>NZ_LJJF01000005.1 GCF_001625365.1 Streptomyces sp. MJM8645 | reverse complement strand
GCCGCCGAGGCCGACACCGCGACCGTCACCGCCGTCCGCACCCCGCGCACCACCGGCACCCCGGGAGGCACCCGATGAGCAAGGCCCTGACCAACCGGCGACTGGCCGAGACGCTTTTCGCCGCGATGCTGACCCCGATCCTCCCGGTGCTGAGGCTGGTGGCCCTGGCCGCCCGCCCGATCGTCCGGGGCCAGGAGCGCCGCGAATCGGCCCGGGCCGAGGCGCAGCGCCGGGCGGTCTTCGCCCAGCACCAGGACTACCGGATCTCCGCCGACGACATCGCCCACTGGCAGGGACAGGAGACGGACCGGTGAGCGCCGCCGACCTGACCACCACCCTCGGCGTCCTGGCCTGCGTTCGCCCGCTCGCGGCGGTTCTGGAGGCCGGCGCCGAGGCCACCACAGAGCTGCGGATCACCGCCATCGCCACCGGCATCTACATCGAGGTTCTGCCGAACGTCGGCGACGAGACCGACCGGTTGATGCAGGTCGACCGGATCGCCGCCGAGCTCGGCATCACGCCGCGGCTCGTCGAGATCGGCGGCCGGCACTACTGGCAGGCCGAGACCGACCCGGAGACGGACGGCACCGCGATCCAGGTGTTCGCGCTCCTGGCCCGCGTCCCGGACGGGGGCCCGAGGTGACGCGCCGCCAGCGGGCGCTGCGTATTGCCGAGGCCGCCATGGTCCGGCTGCACGGCGAGCCCAAGTTCTGGAAGGACGGCGACCTCGCCGACCGGCGGGACCTGATCCGCCGGGTCGACGCCGAGCTCGTCCTGATCGAGACCATCACCCGCACCGGCGCGGCCCCGGCCGCGCCCGCCCCGGAGAGGAGGGCCGCCTGATGACGACCACGATGCCGCCCCCGCAGCAGATCAACGGCTTCACCCGGACCGACGCCCGCGCGGTGTCGAAGGCCGCCGCCGCCGAGGCGAAGGCCCGCGCCGACGCTGCGGCCGCCGACGCCGTCGCGAAGGCCGGCCAGGCCTCGCACCAGGTGGTGATCAACGGCCTGGAGGCGGAGGAGGCCCGGCAGAAGTTGCGGCTCGCCCAGGCCAAGGCCGACGCCCAGATCGGCCAGATCCAGGACGGGGTGAAGGAGAAGAAGACGAAGGCGCGCCGGGAGGCGTGGGCGCGGCGCCGCCAGGCGCTGGCCGGTCAGTCCCCGCTGATCGTCGCCTCGGTCCTGGTCGCCGCCCTGGTGGTCATCTCGGTGTACTTCGCGTGGGACGGCCAGGCGGCCGGCTTCCGCGAGAAGATGGGCGGCGCGGCGAACCTGGTGCCGATGGTCACCGAGGGCGTCACCTGGACCATGGCCGCGCTCGCCTTCTACGCCCACGTCAAGGGGCGGGCCACCGGCAAGTACCGCCTCGTCACCGCGGTGGCCGCGATCGTCGCGGCGGCGCTGAACTACCGGCACCACGCGGCGGAGGGCAGCGGCGAGGTCTACGCCATCGCCTCGCTGTCCGGCGTGTTCGTCTGGGAGCTGTTCCTCAGCCTGCTGATGAAGGCGAAGGAAGGCCGGCCGATGGCGGAGGTCCGCGCGGACCTCGCCCGCACCCTCGCCCACCCCGTCATCGCGCTCGCCGCCTGGCGGATCCGGGCGATCGCCCACGGCGCCATGTCGGCCGACGCCGCGTGGGCCGAGGCCTGGGACCAGTACCACGCCCCGGACCTCGGCGTGACGGCACGACGGGAACGGCGCCGGCGCAAGAACCGGGCCCGGCTCCAGGACGCGATGCTCGCCGACGTCGGCCTGGCCGAGCCTGCCGACACGACCCCCGAAAACGTCACCGACGACGAGGACGTGACGGAACCCGGCGTCTACACCGACGAGAGCGCCGCCGCCGCCCGTCCGTCGGCGCTGTGGCTGCCCGGTCTGGACGGCTGGGTGGAGCCGATGGCGAAGCCGACGGGCAACCCCGACGTGCACGCACCGAAACTGCAGGTCAGCAAGCCGATCCCCCCTGCTGGAAACAGCCCCGAGAAGGGCCCTGAGAAGGCCCCTGTCCGTCGGCAGTCGGCCATCGCCCGCGCGGCGGCCCGACACACCGCGAAGAAGGCCCAGAAGGACGCCGACGCCCTCGCCGCCAAGCGGGACAAGGCGCGGGCCCAGATCGCGGAGCTGCTGAACAAGGGTGAGAAGCCCTCGCCCGCCGCCTTCGGCAAGGCCTACGGCCTGAGCTCCGACTGGGGCAGCAAGCAGATCAAGGCCGTCGAATCGAACCCGACGGCGTACGGGGTGAAGGCGGCATGAGCGCCCAACACCTCGACCCGACGGGCGAGCGGTACGGCCTGCCGACCTGGCCGTACCGCATGGCCCCCGCCGGCTACGCCACCCGCCGCCAGCTCCGCAAGGACGGGCTGCGGCCGGGCGGCCAGCCGGTGGCCGGCCAGCTCCTGTGGAAGTCGCGTAAGGCCCGCCGCTCCGGCGGCACTCGCGCGGCCTGGCTCTACCGCGTCGACCTCGCCCTGCCGGTGCGCCCGATGACGCCGGGCAAGGCCGCCGGCCTGGAGGCCGCGATGCGCAAGCGTCGCACCTGTCCGGACTGCGGCCAGGTCAAGGACTACTGCATCCCGCGCTCGCTCGGCGCCTGCGTCGACTGCGCAGACGGACCCGCCGCCTACGCGGCCTGACGTTCAGCGCCACCCCGTTCTCTCCCCTCGCACCGGCGGGGCCGGTCCCGCCTGCCAGCAAAACCCGGCCCCGCCGCACTCCCCAGAAGGAGCACACCAAGCATGACCGAGATCCTGGAAGGCCGTGTCCTCCCCTCCACCGACCCCGACCTCCTCCGGCACGCCGTCGAGCTCGTCGTCTCCACCCAGTTCGGCTCCGTGTCGATGGTCCAGCGCAAGCTGCGCGTCGGCTGGGTCCAGGCCAACCACCTGTTCGAGCAGATGGAGGAGGCCGGCATCGTCGGCCCCGCCGAGGGCAGCCGCGCCCGCGACATCCTGTTCACCACCGACCAGATCGACCAGGCCGTCGAGGCGGCCGCGGCGCTCGGCGCCCCGGCCGGTCCCGACGCCGACGTGCTGCCCTTCCCCGGCCCGCGCATCGACATGACCAAGCCCGTCGCCGCCCCGGCCGGAGACGACGAGGACCAGGACGACGACGCCGAAGACGGCGACGAGGAGTTCGACGAGGACGACGAGGTCCTGGAGGGCGAGGTCTACCTCGCCGACGAGCTGGTCCTGGAGGACGACCCCGAGGGCGACGCCCCGTGGATCAACCCCATGCTCCTCACCAAGGAGGGCCGTCGCGCCCGCGCCCGCTACCTGCAGCGCCGCAGCCGCCGCAAGCTGCGCCGCTGGGTGAAGCGCCAGACCACGGTGCGCGGCGTCGTCCCCTCGTCGTGGCGCGGTGGCCGACGTCTCCACGGCTGGGTGATCGGCACCGAGGGCGCCACCACCCGCGCTGCTCAGCAGCACGCCAAGATGCTCGCCGGCGCCGCGTCGACGGCGACCCGGCAGGCGCAGTACGGGCTCCTGAAGCGGGACGAGAAGCGCAAGGCGGCAGCCACGGCCGGCCAGGACGCGCGGCTCGCCCTCGTCCAGGCCACCGCGATGAGGACGGCCGCCCACAAGAAGATCGGCATGCGGGCCGTGCTCGCGGTCGGCCCGTTCGCCGTCGCCGACCTGGCCGCCTACGGCTACGAGGGCGGGCTCGGTCTGGCCGCCGCACTGCTGGTCAACATGGGCGTACTCGCCTACAGCGGCCGCACCCCGAACCTGGACGCCGAGGGCCTGGAGGCACTGGAGCGCGAGGAACTCGGCATGCCCGAGAAGTTCGAGCTCGGCATGACCGTGCGCCACTTCGAGCAGATGCTCCACCAGGCGCTGACCGAGGACCTCGGCATCGCCATCCAGAGTCTGAGGATCAAGCCGCAGGCCTGGGGCTTCGAGGTCGACGTCACCTTCCACCGCCAGACCCCGGCCAAGCTCTCCGAGGGCCTGGACAAGCTGGAGGCCTGCCTGCCCGGCGTGCGCACCAACTCGATCCTGCTGCAGCAGTCGGCGCGGGCCCGCAACGAGGCGGTGCTGCGGATCCCCGGCGAGAACCCGTGGCAGGCCGTGCCGGAACTGCCGTACCGGGCGCCGAAGTCGGTGAGCACGAAGACCCTGCACACCGCGCAGATCGGCGCCGACATGTCCGGCCGGCCGCTGGCCCTGCCCGGCAAGCGCACCTCGGTGGGCATCGTCGGCAAGCCGCGCTCGGGCAAGTCCACGTTGCTGCGCGCCTCGGTCGACGCGCTGACCGCGTGCGACGACCGGATCGTCGTCGGGATCGACCTCGGAAGTTATGGCGCCGGCTTCGGGCCCTACACCAAGAACCTGCACGCCCTCGCGCGTACCCCGGCCGAAGCCCGCCGGGTCCTGGAATGGGCGTTGGCCATTGGCCAGAACCGTCCGAGGCTGTTCAACAAGCTCGGAATGGGGCTGAACTGGGAATCCAGCCGTGAATTCCCCGGAATCACCGTGGTCATCGACGAGTTTCCCGCGCTGGTGCAGGCGGCCTCCGTCGAGGCGCAGCAGGTCCAGGCCGCGCGCAAAGGCATGCCGTCGGCGGAGCTGGAGCTGCTGCCGCCGTTCATCCGCCTGGATGACCTGGCCCAGCTCATTCACCTCACCAGCGCCAAGTCGGATGTGGTGGAAATGGTGGGCTCGCAGGGCTACACGAAGGACCGGATCAAGAACAACACCTGGCTCAGCGAGCTGCCCGCGCAGTTGATGTGCGCGTGCGACCGGGACGACATCCTGCTGATCGCGGGCGGCGGGGCGATGGCGGAGGGCTGGCGGCCGGACCGGCTGCTGCCGGCCATGGGCGACCACGTCAACGACGCGGGCGTGGCCTACGCGATGGCCGGCGCCGCCTACTGCGAGCCGATCCCCTACCGGGCCTGCGTCCTGTCAGACGAAGAGGCCGACCGGCGCGCGACCGAGCGCCTGGAGGCCGGGCTGCCGCGGCTGGACGAGCTGTCCGCGGCGTTCGTCGACGACGACCTGGCCGACCTGCGCGGCTACCTGGCCGACCAGTACGACGACGACGAGGACGACGACTCGCTGCCGGGGCTGGTCGTCCTCGCCCGCGAGGCCTTCGAGATGGCGGGCGACCCGACCGGCCTGCGCGCCGAGGACCTGGCCGAGTACCTGGGCAAGCTCGACGCGGACTGGGAGCTGGAGACCTTCGCGGACGCCGACGCCCGGGTGGCCGCGCTGCGCGCCGCGATCAAGGCCGTGCTCGACCCCCGCGGGGAGGAGTGGAAGACGGACTCCTTCCGGCCGGGGCGGGGCGCCACGTCGGTCAAGGGTTACAAGCTCGGCGACCTCAAGAAGATCACCGGCGAGGCCTGAGCGGCCCGGATCCGGGCCGGAACAGGGGAGGAACACGCAGGTCAGCGGGGTGCGGGCCGCCCGGAACAGGGCGGAACGCCCCCGCTGGGCCCGGAACGCGTTCCGCCTCCGAGGGGGCTGTTCCGCCCTGTTCCGTCGCTCTGACCTGCGTGTTTGCGGCTGTTCCCGCCCTGTTCCCGCCCGAAAGATCACGAAAGGTTCGATTGTGGACCGCGAGTGGTCCCACGCCCCCGACCCGCTCAACGCGCTTCACCGGGTGATCACCGAGCGCCGCTTCCGCTACCTGGAGCAGGACCCGGAGTACGTCCCCTGGGCCTTCACTGGCGCCGCCCGCGCCGCCGGGCAGAAAGTCCGCGACCGGATCGCCGGGCCGGGCGACGTCCTCGAGGACGAGCTCCCGGATGCCGGGCCCGCCGGGCCCGGCGACGACCAGGAGCACGTCGACATCCCGTCCACCGGAAACGTTCAGATCACCGCCACCGAGGAGTGAGCGTGCATCAGCTCGCCGCCGCCGACACCCAGCTCCACCTGTCCGTGCCGCTCGTCCTGGGCGGCGCCGTCGTCGCCATGGTCTGGAAGGGCGGCCTGCGCTGGTGGCAGGCCGCCGTCTGCGTCGTCGCCGGCCTGGCCATGGCCGACTCCTCGATGGGCGGACCCGGCCGCCACCTGATGTCCGCCGTCTTCGGCTGGGTCAACGGCCTGCCCTTCTGACCCGACGTGCCCTTACTCCCCAGGAAGGACCCCCCGCCATGATCCGCGCGACCCGCGCCGTCCACTGCCCCGAGCGCCGCCGCTACGTCGACACCGCCCGCGCGACCAGTGTCGACGGGCTGATCGACAACATTGCCGTCGAACGCGTCCTGAACGGGGAGCCGGTCGACGGCCTGACCGAGGCGGAGCAGCGGCTCGCCGCCCGCCTCCTGCACGCCAATCACATCGCGGTCGCGGTCATCGCCCGCCGGATCGGCGCCGGTGAGACCCGGGTGAAGACCTGGCTGGGCCTCAGGAAGCCCGCCGGAACCCAGCGCGCGTCCGACCGCTCCCGCGCCTGACCTCGAAGGGAGCCGCCGCCCTTGGGCGTGCGCTACCTGATATCCGAGCCCGACGAGCCGACCTGGTGGCAGAAGCGCGAGCCCACCGTCTACGCCGTCGTCGGCCTCGCCGCCGGCGCCTGGCTGGCCTCCTGTCGGCACCCCGGCAGGCCCCGGACACCTCGCCCACGCCGAGCGTCACCGCCTCGCCGTCCGGCCGGTGACCAGCCAGAACGCAAAAAGGTCAATGAAATGTTGGCCAAGACTAGACAGGCCAACGAAAAGTTGGCATTCTAAATGTGTGAGGCCGGACCGGCCCCGCCGCCCAGACCGGGAGACCAGAACATGACCACTCGCAAGCTCACCGCCGAGCAGCCCGGCCCGATCACCATCGACGTCGACCTGCCGGTGGGCAGCATCACCGTCCGCACCGAGGCCGGCCGCGAGCGCGCCGAGCTGACCATCCGCACCGCCGACGAGACCGGCCCCTCCGCCGACGCGGTCAAGGACGCCACCCTCCGCTTCGACGAGCGCGGCGCTCTGGTCGCCCGGGTGAAGAACGCCGGCGGCACCAGCGTCACCTCGATCGTCCAGGGCAACCGCAGCACCACCGTCGTCCAGTCCTTCGGCAGCATCCCGGCCGGCGCCCACGTCGTCGGCCTCCAGATCGACGGCGACCTCAACTTCGTCGGCGGCCGGACGATCGTGAACGGCCAGGTCGTCGACGCGGGCTCGGGCAGCACGGTCCGCATCGGCGGCTCGCCGATCGAGATCATCGCGACCGTCCCCGAGGGCAGCTCCGTCACCGCCCGCACCCGCTTGGCCGGCGTCACCGCGGAGGGCTTCTTCGCCGCCGTCACCGGTACCACCCAGTCCGGCGACATCCGCGTCGAGACCTGTGGCCGGCTCTCTGCGGCGACCCAGTCCGGCGACGTCACCGCCGACCGGGCCGACGACATCCGTATCACGACCCAGTCCGGCGACATCCGCCTCGGCCGTACCGACGTCGCCCAGCTCAAGACCATGTCCGGCGACATCCGCATCACCGACTTCGGTGGTGCCGCCCAGCTGAACACCATGTCGGGCGACATCACCGTCCATGCCACCGCCGGAGGCGACCTGACCGCCCGCACGATGTCCGGTGACGTCAACGTCACCGCCACCGATGCCGCGCTCGGCGACGACCTCGACGTCCAGGCGAACAGCATGTCCGGCCGCGTCCGCACCCCCCAGCGCCGGGCCGCCGGCAGCACCCCGCGCCGCCGCCGCGACTGACTCCGCCCCGGGACGGCCGCCCAGCCGGCAAGCATCGTCGGCCGTCCCGGGCCACCCGACCCGCTCCAAGAGGAGCAGGGGGGAGAACCCATCGTCCCTGATCCGAACAGGAGCCTGCACATGAGCACCGACAACACCGACAAGGCCGCGAAGGAAGCGGCCCGCGCCGCCGCCAAGAAGCGTCTGGCCGACGCCCTCGCCGAGCGCGAGGAGGGCCACGCCGCGGTCGACACCGCGTTCTGGAGCAAGGTCCGCGACGAGATCGACTCCGGCGCCCTGCGCCAGGTCGACGCGGTCGACGCGCTCGGCTACTCCCGCGAGTACATCCGCAAGCAGATCAAGAACCTGCCCGCCGCATAGAGAGGACAGCAGGTGGACCTCACCCCGTACGAAGGCGAGTCCTGGCTCCACAAGCCCGGCAAGGACATGACCGAGGACGAGCTGATCCGGGCCGCCGTAGCCCACGACGAGGCCGGCGAATACCGGCACGCCGAGATCTACATGAACATCCGGATCCGCCGCTTCCTGGACCCGACCTGGGACCCGGACGGCATCTACGGCATCTACGGCACCGAGGAACCGCTCGCCTGCTGACGGCCCGCCGTGCCGCACCGACCCCGCCACCAGCGGGAGCCGGTGCGGCGCGGGGGACCGGACAGCCCGGCCCCGCCTGCCACCAGGGGGTTCCGTGAGCACCACCACCCCGCCGGCCCCGGCGGCCGCCAAGAAGACGGCGGCCAAGAAGGCCATCGCGAAGAAGGCCCCGGCGAAGAAGACCACTGCCCCGGCCAAGCACCCCGCCAAGAAGGCCGCCGCACCCGCGCGGCCCGCGAAGAAGACCGCGGCCCCGGCACAACGCACCGCCGCCGCACCCGCGACCAAGAAGAAGGCGGCGGCCCCCGCGCAGACCAGCGCCGGACCCGCCACCACGAAGAAGACCCCGGCGAAGAAGAAGGCCCCGGCCAAGTCCATCGGTGCCCAAGCGATGCGCGCGGCCAAGTTCACCTGGGAGCATCCGGTCCTCGCACTGGTCGGCACCACGGCCGTCGCCGGAACCGTGCTCTACCGGGGCGCCCTGCGCCCCGTCGGCCGGGCCGCCCGCGCCGTCGGCTCCTGGGCCTGGGACACCGGCCGGGCGTACGTCATCCGACGCCGCCGCTCGGCCCGCCCGCTCACCACCGGCACGCACGCCAACTGCCACCGGTGCAAGGGCACCGGAACCTTGGCCCGGCACGACGCCCACGGCCGCTTCCTCGGCTCCATCAGCTGCACGGGCTGACGTGCCGCCGTGCCGCACCGCCCCCGGAGTCCCCGGGGCCGGTGCGGTGCGGGGGACCGGACAGACCGGATCACCCGCCCACCAGATCGGAGGCCACCGCATGGTCGACCACTACGTCCCGGTGCCGATGACCGGCCACCAGGTCCAGCCGGCCGCCTACTACCCCGCACCCAGCCCGTACGGCACCCAGCTGCAGGGCGTCGTCCAGCAGCCCGGCCAGATGCCGTACTACGCGGCCCCGCCGCAGGTCATCGTCATGCAGCAGCCGCAGCAGGCCAGCGAGCTCGGCCCGATCACCCTGCGCCTGATCCTCGCGGGCGGCGCCGGCGCCGGGGCGGTCGCCGCCCTGGTCCTCCTCGGCCCGATGCTCATCAGCATGCTGCAGACCCTGGCCATCACCGGCCTCGTCATCGCGGTCGTCGCCGTGATGGTGCTGCGCAGCTTCAACGAGTACCGCAGCGGCCGTGAGGCCGGGCAGGCGACCAAGGCTCAGGCCGGGGCCGCGCTCGCCCAAGGCAGGGCCCGCACCCCGCGAGCCTGAGTCTGACGGATCGCCGTGCCGCACCGAAGACCTCCGCAGCCAGCGGGGCCGCCGGTGCGGTGCGGGGGACCGGACAGGCGTCCGCCACCCCAACACCCCCAACAGGTCCAACAGGTCCAAAGGGACCGGAGCGGAGTTCGCATGCCCACGCTCACCTGGAACGCGGCCACCACCGGGAGCACCTCCAACGCCCTGCGGGCCCTGGAGCTCACCCTGAACGCGCACGCCGGCGATGCCCACTCCCAGGGCTCCTACTTCGACCCCAGGCTCAACGGCCTGGCCCTGCAGCTGGTCGTGGAGCTGGTGTTGCCCGCCGGCGCGGTCGGCCAAGGCGAGGAGGTACGCCACCACTGGGCCCTCGCCACCCTCGGAGAGGCCCGCCGCATCGCCGGGGCCGCGCGCGGCATCGCCCAGGGCTACCGGGGCATGGCGGCGGCCGCCGGAGCCGAGCACCCCGACCGCACCCGGCTGGCGACCCGCATCGTCCTGTCGCTGCCGGAGGCCGTCGAGCCGGCGTTCACCGTCCGGCAGCTGCCCGCCGGTGAACGCCGCACCCGCCGCGCCCTGCTGGGCCGCCGAGCCTGACGGACCGCCGTGCCGCACCAGCTCCCCGCAGCCAGCCGGGGGACTGGGTGCGGTGCGGCGGACCGGACAGTCCGGCCCGCTCCTCCCGAGAGCCGAGGACATCGTGACCGAGCACCTCAACCGCGCCTACCGCGCCCGCGCCGCCGCTGCGTTCCTGCTCGACTCCTTCGGTGACGGCGTCTACATCGCCACCGCCCTGGCCGCCGCCGCCCTGACCACCGCGCACTTCGCCCCGATCGGCGGCCACAGCGCCGTCGCCGACCTGACCCTCCCCGCCCTGACGGTCCTCGTGACGGCCCTGGCCGGCTGCGGCTACATCCTGCGGGACGTCCTGGCCACGCTGGCCGACCTGGTCGGCCCGGCCGCCGAGGACCTCTATGAGATCCCCGCCGCGGCCTTCACCGACGACGACGCCCCCGGCGTCTACGAGACCGGGCGCGACGTCGCCTGGCCGGAGGCCATCGACTGGGCGCTCGAAGCCGCCGTCGCCGTCGGCCAAGCGCGCCTCGACTTCACCCAGCCCGACGCCGACCTGGACGACCTGCTCATCAGCCTCCAGGCCTCGCACCTGGTCCGCGACCTCCACGACCTGCTCGCCCGTGCCGCCGAGCAGTACAGCGCCCGCGGTGAGCGGTGCGACCAGGAGGAGGCCGCCGCGCTGCGCGAAGCCGCCGCCTACGTCGACATGGCGGCCCTGGCCCTCGGCGACAAGCCCGAGCCGCCCGTCCGGCCGACGGTCGCCCCGCCGGCGTACCTCGGCGCGAACACCGACGACGAGCTGACGTTCTGAATTCGCCCCGGGGCGGCCGCCACGCTGGCCGGCACACCGGCCGCCCCGGGCCCTCCATCCCGCACGAAGCGACAGGAAGGCCACCATCATGACCGACACCGCCACCGACCAGAAGGCCACCCCGGTCTGGTACGCGGCCGCCGAGGCCGAGTACCGCCACACCGGAGGCGTCACCTGGGCCGACCAGGTCCGGCGCGGCGCCGACGAGATCAACCAGGTGCTCGCCGACCTCGGCATCACCCCCCTCACCCCGGCCCGCGCCACCAGCAGCATGCTGCTGGACGCCGAACTCCTGAAAGCCGACGCCAATCAGGAACTGTGGGCCGTCGACGCCACCCACGACGGCAAGCGGGTCGTACTGCTCGTCCAGGACTGGCGGTACCAGGACAGCCCGATTCTGCGCGGCCCCGCCCTCACCAGCCGCGCCCAGGTCGTCCACGCCCACAACTACGGTGCTCCCGTCCAGCCCCCGGTGCGCGACCTGCGGGCCGAGGCGCTGCGCATCGCGGACAGCCTCAGCGGCAATCTCGACGCCACGACGTACGCCCTCGCCGACCAGATCCGCGCCCTGACCCTCGCACTGCTCCACACCGCCGGCACGGGCGCCGACCGGGCCGACCGGACCTGACTGCCCGCTGACCAGGTACATCGGACCAGCTCAGGCCATGTAAGACCCAACACCCCCGACAGGCCCAACGCCACTAATGACAACTTGATGTTGGCCAATACTAGACAAGCCAACTTTGAGTTGGCATATTGGGGGTGTGGGCGACAGCCCACACCGACCCGGAGGGGGACGCACCGTGCCGCACGCCGAGACCGCGTCGAACGAGATCGCCATCACCACCGCCGCGACCCCCTCCTGGCGCACCGACTTGGCCGCTGACCCGGTCCGCCGCCTGGCCGGCCCCATCGCCGAGGCCGTCGAGCGGCTCGCCGGGGCGCTGCCGCCGGTGCGGATCGTCATCACCGGCCGCGCGGCCGGCGCCTGGATCGCCACCCAGGCCGAGGCCTCCGCCGTGGGCGGCGCCTCGCTGCGCACCCGCCTGGGCAAGGCGCTGGCCACCTGGCGCAGCGCCCGTGCCCACGACGCCCAGGCGATGACCCTCCTCGGCGACCGCAGTGAGGTCCTGGTTGTGCTCTGCGCCCCGGACCTGCTCGCCGCCGGCGAGACCAACCTGATCGAGACGCTGGGCCACGAGCTCGTCCACGCCGCCCAGCTCAACCGGCCCGGCCGCCGCCAGAGTCGGCTGGCCGACCTGCAGGGCAACTACGGCCTGGTCGAGCGGCCGATCGCCGAGTCCTACCGCGCCGAGGCGCAGATCTGCCTCGAGGAGGCCGAGGCCCACGAGCTGGAGCCCGCGATCCTCGCCGCCGTCCGCGCCTGACCAGCCCTCATCGACCGGCCGGAGACCAGCGTCCCGGCCCGGTCGAGAACACCCCGCCACCCCATCAGACCTGTTGCCCCCAACGGGCCCAACCCTTTCTGGAGCACACCATGACGTTCAACGCCGACGACGAGGTCCTGATCGTCAGCTGCGAAGACGACCCGCGAGCGGCCGGCCGGACCGGCCGGATCGCCCCGGTCCTGTGCCACGCCCACGAGCTCACCCGAACCGGCCGCTGACCAGCCCTCCCGCACCCCGCTGCCACCCCGCACCACGAGACTGCCTGGAGGCACCCGTGCTCCGCTCCCTCCGCGACCGCTGGCGCTGGCGCGCCGCCCGCACCGCCGCCGACCTCGGCGAACTCACCGCCCAGTGGCTGGAAGGCCGCATCAAGTCCCACCCGGCCCTCATCCCCGCGGCCGGCCCCGACGAGGAGACCACCGGCACCCCGGAACTCTTCGCCACCCTGCTGCTGGCCAACCGCTGCGGCTACGTCACCGACTTCTCCCAGCCCGGCTGCCGCGACGTCGGGGCCGACGGCCAGTGGTGGTCCCAGATCGCCGCCGTCTCCGGCTTCGTCACCGACCCGGACGTCCTGAACCGGCTGCGCGTCACGGCCCAGACGTGGGGCCTGAATATCCGCGAGTACCGCTGCACCTACCTCGGCCCGCTGCCGGAGCCGATCGTCGTCACCGAACGCGCCTACCAGGCGCACACCTGGGCTGGCCGGGCCCGCGCCGCCCGCGAGGTCCGATGGCTCTGGCGCGGCGTCGGGCGCCCTGCCGTCCGCGCGATGGAGCTGGCCTGGCAGGTCACCCTCGCCGAAGCCAGCCCCAGCTCCGGCGGCATCCTGTGGCGGGCCCTCGGCGAGGCCTTCGGCGATCCGGCCGCATGCCAGCGGTGTGCCTGCACGCCCTACAAGCCCTGCCGCGAACGCGGCTGCTGGCTGACCACCCAAGGCGGCGAGACCCTGTGCTGGTCCTGCGCCTGGGGCCACCCCGGAGACACCGCCCCGGACGACTTCGGCGACGGCGACCAGGACGACGACTTCGAGGACTTCTGGGGCGAACCCGAAGAGTCCGAGTGCGACCTGTGCGGCGCCCCGTTCTGCGACTTCGGCCGGTACTGCACCCAGACCTGCGAGGAGGCCGACGCTCCCGATCCCGAGCACTCCGCCGTGGCCGAGACCGTGGCCGAGACCGTGGCCGATCCCGAGCACTTCACGGTCCTCGGTGAGGACCCCTGGAGCACCGCGCCCCGCACCTGACCACCGCCATCGACCGGCACCGGGGCGGCCGCATACCCGACCAAAGGCCGGCCGCCCCGGCATCCCTCGTCCCGCAATCCAGCACGGAGAGGAACCACCACCATGGCACCCGCACCCGCCGACCTGATAGACCGCGCCCGCCGACACCTGGAGGCCCACGCCCGCACCTGGGCCTCCGAGCTGGACGAGGACGCCGGCCCCCGTGCCGCCTGGTACGTCCACCACGACCTGGCCGCGTTGCTGCCGCTCCTGCAGGAGGCCCTCGCCGACCGCGACCGCCTCGCCGCCCGACTGCAGATCGCCCGCCGCGACCCGCTCACCGGCCTCGTCACCCGCGAGGCCTGGACCGAGCGTGCCGAGCAGCTCGCCGCCGCCGGACCCACCGCGGTGCTCCTGGTCGACCTCGACCACTTCAAGCCGGTCAACGACCGGCACGGCCACGCCGCCGGAGACGCCGTGCTCGCCGCCACCGCCCACCGCCTCGCCGACTGGTGCGGCCCGGCCGGGTGCGCTGGCCGCCTCGGCGGAGACGAGTTCGTCGCCGCCGTTCCCGACCACGGCGACCTCGCCGAGCGCGTGACGAAACTGCGTGACGCACTCGCCCGACCGGTCGACCACCGGGGCCGCCTCCTGCAGGTCGGCGCCTCCATCGGCGCGGCCCAGCTCGCCGACCTCGCGGTGCCGACCGTCTCCGCCGCCCTGGAGGCCGCCGACGCCGCGATGTACCGCAGCAAGAAGCGCGGCCGCCGGGGACGGCGCTGGCCCACCCCGCTGACCCTCGCCCACACCCTGCGCCGGGCCGCCTGATGCCCGCCCCCGTCGAACGCGGCTCCTCGATCCCGACCCGCACCGTCACTGACGCCGACCAGCGCGCCGCCGCCCTCGTCTGCGCCGCGAACGCCGACGGGCCGCAAGACCTGAGCCTGCTCCTGGACGCCCTCGGCCTTGCCGCGACAGTGGCTCGCCCCACCACCAGCCCCATTGTCCCCAACAGGACCGACACCCCCAACACCGTCGCCGCCCGGCGGCCGAACCCCGAGGGAACGCCCATGGCCACCAGCCCGAACGCCTACACCGCCGTCGCGCTGTCGATGCGCAACGACGGCCGCACCGCCGAGGAGATCGCCGCCGGGATCCGCATCCCGCTGGACGAGGTCCACCAGATGCTCACGGCGAACCCGCCCGCCGGCGACCTCGTCGCCACTGTCACCCCGCCCACCCCGGCGGTCGACCTCACCGACCTGGACCACGTCACCGTCCCGGTCGAGCTCATCGAGGACGTCACCGCGGACCGGGTCCTCAACGAGCTCATCGCCTGGGGCCAGGCCCACGCCGACACGGCGGTGCGCCAGCACGCGGGCGCCATCCGCGTCGGCATCACCGCCCTGCGCGAGCGGCGCGCCACCGACGACGAGCTCCACGCCGCGCAGAGCCAGATCCAGCACCTGGAGGAACAGCTGCAGGCGCTGCGCGGCCGCGTGGCCGAGCTCCAGCCCGAGCAGAGCGCCCCGCAGCGCAAGCCCAAGCCCAAGCGCGAACGCGACTACGACCCCAAGACCGTCCGCGCCTGGGCCACCGCCAACGGCCACGACGTCGCCCCGGCCGGCATCGTGCCCGGCCACGTCGTCGACGCCTGGCGCAAGGCCACCGGCCACGGCCTGGCGGCCTAACCTCTCGGGCACCCGCTATGCCGATCCGCCCGGAGAACCGCCACCGCTACCCGACGAACTGGCCGGACATCTCCCTCACGATCAAGCAGCGCGGCGGCTGGCAGTGCGAATGCCTGGGCGAATGCGGCCGGGGAACCCACCCCGGCCGCTGCCCCAACCGCCACGGAGCACCCGCCTACGGCACCGGCTCCACCGTCGTGCTCACCACCGCGCACCTCGACCACCAGCCCGAGCACTGCGACCCGGCCAACCTGCGCGCGATGTGCCAGGGCTGCCACCTGCACTACGACCGCGACCACCACCGCGAGACCGCCGCCGCCACCCGCCGGGCCGCCCGAGAAGAGGCCGGCCAACTGACCTTCTTCGACACCTGACCACCAACCAGGGCCCGTCAGGCCCAACACCCCCATTGGGCCTGACGGACCCGACACCACCCCGCTCCGCCTCCCACACGTGGAAGGGCACCCACCCATGGACCTGTACGTCATCGCCTGGCCGTTCGAGGCCGGCGTCAACTCGCTCGGCGAACCCGTCGAAGAGCTCTGGCTCCCCGACCCCGCCAACCCGCAGGACCTCCTCGACCACGCCTTCGACATCCCCTACGGCCTGCCCATCGCCGCCCTCCTCAACGACCAGAACGAGGAGTACGCGTTCCTCGCGCTCGGCCACGGACTCCACTGGCGCCGCCTGGTCGCCACCGCCAACCGGCACATGCGCCGCGAGCACGACTGGGCCAACCTCCTCGACGACACCATCCCCGGCGCGATGCGCAGCCTGCGCCGCCCGACCGAGACCTGGGCCGCCTTCGCCGTCCCGCTCGAGCACAGCCAGAACACCGGCTGGGTGGACGAGGCCGCCTGGAACATCACCTGGACCCAGCCCGGCGACCCCAGCGCCGTACCGGTCACCCTGCTCGACCTCAACGGCCCTCTCGACGACCCGAACCGCCTGCGCAACCAGATCACCGACCTCCGCGCCCAGGTCGACGACCTCCACTCCCAGCTGCGCGCCCTGACCGAACCGACGGAGAGCACTCGGTGAACCCGGCGAAGGCCGACCCGGCCCGCGACCTCCTCACCGCCGGGCTGAGCGACAGCGCGATCGCCCGCCAGCTCCACGTCGACAAGCACGACGTCGCCAAGCTGCGCGCCGAGATGGGCCTGGCCAACGTCCCCGCCCAGCCCCTGACCGTCGAACAGAAATGGCGCCAGCGCGTCCGCGAGCTGCCCGGCGGCCACCTGGAATGGACCGGCGAGCGGGCCACCGGCAGCGGCACCCCGGTGATGCGCCACTCCGGCAACGCCTACACCGCCGCCCGGATCGCCTTCCGCATCAAGCACGGCACCGACCCGCAGGGCTACGCCGCCCCCGGCTGCGGCACCCGGCACTGCGTCGCCCCCGACCACATCGACGACCTCCCCCGCCGCCAACGCGACCGCGCCGCCCTACGGCTCGTCCTCGGTGCCCCGCAACGGCCCACCCACTGCCGCCGCGGACACGACCAGGCCGGGCACGGCCAGCTCCTGCCCGACGGCACCGCGTACTGCGCCCGCTGCTCCGCCGACCGCAAGCAGAGCGCCACCGCCTCCTGACCAGCCCGTCTCTCCACTTCTGGACCCATAAGACCTGTTGGACCCAACAGGCCAAGCCGAGGAAGGCCAGCGATGCCCTACACCCCCGACACCGACTACCTCCTGCCGGCGATCATCACCATCTGCGGCAGCACCGGCTTCTGGCAGCACATGGTCGAGGCGGCGCTCCAGGAGACCGCTGCCGGCCGCATGGTCCTCGCCCCCGGCGTCGACGTGCGCCGACAGCACCCGCTCTGGGACACCCCGGCCGTCGCCGAGGAGCTCAAGACCAGGCTCGACGCCCTGCACCTCGCCAAGATCTACGCCGCTGACGAGGTCCTGGTCGTCACCGACGAGAACTTCTACCTCGGCGAGTCGACCCGCCGGGAGATCGCGTTCGCCGAGGCGCTGGAGACCCCGGTCAGCTACTGGGCGGCCGGCCGCGGCCGGATCGGCGAGAGCTGCATCCGCCCCAGCCGGGCCGGCGCGCAGTGGAAGGCCGCCTTCGACCAGCTCGCCCAGGCCACCCCGACCGGCCCGGCGCGCGAGGACCTGCTCGCCCTCGCCGCCGCCGACCTGGCCGTCGCGGAGTACGGCTCCGGCGCCTCGCTGGTCGATGTGCGCCGCATCGCCAGGGCGAGGTTCGGCGTCGAGGTCTCGTACGACCGGGCGGAGGCCGCGCTCGCCACCCGCACCGAAGGCGCCAGTGCCACCGTCTTCCTGCTCGGCGACGCGTAGCACCGCCTCAGCCTCCCAGCGGAATTTCCGCAGACCAGACCCACCTGTCCGACCGACCCGCAAAGATGAGAGTCGGGGGCCGCCTGCAGGCGGCCCCCGGCGACGTTCACGGAAGGCCCGTACTCATGAGCGACCGCACGGCCACCATCCTGCTCCCCGAGATCGAGAGTTGGCTCGACCCGTTCGCCGCCCTGGAGGAGCCGCTGCTCCTGCAGCTGCGCCCGCTGCCCGACGCCGCCCCGGACGAGCAGTGGGCGCTCCCGCCGACGCTGGACGGCGACGCGGTCTACGAGGCGTGGTCGCGGATCGTGGACGCGCTGCCGGCGGCGCTGCGCGAGCGGGCCTGGGCCAAGACGTACGACCCGCTGCCTGGCGAGCTCAAGCTCATTGCCCCCGACGGCAAGTACGAGCACGCCTCGCTCTACGCGGCCACGATCGCCCGGGCCGACGTCGACCAGCTCGCCGGGCTCCTCGGCCACCTGCGCCGCGCGGTGAAGGGCGACGCCGGCACCGGCGACCTGTACTCGATCCTGGAGGACACCGCCGGCTTCCGTTCCGAGCACCTGCGCAGCGTGAGCGTCGAGGACGTCGTCCAGTCCGTCTCCGCGGTCGTCGCCGTGCTGCAGCTGGAGGCAGACGCGGATACCGCCCTCCTGCTCAGCGTCGTGGAGCCCGCAGAGCCGGGCGCGCGGATCGTTCTCAACGACGCCCAGGAAGCCGCCTACCAGCGCGTCGTCGACCGCATGATCTCCGTCACCACCACATCCAGGCACGACGCCGCCCTGAACCGCTTCACCGTCTGAGAGGCACCACTAGTGACCGCCGCACCCGACCCCCGCTCGCTCACCGCGGACACCCTGCGCGAGGCCGTCATGGCCGGCACCCGGTTCTCCGGCGGCGACACCCGCCGCGCCGCGATGCACCTGCTCACGTTCACCGACCTGCTCGGCCGGGGCGACATCGCCCGGCACGTCCACCTGCGCTACGAGACCGGCTCCGACGGCCTGGAGGTGCTCACCGCCCACGTCGACCTCGACGCGCTCGCCGAGGACAAGGGCATCTGCCTGACCGGCGGCGACCAGCGTTTCCTCGCCCTCGCCCGCTCCTACGCCTCCGGCCAGCCCGTCGTCCTCGGCGAATTCCTCAACAGCCTGGGCCACGCCCACGCTCGACGCGCGATCGAGGCGTACATCATCAGCCTCGGCATGGAGGGCTGGTACACACTGCAGGACGGCCCCGAGCTCACTGTGCACCGCGCGTTCCAGGCGCAGTTCCTCGGCACCGGCGCGGACACCTGATGGACCTCGCGGCGCTCAAGGCGCACCTCGGGTTCACCGCCCCGCAGCACGCGGCCGGCTGCACCGCCACCGGCTGGGACGTCGACTACCGCATCCAGCCGGACGTCCTGCGCGGCGACGGCGACGAGGGACACAGCTGCCCCTCCTACGACTGCTGGCACGGCGACCGAGCCGAGCAGCTGGAGGTCCGCATCCTGTGCCGGACCTGCGGCGCCGTCCGGCTTCTGCAGGCCGAACAGCCTCTCGTGCGCGGCCACCGCACCACCAGCCAGCTCGGCTACGGCACCGCGCCGCGCAAGGTCGGCTCCCTGTGGGTCTACACCGGACCGCCGCCGCAGCTCGGCATGCTCTCGGACACCCCGGGAGACCCGCTCTGGTACCTGGTCGCCCGCCGCCGGGCCGACCGGCTCACCCCGGACGACGTCGTCGGCGCCATCTGGCCGGCCGACGGCAAGCGGCTCGCGCCCGGCTTCACGGCCTCCACCGACCTGGTGCCGTTCGGCGAGTTCGACTGGGACGGCACGCAGTCCTTCGCCTTCAAGCACCAGGCCCGCTCCGACGACCTGCACTTCCGGACGATCGCGGCCGCGGTGAAGTGGATCGAGCAGCAGCTGGCCGACACCGCCTCGGCGAAGGTCGGGGCCGAAGGGAGCACCGGATGAGGGCCGCGACTACCGTGGCGGTGACGACCAGGAGGGAGCCGGCCATGAGTATCCAGCCCGTACACCATGATCCCGATCCGCGAGTGCCGCGCACCATCGACGGCATCGCCGCCGCGCTGAGCGGCGCTCGCCGGATGGCGTTCTACCGGGAGGTCGGCCAGGCCCAGGCCGGCGAGGAACTGCAGCACGTGGTGGCGACCTGGTGGGGCGAGGCGATGCTCGGCACCGACCCGGACGGCGAGCGCGTCATCGCGGCCGCGAACGCCGGGACGCTGCCGACGGTCTCCTGGGACCAGATTCACCGGCGCCGCCGCGAGCGAGGCGGCGAGATGCCTGGTGAGTGACGAAGACGAGCTCTGGCCGGTCATCCCGTCCGAGGCGGTCGAGGAGGCGCTCGCCGATCCGGCCCTGCCGGTGGCACTGTTCTCCAGGATCGTCGCCCTGACCGTGGCCATCGCCGAGAACCCGTGGCTGGAGAACAGCCGGCCCGCCGTACAAAGCGAACCGTGGCGGACCCTGCCGATCCCGGGCGGCGGCGGCATCGTTGAGTACCGCATCGACGTCGAACGCCACCAGGTCCTCCTGACCCGGATCTTCCCGTTCTGACCGCACACACGAGACCCCCTGGCAGAGCAAGTGCCAGGGGGTCTCGTCACGTCAGCGTACGGCTGGCGAGCGGCACCGCCCACCAGTACGGCTCCGCAAAATGCCTGCCGGTTCCGGGATGATGATCCGATGACAGAACATCAGCAGCACAGGCGACCGCTGGGGAGCGGACAGCGGACGGGCCCGGAGCCGGAGAGCAGCAGACGACGAGAGGCCTGGGCCACTTCCCTCCTGGGCGCGCCGTCGGATGCTACCGCGGACCGCACACAGCCGGCCCCGGCACAGCCGGCCGCCGTGCCCGGCCGAAGGCCGCTGGGACCGGGCATCAGCCTCCGGGCGTCCGAGTAGCCATCCGGCCGAGCGGCGCAGCGAGCTATCGCGCCGGACCGTCCGATCGGACGGTCCGGCGCTTCCCCGGCCAGGGGGCACGGGGACGGTCCCGGGGCGAGGGCTCCCCGAGCCCACCGCAAGGACCCGCGCGTCCTGCCCGCGAATGTTGTCCCGGCAGGGACAAGCGGTCCTCGCTGACGTTGTCCCGCCGCCGTACCTCGGTTGTCCCGCCCGCACCGACCGGTTGCCCCCCGTGATCTACGACACGGGCAAACCCTGCCAGTCCAGGGGCTGAGCAGGGCAAACCGGACACCGGTCCGGCTCCGGACAAGGAGTCGGGTCAGACGCCGGACAAAGGGGCGTGCTGATCGTGGTGTGTCGCCAGGCCCGCATCCGGGTCAGGTCGGACCGCACCGGCTCCCGCCGGCGGTCCGCCGAACGGCCCGCTGCTCCTGGCGGGCCTCGGGGCCGAGGAGGCCGCCACGATGACGACGACCAACAGCAGTCCGGAGCCGAGCGCCGAACCCGGACAAGGGGTCGCCGGGCCCCATTCCGGTTGTGACACCGCCAGGGCCGCCACCAGGGACAGCACCGTTGACACGCCGAGGTGCTGCGCGTCTGGGCCGCCCCACTGGCCTGGCTCCAGCAGCACGGCCCGGCCTCACGGATCTGGCACAGCCCGCACGAGCGCAGCAGGCGAACCCTCGCCGATCTGACCCCGGGCGTGCGGCCCGCACCTCGCCGCGGCGGGCCGCACACCGGTCAGCGCGGGGTGAACTCGCATTCCTCGTGGGCGGTCGGCGGCTGGGCCGCCTTGCGTGACATACCACGCGGTGGTGACGAAACGCCGGGAAACGGGTGCCTGCCCCTGTTGGCCCCGTTAGGTCCAATACCGTCATGGGCGTCCGCAACACCCGCCGAGACGAGGAGACCCGCCCGTGCCACCTGACCTGAGCGTTCTGACAGCACTCCCCGCGCAGCGCCGAGAGCCGCTGGAGGTCGTGAGCGCCTGGGACCTGACGATCCCCTACCAGCAGTTCCGAGCACAGCACCTGGTACCGCCCACCCTGGTCACGCTGCTGCCCGAGCGGCCTGCCACCCGCCGGATCTACGTCGTCGTCAACCAGAAAGGAGGCGCTGGCAAAACCACGACCGCGATGGAGCTCGCCGCAGTCTGGGTGGCGATGGGCTACACCGTCCGCGTCATCGACTCCGACCACCAGGCCTCGCTCTCCGGCTGGCTGCAGCCGCTCTACCCCAAGGACGTCGCCCCGAAGGACCGGCGCGAACTCACCGACGTCTTCTACGGCCGGTGCTCCCTGGACGAGGCGACCTACTACACCCGGTACAGGAACCTCTACGTGGTGCCGTCCACGGAAGAGCTCGCCCTGGTCGACCTCGACCCCCGCGTAGGCAAGGACACCGCGCTGCGCCGGGCCATCGCCGCGAGCCAGGCACCGATCGACATCGACATCATCGACGCGCCGCCGGCGCTCGGAAAGCTGTCGATCAACGGACTGACAGCGGCGAACCAGGCGCTGGTGCCCCTCAAGGTCGGCGCCCTCGACGTGCGGGGCCTGGCCAAGCTGCACACGACGATCCGGGCGGTGCAGGAGGAGACGAACCCGGACCTCACCGTTGCGGCGACCTTCCTGACCGCCTGGAAGCGCAGCGAGTACGCGCGCGCCGTGGCCGAGCAGGTGCGCACCGACTACCCCGAGGCCGCGGTGTTCACGATCCGGGAGTCCATCAAGGCCTCCGAGGCCCCCAAGCACTTCGAGCCGGTGCGGCTGTTCGACCCGACCGGGACCACCGCCGCCGACTACGACCAGGCCGGCCGCATCCTGCTGCAGCCCAAGGAGATCGCCGCATGAGTGGAATGCCGTTCGGAAACAACGGCGGAGGCGTCCTGGGCAAGCTGATCGGAGGCCCAGGCGTCCCCGAGCAGAGCGGGAAGAAGGAGAAGATCCCGGCCTACATCTCCTCCGAGGACCTGGACCGGCTGCGCAACACCGTGGTTGCCCTGCAGCGCAACTCCGAGGTCGCCGAGCCGCCGGTGTCGCTGAGCGCGTTCGTCGCCGCCGCCGTGATGCTCGCCGTCGAGGAGGCCGAGGAGACCTACAACAACGGCCGACCGTTCCCGGCCCGGCCCAACGCGAAGCTCAAGACCGGCCCGCCGATCCAGAGCTGAGCACGTCGGCGCCTGTTGCCCCCGTTGGTCCTAACCGGGGGCAACAGGCTTGTTGGACCCGCTCAGAACAACGGCGTCGGGCCTGGATCCGGCACGGCCTTCGGTGCCTCGACGTCCGCGCCGTGGCCGGCCCGGTCCACGGCAGCGCGCACCAGGTCGCCGGTCGTCAGGATCAGTGCCCGCAGCCGCTCCCGCTCCTCCAAGGCCTCGGCCGGCGCCGCACGACGCCCCGCCGCGGAGAGCAGTGCCAGCGGCCCCGGCACCCCGTTGCGCTCGGCCTCGCGCAGAGCGACCTCCGGACCGTCGCCCCACCGCAGCTCCCACGCGCGCAGCTGCTCGTACACCTCGGCGCTTGTCCAGTACGCCGCCCGGCGCACCGTCGTCGCCAGCTCCAGATCGACGGTGACGGCCAGGCGCTGGGGGAAGCCGCCTTCGCCGATCTGGCGGCCGTGCCGGCGCGGGCTGACGCCGAGCCGCCGCCCGGGCGCGTCGACCTCGCCCCTGGGCGGCTCCGGCCACTCCTGGTCCAGCCCGCGCGCCTCCAGCTCCGCCCGCAGCGCCCGGGCCATCACCAGGTCGCGGGTGCCGGCCAGCTTCCCGGCCGCCCGAAGCGTTGCGTGCCGCCGACGGATCTCGCGCCGCTCCGAAGCGGCCTGCCGCTTGCTCAGCCCGGCCAGGACCTCGCGGGCCTTGGCCAGCCAGGCCTCGTCCTTGGCCCGCTCCGCCTCGACCCGCGCGTTAAGCAAGGCGAGCGGATCGGTGTCCACGCCCACGACGAACTGCGCCCCATCAGCCATGGGCCTGATCTAACTAGATATCCCGTCCGATGGGGTGGACCGGGTGACACTGGGCCGTTGGTCCGGGTGAGTCGCCCGCCAAATACCGCGCGGACCGGCGGTCGGCGGCAGACTGGACGTAGGCCCGGCACGACCAGGTCGGGCCGCTCCCGAGAGACGGAGTCCAGGCATGACGACGACGGCGCACACCAGCGGGCCCGAGCTCGCCGACCGCCTGCTGCAGGACGTCGGCAACGAGTCGGTCATTGCCGCGGTGAAGCTGCTCGGCGGGCACCGGAACGGTTTCTGGCTCCGTGAGTTCCTGGATCCGGCCTGTCAGCGCACGCCGCCGTCAACGCCGTAGACATCCTCGAGGGCGGCCAGCCGTGGATCGACTGGTACATCGTCGACGAGCTCCTGGAGAACAGGAAGCTGAAGCAGTCCTCCAGCGAGCTGGCGGTGCTCGCCGTCGCGGCCTCCATCGCCGGACCGCACCGCGTGAACCTGGCGCGAGCCCTTCGGGCTGTCGACGAAGACGAGCTCAACCTGGTGGTCACCGCCCTCACCGAGGCGTAGCCAAACCGGTCCGGACCCGTTAGACCCAACAGGGGCAACAGGTCCAGAACCAGTTCCGTGATAGCCGCAGAGGCAGTGACGGAACCTCGGCGGGGGGAGCGGATCGACGATCTTCGCCCGCCGGTCAGCCGCAGGCTGGGATGCTGTGCGGCATGGCGAAGTCCCAGACGAGGTGCCCGGAGTGCAAGGGCACCCTAGTTCGGCTCTACACCACCGGCGACGTCAAGACGAGCCTGCTCGTGGACGTCGCGGACCCTGACGCCGGCGTCCTGGCCGTGGTCGTCGACGAGGACGCGGACAACACCCGCAAGATCAGCATGATGATCTGCGCCTCCTGCGAGCATTGGCCCGGCGAGCACCCGCGCATGCACGGTTACCCCCTGTTCAAAGCCGCCACCGCGATCTGGGGGGCCGGCCGGTGGCCAGCGGCGGCGCTGTGGGAGTGCACCGACTACAACACCCGGTACTTCTCCACTCGCCTCGAGCACCTGGTGTGCGCCAGGGACATCGAACGCGGCTACGCCAGCGAACTGGACTGCTGGTGCCGGCCGCGCTGGCCGCACTACACGAAGAACGGCGACGAGCCGGGCCGAGGCCCCGACCCGATTCCGCCCGGTCAAGAGCTTGACCACGTCGCACCACGCCCGGCGGCCACCGCTGGGGTGGTCAACGGGCTGACCACCCCAGCACCGCCTACCGTCGACGAAGCGGCCCAGGCCGTCCGTGACGCCCTGGCAGCCGTCGACACCGCCCGGGCCGTGCTGGCCAAGGCCCTGCGCCGGGAGCAGACCGCCACCGGGGCCTCCGCCAATGAGCTCGCCAAGCGCGTGGAGGGCACGATGTCCCGCCCCCTGGTCCTTAAGGCGCTCAACCCAGTACCGACACCGTGACCTCGCCTCGGCCCCGTGCGGCGCCCCCCCCAGGGAGAAATATCTACCTAGATAAACAGGGCCTTCTCTTTCGAGAGTTGCGTCATCGATGGCGAGGCCGTGACGCAAGCGCCAGCCCGCGTCCTTCCGCATGTCGAGCCACCAGGGCAGGGGTGCGGGGGCGAGCAGCGGCGGTACAGCCGTTGGCGTTCGGTTCAGGGGTTGACCTTGTTCGGCGATCCGGAACGCCTGCAGACGATGTAGGTCGGGCGTCAGAATCGGCGTCATGCCGAGTGACGACAACGAAGAGCCGGTCATGGTGAAGCGCGTGGTGCCGGGCATCGACGAGCCGGTGATCTTCCATCACGGTCCGGTCGAACGAAAGAGCGGAACGCAGCCCTTCGAGGTTGTGTCGTTCACCGGCGTCGAGGAGAGCGACATCCTGCACGCCGCCGGCTGGTGGATGGCGGACCAGCCGTATGCGCAGATCGTGGCGCTGAACTGGCGCGTCGAGGACACCGAGGCCGACACTCGACGGTGGATTCTTGACCTGGTGGTCGACCACGATTCGGGGGCCGGTATCAGCGATGGGTGGCGGCGGGCGACTCGCACCGGGTCTGACTGACGGGGTCCGCGGCCAGGCCGTGGCCGCTACGGAGGCGACGACCGGCCCTTGCCGGGCCAGCCCGGCCGCCGGGGATGACCCCCCGCAGGACCGGGCCGGCGGGAGCGAACTCGCCGAGGTCAAGGGCGGGCCATGGGTCCACGGTGCGCCGTGGCGGCCGGTGGCCGGGCCGGACCGTAACTGCCCCAAACCGGCGATTGGGACAGTTACCTATGGGGACAGTTATCGATTGGTTCAGCGGTGCTGCATCACCACGGCCGTGGCGTCGTCGCGCTCGCCGTCCCGGCCTGCACGGGCGGCGGCGACCAGGGCCTCGGCGAGGTCCTGCGGGGAGTCCTGGTGCGCGTGGACCAGGACCTCCAGTTCCTCCTGGCCGACGCTGTCGTGGATGCCGTCGGTGGTCAGGATCAGTGTGACGCCGGCGGGCACGGAGACGAAGGGGACCGTGGCCGGGACCGCCAGACCGAGTGTGACGCCGACGAAGTCGGCCAGGGCGGCCACGGGCACGTCGCCCGCATCCTTCGCCACCCTGGTCAGGTAGGCCGCGAGGTTGTGGTCGGTGGTCAACGGCTGGAGCCCGGAGCCGTCCCAGCGGTAGCCACGACAGTCACCTGCCCACACCAGTTCCGCACTGCCGTCCGCTCGCGTCACCGCGAGGACGCCGACCGCGTCCGGGCCCGGATCGTTCACCAGCAGTCCCGCCGACAGCAGCCCGGCGAGAGCACCGCGCACCGCTCCGACGCGGGCGGCCGTCTCCGCGAGCATCGGCGCCAGGCGCACGATGTCCGCACCATGCCCCATGCCGTCGACCAGGGCGACGGCGGTTCGGTCAGTGCTGGTGGACGTGTAGGTGGCGGCGGCGTCGGCGATGGGTCCGCTGGTGCCCTCGCGCTGGGCGATACCGATGGTGATGGTCATGGGCAGCAGCCTACGGAGGGTCCGGATGGGGCGGTTAACGTTCGATTAACGCCCGCGGCTTGACAGTTCGGCTTGTCCGAGCACTGGGGTCGGGGTGGTCAAGGCGTTGACCACCCCGGCTGGCGTCAGCAGCGGGCACAGGGGGCGAACAGGCCGCAGGTCCGGGCGAGGCTGTGCAGGCCATTGGGGGCTTGGCAGGCGGTGCCGAGGTCGCACTCCTGGGTCCCGTCGTTGTGGTCGGTCTGCAGACCGGGGCAGATGACGAGCTGTTCGTGCAGCGGGTTGGTGAGGTGGTCGCACCAGCTGCAGGACTGCTCGGGCAGTGAGTCGTGGAAGCGGTCGGCGAAGGTGCAGAACTGGAGCGCCTCGGGGACGTGCAGGACGGCCAGTTCGCCGGGGCAGCCGGCCCGGCACTCGGTGGAGCCGTTCTCGTGGATCAGCAGCGGGCCGCCGCAGGCCGGGCCGGTGGGGTCGGTACGGTTGAGCCCGATGTAGTGCGTCATCAGGTCGCCGATGGTGGCGCGGACCGGCTCGGGGAGTTCGGCGAACAGCGCGGGCTGCTTCACGACGTCGCCCACACTGCTGAACCGGTCGCGTTCGGCGAGCCGCGGTGTGGTCCGTGGCTTCTCTCCACGCAGCCTTCTGAGCCTGGCCTGTCCCATGGCGCTGTCCTCGCGGTCTCGACGTCGTCGGTCGGCCAGTGAACGAGCTGGTGGGGCGGAAGTGGCTGGGGCTCGCTCATGTGGGTGAACGCCCCTCTACCAGCGCATAACGTGAATTATGCGTTAGCGTTGCTGGCATGATCCGGCCTCAGCAGCTGCCTGCCCTCCGCCCCTCCCAGACCCTCTCGCGACCGACCGCGACGGTCGGCGAGGAGATCCTGAACTTCCTGCGCGCCGAGCTCGGCACCGTGCGGCTCGGCCGCAAGCGCACGGACCCGGTCCGCTGGCGGATCGAGCTCATGGCGGAGCTGTGCGACCGCGAGACCTTCCAGGCCGTCATGTCCTGGCTCTCCTCCGGCAAGCGCCAGTCCCAGAACACCCGCCAGGCGTACTGCGACGACATCCGGTTCTGGGCCGCCTTCGCCGCCGAGCTCGGCATCGTCCCCTTCTCCCTGGGCTGCCTGGCTTACGAGGACGTCACCGCCTGGCGGCTGCTGCAGGAGGCCCGCGGCGGCTCCGACCGCTCGGTGGCCCGCCGGCTCTCCTCCCTGTCCTCACTGCACGCCTACGCCGCCCGGCGCGGCATCGCCTGCGTCAACCCGGTCGACTCCGAGGACCATCGGCCCACCATCGACCGGCACGACACCTCCACCGCCACGCCCGTGCTGGAGGTCGACGAGCTCCAGGCCGTGGTGGAGGCCTCCGATGACGAGCGCGACGCCCTGGTCGTCACTCAGCTCTACACCCTGGCCGGCCGGGTCACCGAGATGTGTGCTCTGGACATCGACAAGCGCCTCGTGCGCGGCCGCCGCGCCTTCCTCGACCTCAACCGCAAAGGCTCCAAGGACCGGCTGCTGCCGCTGTCCCCGACCGTCGACGAGCTCCTGGAGCTCCACATCGGCGAGCGCACCAGCGGCCCGCTGCTGCTCGACGCATCCGGTCAACGCCTTGACCGGCACGACGTCGACCGGATGCTCACCCGGCTCGGCAAGCGCGCCGGCGTCCTGCCCGGCCGCGACGTCACCCCGCACGTCCTGCGGGCAAGCCGGATCACGCACATGATCGACGCGAAGGAGCCGCTCGCCGAGATCCAGGCCTTCGCCGACCACTCCGACCCGGCCACCACGATCGGCTACTTCACCCGCCGCAAGGCCGGCGAGCGCAACGCCCGCCTCGTCGACGACACCGAGGCCCTGTTCACACAGATCACCGCCCGCTGGGTCCAGCACTGATGCCCGAGGTCCCCAACAGCGCGGAGGAATGACCGCGAGCGCGATGTGTGGGACGGCGTTCAGGCAGAGCTCCGCCGCCGTGCTCGGATCGGACGCGGTGCGCGTGTCCTAGCGGACGGGGATTCGCCCGCCGCGCAGCCTGTCCTGCTCGCACGCACGCCGGTAGCCCCGCTGCGCGGTCAGCGGCAACCTCGTCTCGTCCTGCTTGGACTCGTGCGCCGAGGAGTTGTAGACGTCGGCGAAGAGCGCCGCGGTGGGGTCGAGGACGGAATCGATGCGCCGGGGCGCCCAGAACGTGCCGGGCCTGGACACCAGCAGGGTCACGTAGCCGGCCTGGGCGTCGATCAGGTCCAACGCCCGCTTCCCGAGCGGAACCCCCGAGGAGCCGCCGGCCTTGAAGAACACGCCGGACTCGTCAGCGACCGCGAGGAAGTGGTGCTGTTCGGTCAGCTGCAGCTCCCAGCCTTCGATGTTCGGCAGAGCGTCCAGCCGTATCCCGCCAGGGTTCACGAAGCCTGCGGCGTTGAGCGCCTCGAAGGCCAGGACCTGCACCCGCACCCCATCGGCCTCGGAGCACCACAGCGCCAGGCCGTCGTTGGCGAGTTCGCCCAGCACGACCAGGTGCTCACCGTCCAGCTCGGGCGTCGTGTGCGTCATCAGGTAGCCGGGACTGGCCTCCAGGTCGGACCGCGACCGGCGGATCTCACGGTCGGCGAGCTGGCGCTCCCACTCGTCCGCCTCGACGTACCGGGCGGGCGCGCACCGTTGGTGGCACAGACGCAGGTCGCTGCCGATCACGGGGTCGGTGTGGCCGTGCGGCAGCCAGAGCTGGAGGGTGCCGTGCTCGATCCGCAGGTCCACGTGTCCGAAGCACTCCTGGCACTCGTGGATGACGGTGTCCGCCAGCACGTCCTTGACGAGCGACACCATGCGCGGGCTGAGCCGCATTCCCAGGCCGTCCGGCATGACCACCATGCTGGTCCTGTTGTCCCGCTCCAAGGCCGTCCCCTGCTGTCGATGCCCGCTCAGGGCACCACGATGGTATGGCTGTCCCCGCCTGCCCGCGCTAGACCTCGGCGACCGACCGCCAGGCACCCGGGTCCTCGCCATCCCGCAGGTACCGGCCGATCGCCGGGATGTAGACGACCGGCTGCCCCGGCCGCGCCTTCACCGAGTAGGTGACCGGCCTCACCGTGTCGAACCAGGCGGGTCGACCGCCGAGCAGCAGCATCCCGGCCTCGACAAGTCGCTCGTCATCCGGGTGGAACACAGTCACCAGGCGGTGGTGCACGGTGAAGCCTGGAAATTCCTCCTTCGTCAGTCCGGCGGCGTGTTCACCCACCCTTAGCGCGGCCCGTGCCAGCTCCGCATATGCCGCGTACAGCTCCCAGCCGCCCGGGGTCCAGTCGACCGCCCGGACGTCGGCGGACGCGTAGTCCGTCAAGCATGCCCACGGGCACAGCTGGAAGTTGCCGACGTAGTCGCGGACGAAGCCGAGCCGAGCCAGCACCGCGTCCCGCTGGACATCGGTCAGTGGGATCTCGGGGTGTTCACGGATGCCGAAGCCCCGGGCGGCCAGTTCCCCGCCCGGGGCCCGGATCTCGATGGTCTCGGATCGCTCGTAGTCCCCATCGGTGGGAAACACCCACGCTTCGCTCGGCTGTACACGGGATGCATGAGTGTTCAATTCTCTTTCCTTTCCAGGTAGTTGATGGAGTCTACTGAGGCATTCGTCTTGAGATCCGGCCCTGCGCTCCGCCGCCTCCCTCGGCAGGCCATAGTCCAGTCCCTTACCCCGGCTGGAGAACCTCAGCCAGCGCCTTGAGCAAGGAAGATACGTCACGCCCGCCATCGCGTTACGGAACTGCGAGATCAGAGAACTCCGGTTTATCTAGGTAGATGTGACCGACGCCAGCCGGCCCGGAGGGGATGCCGCTACCAGGCCACGTCGCCGGTACCACCCGCGACCAGGACCTGACGCAGGCCGCCGAGCGCGAGTTCAGCATCGTGCAGGGCAGGAGGGTTGTACGGGTCGGAGCCGGGCTCCAGGTTGTCCGGGCTGAGCCGGGCCGCCGGGGTCAGGGCGGTGTCGCAGGCGACGAGCAGCTCCCCGAGGCGGCCGGTGGTCAGACGGCTGTACTCGTGCAACGCGACCAGGCCGTCGTCCAGCCAGCCGAGTCGGGCCGCGTCGGTCGCCTCGTCCTGCCCGGTGAGGGTGTCCGGCCAGCGCGAGCGGCGGACCAGGTCGAGGGCGACCCGGGTCTCGTAGTCGTCGAAGGTCCACTCGCCCTGGTTGAGTGCGCGCGCTGCCTCGGTCAGCACGGTGCGGACGGCGTCCCGGAGCGGGGTCGGCGGCGTGGTTTCGGGGTCGGTGCGCGCCTCGCGGTAGTGCAGTCCGCCGCCGCCCAGTGCCTGGCGGACGACCTCACGCAGCAGCCGCTGCGGGGGGAGGTCGGGCAGGTACGGGGTCCACGTGTGGCCGTCCGGGCAGGACGCCCGCGCCGGATCGCCCCAGGTGCCGGCGACGGTGAGCCCGCGGTCGGCCGCGCAGACCGGGCAGTACACCGCATGCTCAGTGCTGGTGCCGGGCAGCGCGAGGCCGGTGAGGTAGAAGACGCCACGGCCGCGGGGTCGGTGGTGGCAGATCGTCACGGACAGGTGGCCGGCGCCGTCGTGGGTGATCCGGCTGGCCAGGATGCGCCAACTCACTGCGGTCCTTCCTCCTCGCCGACGCTGCTCGCCCGCAGTTGTTCGAGCAGCGTCGGCAGGTCGTCCTCGGCCAGGCCTGGGTCGCTGCCGAGCAGGCAGGCCATCACGATGCGTGCCAGGTCCTCGGCGCCCTGGCCGTCGGCCGTGCGCGCCCACACGGCGAGTGCCTCGGTCAGCACCGCCGAGTATCGGGCGCCGGGGTCGGCCTTCATCCGGTCCGAGGCGGCCAGTAGTTGCTCGGGGCCCAGGCCGTCGTGGATGCCGAAGGAGGTGGTGACCACGGTCTGGACGATGGCCTCGGCGAACTCGGCGAGCAGCTCTGGAAGCGGGCGCTCGCCGGGCGCGGTCCGTGTCAGCACCATCTTGAAGTGGGCGTTGTCGAACCAGACCGCCTCCATGTAGGCGATGCAGCGCAGCCGTTCGTCCCGGGTCATCATGTGCGCAGGCTAGCGCCAGGACCCGGCCTGCCCACGCGCGGGCCCGCCAGACCTGTTGGGTCTAACGGGCCTACCTTGTTCGGGCGTCGGGTCTGGGCTCAGGTCCATTCGCGGGGCCGGCCGTGGTCGGCTCGGCTCAACTCCAGGGTGCAGACGATGCCGTGGTGGTCGCTGTGGGTCTCGGCCACCGTGTAGTCCTCGATGGCGGGTGCCAGGGCGGGGGTGACGTGTCCGGGTCGCCCAGCGGCATGTGGTTGATGTCGCCGCCCACCACGGCGATGCCGCCGCACCGGTAGACCCGGGCGCACAGCAGCTGCACCTCCTGGGCGGCGACCTGGGCGGAGCAGGCGCTCAGGTGGCTGCTGATCGCCACCAACGGGGGCGGGCAGGCCAGCGACCTGGGCGTCCGTGAGGCCCTTCTCCCGGCACTGCCGCACCATGTCCAGGCCGATCCCGTACGCGACCATGCGGGCCTTCTCGGGAGGCCTGACGCATCCAGCTGGCCTGTCCGGACGTTGGGCAGGCCATGAGCCCCACCACCCGCCGAGGCCTCGCGCCCGGTACCTCCAGGGTCCTGTCCGCCAGTGTCCGGCCGCCGCGCACGCCGCCGGCCTGGACCGGCGGGGGCGATCTGCGAGCCCTGGTCGCCAGGTACGAAGCAGCGGCCGCCGAGTGGACGGAGCGGTTCGAGGACTTGGACGAGGATGCTCTCACCGAAGCGGCGGTGGAGGCGCGGGCGGAGGGGGCGGACCCGGTGGCCGCTGTCGACCGCCTGGTGCGCGCCGAGCTCCGTGCACTGGAAGCCTGGAACCAGGCGCTCACGAAGTTCGGCGAGGACTTGGTCGCCGCGGCTGCCGGGCGGCCGTTGCCGCTGTGGGCGTTGGACGCCGGGCGGACCGGGGACGCGCGGCTGTGCCAGGCCCGGCAGATTCTGCTCGTGGCAGCGACCTGCTACCACCACGGCGCGGCCGGTCCTGCACCGGATCCGGGCCGCCCCTGGTGACCGCTTCGGTCGTCCGCTCTGGCCTGGCCCGAGCGTTCTCGCTGGTTGCCGATGGCACGAGCACGCTGTCAGCTGGCCGCCGCGACGCGCAGGGCGTCCAGGTCGTGAACGATGATCGTCTTGCGCTCGGTGGTCACGACGCCTTCGTCTCGCAGCCGCCGCAGGGTTCTCACGACCGCCTCGCGGGATGCGCCCGCCCATCCGGCCAGGTCCTGCTGGGTAAGAGGCAGTCGCACGGCGCCCGTCGCCTCGTCGGCCGCGCCGATCCGGGGTGCGAGGGCCACGAGCCGCGCGGCGACCCGGCAGGCGACGGTGCGGGTGGCCAGCTCCAGCCGCCCTTGGTCGGCCTCACGGATCCGCTCGCCGAGGATCCCGAGCACGGCGGAAGCGGCCGCGGGGTGTGTCCCGATCAGGGCGCGGAAGGCGTCGCCCGAGACAGCGACGGCCGTCACGTCGGTCAGCGCGACCACCGAAGCGGACCTCGGCAGGCCGTCGAGAGCGGCCTGCTCGCCGATGACCTGGGACGGTTCGAACAGGCCGAGGACGATCTCAGCGTCGTCCGCGCACCGGATCACCCTCTTGGCGAATCCGGTGCGCAGCATCATGACGTGGTCTGAGAGATCGCCCTGGTGCATGATCGTCTGTCCTGCGCGGAACCGGACGGCGGAACCCGCGCCCTGCTCGGAGAACAGGTCGTTCAGGACGTTGGCCTTGTCGGGCACGGGGCCGAGTGCGGTGTCGCTCACGGAGGGGTCTCCCTGGGAAGCCGGCCGGGGCGGCGCGGCGGCGGGCCCCGGTTCATCGTGTCGTACGTGCTGAACAACGTGGCCGCCGACCGGTTGCCGAAGCGGCGGAGCAGCGGAGGATCAGGTTCGCAACGGGCCTCTTCCGGCACGGTGTCAGGACACGTAGAGCCGGACTCTCCGACTTATCTAGCTAGATATAACAGCAGCAGGACGGCCCGGCTCCCGGGGAGGGGCGCCGGGCCGTGTCGCCCTCGCGGGTCAGACCGCCGCGATGATGAGCGAGGCCACGAAGAGCCAGGCCACGTGCCAGCTCTGGTCGAGGCTGTAGGCGCCCGTGCCCAGGGTCGGGGCGTAGCCGCCTTCGGCGTCGACGGGGTGGTGCGGGTGCGCCGGGGTGCCGAGGGCGTAGAAGTCGCCCTTGCCGGTGGCCCGGGCGAGGGCGGCGAGGGTGGACCTGCGGTCCGCCCACCAGTGGCTGGCTGCGTCGGCGCCGAGGCCGAGGGCCAGGCCGAGCGCGCTGACCTTGAGGTCGAGGACCAGGACGGCGGCGAGGAGCGCCAGGCCCTTGGTGGCGGTCAGGCCGATCAGGTGCTTGGTGCAGGCCCACCGGCCGGTCCAGCCCGGCAGGCCCTTGTGGGCGGCCTGGCAGCTGCTCTGGACCCAGTGGTCACCGACGGCGTGGGCGGCGTAGAGGGCGATGAAGACGGCGGCGAAGATGGCGGCGGTCGCGGGCATGGCGGTGCCTTCCTTGTGGAGGGTGCGGGCTGGGAGGCCCGGGGCGGCCGGTGTGCCGGCCAGCGTGGCGGCCGTCCCGGGTGGTGCTGGTTTGAGAGTGCCGACGGCTTGTCAGGGCTGCTGCCCAGTGGTGAGCGCAGCGGCCGTGACGTCCGTCTCCTCAGAGGCTGCCGTCCGGTGGCTGGGCGGTGTGCACGCTGGGTGCGGACGGCGGGTGATGTCGGTCTCAGCGGTCGACGACCGCGTGGTCGATGTCGCGGTGGACGACGTTGACGGTGAGGCCGAGGGCGGTGAGTGCGGCGGCGAGTTCCAGTGCCACCGAGCCGGCCCGGTGGCGGCCGCCGGCGCAGCCCGAGGCGACCTTCACCTGGTGCCGGTCGGCGCTGGGGCCGCTGCGGAAGGCCTGGACGGCGGCGACGGTCGCGGTGACCAGCTCGGGGATGCCGGCCGTGTTGCGGACGGCCTCGCGGACCTCCTCGTCGCGGGCGGTCATGTAGCGCAGGGCCGGGTTGACATGCGGGTCGCGGAAGTGGCGGCGAAGGTCGAGGACCAGGTCCTGGTCGGCGGGCGGGGCGTCGTGCAGGTAGCCGAACGAGGTGATCACGATGTCCGGGGTGACCGTGGTCTCGGGGGTCTTCGGCATGGCGGTTCCTTCCGTTGCTTCGTCCGGTCCGGTTGGCCCGACACATTCAGAATGCCAACTTTTAGTTGGCATGTCTAGTGGTTGCCAACTTTTTGTTTGCGCCGCGCGTCCGGAGCCCGATCTGTTGCCCCTGTTGGGCCTGACGCCTCCAACACCCTGCGGAGGGATGAAACGTGAAACCTCGTGATGGCCTGACAGCGGAGCTGGCCGGCAGCGACGGTGAGGACATGACGAACCACTACTTCGAAGCGCCCGACGACTACGAGCCCGCGCCCGGTGACCCGCTCAGCGTCTTCCTGGGCGGCGGGATCACCGGCTGCCCCGACTGGCAGGCCCCGGCCGCCGAGGAGCTCCTGGACATGGGCCTGATCGTTTTCAACCCGCGCCGCAGCTCGTTCCCGATCGGTGACCCGGACGAGGCTCCGCGCCAGATCGCCTGGGAGCACCGGCACCTGCACCTGGCGAACATGACCTTGTTCTGGTTCCCGGCCGACCAGGTGCAGCCCATCGCGCTCTTCGAGCTGGGGGCCGCGCTCGGCGAGGGCCGGCACATCGTGGTCGGCGCGGCGCCCGGCTACCCGAGGCGCCTGGACGTCGAGCACCAGGTCGCCCTCGCCGGGAGCACGAGGACGGTGCACTTCTCGCTCTCGGATGTGTTGGACGAGGTGATCGCGCACGCCGCCCGGGCCGCCATGGTCCCGCTGGCGCCTCCGCCGGCCGAGCGGGACTGAATGCCCGGTGTTGTCCGGCGCGTACGGCGGCCGGCAGGGGGGCGTCCTGTCCGCGCCGGATGACGCCGGGCCGGGCCTGGGTCCGGGCGCGGCAAGCGGCCCGGCACCACAGGGATCAGCCGACTGTCTTTCCGCCGGGCCGTCAGCGACCGAGGCTCGGCCCGCGGTGGCTCGGCGGCTCCGGCCCCCGGTAGTACCGCTCCTGGCGGTACTGCTCCTGCAGGCGCTGCTGCTCCTGGCGGCGCTGCTCCTGGATCCGGGCGCGGTGCTCCTGACGGCGGGTGTCCTCGGCCGCTGTGCGCTCCGGCGACATCTGCTTGCGCAGCCGGGCCTCCTCGATCAGGCCCTCGGCGCGCTGCCGGTGGCCTGCGGCGCTCGTGCGGTGCCGCTCGGCCTCGGAGACGGCGCGCTGGTAGGTGTTGGTGTCCGTGCGGTTCGCGTGGCGGGTGATCCGGGCGCGGTGGTCCTCGGGGGTCTCGTCGCGCTGGACCTGGGAGCGGCCGCGTAGCTTCCAGGCTTCGCGCTCGGCTTCCCGGGCGGCGTTCTGCAGTTCGTTGCGCTGCCGGTCGAGCTGGTCGATCAGCGTGCGGCGTTCGGTGAGCCGGTCGCCGATGGCGTCGGCCGCCTCGCGCATGCCGGGCGCGCGGAGGGTGAGCTTGGTGAACCGCTTGGCGGCCTTCTCCTCAACCAGTTCCTTGATCCGGTACTCGCGGCGCTGTTCCTCCCACAGGGCGAGGATCTTCTTGTTGGTCTCGTCGGCCTGCCGGGTGAGCTCGTCGACGCGCCGCAGCTGCCGCTCGGACTGGTCCAGGCAGCCGACCAGTTCGGCGACGATCGCGGCGGCCGGGGCCCGGTCGGTGCCGAGCACCGGGCCGAGTGCGTCCACGGCGCGCTGGGCGGCGGAGGCGAGCTTCTCCGCCTCCCCTGCCTTCTCCAGGGCGGATTCGTGGGCGCGCTTGACGGCGATGACGTGCCCGAACTCGCGTTGGCGCCACGAGGGGATCGCGGCGTCGGCGGCCAGTCGGGCCACGCGCTGCTCGGCCTCGGCCTTGCGGGCGGCGTCCTGCTCCGCGGCCAGGACGCGGGCCTGCTCGGCGACGGCCGCCAGGTAGGCCGGGTCGACGGTCGGCGCGGCCGGTACCGGGGCCGCCTGCTGCCGGTCCTGCACCACGGTGGCGGCCTGGAGCGGTTCGGCCGCCGGAGCCGGCCGCTCGGCGTGCTGCTCCTGGGCGTGGTTCCGGGAGCGGTGGCGCTCGGCGGCGCGGGCGAGCTGCGCGGCCCGGCCGCTGCGCTGCGTCTGGTCCTGGTCGCGGTGCTCGACCGGGGCCGGGCGCTCGGCGAGGGCCGCCGTCGTCGCCTGCCGCCGGGCGGTGCGGATCCGGTCGGCGACCGGGTCGGCCTGGTGGTGGGCGGCTCGCTGCTCGGCGGCGCGGGCGAGCCGGCCAAGGCGCCCGCTGCGGTGCGGCTGCCGGTCGTCGCGCTCGGCCTGGTCGACGGCGGTCCGGGTGGTGGCGCGGTGGGTGCCGGTGGTCGCGGTGGTCCGCCGGGTCCGGGCCTGGCGGCCTCGCTGGGCGGCGAGGTCCTCGGTGCGGGGCCGGTCGGCACTGGTCCGGTCGCGGGCCGCCTCGACCAGGGCGTCGATGTCCTGGCGCCCGGCCGGTTCCCCGGTCTGGGGCCCGGCGGTGCGGGTACGCCAGAGGTCCAGCACCGCGGCCGCCTCCGGCTGCCGGAGCGAGGCCTGCGGCCGCTCCGGGAATTGCTGGAGCCGGCGGACTTCCGGGCCCGGGAGTGTTGCGGCCGGCTCCACGGTGGCGAGCAGCACGGCGGGGTCGGCGGTGCGAAGGGCGAGGCCGCCGCCACCGCCGGGACCGTCCGGCTGGGGGCCGCTGGGAGTGCGCGGCGGGCGACCCGGGCCCGCGCTACCGGGTCCGTCACCGCTGTTGGGGGTGTTGGGTCCAACAGGCCCGTGCCCGGCCACCCGGCCGGAGATCAGGCCTTCGGCGCGGTCGGCGTCCAGCGACTTGCCGTAGGCGGAGACGGCGCGCAGCAGCAACTGGCCGGGGGTGGCCGGGTCGCCGAGCCTCGCCCGGGTGCCCTCGTCCTCGACGGTGTGCAGGGGCAGCCACAGGTCGCTGCGCTCCTTGGCGCGGGTGATCGCCGGGTACAGGGTGAAGGCGTCGGCGCCGGTTCCGTTGACCAGGGCGCGGGTGGCGGTCAGGCCCTGGGCGGCGGTGACGGTCATCGCGTAAGCGTGGGTGAGCGCGCCGTCGGCGATCTGGTCGGCCGCCAGCCAGGCCTGCTCGGTGACGACCTGGTCGGGGCCGGCGGTTCGCCGCCACTGAACGAGGACGCCGTTGTCGTCGGCGGCCAGGACCACGCCCCGGTAGCCGTTGAGGACGTCCGGCTGGGCGCCGCTGGTGCGCCGGGAACGGCGGTCGTTGGCCTTCGTGCGGACCAGGTCTCCGACGGCGAAGTCGAGCACGCGGCCGTCGGTGAGCGTGAAGGCGTGGTCTTCGCCGAGTTCGCCGGCCGCGCGGCGGATCGCGCGCGCTCCGCTGTTCAGGGCGTCGACGTCCGCGTTGCGTCCGGCGAGCAGCAGCAGGTGCTTGAGGTTGTCGTGCGGATCGGACCAGCGGCGGCGCTCGGTGCTCCAGGCGGTGAGCATCTCGGCGGTGGTCTGCTCGCCGGTCTCGGTGGCGTGGACGTGCCCGGCGTCGGCGAGCCGGGCGAGCGCGGTGGAGCGCCCGCCGGTGCGCCAGACGGTCAGCGCCTCGCGCTCGACGGCGGCGCGCTGGCGGCGGTTCTCCTTCAGCGCCAGGCCCTGGACGGCGCGGTGGATCTCGGCGAAGCCGCCGCCGATGCCGATCGGCTGCAGCTGCTGCTCGTCGCCGACCAGCACAAGCTTGGTGCCGGTTTCGGCGGTGTGGGCGAGGAGCTTGGCGAGGGTTCGGTCGTCGGCCATCGCCGCCTCGTCGACGACCAGGACGTCGATTCCGGCGAGGCCTTCGCCGTCGGCGATCCGCAGCAGCCAGGACGCCACGGTGGCGGAGGCGATGCCGGATTCGGCCTGCAGGTTCTGTGCGGCGACCGCCATCATCGCGGCGCCGGCGACCGTCATCCCGGCTTGCTCCCAGCCGTGCCGGGCGGCGGCGAGCATCGTGGTCTTGCCGGCCCCGGCCAGGCCCTCGACGGTGTCGACGCCGTGGCCGGCGCTCAGCAGCCGCAGCACCGAGGCGCGCTGCTCGGCGCTCAGCCGCAGCCGCTTCCCGGCCTCGAACCGGTCCACGTGGCGGGTGGCCGCGGCCGGGTCCACGATGGCGGCATGGCTGGCGATCCGCTCCGCCGGAACGGTGGTGATGACCTGCTCGGCGGCCAGCACGTCCACCGTGGTGTACCGGTCCGCGTTGGTGTGGTGGGAGGCGTGCAGGTCCGCCAGCGCGACCGCGTACCCGGCCTCGGTGAGGACCTGGTCGGTGAGCGTCTCCAGCTCCAGGTGCCCGTACAGGCCGGGCGGCAGCGCGCGGGCGACCTCGGCCAGGGCCTGCGCCTTGGAGAAGTCCTTGTGCTTGCTGGTGACGCCGCTCTCGGGGTCGAAGATCTGCGCGGCGAGCTCGGTGACGGACGGCAGATCGAGGCCTTCACCGGGGCCGGCCGACCCCGGGAACGCGGCGGCCAGGACCTGCCGAAGGCGATCCTCGCCGCCGCGGCCGTGCCGGTCGGCGAGCACCTTGACGGCGTTGGCGTGCCATTTGGCGAGGACGTCCACCTCGGCGAGGTCCTGCTTGGCCTCGCGCTGCCTGGCGGCCAGGACGCGGCGCTGCGCGGTGCTCAGCTCGGCCCCGCCGGCCTTGAGAATCTCCCGGTTGCGGCGGGAGAACGTGCCGCGCAGCTCGGTGGGGACGGCCCCGATCTCCCACTCGCGGTTCGCCGGGTTGTACTCCCATTCGACGCCCAGGCGCTCGGTCAGGGCGGTGCGGAACAGGGCCTTCTGGAGCTCGTTCGCGGCGTGGGAGTGGCGGCGGATGTCCCGGCCGCCGGATGCCGGGGAGCGCCACTTCCCGTCCTCGCACTTCACCATCCGGGCCAGGACGACGTGCGCGTGCAGGTGCGGATCGCCCACCGATCCCTTGACCGGTCGGGCGCTCTTGTGGGTCATGATCCAGCCGAGGAACCCGGAGGAGGCGACGCGTTCGGCGATCTCTCCGTCGCCCTGGTGGCCGCTGACGCCATACGAGCACCAGGTCTCCAACGAGCCCACCGCGGCGCGAACCGAGGCCAGGAACTCCTCCTCGACGATGTCCCGCACCTCTGCCGAGGCGAGTCCCCACGCGGTCGAGACGGACTTCGGGAGCGTGAAGCCGATGTCGTCTCCGGCGACGTCCACGCGCTCGCGGTCGCCGCAGTGCCGCCACGCCGAGGCCAGCGCGGCGCCGCGGTAGACGCTCTCCAGCTCGATGCCGGCGGCGGTGGCCAGCTGCGCGAGAGCGGTCACCGGGGCGCGGTGCTCGCCGCGGTCACGGCGGTCCATCCGCTCAAGGCGGGCCAGGCGCTCGCGCAGATCCCGGGTCGGCAGCAGGGCGGCCGGCGACGCCGCGCCGGCCCGCTCGGCGGCCTCCCGAAGGGCGGCGAGCAGCGGCGCCGCGCCGAGCTTCCCGGCATCGGCAACCCGCCACACCGGGTTCGTCAGCTGCTCCATGGTGGCCGGGTGCTGGCCCGACATCAGGGCGCGGGCGGCCTTCGGATCGACCCGCTCGCCAGCCACCAGGCCGACCTCGGCCAGACCGGCGCCGATCCACTCCAGCGGTCGCGCCGTGCCGTCCAGGCGGTATTCGACGGCTGCGGCCGCGCCGTGATCAGGGTGCTGCCCGCCGGGCCCGGGGGCTTTCTGGTGTTCGCGGTCGCAACCGTCGCCTTCGATCAGGCGGTATTCGATCTGCGCCTCGGAGCGGATCGCCGTGACAGCCACGCGACGAATCCCCTCCTCTATGCCCCCAGGCCGCCCCCGTGACGGCCCGACAAACGCCTGCGCCTCACCTCGCCCAGTGCCCTCGCGCTGACGCCGTCAGCGGCCGTGTATCGGAGATACCCAGGCATATGTTCATGGTCTATGGCTTGATCGTTTTGTGTGGTCAGTATCGGCTTGATGGTTGTCGCGGTTCAAGTTGCTTGGTCGGTGTGCTGGTTTCTGTGGCGCTCGTTTGGTCGTTGTGTCTGGTTTTGTCGTGATGTCGGGTCTGTTTTTGCCGATGGGCTTGGCGTTGGCCGGTGAGGTGATTCGCCCTGGCGACGGAATCGTTCGAGGGAAAGGCCAGACGCGCGCTTGTGACCATGCCCCGGGTTTCGTCACAATTACTTCTTGTGACGGAATCTGAGGGGACCACAGGACTGTGCACCGCTCCCGCTCGCGGGGGCGGTGACGGCGGGATGTGCGGCAAGCCGCTGCCCGCTCGCAAGAAGACCGGACGGACGGCGCTCTACTGCAGCCAGGCCTGCCGCCAGGCCGCGCTGCGCCAGCGCCAGAGAGCCACCACCGGCCCCGCGCTGCTCGACCAGGCCCGAGCCCTGCTGCGCGACGTCGCCCCTCTCGCCGCCGCCGAGCAGCTGCACCTGATGCCGCTCGACGACGAGCAACTCGCCGCGTTCATCCGGCACGCCCGCGCGGTGCGCAACGGGCTGAAAGGGATGTACGCCGTGCTCGGTGTCGAGCTGCGCCCGCTCGACCTCCAGGAGACTCGCGAGCGGCTGCGCGAGCCGCGGGCCGTGAAGGCCCCGGCGCCGGCCGCCCCCGGGCAGGAGGAGCTGCCCGCCGCGCTGGTCGCCGCGATCGAGGGACCGGCCGCCGCGGCTAGGGCCACCGCGCTGGCGAAGCCGCGCCGCGCGGCGCCGGACCGGGCGCCGATCGCAGGCCTGGTCCCGACGGACGAGCAGCACGCCATCGTCGACGCCTGCCTCGGCGGCGGCGACCTGGTCGTGGAGGCCGGCGCCGGCACCGGCAAGACGTCGACACTGCGCATGGTCGCCACCGCCCTCGGCTCCCGGCGCGGCCTGTACATCGCGTTCAACAAGGTCACCGCCGACGAGGCCAAGAGGTCGTTCCCGGCGAGCATCGACTGCCGCACCGCCCACTCCCTGGCCTACCGGGCCACCAGCGACGGCATGAAGGCCCGCCTGAACGGGCCGCGGGTGCCGGCCAGCCGCTCGGCGGAGATCCTGCGCATCCTGGAGCCGCTGCGCGTCAACGCCGACCTGGTGCTGACCCCGGAGACGCAGGCCCGCCTCGCCCTGGAGGCGCTGCAGCAGTTCTGCTACTCCGACGACCGCCTCGTCGCCACCCACCACGTGCGGCCGCCGAAGGGGCTGACCGACCGGGAGGAGCGGCTGCTGCGCGAGGCGGTGCTGCCGTACGCGAGGGCGGCCTGGGAAGACGTCACCTCGCCGCGCGGGCAGCTGCACTACGCCCACGACCACTACCTCAAGGCGTGGGCGCTGAGCAGCCCGAAGCTTCGAGCCGACTACGTGCTGCTGGACGAGGCGCAGGACTCCAACCCGGTCGTCGCCGACCTGGTCCAGGCGCAGGAGCACGCCCAGCGGATCGCCGTCGGCGACTCGAACCAGGCGATCTACGGCTGGCGCGGAGCCGTCGACGCCCTGGCCATGTGGCCCGCCCGCCGGCGCCTGCAGCTGTCCGAGTCGTGGCGCTTCGGCCCTGAGGTCGCCGACGAGGCCAACAAGTGGCTCACCCTGCTCGGCAGCCGCATGCGGCTGACCGGCTCCGGCTCCGCCACCCGGGTGACCATCGGCGGCCTGGACCGGCCCGAGGCCCTGCTGTGCCGCACCAACGCCGAGGCGATGCGCCGGGCCATCCTCGCGCTCGCCGCGAACAAGCGCCCGGCCCTGGCCGGCGGCGCCGGGGCCATCAAGGCCCTGGCCGAGGCCGCCATCACCCTGCAGAACGGCAAGGGCACCAGCCACCCGGAGCTGACGGCCTTCACCACCTGGGACCAGGTCCGCCAGTACGTGGCCCAGGACAAGTCCGCCGGGGACCTGCGCACCTTCGTGCGCCTGATCGACTCGCACGGCGCCGAAGGCATCCTCAAGGCCTGCGGCCGGCTGGTACACGAGCACAGCGCGGACGTGACGATCTCGACCGCGCACAAGGCCAAGGGCCGCGAGTGGGGGACCGTCGCGGTCTGCGACGACTTCACCGAACCGAAGCCGGACGAGAAGACGGGGGTGGTTCCGCCGCCGCGGCGCGAGGACATGATGCTCGCGTACGTCACCGTCACCCGGGCGAAGAAGGTGCTCGACCGCTCCGGTCTCGCCTGGATCGACAACTACGGCGCAGGCGGCGGTCGGCCCACCCAGGCCCGCAGCTCGCACGCCGCCCGCAGTCTGGCCGCGATGAACGACTGGTCGCCGGACCTGGACTTGGACGGCTGACCGGCCCTCGCTGCGCCGCCCGCGCCCCCGTTGGACCCAACAGGTCCGGCGGGGGCGCGGTGCGTCCGCGCGGTCCGACCGTTGCCGGCGTAGGGGCCGCGGGCGTGGGCAGGGATGTGGGCATGACTTTCACCTGGAAGACCCCGCCGTGGCAGCGGTTCGAGGACTGCACCCACATGGCGGTGACGCTCACGCACGTCGGCGGCGGGGAGATCGCTCTCAACAGCACGAGCGTGCGCGGCGACGACGCCACCGAGGCCCTGGCCGATCTGCTCATGGGGCCCGGCGGCGCGAACGGCGCGGCAGTGATGGCGCCCGGCCTGGTGGCCGTGGTGGTCCGGCGCGGCATCGACGTGATGTGGATGTCCCAGCCGCCCATCCAGCTCACGAAGAACGCCGCCGGCGAGATGGAGATCGGTGTCGCGGACGACGACCCCGACGCCGTGACCGCCTTCTCCGCCGACGATGCGCGCGACCTGCTCACCCGTCTGCAGGCCGCGTACGGCACCAAGTAGCGGCCGGGCCCCGGCTCGTGTCTGTGTGACCGGCTTCGACGCGACTGGTCGCCCGACCTCGACCCGGACGGCTGACCGAACCGGCCGGACGACCCCGCGCCCCCGTTGGACCCAACAGGTCCGACGGGGGCGCCGCCGTACCACGGACCCCCTTGTCCGACGTCTGGCCGACCCCTTGTCCCGGGGCCGACGGAGCCCCTTGACCAGCAGGTCGGAGCCGGTGTCACGTCCAGGCGTCACCGGTTGTCACGTCCAGCCGTCACCAGGGCCGGATCCGCGCCGACCGGGCGGGTGCCGTGACGGCTGGACGTCACGACGGCCGCCTCCTTGCGGAGCCGCCAGGCCCGGGTCCGGCACCGCCCGGAGCAGAAGTAGGCGTCCCGGCGCAGCTTGGAGCCGAGGAACAGGATCGTGCCGCAGACCGGGCAGAACAGCCGGGGCCAGCCGATCGCTTCGTCCTCGCGGGAGAAGAAGGCGAGCGCGCCGACGGCGGTCATCCGGCGGGTGCGGCGGCGTTCTCGGTACGCCTGGGCGCGGCAGGCCTGGGAGCAGTAGCGGCGCTGCGCCGAGCAGCCGTCGGGCAGCGTCGCCGAGCACAGCGCGCAGCGCCGGGGCCGGCTGGTCATACCTCCAGCGTCGCGCGCCGGGCCGGGACGGGCGAGCCGGTCACGGCCGGCGCCGTTCTCGGGGTCGTCCGGGCGCCGGTTCACCGGATGGCCGCTGGCAGCCGCCGGTCACGAACAAGTGCCCGGCCACGGCCCCTCACGCGCACGCGTGTAAGCGGGTGCCATGAATGCCAGAAGCCCCGGTCCGGCTTCGTTGCTGCCGGACCGGGGCTTCGGTTGTTCAGCGACCTCCTACGAGCAGGTGGATCACCTCGGCCGCGGCGGCAACGAACTGGCCCACGACGGCTCCGGCCAGGGCTGCCCCCGCCGCCTGTGCCGCGCCGGCGACCAAGTTCCGGCGCGCGCGCCGCAGCAGCGGCCACCGCCGCGAGGGCGGCCTCCTGTCACCAGCTGAGCGCCTCGACGAGCCGGCGGCGAGGCGGCCTGCCGCGAGCGACCCGGCGTGTGCCCACGGCCGCGGGCTGCGGCTGCGTGACGGTCGGCGGGGTCGCCGGCCACCGTTCGACGATGTCGAGCAGCGCCTGCTCACCCGCTCCTTCGACATGCACGGTGAGCACTTTGGCCGCCTCAGCCGGGCCGTCCGGGCACACCGCGCCCCGTACAGGCAGGGCGTCCTCGGCGACCTCCGTCGCCCGCCGCTGCCAGATGCCGGCCTTCTCCCGGTGCCCGGTCCCGGCGAAGTGAACCGCGAGAAGGTGGGCGGCGAGCTCGTCGTCCGCGCCCGCCGCCACCCCCCACCAGAACTCCGCCCACGGCGACTGCCCCAGCAGGTACATCAGGCAGCCGACCACCCGCGCGGCGGCCTCGTCGCAGTCAAGGCCGGCGAGCGTGTCGGCGATCGACTCGGGAGGCGCCTCGCTCACCACGGCCGCACAGAGGTGCTCCAGGTCACGGCGCAGATCGGCCCGACCGGAGGCGGCCACCACGTCCAGGTGCTCGCGCTTCTGCGGGGCGCGTGCGGCCGAGACGGGCGGTGCCGTGGCCGTCCGGGGGGCCGCCGGGGTTCGCCCGGACCGCCCGACGGTGCGGGTGGGGGCCGGTCGCTCCCCCTCTGCAATGCGTACGGCGAGACGCCGCAAGCTCGCCAGCGGGTCATGCCCTTCAAGCTCCCGTCCCAGTTCCTCGGCGTCGTCCCGCAGCAATTTGTGGATGTTCACGTCAGGTCCCCTCGTCCTTGGTGATCACTCCGGGGGTCGAGCAGGTACTCCATGTGACGCGTGCCCAGGGAGTAGTACGTCCGCGCCGTGCTCGGAGCGATGTCACAGACCAGGGCGATGGTCGGGTAGTCCACCGCGAGCTGGCGCAACCGCACCACCTCGGCCTGCACCGGGTACGCCGTCGCCAACTCCTCCAGCGCCCAGCGCAGCGCGTCGCGGTCCACCAGCTGGTCCATCGGCTCGTGGCCGGTGCCCTCCGGGCCGGTGTGCCGGATCAGCTTCGCCGTCTTCGCGTCCGCCCGCCCACGGCGGCGGAACGTGTCGGCCACCGCATCCCGCACCAGCTTCCAGGCGAAGGCCTGCACAGCGCGAACGTCCGGACCGCCCAGGGCGCGGTCCCACTTCTCGTACAACCGGATCCCCGCGTCCTGCATGGCGTCCTCGGCGTCGGCCCGGTTCCGGAGCTTGCCGAGGGCGTAGCGCAGCCACCTGACCTCCTCCTCCACGTAGAAGACCGTGAAGTCGAGGGCGAGCGACCGCACCGAGTCCTGCTCCAGGACCTCCTGGTCATCGCCCGAGAACGGCGTCGTCACCGTGCCTCCTGCACGACGGTCGCCCGCTGCCGCGCAGCCGGCGAGGGTGATCCGGTAGAGGTCGCCGTGGCGGCGACGGGCACCGGAGACGGCCCCCGGCACCTGGGAAGCGAGGCGGACACACCGGCCCACCGCGTCGCGCTTCTCCCGGATCCTCCTGACGACACCGGCACTCACCGGTATCCGACAGGGCCCCAGAGACTGCCCCACGCTGCTCCCCCCTCTCTGCTCTTTCCGGTGTCCGGCGCACCGGACGGTGCGCCGACGCCCCGTGGGGCGCACAGGGAGAACCGTTGCGAGAGGGGCCCGCGTTGATCCGATTCAGCGATCATTTGATGACCGTAAGTGAGAGAAAATGCACGCAGCGTGCTGACCTGCGGATTCGAGCGCATGCACATCCCTGCAAACGTGAGCGAGTGACATGGATCACAGGTTTAACGCCTCGTCGGATCACCTGCACACGCGCAGAACAAGGCGGGGAGCACTCCCGATCGGCAGAGATCCATCCGACCGGCCGGTTCATCGAGCCGCCAACCGACCCATTGGGTCCATCCCCCCCGACAACGGGCACCCCCCGACGGGCCGGGGGTTCGTCATCTCGCGCCCCCGAAAACGCCGAAGGCGCGGGCCGGACGGCCCGCGCCATGATGGAGCGATCAAGGGGGGAGCCTGCGCTACGTCAGGCCCCGGACGGCGGAGCGGATCATGCTGCCCGCACCGCCGACCATGTCGGCGTGGTCGACATACGGCCAGTGGTCGCCGTCGTCGTTCGGCTCCGGGGCGGCATCGAGGCGCGGCAAGGAGCTCGACCGCTTGGAGGGCGGCAGCACCGTCGCCTACGCCGTGGTCTCGAACGAGTTCGACCCGGCGGAGAACGGGGCGCTGGAGATCGTCTGGGCGTACCAGTAGCGCCAGAGGTCGCCGAAGGACACCAGCCCCCGGAGCTGATGGCCTTCACCACCTGGAACCCAGGTCCGCCAGTTCGTAAACACCGACAAGTTCGCCGGGGAACTGCGCATCTCAATCCGAAAGCGTCGGCGCCCCCGTTGGACCTGTTGGGTCCAACGGGGGCGCCGACGCTTCGAGCTGTGGCACTGGTGGTGGGTCAGCGACCGACTTGGGTACCGGGGTGGTCGCTGACGAGGCGGCCGAGGGCGGGGGCCATGCCCGCGACGTAGTCCTCACTCCGGCAGCCGGAGCAGGTCACGAACAAGTGCCCGGCGGAGTCCTGCTCGATGCGGGCGATCCCGCCGTTGTGACGGAACTGGTTGCTGACGATGTCGCGCATGTCGATCTCCTTCGTCGGTGTTCTCAGCTGCGGTTGGTGACGGTCTAGTTGCGGTTCAGCGCGTCGGTCGGTCAGCTCGCGGTGCAGGCCTTGGCATGGACCTGGGCGGACGCCAGGGCCTGCCACCTCAGGAGATCAACGCCGCCAGCCGCGCTTCTTCGGGGACCTGGTGCCGCTCTGGTCGCCGTGGACGACGTCGGCCTGGTGCCCGGCCACGTAGTCGCCGGCGAAGTGGGCGCCGGCCACGCGGTCGCCGCCGACGTAGTCGCCCTCGATGTTGACGACGGTGCGCTCGCCCTTGACGTTGACGACGGTGCGCTCGCCGTTGGTGACGTGCTGGCCGCCGTGCACCGTGCCGGTGTTGACGTTCTCGCCGCGGCCCAGGTGGCCGACGCCCAGCTTGCGGAACGTGGCCTCAATGTCCTCGTACGCGCCCATGTCGATCTCCTCTGGTTTGTCCGGGCCTCCCTGGCCCGACAACCTCAATAATGCCAACTCATTGCAGGCCTGTCCAGTGTTGGCCAATAATTAATTGGCATTCAAGCCGCGAGAATCCCACCCGCGACAGAGGATCACTGTCCCGACCTGCGAGGGAACGGCCAACGCTCACCTGGCACTTGGCGCATTTAGACCGGGTCAGCCGACTCCGGGCGGCCGCGTCCGCGACAGGTCAGCGGGTGCCGGGTCGGTCTGCGCCCGGTGGTCGGCGAGCGTTCGGGCCAGTCGCTCGGCGAGGGCCTGCGCGTCGACGTCGGCCGGGCCGGTGGACGTGCTGGCCGGCTCGGGGTCCGGGGTCGGGTAGGGAGGTCGCGGGCCCCAGTGCTCCGGGGCCACCCGCTCCAGGAACCAGATGGCGGCGCGCACGTTCGGCGCGCTCCACCGGCGTTCGGTCACCACGGTCTCCACCCCGGTCCTCGGGTTGGTCCGGTGCCGGATGACGTCCTTGAGGAGCTGCCCTCCTTCGGCGGCCTGGCGCACGATGCGCAGCATCCGCAGCTGGGCCTCGGCCCGTGCCTGGCGGACCTTCTCGTAGAGGTCCGCGTACTCGAGGTCCGCGCGGTCGACGCAGCGGCCGGCTTCCCGGGCCTGGGCGGCGTCGCATCCTCGGGCGAGCCAGCGGTGAACGGTGCGCTCGCCGATCCCGGCACACCCGGCGGCGGCCGAGACCGGCATGCCGACGCGCACGGCGGCCACCAGGCGCTCGGCGACGTCCGGGGAGAGCAGGGAGGGCCGGCCTCGGCGGCGGCGCAGGTTCAACACGCCGGGCACGGTAGGCACCGGCCGCCCTTGTGTCGCGCCCGGCGTTGGACCTGTTGCCCCCAACAGGCCTGATCGGGCTGGTTTGGCGCATCGCCGCAGGTCGCAGGTGGCGCGTTGACCACTGGCGGCCGCCGCGGCGGTCCCGGTCTTGTCCTACTCCCGTGCAACTTCCGTATCACCGGCTTCCACGCGCGCACGCGTGAGGGCTGCCACAAATGCCAGAACGGGGACGCGACGCGCGGGGTGGGGCACCCGCCCCCACCTCCAAGACCCGAGACTTCCCCGGGGCACCCGCACCCACACAGTCCGGTCTGTTGGGTCCAACGGCTCCAACAGGCCTGTTGGCGATAAACCCATTGTGGCCGTTGGTGCCCGCCGGACGGCCTTCATCCTGCTGTTCGCAGTGGCCGAGACCCCGGTGAACCTGACCGAGAACGCCACCACCACCCGTCACGCCGAGCACAAGGTGGCGGAACACCGGAGTTTGGGCCGGGCTGGGGCCGGACGCTGATCGCCCGGGCGTACCGGCAGCCGCCGGGGACCACCGACGGGGCGTGAGCGGCCCTCTGGCGGCCCGCGGGCCCTCCCGACGTCGAATGGCTCGCCGGGAGGGCCCACAGGCGATCACGGGGCCGTTTCTGATCGTTTACGGGTGACGGACGGCCTGCGTGTCTGCGCCGGTGAGTTTTGGCCCCACTGGAACGGTTTCGTCTGGCCCCACTTTTGAGCCGTCCGGGTGACGGCCCGGGGCGGTGTTGAGAAGGAACGGATTGAAGTGGCCCCACCTCCGATCGGGTGACGTTTCCCCGGTGCCCTGGGGCGATGCGATCTGGTGGCGGGGCTGGGCTGCGGCGACCGGCAGCGTGGTTCTCACGGCGCCCGCCCGGTCGCGTCCCCTGACAGGAATGCGAACGGGCGGGCGCCTTTGTGGCGCCCGCCCGGTGGCGGGGGATGCTCCAGCGGTCGGTCAGGCCGCTGCGGCTGCTGCCTTGCGCTTGGCGGTGGTGCTGGCGAGGCGGAAGGACTGGGTGCCGGTCTCGATGATGTGGGCCTCGAAGGTGAGCCGGTCGACGATGGCCTGGCAGAGCCGCTTGTCGGATCGCGAGACCCTACACAGGTTGTAGGGTCTCGCCGCTCGTGTCGGACGCTGGTCCCGCGACCTGCGGCTTTGTCAGCAGTCTCACGACGTGTCGGACGCTGGAATCTCACGCCCGTGTCGTCCACTCGGCGGTTCACCTCGTTCGGCGGCGCCTGTCGAGCCTGTGACCTGGGCTGTCTCACGACCGGTGTCGTATCCGACTTCCGATCCGACATCGCGGTGAGATTCCGACACGGGGGCCGAGACCCTACACAGGTCAGGTCACATCCCTGGTCATGTCCACGAAGCGCGAGTAGTGGCCCTGGAAGGCCACCGTGATGGTGGCGGTGGGGCCGTTGCGGTGCTTGGCGACGATCAGGTCGGCTTCGCCGGCGCGGGGGGACTCCTTCTCGTACGCGTCCTCGCGGTGGACGAGGATCACGATGTCGGCGTCCTGCTCGATCGCGCCGGACTCGCGCAGATCGGACAGGCCCGGCTTCTTCTCGGTGCGGGCTTCGGGCCCGCGGTTGAGCTGGGAGAGCGCGATGACCGGGATCTCGAGTTCCTTCGCGAGGAGCTTGAGGTTGCGGGAGAGGTCGGAGACCTCCTGCTGACGGTTCTCGGCGGCACGGCCGCCGGTCTTGAGCAACTGCAGGTAGTCCACGACCATCAGGCCCAGGCCGGTGTCGGACATCGCCTGGCGGCGGGCCTTGGTGCGGATCTCCATCATCGTGAGGCCGGCGGCGTCGTCGATGAACGTCGGGGCCTCGGAGATGCGCCCGGTGACGCGGGCGATCCGGCCCCAGTCGTCGTCGGTGGTGTTGCCGGTGCGCAGGTGGTGCAGCGCGACCCTGCCCTCGGCCGAGAGCAGGCGCAGCTGGAGTTCGCGGCGGGACATCTCCAGGCTGAAGAACGCGCTGGGCACGCCGTGCTTGATCGCGGCGGTCCGGGCGATGTCCAGGGCTGCGGTGCTTTTGCCCATGCCGGGACGCCCGCCGATGATGATCAGCTGGCCGGGCTGGAGGCCGTCGGTCAGCTTGTCGAGGTCGGCGAAGCCGGTGGGGACGCCGCTGATCTGACCGGCCTTGCGGTTGCCGGTCGCCTCGACCCAGTCGAGCGCGTCCTGCAGGTCGGAGCCGGCGGACGCGTAGGTGTCGGTGGCGCGCTGCTCGGCGATGGCCAGGATCGCCTTCCCGGCCTCGTTGACGATCTCCTCGGGCTCGCCGGCCCGTGAGTCGACGTTCTGGACGATCCGCACGGCTTCCTCGCGCAGGCGGCGCAGCGCGGCGGCTTCCAGGACGGGGCCGGCGTAGTAGCCGGCGTTCGCGGCGGTGGGGACCGACTGGACCAGGGTGTGCAGGTAGCTGGCTCCGCCGGTCCGGGTGAGCTCGCCGCGCTTGAGGAGCTCGTCGGCGACGGTGATCGGGTCGGCGGGCTCGCCCTTCGCGTACAGGTGGAGGATCGCCTGGTGGATCAGCTCGTGGGCGGGCCGGTAGTAGTGCTCGCCCTTGAGCTTCGCCTCCAGGACGTCGGCGATGGCGTCCTTGGTCAGCAGCATGCCGCCGAGGACGGCTCGCTCGGCCTGGAGGTCCTGCGGCGGGACGATCTCGATCCCGGTGGGGTCGGAGCCGCGGCGGCCAGCCTGGTTGTCGATCTCGGTCCAGTCGAGGGCGTTGTCGTCGGCGTGGGACTGGGGCGGTACGGTCATCGGTGATCTCCAGGTGAGGTCATGCGGCGGCCGGACCCGGGCAAGGTCATCCGGCCGCCGTTCTCGTTGGCGGTGGTGGTGGGCGGCCTGGTCAGGCCATGGCGGGGACGGCGGCGGAGCACCGGAAGGTGGTCTCCTTGCCTGCCTCGTCCTCGGTGGTGTGCCAGCCGGGCGAGTACGGGTCGCAATCCGGGCAGCCCACCGGGGCGGTGCGCTGCTTGGGCAGCGTGCGGCGCTGGGCCGGGGCCCCCAGCGACTGCGCGGTGGTCGCGCCGACCAGGTTGGCCCAGGTCGGCTGCTCGGCAGCCATCCACTCGGCCAGCTCGATCAGCCACTCCGGCTGGAACCGCTCACTGGCCACCAGGCCGGCGGCCGACTCGCGGAACTGCTGCTCGGCGGCCGAGCCCTTGGAGTGTCGCCCGTTGCCGGACACCATTCGCGCGGTCATCCAGGCCATGAACAGCGCCTGCACCGCCTGGCCCTGCTCCCAGGTCAGCTCGACGCCGAGGTCCGGCACCTTCTCCGGCTTCGCCGGGGCAACCGGAGCGGGCGGGGTGGTGGGCTCGTCGTTGGGCGCAGCCTCGGTCTCTCTCTCGTCCGTCACGACCCCGGCCGGGGCCTCGGGTGCCGCTTCGGCACGAGGGGCGGAAGAGAGAGATGTTTCGTCTAGTTCTACTTCGTCTAGTTCAACCCCCATGGGCGGGGGTACGGGGCCCCCATTTTCGGGGGTACGTACCCCCGAAAATGGGGGTACGGGCTGAGCTGCGGATTTGCGCGTCTTCGCAGGTCGCGCCGTACCCCCATTTTCGGGGGTACGAGCGGGGGCGGGCTGAGGCTCCGTCGAGACGCGGAGCGACGCCAGCTCGGGGCCGATGAACGGGCGCAGCGCAGGCTCGGGCAGCTTGGCCTTCCGCGCCGCCGCGCGCTCGGCGGCGGCCGCCTTGACGGCAGCCTTCAGTGCAGTCCGGACGGCCTCCAGCCAGGCGTCGAACTGTGCCTCCCGGACCTTCGTCTGCTCCTTCGTCTCGTCCTTCGCCGCCCGGTTGGAGCCGTACCAGTCGGCCGTCGACTGCGGGCCGCAGTAGGTGGCCGGCGGGGTCTGGTGCACGACGTACTTGTTGCGCCGGACCAGGCCGCGCTTGGTGCGGCGGACGTCGACCGCACCGATGATCTCCAGCTCCAGCATGTAGAGGGCGACCTGCTCTACCTTCTTCAGCTGGAGGATGCGCGCCAGCGTCACCAGACCCGGCCAGACTTCGGTGTCGTCCCGCAGCGAGCTGATGTGGGCGCTAAGCGCCCAATAGAGGGCGAGCGCGGGTGCGCTGACGCCGGACAGGAGGACCCAGTCGCCAACCTGTGTGAAGGGAGCGCGACGCCCGAGCGCGATTTCGAGGCTCTCGTCGAGCGCCGCCGGGTCGTCCAGGAAGGCAGTCATCGGGTCACCGCCGGCAGGGCCTGGTGGTGCGGGGCGGAGATGGCGGCCTTGCTCGGCGTGCCGGTGATGTCGAACACACTGTGATCGGTGTTCGGGTCGTGCTGGACCACTGCGGGGGCTCCCAGAGGATAGGCGGGAGCAGCAGCGGAGCCATCGGGACCAAACACACATGATCACTTCGGATGAACCGATGGCCGGGTGCTGTAGAAGCACTAGGCCTAGGTCTGGCATCCTGGGTCTTGAGGCGCGGGGGTCTGCGCTCTGTTGTGTGTTCGGTCCTGATCGGCTCGTGCTGCTCCCTGAGGGCTTGAACCACCGCTCGCCGGGCTTCCCGGCCCACGAGCGGGCTACTGCAGTACCGCGAAGGTCGACCTGTTCCCGCAGGTCGGCCTTCGGTGTTTTACGGCCCCATCAGGTGCTGCTCCCATTCCGTCACGGCGGAGGCGGGGACGCGGATGCCACGGCCGGTCGGGCCCGTGCGTACGACACGCGGGCCGGTGCCCTCGCGGATCCAGCGGTAGACAGTCGCCGGTGTCACGGAGCAGCGAGCGGCCACCTCGGCCACCGTCAGCCATCCCACTCCGGTCACGTCACCCTCGTTCCTTGCTGATCTCTGCTTCATGAAGACAGTAGTGGCACACGCCTGTGGATAAGGTCTCGCGCTCACTGACCCAACGTCCGCCCGGGCTAGCGGGGACGGCCGTCTCCGTTCAGCAGCTGCACCGGAGGCCGTGGAGCCGAGGCCCAAGCCGGGTTGTCCGAGGCGGGGAAGCATCGGACCTCGGCCAGTGCGGTTTCGGCATGCTGCACGGCGTCGTGGAGCTGACTGTTTGAGATGAGCAGCTCCTTCAGCGCCCGGTCGTACGACCAGCGAAGTCTGCCCGTGGTCGGAGTCGATGTTCCTTTGAGTTGGGCAAGGAGGCTGCTTACCTGCCGTGATACGGCTTGGAGACCGGTCGCGGCCGCGACCAGTTGGTCGTGGAATCCAGCTGGGAGCGGCGAAGGGATGATCGGTAGGAGCCGCTCAGGGTGAAGGACGGTGCCAGCCTCTCGCTGAGCCATCCATCCGCTGAGCCGATGCTCTGGAGAAGCAGTTCGGACGTGGGCGAAGCCGGCCTTCTCGTAGTACCGCTGTAGGCGCTTGTTGTTGCGCCACACGTCCAGGCGCAGCCAGGCCTTGTCCTCGGCCGCAGCGATCAGTGACGCCCAGTCGAGGATGCGGCGTCCGAGGCCCTGACCGGCTTCGGACCTGCCAACGATCAGCTTGTAGACGTAGAAGCCGGACTCGAGGTCGTCGCCCTCTCGCCAGAAGTCCTGGTCGGCCTGGCCGCGGCTGATAGTGGCTACCGCGGCTCCAGCCTGGTCGAGGAAAACCCAGGTCTGGCCAGCACGGATCTTCGTCAGCCAGCTCTGCATGGCACGGTCCCCGAGGTCCTGGTCGGACCACTGGTCTACCCCCGCCTCGGCGAGCCACCGCTCGGCCTCCTTCCGGAGTTCCATGAGCGCGGGGACGTCGTCGGATGTGGCGAGGCGGACGGAGTAGGTACGCATTCAGACCTCCAGCTCGTAGACGAGGGTTGTACGGTCGCCAGGGGCAACGGTGACCATGGCTCGGACCGGGATGTCGTCGGATCCGAAGCCGATCCGGACGTGCTCCATGACCGGGGTGCCGACCGGGATCTCGAGGTGCTGTGCTTCGGTGGGCGAAGGCATTCGGACGCGGATTTCGTCGCGGGTGCGCACCTGCGGGTGCCCGAGGTGCGCCAAGGCGCCACCAGGTAGAACTAGGTCCTCAACATGGGTAAGGAGCACGGTCTCCTTCGCCCACTCGGGGAACCAGCTGTCGCTGAGCTGCCACGGTCGGCCATCGACGGTCCGGCGCCGGGATCGACGGACCACAGGGGTGCCGGCTTCGACCTGTAGCCACTTCCCCACCGACGGCTCCGCCATTTCCAGGCTCGGCTTGATCTCCTGATGCGGAGTTCGACCCTGGTCCGCCACGCCCCGTGCCCAGTCGTCCATGCCAGTGGCCGGGTCGTCCCTGCGGTTGGCTCGCTCGAAGGCGTGCAGGTTCCACATCAGTGGTTCGTCCTCTCGGACGGTCCGGCCCAACCTGCCCTTTCCGGCCGTGATCAGTCCCTCCTGCTCCAGACGGAGCAGCGCCGACCTGACCGTGGAACGGCTGACTCCATGTTGCTCGGAGAGGGCGATCTCGCCGGGGACCTGGGCGCCCTTCTGTAGGGACCCTTGGTCGATCCGGCTGCGGAGGTCGTCGTAAACGACCTGCCACAGCGCCCGTGTCTCGGTCGCCATCGTGAGCTCCCTTGGCTCTGTCTGATCTGTACGTACAGAAGATAGCGCGTCTCTGATGGCCCGTCGCTACTCGCGCGCCCTCTGAAGCGTGTCGAGGCACGCGCCACCCGGGGCCGATCGGGTGAGTTTTGACTGCGCGCACCGGCAGTGAGCTGCGGTTTCCGACGCTCCGTCAATTCTGTACGTACAGAAGGCTTGCGCGGTCCGAAGTTCTGTACCTACAGTACCGACATAAGCCGATCCGGCCGAGCCGGAGGAGGCGAAAGGCCTGATAAGGCCTAGTTTGCACTGCCCAGAAATGCCCTACTCACGGGCACGGCCCCGGGCTTTTCGCCGACGTCTTGCACACGCCGGCACCCGGGGCCGCTCACGGACCACCAACACTTCAGGAGCTGATCCGCGTGTCCATCCTGCCCTCTTCCACCCCGAAGCACCGCACCCCCGCCAGCCGCTCGTTCGGCGCGATCATCGCGGCCGAGACGCTTGCCGACGCCCAGGCCTGGATCGACGAGGTCGGCGGCGGCGCCCGCTCCCACCGCCTGGGGCTGCTCGCCGACATGCTGCTCGCCGCGAACCCGGAGCCGGCCGAGTCCGAGGGCGTCGACTGCGGCTTCGTGCGGATCTCCGCGCCGAACCTGGACGCCAACCCCGAGCTGGTCGAGTCCGAGGACGCCGACCCGGACGAGGCGGCCGACCTGGCGGTCGAGACCGTGATCCAGCGGCTGAACGACGAGAAGCACCGCGCCGAGCGCGAGGCCGAGCTGGCCGCGTGGACGCCCAAGGAGGCCGATGCCGTCGCCGCCGCGTCCCCGTGGCGCAACGGGCCCCGCTGGGTCACCCGCTCCGGCCTCACCGGCAAGTCGGCCCAGGCGGTGCGGTCGTGAAGACGCTCCTGGCCTCCCGCCCGGGCCCGCTCGCGGCCCGCCGCCTTCACCTCCTCCTCGGCCTGGCCGGGATGCTCTGGATGCTCGGCATCACCCTCCCGCTGCCCGCCCGCCTGGTCCTGGTCCCCGCCGTCGCCGCCCTGCTCTACCTCCAGGCC
>NZ_LJJF01000004.1 GCF_001625365.1 Streptomyces sp. MJM8645 | reverse complement strand
CCTTGAAAGTCACCTGGGACGGGCAGTGGGCCGACGCCTACAACTCCCCGCTGAACTTCTCCCACGTCGAAGTCCATGCCGGCACCGCCGCAGACCTCACACCAGGCCCGCAGACCATGGCCGCGACCCTCGCGGCCGCCGGCGCCAGCATCACCCTGGCCACCACCGGTTACACCCCGCTGTGGATACGCCTGGTCGCCGTCAACGCCGCTGGCGCCAGAGGCCCCGCCAGCGCCGCCACCCAGGGCACCCCGCTCAAGGTCGTCACCGACGACCTCGTCAACGGCATCATCGGCGAACTCCAACTCGCCAACAGCGCCGTCACCGCCACCAAGGTCGCCGTCGGAGCGATCAACTCCGCCGCCATCCAGGCCGCCGCCGTGACCGCCGCGAAGATCGGCCAGGAGGCCGTCACCGCGGGCAAGCTCGCCGCCGACTCGGTCACCCCAGGCACCATCGCTGTCAACACCGTCACCGCTCGCGAACTCACCTCAGGGGCGGTCACCACCGCCAAGCTCGCCGCCGGAGCGGTCACCGCGGACGAACTCGCCGCGAGCAGCATCGTCGCCGGGAAGATCGCCACCGACGCCGTCACCGCCAGCAAGATCGCTGCCGGGGCGGTCATCGCCGGCAAGATCGCCACCGACGCTGTCACCGCCGGTACCATCGCGGCCGCCGCCATCACCGGCCGCGAGATCAAGGCACTGTCGATCACCAGCGACAAGATCGCCGCGAACGCCATCACCGCAGGGCAGATCGCGGCGGGTGCTGTCACCGCCGCCCAACTGTCCGCCGACGCCGTCGACGGCAAGACAATCACCGGTGTCACCTTGGTCGGCTCCACCGTCCAGACCGCCCTCACCGGCCGCCGCGTCCTCCTGTCCCCACTAGACCCGACGAACGGCAGCGCCAGCCCCTCCGTGCTGCTCTACTCCGGTGCCGGCGCGGAGCAGAAGCCCGCCCGACTGACCGCGGAAGTTCGTGCCACAACCGACGGCAGCACCCCCATGACCCGCCTGACCGCACCCCAGCTCAACGCCGACGGATCGCACACCCCCACGCTGTGGCTGGGATCGGGCGGGCCAGCCACCATTGACGGCCAACCCACCGGCTTCCCGAGCTACGGCAACTTCACGTTCTTCGTGAACGGCGACGGCCGCCTCGGCGGCGAGACGATGATCAGAGGCATCGCGGGTACGGACACCACCCCAGCCGCGATCACCCAGAGCGTGCGCCGCAACGCGGCCGACGGGTACAAGGCCGCACAGATCTACTTCAACCCCGATGCCTGGTTCGTCCAGCTTGCAGACCAGTCCGCCAGCCTGTTCTTCGACGCCAACGGGCTGACGATGAAGGCCCTCCTCGGGGAAGTCCTCTTTCAGACGAAGGCCGGCCTGCGCGTCCAAGGCGGTGACATCAAGCTCGACGGCGGCGGGATCATCAAGAACACCACCAGCTGGGTCACCCCGACGTTCAAGAACGGCTGCGGACAGCTTGGGTCCGGTTGGCGGAGCGTCGGCCTCAAGATGTTGCCCGACGGCTGGGTTGCCATGCGCGGGATCGCGTACATCCCCTCAGGGTTCACCGGCGGCGTGATCGCTACGATCGACGACGCCGCCCTGCGCCCCCGGGCTGGCGAGGTCTTCGACGTCGCCACCTACAGCAACACCGGGGCCCGGCTCTACATCCAGACCAACGGGGACATCGAGACGTGGAACGCCAGCGGTGGCCTCGGCGGTTGGCTGAGCTTCAGCACTGTCCGCTGGTCAGTGGTCGACTGACAGGTGAAGACCCAAGCACGCGACGCAACCGCCCCAGGTCGCCACTCTTAACCCCCGCGAGGGCTGTCCGAGCGAACACGACGCCCAGGCCATATCCCCGTTCACTCTGTTGATCACCCGAGAAAGGCGACTGAGCTTGGCGACCACCGAGACGATCACTGCGGTCGCCACACCGGTGTGCGCCCTGCTCGGGGTGATCGCCAGCGGCTGGCTCGCCGCCCGCCAGGCTAGCCGGAGGGCGGCCGCCGACGAACACGTCGCCGTGGTTCAGGCCGAGTCCGTCGAGGTTCAGGCCGAGGCCGACGCGGAGACCGCCGAAGCCGCGGCCGCCGCCTCCGCCGCTGAAGCCCTCCAGGCGGGCTTCGTCGCGCTCTACGCCGAACACCGGGCCGAGCGTGCCGAACTACGTGGGCGGATCAGCGCGCTGGAGACCGGCCAGGCCCGGCAGGCCGAGAAGCTCGACCGCATGGCAGAGGACCACCGTCGGTGGCGCGACTCTGCGATCCGCTACATCCGCCTCCTGCGTGCCCAACTCGCCTCCCTCGGAGCCACCCACCCCACCCCCGAGGACCCGATCCGCGCGGACCTGGACCCCTGAGGACACGACACAAACCAGGCCCGCCCGCCACCGTGCCCTCCGACCCGAAACCCAACCCGGAAGGCCTACATGAACCTCGACAGCCTGGTCGTCCACAGCGCCGGCTACGGCGCCGCCGTCGGCTCCGTTCTCCCCATCCTCGCCGCCATCGTGCTGCGCCCGCACTGGTCCCCTAAGGCCAAGCAGATGATCGTCGGCGTCCTCGCGGGTATCTCCGGCGCCGCAACCGTGGCTGCGCAGGGAGGCTTCAGCGATCCCGTCCGCCCCGGTGCGCTGCTGACCGCCATCGTCGCGGTGTTCGCCGCCTCCGAGGTCTCCTACGCCGCGCTCTGGCACCGCTCCGGCATCGCGCCCAAGATCGAGATCGCCACCAGCCCCGTACCGCCCGCCCGCGTCGATCTCTCGAACCTCACCTTCGACACCTCCGACGAGACCCTGGACAAGCTCAAGAAGCGGTTGCGCGAGCCCGTCAACGGGAGCGATTCCTGATTCCGGCGAGCAGCCCGTAGCATTCCAACCAGGCGGCCCGCCGCCCACCCACCGTCGAGGCGAAAGCCCCCGCGAAGTTCGCTTTCTCCCGATATCCGGTAGAGGGTGTCCTTTCGGCGCGGGGACGCGAGTAACCGAGCCCACCGGCAGTGCCCTCGGGCGCGAACCGGGGCCGGGGAGCGCAGCTACGCGGTGATCCGGCACACGGACGGGAACGGGCTGGCGGGCCGCCGCCCGAACGCGCTCCAGCACAACCGAGGGGGATCGGCACCGTGACCGCCACACCGAACCAGATGGCGGCCGCCCTGGCGGCAGCACCCGACCAGGCATTCGCCGACATGCTGATCGATTTCGTGACGCACCCCCAGGCCAACCAACTGGCGACCGTGTTCCGCAGCCCCGAAGTCGTCAAACGCGTCGCGCGGACCACAGAACGACTGCTCGCCAACCACCACGTGGTCCAGGCCGACGGCGAGTCCCGCAACGCCTACACCAAGCGGGTCCGCCAACTGCGCACCGCCCTTGAACAGGAGCAGCAGCTCGCCCAGGTGATCGCCGCCGGCGACGCCGCCCGGGCCGCCGGTCGAATCGACCGCGGCCGCAACCCGGCGCAGCGGGCTCGCCGCCGCCTGGCCGACATGTTCCCCGCCGAGTACACCCGCCTCCGGCACGAGGAGGAAGAAGAGGTGGCCCGGCTGCGCCGGGCCACGAAGAACGCCCGCCGGGCAAGGACCGGCAGCAGGCCGTAGAACTCCACGAGGGGCCAGCCGGATCGGCTGGCCCCTTCCCGTCACCGGTCTTACTGCGCGGCCGCCGAGTTCAGGATCTCGGCGGCTTCCCGGGTCGGCACCCTGGTGCCGAGCTTCGCGTATTGCTCGGCGAGGTCATCGTGTCCCTTGTCGCGCAGCGCGGTGACCACGACCGGCCGCCACCTGAGCAGGTGCCCGCCCAGCCGCGTAGGCGGCAGCTGGCTCGCGGTGCTGCCGGGGGGAGCCAGTTCCGCCAGGTGTTTGTCGACGCTGAGGCCGAGCACCCGGGCTTGGGCGGCCGCTTCGTCGCGCAGCATCTGTGCCGGGTGGACCGGTACTGGCTGCTTCGGCATCTGGTGCTCCTCAGCGGTTGGTCCGGCGTCGCGGCCGGCATCCTGCCGGGGGCCGTGCTGTTCGCAGCGGGCGCCGTTGGCGTACGGGCGGACGCAGTTCTTTGGGGTGGGGCAGTCCGGGACGGTGCAGCGCGGCTGCTCGGTTCCCGGGCTGGAGAACCCGGAGGCCCCAAACGCGTCCTGGGCCTGGGACGGCGGCTGCGGGGAGGCCGTCCCGGCCTTGTTCGCCAGGGCGTTGAGCGCGCGCTCGATGGCGTCGGCTGCCGACACCGGCCCGTCCTTGCCGGCGACCTTGCGGCGGCTCAGCATCTGGTGGCCGTAGAACGCGGTGAGGCGGTGCAGGTACTCGGGCTGCTGGGTGCCGAAGGAGAGCATGATCAACTTGGTCAGCTGGTCGTCGGACGGGTCGTCCGGCAGGTCATCGAGCATGTCCAGGCCTTCGGCCTGTTCCCGGATGATGGCCTCCGGGTGCGATGCGCGGTAGGTCGAGCGGGCGACCCGCTTGTCCATCCCGAGGTCGCGGAACAGCTTGTCGACGTTGAAGCCGGGCAGGGGGCGGATGTGGGCGGCGCTCAAATCCCGGTTCAGGGAGCGCACGCCGGTCAGGAACGCCGAGTCCCGGGCCCGGAGCTGGACGACCGCCGTGCACTCGAACGGCAGCGACCTCTCCGACTTCACCTTCCATGCCCGGTCCCGTGTGGGCTTGTCCCCGTCGAAGAGCACGACGTCCTCCAGCCGGGCGGTGATCAGCACCGGACCGTCGTGGTACTTGAGGGTGTTGATGACGTCCTTGAACCGGTTCTTCGCCTTCTGCCATTGGTCCGCGGTGATGGTCAGCTCGCTGTCCGGTGCCGCGCCGCGCTCGGTGGCCCGCCGGCGGGCCACCGCGGTCTGTTCGTCGCACAGCAGCTCCCAGAGCATGCTGGCGGAGTCGACCACGATCAGGTTGGGTTTGCCGTCGGCACCGCGCGGCTGGGCCACGGCGTAGCGAACGGCGTCGAGAAAATCCATGTAGCTGCCGTCATGACGGACGATCCGGTAGGGACCCAACTGCTTGTACTCGTCGGCGGAGTCCTCGCCCAGTTCCAGCCAGTACGTCGTGCCGACCAGGTCGGAGTTCGATGCCAGAGCCGCCTCGTACGTCTTGCCGGCCTTCTCGACGCCGGCCAGGAGCAGCCGGGGGAAGGCGGGGACGCCGCTGGGCTCGTCGACTGCACGATCAAGGCGGCGAGGCGGGAGCAGGAGTGTCACGGGTGTCCTCTCGGTTGTCCGGGTTGCTGGCCCGGTGATGCTGCCGGGTCGGGCAGCCTTAGATCCCCTCCTTAAGTGTAACATGTAAAATGATTATCAGGGGTGGAGGATTCTTGAGACCGGCCGGTCGACCGGCTCATCGACCTGCGGGTCCAACGCCACGTTGGCCGCTGCGTACCAGGCGTCGAGAAGCTCTGCTGTCCCCGCCACGTCCGGGTCACCGGGATCGCCTGGGCCGCTCGCCGCTGAACCGCCCGGAGCCGACCACCGCGTCACCGCCGCCTCGTACCGGACCCGCGCGGTATCCGGGTCCAACAGCAGTGCCGCGCCCAGTTCCTCCCAGCTCGTCCCCTCCAGGCGCGCTGTGATCACCGTGCGGTCCAGTGCTTCAAGCGCCAACGCCCGCAGGTGCCTGACCTCCCGGATCCGGTCTCTGGCTGGCCGGCGGGTCGACGTGGTGCCCACCAGAGCGGCAGCGAACTGGGCGACATCGCGCTGGGCAACCGCCGCGGCCACCTGGGCGCGGGCTGCCGGGCCGTACTCGGGCATGGGGGAGCGTCCTCTCGTGGTCTCCCCTCGCACCTTAGCCACCCTGGCTGTGAACCGGCGGCGCGCCGGCCCGGGTCGACGGGTCACCACCGCACCGGCTCACGGCGGTCCGGACGCAGAAACTCCAGCGCCATGGCGCTTTCCCCGAGCCGGGAGACGATCCGGTCGCCGAGGACCTTCGCGATCTGCGCGGAGTGCAGATTGGTGGCGATCACGGTCGGCAGGCCGGAAGCGATCCGCGCGGACAGCAGGTCGCCGGTCGCCTGGCGTACGGCCTCGGTCGCTTGGCCGTCCATCTCACCGCACAGTTCATCCAGGATCAGCAGCTTGCACCGGTCGTGGAACTCCCTGACCTGGAGCGCCGTGAGCCCGGCCGGTGCCCCGTCAGGACGTAGCCAGCGCACGTAGTCGCCGTGCCGGACGTACCGGGTCATGATCCCGGCCTGGACGGCGAGCGACCCGAGGGCGATCGCCGCGGCCGTCTTACCCGAGCCCACGTTTCCGAAGGCGATCAGGTGCTGCTTGGTTTCCTGGCCGGCGGCGATCCGCTTCACCCAGTAGGCGAGGGCCTGGGGATGCTGGTCGTCGTCGAGCAGCACCCCACCCTCGGGCAGTCCGCCGGGCGGCACGCAGACGTGGTGCCGAAGGTAGGCCCGATGCCGGGCCCGCTCCAGGCTCTTGAGCCAGGCCGTTACGTAGATGCCCAACCGGTACTCGTCCGGCCGCTCCCACACCACGCCGTCCTGCACCGGCACCGTGCCGCGAGCGCGCTGCTCCATCGTCCCCCTGGCCATCACCCCGCGTGCCTGGCGGATCGCCAGCGCCTTGACCGTGGCCGCAGTGTCCGCGGCCGTCAGTTCCCGTCCGAGCGTCAGCTCCGCGATCGAGGCAACCATGTCGGGTCCGCCCTTCACCGGCTGTTCAGCGCGTTCAGCAGCTCGTCGGCCGCTGGCTTCGCGGCCTGCTGCTCCGACTGGGGGTGGGAGGCGGCATCGTCGTACATCGGCGCCGCACCGCGCCGTCCCTGCTGTACGGCCTTTCCGGCGGCCGTGCCGAGAGCGGCCTGCCACTGTTGCGCCGAGGGAACATGCTTGCCGCAGGCGAGCAGCGCGGCCCAGATCTGCTGTTTCGTGTACCCGGCGTCGGCGGCGCGCTTGATCATCCCCATCAGCATCGGGAAGCCGTTCTTGGCGCCCGCCCACGGACCGAACTCGGCCTGGGCGTGCTCCCACCACCTTGTGGCACCATCCCGCGCGAGTTGGTCGAGCCTCGCTTGTTCCGCCGTCCGGTCCGCCCGGCGGCGGTCGGTGTTCTCCCGCTTGTTGGACTTCGGGCGGGGCGGCTTGCCGTCCCCGCCGGCCGGCGCGCCCAGCTCGGCGTCGGCCTGACCGTGCACGTCAGCGGGGTCCGCACCTGGGGGCGGGTGACCGGGGAGAGTTATAGGGGCTATTTGGGGGTCTTCAAGTCCCCCCTGAACGGACTGAGAGTCCCCCCTGCCGGGACTCTCAGTCCCCCCTCCGTGTTCTTCTTCCAGGGGGGACTGAGAGTCCGTCGGCTCCGAGGGCCCTTCCGCAGCAGGCTCCTCGTTGCCCACCGGGCGCTTCCGGCCGAAGTCGCTGCGACGGCTGCGAGTAGGCGCCGGCGCGATGTCCGGCCGCGACCGGGCGGTGAGCGGCGCGAGCCCCTTCTGCTCCCGTTCCTCGTTCACCCGGTCTATCCGGTAACCGAACCACGAGAGCGGGATTTGCAGGTCGTAGACCACCGGGCGGTAGCGCTCCGGGATGTGCCGCGCCGCGCTCTGGTCCCCTTCGCCGATCAGACCACGCTGCCTGAGCTGGGCGAGCTTGCGTCCCACCGTCTTCACGTCGCACAGCGCAGCCCGAGCCAGAGTTGACTTCGATGGGAACGCGTTGCAGCCGTCCGAGTCAGCCTTCTCGGCGAGAGTGATCAGGATCAACCGCTCGAACGGGTCCGAGGTCGGCGAGTCCTTCAGCGCCCACAGCAGGGGATCCAGACTCATCGGACCGCCCCCTTGACGCTGTACGTGGTGACGGTGGTCCGGGCCCGTCGCAACCGCTGCCTGGCCAGCAGGCCGGAGCGGACCAGCTCGCCCAGCAGCGGTCGCGCCTGGTAGGGAGTCAGGCCGGCGGCCGCCGCCGCGCCGGAGCACGCGGTGTCGCCCGGGGTCCGCAGCACGATGGCGGACAGCATACGGAGCGCGGGCGCGGACAGCCCCGCGTCGAGCGCGGCCCGGTGCTGCCGGCAGTGCGCGCAGCACGATTTCGGGGCGGTGGGCAGCGGCGGGCGGGCCGCGTCGGGCAGGGCGGTGCTCAAGATCTTGTCCTCGGATGGGGCCCGGCCGGACAGGTTCCGGTCGGGCGAGTGGTTCGGAGCGGCAGGGTCAGGCGGCGATTGCCTGCTGCTCCTTGCGCGCGGCGGCCGCGCGGTTGCGCCGGATCTTCCGCCGTTCTTCCTTGGTGGTTCCGGCGCGCACGCCCGCGTCCCGTGCGGGGGTGAGGGAGAGCGCGGCCTCCAGGCACTCGGCGCGGTGCGGGCAGAACACGCAGGTCTCCCTGGCCTCGGCGATGCCCTCGGCGTCCTTCAGGTTGGGGAACATCGTGTCTGGGTCGACGCGGCGGCAGAGAGCCCTCGGGAACTGGGTGACCGGGAACATCAGCCTTCTCCCTGCTCAAGCTGGAGCGCAGTGGCCATCAGTTCCGCGATCGCGCCGGTGCGCAGGTGCTCCATGACCTGTTCGCGGCCGTCCTTCGTCCACGACGGCGCGATGCTCGACGGCGGCGGCGAGGGCGTCCACGCCAGGCCGGGCAAGACCTCCCCGGTGTCCCTGTGGACGACTGTGCCGCTCTCCTTGTCGAAGACAGCCAAGCCGAGAAGCACGGTCTCGAACGCGCCGATGATCGTCGCCTCCCATCCTGCGTGCTCGGGGTGGTTGACGTGTACCCAGTCCGTCAGCGCGGAACGGTCGGCGACCACCACCGTGCCGGAGGCCTTCGGCTCCTTCACGGTCCAGGTGATGACCTTCTCTCCACCGATCTTGGTGGTGACCGACTTCACGCCCTCCGCCTCGTACTGCTTGAGCGCCGCCGCTTTGAAGTCGGTCGTTGCCACCGCCGCGAGCTCCTTGAAGCGGCCGGCCATCAGGTTCAGCATGGTGGCCCGCTGGCTGAGGTCCGCGAGAGTGGGCGGTGTGAAGTGAGGTTCCTGCTGGTCGGTCATGGGGTGTCCTCTCGGTGGGTCCGGGTGCTCTCCCGGACGTGCTCGTGCCGGGTCGTACACCTGGGGGTACGACGAACGGCCCCAGGGCGTTACAGACCCCGGGCTGCTGGGCTGACCCAACACCCATAACTGTAACATGAAGAATGATTGGCGATGGACGTTAGGATCCACACCCTCTACCGTCCGGGCCGGCCCTGGGACGGACCGCCACCGCGCGCACCGGCGCCCATCCCACGGCCCCGGACCCACCCCACCCGGGAAGCAAGGGGAAGGTCCGGAGCAACACCGGTCGCGGGAGCGACGGCTGACGGCCTCCTGGTTGCCCCACACAGTGAGCGGGGCGCGCGGTTGGAACCCGCGGTCACCACTGAGCCCCGCCCCCGCGACCGCCCGACCCCCCGAAGAGAAGAGGGCCCGCGAGTGACCACACCGCCCGTCCAGGCACCACGCTGGATCGCCTACATGCCGCTCCAGGCCCTCACCCCCGCCACCCGCAACCCCAAGCTCCACGAACTGCCGCTCATCAAGGCGAGCATCCGTGACCACGGCTTCGTCGACCCCGTCCTGGTCGACGAGCGCACCGGCCGCAGCATCGCGGGCCACGGCCGTCACGAAGCCCTCGTCGAGATGTACGAGGCCGGCGAACCCGTCCCGGACGGCGTACTCCTCGACGACGATGCTTCCTGGCTCCTGCCCGTCACCCGAGGATGGTCCTCCCGCACCGACGCCGAAGCCGACGCGCTGATCATCAAGCTCAACCGCATCACCACGCAGGCCGACTGGGACCGCCGCATGCTCGCCGGCATGCTCGAAGACCTCGTCACCACCGACGCCAGCCTCTTCGACTCCCTCGCCTACACCGACGACGAGATGGAGAACCTCCTGCGCTCGGCGCCCGCCGAAGCCCTCGGCGAAGAACCCGCCCTCGTGCTCACCCCCGACCTCGGGGACGACACCGCCTTCAACGACGACGGCGAAGGCCCGCACCCGATCACCTGCCCGACCTGTGGCGACCAGTTCACGCCCCGTCGAAGCTGACCCACCGCCGCCCCATGACCCGCCGCAAGCCGCGCCACGGCCCGGCCGCCCCCCACGGGAGCGGCCGCGGCCGCCGGCGCCTGCTCACCTCCGACACCGAGCAGAAACTCATTGAAGCCACCCGCCAGGGCATGCCCGTCGAGACCGCGGCCGCCGTCGCCGGAGTCCACAAGGCGTCCTTCCTGCGCTGGCTCGCTCGCGGCCGCGAGGAAGCCGACCGGCGCCGCCAGGGCGAACCGCCTCAGCCCGGCGAGCACGACTACCTCGCCCTCCTCGAACGCATCGAGCAGGCCCGCGAACTCGCCCACGCCGGCGCGGTCGTTCAGCTACGCCGCCTCATCAACGGCGGCTTCGTCATCAAGGAGACCACCCGCAAGGCCCGGGACCCGGAGACCGGCCAGATCATCGAGGAGACCGTCACCGACCGCGCGGCCCCCGACTTCAAGGCCATCAGCTTCTACCTGGAACGCCAGCACCGCGCCCACTGGGGCAAGGACCAGGCCCCCGAGGAGACCATCACCACCGCCCCGGCCGACGCAGTCGACGCCGACCAGCTCGCCGACCGCCTGGCCGTTACCCTCCACGCCCTGGAGTACCCGCCCGAACCGTCCCCCGACAGCCCGAGACACTAGCCCCCGCCGGCCGCGACGCTGCGCCCCTCACCATCACGAAGGGGCGCAGCATGACCGACACGCTCTACCCGGGCGCCGACCGCTCGCAGTGGTTCGCCGACCACTACCCGGGCAGCTACATGACCCCCAGGTGCGGCGTCCTGCACACCACCGAGGGAACCGGCTGGCCCGACTACAGCGGCGGCGCCGAGGCCCCCCACATCACCGCGAAGCCCGACTTCGCCGCCCGCCGCCTGCTCTTCCGCCAGCACTTCCCGTTCGACCACTCTGCCCGCGCCCTCGTCAACGCCCCCGGCGGCGTCGAGACCAACACCGCCGGCGCCGTGCAGATCGAGCTGATCGGCACCTGCGACCCCGCCACCCACCGCCGGTGGACAGCCCAGGGCATCCAGCACATCTTCTGGCCCGAGGCCCCGGACTGGGCGCTGCGCGACCTCGCCACGTTCATGGCCTGGCACCGCGACCACAACGGCATCCCGCTCGACGGCCCTGCCCAGTGGGCCCCCTACCCGGACTCCTACGGCCGCAACGGCGTCCGCCTCTCCTTCGCCGCGTGGAACTCCTTCCGCGGCTGGTGCGGGCACCAGCACGTCCCGGAGAACGACCACGGCGACCCCGGCAACCTCGACTTCGCGACCCTGCTCTCCCTCGCCGGCGCGGGCTCCGGCGGCCCCACACCGCCGAGCACCGCCCGACGCGTCGTCATCTGGGCCGGCGCCACCCTCTCCGCCGTCGCCGCGCTCGCCGGCATCACCCTCGGGCACCTGCTCGACGCGAACCCGCAGATCACCGACCCCAACCAGATCAAGCCGGGACAGAGCATCACCCTGCCCGACGACGCCAAGCCCGTCACCCCGCCCGGCGGAACCACCAGCGAGCCCAGCCCCGACCCGCAGCCGGACCCGCAGCCCACCCGTCCCTTGGGAGTGCTCGCGCCGGGCGCGCGCGGCCCCGAGGTCCAGGAGCTGCAGCGCCAGCTCAACCGGATCGGCCACCGCCTGCCGGTGACCGGTTACTTCGGACCGCAGACGACGGCGGCGGTGAACGACGTGATCCGCAAGCACCCCGGCCTCGGCCAGGTGGACGGCGTCGCCGGCCCCCGCACCCGCGCCAAGATCGCCGCCCTCGCCGCCGGGACGACCACCGGGACCGGCAGCCCCACGGCGGCAGGCTCGCTCGCGCCGGGCGCGTGCGGCCCCGAGGTCCAGGAGCTGCAGCGCCAGCTCAACCGGATCGGCTACCAGCTGCCCGCCACCGGCTACTTCGGACCGCTCACCACGAACGCCGTCAACGACTTCGTCCGCCTCAACCCCAGTCTCCGCCCGGCGGACGGCATTGCCGGCCCGAAGACCCGCGCCCGCATCGCCAACGCCGCCTCCGTCCCCCCGGCCAACCAGACAGCCAGCCTCAAGCCGGGTGCCCGCAGCGCCGAGGTGAAGACCCTCCAGACGCAGCTCAACCGGATCGGCCACCGCCTGCCGGTGACCGGCTTCTACGGACCGCAGACGACGGCGGCGGTGAACGATGTGATCCGCAAGCACCCCGGCCTCGGCCGCGCGGACGGCGTCGCCGGCCCCCGTACCCGCGCCAAGATCGCCGCCCTCGCGGCCCGCTGAGACGGAGGAGAACACTCGTGGCAGGAGAGACCGCCATCACCCTCGTCGGCAACCTCGTCGACGACCCCGACCTGCGCTTCACGCCCTCCGGAGCGGCGGTCACCAAGTTCCGTATCGCTTCTACACCGCGCACCTTCGACCGGCAGGCCAACGAGTGGAAGGACGGGGACGCTCTGTTTCTGACCTGCAACGTCTGGCGTCAGCAGGCCGAGCACGCCGCCGAGTCGCTTCAGCGCGGCATGCGCGTCATCGTCCACGGCCGGCTTCGCCAGCGTTCATACGAGACCAGTGCCGGGGAGAAGCGGACGGTTTTCGAGATGGAGGTCGACGAAGTGGGACCGAGCCTGAGGTCGGCCACCGCGAAGGTCACCCGTGCCAGCCGTACGGGCCCGGCCGCGTCGGACAACGACCCCTGGACGGCCACGGTCGACAACTCCTCCGCCTGGTCCCAGGACAGCGCCCGGGCGCCCTTCTAGGAGCCGGCTTTCGGCGTCGACATCTCGGGCCGGGTCGGTGATCGGCCGACCGTCCGGGCGGCCCGTCGGCGGCGGACCGCCTGTAGGGGATGGGGGTTGGCGCTCGGCCGGCGCCAGGGACGGGTTGTTGGTGGGAGTGTCCGTTGGCGACGGGCTTCCGGATGAAGTCGGGTCCGTCGCGGCACCAGGGTTCGTCACCGGAGGTTGGGCCGGCAGCGATGTCGGTGGCTGTTCCGTGCCGACCGTCCGGGGCGTCTCTGGCTCCACCGCCTGCGGTGTAGGGGCCGGGGACTTCCCGCTCGGAACCAGCGGCACGGCCTGCTTGCTGTCGGCCGGACCAGGCTTTGTCGATGACGGCGGGAGCGGCGTCTTCGGCTGCGTTGTCGGTCCGTCCGAAGCCGACGCCTGCGGTTCCGCCGTGGGCGACGTCGGTGCGCCTCCGCCCCCGGGGCCCCCACCGAGCATGGACGTGACCAGCGACCCGTCGGCCAGCGCGTTGGTACGCGGCGTTGGGCCTGCGTTCGGCTCTCCGCCCAGTATCAGACGAACCGCCGCGGCCAGGCTCGACATCGTGCTGTTCGACACGGACCCGATCCGTTCAACCCGGGCTGGTGAAACCCCCAGCGTGCCGAACGCGAGCGCGGCCAGGCGCTCTGGCATTTCCACAGTCAGCCCAGCCGACACCGCAGGTGCCTGGCTCTGTTGGACGGACTGAACGATCAGGTCGTGATACTCCCGCAACCGGGGCGCGTCAGTGCCCCACAGCACGAATCGCGACACCGTACTCACGTTGTCCAGCGCCTTCTGCGTACCGCTCTCCTTCGCCCACTCCTGCGCGTCGGCGGTGCTGCGGAACGCCATGAGGTAGATCCGCTCGGTTCCGTAACTGAACGTGTACGCAATCGAGTTCGGCGAGATGGCTGCCTCGCTGTACATCACCAGCCGGTCGACGTCAGTGCACCTGGCCTGCAAAGGGCCCAGGCTTGTACAACGCATCTGGCCGGCTGCCGCGAACTGCCGGAAGGCAGGGTCGTTCGCGTAGACCATCGTCGTACTGGGCTCTGTCGCCTGCGCCCCGGTCGGACTGGCGGTATGCGGCGCGGCCGCATACCCGACCCCGACCCCGGCGGCGGCGACGCTGGCGACGAGCAGCATCTTGCCCACCGCCGCACGCCTCCGGCGTAGCGACCGGTGCTCCACGATCTGACGGTCCGGACGTGAAGATGCAACCCGGTCGACTGGTGGCGGCGACTCGTCGACGCCGATGAGCCGGTTCATGGTCGGCAGGTTCGGTAGCGCCTTGCGGACCATCGCCCGGATCTGGTCCGGGTGAAGATGGGGGAAGTCGGCCTGCAGCGCGCCCTGGACGGCGAGAACCGCCGAGTCGAACGTCTGGGCAGGCCGGATGACGACGAGAGGCTGGTCACCGTCGATGATCAGCGTGGCGTCAGCGTCGATCCTCGACGACTCGACGACCATCGGGTGACGCAGTTGCATGTCTACCTATCGTGAGCAGCGACGTTGCGGCGCTCAGCCATGAAAGCGGCGGCTTGCGCAGCGATCTTGGCCAGGTCGTCATCGCTCAGGGGCTCGACGGACCGGGCGGCCACGACACGCATGCCATCGACCTGGGTGACACCCACCTCTGCGGGCACCGTGCACAGTTCCTCGGCAATACCGAAGCCCTGGCCCGCTTCGACCTCCAACGGAGCATCAGCCTGGAAGGTCTCGTCGACGGCGGCGAACATGGCGTCCAAACCGTCCTGGTAGGCCGCTTCGCTCAGCGGCTCGGCTGGGTGGAGCGCGTGAGCGGCCGTAACGGCGCGCCGAGTTGGCCGGTCATGAACGCCGGCGCCGTCCCCACCGAGGGCCCGGCAGAGCCGGTCGACATGTGCGCGTCGCATCCCGCAGTCCAATCTCGTCTTGCTACACCCTGATCACGTCACCCGCAGCACTCTCCTCGGCGAGAAGAGCAGGTGCAAGAGGAGGTTCGGCCAGCTTGTGAGCCACCTCGTCCGCCGGCAGGATCTTGGAGAGTTTACGCAGGCCGCGGTTGAGCAGTACACGCACAGCGCCCTCAGATGTCGGGCGCAGTCGGGTGCTCAGCACCTGCGCGGTCTGGGCGGTGTTCAGACCGACGCACACCCGAAGGTACACGGCTTCGCGCTGGCGCTCGGGCAGCTTCGCCAAGTACTGCTTCAGCGCGGAGGCGACTTCGCGGCGTTCGGCCAGGCGCTCGGGGCTCTCGTCCTCCGAGGGCACGTCTGCCGCCACCGGGGTCGCGCTCAAGATCTCCTGGGTACGGCGGCCGGCCGCGCGGTAGTGGTCGACCACCAGGTTCCGCGAGATCGTGAACAGCCACGGGACGAAGCCGCTGGAGCGGCCAGGGCGACTGGCGTACTGGCCGATGGAGCGGGCCACCCGGACCCAGGTCTCCTGGGCGAGGTCCTCGGCGGTGGCCATGCTGTCCACGCGGGCCCGGATGTCGCGGATCACCGGGTCACGCAACGCCGCGTACAGGGTGCTCAAAGCGGCCTTCCGGCCCTCCGCGCTGGTGGCCTCGGCTGCGGCCCGGGCGCACCGCTCGATCTCGTCGAGGTCGTCGGAGCCTTGTTCAGCGGGCTGGGGGGTGGACAGGAGCACGATCAAGGACCGCCCTTGGTCTTGAGTGGCAAGGGATCAAACACAGAGATTCGACCACACGTTCGAGCGTTGTCTATTCTCGAAGTTACAGTTATGGTCGACCGGCCGGCTGTGGTGGCCGGTCGGCCGAGAGCTTCTTCGGCCTCACTGCGAAGGAGGAGTGGCGGCGTGGTTGAACCGATGGCGGGTCGCGCCCCGTCCCCGGCTCAGGGTTTGCTCGTGCGCCTGCCGGTTGACCGATGGCTGACGCCGGCGGACGCGGCCCAGGCGGTTGGCGACCAGGGGGCGACGGTCACCCGCTGTGGTGACTCCTACCGGGTTGACGGGGTGTCGCTGGCATCCGCGGTCCGCCATGGGCGTCGCTCGGGGCGAGTGGTCACGCGCGGCGACGGCATGTTCCTGCGCAAGCAGTGAACCGGGCCGGCCGGTGGTGTGGCTGTACTGCGGCAATGCAATCTCCCCCTCCGGAGCGAACGCGTGGGCATGTCGGTACCCCCGGTCGATTCGTACACCCGGCGTAACCCCCCTGACTGCCTCACTATAGTGCGGCAGGCTTGGACCCAACCACATCCGCCCAGCTCAGCGCCAATAAAATAGTTGAGTGTGCATAATCAAGTGAGCTCACTTTAATGACTGACGGTATAGTTGGAGCCGTTGTGAATAGCAGAAAGCGGTACTCTCTGTGAGCGAATCGGCACCCACCTCCACCGGTCTGCGGGCGCAAAAGATCGCCCAAAGGCTGAACCACCTCATCGAGGTGGAGAACGTCCGGCGCGCCAGCAAGACCCCGCCGCAGGCCCCGGTCGGCATCCCCGAACTCGCGGAGCGATCTGACGGCGTCCTGTCCGAGACCCAGCTGCGCTACCTCAAGCGCGGCTACGGTGCCAACAACACCCCCACCAACCCGACCGTGGTCACCCTGGATGCCCTCGGCCGGCTCTTCGGCCTGGCCAACGGTGCCTCCTATTTCACCTCCGACGACACCTCCGCCATCGACCGGCAGCTCGACGGGCTCAACTCCCTCGCCAGGCTCCGCGGCACCTCCGGCGCGGTGGAAGGCGGAGACTCTGGCCTCGGCATCCTCCAGCGGGCCATGGGGCTCAAGCCGGCCAACTTCGACATCCTGGTCGGCATGGCCCGCAGGATGGTGGAGCTAGAGGAAGAGGCCGCCGCCAGGGCCCCCAAAGGTCACGGAGAGTAATATTTTCGGAATGCCTCAGTCAAGATGTGTTTAAATTTCGAACCTGTCCATGAAGCGCGCACCAGCAGCCAGCCGGCACCGCCGCGCGAACGCAAAGGTTCGAGATGCCTGTTCCACGAGGGATCCGCAGACGGTGCGAAGCACTGCTCCCTGATCTGCCCATCCCCGACCCCTTCAACATCGAAGACTTCGTCAAGGCGCTCGAAGCTCACCGGGGACGCCCCATCGCTCTGGAGCCGCTCCCGGAAGACGCCAGCCCGGAGACCCCGACCGGCCTGTGGGTGAAGCTGCCCCACGTCGACGTCATCTTCTACAAGCAGAACACCAGCCTGGCCCACCAGACGCTGATCATCCTTCACGAGATCGGCCACATTGTCTGGGAACACCAGTGCCTCGTCCAGGAGGACATCCTCCTGTCGATCTTCCCCGACCTCAGCCCCGAACTCGTCGCGTCCGTCCTGCTCACCCGCAACGGCTACGACAGCATTCAGGAGGCCGAGGCCGAGATGATGGCACTGCTGCTCGCAGAAGCCATCGGCTCCGACGAAGGCACCACCCGCCAGGCCCGCAACGTCTTTCGCACCCTCACCTTCCCCGTGCGCAAGGTTCTCGGCTGGAGGAAGGCGGCATGAGCGGAGTCCTCTACCACTTCATCCCCGCCGCCCTGGTCGTCATCGCCCTGTGGCGCCTGCCAGCCGCCATCCGTTCTGGGCGCGCCGCCCGGTCCCTGTGCATCACCATCGGCACCCTCGGACTGGCCCTGGGCACCGGCGCCATCAAGATGCAGCTGCACCACGCGGTAACCGGTTCGTCGGTGCTGGCGAAGCACCTGCTCGGAATCGCCAGCATCGCCTTCCTCCTGGACTACCTCTACGCAGTCCACGGCCGAGGGCCCCGCGGACGCGCCCGCCCCAACCTTCCCCTGGCCGCCGTCGCCGCCGCGACCATGACGCTGCTGTTCTTCTTCGCACTTCCCCGCGATCCCGTCCCGGACCCGAACTTCCTTCTGGATATCCACCAGGGCGAACCACCCGTCGTGATCTACCAGGCGATCTTCTATGCCTACCTCGGTACCGCCATGGCGCTCGGCGCCAAGACCTTCGCCAGCGCCCGTCGCGCCATCCCCCGAGGAATCGTCAGGGCCGGCGTCACCTTCCTCACCGTCGGCTGCGCCCTCGGCGCCCTCTACGTCGCCGAACGGCTCCCCTACACCGTCCTCGGCACCGGGCTCGCCCACAACCCGATGTTGGACGCCCTGTTCGACGGCACCGTCGCAACGTCGATCTTGCTGATCATCATCGGCCTGATCCTGCCGCCCGTGCGCGGCCTGGTCCGCTATGTCCGAGACCAGCACACCATGTGGGTCCTTCATCCCCTCTGGTCGGCGGTCGTCACCGAGTTCCCGAACCTCAACCTCGGTGAGCGCCGGTCCCGACTGCGTGAGCTCTTCGTCTGGGGTGACCGGACCATCGACGTCGCCCACAATGCCTTCGCGATTCGTGACGCCTTCCTGAACCTCGGTATCGGCGCCGCGAGCCAGGACGCCACCACCGATGCGATCATGGCCCGGGCCGCCCTGCGCCGGCACACGGTCGACGTTCAGATCTCCGGCCGCAGTCCCATCAGCCAGGCACTCCGAGCACCCTCCAGCGACATCCGATGGGCGAAGAACGTCGCCCGCGCCTACAACAAAACGAGCAGATGACCACCACCACCGACACCCCGCGCCCCCTGGCACTCCTCGGCCGCCGACTCAGCGACTGGGCAGACCCGAAGAACACCATCGTCGCGGTCAGCCTGGCGATCGGCTGCGGCCTCTACGGCTGGCCCGGCCTTGGCTGGGCAGCCATCGCGATCGCCTTCGCCGCGGTCATCCCGATGATCTACATCGTGTACATCGAGGGCAACGGCACCTGGGCCGACCGCCACCTGACCGACCGCGTACGCCGCATCACCGTCCTGCCAGTCATCAGCGGCTCCGTCGCCGCCGGCCTGGCACTCCAGGCCGCCACCAGCGCCCCGCGCCCGCTCATCGCGATGACCGCCGCCATGTGGGCCACCATCACCGCCGTGTGGCCCATCACCGTCCTGGCCAAGTACAAGATCTCCGTCCACGCCGCCGTCACCGCCGGCTCCTTCGCGATGCTCGCCCAGGCCTACAACCCGTGGTGGCTCCTCGGATTCGTCTTCGTCGCGCTGCTCGGCTGGGCCCGTGTCACCGTCCGCGAGCACACCGTCTCCCAGACCATCACGGGCGCCGTTCTCGGTACCATCGTCGCCGGCGGCGTCTACATGCTCATCGCCTGAACCCACACGCGCCAGAGCCGCCGACCGACAGGCCACCGCGCACCACCGGCCACATGCAAGGAGCCCTGGGCGAGACGCCCAGGGCTCCTTGCACTTCATGGCGGAAGTCGTCCCGACCGAGGCGAACCCCGGAAAGTCATACCGGCGCGGCCTCGATCCCCACAGGCCCAGTCTCCTCCGGCGCGTCCGGCTCACCAGCCGGCACGAACCTCGACGCCGAAGAACGCTCCGCAAGGAGCCGCTTCACCTGGGCGGCCGGCACTCCCACCGCCAGGGCGATGTCACGCGTCGTTGCCCGCCGCAAGGCCAGGGCTACGACGGCCTCACTCACTGCCGCCGCGTGGGCGGCCTTGGTAGCCCGGACCTTCTCCAGCTCCGGCGTCACCGGGGTGATCATTACCTCGGCGGTCACGCCCACGAGGGCAAGTCCTGCCTGGGTGTTCTCGCCCACCTTCGTCAGCGTCTTGCCGTGGCTATACACGCCGTGCTCGGGGACGTGCACCGTCCACTCCCGGCCGCGCCGGGTGGCCCGGCACTCGATGGTCTCGGTCACGTCGTGCTCCCCATGCCGTCGATGACCTGCTGTACGAGCGCATCCGGGATGGGGGTGGGCAAGACCACTTTCCGGCTGCCGATCTGGTACAGCGTGTGTGTTCCGCTGCTGCTGACCATGGTGACGGTGAGCCCCAACCGGCGGGCCGCGGCACGGATACGCAGCAGCGGACCGCCCGCCCCCGCACCCGCACGCAGGCCCGCGGTGACCTGCTGGGCCTGCTTCCACTCCAGCAGGCTGACCACCGGCTCGTGCACGATCTCCGGCGACCACACCCACTCCGAGATCGCGTTCCACCGGGAGAAGCCGGCCTTGCCGGTACGGGACGCCTTCCTGTTGTAGACCTGGTAGCCGCTCAACTTGGGGTTGGCTATCAGGCCCTCGACCAAGGAGTGCGTCCACCGGCGGTCGATCATCGGGTACCGGTCGGGTTCCGCCTCCAGGATCGCGATGATGTCCGCCGCCTTCAGGTGCTCCTCCCGGCGCAGCCGGCACAGCTCGCGGGCCGCATCGAACCGACGCAGGTCCGGATGGGGGGCCAACTTCTTCTTCTCCCGCGCTACGCCCAACCGCCCCTTCTCCGGTACCGGGGCGTCCAGGTCGACCACCGCGACGTACGGGTAGGGCGGCGCGCCATGGTTCCACCCGGCGATGGCGTGCTGGACCTGGCCGCCCATCGACATCTCCATCATCGCCGTCCGGTAGAGCTCCGCGTCGACCTGGCCGTAGCGGCGGGTGCGCAGCCGTCCGGATTCGGTGCCGCCGACCGGTTCGTTGGCGTACACCACCTCTACCCCGGCCTTCTGCAGCTCGTGTTCCACGCTGAGGCTCGTCAGCATGGCGCGTGCCACACGGTCGGAGCGCTCGGCCAGGGCGTGGGTGATGCCCAGGTCACCGGCCCGGTCCACCAGGTCCTGGAGTCCTCCGTCCCTGGGGGTCGGTACGTTGAGTGCGTCGTACATCGCCTGCGGCCCGAGGCCCCGGAGCTCCGGAGCCAACATTCCGCTTTCAACGTCCCAGAAGTACGCGACGAACTCCTCGCCGGCCTCCAGGCGTTCGGAGGCGAGTCTGACCTGCCGGGGTATGGACGACGCGGGGTTCTGGGTTCCGTCCTTGGTGGAGACGCGGCCGACGAACACCGAGCAGCGGGGGCGCAGGTCCGTTCGTACGAAGGCCTGCAAGTCGCTGAGGTCGATGGGCGGTCCGAATTGAGAGCTCATGGCCCTTCCTGGGTACTTTGGGAACTCGACGGTGAAGGGCGGCCGACCGGGGCGCGGTCGGCCGCAGACGGGATGTCAGACCAGGTAGTTGCGGCGGCGGTAGACGTCCCCGGCGCTGCAGAGAAAGACCGACGTACTCAGTCGAGCGAAGAGCGCAGGGGGTAGCGCTTCGCGGTCGGCTCGGGCTCGTTGTCGGCCGGCAGGGACATCGCGGCAAGCATCCGCAGGGCCGTCGGGCCGTCAAGCTCCTCCGCGGTGACGTTCACCGCGGCGGTGCCGTCTCCGTTCGCGCGGACGTAGGCAACCCCGGTCGGCCACTTCACCCACCCAGCGCCCGGCCGGGAGCCAACAGCCACCCGGTGGTCGCCGACTATGGCCCCGATCTGGGCGAGAAGGTCGGCGAGCTCGGACTTCGCTTGCTCGGTTCGGGCGGCCAGGCGGGCGTCGCGGTCTACCCAGGCGGGTGCCAGGGTGCCTCCTACCTTCTCGGCGAGCGCGGGCAAGTCGTCGAGCGTGCCTTCAAAGCGGCCGAAGTGCCCCTCTACGCCAGGCCACACCCGGTCGCTGTTCAGCTGGGGCCGCAGGTTGACGGAGCCGGATTCGGAGGTCTCGACGAAGATGGTCAGATCATTCGGGCCGTACAACAGGGCACCGCGCGGGTCCAATATGGATTCGGCCCACCAGGCGTCGCCAAGATACTTGGCGATCCTGCGGCTGGCGTTGAGAGCGGAGATCACGATGGGTTCCTCTCGGAGCCAGGCCGGCTGGCAGTGTGACTGCCGACCGGCCGGGAGGGTCAGGGTCAGGGTCAGGGTCAGGCGGCCAGGGTGTAGCGGCCGCGGTAGGTGTCGGCGGCCAACTGGCTGACGTACTGGGCGAGGACATCGCCGATCTGCCAGTCGGTGAGAGGGCCGCGGCGGACCGCTTCCTCGTACACCTCCGCCATCGACACGTCCGGCTTGATCCGGTGCCGCACAGCGGCCTCCAGGGCGACGTACCGGGCGGCCAGGGCCAGGCGCAGCCGGGCGGCGCGCACCAGGTCCTCGAACCCGGCGAGGATGCAGAACGTGCAGCTCAGGCGCGGCATGCCCATGTCGTAGGCGGGGTGGTACTCGGCGCCGGCCGCCGCGATGCTGCGCCACACCTTCGCCGTGCTGTACGCGTGCACCGGATTCCACTGCAGGACGATCCGCTTGCCGCTGCTCGCGCGCCGGTCGATCGACAGCAGCTCCCGCTTCGCACGGGCCGGCGACTCCTCCGCCCGGAAGCCCATCACCGTCAGCAGCAGCGCGGGACGGCCAAGGTCCCCGAGGTCGACGGTCACCTCGGTGAACACCACAGCCAGGACGTCGCGCTTGAGCGAGGAGGTGCACAGGCGCCGCTTGGCGTCGGGAAACATGCCGCGGGCCTCGACCATGCCGATGAAGCCGCCGGCCCGGGCGCGGACGGTCAGCGGGACGCCGAAGAACGCGGCGTGCCGCTCGACCAGTTCACGGGTGCCCGGCCATTCGGCTTCCCCGAGGTCGGCGTGGACCATCATCACCCGGTCGACGGTGCCGCTCTGCTGCGCCGCGTCCATGACGACGATCGCGGCCGCCAGGCTGTCCTTGCCGCCGGACGTCTGGATCAGGGTGCGGTCGGCGAGCGCGAGCAGCACCGCGTGGGCGGTGCGGGACTTCGGACAGCGGCGGCACACCGAGTCCCGGGCGCCGAGCGCCCCGGCCGGGCCGAGCGTGGTGCGCCCGCACAGCGACACCGTGGGGCCACGGCCGGGCGAAGGCAGGTGAAGCACGGTGGAGCCCGAACTTCGAAGCAAAAAGGGGCAGTTCATCAGTGGGTGTCCTTTCGGCGGGCGGAGTGCTCTCCCCGCGGCGGGTTCGTGTCGACGGGAGGTTCAGCCGACGAGGTAGCGGGCTTCCTCCCGCGCCCACTCGACGGCCTCAGCGGTGCTGGGGAACACGAGGCTGCTGGTTTCCAGCCGGGGGTCGTCCTGGTCGACGCGGCGGGTGCCGGCGGTGGCCACGTACACGGTGCAGTCGCCGTACACGTACTTGTCGACGCTCGACCAGTACCGGTCGCAGTGTTCCGCGTTGTCCGCAACGTCCTCGTCGTGGACCCGGACGGCGCGTACGAGCTCACGGTGCGCGCCGTTGTGCAGCAGAGCGGCCCGCAGGCCGTCGACGGGCGGGGCGTCCTCTGGCGTCGGCGTGTGCGTCCACCCCTTCGTCAGGTACGCCTCGGCGAGGAACTCGCTGCTGTGCACCCGGCCGGCGACGGCGGGCGGCGCGAGCCGGGACGGCGGGCGGACACCGGCCCACAGGCCCGAGGTGGTGACGCCATCGGACCAGCACTGCCACCCCGCCCCGACATGGGTCACGGTGACGTCGGGGACGACGATGACCTGTCCGCCCAGCCGGTCGCACTCCTTCGGGTGGTCGGTGACGATCACGCCCATCTGGCAGGTCAGGACGTAGCGGGCCGGCACGTAGCTCTCGGTGCGGTACATCAGTGGGTCCTTTCAAGATCAGGTGATTCGGGGTGCCCCGAACGGGCGGGGCACCCCGGGTGGTCGACGGCCGGTCAGCTGGCGGGGAGGAAGGCGCCGCAGTGGTGGGAGCCGCAGCGGTGGTGCTCGCGGGCCCACAGGCCGCAGTGCTCGCACGGCGCGTGGCCTTCTGCATCGGCCGGCGTCGCCAGCAGCACCGGGCGCGGTTCGACGGCGACGCCGTACGGGAACGTCAAGCGGATCGAGCCGTCCGGCTCCAACGCGGCCGCGGCGCCGTACTCGCGGATCACGCGGCCCAGCTCGGCGGAGAACCAGGCGCCGGACCGCAACACCCGACTGTCCTCCCGGGGGTGCGGGTGGTCCACCAGGTAGGCCACGGCGGTGGCGTCCTCCGGCCCGGCCGGACGGCCGTCGCCGGGCCGGTACGGGTGCAGCGGCAGGTAGCGCGCGGCCAGCGCGCCGGTGGAGATGTAGACAGCCCCGGTCTCGGTCACCGCCGCCCTGGTGAACGGCTGCTGCCTCATCTGCTCGCGCACGATGCCCAGCACCCGGCCCCGGGGAATCATCTGCGGCTCGTCGGCGGCCGGCTGCTCCCAGCGCAGGCCGTTGCGCACCTCGATGAGGAAGTCGCCGAAGGGCAGTTCAGCGGGGACGGGCCACAGCGCGTTCGGGCTGAGCTGACGCCCCGGCATGGCGTCGTAGACGGTGCTCCCGGCGGGGATCGGGTCCGCAACGGCCAGCGGCTGGAAGGCGGGCTCAGGCTGCCCGATCCGGCCCACGACCCCGGGAAGGGCCCGGTCCGGCTCGCCGGGCGTCGTCCGGGTCGGGTCGTGGTCGGGCTTGCTGGCGAGGCTGTCCAGCGCGGCCCTGACCCGGTCGAGGGTCTTGCCCGCCCCGTCGACTTCGGCCCGAGACGCCTCCCCGCCCCCGGCGATGTTGAGGAAGTTGGTCGCGTACTCGGCGATCATGCGCATCACGTTCGGGCTCCCGGTGACGACCACCGACCGTGCCCGGCCCCGGGTGACCTCCTCGCTGTTCTCGTATGCCAGGCGCAGCGCCTTGCACATCGGGTCCACGTCGTCGTCGCCGAGGATCGCACCGGTGCCGCTCAGCCACTCGGCGAACGCGCCGGGCAGGCTCACGGCCCGGGTGGCGCTCGCCAGCGCGGTGCGGGCGATCTCCGCGAGCTCCCGGCCGGCCGCCTCCAACGGCGTCCACAGGACCACCGGGCTCTCGTCCTCGTCCTCGTTCGGCTCGAAGCGCCGGAGCAGCCACTCTCCGGTCGGCTCGCCGCCGGCGGCGACGTCGATGCTCACCATGCCGGAGTCGCGCTCCTCCTCGGGGTTGCCCTCGATGTGCATCCGGATGCCGGAGGGGTGGGCGAGGAACGCGGCGCCGTGCTGCTCGCCGGCGGCCCACGCGGGCCCGAGGGTGGCCGATGCGGCGCGGGCGAGGTCGATCAGGCCGAAGGGTGCTTCGACCTGGTAGAGCGGGGCGTTCGGCTTGGTCAGGCTCACGGTCATGGTGCGGGTGTCCTTTCGGTGGGGCGCCGGAGTGCTCTCCCCGACGCCCCATAACTGTAACATCGAAAATGATTATCCGAACAGGGTGGCGTGCATCACAACGCCCTTCGCCGCGAGGAGGGTTACTCCTCCGGCGTCCACGTGATCAGGCCGCCCCCGAGACGCCACGACCGGATCGCACCGACTCCGTTCGCCTCCACTCGGGCGAAGTCGAACGACAGCAGGACCTCCACCTCCAAGGCCGCCCACTTCCGGTCCAGCACCTGGTCGGCCTCCACGCCCCCGCCGGGCAGGGTGACCACCGCCCGCCACCGCGTTCCACGGTTCGACATCAGCGCCCGCGCGCACTGCCGGGCCACGTCCGCGTGCTCTCGCCGCAGGTCCAGGAACTCATTCGGCACCGCGTACGGCGTCCACTGCTCCGCCTCCGGTTCGCCGGCCTGACGCCGGTACAGCTGCCTCTCCCCGAGCCACAGCGAGCCGTCGCCGCCGACCACCACCGGGACACGCCGCCGGCTGGCCGACCCCACGGCCTCCGCAACGTGCTGCGCCAGCACGTACCCCCCCAAGCTGGCCTCGCTCATGTTCCACACGCCGAAGTCCCAACGGCCGTCCAGGACCGGCATCGGAACCGGCAGGACGCTGCGGTCCGCCTTGGTGATCACCCCTGTCTCCCGGTGCCGGGCTTTCCCGTCTTCGACCCGCTGTTCCACCGTGCTGAGCAGCAGCAGCGTCGACCGGTCGGGGGAGTAGCGCACCGCGTACCGGTTCGCCACCAGGAACCGCCGCAGCTGTTCCGTCATCGCCAACCGTTCCGCGACCACCACCGCCTGATCCTCGGACGGCGACGGCAGCCGGTGCCACCACACCCGCACCGTCGCGCCCTCCACCTCGCTACCCGGCCTCACCGAGGCCACCGAGAACCCCGGCCGGCCGCCCTCCCGCCACACGGGGAACTGGCCCTTCTCCGCCAGAAGCTTCGTCGCCAGGCGAACCCCCGGCCGGACCACCGGACCGGCGACCACCACTGCATCCGGATCGAACATGAAGACCTCCAAGTTGTGAAGTAGCTGTGCTTTTTGCGACTTTTGCGACCGCCTCAACGCGCGCACGCGCACGCGCGAGGCAGTTCGGGGGATGGCGAATCCGGCAGCGGCCTACGCGAGCGGGCGCAGCAGGTGGCAGTGCAGGTAGCAGTACAGGCCGCTGTGGACGTCCGGACCCGCCCACTCCGTGGCCCGCGCATACCCGAGTCCACGCACCACGTCTTCGGCTTCGGCGAGCGTGGTGGCCGGGTCCGTGTCGAACGGATCGGAGATGCCGGAGCGCTTGTCCCGCCTGATCGTGACCTCGTGCTCGACCGGGTTGAAGTAGGCGCTGTACCGCAGGCCCTCGTCATTGAAGAAGCGGGCGCTGTTCGGGATGTAGGCCGGCCGCCGGGAGTTGAGGGCGTCGGCGAGCGCGGCCGCCAGCGGCGCAGGGTCCAACGACGCGCCTTCGCCGCACTCGGGCTGCCCGCACGCGGGGTCGGTGCAGCGGTGGAAGACGACGATCACGTCGTCGTCTTCATCGGGGGCGTACAGCTGGCAGTGCAGGGCTTCCAGCTTCTCGCCCTTCTCGGGGAAAACCTCGTCGCAGTCGATGAGCGCGTAGGTGATGCCCGGGCCCTGGACGAAGACCTGGTCGCCGCCGCCGTCCGCCGGTGCCACGACGGCCGGAAGGCCGGCGGCGTGCTGGGCGGCCAGGATCTGAGCGGTCGCGGGGTGGAGCTGGTCACGCATTCGGGTGTCCTTCCGGTGGTGCCGGGTGCTGTCCCAGCGGTGGGGCTGCGCCCCGGGGCCGATGCCGCCCCAGGGCGCAGCGGGGTTGGTCAGCTGGCGGTGGCGGGCAGCCTGGTCGAGGTGAGCCAGGTGTGCAGGGTGGTGAGCGCGAGCAGCGTGCGGTCCAGCGGAACGCGTTCGAGGCTGACGCGTGCGGTGCCGTTGTTGAGCCGGAGGACGTGGTGGGCGGCGGGGGTGCCGTCCTCGTGGCTGATGAAGTGGATGTGGCCGGGGTGGGCGTCGGTGATGCTGCCGGTGCGGCCGCTCGGGCTGCTGGGGCTCTCGTAGCGCCGGGGGTCGGGGTCGAGTGCTGCGTTCACCAGGGTGTCGGCGTCCTCTTCGGGCAGGACGGTGCTGATCCACACGTCGTGGCCGTTGGTGATGACGGTCTCCAGGGAGCGGCCGGGGCCTTCCCACTGGAGGCAGACGCGGCCGGCGATCGGGCCCTCGTATGGGTTGACGATGCCGCCGGGGAAGCGGTCGAGGACCAGCTGAGTGACTGCGTAGTCGAGGTGGGCGCGGGCCTCGCTGACGGCGTGTTCGAGGTTGCGGTCGGCGGTCTGCTGCGTCGTGGGCATGGGTGTCCTTTCGGTTCGGCGGGAGCTGCCCCGCCACTGCCGCAACTGTAACAACGAAAATGGTCAGCGCAAGACCATCGGCCAAGTTTGATGAGATTCATTTCCGATGTTGCAGTTATGGCGTTGGGGCCCTACGGTGGGAACCACACCGGCCGGTCACCACCGGCCCCGGCGGGAGAGCCCCCGCCACCACCGAAAGGACACCTCCGATGCGCAGCACCACCACGCCCGAACCCACCCGCAAGGCCCGCCTTCGCCGCCGACTGCGCCACCTACGCGAAGCCCGACGCGCCATCAAGGCCGTCGCCACCAACGGGGTGCGATCCCTCTCCACCCACCTGATCGCACGCGGCATGCACCCCGACCACGCCCACCGCTACAACGGCGCCGCCACCCGCAAGGCCAACAAACTCGGCCTGCTCTCCGCCGGAGTCCTCACCCGGATCATCCCCACCCCCAAGGGCCCCCGCCCCCAGGACGTCACCCTCTACACCCACCAGCAGGTTGACGACCTTCTGGCCATCTACCGGCCCGCGAAGAACCGCCAGAACCGCGACGCGATCGACGCGTTCGACCGGATCGCCGGCGGCCCGCTGCGCCCCGCGCACGCCCTCACCGCCTGACCCGCCCGCCGAACGCCACCCCGGAACCGATCACCGCCCGGCCCCGCCCCAACCAGGGAGAAACCCCTCGTGCTGCTGCGCCTGCTCGCCGTCGCCGTCCTCATCGCCCCGGCCCCGCTCACCGACCAGCCCATGCGCGTCGCCATCCACATCGGCCCCACCGGCACCATGACCGTCGCCCGTGTCCTGCCGGAACCCGCCTGCGCCACCGCCAGCGACGCCCTGACCATCGCCCTCCTCAACCAGGGCTTCGAGTCCTACGGCGTCAACGCCCCCACCCCCGCCAAGGCTGCCGCGATCGTTCACCACCTCTACGCCACCGATCAGGCCCCCGACCCCGACGACTACCCGCCCGCCGCGAACTGCTGACCCCGGCCACTCGCCGCCGAAGGAACCCTGGGCAGCTCGCTGGCGATCGACCTCTGACCCGCTCGGGGGCCCGGCCCGACAGCTCCGGGCCCCCGTCGACGCGACACAACGCCCCACGGCGCAGCACCCTCCACCCTGCGCCGCCCCGTTCGGAGAGCACCGAACGCCCCAGTGAAAGGACGCCCGCCATGACCCCGGCCAACGAAGTCAGGCCCGGTGCGGTCGTTGAATACCGCGACGGCGGTCTGATGCTGGTCGCCACCAGCGAGACCGCGAACAGCCGGTGGATCGGCCGCCGCCACTTCCTCCACGGTGCCGTCCTCACCCTCCCCGCCGCCGGCCCCGGCCCGTGGCGCGTCGGAGGCCCGGTCGAGCGTGTGACCACGCCCCGCACCCGCATTGCCGTGCACGAGCAACGCGCTGCTCCCGGCCGATGCCCCTGTACCGCCCACACCCGCTGAACCGAAGGAGCTCACCGTGCCGGACTGGACGCGCATGCAGCCCGCCGACTTCGACGCCGACGTTGCGCCGCCGCTGTTCACCGCGACGGCCGTCGCCCGCCCGGTGCCCGCCGTCGCCGACGACTTCGGCACCGAGGCCCTGTTCGGCACGTCCGTCCCGCCCCGGCCGGCGGCCGCCCCGCCCAAGCCCCGGTCGGTCCCGGCGCCCGACAACCCGCTGTTCTGACCACCCACCACGCCGAGGAGTATCGCCATGTCCACTGCCCTGCCGTCCGATCTCGCCAGCCTGGCCGCGTGCCTGCTGCCGTCTGAACTCGCCGTCCTGGTCGAATGCCTGGCCCCGGTCGGCGCCCACATCGCCAACCCCGGCCCGGACCCCTCGGCGGTCCCGCGCATCGATGTCGTCTTCGACCAGGACGACGATGCGGGCGAGACGAACATCCGGGTGTTCGTCGACGGCAACCCGATCCACTGGCGCCACCACACGCACAGCGACACCGAACCGCTCGTCCGCTTCCACGTCCTCGACTCCGGTCCGTTCGACGAACTCCAGCCCCACGCGTGGGCGCAGCAGGCCATGGCGGCCGCGCGCCACGCACCCGACGGCGTGCGCTCGTACATCGCCGCCCGTGTGCTGGAGTACCACCAGCCCGAGCGGGGGGACGGATGCCTCCTCGGCCTGACCGGCGACCCCGGCCCGGCTGGCTCGGGCATCAGCACCTCCGGGCTGGACAACCTTCCCGCTCTGACGCTGCTCCAGCTTCGCTGCCTCATCTCGGAGAAGCTGGAAGCGCACTACCTCGACGACGTGAAGGCGGCCATGCGCGACGCGTTGAAGGGCGTCGAGGTCGCCGGGGTGCCGGTGAGCGAGGTCGACATACCGGCAGAACGGGTGGGTGGCCCGGCAGGCTGGCTTGCCTACGATCGTTCGAAGGTCCGGTTCCGGTGCGGCGGGTCCGCCTGGATGACCATCGACCTCCGCGACTTCCAGCCCCTGCGGGACGCTCTGGGGGCGCTGGTCGGCGTCGCGCCGATCGAGGACGACGATGACGTGGACCCCGATCTGACCTTCGACCTCAGGTGAGCGCGGCCGCCGGCTGGCGCCCCGAGGGGTGGGGCGCCAGCCGGGGCCGGAACCTAGACGGTTAATTATTGTCGATGTTACAGTTGTGCTCGTTGGGGAGAGCACCCCACACCACCGAAAAGGACACCCGCATGCCCACGCCCAAGATCAAGGTCCAGACCTACAAGCTGCTGCTCGACGTCAGCGAGTTCGGCCCCGTCACCACCACGGACGGCCCCGCCTCCCCGCTCACGCTCAGCCTCACCTACGACGGGCAGCACCACGGGACCTACAAGCTCACCGCCAACCTCGTCGCCCTCGACGCCGCCGGCGAACGCGTCTACCTCGACCTCCTCAGCCGCCAGCCCGACAACCGGCCCGACTGGCTCAACCCGATCCTGCGCAACCACCAGCCGCACGGATGGGACCTCCCCGAGCACCCGGCCCTCTACGGCCCGCTCGCGACGACCAACTGAGCCAGCCCCGCCCCGGGTGCCCCGCCCCAAAGGCGGGGCACCCCCCAACCGCTGAGGACCCATCCACCGTGAGCATCCACCCCGTCGACTTCCACCAGGTCATCGTCACCAAGACCACCGAGTACACGCTCGCCAGGCCCGCGCTCACCTGCGAACTGCTGCGCGTCGTCCGCGCCGACCAGGTCAAGACCGGCGACCTGATCGTCTCCGCATTCCAGCCCGCCGGCGGCCGCCGCATGCCGATCGCCGACTACTTCCACGGCGGCGCCTACGTCGCCCTCCCCGCGCCGTACGACCCGAACTGCGGCTGCGGCGTGTGCGGCCTCGACGAAGTGCAGGGCCCCGAGGGCACCGTCGTCCTCACCAGCGCCGACCCCTGGCACTCCTGCGGCCCGTGGCCCGCCGACGAACCGGTCCTGATCCTCCCGTACCCCGGACAGGCGCTCACCGTCGCCAACCTCGAACGACTGGTCTGCGGGCTCCCGCTCAACCCGATCGACTTCCGCAGCCCGGCCTCCCAGCGCCACTACATGAACAACGGCTGGTACCTCACCGAAGAGGAAACCGCCGCCCTCTGACCCCCGCCGGTGCTGCGCCCCGCCCGACCCGGCAGGGCGCAGCACCAGGCCCGCCTCCGGGGCGCGACGCAACCCCCGGCGCCCCCGTACACCCATGCCGAGCGCCCCGGCCCCGCCGATGAGGCGATCCCGCCCCGGACCGGGCGCCCGGCCCGCACAGCAGAGAGACCACCAGCATGAACACCCACGTCATCAACGCCGCGACCACCGCGCTCGCCGACACCCACGCCCAGGACGAGCCCTACAAGGTCCGGGCCATCTACCGGGTCGGCGACGACCCCAAGCTCCGCGTGCAGCGCTGCCGGATCATCCCCGGCTACTCCACCCTCGCCGACCTCCCGGTGATGATCTCCAACCCCCGCGACTTCACCGCCGAAGCCGTACACCTCGTCGCCATCCACCACGCCCCGGAGAGCACCCGATGACCACCACCCCGGCCGCGCCCGACGCCCGCCTGAACGCCGCACTACGTGCCACCAGCGCCGAAGCCCTCGCGCTGCTCACGACCTACCGCCCCGGCCTCACCGCAGACCCCGCCCGCTCCACCCCGACCCGCACTGTGGCGACATGGGACACCGGCGAGCACAGCGGCACGATCATCGTGCACGCCGGCCTGGACGCCACGGTCGACTTCATCGGCGTCGACGCGGCCACCGCCGCCCGGCTCTGCGCCGTCTTCTTCGAGGACACCGCGCACGCACACCACGACCACGGTTACGGCGACAACCCGGACCCCAGCAGCGTCCGCTACCTCACCCCCGGAACCTACGACCTGTGCCAGTTCGACGACCAGCCCGACTGTGACCTGACCGTCCACCCGGACGGCCGCCACGACCTAAGCCTCGCCGATCGCAGCATCAGCGGGGCCGCCGCGCTGCTCGCCTGCCTCGACCGGCCGGAGGCGGAACCACCCACCGCCTGCGTATGCGACCGCACCGGCCTGTGCATCTGCTGGTGCGACGACAACGCCCCGGCCTGCCCCACCTGCGGCCGCTGCCCCTGCGCCTGCCAGTGCACCACCATCGAGCAGCCGCAGCCAGCCCCCGCCTTCCACGAGACCATCACTCGCCACGGCCCCGCCCAGCGCCCGCAGACCAGGCCGCTGACCGACCCCGCCACCCGTGAACTGGTCGACCACGTCGCCCACAACCAACTCGGCATCGAGCTGTACCGCAACGGCCGGCTCACCCTGCGCTGCGTCGATCGGAAGGGTGCGCCCTCGCTGACCGCCGTGATCGAACCGGCCGCGCGGCTCCGCCGCTCCGCCAGCGCCACCGACGACCTGCGGCAGATCCGCGACAGCAGCGAGACGGCCTGCCGAGTCGACCGATCCGGCCGCCCGCGCATCGCTCTGGAGGCCACCATCATTGGGCCGAAGCAGACGGCCGTGCTCCTGGAACGGGGCCTCATCGCCACCCCCGGCACGATGGACGCGCCCGTCGAGGTGACGTTCCTCGGGCACCTCCTCCTGGCCCTACACGAGCACGACACCACCAGCACGGTCGACGGCACCACCGGCCACATCACCGTCACCTGCGCGTGCGGCTGGGCGAACGCATCCGCGTCCTCCGTCCTCTCTCACACGGCCGCCCGCGCCCACCGGGGCGCCCGTCTGGCCACCACCATCACCGTCGCCTCGTTCTAACCCCTGGACACCACCGTGAACCTGCTCGACGAGATCACCTACGACACCATCGCCCAGCACACCGGGTGCCCCGCCTACACGATCACCCCCGGCATCCCCAACGCCACCGTCGCGGCGGAGGTCTCCGCGATGCGGCTGCGCCGACTCCTGGCCGACAGCCTCGACGACGGCGGCCAAGCGGTCCTGCTGCACAACTGCGCCGTCCGCTACACCACCGGCCCCGGCCCCGACGCCCAGGAACACACCGCCACCCCCACCGACACCGACAAGCCGCTGTGCGCCGAGTGCCTGCACTGGAAGAGCGAGCACACCCACCCCTCCGACGACGAGAGCACCCCCGACTACCGCACGAGCTGCACATCGGACTTCCGCCCACTCACCAGCCCCGACCGGGTGATCTGCACCCGCTGCTCCCAGTACCGGGCCGAGCACATCGACACCGGGGTTCTCCAGCACGACTACGAAGAACTCACCGTCGCCTGCGGCAAGTTCACCACCGAAGACCGGACATAGCCCGATCGGGACAACAACCCGACCACCACCCCTGCTGCGCCCCGGTCACCCGCCGGGGCGCAGCAGTGCGTCCGCTCCCGGCGACCGGGCCCGGCGGCCCGCCGACCGGGACGCAAGCGGCCCCGGACTGCTCCCCTTGCACGGACACCGACCAGCAGGGAGCCCCCCTTTGACCGTGACCACCACCACCCCCACCACCGCCGTGACGGTGACCGCCGCCGAGCCGAAGCCCGCCCAGGCCCCCGACACCGCGCCGCTCACCCTCGGCCTGACCGTGATCGAGACGACCGTCTACGCCCTGGACGTGCCCCTGGACGAGGTCCCGATCGAGCTGATCGAGTTCTGCGACGACGAACAGCACGACCTCTCCGACGAACAGCACACCCTCGCCGGCTGGCTCAACGACTACCCCGAGCTGTGGCACGACCACCTCGACCCCGCCAAGCACACCCAGACCACCGAGAACCCCGAGGTCGTCGACGTCGACGTACGCGACTGGCCGACCAGCGGGTGACACAAGACCCCGCTGGCCTGCACTCTCCTCGTCACCTCGGGCCGCTCGTGCCCGAGGGGAACGGAGCCACCACCCTCGTGACCGCGCTGCGCACCCGCCCCCGCAACACCGGACCCACCACGGCTGTCCGCACCCTGGTCTACGCCCGGGACGGCCACCAGTGCGTACGGTGCGGCACCGGCAGCACCCTGACGATCCAGCACCGCACCAACCGGGCCATGGGCGGCAGCAGCGACCCCGCGATCAACCACCCGACGAACCTCGTCACGGCCTGCCAGGCGTGCAACATGTGGATGGAGGCGAACCCCGCCGCCTCCTACGCCGCCGGGTGGAAGGTCCGCCGTCCCACCGACCCCGCCCACGTACCCGTCCGCTACCCCACCGGCGAGCTGCGCACCCTGGAGCCCGACGGCACCAGCCGAACGCTCGGCGTGCCGGTCGTCATCACCACCCTGGCACGCCGATGACCACCTCCCTGTCTGGCCTGCCGTGTATCCGCGAAGCCCACCCGGACGGGGAATGCCCCCGGCACCAGCTCTGCCCGGTGTGCGGGGAAGCGCACAACGACTGCACGTGCCCCGACCGCCCGGCCCCGCAGGCCGGCGACCACCCGGCCCGGTAGACGGACCGCCACCCCGCTTGGAGAACCCGTTGCCCGCTGCCCGCCTCGCCGCCCGCGCCGCCGCCGCGCTCACCGTCACCGCGACCTTCGCCATCACCTCCCCACCGGCGCAGCCACTCACCGACGACCAGAGGCTCGTCGTCTCCCTCCCCGCCGCCGCAACCGCCCCCACACCCGGCTACGACCGCGCACTGTTCGGCGGATGGGAAGATCTGGACGGTGACGGCTGCAACGCCCGCCAGGCCGCGCTGCTGCGCGCCCTCACCGAGCAGGTCACCGCCCCGCAGCGACCCGCCGAATGCACGATCGTCTTGTCCGGCCGCCTCACCGACCCCTACACCGGCACCAGCGTGGTCACCGACGTCGAGCACATCGACGTCGACCACCGCGTCGCGCTCCAGGACGCCTGGGCGTCCGGTGCGAACACCTGGACTCCGGAGTGGCGCCGCGAGTTCGCCAACGACGACGACAACCTGGTTCCCACCCTGCCGTCGGTGAACCGAGCAAAGGGCGGCCGCGGCCCCGACCAGTGGAAGCCCTCGGGCGGCAAGAAGGCCGAGTGCGAGTTCGCGGCCGGTTACGCCCGGACGAAGGCCCGGTGGGAGATGGGGGTGACCGACGCACAGCGCGCGGCGCTGATGACAGCGCTAACCGGCTGCTAACCCGCGTCTCATTGCGGGTGTTACAGTTGCCGGAGTCGGTGATGGGGATGCCCCAGCCGCACACTCCACCGTGACTGTGCAGGAGTCCCCACCACCATGTCCAAGAGCACGTTCCTCTACCCCGAGCGCCCAGACTTCGCGACGATCCGTGAGGACGCCGCCAAGGAAGTCGCCACCGAACTCGGCGCGATCGCCCACCCCATGGCGCGGGCCCGACGCGCCGTCGAGATCATGGAACAAGCCGAGACGGACCGCGCCGAACACCAGACCCGACGCGACCACGCTGCCCTGTCCTTGTGGGCATACGAGGGCCACCGCACCCGAGGCCTGGAACAGAGCATGGGGTGCACCCGGATGCAGTGGACCCGCATCCAGGCCGGCGCCTTCGGCTGGAAGATCACCGGAAACACCCCGCCGCCGCCCACCCCCCCAGCAGGCCCCGACCGCATCGCAGCCGCACGTGCAGCCGGCATCGCCGAACTGCCCGTCGACAAGGCACTCGACCAGGTCGCCACGTTCGGCATGTTCACCGAGCAGGACCGGGCCCGCAACGCCGAGGCCATGAAATTCCGCGATGCCGCGATCCTCGCGCTACGCCAGCCGCCCTACCAACTGAGCCACGAGGCCATCGCCGCCCAGATCGGCATGGCCGCCACCGCCACCTCCATGACCGCCACCAAGCGGGTAACCGACGAGAACAGGGCAACCGACCTGGAGACGGCCCGCCAAGCAGCCGTCCGCCTGGTCGCCGCCGAACTCGACGGCCTCGCCCCCGCAGACCGGGCCCGCCGTGCCGCAGAGATCGCCCGCGCGGCCGCCGCAAACGTCGACGAGTACACCCAGCTGCGCCACCGCGCCGCGCTGTCGCTGTGGGCCTACGGCGGCAGCCGCATCCGCTCCATGCCCAGGGCCCTGGGCTGCACCCGCGAGGAGTGGGACAAGGTGTGGACCGCCGCCCTGGGGCATCCGGCCGACGCCGCCCAGGACCCGGAGCCGCCCCGAGCCGGCGCCGCCAGGGCCCGCCTCGCACACGAGCACGGCGTCACCGAGTTGCCCGTCGAAGACGCGCTCGCCGACCTCAAGAAGTACGAGCTGCTCATCGTGACGGCCCGCGCCCGCCACGACGAGGCACAGCGCGCCCACGACCAGGCGGCCGGCCAGGTGTAACGCTTCCGGGCCAACCGTCGTACACCTGATTGTGAGGCGCTCCTCCACAGCCCTCACACCCCTGCTGCTCCCAGGCCACCGCATCCCGGCCTGGGAGCAGCAGCATATTCGGCACCACCTGCTACAGCCGGGAGATCAGCAGCGCGGCCGGCAGAAGTCCGAGCAGCACGTGCGCAGCCTGATCGACATGTAGGGCCCCGTCCCGCTGGTAGTAGCCGCGTTGACCGGTGTGCTCCATCCATCACTTCACCATGCGGCGGCGGTCGATCGCGCTGTGGCTGATCCCTACCCAGGCGAGTCCGAAGGCCTCCGCCGTCAGCGTGGGGTGAAGGTCAGGTTCGGCGAGTCCGACCAGCCAGAGCACCACCGCGGTGATCGCCACGTGGGTGAAGGCGTGTGTCAGGTTCGCGACCCACCCTTGAAGAGTCCGGTCCGCTTTGTGCGAGGCCTGATGATCGGTCTGGCCGGGAAAGTCCGCTGCCCAATGGCAGGTCAGCAGGACGATGAAGATGCTCGGGAACATACGTCGCTCCTTGTGCGTGGGGAGGTCGGTCGGCCGTCGACGGCCCGGGCAGTCGGCGGCCGCTCGGACATGGCGAAGGACCGCCCCGGATGGGACGGCCCTGCCGGACAGGTATTCACGGGACCCGGTGATGCTGGATCGCACAACCAGGCGTTGAACTGCGCGCACGTGCTCGGACAGCGGGACACAAGGCGCGTCCGACGGTCACAGTGCCCGCCATGCCGACCACCGCCGCGCCGCCGCGCACCACCACCGCTGACGTCCTGGCGGAAGCAGGGCGCAGCAGCGGCCAGGGCGTGAGGTCGAAGGACGCCGCCAACGTCGCCGACCTGTTGCTGCGCGCACCCGTGGCAGCCCGCCGGGCCACGGTGAAGACCCTCGGGGCCAGGGAGCTCGGCTACGTCGTCCGGGAAGTTCGCCGCGAGCAGGGCACCCTCTACGGCCTGTGGGCCGACACCCCGTCAGGGTTCACCGAGGACGTCCTCGGAGAGACGATCTGGTCGAAGCAGCGGGACGTCCTGGACGCGGTGGTCAACCACAAGCGGGTGGCCGTCCCGGCCGGGTTCGGCGTCGGCAAGACGTGGTTGGCCGGCCGCCTGGTCGCGTGGATGGGCTGCGTCAACCCGCCCGGCACGGCCGTGATCGTGACCACGGCGACGCGCTTTCGGCAGGTCCGCAACCAGTTGTGGCCGCACATCAGGAAGACGATCGCGCGGGGCAAACTCCCGGGTTGGTGCGACACCGTCCAGTGGAAGATTCCGGACCTCTACGGCAACGCGGTGGTGGTCGCCTACGGATTCACGGCGCCGGAAAACGACGAGGCCGCGATGCAGGGCATCCACGGGACGCCGAAGTTGCTCATCGTGGTGGACGAAGCCGGCGGTATCGCCCGCACCATCGGCAACGGCACCAACAACCTGTTGACGGGCGACGCCCGGATGCTGGCCATCGGCAACCCCCCGGCCGACGACCCGCGGAGCTGGTTCGAGCTGCTCTGCGGCGAAGGCGACGACCCCGAGGAGCCGACCACCACGACGATCCCGATCCGGGTCCTCGACTCGCCGGCCATCACCCTGGAACGCGTCCCGTACTGCCGGGACTGCCCACCCGGCGGCGCCAAGCACTCCCTCGCCGAACACCTGCCGAACATGGACTGGGTGTCGCGCACCGTGCGCGAGTACGGCGAGGACCACCCCTACGTCCAGGCCAAGGTCTACGCCCGCTTCCCCAGGGGCGGCAGCTCCAAGGCCATTCCGTTGGCCTGGATCGAAGCCGCCCAGGACACCGACGACCCCGAAGGACCTGACTGGGTCCGCCCCGCGGACCTGGGTCTCGTCGGAGAGACTGCCACCCACACGGTGCGCCGCGGTTCCTGGGTCCGGCTCGGCGTTGACGTCGCAGCGGACGGCGGCGACGAGGTGACGATCTATCGGGTCGTCGGCGACGCCCTGGAGCAGCGACACGCCTCCAGCGGCCAGATCAACCTGAACCAGGTCGACGTCGCCGAGCGGGTCGAAGCGGAGATCCTCCGGGCGCAGCGCCTGGCGGCCGCGCTCGGCACCCGGGCCCCGGTCCGGGTCAAGGTCGACCGCAACGGCCTGGGCCACGGCGTCACCAGCATGCTCGAACGCTGGGGCGAGGACGGCCGGCACCAGGCGGAGATTGTCGGCGTGATGGTGTCCGAGAACATCGACCCCGAGCGCGACGACCCGGCCCAGCTGATGCGTCCCTACCGCAAGCGGGACGAGATGTGGCTCGCTGGCCGCGCGCTGCTGCAGCCCGACCCGGCTACCGGCCAGGGCCGGCTGCGCCTGCGCGTCGACCACGCCTGCGCCGTCCAACTCTCCTCGCCGAACATGTCCACCAACAGCAACGGCGCCGTCGTCATCGAGTCGAAGAAGAGCATGAAGGCCCGAGGGGTCTCCAGCCCGGACCGCGCCGACGGCGCGCTCATGGCGGTCTACGAACCCGAGGACCTGTTCAGCCACCGCCGCATGGGCCTCATCGCCTAGGTGCGACGGTCCGCTACTCGGAGATCAGGGCAAGGTAGGCCCCGAGTGCTTGTCTAAGCTCCGCGTCTGCTCCATCAGCCGCCTGGGGGTGCCCGGCTTGTGGGTCACCCCCAGGGTCGTGATCTTGGCTCAGCTCGCGGTCGGGAGGTCGCAGACCATGACGGCGTAGAGCGGGGAGTCGATGAAGGGGCGGTTCTCACCAACCTTGCGGTAGCCCCAGGACTCGTACAGCGCCTGGAGCCTGGGACGGACGGTGTCGACGGTCAGCACGGCCATCTCCTCGGTCCGGTCGGCCAGCAGCGCCTGGTGGAGTCGCGGGGAGATGCCCTGCTTCCGCCAGGCGGGGCGCAGCATCAGCTCGGACACGCCGAAGGTCTCGGTTCGTTCGGGCGCGGGCATGTGGTCGCGCCACCACTCCTTCCCTTCGGTGAGCGGGGCGCCGTAGGAGAAGCCGATCGGCTCGTCGTCGTCGTAGGCCACGACGCAGGTGAACCCTGACTTGGAGCTCCAGTGGTCGACGAACCAGGGGAAGCGTTGCACGAACTCTTCGTGGCGTCGGTCGTGGTACGCCTCGTCGTGGACGTCCAGCAGCAGCTGGCGCAGGCCCTCGGGCAGGTTGCCCTGGTCGAAGCGGAGGATCTTTATCACGGTCGGCGGCTCTCCTCGATGTTGCGGATAGTCTCTCGCCATTCCAGCGTCTCGCGGGAGTCGGGCGCCACCTTGATCAGGCCACGATGGAAGTCGCCGAGCAGGGAGCGCAGGCGGCCCGGCAACGGATCGCTGCCCATCAGGCCATGGGCCTGAACCGCCGTCGCACAAGCCGCTTCGATCTCCTCCTGATGGAGCTGGGCAAGCGCCATTCTGGCCATCACCATCGCGATGTTCCGCCGGAAGCGGGCCGGTGTGCCGGCCAGCGAGCGATGGCACGCGCTCTCGGCCTGGGCATACTCGCCGAGGTGCTCGTGGATGATCCCGGTCAAGCCGTGTAGTTCCGGGGCACCGAAGAACGCAGTCCAGGACGGGCGGGGCGCCTCGTCACCAACACGGGCGAGGGCGTCGTTCGCGTGCCCGAGGGAGCGTAGGGCCGCCTGCCGGTCGTGGAGGGCGGCGTGGCCGACCGCGACCCGCACGTGGGCGAGAGCGGCGAAGAACGGGTCGCGCCTGACGACGCCACACGACTGCGCGGCCTGAGCGGCGGCCAGGGCAAGCGGGTATCGGCGCTGCTGGTAGGCCATCAACGCGGTCGCGTTCCACAGTCGAAACTGGCCGGTGCTGTCGCCGGCCAGTCCTGCCAGAGCCAGCGCCCGGTCCAGGTACGGCTGAGCCTGATCGAACCTGCGGGCGTCCACGCACGACCACGCGGCGGTGGCGGTGTAGTCCGCGGTAACCGCGTACAGCGCGCTGCGCACTCGCTGGCTGGCCGGGCGTTCCTGGAGCCGGGTCGCGGCTTCGGCGCCGGCCAGCGCGGCGCGTTCCAGCTCTTGGTGGCCGCCGCGTTCGTTGTCCAGTTCGGCGAGCGCCCGAAGGCCGGCCCTGAGCCGGTCGACGTCGGAGGTGCTGACGCCGCTGGGCCGTGAGGACAGCCCGGGGATGCCAGCCGCGGCAGCGGCAGCTGGTGCGATGGAGAGGAATTGTCGGCGGAGCACGCGGGCCTCCGGCGGGTCGGGGCGCTTAGCGCCCGGGCGGGGTGTGAAGCCGAGCTCTTCGCTCGTACACCCGAATACTGCCTCTAACGCGGCGCGGGTCTTCGTCTGGGGCGAGCGCGTTTTTCCGGTCAGCAGGTTGTGGACCATGCGTTCGCTGAACGTGCCCAACGCGCCGCTGTGTGCAGCGACGTGGTCGTTCATCAGCCTGACCAGGTCGACCTGCAGCAGTCCTTGCTCGGCCATCCGCTGCCGCAGTAGAAGGTTCTCCCCCATGCACTCACCGTAGCGCTGTCGTCACCTGTGGCGCTGCCGCTCTAGCGAAACACCGAAGCAGATTTTCCGGTCCCTCGCGAGTGGAAGCCCCGGACTTTTTCCTGTTCTGCCCGGTACAGAAGGTCGTTCACTGGGTGTCAGCCGCCACGATCAGCGGCACCCCGAGCGAGTGAAGGCACCCCCCAATGGAGCCGAGACCACGCACCACCAAGTTCACGTTCCCCGCAGAGCGGGAGCGTGTACGCGACGTTCGCCGCTGGGCGCGGAAGGCACTGACTGGACTTGGCCTGGACCCGGACGAGGAGCAGTTGGCCGAGGTGCCGCTGGTGCTGTCCGAACTCGGTGGCAACGCCATCGTGCACGGCTGCGGGGGCGACCGTCCAGACGTGATGCTGACTGCCGGCCTGTCGCTGTTGCCCAGCGGCGGGCTGCGGGTGGAGGTCACGGACCCGAGCACAGTGCGGCCCGAGCCTCGGGACGTGGACGGGGACGCCACCAGCGGACGGGGCCTCATTCTCGTCATCACCTACGCCGACCGGTTCGGTGTCGACGACCTTGGGCCGGATGGCAAGTGCGTTTGGGCCGAGGTCGACCTCGGAGCCGCGCCGCAGGCCGCCGGGCGTACAGACACAGCGGCGGCCTGCGGCGGCCCGGGTGTCGCCGTGGTGGTCGCGGCTCTGCGCGCGAACACCACGGTGCGGGCCATGCGGCCCCAGCCGGTGGTGGGAACGCTGCCCGCGCGCCCCGTCCTGCGCCGCCAGATACCGGCGGCGTGAACACCGCCTAGAACCCCGGTGGCGGCTGCCCTCCCCCCTGCGCAGCCGCCACCGGACTCCAGACACCCGCCCCGGGAGCGACACGGGGCGGGTGGCGGAAGAGTCGCGCCCCAGTCCGTGGGCGCGCGTGCTCACCGCGCCCAGGCCTTCTTTCCACTTCCACCTACTCCGTACCCGAGGACTGCGCCGTGAGCGTCGGACCGCACACCACCCGCAAACTGGACGTCAACGCCTGTTCGGCCGTGGCGCAGGCCTGCATGGGTACCGGCGACCACGTCCGCCGGCAGGCCGTCCAGCCGGCTCCGTGGATCCGGGGGCCGCGATGACGGCTCTGCCCGGTCCTCAGCTCCCGTCCGACGGAGCCGCGGGCCCCGGAGCCGGCGTGCCCGGGGGCCTGCTGGAGGCGGCGCTGAAGCTCGTCCCGGTGACGGACGACATCGGCGTGCTTCTGGCCTTCATCGGGGACCAGCTCCACGAGCACTGGGGCGGCCCCGTACTGGTCAATCCGAGCCTGTGGCTGGTGGAGGAGCGCTGCGAGCGGGCGGCCCGCCACCGCCAGCGGGCCCTGAAGAGCACGGACGCCGTCGCCGACGCGCTGATCGAGTGCTCGCTGGAACTGTTCGATGCCGACCTGCGCGCAGACGACGCCGGCACCCTGGACACGGTGCGCAGGGTCGCCGCGATGGTCGCCTCCCTCCCCTACCTGGACAACCCGGTGCCGGCCGAAGACGCTACCGCGCCGAGCCCCTGCGCACCCCGCGCACTGCCAACAAGGACACCACCATGCGCCCCATGACACAGACGCAGACCGCCACGGCCCGAACCGGCCCCCGGACCGGCCACGCCACCGAGGCCGCCACCGCGCAGGAGGACACCGGCTGGACGGGCCGGGCGCCGGACATCCTCCGCTCCTACTACCTGGGCGCGACGGTCACCGAACTTCTTGAGTGGTACGGGATTCCCGACCGCAACCGATTCAACCGGTTCCGGCTGCTCCACCACGCGCCCGCGCGCCCGCCGCGCCGGCCCCGGGCCGCCGACGCGCAGCCGCAGCAGGCCGGGCAGACCCCCGAGGACCTCCTCGTCCGGTGGCTGCCCGACCTGATCCACGACATGGAGCAGCGGGTCCTCACCTCCCTGATGGGCACCGTCCTGTGACACCTGATGAGAGCCGCGACGCCGTCTACGCGACCGCGCGGCGCCAGGGCCTGGACCCGCGCGGCGCCACCCTGCTCCAGGGCGGCCCCCACCACACCTGGCGCCTGCCCAAGTCTGGTGCGATCGCCCGGGTCTGGCGCCCCGGCACCAGCTTCGAGGAGGCCTTGCGGGCAAACCGGATCGCCCTGTGGCTGCTGCGCAACGGCATCGCGGCCGCGCGGCCGGTCGGCCGGTCGGCCTGCCCGGTGCAGTACGAGGGCCGTTACCTGCTCCAGGTCACCGTCGCCGTTGACCTCGGCGACGAACGTCCCACACCCGCTCAACTCGGCGCGGTACTACGGGAGTTGCATGGCCTGGAGGTCCCGGCTCAGCTCGGTCTGCCGACGTTCAGCCCGTTCCCGGTGCTGGCACGGCGCATCAAGAGCCTTCCGCCGGACGTCCTGTCCCCCCAGCAGCGGTCGCGCGTTCGGGCACTGCTGGCCGGCGCCCGTGAGGCGTGGAGGGCCACCGACTGGCCCGAGCGGTGCGTGATGCACGGCGACCCCGGCCGCGGGAACTGCATCACCACCCCCGAGGGGGTGGCGCTGATCGACTTCGAGCGCACCTCGGTCGGACACCGGTGGCGCGACCAGGCGTCCGCCGCGTGGCGGCGTGACGTCTTCGGCGCCGGCCCCGACGAGTACGAGGAGTTCGCCGAGGCGTACGGCGCCGACGTGACGGCCCTCGACGGCGGCCGTATTTACCGCGAGGTGCTGACCCCGGAGTTCGCCGTCAACGCCTGGCTCAACTGGGCCGAATACGCCCAGGCCGAGCCGGAGCTGCAGCCCGAGGCCGACCGGCGGCTGGCCACCATCACCACCGACCCGGTCCTCCCGCCCTTCCCCTGGGGCTGGGCTCCCAACAGCGCCGCGGCCAAACAGCCGGAGCCCGCGGCGTGCGCGGCAGCCCCCGCACCGGCCCCGGGGAGCGCGTCGTGATCGCCGAACTGTCCATGCATGACGCCGTCCGCTGGCTGGGCAGGGAACTCGGGGGCGCGGGGTTCCGCGCCTGGGACGTCAAAGAGGACGGGGTGCGCTACACCCGGGTCACCGAGGGCATCGGATGGTGTCAGCCGGCCGGCGCCGGGACGGAGTCGTGGCCTCCCGGTGCGCTCGGATGCCTGCGCGTCTTCTGGTACCCCGACCCGGTGTACCAGAGGGACTACCGCAAGAAGACCATCCCGGCCGGCGCCGCCGAGCACTGGCAGACGAGTACCGAGGCACTGCTCGCCGTCCTGCACGGGCTCGGCCTCGGGGCGGCGAGGACCGGGCCGCCCCGGACCCCGGACAGGCACAGCTTCGCAGCCTTGCTGGTCTGGGAGCCGGGACCGGATACCCCAGCCGAGTGGCCGCCGCCCGGCGCGTGGGAAGGCGTACCGCCGACCCGCCCGAACTTCGTTGACGGCTGGCCCGGATGGAAGGACCGCGGCCCCGGCGACGAGGTCAGCTGGGCCTTGCGAGATCTTGCCAGGCAGCGGGAGGCCGAAGGCCGGACGAAGACCGGCCGGGTGTCGGTCGCCGATCACGACGGCGTTCTGTGGCCGCCCGGCGCGCACGCGTGTGCCTGCGTGCATTGGCACCCGGACAAGGAGCACGTGCGCGCTGCTGACGGATCGCTGTCGGCCGCCGCCTTCGAGCACTGGTGCGAGGGCACCAGCAGGCTCCAGGACGACCTGGCCGCGCTCGGCTACGAGAGCCGCACCGCGTGGACGCACCCTGCGGAGGTGAGGGACTTCGCCGTCGTCCTGGCCTGGCGGGGCGCGCGCTCCTCCTCCTCCTGAGCCCGAGCGGTCCTGCTCGCCCCGGCCCGTGACAACGACCGCACGTCTACGCCCGACCCGATCCTGAGAGGACCATCGTGTACGCCGTCTCACCCACCATGCCCACCATGCCCGCCACGAGCACCGTGGACGCCGGGCGCAGCTGGCTCGCGTACTGGAGCCCCGATCCGGGGGAGTGCCTGGCCGCGTGGGACGGGGGCGGGCTGGCGGCGATCCCGATGGGTGCGTTCTGGGTCGTGCAGACCTCGGCGACGTTGGGGTTGCGCGCGGTGCAGGTGCTGCCGCAGTGCGGGCCGGTCCTGCACAGCGTCGTGGGCGCGACGGTGGAGTTCCTGGTGGCGCCCCCGACGGCGCCGCTTCGATCGGGGTGGCGCGGCATCGGCCGGGTGTTGGACCGGGGCGTTCTGCCGTGTCCGGCGCCGGGCGCGGCCGCGCCGTCGACGCCGGGGGGCCTGCCGGTGCGCAGGGCGGCGAAGTGGGTGGTGGAGCCGGACGGCAGCGGCCGGCTCCTGGCCCTGGACGAGGTGCTGGGAGCACTGAGCGAGGACTACGAGCGCGTCGTCGCCCGGGACGGGGAGCGGGAGTGCGCCGGGGCGGTGGGTTCGGCCCGGCCGCTGGCCGCGGGTGCGTTCCTGCGCGCGGCGCGCAGACCGGTCTGAGTCGCGATCTCCTGGCAGCGCCCCGACTTGGGCGGCTGTCAGGTGCGGCCCGCCTTGTGGTGGGACGGGCCGGCGGCGGGAGCGTGCGTGCCCCACCCCCGTGGGTGCGCCCGTCCCCGCCGTAACCCCTGGTTCCGCCCCCGCTCTGCTCCGGGGGCGGAACCAGGCAACCCTGGTGCCGCGCCCTTGCCCGGCGCGGCACCACCCCATGGACGGCCGCTCCGATAGCGGCCAGGCGGTGGGCCCGTGGAGACCTGGCGGGCTATCAGGGGCCCACCGCCACCCCTTCGACCACGAGAGACGAGGACCAGGAGATGGGATCGGGGAGGGCGGCGTTCGCCGACGGCCGTGCGAGACTCGCGGCGGCGCCGCCGGCAGCCCGCAGACGGGGGCGCAGCCGGTCCCCGAGTCGCCGGGGGGAGTGGAGCGGCCGCGGCCGTTGGTGGTGGTGGCGTGGGACCTGGAGGGCGCCGACCTGTCGAGGGCCGCGGTCTGGCTGCGTGACCAGGATCCGGACCTGGCTCCACCTCGACCAGGACCGCCTGCACACCGTCCTGGCTGCGGGGAATCGCTGATGCACGAACAGGCGGGGCGACCGGGGTCGCCTCACTGACATTGACATTCACGGCTTCCGCCGCCGCAGCGACCGTGCGACGGGCGGCGGACGACAGCCGACGCGGGACGGCCGAGAACCTGGGGAGGTCCGGGTCCTGCGTCCGGCTCTGCCTGCTCCCGAGGGTGCCCGTGGTCCCGCACTCGGCGGAGGCACCGGAGCAGGCCCCTGGGCCGGGTCATCACCTGACCGGCCCGGCCCAGGAATACCCATCCAACTACCTTTCACAGGAACAACGTTGACTCCAGAGGAAAGCCTCAAAGTGGTCCGCGCGGCCGCCCGGTACCAGGGCTTCGACCCGTACGGTGCGACCCTTCTGCAGCCCGGCCACAACCACACCTGGCGCCTGCCCGAGGCGGGAGCCGTCGGCAAGGTCCACGGGCCGCCCGCCACGTTCGTGTCGACGTACCGCCAGAACCTGGCTGCGTTGTGGCTGCTGGATAATGGCGTCCCGGCCGCCAGGCCGATCGGCCCCGAGCGCTATCCCGTCCGGCACGGCACCGGCCGCAAGGTACTCCACATCACCTTCGCCGAAGACCTCGGCAACAACACCACGCCGCCCGAGCCCGAGCAACTCGCCTTGCTGTTAAGGAAGTTGCACGGCCTGCCCGTTCCCTCCCGGCTGGGCCTGCCGGTCTTCGACCCGATTCCCTCCCTGGCCATGCGCATCAGCACCCTCCCGGTCGGGATCCTGAACCGCGGCCGGCGCGAGCGTTTGCGTGAGCGCCTGGAGGCCGCCCGTGCCGCCTGGCAGACCACCGAGTGGCCCGAGCGGATGTGCGTGCAGCACGGCGACGTCGGCCTGGCCAACTGCATCACCACCCCCCACGGCACCCCCACCCTGATCGACCTCGAACGCATGGCGATCGGGCCCGGCTGGTGGGATCTGGCCGCGATGGCCTGGCGCCGCGACGCCCTGGGCGCCGACCCCGACGAGTACGCCGAGTTCGCCGCCGCCTACGGCGTCGACATCACCGCCCACGACCACGGCCGCACCTACCACCAGGTACTCACCCCGGTCTGGGCGATCAGCGCCTGGCTTGCCGCCGTCGGCTACGCCCGGCAGGACCCCTTCTGGCAGCGCCAGGCCGACCTGCGGCTGGTCACCGTCCTCGCCGATCCGCTGCCGCCGTTCCCCTGGCACTGGGCCCTGGCCGATCGGGCCGGGAAGAAGCCCCTTGAGGTGACGCCGTGAGCGCCCTGACCGAACCGGTGCCCGGCGACCGGGCCGCCCTGCTGGTCGCCCGTACCGGCATCCCGGTGCTGCTGCTGGCGGGCGAGACGGGAGTACCGACGCTGGCCGCGAGCGTCGGCACCGCGGACCCGCGCCGCTACACCGCGACCACCGCTCTCTACGGCGACGGCATGCGCGGCGAGGTCCACGCCCCCGGCGGTCCCGACCCGGAGCAACTGGTTCACCAGGCACTGCCCGGCGCCGCGCCGGTCCGGTTCGCGCTGCTGGCGACGCCCGGCGGGATGACCCTGGGCGTCGAGGCCCGACACGACGGGCTGGTCGCCCGGGCCGGTGTCTGGCAGGGCTGGACGCTGCTGCACATCACCCTCGATCAGTACGACCGGGGCCGGCTCCCGGCGCTTCGGCTGATTGGCGCGGACTCCCTCCCCCGCGGCCGCCCGGGCCGTCCGTCCTGCCCCGAGTCCGCGCGTCGCCTTCGGCAGGTCAGCCGGTGATCACTGTCTACGGCGCCGCGGTGCGCGCGGGCGTGCAGGCCCCCGCGTTCCCGTCGATGTTCCTGGCCGGCGCACCGCAGCGGCCCCCGAGGGCGACGCTCCGCATCCGATCCGGGCGCCCGATGCCGCTGCTGATCGCCGGTGCCCACTGCCCGATCTGTGACGGTCAGTTCATGGCCACCCCGGCCGCCGTCGAACTGCTCTGCCTCACCGCACACGGCTTCAGCGCCCACGCGATCGGCCGTCGCCTGAACACCGGCGCGGCCGCGGTCGCGGACGACCTCCAGGCTCTGACCGTCCAGCTCGCGGCCGCCAACGCGGTACAGGCCGTCGACATCGCCGTTCGGGCCGGGCTGCTGCCCGGGCCCGCGCGCCGCCCGGTGATCCGCTACTGGATCACCGGGCGGCAGCTGGCCGTCTTCCAGGGCATGGCCGACGGGCTGACCGACAGTCAGATCGGCAGAGCGATCGGGCGCACCGCCCGCGCGGTCGCCGCCTGCGCGCAGCACTTCCTGCAACGTCACCAGCTGAAGACCCGCCCGCAGGCGGTGCGCCTGTTTCACGCCGCCCGGCTCCTGGACGACACCCACCCCTGCCCCTGTCTGAGTGAACCCGGAACCACATCATGACCGATTCAGGATTCCGTCCCGACAGCATCCGGGGCCTTGCCTGTCCGGAGTGCGGCGTCAGCGTGAGCGTCACCCTGTTCCAGCAGCAGGTCCTGTACCAGCTGGCCTGGGGCGTGCCGACCGCCCAGATCGGCCGGCTGGTGAGTGACGGCAGTGTCCCCAGGCCCGAGGACCAGGAGCGGGGAGCGGCGGCGATCCGTACGGTCCTGCGCCTGCTGAAGGCGAAGGGGCGTGTCCAAGCGGTCGACACCGCCTGCCGGAGTGCGCTCATCGTCCCGCCCACCGGGCTCCGGCCGCCGTCGGACGGGATCCCGGAGGACCTCCTGCGGGTCGCCGAACTGCTGGCGATCGGCATGACCCGGAAGGAGATCGCCGCGCACCTCGACATCAGCATCGGTGCCGTGAAAACGCGGTTCGACCGCCTGTACGACATGCTCGGCGTCACGACCGGGGACCACGCCGTCTTCTCGCTCCACGCCATCGGCATCCTCCCGGCGCACCACCCCTGCCTCTGCAACGGGGATCGATGAACCGTCACCCGGCAACGCCACCCGGCCCACCGCTTACCCGACGTCGGCTCGGTCTCGGTTTGGTGCGGGTCACCGCTCAGCTGGCCATGGCCAGCTCCGTGCGTGCCCGCTGCAGCAGGTCCCGAACCGCCGGCTCCTTCGGCCAGCGCCGCAACTCCGTCGTGTAGTCCCGCACGTAGTCCCGTGCCCGCGTCGACTGCACCCGCGCGAGGATGTCGATCGCCCGGTGCCCCATCGCGACGCCTTCCGCGAGGTTGCCGCCCTGCAGGTGCACCGTCCCGAGCACCGTGAGGCGCAGCCCGACCGAGCGGGCGAACGAGTCCTTGGGCATCGTGTCGGCGTGCCGGTTCCACGTGAACGCCGCCTTCGGGTTGCCGAGGTCCCGCCATACTTCGACCGCGTCCGATGCGAGCCGGGTGTGGCTCATATAGCTGATCCACTCCGGATCGTCGCCGGGGCGTGTGCGGTCGAGGAGCGTCTCCGCCTCCGACAGGGCGCGCGATGCCGCCCGCGGGTCCCGTGACCGGCCGTGTGCCCGGGCCTCGACCATTTTCGCGAACGCCAGCACCCGCGGGCTCGCTGACCCTTTCGCGCGCTCGTAGCCGCCCTGGACCATGTCGATGGCCTCGCTCGGGTAGCCGCGCAGCATGGCCTGCAGCGCCATCGTGGACATCACGTGGCTGCCGACCTCGGTGTCGCCAGCCGCGCGGGCGAGTGCGAGGGCCTGGATGAAGTGCCGTTGTGCGGCGTCGTGCTGGCCCATGTCCAGTGCGGCCCAGCCGACGACCCGGGCGAGCTCGGCGGTCACGCAGTACAGCTCGGCGCCGATCTTCTCCGGGTAGGTGCCGACCAGCAGCGGGCTCGCGCGGTGCCGGAGGCAGTCCGCGACGCTGCTGGAGCGCCAGCTGCCGCCGCCGTACTTCGAGTCCCAGGAGCGGGCCTCGCTTGCGGCCTGCCACAGCTCCTCCAGGTCCGCGCGGCCGACCTGGAGGCTGCCGCGGTGCCCAGGCAGCGGCGCGGAGGGCTGGACCAGCCAGCGGGTGACCGGGGTGGTGTAGGCGGCGACGGCGAACGCGCCGCCGATGAAGTCGCGTCGGTGCACGGTGCTCCAGAAGTTCGCGGCGTTGCGCACGGCGTCGCCCGGGTTTCTGGGGAAATCCAACCCCATCGCGGCCGGGTCAGCGGGGAGGCTGGCCATGCCCATCTCCGTGAGGGTGACAGGCCGTCCGAGGCGTTCTCCCAGCGCAATGGCGATGAGCTCGGGGGCCGGGGCGTCGGGGATCATGCCCTTGTCCACCCAGTTGCCGACACTCGTATGGGTGTATGAGCGCGGCTGACCGCGCTGCGCGGAGAGCTCGTTCACCCGCTGCGCGAGGCCCTTGCGGCTGCGGCCGCTTGCGGCCAGGAGCGTGCCGAGACGGTGGTTCGGTTCGCGGGTCTTGCGTGGTGCCGGCGCCATGAGAGGTCTCCTGTCTGCCGGTGGCCGGGCTTCGAGGGTAGGCCCACAGGCAGCAACACCGGTACCGCTCCTGTGATTTGTGGGCCCCCTCTGTGTGCCTGCCGGGCACCACCCTTCCGGGAGTGTTCTGGAAGCCGGTCGGACCGCTCCTCGCGACAGGGCAGGGCGGCCGCCCCCCGGAATGGAGGCGCGCATGCGCCAGCTGCTCGTCACCGGCGGCGCCGGTTTCATCGGATCCCACTTCGTCAAGCGGATGCTCGCCGCCGACGACGTCGAGCGGATCACCGTCCTCGACGCCCTCACCTACGCGGGCAACCTGGACAACCTGGGTCCGGCGCTCGACTCGCCGAAGCTCACGTTCGTCCACGGCAACATCCTCGACACCACGCTCGTCACCGACCTGATGGCCCGGCACACCGCGGTCGTGCACTTCGCCGCCGAGTCCCACGTCGACCACAGCCTCGCCGACGCCGGGGCGTTCGCCGCGACGAACGTCCTGGGCACCCAGCGGCTCCTGGAGGCCGCGGCCAACGCCGAGGTGTCCAAGTTCGTCCACGTGTCCACCGACGAGGTCTACGGGCCGCTCTTGGACGGTGCCGCGACCGAGGACGCGCCGCTGCGCCCGACGGTCCCCTACGCCGCGAGCAAGGCCGCGTCGGACCTGGTCGCCCTCTCGTACGCGGTCACGTTCGGGCTGCCGGTGTGCGTCACCCGCTCCTCGAACAACTACGGGCCCGGCCAGCACCCGGAGAAGGTCATCCCCCGGTTCATCTCCGCCCTGATGCGGGGCGACAAGGTCACCCTTCACGGGCAGGGTCAGCACGTGCGGAACTGGGTGCACGTCGAGGACAACTGCGCCGGCATCGAGCTCGTGCTGCGCGACGGCATGCCCGGCGAGGCCTACAACCTCGGCCTCGGGACGGACCTGACGAACCGGGAGCTGACGGCGCTGCTGCTGCGCGCCTGCGACGCGGACTGGAGCCGCGTGGTGTACATCCCGGAACGGACCGCGAACGACCTGCGGTACGCGATGGACTGCGCCAAGGCCAAGCAGCTCGGCTACCGGCCGTACCGCTCTCTCGACGACGGCCTCGCCGAGACCGTCGCCTGGTACCAGCACCACCCGGACCGCTGGATCCCGCAGGCCCGCACCCCGCAGCCCCCGGTACCCGTCGTCCACATCACGGCCCCGAGCCCGGAGCATGACCGTGTCCGGTGACCAGTTGCCACAGAACGCGCTGCTCGTGCTCGGCGCATCGGAGGAGCACATCCCTCTCTACCAGGAGGCGGCACGCCGAGGAATCCCGACCATCGCCGTCGACATGCGCCCCGACGCCCCCGCGTTCCCCTTCGCCGACGCGGCCGTGAAGATCTCCACCCGGGACGCGGATGCCATCGCCGAAGCGCTGGGCGACACGCGGCCCGCCGGGATCGTGGCCGGGGCGAGCGACGCCGCGCTGCTCACCTGGCGTGTCCTGGGCCTGCGCTACGGCATGCCCTACGTGTACCCGCAGGCGGCCCTGGCGGGTCTCGACAAGGCCGCCTTCCACAGGGTCGTCGCGTCCTGCGATGTCGCCGGGTACGGGTGGGCCGCGTCCGACGACCTGGCCAAGATCGCCGCGAAGGCGGCCCAGCTGCGGTTCCCGCTCATGGTCAAGCCGGTGGACGGATCGGGCAGCAAGGGCATCACGCGCCTCACCCACCCGGACGGCCTCCCCGCCGCCATCGCCCGCGCGCGCGCCTACTCCGCCTCCCGGACCGTCCTCGCCGAGGAGTACGTCCACGGCCGCCAGCTGACCATCGACCTCTTCCTTCGCGACGGCACGCCGGTCATGACCTGCATCAAGGACCAACACCTCGTGGCCGGCAGGAGCGTCGTGCGGCGCATCAGCACCGCGCAACTCTCCCCGCAGGAGCACCGCCACCTTGAGGACATCGCCGTCCGGCTGTGCGCCGCGCTGGGCATCGTCAACGGGCCCGCGAACTTCGACCTCGTCCTCGGCGAGGACGGCCAGGGCCGCATCATCGAAGCCAACCCCCGCCTGAGCGGGGACAGCATCCCGCGCCTGCACCAGGCCGCCTACGGCGTCAACGTCGTCGGCGCACTCATCGCACTCGCGCTCGGCGAGCCGTTCGACGCCTACCTGAGGCCGACGCGCAACGCCCACGCCGGGGTGGAACTGCTCGGCTCCCCCCTCGACACGGAAGGCGAACTCGCCACCTGGGAGGGGGTCGCCGAAGCCCACGCCGTCCCCGGTGTCACCGGCATCGAGCTGTACGCCCAGCCCGGAGACCCCGTCCACCCGCACGACCAGTCCGGCCACAAGATCGGCATGATCACCGCCACCGGACCGTCGCCCGCAGAGGTGTCCGCGGCCCTGGACAAGGCCACCTCACTGCTCCGACCGATCATCCACCCGACCCGGGAGGCATCATGACCACCCCGCCGCGGCCCAACGCCGCACACAACGCCAGCCCGTACCTGTACGGAACGGAACTGGAGGCCGTGGGGCGCGTCCTGGCCGACGGCCAGTACGGGCACACCGCCGTCACCGAACAGTTCGAGCAGGACGTCGCCCAGTTCCTCGGCGTCCCGGACGCCGTGGCCACCGCCTCCGGCACCGCCGCCCTGCACTGCGCCCTGCTGGCCGCCGGCATCGGCGCGGGCGACGAGGTGATCGTGCCGTCCATGACGTTCTGCGCCACCATCCAGGCCATCCGCGTCGTCGACGCGATCCCCCGCTTCGTCGAGGTCAACCCCGACACCCTGTGCGTGGAGGCCGCTACGGTCATGGCCGCCGTCACCGACCGCACCCGCGCGGTGCTGCCGGTGCTGTACGGCGGCCGGGCCGTGGACCTCGGCGCGGCCCACGACACCCTCCACGAGCGCGGCATCGCCGTGATCGAGGACGCCGCACACGCCTTCGGCTCCCACCTCAACCACCGGCGCGTCGGCGCGACCGGAGCCCTGACCTGCTTCTCCTTCGGACCCATCAAGAACCTCACCTGCGGCCAGGGCGGCATGGTCATCCCGCGCACCCCCGCCGAGGCCGACTTCCTGCGCAGCGTGCGGATGCTCGGCGTCGTGCAGTCCCAGGCCGAACGCCAGGCCACCACCGGCTACAGCGTGGAGGCCTTCGGACTGCGCTACCAGATGTCCTCCATCAACGCCGCCATCGGCCTCGCGCAGCTGCCCCGCTTCACCGAGACGGAGAAGACCCGGCAGCGGCTGTGGACCGCCTACCGCGACGCGCTGCGCGGCATCCCGGAGGTGGAACTGGTGGACGTGGACGTGGCCCGCACGGTGCCGCACCTGTGCGTGGTCCGGGTGCCGCACCGCGAGGACGTGTTCCGGCTGATGAAGGCCCAGGGCATCGCGGTGGGCGTCCACTACCCGCCCAACCACCTCCAGCCGGCCTTCAAGCCCTGGCACCGGCCGCTGCCGGTCACCGAGAAGGTCAGCGAGGAGATCCTGAGCCTGCCGTTCCACCAGCACCTCACCGAAACCGACATCAACCGCGTGGCGAACTCCCTCGAACAGGCCCTCACATCGGCAGGAAAGCCCTGATGCCCAAGGCCTGCTGATCAGGCGCGGGCGGCGGACAGCAGCACGTCGACCAGTCGCTCGGCAGCATCGGGGCGGCCCATCCGCCGGGCCTGGTCGGCGATCTGTCCCCGCAGCCCGGCGTCGGCGAGAAGCGGCTCGATCGCGCCTTGCAGCACGGTGGCGTTGACCTCTCCGGTCAGCGCCACCGCTGCGCGTTGCCGCTGCAGGTGCATCGCGTTCTGGGCCTGCTCGTTGCCGGCCGACGTCGCGAGCGGCACGAGCACGGCGGCCTTGCCCAGGGCGGTGAGCTCGGCGATCGTGCCGGCGCCGCTGCGGGACAGGACGACGTCGGCCAGCGCCAGCACGTCGGGGAGCTCGGCGCCGACGTAGCCGGTCAGGTGGTAGCGGGCGGCCAGGTCCGGCCGCAGAGCGTGCACCGCCGCGCTGAGGGCGTCGACGTTCGCGGGCCCGCACTGATGGACGATGTTCGCCCGCGAGAGGAGCCACGGAAGGGTGTCCCGCACCAGTTCGTTGATCTGCTGCGAGCCCTGGGCGCCGCCGGTCACGTACACGGTCGGCAGCCCGGATGCGAAGGAGTGCAGGCCGAGCGCGTCGACCGCCTTCCGGGCGTGGCCGGCCAGCACCTCGGGCCGGACCGGGTTGCCCGTCACCACCGTGGTGCCGCGCACCGACTCCGGCAAGAGTTCGAGGGTGGCCTCTGAGGAGACCGCGAACCTGGTGGCCGCGCGCGCGAGCGACCGGTTCGCCAGCCCGAGCCGCACAGTCTGCTCGTGAACGACCAGCGGCCTGCGGCACATCTTCGCCGCCAGACCGACCGGCACCGCCACGTACCCGCCGGTGGCGAGGACGACGTCCGGCCTGAAATCGGCGACGATCGCGCGGGCCTGGGCTACGCCGAGCGGGACGCGGCTCATGTCGCGCACGTTCGCGGGCGACACGAGCTTGAGGGGGTTCGACGAGCGCCGGACCTTGCCCGTCGCGACCGCCCGAAAAGGAATACCCTCGCTGGCGGCGACGCGGTTCTCCAGGCCACCGTCGACGCCGACCCACAGCACCTCCAGCGCTCGGCCCGCCGCGGCAAGCCGAGCCTGGAGGGTCCGGACCGCGGTCAGAGCCGGGTACGTGTGACCGCCGGTGCCGCCTCCGGACACGATCAGCCGGAACGGCTCGCTGCTGTGCTGCGTCACGGGACGCTCCCTCTTGTTCGCGGACGTCGTCCGGTCCACGCTAGCGCCTGCCTGGAGAGCACAGTTGGACCGTCACACCTGAGGGGGAGACGCCCCGGTGCGCTTGCGCGGTTGCCGGTCCGGGCCGCCGAGGCCGGCGTGGCCAAGCCCACCCCCCCTGGTATACCGGGCGGCCGCAAATCGCATGGGCATCCACCCCAGGACCTCTTCTACTTCGACAACGAGGTCACCTTCGTAGCCGGAGCCCGGGCTGCCGGACTGCGCGTCGAACTGTTCACCACACCGCAGGCCTGTGCAGACCGCCTCGCCAGCCCGGACACCGGTCACCGCCCGGACAGCAGCTCAGACAAGGTCGACTTGGAGATGCCCAGCTCTGTTCGAACGGCCCGGGAACCATGAAGATCGACCAGCAGCTGAGCCGCGATGCCACGTTGCGTGCGTACGTCCCGAGCAACGGTCCGGCGCAGCAGCTCGGTAACGGTCGCGGCCGCCCGTGCCCCGGCCAAGGCCTGTGCGGTGCGGGCGGTGCCCGGCAGAGCCAGAGCAGCGACCAGCCGGCGAGCGTGCCGGGCGGCGAGCAGCGCTGGAGGAAGGCCGTCCTCGTGCACCTGCGGGAGCCGGTAGACGAGCTGGGCGGCTTCGAGTTCGCTGAGCTTGCTCAGCTCCCCGGCGCTGTCGATGTGCACGTACTGGCCGTCCTGGGTTACGAGCAGCTTGAAGCCGGCTGCGACGATGCGTTGCGCACCGGCGACATCGACGACCCGGGCCTGTTGCCAGATATGGTGCGGACCGGTGATGACCTGCGGGTGCTGGCCGGACGTGGCGCCGGCCAACCGCCAGTGGTCGTTCGCGGCAAGGAGGTCGGTGAAGGTGTCGCCAGCGGCGAGTCTCTCGTGGAGGGCTTCGGCGCCGATGGCGATCAGGCCGTTGTACGGTCGGTCAGGATCGATTCGTCCGAGGGACCAACCCCAGCGGCCAAGCTGCAAACAGGCGACGGGGGCTTGGTCGGCGGGTGTTCGTGCGAGTTGCTGAAGGTCAACGGTGGTGAGGGCGAAGCGCACGGGCCGGTCCTGTCATCGGTTCGGGTTCGGTGCGCCCCGAACTTAGACACGCCCGGTGCCTACGGTCGCGGCCCTCTGCTCGTGGTCGGCTGCGGTCGCCCACAGTTCCCGGGCGGGGCGGTTGGTCGCGTCCGTGCCGGCGGCTTCGGCGGCCGTGGCCGCTAACCCCCACAGAACTCGTGGGGCGTCGGTGGTCATGACGTGCAGCGTACGGGATGTCGGTGCTGACTCCGGGGCCTACCCGAGGAAGGGGTTGGGGCTGGCGGCGAGGCCGTCAGCGGTGAGGGTGTCAGCAAGGTGGGTGAGTTGGGGGTGGGTGGAGGCGACGGCGCGTAGGAGGTCGCGGACGCTGGGGGCGGGGTCGAGTCGGCGGCCGCGGCCGCTGGTGAGCAGGGGGCCGGCCTCGGCGCTGCTGTAGGAGGCGGCGGTGCGACGGTGGGGAAGGTAGTCCTCGACAGCCAGGGCGACCGGGGGCGGGAGTTCCTGGAACTCGGTGCCGCCGCCTTTGAGAGTGACGCGGGCAGTGGTGCGGTGTTGCTCGCGCACGATGTCGGTGAGGTCCAGGGCGACGACCTGGTGGGCGCGCAGGCCGCGGCCGAGGACGAGGTAGCCGAGCGCGCGGGCTCGGTGGGGCATGAGGCCGTCGTAGCGGTCCAGGGCGCTGACGTAGAGGGTGGACTCGGTGCGGGTAAGGGCGGGCCGGCCGGGGAGGTCCTCGACGGAGGGACGCAGGGTCTTGGGCGCGGGGTTGACGATGGTGGGGTCGGACGTCTGCGCGTGCTGGTAGTAGCCGCGTAGGGCGGAGACGAGGAAGGCGCGGGTGCGGTCGTTGTCGGTGCGGGCGGTCCAGTTCTTGACGTCGCGGCCGCGGGCGGTCCAGACCTTGGGGCCGATGTGTTCGATCCAGCGGGTGACCTCGCGCCCGTAGTTCTGGACGGCGCTGTCGCCGAGCGGCTTGGTGTTCAGCCAGTCGTCGAGAACGGAGTACGGGTCGAGGGTGCCGGTCATGTGCTTCAGGGTGTCACAGGCTGGATCGTGCGGGTTGGGTTACCGGGGGCAGGCGCTGGTGCAGGTGTTGTGGTCCCTGCGGTAGTGGTTGTCGAGCGTGAGGGTCGGCAGGTGGAGTTGGCTGGCGCGCAGGCCCATGTTCCGGTCGTTGGTGAGGACGTGGACGCGTGCGGCGGGGTTGAGGTGGTGGAGTTCGTCTGCGCACATGAGGATCTCCCAGTCGACGTCGATGACGTGGGCCGGGCCGGGCGGGGCGAGGCGGGTCTCGATCGTGACGCCTTCGCGGATCTGGACGGGCTCGCCGGGTGGTGCGGTGAGCAGAGCGGTGTCGAGGTATCTGATCGCGGCGTTGGCACGGCGCGCGAGGTCGCCTTGACCGTACTTCTGTCGGTCGAGTTCGCCGATGACTTCCTGGGGCACGATCAGGCGGATGGCGGACGCCTTCTTGCCGGTCGCGTGTCGTACGGCCTTGCGCCAGTCGATGGCGTCGGGGTGGTTGAAGTGGTTGAGCATGTTGGTGTCGTAGACCAGGGGCAAGCCGGGCCGTGCGGTGTAGGCCTTGAGTACGTCCAGGTCTTCGCGGGCCTTGGCCAGGGCGGGTATTTGGACGTTCAGTTCATTCAGGACGATCCATCGGAGCATCATTGGCTGGTCCCTGGCGGCCTGGAGAATGTTCCAGAAGGTGGTGGACTGCAGGGCGGCGGAGAGGTCGGGCACGGCGAAGGGCAGGAGCTTCTCCACCGCGAAGTTGATGCCGTACAGGTAAGCGGCGCGAGGGTCTTTGGAGTCGGTGATGGCGACGTCGCGGGCACTCTCAAGAATTTCGAGGGCGGAGTCGAGTCCCTGGTCGGCCTGCTGGATGGTGAAGGTCGGCTTCAAGCGCATGACCTGGATCCTGGCAGTCCTGGCGGGGCCAAGGCATCTGCCCTCTCACCCTCAACAGCGACTTTCTATAACAGCCCTACCGTCACCAACTGCTCCGGCGAGCCTTCCGAACCGCCGTTTCCACGTGTACGCGAGGGGCCCACGCCCCGCCGGCAGAGTGGGTGGCTGAGGTCTTGGGCTGTTATAGAAAGTCGCCACGGGGTGGTCTTGAAGGCCGTGGGCCCTCAATGGACGGTGTTCGACGGGCGGCTCCCACCGCACACCCGCCGAACACCCACACCCTGAAGTACGACAGCGGCCCCCAAAGCGTTACACGCCCAACGCCCCGCCAGGTCAACGACACTTGACCACCCCCGAACGCGGATCCACCCCATCCACCACAGGACACGGCATGATGCCCGCTGTGCACGCCACCCCCGCCGAACCGGCCGCGGCCCACAGGCCCAGCACCGGCTACCGAATCGCCGTGAACGCGCTCGCCCTCGTCTCGCTCGGCTGGTGGATCATCTCGGTCCCCCACTTCGCCGCCGCGCTGCACCCCGAGTACGGCGCCGTCATGTGCTGGCCGGCCGCGCTCGCCTTCCCCTCGATGGCCTGGGTGCTCGCCGACTACACCCACCGCCTGCGCCATCACAGCCTCGGCCTGCGGATCCGCCACGGGCTCGTCGTCGCCCTGGTCGCCGTCTACGCCGTCGCCCTCAGCGCAATGACCTACCCCCTGGACAACCCCGGCCACGCCCCCTGGCCCCTCATCCTCTGGATGGGCGGGATGCACATGACGGTCGGCTACGTCGGCCCGCTGATGATCACCGCCGCCCACTACGACCGCCAGGAACGAAGCACGACCTGACGCCCTACTCAGCCGAGCTGGACCGCGAGCAGGCCCGCCTCCGCCTCTTCCTTCTGCAGCGTGGTCTTCCCGCGGTGGCTGACCTCGACCTGGTAGAACTTCGGGCCCTTCGGCACGTCCTGAACCGCCACCGGGAACATGCAGCCGTTCAGGCCCTTCGGGCTGCCGCTCCCCAACGCGCCGGTCGCCAACACCTTCCCGCTCTCGTCGTACACCGTCACCGAGGTGCCCATGGCGATGTCGTCGTACCCGCGCAGGCCGGCGCACCCGGATGAGGTGGTCCCCGAACTGGCACCGCTCTTGAGCGTCATGGAACCGGTGAGAGCGAACGTCCCGGTACCCGGCGAGCCGGCCGTCGACGCCGTGCCGGTCGAACCGCCGGACGACAGCCCCCACGTCAGGCCCACCACCCCGGCACCGGCCACGAAGCCCACCAGGCCGGCAGCGAACCACACCGGCACCCGAACGCTCGGCCCGGCCGCTTTCCCGGCAGCCGCAGGGGCCGGCTCGACAGCGGGTACGGGCGGCGTGGTGGTGATCTCATCCATGGCCGCGAGCATCCCAGCCCACAGAGCCCCGCGCGGGCGGCGGGACCAAATCGTGATCACATCCGGATCGCTGACCAGGCCGCGAGACCTGCACCCCAGGTTCAGGCTGCCAGCACCCGCCCCCGAGCCTGCGCGAAGCGCTGCGCCTCCACCCGGTGCACCAGGTACCGCCCGCCCTTGGGGCCCAGCCGCACCGGGAAGGGGCCGTCCGGCTTGCCGATCAGCCCGTAGACCGTGTTCGCCGGCACTCCGGTGGCCTCGGCCAGCTGCTGAATGCTGAACCACTCCGCCCCGTCCGCCACCACTCGCTGCGGTACCGGCACCGCCGCCGAAACCGCGCCCCGCTCCCGCTCCACCAACTCGGTCAGGAAGTCGCTCACCGACAGCCCGCGCTCCAGTGCCGTACTCAGCAGCCACTCCGCCAGCGACGGCGGCAGCTCGTGCGTCAGTTGCACCGGCGCGCCGGAACCGGCGCCATCGTCCAGGCCGTGACGGCGCAGCACCTCGTTCTTCGAGTCGAGGAGCTGGCGCAGCACCTCCAGGTGCTCGTCGGTGACGCTGTTCGCGGAGAGGGTGGTGAGAGCCATGGTCGTGTCCTTCGCCGTTGTGGTGCTGTACCTCCTTGTACGGCGGGGGTTCCAGAAGCGTTACACCAGGCGGCCCGGTCCGCTCGGGGGTTCGGGCCCGGGCCGTCCCTCTACGGTGCCGGTGGCGGCCGCCGACCGCGCGCGGGGCTACGCCGTGGCGGCGTCGGCCGGGCGGGTGGTGGTGAGCGGTTCGACGGTGTTGTCGCCCCTCACCCACCTCAGGGGTTGGCCTCTGTGGTTACGAGGTCGTGTGCCCGGCCGGGGCTAGGCTCCGTGTCCATGGACGCTTCTCTCTACCGCATCCGCCCGTTGCGCGCAGCCGATATCGATGCTGCTCTGGAGCTGATGCGGATGGCCAATCCTGCCTATGCCACGCAGGACTTGCGGGCGAGCCGGCATCTGCTGGAGGTCGCCTGCGCGCCGCCGGGTAGCGGGCTGCCGGACGACGCCTTGCGGGTCATGGCCGAGGAGATGGCCAGGAGCGCCGCCGGGATTTCCGTTGATGCAGACACCGTGCACGCCATGTTGAAGAAGAGGAACGCCTCGGGCGACCTGGTGGCGAACGGGCTGATCAGTAAGGTGGCGGAGGAGCTGTCGACCGGTTCCGTTGTCGGGGTGGCGAACGCCGGCGCTCCCGGTAAGTGGGCCCACTACGCCTTCACGCAGTTGCCCGAGCTGATGGGCCGCCAGTTGCGCGAGCGGGTGGTGGAGGTGAGTGACATCGCGGTGGTGCCTGCGGTGCGGCGGCGAGGAATCGGCCAGGAGCTGATGAACGCCGTCCTCGAAACGGACAGCGAGCGGGCGCAGCAGTGGCGAGTCGCGATCTGGTTCTTCCCTGAGACTGCGGGTGGCTTCCACCGTGCGATGGCCCCCGAGTGGCCGGCCGGTCAGCCGATCGCTTTCCTGGACTCCGTAGGCGGCTATGCCGCGTTCCGCAACATGACCGGAGATTTTCGCGCGTGCGTCGCACCGTTGCACCCGACCGTGGGCCTGGTCGTAGACCCTGACACTGGGCGGACTGCGATCGAGGGTGTTTTTGATCAGCCGTGGTCACCGGCGGCCACCGGCGGCCACCGGCGGCCACGGGGCCGGGCCGTCGACCCGTGGTTCCAAAGCGGACAGGAAGCGGGAGAAGAAGCTGAGGGGCCGCGCTCGGGGGTAGGGGTTGGTGGTGGTGACGGCACGGGGCGCCGCCCATCCCCTCCTGAAGAACCCAATTCGGCCGAACGGTCGCTTCGGTCGCTGACGTCCCGACGCCGTAGCCCGCTCTGGTCTGTTCGCGGCGGGCGGCGTGCGGGATCTGACGCGCGCCCCGTACTGCCTGGCCGCCTCGTAGGCGGTCGGTCAGGGGTACCTGCGGTCGCCCGCGATCATCTCCGCGAGCACCAGGTCGCGGGAGATGTCGTCCCCGTCGGCGGGCCACCCGTACCGCCCGTACGTCAGGTGCCGGGCGAGGGCGTCAACGAGGTGTTCTCGTACGCGTGGGTCCGACCACCCCCACTCCATCGCGTCGGCCAGAAGGTCCACTGGCGGGAAGGCGAGCAGGTACCGCAGTGGCCGGTCGCTCCACTGGTGGTCGTTGTAGTGGGCGAGCGCGGTACGCATCGCGGCCACGGTTGCCGGCCGCGCGGGACGGTCTTCCTCCCACTCCCGCTCTGGCCGGTCCGTGGCGTCCAGGCCGTCGGTGACCGCTCGCGCCCCGCGCGGGCCGGTGACGATGCCGTCGCTGCCGTTGCGACCACGGGCGTACCACTCGTCCAGCGTGGCCGCGGTCCACAACGCGTCCACGGGTTCGCCCCGGCTGTGCCCCCGCCGCCCGCCTGCCGCCCACGCTGCCTCGTCCGGGGCCCATTTCTCGTGTGCCGACTGGCGCGTCATCCCGGCGACCCCGCCGATCTGGTCCCAGGTCGCGCCGCACTCGCGGCTGGCGATCACCGCGCGCGCGAGGAGGGTGGTGAGGAACGTGTCGCGGATCGTCATGACGTCGCGCAGGTAACAGGCCGGATCACTGCGGCGCTCCTCGTACACGGCGGGCACCAAGCCGCGTGCGAGCTCGGCGACGACGCGGGCGGACTCGGCGACGGCCACCACCGCCTCGTCGCGGGGTGACAGCCGGGGCTTCTCGGGCTTCACATCGGTCATGTCTCCTACACTACGCCCGCTTGTCAGGCTGAGCCTGACAAGCGCGAAAACCGTCGGACCTTGGAGGGCCGGTACTCCAATGCCGGACGTGCACCCCGCGTTCATCAATCGACCGTTTACCGAACACCCGCTCCGGGCGCCGCCGAACACCCGAACTTCCGCCCCTCAAGCCCACCCCGTAGTGACCACTTCCTACCGGCGGGTTACTTGTTCCCCGGTGTCTGGGCTAGGACTTCGGGGCCGGGTGGTCAGGTATCGGTCCTGGGAGGGGTCGCCGGAGGCTCCTCCTGTTCCTGCCAGCTGGAGGGGGCCGGCAGGTCCGTGGGGAAGTCGAAGTCGATCAGGTGGCTGCGGGAGTCGTGCAGGGCGAGGCCGGCCCGTAGGTCGATGGTGGTGGTGGTCTTGTCCTCGCCCCCGCGGGTGACCGGGACGACGACGTCGGGGAACGCCGTCGTGGCGGGTTCCGTCGGTGCGAGCCAGGCCTGTACCCGCCGGGCCAGGCCCGGGACAGTGCTCGTCTCGGCGCACAGTTCGTCGTCCGCGAGGTGCTGCCAGCCGCCGGCCGTGCTGGCGGCGCAGGTGACGACCTGCGCGAGGTGGTGGGCGACGGGGGTGTAGCTGCCCGCCAACTCGGTCCAGCAGGACAGCCCCTCGTACAGCTCTTCCACGCTGGCGGGGTCCCACCGGGTGGGGTCGTCCGCGAGGTCGGGGCCCAGGCCTCGGATGAGGGATCGCATTTCGCGGGTCTGCCGCAGGTCCTGCGGTGCGGCGTACAGGGTGGTCGGCGTGGCCCCGCCCAGGTTGCGCGCCTCGTCCTGGTGCTCGGTGTCGAGGCGGTGCAGCGCCACCAGCAGGGAGGCCACCGCCCGGCGCCCGGCCCTCTCCAACGCGTCGACGATCTGCTCGACGCTCCCGACATCGGGTTCCACCACCGGGTCGAGCGGGCCGCGGGCACCGGCCAGGACGTCGTACTCCTGGTCCTCGAAGCCGCCCTCCACAGCGTCGGGGTCCACCGCGTAGCGGCCGTCGCCGAGGTGGTGCCAGCCCTGGCCGTGGGCGTCGATCAGCCGCTGCGGGAACCCTCCGTCGTAGGTGGTGAAGGAGCCGTTCGGGTCGGGGAGCAGGGAGGGGTGGACGTCGTTACGCACCCGCGCGTGGACGGGGAGGCGCTCCATCAGCCCCTGGGCCATGCCGGGCCGGGTCGGGACCCACTGCACCCAGCATCCGGTCTGCGGGATGAGGGCGCGCCGGGTGAGCTGGGCGCGGATCGAGCGGTGGGCGTCGGTGATCATCAGCTCGGGGTCGTCCCAGGGGCGGCGCACCCCGAGGGCGACGAGCCAGGTGAGGGTGACGTGGCCGGGCGGGGCCGGCTCGTCATGGCTCAGGGGCATCGTGATGTGCGCCGGCAACGGCCCGTAGACGTCCGCGGTGGCGCGGTACCAGCGGCCGTCGCGGACCAGGTGCCGGCAGGCGGCCTGTACCGCCTGGGCGGCCTCGCGCGGGCCGTTGCGCCAGCCCTCGGGTTCCGCAAGGACGACGGCGGTCAGCAGGAACGGCACCGTGACGGCCTCGTGCCGGCGGCCGTAGGGGTCGTCGGCCGGGCCGACGGCTCCGGCGGGCGGGATGAACGGGTTGCCGTAGGTCGTCCACTCGGGGCCCGCGTACCGGCCCGGCGCCGGCTCCCAGGCCGCCGGGGTGGGGGCGGTGGAGTTCGGGAGGAGGTCGGTGTAGCGCTGGACGGCGCCGGCGGCCTGCTTCTCGCGGGCGCGGCGGGCGCCGTAGCTGCGGTTCTTCTTCGGGGACATGGTGCTCTCGATCCTGGCGGGCCTGCCCACGCGCTCCCCGCCTGGTACCAGGGCACACCACAGGAGACACGGGCGTCCAGGAACCAAGGCCCCTGATGACCCCTTCGTCGTCGGCGCCCGGCGTCCCTGGCGTGGGCGGGGATCGGGCAGCGACTCGGCAGTGCGTGTCCAGCCACGGCCAGGCTACCCCAACGGTCGAGGCCTACAGGCGGGTTCGACCCGGAGTCCGAGCGGCAGTTCGCCGCGGTGCGCAACTCCGTCGACAACCCCGACCGGCGCCCGGCTTCGGTCCGGCCGTGGTCTGCGTCAGCCGTAGGATGACGGTCGGCGGGCGCACGCCCGCAGGATCGGGAAAGGGGCCGAGCGTGGGGACCAGCACCGAACGGGCCGCGGCCCAACCACCGACGAGGACGTGAGCCGGTGGCCAGCCGCAGCACCGCGATCCGCTCCTTCGTCCACCAGATGGCCAAGACCTACGACTGTGCCATGGACACGGACTACTACGACCACCGCCGCCGGTGGGAGATCCGCTGGCACGACGGGCCGACCGAGGCCACCGTGCGCGCCGCCGTCGCGCGCCAGTTGCCCCAGCACCAGGAGATCATCGCCCTGTGCCGCGACCTCTCCGAAGAGGCGATCGTCCTCGGCGCGATCCGCTGCTACATCACCGGCGAAGTCCACCAGTGGCACGACCTGCGCTACGCCGCGCACCGCTCGCTCGAAGACGTCGCACACCCGATGCGCACCGCGACCGCGCGGGAGAGCGCGATGGTGGAACGGGTACTGGAGGAGTCGGCGCAGGAAACCCGGTGGGGCCGGGACCGGGACGCCTCCTACGCGCTGGCGCTGCTGAAGGAGCGGCGGGGGATCGGCTGGCTCCTCACCCCGCCTGCCCCCACCCAGGACGGGCGTCAGCCGGAGGCTGACGCCCCCGGGCCGGCCGCCCTGGAGCTGTCCCCGGTGGAGTTGCTGACCGCCCGCTACGCCCTCGGCGAGCAGGGTGCGGCGTGGCGGGAGCGCGCCGCGGCCATGCCGGCGGCGCAGGCCTTCGACGCGGCCCTGGCCGACGAGGAGATCGACAAGGAGACGGCGCTCGCCGCGCTCCGGCTCGTCGCCGAACGGCAGGCCGCCCTGGACGCGGCCACCGCCCTGCTGATCGACAGGACCCGCGCCGCCGGTGGTTCCTGGAGCGACGTCGGCCGGGCGCTGGGCGGGATCACCAAGCAGTCCGCCGCGAAGAAGTACCAGGTGCTCACCGACCCGACCAGGGCAGCGTCAGCCGCAGGCTGACGCTCCGGCGGCCCGGGGATGCCCGCGGCGCACTCAGCCCGCACCCGCTCCCGACCGCAGCGTCAGCCTGCGGCTGACGACCTTGCGCCGTGACGGTCCGCGTCCCGCTCGCCCCCCGGTTGCGGAGCATGCTCGCTCATCCGGGTGACATCCGGACGACCGGCTGGCGGGAGCGCCGGGCCGTGTGACGTACTGGGCCGGTGCTGCTCACGCGGCCGCGCGCGAGAACGGGATGGCCCGGGACGAGGGGGAGACAGCGGTGCCCAGGAGGACGGCCCTTGCCGCCGCGACGCTTGCCCTGCTGACCACGGCCGCCCTGCCGGCCGGCGCCGTCCCCGACGAACCCTCGCCTCTGGTGGGCCGGGAGCTGCTGCAGCGTCAGGAGATCCTCGACCGGCTCGCCGACCAGATCACGCCGGTCTCCGAAAACCAGCGGGCGAGCATTCCCGGCTACGCGGGCCTGGTCGTGGACCCCGAGCGGGGGCGGCTGACCGTGTACTGGCACGGCGCCGTCCCCGAGCGCGTCGCCCGCCTGGTCGCGCACCCTCCGGCCGGGATCAGCGCGCGGGTCCGGTCGGCGCCGTACACGCTGGCCCGGTTGCGGGCGGCGCGGGACCGGCTCGTCGCGGCGGCCGCCGTGGGTGAGCCGGGCACGGAGTGGACCTCGGTGGCTCCGGCGCCTGACGGCACCGGACTGTCCGTCACCTACGCCCCCGCGGCGGGGGCGGCCGCCGTACGGACGTCGGCCGGTACGGCCGAGCGGGACCGGGTCGCGGCCCGGGCCGCCGAACTCGCCGAGCTGCCCGTGACCGCCGCGGCCGCCGCCACCCCGCAGGCCACCGTGACCCGGCACAACGACGCCAGCCCCTGGAACGCCGCCGCCGAACTCACCACCCCGAAGAACGGGTTCTGCAGTTCCGGGTTCGGAGGCTGGCGCGGCAAGGTCGCGGTTCTGCTGACCGCCGCGCACTGCGGGACCTCCGGCACCTACAAGACCGGCAGCGGGACCACGATCGGGAAGGCCTCGGACTCCGACAGCGGTCTGGACACCACCGTCATCACCCTGGACCACGGCACGCCCTCCGGGCAGTTCTTCTACGGCGCGTGGAACAACGGCCAGGGCGAACGCCGACGCGCGGTGGGTGCTGGCCGAAACAACGTCGGAGACCTCGTCTGCTCCAGCGGCGCGATGACGGGCGCGCACTGCGCGCTGAAGGTGACCCAGACCGACTACGCGACCAGCATCGACGGGGTGTGGCGCACCGACCTGGACAACGCGGCCCGCACCGACAGCACCACCATCACCGTCGCCCAGGGCGACAGCGGCGGGGTGGTCGTCGCCAGCATCAGCGGGGGCGACGACATGCAGGCCAGGGGGATCATCAGCGCGGGCGGCGGCAGCACCGTCGCCTGCAAGTGGGGCACCGACACCGCGGCGAGCGGCGTCACCTGCTTCGACACCGTCGTGTTCGTCCCGATCGGCCCGATCGTGACCAAGTTCGGCCTCTCCCTCGCCTGACCACCCCCACCTGGAAAGGAACACCGACGTGAACGCGCTCACCGGCCGGCTGACGGCCACCCTCGGCGTGCTGGCCGTCGCCTGCGGCGCGGCCGCGGCCGTCCCCGCCCCGCTGCCCCACGGCCAGGCCCTGGCCGATCTGCACCGGGCCGTCTACCGGGCCGGGCTCGGCCCGCAGACCTGGCGCGTCGCCACCGTCGGCCAGGAGCCCGGCGCAGACACCCTGACGGTCGGCGTCATCGGCGACCTGGACGACGCTCGCCGGGCCCTCGACGCGCGCTTCCCTCACCAGACCAGGGTCGTGCACGGGCAGAGCGTCGTGTCGGCCGTGTGGGAACCGGGCCACGACTACCCCCTGGAAGGCACTCTCAGGGACCTCAAAGAGCCGGGCTTCCAGGTCTTCGAGACCGGCGCCGAGGGCGGCCGCACCACGGTCGGCGTCGTCGGCGACCTCGCCGCGGCCCGCGCCTACCTGGACGCCCGCTACCCGGGCCGCACCACCGTCCACGGCAACACTCCGCGCTGACCCTTCGTCACGCCGTCGGTTCTGGTGCGTAACCGGCGGACTTCGCGGGGGTCCGTCGGGCGGCTCCAGGGTTTGGTCCGGCCGGTGTCTGCGTCAGCCGTAGGCTGACGGGGGGTGGTGGCATCCGAGACAGCGAAGTGGCGCTGTCCCTGGGGGACGACAGCAGCGCCGAAGGAGCACCGCGGCGGCGCCCGATAGGGTTCTGGCGAGAAAGTCGGATGCTGCCTCTCGGCGAGGGGAGGCGGCATCCACTTTCGTATGCGCGCGTGGACTTGAGTGGTATCTCGTGCTATCTCGTTGCCTAGAGTGCCGCTATGCTGTTGTCCGTACCTGTAGAGGTATGGGCTAGCGCGCCGAGCCCGAGTCCCGCCGATCCTGCCCGCGACGGGCGGCACAGCGGTCAAGGTGGTAGGAGTCGAAGAGCTCCCGCACCGCGCGATGTTGAACGTCCGTCAGGTCCACCCACTGCCTTGCGCTGATGCTGCGCGCGGGCCCGGGTCGCGGGACCGAGCACCGCGCCGAGAGGCATCACGTGCCCAAGAACAAGCGCTCCAAGAAGCAGGCCGCCCGCGCGAAGCAGCGGGCCACCGGAGCCCCGTACACGGCCGCCGCGGGCGGCTCCCGGCACCAGCATCCGGCCCCCGACTTCGGCGTGATGGACTCCCGCCTGTACGGGGTCACCCGACAGGTGAACCTCGCGCCGGCGGCCGCGCTGGTCGGCGCCGCCCGCGCCGGGTGCCGGCCGTGCCAGGACTCCGCGATCCCGGCCCTGGTGGCCGGCGACCGGCTCGTGGTGGCGAACCTGGCCGGGCTCCCGTTCAGCCTGTTGCCCTCGCCCGGCCTGATGGCGCCCGCCTCGGTGCGGGTGTGGACGGTCGGCCGCCAGATGCTGGCGGCCGGTTTGGATGGTCCGGCCCCGGCCGCGTCGATGCTCGCCGTGCTGGAGGAGCTGAGCCCCGCCGAGGTGCGCGACGTGGTCGAGGACGCCCTCGACCTGTGGGCCGCGCTCGACGCCGCCCCGGGCGAGCCCGCCGCCGCGGCCGCGCCGCCCACGGGGGACGGTCCGCAACAGGACGCGGAGGACGACCTGCCGGAGGCCACCGCGCCGCCCGAGAACCCGTTCACCGGCGAGGGGATGATGTTCCTGACCGTCGAGCAACTGGCCGACGGGATCCCGCTGCCGATGCTCGTGCAGTCCGCGTTGGCCGGCACCGTGGACGACCAGATCACCGAGCACGCCCACGACCTCTTCGAGGCCCTGGCCGAGCGCGGCCCGGCCGCCGGACGCGAAGCCGCGCTCCTCCTGGCCCAGTACATGCTCTCCACCGGGTACTACGGCACCGGCACGGAGGCGGCCGTCCGCTACTACCGCCAGCAGCCGCCGCCGATGATGCAGGCCCCGGCGTTGACCACCCTGCACCTGCTGGTGTCCGCGTTCATCGCCAACGGCCGCCCCGGCGCCGAACGGATCCTGAGCGACGACCTGACCGCCGCCGAACTCGACGGCGTGGTGCGCTTCCTGTTCTGCATCGCCGCCGGCATGTCCGGCTTCCCCCGCAACCGCCAGCAGGCCCTGACCGAGGAGCTGTGCGCCGATGTCCGCTGACCAGACCACCACCCCGGCCATGCAGACCAGCACCGACCCTGCCGACACCGCCCACCTGCGCGCCGGCAAGCGCATCACCCTGGAGGAGATCACCCTCCACCTGTCCGGCGCCGCGGTGCTGCTCGGCCAGCTCGCCCACGCCGCCGAGACCCCCGAACAGCCCGTCGAACTGGCCGACCTGATCGAGCAGCTCCGCCACCAGGCCGCCGACCTCACCACCATGGCCACCCTGGCGCAGCGCCTGACCGCGATCACGGCCGGGGATGTCCCGCTCGCCGCGACGATGCCTGACGGCGCGCCCTGGGGCGCAGCCGCCCGGGGCGAGGAGCGCCGGGAGTCCTACGGCGGGCCGGCCGTCGTTCCGACGATGCGCCAGCTTGAGTTGCTTGCCGACAGGGTTGCTCCCCGCGATCCCTCGGCGCCGGCCTGGCGGCGGGAGCGTTTCGGCCGGGAAACGGTCACCACGACCTTCGTGGAGGCGATGGTCGGGGTGACGTTCGTGGAGTCGAAGGCGGCCCGGGCGCGGCGCGCGGCCGAGCGGGAGAAGTCCATCCAGGTGGAGCTGATGGTCACTGAGTGCTCGTCGCCGAAGTGCCGGGCCGCGCAAGGTGAGCACTGCCGGACGTCCACCGGCCGGATCAGTGAGCAGCCGCACAAGAGTCGCCTGGACGAGGCGACCGCTACGGTGGATGCCCGGCTCGGCTACGACTTGAACCCGGTGGCGGTGCATGGTGTCTGACTCGATGGTCACCGGCACGATGCGCGTGGAGGTCGAGGTGGGCCGCTACTTGGCGGCCCGGCTGGCCCTGTTCGCTGGCCGTCGGGGGCTCTCCGTGCCCCGGGTGGTGGAGATGCTGCTGGAACTCAGCCACATGGAGGAGGACGGCACGCTGAGGGTGGGCCCGTTCGTGGTCGGGTCGGACTGTGGGGCCGGCCCGGAGTGGGCCCGCGCGGTGTTCGCTTCGTCGGAGGCGGTGGGGGACGACTACGCCGGGGTGGACGGGTACGGCCGTGATGTTCGGGCTCGGGTCGCTCCCGGGCCGGCTGGCCGGGACCGCTACGGCCGGTACGGGCTGCGCGACCGCACCACCGAGACACCCCGCCAGCGACTCCACGACGATGGCGCTGATCTGGTCGAGCTCGAACCCGAGACCGTGCACTCCCACGCCACCACCGTGGCGCCGCGCGGTCCGGGGTGCACCTGCGGCACCGCGCCGTGTGGAGGGTTGGCTCCCGTCCGCGAGGACTGCCCCGAGCACCCGTGGTACGGGCCCCAGTTGTTCTGGCATGCCGCACGTTTCTGCCTGGCCACTGATTAGGGAGCGCTGCGGACGGGTCCGGTGTGTCGTCTGTGCCCGTCACACCGGATCGTCGTAGTAGTCCCCGCCCCACCCCGGTTCCGGCCGCGGGTGCAGGATCTCGTCCACCGTGGCCACGCTCAGGCCGGCTGTGGTGAGCTCACCCGCGCCCCTGCGCCCACCAGCGTCAGCCAACGACTGACAGGCCCGGGGGCACGCCCGCGAACCGCGCGCCGGTCGCCACGACCCGGCGCACACTGGAAGCGTGCCCCTCGAACAGCACCCGAACCCGGCCGAGCACGACCTCCTGGCCGTGATCGAGGCCTGGGCCGGCTCGGGCAGCCTGTCGGCTCCCAACGTCGTCCTCGCCCAGGGCAGATTCTTCAGCCCCGCGCCGTGGCCCCGGCGCGCACCCCGCCGCGGCCTGACCGGGCGCTGTCACCCCAACGCCCTGCGGATCGCACAGCTGACCGGCACCGGCTACGTGGAGGGCTTCGCCTTCCTCGCCGCCGGGGAGACGGCGATGCCGCACGCCTGGTGCTCCGGCCCCGACGGCCTCGTCCTCGATCCGACCTGGCCCGACCACGCCGCCACCGCCTACCTCGGCATCCCGATGGCCATCGCGTTCGTCGAGGTCTTCCAGCAGCGCACCCTCACCAAGACGGCGTTCGTCGGTGTCCTCGACGCCAAGGTGCAGGTCGCCCGCGACGCCCTCAGGATCTTCACCGGTGGCATCCCCGAGCACGGCCTGCTCGACGTCGGCCGTCCCCTGCCCGAGCGGGCGCTCGTCGGCCACCCGTTCGGGCTGGTACCGAGGGCCTGAGGCCGGGAATCGGGGGCGCGGTGAAGGCCACCGCGCCCCCGAAGGGCGGCCCGGACGGTAGCCCTCCAGGGGTCAGCTCCTGCGGCTGCCCGCACTGGCCACTCACATCCGCGCCACGCCCCCGTTCCTACCGGGGGCCGCGGCGTTGCGTCGCGCGCTGGACACGGCCCCCGGGGTGAGGGCCTAGAGGTCCTCCAGTTCCGGGTCGACACCGGTCAGGTCGATGTTCGGCGGCTCCAGGATGGCGATCCGCTCGCCCACCCAGGCGAAGCTGATCCACGTGTCCATCGCCTGGCGCATGGACGCCGAGTAGTTCTCGTCGAGGAGTTCCTGGGCCTCGCACCTGTCCTCCTGGCCGGCCCGCACGCCGGCCTCGATGTCGGCGAGGACGGCGCGCAGGTTCCAGACGCTGGTGACGAGCGGGCCGTCGGCGTAGCGGCGGGGCTGGTGGCGGCGGCGCAGCAGCCGGGCGTCCGCGAGGCGCAGGCCTTCGTCGTGGGCCGTGCGGTCGATCTTCTCGGCGAGTTCGCGGCCGCCCTCGGTGAAGCTCGTCCAGGCCACCACGTCGCCGGTGGGGATGGCGAGGGCGGCCTCGATGCGGCTGTCGGACGGCTGGACCACGTCGAACGCGCGCCACAGCGCGGTGTAGACGGGGATGTTGTGGTCGCGGGCGGTCTGTGCGGCCGCCTCGTACCGGTGCCGGCGGGCGTCCATGTCGGCGATCACGCGGGCGGTGCTGGTGCTGCTGTCGCGCTGCGCGGCGATCGCGGCGTTGGCCTGGGTGTAGTTCTCGCCGGTCTCGGCCATGCGGGCGCGTACGGCGGCCTTGCGGGCGCGGCGGGGGTCGGTCATCGTGGCCGTCCAAGGGGCGCCGCGGTCCGTGGCCCGGGCGCCTGGTCGGCACGACGGGGGAGGGTGTGTCCGCTCGCCGCGTCGCGGGTCCGACCTGGTGTGCCGTCTCTGCCACGGGCCGGACGGCGGTCTGGGGCTGCGATACCCGCAAGAATCCTACCGGATCCTGACGGACCATCATGTCGGAGGCGGGGTCCGGTCGTCAGGTGACCAGGTGCTCGCCGCAGGCGGTGTAGAGGTTGACGTGGGAGTAGAAGCGCACGTCGACGAAGTCGCGCATCAGGGTGTCGTCGCCGCGCCAGTTGTAGGCCGCGCTGATCGCCGCCACGGCGTCGACCAGGGCCGCGCAGGGTTCGGAGAGCCGCCGCCGGGTGCGGCCGGGCCCGATCTCCTCCACGCCGTCGACGGCCCAGTCCAGCGGGACGCCGCGGATCGTGACGTCGATCGCGGAGTTGCCGGTGAATTGCCGGTGCCCCACGGTGATCCGGGTGCCCTTCGGGGCGTCACGGATCGGGCTGCGCGTGGAGGGGACGGCGGACCGGTCGCGGGTGCGGGCCAGGGGCACGCGGGCGGCCTTCAGCTCCTCCTTGATCAGGTTGGCGATCTCCCGGGTGGTCAGGTCCTCGGTGGATACGGCCTTGGCCCCGTAGACGCGCCGGTCGGCGGTGCCCGGACGGACGGCCGCCGGCTCGTCGAGCGTGCCGTACCGGGCCTGCATCCGGTTCAACTGCTCCTGAGCAGAGGCGCGTTCACCGTCGCTGGCGGCCGGGTCGTCGCGCAGGCGCCGGACGGCAGCAGCGCGGGCGGCAACGGAGGGCTGCGAGGGCATCGGCGACCTCTCGGGCGGGGAAATCGGTCGGGCAACGGGGTACCACCCTCATGATGACGGGCGGCTACGACAGCCGGGCCCGGCGCGTGTCGACCGGTGTGCTACCCGGTAGCAAAATGCGTCATCGCAGGTCGGCGGATGACACCTCAGGGAATGCATATCGAAACGATATGCGCATTCGGGCTGAATTTGTTATCGGCCGGATGGTGGCTCTAGGATCAGCATCGGCACTGCATTCAGGACTTCCTGACCCTCCCCCGTGTACGCTCGGACCGCCCGGTCCGAGTGTTCGAAAAATCGGAGGGGAGCAGCGTTCCATGACGGTTCGAACGAGGCCGGGAGATGACGACGAGTCGAACCCCGGTCCGGATGACCAGGGACGCCGCTGGCAGTGGCGCATGATCGCCATTGAGGTCTTGAGGGTGCTGGTGGAGATTTTCCGCCGGTTCTGAGGCCGGGCGCAGCCGGGGGGTACGAGCCCCGGCCGCGCCCTAGGTGATTTCGCCCGCGTAGCGGTTGCCAGCCGTCCGGTGTGCACTCTGAGGGGTGAGACCGGACGGCATCACCATGCTTCCCGACATATTGATGTCGGAAATATTCGACCCAGAAGAAAAATATCTGATCAAAGTTAGTCAGGCTTCGACTCAGATTACTCGCGATTCGGGTAATAATCGCAAGCGATACAGGCGAATAAGTTCTCTCCTTGTTGGTGGCGACAACAAGAAAGCCCTTTCAATGACGTAAGTCTATACTGGGGGCTTCGCGGAAGACAAACCGGAGTAGAACAACCTGAAGACTCAGAAGTTCTGTACTTCTGCGTTAACGGTAGTGACCGTCACTTATGTGACGGTCACTGCGTTCCGTCCCCGCTTTCAGGATCCAAGTCACGGCCTCCCACAGTGCCGACGGCCACCGCTGGGCGTGCGGTCAGGGGCGGCGGGGGTGGGCCTGGAGGTACTGCTGGACGGAGACCGAGGTGACGCCGCCATCGGGGTGGCCGTCGAGCTGGGCGGTCCGGGCGAGTAGCTGGACGGCGTCGGCGTCGATGCCGAGCATGGCACCGGCCACGCTGTAGGTGACGGACTCCGCGGTGGGGTGGCCCGTGCTGGCCGCGACCGCCCGGCCGAGCGGGGTGGCCCACCAGTCGTCGGGGATGGGGGTGTCGCCGGGGTAGAGGTTGGTGACCAGGTCGAGCACCGCGCCGGCCACCGTGTCGTCGTCCGAGCGCAGTTGAGCGGCGTAGCGCGCCGAGGCCCGGCTGAGGCTGGACCGCACCGCGTCAGCGAGCTCCTGGTCGCCGGTCAGCAACTCCAGTCGCCAGGCCAGGAGTTCGAACTCCTGGTAGATCTGATGGTCCAGCGGGTCGATCTCTACGGGGGCGTCGCTCATCGGGTTCTCCTGCGGCAGGTGCTTCGATGAGACCACCCTAGCGACGCGACCGGCTCGCCGGACGGCCTTCTTCGCTTCCGACCGGCCGGCGCCGGATGAGCTGCGTGGACCTGTGAATCACGTGACACGCTGCTCTTCCTCGCCGTGGCGCTCTACACCCGTTCGGGTACTTCTCGGCGGATCGCGCCCGGGTCGGGCGGGCCGCCGCCCTACGGTCGGGCCCATGACGACGAACACGAACTCGGAGGACGGCCCGCGGCTGCCGGGCGCGGAGCAGGCTGTGATCTGGCTGGTCGCAGTGGTCGCGCTGCCGCTGGCCAGGTGGCTGATGGGCGATCTGGCGCCCGAGCGCGGGTCGCTGACCCGGCGGCTGCGCCGGGTGGCGGATGCGATCGACCAGCTGGAGAAGGAGGAGGAGCGCAAGAAGCGGGAGAGGCGCAAGCGCTGACCCGGGGGCGGTGCGCGGCCGCCAGCAAGCCGGCCGCGCACCGCGTCCCCTACACCCACTCGGCCCCTTGTGTCGCTGGCTAATCCCGTTAGCCTCGTATAATGTCAAATATACGAGGTAACCGGTGTGAGAGGCTTTCCCCCGTCAGACCCCTTCGCGCGCAGGAGAGCACCGTGGCGACGTCGACAGGCCCCCGGGCACCGATCGGGCACCTGCTCGACCAGCTCGCCGCCTTCGTCCGGGCCCGGATCGCCGAGCGTACCGCCGACCCGGCCGTGCCGGCGGCCGAGCGCGAGCACTTCACCCACCTGCTCCCGCAGCTCGACCAGGTGCTCGCCCACGCCCACGCCACCGGGCCGATCCAGCAGCTCCACGCCCTGCGGCTCTTCCGGGAGATGTCGCTGCTCTGGTACGGCCACGACGAGCACCCCGGCAACCCGTGGCTCGAAGAGCTCGCGACCAAGGATCCCGACGCCGCGCTGCGGCACCTGCGGGACGTCGAGCGGCGGGTCGACGGCATGGCAGACTGATCACCAACACACTTTTGCCGCAGTGCAGTTGAGCCACCCGAACAGGACCGCCCGTGCCGCCCGAACCGCCCAGCCGTCCCGCCGACCGGCTCCACGACTACGTCGGCTTCGTCCGCTCCCGGCTGCACGAGGAGCTGGCCGCCCCCGGGCTGCACCACTCCACCCGGCGCGCCCTGCAGCGCCGGCTGGCCCGGGTCGGCGAGATCGCGGACCAGGCCGACGGCACGACCCCGGCCTCCCTGCTCGGCCGGGCGGCGAACGGCGTCGACCTGGTGGACCTGGCCCAGCGCTGGCGCGCGCACCCCGACTACCCCGGCGCCCGCACCACCCGGCCGACCCCCGAACAGGCCGTGCCCGGCCGGGAGTTGCCCGTCTCGGTGACCCACGTCTACGAGCGCGGCATCACCGCCGACCTGCTGGCCGGGGTCGGCGGCTACCCGGGCCTGCACGAGGAGGCCCGCACCGGGCTGGCCGAGAACCACCCGTGCCTCCGGGATCCGGACGCCGTCCTGCCGGTCACCGTCACCTCCGACGACGACGGCTACCTCCTCGTCCACGCCGAGATCCGCTGCACCGACCGGGCCTGCCGGATCGAGGCCACCGCCGTCGCCCGGTTCGATCCGCTGATGGACGCCTACTACCGGGCCCGGGAGTCCTTGGCCGCCGTCGACCTGCTGCTGCAGCAGCCGAACCTGGTCTCCACCCCGGACCCGCAGAAGCTCCGGCGGCAGTGGGACCGGCGGGAGAAGGCCATCCGCGAGTCGCTGCGCGCGGTGATCGACATCCTCGAACCCCACGCCGCCCCCGCCACCGAGTGAACACGCCCCCGGCCACACGCCCGCCGCTCCCGCGCAGCTCACACCCCGTCAAGGAGACCCGGATGACGTACGACGACCCCGAAGACCGCGCCGAGGCCCAGACCCGGCAGCGGCAGGCCGCCGCCCTGGAGCACATCCGGGCCTACTACCGGTTGGAGCGCCGCCTGGGCGTCACGGTCGCGCTCGGCGGCCGGGTCCGCCACGACGGGCGCGAAGGCGTCATCACGGACACCGCCGGCCAGCGGCTCAAGGTCATGTTCTACGGGGACGAGCAGCCCAGCCTCTGCCACGTCACCTCGCAGATGGAGTACGAGACGGCCACCGGCTGGGTCGCGGCCACCCCCGTCCCGGACCCGTGGGCCGCCGGCCCGGTCGCCGCATGAGCGCGCCGGACCAGGCCGCCGCGCTGGCGGCCGCCGAGCAGCGGGCCGAGCTCGCGGAGCAGGCCAACGAGCGGCTCGCCGCCGAGCTGCGCCGCTACGGCCGGCAGATTGACGAGCTGCGCACCGAGGCGCACCGGGGCGCCGTCGACCCCGGCCGGGTGGCGGCCGCGCTGGAGCGAGTGAACCAGCTGGCCGGCTTCGTGTACCGCCGCGCCGAGCAGGAGCGTCGCCAGGGTGGTGACGGCGTCTCGCTGCGCAAGGCGGCGTACGCCCACGGCGCGGCCGACACCGCGCTCTCGGCCGGACGGCCCGACCAGGCGGCCGCCCACATCGCCCACCTGGTGGGGCAGGCCGAACGGTGGCGCGAGCACGCCGAGTTCGCGTCCCTGGGCATCACCGTCGCCGCCGTCCCGGACGGTGCGGTCGGCAGCAGCCACTTCGCGCCGGGAGACATCCAGACCACCTCGTTCCGGCTGGCCCCGGACGACGACAGCACGGCATGGTGAGCAGCGACGTCGAGGTCGTGGACGGGGAGTTGGTCGAGACGGCCGGCTCCCCGTTCCCGGCCGTGCCCGACCGGCCCACGGGGCTGGGCCTGGACGTGTCCACGTTCACCCGGGACACCGTGCTGGTCGCCGGCCGCCCGCTCCCGGCCGCCTTCGTGGCGCCGCAGTACAGCGCCGCGGACTACGTCATCTCCGAGGACGTCGCCCAGCTGCTGGAGTCGGCGGCGCCGGAGAACACCAGCCGCAACCGGCGCAGCCAGATTGGACTGTTCCGCACCTGGTGCGGGGAGCGCGGCCGCGTCGCGCTGCCGTGCACCACCGCCACGCTGATCGAGTACGTCGGTCACCTGATCAAGCGGGAGCTCGACCCGGACACCATCGCGGTCTACAAGAGCGCGGTGGTCACCTGGCAGGAGGAGGAGACCCCGGGCAACACGAGGCCCGGCACCCGCGAGGTCACCAGGATGATCGCGGCGTACCGGACGGCGTGGAACCGCAAGCACACCAACAAGCAGAGCCCGGCGGTCCGCGAGCTCGACCTGGAGGAGATGGTCGCAGTCTGCGACTCGCGCGGCCGGCCCGCCGACCGGCGCAACGCCGCCATCGCCACCCTCGGCTTCCACCTGCTCAGCCGCCGGATCGAGCTCGCCCACCTGGTCGTCACCCACATCACCCTGCACCGCGACGGCATCGCTGTGCGCCTGGTCGACCGGAAGACCCGCAAGGACGGCAGCGTGTTCGAGGCGTGGATCCCGGCCCGGGACGACGCCCCGCACATCTGCCCGGTACGCCGGATGCGGGCCTGGCTGGAGTACGGCCGCCTCATCCACCAACCGCAGGACGAGGCGCTGTTCCGCGCGCTCGACAAGGCCGGCCGCCTCGCCATCCGGCTCACCCCGCAGACCCGGCCGAAGCACCCGGACGGACGGCCGAAGGAGGACCAGGAGCTCACCACAGGTGACTGGGTGGAGCTGAGCATGCTCTCCGGCGAGGCCATCAACGGGTACGTCAAGGACCTGGCCAAGAAGGCGTTCGCACGGGTCGCGCACCTATCCGAGGTCGAGCGGGCCGAGCTCGGCTACAACGCGCTGCTCAACTTGCCGACCGCAACATCGGTGACTGCCCATGGCCTGCGGGCCGGCGGTGCGACCGAGCTGTACGAATCAGGCGTCCCCGAAGACACGATCGCCGAACTCGGCGACTGGGCGAGGAACAGCACCGCGATGAAGCTCTACTTCCGCCGGATCAAACTGTCCGGCGAGAACGCCTGGGCCGTCGCCCGACAAGCACGCGAAGCCTCCCGGTCAACCGACAGCTCGTCGGCGTCGGATCCGGGGTATCGAGCCGGCTGACGGAGCTTTACCGCGGTAAAGCTGGGATGCTTCAAGGCCGGAGACACACAGACACGACGCGGGTTGTGAGCTTTGTGCGGGTATCTGACATGCTGTCCCGGTCCGAAGTACCGGGGACCACCTCGGGAAGTCAACGGAAGTCCGAAGTACCAGGCTGTCAGGCCTGGGAAGTCGACGGATTAGGAGCACCATCGCATGGCCACGATCATTGTCGTCCTCAACCGCAAGGGCGGGGTCGGCAAGAGCACCATCACCGTCAACCTCTCCGCCACCATCGCTGAGGCGCTCGCGGGCGTCGAGGTCAAGCCGATCGATTGGCTTGCACCCGTAGCAGCGTTGTCAGTCGACCCTCAAGGGTCCGCGTCCTGGTGGGCCAGCCGCGTTGGGGAGACGCTGCCATTCGTCTTCGCCGAGGCGCATAACGACCTTGAGACGCTCAAGCGGCTTCGGGACTCCACGGCCGTCGAGTACGTCATCGTCGACACTCCCGGCTGGTACCCCCCCGAGGCCCGCGATGACAACTCGGGCGATCCCCTCGGTGAGGGCCGAGTAGCCGACGCGATCCGCGCGGCACTCGATAATGCCGATCACGTGATCGTCCCGGTTGAGCCAGAGCCGCTGGGCTGGCCAACCACTCAGGAGACCATCCAGCAGGTCGTCCTTCCGCGAGGTATCCCGTTCACGATTGTCGTATCTAACTGGGATCCGCGCGATGGCGAGGCGGACCGGGACGACACCAGGAAGCACTTCACTAAGTTCGGATGGAAGGTCGCGAACACCGTCATCCGCCGTTACAAGCTGCACTCGAAGGCGGCAATCACTGGCCATGTCGTGACGCAGTACCCGAAGTCGCGAGTCGCTCAGGAATGCCTCGCGGACTTCACGAACCTCGCGTTGGAGATTCAGATGACCATCGTTCGACAGCTGCGCCGGGGGATGTCCCGCTGATGGGTAGTAGGCGAATCAATTCATCCGATCTCCTTCCCGGTCCCGAGGCCAGCGACGATCGGCCGCCCACCGAGCCTCCCGGTTCGCGTCTGGTCACCCTCAAAACCGACCGTCTCCTGCCCAATCCGCACAACCCTCGCAGCACTGTGGGGGATCTGTCGGACCTGGCGTCGATCGGGAGGATTCAGCGGCAGAGTGTGCTGGTCGTCACCCGGGCCGCATACCTCAAGCTCTACCCGGACGAGGGGGAGCTGACCCGCGGCTACGACTACATCGTCATCAATGGCTGCCGTCGCCAGATGGCCGCCACGAAGTACGGCCGGGCTGAGCTGTTCGGTGCCGTCAACGACGATGTCGCGAAGACTCGTGCTTCTCTGATGCGTGCTGCCTACGACGAGAACGTCGAGCGGCGCGACTTCGACGCGGTCGAGGACGCGCAAGCCGTCATGTCGATTGTGGCCGAGTACCCCAGCCAGCGTGAGGCTGCGGCTGCAGAGGGTTGGTCCGAGGGATATATCTCCCAGCGGAAGGCGATCCTTGGGCTTCACCCTCAGGTGCAGGCAGCCGCCCAAGGGATCCCCTTCCGCGAGCTCCGGCGATTCGCAACGAAGGCCGTTCGCGATCTTCTCCCTGAGGCTCAGCGTGCAGCGCTGAAGGACTTCCTGGAGGAGTTGGAACAGGAGAGGCAAGAGAAGGCTCAGATCCCGAGGGGTGCACGGAAGCAGACTGCCCGCTCGGTACGCACCAGTCCACAGACTCAGCGGGTTGACCAACCGGCATCGAGCCCAGGCCGGACTGAGGAGGATCTGTCTGGCAGGTCCTCGGGCGCTGAAACGACGACCTCCCTGCAACCATCGACTGTTGAGGACTCCACAGAGGCTGGGGAGCCGAACCGCAGCCCCGTTGCTGAAGAGAGCCCGGAGGTACGACCCAGCTTTACCGCGGTAGAGCCTGATCGTGCTGCCTCCGAGTTCCCCACACCTCGCGGTTCGGCAGCGAGCGGTACCCTTCCGGGGACCACCCAGGAACCGTTGTCAGACGGGTTGAACTGGACGGACCCCGTTGCCGTGGCCAACGCGCTCTGCGCCAACATGACACTCAATGAGGCCTTTGAGGTCGCACGGATCGTGCTTGAGCGTCTCGACGAACACACCAAGCAGTCCGCCTGAGCTAGCAAGGGACAGCGACTGTATGCCGTGGTCTCGTACCTCTCAAATGGTGCGAGGCCACGGCTTTTCGCTGTTCTAGGGTGGTGGTGTAACCAAACAGGGGGCTTCTCCGTACCTGTTGATGTGAGGCTCTGGAGTGGAGACAGGGCTTCTCAACGACCGACGAGGGGAAGCCTGTGAGCAACACGTCCGACTCCACGAAGAGCACCAAGCCCGCCGACCATGAGTGGGTGGTCGCCGCTGAGCTTCCTGTCCCTGCCGATGTTGCACGGTACGCCGACTTCCGCGGAAGCTTCCTGTCCCGGGCGCAGCAGCGGGTGACGGCGCTGGAGGTGTACTGCAAGGGGTGCAGGCGCCCATATGAGGACGTGGCCGATGAGAAGTGCTCGGCGCTGCTCGACAATCGGCATCTGATCGGCGGGGATCAGAGCCGGCGGGCGAAGCGCTTGCCGACGCCGCAGGCTCCGGCGGGGGCGCGGATGGTGCCCGGACACACGTACAGCCGGCGGGGTGTTGAGGCGTATGTGCACCGGCTGGTGTGAGGGCGCGACGTAAGGGGCACCGGTGCCTACGGTCCGCCGGGTGACGACTCCTCCGGCCTCGCAGCCTTCCCCGCCTTCGCCGCCGCAGCTGGCGCTCCCCTCCCGGGAGCTTGTCGGGCTTCTTCTGGTCGTCGTGGGCACGTTGTCCGTGACCGCCGTGGCGTTCATGGTCCACCCGTTGTGCGGCGCGGCCGTGATTTCGGCGTTCGTGATGGCGGCTGGCCTGTGGCTGGCCAGTGAGGATGCCTGATGGGGTGGCGCCTCGCACCGGGGCTGCGCCGCCTGGTGACCCGGCCGGCGCCAACCGAGATGGAGTCGAAGGGGTGGAACGGGTCGTGGGCGTCGCTGCCGGGGATCACCGCCGAGTACGGCACGGAGGGCCGGGCTGACGGGTGGGACCTGGAGCGGGTCATCAGCGAGGGGTACGAGCAAGGTGTCTGGGTGTTCAAGTCGGTGGAGACCATCTCGGGGCACCAGGCGCGCCGGCCGTTCTCAATCGGCCGGGGCGAGAAGCCGGGCGAGCACAGCGAGATCCTGAGCGACCATCCGCTCTACCGGGTGCTGAACGGTCAGGCCAATCCGTTGGAGACCGGCCGGGTGTTCAGGAAGCGTCTCAGTGCGCAGGTGCTGCTCAGCAAAAAGGGCGCCTTCGTCGAGGTCACGAAGTCTCGGCTCGGCACGATCACTCGCCTCGATCTCCTGCCACCCGACCGGGTGCGGCCGGTTCCGGACCCGAGCGGGGACTACCTCTCCCATTTCGAGTTCACCACGCGGACGGGTCGGTTGCGGGAGCTCGCGCCGGAGCGGGTCCGGTGGGTCCGCGACCCGCACCCGACCGATCCGTTCAGCGGGATCACGCCGCTGGAGGCCGCTGGCATCTCGATCGACCTGGACCACCTGGCCCGCCTCTACAACGTCAGTTTCCTGCGTCGGGACGGACGTCCGGGCGGAATCGTGGGTGTCGATCTCAAGGGGGCGACCGAGCGCCAGCTTGACCGCATCGAGGCCCGGTTCTCACCCGGGGTCGACCACGCCGGTCAGCTCGCGGTGATCGGCACTGGGCCGGGCGGGGTGCAGTTCATCGACACCAGCACCCGGCCGCGCGACATGGCCTACAAGGAGCTGGCGGGCACCAGCAAGGACGAGATCTTGGCCGCGTTCGGCGTGAGTGAGGCGATGTTCGGCTCCACCGCGGGCAAGACATATGCCAATGCCGAGCAGGACGAGTTCACCTTCTGGACGATCACCGCCATCCCTCATCTCGACGTGATCGCCTCCGCGTTTCTGCCGGACATCGACGTCGATGAGGGGTGGCGGCCATACATCGACACCTCCGACGTCGAGGTGCTGGACCTGCCCCGCCGGGAGCGGTTGAAGGTTCTCCGGGAGGAGTGGACGGCTGGGCTGATATCCGCGGACGAGTACCGCCAGGCGGCTGGCCGGGACACGATCGACAACCCTCAGACGCGTGCGCTCTGGTTTTCTCCGCAGAAGGCCCCGGTGCCGGCCCGTCCCGAGGACGCCGCAGAGCTTGGGATTGGCGGCGGCCAGGTAGCTGGCGATCCGGCTGGGCTCGTCGGCGCAGCGCAGACCAACGGTCAGCCGCCCAGCGGCCAGGACGGGGCTGCTGCTGCCGCTGCCGTCGCGGAGGCGCGCGGTGCCGACGACCAGGACCCGGCCGGAGGAGGGGCGGCCGCCGATGCGGTCGGCGCCGCGCGCGGACCCGCGCGCCCGGTGCCCGGCGTAGCCGCCGCAGAGGCGGTGGCCCAGGTCCGGGGGGTGGGCGGCATCAGCACCGCCGGCGCGGCTGCGGCGGCAGTCGACCGGGTCCGTGCGGCGGCAGATCGAGGGCCTGGTCCTGGCCCTGCGGCGGTTGCGGTGGCCGCGGCCCAGGAGGTGAAGACACTTCCGGTCTCGGGGGCCACTCCGGCGGTGGCAGGGTGGGAGGTGCCGGAAGCGGAGGAAGAACGGCTTCGCGGTGCGGCGAGCGCCGCCCTGGACGCATTGCTCGCCCGCCAGGCCGAGGTCATCGCGGCCCGGCTACGCTCCCCCAAGCTACGCAGCCGGACGAGGTACTGGCAGCCGGGGCCGTACGAAGTTGACACCCGGTCCGGGGACACCCCGATCGACGCGGCGAAGGCCGTTGTTCCGGACCGGTGGGTGGAGGAGAGCGTGGCCACCCTTGAGCCCCTCGTCGCCTTGACGGTGCAGGCCACCGCTGCGGAGTGCATCGCCGCTCTCACTGGCGTGGCTGCGAACTCGGCGGTCCTCGGTGCCGCTGCCGGCGGACTTCACGCCGCCACCCTGGACGCCGTCACTCTGGGTGCCGCTTCGATCCGGGCGTTCCTCGCCGATGTCGCGGACGCGATCACGGCCGTCCAGAACGACCAGCCGGGGCTTACGCTGGAGCAGCTGGTGGGTCACACCCGGGGCCTGTTTGCCGACAACGCCCGCCGGCTCGCCGACGACGCCGCGCGTAGCATCGCCGCGGCCGCCGTGAACGGCGCGGCCGAGGCATCGGCCGCCGCGTGCGGGCCACAGGTCACTCGTACCTGGATGAGCCGCGGGGACGAGCGGGTCCGGCCGGCACACCAGGAATTGGACGGACAGACGCTTCCGGTGCTGGAAGCCTTCTCCGCCGACGGTTACCCGTTGAGGTATCCGGGCGATCCGATCGCCCCGCCGGCGTTGATCCGCAACTGCCGCTGTCGGCTCCGCTACCAGGCCGAGCCGCTACTCACTGACGGAGGAGATCCTGATGTCCGCTGATCTGGTGTGGGGCCTGCTGCTTGGTACCGGCGCCGCCGCCGAGGTATACGGGCTGTGGAGCCGGGAGGCTGGGGACACGTTGTCCGAACGGACGCGGGCTTGGTTTCGGGTTCGGACGAAGCCTGGCCGGGCCGTGTTCACCGTGGTGTGGTGCGGCTTCTCCGTATGGTTTCTGCTCCACATCCTCACCGAGACGATGTGAGGCTGCTGGGCTTTACCGCGGTAAAGCCCAGTGAGTTTGCCTGCGGTCAGCGGGCAACACTTGCCGTCTCCGTGCTCACTTCCCCGCATGGCGGGATTGAGGTGTCTGCGGGTCGAGCCTGGCTTTACCGCGGTAAAGCCAGGCTCGACCCGCAGACGGGTTTCCGAGGGTCGCCCTCGCGGCTGGCGGCTTTACCGCGGTAAAGCCGCCAGCCGCGAGGGCGCGACGGTAGCGGTTGCGGATGTGCATGGTCCGCGGCATGCCCCACGAGAACCGCACTGCCGCCCGCCTTGAGGTCAAGGTCACCCGCCGGCCCTGGAATCCTGCTCTGCATCCGCGTGACAGCAAGGGCCGTTTCGTGGAGACGGGCGGGATCGCCCGTCTGTGGGGTGGCGGCCTGGCCCGGGTTCTGCGTGCGCTGGCCGGTGACAAGGTACTCGTCGAGCGTCTCGACAACGGGTCGCGGGAGAAGCTGTATGCGAACCGGCTGACGATGGTGTCCCGGCCGGACGGTAGCGCGCCGACCGCCAGCGAGGACAAGGTCCTGGCGGAGGACGCCAAGCGCGAGGTGCAGGCCGCGGCCGGCGGTCGCGGCGACGGCATCACCAAGCCGGATGTCGGTGACCCGCGGGTGCCGGTGAAACCGCACGCCAAGGGCGACGACGACCAGCACATCCCGGACGAGAAGCCGACCGTCGCGAGCACCTTGGAGTCGTGGCGGCGTGGGGAGGTCCGGCCGCTAGCCGCGGACACGGAGCGGCCCCAGGACGCCCGGGTGCGCGCGGAGGCCGCCCGCGAGCGCGCGGACATGGTCTCCTCGGCGCAGCTGACTGCGTCGGGTCGGCACATGGTGGGTCAGGAGGGCGATCGGTGGCGGGTCTATGAGGCCGCGACCGGCCGTGTTCAGGAGCGGGAGCACGCCAGTAAGCGGGATGCGCTGCGAGCGGCGGAAGATCTCGAGTCCGGTCCGATCCACAAGCAGGAGGGGTGGCGGTCCTACACGCCGGAGGAGCTGGGCCGGGCGGCGGAGAAGGTTGGCCCGCCCAAGGGGCCGGCGTCCGAGCAGCCGGGGCACCGGCGTGCTGCGGCGCGGGAGATCGAGCCGGGCGACTTTGTGGTGGCCGGCAACCCGCGGGCCGATGGTGGCTGGTACACGCGCCGGGTTCTGGACCGGCAGCAGCACGGTGAGAAGACGACGCTCACGTGGGAGGGGCACGGCGGCCGGAAGGAGACGCTGACCGTCGTCAATGACGGCGCCGCCGATGGCTTCGAGGTGGTCGGGCACCCGTACTCGCATGAGCGGTGGGAGCGGGATCACGGCAGTAGCGTGCCGTCGGCGCGGATGGAGGAGGAGGCTCGGGCGAAGGCCGCCGAGCGAGCGGCCAAGCCCGCCGGGCATCCGGAGAGGCACGCTGGTGTCCCGGAGGCCGGCCAGGCCGGGGAGCGTACGGGCCGCCCGGCCGGCCGCGATGGCGGTGGCGCCGGGGACAAGGCCGATGGCGGTGGCGAGCACCGCGGGGGAAGCTGGCTGTCGCCGGGCGAGAGCGCCCCGCGCCGGTTCCGCACCGTCACCGAGGTGCGGTACCACTGGGACGACGGCGCCGACCCGACGACCACCAACAAAGCTCAGGCGAACAAGGACCGCCAGAGCGCTTTCAAGGTCGTTCAGCTGACCAGCAATGAGCAGTTGTCGGCTGGCGGCCGGTTCATCGTTGCGCGCACGCCGCGGGGCAAGTACGTGGTGCACCACGCCGGCACCGGCATTCTGCTCTCGGACCGCCATGCCAACGTCGGCAAGTCCGGCAAGTTGTTCGTGAGGAAGCGGGAGGCGCTGCTCGTCGCGAACGCGGCGGAGCAGGTCCGCAACGACCGGGGTGAGCTGTTCAACTGGGACGGGCCTCACCTGCGGGACCGGCTGGACGATCCGGAGTTCGGTGAGGCCTTCGACCGTGCGATCAACGACGCCCGTTCGGGACACAATGACGATGGCCATGATCAGGCCGCGAACGGCCGAGGAGGGGAGCACGGTGAATCAGTACGGGCAGCAGGCCTGGGCGTACGCGAAGACGTACCGGCCGACAGCGACGGCGTCGCTGGGCGGCGAGGCGGAGCAGCAGACGCACTTCACGAGGGTGGGCCTGCGGGTGACCGATCGGATCGCGACGCTGACGAGCGAGCTACTCGCGATGCAGCCGGAGCCGAGCGGATACCTGGAGCAGGTGCAGGCGAGGAACGTGGCGGCGTCGCAGGCGCGGGAGATCGTGCTGGCCGACGAGGTGTTCCTGCCGAAGGAGCCGGGGACGGAGGATCTGGACCTTCCGCTCGACGCGGAGTAGCGGCCGGGCGGTTCCGGGCCCGCTCGCAGGACGATCTCGCCCCGGCGGGCGAACGGGCGAGGCTGCGCGCCAACGTGGAGGCGCTGCGCACGCTGCGCCGGATCCAGGTTGACGACCGGCCTGCGACGGAGGGGGAGAAGAGGGTCCTGGCCCGCTGGTCGGGCTGGGGCTCGCTACCCACCGTGCTGGCGGACGAGCCCCGGCGCGGCAACCACAAGAGCGACGAAGCCTTTCAGCGGGCCGTCGAGCGGTGGAAGGCGTTCGCCGGCGAGCGTGCCGAGCTCCGCGCCTTGCTGGACGACAGCGAGTGGGCGGCCGCGCAGAAGAACACGCTGAACGCCCACTACACCGACCAGTCGCTGGTCGACGCGGTGTGGCAGGCCATGGGGGCGCTCGGCTTCGACGGCGGGAACGTCCTGGAGCCGGGTTCCGGCTCCGGCAACTTCATCGGGGCGGCGCCGGCCGGCACGCACATGACCGGCGTGGAGCTGGACCCGACCACCGCGGCGATCTCCCGGGCGCTCTACCCCGACGCGCAGATCCTCACCGAGTCGTTCGCGAAGACGCGGGCACCGCACGGTGGGTTCGACGGCGTGGTGGGCAACGTGCCGTTCGGCGATATCAAGCTCACCGACCCGGTCCACAACAAGGGCCGCAAGCTCTCCATCCACGACCATTTCATCAAGAAGAGCTTGGAGCTGACCCGTCCGGGCGGCCTGGTCGCGGTGGTGTCCTCCCGCTACACGATGGACTCCAAGGACCCGCACGCCCGCCGCGAGATGGCGAAGCTGGGCGACCTGGTCGGCGCGATACGCCTGCCCGAGGGCGCGCACGAGAAGGCGGCCGGCACGCACGTGGTCACCGACGTGCTGGTGTTCCGCCGCCGGGCCGAGGGCGAGGCCCCCGGCGACCAGTCGTGGGTGGAGTCGACGCCGGTCGACGTGAACGGCCACCAGATCGAGATCAACCGGTACTTCCAGCAGCACCCCGACAACGTCCTCGGCGAGCTGACCACCGGCCGCGGCCAGTTCACCGACCACGACCTGACCGTGCGCGGTGACAAGGACGCCGCACCGGCGCTGCGCGAGGCCCTGGCCCGGATCACCGCGCAGGCCAAGGCCGAGGGGCGTGGCTTCGCCCCGCACGAGGCCGGGCCGCGTGAGCGGATCGTGCTGCAGGCCGCCGCCGACCGCAAGCACGAGGGCGCGATCAACGCGCGCCCGGACGGCACGTTCACCCAGGTCGTGGACGGGCAGGTCCGCAAGCTCGACGTCCACCATTCGCAGGTGTCGCAGCTGCGGGACCTGCTGGAACTACGGAACCTGACGACCGCGCTGCTGGATGAGGAGTCGTCGCACGACGGCGACGGCGAGACCGAACACATGGCGACGCTGCGCGCCGAGCTGAACCGCGCCTACGCCGCCTACACGGCCGCGTACGCGCCGCTCGACAAGCCGGGCCAAAACCGTGTCTTCACCCCGGACGAGGCCCGGGTCCGGGCGAAGGACGGCGGTCTGGAGAAGGTCCCGGATGAGTGGAAGGCACCGACCGCCCTCGCCCTGTTCGACGACGACTTCGCGTCGGCGTTCGCCTACGGGCTCGACCGGTGGAACGACAGCACCAAGACCGCGGCGAAGGCCGAGATCCTTCACCAGCGGGTGGTGGCGCCGCGCAAGATCGCGGAGCGCGCGGACAGCCCCGACCAGGCGGTCTCGCTCGCGATGGAGCACGACGGCGAACTGCGTCTGTCGACTCTCGCGCGGCTCATGGGTACCAGCGAGAGCGACGCCCTGGAGCAGCTCGGCACTCGGGTGTTCCGCGACCCGCGCAGCGGCCACCTGCTGCCGGCCGCCGACTACCTGTCCGGCGACGTCCGCAAGAAGCTCGCTGTCGCCCGCCGCCACCTCGCGGCCGGCCGCGACGACATGGCGAGCCACGTCGCAGCGCTGGAGGCCGTGGTCCCCCGCGACCTCGTCCCCGGGGAGATCAGCGCCAAGATGGGCGCGCCGTGGATCGGCGAGGCCGACGTCACCGCGTTCCTGCGCGAAATCCTTGAGACGCCCCACGTGCGCGCCGAGTACGGCGGCGGCTCGATGTGGGTCGTCAAGGGCCCGTCACAGGGCATCGCCTCCCGGGTCACCTGGGGTACCAAGTCCCGGTCTGCGGCAGAGATCGCCGAGGCGGTCCTTCAGCAGAAGCAGATCACCGTCACCCGCAAGCGGCCCGACGGCGGCTCCGTCGTCGACGACGAGGCGACCGCGGATGCGCGCGACAAGGCCACCGCGATGGCCGCCCGGTTCGCCGCCTGGGTGTGGGAGGACGAGGCCCGCGCCGCGCGGCTGGCCAAGATCTACAACGACCGGTTCAACGGCATCGCGCTGCGCGACTACAGCGATGTCCAGCTGACGCTGCCGGGGATCACTGCGGGCTGGAGGATGCGTCCGCACCAGAACGCGGCCATCGCCCGGATCCTCAACGAGCCGTCGGCGTTGCTCGCGCACGAGGTCGGCGCTGGCAAGACCGCGACCATGGTCGCCGCGACGCAGGAGCTGCGGCGTACCGGCCTGGCGAAGAAGCCGGCCATCGTCGTGCCCAACCACATGCTCGCGCAGTTTCGCCGCGAGTACCTGGAGCTGTACCCGAACGCCAAGGTGCTGGCTGCGTCCTCTGCGGACCTGACCGGCAAGAAGCGCCGCAAGTTCATCGCCCGGGCCGCGACCGGCGACTGGGACGCGGTGATCCTGACGCACTCCGCGTTCGGGAAGATCCCGATGACGCCGGCCAACCGCCGCGCCTACATGGAGGAGGAGCTGGCGCGGCTGCGCCAGCAGATCGCGGACGCGAAGGCCCGAGACGGCCAATCCCTGACGCTCAAGCAGCTGGAGAACGCGCTCACCAACGCCGAGGAGGCGATGGAGAAGCGCCTGGAGCAGGAGTCCAAGGACACCGGGGCGGTCTACTGGGAGCAGACCGGCGTCGACTACCTGATGATCGACGAGGCGCACGAGTTCAAGAACCTGCGCACCGTCAGCAGCATCCCGGGCGCTGCGGTGACGGGCTCGGCGAAGGCCTCCGACCTGCACATGAAGGTCGAGTACCTGCGCGGCAAGAGCGAGTCCGGGCGGGTCCTCACATTCGCCACCGGTACGCCGATCGCCAACTCGGTGACCGAGGCGTACACGATGAAGCGGTACCTGCGGCCGGACCTGCTGGACGCCGCCGGCATCAACGACTTCGACGCCTGGGCGGCGACGTTCGGCGACGTCGTGACCGACGTGGAGGTCAAGCCGGACGGCTCCGGGTTCCAGGAGAAGGCCCGCTTCGCGCAGTTCCGCAACGTCCCCGAGCTGTTGCGCATGTACCGGGTGGCGGCGGACGTTCAGACCGCCGCGGATCTGAACCTGCCGACGCCGCGGGTGCGCCGCAACGAGGAGGGCAAGCGCGGCGAGCTGCGGGTCGTGCCGATCAGCGCCGAACAGAAGCGGTACATCGAGGGTCTGCCCAACCACCCGGACGCCAAGGAGCCGGGCGGCATCCTCAAGATCATCGGCCTGGGGAAGCGGGCCGCGATCGACCCGCGGCTGGTTGGCGGCTCGGGCGAAGAGGGCGGCAAGATCGACCATGCCGCCCGGGAGATCGCCTCCATCTACCGGGAGAACAAGGACGTCGAGTTCCCGACGTCCAAGGATGACCCGACGCCGCAGCCGCTGAAGGGCGCGCTGCAGCTGGTCTTCATGGATCAGGGCGTGCCCGGGTCGAAGGCCAAGGGCGGCCTGGACGAGTACGGCAACGAGCAGCCGGCGTGGAACGCCTACGAGTACATGCGCGAGCGTCTGGTCGAGTCCGGCGTTCCCCGTGAGCAGATCCGATTCATCCACGAGGCCGGCAGCGACAAGGCGAAGGCCAAGCTGTTCGAGGACGCCCGCAACGGCAAGATCGCCGTGCTCATCGGATCCACCACCAAGATGGGTACGGGCACGAACATTCAGGATCGTGCCGTTGCCCTGCACCACATGGACTACCCGTGGCGGCCGGCCGACATGGCGCAGCGGGAGGGCAGGATCGAGCGACAGGGCAACCTGCACTACCTGATGGACAAGGACGTCCGGATCATCTCCTGGATCACCGAGGAGACGTTCGACGCATTCAACGCCGGCACGCTGGAGCGCAAGGCCAAGTTCATCGCGCAGATGAACCGCCGGAACTTCGACCTGCGCGAGATGGAGGACATCGGCGACACCGCGGTGTCCTTCGCGGTGATGAAGGCCCTGGCGACCGGCAACACCACGGTCCTCGACCACGCCAAGGCGGTGAAGGAGCGGGTCGATCTCCAACGTGCAGACGTGCGGTGGCACCGGCAGCAGGACGAGAAGCGCCGTGCGACCGATGTCCTGACCCAGCACATCTCGTGGCTGGACGGCGCCCTGGACACCTGGCACGCCGCCCGGGCGCAGCGCACGGAGACCCGCGGCGACGCCTTCACCATGACCCTGCCTGGCGGGCAGGAGTCCGCCAAGCGCAAGGAGGCCGGCGCCGAGGTGCTGGCCACCGTACGCGCGGCGCTTGGCGACAAGTCGTTGACGTCCGGGGACCGGGTGAAGCTCGGCCGGCTCGGTGGGCACACCGCGCATGCCACCATCGGCTACGACATCGGCGGCAACCGGATCGCGCGGGTCGGGTTCGACTGGCCGCTACTGCACAGCCGTCGAATATCGGGCACGTCCGGAACCTATGGCCGCGACGAGCTGGGGGACGGTGCCGGCGCGGGCATGATCGCGTCGCTGGAGAACCGGCTGGATGGTCTCGACGATCTGGTCAAGGACGGCGGGCAGCAGCTGGTCGAGTCCGAGAACGAGTTGGAGAAGGCCCGGCGTGGGCTGGGTGGACAGCCGCCGTATGGGGAGGCGCTGAAGGCGTCCGAGCGGCGTGTTGCGCTCCTGGCGCAGCTGATCACGGCCGAGCAGAAGAAGAAGGAACTACGCGGCCGCGGCCGCGACGACAAGGAACTCGTCAAGGCGACCAAGCGCGTTGAGGACCTGGAGTCGCGTCTCGACGCCGAGCGGCCGCCCCAGGACCTGATCGAGATGGCAGTCGATCCGGACCCTGACATTCGGCTGGACAGCCCGGACCCGACGCCCGTGATCTCTACCGGCCCCGACGGCAAGGTGAAGGTCGACGTGCCGGGGATGCGGCGCGACAGCAGCAACTCGATACCGGAGCAACGGCGTGGGTACGGCGAGCGGCCGGCGGCTTCGCAGGCTCGGGGGGAGGACGCGGTGTCCGCCGCTCCACAGTCCTCCACGGGCGAGCGTGCGCACCCGTCGACGCTGACGGACGAACAGATCGCCCACGAGATGGCTTCACTGGAGCCGGACCTGCTGGGGGACGGCGAGGTCGGTTCTCAGGACGTCGCCCGGCACGCCGTACTGACCAATGAGCAAGCCCGTCGCACCGAGAAGGCCGAGGGCGACACGGCCAAGGGCCCAGGCGGCAGTTGGCAGGAGATGCAGGCCGAACAGGCGGACGGCCAGGACGCCGGGTTGTTCGGCGCCGCCGACGTGCACGCCGCGCAGCCCACCCAGCAGACCGCCGACGAGTACGGCACGCCGGACATGTTCGCCGACGCCGAAGGCGTGACCGACCGCCTCAAGGCCTCGCGCCTACATCGCGGGGACCGGTACATCGCGGACGACGGCACGGTGGCCGAGGTCGCCGACCAGCCCGAGCAGCTCGGCAAGGGCGGCAAGGGCGGGGTGCGGGTGCGCACCACTGACGGCCGGACCCTGATGCACCGGTCCGACCACGTCTTCCGTCGGGCCGACGACACCACCCCATCCGGGCAGCAGCCGGCCGCCGCGGTCGAGGAGGCTCACGGCAGCAGGACGCCCGAGCCGGAGGTCGCGGAGCCGTCCACGCCCGAGGCGAGTGCCTCGAAGAGTGACGCGCCGACGGTGACGGCTGGGGACAACCAGCCCTCTGCAGTGTCTGGTGGGGACGCGACGCTACGCCACTACGACACCGGCGAGCAGATCGTCACCCCGGACGGTCCCGGCTGGTATGTCGGCGCGCACCCGGACGGCCAGCACTTCGTCAACGTCGAGGGCCGCTACGCCGCGTTCCCCGACCACGCCGTTCACCGCCCGGGCGAACACCCCCCTGCCGAAGTACCCGACCAGACGGCGGCTGCGGACGAAGCGCGTCGAGCGAAGCTGGAGCGGGCCGCCACCCCCGAGGGCATCACCCTGGACTACGGCGCCCGCCTGCACAGCCTCGACGAAGAGGCCGGACACGGCTGGATCGCCGACAAGGACGGGAACACCATCGGCTGGGTGCGCTCCCGGCCGGACCAGAAGGGCCGCACGGCCTGGTGGGGCCAGGACGGCCGCGGCGGCGCTCCGGAAGGCATGACCTGGCACGACAAGATGCCGGCGAAGGCTGGCATCCCGCCGATCCGCGTGGCGACCCACGTCGCGCAGGGCATTGATCTGGGGCACCGCGGCGAGAAGACCGGGCCTTCACGGCCGGGTAGTGCCCGGCAGGAGGTGACGTTCACCGAGGCCCAGGTGCGTGAGCTTTCCCAGCTCGCGCAGCCTGACCCCGAGGAACCGATCGGGTGGAGGCCGGGCGTCTTCCGGCGCTACCAGATGCGTTCGGACCATATGCGGACCTTGCGCGACGCCGCGAAGGCGGCCGCCGACCAGGCGGACACCGGGACCGCCGCTGGCCGGCGCCGGCAGAAGGTATTGCTCAACGCAGCGGAGAAGCTGGACCGCGAGGCGTACGAGACTGACCGCACGCAGGCGACCCTGCCGAAGCCGGGCGAGTCCGACCCGTTCGCCGATCCGTATGCCCCGCCCGCCGATGCGATGCCGGAGGCTACCGCCAGGCCCGAGGTCGCGGCCTCGGGTGACGGCGGGGAGGGTGTGTCGCTCGACCGCGGGCAGGTGCAGGCGGAGCTGGACTCGCTTCGGCCCAGTGAGTCGTCGACCCCGGCCGCCGGTGACCGGGCGTTGCCGCACTGGGCCCAACCGAAGCCGGAGTTGGAGCAGCTCACCGGTGCGTTCGGAGGCAATCGGCCGAAGAGTTCTCGCATCGTGCTGAGTGGCGAGTCGGTGCCGGGGCGGGGCCCTCGGAGCCGCCGGATTCGATCGGGCGGGCCGATCGCCGTAGACGACGCCGTGCGTCACAGCGGCGCGGTGTTCGGTGTGGATCACGCGTATGGCAAGGTCACGGATGCCTGGGCGGAGAAGGGCAAGCCGGACCTGGACAACGTGTACTACCAGATCCAGTGGTACGACCAGGCCGGGAAGCCCAAGGGCAAGCCCGAAACCGTCACCGCCTACAACAACCTGTACCGAGCTGCCGAGCCGACCAGCGACGAAGGCCCAGTGTCTGTCGCGGAGGCCTTCACCGCGATGGGTGAGCACCCGGACCCCGAGACGTTGAGCGAGACGGAGCGCGAAGCCGAGTTCAACCGGCTTCAGGCGATCGCCGAACCGTGGATGGGGCCCCGCACGGGCCCGGGTGCCGTCGCCCGCCAGCAGATTCTCAACGAGGTCAGCGCGCGGCAGGAGGAGCTGGACGTCAACCGGGGCTGGGAGGACCGGGATCGTTACTGGGAGGAACGGCCGGAGACCGGGCTGAACCCGGGTGACGACACGACGCCGTTCCGGCGCGGCGACGAGGTGCTGGTTCGGTTCCACCCCTCTGGCCGCCAGTGGAACGCCCGGGTTCTCGGTGTCGACCCGGACGGGCAGATCCGGGTGGAGAAGCCCAGCAGTACGGCCACGTTCCCGGTAGACGCTGATCAGATTGCGCCACACGGCAAGGACGTGCGGCCTGTGCGCGGCGGCGACGCCGTGAAGGACCGGGCCCGGCAGGACCCGAACCCCAAGGCCGAGACGGCTCGCAGCTCGCCGCCGTCCGGGACGTCCCACGAAGCGCCGGCGGGTCCCGGCGACGAGACGAATGTGTCCCCGGGGACAGGCCCGACATTGCCGGGGCCGGTCGCCGAGCACGACGAACAGACACCGGGCCAGCCGTCGCGCTCAACCGTGCCCGACACCACGCTGCCGGAGGCGGCGGAGCGGTTGGCGGATGCCGACTGGGCGGATGCTCAGCAGTCGTGGGAGAAGAATTGGAGCAAGAAGCCGGAGCCGAACGCGGAGTCGGTCCGGTATGCGAAGCGAAGCCTGGCGACGAGCGCGCCCGAGTCTTCCGATCCGTCGTTCGCACTTCGCCAGTCCAAGAACCCGACGATGAAGTTCAGCCCGATGGGGCACTACTGGGTCTGGACCGAGGACGGCGGGAAGACTTGGTCGATCACCACCCGCACCCTCGGTGAGTACGTCGGTGACCCCGAGCTGAGCAAGGTGGCTGGCACCGAGGAAGACGCCCACCGACTCGCTCTCGCCTTCGAGTCGATCAATGACGGCGAGGGCACGACGCTTGGGCTCCCGTGGGATATTTCTCGCCGCGCCGACGAAGTGCGGGACGTCAACGGGGTGTCGTACGCGCAACGGATGCGCCAGGCCCGCGCACGGTTCGATGCCGACCGGGCAGGCGCTCAGCACCGTGAAGCACCGACTGCGTCGGACCTCGACGAGTCTCAGAACATCGAGCACGTCACGTTGCCACCGAATGAGGTTGATGCCGACCTGCGTTCCCTCACGCCAGATGGAGGGGACGGCGAAGAGACGCAGGACCGTGGTCGGCATGAGCGCGGCCAGGATGTACCAGCCGGGGAAGACAGCCGGAAGCGTGAGGGTGACGGCAGGGAGGGTGTGTCGCTCGACCCCGGCCGGGTGAAGGCGGAGCTGGACTCGATCCGGCCCGGTGAGCCTTCAACCCCGACCACCGGGGCAGCGGGCAGCTCGCCACCGTCCGGGGTGTCCCACGAAGCGCCAGCGGGTTCCGGGGCCGGGAATGTGTCCCCGGGGACAGGTTCGGCGCCTCAAGGTGCTGCGCGGAACGTGATCGGCGAGCGGCCGGTGGCCGAGATGAGCCGCCAGGAGCTTGATGACGAGCTGTCGGGTCTCGATGACGCGCTGGATCAGGTCAAGAACTCCACCGACCCGCTGGATCTTGCGTGGCGGCGCCGGGCGGAGCTGCGCCAGTGGGAAGCGCTCAAGGAGTACAACCGCAAGACGGAGGTCACGAAGCCGGCGGATCGCAGTGAGGAGATTCAGAACCGGCTGGACGGCTACGGGCTGCGCGCGGACGAGGGCGAGGGCCGCAATGTCGAGCGGATCGAGGACATGCCGCCAGCGAAGCCCGGGGCGCCGTCCGACGCCGAGTGGGAGCAGATCGACGCCGCGGCCGCAGGCCTGGAGGAGTACCCGCCGACCGTCGAGCAGTCGCTGATCCATGAGGCGGTGGCCCGCCGTGGGCTGAACGCGGCGGTGATGGCGCTCGCCGGCACCGGCAAGTCCTCCACGTTGAAGCAGTTGTCGCGGCGCATGCCCGGCAAGAAGATCGACTACCTGGCGTTCAACCGTTCGGTCGCGGAGGAGGCGAAGCAGGCTAAGGCCAAGGGCGAGTACGCGGACAACGTCACCCCGCAGACCGCGAACGGCATGGCGTTCAGGGCGGTCAACAAGCGCTATCAGGACGCGGGCCGGGACCTCGGGCAGCGGCTTCCGCAGGACGGCGATGGCGGCGCGAAGAGGCAGACCGCGCAGACGGTGGCCGACCTGATGCGGGTCTACGACTGGGTGGAGTACGCGCCCGGGAAGTCGCTGAAGCCGTCGTCGGCCGCCTACCAGGCCCGCGACCTGGTCGCGCGCTGGTGCCAGTCCGCTGATGAGGAGATGGGCCCGCAGCACCTGAATCTGCCGCCGTGGATCGAGGAGGAGCACCGGGACGCGCTGTTCGAGGCGCTCAAGCCGATCGCCGACCGAATGTGGGCGGATGTCCTCGACCCGCACGGCAAGCTGACGTACGACCAGGACTACATCGTCAAGCAGTGGGCGCTGTCCGGGTTCAAGGTCGACTCGGACGTGATCTTCTTCGACGAGGCGCAGGATGTTAATCCTGTGCTCGATGGGGTCGTGCGCGCCGCGATGGGTCAGGGCGTGCAGGTTGTCGCGGTCGGCGACTCCAACCAGTCCATCTACGGGTTCCGGGGCGCCACCGATGCGCTCGCCCGTTTCCCTGTCGACGCCAGGCTCACCCTCACGCAGTCCTTCCGGTTCGGCCCCGAGATCGCGGAGGCTGGCAACCGGTTTCTTCGGTTGTCCGGCACCGAGATGCGCCTCAAGGGCCTGGCCGGCAAGCAGTCTTGGATCACCGAGCTGGGTCCGGACGACGCGGACGCGGTGCTGTGCCGCACCAACGCCACCGCGGTGATTGAGGCGATCGACGCCCTGGACCGCGGCAAGCGGGTCGCCGTCGCGGGTGGCCTGGACGAGATTCGCAAGTTCGTCGAGGCGGCCCGGCAGCTCCAGGCCGGCGAGAAGACGAACCACAAGGATCTCGCTGACTTCGCTGCCTGGGACGACGTGGTCGAGTACGTCGAGCAGGAGTCCGAGGCGGCCGGGTCGATGCGCACCCTGGTCCAGCTGATCGAGAACGACACGGACGGCAAGCTCGACCGGCTTCTGGAGTCGGGCGGTCTGGCCTCCGACATCCGCGTCAGTGACGACGGCGAGCGGCTATGGATCTCCGGCACCAGGTTCGGTGACCCGGACCACGAGGCGTTCACGCGCTGGTTGAAGGACTCGAAGTCGAATGGCTTCGGCAAGCTCGCCTGGGACGACCAGTCGAAGCGCTGGTACTACCAGCCCGGTACCCACACGGTGACTAACCGGCGGTCCGGCCGGAGCTGGACGGTGAAGAACCCGGCCGGCAACCGCGACGCCGCGCTCGCCGCCGTGAAGACGTACATCGACCAGCACAGCCACGCCCCCGAGGACGGCGAGGGCGGCATCGTCGGCGAGCACCAGGACCCGGACGTGGTGATCTCCACCGCGCACAAGTCGAAGGGCCTGGAGTGGCGCCGGGTCAGGATCGCCGACGACTTCCGCGGCCCGGAGCTCACCGAGAGCGGCGAGTACGACCTGACGACGATGCCCAGCGACGAGGACCTGCGGCTGTCGTACGTGGCGGTCACCCGCGCCACCGAGACTCTCGACGCCGGGGGCCTGGGCTGGGTGTGGGAGGTGACCCGATCCGAGGACCCGATGGAGGCGCCGGACACCGACTACCCGCGGGACTGGACGCGCGAGGACTTCACCCCCGGCGACACCGTGCTGTACGTCTCGGAAGACGGCGAGCAGCTGCTCACCGGCGACGTCGTCAACGCCGACACCACGCTGACAGTCCGCGACCCGCAGACGGGCCGCACCTCCACGATCTCCCTGCAGCAGGTGCGCAGGCGCAACGGCGACCCGCAGCCACGTGCCGAAGTCGCCTCAGACGATGAGCTCCAGGCGGCGATCGACTCCGGCCGCTACATGGCGCCGGGAAGCAGTTCGGCCGTGGTGGGGCAGCACGACCGGGGCTCGGGCAGCACCGCGGAGGACCGCTCCGGCCCGGCGGCCCTTGCCGGCGATGACGTCGATGCGCGATCTACCGCGTCCGGCGGAGCAGGTACCGATTCGGCGGACGCCGGCCGGGGGGAGGACGGCGAGCGCACTGCGGCCGACGCGGAGCAGGCGGTGCTGCACGAGGTGCCGCGCACGGCTGCCGGGCACGACGCAGGCAGCGGTCGGCACGAAGACCAGGGCGAGGCTCGCCATGAGGAGGGTGCCGAGCGGGATCACAACGCCGAGGAGCAGCTGGGCGGCGAGAACGAGGGTGATGCTGAGGAGGCGGCTCGCCGCCGGCGGGGGGACCAGGAGGACCGCCAGGATCAGGGTGTCGACGCGGACCGACCGAGGTCGGGTGAGCACCGCGATCGTGAGGCGAATCGCCGTGCGCTCGACGACAGCACGGCCGCCGAGCACCGAGACGGTGAGCACGACTCCGAGCACGGCAGCGGCAAGGAGGACGAGAGCAGCGACAGGGGGCGTTCTCGCCGTCGCCGGCGGGGTCGGCGTGGCCGTCCTGACGGGACGAACGGCGGCGGGCCCGACCTCGACGGGCTGGGGGCGCCGGACGTCCCGCTGATCGGCGTGCCCCTGCCGAAGGGTTCCCCTGCGCCTGGCGGGCACGACGCCGCGGGTGAAGGTGGTCGGGCCGGGCTGGGCAGTCACCCGGGTGGTTCCGGTCGTTCGGCGGACACGCCGGTTCGGCGCTCGGGCAGGGTGCAGCCGCCGACCGGTGTCGTGGCGAGCCGCTGGAACCCGGAGGAGGGCGGACAGGTGCCCAACGTCGTCGGGAGCCTGGCTGCGGCGGCCGGCGGGCACCCGGACGACGCCAAGGAGTGGAATGCGCTGCTGGGTGAGGCCAGTGCGGCGGCGCCGCTCGCCCAATTCGACGCGAACGTCGAGCACTTCCTCCCCGGACACGACGGCCCGATGCGGGAGTTCCTCGCCGAGCGGGCCCGCCTGCTGCGGGCCGAAGCCGAGGCGACCGGCCAGCGCGCGACGGCGGACTACCTGGAGCGGCTTCGTGCCGCCGACAGCCCTGCGGCTGGGGAGGCCGTCTACTTTGGCTCTTACCGCGGTGACGGGCGCCGGGGCGGTCCGGGCATCATCGGTGAAGGCCGGTACTACGAGGAGCTGCGGGAGGCGTTCGCCCGCCAGCGCGCGCAGGCCCGGGCGGAGGCTGAACGGCGGGGCCTCGACGCGGATGTGGTGGAGCGGTTCCTGCTGCACGCGGACGGCGCCGATCCGGACCGGCCCGCGGCGATCAGCGCGCACAGCGTCGAGGAGCCGCTGAAAGTCGCCCGGCACGACGCGTTCTACGCGATGGTGGCCAACCTGCCGGAGGCGGTCCGGCTCGAACGGTTCCCCGGCACGCTGGAGGAGTACGAGCGGCGCAGCGCCCTGGTCAAGGCCGCGTTGCAGGAGCGGGGCTCGGTCGGGCGGCCGGACGGCGCCGGTGCGCTCCCGGCAGAGCCGGCCAGCGGATCGACGGCGGCCGGGGGCGCGGGCGCGGGTGAGGAGCGGCTCGCGCGGGTGCGTGAGCGGTTCGCCGGCGGCGAGGGCATCCCTGGCAGTGCGAGGAACCGGGCGTACGTGGCGCGGCTCGGCGCGAACCCGACGCTGGGAGTCTCCCCCGGTGGTGGGGTGGCGTACTGGTCGAAGGACGGCGGGCGGACCTGGGAGTTCGGCCATGCCCGTACGGGCGCCACGATCGGTTCGCGTGACGGCAGCTCTGTGGAGGGCAGCCGGGAGGATGCGGCGGCGATGGCGGCCCGCTACGAGGGGCTGGTCGACGCCGAGGGTCGGCCGTTCCCGTGGGACGCGCCGGATGCGCAGGCGGCCGGGCGGGGCTGGCGGGACGCCGAGGGCCGGCGGATCGGTGAGGCGATGCGGTCGGTGCGCGATGAACACGTCGCTCCCCAGGAGCACGAGGAAGTACGTGACGCCGCCCAGGACTTGACCGGGCAGACCGATCCTGACCTGCCGACGATGGACGGCAGCGGCCAGAAGCTGCCGGACGATCTGACGGGCGTCGATGAAGGTGTTCTGGAGGCACACCTGGCCGTGGTAAGCGACCAGGTCGCGGCGACCGGCGACTGGGACAACCCGGAGCTTCACCGGATCGCCGACGAGTTGGACCGGCGCGCCGCCGAGCGTGGGGACTACTGGCGGGCGCTCGCCCCGCTGGCTGCGCAGGCATCCGATGCTCCCCCGGCGGACGACGTCGCGCGGGCGGCCGAGGAGCAGCTGATGGATCAGCTGGCCGGCCTGTACCCGACGAAGGAGACCCGCCGGGAGTACCTGGAGCGGGTGGAGGCGGAGCGTCAGCGGCTTCGTCACCAGTACGACAACGAGTACCGGCCGACGATCAGGTCGGCGGTCGAGGACTACACCAAGGGCTACCTGGTGCGCCGGGAGTCCGCGCAGAAGGCGCGGGCAGCGCGGGTCAAGCAGGAGGCCGAGGAGGCTCGGGCAGCCGCTGAGGGACGGCCAGCACGGCGTGTCGCGAACGGTCTGCGGATCGACGACCCGGACTACATGCTGTTCGAGGCCCCGCAGTCCGTCTTCGACAAGCACGCCTCGGACGAGCTGCGCGAGTGGATCGAGTACCACAACGACGGCGAGCGGCCGATGTCGTTCTCCCGGTACTACCAGCAGCACCTGGCCGGTGAGCGGCAGGCCAGGGCTCAGTGGGAGGACGAGCAGGATGCCGTGCGAGCGGCCGCCGGCCCGGACCAGCCGGCCTCGCCGCCGGTCGTGGATGCTCCGGGTGATGGGCAGGCTCAGCGGCCTCGCAGTACGGGCGAGCCCGCGGCCGCGGGCGCCACGCCGGTGCCGGCGGAGCCGGAGCATCGGCCGTCTGCGGCCGGTCCGGCGGCGGGGCAGCGGCCTGAGGCCGAGCAACAGGACGGTGTTGACCGCCAGAAGCGGGTGAAGGAGCAGGGCCTGCCCGAGCCGATCGGTGGCCGGTCCGCGCAGTGGGTAGCCGTCGAGCAGCTGCGTACGGGTGATGTTGCTCGGGTCGAGGGCAGCGACGAGAACGGCAACCCGGTCGGTCGCTCCGGGTGGGTGCTGAGCCGGCGCGAGGCGGTGATCACCCGCGGTGGCAGAACGGTTCGCGGCCACGAGGTCACCATGGGAGACGACGCGGAAGGCACGTCGGGCCGGCGCGGGATGGTGTTCGTCGCCGCCGGTGAGCAGGCCGCCCGGGCTGACGCGCCGTCCGAGCAGGGTTCCATGCTGACTGGCGCGCAGCTGGAGGCAATGACCAGCCGGCTGGATGGCGACCACCCCACCGACCGCACCGGCGTGGGGCTGTTCCCCGGCTCGCTGGTACGCGGCCCCGGCGACAGGGAGGGCATGGTCACCGGGGTCACCGCCTCGGCGGTGTCGGTGCGCTACGAAGGACGGCGCCACGACCAGGACGCCGCCCCGGGGGACCTGGAGGTCGTCGACGGCGGTGCCGCCCGCCCGGCCGGCTGGACGCCGGACGGGCAGCACATCAAGCCGGGTCAGGTCGCTGTCGACCCGGACACCCGTCAGCCGGTCGGTGTGGTGCAGGCCGTGGACGGCGACGCCGTCGAGGTCGCGACACCGCAGGGCATCGAACTCGCCGATGGCGGGTCGTTGACCGTGGCGCGCAGCGCGCAGCCGGACGAGGCCGGGCCCGCGATCGTGGCGCTGCGGCCGGTGCCGGCCGGGGAGCTGGCCCAGGGGGACGTTGTGCTGGTGGACGACGCCGGCCGCAAGACGCCGGTGCGGGTGATCGGCCCGCCGGTTCGCGATGGGGAGCACGTCGTCGTGGACTACGAGGAGGTCGAGACCGGAACGCGCGGGCAGCTGCGGGCCGACCGGGCGCTGCTGCTGCCGCGTGCCTCCGGCGCCTCTGGGCAGCCGGCCGACCTGTCGCCGCAGGAGGCCGTCACCGGGATCGACGACACCCGGCGGGCCACCCCCGCTGGTACGGCTCCGCAGGCCGACGCCGGGATCGTCCCGCAGTTGACGCCTGCTGAGCGGGCTCGGATTCACGCCCTCGGGCTCGGTGAGGCGGACGATCCCGAGGCGCGGGAGGCCGCCGAGCGGATCGAGGCCGGGCAGCCGGTGACCGTGGGGCAGGCCCGGGCCCTGGAGGAGGCACTGCGTCAGCATGCCGATCCGCGCGCCGGGGAGGGCCGCACGGCCCGGCGTGCTGCGGACCGGCTCGCGCAGGCCGCCGGCGGGCGGCCGCAGGAGCAGGACCGCGCTCCAGTGCAGGGGGCGGCCGGGGACCTGGTGCCCGGTGACGTGGTCGCGGTGCCGCAGGGCAACGGCACGTCGAAGCCGGTGGTGGTGACCGATTCCCGGCCGGGCCCGGGCGGCACCCAGGCGTTGACGGTCGAGGACGCCTACGGTCTCGCGGAGGAGGAAGTGCTGCCCGCCGCGGCTCCGGTCCACCACCTGCCGACGCCGCAGGCGACCGCGCCCGCGCCCGCGGCGAAGCCCGCCGAGCCTGCGCCGCCAGCTCCCTCGGGTGCGTCTACGGCGCGGCCGAGGACCAGCGACGTCGTGGCCGCCCGCGCGCGGGACGCAGTCGACGCAGTCGTGGAGGCCGCGGTGGACGGCGTGGTGCCGGGCACCATCCACGCACTGCGGCAGTCCGTCGCCGAGCGGCTGGCACCCGGCGCTGCCCGGAGCGGTGAGCGGCGCGCGGCCGCCGATGCCGCCGAGGCCCTGCGCCGTCTCGGGCTGGAGAAGTCGGCGCACGCCCACGCCGACCAGGCCGTTCGGCACGCCGCGCAGAAGGCGCGGGAGGCCGCGGTGAAGGCGGTGCTGCGCACCCTCAACGACCTGGAGCCGCTGGACGGGGAGAGCGAGGAGGAGACCGCGCAGCGCGCGGTGCGGCTGCTGCGCCGCATCCCGGAGGGGATCGACCCGACCACGTTCGCGCTGGTGGCCATGGCTCGCTCGTACCGGTCCGCAGGCGGCAACGCCGGTTCTGCGGCTGGGGCTCCGGCCGCCGACCGGGGTGATGCGGCGGCTGCCGCCGGGCAGCGCGCCGGCCACGCGGCGGCGTCGTTCGCCGGGCGGGCGGTCGGCTCCGCGCTGGGGGCGGCATTGTCCGTGCTACGTCGCCGGCGCCTGGACCAGCAGCAGGTCGAGCAGATCGTGCAGCGCACGGTCCAGGCGATGGCCGAGGGCCAGGAGCAAGCGGCGCGGGAGATCGTCGACGGCGTGCCGCCCGAGGCCCGGCCCGGGCTGTTCTCCCGGGTGACGGCCGCGCTGGTGCGCCTGGCCCGTCGGGTCGCGGCCTGGCTGCGGGAACTGCTGCGCAAGGTCGCCGCGGTGTGGCGGGGCGAGGACGGGGAGCGTCTCCAGCGGGTGCGGGAGCGGCTGGCGCGGCGGCTGCGGTGGTGGCCAGAGACGCGGGAGATCGAGGCGGACATCGCGGCTGCCGCTGGCGAGACTGCCGGGAGCGCGGAGGCCGGCGCGGATCTGACGCCGTGGCTGGCCATGCTGCCAGCCGGGCGGTTCGGCCAGGTTGAGCGGACGGTCAGCCGCTGGGAGCCGGCGAGCACCGCCGACCTTGAGGCCGGGCGGCTGCCCGAAGCTGTCGAAGAGCGGCGGTGGACGGCGGACCGGGCGGTGGACGGCGGACCGGGCCCGGAGGCGCTGCGGCATCTGGCCGCTGTTCTCGGCGCTGGCGAGGCCCTGGACTCGGCGGTCACCGACCAAATGCGACAGATGGCACCGGAGTTGGGGAACGATCCGCACGAGCGGCTCCGATCGGTGCAGTTGTACGCGCAGACCGCGATCCAGCGCGCTGACCGGATCGCCGCCGAGGCGGCGGCCGGCAGCCGAGACGCCGAGCTGGAGCTGGACAGCGCCCGGGCGGAGGCCCGGCAGGCCGTGGCAGACGAGCGGCGCGCCCAGACGGCGTACGCGGCCGCGCTTCGCGACGCCGCCCGGCACGCACTCAGCCGGGTTCGGCAGCTCGGCAACGGCGGTGGGCTGCGGGCGAGCGGTGAGGGTGCGGAGCGGCTGCGCGGCCTGGAAGCGCTCCTGCCCGCCGACTGGCTGGCTGCGGCCGGCCCGCTCACCGTCAGCGCGGGCGCGCACCGCGGCTCCTACCACCCGCAGAGCCGGCACCTGACCGTGGGTGAGAGCGACGCGACCGCCCTGCACGCCCTGGCGCATCACCTGCAGCACTCGATCCCGGAGCTGGCCGCCGCCGAGGAGGCGTACCACTGGGTGCGCACCTCCCGGGGCGAGGTCGGGGCACGGCAGCGGGCTCCGCAGGTCAGGCTGGCCCAGTGGTTCCCCGGCCACGGCCACCACCCGCGGGCAACCGCCCGGCAGGGCGGCTGGGCAGACCTGTTCACCGGCTCGGAGCCGGCGGACGGCCGTTCCTGGGAGGTACTGCCCACCGCGCTGGAGGCGATGTTCAGCGGCTCGACGTGGTACCTGGACGACGACCTACGTCAGTGGCTGCTCGGCGTGATGAGCACGCTGGGACGGCGGGCGTGATCGGATCGGAGGAGAAGGCGATGTTGCGGGTGACGGGCGCGCTGCCCGGCGGGCAGGTGTACGAGGTGGAGATCACCGGCCAGGCCGACCGGCCGGTGATCGGCTCCCGGCTGGTGGCCGCGATGCTGAAGGCGGCGCAGCACGGCGGGGTGCTGGTTCGACCGTCGCCGACCGAGGCCCCGCTCGTGGTGGACGGCGCGGACCCGAGGTCGGTGCTGGCGCTGCTGGAGGAGCGCAGTAGCCGGATCCTCGGTGTCCACGGGGCCGTGCCGGGGCCGGAGGAGGTGCACGTCGCCGGAACGGTGTACTGACCGGCGAAAAGCTTTACCGCGGTAAAGCCCCGCGAGTCGCTGGCGAGGCGCCGCTCGCCCGGCCAGGGACCGTGGTTCCGAGGCCAGTCGGAGCGCAACCGACACGGCGCTCGCCGCGGCTTGTTCCTTGGGCCGGAGAAGGCATCAACGCTATGGTCCCTACAGGACCATAGGAGGACCTGTTGACCAGTAACGATGACGACGCCGCGACCCAACGCCATGGATACAACGGGCACTTCATCGTGAACCGCGACGTGCTCGCGAACACGATGGCAGCGCACTTGTCTGCAAGCCAACTCGAACTCTTCATGGGCGTTCTCGCCGGTGCGGTTGACCTGACCCAAGGCCCACTGAGCCCCCGGGCGCAACGTGACCTGGCCAAGCTGCAGGAGCACGATCTGATCCTCAAGACAGCTCAGGGCTACGAGGTCAGCCCGAAGGTAGCCCTTCCCCGACCGGCGAGCTGAGGGTGCGCGGCGAGACACTAGCCCGTCTCGCCGCGCACCCTCGCCCTTGTGCGCACCTATCGAATCTCCGTGAAGTCCCTCCCACAGGCCGGCCAGCAGCCGACCGGCCAGCAGCCGGCCGGCCAGGGGCCCGAGGATCAGGAGCCGGCCGACGACGGCCGGCAGTGGGCGGGCGATCCGTACGATGACGGCGACGAGACGTTGCCAGATGACCCGGCAGTGACGGCTCGTTTCTCCGCCCCGGGCGGTGAGGAAGCGTGGCTGGAGCGTGCTGCGGACGGCACACTGACCGGGTGGCTGCGCGATCCGTCCGGCCAGGTCTACCGTTACTCGGACGCCGATGCGTGGGCCGTGGACGTGGACGACGCCGGTATGACGCCGTCCGGCGGCGGTACCCAGACCGACGAGCAGCCCGCAGACGGCGAGCAGCCGGAGAACGAGGCGGAGCCGGACGGCGGCAGCCAGGACAGCGAGCTCCCCGACGAGTTCCGGAAGTAGGAGGAGGCCGACGTGGAGATTCAGGATCTGCCTGGCCGCGCTGCAGCTGTGCAGTCCGCCGCGGAGGGCGCTGCTGCTGCGAAGGCCGGCGAGACGGCGGCGGGGTGCCCGTACTCGGAGCTCGGTGACTTCGCTGAGCGGTACCGGCGCCGCTTCTGGCTCCGCGGCTTCCAGGACGCTGGCGGCACGCTGCCTGAGCACCAGGACGGCAGGCCAGACGACGCCGGGTGACGGCGCGACGGTAAGGGCACACAGGGGGCACGGTCGCGGGGCTCATCGTCCCCGTCCCGAGGAAGTGCCCCGTGCCGCCGCGTCCACCAGCCCGGCCCCGCCGTCTGCAGGGCATCGTCCGAGCGATCTGCGCCGTCACCGGGGTGCAGGACGAGGTCGGAGACGTCATCCTCCCCGGGGCATTCACTCGCACCCTGGCCGCCCGGCCCGTTAAACCCGTGTTCAGCCACGAGTGGAAGGACCCGATCGGGGTCTGCCACGGGGTCGAGGAGTGGCTGCCCGGTGACCCCCGGCTCCCGAAGACCACCCCGATGGGCAAGCCCTGGCCGAAGGACGCTGGCGCCCTGGTCGCCGACGTCGGCCACAACCTGCGCACCAGCCGCGGCCGCGACGTCTTCGAGCAGGTGAAGCAGTGGCACGAGGAGGGCGGCGGCGCCCAGTGGTCGATCGGCTACGTCGTCCCCAAGGGCGGCGCCACCAAGCGGGCCGGGGTGAGGATCATCCACGACCTTGACCTGTACGAGGTGTCGCCGGTACTGCACGGCGCGCACCCGCTCACCATGGCGCTGGAGGTCAAGGGCAACCCGGCCGGACAGTCCCAGGCCTTGGAGTACAAGGCGACCGGGCCGCACGGGGAACCTCAGGTCGGCCAGGGCGTGATGATCGCTCTGTTCCCGCCGCCGGAGGTCTCCGACGCGCTCGCGCACCCGCAGGGCACCGCGGCCGGCGATCTGCACGTCACGCTCGCGTACCTCGGCCAGGCCGACGCGCTGGGTGGGTACCCGGACGACCTGCCAGACCTGATTCGTACGGCCACCTCCGGCGCGCCACAGCTCGAAGGCCAGCTCGGTGGGATCGGCCGTTTCCCTCCGGGCGAGGACGGCGTGCCGGTGTGGGTGCCCGTCGACGTGCCCGGCCTGGCGGAACTGCAGCAGCGAGTCGTGTCCGCGCTGGCCGGATCAGTCTTCAACGAGGCCCTCCGCACCGACCACGGCTTCACCCCGCACCTGACGCTCGGCTATGACCTTCCCGACGACGTCCCAACCGTCGATGCGACTCCGGTCATCTTCGACGAGCTGTTCGTCGTCCGCGGTACCGACCGCGTCGGCATACCGCTGGGACGCCCCGCGGAACAGGACGACGTCGGACCCGACATCGCCCCCTCGCCCCCCGCGCCGCCAGTTCCGGCGCCGGTGGGGCCGGCAGTCGAGGTGAAGACCGCCCACCAGGCCGTCGCCGCCGCGAAGTCCGTCGCCACGCGGCGCAACCGCCTTGAAGTGAAGTCCGCTCACCAGGCTGTCGCCGAAGCCAAGTCGCTGATCAGCCGGATCGAGGAGAAGAGCATGCAGCCGCCGATGGCCGGATCGTATGAGGAGCAGCAGTCCCACCTACGGGACGCGCTCCAGGTGCTGTTCCTGCCTAACCAGGACGCCAGCGCCGACGCGGCCTGGGTGTGCATCGAGGCGACGTTCCCCGACCGCGTAATCGCGACCGTGGCCCGCCCCGAGCCCGGCGAGACGATCACTTACTCCGTGCCGTACCAGAACGCCGGCGGCGACGTTGTCCTCGGCACCCCGCAGCGGGTCGAGCTGACGGTCGTTGCCGTCGACACCGAAGACCCGGACGGCGACGAGGAGGTCGAGGAGGAAGCCGAACCCGAGGAGGCCGCCGAAGCACGGTTCCTGCAGCCCGCCGCCGGCCGGCTCGCTGATGCCACCTCGGCGATCGCCGTGGCCGACGTCGAGCCCGAGCAGTTGGAGAACCTCCGCCCGGCCGTCGACCGCCTACTGCGAACCCTGGCCCGCAAGGGGATGCCCATCAGCGAGGGCAACGCCGAACCCGATGACGACTTCGGCGACGACTGGGGCCTGTACGACCACCTCGACGACGAACAGGACCAGGCCGACGGCCAAGGCGGCGCCCCGGACGCCGACGCACCCGCTCCGGCGACAGTTCCACCCGGGGGCCCGGCCCCCGCGCCGGCGGTCACCACCCCAGGCAGCCCGGAGCCGAGCGACGAGGCCACGAACCAGGACGAGGAGGTCACCTTGGACCCGGAGGAGGTCGAGGCCCAGCTCAAGGCGCTGGCGGCATGACCAAGCACTGTCGTGCTGCCGTGCCCGGGCTACGAGGCGCGGCAGCACGCGACGTTAGACCCTCATCTCCCTTCCACTGACCCGGAACGTTTCGGGTCGTCCCGGTGCTGGCCGGGCGAGCGACGCGCGCCAACCGTCCGCCACCAGCACTTGGAAGGCTCCGTGAGCACCGCCACCGCCGACATACCCCTCAAGACCCTCATCAACGAACTCGCCACCCGCCAGGGCGAGGCCCGCCGCATCAGCGAGACCTTCAAGGTCGATGAGCAGGGCCGCTTCACCGTCTCCACCGAGCAGAATCAGGCGTACCGCAAGGTCATCCAGGACGCGCAGGAGCTCAAGTCCCTGATCGACGCCCGCAAGAGCGCCGACGACATCGCCGGCTTCCTGGACGCCCCCGAGGCCCCGTCCGCCGCCGGCCAGTTCTACGGCAGCCCCCAGGGCCCCGAGGTGAAGTCCCTCGGCGACCTCTTCGTGGAGAGCGACGGTTACGAGCGTGCCCGTGAGCGCGGCTTCGAGGGTTCCTCCCAGATCCGCGCCGGCATGGAAGGCAAGTCCATCTGGGCCCTGTCCGCTGGCACCATCACCCACAACAGCTTCGGCGGCGCGCAGAACGTCGGCATCAGCGAGCTGGCCCGCCGCAAGTCCCGCATCCGCGACCTCTTCCCCAAGGCCACGACCAAGGCGTCCGTCCTGTACGGCATCCGCGAGACGGGCTGGACCAACAACGCCGCACAGATCCGCCAGCGCACCGCCGCGGACGGGGTCTCCCCAGCGGCTGGCCTGCCGACCGACCAGTGGGGCCGCGCCCCGGAGTCGAGGCTCGACTTCAAGCCGGTGATGTACCCGGTCACCGAGATCGCCCACGTACTCCACGCGCACAAGAACATCCTCAGCGACGAGCCCCGGCTCAAGTCGTTCATCAACAACCGGATGGTCGAGGGCGTCAAGTACCGCGAGGACTATGACCTGTTGCACTCCTCCGGCGACGGCGAGAAGCTCACCGGCCTCTTCAACGTCCCCGGCGTCCAGGAGTACGCCGCGCTCCAGGCCGACAAGCGAAGCGTGCAGGTCCGACGGGCCATCACCAAGGGCATCCTCGCTGAGTACGAGATGACCGGCCTGGTGATCTCCCCGAACCTCTGGGAGGAACTGGAGCTGGAGACCGACAACAACGGCGCGTTCCGCATCGCCGTCGCCGTCGCCGTCGGTGCCGAGAAGAAGGTCTGGCGCCTCAACGTCGTCGACACCACCGCCATGGCCGACGAGAAGTTTCTCGTCGGGGCGTTCGGCACCGGCGCCCAGCTCTACGACCGCGAGTCCGTCTCCGTCACCGTCTCCAGCGAGAACGGTCTGAACTTCGAGAACGGCGTCATCAGCATCCGCGCCGACGAACGCGTCGCCCTAGAGGTCGCCCGCCCCGAGTCCTTCGTCGTCGGCACCTGGGCATAGCAGCCCCCGCCAGCCCGGGGCAGCTGCGCACTTCGGCATGGAACCACGATCGGTCGGTCGTGGTTCCATGCCGAAACGTTCATATAGACGCGGCCAGCCCGGCACCAGAGCAACTGCCCCGACCACGACCGGTGGGTCGTGGTTCCGTGCCGAAACGTTCACAAGCACCCCGCTAACCCGCGACAGCTGCACACCGCGGCACGGAACCACGATCGGTCGGTCGTGGTTCCATGCCGAAACGTTCATATAGACGCGGCCAGCCCGGCACCAGAGCAACTGCCCCGACCACGACCGGTGGGTCGTGGTTCCGTGCCGAAACGTTCACAAGCACCCCGCTAACCCGCGACAGCTGCACACCGCGGCACGGAACCACGATCAGTGGGTCGTGGTTCCATGCCGAAACGTTCATAAGCGCGAAGGGTTGTTGATCCGCAGTGGATCAACAACCCTTCGCGCGTCCTGAATCGTTCAGTCTACGAGCCGAAGGGCTCGCGTCTGCCCGTGAGCTGTCGGCGTCAGTCGGAAGAACTTGACCTGGGCTCGCCCCCCGGACTGCTCCAGCCATCCCGCATCAACGAGCTGCTGCCGGATGCGGGAGAACATGGTCGGCGTCCATCCGACAATGCCCGCCAGGTCCTTTGCCGACTGCTCGATCGCCCCGTTCAGGCCGACGAGCTCCGGATCGTTGTAGAGCACGATCATCAGGCGCTGGTTGGCGGTCAGGTTGTGGGTCCGCCTCAGCAGCTCCCCGAACGACATGCTCCTGCTCCCATGCAGCGCAAACGTCTGAGCGCTCATCGGTCCTCCCACCACTCTCGAACTCTCGGGGCCAACCCAGGGATGTCCGGGGGGTTGAAGCGTTTCACTGCTTCACGCTGATCGTAGCCCGGACCGTGGAACGCGATGTAGGGCGTGATCCGGTACAACTTCGAGTTCCCGAACGTGCCCACCGCAACCAAGATCCGGTGTTTGAGGAGCTTGCGGCTGATCCGGCCGATGGCATCTGCCGTCATGCCGACTTCCTTGCCGATGTCCGCCCCCGTCATCACCACAGGCTCCATGCCCTCTGGCGACGTTCCGATCCACCACAGGACCATGAACTTCTCGCCCGGGGTGAACTTATTGCTGCGGCAGATGGCGCGGACGCGTTCCTTGTCGACGTTCGCGTGTCCGTCGTAGAACGCGAACGGAGCAAAGGGGAGAAGTTCCCCGTTCTCGTCCGCTGGCGCGCGTCGGCGCCGTGCGGCGGCAGCCACGTGGTCCCCTCCTTCCTCGGGCATAGGTTTTGGACCCTGCTGCGGTCGGCCGCAGCGGATCAGATGGCCTAAAAGTACATGACCGAAACGTCACTGAGCCAACTTCGGGGGCGCTCATGACTTCGTGTCGCGCCGTCCTTCCAAGGGCAGCCTCAGATGTACTTTTCAGCACTGAACCACGATCGTACGATCGTGGTTCCCTGACTTATCGATCGTGATTTCCAGATCTGCTGATCAGGTCACCACGAGGCAGTGGCCGCTTCACCACGGTCCTATGAGCAGCCTTGGCAGCTCCTTGATCGGGGTAGGAGATCTGACGATCGTGGCTTCCAATGGCATTTCCGCAGGTCAAAGGCTTAAAGGGCTCTTCTCCCTCTCTTGCAACTGAACGACGCCAGCCACGTGAGCACCTCTCAGGGTGCTTGGCCATCCGGCCGCGAGCCACTGGGTGGTAACCGCCATGAGCCCGGGGGCAACCCGCCGTGGCATACCGCTGCTCGGCCGAGGACGGCCTCCCAGCTCCCGGGTCACCTTAGCGATGTACTGGCGAACTTCCCTCTTGGGCGGCGCGCATTCAGTGGCCCGTATCTACAGCAACCACGGAGCAGCCACTCAGGACCGTTGTTGGTAGGCAGGCGCTCAGCCAGTTCCTCCACCACTCACTGGAGCAACTACCGGGACCGAGGGCAAGGGAGCACCGCCCGGAAGCTGGCGGACATCGCCGCCAAGGCGGTGTCCGCCAGCTGAGGACGGAGCGGACTGCGGCAGCGTAAGGGGTCTGGGGACCCGAGGTCCCCAGCGGGGGTCCGGGGGCTGGCCCCCGGGAGGGGAACTGGCGATCCCTCAGTGACCACCGCTCAAGACGCGCGGACGAGTAGGTGGTCGAGAGCAGAAGACGGAAGGCACCACCGGGAGCGAGCATCACGCCCGCATAGCCAACTCCCAGCAGGAAGTGAGAGATGGGCCTCTACACCGTGGGCGGCGCCCGCATCACGAAGGCCGGGTTCCCGGCCACCCCAGTCCAGGACCGGATGATGACCGTCACCGAGCGGATCTACGCGACCCGCCGCTACGCCGAGGGCGACCGCAAGCCCGAGGGCGCGATCCGCACAATCGCCTTCCAACCCGGCGCGCAGATCCGGGAGTCGGACATCGCGAAGCTGTTCCCGCCCCCGACCATCACGTCGGTCCTGCCGTCCGGAGGCCCGGCCGCTGGCGGGACCGTGGTGACGATCACGGGCACGAACCTGGACGGCACCAGCGCCGTCACCTTCGGCGGTACGGCGGGCACCGGGCTGACGATCGTCTCCGACACCGTGGTGAAAGTGACCGTCCCGGCGAAGGCGGCAGGCGCGGTCGACATCGTGCTGACCGACGACGCGGGCACCGTGACGAAGACGAGCGGCTTCACCTACTCCTGACCCGTTCCGGTGGTGGCCGGCTCGGCGCGACACAAGCCGTCCCGGCCGCCACCCTGCTGAGGCTCGAACAGCTTCGTGGTGAAGGAACAGCTGATGACAACCACCCCGCGCAGCCGCAAGGCCGCTGCCGCCGCCGAACCAGTCGATCCAGACAGCACGATGGCGGAGGCGAGCACGCTCGTCCCGGCCGCCGCCCCGCTGGAGCCACCGGCCGGGCCCGAACCGGACCCCGTGCCGGAGACCAGGGTTCCCGAGCGAGTGCCGGTCGCGGAGGCGCTCCCGGAGGCTATCGATGGGCTGATCGTCGACTCGCAGACCCGCCGCCCGCCCACAGACCTGGACACCCTGTTCGAGAGGATCACCCCGCACGGCAGCGCCTTGGTCAGCACCATCCGCCTGGTCGAGAACCGAACCGATGAGTATGGCCGCACCCGCACCACGCTGCTGGCTGCACAGGGGGCCCACCTGTCCGAGTCCGTCGTCGAGCTGCTGCTGCAGCGCCTGCGGGACCAGGCCAGCGTCCGCCACGCGGTCGGCAGGTAGACCGCGGTGTCGACGCTCGACTGGCAGGCCACGTACGGCGGCGCCACGTTCGACCCGGCCGCCGCCGGCGGGACCGTCACCTCGCTCACCCTGCACCCCAACCCCGAGCGCACCGGCCAGCCCGCTGCCGTCGCGGCCGCGGTCGCGCTGAAACCCGGCACGTTCCGCTTCACGATCCCGGACACCCTGGCTGCCGGCCGCTACTGGGGAACCGTCACCTTCACCCCGGCCGCCGGAGCGCCCGCCAACACGGACCAGACGATCCGCGTCGACCTGCCCACCGGCACCGGCCTGGTCACCTCGCCCGAAGCAGTCGCCGACCACGCCGGTATCCCGCTGCCGCTCACCGAGGCGCAACGCGACGGCCTGCGAACAGCGATCGAAGACGCGCAGGCCGACGTGGAGGCGTACCTCGCCCGCTCGCTGGTGCCGCGCCTGGCCACGCTGAACGGCGTCCGCCCGGCGCCCGGGACGGACCTGGGGGCGTGGCAGGCGTGGGCGCACTGCGCGCCGGACGACGACTTCGCCGTGGATAGCTGGACGGTGCTGCCGGACGGTACGTACGACGTGCGGCTTCGCGTCGGCCTGGACGGCGCGGCCGAGCGGCCGATCCGGCGCTTCGTCACCGCGCACGCCGCCGAGACGATCCGCAACACCCCGACCACGGGCGGCGGGGCCAGCGGGCGCCGGGTGTCGTCGTTGTCGGCAGAGGGGCAGTCGATCAGCTACGAGGCCGCGCCGAGCGCCGGCCAACCCGGGGCGCTGCCGGTGCTGGTCACGCTGGACGGCTACCGGCAGCCGCCGGTGTACGTGCGGCCCCGACCGGCCGCTGCCCCGTGGCCGTACGGGGGGACAACGTCGCTGTGGCGGTGATCCTGCCGAATCGGCGCTTCACCGCGTACGTCGCCGAGCACCCCTGGGAACGCGACGCGCACGGCCTGCCCGTGCCGCCGAGGCCCGGCACGACCGCGGCCTCGGGGCCGGCGTTGCCCGGCGCCGCCGTGGTTCAGGCGGACGGGTCGTGGTCGCTGCGCGCCGACCCACGGCACTGGCCGCTTCGCCCCGGTGACCGGCTCGTCGACGGAGCCGAGTCCTGGACGATCACGACGGCCCGGCTGTGCGCCGTCGCGGTGGACGGCGCGGCCGACTACATCGCGATCACCGCAGCCCTCGACCCGCCGCTGGTGCCCTGATGGCGCGCTTCGAGGCGGTGCCGGGGCTGGAGGAGTTGGTGGCTGCCATGGTGGCGCCCGAGGTCGGCCGAATCGCCGACCAGGTCGCCGACCGAGCCAGGCGTCTGGCCCCGCCCACGAAGCAGTGGGTGACCGTCGCCGACGACCGGGTCCGCCATACCCACGTGCAGACCGAGGGGCAGAGCGTCCCGAACAACCTGCGCTTCAAGGTGCCGTCGATGGACTGGGACCGCAAGCACCGCGGCGTCGGCGAGTACACCTACATGAAGGCGCCGCGCGACGAGAGCAGCCGAGCCGTCGCGAACCTCAAGAACTGCCGCTGCACAACTACCCTTGACCCCAAGGGAGTTGCCCATGGGATTAATACTGGTCAGCCCGTGACGGCCGGCAACCGGGTCACGGTCACCGTGGTCTGCGAGGGGGACCTCGTCGTCCAAGCCGAGTTCGGCGACGTCTACCCGGGCGGCCTGGTCGCCACGGGCACCCACTTCATGGCCAGAGCCGTCAACGAGACCTCCCTCAAGTACCGGTAGAGCGCGCGACGCAAGGGCCCGGGTCCTGCACAGTGCACCGCCATGGCAACCAACACCAGCAGCAAGAACGCCCCGCCGGCCGCGAGCGGAGAGCCGGACCAGCAGACCGTTGTCGGCCCGCCCCTGGGCACCGGCCAGGACCCAGAGAAGGTCCGGCTTTCCCACCACCTGTTCATCTCCGGCCAGGACTACCTGCCCGGCGCCGACGTGTGGGTGGCCCCGGACTACGCCCGCCAGCTGCGCGCCAACGGCTACGTCGCACGCCGCTGATGACCGAGCCGGCGCTCCTTCAGAAGGTGGCGGCCGTCGACCCCGTCGCCGCCGCACTGGCCCACCTGCGCCGGCACCCAGCCGTGCTGGAGGCGGTCGGAGGCCCCGGCCACGTCTCCGGCCTGGTCGAGGCGCCGTGGCCACGGCTGAGGGTCACCTCGGGCCCGGGCGGTGACCTGCGCGGGCTGCGCTGGGAGACCGTCGGCGAGGTCACGATCGAAGTGATCTCCGACCCGGCCGGCTGGCCCGGCTCCGCCGAACTACGCCGCCTCACCCTGCTGGCGGCCGGCGCGCTGCTCGGCCTGCCCGACGCCGAGCCGCCGCCGGCCGGGCCGGTGGTCAGCCACGTCGCCACCAGCAGCCCGCTGGCCTTCACCGAGCTCACCTCGGGAGCGATCCGCTACAGCATCTCCCTGCAAGTCGTCATGCACCCATGAGCCAGGGCGCGACACAAGCCCTGTTCGGGCCGCACCTTTTCTCCTCGTCGCAGTCCCTGCCCCCGAGGAGCCCCATGAGCGTGAAGTCCAACGCGGCCGAGACCGTCGTTCCCGGCCGGCTCTACCTCTATCTGGCGCCGGTCGGGACCGTCGCGCCCACTGACGCAACCGTCGCGCTCGCGGCCGGCTGGCGGTCGGTCGGCCACACCACCGAGGACTCCCTGAAGTTCAAGGAGGAGCCCAATTTTGAGTCGATGAAGTCTGCCCAGTCCGACTTTGCGGTTCGCCAGTTCCAGACCGCCGACGCGGTCACCGTGGAGATGGACCTGCTCCAGTGGTCCGCTGCGAACTTCAAGGCCGTCTACGGCGGCGGCAAGATCGCGGAGATCATGCCCAGCGGCGGACTCGACAAGGACGCCCGGCACTACAAGTTCGTCCCGCCACGTATCGGCGAGCGCATCGAAATCGCCGCGCTGCTCGAAGTCCTCGACGGCGGCAAGCACTACCGGTTCGTCTTCCCGCGGGCGATGCAGCTCGAAGGCGTCGCCAACGACCTCCAGAAGGGTTCCGGCTCGAAGCTGCCGCTGCGCCTGGGGCTCCTGGGCGGCGACGACACCGATGCCTGGTACATGCTCACCGACGACCCCGCGTTCAAGGAGTCCTGACGGCAGCGGTCGCCACAAGCCTCGCGGCTGTGCGACCGTCCCCGCCGACCACCCATCCGACCTGGAGGACCTTCCCTTGAGCGACTTTGTGATTGACCTCGACGCGCCGAAGCGGGAGGTCACCCACCCCAACGGCATCCCGGTCCTGCTCGGTGGGGAGACCTTCACCTTTCCGGCCGAGCTGCCGTTGGACGCGCTCGACCCGCTGCTCGCGAACAACCTTGACCTCATGGGCATCGCCGCGCAGGTCATCGCCGATGAGAAGAACCAGAACATCGCCGGCGGCATCGTTGACCTGCTGCTGACCCGCCCGCACCTGCCCCGTACCTTCCTCGCCGCGCTGCGCGACGTGTATCTGCTACTGCTCGGCGTCGAACAGTTCGAGCGCTTCACCGCACAGCGGCCCAGCATCGCCGACTACATCCGTCTGACGAAGGCCCTGGTCAAGGCGTACGGCGTGAGCCTGGGAAAGCTCTCCGGGTCGCCGACCTCGCCCGCGGCAGGTGGGACGACCTCGAGTACGACCTCGCCTACCACCACCGGCGAGACGCCCGCGACCTCTGGCGCCGCCCCGGCGACCCCGCCTTCCTCGGAGTCCGCCGCCTCGTAGTCCTCCTCGACGGGCTGCCCGAGCAGGCCCGCACCCGCCGCGCCCCAGGTGAGCGCGCCTGGTGGGGCTTCCAGGAGGAACTCCTCGCCCAGCTCGTCGAGCTGACCTCGGTCTACGCCGCCGACCGGCGGCTCACCGAACCCCTGGCCGTCCCCCGGCCGAACACCGTCCGCACCGCGGACACCGCACCACCACCGCCGTCGTCCGGCACGTCAGGTCTGCGCCAGTTGCTTGACGCGGCCTCGCACCGAGGAAGGGTCCAGCATGGCTGAGGGCCAGGTCTCCGGGCGCCTCGTCGTGCAGGTCGAGGCCACGGCAGCCGGCTTCGCCCGCAGCCTGCGCACCAAGGTCGAGGAGGCCAGCGAGGGCATCAAGGCCCGCATCGGCATCGACGTCGACGGCGAGGGCCTGCGCGAGCGGCTCAAGGCCGTCGTCGAGGAGGCGTCCGCCGGGCTGCGCGCCAAGGTCAAACTCGCCGTCGACCGCGAGCACCTGCGCGGCGACATGGAACGCGCCGTCGACGGCGCCGCCGCGGGCGTCCGCGCGAAGGTCAGCCCGGACGGCGAGCACTTCCGCCGCGAGCTGACCCGCGTCGTCTCCGAGGCGACCGGCGAGCAGGGCGCCCGGATGCGGCTGCGCCCCGACATCGACCCCCGAGGGCTGGTCGACGCGGTGCGGCGCCGGGTCCGCGAGGCGGACGGCGACGTCGCCCAGGGCGGCGGGATCAAGATCCCGTTCCAGCTGCCTGGCCGCGCCCTGTTCATGGGCGCGATTCTCACCCTCGTGCAGCCAGCGGTCGGCGCGCTGGCCCAGCTCGGAGCCGGCCTGACCGCCATGGTCGGCTCGGCGTGGCCAGCGGTGAACACCCTCGCCGCGATCCCCGGCGTCCTGGCCGCGCTCGGCGTCGGCCTGCTCAGCACCAAGGCCCTGTTCGGCGGCGTTGGCACCGCCGCGCAGGCGTACGGGCAGAAACTCGCGGCGGTGCGCGACGGCACCACCATGAGCGCCGCCGAGTTCCAGAAGATGACAGCGGCAATCAACGCCGTCCCGCCGCCCGTACAGGAGACCGTCCAGGCGCTCCTCGGGTTCCAGGGCGTCTGGAAGAGCATCAAGCAGGACGCGCAGAAACGCTTCTTCTTCGACCTCGCGCGTGACATCACCCCGCTCGGCGCGAGCGTCCTGCCGCTCGTCCGTACCCAGCTGAACGGCGTTGCCGACGCCGGCCATCGCTTCGTAGCTGACGCGGCCCGGTGGATGCAGACCCCCGTTTTCCGGGCCGACGGTGCCGAGATCGTCCGTTCCAACACCAAGGTGCTGGGCCTGATGGGCATCAGCATGAAGAACCTCGGACACACCACCGAGGACCTGGTGGTGGCCGGAGCCCCGTTCGTCGAGCGCCTCGCTGAGGCGACACGACGCGGTACCCAGTGGGCCCGCACCTCCGTCGCTGCTGCCCGCGAGAACGGCTCTCTCAACCGGGCCATGAACGAGGGCGCCGACGTAGCGGCCTCGCTTGGCCGCTCCTTGCGCAGCCTCGGCAAGGGCCTCGGCGGCACGTTCGCCGCCGGCCGGGACTCGGGCAACTCCCTACTCGCGGGGATGGAGCGCACCCTCGACCGGTTCGACAAGTGGTCGCACTCCGACACCGGCAAGAACCGGATGAAGGACTACTTCGACCAGGCACTGCCCGGCGCCCGGGAAATGATCGGCCTGGTCGGTGACGTCGGGCGCGGACTCGCCCGCCTTGGCGCGGACAGTGGCATCGCCTCGCTGGTCTCCCAGGTCCGCACCCAGTTCGTCCCCGCCATCGGTGCCCTCTTCAACGGCCTCGGCCTACTTGGACCCCACGTCATCGGTGTGCTGTCCAACATCGCCGAGATCATCGGCCGGCTCGCCGGCGGCGCGGCCGCCTTCGGCCCGATCCTGGCCGTCTTCTCCGGCCTGGCCAACGTCGTCGCCGTGCTGCTGCGCACCGTGCCGGGCCTGTCAACCGCCCTCGGTGGTCTGTTGGCTGTCCTGTTCGCCATCAAGGCCGTCCAGGGCATCAACGGCATGTTCAACGCGGCGAACGCCAACGCCACCGGCCTGACCCGCACCACCACCGGTCTCATCGGCACGTTCCGCGGCCTGAACGAGCAGATGGCTCTGCAGCAGTGGCACGCCGAACGCGCAGGCGTCTCCCTCGGACGCGTCGGCCTGGCCGTCTCCGCGCTGCAGTCCAACGTGCCGCGCCTGGCCGCCACGGTTCCCACCGTCGATGCGATGAACCGTGCTTTCCTCGACACGCGCTCGTCCGCTGGTGAGGCAGCGGGGCGTATCACCGGGGTGGGCAGTGCGGTCTCCGTCGGTCTCAAGGGCGCCTGGTCCGGCCTCGTGTCGTTCATGGGCGGGCCGATGGGCATGGCCGTCGCAGGCCTCGGCATCGGCCTGGGCCTGCTGGCCAGCTGGCACCAGAAGGCCGCCCAGGCTGCCGCCGACCAGCGCCGTGCCCAGCAGCAACTGTCCACCGCGCTGAAGGACACCAACGGCGCCGTCACCACCGATGTGCGCACCACCGCGGCCAAGCTCCTACAGGACCAGAAGGTCCTCGGCGGGCAGGAGAAGCTGCTCGACGTTATGGCCAAGGTCAAGATCGGCCTGCCGGAGATGACGACCGCCTACCTCGGGCTCAATGGCGGCCTCAAGGCCCTGTCCAAGACCATGGACGAGCAGGCCGAAGCCGCCCTCAAGGCGTACCGGGGCAAGCCGACCGACGACCTCAAGAACAAGGCCCGCGACGCCGAGAACGCCGCGAAGGCCCTGCACGAGCTCCTCAAGGTCCAGGAGAGCGAGGCCCAGAAGACCAAGGACGTCGCCAACGCCGCCGGCGGACTCGAACGCTCCGGCCTGGTGTACGAGAAGCTCAAGGGGCTGGTCGGCCAGTTCAGCAACGCCACCGTGGACGCGACCGCCCGCACCGACGCGCTCAAGTCCGCCCTTGACCTCCTCGCCGGCGGCACCCTCTCGTTCAAGGACGCGCAGGCCCGCGCGGACGGCGCGGTGCTCTCCGCTCTCCAGGCGTCCAAGAACGCCACCGACGAGCGCAACACCGCCCTCAAGGAGGGCACCTCGTACCTCAAGGGCTGGGGCTCGGCGCTGGTGGAGACGGACGGCTCGCTCAAGACGAGCGTCGAGAACGGCCACCAGCTCTACCAGTCGATGACGTCGATCCGCGACGCCACGCTCGACTCCACCCGCGCCGCCTACGACCTGGCGATCAGCCAGAAGAAGACCGTCCCCGAGGCCCTCCAGGCCGCCAAGGCGGAGATGGCCCGCCTGTACGAGTCCGCCGTCAAGACCGCGATGGGCTACGGCCTCACGCGGGAGCAGGCGGAGAAGGCCGCCGCCGCGATGGGCCTGGTGCCCGACCGGGTCACCACCCTGCTCGCCGCCAGCGGCGTCGACTCCGTCCTCGCCCAGCTCGCCGGCGTCCAGGCCGAGTACGCCAAGGTGCCCGGCAGCAAGCAGATCACCGTCCAGGCGATGACCGACGAGGCGAAGACGCTGCTCCAGGGGCTGGGCTACACCGTCATCACCCTGCCGGACGGGCAGGTCCAGATCACCACCACGTCGGCGACGGCGAACGCCGAACTCAACTCGATCATGAAGACTCTCGCCGGGTTCCCGGCCGGGAAGAAGATCGACGTGGACGTGCCCACCCTCAAGGCGATGGGTGAACTGCAGTCCATCCAGGACAAGTTGAGCGCAACCCCGGGGCAGAAGAGCATCACCGTCGAGGCCCCGTCCGATCGGGCCATCTCCGAACTCCAGAACATCGGGTTCAAGGTCGAGCGGCTGCCGGACCACCAGGTTCGCATCACCGCGCCGAGCACCGAGGTCTCGCAGAGCGTGTCCGCCATCCAGAGCATCATCAACACGCTGCGCGGGCGCACCGTCAACGTCGACGTCCAGTACAACTACCCCTCCGGCCCTCCCCGCAGTAACCAGGCGGACGGAGGCATCCTCACCGGATTCGCCAACGGCGGCATTCGCGGCCGCGTCCAGGCGTTCGCCCGCGGCACCGAGAAGCACATCGCGCAGATCGCCCGCCCCGGCGAGTGGCGCGTGTGGGCCGAGCCGGAGACCGGCGGCGAGGCGTACATCCCGCTCAGCCCCGCCAAGCGTGCCCGCTCCGAGCAGATCCTCGCCCGCGTCGCCGACATGTTCGGCGGCCACGTCGTCTACAACGCGGCCGGCTCGCTGCGCCAGCCCAGCCTCACCGCTGCTGACCTGTATCGCAGCGCCCAGTACACGATGCGCGCCACCCCCACCGCGCAGGCCTCCGCACTGGTCGGCGGGGATCTGATCATCACCCGCTCCGAACGCGAAACCAGCGGCGACGCCCTCCAAGGCGCCATGTTCCAGCTCCGCCGAGCCCGACTGGGAGGCGTCCATGGCGTTCTTGCGTGAGGGCGAGTGGAACCTGACCTACGACGGCGACGGCCTGCGCCCGGGCGCCGACCTGCTCTTCGGCACCCTCAATACCGGCATTTACCTGCTGAACGAACCCAGCCTCGACCACGCTGACGGAGTCCTCGGCGACGCGCCACTGCCCCAGGAAGACGGTCTGCGCTTCGGCCAGGACACCACATCCTCCACCACCGTGAGCTTCGAACTGGCCGTCGACACCGTCAACGCCGCACGCACTACGGTCGGACGCCACACCGCCAACCTCGGCGCCGTCGACACCCTCCTCGCGGCCTGGGACGCGGCCACCATCCGCCGCCGCATGGGCGCGGTCGCCGTGCTGCGGACCATGCAGGGTGGACGAATCCGCCGCGCTTACGGCCGGCCGCGCAGCATCGCACCGGCCAACACCCGCTTCACCCGACAGGGCAGCACCAGTCTCGTCGCCACGTTCCTCATCGCCGACGGACGGTGGTACGACGACGCCGAGGAGTCGACCACCCCCACCGCCGCCCCGGCGCCGATTCGCGGTCTCACGTCGCCGCTGACCGCCGCCCTGTCGCAGCGCGTGCCGGCGCCCCCGCAGCCCCCCGGGGCGATGCCCGTGGCCGGCACCGTGCCGACCTGGCCCGTCACCACCGTTTACGGCCCCGGCCGCAACCCCAAGCTCACCTTCTTCGGACCCGACCGCACCCAGCAGGGCGACCTTCGCCAGCGGATGACGATCGGCCTCGACCTGGCCCTGGCCGACGGTGAGTGGGTCACCATCGACCCCCGCCCCTGGGCCCGCACCGTCCTGCGCGACGACACCGCCAGCGTCGCCGGCGCCCTGACCCGCAGCAGCCCCCGCATGCAGGACATGCTCCTGGCCCCCGGCCTCCAGCACGTCCGCTACTCCGTCGTCGACGACACCGGCACCTCCCGCGCCACCGTCGCCTGGCGTCCCGCCCACCGCTTCTACTAGCCCACCCGGAGAAGGAGAACAAGTGCCCTGGGACAGCGTGCCGTGGTTCATCGAAGGATCCGCCGAACACTCCGCGCAGATCGCCCGCCTGCTCGCCTACAACTCCGTCGGCGGCGCCGAAGGTGTCATCGGCCCCACCGACCTGTGTGTTCGCGCACTCTCCTCCCCCGGCCAGCAGGTCGAAGTCCTCACCGGCGCATGCTCCATCCTCAACCGCGCTGCCGGAGCCCAGTACGAGGCCTACGCGGGCCGCATGATCTCCACCGACCGTATCCCCATCACCCCCACCGGCCCGACCGGGCGCTCCGACCTCATCATCGCCCGGGTCGAGAACCCCTATCTGATGGGCGAGACCTGGCCACAGCCGAGCACCCCGGCGACCGGCCCGTACATCGCCACCCGGGTGATCTCCGGAGTGCCGGCCAACACCACCACGGCACGCCAGGCCCGTCCGGGCGACTCCGCGATCGCTCTCGCCCGCATCGACCTGCCACCGAACACCACCAGCGTCCTTCCAGCCCACATCAAGGACCTGCGCCGCGTCACCCGCCCCCGCACCGAGGAGCGGGTCTACACCGTCATCGGCTGCGCCTACTCCTACATCGAACCGACCGACGGCAACCCGAAGAACTGGCCGGAGCAGGCCGCCTGGAGCATCGACATCCCGGAGTGGGCGGTCACCGCGATCATCACCACCAACCTGAGCGGCCTGCGCCTGTCAGGCGACAACGTCTACGCCCAGATGCATCACGTCCTCGCTGGAATCGCTGGCTCGAACAGCGAACTCGACGACGACGGTGGCACCGGCTTCCGCCGGGCCGACAAGCTCCTCGTCGACAGGTTCGCCATCCCCGCCGCCCTTCGCGGCACCACCAAGCCCCTGAACATCCAGACCACCGCGATCGACCCCGGCCGCATCGACGTCAACAGCTCCACCCAACTCATCTGCCGCGTGCAGTTCCAGGAAGCCGCCGCCCAGGACGGGGCGTAGCGCTGTGGGCTGGCGCTTCATCGCCCTCCGAGTCCTGACCGGGCAGATCCTCGATTGGGACGTGCCGTTCACGCTGACCTCCGCTCCCGTGCGCCAATTGTCCGGCCCGGGTGGCATGACCGGGCACATCGAACCCGAGTACGCCCGCCTCATCGCCGCCGACGGCCAGCCCGTCCTTCAGGAGTGGGACACAGCAGTGTTCGCCGAAGTCGACGGGCAGATCCGCGGCGGCGGCCTGGTCGTCAGGACCCGGCCCGAGAACGGCCAGTGGGTCGTCGAGTGCGCCGGCTACACCTCCTACCCCCACGGCCTGCCCTTCGAAGGCCTGCTCCAGTCCGGCATGCTCATCACCCCACCCGACCCCAACGCCGGCCTCGACAAGAACCACGACGGCTACATCGACTTCACTGACCCGCCGCGCTCGGTCCAGGTCCCACCGCCGCCGCCTCCCTACGGCGGCCCCCGTATCGACGCCTACGACGCCGTCCGCCAGATCTGGGACCACCTGCAGTCCTACGACAATGCCCGCCTCGATCTGGTACTCGACCAGCACAAGGCTGACATCCTCCTCGGCGCCGAAGACGGCTCAGACCCCTACGAACTCGCCTGGTGGGACACCCCGGACTGCGGCAACGCCATCGACACCATCGCCCTCCAGCACGAGTTCGACTACCTCGAAGAACACTCCTGGTCCACCACCACCGGAAACGACCGCACCATCGTTCACCGGCTGCGTCTGGGCACCCCCCGACTCGGCCGAAAACGCACCGACCTGCGCTTCGCTGATGGCGAGAACATCAGCGCCACCGCTACGCCCCGCGCGATGGGGGAGGATTTCGCCAACGAGGTCCTGGTCCTCGGCCGCGGCGAAGGCGCCACGATGCCCCGTCTCCAGCTCGCCCGCCCCGACGGCCGGCTACGCCGCGTCCACGTCGTCGCAGACAAGGCGGCCACCAGCGAAGCCGCCCTGCGCGCACGCGGCAACCGCGAACTGCAGTCCAGGACACAAGCCCTCTACATCCCCATGTTGGAGATCCGAGATCACCCCAACGCGCCCCTGGGCTCCTGGTCACCCGGCGACGACATCCTCGTCCAGGCCCATGTCCCGTGGGTGGGAGACATCCAGGTCTGGCACCGCATCATCTCCGACGAGCTACGCCCCGACGGCACGGCGGTGTTGACCCTCAAGCGCTCGGACGCGATGGGTTGATCACCAGCTTCGGTCAGAAGGGGACGCACACGTGACCAACGCACTCGATCAGGCCGTCCAGCAGCGTGAACTCGCCGCCCTCCTCAAGAGCCTGGACCAGCGGCTCACCAACATGGAGCGCGCCTCCCAGCTCCCGTACAGTGCCGCCCGCGGACAGTTCCACGTCGTCGACGACTCCGGTGCGGTGATCAGCACCGTCGGCCGTCAGGCGGACGGCACGGTCGGCGTCACCGTGGCCACCTCACCACCGCCTCCCACCCCGCTCGCCCCGATCATCGAACCTGCCAAGGCGG
>NZ_LJJF01000003.1 GCF_001625365.1 Streptomyces sp. MJM8645 | reverse complement strand
TTTGTTTTTTTGCTGGCTTGTTTTGTCTGTCTGGGATTTGGGCCTTCGGCTTGCGGTCTGTGGTTTGCCGATTGTGGCTTGTGTTTGTGGTTTGCTTGTTGGTTTGTTTTGTTGTGTGTCTGCGTGTTTTATTGGTGTATTTCTGTGGTTCTGTGTCGGGCGTGTGTGTTCTTGTTTCTGTGCTTGTTGTGGGTCTGTGTCGGTGGGGGTGCTGCGCCTGTGCGCCTGTGGGTCGATGCCTGCGCTTGCGGGTCGATGCCTGTGTGTTTGTGCTTGTGCTGCTGTGTGTCTGTGTGTCTGGTGTTTTCTGTTTGTGCGCCCGCCGGCCTGTGGTCTGTGTCGGTGTTTGTGCGCTCGTGGCTGTGGTCTGTGTCGGTGTTTGTGTGCTCGTGGGCTGGGTCTGTGTCGGTGTTTGCGGGCTTGTGGTCTGTGGTTTGTGTTTGTTGTTTGAGGGTTTGTTTGCTGGTTTGTTTTATTGCCGTGTCGTGCCGTGCCGTGTCTGTGGTTTGTGTCTGTGTCTGCGTGTCTGCTGTGTGTGTCTGTCCGCGCCTGCGGTTGTCCGTGTTGTTAGGGGAAGATGTTTTGGCCGGGGGTGAGGGTGTGGGTGGGGTCGTATTTGTGTTTGGTGTTGGTGAGGTTGGTCCATTGGGGGCCGTAGTGGTTTTTCCAGTCGGTGGGGTCATGTGGGGGATGGCGCCGACGAGGTAGCGTTTGGCGCCGAGGGTGGTGGCGTGGTCGTAGAGGGTGCGGTTGTGGGTGAGTTGGGTGGTGGGGTTGGTGCCTGGGTGGGGGAAGGTGAGGAGGTCGAAGAGGTAGGTGGTGGGTTCGTTTGGGGTGATGGCGTAGGGGTGGGTGAGTTTGTTGGTGGGGAAGGGGTAGAAGAGGAGGAGGCCTTGGCCGAGGGTTGGGGGGTGATGAGGGGGGTGGCGTAGGTGATGAAGTTGGCGGCTTGGGTGGCGGGGATGAAGAGGCTGAGCCAGGGTTTGGGTTGGTTCCAGTAGCCGAGGTTTTTGAGGTTTTGGGTCCAGGTGTCGGCGCGGTAGGTGTATTCGCGGTAGGTCTGGTCGGTGGTGGTGGTTTGGTCGGGGAGGTTGGGGTTGAGTCCGGTGAGGAGGGGTGTGGGGTTGGGGGGTGTGGTGCCGTTGTAGTAGGTGGCGGTTTCGATTTTGTAGAGGGGGGTGGTGTTTTGTTGGGGGATGATTTCGCCGATTTGGGTGTGGAAGCGGCCGTCGTTGAGGATGGTTTGTTGGTCGGTGAGGTAGGTGGTGAGGTTGTTGTAGTAGAGGTTGAAGACGAGGGCGCGTTGGGGGGCGGGGATGAGTTTGATGGTGGCGCGGATGATGATGCCGAATTGTCCGGCGCCGGCGAGGGCGGCGTGGAAGAGGTCGGGGTTTTTGGTGGGGGTGGCGGTGAGGAGGTGGCCGGTGCCGGTGATGATGTCGATGGATTCGACGGTGTCGGCTTGGAGGCCGTGTTTTTGGACGGTGTTGCCGATGCCGCCGATGCTGATGGTGCCGCCGATGGAGAGGTGGAGGTAGTCGGTGAGGCAGGGTGGGGTGAGGCCTTGGTTGAGGGTGGCGTCGGTGAGTTGGGCCCAGGTGACGCCGGCGTCGACGGTGGCGTTGGTGGGGGTGATGGTGTGGATGCGGTTGAGGGTGCGGGCGTCGATGCTGATGCCGCCGTTGGGGGAGGCCTGGCCGTAGTTGGAGTGTGATTCGAGGTCGTTGTCGGTGCCGCTTTGGCCGTTCATGGCGACTTTGAGGCCGTTGTGGCGGGCGTAGTTGATGATTTTGATGATGTCCTGGTCGGAGCCGGGTTTGAGGACGGCGTGGGGGGTGTTGGTGGTGAGGCGGCCGAAGTCGTGGCTGAATTCGGTGAGGGTGGTGGTGTCGGTGGTGAGGGTGCCGTCGAGGGTGGGGACGGGGCAGTGGTTGTGGGTGGTGGGGGTGTTGGTGGTGGCCCAGGTGCGGGTGGTGGTGTTGAAGGCGGTGATGAGGGCGGTGGTGGCGGTGGTGGTGAGGATGGTGCGTCGGGTGGGGTTGGTCATGCGGGGGTTTCCTGTTCCGGGTAGGGGTGGGTGTTCGGGTGGTGTGTGTTTGTTCGTGGGTGGGTGTCTGATGGTGTGACGGCTGCGGGTTGGGTGGCTGGTTGGTGGTCTGGTGGTGGTTAGTGTGTGAGGGCGGGTGGGTGGGTCCTGTGGGGTGGGCGGCCTGCTGGGTCCGTGCAGGTGTTCGGTTGTTGGTTGTGTGTCCGGTTCGGTTTCCGGTGGGGTGTTCTGGGGTGTGGGCCGGCCGGGCGGCGGGGTCCGTGGGTGGGCGGGTGCCGCCCGGCCGTGTTGGGTGTGCCTGTGTGGTTGTGTGCGTGCCCCCGCGTGTGTGCCCCTGCGTGCCCCCGCGTGTGTGCCCGTGTGTGTCCGGGTGTGTGCGTGTGGGGGGTTAGGGGGTGGTGTGGGTGACGGTGGCGCGTTGGTAGTTGAGGAGGTCGAAGCGGCGGGTCTGGCGGCGGAAGCGGTAGGTGTAGGTGGGCCAGATGGAGGGGTTGTTGCCGTGGTGGTCGGTGTACCAGCTCTGGCAGCCGCCGGCGTTCCAGACGGTGTTCTTCAGGCGGTCGGTGAGGGTCTGGTTGTAGGCGTTCTGGGCTTCGGGGCGGATCTCGACGGAGGTGATGCCGAGTTTGTCGATGGTTTTGAGGGCGTCGACGATGTAGGCGATCTGGGCTTCGATCATGACGGTCTGGGAGGAGTGGCCCAGGGTGGTGTTGGGGCCCAGGAGCATGAAGAGGTTGGGGAAGCCGTGGATGGTGGTGCCGCGGTGGGCTTTCATGCCGTGGGTGTGCCAGGTGTCGCGCAGGGTGGTTCCGTCGCGGCCGTGGATGCGGCGGGCGACGGGGCGGTCGGTGGCGGTGAAGCCGGTGGCCAGGATGATGGTGTCGACGGTGCGGGTGGTGCCGTCGGCGGTGGTGATGTGGGTGGGGCCGATGTCGGTGATGGTGTCGGAGACGATGTCGACGTTGGGCTGCTGGATGGCGGGGTACCAGGTGTTGGAGAACAGGAGGCGTTTGCAGCCGACGGTGTAGTCGGGGGTCAGGCGCTTGCGCAGGCCGGGGTCGGGGACGGATTTCTTGAGGTGGCCGGCGGCCATGTTCTTCATGCCGGTGGTGCGGGTGGGGCGGGACATGAAGAACGCGACGATCTCGCGGCCGTTCTTGTTGAAGGCGCGGCGGAAGCGCTGGTAGCCGGGCAGGTGGCGCAGCATCCAGGTGTGGCGGGGGGTGTTGGGCTTGTCGGGTTTGTGGGCGACCCAGGGGGGGGTTCGCTGGTAGAGGTCGAGGCGGGCGACCTGGTTCTGGATGGCGGGGACGAACTGGATGGCGGAGGCGCCGGTGCCGATGACGGCGACGTTGCGGCCGGTGAGGTCGTGGTCGTGGCGCCAGCGGGCGGAGTGGAAGAGGGTGCCGGTGAAGGTGTCCAGGCCGGGCAGGTCGGGGACGGCGGGCTCGGAGAGGTAGCCGGTGCCGGTGACGAGGATCTGCGCGGTGTAGCGGCCGTGGGTGGTGTGGATGCGCCAGTGGCGGTGGTCGGCGTCCCAGTGGGCGTCGAGGAGTTCGTGGCCGTAGCGCAGGTGGGGTTCGACGCCGAAGCGCTGCGCGGTGTCCTTGAGGTAGGCGTGGACTTCGGCCTGGGTGGCGAAGGTGGACTTCCACTGCGGGTTGCGGGCGAAGGAGAAGGAGTAGAGGTGGGCCTGGACGTCGCAGGCGCAGCCGGGGTAGGTGTTGTCGCGCCAGGTGCCGCCGAGGTCGGTGGCGCGTTCGAAGACGAGGAAGTCGTTGGTGCCGCTCTGCAGGAGGCGGATCGCGGTGCCCAGGCCGGAGATGCCGGCGCCGATGATGGCGACTTTGAGGTGGCGTACGGCGGTGGTGTCGGGGTGGGTGGTGGCGCCGGCGGGTTCGGGCTGGTCGGCGCCGGAGGGGGCGGGGTGTTCGGCGGTGGTGGTCATGGCCGGGGTGTCCCCTTTCAGGCGCGGCGGGTGAGGGTGACGCGGAAGTTGTTGAAGATGTGGTCTTCGAGGGTGTAGGCGAAGATGTCGAGGTAGCGCTCGAAGCGCTGGACGGTGGTCTCGTCGGCCATGGCGACGGCTTCGTCGCGGCGGGCGGCCAGGAGCTGGAGCCAGGCGCGGCAGGCGCGGGCGAAGGACTCGGGTTCGTTGCGGATCTCGGTGACCTCGAAGAGGCCGTCGAGGCCGGCGGCGAGTTCGGGCAGGCGCGGGATGTGGCAGCCCTCGAACTCCTCGCGCTGGAGGAACTTGAGGTCGTCCAGGAGCTGGCGGCGCAGCGGGGGGTTCTCGACGGTCATGGTGTGCAGGACGAAGCGGGCGCCGGGCTTGAGCAGGGAGTGGACCTGCTTGAAGAAGACGCGGTAGCGCTGGGTGCGCTCCTTGGGGGTGAGGGAGGAGAGCACGAAGTGTTCGAGGGCGTTGATGCAGAACGCGGCGTCGTAGGGCTCGCCGTCGGCCTTGTGGTCCTCCCAGCTCTCCACGCGGGCGTGGATGGCGGGGTTGTCGAGGGCGGCGACGAAGTCGGCCTGGGTGCGGGAGAGGGTGACGCCGACGGCCTGCTGGACGCCGTGGACGGTGGTGAGGCGGTTGAGCATGGTGCCCCAGCCGCAGCCGATGTCCAGGACCTTGGCTTTGCCGGCGGCCTGGGCGAGGTCGGTGAAGACGTCGAGCTTGCGTTCCTGGGCCTCGTCGAGGGTGGCGACGAGGTCCTCGCCGTCCTCCCAGTAGCCGCCGGAGTACATCATGGTGGGGCCCAGGATGAGGCGGTAGAGGTCGTTGCCGACCTCGTAGTGGTGGCGGATCGCGTCGACGTCGGGGTTGATGGAGCGGGTCTCGGCGGTGGTCATGCGGGTGTGCCCCTGTTCTGGTGGCGGATCGGATGGACCGGATTGGGCCGGGCTCGGCCGGGCCGGACTGGACTGGGCCGGACTGGACTGGGCCGGGTGGTGCGGGTGTCCGGTGGTGCGGGTGTCCGTGGTGCGCGGCGCCGGGTGGTGCCTTTCCCCGCGTGGACGGCCGTTGCGGTGGCGGTGGCCGCTCTCGTCGTCTGCGGACGGGAGCGCCGGTGAGGGCGGCCGGGTCCGTGCGGTGTGAACGGCCGTGCGGGCCGGGGTGGTCGGGGTGTGTCCGTGCTTGCCTACGGTCGCCCTCCCGCCCCGGCGGGTGCGGCCTGCGGCGCGGTGCGGTGCGGTGGCCTCGGTGCGGGTGCGGTGGCCTCGGTGCTGTGCGGTGCGGTGCGGGTGCGGTGTCCGCGTCGCGGTGCGGTGCGGTGCGAGGTGGTGGGTGTCGTGCGTGTGGGTGCGGTGTCTCGGGTCAGGTAAGCGCGTGTCTCGCAAGCGGTGCGCAAGCGTGGGCGCAGGGCCGGGGTTGCGGGGCGTTTGCGTGGGGGTGGGTTTCATGCGGTTTCGACAAGACACGCGGCCCCCACGGCCTTCCCGGGTTTTTCCCCGGGGGGTTTTCGGGTTCCGTCGCGGTGCGTTCCGTGGCCTGTGGGCGGCGGGGGGCGCGGTGGCGGTGTCCGTGATCCTCCCGGGGTGTCCGGGTCTGTTCTGCCTCATCACGTGTTGGCGCCCGTTCCGGGGCGTCCAGGAAGGAACGATCACTCATGTCCGACATCCCCACCATCGAGGACCTGGCCGCGCAGTTGCAGGCGGTGTCCGGGGCGCAGGAGATCGACGCGGACGCGGCGCTGCAGCACATCGCGGACGTGGACTCGCTGGATCTGATGGAGTGGCTGTACGGGTTCCAGAACCAGTACCCGCACATTCCGGCGGACGAGTCGCTGTTCGCGGACATCGACGACACGACGACGCTGCGGGTGGTGCACGAGCGGATCCTGGCGCTCGTGGGCCAGGCCGGCGTCTGAGCGCGGGGCACTGCTCGATGAGCGGCTTCGACATCACCGGGTGGGGGATCTCCGTCCCCGAGCGCGTGGTGACCAGCGTGGAGCTGGCGGAGCGTTTCGGTGTGGACGAGCACTGGATCGTCTCCAGGTGCGGGATCCGGGAACGGCGGGCGGTCGGGGCGGGGCAGAGCACCGCGTCGATGGCGGTGGAAGCCGGACGCCGGGCGCTGGAGCGGGCGGGGCTGTCGGGTGCGGACATCGCGCACCTGATCGTGGCGACGGCGACGCCGGAGCAGCCCTCGCCGGCGACGTCGGCGTTCGTCCACGACGCGCTGAAGATCGCGGGCAGCGCGCACGACGTGAACTCCGAGTGCGCGGGGTTCGTGTACGCGCTGGTGACGGCGGTGGGTCTGCTGCACATGGACCCGCGCCCGATCCTGGTGATCGGTTCGGACACCCACACGCTGACCGCGAACCCGGCGGACCGGGACCTGTCGATCCTGGTGGGTGACGGGGCCGGTGCGGTGGTCCTGCAGCCCGGCCCGGTGGAGCGGGTCCTGGCGTGGAACCTGGGCGCGGACGGCTCGTGCAAGGACAGCCTGAAGGTCCTGGCGGGGGGCTCGCGGATGCCCACCACCGAGGAGACGGTGCGCCAGGGCTTGCACTACGCGCAGATCAACGGCAACGAGATCTACCTGAACGCGGTGCGCTACACGGTGCGCACGATCCGCGAGACGCTGGAGCAGGCGAAGCTGACGCCGGCGGACGTGGACCACGTGGTGCCGCACCAGGCGAACATCCGGATCATCAACTCGGTGCTCGCCCACACCGGGATTCCCGCGGACCGTCTGGTGGCGAATCTCGACCGGTACGGCAACACCGCTTCGGCGTCGATCCCCATCGCGCTGGCGGAGGCGCTGGACGCCGGGCGCATCCAGGACGGCGACACGGTGCTGCTGGCCGGGTTCGGTGCCGGGATGACGTGGGGTTCGGTCCTGCTGACGTGGGGAGGGGCGCGGTGAGCGGCAAGGGCGCCTTCGGGCAGCGGCCCGACTCCCCGGTGGCGCTGGTCACCGGCGCCTCGGGGGGTCTGGGTCGGGAGCTGGCGCTGGCGCTGGACGCGGCCGGGTGCCGGGTCGCGGTGCACTACAACAGCGCCCGCCAGGCCGCCGAGGAGGTGGCGGGCAAGCTGGCCGGCGACCACGTCCTGGTCACCGGCGACGTCGCGGACTACGCGCAGGTCACCGCGATGTACGAGCGGATCACCGAGGCGCTGGGCCCGGTGGACGTGCTCGTCAACAACGGGGCGGTGCGCAAGGACGCGCTGATGGCCATGCAGAACCCGGTCGAGTGGCGGCAGGTGATCGACACGAACCTGGTCGGTTCCTTCCACACCGCGCGGGTGTGCGTGCCGGCGATGCTGCGGGCCCGCTGGGGCAGGGTGGTCAACATCGTCTCCCCGTCCGCGCTGATCGCCACCGCCGGGCAGACCGCCTACGCGGCGTCCAAGGCGGGGCTGATCGGGCTGACCCGCACGCTGGCGGCGGAGTGCGGGCGCCGGGGGGTGACGGTGAACGCGCTGTCGCCCGGGTTCATGATCACGGGGATGACGGACACCCTGCCCGAGCACGTGATCGCCGGGATGCGGGAGAAGGTGCCGGTGCCGCGGTTCGTCACCCCGCAGGAGGTCGCCCGTTCCATCGGGCTCTTCCTCGACCAGGACTGCATGACCGGACAGGTCATCAGCATCGACTCGGGAGCCTCCATCACCTGACCCGCCCCCGGCCCCGCCCGCTCCCCTTCCCGGCCCGCCCCCCAGGTGAAGACCTCAGGGGCGGGCCGGGCCGCGTGCGCAGGCAGCCCGACCGGGGCCGACCGGGGCCGACGGGGCCGACGGGGGCCGACCGGGGCCGGCGTCCCGTGGCGGGGCCTGGGCGAGGACGGCTAGGCGAGGACGGCGAGCGCGGCCTCGTAGTTCGGCTCGTCGGCGATCTCCGCGACCAGCTCGGTGTGCAGGACGGTGTCGTTCTCGTCCAGGACGACGACGGCGCGGGCGGTCAGCCCCGCCAGCGGGCCGTCGGCCAGGGCCACGCCGTAGTTCTCGTGGAAGTCGCGTCCGCGCAGGGTGGACAGGGTCCGGACGCTGTCCAGGCCCTCGGCGCCGCAGAAGCGGGCCTGCGCGAACGGCAGGTCGGCGGAGATGCACAGCACCACGGTGTTGGCCAGCGAGCCGGCCTTGGCGTTGAAGGTGCGCACCGAGGTGGCGCAGGTGGGGGTGTCGATGCTGGGGAAGATGTTGAGGACCTTGCGCTTGCCGGCGAAGTCCTGCAGCGAGGTGTCGGCGAGTCCCTCGCCGACCAGCGTGAACGCCGGGGCCTGGCTGCCGGCCTGGGGCAGCGCGCCGCCGACCTGGACCGGGTTCCCCTTCAGCGTGACCTGAGCCATGAAAAGCCTCCTACCAGCGGTGGAATGTGGTGACAACGCCGCCGATCCTACTGCGCGCCCCCGGCCCCGGACGCCGGGTGGCCACCTCTCGGACACGGGAGGGCCCCCGGGTGCCCGCGCCGCTGTGCCCGCCGCCGCGCCTGCCGGCGGGTCTGCCGGCGGGTCTGCCGGTGCGTCTGCCTGCGGGTCTACCAGTGTGCCTGCCGGCGGGTCTGGCGGTGCGTCTGCCGGTCAGGCGGACCAGAACGGGTCGTCGTGGCGGGGCAGGACGTCCAGGTTGCCATTGGGCAGGGTCGGTTCGGGCACGTAGGTGCCGAAGGGGTCGCGGTCGCGGATGACGGGGATGGGGCCGACGGTGGCCTGGAAGGCGATGTTCCCGGCGGCGCCGAACAGCACGGCGACGCCGTATCCGGCGGGCGTGGTGGCGAACATGGCGGGCTGGCGGGGGTTGACGGCGGTGATCCGGTAGCCGCGGGCCTGCCAGCCGCGTTCGGTGACGCCCAGCAGCGCCCCGTACCTGGCGGGGGCGACCCTGGTGGTGACGTGCCGCTCGCGGGTGGCGGTGGCGTAGCCCAGGGAGCGGTCCTGGAGGCCGCCGGTGGTCTGCTCGGTGGAGCGCGGCCAGCCGTCCCAGTGGCGCAGCGGGGGGCGGATGGCGGACATCGCCTCGTCGAGGAGCGCGTCGAGGGCGTGGACGGCCTGTTCGGGGGTCATGGGGGCGGCTTTCAGTGTGACCAGAACGGGTCGTCGTCCGTGGGGATGACGTCGAGGTTGCCGTTGGCCATCACGGGGTCGGGGGTGGGGGTGCCGAACGGGTCGCGGTCGCGGATGACGGGGATGTGGCCGCCGCCGGAGGCCTGGAGGGTGATGTTGCCGGCGGCGCCGAACAGCATCGCGACGGAGGATCCGTCCCCGGTGGCGGCGAACAGGGCCGGCTGGTTGGGGTTGACCGAGGTGATCTTGTACCCCTTGGCTTTCCAGTCGCGTTCGGCCATGTCCATCAGGGCGGTGTACTTGGCCTTGGAGACCTTGGTCATGATGTGGCGGTCGCGGGTGGCGATGGCATAGCCCTTGGAGTGGTCGTCGATGCCCCCGCTCTGTTCGGTGGAGCGCGGCCAGCCGTCCCAGTGGCGCAGCGGCGGCTGGATGCCGGAGAGCGCCTCGTCCAGGAGCGCGTCGAGTTTCTGGACGGCCTGTTCGGGTGTGGTGAGGGACTGGGGTGCCGGGTGCTCGTCGCCCACGCCCGCGCCCGCGCCCGTGTGCCCGCAGGCCGTCAGGGCGAGTGCCAGCGTGGCGGCCGTGAGGCCGAGCCGTCGTGCGGTCGGGGTTGCCATGTTCATCGGCCTTCCTGCCGTGTCACGGCGTCGTACCTGCCGGCCACGATCTGGCCGATGTTGTTGATCGACTCCGCGGTCGCGGTGTCGGAGGAGCTGTTCATGTAGTTGGAGTGGGAGTCCAGGGACAGGGACTTGCCGTCGGGGACCGCGAACCGGTTGGCGCCGAAGTCCTTGCTGGCCGGGTCCTGGCCGAACCAGAGCTGGTTGTCGGGGGCGAACGTCTCGTAGAGGTCGTCGGCGACGGGGCCCAGGACGGGGCCCAGGACCACGTCGGTGGCGACCCGGCCCTTGGCCGGCAGGTGGCTGACCGGGTCGTTCTCGGCGTCGCCGACCCACACGTGGTGGGGGTCGATGTGCAGTTGGGAGGCCTTGTCGGCGCCGGTGCCGGGGGAGCCGACCAGGATGATGTCGTCGGCGCCGGTGCCGCCGGGCAGCTGCGCGCCCAGGCCCACCGTGGTGGAGCCGTAGCTGTGGGCGAGGGCGACCAGGTGCGCGGGCGCTCCCTCGTGGGTGGCGCGCAGTCCGGCCATGAACGTGTCGTAGGCGGCGCCGCCCTTGGCGGCGCGGTCGGTGCCCATCACCTCCAGGGGCCGGGGGTCCCCGTCGAGGACCTTCTCCAGTCCGGGCGGCGGGTCGTAGCCGAGCCAGATCATGGAGGCGACCTCGGCACCGGAGTCGGCGATGTGGGCGGCGTTCCACACGTTCAGGGCCCGGTCGGCGTCCTTGCCGCCGACGGAGGACAGCTTGGTGCCCAGCCCCGGCACGTAGGCGCTGACGTTCTTCGCGGTGTCGGGGTTGCCGAAGGACAGGATGCCGCGGCCCTGGCCCTGTTCGCCGACGCCCAGCAGGAACGCGGGCGGCTGCCGGCCGTTCTGCACGTTCAGCTTGTCCCGGATCGCGCGGAAGCCCTCCAGTTTCTGCTTCTCGTCGTCCGACGGGTTCGGCTTGTGCTCGTAGGTGTCGATCAGGTGCGCCAGGTTGAGGCGGTTGGCCTGGTCGCGGGCGGTGGCGGGGATGCCGTCGCGCATGCCCAGCAGGTCGGGGTGGGCCTGGAGCAGGCGCTGCTGCTCGTCCGGGGTCAGGCCCTTCCACCAGGAGTTGACCTCGGTGGGGGCGGCGCCGGCGGCCGGCCAGCCGGCCGCCATCAGGCCGGTGCCGAGCTCGTCGACGGCCTTGCGGTCGGCGCCGGCCTGCGCCAGGTCCAGTCCGGTGCCGGTGCGGGCCCGCACCGTCAGGTCGTCCAGCAGCTTGGCGATCTTCTGGTCGGCGCCGTCGGCCTCGGTGACGGCGTGGGAGATGCGATCCGCCAGCGCCCTGGCCCGCTGCGGCGTGTCGTACCCGGGGTCGTGGCGTTCGGCCTGCGAGGGCGCCGGCCAGCTGACCGTGCCGTCCTCGGCGACCGTCAGCCCCGCGCCCTGCGCCTCCTGGAGGGCCTCCTTCAGCTTCGACTGCGCCAGCTGGAAGCTCTCCGAGGCCTCGCGCAGCAGCCCCGACACCGCCGACATCTCGGTGTGCGCGGCATCCAGGCGCCCGCTGGTGCGCTGCAGCGAGGCGTTGGCGGCGCCGGCCGCGGTGCCGACCCACTGGCTGTTGAAGACGTGCTTGGTGACCTCGGTGTTCATCGCCTGGACGTGCTTGCCGAACGCGCCGGCCAGGGTGTCGTAGGCGCCGGCGGCGCCGGCCAGGCCGGACAGGTCCGCGTCGCGCAGCTGGGCCAGGGTGACCATCAGTTCACCGCCGGCGCGTAGGGCCCGGCGCCGGGCGCCTTGAGGGCGCCGGCGTTGCCCGAGTCGGTGCCGCGGTAGTTGCCCGCGGTCTGGCCCAGCTTCAGGCTCACCCCGTCCACCTCCGAGGCCAGCTTGTTCAGGCACTCCTCCCACGCCGCCGTGCAGGCGTGCAGCGACGCCCCGGTGCGCCAGCCCGACAGCGCCGCGACCGCCGTGTCGGAGGGCTCGTGGATGTGCTTGAGCTCGCCCGGCATCGCCTCACCGGTGTCCTTGGCGACCTTCGCCGCCGCGTCCAGGTCCGCCGGGTTCACCCCGAACAGCGGCCCGCCCGCCGGCGGACCGTAGGGCCCGTACAGGCCCGGCCCGTCGGAGCCCGCGTACGCGTTCATGGATCCCGTCCCCCCGCTGGTCGACCGACTGCTGTGCCCGCTTGGGGCCGCCCCGGGGCCCGCACCCGGGGCCGCGGCCGGGCTCGCGGCCGGGGTCCCGTGCGGGCATGCGAAACCGCACGCTTGTACGGTTCGCGTCGAAGCATGGCGAAAATAGCAGATCAGCCCACCGGCGCAGGCCCGGTGACGGCCTGGCGGCGGGCTTTCGGTGCCCGCGTCCCGGCGGTGGCGCCCCGTCACCCGGGCCCGGGTCGGGGCGGTCGGGCGGTGGCGCGGGTCTACGGCTGCGGTGGTCGGGCGGCGATGAAGACGAGTTCGCGGCCCGGCCGGTCGGGGGCGTCGCGGACCTCGCGCAGGATGAAGCCGTGTGCGGCCAAGTCCGCCTCCACCTCGCCGCGTTGGCGAAAGCGCAGGGTGGAGGTGGAGGTGGGCTGCTGCCCGTCGGCGGCGAACACGCAGGTCCGCCGGAAGGTCACCGGGGCCGGCCCGGCCGGGCGGTTCAGGGGGTGGGGTCCGCCGGCCCGGCGGGGGAGGGCCAGGGGTGGGCGGGGTCCTCGGTGATCCGTACCTGCTGCGGGGCGTTGCGGGGGAAGGTCCAGATCCGTCCCAGGGTGCTGGTGGCGGTCACCGTGGTGTCGTCGAGGGTGACGTCGGCGAACGGGTTGGAGGAGCAGGAGATCGCGAGCCACTCCAGGGTGTTCTCGTCGTCGTCGCGGGTCAGCGCGACCCAGCCGATGCTGCCGTGCTCGGACGCCTCGCCGGCGAGGGCGCGGCTGCCGGCGTGGGTGCTGGTGGCGAACGTCGTGTCGACGTCCGTCCAGTCGGTGGGGGTCCACGCGGTGGCCCGCAGCAGTTCCCCCCAACTCCACTGCTGGGCCCGCGGGTCGTGGCGCCGGCCGGCGGGGGAGAACCGCATGAGCTGCATCACCGACAGTGACCCGTCGCCGAACATGATGAAGTCCCCGTGGGGCGCCTCGCGGGCGCGCCAGCGCTCATGGACCAGGCCGGACCGGGGTCGCGCGTCGTCAAAAGCCACGCCCGCCATGATCGCACCCGGCAGCGCCCCGGCAACGGCCGGGCCCGAACTCCCCTGCACCGCAAGGCCGGTGCGGCGCCGCGCCGCGGCGGGCGACTCGGACCACCCCTTCCACATACTCGGATCCGAGTAGTACGATCCGAGTATCACCAGCCCCGGCCCCGACCCGGGCCCCCGCGTGCGACCACGGAGTGCCATGACCGCCAAACGACCCGCCAACCCCCTGGCCCTCGCCCTGCTCGGCCTGCTCCTCGAACAGCCCCTGCACCCCCACGCCATGGCCACCACCCTGCGCGAGCGCCACCTCGACCAGGCCTTCAAACTGACCACCGGTTCGCTCTACGACACGGTGCGCGCCCTGGCCCGCGACGGCTGGATCGAGGCCACCGACACCGAACAAGTCGGCGCGCGCCCCGCCCGCACCGTCTACCGCCACACCCCCCAGGGCCGCCAGTACTTCACCCAGTGGCTGGACGAACTCATCCGCGAACCCTCCCGCGAATACCCGAAATTCCTGTCCGCCGTCAGCTACCTCGGCGCCCTGGGACCGCACCGCGCCGCCCAGGCCCTGCGCGAACGGGCCGCCGCCCTGCAGACCCGCATCACCGAGAGCGAACAGGCCCACCACAGCGCCACCCGCGAACACCACGCCCCCCGACTGTTCGTCATCGAGGCCGAGTACGCCCACGCCATGCTGCACGCCGAACGCCAATGGGTGCTGCGCACCGCCGAGGAGATCGAACAGGGCACCCTGGCCTGGCCGGAGGCCGCCCCCGATGCCTGACACCCCCACACCCGCTCCCTTACCCGCCTCCGGCGCCGCGCCCGCCCCCGCGCCGGCCCGTACCGGACAGCGCCTACCCGCCGCCGAGGCCGCCGCAGCCACCGGAGCCGCCAGCGCCGCCGGGGCCGGCGACGCGGACGTCCTGGTCGTCGGCGCCGGCCCCGCCGGCCTGATGCTGGCCTGCGAACTGGCCCTGGCCCGCGTGCGCACCGTGCTCCTGGAACGCGACCCGTCCCCGCCCGGCTTCTGCCGCGGCTTCAATCTCAACGCCCGCAGCCTGGAACTGCTGGAACGCCGCGGCCTGGCCGAGCGCCTCCTCGCCGAAGGCCCCACCGTGGCGACCACCGCGTTCACCGCACAGGCCCGCCTCGACCTCGCCGCCATGCGCACCCGCCACCCCTACGTCCTGGGCATCGCCCAGACCAGGGTGGAGGAGATCCTCACCGAACACGCCCGCCACCTGGGCGTGCGCATCCTGCGTGGCCACCGCCTGAGCGCCCTCGACCTCGACGACGACGGCGTCCACGCCCACACCGACACCCCCGACGGCCCCGCGCTGCTGCGCGCCGGCTGGCTGGCCGGCTGCGACGGCGGCCGCAGCACCGTGCGCGGACTCGCCGCCATCGCCTTCCCCGGCACCCCCGCCCGCCGCTTCACCCTGCTCGCGGACGTGGTCCTGACCGACCCCCGGCAGATCCCCTTCGGCGTGAACACGGGCGAGAACGGCACCGTGTTCGCCATCCCCAGGCCCGGTTACGTCCGCCTGCTCACCGCCGACCCCCACCCGCCCCGGGACCGGCACGAACCGCTCACCCTGCCCCGCTTCCAGCAGGCACTGGACCACGCCCTGGGCCGCCGCGTCCCGATCGCCCGCGCCCACTGGCTGACCCGCTTCGGCGACGCCGCCCGCCTGGCCGAACGGCTGCGCCGGGGCCGGGTGCTGCTGGCCGGGGACGCCGCCCACATCCACCCGCCCGCCGGCGCCATCGGCGTCAACGCCGCCATCGACGACGCGATGAACCTCGGCTGGAAACTCGCCCTCGTCGCCCGCGGTCAAGCCCCCGAAACCCTCCTGGACACCTACCACAGCGAACGGCACGCGGCCGGCGCCAGGCTGCTGCGCAACACCCGCGCCCAGGCGCTGCTCGCCGGCGACGACGAGGAACTCGCGCCGGTGCGCGACCTGCTCGCCGAACTCGCGCAGGCCAAGGAGACGGCCGGCCCCCTGGCCGAGGAGATCACCGGCATCGCCACCCGCTACCCGGCCCCCCACGGCAGCGGCCACCCCTGGGAGGGCGCGATGGTCCCGGACATCCCCCTGCAGCACGGCTCCCTGCAACACGGCACTGTGCAGCACGGCACTGTGCAGCACGGCACTGTGCAAGACGGCACCCTCCAACACGGCGCCCTGATACCGCTGCTGGCCCGCACCGGCGCCGGCGCCCTGCTCCTGGAGGACACCACCGCGGCCGAGGCGCTGCGCGCGGCGGCCGCCCCCTGGGCGGACCGGGTGAGCGCGGCGACGGTGCGGCCCGGCGCCCTGCCCGACACGCCCGCGGTGCTGGTGCGCCCGGACGGCCACGCCGCCTGGACCGCACCGCCCACCGCACCGCCCCGGGCCGCCGCCGAACAGCTGCGCGCGGCCCTGCACCTGTGGTTCGGGCCGGCGGCGGTGCCGGTGCCGGTGCCGGGGGCGCCCGGCCTCCCGTAGTGCCGCGCGGGGTCCGGGCGCTCCGGCGCTCCGGCCGTGTGCCGCCGGTGCGCCGCTGGGCGAACCGGCGGTGGTGCGCGAGGCGTTGACGGCGTCCGCGGCACAGGTGTCCGCTGTGCCGAGAGGCCCGTCCCGCCCGCCCGCCGTCCCGCCCGCCGGGGCAGCCCCGCGGCTGCCCGGGGCGGCGGGTCGCCCGGGCCCGGGTACGGCCTGCGCGCGGTGCGGCCACCGGCTGGGGCCGCTACAGGTTGACGCCGCCGGTGACGTCGATCTTGGTGTCGGTGGTCCAGCGGGCGTCGTCGGAGGCGAGGAAGGCGACCGCGTCGGCGATGTCCGGTACCTGGCCGATCCGGCCGAGGGCGGTCAGGGCGGGGTTGCGTTCCAGGTTCGCCGGGTCGGCCAGCACGTCGGCGGTCATGTCGGTGCGGGTGAGTCCGGCGACGACGGAGTTGACGGTGATGTTGCGGGAGGAGATGTTGATGATCCGGCCGCTGTCGCGCAGCCGTGGCAGCACCCGCTGGGTGAGGAAGAGCGGCGCCTTGACGTTGACCGCGACCATCTCGTCGAACTCCTCGGGGGTGAGGACCTCGATCGGGCGCCCCATGAGGTTGAACCCGGCGTTGTGGACCAGGATGTCGATCGCCGCTTCCCCGTGCGCGCGCAGCCCGGCCGCCGGCCCGGCCATGAGGGTGTCCACGTCGCCGGGAACGCCCAGTTCGGCGTCCACGGTGAACGCCCGGCCGCCGGCCCCGGCGATGGCCGTGGCGCTCTCCTTCGCCGCCGCCTCGTTGCTGCCGTAGTGCACGGCGGCCAGGGCGCCGTCCCGGGCCGGGCGTTCGGCGATGCCCCGCCCGATGCCCCGGCTGGTGCCGGTGACCAGCGCGACCTTCCCGCCGAGGTCTCGCATGTCCACCCCTTGATCATGTTCCGCCGAGACCCCACCGTCCGACCCGACAAGGTCGGACTCGCGCGAGTTTGACGTTCAGTCAGGCCACGCGGGGGTGACGCCCTTTCCCGGACACGGACACGGACACGGACACGGACGCGGACGCGCACGCCTCGGCCCCAGGCCGGCGGGCCGTCGCCCGAGCCGGTCCCGCCACCGCCGGGCTCAGGCGGCCAGGCCGGGGAGGACCTCGGCGCCGGGCAGCCGGGCCGCCGCCCAGCCGGGGAGGATCAGCTTGCCCCGCCGCCGCCCGCTGCCGATGAGCACGTGCGGGGCGGCGGCCACCGCCTCGTCGACCAGCAGCGGCCAGCCGCCCGGCAGGCCGACGGCGGTGATGCCGCCGTACTCCATGCCGGTGGCGGCGACGGCGACGTCCACCGGCGCGAAGGAGGCCTTGCGCGCGCCCAGGTGCCTGCGCACGGCGGTGTTGACGTCCAGGCGGGTGTCGGCGCGCACCAGGCAGGCGGCCAGGGTGACGTCGCCGCCGCGTTTGGCGGCGACCACCACGCAGTTCGCGGAGAGCTCCAACGGCACGTCGTAGGCCTGGCAGAACACCGCGGTGTCCGCCTTGTCGGGGTCGGTGTCCACGTACAGCACGGATCCGGCCCACCCGTGCGCGTCCGCGTTCGTCAAGGCGTCGGTGACGGGGGCGGCGAGGTCGTCGCAGACCTCGATCGCCGCGCGGACGAGGGTGAAGTTCCCAAACGGGGCGCGCACGTTCTCGTTCATGAAACGGACTGTACCGCGCCCCCGGCAGGCCTGGCGCGGGCCCTGCCGCTGCCCCTGGGGCGGCGAAATCCGGTGCCAGCCGGAGTCGGTGGCGCCGGGCGCGGGGAAGGGGCCCGCCATGGAAGATCTTGCACAGAACATCGATGAGGCGGCCGCCGGACAGGACGGTCCGCCGCCGCACCTGCTCCCCGGCCCGCCGGCGCACGCGGTGCGCCTGGCCGGCGGCGCCGCGAACACCGTCTGGCTGGTCACCCTGGCCGACGGCGGACGCATGGTGGTGAAATCCACCCCGGCACTGGCCCCCGACGCGTACGCGAAAGAGGCCCGGGGCCTGCAAGCCCTGCGCACCCACGGCGCCCTGCCGACCCCGCGGGTGCCGGCCCTGCACCCGGACGGCCTGGTCCTGGAAGCCCTCGAACAGCCGCCCGCGCACGACACCGCCTTCTGGGAACGCGCCGCACACGCGCTGGCCGGCCTGCACACCACCACCGGACAGCGCTTCGGCTGGGCCGAGGACGGCTGGCTCGGCCGCCTGGCACAGCGCAACCCCTGGACCCAGGACGGACACGAGTTCTTCGCCCGCCACCGCCTGCTGCGCTACCTCGACGAACCCCTGGCACGCCAGGCACTCGGACCCCGGGGCCGCGCCGACCTGGAACGCATCTGCAACCGGCTGCCCCAACTCCTCCCCGCCGCACCGCCCGTCCTCACCCACGGCGACCTGTGGCACGCCAACATCCTCGCCCGCCCGCACGCGGCACCGGCGTTCATCGACCCGGCGGTGTGCTGGACATGGGCGGAGACGGACCTGAGCATGATGTTCTGCACCGGCGGCGTCCCCGCCCGCTTCTTCGACGCCTACCGCGAACACCACCCCCTCACCGACGGCTGGCAGCACCGCATGCGACTGCTCCACCTGCGCGAACAGCTCAGCTGCGCCGCCCACTTCGGCGCACGCGACGGCCACACCGGCGACCTCCTCGACGTGCTGCGCACCTACCGGTAGCGCGGCCGCCCGTCCGGCCCGGCGCCCGCTGCGCCGTCCTCAGCGGCCTTCTCGTCTGTGGTGGTCCTGCGGTGCGTCGGGGACCAGTTCCTGGTCGTAGCGGGCCAGGAGGGTCTGCATCGTCCGGCGGTCGGGGCGGCCGCCGGCGGCGAGGGCGGCGGCCTCGATGAAGAACTCCTCGAAGCCGGCCGGGGTCAGCGTCACCAGGATCGTGGCGGGGGTGTCGCCGATCGCGGTGAAGGAGTGCGGGTGGGTGCGCGGGACGTGCAGGAAGCCGCCGGGGCCCGCCTCGGTGGTGTGCTCGTCGCACCGCAGGCGGAACGCGCCGCTGACGACGTAGAACGTCTCGTCGTGGCCGCGGTGCAGGTGCAGCGGTGCGCCCTGGCCGGGTTCGAAGGTGGACTCCAGGACGGCGATCGATCCGCCGCTCTGGGCGCCCGCGAGTTTGACGACGTACGGGCTGCCCGGCACGTGGTGGCGCCCGCCGTGTCCGGGGGCCAGGGCGACGGGTTCGCGGTGGGGGTCAGCCACGGCCGGGCCCCTCGCCGGGCTCCTCGCCGGGTTCCCTGGTGAACTCCTTGCGGTGGCGTTCGGCCCAGGCCCGGAACGGTGTCGCCGCGCGGCCGGTGAGCTGCTGGACCGCGGGCGTGACGGTCGCGGCGAACGGTTCGAGGGAGGCGGCGCGCAGTGCCATGACCGCGTCGGCGGTCTCCGGGCGCAGGCCGTGGTCCAGGAGTGCCTGGCGGGCGGCGGGGGGTGGGATCTCGGTGAAGTCCAGTGGGGTGCCCAGGACTTCGGCGAGCGTCGTGGTCATCTCGCCGGGGGTGAGGGCCTGGGGGCCGGTCAGCAGGTGGGCCCGGCCGTCGTGTCCGGGCCGGGTCAGGGCGTGGGCGGCGGCCGCGGCGATGTCGGCGGGGTCGATGACGGAGACCCGGCCGGCGGCGAACGGGGCCCGGACGGTGCGGGTCGCGCGGATCGCTCCGGCCCAGGCGAGGGTGTTGGACATGAAGCCCATCGGGCGCAGGAACGTCCATGCCAGGCCGCTGTCCTGGACGGCCTGTTCGCCCGCGCGGTGCCAGCGGGCGACGGGGTCGTCCGCGTCCGGGTCGGCGGCCCGGCCGGAGGACAGCTTGACGACGGCCTCGGCGCCGGCGCGGGCGGCCGCGGCGGCGAGGTTGGCGTCGTGGCGCGGGATGTCGGGGCCGTCGGAGAGCAGGAACACCTTGCGCACGCCCCGCAGGGCGGCGGCCAGGCTGTCCGGCTCGCCGAGGTCGGCGCCGACGACGTCCACGCCGCCTGGCAGGCGGGCCTGCTCGGGGCGGCGGGTGGCGGCGCGCACGGGGGCGCCGAGGGCGGCCAGGTGGCCGACGAGGGCGCGGCCGACGGTGCCGGTCGCGCCGGTCACGAGTATCACGGGGTCCTCCGGGTGTCCTTCGGCAGGGTGTCCTTCGGCAGGGTGTTCTTCGGCAGGGTGTTCTTGGTCAGGGTGTCGAGCAGGTCGTCGTGCCAGGCCAGGTCGGCCTTCAGGCGGGCGAGGCAGTGCTCGAAGATCCACGGTTCCAGGCCGGTCAGGTCCGGCCGGGCGGCCTCGAACTGCTCCTCGAACAGGGCCACCTGGTCGGCCACGGCCCGCCGGCGCGCGGCGACGGCCCCGGCGAGGTCCTCGTCCGTGAGGTCCGCGGTGTACTGCAGGGCCAGGTCGACCGGGTCGGGCAGCAGGCGCACCTTGCGCAGCGCCGCGTCGCGCAGGGCGGCGAGCTCCCGGCGGCCCTGGTCGGTGATCGCGTAGACGGTCCGCTCGGGCGGGTTGCCGACCTTCTCGTTGCGCACCACCTCGACCAGGCCGTCGTCGGCCATCCGGTGCAGGACGCTGTAGAGCGATCCGGGCTTGACGTCGGTCCACAGCTCGGTGCGGTCGAGCTGGGCCGCCTGGCGGATCTGGTAGCCGTGCATCGGGCCGCCCCGGGCCAGCGCGCTGAGTGCGAAGAGTCGCGAAGTGCTCACAGTGCTAGTCGAACACGACTACAGGTCATAGTCAAACGCGATTATGGGTGCGGGTGCGGGTGTGGCGTGGGAAGTCGGCCGGTCCGACTTCCCACGCCGACGGGTCCGTTGCCGGGGGCGGGCGCGACTCGGGGCGAATCGTTCCTGCGGCCCCGTTGCTCCCCGCAAGGGGCCGCCGGTACAACAGAATTGGCCGTGCCGGCGGTCTCCAACGCCTGCGCAGGGAGGTCGTGGCCACCGTGGTGCGGGTCGGGCGGGCTGGTCGGGTCGGAGCTCGCGGGCTCGGTACACCGATGGGGCCGGCGGGGCGGGTCGTCGGGCCGGACGGCATCCCCGTGGTGCTGCGGCTGTACGGACCTGTCCACGGCCTTCCGCCGGACGGCGGCGCGGCCTATTCCGACGGCTTTCCGGTCTTTCTCGTGCTCGCCGTTCTGTTCGGTGTGGTGATCCTGCTGGTCGAGGCGGTGTGGTGGGTGCGCGGGACGCCTCGCTACCGGCTGAGCGTCGAGGTCGGCGGGCCGCAGCCGCGCAGCCTCCTGCTCGGTTTCAAGTCCCGGGCGCAGGCGGAGGACTGTCGCCGGAGCCTGACCGCCGCCATCGGCGAGCACGGCGGGGAAGCGGTGCCCCGCACCCCGCAGGAGGCGGGAGGGCTGCCGGTTGCGGCCGGCCGTCGGCCCAGGGTCCCCAGGGTCCCCAAGGGCCGCAGGGCGGCGAAGGCGGACTGAAAGCGCGGGAAGTCGGCCGGTCCGACTTCCTGTGCGGAACAGCGGTTTGCTGCAGCCCGCCACTCTGCTGGGTTCGGCTCCCGCTCAGAGGCCTGGTGGATCCGCTGGGACGGGTCCTTGTCGCTCACGGTACGTAGATGCTGGGGGTCAGGCCGTGGGGAAGTCGCCGGCCTTGATTCCGGTGACGAAGGCGGACCAGGCGTCGGAGGAGAAAGCAAGCACGGGCCCGTCGGGGTCCTTGGAGTCGCGGACGCGGCCGGGGTTTGCGTCGTCGACCTCGATGCAGTTTCCCTGGTCGGCGCTGTAGCTGCTCTTGCGCCAGGAGGCGGGGTTCTGGGCGGTGTTGGTCGCGGACGATCCTCCGCAAGCTGGGTTGCGTTGCTGCCGGACGGGTTCCTTCGCGCTCACGGTACGTCACAGCCCCGGCCGTGCGGCCGGGGCTGTGACGGGGGTGGCTGGCGGGTCAGGCCGTGGGGAAGTCGCCGGCCTTGACCCCGGTGAGGAAAGCGGACCAGGCGTCGGCCGGGAAGACCAAGGCCGGGCCGCTGGGGTCCTTCGAGTCGCGGACGGCCATGCCGCCAGCGACGACGTTCCCCGCCTCGACGCACTCGTTCGCCTGTGCGCTGTAGCTGCTCTTGTACCAGCCCCGAGCGGAGATCTTCGGCTTGGTCATGCGCTCACCCTCTTGTCTGATCTCTTAACTCGCTGTCTCTGCCGCGATTGCGGTGATCATATCCAGCGACTGGGCGGGGTTCAGGGCTGACGATCGCAGGTCCTCGAAGACGAGCCCGTAGCCGTCGAGTTCTGCCTCTCGTTCCAGGTAATGGCTGCTCGTCAGATTCTCCAGAAACACTGCTCCCGAGGTAGGGGAGCCAGTGAATCCGTACATCACGAATGCCCCGCAGGCGCCAGCGGTCGGACCGATGTCGAGCGGAACCACTTGCAAGGTGACGTTGGGGAGTTGCGCCGCTTCGACGAGGTAGCCCAGTTGCGCGCGGTGTGCATCGGCGCCGCCCACCGGGCATCGGAGGGCCGGCTCCCAGATGATCGCGCAGAGTCGGGCCGGATCGGGCTTGGTCAGAACCTCCTTGCGTTCCATCCGGAGCCTGACCAACTGGTCGATGCGTTCCGGGCGGACAACAGCCGGGTTGGCCTGAAGCAGAGCGCGGGTGTAGTCCTCGGTCTGCAACAGGCCTGGCAGGACCAGTGGCTGCCAGTTCCGGATGTAGCGAGCGTCTGCTTCCAGATCGAGGAAGTCCACATAGGCGGGCGGGATCGTATCGCCGTGGTCGTGCCACCAGCCGCGCTTCTTGCTGTCGCGGGCCAGCGTCTCAAGGGAATCGCGGTCCCTCGGCTCCGTGACGCCGTACAGGTCCATCAGGACGCCGAGGTCCAGTCGGCGGATCCCGACCGCGCCGGTCTCTATCCGGCTGATCTTCGCGCGCGAGCATGCGAGCGCGGATGCGGCGTCCTCGGTGGTCCTGTTCGCTGATTCCCGGAGCCGACGGAGCTCCGACCCCAGGCGGCGGCCGCGGACGGTCGGCCTCGGTTCGTCGGTCATGCGCGATTCCTCCCTTGAACTGCCCAGTCTGCCCCGTGACGGACCGTCGGGGCCACGCGCCTCGCAAATCTGCACGGTTGCAGTCGTTCTTGTTGCAGACAGCATTGGCGCAGTGGCATGCTACAGGGAGTAGTCCATGAAAGACACAGCGTGATCTTGATGGATCGTCACCCGGGCATCCCCATGCCCGCCGACGGTCCTCGGGCCTTGCCTCACGTGCCCGGATCACGCTTTCCCGCTCCGCCGCCGAGGAGGCGTCGCCATGTCCGAAACGCTGAAGATCCCGCCCCCCGTCGCGGGGGAGTACTCCTGCTGGCTGTCGCGCCACCAGAAGTCCGTGCCCACCGCGCGGGGGCTGCTGCGCGACTTCCTCTCCGACCACCAGGGGGGCGAACTGTTCTCCGACTACTCCGGGTTGGTGCTCGGCGAACTCGTCACCAACGCCGTCCAGCACGCCCGCACCCCGTCCGACCGGCTGCTGTTCGTGCGCTTCGCCCTCTCGGCCGACGACCTGCGGATCGAGGTCCACGACGCCGACTCCCGCCAGCCCGTGCTGCGCCGCGTCAACGGGGACGAGGAATGCGGGCGGGGGCTGTGGCTGGTGTCCGAACTCGCCCTCCAATGGGGCTGCCGACCGTGCGCGGGCGGGGTCGGCAAAGCGGTGTGGGCGGTCCTCGGACCCCAGAGCGGCGCCGCCGCGTGACCACCATCGCGCCCCGCGACTACCCGCACCCGGTCACCGTCGAGATCGCCGGCGTCACCGAGACCGCCACCTTCACCCGGCTCGCCGACGCCCTGGCGGCCGTGCGCACCGCCCTGGCCCGCCTTCCCCTCGACGACGACCACGCCGCCTACCTCGCCGACCTGTTCGCCCCCGAATCCACCGCCCTCATCTCCCGCCGGCTGACCGACTTCGGCGCGCTGCGCACGATCGCCTTCGTCGGCATCCACGCCCACCCCATCCACCTGCGCCCCGCCGAAAGCCCCGCCGGCCCCGAAAGCCCCGACGGCACCGGCAGCACCGCAGACGCCGACGAGCTCCCGGACCCGAGGTGAGGCGCAGCTGCGCCCGGGTCGTGAGGTGGTGGTGCCTGCGCGGCCAGTTCTCCCTGCCCGTACGGGCGTTGAGTCCGGGGCGCCGCGCCGCCCACGCCGAGATACGGCGCTGGGCGGCCACCCCCGGAAGCGCCGAGGCCCTGCTGCGGGCCGTCGCCGACCGCGCCGCCCGCCAGGCGCCCTCGCGCTAGTTGTGCTGCGACCGGGACCGTTCGCCGCGTACGGGGGCGCCTCTCAGTCTTCCTGCGAGAGGTCTGATCACTCGGCCACCGCCGCGCGCCAGATCCATGAGGTGCGGCGGGGACGGTCTTCCAGATCGCCCCGGCCGGTGCACCAGAGGAGGACATGGGCCGGGTCACCGGGTGGAGCTTCGGGGAAGAGCCGGTGGAGTACCGCCGCGCAGAGCGGCGCCGGGGGCAGCCATGGCACGCCCAGCCCCTGGGTGATGTCGTGGGTGTGCAGGAGCACCTCGGCGACACCCATTGCCGCAAAGCCTGACGGGTCGCAAGGGCCCCAGTGCCAGGCCCGCGCCTCCGGGCTGGCCGTGGCCAGTGCACTGCCGAGCAGCCCTGCGCAGGCGGTGACGACCTGGAGCACCTCGTGTGGGGAGCTGTCCGGGCGGACGGCGAGGTCGAAGGGCAGGTAGGCGTCCGTCGGGCGTGCGGCGATCTGCCCGGCGTAGGCCAGCAGGTCATGGGCGATGTGGGCGGCCGTCGTCCAGCAGCTCCATTCCAGCGAACCTGCCGGTACCGACCAGTCCTCCGCGTCGTGCGGGCCAAGTACCCGCATCATCTCGGTCACGGCCTCGTTGACGTCTCGGCTGTCGATGTAGCGCATCCGGCGATGCTACGGCCGCGACAGGAGAGTTCATCCGTCCACGGTTGGGCTGCCGCGCTTGCGAGGGGGCGTCCGCCCCGGCGGAGGCCCTTCTCGCCGCGGATGCGTGCGCGTTCACGGCGTTGGGCGGCCAGGACGTCGGGGTTCTGGGCCCACTGGCGGATCTTGGCGCCCTTGTGGGCGGAGAGGTTGTCCACCACCGGGGGCGACCGTCACCGAATATGACGGAATCGTCAATCATGCACCGATAAAAGAGAGTTGCAACAGTAGCCCGGCCCGGGAGGCCTCATCGCCGAGCGTGGCGGACCTTCAGCCGTCCGAACCCGGTGGTCCCGGAGATCCGGATCGTGGGGCCGCCGGGGGTGGGGTGCCGCGGGGGCTTGTAGCGGGCCTCCTTCCAGCCGGCGTGCATGCCCTCGATATCGACGACCGCGTCGTGGGGCACCGTGATCCTGGCGCCGCCGGTGCCGAGTTGCAGTTCGATGTCGACGACCGGGTGCTCGAAGACCGCCCGGGACAGGTCCAGGTGCACCCTGCCGAGCGCGGAGGCGACCTTGAGGGTCCGGGGCACCCGCCAGGCGCCGCTGCGCCGGATGCGTCCCGTGGCGGCGCCGATCGTCGTCGCGGTGCCCGCGCCCGGCTCGGGGAGCGAGGCCAGGGACCGCGCGAGTGCGCCCTGCGTCCTGGCGGTGAGCGCCTGGTCGAGGCGTTCGTCCATCTCCTCGTGGGAGATGCGCCCTTGGCTGTACGCCTCTTGCAGGCGTTGCACGGCCGTGTCGCGGTCGTCGTCGCCGGCCAGGGGCGAGAGGTCTTCCGGCAGCGAGGTCACCGCCACAGCCTAGCGCCGCGCCTGCGCCGCGAGTCCGCCAAGGCCCCTGGCGGGAACGGCCGGTGCCGCGCGGAGCCGGTGCGCGCAGGATCGCGGCCCCGCGTCGGGCGGCGTGCGGTCAGCGCAGGGCGGCGAGTTCGCTGACGCGCAGGGTGGGGGTGCCCAGGAAGAGGTCGGCAGGTGCCGGGCCGTGGGCGATGTTGAGCGTGTCGAGCCGGTAGGTCCACGCGCCGTCGTGTGCGTGGGCGAAGCGGTAGTTGATCTGCCAGCGCAGCCATTGCCCGCGGGCCAGGCGCACTGCCGGGGGGCGGCGCCGTCGGCGCGGCATGCCGAAGGGCGTCGTGACGAGCTGGACCCGCAGCAGGTGGCCAGCCTCCTGGAGGAGCACGCCGGTGTCCGTGCGGGAGTCGGGTGTGCTCTCGTGCGTCAGGGAGCGGGGCCGGAAGCCGTCGGTCTCGTGCATCCGGACCTCGTGGACGAGGGGCGGTGAGCCGGGCGGCAGCGCAAAGGCGGTCGGGGCCGCGTTGCGCCGGGCGGCTTCGGGTCCGCCCCGGGACTGTCCGGTCCATGACGTGCGGACCCACTGCATCACTGTTTCCACGGGGCCGATCCTGCGGCAGGGCGGTGCCCGGGCGCCACGTCGTTTCGGCGGCTCACGGCACCGGCCGGGGCCGGGCGGGTGGGCCTCACGGCAACGGCCATGCGCGGGTGGGCGCGTAGTCGGCCTTGAGGCTGTGCAGCTGGGCGGCGAGCAGGCGGCCCGCCGCCGCGGCCTGGCCCTGGCGGTCCGTCACCGGATGCGGACCGTCCAGGAGGGACATGGTGAGGCGGTAGGTCGACAGGGCTCTGTCCGTCCGGGCCCCGGTCTGCTCCCGGGACGGTGCGCGGGACAGGACCAGTACCGCCGGCTCGCGGTTCTCGGCGATGGCGGCGCCGAGGCGGGCGTGGCCGTCCAGGACCACATGGCAGTTGAGCCCGCTGAACCACCAGAGCAGGACGGGCGCCAGGATGCCCTCCCGGGCCTGCTTGCGGCAGGCCTTCACCCGGGGGTCGTCGGGTGGCGGCATCCGGCGCAGCGGCATGACCCGCCACGAGCCGTCGAACCAGTCGATGTAGCCGTCGGGATGGCCGTCGAGCAGCAGGGAACGCCACTGGCCGCCCGGCCCGCCTGCGGCCGGTGCCATCCCCTGGCGGGCGAGCCGCGGGGAGAGCACCCATCGCCCCTCGTGGAGCGGGCCGGAGGCGCGGGCGTGCAGGGCGCCGGCGAAGCGGTGCGCCCAGCGGGCGTACCAGGACGGCCCTCCCAGTCCGGCGACCGCGCGTGCCTCGGCGACCGAGCACGCCTCGGCGACCGCGCGTGCCTCGGCGGCCCGCAGGGGGGCGATGGGGGAGCGGTAGTGGTCCGTGCGGGAGTACTCGACGCCGCACCGGTCGTCGTCGATCCTGCCGGTGAGCACCACCTGCGGACCCTGCGACAGGACGATCAGGTTCCCGTTCGCCGTCCGCGGCCGCAGCCCCGGTTCGGTGGCAGGGGGGAGCTCCAGGCCCAGGCCGCCCCAGGATTCGCCGTCGGCCGTTGTCAGATTCCTCCGGTGCACCGGCCGATCCTAGGCGCAGGCGGGCAGGCCCGTGTCGGCCCGCCCGGCCCGGGTTGACACGCTTCTTCACATCTAGAATATTGGATACGTCATCTGGTCGAGGGCGGGGCGAAGGGAGCGCGCGGTGGATCCGCTGGCCGTTCACAAGGCGCTCGCCAATCCGGCGCGGGCGGACTTCCTGCGCTGGCTCAAGACGCCCGAGCGCTACTTCGACGAGGACTACTACCGCGAACGCGGCGTGGGCTTCCACATCGGCGTGTGCGTGACGGACATCCGGGAGAAGTCCGGGCTCGCCCAGTCCGTGGTCTCCGGCTACCTGCAGATCCTGCGCGACGCCGGGCTGCTGGTGTCCGAACGCGTCGGCAAGTGGACCTTCTACCGCCGCGACGAGGAGACGATCGCCGCGTTCGCCGCCTACGCCCGCGACGAACTCTGACGCTCCGCCCCCTCAGGGGCGCACCCCACCGCCCCCGCCGGGGCGGCCCGGGCTGCGCCCTTCCTTTTCGCCCCATTCCATCTAACTATCTAGATTTGTAGCCCCGTGTGTGGGGGGCGGGTGCCGTGCGCCCGCACACCCCGCGCGCCGGGCGGACGGAGGCAGCACATGGCAAAGACCGGCCCCGCCGTCCTGACGCTCTCCCTGGGAGTGTTCGGGATCATCACCACCGAGATGGGCGTCGTCGGCGTCCTGCCCCGCATCTCCGAGGACCTCGGCGTCACACCCTCCGCCGCCGGCTGGCTGGTGGGCGTCTTCGCCCTCGTGGTCGCCGCCACCGGGCCGTTCGGCACCCTGCTGGCCTCCGGCCTGCGCCGCAAGGCCGTCCTGGCGGGCGCCCTGGCCGTCTTCGCGCTCTCCAACGCCGTGTACGCGCTCACCGACGACTTCGCCGTGATGTTCGCCTTCCGGATCCTGCCCGCGCTCTTCCACCCCGTCTTCTTCGCCGTCGCCCTCACCACCGCCGCCAACCTGGTCCCCGCACACCGCGCCACCCGGGCGGCCACCACCGTCTTCGCCGGCGTCACCCTCGGCTTCGCCTTCGGCGTGCCGCTCACCTCCTACCTCGCCGAACACGCGGGCCTGGCCGCCGCGTTCTGGTTCGGCGCCGGCGTCAACCTGCTGGCCTGCCTGGGCGTCCTGCTCCTCCTGCCCGCCACCCCCGCAGCGCCCGCCGGCCGGCGCCCCTCCTACCGGGGCCAGCTGGCCATCCTGCGCCGGGGCCGGCTGTGGCTGTCGATCCTCGCCGTCGTGTGCGTGTTCGCCGCGATGTTCTCCGTCTACGGCTACTTCGCCGAATACCTGGAACGCGTCACCGGTCTGAGCGCCTCCCTGGTGGGCGCCGCGCTGATGGCCTTCGGGATCGTCATGGTCCTCGGCAACCTCCTCTTCGGCCGCCTCCTGGAACGCGACCTGCTGCGCACCGTCACCGCCTTCCCCGCCCTCTACGTCCTCCTCTACGCCCTGCTCTACGCGATCGGCCCCTGGCCCGCGCCGATGACCGCCGGCGTCCTGCTCTGGGGCGCGGTGCACTCCGGCGGACTCGTCGTCAGCCAGAGCTGGCTGGCCCGCGACGCCCAGGACGCACCCGAGTTCGGCAACAGCCTGTTCATCTCCTTCTCCAACCTGGGCATCACCGCCGGCAGCGCGGTGGGCGGCCTCGTCGTCTCCACCGCCGGCGCCCGCCACCTGCCCTGGGCCGGAGCGGGCTTCGCCCTCGCCGCCCTGGCCGCCGTCCTGCTCCGCCGCCGCCTGGGCCCCGGCGCCCCCGCCGCCGCCGCTGCCCCTGCGCCGCAGGCGCAGGACGCACCGCCCGCCACCGTCTGAGCCGGCCGGCCAGGACTTCGCGGGCCTGCTGGACGCTCGCAGAGGGGTGCGCGGGCACGGAGGCGGCCCTTGACGGTCCAACGCGGGCGCGGTGACGGCCGGATGCCGGGGGTGTGAGCCGGGTGCCGGTGGCCTGTCAGTGGCGTGCCGGTGGGCCCTGGGAGCTTTCCGGGGACAGGCCGGGTGCCCATCCGGCAGGCGTGCGACAGACAGGGAACCACCATGACCACCGACATCACGATCATCGGCGCCGGACTCGGCGGGCTGACCCTGGCCCGGGTCCTGCACCTGCACGGCATCGCGTCCACGGTCTACGAGGCGGAGGCCTCGCCGGCGGCGCGTGCGCAGGGCGGGATGCTCGACATCCACGACTACAACGGGCAGCTCGCCGTCCGGGCGGCCGGCCTGATGGACGAGTTCGAGGCCCTCGTGCTGGAGGGCCGCCAGGCGATGCGGATCCTCGACCGGGACGGGAGCGTCCTGCTCGACAAGGCCGACGACGGCACGGGCGGGCGCCCCGAGGTGCAGCGCGCCGAACTGCGGCAGATGCTGCTCGACTCGCTCCCGGCCGGCACCGTCCGGTGGGGCCGCAAGGCCGCCGGCGTCCGCGCCCTGGGCGCCGGCCGCCACGAGGTGGCGTTCGCCGACGGCACCACCGCCGTCACCGGCCTGCTGGTCGGCGCGGACGGCGCGTGGTCACGGGTGCGGCCGCTGCTGTCCGCCGCCACCCCCGAGTACACCGGCACGTCGTCCGTCGAGACCTACCTGTTCGACGCCGACACCCGCCACCTCGCCGCCGCGAAGGCGGTCGGCGGCGGGTCGATGATGGCGCCCTCGCCGGGCGCGGAGATCTTCGCCCACCGGGAGAGCGGCGACACCCTGCACACCTACGTGATGCTCACCAGGACGCAGGACTGGTTCGCCGCCGTCGACTTCGCCGACCCCGCCGCGGCACGCGCCCGCATCGCGGCACAGTTCGACGGCTGGGCACCGGAACTCACCGCGCTGATCATCGACGGCGACACCGCCCCGGTCCTGCGCCCCCACTACACCCTGCCGATCGCCCACCGGTGGGACCGGGTGCCGGGGGTGACCCTGCTGGGCGACGCCGCCCACCTCACCGCCCCCAACGGCGAGGGCGCCAACCTCGCCATGCTCGACGGCGCCGAACTCGGCCAGGCCCTGGCCGCGCACCCCGGCGACACCGAGGCCGCCCTCGCCGCGTACGAGCGGGCCATGTTCCCCCGCAGCGCCGAGGCCGCCTCCGAGGGCGTGCACATGCACGAACTCCTCAACGGCGACGACACCCCCCGCGCCCTGATCGCCGCCTTCCTCGACGGCGAACCGGCCTCCTGAACCGCCCACCTGAACCACCCACCGGGAAGCGACCGGCGGGCGGTGCTCAGGCGTACCGGTCGAGCAGCGCCTCCAGGTAGTCCTCCAGGCGCCGGCCCAGCAGGGCCGGCGTCAGGTCGTCGCGCCCCAGCTCCCGCCACGGCACGGCGACCTTCTCCGCGTCCGGGGCGAACGCCAGCGCGTCCAGCAGCCGCCAGTACAGGTGCGCGCCCGGGTCGGCCTCCAGCGTGCCGCCGGCCGCCAGGTAGCGGGCGGCGAAGTCCAGGCCGGTGTCCACGCCGTGCAGCAGGGCCAGGGCGGTGGAGCAGTGGGCCACGTCCAGGTCGGCCGGGCCCCAGGAGGTCTCCACCCAGTCCACGACCCCGCTGACGGCCAGCGCGGCGCCCTGCCCGGTGAACAGCACGTTGCCGGGGTGGAAGTCGCGGTGCAGGAAGCACGGCCGGTACGCGGGCGCCTCGCGGCGGATCACCTCCACCGCCCGCCGCCACACCCCGGGACGCGCCGTGGCCCCGGGCACCCGCACCCGCTCCGGGGCCGTCCACGCCTCGAAGGCGCGGGGGCGCTCGCCCGGCGCCACCGCGAGGGCGTGCACGGCGGCCAGCTGACCGGCCAGCAGGTCCGCGCGGCGCTCCACGTCGCCGTCCTGCGCCACCCGTACGCCGCCCGGCAGCAGCGACATCACCAGCGACGGGTGGTCGCAGAACTCGCCCGCCGCGTCCAGGGCGTGCAGCCGCGCCGCCGGCACGCCGCCGTCCGCGAGCAGCCGCAGCACGCCGGCCTCACGGGTCAGCAGGGCGGGCGCGTGGCGCAGGTAGAACGGCTTGACGAACGAACGCAGCACCAGCCCGTACTCGCCCGGGACCGGGCCTGCCTCCGGGCCGACGTCCAGGCGCCGCATCCGCGACGTCCAGCCGCCGCGCAGGCCCGTCACCGAGCGCACCCGGTGGCCCGGGGGGAGGCCCTGCTCCACCCAGCGCAGCGTGGCGGCCCAGTCCCGGCCCGAGGGCCCGTACGGTTCGTGCGGCAGTTCGTGCGGCGGCGCGAAGGCGTTCATCCGCCGAAGGATACGAACACCGCCCGCCCGCCGCCATGCCGGGTTCCCACCCGCCCCCGCAGCCCGCGCGGCCCCGGGCCTGACGCAGGGTCAACTCACCGTCAACGCCCGCCGACCGCCCACTATTCCGAGACCAGTCGAAGTTTGACAGTTCCCCGCGCACCGGGTTACGTAAGTGGCCGCACCGCACGCCACGCCGCACGCCGCACCGCACACCGCACCGCCACCGGCCCGCCGCAGCAGGGGAGTTACGCCATGTCCAGGACCGTCGTCTTCGACCGCACCGGAGGACCGGAGGTCCTGACCGTACGAGCCGCCGCCGTCCCCGTGCCCGGCCCCGGCGAACTGCTCATCCGCGTCAGCGCGATCGGCCTCAACCGCGCCGAGGCCCTCTTCCGCGCCGGCGCCTACCTCGACGAGCCCAAGCTGCCCGCCACCCCCGGCTACGAGGCCGCCGGCACCGTGGAAGCCCTCGGCGAAGGCGTCACCGGCTTCGCCGCCGGCGACCGGGTCGACACCGTCCCCGCCTTCTCCCAGAACGACTACGGCGTCTACCGCACCCACGCCCTCGTGCCCGTCCGCGCCGTCGTCCACCACCCGGCCGGCCTCACCGATGTCCAGGGCACGGCCGTGTGGATGCCCTACCTGACCGCCTACGGCGCCCTCGCCGAGGACGGCCACCTGCGCCCCGGCGACCACGCCCTGCTCACCGCCGCCGCCTCCGGCACCGGCCTGGCCGCCATCCGCACCGCCCGCCGCCTGGGCGCCGTCCCCATCGCCACCACCCGCACCCGCGCCAAGAAGCAGCAACTCCTGGACGCCGGCGCCGCCGACGTGATCATCACCGGCGAGGAGGACCTGGTGGCCCGCGTGGACGCCATCACCGCCGGCACCGGCGTGCGCACCGTCTTCGACCCCGTCGCCGGCCCCGGCGTCCTCACCCTCGCCCGCACCATCGCCCCCGGCGGCCGCCTGATCGTCTACGGCCGCCTCGACCCCCGCGACACCCCCCTGCCCGGCCAGGACACCTTCGCCCCCGTCACCAGCCGCTTCTACTCCATGCACGACATCACCCGCGACGACGAACGGCTGCGCCGCGCGCAGGCCTTCGTCACCGCCGGGCTCGCCGACGGCTCCTTCACCCCCGCCGTCGACCGGGTCTTCGAGGGCCTCGACCGGATCGCCGAGGCCCACCGCTACCTGGAGGCCGGCACCCAGGTCGGCAAGATCGTCCTCACCGTCCAGAACTGACCCCACCGACCCCACCAGGGCCGAGCCTTCCAGAACCGGCCCGCCCCACGGCCGCCGGCCGCGGGACGGGCCGGCCCGCTCAGGGCGCCGTGCGGGCCTCGGCATCGGCGGCGGCGACCACCGCCGACAGCAGGCCCGGGAAACGGCCCTCCAACTCCTCGGCGCGCAGCGAGTTCATCTTGGTGGTGCCGACGTAGTACTGGTGCAGCAGTCCGGCCTGGCGCAGCACGTTGAAGTGGTGCGTCGAGGTGGAACGGGAGACCGGAAGGTCAAAGGAGCCGCAGCTCAGCGCGGCACCCGCGTGGGCCAGCCGGCGCACCACCGATCTGCGGGCAGGGTCCGCGAGTGCCTCCAACACCTGCTGGACCCTGAGGTCCTCCACACCAGGGTGCACGATCACCCGCGCCGCCACGCGTGCCCGTCCCACACCCACCACCCCTTCCCAACGCTCGACCCCCGTCCCGGTTCGGTAAAAGCCGCGCGGCGTGCGCGACTTCGCGCCTCGACGCTACTACGAGCGCGCCGTGCGCCACGCCCACCGCAACACCTCCGCAACACGCGCGCGCCCGCCCCGGCGCGCCCGCGACCCCCGCGCCCCCGCCCGCCCCCGTGCGCGCACGCGGGCGGGCGGCCCCCAACGCCGGGGGCCGCCCGTCACGACGACAGGCCGTCAAGCCGCGCGCGCACCGACAGGCCGCCAAGCCGCGCGCACCGGCGATCCGCCGAACCACGCGCTCACCGACAGGCCGTCAGGCCGCGCGCACCGCCGGTCCCGTCAGGCCGCGCGCACCGGCGGCCCGGCCGGGCGCGCCAGCCGGGCCAGGGCCAGCGGCTCGAAGATCCCCATCAGCACCGGGTCCACCGGCCGCACCACCGCCGGAGCGGGCGCGACGGGAGCGGGGGAGCGCAGCAGCGCCAGGTAGAGCTCCTGGGTCTCGGCGGCCGGGTCGATGCCCAGCTCCTCCGCCAGCACCCGGCGCAGCTGCTGGTAACAGCGCAGCGCCTCGGCCCGGTTGCCGGCCGCGGCCAGCGCCTCCATCCGGCAGCGGTAGGCGCTCTCGCGGAACGGGGCGCGGCGCACCGCCTCGTCGGCCCAGCGCAGCGCGTGGTGCTCCTCGCCCAGTGCCGAGGCCGACAGGCTCGCCGTCTCCAGCGCGGACATCCGCAGTTCCTCCACGTGCTCGCGCACCCCGCCCGCCCACTCGCCCTCGTGGTCGGGCAGGAACGCGCCGCGCAGGTTGGCGATCGCCCCCGCGGCCAGCTGCTGCGCCACCGCGTAGGAGCGGGCCGCGTACGCCTCCCCGGCCTCCCCGACCGCGCTGGCGGCGGCCTCCAGGTCCACCGCCGCGTCCGCGGGCAGCCGCAGGACGTAGCGCCCGCCCTGGGCGATCAGCGGGGTGGCGCCCGGGCCCTGGCCGGGGGAGGCGACGAAGGCCCGCACCCGCGAGACCACGCTGCGCAGCGCGGAGGCCCAGGTGTCGGGCAGGCCGTCGGGCCAGATGGTGTCGGCCAGCTGGTCGCGGCTGGTGCCGGCGGAGCGTTCCAGGACCAGGCGGGCGAACGCCACCTGGGCCTGGGCGCTGGACAGGTGCTGCGGGGCGCCGCGGTCGTGCTCGATCGTCACAAGTCCTGTCAGGCGGATCAGCATGAGAATGTCCCCGATCTGCCGGACGGACTGTCTTCCCGGAAGCCGTTCAACGTGCTCCAACCCCCTTGAGCCAAAGCGGAGCCGACGGCCCGTGACGCCGGGCCGACGGCGTGGGAAACCTGGACCGGAAATTCCGCCTACCAGCCGTTCGGTTTCGGCGGATTTCGACCATACATTCGGCGCATCACACGGTGTCAACACTGGTCGACAAAACATACCCACCGGCCGGTCCATGCGTCGTGGACGCAGGGTTTCTGCACGTCAGAGCGTTACCGCAGGCCGAGAACACGGCTATTGCGGACGCCTTGCGCATCCTGCCGTAGAAATGTAGTCATCCTTGAGCACCCCGCGTGAAGGCTTCGAGAAACACCACCCACCCCCTGCGCCGGGCACCACCCGTAAAAGCCCCGGGACTATCCCGGGAGGAAACCCCAGCACCACCACCCGCCCCCGCGCCGGGAAATACCGAAAACAATCCGGAACAAGCCGACGACGAACCGCCGAACAGCCGACGGACAACCGGCGGCAAACCGACGGCAAACCGCACGGCAAAACCGCCGCGCGCCCGCCGCGCCCCGCCGAGAAGGAGACCCGCACGTGAACGCCACCGGAGCATGGGACCGCCTGGAGCCGAAGCTCGCCGCCACCCTGGACCGCGTGGCCGCGCTGGAGTCCGACCCCTCACGCCGCAACAGCTTCGTCGCCTACACCATGGAACGCGACAGCGCCTACTGCGACCTGGACGGCGAGCGCCTGCTCATGATGTCCGGCTACAGCTACCTGGGCCTGGCCGGAGACGAACGCGTGGTGGCCGCCGCCAAGGCCGCCGTCGACGTCTACGGCACCGGCAACCACGGCGTGCGCGCCCTGGCCGGCACCATCCCGCTGCACGAGGAACTGGAAGCCGAGGTCGCCCGCTTCGCCCGCCGCGAACGCGCCCAGGTCTTCGGCTCCGGCTACGCCGCCAACGTCGGCACCGTCGGCGCCCTGGTCGGCCAGGGCGACACCGTCCTGATCGACAAGTACGACCACGCCAGCATCGTCGACGGCTGCCGCCTCTCCGGCGCCACCGTCACCCGCTTCCGCCACAACGACGTCGACCACCTGGAACGCCGCCTCAAGGCCGCCTCCCCGACCGGCGTGCGCCTGGTCATCGTCGACAGCGTCTACTCCATGGACGGCGACATCGCCCCGCTGCCCGAACTGCGCGCGGTCTGCGACGCCCACGACGCCCTCCTGATGGTCGACGAGGCCCACGCCCTGGGCGTCATCGGAGAAACCGGCGGCGGCATCGAGGAGCACTTCGGCTACCGCCACCGCGTCGACATCAAACTCGGCACCCTCTCCAAGGCCATCCCCTCCATGGGCGGCTGGGTCGCCGGCAGCCACGAACTGATCGGCCACCTGCGCTACGCCGCCCGCCCGTTCCTGTTCTCCGCCGCCCTCGGCCCCGCCCAGACCGGCGCCGCCCTGGAGTCCCTGCGGATCCTGCGCCGCGAACCCGAACGCGTCACCCACATCCAGGTCCAGGCCGAGCGCCTGCGCCGGCGCCTCAACGACGCCGGCATCTCCACCATGGACTCCGCCACCGCCGTCCTGCCCGTCATCGCCGGCTCCGACGACGCCGCCTACGACTACGCCACCGCCTGCCGCAAGGCCGGCGTCATCGGCCTGCCCGTCGTCACCCCCGCCGTGCCCAACGACCTGGCCCGGCTGCGGATCGCCGTCACCGCCCGCCACACCGCCGCCGACATCGACTTCGCCGCCGACGCCTTCCTGACCGCCGCCGCCCAGACCGGCCTCATCTGACCGAGCCGGCCCCCGGCCCACCCAGGAAGGCCCGCCGGCCCCCGGCCCCGCCCCACCTGGGAAGGCCCGCGCCGGCCCCAACGCCCGGAAAGGACAAGACCATGGCAGCCCGCCCCACCCGGCCCCCCATCGCCGTCACCGGCCTGGGCGTCGTCAGCCCCGCCGGCCACACCCCGGCCGCGTTCTGGCACACCGTCAGCACCGGCACCCCCACCGCCACCGCCCTCACCGACCCCGCCCTGGCCCGCCACCGGGTCCGCCTGGGCTGCCGCGTCACCGACCTGCCCGACAACGGCCCCGTCCCCGCCAAGGACGCCCGCCGCCTCGACCCCTTCGCCCACTACGGCACCCTCGCCGCCCTCGCCGCCCACCAGGACGCCGGCGCCCCCGAACCCGACCCCGGCCGCAGCGCCATCGTCGTCGGCAACGCGGTCGGCGGCCGCACCACCAGCGACCGCGAATCCGCCCTCTTCACCACCGCCGGACCCCTGCGCGTCAGCCCCCTGATGCCCCTGGTCACCATGCCCAACGCCGCCGCCGCCCAGATCGCCATGCGCCTGGCCTGGACCGGCCCCGCCCTGACCATCGCCACCACCTGCGCCTCCAGCGCCGACGCCATCGGCCACGCCGCCCTCCTCCTGGAAACCGGCCGCGCCGACATCGTCATCGCCGGCGGCTGCGAAGCCACCCTCACCCCCGTCACCCTCGCCGCGTTCGGCAACCTCGGCGCCCACTCCCAGCGCAACGACGACCCCGCCCGCGCCAGCCGCCCCTTCGACACCGACCGCGACGGCTTCGTCATGGGCGAAGGCGCCGGCTTCCTCGTCCTCGAACGCCTCGCCGACGCCCGCGCCCGCCACCGCACCCCCTACGCCCTCCTCGCCGGCTACGGCTCCAGCGCCGACGCCTACCACCTCTCCAACCCCCGCCCCGACGGCGCCGGCGCCGTCGCCGCCATGCGCGCCGCCCTCACCGACGCCGGCCTCACCCCCGCCGACATCGCCCACGTCAACGCCCACGGCACCTCCACCGTGCACAACGACCGCGCCGAAGCCGCCGCGCTGCGCACCGTCTTCGGCCCGCACGGCGTGCCCGTCACCTCCACCAAGGGCGCCATCGGCCACCTCATCGGCGCCGCCGGCGCCGTCGAGCTGATCGCCGCCGTGCAGGCCATGAACAGCCGCCTCGCCCCTCCCACCGCCAACCACGAGCACACCGAACAGGGCCTGGACCTCGACGTCGTCCACGGCACCGCCCGCCCCATCCGCGCGGGCGCGGCCCTGTCCAACTCGTTCGGCTTCGGCGGCCACAACTCGACCCTGGTGGTGACCCCGCTATGACCACGACCACACCCGCGACCGCTACGGCGACCGGGCCCGCCCACCGCACCGCCCGCACCAGCACCACCGTGACCGCCGACGCCCTGGCCGCCTACCGCACCGCCGCCCGCACCGGCCTGCCCCCCGCCCCGGACGGCGCCGCCGCCCCCGCCCACCCCTTCGTCCTCGCCCACACCCTCGCCCAGCACACCGTCACCACCCTGACCACGGGCGACACCGGCTTCACCGGCGTGGTCCACCTCGCCCAGGAGATCCACACCCACCACCCCCTCACCGCCGGCACCCACGTCGACATCGACGTCACCGTCACCGCCGCCCGCCGCGAAGCCCGCGGCACCCGCCTGGCCCTCACCACCCACCTCACCGACGGCACCCGCACCCTGGCCCACCTGACCACCTCCGCCCTGCTCGTCGGCGCCACCACCATCGAACCCTTCGGCACCCTGGGCCCCGCCGCCCACCCCGGCACCACCCCCGACACCGAACCCCTCACCCTCACCCACACCCTCACCCCCGCCGACGTCACCGCCTACGCCCACGCCGCCGGCGACCTCAACCCCCTGCACCTCGACGACGACGCCGCCCGCGCCGCCGGATTCCCCGCCGCCATCGCCCACGGCATGCACCTGGTCGCCCTCGCCACCGAGGAGATCACCGACCGCCACGCCGACGGCGACCCCACCCGCCTCACCGCCCTGGGCGCCCGCTTCGCCGCCCCCACCACCCCCGGCACCCCGCTGCGCCTGACCCTGCAGCCCTACGACCGGGGCACGGTGGTGCGCTTCACCGTCGCCACCCAGGCCGGCACCGCCGTCAAGGCCGGCTGGGCCGCCCTCACCCCGGCGGGGGAGTGAGACCCCGATGACCACACCCGCCGAACCCGCCGCGCCCGCCGCGTCCACCGCACTCGCCGCGCCCGCCGTGCAGGCCCCGCCGCCGCTGTCGCTGCCCGACGCGTTCACCGCCCACGCCCGCACCCGGCCCGACGCCGTCGCCCTCCTGTGGCACGAGCGCGCCGTCACCTACCGCGAACTCGCCGAAACCGCCGAACGCGAACGGCTGCGCCTGCACACGCTGGACCTCGCCCCCGGCGAGCCGGTGGGCCTGCCCGCCGCCAAGTCCCCCGAGCAGATCGCCCTCGTCCTGGCCTGCCTGATCGAGCGCCGCCCCTTCCTGCTGCCCTCCCCGCAGCTGGCCCCCGCCCTGCTCGCGGCCCTGTTCGCCCAGGCCGGCGCCCGCCACCTGCTCGCCCCCCTCGGCCAGGACGCCCCCGCCCTGCCCACCCTGGCCCGCCCCGCTCCCGTGCCCACCCTCGCCGCCGGCACCTCCTTCCTGCTCACCACCTCCGGCTCCACCGACCTGCCCAAGATCGTCCCCCTCGCGCAGGCCGCCGTCGACCGCTTCACCGCCTGGGCCCACGACACCTTCGACCTCGGGCCCGGCCGCGTCGTCGCCAACTACGCCCCCCTCAACTTCGACCTGTGCCTGCTCGACGTGTGGGCCACCCTCGCCGCCGGCGGCACCGTCCTGCTCATCGACCCCGCCCACGCGCTCAACGCCCGCCACCTGCTCGCCCAGCTCACCCGCCACCGCCCGCACGTCCTCCAGGCCGTCCCCCTCGCCTACGCCCTCCTCGCCCAGGCCGCCGCCGCCCAGACGGCAGGCCCGGCGGTGCTGGACAGCGTCGAGCACGCCGCGTTCACCGGCGACGCCATCGACGCCCGCACCCTGGCCGCACTGCCCGCCCTGCTGCCCGGCGCCGCGCTCTACAACATCTACGGCTGCACCGAGACCAACGACAGCTTCCTGCACCGCCTGGACCGCCTGGACGCCACCGCCGCCCTGCCGGTGCCCATCGGCACCCCCCTGCCCGGGGTGCGCACCCTGCTCGCCGCCCCCGACGGCACCCCCGTCACCGGCCCCGGCCACGGCGAACTGTACGTCTCCACCCCCTTCCAGGCCGCCGGCTACCTGGACCGCTCCCGCGATACCGGCCGCTTCACCACCCAGCCCGAAGGCGCCGGGCCCGGACGGCGCTGGTTCCGCACCGGAGACCTGGCCGTCCGCGACGAACACGGCCGCCTGCACCTGACCGGACGCGCCGACTTCCAGGTCAAGGTCCGCGGCGTCGCCGTCAACACCGCCGAGGTCGAACGCGTCCTGCTCGCCCACCCCGAGGTCCGCGAGGCCGCCGTCGCCGCCGCCCCGGACCCGCTGACCGGCAAACGCCTGCACGCCGCCGTCCAACGCGCCGCCGGCTCCGCCCTCAACAGCCTCACCCTGCGCGAACACCTCGCCCGCAACCTGCCGCGCGCCGCCGTGCCCGAACGCCTGGCCATCCACGACACCCCGCTGCCCAAGACCGCCACCGGCAAGGTCGACCGCAAGGCCGTCCTGCCCACCGCCTGACCAAGCCACCCGGCCCATCACCTGATTACGCCACCAAAACCCCACACACCCAAGGGAGTTGCGAGCCATGAGCAACATCGCCCAGATCAAGCGGTTCCTCATCGAGGAGTTCCTGCCCGACGTCACCCCCGAGCAACTCGCCGACGACCACGACCTGCTCTCCGACGGCGTCATCGACAGCCTGGGCGTCCTCAAGCTCATCGCCTGGGTCGAGGACCACTTCGCCCTGCCCGTCGACGACACCGACCTCGACCCCAACAACTTCCGCTCCGTCACCGCCATCGACGCCTTCATCACCCAGCGCCGCGCCGTCCCGGCCAGCGCCGTGGCAGGCGGCTGACCCGTGCACCCGGCCCTCACCGCCCTACTCGCCGGGCACGACGTCGACCTGGACACCTGGCGCTCGTGGTGGGACCAGCTGGAGCAGCGCACCCCGGGCCCGGCCCGCGACAGCGACCGGGCCCAGGCCGCGGCCCTGCTGGCCGCCCTCACCACCCGCCTGCCCGCCCCCGACACCCTCGCCGCCTTCACCACCTCCCTGACCGAACGCAGCCCCCACCCCGGCCCCGCCCACCCCGCCAGCGTCAACATCGTCGGCACCGGCGGCGGCCCGGCCACCTTCAACCTCTCCACCGCCGCCGCCCTGACCGCCGCCGCCATGGGCGTACCCGTCGTCAAGACCGGCTCCCGCGCCTACACCAGCAGCGCCGGCTCCATCGACCTGCTGGAGCGCCTCGGCATCACCCTCACCTCCTCCCACACCGCCACCGCCGACCACCTCGCCCGCCACGGCATCGCCTTCGCCGGCCCCCACGTCTACCCGCCCGCCCTCACCCGCCTGGCCCGCCTCCTCTTCCCACTCACCCTCAAACCCTTCGGACGCCTCCTCAACACCCTCGGCCCGCTGCTCGCCACCGTGCCCGTCACCGCCCAGCTCACCGGCACCAGCGCCACCACCGACCTGCCCGCCCTGCGCCACCTCGCCCCCCGCACCCTGGGGCGCGCCGTGTGGCTGGCCACCAACACCGCCGGCGCCGACGAACTCCTGCCCTTCGCCGACAACACCCTGCACACCCCCGACACCACCCTCCACCTGCCCGCCGGCTCCATCGCCCCCGCCGACGGCACCCTGGCCGACCTCGCCCCCCACCCCGAGGACCTCACCGGCCACTTCCTGCAAGCCCTCGCCGGCCGCGCCGGCCCCACCGCCACCCACACCATCGCCCTCAACGCCGCCGCCCTCGCCCTCGCCTCGGGCCGTCACACCCGCTGGCACACCGCCCACACCGCCGCCCTGGACGCCCTGGCCGACGGCGCCCCCCGCGCCCTGGCCGCCCGCCTGCGCGCCGACCACAAGGCCCCCGCCCATGCCTGACACCACGTTCTTCGCCGCCCGCGCCGACGGCCGCCCGCACCTGGCCCTGTTCCTCAACGCCGGAGACCCGCCCGCCCGCCTCACCGACCTGGCCCTCGTGCTGGAGGAGGAAGGCGTCGACGTCCTCGAACTCGCCGTCCCCTTCCCCAACTCGCCCACCGACGGCCCCGTCATCCGCCGCTCCGCCGACCGGGCCCTGGCCGCCGGCACCACCCTGGACACCGTCCTGGACGAACTCGCCACCCTGCGGCCCCAGTTGAAGAACATGAAGATCGCACTGCTCGCCGACTGGAGCCACAGCCTGCGCGCCGCCGACCCCGCCACCTGCGCCCGCGCCATCGCCCAGGCCGGCGCCGACGCCCTGCTCGTCCACGCCCTGCCGCCCCGCCTGCGCCCCGCCTGGCGCCAGGCCCTGCGCGAGGCCGCCCTGCCGCAGGTCGCCACCTGCTACCCGACCTCCACCCCCGAGGTCCTCGCCGCCGCCGCCCGCGACGCCCACGACGCCTACGTCTACCTCGTCGCCCACTACGGCCGCTCCGGCACCACCCCCGCGGCAGGCCACCACACCCTGGCCGCCACCGTCGCCACCCTGCGCGCCGCCGCCCCCGCCACCCCGGTCGCCATCGGCTTCGGCGTCAAAAGCGCCGCCGACCTGGACGCGGTCGCCGCCGCCGGAGCCGACGCCGCGATCGTCGGCTCCGCCGCCGTCGCCCGCATCGAGACCGCCCTCACCGAGGGCCGCGACGCCGCCCAGGCGCTGCGCGCCCTCCTCCACGACCTCCGCCCGCCCGGGCCACCCCAGCCCGCCACGGCCGGACGCACCACCACCAGCACCACCGCCGTACCGCGCACCACCAGCACGAGCACCACCCCCGGCACCACCACCCTCGCCCGCTGACACGAAAGGCAGAACCAGCATGCTGATCCGCGACCTTGACGACGTCCAGACCGTCGAGTGGGGCAACGGCCTGTCCCGCCGCTTCCTGGTGGCCGGCGACAACCTCGGCTACACCCTCACCGACACCATCGTCAACGCCGGCACCAAGTCCCGCCTGGAGTACCGCAACCACCTGGAGGCGTGCTACTGCATCGCCGGCTCCGGCGAGGTCATCGCCATGGACGGCACCTCCCACCCCATCACCCCCGGCCGCCTCTACGCCCTCGACCAGCACGACGCCCACTACCTGGTCGCCAGCCCCCACGAGGACCTGCGCCTGGTCTGCGTCTTCTCCCCGGCCCTGCGCGGCGACGAGGTCCACCAGCTCGACGCCTCCTCCTCCTCCGCCTACTAGGCGAAGACCCCCCCTTCGAGTCACGCGCCGGCGCCCCGCGCGCCGGCCTGCCACCCCGGGCCCCGCACGCGGGCCCGGGAGGAAGGCGGCACGTCCATGATCCGCTGGAACGCCGACCAGCACGCCCTGCGCGAGGGCCTGGCCCGCTTCGGCGACGACCTGAGCGCCGGCCACATCGAAGGCGACGAACAGGCCGCCTTCTCCCACGACAAGTGGCGCCTCGTCCAGAAGACCGGAATCCTGTCCCTGCCCTTCGAGGAACGCTACGGCGGGCTGGGCCAGTCCCTGCTCACCACCATGTACGTCCTGGAGGGCCTGGGGCAGACCTGCCGCGACGGCGGCCTCAACTTCTCCGTCACCACCTCCCTCGCCTCCACCGGCGTCCCCCTCCAGGCCTTCGGCTCACCCGCCCTCAAAGAGGCCTACCTGCCGCGCATCGCCTCCGGCGAGGCCATCGGCGCCCACGCCATCACCGAGTCCGAGGGCGGCTCGGACGCCATGCAGATGCGCACCCGCGCGATCCGCGACGGCGACCACTTCGTCCTCAACGGCGCCAAGACCTTCGTCAGCAACGGCCCCGTCGCCGACGTCATCGTCGTCTACGCCCGCACCCACCCCCAGGGCGGGGCGCTCGGCGTCACCGCGTTCCTCCTGGACCGCGACATGCCCGGCATCAGCACCGGAAACCCCATCAAGAAGATGGGCCTGCGCACCTCACCGCTGTCCGAGGTCTACCTCGACGACGTCAAGGTGCCCGCCTCCCGGGTCCTGGGCCGCGTCGGCGGCGGCTTCCTCGTCCTGGACCACGTCATGAAACGCGAGATCCTCTACTCCTTCATCGTCAACACCGGCGAGATGCAGCACCGCCTGGCCCGCTGCCTCGACTACGCCAAGACCCGCATGTCCTTCGGCAAGCCCATCGGCTCCTATCAGTCGGTCGCCAACAAGATCGTCGACACCAAGATCCGCCTGGAGACCGCCCGCAAGTGGCTCTACGACACGGCCCAGCGCCTGGAGGCCGGCGAGAACGTCACCGTCGACATGGCGATCGCCAAACTCCTCACCAGCGAATCCAACCTCGCCACCTCGCTGGCCGCCGTCCAGGTCTTCGGCGGCAACGGCTACATGTCCGAATACGGGCTGGAGAAGGACGTGCGCAACGCCGTCGCCGGCACCATCTACTCCGGCAGCAACGAGATCCAGTACAACCGCATCGCCGCCATGCTCGGACTCGGCAAGTGAGCGCCCCCGCCCCGCCCCGCCCGCTGCCGCCCGCGCGGCCCCGCCACCTCAAGGTGTGCGGGGCCCGCACCCGCGCCGACCTCACCCTCCTCGCCGAATCCGGCCCCACCCTGGTGGGCCTGTGGCACGGCGTGCCCGGCGGCCCCGCCGAACTCTCCGAACAACACCTCGCCCACCTCGCCGCCACCGCCATCCGCCTGGGCCTGGAACCCGTCCTGGTCACCTTCCTCGACGACGCCGACCAACTCGCCCGCCTCGCCCGCGCCACCGGCATCCGCTGGATCCAGCTCCACGCCTACCAGAACCCCGCCCTCGTCACCGAACTGCGCCACCACCTGCCCTACGCCGTCCTCGTCAAAGTCCTCCACCTCTCCCGCGGCCGCTGCCTGGAACGCCCCTTCATCGGCGCCTTCGAACGCGCCGGCTGCGACCTGTTCCTCCTCGACACCGTCACCGACGACGGCCGCGTCGGCTCCACCGGCCACCCCCTGGCCCCCGCCGACGTCCACACCCTGCTGCCCCGCCTCACCATCCCCTTCCTCCTCGCCGGCGGCCTGAACGCCGCCAACCGCGACACCTACCGCACCGTCACCGACCACCCCCTGTACGCCGGCGCCGACATCGACACCGCCGCCCGCAACCGGGCCGGCGACTTCACCCACGAAGCCGTCACCGCCCTCGCCCACGCCTGGCACCCCCGCCCCAAGGAGGCTCACGTATGAGCGCCCCGCGGTTCCTCGACGCCCTGCTGGCCGCGAGACGCCCCCTGATCATGGAAGTCAAACTCCGCGACCCGCACGGCACCGACCTGCTGGGCCCGCGCACCGTCACCGACCTCGTCACCCGCTACGAACAGGCCGGCGCGCCCTGCCTGTCCGTGGTCACCGGCCGCTGGTTCGGCGGCACCCCCCGCCTGCTGCGCGAGGTCACCGACGCCACCGACCTGCCCGTCCTGCAGAAGGACTTCCTCACCCGCCCCGCCCAACTGGAGGCCGCCGCCGCCCTCGGCGCCTCCGCCGTCCTGCTCACCGCCGCCCTGCTGCCCGCCACCTCCCTGCACCGCCTGGTCACCACCGCCCTCGCCCTGGGCCTGACCCCGTTCGTCGAGATCACCGGCGAACACGAACTCGCCCACCTGCCCCAGCCCGAACACTGCGTCATCGCCGTCAACAACAAGGACATCCGCACCCGCGAACGCGACCGCGGCGACCTCGGACGCAGCCTGCGCCTGCTGCCCGCCCTGCACGCCACCGGCACCCGCGCCCCCGTCTCCGCCTCCGCCATCACCGAACCCGCCGACGCCGCCCGCCTCCTGGACGCCGGCTACGCGGGACTGCTCATCGGCACCACGCTGATGCGCCAGAGCGACCTCACCGGCTGGCTCACCGACCTCGACACCGCCCGGGCTACCACCGCCCGCGCCACCACCGTCCGGGCCGGGGCCGCCGTATGAACCCCCGCCCGAACCCGCGGCCCAACCCCCGGCTCGCCACCCGCTCCCTGGTCCTGGACGCCGGCGGCATCCCCGTCTCCGCCCTCGTCGCCGAACCCCAGGACCGCGCCCCCAAGGCCGTCCTCCTCGCCATCCACGGCCGCGGCATGCGCGCCGCCTACTTCGCCGGCCCCGCCCACCCCGACACCAGCCTGCTCACCCTGGCCGCCGACCTCGGCTACACCGTCCTGGCCCTGGACCGCCCCGGCCACGGCGCCTCCGCCCACCGCCTGCCCGACGGCCAGCTCATCGCCGACCAGGCCGCCACCCTGCACGCCGCCCTCACCGACTACGCCCGCGCCCACCCCGTCGGCGCCGGCGTCCAGCTCCTCGCCCACTCCTTCGGCGGCAAGATCGCCCTCCACCTCGCCGCCCACTGGCCCGCCGACCCCCGCCTGCCCCTGCTCGGCGCCGACATCTCCGGCCTCGCCCAGCACTACGCCCCCGGCGCGTGGGAGCGCCCCGACGACCTCGCCGGCGGCGGCCGCCTCAACTGGGGCCCCCTCGGCCTCTACCCGCCCGGCACCTTCCACGCCGCCCGCACCCTGCTCACCCCCGTCCCCGCCCTCGAATCCCGCGAACTGGCCACCTGGCCCGCCCGCTACAGCGCCCTGGCCGCCCGCGTACGCGTGCCCGTGCGCCTCACCCTCGCCGACCACGAGGCCTGGTGGCGCCTGGAACCCTCCCACCGCACCGCCCTCACCGCCGCCTTCCCCCCGGGCCTGGCCCACCTCGTCACCGCCCACCGCGCCGGCCACAACCTCTCCCTGGGCCACGCCGCCCGCCCCTACCACCTGCGCGCCCTCGCCTTCACCGACGAATGCCTCACCCGCCCCCGGCCCCAGCCCGCCACAGCCGCCCCCGAGCCGGCCCTGGCCGCCGCCGGCTGACCGCAGGACGGGTGGGAGATCGTGGCCACCGCCCGCGGCGCGGTGGCCCTGGACAACCTCGCCCCCATCGCGCTGCTGCTCACCCAGTGGCGCCACAGCGCCGAGGTCCACGCCGACCCCGCCCTGCTCGCCCTGATCACCCGCGAGCCCGACGGCGACCTCGGGCCGGCCGCCATGCCCGAGGCCGCCGAGCGAGCCGCTTCGCCATCGCCCGCGCCCATCGCCCGCGTCCGTCGCCCGCGCCCATCGGCGCGCCGCCGGGGCGCGTGAAGCGGACTGCCCTGGTGCCGCGACGACTTGGCCATCTTCGTGATCAGGGCCTTCTTGCGAGAGATCGCGGCCTGGTTCGACAGCCTCCAGATCCAGCCGCCGGCCTGGTGCCGGTCGACGGCTGACGGACTGACTCAGACAGTCACCTCGGCCGACCGCGCCCGAATTTGCTGGAGGGTCTCGTCGGCGCTTCTCTGTCCGGCCCAGCCCTCGGTGAGGGCGGCGCCGGCGGTGCGGCATTCGCCGTGGAACGTGGCGTATCCGCCGCCGCCCGGCAGCATGAAGTGCGCCTTGAACGCGCTTCGCTCCAAGTTGGTGGTCCCGTGGAACTGAGTGCCCATGAAGTCCGCACGCGCGAACCGGCAGTCACTGAGGTCGAAGTCGATCAGAGTGGCGGCGGAAAGGCTGAGATCGACTCCGTCCCAGAACTGTTCGCGCGGCGGGGAATCCGGCGCCGCCCCGGGGTCGTGAGAGCGGAGGTGGTCGGTGAGGATCTGCTGCGCGGTCCGCCGCAGTCTCAGTTCGGCCACCTGCTCCGCGGTGAGCGCGGCTTCATCGCCGGCCTCGAACGCCAGCGGCGCCCTCAGGAATCCGCAGACCGCGTCGACGATTCCGGCCCGCTGGTCGGCGCGGGCCTGGCCGAGCGCGTCGAGCACGTGCAGTCCGGACAGCCGCACCGCCGGGTCGGCGTCGGCGAGCTGGTGGGCGTAGGGCGCCACGGACTCGTCCGTCACCAGCCGGCCCGGCCCGTTGTCCTCGGGACGCAGCACCCAGCCGAAGGGCCATTGCTGAGGGCTGAACGACTCTTCCGCGTCGTCGACTTCCGAAGCGTCGTCTTCCTCGGCGACAGCGTCCGCGGTCGCGCCGGTGAGATCCACACTCGGCTGGTCGAGATGGACCTGATCGCCGAACCAGGCGTCGCCGAACTCCGCATCCGCCCCGAACCGTGCCTTCCAGAACCAGGCCGGACCGTGGAATCGCGCGCCGTGGAAGGACACCCGATCCCGGAAGCAGGTGCCGTCGCTGCCCTCGTACCAGGTCTGGTAGTCCTCTTGAAGCACGGCGCTCGGCCAGCCGGGATCGGCCTCGTTCGGCTCGCGCCAGGGGATCTGCACGCCGAACGGATCCGGCTTGCCAGAGGGCAGGTCGCCGTCCTCGTCGAACTCTTCGAATCGGGGGTCGTCCTCCTGGACGGACTCCTCACCACGGCCGAACCAGGCCAGATGGTCGAACCGGGCGCCGGCGAAGCCGGCCGGGGAGTGGAACCGCGCCAGCCCGAAGTGGGCGTCTGCGCCGAACCTGACGTCGGCGAACGACGCCTCGCCTTCGAACACGGCCCGCGCGAAGATCGCGTCGTCGCGGAAGTGAGCGCCGTCGAAGACGCAGCGGCCGCGGAAGTGGGCGTCTGCGAAGACCGTCGGCCCGAAGGAGCAGCCGCTGAAGTCGACGTCCGGCAAGACGGCGCCCTCTAGGGCGAAGGCGAGGTGGTCTCCGCCCCGCGCCAGCGCGACAAGAACCGCGACAGCACTGTCGACAGCTTCCACAACGGTGCCGCGCAGGTAGCGGCACACGGCGTCGGCGGCAGGCTGGCGTAGCGCGGGATGTGCCCGGGCGAGTGTCTCAAGCTCCTGCAAGCCGGCGTGGTGCGCGTCGGCACCCGGCCCCGCCAAGCAGTCGGCTATCCGCTGGAACTCCCCGGAGGCGTCCGGTTCCGTCGGTGATCCCATGCCGTCAGACCCTAGCGCAGCACCGCGTTGATCCTTCGGGGGTTCATGTGGCTTCGAGCGGGGAGCCGTCGTAGGTCCAGCGGTAGGCCTAGTCGGTGCCGAATTCGCCTGCGCGGATGGCGGTGACGAAGGCCTGCCAGGCGGGGGTGGGGAAGAGGAGGGCCGGGCCGTGGGGGTCTTTGGAGTCGCGGACGGGTGTCACGTTGGCGAAACCCTCGGCCACCTCGATGCACTGGCCGCCGCCACTGCTGTATGAGCTCTTTTTCCAGCAGGCGTCAGTCAGTTCGACATCCATTCGAGCTTCCTCCGTACCGAGCTGATCGTTGCGAGTGAGTCGGCCTGGTTCATGGCCTCGACTACAAGGCGATCGTAGCTCCTGTCCAGTTCCCTGGTCGGCTGAGAATCCCGGTCGATGTAGCCACGCTGCTCAGTTTCCAGGTAGGCGAGCATTTTGTGGTTCGGCATGGTAAGCAGCGTCACCGGACGAATGAACGGCCGGTTCTCGCCCAGGGAGTACGGCGCCACCTGGATCACCACGTTCGGTCGGCGGGCGAACGCTTCGAGGTGGGTCAGCTGTTCGAGCATGACCTCCCGGCCCCCGATGATTCGGCTGAGACAGCTTTCGTCGAGCACGGCGTGCAGGAACGGCGGTGGTGTCCGGTCCAGGATCTGCTGTCGGGCGATCCGGAAATCGACACGTTCGGAGGCCTGTTCCGGAGAGGTGCTGCCCTGTCGGACGTAACCGGCCTCGATCGCCGCGGCGTAGGCCCGTGTCTGCAGGAGCCCGGGGATGACGTTGATCTCGAAGAGTTTGATCTGCTCCGCGCGGGCCTCGTAGTTGGTGTACTCCGGGAAGCCCTCCAACAACGCGGTGTGCTTGAGCTGCCAGTACATCAGTACCAGCGTGCCGCCGGTCCTGAGCTCCTGGTCGGCCAGCTCCGCCAGCTGCAGGCTCGGCGGTCGGTGCGCAAGTTCGACGTAGGACAGGTGCGATGCGGTGCACCCGACCTTCTTCGCCAGTTGGACCTGGGTGAGCCCAACTGCTTCGCGTGACCTGCGGAGTTGAACTCCGAAGGCGGCCCACGGGGACGAGGTCGGGTCGATGGTCTTCTTGTTCATGGAGCTTCCCCAACTCACGGCTGGCCTGACTGCAAGTCGCACATCACTTCCGATGCTAGATGACGCCGGGCCATCATGTGCACAGAACGTGAAACACTGATTGCGGAAGGTTATTCCCATGGCCGATGCCCAAGTTCCCCGCCTCGACGGCTACGGCGTGCGCTGGGACGCCGGGGCCCGCCTCTACCGGGTCCGCAACGAGGTCACCCGGGAGTGGCTGCGCCAACCGGACGGTGAGCTCAGCGGGTTCAGCTCCTTCTCCGACGCCTGGGGAACGTGGCGCGTCTTCGAGGTCCACAAGCGGCCGGGGGAGTGAGCGCCGGACGCATGACGGCTGAACTCCTCGTCCGCCTCCTGTGGTGGGCGGGCTTCTCTCTCGTACTCCTCGCCGCCCTCAGAAGGTGAACCGCCCGATGCGCGACCCCCGCCTGCTCGCCAAGCCGCCGGTGTGCCGGCTCGGCTGCCTCGTCCTCGTGCGCAACCCGCGCGGCGACGTCCTCCTCGTCGACCCGGACTACATGGACGGGCTGATCCTGCCCGGCGGCGCCGCGAAGCCGAACGAGCCCCCGCACCTTGCCGCCGCCCGTAACCTGCACGTCGAGACCGGGCTCAACCTCCGTCTCGCCGACGTCCTCGCGGTCGACTTCACCCCCGCCGACCGTTATCTGGAGCGCCTCAACCTGGTCTTCGACGGCGGCACCGTGCGCGACGACACCCACCTGACCGTCCCGCCCCGGCACCGCAGCGGCCTGTTCGGCGCCCGCTTCGTCCCCGCCCACGAACTCCCGGACGTCATGGCGCCCTCCCAACTCGCCCGCGTCAGCGAGGCGTTGGCGGGCCGGGCGCTGCCCGTCCTCCTCCACGGACAGCGCGCGACCTGAGGACCGCCGCCCCGGCCGGCCGGGACGGCTCACCGCGCGTCGGCGGACTCCAGGATCGCGGACAGCCGCGCCAGGCATTCGCCGACGAAGCCGGGATAGGTGCCCCAGTAGTACGACAGCCCGCCGACCCCGACGCCGACCGCCCACGCCCGGGCCCGCAGCCACGTCACGTCGTCGAGGCCGAGGGCGTCCCAGTACGCCTGGCGGGCCGGGGTCGGAAGGTCCCACACCGTGGCGTGCTCGGCGTCGGGAAAGCCGACCGACAGGCATCCGAAGTCGATGACCGCGTGCAGCCTGCCCTGCCGGACCAGCAGGTTGGAGGGTTTCAGGTCGCCGTGCAGCCACACCTGGCGGCCGGACGGCCCGGGCAGGGCGAGCGCACTTCGCCACAGGTGCCGCAGGTGCTCGATGTCGAGGTCCAGGCCCGGGATCGTCCGGCACTTCTCGAAGCAGCCGGTGATCGACTCGTCGCTGTCGCGCAGGTCGCCTCCGCGGTACCAGCTGAGCGCGCCGTGGCGGACGGCCCCCATGAGCGGGGCGCGGTGCAGGTCCTGGACGACCGCCGCCAGGTCGGCCCCGAGGGCGGGCCAGTCGGTGACCGACCCCGGGCCGGGCTCCTCGCCGTCGATCCAGCGGTACACCGACCAGGGGAGCGGGAACACGGCACTCGCCGTCCCGGCGTGCACCGGCTCCGGGACGCGGCACGGCAGGTGCGGTGCCAGCCGCGGCAGCCACGTCTGCTCCTTCCGCACGGACTCCGCGCTCTGCGCGGTGCGCGGCAGCCGCACGAGCAGGTCGTCGCCGAGCCGGTACATCGTGTTGTCCGTGCCCGCGCCGGCCGGCGAGACGGACAGGCCGGCCCAGTGCGGCCGCTGCTCCCGGAGCAGGGAGCGGACGACGGCCTGGTCCGCGAAGATCTCGTTCTCGTGAAGGGCCACGGTGCGAGCCTTCACGCCGGGCGCCACCGCCGCCAGCGATTTTCCCGAAACCGCTGCTGTCCGGGTCCCGTCGAAGAGCTGGGACGCCGGCCCGCCCGTACGCCCCCGGGTCAGAGGAGCCCGAGGCGGTCCAGGGCGAGGTAGGCGGCGGCGGTGTCGGTCATCTGGCCCCTGCGCAGCACGGTGGAGCGGAACTCGGGCAGGGGCAGGGTGACCACGTCGATGAACTCGGTGCGCTCCGGGGTCGGCTCGGTGACCTTGGCGCAGCCGGTGGCGTAGAAGGCGAAGCGCAGGGCGGTGGAGTAGGCGTCGTGCCAGTACGGTCCGGCCGTGTGGACCTCGCCCTGGTAGCCGGTCTCCTCCAGCAGTTCGCGGGCGACGGCCTCGGCTGCCTCTTCTCCGGGTTCGATGAAGCCACCGGGTAGTTCGTACAGCACGCGGTCGGGGCCGGGCCGGTACTGGCGGGCGAGGATGACGTGCTGGTCGGGAGTGAGGGCGAGCACGGCGCCGGTTGGGCGCTCGCGTTTGAGGTAGAACTCCTCCGTCCGTCCGTCGGGCAGCTCGAAGTCGACGCGTTCCACGGACCGGCCGAACTTGCTGAACATGGTGGTGCGTTCGATCTCGCGCCATGACGCGGCGGGGTGGGTCATGGCTGGACTGTACGGCTCCGGCCTGACTCCGGGCGCTCGTTGGAGCCGCCCAGGCCTCCGCGCTCGCTGCCGCCGTCGGCTCCGCCCACCTGGCCTCCGCCCTCACCGACATGCGCAATGCGTCCTCACTGGAAGCCAGTTGACGCCTCACCGATCCGGCGGCCCGTTCCCGGCGCGGTCCCTGCTCGGCGAGACAGCCGCAGAGCAGGCCGCCGCTTGTCGCCGGCGAAATGGCGAAGTGCGCAACAGCGAAAAAGGGGGTGCGCGCGGAGCCGGGCGCCGACCCGGCTCCGCGCGCAGGGGGGCCGCGGCTCAGGCGGCGGTCAGGCGGGCGGTCCTGCGGTGTTCCGTCATGCCGGAGACCAGCTGGTCGCGGATGCGGGCGGGGACCTGGGGGGCGAAGCGGGCCAGGTAGTGGGCCAGGTGGGCCTCGTCGTCGACGAGGAAGGGCAGGTCGAAGACGAGGAGCTTGCGCACCGCCAGCAGCGGCACGGGCGCGCGCAGCGGCCTGAAGGAGCGGTTCCACAGGCCCCCCTCCTCGCAGACGGGGTGGAACTGGCCGATCATCAGGCCCTGTTCGACGAACTCGTCCTTGGCCTTGCGCTGCGCCTCGTCCAGCGCGGTGGAGTCGGCCCGGTCCAGGCCCGGCAGCACCAGCAGCACGGTCAGCAGCTCCCGGTCCGACTCCTCCGTCAGGTCGGCCAGCAGCCGCTCGTACCAGGCGCGCAGCTCGCCGACGAGTGCGGGCAGGTCGCCGCCCGCGCGGGTGTCGGCGACGGCGATGTGGAACAGGCCGCGGCGCAGCGAGGGCTGGGTGTAGGGGCAGACGGGGCCGCTGCGCCCGAGGTCGGGGTGGGCGGTGGTGAGGAAGCGCCGGCTCCAGGCGAGGATCTCGGCGGCCTCGGGGTGGTGGTCGGCGGCGCCGGCGTCGATCTGCTCGGCGGAGTAGACGCGCAGCGCGGTGTCGCTGTGCAGGGCGGTGCCGCTGTGCAGCGCGGTGCCGCCGTGCAGCGCGGTGTCGATGTCGAGGGTGTGGGTGGTCATCGGGGGCCCCGCCACACGGGGGTCAGGCGGGGGCCGCCGGCGGGCAGGGCGATGGCCTCGCCGAAGCGGGTGAAGCCGCCGGCGCCGCAGACGCGGGCGCCGCCGGGGGAGCTGGTCTCGGCGTAGGCGGCCTGGCCGTCGTGGTCGACGCGGGCCAGGAAGGCGCGCAGGAGGGCGGTGCCGGTGCCGGTGTGGCGGGCGTCGGGGTGGGCGCCGACGAACGCCAGGTAGTGGTGGGGGCGGTGGCGCGGGTGGCGGCGGGCCTGGAGGCGGGTGATGGCGGCCAGACGGCGGGCGGATTCGGGGTGGGCGTCGGCGTCGACGGCCGCGTCCAGGGCGCGGGCGGCCGCCTGGTCCTGCTCCCCGGGGTGTTCCCACACGCCGGGGGGCAGGAAGAGCAGCGCGCCGACGGGGGCGTGGTCGTCGGGGTGCTGGGCGGTCAGGGCGCCCTGGTGGGCCAGGCACTGGTCGACGTGGACGCGGAAGAAGGCGGGCAGGATGCGGGCGCGGTGGGCGTCGTCGGGGAAGGCCCAGCGGGTGAGCGGGTCGTCGTGGAAGGCGGCGGCGAGCACCCGGGCGAGGGCGGGGGCCTCCTCGGGTCGGGCGGGGCGGACCGCGGGGGCCGCGAGGGCGGCGCCCGGCGGGACGGTGGCGGTGGTCAACGGACACTCCTCGGCAGACAGGCGGCGGGCGGCGGGACAGCAGGGCGGTCGTACGGGGGGCGCACTCGTACAGCGGGGCGACGGGCGGGTCAGGGCCGGGCGGTGGCGAGCGAGGTCAGGCGCGCGTGCAGGGCGGGCAGGTGGTCCTCCGCCTCGGGCTTGATCAGGACGCTGCGCAGCACCGAGGCCCCCTCGGCGTCCGCCGCCGCTGCCGGGTGGCGGCGGGTGAAGTCGGCGGCGTCCACCCGCAGCAGGCTCAGGTAGAGCGGGTCCTGCTCGTCGGCCATGCCCTGGCGCAGCACGTGCCGGCTGGCGGCGTCGACGGCGGACATCGGCGTCCCGCCGGGGGTGGGGTGGTAGGTGACGATGTCCAGTTGCGGGCGCTGGTGGAGGGTCAGGTGCGGGCTGTCCTCGATCAGGTCCGCCCAGGCCAGGGCCGCGCGCCGCCCGCCGGCCAGGACGGCGCCCAGGCCCTGGGGGGTGAGCGGCAGCAGTTGCAGGGTCAGCCACAGGGCGGCGGCCGCGGCGCCGGCGCGCGAGCATTCCAGGCTGATCTCGCCCAGGTGCAGTTCGGCGTCGGTGAAGTAGGTGTAGGGGGAGTCGTGGGCGAAGTGGCGGCCGATGTCGGGGTCGGCGAACAGCACCGCGCCGCAGCCGTAGGGCTGCAGGCCGTGCTTGTGCGGGTCGACGGTGACGGAGTCGCAGCCGGCGATGGCCCGCCACGGCGCCGGGTCCAGGTGCAGGGCGGCGGCCTGGGTGTCGTCGGTGGCCAGCAGGGCGAAGAACCCGCCGTAGGCGGCGTCCACGTGCACTCGCACCCCGTGGCGGCGGGCCAGTGCCAGCACCTCGTGCACCGGGTCGACGGCGCCGAGCCCGGTGGTGCCGGCGGTGACGACCACCGTGCCGACGCGGCCGGTGGCGAGCAGGGCGGCCAGCGCGTCGACGTCCATGCGCCCGTCCGCGTCGGCGGCCACCGCGTGGCCCTCGACGCCCAGGACGTGGCACATGCGGCTGTGCGTGTAGTGGGACTGCGCGCTGTAGGCGACGCCGCGCCCTGGGTGGCTCTGGCGGGCCACGTACAGGGCTTCCAGGTTGGCGATGGTGCCGCTGCTGGTGAGGTGGCCGACGTGGCGGGGCAGGCCGAACATGGCGGCGAGCTGGGCGACGCACTCGCGTTCCATGTCGTTGGTGGCGGGCCCGCCCTCGTAGGCGTGGTTGTTGGGGTTGAAGCGCATCGCCGTCAGGTAGCCGACGACGGCGGCCGGGTGCGGCGGCTTGACCATCTGCCCGGCGTAACGGGGGTGGAAGAACGGATAGTTGTGCTCCAGGCGCTTGGCGAAGCGCTCGAACGCGGCGGCGAAGTCCGCGTCGTCCACCTGGTGCGAGGGGTGCGGGCTGTACGGCCCGAACCGCTCTCCCCACTGCTCGGCGACCTCGGCCGCCCTCGGCAGCCAGTACCGCAGGTCCACGCTCCGGCCCTTCCCTTCGAGGGATCCTCCAGTGTTCTGCGAGCCACGGTGGCCGCCCGCCGCAAGCGGCCCGCAACACCCGCAGCTCACCGCGCGCCCCGCCCGCAACCCGCCCCGCGCGCTCCACCGGGCCTCAGCCGGACCCCAACCGGGCGCAAGGATCCGCTGCTGCAATCACCCCCGGAACCCGCCCCCGCCCCACCCGCCGGGGCCGCACGGGCACACCGCCACACCGGGCCGGCAGCAGGAGGACGCGCGATGGTGACCAGACGCAGGATGATCGGCGCCGCCCTGGCGACCGGGGGAGGGGTCCTGCTCATGCGCACCACCCTGCGCCCGGCCGCCTCCGTGGAGACCGCCGCCGCCGCGGCCGCCCACACCCACCCGGGCGCCACCGCCCCCGCCGCCGAGGCCGACCCGGGCCCCGACGCCGGCCCCACCCTGGCACCGAAGTTCACCGCCGCGATGCCCCTGCCCCCGGTGCTCGCCCCCGTCTCCACCGACGGCGGCGCCGACACCTACGCCGTCACCATGCTCAAGGCCTACGCCCGCATCCTGCCCGGGCACCGCACCGACGTCCTCACCTACAACGGCGCCTTCCCCGGCCCTGTCATCCGCGCCCGCTCCGGACGCCCGGTCGTGGTGCGCCAGACCAACCTGCTGGACGACCCCGTCTCCGTCCACCTGCACGGCGCCCGCGTCCCCGTCGCCTCCGACGGCGGCCCCATGAACCTCCTGGACGCCGGCGCCACCCGCACCTACACCTACCCCAACGACCAGCCCCACGCGAGCCTGTGGTTCCACGACCACGCCCACCACCTGGAGTCCGAGCACGTCTACCGGGGCCTGGCCGGCACCTACCTGATCACCGACGCCACCGAAGCCGCCCTGCCGCTGCCCGCCGGCCGCTACGACCTGCCCATCGCCCTGCGCGACGCCCGATTCGACCCCCAGGGCCGCCTCGTCTACCGCATGGACGACCCCCTCAACCGCACCACCATCCTCGCCAACGGCCGCCCCTGGCCCAAGGTCGAGGTCGCCGCCCGCAAGTACCGGCTGCGCCTGCTCAACTCCTCCAACCTGCGCTTCTTCTCCCTGCGCCTGGCCGACGGCGGCCCCCTCACCCAGATCGGCTCCGACGGCGGCCTGCTGGAACGCCCCCACGTCACCGACACCGTCGACCTCTCCCCCGGGGAGCGCGCCGACGTCGTCGTCGACTTCTCCCGCTACCCGGTCGGCTCCAGCATCGTCCTCACCAACTCCATGCCCCCCGGCCCCGCCGAACACGTCGGCCAGGTCCTGCGCTTCGACATCACCCGCGCCGCCGACGACCCCAGCCGCGTCCCCGCCCAGCTGCGCACCCTGCCCGCCCTGGGCACGGCGGCCCGCGAGCGCACCGTCGTCCTGGAGTACCAGGAGAAGCCCGGCGCCGCCCCGCTGGGACTGATCGACGGCAAGGTGTACGACCCGGCGCGGGTGGACGCCTCGGTGGCGTTCGGCACCTCGGAGATCTGGACGGTCGTCAACGCCAACAAGGACGTCCCGCACAACTTCCACCTGCACCTGGTGCAGTTCCGGGTGCTGGCGCGCAACGGCGCCGCGCCCGGCCCGGCGGAGTCCGGCCTGAAGGACACCGTGCGCCTGCTGCCGGGGGAGAGCGTGCGCCTGCAGGCCCTCTTCGACTCCTACCGCGGCCGCTACCCCTACCACTGCCACCTGCTGGACCACTCCGCGATGGGCATGATGGCGCAGCTGGAGATCACCTGACCACCTTCTATCTGCCCCCCGCCGGGCCGCCCGCCCCCCCGCAGGCGGCCCGGGGGCCCGGCCGTCAGCCGGCGTGGATGCCCTGGCCCGGTGCCAGGATCCCCGCCGGATCCCACCGCCGCTTGGCCCGCTCCACCCGCTCCCACAGACCGCCGTAGTGGCGCCGCCAGTCCGCCCCCGTCATCCCCGGCACCGCCCCGATCAGGTAGCGCTTGCCGCCCAGCGCCACCGCCCGGTCGTACAGCCGCCGGTTGCGCTCCAGCATCGCCGCCGTGTCCGCCCCCGGCGCCGGGAACGCCAGCAGGTCGAAGTGCCAGCCCACCGGCTCCTGCGGCAGCACCGCCAGCGGCGCCCCCACCCGCGCCCGCGCGTACGGGTAGAACAGCAGCAGCCCCGCCCCCAGGTCCTCCGCCGTCAGCAGCGCGGTCGCCTCCCGCATGAACACCCCCACCGTCGAGGCGGGCAGGAACAGGCTCAGCCACGGCTTCGGCAGCCCCCAGAACCCGGCCGCCCGCAGGTACCCCGCGAACGCGTCCACCCGGAACGCGTACTCGCGCCAGCTCTGCTCCACCACCGTCGTCTCGCCCGCCACCCCGTGCAGCCCCGCCAGCAGCGCCTCCCGGTCCACCGCCCGCCCGGCGTCCCCGTAGGCCACCAGCTCCGCCGTGTAGCGCCACCGCTGCCCGTCCGCGCTGCGCACCACGTTGCCGACCTGGAGGTCGAAGCGGCCCTGGGCCAGCACCTTCTCCTGGTCCGCGCGGTAGAGGTCCGCGTCGTCGTAGGCCAGGGTGAACACGGTGGCGCGCTCGCGCGCCGGCACCAGGGCGAGCGTGGCCCGCACGATGATCCCCACCTGCCCGCCGCCGGCCAGCACCGCCTCGAACAGCTCCCGGTTGTGCTCGCGCGAGGCCGTCACCAGCTCGCCGGTGCCGGTCACCACGTCCAGCGACCGCACGGTGTCCGCCTGCAGCCCGTGGCGCTGCACCGCCCCGCCGATGCCGCCCACGCTCAGCGTCCCGCCCACCGACAGGTGCAGGTAGTCCGTCAGGCACGGCGGCATCCAGCCCGCCGCCAGCGCCGCGTCCGTCAGCTGCGCCCAGGTGGCGCCCGCCTCCACGACGGCGCGCCCGGGTTCGACGGAGAGGATCCGCGACAGCCCGCGCGCGTCGATCGCGATGCCGCCGCGGGGGTTGGCCTGGCCGTAGCTGGAGTGCGACTCCAGCCCGCTGTCGCCGGCCGCCGCCTGGTCGCCGCTCTGCCCGTTGACCGCCACCGGGATGCGGTGGCGGCGGGCGAAGGCCACCACCTTCTGGACGTCGCGCACCGAGGCGGGGCGCAGCACCGCGCGGGGCGAGGCGGTGACCAGGTGCCCGAAGTCGGAGGAGAACCGTTCCACGTCGGCGCCCCGCAGGGCCACCGTGCCGTCCAGGGCGGGCAGTTGATCCACGTTCTCGCCCGGCTCGGCGGCCCAGGCGCGGGCGGCGGTGTTCCAGCCGACGACGGCGGCGCCGGCGCCGGCGATCAGTGCGCGGCGGGACAGACCTGAACTGCTCATATCAGCGTTTCTCCGATCAGTCGTCAAATAGGGATTGTTGTACCGCAACCACCCCGCGACCACCTACCTCCCCGCACGCCCCTCCTGCTCCAGCCCCGCCAACGCGGCCGCGATGTACTCCGGCATCCGCATCTGGTAGGCCGGGGCGCCGGCGGGGATGTGCACGCAGGCGGCCCGCGCCTGCTCCAGCAACGCCCGCCGCGCCTGGGGCAGATGGGCCACCCGCGGCGAGTCGGCCGCCGTCCACAGCACGTAGGCGAGCTTGTAGGCGTACACGGGCGGGCTGACCGGGAACAGCGCCCGGTACACCCACAGCCCCTCCGGGGCGTCCAGGACCCACTCGTTGTGGCTCAGCAGCCGCACCCGCGCCTTGAGCACCAGGTCCCTGTGCGCCGTGTCCTTGTGCGCCGCGTCCTTGCGTGCCGCGTCCTCGTGCACCGTCATCCTCGCGTCCCCCTTCGTCCGTTCACCGCCCACCGCCTGCGGCGCCGTACGGCCCGTGCGCAGCACGGCGCGCGCCCCGGCCGCCCTGGGCAGGGGGCCGGCGCGTGGCCGAAGGAGTGGATGCGGACGAGTCTGCGGGCTGCGCCCGCCGCCCGGCAAGGTGTGATCCGGGTGCTCTGCGTCCTACCGAAACCCCCCGCTGAACTGGCACAATGGGGCTCGGTACACGCCGGGATCCCCGGCCGCGAGGCCCCTGCCGTGCGGGGCTAGCCTGGTCGCATGTTCGTACTTGAGCTGACGTACACCGCCCCGCTGGAGCGCATCGACGCCGCCCTGCCGCAGCACGTCGAGTGGCTGCGCGGGCACTACGAGGCCGGCACCTTCCTCGCCTCGGGCCGCAAGGTGCCGCGCGAGGGCGGGGTGATCATCGCGCTGGGCGAGGACCGCGCCGCGGTCGAGGAGCTGACCCGCACCGACCCCTTCGCCCGCGAGGGCCTGGTCGCCTACACGGTGACCGAGTTCCTCGCCACCACCACCGCCCCCGCCCTGGACGCCTACCGCCAGCAGCTGCCCGCCTGAACCCCGGCCCCTGAACCCCGGCCCCGCCGTGCCCCGCCCCGCCTCGCGGTTCGGGGCACGGTCGCGTTCTGGCTACGATCGGTGGCACGGGGCAAGGACGCGTACGGGAAGTTGGCGGGAGAAGACGGATGGCACACGCACGGGCCGGGCAGTTGGCACAGCCGGATGACCTGGTGGATGTGGCGCGGCTGGTGACGGCGTACTACGCGCTGAACCCGGACCCTCAGGAGGTCGGCCAGCGGGTGGCGTTCGGCACCTCGGGCCACCGCGGGTCCTCGCTGGACGCCGCGTTCAACGAGGACCACATCGCCGCGACCACGCAGGCGATCTGCGAGTACCGGGCCCAACAGGGCATCGCAGGACCGCTGTTCCTGGGCGCCGACACGCACGCGCTCTCGGAGCCGGCGAAGGTGACGGCGGTGGAGGTGCTGGCCGCCAACGGCGTGCAGGTACTGCTGGACGCGGCCGACGGCTACACCCCCACGCCCGCGGTCTCGCACGCGATCCTGGCCCACAACCGGCGCAGCCCCCGGGCGCTGGCGGACGGCATCGTGGTCACCCCCTCGCACAACCCGCCGCGCGACGGCGGCTTCAAGTACAACCCGCCCAGCGGCGGCCCGGCCGGCTCGCAGGCCACCGGCTGGATCCAGGACCGCGCCAACGAGTTGATCCGCGAGGGCCTGCGCGGCGTCAAGCGCGTCCCGTACGCGCGGGCGCTGGCGGCGGCGACCACCGGGCGCCACGACTACCTGGGCACCTACGTCGAGGACCTGCCCGCCGTCCTCGACCTGGACGCGGTGCGCGCGGCCGGGCTGCGCATCGGCGCGGACCCGCTGGGCGGGGCGTCGGTGGCGTACTGGGCGCGCATCGCCGAGACGCACCGCCTGGACCTGACGGTGGTCAACCCGGTCACCGACCCGACCTGGCGGTTCATGACGCTGGACTGGGACGGCAAGATCCGCATGGACTGCTCCTCGCCGTCCGCGATGGCCTCCCTGATCGGGCGCCGCGACGAGTACGCCATCGCCACCGGCAACGACGCGGACGCCGACCGGCACGGCATCGTCACCCCCGACGGCGGCCTGATGAACCCCAACCACTACCTGGCGGTGGCCGTCGACTACCTGTACCGCCACCGCGCGGACTGGCCCGCCGACGCCGCGGTCGGCAAGACGCTGGTGTCCTCCTCGATGCTGGACCGGGTCGCCGCCGACCTCAAGCGCGAACTGGTCGAGGTGCCGGTGGGCTTCAAGTGGTTCGTCGACGGGCTCGCGGAGGGCTCGATCGCCTTCGGCGGCGAGGAGTCGGCCGGCGCCTCGTTCCTGCGCCGCGACGGCGGGGTGTGGACCACCGACAAGGACGGCATCCTGCTGGCCCTGCTGGCCTCCGAGATCACCGCCGTCACCGGCGCCACCCCCAGCGCCTACTACCGGGAGCTGACCGAGCGCCACGGCGCCCCCGCCTACGCCCGCGTGGACGCCCCGGCCGACCGCGAGCAGAAGGCCCGCCTGGCCCGGCTCTCCCCGCAGCAGGTCACCGCGGGCGAACTGGCCGGCGAGGCGGTGACCGCGGTGCTGGCCGAGGCGCCCGGCAACGGCGCGCCGATCGGCGGCATCAAGGTGTGCACCGACAACGCCTGGTTCGCGGCCCGCCCCTCGGGCACCGAGGACGTCTACAAGATCTACGCCGAGTCCTTCCTCGGCACCGGCCACCTGGCCCGGGTGCAGGAGGAGGCCCGCGCCCTGGTCGGCGAGGTCCTCGGCGCCTGATCCCCGCGCCCGCGGGTGCCCCGGACCGGTTCCCCGGCCCGGGGCACCCGCGTTTTCCGGGCCCCTCGCCCTCACGGCGCTGTCCCGCGCGCCCCGCTGTCCCTTGACCTCGCCGCCCCTTGACCTCGCCGCCCCGCGCGCCCGTCGCCCGCGCGCCTCGTGCTCAGCCGAACGGGCCCTGCTCGGTGAAGCGCCGCAGCGACCGGGCGAACGCCTCGGCCTCCCCGGGCGGCCAGGAGGCGAGCGCCTCCTCGATGCCGCCGGCCAGGCGCCCGCGCATCACCGCCACGGTGCGCTCGCCCGCGCCGGTCAGGGTCAGCAGGGTGGCGCGCTGATCGTGCGGGTCGGCCTCGCGGCGCAGCAGCCCGGCCTCCTCCAGACGGGTGGCGCGGCGGCTGACCCCGGAGCGGTCCAGGCCGATCTCGGCGGCCAGGTCGGCGGCGCTGCGCGCCCCGGTGCGGGCCAGGCCGGAGAGCACGGGGTAGGTGACCTCGTCCACCGCCTCGCCCAGGCCCTCGGTCAGGCGCCGGTAGAGCGTGGCGCGGGCGGGGCGGCGCAGCAGGACGGCCAGGGCTTGGGCGACGGTGTCCCCGAGGCCGGGGGCGGCCTCCGGGTCGGTCTTGGTCTCGGGGTCGGGGATTTCGGGGGAGTGGTCCACCCCTCGATCATAGCGTGCGCGGCGCACGCGTTCCTGGGGTACGCTCACCCCATGAAGCGTGCGCCACGCACGCATTGCCGGATTCCGAGAAGGGAACCCCCATGCCCGCCACCGCCCCCCGCACCACCATCGCCGCCGCCCTCGACGACCTGCTCTTCACCCCCGGCCTCGACCTGGAGACCGCCGTCGAGCGCCACTTCACCCCCGACTACCGCCAGCGCACCGACGGCCGCTGGGACGACCGCGCCGCCTTCACCGACCACATCCGCCACCTGCGCGCCGTGGTCGCCTCCGGCCGCGTCCAGGTCCACGAGGAACTCCACGACGGCGACCGCACCGCCACCCGGCACACCGTCGACGTCCTCAAGACCGACGGCACCCGGGTCTCCATGGAGGTCTACCTCTTCGGCCGGTACGCCCCCTGCGGACGCCTGTGCCGCATCGAGGAGACCACCCTGCTGCTCGCCGGAGCCGAGGCCGACCGCAACCTCGGCTCCGCCCGCTGAGACCCCCGCCCGCTGAGGGCCCCCGCCTGTTCGAGGATCAGGACCGCGACGGTGCCGGCGCCGGCACCGTCGCCACCTCCGCCGCCGCCGGCGCACCCGCCCGCGCGTCCCGCGTGGTCGCCGCCGCCGTCACCGCCGCCACCAGCGCCAGCCCCGCCGCCGCGAACGGGAACCACCGCCCGCCCAGCACCGCGATCGCCGCACTGCCCGCCACGCCCCCGGCCGCCGTCCCCAGGTACAGCGCACTGCTGTTCAGCGAGATCAGCAGCGGCGCGTTCCCCGGATCGATCGACGCCAGCCGGTGCGGCAGCGCCACCGACACCGCCCACCCCGCCAGCGGCACCACCGCCGCGTACACCAGCGCCCCCGGCATGCTGCGCCCCAGCCAGGGCAGCGCGGCGAACGCGCCCGCCGCCACCGTCGAGCCGGTCAGCAGCACCCGCCGCACCCCGACCCGGTCCACCAGGCGCCCGCCCAGCCAGCTGCCCGCCACCGACATCACGCCCGCCGTCAGCAGTACCAGGCTCAGCCGGTCCGCGTCGCCCCCGGTCGCCCCCGAGACGGCGGTGGCCAGGTAGATGTAGACGCACTGGAAGGCCAGGAAGAACGCCAGCGTGGTGGCCGCCGCCCCCAGCACCCGCCGCTGCCCCAGCGGGGCCAGGCGCGCCCGCAGCCCCGGCGCCGCCACCGGCGCCGGCAGGTCGCGCAGCAGCAGCGCCAGCCCCGCCAGCGCCGCCACGCCCAGCGCGGTGACCAGCCACATCGTCATCCGCCAGTCGCCGCGCCCCACCCAGGTGCCCAGCGGCACGCCCAGCGCGGTGGCCGCCGTCATCCCGCCCAGCACGGTGGCCAGCGCCCGTCCGCGCCGCTCGGGGGCGACCAGGGTGGTGGCCACCGCGTTGGCGGTCGGCGTGTACAGCGCGGCCCCGGCGGCCGCCAGGACCCGGGTGGCCAGCAGCAGCCCGTAGTTCGGGGCGAGCGCGCTGAGTGCGTTGGCCGCGCTGAACACCGCGAGCGCGGTCAGTAGCAGCCGCCGGCGCGGCCAGCGGGCGGTGAGCGCGGCCAGCGCCGGGGCCAGCAGCGCGTAGCCGAGCGCGAAGACGGTGACCAGCTGGCCCGCGGCCGGCACGGACACTCCCAGGTCGGCGGCGATCGGGCCGAGGATGCCGGCGACGACCATCGAGTCGGTGCCCATGGCGAAGGTGCCGAGGGCGAGCAGGAGCAGGCGTACGGGCATGGAAAAGCCCCCCGATTGTTTGACGATAGGGCAACAGTTTGACGCTCGTCAAACACTAGGGATGGGTGGATGATTGTCAAACCATCGACGACCCGACGAGGATCACGCGCCATGACCGAAGACGAGCGGCTGCCCCAGCCCACCACCGCCGACATCGACCTCGTCACGGTCCTGCACGCCCTCGGCGACCCCGTCCGGATGACCCTGCTGCTCAGCTACGCCGACGGCGCCGAACACTCCTGCGCCCCCCGCGACCTGGGCCTGGAGCACCTCCACAAGTCGACCGTCTCCCACCACATGCGCGTCCTGCGCGAGGCCGGCGTCACCACCACCCGCGTCGCCGGGCGCAACCGCTTCGTCAGCCTGCGCCGCACCGACCTCGACGCCCGCTTCCCCGGCCTGCTCGACGCCCTCCTCACCGGTGCGCCTGCCGTCTCCGCCGGCTGAACCCACTGCCTGCAGGGCCCGACCCGCCGCCGTGGGCCCATGACCACCCCGCCCGCTGAACCCCGCCCCCCGGGCCCGCCCGCATGCGTGGGATGCTCACCCCGGCGGGAAACCGGACCGGGAATGGGGTGGCGGCGTGCCGATCAGGGGCGTGCTCTTCGACGTCGACGACACCCTGTTCGACTATTCCGGCTCGGAGGAGACCGGCATCCTCGCCCACCTGCGGGACCAGCGGCTGCTCGACCGCTTCCCGGATCCCGGGGCGGCCCTGGCGCTGTGGCGCACCGTCATGGAGGCCCAGTACGCACGCTTCCTCGCCGGCGAACTCACCTTCACCGGCCAGCAGTACGAACGCGTCCGGCGCTTCCTCGACCACCTCGGCCAGGACGCCGCCGACATGCCCGACCGCGAGGCCGCCGCCTGGTTCGCCGGCTACACGGCCCACCGCGATGCGGCCTGGGCGGCCTTCCCGGACGCCGGGCCCGCCCTCGCCAGGCTCGCACCCGGCTACCGCCTCGGGATCGTCTCCAACTCCAGCGCGGACCACCAGCGCCACAAGCTGCGGGCCGTCGGCCTGCTGCCCTACTTCGGTGACACCCTGGTCTGCTCCGACCAGTACGGCGAGGCCAAACCCGCACCCGGCATCTTCCTCGCCGGGTGCGCCGTCCTCGGGCTCGCGCCGGGGGAGGTCGCCTACGTCGGCGACAAGTACACCCTCGACGCCGTGGGGGCCCGCGACGCGGGACTGCGCGCGTACTGGCTCGACCGGGCCCGCTGCGCCGCCCCGGTCGCGGACGGCGTCCGCGTCCTGCACACTCTCGACGACCTACCTGCCGCCCTCGACGCCTGAACCTGCCTGGATCCGCCAGGACCCACCGCCCGCGGGGTGCCGGGTCGGTGGGTCCTGGAGTGGGAAGTCGGCCTGTCCGACTTCCCACGACGGCGCCGTGCCGAGGCTCCCGCCGGCGGGAGGCCGGCAGGAGATCAGTCGGGGATCAGTAGGGGATCGGGCGGTTCTCGCGGGCCCACAGCTGTTCGGCCTCGCTCTGGGGCGGGGGCGGGGAGATCCCGTCCATCATCCACAGGTCCCGGGGCGTCTCGTCGATGTGGAACTCGCAGTACAGGCCGCGCCCGGTGGTGTGGGGCGCGAGGAGGGCGGCGAGGGCCTCCCGGGTGCGCTTGCGCAGGTCGGGGTCCTCGGTGTGCCGGGCGATGTGCTCGACCACGATCCGCACCGCGTCGTGCGCGGGCTGGTCGCCCACGTGGAAGGAGTCGGCGCCGATCTCGTGGAAGAGCGTCATCACGTAGAACTTCGGCAGTCCGAAGCGGGTGTAGAACCCGGTGATGTCGGCGGCGAGCTGTTGCTTCTGCCCGGGGGTGTAGGTGCCGGGAGGGTGGTAGACGTGCCACAGCGGCATGGGTGTTCTCCTCGGTGTCGGCCGGCGGTGGCCGGCGGTGGCCGGCGGGTTTCGGCGGGTTCGGCGGGGTGCGGTTCAGCGGCGGATGGGGATGGTGAGGCCCTCCACCGGGCCGGGGAGCGCGGACTTGAGCGCCCGGGTGAGGTCGTCGACGAGGACTTCGCGATCGCCGCGCTCGACGCCGTCCAGGACGATGCGGGCCACCTCGGGGGCCGGGATCTTGTCGACGGGCAGGGCCGCCACCATCTCGGTGTCCGCGAAGCCCAAGTGCACGCCGACGACCTGGGTGTGCTGGGCGGCGAGCTCCAGGCGCAGGGAGTTGGTCAGGGACCACAGGGCGGCCTTGGAGGCGCCGTAGGCGCCGGCGCCCGCGCCCCAGGACAGCGCGGAGTGGATGTCGACCAGCGCCCCGCCGCCACGGGCCGCCAGCACCGGCGCGAAGGCCCGGGCGATGCGCAGCGGGCCCAGGACGTTGGTGTCGAAGGTCTCCTGGACCTGCCGCAGGTCGGCGGTGAGCAGCGCTCCCGGGTACAGGACGCCGGCGTTGTTGAAGACGACGTCGACGTCCTGGACGCGCTCGGCCAGGGCGGCCACCGAGGCGTCGTCGGTGACGTCCAGGGCGAGGACCTCCACCCGCGCGTCCTCGCTGGGCACGGGGGTGCGGGCGGTGGCGTAGACCTTCTTCGCGCCGCGCGCCAGCAGTTCCCCGACGAACGCCCGGCCGAGGCCGCGCAGGCCTCCGGTGACCAGGGCGGTGGAGCCGTCGATCACGGTCATGTGCGTGTTCCTCGCTCTCGGAAGGCGGTGCCCGCAGCCGGGGCACCGCAACGTTTAGATTATTACCATCATCTAAACTGGATGGGGAAGCCCGGATGGGAAAGTAGGACCACCACCACCGCAGGACGAGGAAAGGAACGCAGGCATGCCCCGCGTGTCACGGGCCGAGGCCGAACGCCACCGCCAGGAGGTGATCGACCACACCGCCAGACTGATCCGGGAGCAGGGCTCCGACCAGGTCAGCGTCCCCCAGGCGATGGCCGCCGCAGGCCTGACGCACGGCGGCTTCTACCGGCACTTCGCCTCCAAGGACGATCTCGTCGCCCAAGCCCTCACAGCCGCCTTCACCGAACGCCGCGAAGCCATGGACCGCCTCGCCGACGATCCGCCCGCCGACGACCCCGCCCCCGACGCGCCCGCTCCCCAACACCCAAGCCCCCGCGCCGAGTTCCTCGCCCGCTACCTCTCCACCCTCCACCGCGACAACCCCGGCCAGGGCTGCGCCGCCGCAGCCCTGGCCGCCGACGCGGCCCGCGCCGAACCCGGCTCCCCGCTGCGCACCGCCTTCACCGCCGGACTGCGCGACCTGGCCGACGGCTTCCAGCACCTGCCCGACGCCGCCGAACGCGAGAGCGCCCTCGCCGACCTGTCCACCATGGTCGGCGCGCTCCTCCTGGCCCGCGCCAGCGAGGACCCCGCCCTGTCCGACGAACTCCTCGCCGCCGCCCGCCACCGCCTGACCACCCCCACCGCCCCCGCCGGCCCCGCGTAGGGCCGGGGCCGTCGCGCCGCCCCCGGCCCGCCCGCCCGGCCCCGGCCCGCCCGCCCGGGCCCGGGGCCACCGGCCGCTGCCGCGGCGGCGCTTGCCCCGGCGCCGCGGCCCGTGATCGGATGGCGCCAGCATCGCGTGCCGGTGGCGGACAGCGTCAGGCATGGAGGTGTGGAACCGAAGGGGCCGCCTCCCGTGGCTTCCCATGACGGCGACCGCGTGGTCGCCCTGAGCCTTCAACTCTCCCGAGCACACCAGGAACTGCGCCGCCAGGTCGGCCGCATCAGAGCCGGGATCGGACAGCGCCGCCCGGACGACGACGCACTGCGCACCCACTGCCTGGCCTTCTGCGCCGCACTGACGGCACACCACCAGGGCGAGGACGAGGGCATGTTCGCCCAGCTGGTACGCGAACGCCCGCAGCTCGCCGGGACGGTCGCCAAACTCGTCGAGGACCACGAGATGATCGCCGCCATCCTCACCCGGGTGCGCGAACTCGCCGACCACGCCGCCGAATCGGCCGAACCGCCCGGCGAAGGACTGGAAGCGGTCGGGCGCGAACTCGACGGCCTCACGGCGATCATGGAATCCCACTTCGCCTACGAGGAACGGACGATCAGCGAGGCCCTCGACGGCGCGACGCCCGAGGGCAGTTGGCCCGACCGGGTGTTCCGGTTCGGCTGACGGGCGAGCCCCCGGCCGGCGGGGCAGCGGAATCCCGTTGCGAGGTGAGGGCCGTCGCTGTAGACATGCCGCGATGACGATTTTTCATTGCGCCGCCTGCGGCGAGGCCCTCACGGCCGACCTTGAGCCCCTCCCGGCGGTTCCGGCCCGGCACCTGTTCGAGGGCGAGCTCGTCAACGGCCGCCGACAGGCCCCGCCCACCATGCCCCGCGGCCACTACGCCGTCGATCCGCAGCCGTACGGACCGCCGTTCGTCCCGGCCGAGGACCAGGACGGCTGTCCCCCCGCCTACCCCGGCGGCCCGTGCATCAGCGACTTCGACGGAATGGTCGTCGTCTCGGCCGGGCCCCGGAACACCTTCGTCCTGCACCCCGACGACGGGACCGGCCTCACCGGGCACGTGACAACGAGCGGCCCACCCGGCTGCTGCGGAGCCCCCGGCGACGGCCCGCCCAACCGCGCCTGCCGCTGCGGCGCCGTGGTCGGAGGCGAGATGGCGGACTGCTACACCCCCTACGAACTCCACCTGCTGCCCGACGCCGTCCGCCCCGCTGCCCACACCCCCGACCGCTGACGCACGCGGTCACCCGGACCCGACAGCTCCTTCATCCCACCCAGGAGTTGCCACTACCGGTCGTCGAACTCGCCCGCGCGGACGGCGGCGACGAAGGCCCGCCAGGCAGGGGAGCGGAAGCGGAGGACGGGCCCGTCGGGGTCCTTGGAGTCCCGGACGGGCTGCACGCCGGTGAAGCCGTCGGCGACCTCGACGCAGCCGTTCTGCCCGCCGCTGTACGTGCTCTTGCGCCAGGTGATCGCCATCGCGGTTGCCTCCTGCGGGTGGAGTGGGAAGTCGATGGGGATGACTTCCCACTCCGGCGCCGGGTTAGGCGCAGGTGTCAGTGCGGGCCGGTCCGGATGTCGCCGCCCCGGGACCAGAGTTCTTCGACGTGTTCGGCGAAGCGGTCGAACATGCCGTTCTCCCCGCTGCGCCGCAGGTGCATCAGCGGCGAGTCGTGGCCGACGGCGCGGGCGAGGTGAGGCGTGACGAGGGCGTGCTCGTCGAAGCGGAAGACGGAGAGGCCGACATGGTTCGGACCGTCGTCCGGAGCGCTGAACCGGGCCTCGAAGCCCTCGGTACCGGAGAGCTTGGCCAGGTTCTCCAGGGTGACCCTGATCCTGGTGGACACCGTGAGCGCCACGTCCTCGACCTGCTCGCGCTGACGCGTCGTGTCGGAGTCCGGATCCCCGAGGAGAAACCGGACCCGGCAACCGCTCTCGGCCTTGCGCCGCAGAGTCTGAAGCAGCGCGGGCTGCTCCAGCCACACGAAGTAGTTGGTGTACCCCGCGAGGAAGACGTCGGACCTGGCCTCGGCGATCAGCTGCGCCCAGACCGACTGCGGGCAGGCCGAGCGGTACGGGTAGACGGCGAACACCTCCCGGTCGCGCCCGGTCTTGACGTTCGCCCGCACGGTGTTGGGCCAGATCATCCGTTCATCACCCCATGAGGTCGCGGCGGCGGGTTGAACCGGGTGGAGGGGTTGAGAAGGCCCCGCCGCCCCTGGATCGGGGCGGCGGGGCCGGAGTTGCTGCTACCGGACGTCGAACTCGCCGGCGTGGACGGCGGCGACGAAGGCCTGCCAGGCGGGGGAGGGAAAGAGGAGGACGGGCCCGTCGGGGTCCTTGGAATCCCGGACGGGCTGCACGCCGGTGAAGCCGTCGGCGACCTCGATGCATTCGCCTCCGCCGCCGCTGTGCGAACTCTTGCGCCAGGTGGTTGCCATCGCGTTGCCTCCTGCGGGTGGAGTGGGAAGTCGATGGGGATGACTTCCCACTCCGGCGTCAGATAGGCCTAGTTGGCGTCGAACTCGCCGGTGCCGACGGCGGTGACGAAGGCCTGCCAGGCATCGGTGGGGAAGAGGAGAGCAGGTCCGTTGGGGTCTTTGGAGTCGCGGACCGGGACGATGCCGGGGAAGTCGTCGGAGACCTCGACGCACTGGCCGCCTTGTCCACTGCGCGTGCTTTTGCGCCAGCGAGCGCCGGATAGGTCAAGGTGCACTTTCAAATTCCTTCCGTACTAGGCGGATCAGCTCAAGCGACGGGGCCAGAGGCAGCGCCTCGGCTTGCAGCCGATCGTACTCCCTGGCCCAGCCCGCGAGGCTTTCGGCGTCGCGCTCCAGAAGACCACGTAGGTGGCTCTCCGAATAGCCGAGCAGCGAACGATTCGGCATCGTCAGAAGTGTCACCGGGTGTGCGAACGGCCGGTGCTCTCCGAGGCTGAGCGGGGCTACCTGGATGGTCATGTTCGGCCGACCAGCCAGCTCTTCCAAGTGAGCCAACTGGCGTGCCATCACCGCTGGTCCACCGATCGGCCGTCGCAGGCTCCACTCGTCGAGTACGGCCTGGACGTACGGCGGAGACGCTCGGTTGATCAGTTCCTGTCGGGAGAGGAGGAACCGCACTCGCTCGTCGGCTTGCTGCTGCGTAACGGTCCCACGCTTGACGGGTGCCTGTTCGTAGGCCGCTGCGTAGTCCGGAGTCTGGAGGAGTCCTGCGATGACTCCGCTTTCGAAGAGCCGGATGACGGTCGCTTCGGCTTCCTTCTCTGCGTACTCAGGGAAACCCTCTATCAGGATGCTGTGTTCGAGCTGGTCGAGCATCAGGCCGAGCGTGCCGCCGGTGGCGAGGTGCTCGTCCACGAGATCGACGAATCGGCGGCTCGGCGCGCGGATGCCACGCTCGATGCTGGAGATGTAGGCACCGGAGTAGGCGATGACCTCTCCGAGTTCCGTCTGGGTCAGACCGCGTGCCTCGCGTGAACGGCGGAGCTGAATCCCGAGGGTCGCGTACGGGGATGACGCAGGATCAAGCTTCTTACGGTTCATGATGCTTCCCAACTGAACCATGCTGAACTGGCGACTTCAGATGCTTCCCTAGGAGGGGGTCGTTCCGCAAGTCTTTCCCACACAGAACGTGAAGGATCGACAGCGGAAGGTTACTCCCATGGGTGATGTCCAAGTGCCCCGGTTGCATGGCTACGGGGTGCGGTGGGACCCGGAGGGCCGGTGTTACCGGGTGCGGAACGAGACGACGGGGGAGTGGCTGCGTAGCGGCACCTCGGGTGAGCTGGCCGCCTTCTCCTCGTTCTCCGCCGCCTTCAGCGCCTGGCGGGGGTTCGAGGCTCGGCGGCAGGTGGGGGCGTGATGGGATCCGCCCTCAACCGCGCCACCGCCGACCAGCGGCAGCAGGCGGCCGACGTCCTGGACGACCTGACCACCGTCCTCGCCCTGGCCGGGGTGAAGTTGCCGTCGGTGGAGGTGGATTGGGAGCACGGCCGCAGGACCGGCTGCTACCTCATCGGCCTGGGCTGCGCCCGTCCGTCCGAACTGTTGCGGGTCGTCGACCTGCTCCGCAAGGGCCTGCGTTACGAGCGCCTGACGCGTGACGGCTGAACTCCTGGTCCGCCTGCTGTGGTTGGCGGGCTTCTCCCTCGTACTCCTTGCCGCCCTCAGGAAGTGAACCACCCGATGCGCGACCCCCGCCTCCTCGCCAAGCCGCCGGTGTGCCGGCTCGGCTGCCTCGTCCTCGTCCGCAACCCGCGCGGCGACGTCCTGCTCGTGGACCCGGACTACATGGACGGCCTCATCCTCCCGGGCGGCGCCGCCCAGCCCAACGAGCCGCCCCACCTCGCCGCCGCCCGTCATCTGCACGCCGAGACCGGCCTCAACCTGCGCCTCGCGGACGTCCTGGCCGTCGACTTCACCCCCGCCGACCGTTACCTGGAGCGCCTCAACCTCGTCTTCGACGGCGGCACCGTCACCGAGCACGCCGCCACCCACCTCACCGTCCCGCCCCGGCACCGCAGCGGCCTGTTCGGCGCCCGCTTCGTCCCCGCCCACGAACTCCCCGACGTCATGGCCCCCGCCCAGGCCGCCCGCGCTGCCGAAGCGCTCGCCAACCGCGCCGTCCCCCTCCTCCTCCACGGCCAACGCACCACCTGCGACGAGAACCGGCCCCCGCCGCGCTAAACCGCCCGGCGGTGGACGCTCAGCTGACGCCCCGCAGGACACACAGGGTTCCCTGCGGCGCGTGAAACGTCTGCCGCACCTCCCACGCGCCGCTCTGCCCCGCCTTGACGTTCACCGCCGTGTCGCCGAGGGCGAGCACCGTGGCCTTCGCCGAGGTGAAGTAGACGACGATCCGGTAATCCGCGTCCCGGCCGCCGGGGTTCACCGCGGTGCCGGCCGCGCGCCAGCCGTCCTTGGTCGCCTCGCAGGTGCCGATGGCGACCTGCTTGCGCTTCTCCTGGTCGTTGGCGACGGACGACGGCGGCGGCAGCGTCGGCTGCTCCAGCACGGCGATCTCACCGCTGCTCGCAGCGTCCCCGGAGGGCGCCGCCGTAGCGGCCTGCACGTCCTGGCTGCCACCGTTGTGGGGCTGGCGGCAGCCGGACAGGGCGGCGAGGGCGAGCAGTGCGATGCCGACGGCGGCACCCGTTCGGGCCTTGTGCTTCGTTTCGCGCATCTCTTACTCCTTGGGCTGTGGGCGGCGCCAGGAACGATCACACCGGTGTCACCGCGGAGGGGCCCGGCTTGTCTTACCGTGCCGGCGCAGGCGGTGCGGGCTCGGCGGGCCTGGCGGTGGCGGGGGTTCATCCGTTCGGCTGCGGATCGCTCCGTCGCCCGCCCGTCTCGCAGGTGAGGGACGGACGACGGACGGGCGCAGAACGGCGGCGGCCCCCGGAGCCCACGCTCCGGGGACCGCCGCCGTCAGCCGCCGTTTGCTAGCCGCGACGACGGTTGCGGCGCGTCACCAATGCCAGCCCGCCGCCGAGGAGCAGGAGACTCCCCGCCAGCCCGGCCAGGTGGGTGTTCGCGCCGGTGCTCGGCAGGTGGCCGTGCGGCGGCTTCGCGGTCACCGTCGCGCTGGACGGCGGGGAGGTCACCGGCGGACCGGACGGCGGAGTGCCCGTCGCCGTCGCCGTGTTGGTGACCTTCCCGCTGTCGACATCCGCCTGCGTGACGGTGTAGTTGGCGGTGCAGGTCACGGACGTGCCGGGCGCGAGCGAGGCCGCGCCGGCCGGGCAGGTCACCACGGGCGGAGTGCCGCTGCCCGAGAACGCCGTCTCGTTCACCGTCACATCGGTCAGCGTGGCGCTCCCGGTGTTGGTCACCAGGAAGCTGTAGTCGACGACCTGCCCGACGGCCGAAACCGTGGTCGGCGAGGCCGACTTGACCACGGTGAGCGCCGGGGCCGGGGTGTTCGGGACGCTGGTCGAGGACGGCGGGGACGTCGCGGGCGGACCGGTGGGCGGAGTGCCCGTCGCCGTCGCCGTGTTGGTGACCTTCCCGCTGTCGACATCCGCCTGCGTGACGGTGTAGTTGGCGGTGCAGGTCACGGACGTATTGGGGGCGAGGGAGGCCGCGCCGGCCGGGCAGGTGATCGCGGGCGGGGTGCCGTTGCCGGAGAACGCGGTCTCGTTCACGGTGACGTTGGTCAGGGTGACGTTGCCGGTGTTGGTCACCAGGAAGGAGTAGTGCAGCACCTGGCCGACGCCGGTCAGTTCGGTCGCATCCACCGACTTCATGATGGTGAGCGCCGGGTTGGGGGTCGCGGTGACGGTTGCGTTGGAGGGTTGTGAGGTGACCGGCGGGCCGGTGGGCGGTGTGCCGGTGGCCGTCGCGGTGTTGGTGATCGAGCCTGCGTTGATGTCGGCCTGTGTGACGGTGTAGTTGGCGGTGCAGGTCACGGACGTATTGGGGGCGAGGGAGGCGGCGCCGGCCGGGCAGGTGATCACGGGCGCCGGACCGCTGCCGGAGAACGCGGTCTCGTTCACGGTGACGTTGGTGAGCGTGACGTTGCCGGTGTTGGTCACGAGGAAGCTGTAGTCGACGATCTGCCCGACGGCGGTGACCGTGGTCGGGGACGCGGTCTTCATGATCGTGAGCGCGGGCGTCGCGGGGACGGGTGTGTTGGTGAAGGTGCAGACCACCAGCGGGCTGTTCTTGCCCTCCACCGTGGGTGGGAACGGCAGGTTGAAGGTGGTCGCGCCGGTGCCCGAGGCGACCGGGGCGTTGCCGTTGGCCGTGTCGACGCAGTCGTAGGCGGTGGTGTAGTTGGCGAGGCTGCCGGAGGCGGCGGTCTCGGTCAGTGTGTAGGTGGTTCCCGACACGGCGATGACCGGGCCGGCGGGGGGTGTCTGGATGCCGGTGCTGGTGCCGGTCGTGGTGGCGGTGTTGCCCTGGGTGACGCCGCCGCCGGTGATCGCCAGGTTGAACTGGTCGTTCGACGTGGTCGACGAGGCGAACCGGCCGACGATGTTCTTCTGCAGGGCCAGGGTCGGGTTGGTGGAGCAGGCGCCGAGGTCCACGGACAGGAACGCGTTGTTGGAGTACGGCGTGGGCCCGGCCGTGATCACGCCGGTGTTCGGGTTGAGCTGCTCCAGGAAGGTGGTGGTCCCCGAGGCGAACTCGATGTAGAGCATTCCGGCGTTGTCGAAGGCCGCCCCGTTGAACGAGTTGCTGTCCGGGTTGGGCAGGGTGCTCAGCACCGTGTCGGTCAGCGGTACGCCGGTGGCCGACCCGGTGGTGGGGATCGGCCCGGCGACCCGGCCGATGGCGGCGTCGGTGCCGACGGAGGAGAGGACGTAGAGGTTGCCGCCCGCGTCGAAGGTGATGTCGCCGTTGGGGCCGGAGGCGCCGGTGACGGGCAGGTCGAAGGTGGCGATCACGCCGGGGATCGCCGTGTTGGTGGTGGTGTTGAAGCCGTAGAGGGTGGCCACGCCGGGCGTGGTCGCCGTGCCGGGCTCGAAGCTGGCGTAGTAGTAGACGCCGTTGACCGGGTCCACCGCGCCGGAGACGAAGGAGTCGGTGGTGGCGCCGGCGGTTCCCGTGTACGTGGTCCAGGTCTGGGTGGCCGCGTTGTAGCCGTACACATTGACGGACCCGGCGACGGTCGGGGTCTGGTCGACCACGTAGGCGGCGGTGCCGCCGTCGGTGATCCCGAGGGCGTTGGTGAAGCCCGACCCGGCGGGGAGCGTGCTGACCGTCGTCGCGGTCACGCTGGATCCGCCGACGCTGCCGGCGGCCAGGGCCAGCAGGGTGCCGTTCGCGGCGGTGGAGGAGCCGCGCTGGATGGCGTAGATCGTGTTGCCCGTGCAGTCCAGGGGGTCGCCGGGTGCCCGGGGCAGGCGGCCGAGCGGGGCGGCGCTCGGCGGGGTGGCCGCGCTGCTCGGCCCGGCCGGTCCGGCCGCTGCGGATGGCGCGGCCTCCGGGGACGGGGCTCCTGGAGCGCTGCTCCGGCCGGTGGGCGTCGCGGCCGGTGAGGGGTCGGCCTGCGTTGCCGTGGCGCCGGCGCCGGGGTCCTTCCACTCCAGCACGACGAGGCCGTTGCCGCCGTCGCCGCTGTGGCCGCCGCCGTCCTTCGCCGCGTCGGCACTGGTGTTGGCGCTGGTGTTGGTGCTGGTGTCGGTGCTGTTGACGCCCGCGATGGACGGCGCGAAGCCGCCGAAGGCCGCCCCGGTGACGTACTGGCGCTCGGTCACGTGAGGGGCGAGGCCTTGCGACCTGTCTTCAGGACCGGCCCCGGCCCCGGCAGCGTCGGCGCCGCTCGCAGTCACGCTCGTGGCCGAGGCCGTGCCGCCGTCGGCTGCCAGCAGGGTGTCCGCGGTGGTGTGCGACTGGCCCGACCGGATGGTGGAGGCGCCACCGCTGCGGGCCGCCGGGGAGTCCGGGCCGTCGGGACGCGACCGCCCGCCCTGGCCCGGTACCACCGTCAGCCGCTGTCCGGCCGTCACCTCCAGCAGCGCGGTCGCGTAGGCGCCGCCGGCGCCCGGCCGGTTCGCGTGGTCGTGGCCGGCTGCGGCGGTGTCGCCGTCGGCGGCCGCACCCGCACCCCAGGCCTTCGCCCTGATCGAGGAGACCCCGGTGGGGACGGTGAAGTCCTGGTCGCTTCCGGTGTAGGCGAAGGACAGGCAGTCGGTGTAGCCGGCATCGGCCGGGCACGTCTGAGCCGCGTGCGCGGTGGGGGCGGCCAGCAGCGGGACGAGCGGCGCCGGCGCCAGCGTCAGCACGGCCGCCAGCATTCCCGTCCAGCCGCGCCGTGTCGAGCCCGCCCTCCTCGGCGGACGGGCCAGGGCTCTTCCTGGCGTCTCGAAGGCTCGGGCCAAGCCCCAGTGGCGTCTGACTTCGGGCATCGGGGACTCCCCAGGGTGCTCGCGGGACTCTTGGATGACGGCATGAATGCGGCCGTAAGGTGACGAACTGACTATGTCGTCCGTGTTATCCGGGCTGATCCGGCGCGCGGGAGAAGTCATCCCGGCGGCCCATGCGAGCGAGCTGACAATCTGACGGACGGACTGCCGAGTACGGCTGTCGGAGTGACGGCCGACGCCACGGCGGTCACGGCGGTCACGGCGTCTCGCCTGCAAGCGGGGCCCGGCGCGGGGTCTTCCCCTTCGCGCGCTGCCCGCAAACGGACGGCCGGGCGCGGCAGGTCGGCGGAGCCGCCGTCCGCGCGAAGCCCGTCGAAGGCCTGCGGGAATCTGAACTCGCCTGCTGCTGACCAGAGTTGATCCGGAAAGCCGCCGGGCTCACTGGCGAACTGACGGACAGTCGGTTTCAGGGGTTGGTGGCGAAGGCGGCGATGTCCGCCAGCGGCGGCCGGTAGCCGTGGGTGGTGTCCACGTGCAGGTGTGGCACCGGCAGGGACGGCGGGGTGAAGTCGTCCAGCAGGTTGCCCGGGCCGGGCGGGGCGGCGAGGAGCGCGCGGTCGGCGTGCGCGGCGCGGCGCGGGTGCGTCGTCAGGCGGGCCCGGATCCTGGCGCGGGCCACTGCCGGGTCCACCCGGCAGTGCACGATCCGCAGTTCGGCGTGCCCGGCCAGCGGGGTCAGGCCGGGTCGCCACAGCCGGTCCTGGAACGCGGCCTCCGCCACCACGCTCACCCCCGCGCGCACCAGGACCTCCAGGACGTCGAAGAACGCCGCGCGCACCGCCTCGTCGGGGTTCCCGGCCCGGGTGCCCGCGTGCACCAGGCCCTCCTTCAGCTCGTCCCGGCACACCGCCGGGCAGCCGAGGGCCTGTGCCAGCGCGTGGGCCAGCGTCGTCTTCCCGCTGCCCGGCCCGCCGCTCACCACGATCAGCACCTGTGGACCCCTTTCGTCAGGCCAGGTCAGGTCAGCTCAGGCCACGTCAGGCCAGGTCAGGGCGCGGAGCAGGCGGTCGGCGAGGGTGGGGTAGGGGCGGCAGTCCAGGACGGGCAGGTGGTGGGTGCGGGCCTGGTCGGCGAGCCAGTGGGAGTAGCGGGCGCTGACGGCGGCGCGGCGTTCCTGCGGGCCGCAGTCGGGCTCCCGCCGGGCGTAGTTGGCGCTGATGCCGGCCGCGTCGCCCTCGTGCAGGAACACGGCGCGCACGACGCGGCCCTGCCCGGCGGCCTCGGCGGCGGCGCGGGCGGCGGCGGCCGGGGTGAGGTAGTCGCCTTCGACGATCGCGGGCACGTCGACGGTGAGGCGGTTGCGCACCACGCCGAGCAGGGCGTCGTCCAGGGCGTGGGCGGTGGCGATCTGCAGTTCCAGGACGCGGTCGGCGGGCAGCGCGTCGGGGTCGTCGAGGCCGTCGAAGTGGTGCAGGCCGGGGTGGCCCTCGGCGGTGGTGGCGGCGTGCAGGGCGGCGACGACGTCGTCGAACTCGACCACGAACGCGCCGCTGTGCCGGGCGAGTTCGGCGGCGGCGCGGCTCTTGCCGAGGCCGGAGGCGCCGCCGAGCAGCAGGACGTCCCAGGTGGGGGCGCTGCCGTCGCCGTCCCCGTTGGCGCTCCCGCTGCCGTTGGTGTCGTTGCTGTGCATCCGGGCACGGTACCCGCCGCGCGGGGTGGGGCGGTAAGCGGTTTCGGGGGCGGGCGGGCTCTGAGGGGTGAGGGAGGTGTGGGCCTTCCCCGCCTGGCCCCCGGCGCCCGACAGCCGGCCCCGGCCCGGTCCCGTCCGTCACCCGCGCCGCGCCCGCCCCCGGCGCGGCGCGGGTGACGGGAAGCGGGTCGCGGGAGGCGGAAGCGGGCGTCAGGCCTCAGTCGTCAGGCGTCGCGCGGCGGGCCGAAGTCGGCGGCGAGCACGGCGAGCCTGGCCAGCAGGGCGCCGGCGAGCGGGAAGGCGGCGTCGCCGGCCAGCCAGCGGCTCAGCGCGGTCACGTAGCAGTCGAGGACGAGGTCGGCGACGGCGGCCGGGTCGAGGTCGGGGGCGGATCCGTGTCCGGTTCAGTCGTCGTGCAGCGGGCGGCGCACCACCCAGGGCAGGACGAACCACAGCCCGGCGAAGATCAGCGCGACGACGGAGGTGATGGCCAGAGCCGTGGCGGTCCCGAGCACGACGTCCAGGACCAGCAGCACGGCGCCGGTGAGCGCGCAGGCCAGCAGCACCAAGCCCAACTGGGCGATGTGGACGGAGACCTTGACGATCCGCGCCTTGCCGGGGTGGCGGAACAGCCCGCGGTGCAGCGCCACCGGGGTGGCGAACACGGCCGAGGAGATGACGGCCAGCAGCAGGGTGGTGACGTAGACGTCCTGCTGGCCGTCGGTGAGGGTGGCGAAGCGCGGGGTGAAGGCGACCCCGAGCAGGAACGCGAACACGATCTGCACGCCGGTCTGCAGCACCCGCAGCTCCTGCAGCAGTTCCACCAGCCGCCGGTCGGCCCGGGCCCCCGGGCTCTCCGGGCCGGACGGGGACGGGGCGACGGGCGGCCCGGGTTCGGGCTGGGGCGGCGGCGGGGTGCTGGTCATGCGTCACCTTGATGTCGGAGGATGCCCCGGCTTTCAGGTCGGGGAGGAGCTCGGTTTTCCGCGTGGCGGGTCGGGGGCGGCCGTTTTGCCGCTCACCGGGCCGGTGTCCACCGCCCCGGTCCAAGCACCTTTGTCAGACCGTCAGGCTATGTTGCCGGTCATGGCGATCACGGCGCAGGACACGGACGGGTGTACCGGGCATACCCGGTACACCTACCGGCTGCGATGGACTGCGCGCACTGCGATGCGAGAACCAAGCGCGCACTGCCGATGGGACTGCGCACCTATACCTGCACCACGTGCGGAGCCGTGTCCCCCAGGGACAAGAACTCCGCTTACGTGATGCTCAACCGGGCAGGTCTGAACCCGGCTGACGCTGATGGCAGAAGACCTGCCGGGACGCCGTCCCGGAAGGCGGCCTGAGTCACCAATCCACCCGACAGAAGCCGGAATCCCCGGCGTCAGCCGGGGGAGCAGTCAAATTCTGCTGGCCCGCCGCCCGGTGCGGTGCCGCCCGGTTCGGCGCCGTCCAGGCGGTGCTGCCAGGCGGTGAGGAGGGTCTGCAGGGCGGCGGCCTCCTCGGGGGACAGGAGGGCGAGCAGGCGGTGCTCGTTGCGCAGGTGGGCGGTGAACGCCTCGTCGATCAGCCGCAGTCCGGCGTCGGTGAGGGCGACGACGCGCCCGCGCCGGTCGCCCTCGGCGAGGCGGCGGGTGACGAGTCCGGCGCGTTCGAGGCGGTCGATCCGCTTGGTCATCGCGCCGGTGGTGACCATGGTGTGGGCGGCGAGTTCCCCGGGGGCCCGCTCGTAGGGGGCGCCGGTCCGGCGCAGCGCGGCCAGGACGTCGAAGTCGCCCTCGCCGAGGCCGTAGCGGGAGTAGACCAGGGCGAGTTCGCCGGTCAGCCGGGCGGCGAGGCGGTGCAGGCGGCCGATGACGGCCAGCGGGGAGACGTCGAGGTCGGGGCGCTCGCGCCGCCACGCGGCCTGGATCAGCGCCACGTGGTCGGCGTCCGCGCCCGGCGGGGAGGGCGTCCGGGGGTGCTGCTGGTGCTCCATGGGGCCATCCTACCGCCAGTACCTTCCCAGGAAGGTATATTGCCTTCCATGGAAGCCAATCTGCGGTGGGTCCTGCTGACCGCGGTCGCGCCACTCGCCTGGGGCGCCAACTACTACGTCACCCACGCCTACCTGCCCGCCGACCGGCCCCTGTGGGGCGCGGCCCTGCGCGCCCTGCCCGCCGGACTGGTCCTGCTCACCCTGTCCCGCCGCCGCCCGCACGGGCCCTGGTGGTGGCGCAGCGCCCTGCTCGGACTGCTCAACACCGCGGTGTTCTTCGTCCTGCTCTACCTCGCCTCCCAACTGCTGCCCACCAGCACCGCCGCCACCGTCATGGCCGCCTCCCCGCTGGCGATGCTGCTCACCGCCTGGGCACTGGCCGGGCAGCGCCCGCACCGCGCCCACCTGGTCGGCGCGGTGGTGGGCCTGGGCGGGGTGGCGCTCACGTTGCTCGGCGCGGGCGGCGCGGTCAGCAGGGCCGGGCTGGCGGCGTCGGTGGCGGCGATGCTGGTCTCCTGCGTCGGCTACGTGCTGGCCGCCCGCTGGCGCGCGGGCGCGGACCCACTGGCCGTCACCTCCTGGCAGCTGACCGCCGGCGGCCTGATGCTGCTGCCCCTGGCCGCCGCCGCGGAGGGCGCGCCCCCGGCGATGGACGCCCGCACGCTCCCGGCCTTCGGCTACGTCGCCCTGGTGGCCACCGCCCTCGCCTTCGCCCTCTGGTTCGCGGGCCTGCGCCACCTGCCGGCCGGCACGGTCGGGCTGCTCGGCCTGCTCAACCCGCTCGCCGGCGTCCTGCTGGGCGCCGGCCTCGCGGGGGAGGGGCTCGGCGTGCGCCAGGTATGCGGGCTGGCGCTGGTCCTGGCCGGCGTCCTGCTCGGCCGCCCCCGCGGGCCCGCCCGCCCTGCCGAGGTCTCCGTCACGGCCGAATCCGGTACCCGCATCCGGAGTTGACGAATCGTCAGTCCATCGGCCGGGTCGGATGGTGATCCAGGACGGCACACGCGGCCCCGGGGGAGCGGTGCCCGATCGCCACGGCCACGGCCACGGCCACGTCCGCAGTCGCCGCCCGACCCCGCCCCCGCCCGGCCCCTGCCGCCCCCGCCCCCGCTGCGCCGCGCCGGCGCCCGCTGCCCGTAGGCTGGGCGGGCCGTCACCGGCACAGACCGTCACCAGTACTGACAAACACGACAGAAGCGGGCAGGGGCATGCAGTTCGACGACCAGGGCGACCTCGACACCTCGCAGGTGGACGACCGGCGCGGGATCCCGGGCGGGAAGGTCGCCATCGGCGGCGGGGCGGTGGGCCTGATCGTCGTGCTGTTCGCGGTCGTCCTGGGTGTGGACCCCCAGCTGCTGGGCCTGTCCTCCGGCGGCGGCTCCACCACCTCCAACGGCGCGCACACCGCCGGCGAGGTGCAGCAGGCCTGCAAGACCGGCGCAGACGCCAACCGGCGCCAGGACTGCCGGATCGTGGCGGTCACCAACAGCGTGCAGGAGTTCTGGCGCGCCGAACTGCCCAAGCGCACGGGCACCGCGTACCGCAACGCCGAGACGGTGCTGTTCACCGGTCAGGTCTCCACCGCCTGCGGCCCGGCGACCTCCGCCGTCGGCCCGTTCTACTGCCCCGGCGACCGCAAGGCCTACTTCGACCTCGGCTTCTTCAACGAGCTCTCGGCCCGCTTCGGCGCCAAGGGCGGGCCCTTCGCCGAGTCCTACGTCGTCGCCCACGAGTACGGCCACCACCTCCAGAACCTCCTCGGCACCATGCAGAAGGTGGGCAGCGACCGCCAGGGCGCCAACAGCGCCTCCGTGAAGCTGGAACTCCAGGCCGACTGCTACGCCGGGGTGTGGGCGCACCACGCCACCACCACCCCGCAGCCCTCCACCGGGCGGCCGCTGATCGCCTCCCTCACCGACCAGGACATCGCCCAGGGCCTGGACGCGGCCGCGGCCGTCGGCGACGACCGGATCCAGAAGCAGGCCACCGGCCGGGTCAACCCGGAGGGCTGGACCCACGGCTCCTCCGAGCAGCGCAAGACCTGGTTCACCACCGGCTACCGCACCGGCGACCTCGCCCAGTGCGACACCTTCGGCAAGCTCTAGCCCCGCGAGCTCTAGCCCCGCGAGCTCTAGCCCAGCGAGCCGGCGGGCCGGCTCCCGGAGTGCGGCGGCGCGCCCCTGTCGGATGTCAGGGACCGCCGCCGCGCCCGCGTTCCTAGGCTGCTGAGCACCGGCCGGACCCCACGTCAGGCCGCTCACCAGCCAAGGGAGAACCATCCATGCGCAGGATCACCCACGCCGTCGCCACCCTCGCCCTCGCGACCGCGGCCCTGACCACCCTGACCACCCTGGGCGCCGGCAGCGCCGGCGCCGCCGACGGCTCCTGGGCGGGCTGTCCGTACGGGGCGGTCTGCGTCTACCCGCAGAACCAGAACCCGGCCTCGGCCCCGAGCGAGGTGTACTGGAGCTACGGCGCGCACAACCTGAGCAACCAGTACGGCAACCACTGGGTCCTCAACAACCAGTCCGGCGGCGCCCACGCCCACCTGTGCAAGGGCTCGGGCGGCGGCAGCTGCGTCTACGACATCCCGGCGCAGAACGGCGTCTGGTACGACCTGGGCCCGATCAACTCGATCACCCTCGACCGCCCCTGACGCGTCGTTCCCGACGCACTGCCCCTGACGCACCGGTACCACCGCGCACCGGTACCACCGCGCACGGGGGCGCCCGCCGCACGGGGGGCGGCGGGCGCCCCACCTCCCTGACACCCCGACAGGTTGATCGACTCTTGAACGGCGGGCCCCGCAACGGGCGCCGCCGTTCCGTCATTTGGAGCTTCCTCCAGGTTTCAACTCCCCGTCAGTGTTCATGAAGATAACGAGTAGAGGCGCATCGCCCGCAGTCTGAATTTACTTATTGACGTCATGTACGCGTTCAGGTTTAACTCCCCCCACCCCGCCGCAGAGCCGCGGCGACGTCAGGGAGAGGCACCCCCATGAACGCAGCACTGCGTCGCGTCCTCATCGCCACCACCGGCATCTCACTGGCCCTGTCCATGGCCGCCTGCGGCAAGGCGGGCGGCGACAAGAAGGACGCGGCCGCCTCCGGAGACGGCAAGTCCATCGGGCTGCTCCTACCCGAGAACGCCTCCTCCACCCGCTACGAATCCTTCGACCGCCCCTTCGTCGAGGCCAAGGTCGCCGCCCTGTGCGCGGACTGCAAGGTCCTCTACAACAACGCCGAGGGCAGCGCCGCCAAGCAGAAGCAACAGTTCGACACCCTCCTCGCCCAGGGCGTGAAGGTGATCATCCTGGACCCCTACAACGCCAAGTCCACCCAGGGCTGGGTCCAGGAGGCCGCCGCCAAGGGCGTCAAGGTCGTCGCCTACGACCGCCTGGCCACCGGACCGGTCGCCGCCTACGTCTCCTTCGACAACGAGAAGGTCGGCGAACTCCAGGGCCAGGCCCTCGTCGACGCCCTCGGCCCGCAGGCCGCCGACGCCAACGTCGCCATGATCAACGGCGACGAGGCCGACCCCAACGCCGCCGACTTCAAGACCGGCGCCCACAAGGTCCTCGACGCCAAGGTCAAGAAGATCGTCTACGAGCAGTCCGGCCAGTGGGACGCCACCATCGCCGGCCAGAAGATCGGCGCCGCCGTCACCCAGCTCGGCAAGAACGGCTTCCAGGCCGTCTACTCCGCCAACGACGGCATGGCCGGCGCCATCATCACCCAGCTCCACGGCGCCGGCATCAAGGTCCCCGTCGGCGGACAGGACGCCGGCCTCGACGCCATCCAGCGCATCGTCAACGGCGACCAGGCCTTCACCATCTACAAGGCCTACCGCCCGCTCGCCGACTCCGCCGCCGAACTGGCCGTCGCCCTCCTCAAGGGCAAGGACGTCAAGACCGTCGCCACCGCCACCGTCGACAGCGCCACCGACAAGGCCATCCCCGCCAAGTTCCTGGACGCCAAGGTCGTCACCAAGGCCAACATCGCCACCACCGTCGTCGCCGACGGCCTCTACAAGGTCTCCGACATCTGCACCGCCGACTACGCCGCCGCCTGCGCCGCCGCCGGCCTCAAGTAGCCAGCCCGCCCAGCCGCCCAGCCGGCCCCGCCCAGCCGCCCAGCTCGACCCGGGTCCAAGTCCACCACCGCAGAAGAAGGTTCATGTGACAGGCGCACCCGTCCTCCAGCTGCGCTCGGTCTCCAAGCGCTTCGGTGCCGTCCAGGCCCTCACCGATGTCGGCCTCGACGTCCACCCCGGCGAAGTCCTCGCCCTCGTCGGCGACAACGGCGCCGGCAAGTCCACCCTCGTCAAGACCATCGCCGGCGTCCACCCCGTCGACGAGGGCACCATCACCTGGCACGGCGAGCCCGTGCGCCTGACCCGCCCCCAGGACGCCCAGGCCCTCGGCATCGCCACCGTCTACCAGGACCTCGCCCTGTGCGACAACCTCGACGTCATCGCGAACCTGTTCCTCGGACGCGAGAAACGCCGCCACGGGCTCCTGGACGAGGTCGCCATGGAGCAGCACGCCCGCGAACTCCTCGACACCCTCGCCATCCGCATCCCCGACGTGCGCACCCCCGTCGCCGCGCTCTCCGGCGGCCAGCGCCAGGTCGTCGCCATCGCCCGTGCCCTGGTCGGCGAGCCCGCCCTCGTCATCCTGGACGAGCCCACCGCCGCCCTCGGCGTCGAACAGACCGCCCAGGTCCTCGACCTCGTCGAGCGGCTGCGCGAACGCGGCCTGGCCGTCGTCCTCGTCAGCCACAACATGGCCGACGTGCGGGCCGTCGCCGACACCGTCGCCGTCCTGCGCCTGGGCCGCAACAACGGCGTCTTCCCCGTCGCCGGCACCACCCAGGAGCAGATCGTCTCCGCCATCACCGGAGCCACCGACAACGCCCACGCCCGGCGCCAGGCCCGCCACACCGAGGAGGAGGACGCCGCATGACCACGCCCAGCACCCCCGCCGACACCCCCGCGGCCCCCGGCGCCGACCCCCGCCTGCACACCCGGGCCGCCGGCCCCGCCGGCTACCTGGAGGCCGCCCGCCGGCGCCTGGCCGCCGGCGAACTCGGCTCCCTGCCCGTCGTCGTCGGCCTCATCCTGATCGCCGTCATCTTCCAGTCCGTCACCGGCCACTTCCTCCAGGCCGACAACCTCACCAACATCACCCGCTTCATCGCCGGCCCCGGCCTCATCGCCGTCGGCGTCGTCTTCGTCCTCATCCTCGGCGAGATCGACCTCTCCCTGGGCTCCGTCGCCGGCGCCAGCGCCGCCCTCGCCGCCGTCCTCGCCGTGCGCCAGGGCGTCGCCGAATGGCTCGCCGTGCTCGCCGCCCTCGCCGCGGCCACCGCCATGGGCCTGCTGCACGGCCTCTTCTTCGCCCGCGTCGGCGTCCCCGCCTTCGTCGTCACCCTCGCCGGCATGCTCACCTGGAGCGGCCTGCAGGAGTACGTCCTGGGCGACCTCGGCACCGTCAACAACCGCCACGGCGGCCTCATCGCCACCCTCGACACCACCTTCCTCGGCGACGGCGACATCGCCTACGCCTGGGCCCTGGCGGTCCTCGCCCCAGCCCTCTACCTGCTCGCCCACCTGCGCACCGCCCGCCGGCGTACCGCCGCCGGCCTCACCGCCCGCCCCACCGCCGACACCGCCATCCGCACCGGCGCCCTGGCCGTGCTCACCCTCGCCACCGCCTACGCCCTCAACCAGGACCGCGGCCTGCCGCTGCCCCTGGTCGTGCTGGTGGGCGTCGTCGTCCTCACCGACTTCGTCCTGCGCCGCACCTCCTACGGGCGCCAGATCTTCGCGGTCGGCGGCGGCGTGGAGGCCGCCCGGCGCGCCGGCGTCAACGTGGCCCGGGTGCGGATCTCCGTCTTCATGCTGTCCGCGTTCCTGGCCGGCCTGGGCGGGCTGTTCTACGCCTCCCAGCAGGGCTCCGCCGACAAGCAACTGGGCGGCGGCAACGTCCTGATGAGCGCGATCGCCGCCGCCGTCATCGGCGGCACCAGCCTCTTCGGCGGCCGCGGCAAGACCTGGTCCGCGCTGCTGGGCATCCTGGTGATCCAGTCCATCACCACTGGCCTGGACATGGTCCACGCCGCCCAGGCCATCCAGTACATGATCACCGGCGCCGTCCTGCTCGCCGCCGTCGTCCTGGACTCCCTCTCCCGCCGCACCCGCACCGCCGCCGCCCGCACCTAGCGAAGCCCGAAAGACCCGGGCCCCTCTTCCCCGGCCTGGCGCTCCGCCGCATCGCGTGGCGCCAGGCCGGGGAACGCGGCGCCGCCCCGCCTCTCCTTCCCGGCTTCCGGCAACCGGTTGGCGACCACCCCATCGTGTCGATGGGCTGACGCGTTCGCCGCAGGAGGGGCGGGCAGTCCGGTGTTCGCAGGTAAAGGCAGGTCAGACGCTGTACTTGTCGTGCGGGGTGCCACGCTCCCACACGGCCTCGAACGCGCAGGAGACGAGACGAACCGTCGCGGAGTCCTCAAAGAAGGCGAACCCGGGCTCGGCCCAGTCGCCGTACCCCGTGAAGAAGTGGAACAGCACCAGCTTGTCGTCGATCAGCCAGAAGTCGTTCCCCGGCAGCGCGATGTCCGATGCCTGACTCCTCGGCAGCCACCGAACCAGTTCCCCGGCCGCCAGGTTCATCGGGGTGACCGCGTGCTCCCACCGGATGTAGTCGGTCACCGGCTCGGACACGACCCGGGCCCGCCGCATGACCACGCCACGACCGACCGTCTCGCGGACGAGTCCCAGCCACTCGGGCCACCACGACGCTTCGGGGTCCAGCTCGATCCCGCCGGTGCGGGCGAAGCGGTCGATCTCCTCGGCCTCGTCGCCCACGGCGTAGGCGTCACGCATCTCCAGGTGAACCGCGGTCCTCTGAGCGCTCCTCAGCAGCGCGGCGAAGTCGGGCACGTTCGACACGTTCGACAGCCTCCTTCAGGATCGGCGCCATGCGGGCCGGGATCCGGATCACGGACTCATGAGGGGGGATCCCGAGCGGGAATCCCGAGCGTGCGGCCGGGAACCCACCCGGTCCCTGCGATCTTCTCGCAGAGCGCGTCATCGGCCGCCCAGCTCTGCACGATGACCTCCGCCGCCCGTGCCGGGGTCGATGCCCACGAAACCCAGGGCCATGACGATCTCCAACGCCTGCGGAGTTGCGAGGACGCGCACCACCGTCAACCCTGCGAATCAGAATCACAACCCGGCATGCACGACATTGCACGAACCCGGCCAGAGCCGCAGATGAGCCGGACGTATCCCACGGCCGGCGTTGCCCTTGGGCCTGTTGGATTCCAACAGGCCCAGAACACACGAAGGCCCCTAGAAACCGCCGTGTGGTGCCGAGGCGAGTGGAAGTGGAGGGTGTCGGCGGATGGCGGCCCTGAGGTCCGGCCGCCCCGGGCGCCACTCGCATGTCCGCGAGTGGCGCCCGGCTGACCTGGACGAGCCGACCGCGCTGCGCAGGAAGCCGGCGGGGGCGACTTCCTGCGCACGGTGGGGTGTTGCTCATGGGTGGGCGGCTTGGGCTTGGGCTTGGGTGCGGCAGTGGGTGAGGGCGGGTTTGATGCGGGGCCGGGGGAGGGGGTGACGGTGAGGAGTTCGCTGAGAAACCGCTGGGCATCGGGTCGGCCTTGCCCTACGATCGCGCGAATGATCACTCATGGAGCGATAGTCGACACCGCCCTCGCCCGGATCACCGCTGGTTACGTGTTCCCCGAGAAGACGGCGGCCATTGAAGTGGCGATCCGGAACCGGCTGGCGGAAGGCGCTTATGAGGGCCTGGACGAGCGGGGGCTGTGCGAGCGGGTCACGGAGGACTTGCAGGGGGTGTGTCCGGACAAGCACCTGCGGCTGTTGTGGAGCGAGGAGCCGCAGTCGATGGACGAGGAGCCGGAGGACGTCGCCCGGGCCCGGTTCGAGCGGTACGCCCGGGAGAAGAACTACGGCATCCGGCGGGCAGAGCAACTCGACGGCAACATCGGCTACCTCGATCTGCGCATGATTCCCCCGGCCGGGGTGGGCGGTCCCGCGATCGCCGCCGCGATGCAATTGGTCGCTTCCACCGAGGCGTTGGTCATCGACCTGCGGCAGTGCAGCGGCGGCTCACCGGAGGGCGTTCAGCTGTGGTGCAGCTACTTCTTCGCTGACGACGAGGTGCACCTCAACGACATCTACGACCGGGCTACCGACTCCACCCGCCAGTACTGGACCCTCGGGCACCTCGCCGCGCCGCGCTATTCGGACCGGCCGGTGGCGGTGCTGACCAGCGACTTCACTTTCTCCGGTGGGGAGGAGCTGTCGTACAACCTGAAGGTGCTCAAGCGGGCGACGCTGGTCGGGCAGACGACGCGTGGTGGCGCCCACCCGACGGCCCGTATTCCTGTTGCGCCGCATGTGACGGTGACCGTGCCGGCGGCCCGCTCGATCAACCCGGTCACCGGCACCAACTGGGAGGGCGTTGGCGTGGAGCCGGACGTGGCGGTTGCCGCTGAGGACGCGCTGGAGAAGGCACTGGAACACCTTCGCGCGTAGTTGAGTCCCCCGGCTGCTCAGTCCTGAGCAGCCGGGGGGCCTATGCGAGGCAACTGGTGCGGCGCGGTCACGCTCAAGGCTCTCAGCCACCCCCGGGTCCCGCCGCCCCCGTGAGCGGCGGGACCCGGGGGCAGCGGGTCAGGCGGGGTGGATGCCCGGGTTGCCGGCCTGGGTGACGAAGGAGGCGGCGGTGGTGACGGTGCCGCCGGGGCGGGTGATGTGGGAGACGGCGCGGTAGTCGGCGCGGACCTGGTGGCGGTCCAGGGTGAGCGTGGTGTAGCCGCGCCGCCCGTCGTAGAACTTCATGTGCGGGTTGGCCGACATCAGGTTCTGCCAGTTGGACGGCTTCTCCTCGCCGTCGCCGTCGCTGCTGATCGAGGTGCCGACGAACTCCACGCCCACGGTGCGCGAGTCCGGCTTGTCGAAGTCGCGCTTGACGTCCAGGGCGTAGGCGACGTGGACGTCGCCGGTGAGCAGCACCAGGTTCTCCACCCCGGCCCGGTCGACGGCGGTCAGGAAGCGCTCGCGGGCGGCCGGGTAGCCGTCCCAGGCGTCCATGGAGAGCTTGGAGCGATCGGCGGTGGTGTTCTTGCGGCGGGAGAAGACGACCTGCTGCGGCACGACGTTCCAGGTCGCCCGGGAGCGGTGCAGGCCCTCGGCGAACCAGCGTTCCTGGGCGGCGCCCATCAGGGTGCGCCGCGGGTCCTCGCTCTCCGGGGTGGGGTACTGCCAGCCGTCGCCGTTGGCCTGGTCGTCTCGGTACTGGCGGGTGTCGAGGATGTCGAACTGCGCGAGCTGCCCGAAGTGGACGCGCCGGTAGAGGGTGAGTTCGGTGCCGCGCGGCTGCGGCATCCGCAGCGGCATGTTCTCCCAGTACGCGCGGTAGGCGGCGGCGCGGCGGGCGATGAACGGCGCCGGGTCCTGGCCCTTCTCGGGGATACCGGCCGCGTAGTTGTTCTCCACCTCGTGGTCGTCCCAGGTGACGTACCAGGGGTGGGCGGCGTGCGCGGCCTGGAGGTCGGGGTCGTTCTTGTAGAGGGAGTAGCGCAGCCGGTAGTCCTCCAGCGTGGCCGTCTCGTGGTTGAACAGCGCCGGCAGGGTGCGGTCGGTGTACTTGCGGTCGCCGCCCGCCGCGTCGATGCCGTACTCGTAGATGTAGTCGCCGACGTGGAACACCGCGGCCAGGTCCTCGTCGGCCAGGTGGCGGTAGGCGGTGAAGTAGCCGTCCTCGTAGGCCTGGCAGGACACCAGCCCGAAGCGGACGGCGTCCAGCCGGCGCCCGCGCTCCGGCGCGGTGCGGGTGCGGCCCACGGGGCTGCTCCAGGCGCCGACGGTGAAGCGGTACCAGTACACCCGGTCCGCGTCGAGGCCGTCGACGTTCACGTGCACCGCGTAGTTGAACTCGGCGTGCGCGCGGGCGCTGCCGCGCCGCACCACCTTGCGGAACCGCTCGTCGCGGGCCAGCTCCCAGCCCACCCGCACCGAGCCGGCGGGCGGCAGTCCGGCGCCGGGCTCCAGCGGGCGCGGCGCCAGGCGGGTCCACAGCACGACGGCCCCGGGCAGCGGGTCGCCGGAGGCCACGCCGAGGGTGAACGGGTTGCCGGTGATGGCGCGCGGTCCGAACTCGGCGTCCTCGGCGTGCGCGGACGGCAGGTTGACGGTGAACGCCAGCGCGGCGGCGGCCGACGTGACGGTGAGGAAGCGGCGCCGGTCCAGCCGCGCGGCGGCCTCGCGCAGCTGCTGGTCGGGGGAGGGGCGGTCGGCAGGGCGGGTCATGGGGTGAAGGCCTTTCGCTGCTCGGCGGTGTGCGAAGGAATTCGAGTGGACCGCGCGGTACGCCAGGGGTCGGAATTCCGGCAGCCGAGTGATTATCTGATGGGGGACCCGTGAAGGTCCGACAAATACCCCCGGGTGGACGGAAACGGACGCGCGTAGCGCCCCCCGCGCGAACCGGTCCACTTGGCCCGCGACCGCAGACCGTCCCGCCCCCGAACGGGCCCGCCACCGGCCCCGGCCCGCCCGCAGGCCCCGCCCCGCAGTCGGCCGGCAAAACCCCGAACCCGCACGAGGGGACGGCTGCTCCGTACCCGGAACGGGCCGCGCGACCCGGGCCGCCCCGCACTGCACAGGGCCGCTGGCCAAGTCAAGAAAAACCACCCGAACGGGTGGGTCCACTTTTACGCCGGAGCGCGGTCGTGATGTACAACACGCTGGCACCCCAAGCGAGTTGACTGATAGGAATCACCCCGGGGGACCCGCCCATCAGCTCACACCTCTGGGAGGGAACCATGAAGAACCGCTTTGTACGTCGTGCGGGTGTTGTGGTGGCCGGCCTCGCCGTCCTGACAGTCGGCTTCGGCAGCACGGCGGCCATGGCGGCCGCCCCGGCCCCGGCCCCGGTCGCAGTGGTCCAGAACGTCACGCCCGCCATCACGGACGTGCAGACCTGGACCTACGTCACCGGCCCGCTGGAGACCACGCTCACCCTCGACACGACCGCCCGCTCCGCGTCCATCGTGGTGTACGCGAACGTGCCGTTCCTCGGCAAGGTCAAGGTCGGCAGCGCCTCCGGCAGCCTGACCGAGGGCATCACCTTCCACCTGGGCCTGTCGCCGTTCGTCAACGGCACGCAGAGGTTCTACCTGGTCGGCGACGACGTGCACCTGTACTACGACTTCGACGCGCTCGGCAAGCACTACACGGGCGACGTCAAGCTCGGCACGCTCCCGCCGTTCTAGCAGCCCCGCTCCACACCACCGGCGCCGCCCGCCGCCCCCGCGACCCGGGGGCGGCGGGCGGACCCACACCCGCACCAGCCGCCCGGCTCCCGCCACGGCCACCCCCGCGAACGCCCTACAACTGCTGCGGCAGCCAGCCGTTCTGCACCGCCCGCATCCCGAACTCGAAACGACTGCGCGCACCCAGACGCTCCATCAGATCCGTCGCCACCCGCCGCGCCGTCCGCGACGACACCCCCAGCCGCTTGGCGATCGCCTCGTCCGTCAGCCCCTGCGCCAGCAACCGCACCACCGTCGCCTCCGGCGCACTGAGCCCGCCCTCGTCCCGCACCGCCGACGGCCCCAACTCCCGCGCCTGGCCCCACACGTGCTCGAACAGCGCACACAGCGCCACCAGCGTCCCGTGACCGGTCAGCACGACCGCCCCCGCCCGGGTGTCCTCCCCGCTGACCGGGATCAGTGCCGTCGCCCGATCGAAGATGATCATCCGGGTCGGCAGCTCCGGCGCCGTCCGCACCTCCCCGCCCAGCTCCGCCAACCAGCCCACATACGCCACCGTCGGCTGGCTGTTGCGCACACTGTCCAGGTACACCGTCCGCATCCGCACCCCCCGGCCCAGCAGATCCCGGTCATGCGGCCGGGACGCCTCGATGCTCTCCGGAGAATGCCCGCCACCCGGCGCGAACGTCATGATCTCCGCCGTCAGGCCACGGGCCAGCGAAGCGATCCGGTCCCGGATCTGGTCCAGGCCCACCAACTGCTCCACCCCCGCGTGCGAGGCGGCCGGCCGCAGATCCGCGTACTCCGCGATCAACTGCGCAGCCGCCGCCCGGGACGCCTCGATCCGCAGCTGCTGCGCCGCCAGATCAGCCTGCTGACGGGCCATCAGCAACTCCATGCCGACCTGCGGCGACACCGCTCGCAGCTCGCCCTCCCGCTCGTAGGAGGGCCGGATCAGCGCCAGCTCGCTCAGCAGGTCCAGACAGCGCCGGACCTCCTCCTCGCTGCGCCCGAGCCGCTCCGCCAGCGCCCGCACCCCGTCGCCGGGATGCGCGAGCATGCTGCGGTAGACGCTCTCTGACACGGCATCCAGCCCGAGTGCGGTCAGCATGCCTCGTTACCCCCCGGTGTGTAAGGCCTGAATCGCCAATCGCTGCGTACGCGATCATCGCACGCGAGTGCGAGAGGGGGCCAGCAAGGGCCCTTGGACGGTTCCGGACACCGCCGGAACCGTCCAGGTTGATCCTCTATGCCGGGATGTCGACGGTTCGGCAGAGTCCGTTCCATGTACCTGATTCATGCCGAGATCCAGGCCCCGGTCCCGGCCCCGGCAGCGGCGCTCGCGCCCGACACCGCCGGGGCGCTGCTGGCGAGCGCGCGGCCCCAGGAGCGCATCGAACACGTCGCCGTGCACGAGGGCGCCGGCCCCGGCGCCGTCCTCGGCGTCTACCTGGTCGCCGGCCGGCTGAGCGCCGCCGAGACCGTCGTCGACACGTTCTGCCGGCGCGCGGTCGAGACCGTCCCCGCGCTGCACGGCTGGACGCTCACCCGCGTCGGCGCCCCGCTCGTCGCGCCGTTCTACGAGCGCCTGCTGGACTGATCCGGCCCGGCTGGACGGATCCGGACGCTGCCGCTTCCGTCCACCGGAGAGCCCTTCCACCCGCCCTGAACTGCGACGAAGCTAGTACTCGCCAGCAGGGCCCACCGCCCGGAGGCAAACCGGCCGAGCGTCTACCGCGGGACGCGACACCGGACTCACCGCCACCCGCCCAGTTCTCGAAAGAGGTCCACTCCCATGCTTCGCACCCCGCTCGCCAAGGCCGCCGCGGTCGCCGCCCTCGCCCTCGCCGCCGTCCTGCCGATCGCCGGCCAGGCCTCGGCCAACACCATCTGGGACGGTCCCACCCCCGCCCCGGCCGCCACGACGGCGAACACCATCTGGGACGGCCCCGCGCCGGTCACCACCCCCGCGCCGGTCACCGTCACCCCGGCCAACACCATCTGGGACTGACCCGCCCCGCGCCGGCCACTTCCGTGGACACCATCCGGGACTGACCCGCCCCGCCGTCGCCCGAGGCCACCCGACCGCTGCTCCTGCAGGGCAGCCGTCCGCCTCCCTCCGGGCCACGCCCCTCGACTTCCCGCGCCCGCACCGGGCGCCCACCGCCGCTCTCACACCGTCAGGACGCGTCGTCATGCCCTCCGCGCTCTCCAAGCTCGCCCGCATCACCCTCGCCGCCTCCATCGCCGCCTCCGGCGCGATAGCCGCCACGGCCGTCACCACCACCGCGGCCCACGCCGCCGCCTCGTCCACCGTCGGCGGCCAGATCACCCGGTCGGAGATCCTCTCCCGCGCCCAGTACTGGTTCAACCAGAACCCGGGCCTCACCTACAACCAGGGCGCGACCTTCCCCGACTCCAGCGGCCGCTACTACCGCAAGGACTGCTCCGGCTACGTCTCCATGGCCTGGCACCTGGGCTACAGCGCCACCACCCAGTCCATCGCCACCGACGAGAGCTACGAGATCCCGCGCGGCGACCTGCGCCCCGGGGACGTCCTCAACAGCTTCTACGACCACGTCCTGCTCTTCGAGAAGTGGGACGACCCCGGCCACACGACCTTCTCCTACTACTCCTTCGGCTCCACCCCGGTGAAGCACATCACCGGCGCCTCCATCAACGCCGCGAAGTTCGACTCGCACCCCAACGGCGACTACAAGGCGCGGCGCTACAAGAACGTCGTCGAGGACGTCAGCACCTCCCCGTCCTCGCTGCCCTCCGGCACCCTGGTCAAGTCCCCGAACGGCGCCTCGGTCAAGGTCATCATCAACGGCGCGGGCCTGCCGGTCGCCGGCTCCGACGTCGCCCCCGACGGCTACGACCTGAGCAAGATCGTCCAGGTCGACGACGGCGCCTTCAACGCCCTGCCCACCGTGCCGCCGCCCGGCACCGTGGTCCACGACCAGGCCGGCGGTTCCTCCCGCTACGTCGTGGTCGGCGGCGCGGCGCTGGTCATCTCCGGCTCGGACTGGACCGCCGACGGCTACAACACCCGCGCCGACATGGGCGTCCCGTCCAGCTGGCTGCAGGGCGCGATCAACACCAGCCCGGCCACCGGACTCGTCGTGATGGACCAGTCCGGCACCGACGCCGGCCGCTACGTCGTCGTCAACGGCACCGCCATGCACATCTCCGCCGCCGAGTGGACCGCCGACGGCTACAACACCCAGTCCCTGATGGGCGTGCCCAGCGACTGGCTGAAGGCCGCCATCGCCAAGCCCATGCCCAACGGCACCGTCCTGATGGACCAGTCCGGCACCGACCCCAGCCGCTACGTCGTCGTCGGCGGCGCCGCCCTGCCCATCTCCGCCTCCGAGTGGACCGCCGACGGCTACAACCTCCAGTCCCTGATGGGCGTGCCCGGCGAGTGGCTCAACACCACGGCCAGGAAGACCGTCCCGGACGGCACCCTGATCAAGGGCCAGGCCGGCACCGACCCGTCGATCTACGTGATGGTCAACAACTCCGCGCTGCCGATGACCAGCGCCGAGTTCACCACCACCTACGCCAACCAGCCGGTCCTGGGCGTCCCGGAGGCATGGGAGGCCGCCGAGGTCGCCCGCCCGCTCGCCAACGGCACCCTGATCACCAACGCCGCCGGCACCGACTCCACCGTCTACGTGATGGCCGGCGGCCTGGCCGTCCCGCTCACCTACGCCGACTTCACCGGCTACGGCTACGACAAGCTGCCGCTGCGCGGCGCCCCCGGCAGCTGGGAGCAGGCGGCCGCCGCCAAGAGCGCCCCCGCCGACGGCACCCTGCTGCAGTCCTCCGACGGCCCCACCGTCTGGCAGGTCGTCAACGGCGGCGGCAAGAAGGCGGCCGCGCCCGGCTCCTACAACGCCGCCGACGTGGTGAAGGTCCCGACCGCGCTGACCGCCAAGCTCCCCACCGTCGCCTGACGCGCCCACCCCGCCAGGGCGGCCCGGCCACCGCCGGCCGGGCCGCCCGGCACCCGCACACCTGCTCGCACACCCGCCAACCCGCTCGCCAACCCGTACCTGCCCAGGGGGAATTCCGTCATGACCGCCGCCGCCCGCAAGACGCCGGCCCTCGCCGCCGCCACCGCCCTGCTCGCCCTCGCCGCCCCGCTCGCCCTCGGCGGCCAGGCCTCCGCGGCCTCGGTGTCCACCTGGGACAAGGTCGCCCAGTGCGAGAGCGGCGGCAACTGGAGCATCAACACCAACAACGGCTACTACGGCGGCCTCCAGTTCTCCCAGAGCACCTGGCTCGCCTACGGCGGCAGCCAGTACGCCCCCTACGCCAACCGGGCGACCAAGCAGCAGCAGATCCTGATCGCCGAGAAGGTCCTCGCCGGGCAGGGCCAGGGCGCCTGGCCGGTCTGCGGCCCGGGGGCCAACCTGGGCGCCGACCACGCCAACCCCTACCCGGCCGGCACCTCCTACCCCGACCCGGCGTCGCTGCCCACCGGCACGCTCGTCAAGTCGCCCAACGGCTCCTCGGTCAAGGTCCTGATCAGCGGCGCGGGCCTGCCCGTCGCCGGCTCCGACGTCGCCCCCGACGGCTACGACCTGAGCAAGATCGTCCTGGTGGACGACGCCCGCTTCAACGCCCTGCCCACCACCCCGCCCGAGGGCACCGTCGTCCACGACCAGGCCGGCGGTTCCTCCCGCTTCGTCGTCGTCGCCGGCGCGGCGCTGTCCATCTCCGGCGCGGACTGGACGGCGGCCGGCTACAACACCCGCCCCGACCTGGGCGTCCCCACCGCCTGGCTGCAGAACGCGCTCACCAACACCCTCCCGACCGGCCTCGTCGTCCACGACCAGGCCGGCGGCAACGCCCGCTACGTCGTCGTCTCCGGCGCCGCCCTGCCCATCTCCGGCGCCGAGTGGACCGCCGACGGCTACAACACCCGCGCTGACATGGGCGTCCCCGGCGCCTGGCTCGCCTCCGCCACCCGGGCCACCGTCCCGAACGGCACCGTCGTCAACGGCCAGGCCGGCACCGACCCGTCGATGTACGTCATGGTCAACGGCACCGCCCTGCCCATCTCCGGCAGCGAGTGGACCACCGACGGCTACAACACCAAGACCCTGATGGGCGTGCCCGAGGCCTGGCTGCAGGGCGCCGTCGCCAAGCCCCTGAAGAACGGCACGGTCCTCACCGACGCCGCCGGCACCAACTCCACCGTCTACGTGATGGTCGGCGGCCTGGCGGTCTCCCTGACCTACGCCGACTTCACCGCGATGGGCTACGACAAGCAGCCGCTCATGGGCGTCCCCGGCACCTGGCTGGGCGGGGCCGCCGCCAAGAGCGCCCCCGCCGACGGCACCCTGCTGCTCTCGCCCGACAGTTCCACCGTCTGGCTGGTCGCGGGCGGCGGCAAGAAGGCCCTCACCGCAGCCGACTTCGGCCCCGGCAAGTACAGCCTCGCCGACGTGGTCAACGTCCCGACCGCGCTGACCGCCAAGCTCCCGACCACCACCGCGTAACCCCGGCCCCCGACCACCCCCGAGCCGCCCGGCCACACCCGCCGGGCGGCTCGGACGTGTGCCGCCGCCGCGCTGCGTGCCGTGCTCGCCCCCTGCGGTCGGAGGGGCGGCTCCGCACCGGCGCGGAATCGTCCGTGCACGCCCCGCCCGGCTCTGCCGCGAGCCCGCAGTGCCCCCCCGCGCCCCGTGGCATCCGCCGGGGCACCGGCGCGTCGACGCCGGCGGGCGCGGGCCGACCCCCTTGACTTGGGGGGCGGGGCGCCCCGGACCGGTTCCGCCGTGTGTGCGCCCCGCGCCCGCCGGTTCGGAGAGGACGGCCTTGAAGGTTCTGACGCACAACGTGATGTTCCTGTCCGGGCTGACGCAGAAGAGCGAGGGCGACTGGAACAACGCGGCGCGCTCGCGGCTGATCGCCGAGTCCGCGTACGTCGCGGACCACGACGTGCTGGTCTTCCAGGAACTCTTCGACCCCGGCCCCTCCGAGGAGTTGATGCAGGGCCTGGAGGGCCGGGGGTACCGCCACCGCACGCCGGTGGTCGGGGTGGACGAGTCGGGCTGGGCCGCCACGCACGGCCGGCAGATCTCCCCGCTGCACGCCCGCGGCGGGGTCGCGATCGTCAGCAGGTGGCCCATCCTGCGGATGGAGCAGCACGTCTACGACGTGGCCTGCGGCTGGGACGCCGAGGCCGCCAAGGGCTTCGCCTACGCCGTACTGGAGGTCGACGGCCGGCGCGTGCACGTGGTGGGCACCCACCTGCAGTCCGACGACGGCGCGTGCCCGACCGGCCGGGCGAGGATCATGCGCCGCTCCCAGCTGCGCGACATCGACGTCTTCCTGACGGACCGCCGGATCCCGGCGCACGAGCCGGTGATCGTCGCCGGGGACTTCAACACCGACCGCCACTCGCCCGACTTCCAGGACGTCCTGGGCTTCGGGAACCTCCAGGAGGCGGGCCCCCGGACCGGCTGGAAGTACTCCTTCGACACCATCGCCAACGACGCCGCCCTGCACCGCCACCCGGCCGACCCCGCCGAGGACACGGACCACGTCCTGCTCCGCAAGGGCCACGCCCCGCCGTGCGACGCCTGGACGAGCGAGGTCCTGAAGACCGCCTCGCCGACCTGGGAGGCGGGCGGCCGGGCCTTCACCGACTTTAGCGACCACTACCCGGTGACCGCGGGCCGCTGAGCCCGGGCCGGGCCCTGGGGCGGTCGCCCGGCAAGCGCGAGTCGTGCGACAGGAGGAGCGGATATGAGCTATTCGGCACCACAGCAGTTCGGCGAACTCACCTTCGTCTTCAGCACCGGCGAGACGAGACCGCCCGAGGGCTACCACGCCCTGTGCAGCGTCATCCCCGACAACGCCCCGATGACCTGGGTACGGGGGAGCACCGGCGGCTCGGCCGCGCTGGCCGAGCCCAGGCAGTGGCGCAAGGTCACCGACTCCGACGGGGTGCTGCGCGGCCTGGTGCCGGTGGCCCCTCCCGGGTACCGGGCGCTGAGCGCGCTGTGGTCCTCGGACACGGTCCACGGGCCCCGTGACGTCCTGCGCGACCTCGGCGGCGCGGCCTTCGTCGCCCAGGGCGACCTGCGCTGCGTGAAGGAGGAGATCGGCGGACGCCCCTACGTGGCCGTCGGCGCCTGGCGCGGGCGCGGCGGGCTGGAGATCCCCGAGACCGTCCGCCCCGAGACGATCCCCGGCGGCACGGGCTGCCTGCTGACCCCCGGCATCGCGACCTGGATCTCCTACTTCGACGGCGACTACGAGGGGGAGGACCCAGGCGACGTCCACGTGCTGGACGTGCCGATGCGGCAGGTCCGGCAGGGGACGGCGCAGGGCCCGGCCGTCACGGACGGAAGCGACGCGCCCGAGCGGACCGAGCCCGTCGTCGACCGGGAGGTGGTCCTCCCGTGCACCGCCGTCCTCGACCGGGGCGCGTCCACGGAGTGGATCCTGCACAACTCGCCGACGTACACGGTGCGGCGCCAGCGGTTCTACACCCGGGTCGCGGTCACCGACCTGCGGGAGGACCCGGGCCCGGGCACGGTCGGCGCCACCGTCCCATGGGGGGTGGACGAGGCGCAGTCGCAGGCCTGCCGCGAAGCCGTCGGCCTGTCCGTGGGGTTCGAGGCGGGCGTCGAGATCGAGGGCCACGGCGCCAGGGCGGCCGCGTCCCTCAGCCGCGAACTCGGCTACGACAGCACGCGTTTCGTCACCGCCATGACCCGGGAACGGCAGGAGGTCCGCGCCCCCGCGCCGGGCCTGCACCTCACCGCGCTGTACGTCGAGAGCCACCGCATCGAGGTCGTCCGCAACGACCCGGACCACACGCCCCCCTCGGACCGGGCGGGCCTGACGTTCAACGCCCACGCGTCCTGGACGGCGCCCACCCACCCGCCGCGCCACTGAGAGGTCAGCGTCGTCGGCCGCTGCACCCCGATTAACGCCGTCACCACGATGTTGACCGTTCATCAGATCTTGCGAACTCGTGGTCGTCGGCTGGTTGGGCCGGACGGGCGGTGGCTACGCTCGGCCGTGTCGTCCGATGGGGGGCGGCACCCGTCGCGTGCCGCGCGCGCCCGGCCCTCGTGGCCCTCGGGCGTCGGAGCGGAGTACGCGCGGGCGGTTCCCACGGGAGTGGATCATGAGCTCTGTTGGTCGCAAGACCGTCGCGGTGATGGCCGCGGCCTTGGCCTCGCTGGGTGCGGGGAGCGCGGTCACCGCGTCCGCGGCCGCCTCGTCGGCCCCGTCGTGCAGCGGGGCGGCGGAGTGCCCCAGCCTCAAGCCGACCAGGCTCACGACCAGCCAGGCGAGCCTGAACGTCACCCAGATGCAGCTGGAGAACATCCACGCGATGGCCTCCGACGCGGTGACCGGGGAGCCCATCCGCGGCGCCCGGATCGTGTTCGCCACCGTGGGCGGCCGGACGCTGGGCGCGGCCTACACCGACTACGACGGCATCGCCGCGATCACCGCCCCCGAGAACCTGGGCCCCGGCACCTTGCAGGAACTGCTGGGCGGCTACGAGGCCGCGATGGTCGGCGACGGCGTCCACGCCCCGGCCGGCGCGCACGGGGCCATCACCATCGGCACTGACCAGGGCCCCGGCGTCCCGGGCAGCCCGTGTGCCGTGTGCAGCGACCGCGGGCTCAAGCAGGACGTGGTCCCGGTGGACTGGAGCCGGTAGGGGCGCGGGTGCGGCACCGGCCGATGCGGCACCGGGCGTGAGCGCGTTCGAGGCCGCGTGACGACGAGAGGGCGGGAGACCATGACAGGGCCGGACACCGCGACGGAGCAGCCGTCGCCGGTGAGCACGGACGCGATCTGGCGGCTCCCGGTGACGGTCTGCCGCATCACCGGGCTCCTGGGCGAGCGGACGGCCGGCGCCCTGCTGGCACGCGCCGTCGCCGTCGCCTCCGCAGGCGAGGCGTTGCAGCCCTCCCTGATCGGGGACCGGGAGCTGGCCCCCGACTTCCGCCGCTCCCGCTCGTGCCGGGAGTTCGCCGCACCCGAACTGCTGGCGGCCATCGACGAGGTGCTGGAGGCGGTCGAGCACACCCTGGGCGTGTCCTGCCGCAACACCGAGCCCGACTACACCCTCAACGTGCACAACGACGGCGACTTCTACCGGCCGCACCAGGACACCAGCGCCGAGTTCTCCCCCCGGCGCCTGCTCACCTTCGTCTACTACCTGCACGGAACGCCCCGGCCGTTCGGCGGCGGCGAGCTGCGCGTGTTCGACGCCGCCCTGCCGCTGTACGGCGGGACGACGGGGGAGTGGGAGAAGCGCACCTGGCGGGACTGGGAGCCCGAGCACGACAGCATCGTGTTCTTCCGCCCCACCGCCTGGCACGAGGTGCGCCCGGTGCAATGCCCGAGCCGGCAGGCCGAGGACAGCCGCTTCGCCGTCAACGGCTGGCTGTGCAGCCCCGATCCGGCGAACGGGGCGAGTGGGGCGAGCGGGGTGCGCTGACGCTCAGTCCTTCAGCATCACCAGCGGCAGTCCGCTACCGTCCCAGGCGTGGCGCGTCTCGTCGGCCCGGTAGCGGTCGGCTTCCAGGTCGGCGGCGAAGGCCTCCAGGAACTCCCGCAGGCCGGCGGCCTCGTAGCCGGCCCGCCAGCCCTCGTGCGACCAGTCGATGATCTGGCCGTGGCGCTGCGGGGCGGGCGGGTCCAGGTCGATGCAGATCACGTCGCCGTTGCCGATGGAGATGAAGGGGATCCACCCGGCGGACCAGGCGACGTCCCGGCGGATCACGCCGTCCTCCGCCCGCTCGTCCCAGGGCGGGTCCCCGGCGTCGACGGACCGCTCGCGCCAGTCGTCCACCATCGCGTCGAGCGGGTGGAGCGCGGTGTGTAAACCGATCAGGACCCCCGGCAGGCCGTCGTGGCAGCGGTAGGACTCCCGGACGTCCGGCGGGAGTTCCACCCCCATCGCGGCCTCCGCCGCCCGGATCTGCCCGTCGGTGGCGCCGGGCGGCATCGCGGCCGCCACCTCCGGGGCGATCCGTTCCAGCGCGGCCTCGATCCGCGCCCACAGCTGCTGCATCGGGAAGCCCCCTTCGTCGTGTCGAGTGATCGAGTCGAGGACCGGAACGTAGCACCGGCCACCGACAGTCATCAGTCATCGGGCGGTGCCAGGGCTCCTGTCAGAGCCACCTGGTAGGAAGGGGCTGATCGTCAGCCGACCGGCCGTCGATGCGTGGTCACCGTAGGAGGTCCGGATGTCCGTGGAAGACACTCCCGTGCGGGAGGACGTCATGACGGCCGGGGCGGCCCTGCGGATCTACCCCGATCCGGCGGACGTCTTCGTCGCCGACCAGGCCGAGTTGGCCCGGCACCTGCACCCGCTGGTCTCGATCGACCTGGCCCAGGTCAACCCGGCCTGGCACGGGTGGATCCACCTGCTGAGCCCGCTGGAACCGTCGGAGGGCTGCATCGGCGACCACACCTCGGCCTTCCACACGGGGCTCCAGGCGTCCAACTGGCTCGGCTTCACGCTGGAGGGCGACCGCTTCCGCCTGGCCGGTGACCTGCGCTACTTCGCCCGGGCGGCGGGCCCGGGCGAAGTCCCCGACCCCTGGCCGGGGTTCCACGCCGACCTCGCCGAGCACTGCGAACGCCAGGAGCGCAGCTACCGGGCGCACCGCGACAGCTTCCGCCGCGAGGGCCGGCTCGTCCACCTCGGCGACGACGGCCTGCCGTACCCCGGCAGTACCGGCGAGATGGCCCTCCTTGACCAGCTCGGCGGCTACGCCGACTCCGCCGGCAACTGGATCGAGACCGATGTGTTCCCGCTCGACTACGACGGCGACCGCACCTGGCCGGTCGGCCCGTCCGGCCGCCGCTTCGAGTTCGTGGCGGCAGCGCCCGGCTGGCACTACCGCAGCAGCGGCGCCGACTGGATCATGCTGTTCTTCGAACCCGTCGACCGGCTGGCCCTGTTGACCTTCGACTGGAGCTGAGGCGCGGCGATGCCACCGGAGGAGCGGCAGGGCGGTCAGGGCGGTCAGGGTGCGGCAGGCGCCCGAGCGGCCGCGCAGGACTTCTTCGACGAGATGCGCCGGTGGGAGGAGTGGATGGCCTCCTGCCGGCACGACACCACGGGCGGCGAGCAACTGGCGGCGGTGAAGGAGGTGTTCGCCAGGCATCTGGCGGCCAGGGCGCTGGCCCGGCACCAGTCGCGCTACGACCTGCTGTGCTTCGGCACGCCGCCGGAGTTCGAGGCGCCGATCCTGCGCGTCGAACAGGAGTCGCCGGTCAGGTGCTGGGTGTACGTACCGGAAGGGCTGATCGGCGGCGAGGCCCGCTACGCGATGGTGCGCGAGGGCGGTGCGTGGAAGGCCGCGTTCAAGGAGGCCGACATCGCCCTGACGGGCCGGTGGAAGCGGTGGCTGGATCTCTGACACCCGGGCCGGGCCGACCGCTCCGGGCCGACGGCTCCGGGCCGGTCAGGCGCGGCAGCGCAGCAGTTCCAGCGGCGGGCTGGCGAGGAGGTCCGCCCAGAAGTCCTCGCCGAATTCGCGCAGGCCGGCTTCGGACACCTGGAGTGGGACCCACTCGGCGTCGCCGAACCCGGCGGCCCGCAGGCACTCCTCGTAGACCTCGCGGCGCGGGGCCGCGCCCACGATGCTGATCGGCTGCGGGTCGAGGAGGGCGGTGATCCGCACCTGCGGGCCCGTCTCGATCTCCTCGCCGGTCGGCTCGCAGCGGAACCCGTATTTGTCCAGGGAGGGGCAGTCGAAGCGGTAGTCGGGTTTCTGGGCGAGTGCGAAGAACTCCCCGCCCGGTACCAGGCTCCGGTGGATGTTGCGGCACATCCGCTCCATCGCCGCGACGTCCTCGGCGTAGTTGAGGCACTGCACTCCCAGTGCGATGTCGAAGTGACGGTCGAGGGGCCGCAGTTCGGCCACGTCGCCGACCTCGTAGCGCACGCCCAGCGGGTCGCGCTGCTCGATCGTGCGCGCGGCGGCGACCATCTCGGCGGAGATGTCGACGCCGAGGACGTCGGTGGCGCCGCGCCGCTTGAACTCCCTGCTGTAGAAGCCGGTGCCGCACGCCAGGTCGAGGACCGACCGGCCGGCCACGTCCCCGACCAGGCCCAGGAAGCTCGGCACCTCCCCGTAGCGGATCAACGGCAGGGACTTGAACCCCTCGAACGCCTCGCCGATCCCGTCGTACTGCTGCACGCCCACGTGCCGCCCCTCCTGTGTGTCGCCCGCCGGGTCGCGGCCGTGGCGGAAAGTCTCCTCCGCCCCGCCGGGCCGCCGTACTGGCAGATGACACAAAGAAGTTGGTCGGTGGCGGCGGCTCGGGGTGCGCACCCTCCTATCGCCCGACACCACTCTTCGGGGGGCGGGGAAACGCCGTCGAAGGTCCATTCGGGTGACGTCCCGCGTCCTCGCGCGTCCGAACGGCCACACTGGCAGCGCTGAGGAAGCCCGCCGTTCAAAGGAGACGAGTCCGTGAAGAGCCTCGGAAGGACGCTGGTCACCGTCGGTGCCGCTGCGGTTCTGTGCATCGCGGTCCCGGCCAACGCCCAAGCCGCGGAGGGGACTTTCACCTACATCAGCAACAACCAGGAGCACACGCTGGAGAACCCCGAGGGTGACCGCTGCTACGACCTCGGCCGCCGCGTCGCCGAGCTGTACAACGACACCGACGCGGAGGCGGCCGTCTTCCTCGGCGCCGGTTGCCGGGACGAGATCGGGACCATCAGGTCGGGTGGTTCGAGCATCCGACGCGGCATCGGCTCGGTCAGTTTCACCGACGACGAGTAGTCGGCGCACCCGGCGGTGGGGCGGCCCGGCCGTCCGACGTGATCGTGAAGGGCTCGGACCAGTTGCCGGAATCACCGGACAGGACGACCCGGTAGTCGTCTCCAGGGGGGACGTCCGGCACGGTCACCTCCATCCGTCCCAGCAGGATGTCGAAGTCACGGGCGAGGACGCGGTCGAGGAGGGTGACGCTGCCCGCGCGCAAGGTGATGGACCCCGTGCGGTTGGTGATCTGCGCCGGCGGATCCGAGACGTCCCAGGTGACTTCGACCCGCTCGCCGACCCGCCAGAGCGCCCCCGCCCGAGGGGAGAGAATGCGCGGCACGTAGACGTCGCGTCGGGACGTGCGCTCGGCGGAGTGGGCGGCCACCGCCAGGCCGGCGGCCTGCGCCTGGGCCGGCACCGTGGCGAGCAGGCTCGGCATGGCGGCGGCGGCCAGTGCCACCATGCCCAGGACGGGGCCGTTCCAGATCCTCATGGCCCCAGTGTCTCGGTTCGGCCCCCGACGAGCGCACGGACGGGCGCCCCTTCCCTCGATCGGGGGAACGGCCGTCGGTGACGGACGGCCCGTGAGGGGGGCGTGGCCCGGGGCCTGAGGGCGGCAAGCGGCCCGTCAGCCGCGTGACGGGGTGTGAGGTGCGGGTGTCACGGCTCCTTTTTCGGTGCGGGTCGGTCGCCTACGGTGGGTCACCCCGAAGACGAGGAGCGGAGGTTCCCTGTGGCGGACGAGGCGACGACGCAGTACCGCAGCTATGCCTGGGAGGACGAGCACGGCGTCAAGTACGTGGCCGCCTACCCGGGCGACGAGGAGGCCGACGAGGAGCGCAAGGCCGAGCTGCGGGCGTTGGGCGCCCGCGTGTCGGCGGACCTGGTGGCCGAACAGGAGGCCGAGCGGGAAGCCGAGCGGCGCAGGGCCGGGCGAGGGGCCGGGCGTGCGGGGCCGGCGCTGCGGCTGATCCGTGGTGAGGGTTCGTCCTGAGTGCGTGACCGGGCCCGCCGGTCCGCAGGGCGCGGACGGGCGGGCCCGCTTCAGGCCGGGCCGTCGGGGGTGTGGTCGAAGGTGTGGGCGCGGTGCCGGGCGAGGTCGCTGAAGGAGCGGGCGGCGGCGCTCTGGTAGGCGGTGTCCCGGCGGAGCAGGGCGACGGCGCGCGAGGGGAGCGGCGGGTCGACCGGGACGGAGCGCAGGTGGGGGTGTTCGCGGGTGGTGGCGTCGGGTAGCACGGTGGCGAGGCTGGTGCGTTGGACGATCGCGACGAGCGCGCTGACGGAATTGGCCTCGATGGCGATCCGCGGCCGGACCCGGTGGTCGGAGAGGAACCGGTCGATGTGCTGACGGGTCGCGAAGTCGCCGCTGAGCAGGGCGAGTTGCTGGTCGCCCAGTGCGCGGACCGGGAGCGGGCCCGAGTGGGCCGCGTACGGGTGGTCGGAGGCGACGACGAGGCCGAGGTGCTCGGTGAACAGGGTGGTGGCGGTGACGGCCGGCAGGTGCGCTCCGCCGAAGGCGATGCCGAGGTCGAGCTGGTCGGCGGCCAGCTCGGACTCGATGCGTTCCTGTGCCATCTCGCGGACGTCCAGGCTGATCCCGGGGTGGCGCGCGTGGAAGTCCCCGATGAGGGGCCCGGTCAGGTAGGCGGTGAAGGTCGGGGTCACGGCCAGGCGCAGGGTGCCGCGTGAGAGGTCCTTGACGTCCCGCACCGCGCGCTCGGCCGCCGCGAGGTCGCGCAGGGCCCGGCGCGCGTAGTGGGCGTAGGCCTGGCCGGCGTCGGTGAGGCGCACGGTGCGCCCGGAGCGGTCGAGGAGCTGCACGTGCAGAGAGCTCTCCAGCTGCTTGATCTGCTGCGAGAGGGTCGGCTGCGAGACGTGCAGGGCTTCGGCGGCGCGGGTGAAGTTGGCGTGCTCGGCCACGGCGAGCAGGTACCGGAGGTGGCGCAGTTCCATGAGCCAACTATAGGCAGCACTGATGGCAATGATGGCTACCACGTCTTGGACGCTATAGGGCCAGGTCATGCATCGTTGAGGTCATCGACAGGCACCAACGGTCGTCGAAGAAGGAGTGACCTCATGAACGAGATGGCGCAGGGTTTCCAGCGGTTCAGCCGGGAGGTGTTCCCGGCCCGGGCGGCACTGTTCAAGAGGCTCGCCACCACCCATCAGCCGACCGCGCTGTTCATCGGCTGCTCGGACGCCCGGGTCGTGCCGGAGCTGATCACCCAGACCGATCCGGGCGAGCTGTTCGTCATCCGCACCGCCGGCAACCTCGTGCCCCCGTACACCCGGGGCGCGGACGGTGTCGCGGCGAGCATCGAGTACGCGATCGGCGTGCTCGGGGTCACGGACGTGATCGTCTGCGGGCACTCCGCGTGCGGTGCGATGACCGCCCTCGCCTCCGGCGGCGACCTCACCGGCCTGCCCGCCGTCGCCACCTGGCTGCACCACGCGGACGTCGCCAAGGCCCGCACCGACGCGGGCGAGCACCCGGCCGGCGCGGAGCGGGTCGCCGCCCTGGTGAAGGACAACGTCCTCGCCCAGCTGGCCAACCTGAAGACCCACCCGTCGGTGGCCAAGGCCCTGGTGCAGGGCAGGGTGACCCTGCACGGCTGGGTCTACGACATCGGATCCGGCTCCGCCGAGACGCTCGACACCGACAGCGGACGGTTCGTCGCCCTGGCAGGCTGACCACCGCGTCCCCTCCGACCACTCCCTCCCACATCCCCAGACCAGGTCCGGGCACCCGCCCCGGACCCATCCCCGAAAGGCCCACCCCATGGTGCACGCGCAGTTCGACCAGACCGCCCGTCAGCAGCTCGCCTTGGAGGTCGTCGACGCCAAGATCCGCAAGGACCTCACCTGGCAGGAGCTCGCCGACACGACCGGCCTGTCCGTCGCCTTCGTCACCGCCGCCCTGCTCGGCCAGCACGCCCTGCCCGCCGACGCGGCCAAGGCCGTCACCGAGCTCCTGGGCCTGGACGAGGACGCGGCCCGGCTGCTCCAGACCATCCCGCTGCGCGGCAGCATCCCCGGCGGCATCCCCACCGACCCGACCATCTACCGCTTCTACGAGATGCTCCAGGTCTACGGCACCACCCTCAAGGCCCTGGTCCACGAGCAGCTCGGCGACGGCATCATCAGCGCCATCAACTTCAAGCTCGACGTCAAGACCGTCGAGGACCCCGAGGGCGGCCACCGCGCCGTCATCACCCTGGACGGCAAGTACCTGCCCACCAAGCCGTTCTGACCCCCGCGCGGGCCGGGGCGGACCGACAGGCCCCCCGGCCCGCCGTCCCACCCCGGCCCGCCCCCGACCGGCAAGGAACCGCCACCGTGGACTTCGCTCAGCACACCATCGACCTCGCCCGCCGCAACGTCGCCGAAGGCGGGCGCCCGTTCGCCACCGTCATCGTCAAGGACGGCGAGATCCTCGCCGAGAGCCCGAACAAGGTCGCCCAGACCGGCGACCCCACCGCGCACGCCGAGATCCTCGCCATCCGCGACGCCTGCACGAGGCTCGGCACCGAGCACCTGACCGGCACCACCATCTACGTCCTCGCCCACCCCTGCCCGATGTGCCTGGGCTCGCTCTACTACTGCAGCCCCGACGAGGTCGTCTTCCTCACCACCCGCGACGACTACGAACCGCACTACGTCGACGACCGCAAGTACTTCGAACTCGCCACCTTCTACAGTGAGTTCGCCAAGAACTGGGACGAGCGCCGGCTGCCGATGCGCTACCTGCCCAGCGACGCGGCCATCGACGTCTACCGGGCGTGGCGCGAGCGCAACGGCGGCGAACGCCGCGTCGCCGGCGCGCCCGTCGCGGCCTGACGAGGGCGCACACGATGCCCGAGCCGATCGAGAAGGCCCGCGTGGATCCGGCTGGAGAACGGCCGGGCCCACGCCGCAGTCGGCTTCCTCCTCCGCAGGCCACGGGGCACTTCGCCGAGAGGCGGGTCTACCGGTCGTCGAACTCGCCGGTGCGGGTGGCGGTGACGAAGGCCTGCCAGGCGGGGGAGGGGAAGAGGAGGACGGGTCCGTCGGGGTCTTTGGAGTCTCGGACGGGCTGTACGCCGGTGAAGCCGTCGGCGACCTCGACGCAGCCGTTTGACCCGCCGCTGTACGTGCTCTTGCGCCAGGTGATCGCCATCGCGGTTGCCTCCTGCGGGTGGAGTGGGAAGTCGATGGGGATGGCTTCCCACTCCGGCGCCGGGTTAGGCTTCCCGGCCGCCGCCCCCGGGCAGGGGCGGCGGCGCGCGGGGTGGTGAGCTGGGGTGCGGGGTTGGCAACTCGCGCTGGTCGGGGCGTGCGTGCGCGTAGTGTCGGAAGCATGGCGAGCGATCATCTTGGGGATCGGGTCAAGCGGTTGCGGCGCTTGGCCGGTCTGACGCAGGAGGGCCTGGCTTCAAAGTCGGGTGTGTCGGTGGATGTGGTTCGGAAGCTTGAGCAGCAGCGGAAGCATTCGGCGCGGCTGCCGACACTTCACGCACTGGCCAAGGGACTTGGCGTTGAGCTGACTGCGTTGCTGGGCGACCCTCCGGCGGTTCCTTCGACGGGCGCGATGGAATCACCGGCACTGGTCTCCTTGCGACGTGCGATCACCCCGTTTCCGTTCGCGCCTCCTCCGGAGCCAGATGGAGCCGAGTGGCTGTCACTTGCGTTGGTGAGATCCGAGATCGCTGATGGTTGGTCGCTGTACCACGCTGCTGACTTTGGCCGCCTGATCGAGATTCTCCCGGGGATCATCGCCGATGCAAGGCTGGTTGCCACTGTAGGTCGTGGCCGTGATCGGCTTGATGGCCACATGGCATTGGGAAAAGCGCTTCAGCTAAGCGGGCACCTTGCAATTCGCCTAGGCAAGACCGACCTTGGGGTTTGCAGCCTGGAACGTGCGACTACCGCCGCCGACGTCGCGGAGGATCCTCTGCTCGCCGCTATGGTGAGCAACTCCATGTCATGGGCCTACCAGCGCCAGAACCGGTTGGATGACTCCCGCGCGTTGGCCGTTCACGCCGCCGACGAGGTCGAGCGCGAGCGTGTATCCGATGCGATGGGGCTCCGCGTGTGGGGCGGGTTGATTATGGCCGGGGCGATCAGCGCCAGCCTGGGTGGAGATTACGACGGCGCATCGGAAATGTTGCAGGTTGCCGAGAAGGCGTCGGGAAGACTGGCGCTGATGGAGCCGCTTGCGGACAGCAGGATGGTTAGCATCTTCAGTAAGTCATCTGTTCAGATCAAGCGTGTCCGCCTTGCGGTTCAGCATGCGCGATCCGGTGAAGCTCTGTCCCTGGCGAAGAATGTTCGATTCGACTCCGAGATTCCACCGTCCTGGCGAGCATGGCTCTTTCTCGACGTGGCGAGGGCACACGCCGATCTGGGAGACGCTGCAGGAGCTGTCGCGGCACTCGAACGCCTGCAACGGACCGCGCCAGGGTGGATGAGATACCACACGCTTGCAGTGGGGATCGTCTCTGACCTTCTGGCCGGCTCTGCCCATCCTCCGGGACTCTGGAAACTGGCGCGGTCCCTCGGAATCGCTGACTAGTGATCAAAACTAGGACGCTTCGTCCCTGTTGGATGGAGGCCCCCGACGAGATCCTCTCCGTATCGCTTCAATACGGAGAGGATTTAGAACGTGACTGCTGGTATCAAGCTCCACGGCTACGGGGTCCGCTGGGACCCGGAGGGCCGGTGTTACCGGGTGCGGAACGAGACGACGGGGGAGTGGCTGCGTAGCGGCACCTCGGGTGAGCTGGCCGCCTTCTCCTCGTTCTCCGCCGCCTTCAGCGCCTGGCGGGGGTTCGAGGTTCGACGGCAGGTGGGGGCGTGATGGGGGAGAAGGTCTATCGCGCCACCGTCGACCAGCGGCGGCAGGCGGCCGACGTCCTGGACGACCTGACCACCGTCCTCGCTCTGGCCGGGGTGAAGTTGCCGTCCGTCGAGGTCGACTGGGAGCACGGCCGCAGAACGGGCTGCTACCTCGTCGGCCTCGGCTGCGCCCGTCCGTCCGAACTCCTGCGGGTGGTCGACCTGCTCCGCAAGGGGCTGCGCTACGAGCGCCTGACGCGTGACGGCTGAACTCCTCGCCCGCCTCCTGTGGTTGGCGGGCTTCTCCCTCGTACTCCTCGCCGCTCTCAGAAGGTGAACCGCCCGATGCGTGACCCTCGTCTGCTCGCCAAGCCGCCGGTGTGCCGGCTCGGCTGCCTCGTCCTCGTGCGCAACCCGCGCGGCGACGTCCTGCTCGTCGACCCGGACTACATGGACGGGCTGATCCTCCCTGGCGGCGCCGCCCAGCCCAACGAGCCCCCGCACCTCGCCGCCGCCCGCAACCTCCACGCCGAGACCGGCCTCAACCTCCGTCTCGCCGACGTCCTGGCCGTCGATTTCACCCCCGCCGACCGTTACCTGGAGCGCCTCAACCTGGTCTTCGACGGCGGCACCGTGCGCGACGACGTCCGCCTCACCGTCCCGCCGCAGCACCGGAGCGGGCTGTTCGGCGCCCGCTTCGTCCCCGCCCACGAACTCCCGGACGTCATGGCCCCCGCCCAGGCGGCCCGCGCCGCCGAAGCCCTCGCCAACCGCGCCGTCCCCCTCCTCCTCCACGGCCAACGCTCAAGCTGAAGGGCGCGATCTTAAAACCGCCTTTGACGAAGCCGCCGAGTGGCCGCCGCCTCCCGCCGCCAGCCGCTGGCGGGAGGCGCCGGTTCACCCGTGCGGTGGCCTGGCGTTTCCTTTGCCTGATGTGGCCGGAACCCGTGCAGTTGTCGCCGTACGGTCACCACGGGGTGAACGGGACCTAAAGGTCCAGACCACCGCCCAGTACGGCCAGGACGTCCGCCGCGGTCCAGTGCCCGGCGGCGCCCGGGCGGGAGGCCAGGTAGTCGGCGCAGCGGTGCGCGTTCCAGCCGTGGGACTCGGCCAGGCCTGCGGCCAGGGTGCGCAGATAAGGCGCCGAGGGTGGATTGAGTTCGGCGCCGGCCAGGCCTTCGGGGGCGGTGAAGGTCAGCAGCGGGTGCCCGTCCAACTCGCCCGCGTGCACCAGCGTCTCGTACCGGCCGGGCCCGAGCCGGTCGCGTCCGTGCGTGAGGGTGCGGGTGAGGTCGAGGTCGGTGCCGGGGGAGCGGCGCATCTCCTGGGCGGCGATGTCGCTGAACTGGCTGACCGTCATCAAGTAGGCGCGGCAGGGTAGTTCTCCCGGTGCGGCCGGATCGTAGAAGCCGCTGCCGCCGCCCCACACCGCCGACTCCCGCGCGAAGTACAGCGCGCCGGGCAGCACCGCGGCCACGTCCCGGAGCGGCGGGTGGTGGTCGCGGCAGCCGGGGTAGGTGTGTGCGCCGCCGTCGGGGCGGCCGCCGCGCAGGTAGCAGGCGAGCCGGGCGGCGTGCAGGTTCGACGCGTACGCCGCGTACCAGACGAGCCGCGCGCCGCCCTCCGCGCCGCCCCCGCCTCCCGCGGGCCACCGGCGGGATCCGGCCACCATCATCGCTAAACCTCCAGATCTGGCGGGTCCGCTTTCACTACCGGTAGCGTCCCCGCCGCTATGGCGTAGACCACTCTTCGCCTTCGCGTCATATGCCTCCTGCCTCCGGCGATTACCCTTCGCCGCCGAAAGCGATCGAAAAACCCCGAAATGACTTTCGAATCGTTCCCTGATGCCCCCATATGTCGCCGAAAATGAAAAGTTCCTTTGACTCCACCTCCACGGCATCCAGCGGGCTCCCAGTGGAGTCATGGTGAGTGAGGCACCACGCAAGGTGACTCCCCGCATTCATCCTTAATGACTACTCCCAGCCGAGGACACTCCTTATGGACGCACGCCAGGACATGGCAGGCCCGGGAACGCTGAACCGTCCCGGGCCCGCTCACGCCGCCGGTTGGCCGGCGGTCCGGCCCGCGCACCCCCGCAGCCTGCTCGACATCGTCACCGCCACCGCCGACGCCCACCCGCACGCACCCGCGCTGGACACCGGCACCGCCGTACTCGACTACCGCGCCCTCATGCACGAGGTCGACACCCTCGCCGGCGTCCTCGCCGGGCACGGCATCGGCGCCGGGGACCGGGTCGGCGTGCGCATCCCCTCCGGCACCGCCGACCTGTACGTCGCCATCCTGGCCGTGCTGCGCTGCGGCGCCGCCTACGTGCCCGTCGACGCCGACGACCCCGACGAGCGCGCCGACATGATCTGGCAGGACGCCCAGGTGTGCGCCGTCCTCGGCGCCGAACGCCGGCTCGCCCCCGGCTCCGGGGCCGGGCCCCGCGGCAACCCCGTCTGGCCCACCCCCGCCGACGACGCGTGGATCATCTTCACCTCCGGCACCACCGGCCGCCCCAAGGGCGTCGCCGTCACCCACCTCTCCGCGGCCGCCTTCGTCGACGCCGAGGCCCGCCTCTTCCTGCGGCAGCAGCCGCTCGGCCCCGGCGACCGTGTCCTGGCCGGCCTGTCGGTGGCCTTCGACGCCTCCTGCGAGGAGATGTGGCTGGCCTGGCGCCACGGCGCCTGCCTGGTGCCCGCCCCCCGCTCCCTCGTCAAGGCCGGCACCGACCTCGGCCCCTGGCTCGTCGAGCGCCGCATCACCGCCATCTCCACCGTCCCCACCCTGCTCGCCCTGTGGCCGCAGGAGTGCCTGGACGCCGTGCGCCTGATCATCGTCGGCGGCGAGGCCTGCCCCGCCGAACTCGTCGAGCGCCTGGCCACCCCCGGCCGCGAGTTCTGGAACACCTACGGCCCCACCGAGACCACCGTCGTCGCCACCGCCGCCCGCATGCTCCCCGGCCAGCCCGTACGCATCGGCACCCCCCTGGACGGCTGGGAGATCGCCGTCGTCGACGCCGCCGGCCACCCCGTCCCCTGGTACGAGACCGGCGAACTCCTCATCACCGGCATCGGCACCGCCCGCTACCTCGACCCCGCCAAGGACGCCGAGAAGTTCAGCGCCCACCCCGCCCTCGCCTCCCCGCGCGTCTACCGCAGCGGCGACCTCGTGCGCAACGACCCCGAAGGCCTCGTCTTCGTCGGCCGCGCCGACGACCAGATCAAACTCGGCGGCCGGCGCATCGAACTCGGCGAGATCGACGCCGCCCTCCAGGCCCTGCCCGGCATCCGCGCCGCGGCCGCCGCCGTCCGCAAGAGCCCCGCCGGCGCCGACCTGCTGATCGGCTACCTCGTCGCCCAGCCCGGCACCACCCCCGACCTCACCGCCGCCCGCCAGCACCTGCTCGGACGCCTGCCCGCCCCGCTCGTGCCCGTCCTCGCCCTCGTCGACTCCCTGCCCACCCGCACCTCCGGCAAGGTCGACCGCAACGCCCTGCCCTGGCCGCTCGCCACCACCGGCACCGCCACCCCCGGCACCGCCGCCCCCCTGGACGGCACCGCCGGCTGGCTCGCCGGCCGCTGGGAGAGCATGCTCGGCACGGCCCCCGGCCCCGGCGACGACTTCTTCGCCCTCGGCGGCTCCAGCCTCACCGCCGCCCGCCTCGTCTCCGAACTGCGCACCCGCCACCCCGGCGTCTCCGTCGCCGACCTCTACGCCCACCCCGTCCTCGGCGACCTCGCCGATTATCTTGACAACCTCGCCGGCCCCCCTCATACCGGCGGCGCCGCACACACCCCCACCCCCGTCCCCGTCCGCACCGTGCGCCGCACCCCCGCCAGCGCCGGCCTGTGGCAGACCCTCATCCTGCTCGGCGTCTTCAGCATCTCCGGACTGCGCTGGATCCTCGCCCTCACCGCCTTCGACAACCTCATCGGCAACCAGCTCAGCTGGGCCCCGCACAGCTCCTGGTGGCCCGTCGCCGCCGGCCTCCTCCTCTTCTACAGCGCCCCCGGCCGCACCCTCCTCGCCGCCGGCACCGCCCGCCTGCTCACCGCCGGCCTGCGCCCCGGCAGCCACCCCCGCGGCGGCCAGGCCCACCTGCGACTGTGGGCCGCCGAACGCGCCGTCACCCTCTTCGGCGTCGGCGCCCTCGCCGGCACCCCCTGGGCCCGCCGCTACGCCCGCGCGCTCGGCTGCCGCATCGGCGCCGGCGTCCTCCTGCACACCCTGCCCCCCGTCACCGGCCTCGCCCGCATCGGCGCCGGCGCCACCGTCGAACCCGAAGCCGACATCGCCGGCTGGTGGCTCGACGGCGACACCCTCCACCTCGGCCGCATCGACATCGGCGACGGCGCCCGCATCGGCGGCCGCTCCACCCTCATGCCCGGCGCCCGCATCGGCGCCGGCGCCGACATCGCCCCCGGCTCCTGCGTCACCGGCGCCGTACCCGCCGGCGAACACTGGCACGGCTCCCCGGCCCGGCCCTCCACCGAGGCCCGCACCACCTGGCCCGCAGCCGCCGCCACCCCCCGCTCCCGCTTCTGGAACCTCGCCTACGGCGTCGGCCTGACCGTCTTCGGCCTCCTGCCGATCATCGCCGCCCTCCCCGCGCTCGCCATCGTCTTCACGATGGTCGACACCGACCGCACCCTCACCGCGGCCCTCCTCCAACTCCTGCCCGCCACCATCCCGCTGGCCGCCCTCACCCTGGTGTGCCACGCCACGCTGATAGCGATCATGGTCCGCCTCCTGTCCATCCCGCTGCGCCCCGGCTTCCACCCCGCCCACGGCCGCGTCGCCTACTGCGCCTGGGCCGTCACCCGGCTCAGCGACACCGCCCGGCGCACCCTCTTCCCCTTCTACGCCAGCCTCTTCACCCCGGTGTGGCTGCGCCTGCTCGGCGCCAAGGTCGGCCGCCGCGTCGAAGCCTCCACCGTCCTGTCCCTGCCCGGCCTGATGCGCGTCGACGACGGCGCCTTCCTCGCCGACGACACCCTCGTCGCCCCCTACGAACTGCGCGGCGGCTGGCTGCACATCGGCCCCTCGCACGTCGGGCGCCGCTCCTTCGTCGGCAACTCCGGTATCGTCGGCCCCGGCCGCCGACTGCCCGACAACTCCCTCGTCGGCGTCCTGTCCGACACCCCCGTCAACGCCCCCGAAGGCTCCTCCTGGCTCGGCCGCCCCGCCTTCGCCCTGCCGCGCGTCGCGGCCGCCGGCGGCGACGCCCGCACCTACAACCCGCCCCGGCGCCTGATGTGGGCCCGCGCCGGCGTCGAACTGTGCCGCCTGCTGCCCATCGTCCTCGCCGCCCTCCTCGGCGACCTCGTCCTCGCCACCCTCCAGGAACTGCGCGACGACTACGGCCTCACGCGCGCCCTCGCCGCCGCCGGCCTCGTCCTCATCGGCGCCGCCCTCATCGCCTGCCTGGTCACCACCGCCGCCAAGTGGCTCCTCGTCGGACGCTTCCGCGTCGCCGAACACCCCCTGTGGTCCACCTTCGTGTGGCGCAACGAGCTCTACGACAGCTTCGTCGAGGAACTCGCCATGCCCTTCGGCGGCTCCACCATCACCGGCACGCCCTACCTCAACGCCTGGCTGCGCAGCCTCGGCGCCCACATCGGGCGCGGCGTGTGGTGCGAGACCCACTGGCTGCCCGAGAGCGACCTCGTCACCGTCGAGGCCGGCGCCAGCGTCAACCGCGGCACCGTCCTGCAGACCCACCTCTTCCACGACCGGGTCATGCGCCTGGGCCCCGTCCACCTCGGCCCCGGCTCCACCACCGGCCCGCACTCCATCGTCCTGCTCAACTCCTCCCTCGGCGCCGGCACCACCGTCGGCCCCGCCTCCCTGGTCATGCGCGGCGAGAACGTCCCCGGCACCACCCGCTGGCTCGGCAACCCCGTCGCCGCCTGGAACGCCAACCCCACCCCGGCCGCCGGGCGGCGGGCCAAGCGCAAGGTCGGAGTGTGACGCAGATCACTTTGGCCGGGCGATGAGTTGACGATGCGGTCGCGGTCCTACCTGGGTAGACCGCGACCGCATCCGTTCCCGAAAGGGCGTACCGACCATGACCGCCACCCCCGCCAAGGGCCCCGCCAGCTACTTCCCGTCCATCGAGAAGAAGTACGGCCGACCCGTCGCCGAGTGGAAGGACCTCATCCGGGCCTCCCCGCTCGGCAAGCACATGGAGCTCGTCGCCTGGCTCAAGACCGAGCACGGCCTCGGCCACGGCCACGCCAACGCCCTCGTCGCCCACACCCTCGCCGAAGCGGCGGCCTGAGCCCGCCGTGCGGCTCTGCCGGTGACGCCCGGTCCCTGGTTCTGGTGGTGACGCCCGGCCTGCGCCCTGTGGCGGGTGGTGGGCCGGCGGACGACGACGGGGCCGGGGCCGCCTGCGGCACGATCGGGAAGCAGGCGGCCCCGGACCCGGGTCGTTCCGTACGGGCGGGGCATCGACCGCGATGCCCGTACGGCTGCGGTCGGGACTATTCGACGACTTCAACAGCACTTGAAGTCAAGCCCCCGGCGGCCCGGGGCGCCACAGGGCGGGGTAGCCTCGCTCCCGGCGGGGGCCGGCGGACGAGGTTTCAGGGGCGGTCGAATGGAACAGCAACAGCGCGGCTACTGGCGGGTCGCGGACGGTTCGGCGGTCAGCTCCACCCAGGCCCAGGTCGCCTGGACCAGGGCCGCCTACCCGGCCCTGGTGGACGTGGCCCGCCGCTACCACGCGGTGATCACCTACTCCGAACTGGCCGAGACCGTCCAGGAGGCGGCCGGAGTGCGCACCCGGGTGCACCAGCGCACCTGGATCGGCAAAGTCCTGGCCCTGGTGGTGCGCGAGGCACACCGCCGCGGGGACCCGCCGCTGACCGCACTGGTGGTCCACTCCACCGACGGCATGGTCGGCGTCGGCTACCAGGAAGTACTGGCCGTGGCCGGACAGCCGCCGCTCGCAGCGGACATGGACCGCGAACACCACGCCGCCGCCGCCCGCCTCGCCTGCTACCGGCACTTCGGCGCCCAACTGCCCGCCGACGGCGGCACCCCCGCCCTGGCCCCGCGCCTGCAAGCGGCCGTCAACCGCAAGGCGGCCGCCGCCACCCCGCCCCGCCCCCCGGCGATCTGCCCCTCCTGCTTCCTCCAACTGCCCGCCACCCGCATCTGCGACTCCTGCGGCGCCAGCGCGTAGGGGCTCTCTTCCGGATCACGCCGGGGTGGGGCCGACGGGCCCGGACGGAGCAGCAGGCCGGATGGGATGATCTTGCCGGCAGTTCCGTACGAGGAGGCACGGTGGACGACCACTCGAAGCACGACCACTCCCGGTGGGAGGGCGTCGTGATCGCGGCCCGCGAACGTGCCCGCGCGCGGCAGGCCCTCATGGTCGAGCGCTTCGGACTGTCAGGTGACGTGCAGTACCACTGGTCGATGGACGACGCGCGGATCACCTGGTCGCGCAAGAGGAAGTGGTCGCGCAAGAGCGAGGTGTTCCTCACCGGCCGGCTCACGATGATCGGCAGCGTCAGCCTCGCCCGGCAGACCTGGCTGTGGTCCTGGGCGAACGAGTCGCTGCCGCCCGCCGTCCTGGGCGACATCGAACAGGTACGGCGCTTCGGCGAGGACAACGACTTCCCCGTCCTGCCGTGGCCGGGCTTCGACTCCCACCCCGAACTCGTCGCCGAGGCGCGGGTGGTCGCGGCCTCGGTGCTCGACGCCGACGGGCTGTGGATGGAGTCGACGGACGACACCGAGCTCCACTTCCTGCTCCACGACCTGGTGCCCGCCGCGGCGGCCGACTAGGCGGTCGGACGGTCGGACGGTCGGACGGTCGGCCGGGCGGACGGCTGCTCGGCTGGGTGGTCGGGTAGGCGGGCGGCTCGTCGGACGGCCGGGCGGGCGGCGGGGGCTCGCGGACCTGCGGCGGGGCGTCAGGCCCGGACACCGACGGGCAGGCGGCCCGGCATCTGCCAACCCTCGGCAAGGCGGGAAGGGGCGAGCCGGCGCCCGTCGCCGAAGAACTCGCAGAACTTCATGATCAGCGGATCCCAGCCGAGCGGGTCCACGTAGTGGTCCGTGCCGGGCACGAGCAGGCGCTCCTCGACGTGCGCGCGCACCACGGTGACCTCGAAAGCGGTGCACTGCGGGTTGCCCGCCAGCGGCGTGGCCGCCTCCAACCGGCACTCCAACTGGACCGGGCACTCGGCGACGCGCGGCGCCCGCACCAGCTCCGACGGCTGCTCGGTGAGCCCGGCGGCGGCGAACTTGCCCCGCTCGAAGCGGTAGCCCTGCTGGCGCCGGCGCTCGGTCAGATCCGGATTGGCGGTCAGCATCGCGAGGGCGTCGACGGCGTCCACCTGCCCGGAGGAGGGCAGGTTGAGCACGCACTCGCCCTCGCGCCGCAGGTTGACGGCCGTCTGGGCAGTGTTGCCGAGGCCCAGCACGCAGGACTGCCCCAGCCACCACGCCGAGGACATCGGCGCCAGGTTGGCGCCGCCGTCCTCGTTGCGCGAACTGATCAGCACCACCGGGGTGCCGAAGTAGAGGACCTTGAGATCGGTGGCCTTGTGCACGGGAATGCCGTCCTTGAGTGGGAAACCGTTGCCGGCCTCCGACTCTGCCCCCGCCCGGGAGGGGGCGCTGGCGGTGATCGGACACGGCGTTCCCGGCCCCGGCGGACGGCCCTGTACACCGGGCGGCCCCACGTTGGTCGGCCCTGCGCGGAGGTTCGGCCCGGCACACCGGTTCGGCCGTACGGGCCGGTTCAGCACCCGTACGGGCCGGCGGTCAGAGCGAGGCGCTGACCGGACCGCGGGCGGCCACCGTACGGGCCTGGCCGTCGCGCAGCCGGTAGGACAGGCCCACGACGGCCGCCGAGCCCTCGGCCACCTTGGCGGCCAGCAGCTGGGAACGCTCCAGCAGCAGGTCCACGGTCTGGCGGATGTGCTCGTCGACGATCCCGTCCGGGTCCTCGATGCCCGCGGCCCGGGCCGACACCACGCTCGGGGTGACCCGCTCCACCACGTCCCGCACGAACCCGCCCGGCAGCCGCCCCCGGTCCAGCGCCTCCATCGCCGCGCCCACCGCGCCGCACGAGTCGTGCCCCAGCACCACCACCAGCGGACACTCCAGCACGCTCACCCCGTACTCGATGCTGCCCAGCGCCTCCGCCCCGGTGACGTGCCCGGCCGTCCGCACCACGAACAGGTCGCCCAGCCCCCGGTCGAAGATGATCTCGGCCGCCAGCCGGGAGTCCGAACAGCCGAACAGCACCGCGAAGGGCCGCTGCGCCGGAGCGAGGGCGGCCCTGCGCCCGGCGTCCTGGTTGGGGTGCTCCGGGCTGCCCGCGACGAAACGGGCATTGCCCTCCATCAGCACCCGCATCGCCTGGTCGGGGCCGGATATCGGTGAGGAGATCATGCCTGCACCCTAGATCGCCGCAGGTGGGGCCCGCAGCAGGGGGGCGGGGGCAGGGGCCCGACACCGTGTCGCTCCTCACCCGGCCGGCCCAGTCCACGGCCCAGTCCACGGCCCGCCCACCCTGCTGCGCACGGCCTCGCCCGCCTCCTCGCCGCCCGTGTGGTGGGAGGCCGGGGGATATCGTCAACTTGCCTCCTGCGTAGCGGTGTTGGATATGTCGGCGCCGGTCAGCGGCCCGGCCTGCCCTTGGAGACGAACACCTGGACCGTCGAGTGCGCAGGTACGGTGTGGCCGGCCTGCGGCTCGGAGTTGATGACCGACCCGGCGGGCACGTTCCAGTCGGTGAACTCGTGGACCTCGTAGCGCAGTCCCGCCGCCTCCAGCGCCCTGACGGCCGCGTCCTTGGCCAGGTTGACGACCGGCGGCACACTCACCTGCACCCCGTCGGTCGGCTGCATCACCGGGGAGGGGGTGCCGAAGGCCATCGACGGCCCGGGCGCGGGAGCGGACCCGGCGGGGGATGGCGCGCCGGAGGACATCGGCGCCGAAGCGTTCGCGGGGCCCGCGGGCAGGCCACCGGAGGGCGACGGGCCCGAACCCGGCGCGAGCAGTGCCGCACCCGTGCCGATGGCGACCACCGCGGCCGCCGCCACCGCGCCGCTGAGCACGGTGCGACGGCGCACCGTGCGCCGGATGGCGAGGGCGTCGATGACGGGGGCCGGGGTGTTGTCGGCGAATGCGGTCATGGCGGCGAGGAGTTCCTTGTCGAAGTCGGGGTCGGGGGCGGAGGCAGGGTGGCCGGGGTCGGGATCGTGGGACGGGAAGCGGGTCATCACGCACCTCCGCGCGAGGTCGGCGGCGCGGACGGGACGTCCTGCCGGGGCAGTGCGGACCGCAGTTTCGCGAGGCCGCGGGCGAGTTGGGAACGCACGGCGCCGGGGGAGATGTCCAGCGTCTGCGCGATCTCCTGGTCCCCCAGATCGTGGAGGTAGTACAGGACGACCACGGTGCGCATCCCCATCGGCAGCGTGTGCAGCGCCGTGACGAGCTCCGCGCGCAACTCCACCGACCGGTAGGCGTCGCGCGGGTCGGCGTGCTCGGCGCCGGGCGCCGCGCCGGGCCGCTCACCGGAGCGGCTCAGCCGCCGCCACCGGTCGTTGACCAGGTTCACCAGGATCCGGCGCACGTACGCCTCGGGCACCTCTGCGGCCGCCACCCGCCGCCAGTTGCGGCAGGACCGTTCCAGCGCCTCCTGGACGAGGTCCTCCGCGGTGTGCGCGTCCCCGGTGAGCACGTACGCCGTCCGGAACAGCGCGCCCGAACGCTGCTGTACGAACTCGACGAAGTCGATCCCGGGACTGGCCCTGCGCAGCCTCACCCGCCGCCCTCGCTCTCTTCACTCTTCTCGCTCTTCCGCCGTCACCTTCGCCCCCATGACGGACCCCGGCACCGCCCTGCTGCACCGCCACCGCGAAAGTGACGCGGCTCACAACGCTTCGAGGCCGGACGGGCCGGACCACCACGGCAGCCCGGGGGCACACGCGCGGGCACACGCGCGGGCACAACGATGCGCAAACGATGCGAGTAGCCCAGGCGGTGGCCGCTCCGAGACGGTCGCCGTGTGCACGCACTGATCGACCGGCCGGCCACCCGGTCCCCGGCGCCCCGGCCCCCGGCAGGCGAGACTCCCCGCACCGAACCCCCCGGCAGCGAACCCCCGGGCGACGGCGGGCAGGCCGGGCTGCGCACCCTGGCGGCACGCGTGGCCGGCGGCGACGAGCGGGCCTTCGAAGAGCTGTACGCCGCCACCGCCGGAACCGTCCTGGGCCTCGTGCTGCGGGTGCTGCGCGACCACGCCCAGGCCGAGGAGGTCACCCAGGAGGTGTTCCTCCAGGTGTGGCGGGAGGCGGCACGCTACCGTCCCGAGCGCGGCGAGGTCCTGCCCTGGATGCTCACCCTCGCCCACCGGCGCGCCGTCGACCGGGTCCGCTCCGCCCAGGCCGCCGCCGACCGCGACCGCACCGCCGCCCTGCGCGCCTACACCCCGGTCTTCGACGAGGTCGCCGACCAGGTCGAACACGACCTGGACCGCGGCCGGGAACGCGAACGGCTCCGCCGCGCCCTGGCCACCCTCACCGACGTCCAGCGCGAATGCCTGCTGCTGGTCTACTACGGCGGCCGCACCCAAGCCCAGGCCGCCGAAGCCCTCGGCGCCCCCCTCGGCACCGTCAAGACCCGCATCCGCGACGCCCTGCTACGCCTGCGCACCCAACTCGCCGACCCCCCACCCCACCCGGCACAGCCCCGCGCCCGCACCTGCCTGCCGAATCTGTAGACCGGCCTGCATATTCCCCTCGGGCCCGCGGCCGTGGTGCGCACAGGAAGTCGACGGGTCCGACTTCCTGTGCGCGCTGGCGGGATGGTTCTGTCCCCGGGCCCGCCCTGCCGGGGTTCTCGGCGCGCCGGGGGACAAATCTGTAGACCGACCTGCATATTCCCTCCAGGTCGGCAGCTGCGGTGTGCGCAGGAAGTCGACGGGTCCGACTTCCTGTGCGCGCTGGCGGGATGGTTCTGTCCCCGGGCCCGCCCTGCCGGGGTTCTCGGCGCGCCGGGGGACAAATCTGTAGACCGACCTGCATATTCCCTCCAGGTCGGCAGCTGCGGTGTGCGCAGGAAGTCGACAGGTCCGACTTCCTGCGCACACCGATGGCTTCTGCGGAACGAGCACTGCTTGCCGCTCGCATCCGCGACGCCTGTTGCCCCGTCCTGCCCCGCATAGGCTCACGCATGTGCCCGTCCCCGTCCCCGTCCCCGTCCCCGTCCCCGTCCCCGTCCCCGTCCCGGTTCCCGTCCCCGTGTCTGCCTCCGCCGGTCGGCCGCCGGCCCAGGCCAGCCTGACCACCGGTGCCCTCGCCCGCATGCTCGGTGTCTCCCCGACCACCGTCCGCTCCTGGGAACGCCGCTACGGCGTCGGCCCCGCCCGGCGCGATCCCGGGCGCCACCGCCAGTGGAGTCCGCGGGACGTCGCCGTCCTGGCGGAGATGTGCCGCCTGACCGCCCGCGGCGTCACCCCGGCCGAGGCCGCCCGCCTCGCCCTCGCCGTCGAGGCCCCAGGGCCGCCCGAGGCTCGCGAGGTGCCGGGGCTGCTTGCCGGCGGGCCGGCCCGCGGCGGCGGGAACACCCTGCCCGTCGGCACCGTCCGCCCCGAATGCCGGGGGCTGGCCCGCGCGGCCGTTCGCCTCGACGCCCCCGAGCTCGCCCGGATCCTGCGACACAGCGTCGACACCCTCGGCCCGGTCGCCGCCTGGACCGAGGTGATGATGCCCGCCCTGCGCGCCGCCGGCCGCAAGTGGGCTGCCGAGGGCGAGCGCTACGTCGAGGTCGAGCACCTGCTGTCCTGGCACGTCGCCGCCGCTCTGCGCCGCGCCGCCGATCGGGCCGAGCCGCCGCAGGGTCCGGCCGTCCTGCTCGCGGGCATGCCCGCCGAACTGCATGCCCTGCCGCTGGAGGCGCTGGCCGCGGGGTTGGCCGAACGGGGCCTGCCGTTTCGGATGTTCGGTCCGGCCCTGCCGACCGAAGCCCTGCTGGAAGCGGTTCGCCGCACCGGCCCGCCCGCCGTCCTGCTGTGGTCCCAGGTCGCCCGCACCGCCGACCGGGCCCTGGCCCGCCGTGTCGCCGAGACCGCCTGGGGCCCCCACGGTGCCCGCACCCGCCCCGTCGTCCTGACCGCCGGCCCCGGCTGGACCGGCCCCCGCCGCCCCCCGGGCGCCCTGCGCCCCCGCGACCTGCCCACCGCCCTCGACCAGCTGGAGCACCTGCTGCGCTGAACCCCGCCCTGCGGAACCGCGACATGTGCGCCGTACAGCCTTGCCCACGGGCTCGCGCCGTCGGCCTGGAGTGAATATACCGACCGGTCTACAGATTCGATCGCGCCTGCGGTGCGCACAGGAAGTCGGCCTGCCCGACTTCCTGTGCGGGGTGGTTCGCCCTCGGCTTCGCCACACGGCGGGGCCTGCGAGCGGGGCGCTGCAAACGGGAAAAATATATCGGTCGGTCTACATATTCGACTGCGCGCACAGTGGGCGGGCGGGGAGCCGGGAAGCAGGAGCGGCTCGGCGCGCGCGAGAAGTCGGACCTGCCGACTTCTCGCGCGGCTGGAATCGTGGCGTAGAAGAAATATGCCGGTCGGTCTACATATTTCTCTGGTGGGAGCAGAAGCGCCGCCATGCCGCCGTGCACAGGAAGTCGGCGGGTCCGACTTCCTGCGCACGGGCGAGCCTGCGAGACGTGGGGGAGAATATGTCGGTCGGTCTACATATTTGGCTGGTGGGCAAGCCAGCGGGGGCGGGAGGTGGGGGTGCGGCCCCCGGCTACCGGGGGGTTGTTCGCCGGGGGCCGCGGTTCATGGGCTGATGTCGGCTCAGGAGGCGGGCATCAGGACGGTGTCGACGATGTAGACGGTGGCGTTGGCGGTCTGGACGTCGCCGCACAGCACCTTGGCGGCGGAGTTGACGGTGAAGTCCGGGGCGGCGCCGGTCACGGTGAGGTCGTCGGCGGCCAGGGTCTTGTGTCCGCCGGCGAGCGCCGCGGGAGCCAGGCGCTGGGGGACGACGTGGTAGGTGAGGATCTTGGTGAGCTTGTCCTTGTCGGCGAGGACGGCGTCGAGGTCCTTCTTCGGGAGCTTGGCGAAGGCGTCGTTGGTGGGGGCGAAGACGGTGATGTTCTTCGCGGAGTTGAGGGTGTCCACCAGGCCGGCCTGCTTGACGGCGGTGACGAGGGTGGACAGCAGCGGGTTGTTGGAGGCGGCGGTGGCGACCGGGTCCTTGGCCATGCCGGTGAAGCTGCCCGCCCCGTCCTTGGGGACGGCCGCGCACGCGGTGCCGAACGGCTGCCCGGCCGTCACCTGCTCGGCGGCCGGGGCACCGGAAGCCTGGGCACTGGACGGCTGGGGTGCGGCGGCCGCGGTGGTGCTCTTGGCCGTGTCCGAGGACTTCGCGTCGCCGCCGCTGTTGCTGCACGCGCTCAGGGCGGCGGCCAGCAGGCCGGCGGCGAGGACGGCGGCGAAGGGCTTGCGGACCAGGACGGTCGTGTTCATGGACGGATTCTCCTGTCAGGGGCATCGGGCGGATCCCGGATGCCGAAGGGGTGGGTAGGTCGTGGGGTGGGGTCAGGTGACGGTGACGACGACGCTGTGCCAGCCCGTCGCGCCCGAGGGGTAGGGAGGTGTGCGGGTCTCGGGCTGGACGGCCCCGGTGGCGTCGGTGGCGCGGGCCTCGATGCGGTGGGTCCCGGGGGTGGCGCCGGTCCAGGCGTGGGTCCACTGGCGCCATAGGTCGGGCCCGGCGTCGGCGGCCAGTTCGGCCTGCCGCCAGGGCCCGCCGTCGACGCGCACCTCGACGGCGGCGATGCCGCGGTGGGTGGCCCAGGCGGTGCCGGCCACCGTCACGTCGCCGGGCGGCACGCGGGCGAACGGCGCGGGCACGTCGATCCGCGAGGCGGTGCGGACCTCGCCGGTGCGGTCCCAGCCGCGCCGCACCCAGTACGGGTCGCGGGCGGCGAAGGTGGTCACCTCCAGGTCGACGAGCCACTTGGTGGCCGAGGTGTAGCCGTAGAGGCCGGGCACCACCGTGCGGCAGGGGAAGCCGTGTTCGACGGGCAGCGCCTCGCCGTTCATCGCCACCGCGAGCAGCGCCCGGCGCCCGTCGAGGAGCGTCTCGACCGGGGTGCCGATCGTCATGCCGTCCTGCGAGCGGCCGACGAGCTGCTCGGCGCCGGAGCGGACGCCGGCGCGGCGCAGCAGGGCGGGCAGCGAGGCGCCGAGCCAGCGGGTGGTGCCCGCGTAGGGGCCGCCGACCTCGTTGGAGACGCAGGACAGGGTGTGGTCCAGCTCCTCCAGCCCGAGGGCGAGCAGGTCGTCGAAGCCGATCAGCAGTGGGCGGTCGACCAGGCCGTGCAGCCGCAGCGACCAGGCGCGCGGGTCGATGCGCGGCAGGGTCAGGGCGGTGTCGACGCGGTAGAAGTCGGCGGTGGGGGTGATGAACGGGGGCAGGCCGGGGACCGTGGCGCCGACGGCGCGCGGCAGTGGCGGCGCCGGGCGCAGCGGCGGCGGCAGGCGGACGGCGGCGCGGGCCGCGCTGACGTCGCCGCGCCGGTCGGACAGGACGCGTCCGGCCGTGCCGAGGGCGGCGGCCGCGCCGATCGTGGCGCCGGCCGCCAGGACGCGCCGCCGCTCGGGCCCGGCCGGCCGGACCGCGCCCGAGCGGCGGGAGGGGCCAGGGAAAGGGTCAAGGAAAGGGCCAAGGGAGAGGGCGGGTCCGGTCAGCCACCACAGCACGGCGACCGCGCCGCCCGCCGCGGCGGCGGAGGGCAGCAGGTCGGTGGGGACGGCCTGCGGGCGGGCCAGCGCTGCCCAGGCACCGAGGCCGCCGAAGGCCGCGAACAGGGCGGCGGCCGCGCCGCGACGGCGTCCGGCCAGCACGCCGAGGGCCGCGGCCGCGAGGCCCATGACGGTGTAGATCCCGCCCAGCAGGACCGCCTTGTCGCCGGTGCCGAACCGCTGGACCGCCCACGCCTTGACGGCGGTGGGCGCGAGGTCGATCGCCGCCGAGCCGATCGCCACCACCGGTGAGGCCTGGGGGCGGGTGAACGCCGCCGCCGCCTCGCCGGCTCCCACGGCCGCGGCGGCGGCCGCCAGCCCGCACAGCGCCGCGACGGCCGGCCCGGCGGCACGGGTGCGTGCTCGGGGGAGGGCGCCCGGCGGGCTGCTGCTCGTCTCATCGGTCACGGTCCTCATTCGGCGGTCCGGCTCCACCGGATGGGTGCGAGTCCGGATACCCCCCGATCGGGTGACATTGCTCTGGCCGGGTGACACCTCCCGGCCAGAGCCGGGGCCGCGCTGAGGCCGCCCAAGGGCACCCGGGGCGCCCCCGGGGGGTCGGCCCGGGCCCGTCCGGAGTGTTCAGCCGCGTCACGCGTAGCGGTGAATTCGCCGTCCACGGGCATCGCGCGGCAGGCCGTCACCCGCCCGGTGCCGAATCCGTGCACGGCACCGTCACCGTCACCGTCACCGTCTCCTGACCCCGACCTGACCCCGACCTGACCGACCTGACCGATCCGGCCTTCCGCCCGACCCGGTTCGGCCGCTCAGGTGAACGGGATCAGCAGGACCGGCGCCCCCGTGGGGTGAGCGGAGCCGGCCGAGGGCTCCACCGTGACGCCGATGCCGCGCGCACCGTCCAGGGGGCCGTCCAGCAGGAACGCGCCGTCGCCCCGGGGCATCAGCCCCGCCGGGCGCATCGCGGCGCCGTCGTCGAACCACAGCTCGTACGCCGTGCCGTCCGCCGGGGCGGGCAGGCCGGAGGCCAGGAGGACGGCCCGGCCCCGGCCGTGCGACCAGACCACCGCCCCGCTGCCGGTGCCGCCGGCCGCCGGGCCGCTCGCCCGACGGGCGTCGGGTGCCGCCAGCAGCCCGGTGACCAGGTCCTGGTGCCGCTGCAGCGCGGCGGCGAGGGCCCTGGCCCGGTTAGCCTCCCGGTGCTGCTGGACGGCCACGCCGCCGAGGGCCGCGGCCGCCGCCAGACAGGCCGCCAGCGCCAGCCGCGGCCAGCCGCGGGCGAGCCGCCCGGGGCGCCGGGCGCCGTCGGGCCCGGCCGCGGCGCGCGGGGCCTCCTGCCGGACGGTGTCCAGCGCGTCCATCACCCGCGACTTCAGCTCCCCGGGCACCGCGACGGCCTGCGCGGCGCCCAGCCTGGCCAGCGTCGCCGTGAACTCGGCCACCTCCCGGGCGCAGGCCGGGCACTGCGCCAGGTGGCGCTCGAACTGCGCGCGCTCGTCCGCGTCGAGGGCGTGCGCGGCGTAGGCGCCGGTCAGCGTGTGCAGGTCGGCGCCGCTCATGCTCCCACTCCCAGGCAGTCGCGCAGCCGGATCAGCGCGTCGCGCATCCGGGTCTTGACGGTGCCCAGCGGGGTGCCGAGCAGTTCGGCGACCTGCGGGTAGGTGTACCCGCGGTAGTAGGCCAGCGTGATCGACTCCCGCTGCAACTCGGTCAGCCCCTTCAGGCAGCGCCGCACCTGCTCGCGTTCCAGCCGCCCCTCGACCTGCTCGGCGACCTCGTCGAACGCCGGCACGTGCGAGGCGGCGGCTGCCCGCTGGTCGCGGTCGGCGGCCGCCTGCGCCGCCCGCACCCGGTCCACGGCGCGGCGGTGGGCGATGGTCAGCACCCACGCCAGCACCTCCCCGCGCTCGGGCCGGTAGCGGGCGCAGGTGCGCCACACCTCCAGCATCACCTCCTGCGCGACCTCCTCGGACTGCGCCGGATCCCGCAGCACCCGGCGGACCAGCCCCAGCACCGGGCCCGCCACCGCGTCGTACAGCCGGCCGAACGCCTCCCGGTCGCCGCGCGCGGTCCTGCTCAGCAACTCCTTGAGGTCGGTGCCCGGACGCCCCGGCCCGGACAGGTGAACGACCGTACTCATCCGGCCGCCTCGCGCTCGCAACGCACGGGCGACGGCCCCGGCCAGTGGACGGTGGGCATGGCACGACCTCCAGGGAATCCCGGCCGGACGGACACCCGGCCGGGCCGACGGAACACGGCGACGTCAGGCGTTCGAAGCCGCACCCGGCGCGGATTGCCCGCGAAGGACACCAGATTTCCGGCCCCCGCGAAGGACACCGGGTCTCCTGCGGGCGCCCGCACGCCCGGGCGCCCGCAGGAGACCCCTGGAAGACTCGAATCCCCGGCCCCGTCCAATCCCCGGCCGCGTCCGCTCCGAACACCCCGGCAGCGCCCCCCGCGCCTGGCGGGGTACGGGGGGCGCACCCGCCCGCACGAGAGGAGCCGCAGGTGGACGAGCCGACCCGGACGCGCCCGCACTGCCTGGTCACCGGCGCCACCGGCTACATCGGCGGGCGCCTGGTGCCCGAACTGCTCGCCGCCGGGTACCGGGTGCGCTGCCTGGTCCGCGACCCGCTCCGGCTGCGGGACCAGCCCTGGCGGGCCGACGTGGAGGCCGTCACCGGGGACGTCACCCGCCCTGAGACCCTGTCCGCGGCCTTCGACGGCATCGACGCCGCCTACTACCTGGTCCACTCCCTGGGCACCGGGCCCGGCTTCGAGACCCGGGACCGGCAGGCCGCCGAGGCCTTCGCCCAGGCGGCCGCCGCCGCCGGCACCCGGCGCATCGTCTACCTCGGCGGACTGCTGCCCGCAGGCGTGCCCGAACCGCACCTGTCGGCCCACCTGCGCTCGCGCGCCGAAGTGGGCCGCGCCCTGCGCACGGGCGGCGTCCCCACCGCCGAACTGCGGGCCGCGGTGATCATCGGCTCCGGCTCGGCCTCCTTCGAGATGCTGCGCCACCTGACCGAACGGCTCCCGGCGATGGTCACCCCCCGCTGGGTCGACACCCGCATCCAGCCGATCGCCGTACGCGACGTGCTGCGCTACCTGGTCGGCGCCGCCGCCCTGCCCCCCGAGGTCGACCGCACCTTCGACATCGGCGGGCCCGACGTGCTCACCTACCGGCTGATGATGCGCCACTACGCCGAGGTCGCCGACCTGCCCCGGCGCCTGATCGTGCCGGTGCCCGTGCTCTCCCCGCGCCTGTCCAGCCACTGGGTGGGCCTGGTCACCCCCGTACCGGGCTCGCTCGCCCGCCCGCTGGTGGAGTCGCTGCGCCACGAGGTGGTGTGCCGCGAACACGACATCGCCCGCTGGATCCCCGACCCGCCCGAGGGCCTGACCGGCTTCGACCGGGCCGTGGAACTGGCCCTGCGGCGCATCCGCGACGCCCAGGTCTCCACCCGCTGGTCCTCCGCCTCCCTGCCCGGCGCGCCCAGCGACCCGCTGCCCACCGACCCCGACTGGGCCGGCGGCAGCCTCTACCAGGACCTGCGCCGGCGCCGGGTGGCCGCCGACCCGGCCGCGCTGTGGCGGGTGGTGGAGGGCGTCGGCGGCGAGAACGGCTGGTACTCCCTGCCGCTGGCCTGGGCCCTGCGGGGCCGTCTGGACCGCCTGGCCGGCGGCGTCGGCCTGCGCCGGGGCCGCCGCGACCGCCACCGGCTGCGGGTCGGCGACGCGCTCGACTTCTGGCGGGTCGAGGAGATCGAACCCGGACACCTGCTGCGGCTGCGCGCCGAGATGCGCCTGCCGGGCCTGGCCTGGCTCGAACTGCGCGTGACGCCCGACGGCGACGGCGGCGCGCTGTACCAGCAGCGGGCGCTGTTCCACCCGCACGGACTGGCCGGCCACCTCTACTGGTGGTCGGTGGCGCCCTTCCACGCCCTGGTGTTCGGCGCCATGGCCCGCAACATCACCGAACGCGCCCGACCCGCCGCCCGACCCGCCTGACACCCGACTCGCCGCCTGACACCCGCACCCGCACTCCACCGCACGAGGCCCCCGATGAGCACCGCCGTCGTCCTGTTCACCCAGGACCTGCGCCTGCACGACAACCCCGCCCTGCACGCCGCCCGCACCCGCGCCGACCAGGTCGTCCCCCTGTTCGTCCTCGACCCGGCCATCGCCCGGGCCGGCTTCGCCGCCCCCAACCGACAGGCCTTCCTCGCCGAGAGCCTCGCCGACCTCGACCGGGCGCTGCGCGCCGCCGGCTCCCGCCTGGTCCTGCGCCACGGCGACCCCGCCGAACAGGCCGCCCGCCTGGCCGCCGAGTGCGGCGCCGACACCGTCCACACCAACGCCGGCGTCTCCGCCTTCGCCACCCGCCGCGAACACGCCCTGCGCCGCGCCCTCGGCGAGCGCCTGCACCTGCACGACGCCGCGCTCACCATCGTCCCCGCCGGCCTCGTCACCCCGGCCGGGCGCGACCACTACGCCGTCTTCACCCCCTACCACCGCGCCTGGCAGCAGGCCCCCCGGCGCACCGTCCTGCCCGCCCCGCGCACCCTCGCCACCCCCGACGGCCCCGCGAGCGCCCCGCTGCCCGCCGCCCCCGCCGGCACCTCCCCGGGCCGCGCCCCCGGCGGCGAGAGCGCCGCCCGTCGCCGCCTGCGCGCCTGGAACCCGGACGCCTACGAGCAGTTGCACGACGACCTCGCCGCCGACGCCACCTCCCGCCTCTCGCCGTACCTGCACTTCGGCTGCCTGTCCGCCACCGAACTCGCCCACCGCGCCGGGAAGTCCGACACCCCCGGCGCGGCCGCGCTGGTGCGCCAACTCGCCTGGCGCGACTTCCACCACCAGGTCCTCGCGGCCCGCCCCGACGCCGCCCACGCCGACTACCGCCCCCGCCCCGTCCGCTGGTACGACGACGAACGCGAGCTCCAGGCCTGGCGCGAGGGCCGCACCGGCTACCCGATCGTCGACGCCGGCCTGCGCCAACTCGCCCACGAGGGCTGGATGCACAACCGGGCCCGCCTGCTCACCGCCTCCTTCCTCACCAAGAGCCTGCGCCACCACTGGCGCCCCGGCGCCGCACACTTCCTCGCCCTGCTCGTCGACGGCGACCTCGCCAACAACCAGCTCAACTGGCAGTGGGCCGCCGGCACCGGCACCGACACCCGCCCCAACCGCGTCCTCAACCCGCTGCGCCAGGCCGACCGCTACGACCCCGACGGCGTCTACGTGCGCCGCTGGGTCCCCGAGCTCGCCCACCTGCCCGCCCGCGCCGTCCACCGCCCCTGGGAGCTCGCCGAGCCCCCGGCCGGCTACCCGGCGCCCCTGCTGCCCCCCGACGCCCTCGGCACCCGCCTGCGCGAGAGCGGCTGAACCGCCCTCACCCGAACTCACCCGAACTCACCCGAACGGCGTAGCACCGCGTCCGCTCCCGCGCGGGCCCCACCCGCCTCCCGTTGGATGAACCTGCGGCCCGGCCGTCCCCGGGCAGGTCACCCCGGCAGGTCACCCCGGCAGGCCGTCCCACCCCCGGCGTACCACCCGAAGGAGCAGGAGCATGCCCATCTCCAGGACCCGCGACGGCGTCGAGATCTTCTACCAGGACTGGGGCAGCGGACGCCCCGTCGTGTTCATCCACGGCTGGCCGCTCAACGGCGACGCCTGGCAGGACCAGCTGAAGGCCGTCGCGGACGCCGGCCTGCGGGCCATCGCCCACGACCGGCGCGGCCACGGCCGTTCCGCCCCGGTCTACGGCGGCTACGACTTCGACACCTTCGCCGACGACCTCGACAGCCTGCTCACCGGGCTCGACCTGCGCGACGTCACCCTGGTGGCCCACTCGATGGGCGGCGGCGAGCTCGCCCGCTACATCGGCCGCCACGGCACCGGGCGGATCCGCTCCGCGGTCCTGCTGTCGGCGATCACCCCGTCCATGCTGCAGGGCCCCGACAACCCGCACGGCGTGCCCGGCAGCGTCTTCGACGACATCAAGGCCGGCATCCTCACCGAGCGCTCCCAGTTCTGGCAGGACACCTCCGTCAACTTCTTCTCCGCCGACCGCCCCGGTTCCCGCGTCACCCAGGGCAACCGGGACGCGTTCTGGTTCATGGCGATGCACCAGACCATCGAGGGCGGCGTCGACTGCGTGGACGCCTTCGGCTACACCGACTTCCACGAGGACCTGGCCAAGTTCGACATCCCCACCCTGATCGTGCACGGTGACGACGACCGGATCGTCCCCGTCGAGGCCACCGCCCGCCGGGCCGCCCGGATCATCCCCGGCGCCGTCCTGAAGGTGTACGAGAACGGCTCGCACGGCATCGCGATGGTCCCCGGTGACAAGGAGCGCTTCAACGCCGACCTGCTGGAGTTCCTCAAGCGGTGAGGGCGCCCCAGGGCAGCTTCAGGGCGCGCGGCGCAGGGACAGCGCCGTGACGTCGTCGCGGCTGCGGCCCCCGCTCCAGCGGCGGGCCTCGCGGTCCAGGGCCTCGGGCAGCAGGGCGGCGGGGGCGGCGGCGAGGGCGGCCAGGCCCCGTTCGACGGGGTAGAACGCGCCGGTGGCGTCCTGGGCCTCGGTGATCCCGTCGGTGAGCAGTACCAGCACGCCGTCCTCGGGCAGCGCGAACCACCGGACGGTGCGCACCTCGTCGGTCAGCTCCGCCAGCCCGAGCGGCACCCCGGCCGGCAGCGGCACGGCCTCGACCCGGCCGCCGTGCAGCAGGTAGGGGGCGAGGTGGCCGCAGTTGACGGCCTGCACGTCCGCGCCGCGCTCCACGCCCAGCACGGTCGCGGTGACGAAGCGCTCGCTCTCGCCGCCCTGCACCGCGTACGCGTTGTGCCGCTCCACCGCCGCCTCCAGGGCGTCCGCGACGCCGGTCAGCGCCGGCTCCCGGAAGGCCGCCTCCCGGAACGCGCTCAGCACCGCGAAGCCCGCGCCGATCGCCGGCAGGCCCTTGCCCTGCACGTCGCCCACCAGCACCCGGGTGCCGTACGGGGTGTCGGCGACGTCGTACAGGTCGCCGCCGACCAGGGCGTCCTCCTCCACCGGCCGGTACAGCCCGTACAGCTGGACGTCGGGGGTGAGCACCGGCAGCGGGCGCAGCAGCTGGCGCTGCAGGGCGACGGCGGTCTGCCGCATCCGGAACAGCTCCCGCTCGCGCCGCACCCGTCGCGCGCACAGCCCGACCACGGCCGCCTCGGCGCCGACCACCCCCACCAGGGTGCCCACCCGGGCGGCCAGCGAGGACGGCGGGAACAGCACCGTGCTGACCGCCACCACCCCGGCCACCCACACCGAGACCGCGACCGTCTGCGCGACGGTGCCCAGCCCCGCCAGCAGGGCCGGCAGGAACACCAGCAGCAGCACCAGCCGGGCGCTGGTGCCGCTCGCCGCCTGGGCGAGCAGCACCACCGCGGTGGAGGCCAGCACCCCCAGCACCACCGCCCGGTTGCCCGGCGCCCGCGTCCCCCCGTCGTCCCGGTCCCCGCTCCCGTCCGCGCCGCCCACCCCGCCGTCCTCTCCGCCGCCTCGCCGTCCCCCCAGGCATACCGGCGGCCCCACCCGGCCGCCAGCGCAGCCCGCCCGGACGGGCGAGCGCCCGCCCGGGCCCGGACGCCCGGCGCCCAGCTGCCCGCCGCCCGGGCGTCAGGCGCAGGTGCTGTCCGCGCAGAGCTGCCACGGCTCCCAGGAGACGAACCGGTCCACCTCGGTGGTCCGCCACGAGCGGTCGCGGTTCCACTCGCGGACGGTCACCCGCAGCCGCCCGTCCGGCAGTTGGACGATCGAGGTCGGCGCGCCCAGGCCCGCGTTGGGGTCCGGAAGCCTGGGCAGCTGCCGCACCGGGCCCCAGGAGTCCTGGGCGTCGACGTCCTGGCTGCGCACCTCCATCGCCGCGTTCGTGCCGGCGCCGGAGGCGAAGGCGTGCAGCCGGCCGTCGCGTTCCCTGAAGAGCGTGAGCCCGCCGTGGTAGGGCGGCGGTGACAGCTCGAAGTTCTCGGTCGGGGTCCAGGAGTCGCCGGGCGCGGGCAGGACGGTGTGGCAGAAGCCGCCGTAGGAGGCGAAGAACACCTCCAGGGCGCCGGCGCTGTTCTCGACGGCGCTCACCTGGTACAGCTTCGGGCCCACGGGGGTGGCGCTGACGCGCTCCCAGCCGCCGTAGGCGCCCCCGGGCGCGTCCTGGGAGCGGTGCCAGACGAAGGGCAGGAGGGAGGCCGCCGAACTGTCGTAGAACTGCTGGAACTGTTCGGTCCGCCCGTCGGAGCGCGGCGTCTCCAGCAGGGTGTTCGGGAGGGCGGTACTGGCCAGGCCCTGGGCGGCCGCGTCGGCCCCGCACCCGGCGGCGACGCCCGGCGAGGGGGCGGTGCCCGCCGTCGTCGTGGCCCACGCGGTCGTCCCCGCGAAGGCCACGGCCAGCACACCCGACAGCACGGCTTGCGGAAGTCTCCTGTACACGGTCGGTGAACCTCCCCATTCGGTAACGGAAAAGGAGTGCCCGGCAGGGGAGTTGGCCGCTTTCGCCGGCCCCTCGCGCGGGACCGGCACATTCTCGTGCACCGGCGCCGGGGCGGACAGGGCGCCTGCGGGGCGGCCGGACGGGATCCGGCCGAACGGCGGCCCGCCCCGGCGGCGGGGGAAGGCCGGCCGGTCCGGGGGCGACAGGTCAGGCGGTCGGCAGGTCCGGGGCGGCGTCACCGCGGGGACGGCCGCGGAACAGCTCGTCCAGGTGGTGGGTGAGGATCGCCAGCGCGGCGTCGCCGGTGCGCTGGCCGCCGAGCACGCTGGAGCCGAGGCCGTTGACCATGGCCAGCAGCCCGGCGGCGGTCATCTCCGGGTCCCTGGCGGGGTCGATCTGCCCGGCCTGCTGGGCCGTGCGGACCTGCTTGGCGAGGAAGCCCTCCAGCAGGTCGGGCTGGGGCGTCCCGTGCTTCTCCACCAGTGCGGGATCGCTGAGCACCAGCGTGTAGTAGGCGGCGTAGGTGCGGGTGATCCGGCGGCTCTCCGGGTCGGTGGGCAGGATGCTGGACAGGACCGCGGTCACCAGGCCGCGCGGCGTGGGCGGGGTGGCGGCCGCGGTGATCCACGCCGCCATGCGGGCCTGGAGCTGGGCGCCGAGCCGCTCCAGCGCGTCCAGCAGCAGCCCCTCCTTGGTCGTGAAGTAGTACTGCACCAGCCGCAGGGAGACGCCCGCCTCGGTGGCGACCGCCCGCATGCTGGCCGCCTGCAGCCCCTGGGTGTCGGCGATGCGCAGCAGTGCTTCGGCGATCTGCCGCCGGCGTTCCTCGTGATCGACCCGCGCGTTCATGTGCGACCTCCCTGGTACACCCGTATCATGCCGTGATACACATGTATCATGCGAATCAGCCAGTTCAAGAACGACCAGGCCGGGGACCGGTTTCGCGCCGCCTATGAGCGGGCCCTGACGGAACTGTGGCCCGGGCCTCGGACGGCGCTGGACCTCCCGACCGCGTTCGGGACCACCCGCGTCTACCGGACCGGCCCGCAGCACGGCGAGCCGATCGTGCTGCTGCCCGGCTCGGGCGGAAACGCACTGATGTGGCACCGCTACATCGACACGCTGGCCCGCCACCGTCCGGTCATCGCCGTCGACACGGTCGGCGAACCGGGCGCGAGCGTGCAGAGCGCCCCGATCGCCGACGGCCGGGACGCGGCCGCCTGGCTGGACGAACTCCTGGCCGCACTGGAGGTGACGGACGCCCAGGTCGTCGGCTGCTCCTACGGCGGCTGGCTGGCGCTCCACCACCAGATCCACCACCCCGGGCGGGTCGCCTCCCTCACCCTGGTGGACCCGGCGGGCTTCGCCGACATGGGCGCCCGGTTCTACGCCTGGGTGATCGCCGGCGGCCTCGCCGCCACCGCGCCGCGGGCGCTGCGCCCCCGGCTGGCCCGCCTGGTCGGCAACAGCGCCATCCTGGAGACCGAACTGATGGCCCTGATGCGCGCGTCGATGGGGTTCCGCCGCGCGCTCCCGGTGCCCCCGGTCCTGTCCGACGAGGAACTGCGCCGCCTGGACGTCCCCGCACTGTTCCTGCTCGGGGAGCGCAGCGCCATGCACGACGCGCACGCGGTCGCCGAGCGCCTCGGCCGCCTCGTGCCCTCGGCCCGGACGGAGATCGTGCCCGGCGCCGGCCACGCCCTGCCGACCGACCGGCCGGACCTGGTGGCCGACCGCGTCCTGCACCCCGCCGGGCGGTAGCGCCACCGGCCGGCCCCGGGGGCTCCCGCCGTGCGGGTCCGGGCTCCCGGCCGTCGGGGGAGGGGCGGAATGGGCCTGGTCCGGGCGGCGTTGGGCGAGGGTAACGATACCCCTGGGGGTACATGGCAGAATTGCCATATACCCCCACCCGTATTTTTCGGGACCGCCCCGAGAACGGAGCACCACGTGAACCGCCCCGCCCCCGCCGTACGGCCCGCCGCCGCCCCGCCCCCCGAACCCGACGCCCGCCCCGGGCCGCTCGGCCGGCTCGGCCTGTGGTCGGTGCGCCACGTCAAGGCCGTCCTGGCCGGCTGGCTGCTCGTCGTCATCGGGCTGGGCGCGTTCGCCCCGCAGGTCACCACCGCCCTGTCCGGCGCCGGCTGGCAGGCCGACGGCTCCGAGTCGGTCACCGTCCGCCGGCTCGCCGAACAGCACTTCGCCGGCAACGCCTCCTCCGCGATCCAGATCGTCGTCACCGCCGACCGCCCCGTCACCGAACCCGCCGTCCAGCAGGTCATCGCCAAGGCCGGCGAACTCGCCGCCGCCGACCCCCGCGTCTCCACCGTCATCGCCCCCCGGCCCGGCGCCACCATCAGCCCCGACGGCCGCACCGCCGTCCTGCTCGCCGGCGCCAAGGCCTCACCGGACGACATGGTCCGCGCCGCCGACGACCTCAAGAAACCCCTCGCCGACCTCTCCGCCCCCGGCATCGACGTCCACGCCACCGGCGCCTCCGTCCTGTGGAGCGACTTCAACAAGGCCAACCACGACGCCATGATGAAGTCCGAGTTCATGTCCTGGCCGGTCACCCTGGCCATCCTCGTCCTCGCCTTCGGCTCCCTCGTCGCCGCCGGCCTGCCCCTGCTGCTCACCATGGCCGGCCTCGCCGCCTCCGCCGGCTCCCTGGTCCTGGTCAGCCACCTGTTCCCGGTGTCCGTCTGGGCGATGAACTTCGCCATGATGTTCGCCCTCGCCCTCGGCATCGACTACGCCCTCTTCCTCGTCGTCCGCTTCCGCAGCGCCCGCAGCGCCCGCGACATCCGGACGGGACGCGCCCCGGACACCGCCCGGGCCGTCGCCGAGACCATGGACACCGCCGGCAAGGCCGTCCTGCTCTCCGGGGCCACCGTCCTGGTCAGCCTCTCCGCCGTGATGCTCGTCCCCTCCCCGGCGTTCCGCTCCATGGCCGGCGGCATCATGCTCGCCGTCCTGTTCGTCCTCGCCGCCACCCTCACCCTGCTGCCCGCCGTCCTCGGCAAGCTCGGCCCCCGCGTCGACGCCCTCGCCCTGCCCTGGGCCAGGACCGGCGCACACCACTCGCCGCGCTTCGCCGCCTGGGGCGAACGCCTGTGGCAGCACCCCCTGCGCTACGGCGCCCTCGCCCTCGCCGCACTGATCGCCCTCGCCGCCCCCGTGATCGGGCTGCGCACCGCCATGCCCTCCATCACCGTCCTGCCCGGCGACGCCAGCGCCCGCGCCGGCTACACCGCCGTCCAGCAGGCCTTCGGTCCCGGCGCCCCCGGCACCCTGCAGATCCTCACCCCCGCCGGCCAGGCCGCCGACACCGCCGCCCGCACCGCCGCCACCCCCGGCATCGCCGGCGTCATGCCCGCCCAGGACGCCGCCGACGGCTCCGGCTGGTCGATGATCCAGGCCGTCCCCGCCGTCGACCCCTCCAGCCCCGACCTCGCTCACACCGTCCACACCCTGCGCGCCGAACTGCCCACCGACGCCCTGGTCGGCGGCGCCGCCGTCGAGAACCTCGACCTCCAGCACCTGCTCACCGAGAAGACCCCGCTGGTCATCGGCGTGGTCATGGCCCTCGGCTTCCTGCTGCTGCTCGTCGCCCTGCGCGCCCCGCTGATCGCCGCCCTCGGCACCGCCGCCAGCCTGCTGTCCACCGGAGCCGCCTTCGGCGTCGCCCGCCTCGTCTTCCAGGACGGCCACGGCGCGGGCCTGCTCGGCTTCACCCCGCAGGGCTTCCTGGACGGCTGGGCACCGGTGTTCTTCTTCGCGATGATCTTCGCCATCGCGATGGACTACACCGTCTTCCTGCTCGCCTCCGCCAAGGAGCACTACGAACGCACCGCAGACCCCCGCGCGGCCATGACCGGCGCCCTCGCCCACTCCGGCCGGGTCGTCTTCGCCGCGGCGGGCGTCATGGTCGCCGTGTTCCTCACCTTCGCCCTGTCCGGGCCGCTGCCGCCCAAGGAGATGGGCATCGTGCTCGGCGTCGCCGTCCTGCTGGACGCCGCCCTGGTCCGGCTCGTCCTGCTGCCCGTCCTGCTGCGCCTGACCGGCCGCGCCGCCTGGCACACCCCGGCCTGGCTGGACCGCGTCCTGCCGAGGATCAGCTTCTCCCACGACTGAGCCCGGCCCGGCACCGCGCCGAGCCCGCGCCGAGCCCGCGCCGAGGCCCGTCGAACCCGCGCCCGCGACCGGACGAAAACCGGTTGCGGGCGCGGCCGCACGCCTGCGACCGTACGGCTCCCGCCAACACCCCCTCCACGAGGCCCCGATGACCATCTACTTCTACGGCGCCGACGAAGCCCCGCACGGCTGCTTCTCCAACTTCTCCCCCCACCCCCTCCACCTCGACGGACACCTCTGGCCCACCTCCGAGCACTACTTCCAGGCCCAGAAGTTCGCCGGCACCCGCCACGCCGACCTCGTCCGCCGCGCCCGCACCCCGCTGCGCGCCGCCGAACTGGGCCGCGACCCGGCCGGACCGCTGCGCCGCGACTGGGAGCGCGTCAAGGACGACGTGATGCGCCGGGCGGTGGCGGCCAAGTTCCGGGAGCACCCGGACATCCGCGCCGTCCTGCTCGCCACCGGCGACGAGGAACTCGTCGAGGACACCGGCACCGACCACTACTGGGGGCGCGGACGCACCGGCACCGGCAGGAACATGCTCGGCCGCATCCTGATGCGCACCCGCACCCGGCTGCGCGCCGAGTTCCCCGCCGGACCCGCCGAGCGGGCGTGACACCGCAGCTCACCCGCAGGCGAGTTGACGGAACGTCAGGACGAGGGGGCCGCCGCCATCAGGTCGTGCAGCAGGTCGTCGCCCAGGCCCAGGCCGGTCTTCGACTCGTCGGGCAGGTGGTAGTCGCGGTACCAGTCCGCGGGGGCCTCCGGGTGCGGGCCGCTGACCGCCACCCGGCCGGCGCCGTAGGGGGCGGTGACGGCGGCGGCGCGGCCGTTGGAATAGCGGGCCAGGACGTCCACGCCCGGGCCGTCGACGTCGAAGTACGGGCCGTCCTGGAAGTACATCCGCTGCGGGCGGCCGCGCCAGGCGACGTCGACGAGGCGGTCCTGCTCGTCGGTGACGGTCGCCCCCCGGGAGTGGATGTACTGCCCGGAGTCGCCCGGCAGGAGGTCGTAGCCCGGGTCGCCGGCCAGGTAGCCGCCCATGCACAGGCCCAGGTAGCGCCCGCCGCCCCGGACGAAGTCGCGCACCAGCTCCGGCGAGAAGCCGGGGTCGCGCTGCAGCAGGCCCCACGCGGTGCTCACCTCCTGCCCGTTGGTGCCGCCCGGCTGCACGTACAGCGCGGCGCCGGCCAGCACGCCCGCGCCGAAGCGCAGCCGCTCCTCGGGCCCGACGTAGCGCACCGCGAAGCCGTCGCGCTCCAGCAGCTTCCGTGCCGCCTCCGGGCAGCCCTCGCAGGCCGCCGGGCCCCGGTAGACCAGCGCGAGCGGCCGCCCGTCGGCGGCGGCGACCGCGTCGTCGGCCGCGCCGTCCGGCACGGGGGAGGCGCCGCAGGCGGACGCCGTCAGCAGCGCCGCCGCCACCGCCAGGGCCGCGGCGGCCCGCCCGGGCCGCCGCCCACCCCTCATGACCGGCACTCCCGCCATCGCCGACACCCTCCCCGCGTCCTACGCCGTGTGCAGCGACGACGCTACGGGCACAGCGGCCCGCGCCGCACGTCCGCCCCCCGAACGGATGCCCCCGCGCCGTCCGCGTTGACGGGAGGCGGGCCCGGGGGAGTAGCACGGACGGGCAGGTCAGGCGGGCGCGGCCTCGGCCCGGCGTTCGTCCTGGTGTCGCAGAAGATCGTCCGTCGTCATCGGGCCGTTCTGCCAGCGGCCGCCGGCCCCGGGAATTGACCCGTGAAAGTGGCATTCAATTGCCACCTGATGGCGGGTCTTTCCGGTCCTAGCCTGGTCCCATGACGACGACGAGCAACACCGCCACCGCCGCCCCCGTGCTGACCCGCCACGCCGAGGCCGAGACCTGCGCCGACCCGAGCAGCACCATGACCCTGCTCGCCGACTCGGCGCACACCGAGGGCGGGTTCACCAGCTACCGCTCCACCTTCGCCAAGGGCGCCGTCGGGGCCCCCGCGCACTTCCACACCCGGGCGTGGGAGCTGTTCTTCGTGATCGGCGGCTCGCTGCAGGTACTGGTCGGCGAGGAGGTCACGATCCTGGGCGAGGGCGACTTCCTCGCCGTGCCGCCGCACACCCCGCACGCCTTCGCCGCCGCCCCGGGCGCCGAGGCCGACGTCCTGTTCGTGTTCACCCCGGGCATGGACCGCTTCGACTACCTGCGCCTGCTGGGCCGCGTGATGCGCGGCGAGACCGACCCGGGCGCGATCGCCGCCTCCGCCGGGCGCTTCGACAACCACTACGTCGACAGCCCCGCCTGGCGCGCCGCCCTCGACCGCAGCGCCGCCTCCGCCTGAGGCCCCGCCCCCGCCCCCGCCCGGGGCCCGTGACGGCCGCTCCCGGCGGGCCGGTGTGGGCCGGGTGTGGAACGGTGGAGGCCGGGGGTGTCCTGGTTGCGAGAGGAGTGGCCATGTCGTCGAAGCGTCGCCGCAAGAAGAAGGCCCGGGCCCGGCGCGGGGCCAACCACGGCCGCCGGCCCCAGTGCTGAGCGCCTGAACCGTGCGCGCGGCCGGGGCGCCGCCCCCGGCCGCACCGGGCGCTCAGCCCGGTTCGCGCCCGTGTCTGCGCCCGCGCCCGCGCGGCACGGCGTGGTACGTGCAGGTGTCCGTCCAGTCACGGCCGAAGGTGAGCACCAGCACCGGGCCCCGCCCCTCGGCGCGGGCGGCCCGCAGCAGCGCGGCCGGGTCGCCGTCTGCCGGGATCTGCTCGTGCCGGAAGTACACGTCGCTGCCCAGGCGTGGCCAGTACGGGTCCGGGCGGGGGATGCCGGGCAGGTCCCAGACCAGGGTGGCGTCGGCGGTGGACAGGCTCGGGCCGGGCATCCGCCGGCCGTCGGGGAAGAGGCCGCGGTCGCGGTGGTAGCGCAGCGCGTAGGCGACCGTGCCCGGTGAGTACGGCGGTTCGTCGCCCCAGGTGTTCGGGAAGCCCCAGTCGGCCAGGCCCGCCGCCTCGATCCTGGGCAGGACGGCGGTGATGTCCTCGCCGGTGGCGAAGTAGGCGGCGGCGCTCATCCGGCAGACCAGCACGCCGCGGCCCTCGGCGGTGGTGGTGAGCAGGCCGAGCGAGGCGGGGCGGTCGCAGTGGTCGGCGACGCGGGTCAGCAGGTGCGTCACGCCCCCCACCGCGGCCAGGCCCTCGACCATCCGGCGGATCCGCTCGCGCTCGGCGGCCCGCAGCGCCTCGACCTGCGGCGAGGAGGCCAGGGCGCGCAGCCGGCGGGTGGTGGGCAGGCGGGCGCGCAGCGCGTCCCGGGCCCGTACGGGCTGGGCCAGCAGCATGCCGAGCAGGTACTCGAAGCCGTTCACCGAGCGGGGTCCTCTCGGGCCGGGGAAACACAGAGAGACCGCTCGGGCCGCTGGGGCCGGGCGGTCTCTGCTGTTCGGACGGGCCCATGCGCCAACACGGCCCGCTGCCGGTGTTCCCGAGAATTTGGAGTAGACAGCGCCCCCGGGTTCCTGACCCGCAGGTCTGGATGACGCTGCTGCACATCGTCACATTCAGCCAGGACGGCTACAAGGGCGAGTTGCACAAAAATGCATCAAATTCCGGTTTCGAGTTCCTGAACTGCACTGATGTCACAGGGTTGTGACGAGATTGCGGGCCGGGCCCGGGATTCTGGCGCATCAATCTTCGCGATGTTCACCGAACCGATTGGGAATCACCCGTACGCCTGACAGAGTGTTGCGCGAAACGGGTTCCTCGCGTGACGCCAACCACCGAAGTTCCCGTCCGTTGGAGTAGACGGTGATATAGGAGGTCCTCGATGACGAGGAAGCGGAAGAAGAAGCGCGCCCCCGCCCACTGCACCGCCGGCCACCCGGCGCCGCCGCGACCGGGCCTGCCCTGGCCGTCCGGCCCCGTGCGGACGGCCGTGGTCGTCGTCGTGGTCGTCGTGGCCGCCGCCCTGGTGAGGACGGGCATGTCGGCGGGAGCGGCGCTCGAACTGGCCACCGGCGGGCTGCTGTTGAATGCCAGGCTCCAGCAGGGGCGGGCCTAGAAGGAACGCCGGACCGCGATGGGACGCCAGGAGAAACCGATCGCGGCGACCGAGCCGGCCCTGGGCCGGCTCGCCGCGTTGCTGCGCGAGCAGCGTGAAGAGGCCGGGCTGACCTACCGTCAGCTCGCCGACCGGACCAACTACCACCCGACCACCCTGCAACGGGCCACCAGCGGCCGGACCATGCCGAACTGGGAGGTCGTCGAGGCCCTCACCCGGGCCTGCGACGGCGACCTCAAGGCGGCCCGCCGCAAGTGGACCCTGGCCAACTACTGGGCCCACGTCCCGCGCCCCTCCGGGACCCAGCGCCGGGCGCCCCGACGGCTCAACCCCGAGCAGGTCGACTCCCTCGCCGACCTGCGACGGGCGATGCACGAGATGCGGCGCAAGGCCGACTGGCCCTCCCTGGAGGAGCTGGACCGCCGGGCCCGGGCCGGGGGAGGGCGCCTGCCCTCCAGCACCCTGGCGCTGGTCCTCAGGGGTGAGGCCCCGCTGCGCAAGGCGGTGTTCCTCACCTACATGGAGGTCTGCGGGGTCAAGGAGGCCCGCCGCGCACTGTGGGCGGCGGCCTGGGAGCGGACGAACAACGCCCGCACCTCGGCACCGGTCAACTCCCGCACGTACCAACGGGAGTTCACCCGGGCCATGCAGTCCTCCAGCAGCGGCACCCCGACGGACATCCTGTTCAAACTGTGGGTGACCCTGCGCAACAGTCTGGCCGCCGACCGCGCCGAGGACGCCGGCCACCCCGGCCACCCCGCCGGGACGGGCCGTGACGGCGCCGGCGGCGGCCCGCCGGTACTCGTGTGACCCGGTCCGCGGACGGGAACGCGCCACCAGCGCCCCGTCCGCGGACCAGCACCCACCCGCCACCTCGGGAATCAACCATGCCGACACCACCACGACAGCCGACCACCGCCACCGCCACGACCAACGCCACCGCCATGACCACCGCCACCGGACCGGCGCTGGGCCTGTGGGCGCTGTACGACCTCCACCTGCGCCACTACCTGGACTACGCCGCCCTGCTGCTCCCCGCGGCCGACGCCCCGCTGGCCGTCCAGGGCGCCTTCGACGACCTCAGCGGCCACTGGCTCGACGCCCTGGCCACCGCCAGCCCGGCCGCCTGCGCCTGGCAGGCGGTCCGCCGACGTGTCTGCGCCCTGGCCGGCCCGCGCCCGCTCGGCCCGGTCGCCCACCTCACCGCCCCCCAGCAGGACGTCCTGCTGCTGCACCTGGTCCTCGCCCTGCCCGCCGCCGAGGTCGCCGCGCTGACCGGCACCGAACCGGGCGCCGTCCACGTGCAGTTGCGCTCGCTGGCGGCCGTCCGCCGGTAGCGGCCGCCGCCCCGGTCCGCTCCCGCCGTTCCACCGGCCGGGTTGCCCCCGGCCGGTCCGGCGGCTCACCGCACGGGGCTCGCGACCGGGTCGGGGTCGGGGGCGCTGGGGGAGGGGGCGGCGGCGCGGGCACGGGCGCGGACCTCGGCGACGGCCGGGCAGGTGGCGTAGACGCGGGTGAGGTGGGCCAGGTGGTCGGCCTCGGACTCCAGGTCCGGCCCCAGGGCGTGCGGCGGTTCGGCCGCCGGGGCGGTGCGCGGGGTGTCGGGGTTGGGCCGGGCGCCGGCGGCCGCGCGTTCCAGTGCGGCGGCCAGCGCGGCGGCCTCGGCGGTGGCGGCCTTGGCGGTGGCGTCGGCCCGGGCGGCGGACGGGGGAAAGCGCGAGGTGGCGGCGGCGAGCCACCGCGGGGTGCGCGGGTCGAGGTGCTGGCGCAGGATCAGCCGGGCGTCGTGGATCTCGATGATCCGCCGGTACAGGGCGAACTGCGGGTCGCGCGGCGGCAGCAGCGGCAGCCGGCTGGCCGGGGCGAGCGCGATCTCCGGCAGCACGGTGTGCAGGTCCCGCCAGAGCGGGGCCAGCGCCCGGTAGCGGCGGTGGGCGCGCAGCCAGCCGCGGACGGCGGCGTGCGCGGCCGGCCACACCGTGGTGCCCAGGCCGGTCGCCAGCAGTGCCACGCACAGCAGGCCCAGGACGCCGCACAGGGCGTCCTCGGCGCCGGCCTGGGTGCCGGTGGCCGCCGCCTGGACGACGTCGTCGACGCCCCAGGCGTTCCACAGCAGGCCCGCGACCAGGCTCAGGGTGAGCAGCCGCAGCCCGCTGCGCTGCCGCCCGGGCGCGGCGGCGCGGGCGAGCCGGGCGAGCTGGCGCAGCAGGGCGGTGAGGCAGTAGGCGAGGTAGAGCACGCCGGCGGCGGTGTACCCGGCCAGCGCCAGGCGGGCGCCGGCGGAGGGCGCGGCGGTGAGGTCGGAGGCATCCAGGCCCGGCGCGGCGGCGACGAACAGGACCGCCCGCACCCCCAGGACACCGGCCAGCAGGGCCAGCTGGCGCCGCACCGCGCGGCGGGGAAGTTCGGGATCGCGTAGGACGCCGGCCAGCAGCCGGATCGCGCAGGCCGCGCCGATGCGCAGCGTGTCGCCGAGCAGGACGGGCAGGGCGGGCGCGATCCCGAGCCGGTGCAGCCGGTCGGCGGCCTGGACGGTGGGCGGGGCGAGCAGCAGCAGGGCGGCGGCGAGCAGCGCGGTGGCGTAGCAGCTGTAGCGGGCGATGGCACGCGGGTTGGTCCGGCGGCCGCGGGCGAAGTGCCAGGCGCTCAGGGCGAAGAACAGCGCGACGCCGTAGAGGACGAGGCCGCTCACGGACGCCCCGCCGCCCGGTCGCCGGCCGCCCGACCGCCCGCCGCCCGACCGCCCGCCGCCCGACCGCCCGCCGCCCGGTCGCCGACGGGTCCGGGCCCGGGCTCGCCGGTGAGCAGGACGTCCAGGACGTCCAGCGAGTCCGGGTGCGGGGCAGGGCCGGGCGGGTGCGCGGCGTCGGCCTTGGCGGCCCGGCTGAGGATGAGGGAGGCCAGCAGCTCGGCCTCGCGCTCCTGGGGCTCGTCGTAGCCGGTGCGCCCGAGCACCCGCCGGACCAGGTCGGGGGACAGGTGCGGCAGGAGGTCCGCGGCCGGGCCGAGCGGCGCGGAGCCGGCGTGGTCCAGGAGCAGGTGGGCGATCTCGTGGACCAGGATGTGCCGGCGGTGCAGCGCGCTGGTGTCGGCGGTGTACAGGATGTAGTCCGCCTCCCGGGTGGACACCAGCAGCCCGCAGGGCGCGTTGGGCCGGGCGGCCACCGGCAGCAGGTCGATCGGCCGCCCCCGCCGGCGGGCGATCTGCTCCAGTAGCACGGTGGTGTCGAACGGGCTTGGCAGTTCCAGCTGTTCGGCCATCCGCCGGCAGCGGCGCAGCGCCGATCGGTAGCACCTGTCGTCCCGCACGCTGTGTTCCCCTTCTCGATCAGCGGCCCCGTTCCCCCCGATCTCCCGACCGCCGTGGTTCCGCCTCCGTGCCTGGCCCCCGTCTTCCTAGCCCCGGACCCCGTCCGCCCCGCCCGCGGCCCGTAACCCCGTCCGCGCGCCCGTCCGCGCCGCCGGCGTCAGGGCGCCGGGTGCCGGCGGGCAGCGTCCCGGCGGGCGATGACGTCGATCAGCTCGCTGACCGTGTCCAGGCCCTCGGAGGAGAGGCCGACCGCGCGCAGCGCCAGGCTGCGCACGCCCGCGTCGCGCAGCGCGCCGAGCAGGGCGAGCTCCTTGGCGATCTCCGCGCCCTGCCGCTCGTCGAAGAAGTACGCGGGCGGGACCTGGAAGAACTGGGCGAGCGCCTCCAGGTGGCGCTTGGTCGGGTTGTCCCGGCGCCCGGTGCGCAGCTGCCACAGGTAGGTGGTGGAGAACGACTCCCCGGTCGCCTCGCGGCAGGCCCGGGCCACCTCTTCGTTGGTGTACTGCTCGCGGTCGGGCCTGCGGACGGTGTGGAACAGCGCCTCGATCCTGGCCGCGAGCCCGGACAGTTCCACCGGTCCGTCCTCCCGGTTCGATTCCGCCATGGCCCGCCCTCCTCACCGGGGCCCCGCGCGTCTCCTCCTGGCGGGCGGGCAGGGCCGGCCAGGTCACGATAACCCAACGGCATCAGCTGGCGTGGATCACAAGATACCGCCAATCAACGTCAGTTGACCCCTCCACCGGTGGCTGACATCCTGGACCGCAGGCCGGCCTGTCGAACTGACTGACCATCAAGTCCGTTCGCATTAAAGACATTTGACGTTTCCCCCGGATCATCCGAATGATCTCGGCAGGCCGGTAGTGTGACCGACTCCCCTGGGACCACCAGGCATCGACACCCGAGACGGGACCGGCCGGACCGGCCGGCCCCACCGACGGCACGACATGGGAAGGGAGCGCCCGTGAACACGGCGCCGCGACACCAGACGGTGCGGCTGGGCTTCCTGTGGCGAGCCGCCGGCGCCCCCGTCGGCTGCGTGCTCGCCCTGGCGATGGGCGTCGTGCTCGCCGACACCGGGGCCGCCGGCCGGATGGGCGCCGTCCCCGCGCTGCTGCTGTCGAGCGCGGCCGTCCTGGGCGTGGCCCTGCCCGTCCCGTACGGCTTCTGGCTGCGCGCCGACGACCACGGCCTCACCCTCGTCCGGGCGTTCGTCCCGCGCCGCTACCGGTGGCGCGACATCCAGGGCCTCACGATGGACGCCGGGCAGGACGCCGACTCCGGCGCCCACCGGCTCGTCCTGCTGCTGCGCCTGACCCCGGCACCCCGCCGGACCGCCCGCGCCGCTCGCATCGCCCGCGGCGCCCGCCTGTACGGGCCGGTCCTCGGCATCCTGGGCACCACCCGCGACGGGCTGCCGCGCGGCACCGAACACCGCCGCCTCGCCGAACTGTTCGACCTGCTCCGGCGCCACGGAGTCCCCTTCGACGACCGCCGCTACGCCGACCTCGTCCTCACCGCGCACGGCTACCCGGCGCTCGCCCACACCGCCCCCGGCGAGCGCGTCCCCGGCGAGCCCCTCCCCGCCCGGCCCGCCGCCCGCCCCGACGCCGCCTGAACCGGGCCCGAACCGCCCGAGCCGGGTCCGCGCCGCCCGCCCCGGCCGGCCCGGCCCTTTGAGCCGCCCACCGCTGAGCCGCCCACCGCCCCGCAGCCGTTGACCCCGACGGAAGCGCGCCCGCCCGGACGGCGCGCCAGGACGTCAGGAGTGCGGCGATGCTCAGGTTCCACGGCGCGTGGCGGATCACCGTGGTCGGCAAGAACGCCAGCTTCGACCAGCGCGCGGTGGTGCGCGGCCCCTACGGCACCCGGATTCTGCCCGGCCGGGTCGGCGCCACCCTGGAAGTCGACGAGGACAGCTGGACGTTGACCCTGGAACACCACCTGTGGGGCCGCAGCTGGCAGCCGAACCTGCGCGTCACCCCCGGACCCGTCACCGAACGCGATGGCGTCCGCAGCCGCCTGCTGACCAGCAACGACTGCCACTGGCCCGACAAGCCCCTGGACTACGTCAACTTCGTCGTCCGCCTCGACCAGAGCCTCGCCCCGGCCCCCGCCCTCGCCCCCGTCCGGGCCGTGCGCGCCGCCGACTCCCTGCAGCCCTCCGCGCCCCGGGCCATCCGCACCTCCTCCTCCGACGACGTCGGCGACTTCGGCGCCCCCGCCACCCGGCCCGCGCCCGCCTCCCGGCCCACAGCCAACCCCGCGCCCAGGCCGGCGCAGGCCCCGGGCACCAACGCCCGGCCCGCCGCGACCCCCTGGTAGCCCGCCGCCGCGCCCGGGGGACAGCCCCCGGGCACGGCGGCCCGCTGCCCGGATGTCCCGGCCGGGCGCCGCAGGGTTGGCTGGACGCATCCGAACCAACCGATCCGAAAGGCCGTCACCCGTGCTCCTGCGCAAGACCGTCCGCCGCCGCGCCGCCCGCGCCACCGCCGTCGCCGCCCTCGCCGCCGCCCTGGGCGCCACCGCCATGACCGGAAGCGCCCAGGCGATCGTCAACGGCCACGACTCCACCGAGCGCTACCCGTTCATGGCCACGATCCCGATGAGCGCCAAGCAGATAGCCGACGGCACCTGCGGCGCCACACTGATCGACCCCCAGTGGGTCCTCACCGCCGCCCACTGCGTCCAGGGCTACCCGGGCAGCGAGCTGACGCTCGACGGCACCGTGCGCATCGGCAGCGCGCACCGCAAGAGCGGCGGCACCGTCCGGGCCATCACCCGCACCGTCGTCCACCCCGGCTTCAGCTTCGGCGACGGCCAGACCCGCCCCAACTACGACGACCTCGCCCTGGTGCGCCTGGACCGCCCCGTCGCCCAGCGGCCCGCCCCCGTCGCCCAGCGCCCCGGCCCGCCCGGCACCCCGACCCGGCTGCTCGGCTTCGGCACCGTCCTCGACACCCCCAAGTACGAGGACATGGTCTTCCCGGACCGCCTCCAGGAACTCGACACCCGCCGCGCCGCCGCGGCCGACTGCGCCCCCGGCTTCGCCGGCCCCACCCGCCTGTGCACGACCAGCCCCACCCCGAAGGCCATGGCCTGCTTCGGCGACTCCGGCGGCCCGCAGATCCAGCGCGGCCGCGGCGGCCGCTGGGAGCTCATCGGCACCACCTCCGGCCCCGGCGCCCCGGGCGTGCCCTGCTCCGAAGGCCCGGGCCTGTACACCGACGTGCGCGCCTACGCCGACTGGATCCGGGCCACCATCGCCGCCGGCTGACCCGGCTGACCGGCCTTGGCCTGACTGACTGACCGGCCTGGCTGACCGGCGCATCCGACCGCCCGACCCCGGCGGCCGGATGCGCCGGCCGACCCGACGGTAAAGTCCCAGGTGAGCACCGTCGCGCCCGAGGAGACCCCGCCATGCCGACCGACCCCGCCACCGGAGCCGCCGCCGACCGCCCGCCGATCGCGCGGTACGGCCTGGGCACCGCAGCCGTCGGCCGGCCCGGCTACATCACCCTCGGCCGCGACGGCGACCTGCCCGCCGAACGCACCGTCGAGGCACTGCGCGACCGCACCCACGCCCTGCTCGACGCCGCCTACGCCGCCGGCGTGCGCTACCTCGACACCGCCCGCTCCTACGGCCGCGCCGAGGAGTTCGTCGCCCAGTGGCTCGCCGAACACCCCCAGGCCGCCGCCGAGGTGACGGTCGGCAGCAAGTGGGGCTACACCTACACGGCCGACTGGCAGACCACCGGCGTGGCCGCGCACGAGGTCAAGGAGCACTCCACAGCGGTGTTCGACCGCCAGATCCACGAGACCCGCTCCCTGCTGGGCCCGCACCTGGACGTCTACCTGGTCCACTCCGTCACCCCCGACAGCCCCGCCCTGACCGACACCGCCCTGCACGCCCGCCTGGCCGACCTGGCCGGACAGGGCGTGCGGGTCGGCCTGTCCACCAGCGGCCCGGCCCAGGCGGACACCATCCGTGCCGCCCTGGCCGTCACCGTGGACGGCCGCCCGCTGTTCACCGCCGTCCAGGCCACCTGGAACCTGCTCGAACCCTCCGCCGCCCCCGCCCTGGCCGAAGCCCACGCCGCCGGCTGGCTGGTCGTCGTCAAGGAGGCCATGGCCAACGGCCGCCTCGCCGGACGCAACGCCACCGGGAACGACACCGCCGCACTGCGCGCCCTCGCCGCCCGCACCGGCGCCCCCCTCGACGCCCTCGCCCTGGCCGCGGCCACCGCCCAGCCCTGGGCCGACCTCGTCCTGTCCGGCGCGGCGACCGTCGACCAGCTCGCCTCCAACCTCACCGCCGCCACCCTGCACCCCGACCCCGACGACCTGGCCGCCCTCGCCGCCCTGGCCGAACCCGCCCCGGCGTACTGGCGCACCCGCGCCGCCCTGCCCTGGGCCTGAACCGCCCCCGCCGCACCGAGGGCCCGAACCCCGCCGCCCGGCCCCCCTGCCCGAACTCCCTTGTCAGTGACCGCCCCTACGGTGGCCCCATGACCTCGGACCTGTCCCGTCTCCTGCCCGCCACCCTCCCGCCCGGCCGCCTGGTCGGCGGCGAGGACGGGCCGGAGCCGCTGCTGTGGATCAGCGACGCCCCCGCCCCCGCCGGCCTGTGGCAGCAACTCCACCGCGCCCACCCGCAGTCCGGCCTGTGGCCGCTGCTGCTCGTCCCCCTCGGCGACGGCGCCGACTACCGCCCCTGGCTGTCCGGCGAACTCTTCCCGGCCTCCGCCTCCGACCCCACCCTCTACGACCCCGACGCCCTGCTGCGCCGCTGGTGGCAGCAGCTCGGCGGCACCGACGAGGACGCGCCCGAGGGCCCGCTCGACACCGAGGACGCCGCCGAACTCCACGCCGCCCTGGCCCCCTTCGGCCCCGCCTGGCCCGGCACCGCCCCCGCCGCGGCCGTCCCCGACGGCGCCCCCGGCATCGAGGCCCGCGGCCTGGCCGACGTGCTGCTGTCCGTACGGGACGCGCGCCTGGGCCTGGTCGAGGCGGGCAGCGGCGCCGAGGCGCTGGCCGCCTGCGGCTGGAGCGGCCCGCTCAACCACGAGGACGACACCGCCAAGATCGCCGCCGTGCTCGCCGACTGGGAACGCCGCTTCGGCGCCCAGGTCGTCCAAGTCGGCTTCGACACCCTGGAGTTGAGCGTCGCCGTCCCGCCCGCCACGCTCGCCGAGGCCCTCCCGCTGGCCGCCGAGCACACCGCCCTCTGCCCCGACCTCGTCTTCCAGGGTACCGGCACCCTGACCGCCTACGCCGAAGGCCTCGTCGCCGCCCACCAGTGGTCGTTCTGGTGGGACTGACCCGGCACCCGCTCCCGCCACCGGGCCCGGGTCCACCGGACCAGTACTGAAGGGGCCGGACTATCCGTTGTGTGCTTCGAGCTCGGTCGCCGGCGCCTGCTGGGTGGCCGCCCACGACGCCAGGAGCGCCAGATTGTCAGCGGTCGGTGTGCCCGCGGGTGCGGTGTAGACGTTGAGGTGCAGGCCGGGTTCGGCGGGCAGTCCCAGGGACTCGACGTCCAAGTCGAGCCGGCCCACGATCGGATGGCGCACACGCTTGCGGCCGGACCGGTGCAGCCGCACGTCCTGAGATGCCCACCGCTGCCGGAACAGCTCACTGGACGTCGACAGTTCGCCGACCAGGGTGATCAGCTCCCCGTCGTGCGGATCGCGGCCGGCTTCCATGCGCAGCTTCGCGGCCACGCCGCCGGCAATGTGGTCGTAGTCGACAAAGAAATCCCTGGCCGCCTCGGGGTTCAGATAGACGAACCGCGCCGTGTTCGCGGGCCGTCGCGAGTCGGCCAGCACCGGCGAATACAGCGCGCGAGCGAGTCGGTTCGTGGCGAGCACGTCGTAGCGGCCGTTACCGATCCAGGCCGGCGCACCGGAGATCGCATCGAGCACCTGCTGCAGCGTCGAGCGCACCGTCACGGCAGGCCTGCGCCGGCGCGGGCCGCTGGGCGCCGTGGACTGGCGCGCGAGGTGGAACAGGTGGTCGCGCTCGGCCTCGTCGAGTTGCAAGGCAGAGGCCAACGCGTCGAGCACGCCATCGGAGGCACCGGCGAGCCTGCCGCGCTCCATGCGCACGTAGTAGTCGACCGATACCCCCGCCAGCAGCGCCACCTCCTCGCGGCGCAGACCCTTGACCCGACGGTTGCCGCCGTAAGCGGGAAGGCCCGCCTGCGCGGGTGCGACGCGGGCGCGACGCGAGCTGAGGAACTCCCGGATCTCGGTGCGCAGATCCATCGTGGCCATCCCCTCACCGTAAGCCGGTCCCGCAGTCTAAGGGGTGCCCGATGCGGTCGTCGCGATGCCGCCGTCCACCGGGATGACGGTGCCCGTGAGGTAGGACCCGGCCCGGCTGGCGAGAAACACGGCGATACCCGCCATGTCGTCGTCGCGGCCGATCCGGCGCAGAGGGGCCGCCGCCGCGATCGTGTCGCCGACGGCATCGAGCGTGGACGCCGTCATCCGGGACGGGAACATTCCCGGTGCCACCGCGTTCACCGTGACGTGCTGTGGGCCCAGCTCCCTGGCAAGCACCCTGGTGAGTTGATGGAGAGCCGCTTTGCTGCTGGCGTACGAGTAGTTGGGCGACTGGGCGACGTGGATGGCGGCGATACTGCCGATGTTGATGATCCGCGCGGGATCATCCGCGGTGCCCGCCCTGCGAAGTGCCGGGAGCAGCGCCTGCACCAGCCAGAACGGCGACTTGAGGTTGAGGTCGATCACCGCGTCCCAGGCCTCGTCCGGGAACGTCGCCAGCGGCTCGCGCCACATCGCCCCCGCGTTGTTGACAAGGATGTCCAGGCGTTCCGAGCCGGCCTGGACGAGATCGGCGAGGCGCTGACACTCGTCGTGCCTGGACAGGTCGGCGGGGATCGCTTGAACGTCGCCGAATTCGGACAGCAGATGCTGTGCCTCCGCGCACGCGTCCGCCTTGCGCGAGCTGATGACGACGCGGGCGCCCGCCTGGAGAAGGCCGCGCGCTATCATCAGCCCGATTCCCCTGGTGCCGCCGGTGACAAGGGCGTACTTCCCGCTCAGATCGAAAAGTTCCGCGTGAGCGGTGAATTGATTGTCCGCCATTGGTCTCCGTCCCTTCTGCCGTCGAAGAACGCGCCGATACGGTCGCGCATTCGGGGCAGCTGAATTGAACTGATGGGGGTGAAGCTGCAGCGTGTGTCCATGGTGACAGGCGTTTTGAACGTCCGGGAGACCCTGGTGATACAGGTACTGCGAGAGCCCCCCTTGCCTGATGCGCTGACCCCGGCACCCGTTCCCACCGCCGAGTTCGGGGCCGTCGGGGACGTCGAGCCACCGCAGGCCGTGCCTCGCCAGGCTCGCCCACCGTCTGGGCAGATGTGGTTCAGCGTCGGCTCGTCATCCAGAGCGACACCGTCAGGCGCCGCCGCCCCCGGACCGTCTGAAAGAGGCTCTGCCCGCGCTTTCGTGAATGATCTTCGAGGCGCTTGCTGCGGATTGAGTAGCCTCTCGCCATGACCGAGATCAAGCCGACCAGTCCTCAGACCGAAGCCGACCGTGGGCGCGTGGCACTCTGGCTGGATCCTGGCGATCTGGCCTGGCTGGCTCGGCACTGCTGCTGCCCGGACGACGCGACCGAGGAGGTGAAAGACCGCTGCGGCCGTATCCGCTTCCGCGCGAGCGCCGCGCTGCACAAGAGTGGTCGAACGAGCTGACCACAGCCCTCGCGGCCCACCTGAAGATCATTCACGGAACTGCGGTCAGAACGCCACCCGGTGACAGACGCGGCCCGAAAACTCCCTGGACCGTCCGACCCGTCTCGGCCATGATCCTCACGTGGCCACCTACCTCGAGTCCGAGCGCCTGACCCTCCGCCCCTTCGCCGCCGCCGACGCGGACCTGCTGATCGAGCTGGACAGCGACCCGGCGGTGATGCGCTACCTGAACGGCGGCGCTCCAACCCCGCCAGAGGAGGTCCGCGACCTCGCCATCCCCAGCATCCTCGCCGGCTACGAGCGCTGGAATCATGACCTCGGCCTGTTCGCCGCGCACGAGAAGGACGGCGGCGCGTTCGTCGGCTGGTTCTGCCTGCGTCCGCGGCGCAGCGGCCCGCGTGAGGAGGCCGAACTCGGCTATCGCCTGCGCCAGGCGGCCTGGGGCCGGGGCTACGCCACCGAAGTCTCGCAGGCGCTGCTGGCGAAGGGGTTCGCCGAGCTCGGCATCCGCATGGTCTGGGCCGAGACGATGACCGTGAACCGCCCTTCGCGTAACGTCATGGAGAAGCTCGGGATGACGCTCGCGGAGAACATCCCCACGCCGGACTACATGATGGCGGTCGAGGGTTCCGAGCACGGGGGTGTGCGGTACGAGATCACGAAGGAGCAGTGGGAGCGGCGGCAGGCGTAGGCGGCGCGAGGCGCGGCGCCCGTGGATGTGAAGTCATCGGCCCGCGCGGCCTTGTCTCATCACGCCCTATCGGGCATATCCCGGCAGCATCTTGCCGAGCAACTGCGCTGCCGCCCCGGCGTCAAGGTGCATGTCGACGAGGGCTACCGGGGCCTCGCCAACCAGTTCCCACGCCAGGTCACCGCCCCACCCCGCAAGCCGAAGAAGGACGCGACCCTCGGCGAGCAGCACGCCTGGCGGCACGAACGCCGAGCGCAGTCCTCCAACCGGATCTGCGTGGAACACGCCAACGCCGAGTAGAAGCAGTGGCGCAGCGCTACACCGGTCGCCGCGAATACTTCGCCGAGACCCAAGCCGCCATAGCCGGCTTGGTCTCCGACCGGTCAGCCCGCCGGGCCACCCGCAAGACGAGCAAAGAACTCGTCCTCGCCGCCGACGCCCGCCCGACGTCCTGCTGATCGATCCCAGGCGGATTGCTCAGCCGAGCCTGCCCGGATTCTTATCGCTCCCCAAGCCGTTAGCCCCCGTTCTGCAGCTGCTGGAGCAGGTCGGCGTCGCCCTCCATCCGCAGCGAGCCGTTCGGGATGCGCATGTACATGAGCAGGGCCATCTCGCTCGCCGTGCCGTAGATGGCGGCGGTGGGCTTGCTCTCGGCGGCCTCCGCCGCGGTGAGGCGGGTGAAGCGGGAACCGGCGGCGTCCACCGTCTGGCGCCAGGAGCCGGCCTCGGCTGCGTGGTAGTCCATGGTGGCGGGCTCGTGCGGCCACGGGACGGTGACGGTGCAGACGGTGGCCAGGAACTCCTCGATGGCGTCGACCGCCTCGGTCGTCGGCAGCTCCTGCGGCGTACCGGAGGCCAGCTGGGCGTCGTAGGTGTGGATCAGCGACTCGTGGACGCGGCGGCGGGCCACGGCGGCCCCCGTGTGCGGCGAGGCCAGCGGCTCCCACCAGGCCCAGCAGGCCCGGTCCGGGCCGGCCTCGCGCAGAGCGGCAAGCAGCTGCTCCGTCGAGTCGGCCAGCCAGGCTATGAGGGCCTCGCGCTCCCTGGGCGCCGCCAGCCCGTCCTTGCTCGGCCGCTCGTCGCCCGGCGCGGTGTTCAGCACGATGTAGGCCCAGAAGCGGTCCCCCTCACTGAGGTGGTTCGCCAGGTCGTACAGCGTCCAGCCCGGGCAGGACGGGACGTCGGCGTCGAGGCTGGGGGCAGCGGCGACGGCGGCGCGGAACGCGGCGGACCGCTCGTCGATCATCTGCAGCAGGGTGGGGAAGGAGAATTGCTCAGTCACGTAGACCTTGTATCACCCGGACCGGAACTCTCGCACTCGATTTAAAGGCCCCCAAATGAGATGTCCTCTTAACTCCACTGCCAGCATGGCCAATTCACGACAACCTAATACGCGATGCCATCAGTACACCTTGGGTAGCCTGAAGTTCTAACCTGGTTCGGTGTTCGAGGGCGCCGGGCCGGGCCGGCTGGGTTGCGGAAGTGCAAGGGCTGCGGGATCCGACTGAGGTCGGAAGGTTTGGCCGGGGTGGCACTTCAGCGTGCGGTGACCCAGTACGCCGCGAGCGGGCGGTTGCCATGCGGTGCGGCGACGGCCCGCAGGACGTCGCTCTGGCTGAGGACGAGTTGCCGTACCGGTTCGGGCAGCGCGGCCAACCGTTCTCCTCCGGTGATCAGGTCGAGACAGGCGGCGATCTCCCAGTCCGCGTCCTGGAGTGCGTCGGTGTCGACCGGCCCGTCGCCGTCCGCTGTCCAGCCCGCCTCGGGCAGGAGCCGCAGCAGCGCCTCGCGGGAGAAGGACGTGCGGATGTTGCCCTCGCCGTGTGAGCCTGCAGCCTCGATCTGGCCCTGGATCAATACTGCGAGCAGGTGCGCGAGCTGGTCGCCGCAGGAGGGCGTCAGGTCCCACTCGGTGAACCACAGCCGCCGCGCCCAGGGCCGCACCCGGGCCAGCGTGTCGCGCAGCTGCCCGAGCGAGGCGAAGTACCAGGAGCAGTGGGTGAGCACGACGTGGTCGAAGGTGTCGGAGGGGAAGTCGACCGACGGGTCGCGGACATCCGTGCTGAAGCGGAAGTCGATGCGCGGCCCGACCGGGCTCGCCGCGATCCGGGCCGCCGATTCCCCGAGCGTGACCGGCGCCCCGTAGGTCGGATCGGCGACATCGACGGCCACCACGCGTCCCTGGGGTCCGACAGCCTCCGCGAGGACGGCGGTCATATCGCCCTGCCCGCAACCCAGTTCGAGGACGGTGGATCCGGGCTCGATGTCCCAGCTCTCCACGAGTGAAGCGCGGTGGCGTGTCTGTGTCAGCTGAGCGTCCGGGCTGTGGTCGGCAGCGGCCATGGTCTTCACGAGCAACGGAATCCTGGCGTGGAGATCGAAGTGCTTCACACAATCCTCAGTGGCTATTCGGCGAACCGGTGAGGACGAGGGTACGAGACGCCCCTTGGCGGCGCCTGCGATTTCTCGCTCGAGTCCTGCTCACGACAACAGCAGATCCGATCAGACTTCAGTGAGAATCGGTCTACCTTCGGCGAGCGGGGACAGCGGCCGGCGAGCGGCAACACCCACTGCAGCCTCGATGAGTTCACCGCTCCGTGCCCCTTCTTCCCAACCAAGCAAAGGACTGCCGGATCCAGAGCGAGAGTGTCAGGTGCCGCCGCCCCGGCCCGGGTCGGCGGCACCGTCGAGCAGCATCAGTTGGTGCCGAATTCGCCTGCGCGGACGGCGGTGACGAAGGCCTGCCAGGCGTCGGCGGGGAAGACGAGGGCCGGGCCGTGAGGGTCCTTGGAGTCGCGCACGGGCATGACGCTCGGGAAGCCGGGCGCGATCTCGACGCACTGACCCCCGTCAGTGCTGTGGGAGGACTTGACCCAGTGGGCAGAGGACAGGTCGGGGCGGAAGCTCATGGTGCCAGTCCTTCCGGATGCTTGGGGTCCTGGGTTGTGCGGCGCAGCCATCCGCGATGGCTGCGCCGCGCAGGTGGATCAGTTGGTGCTGAACTCCCCGGCTCGGATGGCGGTGATGAATGCCTGCCAAGCGGTTGGTGGGAAGTTGAGGCGGGGCCCGTCGGGGTCCTTGCTGTCCCGCACGCGACCTGGCTGGGCATCGTCCACCTCAATGCACATGCCGCCGTCGTTGTTGCTGTGGCTACTCTTCCGCCATCTCTCCTGGTTCCCTGCTGGCACGACCGAACTCCTGTGAGATGCGCCTGATCATCGCCCTGGAGCCCCGGGGCGACCGGGCCGTGGCCCTGAGGAGATCGTATGACCTGCGGCGAGCGGCAACACCCTCTGCACCCTCGATGAGTTGACCGCTCCGTGCTCCTTCTTCCCATGCAAGCGAAGGGCTGCCGGATCCAGAGCGAGAGTGTCAGGTGCCGCCGCCCCGAGCCGGGTCGGCGGCACCATCGAGCAGCGTCAGCCGGTGCCGAATTCGCCGGTGCGAACGGCGGTGACGAAGGCCTGCCAGGCGTCGGCGGGGAAGACGAGGGCCGGGCCGTGAGGGTCCTTGGAGTCGCGCACGGGCATGACGCTCGGGAAGCCGGGCGCGACCTCGACGCACTGACCCCCGTCGGAGCTGTGGGAGGACTTGACCCAGTGGGCAGAGGACAGGTCGGGGCGGGAGCTCATGGTGCCAGTCCTTCCGGATGCTTGGGGTCCTGGGTTGCGCGGCGCAGCCATCCGCGCAGGTGGATCAGTTGGTGCTGAACTCCCCGGCTCGGATGGCGGTGATGAATGCCTGCCAAGCGGTTGGTGGGAAGTTGAGGCGGGGCCCGTCGGGGTCCTTGCTGTCCCGAACCCGACCAGGGTGCGCGTCATCCACTTCGACGCAGGCGCCACCATCGTTGTTGCTATGGCTGCTCTTTCGCCAGCTCTCATGATGGTTCGCTCGCACGGCCGTACTCCTTTGAGATGCGCCTGATCATCGCCCGGGAGTCCCGGGGCGACGGGGCCAGGGCCCTCAGCAGATCGTATGACCTCCGGCGGGTGGCCACACCCTCGACATCTTCGATGAGTTCGCCACTACGGGCCCCCTCTTCCCAAGCCACCATCGGACGGCCCGGTACCGAATAGAGAAAGAGCGACCCTCCCATCTCGGCATGGACTCCTGCTGCGAATGGCAGAACCTGCACGGTGATGTGCGACCTCTGGTCTGACGCGATGGCATCGAGTTGTCGTCTCATCACCGTTGCGTCCCCGACCGGCCGTCGGAGAGTCGACTCATCGAGGATGAACCAGCAATGCGGACGAGTCGGCGAGACCAACCGTTTCTGGCGGTTGAGGCGTGCTGACACCAGTGCGTCGAGTTCCTGCGGGGTGGCATGCGGATGACCCGCGAGAAGTGAGAGTCGTGCGACCTCAGGGGTCTGTAGGAGTCCTGGAATGGTGGCAGCAGAGAACTCTTCGATGGTTTCCGCCTTGGTCTCGATCTCGGACCAACGGCGGTACTTGCCGGGAAAGTTCTCCTTCTTGGCGAGTATGTAGATGCGGCCGAAGAGCCCGTTGGTGCCGAACGCGACATCGAGTTTGGCCGGCAGGTCCGGCGGCGGCATCGACTCGGCGCGCTCGATCCTGGCCAGGTGCCCCTTCGAGAAGCAGCCGAGGATCTCGGTCAGTTGATCAAGCGACATGGAGCCGGCGAGCTCTCGGTGATTGCGCATCTCCCAGCCGAACAGGTCGCGGGCCGAGCGCCCCGGATCCAACTTATTGGGTTTGAAGGCCATGGAGCCCCTCCAGTGTGTCCAACCACAACGTGGCACACGTCCACGCTGGTCAGCCTAGCTGCGGTGAGTAACGATTGGGGCGCAGAAAGTGAAGTCGATCGTGAATCGGCTCGCGGGACTGCAGATTCGCGTGGAAGGCGATCAGTCATGACCATGAAGTCACCCCAGCCTGCCAAGCTCCACGGCTATGGCGTGCGCTGGGACACCGGGGCCCGCCTCTACCGGGTCCGCAACGAGCTCACCGGGGAGTGGCTGCGCCAACCGGACGGTGAGCTCCGCGGGTTCAGGTCCTTCTCCGACGCCTGGAGTACCTGGCGTGTGTTCGAGGTCCACAAGCGGCCGGGGGAGTGAGCGTGTCCTCAATGCTCTCCCGCGTGACCGCCGAGCAGCGGCGGCAGGCGGCCGACGTTCTGGATGACCTGACGGCCGTCCTCGCCCTGGGCGGCGTCATGCTGCCGTCCGTCGAAGTCGACTGGGAGCACGGCCGGTTGACCGGGTGCTACCTGGTGAATCTGGGCTCGGCCAGCCCGTCCGCGCTCCTGCGGGTCGTCGACCTGCTCCGCAAGGGGCTGCGTTACGAGCGTCTGACGCGTGACGGCTGAACTCCTCGCCCGCCTCCTGTGGTTGGCGGGCTTCTCCCTCGTACTCCTCGCCGCCCTCAGAAGGTGAACCGCCCGATGCAAGACCCCCGTCTGCTCGCCAAGCCGCCGGTGTGCCGGCTCGGCTGCCTCGTCCTCGTGCGCAACCCGCGCGGTGACGTCCTGCTCGTCGACCCGGACTACATGGACGGGCTGATCCTGCCCGGCGGCGCCGCGAAGCCGAACGAGCCCCCGCACCTCGCCGCTGCCCGCAACCTGCACGCCGAGACCGGGCTCGACCTGCGCCTCGCCGACGTCCTCGCGGTCGACTTCACCCCCGCCGACCGCTACCTGGAACGCCTCAACCTGGTCTTCGACGGCGGCGCGGTGCGCGATGACACTCACCTCACCGTCCCGCCCCGGCACCGCAGCGGCCTGTTCGGCGCCCGCTTCGTCCCCGTCCGCCAACTCCACGACGTCATGGCGCCCTCCCAAGCCGCCCGTGCCGCCGAGGCGTTGGCGGGCCGCGCGCTGCCCGTCCTCCTCCACGGACAGCGCGCGACCTGACCGGCACTGCCGGGTTGGGGGGTGGTCAGTGCGCACATCGGCCCAGGCGGTGACGCGTTCGGCACTTCGGCAATGAGAAGGGGCGGGCGCCGGGATCGGCGCCCGCCCTCCCTCGTCCGGGTGCGGTCAGCTCCAGGGGTTGGCCGGCTGGTCGGTGATGGCGGTCCAGAAGCGGCCGCCGACGGGCAGGGTGCCGTTGGCCCACAGGCCCCAGCCCGAGGCGTCGTGGAACTCCGCCATCCGGAAGCCGGCGCCGAAGTAGCCGGCGCAGAGCTGGTCGGCGGCGGCCCGGCTGGTGAGCTGGCTGCCGGAGGTGGGGATGGTGGCCTTCACTTCGCCGCCGGCCCAACTGTGGAAGCCGCTGGTGGGCACACCGGCGGGGGCGGGGCGGCCGTCCTGCTTGAGGCACAGCACGGGCAGCTGCGCGGAGGCGGGGGTGTCGCCGCTGTACGCGTTGCTGCTGTTGTCGTTGCCGACGTGCACGACGTTGTCGGCGCGCTGCTCAAGGGCGGCCCAGGTCATGCCCTTGTGGGTGGCGACCCCGCCGAACAGGGCCTCGTAGGTGCTGCGGTAGATGTCCCACTCCTGGTACCCGCCGTCGTTGCAGTCGAACATGTAGAGCCGCCAGCCGCCGCCGATCCTGTGCTCGGTGTTGTCCAGGCACTGGGAGGTGGAGATGTTCTGCAGCCGTATCCCGAGCATGCCGTACCGCGAGACGCTGTCGGCCGCGGTCCACGGCGTGACCCGCCACATCTGCGAGGTGTTGTTGGCGTAGCACTGGACGCCGGAGGGGGTGCTGTCGACCGTCAGGCAGGAGCGCTGGTCGGCGGCGTTGTTGAGGGTGTAGACGCTCGGCAGGCCCGGGACGGGCTTGAACACCCACTGGCCCGGGTTGTCGGACGGCGCGCAGGGGTGCAGACCCTGCCCGCCCCATATCGCGCCGTTGGGACAGCGCTCGGACTTCTGGTTGAACAGGACCGTCGAGGGGGTGTCGGCCGAGGCCGAGCCGCCCGGGACCAGCACCAGGCCGGTCAGGGCCAGCGCGATGCCGAGGACGATACGCCGGACTAGCGAACGCACAGAGCTCTCCAAGAAGGGGAGACGACGAGGGGCGGCGGCCGGTCCGGAGGGCCCCCCGGGCCACCCGGTCCGTCCGCCGCCGTCAGCTTGTCAGCGTCCGATCAATCGCCGGTATCCCAGTTTTCTGGGGGGTCGTCCGACACCCCGCCTGGTCAGGGGCGCGGCCAGGGGCGGCCCAGACTACGTACCCCCTACCGATCCGCGACGGATTCGCCCCCTCCGCCCCCGCCCGTACCGTCGGAGACCACGGACACCGGACCAACCCCCAGGAGAACAGCGATGACCGCCTACGCGATGGCCCAGGTCCACTCGGTCGAGTTCGGCCCCGACATCGTCGAGTACCTCCAGCGCATCGACGCCACCCTGGACCCCTTCGACGGCCGCTTCCTCATCCACGGCGACCGGATCGAGACCGTCGAAGGCACCTGGGGACAGGACCTCATCCTCATCGAGTTCCCCGACCGCCAACGCCTGCGCGCCTGGTACGACTCGCCCGCCTACCAGGCGATCCTCCCGCTGCGCACCCGCCACATGACCGCCGACGTGGTCTTCGCCCAGGGCGTGCCCGCCGGCTACCGCGGCGCCGACGCCCTCAAGCACTGACCGGCCCGGGGGCTCAACGCCCCTGCGTCCGCTCGCGCCACCACCGCACCGTCGCCTCCACCTGCTCCTCCAGCGCGGTCGCGCGCACCGCGAACGCGGCCTCGTAGGCGGAGGCGTCCACCACGAACGGGCGGTCGAACTGGTAACGGACCTCCCGCAGTTCACGCAGCAGCGGGGAGAACAGCCCCGCCGCGCCCAGCAGCGCCTGCGGGAGCCGGCGCACCGCGACCGGTCCGACGCCCGCCTGCGCGGCCAGCCGTTCCACCATCGCGCGCACCGGCAGCGCGGGGGCCGTCGGCACGTGCCAGGCCCGCCCCCAGGCCCGCTCCTCGCCCGCGACCTCGGCCAACGCCCGCGCCACGTCCGGCAGGTACGTCCAGCTGTGCGGCGCGTCCGGGTCGCCGAGCACCGCGATGCTCCGGCCCTTCAACAGGCCCGGCATCACCCGCGAGGCCAGGTGCCCGCCGTCCGTCACCCCGGGGCCGAAGAAGTCCGAGGCCCGCACCTCGACCGCCCGGATCCGCCCGGCCCCGTGCAGCGCCCGAGCCTGCTCCCACGCCGCCGCCCGCACCCGCCCCTTGGGGCCGGCCGCGGCCAGCGGCAGGTCCTCGGTCATCGGACCGCGCACCGGACCGTAGCCGTAGAGGTTGCCGAGCATGACCAGCACCGCCCCGGTGGCCTCGGCCGCCGCGCACAGCGAGGAGGCCAGCGCCGGCCACCGCGCCGCCCACTGCGGCAGCGGCGGCGCCGCGCAGCCGTAGATCGCCGCTGCGCCGCGTGCGGCCTCCGTCAGTCGCGCGCGATCGCCCGCGTCCAGCGCCACGTGCTCGATGCCGGGCACCGGAGCCCCGCCCCGTGCGGGGCTCCCCGTCCTGGTGACGACCCGTACGGCGTGCCCCTGCCCGGCCAGCAGGCGGGCGGTGGCGGCCCCGGCGGGCCCGTATCCGACAACCACGTGGAAGCTCATCCGCCCCACCCTAGGGTCTGGGGCCGTGGGTGTTGCGGGTGCCGTGGGGTGTTACGGGTGTTGCGGATGCTGTGGGTGTTGCGGATGCTGTGGGTGTTGCGGGTGTTGTGGGGGTGCGGTGCGGGCGGCGGCAAATATTTGGTATGGCAACCGTAAAAGAAGATCTATGCTGACGGTCGTTCACAATCTCTCCGCACAACGCAAGGTGCTGAATGAAGCTGCCCCGGGTGTCCGCCGTCGTCGCGGCCGCCGTCCTGGCCCCCGCCGTCCTCTTCCCGTCGATGGCCTCCGCCGCCGACAACCCCCAGCCGGCCGGCGTCTCGGGCCCTGACACCGCGTCCAAGGGCGCCGAGGACCAGGGGACGGGCCAGGAGGAGCACGACCGCGCCGAGGTGCGGCGCATCCTGGCTGACAAGGAGACCGGCCCGGCCGTGCGTGCGGCGGGGGAGAAGGCCCTCGCGGGCACGGCCGCCGACGTGCGGCACTTCCTGGACGTCGAACTCGACGAGCGGCGCCAGCCCGACAACCGGCTGAAGGTCGTCTGGATCACCAACGGTGCCGGGCCGGTACTGAAGAAGGCGGCCGACAAGGCGCTGCGGGGCAGTTACCAGGACATCCTGGACTTCCTGAAGGAGGGCCAGTTCACGGCCCGCGCCGAGGACGAGGACCGCGCCAAGGTGCAGGGCATCCTGGCCGACAAGGAGACCGGCCCGGCTGTGCGCGCGGCGGGGGAGAAGGCCCTCGCGGGCACCGCCGCCGACGTGCGGCACTTCCTGGACGTCGAACTCGACGAGCGGCGTCAGACCGACAACCGGGTGATGGTCGCCCGGATCTTCGACGGCGCCGGGCCGGCGGTGAAGGCGGCCGCCCGGAAGGCGATATCCGGCAGCAACCAGGAAGTTCTGGCCTTCCTGAAGGAGGGCCAGTTCATCGCCCGCGCCGAGGACGAGGACCGCGCCAAGGTGCAGGGCATCCTCGACGACAAGGAGACCGGCCCGGGCGTGCGTGCGGCGGGGGAGAAGGCCCTCGCGGGCACCGCCGCCGACGTGCGGCACTTCCTGGACGTCGAACTCGGAGAGTGGAGTCAGACCGACAACCGGCTGAAGGTCGTCCGGATCTCCGACGGCGCCGGACCGGCACTGAGCAAGGCGGCCGACAAGGCGCTGCGGGGCAGCTACCAGGACATCCTGGACTTCCTGAAGGAGGGTCAGTTCACGGCCCGCGCCGAGGACGAGGCCGCGAACAAGCCGGCCCCGCAGCCGGCCCGGCCCGCCGAGCAGCCGCAGACCGCCACCGGCGCCCAGCCGGCCGTCCGGCCCGCCGCCCTGACCACCACGACGGACACGACCGCGACGGGCACGACCGCGGGCACGACCACGGCGGGCACCACCGCCGGGACGGCCACGGCCACCACGGGTACCACCACGGTCACCACCCGCCCCGGCCAGCTCGCCGCCACCGGCACCGAGGGCCTCGGCTGGGAGGCCGGCGGCGCCGCCGCAGCCCTGGCCGCGGGTGCGGCGCTCGTCGTCGCCTCCCGCCGCCGCTCCACCGAGAGCTGACGCCCCCGCGCGCCCCGGCCGCCCACGCGGCCGGGGCATGCGGACGTCCGGGGCCGCACGCTCAGCCGCGGGGGCGGCGCCCGGCGATCGCCCGGGCGGCGAGTTCCGCGCGCCAGCGGGCCGCGTTGCCGCCGTCCAACTGGCCGGCGAAGGCGCGCCGCGCGGCCTGCACCAGCTCGGCCGAAGCGTTCGGGTACGCCTCCCAGACCGCCCAGAGCGCGTTCTCGGTGTCCTCGTCCAGGCCCGTGCAGGTGAGCGGCCCGGTCCCGGACAGGGTCTCGGCCAGCACCGCCTCGAAGACCCGCCGCAGCCGCTCGTCGTCGTCGCGCCCGCGGGCGGGGCGCTCAGCCACCATCGCTGCTGCCACCACCACCGCCGCCGCCACCGCCATCCCCGCCGCCACCGTCGCCGCTGTCACCGCCGCTCAGGCTCCGGTTCCGGCGCCGGCTGCGCGCGGAGCGGCGCAGCACGGACCCCGAGACGAGCGTCGCGGACGCCACGGCGCGCACCCAGCGGGGGCCGCCGCGTTCGGCCCACACCACGCACACGCACCCGCCGACCGCGAGCACCAGGACACCGACCAGCACGGTACCGACCACGACCCACCCTCTCCCGTCCATCCCGTTTCCGGGCCGATCCTCTCAAGCCGAGCCCGCCGCCCGCGCCCCCGACCCGCCCGAAACCGGGATGATCCGCCATACAAGTGGACACCAGGCCTGTCCCGCAGGGAAGTTGGCGCCGCGCGGGATTCGCCCGACCCGCGCCCCCGACCTGCGCCCCGACCTGGCGCCGAGTGCGGTCACCAACCCGCCGTGTGCCAGGATGCCGACACCGATCCTCTCGACCGGAGACCTTTCTTGACGATTCGCCGCACCACCGCCCTGGCCGCCGCCGCGACCGTGCTCTCCCTCACCGCGCTGACGGGCTGCAACGACGACGCCCCCTCGGCGGCCCCGGCCCCCGCCGCCCCGCCTGCCACCACCCCGGCCGCGACGCCGACGACCCCCGACGCGGCCCCGACGTCCGCTCCGACGTCCGCCCCGGCATCGGGCCCGGCAGCGGCCTCGGCGTCCGCACCCGCGTCGGCCCCGGCCGAGGCGCCCGCCGGCGGGGTGATCGATCCCGAGCAGGCCCTCGCCCAGGCCGCCCGCACGCCCTACGCGGCCTCCCAGGACTTCCGCACCGAGGGCGGCCCACTGGTCGCGACCACCACCGGCCGGATCAACCTCAACGGCAAGGTGCGCACCGGCCGTCTCACCGAGTCCCTCGGCGCCGGCGGCGGTTCGGCGGGCGACCCGGTCGTCGTCACCGAGGACGCGACGTACGTCAAGTCCGGCAGCGGCTGGCGCAAGTCCCCGCTCGGCGACCGGATCGCCGACTACCACGGGTACGCGAAGGCCCTGCTGGCGCTCGGCCCGGCCGCCCGCAAGGGCATGGAGGAGCAGAACGGCGCGCCCGCCTTCCACCTCTCCGGCACGCTCGACCTGGAGAAGATGCGCGCCGTGGACGCCGAGCACTACCTCAACCTCAAGCGCATGGGCGTGACGTCCTTCCAGCTCGACCAGTGGATCGACGCCCAGGGCCGCACCGTGCGCTTCGACCAGCGCGTCGAGATCAGGGGCACCGCGACGCGCACCTACGGCACCTTCCGTGACTTCGGCCCCGTCGAGCCGGTCCCCGCCCCCAACTGACCATCCGAGCAAAGGAGTCCGCCATGGCCAAGGGCCTGTTCGCGACCCTGTACACCACCCTGGGCCCGATCCGGCTGGAGCTGTTCCAGTTCCACGCGCCGAAGACGGTCCGCAACTTCGTCGAACTCGCCGAGGGCGCCCGGGAGTACACCGACCCGCGCACCGGCGAGCCGGGCAGCGGCCCGTACTACGACGGCACGCTCTTCCACCGCGTGGTGGCCGGCTTCATGGTCCAGGGCGGCGACCCCACCGGCAGCGGCACCGGCGGCCCGGGCTACGCCTTCGCCGACGAGTTCCACCCCGAACTGCACTTCACCAAGCCGTACCTGCTCGCCATGGCCAATTCCGGCCCGGGCACCAACGGCTCGCAGTTCTTCATCACGGTCGGCACGCCGGCCCACCTGAACCGCCGGCACACCATCTTCGGCCAGGTCGCCGACGCCGACTCCCGGGCCGTCGTCGACGCCCTCGCGGCCGTCCCCACGGACGGCGAACGCCCCGTCGACGACGTCGTGATCACCCAGGTCACCGTCGAGCGGCTCTGACGCCCGTCCCGGGCAGCCCTGCGCCCGTCGTCCGGCGGTGTCAGAGCCAGCCGCGGTCATCGGCGGTGCGCAGGGCCTCGGTGCGGTTGCGGGTGGCGGTCTTGGCGATGGCGGAGGAGAAGTAGTTGCGCACGGTGCCCTCCGAGAGGTAGAGCTTGCCGGCGATCTCGGCGACGCCGGCCCCGGAGCGGGAGGCGTTCAGCACGTCGCGTTCGCGGGCGGTGAGCGGGGAGGCGCCGGCCGCCAGGGTGGCCGCGGCCAGTTCCGGATCCACCACGCGTTCGCCCGCCGCGACCCGGCGGATGGCGTCGGCGAGGACTTCGGCCGGCGCGTCCTTGACGACGAAGCCGACCGCGCCCGCCTCCATCGCCCGGCGCAGGTAGCCGGCGCGTCCGAAGGTGGTGAGGATGACGACCCGGCAGCCGGGCACCTGCTGGGCCAGGACGGCGGCGGCGGCCAGGCCGTCGAGGCCGGGCATCTCGATGTCCAGGAGGGCCACGTCGGGCCGGTGTTCGCGGGCCGCGTCGACGACCTGGTCGCCGCGCCCGACGGTGGCGACCACCTCGAAGCCGTCCTCCAGGTCGAGCAGGGCGCACAGCGCGGTGCGGACCAGTTCCTGGTCCTCGGCGAGCAGCAGGCGGATCGTCATGTCGTCCCTTTCCGGGCGGGGGCGCGCCGGTGGCGGGCGCCCGGCGGGACGGTGACCAGCAGCCGCCACCCGCGCGGGCTCAGCGGGCCGGCTTCGACGGTACCGCCGGCCGCCGCGACCCGTTCCCGCAGCCCCCTCAGGCCCTTCCCGATCCCGCTGCCCTCGCCGGTCCCGCCGCCCCCGCCGGTCCCGCCGGTCCTGCCGTCCGCGCCCGTCCCGTCGTCGCGGATCTCCACGGAGGAGCCGGTGACGGTGACGGTGCAGCGGTCGGCCCGGGCGTGCCGGACCACGTTGGTCAGGCCCTCGCGCACCACCCAGCCGAACAGTTCCCCGTCCTGCGTGGCGACGGGGTCGGTGGACGTCGGCAGGTCGGCGACCACCCCGGCGGCGCGCAGCAGTTCGCGTCCGCGCGCCAGTTCGCCGGCCAGCGTGACGTCGCGGTAGCCGGTGACCGCGGCCCGGACGTCGGCCAGCGCCTGCCGGGACAGCGACTCCACCGCGGCCATCTCCGCCAGCGACTGGTCGAGGTCCTTGGCGGCGAGGCGCTGGGCCAGGCGGGACTTGACGGTGATCGCGGTGAGCGAGTGCCCGAGTAGGTCGTGCAGGTCGCGCGCGATCCGGTTGCGTTCGGCCTCCGAGGCCAGCCGCGCCACCTCGGCCCGGGCGGCCACCAGGGCCTGGTTGGTGGTGGCGATCTCCGCGAACGCCCCCGTGGTGAGCACGGTGAACAGCAGCGCCAGCGCCTGGAAGGTGCCGGGCCCGGTGTGCCAGGCGGGCACCGCCCACGGCACCAGCAGGGCGGCCAGGGTGGCGGCGGCGGTCACCCGGGTGGCGTGGCGGCGCCGCAGCACGGCAACGAAGGAGACCACGACGGTGGCGAGGTAGAACGCGTTCTCGTGGGCGAACGGCAGCGCGGCCAGGAACAGCGCGCTCATCACCGCCAGCAGCAGGAGCACCTGCCGCCGCCGGCCGCGGACCATCGCGGTGGCGGTGAGGACGAAGCAGAGGCAGAACGCGCCGACGACCGCGTACCCGGCGACCAGGGCCGCCCCGGACACGTTGTCGTTCACGGCGACGGCGGTCAGGCACGGGTAGACCAGCATCCCGGCGCCCAGCATGATCCGCCGCCAGCCCTGCACCCACCGCTGCGGGGCGCGCTCCCCTGTGGCGCGCTCCGCGGCGGCGTGCCCGGGGAGGGGCGCCTGCGTGTCCTCGTCCACCCTCGCCTGCCTCACGTCGCGTCGGATCGCGCGAACAGGGTACGCAGGTGGCGTCCGTTGATCACGGCGGCCACCCCCGCCAGCACCAGCCCGCACAGGGCCTGCTCGGCCTTCATCCAGAACGGGAAGGTCCCCGGCACGCAGATGATCACGACGATCGCGGCGATCATGACGGCCGAGATGATCCGCAGCCGCCGGTACGCCGCGCGCGAGCCGCGGGCGGCCCGGGTGGTGAACAGGGACGTGACCACGGCGCTGGCCACGACGAGGCTGCCGCGGATCCACACGGCCGGGTTCACCAGGTCGGGGTGGTCGCGCAGGGCGTAGGCGGCCGCCAGGGTGACGACGCTGAGGCCCAGGTAGGCGAACACCAGCCGCCTGATGGTGCGGAAGGCCCGAACGGTGTCGGGGTGGTTCACATCGGTGGAGGTCATGCCCCCATGCTGTCCGCGCCGCGCCCCCGCCCGGCAGTGTGCTGGCGCACCGGCCGACCGTGACAATTGTCAGCAGGTCAGGGCAGGGAAGGGCGGGGTCAGGTCAGGGCGGGGGAAGGGCCGGGGGAAAGCGGGGCCGCCGCCCGGCGGGGCCGGGCGGCGGCTGGCTGTCGGTCGTGCGGTGGGGCTCAGGAGCAGCTGGTGAAGGTGGGGCTGGTGTTGGCGATGTAGAGGGTGGCGCCGCCGCTGGGGTCGGAGGTGAGCGGGACGGTGACGGTGTCCTCGGCGGTCCACGGGAAGCCGCGGGCGTCGAACGTCCAGCTTCCGGTGACCTTGCGGGCGAGTTCGGCCAGCGTCACCCAGCCGTACTGCTGGGGCGGGACGTTGACGGTGACGGCGTTGTTGACGGTGGTCGAGCCCTGCCAGACGTTGCTGTAGTTGACGGCGGTCTTGACCGCGGTGGTGAAGACGCCGCCGGGGGCGCCGCCGGAGATCTCCGCCCCGATCTCGCCGCCGAGGGTGCTGGACCAGCCGGTCATGTTGGTGACCGCGAAGTTCTGCTGGGCGGCGCTGCTGGTGTTGTTGAACCAGATCGAGGAGACGCAGATCTTGGGCAGCGGTGCCGCGGGGGCCTCGCTCTTGACGGCCCAGGAGCAGGAGGAGACGTCCTTCTGGCACTGCTTGGCGGCGTGGTCGACGGCGAGGCTGCGGGCGGCCTGCGGGAAGCCGGTGGACCACTGCTGGTTGGCGGTGCCGTTGCAGGTGTACTGGTCGGTCCAGGCGTCGTCGTACTGGGCGCCGAGCAGCAGGTCCAGGCAGGTGTTGTCGCCCAGGTGGCGGATCATGAACGCGTCGGCGGCCCCGGCGACCGGCTGCAGGAACCACCGCTGGCTGGACTGCCCGGCGCAGGTCTGCTGGCGCAGGGCCGGGGTGAAGAAGGCCAGGTCGATGCACTTGCCGGTGTCGTTGTTGACGATGGTGAAGGAGAAGTCGGAGGGGTCGACGCTCAGCCGCCAGGACTGGTGGTAGCCGGGCGCCGAGTTGGTGACGATGTAGGCGCCGTCGCCCATGGTGCCGTTCTGGACGTCGAGTTGGCGCCCGTTGCTGAGGGACTTGATGGTCAGGCACTGCTGCGGGGAGGCGCAGGCGGCGGCCGGCGCCGTGGCGGCGTGGGCCCGCGCGGTCGCGAACGGGGAGGCGGTGAAGCCCAGGGCGGCGCAACAGGCCACCAGGACGGCCGCGATCAGGCGCAGCCAGGGAGCCGGTCGGCTCGGGGTCGTGGCGGAGAGCACGGGGTCGGGTCCTTTCGTCGGGAACAGGGAGAGGGAGAAGGGAGAGGGAGCGGAAAGAAGGAGGGCGGGCCGGTCAGGCGGCGGCGAAGGCCGCTTCCAGGCGCGGGACGTAGTCCACGAGGTCCTGCGCCCAGCAGCCCGCGCTGTGGCCGCCGTTGCAGGCGGTGCCCCAGCCGGCGCCGTTGCCGTAGTCGACGTAGTGGTAGCGGTAACCGAGGGCGTCCAGGCGGTCCTTGAGGCGCTTGGCGGTGCCCTCGGCCCAGAACTCCATGTCGGAGGCGCTGCCGTTGCCGTTGCCGGTGTAGACCGCGATGCCGGTGTCGGTGAGCGCGCCCAGGCGGGAGACCGGGTCCGCGGCGTTCCAGCGCCAGTCGGCGTTGAACACCGGGTACGGCGAGCCGAAGATCGCGTCGCTGGAGACCGTGGGGCCGAAGTCGAGGCCGCAGGGCTTCCCGTCGCTGGGCCCGCACAGCACGGTGCCGGCGTTGGTCAGGGTGGCGACCACGGCCCCGCGGATGATCATCTCGTTCACGGAGAGGTCGTTCGCGCCGGACATGGTGAGGACCTGGCCGAACAGCTGGGGCCGGTCCTGCGCGTAGTGCAGCGCGCCGAAGCCGCCCATCGACAGGCCGCCGACGGCCCGGCTCTTACGGCCCGTCAGGGTGCGCAGGTTGGCGTCGATGAACGGGACCACCTGGTCGAGGTGGAAGGTCTCCCAGTTCTGCGCCCCGGCGGCGGTGTTCTGGTCGAGCCAGTCGGTGTACCAGCCGCGCAGGCCGCCGTCCGGGATGACGGTGATCATCGACTGCGCGGCGGTGAGGGCGGGGTAGGCCAGGGCCGGGTCGCTCGGGTTGTCCGAGGCGCCGTGCAGGAAGTACAGGACCGGGTAGCGCTTGGCCGGGCTGGCCGCGTAGTCGGCGGGCAGCAGGATCCGGATGGTGTGCTCCCCGGCGACCTGGGGTGTGGTGACGGTGAGCACGAAGTTGGTGGCGCTGCCGGTGGCGGCGCCGACCTGGGTGAGCCCGAAGCCGTCCTTCATCGGCGGCGGGGCGGGGGCCTCGGCGTGCGCGGCGGGCACGCCCAGCAGCAGGAGGCAGGCGGCCAGGGCGGCGACGGCCGCCTTGGCGTGCCGGAGCCGGGCGCGCAGGGGCCGTACGGGCGGGCGCCGGGCGGGCTGGGCTGGTGTCATGGGTTGTCCTTGGCCGTGAGGGTGCCGCCGTTCCCGGGGGGAACCGCTGGAGCTGTCTGAACACCGACAACTCTTGCGAGATCACCTCGCGGTCCGCCAGAGCGCCCTGCGGCGCACCTGGGCCACTGGCGCATGTGCGCCACCGGCGTGGGTAGCCTCCGACGGCCCGTCCGGGCGACACCGGTACAACGACAAGCCGACAAACCGACGAGCGGACGGGCCGACACACCGGCAGACGGACACACCGATACGCCGACACACCGATACACCGACACGATGACGGGGGACGTCGTGCACGACGTGCTGGATCCCGACTCCGAACGCGGCCGGGTCTACCGCTGCCTGGTCGGCCGTCCGCAGGCGCGGGCGGCGGAGCTGGCGGCCGGGGTCGGCCTCGGCGAGGGCGCCGTCCTGGCCGTGCTCAGGGAACTCGCCGACGAGGGCGTCGTCGTGGCCTGCAACGGCGAGGGCCCGCGCGACGACGGTCACCGCGACGACGGCCATTGCGGTGACGGCCACTTCGACGACGGCCCGCGTGGCAACGGCCACCGCGACCGCGACCGCGCCTGGGAGGCGCTCCCGCCCGGCCGGGTGGTCGAGGCGGTGCTGCAGAGCGACGCCGTCCGGCAGGCCACGGCGCGCCGGGCCGGGGCGGAACTGGAGCGCCTCTACCGCTTCGCCCGGCGCGACGCCGGCACCTACGGCGCCCTGGAGGTGGTCGAGGACGCCGCCCAGGTGCTGGCGGCCAGCCGGCGCCTCCAGCTCGCCGCCCGCCACCAGGTGCGGGTCATCGACGTGCCGCCCTACTCCGGCAGTTCGGCCTACTACCTCGACCAGGAGGTGCTGCAGCGCCAGCGGATGGCCGCCGGGGTCGTCTACCGCTCGATCTACCACGGCTGCGCCTTCGACGACCCGGTCGCGGGCCCCAACATGGCGCGCATGGTCGAGGCGGGGGAGCAGGCCCGCACGCTGGACGAGCCGCCGCTCAAGCTGGCCCTGGGCGACGACGACCTGGCGATCGTCACGCTGGCGGCCGACGGGCGCCCGGGCGTCGTCTCGCTGCTGATCCGGCCCTCGGGCCTGCTGCGGGCGCTGGCCGCGGTGTTCGAGACGCTCTGGCGGCTGGCCGTCCCGGCGTCGGTGTCCGCCGTCGACCTGCAGATCGGTGAGCGGGACCGCCGCATCCTGACCCTGATGGCCAGTGGTGCCACGGACGACGCCATCGCCCGGCGGCTGGGGCTGGGGCGGCGCACGGTGGTGCGCCGGGTCTCGGCGCTGCTGGCCCAGCTGGGGGCCACCACGCGTTTCCAGGCGGGCGTGCAGGCGGCCCGGCGCGGCTGGCTGTGAGCCGTCCGCGCCGGGCCGGACCCCTGGGGGGTGGGGGTCAGGGAAGGGTGGTCAGCAGGTGCCCGCCGCGCGGTCGCGCACGACCAGGTCGGTGCGGCCGGGGGTGGAGTCCAGCCAGACCACCCGGGTGCCCTGGTCGGCCGCGGGCTGGTCCTGGCCGCCCCGGTCGCAGGAGAGGCGCTGCGGGGTGCCGCCGCCGGTCGGGAGCTGCCAGAGCTTGGGCAGCGCGGCGTTGGTCCAGCCGCCGGCGGGCTTGGTGCTCTCGACCTTGTAGGTGACGGCCTGGTCGGAGGCGGTGAGGTCGCTGCCGCGCGTCGGGGCGTTCGGCGAGTCGGCGGCCATCACCTCGGTCACGCCGGAGCCGTCCAGGGCGCCGGAGCGGATGGAGGCGCGGGCGGTCGCGCCGGCGGGGGTGTCCAGCCACAGCAGCCGTCCGCCGGCGAGCCGGGCGGAGGAGGCGGTGCTCGCGGCGGCGCCGGGGGCGGCGTGCGCGGTGTACTGCGCGGTGACCTTGCCGGCGGCGATCGAGTAGACGGTCGGCGCGGTGACGTACTGCTGCCCGTCCTGCCAGGACTCGGTCCAGGCGAGGTAGCCGTCCTTGAGGGTGAGGTCGTCCGGGTGGTGCCCGTCGGCCAGCGGCAGTTCGACCGCGGGGGCCCCGTCGTGGGACAGCCACAGGCTGGTGCGGCCGGCGGCGAAGTCGTGCACGGTGAAGGCGATGTCGCCGCCGGAGACCTGCGGGTTGCCGGGCTCCTTCCCGTCGGCGCGGAACAGGCTGCGGACCGGGCCGGCGCCGGACAGCGGTGCGGTCAGCAGCTCCCGGCTGTGGTCCTTGGCGGTGGTGCCGATGGCCTTCCACACGGCGTTGGTGCCGTCGGTGGAGGGCCAGCTGTGGTAGCGGCCGTCGTCGGGGCTGAGCCGGACGGGGGCGCCGCGCCCGGTGGTGGAGCCGGTGTACAGCGCGGTGGTGCCGGGCAGGGTGCCGCCCGTGCCCTTGACCGGGTCGGGGGCGGGGGCCATCGCCACCCAGTGCCCGCCGCCGGCGGCCGGGGGCGCCATCGAGTAGGAGAGGTTGCGGGCCAGCGTGCGGCTGTCCATGCCGATCCGGCTCTCCCAGCCGGCCTTGATCCCGTGCGCGTCGAACGCGGCTGCCACGGTGCGCAGTTGGGCGTGGCTGAGGCCGAGGTCGCGGCCGGCCGCCAGTGCCGCGTTGCGCCCGGCCACGAAGTCGTCGAGCGGGGTGAGGTAGGCGGTGAGCGCCCGGTAGACCACCCGGTCGGCGGTGAGCGGGTCGAGGGTGCGCCGGATGTCCCACAGGGCGCCGCTGAAGATGGTGGCGTTGAGGTGCTGTCCGCCGTTGTCGACCGTGCCGCCGAGGTAGTCGTTCACGGTGGTGCGGTGGTCGTCCATCCGCCGGTCCGCGCAGGCCTGCGGGGTGCCGGTGCGGCACTTGCTCTCGCCGAGCAGCGCCGCCGCCGGGTCGTTCATGGACATGCCGCGGGCGGTGACCTCGATGGCGTTGCCGAAGTAGTCGGCGAGCCCCTCGTTCATCGCGCCGGCCTGGCCCATGCCGGCCAGGTCGGCGGTGTTCGATATGACGCCGTGGGTCATCTCGTGCCCGGCGATGTCGAGGGCGGCGGAGAACGGGTAGTAGTTGGGGCCCCCGCTGCCGTAGACCATCTTCTTCCCGTCCCAGTACGCGTTGGCGTAGGGGGCGCCGTCCTGGGTCACGTTGACGACGGAGGTGATCGCGCCGCCCTTGCCGTCCAGGCCGTTGCGGCCGAAGCGGTCGTGGTAGAAGTCGTACACGATACCGGCGTTGACACTGGCGTCGGTGGCGCCGCTGGTGCCGGCGGAGGCCGGGAAGTCCGGGCCGGGGGAGTGGGCCGGGGGGAGGTCGGCGGGGATGCCGCCGCCGAAGTCCATCTCGTCCCGGCCGCCCGCGTCGTAGGTGGTGATGGTGGCGGGCCGGGTGAGGTCGGTGAGCTGGTAACTGCCGTCCGGCAGGCGGGCGATGTTCACCTTGGCGGAGTTGCCGCGGGCGTCCGGCGCGGTCCCGGTGGCGGGTTCGAGGCCGGCCGCGGCGCTCCCGGCGGGAGGCGCCGCCGCCGGGAGCGGGGCGCGGGTGTCGTAGGCGAGGGCGACCACGCCGACGTTGGCGTCCACGAAGACCTCGCGGGCCGCCGGCCCCCCGGTCGCCGGGTCGGCGGCGTGCACGGTGAAGCGCTGGGCGAGCCGTCCGGCGCCGTCCGGCAGGACGACCAGGCCGTGGTCCTCGGCGGTGGCCGCGGCCCGGGCCTTCGGGTCCTGGACGGAGCCGAGCGCCAGGTCCCGCAGGGCGGCGGCCGGGACGGTGGCGGTGGTCGGCACGGTCAGGCCGGTGAAGTACTTGCCGCCGACCGACTCGACGCGCTGCCCGGCGCCCTCGCCCGTCAGGTGCACCAGGTACTGCGCGCCGAACACGGGCACGCCGTCGTGGCGCTGCTCGAACCTGACGGTGCGCCGGCCGTCGGGGGTGCTCTCGGAGCCGACCTCGGCCAGCTCGCCGGGGTCGACGTGGTAGCGGTCGGCGTGGGCCGCGAGGTGGGCGCGGGCGGCGTCGGCGGGGCTGCCGACGGCCGGCTCGGCCAGGCCGGTGACCAGCTGCGGGGCGGCGGTGTCCTGACCGGCCACCAGGGAGGGCACCGGGTCGGGGGCGGTCGCGGGCCCGGCCAGCGCGGGCGGCGCGGCCAGGGCCAGCGCCACCACGGCGGTGGCGCTGATGCCGAGTGCTGTGGACGTGCGGGAACGACGGGGCACGGAGGTCCTCTCGCAGGGCCGAACGGTGGTCGCGGCGGGCCGGTCGCGCCGACCACCGCGACGATCACGATAAGTCATCCAACGTCATATGTCGATAGACTTTCTATGTGCCCCCGGAGGGCCGGAACCCGACCCCCGCAACCAGCCCCGCAACCAGCCCGCAACCGGCCCCGGAAACCCCCAACCCGCCCCGCCCGGCGAGCGATTCGTTCAAGACGCCACCACACCCCCCGACCGACACTGACCCCCATGACCGATCGCGCCTTCACCCCCGCCGCCGGCCGCCTCGGCCCCGTACGCCTCTACGACCCCATCGTCTCCCTCACCCGCGAACGCCTGTGGCGCAGCCTGCTCGCCATGCACGTGGCCCCCCGCCCCGACGACGTGATCCTCGACGTCGGCTGCGGCACCGGCTCCCTGGCCGTCCTCCTCGGCCGCGTCGAACCACGCGCCCGCGTCATCGGCGTCGACCCCGACCCCACCACCCTCGAAGTGGCCCGCCGCAAGGCCGCCGCCGCCGGCGTGACCCCCGAATGGCACATCGGCATGGGCGACGCCGTCGCCGACCTCGTGGGCGCCGAAACGGCCGACACCGTCGTCTCCAGCCTCGTCCTCCACCAGTGCCCCATCCCCATGAAACAGGCCGTCCTCGCCTCCATGCACACGGCGCTGCGCCCCGGCGGCAAGCTCGTCATCGCCGACTTCGGGCGCCAGCGCACGGCCGCCATGCGCCTGGCGTTCCGCATCGTGCAACTGGCGGACGGCAAGGAGGACACCCAGCCCAACGCCGACGGCATCCTGCCCCGGCTGATCACCGAGGCCGGCTTCCACGGCGTGCGCGAGACCGAGACCGTCTCCACGCTCACCGGCTCGCTGTCGTTCTACGTCGCCCGCCGCGCGTAGGCCGCGCCCGCGCCGCCCGCCGGGTTCCCCGCCCGCCGGGTTCCCCGCCCGTCGGGTTCCCCGTGCGACCGGGGGAGATGACGCGCCGACAGGCCCGCACCTCCTGCTCAGCCGAGCGCCGTGTACTTCACCCGCTCCTGGAGCGGAGTCAAGCACTCCGTCAGCCGGCGTGCCTCGATGCTCTCCACGCGGTCGGGCGGTTCGTCCTCGTCCCCGGCCCAGCACATGTAGATGTCGACCGTCCCGTGCAAAAGGGCCGCGGACACCAGCGCCGCCAGGAACTCCCGTGAGTGCTTCTGCGCGAGGAACTCCTCGCGCTCCTCGTCCCGCATCGCGTCGACGAGCGCCATCGCGTCGGCCGTGTCGGTGAACCCCTCCCACTCGAACCGGGAGCTGTTGAACCCGCAGCCGCAGCCCTCGTGCGAGCCGACGCAGGTCACGTGCGGTGAAGTGAAGCGGGCTCGAACGGGCGCGTCGGCGGCAGTCTCGCGAACCCCGCAGTAGCAGGTCCCGAGCTGCGGACCGGCGGCGCAGGGGATCGGCAGCACGGGCTGTTCGGTTCCGATCCACACCATCAGACACATGCGGACGAGGCTACGCCCGGCCCGAGGCACCCGCCGGACTGCCTGCCCGGCCCGGGCCGCCCGCCGGGCCCGAGGCGCGCAGCACCGGGAGCACCGCCGACGGCGTCAGCCCCGTCATCTCCCGCATCTGGCGGCTGAAGTGCGCCTGGTCGGCGAAGCCGCCCGCCAGCGCCGCCTCGGCGAGCGTGCGTCCCTCGCCCAGCGCGTCGGCGGCGCGGGCCAGCCGCCGCCAGATCCGCCAGCGCGCCAGCGGCACCCCCAACTGCCGCCGTGCCAGCGCCCGCAGGCGCTGCGGCGACAGCCCCACCCGGGCCGCCAGCCCCGGCAGCGCGACCCGGTGGTCCGTCAGCGCCTCCATCGCCGCCCACAGCCGCACGTCCACCTCGGCCGACGGCAGCACCCCGGACGGACACAGGTCCTCCTCCACCAGGTCCCGCCACTGGGGCGCCACGGTGACACCGTCACCGCACCCCGCCCGCAGCCGGTCCGCGAACGCGCAGTGCGGATCGACGAAGAACGCCGACACCCCCCGGACCGGCGCCATCCGGTGCCACACCATCGGCGCCACCACCACCGCCGCGCCCCGGTGGCGGACCCCGGCCCCGTCCACGATCGTCACCTCGCCGCCCGCCGCCGCGACGGCGACCTGGAACGCGGCGTGCCGATGTGACGTACTGTCCGCCAACGGCCCCCGGTACAGCGCGTACCCCGCGCCCACGACGAAGCGCCGCCCGATCCCCTCCCACTGCCCCATCCGCCCGATGCTGCCAGAGCACCGCACCCGCCACCCCGGATTCCGGCCACCCCCTACTGCTACTGCCTCAGGCCCACGTCGCGGGCCTTCCAGGCCAGGAACGCCGAGAACCGGACCGCGCCCGCCAGCCCGGCCAGGGCGAGCACGATCCACAGCGGGATCCCGAGCAGGCTCGGCCGGCTCGTGATCATCCGCTCGCCGGCGAGCCACACCCTGGTCTCGTGGCCGTCCGGATACAGCTTCCCGGTGGGCCGCTCCTCGCCGAACTCCCGGCCGCCGGCGCTCCAGTGGTACGTGCAGTCGTAGACGTCGTGGCCCTGGTTCTGGTCGTCCAGCTCCCGGCCCGTCGTCCGGCAGCCCGTCACGGTGGCCGTGACGTGGGGCGGCTCGTGCAGCCGGGTGCGGACGGCGTAGGCGGCCTGCGCCGCCGCGAACACCGTGCCCAGGGCGAGCACCAGCAGCAGCACCAGCGCCACACAGGAGACGACGTAGTCGGTGGTGGAGACCCGGCGCAGCAGCGGCAGCGAGGCGCCGACGGCCGCCACCAGCGCGACCCCGCACACCACCAGCCACCACCGCCGATCGCCCGGCAGGTCCTGCGACCCCGCCCACACCACCGGCCCGGCCGCGCCCCCCAGCACCACCACCCCCGCCACCACACCCACCGCACACCGCCGGTGCAGCGCCCCCCACGCCACGGAAGCCTCGCGCACCACCCCGCCCCCTCCCCGCCGCCCGCCCGACCTCGCCACCCCCGAGGACGCCCCCACCCGACACCACGGTTTCGGTCCGGTGCGACACGGCTCGGTGCGGGGCTGAGCCAGGCCTATACGGGCAGATCCCATCCGGGCCCGTCCTCGGTGCCGAGCCAGACCCGCTGTCCGGCCGCCGACACGGTGATCCCGAAGCGGTCCTGGTGCGGCTCACCGGCCGCCTGCCAGGTCTCAACCGTCTGCTCGACCTGGTCCCACAGGGAGACGGGCCCGCGCTGGGTCACGGTCCACCCGCCGGTGGGGTCGGGCGCCGTCCGGGCCTGCGATCCGGTGGCCAGGTCCCAGAGGATCTGTTGAGCCCCCACACCCATGCGGATTGCCCCGGGTGCGGCAAGCTGGGCCACCCAAGCGCCCGTCCAACTGTCCAGCTTCGCCGGGTCGATGCGGGTCGGACGCTCCTTGCCGGGCAGGAGGTCCAGCGTCGGGCGGGGCGGTCGGTCGTGGGTGCGGGCGATCATGAAACCGGTTTGGCCGGTCAGGAACCGGCCAGTGGCCTCGCCAGGTCCGGTCACGTCGAGCAGCACGAGGGCGTTCGCGTAGCTCCACCCGGAGAGGGTGACCAGGATTCGACCGCCGGGCTTGACCTGGTGGAGCCAGGAGAGAGGGATGTACCGGACAGAACAGGTGGCGATGAGCCGGTCGTATTGCCCGCCGTCCGGGTCGCCGCGCAGCCCGTCACCGATGATCAGCCGGGGGGAGAATCCCGCAGTCCTGATCGCCGCCGCCGCTGCCGCGCCGACTGCGGGGTCGTACTCGATGCTGGTGAGGCCGGCGTCCCCGAGGCGGTGCGCGCCGAGGGCGGTCGAGTACCCGGTGCCCATACCGATCTCCAGTACCCGGTGCCCGGTCTCGGCGCCCAGCTGCTGCCACATGCGCAGTACGACGGACGGGAGGGTGGACGACGATGACGGGATACCTGTCACGGTCTCCCCGGCGGTGTCCTCGGGCCCGATGCGGCCGTCGAGTTGGGTCACCAGCGTCTGGTCGTCGTAGATCCCCGCCAGCCACCCGGGCTCGCCCTGACGGACGGGTCGGTAGCTGGTCGGAACGCTGCCGGCGACCGGAGCGAAGTAGGTTCCGACGAAGAGCTCTCGCGGAACGGCCCTCGCCGCGCTGTCCCACTCGCGTTCGGTCAGCGTGCCGTCCTCGGCGAGCCTGTCGGCCAGAGCGGTGCGGAGTTCAGCCGGCGTGCTCATGCGTCACGGCCTTTCTGTAGCTGGTCGGCGAGGGCGCGGGCAATCGCCTCGGTGGTCTCGGCCGGCTGCCATGCCCACTGGCCGTTCGGGTTGCATTCAAGGAAGTACCAGTCGCCCGAGGCGGCCACGGCGAAGTCGAACGCGCCGTAGACCAGACGAAGTTCTCCGAGGTAGGCGGCGACCGAACGTGCGACCGGCTCGGGTACGCCGATCGGGGTGCACGTCATCCGGTCCTGGCGGCGCCGCCAGTCAAGGTCGGGGCTGTCGACCCGGACGCCGAACAGGCGGTTGCCGACGGCCGTCACCCTTGCGTCGAACAGCTTCGGCACCTTCGCCTGGAAGAGGTGCGGGCAGGCGGATACGGCGCCTCCGCTGACCGGCGCCTCCGCCCCCAAGGCGCCAGTACGCTGCCCCTCAGCTCCCCACCAGCACGCGGAGGTAGAGGATGGCCCGGGTCGCCGTACTGTCGGCAGGATCGTGGGGGACCGCCTTCGCGCTGGTTCTCGCCGACGCCGGATGCGATGTCGTCCTGCACGCGCGCCGCCCCGAGGTCGCCGACGGCATCAACACCCGGGGAGTCAACCCCGGCTACCTGCCCGGCGTCACGCTGCCCGGCACGGTGAAGGCCACCACCGAAGCCGACGTCGCCCTGGCCGGAGCCGATGTCGCCGTCCTGTCCATCCCCTCCCAGACCCTGCGGGCCAACCTGGCCGCGTGGGCGCCCCTGATCGAGCCGGACACCCTGGTCGTCAGCCTCATGAAGGGCATCGAGCTCGGCACCGGCCGGCGCATGAGCGAGGTCATCGCCCAGGGCGCAGCCCTCGAACCCGCCCGTGTCGCCGTCCTGTCCGGCCCGAACCTGGCCCGCGAGATCGCCGCCCGCCAGCCCGCCGCCAGCGTCATCGCCTGCACCGACCACGACGCGGCCCGCCGACTCCAAGTGGCCTGCCGTACCCCGTACTTCCGCCCCTACACCCACACCGACGTCATCGGCTGCGAACTCGGCGGCGCGGTCAAGAACGTCATCGCGCTCGCTGTCGGCCTGGCCGCCGGACTCGGCCTCGGCGACAACGCCAAGGCCACCCTCCTGACCCGCGGACTCGCCGAAACCGCCCGCCTGGGAACCGCGCTCGGCGCCGAACCCGCCACCTTCGCCGGCTTGGCCGGCCTCGGCGACCTCACCGCGACCTGCCTCTCCCCGCTCTCCCGCAACCGCACCTTCGGCGAACACCTCGCCCGCGGCCTGACCATCGACCAGGCCGCCACCGCCACCGGCCAGACCGCCGAAGGGGCCAAGTCCGCCTACGCCGTCCTCGACCTCGCCCGACGACACCAGGTCGAGATGCCCATCACCGCACTCGTCGTCGCCATCCTCGACGGCACCGTCACCATCGACCGCGCCGTCGACCTGCTCATGGCCCGCACGCCCAAGGCCGAACGGTAGGCAGGCGGCATCGCCACCCCCGGGCCCGCCCCGCCCGATGTCACGGTTTCGGGCCGCGTCCGGTCTTCATCGGTGAACAGGGCGCGGCCGATATCCGCGCTCCCCGCTGCAGGAGAGGGACGAGCCATGGAAACCGTGACCGTGCGACGGGTCGTCGCGGCGCCGATCGCCGAGGTGTTCGACTGGTGCGCCACGAGCACCAACTACACCCGCTCCCCGTTCGTGCTCAGGGCGCGCCTGGCCCGGCCCGGGGTGGGCGCGCCCTACGGGGTGGGCGCCGTGCGGCTGCACACCTGGCTGATCGGCTGGTTCAACGAGCGGATCACCGCCTACAACGCCCCGCACGGCTTCGACTACACCGTCGACCGCAGCTTCCCGCCGGCCCGGCACGAGTTCGGCCGGATGACGTTCGAGGAGGTCCCCGAGGGCACCCTGGTCGTCTGGGCGACCGGCTTCGCGATCCCCGTCCCCCTGGTCGGCGCGGCCCTGGCCCGCAGGGTCGGCAAGCCCGTCATCGCCCACGTCTTCGGCGCCATCCTGGCCGCCGCCGCCACCGACCTCGAAGCCGCCCCGAAGAAGCGCCCCTGACACCGCGGCGCCAGGGGCGCCCCCCGCGGCAGGAGGGGGACGGCTCAGGCCGGCGGGTTCGGCCGGTTCAGGCCGCGGTCGTAGGCGAAGATCACGGCCTGCACCCGGTCCCGGGCGCCGATCTTCGCCAGCACCCGGCTGACGTGCGTCTTGACGGTCGACTCCGCGAGCACCAGGCGCTGGGCGATCTCCCCGTTGGTCCAGCCCCGGCCGACCGCGACCAGGATCTCGCGCTCGCGCTCGGTCAGGGCGTTCAGCCGCGGGTCGTCCTCGGCGGCCGCGCCGGGCGGGCGCACGGGCAGGTGGTGGGCGTAGGCGTCCAGGAGGCGCCGGGTGATGGCGGGGGCGACGACGGCGTCGCCCTCGGAGACGGCGCGGATCCCGGCCAGGAGGTCCTCCGGGCGGGCGTCCTTGAGGAGGAAGCCGCTGGCGCCGGCGCGCAGCGCGGCGTGGGCGTACTCGTCGAGGTCGAAGGTGGTCAGGACGAGGATGCGCGAGCGCCCGCCGGTGGCGACGATGCGGCGGGTGGCCTCGATGCCGTCCATGCCGGGCATCCGGATGTCCATCAGGACGACGTCGGGCCGCAGGTCGGCCGCCAGGCGTACGGCCTCGGCGCCGTGCGCGGCCTCGCCGACGACCTCCGTGCCGGGCTGGCTCTCCAGCAGCATCCGGAAGCCGTACCGCTGGAGCGGCTGGTCGTCGACGATGAGGACCGTGGTCACGTCAGGCCGCCTGTCGGGTCGGGGTCGGGATCGGAGGTGAAGGCGCCGGGTCCGCCGAGGCCGTCGGGTCCGTCGGGCCCGTCGGGGGTGAGGTCGAGGACGGCCTCCACGGTCCATCCTGCCCCGGGCCCGGGCCCGGCGGTGACGGTGCCCCCGTACAGGGCCGCGCGTTCGCGCATGCCCGTGAGACCGTGCCCCTCCTCGCCCGCCGCACCGCCCCGCACCGCCCCGCCGGGCGGACCGCCGTCCCGCACCCGCACCCGCAGCCGGCCGCCCTCGGCGGCCAGCGTCACGTGCGCCCGGGTGTCGGGCCCGGCGTGCTTGAGGGTGTTGGTGAGCGCCTCCTGGACGATGCGGTACGCCATCAGCTGCACCCCGCGGTCCAGCCGCCCCACCTCGCCGCGCGCGGTGTACACGACCTGCGGCCCGGCGGCCCGGATGCGCGCGCACAGCCCGTCGAGGTCGGCGATGCCCGGCTGCGGCGTGAACTCGGGGCCCTGCTCGCCGCCCTGGTCGCGCAGGACGCCGAGCATGCGCCGCAGCTCGCCCAGCGCCTGGCGGCTGGTCTCCCCGATCAGCAGCAGCGCCTCCCGGCCCCGCTCGGGGGAGGCCTCGGTCGCGTACGCGCCGCCGTCCGCCAGGGTGATGATCACGGACAGGTTGTGGCCGATGATGTCGTGCATCTCCCGGGCCACCCGGGTGCGCTCGGTGGCGGTGGCCAGCCGGCTGCGCTGGTCGCGCTCGACCTCCAGCCGCGCCGCCCGCTCGCGCAGCCCGGCGAGCTGGGCCCGGCGGATGCGCACCGCGATGCCGACGGCCACCGCCGCCGTCGCCGCGCTGAACAGGAAGAACAGCGCGTCCCCGACCGGCAGCCCGCCGGACAGCTCCACCGCGACCAGCGCCGACGCGCCGGCCATCGCCGTGCACGCCCACGCCAGGTGCCGCAGGCTCCCGTGCAGGGCCAGGCTGTAGAGGGCGACGAGCAGCGCGACGTCCGCGCGCAGCGCCACCCCCAGCGACCACTGCAGGACGAACACCGCCGCGACCGCCGCGAACGCCGCCGCCGGTCGCCGCCGGCGCCACAGCAGCGGCAGCAGCAGCCCCGCCTGCAAGGCCAGCATCGCCGCCAGCGGCGGGCGGGCGAAGACGATCCGGTGCTCGCGCGCCCGCTCCCCGCCGTCGTGGAAGGGCAGCAGGTCCGGCAGGCAGAACAGCAGGAAGACCGCGGCCACCACCGCGGTGTCCAGCACCCACGGGTGGTCGCGGTCCGCCTGCCGCGCCCGCTGCCCCAGCCGGGCCAGGCGCGCGAACACCGGGTGCCCCGACAGCGGGTCGCCTCCCGCCCCCGCGGCGGTGTCGTGCTCGCTCACGGCGTCACCTTCGTCCAGCTCATCCGCAACGGTCGTCACCTTCGTCCAGCCTCATCCCGGAACGGATACGAAAACGGACACGAAAACGGATACGGAAACGGAAACGGATACGAAACGCGCCCGGTGCGGCACCCGACTCGAACGGGCACCGCACCGGGACGTCCACGCAGTCTCCCAGCCCTCAGGCGTCGCTGCGCACCAGCCGCACGGCCGCGCCCGCCAGGGCGAGCACCGTCCACAGCAGGAAGACCGCCAGCCCCGCAGCGGGCGACAGTGTGGTCGCGTCGTGGTGCAGGGCGAACATCGCCTCGCCCGCGTGGCTGGGCAGGTAGGGGCTGATGTGGTCCTGCCAGGACGAGGGCAGCAGCGAGATCAGGCCGGGGACCAGCATCAGCGAGGCCACCAGCACCGAGATGCCGCCCGCCACCGACCGCAGCAGCGCGCCCAGCGCGACACCGATCACGCCCACCAGGGCGAGGTAGAGCCCGGCCCCCAGCAGGCCGCGCAGGACGCCGGCGTCGGAGAACGTCATCGCCGCGCGGGTGCCGGAGAGGATGCCGCTGTCGGCCGCGAAGGCGACGAACACCCCGACGGTGCCCAGCAGCAGCACCACCACGCCGTACACCGCCGCCTTGGACCACAGCACCGGCAGCCGGCGCGGCACCGCGGCCAGGGTGGAGCGGATCATGCCGGTGGAGTACTCGCCCGCGGCGACCAGCACGCCCAGGACGCCGAACGCCAGCTGCGCGAAGTTGGTGCCGAACAGCGACAGGCTCAGGGCACTGGCGTCGGCGAAGTCCCCCCGGTCCATCGGGCGCCCCGAGGTGATCCTCGACTTGAACTGGAACGCGGCGATCAGCCCGAACGCGACCAGGAACAGCAGGCCCAGGCCCAGCGTGATCCAGGTCGAGCGCAGCGACCACAGCTTGGCCCACTCCGAGCGCAGCACGCGCACGGGCGTCACCCGGTAGGCGGGGCGCGCGGGGCGCCGGTCGGCGGCCGCGGACGTCTGGTTCGGTGCGATGGTGCTCATGCCGCGCTCCTCGGGGACTCGGCGCCGGCACCCGCACTGGCGGCGGGCCCGGTCGCGGTGGTGGTGCCGTGGTACTCCACGGCGTCCCTGGTCAGCTCCATGAACGCCTCCTCCAGGGAGACCGTGCGGGTGGTGAGCTCGAACAGGGCGATGCCCTGCTCGGCGGCCCGCAGGCCGATCTCCCGCGCGGCCAGGCCGGTGACGAGGAGCTCCTCCGAGCCGGAACGGCCGGTGACCTCCACCCCGGGCCCGGCCAGCGCCGTGCGCAGCCGGGCCGGATCGGCGCTGGCCACCTTCACCACGTCGCCGCCGGCCTGGCGGACCAGGTCCTGCACGGTGGTGTCGGCCAGCAGCCGGCCCCGCCCGACGATGATCAGGTGGTCGGCGACCAGCGCGACCTCACTCATCAGGTGCGAGGACACGAAGACGGTGCGGCCCTCGGCGGCCAGCGAGGTGAGGAGGTTGCGGATCCACAGCACGCCCTCCGGGTCGAGGCCGTTGACCGGTTCGTCCAGCATCACCGTCGCCGGGTCGCCCAGCAGCGCCGCCGCGATCCCCAGCCGCTGGCCCATGCCCAGCGAGAACGCCCCGGCACGCTTCCTGGCCACCGACTGCAGCCCGGTCAGCTCGACGACCTCCTCCACCCGCGAGCGCGGGATGCCGTGGGTGTGCGCCTGGGCCATGAGGTGGTTGAACGCGGAGCGCCCCGGGTGGATCGACTTGGCCTCCAGCAGCGCCCCGACCTCCTGCAACGGCGCCGCGTGAGCCGCGTAACGGCGCCCGTTGACGCGCACCGAGCCGCTGGTGGGCGCGTCCAGTCCGACGATCATCCGCATGGTGGTGGACTTCCCGGCGCCGTTGGGCCCGAGGAAGCCGGTGACCGTGCCGGGCTTGACCGTGAAGTCGAGCCGGTCGACGGCGGTCTTCTCCCCGTACCGCTTCGTCAGCTGGTGCGCCTCGATCATCGCTCACCCCTACGCTCCGGGGCCGGACCGTCCCGGCCTCCCTCACACTCCACGCTAGGTGCGGCGCCGGCGCGATCCGTGGTACCCCGGACCGATCATCGGAAGGGGCACGGTACCGCGGTACCGTGCCCGGATCGCCTGTTGCGGTTACATCACGACGTGTCCGATTCATCGAGTATTGGACCGGAGTGCGGCGATTAACTTTGTTGGCAGCGGTGCGAACGGTCTCTCATAATGCCTGCTGAGACGCGTGATGGACGGTCCGGAGAACCGCCGGGGGAGCGGTTTGCGAGGGAGTCCGCGCGCGAGATCCCACATTCTCCCGGGGGAGTTCCTTGTCCGCGCCCGAAAACGAGACAGCCGCCGTTCCTGAGCAGCCCGACGCTGCGCCGCAACCGGCCGCCGTACCGCAGCACCCCGCTGCGCCGCAGCACCCCGCCGTACCGGAGCACGCCTCCGTACCGCAGCCCGACGCCGTACCGCAGCACGCCGTCGCACCCGAACCGGCCGCGCGCCGGCTGCTGCCGCGCGCCGTCGGCGTCGTACTGGCCACCGCCGGCCTGCTCGCCGTCACGGCGACCAGCGCCGCGGTGACCGTCGCCGTCGGCAGGCCGGACACCCGCCCGGCCGCCGCCGCACCCGCGCCGGCCACCACCACCGCCAGCCCGAGTCCGACGCCCTCCGCCACCCCGGTACCGGTGCCGACGCCCACCGCCGCCCCGACCACCCCCAAACCGGCCAGCACCGTCAAGGGGACCGTCAACGGCGGCAAGCACGAGGGCGACCTGCGCTACTTCCTGCTCCCGATCCCGGACGGCGGCGAGTCGTACGGGCCCGCGGACGGGATGACCATGACCAACGACGACGTCGCCGACCTGTTCGGCAAGCAGGACGGCATCATGGACATCCTCGGCTCGTACGGCTACCAGTCGGGCGCCACCCGGATGTACCGGACGGCCGACGGCAAGGCCGAGGTCACCGTCACCCTGCTGCGCTTCGGCTCCACCTCGATGGCGCGCGAGTTCGTCCAGGGATACACCCTCAAGTCGCAGGACCCGATCGACATCGACGGCGACCCGAACGCCCACGGCTACCTGCACAAGCCCAAGCAGCAGGCGTACACCGGCTCGATGACCGGCATCTCCAGCCAGGGCGACGTCCAGTACACGATCGACGTCGAGGTGAAGGGGACACCGGACAAGGCGCTGCTGAGCGGGCTGATGAAGCGCCAGCGCGAGTGGCTCGCCTCCGGCGGCTGAACGCAGCTGAACGCAGCTGAACGCGGCTGAACGCGGTTGAACCCGCGCCGCCGCCCGCCCCGACGCCGTCCTCCCCACCCTCCTCTGGAGCCATCCCGTGACCACCGAACCCGCGCTGCCCCCGCCCGGCACCGCGCCGGCGCCCGCCGCCCCGCCGCGGCCCGCCGCCATGCCCGCCGAACCGTCTTCCGCTGAACTTCCTTTCGCTGCACCGCAGTTCGCCACTGAAGTGCCGTCCGACGCGCCGGGCCCCGAGCTCCTGTCGGCCGGCCCCGAGCGGGCGCCCCGCGCCCCGCGCCGCCCGCGCCCGGTGCTGCTGGCGGTGTCCGGCCTGGTGCTGGGCACCCTGGTCGGCGGCGGCGTCGGCTACGCCGTCCAGGCCCAGCGCCCGCCGACGCCGCTGCCGCCGATCCAGGTCGCGCGCCCGTCCTACCCGGCCGCGGCGGTCGACCCGACCGCCTTCGCCGCCCAGCAGCCCAAGCCGCTGGCCATCGACGGCGACCTGCTCAAGCTGCTGATCGGTGCCCCGGACGGCAGCGCCGCCTGGGGAGAATTCCCGGACAAGCCGAGCTGGGTGTCGGTCGGCGAGCTCGCCGAGCACAGCGACAGCGCGGTCCGCGACTTCAAGGACCTGAACTCCCGGGGCTTCCGGCGCGCGGCCGAGGTGAACTGGAAGAAGGGCGACACCAGGTACCGCGTGTCGCTGGTCCAGTACGCGCCGGACCGCGCCAACGAAGCCGCCACGCACGCCGTCGGCACCACCCGCAACCTGAAGCCGTTCGCCGACGGCGCCAACGGCGGCTACCGGGTGGACGAGACACCCAGGTACTGGGCCGACAGCGCCGATCGGTACTACTACGGCCAGGCCGTGGCCCAACGCGGCACGGTGGCGATGGTGGTCGAGGTCTTCGACCCCAAGCCGGTGAACCCCGACGTCGTGAAGGACCTCGCCAAGCAGCAATGGGAGCGGCTGGTATGACCGACAACAGCATGACCGGGACCCCGGCCGCCACGCCGGCCCCGGCCGCCGCCGAACAGCCCGCCGCCGAACAGCAGTTCGCCGCCGAGCCCGCCGCGCCGACCGCCGCCGCGCCCACCGCTCCCGCCGCGCCCACCGCCCCGCGCCCCGCCTCCCGCCGCCTGCTGCGCGCGGGCGCCGCGACGGCCGCGGCGGCGCTGGCCGGGGTGGCCATCGGCGTCGGCATCATCAAGACCCAGTACGACGACCCTGCCCCGGCCGTCGCCGCCGGGCCGTCCGCCGCGCCCGTCCCGACCGCGACCGCCACGCCGTTCGGCGCCAAGTCCAACGGCAACCACTTCGGTTCGCTGCGCGACCTGCTGCTGCCCGTCCCGGCCGGCTACGAACCCGGCCCGGACGAGGGCGGCTACGGCAACGACACCGAACTCGGCGCCGAGTTCCTGTCCGCCGAACTGGACGACGAACTCCAGCAGATCCCCAAGGACAAGCGCGACAAGCTGCGCTCCTACTGGGAGGGCCTGCACGTCAAGGCCACCGGCGTGCGGACGTACCGGACCAGCGAGGACGACCTGGTGGTCGGCCTGAAGCTGCGCCAGTTCAACCAGCAGGAAGTGCAGAAGCTCAACGAGTACACCGCGGTCTTCACCGGCGACACCGGCCTGTTCCGGATCGGCCCGGAGATCCCGGGCCACCCCGAGGCGCACTGCTACCTGATGCCGGCGCCGCCGTCCGCGCCGATCGACTACCTGGAGTGCTCGGCCGCCGAGGGCGACCTGCTGGTGGTCATGAACGTCGAGGGCGTGGCACCGCTGCCCAAGGACCGGATCGTCGCCCTCTTCACCCTGCAGCTCGACCGCCTCGCCCGCCCGGGAGCGTCCGCATGACCGACCACGCCACCCCGCACGAGCCCGCCGCCCTCGCCGAGACCCCCGCGGGCACCCCCGCCGAGGCCGCCACGGAGACCTTCGCCGAGACCCCCACGGGCACCCCCGCCGAGTTCCCCGCCGCTCCCGCCGCGGAGACCCCCGAGGAGCACGAGGCCCGCCTCGCCCGGCGCAGCGCCCGCCGCAGGGCGGCCGCACGCTGGGCCACCGCCACCCTGGTGTTCGCCCTCGCGGGCACCGGCGCCGCGCTGGCCGTCACCGCCCCCGAGCGCACCGACCTGCCCGGCCTGGCCACCCCGGGCGACGGCCGCTACACCTTCCCGCCGCTGACGCTGCCGCCGCTGCCCTCGGGCAGCAGCGCGCCGGACCGTACGGGCGGCAAGAACGCCCTGCACGCCGCGGACCTGCGCTACCTGCTGCTGCCCGCCCCCAAGGAGGCCGGCGGCAGCCTCACCCCGGCGCTCTACCCGGTTCCCACCGCCTCGGCCACCGGCACCCCGTCGGCGAGCGCGACCCCGACCCCGAGCCCGACCGCCTCCGCCTCGGCCTCGGCGTCGGCCTCGGCGGGCGCGAGCCCGTCCACGGCCCCCGCCGGCCAGGCCCCGGCCGACTGGGTCACCTGCGACGCGATCCTCGCCGACCAGCGGGACCCGGCCGAGCTCCGCGCACTGCTCCTGCAGGACGCCTGCCGGGCGGCCACCGTCCGGGAGTGGACGGCCTCCGACGGCACCCGCACCCAGATCCGGCTGCTGCGCTTCGGTGCCTCCTTCGAGTCCTGGAACGTCTTCTCCTCCCTGCGTTCCGACGCCAGGCCCAATGCCCTGCCCGGTGCGAAGAGCACCTCCCACAGCGCCTGGGACACCGTCGAGGGCGTCCACCTGGACGCCCAGGAGAGCACGGCGAAGGGCGCCAAGGGCACGCCGAACGCCCGCGTCGCCTACCTCTGCGCCTCCGACCTCGTCGCCGTCGTCACCATGACCAACCCCGACGGCGTCCCGGACGCGGCCTTCCGCCAGGTGGTCACCCTCCAGTCCGACCTCCTCGCCTGACACCGGCAGCCCCCCGCCCCCGCCGCCCGCACGCCCCTCACGGCGTCAGCCGGGCGGCGGCGGGCAGGTGGTCGCTGGAGGTGGCGGGCAGGGTCCAGGCGGCGGTCGCGGACAGGCCCCGGGTCATGACGTGATCGATCCGGGCCAGCGGGAAGACCGCCGGCCAGGTGAACCCGAAGCCGCCGCCCGCGCTGTCCTGCGCGGAGCTCAGCCGGCTGGTGACCGGGGCGAGCGCGTGGTCCCCGGCGGCGGTGTTGAGGTCGCCCAGCAGCAGCACCCGGCGCAGGGGCTCCTCGTCCAGCGCGGCGCCGAGCGCGGCGAGGTTGCGGTCGCGGTGAGTGGTGGCGAAGCCGGTGACGTTGAGCCGGACGGAGGCGAGATGGACCACGTACACGGCCAACGGCCCACCGGGGGCCTGGACTTCGGCCCGCAGCGAGCGGCTCCAGCCCGGGTCGATGGTCAGCCGCCGTGCGTCGGTCAGCGGGTAGCGGCTCCACAGCGCGACGGTGCCGATCCGCGTGCGGTGCGGCAGTTCGGCGTCCAGCACGTGCTGGTAGACGGGCAGCGCGGCGTCGGTGACCTCCTCCAGGGCGACCAGGTCGGGGCGGGCGGCGAGCAGCGCCCGGGCCGTGCCGGCGGGGTCCGGGTTCTGCGCGCTCACGTTGTGGGTGACCGCGGTCAGGCCCGCACCGCCGGCCGGGCCCGCACCGCCCCCCGGCGGCGGGCCGCCGCCGGCGAGCACCGGCCCGAGCACGACGGCCCACACTGCGGCCAGCATCACCGCGGCGCACGCCGGCACCGGCGCGCGGCGCAGCGCGGCGACGAGCAGGACGGCGGGCACCACGACGCCGGCCCAGGGCAGGGCGCTCTCCCACAGGCTCCCCAAGTGGACGCCCAGGCTCGGCACCCGCCGGTGACCGGCCAGGGCGAGGGCGGTCAGCAGGGCCACGGCGGCGGCCACGCGGCCGCGCCGCCAGCGCCCGACCTGCGGGCGCCGCTGCCGACGGCGTCGACGGCCGGCCGGGCGGGCGACACCCGCCGAGGCGCCCCCCGCCTCCGGGCCCGCCTCCGCCTTCGCCACCGGCCCCGCCTCCGGCCTTGAGACCGCCCCCGCCCCCGGCGCGAGCCCCTCCTGCGATCGGGTCACGAACGCCCCCTACCCGGCCGCGTCGGGCAACTGGGCCGGACAGGTCCCGCCAGGGCTGGTCAGCAGCTCGAAGTGCCAGATCTCGTTGGCGTACACCTGGCAGAGCCCGTACCGCGCGCCGTGCTGGATCAGCCAGTAGTCGGCATTGGTCGGGCCGATGTCGATGGCCTTGCCCGAGACGTGCGCCGACTTCTCCGGAGTGTTCACGAACTGCCTGGCCCGCTCCAGACTCCCGTACCTGGCCACCCCCTTGTCGAGCAGCCGCTGCTGGTACTCCTTGCTGCGCCAGCCCGAGGTGACGGTCATCTCGATGCCCTGGGCGCGCGCGTCCCGGGCGGCCTGCTGGACGGCTTCCAGCAGCGGCCCGTCCAGGTTGCCCACCGCCGGTGCCCCGGTGTCGAACGGGGTCAGCGTCGTGCCGTCGGGAATGTCGCCGTCCGTCCCCGCCGAGGGGCCGGAGCCCGGAGCGAGGGAGGAGGAGAACGGCGCGACGGTGGCCGCCAGGGTCCGCAGCGCCGCCTCGGTCGCCGGCGGGTCGGCGGCCGCGCAGGCGCCGGCCAGCGCCAGCACCACCACCGCCCCGGTGCCCACGGCCACCGCCCGCCGGCCACCTCCCGCCGTCCGCCACCGCGTCGCCTCCTGGCGCGTCGTCCCGTCCATCGCTGCCTCCCGGCGCTCGTCATCTCGCCGCGACGGGGAAACCCGGCGGCCACACCATGGGAGGAAATGCGGTGTTACCAGGACGTCTGCACTAACCGATACGTTTTCGATAGGCCCGTTCGTGTCCAATGGACACCGACGGCAACGGCAACGACAACGACAACGGCAACGACAGCAAGAGCGGGACGGGAGAACAGCGCGTGCGGGTCCTGGTGGTGGAGGACGAGATCTACCTCGCCGAGGCGGTCCAGGCGGGCCTGCGCCTGGAGGCGATCGCCTGCGACATCGTCACGGACGGCGACGCCGCCCTCGAACGCCTCGCCGTCCACACCTACGACGTCGTCGTCCTGGACCGCGACATCCCCGGCACCCACGGCGACGACGTCTGCCGCACCATCGTCGAGCACCGCCTGGGCTGCCGCGTCCTCATGCTCACCGCCGCCGCCCGCCTCAACGAGAAGGTCGCCGGCTTCGAACTCGGCGCCGACGACTACCTGACCAAACCCTTCGACCTCGCCGAACTCGTCGTCCGGCTGCGCTCCCTGGCCCGCCGCCCCGCCCAGGCCGCGCCCCCCGTCCTCGAATACGCCGGACTGCGCCTGGACCCCTTCCGCCGCGAGGTCTACCGCGACGGCCGCTACGTCGCCCTCTCCCGCAAGCAGTTCGCCGTCCTGGAGGTCCTGATGACCGCACGCGGCGGCGTCATCAGCGCCGAGAACCTCCTCGAACGCGCCTGGGACGAGAACGCCGACCCGTTCACCAACGCCGTCCGCATCACCATCTCCGGCCTGCGCAAACGACTCGGCGAACCCTGGGTGATCCAGACCGTGCCCGGCGTCGGCTACCGCCTCACCGACGGCACCCCCACGTGAGCGCCCCGCCCCGCACCCGCCCCGCGCCGCGGCCGCGCCGCCTGACCGCCCGCCTGCGGCTCACCCTCAGCTACACCCTCTTCGCCGTCATCACCGGCACCCTCTGCCTGGCCGTCGTCTACATCGGCATGCGCTACATCCCCAACTACCCGCTCACCTCCTCCAACCCCCGCGACCGCCTCTCCGCCCCCTCCCGCCAGGAGATCCTCCGCTCCCTGCTCACCATCTCCGGCTACGCCCTGGCCCTGCTCACCGCCGTCGGCACGATCGGCGGCTGGTTCATCGCCGGCCGCGTCCTGCGCCCCCTCCAGGACATCACCAGTGCCGCCCACCGCGCCGCGAGCGGAGCACTCGAACACCGCATCGCCCTCGCCGGCCCCCGCGACGAGTTCACCGACCTCTCCGACGCCTTCGACGAGATGCTCGAACGCCTCCAGCGCTCCTTCGACGCCCAGCAGCGCTTCGCCGCCAACGCCTCCCACGAACTGCGCACCCCCCTGGCCATCACCCGCACCATGCTCCAGGTCGCCGCCGCCGACCCGGCCCGCCAGGACTGGACCACCCTCGTCACCCGCCTCCAGGACACCAACCAGCGCGGCATCGAGATCAGCGAGGCCCTCCTCCAACTCGCCGACCTCGGCCACACCGCCCCCGAACTCGAACCCCTCGACCTCGCCCGCACCACCCGCGACGCCCTCGCCGCCGTCCAGGAGGAGGCCGCCGCCCTGGGCGTCGCCGTCACCACGGACTGCCGGCCCGCCCCCGCCACCGGCAACCCGGTCCTGCTGCGCCAGGCCGCCGTCAACCTGCTGCAGAACGCGCTGCGCCACAACCTGCCGACCGGCGGATCCGTCACCGTCACCACCGGGGCGGACCCCGCCGACCCCGGCCGGGTCCGGCTCACCGTCACCAACACCGGCCCCCGCCTGGCCCCCGAGACGGTCCCCACCCTCACCGAGCCCTTCCTGCGGGGCCGCGGCCGCACCGCGCAGTCCGACCCCGCCCGCCGCGGTCACGGCCTCGGCCTGGCCATCGTCGCGGCCATCACCGACGCCCACCACGGCGACCTCGGCCTCACCCCCGCCCCCGGCGGCGGCCTGCGCGCCACCCTCAGCCTCCCGGCCCGCTGAGCCCCGGCGACTAAACCGCCGAGCCGCCGAGCCCCCGGCCTCACCCCGTGGGCTGCCCCGGCCGGCCCGGCACCCACAGCGGTACCGGGCCGCCGAGCGCCATGTACCGGGCCGCGTCCTCCTCCAGCCACCCGTCCACCCGGCCCGGATCGCCGCCGCACGACTCCACCAGGGCGGCGGCCGCGATCCGGGCACAGGCCAGCATCAGCGCCAGGGTGTCCCGGCGGTGGTGCCGCTCGCGGACGTAGGCCTCGCCCCGCTCGTCGATGCGCCGGCCGTGCGCCTCCCGGCCCTCGGCCGCCGAAACGCCCCCGCCCCCGTACCCGCCCCCGCCCCCGCCCCCGCCCCCGCCGTCGGCGTCGGCGGTGACCGCCTGGACGCCGTGCCACACCAGGGCGAGCGCGGCCGGTTCGGCCGGGTGCGTCACCTCCGCCCGGCCCGCCTGCTCACGGGCCTCCGCCGACCGCCGGCCCAGCCACTCCAGCACCGCCGGCACATCCCCCTCGCGGGCCTGGAGCACCAGCTCCGCCGCCCGGTACGCGAGCGCCCGCAGGACCTCCCCGGCCGGCACCCGCAGCCCCGGCGCCGGCGGCTCGCCGAACGCCAGCCAGGCGTCCGCGAACGACGCCGCCCGCATCCGCCCCAGCCACGCCGGAGCCCCGGCCGCGTCGCCCACCCACTCCTGCGCACCCAGCCGGACCAGGCCCGCCGCGGCAAGCCGCGCCGCGTCCCCGTCCAGCCCGCACAGCCGTCCACCCCTCACCGCGCACCCCCGTCAGCGCCCTCAAATCCCGTGACGGGCACATCCCACCACACCAGGACGCAAGCGAACTAGACAGGGACCCGACAAAAATTTCCGACGCCGCCCAGCCCCCGATCAGCGGCAACCGCCCCGACGGCCCGCCCGGCGCGGCCCGCTCACAGGGCGGTGAGTTCGCCCAGCCCCAGTGTGCGCAGCGTGTGGTCGGCCAGGTGCAGGTGGCCGACGCCGTTGGGGTGTGTGGGGTCGTCCAGCCACGGGATCGCCTCGCCGTCGGGGAACTCGGCGAGCCAGTACGCCTCGTGGTCGACGAGCAACGCGCCCGTCTCCGCGGCGAGTTCGCGCACGGCCCGGCAGTACGCGGGCAGCTCGGGGCGGGCGGCGCGCCCGGCGTGGCTGGCCACGAGCGGCGTGTGCAGCACGATCTGCGCGCCGGTGGACCGGGCGACGATCTCGCGCATGGCGTCGCGGAACTCCCCGAGCCCCTCCAACCCGGCGGGGGCGTCGTTGGTCCCCAGCGAGAGCGACAGCACGTCCGGTGCGAACCGCCCGATGACGAAGTCGTACGCCCCGAGGACGTCGGTGGCCCGCCAGCCGGACACGCCGGTGTTGACCACGACGTCCGTCAGCCGGCCGAGCTGCCAGCAGAGGCGTTCCTGCACGTGCTCCACCCAGCCGCGCGCGCCGTGGGTGTGGAGGGCGGCCCGGGTGATGCTGTCCCCGGCCGCCACCCAGGTCATCGCACCGTTCGACAGTTCGACCATGTGACCATCCCCCTTTGATGGTTCGTCCTGTGCCGCGGTCCCCGCCGCGGTACCCGAAGAGTTGATCACAGGTACGCGGGACCGGCGGGCGGCGGGGCGGGCCTCCACCGGGAACCGCACCGCCGGAACCGGGCCGCCGCAACCGCAGGGCCCCCACCGCCCGTACCGGGGCGCCGCTACGCGAGGTGGTACTGCACGGGGGTGGGGACCCGGGTGCCCAGTTCGGCGGCGGCGCGGCGCGCCCAGTACGGGTCGCGCAGCAGCTCGCGGCCGAGCAGGACGGCGTCGGCCTTACCGGCGGCGAGGATGTCCTGGGCCTGGACGGGGTCGGTGATCAGGCCGACGGCCGCCACGGGCATGCCGGCCCCGCTGCGCACCGCCTCGGCGAAGGGCACCTGGTAGCCCGGTCCGGCGTCGATCGTGGCGTCGGGGACGAGGCCTCCGGTGGAGATGTCCATCAGGTCCACGCCGTGGGCCAGGAGTTCCTTGGCGAGGCGGACGGTGTCCTGGGAGGTCCACCCGGTGCGGCCGTCCTGCGGGTTCTCGGTGAGCCAGTCGGTCGCGGAGACGCGGAAGAGGACGGGCAGGTCCTCGGGCCACGCCGAGCGGACGGCGTCGACGACCTCCAGGGCGAAGCGGATGCGGCCCTCGAAGGAGCCGCCGTACGCGTCGGTGCGGTGGTTGCTGTGGGGGGAGAGGAACTGGTGGATCAGGTAGCCGTGGGCGCCGTGGATCTCGACGGCCCGGAAGCCGGCGTCGAGCGCGCGCCGGGCGGCGTCGGCGAACTGCCGGACGATCCCGCGGATCTGCTCCTCGGTGAGTTCGTCGGGCCTGGTCCGGGCGGGGGCGAAGGGCAGGGCGCTGGGGGCGAGCGGCGTCCATCCGTGGGCTTCGTCCGGGGCGAGGGCGCGGCCGCGGTCGATCCAGGTGCGCTCGGTGGACGCCTTGCGGCCGGCGTGGGCGAGCTGGAGGGCCGGCACGGTGCCCTGCGCCGTCAGGAAGGAGGTGATCCGCCGGAAGGCCGCGACCTGGGTGTCGTTCCAGATCCCGAGGTCGTAGGGGGTGATGCGGCCTTCGGGGCTGACGGCGGTGGCCTCCATGATGATCATCCCCGTGCCGCCGGTGGCGCGTGCCGCGACGTGGGCGAAGTGCCAGTCCGTCGGGGCGCCGGCCGCGTCGCCGTCCGGAGCGGCGCTGTACTGGCACATCGCCGCCATCCAGACGCGGTTGGGGACGGTCAGGGTCCTCAGGGTGTAGGGGGTGAAGAGGGTGGTGCTCATGGGCGGACTCCTGTCGGCGGAGGCGGGGCCGGGGGCGAGGGGGAAACCTTCTCGAATGATTGCAGGTGCACTTTGTGTGACACCACAATAGTTGTGTGCGCCGATTGCTTGCAAGCGCTGGAAATCTCGCCCGGGCCCGGCCCGGCGTCACCCGGCGTCGCCACTGCCGGCCGGACGCGCTCCCGCGCGATCCTGGTCCCCACGGCCGTCGGCGCTGCGCCGCCCGCGTTCACCGTCCGGGCGGCGGATCCGACCATGCGTCACCAGGAGGTCCGATGAAGATCCCCGGTCCCGACCCCCGGCCGGACGGCGGGGTCGGCGCCATCGCGCAGGCGGGCGGGCTGCACGCCTACCAGCTGCGGCTGCACGCCGAGTACGGCCCCGTGGCACGGTTCCAGCTGCCCGGCGCCGAGACGGCCGTGTCGGTCGCCGACCCGGTGCTGCTGGAGGCCACCGCGCACCTGGACCGCCGCCCCGAGCGCCTGTTCTCCTTCCTGGACCCGCTGTTCGAGGCCGGCAACCTGCAAGTGCTCCCGGCGGACGAACACGCCCCGTGGCGCCGCACCCTGCTCTCGGTCCTGGCCGGCCGCCCCTCGCACGAGCAGGCCTTCGACCGCTTCACCGCGCTCGCGACCGGCCTCGCGGACCGCTGGGCCGCGCGGGGCGCGCGGGGCGAGGCCGTCGCGCTGCAGCAGGACCTGACCGCCCTGTCCCTGCGGATGATCTGCGCGTACGCCCTGGGCGGCGAGGTCGAGGGCCCGGACGTCGTCGCCGCCGCCTTCGAGGAGGTGCTCGCCGACTACCTGGAACGGCTCTACCAGGTGCCCCCCGCCGTCGACCCGCAGGAGCGCGCCGAGCGGACCGCGCGGGCGCTCGCCCTCCTGCGCGCGACGGTCGACCGGGTGATCGCGGCCCACCGCAACGGCGGCCGCGCCGACCGCAGCGACCTGGTCGGCGCACTGGTCGAGGCCGGCGAGCGCCCCGCCCGGATCCGCGACACCGTCCTCGCGACGATGCTCGCCGCCCACCACACCACCGGCGTGGCCGTCTCCTGGACCCTGCACCTGCTGGGCCGCCACCCCGAGGCGGCCGAACGCGTCACCGGGGAACTGGACCGCGTGCTCGGCGACCGCCCGGCCCCCGGGTACGCCGACCTGCGGCGCCTGCCGTACCTGCGGACGGTCCTCCAGGAGTCGATGCGCCTCTACCCGCCCGGTCCCTACGGCGCTCGCCAGACCGCCGAAGCGCTCACCCTCGGCGCGTACACGGTCCCGGCCGGGGCGGTGGTCTTCTACCCGTTCTGGGCCGTCCACCTGAACCCCGACCACTGGCCCGAGCCCGAACGGTTTCGCCCCGAGCGCTTCACCCCGGAGCAGGCGGCCGGACGTGCGCGGCTGGCCTGGGTCCCCTTCGGGTTCGGCCCGCGCAGCTGCGAGGGCGCCGCCCTGGCCATGGTCGAGTGCGAACTGCTGCTGGCCGTCCTCCTCAAGCGCCTGCGCTTTCGGCCCGTGCCGGGCCACCGGGTGGTCCCGGCCGAACGGTTCGTCCTCTGGGCGGCCGACGACATCCGCATGCTCGTCAGCCCGCGCCGGGCCGGGTGAGCGCCGCAGGGCCGGCGGCGCGCCCGGCCCGGCCCCGGGCGTGCGGGTGCCCCGGGACGAACCGTCCCGGGGCACCCGGCATGGGGGAGTGGCGGGGATCAGCCCGCGAGGCCGATGCCGGTCTCGGTGGCGTAGCCGGCGACACCGTTGGGGCCCACCGCGACGGCGGCGTCGAGGAACGAGGCACCGTCAGGACCGAACTGGACATCGGTGATGTGCAGGGCACTGCCGTTCGGGCCGACGGAGAACGCCCCGTGGTCGTAGTTCAGGGAGGGGATGTTGTTGGGCGTGTCGGCGGAGGCGATGGTCGCCCCGCCGAGAACGAGCGGGAGGCAGAGGGCGGAGACGGTCAGGACGCGGCGCGCAGTACGCATGGGGGAAGAGCCCTTCCAGATAAGGGTGGTGATGGTCGATCGGACTGCCACGAAATGGCGTCCTGTCACCATCCACACACATGCGTATGCGGAGCGCTACCGGGGATGGCTGTCCGGGGCTACCGGTTCACCCGGGCCCCCCATCGCCGCCCCGAGGACGTGACGGGCGGGCCCGCCCGGGGCGGGGGAGCGCCCCGCCCACGCGCCGCCGCAGCCCCGCCGGGCCACCGCCCCGGACGCCGCCCACGGCCGGGGCGGGCGCGCGGGCGCCGGCCGGCGACTTGACGCTCGAACCGGTGCTGCTGCGATAGTGACCCGGTGCGCGTCGGCCTGCTTGGACCCCTGGTACTGGACGCCGGAGCGGGCCCGCTGCCGATCGGCGGCGCGCGGCTGCGGGCGCTGCTGGCCTACCTCGCGCTGGACGCCGGCCGCGCCGTCCGGCCCCAGGCCCTGGTGGACGCGCTGTGGGCCGAGGCGCCACCGGTCGACCAGACGAACGCCCTGCAGTCACTGGTGTCCCGCCTGCGGGGCGTCCTGGGCGACCCCGCGCTGCTCACCTTCGGACCGGCCGGGTACCGGCTGGCCGTCGAGGCCGGTGCGGTGGACACCGCCCGGTTCGAGCAACTGGCCCGCTCCGGCAGGCACTTGCACGCACAGGGCCGGCCGGCCGAGGCCGCCGCCGCCCTGCGGGAGGCCCTGGCCCTGTGGCGTGGCCCCGCGCTGGCGGACGTGCGCGAGGCGCCGTTCGCCGACACCGAGGCCCGGCGGCTGGAGCGGGCGCGGCTGGCCGCCCTGGAGGACCGGTTCGAGGCCGACCTCGCGCTGGGCGCCGGACCGGAGCTGATCGCCGAACTCGAATCGCTGACCGCGCGGCACCCGCTGCACGAACGGCTGCACGCCCAGCTGATCCGGGCCCTGGCCGCCGGCGGCCGGGGCGCCGAGGCACTGGCCGCCTACCAGCGGCTGCGCGCCCGGCTGGCCGACACCTTCGGCAGTGACCCCGGACCGCAGCTGCGGGCGGCCCATCTCGCGGTCCTGCGCGGCGAGCTCCCGGCACCCCCCGGCCGCCGGCCGCCCCCCGGTCACCGCACGCCCGACGACCAGCCGCCACCCCAACAGCCGCCACCCCAACGGCCGGAGCCCCAACGGCCGGAACCCCGCCGACCACGGCCGCCCGGCAACCCGGACGCGCCGCTGACCAGCTTCGTGGGCCGCGAGGACGACATCCGCCGGGTGGCCGAGCTGCTCGGCCGAGCCCGCCTGGTCACCCTGGTCGGCCCCGGCGGGTCCGGCAAGACCCGGCTGGCCACCACCGCCGGCCGCCGGCTCACACCGCCCGGCGGGGTGTGGTTCGTCGCCCTGGCCCCGGCCGGCCCGGCGGACGTGCCCCGCGCGGTGCTCGACGCCCTGCGCACGCGCGAGGCCGACCTGCCCAAGAACGCCGCGGCCCCGACCCGCCGCCCCGGCACCCCAGAGGAGATCCTGGACCGCCTGACCGAGGTGCTCAGGCACGACGACCCGGTCCTGGTGCTGGACAACTGCGAGCACGTGATCGACGCGGCGGCCACGCTGGCCGAGACCCTGCTCGGCCGGTGCCCCGGGCTGCGGGTCCTGGCCACCAGCCGGGAGCCGCTGCGGATCGACGGCGAGAACCTGCACCCGGTACTCCCCCTGGAACTGCCCGAACCCGGCTCGACGCCCGAACAGGCCCGTGCCTGCGCGGCGGTCCGGCTGTTCCACGACCGGGCCACCGCCGTGTGCCCCGGCTTCGCCGAGGAGGACGGCTCGCTGGCGGCGGCGGTCGAGATCTGCCGCCG
>NZ_LJJF01000002.1:1027500-1506922 GCF_001625365.1 Streptomyces sp. MJM8645 | reverse complement strand
GCGAGGCGGCGAGAGCGAGCGCGACCGGGTCGGCTTCGACGGGCCGCGGGGTGGGACGCGTCGGGTGCCACCACTCCCGCCGTATGAAAGCGTCCAGGCGCAGCAGCAGTACCGGACGCTCCGTCAGCGTGCGCAGCGCCTCGAACGAGTCTTCAGCGCTTCCGGTCGAGCCGACCTCCAGCAGCGCGGCGGTCAACTCCTCCAGCGCACTTCCGTCCGCGGCCCGCTCACCAGCGACCAGCAGCCGGACACGCTCCAGGGCGTCCGCGCCAGGGGAAGGCGGTGAGAGGGGCTGCTGACGACGGAGGAAAAAGTTCACCGCGCCATCCTGCCGGAGCCGATGCGCAGCGCCGCGCCGCACTCCGGGCAGGCCGGCGCCCCGGCCGCACCCTTGTTTCCTCGCGTGTCGAAATCCTCGTTCATGATCGGCATCGTAGGGCGGGTGGGGGACATGTCCCCCACCCGCCCACCACCCACCCGCCGTCCGGACGCCGGTCCGGCGTCCGGACGGACGGAACGAGCCCGGCGACGGCGCCGGTGCTCCCTCCCGCGGCTGCCAGCGGTCCCGGTCGGCAAGGGGGCCGCCGGGATGCGCGGCGCGGCGGCAGACCCGCGACCGGCCGCCGAGGAGAACCCGGCCACCGCCGAACTGCTCACCACCGTCCCGGGCGGCCTGGCGCCGGTCGTAGGCGGCGCGGTTGTCCGGGTTGTCGAGCGCCTCGGTGAGGTAGTGCCGGCCGGGGCGGCCGTAGCGCCACCACACCGGCCCGAGCGGCCCGCGCTCGGCCAGCAACTCCAGCTGAACCTGGCCACCGCCCGGACGGCCCATCTACGGACGTACTCACCGGCCGCCGACCTGCGCCAACAGCCGAAACTCACCGGCCGGTGCCCGGAACTCACCAACGCCCCGGGCGAAACCCCCCAGCGCAGGTCAGCGGCCTACGCCGGGGTGAGACGGGGTTATGAGCCGTGCCGCTTCTCCTCGGCGGCCGCGACTTCGGCGGCGGCCCGCTCGCGCTCGGCATCGGTGCCGTCCTGCACGACGCGCGGAGCTCGGAATTCGGGATGCCGGCAGCGCCTGAGATGGCGGAGGCCGGCACCCCGGCTGTGAGGTCCCGGAGCGCTGGCCGCATCAGTGTGCGCTCTCCAGACGTACGGACGTGTCGGTTGAGGTGGTTCGGCTTGTCCGCCAGCGGCCGATCCCCGTCCCGCCCGATGGGCAGGCGGACGATCCGGCCGCCCGGTCCGGAGAGCGCAGCGCGCCGATGCTCAGCCGCCGTTGCGCGAGCACATGGCGAGGACGAAGAATGCGACGATCACGATGGCGATCCAGCCGAGGCACCCCAGCCCGTCCGGGTTGCCGGGCGCGGCGGAGCCCGAGGGTGGGGGCGCTGATCCATCGATCCCGCACCAGTCCGGAGGACCCCCGTGCGTTCCGTCACCCGAAAGGCCGCCACGATCGGCGCCACCCTGGCCCTGGCCATGTCGGGAGCGGTGCTCGCGGCCGCCCCGGCCTCCGCCGCCGCAAGCAGTGAACAAACGCTGCTGCTGAACATGAACAAAGCCATGCAGAGGAACCATATCGCTAGAACCAGACTAATTGCCCTATAGCGGTTGAGTATCTGCACGGATAGAGATCGGCTGATTACCGAAATAGGCTCCCTGCTGACTGAAGATCTGTCGGGAGGGGAAAGCAGTGGGGCATCTGAAAGTCGATCCGGGTGAGATCCGCATTTCCGCAGGCGTGGCCCGGGCCATCAGCGAGGACTTCGCGAAGCCTTGCCAAGCGGCCGTCACCACCAGCCAGACAGCTTCCGGTCAGCTGACGGGCTGGTCGGTGGCCGCCCGGCTCGGCCAGGTGGCGGGCAACTGGGCACCCGTGCTGGCGGGCGTCGGCGACCGTCTCAAGAAGACGGCCGACAACCTCACCGCCACGGCGCAGGCCTACACGAGCAACGAGAACGCCAACGCCGACGTGTGGCAGCAGCAGAGGATCGGCGAGGCATGGGAGAAACCGGGCCAGTGAACCTGTACGAGCTGCTGCTCCGGTTCGATCCGACCGGGCTGCACGACGCTGCCAAGGCCTGGCGGGCCCTGTCCAACGGGGCCCAGGCCGCCGACAGCCGGCACCGCAACCAGGTGAACGGGCCGCTGAGAAAAGGGAACTGGGAAGGGGAGGACGCGCAGAAGGCGTTCTACACCCTGGGCCGAACCGAGCAGATCCTGGAGATCGTCCGGGTCGAGTCCGCCGCTGTCGCGCTCACTCTGGACACCGTCGCCGACCGGATGTATCAGGCGCAGACCAATCTGAAGAACGCTGTGCACCGCGTGGAGGAGTGGGGTCTGACCGTCGGCGCCGACGGGATCGTAAACCTGCCGGCGCTGAGCAAGGGTGAGCAGAACGACCCCGAGGCCAGGTCCAACCCGGAGCGCAAGGCGCTGGCCGATTTGTGTACGCAGGCCCAGGGGCGGATCAACAAGGCGCTGGCCGACGCGAAAGAGGCGAGCGACAAGGGCGACCATGCCCTCGGGCGCCTCGACGCCGACATCCTGACCAGGCCGAGGACGTTCGGCTCCACCGCCGAGACCGCCACCGACGTGAAGAACGTGGCGAAGGACCTCGGCCTCGCCGATCCGTACGTCCCCGACAACAAGGACCCGCAGAAGTCCGCCGACTGGTGGAAGTCCCTGACCCCGGAGCAGCAGAGCAGTTATCTCGCGCTCTACCCGGACAAGGTGGGGCAGCTGGACGGTCTGCCTTCGGCAGTCCGGGACGAGGCGAACCGGCTGGCCCTGGACCAGGAACTGGACGGGCTGAGGTCCGGTACCGCGCGGGGAAGCGGAATCGACGAGGGGGAGTGGAACATCCGCGAGCAGAATCTGATGAAGCTCAAGGAGCAGCTCGACCAGCACGACAGCGCGGTCGGGGACAAACAGTTGTTCCTGCTTTCCTGCGATTCCAAGTCCTACGGTGGTGACGGCAAGGCGGTCATCGCCATGGGCAATCCCGATACCGCCGACCACACCGCGGTCCTGGTGCCGGGGACGGGAACGACGATCGCCGGCACGGGGGGCCAGCTCGAGCGCGTCAACAGCATGCAGGAGGCCGCGAAGGAGGAGTCGAAGGGGACGAACCAGAAGGTGTCGGTGATCTCCTGGCTCGGGTACGACGCCCCTGAGATCCCGGTCGTGCAGGAGGCGAACTTCGGTGTCGTCGGGACGACCCGGGCCGAGGACGGGGCTGCGGCTTTGCGTCAGTTCACCCAGGGCACCCGGGTCGCCCAGGACGGCGTCGGCAACCACAGCCACCTCTCGGTCTTCAGCCACAGCTACGGGACGACGCTCGTCGGTGCGGCTGCCGCAGGAGGGCAGGGGCTGGGAGCCGACGACATCGTCGCCGTTGCGAGCCCCGGAATGACCGTCCAGCGTGCCGACCAGCTCCACATCGACCCCAACCACTTCTGGACCGGCAGAGCAGCAGACGACAACATCAAAATCGCCACAGGACTCATCCTCGGCGACGACCCGATGAACACCCCGTTCGGCGGGCAGAACTTCCAGGTCGACACCTCCGGGCACAGCGGGTATTGGGATGCCGGCAGCAAAAGCCTCGACAATCAGGGCCGCATCATCGTCGGGAAGCCCCCGGCCACGGTTCCCAAAAACCACGATTAGCCCGGCAGCCTCCCCCGTGACCACCGGAGCCGGGCCGGCCACGGTCCGGCTGCGCCTGGTCCTCACACCGCCCCGGCCACAAGGATTTCACCATGCCCTACTTGCCACGACCCGCCGCACGCTCCGTCGGAGCCCGGCGCCTGGGTGCTGCCGCGCTAGCACTCTGCCTGCCCCTGATTCTCGGAGGATGCATGTCCACACCCGGCCCGAACGACCCACTGCCCGTCAAAGCTCGCCGGGACGCCCAGGATTGGGCCCAGCACATGACCGAGTACATGGCGCAGGCTGCCGGAGCCACCCTCGATGCCGGAAGCGCCGAACCGAAATTCAGCAACTGTGTCGGCAAGAACGACGAGGTCCGCGAGGACGGCCGGTACAAGCTGACGTACGTGGCCTACAGCTCCGCCCCGCTCGAACAGCACCCGCAGGCCGTCCGCAAGGTCCGCGCGATGCTCGAACAGCAGGGCTTCAAGATCGATGGCTACCGCGAGACCACCGGCAGCAAGGTGGACACTGTCCTCGACGCATCGCAGGAATCGAGCCAGTACCTGGTCACGGTCGAGACCACGACTGGAGGACTTCTCCTCTTCCGGGTCAGGACACCCTGCCTGATGCCCCCCACTTCGTCGCCGACTTCTCACTGACCCGGGAACGAAAGGGCCCAGCCCGGTGCCTCCCGCGGCCGGGCCCCCGGGGCGCTCCGTCCCCGCGGTCCCGGCTGACCTCGGCGGTACGCGGCGCGCTGAATAAGGCCGCCCGCGAGCGCTCCGCCACCTCCTGGTCCCACCTGAGCCGCCACCTCGGCAGTGCCCTGCCCGACCTCCACCCGACGACCTGCTTCAGGTCCTGCTCCGGGTAGAAGACACCACCGCCGCCGGCGAACCGCTGCTCTCCTCCCTGCTCGCCGCCGGCGACACCGAGCACCCGGCCCTCTACCGTGAACTGGCCGCCCGCCTCGGCCGACAGGTACCCACCAACACCAACGAGACCCGCGTGCACTGGCAGACCGAAATCCTCCGCCTTCACCAGCAGTTCCGACACCGCTGACCGGCCGCGGTGCCCGGTCAGCTGCTGTCGGGGAGGAACTGCCATCAAGCGGCCCAGCCCGGCCTGGGCGCCGGCACCGTTCTACAGGCGCCTTGGGGAATGGACTCATAGCCCATTTCGGGGGACAACCCGATCACCAAAATGGACCATGAGTCCATCGGGGACCAGAGCGAGGCATGGGGAGGCCGGTCGTGCAGATCATCATCGACACCACGCAGCACACCTTCGAGGAGGCCATGGCCGTGGTCCGCGCCGCCTACGGCCTCGACGCCCAGCAGCCCCCGGGCGTCTTCGTGAACGGGACGTCGGCACAGGCCGTGTGGAGCCACCACGGCAGCTGGTTCGTCCAGCACTGGGACACGGAGATGCTGCACCGTTGGGTGGACCTGCTGCGCACCACCGAGCAGCTTGCCGCGGCCTGGCGGATCTGCATGACACCCGGCGCCTGGGTGGGCAACCCTCAGCTCGCCGAATTCGTCGTCCCGGCAGATCCGCAAGACCGCGGCATGGTGCGGGCTCGCGCCGCAGTGCAGGTAATGGCCAACCTCGGCCGTCGCGAGATCGGGAGCCCCGGCGGCATGCCGTTCGACAGGCAGGACAAGGGCCGCAGCGCCTACAAGGCGGCCAAGCCGGTCGCCGACATCGTGCTGGAGCAGATCCGGTGGTCCGCACTCTACGAGCGTCTGCTCGAGGAGTACCCGGCGGTCCGGGAACAGGCAGAAGCCGACGCGTAGCAGCCGTCGGCGTCCAGGCCGGCGGCCGAGTACACCCCCCGCGCGGGCGGAGCGGACGGAGACCCGGCTCGTACTCTTCGCTCATGCATCTTGGAAGATCCACAGCCTTGCTGATCAGCGCGTCGGTTCTGGTCAGCGCATGCTCCGCCACGTCTGCCCCGTCTTCTACGGCGGACACAAGTAGCTCCCCGACCAAGGCGGCGACCGCTCCTACGCTGCCCGCAGGAGGTACTCCGAGTACGCGAGCCAAACTGAGCGCCGCCGATCTGCAGGGCCACTGGTGGACCTGGGCAGCTTCGAGTGTCAGTGACTCGAACCCTGTCTCAGATCAGGACGGCCACCTGTGCGCTCAGGGCCAGACAGCCGGCATCTGGTTCCTCGCCGGCACCTTTGGCGGGACCGTGACGCGCTCGTGCACAGTACCTGCAGCGGTGCCAGTGGCCTTCCCACTGGTGAACACATACGGCAAAACAGGCGACTGCACCGCCTTCATGGCCTCCGCGCAGGGCAGTGCCATCCTCGACGACCAAGCTCTGGAACTCGAACGATACGAAGCGACAACCGTGCAGATCAGTGCTGTGGACGGCAACCCGCTCACCCAGGACGGGGGCCGCTTCCTAACCCGGGCCTGCGGCCTCTGGGTACAACTGGAACCGCTGGCACCTGGCAGCCACACACTGAGCATCAGGGGATCATCGGGATCCTTTGCCGTCTCCGTCGATTACAAGCTTCAGGTCTCGGCCAGCTGAAGACGTCGGGCGTGGGCGGGACGGCGTCCCTGCCAGCAGATCCGGCGCACTGACTCTGTTCACGAGAACGTTCTCGTGAACAGAGTCAGGCCGTGGACCGTGGACGACGGCCTGGCTCTGCCCGAGGATACCCACCACCGGGTCGAACTCCTCGGAGGTGTCCTTCTGCTGAGTCCCCACCCCGATGTTCCCCACCAGCGCGCCGGTTCCCGCCTGGCCGTACTCCTGGACGCCGCCATCGGGGCCCGCGCCGCCCCATTCGAAGTCCTGACGGCGATAAACCTGGTCGTCCCGGACGGGCTGCTGATCCCGGACCTGGTGGTCGCCGACGCCAACGCGGCCGCCACGGCCGACCTCACCCTTCACGGCCGCGACGTCCTGATAGCGATCGAAGTCACCACGCCGTGCACGCGCGTGGCCGACACCGTACTCAAGTCCGCGATGTACGCCGCGGCCGGCATCCCGCACTACTGGCGCCTCGAGCAGCCCCGGACCCGGCCCTGGCCCTGGCTGAGCACCAGGGCCGGGCGTCTGGACGAGAAGGGCGCCGCGCTCGCAGCTACGAACCGGCCCGATGCCCACCGGCGGTTACCGCTGCGAGAACAGTGAAATGGCTGGAGTTCACCACCAATTAGCGGCAAACTCCAGCCATTATGGGATTCCGTGCCAAAATCGGCTAAATTCTCAGCTTGCACACAAAGATGGGCAAACTTCCAATTTCAACATTTTATCAGTCTTCGATTATTGGCCTGTCGTGTCGCTGGCCATTCGGCTCCCCTGTCACCCACTCAATGCAGCAAGGCCGCTCGCCGGTCCCGGCCATACAATATTCCTCGATGGCGGCCACGATGCGATGAATCGGGATGGTGCTGGCAGGGTCGTGTCGCCGCCCCGTGTAGGCGTCTGCGATTACATCGGGGTCAACGGTGGGCGGCTCCGGGTTTTCGGATATCCAAATGCTGCTGTAGATTCCACCCTTGTCCAGCAGGTGCTCGCTCGCGAACCAGATGAGTGCACCGCAGGCACGATCCGCACTGACCGACGCACGAAGGTACGCAGCCGGGAATTTGGCCGGGGCTTCAATGAGAACAAACGACACTGGTTCGTTTTCGGAGCTGCTGTACTCAATGGCATCGGCGATCGCCTGAGAAATTTCCGCTTGGGTGGCAGGGAACGCCCTGTCATCCCCGTAAGTGATTCGAAGGATCATCAGCATTTCCTCTGTCCAGCGATCAGGTGAGGATCGGCCAGCATACCAGTATCCTCGTTCAGATATGTAACCACCAGTGTCTGGCCGCTGCAGAGGATGAAGGGAACAACGTCATCACAGGTCATACCGTCTCCCTTGCACACCCCCTTTTGGTTGTTGATGACCACCTCCGCGTTCTTGATGGTCTCCTTTTTATTAGCCATCTCCCATGCGACCTTCGCCTCGACGTGGTCTGCCGACGGGTAGACCGTCGCCGCGTTCCTGGGCGCGCCCGACTCGGGGCTCTTGAGCCAGTTGGAAATGGAGGTGACCAGATCCTTGTCACCACCCAGGGTCGTTCCGCTGTAGACGAGTCCACCCCATCGTCCCGCGATTCCGCCCGAGGTCCTGAGCACGGGCTGGCCGGTGGTCGGCCCCATGCCGTTCAGCCTGATCGGGAGCTTGTTAAGGATCTCCCAGATCAGCTTGTCGCAGTTCGCCGGGGCGGCGTTGTGTACCAGGACCGGCGTATCGCCGGCTAGGACGTAGTAGGTGTGGAGGCCCTCGACGGTGAGGTTGTAGGCGGGCTCGAGGCCGGTCCAGTGCCGGATGGAGGCGACCTGGACGGTGGCGCCGTCGTCGGTGCGCAGCGTGTCGCCGACGCGAAGTGCTGCCGCGTCGGTCCAGGCCTGGGTGGCGTCCAGCCAGAACGGGTGGTGGTCGGTCGCGGTGACCGCACCTGAACTGCCATCGCTCTGGCTAATCGCCAGTTCGGTGAAGTCGCGGTCGTCCGGGGTGTAGATGGTGTCGGTCACGACCCGTGGACCGCTGACACCGGAGACGGGGTCCGCCGCAGCGACGAGGTCACCGACGCCGATGGTCTCGATGGGGCGGGTGGTGCCATCGCCCATCAGGACTCGGGTTCCTGCGGGGAAGCTGTTACCCGGGAGCGGGATGTCCGGACAGGCAGCACGGAAAGCCGTCGCGTACCGTCCCTCGCTTTCCAGGAGTTCGATTAGGCCGTGTCCGGCGTTGGGGTCATCTCGCAGGGCCTTGAGGGCGGCTTCCATGCCGACGCCGGTCCTGATGCTGTCTCGGGCCTTGGTAACGAGTCCGGCTGTGGCGGTGAGGCTCTTGACGAGGGCCTGGTTTGTCGCCCCGAGTGCGGCGTCGAGTGCGACTGTCGCTTCGGCGATGCCGATGCCGGTGGCGGTGGCGGTGCGGAATGCCGCTATAGCCTTCGCACCCTTGAGAACGGTGGCGGCGGGGAGAAGGTTCGCGAGAGCGAATCCACAGGCCGCCGTGGCGCCGGGGTGGTTGATGCATTCGATGGCGTCGCCGTACAGGACGTTGGCCAGGAAGCCTGCCCCGGCGCCGCTGTAGCAGACTTCGAGGAAGCAGACCGGGGCAGCACCACTGGCGAAGAACTGTTCACGAGTCACCTGGATGGTAGCTGTGACCGTCTTGCGGTCCAGGGTCGTGCTGCTGAGCACGATGGTGTCCCAGACGCTGTACTTGCCCCTGCACTGCTCGACCGTCAGACCGGGCTCGGGGCAGGTCCGCATGAGGTAGTCGACGGTGCCGGTGAACTGGGCAGTGGTCGTGACGTCGCAGACCAGCACTCCCGCATCGTTCTTGTGCCAATTGCCGTCGCCGTAGACGAGTCTGTCTGTCACCCCCATGGTGCCGTGATCGCACCGCTCGAGGTTGTCGGCAATGACCTTCTTCTGGAAGCCGGGCCGTTCAACGACCTCGACGTAGTAGGCGCGCTCGTCTCCGTTGGTACCGGCTGTCCCGGAGACGACGGCCTGGCGGGTGACATCCTCCGTCTGCTGCTTCGACATGATCAGCTGCGCGGCCTCCCGGGCGGCCGCATACGCTTCGTCCCTGCTCTTGGCAGCAGCGGCTGCCGAGGCCTTCGCCTGGTCGGCGGCCGTCTTGGCGTCGGCCGCGAACTTGCTCGCCTTGGCCGCATAGCCGGCGGCCGCGGCGGCCGAGGCACTGGCGCGGCTGGCGGCGTCGGTGGCGGAGGCGGCGGAGGCCTGGGCCTGCTTGGCGTACTGGGCGGCCTGCTGGGCCGAGGCCTGGGCGGCCTGGGCGGAGGCGGCGGCCTTGGCGGCCCAGTCGGCGGCGGTGGTGGCGCTGGTGCGGGCCTGGTTGGCGTAGCCGGCGGCTTCGTCGGCGGCGCCGCGGGCGTCGGCGTAGGACTGGGCGGCCTGGTAGGCGTACTGGCGGGCCTGGGCGACGGAACCGTCGATGGTGGCCAGGTAGGAGGTGATGGTGGCCACGTGGGTGGCGGTCAGCGCGTCGCGTTCGCGGGCCTTGAACAGGCCTGACTGCAGGAACGGCTCGAGGCGGTCGGTGGGGCCGGACATGACGGCCTGGGCCGCTGCCTGGACTTCGGGGCCGCCGGTCGCCATCGCCTGGGTGACCAGGACGCGGTTGTCGTCCTGGCGAGCCTTGTACTGGCCGGTGGTCAGGAACACGCGGACGTCGTCGATGGTGCCGTCGAGCGCCTTGCCGGCGGCCTCCTTCACGCCCGGGCCGCCCGCGGCCATGATCTGGGAGAGCTGAACGCGGTCGTCGTCGTCCTTGCCCGGGTACTGCCCGGTGGTCAGGAACGCGCGGACCTGCTCCGGTGTGCCGACGCTGGCCGTCTCCGCGGCCAGGCGCAGCTCGAGTTTGCCGGGGCCTTGGGCGATGGCGAGGGCGCTGGTGCGGTCGTCGTAGCTGCGGGCGGTGGTCAGGTCGGTGGTGAGGAAGACCTGGACGGTGTCGTCGTCGCCTTCCAGGGCGCTCTGGGCGGCGGCCTTGGTCCACGGGCCGGCGGAGGCCATCAGGCGCAGGGCTGCCTGGCGGCCCTTGAGCACCGCGGTCTTCGCGTCGGTGCCGGCGGCGGTGGCGTCCTTGATGAGCTGCTCGGTGTCGGCGGCGAGTTGGGTGGCCTTGCCGGATTCCCAGGCGGCGGTCTTGGCCTTCTGGTCGGCCTGGCGGGAGGCTTCCTCGGCGGCGGCCATCTCGGCGGCCTGCTGGGCGGTGAGGCGCTCGGTGTCGCTGGCGCGGGCGACGTCGGCGATCTTGTGGGCCTGTTCGGCAGAGTTCGCGGCGGAGTCGGCGGCGGCGCTGGCGGCGGTGGCAGCGGCTTGGGCGGTGTTGGCCCAGGTCCCTGCGTTGCCGGCGTGGTTGGCGGCTTCGTCTGCGGCGGCCGCGGCCGCGTCGGCGTGTGCGGCGGCGGAATTGGCGGCCCGTTGGGCGTCGCCGGCTGCTGCGGCGGCCTGGTTCGCGATCGCGAGGGTTGCCTTCGCCGCGCGGGTGGCCTCGGCGGCCGCGCTCCTGGCGCGGGCGGCGGCCTGGCGGGCGCGGTCGGCGGCGCCGCCGGCCTCACCGGAGTAGCCGGCGGCCTCTGCGGCGGCGTCGGCGGCGGCCTGGGCGTTGATACCGGCGGAGGCGGCGGCCTGGGCGGCGATGCCGGCCTGGGCGGCGGCCCGCCCAGCCCACTGGCTGGCCTCGCCCGCGGTGCGGGCGTCGGAAGCGGCGTTGCGGGCGGTGACGGCAGCGTTGCGGGCCAGGTCGGCCTTGCTCGCGTCGCCGGCTGCCCCGCCGGCGGCGGCCAGTGCCCGGGCGGCGGCGTCGCCGGCCTTGGTGGCGGCCGACGCGGCGTCGGCCGCGGCGTTGGCGGCCTGGCGGGAGGCCTCGTTGGCGGCCTTCGCCGCCTTCGAGGCGGTCTGGGCGGCGTTCGCGGCCCGGTTCGCCGCGTCCGCGGCGCGGCCGGCGGCGTTGGACGCCTGTCCGGCGGAGCCCTGGGCGGCCTTGGTCTCGGCGGCGGCGCGCTCGGCGGCCTCCTTTGCCAGCTTGGTGGCGTCCAGTGCCTTGCCGGCCGCGTCCTTGGCGGTCTGGGCCTGCTGCCCTGCCTGGGTGGAGGCGTTGGTCGTCAGGTCGGCGAGCTGGGAGACCGTCAGGGTCTCCTGGTCGTGCGCGGCGGCCGTCTGGTAGCCGTACTGGAGGAACAGCTGGACGTCGTCCATCGAGCCGTCCAGCGCGGCGCCGGCGGCCTTCTTCACCTCCGAACCGCCGGAGGCCATCAGCTGGGAGAGGTGGACGCGGTCGTCGTCGTTCCTGGCCTTGAACTGGCCCTCATTGAGGAATGCCGTTACGTCCGCGAGGGAGCCGTCCATGGCCTTACCCGCGGCGTCCTTCACACCGGGGCCGCCGGCCGCCATGATCTGCGACAGCAGGACCCGCTGGTCGTCCTCGAAGGCCTTCTTGACGCCCTTGTCGAGGAAGGCCTGCAGGTCAGCCGCGGATCCCTTGAGCGCGGCCGTGCCGGCCTCGCGGACGCCGGGGCCGGACTTGGCGACGAGTTCCTCGATCTGCGTCCGCAGGTCCTGGTCGGCCGCGGCCGCCTGACCGGTGGCCAGGAACTTCTTCAGGTCGTCGTCGGAGCCGATCAGCGCGTTCTCAGCGGCCTGGCGCACCGCAGGGCCGCCGGACTGCCAGGCGGCAACCGTCCTGACCCGGTCGGGGTTGGGCCCGGTCGCCGGCGGTATGTCCGCCGCCGCAGCGGGGACGGTGAGCAGGCCTGTCAGCAGGCCTCCGACCACGAGCCCGGCCGCGAGGCGCGACCTTGTGGCCCGTGGGGTCAATGACACCCTCATCGGAATTCGCAATCCCATTCTGTTGTCGGGCACCGAAGTGCTGCACGGCCGTAGGTCATCGCGCCAACGGCCCTGGAAACGTTCGGAGAACACGTGGTGGGGCTCGAACCGCCGCACCACAAGGACCTGCCGCCCCACCTGGAGCAGGCGAGGCGGCAGGTGGTCATTGGTCGTGCGTCGGCCGTCCGTCCCGGCCTGTCACCAACCCGCTGGGTCAAGCGGATCCGGCCGGAGTCGGAGATTGGACGGGCGCCGACCGCGCCCCGGGGATCCCGAGGCGGGACGGTGTGCCGGTGAGGCCGTGACGATCCGGCCGCGGCCCCACCGGGAGTTGTCGGGCGGTTGCTGCGTTTAGAGGGTGCCGGCGATGGCGGTGCCGGTGTGGTTGCCGTTGACGCCCTGGAGGTTGAGGGCGGTGGGTGCGCTCCAGGTGCGGTCGGCGAGGCGGCCGACGGTGATGACGCGGTTGTCGCTGGTGACGAAGGCGAACTGGGCGTCGCCGTCGACGGGGGCCGCGCTGACCGAGGTGGCGGTGACCTGCCCCAGCACGCTGGTGAGCGGGCCGAAGGGCTGCCAGGTGCCGTCGGAGAAGCGGACGGTGTGGTACTGGGCGCCGGTGTCGGTGACGACCACCAGGTTCATGTCGTTGCCCTGGCGGGCCATGGCGACGGAGGTGACCGAACCGGTGTCACCGGCGGCGTCGGCGACCGCGCCCCAGGCGCCCCACACGCCGGTCGAGCCGATGCGGGCGGTGTGGTAGACGCGGCCGTTCGCGATGGCGGCGACCTGCAGATCGTTGCCGGTGCCGGCGACGGCGACGGCGGTGACACCGTTGAGGGACCCGGCGACGGAGAAGACGGGGCTGAAGCCGGCCCAGGTGCCGTCGGCGGAACGGATCGTGTGGAAGAGCTGTCCGTCGGCCAGGACGACGACCTGGAGGTTGGCGCCGGTGGAGGAGACGGAGACCTGGGTGATCCTGCCGAGGTCGCCGACGTTGGTGTTGAGGTCGCCGAAGCCTCCCCAGGCACCGGCCAGGGTGTGGATGGTGTGGTGCAGGTGTCCGTCACCGCCGAGCGCGACGATGTGGGTGTCACCGTTGATGCCGGCGGCGGACACGGCCTTGACCCCGCCGATGTTGCCGGCCTTGGCCTGGACGTCCTCGAAGGGCGTCCAGGTGCCGTCGTAGAGGCGGGTGGCCTGGAACAGGCCGGTGTCGCCCTTGACGAGGGCCTGGGTCTTCCAGCCGAGCGCGGTGGCGCGGACCTGCTGGACCCAGCCGGCGACGTCGTCGACGCGGGTGGAGGTGGCTCCGGTGCGGGTCTCGGTGGCGGGGGTGCCCAGGCAGCCGCCCTGCCAGGAGCGGGAGGCCACCGCGACGACCTCGCTCGTGCCGTTGGCGTCGCGCAGCAGCGGCGCCCCGGCGTCGCCCTGGCAGACCGCCGCGTTTCCGGCGGCCGGCGTGGTGTCGACGGTGGTGGCAGCGACGGTGCCGGTGGTGTGGGTGGCGGCGTGGGGCTTCAGCGGCGCCCACTCGGTGGCGGTGCGCCCGAAGCCGGCCACCCGCAGGCTCTGCCCGCTCGTGGGCGCAGCCGTGGCCAGGGCCGCCGGGGTGACGCCGTCGATCGGGGTGGCCAGGCGGGCCAGCACCAGGTCACGGTCGGAGCGGGTCACCAGTTCGGCGACGGTGGCGGTGTGGCCGCTGACAGTGGCGGTGGTGTCGGCCGCCAGGGCGCCCGACACCCCGCCGATGCAGCCGGCGGCGGTGAGCACCCAGTTGCGGTCGACGAGCGTCGCCGTGCAGGAACGCGCATCCGCGCGTCCGGCCTGCCCGGCCGTCACAGTGCCGACGGCCGGAAAGTCGGTGTTGGCCGGCGCGGCCGGCCCGCCGGTGGCGTTGAGCTCCAGCAGCGTCGTCTCACTACCCGCGGTGCCGCCCTCGCCGACCGGCGTCCAGACGTTCTTGGCCAGGTCGATCGTGCTGGTGGTGCCGTCGGTGCTGACCGTCGCCTTGACCGTGTGGTCGTCGCCCTTGATGTTGTAGATCTTCGGAATCTCCAACGCCAGGTACCCGGCCGGACCGTTGATCTTGAAGCAGACCTCGCTCGGGTTCGCCGCCCGGCTGTAGAGCTGCACCTGCCCCGGCCCCGCGGTGCAGTCTGCGAGCACGATGTGCCCGTCGCCGCTCTTGAGCGTGATGTTCCGCTCGGCGAGGATCTTCGCGGCGTCCGGGTAGGCGAAGTTCTCCACCGCCACCGGCGCCGAAGCCTCCGCGGCCGTCGCCGCGACCGGCATCGAACCGGCCACCACCGGTATCGCCAGCGCCACGCCCAGAGGCAGAGCCAGTCTTCTAACAGTACGCATTCAAAACTCCCGGTAAAACGCCAGCCGGGAGACGCCAGCCGCCCCCCGCGCCGGCAAAGAGAAAGCCAAGCGGACGCTATCGACCGGGATCCAGCACGTCAAAGCCCCACCTCAACCGACATCAGGCCTGTGACCTACACTCAAGTCCCCACACCACGAAGCCGAAACGACCAAGATGGCCAATCAGATCTGACAGACAATTCAAACCAAAACAGGTCACCGAAACACCAACAGCCGACCATCACAGTTCGATGACGCTTCCTCCGCTCCACAGGCATCCCAGCGCGGGTGTTGTCACGTTGACGGGCGGGTGATGGTCTGACGGGTCGCCAGGGTGTGGTGGGGTCGGGTTCCGGGTCCTGGTTCAGGCTGCAGCGGGCAGGCCGATGCTGCCGGTGATTTGGTCCTAGACGGTGAAGCGGAGGGTCATTTCGAGGCGGTGTCCGACGGCGGTCATCAGGTGTCGTCGGGTTCGGAAGTGAGGGGAGATGCCGCTGAACGACGAAGACCTCGTCGAGATGCCATTTGTCCCCGGCCGCGGGTCGTCGGCGGCGCAGGCCATCGGCGTACACCTGCCCGAACTTCAGGCACCACCGACGCACGGTCTCGTGGGAAACGATGACACCGCGCTGGAGCATCAGTCCCTCGACCTCGCGGAGGCTGAGCGGGAACCGGAAGTACAGCCACTGGACCTGTCCAGGGGCCTGGACGCGTTCATCGGGGACTTTTCGGCCTGACCATCCCGGCCTCCATCGCGTCGGCCTGCAAGACACTGCGCACGACACGGTAGTCGGGGTCGGCGAGACCACCGCCCTTACCACCCCCTTCCCTCTCGACCTCGACCTCGACCTCGACCTCGACCTCGACCTCGACTTCGACCCGGCGAGACTGCGCCGGCCGTCCCGCACGACACCGGGACGGCCGAACCCCCCGACCGCGGGTCCGGCCCTGCGGACATTGTCTCCAGCGGTCGGTCACAGAGGAGTACGGGCACCGGTTTCCGGTCGAATGCTCCTCAACCCCCGGACGAGCGCTCGGCCCGCTGGCCTGCTACTCGCCAGATCCTGCGTGCTCCCGATCTTCCACTTCGTCTCAACCCTTCTGGCAAAACGGGGGCGTTCCGTCGCGGGGACCACCGGTTGTCCTGCGGGTTCGTGGCCGGTCCCACTGGACCTGGTGGTATCTCACCCGTCTCAGGTGCAAGTCCGCCGATTCGCGGTGCGCGTGGCTGACAATCCCGTCGCGGGCGACGTTCTACCGCTCCGCATGGGGTTCCTCCTTCCTCATCCGGGTGTTGGTCTGCCAACCTGGGGCACGGGGACGGGCACGGTACCAGGACAGCTCGAAGACGCCTGCCCACAGCCTCTGGGCAACCGCTTCCGCTGGGTGCCCCATCGGGCACGGCCCGTCGGAAGCAGGCGTCTTGCAGGTTCCGGTCTCCGATGACGAGACAGGTCCGGCCAACGGCCGGGCCACGACGGGTAATCCGGTGCGGCGGGTGCCGTCGTGCCGGCGAAGCGCACTACTCGCGCCAGACACCGAGGAGCAACGTATGAGGATCAAGGTGGGACGCCGCACCGGAACAGTCGCGGCGGCCTTGGCAATCAGCGCTGGTGTGGTGATTTCGGGGGCAGACAGCGCCGCTGCCTCCGCTTGGGTCCGAACAACCACCAGCAACTGGGTCGGTATCTACAACAACCCCAACACCTCGAGCAAGACCGGCGCGGCGGATCTGCCCCCGGGCTCCGAGATCTGGGCCGACTGCTGGCAGGTCGGCGAGAGCATCGGCAACTGGGGAGACACCTGGTACCGCGTCACCTACGTCTGGTACCCGGGCGCTTCGAACTACGTGTACTCACCGGGTTGGACGTTCGCCGGATACGTCGACAACAACGCGAACACCGTCGACCGGAACCCCAACATCCCTCGGTGTCAATGAACTTGATGCCGACCCGGGCCCCAACTCCGGCTACCGCATCAGCGTCGTGTAGCGCCTGCATGAGAGCATATCGGCGATCTTGGTGACCTGGATCACCGTCGTGACCTCACTCTGCATCAGCACAGGTCAAGCGACGGCCGGGCACTCCAGAGGAGGAGCCCGGCCGTCGTCATGTCAGCAACCGGCTCGGTCCGGACCCTCCCCTTCGGTCTCCCTCTCCCGGGACCCCCGCCTGCCCCGCCAACCAGGCCGGGACCGGGCGGCAACGGCAGAACCGCCGCGGACTGCAGCCGAGTGGATGGCCAGGCACGGCGTGCTCCGCCCCCGCACCCGTGGCCAGCGCCCGGCGGCGCTGGACCCGCCTACCAGCGGGGGGCTCCTCCCCCCGCACCCCCCACCAGCCCTGCGCGGGCTGGACATGCGCTGCCGCGCCCGCCCTTCCCCGGATCCACGCGGAACTCACCTTCACCTGCCGAAGCGGCGGAATATTCCACAGCGTCGAAGACGACGAGGCACTGCTGCGCGCCGGCCGGGCCGTCATCAAGCACTTGACCTGAACGGATGAGGTGGCCGCCTGACCCTTTCACTCCGTTTTCGCCTGGCCGGCCAGGCGAAAACGGAGAAGGACAGGACGCGGGGACGGGTACGGGGCCAGGCTGATGGTCATGATGAACGAGAGCGGGCTCGCCGGGTTCGTGGCGGCGCCGAACGGTTGGCGGGTGGCGATCGCTTCCCCAGGGGATTCACAGATCATGGTCGTCCCGCTGGTCGGGTGGGTGCCGATCCCCGAGGACTCCGGCTCGATCATGAGCTCCCCGCTGGAGCCGGTGGTGCTCTTCGACAATCCGCGGGAGCCGACCATCTCGACCGTCCACAGCACCCTCACCGGCTGGGCCGACCGCTCCTACGTCCACCAGGTGCTCGCGCCGGGGTTCGAGGTCCGGGAGATGCCCGAGGGGTGGAAGACTGTGGAGTACGGGGACGACTGATGCCACGCCCGTCCTTGAAAGCCCAGCCCGCAACCACCTGTGGTCCGGGACACCTCCGATAGACCTACCGGCAGCAGTCGGGCCGACGCTCGCGGTCGTTCGGCACTCCCCCGGCGCTCCAGGACCCACGGATCCGCGCGAACTCGGTCGGCCAACGCCGCTCCCAGACCTGAACGACCTCCTCCTCCGTGGCACGGAACAGCATGGTGACGCCGCCCGGCAGACCGTCCGTCGCCACCAGCTCCACCCGGCAGGAAGCCCCCGGCTCCGGACACCCGTTGCAACTGCGCCCACGGAGGACGCGGGTGGGGGAGACGGTTGCCGGACCCGGTTTGAGGGTTTCAACGGCCCGGGCTCTGGTGCTCCTGGGGATCGAGGACGCCACCCGGGCCGAGGAACCGTTGCTCTGCTCCGTTCTGGCCCTCGCCGACACTGCCACGCCCGGCCTCTACCGGGATCTGGCCGCCCGCCTCGGGCGGCAAGTTCCCGCCGGCACCGGCGAGGCTGACGAACACTGGCAGGCCGAAGTCCTCCGGCTCCAGGGGCACTTCCGTCACCACTGACGTCGGTGCCTTGCGCGACTGCCCGGTTCCAGTCCCGGCCCGCCGGCCGCCCCTGCGCCCGGCGAGCCAACCCGCCCACGGAGGGAAGCCCGCATGCCCCCCCGACATCTCCACCGCCCCGCTGCACGACTTGGTCAACGACCTTGCCGTCATCAACCGCCCCGCCGACCCAACCACCTGGGGAGGCATCCACGCCGCCCAGCAGCAGGCCCACGAGGAACTTGCCCGCTGGCAGAAGGCCAGTGACGACATCGCGGCCAGCCGCGAGAGCGACATGCGCCCGGGCACCGTCGTGCTCGGCCTGGCCGAAGCCCGCGACACGGTGGCGCTCGCCGAACTCGCCCGGGACTTCGCCGAAACGACCGCCCTGCGGGCCCGAATCCTCCTGAGCCACGCGGCCACCGACGGCTACCGCGTCGACTCCAGGGGCGTGGCCATCGCCGATGCCTCCCGCGCGGTCCTGACAACCCTGGTGGACACGGCGACCGACCGCACCAGCGGCTACATCGCGGGCCCGGCCCTGCGCACCTCCTCGGTCGTGCTCGCCCCGCTGCTGGACCGTGCGGCGGCAATCCGCCCGCTGGAGTACGACGGCCAGCACGACCCGGACCAGGCGGTCAGCAGCTGGAGCGCCCGTCTGGACGATGTCCTGCTCGCCCTCGGAAGCCGCCACCATCACACCGGCGACCTGCCCGTGAAGGAGGTCACCGCCTGGATGGAGGCCAACCGCAATCCGCCCGCCATCCTCACAAGTGGCTTGATCGCCCATCAGATCTCCCGGCCGATCGCGGCGGTGTGGCTGGCCCTGGAGCAGCTCGCCCAGGACGACGCCGTCGCCCACGGCCCCGTCGGATGGGCACTGCTCACCAGGTGACCTGGCTGGACCGGCTGGCGGTTCAGGGGCGTGGTGTCCAGCCCGGTGGGGTGAGCTCGGTGTCGGTCAGGATCCGGGCGACAGTGTCGTCCAAGGTGCTGTCCTCTCCGACGACGTGTTCGAGGCCGCCGGACAGGAGGTCCCGTGGCCGGTACCAGCCGGCCATCTGCTCGGCGCCTACCTCGGCGGACAGCGGCCGGGTGGCGTGGCGCCGCACCGTCTCGGCGAAGCTGACGTCCAGGTAGTAGAGGAAGCTGCGCCCGCGGTGGCCGGCCACCAGATCGGTGAGCATCGCGCCGTACCGGCCGGCGTCCAGAATTCCCTCGACGACGACGTGGAAGCCGTTGTCGAGGGCGTGCCGGGCGATCAGGCTGATCAGGGCGATGTTCGCGCCGCCGGCAACGTCCCGCTCGCGCAGCACTTCACGGCGCAGGAGGTCCTGCCCGACGATCGCCAGGCCGCGGCCGTACGCGGAGCGGATCCGGGTGGCGGTGCTCGACTTCCCGGCGCCACTGGGTCCGCGTACCACCATCAGCACCGTACCCGGCGTGCCCGGCCGGGCACCGGCGCCCACTGCGGCGGGCTTCTCCACGCTGCCGTCCATACCGCCGACCGTACCCATGGCCAGAACTGGCAAAGCGCGCAAGGGCTGCAGGCCGGAGATGGTGCCGAAGCGGGTCTGGGGCGGTCGGCCTGGCGGCGGACTCGGTCGTTGGCCGGCACTGCTCCAGGAGGGTGGTTGATGGTGGTGAGGGTCACCCGGGCGGCTGATCTGGCTGCGGACGACGTGGTGGGGCCTGCGGTCCGGGTGGGAGGGTGGCGCGGTTCCGGAGGCGGATACGAGGGGAAGCGATCAGTGTCGCGGGAGAAGCAGCGTCGCAGGAGTGCCCAGCCGGCCGAGGAGCGGTGGGTCAGCTGGACGCAGACCGCGCCGCCGGGTGAGTCGGCCCGGGCGCGGATCATCACCAACTGCGCTATCTGTTCCACGGAGCCTGGGTTCGAGAAGCACGTACGAGGGGCCTTCCTCGCTCCAGTTGGCACGGGCCGACGGCGACTGTCCCTCGCCCGCGGCCTGCGCGGGGCGTACGAGCAGTTGAAGCAGGAGAACCCTGACCGAGGTGAGCGGGCAGTCGCCTTCGTGACGGCGTTCGCCGCTGAGCACGGCCACCAGCCGTCCCGCCTCGATGTCGCCGCCCACTTCGGCTGGTGCGAGCCTCGTCCTGGCCGTGTGGCGGACAAGAGGGTCTGGGCCTTCGCGGTGGAACGGCTGATCATCAACGGGTGGCTGGTCACTGACGGACGGCCGTGGGGGATCAGCGCCGGGCCGGGACCCCAGGTTGAGCCGGGGAGCGCCTGCGAGGGGCTGGTGGGGGATGTTCGTGCGGGCAGTGCGGCCGACGGTGTCCGGGTTCCCCAGCCGGCGGCCCTGTCGGGGGGCACCCGCCCAGGGCTCGTACCCGGTGCAGGGTGGGGCGGTAGGTCCGTGAACGCAGCGGAATGCACGTGCGAGCGGCCGATCTGCACCGGGCCGGGCGGACTGGCCGCGATGCACTTGCACCAAAGGCAGATCCGTGCGGAGCGGACAGCGGACGGCAGGCGGTTTCGCTCGCGGCGCTCGGACTTCCAGATCTCCCGGACCGTGTTCTACCTGGTCGGCCACCTTGAGGGTGATGCACCAGTGCGGCTGAACTTGGGGGAGATGGCCGCGCTGTACGACCGGAGCGAGGCGCTGATGCTGGCGGAGCTGGACTGGTTTGCCGAGCACCGCTTCGTTCACCTGGACGGGCGGGCCGACGGCATCGTCCGGCTGTGGGTGAACCCGGCCGTTGCCGTCTTGAGCTTCCCCCGGTGTGTGGGAGGTGCTGATTAGCTGGTCAGGGCGGGTGTGGGTGGCTCGATGGCCACTGGTTCGGCCGTCGCCTGGTCGGCGTAGTGCTTGGCTTCGTACTCGTCGGGGCTGAGCCAGCCGAGACGCTTCTGGATGCGCCGGGTGTTGTACCACCCGTCGATATAGACGAACAGTGCCAGGTCGGCGTCGGTGCGGGTCGCGAAGGTCGTGCGGCGCACGCACTCGGTCTTCAGCACGCTCCAGAAGTTCTCGGCCAGGGCATTGTCGAACGAGTCGCCGACGGTGCCCATGCTTGCCTCAATTCCTGCCTTGAGCAATCGGGTTGTGAGCTTGATGGATGTGTATTGACAGCCGTGGTCGCTGTGATGGATCAGCTTGCCCGGCTCCACCGGGCGGCCGTGGAGGGCGTACTCCAGTGCCGTGAGAACCAGGTCGGCGTCCGCTCGTTCGGAGGTGTGCCAGCCCACGATCCGGCGGGAGAACGCGTCGCGGATCGTGGCCAGCCACCACGGTCCCTCACCGGTCGGGACCAGCGAGATGTCCGCGACCCACAGCCGGTTGGGTGCGTTCGCGGTGAAGTCGCGCTGGACCAGGTCCGGGGCGAGGTCGGCCGCCGGGTCGCGGCGGGTGAAGGAGCGGGGCCGGCGCGGGCTGACGCCCTGAAGCCCGGCCTCGCGCATCAGACGCTCGACCCTTTTACGGCCGACGTGGGTGCCCTCGCGTCGCAGGACGGCGTGGACGCGCGGGGAACCGTAGGTGGCATCCGAGTCCGAGTGGACGCGGCGGATCTGCTCGGTCAGTTCGGTGTCTTGGCGCCTGCGCTCGCACGGCGCGTGAACGTCGCGGCGCCAGCGGTAGTAGGTGGAGGCGGGGATGTGCAGTTCCCGGAGGACGGGCTCGGCCCCGAAGCGGTCCTGGTGCTCGTCGATGAGCTTCAGTACCGTCGCCGGGTCGGGTCGAGCTCCTGGGCGAAAAAAGCCGAGGCGGCCTTGAGGATCTCGCAGGACCGGCGAAGCTCGGCGTTCTCCTTGCGCAGAGCGGCCAGTTCCTCCTTCTCGACGGTGGTCAGCCGGTCGTCGCGCTCGCCCCGGTCCGCCTCGTCCTGGCGGATCCAGTTGCGCAGAGCCTCGTGATGCACCCCGAGGTCACGGGCCATCTGACGGATCACAGGCTTCGGATCGGCAGCCCGGTACGCGGCAACGGCCCGCTGCCGCAACTCGGGCGGGTACTTCATCGGTGCAGCCATGACAGAGGCTCCCTTCTCACGGCCCATCAGGCCATCTCCGGCAACCTTCCGCACCTCGGGGGAACCTCATCTGCGGCGCCGACCCCCGTATCGCCGCCGCCCGGCACAGCTTCCCCTATTTCACTGTCGAGGACGCCTCCTCGGAGGATCGGGTGTGCGTGCACGAGTACAGCGAGGACCTGTGGGAGGCCATCTACGCCGGCAACTTTGAGGCGTTCACCCGGGAGACGTTCCTCAGTCCGGACTGCCGGGTCTGCTGTTCACCGCGCCTGACCGTGGTGTGATTTGTCGGCTTCCCGCCCGTGGTCAACAGCGCCACGGCGAGGCGACATGTGCGAATGCAACCGCGCAGGCTATGGCGATGTCGGGCCGTTGCTGGGGCCGCAGGTCAGTCATCTTGGCCCCGGGCGGGGACACCGTGCGGCGTGAAAACAATAGGCTGGCGCTGGCGCCTGGCGTGGTGCCCTGGTCATTCGGCCGGGGGCATCCACGTCCGGGCGAGTTCCGCGACCCAGGTGATGGCCGCGTCAGGGGTCGGCGGGGGCGCTCCGACGACGACGACCTCGGTGATGCCGGCTGCGGCGAGTTCTGGAAGATGCTCCGGGTGGCCGTCACTCAGTGCGACAGCGATGGTGAGTTCACCGGGAGTGCGGCCGCGTCGGGCGCACTCGTCGACGAGGACGGCGATGCGTTCGGGGACGTCGGCGACGGGGATGTTGAAGCCGTACCAGCCGTCGCCGAGTGTGGCCGCGCGACGCAGGGCGGTGTTGCTGTTGCCGCCGACCACGACCGGGAGTTGGGCGCCGCGCAGCGGCTTTGGGTTGACCCGGATCGCGTCGAAGCGGGTGAACTCCCCGGTGAAGGAGGCGGGGTCCTTGGCCCAGAGGGTGCGCATCGCGGTGAGGTACTCGTCGGTGCGGCGTCCGCGTCCGGTGAAGGGGACGCCGAGGGCGGTGAACTCCTCGGCTGACCAGCCCGCTCCGATGCCGAGGCTGAACCGTCCGGCGGAAAGCCTGTCGAGGGTGGCGGCCTGCTTGGCGACCACCACCGGGTTGTGCTCGGGCAGCAGGAGCACGCCGGTGGCGAGCTCGATCCGGCTGGTGACTGCCGCGGCGAAGCTCAGGGCGAGCAGCGGGTCCAGCCAGTCCGCGTCCGCGGGCACGGCGATCTGGCCGTCCGCGGAGTAGGGGTAACGGGACGCGGGCGTGTCCACGAGCACCACATGCTCACCGCACCACAGCCTGGCGAAGCCATGCGACTCCGCTGCGGTGGCGACGGCCGCGATCACTTCAGGGCGGGCACCGTTACCGATGCCGAGCGCGTGCAGTCCTACCCGCATTCCCTACCTCCTGAGGCCACCCTAAGCACCAGGCGCGGACGCACGGTGGCATGGCGCGCCACGGGCGTAGGGACAAGGCATGCCGCGTAGGCGAGCAAGGCCACCGCATCTCCCGGGCTGCGCTGCCAGCCTCGGGCGGGGATGCCGTGCGGCGTGAAAACATGTGAGGCTGGTGCCCGGCCGGTCGACTCCGCTTGTCTCTTGGGATCTTGAGCCCGTAGGTCAGTCTGGTGCGGGGGCTGTTGAGGGGCCACGCACTGTTGCCTTCGAGCACGCCGGTCAGATTCTGCTTTCCCCTCGGCCCCTGCGGGCGGGCACCGCCTTGGCGGTTCCGGTTCGAGAGTGGGGAGGCTTCCGGGCAGCGTTTGGCCAGTCAGGAATCCAACGGGGCTGGGTTCACTGGGCTGCGGTTGGGTTGCTCAGGCGGTCACGCCTGGCCCTCGGCTGGGGCAGTTCGGCGTGGCGCACCGCGTTGGAGGCCAGGGCGATGGCCACGCCCAGGCTGGCGAAGATGCCGCAGGCTCCGAATACCGGGGCGGCGTCCCAGGCCCCGATGGCGGCACCGACCAGCGGGTAGCCGAGGGGGGCGATACCGACCATGGTGAGCATGACGACGGAGGTGACCCGGCCGGGACAGGCCGGGTCCGCCGCGGTCTGTATGAGGGCGTTGTTCAGACTGTCGAAGACGCCCGCACACAGTCCGATGACCGCAGCCAGCACCGCGGCGAGCCACAGGGCCGGCACCAGCGCGCGATGGTGGCCGCGCCCGCGCAGCCCACGAGCAGTGTCCCGGCCAGCATCAGGCCGGCACGGGGCAGCCATCCCGCGACAGCAAGCAGTGAGGCGCTGGCCACAGCTGGCCGCAGCTCCTGCACTGAAGCTGCTGGCGATCCAGCCGTAGCCGATCAGATCTGCCGGTCCGGGTCGGAGAAGGTCAGACCGCCGACGGCGCGCAGGCGCCGGGCCGGGGAGGGGACGGGCGTGGTCTCGCCGGGCGGCTGACGGAAGTTCGCGCCCTGCTCCACCGGCAACAGCCGGCGCCCACCGGACTGGGCGGGCACGGGAGCGTCGGTGGCGGGCTCGGAGAAGGCAGGCAGGCCAAGGTTGCGACGGTCAGGGGTCATGATCACAGTCTCGCAGCCCGAACAGAGGCGGGGAACGCCGCCCGGTAGCGCGAGAGCGAGAGAGAGGCGGGTCAGCGCCGTCTGGACGCCCGGCGGGCCCAGATCCGCGGCCTGGACGAGGTCAGCCGGGAGCAGCACCGGTTCCAGGCGATGAAGGCCGAGGCCGCGGTACGCGGCACCGCGGCGGCGACCGCGGCCCGGGAGGAGGCCGTGGGCCGTCCGCGGGTGGCACGGGCGATCGCCCACCTCGCGCAGGCACACGGCATCACGGCGACGGCCGGGTGGAGCCTGGACGATCCGCGCCGGGCGGGCAAGGTGGCGCTGCTGGGCGGGGAGGGCGCGCCGGTCGCGGTCCTCAACCCGCAGCGCTCGCTGACCCGCGGCCAGGCGCACCTGCTGCCGGCCGGGCTGACCGAATGGGCCGGCCCCCACCGGTAGCGAAATCCGCGTACGGGGTGGGGGAGGCTCGATGGGGGTTTGGTGGAGTTCGTCAGGAGGTGTGCACTCGGCGTGACTTGGCGCTCCCGGCGGCGCCGCCGCCCGGGGCTTGGCGGGAGAGCGACAGTGCGGGCAGCAGGGCGAGCGCGAGCAGGGCGACGGCCCAGCCGTAGGTGTCCCGGAAGGCGTCCGCGAGGCCGGGGGCGAGCGCGGCCCGCGCGGCGCCGTCCAGGCCCTGCACGGTGGCCAGTGCGCCGCCGGCTTCCCCGCCGGCAACCGTGGTCGGCAGCCGGTCGGCCATGGCCCCGGTGAGCAGGACGGACATCAGGGCGGTACCGACCGAACCGGAGACCTGCTGGACGATGGTGACCAGGGTGGTGGCGGCCGGGACCTCGGTCGGGGCGACGCTGCGGGTGGCGGCCGCCATGGCCGGCATCAGCGTCATGCCGATGCCGGTCCCCATCACCGCCAGGGCGGCGATCAGGTGAGGGTACGGGGTGTCGGCGGCGACCTGGACGGTGAAGCCGAGGAAGCCGGTGGCGGCCAGGACGGTGCCGGTGACCACGATCCGGCCGGGGGCGAAGCGGTCGGACAGCCGGCCGGAGAACTGCATGGTGATGCCGGTGGCGAGCGCCTGCGGGATGCCGAGCAGGCCAACGTCGGTGGCGCTTTGACCGCGCACCAGCTGGTAGTAGAGCGGGAGCAGCAGCATCGAACCGAAGTAGCCGCAGCCGAACAGGGCGATGGTGGCGGCGGGCCCGGCGAAGGCGCGCCGGGCCAGCAGCCGCAGGTCGATCAGCGGCTCCCCGACGGTCAGCGCCCGGACGACGAAGCCCGCGACCAGGGTCGCGCCGGCCAGGATGGGCAGCAGGCTGCCGGCCGCGGCGAGGTGTCCGTGCCCGGCGCCCAGCCCGTAGATCAGTGCGGCCAGGCCCGGGGAGAGCATCAGCAGGCCGGGCAGGTCCAGCCTGCGGCGGGTGCCGCCGCCGTCGCGGGGCAGCAGCCGGGCGGCGAGGATGAGGGCGAGCGCGCCGAGCGGCAGGTTGACCAGGAAGACCCAGCGCCAGGAGGCCTCGTCGACCAGCCAGCCGCCGAGCACCGGCCCGGCCAGCGGGCCGATCAGGACGGGGATGCCGAGCACGCTCATGGTGCGGCCGGTGCGGGCCGGATCGCAGGCGCGGACCAGGACGGTCATCCCGACCGGCATCACCATGCCTCCGCCCAGGCCCTGAAGGACGCGGAAGGCGATCAGCGAGGGGGCGTCCCAGGCGGCGCCGGCCAGCGCCGAGCCGAGCACGAACAGGGTGAGCGCCATCAGGTACAGGCGGCGGGTGCCGAACCGTCCGATCGCCCAGGCGGTGACCGGCGTGACGGTGGCGAGCGCCAGGGTATAGCCGGTGGTGACCCATTGGATGGTGGCCAGCGGGGCACCGAAGTCCCCGGCGAGGCGGTTGAGGGCGACGTTGACGATCGTGGTGTCGAGGACGGTCATCAGCGAGCCGAGGACCACAACGGCGGCGACGGCCGCAGTGCGCGGGCCGGGTGCGGCCGCAGTGGCCGTGTCGGTGGTTGTCCCGGCCGTGACCGGCTCGGTGGCGGTGCTCATCTTCGTTCCCCCCGGTCGCGGTTCAGACGCCGTACGGGCGGACGGTGCGGGCGTCCCGAAGCGCGTGCGCCCACCAGGTGAGCTGGTCGAGCATGCCCTTGGCGGCGCCGCTCTGGACGGTCGGGTCGACCGGCTCGCCGTCCTCGCCGAAGAGGCCCCAGACGTTGTGGAAGCTGACGGTGTCCCGGACGGTGACGGCGTGCAGTTCGGCGAAGACCAGCCGGAGCTGCTCGACCGCGCGCAGCCCGCCGCCGAGCCCGCCGTAGGAGACGAATCCGACCGGCTTGGCCCGCCACTCGGCGCCGTGCAGGTCGATGGCGTTCTTGAGGGCGGCCGGGAAGCTGTGGTTGTACTCCGGGGTGATCACCACGAAGGCGTCGGCGGCGGCCAGTCGGGGCGAGAGGGCCGCGTGCCGTTCGGCCTGCTCGGCGGTGGGCTCCTCGCCCACGTGAGCCAGCGGGTGCTCGGCCAGGTCGACGACGTCGATGTCGAGGTCCGCGCGCTGCCCGGCGGTGCGGACGAACCAGTCGGCGACGGTGGGCGCGAAGCGGCCCTGCCGGGTGCTGGCGATGATGACGGCGAGGCGGAACGGGGTCTCGGACATGGCTGTCTCCAGGGGTGCGCTGCTGTTCTGTCACCGCCCGTTCGGACGGCACGTCAGGTAAAGTACAACGTGTATGGCAACAAGTACAACGATGACTGCAACTTTTCGAGGCAGCGGCAATGAAGGAGACCCCATGACCAGCCGGCAGGAAACACCGGACCGGCCCCGCCGGGGGCTGGCCGAGAAGCGCCAGGCCATCACCCGGGCCGCCCGCACGATCTTCGGCCGGGACGGCTACACCCGCGCCAGCATCGACGCCATCGCGGCGGAGGCCGGGGTGTCCACCCGCACCATCTACAACCACTTCACCGGCAAGGAGCTGCTCTTCCAGACCGTCGTCCGGGAGAGCGCGGCACAGGTCGCCGACGCCCAGCTGGACATCATCGAGCGCAGGCTCGGAAAGGTCACCGACCTGGAGGCGGACCTCACCGCGTTCGCCCTGGCCTGGGTGACACCGCTGACCGAGTTCGCCGACCACTTCGGGCTGGTACGCCAGATCAACGCCGAGGCCCGGCACCTGCCGAAGGCCGCCCTGGACGCCTGGCAGGAGGCCGGACCGCGACGGGTGTTCACCGCCCTCGGGCAGCGGTTCGGGGAACTGGCCGAGGACGGGTGGCTGGAGACACCGGACCCGGGGCGGGCGGCCGCACACTTCGTGCTGCTGACCGCGACGGAGGTCACCCAGCGTTCGTACTGGGGCGCATACCCGCTGGACCGGGCGGAGACCGAGGAGATCATCGTCGTCGGCGTCCGGGCCTTCCTGCGCGCCTACGCGGCACCCCACCGGTGACACTGCCGCACGCCTCGAACGCGAGGCGCCGCCCCCGGCCACGCCGGGGGCGGCCTGCGGTCCCGGACCTTGGCCACCACTCCCCTGACTTGATCTCTACCGACTTCGGCCCGTCAGGGTGATGTCGGGGTGATGTCGGGGTGTCGAGGGTCAGGCCGGTGCCGGTTATGAATCCGTCGAGGGTGTCGGTTCGGTACCGGAGTCGCTCGAGTCGGTTGCGGACGAGGGCTTCGAGTCGGTTACGGCCGAGGGCTTCCAGTCGGTTACGGCCGCATAGCGATCACCCCTGCCACCGACAGACGTCCCGAGCGACGGCCCAGAACCTAAGGAGGGCGCAGGGCCGTCGAGTTGGAGCCCTGGCGGTCAGCCGGCCCTCGCCGGTTCCCCCGGCTCGCGCACGGTGCCGCGGTAGGGCTAGCCCCAGGACGGATACGCCCGCTGGCCGGACTGTGGCACGAGGGCGACGTACGTAGGCGTCGGCGACATGAAATCCACCCACTTAGCAGGCACGCTACGGCCCGTGCTTCGCCGGCTGAACATCGGGACAGTCCTGGCCGTCCTGGCCACCGCGACTGCGACTGCGACTGCGACTGCGGGAGCCGCCTCGGCGGACACGGTGCACCGAAGCGATCGCGGACGGCTGGTCTCCGTCCAGCAGACGACCACCCTGGCCGCGAAGGAGGATGCCGCCGCGGCACTGGCCGCCGCCGGGTATGACGCGGGTACGGTCCGGTTCGGAGTGGACGCCTACCGGCTGGTGTACCGCACCGTGGACCCCGGTGGTCGGCCGATCACCGCCAGCGGACTGCTGGTGCTGCCCCGCGGCGGCGAACACGAGCTGCGGACGGTGTCATTCACCCACGGCACGGCCAGTCACCGCTCCGATGCCCCGTCCTCCATGGTCAAGGCCGGATTCGTGTCCTCACCCGCCATCACGTACGCGTCCGCCGGGTTCGCCGCCGTCGCCCCGGACTACATCGGCCTGGGCGCCGGCCCGGGACTCCACCCCTGGATGGACGTGCCGTCGGAGACCACCGCCTCCCTGGACATGCTCCGGGCAGCCCGCGCCTTTGTCCCGCGTACGGGCCGGACACTGGGACACGACGTGCTGGTCACCGGGTTTTCCCAGGGCGCCTCGGCGGCGATGGGGCTCGCACGGGCACTCCAGGCCGGCGACGACCCGTGGTTCCGACTCCGAGCCGTCGCACCGGTCAGCGGCGCCTACGACTTCCAGCACGCCGAACTGCCGGCACTGCTCGACGGCACTCTCGACCCGAAATCAAGCGTGCTGTACACGGCATACCTCCTTGTCGCCTGGAACCGGCTGCACCACCTCTACGACTCCCCCGACGAGGTCTTCCAAGCCCCGTACGACAGCACGGTCGAGACACTGTTCGACGGTTCGCACACCGGCCCGCAACTCTTCGCCGGCACACCCGACACCATCGACGCACTGCTCACCCCACACGGCTTCGACATGCTGCGCCGCCCAACCGGCCCGCTGGCCAAAGCACTTCGGGTGGCCGACAGCACCTGCGACTGGGCACCACACGTCCCGGTCCGCCTGTACGCGGCCGACGCGGACGAACAGGCGGCCAACACCAACACCGACCACTGCGAGGCCACACTGCGATCGCACGGCGTGAACACGACGGTCATCGACCTCGGCACCCCCGACTTCGCGGGCTCCAGACACCTCGGCTCCAACATCGCCGGCACGACGGCCATCGTGCACTGGTTCAGCCAACTGCGCTGACAATCCGCTGACCCACCCCCGCCCGCAGGGCAGACCAGCCACCCGCGTGCCGGCCACGACCCCGGGACGCACCCACCGGGAACACCCCACCGTGGAACCCGGGTCAGCCCGACCGCGGTCCGGGACGCCCCCCACCCCCCGTGAACAACCGGCGCCACGACTCGACGACTCGTGGATAAAGCCAGGGGCGCTCCAGCCAGCCCATGACCTGGCATAGTGCGGCGGGCCCGAGGCTGCGGGTGAGGCCGCGGACGCTCTGACGGTCGCCGTCGGTGAGGTGGTAAAGGCCAACACATTCCAGGACGGCGCAGAAGGGGCCGACCTGTGGCAGCGGCCAGATCTCGGTGGACGGCGAGACCACCCCGAACGAATCATCCGGAGAGCCCGAGGCCGAACACCGACGGCCGGCGGCTGGCGGCTGGCGGCGCGTCACGGTGACCGTGACCGGCTTCGGCGAGGAACCCGACACGGTGGTGGTCAGCCGGGACGTCGCAGCCGGGCGCGTCACACTACGCCTGACCGGCGAGCATCTGGAACTCCATCCGGACACACGAACCGCTTCCACCGCGCCCTGGCATGCCGGGACGCGGACGGGACGACACCGGCCCAGATCGACCAGTCAGCGGCCAAGGCGCTGGAACAGCTCCACTGTTGTCGGCCCGGCCCTGGGCAGCGGGGCCGGCGGGGGCGGGGACCAGCAGGGCGCGCAGTTGCTCGGCGGCCTGGGCCTGTTCGGCCGGTTCCAGCCCTTCCAGGAAGTCGGCCAGCCGGGTCTGCCAGGTGTGTTCCTGTCGCTGTGCAAGGGCTGCCCGTTCCTGCGGGGCCACGGCTTCCAGTTCCTGCCCGGTCCGGTCGAGGCGTGCCTGGGCGAGGCGTTCGTCCTCGGTCCGCCCGCGGCCTAGCAGGCGGGCGACCCGTTCCCGGACGGCCGCCCACACGTCCGTTCCGGCGGCCTGGACGATCCCGGCACCCCCGGCCGCAGCCAGCGCGCTCAACGTCTCCGACAGCATTCCCGGCTATCCCCCTGCCCCCCCGGTGGTCGACCGGACGATGCGGTCGGCGGGTCGGGCGCGGTGGTCCCGGTGCCGGACGCCCGAGACCCCGTCGAGCGGGTGGTGCCGCGCGAGCAGCCGACCGGGGCCGTGGCGACGATCACGGCGACGGCACCGAAGGACGCTGGACCGATGCCTTCGAGGCGGCCCGCGGCCTGGCGACCGCCTTCTGCGCGTTGGGGCGGCCTGCACCGTGCCCCAGGCCGGGCGAGTCCAGGGAAAACAGACCGGGAATATGACCTGGACCACATATGTCACGACACATGTGTCGTGTAATGTGTCCGATATGAGCACTTCAGCGAAGAATCCGACCCTCGTCTTCATCCCCTGCCTCTCCGGCGCCCCGTGGAGCGCCGAGCAACTGGCCCCCTACAGCGAGGCACCCAAACGGACGCTGCGCCTACCCGAGGGCGTCGACGACATCGAGCACTACGCCGACCACCTCGAGAGCGCGATCGCGGACCTCGACGACTACGTGCTGGTCGGCGACTCCTTCGGCGCGAACATCGCCCTCGCACTGGCGACCCGCCGCCCGCCGGGCCTGCGCGCCCTCGTCATGTCCGGCGGCTTCGCGGCCAACCCGGTCGACTCGAAGCCGTGGAAGGCCCTGATGCAAGCGATCGGCAGGGCCCGCGGACCGCTCTACCAGCAGCTGACGCTGCGCGCCCACGCCCACCGCCTCACCTCCCCGTACGACGGCGAGGGCCAGACGCCCTGGAGCCAGGCGCGCAGCCGCGAACTGTTCCTCGCCAACACCCCCGCCGCCTCCTTCGGCGCCCGCCTGCGGGCCGTCCTCACCGCCGACTACACCGACGCGCTGGACCGGGTCCAGGTCCCGACCCTGATCCTGACCCCCTCCCACGACGTACTGATCGGCGAGAACGCCTCCAACGTCATGCTCGCGGGCATCCCCGACGCCCGGGAGGTCGTGCTGCCGCGCACCGGCCACATGTTCCGCTTCTCCCACCCGGTCACCTACGCCGCCGCGGTCAACGACTTCCTCGCCACCCTGCCGACCATCCGACAGGACGCCGATGCGTAAGGCCGAACACCTGCGGTTCGCGATCCTGGCGGCCCAGCGCGAAGGCAACCGACTGCTGATCCAGGCCCTCAAACCGCACGGCATCACCCCGTCACAGGCCGAGGTGCTGCGCCTGCTCCAGCAGCACGGCACCTTGAGCCTCAACGGGCTCGGGCAGCTCCTGGTGTGCGAAAGCGGCACCAACCCCAGCCGGCTCGTCGAACGCGTCGTCGCGGCCGGACTGGTCGAACGCCGCACCGACACCGCGGACCGCCGCTACCTCCAGCTCAGCCTCACCCCCGAAGGCGAACGCCTGGCCACCGCCGTCGCCGGGATCGAGGAATCCCTCTACACCGCGATGGACACCGCCTGCCAGGACCTGGACACCGACGCGATGCTCACGTTCCTGCACAACTTCATCGACCCCCTGCCCTCGGGCGAGGCCCTCAACAAACGCCTCACCCTCGGCTGACACCCCGCCCCCACCCGACACCACGGCCCGCACGGGCCCGCACAGGACCGGCCGACCACGCACCGGAAAAGGAACGACCGGCCCGATCACGGCGGCAGCTATATGGTCGGTGACCCACTGTGCACAAAGCGTCGTCGCCGAGCCCGTTGGGGGCGTTAATCTTCCGCGGTACGGCTCCGGCTGGACGAAGTGGCGCCGCCGGCACGCCACCGAGGCCGTGATCACCTGCATCACCGCGGCCGCCGACCCCGGTCGGCAGGCCACCGTCCTCGCCTGGCCCGACGCCAACGGCCGACTGCGCCCGGTCGGGGTGAGCCTGCCGCTACCGTCCGGGCTGCGGTGTGAGCTCGCGCCGCTGCTCGGCCTTCTTGTCGGCACCACCAAGAAGTGGCGGCGCCGCGCAGCCAGCGACTGGACCGCCTACCTCGAAGCACGCGCCGCTGACTGGTCGCGGACCCGCGTCAGGCCCGGCCGCCCCTGCGGCCGGGCCGGGCAGGCACCACCTGGATCCACGGCTGGTGGGTGCCGTCGGTGCTCCAGGTGAACTTCATCCAGTACTGGTGACCAAGGGAATTCTCCAGCATGCCGATGAGCATCGGGTCGGCCCCGTACGCGGCGAGGGATCTGAGGATGTCGTAGTCGACATAAAACTCCGTGTCCCTGTCATTCGCGAGGTGGTCGTTGAGGAACTGGAGCTGTTCGTTGGAGATGTCGCCGATCTTGCTGTCGTTGTCGAAGCGGTGCAGCTGAGGCATGGTTCGGGAGTTTTCCAATCCAGTCGGGTTGAGGTGATTCCGTTCGCCAAGGTTCGTCAGCAATGCTGGCGGCCCCCACCCTGGACCTCTACGAGTCGGAGACTCGCTGCCCGTTCAACCTCTCCACCGCGGCCGTCTCCTCGCGAGGCAGCATGGCGTTGAGTTCTGGACCGAGCCACCTGAACCACTCACGCCACGCCTCCACCGTCCCACAGCCGCTGTCGTCCCGTCAGCGGGCCGCCCCCAGGCGGGCAGGCCTGCAGCCGCGACCAGGCCCGGCCGCCTTTCGAGTCCGCGCCGCCAGACCTGTGTCCATCCCCTCGCCACACCGGCACAGATCGTCTGGTGAGGACCCGCTTCCCGTAGACCGGCGCCCCACTAATGGGGTACTGGCGCATACAGGAAGGGAATTGACTTGTTCCAACTCGCCCGGCCTGGACAGTGTGTTACCAGATGGTGCGGACCCACGAAATCGGCTGGCCCCGTCCCGGAAGAGTCCGGGACGGGGACGGGGACGGGGACGGGGACGGCGGTCAAGACCCGCAGATGCGGCAGGCTGCCGAAGGCCTGTTCGGCGTCACGCTTGTGGGGCCAGTCACGGCAGTGGAGGCGGACACCGGCCTTGGTCCACAGACGCTCCACCAAGTCGCTGTCGTCCGGGTCCGCGCCAGTGGTGTCGACGCCGCGGCAGTGGGCCAGGGCGAGGGTGGTGGTGCGCACGGAGCGCTTGCTGCCACAGAACACCAGGACACTGCAGCTGTCGGCGGTGTGGTGGCGGGCCGGGTCGGCCGTGCGGCGGATGCGGATGTGGTTGCGGATGGGCCCAGTCCGGCACGTCCGCGTCGATCGGTATCGCCGGCAGTTGCCAAGTCGTCTGCGCTCCACGGCTCTTGACCTGACCGGAAATTCGTCGGGGCGGCAGCTGGAGGGGTCTGCCATGACCGTTGAGGAGGAAACGTCATCGAACCGTAATGGTCAGGTGTCGCCCCTCTCATCTTCTCATTCATCCTTAATGTCCATATTCAGAATGTCAGATTCTGGGTCGTTCAGTCATGTTTTCCCGTACGGTGCTTGACTGCAGGTCAGCGGCTAACCAGGTGCCGGCAAATGCTTTGACGTGCCGGTTTTCCGGCCGATAACGTCAACTTGATCTCTTCTTTGCCAGCTCGGGGGTGCTGGTCGCTCCCGGGCGCACCTATCTTTCTGGAGCACCTGTGCGTACCGTTCGCAGACTGGCCTGGCCTCTTGGCGCGGCCCTGGCAATACCCGTGCTGGCCGCCCCGATACCCGCGACAGCCGCCGATGCCGCACCGCCGAGCACCGTGGAGGGCTTCGCCTACCCGGACGCGGCGAAGGTCTATGCCGACCGGAACATCACCCTGAAGTCCGGTGACGGGCACATCGTCCTCGCCGACTGCGCGTCGGGTCCCGGTCTGGTGCACGTGCTCAGCCGAGCGGCCAACCCGAGCGAGGTCTGCTTCCGGATCATCGGGCCGACCGGCTACCTGGCGGTGGAGATCCCGAAGGTCTACGACATCCGGGGCGACGACCACAGTGTCAAGGCCACGCTGAACACCGCAGGCAACGTCACCAGCTTCGACGTCCCCAAGAACGTCTGGACGCCGGTCGGCGAGAGCGTCGGGGAAGCCACCACCCTGCTGGAGCTCACCTCGGTCGACGGACCGGCCGCGCCCGCCGCCTCCGGCGACTTCCCTGCCGTCGGCACGGTGACGTTCGGGCAGTCCGGTCGTGCCGACGCGCGTTCCTGCACGGCGACCCTGGTCGACCGCAACTGGGTGCTCACCGCGGCGGGCTGCTTCGGCGACGATTCTTCCGGTGCCCCCAAGACCGCGAGCACGGCCACCATCGGCGGCCAGAGCGTCGGCATCACCGAACTCGTGGCGCGCGGCGACCGTGACCTGGTGATGGCCCGCCTGGCCAACCCGATCGACGGCGTCACCCCCGTGGCCCTGGCCACCGGTGCCCCGGCGGCCGGGGAGAGCCTGCGCGTGCCCGGCTACGGCCGCACCGCCACCGAGTGGGCGCCCTTCAAGGTCCACACCACCACCCACACCGTCGGCGCCGTGGCCACCACCACTGCCGAAACGGCCCCGGCCGCCGGCCAGGCGCCGGTCTGCCAGGGCGACGCCGGAGCGCCGCTGCTGCGCGAGGCGAACGGCACGGCGGAGATCGCCGCCGTCGCCTCCCTCTCCTGGCAGGGCGGCTGCCTGGGCACCCCCGCCACCGAGACCCGCACCGGAGCCACCTCCACCCGCGTCGACGACGTCGGTGGGTGGGTGAAGGAGCTGCGGTTCCGTACCGCGGACGTGCAGGCCGGTACGCACGTGCAGATCATCGGTTCCGACAACACGCTGTCGGAGTCGATCGCCGACTACAACGTCGGCCGTTGGACCCGTACCTGGACCCCGATGGGCAACAGCCAGCTCCTCAAGGTCGACAGCGTGGCGATCGGGGACACTGTCCACGTCTACGCGGTCGCGGGCGACGGTCACGTCTACGGCCGGGACGGCAAGGTCGGCGGCAGCTGGGGCAAGTGGAGCGAGGTCCCCGGCGGTGCCGCCGATGTCAAGGACATCTCGGCCACCGCCCGCGGCAACCTCGTCGACCTCGTGATCGTCGGCGGCGACGGCTCGCTCTACGCCACCACCGGCGACTACAACGCCGGCACCTGGCGGCCGCAGTGGGACAAGATCGGCGACAACCACCTCAAGGCCGTCACCAGCGCCTTCTACGACAACACCACCTACATCTTCGCCATCAACGAGGACGACAAGGTCTACACACGCTCCGCCGACTACACCGCCGGCCACTGGACCGACTGGGTCGACCTGCCCGGCAGCCTGCCCAATGTGAAGGCCATCAGCGCCAGCACCCACGGCCACACCATCGACCTCGCGATCGCCGGCGCCGATGCGTTCTACAGCACCAGCGGGCACTACGACACCGGCTTCTGGGACCCCCAGTGGACCAAGATCAGTGACAACCGTCTGAAGGCCATCACCAGCACCACCTCCAACGACGTCGTCCACGTCTACGCGGTCAACGAGGACGACAAGGTCTACGGCATCGACGCCGACTACAACGTCGGCCGCTGGACCACCTGGGGCGACGTCCCCGGCGGGGCGGTGGGCGTCACGGCGATCACCGCCACCAGCACCAGCTGACTCCGCCCTCCGTCCCGGTCACGCCGCGCTGTTCCGGCGGGACCGCCGGGCGCGGGACACACCGCACACGACACGACCCACCGCCCTGTCTGCCTCTGCGGGGCGGCGGGTCGTGTCGTGTGCGCGCCGTGCCTCGGCGTGTGGTCGTGAGTGATTTTCAGAGCTGTCGGCGGATCGTCGGCGGTCGTACGGCACTTCGGTGCCCGACAACAGAATGGGATTGCGAATTCCGATGAGGGTGTCATTGACCCCACGGGCCACAAGGTCGCGCCTCGCGGCCGGGCTCGTGGTCGGAGGCCTGCTGACAGGCCTGCTCACCGTCCCCGCTGCGGCGGCGGACATACCGCCGGCGACCGGGCCGAACGCGGACCGGGTCGCGGCGGTAGCCGCTTGGCAGGCCGGCGGGCCCGTCGTGCGCCACGCCGCCGAGACCGCGCTGACCGGCTCCGCCGACGACCTGAAGGCGTTCCTGGCGACCGGTCAGGCCGCAGCGGCCGACCAGGACATGCGGGCGCAGATCGAAACGCTCATCGCGAAGTCCGGCCCCGGACTGCGCGAAGCGGGAACGGCCGCGCTCAAGGGCTCGGCGGCCGATCTGAAAGCCTTCCTCGACGAGGGCGCCCAGAAGAACTTCGATGACGACCAGCGGGTCCGGCTGTCGCAGATCATGGCCACCGGCGGCCCCGGGGTGAAGGACGCCGCCGGCAAGGCGCTGGACGGCACCATCGCCGACGTCAACCGGTTCCTCAACGAGGGTCAGTTCAAGGCCCGCGACGACGACGACCGCGTCCACCTCTCCCAGCTGATGGCCGCTGGCGGCCCCGAGGTGAAGAAGGCCGCCGGCGCCGCGCTGGACGGCTCGATGGACGACGTCCAGCTGTTCCTCCAGTACGGCTACCAGACGGCCGCCGCCCACGACCAGGAGACCCTGACGGTCTCCCAGCTCGCCGACCTGACGAAGAACGCCTCCGACCAGGCCGGGCAGCAGGCCCAGACCGCCCAGGACGCGGCGGGCAAGGCGCTGGACGCCACCAAGCTGGCAAAGGAGGCCTCCGAACGGGCCGCCAACGAGACCAAGGCCGCCCAGGGCTCCGCCGGACAGGCGTCCAACGCCGCCGGCCGCGCCGCGGACGCGGCGACCCGGGCCGCGAACGCCGCCCAGACCGCCTCGAAGGCGGCGAAGGCCGCCAACGAGGCCTCCCGGCAGGCCGCCAACGCCGCGGCCGGTGCCGCGTCGGCCGCGACGAAGGCCGGCAACGCGGCGGCCAGGGCGCTGGCCGCCGCTGCCGGCGCCGCCGGTGACGCTGGCCAGGCGGACACGGCTCGCAACGCCGCCGTCACCGCCCGCAACGCGGCCGTCGACGCCCGCACCGCGGGTGAGGCCAGCGCGTGGGCCGGCCGGGCCGCATCACAGGCCGGACTCGCCGCGCTGGCCGCTGCCGCCTCGGGTGTCAACGCCCAGGCCGCCGCCGACGCCGCCGCAGAGGCCGCCGGCTACTCCGGCGTGGCCAGCGCGGACGCCGCCCGGGCCCGTCAGGCCGCCGCCCGCGCCAGGAGCGCCGCCGCCGAGGCCACCCGCGCGGCGAAGGCCACCGTCGCGATCGCGAACCAGGCCGCCGCCGCAGCCGGCGACGCCCAGCGGGCCGCCAACGACGCAGCCGCGCACGCCGAAGCGGCGGCCACGGCAGCCGAGGAGGCGGCCAAGCACGCCGGCGACGCGTCGAACGCGGCCGACGTCGCGAAGTCGGCCGCCGACTCGGCCGACTCCTACGCCAACTCGGCGGCGAACTCCGCCAAGCAGGCCCACAACGTCACCGGCATCGCCCGCGCCAGCGACCAGGAACGCCTCGACGCCCAGCAGGCCGAGGAGATGGGCAAGGCCGACGAGGCCTCCCGCGCCGCCGACCTCAAGGCGAAGACCGCAGCCTGGGAGTCCGGGAAGGCAACCCAGCTCGCCGCCGACACCGAGCAGCTCATCAAGGACGCCACCGCAGCCGGGGCCGATACGAAGACCGCCGTGCTGAAGGGCCGCCAGGCCGCGCTGCGGCTGCTGGACTCCGCCGGCCCGTGGACGAAGGCCGCCGCCCAGAGCGCGCTGGAGGGCGACGACAACGCCGTCCAGGAATTCCTGAGCAGCGGTCTGACGACCGCCCGCGACTACGACGACCGCACCAGCGTCATGGCGATCGCCAAGTCCCCCGGCAAGCTGGAGAAGCGCCTCGCCGCCGAGACCGCGACCGTCGGAACCTCCGACCAGGTCCGGGCGTTCCTGGCCACCGGCCAGTACCCGGGCAAGGACGACGACGACCGCGTCCGGCTGTCCCAGATCATGGCTGCCGGCGGACCGGGTGTGAAGGAAGCCGCCGGCAAGGCCCTCGACGGCACCATCGACGACGTCCGCGCCTTCCTGGCCACCGGCCAGTACAAGGCCCGCGACGACGACAACCGCGTCCTCGTCAGCCAGGCCCTCGCCAACGGCGGCCCTGAGGTCAAGGCAGCCGCCCAGGCCGTCCTGTCAGGCCCGGCCGACCGCCTGGTGCCGTTCCTGCAGTCGGGCCTGTTCACGGCCCAGCAGCGCGACGCGATGACCGCCACCCACGTGGCCACCGTCGCGTCCTACCTCGCCACCATCGACGGTTCCGTCGCCCAGGCCCGCCAGTACGCCGCCCAGGCCGCCCAGTCCTACGCCGACGCCCGCGGCGCCTCCGACGAGGCGAAGAGGTACGCCAACCAGGCCAGCCAGTCCGCCCAGCAGGCCCAGGGCTTCGCCACCCAGGCCGCCCAGTCCGCCCAGGCCGCCCAGGCCTCGGCGGCGCAGGCCGCCCAGTCCGCCAAGCAGGCCCAGGCATCGGCGGCCACCGCCAACACGGCGGCCCGCAACGCCGGCGTCTCCGCGGCCATGGCCACCGGCTACGCCGCCCAGGCGAGCAAGTACGCGGCCGACGCCAAGACCGCCTCCGACCAGGCGAAGGCCTCCGCCGCCGCCGCTGCCAAGAGCAGGGACGAGGCGAAGACGGCAGCCGACGAGGCCCTGGCCGCCGTCTTCACGAAGCAGCAGGACGAAAGCACCGACGGGAAGCTGCAGAACGCAACCGCCTCCGTCGACGACCAGGGCCGGATCTCCTTCATCGACGCCGTTCCTCAGGGTGATCCGAACACGGAGATCGTCAAGGACAACCTGGACCGCTGCGAAGCGGGTGACATGATGCTGTCGGCCTACGGCCATGTGCTGAAACCCCTGGACACCACGGTCTGGCGCAACGATGCGGCAGGAAAGCCGGTCTGTACCGTCACCCTCACGGTCAAGGCCACCGGCACCACCGACTACATCCTGAAGACCTGCCCCGAACCGAACCTCACGATCGCCGCCTGCCGCGGCAAGTACACCGTCTGGAACACGGTCCTCCTCAACAGCTCCCCGCTGGAGGTCCAGTACCCGCAGACCGTCGATGTGACCTACGCCGAGTACGTCAAGAAGTACCGGCCGACGGTGGACACCGGCAAAATCCTGTACGACATGTTCGTCGACGACTTCGTCAAGTGCTACAACGACCCCGACTTCAACAAGTCCTGCGCCCTCGCCGCAGCCAACGCCGCCCCGTTCATCCCCGTCCTGGCCAAGAGCGTCAAGGCCGTCGTCGCGTTCCGCTACGCGCTCACCACCGGCATCGGTATCGAAGACGCCAAACTCGCCGTTCAGGCCTCACTCGACGGCTACAGCAAGGCGGCCCTCGCCAAGGTGACCGCCACCGCCGACGCCGTCGCCAGATTCCGCAACTCGCTCAAGACCGGAATCGGCACTGACACCGCGCTCGAAGCACTCCGGAGCGACATCAACGTCGACCGAACACTGATTCAACGATTCGAGGCCCTGGCGTCGGCGGTACTCGGAATCTGCAAGCGGAACAGCTTCCCTGCCGGCACCCATGTGCTCATGGCCGACGGCACGAGCCGTCCGATCGACCAGATCCGCACCGGCGACTCGGTGCTGGCGACCGACCCGACCACCGGCACCACCGGGCCGGAGAACGTCGGGGCCGCCTTCTACACCCCCGACGACCATGACTTCACCCAACTCACGGTCACGGGGCCGAACGACGTCACCGGAACCATCACCTCCACCGACCACCATCTGTACTGGTCGGAAGGCAAACAGAGCTGGCTCAACGCCTCCGACCTCGTCGCCGGCGACACCGTCCGGACCACGGACGGACAGGCCGTCCGGATCACCGGCACGCGGCACTGGACGTCCCCGCAGCCCGCGTACAACCTCACCGTCAACGACATCCACACCTACTACGTTCTCGCGGGCGCAGTCCCCGTTCTGGTGCACAATGCGGGCTGCTGGGAGGTGTCTGAGGACGTCCTGGACGAGATCTTCGACGCCCACGGGCCGGCTGTCACCGACGGCGTCGAGTACAACATCAGGCGGTACAACGACGGCGATGTGTCCCACGCGCCGAACGGCATCGGTACGAACCCCAAGGCGCTGGCCGAGTACCTCGCGCTGCCCCGGATCTTCAAGTACAAGGACATCGAAACCGGGAACGAGATCTTCTTCGACGAGGCCAGGCAAATCATCGTGATCAAGACCCGAACCAACATCCACGCCTACAACTACACTACGAAGTCCTGGAAAAGCGCCGTGGGAACGAAGTACATGGAGAAGTAGGCGAAATGAAGACCGAATACATCGACGGAGAATACGTCCTGAAGCTGAACCGGAGTGAGCTGGTGGTCGTCATCTCCGCGATGCTGACCGCGGACAACCTCACCGCGTCGGACGAAGCCCTCTGGGACTACATCGGCCGCACGCGGGAGGACTTCCAGGAGATGACGACGCAAATCGCCGACTTCTGCCGGTCGGTTCCGTATACGCCCGACGGGGATTCCTTGCCCTAGCGGAGGAAACCCGTAAGGACCTGATACCAGAACACTAGTGAGGCCTGGCAGGCGAACCGGCGAAATCGCCGCCGCCTGCCAGGCCTCGCCGTTGCATCCCGGACGGCTGCGAGCCGACATACCCCAGCCGCGGCTCATTCCGAACCCTCCAGCGGCGGCCCGACCCACTGCCAGCCGCCCCGACGCCGACCTCGCCCTGTTCGCCTACATCGACGGCTGGTACAACACCCGCCGTATCCAAAAGCGCCTCGACTGGCTCAGCCCCGACGAGTACGAAGCCAAGCACTACACCGACCAGGCGACCACCGAACCAGTGACCATCCAACCATCCACACCCATCCTGACCAGATAATCACCACCGCCCGCACAGCGGGCGAAGCTCACAGCGCCGCCACACCGGTGGCATGTATGGCTGGAACTCATCTGGGGCGTACGCGCAGCCTGCTCGTAGCGTCGAACCCAGGACAGCCCCGCCACGGGGCTTGATTCATGGGGGAATCATGCACATACGCAAGACCATCGCGGCCGCGGTGATCGCGGGTGCCACCGCGCTTTCGGGCCTGGCTATCGCGCCCGCCGCCCACGCAGATGGCGACTGTGGGGCACCGTGGAACAACGTCGGCTCGCCCGGCAACCTGTACATCAACTCATACCGGACCTACGTTGGTCAGGTTGAGCAGCAGTACCAGCACTGCAGTTCAACCGTCACCAACGTTCGGGCCCACTTCCAGTGGTCCGGCACATTCCAGCAGACCAACGCAGGCGCCACGATTCATGTCTCGGTGTTCTCGCCGTACTACGGGCAGGCAGGCGACCAGTACCTCGACACCAACACCAAGGACGTCTACTCCTGGCCCGGGATCGAAATCCACCACGCCAACCCCGATCGCTGGGAAGCCCAAGCCATCCTGGTTCCGTGCCGTCTGGTCAACTCGGCGGCGGAAAGCACTTACTGGGACTACGGCACCGGATCCCCGTACGGGATCCCCGTGCAAAGCAGCTGCTGACGCTACACCCTGGAACCAGGGCCCGGACAGGCCAAGTCCCGACCATCGTGACCTCGATCTTGCATGAGGGTCCGTCGGCTTGCCGACGGACCCTCTCCGCTCCCCCGGGCTGTGCCTCGACAGCGGGGCAGCTGGCGGCCTGCGCCCGGCTGTGGGAGCGGGCGGGCCCGGACGACCGGGTCAGGGCGTGGGAACGGCGCTGGCGGGCGTTCCCACGGCTGCTGGTGGCCCTGGTCGGCACGGAGGCTGCTGGGGTGCACGGCGCGGTGGCGGACCTGCGCCTCGCCGCCGAGGAGAACCCGGCCACCGCCGACATGCTGGCCGCTGTCCCGGCCGGCGCCGCCCGCATCGAGGACCTCATCCAGCGCGGACCGTCCGCGCCCGTCTGGCACTCACTCGGCGCCCGGGGCGGGCGGGCGTACCGATGGACTGCGCCGTAGGCAGCGGGGCCGGTTGTCATCACAGGGTTGATCACTTTGTTCTGCGCTGACAGAACGAACGAGCGGGGCGGGGCCGGCATCAAGGTGCCCGGCCCGCCCTTACCAATGCTTTGACCTGCGGCGCTATCGCGCTGTGACCGGGCCCCCACGGTATCCGGCCCATACCTTGACGACCCAGTTCCTGGCGGGCAAGGCTGACAGTACCCCCCAGTGGTGCACGGGGCGCCGGGCGGCCTTGTCCCAGTTCGCGTCGGCCGTCGCGTACTTCCCGGTGAGCAGAGCCAACGGGCGGGGGGATCGACTCCACCCATGGCCGGCGCCGTCAACGCGGCGGCTGGCCGACGCGTTCCAGGGAGGTATACAGCGGTTCGGCTACGGTGCTGGCGAGACGGCGGTGGGCCACGTCGGTGGTCTGGCGCGCGGGCAGGTGACCTACCCTCCGGCCATCGGGGAGTGGACTCCACGTCTCGCATTCCCCGGCCGTCCGAGGACTTCCAGCAGCGCCCCGACCTGGCCGTGCCAGCGCGGTGCTCGACGACGACCGCCTCCGTGGGCGGAGCGGACACCATCGGCGCCGTCATCGTGGCCAGCGTCACCGGGGGCACCTTCCCGCGGGCGGAGCGGACACTTCCTGACCTGCGGCGCAGCGAACCTCCACCGCAGACAGAGCGGATGCTGGCGCCACCATGGCGATGGCACTCGACGAGAGCGCCGAACAGCAGATGAGTATCAGCGTCAATGTCAGCGGTGATCGCCATCATGGGGACATGAGCAACCCGAATCTGGCCACCGGCAGGGTCTGGCGGCTCCACCGCGGCGACCTTGAGGTTGCCCAGCTGGCGGTGACCGGCGCCGATTGGCCCTGGATGCACGCCGACGTCGAGACACTTTCCGGCTTTGAAGAGTTCCGTCCACTCTTCGCGGAGCGGGAGCGGGCCATCGACGAAGAGGACTGGGAGCAGCTCGACGAGTGCTACTTCCGGATCCGCAGTGCGCTCACCATGACGTTTCCCGGCGGAAGTCCCGTCGCTGAGTTCATGCTGCACATCCACGACGACGGCACCGCCGGCTGGCGATGGCACGACGAGCCCTTCGGCACGGTGAACCAGTGACGCGCTGGGTTCGCTGCTTCTGGGGTGAGGAGGCCGTCTGCTTCTACTTCGAGCTGGACACCGATGGGCACGTGATCCGGCAAGTCGAGTTGCAGGAGCCCGGAAGCAAGGTGCTGGCCGCCGCGTCGCTGGCCGAGTGGCAAGAAGCCCAAAGTGCCGGTCAGCTGGCTGAATACGAGAGTGTTTACGGTCTGACTGCGGAACTGCCCATCTCCCAGTGGGAGGGGCACGACCCGCAGTGGCTGTTGGCCGATGAGTTCGAGATCGTTTGGTCGACTGCCCGTCGGCAGCTTCAGCGGCGTCAGCGGCGTCAGCGGCGACATCCTTCCTGAGCACCTCCGCTGCTGCGGGCTCTGATCAGGAAACTGCCATCTTCAGTGCGAGACCGGGCGTCAAGCGTCTCGCCATCCTGACAACGCCCTGCTCAAGCGGCATCACCTCTGCCGTGATCGATGAGACACGTCATCAGCACCACCTTCGGGTCTTCCACAACGCCTTGTTACTCCATCAGGAAGTCGCCGGTCAGCCTGTCACCCCGCAGGTCAACGGCCCCGCCCCTGCAAGATCTAATGAGACTGGACAAGAGCTCGCACCGAGTCATCCAGGTGATGGAAGGCCCCTTCGAACTCTCCCGAAGCAAGCAGCTCGGTGATCACGGTCACCATCTCCCGGATGCCGGGATCTCGAACGATCAGCCCGTCCGAGCACCAGAAGCTCCGTCCACCTGCCGCTTCTCCTGTCTCCTCCCATCTCTTCATCAACCGGCTGACCTCGGCGACGGTGAAGATCGTTGCGCTCCAGCGTGAGCCGTCGGGGAGGCGGACCTCGGTATCGACGTTGCAGACCTCGTCGAGTGCCTCATCGGGGTTCGGGAGGAAGGAAGCCTCGAAGCCATCGGTTCGGACGCGGTAGTAGGGGCCGTCCCATCCGGCCTCGGATCGCAGTTCCGTGCTCGTGTTGGTCACTTGGGGAGGGTCCCAGCGCATGACGCCGGGCACAACTGGCTTACGGGCAGCTGATCACACTGGTGACATCTCTGCCGGTGAGCAGGTAGTTTGCGGGAGGACAGAGAGAAGAGTTCGCATGGACTCCCGGATCGCCCGCATCCGACGCAAGCTGGCCAAGGCGCCCTATGCCGCGCTGCGAAGCCATTCCTTCGGTGAAGAGAAGCACGGGTTCCGTCTCGAACCCCCGTTGCCGGACGCGAAGGTCGACGAGTTCGAGGCCGATCACCACATCGAACTGCCTGATCCCTACCGAGGCTTCCTGACCACACTGAACGGGGGCGGAGCATCGCCTTTCTACGGCCTGCTGCCGTTGCCGTCATGTCGGCTGTTCACGATGGACCCGCAAGGTGAGCCCGGCCGCCCTCGGGGGTTCACGTTCGCCGACGGTCCGTCTCACCGAAGTGACCTTTTCCTGCACATCATCGAGGCAGGGTGCACCGACCTGGTGCTTCTCGGTATCACCGGTCCCCTGGCCGGCCGCGTCGTCACCGGAAACGCCGACGGCTTCTGGGGCCCCAACGTCTCATCGGCCACCGACTTCCTGGCCTGGTACGAACGCTGGCTCGACCACATGCTCGACGGCCGAGACAACCGTGACCTGGAACTGACCTCGCCCGCCCTGCGAGCGCCTCTCGACCGGGCCCTGAGGAAGCGCTGCGACCGAGAGGATCTGTCACGCAACCGAGAGTCCGGAGCCATGTCATCCGATTGAGAACGAGCCGGAGTCGCCGGCCGCCCCGCCGGTCCACCTCCGCATGGGCGGAGCGGACCTACTGGCCGATCCGTGGTATCCGGCACAGGCGAGCTGGATTCATGACGAGTGGATTCCTCACCAGGTGGCGAGCCACTGGGCGTTGCCGCAGATCCTCACCGGGCTGGGGCGGCCGTCAGTCGAGCGGCCGTGGAAGTCCGTGGCGCACCAGCTCGCGCAGATCCTCGGCGGCCACCACGGGGTGTTCGGTGAGGCGCTGTCCCCCGCTGCGATGGCCGATCCGCTGAAGGCGCTGCGCGGGCTGGGCGCGGACGGCTGGGCCGAGCAGCGGGAGGAGCCCGTCCGGGCGGTGTTCGGGATCTGTGTATCGCCGGCGGCGCCGGAGCGGCTGCTGCCCGCGGGTGCGGCGGTGGTAACCGGAGTGGTGGTGCCGGCGTGGAAGCCGCTCGGATCGACTGCTGCGGACGGCGCTGTGGAAGCGTGCGCCGTCCCCATGCCCACCCCGAGCGCGGCCACCGAAGCCGTCGCGACGGCCAAGGCTTTGAATTTCGCCTGCACGCGAAGAACACTTCCCGATTCCGGGGCCTCGCGATTCAAGCGATCCCCTGAACGACAGTATCGGGCCCGCCTGCCCGAGGCTGCGATGAAGTGACAAGTGGACAGCGGCGCTCCGCCCACGCTCGCGGTTTCCCTCTCGCCGGCGCGCACGGGACGCAGGCCGGACGCGCTGTCCGGTGCGCATCTCGGGCGCCGCGGCGGCACGTGTCGAAGTGATGGAATATCAGTCGTCCTGGCCGCCCGCCGACCGGCGCCTCTACGCCCCGCCGAGCAGCCAAGTGGCCTGGTATCCATGGGACATGAAAGATTGGAAAGAAGATCGGATCGCTGCGGCCGAGCATGCTGAGAACCCCACGGTGCTGGCCCGGATGCGGACCGGCTGGGCTGTGATCGGCGACACGCAGCACCTTCCCGGGTACTGCCTGCTGCTGTACGCGGGCGCTGCGAACCACCTGACGGATCTGCCCCGGGACGAGCGGTCCCGCTTCCTGCTCGACCTTTCTCTCCTGGGGGAGGCTGTCGAGGCTTCGTGTGGCAGGCGGGACCAGGCCTTCCGTCGGCTGAACTACGAGGTGCTCGGGAACTCGTGGGAGCACCTCCACGGTCACATTCACCCGCGCTACGAGTGGGAGCCGCCGCACCTTCTCCACAGCCCGGTGTGGTGTTACGGAGATGAGCGGACTGCCCCGAAACACCGTTTGGGTCCGCAGCACGAGGAACTGCGTGCGGAGATCGCCCACGCCTTGACGGGCATTCTTTCCGAGGCCTACGAGCAGGCGTAGCCCAAGCAGGCCGAATGGCCGGAGACAAGTCCGCCGCCGAGACTCTGATCCGCACGGTTCGGCCGAGCACTGCCGGCTGAACGCCGACCCATGAGGAGCCGGCACGACTCTGAGACTGGGATCGCCTGACACGGAGTGGGACAACCGGAGGTGTGCAGGTCAGGGCCTCGCCGGCTGACACCGGGGCCGACGAGGTGTAGCGGCGAGTGCGCGAGCACGCCCGTCCCGCCCGGCCGGTAGCCGCGCTGACCGGCGAGGACGGGGAGCTCCTCAACACCTGGTGCGACCGGTTCGGAAAGGCTGCCTGATGACACGCCCACGACCAGCGGCGTCGACCCGGCCCGCACCGCCCTGCGCGCGGCTCGCCCCACCGCCCGCACGAACGGCGACGCCACAGGCTGCGTGCACGGCCAACCTTCTTTTTGTACGAGGGAGTTGGGAGTTGTGAGTGTGCGGTGGAGGCGATCGGGGCATGATCTGACAAATGCATGCCAGGTGTCGGCGGTGTGACCGCCTGGCGCCTCCCCTCCCCGAGGAGTCCTCTTGGCGAACACCTTCCTGCGGCGGCTGTCCTTACCCGCCGCGCTCGCCGTCCTGACCGTGGCGGCTTCGGCCTTCGGCGCCGGCACGGCCCACGCGGCCGAACCGGGCGGCCCGTGCGACCCCCGCGTGGACCGGTACGGGCTGTACGAGGTCTCGACCGCCGTCGTCGACCCGGTGCTCACGCACTGGAAGGGCATCACCATCGCCCCCGGCACCACCGGCTCCATCGAGACCACCGTGACCGAGGTCCAGAACGTCAGCACCACGTTCAACGCCTCGACCGAGATCAACTCGGAGGTGGGCGCGTTCTTCGCCAAGGTCTCCATCAAGGTCGGGTTCTCCGTCCAGAACACCAAGTCCAGCACCAGCACGTGGTCCCAGAAGGTCACGCTGAACTTCTCCCGCCCCGGCGACTACGCGGTGTTCAAGGGCACAAACCGCGTCCAGGGCAAAGCCGACGCGTACGTCTGCCTCCCCCGCTACCCCCCGAGCAGCGACCCCGGCGACGGGTACTGGGCCTACGCCTTCGGCTCCCACCCCACCTACAGCACCTTCGACGCCGAGATCGAGGGCACCGTCTCCTGCGACACGCCGGTCTCCCCCGGCACCGTCCAGGAGCTCGCACGCAACAAGCTCGTCTGCCACTGAGCGCCCCGGGGCCGGCCACACCCCTGGCCGGCCCCGGGCTGCGGCGGCGCGCGTGATCGCGAGGTCGGCCATGCGGTGCAGGACGACGGAACACTCGGAGGCCGGCCGGCGGCTGGAACCCGCCTCCGCCCAGCCCCGTGAATCCGATGGGGCAACTGCCGTTGTGCACGAGCACTGGTGTGCTGCCCGCCAGTACGTAGCAGGCGTGGACGGTTTCGACGGGTGATGTCGTACGCGGGCTGGGAGGTCTTCCCGCCCGCCTGTTGCCCAAGCTCGATGCCCGCCGCCGTCGCCTGCTGCGCCGATCCCATGGCGATCTTCTGACGGTCAGTCATAACGTTTTGGTCGCAAGGGGAACAGGGCGCGCCCTGCTGCCGTCCTATAAGGATGCGGAGCACTCGCGCCGGTTCGATCCTAGGGGGAATCGCTGTGGTGGAATCCTGGTTTGCGGTGGAAGCAGGAGGCCCCGATGCTGTCCTCGACCTGCGCGACTGGCTGGCCGACGAGCCGGCGTTCCGCGGCCGGGTTCGCGTCGCGGCGGCGACGCCCGGTCCGGGCGAGCTCGGGTCCTGGTCCGACACCCTCGTCGTGGCGTTGGGGGCGGGCGGCACGCTCACCACTCTCGCCGCCTCGCTCAAGGTGTACCTGAGCCAGCCCCGCACCAGCAGCATCAAGCTCAAGACCGTGAATCCGGACGGTACCCGCACCGAGGTGACGGCCGAGCACGTCGCGCGTGCCGATGTGGAATCGGTGCTCAAGGCCGCCCTGCACTCCGGCCGGCGGACCGACGACGTCTCGGACTGACCGTGTTCCGGCTTCCCGACGCCTCTCGCTCGTGGGCCGTGCTGATCGGCACCGCGCACTACTCGCACCAGGGCGGGCCTGCGGACGTACCGTCGATCACGAACAACGTGCTGGACTTCCGGGATGTCCTGATCGAAGGACAACCGGGCGCGTTCGCACCCGAGCGCAGCATCACCGTGCTGGACCCGCGACAGCCGAGGGACCTCGGGCTGCCGCTGCTGAACGCGGCGGCAGCCGCCGAGGACGTGCTCCTGGTCTACTACTCCGGCCACGGCCTGATCGGGTCCAAGAAGGGGGAGCTCTACCTCGCACTCACCGAGACCGACCAGAGCATGCCGTCCCTGACGGCCTGCCCGCTCGATGTCATCCGGGAAGCCTTCCAGGCCAGTCCGGCACGCGTGCGGGTACTCATCCTCGACTGCTGCTTCTCCGGCCGCGCGGTCGCGGGCGGGCTGTCCGGGGGCACCCCGCCGGTGGCCGAACAGTTGGAGATCGCCGGCGCGTACACGCTGGTCTCGTCGCCGCCCAACTCGCCCTCCCGCTTCGAGGAGGGCAAACGGCACACCGCCTTCACCGGCGAGTTGCTGCGCGCGCTGCGCAACGGGGTCGACGACGCCGGTCCCGAGGGAGTGTCGCTGGGCGCGCTCTTTCCCCACCTGAGACTCGCGCTGCGCTCGCGGGGGTGGCCGGAACCGGAGCAGTGCGGCACCGACACCGCCGCCAATCTGATCCTCAGCCGCCCGCGGACCAGACGCCCCACTCGGGTGGGCCCGGGCGAAGCCGCCGACAGCCGCCGCGGACCGGTCACGGAAGGCCAAGGGCCGGTCACCGAAAGGCAGCGCTTCCAATCCCTCGTGCAGGCCGGGCGGCGACTCGGCCAGGGCGGCCACGCGCGGTCCGCCGCCTCGGAGCTGGGCAACGTCCTCGACGAGATGACACAGATCCTGGGCTCCGACGATCCGGACACCCTGGCCGGGCGAATCGAGTACGCCCAGTGGCTGGGCGCCGCCGGCCAGGTCCGCGAGGCGCTGGACCTGTCCACGGCGGCGGTGGGCGCGTTGACCCGGGTGCTCGGCGTCGACAACCGGGTGACGCTCGTCGGCCGTGCCCAGCTCGCCCACTGGACCGGGGAGGCCGGGCAGCCGGTGGAGGCGGCGCGCCTCGCCGGCGAGGTGGTCACCGATCTGGTCCGCGCCCTCGGCCCGGACGACCGCGAGACACTACTGGGCCGGGGCCGGCTGGCCCATTGGATAGGGGTCTCCGGCGACACCGGCTCCGCCGCTCGGCTCACCGACCTCCTGGTGACGGACCTGCACCGGGTCTTCGGAGCGGAGGATCGCGACACGCTGGTCGGGCGGATCAACCAAGCCCAGTGGACGGGACGGACCGGCCAGACCCGGCAGGCCGTCCGCCTGCTCGACTCCCTCGTCCCCGACCTCTACTGGCTGCTCGGCGCCGACGACCTGCACACACTGATCGGCCGGGCCCGGCTCGGCCAGTGGACCGGCCTGTCGGGTTCGCCCAAGGGCGCCCGCGGGCTGTTCGCGGCGGTGGTGCCGGACCTGAGCCGGGTCGCCGGGCGGGACGCCCGCGAGACGCTCCTCGCACGCAGCCAGCACGCACACTGGACCGGCGAGGCCGGCGACCCGCGCACGGCGATCGCCCTCTTCCGGCAGCTGCTCGACGACCTGGACTGGATCCTGGGAGAACAGGACGAGGTGGCCCTGGTGAACCGCGCCCGGCTCGCCCACTGGACCGGTGCGGACGGAGACGTCCGCACCGCGCTCCGCATCTTCCACGAGGTGCTGCCGGACCTGCGCCGGACGCTCGGCCCCGACCACCCCGAGGTCCGTGCGAACGAGGCTCTGCTGGCCCGCTGGCGCCGCCGGGCGGACCGGCGGCTCAGGTCGGAGATCCTCTTCGGTCGCGGACACCGGAGCACCGACCGACGCGGTTTCGGGAAGTGGAGCGATGGCTGAACCCGACGACCGGACCGGCATGCCCGACGGGCTGGCGCCGCTCTCCTCCAGGGACCGCCGAGAGCTGGGTGCCTACCGGCTGCTGGGCCGCCTCGGTGCGGGCGGCATGGGGATCGTGTACCTCGCGCGCTCGGCCACGGGCCGGGCCGCGGCGGTCAAAGTCCTGCGCCCGGAACTGCTGAGCGAGCCGGAGGCGCAAGAACGCTTCCGGCGCGAGATCGCCGTGGTGTCACGGATCCCCGAAGACTTCACGGCGCCGCTCCTGGACGCGGAGGCCGACGAGAACGGCGTCTGGATGGCCACGGCCTTCATCCCCGGGCTCTCCCTCCAGCAGAGCGTCAACGCCTTCGGCCCGTTCCCGGCCGACTCGCTGTACGCGCTGTGGTACGGACTCCTCAGGGCCCTGCACTCCGTGCACGAGGCCGGCGTGGTGCACCGGGATCTCAAACCGTCGAACGTCCTGCTCACTGCGCAGGGCCCGCGACTGATCGACTTCGGGGTCTCGATCACGGCCGACTCGACCAGGCAGACATCGACCGGAGTGATCATCGGAACCCCGGGCTACCTGGCCCCGGAACAGGTCACGGGACGGCCCGTGCGGCCCGAGACCGACGTCTTCGCCCTCGGAATCGTGATGGCCTTCGCAGCGACCGGATCGTCGCCCTTCGACGGGGACAACCTCGTCAACGTGATCTACAACGTGCTCCACGGCGAGCCCCGGCTGTCCTCGCTGCCCGCGGACCTCGACGGCTGGGTCCGTACCTGCCTGAGCAAGGACCCCGCCCACCGGCCAACAGCCGAGGGCCTGCTCAGATCGCTCTCCGACCGCCGAATCACCACCGCACAGCGGCAGCTCGCCCGCGGAGACTGGCTACCCGACACCATCTCCCGCGCCACGCTGCGGCGCGCACAGCTCGTCCTCGACCTCGACCGCCCATACCAGCTCTCACCGGACCGGGCCCTGGAACCGCCGCCGAATCTCGCCACGGCCGAGACACTCCTGCGACCCGCTCCAGGAGGGCCGACCGTACGACTCCGACCACTCGGCATGCCGACCGGGGCGGTCCTGCCCGTGCCACCTCGGGACACGACGACCGTGCGCCTCGGCACACGCGGGTACCCGCAGCCCGCACCGCAGCCCGCACCGCGACCCGAGCAGCCGCCCGCGTTGCCGGACCCCCCACCGAACCCCCCACCGATTCCCCCCTCTGCCTACCTGCCCGTATTGCTGCCGCCGCCGCCCGCGGAGCCGCCGGGTGGACCAGGCTCAGCCCCCGAGGTCCTGCTGCGCACCTTCGCCTCCCCCATGGAGGCCGAACTTCCGCCGCCTCCCCGCACCGGCCTGCGCCGCCGCTGGTTCCGCCGCCTGTCTGCCTGGCGCGCCCGAGGATGACCGCCCGTCCCGTCCCGCTCGACATCCCGCTCGACATCCCGGTCGACGTCCCGCTCGACGTCCATGCCGACAGCCCATGAACCGGCACGACCAGGTCTGAGCATGACGAACGCCCCGTACCAGAGCGGTACGGGGCGTCGCGCTGCGAACGTCAGGCGGGGCGGATGTGCTCGGCCTGGGGGCCCTTCTGGCCCTGGGTGACGTCGAAGGTCACCTTCTGGCCCTCCTGGAGCTCACGGAAGCCCTGCGAGTCGATGTTGGAGTAGTGGGCGAAGACGTCCGGGCCGCCGCCGTCCTGCTCGATGAAACCGAAGCCCTTCTCGGCGTTGAACCACTTCACGATGCCGGTGGCCATGTGCTGCTCCCTGGTCGGGGACGGGATACGCGCTGGTGCGTACCCCTGGGGTTGAGGTGATCGCCCTGGTCCTCCGACTGCCGATGCTGCGGTACTTCGGATCCACGACTGCTGACTCAAACGATACCCACGACAGCAAGGATCATGCAGCCGCTCGGCCCGCGAGATCGCCGGGGCAGTGGTGCTACTTCTGCCAGCCGATGGTCTCGGGCAGCGGGCTGTAGAAGATGGTGGCGCCGACGTTGGCGAGGCCCTTCCTGATGCCGTAGGTGGAGGGGCCGCTGTAGAGCGGCAGGAAGGCGTACTGCTGGAGGGCCTTCTGCTCGACCTTGTTGACGGCCGCGATCTGCTGGCCGAGGTCGGCGATCTCGCCGGTGGCGCGGATCTCCTTGTCCAGCTCGGGAGTGCCGGTTCCGGTGATGTTGGAGTCGCGGTCCGAGCAGTAGAAGTCGCACAGGTAGCGCGCGCCGAAGGGGTCCGTCGAGCGGTTGCCGGAGATGAACAGGTCGAAGCGGCGGTCGCTGAGCACCTTGGAGAAGTCGTTCTCGGAGACCTTGTTGACGTTCACCTTCACGCCGACGGCCTTGAGCATCGCGGTGAACGCTCCGGCGGTGGCCTTCTCGATGGGGTCGTCGCCGAGCAGGGTGTAGCCGAGTTCGAGTTGCTTGCCGTCCTTGGCGCGGATGCCGTCGGCTCCGGGCTTCCAGCCGGCCGCGTCCAGGGTCTTCCGCGCCTCCTGCGGGTCGTACTTCAGGACAGCGGCGACGTTGTCCTGGTAGCCCTGTTGGAAGCTGTAGAGCACCGCCGAGCCGGGCAGCGGCTCCGTGTAGTCGAGGCCCTGGAACCGGATCTTCGTTATCTGCGGACGGTCGATGCTCTCCTGCACCGCCTTGCGGACCTGGACGTCGCCGAGGAACGGGGACTTGGCGTTGAGGTACAGCGCGTACTCGAAGGGGCTGCCGCCGCTGCGGATCTCGGCGTCCTTGACCGTCTTCACCTGCTTGAGGTTCTCTGCGGTCCCGACGGGGGCGTAGTCGAGTTCGCCGTTCTTGAAGGCGTTGATCGAGGCGGCGCTCTCCAGGTTGACGTAGACGCGCTTGTCGAGCTTGCCCGGCCGGCCCCACCAGTTGGGGTTGCGCACGAAGGTGATGTTGCCGGAGTGGTCGTCCCAGGTGCCCACGGTGTACGGTCCGGTGCCCCATTCGGGGTGGGCCGTCTTGACGTACGCCTTGTTGAAGTTGTCGACGGTGGCGGCCTGGGGGTGCAGGAAGGTGGTGAACAGCGCGGACCAGGAGGCGTTGACGCCCTTGAAGGCGATGACCGCCTGCTTGTCGTCGGCGCCCCGGGTGACGGAGGTGATGCGGTCGTAGCCGTCGGTGGAGGAGGCCGCGTAGTCCTTGTCCGAGCCGTTGTCGGCCTTCCAGGTGGCCTCGATGGCCCGCCAGTCGATGGGGGTGCCGTCGTTGAAGACGGCCTTGGGGTTGAGGGTGATGACGACCTTCTGGTCGCCGCCCTCGACGGAGACCTTCACGTCGCTGTAGTAGTCCGGGTTGTACTGGACCTCGCCGGTTGGCGAGTAGGTGATGGCGCGGGCATTGTACCAGGCCCAGATCCGCGAGGCGTTCAGGGTGCCGTTGACGTTGAAGGGGTTGCCCTGCTCGTCGAAGGTGCCCGCGGTGGTGTAGGTGCCGCCGTCCCTGATGTTCTCGTACGGCTGGGGGTTGTAGTCGGTGACCGAGGACGCGGCCTTGGCGGCGTTCGTGGCGTTCGTGGCGTTCGGCCCGGAGGATCCGCCGGAGGGTCCGCCGGCGGGGGACGAGGAGGAGCACGCGGTGGCGGCGACCGCGACGGCCGCGGCGAGCGCGAGGGGCAGGGCGAGCTTCCGGCGCATGGGATGTCCTTGGTTGGAATCGGTGAGAAGGGGGCGGGGCGGGGCAGGGCGGGTGTCAGACCGCGTGGCAGGCGTACTGGTGGTCGGAGCCGTCCGGGGCGCCGACGGTCGCCGGCCGCTCGGTGCGGCAGCGGGTCCGTACGCTCTCGTCGGCCTCCCGGTACAGCGGGCAGCGGTCGACGAACACACAGCCCTCCGGCAGCCGGGTGGCACTGGGCTGCTCGCCCGCGAGGACGATGCGCTCGCGGTGGCGCTCGCGCTCCGGGTCGGGCACCGGGATCGCCGACAGCAGGGCCTGGGTGTACGGGTGCCGGGGCCGGGCGAAGATCTCCTCGGTGGCACCGGACTCGACGATGTGTCCGAGGTACATCACCGCGATGCGGTCGGAGACGTAGCGCACCACGGCCAGGTCGTGGGCCACCAGCAGGTACGCCAGGCCCAGTTCGCGCTTCAGCCGGGCGAGCAGGTTGATGATCTCGGCCTGCACGGAGACGTCCAGCGCGGACAGCGGCTCGTCCAGGGCCAGGATCTTCGGCTCGCGGGCCAGGGCCCGGGCGATGCCGACGCGCTGGCGCTGGCCGCCGGACAGGGCGGCGGGGAAGCGGTCGCCCATGGTGCGGTCCAGGCCCACCAGGTCCAGGAGACGGGTGACCCGGGACCGGATGGCCGTCCGGTCGGCACCGGCGGCCTGGAGCGGTTCGGCCAGCAGGTCGAAGACGGTCAGGCGGGGGTCCAGGGCGTCCGTCGGGTCCTGGAGGACGATCTGGACGTCGCGCCGCAGCTCGCGCACCTGGGCCGCCGACCGCAGCGTGGCGACGTCGGTGCCGGCCACTTCGATGCGGCCGCCCTCGGGGGCGCGCAGCCGCAGCACCTCGCGCAGCGTGGTGGTCTTGCCGCTGCCGGACTCCCCCACCAGGCCCAGGGTCTCGCCCGCGCGCAGTTCGAAGCTGACGTGGTTGACCGCGTGCAGGGTTCCCACCCGGCGCTTGAGGAGGGCCCCCTTGGTGACGGGGAAGGTCTTGACCAGGTCCTCCACGCGCAGGACCACCTCGCCCGCGGTCCGCTCTCCGGCGCGGGCCGGCGGCACGGCAGCGGCGCGCCCGGCCGGGTCGAGGGTTCCGTCGGCGATCTCCTGCGCACGGTGGCAGGCGACGTGTCCGACGTGTCCGACGTGTCCGTGCTGCCCGCCCGGTGCGGTCAAGGCCGGTGCGGTCAGGGCCGGTTCGGTCAGGGCCGGTTCGGTGGTCCGGCACACGTCCAGGGCCACCGCGCAGCGGGGCGCGAAGGGGCAGCCGCCGGGCAGGCCGACCAGGGAGGGCGGCTCGCCGCCGACCGGGATCAGGGGCCGTTCGACGCCGCTGTCCACGGTGGGGATGCTGGCCAGCAGCCGGGCGGTGTAGGGCATCGTGGGACGGCGGAAGAGCTCGTCGACGCTCGCGTGCTCGACGATCCGTCCGGCGTACATGACGGCGACGTCGTCGGCGTGGCCCGCCACCACGCCCAGGTCGTGGGTGATCAGGACGAGGCCGGCGCCGGTCTCGCGCTGGGCCAGGCGCAGCACGTCGAGGATCTGCGCCTGGACGGTGACGTCGAGCGCCGTGGTGGGCTCGTCGGCGACGAGGACCGAGGGCTTGTTGGCGATGGCCAGGGCGATGACGACACGTTGGCGCATGCCGCCGGAGAACTCGTGCGGGAACGACTTGGCGCGTTCGCGCGGGTCGGGGATGCCGACCAGGTCGAGCAGTTCCACCGCCTGCTCCCACGCGTCCTTCTTCGACAGTTCCCGGTGCACGCGCAGGGCCTGGGAGAGCAGCCGGCCGACGCTGAAGATGGGCGTGAGCGCGGACATCGGGTCCTGGAAGACCATGCCGATGTCCTTGCCGCGCACCCGGGAGAGGCCCTTGTCGTCCATCGCCGCCAGGTCGCGGCCGCCCAGCAGGATCCGGCCGCCGAGGCGCGCGGTGGGCGGCAGCAGGCCCATGACGGCGAGGGCGGTGGCGGACTTGCCCGAGCCGGACTCGCCGACGATGCCCAGGGTGCGCCCGGGCAGCAGATCGAAGCCGATGCCGCGCACGGCCTCCACCGGTCCGGCCTCGGAGGGGAAGGAGACGCTCAGGTCGCGTACGGACAGGACGGGTGCGGGCTCGGTGGGCCCGGCCGGGGAGCCGGCCACGGGCCCGGTGCGGCGGTCGGGTGCGAGGGTCATCGTCGGCCTCCTGCCGCGGCGGTGGTGGACGTGGGGTCGAGGGCGTCGCGCAGGCCGTCGCCGACGAAGGTCATCGAGACGGTGAGCAGGACGGTCAGCCCGGCGGGGAAGGCGAAGAGCCAGGGGGCGCTGGTGATGGTGCCCGCGCCGTCGGCGAGCATCGTGCCCAGCGACACGTCCGGGGTCTGCACGCCGAAGCCCAGGAAGGACAGCGCGGTCTCGCTGAGCACGGTGGAGACCACGCCCAGGGTGAGGTTGACGATGAGCAGGGAGCCCAGGTTCGGGATGATGTGGCGCACCACGATGCGCAGGGGGCGCACGCCCATGAACTCCGCGGCGCGCACGTAGTCGCGCTCGCGCAGGGACGTCGACACCGACCAGACCACGCGCGCGGTGGACATCCAGCCGAACACCGTCAGCACGAGGATGAGGACCCGCCAGTCGCCCGCCAGCCGGTGCGAGACCAGGGCGAGGATGAGGAAGGAGGGCACGATCAGCAGGAAGTGGACGACGGCGAGGGTGGCCTTCTCCACCCGGCCCCCGAAGTAGGCCGCGCCCGCGCCCACGACCGCGGCGATGGCGACGGTCAGCACGGACACGCTCACCGCGATCACCAGCGAGCGCTGGAGGCCGTGCACGGCGGCGGCGTAGACGTCGTTGCCGCCCTGGTTGGTGCCGAACCAGTGCTCGGCGCCGGGGGCCTGGGTCAGTGCCGAGAAGTCGGCGTCCGCGTAGCCGTACGGGGTGAACAGGTCGCCGAGCGCGCTGAACAGCACGAGCAGCAGGAAGATCACCACGCCGGCGACGGCGATCCGGTTGCGCAGGAAGCGCCGCAGGTAGAGACGGCGCCGGCCCAGGTAGTGCCCGTCGTGCCCGGTGGGCGGCGGATCGGTGGCTCGCGCGGGTGCGGTGGCGAGTACGTCTTCGGAGGTCGCGTCGGGACTCACAGGGGTGCCCATCTCAGCTCACCCGCACTCTCGGGTCGAGGAGAACGGTGGCGATGTCCGCGAGGATCGCGCCGATCGCGGTCAGGGCGGCGGCGAAGGCGGCGGTCGCCACGGTGCCGTGCACGTCGTTCTTGCTGATGGTCTGGATGAAGTACTGGCCCATGCCGTTCCAGCCGAAGATCGTCTCGGTGAGGACCGCGCCGGTGAAGACGGCCGGGATGCTGAAGGCCACGGACTGTGCGGTGGGGATCAGGGCGGTGCGCAGGGCGTGCCGGCGGATCGCCTGGGCCCGGGTGAGCCCGGTGGCCCGGGCGGTGCGCACGAAGTCGGAGCCGATGACGTCCAGCAGCAGGGAGCGCTGGGTGAGGTGGTAGCCCACGTACCCCGTCAGGGTGAGCGTCAGCGTCGGCAGGATCAGGTGCAGCAGCCGGTCACCGGCCGTCGCCCAGAACCCTTCCACGCCGGGCGAGTTCTCCCCCGCGACGTACAGGAAGTGCCAACCGGCCTGCTCGTTCAGCTGGATGGCCAGCAGCACCAGGGCGAGGGCGGCGATGGACACCGGGACGTTGAACAGCGCCATGGAGAGGGCCTGGGCGGCCCGGTCCCTCCAGCCGTACTGGTGCGAGGCGGTGTGGACCGCGAGGGCGACACCGACGACGACCGACAGGACCGTCGCGCCGATCACCAGTTCGGCGCTGACGAGGGAGCGGTAGCCGATCTCCCCGTTCACCTGGACCCCGACCGGGGAGCGGCCCCAGTCGAAGTGCAGGACCACGCTGGTCAGCCAGTCCCACCAGCGGTGGAGCAGCGGCTCGTGCGGGTCGAGGTTGTAGGGGGCCAGGGCCCGGGATATCTGCTCCTCGGTGCGGACCGGGCGCAGTTCCTTGAAGTTCGAGCGCGGGTCGAGGAACCAACTGGCGAGGAAGTACGTGGCGTTGGTGGCCATGGCGATCACCAGGAACCAGCCCGCCGCCCTGCGTGTCACGTACCGGAGCACGGACGGCACCTCCCCACCAGGTGCGGCGGGTGCGCCTGGGGAACGCCGGGTCTGGGGGGGGTACGCATGCCCGTAGAACTTCCTGGGGTGAGAGTCGAGTGCACGATCGTGCAGATGTGAGTCTGTGCACGACTGGTGCGCGACGCCAGTGATCTGGGCATATGGACATGGGAACGAAACACCCCCGCAGCAAAGAGGCGTTGAACCCGCTCCCCCGTTCACATTCGCGGGGGGGTGCCCTCGCGGAGGCGTGTCAGGGGGCGGGCCGGGTACGCAGGGTGCGGTCGGCGAGGGTCGTCAGGACCAGGACGACGCCGACGCCGACCATGATCCAGGCGATGAGGTGCATGCCGGGGTCGGAGACGCGGATGCGGAAGACGATGCCGGTGGTTGCGGAAGCGGCGATCGAGCCGAGGTAGCCGAAGGTGCGCAGCAGGCCGGAGGCGGTGCCGAGTTGTTCGGCGGGGGCGTGGTCGTAGAGGGCGATCTGGTTGCCCGCGCCGGACGTGCCCATGGCGACGCCGAAGACGAGAGTGACCACCACGACCCATCCGATCCAGCCCGAGGCGCTGAGCAGCAGTACGCCGGCGGAGCCGATGAGGCAGGCCAGGGCCGCTGCTACGACCGGTCCGCGCACCCGGTTGCGCCGGGAGACGAGCGAGATCACCAGACCGGACACGAGCGTCATGGGCAACAGGAGCAGTCCGGCTTCGGTCTCGGACAGGCCCCGGACGCTCTGGGCCCACTGAGTGACGCCGTAGAGCACGACGTACGCGCAGAACAGGACCAGGCCGTAGCGAAGATAAGTACTGGTCAGGGCCCGGTTGCCGGCGAGCAGGCGCAAGTCGAGGAACGGGGTCCTGGCCCGCAGCTCCCACAGCACCAGGGCGATCCACAGCACGGCGGAGATCGCCAGCAAGTACCAGCGGGCGTCGGGCAGGGCGAACAGGAACAGCAGCAGCGCGATCATCGCGGCGGCGAACCCGGCGATGCCGATGACATCCAGGCCGGCCGCGACGTCACGGGCGCGTCGGCTGCGGTCCGGTGGGCTGTCCGGTCGGCTGTCGGATGGGCTGTCGGGTCGGCTGTCGGGTCGGCTGTCGGGTGGGACCCAGGCCAATGTCGTGACCAGCGCGACGAGTGCGACCGGAACGTTGATGAAGAACACGGAACGCCAGCCCAGCACGGCCACCAGGACACCGCCCAGGGGCAGCCCGAGGGAGGCGGTCGCGATGCCGGCGATCTGCAGGCCGCCCAGCACTCCGCCCGGCGGCTTGTCCAGACCGGCGTCCTCGGCGCGGCGGCGGATCAGCAGCATGGCCGTCGGATAGGCGCACGAGGTGCCCAACCCGAGCAGTACTCGACTGATCAGGAGGGTCGGAAGGCTGTGGGCGGCGCCGCCCATGAGTCCTCCGACGATGACGAGTCCGATTCCGGCCAGGAACACCCGTCGTGGGCCGAACACCTCGGCGGCCTTGCCTGCGGTGGGCTGGGCGATCGCGCTGGCCAGGTACAGGGCCGTGACCAGGGCGGCGGTCCGCCCGATCGACACGCCGAGTCCGTGGGCGATCGGTACGAGGGCCGTGGCGATCAGCGAGCTGTTGATCGGGTTGAGCGCCGAACCGACGAACAACGGGGTGACGAATCGCCACGAGAACGGACGCCCGGGCGGTATCCCGTTCACCGGCGGGGCGTTGGTCGTCGGCCCGGGGGCAGGCATCAGCATCTCCAGTACGTGGTGGTCGCAGAAGTGCGCGGCCGTCCTCGACCGCCTCACCTTCAACGGCACCATCATGGCGGGGCGGCCGCCGAGGCCGGTCGGTTTGCCGGGACCGGCGTCGCGGTGGTGCAGCTCGGCGTGGATGGCGGCTGCCGGAGGACCGCGCTACCGGGGTCGGTTCGTCGGGCCCGGACCTGGCAGCGGTGTGGTCCACCAGCGGGCCTTGTACAGCTCGGTTCCGGTCAGGGCGAGCGTCCCGTCGGGATGGTGGAAGGTGACGGCGGAGGTGCACCAGGAGCAGGGCCCCGCGTGATCGGGCGTGATGGTGAGCAGGCGACCGGTAGCGGGCTCACTGCCCACGCTCTTGATCCCGCGGGCTGAGTCCTCCGCGCCCAGCCCGACGGCTTCGAAGCGGTCGAGGTGTGAGTCGTAGCGCCACAGGCGGTCGCCGGTGCTGAGCCAGAACGTCCCCGGCGCGGAGCGCACAGGTGCGAGGTCGTGTCCCCCGACTTCCGGAAGGGGGATGCTGCGTTCGGGGGTGAGGGACGGGATGTCGGGCGTGCCACCGACCCGAAGGGCCAGCAGGGTGTCGTCCCCGAGCACCCAGAGCAGGTCCGCGCCCTCGTCCCACTGCACGGCGTGGGCCCCGTCGAGTTCCTGCTCGGTATAGGTGGTGCTGCGAGGCCCCTCCGAGGCCGCGTACAGCCGCACCCATCCGGCGGTGCTGGCGACCACGGCGACGTTGCCGTCCGGTAGGAGCTCCGCGCTGTGGGGGTTGACGGAAGTGCCGAGGTCCGTGGCCCAGATCGGCGTGCCGGTCGCCGTGTCGACCAGGGCTGCCAAGCCGCCCGAGGCGGTGACCAGGAGGGATCCTTCACCGTCGAGCACCACGTCCCTGGCCTCGGTGGGCCTGGCCCAGCTGCGGGCCGGCTCCAGGTCGGCCAGCCGATCGTCGCCGTCAGCGGTCCACGACCACACCACCGGCAACCGGTCGGCCTCGGGTCCGGCCTCGGGTCCGGCCTCCCGCGCCGTCTCGCCGTCCAGGACGAGAACCTGCCGGGACGCCTGATCGACCGCGACGATCAACGCACTGCCCCGAACGCCGGCCGGCCCGGACCCCGGATCGGCCGCATCACCCGACGCATCACCCGGCACGGCTGCCTGCCCGGGCGCCTGGTCAGCCGCGATGACCACCGCACTGCCGCGAGGCTCCCCGCCGCTGCCGTCCACGGCATGCGGGGCGGGGGTCGAACACGCCGTCAGCATCAGGCTGCCCAGGACGGATCCCAGTCTGAGGCCCGCTCCGGCTCTTGCGCACACTGCCACGTCCCCTTTGCGCCATGATTATCGGACTATCTACTCTGCGTCCCGGCGCCCCGGCCCGGCGCCATCCTCGTCGCAGCGTCCGGGTGAACTCGTCCGCACGGGGCCGTGGGAGGGCTCGCCCCTGCGGGCCGGGGAAGCAGCCGCACGCCCCACTCGGCGAGCTCCCGTACCCGTAGTCAGCACCCGCGCCCGCGCGCCGGCGCTGACACCGCGCGCCCGACGTGCCGCCCACTGCTGGAGCCCGCCACCTGGGGAGGGTGGCGGGCTCCTTCGCGTTCGGCTTCCCCGTGCGCGCTCAGGCCCGGCGCAGCACCCGGCGCAGCCAGAGGGCGCCGGCCCCGGCGGCCGCCAGGGCAAGGCCGCCGAAGGCGAGGCCCGCGGTGTGGTCGGCCCCGGTGGAGGCGAGCTGGACGGACGACGGCGCGGCAGGCTGCGCGGCGTCGGCGACGCGGGCCTGCGGGGCGGACGGCGCGGTGGAGGTGGTGGACGGGTCCGCCGGGGCCGGGGCGCTCGGGGAGGACGCGGAGACCGGCACGGCGGCGCCGGCCGGGGCCGAGGACAGCGGGGCCGACGGGGCCGAGGAGGCCGATGGGGCCGAGGAAGAGGACGGGGCCGAGGAGGAGGACGGGCTCGGCCCGGGCGTCTTCGTGGCGGCGGGCAGGACCTGAATCGTCGAGTGGGCAGCGCACTTCGTGGTCCCCCGGAACGGCAGGCCCTCGTTGACGAACACGCACGAGCCGAGCGTGGTGGTGCCCGCCGGAGTCTTCGCGTCGTACGACACCCGCACCCGGGCGACGACCTTGCCACCCGACCGGAGGCCGGAGTCACGGCCCTGGAGGTACACGCCGTAGGGGTCGTCGGGCGCGATTCCGGCCACCTTGTCCAGCGTCCGCCAGGCCCCGTCCGCCGTACGCACCTGCACGGTCGCGGACCGGTCCACGAACAGGACGTTGCCGAGGTTGGTGTAGTCGGACGGCGTGGGGTTGTCGAGGGTGACGTCGAACTCGACCGGCGCGCCGCCCGCGACGGCGGTGGCGGGAACGTGGTCGAGCGAGCTCGTGATCGAGGTGACCTTGATCGTGCTGGTCACCTCGGCCTGCGCCGGCTCGTGGGGGTCGACGACGACGGCGGAATGCAGGGCGATGGACCGGAAGCCGCCGTTGGTGGCGCCGTCGTGGGGCAGGCCCATCGGCGCGCCGATCCGCAGGTCGACCTTGAGGGTCCGCCCGGCCGGGACGGTGAGCCCGAGCACCGTCCCGTCGTACACGACGCCTCCGGAGGTACGGGTCATCCCCAGCGGCACCGACTTCCACGTACCGTCGGCCGGGTCCCTGTAGTCGATGACGATCGCGTCCGGCGGCGTTCCGACGTCGGTGACGGTCCGCAGCTCCAGGTGGTAACCGGTGCTCTCCTGGCCCGAGTTGGTGATGTCCTCGGTGAACTCGACCGGCCCACCGGCGAATCCGACCGAGGCCGGGGCCTGGACGGAGAGCGAGGTGTGCGACGGCTCCCCCGCGAAGGCCACCGGGGCGGCGGCCACGACCGATCCGCAGACTGCGGCTACGCCGAGGGCAGCGGCGACGACGATCGCACGACGGGTACGACGAACATGAACGATGGTGGACACAGTTCTCCCCTGAAACCGTTCTGCGGGCAGGCCGCAGCAGCGCGCTGATGACTGATGGCTGAATGACTGAATGACTGATGGCGAGCGGGCCGCAGCAGATTTGTGTGCGGCCGGGGGGCGACCACGGCCCCGCTTCTCACTGTCATAGACGTGGAGCCCGGCCAGGGGTTGCAGGCGATCGGAAAGAAATTTCTCCCCGTCTCCGGACACCTGCCGACGGCGGACGCCGGGCCGTCAGTCCCAGCGGGCGGATCCCGACAGGCCCCTGACGTATCCTCAAGTTACTATCAGGTATTTTTAAGGGGCCTTTCAGGTGAACATTGCCACTTCTTGAAGGATTACCCGTGCTCCGTCACCCGTCCCGCCACCTCGGCCGCGCCGCCCGCACCACGCTCACCGCCGCTCTCACCCTCGGCACGGCGCTGGCAGCACTGCCCGCCGCCCCCGCCTTCGCCTCCGCCTCCGCCGACACGCAGATACCTGCCCCGGCGGCGCCCGCGGCCACCGACACCCCGCACCTGGACGCCGTCGAGCAGACGCTGCGTCAGGTCTCGCCCGGCCTGGAGGGAACGGTCTGGCAGCGCACCGGCGGCAACAACCTGGACGCCCCCGCCGGTGACCCGGCCGGCTGGCTGCTGCAGACCCCGAACTGCTGGGGCGACCCGAACTGCACCGACCGGACCGGCAGCGAGAAGCTGCTGGCCAAGATGACGGCGAACATCGCCGGCGCGACCCGCACCGTCGACATCTCCACCCTCGCGCCGTTCCCCAACGGCGCGTTCCAGGACGCGATCGTCGCGGGCCTCAAGGCCTCGGTGGCGGCGGGCAACAAGCTGACCGTACGGGTCCTGGTGGGAGCCGCCCCGCTCTACAACATCACCGCGCTGCCGACCAGTTACCGGGACGACCTGCTGGCCCGGCTCGGCCCGGCCGCCGCCGGCGTCACGCTCAACGTCGCCTCGATGACCACCTCGAAGACCGCCCTGTCCTGGAACCACTCCAAGCTGCTGGTGGTGGACGGCCGCAGCGTGATCACCGGCGGCATCAACAACTGGAAGGACGACTACATCGACACCACCCACCCGGTGTCCGACGTCGACCTCGCGTTGACCGGCCCCGCCGCCGCCTCGGCCGGCTCCTACCTCGACACCCTGTGGGGCTGGACCTGCAAGAACACCGGAGTGCTGTCGAGTGCCTGGTTCGCCTCCAGCAACGGCGCGCCCTGCCTGCCGAACCTGGAGAAGGACGCCAACCCCGGCCCGGTGCCGGCCACCGGCAACCTGCCGGTGATCGCGATCGGCGGCCTGGGCGTCGGCATCCGGCACGTGGACCCGGCCTCCACCTACCAGCCGGACCTGCCGGCCGCCGCCGACGCCAAGTGCGGCCTGGTCGCCCTGCACGACAACACCAACGGCGACCGCGACTACGAGACGGTCAACCCCGAGGAGAGCGCGCTCCGGGCCCTGGTGGCCGGCGCCACCAGCCACATCGAGATCTCCCAGCAGGACCTGAACGGCACCTGCCCGCCGCTGCCGCGCTACGACCTGCGCCTCTACGACCTGCTCGCCGCCAAACTCGCCGCCAACGTGAAGGTGCGCATCGTGGTGAGCGACCCGGCCAACCGCGGCACGGTCGGCAGCGGCGGCTACTCGCAGATCAAATCCCTCGCGGAGATCAGCGACGCGCTCCAGGCCCGGCTGGCGGCCCGGACCGGCGACGCGTCCGGCGCGAAGGCCACCATGTGCCGGAACCTCCAGCTCGCCTCCTTCCGCGCGGCGCCGACCGCGAACTGGGCCGACGGCCACCCGTTCGCGCTGCACCACAAGGTCGTCGCGGTCGACGGCTCGGCGTTCTTCGTCGGATCGAAGAACCTCTACCCCGCCTGGCTGCAGGACTTCGGCTACCTGGTGGAGAACCCGAACGCGGCCGCCCAACTCGACGCGAACCTGCTGGCACCCGAGTGGCACTACTCGCAGGCCGCCGCCACGGTCGACTACACCCGCGGCATCTGCCCGAACTGAGCGCGTTCTCCATCCGCCAGGACCTTCCGGGCCCGCCCATGGACTCGCGGGCCTCGGGGCACTGGACGGCCCTGCCGACGTCGTAGCGGGGTGCCCGGTGTCCGTTCTCGGCACCGGGTGGCCGTTCTTGCAGGCAGGCGCCTTCCCACATCGTCTCGGGGCCTCGGTGCTCCAGCTCGGCGATCGGTCGGCGGCCGGCCGCCGGGGGTGGGCGGTGGCGACCGTGTCCTCGGCGGCCATGTCCACGAGGTCCTGCGGTGGGTGGGTGCTGCTCCTCCTGTCGTCCTGGGACGGTACCCGGACTCGCGCGCCGAGGTGCCGTGAGCAGCCGAAGCCTCGACGGGGCTCAGCCCCGGCCGCCGGTCAGATGGGCAGGTTCCAGGTGGGGCCTTCTTCGGTGCCGATCCATACGCGCTGGCCGTCGCCGTCGACCGTGATGCCGAAACCCTCCTGGTGGGGGGCGCCGTGTTGCTGCCAGGCCTGGATGGCGGCCTCGGCCTGATCCCACAGGCGCAGGGGCCCGCGCTGGGTGACGGTCCAGCCGCCGTCGGGGTTCGGCGTGGTGCGGGCGTGGGAGCCGGTGGCGAAGTCCACGAGGATCTGCTGGTCTCCGGCGCCGATGATCTCGGCAGAGGGGGCGGCGAGTTGGGCGACCCACTTGCCGGTCCAGTCACCCAGGATCGCCGGGTCGATCTCGCTGGGCCGTGCGTCGCCGGAGAGCAGGGTGACGGGCTGGCGCGGGGGCCGGTCGTGCGGCCGGGCGACCATGAAGTTGACGTAGCCCGGCAGGAAGCGGCCGCTCGCGCAGCCGGGCCCGGTGACGGTGAGGAGTGCGAGGCCGAAGGCGAAGCTCCACCCGGTGAAGGTGGCGAGGATCCTTCCGCCGGGCCTGACCTGGTGAAGCCACGGGAGGGGGAGGTGGCGGACCGAGCAGGTCGCGATCAGCCGGTCGTACGGTCCGCCGTCGGCGTACCCGGCGAGGCCGTCGCCGATGACGAGGGTAGGAGAGTAGCCCGCGGCTTTGACCGCCTCCGCCGCCCGCGCCCCGATTTCCGGGTCGACTTCGACACTCACGACGTTCTGTTCCCCGAGGCGGTGGGCGCCGAGGGCGGTGGAGTAGCCGGTGCCGGTGCCGATCTCCAGCACACGGTGGCCGGCCTCGACATCGAGCTGCTGCCACATCCCCAGCACGAGGGAGGGGAGGGTGGAGGAGGACGAGGGGGCACCGGCCACCGGCCCCTGGACGTCGGAGGGGCTCAGATGGCCGTCGAGCTGGGTGACCAGCGTCTGGTCGCGGTAGACCCCCTCCAGGCGGCCGGGGTTGTCGCACAGGACTGGAACGTAGGCCGTGGGCGCGCTGGCGGGCACGGGCAGGAAGTACTCGGGGACGAAGGTCTCGCGCGGCACAGCGGCCGCGGCCGCGCGCCAGGCCGGATCGGTGAGGGCGCCGTCGGCGGTGAGCCGGTCGACGAGGGCGGCGCGCAGTTCGGCGGGGGTGCTCACGGGTTGGTGCCTCTCTGGAGTCGGTCGGCCAGGGCCTCGGCGATCAGATCGGTCATCGGCGGCGGGAACCACGCCCACTGACCGTTCGGGTTGCACTCGAAGAAGTTCCAGCACCCGGCGGTGTCGACGGCGAAGTCGAAGGCGCCGAAGACCAGGCCGAAGGCGCCGAGGTAGCGGGCCACGGCAGCGGCGACATCGTCGGGCACCGCGACCTGGGTGTAGGTCAGGAGGTTCTGCCGGCGGCGCCAGTCGAGGTCGGGGCTGTCGATGGCGATCGGGTCATCCCGGTGTACCTCCTTCACGGGCCGCGGCCGTACGGCCGTCAGCACAAGCAGGTTCCCACAGTACGTAGTTGAGAGAATGCTTACCGTAGCGCGCATGCCGTTCGCCAGGGGTTCCGGCCAACTCGCGCGGGCCTGGCCGTGTTGCGCTCAGCGGGCGGGCGCCGGTCGAGGACTCCCGACGAGAACCGGTGCGACGACGCATCGCGCCCCGCGCCGACCTGCTGGACACCCGGGCGGCGGTGACCGGTGCCGAGCACCTGTGGCCGCATCACGCCCTGGGCACCGTCGCCCGGGCGCTGGGCACCGTCGCCGGGCGCTGACCGCCCGCCTCGACGCTGCCGCCCGCGCGTACGAGGGCTGAGCCAGGGACGGGGGCGCCGGGTAGCTCTCCCGGCTGGTGTGACCAGGCGGTGCGCGAGGAAGCCGGGGTGTGGGACGTGACGGAAATGTGTTCGCCAGCGGGGGGTGTCGTTGCTATACGATCACTCGGCCGACCGTCGTGAAGCCGCGGCGGGCCCATCCGTGTTTCAGATCCCGAGGGACCGTTGAAGATCCGTCATTCGCTCGCTGCCGTCCTCCTTGCCGCAGCCGCCGCACCCGTCGCCCTGGGCGCCGCCCCGGCGTTCGCCGACACCGTCCCGGCGGGGCAGGGGCAGACCGACCCGGCCGAGACCAAGGCGGACGAGGAGAACCGGGCAGCGATCGAGAGGCTGCTCGTCTACCCGAACGACTACCTGCTCACGGCTCCGAGCGACTACCTGCGCGAGCACGCGGGCCAGGCCCTCGCCGGCACCCCCGCGGACCGGGCGCGCTTCCTCGCGGTGGAGGCGGACAGGATTCGCCGGGACGACGCGCGGATCGCGATCCTGTGGACCATGAACGCCGCCGGCCCTGCCGTCAAGAAGGCCGCCAACACCGCGTTCGGCTCGAACGACCTCGACGTGTTCCGCGCCTACCTGAACGTCGGCCAGTACACGGCCCGGGCCGAGGACGAGAACCGCGCCAAGGTGCAGCAGCTCCTCGACGACCCGAACAGCGGACCGGGTGTGCGCGAGGGCGCTCAGCAGGCACTGGCGGGAACCGCCGCGGATGTCGAGCGCTTCCTCAACACGGGGCTGAAGACGGCCGCCGAGCACGACGACCGGGTCCTGCTCAGCCAGATCATGTCCCACGGCGGCCCGGCGGTGAAGAAGGCCGCCAACGCCGCGATGTCCGGCACCATCGAGGACGTCCGCGCCTTCCTGAAGACCGGCCAGTACGTCGCCCGGGCGGAGGACGAGAACCGCGCCAAGGTGCAGGACATCCTCGCCGACGCGGGCACCGGCCGCCACGTCCGGGAGGCGGCCGAGAAGGCGCTCGCCGGCAGCGCGGCGGACGTCGAGCACTTCCTGAAGGAGCAGTTGGAGCCGCTGCGGGCGGGCGACGACCGGATCCACGTCTCGCAGCTCATCGCGGCCGGGGGGCCCGAGGTCCGCAAGGCCGGCCTCGCCGCGCTCGACGGCGACATCGCGGACGTCCGGGCCTTCCTGAAGGAGGGCCAGTTCACCGCCCGGGCCAAGGACCAGGCCGCCGCGAAGACCACTGCCGAGACCACTGCCGAGACCGCTACGGAGACCTCGCGGGGCGGCTCCGGCACCACCCAGGCGGTCACCGCCGTGACCCCCGACGCCGCTGTCGCGCCCGTCTCGGCCACCACCGGGACGACGACCACCGGCACGACGACCGCCGCCACCACCACCACGGACGGCCGGAGCACCGCCGGTGGCTCGCTGGCCGCCACCGGCACGACCGCCCCGCTCGGGCAGCTCGGCGCCGCCGCCGGCGCGGCCGTCGTGCTGGGCGCCGGCGCGGTCGTCGCCTCGCGCCGCCGCTCGCAGGCCTGATCACCCTCCTCCGCCGGCCGGCCCGCACCTCACACCGGCCGGCGGAGCGTTTCCCCCACACCCACACCCACCGCCGCAGCCACGCCCACGCCCCCAGCCGGGCCGACGGCGGCTGGTCGCCCCGACCGGGCCGCCGGCGTTGAGGCGCGGCGTGTCCGTGAGGCGGAGCAGCGGCGGTACCGGGGGCGCCGTGATGCCTTTGGTTGCCGGGGAGTTGGCGGCTTGGGCAGGCTCGGGCGCCCAGTGCGCGCCTCGGGACGCTCGTGAACGCGACGGTCCCTGCCGGCTGGCCATCGTCCGGCCGGTGTGGGTACGCCGGTCGGCCTGCCTGCATTGCCGACTCCCGGAGTCCTGCGGTGACTTGCGTTCCGGCGGCAGCCGAGGCCTTCCTCACCGAGGCGAGCCTTCGCGGCACTTCGTCTGTACTCGGCCGCGGCCGTCGGTGGGGACGGTCAGGGGCGGGCTGTGGGGACGGTCGTCTCGGGGCTGCGGCGTTGGGGAAGGGTGATGCCCTGGTCTTGGGCGGTCAGGCCCGGGCGGAGGGTCCATGGCACCTGGTCGGTGCTGGTGAGCCATCCGTTCGCCACGAGACGGTGCACGATGAAGAGGTTCACCTCGCGCAGGTCGGGGCGCGAGCCCAGCCCCTTGCAGAGCTGCCTGAACGACGGACCGTGTCCGTGCTCGGCGCGGAAGGCCACCGTGAACTGCGCGGCCTGCGGCCCGCGGTCCGGGTGCGCGTCCTTCCACCGCTTGTACGCGGTCTGGCTCCTGCCGTCCAGGGAAGGCTGCTGTGACGGTCGGGGCGGGGGCAGCGTGAAGGCCATCGCGACCCGTTCCGGGCCCAGCGCGCACAGGGCGCAGTACTCGACGCTCTCCGCGTGCCGCCGCAGGGCGGGCGTGGCCGCGTCCTTCCACTGCGTCCACGCGGCGGCGTTGAAGTCGAAGCCCGGAGTCGAGGTCGTGCTGGTGCCGGTGTCGGCTTCGGGGTCTGCCGCCTTCTCCTGGGCGGTGGGCGGACGCATGCCCGCGAGGTGGCCCACCTGGGGATCCAGGCGGTAGCGCCCGTCGGCGAGTTCGGCGAGGAAGCCCTTGGCCAGAAGGTCCGGCAGAGCGGCCCGGCAGGCTTCGGGAAGGTCGGGCGGGATCTGTCCGAGGAGCGTGGAGGTGCTGTGTGCGGCGGCGAACAGGGCCGCCAGCCGGGCGGCCGGCGGAAGTTTGCGGACCGGCTTGGCCGACAAGGCCCGTGTGGTCCACCCGGATACGCGCGAGCGCACGGCTTTTCCGAACGGCAGCGGGTGGTCAGTCTCACGGGCCAGATCCGGGACGGTGACCGGCGTCGCAGGTGCGACCGGGTCGCTGCTGAAAATCGTGTCGCCCATCAGCCAGCCCAGGCCGCGGAGGGCATCGACCACTTCGCGGGGATCACCCAGCCGCAGGGCGGACAGGTCAGTACCGGTGAGGTTGCCGGTGCCGCCGCGTGCGGCCCGGATCGCCACCACGACGGCCAGGAGCTGCTGGCCGGGATCCGGCAGTGGCAAGGCGGCCACGTAGCTCAGCAGCGTGCGCGCCGCCGCGCCTTGCTGGGGTGTCAGGAGGAAGGGCAGCGCCTGGGGTTTGCCGGCCGGAACGGCGGTGGCGTTGCTGAAGCTGGGGGTGGATGCAGACTGTGGCACACCTCCCCCAACGCGCCGCACCGGCTGAGGTTACTGCCCGGGTCCCGTCCGGAGCAGCCCGCCGCCCGCCGGGCCGCGCAGACGCCGACATGGTGGGAGCCGGCTGCGGCTGCGGCCGCGGCCGCGGCCGCGGCCGAACGGAAGGGGTCGGCGGTTCCGTGCGCGGACTGCCGAGCCGAGTGCCGCGATCTTCCCGGGACACATGGGAGTCCGTTTCGCCGAAGGCCGCCGAGAGCCGCCCCTGCGGACGTCCAACACCAGCCACCCCAAGCCACCTTGTCCTGTCCGCGGCCAAACCGGGTTGTCCGCCGCCCACCTGGCCTTCGGCCGGGTTCTTGTAGATGGACAATCAAACAGGCTGCACTGTGGAGTCTCCACCGGCGCCAGGGCCGTCAAGGGCTAGTGGTGAGCATGTCGATGCTGATGGCGGCCTTGTAGGCAGCTCGGTCGATGGCGGGTCCGCGAGTTTTGCATCCAGAGATCGCTCGTTCAACGACGCGCTCTTCTGCGCGGACCCGCCATTCGGCCAGGAGCCTCCAAGGAGGTCTCCCGACTGTCGATCGATGGATCAACGGCCCGTCAAGCAAAGGAAACCCGCACCACAAACCCCGTAGCAGCCGTCACTGGGTCTCTGAACAGAAATCACACGAGAAGGAGCATCGAATGATCAAGCGACTCGCAGGAACAGTGGTACCCGTCCTCGCAGCAACAGCACTCCTGACCGCCAGCCCGGCCAGCGCCGCCGGGACCGGCTGGTCGAGCTGTGACCGAGGCCTGTGCGACTACGCCTACGTGGAAGGCGCGATCGGAACGATCACGGACGACAGCGACGACGGAATCGGAGCTGCCCTGGACCTCTATCTTTCCAGCGGCGAACACACCGGCATCTTCATGATCGCTATGGGACCCAAGGCGAAAACCTTCAAGTACCCCATCAAGCAGGCCCGGATCTGCAACTGGAACGGCAGCCTCTCGTCGTGCGGTGCCTGGAAGTACTTCCAATAAGCTCGCCAGCCGCGAGCAGCCGGTCCAGTCGGCGGCGAGAGCGTGGTCAGCCTCGGGGCCGAACCGGCGCCAGATGGAGTTCGCGTGGCGAGATCCCGCCGGGCCGGGGCCCGCAGCCCGATCGGTGATTCGCCCCCGACCGGTTCGTCGCCGGATCAACGCGAACTCGCGGACAGAACACGGATGTTGCGGCACCGGAGCGCGGCTTGCGGCCGGATCCTGGGGGACGAAGGACAGGTGTCCCGCTATGGTCGGCTGGGCACTCAGGATCCGGGGTGCCGGTCATCGACGGAAGCGGGGCTGGAATCGGCATGGTCAGGTCTGTGGTGCGGTTGATCACCGGGGCGCCGGGGGCGGGCAAGTCGACACTTCTGGGCCGGCTGCGGGAACGGCCCGTCACGGTGGTCGACTTCGACGAACTGCCCGACGAGGACGGTCGGTTGCTCGGTATCGACATCACCTCCCCGGACGCGTCCGGGGTCTGGCCCGACTACAACCGCCTGTGGGTACGGATCGCGGGCATGCTCGCGCGAGGAGGCGGGCCCGTCCTGGTGTCCTGCCCCCTCACCCCGGCCGAGTGGGAGGCCGCCGCGGCCGAGGTGCCGGACGCTCCGGAGGTCGTCTGGGCGCGGCTGGACTGCGCGGACCACGACCGCCGCGTCCGTTTGGCCGCCCGCGGCTGGAGCGCGGAGCAGGTCGAGGAAGCCCTCCAGGACGCCGACGAACTGCGCGAACTCGTCCCCACGGCCTTCACCAGCTCCGGCCGTACCCCGGTGGAGGTCGCCGAGGACGTCCTGCGGTGGATCACCGACTCCCCCGACGCCTGACCCGGCGACGGTCGGAACCGACTCCCCTCCCCCGGACGGGTCGACCACGGCGACCGCTGCCGGCGGCCACACGACCGGCGCCGGTGACCCCGTCAGGGGGCCGTCGGGTGTCGGGTTGACGAGATCGTTCGCACTCGGGAGCATGTGTCGCCGCGTGTGTGCGCGGGTGTGTGTAGACCGGATTCGTGGGGTGTGGAGTCATGAAGTTCGTGGTGTCCGGGCGGTGCGTGGGAAGGGTCGGGCTGGCCGTCGGCGCGGTGCTGGTGTCGGCGGCCTGCGCGGCAGGCGGGGGCGATGGGGCGACGGCACGCGGCCCGGCACCCACCGAGGCGGTCGACTCCGTCGGCTCCGTCAGGGCCGTCAGCGCCGTCAGGGCCGCGTTCGGCAAGGCTGTCGGGACCGAGGACCTCACCGGGCTCGGCACTGTGTCCGGCCCGGTAGCCGGGGTCCAGCAGGCCGGTGCGCCCGCGACCGCCCTCTCGATCACGGAGGGCGAGGTCGGCGAGGTGGGTCCGCACGGGACGATCACCTATCCGTCGGTGACCAGTTGCCTGGTCGTCACCGTCTACCTGCGGGACGGCGGCAAGGTCGGCGGCCATGTCAGCCTGTTCCAGGTCCCGGGGAAGTACTACTCGGACGAGGTCCTGCCGGCCATCAGGCGTGCCGTCGGTGGCCGACGGGTGGCGGCCGTCGACGTCAGCGGGGCCGTCGGGGCCTGGAACCCCTCGTACCTTCGGAAGGCCATCGAGCGGTACACCGACGGGTCGGTCCCCGAGCCGACGGGCGACGCGAAGGGGATCGGTGACGTGGTGGCCAAGATCCTGGGCCGACAGGGCAAGGAGGTCACCGTCCGGGACGTGCCGGACGGCGACATCACCAGGTGAGCACCACGTCGACGGCCCGGCTCCGCTCAGAGCGCCAGTTCGACGAGGCCCGCGAGCAAGCCGACGACGATGCCCAGGACCGCCACGGCCGCAAGCCCGATGAAGAGGCCGACCACCAGGGTCATGACCTCCGGGGCCTCACCACGCCGGACTCCGACCAGCAGCCAGCCGGCCGGCACGGCGCCCAGTACGAGGACCGCGCCCGCGCCGGCGCCGTACTTCACGGCGGGCGACGACGACGGCTCGTAGGCCACGCCCCGCACCAGCCGCACCGGGAGCCGGGTGCCGGCCCGGTGCTTGCCGGTCGTGCCGTTCACCACGATCGGGCGGGCGTCGCCCGCGGAGGCGCCGGCCGGCGTGAACCGCCCCTGGCAGTTGGTGCCGTCGCTGTTGCCCTCGCTGTCGGACACCTCGTAACAACGGTCCACCAGCACCACGCCGTCCGGCGGGCCCAGCCCCATGGCCGCTCCCATCCGCTCCGCGCTCAGCCACCAGGCCAGCCACACCGCCCCGGTCAGGAACGCCACCGCCAGCATCCCCGCCACCGCTCGCACCGCCACACCCCACACGCCGCCTCCCCGCGTACGCACCACGACCGCCGCCCCCCGTTGTTGCTGCTGCGCTCGCCGCCCCCGCCACGAAGCCGCGCCCGCCGCGCAGAGCCTGCCCGACCGACCGCCGGGACCGATACGGCCAACCGAGGATGACAGCAAGGAAGTTGGCGTGCAATGCCCCACCCGGGCCCGGCAGCACCCGATGCCGGTGAGCGGCGTGGCGGCGGACGGACGCGCCAGTGCGCACGTGGAGGCGGTGCCGGCGTGGCGGAGGCCGCAGTCCGGTCCGCTCTTCTCCTCAGCTCGGCGCGGGCGCCGCACCGTCGAGGACGAGGTCGATGACCTGGAACCTCACCACCAAACTCGTCTCGGTCCTGCGCGGCCACGCCGACCCGCGGCTGCTGGACGACTACGAAACCGAGCGCCGCGCGGTGGGCCGGATCACCGTGGACCAGGCACTCCTACGCGCCCGCGACCGCGCCCGGGCCCCGATCGAGGACCGCCCGCTGCTCAGCGAGGCGGCAGTGGCCATCGGCTACCGCTACCCCATGCCCGGCGACGGCCCGGCCGCCGCCCACCCGGCGGCCGACGAGCCGGAACGCTGGCACGGCGAGCCCGGCACCCGGCTGCCGCACCTGCCCCTGCCCCTGCCCGGCACGGACCGGCCCCGCTCCACGCTCGACCTGGTCCGCGCCGGCCGCTACCTGGTCCTCGCCGGACCCGAAGGACACCCCTGGATCCGGGCCGCACGCGAGCTGGATCCGCACAACGCCTTCCTCGACACGGCACTCCTGCCCCGCCGGATCGCCCCGGCAACGGAACGGCCCACCGACACCTGCGGCATCGGCGACCACGGCGCCCTGCTGGTCCGTCCCGACCACGTGATCGCCTGGCGCACCGCCCACGCCGCCCCGGACCCCCTCACAGCCCTCGGCGCCGCCACGCGACAGGCGTTGGGTGGCTCTGTCCACGAGAACCGACAGCGCCTGTACACGAGTTCGGGCAGCACTCGAAGCTCTGCAGAAATCGAACAGTTCTGACTTCAGGCAGCACGGGCCCCTGCCGAGAGTTCGGCAGGGGCCCACGGTGCAGAGATCTGTTGACGGCCGGGACCTGCCGTCGACGAGTGGCAGGCCGGCCGACATCAGTTACCGTCTGCCGCCGGTCTGACGGCCCGGCCTCACTTCAGGTGTCGGGTGAAGAACTGGGCCGCGGCGTCCCCGGCGAACTGCGGGACACCGGTGTGCCCGCCCATGTTGGCGTGCAGGGACTTCTCCTTCGAGCCGAAGGCGTCGAACAGGTCCAGGGCCGCCTGCCGGTCGTTCCCTTCGTCGTCCCACTGCAACAGGACATGCAGCGGAATGGTGACCTGCCGGGCCTCCTCGAACATGGAGCGGGGCACGAAACTTCCGGCGAACAGAACGGCGGCCGAGATGCGCGGCTCGACCACCGCCAGCCGGACGCCGATGGAGATCACTCCCCCCGAGTACGCGACCGGGCCGCCGATGTCGGGCAGCGTGAGGAGGGCGTCCAGGGCGGCCTGCCATTCCGGGACCGCCTTGTCGACCAGCGGGAGGACGAGGGCGTCGACGATCTCGTCGCCGACCGGCTCGCCGGCCTCCATCGCCCGGCGCAGGTCAGCGCGGGCCTGCTCCACGGCGGGCCAACGAGGCCGGTCGCCGCTTCCGGGGAGCTCGATGGTGGCCGTGGCGAAGCCATCCGCCGCGGCGTGCCGGGCCCGGGCCACCAGTCGGGGGTACATCCTGCGCAGTCCGAGGGGAGGGTGGCCGAGCAGGATCAGCGGCGCCGGCGCGGATACGGATCCGGGCGTCCACAGGATGCCGGGGATCTCGCCGAGGGTGAACTCACGCTCGAGGACACCGTCGTCGAAACGCTGTTCAGAAGTGAAGTGCATGGTCGTGCCTTTCGGGAGGGCTCAGATACGGCGCTCCCGGACGACCTATCGCCCGACCGTGACCCCGGAGGAGAGCACCCATGTGAATACTGCGTTCACGGGTACCACCTCCTCGTTCTCTCGCACGGCCTCCGAAAACATAGCAGCGGTCACCTCGCCCACCAAACGGGTTTTTGCGGAGCGCTCTACCGGTCGCGCCGAAAGCCGGGCCTCGTCGGACGGCTGAGCTCCACGGCGGCCTGGACGGTGTTCGCCTGGTGCTCTGCCTGGCGGGCGACGGGCAGCCAGAGCGGCTGGAAGCGCTGCTGGTACTGGGCGCACCAGTCCTGGAGGAGGTGGTCGAGTCGGGCGGTGGCCGGTGTGGTGGGTGCCTTGGCCGCCTCGGCGGCGCGGCGGAGCAGCGCGGCCGCGCGGACCGGGATCCGGTGGGCCCACAGTTCGATGCCGGCGAGTCTCGCCTCGGTCATGGGCCTCGGGTGGAGGAGGCGCTGTCCGGCGGCCTGCGGGTCCCATTCGTGGGCCAGTTGCCGCGATGCCGTCAGCGGCGTGCGCGCGGCCCGGAGCAGGGCGGTGTCGTCCAGGTGGGGCAGAACTTCGTCCATCAGGTCGGTGACCAGGCGTCCGCGCTCCCGGACCTGGCCGGCGCAGGCGGTCAGGCGCGCGTAGGGGTCGTCGGCCGGGCGGGTGTCCCCGAGGTGGGCGCTGGCCCAGACCGGCGTCTCGACGATGACCGTCTCGCCGCCGTAGCGCTGGGGGGCGAACCAGGTGGTGGCGCGGACGCCTCCTGTCTCCTGCTGCTGGCCGGGGTGAGGTTGGCCGGTGTCGGGTTGGCCGGCGTGAGGCTGGTCGGCGTGAGGTGGCGCCAGCATTCCGGTGCTGCTTTCCTGCTGGTCGATGTGGTGCGGCGCCATCATGAAGACGCCCGGGCCCGCTTCGCGCAGCCAGAAGGCGTCGTAGGGGCCGGTCTCGACCGGGATCCCGAGTCCGGCGGCGGATTTTGCGAACGGCTCGGCGAGGCCGGCCAGATCGCAGGTCGACTGGAGGAAGGTCCCGCCGACGTCGGCGCTGTGGAGGGAGAACTGGAGGGACGGCCGGAGGTCGTCGATCAGGTCGAGGAGGATCCGGCTCTCGGGCAGTCTCCCGCCGGTCGCCGGCGCCCACTCGGGCTGTTCCTCGGCGGCGGGGCGGAAGTAGTGCTCGAAGTACTCGGGCAGGCTTCGGGTGCCGGCGCCGGCCTCTGCGAGGCGTGCCCCGTCGGGGTCGAGGCAGAGCAGAAAGTTCCAGGTCACCGCCTCGTGCAGAGACGGCTGCGCGAGGACCCGGTGGGCCAGTTCCACGATGCCGGCGCGGCCGGAGAACTCGTCGGCGTGCGCACCCGTCACGATCAGCACGCTGTCGGTGGCGGTGGCGCGGCCGATCGTCAGGAGCACCAGCGGCTGGCCGGCGCGGGAGGTTCCGGCGGTGCGCACGCGGCAGAGTTCCGGGTGCCTGGCGGCCAACAGGTGTGCTGTGTCGGCGAGTTCTTCCAGCGTGGGGTGCCGGTCGTGAAGCAGGATCGCCCTGCCGGCGCTGGTCGACGTATCGGTCAACATCGGTGCCCTCCCTTGTCTGCCCGCCAGTCTCGCGCCAACGGCGGCGGCCTGCACCTCATGGTGCAGGCCGCCGCCCGGTGTGCGCGGTGTTGGCTGGCCGCGGTCCTCAAGGCCCGCCGCCGGCCCCGGTTCGCGTCCGGGTGAGCTGGTCGGTGAGCGGTTACCAGCTTCCCTTGATGAGCGGTTACCAGCTTCCCTTGAGGGGGATCCAGCCGGGGTTGCCGAACTTCGTCGTCACGGCGGCGGTGCTGTTGTCGTTGCTGAGGTAGAACGTCGCGGTGGCCGGGTCGTAGCCGCCGACGCTGTCCTTGCCGGAGCCGTTCCAGTCGCCGACGAGGGGCTTCCAGCCGGGGTTGCCGAACTTCGCGGTCACGGCGGTGGTGCTGTTGTCGTTGCTGAGGTAGAAGGTCTGGGTGTTCGGGTCGTAGGCGCCGATGCTGGTGACGCCGTCGCCGTTCCAGTCGCCGACCAGCGGGGTCCAACCGGGGTTGCCGAACTTCGCCGAGCCCGCAACGGTGCTGTTGTCGTTGCTCTCGTAGAAGGTGGCGGTGGCCGGGTCGTACGCGCCGATGCTGTCCTTGCCGTCCTTGTTCCAGTCGCCGACCAGCGGGATCCAGCCCGGGTTGCCGAACGTCGTGGTCACGGCAACCGTGCTGTTGTCGTTGCTGAGGTAGAACGTCGCGGTGGCCGGGTCGTACGCGCCGACGCTGCTGACACCGTCGCCGTTCCAGTCGCCGACCAACGGGGTCCAACCGGGGTTGCCGAACTTCGCCGAGCCCGCAACGGTGCTGTTGTCGTTGCTCTCGTAGAAGGTGGCGGTGGCCGGGTCGTACGCGCCGATCCGGTCCGAGTACGGCTTGGCGTGGTCGGTGCTCAGGCCCGCGTTGCAGTTGGGCCAGGCGCCGGGGCCCTGGCCGGCGAGGATCTTCTCCCCTACGAGGATCTGCTGCTTCTTGGTAGCGAGATCGGGCCGGGAGGCGTAGGCCAGGCCGCCGTAGGCCTTCCAGGTGGGCAGCGTGATCTGCAGGCCGCCGTAGTTGCCGTTGTTGGTGTTGATGCTCCAGTTTCCGGTGCTCTCGCACTGGGCGACCCTGTCCCAGGTGCCCACCGAGGCGGCTTGGGCCGGTGCCTGGGAGGCGGCGGACAGGACGGCCGCCCCCAGGGCGACAGCGGCGAGCGAGCGGGTGCGACGGGTGTGACCGGTGTGACGGGTGGTCGACTTGTTCTCGGGCATGCTCGACTGACTTCCTTTCGTGTCGGTTGGGGGGCGGACTACCAGCGGCCGGCGATCGGGACGTCGCCGGGGCTGCCGTAGACGAAGCTGGCGGCGGTGGTGCTGTTGTCGTTGCTGAGGTAGAAGGTCTGGGTGCTCGGGTCGTACGCGCCGATGCTGGTGACGCCGTCGTTGTTCCAGTCACCGACCAGCGGGGTCCAGCCCGCGTTGCCGAACTTCACCGAACCCGCGACCGTGCTGTTGTCGTTGCTCTCGTAGAAGGTCTGGGTCGTCGGGTCGTACGCGCCGATGCTGTCCTTGCCGTCCTTGTTCCAGTCGCCGACCAGCGGGATCCAGCCCGGGTTGCCGAACGTCGTGGTCACGGCGGCGGTGCTGTTGTCGTTGCTGAGGTAGAACGTGGCAGTGGCGGGGTCGTACGCGCCGACGCTGGTGACACCGTCACCGTTCCAGTCGCCGACCAGCGGGATCCAACCGGGGTTGCCGAACTTCGCGGTCCCGGCGGCGGTGCTGTTGTCGTTGCTGAGGTAGAACGTCGCGGTGGCCGGGTCGTACGCGCCGACGCTGGCGACGCCGTCACCGTTCCAGTCGCCGACCAACGGGGTCCAGCCCGCGTTGCCGAACTTCGCCGAGCCCAGCGTGGAACCCGTGTTGTCGCCTTCGTAGAAGGTCTGGGTGGACGGGTGGTACACGCCGGCCTTCGTGGCCCGGGTCTGGACGTCGTCGACGATGTTCTTGTAGCGCAGGGCCTTGTACTCGCTGTTGGGGTGCGAGTCGAGGGTGCCGTTGATGGAGGCGCCGGTGACGTGCTTCACCGGGGTGGAGCCGAAGGAGTAGTACGAGAAGGTCGTGTGGGCGGCGTCGTCCCACTTCTCGAAGAGCAGGACGTGGTTGTAGTAGCTGTTGAGGACGTCGCCGGCCTTGAGCTCGCTGCGCGGGATCTCGTAGGTGTAGGAGTCCGCGATGCCCTGGGTGTTGGGGCTGGCGCCCAGGTGCCAGGCCATGGAGACGTAACCCGAGCAGTCCGTACGGTAGTTGCGGCCGCTGGAGTCCGGGTACCAGCCCTCCCAGCTGTAGGCGATCTGCTTGCCCAGCCAGTACTGCGCCCGCTGGATGACCTCACTGCGGGTCACCTTGCCGTCGATCGAGGACGAGGCCGAGACGGCGGCGGCGGTGGCCGTGGCCGTGGCCGCGTGGGCCGCCGTGGTGGTGACGGCGGTCGCAACTATCGCACCGGAAGCGGCGAGGGAGGCCGCGAGGGCGACGTGGGCAAGCCTGGACAGCGTGGACGAAGGCATGGCGGAGCTCCTCTTGCGGGTTACGGGCTGCGGATTGCGGGTTGCGAGTTCGAGACGGCATCGGATGCCGGACAGCGTCGTGCGGGTGCGGCGGCGGCGCAGCGGCCGCGGTGCGGGTTCAGCGGCGGCGCGGGTTCAGCGGCCGGGGGGCGCCGGTGGCTGGTAGCGCCGGCGCATCAGGGGTGAGGCCTGGTGGCCTCGGGCGATCAGGACGTGGGCCCGGCTCAGGGTGTCCTCCGCGACGGCGGGGTCACGGCTGGCGAGGTAGACGAGCAGGTCGACGCGGTCGGCCTCGCTTCGGACGGTGATGTGCTGGAGGCCGTCGTCGGGGCGGGCGTGGGCCCACAGGACGGCGCGGACCTCGGCCGCCTCACCTGCCTTGTCCACCTCGGTCACCTCGGCCGCCTCGCCGGCTGGAACCGGCCCGGCGCTCTGCCTGCGGTGCAGGGCGGCGTAGATGACGTCCATCCGCGGGTCAGCCGCCCCAGCCGAAGCTGGCGTTGACGGCGGTGTCCTGGGCGCTCACCGACAGGACGGCGGGGGCGGCGAGCAGCGCGCCCAGCGAGATGGCGATGGCCGCGGCGGCCTTGGCGATACGGGCCTGGATCACGATCGGTTGTCCTCAACTGTTGCTGACACGAAGGGATTTCTCCGATCGGTGCGTCCCGCGGTCGACGCGCCGTCCGGCTGCCGTCCGGGCTGTCTTCCTGGCTGACTCCCTGGCGGCGATCACTAGCTTTGCCGGTCGGGGGGCGGCTCGGAAGGCCTTGCGGGTGTCGCCAACCGGCCTGTCCGACTCCGGACATACTGTCACGCGCATGACAAAAACTGGATGGCGCGGCCTGCCGTCGAGGCCGGATATCCGACCTTGAGGGCGGTGTCGCCCCATGAAAGGATCATGAAGCTTCGTGTGCTGTCATAGCCACGAGAGCTCACGGATCATCACACAAGGGGGACACCATGTTGCAGGCGCTTGGACTATCGGCCCGAGCCGAGCAGGTCTACCAAGCCCTGCTCGACCACCCCGCCGCCGACGTCGAAGCGATAGCCGGGCGCTGCGCGACCACCGCCACCCAGGTCCACGACTGCCTCGACGAACTCGGCGCCCTCATGCTCGTACGCGCCTCCGCCGACCACCCCGGCCGGATGCGCGCCGTCGACCCGGCCGTCGGCCTCGCCGAGATGCTCGCCCGCCAGGAAGCCGACCTCGCCGCCCGCCAGGCCGCCCTCGCCGCGTCCCGCGCCGCCGTCACCCGCATGGTCGCCGAACGCGCCGAACACCACGCCGCCCACGGCGAACGCCTGCTGGGCATGGACGCCGTCCACCACTGCCTGGAGCAGATGAGCCGCACCACCACCACGGAAGCCCTCAGCAGCCAGCCCGGAAACCAGCGGCCCGAAGACCTCGACTCCTCCCGCCCCGGAGACGCCGGCGCCCTCGCCCGCGGCATCACCATCCGCACCCTCTACCAGGACTCCACCCGCCACCAGCCGCACGTCACCGGGTACGCCCACTGGCTGCTCAGCCAGGGCGGCGAAGTCCGCACCGCCCCCACCATCCCCCAGCGCATCGTCATCGCCGACCGTCGCGAGGCCCTCGTCCCCATCGACCCCGAGGACCACCGCAAGGGCGCACTGCACGTCACCGAACCCGGCATCCTCACCGCCCTGCTCGACCTCTACGAACAGGCCTGGAACACCGCCGTCCCGCTCGGCGCCACCGCCCCCGGCGACCCCACCACCGGACTCACCGCCACCGAACGCGAACTGCTGCGCCTGCTCGGCACCGGCCTCACCGACGACACCGCCGGCCAGCGCCTGGGCATCTCCTCCCGCACCGTCGGCCGCCACATGGCCTCCATCATGGAGCGGCTCAACGCCAGCAGCCGCTTCGAGGCCGGCATCAAGGCCGCCCAGAACGGCTGGCTCTGACCTGCTGGCTCTGACCGGCCCGAAGTACGCCGTGTCAACCCGCAGCTCCCCGATGGATTGTCACAGTCCGGTCCTCGCGATGTCCTGGTGATTGTGACGCCACGCGTGCCACCGAAATGCACTGACCAACCGTCATGGTGGGTGTCCAGCAAGCCAGCACACATCGCCATCGGGGAGCCACCATGTCCGTCCGCCGCCGTCGCCCGCTGCTCGTCACCGCCGTCCTCGCCGTCGGGGCCGGACTCGTCCTGACCGCCTGCGGGCCCGACAACGCCGACCCGGCCGCCGGCCCGAAGGCCTCCCCCACCACCGCGGCCGTCGCACCCGCCCCCACCGGCGCTGCTCCCACCGGCGCTGCTCCCGCAGCGGGGTCACCGACCGCACCGGCCACGGGCGCGGCGTCGCACGCCCCCACGGGCGCACCGCACACCCCGTCCGGCACCAGCCCCTCCACCAGCGCCCGGCCCGGCGGCGGCAACGCCCCCGCCCCCGCCGACGCCACCCCCTGCGACATCGGCAACCTCTCCATCCACGTCACCGCACGCCCCGGAGCACCCAGCCAGCGGGTCATCGAAGTCCACAACACCGGCACCAGCGCCTGCAGCCTCAGCTCCTCCCCCGGCGTCAACCTCGGCAACTCCACCGCCCGCGACCAGAGCAACAACATCCGGCCCGTACTCGCCAGCGGCACCCTGCGCTTCCCCGTCCCCGCAGGCCAGAACGCCTACGTCGTCATCGACCTCAACCCCGGCGGCGCCACCACCGGCACCACCCCCGACATCAACGAGATCAACGTCCTCGCCGACCAGGACGACACCAACATGCCCCTCGCCGCCACCCACAACTTCCCACTCACCCCCGACACCCGCGTCCTCAACCCCCACATGGGCAACTACCGCGCCACCATCGCCGACGCCGTCACCTCTATGGCAGCCGCCGGCAAGTAGCCCTGGCCACACCACCATGGAGGGTGCCCGTCGGTCACGGGCCCGGTCGGTGTTCCGGTGCGACGGTGATCAGCGGATGGAAGTGGGCGAGTTCGGCGGGTTCGTCGACTATCAAATAGCCCCGCCGGAACGGTCAAGCGTCTCGATGCACCACATCGCACCGCGCGACCCAGCGGATCGACCCCAGCGAATCGGCTCAGCGGATCGGGCAGGCAGGCCGGCCCGGGCCGGCGGACAGGCAACCCGGCACACGTCCCGTCAGGGGCGGAGGGCAGGGGCGGAGGGCAGGGAGGGGAATTCGCCCACGTCAGGCCCCGTACCGGTCGGCGAGTGCGCGGGCGGTCGCGGCCAGCCGGGCGCGCAGCTCCGGTGGTTCGAGGACCTCCACGTCGGTGCCCAGTCTCAGGAACTCGTCGTGGGCGTGGCCGAGGGACTCGATGGGCACGGACGCCCTGGTCCAGCCGTCCGCCTCGGCCACCCCCGAATCCGCGACCGCCCGGTCGAACGCGCGGCCGAGCTGCTCGCGGCCCCGGGCGACACCGCTCGGCGACAGTCGCACCGTCGCCTCCCCGGTGTGCAGTCGGGCATGGAAGTCGGCGAGCCCGTCCCGCCAGTGTGCAGCCAGGTCGAAGCTTGCGGGTATCTCGAACTCCTCTTCCAGCTCTCGCAGTTCGAGGATCTGGTCGACCCGGTAGGTACGCGGGGTGGCACCGCCCGCGGCGGCGACCAGATACCAGCGGCCGGCCTTGAGGACCAGTCCGTACGGCTCCAGTCGCCGTTCCACCTCGGTGGGCGCCTTCCACCGCCGGTAGCGGACCCACACCCTGCGCCGGTCCCAGAGCGCGGCCGCGACGGCCGCCAGGTGCGGCGTCTCGTCCACGTCCCCGTACCAGCCGGGCGCATCGAGGTGGAAGCGCTCCTGGATCAGCCCGGCCCGCTCGCGGAGCTCCGCCGGCAGGGCGGCCCGCAGCTTGAGCTGGGCGGCCGCCAGTACCTCGCCCAGGCCCAACTCGGCCGCCGGGCCCGGCAACCCGGCTAGGAACAGGGCCTGCGACTCATCGGCGGTCAGGCCCGTCAGCCGGGTGCGGTACCCGTCGAGCAGCTGGTAGCCGCCGCCGTGACCGGCCTCGCCGAACAGCGGGATCCCGGCGGCGCCGAGCGCTTCGAGGTCCCGGTAGACCGTGCGGACCGACACCTCCAGCTCGTCGGCGAGCTGCTGGGCCGTCATCCTTCCCCGGTTCTGGAGGAGCAGGAGCAGTGAGATCAGTCGGCTGGCGCGCACGACTGTCAGTATCCACTGACAGGAGGTGTCAGTGGACCGGTTCTAGCCTGCGGCCATGATCGATTCCGACTTCCTCCACGGTTCCCGGGGCATGGCCGTCCGCAGACTCACCGGGGTTCCGGCCGGCGGTGACAGCCGGGGGCAGGAGTTCTCCGTGAACGGCGGACACAGCCGGGTGCTCGACCGGGTCGCGGAGCTCAGCCGTGTCCAGTTGCAGGACGCCTCGTGAGCATCGTCGAACTGCGCCAGTACACCCTGCACCCAGGTGCCCGCGACACTCTGATCACCCTCTTCGAGCGGGAGTTCGTGACCGGACAGCAGGCGGTGGGCATCACCGTCGGCGGCCGGTTCCGGGACCTGGACGACCCGGACCGCTTCGTCTGGCTGCGCAGCTTCCCTGACATGGCGTCGCGGGCACGGGCACTGCACGCCTTCTACTACGGGCCGGTCTGGCAGGAGCACCGGGACGCCGCCAACGCGACGATGGTGGACTCGGACGACGTCCTGCTGCTGCGCGGCCCGGGCTTCACCACCCCGGCCGACGCCGGACCGGTCGTCGCGACCATCTGCCACCCCCTGGACCCCGCCGCCTTCGCCGACCACTTCGAGCGGCACCTGCGCCCGGAACTGGCCGCCCGGACCCCGCCGTTGGCGGTTCACCGCACCGAACACGCGGAGAACGACTTCCCCGCCCTGCCCGTACGGGCCGGCGAGGACGTCCTCGTGTGGTTCACCACCGGTGACACCGCCCCCCTGCCGGACCTCTCGACACACCTGCACTCCGCCCCGCAGCAACTGCACCTCTCGCCCGTGCCGCAACACTCCCGCTGAAGCCCGTCGCAGAGGGCCGTGGGTGGGCAGGTCGATGGCTGGCCCGACCTGCTGCTCCACCCGCCGGGAACGGGGTTGTGCGAGGTGGCGACGGCCCGCACCGCGCTGGTGCGGACCGTCGCTCCCCGCTTTCGGGCCTTCGGGCCTTTCAGAGCTTTCGGGCCCTTCGGACCGGTGGCCGGCGGGAACGGAGCAGTCCGGCTGGAGCACTACGAAGCGGCCGGTGGTTCCACCCGGGCGTGCGTCTCCGGCGGCACCGGGAAGCGCCTCAACAACTCCTCCATCCAGGCGGCCGGATGGGTGGCCGTCGCCGCGCCGCCGGGGAGGGCCCGCGCTTGGCGGATGCCCTCGGTCAGCGCCTCGACGGCGGCCTGGGTGGTATACCGGTCGGCAACCCACTGACGGCCCGCCCGCCGCACCTCCTCCTGGCCGGGCAGGTCGAGCAGCTCAAGGGCCTTGTCCGCCAGCCGGTCCGTTTCGAGCTCCGGGATCCGCCACGCGGACGGCGAGTCGAACAGTTCCGCTCCGCCGCCAGCGGCGTAACCGGTCACCAGGCAGCCGCTGGCCATCGCCTCGGCCAGCGGCAATCCGAAGCCCTCGCCCTCGGGCGCTCCCAACGCGATGAACACCGACGTGTCGGACAGGACGCGAGCGACCTCCTCGTGGGGGACCGCGTGGATGTCGTACAGGTCCACACCCTCGGACCGCGGGTCGGCGTGCAGCAGACGGCGGAGCAGCGTGGTTTCGATCGGGCGCTTGCGGGACATCCACGCGATGCGCCGAACCCGCTCGGTCGATGCCGGCCGGAACAACTCGGTGTCAATGACGTTCGGCACCAGGTGCGGTTCGAACTCGGGCAGGGCGCGGCGGAACATGTCGACGCCCGCCTTCGAGATCGTCCACAGAGCCGGCCGGTCCGACCAGCCCGGATACGGGCCGGGGTCGGGGCAGGTCAGGAAGTTGACGTAGTGCCCCTGCGAGTAGATCACCTTGTGGCCGCCGGGCGCCGGGTCGTGCCCCGGGACGACGCTGACCTCGTGCAGCACGAGCACGTCCTCGGGCCCGAGGTCCAAGGTCATGCCGGACAGCGTCGGCACGTCGTCGTCGAACCACGTGTAGCGGAATCCCGGCGTGGGCGTCCAGCGAAACGCCTCGACGCCGACGGCCCGCAGCAGCGCGACCTGCTGGTTCAGCACCCGAATGCCGCCCAGCGGGAACTGGAACTCGAACGACGCGTAGATGACTCGGCCGGTCACCGTACCTCCCGGAGAAACAACGATCGGTGGGACCAGAGCATGGGGGTTACGGGCGTGGGTGGTTGGGCCAGGGAGGCGGCGTCACCCTCCCGGGGCCGTGGAGCAACGTCCGTGCGCAGCGGCTGGCCCTGGCCCGTACTCATACGCTCAGGGTGGCAGCAATGCCCCCGCGTGTCACCGCCCCGACGCGGTCGGGGGACGTCGCACCGCTACCGGGTTGTCGGCCCGATGTTGTTCCCTGATGGGTCTGGAGCGGTGGTTGTAAGTCCTGGTGTGTGAGATATGCGGATGGGGCGGGCTGACCGCCGCGGGACGTGAGCGCCGGCAACTGGCGCCGGCTCCCGGTCCCCGACGGACGCGGCCTGGTCGAATGCGTCGCGGAATGCCCCGGCCATCGCCCGCCATGCGCTCGTTGATCAGTGCCGCGAGCAGCATGGAAAGAGCGCCCCAGACCGAACGGGTCCGGGGCGCTCGGGCGCCGGGCGTCAGCTACTGATCACGGGTAGACGGTCTTCGTGAGGTTCCGAGCGTACCCGCCCCACAGCGCAGTTGCCCCACCAAATGACACTGTCGCCTTCGCGACCACGCTCGGCTCACCCCACGAGAGAATCCCGAGGCGCAGCTCGTTGTCGATGATGTAAACCGCGAACTTGATGTACCTGTTCTCCCCTTCCGGATGACCCTTCAGGGACTTGAGAATGTAGTAGTTCGAGCCGATTTCTGTAACCTGCACCGGGGCATTCCCCGGCATGAGCGAGCACGTCTGGTTCACCTTCAGCACGTCTCCGCACCCACTGAAAGGGAAGTAGTCGGAGAAGTGGGTGACGGCGAGCTGGAAGACTCCGTTCTTGACGGCCCCGCCAGCGGGAGTGTCAGCCAGAGGGAAGATCCCGAACTCGCATCGGTACTGATAGTTCGAGCTGGTGTCGACCTCCGCCGAGCACCGCTCTGAAGCCGGTGACGCAACGGAGGGCGTGGCAGCTGCGGTCAAGCCGAGCACGACCGTGACGAGAAGTGCGAAAAGCCTTAGAGCCAGGCGCTTCACATCATCCCCCTTCAAGTCAGTAAGTCAGTCGATGATTTCGATTGATCCTTGCCGGATAGACCGGTCAGCGAACCATACAACTCTCAACATGGACAGGTCACTTCATATTCAGTCACACATGCAGAATCTTTGAAGAGTTGAAAGTTTGCAGGTCAAGCCATCTTCATGTGAAACCAAAGAATCAGTAACGCCCCATACATCACGATTGTCGACAGATGATTCCGGCCAACATTGAGGCCGCCTGGCACGATCTGCTTCGGCGGGTCAAAATACGACGCCATTCTCCGCATCAACCCCACCGCACCCCGCGGTACGCAGCGCCAACCTGACCAGTCAACGGGCCCCGTCTATCACTCGGGCTCGCCTTCGCACGAACCGTGGGGAATCGCATCTGATGCACGTGCGACCCTCCTCGACCTGTGCGCACAGACGCATCCGGCCGTCCTTCAACGCCTCCTCTGCGTCCGATCGTTCGCGGCCGAGCGTTACTGACCTCGGCTTGTCAGGGTGATGTTGAGGCGTCGAGGGTCAGGCCGGTGCCGGCTATGAAGCCGTCGAGGGTGTCGGGCCGGTATTGGAGGCGCTTGAGCCGGTTGCGGACAATGGCCTCCAGGTGGTCGAGGGCCATGACGGCGAGGTTGGCGAGGCTGCGCTTGACGTGTGCCCAGACCCACTCCACGGGGTTGGGATCGGGCGAGTAGGCGGGAGGCAGGAGGCAGGAGGCAGGAGGCAGGAGGCAGGAGGCAGGAGGCAGGAGGCAGGAACACCGTCAGCCAGGCACGCTCGGCGATCAACTCGCGCATGGCGGAGGAGACGTGAGTGTTCAGGCGATCCCAGACCAGCCCCGCCCTCCCGCCACAGCTGGTACCACTGGTAGGCCGACTTCGGGCTCACCCGCAGTCGTCGCACGACTCCGACGGCTCGGCGATGGCTGGACCACCGAGCGCTGCCGCGCACCGAGGCGCACCGCCACCGGCCCCCGAGGCCTGACCACGACCGTCACCGAGAACGTCATCGCCCTGCGCCGGACGGCCTGAACCCCCGGCCGCCTCCACCCCGCTCGGAGCGTTGCTCGGGCCCGGGGCGGTACGGGGGGCGCAACAGAAAGGGGGAAGGGAGACGGCGGAGGCCCTGTCACCGGGGGCCGTACGCCGTGCAGCGACCGCGGATAATGGCCGTGGCCGCGGGCCGGCGGCGCCGGCGGCCTCGATCGATGGAGAGGCAGAGGACGGATGACCCTGAAGGAAGGCCGGCGCGTCAGGTTGGCCGAGGATCTCGGGATCGGTGAGGCGGTCGCCGGGGAGCCCGGGGCCGTCGTCGGGTTCCTCTCGCTGGGATCCGGGATGGAGGGCACCGTCGAGCGGGTGGACGGGGAACTCCCGGAGAGCCATGAGGTCCGCGAGTACCAGCGGCTCAAAGCGCTGTTCGAGGACTACGGGCACACCATGCCGGTGGCGAGCCGCGAGCGCCTGGAGGCGGAGATCGCCGTGCTGGAGCCGCAGTGGACCGCGCACCGGGAACGGGGGAGCCGGGTGACGGTCCGGGTCCGGCTGGACAACGGCTTCGTCCTCGACGGGGCGGACCAGGACATCCTCACTCCACTGTGAGGGAGGACGTCCCGCAGCGGCGACAGTCCCGGCACTCGACTCCCGGGCCTTCGGCGGGACGGGCGGCCGCCCGGGTGCTCGTACACCACGCCAACTGACAAACGATGGACGGGCGTTGCGAACGGCGCGGTGAACGGCGCGGGCCGCACCGTCCATCGTTTGTCTGTCGGCGCGGCGCATCGTTCATCACGGCGCGGGACACAGCCCGCGCCACCCACCGAAGGCACACGGAATCGAGGGAACCATGCGTACCTCCGCACGCTTCGCGGCGTTGGCTGCGGTAAGCGCCATCGGGCTCGGCACCATCGCCACCGGCACCGCCCAGGCCGCCCCGGCCACCTCCCAGGCCACCGTCCAGGCGGCCCGGAGCACCACGGTCCACCTGCACAACGGAACCGGCTGCTCGCTCTACCGGACCAGCTACGCTCTGGCCCACGGCATCTGGACGCAGGGCCAGGAGCCGCCGCAGATCCTGGGGAACACCGGCGACGCCACCTTCCAGTCGGAGAGCAACGGGTTCCTGACCGGCACCGAGGGCTGGGCGACGTTCAGCACCTACGGCTGCGAGGAAGGCTGGCGCAACAACAACACCGTCCAGCTGCACTGGGCCAACCCCTACGCCGGCTCCAACAGCTACGACGAGAACGGCACCAGCAGCGTCTTCCGCACCACCCGTGAGAGCGGCTCCGGCGACAACGCCGACGTCTACTGGGGCGTGTGGAAGAACTGATCCCGGCCATCGGGCACCGCCAGGGTCGGGCAAGCGCCGCCAGATAGTCCAGGATCTGTCCGGCCACCACCCCCCGGCGCCTGCGTCGGGTGATGCGGCGCCTGTACCGCCGCACCGCTCGCCGCACGCCACCGCATGAAAAGCACGAAAAGCATGAAAAAACGGTGCCCCGCCACTGGGTGCCGAACGGCCCGGGCCGTTCGGCACCCGCCGGCCAGCACCGCCGGGAAGCGGAGGGACCCGGGAACACCTCCACCACGTGCTCACCGCAGTTGCCGCAGCAACCGCCGAGCACCCCACCAGCCCCCTCCGGCCCGGTAATTCGATGGCGCGATGCGCGCCGAACCCCGACCCTGGTCACCGTGCCAGAACCCAAGCATCGGATCCGCGCCCTCCACACGGCCACCACGGTGACCGTGTACCAGGCGTACGCTCCGGAGATCGGCCTGCCCGCCGCACAGGACGGCCACTTCCCGGTTGCCTGGAAGAGGGACCGAATGACGTGGATCAAACCATCGTTCCTGTGGATGATGTACCGCTGCGGCTGGGCGGGCAAAGAGGGCCAGGAGACCGTCCTCGCGATCGAGATCACCCGTGAGGGCTTCGAATGGGCCCTGGCAAACGCCTGCCTGGCCCACTACGAACACGGGCTGCACCCTGACCGCGCCACCTGGAAGCGCCAGCTGAAGCGGGCCCCGGCCCGGGTGCAGTGGGATCCCGAACGCGATCTGCACCTTCAGCCGCTCCCCCACCGTTCCCTTCAACTCGGCCTCGCCGGCGAGGCTGCCGAGCGCTACGCGGAGCAGTGGATCGTCTCGATCGACGACGTCACCGCACTCGCGCACACGATCCAGGCTCAGGTGAGGGACGGTGCTCTGGAGGCCGCCCGGCAGCTCCTTCCCGCCGAGCGCCCCTATCCGATGGACGACGCGCTGCTGAACCACCTGCGCGGCTGAGCCGGTCCCGAGCGCTCGGGGCCGCGGGCTGCTCGTTCCGTCGCCGTCCGCCAGGGCGGCTCACGACGGTCCGAGGCGTGGTGCGCCATCAGGTGACACCGGGGCCGGGGTGGCGTCGCCCGTTTCAGCCGCCGGTGATCAGCCGTCGGCGGCGAGGCGGTTCAGCCACTCCCCCAGCAGATGCTGCTCGGCGCTGCTGAGCTTCGTCTGTTCGGGCAGCGCGGCGCGCAGGGCGCGGGCGGCACCGGCCGGGCCCGGTTCCTTCACGGCCGGCTGCCGGTTGGTGACGGCGGCGACCATGCACTCCCGAAGGGTGGTCAACAGGGCCGGGTCGCGCCGGTCCTGGGGCAGGGACAGCCAGGTGAGCACGGCGCCGCGCGCCGTGGCGTGGATGATCTGGGCTGCGAGTTCCTCGTCGACGCGGAGCCAGCCGCCGGCGGCGAGGCGCCGGATGCGGCCCATCAGGATCTCCATGCCGGCCTTGAAGGCGGCCGAGGTGGTCCCGGTGGGTTCGGTGTACATCAGGGTGTACAGCGCGGGGTTGGCCAGGCCGAACTCGACCGCGACGTCCCAGCCGGCTCTCAGGTCCTCGATCGGGTCCCGGGGGCCGGGGTCGACGTGCTTGGTGGCGAGGAACGCGGCGAAGCCGTGCTCGGCCACGGCGTCGAGCAGCCCGTCCTTGTCGCCGAACAGCCGGTAGATGGCCGGCGGCTGCAGGCCCGCCGCATCGGCGACGGCGCGGGTGGTGACCGCGTCGCGGCCTCCGCGCGTCAGCAGGCCGATGGCGGCCTCGATGACCCGCTGCCTGGTCTGCTCCCGGGCCGGGGACGCGGAGTCGGACCTGACGGCCGTGGCGGACTCGATGGCGGACGCGGTGCCGGTGGCGCCGTCCCGGCCGCGTGAAGGCGATGGCATGAATCAACGATACCGCACCGCTGGTTCCATCGTTATTATCGGTGATACCTTAAAAGTGTTTCCACTGGAACCACCTCGTCGCGACACGGGAGCACATCATGATCATCGTGACCGGAGCCACCGGACAGCTGGGGCGTCAGATCGTCGAGAGGCTGCTGACGCGCGTACCGGCGGCCCGCATCGGCGTCAGCGTCCGCGACCCGCAGAAGGCGCAGAACCTCGCCGACCAAGGGGTACGGGTACGCCAGGGCAGCTTCACCGACGCCGCCGGCCTCGCGCACGCCTTCGAGGGCGCCTCGCAGGTGCTCGTCGTCTCCGTCGACAAGATGGGCGAGGAGTGCGTCAGGCAGCATCGCACCGCGATCGAAGCGGCCGTCACGGCGGGCGCCCGTCGCATCCTCTACACCAGCCAGATGGGGGCCGGCGCGACGTCGCGCTTCCAGGCCTGCCGCGACCACGCCGCCACCGAAGAGGCCCTGCGCACCTGCGGCGTGCCGTTCACCTCGCTGCGCAACGGCTTCCACGCCACCAGCGCGGCACACTTCCTCGGCAACGCGGCACGCTCCGGCCGGCTCGCGCTCCCCGCGGACGGGCCGGTCGCCTGGACCGCGCACGCCGACCTCGCGGACGCGGCCGCCGCCATCCTCGCCGACGAGGGCCGCTTCGACGGCCCCACGCCGCCGCTCACGGGCCGACAGGCACTCACCTTCGACGACGTCGCCGCCCTCGCCACCGAGCTCACCGGCCGCACCGTCACGCGGACCATCGCCCCCGACGACCAGTTCCGCACGCAGCTGACCGGCCAAGGCGTCCCCGCGGAAACCGCCGACCAGCTGCTCGGCATCTTCGCCGCCAGCCGCGCCGGCGAGTTCGCCACCACCGACCCCACCCTGGCCGCCCTGCTCGGCCGCGAGCCCGTCACCCTGCGCACGGTGCTGCGCGAACAGCTGTCCGAAAGCTGATCCACAGCGAGCGGCCGGGTGCCGGATGCCGATGCCCGGTCCCGGGCCGCTCGGCGCGCTCGGCTGGACCAGCCCCAGGAGCACGCCGACGGAGAACGACGGCGTGCTCCCGTGACTGAGATGCTGCCACGCCCGCTGGTGGCCGGGCCCACGACTCCGTGGTGCCTCGCCAACGGGCCGGACGGCCCCGGACGGTGTCCGTGCGGTGTGCTGGCGGACGAGCGTCCTGCTGACCCTGCCGCCCACGGCCGTCAGGCCCGCGGCGCCAGCCCCGCCACCAGGTCTCCCGCCGTCAGCCGCTCCAGTTCCTCGGCCGCGGCGTCCACCGGCCCCGGGTAGAGCCGGTACAGCGCCCCGGACAGCTTCTCCGGCGCCGGCACGTCCCCGTCCACCAGCGCGACGAACGCCCGCCGCCCGTCCGGAAGTGCGGCCGAACCGGCGCCGTCCTCGTCCCGCAGCGCCCGCAGCCGCGCCGCGAACGCCCCGACGCCCTCACCGTCTCGACGCTGCCACCGCCGCACGGCGCCGCCATCGCGACGGCGCACGTGCACCTCGTCGCTGCCCGCCGCCGCCCGGGCGCAGGCGACGTCCCACAGGGTGGCCCGGTTCTCCGGGCCGAAGTGGGCGAGCACGTCCCGGCTGAGCGCGCCGACCTCGGCCTGGTGCCGGTAGACGCTGTGGTAGCCGCCGTCGGCGCCGGTGTTGAGGTCGGTCCAGGTGTACCGTCGCTCCGCCAGGTCGACGATCATCGGCACGGACACCTTGGCCTCCCCGACCAGGTCCAGCCGCTGGCGGACCGTCCTCGGGTGGTAGTGCGTGCCGCCGGACGGCGTCGCGCCGAGGTCCATGAAGCCGGCGAAGGCCTCGGTCAGCTCCTCGAAGGCGACGTCGTTGTAGCTGAAAACGATCACCACGGCGTACCGGGAGCCGCCCGCCGCGAGCCGGGCGAAGTCCAGGTCGACGAACTCCGTCGCGCCGTTCGGCGGCGGCGCGGACACGTAGTCGCCCGAGTGCACGGCGGCCCGGTCGCCGTGCACCAGGTTGGTGTAGTCGCACAGCCCGCTGAACCGCCACTGCTCGTCGTACAGCGCGACCGAGAGATCGAGGTCCACGCGCAGGTGCTCCGGCTGCATCCAGTGCACGAACAGCCGCAGCCGGTCGCCCTGCGGCAGCCGCAGCCGGCTGCCGCGCGGCACGCAGACCAGGGTCTTGGCGGCGGCCCGCTCGGCGAACGGCGCGACCAGGTCGACCAGCCCCTCGTCCAGCAGCGCCAGGTCATAACGTTCTCCGCCGCTGCGCCGCAACAGCTCCGCCTCGATCAACCCGCAGACCGGGGCGCCGAGTTCGGCGGGCACCACGGTGCCGTGGTCCTCCCGGGAGTGCGCGAGCGAGACCGTGCCCCGGGGGAAGTACAGCCGCCGCTCACCCGCGCTGCGGGCCCCACGCAGCCGCCCGTACGCACCGAGCAGCGGCCCGGGGGCGACCCGTTCGAGCGCGGCCCCGACCGTCTCCAGCAGCTCCGGCGGCAGCACGGCACCGGGCGCGACGGTGGCGTGCACCCGCAGCACGTGGTGCAGCCGGCGGACCAGCTCGCCGGGCCGTCCGGCCAGGACCCGCACCGCGCCGACGGCGTCCCCGGCCGCCAGAAGGCTCTCGACCCGCCCGGCAAAGCCGGTGAAGGCGAGCCTGACGCGCTCCCGGCCCGGCTCCCCGCCGGTGACCACCCGCAGCGGCGCGGGCGGCTCGGCGAACTCCCGGCCCACCTCGTGGGTGCGCAGGTCCGTCTCCCGCAGCAGCACGAACGCGGCCGTCACCCCAGGAAAGCGCCGCCGGTGCTCGTACGGGTGCAGCAGTTCGCCCGCGCGCAACCAGGCCGACCGGTGCCGGCGCAGGTCCTCGGCGAGGGCGACGGCGGAGAGGCCCTCCAGGATCTCCAGCAGCCCCTTGCGCAGCGGCCGTGGGAGATTGCGCAGCCGCAGGCGCCGCGCGGTGCCGGGCAGCAGGTCGGGTACGGCGCCGGACCGGGCCCAGAGCAACCGCAGCACATCGGTGGCGGTGTCGATCCGCTCGGCCAGGACGGGCAGGGCGGCCGCGCCTTCGCGCTCCAGCAGAGCGGCGAGCACGGTGGCCTTGGTCTCGCGCAGCGGGATCCGCTCGGGCAGGCGCTGCGCCAGGTCCGCCGGCGCATGGGCGAGCAGCGCGGCGAGGTCGTCCCGGTCCTGCGGGGAGAGCGGGGTGCGACGGGCCAGCAGCCGGTCGAATTCGCCCATCGCAGCGGTGACTTGGTCGGCGCTGATCAGCCGCAGCGGGCGCAGGGCCTGCTGCCCGCCGAACTCCTCGGCCGCCTTGCGCCCGGCCGGGTTGTCCTCGCCGAGGTAGGTGCCGGCGTCCAGCGGGGTGCCGCAGAGCGGGCACCGGGTGCCCCGGCCCGCGGCGAGCAGGCCGTCGTGGCAGGGCGCGCAGAGCAGGTGCGCGCAGGGCGCGAGCGCGCCGATGCCGGCCTCGGCACCGCGCCGACCGCAGTGCGCGCACGGCTGGCGGGGCTGGTTGAGCAGGAACGCCCTGATCTGCCGGGTGTAGAGGACGTGCGCGTGGTCGGGCACGGCGTCCGGGAAGCGGCGAAACAACGGGAGGTGCTCGCGGTCCGCGCCGAGCAGATGGTCGATCTTGGCGAGCAGCCCGTCGCCCAGCTCGGCGAGCCGGACCGGCGCCAACCGGGCCAGGGTGTTGCGCAGTCCGGTGGTCAGCACGTAGCCGCGCCGGACCAGGTCGGCGTCGAGGGCCACCAGCCCCTGGGTGCTCCATGGGTCGGCGGAGGGCAGCAGTTCGCCGGGGGCCGCACAGACGGCGCCGCGCCGGCGGAGCAGGAAAGAACCGAGATCGAGATCGATGGCGACATCGAAGGGAGCCGTGATGGCTCGGGGCATGCGGAGAGATCCCCCCACGGAGGCGGAAAGAAGAAGGGGGCGGAGAGGGGACGCGCTACAGGTGTCGAGGAGGAGTGGAGAAGGAAGCGCGTCGCGGAGCCGCCGACGTGTTCACCGTAGCCGGGCTCTCCCCCGCTGCCCACCGATTATTTTCAGCCGCTCCGGAGCAGGAAGTCGGACCAGTCGTGGGCGGCGTCCGCCAGGTCGCCGGACTCCGCCCAGTCCTGCACCGGGTCCGTCACGCGGCGGAGCTTCTGCTGGGCCTGCGGGTCGCGGAGCACCGGCAGGCTGACGGAGCGGATCGGCTCGTCCTGCGCGACATCGGCGGCAACCAGGGTCGCGGCGCCTACGGCGGCCAGGGCCAGGAACAGCGCGAGACGGGAGCTTCGCATGATCGGTTCCTCCAGTGGGTTGACGGGCCGACACCCAGCGCAGGGACCGATCGGCGGCTCACCCGGCCACAAGGCGCGCACCTGGCCGCGGCGGGCGCGCACAAGGAACAGCGCGCCCCGAGCAGAATCGGTCCGACGGCCCTCGGGCACCGTCCGGGACCACCTCCCGGACGGCGGACCGGACGACGGACCGGACGGCCGGGCACCCCGCTCCCGAGGGAGGGCTGCGGGTGTGCCGGCCTACCGAAGTCGCCCGGTCAGGAGACGCGCTTCAGCTGCCAGGCGTTGTTGTTGAAGCTCGGGTTCGACCAGGCGACGCAGCTGCTGGTGTAGTACGAGCCGGTCTGGACCCAGCCCGCCGGCGGGTAGGTGGTGGAGCAGGCCTGGACCACGGTGCCGACGGGCAGTCCGGTGAGCTGCTTTATCTGCTTGATGTTCGGGCTGAAGCTCTGCGTGCCGCAACTGCTGCTGTAGCCCCAGCTCACGTCGACGAAGCCGGCCGGGGTCAGAACGCTTCCGCACGAGGTCGTGACGTCGCCCGGGGCGGCCTGCGCGGGCGCGGCGGCCAGGGCGAACATCGCCGCGGCGCCGGCGATGGTCATACAGGTGCGAAGACGGATCATGGGTGAGGGCTCCTTCTGATCGCGGGTGGGTGGCCGGTCAGGCCGTGGAGCCATTCCTACGGTTTGATCACCGGCTTCGGATAGCGACTTTCAGGCCTAATGGCCCCCCGGGCAGGACGGCGGCCGGGTACCGGAACGACGGCGAGGCACCCGCCTCTTCGGCAGTGGGCTGCGGGAACGCCACGGCGCCCCGCCCGCTGTGCGGACCTGCGCCGACCTGTGCGGAATGAGTAGCCGTACTCATGCGGTGGTCAGGCCGCATCGGTGAGGCTCGATCCGTCCCCACCACAGGCCTCTTCCGTCCGGAGTGACCCGTCATGCCTGCACCACGCACACCCCCCGCCCGTCGACTCCTGCCCGCTCGGCTGATGCTGGCCGGGGCGTGGCTCTGGGGCGCCGCGCCCTGCTACGTACTGGCTCTGCGCCCCTCTCCGGGCAGCCCGCTGCCGCCCCGGGACCAGTGGGGCGCCGCCGAGGAGGAGACATCCCAGCTCAACGGCCTCGTCGAGGGGTTCACCGGCTTCCTGATCCTCGTCGCGGCCGCGGTGGCGGTCTGGTCGTGGGTCTGTGCGGCACGCCACCTGCGGCGGGGGTCGAAGTACGCGCCGGTGCTCGTCCTCGCCACCGCGCTGGGCAGCGCCCTCCTGGCCGTCGCCGGCACGAGGCGGATCTTCCACGGCCTGCTCGGCGCGCCGGCTCTCGGCGCCCTCGTCCCCCTCCTGGCCCTGAGCGTGGCCGCCCTGCCGGTCACGCGCACGGCCTGGTCGCGGCGCCTCCCCGCCGCGGGCTGAGGCACCACCTCGACCGCCGGGTCCTCGGGCTCACGGCGCTGGGAGAGCCCTTCCGAGGGGGCGTCGGGATTTCTCCTGCGGTATGCGAACTTGTGCGGTCGTATCCGAACTTGATGCGATTTCCTGCCCTTCATCTGTCACACACACCAGTGAATGCGCCCCGAAACCAGGACGTGGACGACCGGTTGTCGCTCTTCTGGGGGTCCTGTCCGGATCGGGCAGATGTCCGCCGACCATGAGAGTGGGGATCAGGTGGGGATGAGAAGGAGAAGGAAGGGTGTCGCGCGGGCCGCGGTGCTCGCCGCCGCGCTGTGCGGGGGCGGGGCGCTGACGGCGCCGGCGGCGTTCTCGCAGACGGAGGACGGGACGGTGACGGTCCGGGTGATCCGGGCCGTGGACTCCTCCGGGGTGTGGACGCCCGCGCTGGAGCCGGGGCTGGCGGGCGTGAAGGTGACGCTCACCGGCGAGGAGCGGGCCCGCGTCGAGGGCACCACCGGGGCCGACGGGACGGTCACGCTGGCGCCGCCGCGGAGCCGGGAGCACGGCGGAACGTACCGGGTGCAGGTGGTGAATCCGAGGCCGGGCGTGCTGTTCCCGGCGTTCGCCTCCCGGCAGGGGCTGGACGGCGCGCCGAACCAGCTGAGCTCCAACGAGGAGTTCGTCGACCTCTCCGGCGGCAAGAACGTCTCGTACACCACCGGGCTGTGGTACCCGGGGGACTACTGCCAGCAGAACGCGCCGCTGGTGACGACCTGCCAGAACACCACCTTGGGAGGCGGCGCGCAGCGCACGCTGGTGTCGTTCCCGTACCGCGCGCGCGGCCAGGACGGCGTGGACGTCAACGTCACGAACCTCGCCACCGATGCGCAGACGGGCACGCTCTACGGCATCGCGTGGAACAAGGCCGACCGGCGGGTGTTCTCCTCGGCGTCGGCCAAGCGCACCACGGACTACGGTCCGGGCGGCGCCGGCGGCATCTACGTGACCGACCCGGCGCAGGGGCGGACCACGCTGTTCACCACCGTCCCGGACGCCGGCGGCACGGCGCACGGGCCGGGGACGGACGACGCGTTCCTCGTCGCGCCGGGCAAGGAGAGCCTCGGCGGGCTGAAGGTGACGAACGACGGCCAGGACCTGTTCGTCGTCAACCTCAACACCCGCACGCTGTACCGCTACGACGCGACCGCGCCGACGGCCGCGCAGCCGAGGGGCGTCTACCCGATCCCGGACCCGGGCTGCGCCTCGGCCGGGGACTGGCGGCCGTTCGGCCTGGGCCTCCAGGACGGCGTCGGCTACCTCGGCGGTGTCTGTTCGGGCGAGTCGACGGGCAAGGCCTCGGACCTGCGGGCGGTCGTGCTGCCCTTCGACCTGGCCACCGGCCGGTTCCGCACGGCCGTGCTGGACCAGCCGTTGGACTACCCGCGCCAGTCGACCGTCGGCTCGGGCCCGTGCGACGGCGCGGGCTGGTTCCCGTGGACGAACACCTACCCGACCACGCAGAACGGCCAGACCTGCGCCGGTTTCCGCGCCCAGCCGGAGCCGGAGCTGGGCGAGGTCGGCTTCGAGACGGACGGCTCGATGCTGCTGGCCTTCCGCGACCGCATGGCCGACCGGGCGACGGGCCAGTCGGGGTCGGGCGCAGCGGTGGGCGAGGTGCTGTCGGGCGGTGACCTGAACAAGGCCTGCCTGAGCGGCGGCACCTACGTGCTGGACGCCAACACCGGCTGCGGGCTCTCGCCCCGGGGCGCCCGCTTCTTCGACACCAGCCGGATGGGCGTCCACCACAACGCGGCCTACGCCGGGATGGCGCTGTCCAAGGTCGAGAACACCATCGGGACCTCCGGGTTCGACCCCAACAGCACGGCCTTCGGCTACGGCACGTCGTTCGTCCAGCGCGACGGCAAGCAGGACCCGGCGTTCGGCCTGCGGCTCAACCCGGCGAACGTGCCCGCGCCGTTCGGCAAGGGCGCCTCGATGGGCGACCTGGAGGTGCTCTGCGACCAGGCGCCGCTGCAGATCGGCAACCGGGTCTGGTACGACACCGAGCACAAGGGCATCCAAAAGCCGGGCCAGCGCCCGGTGGAGGGCGCCACCGTCCACCTGTACGACGGGCCGGGGAAGCTCGTCGGCACGGCGCGGACGACGGCGCGCGGCGAGTACTACTTCGACGACTCGAACGTGGACGGCGGGCTCAAGCCGCACACCAAGTACACGATCCGGCTGGACAACCCCGCCGACTTCGCCCAGGGCGGCCCGCTGTACCAGTGGGTGCCCACCCGGCACGACGTCGGCGACAACCCGTTCATCAACTCCAAGGGCGTCGTCCCGCCGGGCGCAACGTACGCCGAGCGGGAACTGACCACCGGCGGGCCGGGCCAGGACGACCACACCTTCGACTTCGGCTTCCGACCGCAGGAGGGCACGCTGACCCTGGTCAAGCACGACCAGGACGGCAAACCGCTGGCCGGGGCGACGTTCCAGCTGTGGCGCTGGAACGGCGGGCCCAGCTGGCCGCAGACCACCGGCGGGCACAAGGACTCGCCGGTCGGCGATCCCTGCGTCACCGGGGCGGACGGCATCTGCCGGATCGTCGTCGGGCCGGGAACGTACTACTGGGTGGAGGTGAGCCCGCCCGACGGCTACGCGGCGCCGGCCATCGCGGTCTTCGGGCCGCTGGTGCTCACCTGCGAGACCCTGGACGACGGGATCACGGTGACGGTCGTCAACCGGCTGCTCCCGTCGGCCGGTTCGGGCGCGGCCCCGTCGTCGCCGCCGGGTGCGGTCTCGACCCCGGGCCCGTCGCCGGGCCCGTCGTCGTCCTCGGCAGTGGCGGTGGCGGCGGTGGCGTCCCCGCCGCCGTCGCCGAGCGCCGGGCCGTCCTGGCCCGATGAGCGGCCCGGCGGCGCGCTGCCGACCACCGGGGCGGGCAGCGTGCTGCCGCTCGGTGTGACCGGTGCGGCGGCGCTGCTGGGTGCGGGCGGCGTGCTGGTCGTGGTCGCGCGCAGGCGCGGCGCACGGCACGCGTAACGGCACGCGTGGCGGAACCCGGCCGGGCCCGTGGCGAGTTCGACGGCCACGGGCCCGGCCGGGCGGCCCGGACGGCTTCACCCAGGGCAGAACGCCACTCCCTTCCCCCGACGCCCCGGATCCCTAGGCTGGAGGGGTGAGCACTCATGCGCCGAACGAAGCCCGCGTCATCCCCCTGCGCCCGCACACCTCGTCGCCCGGTTCCGGCGGGGCGACCCGCGCCCCGCAGCGGCCGGCGGGAGCGCCACCGGCGCCGGCGCCCGCGCCGAGGGAACCCCTGTGGCGCGACCTCGTCGGCGATGCGATGCGCCGCGAACGGCTCGCCCAGGAAAGGACGTTGAAGGACGTGGCGGAGGCGGCCCGGATCTCGATCCCGTACCTGTCGGAGTTGGAGCGCGGGCGCAAGGAGGCCTCCTCCGAGGTCCTCGCGGCCGCCGCCCGCGCCCTCGGACTCGGCCTCGCCGACCTGCTCTCGCTCGCCCAGGACGAGCTGACCCGACACACCCGGAGCCAGACGGGCCGAGGCCTGGTGGGCCGGAGCGGGGTGGGCCGCAGTCAGGTGGGCCAAAGCCGGTTGGACCGGGGCCGCACGTCGCCCACGGGGCAGTACGACGGGCTCTGCCTCGCCGCCTGACCTGGCCTGACCCGGCCGACGGCCGGTACGACGGTGGTGCACCCCGCCGTACCGGCCACGGCCGCGCGGAGTCAGCCGAACGCGAGCCGTCGGCTCAGCACCTCGTCGGCGAGCCCGTAGGCGACGGCCTCCTCGGCGGTGAACACCTTGTCCCGGTCCATGTCCGCGCGCAGCGTCGCCACGTCGTGCCGGGTGTGCCGGGACAGCACCTCCTCCACCTGCGAGCGGGTGCGGACCATCTCCTTCGCCGCGAGGCTGAGGTCGGACACCGTCCCCTGCCGGCCACCGCTGGCCGGCTGGCCGAGCAGCACCCGCGCGTGCTGGAGCACGAACCGCCGCCCGGGGTCTCCGCCGGCCAGCAGCACCGCCGCCGTCGACGCCGCCTGACCGACGCAGAACGTGGAGATCGGCGCCTGCACGAACGTCATCGTGTCGTAGATCGCCATCAGCGAAGTGAACGATCCACCAGGCGAGTTGAGGTAGATCGAGATCTCGCGTTCCGGGCTCTCCGACTCCAGGTGCAGGAGCTGCGCGATGACCACGTTGGCGACCCCGTCGTCGATCTCGGTGCCGAGGAAGATGATCCGCTCGTTCAGCAGCCGGCTGAAGACGTCGTAGGAGCGCTCGCCCTGCGCGGTCCGCTCGATCACGTAGGGAACCGTGTACGACCCCATGTCACAGCCCCATCCGTCGGCGCGACGCGGCCGGGCGGATGTCGGCGACCGACTCCACCACCCGGTCCACGATCCCGTACTCCCTGGCCTGCTCGGCCGTGAACCAGCGGTCCCGGTCGCCGTCGCGCGCGATCGTCTCCTCGCTCTGCCCGGTGTGCTCGGCGGTGATCCGCTCGATGGCCTTCTTGGTGAACTGGAGGTTCTCCGCCTGGATCTCGATGTCGGAGGCGGTGCCGCCGATGCCCGCCGAGGGCTGGTGCATCATGATCCGCGCGTTCGGCAGCGCGAGCCGCTTGCCGGGCGCCCCCACGGTGACCAGGAACTGGCCCATGCTGGCGGCGAACCCCATCACCAGCGTCGAGACGTCGTTCGGGATGAGCCGCATGGTGTCGTAGATGGCGAGCCCCGCGGTGACCGACCCGCCGGGGCTGTTGACGTAGAGGCCGATGTCGGTGCGCGGGTCCTCCGCCGACAGCAGGAGCAGCTGCGCGCACACCCGGTTGGCCGACACGTCGTCGACCTGGGTGCCGAGGAGGACGATCCGCTGGGCGAGCAGCTGCGCCGCGAGGTGGTCGTCGAAGCGGCTGGGCGGCGTACCGCCCTCCTCCGCGCGGGGCGCGAGCGTGGTGAGGGGAGTCATCCGGTCTCCTTGTCGAGATGCCGAGGTGTCGAGGTGTCGAGGCGTCGAGGTGTCGAGGCGGGCTTGCCCTCGACTCCACTCTTGACCTCGGGAGACCTCCGGATGCGTTTTCTCTGCCCGCCGCAGATTCGCCACGGGCAGACGCGACGGCCCGCACACGGCCGCGTCCCGCTCGGGGCCCTGCTCGGAGCCCAGCCGGAGCCGGGCCCCGAGCGGGGCGGAGGCGGGACGGTCAGACCGGCAGGCCCTGCCAGCCGCCGAAGGTGGTGGGCGTCGTGCCCGCGCGGTAGTAGACGCGGCCGTCCGAACCGATCGCGAACACGTGGAGGACACCGCCGCCGTCGACGAGCGCGGCCGGGTAGTCGAGGACGGTGCCGCCGAGGTCCTGCCAGGCGCCGTAGCCGGAGTTCGGGGCGGTCTGGGCGGTGGTGCTCACGCCGCCGCCGCCGTTGCGCTCGAACAGGACGACCCGTCCGCCGGCGGTGGCCGCCGCCGGCTCGCCCACTCCCCCGTCGCCGCCGAGGGGGGCCGGGGACTGGCTCCACTCGCCGCCGGGCCGGGTCTGGTAGCTGACGAGCATCGCGCCGGTGCCGGCCTCGCGGTAGGCGAGTTCGATGCGGCCGTCCTGGTCGAGCGCGGCCTTGGGCGGGCTGGCCGGCCGGGCTCCGGGGATCGGGCCAGGGCCGCCGAAGGCGCCGTTCGGGGCGCCCTGCCGCCAGCCGAGGACTCCGGTGCGGGTGCTGGCGAACACCTCGATCGCGCCGACGCCGTTGCGGATCGCGGTGACCGGGTCCTGAAGGTCGGTGCCGCCCAGGTCCGTCCACGTGCCCGTCCACACCCCGCCCGGGGTGGTCTGCCGGATGCTGCTGAGGCCGCCCCCGCCGTTCTTGACGAACAGTTCCAGCCGCCCGTCCTGGTTGCCGGCCACCACGGGCACGCCGACCTGGTCCTCGTTGCCGAGCCCGGTGTTGGGGTTGCCGTGGTCGGCCCAGCTGTTCCACCACCAGCCGTTGGGCGTGCCCTGGGGCAGGGAGATGATGTGGTGATCGGTCAGGCGGCGGGCGAAGACCTCCAGCCGGCCGTCGGCGTTGGTGCCGACCGCGATGCCCGACGCCAGTCGCCCGCCCGGATCGGCCATCCGCACCGGACCGCCCCAACTGCCGTCCGCCTGACGCCAGTACGTGTAGAGGGCGCCGGCCCGGACGACGAAGACCTGCGGTCGGCCGTCCTGGTTCAGCCCGGCCCAGGAGGTGCCCCGCGACCAGCGGTAGTACATCCGGGAGTACCAGGCGTCGGAGTAGTTCCCCGAGTGGTCGTGGCTGGCGTACTCGGAGACGAACACGCCCTTGGCGCCGGTCGTCGCCGGGTCGAGGTTCACCGGGGAGTCGCTGATGTTGTAGTCCCGGTAGTTCACCTGGATCAGCGGGCCGCCGTACAGCAGGGCCGCCTGGCCGGCGAACTTCGCGGCGGAGACGTGGTCCGAGTGGTCGCCCGAGTAGCGGCTGTCCGGGAGTTCGTCCTGGGCCCGGAGCACGGTCGGCTGGTAGGTCACCATCAGCTGCCGCAGCACCTCGACGACGTCCGCCGCCGTGTAGGTCGACGGCCCGGACAGCGGGCTGCCGACCGGGACGACCGTGGTGTCGGTGCCGCCGTTCAGCACGTTGGCGAGCCCGGCGTCGTGCAGGTTGAGGAAGATCAGGTGCACCGGCCGGCCCTTGAGGACGTACCGTTCGACCTGCTTGCCCGCGACCGTCCACGCCTCGGCCGTCCAGTGCCCGACCTCGTCGGTCGCCGGGTCGTTGTCGCCGACCCCGGTCATCCGGGAGTAGGCGTTGATGGCGCCCATCTGCCGGTTCCAGGTGCGCAGCGGCTCGCCGGCGGTGTCCCAGCAGGACGTGGCGCACGGGTCGCCGGTCGCGTTGCCCGCGGTGACGAACACCGTGACGGACGGGGTGCCGTTGGCGAGCGCGTTGGACAGGTCCGGGTTCATGAACAGGATGTCGTCGTCCTCGTGCGCGACGACCTGCAGGAACAGCGGCCCGGAGGCTGCGGCCGCGGCCGCCCCCACGGCCGCAGCCGCGCGGGTCGCGGTCCCCTTGGCCAGGACGGGCGCGGCGAGGGCGGTGAGCGCGACGGAGGTGAGGAGTTGCCGTCGTCCGATTGCCATGTGATTCCCCCCAATTCGAGATCGGCATGTGATCACGCCAGGACGAGGTTAGCGCATTGTCGGACAGGCAATGCCGTGGGCCGTATCGAGCAAATCGCCGGGGGGAAAAGTCAATTGACGCACAATCAAGTCACTTCGTTCACTTTCTGCCCATCGGGCGCATTTACGGAAGAGCCCGTTCCTGCACAGGTGGAATCGGACCAGCGGGCGATAAGACGACAAACTGAATCCAGCTCTGTGCGGCCGGGTGGGGGGAGGCCGGTCGCGTGATATGACGGCGTGTCATCAAATCCACGCCGATCGACCTGCGCGACGATGAGCCCGCTTCGGCGCCCCACCTGCGGGGCCGCACCCGGACGGCCCTTCAGGAGATGTGCGGCCGCCGGCTCGGAGCGGCAGTCCGACCACTCGCCGTAGGAGTTCCGTTGTATTTGGACCGCTGGTCATTGGACCGGGCCGGCATCACCGATCACACGTTGCGGGAATCGTACGAGTTCTGCCGGCGGATGCTGATCTCGGTGGACGAGCGGGCCTACTGGGCGGCGAGCTGCTGCGCGCCGCCGGCGGTGCGCCCGCACCTGTGGGCGGCGTACGCGTTCGGCCGGCACGCCGACCAGCTGGTGGACGGGGGTGACCGGCCGGGCCGGGCCGAAGAGTTCGAACGGTGGGCCGAACACCTCACCGCAGCTCTCGAAGGCGGTGGCGACGGTAATGCGGGAGATCCGATCACACGTGCGCTGACGCACACGGTGCACAGCCGGGGCATCCGCGTCGAGGACCTGATGGCCTACGTGGACGGCCTGCGGATGGACCTGTCCCCGGCCCACTACCCGACGTTCGCCGAACTCCGGCCCTATCTGCGGGCCGTGGGCGGCGCCCCGGCCCGGATCCTGCTCCGCGTCTTCGAGGATCCTTCACCCGCCGCCGAGCAGGCGATGACCCGGCTCGGGGAGGCCGCGCAGTTCACCGACATCGTGTGCGACATCGCCGAGGACCTGCGGATGGGCCGGCTGTACCTGCCGCTGGAGGACCTGGAGCGCTTCGGGCTGACCTGCGACGACATCGCCGCGGAGCGCAGCAGTGCCGCGGTGCGCGAGCTGCTGCGCTTCGAGGTCTCGCGGGCACGGGAGCTGTGGGAGGAGGGCCTCGACGTCCTCGACCTGGTGCACCCGGCCAGCCGTGCGGCCTTGCAGGCCGGAGCGGCGTTGCTGCGCGCACCGCTGGACCGGGTCGAGCGTCGCGGCAGCCAGGCGGTGGGCGCCAAGGCCTGGACCGCGGCACCGCGCACCGCGGCGATCCTGGTCCGCAGCCTGCTGCACCCGCCGGTCGGCGCCGCAGTTGCGGTACGCCCGTGAGCGCCCACGAGGTCACACTCCCCACCCAGCCCGCACCCACCCAACCCGTACCCACCCAACCGGCACCCGCGCCGCCGCAGGCGCCGGGCCCCCTGTCGCGTCCTCCCCTCCTGTACCGGCTGGGCGTGTTCTCGGCGCGCCGGCGGGGGCTGGTCTGCGGTGTCTGGCTGCTGGCGGTCGCCGCGTCGATCGGGCTGCTGCCGCACTTCCTGTACTCGCTGCGCGCTCCCGTCGTCCGCGTCGACGGATCGGAGTCGGTGCGGGCGGACAGGCTGGCCGCCAGGGGCTTTCCGCTGCTGGGATCCGAGCAGCTCCTGCTGGTGTTCCACTCCGAGCAGCTCGATGCCACCGATCCCCGTTACGCCGACACGGTCGCGTGGACCGCGGCCGCGCTGCGCCACCAGCACGGCGTCCGGGCCGTGGCCGTGCTCCCGACCGCCGAGCAGGCGGCCGCCTCGCCCCCCGCGGACGATGTCGGCGCGCTGATGGCCGCCCTCTCGCGGCTGCGCCACGATCCTCACAACGCCTACGCCCTGGTCGGGTTGGGTGGCGACGAGAGCAGACGCCAGGAGCGGATCGGCGCCCAGCAGGCCCAGGTGGGGCGGGTGGCGCAGCACTTCAGCGACGGCGCGGTCAGCGCCGCCCTGGTCGGCAGGACGCCGGTCAACGACGACCTGCGCTCCGTCGAACTCGCCGATCTACGCGATGTCGAGGGCGTCGCCGTGATCCTGGCCCTGGTGGTGCTGCTGCTGGGCCTGGGCACGGTGGGCGCGGCCCTGGTCCCGGTGGCGCTGGCCGGCGCCGCCATCGCGCTCACTTTCGGTCTGATCGCCGCGGTGGGGCTGATCGATCCGACGCTGCGTCCCGACACCCTGCTGGTGACCGTGGTGACGGTGGTGGGGCTCGGCATCGGCATCGACTACGCGCTGTTCGTCGTCGTCCGCTTCCAGGAGGAGATCGCCGCCGGCGCCCCACCGGAACAGGCCGCCGGCCGGGCGCTGGCCACCAGCGGCCGGACGGTCTGCTACTCCGGCGCGGTGGTTGCGGCCGCCGCGACGAGCATGCTGCTGCTGCCTTCCCGGGTCTTCCGCGACCTCACCGCCGGGACCTGCACGGTGACGGCCGTGGTCCTGGCCGCGACGCTGACCCTGCTGCCCGCCGGCCTCGCCGGGGCCGTCTCCTGGCTGGGGCGCGGCGCGCTGCCCGGCCGCCGTCCGGCCCGCCAGGACGTCGGCGATGCGGAGGGGCAGCCGTGGGCCCGCTGGGCGCGGCGCCTGATGCGGCGTCCGGTGCCCTACCTGCTGGTCGGCCTCGCCCTGCTCGGCGCTGCCGCGGCCCCGGCCCTGGGCCTGAGCCTGGGCGTCGACTTCGGACGCCACGCACTGGCCGGCACCCCCTCCGGCGCGGCTCTGGCGGTCCTGGAGAGCGACGCGCTCGCCGGAGCGGCGGGCCAGGTGACCGTCCTGGTCCCGCACACCGCCACCGGGCCCGCCCCCCAGCTCCCGGCGCTCCTGGATGCCTTGCGCGCGCAGCCGCAGGCGGCCGTCGTCCAAACCGTCGACAACGGCCGCGACCTCACCATGGTGGTCGTCGTCCCGGCCGTCGCCCCGGACTCTCCGGCGGGCGTCGAACTGGTACGTCGCATCAGGGAGTTGACCGGGCCGCTGCGCCAGTCGGGCACCCCGGTCGCGGTCGGCGGGTTCGGCGCGCTGCTGCTGGACATCACGCGGGAGGTGTCCGCGACGGTGTGGTGGGTGATCGGCTCCGTGCTGGCGCTGTCCCTGTGCTACCTGGTCTTCGCGTTCCGCAGCCTGCTGTTGCCGCTGAAGGCCGTGGCGATGAACCTCCTGGCCACCGGGGCGAGTTACGGCCTGACGGTGGCGGTGTTCCAGCACGGCTGGGCCCAGGGCCTGCTCGGGTTCACCTCGACGGGCCGCGTGCAGGCGTATCTGCCGGTGATCGTCTTCGCCGTCCTGTTCGGACTGTCCATGGACCACGAGGTGTTCCTGGTGCGCCGGATCCGGGAGGAGTACCTGGCCACCGGCGACAACACCCGCGCCGTGGCACTGGGGCTGCAGCGCACCGCGCGCCCGATCACCACCGCCGCGCTGGTGATGGTGCTGCTCTTCGCCGGCCTGCTCGCCGACCGGGCGCTGGAGATCAAGGAGATCGGCTTCGCGCTCGCCGTGGCCGTCGCGCTCGACGCCACCGTCGTCCGCCTGCTGCTGGTGCCCACCGTCATGCGCCTGCTGGGGGAATGGAACTGGTGGCTTCCGGCTCCTCCGATCCGGTTCCGCACCCGCGCGTCGCGCAGGGATGACGGCGTATCCAAGCAGGGCCTGTAAGTATGCGAACGATAATTGCCCCGCACTTCCTCGAACCAGGAGAAAGCATGCGCACCGGTCGATATGTGCTGGCCCTCTCCGCGGCCGCCGTGGCGATCACCGTGGCCGGCCTGACCGCACCGCCCGGCACCTTCGACTCCCACGCCTCGGCGCAGGCCCGCGCCGCGGCTGCCGCCGCCGAGCAGGACCTCGCACTGTCCAACGGCCAGGCCGACGTCCAGCTCACCGGTCGCGCGAACCTGACGCTGGACCAGGCCGGCATCCAGGAGAACCAGAAGGGCGGGGACACCACGGGGCTCGTCGACGACGAAACCCACTGCTCCGGCGCCGGCGGCACCGCGAACCTGATACCCGACGGCGCCCTCACCGGCACCGTCAGCTGCCAGGACGACGTCGTCTTCACCCCCACCGACGAGGCCGGCGCGGACAACGGGACCACCGGCCAGCAGGTGGAGGTGACGCAGATGACCGAGAACCTGGCCACCGGCGAGGTCGACGTGATGCTCGACGGCCAGAAGGTCCCCCTGCTCACCTGCCCCGACCGCTCCTCCGACGTCACCGTCAGCGGCTCGAGCGCGACGACCGACGACGTGGGCTGCGACGTCACGCCCGGCGCCGCCGACACCTTCAACAAGAAGTTCGGGGTGAGCGTCTTCGAACCGGGCGACGAGATCGCCCACGGCACCGGCAGCGCCACCGCGAAGACCACCACCAAGTGATCCGCACTCCCGACCCGGAAAGACCTCCCCCATGGCCGACCAGAGCACGGCCGACGACTCCCCCCGCCACACCGCTCCCGGCCACGACTGCGCCGCGCCACTCTGATCACCGCCGCCTTCACCGCCGCGGCCGTGGTCGCAGCCCTGACCTGGGGACGGCAGACATCGGCCCAGGCGGCGGACGTCCCCATCGCCTACACCTACGACATCGACAACAGCCTCATCTACAAGTTCAACACCAAGGACCGCACCCGGTCGGCGACCCGATCACCACCGCCAAGTACGGCAGGGACATCGCCGTGACCAAGGACGGCAAGTACGCCGTGGTGTTCCTCTCGGTGGACCGCACGGTCGTCCGCTACGACGTGAAGACCGGCAAGCAGGCCGGGGACCCGCTCAAGGTCGGCAAGGTCAGGGGGATGGTGATCAGTCCCGACGACAGCACCCTCTACGCCGCCGGCTTCAGCAACCAGATCACCCGGGTGGACCTCAACGCCTGGACGGTGGGCACCCCGATCGGTGGGCTCGCCAGTACCGGGGACATGCGGCTGGCCATCAGCCCGGACGGCAACCGGCTCTACCTGACCTACACGTTCCACCACCTGATCGAGGCCTTCGACACCAAGACCGGCGCCAAGGTCACGCAGCCCGTCGACCTCAAGGACGAACTCGGCCGACCGGTGGTCAGTCCGGACGGCAAGTACCTCTACGTCCCCATGATCCGCGCGGGCACGGTGCTGGTCCTCGACGCAGCGACCGACCAGCCCGTCGGCAAGCCCATCAGCGCCTGCGACCCGATCGGCTTCCCCAAGAGCGGGGCCATGGCGGGCATCAGCATCCGCTGAGCCCCCCGCCCGCCAACGCGCGCGCGATCGGGAGCGGTGGCCGCCCGGACGACGAGATCGCCCACAGCACCGGCAGCGTTCCTTCTCACGGCCAGGCCCCGCAGGTCGGCCCCGGCTGCCCTCCGGAACGCGCGGCGCCGACCCGACCGTAGGCACGGGCCCCGCCGCGCCTACGGTCAGGGGAACTTCCGCCGGCCGATCGATCTCCCCGAGCGCCCGGCGGCGCCCCGCGGCCGTCAGCCGAGCGAGTCCACCAGTTCGGCGATCGCCGTCAACGGCTGGTGGGCCGCGAGTTCGGCGGCCAGGTCGGCGGCGTTGGCGCGGTAGGCCGGGTCGGCCAGGACCTGGTCGACGGCCTCGCGCAGCTCCGGCTCGCCCGGGCGCCCGGTGCGCAGGTCGACGCCGACACCGCGCCAGGCCACCCGGGCGGCCACCTCGGGCTTGTCCTCGCTGCCGCCCGCGACCACCAGCGGCACCCCGAAGGCCAGCGCGGTGTGGACACCGCCGTAGCCGCCGTTGCTGATCAACACGTCGGCGTGCGGCAGGAGCCGGTCGAACGGCAGGTAGCCGGCGGCCCGCACGTTGTCCGGCAGGCCGCCGAGCGCCTGCGCCAGCAGCTCGGGCCCGTCCGGGCGGACCGTGGCCGCGACCACCAGCAGGTCGGGGCGGTCGGCCAGCGCCCGCACCGCGGGGACCAGCAGCTCGGTCAGGTCGTCATTGGCCAGGGTGCCCTGGGTGACCACCACGACCGATCGGTCGGACGTCAATTCCGGCCACCACTGCGGCAGTTCAGCCTCGACCCGGCTCTGCGGAGCCAGCGCGCCGATGTAGCGCAGCGAGGCCGGCGCGTCACTGCGCGGGTACTCGAACCCCGGGACGGTCAGCTGCAGGTAGTGGTCGGGCCCGGTGACGGCGGCGTTCGCCCGTGGCCCCGGCGGCAGTTCGGCCCCCACCCCGGCGAAGACCTCGGCCGCATACTGCCGCAGCGGCTCGCCGCGCAGCGCCGCCTCGGCGTTCAACTCCCGGTTGCGGGCCAGCCCTTCCGGTCCCGCCTGGGGCGCCAGCGCGAGGCCGAAGGGCGCCGTGTCGACACTCTGCAGCATCGGCGGGGACACCCCGATGCCCACCACGGCCGGCCGCTCCTCGCGCGGATGGGCCAGCGCCAGAGCCACCGCGCCGTGGAAGAAGCAGTCACCGAGCACGACCGTGGCCGGGAACTCCGCCAGCAGCACGCGCAGCGCCCGGTACTGCGCGGGCACCGGGTCGATGAAGATGTTCCGGGCGTCGAAGGCCAACCGCTGTGGCCCGGGCGGCAGTTCGGACCGGCCCGGGAAAGAGTCGTTGATCCGGCGGTCGTCGAAATCCGCCTCCGCCGGCAGGGCGACGAAGCGCGCCCCGGTCTCCTCGGCGGCCCCGGCGAACCGCGCCCCGCCGAGGAAGACCACCTCGTGCCCGCGCGCCACCAGGTCGGCGGTGATCGCCAGCAGCGGCGCGGTGTGCCCGTGCGCGGGCATGGCGGCAGTGATGATCCTGGACATGTGAAGCCCCCCAAATTCGTTCGTCGGCCGGTCCGTGCGCACCCCGTGGTCGTCCCCGCGCACCCGGCCACAGCGCAGGCTAACCCACCACGCCGCGTCCGCCCGACACCGGCGGCGGGGCGGGCGTGGCCGCCCGTCCCGCCGGTTCGTCAGCTCGTCAGTTCATCAGCCGCGGTCGTCAGGAGACCACGTCACCCGGGCAGAGCCGCTGGGTGCCCGGGCGTCCGCGCACGGTGGCGTCCACGCAGCCGCCCGGCAGGCCGTCGTGGACCGTGGTGCCGAAGTTGGCGGTGACGGTCAGCGTGCCGTCGCCGAAGACGGTCCGCTGCACCAGGTGGTCGCCGGTCAGCCAGCGGAAGGAGGTCAGCTGCCGGGTGCCGGCCGCCTGGTGCAGCGGCGCGAAGTACTGCTGCAGGGCGGCCAGTTCCCGCAGGTTCTGCCCGTCGCGCGGGTCCTTGTCGCTGAGCACGAAGTTGAGCGGGGTGTTGTCGAGCATCGCCAGCAGCGCGCGTGTGGTCTTCTGCTCCGGCAGCTTGCCGAAGGGCAGTTCCCAGCGTTCGACGTTGACCAGCGAACCGTGCAGCGCCGTCTCGTACAGCGGCACCCGGTACCGCGGGTCGTACATCGCCTTGAGGGCGGCGGCCACCCGGGCCTGGTGCTCGGGCTTGAAGTCCGTGGTCCGCACCGGCTTGAAGAAGGTGGCGGCGGCCTGTTCCGGGGCGTAGCCGCCCCAGGCGCCGTCGTCCTTGGGGTCCTGCGGCCCGTTGTCGAAGTGCCCGGACTCCATCGCCCACAGCCGCCCGTCCACCGGGGTGCCCGAGCCGTGGTCGAAGGCCAGCACCTGGTTGGCCCAGGAGCCGGCGGACTCCGAGCCCAGGACCAGCGGGGCGGGCCGGCCCGTGGACGCGTCGTACGAGCCGTCCGTCAGGCGCCGCATCCGGGCGAGCCGGTTGGCGCGGTCCTCGTCCATGGTCATCGCGTGGCCGGGGTCGAAGTCCCGGAAGAGCTCGCCCGCCGCGTCCACGTCGAGGAAGTAGCTGTCGGCCCCGTTGGCGACCAGCGAGCGGGTGCGGTCCGCCAGGTAGTGCTGCTGCGACTCGGCCTGCTCGAACGCCTGCGAGCTGAGGTAGCAGCCCTTCTTGTGGAAGCCGGGTTGCGGCGTCCCGTCGGCCCTGATGACGCAGAACCGGGGGTAGACGTCGTCCGGCCAGACGGAGTTGGGGGAGGAATCGTCCGTCTTCTGCTGGCCGTTGGCGAAGGAGTCGTACGGTCCGACCAGATAGCCGGCGGCCTCGGCGGCCTTGACGTCCTCGCTCGTCATCGGGGAGTCGTCGGAGTCGTAGCCGAGCCAGAGCCGGGAGACGCCCAGTTCCTTGAGCCGGTCGAGGTAGGCGGGCCGGCGGGCGCCGCCCCAGGCGTAGGCGTGGAAGGCGCCGAGCAGCTTCGCGGTCTGCGGGTTCTGCTTGATCTTCTCGCTCAGGCTGCCCAACTGCCCGTGCTCCGCAAGCCAGTTGCGGTAGTCCACGGCCGGGGCCACCGGGGAGCCATCGGTGAGGGAGAAGGCCACGGTGTACGCGCCGGTGCCGTTCCCGGCGGCGAACCCGTGCTCGGCCGTGGCCCGCAGCCGGCCGTCCTGGGAGGCGAACGTCAGCGACGTGCCGATGTCGGTGGGGACGATGTAGCTGACGCCGGCCCGGCCGGCGCGGAGCGTGTAGCCCCACATCGGCATGGACAGCTGCGAGCTCAGCTCCTGCTCCTCGCCGACCAGCGCCCCGTCGGAGGAGTTCCAGAACGGGTCGTCGACGGGAAGGGACAGCCCCTCGCCGCGCGGGAGCTGGACCTCGGCGGCGGCCGGATCGGTGGCGGTCACCGGCCACCGCACCGAGGTGTCGCCGCCGCTCCCGGTGGGGGCGGTCCCGGTGAGGGTGACCAGCAACCGGCCGTGATCGGCGCGGACTTCGGCCCGCAGGCCCTTCTCCGGGTACGACCAGGCCGCGCCGCTCGCCGTCCTGACCGGGTCGCTCGCCCTGCCCAGCCCCTGGTCGGCCGGAGCGGACAGCAGGACCACCCGCCCGTCCTCGGTCCGGGCCTCGGCCCGCAGCGTGGCCGCATCGATGGTGGCGGTGCCGCCGCGTACCGGCACGTCGACGCGCCCGTCGTGGACCCGCACCCGCAGCTGCGAGGCGGAGCTGGCGCTGGCGCTCGCCACGGTTCCGGACACCAGCGCGGTGGCCACGGCGAGGACGAGAACGGCGCGCGGAACGTGCCGGCAGGCGGGGCCCGCAAAGGATGACGCATGAGTACCTGTGTGCATGACACAGTGATACGGAGGACTCCTAAGAAGTCCTTAAGAAGCGATCCTTGACCACCGATCATGCTGACGGCACCCGAGCTTGGACGCGCTGCTCCGGCGGTCCGGCAGAGCGCCCGGCGGGCTGAGGGGCGCCGTCAACGCCTCCGCAGATCGAGCGAGACGACGGTCAGCCGACGCAGCTCCTCCGGTGCGTCCGGGTGCCGCCCGTCGGTGATCTCGGAAAGGGTGCCGAACGAACCGGGGTAGACCATGACGGAAAGGCCTTCCTGGGCAAGACACGCGAATATCGCGGACTCCTCCAGAAAGTACTGTGCGGACATTTCTACCCGCCTCTCCAGTTCTGCCTCGGCGAGTTGGCCGGAATACCTGGCGTGAAAGCGCCGCCCGAACGCATCGACGGACTCCCGGAAGTTCCGGTCGGCCCGGCGGTAGTCGGCGAGGCTTCGATGGTGCTTTGCATAGGAATCCCACCGCTGCACTTCGGAGCAGCGCAGGAACGTGAATTCGGTCCGCCCGCGTTCGGCCGCGAACAGGGCCCGGGTGTCGGCGATGAAGCGGTCACCCAGGGCCAGCGCCCGGGAGAGCGCCTCGTCCTCCGAGAGTCCCCGGGTGGACGCCAGGGTGATCCGGTGGATGCTGTCCCCGACCAGCACCGTGCAACGGCGGAACCGCCCGGCTATCCAGCGGAGCATCGCGGCGAGTTTTCCCGGAGCGAAGTTGCCGTTCTCCAGGCTGACGCCGAGGAAACACTGGCCCCGGTCCGCCAGTCCGGCCCGCCGGGCCGGAGGGGAGACCAAGTCAACACTCGCCTTGTAGGAGGTTTTCGGCCGATTCTCGGAAATTCCTGATATGCCGACAGAAGTCTGTTCGTAAGGAGGCACGCGAAAACCCCTCCAGGCTATCGAACGAGCGAGCGATGATCGGTACGGGATCGAAGTTAGATTTCGTCCGATCAACCGTCAAATTGCTTCAACTCGCCCACAGCACAGTGGCCGGCCCCGGAGTGGACCGTGACTCCATCAGCCCGATGGCTTGAGGCCTCACGAGTCCGACGGTGTGTGCTCGCCCGAGTCTGTTCAGTGTTCGGCGGCGCTGCGGAACTGAAGGGCGATCGCCCCGGCCTGGTGAATGTCCGTGATGCCGAGGACCGCGACGGAGCCCACCGTCGAGGCGTCGCCCCAGCGGCACACCACAGCTCCTCTGCCGGTCTGGTGCCCGCACTGCATGGCTCCGCCGAGCGGGCCGGCGTCGACGTCCTGGGGGTCTTCGATCTTCGCGCCCGCGAAGAAGTTGGTCAGGCCCCAGAAGAGGGAGTGCGTGGCGTTTTCCCGGGCGAGCTTGGGATCCCACTGCGTAGTGGAGGCGTTGAAGACGAGGCTCGGCCGGGTGCCGTCCGGCGTGTCCGTATAGAACCATTGACATCCTCAACCGGCCTGAAGGCCGGTGATTCCCTCCACGCTGCGCGTGGAACACGCGGCGTCCGGGTGGGTTCCTGCTTCACCGCGCGGTGCCGGGACGAGTCCTGGTCTTATCTGCGCTCCACAGGCTGAGACCGCAAGTCCTGCGGCCTTGGCTATGTTCCGGGCGGCGTTCACGTCCCTGTCGTGGACGGTCCCGCAGTCCCCGCATGTCCACTCACGGACGTGCAGGAGCTTGGGGCCGTCCTTGATCCCGCAGTGCGAGCAGACCTGAGAGGTCGGCTCGAACCGTCCGATGCGGATGAACTCGCGCCCCGCCCGGCCGGCCTTGTATCCCAGCATGTTCAGGAACGCGGACCATCCGGCGTCGTGCACCGACTTGGCGAGGCGCGTACGCGCGAGTCCCTTGACCGACAGTGTCTCGACCGCGAGCGCTTGGTTCTCGCGCACGAGGGAAGTCGAGAGCTGGTGGTGGAACTCGCGCCGGGCGTCGGCCACGCGGGCATGTGCCCGTGCGACCTTGACCCGCTGCTTGTCGCGGTTGTTGCTGCCCTCGGCCTTGCGGGACAGGGCCTGCTGCGCGCGCTTGAGTTTCTTCTCGGCACGGCGCAGGAACTTCGGTGATTCGATCTTCCGGCCGTCGGACAGGACCGCGAAGTGCGTCAGCCCGAGGTCGACACCCACCGCCCGGCCTGTCTCCGGCAGCAGGTCGGGGCCGGTCTCCACGACGAAGCTCGCGAAGTACCTTCCGGCGGCGTCCTTGATCACGGTCACGGTGGACGGGGTGGACGGCAGCACACGGGACCAGCGGACCGGCACGGGGCCGATCTTCGGCAGGTTCAGCCTGCCGCCCGGTGTGATCGACCATCGGGCGTTCGCGGTGAACCGCACCGCCTGCCGGTTGTCCTTGCGGGACTTGAACCGGGGCGGTCTGATCTTCGGACCCTTGCGGGTGCCCTTGAGGGAGGCGAAGAAGTTTCCGTACGCGGTCTCCAGATCCCGCAGGGACTGTTGCAGCACCACGGCGGACACCTCGCCCAACCAGGCGCGTTCCGGGGTCTTCTTCGCCTCCGTCAGCCGCTTGGACAGCTCGGCGGCCTTCGGAAACGGCAGCCCGGCAGCTCGCGCGTCCTCACGTTCCCGAAGGGCATCGTTGAAGACGACGCGGGCGCACCCGAACGCCTGGGCCAGAGAGGAACGCTGACCAGCCGTCGGGTACAGGCGGAAGCTGTACCGAAGCTGCACAATCGACACAGTACTGCAGTTGGTTTATGGCTGAGCATCAGGAGATCCGTACAGGCAGGCACTGCACATTCGCGCTTCACGCGCACTTGGTTTTCGTGACGAAATTCCGGCACAAGGTGTTCAACGACGCCCATCTTCGACGGGTGGAGGAGATCATGCGGGCGGTCGCCGAAGACTTCGAGTGCGAGATCGTGGAGTTCAACAGTGAGAACAACCACGTCCACCTGCTGGTGAACTTCCCCCCGAAGGTCGCCCTGTCCAAGCTGGTCAACAGCCTCAAGGGCGTCAGCTCACGCCGGATGCACCAGGAGTATCCCGAACTGGTCCGCCACTACTGGCGCGCACAGAAGCTGTGGTCCGGCTCGTACTTCGCGGGGTCGGTCGGCGGAGCACCGATCAGCGTGCTCCGCCAGTACATCGAGCAGCAGAACCCCCCGGCCTAGAACCTGCACGGAGCACACTCCGGCGCTCCGCGCCTACAGGCCAAGGATTCGCCTCACCACCGGGCTAAAGCCCGATGCACTGCGAATAGTCTCGGTAGCGTTCGGGGGTCGCGCCCGGCACCCGGGCCGACAGGCCGACTGCGGCCTCACCGGTGATCAGGTGGTAGCCGGCGACGGTTGCCGGAGCGTCGATGGTGCGCCCGGCCGGGCCTGACCGGGCCGCAGGGCCGTAAGAGGAGTCCGAACCCACCTCTACGACCACTGCGATCACCCCGGCGCCGACGAGGAGGAGAGTCGCCACAATACTGACGCTCCTGCGCTTTCTCCGCACCGCGGCGACGCGGGGCGCCTCTTCGAGGGTGCGGGCGACGGGGTTTCGCCAGGTGCCGGTGAACCGCCAGGCGAGGAGGACAGCGATCAGAGCGGGTATACCCCACGTCCCCATGGACTGTCCGATTTGGTACGCATGCGAATGCGTGTCAACAGCGAGAAGCACGTGGCGCATCGTAGCGGGCCCACTCAGCCTCGGGAGCAGGCGGCTGCCCTCCGCCCGTGGACGGACAAGCAGGCTGTCCACCTGCTCCGGGGGCTCGGACTCCTCACCTCCGAGCGATCCTCGGAGTCCGGTGGTCCTCCGGGCGTCCTGACTCCTCGCCGCCGAGGGTTCCGATCCGTCGGCTCGGCGCGGCACGACGCGGGTTGATCCAACTCCGGAGCACTGACTGGCAGTTGGTGGTTTCGGCGAAATGCTCAGACGGTCCTCAAATCCGACCGGAAGGTCTTGCCCCGCTGCGCTGGATGAGTGACGGTATGTCCCGGCTTCGTTTACAGAACGCAACCTGAGTCGCCCGGATGGCGGCGTGTCGTGGGGGAGATCAGCGTGGCCGAAGACGCCGACTACATCATTCCGCCGCCGTCGGGCCCGGGCGGTGATGGCCCGTCAGGCGCTGGGGCGGCCCGCCCTGCCGGGCCGCCTTCGGCATCCGGCGCGGCGCCGTCGCCGCAGTCGCAACCGCCGTCGCCGCAGCCGCCGGTTCCGCAACACGCGCCGACGGCAGGCCCGGGGAGGCCCCTGCTCACTCGGGTACCGCGCCACTGGCAGCTGATCGTGGCCGCGGTCGTGCCCTGCCTCGTCCTGGCCGGCATCGGGTGGTGGCTCTGGCCGCAGCAGCCGACGAGCCTGCCGCCGCACGTGGCCGCGGGTACGGTCCAAGCGGACCTCGTGAGCCCTGACAGCGTCAGTCGGCTGGCCGGGACGACGCTGGTCGCCGGCCCGCAGTCGGACCGGCCGCACGCCCCGCTCGCCGTGTCGCCGTCGGAATGCGCCGTCGCGGCGGGACCGACGACCCAGTCGGTCTACGGGCAGGCGTGGACCGCGTTCCTGTCGGCGACCTACCAGGACGCAGGGGCCACGGGCGCCTACACCGTGAACCAGGTCATCGGCGTGTTCCCGGACAGCGAGAAGACCGGCGCGGCCTTCCAGGCGCTCACCGACGGCCTCACCAAGTGCCCGTCCTCGACGGTCACCGACCAGGCAGGTCGTACCGCGAAGTGGGCCTACACGGCCCACCCTCCCACCGAGGTCGCCGTGGCGTGGACGGCGGCGCAGGACGGCGCACAGGACGGCGGCGCGCAGTGGGCCTGCCACCACCAGGCGCGGGTGAAGGGCACGAGTCTGGTCCAGGTCGCCGTCTGCCAGGCGGGCGACGGCCAGTCGACCACCGCGAAGCTCGCCGACGAGCTCACCGGGAAGGTGAGCGGATGACCGCGTCCCCGTACGGCCCGGCCGCTCGCCGCCGGCGAACCGTACGGACGACTGTGCGGACGACTGCGCGGACGGCCGTACGAATAGCCGTACGGCGCTTCGTCCTCCTGGCGCTGGCGGCCGTGCTGGTGCCGTTCGTCGGCGCGGGGGCGCCCGCGTTCGCGGCCACCGGCGCTGCGGCCGTCCTGGCCCAGTCGGGCGGAGTCGCTGTCCTGGTCCCGTCCGGGGACGTCAGGGCCGCCTCGGCGCAGCTGGTCCGGGAGATCGAGGACTTCAACCGGCAGGAAGCGGAGATCGCGCAGCAGGCGAAGGCCGTGGTCGCCGAGGCGGAGCAGATCACCAAGGATGCCGCCGCCCTGCGCAACGACACCGCGGCGTTCGAGGCCAAGGCCACTGCCGCAAAGCAGAAGGCCGGCAGCTTCGGGACGCGCGCGGCGGCCCTGGCCTCCAGGATCGACGCCCACAACAACAAGCCGCACACCTTCCAACTGCCCGCGCAGGCCGCCGCGTCCAGCGCGTACGACGCCGAGGCGAGCGAGCTGAGGAGCGAACAGGCGCAGCTCCAGGCCGAGAAGGGCAGTCTGGAGAGCGAGCAGTCCCAGCTCGGGCAGGAGGAGTCCAAGCTCGGTTCCAGGCAGTCCCAGCTCAGCGCCGCCGCCAAGGCCCAGGAGGCGAAGGCCAAGGAGCTCCAGGCCAAGGAGCAGCAGCTCCAGCCCCGGGCGCAGCAGTTGCTCCAGCAGATGGCCCAGGCCACCCAGAGCCTCGCCGACAATCCACCGGACCCGGCGGCGGCGATGGACCAGGGCGGTGACGCGGCCGCCCCTCCGCAGCACCGCGCTCAAGCCCCGTCCCAAAGGCAGAACCAGAGCGAGAACCAGGGTCAGAGCCAGTCCCAGAGCCGGAGGCGGGGGGTCGACACCGTCGACACCTCCGACGCCGCCGGCACCGCCGACAGCCCGTACCAGCAGCCCCGGACCTCCGCCCTGAAGGCCTACGCGAAACAGGCCGGCACCACCGTCGACATGCGCCCGGGCACGGCGTACCTGCTGCCCGAGGCCGTCGGGCAGCTTCCCGCCGCACAGGCGGCGCAGCTCGGCAGCCCGTCCATCGCCTACGACGGGCTGGTCCGCAAGCCCGACGGGAACTACACGGCCCTCCAGGTCCAGATGCCGGGGGCCGCCGCGGCCCCCGCCCTGGAAGTCTTCAAGACCGCCATGAACCGCCGCGGCAAGCTCGTCGCGTACAAGGCCGGCGTGAAGCTCGTCATCGACGAGATCAAGACCGTCCAACCCGCGCCGGAGCCCCCGGACACCGGCCCCGGGAGCCCGTCGCCCTCCCCTTCCGGCAAGGCCGCCTGTCTGACCCAACCCCGGGGCAGGCCGAGCGGCAGCGGATGGATCCTCAACACCGAGCAGTCCGTGCCCAGTCGCAACCGGACCGCGGGCCCGAGCCCCTCCGGCACCCGGGCCCCCGCGCCGGCCACCAGGGCCGGCAAGGCGGAGGCCTGCCTGACGAACCCCCTGGTCAAGGGGGACGAGGCCGCCGGCGACATCACGGGCTGGGAGGACGCGAACGCGCAGTCCCCCGGCGGTGGCCTCGCCCGCTGCCACCTGATCGCCAACGTCCTCGGGGGGAGGGGCAGTCACAAGGAGGACTGGATCAACCTCGTCCCGTGCTACCAGCTCGGGCTGAACATCAAGGGGATCAGCATGAGGATGTTCGAGGCCAGGGTCCAGAAGGAGGTGAACGCGCTGTCCGCGGACGGGAACGCCGCCGTGTACTACGTGGTGACGCCCCTCTACCGGGACGACAGCAGCACCATCCCGTGGGGCGCGAGCATGAGCGCCACGGTCCAGCTGCCCGACGGCACGTCACTGCCCGTCTTCAACGAGCAGACCCTTCTGAACATCCCCGAGAACGGCGGGCCCGGTCTGGGGAACTGAGACCGGGCAACTGGGGACCGAGGAACCGGAACCGGTACGGCTGGGAGGCCGGCATGACCCGCACCACCCCGCCGAGGCCGGACGACATCGTGGCGGCCTTCCCACAACTGGCCCCGCTGGCCCGGACGGCGACCCGGCTGCACCCGCGGCCCGGATCGCCGTCCCCGCGGGAGAGCTCGGTCGGAGGTCCACTGCTGTGGCCCGCCGCCGAGCCGTGGCCGCACTGCGAGGGCACGCACCGGGTGCCGGCCGTGCTGCCGGCGACCTCCCCGGCGGATGTCCGGCTGTTGCGCGGGATCCGGGCGGCCGCCCGGGCCCGGCCACCGGGCGCCCGCTCCTACACCCCGCAGGAGCGCGCCGTGCTGGATCGGGCCGGCGCCGGCCGCCCGTGCCCGCAGGGGCCGGTCGCGATGCTGGCCGTGGCCCAGCTGTACGTCCGCGAGGTGCCCGACCTGCGTCCGCCCGAAGGCGCGGACCTGCTCCAGGTGCTGTGGTGCCCCTTCGACCACCCATTCGACCGCCCCTGGGGGAACATGCCGAGGACCGAGCTGTTCTGGCGATCCGCCACCGCGGTCGGCGAGGTCCTCACCGCGCCTCCGCAGCCGCCCGCGATCCAGTACGAGGACTACCTGCCGCAGCCGTGCCTGGTCTCCCCCGAGCAGGTCACCGAGTACCCGCTGGCGGCGGAGCTCGACCCGGACCTGCGCGCGCAGGTCCGGGCGTGGAGCGCGCGGCGGAAGACCGGCGCGGAGCCGGGCAGTGCCTACGACGGGGCGGAGGACAGGTACTACGACTGGGAGCTGTCCGTCGCCCCCGGTTGGAAGGCCGGCGGCTGGGCGCCCTGGAGCTTCACCGATCCCGCTCCGCAGTACTGCCGCGCCTGTGGCAGCCGGATGGACCCGATGCTGACCATCGCCACGAAGGAGTGGCGCGCGGACGTCCGCAGCTGGATCCCGTACGAGGACCGGGCCGGCGCGACCCAGGCCGGTGCGACCCGGGACGCCGTCCGCCCCGACTCGGCGGCACCGACCATGATCACCGTCGGCGACGGGTACAACCAGCAGATCTACGCGTGCCCGGCCGCCCCGGACCACCCGCACGCCGCACTGCTGCAGTAGCCGACCGGAGCCGCCGCGCTGCGCCCGGGCCGACGCCCCGCGACCCGAACGGAGCATGCCGCGCCCGGAAACTCGGCCGCCCCGCCGCGGGCGACGGGCGGCGGGAAGCGGCCGCGCCGGTGCGTGGACGTCGAGCGGCTGGTGGGGCGGTCGCGGACGCGGATCGGCAGAATCGAGGTGTGGGGGCGGCCCCGGCTGCGCCGCAGGCGGCTACGTGAGAGGACCATGCCATGCCCGACTTCCACCCGAAGCACGATCATCTGATCGTCAAGCCGATCGGGGTTTCGGCCCCGCAGGACCCGGAGACGTGGACGGGCGAGGTGGTGGCGGTGGGGCCCGGCCGGCAGCTGGGGAGCGGCAAGCCGCACCCGGTGGACGTCAAGGTCGGCGAGAAGATCCTCTTCAACAGGCTCTCCGGATCGGAGATCCGGGTGGAGGGCGAGGAGTACGTCGAGCTTCCCGAGGACGAGATCCTCGCGCTCTCCGCTGAGTAGTCCCGACAGCCCCAAGCACCCGAGCACCTGTGCCCCCGAGACCCCCTTGGAGATTCCCGCCATGACCGAGCAGGCACCGGCCCGGATCGGCGTCACCGGATTGGCCGTGATGGGCCGCAACCTGGCCAGGAACTTCGCCCGCCACGGCTACCGGGTGGCCGTGCACAACCGCACGCTGGCGCGGACCACGGCGCTGCTGGAGGAGTTCGGGCACGAGGGTGAGTTCGTGGCCGCCGAGACCACGGAGAAGTTCGTCGCGGCCCTGGAACGCCCCCGCCTGATCGTGATCATGGTCAAGGCCGGGGCGCCGACCGACGCGGTCATCGACGAGCTGGTACCGCTGCTCGACGAGGGCGACGTGGTGGTGGACGGCGGGAACGCGCACTTCCTCGACACCAGGAGGCGGGAGGCGGCCCTGCGCGGACGCGGCCTGCACTTCGTGGGCAGCGGCATCTCCGGCGGTGAGCAGGGCGCCCTGGAGGGGCCGAGCATCATGCCCGGCGGCACCCCGGAGGCCTACCGGGTCCTGGGACCGCTGCTGGAGGACATCGCGGCCAAGGTCGACGGCAAGCCCTGCTGCACCCACGTCGGACCGGACGGCGCCGGCCACTTCGTCAAGATGGTCCACAACGGCATCGAGTACGCCGACATGCAGCTCATCGCCGAGGCGTACGACCTGCTGCGGCACGGAGCCGGACTGCAACCCGACGCGATCGCCGAGGTCTTCCGGGCGTGGAACGGCGGGCGCCTGGAGTCCTACCTGATCGAGATCACCGCCGAGATCCTCGCCCACACCGATGCGGCGACCGGGAAGCCCTTCGTCGACATCGTGCTGGACCAGGCCGAGCAGAAGGGCACCGGCCGCTGGACCGTCCAGAGCGCGCTGGAGCTCGGCGTGCCCGTCAGCGGGATCGCCGAGGCGGTCTTCGCCCGGGCGCTGTCCGGCAGCGTGCCGCTCCGGCAGGCCGGCCGGGGGCTGCCCGGCCCCACCGAGACCTGGCTCGACAGCGCGGCATCGGACCGGTTCGCCGACGACGTCGAGCAGGCGCTGTACGCCTCCAAGATGGTGGCCTACGCCCAGGGCTTCAACCAGATCCAGGCCGGCAGCGCGGAGTACTCCTGGCAGATCGACCCCGGCGAGATGGCCGCGATCTGGCGCGGCGGCTGCATCATCAGGGCCCGGTTCCTGGACCGGATCAGGGACGCGTACGAGGCCGACCGGGAGCGCCCCACCCTGCTGACCGACGCGCACTTCCGGGAGGCGCTCGGCTCCGCGCAGTCGGCCTGGCGACGGGTCGTCTCGGCGGCGGTCGAACTCGGGGTGCCCGCCCCCGGCTTCGCGACCGCGCTCGCCTACTACGACGGCCTGCGGGCGGGGCGCCTCCCGGCCGCACTGGTGCAGGGCCAGCGGGACTTCTTCGGCGCGCACACCTACCGCCGCGTCGACCGGGACGGGACCTTCCACACCCGCTGGGAGCTCGAGGGCCGCCCGGAGGAGCAGCGCTGAGACACCCGGGACACCTGGGACACCGAAGACACCCGCAACCGCCGTGCGGGAGCGACATACGGACAGACCGGCGCCACAGAAGGTGATTCCGCGGTCACCACGGGTAGGAGCGTGGCGCAAACCCCTACCTCCAGGAGACCCGCATGGCCCAGCAGGCCGACCTCATCCTCCACGGCGGCGAGATCGTCACCGTCGCCGAGAGCGCCGAAAGCGCCGAAAGCTCCGAGAGCGCCGAAAGTGACGCCCGGCCCCCCGAGGCCGTGGCCGTCAAGGACGGCACGATCGTCTTCGTCGGCCCCCGGCAGGAGGCGCTGGACCAGTGGAGCGGCCCGCACACCGTCGTACGGGACCTTGAGGGCCGCGCCCTGCTGCCCGGGTTCGTCGACGCGCACGGGCACCTCGGCGGCATCGGCCTCCAGGCCACCATCGCCAACCTGCTGGCCGCACCGGACGGCGACGTCACCGGGCTCGACTCGCTGAAGGACAAGCTGCGCGCCTGGGCCGGGAGCACGGTGGGCGCGGACTCCGAGTGGATCGTCGGGTTCGGCTACGACGACGCGATGCTCGCCGAGGGCCGCCACCCCACCCGCGAGGACCTCGACGAGGTGTCCAGGGACCGCCCGGTGCTCGCCATCCACCAGTCCTTCCACCTCGGCGCGGTGAACAGCCTCGGCCTGAAACGGCTCCGCTACTCGGCCGCCACGCCCGACCCCGAGGGCGGCGTGATCCGGCGGCGCGAACTCGCCGTCCCGCCCGCGCACGGCGAGCCCGACGGGGTCCTGGAGGAGAAGGCGTTCACCCCGGCCTCGGACCTGGCGCTCGCGGGGCTGCCCGAACGGGCACTGCTGATGCTGTTCATCACCGGCGCGGCCACGGCGGCGAGCTTCGGCTTCACCACCGTCCAGGAGGGCGGCACCACCCTCGACAACCTCAAGGCGCTGCGGGACACGGCCGCCGCCGTGCCGTTCGCGGTCGACGTGGTCGCGTACGTGAAGGCCGGCGAGGCGATGTCCTCCGCGCTGGACGACCCGATCGGGGTGAGCGACGAGTACGTGGACGGCGTCCGCGCGGCCGGGGTGAAGCTGGTGCTGGACGGCTCGCCGCAGGGCCGCACGGCGTGGCTCACCGCGCCGTACCTGACGCCGCCGGCCGGGAAGCCCGAGGACTACTGCGGGTACCCGGCGGAGCCGGACGGCACGGTGGTGGACAAGCAGGTCAGCACGGCGGTCGAGCGGGGCTGGCAGGTCCTGGCGCACGTCAACGGCGACGCGGCGATCGACCAGTTCCTCCGGGCGGTCGAGGCGGCCGGGCCGGGCCGGCGCCCGACCGTGGCCATCCACGCGCAGACCGCCCGCGAGGACCAGGTCGAGGCGTTCGCCCGGCTGGGGATCGTGCCGTCCTTCTTCTCCATGCACACCTACTACTGGGGCGACTGGTACCGCGGGACCGTCTTCGGCGAGCAGCGGGCGGCCACCATCTCCCCCGCCCGCTGGGCGCTCGACCGCGGCCTGCGCTACACCTCGCACCACGACGCGCCGGTGGCGCTGCCCGACTCGATCGCCGTGCTGTCCAGCCAGGTGACCCGGCGCACCCGAACCGACGGGGTCGTCCTCGGGCCGGAGCAGCGGGTGTCGGCCCTGGAGGCGGTCCGCGCGATCACCCTCGACGCCGCCCACCAGTACGGCGAGCAGGACCGCAAGGGCAGCATCGAGGTCGGCAAGCTCGCGGACCTGGTGATCCTCAGCGCCAATCCGCTGACGGTCGACCCGGAGGCGATCCGCGACATCGAGGTCGTCGAGACGATCAAGGCGGGAACGACCATCCACCCGCCGGCACCCGCCGCCCGGGCCTCCGCGATCCCGGCCACCGCGCCCACCCCGCAGTGGGGCTGCTGCTGAGCGTCCGGGGCCGGGCCGGGAAGCTCCGAGGTCCCCGGCAGGGTCAGGCTTTGGCGTCGCGGTGGCGGCACCGTACCGAAGCGGCCCAGCGGGGGCTGGGAGCGCCCGCTTACCGCACCACGAGTCGGTGCCGGCGCTGTCGAAGGCGGTGAGCGGGCGGGCGGGCGAGCGGGAAGCTGCCGGTGGATCTGCCGATCGGCGGCGCGCCGCGGACCTAACGTTCGGTGCGGCGCCGGACGCAGCGGGACGGGCGCCACAGGAAACCCTCCCGCTACTTCGTCAACTCCGCTTTCCCCGGAAGGACTTCAAGCCCACCCATGTCCAGACTCCGCTCCCGGGTCGCCGCCCTGGCCGCCCTCGCCACGATCGGGTTCGGCGCCCTCACCACGGGTACCGCCGACGCCGCCCAGGCCGCCGCCCCCACCGCGGCTCCGGCCGCCGTGACCGCCGCGCTGTCCGAGCCCACCCACATCCCGATGAACAGCCTGCTGAACCGCAACCAGGCCTGGTACTCGCCGAACGGCCACATCATGCTGGCCATGCAGGGCGACGGCAACGTCGTCCTGTACCGCGACACCACCCCGATCTGGGTCGCCAAGGGCGCCATCCCCAACGGCAACATCCTGGTCATGCAGGGCGACGGCAACCTCGTCGTGTACTCCGCCGCCAACACCCCGCTGTGGGCCAGCAACACCGGCGGCAACCCCGGCGCCGAACTGGCCGTCTACAACGAGGGTGCGATCGCCGTCCAGCTGAACGGCAAGATCCTGTGGACCAGCGCCCCGGGGACGCCGACCCTGCCCAAGTGCCCGCCGTGGGGCCCGCCCTACCCCGGCCAGATCACCTGGCCGTGGTGCCCGACCTGGCCCTTCCCGAGCTGACCCCCACCCCGGACGGTCACGCGACCGGCCCGTGCCCCCGCCGCCCGAACGGCGGCGGGGGCACGGGCCGGTGCCCAGGAGGTGCTGGGCGACGAGCCCGCCGACCGGGTGGCCGATGATCACGGGCGGGGTGTCGAAGGACCGCACGACGCGCGCGTAGTGATCCATGAGCACGCCGAATGACTTGGAACTCGCGCAGATCGGCGGGGTGGGGGCTTCGACGGTGCCCCTAGTTTCCGCAGGTCAGGTCCTTGGCGGGCAGCCGGCCGGTGGTCAGGTAGCGGTTGACGTCGGCGCTCGCGCAGGACGGGCCGGCCACCACCACACCGTGGCCCTCGCCGCCGGCCACCGTGATCATCCGTGCGCCGTGCAGCGCCCGCCGCATGCCCTGTGCCATGGCCAAGGTCGCCTGCGGGTCCCACTGGTTCTGCACGATCAGCGCGTTGACGTCGTTGTTCACCACGGTGGCCGGCTCGCCGGGCGCCCGCTTCCAGAACGCGCACGGCTGGATGTTGGCGCCCAGGTCGCCGGCCAGCGGGTAGCGGGCCTTGTCCCGGATCGCGTCCCGGCGGTACTGCTCGGGGTCGCGCGGCCAGTCGCGGGTGTCGCCGCAGAAGACGGCCCACACGACGGCGGCCCGGTTGTTCTCCGGGTCGACCGGGTCTACCGGGGCGACCGGGTCGGCGGCCCGCGCGCCCGCGCCCTCGTCGGCGGCCCGGACCGGGGCGGCATCGGACACCGCCGCGCCGGCCACGTCGGCCACGCCGGTCGCCCCGGCCGAAGCGGCCGAAGCGGCCGGCCCGCCCGCGGCTGCGGCCTTGAGCGCGACGATCCAGGGCGTGACGGCCTCGACGCGGACGAACTCGGCGTACCTGGACCGGATGGCGTCGCCGCTGAGCGCCCCGCCCTCCACCGGAACGGGCGTGCGGTCGGCGTGGGCGATCAGGTCCCAGTACGCCTCCCGGACCTCCGCCGCAGTCGCGCCCAACCCGTACGCGGTGTTGCGGGCGGCGGCCCACTCCGTCCACCGGGTGAAGGCGAGTTCGGCCCCCGCCGACCACCCCCGGAACATCCCCCGCCACGCGAGCGCCGGATCGAGCGCGCTGTCGAGCACGAACCGGTCCGCGCGCCGGGGGAACATCTGCGTGTAGACGGCGCCCAGGTAGGTGCCGTACGAGTACCCGAAGTAGGAGATCTTCTGTTCCCCCAGCACCGCCCGGACGACGTCCATGTCCCGGGCCGTGTTGCGGGTGGTGATGTGCGCCAGCGTGTCCCCCGCCTTGGCCCGGCACTTGTCGGCCACCGTCCGGGCCCGGGCCACGTCCTCGCCGAACTTCCCTTCTGCGTAGGGGTGTTGGTAGACCTGCTCGTCGGGCGTCAGGCCGCAGCCGACCGGCGAGCTCTGCCCGACCCCGCGCGGGTCGAAGCCGACCAGGTCGAACCGCTCCCGCACCTGCGCCGACAGCAGCGGCTGCATCTCCACGGGCAGGCCCAGCCCCGGGAAACCCGGGCCACCGGGATTCATCAGCAGCACTCCGTGCCGCTGCTTCGCGCTGCCCGCCTTGATCCGCGATATCGCGAGGTCGATCCTCCGGCCCCCGGGGTTGCCATAGTCCAGAGGCACCTTGACCTTCGCGCACTCGAACCCCGCCGGCCCGCCCGCGTCGCAGCGCTCCCAACGAAGCTTCTGCTGCGCGTACTGCTGGAGCGGGTCCCCGCCCGCCGCGAACGCCGTCACCGGGGTGAGCGCCGCGATCACGGTCGTCACCGCGCCGACCGTCAACAGGGAGATCGTTCGTCCGTCTCGCAGCGCCATGCCCGTCCTCAGTGCAGAATCGGTGTTCTCGGATCGCCTCCAGTCTCCGTTCAGGCGCACTCGTCCCCCGTACGGCGCAGGGATGGGTTCATGATCAGACTTGCGGCGTACACCGACGGTCTGACGTAAGGCCAGAGTCCCACCTCCCCCCGACCGGCGGTCAGGGACGACGGCCTATCGCCCGCCTGCCGGCGCTCGCGCCGCGCACTCCACGGCCCGCAGCCTGCGACGTTCTCTCGCAGGTGTGCCACCGACGAGGTGCCGCGGATCAGCAAGATGTTCGGCGACCGCCGCAGCAGCCAGGCCAGGGTGATCCACCCGTCGCGGCGGTTGCGGATGGTGGTTGTCGATTGTGCGATGTCCTGACGACGCCGCCTCGCCCTGTCGGCGTGCTGCTCGCCCGGGCGTCGGGAATGGTACTGCACGACCCCAGGGAATGCCGTCCACCGCCTGCACCCTCCTACACGGAAGCTCCAGCGTGAGTACCATGCGCAACGTCATCCATTACTAAGGAGTGAACGGTTGTGACCAGCCAACCAGCCAGCACGCTCCGTACGCGGCTCGTCGATCAGGCCGCATCGGATCTGGAAGAGAACCGTCGGCGTCAGCAGGAACTGGCCGAGGAGGTCAGGATGCTGAAGCAGGAGGAAGCCCTCCTGGCCGACATCCTCCAGCTCGCCGAACGGTACGAGGGCCTGTCGGAACCCTCGCCCCTGCCCCAGCAGGCACAGGACGAGCCCGTGCTCACCGGGGCGAAGCGACGCCGGGCGTCCGCTGCGGCCCCCGCCCGCACACCTTCGCCGCGTTCGGCTCGTTCGGCGCGGACGGCGAAGACGGCGAAGACGGCGAAGCCCGCGAAGGCGGGGAACACGGCGCGGACGGTGCAGGCGGGCAAGCCGGCACGGGCCGCCGCGGCGGGGAAGTCGCGGCAACCCCTGCTCGGAGAGCTCCTGTTGTCCCTGCTCAGCGGTCACGACGAACCGCGCCTGGCGAAGGAGCTGCGGGACGAACTGCTGGTGAAGCACCCGGACCGCACCCCCACCCCGCAGGTCGTGCGCAACACCCTGGAGTCGCTCGTGGCCAAGGGGAGCATCCAGCGCCACAAGCAGCAGCGGTCCGTGCTGTACACCCTCGCCGAGTCCGGCCGGCACGCGCTCGCGCTCGCGGCGCAGGAGGGCACTCAACGGCCTTGACCTCAACCGCCCTTGAGCTCCTAGGGTCGTCCGCATGATCTTCACCGAGAGGGAGCGCGAGTACCTGCTCGCCCAGCCACTGGCCCGACTTGCCACCATCGGCCCCGACGGCCGTCCGCAGATCCGCCCGGTGGGCTTCAGGCTCAACGACGACGGGACCATCGACATCGGCGGGCCCGCCATGGCCCGCAGCCAGAAGTACCGCAACGCGCAGGCCCGCCCCGAGGTCTCCGTCCTGGTCGACGACTTGGCTCCGGCCGATGACCCGGTCGCGGGCGGGTGGGGGCGCGGGGTCGAGATCCGGGGCCGGGCCGAGGTGCTGACCGTCGACGTGCCGCCGGTGGCGCCCGACCGCTTCAGCCGGGACATCGTCCGCGTCCACCCCCACAGGGTCATCACCTGGAACCTGGAGGAACGGGGGTCCGCCGCCCGCGACACCGGGTGACGAGGGGGGCGGAGTTCGTCGTGGATGCGGTCCGCGTGGACGGCGAACGTGATGCCCCCGCTCCCGGGCTTCTCCTCGTTCGGCGCTCAGGAACACGTACATGTGTCCACCGGCCTCGCGTATGACAGTCACGTGTCTCGCCCATGCGGTCACGTGACTGCACCGGGACCCCCGCTGGTACCGCAACCCCGGCGCGTTCGACCCCGACCGCTGGGACCCGCAACGGCACCCCGCTCCCCCGCGCGGCGCCTACCTGCCCTTCGCCGCCGGTGTGCACGGCTGCCCCGGCGGCGACTTCGCCCTGGCGGAGCTCACCCTCCTGACGGCGGCGGTCACGGCCGCCTGGCGAGTGGACCCGGTTCCGGGCAGCCGCCCCCGCCCGATGGCGGCGGCCACCCTCGGCCCCGCGCCCCTCACCGCGACCGTGACCGCGCACTCCTGAGCCCACTCCCGAGCCCGCCTCCGAGCCCGCCCCTGAGCGGCCGTCACCCGGGCGTCGGCCGCCCGAGGCGGGCCCTCACGTCACCTCCGCCAGAACAGGTGGTGCGTCACCCCGCTCGGGCTGAGCACCACCTCCAGGTGGAACCGGTCCAGCAGCTCGTCGGGGGACTCCCAGAGCCGTAGCCCGGGGCCGAGCTCCACCGGCGACACCGCCACGTGCAGGGTGTCGACGAGGTCGGCGGCGAGGAACTGCCGGATGGTGCTCACCCCGCCACCGAGCCGGACGTCCTTGCCCTCCGCGGCCTCCCGCGCCCGTGCGAGGACCGTGGCCGGGTCGCCGTCGACGAAGTGGAACGTGGTGTCGGAGAGCGTGAACGACGGACGCTCGTGGTGGGTCATGACGAACACCGGAGTCCGGAACGGGGGTTCGTCACCCCACCAGCCGCGCCACTCGTCGTCCTGCCAGGGCCCGCGCTGGGGCCCGAACTTGTTGCGGCCCATGATCTCGGCACCGATGTTGCGCGCGAAGTCCCGCGTGAAGTAGTCGTCGAGGCCCCGGCTCCCCCCGGGAGCCGTCCGCATGGGCCAGCTCGCCGTGGCCCCGGCCCAGGCGAACAGCTTCTCGGGATGGTCGTGGCCGAACGGCCGCTCGAAGCTCTGGTGCTCACTGGCACCGGCACCGACGCCGTCACTGGAGACGTTGAAGTTCATGACTCTGAGCAGTTGGTCCACGTGTTCCCTCGTCAGGTCTCGTCGTCGCATCACCGTGCGGCGGAGCGCCGCACATCATGACGTCGCAGCGGACCCGGCCGAATCGACATCGGCCCGAAACTTTTTCTCGGGGCCCCGCTCATCACTCGGGGTTGGCGGGGGCGGTGGTGACGGCGACCGCGTTCGCTCCGACGATCACCAGCATGGCGAGCCAGGAGGCCGCGCCGAGGTGCTGGCCGAGCACGACGAGACCGATCAGCGCGGCGAAGACCGGGTTGACGCTCATGAACACGCCGAAGAACTGCGTGGGCACCCGCCGCAACGCCAGCAGATCGGCCAGGAAGGGCACCGCCGAGGACAGCACGCCGGCGGCCAGCGCGCAGGCCAGGGCGGCGGCGGTCGGGGGACGAAGGCACAGCACCACGATGCCGACGGGAAGGTAGAGCACCCCCGAGAGCGCGGCGGCGGCGGCCGAGCCCTCCAGCCCGGGCAGGCGGCGGCCGACGACCCGGTTGAGCAGGATGTAGCCGGCCCAGCACACCGCCGCGAGCAGGGCCAGGGCGATGCCCGGGTAGTCGGTGGAGGGCGAGGGCCGGGCCAGGACGACCACCGCGGCCGCGGCGGCCACCGCACACAGGGCGTCGATGCGCCGGCGCGAGCCGGCCAGGGCCACCGCGAGCGGGCCGAGGAACTCCAGGGTGACGGCCAGCCCGAGCCCGATCCGGTCGATCGCCGTGTAGAGGGACAGGTTCATCACGGCGAACACCATCGCGAGCCCGAGGACCGGACGCCACTGCGCCACCGTGAACGACCGCGGCCGCGGCCTGCCGACCGCCCACAGCACCCCGGCGGCCACCCACTGGCGGACGGCCACCACACCCGCGGGACCGATCACCGGGAAGGCGAGCGCCGCCATCGAGGCTCCGGCCTGGTTGGACAGGCCGGAGCCCAGCATCAGCGCCACCCCGGCCAGGCGCCCGTCGCCCTGGGCGGTGACGCCCTCATGAGAACTCTTCAGCACCATGCCCTCCACAGTGGAGCCCGCGCAGCCATACGCAAAATGCATTCACCGACCCATTGATACGCTCGGCGTATGGATGAGCGACGACAAAGTCCCGCCGATCTGGAACTGAAGCACCTGCGCTGCCTGGTCGCCATCATCGACACCGGCAGCTTCACCGACGCCGGCCCCCAGCTGGGCATCTCCCAGGCCGCCGTCTCCCGCAACCTGCACGCCCTGGAACAGTTCCTCGGGGTGCGGCTGCTGCACCGCACCAGCCGCACGATCGCGCCCACGCCGGCCGGCGTACGGGTCCTCGCCCGCGCCCGCGTCCTGCTCGCCGGCGCCGACGACCTGGTCGCGGAAGCGACCGCCGGCCACGCCCGACTCCACCTCGGCCACGCCTGGTCCGCCTTCGGCCGCCACACCACCGACTTCCAGCGCCGCTGGCACGAGCGCCACCCCGACGTCGAGCTGCGCCTCGTCCGCCACAACTCCCCCACCGGCGGGCTGGCCGAAGGCATGTGCGACCTCGCCGTCGTCCGCGCCCCGCTCGACCTGAAGCCCTGGTCGCACGCCCTGGTCGGCCACGAACACCGCATCGTCGCGCTCGCCTCCGACGACCCGTGGGCCCGCCGGCGCAGCATCCGCCTCGACGAGATCCCCTCCCGCACCCTCGCCATCGACCGCCGAACCGGCACCACCGCCCTGAACCTGTGGCCCGAGGACCAGCGGCCCGCCGTCATCTACACCCACGACATCGACGACTGGCTCGCCGCCATCGCCACCAGCCGCTGCGTCGGCGTCACCCCCCAGGCCACCGCCGCCCAGTACCGCCGCGACGGCATCGTCTACCGCCCCCTGCGCAACGCCGCCCCCGTCCCCGTCCACCTCATCTGGCGCCGCCAGGACCCCCACCCCGCGACCCACGCCGCAGTCGCCCTCGCCATCGACCTCTACCGCGAGAAGCCCGACTCCCCACCGCCCCCGCGAAAGTGACAGCGGCACCCCAGCAGGGCCGCCTCACTCTCCCGGGCACACGAGATCCGCGACAGGGCTACGGCAGGGGGCCGAGGTCGCCTTCGATGACGGTCTCCGTGATCAGGGGGCGCTCCCACAGGGTGAGGAGTTCGTTCGCGAGGGCCATGATCGGGCGCAGGTCGTGGTCGCTCGGGGCCTCGATGGCGGCGGCCGACAGGCCGCGGGGGACGGCGCCGGCGTCGAGCAGGCAGCGCCAGTCCTCCGGGGTCAGCTCCAGGAACTCCAGTCCGGTCAGCCGGGTGACCTCCCGGGGGTCGGCGAGCGCCCCGGGGCCGGCGTAGAGGGTGCGGAGCCGGGGCAACCCGATGACAGGGGTCAGACTGACCGGTTCGCCGCGCCACCCTCCGAGGGTCAGGACCTCCAGGTCGGGGTGGGCCGCCGCCTCGACGCTGTTGGGGACTTCGCCGTGGAGCCTCGCCACCACCGACGTCAGGTCCGGGCTCGGACCGGAGTACCAGCTCCGGTCCGGATCCCGCACCAGGTCGGTGAGGGACTCGGCGAACAGGCAGGCGCCGACGCTCTGCTCGTGGTCGAGCACGATGAGCTGCCCGAGGTGGCCGCCAGGACCGGGGGTCAGGTCGACGACCACCAGGTCCCCGCCGCCCGTGTCGCCGATGACGATCCACCCGGGCGAGCCGACCAGGTCCTGCACGGCGGCGTCGGGCGAGGTGACGCACGCCTCCGTCGCCGCGTGCTCCCAACGGAACGAGGAGCGCGAGCGGTCGGCGATGACGAGCCCGTTCAGGGAGCTCAGCTCGAAGCCGAGCGCGTCGCCGACGCGGTCGGACGCCTCCCAGCACGCCTCGGCGTCCTCGACGTCCTCGTCGTTCTCGTCGTTCTCCGTGTGCTCCCACCACCGCGCGGCGGTCACCCGGTAGAGCACCTTGATCTCCTCGGGCAGCGCCACACCCAGGCGGGCCTCCGCGGCGGCGATCTCCTCCTCGGTGGCGCCGGTCTCGTCGGGCATCCGCTCGCGCAGCGTCCGCTCCAGCAGCTCCAGGTCCACGGAGGGGGCCGGCGCCGCCCCGGGCACCGGCTCGGGCAGGCGCCGCCACGGCTCGGGCACCGCGCCCTCGACCAGGGTGAGCGCGCCGGGGTGGGCGTTGCCGATACCCGGGTCGACGGCCGGGCCGTGGTCGAACAGATGGAGCGCCGCCCTCCCGCTCGCCGGTATCTCCACGGCGAAGGCGACATCACCGGTCCCGGCCTCAATGAGCGCGGCCCGGACGCGTTCGATCGCGTCGTGCTGCTCCTGGTTGTCCGACACCAGCATGGCCCGGCCGGCCTTCGGGTAGCGCATCCTCACCGGCACGCTCCACCCTTGCCGGCCGATCAGCCCCGCCACCTCGCCGCCCGGCGCGGCGAGCGCCTGCGCGTGGTCAGCCCGCAGGAGCCGCAGCAGGGGCTCCCAGGTCGCGAAGTCGTACAACGAGGACGACGAGGACGGCAAGGACGACGACGAGGACAACGAGGGCCTCCAGCAGATCCGGTGATCACGGCAGTGGCGATTATGACGCCCACCACCGACAGTTCGGAGTGTTCCGGGAGGCCGATGCACCTGGGCGCTACCCGTGCTGCCCCAGTCCGTCGCGCAGCAGGTCGAACGCCCGCTCTGCGGCGCGGACGGCCTCCGGGTAGCGGTCGTCGGCGGACGCGCCGTCGGCCAGGCATTCCTGGTTCAGGACCGCCAGTTCCCGCTGCACCACGATCACCTGGGCGGCCACCAGGCGTGCGTCGAGCGGGTCGACGCCCGCTTCCAGCAGTGCCTCGGCCAGTGCGTCGCTTCCGCGCACGGTGTAGCGGATCATCCGCGCCGCCAGGCTCTCGGTAGCGACGATCATGCGGAGGAAGGCCATGACCTCGGGGTCGTCGCACAGACCGGTGTTGGGGTCGCGGCGCGCCAGGGCGTCGAGCATGGCCGCGCGCAGCGCCTCCAGCGGCGGCCGGCCGGCCGGGCGGGCGCGCACCGTCCGGGCCGCTTCGCTCTCGTGGTCGGCGAACCGCTGGAGTACGAGGTCCTCCTTCGTCGGGAAGTAGGCGAAGAGGGTCCGCCGGGAGACCTCCGCCGCCTCCGCGATCTCGGTGATCGAGACCTGGTCGAAGCCCCGGTCGAGGAAGAGGCGGATCGCCGTCGCCGCGATCGTCTCCCGGGTGCGTTCCTTCTTGCGTTCCCGCAGGCCCATCTGCTGATTCATGCACTCAGTCTACCTCGTGGTAGACTGAGTGCAGAATTGCACCCAGTTTCTTCTTTCGGGAGGTCATCGTGCGAACCGAGGTCATCGTGGTGGGGGCGGGCCCGACCGGGCTGATGCTGGCCTACGAGCTGACGCTGGCCGGGGTGCCGGCCGTCGTCGTCGAGAAGCAGCGCACCCCCAGCACCCAGTCCCGGGCGGGCGGGCTCCAGCCGCGCACCGCCGAAGTACTCGACCTGCGCGGGCTGCTGGAGCCGCTGCTCGCGCAGGAGCCGTCCGAGACCACCGGCGGGCACTTCGCCACCCTGCCGGTCGAGCTGGACTGCCGGCCCTGGCGCACCCGGTACCCCCACCCGGTCAACGTTCCGCAGGTCCGGCTGGAGGCCCACCTCGAACGGCTCCTCGGCGAGCAGGGCGTCCCCGTGCTCCGCGGCCACGAGGTGACGGCGGTCACGCAGGACCCGGAGGGGATCACAATCACGTGGCACGCGGACGGCACCCCCGGCGGCGGTGAGGCCTGGGACGGAGGTGAGATCCGCGGCCGCTACCTCGTCGCGTGCGACGGCGGGCACAGCACGGTCCGCCGGCTGCTGGGCGTTCCCTTCCCCGGCCGGGAGCGCCGGATGTCCGCCGTCGCGGCCGACCTCACCCTCGCCTCCCGGTCCGAGACGGTCCCCACCGAGCGCAAGCACTTCAGCCAGTACACCCGCGTGGCCGGCGGCTTCCACGCGATCCTGCACCCCATCGGCCCGGACCTGTACCGGATGCTGTTCGGCAGGCTCTCCGGACAGGGCCCGGACCGCGAGACGCCGGTCTCGGCCGACGAGGTCCGCGAGGCGCTGCACGCCGTGTACGGCCCCGACACCGAACTGGGCGAACTGCGCGCCGCCTCCCGGTTCGGCGACGCCGTGCGCCAGGTCGAGCGCTACCGCGAGGGCCGGGCGTTCTTCGCCGGGGACGCGGCGCACATCCACATGCCGATCGGCGGCCAGGGCGTGAACCTGGGCCTCCAGGACGCGGTCAACCTGGGCTGGAAGCTCGCCGGCACGATCCGCGGCTGGGCGCCCGCCGGCCTGCTCGACAGCTACCACGAGGAGCGGCACCCCGTCGCCGCGCGCGTGCTGCGCCACACCCGGGCCCAGGCCGTGATCATGAATCCCGGCCGGGACGAGGAGCTCGGCACGGTCCGCGAGCTCGTGACCGAGCTGCTGGGTCTGCCCGACACCAACCGGTACGTCTCGGGCATGATGTCCGGCCTGGACCTCCGGTACCCCGGCGTCGGCCCCCGGCTGATCGACCTGGACCTGACCACCGAGGACGGCCCGACCCGGGCGAGCCGGCTGATGTGCTCCGGCCGGGGCCTGCTGCTCTCCCTCGACGGCAGGCGGCGGTCGGTCGGCGACCGGTCCGACCGGGTCGAGCACGTCATGGCGAAGACCGACGAGGACGTGGACAGCGCCGGCGCCCTCCTGGTCCGCCCCGACGGCTACCTCGCCTGGACCGACACCGACGGCACCCCGCTCGACACGGCCCTCGCCCGCTGGTTCGGCTGAGGCCCCGGGCGGTTCGTCGGTACGCCGCGGTCCACGGCGCACCGACGGACCGCCCGTCGCGCTGTCGCCTCCTGCCGCACGGGGCATCCGCCGGTTCCACGGAGGCCTCACGTCGGGAGGAGCGCGGCCGCTCTATCTGGAGCATTCGATCCAGATAGGCTACGGTGAAACCATGGCAAGGACCCGGGAGTTCGACACCGAGGCGGCGGTGAGCCGCGCCATGGAGCTGTTCTGGACGCGCGGCTACGAGGCGACCTCGGTGCGCGACCTGACCCAGCACCTGGGGATCGGGCAGGGGTCCCTGTACGCGGCGTTCGGCGACAAGGCCGGCCTGTACCGGGCCGCGCTGGACCACTACCGCGCCACCCTCGCGGCGGATGCGCTGCGCAGCCTGGAGGAGGGGACGGATGTCCGCTCGGCGATCCGCACGATGTTGATGGAACGGGTCCGCATCGCCGCCGAGCACGGCGGTCGGGGCTGCCTTGCGGTCAATGCCGCCTGCGAGCGCCTACCGGGGGACTCGTCGATCCGGCGCACCGTACGGGACATGCAGGACGTCAGCCGGGACGCGCTCGCGGAGGTGCTGCGGGTCGCGGCGGAACGGGGTGAGATCGCGGCGCGGCACGACCCGCACAGCCTCGCCGCCTTCTTCGTCACCTTCCTCAACGGGCTGCTGGTCTCCTCGAAGATCACACCGGACCCCGAAGCCCTCGAACCCGTCGTGGAGGTCGCGCTCGCCGCCCTCGACTGATTTTTTCATGCCCTCAATCTGTATCGCACGATCCAGATAAGGGTCGAACCCGCATCCGGCGCTCCACCTCTGCTCCATCCCTGCTCCATCGAAACGCTCCCTCTGCTCGATCGAAACGCTCCATCGACACTTCGGAGGACCCGTGCCCATCGCACCCACCCCGAGTACGCCCGCCCTCGGCGGCAGCCGCTGGAACACCTTCCCCGCGGCCGGCACCGCCCTGACCGCCCGTGAGTTCTTCACGGCCACGGAGCCGCTGCTGCAGGGCGTCATCGATGACAACGCCCTCACCGCCGCCGACGGCGAGGTGCTGGAGACCCAGATCCGCGCGACCCTCGCCCTCGGGACCCGGGAGACCTCCCTGCCGCTGGCCGTCGGCCCCGGCAGCGCCCCGGCCGCTCGCGAACTGGGCGCGCAGGCCGAGAAGATCGGCCATGAGCTCGCCTCCTGGGCCGCCGCGGCCCTGGAGCGGCTGCTCGCCGACCGGATCGCGCTGCCCGCCGGCCCGCTGATCGTCCGCAGCCACTGCTACGGCCACCTGCTCACCCATCCTGCGACCGACCTGCTCCTCGGCCGCCGTGGCGGACCCGTCACGATGCAGCTCTACAACGAGTGGCTGCACCAGGTCGTCCTGCTGCGCGACGCCCTGCTGCCCTTCACCAACTGGCAGGACGTCCCGCTGCTGATCACTCCGACCGGGCTGCGGCACATCGAACCGGCCCGGGACGCGTTCCTCACCGAACTCCTGGTCCGCCGGATCCGGCACGCCAGCATCGTGGCCTTCGCCCGCCACGCCGTCACCGGCACCTCCGACACGTCCGGCACCTCCAACCCCTCCGGCCCGGCCGGCTACGGCTTCGAGGCGAGCGGCGGCACCGCCCTGCCAGCCGTCCTCGACCAGCCGCCCCTGACCGCCCCCCGGTACCTGCTGACCTGGCGCCCCGACCCGGCCGCCGACGAAACCGTCACGCACGTCGCCGAGTTGCGGGACTACTACGCCGCACCGCGCACCCTCGTCGAACACCTGCCGCCCGCCACCGCCGCACCGGGGCCGCTCACCGGCCGCATCACCGGCCGCATCACCGGCCGCATCGTCGCCGGGCCGGTCGCCGACGGGGCCCGCACCGCCGCCATCGAGCTCACCCACGACGGCGCCACCGCCCACGTCGACCTCGGCCAGGCCCTGCGCGGCCACCGCTTCGCCCACCGGCCGGACGGCGCCACCAGCGCCGACGCGCTGCCCGCCGACGCACCGGCCACCGACCCGCCCGCCGCCGCGGACGTGTGGACGGCCCTGCGCGCACCGGGGCTGGTGTGGACGGAGGCGGGCGACGCCGTCCTGGACGCCACCGGCCAGGGCGACCTCGTCGTCCTGGCCCTGCTCGGCCGGCTCTACCCGGAAAACGTCACCCTGCACCCCGCCGACCACCCCGTCACCCACCCCACCGACCGCACCACCGACCACCCCGCCGACCGGGCGACCGCCTCCGGCAACAGCCCGAGCCGACTGGTGGCCCGGGTCGACCCGCCGCGGACCAGCTGACACCCGCTCCACCTGGAAGGGGCCGCCCCTCGGTAGCCGACACCCGGCCACCGAGGGGCGGGTACGGGTCAGCCGGCCCGGTAGCGGGTGGCGAGTTCGGGGCTCTGCGCACCGAACGCCGCCAGCTCGGCCCGGAAGACGGCGTCGAGGAGGCTCGCGTCCTCGACACTGGGCGCGCAGACGACTTCGCCGAGTTGCAGGCCGCGCAGGGCCGCGGTGACGACGTCCTCGGCACTCATCCTGGGTACGGCGCTCAGATCGAGGCCCTGGCGCTCGTGGAACTCGGTGGCCACCACCCCCGGACAGACGACCTCGACCTGGACACCGGTGCCTTCGAGCTCGGCCGACAGCGTCTGGCTCATCGCGACCACGTGGGCCAGGGCGCCGGCGTAGACGGCGCGGCGGGGCAGCTGGGAGTGCGGGGCGGGACCGCTGAAGGCGATCATGCCGGCCACGTTGATGATCGCGCCCCGGCCGCGCTCCTGCGAGGACCGTCGCCGTGACCGCGATCGTGGCCCACGCGGGGAGCAGCGGTCCGGCGGGGAGCAGCGGTCCGGCGGGGAGGACTGCGGCGGCGGTGAGGAGGATGCAGGGGAGGTACCAGCGCAGGATGGCGGCGAGGGCTCGCCGTGGCCGGGGCGAGACCCCACCGGTCAGCCGTGTGACCCCGCGGTCACGACGGTCACCACGGGACGGGGCCCTCCTCCTCGAAGAACCCTCCGGTGGGGCCGTCGGGGGCGATGGTGGCCATCCGGACGATGATCTTGGCGCACTGCTCGGCCGACACGGCGCCGCGGGGGTTGAAGTCGGTGGCGGCGGACCCCGGGTGGACGGCGTTGATCCGCATGGTCGGGAAGGCGTTGGCGTACTGGACGGTGATCATGTTGACCGCGCTCTTGGACGAGCAGTAGGCCACCATCGGGAAGGTCGCCTCAAGGCTGGCGGGGTCGCCGCAGCGGGCGAGGGAGCCGCCGCTGCTGCTGACGTTCACGATGACGGGGTGGCCGGCGGCCTCCAGCAGCGGCAGGAAGGCGTGGGTGACGCGGACGAGGCCGAAGACGTTGGTGGCGTAGACGCTCTCCAGGTCGGCGGCGGTGATCTCCGCAGGCGGGTTCCACCTGCCCGAGATGCCGGCGTTGTTGACCAGGACGTCGAGCCCGCCGGCCTCCTCGCGGATCAGCCGCGCGGCGGCCTGGACAGACTCCTCACTGGTGACGTCGAGCTGTACCGCGCGGGCACCGATCCGCTCGGCCGTCTCCCGGCCGCGCCCCAGGTCGCGTGCCCCGAGGTAGACGGTGTGTCCGGCCCCGGCCAGTTGGCGGGCGGCCTCCAGGCCGATCCCGCGGGTGGCTCCGGTGATGAGTGTGGTCGTCATGGCGTGCTGTGAAGGCGTCGGGCCCCTCGTGATCCGGGGCTCCTCGCGCCTTCACCTCCTTTCCGGGTGGGTGGGAAGCGCACGGTCGCGCCGTGCGCGTTCCTACGGTGTGCTCAGGGCTGTGAGCCGTTGTCTGCTCTCCTCGTCGGCGGCGGGCATGACCGCGAGGAACTGGTCGCGTTCCTGGGCGACGGTGAGGACCTGCCAGTCCAGCCGGACCTCGCCGACGACCGGGTGCAGGATCCGCTTGCTCCCGAAGCTCCTGCCGGAGACCCGGTAGGTGGTCCACCAGTGCTGGAAGTCGGAGTCCTCGGCGCTCAGCTCGGCGACCAGTTCGGCGAGCCTGGGGTCGCTGGGGTAGCGGCCGGCGTCCATCCGCAGGTAGGCGACGCACTCGCCCGCCGACAGGTCCCAGTCCGGCAGGCGCTCGCGCGTCCGCGGGTCGAGGAACGTCAGCCACAGGTAGTTGCGGTGCTCCTCGGGGACCGCGGCGAAGTCGAGCAGCAGCTCGGCCGCGAGGTCGTTCCAGGCCAGGATGTCCGTGAACCGGCCCAGGACCACGGCGGGCGTGGTCCGCAGATCGGCCAGTACGGCCAGCACCGCGGCGGGCACGACCTGGTGCCGTGAACGCCGCTGTCGGCGGGCTGGGGCCAGGTCGGCCAGCTGGCGCAGGTAGTCACGCTGGTCGTCGTCCAGCAGCAGGGCGCGGGCCAGCGCGTCCAGGACACTGCCGGACGGTGCGGGCAGCCGGCCCTGTTCGAGGCGGGTGTAGTAGTCCACGCTGATCCCGGCCCGCCCGGCCACCTCCTCCCGGCCCGCCCGGCCACCTCCTCCCGGCGCAGCCCGGCCACCTTGCGGGACCGTTCGTACGCGGGAAGTCCGACCTGTCGGGGCGAGACCTCGGCGCGCCGGGCACGCAGGAACGTGGCGAACTCCCGGCGCTTGTCATTGTTCGTGCTCACACCGGCCACTGTGCCAGGGCGCCGCGCGAGCTGGGAGGACATGTTTTTCCCTGGAAGAACGTGTCCTCCCAGCCTGCACCAGCGGACGGCTCTCGATCTGCCGGACGGTGCTCGTCGACGCCGAACAGAACCGGCAGGCCGCGCGGGCGGCACGGCGGGGCGCAGCGCGGCACTTTGGTGTGCCCGCGGTCTGATCGCAGCTCCGCCCCTCCACCCCTGCCGCCGGAGCGGCCGGGCCGAGGTCGGGCCGGGCCGGGCGTCGAGTCCCGGGAACCGGATGTGCCACGGGCGGCGGTCTGCGGTGTGGCCAGCCGGGTGAACCTTCGCCAATTTGTCCGCATTGCCTCGTTTATCACATTTTTTTAAGAAAAACTGACTGCCGAACAGCCCGGCTTGTCCTTCCCTGCTGCGCGGCGGCCCCGTGCGTCCAGTACTCGCCGACGCCGGCCGTTCGTCCGACAGGCCCTGGGAGCACCGATTCACCAGACACCGGCAACAGACGCGGCCACTGATCCGCCCGACGATGCGTCCGACGATGCGCACGACCCGGCGTACCGAACGGTGCTGCCCGACCGAGGCCGCCTCCGATCGCGGCTGACGCTCCGCCGGCTCTCCCCCGGACCGGTCCGGACGGTGCGGCGCCCCCGGCGCGGGCGGGCGCCACCGGACGGACCGTAGGTCCGACTCCACCGCATCTCCCAGACCCGTGTACCGGCAACTCGGCCGGCCCCCTTCTGTTGCTCCCTCAACGCGCCGCCACACCATCCGCAACCCCCGTTCCGCTTCTCCGGGCGCCGACGCGGCCCCGGCGCAGGATCGAAAGGAATCGTCATGAGGCGCTGTGCGACCACACGCACGGCCCGGGACCGCCGCCGTGCAACCCCATCCGGCGTACGACGGCAGGGCGGGGCGCTGCGCGCCCGGTCCCCGTACGGACCCGAGGCACGCGCGGCAGTGGCCGGACTGCTCGGCATCGTCGCGAGCATCGGGCGACTGGCCCGCAGGACCGCCGTCGCGCTCCTGCCACCACGCGAAGGCTCCGCCGCCGAGGCGCTGCGGGCCTTCCGCGCCGCGCTCGCCGTGCTGGTGGCGGTCGCCGCGACCGTCACCTCGCTCACACTGCCGGCACACGCCGCCCCGGCCACCCCGCGTGCCCCCTCCACCGGGAAGCCGGCGGGCCGGCAGCAGCCGGTGACGTTGGAGAAGACCGGGACCGACCTGGCGACCGGCAGCAGCAGCACCACCACCCAGGGCGACACCGTCCAGTGGGTGGTCTCGGCCACCAACCCGGACGGCGCCCCCGCCAACACCGTGATCACCGACGTGATCCAGGGCGGCCCGGGCAGCACCCCGCAGACCCAGTCCTACGTGCCGAACTCGCTGAAGGTGCCTCCGGGCTTCAGCAGGCAGTGGTCCACCAACGCCGGCACCTCGTTCACGTCGACGGACCAGGGGGCGGCCACCAACGCGATCCGGGCGACCAACCCGGTGTTCGCGTCCCCGGCGACCGGTCAGGTGGTGCAGATCCCGCCGCCGTTCACCCCCATCAACACCGCCACCGGCGGCGACGGCTTCACGCCGATCCTCTATACCGCCACCATCAACGGCATGCCCACGCCCGAGGTGTGGAACATCTACCACCACGGCGCGTCCAGCCAGGCTGCCGTGGTCTGCACGGACCTGCTGACGAACGGTCCCTGCCCCCTGCCGGACGGCACACCGGCGTCCTGGCCCCAGCCGCTCAACTCCGCGGCCGTCGGCGGGACGAGTGGGGACCTCGGCAGCACCCGCACGCCCACCTACGTACAGTCCGGGTCCAAGCTGTACTACGCGGCCGTCAGCCGGGTGACCTTCGCCGAGATCGGCGTCGGCTGCATCGACCTCCAGGCGCAGAAGAGCTGCGGCTTCGTGCCTCTGCAAACCGGCTCCGGCAGTGTCGTCGGCGGTGTGGTGGAAGCGCCGAACGGTCTGATCTACGCCGTGTCCGGCACCGGTGAGATCCTCTGCTACGACCCCACCGCCAACGCGTCCTGCGGGACCTTCTCCATCGGCCTGCCCCCCAACGAGGGCCAGGGCGGCTTCACCGGGGACTACTCGGGCACGATGACGGTCATCAACGGCAAGATCTACGTCAGCGACAACGAACCGGTGCCCAATCCCACGGTGATGTCCTGCTTCGACCCGACGACGAACGCGGCCTGCACCGGCTGGACCACGCCCAAGGTCCTGGTCACTCCGACGGCCGGCGGCGCCGCTCGCGCGGACAACGTCTTCGCCACGTACGACTCCGCAGGCACCGCCATCGGCGTCTGCTCGGTGGTCGGCGGCGTGCTCGCGGAGACCAACCCGCCGGTGGGCACCGTGGTCTGCTTCGACTTCGTCGGAAACCCGATCGCCGCGGCACCGGGCCTACAGACGCTGGTCAGCACCAACGTGGCCTCGGGCGAGAGCAACTTCCAGATCCCGCTGACCATCACCGCCCCCAACGGGCACCTGGACACCGAGTTCCCGTACTGGATCTACCTGGGCAACACGCCGACCCTGAACAGCACCGAGTACTGCTACGACTGGACCACTCAGTCGCCGTGCGGCTCGTTCGGCAACGCGGGCGTCGTCAACGGCCCGCCCAACGTCGACGGCGGCTACACCAGCCCCTACGGGTTCGCCTACGACGGCCAGTGCAAGTACAGCCTCGGCGACGTCGGGTTCCTGTTCTCGATGGACCCGACCACCGGCGCCTCCCCGTGCCTCAAGACCAAGGCGCAGGGCAGCCTCGACCCCAGCGCGTACTACTGCGACGGCAAGACGGGGCACGTGACGTCGTACGGCACGGTGAGCCTCGTCGACATCGATCCCACGACGGTCAACTTCGCGCAGTCGTCGGTGACCGTGAAGGACTCGAACGGCGCGGCCCTGGGCACGTTCCCCTTCGACACCACCACCATGAAAGCCGACATCTCGTCCGTCCCGATCAGCGCCTCACCGATCCAGGTCGTCGCCAACCTCACCCTGATCAGCGGGGCGTCGTTCACTCCGGACAACCAGCCGAAGATGCAGGTGACGTTCGTCGGCGACCCGCCGCAGGTCTGCTACCAGACCAAGGTCAGCGAGGACTGCACCGTCACCTCGGTGAGCGACCAGGCCACAGCGACCACCAACGGCATGGCCCCGGTCACGTCCAACACCGTCACCCTCCAGGTGACTCCCGGGCCGTCCTGCAAGCCTGAGCTGACCGTGCTCAAGGAGGTCTGCACCTCGGTGAACCCGGGTGACTGCGGGCCCGGCGGCAGCGGCCCCTGGGCGAGTCTCACCACGGTCGCACCGGGCGGTACGGCCTACTGGCGCATCACCGTCACCAACCCCGGGACGGTCCCCGTCACGGGCATCACCCTGACGGATGCCGTCACCCCCGCGTGCGCCACAGCGGCAGGAACGTTCAACCTGGCGGCGGGGGCCAACAGACAGGTCTTCTGCAACCTCCCCGACGTCACCGCCCCGACGACGAACGTCGTCACGGCGACCTTCCCGGGGCCCGGCGGCACCCCCATCACCACACCGCCGTCGGAAGCGACCGCCAACGTGCCGTCGCTGGCCATCGTCAAGGAGGTCTGCACCTCGGCAACCGCGGGTGACTGCGGGCCCGGCGGCAACGGCCCCTGGGCCGGCATCACCACCCTCCCGCCCGGCGGCACCGCCTACTGGCGCATCACCGTCACCAACACCGACGGCGTCGACATCAACGGCATCACCCTGACGGATGCCGTGACCCCCGCGTGCGCCACAGCGGCAGGAACGTTCAACCTGGCGGCGGGAGCCAACAGACAGGTCTTCTGCAACCTCCCCAACGTCACCAAGCCCACCACCAACGTCGTCACGGCGACCTTCCCCGGACCCGGCGGCACCCCCATCACCACACCGCCGTCCGAAGCGACCGCCAACGTGCCGTCGCTGGCCATCGTCAAGGAGGTCTGCACCTCGGCAACGGTCGCCAACTGCATCGAGGGTGGTAACGGCCCCTGGGCCGGCGTCACCACCGTTCCGCCCGGCGCCACCGCGTACTGGCGGATCACCGTCACCAACACCGACGGCGTCGACATCTCCGGCATCACCCTGACGGATGCCGTCACCCCGGCGTGCGCCACGGTCGCCGGCATGTTCAACCTCCCGGCAGGGGCGAGCACCCAGGTCTTCTGCAACCTCCCCGGCATCACCACCTCGACGACGAACGTCGTCACGGCGAGCTTCCCCGGCCCCGGCGGCACCCCCATCACCACCCCGCCCGCCGAGGCCACAGTCGACGTTCCGTCGCTGGCGATCGTCAAGGAGGTCTGCACCTCGGCAACCGCGGGTGACTGCGGGCCTGGCGGCAACGGCCCCTGGGCCAGCGTCACCACCGTCGCCCCCGGCGGTACCGCCTACTGGCGGATCACCGTCACCAACACCGGTGCGGTGAAAATCTCCGGCATCACGCTCAACGACGCCGTCACCCCGGCATGCGCCACAGCCGCCGGCACGTTCGATCTGGCGGCGGGAGCGAACAAGCAGATCTTCTGCAACCTCCCCAACGTCACGAAGCCCACTACCAACGTCGTCACGGCCACCTTCCCCGGACCCGGCGGCACACCTCCGATCACCACACCGCCCTCCGAAGCAACCGCCAACGTTCCCTCGCTGGCGATCGTCAAGGAAGTGTGCACCTCGGCAGTCGCCGCCGACTGCGGGCCCGGCGGTAGCGGCCCCTGGGCCGGCGTCACCACGGTTCCGTCCGGTGGCACCGCGTACTGGCGGATCACCGTCACCAACGACGGCCCCAGCGACATCACCGGCATCACCCTGACCGACCCCGTCACCCCGGCGTGCGCCACGGCCGCCGGCACCTTCAACCTGGCGGCAGGAGCGAACAAGCAGATCTTCTGCAACCTCCCCAACGTCACCCAGGCCACCGCCAACGTCGTCACCGCGACCTTCCCCGGACCCGGCGGCACCCCCATCACCACCCCGCCCGCCGAGGCCACCGTCGACGCTCCGTCACTGACGATCCTCAAAGAGGTCTGCACCTCGACCACTGCGGCCGACTGCGCCAGCGGCGGTAGCGGCCCCTGGGCCAAAACGACCATCATCCCGTCCGGTGCCACCGCGTACTGGCGGATCACCGTCACCAACACCGGGACGGTCCCCATCGCGGGCATCACCCTGACCGATGCCGTGACCCCGGCGTGCGTGACGGCCGCCGGAACGTTCAACCTGGCGACGGGGGCGAACAAGCAGGTCTTCTGCGACCTCGCCAACGTCACCACCTCGACCACCAACGTGGTGACAGCCACCTTCCCCGGCCCCGGTGGCCATCCCATCACCACACCACCGTCGGAAGCAACGGCTGACGTTCCGTCGCTGGCGATCGTCAAGGAGGTCTGCACCTCGGCAACCGCCGCCGACTGCGGATCCGGCGGTAGCGGCCCCTGGGCCAGCATCACCACCGTCGCCCCCGGCGGCACCGCGTACTGGCGGATCACCGTCACCAACACCGGTGCGGTCCCGGTCAACGGCATCACCCTGGCCGACCCCGTCACCGCGGGCTGCGTGACGGCGGCCGGCACGTTCAACCTGGCGCCGGGAGCAGACAAACAGATCTTCTGCAACCTCCCCAACGTCACCACCTCGACCACAAACGTAGTGACGGCCACCTTCCCCGGCCCCGGCGGGACCCCCATCACCACGCCGCCCTCCGAGGCAGCAGTTGACGTTCCTTCCCTGACGATCGTCAAGGAGGTCTGTGCCTCCACCACAGCCGCGAACTGTGGGCCCGGCGGCAACGGCCCCTGGGCCGGCATCACCACCCTCCCGCCCGGCGGCACCGCCTACTGGCGCATCACCGTCACCAACACCGACGGCGTCGACATCAACGGCATCACCCTGACCGACACCGTCACCCCGGCATGCGCCACAGCCGCCGGCACCTTCAACCTGACGCCGGGAGCAGACAAACAGATCTACTGCAACCTCCCCAACGTCACCCAGTCCACCACCAACGTCGTCACCGCGACCTTCCCCGGCCCCGGCGGCACACCTCCGATCACCACACCGCCCTCCGAGGCCACGGCCAACGTTCCCTCGCTGACCATCAACAAGGAGGTCTGCACCTCGACAACCGCCGCCGACTGCGGATCCGGCGGCAACGGCCCCTGGGCCAGCATCACCACCGTCGCCCCCGGCGGCACCGCCTACTGGCGCATCACCGTCACCAACACCGACGGCGTCGACATCAACGGCATCACCTTGACCGACACCGTCACCCCGGGTTGCGTTACGGCGGCCGGCACCTTCAACCTGACGGCAGGAACCAGCAAGCAGATCTTCTGCAACCTCCCCAACGTCACCACCTCGACCACCAACGTGGTGACGGCCACCTTCCCGGGGCCGGGCGGCACACCTCCGATCACCACACCGCCGTCGGAAGCAACAGCCAACGTTCCCTCCCTCGCGATCGTCAAGGAGGTCTGCACCTCGGCAACCGCCGCCGACTGCGGATCCGGCGGTAGCGGCCCCTGGGCCGGCGTCACCACCCTCCCGCCCGGCGGCACCGCCTACTGGCGCATCACCGTCACCAACACCGACGGCGTCGACATCAACGACATCACGCTCAACGACGCCGTCACCCCGGCATGCGCCACAGCCGCCGGCACCTTCAACCTGGCGCCGGGAGCGAACAAGCAGATCTTCTGCAACCTCCCCAACGTCACCCAGTCCACCACCAACGTCGTGACGGCCACCTTCCCCGGCCCTGGCGGGACCCCCATCACCACACCGCCGTCGGAAGCAACAGCCAACGTTCCCTCCCTCGCGATCGTCAAGGAGGTGTGCACCTCGACAACCGCCGCCGACTGCGGGCCCGGTGGTAACGGCCCCTGGGCCGGCATCACCACCGTCGCCCCCGGCGGCACCGCCTACTGGCGCATCACCGTCACCAACACCGACGGCGTCGACATCAACGGCATCACCCTGACCGACACCGTCACCCCGGCATGCGCCACAGCCGCCGGCACCTTCAACCTGACGCCGGGAGCGAACAAGCAGATCTTCTGCAACCTCCCCAACGTCACCACCTCGACCACCAACGTCGTCACGGCGACCTTCCCCGGCCCCGGCGGCACCCCCATCACCACACCGCCGTCGGAAGCGACCGCCAACGTTCCGTCGCTGGCCATCGTCAAGGAGGTCTGCACCTCGGCAACCGCCGCCGACTGCGGGCCCGGCGGCAACGGCCCCTGGGCCGGCATCACCACCGTCACACCGGGCGGCACCGCCTACTGGCGCATCACCGTCACCAACACCGACGGCGTCGACATCAACGACATCACGCTCAACGACGCCGTCACCCCGGCATGCGCCACAGCCGCCGGCACCTTCAACCTGGCGCCGGGAGCGAACAAGCAGATCTTCTGCAACCTCCCCAACGTCACCCAGTCCACCACCAACGTCGTGACGGCCACCTTCCCCGGCCCTGGCGGGACCCCCATCACCACACCGCCGTCGGAAGCAACAGCCAACGTTCCCTCCCTCGCGATCGTCAAGGAGGTGTGCACCTCGACAACCGCCGCCGACTGCGGGCCCGGTGGTAACGGCCCCTGGGCCGGCATCACCACCGTCGCCCCCGGCGGCACCGCCTACTGGCGCATCACCGTCACCAACACCGACGGCGTCGACATCAACGGCATCACCTTGACCGACACCGTCACCCCGGGTTGCGTTACGGCGGCCGGCACCTTCAACCTGACGCCGGGAGCGAACAAGCAGATCTTCTGCAACCTCCCCAACGTCACCACCTCGACCACCAACGTCGTCACGGCGACCTTCCCCGGCCCCGGCGGCACCCCCATCACCACACCGCCGTCGGAAGCGACCGCCAACGTTCCGTCGCTGGCCATCGTCAAGGAGGTCTGCACCTCGGCAACCGCCGCCGACTGCGGGCCCGGCGGCAACGGCCCCTGGGCCGGCATCACCACCGTCACACCGGGCGGCACCGCCTACTGGCGCATCACCGTCACCAACACCGACGGCGTCGACATCAACGGCATCACCCTGACCGACGCCGTCACCCCGGCATGCGCCACAGCCGCCGGCACCTTCAACCTCGCAGCAGGAGCGAACAAGCAGATCTTCTGCTCCAGCTCCCACCTGACGGAGTCGACGACGAACACCGTCGCGGCCACGTTCCCCGGTCCCGGTGGGACGCCCATCACCACCCCGCCCTCCGAGGCCACGGCGAACGTTCCCTCGCTGACCATCAACAAGGAGGTCTGCCAGTCCGACGTCCCCGGCAACTGCGCCGAGGGCGGGTCCGGTCCGTGGGGCAAGGAGACGACTCTCCACAAGAACGACGGCAAGGAGGACTGTGACCGCGACAAGTGCAAGGCGTACTGGCGGATCACCGTCACCAACACCGGCACAGTCGACATCAGCGGCATCACACTGAACGACCAGCAGGAGGCCTCCTGCGTCGTCGCTGCGGGGACGTTCAGTCTGGCCTCCGGGCAGGCGAAGATGTTCTTCTGCTCCAGCGTCATCACGGAGGACACGACCAACACCGTGACGGCCTCCTTCCTGCCGCCGAACGCCGCGCCGGGTACCCCGCCGATCACCACTCCCCCGTCCTCCGCGATCGCACGCTGCGCCCCGCCCTGCGACAGGGACAAGTGCAACGAGCACAAGCCCGAGCCGGGTGACGGCCACGGCCACGGCGGTCACGGCGACGGGATGGAGGTCGGCCACGGACCGGAGCCGGCCGGCTACCCGCAGCCGGGTGGCGGCAACGTCTCCGGCCCGAACGGCGGGGTCCTGCCGCACACCGGCGCCGCTGTGGTGCCCTTCACCCTCACGAGCGCGCTCCTGGCGGGCCTCGGCGCCCTGCTGGTCGTGGTCGTCAGGGTTCGGCGGAACCGGAAGGGAGTGAGGAGCGAGTGATCGCAGCCTGACCGGGGTCTGATCGGCCCCGACCGGTGGCCCGGGAACACCCGTTCCCGGGCCACCGCCCTGTCGTGGCGTTGCTGCGTTCGCATAATTGCTGATTGACGATCGGTACGGTGAGCAGCTCATCGCTCTGCTCATGTCTATAAACGGGGGGGGAACAAGGCAATCACTCGACATCCGGCCGTCGAGTGTCGAACCGATTGGAACGAATCCCATGACCTTCTGGGACGACGAGGATGCCCCGAATCCGACAGATGACTCCCCCGCGCCGTCCGATCGGCGGCAATCCGTCCGGACCGGGTCGGCGCACCGGACCCGCAAGCGCGTCCTGCTGGCCGTCACCGTGGCGGCCGTGGTCGTCGGCGGCGGATTCCTGTTCCGTTCGGGGTTCGGACCCGACCACGCCGAACCCCCGTCCGGGTCCAGCGGGGACTCGATCCCGGTCGGCTACCAGCAGGCACCCGCCACGCTGGTGGTCTACGAGGACTACGACTGCGCCGCCTGCCGGAAGTTCGCCGAGCGGTTCGACCCGACACTCCGCCAGCTGGTCGCCGAGAATCGCCTGGTCATCCAATACCACCCGGTGACGACCGACGGCCGCAAGACCTCGGCCCAGGCCGCCAACGCGGCGGCGTGTGCCCAGGACGCGGGAAAGTTCGCCGCCTTCCGCGAGGTGCTCGTCGCGGCCGGCAAGCAGGACCCGGACGCGAAGCAGGGCCTGCGCTCGCTCGCCGACCGGGTGAGCGAGCTGCGGTCCGCGGCATTCGACCGGTGCGTCGACGACGGCACGCACGCGGGCTGGGTGAGCCGCGAGAGCGGCACGTTCGCGAAACAGTTCCACACGGACGCACCGGTGGCCGTGCTCAACGGCGACCGGATCGAAATCGACGGTGACGGAGCTGCCACCAAGCTGTGGAAGACGGTCGAGGACCTCGCGCTGAAGGACCCCGGCTTCCACCCGCCGGTGAGCACCCCGTCGCACCCGCCCGCCTCGACGGGCCCGGCCGCCACCGCCTCGGGCTCGGCGCACGCGGCCCCCTCCGCCTCGGCGTCCGCCTCGCCCAGCAGGGCGAGGACGGCCGAAGCGTCCGGGCGTACGGCGGCGGCTTCCGACGCCAGGGAGTCATCACACGATTCCGACGACTGACGACCAGTCGCCTCGGCCGTTGTCACGCGACGGAACACCCCCGCCCGGTTCAGCGCCGCGCGTCACTCCCGGTCAGGACCGACCTGGCGGCTGAGGGCCACTGCGAAACGGCGGCCCGGAGTAATTCTTCCGGTAGCCGCGGAAGGGCGGAGAGGTATTCCGTCCCCTCCGTGGGCAGAACCCGCAACGAATAATTCGGGTTCAACGTTCAGAAACCAACCAGCGAACGAGGGGAACATGAGCCGGGCAAATCGAAATGGAAAGCTGATTGCACATGAGCGCAGGCGCGCGGAACGCGCGGCACGGGAAATTCTCGCGAAGCGTCGACGCCGTTTCATGGCATTCGGCCTCGTGCCCGCCGTCGTGACCTCTGCGGTGATCACAGGGGTCGTCGTGCAGACGTACCGGTCCCAGGACGACCGGCCCGCCCTGGCGCCCCTCGGAACGGTGGCCGGAGGCAAGGCCATCGAGGTGGGGGCGGAGAAGGCTCCGGCCACCCTGGAGGTCTACGAGGACTTCCGCTGCCCCGCCTGCCAGGCGGCCGAGGCGCGCCTCGGCGAGGTACTGCAGAAGTACGTGCAGTCCGGACGGCTGCGCCTGCAGTACCACCCCCTCGCGGCCATTGACGCCGGCCTTGGCGGGAAGGGTTCGCTGCGAGCGGCCAACGCCGTCGCGTGCGCGCAGGACCTGGCCAAATTCGCCCATTACCATGCCGTCCTCTTCTCCAACCAACCCGAGGAGAAGAACGACAGGTTCGCCGACCGTGCGGAACTCCTTCGGCTCGCCGAAAATGTCCCCGGACTGCGGACACCGGCTTTTGAGCAATGCGTCAACAAGGGAACGCACGAGGCTTGGGTGCGCACTGTCACGGAGGAGTTCCGCGACCACAAATTCCGGGGGACGCCGGCCATGCTGCTCAACGGCAAGCAGCTCGACGGGCGTGCCGGTGGGGCCATGGCCTCGAAGGAGGCGTTCGAGGGCGCGTTGCTCGAAGCCGTCGCCGAGGCCGGCGGGCCCTCACCGTCGCCCTCGGCGTCACTCCCCTCTTCGCCTGCGCAGCCGCCCGAGCATGCGGCCCGTCCGCGTTCGACGCCGAGTTCGGCCCCATCGCCCTGATCCGTACCGGCAGGCCCGCGCCAGGGGGGAGTCGGCGTGTGGCTATGGGTCTGCGTTCTCGGTGTGCGGGGGGTCGGCGGGGCGTTCGGTGGCGGCGGGGGTGAAGAGGCCGGTCGTCTCGGTGATCGCGAGCAGGCGCTCGACCTGGGTGCTGGCCGCGGTGATCGCGAGGGTGCGGCCGGTGCGGTGCGCGGTGCTGCGCAGGCCCAGCAGGAGGTTGAGGCCGGAGCTGTCGCAGAAGGGGACGGCGGACAGGTCGACGTCGAGCCCGGTGCCGCTGGCCCGCAGCGCGCGTCCGAGGGTCTCGTCCAGGCCGCCGACGACGTCGAGATCGATCTCGCCGCGGACTGTCGCACGGACCCGGTCCCCTTCGACGGCGAGCCGGACCAGCAGGCCCTTGGCGACGTGCAGGTCCGCGGGCAGGCTCCCGTCGGCCGGGGGCGGCGGGGGCGGCGCGGGGGGTGGAGGAGTCGGGGTCGGGGCAGCGGGACGCGCCACGGGCGGCTTACCGCGCATGGTCTCTTCTCCTGCCTGTGAGCCATGGGACGACATCTCCAGCGTCTGCCGAATCCCTTCTCACGTCAACCAATACGTGAACGGAAATTCGTCAATGGCAATGCGTGCAATCGGGTTCGGCCATGCGTGCCATCGGCGGCGTGGTCAGCGCAGCAGGACGGCCAGTAGCTCCGCCAGCGTCGGGCCGCTGTCGGCGGGGTGGCGCAGTTGCTTGCCGTCGATGACGCGGTAGACGTTCGAGCGCCCGACCCGGTGGTGGCTGAGATAGCCCGCCGCTTCGAGGTCGGCGATGATCCGCTGGACCGCTCGCTCGGTCAGCAGGCAGCTGGTCGCGATGTCACGCACCCTGATGCCCGGGTCCCGGGCGATCTGCACCAGGACGCGCGCGTGATTGGTCAGGAACGTCCACTGGCGCCCGATGGCCGACTGTTCTTCCACGCCCTCAGGATAGGGCGGTCGCGTTGGCTGAGACATGAGAGGAATTCGCGTGCTCCTTCCCGCTTTTCGTGGTCGCGGCGCGGTCTCGCGCACGGCCTGCATCCGCTCGCCGATCTCCCCCTTGTGGTCCTCCCGGTGGTCCTCCCGCAACAGGACGATGGCATCGTTCGACATTGCTCGTCTCCTCACTCAGAGGCTTCCCCTCCCGACTCCGGCGTGTCCCCCGCTGCCCCTGTGCCAAACACCGCACTCACACACCGCGCTCAAACACCGCGCGCCCCTGCCGAACACCGCTGACCTCCTGCTGCGGCGCCGACGGCCGCTCGCGCGCGGTTTGCCGGGCCGCCCATCGGGCAGCCGCCCCGCCGACACGAGCCGGGGGCCGACGGCCCGGCCGCCCCGCGCCGTTCCCAGGACGGAGACCGCGACATGCCCATCAACCCCGAAACCCCCCAGCCCGAGCCGCCCGCCGACCTCGGACCCGACGCCAAGGACACCACCGACGCCAAGGACGCCGCACTCGACGCCTTCCGCGCCCCGGACCCGGACGGCCCGCTCACCACCGACCAGGGTGTGCGCGTCGACGACACCGACAACTCGCTCATCATCGGCGACCGCGGCCCCACCCTGCTGGAGGACTTCCACCTCCGCGAGAAGCTCACCCACTTCGACCACGAGCGCATCCCCGAACGCGTGGTGCACGCCCGCGGCGCCGGCGCCTACGGCTTCTTCGAACCGTACGAGTCGCTCGCCGGGTTCACCTGCGCCGACTTCCTCCAGGAGGCCGGGCGCCGCACCCCGGTGTTCGTACGTTTCTCGACCGTGCAGGGCCCGCGCGGCTCCGCCGACACCGTACGGGACGTCCGCGGCTTCGCCACCAAGTTCTACACCCGGCACGGGAATTACGACCTGGTGGGCAACAACATGCCGGTGTTCTTCATCCAGGACGCCGTCAAGTTCCCGGACTTCGTCCACGCGGTGAAGCCCGAACCGCAGAACGAGATCCCCACCGGCGCCTCCGCGCACGACACCTTCTGGGACTTCTGCTCGCTCCAGCCCGAGTCCACCCACATGCTGATGTGGGTGATGTCCGACCGGGCGATCCCGCGCAGCTACCGGATGATGCAGGGCTTCGGTGTGCACACCTTCCGCCTGGTGAACCGGGACGGGCGCGGCACGTTCGTCAAGTTCCACTGGCGGCCGCGGCTCGGCGTCTGCTCCCAGGTGTGGGACGAGGCCCAGGTCACCGCCGGGCGGGATCCGGACTTCCACCGCCGGGACCTGTGGGAGGCGATCGCGGCGGGGGACTTCCCCGAATGGGAACTCGGTGTCCAACTGGTCACGGCGAAGGACGAGTTCGCCTTCCCCTTCGATCTGCTGGACCCGACGAAGCTGATCCCGGAGGAACTGGTGCCGGTGCGTCCGGTGGGGCGGATGGTCCTCGACCGCAACCCGCAGAACTTCTTCGCCGAGACCGAGCAGGTGGCCTTCCACACCGCCAACGTGGTGCCCGGGATCGACTTCACCAACGACCCGCTGCTCCAGGGCCGCAACTTCTCCTACCTGGACACCCAGCTGATCCGCCTGGGCGGCCCCAACTTCGGCCAGCTGCCCGTCAACCGCCCGCTGGCCGACGTGCGGACCAACCACCGCGACGGCTACGGCCAGCAGGCCATCCACCCGGGGACGAGTTACGCACCGAACTCGGTGGGCGGCGGCTGCCCGTTCACCATGGGCGGCGGCCACCTGCCGGAGGGGGTGTTCCAGCACTACCAGCAACGGGTCAACGGCAGGGCGATCCGGCGGCGCAGCCCCAGCTTCGCCGACCACTACAGCCAGGCCGCGCTGTTCTGGCGCAGCATGGCGGGCTGGGAGCAGCGGCACATCATCGCCGCGTTCGCGTTCGAGCTCGGCAAGGTGGGCGACGAGGAGGTGCGGCGCCGGATGGTCGGCAACCTGGTGCGCGTGGACCCCGACCTGGCGGCGGAGGTCGCCCGGCGCATCGGCGTGCCCGAACCGCAGCCGTCACCCGGAGACCGGGCGGCAGCGCGGGACGGCGACGAGTCGGCGGGCCCCCGGGTCTCCCCGGCGCTCAGCCTGGAGAACCTGCGCGGCAGCGGCATCCGTACCCGCAAGGTCGCCGTGCTGGCCGCGCCCGGGGTCGACGGCGGCCAGGTGCGGGCCGCGCACGAGCGGCTGGGCGCGCAGGGCGCCGTCGTGGAGACGCTGGCCGCGCACGGCGGTCACGTGGCCGCCCGTGGTGGTGACCCTCTGCCGGTGGACCGCCCGCTGCCCACCACCGCCTCGGCGCTGTACGACGCGGTGGTGGTTCCGGACGGCGCCGGGCCCGCGCTGGCCGCCGATCCGGACGCCGTCCGCTTCCTCGCCGAGGCGCTGCGCCACGGCAAGCCGGCGGCGCTGCTCGGCTCCGGCGTCGACCTGGCCCGGGCTGGCGGTTACGACGCGCCCGGGAGCCTGGCCGGCGTCGCGCTCCACGACCCGAAGGAGCCGGCGGATCCGGCGGATCCGGCCCTGTGGGAGGGCTTCGCCCGGCTGGTCGAGCGGCACCGCTTCCCGGACCGCTGACCCCGCAGCGGCGCCACGTCCGTGCCCGTGCCCGCCGGCGGGGCACGGGCACACGGCGGCCCCGACCGTTCGAGCCGGGGCCGCCGCCAGGGGAGGTGCGGTCAGGGGGGTGCGGTCAGGGGACGTGGACGGTGACGGGGCTCAGCCGGGGGTGATCCGGCCGCGCCAGCCACCCTCCTCCCGGCCCTGGTCCTCGATGAAGTCCTTGAAGCGCCGGAGGTCCCCCTTGACCCTGCGGTCGACCATGCCCAGCATGTCGCCGGTCTTCTCGGCCATCCCCTCCGGCTGGAAGTTGATGGCCAGGTTGATCCGGGTGTGCCGGTCGTCCAGTTCCTGGAAGGTGACGACGCCCTTCTGCCGCACGTCGCCGTCCGTCGTGCGCCAGGCGATCCGCTCGTCGGGCAGCTGGTCGATGATCTCGGTGTCGAACTCGCGGGTGACGCCGCCGATGCTGGTCCGCCAGTGGTTGTGGCGCTCGTCCAGCTGGGTCACCGCGTCGACGCCCTCCATGAAGCGCGGGAACTCCTCGAACTGGGTCCACTGGTTGTACGCGGCGTGCAGCGGCACGTCGACGTCGACCGTCTCCTTCACCATGCTCATCTGGGGCCTCCTCACGTGTGCGGTGGCCGAGCTTTTCCCGGCCGCCCGCGCGCCTGCCCGCTGCGCCGCGCCCTAACCCACCCGCGCGCCGCAGCACCGGCCACCCGGCCTGGCGCCGGCGCTACGGCGTGCGGCGGGCCTGGACCACGGCGCGCCCGGCCAGCGCGCCGCCGTAGACGGTGTAGCCGACGCCGATCAGCCAGGACTGGACGATCAGCACCGTCCCGACCGTCCCGTAGGAGACCGCGTTGGACACCAGCAGCGGCGCGAAGACCAGCCGGGAGAAGAGCCGCAGACCCGCCAGCGCCACCATGGTCGCGACGGCTCCGGGCAGCAGCTGCCTCGGCGGGACGCGTCCGGCGAGCAGCAGGTGCTGGAGCCACCAGAACAACAGGAGGCCGCCGACGGTCGTGACGGCGATGCGGAAGGAGGGCTGGACAGCCGAGTGGTGCCAGGGCATGCCGCTGGAGGCGGCCAGCACGATGTACCCGATCAGCCCGGCCAGGCCCAGGGTCTGGCGCCAGACCGCGTGCCACGGGCCGCGGTCGAGCTCCCACACGCGCTCGTAGACGCCCTGGACGGACGCCATCAACGAGACCCCGAAGACCGCCAGCGCGGCCAGGCCGAAGCCCGTGGTGGTGCTGAGCACCTGGCCCCGGGAGGCGAAGAGCCGGTGGACGGCGTCGGCGCCCGGCCCGCTCAGGCCGAGGCCGTCGGTGATCCACTCGGAGATCCCGCTGCCGCGCGAGGGGAAGGCCGCCGCGATGACGATCAGCAGCGGCACGAGGGTCACGAAGAAGAGCGCCGCGAAGGCCATCGAGCGCTGGAGCAGTTCGATGGTGCGGCCGTGTTCCCAAACGCCGACGACGGCCGCCCGCAGGACCTGCCACCAGCTGCGGGCGATCTCCGTCAACCGGCTGCGGCGGCGCATGCCGCTCAACCCGGGACGCCGCGCGGCGACGGCGACGGCGGGGACGGGGACGGGGACGGCGGGGACGGGGACGGGGACGGCGGGGACGGGGACGGGGACGGCGGGGACGGGGACGGGGACGGCGGGGACGGGGACGGGGACGGCGGGGACGGGGACGGGGACGGCGACGGTCGGTTCACGGCCACTGGATCCTCGCTGTGCTCGACGCCCACGGACGGACCTGCCCCGTCAGGATGCCACCGCGCGGGGCGCGTCCGGCGCTCCGGCGTCGCGACCGGCGCCCGGTGGCGCCGGGTGGCCGCGCACGGACACCGCTCCTCCCGGACGCAGAACACCCGCCCGGCAGGCCGCCGACAGGCCGTCAGCTCGCGGGCAGCCGTAGATCACACCACACCGTCTTGCCCGGCCCCGACGGGTGCCAGCCCCAGCGCAGGGTGAGCCGGCTCAGCAGGAACAGGCCGAGGCCTCCCGGTTCGTCCGGGGGGTGCGGGGGCCGGGGCAGCGGCGGGCGCGGGCTGGCGTCGCTGACCTCGATCCGCAGCCGGCCGGTGGCGCGGACCAGGAGCAGCGTCCCGGGCTCGCCGCCGTGGCGCAGGGCGTTGCCGACGAGTTCGGAGACCAGCAGGACGGCGTCGGCGACCAGCAGCGGGTCGCCGACGTCGGCCAGGAACTCGGTGGTGAAGGCCCGGGCGTCGGCGGCCGCCCCGGGGTGGGCCCGGAGCGGCAGCCGCTGCGCCCACGGCCTCGTGGGGAGCGGGCGTCCGGCGGAAGGCCGTGGTCCGGTCATGCGGTCGCGTCCTTCCCCGGCCCGGTGAGGGGCCCGTGGTCGTCGTGGGATCGGCTCCGGGGGCGTCGCGCCTCAGTGGCCGAACAGGTGGCGGATCCGGCCGCCGCGCGGGGGCTCGACCGGCAGGCCGACGTCCTGGCCGCCCTACTGGGCGGGGCGTTCCTCGGGCGGCGCGGGCTGCTCGCCCCCGTCGGGCGGGAGGGGTCGCTCGGGCGGGTCCGGCCGCACCACCGGCTGGGACCGCTGGTGGGCCGCCCGGTGCGCGGCCGGCCGGACGGGGCGTCGGGTTCGCCGGGACCGCCGGGCCGTCAGCACCATCAGGGCCAGGCCCAGGCAGAAGAGCAGGGCGAGGGCCAGCCCGGCGAGGAAGATGCCCAGACTGTCGAGCGCCGGCAGGCGGATGCCCAGCACCGTCGCCTGGTAGTCGGGCCCGCCGGAGAGGTTGTCCGCGATCAGCAGTCCGGCGAAGGCACCGGCCGCCGCCATCAGCAGGAGTCCTAGCAGCAACATGGGGAGTCCTCTCCGTCGTCCGGTTCCGGTCGCCCCCGCAGGGCCGCGCCTACCCGGGCGGGCCCGCGCCTAACGCCGCGCTTCGCGGGCCCGCTCCCGCTCCCGCTCAAGGCGAGGGGGCTACCGGGCAGGGGGCTACCGGCTCTGGACGGCGATCAGGCAGGTGTCGTCGTCGGTGTCGGCGGGGCTGAGCTCCAGCAGCCGGTCGAGGTAGCGCTCCAGGTCGGGGCCGGGGGCTCCGGCGGCGCGGATCAGCTGGTCGACGGACTCCTCGACCGGACGGTCCCGGCGTTCGACCAGGCCGTCGGTGTAGAGGACCAGGACGTCGCCCGGCGGCAGGTGGGCGGTGTGCTCCTCGTACCGGGCGTCGTCCAGGGCGCCGAGGAGCACGCCGTGCGGCAGCGGCAGCACCTGGGCGCCGTCCGCTCCGACCAGGATCGGGGGCAGGTGCCCGGCCCGCGCCCAGCGCAGTTCGCCGACGGCCGGGTCGATGAGCACGCAGACGGCCGTCGCGGTGATCTGGCCGGGTTCGCGCAGGGCGACGGTGTTGGCCCACTCCAGCATCCGGGCCGGGCCGGCCCCGGTGACGGCGAGGCCGCGCAGCACGTGCCGCAGGGCGACCATGCCGGTGGCCGCGCCGACGCCGTGCCCGGCGACGTCCCCGACGGTGAGCAGCACCCGCTTGTCGGGCAGCAGCAGCACGTCGTACCAGTCGCCGCCGACCCGGTCGTGCTGGGCGGCGGGGCGGTAGCGGACGGCGGCCCGCAGGCCGGCCGGGCCGAGCGGGGGCGGAGCGGCGGGCAGGAGGGCCTGCTGGAGCCGCAGCGCCAGTCGCTCGCTGTCGGCGGTCTCCTGCTCGCTGTCGGCCAGGCGCGCCCGGGTCGCCCCGAGCGCGACCTCCGTACGGTGCTGGGCGGACACGTCGTGGAAGGCACCGCGCACCCCGGTGAGCCGGCCGTGGTCGTCGAGGAGGGGCTCGGCGATCACCCGGGTGTACCGGTGGGTGCCGTCCTGGTGGGCCAGGCGGACGACGGCGGAGGCGGTCCGGTGCCGGCGCTGGACGGTGTCCAGCAGGCGCCGGATCGCGGGCTCGTCGTCGGGGTGGGCGTGCCGGGCGAGCTGGGCCAGCGGGACCGGGTCGGTGTCGGGCGGCAGCCCGTAGATCTCGTGCAGGCCGTCGCTCCAGCGGATCCGGCCGTCGGCCGGGCACTCCTCGAACCCGGCCACCCGGGCCAACCGCTGGGCCTGGCGCAGCAGGGCGCTCTGCTCGGCCTCACCGGCCCGCGCGGTCTCCGTCTGCCAGCCGACCAGCACGCGGCCGCCGACGGGGGCCGCCGCGAGCAGGACGGTGGCGGGAAGCACGAGTCCGCCCTGCTGGAAGACCAGCCGGACCTGCTCGCCGGGCAACGGGACTCCGGTCTCGTGCACCCGGATCAGCCGTTCGAAGAGGCCGCCGGCGCACGCGGCCGGGTAGACCTCCAGGAGCGAGGTGCCCTCCAGCGTGTCCCGGGGGCGGCCCAGTGGATCGCGGAAGTGCGCGTTGGTCCGCAGGAGCGTGAAGTCGGCGACCTCTCCTCGGCGGACGACCGGCTCCAGCAGCAGGGCCGGGGTGGGCAGGCCCTCCAGGAGGGCGGTGTCGTCGCCGGGCGGGACGGGGACGGGGGTGGGGGCCGGGGCGGGGGCGGCGCCGGCTTCGACCAGGAGGGTCGCGCAGAGGTCGGCGAGGGCGTGGAGCCGACGGCGTTGGGGCCCGCCGAGCACGGGGCCGGGTGCGGGGGCGGGGCCGGGTGCGGGCCACAGGACCTCCAGCGCGCCCCGGCGGCGGCCTGCGTCGATCAGCGGGAGGACGGCCCGGGCCGAGCCGACCCCCACCGACGGGCCTGCGGTCTCCAGATCGCCGGGCCACAGCTCCGCGCCGCCGACCACGACGCGCTGGGCCGGGGTGGGGACGCCGGGTGGCACCCGGCTCCAGGCGTCGGCCTCGGCGGCGGGCAACCCGGCGTGCGCAGCGAGGGCGAGCACACCGCCCGGCAGCCGCAGCCACAGCGCGACGGCGTGCGCGCCGAGCGCGTCCGCCGTCTGCTCCAGGACGGCTTCGGCGGCGCCTTGCAGATCGGCGACGGCGGCCAGCGCGGGCGTCACGGGGTCGGCTGTGCCCGCGAGCGGCCCGGGTGGCTGGCCGCGTGCCTGGCCCGACACCCCGGCGATGTCGGCGGCCAGGGCCGCCACGGGCACGGCGGCCTCCCGGGCGAGCCTGGCGAGTCGGGCGGCGGCTTCGGCGGGGAGCAGGCCGAGGCGTTCGGCCAGGATCCCGGTGGCCAGGTCGACGGCGGCGCGGGCGCGAGCGTCGGCTCGCACCCGGGCGGCGGTGCTCTGGAGCCGGCGCACGGTTTCGGCGAGGGCCCGGGCCGTGGTGTCCGAGGGCTCATGCCCGGCGGTCATGGCGTGTCCAGCCAGTGCCGCATCCGGCCGAGCAGGTGTCGGGTGTCGACGGGTTCGCCCGGACGCAGGCGCTGCGGCGGTGCGTCCCCGACCGGGCGGCCGGAGGCGCTGGCCGTCGCCACCTCGGACATCGAGCGGACCTGACCGGTCAGGTTGGAGGCCATCACGTTGACGTTGTCGGAGAGGTCCTTCCACACTCCGGAGATGCCCTTGACGGTGGTCTGGCCGCGCAGGTTGCCGACGGTGCCGACCTCCCGGGCGGCCCTGGTCACCTCGCCGGCGAACGCGGACAGCTGGTCGGCCATGGTGTTGAAGACCGTCGCGATCTCCCCGAGCACGCCGGGCCGCTCGGGCGCGAGCCGGGTGGCGAAGTCCCCGTCGCGCACGGCGGTCAGCCCGGCGCGCAGGTGCCGCAGGGCCTGCTCGGCCGGATCGGCGCCGGGTGCCGGCCGCTCGTCCATCCGTTCCACCGCCCGGGTCCGCCGCACGCCCGGGGTGCCCGACCGGGCGCCCCGACCCCGGGGCGGCGGGCCGCCGCCCTGCTCCCACTGTGCCACCGGAGGGCGAAGGGCGACAGGCAGGACAGGTGTCGGTCCGACGGGCCGGGGCCCGGGGCGGCGGGCCGCGCGTTCACTCCGGTGGCGCGTCCCGCAGCACGAAGACCTCGACGGCCCCGGTCAGTTCGAGCATCCGCAGGACCAACGGGCGGGGGCGGGCCAGTTCGAGCCGGCTGCCCTCGACAACCGCGCGGGCGTGGGCCCGGAGCATCGCGTTGAGCCCCGTGGAGTCGCAGAACTCCAGGCCCGCGCAGTCGAGCACGATGACGGTCAGCGGCGCGGCCAGGGCCGCGTCGAGGGCCGTGTGCAGGGCGCCGACCGAGTCGAGGTCGAGTTCGCCGTCCAGCGCGAGGACGGTGCCGCCGGCCCACGGCCGGGCCCGTGCGGTGAACCCGCCCGGCCCCGGGGCACCCGGCGCCGGGGCACGGCCGGTCGGTGGTCGGCGGGTCATGGTGTCGGCTCCTTCCGTTACCGGCCGGTCGGGCGGTTCACGCCGTACGGTACGCATCCGCTCGGGCGGGTGCGGGGCGCAGCCCGTGGCCGGGGGCGCCGTCCGCGCCGGGGGTGACGGTGCCGCCCGCCGGGTCGGGGGTGCCGTCGAAGGGCAGCCGCTCGATCCGGACGTGGTCGGAAACCTTCGGGGACACGGTCTTCCTCCTTCATCACGCTTCATCACGCTTCGCCCAGGGCGGCCCCCCGCAGCGCGGCTATCCGCTGCGGGGGGCCGGAAACGCCCGGGAGGGAGGGAAATCAGCGCGGCGCCTCGGGTTCAGCGGCTCCCTCGTCGTCCGCTCCACAGTCGTCCGCTCCCTCGGGTTCGGCCGGACCTGCGGGTTCGTCCGCCCAGCCGGGGGCGTCGCGGTCCTCCAACTGCTCGCGCAGGCTGGTGAGGGTGGCGGTGAGCAGGCGGGAGACGTGCATCTGGGAGACGCCGATGCGCTCGGCGATCTGGGACTGGGTCCAGCCGTCCCAGAAGCGCAGTTTGAGCACCGTCTGATCGCGGCACGACAGGCGGGCGAGCAGGGGGCGCACAGCGGTGCGGAAGTCCGCGAGTTCGATGCCGGGGTCGCAGGCCCCCAGGCGGTCGAGCATGGCGCCGCCGCTCTCGTCGAGGTCCTGCTCGCGCGGCGCGTCCAGCGAGTCGGGCCGGTAGACGCGGCCGGCGACCAGGCCCTCGGTGGCCTCCTCGACGGTGATGTGGAGGTCCTCGGCGATCTCGTCGGGGTGCGGGAGGCGGCCGAGTTCCTGCTCCAGCCGGTCGGATCCGCGGGCCACGGTCAGGTACAGCTCCTGCATGCCGCGCGGGACCCGGACCGGCCAGGAGGTGTCGCGGAAGAAGCGCTTGATCTCGCCGGCGATGGTGGGGATGGCGTAGGTGACGAACTCGACGCCGCGCTGCGGGTCGTAGCCGTCGACGGCCTTGATCAGGCCGATCGTGCCGACCTGGAGGATGTCGTCCATGTCCTCGGCGCGGTGGCGGAAGCGGGCGGCGATGAAGCGCACCAGCGGCATGTTGAGTTCGATGATCGTGCCGCGCACGTAGCTGTACGCGTGCGTTTCGCGGGCGAGTGCGGCCAGGCGCTCGAACAGCGCGTCGCTGAGCTCGCGTGCCTCGTACTTGCCCATCGCACGCAGTTGCGCGTCCGTCGGGCGGGGTGGCACGTCGGGCGGCAGGCCGGACGTCGGGGCGGCCGTCCGGTCGGTGGGGCGACCGGTTTCCAGCATGGTGGACACGGTGGCTCTCTCCTGGGGCATCGGGGCGAACGCCCGGCACCGCGAGCGGCTCGCGCCGAACGCGACGGGCTGCTTTCCGGAGGACCTGTGCCCGGCTTCCGTCGGGCGACGGCCCCGGTGGCACCCGGCGAGGGTGCGGACGCGACTGGCTGCGATCCATGGCCGCGTCATGCGTCCTCTACCCGACACACGACTTCCAATTCATGTTTTGGGCGGTTTATTGCCTTATCTACAGATAAACGCGTATGACGATCATGCCGCTGACGAGGACCACGCCGGTGATGACGACCGCCCCGGCGGCCCCGGGCCCGGACACCGAGCCGCCGCCCCAGCCGCACCCCAGTCAGCTCTGACCCCCCGGTTCCCGGAGGGTCAGAGCTGGAGGGCGCCGGGGTCCACCGGGGGCGCGACCTCCAGCCAGACCAGCTTCCCCTCGCCCTCGGGCAGGCAGCCCCAGTCGCGCGCCAGCCGGTTCACCACCCGCAGGCCGTGGCCGCCGGGACGGCCCGGGTCCGCGAACGGGCGCAGCCGCGGCGCGGCCGGGCTGGCGTCCGAGACCTCCACCCGCAGCCGCTCGCCGTCCCAGCCCAGCCGCAGTTCCCGGGGACCGCCGGGCGCGTACAGGCACGCATTGGTGACCAGCTCCGACACCATCAGCAGGACGTCCTCCGCCGCCGCCAGCCGCCCGGCATCCGGCGCGGGCAGCCAATGCCAGGCGAGCAGCGCCGCCCGGCTGAAGTCCCGGGACCGCTGGACCGCGCCCTCACTGCCGGCCAGCACGAGCCGCCTGGTCCGGTCGGAGCCGCCCGGCCGTCGGTCAGAGCCGCCCGGCCCCCGGCCGGAAGCCGTCGCCCTCCGGCCGGAGTCCTTCGGCAACGCTCCTTCCCCGGGGCTCTTCATGCCGGGCTCTCCTCACTCCACGTCGTCGCGGCCGCGCTGCGGCGGGTCTGCGGTCTTCAGAACGACGTCGAGGTCGGGGTGGATGCGCAGCACCGTGTCGGCCTCCGTGATCGCGAACAGCCTCGCCACCACGGGCCTCGGACCGACGAGTTCCAGCCGCAGACCGGCCGCCTCGACGTCCAGGCGTGCGCGCAGCAGCAGGTTCAGCCCGCTGGAGTCGCAGAACCACAGGCCGGTGAGATCGACGACGATCCGTTCCTCGCCCCCGGCCACCGGACGGGAGAGCGCCGCCCACAGCCCGTTCGCGCTGCCGTGGTCCAGTTCGCCGTGGACGGAGACCACCCGCACGCGGCCCTCCCGGCGCACCACGACGCGCAGGCCGCCGACTTGCTGCTCCCCCTCACCCCCGCTGAGCTGCTCGGCCGGCCGTGGCATGGAGGGCTCCCGGTCCGGTCGCGGCGGCGTCCTGTCGTCCCGACCGCCATCCCGCGCGGCGGTTCGGGTCGCGCGTCCGGCCCGGACCGGACGGACCGCCGCCCCGGGCACGGCCACCGCCCCGGGCAACGCCGGGCCCACCACCCGCTCCTCATCCATGCCCCGCGTGTGCCCGCAGCCACGGTGGCTACACGTGTGCCGGCGTTCTCCACCGTCGGGCACGTCGGCCTGTTCCTGACCGCCACGGCGGTGTACGTGGCTGGCCATACGGGAGCCAAGGCCGCGCTGTTCGGCCTCGGCGCGCTGGCCCTGGCCGGGCTGCCGCCGTTCGGCACCGGGCTCGGCAAGACCGTCGCCGAGGAGGTCGCCGGGCGCGAACTCGGTCGGCTACCCGCCGTGTTCGGGCTGGTCTCGGCGCTCACCGGCGGCGCGGCGCCGGCCGTACCCGCAGCGTCGGCTCCCGAGACCTGGTGGACGGCCTCCGGGATCGGGCTGGGCCTGCTCTCCGCCCTGATCGCGGTCGACTTCGCCGTTGCCGTCGCCGTCGCCGTCGTGCGCCGCGACCCCAGGCGCGGCACCGGCGGGCCGTACCGGACGACCGTCCGGCCGCTGCGCCGCCTCCACTCCGGGCTGCTCGGCGACTACGTGGCGCTGCTGGTCGCGCTCACGGCACAGCTGTGAACGCGAGCGTTCCGACCCGTCGACCGTTTCCAGACCCTCGGCCGTTTCCGCCCCGTCGGCCGTTTCCGCCCCGTCGGCCCGGGTAGCCGCGCGACGCCGGACGAAGCCCGGCAGACGCCAGGGAGGCCGCCCGTGCGAGTGAATGGCGCGAGACCGGCCCGGCGGCGCCACCCGACCCGGGTGGTCCTGCCCCGGGCGCGCCCCGTCGTGTCCGACGGGTCCGGAGGCCGCGTGCCGGCCGGGCTGCGGACCGCCGCCGGGTACACCTGGCGACTGCTCCTGCTCGGGGTGGCCGCCTACTTGGCCGTCGCCGTCCTCGGCCGGCTCCAGTTGCCGGTCATCGCCGTGTTCCTGGCGCTGGTCATCACCTCGGTCCTGCGGCCGTTCGTCGACCTGCTGGCACGGGCGCTGCCCCGCTCGGTCGCCGTCCTGCTGGCCCTCGTGTGCGCCATCGTGGTCGTGGCCGGCGTTCTCGCCCTGGTGGGGACGACCGTCGCCGGCGAGTGGGGCCGGCTGGGCACCGAACTGCGCGGCGGCCTCGGGCGGATCGACCACCTGCTCACCGGCGCCCCCTTCCACCTGCGGGCCGGCACCGTCACCGACCTGCGGGCGAAGCTCGGCGAGTTCCTCACCGCCCACCGCTCGGCGCTGCTCAGCACCGCGCTCAGCGGGGCGAGCCGGGTCGTCGAAATGCTCACCGGGCTGGCGCTCGCGGTGTTCTGCTCGGTGTTCTTCCTCCACTCCGGCGACCGGATGTGGTGCTGGGCGCAGCGCCAGCTCCCGGCCCGGTCACGACCTGCCTGGACCCGCGCGGGGCACGCCGCGTGGCACACCTTCGCCGGCTACACCCGGGGCCTGCTGATCGTGGCGGCGACCAACGCGGTGCTGGTCGGCGTCGCGCTGGCCGTCCTGCGGGTGCCCCTCGTGCTGCCACTGATCGTGCTGGAGTTCGTCGCGGCGCTCATCCCGCTGATCGGCTCCCCCATCGCGCTGGCCGTCGCCGCGCTGGTCGCCCTGGCGGCCCGCGGCCCGCTGGTCGCGCTGCTGGTGCTCGGACTGATCGTGGTCATCGGCCAGGTCGAGGGCCATCTGCTGCACCCTCTGGTCATGAGCTGGTCCGTCCGGATCCACCCGGTGGCGATCGCGCTGTCGGTGATCGGCGGCGCCGTACTGGCCGGTGTCCTCGGCGCGGTGGTGGCGGTGCCGGTGGTGTCGGTCGCCTGGGCGGTGATCTGCGAACTCCGCGACCACGACCCACCACCCCGCCCGGGCCCACGAACCCGCCCCCCAGCGGCACACCACGGGCAGCCGCCCCGCCAACCCCCCGAACGCCGCCCCCCACACCGCCCCGCCCCCGGCCGCGGCCCCCGGTGATCGGACTGATCACACCACGACGGCCCGAAGGGTCGAATCCGCGCCGGGATTGCACGCGGGCCGTTCCCTTCCGGTCCGGGCGTCGTTGGGCAGGTGATTGACGTGATCCGGCCCGGACGGTCCGCGCATTGCCAGGTGACCCGCCCAGGGCTCGACCCATTGGCATGACGAGGGAGACTGACGATGAAGCTGAGTGTTCGACGCGGACTGCTGGCGGCGACCGCCACGGTCGGCCTGATCCTGGCGGCGGCCGCGCCGCAGGCCACGGCGGCCGGCCCGCAGCACCCCGCCTCCACCACCAGTACCGAGCAGGCGGGCGGGCAGCGGGTGGCGCCGGGGGATCCGGTCCGCGACGGGAGCCCGGACTCCGCGGTCGACCGGGTCGCCGACTTCTACGGCGCCTACATCGACGCCGTCTCCGACGGCACCGACAACCTGTCGGACGGCCTGCGCGCCCACTACCTCACGGCGGACTTTCAGCAGCGGCTGGCCGCCTGGGAGCAGGCCAACCACGCCGACGGCGTCCTCCGCGCCCAGGACGTGCCCACCCACTGGGAGGTTCGGTACCACGACTCCGGAGCCGGCCACCTGTTCACCACCGTCACGCTCACCTGGGGCACCGGCCCCAACGCCACGCACACCAAGCTGGCCGTGCAGAGCGACCTGAGCACCAAGCTCATCTCGGACATCGAGGACGCCCCGGCCGGATACTGACATCAGTCTGGACCGGATGACGGAGCGGACGGTGGGAACGCGGGCGGCGGACGACATCGTGTGAGAACGAAGCCGCCGATCCGCCTCCCGCCGACTGCCGTCAGTGGTGGGACCGGCCCCGAGCCGGTCCCACCACTGCCATCGCCGCATCGTCCGAGGTACACCCGCGCCGTTCTGCCGCCGGCGAAAAACCGGCCCGACCGGGCTCGACGCTCACTACAGTCCGGTCCCATGACGACGGTTACCACGCGCACGGTCGAGTACCCGGCCGACGGCCTCACGATGATCGGGCACCTCGCGCTCCCGGCCGGTACCGGCCGCCGACCCGCGGTCCTGGTCGGGCCCGAGGGGCCGGGGCTGAACGACTTCCAGCGCCGCCGGGCCGACGCCCTCGCCGAACTCGGCTACGTGGCAATGGCCTTCGACATCAACGGCGGGCGCTGGTTCACCGACCCGCAGGAGATGCTGGCGCGCATCACTCCCCTGCTCGCCGACCCCGACCGGATGCGCGGCATCGGCCACGCGGCGCTCGACGTGCTGCTCGCCGAACCGCGGACCGACCCCGACCGGATCGCCGCCATCGGCTACGGCACCGGCGGCGCGATCGCCCTGGAACTCGGGCGCGACGGCGTCGACCTGCGCGCGATCGGCACGGTCAACGCCCTGACCACGGGCCGACCGGGCGAGGCGGCGCGCATCCGCTGCCCCGTCTGGGCCGGGGTCGGATCGGAGGACCCGATCATGCCGCCCGCGCAACGGGACGCGTTCGCCGCCGAGATGCAGGCCGCGGGCGTCGACTGGCGCCTCGTGGTCTACGGCGGCGCGCTGCACGCCTTCCACCACCCGACGGTCGGCCACGCCGTGCTCCCCGGCGTCGGCCACCACCCCCGGCACGCTCAGCGCGCCTGGCACGACATCGTCGCCCTGCTCGCCGAGTGCCTGCCCGTACCGGAGTGACCCGATCGGCGGACCCGACCTGCCCGGCGAGTCAGGCGAGCCGGGCGAGTCAGACGTCGGCTTCTGCGATCTGACGCACCAGGTGATCGCCCTCGAACCAGCGGCTCAACAGCTGGTGAACCGGGTCCGGACTCCCCGCCTGGTCTCCACGGCCCCAGCCCCAACCGGCTCCCTGGGCGGGCGGCGTGCCGCCGGTCATCGCGGCCAAGCGGATCAGCGCCGTCTCGGTAGCGCCCGCGTCCTCCTTCCCGAGGGCCCACATGAACACCTGCGGATCCGCGGCGGCCGCCAGGACCGGGGAGAGCCCGCAGCCGGCCGAGTACCACAGGGTGTTTCCACGGCGACGCGCGTCCCGGAACTGCTCGGTCCACGTCCTCTCGTTTCTCGTTCGCCTGGCCACGTTGCCCGACCTGCCGATGTACAGCACCGGATGACCGACTGCCCCCGCGTCCACCCAGACATAGATGCCCGATCCGGTCACCTCGTCCGGGCTCTCCGGCCCGATCGCCGCACGTATCGTGCCGATGTCCATGCACCCCTCCCAGGTCTCACGAAGGACGCCGACTGTACTGATCGGCCCCGGCGTACTGACAGCCGGGGCCGACCGACATCCCCTGGCCGACCTGTCCCGCCCACGGCGGCCACCTCGACGGGGCACCGCTGTTGCCGGGCGTCGGCGGTTCGACGGTTCGGGTCAGCCGGTCCGGAGCAGGGTGCGCAGCTCGGCGGTGTCGATGATGTGGGCCCGCGAGGGGAGGACCTTCTGCAGCAGGGCGTCGTGGACTTCGGTGTCCGGGTCGGCGACGCCGTCGGACAGGACGTAGAGCCGGTAGTCGCGGTCGGCCGCGTCAAGGACGGTGGACAGGACGACACCGCTGGTACTGACGCCGGAGACGACCAGGGTGGTGATGCCGCGCTCGCGCAGCTGCTGGTCGAGGTCGGTGGTGGACATGCCGCCGAAGCGGGTCTTGCGCACGACGAGGTCGCCGTCCCGGGGGGCCAGGCGCTCGTGGACGGCCGTGGCAGGGTCCTCGTGGTGCATGACGCGGTGTCGGGCCAGCGGGGCGAAGGACTTGTTGGTGGCCGGGGTCGCGTCCCAGTCGGCCTCGGTGAAGCCGACGCGTACGTAGGCGATGGTGCCGCCGCTGGTGCGGACGTCGGCGATGGCCGCTTCCACGCGGTCGAGCAGGGCTTCCCGGCCTCCGCCCTCGGGCAGAGCGGCCAGGATCGCGGGCTGGCAGTCCAGGACGAGCAGAGCGGTGTGCTCGGGGTCAAGTGCGGGGGCGGTACTCACGCGATTGTTCTCCTTGCTTGGCGGCACCCGGTCGGTACGGGGACACGATTCGGCGGACCGAAAGCCACTCCCCCCACACAACCGATCGGCGATCAGAAGCATCAAAGCGCGCCTCATCCCCGGGGATCAAACAACCCCAGGACCATCAACCCACAACCACCAGTTGTACCTATAGAGTGCCGCCATGGACCTCGACACCGTTCGGACCTTCGTCGCCGCCGCCGACGCGGGGCAGTTCCAGGAGGCCGCCGCCGAGCTGGCCGTCACCCAGCAGGCCGTCTCCAAGCGCATCGCCGCGCTGGAGCGCAACCTCGGCGTGCGGTTGTTCACCCGCACCGCGCGCGGGGCCGAGCTCACCATCGACGGGCAGGCGTTCCTGCCCCACGCGCGCGAGCTGCTGCGCGCCGCCGAGCGCGCGGTCGAGTCCGTGCGCCCGGGCCGGCGTCCGCTGCGCGTCGACGTGATCAACTCGCGCGGCGCGGCGTCGGGCCTGATGCGCGGCTTCCACCGCGCGCATCCCGAGATCGACCTCGACGTGATGATGCTGTTCGAGATCGAGACGGCCGTCACCGCCATCCGCTCCGGTGCGATCGACGCGTCCTTCCGCGCCGTCGTCGCGCCCGGCCGGCCCCTTCCCGAGGACATCGAGTCCGTCCGGGTGATCGACGAACCGCTCCAGCTCCTCACCGGTCCCGCCCACGCCCTGGCGGGTGCCCGGTCGGTGACCGTCGCCCAGCTCGCCGGGCACCGGATCTGGATGCCCGGCATCGTCCCCGGTACCGAGTGGGGCGCCTACTACGACGACCTCGTCGCCGAGTTCGGCCTCACCATCGAGGCGACCGGCCCCAACTTCGGCTCCGACGCGCTCCTCGACACCATCGCCGATACCCCGGCCCTGGCCACCTTCATGGGCGAGCACACCCGCCTCGCCTGGCCCGCCGACCACGGCCTGCGCCGCATCCCGGTGACCAGCCCGACGCCCGTCTACCCCCACTCACTCCTCTGGCACCGCGACAACCCCCACCCGGCCCTGACCATCCTCCGCACCCACCTCGCCGCCACCACGACCGGTCACTACGCCGCCGACACCTGGACACCGGACTGGGTCCTTCCGCGCTGAACGCCACCGCAGTTGGTTCCCGCGTACGGCGTCGGGCGGTGCGGTGGCCGCTCGGGAGCGGGCACCGCACCGCCCGACGGCGGGGGGCTGTGGGCCGTGGGCCGTGGGTCAGCGCACGGTCACGGTGAACACGGGGGAGGCGACGTCTCCGCTGACGATGCGCAGCTCGTTCAGGCCCTTGATGCCGAGCTTCACGCCGAGCGAGTAGGAACCGTTGTGGTTGGTGGGGACGGAGGCCGGCAGGGTGACCCACTTGCCGTGCTGCTTCTGCTGCAGGGTCACCTTGGTGCCCGCCTTGAGGCCGGTGGTGGTGCCGTTGACCCGGAACAGCTGCCAGGCCTGGACGGACGTGACGGACGGCTTGGCGGTGATGCCGGCCTGCGCGGCGGCCTGCTGCGCCGTCGCCTGCTGCGTGGTGGAGGTGGGGTAGGCGGCCGGGGCGGCCGCCATGGCGGCGGTGCCCGCCAGCCCGAGGGAGAGCACGGCGACGGTGGTCACGGCGGCCAGGCGCAGGGAGTTCCGCTTAGGGACGATCACGGGTGCCCCTTTCAAGGGGAGGTGATTGCTCGGCCCGAAGAGCACGGTCGGCGCGATTCGGGCTCTGTCATCTGTAGGGACGCCGCGCTCCACACTTCGGTTGTGAGCGGATCGTCACCGCCTTGTAACAGTCGGCGATGCCTCGGAGTTCCCAACACCCGCGCACACGAGCGGAATTGGCGCATCCTCTTCTGCGAACGCGACGGCCCCCCTCGACGGCCCGCGCGGGCAGCCGGGCAGCCGGGCAGCCGTCCTTGGATGAACAAGTCCGAAGTCAGGCTCTCAGTGACGGTCGCCGAGGCTGGCGACCACGGCGGCCAGTCGGTCCATGGCATGCGCCACACCGAGCCCGTCCATGTAGTCGCGGACGTGCACGATCCGGCCGTTGCGGACCCGGATCACCAGGAGGCCGGGAATGCTGAAGGTCTGGCCGGTTGTGGTCACGGTCCCGGTGACGACCTGCTCGACGGTGATCACCTCGGGGTCGGTGCTCTCGTGCACGGCGACTTCGCGGATCTCCTGCGGTTGCGCCGGGCTGGCGCCCCAGGCCGCCCGGTAGCCCGCGCGGACCTCTTCGCGACCCTGGTAACACGCGGGCATGCCGGGGAAGAGGAACGGGAACTCGTGGACGGCGTCGACGGTGTAAAGATCGGCCAGGTCGTCCGCTGACTTGTCGAGCATCGCCCGCTGGTAGCGGGCCAGGACCTCACGAGGGCCAGGGCTGGCGGGGGTGGTGTCCGGCATGGCGCTTGGGCTCCGTTCGGTCAACGCGGGACTGAGCTCTGTCGATCGATGGGCCGGGAGTTCGGGCGCACGGATGCGACGAAGGCCCCAAGACCCGGTTGTGACACCCGACTTGGAGACCCGCTTGACCGCACTCTACGTGAAGATCGACGCCGAGATCGGAGGAACGCGACGGATGGGACGACCGCCCCGGTCGAGAGTGCCGTCGTCGTGCTGGAGTGCGCGGTGCATGGACACACCGTCCACAGCGAGCAGCCCTACGACAACCGCCAGTGGCCTGATGAACGTCAATGCGAAGGCCACGGCCGCGCCGGCCCGCCCCTACCGACACCGCGCCAGCCAGGTCGCGATCTCGTCCACCACCGCCGGCTCCACGTGCCCCGGTCGCGCGTATTCGGCCGGGGTGGCACGGCCGGTGCCGGGGAGGAAGAGGTGGTTAGCGTCCTGGTGGACCCTGATCGCCACCTCGGGCCGGTCTGCCAGGGCGGCCTGCCAGCGCGTCAGGTCGTCGGCGATGGTGACCTGGTAGTCCCGGCCGCCCTGGAGGATCAGCATCGGGCGGGCGAGTGCGGCCGCCGTGGCCACCGGGTCGTACGCGCGCAGGTCGAGCCAGTAGGCGGCGGAGAGTCCGAACGGCAGCAGCTCCGACGGTGTGTCGGGCTTGAGTTCGGGGCCGGCCACCAGCGCGGCCTGCCGGGCCAGCGCCGCCACCGCGTCGTCGATGCCCGGGCCGGGGGCGAGCGCCGCGAGGTGGCGGGCCACCCGGACGGCCGCCTCGTGCATCGGCTGGGCGTCCGCGGCGAGCAGCACCAGTCCCGCGATCGACGGGTCGGCGGCGGCGATTCGGGGCGCCACCTTGCCGCCCATGCTGTGGCCGAGCAGGTGGATCCGGTCCGCGGCCACCCCGGGCTGTCGCCGGAGCAGTTGGACGGCGGCGAGCGCGGGCGGCAGGTACTCGTCGGCCATGGTGAAGTCCGAGGGCAGGTGGTCCGGGTGCGCGAAGGTGGCCTTGTCGAAGCGCAGCACGGCCACCTGCCGGCTGGCGAGCCCCCAGGCGAGGTCCTTGAGCGGCTTGTTGGGGCCGCTGCTCTCGTCCCGGTCGAACGCGCCGCCGCCGCTGAGCAGTACGACGGCGGGCCACGGTCCGGGGCCGGCGGGCAGGCTCAGCGTGCCGGGTACGGCGAGCGGACCGGTGCCGAGCCGGACTTCCCCTTCGGTGAACCGGGCCTGGTCCGCGTACGGCGGCGACTGCCACTCGGCGCCGTCGTCCTGGGCGAGCCGCAGACCGTGCAGCAGGCCGTCGGCGCCGACCGACGTGACCACGGTGAAGCTGCCGTCCGCGCAGGTCACCGGGATTCGGACGCGCACCGGGTCGGCCTCTCCGGGCTCGCTCACCGGCTCCCCGACCGCCCTGACCCCTCCCCGTCCCGCGGCCTCGGCCGCCCAGGCGAGCCGCAGCGCTTCGGCGGATACGGCAGCGTGCAGGGGCGGTGCGAACAGTTCCACGGTCTCGGCGAAACTCTCCGCGCGCAGTAGCGCGGCGAAGTCCCGTGCCACGTCCAGCGCCCCTGCCCCTGTGTCTGCCCCGGCTCCTGCCCCGACCCCATTTAGTCCCATAATTGAGAAAGGTAGCAGCCATGAGACCATCTGGACATGGACTCCCTGGAACTACTCGCCCATCCCATCCGGCTGCGGATCGTGCATGCGATGGGCGGTGGACGGCTCCTGACCACCGCTCAACTCCGCGCACGCATCCCCGAAGCCTCCAAGGCCACCGTCTACCGGCACATCGACCTGCTCGTCGCCGGCGGGATCCTGGAGGTTGCCGAGGAACGGCGGGTGCGAGGCGCGGTGGAGCGGCACTACCGGCTCCGCCAGGACCGAGCCGTGGTCGGCACCGAGATGGTCCGCTCGCTCACCCCCGAAGACCACCGGCAGGCCTTCGCCACCGCGACGACCGCCCTGCTGGCCGAGTTCAACGCCTACCTCGACCGCGAGGAAGCCGACCCGATGGCCGACCAGGTGGGCTACCGGCAGCACGCACTCTGGCTCAGCCCGGAGGAACTGACCGAGCTGATCGGCGAGCTGCGCGCGGCCATCGTGCCCAGAATGGCCAACCGGCCGAGCCCCGAGCGGGCGCAGCACCTGCTGAGCCCGATCCACTTCCCGGTGGAGGCCCCGCCGGGGTGAACCGAGCCGGGGTAGGCCGAGCCGACGCCCGTGGCGAAAGTGCCGGGGCTGTCCAGCCCGTGCTGTCCGACCGCAATTCGGTAGCGGACCGAGCGGTGCTTCGGGCAGGCTCGCGTGCATGGTCTCGGTGTTGCAGAACGTGGCGATCGACTGTGCGGATGCCTACGGGCTGGCTCGGTTCTGGAGTGAGGTGCTCGGTCATCCGCTGCACCCGGAGGACGGCCCGGGTGATCCGGAGACTGCGGTGATGCTGCCGGCGGGCCAGCTGTTGTACTTCCACCAGGTGCCGGAACCGAAGACGATCAAGAACAGGGTCCACCTGTGCCTGCGTCCGGAGACCACGCGCGAGGAGGAGGTCGAGCGGCTGCTGAACCTCGGGGCCACTCTCGTCGACGACCGCCGGGAACCCGATGGTGCCGGCTGGGCCGTCCTCGCGGACCCTGAGGGCAATGAATTCTGTGTTCTCCGCAGTGCGTCCGACCGCGCGGCGATGTCTTCCTGCGACTCCCCCGCGCAACGGCCGGCTGCCCCGCAGTAGCTGGTCACAGCCGTTCGTTGACGGCCGGGACGACGTGGTGGTCTCCGAGCAGTGACGCGGTTCTCACGTCCGGTTCAGTGCAGCGTGGCGGCGAGCGGTCGGACGGCTTCCAGCACGTGGCGGCGGAGCCACCGGGACGCGGGATCGTCGTCGAGTCGGCGGTGCCAGCGCAGTTCGATGTCGGCCGCCGGCATCTCCAGCGGCACCTTGTACCACCGGAGGGGCACCTGTCGTTCGACGAGGTGCTCCGCCACCACCCGGGGGCCGAGGCAGATGACGTCCCCCTCCAGCGCCATCAGCGCTGCCACCGCGAAGGAGGGGACCACGGCGACGACGTGCCGGGAGCGGCCCAGGCGGTGAAGTGCCTCGTCCAGCGGCCCGTGCGCGAGGCCTCGACGGGACGCGGAGATGTGCGGGTGGGCACACAGGTCGTCCACCGTCAGCCGTGCTGCCTGGCCCAGGGCGGAGTGTGCCGCCACCACGGCGACGAAGTGGTCGGAGAACAGCGTTCGCGCGCGCACGTCCGGAGGGGGCGGGTCGGCGACGCCGATGTCGAGGTCGAGCGAGCCGTCGCGTAGCCGGTCGGGTTCCTTGGAGTCCTGGGCGACGAACCGCAGGCGGACCTCGGGTGCCTCGGCGGCGATCCGGTGCGTGAGGCGGGGTGCGAGCACGGGGCTGAGTCCGTCGTTGACCCGGATGGCGAAGGTGCGCCGCCACGATCGCGGGTCGCTTCCCGCAGCATCCACCCGGAGTTCGGCCGCGGCCTCCAGCAGCGCCTTGACCCTGGCGGCCGACCGCTGGGCGAACGGGGTAGGTACGAGGCCCCGGCCGGCGCGCACCAGGATCTGGTCGTTCATCGCCCGTCGCAGCCGACCCAGGGCCCTGCTGGTGGCCGGAATGGACAGGTGAAGGCGTGTCGCGGCCGCGGACACGCTGCCGGTGTCCATCAACGCGTCGAACACGCGTAAGAGGTTGAGGTCCAACTGGTCAGCCACGGACGCCCCCTTCGTTTGCGTCTGACGCAAACTCCCTGTGCAAAGCATGCATTAGACATCGTGTCAGGGGCGTTCGAAACTGACGTCGTGGCCACCACACCCTCCGTCCCATCCACGAGGAGCTGCGGACATGCCGAACACCAGGCACCCTGAGAACCGGACGCCGTCCCCTAGTGAATCCGCCGAAGCCACCGAATCCGCCGAAATCGCCGAAATCGCCGAAATCGCCGTAGTCGGCTGCGGGCCGGTCGGCATGACGCTCGCGGCCCTGCTGGGCAAGGCCGGGCACTCGGTCGTGGCACTCGAACGCTACCCCGGCCTGTACGGGCTCCCGCGGGCCGCCAGCTTCGACGGCGAGATCATGCGCGCACTGCAAGGACTGGGACTCGTCGACGAACTGGCGCCCACCCTGCGCACACAGGACGCGTACGAGTGGCGCAACGGGGCGGGTGACCTCCTCATCCGACAGGTGTTCCGCACCGTCGGCGCCAGCGGTTGGGCCGACCTCTACAAGTTCCACCAGCCCGACCTGGAGACGGCGCTGCACTCGTTGTGCACCTCGATGCCGAACGTCGACCTCCGTTTCGGCACCACGGTCACCGGCCTGTCCCAAGGCCGTGACCAGGTCACCCTGAACACGTCGGACGGTGCGACCTTCGCGGCGCGCTACGTGATCGGCTGCGACGGCGGGAACAGCTTCGTGCGGAACGCCCTCGGCGTCGAGCAGGACGACCTCGGCTTCTCCGAACCCTGGCTGGTCTGCGACTTCGCCCTGCGGCGCCCTGCGGCCGAGCTGGGGCTGCCGTCGATGCTGCAGATCGGCGATCCCGAGGGACCGACCACCGTCATCACCACCGGTGCCGAACGCCAACGCTTCTGCTTCCTGCTCGACGATGGCGACGACCTCGAGCGGGAACGTGCGGCGGACGGCGTGTGGTCCCGCGTGGGCCGCTACCTGTCCCGCGACGACGCCGACATCGCCCGTACCGCCACCTACACCTTCCAGTCGCTGGTCGCGAGGCGCTGGCGGGACGGCCGGGTCCTGCTCGCAGGGGACGCCGCACACCAGATGCCGCCCTTCCTGGGGCAAGGACTCTGCTCGGGGATACGGGACGCACTCAACATCGCCTTCAAGCTGGATCTCGTGCTGCGCGGAGTCCGGGGCGCCGAGGTGCTCGACACCTACCAGAGCGAGCGGGAGCCGCACGTGCGCGGCGTGACGGCCACGAGCATGGAACTCGGCCGCCAGCACACCCTGCGGGACCCGGTGCTCGCCCGCGAACGCGACCGCACGCTGATGGCCCACCGACGCGCGCTCCGGGAGCCGGACCGGATCCGGCTGCCCGACCTCGGTCCCGGCCTGTTCGCCTCCGGCGGAGGCCGACTGTCGGTCCAGGGCCGGGTGAGCGACGGCCGGCGGACGGGCCTGCTCGACGACATCGTCGGCGGAGGTGGCTTCCGGCTGCTGGTCGCCGAGCAGGCCCTTCCCCTCCTGAACCGGGCCCCGCTGAGCGATTTGGGCGTCACGGTCGTCGGCTTCGGCCCCACCCCCACAGGCCCCACCGCCACAGGAGCCGCTGCCCTAGGAGCTGCCGGAACCGTCGTCGCCGACCCGGACGGCACCCACCGTCGCTGGCTGTCCGACCTCGGCGCCACCGCTGCCGCCGTGCGCCCCGACAACTACGTCTACGCGGCCGGGCCGGACGCGGACGCGGTGGCGAACCAGCTACTGGCCCTCCTCACCCCCGGCACCTGAGCGCGAACCAGCTCAGCCAGACCCCGCCGCCGTGCTCCGCGCCCGGAACCGCGCCCACGCCCACGAGCCCGCGCCCACCAGCAGGGCCGCCCCCAGCGCGTACACCGGCAGCCAACGCGTCGTCGTCGCCGCCAGGCAGACGTCGACGGCCTGGCGGCTCTGCTCCCGCTGCACGTACCCCAACGCGTCACCGGCACGCCCGGCCAGGTCCCCCAGCGCGGCCTGCGTCCGCAGGACCTCGTAGCGGCCGGCCTCGACGCACCCGCTGCGCGTCCCCGGCATGGGGAACAGCCAGTCCCAGCGCTGAAGTGCCGGAGCCAGCGCCAGCGCCACGCACAGCCCCACGACCAGCGAGTACGCCACCAGGCTCCGGCCGTAGGCCGCCCGTCGACCCGGCGCCGGCAGCGGCGCACGGCCGAACGACAGGACCACCGCGAGCAGCGTCACTCCGAGATAGGTGGAGAACCACTGCCATGACCCCTGCGCGAGCGAGAACGCCAGCACCACGCCGAGCGCCGTCCCCAGCACACCGGCATCACCGGCCGGCCGTCCCCCGCCCGCGCCCATGGACACGGGGCCGCGGTCACCTCCAGGGCTGTGCCCACTCACAGGCTCTCCTCGTCCGCCAACGGGGCACCAGCCTCCCGCCACCGCCCACCGCCACGGCTTGTCACCACACCGGTGGGCCCTCGGACGCCACCCGCCCAGCCCAGCCCGGGCCTACGGACGGGTCAGTGCCCTCACCGCTCCCAGTAGTCGACGTCGGGCAGTCGTATCCAGTTGTCGGCGGGGCCGGTGACGGCGCGGGCGTCGGTGGGGCGCAGGCCCGCGAAGGCGCAGGCCTGGGCGACGGCGTGGTGGTGGTAGAGGTAGCCGGTCAGGACCTCGTCAGGGGTGTGGTTCGGGAGGGGGGCGCCGCCGGGGTGGAGGTCCCAGGCTTCGACGGTGCCGTCGCGGACGATGCTGCCCTGGTTGCCGCTCTTGGGGTTGGCGTACAGGCCGTAGCCGACCGTGCCGGCGGTCAGTCGGGCCATCGCGCCCGGGGTGGACGGCGTGTAGCCCCAGGGCTGGGTGACGATGCATCCGCCGGGCACGGTCGTGACACCGGCGATGAGCAGGCCCTCGTCCATGTCGTACTCGTTCGGGTCGTCGAGGAAGTCCTCCATGAACTCCTCGTCCAACGGAGTGGCGTCCAGCCGACGGACCGCTTCGGCGGCGTCGATGGCGGCGATGCAGGCGAGGCCGGTGCCCTCGAAGAAGAAACGGCCCAGGGCCTGGACGAGTTGCCGCCCGCGCCGGACGGTGGCCTGCTCGGTCGCTGTCAGGCCGGCTTGTCCGTCGGGCACGGGGAACAGATCGGGGACCGGCCCGGCCAGGGCGATGCGGCCGGGCGACCAGCCGCCGAGCTGGGGCCGCCACGTGTCGGCACCCGCGGCCACGAGGGCCCGGGCGTTGTCCGGCCGGTTCTCCATGACGGCCTCCCACAGGGCCGTCGTCCCGTTCTCCAGCGCGTCCACGTCCGACACCCGGCGCGTCAGTTCGGCCACCACCTCGGGCGAGCCGAAACCCGCGGCCTGGTGCAGGGGGCGGCGACTCCCGCCCCACGTGTCCGGGTCGGCTCCTGCGTCGAGCCGCGCACGGATGTCGTCGTGGTCCCGCCAGCTGTTCCAGGTCACACCGTCCCAGCCCGTCATCGCGGCCCCCGTTCGTTCGTCGTCAGCGCGGCTCTCCGCGAGCGCCACCCGTCCACACACGATGGCATACCGGTCTGACAGTCGCTGTCCGGTGCCTTCGGTAGCTGCTGGGGCTGTGCCCTCGGTGACCGCCACTCGTCACCGGACAGCGCCGCAGGGCTCTCTCCCGGCTGCCCGACCGTCGTGCTCCGGAACCGCAGGACCGCAGGACTGTGCCGGGAGACCGACGCCTTCCAGATCCCGGCTGACCGGTCGTCGACCAGGGTCAGCGGTACCAGCTGCGGACGGCGGCCGCCGTCTCACGGACGTCCGCGTCCCCGGCGCGGATGCGGGCGGCCAGGTCGGCGGCCTGCTTGGGCTCCGCGGTGACGATGACGCCGGAGGCGCTGAGGTAGGAGGCGGCCACGACGGCGGCGAAGTGCTCGTTGGCGAACTCCAGGGCCGGGACGCGGATCAGCTGGTGCATGAGAGCGGCGGCCCGCTGGTGCACCTCGCCGTACACCGGCACGTCCATGACCTCGTCGAGGTGACGGGCGACCGCGGCGGCGAGGGTGCCGTAGTCGGTGATGTCCGGATCGGCGGGCAGGAACTGGTGGGCGATGTCAAGCAGCCACGCCCGGTCTATCCGGAGGATCACGCGGCATCCGCTGCGGCGCCACGAGTGCTCTGCGGGTAGGGCCCGAACTCGGCCTCGAAGGCCGGCGCCCACGTCGGCGCGAAGTGTGCCGCGGCGGTCAGGAACCGTTCGCGCCGCTCGTCCGCCTCCTCGGCCAACACCTTGCGCGCATAGTCCGTCAGGCTCAGCCCGGCTGCCTCCGCCCGCTGCTCCAGCGCCTCGTGCACGGCGTCGTCCAGTCGCACGTTCAGCTGCTTCATAACGGCGAATCGTAGTTCGGGGTACACCTCGCTACAAGCTTGAGAACGGCGTGTCGGGCAACACGGACCACCCCGGCGGGCTCCGGCACGTCCTGAGCGACCGACTCGGCCGATCGCCAACGGAGCCTCGGCCCGATGCTTTCTCGACCAAGTCGGAGTCTCGGTCGCTTGGGTCGCTTCAGTAGCTGCCCTGCCCAGTCACGTCCTGGAGCTACGGGCTCTCCGCCGGCTCAGGCCTCCAGCGACTGACCCGGATCCGGTGCCACAAAAGGCCGTACGTACCGGGACAACAGGGCAACGACACTGTCCTCGGAGGGCAGCGGCGACCGAAGCGACTCAGCGACTCAGTGCTGGAAGTGTTCAGGCACTGATCGCTCCTGCGGACATAGTCCCAGGTCACAGCAGCGAAGCTGCTCTCCAGGCCCTGCGGCGGAGCTACTGAAGCGACCCAAGCGACCCAAGTTGGGGACTTGCACGAGAACCTGGTCCGGCGACACGCCGGGGGACAGTGCCCGAGAGACTCAGTCGCTTTCAGTCGCTGAGGTTCAGTCGCTGGGAAAAACCCCAGGTCAGGGCAGGTTCACCCACCCCTTCAGCGACCGAAGCGACTCAAGGTCAGGTATATGAAGACATTCCCCTGTGCGTGTGCGCGTTATAGACCCGGGCTACAGTCGCTTCAGTCGCTGTTTGCTGTTAAAACCGGCTTTGACCTGCGAAAATGCCGGAAGACCGAAACCAGCGACTGAACGGGGTCAGTCGCTGGCCCGGGTTTCGGTAGCTGAGTTTCGCCGCCGACTCCGGCAGTTCGCGTTCCCACGTCCTCGCTCGGATAGTCTGTGTGAGCTATCTTCTGGACTTCGGTCGCTTCAGTCGCTGATCCGGCGCCCACCAGTGCCCTGACCTGGCTATTTGCCCTCAGCGACTGAACGAGCGACTCAAGTCCGAGCAGCTACCAACCATGGGGAGAGGGACCAGCGTGACGGCGCCTAAGGCCGTGGGGAGCGACCGAGCGTTTCGCCAGCCGGATGCGCTGGCCGTCGCGCGCTGGTGCGCCGTCCAGGGTTGGCCCGTCCACCCGCTCGCACCAGGCCGCAAGACCCCGCCCGCCAACTGCCAGCCCTGCCAGGAGCCGGCTCACAGTCCCGCCGACTGCCCGTGCCCTGCGGCCGGTCGCTGGTGCCACGGCTTCCACGCGGCCACTCTCGACCAGGACATCCTCACCGCCTGGTGGCGTGTCAACCCGGACTTCGGTACCGGGGTCGCCTGTGGCCCGGCGGGTCTCGTCGTCATCGACGTCGACAGCCACCCCAGCACCGTCCCCGCCCGGGACCGGATCCTGCCCGGAATCCCGATCCACGAGAACGTCAACCTCGACGGCCTTGAGAACGGCTACCACACCCTTGCTCTGCTCGCGGCCCTGCGCCAGGCTCCTGACCCGGCGACCGACACGGAAACCCTGCGCGTGCGCACCCCCTCCGGTGGCCTGCACATCTGGTACCAGGAGGATGCCCCCCGCCGGTTCGCCTGCTCCACCGGCTCCTCCAACGGCCGGGCCCTGGCCTGGCAGGTCGACGTGCGCGCCCACGGCGGCTACATCGTCGCCCCCGGCACCGTGACCACCGCCGGTACCTACACCGCGCTCCCCGGGGCAAGGACCCCCGCGCCCCTGCCCCAGTGGCTCAGCGACGAACTCGTCCGCACCGGCCACCTCAAGGACCAGCCCAGCACCCAGCGCCCCGCCCAGCCGTCCGTCCCCGACCGTGGCCGCGCGGCCGTCGTCGCGGCAGGCGGCGGCAAGCGCGGGGCCGAGCGAGTCCTCGACACCGTCCTCCAGGACGTCACCGACTGTGCCACCACCCCCGAGGGGGCCGGTTTCACCGGCAAACTCAATCGCGCCGCCTACACGATGGGAGGCCTGGTCTCCGCCGGTCACCTGACCCACACCGCCGCCGAGCGGCTCCTGCTGGACGCGGCCCGCACGGCCCGCCCCAGCCAGGACAGGCAAAGCTCCGCCGTCATCCGCTCCGGCCTCGCCGCCGGCGCCCGACAGCCCCTGCACGTCGGGAAGGCACGCGGATGAACGACAGCACCCGCAAGAGGACGGTCTTCGATCCCGTGGCCACGGCCCAGCAGATCCTGGAGTACCCGCCGGTCCCCGGCCCAGCCTCCCCGCCCCCCTGGCACGGCACCCCCGTCCAGGAGAGCCTTCTCGACACCCCGTCCGCCGAACCCGCGCCGGCCCCCGAGCCTGTTCAGGAGACCAAGCAGGCCCAGGCCGGGCCGGAGGCGAGCGCGCACGGCCTCCTGCCCGACTCGCTGTCCGACCGGGGCAACGCCAAGCTCTTCGTCCACCTCTACGGAGGCGACTACCGCCACGTCCCCGGCCTCGGCTGGTACCGCTGGGCGGCGCACCGCTGGCAGCTCGACGAGGACGACACCGTCCTGTGGGCAGCCGGCGAGATGGCCGAGAGCATCGCCACCCACGACCCCCGCGGCGTCTACACCAACACCGATCTGCGTCGGCACCGCCGCCGGGCCCTCTCCACCTCGGGCATGAATGCCATGCTCGCCCAGGCCAAGTCCGCCCCGGGCATGGTCCTCAACGCCGCCCTGCTGGACGCCGACGCCTACGCCCTGTGCACCCCCGGCGGCGTGGTCGACCTGCGCACCGGCGCCATCGTCCCGCCCGACCCGAAGGTCCACCACCACTCCCGCTCCACCACCCTGGCCCCCGCCCGGATGCGGACCCCGCGCTGGGACCGCTTCCTCACCGACACCTTCGGCGACGACAAGGAAGGCCGGCAGACCCGGGACTTCCTCCACCTGCTGCTCGGCTACTCGATCAGCGGCGACGTCGGAGCCCAGGTCATGCCGTTCCTCTACGGCCAGGGCAAGAACGGCAAGAGCGTCCTGCTGGACGTCATGATCCAACTCCTCGGCGACTACGCGGACGCTGCCCCGCCCGGTTTCCTGATGGCCAAGACCTTCGACGGGCACCCCACCGACCTCGCCGAACTCCATGGCCGGCGCATCATCGTCTGCTCCGAGCTCAAGCCCGGCGACCGCTTCGACGAGGCCAGGGTCAAGCTCCTCACCGGCGGCGACAAGATCAAGGCCCGCCGGATGCGCCAGGACTTCTTCTCCTTCGAACCGACCCACAAGCTCTGGCTGCTCGGCAACCACCGCCCCGAGGTCGGCACCGGCGGCTTCGCCTTCTGGCGCCGCATGCGCCTGATCCCGTTCGAACGGGTCGTCCCCGAGGAACGTAAGATCGACAACCTGGCCCACGTCCTCGTCGCCGAGGAGGGCCCCGGCATCCTCGCCTGGCTCATCGACGGAGCCCGCCGCTACTTCGCCGGCGAGAAGGACCTCGCCGGCCCCCAGCGCGTCCAGGTCGCCACCACCGCCTACGCCGAGACCGAGGACCACGTCGGCCGCTTCCTCAAGGAGGCCTGCATCACAGGCGAGGGCATGCGCGCCGAACAGTCCCAGCTCTTCGGCGCGTACACCCGCTGGTGCGGATTCGAAGGCGCCAATCCCGTATCCGGTCGTGCGTTCGCTGCACGAGTTCGCGAGACACTGGGTATGACCTCCCCCAAGGAGATGGTCCTGTCCAACAGTCGCAAGTACTACCCGGGCATCGGCCTGATCACCGACGACACAGAGGAGCAGAACGCGTGAGCGCGCTGATCGACCCGGCCGAGCTCGCCCACGAAACCGATCTCGTCTGGCTTGAGGACACCACCGACCTCGACTACGTGCGCCAGTCCCTGGACCGCCTCACCACCCGCCGCGGCCGCCCCGCCTACCACCGCGACGGCCGCATGGTCGGCTACGCCATCCTCGGCCCCGACGCCAGATCCTCCCGGGCCTCCGGCACCTTCCGCCGCCGCGTCTTCTGGCTCCTGCCGCACGACCGCGACCAGGACCCCGAGGGCCTCTACTCCACCGGCGCCCCCTCCGAGGCCGTCGACCCGCGCACCGTCGCCCCCGGCGTCAAGGGGTACAAGACCGAGCGCTCCGAGGGCGGCCCGGCCTCGCCGGCGATGCTCGAACTGGGGATAACGCTTCCGAAGGCGTGACCGTATCGGCGTGGGTGCACTCGCACCCACGCCGTTTTGATCAGACGGCAGCTGCTGTTGCTCGTCCGGCTCCGGCGGTTACGGCTCGGTGTCCGGGTGGTGCTTCTCCTCGAAGAGGGCCGACTGCCCCGCCAAGAGGCTGTCCAGGAACCGGCCGTGCTGCGGGGGCGTGCGGTCCTGGGGCTCCAGGGCCGGGGTGAGGTCCTGAGGAACCTCGGTCTGCCGGCCTTCGGCCCGCGGCTTTTCGGCCCGCGGCTTTTCGGCTCGCAGCGTTTCGGCCTGCGGCGTTTGGATCCGTAGGGTTTCGCTCTGGAGGACTCGGGCCCGGAGGACTTGGGTCTGCGGGACCTCGACCTGGCGGACCCGGCCGGCGCCCAGGACACCGAGCGCCTCGGCGAGACAGGTCATCGCCTGACCAGTCTCGGCCTCCCTCTCCCCCGGCCTCTCCCCCGTGCTGGTCTCGTCCTCCACCTGGGCGCGGCCGCGCGGCGACGTATGTGCCTTCGCGGTTCTCGCTGCCTTCGCACCGCCTCGGCCAGCCATCGCCGCCCCCGTGCGCGACGCGGCGGACTCCTTCCGAAGCCGGTCGACCTCCGTCTCCAGTGCCGCCAGGCGCATCCGCAGGTCGTCGAGCTCGCTCATGCTCCCCCTCGTTCAGGACCGTCCCCGGCCTCCCACGGCCGTTGACGTGCCGCTTCAGCCTAGCCGGGCGCCCCCGGGCCGCCGCCCCCGGCTATGGACTTGGCCACGGGCACGCCAGTTCGCTCGTCGCCCACGCGTTCGCCTAAGGCGACGGCACGTAGTTCGGACGCTGCCGCAATGCTGCTACTCCGCCTCATGAGCATCGGGAGCGGCCACTGAAACCTTGCGGCCGTCGGCGCCTCACCGGGTTGCGGCTCCGGGCAGTTCGCAGAGGTCGAGCAACTCGTGGAGGCGGTCAGCGGCCAGATTCGGATTGGCTGCGGCTCCTTCCGCGTGCTCCGGGTCGTTCAGCAGGGCCGAGACCAGGTCGAGGGGAAGGCGCGGATTGGCTGCCGCGGCTTGACGGACGCTGGGTTCGGGGTCGGCGAGCAGGTGGACGGGCGGCTGGGCCAGGCCGGCGTCGGAGGCGGCCAGAGCGCGGACGTCCGGGTCGTCGTGGTCGAGCAGGTGGTCCAGGCCGGTGCCGGGTAGACGGGGCAGCGTGAGCAGGTAGGGCCGCTGGCGCGGTGCGGCGATGAAGGCGTCGAGAACGAGTGCGGGCGGTGCCAGCGGGTGGTTGAAGGCCAACAGATGGCGCACGTCCGCGTCGGCGTCCTCGGCCAGACGGTGCACCAGCTCCGCCGACAGCAGGGGGCAGGTCGCGGCGACTCGGCGCAGCTGAGGATCCGCGGACGCGGCGCACGCCTCGTACCAGCTTGTCCCCGGCTCGACGAACATCTCGCCGACAGCACCGACGTTCTCGACGGCGTGGCCGAAGACCCGGTCGATGGCGGCGCGCTGCGGCCAGGTCCGCGGCAGTGGGTGCAGCTGGGCCCGGGCCCGTACGGCGCTGTCCGGGTCCTGGGCCAGTTCCGCCAGGAGTGGCGGGTCCAGGTCGGCTCTGGCGGCCACCTGCTTGCGCACGTCCGGATCGGGGTCGTGGGCGAGGCGGGCGACGATGTCGCCGGGCGTGTGGGGGTTGCGGGCAAGCGACCACAGGTCGCGCCGTTCGGCGAGGCACTGCTCGGCCACGGCGTGGGAGACGGCGTAGCTGATGAGCAGAAGATTCCGGGCGTGGCAGTCGCGTTCCGGCAGCTCCGCTTCCATCGCCGCCGGGTCCAGGATCCGGCGGTGGTCACGGGCGGCCTCCGCGACGGTGGGATCCGGGTCGGCCAGGAGCGCGTCGCGTTGGCCATGAGTCAGCCACAGCCACAGGCCGGCGGCCTGGGCCCGAAGTACGGGGTTCGGGTGGTCGAGCATCCTGCGGTGGAACGATGCACGGATCTGCCCGGAGAACGCCAGCTCCTGCCGGATCTCGTCTGCGCTGAGCAACTGGTCCCGATGGTGTTCGTCGCGGGTGGTCAGCAGGATTTCCAGGACGTCGTCGGGCAACGGCTCGGCCCTGCTCAGGCGCGGGCGCGGACCTGCGGCAAGGCTCGCGCGGACGAAGGCATCGGGGTCGTCGACCAGCCGGCCGCGCTGTTCGGGAGCGGCGTGCCGGTTACGCGCGAAGGCGCGGCGGACCGTCTGCTCGGGGTGTGCGAGCACCGCCTCGACGACCTCTGGGGGAAGGGCACGTTCCTGGCAGAGGGCCGTCCAGGCAACGCGCCCCTGCGGGGCCAGCAGACGCAGCAGAACCTCGGACGGCGCAGCCCGGTTGGCCGCGACGCCTCGCAGCCACGGTTCCGCGAGAAGAGAGGAGGACATCGGGACATCGTGGCAGCGAGTACGGCACCACGTCGACAGGTTTCGCCGAACCTGACGGCCCACCGAACCGCAGCCGCCGACTTTGATCGACCATTGCTGCCTCCTGAATTTTCCGCGGAAAATTCAGGAGGCAGTGAGAGAGCGGGGCCGACCCGTCATCTGGATCGGGCTGCCGCTCCCCCGCTGGCTCAGCTTTCCACCGCTGAATTTTCTGCGGAAAATTCTGTGCCTTCGGACTGGGCGCTGCGGAATCGGCGGCCCGCTGGCGGACCTTCGGTCGTGCTTCGGCCGCAGTGGATCAGGTCGACCGACACAGCCTGGGGGCAGTCGTTCTCGACGGCGCGGGCGAGGCGGGGGCTCGTGGTGATGAGCATCCGGCGGGCCGTCCGGAGTGAGTCACGGGAAGCCGATCAATCCCCCGGGCCGTCCCGGTGTCCTCTCTGAGGCTCCGAATTTTCTGCGGAAAATTCCGAGATGCGGTTCAGCAGTCCGGGCTGTCGAAGCGGCCGGTTTGGCGGAGGAGGAAACGGGATGTCTGTCTCGACCCGGACGGCGCGGTTCAGGACGGATGGTCGTCATCCTGGCAGCGCCCGCCGTCGTCGCCTACCAGAACCAGTGCGGTGGGCGCTCCTGCCCTCGGCGCGGGCCTGCGGGCAATCGCCGGGCAGTGAGCTCAGAGCAGGCGATTTTCCGCAGAAAATTCTCCATGTCCAGGACAGCAGCCAAGGGGCACAAGCTCCTGCCGCTCCTTGCCTCGGCGGCGGATGATCAGCAGAGCAGCTGTGTGTCCTGGCGGCCATCGGTCTGATGGATTCGCACGCTCTCTGCCGTTGGCACAGCACGGCGGCCACGCGCCGTTGGAGTGGGGCCCGGACGGCGTGTGACGTCATCTCGGGGAACCTGTCAGTCCCCCGGTTCGTCCCGGTGTTCTCTTTGAGACCCCGAATTTTCTGCGGAAAATTTCGTGGTGTGGTTCTGTAGTCCGGCTGTCTGGTCCATGGCGGTCTGAAGGGAGCGGCACTCGGCTGGCTGGCGAACGACCCCGAGGGCGAGCCCGAGCAGACCGTGTCGGTCCTTTCCGACGGAGGGTCCCGGTATCGGCTTGCGGTTGTGGTGGGGCTCAGCTGTGTGTGAGGGATCTGTCGAAGCTGCCGGTTCGGTGGCGAGGAAACGGGATGTGTGCTCCGACCTGGACAGGCACGGTTCAGGGTGGATGGTCGTCATCCTGGCAGCGCCCGCCGTCGCGGCCTACCAGAGCCAGTGCGGTGGGCAATCGCCGGGCAGTGAGCTCGGAGTAGGCGATTTTCCGCAGAAAATTCTCCATGCTCAGGACAGTCGTGGGGCAGAAGCTTCTGCCGTCCTTCCCCCGCCGGCGGATGATGGGCAGAGCAGCTGTGTGTCCTGGCTGTCATCGGTCTGGTGGATTCGCACGCTCTCTGCCGTTGGCACAGCACGGCGGACACGCGCCGTTGGAGTGGGGGCCGGACGGCGTGTGACGTCATCTCGGGGAGTCGATCAATCCCCCAGACCGTCCCAGTGTCCTTTTCTGAGGCCCCGAATTTTCTGCGGAAAATTTCGCGACGCGGTTCTGTAGTCCGGCTTCCTGGTCCACCGCGATCCGAAGAGAGCGGCACTAGGCCGGCTGGCGAACGACCCCGAGGGCGATCCTGGGCAGACCTGTCGGTCCTTTCTGGTGGAGCCGTGCCATCGGCCCGCGGTCGTGATGGGCACTCAGCCACGTGTAGGGGAGTCGTTGAGGCGACTGATCCAGCCTGAAGTAGATGGCGCGTCTGTCTCGACCTGGACGGGTATGGCTCGGGATGGACGGTCGTCATTCTGCAGCGACCGTCGGCGTCGTCTACCAGATGGCGCTTCTTCGCTTGGCGCTGGCAGGCAATCGTCGCGCAGCGAGCCTCGGAGGGCGCGTCGCGTCATCAGGGAGAACCCAGCAATTCCCCGGGCCACCCCAGCGCCCTACCTGAGGTCCGCCGAATTTTCTGCGGAAAATTTCGTAGCGCGGTCCACTGCAGTCCGAAGGGACTGGCACCCGGCCGGCTGGCGAACGATCCTGTGGGCTTGCTCGGCCGGACCGTGTGGGGCGGGCCTGCGAGTCGCATCATTGGCCTGCAGCTGTGACGGGGGCTCAGTCGTGTGTGGGGGAGCTGTTGAGGTGACTGATTCAGCATGGAGGAACAGCGCGTCTACCTCGGACTGGATGGGTGTGGCCCACGATGAATGTTCGTCATCGTGGCAGTGTCCATCGGCGTCGCCTACCAGAACCTGTGCGGTGAGCGCTCCTGCGCTTGGCATAAGCAGATGGGTAGTCGTCGCGCAGCGAGCTTTGGACGGCATGGCTGTGTCCGGGGCCAGGGGGTCGCGGCTCGGTGATTTTCCGCAGAAAATTCGGCGGCGGTCGGGCAGGGGCAGAGCCGCTGTTGGTCTTCGCCTCGGTAGCGGATGACTGGGTACGCGTCCTGCCATGGCCCGCGTCGACAGGCTCTACGACTCCGGCGAACCGGCCTACCTGTGCAGGCGCGGCATCCGTCGCACCATCCTGGAGAAGACCTACCAGATCCGTAGCCGAAAGAAGCTCGGCGGCGGCGACGGGGTACGACGAGTTGGCTGTCCGCTACGAGGCAACCGCGTTGATCGCCGCCATATCCGAGTAGCTGCGAAACGCCCCCGCTGCGATCATGTGGCGGTGAACGATGGACTGCCCGACGGCTGGACGATCGAGCGAGTGCGCTCCGCATCAGAGGATCCTGAAGCCGCCTTGCTCACCCTCGAACGACTGGTCGTGGTCGAGGAGCACGGCCGCGCGGACTATGTCTCACTCCGACCCGACGTCATCCTGTCCCTCCACGGCCTGTGCCTCGTGCGAGCGGACGACGACTGGTACATGGGCGAGCTCGACTCCGACGGCTCAGTCATCTGCTGGGTCGCCTACGGTCCGGACCTGGGCGAAGTCATCCAGGGGTTGTGACGTATCAGGCGATCGGCTTGATCACTTTCACAGCGTGCCTCAGTGGGGGAGAGGACCACCCCGACTTGCCGTGATAGGCGCTCCCCCGTAGGAGGCCGCAGGGGAGTCGAAGCCGTCGGCAATTCTTGTGTCGCGAGGGTGGGGGGCCGCTTGCTGGGAACCGGCACACAGCGCTCACGCCAATCGGAGCCCGATCTGTCTAGCAGTCAGCCGACGGATTTTCCGCAGAAAATTCGAGGGCTTCGATGGGGGAGCAGCATCAGCATCCGGACCAGCCGACTGGCAAGCGCACGCTCACGTGCTGCACAGCCACGGCTCGGACCCGGGTTCGGGTTCGGGTTCCGGCTCATCAAGGGGCTTCCGTGCCGCCGATCCATGCCGTCCGGGCTGGCTCTTCCGAGCTTCTCCGTGAAGGCCGGCCATAGTTCTCGACGGACATCCATCGTGCCCACGGCAATGGCAACGAAAGAGGCTGGCAACGGACGATGCCGGGGACGGCCGATCCATGGGCCTTCGTCGAGGGACTCTGAATTTTCCGCGGAAAATCCGATGCGCCATCGGCCAAAGCGATGCTCTGGACATCCACGGCGGCGTCGAGTTCGCCATCTCTACGTCCGCCGGTTGACCTGCTCTACGGCGTCTCTGCCTTCACGATCGAACCAGCAGCTCGTATCCGACCGGACCGATGGCCCCGGAAGTGCTCACCGGGACAGGACCGCCACCTCCCGATCTCGACCGTACGGCTCATACCTCGGAGAGAACCCGGCCAGTGGGGCAGCGGGCCACAGCTGATGCCGGTCGTCGAACGCATTGGGGTCAAGGGCCCCGACATGGTCATCCGCGCACACCCCCGACTGCCGCCGCAACTGTCGTTACCTGTGAAGGCGCCAGTTTCAAGCACAGCATTCCGGAGAAGCAGGAGCAGCGGGCCAACCGTCGGCGACGAGGCAGCTGAGGAGATTGGCCTGCGGGCTTCGACAAGGAGATGTGCAAGCGCCGGAACGAGGTCGAGCGCACGGTCGAAATCGGCTCGGTGTCCTAGATCCGCCTGTGGCCCAGGTCGAGGGTCGGTTCGATTTCAGGACGTGGGCCCGTTCGGTCAGGCCCGTCGCGATGTCGTCCCAACCCGGGCAGTGCAGCCACAGGGCTCTGCGTCGCCTTCCGCATCAGTGCCGGCTCGCCCGGCCGTGGCAGAGGTACGAGCCGGTACGCCAGACTCCGTATCTGCACCGGCAGGCAGCTCCGTCAGCTTGGTGCGGGCACAGCTCCCGCAGCATGGCGAGGATTGCATTCGCGTCGGCGAAGGCCAGCTCCCCGGCGAAGTAGTGCTCGTCATCGCCGTAGCCACTGAAGCGATGCCTCGTGACGGGCTTTCCGACGGCGGCGGCAGCCGTGGCCAGCCTGGCGATGGCGCCGACGGCCGGTATCTCGGTGCTACCACGAACCCTGGCCTACCGTGAGGCGGAGGACCGGAGGGGAAGGGCAGAGGGTGAAGGTCCAACTTGCCAAGCTGCCGCGGCGGGCTGCGGTACGCCTGAGGTCGAGCTGGCTGGCCAGGAGGTGGCGGAGCCGGGGACGGGTTTCCGGCGGAAGGAGAAGCGGGCGCGATGTTCGGCACCTGTCCGGCGTGGGTGTGAGCGCGAGTGGCTTCTTCGAGGCCTCGGGAGCCGACTCCTCAGCGGTCAGAGGCGATTTGCATGCCGCAGGCCACTTCACGTTCAAGGGCCTGAACACAAAAGACATCAGAAGACCCCTAATAAACAAATCCCGATACAGCGCTGTTCTCGGACGACGTGGTGCTGGGCATGTCGACCCGTAGCCTTCCGGTAGCGCCCGAGCCCTTCGATATTTAGTTCGCACACACAAGAGAGGAGGCGGTCGTCCGGATGAGTGGTGCGGACGCGGTGGCCGAGGTGAGTCACGTCGACGGTCGAGACTTCGCAACGTGTCAGGTGATCGACCCGACGAGTCCGGATGTGGGGGAGAGGGCGGGACGCGGCCTGGGGGAGTGGCGGAGCGTCGTCCACCAGAGCCGGGCGCCTCGCGCGGACAGGAGCCCGGTGCGCGGGGATGACTCCCGCTGTCGAGGTGTCACGGGACTCTGTGAGTCGGTGACCGAGTCCTGGAAGCTCATTGACGCCTGGCTGGCGAAGAATGCACCGGCCAGCCTGGCCGAGCTTCGCCCGCCCGCATCGCCCGAAGCCGTCGGGCGCACCGAGGAGCGGCACGAGCTCGGGATCCCCGCTGATCTGCGCGCGTCGCTGCTATGCCATGACGGAGACGACGCCTACATCGCTGTCCTTCCGTGCGGCCCCTGTACTCCACGGAGGGGATCGTCGAGATCCGCACCATGCGGATGAGGATCTGGGGCACCGATGATCCGGACCAGCGGGACGACCCGTGGTGGGGAGCGCCGTGGGTCCCGTTAGCCGGCCGCGACGGCGACGAGCACTTCATCGACGTCGGGCCCGGCCTGTGGCACAACCACCTCGGAAGGGCCGCCCACGACGACTCCGCCCACTTCACCGGCTGGCCGAGCCTTGCCACCTGGCTCCATGCCGTCACCCAGGCGATGCTGCACCACGACGACCGCGACCACGTCGAACCAGTCGGGTCGCCAATTCGCTTTTGTGTCAGGGTAGTTGAACGATAGATCTCGCCGAATGAACGGAACTCGGTTGAACGACAAGCCCTTTGTGAGAGTCCCGCTCGGGCGTCGGGAACCCAACAACTGAACTGGGCGGGCCGGTCTTCGGTGTTGCCCACTACCTGGTTGAAGAGCCCGCGATGCGGTGTGTCATCACATCCCGCACGAGGCCCGCCGTGAAAGCCAGTTGCAGGTGTCTGGTCATCGGACGCGACATGACCGTGGCGAGTGCGGTGCCGGACGCCGGCCGAACTCCGCTGCCTACACGAGAAGTTCGGAGCCTGTCGGCTGGAAGTCGCCTACGAATGGCTCCCGATAGCGGAGGCCTTCGCGAAGCCGTCCACGGTGCCCGGAGGGCAGTGCCGTCAGTGGCGCCGCAGGTGACGTGAGTGGGTCGCTGCCCGGCCGGTCACACCTGGTGCCGTCGGGGCAGTTCGGCGTGCCTGACCGGGGCGGAGGCCAGGGCGAGGGCCGCGCCCAGGCCGGCGACGGCGCCACAGCCGAGGAACACCGGTGCGGCGCCCCAGGTGCCGATGGCGGCGCCGACCAGCGGGTAACACAGGGGCGCGAGACCGACCATGGTGAGCATGACGACGGAGGTGACCCGGCCGAGATAGGCGGGGTCCGCGGCGGCCTGGATGAGGGCGTTGTCCAGGGCGCCGGAGACGCCCAGGCTCAAGCCGACAACTGCGGCCAGCACCGCGGCGGTCCACAAGGTCGGGACCAGTGCCATGGCGGCCGCTCCCGTGCAGCCCACGAGCAGTGTCGCGGCCAACACGAGGCCCGCGCGCGGCAGCCACCCGACGACGGCGAGCAGCGCGGCGCTGACCGCCGCTCCGGCGCCGAAGGAACCGACGATCCACCCGTAGCCGGAAGGCCCCCAGCCGCGTTCGGCGTTGAGCAGCACCATGCCGACGTTGAGGGTGCCGGTGAGGCCGAGTTCGCAGACGGCTCCGGCGGCGACGAGCGGGCCGATGAGGCGGTGGCGGCGGATGTAGCGCAGCCCGTCGAGGAGATCGGTGCGCGCGCTGCCGGGTTGCGGAGCGTCCTCGCCGCGTGTTCCGAGGGGACGTATTCGTACCGTCAGCAGAAGCGGCAGGGAGAGGGCGAAGAGCAGGCCGGCGGTGGCGAAGGCGGCGGCCGCACCGCCGAGGCCCATGGCGAGGCCGCCGATCGGCGGGCCCGCGATCTGGCCGAGGCGCATCGACAGGGACCGCAGACCGGTGACGCGGGCAAGCTGGTCGGGGCCGGTGATCCGCGGCGGGAGGGCCCCGACGGCGGGGATGAACAGCGCGTCCACGGCGCCGAAGACGAGCGCCACCGCGACCAGGACCCACAGGACCGGCGCGGTCAGCGCGATGCCAGCGGCCACCGCGAGGATGAGCAGGCAGCGCAGGGCGTCGCTGCCGAGGATCACCCGACGGGGGTCGGTCCGGTCGGCCAGCACGCCCCCGCCGAGCATGAGCAGCGCCCGCGGGAGCGCCCCGGCGGCCATGACGAGGCCCACCTCGGTCGGGCCGCCTGCCTTCTGGGCGGACCAGCCGAGGGCGACGAAGTACACGCTGTCGCCGACGAGCGAGGCGGTGTACGCGGCGAGCCAGCGCAGCACGTTGCCGTCACGGAAGGCCGGGATGCCGACGCGTTCGGGCGGGGCCGTTTCGGGCGGGGCCGTTTCGGGTGGTGCTGTCTCCGCGGTGGCCATGATGGGCTCCAGCAGGTCGGGACACATCCGTGTCAGGTGCGGGACGGGAAGAGGCGGAAGGGGCACAGAGGAGGAGGCGTCAGGGGCGGAAGGGGAAGCCGTAGAGGTGCACGGACACGTGCTCGCGGTCCTCGGTGTCGCCGGCTGCCTTGGCGGCCTTGCCGCGCTCCCGCCAGCGTCGCCCCAGCGCCACGAGTTCGCCGTTAAGCTCGGCGAGTTCGGCCGGCGTCAGGTCGAGCATCCACTCGGAGCTGAACGCAGAGTCCGTCCATACCTTGCCCCAGGCGGCGCCCTGGTCCAGGTAGGCGCGGTACTGGGAGGCCCGGGTCTCGACGATGCCGCGGGTGACCGCGCCGACTGCGGCGGCTCCCTCGGGCGTGCCCGCGAAGTTCGAGTCCTGAAAACCCCAGCCCTCCTCGGAAGCCACCTGCCACCACCGTTCGCGGCCGTCCGCACTGCGGCCGCTCGCCGCGGTCACGAAACCGTGTTCGGCCAGCTTGCGCAGGTGGTAGCTGACCAGCGACGGGGCCGCGTCGACCTGTTCGGCGAGCTGGGAGGCGGTCGCGGTGCCTGCGGCGTACAGCAGCCGGTAGAGCTGCATCCGTAGCGGGTTCGTGAACGCCTTCAAGCGGGACAGGTCGGTGATCTGGTCGGGCTCGCGCTCGGGTTGCATGTCCCGACCGTAGGTCTGAAGGGAAAATTGCGCAATAAAGTTTTCAGATCTTCGGAGGAGCGATTTCCCAGAGGGGTGATGCCGCCACCGCGTGGCCCGCTTCGGCGGTCGCCAGCCGACCACCCCGTCGGCGCGCGCAGTTCGGCGATCTCACAGTGGAAGCGCCGCGCGACCTGGACTCGGCCGCTCTCGATCCGGCCGGCGCCGACGGCGGGGCGGGGGTGGGTGCCGGGCAACGGCCTGGTCCAGATCGTGCTGCTGGCATCGGCGGTGACGTCCGGGCGTTGGTGCCTGACGCTGTCGGAGATCTCGGAAATCAAGTGTCGGGGCATGATCCGATCGGCCTGATGACAGAGCGTCTCCCCCAGCGCGGGATCTGTCCGTCCGGCGGGACCTCCGGGTGGGATCGCCGAGCCTGTCGCTCAGGGGCAGTTAGCCCCAGCATCTGTCACGAATACTCAGGAAACGGCTCGGAACTGCTGAAAGCGCCGCAGCCGGGATGGCCGGTGATCATACTGGATTGCATGGATGCATAAGACACGCCCGTGCCCCGCCGTGAGATCTACGACGCCAGGAACAAAGAGAGCCTCCCGGGCGCCCTGGTGCGCTCCGAGGGCGAGGCTGCGAGCAAGGACGAACTGGTCAACAGCGTCTACGACGCGCTCGGCACCACCTTCGACTTCTTCCTCACCGCGTACGGCAGGAACTCCCTCGACGGCGAGGGCGGCCCACTTCGGGTGACCGTCCACTACGGTGACAAGTTCGCCAACGTGTTCTGGAAGGGCGGGCGGCTGGTCCTCGGCGACGGCGACGGCGAGGTCATCCAGCTGCGTCCGCGCGACCTCCTCGACGTCGTCGCGGCCAGCGTGAGCGGGCAGATCCTGAACCCGCAGCTCATGTACTTCGGTCAGTCGGGGCGCTCTCCGAGTCCATCAGCGACGTCTTCGCCTCCCTCGTCAAGCAGTACTCGCTCGGCCAGAGCGCCGACCGGGCCGACTGGCTCCTCGGCGCCGGAATGCTCTCCCCTGGTCTCAAGGCCAAGGCGCTGCGCTCGCTGGCCGCACCCGGCACCGCCTACGACGATCCCCGGCTGGGCAAGGACCCCCAGCAGGCCCACATGGGCGGCTACATCGAGACCCAGCAGGACAACGGTGGGGTGCACATCAACTCGGGCATCCCCAACCACGCCTTCTACCTCACGGCCACCGCCATCGGCGGAAACGCCTGGGAGAAGGCCGGCCGGATCTGGTACGACGCCGCGACCGGCGGCAAGCTCGCCGCCGACGCCACGTTCGCCGACTTCGCCAAGCTGACCGCGACCATCGCCGAGGACCTCTACGGCACTGGGACCGAACTGGACGCCGTCAACAACGCCTGGAAGTCGGTCGGCGTCCTCTGACCCCTTCCTCACTAACAGGTCGTCCGGCGGGGCCCACAGCACAGGGCCCCGCTGGCCGAACGCGCAGAGCCGTTCGGTGCCCTCCGTCGCGCCGCTGAGTTTCCCTCGGCCGGGGTCCCCCCGGTGGCTTCGAGAGCGATCGAGTCAGCCCGCAGGGCGGGTGGCGGCGGGCCAGGACCACGGCCCTTGGACGCCCCGCCAGTTGAGGAAGTCCTGCAAGGCCGTCGGCTGCGGCACGGATACGGGGTCGGGTACCGGTGCGGTTGGGGGAGTGGCCGGGGACGGGCCGGTCAGGTCAGCCAGCGCAGCACGGTCCAGGGGCCGGCGGGCAACGGGGAGAAGACGATCGTGGGTACCAGGAGCAGCCCGGCACTCACCCACCAGTAACGCCGGCCCCGTAGGCCGGTCAGGCTGCGGAGCCCGAGGTTGACCAGCCACCACAGCAGGCCGAAGACCGTCCAGACGACGACGCCGGCCACCACCCACACCATCGGGCCGTCGTTCTCGGTGGGTTCGCGCTGCCCGAGCCCGAGCCAGACCAGGGGGTAGTTGAGGAAGAACACCAGCGTGAACATCAGCGGGACCATGGCGGCGAACCCCAGCGTGACGTTGACCAGCACCGGGGCCGCCCACGCCGCCCACAACGCCCGCCTCGTCCGGGCCTCAGGCGCTGCGCAGGGGTGCATGGTGCTTCTCCAATGCCCGGTAGAGCTCGGTCAGTTCGACGCCGTGTTTGCCGCGCGGCCGGGCCCGTGACCGGGCCGTCGTAGCGTCGGGAAGTCGATGGTGGGGGGTGTTGCATTCGTCCTGCGCGCTGGTCAGCCGCGGGCGAGGTCCTCGGGCGCCGACCGGGCGAGGGTGTCGGCCACCGTCGTGCAGGCGAGCCGGGCCACGGAGCGCAGTTCGGCGTCGGGGGTGCCTGCCCGGCTCAGTACGGCCAGCGACTGGGTGACGGCGACGACGAATACGGCGAGTTCGTCGAGCGTCCGGGGGTCGGCCGAGGAGTCCGCCAGTGCTGTGCGCACCCGTTGGCGCTGCGCGTCGAGCAGACGGCGCACCTGCGCGTTGTTCTCCTCCTTCAGCGTCGACGACTGTGCGGCGGACTGGGCGATGAGGCACCCGGCGGGGACCGACGGGTCAGCGATGCGGTCCAGGACGACGCCGAAGAACGCCTCGACCGCGCGCACCGGATCACCGGGGTGCGCCGCGAGCGCCTGCTCGTACTGCGTGCCGTAGATGGACGCGTAGCGGTCGAGGCACTGGCCGAAGAGGGCGTCCTTGTTGCCGAAGGCGCCGTAGAGGGAGCCGCGGCCCAGGCCGGTGGCCGAACCGAGGGCATCGAGTGAGGCGTCGGCGTACCCGCGCTGCCAGAACACCTGCATGGCCTGGTCCAGTGCCGCGCTGATATCGAACTGCTTCCGGCCGGACACGGCGTGCACCTCTCCTGCTTCTCTGCTGTCCCACGTCTCTGTGGCGAGCCTACCCGCATCTTGGACCGATCGGTCAGTTCATCTTTGACTGATCAGTCCAAGATGGCTAGCGTGCAGGCAGGCGGTTCCCGGACCCGAAGGCCTGCCGGCGGCCGGCCGCCAGTCGAACCGGGCGGTTCCCGCCGTCTCGGCGAACCCGTCAACCCTGTGCCTCCGAAGGATGATCATGAGTCTGTCGCCGACCCGCCCGCCCACGCCCGAAGGCCGCGGTTCCGTCTCCCGGGTGCCGAACCTCCCGGCCGGCTTCACCGACACCTTCACCAGCCGCTACGTCGACACCGGCGAACTGCGCCTGCACGCCGTCACCGGCGGCGAAGGGCCTGCGCTGCTGCTAGTCGCCGGCTGGCCCCAGACGTGGTACGCCTGGCGCCTCCTGATGCCGGCGCTGGCACAGGACTTCCAGGTCGTCGCGGTCGACCCGCGCGGCGTCGGACTGTCCGACAAACCCCTGGGCGGGTACGACACCGGCACGCTCGCCCGCGACCTGGTGGTGCTGATGGATGCGCTCGGGCACCGGCGGTTCGCCCTGGTCGGCCACGACGTCGGGATGTGGACCGGTTACGCCCTGGCTGCCGACCACCCCGACCGGCTCGACCGCCTGGCCGTCGCCGAGGCCGCGATCCCGGGGTTGTCCCCCGCACCGCCCCTCCTCGGCAGCCGGGAAGTCAACGACCGCCTCTGGCACTTCGCCTTCAACCGCCTCGCCGACGTCAACGAAAAGTTGGTCAGCGGGCGCGAACACCTCTACTTCGGCCACCAGTTCGCCACGAAGTCCGCGAAGGCACTGCCCGACTACGCCGTCCAGCACTACGTCGACACCCTCGCCGCCGACCCGGAAGCCCTGCGGGCCAGCTTCGAGTTCTACCGCGCACTCGACACGACCATCGCTCAGAACCAGGAGCGCAGGACTCGACGGCTGACCCTGCCCGTCCTGGCGATCGGAGGAGCGGAGAACCTCGGCGCCTCCGTCGGCGAGACGATGGAGCTCGCCGCCGACGACGTGCAGGGCCTCGTCCTCCCCGACTGCGGCCACTATCCGGCCGAGGAGGCCCCACAGGCGATGCTGGCCGCCCTGACCGCGTTCCTGGCCCCGTACCGGGACGGGGAGGGCGCAGAGGACGCCCCCACGGCACGCGTCGGCCCCACCACCCCGGCCTGTGACTGACCCCCGTGCTGGCGGGGGAGAGGCTTCTTTCTGGCCTGCGCGGAGCAGTGATGCCTTTGCCGTTTCTTGATCAGGGCTCACACCGCCGGATATAGCGAACTGCGGTGATCTGTTGAACTGTCAGGAAACGGCAGGGAGGTGTTCCATGCACCAGGGCTGCGTGTGGGCGCACGGCTGTTCGGGGCGGCCGGTGAAGGCGAATGCGTCCCGGTAGCGGTGCCGTCCCTATGCCGCTGCCCGTGCGTCATGCCCTCTCGCGATGGCGGGATTCGGGGCCGGGTCGTCGGGGATATCCGGGGGTTCTCGGAAATCAGGGGCTCAGAGAAACGGACATTGTGCTTCATGACACGCGGGTCGTGTCGGCATCAGGCCTGATCATCTGGAATGCTGTTCCAGTCCGCCGTCACCGGCTTTGATCGGCGGGCATCCGCAGTACCGGGCAAGCGGCCCGGGAAGCCCACGGAGAGAACGGAACATCATGAAGCCATCTGTACTTGTCGTGTCCACTGACCCTCAGGGATCGGCCGTCGTCTGGGCGGAGCGGGTGGGGGACAACCTGCCCTTCGATTTCATGGCGGCGCACGACCAGGCCGATCAGCTGCTCCACCTCAAGAACACCGGTGCCAAGGTCCACGTCATCGCCAACCAGAAGGGCGGCGTCGGCAAGACCACGACCACGGTGAACCTCGCGGCGTGCACCTTCGACGTCCTCGGCGAGAAGGACGAGTACGAGCACATCTTCATCGACACGCCGGGCACCCTGGCCGATGAGGAGATCCTGCGCAGTGCTCTGGAGATAGCGGATGACGTCCTGGTCCCGATGATCACCGAGCCGTTGTGCTTCGACCCGACGGCGCGGACGATCCAGAAGGTCATCGAGCCGATGGACATCCCCTTCCGGGTCGTCATCAACAACTGGGACCCCCGGGACGGCCGCGCCGACCTGGAGGACACCGAGGCGTACATCGCCGCGAAGGGGTGGCCGCGGGCCAAGACGGTCCTGCGGCGTTACAAGATCCACTCCCGGGCGGTGGCCGAGGGAACGGTCGTCACCCAGTACAAGGAGAGCGGCACCGCCTACCGGGCCCGCGAGGACTTCTTCCGGCTGTCCCTCGAGCTCGGATACGGGGGTCGCTGATGGCCGGCCGTCGTGTTTCCTTCGCCTCGATGGCGGCCGACCCGGTCGTCGACGCCCCCGGGGTGGTCAGCAACCAGGAGACTCCGGCCCGGTGGGTCCCCACGGGGCCGGACTCTCCGGCCCGGTGGGTTCCCACCGCCAACTGCCTCCCCAACCCGCGCAACCCGCGCGACGACCTGGGTGACCTGTCGGACCTGGCAAGCATCAAGGACCGCCAGCTGCAGAGCTGCCTCGCCGTCACCCCGGACGCGTACCTCCGGCTCTGGCCGGAGGACGAGGGCCTGCTCGCTGCGGGCCCGCAGGACGTGGTCATCGTCAACGGCAACCGGCGCCGGGCCGCTGCCGCGCTGTACGGGCGCGAGCAGCTGCTCGTCGTCGTCGACGACTCGGTGGCGGACTCCAAGGCGACCCTGCTGCGCGCGGCGCTCGACGAGAACATGGCGCGCAAGGACTTCGACCCGATCGAGGAGGCCAACGCGGTCCTGCTCATCGTGGCGCAGTACGCCACCGCCAAGGAGGCCGCCGAGGCGGAGGGCTGGTCCCAGAGCTGGATCTCGCACCGCAAGAACCTGCTGAAGCTCCACCCCGAGCTGCAGCGGCAGGTGCGGGCCAAGGCGCGGGGCGAGGAGGGCGTCTCCATCAACGTCGCCCGCCGTCTGGGATCGGTCAAGGGCATCGAGGCGATGTCCCTGGCCGAGCAGACGGAGCAGCTGGAGCAGCTGCTCCAGGCCGACGCCGACGCCGTCGCGGCGAAGCGGGCGGCGAAGCTGGGAGCCCGGGCGGCGGCGGCTCAGGCCGACGCCGTCGCGGCGACTCCTCAGCCCGCGCCGCAGCGACCCGTCGCATCCGCGAGTGGGCCTGCGGAGAGCGCGACCGCGACCGCGGCTGTGACTGCGGCTGCGTCCACGGCCACGGTCACGCCGTCGCCGGCGGATCCGTCGCCGGCGGAACCGTCGGCCTCGGCTACCCGGTCGAAGCCCGCCAGTTCCGGCGCGGGTGAGAGCTCTGCTTCGGCTCCGGGCACCGAGTCTGCTTCGAGCACGGAGTCCGCTCCGAGCGCCGAGCGATTTTCCGCGGAAAATTCCGAGCCTCTCCCGATGCCGGAACAGCGAGCCGAGGCCTCCCCGGCCGAGCAGTCGTCGGCCACGTCGTCCGCGGAACTCGGTGATGTCGACTGGCACGACGTCGAGGAACTCGCCGACGCCATCTGCCGCACCCTCTCGGCCGACGAGGCCTACCGCCTCGCCGACGCCCTGGCCAACCGTCTGCTGACGACCAACAGCTGACGCGTCCTCCGGTGCCCGCCCCGTCGTTCGCACGGGGCGGGCACCGGATCGGCTTCCCCCGCCGGTGCCTGCGGGAGGGAGGCGTGGGCTTCTTCGGCCGTCCGAACGGTGCCGCTCACAGTCCGGCTTCGTACGTCCCGGGCGGCACGGGCGTCCTGTCGTACGGGAGATAACACCTCATGCGGTACGACAGCAGGTGCTGTACGAGGTCGCTCGCCAGGAACGGCTCTTCCCACTCCCACTGGGCACCGCCGCGGCAGGCGGTGCAGGAGGCGTCCCGGTGGCTGCGGCACACCGCGCGGCGGGCAACGTGCTGGGTGCGCATCTGGAGTCGCCCGGACAGCCAGATCTCCGTATGGGCTCTCGCCTTCTGCGGCTTGCAGCGCAGCAGAACGCAGACCTCTTCGACGCTGAGCACCCGCAGAGCAACGCCCAGGCGGGCGTGCTGGCTGACCTGTGAGGTCGCCAGGCGGGCAGGAGTTGCTCGGTCAGGCTCGGTTCAAGCCTCTTGATGAGCTGGTAGCTCGCTCTCTTGCTGTCTTCCCCTGCGGGGAGATCGTGGATCAGCCAGATGAGCGGGCTGTGCACCACACTGGTCGCCTTCCGGTTCGCCCGCAGGAGGCGCGCGGCGTCCTTGAAGTCCTGGCAGGACTTCTCATCCTCAAGGCGCTCCAGGAGGTTGCGACGTGCCTCGGCGTACTTTCCGAACGGCCGGTGTCCGTAGTCGACGACCTTGATCTTCGTCTCGGGAGCCGTCACCTGATTTCTCCCAGGAGGCTCCGGCCTTCAGGCCGGGGAGGAATGGGTCCTCGGCCCGGAGCCGTGAAGCGGCGGAGTTCTCTGCGCATCTGTTCTGACCTGTGCTTTCTGCTGTTGTCGGTGGGGGCTGTTAGGTTGCGGCTCATGATGACGACAGCGACGGCCGGTGAGGCCGGGTACGCCCGGTACGCCTACCGGCTCCGTGTGTCGGCCACCGCCCTCGCACTGCTCGAAGCGGAGTGGGGGAAGTGCCGCTGGGTGTGGAACGAATCCGTGGCGATGTCCCGCAAGGTCCACAAGCACAACAAGGCGACCGCCGCGGAGAAGACCACGTGCGGCCCCGCACAGCTCGACAAGATGCTGACCGGGGCGCGGCAGTCGATGAGCTGGCTGCGCGAGGGCGCGTCCGTTCCGCAGCAGCAGACCATCCGCGACTTCGCCAGGTCCCGTGCCAAGGCGCTCAAGGACGTCAAGGCGAAGCTGCCGGTCAAGCAGCGCGCCGGGATGCCCCGGCACAAGAGACTCAAGGACTCCCGGCCGTCGCTGAACTACACGCAGCGCGGGTTCCGGCTCAAGGAGGGCCGGCTGCACCTCGCGGGCGGCATCGTGCTGACGGTGGTGTGGTCGCGTGACCTGCCGTGTGTCCCGTCGAGTGTGCGCGTGTACCAGGACGCGGTCGGGCACTGGTACGCCTCGTTCGTCGTGGCCGCCGAGGTCCGGCCGCTGCCGCAGACCGGTGCGGTCATCGGGATCGACTGGGGCGTGAGGGAGACCGCCACCACCACGTCCGACGCGCATGACCTCCCGCACGCGGAGCACGGCAGGACGGCCGCCCAGCGTCTGGCGAAGTACCAGCGGCAGATGGCGCGCCGCCGGGCCCCGAAGGGGAAGGCGCAGACGAAGGGCTACCGCGAGGCCCGGCGGCAGGCCGCGAAGGTCTCCAGGAAGGTGGCCCGGCAGCGGCAGGACACCGGCCGCAAGTGGGCCAAGCAGGTCGTCCGCGACCACGACGCGATAGCCGTCGAGGACTTCCGGCCGAAGTTCCTCGCCAGGACCACCATGGCCGGGAAGGCCGCCGACGCCGCGATCGGGGCGACCAAGCGCGCCCTGATCGAGATGGGCCGCAAGCACGGCAGGTCCGTGCACCTGGTCGACCCCGCGCACACCACCATGGACTGCGCGCACTGCGGTGCGAGAGCCAAGCACCGTCTTCCGCTTTCCGAGAGAACGTATACGTGCACCGCGTGCGGAGTCTCCTCTCCCAGGGACAAGAACTCCGCCCGGGTGATGCTCGTCCGGGCTGGTCTCGACCCGGCTAGTGCTGATCTTGTAAGCCCTGCCCGTCGCTGACGGCCAGGCGAAGTGAGCTAGGAATCCCCGTCCTTTAGGGCAGGGAGGATGTCAACAGCTTGGCTGCTATCCAGGCCCACTCCGTCAGCATGGGACCGACCATAGCCCACCCCGGTGCTCCCGGAGGAGGCCTCGTTGCGGACTCGGGTGGTGACGGAGAGCGGTTCCGGCCGCCCGAAAGTTCGCGTGGGGAAGGTGATTTGACGCTGCGTCGACTGAGGTGCCCTGCCGCGGTGTGTCGGGTCAGGTCTGTTCGTTCCCGGTCCATGCGCGGAGCTTTTCCGGGTTGCGGACGGCCCAGACGCGGGTGACGTGATCGCCGCTGGTCTCGAACGCGGCGACGGTCACGGTGACGCCGGAGTGCTGGGCGACCAGGCCGGGGCGGCCGTTGACCGTCCGTTCCAGGAGCGTCAGGCCGGGGGCTTTGCCGGCGATGTGGATCAGGTACTGGGCGATGCTCCTGCCGCCTTCGAGCGGGCGCAGGACAGCGCCGACCAGGCCGCCGCCGTCGGCGGTCATCGTGGCGTCGGGGTCGAGGAGGGCGATGAGGGCCTCGATGTCCTTGGACTCCCAGGCGTCCTTGAAGTGCCGTACCAGAACGGCCTGGGCGGCCGGTGAAGCCTGCACGGCCGCCGGAGCCGGTAGAGCCGGTGGAGCTGCCGGAGGCCGTGCGGCGCGGATGCGGCGACGGCCCGAGGATGCCAGCTGCCGGCACGCCGCGGGCGTCCGGTCGACGATCTCGGCGACCTCGGCGAAGGGGTAGCGGAAGACGTCGTGCAGGACGAACGCGACGCGTTCGGCCGGCGTCATCGACTCCAGTACGACGAGGAAGGCCATGCTCACCGACTCGTCCAAGGTGATCCGATCGGCGGGGTCGGCCGGCTCGGACCTGCCGGTGCCCGCCAGCCCGCCGATCCACTCCGAAGGGTCGGGCAGCGGTTCGGGTATCCAGGCACCGACGTAGCGCTCGCGCCGGACCCGCGCCGAGCCGAGCACGTCCAGGCAGACGCGACTGGCCACCGTCGTCAGCCATGCGCCGGGTGACGCGACGGCCACCTGCTGCTCCCGCGACATCGCGTACCAGCGGGTGTAGGTCTCCTGTACGGCGTCCTCGGCCTCGGACAGCGAACCGAGGAGCCGGTAGGCGAGATTGATGAGCTGGCGCCGCTCGCCGACGATCGTGCTCAGGTCCGGCTCGGACCGGTCGTGCGCTGACTCGGATGGGGTGCTCATGGTCGCTCCCTGGTTCTTCGTCGTCCGCTTCTGCTCTCGCCCCTTCGACGAAACCCGGCGCCGGACTGTGAGGTCGGCACCGCACCTCACATTTCACGGGCCTGCGTCGTCGGACTGCCGAGACCCTACCGATCCGCCGCCGCGAGGCAGAAGAGACGGGACCACATCATGGCCGTACAGACGACGACAGCACCGGGCGGAATCACGTTCCTGCGCGTCGCGATCGCCGTGCAGACCTTGGCGATCCTCTTCCAGGCGGTCACCGCCGGACTGCTGTTGTCCTCGGCCCACGGCGAGGTGCTGCACAGCGTCGGAGCGCGCGTGATGTACGGCGCGTCGATGTTGTACATGCTCGCCGCGATCCTGGCATGGCGGCCGGGCGGCGGGTCTCCCCGCCCCATCCTGTACGCGGCGTGCTTCCTCGCACTCGCCTCGGTGCAGGTGGTCCTCGGCGTCGCGCACAAGCCGGCGTTCCACGTCCCCCTGGGCGTCCTGATGTTCAGCCTGAGCGTGCTGGCGCTGCGACAGGCGTTGCCCGGCGCCTCTGGTGCCGACCCGCTGCGACGCACCCCGTGACGCCCGCCGAGTTTCGAGGGCCCTATCCGGCCGTTCTCGCCCACGAGCCATACCTCGCAGCGTCGCGCCCGCCATGCCGTGCCGGTCGACGGGCAGATCCCCGAGCCGTACCGTCAGCGATCCGCTGCCGCCACGACTGGATGATCGGCCGTAGCTGAATGGCTACTACCTGAGGTGAATGATTGCTCGGGAGCAATGGTTCATCCTGAAATCGGCAGATTCGGTGGCGGCTCGTCACGCACGGTTTCTTGGGGGATTCTTGACCGGGAAGTCGAAGCGTGCGCCCGTCGAGTTGGACAATCCGGAAAAGTCATCAAATTTTCACATTTTGCACAATCGATGCTTGTGCATTGCGGAGGTGAGGATGACGATGGACCGAGGGGGACTTCGAAAGAAGGTTGATCATGTCATTCCTCGGACAGTTCCAGTCCTTCGGGCGGTTCCGTGACGACTGGGGCGGCGGTGGTCGCGGTGGCGACTACGGCGGCGACTTCGGTGGCGACGGTGGCGGCTACGGCGGCTACGGCGGCTACGACGACTTCGGCGGCGACTTCGGTGGCGACCGTGGCGGCTACGGCGGCTACGGAGGCGACCGCGGCGGCTACGGAGGCTACGGAGGCCGGTGGTAAGGATCGCTTCCCTGTGAGAGCGGGCCGGGCACGTGTGCCCGGCTTTGCCGTGTCGGCCGGGAGCGACCCCATGCGGCCCCGCGCCGGCAGTGCGTGTGGAGATCTTCCATTCCCGGAGCAGGGTCTCTTTGATCGGGAGTTCCTCTCAATCCGGGAGTGATCTGGGCTCGGGGACGAGCGAGAAGACCGTGAGATGACGAGGAAACACAGGCTTCGGTCGGCTCTGCGACGCTTGCTCACGGTCGCCGAGACCTCCGATGTGGTCGCCGCGGCACCGCCGGTCCCGCTCCAGGCGATCTTCCGGCGGTTCTGGCCTTACACCAAGGGCGGCCGCCGATGGCTGGTGGTGCTGCTGGCCCTGGTCGCGGTGGGCCCGGCGATCGAGGCGATGGAGATCTGGCTGTTCAAGATTGTCATCGACGACATGCTCATTCCGCACCGGCTGGACCTGTTCCTGCCGATCGCCCTCGCCTATGTGGGGCTGACCCTGCTCTCCGGAGTCCTGGGCTTCGCCCGCCGGGTGATCTCCACCTGGGTCAGCGAACGCTTCCTGCTCATCCTGCGGTCGGACGTGTTCCGGCACATCCAGGGCCTGTCACTGGGCTTTTTCGAGCGCCGGCGGCTCGGCGACGTGCTGTCCCGGGTGACCGGCGACGTGGACGCGGTCGAGACCTTCCTGCTCTCCGGCATCGTCAACGCGCTCGGCCAGGTGGCGAGGCTCGGCATCTACGTCGGCCTGCTGCTGGTGCTGCGCTGGGAGCTGACCCTGGTCGCGTTGGTCGCCGCGCCGCTGTTCTTCCTCACCGCCCGCCGCTTCGCCAAGCTGATCCGGGCGGCCTCGCGCGAACGCCGCCAGCGCAGCGGCTCGATCAGCGCGGTCGCCGAGGAGACGCTCGGCAACATCGCGCTCGTCCAGGCGTACAACCGCCAGGGCTGGGAGCACGCCCGATTCCAGCGCGAGAGCGTCGGCCGGTACCACGCGGCGATGGCCTCGACCAGGATCGGAGCGCTCTACGGGCCGGCGGTCGACTTCGTCGAACTGCTCGGCGGCCTGGTGGTCATGGGCCTCGGGGCCTGGGAACTCGTGCACGGCCGGCTCACCTTCGGTGGCCTCATCGTCTTCCTCACCCTGCTGAGCAGGCTCTACGGCCCGATCCAGAGCATGTCCGGACTCGGCAACACCTTCTACGCGGCCTCCGCCGCCGCCGAGCGGATCATCGAACTGCTCGACCAGCGTCCACAGGTGACCGATCCCGTCACCCCCCGGTCGCTCGGTCGCGCCCGGGGAGGCATCGAGTTCGACGACGTCACCTTCCGTTACCCGGAGGTGGAGGCGCCCGCGCTGTCGGGGGTGTCCTTCGAGGTGGCACCGGGGGCGACGCTGGCCCTGGTCGGCGCCAGCGGCGCGGGCAAGTCCACCGTCGCCAAGTTGCTGCTGCGCTTCTACGACCCGGACGACGGCGCGGTACGGCTCGACGGCCTCGACCTGCGAGACCTCGCCCTCACCGACCTGCGCGAGAACGTCGCGGTGGTGCTCCAGGAGACCCTGGTCTTCCACGGCACCGTCCGGGAGAACATCGCCTACGGGCGCCCCGAGGCGAGTGAGGCCGAGATCTTGGCGGCGGCCCGGGCGGCGGACGCCCACGAGTTCATCACCCGGCTCCCGGACGGCTACGACACCCTGGTCGGCCAGCGCGGCCGGCTGCTCTCCGGCGGCCAGCGCCAGCGCCTCGCGATCGCCCGCGCGATGGTCCGGGACGCCCCCGTCCTCATCCTCGACGAGCCCACCACGGCCCTGGACGCGGAGTCGAGCCAACGGATCATGGGCCCGCTGCGCCTGCTCATGGCCGATCGCACGACGATCATCATTTCGCACAACCTGCTGACCGTTCGCGACGCCGACCAGATCGTCCTGCTCGACCAGGGCCGGATCGTCGCCCACGGCACCCACACCGAGCTCCTCCTCCGCAGCTCCGTCTACGCGGGCCTGCACCGGTTGCACCACCCGCCGGGCGAGTCCGTGGAGGCCGTCCCCTGAGTCGTCGCCCGGGCGTACCGATCTCGGCCACGGCCCTGCAGGGCTGTTGGTAGATTCCTGGGGTGAGTGAGCAACTGCCCGGCGGTGGGATCGAGCTGTCGGCCGACGAGGTCGCGGCCCTCGACGACAGGTGGTCGTCGTGCTGGACGCCGGAGGAGGTCGCGCGGCGGTTGGCGGGGGTCGGCACGCCGTGGTGTGTGGCTGCGGGGTGGGCGTTGGACCTCTTCCGGGGCGGGCAGGCGCGTGCGCACGGGGACATCGAGATCGCGATTCCGGCCGCGAGCTTTCCCGAGGTCCGCAGCCGCTTCCCCGGGTACGTCTTCGACGCGGTGGGCAGCGGCCGGATCTGGGAGGACGCCGCACCGGGGGTGCTGGCCGCCACCCATCAGACCTGGCTGCGCGATCCGGCCACCGGTGACTACCTGCTCGATGTGTTCCGCGAACCGCACGACGGCGACGTCTGGATCTGCCGGCGCGATGAGAGGATCCGCTTTCCCTACAGCGAGATCATCCGCCACACGGCAGATGGCATCCCGTACCTGGCGCCCGAGCTGGTCCTGCTGTTCAAGGCCAAGCACCTCCGTCGGAAGGACCAGGCGGACTTCGACACGACCGTCCCGCTGATGACCCCGGCGCAGCGCGAGACCCTGGCCGAGCTGCTCGCCTGCGTCCACCCCGGGCATCCCTGGCTCGCGGACCTGTAGCCCCCGCGCCGGCGGCTCGCAACGGCGGGACGTGGCCCCTGCGGCGGGGCCGGCGCCGCGCGGTGGTCGGCGCGGGGGCTTTCCGGGTCTGCGGGGAACGTCAGCGGACGACGTCGAAGACCTGCTTCTGCAGACCGTTGGGGTAGACCTCGTGCTCGACGAGCGTCAGCTTCTGGGTGTCCTTGTCGGTGGTGCTGAACAGGCGCTTGCCCGCGCCGAGCAGGAGCGGGAAGACGAGCAGGTGGTAGCGGTCGACCAGACCGGCGTCGGAGAGGGCCTGGTTCAGGGTCGCACTGCCGTGCACGATGATCGGGCCGCCCTCGGTCCGCTTCAGTGCGGCAACCTCGTCGAGTGAGCGCAGGATCGTGGTCTCGCCCCAGTTCGACACCAGGTCGTCCTCGGTGAGGGTGGTGGAGACGACGTACTTCGGCATCACCTTGTAGTCGGCGAAGTCCGCCATGTCGGGCCACACCGAGCTGAAGGCCTCGTAGCTGACCCGGCCCAGCAGCATCGCGGTGGCCTCCTGCTGCTCCCGCCCCTTGATCTCGAAGGCCTCGGGAAGGAAGTCGATGTCCTTGAAGGTCCAGCCGGAGTTCCGGTAGCCGGGCTCCCCGCCCGGGCCTTCCACAACGCCGTCGAGCGAGATGAAGGCGGTGCTGATCAGGGTGCGCATCTCTGGTTCCTCGGTGTCTCGGATCTGGATTCTTCCGGGTCTGCCGACCTGGTCGGCATCGGACGCCCTGCTGCCGGCCGCCGATGTGATCAAGGTAGCCGGGCCGGTCGAACCAGGCCACCAGCCGGGGCCGCGGTGCGTTGCCGTCAGCCCCTGGGGAATTCGCCGCCGTCCACGACGAGATTGCTCCCCGTCAGCCAGCCAGCCAATCAGCCGGCCAACTCGCCCGGCCGGACAGGAGGAACAGCGCCGCGTCGGCGATGTCGTCGGGTTGGCCGTCGCGCCCCAGCGGGGGAGTGGTGGTGTCCTGGCCCGGCCCCGCGTCCAGGCGCGCCCACTGCTCGCGCGTCGCTAGGCGCTATAGGGGCGGCCTATGGCGTGCCGGTTCCGTCGTACGCCGTCGCCAGCCGCTCACCCTGCGGCCCCGACGTGCTCAGCGGCCACCCGTGCGTGACTTTTTGACGTTACGTCAGATGTGTTGTGTGGGTTGAGAGTTGGGGAAGTGAGGCGCCGAGGGCGCAACGGCGGCGCGTTCGTCAACTTTTACTTTCCCCCGCCCGCCCCCGCATAGTGACGGCCCGAACCCGAGAGGAGGCCCGTCGTGCCGTACAGCGATGACCGTGCCGAGTGCCAGGTGCAGGCGGAAAACGTGCAGGTGGGGGCTGTGTGCGCCGAGTACGACCGGCGCCTGGAGCAGGCGCGCGCCGAACTGGCCCGTACCCTCGCCGCGCCCGCCGACGGCGCCGGGGCCGTGTACGAGCGGGACGTGGCGGCCGCGCGGTGGGCCGGGGAGGTACGCCGCCTGGAAGGCGCCGGCCACGGGCTGGTGTTCGGCCGCCTCGACACCGCCGACGGCACCGCGCTGCGGATCGGGCGCCTGGGCCTGCACACCGAGACGGACGAACTGCCGCTGCTGGTGGACTGGCGGGCCGAGGCCGCCAGGCCCTTCTACGAGGCCACGCCCGTCCACCCGATGGGCCTGCGGCGCCGGCGCCACCTGCGTCTGGACGGCCGCACCGTCGCCGCCGTCAGCGACGAACTGCTGGACGGCTCCGACCCCACCCGCGAGGACGTGATCGGCGACGGCCCGCTGCTGGAGGCCCTGTCGGCCCGGCGCACCGGACGCATGGGCGCGGCGGTCGCCACCCTCCAGGCCGAGCAGGACGCGATCGTCCGCTCCCGCCACCGGGGGGTGACGGTGGTGCAGGGCGGCCCCGGCACCGGAAAGACGGTGGTGGCCCTGCACCGCGCCGCGTACGTGCTGTACGCCTTCCCGCGTGCCGCCGAACGCGGCGTCCTCGTGCTGGGCCCCAACGCCCGCTTCCTGGACTACATCTGTCAGGTGCTGCCCTCGCTCGGCGAGAACGACGTCGCCCTGGCGACCTGCGCCGACCTCGCCCCCGCCACCCCCGGCCCGGCGGCGCCCGAGGAGCCGCAGACCGCCCGCCTCAAGGGTGACTCCGCTCTCGCCGACGCCCTGGCCGCCGTGGTCCGCGCCCACCAGGCCCCGGCGGCGGACGGCCTGACCATACGGGTCGGCCAGGAGGAGGTGCACCTGCCGCAGTCCGACCTCGCCGTCGCCGCCCGCGCCGCCACCGCCGACGGCCTCGCCCATAACCGCGCCCGCGACCTGTTCAAGGACCTGCTGGCCGACGCCCTCACCCGCGCCCTCGAACGCGACACCGCCGACACCCTCGACCAGCTCGACGCCGAGGTCGCCCAGCTCACCGGCCTCAACCTCGACCGCGTCGCCGCCGCCGACCTGCGCCGGCTCGGTCTCGACGGCTCACGTGCCCACGAGGCCGTGGGTAGCGACGATGCCGCGGGTGCTGGCGGCACCGCGGGAACCGACGGCACCTTCGACGCCGGGGCCGTCCGCGCGGCCCTGCTGGACGACCCGCACCTCGACCGCGTCCTCGACACCCACTGGCCCGCCCTCACCCCGCACGACGCCGTCCGCGCCCTGCTCACCGACCCCGCCGCCCTCGCCGCCCACCTGCCCCACCTCTCCGACGACCAGCGCGCCCGCCTGCTGCGCGCCCCCGACGCCCCGTGGACCGACGCCGACCTTCCGCTGCTGGACGAGGCCGCCGCCCTGCTCGACGGCCCCCCGCAGCGCAGTTGGGGCCACGTCGTCGTCGACGAGGCCCAGGAACTCACCGCGATGCAGTGGCGCGCCGTGCTGCGCCGCTGCCCCACCCGCTCGATGACCGTCGTCGGCGACTTCGCCCAGGCCGGCCCCGCCGCCCAGGCCCGCGACTGGCACGAGGCCCTCCACCCGCACACCGGGAGCCGCTTCGACCTGCACACCCTGACCGTCAGCTACCGCACCACGCAGGAGATCCTCGCCACCACCACCGACCTGCTCGCCCGCATCGCCCCCGGCCAGGCCCACGCCCGCGCCATCCGCCACGGCGAACCCCCGCGCACCCTCACCGCCCCGGCCCACGGCCTCGCCGCCGCCGTCCTGGCCGAACTGCGCGCCCAGACGGCCGCCCACCCCGGCGACCTCCTCGCCGTGGTCTGCGCAGACGCCCGCCTTCCGGAGCTGGAGGCCGCCGGCCTGCCCGGACACGTCCGCCTCGTCCCCGCCTCCGAGGCGCGCGGCCTGGAGTTCGACGCCGTCCTCGTCGTCGACCCCGACCAGATCACCGCCGCCCGCCCGGCCGGCGAACGCGACCTGTACGTCGCCCTCACCCGTGCCACCCGCCGCCTGTGCGTGATCAGGACCGCGGGGTAGGCCGGGCGGGAGCGGGAGCGGGAGCGGGAGCGGGAGCGGGGGCGGGGGCGGGGGCGGGTTCGGCTCGGTAGACGGTGAGGTGCCGGCCGGGGGCGCCGGGTACCCGGGCAGCACCGCCTACCCCGCTCCGGCGCATGCCTCCGCCTCCGCCAGGTACCGCGCCACCGGGCCCAGCGTCAGCATTCCACTGGCGGCGCCGGCATGTTCCGCACGGGCACCGCGCAGGGAAGCCCCGGCGCGTGCGGCGATTCCGGGCTCGCCGAGGCGTACGGCGGCGCGGGCGGTCAGGCACCACATGGCCTCCTGCATGTGGTCACGCGCCGGTTCGGGCACCGCGGCGAGCGCGGTACGGGCCTCCTCGACCCGGTCCTGGGCCAGCAGCACGAGGGGGCGCGCCCAAGCCCGGTACGGGCCCCAGTCGAGGTGCGGGTCGGTGGGCGCGGGCCGGTCGTGCAGCAGGCGCAGCCCGAGGAGCGCGAGCGCGAACAGGCCGCGGTGCAGCCCCGGCATTCCGGCCCGCTGGAGGGCGTTCTCGGCGGCCCGGTAGTGCGCTGCGGCCGTGGCGGCGGTCGGTCCGCCCGGTTCGGTGCTGCGGGAGGCCGTGGCCCGGGCCCGGAACCACCCGGTGAGGACGGGGACGAGGGGCGCCTCGGTGGTGGCGGCGAGCCGCTCGGCGGCCTCGGCGTGCGAGGCCGCGGCGTCGAGGTCGCCGAGGGCCGAGGCGGACTGGAGGCGGACGAGTCGGCCGAGTACGGCGAAGTTCGGCAGCTCGTGCCGGGCGGCCAGATCGAGGATCTCGGCGCCGATCCCGTCGCGTACCGCCGCGAGCCCGGGGCGGGTGAAGGACTGCAGGAACACCCCGTTGAGGGCGAAGACCAGCAGGGCGGGATCGGCCAGGCCCCGCGCCAGCGCCTCCGCCTGTTGTGCCGCCTGCCGCGCGCGGCCCAGCTCGGCCGCGGACAGGTCGGCGCTGCGGCTCTCGACGGCGACCGTGGCCAGGAGGCGGGCCGACAGGTCGGCGGGGCCGTCGGTGCCGTCGGTGCTGCCGGGGCTGCCGGGGCTGCCGGGGCTGCCGGTGCCGCCGGTGCCGCCGGTGCCGAGCGCGGTGAGCGTGCGCTCGGCAGCCGCGACGACCGCGCGGGACTGCTCGGGGTCGTCGGCCCGGCTCCAGATGGCGGGCACGTCGTAGGCGCCGATGATCCGGGCGGTCAGGAAGAGGTCTCCCGTGCGTTCCGCAGCCTGAATGGCGGCGAGGCGGTCGCGCCGCGAGTGGACGAGGGCGTCGCCACCCGCCAGTGCGAGGGTGCGGGCCAGATCCACGGTGGTGCGCGGGCCGAGCCGGACGCCCGGGCCGCTCCACCCGGTACGGGCGCCTTCGAGGGTCGCGGCCCCGTTGAGGATGTCCGTCTCCAGACGCCGGAGTTCGGCGCCAGGGTCGAGTCCGAGTTGATCGACGAGCATCGCGCGGGCGCGGCGGAGGGTGGCCAGCGCGTCGGCCTGGCGGCCCGCGCGGTACAGCGCGCGGGCCAGCAGCCCCCAGGCCGGCTCGCGCCACGGGTGTTCGGCGACGTGGGCGCCCAGTTCGGCGACGAGACCGGCCCCTTCGTCGGAGTCACCGGATTCACCTGAGTCATAGGAGTCACCGGAGTCGAGGAGGAGGCGGGCGCGCAGTTCCACCGCCTCCAGCCGCAGTTCCTCCAGCCGGGTCCGCTCGCGTTGCGCCCATGCGGCGCCGGTCACGTCGGCGTACGCGGGGCCGCGCCAGTCCTTGAGTGCCGCGCTGAGGTCGGCCGCCGTGTCGGGGCTGGTCACTGTGCCGGGGCGGCGCCGGGCGCGGGCCAGGGTGTCCTGGAAGCGGTGGGCGTCCACGTCCTCACGCGGCAGGCGCAGCGCGTAGCCGGGCCCTTCGGTGACGATGACGCGCGGCGCATCGCGGGGCGGCCGGTCGGGTTCGAGGGCGCGGCGCAGCGCGGCGACGAACGTACGCAGAGCGCCCACGGCGCGGGCCGGTGGATCGGTCCACAGGTCGTCGACGAGGGTGTCGGTGGTGACCATCCGCCCCTCGGCGGCGACGAGCCGGGCGAGCACCTCCCGATGGCGGGGGCCGCCCAGGTCGATCGGGCTGCCGTCGTCGCGGAGGGCTCGCACGGCACCGAGCACGTCGATTCGCATGCCCCCATCCTCCGCGCCGGGGGTCGGCTGCGCTTGACCGTACTGATCGGCTGCTGATCGGCGCGTAGCGACCGGCCCGTACTGGTGGCAGGTACTGATCCGTTGCTGATCGCCGTCGCCCAGGCTGGCCCGGTCAGCCCCCGACCGACAAGGATGGCCTTTCATGACGCTCACCATTCCCGGCTTCGACCCCGTCCGCCTGCCCGGTGCGGACGGGGTGGAGCTGGCTGCCGCCGTCGGCGGCAGCGGGAGCCCGGTCGTGCTGTTGCACGGTTTCCCCCAGACCCACCTGATGTGGCGCCACGTTGCCGAGCGGCTCGCCGACGAACACACGGTGATCTGCCCTGACCTGCGGGGCTACGGTGCCAGCGACAAGCCGGCGGCCACCGACCCGGAGGTGTACGCCAAGCGCACCATGGCCGCCGACGTCGTGACCTTGGCGGCCGCCCTCGGCCACGAGCGCTTCGCCCTCGTCGGCCACGACCGGGGCGCCCTGGTCGCCTTCCGGGCGGGGCTGGACCACCCTGAGACCGTCACGCACCTGGGCATCCTCGACGTCGTGCCGACCCTCGACATGTGGAACGTCCTGCACGGCGCTCCGGCGGCGGTCGGCTACCACCTCTTCCTGATGGCGCAGCCGCCGGGCCTGCCGGAGACGATGATCGCCAACAGCGCGGACGCGTTCTTCGGCTCGTTCCTCGACTCCTGGGCCAACGACGCGACCGCCGTTCCCGAGGATGTCCGTGCCGAATACCTGCGGGCGAGCGCGGCGGCGGTGACGTCGATCGTCGCGGACTACCGGGCCTCGGCGGGCATCGACGTCACGCACGACCGAGCGGACCTGGACGCGGGGTCGCAGCTGGCCATGCCCGTGACGGTCGTCCAGCAGGACTGGGGCGCGCAGCTGGGCTACGACGCGGCCGCGGTGTGGAAGGCGTGGGCGCCGGACCTCGACCACCGGCTGACCCGGGCGGGGCACTTCATGGCCGAGGAGGCTCCCGACGAGATCGCGGAGGCGATCCGGGAGCTGCTGGCCCGCTGAACCTCCCCTTCCCGGCTCGCCGACTGACTGACCGACCGACCGGGCCACGGTCGGTCGGTCGGCGAGCCTTGGGCTTTCTCGGTGGTCGGGAACCTCTTCCCGTGTCGGGTACCCGCCCGGGTCGGTGTCAGCTGTGGGTGCCGTCCGCCGGGGGCTCGTCGGTGAGCTCGGCGAGCTCGGCGGCGTAGCGGGCGGCGGCCTCCGCCAGCTTGCGGGTCTTCCGGTCCGGTTTGTCGCCGAGGTGGGCGGCGACCGCGCGGCGGGCGTCTTCGAGGGTGCCGCCGAGGCCGCCGCGCAGCAGTTCGCGGGTGATCACCAGGGAGTTGTCCGCGGCCGTATGCTGCCGGGACATCCGTAGCTGGACCTCGTCCATGCCCTCGCGCGCGAGCACCTCCCGCAGTTCCTCGATCAGCGGGGCCAGCCACTGGGCGCGCAGTGCGTACTCGCCGTGGTCGGCGAAGGTCGCGTGGAGCCCGGCGAGCAGCTGCGCCGGGTACTCCTCCACGGGTCCGGTGAACTGCGGGTAGTCCTTGGCGAATTCGTCCCAGTCGACGTAGAGCCCGGAGATCTGCTCCGGGAGGAGCGGGCAGCGCGACCAGGTCTCGTCGGACTGGGTGAAGACCTGCCGCAGCAGGTCATAGGGCACCCCGTCGGTGCGCGAGAGCAGGATCGCGTCGTAGAGGTCTTTGCCCTGGGGGTGGTCGTCCGAGGCCAGCCAGAGGATCTTCCACGCGAGGGAGAGCTGTGGCGTGGCGGCGAACAACCGGCCCGTGACGCCGGGGAGCTGGTAGGACTCCGGGGGGACGGGCAGGTGTTCGGTGAAGACGAAGTCCAACTGGACGGTCCCGCCGGGGATGCCGGGTGCCGACCACGGCAGGACGAGCCGGCGCCCGGGAATCCGGCTGTACGTCCAGATCTCGTCGCTGACCGCCTGGTCCGCGTGCAGCCGCACCGTACCCGAGCGCCGTTCGGCGTCGGCGGCAAGCTCCTCGAACATGCGGTCCGTGCGCTCGTCCTCCAGCTGCCAATCCGTCGGGCGGACCACGAAGTCCAAGTCCCCCGGCTCCCGCGCCTGCTCGCCGTACCAGGCCCGCAGCAGGACGCTCCCGCGCAGGACCAAGTGCTCGGCCCACTGCGAGCCGGCGACGGCGGACAGCACGGTGTTCAGCGCCTCGCGCCGCGCGGCGAGCCACCGTTGGGCGAGCTGCGGGTCGGTGAAGGCGGGTTCACTGGGCCGCAGGGCCCGGGCGTACCCGGCGAGGGCGGGGTCGAAGACCGGCTGCTGGCTCACCGCCTCGTCGTCGATCGGCCGGACGCTCCTGGGCAGGCCCCGGTCCTCGCGGACGTCCTCCGGCGGTGGCTGCCGGGGAAGCCGGACGCCCTGCCACGGCCCGTATTGCAGTTCCTCCCACGCCACTGGCGACTGGGGCTGGTCCTCGGTCATCGCGGGTCTCCCTCTTGCTCTTGCTCGTGCTTCTGTTCGCGTTCGTGGTTCTGCTCGTGCTCGTGCTCGCTGATCCATCCCTCGTCCAGGGCCTCGGCGCTGTCCACGGCGACGAACTCGCGCTCCACCGACACCACCTCGCGACCGTCGGCGGCAAGGCTCAGGAGCAGCGCGTCCAGGCGGTGGCCCGCGGTGCTCAGGCCGACCAGGCGGCACCGCTGGGTCACGAACCACTCGCGCCGGCCGTCGTCGCGTATTCGGCGGGGGTTGTGCGACAGGTGCGCGCCGTGGCGGACGGCCAGCTCGGCGAGGTCGGCCGTGGGAAGCGGGTCCGGAAGCAGCAGCTTGACGTGGTGTTCGAAGTACCGGCGCTCCCCGTGCGGCACGGCATCCTCGTCCGAGACCGGAACGCCCTCCGCCCACGGCGTGGCCTCGATCTTCGTCCGCAGGACCGTGAACCCGGCCCGAACCAGCCGGCCCGTGGTGCGGGACGTCGCCGCAGTGACCTCGTCCAACGAGCCGTTGGCGCGCAGGGTGAGCATTGGCTGCGAGGGCGCCGCACCGCGCGCCAGCAGGATGTGGGTGAACTTCAGGCCATGACCGTCGGCCCACCCGGCCAGCGCCTCGGCGGCGCCGGGCTCCACGGTCAGGTGCACCTCGAAGTCACCCCGGAGGTCGGGGTGATCTGACTGATCGTCATGGTGTTGGTCAGGACGGATGGCGAGCATGGGAGCATCCTGCCAAGCCCCTATGACAACGCCTCGCGCGCCCGGGTGCGCAGTGAGCTTTCGCTGGACCGGTCGCGGTCCTGTCGTCATACCGGTCGGTGGCGCGCCGCGAGTTCTCGGGCGAGGTCAGCCCCCGAGGCCGTCCACCAGGTCAAGGAGATCGGACAGTTGCAGGACCCGTCCGCCGGAACCCGGTAGCGGGATGTGCAGCGGCTCGGTCCATCGGGAGGGGATCGCGTCCAGTCCGTAACGGGCACCCGCAAGCCCGCCGGTGACCGCGGCGACGGTGTCCGTGTCGCCGCCCAGGTCGACGGCCGCGCGCAGCGCGCCCTCGAAGCTCGTCGTGGTGCGCAGAGCCCAGACCGCTGACCCCAGGCAGGGCCAGACGGCGCCGTTGAACTCGGTTGCCTGGTCCGGGTGCCAGTCGGGATCGAGGACCGTCGCGTATCGCGGGCGGTGATCGGGATGGATGAGCGCCAGAATGTCAGGGAGCGCGCGGAGGGCGTCGTTGTCCTCCAGCGTGACGCGTATGAGTTCGTGGAAGATCGCGGTGCCTTCCCAGGCGGCGCGGTCGCCGTGGGTGAGGGCGGCGATGCGCCGAGCGGCATCCATGGTGGCGGCCTGTCCCGCACGTGCGAAGTGGACCGCGGATGTCGATGCCCGCATCAACGAGCCATTACCTGCTGCCCGCAGGTTGACCTGGAAGTGGATCGCGGCGGCCAGGTCCCAGGGCATGCCGTTGGTGAGGACGTCCTCGGTCTGCAAGCCGATGTCCTTGGGTTCGGATGCCGCCCACCGCTGGAAGCGGCCGAAGATATCCGACAGGTCCAGCCCGCCCCGCTGGACCAGTGACTCCGCCACCAGCACGGCCATCTGCGTGTCGTCCGTGGCCTCGCCCGGATCCCAGCCGCCACCTCCGCACATCTCGGCACCGGCACCGGGGACGGGGAACCGCGCAGAGAACGCTCCTTGGGGACCGAACTCAAAAGGGGCTCCAAGCGCGTCACCCACAGCCGAGCCGACAACCACGCCGGCAGCCCGCTGAATCCGCTTCATTGGTGCAGGCTATCGGTGCGGCCGGTGCGGCCGGTGCGGCCGGTGCGGCCGGTGCCAGGCGTCGGGCAGGCGGGTGGTGACGTTCTGTCGTTCGTGCAGTTGTTGATCCCGGTGAGCCCGTGACTTGATGTCTGTGTCGGTGGGTCAGTTGGTGGCGGGCGAGTTGGTGGTGCTGCGGTCGTCGAGGACGATGTGCGGCTGGTGCAGGCGGTCGGTGCCGGCCTGCTCGTCGGCGGGCCGGGTGCTGTTGATGACGGCGGCGATGCGCTCGTAGCTGGTGACGGCGAGGGCCCACGTTCCGATGCTGGTGCAGCTGCCGTTGCCGCTGCCGACTCCGCTGTAGGCGGTTTCCCGGAGCGCGTTGAGGAGGGCGATGGTGCTGGGGCCGGACAGGATCGTGTCCTCGTTGCCGTCGTTGACCGGCTTCGAGAAGTGGTCGGCGCCCTCGGCCTGGGCGGCCAGGAAGTCCCAGGTCTCGGGGTGGCAGGAGATCGCGACGGTCTTCACGGCTGCGGCCTTGAGAAGGGTGTTGACGTGGTTCTCCCAGAGGAAGGGCTCCGGGATGAGACCGGACACGTCGTCGGCGAGGCCGCTCGGGAGGTCGTCGATCACGGCTTGGTCCGGCGTGACTGCTTCCGTGTTCTCCAGATCGACCTTCGTGTCCTGCTCCGTGGGGCCGGAGGGACGGAGCAGGTCTACGAGTTGGGCGGCGACCTCGGCGGCGACCTCGGTCGCGATCTGGCTGAGCTGGTCCTCGGCGAGGACGTGCGGGGCGGTCGGCGCGTCGTCGGCAGGGGTGGTCTCGGACACGGTTGTCTCCTCGCTGTCGGATTCCGCGGCCTTGCCGGTCACGGAGGGGGAGGTCGGCTCTGTGGCCTGCTGTGCGGCCTGCTCGGATGCCGGGGGCTCGGCGCCGGGGAGTTCGTTGGTACCGGGGGAGTTGCTGCTGGCATCATCGCCGGGCGGGTGAGCGGCTTCCGTCGGCTGGCCCGCGGCCTCGGGGGAGTCGACGGCGGCCAGGGGCGCCTCGGCGGGGCCGTCGTCCAGGGAGGCGCGGCCGCTGCTCTGCCGAGTGCTGAGTTCGTTGCGCAGGTTGCCCAACTGGCGGTGGAGGCTGCGGTTGTCCTGGTGGGCGCGGCTGGTTTCCTGCTGCCCTCTGGCGATCGCCTCGAAGAACTCGTCGCGGTGTTCGCTCAGGCCGGCCGCCAGTGTCGCGGTGAGTTCGGCTCGCAGGCTGTCGGTGTGGTTGCGGATCTCCTCCAGGCCGGCCTGAAGGGCCGTCCCGACTTCTGCGCGTAGCAGTTCGACCTGGTGGGCGGTGCCCCTCGCCATGTCCCCTCCTGATCTCGCGCACCCGTAGGGGTGGCGGCGGGTACAGCGTGGCGGCAAGGGCCCGTGCGCGATGAGCGGATCGGTGGGACTGTCGAGAACGCGTCGATCACCGTCTGAAATCGGATCATCACGCAGATGTGTCACATTGTCGGTTGATAGACCGAATGGAGCGTCATGCTGCTGTTCGTCACGGTGCGGACTCCTTGTCGGAGTTCCGGAGGATGTCGGTGGTCCAGGTCGGCCTGATCGCGTGCCAGCTGTACCGGTAGCCGTTGGTGCCGTGGTGGGGCGTGGTGAGGATGTGGTGGAACTCGCACCATGCGGCGAACTCCCGCCAGGAGCAGCCGGGAAGACCGCGTTGCTCGGGATGGCGGTTGTAGGCGGCTACGGTCCGCCGGATGGTGTCCTCGGGCAGGGGGCCGGCGGTCATGGCGATGGTGACGATGATCTTGGCGAGGTCGTAGCCGAAAGGGGCGAGGGTGAGGGAGTCGAAGTCGATGACGGCGACCGTGGTGTCGGTGATGAGGAAGTTGCGCGGGTTGGCGTCCTTGTAGAAGGCGGCGGGCATGGTGGCGGCCTGCTCCAGCCAGTCGTCGATCGCGCCGGGGGTCAGGAGCGGGGCCGGTACGGTGCCGGTGGCCAGCAGCCGGTGGAGGCGCTCGCGGCGGCTGTCGGCGAAGTCGGCGATGGTGACGTCGTTGTTGGTGTGGTCGTGGCTGGTGAGGTCGGCGCTGGTGTGGGGTGTGTTCAGGCGGGCGGCGTGCAGGTCGTGGGTGTGGGCGGTGGTGTGCTGGTGGCCGAGGAGGTCGGCCAGGGTCAGCAGGTCGTCGGGGGTGCCGTGGTGGCCGTCGAGGTGCTCGAAGTCGATCGCGGTGGGGTGGATGTGGACGACTTGGGGGATGCGTACGTCGGGGTTGGCGCGGGCGATCCAGCGGTGGTGGGCCAGGGAGCGCTGCTGGGTGTGGGGCTCCGTGAACGTCTTGGTGAAGATCCGCATCATCGTGTGTGCTCCTCCTCAAACGTGGCCACACCGGCCCCGCAGGCCCGCGCTGCTACAAGGACGGTACCGGCGCACGGTGGACGTTCACAGGTGGCGTCGGCACGGTATGAACAACTGCGAGTCGCTCATTTGAAGTGTTCTGGGGCCGGCGCTGGGCTGCGGCCGCGCGCCTGAACTCGGCGCTGGGGAAGGGCTATCCGACAGTGGCCAGTCTCCCCAGGTTCATGCCGGCGGTCTTCGCGGCCCGCAGGGCCGTCCTGGCGCAGGCCACACCGCGGCGGGTGGCCGCCTCGCCCCCACCGACGGCGAGCGTTCGTGCACCGAGGCCTGCGCATGTGCGGCAGATGCCGGGGTGGGGGACTGGGTCGTGGCATTGGGTGCACTCGGTGTAGCGGGTTGCTGTGGGTCGTTCGGCGGGTTGGTCGGGTGGCATCTTGTGCTGCAGGCGGTAGCGGAGCACGGCGGTTGCCGAGTGCATCGGGGTGGGCAGGCCCGGTAGCAGGGCTTGGGTGAGGTCGGTGGGTGTGCTGCCGCGTTCGAGCCATTGGGCGACCAGGGGTGCGAGTTCGTGTGCTTCGGCTTCGCCCAGGTGCAGGCGTGGTTCGGGGCGGATGACTCGGAACAGGGTGGCGACCGCGTCGCGGAGTTGTTCGTCCGGCGCGTCGTCTTCGGAGTCCCCCTCCCGCCCTTCCGTCCTCGTCTGCGGCTCGGCGGTGGTGACGGGTTCTCGGGACTGCCGGGAGGGGTGGGTGGGTTCTTTCGCCGGGTTCTTTACCAGGGCGTCAGCGCCGCCGGTGGTCGCTTCACCGGGCGCCGGGCGGGTGGTACCCGGCGGCATCGGCTGTGGGGTGTCGTAGACGTGGGTCTCGGTGATGATCGTGCCGTCGGGCATGCGGATCTTCTCGACCCGGTAGAAGCCCGCCTCGGTCAGCTCCTTGAGCGCCTTGCGGATGGCGCTGCGCCCCTGGGGGCTGGTGTCGGCCATGTGTCGGCCGTCCTCGCGCCAGCCGTCCGGGCGGGAGAGGAGGTCGGCGAGCAGACCGCGAGCGGTGTAGGACAGCCGCCGGTACTGCAGCATGGTGTTGGGCAGCACGGTGAAATCGCGCACGTGGGCGCTACGATGGACACGCATCGGGAGGTTTGGTCTCCTGTTGCCGGACCCCGGAGCGTTGGCGCGCTGCCGGGGTCGCCTATTTGTGGTTAGGGCACGGAACGTAGCACGCACACCGATCGAAGGTCGACACGGTCGGCGAGCGCTCACGTTCACACGTCAGTCGGTCAAGAACGGCCTCTCCCCGATCGCTGATTGGCAGTCAAATTCTCCGAGGCTGCCGACAGAAAGCGATGGCCTGCACCGCGTGGTGCAGGCCATCGCCCACATGCACAACCCCGGCCCGAACCGCATGAACCAACAGGTCAGAGCACACACCGATCTGCCCTCCGGCCTTCTGTAAAAAGCTTCAGGGCCGGTGCGGGCCCGGGGGTTCGGGCGGTCAGGCCCAGGGGGGTTTGCCGGTTCCCTCGGCCCACAGGGCCAGGGCCCGGCGGTCGATGGCGTGGATGCCGACGTTCGCGCAGAACGCGGCGGCGGCCTTGGTGAACGAGCTGGTCGTCACCACGGCCGCCAGGTCGCAGCGGTGGACGTCGCGGTAGGTGCCGTTGACCTTCTGGACGTCCTGGGAGCCGACGGAGGTCCGTGGCCCGTACCGCTTGGCCTGGATGAGGAGCCGCTGTCCGGACGGGGTGGTGGCCAGGACGTCCGCCGCGAGGTCGCCGGCCCCGCCGACCACCGTCACCTTCGTGCACCCGTCCCGCCTGCACAGGTCCGCCAGCGCGTGCTCGAACGCCTTCGGACTCATGGTCAGGAACGGGCCGATGTGCCGCAGCTGCGCCGTGCGCGCAGCCAGCTCCCGCCGTCGGGCCAGTTGCCGCAGGCGCAGCACGACGGCGCACACCACCAGGCCGACGGCCAGCAGCGCGGCGACCAGGAGCAGGTGGTGGGCCAGCCACGTCAGCACGAACGACACCACGGCGACCGCGACCAGCGCCGCGATGCCCAGCGTCAGCGCGTTGTCCCGGGCCTGTTGTGCGCGGCGGGCGGCAGTGGACCGGCGTCGTCGTACGGGCCTACGGGCCACGGCGTTCCCCCCTCGGACCATGGTGTGGACGCGAGCGTAGAAGCAGTCGCCGCCCGGCCGCCGACGGTCCCGGCGAATTCGGACGGCTGCGGGCCTGAGTTGTCCGGATCTCGGTGGCTGGTGGCTGGTGGCCGAACGCCCGGTGTCGGGGTGCGCCCGGCGTGTAGGACTGCCCTGGGGCTACCGGTGGGCTCTCACACGCTGGGCTGGATGCCGAGGTCGGTGAGCAGGCCGCGGATCCGGGTTTCGATCTGGTCGCGGATCGGGCGTACCGCGTCGATGCCTTGGCCGGCCGGGTCGTCCAGCTTCCAGTCGAGGTAGCGCTTGCCGGGGAAGTACGGGCAGGCGTCGCCGCAGCCCATGGTGATCACCACGTCGGAGGCCTGCACGGCCTCGGCGGTGAGGATCTTCGGAACCTCGGCGGAGAGGTCGATGCCGACCTCGGCCATGGCCTCGACCACGGCGGGGTTCACGGTGTCGGCGGGGGCGGAGCCGGCGGAACGGACCTCGACCCGGCTGCCTCCGAGGTGGGTGAGGAAGGCAGCGGCCATCTGGGAGCGTCCGGCGTTGTGGACGCAGACGAAGAGCACGGACGGCTTGGGCTCAGGCACGGGCGGAACCTCCGGGAGTGGCGGGTTGGGGGAAGAGGCGGCGGGCGGCGAGGGCGACGTGGACGAGGCCGATGAGGACGGGCACCTCGATGAGGGGGCCGACGACTCCGGCGAGGGCCTGGCCGCTGGTGGCGCCGAAGGTGGCGATGGCGACGGCGATGGCCAGTTCGAAGTTGTTGCCCGCGGCGGTGAATGCGAGTGTGGTGGCCCGCGGATGGTCCAGGCCCACCGCGCGGCCGAGGAACAGGGAGCCGGTCCACATGAGCGCGAAGTAGACCAGCAGGGGCAGCGCGATCCGGGCGACGTCCCACGGCCGGGAGGTGACGGCCTCGCCCTGGAGGGCGAACAGGATGACGATCGTGAACAGCAGTCCGTACAGGGCGAAGGGGCCGATGCGCGGGAGGAGCGTGCCCTCGTACCAGGTGCGGCCCTTGGCCTTCTCGCCCAGGCGGCGGGTGAGGTAGCCGGCGGCGAGGGGGATGCCGAGGAAGATCAGCACGCTGCGGGCGATCTCCCACACCGACACGTCGAGGGCGGTCTGTTCCAGGCCGAGCCAGCCGGGCAGGACGGACAGGTAGAACCAGCCCAGCGCGCCGAAGGTGACGACCTGGAAGACGGAGTTGAGGGCGACGAGGACGGCGGCGGCCTCCCGGTCGCCGCAGGCCAGATCGTTCCAGATGATCACCATGGCGATGCAGCGGGCGAGGCCGACGATGATCAGCCCGGTGCGGTACTCCGGCAGGTCGGGCAGGAGAAGCCAGGCGAGGGCGAACATCAGCGCCGGGCCGACGATCCAGTTCAGCAGCAGGGAGGGGACGAGGAGGCGGCGGTCGCGGGTGACGGTGTCGAGACGGTCGTAGCGGACCTTGGCGAGCACCGGGTACATCATCACCAGCAGGCCGAGCGCGATCGGCAGCGAGACGCCGGAGACGGTCACCTTCGCCAGTGCACCCCCGAGGCCGGGCACCAGGCGGCCCAGCCCGATGCCGAGGCCCATCGCGGCCAGGATCCACAGGGCGAGGTAGCGGTCCGTGAACGACAGCCGGGCCGCCACCGGAGCGTTCGGCGTGGTCGGTGCGGCTGGTGCGTTCGGCGTGTTCGGTGCGTTTTGGGTGCTCACGAGGCGGTCCCGGCGGGTGCGGGCAGGGGCTCGGCCGCAGGGCGGGTCAGGATGCCGGCGAGGCGGTCGGTCATTTCGGGGACCAGGCGGTAGTACACCCAGGTGCCCCGGCGCTCGCAGTCGATCAGCCCGGCCTGCCGCAGCAGCTTCAGGTGGTGGGAGATCGTCGGCTGGGACAGGTCGAAGGCCGGGGTCAGGTCACACACGCACACCTCGCCCCCGGCCCGGGAGGCGATCATCGACAGCAGCCGCAGCCGCACCGGATCGCCCAGCGCCTTGAACACCCGCGCCAGTTCCACGGCCTGGTCCTCGTCCAGCGGGGCGGTCAGCAGCCCGGGGTAGCATCCGTCCGCGTCGTCGTCCTGGCCGAGCACCCGAAGTTTCTGATTCGACATACGTCTATGTTGACGAACTTCGATCCAAAGCGCAAGGTTGCATTGACAGACATCAATCCAGCCTGTTGGGGAGAACCGCCATGTCCCGCGTCCAGCTCGCCCTGCGCGTCGCCGACCTCGAAGGCTCCATCGCCTTCTACTCCAAGCTCTTCAACGCCGAACCCGCCAAGCGCCGCCCCGGCTACGCCAACTTCGCCATCGCCGAGCCCCCGCTCAAGCTCGTCCTCATCGAAGGCGAGGCCGGCGAAGACACCCGCATCGACCATCTCGGCGTCGAAGTCGCCACCGCCGACGAGGTCACCGCGGCCACCGCCCGCCTCAAGGACTCCGGCCTCGCCACCTTCGAGGAGAACGACACCTCCTGCTGCTACGCCCTCCAGGACAAGGTCTGGGTCACCGGCCCCGGCAAGGAGCCCTGGGAGGTCTACGTCGTCAAGGCCGACGCCGACACCCTCGGCAAGAGCGCCGACGCCGCACCGCAGGGCTGTTGCACCGGTACCGAGGAGGCGGCTGCCGTAGACTGCGCCTGCGGCAGCTGACGACGCATCCGGAGGTCCGTACTCCGGCGGATATGCGTGCGCAACCAGCAGCACTCCCGTTACCACGGCCTCGGGGATTACCGCAGCAGAGCCGACCGGACGGCCGGACCGTTCAGCCGGCGGGGTGGCCGGCGGGGTGGCCGGTGGGGCGGGGGAAGCCGTGGCGGTGGGCGGCGGCGGTGACGGTCAGGGCGGCGGCGAGCAGGGCCAGGGCGGACCAGGGCAACGTGCTCGGGCCGCCGTGGTCGAGGAGGAGGCCGCCCGCGAGCGCGGCGCCGGCGATGCCGAGGTTCCAGCAGGTGACGAGCAGGGACTGGGCGATGTCCCCGGCCGGGCCGGCCGCGTCGGCCACCGCCGTCTGCAGGAGGGTGGCGGCGCCACCGAAGGCGAGACCCCAGACCGCGGCGCTGCCGTAGACGGGCCAGGAGGTGCCGGTGAGCAGGGCGGCGGCGACGGACAGGGCCGCGGCGGAGAGCAGGGCGCAGGCGGCGATCGTCAGGGTGCGCAGGTGGCGGTCGATCAGCGCCCCGGTACCGAGGATGCTCAGCAGGGAGGACAGTCCGAGGACGAGCAGGACGGTGTCGGTCCGGCCGCCGAGCCCCAGGGGTGCGAGCAGCGCCGCGACGTACGTGTAGAGCAGGTTGTGGGCGAGGACGAAGGCCGCCGTGACGGTGAGGACGGCCGCCACCCCCGGGATCCGCAGCACCCGCCGGACGGGGGTGCGGGCGTGGCCGGGCCGCCCCGGGACGGCCGGGAGCGCGACGAGCATCCAGGCGGTGAGTGCCACGGCGACGGCGCTCATCAGTCCGAAGGTGGTGCGCCAGCCCACCAGCGCCGCGACCAGGGTGCCGGCGGGCACGCCCACCGACAGGGCGACCGTCGAGCCGCCCATGGCGACGGCCATCGCCCTCCCGCGCTGCTCCGGCGCGACGATGCTGCGGGCGTACCCGGCCAGCAGGGCCCAGAGCAGGCCTGCGACCAGGCCCGCGGCGAAGCGCGCCGCCATGGTGAGGGGATAGTTCGTCGAGACCGCAGTGACGGCATTGGCCGCGGCGAAGCCGCCGACGGACAGCAGCAGCAGGCGCTTGCGCGGCCAGCCGGCGGTAGCGGCGGTCAGCGGTATGGCGGCCGCGATGGAACCGGCCGCGTAGAACGTGACGGACTGCCCGGCGCCGGACTGGCTGACGCCGAGGTCCGCACTCATCGCGGGCAGCACGCCGGCGGGCAGGGCCTCGGTCATGATGGTGACGAATCCGGCGGTGCTCAGGGCCAGCAGGCTGGGCCAAGGCAGCCGGGTGGCGGGCGGGTTCGAGGGGCTGGGGGAGTGAAGTTCGGGCATGGGCCCGATCGTCTATCCTTGACATTCATGTCAAGGTCCAGCCCGGAACGGCACCGGTCGGGCGTGAGGGTGGTCACATGCGTATCGGCGAACTCGCCCGGCTGACGGACACTCCTCCGCGCCTGCTGCGCTACTACGAGCAGCAGGGTCTGATCACCGCGCACCGCGAGGCGAACGGCTATCGCGCCTACGGCGACTGCCTCGTCGACCGGGTCCTGCAAATCCGCGGACTCCTGGACGCCGGACTGCCCACGCGGATCATCAGGCAGATCCTGCCCTGCCTGGACAGCCCGCGGACGATCCACTTCGCCGACGCCACACCGGAGATGATCGGCACCCTGGAGTCCGAGACGGAGCGGATGACCCGTCGGATCCAGTGCCTGACCCGTAACCGCGATGCCATCCGGGAGTACCTCGCCGAGGTCAAGAGCCGGGCCTGAGGCGTGAGCCCGAGGTGTGCGTCTGAGGTGTGTGCCCGAGGTGTGAGCCGACGTCGGGATGCCTGTCGGCTTGACCTTGCCATTGGTGTGATGGTTGGACCCTTCCGTCATGACCGACTCCGCCATCCGGCACCTCGAATTCGGCGACGGCACACCGCTCGTCATGATCCACGGCTACACCGTCGACCACCGGGTCCTGCTCCCCGTCGAACCCGCCTTCGCCGACCGCCCCGGGTGGCGGCGGCTCTACCTCGACCTCCCCGGCCACGGCACCAGCCCCCGGCTGCCGGGGACGACATCGGCGGCAGCCCTGGCCGACGCCGTCTTCGACTGGATCCACACCGAACTGGGTGAGCAGCCCTTCGCCGTGCTCGGGCAGTCGTTCGGCGGACAGCTGGCCCGGGCGGTGACGGCGAGGTTCGGGGCGCAGGTCCTGGGCTCGGCGCTGCTCGTACCGGTCGTGCACTGGGGCCCCGACCGGACCCTGCCCGGCGTGACCGTGGCCAAGCGCGACGACGAGCTCCTCGACCGGCTCCCGCCCGCCGACCGCGAACTCTTCGGCCTCGTCATGGCCCGTCACACCACGCGCAACTGGAAGCTCTTCGAACAGTACGTCCGGCCGGGATGGCGCGCGCACGACCCGGCGGCCGCCGTAGAACTCGAAGCCGACTTCCTGCTGCCGCACTGGCCCGAACACCGCGCGCCGGAGCACCAGGGCCGGCACCTGCTGGTCACCACCCGGCAGGACGCCCTGGTGGGCTGGCGCGACCAACTCGCCCTGCTCGACCACTACCCCCGGATGGCGGCGACGGTGCTCGACGGCGTCGGCCACAACCCGCAGGTCGAGTGCGCCGAGACCGTCCAGGGCCTCATCGGGGCCTGGCTCGACGAACTGCCCCGACCTGCCCGCCAGTGAGCGGGGCTGCGCTGCGGCCGCACCGGCGTTCCCGCTCGGGGGCGCGATCGCGTTCGAGAAGCCGCGCATGGACGCGTCGCGCGGTGTCAAGTCGCCTCCACCCTTGCCGGGTTCGCGCGGTCGTGGGCCAGGCGGCTTCGGCGCGACACAGGTGCGGCCGCGCTGGTGGACGGCCGGTTCCTGCGCTACCCGGTCGCCACGGTGACCGTCCGCCCGAACTCTGACCTCGTCGCCGGTTCGGCCACCACGGTCACCGCCTGCGAGTGGGGGCCGGCCGCTCCACGACAACCCCGGGGCGGTCGAGGACATCGACGAACCGTAGGGCCGTAGTCATCGTGAATCCGGCTCTGGCACCGTGGGCGTGATGGCTGACGTGGCGTACTCGACGGGGTGGGGGGCCTCCGAAGTCGGGAGCGCCTGCCTTCGAGTCGTCCTCGCCCGTACCGGCGAATCGATCACCGAACAGGCGTCCGACATCCCGTGTTCAGAGCTTCCCCCCGGTGGGTCCCTCACCGAGGCCTTCGCTGTGCGCTGACCGAGGCTTGCCCCCGTCCGGGCAGGCCGGGCACGGGTGTTGGCAGGGTGGGGCGTATCGAGGCGCGGTATCGAGGCTGCCCGGTGCCCTGTCGCACCGGACCTTGGGCGGTCTCATCTCACCGTGAGCGCTCATCGGGGTGGCTGCGAACGTGAGAAGGCCCGACCGGTGCGGTGCTTTCCAGGGGCCTCACTACTCGTCGAAGTTCCGGCCGGTGGGACCTGTTGTCCTCCCCGACCGGAACTTCACGAGTACAGGGCCTCCAAGGCGACGAGTCCCTCGCCCGGCCGCCTCCGCAGCGCCGGAATCGGCGCCCACTCCGCCAGGCCGTACGTCGTGCCGGTGGACTGAGCGGGAGACCGGACGGACCGGCCCTGCCGCGTTGATCAGTTGCAGGTCATGTTGACGGGTGCGTGGTCCGGGTCGTTCCGGTGGCACAGGTGCTGCGGGGCCTTCAGGTCCGTGATGGAACCCTGCCACACGGCGCCCTGCCACAGGGCCTGCGGGGAACCGGAGTTCTCCAGCAGGCGGGGGTAGCGCAGGACCTCCCAGGACGGGTACTTGTCCTTGTTCGTGTCGACGTCGAAGCCGGTGAAGTTCTTGTTCTTGTCGTCGTAGCGATGCGGGTAGATGTGGAACGTCGCGTTGATCCGGCCGAGGTCCGCGTACTGCGAGCCCGGGACGTCCACGAACGAGTTGACCGCCGACACGTCCACCCGGATGCCGCCGTCACCGTAGGGCTCCGCCCAGTACTCGTTCTGCGGGGTCCGGTCGTCCTGGACCACCTTGGCGTGCTCCGTGCGTACCAGAGGCTTGGCATTGCGGCACGTCAGATCCCCGACGCAGGACTGGTCGACGTAGATCCCGACCTGGCCCGTGGCGGTGTCCCAGGCGATGGCCACCTTGGAGCTGGCTTCGGGTTCGGTGCTCCACAGGCGGTGGTTGCCCAGGGAGTGGTTGATCGGGTTGCCGTCGTCGCCGATGTAGCCGCGCACAACGACGACGCCCCGGTCGGGGCCCTTGGGCAGCAGCGTGGCGCTCTCCTTCAGATCGCCCGGGGCCGGGCTGCCCTGGAAGAACTGGGCGTTCGCGCGGGGGATCAGCGGGTTCGCGGTCTCGTTCGGCGACCACCGGATGGGGCCGTGCTCGAACATCTGGGTGACGCCCTCCTGCTGGAGTTCGTCGGTGACGGGGTAGCCGTACACCCCGCCTTCCCAGCCCGCCTGTCCCCAGCGCTGGCCGATGAGGCCCCAGACGGGGTGGACGCCGTTGGAGCGCGTGGGATGCCAGTAGAGCGAGCCGCCCTGGAACACCTGGCGCTTCCCGGCCCTGTCAGGGAGGGAGAGTTCGTCGCTGGTGGGGTAGCCGAGGGAGCCCTTCTCCCAGCCCATGGCGGCCCACTTGTCGCGGATGAGGCCCCAGATGGCGTGGGCGTCGGTGGAGGGGCTCCAGTAGATCGAGCCGCCGTCGAACTCACTGAACCGGCCCACCCCGTCGGGAGCGGTCTGCTCGTTGTCCTTGGGGCAGCCGAGCGTGGTCCGGTACTCCCGGTACTTTTCCAGGATGCGGCCCTGGACCGTCTTGCCACAGATCTGCTCCGGGTCCTGCCCGGCGGCGGAGGCCGTCGCCGGGAGGAGGGTGGAGCCGGCGAGAAGGGCGGTGAGCAGGAGCGAGATCTTCGCTCCCCGTCGGCGGGTTCGTCCGCGGGGCGTTGAGTGTTCGCTGATGATGTCCACCGAATGATTCTCGCGTGCATGTCAACAGGCGGACAGTGTCCGGCGAGCCAAGGAGTGGGCAGGTCTGCGACAGAAGCACACAGGTAGGCCCGGTCGAGAGGTTCGCCGCGAAGGGACACCGGTCACTACTGTTCTCGGTGCTCGAATGTCATGTGAATTGGTCGATCAGGTATTCGATGGAGGATCGTGTGGCGAGGGGACGGCGCGTCTTGTTCGGCGTGCTGGGTGGGGTTCTCGGTGTTCTCGGCGTGGGCGTGGTCGTGTGGCTGACGTTCCGGCCTTCCTGGCCTGACGTGTCCGACCCGGTCGGACGGTGGAGCGGCGGTACGGCGGTGCTCGAGTTCCTCCCGGATGGACGGATCGGGTCCGCGACGGTGCCGGCCTACGTGTGCGACAGCGCGGCGGCCGATCCGGCACAGCCGACGGAACTGGAGGGGAGTTGGAAGAAGTCCTACCTCGACGACGCCGGTCGGGGGGTGTGTGTGACGGCGACCCGTAAGAACGGGGGAGGCAGCTGCACGATCTGGCTGACGGCCATGACCAACGAGAAGGACCTGTGGCTGCTGGCGAGCAAGGGGTTCGTCATGGAGAAGGGCTGAGGTGCCGTGGTGACTTCGAGTGCGGCGGCATGGAGCGAGGGGGAGCTGTGGCTGGTCGATGGACGTACCTGAAGTCCCGGGAGGGTGCCGTCCTGTTGATGGGTGTCCTGCTGATCGCGGGGCTGACGGGGTATCTGAAGGCCAGGTCGGGCGGGCCGGATCCGAAGGACTACGTGGGGCGTTGGGCGTCGCGGGACGAGGTGATCGAGCTGCGGGAGGGGGGCCGGCTCGGCGAGGTGCGGCTCGACGGGTACTTCTGCGCGAAGGATCCCGTCGGGCAGGGTGCGGCGTTGGGGGAGTACCAGGGGAGTTGGCGGGTGGGGAGTGTGGACGACGCGGGGTCGGGGGTCTTCGTGGTGCTGCGGGACTACTACTCCGGGGGTGACTGCGAGATCTATCTGCAGGAGGAGCGAGAGGGGGCGGTGGCCAGCCTGGGCGGTCAGCCGCGGGGGAACACGCAGCGGGTCTTCTCCAGGGCGTAGGGGCGTCGGAGAACGGTTGCACCCATGACCGGGTGGTCGTCCACGACGACCCGGCCGGTTGGGGACATCGACGAACCGGCGGCGATGTCACGGGAGAACCCCATGCCCTGGCGGTGCCCGGGCGGAGAGAAACAGCGGCACACCGCACCGCTCAGTGTGATCATCGTAGTCATGACCGGATCGAAGACCACAGCACGGCAACTGGAGCGAACCGTCGCCTCACTGCGCGGCCTGCTCATCGACCAGGTCGACTACGTCGTGCCGACCGGTGGGCCCGACGGGTTTGAGCCCGAGGAATGGGACCTGCGCCAGGGGCACGAGCCGACCTTCGGCTGCCAGTTCACCACGCACCTCGGCGTGGTGTTCACGCTGATCTGGAACGACAGCTTCGACGGCTATGGCATCGAAGTATTCGACCAGCCGATCGAGACGTTCCCGACCAGGCCCGGCAATTCCGGCTTCCCCGCGCTCATACCGGTCACCGACCACCCCCGCTGGTCCGGCCTGCTCCACCGCGAGATACTCCACACCGAGCTGGCCTGGATCGAATGGGGTTCCGGAGGCGCCACCCCCGTCTGGATCCGGCTCGACTTCGCGCCCGTCCGCCATGACCAGGGCGATCCCCACCGGTCGGACTCGGCCTGGCTCGTCGCAGGACGTTGGGCGCAAGGGCGATTCACCATCCCCGCCGACGATCTGACCGTCATGTTCGACGAATCCGAGGCAGTACGGGCCAATCTCGTACGTCCACGCCCGGCCAGCGTGAATCGGTGACCCGCAGCGCGAACCTGTGTCGTCTCGGCGCCACCTTGCACACCTTCGCGAGAAACATGTGGGCTGTGCCGAACGACTCGGTGGGTTTGATGCCGCTTCGACCGCCCGGAACTGGGCGTTTGCCTACGGAACACCTGGATCGGGCAGTTGAGTGCGCTGCTCGCGAGAACGTAGCCGTGCGGGCCATAGTGGCGATCGATCGGAGCATCGCCACGGGCGGGCCGCGGGTCGGTTTGCTGAAATGGCAACAGGCCTCGCCCTCCGCGGTACGCGCGCAGCATGATCGGCACTGCGTCAGCACTGCATCGGCATCACGCCGCCGAACAGCGGGTCGTCGAATGTCGGTTCGCCGAACCGAACTTGGCGTACGCCGGATCGAGATCCCAGGAGGACACATGTCACCGTCGCGGACCACGGGCCCCACTCACCGGCTGGTCCCGTCGCCCGCCGGCCGGATCCACCTGGTGGAGCAGGGCACCGGGCCGCTGGTCCTGCTGCTGCACGGGTTCCCGGAGTCCTGGTACTCCTGGCGCCACCAGTTGCCGGTGCTGGCCGCTGCCGGATACCGCGCGGTCGCCATCGATGTCCGCGGGTACGGGCGCTCCTCCAGGCCCGAGGAGGTGACCGCGTACCGGATGTTCGACCTGGTCGAGGACAACGTCGCGGTGGTGCACGCCCTGGGCGAACGGTCCGCGGTGATCGTCGGCCACGACTGGGGCTCGACCATCGCCGCCAACTCCGCCCTGATCCGACCGGACGTCTTCCGTGCCGTGGGGCTGCTGAGCGTTCCCTACCTCCCGAGGGGCGGACCGAGGCCCAGCGAAGCCTTCGCGCAACTGGGCGGCGACGAGGAGTTCTACGTCTCCTACTTCCAGGAGCCGGGCCGGGCCGAGGCCGAGATCGAACCGGACGTGCGCGGCTGGCTCGCGGGCTTCTACGCCGCGTTGTCCGCCGACACCATGCCGGCGGCCGGCGCACCCGACCCGCACTTCGTCAGCCGTGGCGGGACACTTCGTGACCGGTTCCCCGCCGGACGGCGGCCCGGCTGGCTCGGCGCGGATGAACTCGACGTCTACGCCGGAGAGTTCGAGCGAACCGGCATGAGCGGGGCGCTGGGCCGCTACCGGAACATGGACCGGGACTGGGAGGACCTCGCCGACTTCGACGGTGCCCCCGTCACCCAGCCGTCCCTGTTCATCGGCGGAAGCCGGGACGCCTCCACCACCTGGCTGGCCGACGCGATCGCGGCCTACCCCGCGACCCTGCCCGGCCTGCTCTCCAGCCACATCCTCGACGGCTGCGGGCACTGGGTCCAGCAGGAACGCCCCACCGAGGTCAACCGGATCCTGACCGACTGGCTCGCCTCCCTCCCCTCCTGAGCGGGGGGAGCAGGGTGCTGCGCGGGCTCGACGGTCGGGTCGAACCCGCGGCCCATCAGCGCCGTGGTGTTCCGGAGCGCCGCGCTCACCAGGCCACGGTTCGGCCGAGGTAGTCGACGTAGTGCAGGCCCGGGCTGCTCCGGAGGGCGTCGAGCGTCCTGACCACGTTCGGGATGCTCTCGTCGATGCCGAGCAGGGCGTCCGAGCCGCCCATGTCGGTGCGCACCCAGCCGGGGGCCATCAGGACCAGGGACCGGGGTTCGCCGCTGTGCCGGGCCGCGTAGCTGCGCATGAACGTGTTGAGCGCGGCCTTGCTGCCGCGGTACACCTCGTGGCCGCCGCGCTCGTTGTTGGCCACGCTGCCCTGGCCCGAGGACATCACCGCGATCGTGCCCGCTGGCTCGACGAGGTCCTGGAGGGCCTCGATGACGCGCAGCGGGCTCAGCGCGTTGGTGACCATGACGCGGACGAACTCCTCGGTGGAGGTCTGCGCCACCGTACCCTCGGGCTGGTTCGTGACGCCGGCGTTCACGAAGAGCAGGTCGAACGTCCGGCCGGCCAGGCGACCGCTCAGCGCCGCGACCTGCTCGGGCTCGGTGATGTCGACGGTCTCGATCTCGACCTGCCCGGCGTGGGCGTCGGCATCGGCGAGCTCGTGCAGCCCGGTCCGGCCCGAGCCGCGCACGGTGGCCACGACCTGCCAGCCGGCCCGCGCCCATTCCTGGGCGAGGGCGAGGCCGAGGCCCCGGGACGCGCCGATCAGGAGCACGCGCCTGCCGGGGGCCGGGGCCGGGGACGGCGCGGAGTGGCTTTCCGAGGTGTTCGTCGACATGACAGCGATTGTGCGAGGCATCACTGCGCCCGGCAAGCCGCCTCCCCGGAAGGGAAGTTGGCAATCCGGGGCCGGGGAGCCTCCCGCTTGTCGCCGTGGCGCCGGCCGGCCTGCGGCTCAGAGGCCGAAGCGGGCTCGGTGGGAGGCGGGGACCAGGTCGGTGTACTCGGGGTGCTTGGTGATCCAGCCGCGGATGAAGGGGCAGTAGGGGAGTACGGCGAGTGCCTGCTCGCGGGCCGTGTCCAGTGCCGCGCGTGCCAGGCGGCCGGCCAGGCCGCGGCCCTCGAAGCGGGGGTCGATCTCGGTGTGGATGAAGGCGATCTCGTCGCCGGAGCGGTGGTACTCGGCGAAGCCGGCGAGTTCGCCGCCGTCCTGGATCTCGAAGCGCGACTTCTCGGTGTTGTCGGTGACGAGCTGGTCCATGGTTCCTCCGCAAGGTGGGGGCGGCCCGGGAGGGCCGGTGGCGGGTGGCGCGACATCGCCACTGTAGTTGAAGAATCAACATTTGTCGTCCGGTCGCCGACGAGGGCCCACGGATACCGGCCGGACCGCCAGGTGACCGTCCGGCAGTCGAACTGTCGGGCGGCAGGTTTGCCCGGCGCGGCTGCCGGGATACCCATGGCGCATGATTCCCGCTGCGGTCAGTGACGTCCTGCCGGAACTCGTCCCGTTCGTGCGGGCGGTCCAGGAACGCAGGCCCGACGACGGGACGTGGTGCGAGGCGTGGACGGTGCGGGACGTCCTCGCCCACCAGACCGGCAACGCCGAGGAACTCGCCCGCGTCCTGCGCGCCTTCCACGCGGGCGAGCCCGTGGAGACCCGCGGCTTCGATCGGGAGGAGCCGTACCGGCGGATGTCCGACGCACAGCTGTGGGAGGCCTTCGCCGCCCGCTGCGCCGAACTGGCCGAGGTCGCCGCGGCCGCGGAGAGCGACCTGCCCCCGGACACCGAGGTGCGGTGGACCGGCCGGACCGTGACGGTGCCGTTCTTCGCCGAGCACCTGCGCGAGGAGCTGATCCTCCACCGGTGGGACCTCACCGGCGACGACCGTACGGCCCGGGAGGCGCTCGCCGAGCCGTGGATGACGTCGCACAGTGTGCGGCTGGTCGGCCGGCCGCTGCTGGCCCGGGGCGTGGCCGGCCTCGACCTCGGGCCCGGGGGGCGCGTCGAGGCCCGCCTGCGCGTCCCCGGGACCGACGACGTCCTGGTGACCGCGGACGCCGGTGGCGCGTCCATCACCCTGGCCCCGCCCGAGGGCCCGGCCACCATCGAGAGCGACGCCGCGGTGCGCGTCCTGCTGTTGTGGGGGCGACGTCCGGCGGACCCGGGCCGCTGGCACAGCACGGCCGTTCCGGAGGAGCTGCGACGGGTGCGTGCTCTGCTGAGCGGCTACTGAGGGGCTACTGGGTGACTACTGAGCGGGTGGCGGGAAGGGGACGCGCGAGGTGTCCGGCTCGGTCCGGGGCGCCGGGGTGACGGACACCCGGGGGAGCGCCTCGGGGTGGTGTTCGCAGATGTGCGTCACCAGGTGCTCGCGGAGCTGGCAGCGGAGGGAGAACGCGTCGTCGGCGTTGGCGGCGGTCGCCAGGAGCCGGACCACGATGGTGGTGGGCGTGGTGTCGACGACCTGTAGGGCGCTGCCCTGGCCGTCCCAGAGGGGGCTGTCGGCGAGGAACGCGTCGAACTCCTTGCGCAGCAGGGGGATCGGGGCCCGGTGGTCGAGGTGGAGGAAGGCGGTGCCGGTGATCCGGCTGGAGCGGCGCGACCAGTTCTCGAACGGGCGGCCTGCGAAGTAGGACATCGGCATCACCAGGCGGCGCTGGTCCCAGGTGGCGATCACCACCGCGGTGAGGGTGATCTCCTCCACGGTGCCCCACTCGCCGGACACCACGACCACGTCGCCGATCCGGACCAGGTCGCCGAAGGCCAGCTGCACCCCGGCGAAGAGGTTGGCCAGCACGCTCTGCGCGGCGATGCCCGCGACCACACCGACCAGGCCCGCCGAGGCGAGCAGACTGGTCCCGATGCCGCGTACGGAGGGGAAGGTCATCAGCATCGCGCCCAGGGCGGCGATCGCGATGATCGCCTGGCAGATCCGGCCGAGCAGACCCGCCTGGGTGCGGGCGCGGCCGGCCGAGGAGGGGTCGCGGCGGTGGACGGCGAGGCGGACGGCGCCTTCGACGACGAGCCCGACCGCCCGGGCGCCGAGCCATCCACCGGAGGCGATCGCCAGCAGGACCAGGACGTGGTGCAGCTGCTCCCGGGTCTCCGGCGAACCACCGACCCACGGCTGGACGGCGAGGGACAGGGAGGTGGCGAGCACGGTGACCAGGGGACGCCGGCAGCTGCGCAGCATCCCCGGCATGACGCTGCCGGGCCGGTGCGGGGCGAATCTGCGGACCAGCCGTTCGGCGGTCCGGTCCAGGACGTAGGTGGTCAGGGCCACCCCCGTACCTGCCAGGAGCAGACGGAACAGGCTCCACCACACGCTCGCTCTCCTCCCGCGACGGCCGCAGCGCGGCGCTGTGGGCCGGCCTTCCCCGGGCCGGCGCTGTGGGCGGGCCTTCCCCGGGTCCGCTTCCCGGACCCCGTTTTCCCGTTCGGCGGGATTCACACCTGCCGGAGGTGAGGTGGGGGTCCGGCAACGGCGATGGGCCGTTCGGGTGAGGGGGATGAGGCGGGGGAGACGGGTGAGGAGGACGGGCCGAGGGTCCGCGTCGAGGGTTCAGGCGGGGTGCATATCGGCCCGGGAACGGGGCAGCCGGGGCTTGAAGGCCCGCCGGCCGGGCGGGCACCGACATGTCAGGAGGAGCGATGCACCGGATCGAGGAGTCCGTCGAGGTGGCGGCGCCGCTCGGCACGGTCTACGAGAGCTGGGTCAGGTGTGAGGAGTTCCCGCAGTTCATGCGGGGTGTGGTCAGGGTCGACCGGTCGGGCCAGGACACCAGCTGGGTGGTCCGTACCGCCGCCGGCCCGCGCGAGTTCAGGGCCGTGACCACGGAGCTGGTGGAGAACGACCGCGTGGCGTGGGACAGCGGCCCTGGCCCGGTGCGGCACCAGGGTGTGGTCACCTTCCACGCCGTGGGCGACGCCGCCACCCGGGTGATGTTCCAGCTGGAGGTCGAACCGCACGGGCTCTGGGAGCACCTCGCGGAGGCCCTCGGGTTCGTCGACCGGCGGGTGATCGACGACCTGACCGACTTCAAGCGTCACGTCGAGGAGGGCGGCGGGCCGGTCGAGGCCACGGTCGACGACACAGTGGCATGAACCTCCGGATCGGGGGCAGCCGAAGCGTACCGACAGCCCGATCCGACAGCCCGATCAGGCAGTCAGACCTGACAGCCAAACCTGACAGCCGGACCCGACAGCCAGACCCGACGACGGAAGGAGACGGTCGTGAGTGATCGCGTCAACATCTGGGAGTTCCGGGACACCGCCGGTCACACGGCGGGCACCGACCTCATCGGCTTCCACGTCGAGGCCACCGACGGAGCGATCGGCAAGATCGACAAGCTGTCCGAGGCCGTCGGCGCCCAGCACCTGGTCGTCGACACCGGTCCGTGGATCCTCGGCAGGCGGGTGCTCCTGCCCGCCGGCACCGTGATCCGGATCGAGATCGGCGAGCAGAAGGTGTACGTCGACCGGTCCAAGGACGACATCAGGAACGGTCCCGGCCTCGACGACGGCGCGGCCGACGTGTCGGCCGACGTCCGCGACCGCTACGGGCTCTACTACGACCCGTTCTACGGCGGTCGGATCTTCTGACGAAAGGGAGCAGCAGTCATGCCGTACGGTTCCACGCAGCTCCAGCCTCAGCCGCAGTCCCAGTCCGTCGGACCCGTCAGTCCGCCCCTGGTGCCGGATCCTCCGCTGCCGCCCGGCGTGCCCGAGCCGCCGCCGGATCCGGTACTCCCGGGCCCCGCTACGCCGTCACCCGCGCCGCCCGGGCCTGAGCCTGAGCCCGGCGTGCCCCGCCCGCCCGAGCCGCCGGACTGAGCAGCCCTGAGCAGTCCGACCGAGGAGTCCCAAGAGGCGGGCCGGAGCGTTACCCCCAGTACCCCGTGTGCACCGCGGCGGCCTCCTCGAAGAGGTGCGGGCCGGACGCCTCCACGGTGCTGCCGCCGGCGGCGAAGACCTGGCGGCACGGCAGGTCGAGCACCGGTTCCTCCGGGTCCACCCCGGCGATGGCGTTCAGCTCCGCCCCGGCGAGCGCGTAGACGACCTTGCGGATTCCGCTCCAGTAGATCGCCCCGGCGCACATCGCGCACGGTTCGGTACTCGTGTACAGGACGGCGTCGACGAGCTGCGTCGGGGCCAGGGTGCGCGAGGCCTCCCGCACCAGATTGGTCTCCGCGTGGGCGGTGACGTCGCGGTCGGTGAGCACCGAGTTCTCGGCCGTGAGCAGGACGTTCCCGGCGGGGTCGGTCAGCAGCGCTCCGAAGGGGTGGTTGCCGTGCGCCCGGGCGTCGGCCGCGATCTCGATGGCCGCGAGCAGGTGCTCGCGGGTGCGGTCGGTCATGACGTGCTCCTCAGGGGATCGGCGGTGGGGCGGGCCCATGGTGTCGCGGTCGGGCGGGGTGGTGGTACCAGGTTGCCCCAGCCGCCCTCCGCCCGCGACCACCCCCGGCGGCGGCCCGGGCCCGCGAGCCGGTGCGGAGCGTGCCGCTGGGACCGGCCCCCGCCCAGGCGGCCGGGCTGTCGTCAGCGGGCGAACTTCTCGACGGCCGCCGGTGTGACGGGGGTGAAGAAGTTGACGAGGTTGCCGTCGGGGTCACGGAACAGGAGCGACCGGTTGCCCCAGGGCATCGTGGTGGGCTCGGTCACGAAGTCGGCGACGAAGCCGGTCAGGTTCCGGTACACGTCGTCCACGTCGGCGACGAGGAATTCGAAGATCACGCTGTTGTTGTCGGCCGGACGGGCGGAGCCGGGCGCGAACAGTGCCACCGTCCGGGTGCTGCCGATCGCGAGGGTCCCGCCGGCGGTCCGCAGTTCGGCGAAGTCCTCGGTGGACCAGTGCGCCCGTACCCCGGTGGCCCGCTCGTAGAAGCCGACGAGGCGTGCGATGTCGCCCGTGATGATCCGGATCGAAACGAAGTCCATGGTGCGCTCTCCTCAGGTCGGTGAAGCCGTTGCACCCCGGACGGTAGAGGAAATAGTGGACAGAATCGGTCCGGTATCAGCGCTAGGCTCGTGGACATGGGCCGACCTACCAGCCGCGTGCTCACCCTCCTGGAACTCCTGCAGTCGGGCGGCATCAGGACAGTGGCCGAACTCGCCGACCGGCTCGGCGTCGACGGGCGTACCGTGCGGCGGTACGTGGACCACCTGGTCGACCTCGACATCCCCGTCGAGGCGGTCCGCGGCCGCTACGGCGGGTACCGGCTCGCCCCCGGGTACCGCCTGCCTCCGCTCATGCTCAACGACGACGAGGCGCTCGCCGTGCTGCTCGGCCTCGTCGTCGGCCGCAGGGCGGGGCTGCTGACGGCGACCGGGACCGCGGGCGGGACTGCGGGCGGGACCGCGACCGGGACCGCGACTGGGACCGCGGGCGGGGCGGCGACCGCGACCGGAACGGCGGGCGAGACGGCGGCGGCCAAGATCCGCCGGGTACTGCCCGAGCGCCTCGCCCGTCGGCTCGACGCCGTCCTGGAATCCCTCGCCTTCACGGCCGAGCCAGGCGAGGCGGCCACCCCGGAGACGGGCGTCCTGCTCGCCGTCGCCGACGCGGTGCGCCACCGCCGCCCGCTCTCGATCAGGTACACCGCCCGGGACGGCCGGCGGAGCGAACGCACGCTGCACCCGTACGGGATCGTCACCCACGCCGGGCGGTGGTACGTCACGGGCACCGATCCCGAGGTCGATCCCGAGATCGGCCAGGACCGGACCTTCCGGCTCGATCGCATCGCGGACGCGAGGCCCCTACCGGGCTCGTTCGAGCCGCCCGCCGGGCTCGATCCGGCCCGGCGCGTCCTGTCCGGGCTCGCCAAGGCCGCGTACCGGTACGAGGTGACCCTGCGGATCCACGGGACGGTCGAGCAGATCCGCGCCCGGCTCCCCGCCAGCGTCGCGAGCATCGAGGAGCCCGTACCGGCGCCCAAGGAAGGAACGGATCCGCACACCGAGCGGTGGCTGCACGTCGAACTGCGGGCGGAGCGGCTCGACTGGCTGCCCCCCGTACTCGCCTCGCTCGACCGGCCGTTCGTCATCGAGCGACCGGACGAACTCCGCGGCCTCGTCATCGCGCTCGCCGACCGGCTCGCCGCCTCCGCCCGCCAGGCCTGCGACCCGGACCGGACCGGACACTGAGGGGTCCCGCCCTGGCCTCACGGAAGCCGATGCGCCCGAGGACCCGCAGAACCTTCCCGGCGCGGGAGCGTTGGCAGTGCACCGGAGGTCCCGGTCAGGTAGGTAGGAGGAAGTCGCCGTGCTCGTAGAACCTGTCCTTGTCACCGGCGCCGGCGGCGGCGTCGGCGGAGTCGGACGCAGGATCCTGGAGCGGTTGCGGGCGCGGAACGTGCCCGTCAGGGCTCTCGTACACCACGACGACGAGCGGGCCTCGGATCTGAGGACGATGGGCGGAGTGGAGGTGCTGGTTGGTGACCTCACCCGTGGTGCGGACGTGGTCGAGGCGCTGGCCGGCTGCCGCCGGGCCTACTTCGGGATGAGCGTGTCGTCCGCCTACCTGGAGGCCGCGGCGACGGTGGCGGCCGCCGCCCGGGAGAGCGCCGGCCTGGAACTGCTGGTCAGCATCTCGCAGATGACCGTCTCGCAGATGGATCTCACCAGCGACGCCGAGTCCCGGCAGCAGCGGCTGCACTACCTCGCCGAACACGTCCTCGACTGGTCCGGGGCGCCGGTCGTCCACGTCCGGCCCACCGTGTTCATGGAGAATCCGCTCTTCACCAAGGTGGCGGCCGCTTCGATCCGGCGGGACGGCACGATCCGCCTTCCCTTCGGCTCGGCCCGGACCTCGCCGGTCGCGGCCGCCGACGTGGCCGAGGTCGTCACCGCACTCCTGCTCGATCCTGCTCCCCGGGCCCGCCGCGTCTACGAGCTGACCGGGGCTCGATCCCGCGACATGACGGCCATCGCGGCCGAGTTCTCCGCCGCCCTGGGCCGCGACGTGACGTACGTCGACGTGCCCTACCAGGAGTGGCTGGAGCACGACCTCAAGAGCCAGGGCCTGCCGGACCACGTGTTCGACCACATCGCCACGATGGCCAGGCTGCACGGCGAGAACCGGTACGACCGGGCGACGAACGACGTCGCCGACCTTCTCGGTCGCCCCCCGCGGGGGTTCGACACCGTGATCAAGGACCTGCTCGCCCGGCAGCCGTAGCCGGCCGGGTGCCGGGGGAGCGGTCGCTCAGAGCCAGCCGCGCTGCGCCGCCTTGAGGCCGGCCTCGAAGCGGCTCGACGCGTCGAGGCGTTCCATCAGCCCGGCCATCTGGCGGCGGACGCTGCGTGCCGACAGGCCCAGGCTCCGGCCGGCGGTCTCGTCGGTGAGGCCGGACGCGAGCAGCCGCAGGAGTTCCTGCTCGGTGGCGCTGAGGCCGGTCCCGGTGTCCTTGCGCCGGTCGGCGCCGAGCGGGACGGCGGCCTGCCAGGTCCGCTCGAAGAGGGCGACCAGGGAGGCGACGATCCCGGGCTCGCGCGTGCACAGGGCGCCGAGCCGGGTGTGGGCCGGGTCGATCGGGACCACGGCGACCTGGCGGTCGAAGATGAGCATCCGGGGCGGCAGCGTCGGGCAGGTGCGGACCAGCCCGCTCTCCTCGGTCATCCAGCGGGCGTAGGCGAGCGTCGCCGGATCGTGCCGCACGCTGTCCTGGTAGAGGGTCAGCAGCGCCACCCCGCGCCGCATGGCCGCCTCGTCCAGCGGCCGGGAGGCGTCCAGGCTGGCCCGGGACTGCGCTCCGCCGGGCATCACGGACAGGCACTCCCCGGTGACCTCCTGGGCGAGGATCTCCAGCTTGGCCTGGATCGCGTCCAGGCCCACCAGGCGCTCGGCGGTCTCGGCCGGGGTGTTCGGCCGCAGGTCGGCGTACTCGGCGATCGCCCGGGCGGCCGCGGCCTTGCCGATCTCCAGCTCCTGTTGGCGGCGCAGTAGTTCCTGCTCCTGGCGGTGCAGGATCAGCTCCAGGCCGAGCGCCGGGCTCACCGGCAGCAGAACCCCGGGTGCCTCCCGGGAGGCGCGGAGCAGCTGTAGATCGGCCAGCCGGTCGAGGGCCTCCCGTACGGCGGGCTCGGGCAGGCCCAGCTGGTCGCACAACTCCCTGACGCCGCCCTGCGGATCGGCGAGCATGGCCCGGTAGACGTCCTCCGAGACACGGTCCAACCCCAGCATGTCCAGCATGCGCGCAGCCCCCCGGTGCGACGTCGAACGTGCCGTGCCGCCGTGCGACACATCGGGATCATCCCAGCCCGGCTTCGACTCCACAAGCAGCCCTGCCCCGGACGGGGCCCGGCCGATTCGCCGTGCTCGCCTCCCGTTCGCGGGGTCAGGCTCTCGGGGGCAGCAGCCGTGACAGTCCGTAGTGGAAGCGGTTGTCGAAGGAGTCCGTGACCATGAGGTGCTCGCCGATCCGGGCGAGGGCGGGGTAGCTGCCGGTGGCGACGAGGTCGTGGAACGAGCCGCGGGGGCTGTCGGAGGGGGTCTGCTGCTCCTGGGTGAGGCCGAGGGTGAAGTAGACGATCGACCAGCACAGGCGGGCGGCGTCCGGCTCGGGGTGTCCGGCGTCCAGCAGGGCGCCGGCGATGGTCTCGGCCACGCGCAGGGTCTTGCCCGTGCCGGCGAACGTGCCGGCGACCAGGCGGCCGCCGTCGCGGTGTGCGAGCAGAGCGTCCCGGTAGCGGGTGGCGACCGTGCGGGCCCGTTCGACCGGTTCGTCGGGCAGGTGGGTGACGTCGACGGAGCCGACGATGTGGTCGGCCATCGTCTCGATGAGTGTCTGCTTCGTCTTCACGTACGAGCTCACCGAGTTGAGGTGGGAGCCGAGGGTCCGGGCGACCCCGCGCAGCGTCAGCTTGTCGAGGCCGTCGGCTTCGAGCGTGGTGAACGCAGCCTCGATCACGTCGTCCAGCGTCCAGCGCATCCTCGTGTCCCGTTCCGTTCCCCGCCACCCACCGGCGACTTCCCGGTCATGCTACAAGCAGCCTGTTCGGTACAAGCAGCCTGTTCAGGGTCCTGTTCAGGCGCCGAACGCAGCCTGGGACACCGCGTCCCACCGCCCCCACTCCTCGATGCGGGAGGCGTACTCGGCCCGGATCACGTCGAGGGGCCCCTTGCCGAAGAAGATCCGCAGGGGCGGCTCGTCGGCGTCGACGACGGTCAGGATCGCCGCGCGGGTGGCGGTCGGCTCGCCGCGCACTCCGGCCGGGCGTTGCATGGCGGCGCGGAAACCGTCGTAGGCGGGCAGGGGTTCGGCGTGGACGGCGGAGGGCCCGGCCCAGTCGGTGGAGTATCCGGCGGGTTCGACCAGGGTGACCTTGATGCCGAAGTCCTTGACCTCCTTGGCGAGGCTGGCGGTGAACCCCTCCAGGCCGAACTTCGAGGCGTGGTAGACGCCCAGGCCCGGCAGGGAGAAGACGCCGGCGATCGAGGAGACCTGGATGATGTGTCCGCCGCCCTGGGCCCGCAGGTGCGGCAACGCGGCCTGCGTGACCCACAGCGGGGCGAGCAGGTTCACGTCGATCTGTGCCCGGGCCTGCTCTTCGCCGATCTCCTCGACCATGCCGAACAGGCCGTAGCCGGCGTTGTTGACGACGACGTCGAGGCGGCCGAAGCGGTCGGCCGCCTGGCGTACGGCGGCGTGGACGGCCGCGCGGTCGGTGACGTCCAGCCGGATCGGCAGCAGGCTGTCGCCGTGGGAGGCGACCAGGTCGTCGAACGCGCCGGGGGTGCGGCTCGTCGCGGCGACGCGGTCGCCCCGTTCCAGGGCGGCCTCGGCCCACTGCCTGCCGAAGCCCTTGGAGGCGCCGGTGATGAACCAGGTCTTCGTCTTCGTGGTCATGCCGTGCTCCTGTGTTCCTCGGTGCCGGCCGGTTCCTGCCGACCGTGCGGGGTGAGCCGGGAGTGCGCGGGGACGGCGGCCAGGCCGTCGACCTCGATGAGCCATTCGGGCCGGCCGAGGGCCTGGACGCCGATGAGCGTGCTCGCCGTGCGGGGCCAGTGGCCGCCGAAGGCCCGCCGGCCGGCCGCGAAGATCGGCTCGACCAGTTCGGGGCGGTGCCCCACGACGTGGACGGTGTTCTTCAGCAGGTCGCGCGGACCGCAGCCGACCGCGGCCAGCGCGGCGGCGACGTTGCGGAACGCCTGTTCGGCCTGGGCCGCGTGATCGCCCTCGCCGACGAGACGGCCCTCGGCGTCCAGGGCGATCTGTCCCGCGATCGCGACGAGGGATCCCGAGCGGACGATCGCGAGATGGTGGTAGAGGCCGCCGATCGGAGGGGCCAGCGCGGGCGGGTCGACATGCTCGATCACGGCCGGGCCCTCTCGTAGGGGGTGTAGTCGGGCAGCGCGAAGCCGTTCGACAGGCGGATCTGGTCGCGCAACAGCAGATCGCCGAGCGGCAGCCGCTCCTGGAGCGCCACCACGCCGCGCCGGAACGCGATGCCGGCCGGGGTCCGCGGCGTCATCGTCCTGCCGTTGCCCTGCCCGAACCGCTGGACGCGGCTGATCCACGGCCGCAGCCGCTCCTCGTACGCCCGCAGCCCGGCGACGACGTCTCCCCGCGCCCGGGCCAACTCACCGGCGAGCACGTAGGCGCCGACGAGTGCGATGGTCGTACCGTGCCCGGACAACGGCGAGGCGCAGAACGCGGCGTCGCCCACGAGGGCGATCCGGCCCGACGCCCAGTGCGGCAGCACCACCTGGCTGCACGCGTCGAAGTAGAAGTCCGCAGTGTCCTCCAGCTGGGCGATCAGCTCGTCGGCGTGCCAGCGCATTCCGGCGGCTCGCGAGCGCACGACGGTCTTCAGCGCGGCGCTGTCGCGAGGGTCGTAGCGGAACGGGGCGGACCGGAAGGAGAGGAGCGCCATCAGCTGCGTGTTGCCGTTCACGGCGCGGGCTCCGATGGTGCGGCCCGGTTCGGAGTACACCTCGGTCCAGTCGCACAGCCCCAGCGTGTTCCGGGCGGTCCAGAACGACAGGTAGTGGCCGAGGTGGCGCAGCCGCGGGCCGCCCATGTCCTCCGGGCCGAACGCCAGGGCGCGCACGCCCGAATGCAGGCCGTCGGCCCCGACCACGACGTCGAAGCGGCGTGGTGCGGACTTCTCGAAGGTGACGTGCACGCCGTCACGCCGGTCGTCGAGTGCGCTGATGCGGTCACCGAAGACGTACTCGGCTGATCCGCTGGTCGCCTCGTGGAGGATCTCCACCAGCGCGCCCCGCAGGATCTCGGTGTCGGTCACCGGCCCGTCCCCGCCGAAGCCGTCCGCCCGCATCGATGCCTGCCGCCGACCGTGCGCATCCACGAACGACAGCCCGTCCGCGCGGGTGCGGGCGGCACGGACCGCCTCGGCCACGCCCGCCCTGGCGATCACGTCGCGTCCGCAGCCACGGATGTCGATCAGCTGCCCGCCGGTGCGGCGGGTTGGTGCGGACTCGACCACCGTGACCTGCGCCCCGTACCGCGCCAGCCAGTAGGCGAGCGACGGGCCCGCGATGCCGGCGCCGGAGACCAGCGCCTTGATTCCGGGCATCGTTTACTACCTCCAGTTTTGGTCACTGACCAACTTCTGTATCCAGTAAAGTTGGTCAGTGACCAAAAATCAACCGCTGCGAGCCGACGGCGGGCGCGGGGGTCTCGCAGGCGGCGCGGCGGGCGGCAGGGCGTCGGGTCCTGAAGCGGCCAGGCCGGTTGCTGACGGGGCTCTCGCCTTCCGGGGCGCGGGCGGTGCCAGCAGGATGGTGGTCACCGGGAGGGCGGCGGGGCAACCGCCGCACAGCCTCCCGAACATCTGATTGTCGATCAGATCTCCTGCCACTCAAGCCGCCTGGGGTGCCGCCATGTCCAAGACCGCCCGCCTGCTCGCCACCGCCGTCGCAGCCGTCGCCCTGTCGGGGATCCTGGCGCCCGCGGCCTCCGCCACCGCCGCGACCACGGCGCCGGCGGGCATCGGCTGGGACGGTCCCACCGTCGTCCCCGCGGTCGTGGCGGGCGGGGCCGCGGACGGCATCGGCTGGGATGGCATCGGCTGGGACGGCATCGGCTGGGACGGCTCCACCGTCGTGCCGCCGGTTGCGGCCGGCCCGTCCGCCAGCGGCATCGGCTGGGACTGATCGCGGTGCTCGCCGTCCGGGCCACCGTCGTGGACATCAGCGGTGCGCCCACCACGACCGCCGAGGCGCGGATCGTCGAGGACATCCTGTGGGCGCACGCCACCCCGGAGCACGGGCTCGAACACATCCGCGCCGTACCGGACCGGGACGGCATCGCCCTGGTGCTCTTCGTCCGCGCGGACGGCCCGGCCACCGCGCACGCCCTCGCCGAGAACCTGCTGGCCCGGGCCCTCACCGCAGCAACGGCCGGCCGGTACGCCGCCGCCGTCCACCCGCACTGACCATCGCTCGCCTACCCATGTCCAAGGGGACCCCCATGCCCAGCACGCCCCGTCCTGCCCGTGCCCTGCGCCGCGTCTGCGTGCTTGCCGCGACCGCCGTGGCCGCCGGTCTTCTCACGGCCTCCCCCGCCTCCGCGGACGGCACCTACTACCCGGACGGCAACAAGGCGCCGACCTCCACCGGCACCCTCGGCACCGGTGTCGGGAACAAGCTCACCGGCGCCCAGATGGTCCAGCGCGCCCGGGACTGGGTCGCCCACGGGGTCACCTACAACGAGGGTCAGTCGTTCTCCGACAGCGCGGTCGGCGGCCCGTACCGCACCGACTGCGGCGGCCTCGTCGACATGGCCTGGCAACTCCCCGGCAGCCCGCCGGTCACGTACCCCGCACCCGGTATCGACGACCCGAAGTACAGCACCAAGCTCGGCAGTTGGTCCCAGCTCCAGCCCGGCGACGCCCTCGCCGTCGCCGGCAAGCACATCAACCTGTTCGCAGGCTGGACCAACCAGGCCGCCGGCGACTTCACGTACATCGCCGAGGACAACAGCAGCGTCCCGACCAAGGAGTACTCGGCCAACACCCACTGGTCCTCCATCGACGGCTACCCCACCTCCTCCTTCGAGCTGCTGCGCTCCAAGAACCTCGCTCCCGCCATCCCCGCCGACTTCAACGTCCTGCTGTGGGGCTTCAATTCGGGCCAGACCGTGTCCGGCACGCTGAACCTCACGGCACACCCGACGCAGAGCGGCATCATCAACTGGCTCGACTACGTGGTCACCGGCCCGAACGGCTACTACAACCGCTTCCGCGCCACCAGCGGCGGCGCCACCAACTACCAAGTCCCCTTCGACACCGCCCCCTTGGCGGCAGGCACGTTCAACATCTCGATGATCGCCAACGAGATCGACGGCCAGGAACACACCTACCAGGGCGGCGTCTTCACCATCGCGCCGCAGGCCCCGAACGCCCGGGGCACCGCCGACTCGACGGTGCTCACCAGCAACGGCACCATCGCCCTGTACCGGGTCGGTGCGGACGGCAACGTGTACGGCACCAACCAGAACACCCCCGGCGGTCCTTTCGTTCCGTGGGCGCAGCTTTCGACGGGTGGCGGGTTCGTCGGCAAGCCGGCCGCGCTCCAGACACCCAGCGGCCTCATGGTGGTCTACGCCCGGACTGCGGCCGGCACCATCCAGGGCACGAACCAGAGCACGCCGGGTGGTCCGTTCGGGTCGTGGGTCACGGTTGCTGATGCGGGTGATCCGACGGGTGTGGCGAGTGACCCGAGTGTGGTGTTCACTCAGTCCGGCACCATCGCGGTCTATGTGACGTCCGTCAGCGGCAATGTCGTCGGTGCCAGTCAGGGCACGCCGGGTGGTCCTTTCTCTCCCTGGCAGCAGCTTTCGACCGGTGGTGGGTTCGTCGGCAAGCCGGCTGCGCTTCAGGTGCCCAACGGCACGATGGTGCTCTACGCCCGTACTACGGCCGGCACCATTCAGGGCAGCAACCAGAGCACGCCGGGTGGTCCGTTCGGGTCGTGGGTCACGGTTGCGGATGCGGGTGATCCGACGGGTGTGGCGAGTGACCCGAGTGTGGTGTTCACTCAGTCCGGCACCATCGCGGTCTATGTGACGTCCGTCAGCGGCAATGTCGTCGGTGCCAGTCAGGGCACGCCGGGTGGTCCTTTCTCTCCCTGGCAGCAGCTTTCGACGGGTGGTGGGTTCGTCGGCAAGCCGGCTGCGCTTCAGGTGCCCAACGGCACGATGGTGCTCTACGCCCGTACTACGGGCGGCACCATCCAGGGCAGCAACCAGAACACCCCGGGCGGACCGTTCGGATCGTGGGTCACGATCGCGGACGCGGGTGACCCCACAGGTGTGGCCAGCGACCCGAGCGTGGTGTTCAGCCAGTTCAACACCATCGCCATCTATGTGACCTCCGCCAACGGCAACGTCGTCGGCAGCAGCCAGGCCACTCCCGGCGGTCCTTTCTCTCCCTGGGGCCAGATCGGCTGATCACACCCCAGCCGCACACCCGCCGCGTGCGCAGGCCGCCACCGTCAGGCCCGAACCCCGAGAGGGTTCGGGCCGACCGGCGCGTGGCGGCCTGCTGCGCACCGACGCGGTCCGGCGACGGTCGCCACCACGGGCTCGACCTGTTCCCCACGCACGTCCGCTGTCTACCTGACGAGTTCGGGGGCGGCGCCCTGCGGTGGCGTGACGCCGGTCAGCTCGCGGGCCCGGTCGGCGAGCGGGGCGGCCAGCTCCGGGTACCAGCCCCGGGCGACGGCCTGGAGCATCTCGGCGATGGCCGCGAGCTCGCCGATGCGGCCGGCCGGGGTGTCCAGGACCGCGGCGAACTCGCGGCGGACCCGAGTGGCAACGGCAGGCACGAACAGGCTGTTGGCGTGAAGCAGGCCGGGGTCGAATCCGAGGGGCACGAGCCCCCAGCGTTCCCAGTCGAGGATGGTCAGAGTGGGACCGGTGAGGTTGCCCCAGTGGAAGTCGCCGTGTCCGGTGACACGCTCGACAACTGCCGGGCCGGGGACGCCGAGGTACTGCGGGAACGCCTTCTGGATCCAGGTGTCCCGGACGGTGGTTCTCGTCCCCTCGGCGGTTGCCAGGTGCTGCGTCGCGGTGTGGAGGGCGTGCCACCAGGTGTCGGGGAGGTTCGGGTCGGAGGCGAGTTCGGGGCGGGTCGAGACGACCGGGTCGGTGATGTGGTCGATCACGTCGGCTCGGTAGCCGTGTTCTCCTTCCGCCCAGTCGAGGACGCCGTGGAGTCGGGGCCGGGGGACGTCGTCCGGGATGAGGGCCTCGGCTCCGATCACGCCCTCCCCCTGCTTTCGGCTGCTGGAGCGGGAGGCGGAGGCGACGCGGAGCCACCGGTCGCCCGCCCGCCGGCCGATGGTGCATCCGGCGAATCCCCACGCGGGGATGCCGGTGCAGTTCAGTTCCAGGAGCCTCGCCGCGGTGGCGTGCGCGGCTTCCATCCGGTTGCGCGTGGACTCATCGGGGGGCGACTGCACGGATCACGCTCCTGAGGTGGTCGGTGTCCAGCGGTGTGGCGATGGCTGCCAGAGCATCGTCCCAGTGCGCGGCGCTGCTGGCGGACAAGAGCGTCACGTCCAGGCCGGGGCAGGACGCCACCGGCAGGAGCGCGGCTGCGGCGGCGGTCAATCCGGGGCGGATGAGATCGATCAGTTCGGGCGTCATCAGGTGGGGCAGCTCGCCCCCGTGCAGCGGGGCGGAGCCGAAGGTGGTGATGCCCGCGTCGCCAGCCTGGCCGAGAGGTCCCGTCCGGCCATCGAGGGCCTGGGTGATCGGATCGGCCATGACCAGGCTGACAGGCAGTTGCAGGCCGACGAGGTGGTGTTCACCGGAACCCGCGGCCTCTCGTGCGAGGCGGACGAGGTCGGGGACGGTGAAGGCGCCCGACTCCAGCCCCGACCAGGTGGCCACCCCGTATCCGCCGATCCGGCCCGCGTGGGCGAGTTCCTCCAGCACCGCGACGGCGTTCCGCAGCGCAGCGTGGAGCTGCGGCCGGTGCTGGCCGGAGCGTTCAGGGTTGTGCACGAAGACGATGTCCGCGTAGCCGAGTTCGGCCAGGGTGTTCTCCGTCTGCCAGCGCACGAAGGTCGGCGCGAGGCTGTGTCCGGCGTGGGGCTGTGCCGCATCGAGGACTCCTGCGGAGATGGCGGCCCGCCCCTGGTCAGCGGCGTGGAAGCCGGTCTTGGTCGCCAATCGGACTCCGGGGTGGTCGCGGAACACCGGGGCGAGGTCGTGGTGGGCTTGGCCGTTCGCGTAGTTGGGTGCGGTGTCCACCCAAGGGGCTCCGGCGGCCAAGGCGGTGCGTGCCGCCTGCTCGACGTTGCGCACCCGGTACGTGCCCAGGCCCAGTGCTGCCGTCACCGGCCCGTCTCCACGACCCGGACGGCCTGGCCGGCGAGGAGCTCCGACAGGAGCGTCGCCGCGTCCGTGACCCGGATCCCGGCGGCGTCCGCGAACTCCCCGACGCCCACCGGCCCTCCGTTCAGGAGGAGGCCCAGGGCCGGTGCCACTGTGTCCTTGAAGTCCCACGCGGTGCCCGCTCCGGCCAGGGTCACCGTTCCCGTCGTCTGGTTGCGGGTCAGGCGTGCACGGGGCGCTGTGAGTACGACCTTCACCCTCCTGGTGATGGTCTCGTCGTCCTCGCTCCGGGGCGTCGGAAGGCCGATGACGAACGGAAGCGAGGGAGCCTGACGGCCCCCGTGCGTGGTGTCCAGCGATTCCGCCCACCGGGCGAGCAACTCCGGGTCGTCGAGTTCGGAGACGACCGCCCGCCGGAGAGCTGAGACGTAGGCCGCCTGGTCGTCCGCCGGCGCGAAGCGCGGCACGTCCAGGCGTAGGGCCGCGTCGGCGCGCAGCAGGTCGACGACCCAGCCGAGGAGGTCGGCTCCGGTGTGGGAGACGAGGCCGAAGGTCAGGTGGAGGGACTCGCTGCCCTGATCGGCGGTGACGGCGTGCCACCACCCGCGGGGGAGGTAGAGCATGTCGCCGGCGGTCAGGACGAGGTCGGCGATCGGTTCGCCGGTCGGCTCGGCGGGCGCCTCGACGTCGCGCCAGGTCGGCGCGGTCCGGGTCGGTCCGTAGAGGCGCCAACGCTTCGCGCCGTCCAACTGGACGACCACGACATCGTGGTCGTCCCAGTGGGTGCCGAAGCCCTCCCTTTTCGTCCATGAGGCGTAGGCGTTGGCCTGGACGGGGGTACCGACAAAGCGTTCGAGGTCCTCGGCGGCGGACCGGATCGGTGGGTGGATCTCGTCGATGGCGTCGAGGACGAGGGAGGCCCCTTCGGCCAGGCGGGCGTGGAGATCGGCGGGTTGGAGCCTGTGCCAGGTGGCCGCGCGCCGGTTGGTGGTGGCGGTCGCGTACCGGTGGGCCGGCAGGGTCTCCCCGTCAGCGGAAAGACGGAGTCGGGGCGGTTCCAGACGGTGGGTGGACAGGATGCTGTTCAGGTCGTCCCAGGACAGCAGGCCTGCGACATCGGCGGGGTCGCCCGGGATCACGAGGTGGGAGCGGTGCAGCGTCCGGGCGAGGAACTGGTCCCCGCCCAGACGCGCCGCCCACGAGGCGGTGTCAGGCATCGTGGGCACTCCGGCTAGTTGTCGTTGCCGTCGGAACGGCCGCCGGAGACGTCGGAGGGCTGTTCGGACCTCGCGCGGGCGGCGGTGATGTTCCGCTTGGCCACCAGCAGGCCGTCCTCGTCGGCCTTCGTCTGCACGGTGATCTCCATGTCTTGACCTTCCTTCCCGATCGTGCTCGCCGGTTCATCCGGCGAGACCTCAGAGAACCGCTGCGAACGCGCTTTGAACAGAGCAGAATTGATGCATCGATGAGGCATCCGTGTGGCAAACCGGCGTCTGGCCTGGCATCTCCTGCAGCGGACGGACTTCCAGCGCGGCAGGAGGTGGGTGATGAGTGCACGGCGCGAGCGACTCATCACGCAACGCGTGAGCGCGGGATTCACGCAGGAGTCCTTGGCGGCCGCGATGGGGGTCGACCGGACGACGGTCGGCCGGTGGGAGCGCGGCGCCGGACTTCCACGCCCGTGGCAGATGGCAAACCTCGCCAGGCTACTGAGGGTTGCTCCGACTGAACTCGCCTTGCTGCTGGCGCCTGCCGAAGTGGCGGTGCCCGCCAGCCATGCGCGGTCGGCGCGAACCGCGTCGCCCTCCGGTGGACCTGCTCGGCATGCCACACCCGCGGAGTGGGACGGGTCTGGCGTCGGCGGAGCCCTGGCCGGCGCGGAAGCCGGCGCCGTGTCCATGGCGCTCATGGACGGCGGCGTCCGGGTCGGCTGCCGGACCGCCGACGGGAGGATCGTCTTCGTGACCATGCCGCGCCAGGCCCTGCTGCGGGGTGTCACCACCGCTGAGGGTGCCACTGCCTCGTCGAGGTTCACGGTGCCGGACGTTCGATCCGTCCTTTCCCCGGATGTCCACCCGGTCGAGAACATGAGATCGCTCCGCAGATCGCTGGTCGAGTGCGACAACGTCCTCGGGCCTCGCGAGGTCGTCGCCACGGCACAGGAACACGTCCGCCTCATCCAGTACCTGCGCCGCGAGGCTTCCGGTCGGGACCGGCACGACCTGCTGCAAGTGCAGGCGGAGTACGCCGAGTTCTGCAGCTGGCTCTACCAGGACAGCGGAGACCACCGCGCCGCCCAGTACTGGGCGGACCGAGCCGTCGACTGGGCGACTGCTTCCAGCGACCAGGACCTCACCGCCTACATCATGGCCCGGAAGTCCCAGCTCGCCGGCGACATGCAGGACTCGATCGAGGCCATCGATCTCGCCGCGTCCGCCCAGCGCCTGGCCGGTCCCGGAAGCCGGCTGAGTGCGATGGGGGCGGTGTACGCGGCGCACGGGCACGCACTGGGGGGCGACGAACGGACGGCCCAGCACACCTTCGACCAAGCGATCTCGCTGCTCGCCGAGCGGCCCGAAGCACCGGTCGGGCGTGGCCGCTGGCTGAACGAAGCGTACGTGGAGGCCCAGCGTGCCCGGTCGTTGGCGCTGTTGGGCCGCCACCGCGAAGCGGTGGCAGGATTCGAACAGGCGATCCGGTCCCTACCCGCGACCTACCGACGCGATCGCGGTGTCTACCTCTCCCGCTCGGCCGTCGCCCAACTGTCCGTCGAGGGCCCCGAACGGGCCGCCGAAACCGCCTGTGCGGCGTTGTCGATCGCCGCGGGCACCGGATCGGCCCGGATTTTCACCGAACTGGCCCGACTCGACGCCCTGTTGCACGGGTGGGGTGGTGTACCAGAGGTCGCCCGGTTCCGGCAGGCACTCGACAGCCTCCTGCTCCATGAAGTGTGATCACCAAAGTCTCTGCCGACCTTGAGAGAACGGACCCCACGATGGCTTCCCGCCCCTTCGTCCTGCTGAGCGTCGCCACCACCATCGACGGCCACATCGACGACGCCTCACCCGAGCGTCTGCTGCTGTCGAACGCCGAGGACTTCGACCGCGTCGACGAGGTCCGTGCCGAGTCGGATGCCATCCTCATCGGCGGCAACACCCTGCGTAGCGACAACCCGCGACTCCTGGTCAACAGCGAAAAGCGCCGGGCCGACCGAATCGCGGCAGGCAAGCCCGAATATCCGCTCAAGGTCACCATCTCCGCCAGCGGCGACCTGAGTCGCGACCTCAAGTTCTGGCACTTCGGCGACAAGAAGGTCGTCTACACGACCGACACCGCCGCACCGAAGCTCCGCGAAGCGCTCGACGGCCTGGCCGACGTCGTGAGCACCGGTCCCACCGTCGACTTCGGTGCCCTGCTCGACGACCTCGCCACCCGCGGCGTCGAACGCCTCATGGTCGAGGGCGGCGGGCAGATCCACACCCAGTTCCTCGCCCAGGGCCTGGCCGACGAGATCCACCTCGCCATCGCCCCGCTGCTCGTCGGCGACGCCACCGCCCCGCGGTTCCTCCACCCGGCGAACTACCCCGGTGGCAGCAACCGGCGGATGACGCTTCTCGGAACCCGGGCGATCGGCGACGTCGTGCTGCTGCGATACGCGCCCAAGGTCGCGTCCAGCTGATCTTCGGAGGGCTACCCGCCCGCTGGCGAGTCTCCTCGCGACGGCAGGCCACCCCTATCGACCTCGGGCGTGCCTCTCGACGGACATGGCAGGCCCGGTAGTCCTCCGGCCGGTGGGCAGCCCACGAGTAGCCGGCCGGGGCGGGGCGGGGCGGCCGCGGGGGCGCGGCCGCCGTGCGCCGGGTCAGTCCTTTCCGACGTCCTTGATCTTCTCGCCGGCCTGCTTCAGGTCGCTCTTGATCTGTTTGCCCCGGCCCTCGGCCTCGACGACCCGGTCGCCGGTGGCCCGTCCGGCGGCTTCCTTGGCCTTGCCGTGGACCTTCTCGGCCGCGTTGTGCAGCTTGTCCTTGGCACTCATCGGATCACTCCTCTCGGTAGTGGGGGCTCGGTCCGCCCCGGACGGCGTCTGCCCGGGATCGGTGGTTCCACACCCGGAACATCCGGAGTCGGCCGTCGGCCGTGAGCCGGTGTGGTGCGGACGGGGCCGGTTGGGCGGGCTCAGCGGAAGGCGGCGACGTTGCGGGCGGCCCAGGCGGCGAAGGGGCGCGGGGCGGTGCCGAGGACCCGCTGGACGTCCGGGCTGACGCGCAGCTCGGCCGGGTTCGGGGAGCCGAGGATGTCCAGGGTGTCCTGGGCGAGCTCCACCGGCATGCCCTGGGCCATGGCGGCGCCGGCCTCGTCGCGGGTGAGGTCGTGGAACCGTACCGGCGAGCCCAGGGCGGTCGCGATGGCCTGCGCCTGCTGGCGCGGGGTGATCACCTCCGGGCCGGTCAGCTCGTACACGCCGCCGTTGTGCCGGTCCTCCAGCAGGCAGGCCGCCGCGACGTCGGCGATGTCCGCCGGGTCGACGATCGGCACCCCGACGTCGCCAAAGGGCGCGGCGACGACCCGCTGCGCGCGGACGGACTCGGCCCACCACAGGGCGTTGGAGGCGAAGCCGCCCGGCCGCAGGATGCTCCAGTCCACGCCGGACCCCCGCAGGACGTCCTCCAGTTCGCGCATCGCGATCCGCGTCGGGCCGAAGGGCCTGGTCGCCACGCCCTGCGAGGAGAGCAGGACGATGCGGCGGACCCCGCCGGCCACGGCCTGGCCGATGAGGTCGGCCGGGTTGGCCCCGGCGGCGTGCAGGTCGCCGGACAGCAGCAGGAAGAGCGCCTTCGCCCCGGCCAGCGCGGGTTCGAGGCCGGCCGGCCCGGCCAGGTCGGCCGCCACGTGGCGGACACCGTCCGGCACCGCCGCCGCGTGCCGCGACACCGCCGTCACCTGCTGGCCCGCCTCGGCCAGCGCCCGTGTCAGCGGCCGGCCCACATTGCCGGTAGCCCCGGTCACCACGATCATGGTCAACTCCTCGTTCGACGTCCGCCGTGGCCGCTGTGGCCTCGGTGGTCCTCACGCTAGGAGCCGGGGCTAACCCTTGGTAAGGACATACCTTGACGTAAGCTCAGGACATGGTGGTAGGTGTGCAGCACAGGCAGGGCGAGGCCGGGAAGCGGTATGAGGTGTTTCACACCGACTGCCCCGCGCGCGACGTGGTCGACCACGTGACCAGCAGGTGGGGCATCTGGGTGTTGATCTCCCTGCAGAGCAACGACCTCCGGTTCTACGAGCTGCGCGAGAGCATCCACGGCATCAGCGAGAAGATGCTCGCCCAGACCCTGCGCGCGCTGGTCCAGGACGGCCTGGTCTGGCGGAAGGTCGAGCCCACGACACCGCCCCAGGTCACCTACGGGCTGACCGAGTTCGGTCAGGACCTCGGCGAGCCGCTGGCCGAGCTGTTCAACCGGATCACCCGAGGGCTGCCGCCGCGCGACGCGGGGTAGCGGCGTGGGACAGCAGCGTGGGGTAGCGGCGCGGGACGGCAGCGCGGGGTGGCAGCCACACCGAGCCGCCCTGCTGGGGGAGTTCCGGATCCTGTACGCGGCCCGTCACGGCCGGCCGGCCGCCGCGACACACTCCCGACCTCCTCCCCGGTGTTGTCGCCCGCGCGCCGTAGGTTCGTCGGATGAAGCGACTGAAGACCACACGACTGGACGCCATAGACCGAGCCCTCTTCGACCGCATCGCCGCCGCGCCGCTGCACGGCACCCGCCCCTGGCTGCGGGCGCTGAGCCGGGCCGCCGACCACGGAGTGCTGTGGATGGGAACCGCCGCCGTCCTCGGCGCGGTCGGCGGACGCCGCGGACGCCGCGGGCGCCGCGCGGCCCTGCGCGGCCTCGGCTCGCTCGCCATCGCCTCGGCCACCGCCAACACCGTCGCCAAGCACGCCACCCGCCGGCCCCGCCCGGTGCTGGACGCCGTCCCGGCCGTGCGTCGGCTGCTGCGCCAGCCCGTCACCACCTCCTTCCCCTCCGGTCACTCCGCGTCCGCGGCCGCCTTCGCCGCCGGTGTGGCGATCGAGTCCCCGCTGCTGGGCGCGGCCGTCGCGCCGGTCGCGGCGGCGGTGGCCCTCTCACGCGTCTACACCGGCGCGCACTACCCGGGCGACGTCCTGGCCGGTGCGGCGCTGGGTACGGCGGCCGCCGCCGCGACCCTGCACTGGTGGCCGCGCTCGTCCGACATGCCGCCGCCCGCCGCCCCGGCCGCCTGCCCGGCCCCGGCCCTGCCGCAGGGGAGGGGGCTGTCGGTGGTGGTCAACTCGGGCTCCGGCAGCGGCTCTCCGCTCGCTCCCGCCGCCGAGGACGTGGCCGGGACGCTGCGCGCCCTGCTGCCCGAGGCGGACGTCCGGGTGTGCGGGCCGCAGGACGACCTGGCGAAGATATTGACGGAGGCCGCCGACCGGGCCGCCAGGGCCGGCGGCGCGCTCGGGGTGTGCGGCGGCGACGGCAGCGTCAACCTGGCCGCGGGGCTGGCCGTCGAGCGCGCGCTGCCGCTGGCGGTCTTCCCCGGCGGCACCCTCAACCACTTCGCCCTCGACCTCGGTGCCACCACCCACGAGGCCACCGCCGAGGCCGTCCAGGCCGGCACCGCCGTCGGCGTGGACCTGGGCCTGGCCGCCGACGACGCCGGCGCCCGGACCTTCGTGAACACCTTCAGCCTCGGCATCTACCCAGAACTCGTCCACCAGCGGGAGAAGTTGGAGAAGCGCATCGGCAAGTGGCCGGCCCTCGCGGTGGCCGTCGCCAAGCTGCTGCCGACCGCCGAACCCGTCACCGTCCACGCCGACGGCCGCCCGCACCGGCTGTGGCTGCTGTTCGCCGGCAACGGGGCGTACGAACCGGCGGGCTTCGCCCCCACCCACCGCGCCGCCCTGGCCGACGGACAGCTCGACGTCCGGGTCGTCGACGGCGGCCGGCCCTTCGCCCGCACCCGCCTGGCCGCCGCCTTCCTGTCCGGCACCCTGGACCGGTCCCGGGTCTACCGGGCCGCCCGGCTGCGCGCCCTGGACCTGGACTCCCTCGGCGACGCCGCCCGCATCGCCGTCGACGGCGAGAGCGTCCCCGCGCGCGGGGCCCTGCGGCTGTCCAAGGCCCCGGCCGGGCTCACCGTGTACCGGCCCGCGACCGCCGCCCCGGCGAGCGAGCTGCACCGTCCGGGCCGGGACGGGCGGTAGCCGCAGGGGGTGTCACCGGGCGCCGGGGGAGGACGGGCCGCGCGGGCCGTCGTCCCCGGCCCCGCCGGGCCGCTCCCCGTCGTGGAAGGAGACCTCGACGTGCTGTTCGGGGCGGCGCTCCTCCTGACGGGCGACGGAGGACAGCACCTTCTCGTCGGCGGCGGTGAGCGGCGGCTGCAGGAGGCTGCGGGGCCACAGTCGACGGGCGAGCACCGCGTTGGCCTCGGCGGCGTACACGGTGATCTGCGCGGCCAGGTAGAGCCAGGAGAGCAGGCCGATCACGGTCGCGAAGAAGCCGTAGACCTGGCCCGCGTGGCGCAGTTCGTGGGTCACCAGGAGCGAACCGAACGCCTGGAGGACGGTGAACAGCGGCCCGGCGACGACGCAGCCGGGCAGCAGGGCCCGGGTCGGGATCTCGCGCGGGGTGAGCACCCGGAAGCAGGCCAGGCACAGGGCGGTGTTCAGCAGCGCCGAGACCAGCAGGCCCCCGACCCGGGCGGGCACCCCGCCCAGGGCGCTGCCGACCAGCGAGGCGGCCGCCGTACCCAGCACCAGGCCGGCGGCCAGGACCGTGAACAGCAGCAGGCCGCGTGCCAGCCGGGGCCAGTAGCCGGGCCGCTGCACCCCGGGCACGTTCCAGACCTCGGCCATGGCGTGCTGGAGGACCTGCGTGATGCCGAGCGCCCCGTACAGCAGGCCGAGCGCGCCGATGGCCAGCGCCAGGCCGCTGCCCTGGAGGGAGTGGACGTTCTGGCGCAGCTGGTCGCCGATGATCGGGAAGTCGGCGAGCGCCGAGTTCAGCACCGACTGCTGGGCCCCGGGGTGGCCGTGCAGGACGAAGCCGAGGACGGTGCTGAGCAGGAGCAGCAGCGGGATCAGGGCGACGAAGCCGTAGTAGGTGATCAGGGCGGACAGCAGCCCGCCCCGGTCGTCCCCGTACTTGCGCACGACGCCGATGACGACGGCGGGCACCCGGCGGTGCTGCTGGAAGCGGTCCACGGCGCGCAGGGCCCGTTCGATCGGGTTCATGCCTGGGCGTCTGCCCCGGCCCGCGCCCGCGACACCCGCCGGTTCCGCCCCCGGGGCGGTGTGGGAGGCGCGCACGCGCGAGCCGCCGCGCAGGGGCTGCGCGGCGGCTCGGGTGCCCCGTCGGCCGGCGACGGGGCTGCACGTACGGCGGGCTACCAGCGGTACCAGCGGCCCCGCCCGCCGGCGGAGGTGGTGCCGCGGGCGAGGAAGCCCAGGAGCCAGACGACGAGGACCGCGAGGGCGACCCACCACAGCACCTTCAGGGCGAAGCCGAAACCGAACAGGAGCAGGGCGAGCAACAGGACCAGGACCAGGGCGAGCACGGGGACCTCCTCGATCAGGGGACGCGTCGATTCGTCCCTCGGCTGCCCCGGTTCGCCGCGGACATGCGCCGGTCGTGGCCGTCCGACCGCTACCGCACCATCACTCCGACCAGGCAGGTGTCGTCGTCGGTGTCGGCGTTGCTGTAGCGCAGCAGGTGGTCCAGGAGCTCTTCGAGGTTGGCCGAGCCGGTGGTCGAGCCGGTGGTTGACCCGGTGGCCGAGCCGGTGGTCGACCCGGTGGTCGACCCGGTGGTCGACCCGGTGGTTGACCCGGTGGCCGAGCCGGTGGTCGACCCGGTGCGGGACTCCTCGGCGAGGGCCGTCAGGCTGGTCAGCGACGCCTGGAGGGATTCGTCGCGGCGCTCGATGAGTCCGTCGGTGTACATCACCAGCGTGTCGCCGGCCTCCAGGACGAGCTCGCCCTGCTCGTAGTCGGCGTGGCCGATCGCGCCGAGGAGGATGCCGCCCAGCTGGGGCAGGATGTCCGCCCGCCCGCCACGCAGCAGGACCGGCGGCGGGTGCCCGGCGCGGGCCCACCGCAACCGGCGGGTCGCGGGTTCGTAGAGGCCGCACACCGCGGTGGCCGTGACGTTGTCGGTCAGGTGGTGGGTGACGCTGTTGAGCCAGCTCAGCAGCTGGGCCGGCCCGGCGCCGGTGGCGGCCAGGCCGCGCAGGGCGTTGCGCAGCGCGACCATGCCGGTGGCGGCCTCGATGCCGTGTCCGGAGACGTCGCCCACGCACAGCAGGACGTCTCCCGAGGGCAGGGCGAGGGTGTCGTACCAGTCCCCGCCGACCAGGTGGTCCTTCTCTGCCGGGCGGTAGCGCACGGCGACGCTCAGATCGTGCAGGTCCAGCGGGCCCCGGGTGGGCGGCATGATGGCGTGCTGGAGCTGGAGGGCGAGGCGGCTGCGCTCGGCCGCCTGCTGCTCGCTCTGCGCGAGCTGGTCGCGGGTGGCGGCGAGTGCGACCTCCGTCCAGTGCTGGGCGGAGATGTCCTGGTAGGCGCCGCGGACGGTGCCGAGCCCGCTGCCGGGGTCGCTGTCGAGCCTGCTGCCGGGGTCGTTGCCGAGCCCGCTGTCGGGATCGCGGACGGGCTCCGCGACGACGCGGATGTGGCGGGTGACGCCGTCCGGCCGCTGGAGGCGGAAGGCGGTGGAGGCCGGGCGCTGGTGGTGCAGGAGGGTGCGCAGGAACCGGTCGATGGCGTGGCGGTCGTCCGGGTGGGCGTGGTCGGGGAGCTGGTCGAGGGCCAGGGGCGCGGCGGTGGGCGGCAGCCCGTGCAGTTCGAACACCGTCTCGTTCCAGGCGATCTGCCGGGTCCGCAGGTTCTCCTCGAAACCGCCGATCCGGCCGAGCCGCTGGGCGTGCTGCAGCAGGCGGGCGACGCGCGGGGTGCCGTCGTCGAGGCGCCAGACGACCGCGAGGTGGCTGCCGTGCCGGCTGATGCTCACCTGTGCCCGGGTGGTCAGCGGTACTCCGTCGACCAGGGCGGCGAGGCGCATGTCCTGGGCGCGGAAGGGTTCCCCGGTGGCGAAGACGTGTTCGACCTTGTCGGCCAGGCCGCCCGGTTCGGCCGCCAGCGGGTACGCCTCCAGCAGGCGGGTGCCGGTGAGTACGCCGGTGGGCCGGCCGGCGAAGTCGACGAAGGCCGGGTTGAGGTGGCGGATCACGAACCGGGGCGGGAACTCGTCGCTGTCCGGCGCCGCCCGCAGGATCATGCACGGGTCGAGCAGGCCGTCCGTGAGCTGCCGCAGTTCGCCGAACTGCGCGTCGGCCGGGTCGCAGGCGGCGGGTTCCTGCCCGCTCCAGGACTCCAGCGTGGTGGCGGCCAGCTCGGCGAGCGCCTCGAACTGGCGTTGGAGCGGCTGGGAGCGTTCGGGCAGTGTGTCGGGCCAGCAGATCTCCAGGACGCCGATGAGCCGCCCGCCGACGCCGGCCGGGACGGCGAGCCGGCCGCCGTGGATCTCGTGCTGGCCGATCGAGGGCAGCGAGGCGCCGGCGAGCGTCGGGTAGCCGACCGCCGCGCGCTCGTCCAGGGCACGGCGGGCCGGGGTCGGCACGCCCGGCGGGACGTGGCGCCAGCGGCGTGCCTCCTCCTCGGGGAAACCGGCGCTGCCCGCCAGTGACAGGGAGAGGTCCGGGTGGGCGGCCCAGATGGCGACGGCGGCCGCGCCGAGCGGTCGCAGCGCGTGCTCCAGCATGGAACGCGCCGCCGCCGCGGCGTCACCGCTCGCGAGCACGTCCGCCTCGGCACTGCGCAGCCGCACGGCCACCGCTTCGGTGGGGGGAACCGAGGCGTCGGCGACGAACTCGCGGGCGAGGGCGGAGATCTCGTCCGCCGCGGCCTGGTTGACCAGGTCGGCGGCGAGCGCCAGGACCGTCACCCCGGCCTGCTCCGCGAGGCTGTCCAGCTGTCCGGCGGCCTCGGTGGGCCCGCACCGCAGGCGCTCCACCAGCACTCCGACGCCCATCTCGACGACGGCGCGGCCCGCCGCCTGGGCCTGGGCCTGTTCCAGTTCCAGCCTGAGCCGCTCCACCGTGGTGGCGAGCCGGTCGACCGCCGCGGACTCGCCTTCGGCGCGGGCCCGGGCCGCTGCCTGCGCCTCCGCAGCGCGCCGCTGCGCCCCGACCCTCGGCGTGTCGGCGGCCGGACCGGTCGGTGAGGCCGCTGCGGGACGGTCCGTGGCGCGCGGCTCCTGCGGACGGTCCGTGGCGCGCGGCTCCTGGGGATGGTGCACGGCTGTCGGCTCCTGAGCTCTGGACTGTCGGGGTGGGTGCGAGGGGACGCGGGGCATGGGGCAGGGCGACTACCGGGTGAGGTGGTCCCTGATCCTGCCGATCACCTCGTCGGCGTCCACCGGCTTGGTGATGTAGTCGCTGGCTCCCGAGGCCAGGCTCTTCTCCCGGTCGCCGATCATCGCCTTGGCGGTGACCGCGATGATCGGCAGCCCCTCGTGCTCGGGCATGGCGCGGATCGCCGCGGTGGCGGTGTAGCCGTCCATCTCGGGCATCATCACGTCCATCAGGATCACGTCGATCCCGGGGTGCGCGCGGAGGGCTTCGAGCGCGGCGAGCCCGTTCTCGGCCTGGAGGACCCGCATGCCGCGCAGCTCCAGGATGCTGGTGATCGCGAAGAGGTTGCGGTCGTCGTCGTCGACCACCAGCGCGGTGCGACCGGAGAGCACCGGGTCGCCTCCGCGGCCCCGGGCGGGGTTCCCGTCCGCGGGGCGCGCCGGGGGCAGGACGCGCCCGGGCCCGTCGGCGCTCATGTGGAGGGCGATGCGTTCGCGCAGCTCGTCGAGGCTGGAGATGAGCTCCAGCGGCCGTTCCCCCTCCCGGCGGACGGCGTGCTCGTCGCCGGTGGTGACGCCCCGGCTGTTGTGGGCCAGCACCGGGACGGTGTGCAGGGCCGGGTCGCGTTCCATCTCCGCCAGGAGCGTGGCCGCCGCGCTGTCCGGCAGGTCGAGCTCCAGGACGACGCAGTGGTACGGGGCGGTGGCGAGCGCAGTGGCGGCCTCCGGGGCGCCGACCGTGGTGACTATCTCGACCCGGCGCTGCGCGCCGGCGGAGCGGGCGAGGTCGGCGACGGCGTTCTCCGCCACCAGGGACAGCAGGCCGTTGGGGCGGCCTTCGACCACGAGCAGGCGCCGCGGCCGGCCGGCGGCGGGAGGCGAGGGGGCCCGCTCCGGCGCCTCGGACGGGCCGGTGCCCCCGGCACCCAGCGCCTTGCGGGCCCCGTCGGCGCCGGTCTCGGCCAGGTCGGGGCGGGTCGCGGGGACGTAGAGGGTGAAGGTGCTGCCCCGGCCCAGGGTGCTCTCCACCGTGATCGCGCCGCCGAGCAGGTAGGCGATCTCGCGGCTGATGGACAGCCCGAGGCCGGTGCCGCCGTACTTGCGGCTGGTGGTGCCGTCGGCCTGCTGGAAGGCGCCGAAGACGCTCTCCACGTGCTGGGGGGCGATGCCGACTCCGGTGTCGCTCACGTGGAAGGCGAGCACCGGGCCGCCGCGCCGGACGGCGTCGGGCAGGTCGGTCTCGTCGGCGGGCTCGATGCGCAGTTCGACCCGGCCCTGCTCGGTGAACTTGACGGCGTTGGACAGCAGATTGCGCAGCACCTGGCGCAACCGGTAGTCGTCGGTGAGGAGTTCGGCGGGGATCTGCTGGACCGTCCGCACCGTGAAGGCGAGGTTCTTCTGGCTGGTCAGCGGGCGGAAGGTGGCTTCGACGTAGTCGAGCAGCGCGCGCAGCGGCACCGCCTCGATGTTGAGGTCCATCTTTCCGGCCTCGACCTTGGACAGGTCGAGGATGTCGTTGATCAACTGGAGCAGGTCGGAGCCCGCGGAGTGGATGATCCCGGCGTACTCGACCTGCTTGGCGGTCAGGTTGCGGGTGGGGTTCTGGGCGAGCAGCTGGGCGAGGATGAGCAGGCTGTTGAGCGGCGTGCGCAGTTCGTGGCTCATGTTGGCCAGGAACTCCGACTTGTACTTCGAGGCGAGGGACAGCTGGTGGGCGCGCTCCTCCAGTTCCTGGCGGGCCTGTTCGATCTCCAGGTTCTTGGTCTCGATGTCGCGGTTCTGTGCCGCCAGCAGGTCGGCCTTCTCCTCCAGCTCGGCGTTGGAGGCCTGCAACTCGTCCCGGCGTGCCTGCAACTCCTGTGAGCGGACCTGGAGTTCGGCGGTGAGCCGCTGGGACTCGCCGAGCAGCTCGTCGGTGCGGGCGTTGGCGATGATGGTGTTGACGTTGACGCCGATGGTCTCCATGAGCTGGTCGAGGAAGTCCAGGTGGACCTGGGTGAACGGCTGGACGGAGGCCAGTTCGATGACGCCGAGGACCTGGTCCTCGACCACGATGGGCAGCACCACCAGGGACAGCGCCCCGGTGCGGCCGAGGCCGGAGGAGGCGGCCAGGTAGTCCGGCGGCAGGGCGTCGACGGTGATGGCGCGCCGGCTGCGCGCGGCCTGGCCGACGAACGACTCGCCGAGGCGGAAGCGGGTGGGGCGCTCGCCGTCGGGGAAGGCGTAGGAGCCGACCAGCTGGAGCACCGTCCCGACGGGGCTGTCCTCGGCGAGGTAGAAGACGCCGCACTGCGCGCCGACGAGGGGGGCGAGTTCGTCCATGACGGACTCGGCGACGACCCCGAGGTCGCGCCGGCCCTGCATCAGGGCCGAGAAGCTGGCGAGGTTGGTCTTGAGCCAGTCCTGCTCCTCGTTGGCGCGGGTGGTCTCGCGCAGCGACCCGACCATGGCGTTGATGTTGTCCTTGAGGTCGGCGACCTCGCCGGAGGCGTCCACGCTGATCGAGCGGGTGAGGTCGCCGGCGGCGACGGCGCTGGTGACCTCGGCGATGGCGCGGACCTGCCGGGTGAGGTTGCCGGCCAGCTCGTTGACGTTCTCGGTGAGGCGCTTCCAGGTGCCGGAGACGCCCTCCACCTCGGCCTGGCCGCCGAGCCGGCCCTCGGTGCCGACCTCCCGGGCGACCCTGGTCACCTCGTCGGCGAAGGAGGACAGCTGGTCGACCATCGTGTTGATGGTCTCCTTCAGTTCCAGGATCTCGCCGCGCGCGGTGACGGTGATCTTCTGCGACAGGTCCCCGCGTGCGACCGCCGTGGCCACCTGGGCGATCGCGCGGACCTGGCCGGTGAGGTTGCCGGCCATGAAGTTCACCGAGTCCGTGAGGTCGCGCCACGTCCCCGAGACGCCCTTCACGTCGGCCTGGCCGCCCAGGATGCCCTCGGTGCCGACCTCCCGCGCCACCCGGGTCACCTCACCGGCGAACGAGGACAACTGGTCGACCATCGTGTTGACGGTGTTCTTCAGCTCCAGGATCTCGCCCCGGGCATCGACGGTGATCTTCTGCGACAGGTCCCCCTTGGCCACCGCGGTGGCGACCTGGGCGATGTCCCGCACCTGGGTGGTGAGATTGCCCGCCATCGCGTTGACCGAGTCGGTCAGGTCCTCCCAGGTGCCCGACACCCCGGGCACCTGGGCCTGGCCGCCGAGCCGGCCCTCGGTGCCGACCTCCCGGGCGACCCTGGTCACCTCCGAGGTGAACCGCGACAGTTGGTCGACCATGCCGTTGAACACCGTGGCGATCTCGCCCAGCAGCCCGTCCGCGTCGCCCGGCAGCTTGGTGCTGAAATCGCCGTCGCGCACCGCCGTCAACCCGGCCAGCAGCAGCCGCAGTTCCGGCTCGCCCACCTGCGCGGCGCCCGCCCCCTCGTCCGGGCGGTGCTGTGAGTCGCGGGACGTGGTCGGGCCAGCCATCGAACGTCGCCTCCGTGGAACGCCGGGCCGACTGGCCCGAATCCGGTCGTGGGCACCCCGAAGGACGGGCCGGGGGACCTGGCCGTCGTTCCAGGTGTTGTACCGCCTTCGGAGGCTACCCCAGCCCGCACACCGCCGGACAACGGTTGCCCCCCGGCCGTGCGCCCCGCCCGTCGCCCGTCGCCCGCCGCCCGCCGCCCGTCGCCCGGACGCGCGTCCGCGCCCCGGACAGGCCGCCGCCCACCTCGGGGCCGTTGCGGGCTTCACGAAACCTCCATGGGGGGCGGCTGCATCGATCCGCCGACACGGGGTACCGGGGGGCAGACCGCGCCGACACGAGAGAGCACGAGAGAGGGAGTCCGATGGCCACGACCACTGGGGAACTGCCCGCCTCCGCCCACCCGTCGACGGGAGGTCCGTCCCGCACGGCCGCTCCTGCCGGAGAGCCCCGGGACCTGCCCTGGCCGGAACTCGCCGACGCCGGAGGGCTTCGGGACCTGCTCCCGCCGGAGCTCGCCGACGCCGGTGACCTGCGGGAGATCGCGCCGGCCGACGCGCGCGAGCTCAACAAGGTGCTGCTGCGCCGGCTCCGCACCCTGGAGGAGGGGACGAAGGAGTACTCGTACGTCCGCGCCACCCTGGTCGAGACGAACCTGTCCCTGGTGAGGTTCGCAGTCCGCCGCTTCAACTCGCACCGCGAGCCGCAGGAGGACCTGCTCCAGGTCGGCGCGGTCGGCCTGATCAAGGCCATCGACCGCTTCGACCCCGACCTCGGCGTCGAGTTCACCACCTTCGCCATACCGACCGTCCTCGGCGAGATCCGGCGCCACTTCCGCGACACCACGTGGGCCGTCCACGTGCCACGGCGCCTCCAGGAACTGCGCATCCTCCTGGCCAAGGCGCAGGAACGCCTGTCGCAGGACTTGGACCGGGCCCCCACGGTCGCCGAACTCGCCGAGCACCTCGCGCTCTCCCCCGAGGAGGTCGTCGAAGGGCTGACCGCCGCGAACGCGCACACCGCCGGCTCCCTGGACCTCGGCGGCAGCAACGACGACGACGCCCCCGGCCCGCTGGGCGACCGGCTCGGCGAGGACGACCGGGACCTCGCCCTCGTCGACGACCTGGTGGCGCTCAAGCCGCTCATCGCCGACCTGCCGGAGCGGCAACGGCTCATCCTGTCCATGCGCTTCTGCGAGGACATGACGCAGTCGCAGATCGGCGCCCGCCTCGGGCTGTCCCAGATGCACGTCTCCCGGCTGCTCAGCCGCGCCCTGCGGCACCTGCGCGACGGTCTGGAGGACGGCTGAGGATGCGTCGCCGCACGAGCCCCGGGCAGGACCAAGCCGGGCGCACACCCCCGTGTTTGGCAGTCCGGCACAACCTCCGTATGGTCGGAAGGCATGGACATGGAGGAGACGACGATGATGCCATTCGACGACGTTCGGGCGGCCGCCGCGCCGGCAGCGTCCCCGCGCCCCGCGGAACTGGTGGTCGAGACCCGTGCCACGGCCTCCGGTGCGGTGGTGTGCGCCCTCGTGGGCGACCTCGACATCGAGACGCTCGCCTCGGCCGCCAACCTGCTCACCAGCGTGATCGCGCAGCGCCGCGGCGCGGTGGTGATCGACCTCGCCGGGGTGGGCTTCTGCGACTCCTCCGGCCTGAACCTCCTGCTCAAGACCCGCCTCGCGGCGGCGGAGGAGGGGCTGGACCTGCACTTGGCCGCCGTGGCGCCCACCGTCATGCGGGTCCTCGAACTGACCGGCGCGCAGGCGGTGTTCTCCATCCACGACTCGGTCGACGAGGCCCTGGCGGCCTGACCGCCCCGACTCGGGCCGCCAGGGCCTCGGCCCGAGGCCGGCCGACCGCCCCGGCCCCGGTTCGACGCCGGCGCGGGGCATAATCCGAGAACTGCCGGGAAACCGACCGTGCGAGACCGCCGTCGATCCGAAAGGGTGTCCTCACATGACGATGAGCCGGGGAACCCTGGACGGTGACCCGCACCAGCCGGGCCCTGCGCTGCCCGTCGGCGGCCAGCGCAGGCGGCTGACCCTGTCCGGCATCCCCAAACCGGTCGCCCACGCCAGGACCTTCACCGCCCGCGCCCTCGACGACTGGTACGCGTCCGCCGCCGGGCCCGGCGCCGGCGAAGGCACCCTCGCGGACGTCGTCCTGCTGGTGGCGGAACTCGTCGCCAACGCCATGCTCCACGGCGACGGCCCGCTGGAACTGGTCCTGGACGTCACCGGGGCCCGCCTGCGGGCCGAGGTCAGCGACCGCAGCCCGACCCTGCCCACCCCGCGCCGCCCGCACAACCCGGCCCTGCCCGGCGGCCACGGCCTGTTCATCGTGGAGCGGACCGCCGACCGGTGGGGCGCCGAACCGCACAGCCACGGGAAGACGATCTGGGCCGAGTTCGACGCCGCGCGGCTGATCCGTAGCTGACCCGCGGCCGACTCGCGGCTGACTCGCGGCTGACCCGTGGCGGCGCCTCGCCGGATCGCACCAGTGCGCCGACTTCGTCATCCGCGCCCGGCCGGGGCCGCCACGCCGACTCCGCTTCAGGGGCCCTTGGGGCGGTGGGTGATTGCATGGCGACACAGCGTGTGTCCCGGCGAGCGTCTCCGCGTTTTTCTCCTGCGGGTGCGGGCGGCCCCGGCAGGAGGAGGAAGCGGATGGCGCAGACCCGGCGGCGGGCCGCCGCCCGCCCGGCGCCCGGCGTGGCCCGCCGGCGTCAAGGCTCGGCGGTGCTGCGGTGGTTGAGCACGACCGACCACAAGGCCATCGGCAACCTGTACCTGACGACGGCGTTCGGGTTCTTCCTGTTCGCCGGGCTGCTGGCGATGCTCATGCGCGCGGAGCTCATGCGGCCGGGACTGCAGGTGGTGAGCAACGAGCAGTACAACCAGTTGTTCACCATCCACGGGACGATCATGATGCTGCTGTTCGCCACACCGACGTTCGCCGGTTTCGCGAACGCCGTGATGCCGCTGCAGATCGGTTCCCCGGACGTGGCGTTCCCCCGGCTGAACGCGTTCACGTACTGGGTGTACCTGTTCGGCGGCCTGATGGTGGTCGGGGGCTTCCTGACCACCGACGGCGCCGCGTCGTTCGGCTGGTTCGCCTACGCCCCGCTGAACGGGCCGCTCCACAGCCCGGGAACGGGCGCCGACCTGTGGGCCGTCGGGCTGATCGTGGCGGGTCTGAGCACGATCCTGGGAGCCGTCAACTTCATCACCACCATCGTCTGCCTGCGGGCACCGGGCATGACGCTGTTCCGGATGCCGGTCTTCACCTGGAACGTGCTGTTCACCTCGATCCTCGCGCTGCTCGCCTTCACCCCGCTGACCGCGGCGCTGTTCGCGCTGGAGGCGGACCGCAAGCTGGGCGCCCACGTCTTCGACCCGGCCAACGGCGGGGCGATGCTGTGGCAGCACCTGTTCTGGTTCTTCGGCCACCCCGAGGTGTACATCGTGGCGCTGCCGTTCTTCGGCATCATCTCCGAGGTCATCCCGGTGTTCAGCCGCAAACCGGTCTTCGGCTACTACGGACTGATCGGTGCCACGATCGCGATCACCGCGCTGTCCGCGGTCGTGTGGGCCCACCACATGTTCGCCACCGGCCAGGTGCTGCTGCCGTTCTTCTCCCTGGCCTCGCTGCTCATCGCGGTGCCGACCGGGGTGAAGTTCTTCAACTGGATCGGCACCCTGTGGAACGGCTCGCTCTCCTTCGAGACGCCCATGCTGTTCGCCCTCGGCTTCCTGGTGACCTTCCTCCTCGGCGGGCTGACCGGCGTCCTGCTGGCCGCGCCCCCGATCGACTTCCACGTCACCGACAGCTACTTCGTGGTCGCCCACCTGCACTACGTCCTCTTCGGGACGGTCGTGTTCGCGATGTTCGCCGGCTTCTACTTCTGGTGGCCCAAGATCACCGGCCGGCTGCTGGACGAACGCCTCGGAAGGATCCACTTCTGGATGCTGCTGCCCGCGTTCCAGATCACCTTCCTCGTGCAGCACTGGCTCGGCGCCCAGGGCATGCCGCGCCGCTACGCCGACTACCTGCCCTCGGACGGCTTCACCACCCTGAACACCGTCTCCTCCGTCGGCGCGTTCCTGCTGGGCGCGTCGACCCTGCCCTTCCTGTACAACGTGTGGCGCACCGCCAGGTACGGAGTCCCGGTCACCGAGGACGACCCGTGGGGCTACGGGCGCTCCCTGGAATGGGCGACCTCCTGCCCGCCGCCGCGCCACAACTTCCACGCCCTGCCCCGCATCCGCTCCGAAGGCCCGGCCTTCGACCTGCACCACCCGGAGTATTCGCGCATGGCGCTCGAAGGCGAGGAGAACGCGCGGTGAAGACCGAGTCCTACCTGTTCGCGGGCGTCGCGCTGTTCTTCGCCGTCGCCGCTTCGATCTACGGCTGGTTCGCCCGGGAGCCGGCCGGCAAGGCGGCGCTGGTCGTGGCCTTCATGATGTCCACGCTGATCGCGTTCTTCTTCCGGACCCAGTACTCCCGCCGCGGCCGCCGGCCGCAGGACCGCACCGACGCCGAGATCGTCACCGGCGTCGGGCCGCTGGAGTTCTTCGCACCGCGCAGCTACTACCCGCTGCTCACCGCCGCGGGCGTCGCGGTCGCCGGGCTGGGGCTGGTGTACGCCTTGTGGCTCTTCCTCATCGGAGCGGGTGTGACGGGCGCCGGCGTCCTGGGCTTCGTCTTTCAGCACGCCCAGCGCGGGCAGTGAGTCCGGCCGGTCGGCGGTCGGTCGTCAGCGGTCGGTCGTTGGGGGTCACCGCTCGGCGCGTCCCGCGTCGGCGGGCGCGAGCGGCTCCGGCTGCGGCTCGTCCATCGCCGTCTCCACGTTGTCCCGGTAGTACCAGGAGCTCAGGGCGGCCCGCAGCCGTGCGCGCCGCGAGGCGCCCTCGCCCGGCGCCGGCAGGGGAAGCGGCGCGTCGCGCAGGGCCAGCGTGTAGCGCAGGCCGGTGGGAAGCGGCCGGTGCTCGCCGTGGAAGGCACCCTCGACGGCCTCGTGCACGAACCCGGTCTCGTCTCCCTCCGCCACCCGCTCCAGGTCCCGCTCCTGCAAGGCCAGGCACAGGCGCCGGGTGATCCAGAAGGCCACCGCCGGCCCGACGAACAGGCCCACCCGCAGGAACCAGTTCAGGCCCTCCACCGGCACGTCCAGTGCCCGGGCGACGACGTCCTGGCCGCCGGCGACCAGCAGCACGACGTAGAAGCACGTCCCGGCGACAGCCAGTGCCGTCCGGGTCTGCCGGTTGCGGGGGCGGTCGCACAGGTGCTGCTCGCCGCTCCCCGGGGTGATCCAGCGCTCGAAGAACGGATAGCCGTACAGGGCGGTGAAGAACAGCAGCGGGAACAGCACGGCCGGAATCAGCGGGTTCCAGGCGACGGTGTGGCCCCACAGCCGCGTCTCGGCCCCGGGCATCAGCCGCAGCGCGCCCTCGATGAACCCCATGTACCAGTCCGGCTGCGCGTCGGTGGAGTCCTGGTCGGGGCGGTAGGGCCCGTACAGCCAGATCGGGTTGACCTGGGCGAGGGCGGCGGCCAGCGCCAGCACCCCGAAGACCATCGCCATCAGGCCCGCCGTCTGGACGCTGAAGTGCGGGAAGAGGGGCTTTCCGACGACGTTGCGGTTGGTGCGTCCGGGCCCGGCCCACTGCGTGTGCTTGAGGTGGAAGACCAGGATCAGGTGCGCGGTGATCAGGCCGAGCAGGAGACCAGGCAGCAGCAGGATGTGCGCGCTGTACAACCGGGGGACGATGTCGTGCCCGGGAAGCTCCCCGCCGAAGAGGAAGAAGCTCAGGTAGGTGCCGACCAGCGGGACCGACAGGATGAAGCCCTGGGCCGTGCGCAGACCGGTGCCGGAGAGCAGGTCGTCGGGCAGCGAATAGCCGGCGAAACCCTCCAGCAGGGCGAGTTGGAACAGCGTCAGTCCCACCAGCCAGTTGACCTCCCTGGGGCGGCGGAACGCGCCGGTGAGGAAGATGCGCAGCAGGTGCGCGCAGATCGCGGCGGTGAACACCAGTGCCGCCCAGTGGTGGATCTGGCGGATCAGCAGGCCGCCGCGCACGTCGAAACTGATCGACAGCGTCGAGGCGTACGCCTGGGACATCCGCACCCCGCGAAGCGGCGGGTACGTTCCGGCGTACACGATCTCGGTCATGGACGGTGTGAAGAAGAACGTCAGGAAGACGCCGGTCAACAGCAGCAGCACGAAGGTGTAGAGCGCCAACTCGCCGAGCAGGAAGGACCAGTGGTCGGGAAAGACCTTCCGGAGCAGGCCCTTGGCCCCGTCGAACAGCGGCAGCCGCCGGTCCAGCGCGACCGCCGTGCTCCGGGCGGCCCGCTCCGCCCGCCGCCCGGCCCGCGCCCTCCACCTCGACAGCCGCACGCCGCTCCTCCCGTCCGCTCCGATCGTGTGTCCCGATAGCCATATCCCGTGGCGGCGGGACGGCCGGACGGGGCTCGCCCACCACTACGGGCTTCACTCGGACGGCCGCGGCTCGGTGCTCCTCCGCCCTCCCAGGTTCCGGCGTCGGCCCGCTGACCTGCGGATTCTCCCCGAGCCCTGGTCTGGAGGCAGCGGGCCGACCCACGGACGGCGGGCGTGAACGGACCCCCGCGCTCCGGTCGGGACGTTCACGAAATGATGGCTGCGGGTAGTCGAGTGGGTGCGAAAGGTCATCAGGTGGGGGGTGCGGCAGGGAGCGACGATGCCGGAACACGAGCAGTTCGGCGTGCGGGCCGAGGCGGACGGGCCGGCGAGCCGGACCGGAAGAGTCCCGCCCCAGGCGAGTCCGGAGGAGGCCCCCGGGGCCGCCCCCGCCTCCGGGGAAGGTCTAGTTCAGGGGGAGGGCCGGGCGCCCGGCCGGCCGGCGCCGCCCGGGGCGGAGAGCGGACCCGTCGATGCCGAGGGCACGGCGGCCTGGCCGGACCTGATGCTGCCGCTGCTGCGCACCCCGACCACCGACCGCCCGCTGGTGACCGGCGAACCCGGCGCGGACGACCCGGGACCGGCCGTGGTGGCCGCCGTCCTGGACCTCGCACTGCTGGTGGGTGAGCTGATGCTGGCCTGCGGCGAGGCCGCCGAGGACGTCGAGGCCGCCATGCTCGCCGTCGCGCAGGCCTACCGGGCCCAGCCCTGCGACCCCCAGGTCACCTTCACCCGGGTGGCGATCTCGTACCAGCCGGGCCCCTCGGAGCCGCCCGTGACGGTCGAGCGGTCCGTGCGCCACCCGGCCGGGGACTACGCGCGGCTGGCCGTGCTCTTCCGGCTGGTCACCGAGATCACGACCGGCGGACTCGTCGTCGACGACGCCCACCACCGGCTGAGGGCCGTGCGCCGGCACTGCCGCCACTACCCCGCGTGGCTCCTGGTCCTGTCCTCCGGCCTGCTGGCCGGCGCCGCGACGCTGCTGGTCGGCGGCCGGGCCGACGCCCGGGCCTGGCTGGTGTTCGTCAGCGCCGTCGCCGCGGCACTGGCCGGCGACCGGCTCTCGGCGCTGGTCGGACGCCACGACCTCCCGGAGTTCTACCGGATCGCGACGGCCGCGACCCCGGCGGCGGCGATCGGCATCCTGCTCTCCTTCAACGGGCTGAACCTGGGCGGATCGGTGGTGATCACCGGAGGGCTGTACACGCTCCTGCCCGGATGGCCCATGGTGGCGGCGGCGCAGGACGGCCTCGCGGGTTTCTACCTCACCGCGGCCGCACGCCTGATGGAAACGCTGTACATGATGGCCGGCGTGGTGGTCGGGGTGATGACCGTGCTCTACATCGGCGTCAACAACGGCGCCGACCTGGCGACCCGGCCCGCCCCGGTCGCCGCGTCGAACCCGCCGCTCCAACTGGTGGCGGCGCTCCTGCTCACCCTGACCTTCGCGGTGCTGCTCAACACCGAGCCGGGCACGCTGCCGGCCGTCCTGCTCAACAGCGGGGTCGGCTGGACGACGTACGGCGTGCTGGTCAACGCCGGCGGCGAGCCCATCATGGCCACCGGCCTCGCCGCCGGGCTGGTGGGCCTGTCCGGCCAGCTCATGGCCCGCTACCGGGGAAGCTCCTCGCTGCCGTACGTCACCGCGGCCCTGGGGCCGCTGCTGCCCGGCTCGTTGCTGTACTTCGGGCTGCTCGCCTTCGTCCGGGGCGAGCCCGAGATCGGGCTCGTCGGCGTCGGGCGCGCCACGGCCACGGCGATGGCGGTGGCGATCGGTGTGAACCTGGGCCGCGAGGTCGCCCGGCTGTTCCTCCCGGCCCCGGGCGTGGTCCCGGCGCCCGGCCGCAGCGCCGGGCGGCACCGCCGCTGAGGGCCGGCCGCCACCGTCGTTGACGGCCGGCCGCCACCGTCGTTGAGGGCGAGCCGCCTCCGCCGCTGAGGGCGGCGGGCGGCGGGCGGCGCCGTGCGGCTGTCGGCGTCGGCACCCACGTGGTGCCGGGGCTGACAGCCGCACGAGCCGGTGAACGGGCGGATCAGGGGTTGGGGCGGGTGGTGCAGAAAGTAGGACGAGTGGATCAGTAGTAGTGACGACGCCCGCCGACGGCGTGCCCGACGGAGCCCGCGATCCACAGGACGAGGCCGATGACGGCCAGGATGATGCCGATGGTCCACAGGATCGAGATCCCGGTGACGAAACCGATGATGAGCAGGATGACGCCGAGGACGATCACGAGGTCCTCCCGTGTGGTGACTGGGACGGTTGTCAGGAGGGGCCGGTCCGGCCGTTCGATGGTGATGCCGGAACCGTCCGGGGGTGGTGGAGCCGTCGTTTCTCCGGCCGCGCCCATGATCCGCGTGTACCGCTCTGCGGGCCGGGCAAACCATCCTGCCCGCAGCGGAATGGGTCGGTTCCCCGCTCGGGCATGCCCGGCCCTTCGCCGAGCGGTCGTCGCCGTCGGCCGTGGCGGGTCAGGACCGGATCCGGTCGAGGACGGCGTCGATGTCGAGGTGGTCGGATTCGGTGTCGGCCGGCACCAGGGCGAAGGAGTCGAGGAGGAAGGCCGTCACGGCGTCCGCGGGGATGCTGATCACGGCCCGGCCGTTCTCGGCGCACAGGGTGACCAGGACCCGGCCCGCCCGCCCGGGCGCGACCGTCACGTCCCCGTGGCCGGCGGGGGCGTGGCGGCCCTCGTCCAGCAGGTCACGCGAGAAGACCCACTGCGCCTCCCCGCCGCCCCCGAGGGGCGGGAAGACCAGGCACACCGCGTACGGCAGCGAGGTGTCGAAGCGCAGTTGCGCCTCGACGGTCACGTCGGGGAACGGGCCTTCGGGCAGCGTGACGGCGGTGGACCAGGAGGTGACGACGGTCATGCGACGGACTCCGTTTCTGGCTGTGGCGCCGGGTTGTCCGCAGCGGCACCGAGCGCCGGCGGCGGCAGCGCTCGGCTACCCTCCCCGGGCCGATTCATGGCCCTGATGCGGAAACCCCGCGTGCGCGGCGTGTTCGCTCATGCACGGACCGTTCCGGCGCGGGCCAGGGCCGGTGTGGCCCGTTCCGGCGCGGTTCCCGGCCCCGGCCCGTCGCCGGGCGCGCCGCCTTGGCCGTTCGCGGGCCCCGGCGCGCGCGGTGCGGTCGGTAGGGCGGTCCGGCCGTCAGTGCTTCGCGTCCTGGCCCTCGCGGGACTGCGTACGGCGGGACCGCGTACGGGCCGCGGACCTGCGGCGGCGTACGCGCCAGACGATGAGGGCGATGACGACCGCCGCGGCGAGCAGGGCGGCGACGACGCCGCCGACCGTGCCCTCGACCTTGGTGTAGGCGGCCCCCGCGAAGTAGCCGAGGAGGGTGAACCCCACGCCCCAGGCGAGGCCGCCGAGGGCGTTGAAGAGGAGGAAACGGCGGTACGGCATGCGGGAGACGCCGGCCAGCGTCGGCACCACGGGGCGGAAGAAGGCGACGAAACGGCCGAAGAAGACGGCGGCCGGCCCCCGCCGGCGGATCAGGTCACGGGCCTTGTCGACCTGCTCCTCATGGCGTCGCAGCATGCGCGTGTCGAGGACCGCCGGGCCGATGCGGCGGCCGATCTCGTACGCGACGGAGTCCCCCAGGACGGCCGCGCCGACCACGGCGAGGACCAGCCAGCCGATGGACACCCTGCCCTGGTGCGCGAGGAAACCGGCGAGGACGGCGGCGCTCTCGCCGGGGATGAGGAAGCTGAAGAAGAGGGCGTCCTCGGCGAAGACGAGGGCGGCGACGACCGCGTACACGACCGGGCCGGACAGGCCGTCCAGCCAGTCGGTGATCGAGTGCATCAGCCACCCCGTTCGGGATCTGCCGCCCCTTGCGCCTCAATGTAACGCGTGCGTCGAGGGCCGGGGGAGCGGCCGATGAGCAGCCTGCCGGACTGCCGGACTGCCCGGACTGCCGGACTGCCGGACTGCCGGGCCGGGCCCACTGCGCGTTCGGTCCGAAGCATCGGCTCGCGCTGAGGAGGCGACCGGCCGTCGGCCGCCGCCCGCGCGCCCGCGCGCCCGCGCGCCCGCGCGCTCGACGCGGTGGGTGCGGTGGGTGCGGTGCTCAGTGTGCGGCGGTTTCCGCCGGGTGGGCGTCGTCCTCGCGCTGCTCCTGGGCGGCCGCTTCGGTGGTGTCGGGTGCGGGGTCCTGTCTGGCGGCCTGGCACGTGCTGCAGGTGAGCCAGTGCGGTGGAGGTTGGTGGGCGTAGCGGTGCGGGGCGAGGGTCATTCCGTCGGTGTCCAGGCCGCACAGGGTGCGGAGGCCGCAGGTGCCCGAGGCTTCCGCGGGGGCGACGTGTACGCGGCGCACCGGGCTCTCCGGGTCCGCCGGGGTGTGGTCGGGGCCGAGGAGCCGCACGTTGGTCGGCATGTCTAGCTCAAGTACGACGACGATGTCCATCTTCTCAACGTCGCTGCTGGGCCGGTCCGCCGCACCCGCTCGGTGGCATCCGGACCAGCCCGGGCCACCCCCGGCGGACGGGCTCCGACCGGCCGCGCGCGCGATGGCAGAGAACCTGAAGGCGTGCCCCGCCCCAGCACGACGCCCGTGATCGGTGGAGACGTGGCGCCGGCGGGCGGTCACCCCAGGTACCGCGACGGGGTGAAACCCGCGCGGGCCGTGACGCCGTACGTGCCGGGGCGCGCTGACGTGCAGTTGCAGGCTCCGGGCGGGGTCGCCCGCCTCTCCCCAGCACGGCGGTCACTGCGTGCGCAGGGCGCGCTCGCACTCCTGGCACCGCTGGTCGGCGAGGGTGGGCGGGTACCAGGGCTCGCCGGGCCGGACCGGCCGGTAGTGCGTGTGTTCCATCGGGCCGGTCTCCAGCCCGCACAGCGTGTACGGCTGCGGGTCCTCGGGCACGTCGGGATCGGCTCCGGCGGCGTGCACCGCGATCACGGCGGGCTCGGCGCCTTCCGCACCGTCCGTGCCTTCCGCACTTTCCGCACCGATGGCCCCGTCGGGCTCCAGCTCGAAGAGCACGATGATCGATGCCATGCACCGAGCCTCGGCCATCGCCGGCGGACCCACATCCGGAGGTGGGCCTTTCGAGGCGAGCACCCTTGCCCGGTTTCCGTGCCCGTCCCCGTCTGGAAGAGCGGCGGGATCGACGACCGCATGGATCGCGCCCGTCAGGGCCTGCTGCCATGCTCGGGTGATCACACCTCGTGTACGGAAGGAGTCCGTCGATGATCGTGCCGCCCGCGCTGGAACGGTGTCCGGGCGGGCTGCGGTGAGGGGCTGGGTGGTCGGGGCCGTCAGCGAGCCGGACGAGCCCGGCGAACCTGGGCGGTTGCTGGTGGTGCTCGTCGACGGTCGGCGGTTGGTGACTCGCGAGTTGTCCGGGCAGGAGCGGGCCGAGCTCGGGTCGCCCGTCGCCGGGCGGCTTCGAAAGCCGCATCCGGGCGTGCCGTCGATGGTGCGCTGGCTGCGCCCGGTGCTGGCCGTCGTCGTCGAGCTGGAAGCCGGTCAGGTGCGCCGCATCGCCTTGCCCGCGGCGGGCGACTGAGTGATTCGCCGCCGCCCTTGAGCACGGGCCGTCACGAACAGCGGTGGTGCGGGCGCCTGCCGCGTTCGGGCGCAGATCGGATACACGATGATGACCGAACAGCGCTGCGCGCCGAGTTTCGGCGAGGCCCCCCTCATCCCGGTCGGCGGCGACAGCCGGCCGGCCTTCCTCACCTGGGCCGAGGCCACCCTGCTCCCGGCGCTGCGCACCGCGCTCCGAGCCGGATCCGGACCTGTCGGCGCCACCGCGGCGGCCGTCGTGGGGTTCACCCGATTGCCCAGCGTCCGTCCGGCCGGCCCCGGGGCGGACCGGGTGCCCGGGGGCGGGCCGCGTCCGGGCGACGTAGGTTGCGGGCATGACCAGTGACGAGACGACGATCCCGGCGGTAGGGGTGCGCCTGCTGGACGAGGTGTTCGACGCGATCGAGGCGGCCAACGGCCGCCCGCAGCCGTGGACCGGTTTCGACCACGGGATCCTGGGGGCCTACCGGTGGGCCGCCGGCGCCCAGGTCGCGGCGCCCCTCACCGCTGCCGCCGCGCTCGGCGCCACCGGGCCGTGCCGGGCGCAGCTCCTGGCCGAGTGCCAGGCCGCCGCCGTCCGTCTGCGCGACACCTCGGCCTTGGCCGCGGCCTCGGGTGGGGGCGACGGCGCGGACGAAGGCGCGAACGCCGCGTACGCCCTGGGCGCCTACCAAGCGCTGGCCTGGCTCTGCGGCCACCACGAAGACCGCCCCTGACCCGGCCGCCCGAAGGGCCGGCACCGACCTGTGGGCCTGCCGACCTGCCCGAATCGCGCACCCGCGGATCCGCGCATAGGGAGACGACACCGTGCTGAAGGACGACAAGTCGCCCGGCGGGGGCAGGGACGAGACGCCCCAGGAACGGGCCGACCGGCTCTGGAGCGAGATGCTCTAGGAGGTCCGGGTGTGCCAGACCGGCGCGCAGATCCTCTTCGGCTTCCTCATCAGCGTGGCCTTCACCCCGCGCTTCGCCGGCCTGCCCGACTTCGACAAGGGCCTCTACGTCGCCACCGTCATCCTCGGCGCCCTCGCCACCGGCACGCTCGTCGCCCCCGTGGCCTTCCACCGCCTCCTCGCCGGCCGCGACATGAAACCCGAACTCATCCACGTCGCCGGCCACTTCATCGCCACCGGCCTCGTCACCCTGGCCCTCACCATCGCCGCCGCCCTGCTGCTCCTGCTGCGCACCGCCACCGGCAACCCGGTCGCTGCGTGGGCCCTCAGCGCAGCCGTCCTGCTCTGGTTCACCACCACCTGGCTTGTTCTGCCCCAGATCGTGCTGCGGCGCACGGCCGCCCGCCGGACGGCTCCTTAGCGCCGGTCCTGCACGCGTCCGGATCCCGTCGTGGCGTCGTGGCCGGAGCGGCCGGAGCGGAGCCAGGACCGGCAGGGCCCGCCAACTGGATCTCCGAGGCCGTACGAACGCGTCGCGACCGACGTTCGGGGTAGACGCCGGGGCAACCCGAGGAGGAGAGGCCATGCCTGCCGGTTCGAGCAAGAAGCAACCACCGGGCCCGCGAGGCCGCCTCCAGAGCGCACCGAATCTGCCAACTGACCTGATGAGAAGGGCTACGCCATGAGCACGCACGACACGGGCACCACCCCCGCGGAGCACGACGCCTCGCGGGACGGCGACGACACCGTACGGGAGCGGTCCGCGGAGGAACGGAACATCGTGGCGCCCACCCCGAAGGACGTCCGCGCCAAGGCCGACGAGCCCGCCGACGCCGACGACGCGCCCACCCCACCCGCAGCCGACACCCAGGCCCCCTGACCGGCGACGGCGTGCTCGGCAGGCGCACCAGGTCGGCTGCCGGTGAACCGGGGCCCGGCGAGCTGCTATCACCCGATTCGCCGAAGTCGCCAAGACCCACGTTGGGTAGTTCGTGATCCCGTACGCTGCTTGCTCACCAGGTGGGGCTGGCATGAGGGGGCGTGGGGATGGCCGGTGGAGAGCGTGGGCGCAGGGCTGCGATCGTCCGGTACTGGCGGGCTGTGGAGTTGTTCAGCCCGCAGAAGGTCGACGGGGTGGATCCGTCGAAGGACGTCTATCCGGTCTGGGACGGCCGACCGCTGCCGTGGGAGCCGGACCACCGGCTCCGCCGGCGCTCGCCGGGCCGCGGGCGATCTTGGCAGCACACGGTGTACGCGGGCGTGTTTGAACTCACCGCACTGCGTGACACGCTGCTCGGCGTGTTCGGCACCGACGGGCCCACCGAGGACTTCGACGGCCGTTTGGGCGGCCAGAGCGCGGTGCTCTGCTTCTCGGTCAACGACCAGGGGCTGCTGCTCAAGGACAGCGTGACGATCTCGTCGTGCGCGTGGGCGGTGGGCCGGGCCCTGCGCCCGGGGCCGGCGGACCCGGCCTGGCTCGACGGCTTCGAGAAGGACTCGGAGCTGTGCGTCTCCACCCTCCTGGAGCTGGGCGACGGTCGGCTCCCGGTGGTGGAACAGCGGCGAGGAGCGGGCGGCGCGCCCTCCGGACCCGGATCGGCGCTCGGTGCGATCGCGGGTGTGGCGGTCGATGTCGTGCTCGGCGCGGCCGTCGGCGGGATCGCCTCGACGGTGGGCACCGTGGCGGGTGCCGCGCTGGGCTCGATCACCCAGGCGGTCGCCGAGACGCTGACCGGATCGGCGGCGGACTCGCTCGCGGACCGGGTCAGCAGCCGGGTGAGCGATCACGTGACCCAGCGGGTGGAGGGAGCCCTCGACGGCGCCCTGCACCCCGCGGGTGGTGCCGATTCCGACGCTCTGCATTCCGGGGACGACGCGGAGGCGGCGGAAGAAGCCCAGGAGTCGGACCCGACGAGCGATCTCCCCGTTCCGTTGGGCCTGAAACCGCTTGAGGTCAGGGACCTCGCGGCCGTCACCCGCTGGGTCGCCGAGCAGCTCGGGATCGCGGAGGCGCTGCGGCCGGACGCCGTGCGGGTGAAGAGCTACACCGTCCGGGAGTCGCAGAGCGCGGAGAGCGACCAGTCCGACTTCCTCAACAGTTTCATCGCCGCGGACCTGGAACAGGTGACTGCGGCGCTCGCGGAGGGCAGGTCGGGACGGGCGCTGGAGGAGTATCTGCGGCCCACCGCAACTATGGACTCCGGCCGCCGGACCGACGTGCGGCAACAGCCGCAGATCCTGCTGGACGGTGTCCGTCCGACAGCCGCCCCGCTCGGCCGGTGGCCCGGCAGGAGTGACCAACCCCTGGTCCTCAGCCAGCAGTTCGCGGTGAACAGCGCGTTGGCAGAGCTGGGTGGCGCCGGGGGCAGCGGCCTCTACGCGGTCAACGGGCCGCCCGGCACGGGCAAGACCACCATGCTCCGGGACCTGATCGCCGCCTTGGTGGTGCAACGTGCTGAGCGGCTGGCGGCGTTGGTCTCTCCGGCGGACGCGTTCGGCAAGGTCCACACCTGGAGTTCCGGCCAGTGGAACCGGAGGCTTCACGGGCTGCGGGAGGAGCTGACGGGCTACGAGATCGTCATCGCGTCCGCCAACAACGGCGCGGTCGAGAACGTGACGACCGAGATCCCGTCCGCATCCGCGGTAGCCGAGGAGTGGTGTGAGGAGGCCGACTACCTCTCAGCGCAGGGCAGGCTGCTGCTGGGCGGCGCGGATGCGTGGGGAGCGGTCGCGGCACCTCTCGGCAATCGCGCGAACCGCTCCCAGTTCGTCAGCCGCTTCTGGTGGGGCAGGGAGATGCAGGAGACGGCCGACCCGCGACGCCCCGGACAGAGCCGCCGACAAGCCGTGTCCACCGGCCGGGGTCTGCGTGATCTCCTGCTCCGGCAGAAGGAGTTGAACGGCGACGCCAGACCTGGCCCGGATCGGAACCCGCTCGGTGGCAGCCGCGTGCCAGGTGCCCCAGGTGCCTCAGATGCCTCAGATGCACCGGACGCGCCGGCCACCGCCGCGCTGGGCGAGCCCTGGCCGCTGGCGGTGCGCCGCTTCACCCAGGCGCGCCAGGCCGTCCAGGAGCTGGCCGCGGCCAGGGAGGCCGCGGCCGCCGCACGCGACAGCCGGGAGCTCCTGGCGCGACAGCTACGGGGTGCCGAAGCCGCTGTGGCAGCGGCCCGGGCGAACAAGGCCCCGACCGAGCGCGCACTGGCCGACGCGCACGCCGCGGCGCAGAGCGCGACTGAACGGCTGGCGGCCACGCAGCAGACCGAGCACCAGGTGTCCACGACGTTGGCCGAGGCCCAGGCCACCGTGGAGCTGCGCCGCGGAGTGTGCCAGTCGCGGCTCGACGACCTGCGCTCGTACGACGCGCGGCAGCGTCCTCGCCGGCTACGCGCCTGGCTCTCCTCAGATGCGGAGGAGAGGTGGCTGCGTGGGCGGGAACCGCTGGTGAGTGCTCTGGCTCAGGCCGAAACAGCATGGGAGGTATCGGAGACCGCGCTCGGCCGACTCGGCGAGCTCCTTGCCGGCGTACGAGCCGCCAGCAAGGAGGCCGCTGCCGCCGAGGCCGCGGCGCAGCGCTCGCGCGCGAGCCGACTGGACAGCCTGCGCCGCGCGGAACAGGCCGTCACCGCTGCCGAGCAGGCAGCCGCCACGGCTCGGACCACCGCCGACATCGCCGCCCGCAAGGTCTCCGATGCGACGCGACGGTGGCGCGCACACGTGCCGGCCGAGGACTGGGCCGAACTCCCCGGAGACCCGCAGGCCGATGGCCGGCGGGAGATGTCCGCCCCCTGGATGGACGAGGAGTTCAGCGCCGCCCGCACCCGAGTGTTCCTCGCCGCGCTGGATCTGCACAGGGCCTTCCTCGCGGCGGAGGCGAAGCGCCTGCTCACCAGCTTTCAGGCGGTGATGGAAGTGGTGGGCGGCGACGCCCCGAAGGACCTGCCGCCGGAAACCGTCCGGGCCGCCTGGCAACTGTTGTTCCTGGTCGTGCCGGTGGTGTCGACGACCTTCGCCTCGCTGGACCGCCTCTTCGCGGGCCTTGGCTCCGAGGCCCTGGGCTGGCTGTTCATCGACGAGGCGGGGCAGGCCACCCCACAGCAGGCGGTCGGCGCACTCTGGCGGGCCCGCCGGGCGGTCGTCGTCGGCGACCCGTTGCAGCTCGAACCTGTCGTGACGGTGCCGTGGACGGCACAGCAGCGGCTTCGCACCCACTACGGAGTGGCGCAGGAGTGGGCGCCCGGTCGCACCTCGGTCCAGCGGGTCGCCGACCGCCTCGCCCGGTGCGGCACCTGGCTCCCGGCCCAACTCCCTGACGGCGAGACGGAGGTGTGGGTGGGGTCACCGCTCCGGGTGCACCGCCGTTGCGACAATCCGATGTTCGAGATCAGCAACCGTATCGCCTACGACGGGTTGATGGTGTTCGGCACGGGTGAGCGAGCGCCCTATCCGATCGCCGACCGCAGCGTCTGGCTGGACGTTGTCGGGGGCGAGTCCGACGGCAAGTGGGTGGCTCAGCAGGGGCTCGTGCTGGGCAGGGTGCTGGATCTCCTCGGGGAGCGGCTGCGCGCGCAGATCGAGCAGGAGGAGTTGGAGTCCGCACTACGAGAGGGCCGGCAGCCGGTGGACCTCAGCACCACGACGGCCGCCGAGGTGCGCGAGCGACTCGGCAAGTCCGTGTTCGTGGTGAGCCCGTTCCGTGAGGTGGTCGCCGAGGCGCGCCGGACGGCCGGAAACCGGCTTCCCGCCAAGCGGGTCGGCACGGTGCACACCACCCAGGGCAAGGAGGCGGACGTGGTCATCCTGCTGCTGGGTACCGTGGCGTCCCAGAACGGAGCCCGCGACTGGGCGGCCGCCAGCCCCAACCTCCTCAACGTCGCAGTGAGCAGGGCCCGGAGGCGACTGCTCGTCATCGGCGACCGGGGACTGTGGGGCCGGCACCGCCACTTCGACGTCCTGGCCGACCACAGGGGCTTGGCCCAGTTCGACGCGTCCGGCTGGCTGAACGGCTGACGGGTTCCGTTGGCTCGCCCACGGGTGATCAACGACAGGGGAGGCGTGACCGCCTCCGTCAGGTGCTTGTGCGGCCGTTGATGTGCGCGGCGACCAGTTCGCTCAGGGGGTGCAGAGCCTCGGGAACCAGCAACGGCAGCAACGGGATCGCCCGCGTCCAACTCCCGTCGGCGAGCAGTTCCCGGAGGAGTCCCTGGGCTGCAGCCCTGTCGGAGTCGGTGCGGTCGGGGCGGCCTCCCGCATGAGCGAGTGCGAGGCAGAGCTGAACAGTGCTGTCCTCGGACTCCTCGACGGACAGGGCTGCGGGCGCCGCCGCCAGGACGTGAGCGGCAGCAGCCAGCGCAGCGGCACGCGCCATCGGTGCCGGTGCTGCGTTCGCGGTGCGCAGGGCGTTGGCGGCATCGCCGTCCAGGGAGCCGAGCAGGGCGAGCTCAGCATGGGGAGCCCGTTCGGGTCGCAGGGAGCGCAGCCACTCCTCCAGCTCACCCGCGGCGCGTCCCGGTGCGGGCGCGCAGCCGAGCCGCCGCAGCAGGGCCAGGAGCATCGTCTCCTCCCGGTCCCAGGTTTGTCGAGGCCTGTTCGTGAACTCCGCGGCGAGCCGGATCGCTTCGCTGAGCTCCGGATCCGGTCGCGTCGGATCGGGGAGTGCGAGCAGCAGTTCTGCCAGCGCCGGAAGTTGGCCGACCGGGCGGCCGGCGCCGATGCGCCGTCGTACCAGTTGGACCGATGGCCCGATCAGTTCAGCGGCACGTTCCGGATCATGCCGTGCCAGGCCGGCGGCGACGAGAACCAGCGTGCGTCGAGCCCTCCTGCCCCGTACGGAAGAAGAAGCCTCGGCGTCTGCCGACTCCTCCATCCGGGCCACCGCCACCGCCGCCTCCGCGTCCCCTGCATGGGCCAGGGCCTGCGCGACGGCTCCTCGCATGGCGAAGTGCGGCGTGCGAGGGATAAGCCGGGCGGCCTCGTGGGCGTACGCAACCGCCTCCGGTGAGCGACCGCCGAGTGAGCACCCCATGGACAGCGCGGCCAAGTGCCGGGCGCGGTCGCCTGGTTCCGTCGAGATGCTGATCAGCTGTTCGGCCTGTCCGAATTCACCGGTCATACCGAGCGCCCGGACCAACTCCTCGGCCGAGCCGGCGCTCAGAGCGATCGGCGCGTCGGGGAGCGAGGAGCGGACAGCGGCCTCCAACTGTTCGCGCCCGAGCTCGAGGTTGCCGCCGTGCACCAGCTGCTCCGCGTACCGGAGCCGGGTGACCGGACCGACGAGGGGCTCGTGGTTCCCGAGCGCCGGGCTTCGGCCCGGGGCGGTGGACGGTGAGGGTTCTTCGTCCGTCCGGACACGACGCCGTGCACTTCGGGTCGGGGGAGCCTGGGCGCGGTTCCGTTTGGCTTTCCGTTCCTTCGTCAGGGCCTTCGCGCTCGCGTCGACCTCCCTCCGGTGGGCCCGTCGCCGCTCCTCCTTCGCCGCGAGATGGGCGGCGTGCTCTGCTGCCACCTGTTCGTCGACTGCTGAGAGAAAGGCCTCCGCCCGCTCCAGTTGGTCGTCGCCGAGAACGCCGGTGCGAACTCCCTGGCTGAGGGCAGTCACCAGCAGCTTGGCGTCCAGGTGAGGTTTAAGACCGGTGCCGGCCGCGGTCTCGGCGCGGACCATACGGTCCATCGTGCCGGAGAACTCGCGTGCCCGGTGGGCCCGGTCGGCTGGGGAGTCCAGCCTGACCAGGGCGGTGTGCAGACGGTCCCGCGCGATCTTGAGCACGTCCCAGGCCTTCGACCGGCGGCCCATGGTCGCCAAGGCCTGGGCCGCGAGCGCGAGAGTATCCACCACGATCAGTCCGTCGGACAGGTCGATGGCCTTGCAGAGGCATTCGATACGGTCCAGGTTCGCGATGTTGCGGGAGCTGGAGGCGCGGGCGATGGTCGCCCAGATGTCCACGGCCATGGCCTGGGCCCGAGGATCGACCTCGCTCAGCTCCTCCGCGTGCTCCTCCAGGGCTTCCACGAAGCGCTCGGGGCCGTCAGCGGAGAGGAGGACCGCTCCTTCGACGAGTGCGTCCATGGCGGCCGCGTCGCTGAGCACCACGGCCCGGAACAGCGCCTTTGCCCCATCCCTCCTGCCGAGTGTGTCCAACGCGCCCGCTGCCTCGGCCACTTCCGCACAGGCGTCCTCGAAGGAGCCACCGGCGCGCGGAGTGAACCGGCCCGCGCGGACCAAGCAGTCGGCCGCCTCTCGCGCGATTGCGGTGGCATCGGGGTGCGAGGCGCGTGCCGCTTCGACGGCAACCTCGGCCAACCGAGCGGCCCGCAGAACGAGTTCCGGCTCCGAGCGGGCCACGGTGCAGGCGCGGGCGACGCTCCCCAACTGCACGAGGAGCACGGGTGCCCGAGGCGGGACCGGTCCGACCCGGCGCTGCACGAGGTCCAGTGCCGCAGCCAGCCGGACGGCGGTCTCGGCTTCCTGCTGTTCAGGATCCGACACCTCGACTGCCTTGAACTCGGATTTGAGAAGACGTAGCTGGTCGAGCATGACCTGAGGTCCCAGCGCGTCCGCGACCCGAAGCTGTCGCAGTGGGTCGAGCAGGACCCGTCCGCGCTCACCCGCAGTGTCCAGCAGCTGCGGATACTCGGTCAGCAGATACGTCGGAGAGCCCTCGGGCCAGCCGGCCTCGCGCCAGTGCGCCGCCCAGGCGTGCAGCCGACGGGTGCAGCGCTCGACGGTGGCCTGGTCCCACTCCCGCCGGATGGCGTGCGGCATGCCGGGGTGGCTCAGCAGGTGGATCTCGGCCGATTCCTCGTTCGAGACGATGCAGCGCTGCTCCCTGCTGTGCAGCAGGCCGTTCACGTCCTCGACGGAGGCCCCGGTCAGTTCCGCGAGGTCGGCCGCTCGCAGCCCGCCCCCGCTGTCCGTGACGGCGAGCAGATCGGTGACGGCCCGGCCCAGGTCGGTTGTGCGCAGCCGCTCCAGGTCCGCGAAGCCAGCCTGTTCGACATCGTGGCTCCAGTCGCCCGCGGTGAGTGGGCGAAGGCACTCGCGCTCGCGCAGCGGATGCCCCTCGGGGACGTCGGCGGGCAGCGGCCCGCTGCGCCGGCTGGAGACGATGATGCGCACGTTCGCCGCAGGAGCGGCCGGGAGAAGTGCGGCAATGCTCGCCACCCCGGTCCCACCAGGCGCTCCAGTCGTCGGCCAGGCGCGGTCCTCGTCCAAGCCGTCCACCACAAGCAGGAGTTGCCGCTTCTGCCTTCGGCTTCGCCCCGCGGCCTTGGTGAGCAGGCGCAGGAACTCCGCCTCGGCGGACGGCTTCCTCCGGGGCTCGGGCACCTGGAGTTGTCGGCGCAGGTCATCGATGAATTCGGTACGGGTGTTCGTCCCGTGCTTCTCGGACAGGACACAGAGCAGGAGGTCGGCGTCCTGCGGTAGCTGCCTCGCGTAGTCGGTGAGCAGAGCCGTCTTTCCTACGGGAAGCTGTGCGTGCCACCACAGGTACGAGGCCGCCTGCGGATCCCGATCACGGACGAAGGCATTCATCGCGGCGTGCTCGCGCTTCCTGCCGCGCTTCTCCGAGTCGGCTCTCCATTCGCGCCGGCCCCTGGTCGTCTCTCCTTGCGCGGCATGGAGAGCGGCTTCCCATTCCTCGCGGGGATGGAGGCGTTGGCTGTCCTGGCCCTCCAATTGTTCGACCAGGTTCCAGAACAGGTCCGTTGCGTGAGGAGCGGACTCGCCGGAGCACCAGAGTCGGAGGGTCGATTCCCGTAGCGCGCCGTTCGAGACGAGTCGTGCAGCACCTCGGCGACTGATGCCGCGAGCCTTGATCAACTCCTGCAGCATCACCCCGAGGTTCCTGCGTGCCGTCCCGGGCGCCGTACTTCTGACCATTTCTGCTCCCGCGTCGGTGAATAAAGGCCCCTGACCAGCGGATATCCCGCCAGGACGTGGATGCGCACCGGGACGCCGTCAGATGCTCGGCTCATCGACCGCGGGCCGCAGGCCTCCGACAGAAGGATCTCCCCATGACTGTGCTTTCCATGCTGACCCAGGATGCAACTGCGGCTGCCGTGCTGGCCGCAGGAGCCGGCCTGCTGTACGGGGTCGTCCTCGCGATCGTGTCCCTCGCCTCGGTCCTGGCCCGGACCCCGGACCGCCGCCGTGATGCCCGTTCCACTCTGGCCATTCTCTCCAGGCGCCGCCAGTCCCGGTGAGCGGGCGCCCGTAGCGCGCGGCGGGCGCCCGCCGCGCGCTACGTCCCGGCGAGGTGCCGACTGCGGTGGGCGGGCAACTCGACAGCAGCAAGACGTCTGCCGCGGAAGCGACACGCAGAGTGACTCCGTATGCGCTCCGAAGCAGTCAATCTCTGAGAAAATCGCTGGCGTACCAGGCGTGGGGCCGCCATCGCGGTGATGTTGGCCCCAGTCGCTGGGGCCGACATCACCGAGATGAGAGGACCTGAGATGCCTGTGGGGAAACGTGGTTGGTTGAGTGAGCTGGTGCTGCTTTGGCTCGCATCGGTTGCAGCGGCACTGACGGTCCAGTTGGTGGACTTCCTCCGAGCCGTTCTCGGAGCAGCTTAGGCTCCGAGAACGGCCCTTCCAGCCGGCTGTAGGGTCCCGCCTCGTTCCCGCGGAGCGGGACCCGGAACGGAGCGCAGCGATCTCCGGTCATCGAGCAGGCTGGGCAGCCGAGAGAATCGGCGGCGCCTCAGTCTATGGCGCGTCTTCTGCCCCTTTCTCGGGGGTGGTGATGTGATGGAGCCCTGTCAGCATCACGGAAGAGGTACCCCCGCGTGCAGCGGGCATGGACCGTCGACGGCAGCGAGCGTTTGCCGGGTCGCTTTCCCCGCGTGTGCGGGGCTGTCCGGTGCCCCGTCGTCCCGGACTGGGATGGCGGGGCAATCCGGTCGATCGAGCTACACGACCCGATCCCGGGTGCTAGCGTCGGGCTCTGCCTGGGAGTCCCAACTCCCTTGCCAGAAAACAGCGATCATATGAAGTGATGGGCAGGGCCTTGCCGCGAACACAGCCTTCGGCCCCGGTCGAGCAGCGCCTCAGCTGGGATCCGCGGCGAGAGCCGTGCATTCCCGTCGTGACTCCCGAAGGCTCCAGCGTTCCGCTCTCCTTGTGCGAACTACTCGACCAGGCCGATAGTTTGACGACGATTGACTGTCCGACCCCGGGCGAGACCGTTGCCGTCATCGAGTTCGTCATGGCCATCTGCTTCGCTTCCGGTACCTGTCCGAGCACGCCCGAGCAGTGGCGGGAGTGGATCCGTGACGAACGCAGCCTCCGCTCCGCAGCCGAGTGGCTGGCCGGTGAGCCGGACGAGCACTGGGACCTGTTCCACCCCGAGACGCCCCTCGGCCAGAACTCCCTTCTGGACCCCTCTTTCGACGAGAGCGGCACGGGGACCGCGCAGTTGGTCATCGAGCGGGCCGGTGACTACAACCAGTTCTTCGACCACCACCACCTCGAGGACGGCGAGTCGCTGCCGGCGGCTGACGCGTTCCGGGCCATGCTCGCCCAGCACGTGTACGGCACGTACGGCAGGGCGAGGATCACCGGCAGGATTCTCGGACCCACCGTCACCAACTTGTCCACCGGGCGGTTGCAGGGACGGATTAGGGTCGTTCCCCTCGGCCGTACGTTCGGCGAGACGTTGCGGCTCAACCTCTATCCGCCCGAGGGAGACCCGGGCCGGCTCAACACCTCCTGGACCAGTGGTTCCGTGAGCCGCCGGAACTTCGCTGTGCGGGCCCGCCCGCGGGTGCCGGAGAGCCCTGCCGACCTGCACAGCGCGCTCGGCCGCTCCGTCCTGTTGCGACCGAAGCGCGATGCGGACGGCACGATCGTCGTCGACCGCGTGTTGATCGGAGCCGGCGAGGTCCTCGAACTGGACCCGGAAAAGCACATGCAGGACGCCGTGTTCAGCCGGACCGCGGGCGGAGAGGTCAAGCCCCTGTGGCCGTCGCCCACGCGCGCGCTCTGGCAGGAGGCGCACGCCCTGTACAGCGCGGTGAAGGACGCGCAGCCCGGTCTCTACGCGCGACTGCGCTCGCTGCCGCACAAGCGGGATTGCCGGGGCGCGCCCTACCACTTGTGGGCTGTCGGTCTCGTCTCCAACAAGACGCTGCCGGTCTCCTGGACGGACGGCTACTTCCCTTACGCCCCAGCGATGGAGGTACAGCTCTACCGTGCGTCCCGGCGGGGCTCGCGCATCGCCGAGTACCTGGCGTGGAGTCTCAAACGGGCGGCGATCCTCGCCTCGGAGAAGGTCCACTCGGTGGCGCGGCCGGCCGACGAGGCCCGGCAGATGTCCCGGTTCGACGCGCGGTGGATGTTCTGGCCCGAGGCTGCCAAGCCCTTCGACCAGTTGCTGGAGGCAGTGATCGATGAGGGGTACGACAACCCGGGAGATCCGGTCGCGCCCCTGCTCCTGGAGTACACGCAGACCCTCACCGACCTGGCCCGTACCCACCTCGTCTACCGCCTCGACACCCTCCCGCCCAACGAGCGGGGCTTCCAGGCCAGGGCGGACGCCCTGAAGCGTTTCGAGGACGACATCAGCCATCCCAAGGCCCCGGCCGAACTCCGGGGGGAGACCGCCCATGACTGAGGACAGTCCCCGCGACGGGTACCCCGTCGAGGACGCCTTCCCGCACGACAGCGCCGCACTGGTTGCCTGGCTCACCACCCTGGTGCGCAACCGCGAGTACGGCACCCTGGCCAACCTGCGCCGGGCCAGGGGCCGGACGAACGCACACATCCGGGCCGGTTGGTACGGCGGGGAGAACCACCGCGACCTGTTCGAGCGGATGGCCTTCCTCTTCGCGCTCTACCACCAGGGCCGTCCGACGCCCGCCTACGGCTACGGGAGTCTCGGTTCGGCGGCGGCGCGCATCGGTGACAGCGTAGGACGGGGCCCGGGCGACCCGGGCGCGCAGCGGCTCGTGGACCGGGTGGTCGTCAGCCGGAGGGTGCCGTGGCGGCACCTTCAGCACACCATCGTCCGGCTCCGGTCCTGTGACCAGCTCCCGCCCTCCTGGACCCGGCTCACCGAGGACCTGATCCTCTGGAACGACCGCAAGGCCCGCATCGCCTACCAGTGGTCGGTCGACTTCCATGCCCCGGTCCACCGGAGCCGGCCGTCCGGCAGTTCGCCGCAGAGCCGGTAGGCCGAGGCCGAGCAGGACCAATAGGCCCGGTATGTCAGACCAGTAGGCCCAGCACGACACGTACACGATCCCGACCGACCATAAGGACGCGACCGCGTGACCGCAGACGCTCGAAGCCCGTTCCTCTCGCTCCACCTCCTGGAGACGCTCGTCGCCGTGCTCCCGGTCAGGGACGAGAACGGTCAACCCAAGTCCCTTGTGTACGGCGGGTTCGAACGGCACATGATCACCAGCCAGGCCCGGCGACGCGCCGAGCGCGTCTACGCCCGCAACCGGGCCAATGCCGGCATCGGCGCCCTCAAGGGCCGGAGCATGGGCACCCGGACAAGGGAGTGGGCACTCCTCGCGGCGGCCGAACTGTCGTCCGGGAACGGCTGGGAGAAGGAGGAGGCCCTGATCACGGCGCGCGCGGTGATCGAGGCGAGCGGCTTGAAGTTCGGCGACCCGGCCAAGAAGACGGTGGCCAATCTGACCAAGGTGTTGGTCTTCGCGCCCGCCGACGCAGGCACCAGGATCGCCCGGCACATCGCCGAGAACGCCGACGAGATCCGGCCGTGGCGCGACAGCTACCTCGCCGGCCAGCAGAAGGCCTCGAAGAAACCCCGCCGTGGTGCGGCGAAGAACGCTGAGGAGCAGGAGAATGACGACGCGCAGGCAGCCACGGAGTCCGGCACCACAGGCCTCCCCCCTCTCCCCAAGAGCACGCGCAACGCCGTTCTGCTCGCCATCGCGCCCCGTGACGCTGTGGACATCGCCCTCTACGGGCGCTTCCTCGCCGAAATCGCCGACTCGCCCAATGTCGACGGGGCGGTGCAGACCGGCCATGCCTTCACCGTGCACGCCGCAGAGCAGATCGAGGACTTCTACGCGGCGGCCGACGACGCGAAGCTCGACCGTAAGCGCAACGCCCTCAGCTTCCTCGACACGGCGGACGACGCGGGCGCGGGCATGACCGGGTACCAGTCGCTGATCTCCGGGACCTTCTACCGGCACGCCGTCCTGGATCGCCGACAGCTTCGCGCCAACCTCCAGCAGGCCGGAATGGAGACGGAGGAAGCGGAGGAAGCGGCGACCGCCGCCGAGGCGGAGTTCGTCAACGCCTTCGTCGAGGCCGTCCCGGAGGCGAAGAAGAACTCCACCGCCTCCACCGGCTCGCTGCCGGCACTCGTGCTCGCCTTCGAGGGCGAGCGCCCGTACAACTACGCTGCCGCCTTCCAGAACCCCGTGGACGAGAACCCCGAGAGCAGCGGCGGCGAGGGCCCGGCCGGCCAGGCGGCGGTCCGCCGTCTGATGCGGCACCACCTCTTCGTCAGCAAGCGCCGCGGCGACCTGCGGTCCGCGCGCGTCCTCACCTACGCACCGGAGATCGCGGACCTCCTGGAGACGGTCGACCCCACCGGGGCCGTGGACGTCGTGGACTCCATCGAGGACCTCACGCCGTGACCGACGCCCCTGCCACGACCGGTCCTACTGCCAGGACCGGCTCCACCGCGACGACCGATGCACCGCAGCACGTTCTGCTCATCAGGTTGGCCGGGCCGCTGCAGTCCTGGGGCATCAAAGGCCGGTTCGCCCAGCGCGACACCCACACCCGGCCCACCAAGTCCGGAGTGATCGGCCTCTGTGCGGCAGCCTTCGGCCTTGACCGGGAGGATCCGCTCGACGAACTCGGGTCCGTCCTCTTCGGTGTTCGCGCCGACCGCCCCGGAACGCCCATGCGGGATTACCACACCGTCGGGGGTGGAAGGTATCCCGTCCGCCCCCGCGACCTCGTGACGGACCACCGCCGGGCCTCGGCCCTGGAAGCGCTCGGGGAGCAGAGAGAGGGCACGACCGCATCCTTCGGCAGCCACGCGCTGGCATCCTGGTACGGCGCACCGAAGCGGATCGCGGCGGACCCCCGTTCCGGGGCGCTGGTCGCAGGTGAGGTGAGCCGCCACGCCATGATCACCGAGCGCTGGTACCTGTCCGACGCGGCCTTCCTCGTCGGCCTCCAGCACTCCGACCGCGCACTCCTCGAACGGATCGCCCACGCACTGGAGCACCCGGAGCGCCTGCTCTGGCTGGGCCGCAAATCCTGCCCGCCCTCGGGTGACCTCTTCGTCGGCATCGCCCCGGGCATTCTGTCGGAGGTCTTCGAAACCCGGGCGTTGCTCCCGGCAGCCGACGACGGGCAGCCGCCGCCGAACGTCAGCCAGACCCGGTGGGCCTGGATCGAGAGCCCGCACCCGCTGCCGGGCGTCGGGCCGGTCCGCGACCAGCCCGAGAGGTTCCTCGCGAGCGGTCCCGTCCACCGGCAGCGCTGGGAGTCCCGGCACCGCATCACCATCTCCCCGCACGCCACCGAATGGGACATCATCCCGTGAACGCCCTGCGCACAACCGAGCCCGTTCCCGCCAACAAGGCGGCCAGATTCGTCGCCACACACACCCTGATCACGTTGGACGCCAGGCACCCATATACCGCCAAGTCGCTGATCGATGCCCAAGACATGCACCGGACCGTCATGAGCGGCTTCCGCGGCTGGGTCGACGACGGAAGCCGGGACGCCCGCGCCCAGATGAAGGTGCTGTCCAGCTGGACCGTCGACCTGAGCACCGCCCGGCTCTCCCTGGTCGTACAGTCCGCCGTCCCCGGCGACTGGAGCGGCCTGCCCCGAGCGGCGCTGGTCGAACCGCCGCACAGTCTGGTGGTGGACCGCACCTTCCGCATCGGGGACCGACTCGACTTCCGCACGGTCGTCAATCCGGTCAGCAGCCGACCGGCCGGGCCGCCGGCTCCCGGAGGCGGCGGAGGTGGAAGGGGTGTACGGGTGCCGCACACCCGCCCGGAACACGTGAAGGCGTGGTTCGCCCGCCGCCTGCAGCCGGTCGGCGAACCGGCGGTGGCCCCGGACGGAGTGGTCCGGCTCGGCGTCGACTCCGACATAGAACGGCTGGCCCTCCGCATCCTGCCGAAGGTCTCCAGCCACGGCCCCCACCGGGGCCTGCTCATCAGCCGGGCCGAGATCCGCGGAACTCTGAGCGTCACGGACCCACAAGCACTCACGGCCGCCCTCGCCCATGGCTTCGGCCATGCCCGCGCCTACAGTTGTGGCCTGATCCTGGTCCGATGACTGCCTGATGGTGCTGACCGGGCCGGTCGTGCTCGGTGTCGGAGCGGACAGTCGTCGTTCTGGCCGCCCCTGGAGGTCAGGTACCTCCGGGGCGGGCAGGGTTCCTGCTGGTCAGCCGGGAGGCAGGTCCGCTCATGGTGGCGGGCCCGCCCACGAGGGCGTGAGCACTGGCTTCCGCGAGGGGTCGAGGGCGACTCGGTCTCGTGGGCGTCTCGGGGTGTGAGCTGCGGTACGTGGCGGTGGCAGTCGCACGCGGTGTGCCGATGCTGTTCAGGTGACGCCACTCGTGGCGGGGTGCCGCGCAGGACGGTAGCCTTCCAAAGTGGTTTCACTTTCAACTATGATGGTGTGGTGACATGCCGGCCGTGAGTGATCCGTTGATCTGCTGATCCGTCAGAGGAGTTCCCGTGAGTGATGTGACCACCGATGTGACCGCTGCCCCGGTGCGGCGGCGGGTGTTCATCGACAAGCAGAGCCCTCAGGCCTACCGGGCGTTGCGGGCGACTGCCGAGGCGGCCGGGGTGGGGGCGGCGGAGGCCGGGTTGGACCGCAGGGTGGTGGAGCTGGTCAATCTGCGGGTGTCCCAGATCAACGGGTGTGCCTACTGCCTCAATGTGCACACCAGGGCCGCTCTTCAGGCCGGCGACACCGCGCAGCGCCTGGGCACGCTGCCGGCGTGGCGCGACACCGAACTGTTCACGCCGCAGGAGCGGGCCGCGCTCGCCCTGGCGGAGGTGACCACCGATCCGTCGGACGCCGTCGCGCAGGAGGCCGCCTACGGTGTCGCCCGCGAGGTCCTGACGGACGACCAGATCTCGGCGGTCATCTGGGTGGCGATCGCCATCAACGCCTTCAACCGCGTGTCGATCCTGAGCAAGCACCCGGTGCGCCCGATCCCGGCGCAGTGACGGTGCCGCGCGGGCTCGCCTCGGTGATCAGGGCGCGGATCGCCGTGGCCACGGGGGCCGGCCGTTCCTGCATGGCGACGTGGCCGACGCCGGGCAGGGTGAGGAGGCGGGCGTCGCGGAAGGCCGCGTAGGCCCGGGGCGCCGTACGGAAGGGGACGAGGGCGTCGTCCCGCCCGTACACGAGCAGGGTGGGGGCGGTGACGCGGCGGGCCAGGTGCCAGGCCGAGGCCTCGCCCCGTCGAAGGGACGCGCGGACCACCGAGCGCACTCCCTCGGCCAGCATGTCCTGCGCGTACGGCAGTTCGGCGCGGCGTCGGCGCTCGCGTGCCTCCACCGACCGTTGCTCGGCGCCGACGAGGGCGGGGTTCGCGTAGATCAGGCGGTAGAGGTCGTCGAGTTGGCGGTCGGGGCTCTGGGCGGCCAGGAGACGGGCGTGCAGTCGCGGCGCGCCCGGCAGGCCCAGCAGGGCCACCCGTAGGGCCGGGGCGGGCGGGAACGTCGGCAGCACGGGCGAGATGAGGGTCAAGGTGGCGACCAGGTCGGGCCGTTGGGCGGCGAGGCGCAGTGCGATCAGGCCGCCGAGCGAGTTGCCGACCAGGTGCACGCGGCGGTGCCCGTTCCGGTCGGGGTGATGGTCGGGGTGACGGCCGAGGCGACGGTCGAGGTCGCGGTCGAGGTGGCGGTCGAGGTGGCCGGCCACGGCTGCGGCCTGGTGTTCGACGGTGACGTCGCCGTCGGGCGGGGGCGCCGACCTTCCGAAGCCCGGGAGGTCGAGGGCCAGGCAGTGCGCCGAGGTCCGCAGCAGGTCGATCAGGTGGGCCCAGTTGTGGGTCCAGCCGCCCAGTCCGTGCAGGAAGACGGCGGTGCCGGCGGCCGGAGCGGGGCTGCGGACGTACTCGGCGGCGAGGGGGTGGTGCATGGAGGTCCGTTTCTTCGGGGTGGGTCCGCACTCTCCTGCCGGCCTGCTCAGCGGCGCAGGGGTGGCCCGGCCGTCTCGGTGCGGGCGAGCCGGTAGTGCTCGACGAGGAGGTCGCCGACCGTCTCCCAGCTGCGCTGCGTCGCCGCGGCACGCCCCGCCCGCCCGAACGCCGCCCGCAGTTCGTCGTTGCGGGCGAGACGTTCGACGGCCTCCCGGAACCCGTCCGCCGCGCCGGGCGGGACGAGGAATCCGGTGTGGCCCGGGCGGACGAGGTCGAGCGGCCCGCCGGCCGCCGGGGCGACGACGGGCAGCCCGCTCGCCATGGCCTCCTGGAGGGTCTGGCCGAAGGTCTCGAACGGCCCCGCGTGGACGAAGGTGTCGAACGAGGCGTAGAGCCGGGCGAGTTCGTGTCCGGACCGGAGCCCCAGGAAGACCGCGTCCGGGAGCACGGTCTCCAGCCGGGCGCGGCACGGGCCGTCGCCGACGACCACCAGCCGAACCCCCGGGATGCGGGACACCTCCGCCAGCCGGTCGACGTGCTTCTCCGGCGCCAGGCGTCCGACGTACCCGACCAGGACGTCGCCGGGGTGGCCGAGGCGCCGGCGCAGGGTCTCGTCACGGTGGCGGGGGTGGAACCGGGTGCAGTCGACGCCGCGCGGCCACAGGTGGACCCGGGGGATGCCGTGCGCCAGCAGGGCGCGCAGCGAAGCCTGCGACGGTGCCAGCGTCCGGGCTGCCAAGGTGTGCACCCGTCGCAGCCGCCACCAGGCCAGCCGGGGTCCGGCCGCGCCCAGCGCCGGCAGGTACGTCCTGGCGTAGGCGGCCAGATCGGTCTGGTAGACCGCCACGGACGGGACCCCTGCCCGGTCGGCCGCCGCGGCGCCGACCGCCCCGAGCGCGAACGGGCTGGCCAGGTGGACCACGTGCGGGCGGTGCCGCTCGATGGCGTCGGCCACCCCGCGCCCCGGGAGCGCGACCCGCACCTCCGGGTAGCCGGGCAGTGGCACCGACGGGACGCGGACCACCTCGTAGCCGTACGCCTGCTCGCGGTGCAGGTCGCGGCGCAGGTCGCCTGCGTGCCGTCGCGCGGCCCGCGCGGCTGGTGCCCGCACGGCGGGTGCCACCACCACCGGGGTGTGGCCCCGGGCGAGGAGGTGTTCGGCGGTCCGGAGGACGCTGTGGGCGACACCGTTGAGCTGCGGGGCGAAGGACTCGGTGACGATCAGGACGCGGAGCCGTTCGCCGCCGGGGGCCGGGCCGTCCGCGGTGCGCGCCGCCGGCCCGGACAGGACTCCGCTCACCGTGCCGCCGCCCCCGCTTCGGGCGCGGCCTGCGGCTCTGGGGCGGTTGGCCGGGTCGGCTCCGGGGCGGTTGGCCGGGCCAGCCCCGGGTCGGTCGGCCGGGCCAGCCCCGGGGCGGTCGGTCGGGTCGGCGGGGCCGACTGCGCCGGGTCGGCGGGGAGGGAGTGGCCGATGGCCCGCAGGTCCCGCAGGATCTCCCGGAAGCAGGCGATCAGGCCCGCCTCGCTGTACGGCACGCCGACCTGGGCGCAGTAGTCGCGCACGATGCGCGAGGCGGGGCGCAGCGCCGCGACCGGCATGGCCGGGAAGAGGTGGTGCTCGATCTGGTAGCCGAGGCCGCCGAAGAGGAAGTGGACGAACCGGCCGGCCCGCAGGTTGCGCGACGGCAGCACCTGCCGGCGGAGGAAGTCGGCACGCTCCGCGTCCGGGCCGGTCATCGGCATGCCCTTGTGGTTGGGCGCGAAGATGCACCCCAGGTACACGCCGAGCACCGCCCCGAACAGCACGGCGAAGGCCAGCGCCTGGAGCGGCGCGAGGACGACGGCCAGCAGGGCCGCCGCCAGGGCGTAGTGCAGCGCGGCGAGCGTGCGTTCCAGGGCCGGGTACCGGACGGTGCCGCGGGTCAGGGTCAGGCAGGTGGCGACGAGCAGCCCGAGTGCCTGGAGGGACAGCAGCGGGAAGAACAGTTCTGCCTGGTACCTGGCCGCGAGCCGCCTCAATCCCCGTGTGCGGCTTGCCTGTTCGGTGGTCCGGGCGAAGAGGAGAGAGTCCGCGGCCGGGTCGTGGCCCTCGCGGTTCGGGTGTGCGTGGTGCCGGTTGTGGTCGCTCACCCACCACCCGTAGCTCATGCCGACCACCAGGTTGCCCAGCACGATGCCCGCCAGGTCGGTCGCCCGCCGGCCGGCGAACACCGCGTGGTGGGCGACGTCGTGCCCGAGCAGCGCCAACTGGCCGATCACAAAAGCGAACAGGGGCGCGAGGCACAGCTGCCACCAGCTCGCGCCGAGCACGACGAACCAGGCCAGGAGCAGTGCCAGGGCGGCGAACAGCGCGGCGCTCCGGCCCGCGTAGTACAGGGGACGCCGGCGCAGCAGACCGGCGTCGGAGACGCGCCGGTGCAGTTCGGCGAAGTCGCCGCGCCGGGTGGTCCCGGTGGGTGGGGTGTCCTGAACGGTCATGCCACCATTCCGGTCTCGGGTCGCTCCGGTCGCTCCGGCCGGCCGTGGCAGCCGCACCGCGAGGCCCCGGGCAGGGTGGCGTCAGCCTTCCGCATCCGGACCGCCGTTGTCGCGGCGCTGCGCCGTGTCGCGGTCGGAGGCGGCCCGATCGGGTGGCGGCCGGCCCGGCTGCTCCGCTGCGCGTCCGATCGCCGATCGCCCGTTCGGTTTTCGCACGGTTCGGTGTAGTTGAGCCGAGCCGGGGGAGGGCGCCCCGGCGAGGAGGATGCGCGCCCGCCCCGGAACGATCATTTCGGGGAGGCGGCCTGCACCGATCAGTCGAATGGGTGATCGGTGCCTGTGGAATCTCCGGGGCCCCCGGTCACTCCTGGCGACCTCATGTGTTGCGGACCGTGACCGGGTGGGTGAGGGTCGCGCTGGGGAATCCGTGCGGCGCCGACGGCTTGCGGCCGCCGCTGACCTGTCAGGAGCAACGGATGTCGCACGTCTCCCGGCGCCGCGCCATGTGCGCGCTGCCGCTCGCCTGTCTCGCCCTCGCCGGCCTGCCCGCCGGAGAAGCCCCGGCCGTCGCGGAACCGGCGGCCTCGGCCCTCGCGGGGCCGGCGGCGCCGGCCGCCACGGCCCAGCCCCGTTACGGCCAGACGCCCGGTTCGTACTCCTACTGGACCATCGCCGGCGACACCGTCCTCACCGACGTCACCTTCCGCAACACGGTGGTGACCACCCCTGGCGACGGCGACGTCTTCTGGTCGAGCCAGTTCAACTTCGACGGGAACCTCTCCTACATCGGCTTCCAGGACAAGCAGCAGAACGACGGCCTGTTCAACTGGTCCACCTGGGCCGACACCGAGCTCCAGTTCGCCGACGGCACCCAGGGCTCGCACTGCTGGAACAGCACCGGCGAGGGCCAGCACCTCCAGTGCGCCAACAGCACCGTCAACCAGGGCCGCCCGGTCACCGGCCACACGTACGCCTTCCAGGTCCGGATCGACCCCGCCACCCACTGGGTGACGGCCACCGTCACCGACGAGACCGCCGGCACCTCCTTCGTCCTCGGCTCGGTCCTGCTTCCCAAGTCGCAGCAGATCAAGCACGACTGGAACAGCTGGGTGGAGTACTTCGACTGGAACAGGCCCGCCTACGCCTGCAACGACAACGCGTACTCCGAGAACCGCTGGGGCCCGATGACCGGCAACGGCGGCACCCTCACCGCCACCAACACCGGCACCTCGACCAGCGGCGCCTGCGACGACATGATCCGCCAGCGGAAGCAGCCCGACGGCACCCTGCTCACCGAACTCGGCCTCGGCCAGTCCGCCCGCTGGCCGCTCCGGTTCGCCAACGGCGCCTGCCTCGACCGCGGCGGCGCCAACGGCGCCATCAGCTACCGCTGCGCCACCACGCCCAACGCCAACCAGCTCTTCGTCTTCGCCCGCGACGGCAGCCTGCACACCGCCCAGGGCAACGAGTGCCTGGCCGCACCCGCGGCCGTCGGCGGCCAGGTGGTGCGCGCCGCCTGCGACGGTTCCGCGGCCCAGCGGTGGAGCTACGACGGTGCCCGCCATGCCGTGGTCAACCCCGCCGGCTGGGCGCTCACCTCCAGCACCGCGGGGCGCAACAGTGACCCGGTGACCGCGCGGCCCGCCGACGGAAGCCCTGAGCAGACCCTCACGGCGGTCGTGCGGACGGATGCCTAGCCTTCCTGTCCCGTGAGGTCGGGGGTTACGCGCAGGTGGCGGCTCACGTCGCCGACCAGGGTGAGGCGGACCCGGCGCTCCGCGAACTGCCACTGGCCGTACCGGAGTTCGAAGCGGTCGTGGTATCGGCCGGCGGCGATGGGCTGCAAGGGGAAGTCGGCCCGGCCGACTTCCCACTCCGGTGCACCGGCCAGGTTCGGTGCCGTCCGGTGCGGTGGAGCCCAGTCCGGTGCGGTGCGGTGCGGTGTGAGGCGCGGCTCGGCCCGAACTACGTCGGATGACGGACGCGGGCGCCCGGGGTCGCCACTAACCTGCTCTGACGCAACGTCATGCACCAGGCGGCGATGGGAGAACCGATGAGTGAGCAGGAAAACCGCAAGAACATCGTCCTCGTCCACGGCGGGTTCGTGGACGGCTCCGGTTGGCAGGGGGTGTATCAGCGGCTGACCGGGGCCGGGTTCCGGGTGAGCATCGTGCAGAACCCGACGCTGTCGCTGGAGGGCGACGTCGCCGCCGTCCACCACGTCCTCGACGGCCTCGACGGATCGGCCGTCCTGGTCGGCCACTCCTACGGCGGCGCCGTGATCACGGAGGCGGGCAACCACCCGAAGGTGACGGGCCTCGTCTACATCGCCGCGTTCGCCCCCGACAAGAGCGAGTCGGTGGGCACCCTGATCGCCGACCCGGCGCCCGGCGCCCCGGTGCCGCCGATCCTGCCGCCCAGGGACGGCTTCCTCTTCCTCGACCGGGACGAGTTCGCCGCCTCGTTCGCCGCCGACGTCCCCGCCGAACTGGCCGCCTTCATGGCCGACTCCCAGGTCCCCTGGGGCGTCGACGCCCTCAACGGTGCCGTCTCCCAGCCCGCCTGGCGCACCAAGCCGAGCTGGTACCTGGTGGCGGCCGACGACCGGATGATCCCGCCGCCCGCCCAGCACGCCATGGCGGAGCGGGCCGGGGCCAGCACCTCCGCGGTGTCCGGCAGCCACGCCGTCTACGTGTCCCGGCCGGACGCGGTGGCCGACTTCATCCGGCAGGCCGCCGACAGCTGACGGCGCGGCCGCCCGATCCGGACCACCCGACGCGCGGGCGGCGAACGGGCCGTCGGCCGCCCGCGCCCGTCCCTGGTTCCGGCCGAGGCCGAGGCCGAGACCGAGGCCGCTGCCGTTACGGTCGTCGCCGTGGGCGGATCTGGATAATCACTGGTCAGGCCGTCTGCGGCGGGCTAGCCTCGCTGCTCGTGACTGACTGGTACAAGATCTACTCTGACGCATGTGCGGTGCCCCCGGGCGGCGATCTGGACGAGCTCACCGCAGAACTGGCGGAGTGTCTGCGGGATCCGGACCCGGAGGTGCGCGACGGCTACCCGTACGTCGTGTTGCGGACCTGGATCGAGCGCGACGTCATCGACGGCGACCGCCGGATCCGCCTGGGCGATGACATGGCGGCCCGCTTCGCCGCCGGTTCGCCGATTCAGGCCCGCACGTTCGCGCCGCTGGTCCTGGACATGATCGTCAGCCGCGGGGACCTCCGCCAGGAATGGCTGGACGCGTTCACCCGCTGGTACCCCGCAGAGAGCGACCTGCGCGGACACGACGCGCAGCTGGGCTGGCTGCACGCCGTGGCGCACGGCGCCGACTTGCTCGGTGCCCTCGGCCGCCACCACGATGTCGAGCCGGTCGAGATGCTGGACCTCGCGACCGCGCGGCTCCTCGCGCCCACCGACTACCTGTACGCCGAACGGGAGGACGACCGGCTCGCCCGCGCGATCGCGCTGACCCTCACCAACCCGAAGCTCACCGCGGACCAGTCCGTCGCCTGGCTCGACGACATCGGCGCCGACTTCCGGGCCGTGGCCCGGGGCACCACTCCGACATACGTGTCCAACGCACTGCGCACCCTGCGGATGCTCTACCTCCTCACCGACCTCGGTGTCCCGCCGCAGCCGGGGCAGCCGCCTCGGCAGGTCCCGCATCGCGACGCGGTCAAGCGGCGGCTCGTCGAAGTGCTGGCGGACGACGCGAAGTCCATCGGCTGACAGCCCCACGCCGCGAGGTGCCCGGGCCGGGCTGATCGGCGGGCTGCTGGCACTGGAGTTGGGGCTGCCGGAAAATTTTTCTTCCGGGACCGATGAGTTCGGGCGGTGGTGGCGGTCATACCTGGGAAAGCAACGACAGCCGACCGGGGAGACCTGAGATGTCCAGCACCGCTACCGCCACCGCCACTGCTACCGCCGCTACCAACGTCACCACCACGGCCACGAAGTCCAGCAAGGCCGTGATCCGGGTGGTCTGGACGCTGCGGATCCTGCTCGCGCTCTTCTTCGCCGTGGCCAGCGCGCTGCCCAAGCTGCTCGCGATCCCCGCCGCCACGACCGTCTTCGACGCCATGGGTGTGGGCCACTGGTTCATGTACCTGACCGGGCTGGTGGAGCTGGCCGGAGCGGTCGGCCTGCTGGTCCGCCGGCTGGCCGGGCCGGCAGCCATGGCGCTGATCGTCTTCCTGGTGTTCGCGTTCGTCACCCAGCTCACCGCGATGCACGGTGAGAACGCCGGGACCCCGTTCATCTTCATGGTGCCGCTGGCCGTCATCGCCTGGAACCGGCGCGCCGAGACCGCCGAGCTGCTCGGCCGCCGGCGCTGACCGGGTGCTTGCGGGGTCTTGGCCGCACTTTGTGCCGGCCGTCGGTGGGAGGATTTGAATATGATCCGGCCGCTGGCGTCAACGCGCTTGGTGTGTCAGGTAGTTGTGGTACGTTCCGTGGCCTAACCACAAATAGGTGACCCCGGCAGCGCGCCAACGCTCCGGGGTCCGGCAACAGGAGCGAACCTCCCGATGCGCGTCCATCGTAGCGCCCACGTGCGCGATTTCACCGTGCTGCCCAACACCATGCTGCAGTACCGGCGGCTGTCCTACACCGCTCGCGGTCTGCTCGCCGACCTCCTCTCCCGCCCGGACGGCTGGCGCGAGGACGGCCGGCACATGGCCGACACCAGCCCCCAGGGGCGCGGCGCCATCCGCAAGGCGCTCAAGGAACTGACCGAGGCGGGCTTCTACCGGGTCGAGAAGATCCGGATGCCCGACGGCACGATCATCACCGAGACCCACGTCTACGACACCCCGCAGCTCACGGCGCTCGCGGTGCTCGCCGCGCCGGGTGCCACCCGTCCGGCGCCCGGTGAAGCGACCACCGGCGGCGCTGACGCCCTGGTAAAGAACCCGGCGAAAGAACCCACCCACCCCTCCCGGCAGTCCCGAGAACCCGTCAGCACCCCGGGGACGGAAAGGCGGGAGGAAGCCGCCGAAGACGACGCGCCGGACGAACAGCTCCGCGACGCGGTCGCCACCCTGTTCCGAGTCATCCGCCCCGAACCACGCCTGCACCTGGGCGAGGCCGAAGCACGTGAACTCGCACCCCTGGTCGCCCGATGGCTCGAACGCGGCAGCACACCCACCGACCTCGCCCAGGCCCTCCTGCCGGGCCTGCCCGCCCCGGTGTACTCAGCGGTCGCGGTGCTCCGCTACCGCCTGGAGCGCAAGATGCCGCCCGGCCGGGCCGCTGTACGGCCCGCAGCGGCCTGCTACGCCGAGTGCGCCCAGTGCCACGACCCTGTCCCTCAACCCGGCATCTGCCGCGCGTGTGCGGGCCTCGTCAGCCGTCCTGCGGGCGACAGCCGCACGACGGGAATCGCCTCCGCAGGAGCAGCGCGGGTCCGGGCCTCGCTCGCTGCCGCCAGAGCCGCCGCATGGGCACCGGCCGCCGTCGCGGCCAGGTGAAACGCCGGCCGGTTCCGGGCGGGGTGGAACCGGTATTCGGGCCGTGCGGGCCGGGCACTCGTCGGGCGACTTCTGGGCTGGCATCCGGGTGAAATGGGGCGGAGTCGCCTGGCGCGAATGGAAGCCGGGTTCGACGCTGCCAGAATGCAATTTCCCTGAAGGCCACCTGCACAGGCGGTGCCGCCGGACAGCTGGAGCAGAACATGCGAATCATTCGACCACGCAACAGCCCGGAAGAAGCGGCCGGTGGAGGTGCAGCGCGTTTTCCGTGGACGCTGATGTACCACTCGGTGGCGTCAACGAGTGAGGATCCCTATCTGATTACCGTCGACCCTGCACGCTTTCGCCGCCAGCTGCGCTGGCTGTCCGCCCGCGGGCTGCGCGGGGTGTCGGTCGGCGCCCTGATGCGCTCGCACCGGGGCGGCAGCGCGGCGGGCATGGTCGGGCTGAGTTTCGACGACGGATACCGCGACTTCGTGGAGGAGGCCATGCCCGCGCTGGCGGAGTACGGGTTCACGGCGACGGTCTACGTGGTGGCCGACCGGCTGGGCGGATACAACGACTGGGACCGGCAGGGCCCGCGCAAGCCGCTGATGACGGCGTGCCAGGTCCACGAGGCCGCCGCCGCCGGGCTGGAGATCGGCTCGCACGGGCTGACGCACCGGCGGCTGGCGGGCCTGGGCGCGCGGGAGCTGGCGGCCCAGGTCGCCGACAGCCGCCGCGTGCTGGAGGACCTCACGGGGCAGGAGGTCGAGGGATTCTGCTACCCCTACGGTTCGCTCGACGCCGCCGCGGTGGAGGCGGTGGCGCAAGCCGGCTACGGGTACGGGTGCGCGGTCAGCCCCGGGGTCCACAGCGGGGTGTACGCGCTTCCCCGCTGCTACGTCGGTGACCGGGACGGGCCGCTGCACCTGGCCGCGAAGCTGGTGCGCGACCGCTGGCGGCGCTGACGGCCGGCGCTGACGGCCGACGCTGACGGCCGACGAGGACCTGCCGGCGACGAAAACCTGCCGGGCACCGCGGAGTGCGGTGCCCGGCAGGTCGGCGGGTGGTGGGTGGTGGGTGGCGGCGGCAGGTCAGTGGGTGGTGGTGGCGGGTTCCAGATGCAGCCAGGACTCGTGCCACAGCAGGGCGCAGCGGCGGTCGCAGCCGGTGGCGAGCGGTTCGCCGCCGCAGCGCAGGCCGTTGAGGATGAACCAGCGGCCCTTGGTGGGGTGCTGCCACCAGGCGAGGGACCGGTGGCGCAGTTCGGTGGCGCTGTGGCGGGTGTCGGCGTGGAGCTCCATGCCCGGCTGGAAGGGGACGCCGTCCAGCCGCCCGTCGGGGTCGAGGGTGGCGCGGATCTCCGGGAGGCTGCGTACGGTCGCCCAGAGGGCGGCGGGCCGGGCGGCGGGGACCGGCGCGGGGGCGGGCTCCAGCCATTCGTCGCGGAACAGCAGGGCGCAGTCCAGTCCGCAGCCCTGGGCCCCGTCGGCGCCGTGGCAGGTGGCGCCGGCCAGGGCGACGGTGCCGGACAGGCGCCGCACCCGGTAGTGGTCGTCGATCATGCGGCGCACGATGCGTTCGACCTGGTAGACGCCGCCGCAGAACGACCACTGGCTGCGGGTGAACCACAGGCCGCGATGGCGGTCCTTGGCATCGAGGGTGGCGCGCACCGTGGCCTCGTCCTTCACCCGGACCCAGTCCCCCTCGGTGAAGCGGGAGGGCCGGCCGGGCGTCGGGACGGCGTCGCGGCGCTCACGCAGGCCTTCGCGGACGATCCGCGCGCGGCGCACGACACCGAGCGGGGGAAGGTCGCGCAGGGGGAGGCTCTTGTACTGGCACCGGTTCGCAGCGGTTCCACAACGCAGCTCCGTGGTACGGGTGAACCATGATTCCTCGACGGCCATCAGTGAAATCCCATCGGGTCGGAGATATCGGCACAGGCTAGCGCACCGTGACTTTTCCGCGCTGGCCCGCAGGACCCTGTCGACACCATGTCGAGAGAAATAGCACTAGACGCATTAAGAGCCTTCTAGAGTGAAAGATCGGCGTCGCCGAGGAATCCCCGTTCATGCTCGTGTAATGTTTCCCTTGTTGCCGCGGTGGAGTGGCTGAGTGGCGAGGCGACGGCTTGCAGGGCCGTTTAGATGGGTTCGATTCCTATCTCCACCTTTTCTTTTCGGTGATTTCGCCCGTATTCCTGGCCTGGGAATTGTCCGGGTTCGCGCCCTGATTCATGCTGAGGGTGCACTCGTCTTCTTCTGCGGCGTGCCAGCTGCCGGGCGCTGGTTGCCGGGCATGTCGGTACCGTCCCCTAGGCTCTCGGCGACTCGAGAGACAGAGAAGGGGACTGCCGTGGAAGACCCGACGGGCATCACAGCGCTGGCCGAGATCCTCCCTGCGGATCCCGGCGCCGACGAGCAGATCGACTGGGCGGCGGCCGAGGCGCGGTGGGGCACGCGGCTTCCGCGGGACTACAAGGCCTTCATGTCGGTGTACGGGGGCGGTTCCTTCAACGAGGTCTGCGTTCTGATGCCGCTCCCCAAGGAGTACATCCAGTGGGACCCTGGCACCTTCGAGGAGGAGACGGAGAACGCCCGCTACACCTGGGAGATGCTGGACGGCCAGGAAGGCCTCGACATCGACCCGGACCACATCCTCGCCTGGGGGGTCACCTCGGGCCCGGACATCCTGTGCTGGCTGACCACCGACCCGGATCCCGACAAGTGGCCCGTCCTGGTCTGCGGCCGCCACACCCCCGACGACTTCACCCTGTTCCCGTGCGGCATGGTCGAGTTCCTCCGCAAGCTGCTCCTCGACGAGTTCGACCCCTACCCGCTCAGCATCGACCTGCGCGGCGCCTCGCCGCGTTATGTGCACTGGTTCGAGCAGCAGCGCCGGTGGAAGGCCGGCCTCGACCCCGTCAGCGGCGAGTTGCGGACGACGACCTTCTGAAACGGTGGCAGCGGGCAGCGGGCAGCGGGCAGCGGGCAGTTCGCGGGCTCCGGAGCGGCCACCGCGCCGAGGATCCATAGGTGCGACCTTCTGGTGGCCGCCGTAGAACCGGCCCTCGATGCCGAACCTGCCAGCGTCGGCGGCTTCCTGGTTCGGCGGCGGGTCAGTCCTCGGCCGGGACCTCGACGGCTGCGCGGATGTCCCGGGCGCGGTCGGCCAGTTCCTGTGGGGAGCTCTCGCCGGTGCTGTCGACGACGATGCCGACCGTGCTGCCGTCCGCCCACACGCAGGTGGTCTCGGACGTGGACGGGTAGGTGAGCACCGCACACTCGAACGCGCCGCCGAGGGGGCCTGTCGGGTAGTCCTGCCGTTCCGTCACCGTGTCGTTGAACACGTCCGAGGCCGCCAGCCGTCCGAAGTACTTGTTCAGTTCCCGCTGGGGCTCCGCGAAGCTCCCGGTCAGTCCGACCAGCAGCAGCGTGGTCTTGGACGATCCGGTCGTGCCGTAACCGCCCACCGTCAGCTCCCGGTACGGGCTCAGCGCCCTGATCCGCTGATGGTAGCCGGAGCGTGCCGTCTGGACCGAACCGTCGTCCGGCAGATGGACCTGGTCCCCGATCCGGTCTGGCAGCGCGATCCGGTGCCGCGGCGGGGCGCCGGCGCCTGTCACGGCGGCCACCACCAGTGCGGTCAGGAGGCCCACGGCCAGCGTGGCCGCCACTACGGCCTTGAGGGACAGCCTGCGGTACCAGGGCAGCGGGGCCACCGGCTCCAGGGTGTTCGCCCAGATGGCCTGGAGGCCCTGGGGCTTCTCGGCGGGCCGGTCGGTCGTCTGGTCGGTGGTCTGGCCGGTTTTCTGGTCGGTCACGTCGTCTCGGTCGTGGGGTTCGTGGAGTTGGTGGAGCAGGGGAGGCCGGTTCGGGTGGTGCGGGGGTGGTCAGGTCCTGGGGGCCGGGTGGAGCCAGTGTGGTCCTGTGGTCCAGCCCAGGAGGCGGCGGCCGGCGTCCGCGTCCGCGGCGCCGCCGCGGGCGGCCTGGCGCAGGCCGGCCAGGGCGGGGGCGAGACGGGCCGCGACGTGGGCGGGGTGGCGGGCGGCCTCCCCGCGCAGTCCGGCGATGACCCGGGCCTGCGCGGCGGGTTCGCACAGGGAGAGGTGGAACACCAGCTGGCGCCACGCGTACGCCGCGTCCTTGATGGTGGACAGCGGCCGCGGGTTGTCGTGGATCCGGGCCGTCGCGTGGCACACGGTGGTGAAGCTGCGCCAGGCCAGGTCGTCCCAGCCCGGCTCGGGGCTGATGCCGACCCGGGTGACCAGGGTGGCCAGGTTGTGGGTGGTGAGGATCTGGGCCTGCTCGATGATCTTCCCGTTGGACGCGACCGACCATCCTCCGGACACCTCGGCGCGCTGCGCGCACAGCTCGGTGAACCCGGGGGAGGAGCGGGGGCGTCGGCCGCGCGCTGGGGCCTTGCCTGCCTTGCCCGCCTTGCCCGCCTTGTATGCCTCGCCCGCCTCGGCGGTTGCGAGGTCGTGGACGGCCGCGTAGTCGATGGCGTAGTAGCGCTCGTACAGCGTGCCGCTGAGCAGTTCCGCGGCGGCCCGGGCCGCCGCCAGGTACTTCGGGGTGAAGGTGCCCGTGAAGATGTCCGCCGCCAGTTCCTCCACGAACGGTGCGTCGAGCTTGGCCTGCCGGGCGAGCACGCCGAGTTCGCGCACCAGCGGGTTCGGCAGGAGCGTGCCGGGGAACGCCTGCACGGCCAGTTCGCCGAGCTGGTGCAGCGCGGTACGCGCGGGTGCGCGGCCGTCCTCGCCGACGCGATGTCCGGCCACCGCCCGTACCCAGGGCAGTTCGTCGACCCGCACCTGCCCGGTGAGGTCGCTCAGGAGCAGCGAGCGGCGGTTGCGGAACGCCCGGTAGTTCGCCGCCATCAGGGTGCGCAGCGTCTCGTCCGGGTAGGACTGGGAAGTGGTCACGGCGACGAGCTGCGGGACCAGTTCGGCCAGGACCTCGGCCGAGGGCACCATGCCGCGTTCCACGAGCGTGTCGAGCGGGGCGCTGAGCGCGGCCTCGACCACCTGCCGGATCGCTGCGGGCACCGGGGTGCCTGCGGGGAGGCGGGTGTTGCCAGTGTGCGCTTCGTGCGCCGAGACGTCGGCGACCAGCGGGGCCACGTCGGCCACGCCCGTCTCCTGGCGCAGCCCGGAGAGGCGGCGCAGCACCAGCTGGGCGAGGTCGTGGTGCGACGGCTGGGCCGCCTGTACGGCCTGGCGGGTGCGCAGTTCGGTGTGCCGGTCGGAGCCCGGCCGGCCGCGCCGGCGCACCATGGATGCCACCGCGTGCCGCAGCAGTCCGAGGTGGCGCGCGTCCAGCGGCCGGCCGGCGGCGGTCTCCGCCAGGGCGCCGCGCAGGATGCCGAGGTTCTCCTTCGGATCGCGGTGCTTGGTGCAGCGGGTGTGGGCCGCGGCGAGTTCGTCGTAGCGGCGGAGCAGCATCGCGCCGCGCTCCAGCCAGGCGCTGTCGGGCGTACGCTCCAGCACCCGGCCGGCCTCGGCGGTCTCCAGCCAGTGGGCCAGCAGTTGGTCGCCGAACGGCTGCCAGACGGTGAGCGCCTCGCGTTGAGCTTCCACGGCGGCGTTCGGCCGCCGGCCCGTGAGGGTCGTGACGGCGTCGCCGACCGTGCGCCGGTGCACCGCCTCGGAGTCCGGCGCGGGCAGCGCGGACGGCCGGGGGGTGAAGCGCAGCCGGTCGGCGAACGGCTCCAGGACGTCGACGAGTTCCAGCGCGCCGGCCGCGTCCCCGGCCCGCACGAGCCACGCCACCGTCAGCAGCGCCGCCTCCTCCGGCACGGCGGTCTCGTAGTGGCCGCTGTCGAGCAGGTCGTACAGCCGGGACAGGCCAGGCTCGGTGAGGCAGTACGCGAAGAGCGCCCCGCGCTCGGCCGCCACCCCGGCCAGGGCCGCAGCCTCGCACTCGTACGGCTGGAGCGGGCCCTCGGCGCTCGCGGCGGACGTGGCGAAGCCGCCCCGTACGACCTCGGGCGTCACCCAGGCGGGCAGTCCGGCCACCGGGGTGCGCGAGCCGATGGTCAGCCGGCCGTCGGCGATGCCGGCGAGCACGGCGTGCCAGCGGGCGACCCGGGCCTCGGCGCTGCGCCGGGTCTCGGTGCTGCGCCGGGTCCCGGCGTTGGTGTGGGAGTCGGCCGGTGAGGTCAGGAACGCCTGGGCCAGGGCCAGTTGGCGCTGCGGGTAGTGCGCGGATGTCCCGGCCCCGGCGGGGCGCTGCTGGTCAGCGTTGTCGTCCATAGCCGACGTGGCAGGTTCCGCCCCTGCGCCCTCCGGGTCCAGAGCCCGGCGCTCTGCTGCTGAGCTACACGTCGATGGGCGCGAGACTATGCGTCCGGTCGGCGGCCGTGCAACGTACTTTCGCTGCCTCCGCCGGGCTCGCGGCGTAGCCTGGCACTTCGGGTGCCTGATGGGGGGAGCCGCCGTGTCGATCGAGTTCGTTCGCCGCCTGGACGGTCTGGTGTACCACTTCCGCGCGGACGGCGTGTTCAACGGCAGGCCGTCGTACAAGCGGCTGGACCTGGACGTGTGGTGCCGGTGGCTGCCGGAGCGGGGCTGGTGCACCGTCGGCGCCGACGGGGTCGCCAACTCCGGGCCGCTGGCGGGGCGGACGGACGACCGGGAGCTGATCCCTCCGCTCGGCCCTTGGCGCAGTTGGAAGGCCGGCAAGTCGTACCTCTACGATCTGCGCCGCGTCGACGATCCGGGTGGTAGCGGTACTGCTGGTGCTGATGGCACTGATGGCACTACTGGCGGTACCGGCGTTACTGCTTGACAGGGTGCGTAATACTGTAACGCGCATCCCAGCAGCTCGGAGCACCACATGCACCCCTTCCTCGACCACCCCGGGCCGCTCGCCTTCGCGCACCGGGGCGGTGACCTCGGCCACCCCGAGAACTCGCTCGCCGCCTTCGCGGCCGCCGTCGCCCTCGGGTACTGCTACCTCGAAACGGACGTGCACGCCACCCGCGACGGCGTACTGGTGGCCTTTCACGACACCCGCCTCGACCGGGTCACCGACCGCACCGGGGCGGTGGCCGAACTGCCCTGGGACACCGTCAGGCAGGCCCGGATCGGCGGCACCGAGCCCGTGCCGCTGCTGGAGGACCTGCTCGACGCGTTCCCCGGGGCCCGCTTCAACGTCGACGTCAAGGCGGCGGCCGCCGTCGGGCCGCTGGTCGAGACGATCCGCCGGACCGGCGCCTGGGACCGGGTCTGCGTCGGCGGCTTCTCCGACAGTCGCCTCGCCGCCGTCCGCGCCGCCGCGGGCCCCCGACTGGCCACCTCGCTCGGCCCGCGCGAGGTGGCCCGGCTGCGGCTGCGTTCGCTGGCCGGGCCGCTGCTGCGGGGGCGCGGGGCGGGGTCCGGGACGCGGTTCGGGGCGCCGTTCGCAGGGGTGTGCGCGCAGGTGCCGGAGCGGCACCGGGGCGTCCGGGTCGTCGACCGGGCCTTCGTACGCGCCGCCCACCGCCTCGGCCTCCAGGTTCACGTCTGGACTGTGGACGATCCCACACGGATCAGGGCTCTCCTCGGCCTCGGTGTGGATGGCATCATGGCCGATCGCATAGACGTCCTGCGGGACGTCCTCGGCGAGCGCGGCTGCTGGAGCGACGGCAGCACCGGCTCCAGCACGGTGATGGGAGCCCCATGACGAGCACCACGGACAACCTGCCGGACCGTCGGCCGGACGATCTTCCGGACGGCCCGCCGGAGCGCGCGGCCGCCGCCGCCGACGACAGCGCCCTGCGCCGGATACGGTTCGGCTGGTACATCAACGACTGGGCCAACGCCGCCTTCTCGGCCACCGTCCTGACGGTCTTCCTCGGGCCGTACCTGACCACCGTCGCCAAGAACGCCGCCGACGCGGCCGGCGACGTGCACCCGCTCGGACTGTCGGTGCGCGCCGGGTCGTTCTTCCCGTACACGGTCTCCTTCTCCGTGCTGCTCTCGGTCGCGGCGATGCTGCTGACCGGTACGGTCGCGGACCGCACCGGGCGGCACAAGGAGCTGATGTGCGGCTTCGCCTACGTCGGCGCGGTCGCCACGATGGGGATGTTCCTCCTCGACGGCGACCGCTACCTGCTCGGCGGCGCACTGCTGGTGGTCGCCAACATCGCGTACGCGGTGTCGGTCGCCCTCTCCTACGCCTACCTCCCCGGCCTGGCCACCCCCGACGAGCGCGACGCGGTCTCCTCCAAGGGCTGGGCCTACGGCTACGCGGGCGGCGGACTGCTGCTGATCGCCAACCTGGCGCTGTTCCAGGGCCACGACGCGCTCGGCCTGTCCTCCGGCACCGCCGTGCGGATCTGCCTGGCCTCGGCCGGCCTGTGGTGGGCGCTGTTCACGATCGTCCCGATGCTGCGGCTGCCCTCCCGGGCGGGCGCGGCCCCCGACCGTATCGTCGCCGTGCCCGACCGACCCGCCCCTGCGCCGGACCGGCCCGCCGCCGGCAGCCTGCGTGAACTCGCCCGCACCCTGCGCGGGATGCGCCAATACCCGCTCACGCTGCTCTACCTGGGCGCCTTCCTCTGCTACAACGACGGCATCCAGACCGTCGTCTCCCAGGCCTCGCTCTACGGCAGCGAGGAACTCGGCATGGACCAGACCACGTTGGTCGCCGCCGTGCTCCTGGTCCAGATCGTGGCGATCGGCGGCGCGCTGCTCCTCGGCCGGATCGCCCGCCGCTACGGCGCCAAGCGGACCGTCCTCGGATCCCTGGTCGGCTGGGTGGCCACCCTCGCCCTCGGGTACCTGATGCCCGCCCACCAGCCCGTCTGGTTCTTCGCCCTGGCCTGCATGATCGGCCTGGTGCTCGGCGGCAGCCAGGCGCTCTCGCGCTCGCTGTTCTCCCACCTCATCCCGGCGGGCCGGGAAGCCGAGTACTTCAGCGTCTACAAGGTCAGTGACCGCGGAACCAGTTGGATGGGCCCGCTGGTCTTCGGCCTCGCCTACCAGATCACCGGCAGCTACCGTTCGGCGATCATCTCGCTGCTGGTCTTCTTCCTCATCGGCTTCGTCCTCCTGCTGAAGGTCCCCGTCCGCCGCGCCATCGAGGCCGTCGGCAACCCCGTCCCCGAACGGCTCTGACGCCCCGGCCGGGGGTGCCTACGGTCGGCTGCCGCTTCCGTCGATGGCGTCGCCGTCGAGGGCTTACGAGCCGGGGAAGAGCCGGCCGAGGTGGTAGTGCAGGACCGCCACCGCGTCGTCCGCCGTCCGCTGGCCGAGGAGGACGCTCAGGCCCAGGCCGGCGGAGACCGCCAGGAGGACGACGGCCTCCTGGCGGGCGTCCATGCACGGATCGGTGTCCCCGGCCTGTCGGGCGGCGGTCAACTGGCCGACCAGGAAGTCCTCCATCTCGTTGGGCGCCGAGAGGAACGACTGGCCGGCGAGCGCGGGGTCGGTGATGGAGAGCACCGCGTACTCGGTGTAGACGAGGTGGAAGGTCCGGCTCTCCTCGTCCGTCGGCACGGACTCCAGCAGGACCGCCTCGACGATGTCGCGCGGTGACGCCGCGGGCCCGGCCGCCCCGGCGCGGTCGCGGACCCGCTCCTGGATCCGTTGCTGGACTCGCTCTTGGATCCGTTCGCCCATCCGTGCGGCCAGGCGGGTGAGCGCCGCGAGCAGCAGCTGCTCCTTGGTGTCGAAGTAGTACTGCACGAGCCGCACCGAGACGCCCGCCTCGATCGCGACGGACCGCATGGTGACGGCGTGCAGCCCGGTGTCCGCCGCCGTGCGCAGCAGGGCGTCGATGATGTGGGCCCGCCGCTCCTCGTGATCCACCAGCTTCGGCATCGGGTTCCCTCCAAACGTTTTTATGGTACAAACATACCATCAAGTGCTGCTGCTTCGTGCATTCCGAGCACCGGGAGGGACCATGACCAGGACCAGCGTCGGACACTTCGTCAGCGAGAAAGCCCGAACGAAGTTCCTTGAGGCCTACGACCGCGCGATGGAGCTGTGGCCCGGCCCCCGTCGGGAACTCGATGTCGAAACCAGCTACGGCACCGTCCACGTCCACCACTACGGACCCGACGGACCCGACGGATCCGAAACCGGCGAACCGATCGTGCTGCTGCACGGCCACGCCGGACACCCGTCCAACTGGTACCCGCAGATCGCCGCCCTGGGCGAACACCACCCCGTCTACGCGATCGACACGCTCGACGACCCCGGCCGCAGCGTCCAACGCGCCGTCGCGGCCGGCTCCGAGGAGAACGCGGCCTGGCTCGGCGAGGTCTTCGCCGGCCTCGGACTCGACCGCATCCACCTGGTCGGCCTCTCCTACGGTGGCTGGCTGACCCTCAACCAGGCCATCCACGCACCCGAACGCCTCGCGTCGATCGCACCGATGGACCCCGGCGGCATCGAGAAGGTCCCCGCCCGGTTCTACGCCCACATGATCGGCGGCCTGTTCGGCATGCTCGCCCCGCGGCCGCTGCGCCCCGCGCTCGGACGCCTGCTCGCCAACCCCGCACTCAGCTCGCCGCCCGAGATGATCGCCCCCCTGATGCTCGGCATGCGCAGCTACAAGCCGAACACCCGCCCCGCCGCCAGGCCGTTCACCGACGAGGAACTGAGCTCCATCCGCCTGCCCACCCTCGTCCTGCTGGGCAAGCGCAGCGCCCTGCTCCGCCCGCGCCACGTCCTCCAGCGGGTCACCGCGCTGATCCCGGGAGTCCGGGCCGAGATCGTGCAACGAGCCGGCCACGGCCTCAACCTGGAACGCCCCGACCTGGTCAACGAACACCTGCTGCAGTTCATCACCTCAACCCGGCAGGAGACCCGGAGCTGACGATCGGCCCCCGCCGCCGGGTTGGTGGGTGACGGCGGGCCGTCGTAGGTGAGGAAGATCCCGCGGGTCCTCTCGTGGGAGCGCGGCAGGGCGTGCCCACGCGGACATGATCAAGCTTCCGGTCTGGCATCGTGAGCAGGATCTCGAACTGGCCGAGCAGTACGTCCGTGCGGCCATCAAGATCGGCGACCATCACGAGGAGCTGTTGTGACCACCGCCTTCCCCTCTCCCTCTCCCTCCCCGTCTCCTGAGTTCGCGGCCCGGCTCGCGGCCGACGCTGAATCCGCAGGCATCACCGGCTTCGTCGCCGCCGCCGTGATCAACCACGGAGGTCGGGTCCTGCTCGTGCGTCGCAACCCCAGCGACTACCTGGGCGGCCTGTGGGAGGTTCCCTCCGGGACGGTCGAAGAGGGGGAGGGGATTCTGGGCGCCCTGCACCGCGAGACCAGCGAGGAGACTGGTCTGACGATCCATCAAGTTATCGGCTACGTCGGCCACTTCGACTACTGGAACAGTCGAGGCGGCAACACTCGCCAGTTCAACTTCGCCGTCACCGTGGAGAAGGCCGAGCCCGTCGTCCTCACCGAGCACGACGCCTACCAGTGGGCCCTACCCGGCGAGTTGCCCGAGGTGAGTGACGCCGTGCGCGAGTTGCTCGCTCGCTGACACGCGCCGCGGAGGTCGCGGAAGGGCTGCCCTCGACTGGGTGGCCCTTCTGCTCGTTTCACGCGGTTGAACAGCGTGTTCGCCGACTCGCCACCCCCGAAATGCGGTGTCGCGTTTCCGCCAGCGCCGGTGTCCCGCTCGCGAGAGAGTCGGCGACGGTTCGTGTTCCTGATCGCGGACCTGTTCGTCTGGCACTTCGCGAAAGGCACAGCGCATGCACGTCGTCCCCGGGCTCAAGGTCCTGTACTTCGGAACTCCGGTGGTGCTGATCAGCTCACTCAACGAGGACGGTACGGCGAACCTCGCGCCGATGTCCTCGGTGTGGTGGCTGGGCCAGTCCTGCATGCTCGGTCTCGGCAACAACGGCCAGACCACCGCGAACCTGCTGCGAGAAGGCGAGTGCGTGCTCAACCTGCCCTCGTCGGCGATGGTCGATGCCGTCGACCGGATCGCGCTCACCACCGGGAAGCCGACCGTGGCGGACTACAAGGTGAAGCAGGGCTACCGGTACGAGCCGGACAAGTTCTCGGTCGCACAGCTGACCGAACAGGCGTCGGACCTGGTCCGAGCCCCCAGGGTCGCGGAATGCCCGGTCCAGCTGGAGTGCAAGGTCGTCTCGGCCCACCCCTTCGGCGGTCCCGAGCCGCACGCCACCGCCTTCGAGGTCGAGGTCCTTCGCGCCCATGTCGAGGAGGACCTCGTCATCCCCGGGACGCACTACGTGGACCCGCTCGGCTGGGACCCGCTGATCATGAAGTTCTGCGAGTTCTTCGGCGGGGGAGACAACGTTCACCCGTCGAGGCTCGCCGAGGGCTGGAACATGCCGCACCAGCTCCAGTCGGCGACCGTCTGAACTGCTCTTTTGTTCGTCCTCCTACCAGAGGGTGGCCGGCCCCGAGAGGACCCAGCCGGCGTCGGTGGGCTTGACCCAGAAGCTCAATGACACCTCGATGATCCGTGCGCGGTAGGTGATCTCGACGTAGAAACCGGTGCCTTCGTGGCCCCAGTGGAAGTCCGCGAGATCGAGTTCGCGGAGCCAGGACAAGTCCTGGTCCCACCCGTCGGCAGCAGGGCTGCCGTTTGTCTCGTCCTTGTCCTCGTCCTTGTCCTCGTCGGCGTTCGTCTCGACCGAGCCGGCCCATAGTGACTTGAGCACATGCCGGACCGAGGTGTGATCGACGAGTTCCACGGCCTCGGGGATCCGCTCGGTTCGGAGCAGACTGAAGTAGCGACAGACGACTGCTTCGACGTCGGCTCTGGCAGGGCGCTCCGTCCAGATCTTCACCGTGGGATCTTAAAGGAGCGTCGGACGGATCTCGCCCTCTGCACGGGAAGTCGGCCAGTCCGACTTCCCGTGCTGCGAAAGCCCCATGCGCCGCCCGCGGTTCTTAGCGTCGCTTCAGCGCGCCGGCCCGATCCCCTCCGGGAGGGCGGCCACCACAAGGGCGACGGCTTCCTCCGGCGTCTCGGTGCGCGCGAGCAACTCGCCGTCGTTCCGCACCCCGTACAGCCCCTCGTCGTACGGGCAGATGACGTACCCGATCCGGGCCTTCCTCCTCCAGAACTCCTCGACACTGGTGGAGAACCAGAGGTTGAAGTGGCTGTTGACCGGCATCAGCTGCCGGAGCACCGGCTGGGCGTACGCCGCCGCCAGCAGCGCGTGGGCACGCGGGTGCCGCTTGTACGGCGGGTTGTGGACGCGGTCGAGCTTGACGAGCCACGTCAACTCGACGGCGCCGAACGGCTCCCGCTCGTGGGCGAGGGCCCAGGGCCTGAACCGGATGAACGAGGCGCGCGCCCGGGTCTCCTCAAGCCCCGCGCCGCCCGTCCACGCCGCCGTCGCCGTGACTACCTTCGCCAGGTCCGAGGTCCACCCACAGGCCAGGGGCGCGCGGTAGCCCTGGAGTCTCACCCGGAAGGTCCGCTGCCCCTCGTCGGGCGGACACACCACCACGCGCCGGCCGCTCCCCGCGTCGACGTACTCCGCGAGTCGACCCCACCGCCCGTCCAACTCGGGCAGGGCGAGCCCGAGTTCCTCGGCGGTACGCCTCAGCGCAGCCTGGAGGGCCCCGTCATCGTCCCAGCCACCCTCGCCAAGCCCCGCCTCGAAGTTCATCACCCCAGTCTGCCCGTATCGATGCCGCTCGGTGGCCGTTTCTTTCCGATCACGACTGCCATGGGCTCGGCGATGACGGACGCCTTCGTGGTAGGTGGGCTACCGACCGCGGCGGTTGTCCTCCCAGTCGTCGAACCAGCGGAGCCAGATGGGCGTGCCGACACCGCGGTGCCACTGGTTGCGAGCGGCTTCCTCCAGCTCCGGGGTCGTCAGACCCTCCTCGTGTTCCAGCCAGTCGATGTACCACTCACCGAAGCCGGCCGGTCGTCCCGCATCCGTCAGCAGCGGGTTGAGACGATCGCAGGTCGGCCGCCCGTCGAACCACATGCTGCCGCGGTCCGAACCGCTGACGATGAGCAGGGTGCTGAAGTTGTGGCCATGGCCCGCCAGAAACACACCGCCCGTGACTCGGTCCCGCTCCGCCGCCTCCACGGCCTCGTTCCGAGCGTCCCGGGCGGCCGCGAAGTCGGCAGGGTCGGCATAATCCTCTTCCCGCACGCACTTCTCCCACACCTCGTCACTCGCCGCCAGTGCGGTGTCGTGATCGGGGAACGGCACGTGCAGCCGCTCCAGTTGGGTGTCCGCGTCCCCTGCCCAGTGCCACCCGTGGGGTCCCTGCCGCAACTCCTTGGGCCACCGTCCGCCCGCACTCACCCGCAGCAGGAACTCCCGGTAGTCCGCCGGAAACGTGATCCCGAACTGCCGCTCCGCCTCCACCACCTGGATTTCGGCCAGCGGCGCAGCCAGCTCAGCCCCCGCCCCGCTCCACGCCCGCTCCTCGCGCACCGCGCGTACCCGCCCCCGGACGTCGTCCCAGTCAATGCTCCGCATGATCGGCCAGGATATGACCTCGGCGCTTCAAGGCCCTGGCGGCAGGGGGGTGCTACTGAGGGTGTGATCCAGGCGGTGAGGGATGCTGTGACCTGAATCAGTACAGATATATAGGGAGGTCACAGGTGACAACCCCGCCGTGGTGGGAAGAACTGATCGGCGTCAGCGAGGCCCTGGCGGATGCCGACCGTGCCGACGTCGAGAGCTGGCAAGGCCCTGCGGCGGACACCGTTGAGGAGGACGAGGACGATGTTCCGCCACTGACACTTCGGCTGGGAACTCTCGGGAGGGTCTTCGGTGAACAGTCGGCCGAGTTCACTCCGGAGCAGAGCCGACGGGTACTGCAACTCTTGGAGAGGATTCAGGCGCAGGGCAGTGATGAGGACAGGACGGCTGTTGTCACCGGGTTCTTCGAGGCACTGCTGAACACCTGGGACGAGGGGTTCGACCTCAGCTCTGTCTGGGCGGACGTGGGCCCGAAGTCCCGTGCCTACTGCCGTGCCTGGAATGACTTCACGGGCGTCGAAACACCTGGCTGGATGCGCTGAGCTTGTCGGGTGGTCATGCTCGGAGCCAGAGCCAGAGCCAGAGCCAGAGCCAGACGGCTGCGACGGTGACGGTGTGGGCTGCCGACCCCCCTGGTGAAGGGGGCCGACAGCCCGTGTCGGGTGGACTGGCCCTACTGGCCGAGGAGTCGGGTCGCGTCCTGGGCGGCGAGGGTGAGGGCCTTGTCGAGGGCTTCGGTGTTACGTCCGCCGGCGTTGGCGATGGGGCCCTTGCCGCCGGCTCCGCCGCCGACGGCGCGGGCGGCCGCGGTGAGGAGTCGGCCGGCCTGAGTGCCGGTGGCGTGGAGGCTGCGGGTGATGGCGGCGGCGAGGAGGGCCTTGCTGTTGTGTTCGGTGCCGAGGATGACGATGGCGTGCCCGCTGCCGAGGAGGTCGGCGGTGTTGGTGGCGAGGGTGCGGAGTTCGTCGGGGCCGAGGCTGGTGACGTTCTCGGTGACGATCCGGCCGCCGGGGACGGTTCGGGCGGAGGCGGCGAGTTGCTGGGCGCGGGTGTGTAGCTCGGCTTCGCGGAGGCGGGCGAGTTCCTGTTGGGCGGTGGTGAGGGCGTCGAGGCGCTTGCGGAGGGCGTCGGGGGCGTCGTGTGGGCGGGTGCCGAGGAGGGTGGAGAGTTCTTCGAGGAGGCGGCGTTCGGTGTCGTGGTAGGTGAGGGCGTCGCGGCCGGTGAGGGCTTCGATGCGGCGCAGGTTGGAGCCGACGGAGGCTTCGCCGAGGATACGGACGGGGCCGGCGTCCGAGCCGTGGGGGACGTGGGTGCCGCCGCAGAGTTCGCGGGAGAAGTCGCCGATGTCGACGATGCGGACGTGGTCGCCATATTTCTCGCCGAACAGGGCGGTGGCGCCGGCGGCCTCGGCTTCGGAGCGGGTGGCGTGCCAGATGCGGACTTCGGGGTCGTCGAGGAGGTGGTCGTTGACGAGGGCCTGGATGGTGGCGAGCTGGGTGGGGTCGACGGCGGAGAAGTGGGCGAAGTCGAAGCGCAGGCGGCCGGCGTCGACGAGGGAGCCGTGCTGGCGGGCGTGGTCGCCGAGGGTGCGGCGGAGCATGGCGTGCAGGACGTGGGTGGCGGAGTGGGAGCGGGCGACGGCGCCGCGGCGCGGGCCGTCGACGAGGGCTTCGGCCTGCTCGCCGGTGCGGATCTCGCCTTCGCGGATGCGGACGGTGTGGATGTGGAAGCCCTCCAGGCCGAGCCTGGTGTCCAGGACGTCGAGGAGCGCACCGTCGGTGGTGCGGATGGTGCCGGTGTCGCCGACCTGGCCGCCGGACTCGGCGTAGAACGGGCTGCGGTCCAGGACCAGTTCGAGCGTGCTGCCCTGGTCGGCGCCGGGTACGACGGTGCCGTCGGCGATGAGGCCGAGGACGGTGGCCTCGGTGTCGAGGCGGTCGTAGCCGGTGAAGTCGGTGCGGCCGTGGCGGGAGGACAGTTCGCGGTAGGCGTCCTGGCGGCGCAGGGCCTCGGCGGTCTTGGCCTTGCCACCGGCCTTGGCGCGCTTTTGCTGTTCGGCGAGCAGGGTGGTGAAGCGGTCCTCGTCGACGGTCAGTCCGGCGTCGCGGGCGGCCTCGATGGTGAGCTCGACGGGGAAGCCGTAGGTGTCGTGCAGTTCGAAGGCGGTCTCCCCGGTGAGGGTGGTGGACCGGCTGTCGCGGCTGCGGGTGACGGCGGCGTTGAGCAGCCGGGTGCCCTGGGTGAGGGCGCGGGTGAAGGACTCCTCCTCGGCGGTGACGACCTGCTCGATGAGGCTGGCCTGGCTGGTGAGTTCGGGCCAGACGTCGCCGAGGTTGGCGATGACGCTGGTGGTGGCGGGGGCGAGGACGGGGTGGTCGATGTCGAGCAGGCGGGCGTGGCGGATCGCGCGGCGCATGAGGCGGCGCAGGACGTAGCCGCGGCCGTCCTTGGCGGGCAGGACGCCGTCCGCGATCAGGTAGGCGATGGAGCGGGCGTGCTCGGTGACGACCTGGAAGGAGACCTTCTCCTCGCCGTCGGAGCCGCTGCCCGGGTAGTCGCGGCCGGCGAGTTCCTGGACAGTGGTGAGGGTGGGCAGCAGGAGGTCGGTGCCGCAGACGTTCTCGGCGTCCTGGAGGATCGCGGCGAGGCGGTCGAGACCGAGGCCGGTGTCGATGCTCTGCCGGGCGAGGTCGCCGAGGATCGGGAAGGTGCCGTTGTCGTCGTCCGCGCCGCGCATGGACTGCATGAAGACGAGGTTCCAGATCTCGACGTACCGTTCGCCGTCGACGGCCGGTCCGCCCTCGCGCCCGAAGGCCGGTCCCCGGTCGTAGTTGACCTCGGAGGAGGGGCCGCAGGGGCCGGGGACGCCCATGTCCCAGAAGTTGTCCGCGCCGAGGCGCTGGATGCGCTCGGCGGGCACGCCCATCCTGCGCCAGAGCTGTTCGGCCTCGTCGTCGTCCTGGTGGACGGTGATCCAGAGCCGGTCCTTCTCCAAGTTGTAGCCCTGGGTGAGGAGTTCCCAGGCGTAGGCGATGGCGTCGGCCTTGAAGTAGTCGCCGAAGGAGAAGTTGCCCATCATCTCGAAGAACGTGGCGTGCCGGTTGGTGCGGCCGACGTTGTCGATGTCGGAGGTGCGGGCGCACTTCTGGATGGTCGTGGCGCGCGGGTACTCCGGCGTGACCTCGCCCAGGAAGTAGGGCTTGAACTGGTTCATGCCGGCGTTGGCCAGCAGCAGCGTCGGGTCGGAGGGGATGAGCGGACTGGACGGGACGTGGCGATGGCCGCGCGAGGTGAAGAAGTCCAGGAAGGTGGAGCGGATCTGCGTCGAGCGCATGGCGGTAGGGCCCTCACGGAAGAGTCGCGGAGAGGTGGGGGGGGGTGATCACACGCCGAGCCGGGCCGAGAACGAGGACTGAGTGGTTCTCAGTTCTCCAGCTCGGCGCAGATAGCTCGCGCCCCCACGGTGTAGACCATGACTCCGGTTCCGGTATCCGTCGCTCTGAGGTGGCGCAGCCGACAACGGACGCAACGGCGCGCTGCGACTGCGCCTCCAACGGTAGCGGCTCCGGGGCGCGTTCGCTCGGAGTTGTCCTTCAGAGCCAAGCCGAGAGCACGGAACGGCGATGGCCCGGGCCGCTGAGCGGGCCGGGCCATCGGTCGAAGCGGAGGATGTGAGATTCGAACTCGTGAGGGGGTGCTCCCGGCACGCTTTCCAATTCTCCCGAACTCCGGCCGCCGGGTTCTGTACCCGTTCTGACCTGCGGCGGATCGAACCGTCGGGCGCCGACCGAACCCGGTCGGATGGGGGCGAATGAGACCAGAACTGAGACCAGAGTCATTACTCAGGCCGCGTTGACTGCACCCTTACCGGTGCAGCGCCAGCACACTGCTCAGGGTGCCCGCGACAGATCCCATCAGGATGAGCAGCCGACGAGGACAGCGCTGCATGGTTAGCCGCGTGCCGCCGATGCGGATATCGAGGAACGGGCGGGACGGGCGAGGGAGAGCCATAAGAACCTCCGAGGTGCGACTGGTTCGGTAGGGTCCAATCACATTCGGTAGGGGCATGAGTGCGTCAGGTCGCAACCGCGCCTTGCGTCACACGGCCGCACATTGCTTGGCTCGCAACCTAGAAGGGGGCACCGGAGGATGACGCACCAGCTTCCGACACGGCGTGGTCTCGCAGAACTCGACGAGCGGCTGTCCGAGCCGGAGCGGCGCTGCGCCCAGCGATTGAGGGATCTGCGTGACCGGACCGGCCTCAGCTCCGAGGAGCTGGCCCACAGGCTGCGTGTGGACAAGACCCGGCTCTCGAAGTTCTTGAACGGCCGTGAGGTCCCGCGTCGAGAGCTTGCGGCACGGCTCCACCAGGTGGTCGCCGAACAAGAGGGCGGTGAGGTCTCGCCTGAGGAAGTCGCCCGGACCCGGAAACTGATGTACGACGCGGTCCGGACCCGGAACCCGCTGCAGGCGCGCGAGTTCGAACTCGCTGACGCGAGGGAGGAGATCGAGCATCAGCGCCTCCGTACCAACCAGCAGCTCGATGTACTCCGCGAGGAGCTTGTGGCAGAACGTCGCAAACGTCAGGCAGTGGAGGATTCCCTCGCGGATCTCAGCGTCCACGCCCGGGACGAAGTACGGGCGCTCACTGAGCAGCGCGATGCTGCTGAGCGCCGTGTTGTGGAGGTCGAGGAAGAGATTCGGAAAGCCGAGGCGCTCCTGCGGTTGCAGGAGCGCGATGTCCGCGCCATGGCGGATCTGTCAAACGCTACCGACGCCGAACTCCTCCTGTGGGATCAGGCAGAGGCAGTCGGCGTGGACGAGCTCTATCAGGTGCTCGTCGACTGGCGTGACTATGACCAGGACGAGCAAGCGGATCAGTTGATGGAGCGGCTCGCGACGAGTAGTGACATCACCTTGCTCTTTGGGCTCTATGAGATGTTCCTCGGCAAGGGGCGCAAGCTCGACGGGCAGCGGATCCTGGCCGCGACGGCTCGATCGCACGACCCAGTCGCCGTTTTCTACTTCACCAGGACCCTGGAACCATCCAAGGGCGAAGAACAGCCGCTCACCGAGTTCCGTGTCACCAGGGCCCAAGCGCCCGTGAGCCTGGTGCATCTGTTGAACCCATCCCCTGCCATGCAATGGGTCCGCGATGTGGTTCCCGCGTTCGTTCTGCATGCTCCGAAGGAGTCACTCCTGCGATTCCACCGTGCCTGCGGCGAGAATGGCGCCGCCGACTTGGGGGAGAGGCTTCGTGAGCATGTCCTGAGAGACTGCCCCGAAGGGTGGAATTCAGGCGATCGCCGTGAGACCGAGCTCTACCAGCTTGCTCGGATAGAGGAGGAGAGGCGTGAGCGTGAGCTCAAGTATCGGCGTAGCTGGCTCGCGCGATTGTTGGAGCGATGATGGTGGCTGGCGCCGCTCTGGACGTTCATGTCCAGTGTTGTGGATGTTGGGTTACTCGCAGGTCGAGGCGGGCTCGGCGAGAGCGGTGCGGAGCAACTTGGCGAGCGAGCACGCTGAAGGCCGCTGCTCGGGGTCGTGGGCGAGGCTGGCCCGTAGGGCTGCCTCGAAGGCAGGGAACGACCAGGGCCGATTCGCGGCGAGGTCGTGTTGGCGGGCGGCGGCTGTATTAGCGAGCGGACGTTCAGGCCGACGCGGGCGCCGTTGCTGGTGTTGGTGCCGGAGCGGTGCAGCAGGCGGCTGTCCATGAGCAGGGCGGACCCGGCCGGCAGGGGCAGTGCGGTCGAGGTGTCGGCGGTGAAGCCGGTCGCCTGGTCGGCACGGCCGCGTTCGGCGCCGTGCTCGGCCTCGGAGGAGAACGGCAGGTAGCCGAAGTGGTGGGAGCCGGGTACCGCGTGCAGGCAGCCGTTGCTCACGGTGGCGTCGCTGATTGCCAGCCAGGCGGAGACCGAGCGGTCGGGGTCCAGTTCGAGGCGGGCATCGATGCCGTCCTGGTGCCAGGGGATCTCGAATGCGCGGCCGGGCCACTTCACCACGAGGAACGTGTTCTCCACCGCGATGTCCTGGCCGATGGCTTCCTGGATGGCGGCCAGCAGCTGCGGGGTTCGCACGGCGGCGCGGGCCCACTCGGTATTCAGGTGCGGGTTGCGGACGATCTCCCGCTGCTGGGAACGGTGTTCGGCGACGAGCTGGGCGGCGCGAGCGCGGGCGGCACTGGGGGTGGACCATTCGACGCCGGTTCGTAGTCCGCGGCGGCCGAGGACGCCGTTGGTCCTGGTCATGCTGGTCACTGGTTCTGATCCCTTCCTGACGGGGTTCCTGCCTAGCGGGCCGGAACGGCGGGGCGGGTGCTGCCGGGGCAGTGCGGGGCTCGTATCGGCGTCCGGCCACGGCGTTCGAGCGCGTTCAAGGCTGCCTGGACCGCTCGTCGCGGCCCGGCGATGATCTGGCGCCTGGTCATCGCCAGGGCCAGGCACTCGACCAGTTCCAGCCCCCGGCCGCTCTCCGCGTCCGTGCCGGCCTGGCGTCGCCGGGGAAGTGCGGTCGAGCCGTCGTAGACCTCGACCAGGGCCCGCCGCAGCCGGACGCTCACGTAGACGGCGACGGTGAGCATCGGCCGGTCGGAATGCCGGACGGCGTTGGTCACCAGCTCGGAGGTGACCGTGTCCAACGCGAACCGGGTGTCCTCGTCGAGCAGGACGCCCCAGCTGGCGACGCGGCTCCTCACCCGACGACGGGCGACGGGCACGGAGACCGGATCTCTGGTCAGGAAGAAGACATGGGAATGCACGACCACGGTGGGGCACCCTTCGGCACTGGCCTGGAGAGCGGTACCGGCCACCTGGGAATGGACGAGCAGGTGGGCGGTGCCGCCGATCGTGAAGCCGAAGCAGCCCTGGTCCGTGGGGCTCTCGCTCGGCCTGACAATGAGTCAACAGGTGTGCGCTCGGCGTGAACACGGTAGAGACACCCCGGATGCTTGAAACCCTTGAAACCCGGCCCGGGGGCGGCGATGGCAGCACGCGAACGGACACCCAACGGCAAGCTCGCCCCGCTGGTAGAGGAATGCCGGTGGGCGAGCAACGGCGAGTTCGCCCGAGCGGTCAACCGGGCCGGAACCGAGGCCGGTTACAAGCTGAGGTACGACGAGTCGGCCGTCTCGCACTGGCTCTCGGGCACCCGTCCCATGGCCAAGTACCAGAAAGTGGTCCTGGAGGCCCTGGCCCGCCGCCTGGGGCGGCCGGTCACCGCATTCGAGGCGGGCTTCGCCGATCGACCTGACGTTCAGGCCCAGTCCGGGGATACGGTGGCGGGACTGATCGACCTCGGGAGCATGGACATGGACCCATCGCGCAGGGGCGTACTCGGGGCGGGCCTGTACTCGGTCGCCCTCACCATTCCAGGCTGGCCGGACCTCATCGGGCGATTCGAGCGGCTGAAGGCCGATCCACACACCCGGATCGGCATGGCAGAGGTCGAGGCCGTGATCGCCATGACCGAACGGATCAGTGAGCTGGACGACCAGTTCGGCGGCCGGACCGCCCGCCCGATGGCCGCCGCGTTCATGGTCAACAACATCGCCCCACACCTCAAGGCCACCGCCGACGACGAGGTCCGCAAGGCGATGCTGTCCGCCGCCGCCGACCACCTCTACCTGACCGGCTACATGGCCGTGGACGAACGCCTCGACCTGCTCGGCCAGGCCTACTACACCAAAGCGCTGGAGCTCGCCCTCGCCGCCGGCGACCACCTCACCTACTGCACCACCCTGCGCGGAATGAGCGTCCAAGCGGTCGAACTCGGCCACGGAGCAACCGCGTTGCGGTACGCGAACGCCGCCGATGCCGCATCACCCGAGGCCGGACCACGGATGCGTGCCTTCCTCGCCGGACAGCAGGCCCACGCCCTCGCCCAGACGCGCGACCGCGCCGGAGCGCTAGCCAAGCTCCACGAAGCCGAAGTCGCCATGGAGCAAGCCGAATCCAAGGCCAAGGCCCACGGCTCCTACGACCCGGCTTCCCTCTCGTACCACGTCGCCCAGGTCAACTACGAGCTCGGCGACCGAGAAGGCGCCACCCGCGCACTCCAGCACTCCGAGAAGGTCCGACCCGCGGTGTACCGCCGGGCCCGTGTCCGTCACCGCGCGATGCTCGCCGAATGGCAGCTCGGAGCCGGCCGACTGGAGGAAGCCGTCCAGAACTGGAACCTCGCCCTGGACGACTTCCCCCACGTCCAGTCCGGCCGAGCCGACGACCGCATCCGCACCATGCTGTCCGCGACCCTGCCACACCGGCGTAACCCTCACGTCCGCGAACTCCTGGAACGCGCCCGACCGATAGCGCCCCGCCAGGCCTGATCCCCGGAGACCTACGGTTGCTGGAGTGCCTCCTGCTCGTCGGAGTGGGTGCTTGGCTCCAGGGCCTGTCCGCGGCCCCTGGGCGAGGATGAGACCAGAACCGAGAGCACGGAACGGCGATGGCCCGGGCCGCTGTGCGGGCCGGGCCGTCGTTTGCCTTGGTGGGGGGTGGGGTCAGGGGGTGGGGCGGAGGGTGGCGGTGGTGGTGCGGGCTAGCCAGACGCCTAGGAGGGCTTGGAGGAGGCTGATCAGGAGGGTGGCGGTGATCATCAGGGAGGCGAGGGGTGGGAGGCCGGCGAGGGCGGCGAGGGTGCGGGCGGTGCCGGCTACGGCTTCGCCGGTGGCGGTGCGCCAGAGGAGGGGGGCGGCCCAGCCGGCGAGGGCGGCTGTGGTGGCGGTGAGGACGGCGGTGCGGGCTCGTTGGCCGCGCAGGGCGGTGGTGGTGCCGAGGGCGAGGCCGCAGAGGAAGGGGAGGTACCAGAGGGACCAGAGGGAGCCGAGGGCTATGACGGTGGTGGCAGTGAGGGTGAGGAGGAGGGGGAGGAGGGTGGGGGAGGGGTGTTGTTGCGTCATGGTGGTCAGGCTCCCGGTCGCAGGGTCCACACCTTGGTGGAGGCGGGTTGGTCGGCGGCCATCAGGAGCGGCGGGTTCCGGCCCTCCCACCAGTACGGGATGAAGTTCCGGTACCAGGGTGAGGCCGGGTTCTCGCTCTGGCCGCCGGGGTAGACGGCCTGCGCGGTGGCGGTGTCCGGGCCCTTCCAGTCGACGACCATGCGCCAGCTCGGGCCGAAGGTGGAGTTCATGCCGCCGTCGGCCGCGTTGACCGTCCAGCGGTCGCCCTCGGCGGGCTTGGGGCCGTAGCCGAGGGCTTCGGCGCCGGTGAGGGAGGGGATCTGCCGGGTGTGGACGCGGTCCCAGGTCCAGGTGTCGGGGTCGTTGCCGAGGTCCTGGGACAGTTCGGAGACGGCCTGGGTGAACGCGGTGCGCATGGCGTCCGTCGCGGTGCGGGTCGGGCCGCCGGGGGAGGTGAAGGCCGGGTTGGTCGGGTCGTGCAGGGTCCAGGCTTCGAGGTTCTCGTCGAGGCTGGGCAGTGCGCTGGAGACCTTGAGGTACAGGCGGTCGCGTTCGACCGGCACCTTGGCGTGGTCCCACCAGGGCTGGAAGGTGGTCTCCAGGTAGTCGTTCCAGAAGGTCCACCAGATCGGCCCGCCGGCGACGCCGGGTTTCATGGTGTGGTCCCAGCGGTTCAGGACGTCGAGGGCGGCCTGTTGGCGGGGGTCGAGCTTCTGGTCGGCCAGGGCGGTCTTCAGGTGCGGCAGGATGACGGTGGCGAGGTAGTCCGTGACGTCGTTCTGCAGGGTGGTGAAGTCCGCGCTGGTCATCGCCTGGTGGCTCTCCAGGTACTGGTAGATCCGGTTGGCCCGGTAGCCGTTGTCGAAGGCGTTGAGCGTGGTGCCGATGTAGTACGGGTAGTCGGCGGAGACGGGGCGCTGGTTGGCCGTCGCGACCACGTGGTTCGGCGGGTTGTGGACCTGCGGGGTGGCGTCGAAGGGGATGGCGCCGACCACGTCGTATTCGCCGGTGCCGGGCATCGGGAACCAGGGGTTGCCGCCCTTGGTGAGGGGGAAGTACCCGGCGGCGACCACGCCGATGTTGCCGCCGCCGTCGGCGTAGGCGAAGTTGAGCGTGGGGGCGTGCCAGTCGGCGAGTGCGGTGCGGAACTCCTGGTAGTCGCGGGCCTTGTTGACGGAGAGCAGGACGGCCAGGTCGGGGGAGGGGATGTTGCCCATCCAGCTGACCGAGGTGGTCTGCCCGGCCCTGGTCAGGACCGGCCCGTGCACGGTGAGGTCCACGGCGAGGTGTTCGGTGTCGCCGCCCCGGACCGGGATGGTGTACTCCACCCGCTGCATCGGGTGCCACGCGTTGTTCCAGAAGTACTGGCCGGGGTGGTCGGGGCTGGTCTGCTCGCTGTAGAAGACCGTCGACTGGTTCTGCCCGTCCGTCAGGGACCAGGAGATGTTGGCGTTGCGGCCGATCAGCACGCCGGGCATGCCGGCCATGCTGGCGCCGGTGACGTCGGTCTCCGGCGAGGACAGCGCGATCTGGTACCAGTACGAGGGCAGGGTCATCGGCAGGTGCGGGTCGCCGGCGAGCATCGCGTTGCCGCCCGCCACGGCCGGGCCGTTCGCCGCCCAGGCGTTGCTGTCCGGGAAGGTGTGGACCTGGGTGGCCGGGAGCGCGCGGATGGTGTCCAGCAGGGCGTGGGCCGCGGTCGCCTCCCCGGCGGGGTCGGGCTTCCCGGTGGGGGCGACGGGCGCGGGGCGGGGCTCCGACCGGTTGGCGGCGGCTTGGCCGTCGGGCCCGGCGGTGTTGACGTTCGCGGGCAGCGGCGCGATGCCGAGGTCGCGGTACGGCCCGACGTCGTACGGCCGCTGGTCGTTGGGCGCGTGGACCGGGAACCAGTCCATGGTGCGCTCCTCGCCGAGGGACTCCCGGAAGATCGCGTAGTCCAGCGGGGTGCTGGTGAAGTCCATGCTCTGGGTGAGGAGTTCCTGGATGACCAGGCTGTCGACCGGCGTCCAGTCGGCCGGGTAGACCCCGGTGAGGGAGAAGATCGCCGGCCACTGCCCGTTGTGGCGCAGCTCGGAGATCCAGGCGTTGATCCCCCGGGTGTAGCTGGTGAGGGCGCGGCCCGCCGGGCTGTCGGGCGCGGTGGCGGCCCACGTGGCTTCGGCGGTGCGCAGGAGTCCCATCTGGAGTTCGAAGCGGTCGGACTCGACGCTCCCGGGCCCGTTGAGTTCCGCCAGGCGTCCGCGGCCGGCGCGCCGCTCCAGGTCGAGCTGGGCGAGCCGGAAGCGGGCGTGCAGGTAGCCCTGGGCCTGGAACAGGTCGGTGTCGGAGGCGGCCTTGACGGCGGGGACGCCGTTGTCGTCGAAGGCGATTGTCACCGGCGCGTTCAGGCCCGCCAGGGTGAGGGTCTCGGTGTGCGGGAGTTCGGCGCCGGCGGCGGAGTCCCACGCCCCGGCCCCGGGGACGAGGGCGGTTCCGAGGGCCGGGATGGGCCCGATGCCCAGCGCGAGCAGCGCGAGGACCAGGGCGGAGACTACGGCTGCCACCGCCGCGTGGGTGGCTGTGCGTATGCGCCGCGGCAAGTTGACTCCAGGGGTGCGAGGTTGGGCGGGTGCGGTGGGGCGAGGGGGGTGATACCGGGGCCGGGGCTCAGGGCGCCGTCAGGACCAGAAGTCGGCCATCGTGCGGTGGATGCCCTCGACGGTGGCCCGGAGCTCGGGGTGTCCGGGGGCCGAGCCGTAGACGGTGCCGATCAGCCACTCGGTGCCGGCCCGCCAGTCGGCCCGCCAGGACGGGTCGATCCGGGCGTCCACCAGGTCCACCCCGGGGAGGTGCTGGAGGCCGTCGAGCACCTCGGCGGGGCCGGGGGCGAGGCCGTCGGCGGGCGGGGAGAGGAAGTACTGGAACGCCACCTTCGGGCAGCCTGCGCCCAGGGCGAGCACCGGCTCGGGCGGGTCGAACGCGCCGAGTGCCAGCCGGAGGGCGAGGACGAGCAGGTCCGTCCCGGCGGAGCGCTTGAGGACGTCCGAGACGTGCCCGCCCAGGCGGCCGTTGACCTCGATCAGCCGCGGCCCGTCGGGGGTGAACTTGATCTCGGTGTGGGTGACGCCCTCGCGGATGCCGAGCGCCCGTAGCGCGCGCTGCTCCAGGGCCACGACCTCGTCGGCCAGGCCGGCGGGGAGCAGGGCCGGGGTGAAGTAGCCGGTCTCCCGGAACGGGGGAGCCAGCGGCAGCTTGCCGGTGACCGCGACGGTGCGGATCTCGCCGTCGCGGATCGCGGACTCGACCGAGACGTAGTCGCCCCAGAACTCCCCCACCACGGTGGGGTCGCTGACCAGGTACTCCTCCAGCACGAACACCGCCGGGCTCGCCGCGCCCTCGGTGAACTCGGCGTACCGGTCGGCCAGTTCGGCGGCGCTGCGGACCAGGCAGGTGTCCACGCTGCCGGCCCCCGAGCGGGGCTTGAGGACGGCGGGCAGCCCGGTCGCGGCGAGGGCCGGGCCGAGGTCGGCGGCGGAGCGGACCGTCCGGCAGGCGGTGGCCTGTACGCCCGCCGCCGCCAGGGCCTCGCGCTGGCGGAACTTGTCGACCAGGACCTCGACGGTGGCCCGGTCGTGGAACGGCAGGCCGCACCGCGCGGCCACGGCGGCCGCCGTCCGGAGCAGGTGGTCACTGAAGGTGATCACTCCGGCGGCGCCGAACTCGGCGGCCCGGTCGCAGAGTTGCTCCTCGGTCAGGCCGGCCGTGTCCACCACGGTGGCCGACTTCGGCAGCTGGGCCAGGTCGGCGGCCACCTTCGGGTCGCCGAGGTCGCCGAGGAAGACCGCCGTGCACAGCCGCCGCCCGGCGGTCAGGACCCCGCGCGCGGTGGCCGAGCCCCGGCCGTAGACGACCAGCAGCACCGGGGGAGAAAGGGACGCCGGGGACGAAGGGGGCGCCGGGTTCGAGCCGCCCATGTCAGCGCTCCTGCGGCTGGTTCGGGCTGAACGCCGCGCGCTCGGCGGCGACGGAGCGGTGCTCCCAGGCCTCCCGGTCGCGCAGGTAGAGCGGCCGGTCGGCGGCGATGGCCCGGGTCTCGGCCGAGCCCGCCGAGAGCCGCCACCGCACCGAGCCGGTGACGGGCGCCGAGCAGACCTCGATGAACGCCTGGCTGGCCCGGCGCAGTTCGCCGAACCAGCGGCCCTCCAGCGCCTCGCGGACCCACAGCTGCTCCTGGTTCAGCTTCTCCCGCAGCAGCTCGGCGGAGAGGGTGGCCGTCTCCAGGTGGCGGCGCGAGCGCAGCAGCAGCCAGGCGGCGGGCATCTCGCGGATCTCCAGCACCTTCGGGCCGTGGCCCAGGTGTTCGAGCCCGCTGTACCGGCCGAGGCCGTGCGCGCCGACCAGGTGGTTGAGGGTGTCGATCAGCTCGGTCAGCGGCAGCCGGCGGCCGTCCACCGCGACCGGACGGCCGGCCTCGAACGCGACCTCGACGGCCTCCGGGGCCTCGGCGGGGCGCAGCGCGCTCCACTGGTAGAGCCGCTCGGGCACGGCGTGGTCCTCGGGGTCGTCGAGGATCCCGGACTCGAACTCCCGGCACCACAGGTTGGAGTCGCCGCTGACCAGCCGCTCGCTCAGCTGCTCCAGGCCGGCTTCCTTGAGCTCGCGCATCTTCTGGTCCCGGTCCACCGGGTCCAGGTCGTACGGGCTGCCGTAGCGCCCGGCGAAGCCGAGCAGTTCGAGGGCGCCGTTGAGCCGGCGCAGGGTGTTCTGGGAGCGGTTGGCGGTGTGCAGCACGGTGGTGGCGCCGAGTTCGCGGGCGGTGTCGACGGCGACCTTGGCGATCAGCGGGCGGCTGAGCGAGGAGCTGACCGGGTGGGTGTCGAGGTAGACGGCGTGCGCGGCGATGGCCGGGCGGACGTAGTCCTCGGCGAACTCCTGCCGGCCGTCGACCAGGTGCAGCCGGATGCCGAGCCGGTCGGCGATCCGCTGCTTGTGCTCGCTGCTCTCGTCCTCGCCGAGGTCGACGCTGACGGCGTGGACGTTGCGGGCGCCGGCCCGGGCCAGGCGGTGCAGCAGGTAGCTGCTGTCCAGCCCGCCGCTGAACAGGGTGACGACGGGGGCCGACGGATCGCGGGCGATCGCGTCGAGCTCGCCGAAGGAACGGACGACCTGGGGAGTCACCGCGATCCCTCCGTTCCCTGCTCGGCCAGGGCGGCGGTGAAGGCCGTCACCGTGGGCTCGTCGTACATCAGGTGCATCGGGACCTCGACGCCGAGCAGCGTCTCCAGCCTGCGGGTGGCGCGGACCACCTTGAAGGAGTCCCCGCCGATCTCGAAGAAGTCGTCGTCCGGGCCGATGGCGGGCAGTCCGAGGACCTCGCACCAGACCGTGGAGACGGTGGCGGCCACGCCGTCGCCGGGCGGTGCTTGCGGTTCGTCGGTGACGGTGGGCAGGACGGCCCCGGCCCGCTCGGTCAGCAGGGCGCGGTCCAGCTTGCCGTTGGCGGTCAGCGGCATCGAGTCGACGGCGGCCAGCGACGCCGGGACCATGTACGAGGGCAGGGCGCCGCGCAGCGTCTCGCGCACGGCGGCGGTGACGCTCGCGGGCTCGGCGCCGGGTGCGAGCACCAGGAAGCCGACCAGCCGGGCGCCGCTGCCGCGGCCGTGGGCCACCACGGCCGCCTGCCGGACCTCGGGCACCCGCAGGGCGGCGGACTCGATCTCGCCCAGTTCGATCCGGTAGCCGCGGATCTTCACCTGGAGGTCGACCCGGCCCAGGAACTCCAGGCCGCCCACCGGGTGGGTACGGACCAGGTCGCCCGAGCGGTAGAGCGGGCCGGGGCCGTCGCCGAGGTGGTCCGGGACGAAGCGCTCCGCGGTGAGCTCGGGCCGGTTGAGGTAGCCGAGGGCGAGGCCCTCGCCGCCGATGTAGAGCTCGCCGGGCTCGCCGTCCGGCACGGGCTTGCCGTCCTCGTCGAGGATCCACAGGGTGGTGTCCTCGATGGCCGGGCCGATGTAGACGGTGTCCAGGCCGGGGTCGCGCGGGGGCACCCAGGCGGTGCAGTAGATGGTGCACTCGCTCGGCCCGTAGAGGTTGGTGAGCGGCGCGGTGGACTGGGCGTGGAAGCGGCGGACCAGCTCGGGCGCGAGCGGCTCGCCGCCGGTGAGGACGCGCCGCAGGCCGTCGAAGCGCTCCTCGGGCCCGCGGGCCAGCAGGAACAGCTCCAGCAGCGAGACCACGCAGTAGAAGATGGTGATGTCGGCCGCGCGGATGGTCTCGGCGAGGTAGTCGGCGTCGCGCTGGCGGCCGGGGGCGGCGATGACGATGGTGGTGCCGGTGATCAGCGGCCAGTACACCTCGATCAGGAACATGTCGAAGCTGCACGCGGTGTGGTGCAGCATCCGGTCGTCCGGGCCGAGTCCGTGGCTGCGCTGGAGCGCCCGCAGGCGGGTGGTCACCGCGCGGTGCGGGATCAGCGAGGCCTTGGGCCGGCCGGTGGAGCCGGAGGTGTAGATGACGACCGCGGGCTGCTCGGCGAGGTCGGCCGCCGGCTCGAACGGGACGGCCGGGCGGGCCGCCGCGCACTCGTCGACGGTGACGATCTCGGTGCCCGTCAACTCGGGGAAGCGGGAGCGCAGTTCGGGGGTGGTGATCAGCAGCCGGGGCGTGCAGTCGGCCAGCATGTCGAGGGTGCGGGCGACCGGGTCGTTGACGTCGAAGGCGACCTGGGCGGCGCCGGCCAGGATCACCCCGGCCACGGCGACCACGAAGTCGGCCGAGCGCTCCAGGTAGACCGCGACCCGCTCGCCCGGGCGCACCCCCCGCTCGCGCAGCAGCGAGGCGACCCGCACGGTGCGGTCCCTGAGCTCGCCCGCGAGCAGGACCCGGTCGCCGTCGACCACGGCGGGCTGCGCCGGATCGGCCTCCCAGCGGGAGAGCAGCAGGGTGTCGAGCCGTCGTTCGCCGTCGTCGAGAATCGTGGCCGTAGAGCTAGCCATGGAGGTTGTGTCCAATCGGTGTGGTCGGTGCAGGGGCGTCCCGGCGGCCGGGGCCGGCCGGGACGCCGGTTGGTTCACTGGTCGGCGTCGGAGCCCGAAGCGTCGGCGTCGGCGTCGGCGTCGGCGGCCAGGGCCGGGCCGATGGCCGCGGTGAGGTCGCGGACCGTGGAGGAGTCGAAGAGCAGCTCGATGTCGAGCGAGCAGCCGAGTTCCGCCTCCAGCCGGGAGACCAGTCGCAGGGCGCGCAGCGAGTCGCCGCCCAGCTCGAAGAAGTCGTCGTCCAAACCGACCTCGGGCAGGGCCAGGACCTCGCGGAACAGCCGGGCCACCAGCGCCTCGTGGTCCGCCGTGCCGCTCGGCCCGCCGCTCGGCGCGGCCTCGTCGGCGAACCCGGCCGGGGTGGGTAGGGCGAGCAGGTCGGTCTTGCCGGCCGGGGTGAGCGGCAGTTCGGCGAGGACGGTGACCGCCTCGGGGACCATGTACGAGGGCAGCGAGCGCCGCAGCCCGGCCTGGACGCCGGGGGCGTCGAGCGCGGCGCCCCGGTCGGCGGGCACCACCCAGGCGACCAGGCGGCCCTCCCGGACGGCGACCGCGGCGGCCGCCACCTCGGGCAGGGCCAGCAGGACCTGCTCGATCTCGCCGGGCTCGATCCGGTAGCCGCGCAGCTTGAGCTGGCGGTCCATCCGGCCGAGCAGTTCGATCCGCCCGTCGGGCAGGCGGCGGGCGTGGTCGCCGGTGCGGTACATCCGGCCGCCCGTGAACGGGTCGGTGACGAACCGCTCGGCCGTCAGCTCGGGCCGCTGCCAGTAGCCCTGGGCGACGCCGTCGCCGCCGATGCACAGCTCGCCGACGCAGCCGACCGGCAGCAGTTCGCCGTCCACGGTGTCCAGCACGTGCAGCACGGTGTTGGCGATCGGGCGGCCGACGGTGACCCGGGTGGTGTCGGCGGTGATCCGCTCGACGCTGGAGTAGACGGTGGTTTCGGTCGGCCCGTACATGTTCCACACCGACTCGCCGCGCTCGGCCAGCGGCGCCGCCAGGTCCGCGGGGAAGGCCTCGCCGCAGCTGTAGAGCCGGGGCCGGCCGGCGCCCTGCCAGTCGGAGTCGAGCAGCGCCCGGTAGCGGGACGGGGTCGCCTGGAGCGCGGTGATGCCGTGCTCGACGCTGTAGCGGTCGAGTTCGCGGCCGCTCAGCCCGAGCGCCTGGCCGCCCACGTGCACCGTCGCGCCAACGGCGAGCGGCACCAGCAGCTCGGCCAGCGAGGTGTCGAAGCTGAGCGTGGTGAGGGCGAGGAAGCGGGTGCCGCCGTCTAGGCCGGGGTGGCGGCGGGCCAGGCTGTCCACCAGGTTCGCCAGCGCCCGGTGGCCGACGGCGACGCCCTTGGGGCGGCCGGTGGAGCCGGAGGTGAACATCAGGTAGGCGAGGCCGTCCGGGGCGGCGCCCGGCAGGTCTGCGGAGGTCTCCTGGAGCGTCAGGTCGGCGGCGGCCAGGTCCAGGGAGGCCAGGTCGACGGCGGCGCCGTCCCAGCCGGCCAGCGCGGGCGCGCCGGTCGCGTCGGTGAGCACCACGGCCGGGGCCGCGTCCGCCAGGACGAGGCCGATCCGCTCCACCGGGTGGGCCGGGTCGAGCGGGACGAACGCGGCCCCGGCCCGGGCGACGGCCAGCATCGCGGTCACCAGGTCGGCGCTGCGGCCCAGGCAGACGCCCACCCGGTCGCCGGCGCGCACGCCGCGCGCGGCCAGCTGCCGGGCCAGGGCGTCGGCCCGCCGGTCGAGCTCGCGGTAGCTGTACCGGGTCTGCTGGTCGACCACCGCCGGGTGGTCCGGGCGGCTGCGGACCGCGTCGTCGATCAGCCCGGACAGCAGGGCCGACGGCTCGGCGCGGTCGATCTCGCTGCCGTTCCAGGTGTCGAGCTGGCGGGCGCGGGCCGCCTCGGGGACGGCCAGCAGCTCGCGGACCGGGCGGCCGGGCCGCGCGGCGATGCGGGTCAGCACCGCGACGACGTGGTCGAGCAGCGCGGCGGTCTCCTCCGGGGTGATCCGCCCGGCGTCCACCACCGCCTGGAGCTGCATCTCGGCGGCGGCCCGCACGACCAGGGTGACCGGGTAGTTGGTCCGGGTCTCGTAGCGGACGTCGCTGACCGTGACGGCGCCGTGGGAGAGCACCGCCTCGGTGCGGTCCGGGTAGTTCTCGACCACCACGACGGTGTCGAACAGCGGCACGCCGGGCGCGGTCTCGGCCCAGCGCTGGATGTCGGTCAGCGGGGTGTGCTGGTGGTCCAGCAGCGGGTGGCGGGTCGTGGCGTGGCGGGCGAGCCACTCGTCGCCGGGCAGCTCCCGGTCGATCCGCACCCGCACCGGGACGGTGTTGATGAACATCCCGAGCATCTGGTCCGCCCGGTCCAGGTCGACGGGGCGGCCCGAGACGGTCACGCCGACCACCACGTCGTCGCGGCCGGAGCAGCGCGCGACCGTCCCCGCCCAGGCGGCCTCGACCAGGCTGCTGAGCGTGGTGGCCTTGCCGGCGGCCAGCCGCCGCAGCGCGGTGACGGTCTCGGCGGGCAGCTCGGCCCGCACCGTGCGGAAGTCGCCGGACGGCTTGGCGCCCGGGCGCACGCCCGGCAGGCTCAGCGTCGCCGGCTCGCGGTAGCCCGCCAGGTAGCCGGTCCAGAACGTGCGGTCGCGCTCGGCCTCCTGACGGCCCAGCCAGGCGATGTACTCGCGGAAGGCGGGCGGCGCGGGCGCCTCGGCGGTGCCACCGGACAGTCCGGCGGTGACCTCGGCCAGCAGCAGCGCGGCGGACCAGCCGTCCAGCAGCAGGTGGTGGTACGTCCACACCACCAGGTGCTCGTCGGGCAGGCGCAGCACCAGCAGCCGCATCAGCGGCGGCCGGGCCAGGTCGAAGCGCTCGCGGGCGCGCTGCTCCAGCTCCTCGGCGACGGCGCGCTCCCGGGCCGGCTCGTCCAGCCCGGACAGGTCGCGGAACTCGATCGGCAGGTCCGCCTTGGGCAGCACCACCTGGTGCGGGGTGCGGATCCGCTCGCGGACGAAGGCCGTGCGCAGCACCGGGTGCCGGGTGATCGCGCGCTGCCAGGCGGTTCCCAGCTCGGCCAGGTCCAGTTCGCCGCGCACCCGGAAGGTGGTCAGCTCGACGTACAGGCCGTGCTCGGGGGAGGTGGTGCTGTGGAAGAGCATCCCCTCCTGGGTCGGCGAGAGCGGGTAGATGTCCTCGATGTCGTTCACTTGGTGTCCTCTCCTGACCGGAACAGGGCGAATACCCGGGCCAGGTCGTCTGCGCTGAGGTCCGCGTCCGAGAACGCCTCGCCCGACCCCTTCGCGGGGGCCGGATCGGGCTCGGTGGGAGCGGTGGGCGGGGCGGGGGTGTCGGACGCCGGTCCGGCGGCGGGCGCGCGGTCCGCGCGCAGCCGGGCGGCAAGCTGTCCGACGGTGGGGTGGGCGAAGAGGTCGCCGGGGGAGACGGTCAGGCCCTGCCGCTGGAGTTCGGCGGTGATCTGGACGATCAGCAGGGAGTCGCCGCCGAGTTCGAAGATGCTGTCCTCGGGGCCGATCCGGGGGACGCCGAGCAGCCGGGACCAGACCGCGGAGATCTGCTCCTCCAGCCCCTCGGGGCCGGTCGCCGGGGCGGCCTGCGGCGCGGAGGGTGCGGCCTGCGATGCGGACGGGACGGGCGCGGCCGGCCCGGTCGCGCGGGGGCTGACCAGCACGTGCGGGAGGTGACGGTTGGCCAGGATCCGGTCGAAGGCCAGCAGGCCCTCCCGGGTCGGGATGCCGCCCTGCGTGTCCGGGCCGGGGGCGTCCAGGCCAGGAGCGCCCGGGCCGGGGGCGGCCGGGGCCGGGCGCAGCACGAAGCCCTCGACGAGCACGGCCGCAGTGCCGTCCGGCCCGGCGACGACCACGTCGACGACCAGCGTGTCGGCCGCCCCGGCGTCACCGGAGCGGCGGTCGACCCGCACCACGGCCTCGGGGCCGAGCGGGCCGAGCACCACCAAGCGGCGGTAGGCGACCGGCAGGTGGCTGCCGGTGCGGGCGGTGACGGCGCCGGTGGCGGTGTCCAGCAGCGCGGGGTGCAGCGGGTGCGCGGCCAGGTCGCCGTGGAACGCCTCGGGCAGGCGCAGCCGCAGCATCGCCTCGCCGCGCCCGTCCTCGCGGACCTCGGTGACGCTCTCCCAGCGCGGCCCGGTGCGCAGGCCGCTGGCGCCGCCGGGCTGCTCCCCGGCGGCGGAGGGCACCGCGACCTGCGGCACCGGGGCGCAGCGGGCCGCGAGGCCGTCGAGGTCCAGGCGCTCGGGGGAGCCGCCCCCGTATGGGGCGATCCGGCCCTGGGCGTGCGGCCTGGACGGTACGGCGCTGGAGCGGACCTCCCACAGGTGCCCGCCGTCGGGCGCCGGACGCAGCCGCAGGGTGACCTCGGGCGGGGCGTCGGCGGGCATCCGCAGCGGGTGGGTGAAGACCGCGTCCAGCTCGACCGGCCCGTCCCCGACCGTCAACCGGTGCCCGGCGACGGCGAGTTCGAGCAGCGCGGTGCCGGGCAGGACCGGGACGTCGCCGATCCGGTGCTCCTCGGCCGGCCAGATGCTCTGCCCGGTGCGGCGCAGCCGCAGCTCCACCGTCCCGTCCGGCTCCGCCCGGCGGGCGTCGAACAGGGCGTGGTCGAGCACCTCGCCGCCGTCGAGCCAGTCGCGCAGGCCGGAGCGCAGCGCCATGCCGGTCTGCGACCAGCGGTCCCAGCCGATCGACACGGCGGCCCGGGTGCCGGCGGCGAAGCTGTCCAGGAAGGCGTTGGCGCCGGTGTAGTCGGCCTGGCCGACCGCGCCGGTGACCGCCAGCACCGAGGAGCAGAGCACCAGCACCGGCCGGTCCACGGCCGTCAGCCGCTCCAGCAGGACGGTGCCGAGCACCTTGGGGGCGAGCACCCGCGCCATCTCCCCGGCGCTGCGCAGCGCGGTGACGCCACCGCCGGGCACCCCGGCGGCGTGGACCACCCCGGCGATCGGGCCGTACGCGGCCCGGACCCGGTCGAGCGCGGCGCCGAGCGCGGCCTCGTCGGTGACGTCCGCCTGGACGAGGCAGAGCCGGGCGCCGTGCGCGGTCAGCCCGGCGAGGGCCTCGGCCAGCTCCGGCGGGCAGCTCGCGGCGGGCGCCGCGCCCTCGGGGCGCAGGCTCAGCCAGCCGGCGCCGTCGGGGACGGCACGGCGGGTGAGCAGGACGAGCGTCCGGCCGGCGTCCTCGGCGAGGTGGCCGGCCACGGCCAGACCGATCCCGCCCAGGCCGCCGGTGACCAGCCACACGCCGGACGGCGCGGCGGGCTGCGGCCCGGCCGGGTCGGTGAGGACGGGCCGCTCCGGGGCCGGCACCAGGTGCGCCCGGCCGCGGACGGCGGTCAGCGGCGCCGCAGCGTGCCCGGCGCGCAGCTGCGCCACCACGGTCTGCGCCGCCAGGGCCAGTTCCTCGGGCTCCCGGGTCGGGCAGTCCAGGTCGAGGGCCTGGACGGTGACGCCGGGCAGCTCCTGCGGCAGCACCCGCACCGCGCCCAGCCCGGCGGCGGCCTGCGGGGTGCGGGCGGGCTGCCCGTGCACCCCGTGGGCGGCGTCGGTGACCAGCAGCATCCGCAGCGGCCGGCCGGGGAACGCCTCGCCCAGGGCCCGGGCCAGCTGGACCGGGACGGTGAGGGCGCGCAGCGCGCCGTCGGCCGCCTCGCCCGGGGTGGCCGAGCGCAGCGGCGGGGTGTCCAGGGCCCAGCAGGAGAGGACGGCGTCCGGTGCGGTGCCGCGCGCGGCCAGGGCGGCGGCCAGCGCGGGGAAGGCGGCGGGGTCGTCGGCGTCGAGCGTGAACGGGGCGTCGGGCGCGGTGGACGCCCCGGCGCGGACCAGGCTGACCTGGGCGCCGGCGGCGGCGAGCTCTCCGGCGACGGCCTCGGCGAGGCCGGACTCGTCGGCGAGCAGGAGCACCGACGACGGGAGCGGCCCGGTGCCGGACGGCGGCAGCGCCTGCGTCCAGGACACGACGTGCAGCCAGTCGTCCACGCCGTCGGAAACCTGCGCGGAGGCGGCGGGGCTTTGGAGGGTGGTGGCGGTGGGCTCGGCGGCGGCGGGCTCGAACCAGTGCCGGGTGGGCTCGAACGGGTAGCCCGGCAGCGAGACGTGCCGGCGCCCGGCGCGCTCGCCGAGGGCGGACCAGTCGACCTCGGCGCCCCGCTCCCACAGCCGGGCCAGCGCGGTGAGCCGGGCCGGCGGCTGGTCCGGGGCGGGCGCGGCGCCGCCGAGAGCGGGCAGCGCGGGGCGCCCGGCGCCCAGGGTCCGTACGGCGAAGCCGCTCAGGCCCCGGCCGGGGCCGAGCTCCAGCAGCGGGCCGTCGCCCGGCAGCGCGGCGAGCGCGTCGGCGAAGCGGACGGTGTGCCGCAGCTGGCGCGCCCAGTACTGCGGCGACGCGGCCTCCTCGGCGGTGAGCTCACGCCCGGTCAGGCCGGAAATGAGCGGCACGGCGGGCGCCTGGACGGGCACGGTGGCGACCAGCCGGGCGAACTCCTCCAGCAGCGGTTCGGCGTCCCGGGAGTGGAAGGCGTGCCGCACGGCCAGCTGCCGGGCGGCCACGCCGCGCGCGGCCAGCCGTTCGGCGAGCCGCGCGACCGCCTCGGGGGCGCCGGCCACCACGCAGCGGTCGGGCGCGTTGACGGCGGCCAGTTCCGGCCCGGCCGGGTCGTCCAGCAGGGCGCGCAGCTCCGGCTCGGGCAGCGGGACGCTGAGCATCGCGCCGGGCGCCATGGTGCCCATCAGCCGGCCGCGTTCGGCCACCAGCCGGGCGGCGCCGGGCAGGTCGAAGACCCCGGCGGCGCAGGCGGCCGCGAATTCGCCGACGCTGTGCCCGGCGAGTGCGACCGGTCGGATGCCGAGCCCCGTCCACCACGCGGTGAGCGCGTACTCCACCGCGAACAGGGCCGGCTGGGCGGTCTCGGTCCGGTCGAACAGGTCCGGGTGGGCCGGGTCGAGCAGCAGCTCGCGCAGCGGCGTCGTGGTCCACGGCCGCAGGGCGTCCAGGCAGCGGTCGAGCGCGGCGCGGAAGAGCGGCTCGGCGCGGTACGGCTCGGCCGCCATGCCGGGGTGGCCGGCCCCCTGCCCGGGGTAGAGGAAGGCGACCTTCTGACCGGTCGCGACGGCCTGGACGGCCTGGGCGGCGGGGGACGCCTCGCCCGAACGACCGGTCAGGACGGCGCGCCGCCACGGGTGCTGGCGCCGCCTGGTCTGGAGGGTGAACGCGGCATCGCCCGCGCCGGGCGCACCGGGGCCGGCCAGCGCCGCGCCGATCCGCTCGGCGGCCCGGTCGAGCGCCCGCTCGCTGCGGGCGGACAGCGGCAGCAGCTCCCACTGCGCCGGTTCGGCGGCGGGCGCGGCGGGCAGCGGCGGCGCGTCCTGGAGGATCAGGTGGGCGTTGGTGCCGCCGATGCCGAAGGAGCTGACGCCCGCGATCCGGGCGCCGTCGCGGCCGGACCACGGCTCGGCCTCGGTCAGCACCCGGAACAGGCCCGGGGCCAGCTCGGGGCTGGGGCTCTCGAAGTGCACGGTCGGCAGCAGCGTGCGGTGCTGGAGCGCGAGCACCGTCTTGATCAGCCCGGCCATCCCGGCGCAGGTGTCCAGGTGGCCGACGTTCGACTTGACCGCGCCGAGCACCCGGCGGGAGTCCGGGGCGTCCGCGAACACCCGGCCCAGCGCGGCGAGTTCGATCCGGTCGCCGAGCGCGGTACCGGTGCCGTGCGCCTCGATGCAGGAGACCTCGCCGGGCGTGACCCCGGCCACGGACTGGGCCGCCGAGACGACCCGGACCTGTCCGTCCAGGCTCGGCGCGGTGAAGCCGACCTTGCGGTTCCCGTCGTTGTTGACCGCCGAGCCGAGCAGCACGGCCCGCACGGTGTCGCCGTCGGCGACCGCGTCGGCCAGCCGCTTCAGCACCACCACGCCGACGCCGCTGCCGAAGACCGTGCCGGTCGCGTCGGCGTCGAAGGGGCGGCAGTGCCCGTCGGCGGAGAGGATGCCGCCCTCGGCGTGCAGGTAGCCGAGCCCCTGGCCGATCCCGGCGGAGACGGCGCCGGCCAGCGCCACGTCGCACTCGCCGCTGAGCAGCGCCTCGGCGGCCAGGTGGACCGCGAGCAGGGCGGAGGAGCAGGCGCTCTGCACGCTCAGGCTCGGGCCGGTCAGGCCCAGCCGGTAGGAGGTCTGGGTGGCGAGGTAGTCCTTGTCCCCGGCGGCCAGCCACTGGACGTCGGCCCGGTCGGCCAGGTGGGCCGCGTTGGGCAGCAGGTGGTGCGTCAGGTAGGAGTTGAAGCCGGCCGAGGCGTAGACGCCCACGCCGCCCTCGACGCCGTCGGTCAGCTGCCCGGCGTCCTCCAGCGCGGTGACCGCGCACTGCAGGAACAGCCGGTGCTGGGGGTCCATCAGCTCGGCGTCGCGGGGCGGGATGCCGAAGTACTCGGCGTCGAACTCCGCGAGGCCCTCCAGCACGCCGCCCGCCCCGACGAACCGGGGGTCGGCCAGCCGTTCGGCGGGGACGCCCAGGGCCGCCAGCTCCTCGGGGCTCCGGAAGGTGACGCTCTCGCGGCCCGCGACCAGGTTGGCCCAGAAGGCCCCGGCGTCGGGAGCTCCGGGGAACCGGCAGGCGAGGCCGGTCACGGCGATCGCGTCCGGCAGGTCCGGCGGTGCGGCGGCCGGGCCCCCGGGGGCGTGGGTGGTCATCGGGCTTTCTCCTCATGGGTGGTGATGCGACGCGGCTCGCGGGGGTCCGGCGGCCGACACCCGGCACGGGGTGCGGGGTGTCGGCCGCCGGCCGTCGGGGTCAGCCGGTCGGGCCGGTGCCGGAGCCGCCTCGGCGGGCGGCGCGGCGCCGTTCGTGGTGCTGCCGGCGGTCGCCGCCGACGGGCTGTGCGGTGTCGGGTGCGGCGGTGTCCGAGGCGGGCTCGGGCGCTGATGCAGCCGGTGCCGCTGGTGCAGTCGGTACCGCCTGCGGCGCCGGGGCGGCGGCCGGACGGTCCAGCAGCTCGGCCAGGTGGCGGATGGTCGGCCGGTCGAACATCTCGACCACCGAGAGCTCCTGCCCGAAGTCCTCGGCGATCCGCCGCTGGACCCGGACCAGGTGGATGGAGTTGGCACCGGCCTCGAAGAAGTTGGTGTCGACGCCGACCTCCGCCCCGTCCATCACCTCCCGCCACAGCTCCGTGAGCCGCTCCATCGCGCCGAGCATGTTCGGCCCGTGCGCCGCCGGTCGCGCCACCGGTGCCGCCGGGGCCGCCGCGAGGGCGGGGGCGACGGGGACGGCGGAGACGACGGCGGGGGCGGGCACCGCGGCGCCCAGCCGGGCGAGCGCCGCCCGGTCGACCTTGCCGTTGGCGGACAGCGGCAGCGCCTCGACCGCCCGCACCCGCTGCGGAACCATGTAGCCGGGCAGCCGCTCGGCGAGCGCGTCGCGCAGCGCGGCCGTCCAGTCGGTGCCGGAGTCGGGCTCGTCGGCGGCCGCGTTCAGCGGCCGGCCGCCGACGAGCGTGTGCAGCGCGCGCTGGCCGTCCTCCAGCCGCAGCGCCTCGCGCAGCGGCTCCGGGAAGACGTCGCCGATCGGGCAGAGCGCCACCGCGCAGTCGGCGGCGCGGTGACGCAGCAGCTGCGCCATCGCCCCGGCCTCCAGCAGGCAGAAACGGTCGGCGAGTTCGCCGTACACCGGGGCGATCGCGGCGGTCCGGGAGACCAGGAAGACGGCGAAGCCGGCCTGGTCGAGCAGCGGCCCGTTGGCCTCGCTGTAGAGCGCCCGGTCCAGGGCCCGGGCCGAGCCCGGTGCGCCGTCGAGGGCGACCAGCGCCGGCCCGGCCGGGTCGACGTAATAGGTGCCGGCCGGCAGGCCCGCCACCTTGCCGGGGGCGACGGCCAGGTAGGTCTGCACCGGGTACAGGCCGCCGGCCGAGCCGTAGGCGTACCGGGGCACGCCGTCCTCGTCCTGGCGGGCGAGCACGGTCAGCAGCGCGTGCAGGTCGGCCAGCCGTACGGGGGCGTCGGCGAAGCCGGTGGCGGCGCCGCGCAGGGCGGCGGCCCGGCGCAGGTCCAGGGTGTCGGTCGGCAGGGCGAAGGGCAGGACCTCGCGGCCCGCCAGGTCGGCGCGGCGGCCGGGCTGGCGCAGGCGCGCCTCCAGCCGGCGGACCCGCTCGGCGTCCAGGGCCGGGGCCACCGCGGGAGCGGGGGCGGCGGGCTGCGGCCGGGCGGCCTCGCGGACCACGAAGGCCGCGAGCCGGGCGCCGAGCCCGTTGCCCTCGACCAGCGCCGCCGCCTCCCGGACGCCGTCCATCCGGACCAGCGCCGACTCGATCTCGCCCAGCTCGATGCGCATGCCGCGCACCTTGACCTGGCAGTCCTCCCGGCCGAGGAACTCCAGCTCGCCGTCGGGCAGCAGCCGGGCGAGGTCGCCGGTGCGGTACAGGCGCTCCCCGGTGACCGGGTGGGTCGGGAACGCCCGGGCGGTGAGCTCGGGCGCGTTGCGGTACCCGACGGCCAGGCCCACGCCGGTGATGAACAGGGCGCCGGCGACGCCGACCGGGCGCGGCCGGAAGGCCTCGTCCAGGACGACCATGCCCTGGTTCCGCATCGGCCGCCCGTACGGGATGCTCGGGCGGCCCGGCTCGACCGCGCCGATCGGGTGCAGCACGGACCAGATCGACGCCTCGGTGGCGCCGCCCAGGCTGATCACCTCGGCCTTGGGCGACAGCGCGCGGACGTGGTCGGGCATGCCGACGGGGATCCAGTCGCCGCTGAGCATGACCAGGCGCAGCGACTCCAGGTCGGCGGCCGGGTTGCCGCCGGCGTACGCGAGCAGCATCTCCATCAGCGCGGGGACGGAGTTCCAGACGGTGACGCCGTGTTCGGCGACCAGCCGGGACCAGCGCGCGGGGTCGCGCTCCTCCCCGGGCCCGACGAGCACCAGCGCGGCGCCGGCGGCGAGGGTGCCGAACAGGTCGTAGACCGAGAGGTCGAAGCCGAGCGAGGAGAGGCCGAGGACGCGGTCGGCGGGGCCGACCCGGAAGCGGTCGTTGACGTCCACCACGGTGTTGAGCGCGCCGCGGTGGTCGATCATCACGCCCTTGGGGTCACCGGTGGAGCCCGAGGTGTAGATGACGTACGCGAGGTCCGCCGGGGTGGTGGGCACCGGGGCCGGCTCGGTGTCGGCCGGGGTGGCCAGCGCCTGGTCGAAGCCCAGCAGGGTGACCCCGGCGGGCACCGCGCCGTCCGCGTCCCAGGACTCCCGGGCGAGCAGCGCGGTGGCGCCGGCGTGTTCGAGCGAGCGGGCGACGCGGGCGGCCGGCAGGCCGGCGTCCAGCGGCAGGTAGGCGCCGCCGGCCCGGATCACGCCGATCGCGGCCGCGACCTGCTCCCAGCCCCGGTCGGCGCGCACGCCGACCAGGTCGCCGGGGCCGACGCCGGCGCCGCGCAGCGCGTGGGCCACGGCGGCGGAGGCGCGCTCCAGCTCGCCGTAGGTCACGGTGCCGGTGGCCGAGACCACGGCGGTCCGCCCGGGGGCGGTGCGCGCCTGGGCGAGGAACGGCTCGTGCAGCAGCCCGTCGGGCCGCGGGCCGTCCGTGGCGTTGAGCGCGCGGTAGGCCTCGGCGTGGGCGGCGGGCAGGGCGGCCAGGTACGGGTCCGTCCAGGCGTCGGGCCGCTCGGCGAGGGCGGTGAGCAGGCCGGTGTAGGCCTCGAACATCGCGTCGAGCAGGCCCTCGGGGAAGAGCTCCTCGACGGCGTCCCAGGTCAGCCGCAGCCGGCCCTCGTCCTCGGAGATCTGGTGGTCCAGCCAGACCTGGGGGGTCTGGGTGATGGTGTGGGCGACCTTGGCGCCGAGTTCCCGCAGGACCCGGCTGCCGCCGACCTCGCCGGCGCCGAGCTCGCTGGTGAAGACGACCGGCATGGCGGCGTCGGCCACCCCGCGCCGGCGGGCCAGGTCGCCGCCGACCCGCACGCCGCTGACCAGCTGGTGGTCCAGGTCCTCCCAGAGCCGGTCCTGGAGCCGGCGGGCCCGGTCGGCGAAGGAGCCGGCCGTGGCGCCGTCCACCTCGAAGAGGCTGAGCGCGGTGAAGTCGCCGACCATGGCAGCCAGGTCGGGGTGCTCGCCGACGCGGTTGAACAGGGTGAGGTTGAGGGTGAAGCGGTCGGCCGCCGCCCAGGTGCCGAGCACGGTGGCGTAGGCGGCCAGGGCGAGCGCCGAGGGCGTGACCCGGCCGGCGGCGGCCCGGCTCTTCAGCCGCTCCCACAGCTCGGCGGGCAGGTGCGCCTCGCGGCGGTGGAACCTGGTCTGCGTCAGCTCCTCGGGGCGCCGCGCCAGCGGCAGCGCGGGGGCGGGCGGCAGGGTCTCCAGGCGGCCGTGCCAGTAGTCGAGGTCGCGCTGCAGCGCGGGGCCCTCGCGGCGGGTCTGCTCGGCCAGCACGTAGTCGCGGAACGAGAGCTCCATCGGGCGCGGGTCGAGCGAGCCCTGGTAGATCGCCAGCAGCTCGCGCAGCAGGATCTGCACGCTGCCGCCGTCGGCGATCAGGGTGTCGATGCTCAGGTGCAGCCGGGCGTCGGTGCCCTCGGTCCGGCTGGCGTGCAGCTCGAACAGCGGCCAGGTGTCGGCGGGCAGCACCTGGTGCGACATCCGGGCGCGGGTCCCGGCGAGGGCGTCGGCCCGCTCGGGCTCCGGCAGCCCGCGCAGGTCCTCGACGGCCAGCTGGTACGCGGGCACCTCGGGCAGGATGCGCTGGGTGCCGTCCTCGGCGAAGACCAGGCGCAGCGCGTCGTGCCGCCGCACCAGGGCCTGCCAGGCGTCCTGGAGGCGCAGCGGGTCGACGTCGGCGACGTCCACTTCGAGGTAGAGGTGGCAGGCGACGTCGCCGCCGACGGCGCCGCTGCGGCCGATCCAGTACGCGCGCTGCACGTCCGTCAGCGGGAAGGGCTCGTGGCGGCGGGCCTGGTCGGGCAGCAGCTCGACCGGTTCGGCGGGTGCCGCGGTGGCCCCGCCGGCGCCCAGCGCGTCCACGGCCCGGGCGAGGGCGGCGACGGTCGGCGAGTCGAACAGGGTGCGCAGCGGCAGCTGGACGTCCAGGTCGCGGCGGATCCCGGCGACCATCCGGGCGGCCAGCAGGGAGTGGCCGCCGAGCTCGAAGAAGTCCTCCTCGGTGCCGACCTCGTCGAGGGTCAGGGCCTCGCGCCAGATCGCGGCGATCCGCTCCTCGGTCGGCGTCGCGGGCGCGGTGCGGTCGCGACCGGCGGCGGGGACGGTCTCGGGGGCGGGCAGCGCCGCGCGGTCGACCTTGCCGTTGCTCGTGAGCGGCAGCGCGTCGAGCGGGATGAACCGGGACGGGATCAGGAAGCCCGGCAACTGCCCGGCCAGGGCGGCCCGCAGCTCGGCCGGGGCGGGCGGCGCGGCCGGGTCCTCGGGCACCAGGTAGGCGGCCAGCGCGGCCCGGGCGGTGCCCAGGCCGTAGGCGGTGACCACGCACTGGCGGATGCCGGGCAGCGCGGTGAGCGCGGCCTCCACCTCGCCGGTCTCGATCCGGAAGCCGCGGATCTTGACCTGGTGGTCGTTGCGGGAGAGGTACTGGAGGCGGCCGTCGGGCAGGGTGCGGACGAGGTCGCCGGTGCGGTACAGCCGGGCGGCGGACTCACGGCTTGCCGTCTCGGGGCCGGTCGCCTCGGGGCCGGTCGTCTCGGGGTCGGCGACGAAGCGTTCGTCGGTGAGCTGGGGCAGCCCGAGGTAGCCGGCCGTCACCCCGGCGCCGCCGATCAGGAGTTCGCCCGGCACGCCGACGGGCACGCGGCGCCCGTACGGGTCGAGGACGCGCACGGTGGTGCCGGCGATCGGGCCGCCGATGGTGACCAGGCCCTCGGCCGGGTCGACCTCGGCGGTGGTGGACCAGACGGTCGTCTCGGTCGGCCCGTACATGTTGCGGATCGGGCCGCCGAGGTGCTCGGCCAGTCGGCGCACCAGCTCGGCGTCGAGGGCCTCGCCGCCGAGCAGCAGCTGCCGCAGGCCGCGCAGGGCCTGCGGGTCGGCCTCGTCGAGCAGGGTGCGGGCCCGCGAGGGGGTGCACTGCAGGTGGGTGACGCCGTGGGCGCGCACCAGCGCCGTCAGCTCGGTGTCGGCCGCGACCGCGAGGGCGGCCGGGGCGGGGGCCGGTGCGGCGGCCGCGGTGCGGCGCAGCTCGGCCAGCCGGGGCAGGGCGGCCAGCGCGACGTCGGTGTCGACGCCGAAGTCGACCAGGCAGCCGATCTCGTCCACGCCGGCGGCGGCCAGTCGGTGCACCAGCGGCAGGCACTCCTCGGCGGTGCCGATCAGCGAGCTGTGGCCCAGGTAGCGGGCGCAGGCGTGGTCGAGCAGGGCCTCCTGGTCCTCCGCGGTGAAGTCGCTGCTGCGCACGTCCATGCCGAGGCTGCGGGCCAGGTTCTCGATCAGGCCGACCGAGCTGCGCAGGTAGTCGCGGAACGGCTGCCAGGCGTGCGCCCGGACGTCGGCGTCGTCGGCGCCGACGTAGCTGTGCAGCATCAGGGTCACGTGCGGGTCGCCCGGGTGGCCGGCCTCGTGCCAGGCCTCCCGGTAGAGGGCGATCTTCTCGGCGAGTTCCTCGACGCTCTGGCCCAGCAGGTGGGTCAGCAGCCGGGCGCCGACCCGGCCGGCCGTGCGGCAGGTCTCGGGGTTGCCCGAGGAGGTGAGCCAGTACGGCAGCTCGGCCTGGACGGGGCGGGGCAGCACCTGGACGTCGACGGTGCGGCCGCCGGGCCCCTCGAAGGGGAGCGGCTCGCCGCGCCACAGCCGGCGCACCTGCTCGATGCCGCTGACGGTGAGCGCCTGGCGGTCCTGGTAGGCGTCCTTGGCGAGGACGAAGTCGTCCGCGTGCCAGCCCGAGGCGAAGGAGAGCCCGACCCGGCCGCCGGACAGGTTGTCGACGACCGACCACTCCTCGGCGACCCGGACGGGGTGGTGCAGCGGCAGCACCACGCTGCCGGCCCGGATCCCGATCCGCTCGGTGGCCTGGGCGATCGCGGCGGCCAGCACCGAGGGGGCCGGGAACGGCCCGCCGAAGGCGTGGAAGTGCCGCTCGGGCAGCCAGACGGCCGAGAAGCCGTTGGTGTCGGCGAAGCGGGCGCCGTCCAGCAGCAGCCGGTACTGGTCGGGGCCGGGTTCGGCGCCGGCGGTGTCGCTGGCGAAGTAGAAGAGGCTGAACTCGGGGACGGCCGGGGCGGCCGGGGCGTCCTGCGAGGCCGCGGCGTTCCGAGTGGAGGGGGCCGGGGCGGGGGCCGCCGCCGTGCCGGGGTCGGGGTTGACCACGACCCGGTGGCCCCGGCTGAGCGTCCAGAGCAGTTCCAGGACGGAGATGTCGAAGGAGACGCTGGTGACGGCCAGCCAGGTGGCGGGCTCCCCGTCGTCCGCCAGCACGCGGTCCATCGCCGCCAGGAAGGCGGTGAGGTTGCGGCGCAGCACGACGACGCCCTTGGGGCGGCCGGTCGAGCCGGAGGTGTGGATGACGTACGCGGGGGCGTCCGGGTCCACGGACACGGATACGGGTGCTGCTGCAGAGGACTCGGTCGGGGCGTCGAGGTCGAGCAGCGGGGCGCCGGCGGGCGCGGCGTCCCGGGTCGCGGCGTGCACCACGACCACGGCGGGCTCGGCGTCCTCGACCACGTGGCGCAGCCGGGCCGCCGGGTAGTCCGGGTCGAGCGGCAGGTAGGCGGCGCCGGCCCGGAGCACGGCGAGCATGGCGGCGGGCAGGTCGGTGCCGCGGCGCAGGCACAGGCCGACCCGGTCGCCGGGGCGCACCCCGGCGGCCTGGAGCCGGGCGACCAACTCGTCGACCCGGGCGTCCAGTCGGGCGAAGGTGAGGGCCAGCTCCGGGCGGCCGCCGGGCAGCACGGCCTCGGCGTCCGGGCGGGTGCGCACGGCCTCGGCGAAGGCCGTCACGACGTCCGGCGCGTCCTCGGGCAGTGCCGGGCCGTCGCCGGCCGAGGCCAGCAGGGCCTGCTCGACGGGGGTGAGCGCGAGCAGGTCGGAGAGCCGCAGGCCGGGGTCGGCGGCGCCGCGGGCCAGCACCCGCTGGAGGGCCTCGGTCAGCGTGCGCACGGTGTCGTCGTCGAACAGGTCGCCGCTGAACTCGCAGACGCCTGCCGTGAGTTCGCCGTCGCGGGCGAGTTCCAGGCTCAGGTCGGTGCGACAGAGGCCGTTGTCCAGCTCGACGAGCTCGACGGTGACGCCGGGCAGGGCGATGTCGGGGGCGGGGACGTTGCGGTAGCCGAACTGCACCTGGTAGAGCGGGGCGTGGCTGAGGTCGCGGTCCGGGCGCAGCTCGCGGACCAGGCGTTCGAAGGGCACCTGGGTGTGGGCCAGCGCGCCGAGCGAGGTCTCCCGCACCCGGTCGAGCAGTTCGCCGAAGGTCGGGTCGCCGGAGAGGTCCGAGCGCAGCACCAGGCTGTTGACGAACATGCCGACGAGTCCGGCGAGTTCGGGCCGGTCGCGGCCCGCGGTGGGCACGCCGACGACGACGTCCTGCTGGCCGGAGTGGCGCATCAGGACGGCCTGCCAGGCGGCCAGCGTGACCATGAACGGGGTGGCCCGGGCCGCCCGGGCCGCGGCCTCCACGGCCTCGGTGGTGGCGGCGTCCAGGGTGAAGTGCACCCGGCCGCCCCGGTGGCTGGGCACGGCCGGCCGGGGCCGGTCGGTGGTCAGCTCCAGGACGTGCGGGGCGCCCTCCAGCCGCTCGCGCCAGTAGCCGAGCGGCTCGGCCAGCGCGGTGTCGGTGAGTTCGCGGCGCTGCCACTGCGCCCAGTCGGCGTACTGCACGGCGAGCGGCTCGGGGGCCGGGCCGCCCTCGCGGAAGGCCCGGTAGCGGGCGCAGAGCTCCTCCACCAGCACCGCGCGGGACCAGGCGTCGCCGACCAGGTGGTGGTTGACCACGACCAGCAGGGCGCGCTCGGGCGCGGAGCGGATCAGCAGGGCGCGCAGCAGCGGGCCGTGCTCCAGGTCGAACGGCAGGGCCGCTTCCCGCTCGGCCAGCGCGCGCTCCTCGGCCTCGCTCCAGCCGGCTTCGCCGTCGGCCGGCTCGGCCACCCGCAGCACCGGGGCGGTGCGCTCCAGCACCCGCTGCACCGGGCCGTCCTGGCCGGCGGCGATGACGGTGCGCAGCGCCTCGTGTCGCTCCACCAGGCCGTCCAGCGCGGCCTCCAGCGCGGCGACGTCCAGCGGGCCGCTCAGGCGCAGGCCCACGTACTCGTTGAACACCCCGAGCCCGGGGGTGAGCTGCTCCAGGAACCAGAGCCGCTCCTGGCCGAAGGACAGCGGCGCCGGCAGCGCCGGGTCGCGCGGGGGCACGGCCGGGGCCGGGGCGGCGGGGCCGGCCGTGCCGGCCGGGGTGGTGCCTGCGCGGCCCCGGGCGCGCGCCTCGAAGGCGGCGCGCTGCTCGGGGGTGAGCCGGGCGAGGCGGTCCTCGCGGCGGCCTGCGGGGTTGGTCACTGGTTCTCCAGGTCGGCGAGGATGCGGTCTTCGATCTCGGTGGCGAGGTCGGCGACGCGGCCGCCCTCGAAGAAGACCCGGGCGGGGACGTCGACCTCGAACTCGGCCCGCAGCCGGGCCGCGATCTGGGCGGCCAGCAGCGAGTGGCCGCCGAGCTCCAGGAAGTCGTCGTCCACCCCGACCCGGTCGAGGCCGAGCAGTTCGGCGTAGATCTCGGCCAGGCGCTCCTCGGTCGGGGTGGCCGGGGCGGTGTACGGCGTGGCGAGCTCGGGGCGGGGCAGGGCCGCCGTCCGGGGGGCCTCGGCGGCCGGGGCGGCGGAGGTGCGCAGCGCGCCGTCCGCGATCGCGGCGCCGGCCCGGGCCACCACGGCCCGTCCGGGCGGGCCCTCCAGCAGGGCGGCGAAGGCGCGGGCGCCCTGCTCGGGGGTGAGCGCACCGGCCAGCATGTCGGCCTGGAAGGCCCGCAGGGCCTCGGGGACCTCGGCCCGGCTGGCCATGCCGACGCCGGCCCACATGTCCCAGTCGACGGCCACCGCGTGGCGCTCGCCGCGCGCGGCCTCGGCCTCCGCGACGGCGGCGAGGTAGGCGTTGGCGGCCGCGTAGTCGGCCTGGCCGTAGGTCGGGATCAGGGTGGCGAGCGAGGAGCAGAGCACCAGCACCTCGGCCTCCCCGGGCCGCAGCGCGGCGAGCAGGTGGCGCAGGCCGGCGGTCTTGGGGGCGAGGACCGTGCGCATGCTGTCGTCGGAGCGCAGCTCGACGGAGCCGCCGCCGGGCACGCCGGCCGCGTGGACGACGCCGTCGATCCGGCCGAAGGCCGCACGGGCCTGCTCCAGCGCCCGGTCCAGCGCTGCGGCGTCGGTGACGTCGGCCTGGACGGCCAGCACCTCGGCGCCGCTCTCGCGCACCGCGGCGAGCGCGGCCTCGTCGGCGGCGCCGCGGCCGAGCAGGACGAGCCGGGCGGCGCCGGCCCGGGCCAGGGCCCGGGCGAGGGTCAGGCCGATCCCGCCGAGGCCGCCGGTGAGCAGCCAGGTGCTGCCGGCCCGCACCCGGGCCGGGGCGGTCGGGACGGGGCGCTCGGCGGGCTCGACGGTGCGGGTGAGCAGGGCGCCCTCGCGCAGGGCGAGCAGCCGGGCCGGGCCGGTGAGCACGGCGCGCACCACCGCGTCGGCGGCGGCCTCGTCGAGCGGGGTGCCGACGGCGAGGTCGACCTGGGTGCAGCGCAGGTTGCGGTACTCCTCGCCGAGCACCTGGACCGGGCCGCTGAGCAGGGCGGCGGCGGGCCGGGGCTGCTCGCCGGGGGCGGCCGGGAAGGCCCCGGCGGTCACGACGCCGAGCCGGACTTCGTTCAGCACGCTCTCGGCGGACATCGCCCGGGCGAGGTGGACCAGGCCGAAGTAGCCGGCGGTCTCGTCCGGCGTCTCGTCCAGGCCCCAGGCGTACAGGACGGCGGTGGGCGTGCGGACCAGGCCGCGCAGGTCGGCCAGCAGCTTCGCGTACTGGGCCGGGTCGGCGGGGTCGAGCTCGTAGACGCCGCGGCGCACCCGGCGGTAGGCCGGGCCGGGCTGGACGGTGGTGACGATCTGGCCGCGCGCCGTCAGCAGCTCGACCAGGGGCTGGGCGGCGCCGGCCCGGTCCAGCAGGACCAGCCAGGTCTGGCGGCGGCCGGCCAGCGGGTCGTCCCCGGCGGTCTCGGCGAGCGGGCGCCAGTTGACGGTCGCGTGGACGGCGTCGAGGTCCGCGGCGGGCAGCGCGGTGGCGGGCGCCCGGCCGGGGACGGCGGGCTCGATCCAGTGCGGGAGCCGCTCGAAGGGGTAGCCGGGCAGGTCGGCGGGGCGGGCGTCGGCGTCGACGGGCTCCCAGTCGACGGCGGCGCCGTGCGCCCACAGGCTGCCGAGCGCGAGGACGGCGCTGCCGGGCTCGTCCTCGGCGCCGCGGCGCCCGCGGGTGGGCAGCGGCGGCAGGGCGAGCCGCGGCCCGGCGCTGCCCTCGGCGGCCGCGCGGGCCAGGTCGGTCAGCACGCTGCCGGGGCCGGTCTCCACCAGCACCATCCGCTCGTCGAGCGCCGCCAGGCGGTTCAACCCGTCGTGGAAGCGCACCGGGGCGAGCATCTGGCGCACCCAGTAGCCGGGGTCGGTGGCCTGCTCCGGGGTGATCCAGTCGCCGGTGAGGTTGGACAGGAACGGCACGGTGGGCTCGTGCAGTGTCACCTTGGCGAGCTCGGCCGCGAACTGCTCGGCGGCGGGCGCGCACAGGGCGCTGTGGAACGCCCGCTCCACCGGCAGGCGCAGGGCGCGCAGGCCCCGCTCGCCCAGCTCGGCGGCGGCCCGCTCGACGGCCTCGGCGGTGCCGGACAGCACCGAGGCGCCCGGTCCGTTGACGGCGGCGAGGTCCAGGCCGTGCGCGGCGGCGAGGTCGGCCGCGGCCGCCTCGTCCAGCGGGACGGCCAGCATCGCGCCGGGCGCGGTCTGCTCCATCAGCCGGCCGCGGGCGGCGACCAGGGCGAGCGCCTCGGGCAGGTCGAGGACGCCGGAGAGCAGCGCCGCGGTGTACTCGCCGAGGCTGTGGCCCAGCAGCGCCGCCGGGCGCACGCCCCAGTGCCGCCACAGCGCGGCCGTGGCGTGGCCGACCGCCAGGACGGCGGGCTGGGTGACGGAGCTGCGGCGCAGCAGGTCGGCGTCGCCGCCGCGCAGCAGCTCGACCAGGTCGAGGCCCAGGTGCGGGCGCAGCAGGTCGGCGGCCTCGTCCAGGGCGGCGCGGAACACCGGGTGCGCCCGGTGCAGGCCCAGGGCCATGCCCGGGTACTGCGCGCCCTGGCCGGGCAGCAGGAAGGCGACGGGGGCGGCGCCCTGCCCGGCGCGGGCCCGGACCGACTCCCGGCGGCCGGCGCCGCGCAGCGCGGCCACGGCGGCGGCGGTGTCGTCGGCGACCACGACGCGGCGCTGGACCAGCTGGCGCCGGCCGGTGCGCAGGGTGCGGGCGACGTCGGCCAGCGGGCGCTCCGGGTGGGCGGCGAGGTCGTCGGCGAGCCGTTCGGCGGCGGCGTCCAGCGCGGCGGCGGTGCGGGCCGACAGCGGCAGGGCGACGGGGACGGCGCCCGGTGCGGCGGCCTCGCGCGGGGCCGGCTCGGGGGCCTGCTCCAGGATCACGTGCGCGTTGGTGCCGCCGATGCCGAAGGCGCTGACGGCGGCCCGGCGCGGGCCGTCGGCGACCGGCCAGTCGGTGAGGCCGGCCGGGACGAAGAACGGGCTGTCGGCGAGGCCGAGTTCGGGGTTGACGGCCTCGGCGTGCAGGCTCGCGGGGATGCGGCCGCCGCGGACCGTCAGGATGGCCTTGATCAGGCCGGTGACGCCGGCGGCGGTGTCCAGGTGGCCGAGGTTGGACTTGACCGAGCCCAGGCCGCACCAGCCGGTGGCGGACCTGTCGTCGGCGTCCTGCTCGGCGCGGAAGGCGGCGGTGAGCGCCTCGACCTCGATCGGGTCGCCGATCGGGGTGCCGGTGCCGTGCGCCTCGACGTAGCCGATGCTGTCCGGGGCGACGCCCGCGACGGACAGCGCCTCGCGGATCACGGCGGTCTGGCCGGCGACCCCGGGGGCGGTGTAACCCGCCTTGTTCGCACCGTCGTTGTTGACGGCCGAGCCGAGGATGACGGCGTGCACCCGGTCGCCGTCGGCGAGCGCGTCGGCGAGGCGCTTGAGCACCACGACGCCCGCGCCGTTGCCGAAGACCGTGCCGGCCGCCTCGGCGCCGAAGGGCCGGCAGTGCCCGTCCGGGGACTCGATGCCGCCGGGCACCGGCAGGTAGCCGGAGCGGTGCGGCACGGTGACGGTGACGCCGCCGGCGAGCGCGAGGTCGCACTCCTCGGACAGCAGGCTCTGCACCGCGAGGTGCACGGCGACCAGCGAGGTCGAGCAGGCGGTCTGCACGCTGACCGCCGGGCCGCGCAGGTTGAGCTTGTACGCGGCGCGGGGGGCCAGCTGGTCGGGCTGGTTGCCCTGGAAGAGCATCGGCACGCCGAGGGAGTCCCGCAGGTCGGTGCGCGGCAGCAGGTTGTGGATCAGGTAGGTGCTCAGCAGCGACCCGGCGTAGACCGCGATCGGCCCGGGCGCCCGGTCGGGGTCGCAGCCGGCGTCCTCCAGCGCCTCCCAGGCGCATTCGAGGAAGATCCGCTGCTGCGGGTCGATGACCGAGGCCTCCAGCGCGTTGTAGCCGAACAGCTGGGAGTCGAAGCCGGCGACGTCCGCCAGCACGCCCTTGGCGGCCACGTACCCGGGTTTGCCGGCCTCGCCGTCCGGCACCCCGGCGGCCCGCAGCTCCTCGGGGCCGAACCGGCTGATCGCCTCGGTGCCGGAGGCCAGCAGCTCCCACAGCGCGTCGACGGAATCGGCTCCGGGGAAGCGGCCCGCGAGGCCGACGACGGCGACCCGGCCGTCGGTCTCGGCCTCGTCGGGAATGACCGGCTGTGCGTTCAAGGTGTTCTCCGTGGGTGAGGTGGGCTCCGCGCGCGGCGGGGCGGGCAGGACCGGGTACGCGGCCGGGGCTCAGACCGCCAGGGGGTTCAGGGCTGCCAGGGGGTTCAGGGCCGCCGGGCGGCTCAGACCGCCATGAGGTAGCGCTGGAAACGGGGCATCAGGAACTCCAGGGCCCGGACCTCGACGGGCGTCAGCTCCGGGTGCCAGACGTCCCAGAGCAGGACGGCGCGCTGCTGGGTGCCCTTGTTCCAGGCCTCGTGGATGAAGCTGTCGTCGAAGAGGATCACCTTGCCCTCCTCCCAGCCCCGCTCGTCGTCGCCGACCTTGATGGCGCAGCCGGGCGGCACGATCAGCGGCAGGTGCGCGGTCAGCAGCAGGTTCACGCCGCCGGTGTGCGGGGTGATGTGCACACCGGGGTTGAGGATGGTGAACATGCCGTCGCGCGGACCGTGCGGGCTCGCCGAGACGGCGGCGTGGGTCTCGGGGCAGCGCTCCAGGACCTCGTCCCGCCAGCTGCCGTTGCGGTACAGCTGGTAGGTGTCCCAGCCCTGCCAGCCGAGCTCCTTGGTGTACAGGTCCTCGTACGGGGCGAAGCGGGCCTGCTCGGCGCGCAGCTCCAGGAACTCGGCCTTGATCCGGTCGTACGCCTCCTCCAGCCGGGCCACCCAGGGCAGTTCGGCGGTGTCGTGCCAGGGCAGGGCGCTGATCCCGGGGAAGAACAGCCGGGTCGGCTCCTGGTCGTCGTGCAGGTACTCCGGGGCCTGCTCGCCGGTGAGGATGCGCAGGCACTCCTCGACCCGCTCCAGCCCCTCGGTGCCGAGGATGCCGTGCAGCTCCGTCATCACGCCCTGAACGTCCATGTCAGTCCCTCCCTGTCGGTGCGGTCCGGGTCGTCGGCCCGGCCGGTGTGTGCTGGTCGGCGGCCGGGCCCTCGGCCCGGTCCCGGGCCTCGCGGCGGGCCTTGGCGCGGGCCCGGACGGCGCTCTGGCGGCGTTCGCCGCGCGGTTCGGCGGTCTCGGCGGCGGCCCGGCCGTCCGGGGCGGCGCCCTCGGTGAGGCCGGCCGCGAACTCGGCGATGGTGGGCCGGCCGAAGATGTCCACCAGCCGGACCGGCCGCTCCAGGCGGCGGGCCAGCTCCAGCTGGAGCCGGGCGGCCAGCAGCGAGTCGCCGCCGGCCTCGAAGAAGTTGGTGTGCCGGCCGACCGGGCCGCCGCCCAGCAGCCGGCGCCAGGCGTCGGCGACGAGCTGCTCGACCCCGGCCAGCGGGGCGGCGTCGGCGGGCCGGGCGGCGGCCCCGGGCAGCGGCAGCCGGGCCCGGTCCCGCTTGTTGGTGCGCGTCCTGGGCAGCGCGTCCAGCAGCAGCACGGTGTCCGGCACGACCGCCGCCGGGAGCCGCTCGGCCAGGTGCGCGCGCAGCTCGGCGCCGGTGACCCCGGGCGCGGCGACCGCGTAGCCGACCAGCCGGCGGGCACCGCCCTGGCCGTGCGCGGCGGCGGCCGCCTCGCGGACCCCCGGGTGCAGCTCCAGCAGTGCCTCGATCTCCTCCAGCTCGATCCGGTTGCCGCGGATCTTCAGCTGGCTGCCGATCCGGCCGACGAACGCCAGCTCGCCGTCCGGGAGGCGGCGGCCCAGGTCCCCCGTGCGGTACAGCCGGCCGCCGGCCTGCCAGGGGTCGGCGACGTACGCCCGGGCGCTCTCCTCGGGCCTGCGGTGGTACGAGCCGGCCAGGAAGTCGCTGCGCAGGTGGATCTCGCCGACCACCCCGACCGGGCAGAGCCGGCCCCGGCGGTCCAGGACCACCGCCTCGCGGCCCGGGATCGGGCTGCCGATCGGCACCCCGGCCGGGAACTCCTCGCCCGGGGCCAGCTCGCGGTGCGTCGCCAGAACGCACTCGGTGGGCCCGTAGAGGTTGTGCAGCCGCGGCCGGTCGGGGCGGTGCGCCCAGGCCGCGGCCAGCGCCACCGGGAGCACCTCGCCGGCCATCAGCACGTGGGCGAGGTCCGGCAGGTGCGAGCCGGTGGCGTCCAGCGCCTCGGTGACCAGCTGGAAGAAGGCCGGGACGGTCTGGATCTGGGTGATCCGCTCGGCCCGCAGCCACCCGGCCACCGCGAGCGGGTCGCGGCGCAGCCCCTGCGGCGGCAGGCAGAGCACCGCGCCCGAGCAGAGCGCGGCGAACACCTCGGTGTACGCGGCGTCGTAGGTGAACGGGGCCCACTGGGCGATCCGGCTGTCCGGCCGGATGCCGAAGTGCTCGCGCTGCCAGTGGGCGAACTGGGCGAGCGCCGCGTGCGGCAGGGCGATGCCCTTGGGTGTGCCGGTGGAGCCGGAGGTGTAGACCAGGCAGAGCGGGTCGCCGGGGCCGGCGGGGGAGGCGGCCGGGGCGGGGCCCGCGGGCTCGTCGGCGGCCGGCACCCGCGGGTCGACGACCTCGACCGGGATCCCGGCGAAGTGCCCGTCACCCTCGCGTAGTTCGGGGTGCAGGGCGAGCGTGCTCTCGGCGGCCAGCAGGCACACCGGTTCGGCGTCGGCCAGCAGCGCGGTCAGGCGGGCGTCAGGGTCGGCCGGGTCGAGTACCGCGAAGGCGGCCCCGGTCTTGGCGACGCCGAGGATCGCGGCGCTCTGCACCGGGCCGGGGGGCAGCAGCACCGAGACGAACCGGCCGGGGGCCGCGCCGCGTTCCAGCAGCCGGGCCGCGATCCGGTCGCTCCAGGCGTCGAGCTGCCGGTAGCCGACCGTCACGCCCTCGGCGCGGATCGCGGGGGCGTCCGGACGGGCCGCGGCCCGGGCCCGGAACAGCTCGGACACCGAGGCGGCGTGCTCGGCGCGCGCCTCGCCCGCGGGGCGGGCCGGGCGGGGGGCGGGCAGAGCGGGGTCGGTGAGCTCGACGGCGTCGAGGGGGGCCTGCGGCGAGGCCAGGGCGGCACGCAGCAGGACGTGGAAGTGCCGGGCGAAACGGTCCGCGAACTGCGGGCCGAAGCGGTCCGTGGCGTACTCCAGGGCGCCGGCGATCCGGTCGGCGCGCTCGTCCAGGGCCAGGGTCAGGTCGTACTTGGCCGCCCCGGTGGGGACCTGGCGCAGCACGCCGGCGGCCGCGCCCAGCCGGACGTCGGCCGGCGGCGCGTCCTGGAACACCAGCGAGGCCTGGACCAGGGTCGGCCGGCCCAGCTCGCGGGGCAGGCCGAGGCCGGCCACCAGCCGGTCGAAGGCGACCAGCGGACGGCCGAGGTCGCCCGCCAGCGCCCGCCCGGTGCGGGCGGCGAGTTCGGCGAAGGACGGCGCCCCGGCCAGGTCCACGCGCACCGGCAGGGTGTTGGCCAACGAGCCGACCAGCGACTCCAGTTCGGGCCGGTCGCGGTTGGCGACGGGCACGCCCACCAGGACGTCGTCGCTGCCCGCGTAGCGGCCCAGCAGCGCCGCGTACACGGCGAGCAGCAGGGTGAAGGGCGTGGTGCGCAGCTGGGCGGCGCCCTCGCGCAGCGCGGCCGTCAGCTCCGGGGCGAGCGCCACCGGCAGGGTCTCGCCGGCTCCCGTCGGCCTGGTCCGGGTCGGTGCGTCGGCGGGCAGGTCGAGCACCCCGGGGTGCCCGTCGAGCCGCTTCAGCCAGTACTCCAGGTGATCCTGACGCAGCGTCAGGCCCGCCTCGTCGGCGCAGTCGGCCGCGTAGCCGGCGAAGTCCAGGTCGAGCGCGGGCGGCGGCTCGGCCAGGCCGAGGCGGGCGGCGTACAGCGCGGCCAGCTCGCGCACGGCCACGCCGATCGACCAGCCGTCGACCGCGAGGTGGTGCGCGGTGCACAGCAGCACCGAGCGCTCGGGGCCGGTGCGCACCAGGGTGAGCCGCAGCGGCGGCTCACCGGCCAGGTCGAAGGGGCGCACGGCCTCCGCCCGGGCCAGCTCGGGCACCTCTTCGGGCGCGGCGTCCAGGACGGTCAGGGCCGGTGCGGCGGGCGGCGCGAGGACCAGCACCGGGCCGTCCTCGCGCAGCTCGCAGCGGGCGGCGAGCACCGGGTGCCGGGCGGTCAGGTCGGCGAGCGCCCCGGTCAGGGCCGCCTCGTCCACCGGGCCGGTCAGGTCGAGCGCGGCGGGCAGGTGGTAGGCCGGCGAGTCGGGGGCCAGGCGGTGCAGCAGCCACAGCTGGCGCTGCTGGTCGGTCATCGGGACGGCGTCCGGGGCCGGCCCCGCCGTCCGGACGGCGGGCGCCGGGGCGGCGGGCCGCACCCGCGCCAGGGCGGCGGGGGTGGGGTCGGTGTAGAAGTCGGCGAGCGAGGGCGCGGCGCCGAAGCGGGCCCGGACCCGGCCGAGCAGCCTGGTCGCGGCGATGGAGTTGCCGCCGGCGGCGAAGAAGTCGTCGGTGGTGCCGACCCGCTCGGGCGGCAGGCCCAGGACCTCCGCCCAGAGCGCGACGGCGGCCTGCTCGGCCTCGGTGACGGGCGCGGCCCGCCGGGCGGCGGTGAGCTCCCCGGCGCGCAGCAGCAGCGCCGGACGGTCCACCTTGCCGCTGGTGTTGAGCGGCAACGCGGGCAGCGGGGCGATCACCCCGGGGACGGCGGCGGCGGGCAGCCGCTCGCGCAGGTGGCGGCGCAGCCGGTCGGGCAGCCCGTCGTCCTCGGTGCGGGCGGTGACGAAGGCGACCAGCCGGGGCCCGGCGGGCTGCCCCCGGTCCACGACCACCGCCGCCTGGCGGACCTCGGGGTGGGCGGCGAGCAGGGACTCCACCTCGCCGACCTCGATGCGGTGGCCGAGGATCTTCACCTGCTGGTCGGCCCGGCCGAGCACGACGATCCGGCCGTCCGGCAGGTGGCGGGCCAGGTCGCCGGTGCGGTAGACGGTGCCGCCGGCCGGGTCGACCGGGTCGGCCACGAAGGCGGCGGCGGTCAGCTCCGGGCGGTTGCGGTACCCGGCGCTCACGCCGGCCCCGCCGATCACCAGCTCGCCGACGGCGCCGCGCGGCACCGGCCGCAGCCGCCGGTCCAGGACGTAGCAGACGGTGCCGGCCACCGGGCGCCCCACCGTGACGCCCTCGCCGGGCAGCACCCGCCCGACGGTGGACCAGATGGTCGTCTCGGTCGGCCCGTACAGGTTCCACAGCCCGGCGCAGCGCGCCAGCAGTCGATCCGCGAGGTCGGCGTCCAGGGCCTCGCCGCCGCACAGCGCCCGCAGCCCGGGCCGGCCCGCCCAGCCGCCGTCCAGCAGACCGCGCCAGAGCGAGGGGGTGGCCTGCATGACGGTGGCGCCGCTGCGCTCCAGCAGCGCGCCCAGCGCCTCGGCGTCGCGGACGCTCTCGCGCGGGGCGACCACGACCCGGCCGCCGGCCAGCAGCGGGGCGAACAGCTCCAGGACGGAGATGTCGAAGGTGATCGAGGTGACGGCGAGCAGGGTGTCGTCGGCGCGCAGGCCCGGTTCGGCGCGGACCACGCTGTGCAGCAGGTTGGCGACGCAGCCGTGCGGCACCGCCACGCCCTTGGGCAGCCCGGTGGAGCCCGAGGTGTACATCAGGTACGCGAGGTCCTCGGGCCCGGCGCCGGGCAGCGGCTCGCCCGCCCCGGAGTCGGAGGCGTCCGGGCCCTCGTCGAGCAGCGCGGCCGGGTCGGCGGCGGGCAGCCCCGTGGCGGGGTCGCCGATCAGCAGGCGGGCGCCGCTGTCGGCGAGCACGTGCTCGGCCCGCGCGGCGGGCATGGCCTCGTCCAGCGGGACGAGGACGGCCCCGGCCCGCCAGATGCCGACGATCAGCGGCACCAGCTGCGCGCCGCGCTCGACGCGCAGGGCCACCCGGTCGCCGGGCGCCACGCCGTGCCGGGCCACCAGCCGGCGGGCGACCCGGTCGGCGGCCGCGTCGGCCGCGGCCCGGCTGAAGGCGTGGCCGGGCGACTCGACGGCCGGTGCGGCGCCGCTCTGCCGGGCGAGTTCGCGCAGCGCCTCGGGCGCGGTGGCCCAGGCGCGCTCGGCGTCGGGCGCCCGGTTGAAGTCGACCAGGACGCGCCGGCGCCGGCCTTCGGAGAGCACCGGAAGCTCGGCCAGCGGCCGGTCCGGGTCGGCCGCGGCGGCCTCCAGCAGGCACAGCAGCGAGTCCGCGAAGTCGGCGGCCGTCTCGGGGGCGAGCAGTGCCGTGCGGTACTCCAGCGTCGCGTCCAGCGCGCCCGAGGGGCGCGGGCGCAGGAAGAACGTCAGGTCGTACTTGGCCGTGCCGCTGTGCGAGGGCGCCGGGGCGGTGGTGACGCCGGGCAGCTCCAGGGTGGTGGTGGGGCCGCTGTGGAAGGAGTACATCAGCTGGAACAGCGGCGTGCGCCCGCCCGCGGCGCGGCCCAGCCGCTCCAGGACCAGGTCGAAGGGGGTGTCGCGGTGGCGCAGGTCGGCCTTCAGGTGCTGGCGGGTGCGGGCCAGGGCCTGCCGGAAGCTCGGCTCGCCGCCGAGGTCGCTGCGGTGGGCGACGAGGTTGAGCAGCGGTCCGACGACGCCGGCGAGGGCGGTGCGGCCGCGGGTCGCCACCGGCATGCCGACCACCAGGTCGTCCTGGCCCGTCCAGCGGGCGGCGGTGGCGCAGAAGGCGGTGAGCAGCACGGTGGACAGGCTGGCCAGTTCGCCCCGGCCGAAGGCGCTGAGCCGGGCGGCCAGTTCGGCGGGGACGGTGAAGTGGTGCAGCGCGCCGGCCGCCGGGTCGCCGCCGGGGCCGACGTCGGACGGCAGGTCGGCGGTGGGCAGTTCGCCGCCCAGCCGGGTCTGCCAGTGGTCGATTCCGCCGGCGTGGCTGGTGTCGCCGCCCTCGCCGGCCTCGGCGCGCTGCCAGGCGGCGAAGTCGCCGAAGTCGGGTCCGCCAGCGGGGAAGGGGGCCGGCGCCTCGCCGCCGAGTTCGGCGGCGTAGCAGGCGGCCAGCGACTCCAGGAAGACGCCGAAGCCCCAGGCGTCGACCACGATGTGGTGGGCGGTGAACAGGAGCAGCGAGCGGCCCCCGCCCAGCAGGAACAGCTGGGTGCGCATCAGCGGGGGCCGGGCCAGGTCGAAGGGCACGGCCACGGCGCGGGCGGTGAGTTCGGCGAGCCGCTCCGCGCGCTCGCCCTCGGGGACGCCGGTCAGGTCGACGGTCTCGACGGCCGGGCGGACCCGGTCGGCGAACAGCTGCCACGGCTCGCCCGCCCCGTCGGCGGCGACGGCGCAGCGCACCACCTCGTGCCGCCGGGCGACGGCGGCCAGCGCCCGTTCCAGGGCGGCCACGTCCAGCGGGCCGCTGACGTGGAAGGCGGCGCTCTCGTTGTGCAGGGCGGTGCCGGGCAGCACCTGCTCGGCCCGCCAGATGGAGCGCTGGGCGTAGGACAGCGGCGCGCGGGCGCGGTCGCCGCGAAGCGGCAGGGAGGTGTCGCGGCTCATCGGCGGCCGCCCTCCGGCGAGGCGTCCGCGCGGCCGGCGGCGACGGCCGCGGCCAGCCCGGCGACGGTCGGGTCGCCGACGTACACCCGCAGCGGCACCTCGACGCCGAAGCGGGTGCGCAGCCCGTCCAGCAGGCGGGCGATGCCCAGCGAGTCCCCGCCGAGCAGGGCGAAGTCGTCGTGCCGGCCGACGGCGGGCACGTGCAGCAGCTCGCGCCACAGCTCGGCGATGCCGGCCTCCAGGCCGTCCAGCGGCTGTTCGCCGGTGCGCCCGGCCAGGGCGGCGGCCGGGCTGGGCAGCGCCCGCCGGTCGGCCTTGCCGCTGAGGGTGCGCGGGATCGCGGCGAGCCGCAGGTACAGGGCGGGGCGGGCGGCGGCGGGCAGGCCCTCGGCGGCGTGCGCGCGCAGGTCCTCGTCGGTGGCGCCGTCGGCGACCAGGTAGGCGCAGAGCACCGGTTCGCCGTCGGTCTCCTCGACCAGGGCGGCGCAGACGTCCGCCACCGCGGGGTGGCGTCGCAGCAGGTCCTCGATCTCGCCGAGTTCGACCCGGGCGCCGTTCACCTTGACCTGCTGGTCGCGGCGGCCCAGGACCTCCAGGGTGCCGTCGGCGCCCAGCCGGCCGAGGTCGCCGGTGCGGTACCGGTCCGGTGCGACGAAGCCGCCGGTCGCGTCGCCCAGGTAGCCGCGCAGCGGGAACGGGGTGCGGATCTCGATCTCGCCGATCGCGTCCACCACCGGGCGTCCGCCGAACAGCACCGCGATCTCGACGCCGGGCATCGGGTGGCCGGCCGGGACGGTCTCGGCCTCGGCGTCCTCGGCGGTGAGCCGGCGGAAGACCTTGGTCATGGTGGTCTCGGACGGCCCGTAGAGGTTGACCAGTTCCTTGTCGCCCCCGAACAGGGCCCGCCACCAGGCGATGTCGGCGGGGCGGACCGGCTCCCCGGCCATCAGCACGCTGCGCAGCCGCGGCAGGGAGTCGGCGGCCAGCCCGGCGGCGCGCAGGGTGCGGAACACGGTGGGCACGCAGTGCAGCAGGTCGACCTGCTGCTCGGTCAGCCAGCGGGCCAGGGCCGCGCCGACGGGGATGGCGCCGGGAGCCGGGAGCACGGCGGTGCCGCCGGCGCACAGCGGGACGAGGGCGTCGCGCAGGAAGGCGTCGAAGCCGGGGGAGGTGAGCATGGAGATCCGGGTGCCCGGGGCGATGCCGAACTCGGCGATCTCCCAGTCCAGGAAGTGCGCGACCGCCTCGAAGCTGCCCCGGATGCCCTTGGGGCGGCCGGTGGTGCCCGAGGTGAAGTAGACGTAGCCGGCGTCGGGGCCGCTGATGCCGGTCCAGTCGTCGGCCGCCCAGGGCAGCGGGGTGATCGACTCGGCGGTGAGCAGCGGCAGTTCGCCCTGTCCGGCGACGGCCAGGTGCTGCCCGCCGGTGGTCGGGCCGTGTCCGGCGGCGGCCAGCGCGGAGCGGCCGGCGGCGTCGGCGAGCACGGTGCCCGGCCGGAGGTCCTCCAGCAGGGCCGTCCAGCGGGCGGCGGGCTGGCGGGTGTCCACCGGGGCGAACGGGCGGCCGGTGGCGGCGCAGGCGAGGATCGCCGCGACCACCGGGACGGGGTCCGCGCAGGCGACCAGGACCGGGCCGGTGCCGGTGGCGAGGCGGTCGCGCAGGCCGGCGGCCAGTCCGGCCAGCTCCTGGTGGCTCCAGACCCGCTCGGCGGTGGCGAGGGCGGGGGCGGCGGCTCGGCGCTCGACCTGGTCGGCCCAGCGGTCGAGGATGCTCGTGTGGCTCACAACTCTCCGTTCATGATCCGGTGGGCCACGACCGTCAGCGGGTCGAGGGAGGGCAGGGCCTCGCTCAGACCGGCGTCCTCGATCGCCCTGGTGACCAGGTGCAGCTCGGTGCAGGCGGCGACGAAGGACCGCACGCCGTAGCGGGGCAGGGTCTCGCGCAGGAAGTCGATGGTGCGGGCCGGGTCCTCGCCGCGCTTGAGGCGGTGGATCTCCCGGTGCAGCGCCTCCTGGTCCGGCGGGCGCAGGGCCACCAGCTGCCGGGCGGCCCGGGCCCCGGCGGCGCCGGAGGTGAGGATGCCGGCCCGGGCGGTGCCGGAGGAGCAGAGCAGCAGGTGCGGTTCGCCGGCCGCGGCCAGTTCCTCGTGCACCACGTCGACCAGTGAGACGCAGCGCGCCGCGAGGTCGGCCGGCAGGTCGCCGAGCACGTGGTGGGCGGTGATGCAGGCGACCACCACGCGTTCCGCGCCGGCGGCCAGCAGGCCGCGCAGCGAGGACTCCACGGCGCGGCGCAGCTCGTCGAGTTCGCCGCTGCCGATGGCCTCGGTGCGGTCCACCACGGCCGGGTCGGACCAGAGCAGCACCCGCGGGGTGTCCTGCTCGGGGTGGAGCCGGCAGGCCCGGTAGACGGTGCGCAGCAGTTCGACGGAGGCCAGCGGCCCCATGCCGCCGACCACCCCGACCAGCGGGTGGCGCGGGCGGGTGCCGGGGCCGGTGATCGGCCCGGCGGCTGTGGCGGTCATCCCAGGCACGGCAGATCGAACTCCTCGACGAAGAGGGCGAAGGTCGCGACGAGCATCAGGTAGTCGGTGTCCAGGTGGGCGTGCACCTGCTGGCCGTCACCGCGCTGACGCTGCGTCAGGGCGGCGATGGTGTCCGGGTTGAAGTAGCCCTGGCGGCGGACGGTGGCGGGGGAGACCAGCTCCTCGAACCAGTCGGCGCCGGTGCTCAGCAGGTGGCTGCTGGTCTGGCCGCGGAAGCCGTACTTCTGCCGGCTGAGCACCTCGCCGGGCACCAGGCCCTCGGCCGCCCGGCGCAGCACCGCCTTCTCCCGGCCGTGGGCGAGCATCAACTCCGGTGGCAGCGTGGTGGCGTGGTCGACCACCGCGTTCGCCAGGAAGGGGAAGCGCAGCTCGACGCCGTTGGCCAGGGCCATCCGGTCGCCGTGGTCGCCGAGCAGGTGGTCGGCGAGCCGCAGGTGGTAGTCGAGGTAGGAGCGCTGGTGCAGCGGGTGGCGCCCGGCCAGCCGCTCGGGGTCGACCAGGCGCTGGTTGGTGACGGAGAACTCGTCCAGCCCGTAGGCCAGGTCCTCGGCGTACAGCTCGCGGCGGAACTCCTGGGCGGGCAGCTGGTCCTGCTCGTAGCCGAGGTCGACGCCCCACATCCGTTCGCGGATCTCGCGTTCCAGCCGGGCGTCCAGGCCGGTGAGCCGGCTGCCGCCGAGCCCGGTGGCGTCGAAGCGGTAGCCGGGGTAGCCGCCGAACAGTTCGTCGGCGCCCTCGCCGCTGAGCGCGCCGACCGTCCCGGCGGCGCGGACGGCCTCGGACAGCGCCAGCGAGCAGACGTTGTACGACTCGCGCACGGGTGCCTCGGCGTGGCGCACCATCGCGGTGATCCGCTCGGCCACCTCGTGCTCGCCGACCGGGACTTCGTGGTGCTCGGTGCCCAGCTTGGCGGCGACCAGCCGCTGGTGCGGGCCCTCGTCGAAGTCGCGGCCGGGGAAGGTGACGGAGAAGCTGGGCCAGGCGTGGCCGGGCCGGGCCCGGGCCATCAGGGCGCCGATCAGGCTGGAGTCGAGGCCGCCGCTGAGGTACATGCCGATCGGCACGTCGGCGAGCAGCCGGCTGCGCACGGCCTCGTCGAGCAGGTCGGCGGTGCGGTGGGCGTACCGCTCCAGCTCCTGGTCCAGGGCCTCGGGGGCCACCGGGTCGAGGTCGGCGGCGAGCGGGAAGTCGAGGTCCCAGTACCGTTCGGTGCGCACGCCGGAGCGGTCGGCGATCAGCCGCTCGCCGGGGCGCAGGGCGCTGATGCCCTCGAACATGGTGCGCGGGCTGACCAGTCCGGGCAGCGTCAGCACCTGGTCGAGGCCGCGCAGGTCGACCCGGGCGCTGACGGCGGGGTGGCGCAGGATCGCCTTGATCTCGGAGGCGAAGATCAGCTGGCCGTCGGCGACGGTGTAGAAGAGCGGGACGATGCCGGCCCGGTCGCGGGCGAGCAGCAGCCGCTGCGCGCCGGCGTCGTGCAGCGCGAAGCCGAACTGGCCGTCCAGGTGGGCCGTCAGGTCCTCGCCGTACTCGCGGTACAGGTGGACCAGCACCTCGGTGTCGCTCTCGGTGCGGAACCGGTGGCCGCGGCGGCTCAGCGCGGTGCGCAGCTCGCGGTGGTTGTAGATCTCGCCGTTGCAGACCGAGACCAGGGTGCCGTCCTCGGTGCGGTGCGGCTGGTTGCCGCCGGCGAGGTCGTTCAGGGCCAGCCGGCGAAAGCCCAGGCACAGGCCGTCCGTGGCGTAGTGGCCGTCGTCGTCGGGGCCGCGGTGCACCAGGCACGCCGTCATCTCCCGGACCACGGCGGCATCGGCCGGGCGACCGCCGCCCAGGACGAATACGCCGGTTATTCCGCACATTCTGTCCGCCCTCTCCCGTCGTGCGTTCGGAACTCGTCGTCGGAACTCGTCGTCGGAACTCGCCGATCGAAATACTCTGGAAATATCCGAAAGAAACCCGGACGAAGAGCACCGTAACAGAGCTCGGTGTTCCGGGAAAGACTCAAGATCCTTATGCGCCAACCGACTATTTCAGGGCACAACTGAGCTGCGGCATCGCCTGGTTGGATCTGCCCAGGGCATGCCGGAATACGGGCTGGACCAACCCGTGAATTACCGCATAAAGTCGTGCGGGAGGCCTGTTCAGGCTTCGCGTAATTGACTGGGAAAGAAAAAGGAGCAGCGATGACCGGTTCGTCCGCCGTACAGCACGACGAGGTGGCCCGATGGACGCCGTGGCACCGGGACGCCGCGCCGAACGGGCGGTCCGGGCCCGTACGCGTCTACTGCCTGCCGCACGCCGGCGGCTCCGCGAGTGCCTATCTGCCGTGGGCCCGGTCCGGCGAGCAGCCGGGCCTGACGATCGTTCCGGTGGAACTGGCGGGCCGGGGCACCCGCCTCGCCGAGCCGCCGTCGGCCGTCATGGACGAGGTGGTCGACGGCCTGCTCGCCCTGCTGGCGAGCCGCCCGGCGGACGAACCGTTCATCCTCTTCGGCCACAGCATGGGCGCCCGGATCGCCTACGAGACGACCCGCCGGCTCGCCGCCGAGGCGCGGCCGCTGCCGCTGTCCCTCGTGGTCTCCGGCGGCCGGGCCCCCGGCACCCCGGACGTCACCCGGCTGCACGGACTCACCGACGACGAGCTCCTGGAGCGCATCGTCGGCCTCGGCGGGACCCCGGCCGAGGTGCTGGAGTTCGCCGACCTGATGCAGATGATCCTGCCGGTGCTCCGGGCCGACGTCACCCTGCTGGGCGAGTACAACGACCGGATCCGGCCGACCGTGCTGCCCTGCCCGGTGCTGGCGCTCGGCGGCGCCGACGACCTGATGGCCGGACCGGAGTGGATCACCGGCTGGCGGGCCACCACGGCGGCCGGCTTCCGCCACCGCATCCTGCCGGGCGACCACTTCTTCCTGCACCAGCAGCGGGCCGAGGTGCTCGCGGAGCTCGCGGCGCAGGCCCGGGCGTGCCTGGACACCGCGGACGGTCCCCAGGAGGGCCGGGCGCCGGGCGCCTGACCCCGGCCGCCCGGTTCCGTACGACGGGGCCGGGCGGCGGGTGGCGGTCCGTCCGGAACGCTCCGGACGGACCGTCATCGCCGGCCCTCGTCGGCCCGTCGCAGGACGGCGGCGACGACCCGGGCGATCTCGTCGATCGGCCCGGCGTCGGCGAGGTCCAGGTGTCGGGCGGCGAGCGGGTGGTTGGCCACCGGCCCGGTGGCGTGGGCCGACCAGACGGCCACCGTGTCCTGCGGCCGGTGGTCGCCGGTCGCGGTGAAGGTGGTCAGCGGCGCGTCGAGCACCCCCGGCGTCCACGCCGCCATCAGCGCGGCGTGGTAGCGGCAGGAGTCGAGGAACACCGCCAGCTCGTCCTCGTCGCGCGGCGCGGCCTCGCGCAGCGCCACGGCCAGCCGGTCGAGCAGCTCCGCGGGCTTGGGCCGCCACTGCTGCGCCAGGACGGCCGCCACCTCGGCGGCGGGCGCGCCCGTCGCCGTCAGCAGCTCGGCCAGCACGGCGGTGTCGGTGACCTCCCCGGCGTCCGGCGGCGCCGGGTGGCTGTCCAGCAGCGCGACCAGGTCGACCTGCTCGCCCTGCTCGCGCAGCAGCACGCCGATCTGGTGCGCGACCAGCCCGCCGAAGGACCAGCCGAGCACCCGGTAGGGGCCGTGCGGCTGGACGGCGCGCATCCGCGCCAGGTACTCCCGGGCCAGGCCGTCCACGTCGGCCGGCCGCTCCCCGCCGCCGACCGGGCCGATGCCCTGGAAGGCGTGGACCGGCTGGTCCGGGTCGAGCCCGCGCAGCAGGCCGATGAAGCCGAGGCCGTCGCCCGTCACCGGGTGGACGCAGAACAGCGGCGCCCGGTCGCCCGTTGCCCGCAGCGCCAGCAGCGGTTCGAAGGGGGCGTCGGCGCGCCCGGGCCGCCGCCCGGTCAGCCGCTGCGCCAGCGCGGCCGGGGTCGGCGCCTCGAACAGCGCCTTCACGGGCAGGTCGACGCCGAACTCCGCGTGGATGCGCTCGACCAGCCGGATCAGCAGCAGCGAGTGGCCGCCGAGCAGGAAGAAGTCGTCCTCCGGGCCGACCGCGGGCACGCCCAGCAGCTCGGCGAAGACCGCGACCAGCGTGCGTTCGGCCGGCGTGCGCGGCTCCCGGGCCCGGCTCTCGACGTGGGTCTGCGGCTCGGGCAGCGCCCGGCGGTCCAGCTTGCCGTTGGCCGTCACCGGGAGCGCGCCGAGCAGCACGTAGGCGGTGGGCACCATGTGGTCGGGCAGGTGGCCGCGCAGGTGGGCGCGCAGCGCGGCGGCCGTGGGCGGTTGCGCGGCGCCGTCCGGCACCACGTACGCGACCAGCCGGGCGGTGCCGGCCCGGTCCTCGCGCACGGTGACGGCGCAGGCCGTGACCGCCGGGTGCTCGCCGAGCCGAGTCTCGATCTCGCCGAGCTCGATCCGGTGGCCGCGCAGCTTCACCTGGCTGTCCACCCGGCCCAGGTACTCCACCACGCCGTCGGGGCGGTGGCGGGCCAGGTCGCCCGTGCGGTACATCCGGGTGCCCGGCGCGCCGTGCGGGTCCGCGACGAAGCGCTCGGCGGTGAGCGCCGAGCGGCCGAGGTAGCCGTACGCGAGCTGCTCGCCGGTCAGGTAGAGCTCACCCGGCACGCCCGGCGGGACGGGGTTCAGGGCGGTGTCCAGCACGTAGCCGCCGGAGTTCCAGACCGGCCGCCCGATCGGCACCGGGTGCGCCTGCTCGTCCGCCGGGCCGCACTCCCAGGCCGTCACCTCCACGGCGGCCTCGGTGGGCCCGTAGAGGTTGTCCAGCCGGACGCCCGGGAGCACCTGCCGGAACCGGCGCACGGTGGCCGCGGGCAGCGCCTCGCCGCTGGCCACCACCAGGCGCAGCCCGGTGCACTCGGCGGCCCGCGGGTGCTGGAGGAAGACGTCCAGCATGGACGGCACGAACTGGGCGACGCTCACGCCCTCGCGCTGGATCAGCTCCGCCAGGTAGGCCGGGTCGCGGTGCCCGTCGGGCTTCGCCAGCACCAGGGTGGCGCCGGTGATCAGCGGCCAGAAGAACTCCCACAGCGAGATGTCGAAGCTGGCCGAGGTCTTCTGCAGCACGCCGTCCCGGGCGCCGAGCCGGTACTCCTCCTGGCCCCAGCGCAGCCGGTTGGCGATGGCGTGGTGCGGGACGAGCACGCCCTTCGGCCGCCCGGTCGAGCCCGAGGTGTAGATCACGTAGGCCGGGTCCCCGGGGCCGGGGGCGGTCGGCGTGACGCCCTCGGGCGCCGGCAGATCCTGCGGCGACAGGCAGGGCACGCCCTCGGCGGGGCGCAGCGCGGCGGCCTGCTCCGGGGCGGCGATCACCGCGGCCGGGCGGGCGTCCGCCAGCATGTACGCGAGCCGGTCGGCCGGGTAGTCCGGGTCCAGCGGCAGGTAGGCGCCGCCGGCGCGGTGGACGGCGCACAGCGCCACCACGAGCTCCACCGAGCGGGGCACGGCCACCGCGACCCGGCTGCCCGGGCGGACACCGACCGCGGCGAGCCGGCGGGCCAGCGCGTCGATCCGGCGGTCCAGCTCGGCCGGGCCGAGCGCCTGGCCCTCGAACACCAGGGCGGGGGTGTCGGACGGCGCGGCGAGACCTGCCGACACGAGGGCGGCCAGCGTGGTCGGGGCCAGCTCCCGCCGCTCGCCGGCGGAGCGCTCCAGCAGCCGCGGCCGCTCGCCCTCGGCGGACAGTTCGAGCCGGGAGATCGGCCGCTCGGGATCGGCCGCGGCCGCGCCGAGCAGCCGCGTCAGGCAGCCGGCGATCGCCTCGACCGTGGCCCGGTCGAACAGGTCGGCGCGGTACTCGACGGCGCCGGTCAGCTCGTCGTCCGGGCCGGCGGGCGTGCCCAGGGTGACGGTGAGGTCGAACTTGGCCGGCGCCGGGCCGGCGGTGACCAGCTCGCTGTCGAGGCCGGGGATCTCCACGGCGGCGCCCGCCTGCTCCATCACCAGGGCGACCTGGAAGAGCGGGTGGCGGCCGGGGGAACGCTCCGGGTTGACCAGCTCGACGATCCGCTCGAACGGCAGGTCCTGGTGGGCGTAGGCGGCGAGGTCGGCGTCCTTGACGCGGCGCAGCAGCTCCCGGAAGCCCGGGTCCCCGTCGGTGTCGGTGCGCAGCACCAGCGTGTTGACGAAGAAGCCGACCAGGTCGTCCAGGGCCTCGTCGGTGCGCCCGGCGATCGGGGTGCCGATCGGGAGGTCGGTGCCCGCGCCGAGGCGGGTGAGCAGCGCCGCCAGACCGGCCTGGACGGCCATGAACAGGCTGGCGCCGTCGGCCCGGGCGAGCTCCGCCAGGGCGCGGTGGTCCGCGCCGCTCAGCCGCAGCGGCACCCGGCCGGCCTGCTGGCCGGTCTCGGCGGTGCGCCGCCGGTCCACCGGCAGCGCGATCTCCTCGGGCAGGCCGGCCAGCGCCCCGCTCCAGTACTGCCACTGCCGGGCGGCGGTGCTGCCCGGGTCCTCGTCGTCCCCGAGCAGCGCGAGCTGCCACTGGGTGTAGTCGGCGTACTGGACGGGCAGGGCGCTCCACTCGGGGGCCCGGCCGGCCGTCCGGGCCTGGTAGGCGGCGCCCAGGTCGCGGGCGAGCGGGCCCATCGACCAGCCGTCGCAGGCGATGTGGTGGACCGTCAGCAGCAGGACGTGCCGCTCGGGGGCGAGGGCGAAGAGGTGGGCGCGCAGCGGCGGCTCCGACGCGAGGTCGAAGGGCTGGGCGGCGGCGGTGCGCAGGGCCTCGGCCAGGCCCTCCTCGGTCACCGTGGCGGTGCCGGAGTGCCGCAGCAGCGGCGGGAGTTGCTCCGGGGCGAGGATCCGCTGCCGGGGGGCCGCGTCCTCGCCACGGGAGAGCGGGAAGACGGTGCGCAGGGCCTCGTGGCGCACGGCGCAGTCGTGCAGCGCGGCGGCGAGGGCGTCCCGGTCCAGGGCGCCGGTCAGGCGCAGGGCCAGCGGGATGTGGTACGCGTCGCTGTGCGGGTCCAGCTGCTGGAGGAACCAGAGCCGGCGCTGGGCGTGCGAGAGCGGGATCCGCTCGGGGCGGGCGGCGGCGGCCAGCGCCGGGCGACATCGCCCGGCGTCCACCGCGCGGGCGAGCCCGGCGGCCGTCGGGCTCTCGAAGACCGCCCGGATGGGCAGTTCGGCCCCCAGCGCGGTGCGCACCCGGCTGACCAGCCGGGTGGCGAGCAGGGAGTGGCCGCCGAGCGCGAAGAAGTCGTCGTCGGGGCCGACCTCGGCCACCCCGAGGACCTCGGCGAGCAGCGCGCACAGCGCGGCCTCGCGGGCGTCCCGGGGGGCCCGCGAGCGGCCGGTGGCGGCCCGCAGCTCGGGCTCGGGCAGAGCGGAACCGTCCAGCTTCCCACTGGAGTTGAGCGGGAGCCGGGCCAGGACGGCGTAGGCCGCCGGGATCATGTAGTCGGGCAGCTGCCCGGCCAGCAGCTCGCGCACCTCGGCGAGGTCGGGGGCGTTCCCGTCCTCGGTCACCAGGTAGGCGGCGAGGTGGCGCTCCTCGGCGCCGGCGCCCCGGGCCAGGACGGCGGCCTGCACGATCGCGGGGTGGCGCAGCAGCACCGCCTCGATCTCGCCGGGCTCGATCCGGAAACCGCGGATCTTGATCTGCCCGTCGGCCCGGCCGAGGTACTCCACCTGGCCGTCGCGGCGCATCCGGGCGAGGTCGCCGGTGCGGTACATCCGGGCGCCGGGCGGGCCGTACGGGTCGGCGGTGAAGCGCTCGGCGGTCAGGGCGGGGCGGCGCAGGTAGCCGCGGGCCAGGTGCGGCCCGGACAGGTAGAGCTCGCCGGGCACGCCGAGCGGGACGGGGCGCAGCAGGTCGTCCAGCAGGTACGCCCGGGTGTTGTCGAGCGGGCGGCCGATGACGGGGGTGCGGCTGTCCGCCAGGGAGCAGGCGAGCGCGTCGACGGTGCACTCGGTCGGGCCGTAGTAGTTGAACACCGCCACGTCCGGCAGGGCGGAGAGCTCGCTCCACAGCGCCGGCCCGACGGCCTCGCCGCCCAGCATCAGCACGGCCGGGCGGTGGTGGCCCTCGGCGAACAGGCCGGCGGCGGTGAGCGCCGGGACGTACGTCGGGGTGAGGTCCAGGAAGTCGAGGCGCTCCCGGCGGACGTAGCCGACCAGGGCCTGCGGGTCGAGCCGGACCTCGTCGCTCAACAGGTGCAGCGGGTGGCCCTCCAGCAGCCAGAACAGCGGCTCCCAGGCGGTGTCGAAAGTGATCGAGGCGACCAGGCCGAGCTGGAGGCGCCGGCCCTGCGGGCCGCCGGACGGGCGGACCATGCGGGTGCGGTGGTGGTGCATCAGGCTGCTGAGGCCGCCGTGCGGGATCACCACGCCCTTGGGCACCCCGGTCGAGCCGGAGGTGTGGATGACGTAGGCCGGGTCGTCCGGGCCGGTGGGGCCGGTGCGGTCGGCGTCCGTCAGGTTCCCGCCGGGGTGGGCGGCGACGGCGGCCCGCGCCCCGGGCTCGTCCAGCACCAGGACGGGCGCGCCGTCCGGCAGCCGGCCGGCGTCGGCGGCCGTGGCGAGCACGCAGACCGGGGCGGCGTCGGCGAGGATGCCGGCCAGCCGCTCGCGCGGCATGGCGGGGCTGACCGGTATGTAGGCGGCGCCCGACTTGAGGACGGCGAGCAGCGCGATCAGCAGGTCGGTGGTGCGCGGCAGCGCCAGGACGACGTAGCGCTCGGGGCCGGCCCCGCGCCGCACGAGCTCCCGGGCGAGCCGGTTGGCCCGCTCGTTGACCTCGGCGAAGGTGAACCGGCCGTCCTCGGCGACGAGGGCCGTGACCTCGCCCTCCAGGGCGGCGCGCTCCTCGAAGGCGCCGTGGTACGTCACGGCGGGGGCCGGCAGGGTGGGCAGGACGGGCAGGGCGGGCCCGTGGGCGCGCTCGAACAGGTCGAGCCGCTCCTCGGCGCCGAGCAGGTCGTACCCGCCGATCCGCTGGTCCGGGTCGGCCGCGGCCGCGGCGAGCAGCCGGCCGAGCCGGGCGGTCAGGGCCTCGGCGCCCTCGCGGGTGAACAGGTCGGTGCTGTACTCGACGAAGCAGCCGAGCCCGGCCGGGGCGCCGTCGGCGTCGTGCACCTCGCGCATGTTGAAGGACAGGTCGAACTTGGCACCGCCCGGGCCCGCCTCGGCGATCTCGCTCTCGATGCCGGGCAGCGCGAGGGAGGCCTCGGGGGTGTTCTGGAAGGCCAGCATCACCTGGAACAGCGGGTGCCAGCCCAGCGAGCGGTGCGGGTTGAGTGCGGTGATCAGCCGCTCGAACGGGAACTCCTGGTGGGCGAAGCCCTGGAGGTCGGTGCGGCGCACCCGCTTGAGCAGCTCGCGGAAGGTCGGGTCTCCGGAGGTGTCCAGGCGCAGGACCAGCGGGTTGACGAAGTAGCCGACCACGTCGTCGTAGCGCTCGTCGGTGCGGCCCGCGATCGGGCTGGCGATCGGGATGTCCGTACCGGCCCCCGACCGGGTCAGCACCGTCGCCAGCGCCGCCTGGAGCACCATGAACATGCTGACCCGGCAGGAGCGGGACAGCGCCAGCAGCTCGCGGTGCAGCTCGGCCGGGAGGTCCCACGGGAAGTACTCGCCCCGGTGCGACATCACGGCCGGGCGGGGGTGGTCGGTGGGCAGCTCCAGGAAGTCCGGCAGGCCCGCCAACGCCTGCCGCCAGTAGGCGAGTTGGCGCCCGCCCTGGCCCTGCGGGTCGTCCAGGTCGCCGAGGTTCGCGTGCTGGCGCACGGCGTACTCGGCGTACGTGCCGGGCAGCGGGGACCAGACGGGCGCCCGGCCCTGGCTGCGGGCCAGGTAGGCGGTGCTCAGGTCGCGGGCCAGCGGGGCCAGCGACCAGCCGTCGCCGGCGATGTGGTGCAGCACCATCAGCACCACGTGCTGCTGCGGGCCGAGCACGAACAGGTGCACCCGCAGCGGGGCCTCGGCCTCCAGGTCGAAGACGTGCCCGGCCCCGGCCTCGATCAGGGCGGGCAGCTCCTCCTCGGTGACGGGCACCACGGTGAGGACCGGCGCCAGCTCGGCCATCGCCAGCACGTGCTGGCGCGGCACGCCGTCGCGCTCGGGGAAGACGGTGCGCAGGGCCGCGTGCCGCTCCACCACGTCGGCGAGGGCGGACCGCAGCGCCTCGTGGTCGACCGGGCCGGTCAGCCGCAGCGCCACCGGGACGTTGTAGGAGGCGTCGCCGCCTTGGAGGCGGTCGTTGAACCAGAGCGCCAACTGTGCGTACGACAGCGGTGTCTCCGCGGGCAGGCTGTGTTCGCCCAGCACGGGGCATCCCTCCAGGTGGAACCGCCCCGCCGGCCGGGTGGGTCGGGCGGGCCGGACGGTGGTTTCCGGTGGCTCTTGGCCGTTGTGGGCCCCGGCCGTGGTGAGTCGCGGCCGTGGTGAGTTACGGGCCGTCGTAGGCCGTCGGGGGCCGCGGCCGTGGTGAGTTCAGGCCGTGGTGGGCCCCGCCGTGGTGATGAGCGGGCCGTGGTGATGTGCAGGCTGCGGTGATTCGCGGACCGTGGTGATTCGCGGGCCGTCGTGGGCCCCGGGGCCGTCGCGGGCCCCGGCCGTGGTGGCTTCCGGGGGTCCTTGTGGGCTCCGGGGCCGTGGGGGGCCCGCCGACGTCCCTCGGCGGGGGGACTACCGGCTACCGCGCTGTGCGGGCGGGAGTCACGCGGTCCAGCGGTAGGTCATGTCCGGCTCGTTCTCCTCGTTGCGGCTGCCGTCGTTGGTGTCCACCACGACGAAGCCGTGCCGCTCGTAGAAGGCGCGCGCCTCGGTGTTCTTCTGGAAGACGTGCAGCGAGAGCTCCTGCGGGCTGGCCGACCTGACGGCCTCCAGCAGCACCGTCCCGATGCCGCGGCGGCGCGCCTCGGGGCGTAGGTAGAGGTGGTCGAGCAGGCTGCCGTCGAGCGAGGCGAAGCCCAGCACGGCCCCGGTCCCGGCGTCCTCGGCCAGCCACACCCGGGTGTCCGGGAGCACGACGTGGGTGATCCAGCTCAGGGTGGCCTCGTCACTGTGCAGACGGGGCAGGTACGGCATGGTCGCGGTGCGGGAGGCCAGGAAGACCTCGGTGACGACACCGGCGTCCTCGGCTACCGCGGCCCGCAGGCGGACGTTCGCGGTGAGCGGTCCGTCGGACTGCATCCACATCTCCTCAGTCAGGTGCGTGAAGGGGTGGTGGTGCCGCGGGTGACGACCGAAGGAGGAATACGTGATCGGCACCCGTCGCACACCGACGCTACGGTCGCGAACTACGGGTGATGGAGCCGAATTTCCCCCCGGATGGGCCGACATAGTGCGTCCCGGCGGCATTGATCTTCGAGCAACCTAACACCTGGTCATGGACAGGGGAACCCCCGAAAGCAGGTTCCTGACAAGTCGATTCTGCGGTTAGATGATCGCGCGGGCCCGGCCCCCGGGGAGCGAGGATTTCGGCGCACCGGGCGGTGACATTCCCCGACTTCCCTTGTACCTTCCCCGACGCCGAACTTCCCCTGGCTTCGCCCGACTTCCTCCGCCCTTCCGACGTCCTTCCCCTGCACTTCCCCTGTGCTTCCCCAGCACTTCCCCCGACATCCCCGACTCCCCGAAAGGAGCGCCCGCGTGGACACCCCTGCCGTCCGAATCAGCGGCGCGGTCAAGACGTTCGGTGCCACCACCGCGGTGGGCGGCCTGGACCTGGAAGTGCCGCCCGGCATGTTCCTGGGCCTGCTCGGGCCCAACGGCGCGGGCAAGTCCACCACCATGCGGATGCTCACCGGGCAGACCCGCGCGGACGCGGGCACCGTGGAGGTGTTCGGGCACCGGATGCCGGAGGACTCCCGCCGCGCCCGCTCCCTGGTCGGCGTCGTCCCGCAGCACGACAACATCGACCCCGAACTGACGGTGCGCCAGAATCTCGACGTGTTCGTCCGGTTCACGGCCCTGCCGCGCGAGCGCTACCGTGAGGCGGTCGACCAGGCGCTGGCCGCCGTCCGGCTGACCGACCGCGCGAACACCCGCGCCGACGCGCTCTCCGGCGGCATGCGCCGACGGGTCCTGCTGGCCCGGGGCATCGTCAACAACCCGCGGCTGCTCCTCATGGACGAGCCCACCGTCGGCCTGGACCCGCAGATCCGGCAGGACCTGTGGGACGTCATCGACGGGATGCGCGAGAGCGGCACCACCGTCGTCATGTCGACCCACTACATCGAAGAGGCGGAACGGCTCGCCGACGAGGTGGCCGTGGTGACCGGCGGCCGGGTGATCGCCCGGGGCACCCCCGCCGAACTGCTGCGCGCGCACGCGGGCGCACAGGCCGCCGAGTACCGGGGCGACGCGGCCCGGCGCGAACTCGTCGAGGCCGAGGCCGCCCGGGCCGGACTGCCCAGCCGGCGGACCGGGCCGGCGGTCTCCGTCCTGCGCGCCGAGACCATCTCCGCGCAGCTGCGCGAGCGTCTCGGCCCGCCGGACGTGCTGCGCCTGACCTCCCTGGAGGACGTGTTCGTCGCACTGACCGGAGAACTGTTCGGCTGAGCCCGGGCCGGCCGCTCTCTCGCCCCCCCTCGTCCCTTGACCTACCGCCCGCCTGCCCGCCCCCACAGAGAGGACACCCGATGACGACGGCGACGCCCATGCCCCGCACCGAGGCCCAGACCGGCCCCGCCCCAGGCCTCCCGCCCGCCCTGTGGCCGACCATGCGGGCGGTGTGGCTGCGCGAACTGCTGCTCTTCCGCCGCTACTGGCCCGCCATCACCTTCGGCTCGCTGATCGAGCCGCTGGTCTACATGACCGGGTTCGGCATCGGCTTCAGCCGGCTGATCGACTCGGTCCAGGGACACCCGTACCCGCAGTTCGTCGGCGTCGGCATGGTGGTCACCTCGGTGCTCTTCGCCTCGGCCTTCGCCGGGATGTTCGAGAGCTTCAACCGCCGCAAGTACCAGAAGATCTACGACGCCGTCCTGTGCCAGCCCGTCGACGTCTGGGAACTGGTCACCGCCGAGGCGTCCTGGATCGCCGTCAAGTCCTCCGTCTACGGCACCGCGCCGCTGCTCGTCTGCCTCGCCATCGGCCTGCCGCCGGGGCCGGAGCTGCTGCTGGTGCCGCTGGTGGCACTGGTCTCCGGCTTCGCCTTCGCCCTGCTCGGCATGTGGGTGTCCTGCCTGGTGCCGGCGATCGACTGGCTGCGGCTCGTGGTGTCCGGCGTGCTCACACCGCTGGTGATGGCCGCGGGCGTGTTCTTCCCGCTGGACGGGCTGCCCGACTGGGTCCAGGGCGTGGCGGCCGTCAACCCGATCTTCCACTGCACGCAGCTGGTGCGTCACGCCGCCTTCGGGACGCTCGGGGCGGGCGACGCCCTGCACGGGGCCGTCCTGGCCGCATTCGCCGTCCTCGCCTGGTTCCTGGCCGTCCGCGGGATGCGCCGCCGACTCATCGACTGAACCGGCCCCGGACCTCCCGGAGCAACACGAAGACCCGCAGACCCGCAACACGTAGACCGTGCAGCACGCAGACCAAGGAGAACCACCCCGATGACAGCCCGCGCCGCGAGCCCGCGCCGTTTCCTGATGTGCCGGCCCAGCCACTTCGGCGTCAGCTACTCCATCAACCCCTGGATGCACCCGGAGAAGCCGGTCGACGGCGCGCTCGCGCTCGCTCAGTGGACCAGGCTGCGCGACCTCTACCGCGAACTCGGCCACACCGTCGAGGAGATCGACCCGCTGCCCGGACTGCCCGATATGGTCTTCGCGGCCAACGGCGCGACCGTGGTCGACGGAAAGGTCCTGGGCGCACGCTTCCGCCACGCCGAGCGCACCGCCGAGGGCCCGGCCTACCTGTCCTGGTTCCGCGAGCGGGGCTGGTCCGAACTGCTGTGGCCCGAGCACATCAACGAGGGCGAGGGCGACTACCTGCTGGCCGGCCGCCGGCTGCTGGCCGGCACGGGCTTCCGCACCGACCCGAGGTCGCACGCCGAGGCCCAGGAGTTCTTCGGCGTCCCGGTGACCAGCCTGACCCTGGTCGACCCGGAGTTCTACCACCTGGACACGGCGCTCGCCGTCCTCTCCGACGACGAGATCATGTACTACCCGGAGGCCTTCACCCCCGGCAGCCGGGCGGTACTGCGCGAACTGTTCCCGGACGCCATCCAGGCGACCGCCGAGGACGCCGCCGTCTTCGGCCTCAACGCGCTCTCCGACGGCCGCCACGTCCTGCTCCCCGAGTCGGCCACCCACCTGATCGGCGAACTGCGCCGACGCGGCTTCGAACCGATCGGCGTGGACCTCACCGAACTCCTCAAGGCGGGCGGCAGCGTCAAGTGCTGCACCCTGGAACTGCGCGGCCACTGACCGCACCGACAAGCCAACCGGTTTTCACCGAGCACGAGAGGACGACGCGGTGACGAACCCCTTCGACGACCCCGACGCCGACTACCTGGTCCTGGTCAACGGCGAGGGCCAGCACTCGCTGTGGCCCGCCTTCGCCACCGTGCCCGAAGGCTGGAAGACGGTGTTCGGCGCAGCGCGCCGCCAGGCCTGCCTCGACCACATCGAGCAGACCTGGCCCGACATCCGCCCCCGAAGCCTGACCCACAGCTGACCCACCACACCACCCCGCCCACCAGCGCAGCCGCCCCGCGCAGTGGCGGGGCGGCTGCGCTGGTGGACTGCCGTCCTGGAACGTGGTCCGGGGCGGTGATCGGCCGCCGCTTGCCTACCGGTATCCGTCCGAAGATCAGAAGGGCGACCAGCCGCTCCAGTTGCCGGAGAGGTTGTTGCGGGAGTTGACCCACTGCCTGCCGTCGGTGCCGATCGCCGAGATGGTGTAGCTGTCGGGGTTGGCCCACGTGCGGATGGCCGGTGTGGTGACCTGGAAGTGTCCCCCCATGCTCTTCCAGTCGCTCAGCCATGTCCCGTTCATCCCGTTCCAGCGGGTCCAGACCGCCCCGTCCGTGCCGATGACGAACACTTCGTCCTGGCCCTGGGGCAGGTGCAGCCATGCCTCGCCGTGGTTGGGGTCGTCCGAGGCACAGTAGAAGTCCCCGCCCCAGACGGAGTGGCAGATGCCGACCGTCGCCGTGCCCGCCTCCGCCGGGGCCGCCGCGAACGCGAGCGATCCCGAGACCGCCGCGGCCACCATCAGTGCCTTGATCCTGCTCCTCATGATCTGTCTCCTTCTCGCCGCCCCCGATGGGCCCGGGTGGTGGCATGCGTGGAACATGACATGGCCATTGGTGCTGTCGGGCGGCTCGGCCTGGGCTGTTCGAGCAATCGGCCGGGACGCGTCCCACGCATCCTCACAACGGCGTCGGGTCCATGACAATCCCAGATTTCTGGGATGTCGATCGACGCTTCCTGCGCTGCACGTTTCGCCGGTGGAGTAGCGCGGGTGGTCGGCGGCCGTCGACCACCCGCGCTCTCGTACTCACCGGGGAGGCGGCGTCGAATGACGTACGCGCTCGGCCGGTGCTACTTGGAGTCGACCCGGCCGAGCGGGTCGGCTTCGGCTGCCAGTGCGTCGCATGCCGTCTGCCAGGCGGGGTTGCCGGGGTGGAGCGCGGTGCGCAGGTAGGCCCAGGTGAGCCGTTGGAGCAGCGCGACCCGTGCGGGGTTCTCGTCCGTGGTCTCGGCGACGTCGTATCCGGAGATCCCGCCGAGTCCGTGCTCCGCGTCGAACAGGGTGAGCAGCGACTTGGGGCCGGGGGAGAGGGTGTACGGATCGGTGTGCCAGTCCGGGCCCCGGACCGTCAGGTGGGCGGAGGCGTCCTTGTCCCCGGCGACCACGAGCGTGGGCGTCGTCATCCGGGAGAAGTCCGGGGTCGAGAGGAAGGGGTAGTTCTCGGCCACCTGCGGGGTGAGGGCGTCGCCGCCCCTGCCGGGTGCGGCCAGGAGGGCGCCCGCCGTGATCCGGGGCTCGGCCAGGTTCACGGTTGTCCCGTCGTCGGGGTCGGTGAGCCGGGCGCCGAGCAGCAGGCTCGCGGTGTGCCCGCCCATCGAGTGTCCGGCGACGGCGACCCTGCCGTGGTCCAGGCGTCCGAGGAGTTGGGGGACGGCGGCCTCGATCGCGTCGAGCCGGTCGAGGATGTGCGTCATGTCCTCGGCCCGGGACCGCCAGTACATGGGCGCCCCGGGGGTGTCGGGGGCGAGGTCCAGCGTCGTCGAGCTGAGGTGGGTGGGCTGGATCACGGCGAAGCCGTGCGCGGCCCAGAAGTTGACGAGGGGGGCGTAGCCGTTCAGCGAGGAGAGGTGGTTCGAGTGGCCCTGGCCGTGGGAGAGGAGGACGACCGGCAGGTCGGTCCCGGTCAGTGGGGCGGAGACCCGCACCTCCAGGTCCACGGCCCGGCCGGGCACCGGCAGGACGACCGGACTGACGGAGAGGACGGGGACGGGGGCGGGCGGGCCGAAGGTGTCGGCCGGGTGCGTCGATTCGCTCATGGTGCGCATGTCCCTTCGGGGGCCTTTCCCGGTCGGGCCTGAGCGGCCGGCGTCGGGCGAGGCGGTCGGGAGCGTCCGGTTTCGGCTATGCTGAAACCGGAACCTTGTTCCACTTACTATACGGAACATTGTTCCGCTTAGTCAACGGCCAACGGCTGTCGGAAGGAGAGCGCGATGTCCACTGCGGGCCAGTCCAGGGAGACCCAGCCAGGGGAGACCCCGCCCGGGGAGTCGCCGGCCAGGGGAAGGCGGGCCGACGCGCAGCGCAACCGGCAGACGCTGCTGGCCGCCGCCGCCGAGGTGTTCGTCTCCTCCGGCGTCGACGCGCCGATCCGCGAGATCGCGGCCAGGGCGGGCGTCGGAACGGGGACGATCTACCGCCACTTCCCGACCCGCGCGGATCTCGTCGTCGCCGTCTACCGCCACCAGGTCGAGGCCTGCGCCGAAGCCGGCCCGGCCCTGCTCGCCGAGGCCGACTCCCCGTTCGCGGCACTTCGCCAATGGGTCGACCTCTTCGTCGACTTCCTGGTCACCAAGCACGGACTCGCCAACGCGCTGCAGTCGGACGGCAGCGGCTTCGACGCGCTGCACGCCTACTTCCTCGACCGCCTGGTGCCCGTCTGCGCACAGCTGCTCGCCGCCGCGGCCGAGGCCGGCGAGATCAGGCCCGGAACGCAGGCCTACGAACTGATGCGCGGCATCGGCAACCTCTGCGCCGGCCGCGACGGCGACCCCCGCTACGACCCCCGCCGCCTGGTCGACCTGCTCCTCCAGGGCCTCCAACAACCGCCGTCATCCTGACGCGCGAGGGCCTTCCGCAACCGCGAGCTCCCCGGCTCAGCCCGTCCTGGCCAGCATGGCGTGGACGGACCTGATCACTACGTCGGGGCGGTCGAGCGGGACGTCGTGCGAGCTGTTGTCGGCCACGACCAGGTCGCGGTCGGGGGCGGCGTGAGCGAACGCCGCCTGCGCGTCGCGCCAGAGCTGGGCATCCTGCGGCGAGGTCTCGAACGGTGTCCTGGTCGAGGCGATGACCGTCGCCGGAAGGTCCTGCGGCCAGGACGCCTGGTGGTACGCACGGTGCATGGCCGCGTAGTCCTGTGCCACGGAGAGCAGTTGGCGGGTCTGGGGAGTGGAGGGCTGGGAGGCGAGAGCGGCGACCTGGTCCTTGTTCGCGGCCACGACCCGGTCGATCTCGCCGTCGGTGTAGAAGTCGGGCAGGCTGGCGTCGATCAGAACCGCACCCCCCACCCACCCGGGGTGGCTGCGCACGAAGTAGGTGGCGATCTCCCCGGCCTCCGAGTGCGAAGCCAGGACCACGTGGCTCGTGGCGCCTGCCGCCGTCAGCACCGCCGCCAGATCCGACACGGCGTCGTCGACCCGCCACGGTCCGGCCACCTCCTCGCTGGCACCCAGACCGGCCCGGTCGTACGTGATGATCTCCGCACCGGTGTCCTTGGCCAGGGCCGGCGCCAGGTCCTTCCAGTAGGACGAGTCCTGCCCGCCGCCGGCATCCAGCACGACCGCGGGCAGACGGCCGGGCGTGACATGGAAGACCAGCCGGTGCCCGTTGTTGACGACCGTCCGGGCGGAGCCGTCGGAACCGTCGGAACCGGCCGCCGAACCGGGCGAGCCGACCGCACCCGGCACGCGGGACGTGCCGCACGCGGCCGCGCTTCCCAGTGCGAGAGCGGCGGTGGCGAGCAGGAGCACTGCCCGCCGACTGCGTGACGTCATGATCCGTCCTCCGATTGCATGATGAAGGCGCGTCAGGACAAGTCACCCGCCACCGACGCCCGACCCTCGCCTCCACGAGACGACCACCAGTCTTCGCCGCCGCCCCGCCCCCGGTCGATGCGACCAACCCCCCGACACCCCCGGGGGCTCCCCCCACCACCCACACCAGGGCGCACCCCCGAGCCGCGTCGAACCCACGACGCCCGCCGCGCCGACCGGTACCAAGGTCGTCAACGGCCCCACCCGCCGACGCTGACCCGCCGGAACAACCCGATGCCCGAGCTCAGCCGGCAGCACAAATCCCCAGCCACAGAGCCTCCTTGCCGATCTCTTGACGTCATCCGCACGCCGTCAAGGCGCTATGCATTGGCCAGGCGACCACGCTCGCCGTTACGTCGGAACCGGGCTTCTCCCGCAGCCGCCCGGGGTTGAGGACGCAAAGTGCCGTCGGGCGCGCGTGGTGCAGAGCTGTCGTTCCTCCGATGGGGCGCAGTGGGCGGGAGCACTGAGTCGCGCCCACCGGGAGCCGGACATGACGCTCGACAGGGACATCGTTACGCTCACACGCCGCATCCAGCGTGAGTCCGGGGACACGATCCCCTTCCGGCAGGCGCGGTTGACAGCCGCGCGCGAGTTGGGCGGGCTGCCCGTCCACACCATGACTGCCGAGGAGCGGATCCCGCTCCGCATCCAGTACACCGCGGAGAGCGAGGCCGCCGAGACACGGCGACGCCTACCGGGTGGTGCTGGGCACTGCCACGCTCGAACTGTGTGACGGGAAGGGCTGATCCGTGCCGTTCCTCACCGACCACCCGGGGTCCGCGCCCGTTCTGGTGGCCGTCGTCCTCGGAGTCCTCCGCTTTACGTTTCCGAAGGATTCTCGCCACCGCCTGGAGCTGTGGAAGGCATTCCTCGAGCACCGACGTCGGCGCTGGCAGGTGACGGAGCGTCGCCGCATCACGGAGCGGTCCGGAAAGCCTGGCCGGCCGGATCACCCTGTTTGAGCGGCACGACGCGGCGGTCACCGATCGCGCCGCGCGGACCTCAGCCGACCAGCATCCCGCCGGGGCCGTTCACCTGACAGGTGAACGGCCCCGGCAGGCCTACACAGTCTGGTTCGGAATGCGCGGGATGGCAGGGGAGGCGTCGGGGAGCCGCTAGCGTCGAGGGCAGGCCGCCCCGGGACGAGAGGGCGGGTGCGTCGATGGATCGGAGCCACCGTGGTCCCCATGACCCTGCAAGAGATCGCCGAGGCTGTCGGGGGCGCTCTGCACGACGTCCCAGATCCGGCCGCGGTGGTGGACCGGCCCGGGGTCATCGACTCGCGGCTGGTGGAGCCGGGGGCGCTGTTCATCGCGCTGCCGGGTGAGCACACGGACGGGCACCGGTTCGCGGAGGCCGCCGTCCGCGCCGGGGCGACGGCAGTGCTCGCCGCTCGGCCGGTGGGGGTGCCGGCGGTCGTGGTGCCGGACGTCCAGGACGCGATGGGCGCGCTGGCCCGCGCGGTGCTGGACCGGCTGAAGGCGCCGACCGTGATCGGGCTGACCGGGTCGGCCGGGAAGACCAGTACGAAGGACCTGCTGGCCCAGGTGCTGGAGACCATGGACACCACGGTGGCCACGCCGCTGTCGTACAACGGCGAGATCGGCCTGCCGCTGACCGTATTCCGGGCGGACGAGAGCACTCGCCTGTTGGTGCTGGAGATGGGCTCGCGGGGCGCCGGGCACATCAAGTACCTGACGGGGATCGTCCCGCCGAAGGTCGGCCTGGTGCTGAACGTCGGCACCGCGCACGTGGGCGAGTTCGGGGGCGGGAAGGAGTCGATCGCGGTCGCCAAGGGAGAGCTCGTCGAGGCCCTGCCCGTCGACGGCCTGGCGGTGCTGAACGCCGACGACCCGTACGTCATGTCGATGGCGTCGCGCACGGTCGCGCCGGTCCTGACGTTCGGGGTGGAGGCCGGGGACGTGCGGGCCGTCGACGTCGAGCTGGACGGCGCCGGGCGGCCGTCGTTCACGCTCACGTGCCGCGGCGAGAGCGCCCCCGTGAATCTCGGGCTGCACGGCGCCCACCACGTGTCCAACGCGACGGCCGCCGCCGCGGTGGCGATCGGCCTGGGCGCGAGCGTGCGGCAGGCAGCCGACGCGTTGACTGGCGCCCGGCAGCTGACGCCGGGCCGGATGGACGTCACCGAGCGGCCGGACGGCGTGACGGTGATCAACGACGCGTTCAACGCGAACCCCGATTCGATGGCCGTCGCCCTTGCCGCGCTCACCGCCATGGCCGGCGGCGGACGCAGGACTGTGGCGGTGCTGGGCGAGATGCGGGAGCTGGGCGAGGAGTCCGAGGCCCACCACACGGAGCTGGGTCGGCTCGTCGCCCGCAGCGGGATCACCGACCTCATCGCGGTCGGCGACTGGGAGGCCCGGCTGGTGCACACCTGGGCGGTGGAGGGCGGCGTCAACGGCACGCTGGTGCCCGACCGCGACGCCGCCCTTGACCTGCTGCTGACCTGCCTCAAGCCCGGAGACGTGGTGCTGGTGAAGGGCTCCCACAGCGTCGGGCTGGAGGACACCGCGATGCGCCTTGCCAAGCCCGACGCCGCACGCTGACTACGCCGCGACGATCGGGGCCTCGGCCAGCCGCAGCAGGACCGCCCTGCCGACGTGACCGGCGGTTCCGGTGCCCATCGTCACCACCAGGTCGCCGGGCCCGGCCAATTCGGCGACCACGTCCGCCGCATCGCGCCCGTCGCTCGCAGTGTGGGCCCGGCCGCCGCAGGCAGCGACCTGCGCGGCCATCGGCGCGGTGCTGATCCCGATGAGCGGGGTCTCGACCGAAGCGTGCACGTCGAGGAGGACGACCTCGTCGGCCGCCGCGAGCCGGCGGCCCATCTCCTCGCCGAGGGCGGCGGTGCGGGTCCAGCCGGTGGGCTCGAACACCGCGATCACCCGGCCCTCGGTGAGCATCCGGGCCGTGGCCAGGTCGGCGGTGATCTCGCTCGGGTGGTGGGCGTAGGAGTCCAGCACCGTCACCCCGGCGTGGTTGCCGGTGGTGGTGAGCCTGCGCTTGATGCCCTGGAAGGCGTTGATGCCGGCCACCAGGTCGGCGGGCTCGGCTCCGAGCGCCCGGCCGGCGGCGAACGCGGCGGCGGCGTTCAGCGCGTTGTGCCGACCGGTGACGGCCAGGGTGAACTCGTGCCACGACCCGTCCGTGTCCTGGACGGTGACGTGGCTGGCCGTCCCGTCCCACAGCACGCGCAGCACCCGCACGTCGGCGTCCTGGGCCTCGCCGACGGTGACGACGCGCGGGCCGGGCGCCGCCCGGAGGCGCTCGGCCAGCAGCCGGGCGCCCGGGTCGTCGGCGGAGACGACGAGCACGGAGCTGTTGCGGGCCAGGCGCTCGAAGACGTCCAGGACGTCGTTCAGGTCGACGTACTGCTCGGGGTGGTCGTCGTCCACGTTCAGGACGACGGCGACCTGCGGGTGGTAGCGGCCGGCGGTGCGGTCGCTCTCGTCCGCCTCGGCGACCAGGAGGCCGCCGAGGCCCTGGTGGGCGTTGGGGCGGCCGACGGGGGTGCCGCCGATGGCGTACGACGGGTCGAGGTGGGCCAGCGCGGCGCTGAGGATGCCGGTGGTCATGGTCTTGCCGTGGGTGCCCGCCACGGCGACCGACTGCTCGGCGGTGGCGATCAGGTGCGCGAGCACGTCCGAGCGGTGAACCACCGGGATGCCGGTGCGGCGGGCGGCGGCGACTTCGGGATTGCTCGGGGTCACCGCGCTGGACCACACGAGAACGGTGGCGTCGGCGGGCAGGTTGCTGGCGGTGTGGCCGATGGCGACGGCGGCACCGGCGTCCTCCAGCTCACGCAGGGCGGTGGTGTCGCTGGTGTCGGAGCCGGAGACCCGGCTGCCGCCTTCCAGCAGCAGGCGGGCGACGGCCGACATGCCGGCGCCGCCGATGCCCACGAAGTGCGGGCGGGTCAGGTCGATGGGGCCGTCGTGGACGGGGACGATCACGTTCCTGGTTTCCATGCTGTGCGCTCCAGTTCGGAGTCCAGCCCGTGATGGGCGATGGGTGGAAGGCGCTACGCGGAGGTGCCGCCGTCCGGCGCCGAGCCGGCGGCCGGGTGAGCACCGATTCGGGCCGAGTCGAGGTCGTCGTGCACGATGACGCCGAGCAGAGCGATCACCACGGCGTTGCCGACCGCCCACAGGGCACCGAGGAAAGCGCCGACCGGATCGCGGTGCTGGCCTCGGTGACGGGACGGGGACTCGTGCACGGCTAACTCCTCACGACAGACGGGGAAATGGGGGCTGGCGCTGACCGGGCGCTTGAATTTCGTGCCCGATGGGGTCATGAGAGCCGAAGGCAGGACCGTGACGGGATGGTGAGCTAAGGTCACTCACGGTTCATTCATCACTCACTGGGGGCGGAGCGGATGGAGACGCAGGCCGACCACGCCGCGGTCGACCAAGCCATGGAGGCGTTCGCCGCCGAAGTCGCCCACTGGCGCGAGGTGCGCGGCCTCTCCAAGCGCGCGCTGGCCGGAAAGATGGGCTTCGACCCCTCGTACGTCAGCCACATGGAGTCCGGCCGCCACAAGCCCACCGAGGAGTTCGGCCGTCTCGCCGACGAGACCCTCAACGCCGGGAAGGCCATCTGGCGACGCTGGCTCGACTACGACGCCGCCCGCTCCCGTAGCCGCACCTCGACCACGCCGCCGCCACCCCGCCGGCCCGAGCAGCCCTACGCATCCGGCTCCGCGCTCGTGGTCGAGCACGATGAAGCCGCGCTCCAATTCGACGGCTCCACCTACCGGTTGACCATGCGCCGACGGCTACGCAACACCGGCACCGAGCCCATCACCCGCTACCTCATCCGCATCGCCGTCGACCGCTACCCCGGCGAACCCGAGCGCTCCAACGCCCACTACCGTGAACACCCACTGACCTGGGACGAACTCGCGCTCACCACCTCGTGCCGGGGCGAGGACATGCGGTGGCAGGCCAAGCACGACCGCGACGCCTTCAAGGAGGTCTGGCTCCTGTTCGACAACGAGCACGGCCGCTTCCCGCTCTACCCGGGCGACGCGACCTGGATCGAGTACGCCTACAGCGTCGGCGCCGACAAGTGGGGCCACTGGTTCCAGCGCGCCGTCCGCCTGCCCACCGAACACCTCGCCGTACGCCTCGACTTCCCCGCCGCCCTCGACCCGGTCGTGTGGGGCACCGAAACCTCCATGACCGCCGAAGCCGTGCCCCTCCGTACCGCCGTCAGCCGCCGCGACGACGGCGAGCGCCGGCACTTCGCCTGGGCGACCGACAACCCACCGCTGCACGCCCGCTTCCGCCTCGAATGGCGCTTCCGCGCCGCCCCCAACAACCAGCAACACACCAAGGAGACCAGGTGATCGAGGTGCGGCCCAGCCAGCAGATGCAGTCCCTCGGTGTAATCCAGCAGGGCACCCCCATCCTCAACCGCCCGGCCGAGCCCTTCGACCTCCCAGTCGAACGCGCTGCCGCCCAGGCCGTGATCGACGAGCTGTTCACCGCTGTAGACCGGATCGGCCGCGTCCACTCCTTCGCCAAGGGCATGGGCCTCGCCGCCCCGCAGATCGGCATTCCCCGCGCCGCCGCCCTCGTCCTGCCCCCGACCACCGGCGCCGACCCGATCATCCTGCTCAACCCCAAGATCACCGCCGTCTCCGACGAGACCGACGAACAGTACGAGGGCTGCCTCAGCTTCTTCGACGTCCGCGGCATGGTCCCCCGCCCCCTCCGCATGGACGTCACCGCCACCACCCTCGACGGCACCATCACCACCGCCACCTACGAGTTCGGCCTCGCCCGCCTCATCGCCCACGAGATCGACCACCTCAACGGCCTCCTCTACACCGACCGCATGCGCCCGAACGTTCACCCGATCCCGGTCGAGGAGTACCGGGGCACGGGCTCGACCTGGGCCTACTGACATCCGGGGCAGGTGGCGCCTGGCGCATGTCACTCCACACAATGTGGCTGGCACGGAACTTGGTTCAGGCCGGTAGATTTGACGTAGCGTCAAACTAGTGCCATGGCGGGCTGATGCAATCGAATGCAGAGGCGCTTGTGGCGGGTGATTGACAACTGCGCGGTCCTTCGCGCCTGAGTGCGATGGTCTGCTCTTAGCGTCGTGGCAGCAGTGAATTTTGAGAGTTAGTGATACGTGCAGTTGATGGAACCATCGAAATCCTGCATGCCTAGTCGCGATGAGCTCTGGCCATCTGTCAGCAGTGAAAACGCATAGAGAGGCATCCCGGACGGGGTTGAGCCCTTGCTCCCTCTGGCCAGGATGCAGCGAACCGCTCTGCCGAAGGCCCCCCGGTTCCATCCCCAATGCCTGTAGGTCAACCCGGATTTCAGACCCCCGCCCATAGGGCAGAGGGGTCTTTTCGTTTCTAGCCAGCCCACCGCGTTCTCGTACGCCCCCGTACCACCTTTGGTGCGGGGGTCTCGTCGTCCCTGGAGGTCTTGATGATCGATAACACCATCGCCTACGGCGCTTGGTTGAGCATCATCTGGATGGTCACCATCTTGCTTTTGGTGCTTCTCATCTCGTTTCTCACCTGGCTTGCCCTGCGCAAGGCGCAGCCGGGGGAAGTTGTCGATGTCCTGGTCGAGGTGCGGCGGATTATCGTTGCACTGGGTACTTTCACGCCCGCCCCAGTCCGACGAGTCGGTCGAGGCCCAGGTGCCAGTCCCGTTGGCCGGCTAATACTCCAGTGTGACTTCGCGATCATGTCGGCCTCCCGCTGATTTCATCGGGTCGGACGGGGTTCTGGCTCAACTTCCGTGGTCTGCGCACGGTGAGTGGCGACGTGCCGGTGCGGTAGGCGTTGGGAAGTTGCCCGGAATTCGTCAGTGGCCGGGTTGTGGTGGCTGACAGTGCGGGACCGTGGATGATCTGGTGCCCCGGTTGGAGGGGTTGCTGTTTCCGTCGGTTGCGGGCGTCAGGGTGCTGTCGGTCGACGTGGACGTCGAGTCGGTGAACGTGCAGGTCGAGTGCTCGGCGGTGGGGCACAGCTGCCCGGGGTGCGGGGACTGGTCGGCCCGGGTGCACAGCTCCTACCTGCGGTTTCCTGTCGACGGTCCGGTCGGGGGCAGACGGGTCCGGTTGAGCTTGCGGGTGAGGCACTTCGTATGCGGCAACCCGTCGTTCGGGCGGCGGACGTTCGCCGGGCAGATCGAAGGGCTGACACGACGCCACGGCCGGTGGACCGAGCAGTTGCGGGCCACACTCGCCTCGGTCGGCCTGGCGGCTTGCCGGGCGGGCCGGTGCCCGGCTGGCCGCCGTGTTCGGGGTGTCGGTGAGCCGGAGCACGGTGCTGCGTCTGGTCGAGGAGCTTCCCGACCCGGTGCCGCCGGCCCCTCGGGTGGTGGGCGTCGACGAGTACGCGACGCGCAAGAGCCGCGCCTACGGGACGGTGCTGGTCGACGCCGAGACCCGCCGGCCGGTGGACCGGCTGCCCGACCGGGAGGCGTCGAGCCTGGCGGCCTGGCCGACGGCGGAGGCCGCGAGCCGGACGGCGGGGAGGTGGTTCACCCAGCGTTCGACGCGGGTTCGCCCGAGGTGGTAGCCGCATTGGCCCAGCCGGGCGGATTTACGTCACCCAGGATGCACTTTCAGACGGGCTGGCACTTCGAAGGTAGGAATGGGCCGGAGCCTTGGAATCGCATGGCAAAGTTTGGGTCATGGCACACGTGAAATGTCACATGGCTCACGGCGCCTGTCTCCGAACGGTTTCTCACATTGTCTGAAGGAGAAGACCATGAACCGCATCACCCGCATCGCGGTGGGCGCCGCCGGTGCCGCCGCCCTGCTCACGGCGCCCGTGCCGGCCTTCGCCGCCGCGACCGGCGCTGACACCGCCACGGTCACGACTTGCAAGTACAGTCTCCAGGCCGGGTTGGCGACCTACGCCTGCGCAGACGTCACCGGCAGCAGCATCGTGATCTACGGGAAGATCAGCCTTGCCGGCCCGCCCGACGGGCCGGTGTCGTGGCAGACCCTGTACACCAATCTGTCGGCCGAGGTGGTCGGCGGCAACTCGCTGGGCTCCGTGAACGGGAGCACCGCGTTCCATTCCACCGCGGTACAGGTGGACGGCTTCACCGCCACCGCCCCGTGCGGTTCGATGGTGCGTGCGACCTTCTCGGTGCAGGGAAGCGGCCCATTGGGCACTCGGCCGGTGGTGGAAGTTCCGGTGGCGTGCTGACGCTTCATCAATGTGAACGCCGAGCGCGGGAGTTGTCAGCATCCTGGGCTCGGCCGCCGCGGCGGCCTGCATGGACCTCGTCCGCCGCAGAGGCCCACATGGATGCCCTGGCTCACGCATCCCCGGGGATGCGTGAGCCAAGGCATCCGGGCTCACGCGCCGGTCAGTACTGGGTGGTGACGGTGACGCCGTTGAAGGCGGTCTTGCCGTAGAGGGTGATGTAGCGGTAGCCGGCCGTGGTGTTGGTGACGGTCACGGTCTGGGTGGTGCCGCTGTTCGTGGAGGAGGCGGCGTAGTCCGTGTTGGAGGCCCAGCGGTCCGGGCTGTAGTAGAGGTAGGCGGTCCCGGTGCCGCCGGTGGTGGAGACGGTCAGCGTGGTGGTGCCGGCCGGCATGTAGATGTACATCTGGTCCGAGCTTCCGGCGTCGGCGGAGCGGCCGGTGCGGAAGCAGTTGTAGTCCAGCTTCCGGGCGTCGGGGTCGGTGCAGGCCGCCGGTGCGGGCGGGGTGGTGACGGTGACGGTCCGGGTCGTGGTGGCCGTCTTGCCGTTGCTGTCGGTGACGGTGAGGGTGACGGTGTAGGTGCCGGCAGCGCGGTAGGACTTCGACGGGGAGGCCGCGGTACCGGTGGTGCCGTCGCCGAAGTTCCAGGCCCAGCCGGTGATGCTGCCCTTGCCGGCGGTCTCGGTGGAGCGGTCGGTCAGTTGGACGTTCAGGTCCCGCACCGTGGCGTCGAAGGCCGCCTTCGGGGTGCCCGCGGTGAGGCAGGTGTCGGTGGCGCAGGTGTCGACCCACCTGGTGAAGTCGGCGTCGTAGGCGGTGCCGATGCCGTTGTAGTACGCGTAGGCGCGGGCGTAGTCGCCGGTGCGGAAGTAGCCGAGCATGGTCTGGGCGACGCCCGGGAAGCGCTCGATCATGTAGCGGGCGGCCAGGTAGCCCCAGTGGTAGGTGCGGACGACGTCGCTGTTCAGGTACGTGCTCTGGAGCAGGGTGCTGAGCGCGTAGGTGTGCTTGGGGGCCAGGGAGACCGCGTTGAGGTCGGTGACGCCGCGGTAGGTGTAGGAGACGTACTCGGCGACGCCCTCGATCCACCACAGGTCGGGGACGCTGGTCTGCTGGTAGAAGTCGCCCTTCATGTCGTAGCGGGCGTCCAGGACGTGGGCGTACTCGTGGTTGAGGTTCCAGATCCGGGCGGTGAAGCCGTTCTCGTTCGGGTGCCGGTACATGAGGGAGACCGGCTGGTTGGCCGGGTCGCTCGGGGTCCCGGTCAGGGTGACCCCGCCGTTGTTGGTGTTCGCCTCGTACATCGCGCCGGCGTAGGTCTGGTAGTCGGCCTGGCTTGCGAAGACCACGAGCTGCACGGACGACTCGTACTGGCCGGGGATGGGGCCGTTGTCGCGGACGAGGCCGTGGAAGTACGCGTCCTCGCCCTTGAGGTCGGCGCAGACGGCGGCGAGTTCGGCCGCGGTGAGGTCCTGGGCCAGGACGGTGAGGGTGGCGTTGCAGGTCTGCCTGATCGGCAGCACGGCCTTGGTCAGCCGCTGCTTCAGGTCGCAGACGCCGTAGTAGGAGCACTGGTCCTTGTCGAAGAAGGCGGCCGTGTTGGCCGTGCCGACCCACAGCGGGGCGGTGGGGCCGGTCATCGACGAACTGTCGAGCAGGGCCTTGGCCAGCGGGCGGATCCTGGACTGGAACGCCGGGTACTTGACGAACCGGGTCAGCTCGATGCCGGCGTTGGAGACCAAGAAGCCGGGGTAGGTTCCGAGCAGGTCGTGGTGGGTGCGGGTGAACGCGTCGAGGGTGTCGACGATGCCCGGGTCCGCGGTCACCGCGTCGACGAAGGACTTGCTCTCGTGCCCCCGGTCCAGCGCGGAGAGGGCGCTGTTGACGTACGTGAGCAGGTTCTTCGAGCTGTCGTACGCGCTGGTGTAGCCGTTCAGCACCTGCCGGTAGGTGGTCAGGTAGCGGCCCTGCTGCCCGGCGCTGTCGGTGAGGATGATGACGTCGTTGGCGACCTGGCCGTTCGCGTCGGTGACGTCCGCGGCGTGCGGGCCGGCCAGGAAGGCGTCGATGCCGCGCGTCACGGCGGCGGTCAGCGTCGCGTCGTAGGGGCCGACGTGCGCGAGGTCCTTGTCCTGCACGTAGTAGCCCGCGCGCAGGTACAGGACGACCTGCCAGGTGGCGGCGGAGTTGTCGCCGGGGTAGGAGGCGGCGGCGCTCTGGAAGGCGTCGGCCATCGTCGCCATCTGGCTCTGGCGGAACAGGGCCGAGGCGTACGGGCTTCCCGCAGTGTAGAACAGCGAGCCGATGCACTGGGGGGTCGAGGCCTTGACGTAGGACACCAGGGCGGCCCCGGTCCTGCCGGCGAAGTCGGCCGGGGTGCACGACTGGGCGGTGCCCGGCCCCGCCGCGAGCGCGTGCGGTGCGGCCTTGGCCAGGCCCTTGTCCGCGCCGGTCTCCGCCGGCGCCGTGCCGGACAGCGGGTTGACCAGCGGCAGTTGCGCGGCCGTGAGCGGGCGGGACTGCGGCGCGCCCGGGCTCTCGGGATCGGCGAACGGACTGCCGGGAACCTCCGACGAGCTGCCGGAAGGCTGGTGCGAGCTAGCAGCGACCGGTGCGGGGGTGACCGGGGTGGGGGCGGCCTGGCTCGGTCCGGCGGATATGCCGAGCAGGACGGTGCCTGCCGCGGCAGATGCGGCCAGCAGCCTGGACATGCGTGAGAGCGGACGCATCGTCTATTCCTTTGTGGGGGAAACGCGAACGGAGCGCCACGGACGTGGGGACGTGGGAGGCATCCGAAGCGTGTGACGCACCGTCTCACAAGATCGGCGGGGCTATCAATAGGGTGTGACATGTCACCTGCCTCGGGTTCACCTCTGCCGAAAACGGCGGCCCTGGCACACCAGGGCCTGGCAGGCGAAGCGGTGCACCCGCAGGGCAACCGTCACGGGCCGCCCGCAGCTGGGCAGATCCGACGGATAGCGCAGGTAGGAGCCGTGGACCCGCTCCGACCACGTCCCGCAGTCCGGGCATGACGCACCCGGAGCAGCCACGCGGGCGGCGATCCGCACCACCGCACCGGACGCTTCGACACCGAAGACCTCCGCCTGGGGCAGCGACGGGAACAGCAACTCGCCGAGCCACGACCACGATTGCGACACTGCCGCCGAATGTCAGCCAGCCAGGTGACTCGGCCGACCAGTTCTGGACGACCTCCAGGCCCCGCCACCGCCCAGGATTCGTCACCCAGTGTCACCGGTCACATAAGCTGGGCCAGACCCTACTTCACCCCGGTGAAAACACTCCCGCTCCACCCTGGCTGACCATGGGCTACGACGTGCACATCACTCGGCGCGAGAACTGGTGGGATGAAGAGGAGCAGGACATCAACGCGGCGGAATGGGAGGCCGTGGTCGCTGACGATCTTGGCCTCGCGATGGCCCCGATGTGGCGGACCGCCGGCCGGATCGCGTCCAAGAACCCGAGCGATGCGGTGATCGCGACGATGTGCCGGGTGGCGAAGGTGCTGAACGCGCGGGTTCAGGGCGACGACGGCGAGTACTACGACGCCTGACTCGTACGGCCACCGAGAGATGATCAAGGGTTGTGTCGACTCTTGAAGATCGTGCGGTGGCCGCGAGCCGTAGCGTAGACCCTGCTCGATGGCGGGCCTTGTTCGACCAGGCCGTGGCTCGGATCGCGGGCGTGTTCGGGCGGGTGGAACCTCGCGCCACCGCCCGCGCCTATCTGCTCGGGTTGCTGTCCGGCACGGAGCGCAAGAACTGCTGGCAGCTCGCGGAGCACGCAGGCCACGCCCGTCCCGGACCGATGCAGCGGCTGCTGCGGACTGCCCGCTGGGATGTGGCCGAGGTGCGCGACGAGGTCCGCCGCTACGTCCTGGACCACCTCGGTACCGGTGACGGGGTTTTGGTCGTGGACGAGACCGGCTTCCTGAAGAAGGGCCGCGGTTCGGCGGGCGTCCAGCGGCAGTACACCGGAACCGCCGGACGCATCGAGAACAGCCAGGTCGGCGTCTTCCTCGCCTACGCCTCCGGCAGGGGACGAGCGTTGATCGACCGTCGGCTCTACCTGCCCGAGCACACCTGGTGCCAGGACGCCGAACGACGCCGCAAGGCCGGAGTGCCCGACGACATCGTCTTCGCGACCAAGCCCCGGCTCGCCCTGCAGATGATCGTGGCGGCGCTGGACGCCGGAGTGAGCACGTCGTGGGTAACCAGCGACGAGGCCTACGGCCAGGACCCCGGCCTGCGGGCCGGACTGGAGGCCCGCGAAGTCGGCTACGTGCTGGCGGTCTCCTGCGCGACCAAGGTGCGGATCAACCAGGGCCGCACCGCGATCCGCGCGGACGAGGCTGCTGATCGCCTGCCCGCCTCAGCCTGGCACCGGCAAAGCGCCGGTCCCGGGGCCAAGGGTCCCCGCTACTACGACTGGGCCTGGGTGCACATCGGTACCGGCGACCACCGTCACCTGCTGATCCGCCGCAACCCCACCACCAGCGAACTCGCCTTCTACCTGTGCTGGTCACCCCAGATCGTCCCGCTGTCCGAACTCGTACGAGTCGCCGGCACCCGCTGGTGCATCGAAGAATGCTTCCAGGCGGCCAAGGGCCAGGTCGGCCTGGACCACTACCAAGTCCGGAACTGGACCGCCTGGCACCGGCACGTCACCCTGGCCATGCTCGCCCTCGCGTTCCTGGCCATCGCCGTTCAGGACGCGCGGCCGACCAGACCTGCGGATCCGAACCGCCCGGCCCGAAGCCGAGAGTTGGTCGACCTGACCATCCCGGAAATCCGCCGCTTGATTGGCGCGCTGTTCAGCCCCGTCATGTCCCTGCGTGCACTCCTGCACTGATCGAACTGGCGCAGAAGCCACCAAGCTTCGGCACGTCGCAGCCACTACCGGCGGCGACTCTCCGTCCCCGCAGGCACGTAGATCGCGAAGTCGCACTGGAGTACTGACCGGTCGGCCTGCGTCACGAGAGGTGACGGATCAGCCGGATGGCGCCGAGCGGCCCATGATGCGGGCTCCTTCCTGCCCAGCTTCGGCCAACAGGGGCGGAGCGTCGTGAGCTGGTCGCTGCGCTGACCGGGGCCGCGGCGGAACGGCTCCGTGGCTGCTGCGCGCTCGGCGGGCAGCAGCTGCGGTGGTCCGGGCGGAGCCACACCACGTTCTCGTCCATTGGTGCTTTCTCCCGGCTCGATCACGACAGGGACGTCGACGGGCGGCCACGAGCGCAGCCCACGTGGCCGCCAGTCGAATGCATCCTTCCCATCGAGGGCCCGCGTGACCACGACCGGTGGCTCCGTCTTGCGCGCCTCGCCCCGGGCCTGTACGGCCACGCACCTCGTCTCGGGTCTGGCCGACTGCGTTGAGATGGTCCGGCGGAGTGACTATCTTCGTGAGGTGAGTGAACGTGTGATGCAAGAGCCCACCCTGATGGTGCTGACCGCCCTCGCGGACGCGCCCCGGCACGGATACGCCATCGCGCAGGAGGTCAAGGTGATGACCGGCGGCCGGGTCGCGCTGCGTACGGGTGCGCTGTACGGGGCCCTGGACCGGCTGCTGGCCGACGGTCTGATCGACATCGACCGCGAGGAGATCGTCGACGGCCGGGCCCGGCGGATCTTCACCCTGTCCCCGGCGGGGCGGGAGCGGCTCGCGGTGGAGGCCGAGCGCCTGGCCGCGGCGGCGAAGGAGGCCACTCGCCGCCTGTCCGTCGCGAAGCCGCCGGCGGCCTCCGCATGATCGAGCGCGTCCTGCGGCTCTATCCCGCCGCCTACCGCCGGGCCCACGGCGGGGAGATCGTCGCGACCTTCCGCGAGATGACCGCGGGCGAGCCGCTGGGCTCGCGGCTGCGGGAAGGCGCGGGTCTGGCGGCGCACGCGGCGAGGATGCGGATGGGGCTGGGCACGGCCGCTCCCGTCGCGAAGGTCCTCGCGCTGGCCTACCCCTTCGCGCTGGCCGCCGCGGCCGCCGCCTGCGGCCTGCACCTGCTCAGCTGGTACGCCGGCGTCGTCTCCTCGCCCGCCCCGCTGGGGGTGCGAATCGGAACCGACCTGTCGGGGGCGTGGGGCGCGCTGCTCGTGTCGTCGCTGGTCGTGGTCGCGGGGTCGGTGGCGGCGCTGGCCGGCCGGTGGCGCCTCGGGGTGCCCTGCACGGTGGCCGGGCTGCTCTCCTTCGCGGCGGCCGCGGTGGTCAGCGGGCGGGCGTTCGGTGACCCGGTGGTCACCCCGGCCGCGATGGTCCTGGCGGCGGCCGTGCTGCTCGCCTGCCCGCAGGACCGGCGGGCGGAGGGCGTCGCGGCGGGGCGGGCGGGCGCGGCCGGTGCCGTGGTCGCGCTCGTGGTCGTGCCCCGGGCGGTCATCGCCTCGCACGGGGTGCCGTGGGTCAGCACCGACTACGGGTGCTGGCCGCTGGTCGTCCTGGCCGCGACCGGTGTCGCGCTGACCTGGTCCAGCGGATCGCGGGGCGGCCGCGAGCTGGCGGCGATGGCCCTGGCCTCCCCGCCGCTGCTCGCCCAGGCCTACACGGTGGCGTGGGGCGAGGCGGCTGTCGTCGCGTGCCTGGCGGCCGCGTTGCCGGCCACCGCGGTGGCCGCCGGGCTCGCCGGCCGCCTGAGGCGAAGCGGTCGCATCCTCCGCTGAACGGCCTGCCGCGGCTACTGAACTCGATGGGGTGATGTCGGAGCTGGTTTCTTCGCAATGGCTGGGGCTCTGGCTCACCTTCCGCCCGGGAACAGGTGCTTCAGGCCGCAAGAGGGCCCAGCCGCAACCAGCGGCTGGGCCCTCTTCGCATCCTCGTTCAGCCTGGCTGCGAGCTGCTTGACGTCGGGTGCGAGGTGCCCGGCCTACGGGTCGGATCGACGTCGGCTGGGATGCGCGGTGCGTCGAGCGGATGGTCGCCGTACGGGTCGGGCGAGCGGGTCAGCTCTTTCCGCCCTCGGCCCAGGTGATGTCCATCTGGTCGATGAAGTAGCGGCCGTCGAAGCAGAGGAAGACCTTGGACGTGGTGTCGTTGTCCGCGATCCAGGTCTTGTTCCACTGCACGACGGTGCCGGCGCCGTCGCGCTTGGGGAAGTAGAGGCCCTCGCGGCGCTCGGGCTGGTTGTAGAAGGCGTGCCCGTTGGGCAGCCGGTACGGCGTCCGGAAGATGGCGTCGTGGCCGCCGATGCGGTCGAAGAGCGCGGCGGGGAAGTTGGTGCGGGCGACGAGCTTCGGCGGGACGTAGTGGACGTCGACCTCCCCGGAGTCCACGTAGCGGGCGGGTTCCCCCGGCAGCCGGTGGAAGGCCCTGCGCACGGCGCCCGCGGTGTCGTAGCTGTCCGTGAAGGTCACGAGACTTCCCTCCCGCCCCTCCTCGTACCAGTCGCCCTGGGAGTACTGGTCGAAGTCGAAGGTCTCGATGCGGGTGCCCGGGGCGAGGAGCTCGCCGGGGACCTCCCGGAAGCTGGTCTCGTCGAAGATCTGCTCGATGGTCCGCTGGCGCTTCTCGAAGCGGCGGGCTGGCACCCGGACCCGTCCTGTTCCCACCGGGAGGTCGGTGGCCTTCGGCGCCGGAGCGGGTGCGGGCTTTGGCGGCGGGACGGGCGCGGGCGCCCAGGCGGTGCAGGACCGGTCCTCGGCCCCGGCGCCCTTCTCCAGGATCAGCGGTCCGCCCGGCCGCTCGGCAGCCGGGTCGGCCAGACCGAGGAGGCAGTTGGAGGAGTCGTGGAGGGCCATCAGCCGACCGGTGTCGCGCTGGACGAAGGCCCGCCACGCCTGCCGCCAGTACGAGGAATCGCTGCTGGTGTCGGGGAACTTGGGCCGCAGGGTGACCGTGGCACCCCGGCTCGACTCCTCGGCGGTCAGGTAGAGGCCGGTGGCGACGTGCCGGATCCGGTGGTTGATCACCCGGAACCGCTCGGCCACCCACTGCTCGCCGTCACCACCGGTCTCCGGCCCGAGCACCACGGCGGTGCCCTCGGGGCTCCCCGCCGGGGCACCCGCCACCAGGCCGGGAATGCGGTGCAGGCGCAACACGAAGGTCTCGGTGGGCCAGTCGACCAGCATCGTGAACAGCCTCTCGGTAGTCGAATATGACATGACGTCACAACATGATCACCTGATCGGGTGGGGATACGCCATGGCGTACGGCACACCGTGGGCGCCGCACCGGGACGCTGTGCTCTGGCACCCGACGAAGGCCACCCGCCGAAGGGCGCCGACGGGTCGGGCCCCGGCAGCTGTCCGGCTGGGACCGGGCTGAACGCGCGCTGCTGGCGCTGGTGGCCGAGCGCCGCATGAGCAACGCAGAGGGTCCCGGAGGGGGGCTGGGCAACTCGATCGCCGCCTGGCCGACGGCCGACGGCCGACGGCCGTGGCCGTGGCGGAACCGGCGGAGGCGCCGCGCCGGGCCGTGGCGGAAGGGGAGTACGTCAAGGTGCGGTAGTCGTCACGGACGGCACACTGCACCGGGTGTCGGCCGCCGTACGCGTTCCCCGCGTACGGCGGCCGGCGGCGTTGCGGAGCGGTCGCGGGTTGCTGGACCTCGGGCGGGGGCGTCGGGCGGGGGCGTCAGGGCGCCGGGCTCTGCGCGCCCTCGACGTCGGTGAGCAGTTTGCGCAGGAGCCCGTCCAGGGTGGCCCGTTCCTCGCCCGAGAGGGCGGAGAGCAGCGCGGTCTCGTTGGCCGCGTGGTCGGTGAAGGCGGCGTCCACGAGGGCGCGTCCGGCCGGGGTGAGGGCGATGCGGACGCTGCGGCGGTCCGCCGGGTCGGTGCGGCGTTCCACCAGGCCCGCCGATTCCAGCCGGTCGATCCGGCTGGTCATGCCGGCCCGCGACATCAGCAGCAGCGTGGCGAGTTCGGAGGGCATCAGTTCGTACGGCGCGCCGGAGCGGCGCAGGGTGGCGAGAACGTCGAACTCGCCGCGCTGGAGGCCGTGTTGCTTGAACACCTCTTCGACGACCCGGCCCGCGAGCAGCGCGAGGCGGCCGAGGCGGCCGACGGTGCCGACCGCTGCCAGGTCGAGGTCCGGGCGCTCCCGGCTCCACTGGTCGAGCATGACGTCCACGTGATCCATAGGGGCATGTTATTCGATGGGAGATAGTTAGACGTAGTACTATCAGCCAGAGAACTATCGGAGCGCTCACTGTAGGGAGAGGCCAATGACGTTGATCGGACCGGAAGCCGTGGTGGTGCGGGGCGACGAAGCCGAGACCGTCGGAATGCTCGGCGGCAAGGGGCGGCTGCTGGCGGACTCCAGCGCCACCGGCGGCGCCCTGAGCACCCTGCGCGTCACGCTGGGGCGCGGCAAGGACGGCGCCACTCCGCACTACCACGGGGGCTCCTCGGAGCTGTTCTTCGTCGTCGACGGCTCGGCCCAGGTGCTGGTCGGGAACGAGGTGGTCACCGCCCGGAGCGGCGACCTCGTGGTGGTGCCGCCCCATCTGCCGCATGCCTTCGCGGCGGCGCCGGACTCCGGGGCGGACCTGCTGATCGTGATCACCCCCGGGGTGGAGCGCTTCGACTACTTCCGCCTGCTGGAGCGGATCCGCGCGGGCGAGGCGACGGTCGAGGAACTGCTCGCCAAGCAGGACCTCTTCGACAACCACTTCCTGGAGTCGCCGAGTTGGCGCGACGCCCGGGAGGAAGCCGCCCGGTCCGAGCCGTAGACCGCCCGGCACCGAGCTCGGCCCGACACCAGGGAAGGAACCCCGTGACCGACACCCGCACCATCACCAACCCGCCCGGCCTGCACGACCCGACGCCGTTCGGCTACAGCCACGCCGCCTCCGCGCCCGGCGAACCGGTGTTCATCGGCGGCCAGTACGCCTCCGACGCCAGCGGTCAGGTCGTGCCCGGCGACTTCGCCGCCCAGGCGGAGCTCGCCCTCGCCAACCTGCGCACCGCGCTCGCCGGGGTCGGCCTCGGCTTCGAGCACGTGGTCCGGCTCGGCTCGTACATCGTCGACCACGACCCGGAGAAGCTGGCCGTCCTCGGCAAGGCCCTGGCCGGGGCCTGGGGCGACCGGCTGCCCGCGCAGACGCTCAGCGGGGTCGCCTCGCTCGCCCTGCCGGGGATGCTCTTCGAGATCGATGCGGTCGCCGTCCGGCCGACGGCGGGGGCAGCGGGCTGACCCACCCACGCGCAGGGGTCCCACCGGTCGGTGGGACCCCTCGCCGTACCGCCGCCGTTCGAGCCGGCGCGGACCGCTCACACAGCCCGGGGGTCGCCGCGCACAGCCGTCGTTCCACGGTGTCGGGGCCGCGGCTTGAGGAACAGCACCCGCAGGAAGGGCCCTCGTCGGTGGCGGCCGTGTCGAGGATCCGGAGCAGGGTCGGATGCCGAGCCAACCGCGGTAGCCCACGCGGGCTCGAGTGCGATCTCGTTCAGGAGTCTCGGAACCTGCGCGCTTCGGCCCGTACGGACAACAAGGGGTGGCGCGGCGCGTCCGCCAGAGGCCATTAGTCCGTTTGACGTAGCATTCCGTTCGACGGACTATTGGGGTCTGCGCGAGAGGATGCTCATGCCGTTCACCCTGGCCCACCCCGCGGCCGTACTGCCGTTGCTGCGGAGGCCCTTCAGCCGGGCCGCGCTGGTCGCCGGAGCCGTCGCACCGGACCTGCCCTACTTCGTCGTCACCACGGGACTGCCCGTCAGCGCGCAGTCCTGGTACGAACCCTTCGTCAACGCCACGACCTCGCACAGCGCTCCGGGCGCCGTCACCGTCGCCCTGCCGTACGCCCTCGCCCTGTGGGCGCTGCTCCGCGCCGGCCATCGCCCGCTGGCGTCCCTGCTGCCGGTGCCGACGCCCGTCACTTCGTCGCGGCGGCTGCGCACTGCCGGCGCGCTGGCGCGGCGAGCCGGGTGGATCGTGCTGTCCGCCCTGATCGGCATCGCCACGCACCTGGTCTGGGACGCCTTCACCCACTTCGACGGCTTCGTGGTCACCCGTACGCCCTGGCTCAACTCCACGCTGGTGGGCAGCCTCACCTGGGCGCGGGCGTTGCAGCACGCGAGCACGATCGGCGGGCTGGCCGCCATCGCGGTGTACGTGTGGCCGAGGCGGGCCCGCCTCCTCGCCGGTGAGGGCCGCACGAAGCCCGGCAGCGCGCTCCGGCGCCCCGTCCTCCTCGCCATGGCCCTGGTCACGGTCGTCGGAGCCGTCGCCCACGCCCGGCGGTGGCTCGCCGGCCCGGAGGCGGCGACGGACGGGCTCCCGCTGGGCGCCGCGATCGAAGGGGTGCTGTCCGACGCGGCGAAGGGCGCGGGCGCCGGCCTGATCGGCAGCCTGGCCCTGTACGTCCTCATGTGGTGGAGTCGGCGCGCCCTCACGGCAACCCGCCTCCGCAGGGTCAGAGTTGACACAGTATGCCTGGGCCTGCAGGGAGAACCCGGGGCCGTTCACCGACAATCGGAACACCAGGCAGAGGCTGATGGCCGGTTCGGCACCCGGCCGACCGGATGAGGGGAACACGTGCGTCCAGATCATGATCAGGATTCGCTGAGCTTCGCGTTGCTCGGCACGCTGCGGGTCCGGCGCGCCGGCACGGACCTGCAGCTCGGCGGCCCGCAGCAGCGGTCGGTGCTGGCCGCCCTGCTGCTGCGCCCGAACGCGGTCGTGACGGTCGACGAGCTGATCGCCGACCTCTGGGGAGACCAGCCGCCCGGTGCGCCCGACACCGTTTTGCGCACCTACGTGTGGCAGCTGCGGAATCTGCTGGAGCCCGTGCGCACGGCGCCCACGGTGCTGATCTCCCGAACGGGCGGCTACCGTCTGGCCGTCGAGCCGGACCGCGTGGATGTGTGGCAGGTCAAGCGCTTGCAGGAGCTGGCCGGGACGTGCGCCGCCGAGCGGCCGCAGGACGCCCGGAACGCACTGGGAGAAGCCCTGGCCCAGTGGCGCGGGGAGCCGCTCGCCGGCCTGCCGGGGCCGCTCATGTGCCGCGAGCGGGAACGGCTTTCGAGGCTGCGCCTCACCCTCCTGGAAGAGCGCCTCGCCCTCGACGTGGCTCTCGACGTAGCCCCTGACGTAGCCCTCGACGTGGCTCTCGACGCTCCCTCCGGCTACCTGCCGGAGCTGGAGCAGCTGGCCGGTGACCACCCGCTCCACGAGCGCCTACAGGAACTGCTCATCCGCGCGCTGCACCGGCAAGGCCGCACGTCCGAGGCGCGTGCGGTCTACGACGCGCTTCGATTACGGCTGGTGGAGCAGCTGGGGATCGAACCGGGGCCCGTGCTCACGGAGTTGTGTCACGATCTCGGTGTGGATGCCACCATTCGATCGAGGACCGGTGCACCCGGTCCGGACTTACGCCCAGACGTACCGTTACCGCCCGAGTCGGCCGACCGCGGGGCCGACAGTGCGGCCGACCGCGAAGACCTGGACCAACTCCCCCCGGTCCTGCCGCAGTTCATCGGACGGCAGGACCACGTCGCCCGGATCGGGCGAGCGCTGACCGGGCAAGCGCCGACCGGACGGACCAGCCCCGCACTGCGACTGGTGACCGTGACCGGGATGGCCGGGGTGGGGAAGACGACCCTCGCGGTGCGAGCCGCCCACACCGTGCGCCCGGACTTCCCGGACGGCCGGCTGTACGCGGATCTGCGCGGCGCCGACCTGGTGCCCGCGAACGCGTCCGACATCCTGGCGGACTTCCTGACAACGCTGGGCGTGCGGGCGGCAGTTGTGCCCAAGGATCTCGAAAGCAGGGCGGCGCTGTTCCGGACCGCCAGCGCGGGACGACGGCTGCTCATCCTCCTGGACAACGCACGCGACGAGGCCCAGATCCAGCCGTTGCTGCCCGGCTCGTCGGACTGCGCGGTCATCGTCACCAGCCGCGCGGTGCTCACCAGTGTGCCGTCGGTTCTGAACGTCGCGCTGGACGTGTTCAGCGAGCCCGAGGCGATCGGCCTGCTCGACTCGGTCATCGGCGCGGCACGCCGGTCCGAACAGGGCCCCCAGGCCAGGATGCTGGTCGATGCCTGCGGCCGGCTCCCGCTGGCCGTACGGATCGCCGCGGCCCGGCTCGCCGCCACCCCGGACCAGCCGATCGCCGAGCTCGTCCGGAGCCTGGCCGACGACCGCGAAGGCATCGACGCGCTCCGCACGGGCGACCTGGCGATCGAGCAGGTCTTCGAGCTCAGCTACCGGCTGCTCCCCCCACCCCTGGCCACGGCGTTCCGGATGCTCTCCTGGGCGGAGCCCGATCTCGGTCTGGCGTCGGCAGCCGCGGTCCTGGGCCTGGCGGAGTACCAGGCGGAGCGGCTCGCGGAGTCGCTGGTGGACCAGGCGCTGCTGGAGTCGATGGGCGCCGGGCGCTACCGCTACCACGACCTGGTGCGCGCCTTCGCCCGCCGGGCGTCGCTGCGGACCGGCGACCACGAACGGGCCGGCGCCCAGCAGCGGCTGCTGACCCATCTGCTCGGCTGCGCCCGCACGGCCTTCACCCTCGCCGTACCCGGCGACCCGGTCGCCGACGTCTTCGGCGAGCCGCTCCAGCAGCCGGCCGCCCGTCCTGGCCGCCCCCCGGCCGCCCCGGCCGCCCCGGCTTCCTTGCGCGCTCAGGTCTCCCCGGTCTTCGCGGCCGCCCCGGTCTTCGCGGATCTGGCGGACGCCCGCCGGTGGGCCCGGACCGAGACACCCGGCGCCGTGGCGCTCGCGGCCGCCGTCGCGACGGACACCCTGCGCGTCCTACCCGACGGCCAGCCCTCGGCGATGACCGACCTGCGCGCGGCCGTCAACCTGTTGATCGCCCTCAGCCCGCTCGGCCTCGGCGCCGTGGGCGGCCGGGCGGAAGACGCCACGCGCACGCTGATCGCCGCCGCCGTCGCGGCCGGCGACCGTTGCGCGGAGGGTCGGTCGCGGTTCCTCCTCGGCACGGTCCTGCTGGCCCGGGCCCGGCTCGGCGAGGCCGGCGCACAGGCCCGGCAGGCCGCCGAAGCCTGCCGGGAGGCGGAGGACCCGGCCGTTCTCCGGCAAGCCCTCAACGACCTGGGCCTCATCGCCCAGGCCGAGGGCCGGCACGAGGAGGCGATCGCCGCCTTCGACGAGGCGGTGGTGCTCGCCCGGCAGCTCGGCCACCGGTCCGGCGAGGTGGCGAGCACCGCGAACGCGGCCCTGTCCCGCATCCGCACCGGTCACGCGGCCACGGCGGTGCAGACCTGTCAGCGGATCCTCGCCGAGCCCGGGGGGACTGCCGACGTCGCGATGACCGCGTACGTGCACTACGTCCTCGGCCTCGCCTACCAGGAGCTGGGCCGACTCGACGACGCCGCGGCGCAGCTGCAGTCCTGTATCTGCTGCGCGGGCGTCACCGGCGATCTCAACCGGGAGTCGGCCGCCCGAAGCCGCCTGGCCGACGTCCTGCGCCTGCTCGGACGGCTAGACGAGGCCGTGCAGCAGGCGGAGCGGGCACTGGACCTCGCAGAAGAAGGTGGGCGACAGCGCGAACGCGCCCTCGCCCACCTGGTGTTGGCCCACGCGATGACCGCCCGGGGCGACCACCACGCCGCCCGGCATCAGGAGGCGAAGGCGCGTCTACTGCTCAGCCGCCTCAGCGCCCCGGAGGCCGCCGACGTGACGTCGATGCTGGCCGCCCTGGCGACCGCCGACCGGACTCCTCACCCCCGGTAGCGGATGACGAGACCGGTCCCGTTCCACGTGATGTGCCCCGAGAGGCAGTGCACGTCGGCCGACCCGCCGCAGGCCTGTGCCGACGGCTCGGTCGGCGAGCCCTGCCGCACGGGGGCCCCCGCGCCCACGGCAACAGCGCCCACCACCGGCGCCAGCACGGCCGTACCGGCAACAGCCGTACGGACAACAATCGTTCGAATCACGGATGACGCTCCCTACGTACCTATGGCAAGACGTCCGAACGCTCGCAGGGGCCGGTAGACATCAGATCAACGCAACCGTCACTCCCGTCACTCCCGTCACTCCCGCACACGCACACGGACACCACACCGCACCGCACCGCACCAACAGGAGGTTGGGAACCATGGCCCAGCAGTTCGGTGACTACCAGAACGAGATCTACTTCGACGGCCTGCGCGGGGTGCTGCCCGCCTTGCCGATGACGTACGCCGGGCTGGAGGCCGGGGCGCAGGCCGCCCTCCCCCCGTCGATCTGGTCGTACGTGGCCGGCGGCGCGGGGGACGAGCACACCCAGCGCGCCAACGTCCGGGCCTTCGAGCGGTGGGGCCTCTACCCCCGGATGATGGTCGGCGCCGCCCGTCGCGACCTGACCGTCGGCCTGTTCGGCCACACCCTGCCCTCGCCGCTGTTCCTGGCGCCGGTCGGTGTGATCGGCCTCTGCGCCCAGGACGGCCACGGAGACCTCGCCGCGGCCAGGGCCGCCGCCCGTACCGGCGTGCCGATGGTGGCCTCCACCCTCACCGTCGACCCGCTGGAGCAGGTCGCGGCCGAGTTCGGTGACACGCCCGGCTTCTTCCAGCTCTACACCCCGACCGACCGCGACCTCGCCGCCAGCCTGGTGCACCGCGCGGAGGCGGCCGGCTTCCAGGGCATCGTGGTCACCCTGGACACCTGGATCACCGGCTGGCGCCCGCGCGACCTCGCGACGTCCAACTTCCCCCAGCTGCGCGGCCACTGCCTGGCGAACTACTTCACCGACCCGGTCTTCCGGGCCCGCCTGGCCAAGGCCCCCGAGGAGGATCCGGGTGCGGCGATCCTGGAGTGGGCCGGTATCTTCGGCAACCCGCTGACCTGGGACGACCTGCCGTGGCTGCGCTCGCTCACCGACCTGCCGATCATCCTCAAGGGCGTCTGTCACCCCGAGGACGTCCGCCGGGCCCGGGACGGCGGCGTCGACGGCCTCTACTGCTCCAACCACGGCGGCCGCCAGGCCAATGGAGGCCTGCCCGCCCTGGACGCGCTGCCCGCCGTGGTCGAGGCGGCGGGCAGTCTGCCGGTGCTCTTCGACTCCGGGGTGCGCAGCGGAGCCGACGTGGTCAAGGCGCTCGCCCTCGGCGCCACCGCGGTCGGCGTGGGCCGCCCGTACGCGTACGGGCTGGCGCTCGGCGGCGAGGACGGCATCGTGCACGTGCTGCGCTCGCTGCTGGCGGAGGCCGACCTGCTCATGGCGGTCGACGGCTACCCGGCCCTGGCCGATCTGACCCGCGAGGCGCTGGTACGCCTCTGAGGCGGCCGGCGCCCGAAATTCACGACACGTATTCGGTGGCGATGCGGTCCGTACTTCCCCGAACTACTTGAACCCGGTCGGAGTGAAAGCGGTCCTGGCCGGATCCCTGCGGTCGGCCTTGACCATCAGGAAGTCATATGGATGACTGACCGTCACTTGACTGTGATCTACGGGTTCGTGGAACAGTCAAGACCTTGAATCAGCCATGTCGCGCACGTAGATCAATCGTTGACTGATCATTGATCAGCGGCCCATAGGTTTTTCTCGTCGGAGGCGATCGGTTCCACCCCGGGCGGACGTCGCCAATGACACGAGAGGTCCCGCGGGGAGTCGTCCCCTGAACCGAAACGGAGTATCCATCTTATGAACACCAACGACTTCGACCAGGTCATAGCCGAGTTGACCCGGATCAAGAAGGAGTACGTCGAGCAGCGTTCGGCCTTCGTCCCTGGAGAGCGCATGGCCGACTTGCTGAAGGGGCTCGGCGCCACCGACGCCGACCTGGCCCAGCTCCAGCGGGTGAGTGACGACCTGCCGGACGATCCCACCCTCCCCTTCCGCCAGTCGAAGAACGGACGCTTCCACTTCGACGTGAAGAACGGGACGGTCGACCGGGGCGAGTTCCAGCCGTTCGCGCTGTCGGCCGACGAGGACTTCGTACGGCATGACTCCGGAAAGAAGCGTGAGTTCGCGGAGGTCGGTGACGACCTCCAGCTGAACCGGGCCTTCCAGGGGCTGCTCCTGTTCAAGGCGTTCATGGTCCAGGACGTGGAGATCGCGCACCGCCCGAAGCTGGACTACGACTACCCCGGATGGGTGTGCACCCTGTTCAACCTGCGGACCGTCACCACGCCCGAACTCGTCGGCGAGCCCGCCCTCGAAGGGGTGCACAGCGACGGCGTGGACCACACCATGACCACCCTGCTCGGCAGTGAGAACATGACCGCCGACAGCGCGATCACCTTCCTCCACGACATGCAGCAGATCAACGCCGTCCGCTGGGACGAGGTCGAACCGGAGCTCGTCGTGGGCCAGTACCAGCACCGCCACTTCCTCGACACCATGCTCGTCGTCGACCACGAGCGGAAGCACAGCCTCTCCCCGGTGGTCGCCGCCGACCCGCAGCAGACCTCCACCAGGGACATGCTCATCTTCTTCACGCGGAAGCCTGCCATGGAGGGTCACATCTCCCACACGCACGACTCCCTCGCCTGCCATTCCGGCCTGCCGATGTCGGTCGAACTGCTTCCCTCGGTGGCGGTCTGATGGCGGCGGACGAGATCACGATCACCGACTTCCTGAACGTCGACATCCGTGCGGGCCGGATCGTCCGCGCCGAGGCGTTCCCGCGCGCCCGCCGACCCGCGTACAAGCTGTGGATCGACTTCGGCGATCTGGGCGTTCGGAAGTCCAGCGCCCAGATCACCGATCTGTACGCGCTCGATGACCTCGAAGGCCGCCTGGTGATGGCCGTGGTGAACCTCCCGCCCCGGCAGGTCGCGGACTTCATGTCCGAGGTCCTCGTCCTCGGGGTGCCGGGCGAGGGCGGCGGCGACGTGGTCCTGATCGCCCCGGACCGGGAGGTCAAGCCGGGAGCGCGGCTGCTCTGACCCGAACCGGCAGGCGACCGGCCGGACTTCACTCTGTGGGGGCCCGGGGGTGAATTCCCCCGGGCCGCCCTCCCCCTGATGGCTGCGGCCGGGGCGGCGTCGGCTACGAAGGGCTGGTCGAGCGGATGCTCCTCGGCGCTTCCGCGCCGTGCGGCTGCGGGAGAGTGAGGAGGTCGCCGTGGTGCTGGTGGAGGAGGCGTTCGTGGTCGGGGCTGAAGTGCTCGCGCCAGCCGCCCACGGGGAGTTCACCGTTCTCGGCACCGACGTTCCGTGGCCCGGGCAGGGTGGCGAGGGCCGCGGCCGGGTCCGGGTGGCCGGTGGCGGCGAGGAGACGGTACAGGGCCTGGTCGCGGGTTTCGGTGGGGCCGGCGAGCTCCTCGTGGGTGAGCACGCAGACGGCCGGGTGGCGCAGCAGCCACTGGCAGCGGCGGGCTTCGCGCATGCCGGGGAAGCCGGGGTCGGTCAGGGCGAGGGTGATCCTGGCGTCCATGGTGGGCAGGGCGCTGACGATGTCGCGGTAGACGAGGTGTTCGGGCATGGAGCCGACGTGGCCGCAGGGTTGGGAGAGCAGGCGGATCTGCTCGACGATGCGGTCACGGACGTCGCGGTGGTGGTAGACGATCGGCGGCCGTGCGGTGGTGTGCCAGGCGCGCAGGAAGCCGGCGTCGGCACGCTCCAGGTCCAGGCTGTTGACGTACCAGCAGCCGCGGCCCGGCAGCAGCCGGGGCAGGTCGGTGTCGGGGACGCGGGTCAGGCGGTCTTCGAGGCCTGGGTCGACGGGTGAGGCGGCGGTGATTGGCTGGCCCAGCCGTGTCCACCACACCCGCCACAGGGCGTTCACCGCCTTCTGGAAGGCGGTCTCCAGTTCTTCCAGGTGGTCGCGCTGCCTGCTCAGCAGGCGTCCGGCCTCGTCCTGTCCGTAGGCGGCCCGGAGCAGCGGGGAGACCTCGCCGGGGCCGGGCCGCTCGTCGCCGTCGTCCTGGAAGCCGCTCATCGTGCCGTAGGGGGTGTAGCCGAGTGCGGAGGTGATGCGGGCGAGCAGGGGTGTGCCGCTGCCGCGCAGCGAGACGACGATCAGCTGGGGCACGGCCATGGGAGGGCTCCCGGAGAAGAGGGGGCGGCGGAGGAGTCGGTGGGCGGGGTGAGGAGGAGGTCCTCGTAGGTGTGGTGGCGGCGGGTCGTGACGCGCTCGTGCAGCAGGTGGGCCGCGCGGGCGTGCTCGCCGGTGTCGATCAGGGCGCGGGCCAGCGTGTCCTGGACGATCTCGCGTTCCACCCGTACGCCGCCGAGCCGCTCGACCTGCCCGCCCAGGCCGGTCAGTCCGCCCAGTCCGGTCAGGAGGTCGACGGCGGCCTGCGGGCGCCCTGCGGTCACGTGCGCGAGGGCCCGGACCACCGGGGCGAGGACTTCGCTGTAGTCGGGGCGCTGGTCGGCGGCGGCCTGGCGGGCCAGGGCCTCCAGGTCGTCGGTGGCGGACTCGACGGCCAGGGCCAGCGCCAGGTTGAAGGTGTGGAAGACCTCCGCCATGCCGCCCGGACCGGCCAGCAGGCCGCGTACGTGGTCGAGGTCGCAGCGGCCGGCCGGCTCCTGCCCGGCGAGCAGCAGACGCCAGTTCGTCGCCGACCGCATCCCCACGTCCGCGCGGCCCAGGACTTCGTCGGCCCGCCGGCGGGCGTCCGCGAAATCCCCGCAGGCCAGGGACTGCAGGGCGGCATGCCAGTTCAGGTGCTTGAACTGCACCGCCAGCGGGTCGACGGCCAGCCACCGGTCGAGGAAGGCGGTGGAGGCGGGGCCGGCTCCCAGTTCCTGCTCGGCGTGCGCGCGGGCGTGCGCGGCGAGTCCGGCGCGCGGATACCGGGCCAAGGTGTGTTCGGCCAGTTCGAAGGCCTCCTCGGTGCGGCCCTGCTCCGCCTGTGTCCACGCAAGCCGGCCCGCCCACGGCCAACTGTCCGCACCGGCCAGGGCGTACTGCCGCTCGACCAGCACGTCACCGTGCGCGCGGTAGGCGGCGTCACCGCAGGCGTGGAAGGCGTCCAGCAGCAACGAGGCCACCTCGTCCCCGGGCCACCGCGCGAAATGCGTCACCAGGTGGTCGGCCGTCAACCGGAACTGCCGGTGGGTGTACAGGAAGACCCCGTACACCAGGCTCGCCGACCGCGCACCGGCGGCCTGCGCGTCCCGGTACGCGACCACCAGTTCCGCCCGCAGCGCCTCGTCGCTCAGGCCTTCGCCGGTCGCCAGCATCAGCAGCGCCCGCGCCACACCCAGCCGAGGGCGCGCGTCGACCCACTCCCGCAGCAGCGGCACCGCGCTCCCGCTCAGCGCCGCCAACTCCCTTACTGCGGCGTCCTCCAGCGACACACCCGCGACCCCGGGACCGCTCACGACATCACCCGCCTCGCACACCGTCGGTCCGGCCGGATCAGTAGGCGGCCCTGAAGACGGCCGTGCAGACGAGCCCGCTGCTCCCGCACTGGTTGCGGGGCAGGCTCAGCGGCAGCCCGACCTGGTTGCCGGCCGCCGTCCCGCTGTCGGAGACGGTGCCCCCGGTGGCCTGGGTGCCGCCGTGGTTCACGCAGGAGTTGTCGAACACGGCGTTGCCCACGCCGACGATGCTGGCGTGGGCGGTGCCGACCGGGACCAGCGCGGCCCCCACGGCCGTACCCAGGACCGCCACCCGCTTGCCCACGGTGCGCGCACCGCTGCCCGCGCCGCCGCTGCCCGCGGCCGGGCGCCCCTCACCCGTCACCATGCTCATCGCACTCCTTCCTGGCACGGCGCCGCCCGGCGAGAGCCGGCGCCCGTGCAGACCACGCCCCGGGCAACCGCTCGGGACCGCAGCCTGGTCAACGACGGAACCACCCTTCGGATGCGCACCGTCGGGCTCAGGCCGGCGCCGGCCCGTTCGTCAGCAGCCAGGGGCCGGGGGCGATTGCGGGGGGTTCGGCGCGCACGCCTGCGCGTGGCCGGTGGGCCGTGCCGGTGTGCGCGCCGCTCCGCCGGGTGTCAGACGGCGGGCTGTTGCTGGGTGACGCAGTGGATGCCGCCGCCGCCGGCGCCGAGGGAGTCGATGTTGAGCTGCTCGACGGTGCGTCCGGGGAAGAGCCGGGCCAGGGTCGCCCGGGCGGCGGCGTCGGCCGTGCTGTCACCGAACTGGGCGGAGATCACGGCGCCGTTGCACGCGTAGTAGTTGGCGTAGGAGGCGACGAAGTTCTGGTTGGTGGAGCGGATCTTGTAGTAGTCCGGGCCCTGGAGTTTGGTCACCGCGGTCGGACCGCCTGCGGCCGTCGTGGCGGCGGACAGGATCTGGTACTGCTCGCGCGCGTCGTTCGCCCACGCGTCGTTGTCGGTCGCCAGCGGCATCTGGACCAGCCCGGCGCCGGGTGCGAGGAAGCGCGAGGTGGCGTCGACGTGGTCGTCGGTGATGTCCTGGTTCCTGATGCCGGTGAACCAGATGACCTTGGACGCGCCGTAGGCCTGGCACATCGCGGCCTCGATCTGCGCCTGGCTCATCCCGGGGTTGCGGTTGTCGTTGACGATGCTGCTGCGGGTGGCCATCAGGGTGCCGGCGCCGTCCTGTTCGATGGCGCCGCCTTCGGCGATCAGACCGGCAGCCGTGAACGGCACCCCGACGTAGGCGGCGATGCGCTGGGCGACCAGCGCGTCGTTGGCGTGGGTCTGCCGGTTTCCCCAGCCGTTGAAGTTGAGGCCGACGGCGTCGAGGGCTCCCGGTCCGTTGGTGCGGAAGACCGGGCCGGTGTCGCGCATCCAGCAGTCGTCGACGGGGATCGTGGTGATCACGGTGACCGACGAGCCGCACAGGGAGCGGGCCTTGGCGGCGCTCGCGGGGTTGGCGCACATGATGACCGGCTCGTACTTGGCGATGGTCTTGGCGATCAGCGCGATGTTCGACTGGACGCCGCTGAGCTGGCTGCGCCAGATCGCGGTGCTGTCGGGCCAGGCCATCCAGGTCCGGGTGTGCCGCGTGCCGTCGATCGGGACGGCGAACGCACCCGCCAGCGCGGTGCCCTCGCTGCGGGAGTCGCGGGAGCTGCGGAGGCCGGCCGCGGCGGCGGTGGAGCCTGCCGCCGACGTCACGGCCAGGCCGGCTGCGGTGAGGCCGGCCGCGGTGAGGAACTGTCGTCTGCCCAGGCCGGGTCTGCCCAGGCCGGACCTGCTCGGGACGTGATCGTTCATCGGGTCCTCCGGTCAACTGCCCGTCTCGGCAACGGGATTGACTCGAAGGTAGAACTAACCAAGCGCTCGGTCAATTATCTGCGCAGGATCGGACGAAGATTCCTGGAGCGGGGGCGTGGCCGGACACGTCCTAGAGTTGCGCCATGGCGACAGGCGAGAAGGAACAGGTTCAGGCGGCCCCCGTGGTACCGCAGGGGCGCACGCGCTCGTCGGCCAAGGGGGAGCAGACCCGGTCGCGGCTCGTCTCCGCCGCCCGGACCCTGCTGGCCGGCGAGAGCGCCGGGCGCTTCACCACGCGCAACGTCGCCGCGCTGTCCGGCGTTTCGCACGGGATGTGCCACTACCACTTCCGCGACCGCACCGACCTGATCGTGGCGGTGATCGAGGACATCCGGCCGGAGTGGATCTCCCCACTGGAGGAAGCGGTGGACGGCCCCGGCGACTTCGCCGAGCGGGCCGAGCGCGTGATCGGCCTGCTGACCCGGGGCGAGAGCCCGGACCTGTCGCACCTGCACGCGGCCCTGCACTGGCACGCCCTCAACGACGAACGCGTCCGGGGGAGTCTGGAGCAGGAGTACCTGCGCTGGCGGTCGTGCTTCGTCCGGCTCTTCCAGGTGCTCGCCGACGAGCGGGGCGGCGGCATCGACCCGCGACCCCTGGGCGAGGCGGTCGCGGCGGCGGTGGACGGCCTCGCGGCCATCCAGTCCCTCGACTCGAACGTGGACGCGGCGACGGTGCTGGGGACGCTGGTGCGCGCGCTCGCCGGAGCACCGTCCGGGACGGCGTAGCACGCCCTGCGCCCCGGCGTCGTCCGCCCGTCGTCCGCCCGCGGGCCGAATGACACCGGGGCCCCGTGGAGTCCGCCGACCCCGCGGGACCCCGGCAGTCCGGAGGGTCCGATAGTCCGGAAGGCCCGGCTACAGGGCCCGGCGGGCGTCCGCGATGGACCGCGGGTCCCAGCCCGGCCTGGGCACGGAGTCGAGCAGCAGCCGGGTGTAGGCGTGCCGGGGGCGGGCGAGGACCTCGGCGGTGGGGCCGGACTCGACGATCCGGCCGTGCCGCATCACGACCACCTCGTCCGTGACGCACCGCACGACGCCCAGGTCGTGGGTGATGAACAGGTAGCCGATGCCGGTCTGTTCGCGGATGTCGGCGAGCAGGTTGAGGATCTGCGCCTGCACCGAGACGTCGAGGGCGGCCACCGCCTCGTCGAGGACGAGGACGGCGGGCTCGACGGCCAGCGCGCGGGCGATGGCGACGCGCTGGCGCTGGCCGCCGGAGAGCTGGCGGGGCAGGGCCTCGGCCTCGCGCTCGCCGAGGCCGACCTGGTCGAGGAGTTCGGCGATCCGGCGGGGGTGGTCCGCGTCGGGGAAGTGCAGCCTGAGCGTTTCGCGCAGCGCGGCGCCGACGCTGGTGCGGGGGTCGAGGGACAGGTACGGGTCCTGGAAGACCATCTGGACCTCGCGGGCGCGGGCCAGCCGGTGGGCCCGGCCGCGCCGGTGCTCGGTGCGGTCCCGGCCGTGCACCAGGACCCGTCCGGTGTCCGCCCGTTCGAGCCCGACGACGATCCGGGCGGTGGTGGTCTTGCCCGACCCGGACTCGCCGACGATGCCCAGCGATCCGCCTTCGGCCAGGGTGAAGGAGACGTTGTCGACCGCCTGGACGTTCCCGTAGGCGCGGTGCAGGCCGACGGCCTCCAGGACGGTCTTCGGCATCGCTGGTTCTCCTCCGGGGCTCGTCGTGACGGGGCCGGTCGTGGCGGGGCTCGTCGTGGCGGGGCCGGGCGTGCTGGGGCCGTCGGCAGTGCTCCTAGGCATCGGCGGTCACCTCCGCGACGCGGTCGCCGTGGTGGCAGGCGGCCCGCCGGGCCGGCTCGTCGGCGAGAGGCAGCAGGGTGGGCGCCCGCTCGGTGCACACCTCGGTCGCGAGCGGGCAGCGGGCGGCGAAGGGGCAGCCCGTCAGGTCCTCGCGCAGGCTCGGTGGCCGGCCGCCGATGGCGGCCAGCCTGCCCCGGGGGGAGTCCAGGCGGGGGGTGGAGGCGAGCAGCGCGGCCGTGTAGGGGTGGCGCGGCCGCTCGAACAGGGCCTCGGCCGGCCCGGTTTCGGCGATCCGCCCCGCGTACATGACGTAGACGCGGTCGCTGATGGCGGCGGCGAGTCCGAGGTCGTGGGTGACGAAGACCAGCGCGGTGCCGAAGCGTTCGCGCAGGTCGCCGAGGAGGGCGACGACCTCGGCCTGGGTGGTGACGTCCAGCGCGGTGGTGGCCTCGTCGGCGAGGATCAGGGCGGGGTCGCCCATCAGCGCCCCCGCGATCATGACGCGTTGCAGCATGCCGCCGGACAGCTGCCCCGGGTACTTGCCGAGCGTGGTCTCCGGGAGCCCGACGGCGGCCAGCATCTCCGCGGCCCGTCCGGCGGCGGCGTCGGCCCCGCCGGGGCCCCGGCGGCTGGTCTCGGTGAGGAAGTCGCCGATGCGCCGGAGCGGGTTGATGGAGGCGCGCGGGTCCTGGAAGACCATGGCCGCGGTGTCGGTGCGCAGGCGGCGCAGCTGTTCCGGGCTCATGGTGAGGACGTCGTCGCCGTTGACCCGCACGATGCCCTCGGTGGTGGCGCCGCGCGGCAGCAGCCCGAGGACGCTGCGGGAGGTGAGGCTCTTGCCGGAGCCGGATTCGCCGACGAGGGCGACGGTCTCGCGGGCGTCGACGGTGAGGTCGACGCCGTCGAGGACGGGCCGGGCCGTGCCGGGCAGGCGCAGCCGCAGGCCCTGGATGTCGAGGACGTTCATCGGTCCCTCCTGGCGACCTGGTCGGCCCAGCGTTCGCCGACGACGTTGAAGGCGACGACGGTCAGCACGATGGCGACGCAGGGCAGGATCGCCGACAGGGGGTAGCCGTGCTGGATGGCGGTCTGGCCGTCGAAGACCATGCGGCCCCAGTCGGGGGTGAGCGCCGGGACGCCGAGTCCGAGGAAGGAGAGGCCGGCGAGGTCGATCAGGGCGTAGCCGAAGTTGATGGTGGACTGGGCGAGGACGACGGGGGCGATGCCGGGGATGATGTGGCGCAGGCAGATCTGGAGCCCGGAATGGCCCTGGACGCGGTAGGCCTCGACGTAGGGGCGGGAGCGTTCGGCGAGGACGAGTGAGCGGCTGAGGCGGCTGACGTAGGGCAGGTAGGCGATGGCGAGGGCGATCACCGGGGCGATCAGCCCCTCTCCGTAGACCGCGACGATCAGGATCGCCAGCAGCATGCCGGGGAAGGCGAAGACCAGTTCGGTGGAGCGGGACAGGACGGAGTCGAGCCAGCCGCCCCGCCAGGCCGCGGTGACGCCGATGGCGACGCCGGCCAGGGTGGAGAAGGCGACCACCCCGAGCGGGCCGAGCAGCGAGGTGCGGGCGCCGAGCATCAGCCGGGACAGGGTGTCGCGGCCGGCGGCGTCGACGCCGAGCAGGTGGTCGCCGGAGGGGCCGGCGAGGGCGTTGCCCAGGTCGACGGCGTTCGGGTCGTACGGGGCGAGCCAGGAGGCGAGCACGGCGACCAGGACGACCACGGCGACGAGGCCGAGGCAGAGGTGGTACAGGGGTGCTCGGGCGGTGCGCAGGCGGGCGAGGCCGGGGCGGCGCAGGACGGTGGTGCTCATGCGGCGGACCTCTTCGGCGCGAGGGTGACCCTGGGGTCGACCAGCGGGTGCAGCAGGTCGACGACGAGGTTGACCGCCATGAACAGCCCCACCATGAGCAGGGAGATGGCCTGCACGGTGGGGAAGTCCTTGGTGGTGGTGGACAGTTCGAGGAGCTGGCCGATGCCGCCGACGCTGAACGCGGACTCGACCAGGACGGTGCACACCAGCAGGGTGGAGACGATCAGGCCTCCCGTGGTCAGGACGGTGCCCAGGGCGTTGCGGAACACGTGCCGGCGGATCACCTCGTGCTCGGCGACGCCCCGGCTGCGGGCCACGGTGACGTGCTCCTGGCCGAGGACCTCCTGCATCGCGGCGCGGGTGACCCGGGCGAGCATGCCGATCAGGTAGAGCGCCAGCGCGACGGCGGGCAGGGCCAGGTGCCAGAGCATCTGGCCGAGTCCGTCGCCGGTGCCGCCGGTCGGGAACCAGCCGAGCTTCACCGCGAACAGGCCCTGCAGCAGGACGGCCGCGACGAAGGACGGGGTGCCGACGGCGACGGTGGTGGCGACCAGGATGGTCGAGTCCACGGCGCCGCCGCGGACGGCCCCGATCCAGCCGAGGAGCACGCCGATGGCGACGACCAGGAGCAGGGCCATGGTGACGAGCAGGAGGGTGGCGGGCAGCCGGTCGGCCAGCAGCCGCGACACGTCGGTGCGGTAGGTGATGGAGCGGCCGAAGTCGCCGTGGACGATCTGGCCGAGCCAGCGCAGGTACTGCAGCAGGAACGGTTCGTCCAGGTGGTACTGGTCGTTGATCGCCTTGAGTGCCTCGGGGGAGGCGGAGCGGCCCGAGAGCAGGAAGCTGGCCGGGTTGCCCGGCGCCAGGTACATCGCGCCGAAGATCACGAAGGAGGCGCCGAGGAGGGTGGCCGCCATCTCGGCCAGCCGTCGTGCGGTGAAGCGCAGGAAACTCACGTGGAAGCCCTCACGTCCTGGGGCGGGGCGGCGGCCGGGAGGACCGGCCGCCGCACGGTGGATCCGGGAGACGTCACTGGGCCGAACCCACGTCGGCCGCCCACGGGTAGTACATGTAGGAGATGGTGGTCGGGGCGCCGGTGATCCTCTTGTTGAGGAACACGGCGGTGGGCCACTCGGCGACCGGGATCCACAGCAGCTGGTCGGACGCGGTCCTCTGGAGCTGCGCTTCGAGGGTGAAGCGCTCCGCCGGGTCGGCGGCGGCGGTCGCCTTGTCGACCAGGTCGTCGTAGGCCTGGTCGCTGTAGCCGGCGAAGTTCTGGTAGGCGCCGGTCTTGAAGTTGGCCAGCAGGTCCAGCGGGTCGGTGATGGAGTCGTAGTACGTCTCCGGGAACAGGTCGATGCCCTCGCGCGCCTTCGCGTCCGTGAACAGCGCGGTGAAGGCGTTGGGCGCGATCGTCTTGAGCTGGACGTCGAGACCGATCCTGGCGCCGGCCGACTGGACGGCGGTGGCCAGCAGTGAGACGTCCTGGCCGATGGAGCTGGTCGCGACCGTGACGGTCTTGCCGGTGGCGCCGGCCTCCTTGACCAGAGCCTTGGCCCGGTCGATGTCCGGGGCGGTCGGGGTGAGCCCCTCGAACGCCTCCTTCTTGACGTCCGGCGGCGCCGCGGCCCAGGCCGCGCGGGAGGTGAGGGAGCCGGTGGCGCTGCCTGCGCCGGCGAGCCCGGTGCGCACGAAGCCGGAGCGGTCGAGGGCCAGCGACAGCGCCTTGCGGACGCGGACGTCGCCGAGCACGCCCTTCATGTTGGTGACGTTGACGTTGACCGTGCTGAGGCCCTCGCCGAAGTAGAGGGTGCCCACGCCGCTCTTGCTCAGGCGGTCGTAGCTCTCGGTCGGGATCAGGTAGCCGCCGTCCGCCTCGCCGCTGATCATGGCGTTGACGCGCGCCGAGGGGTCGGTCAGGAAGCGGAAGTCGACCTTCGCGGACTTGGCCTTGGTGCCCCAGTAGCCGTCGAAGCGCCGCAGCTGGATGGACTGGCCCTTGTTCCAGGAGCCGAGCTGGTAGGGGCCGGTGCAGTCCAGGCTGCCGGAGGTGCCGTAGTCCTTGCCGGCCGCCTCGATGCCGGCCTTGGAGGCGACGACGCCCGCGGCCGTGGCCATGTACTGGTTGAACTGCGAGTCGGGCTGCTTGAGTTTGACGGTGACCTGGAGCGGGCCGCTCTTGGTGACGGTGCTGACGTTCTGGAACTGCTGGGCCCAGGCCGCCGCGTTGTCGGGGTTCATCTGCCGGCCGAGGCTGTACACCACGTCGTCGGCGGTCAGCACGCCGCCGTCGTGGAAGTGCACGTCGGGCCGCAGGTCGTAGACCCAGGTGGTGGGGTCGGGGCTGGTGGTCTTCGCCGCGAGCCCGGGAGCCAGGGTCAGCTGCGGGGTCCACCGCATCAGGCTCTCGCACACGTTGGACAGGATGGTGTTCTGCGGGTAGTCGAACGCCGAGATGTAGTCGAGGGTCGGCGGCTCGGCGTACAGGGCCCAACTGAACGAGTCGAGCTGGCCCTTGGCGGCCGGGGTGTCGGCGGACAGCTTGTACGCCTGGTCGCCGCTGCCTCCGTCACCGGTCTTCGGCGGCCCGGCGCAGGCGGCGACCAGGGCGAAGGCTGCCAGGGCGGCGGCCGGCAGGGCGTAGCGGCGGTGCGGGGATCTGTGCTCCGGGCGCTGGCTTCGTGGCATCGAGGGTTCTTTCTTCCAGGCTCAACGGGGGTCCGGCGGGCGGGGGGCGGGGGCGGCCCTGGCAGCGGGGGTTCGCTGCCCGGGCCGCGGCGACGGGTGGTGGTTGTGCGTGCGGGCGGCTCAGGCGGTGGGCACCTGCTGGGTGATGCAGTGGACACCGCCGCCGCCGTAGGCGATCACCCGGGAGCGGACCCCGACGACCTTGCGGCCGGGCAGGGCGGCCGCGATGGCGGCGAGGGCCCCCTCGTCCTCCGGGACGTCGGCGACCGGGACGACGACGCCGCCGTTGGCGATGTAGAAGTTGAGGTAGCCGACCTCGACGTCGGTGCCGTTGACCTCGACGAAGGCGCTCTGCGGGACTTCGAGGATCTCCAGCCTGCGGCCCCGGGCGTCGGTGGCGGCCGCCAGGACGGCGTGGTTGGCGCGCATGCGCTCGTAGTCGGGGTGCTCGGGGTCGGCGGGCAGCTGGACGATCACCTTGCCGGGGGCGACGAACGCGCAGACGCCGTCCACGTGGCCGTCGGTCTCGGTGTCCAGCAGCCCGCCGTACGGCAGCCAGATGATCGTGCTGACGCCGAGCTTCGCGATCAGCTCGGCCTCGATCTCCTCCTTGCTCATCCCCGGGTTGCGGTTCGGGTTCAGCAGGCACTGCTCGGTGGTGATCAGCGTGCCCTCGCCGTCGACCGTGATCGCCCCGCCTTCGAGGATCATCCGGGAGTCGATGCGCTCGACGCCCAGGCGCTCCAGCAGCCGCCCGGCGATCAGGTCGTCGGTGTCGTACGGGTGGTGCTTGCCGCCCCAGGCGTTGAAGCGGAAGTCCACACCGGCCCGCCGGCCGTCCTCGCCGAGTACGAAGATCGGCCCGGAGTCGCGGAACCACGAGTCGTCGATGGGGAGTTCCACGACCTCGACGCCCTCCCCGCACAGCTCCTGCGCCTCGGCGCCCCGGTCCGGCAGCGCGACCATCGTGACCGGCTCGAACTCGGCGATCGCCCGGGCGACCTGGGCGTACTCCCGCTTGGCCTCCTCGAAGGTCTCCCCCCAGAGGTCCGACCTGGTCGGCCAGGCCATCAGGCACCCGTCGTGGGGGGTCCACTCGGCCGGCATCTGGAACGTCATGACGGATCCTTCTCTCTTGTTCTAATTTTCAGTCAGGATGGGGTCGAGAGTGGCCGACCGAGGTGGTCGGCGGGGGGCTCGGCCGCGCTCAGCCGCGTTCAGCCGGCGGGCGGTACGGCGGGCTGCGACTGGGTGGAGCAGTGGATGCCGCCGCCGCCGCTCGCGATGTTGTCGATGTTGAGCTGGACGACGGTGCGGTCGGGGTACTTGGCCTGGAGGATCGCGTAGGCGACCCCGTCCGCGTAGCCGTCGCCGAACTGCGGGACGAGGACGGCGCCGTTGGCCGTGTAGTAGTTGGTGTAGCTGGACAGGAAGTCCTTGCCCGTTCCCCGGATGGAGTTGCGGTCGGGGCCGGGCAGCTCCGTGATGGTCAGGCGGCGGCCCTGGGCGTCGGTGGCGCTCTGCAGGGCCTGCCTGGTCTGCTGGTAGACCGCGACCCACCGGGGGTCGGTGCCCGGGCCGGGCTGGTCCAGCATGACCTGGCCGGGGGAGATGAAGCGGGCCAGGCAGTCGATGTGGCAGTCGGTGATGTCCTGGCCGGCCAGGCCCGGGACCCAGATGACCTTGTCCAGGCCGAGCGTCGACTTCAGCGCCTGCTCGACCTGGTCCCGGGTCATGCCCGGGTTGCGGTTGGGGTTCACCAGCGAGCTCTCGGTGGCCAGCAGGGTGCCCTGCCCGTCGGTCTCCAGCGAGCCGCCCTCGCCCACGAACGGGGCCTGGACGCGGGCGATCCCGTACTGGGACAGGAGCGTGCCCGCGGCCGCGGCGTCGTTGGCGTACGGCTGGTAGTAGGAGGTGCCGCGCTTGCCCCAGCCGTTGAAGTTGGTGTCGACCCCGGCGATGGCGCCGGGTGCGACGACGAAGGTCGGGCCGAAGTCCCGGATCCACAGGTCGTCGTTCGGGATCTCCAGGACCTCGATGCCGTAGTACGCGCCGGAGCCGCAGTAGTACCGGGCGTCGGCGGCCTGCCCGGGGCGGGCCAGCACCGCGACCGGCTCGTAGCGCGAGAGCTCGTACGCGACGTTCGCGATGTCCCGGCGGACGCCCGACAGCTGGCTGCGCCAGACCGAGGACAGGGCGGGCCAGGCCATGAAGGTGCGGGTGTGCCGGTCGGTCTCCGCGGGCATCCGCAGCGTGGTGCCGGACGGCGTCGTGGCGGCGGCTGCGGCTGTGTCTGGGGCCGTGGCTGTGTCTGCGGCCGCGGCGACCGAGGTGCCGAGGCCGGTGGCGAACGCGGCGCCGAGGGCCGCTGCGGGCAGGGCGGCAGCGCCGAATCTGAGCAGGCTGCGGCGGGTGGGAACGGGCGTGTCCAAGAGGACTCCCTTGGGGGCGGGGAGGTGTGGGGTGACGCACATCTTGGCTGCAACTAAAAATTCAGTCAATACCCGATACGTACGGTATCGCGGTTTTCCTTGCCACACCGGCCTGGCCTGAGCCTGCCGTGAACCTGTCGTGAGCCCCGATCCGAGGTCGCCCGCCTGGCCGCAGGGTCATTGGGCCCTGAAACTTTGATCAGGAATTCCTCCACGAGAGGCCCCGGCCGGGTAGGGTGATCGCTTGTGTCGGATCGTCGAACAGAGATACTCATCGCCGCCACCCGCGTCATCGCGCGGCGTGGCGTGCGCGGGCTGCGCGTGGGCGAACTGGCCGCCGAGGCGGGGGTGTCCACCTCGCTGCTGTACTACCACTTCACCGACCGGGCCGGGCTGCTCCGCAAGACCCTGGAGTTCATCAGCGACCGGGCGGACCGCTACACCGCCGAGGGGGACTCGGCGGGGTACTCGGACGATCCCCGGCGCGATCTCGAACAGGTCCTGCTCCTGGAACTCCAGGACACCCCGGACGTGCGCGAGAACAGCACGGCCTGGGGGGAGTTGAGGGCCAGCGCGGTCTTCGAGCCCGATCTCCGGGAGGAGCTGGCACGGGCCACCCACGCCTGGGTGCACGACGTCGCGGACCTGCTCGGCCGCGCCCGCCCCGAGGCCACGGCGCCGGCCCACACGGCCTCCGCCGAACGCCTCACCGTCCTGATCGAGGGCCTCAGCGCCCGCTGGCTGACCGGCTCGATGCCGCTGGAGCACGCACGACGCCTGCTCCGGGAGGCGATCGAGGTCGAGCTGGAGGCGCTGCCGGCCGTCGTACGGTGCCGCTGCTGACCGACCTTCCACCTGCCCGCAGTTCGCCGGGGACGCCGCGGCCCAGTTCTTCACCCGACACCTGAAGTGAGGCCGGGCCGTCGGACCGGCGGCAGACGGTAGCCGATGTCGGCCGGCCTGCCACTCGTCGACGGCAGGTCCCGGCCGTCTACAGGTCTCTGCACCGTGGGCCCCTGCCGAACTCTCGGCAGGGGCCCGTGCTGCCCGAAGCCAGAACTGTTCGATTTCTGCAGAGCTTCGAGGAGGCCGCACGCCCCGGCGGGTGTCAGTCGAACCGCGAGTTCACCCGACGGCCGGGATGTCGTGGGTGGCGCAGTGGATGCCGCCACCTCCGGCGGCGATGTTGTCGATCTTGACGGGGACGATCTCGCGGTCGGGGAAGTGCTGCTTGAGGATCTGCTGGGCGCGGTCGTCGGCGCGGTCGTCGCCGAACTTCGGGAGGTAGACGCCCTTGGAGCCGACGTAGAAGTTCATGTAGGAGGAGACGAAGGCGTCGCCGCGGCCGGTGATCTTGTCGGGGTCGGGCTGCTGGAGTTCGATGACGTCGAGCTTCTTGCCGCGGGCGTCGACGGCGTCCTTGAAGACGCCGCGGGCCTGGTCGGCGGAGCGGGACCAGACGTCGGCGGGCGAACCGGGGAAGGCCTGGTCGAGCAGGACGACGCCGGGGGCGGCGAAGCGGGTGAGGCAGTCGACGTGGGCGTCGGTGATGTCCTTGCCCTTGACGCCGGCCAGCCAGATCACGGTGGTGACGCCGAGGGCCTTCTTGAGCTCGGCCTCGACCTGGTCGCGGGACATGCCGGGGTTGCGGTTGCCGTTGACGACGGAGCTCTCGGTGACCAGCAGGGTGCCCTGGCCGTCGGTCTCGAAGGAGCCGCCCTCGGCGACCAGCTTCGTCTCGATGCGTTCGACGCCGTACTTTGCCAGGACGGTGCGGGCGATCTTGCCGTCGTTGGCGTGCTGCTGCTTGTTGCCCCAGCCGTTGAAGTTGAAGTCGACGCCCTTGACCTTGCCGCCCTCCTCGACGAACACCGGCAGGGTGTCGCGGGCCCACAGGTCGTCGACGGCGATGGGGACGACCTCGACCGCGGAGCCGCACGCGCTCTGCGCGGCGTCCCTCTGCTCGGGGCGGGCCATCAGGACGACCGGTTCGCGGGCGGCGATGGCCCGCGCCAGGCCGGCGATGTCCTTCCGGACATCGGGGAGCTGGTCGCCCCAGACGTTCTCCGAGGCGGGCCAGGACATCACGGTGCGGACGTGCTTCTCCCATTCGGCGCCGAAGCGGCGTCCGCCGGGCGCCGCCGGGGCCCCAGACGGCTGCGGCGCCCCGGAAGACTGCGGCGCCCCGGACGGCTGCGGGGCCTGCGTGGCGTCCTCGACGGGTTCGTCGAGGTCCGAACAGGCGGTCAGGCCGAGGGCGAGGACGCCCGCGCCGCCGAGGGAGCGCAGGATGGTGCGGCGGGACAGATCAGGGTGGGGCACGGGATTCTCCGGTCATGGGGTAGCGCCGACTGCGAGCTCGCCGTCAACACTTTCATTGACTGAAAAGTCAGTCAAGCGCGAGGATCGGCCCGTCCGCTGATGACGGGCGCCGGAGACCTGCGACGGCCGCCCCACCGGACCCGTGCTCCGGCGGGGCGGCCGTCGAATCATGAGCCGTCAGCCGTCAGCCGTCAGCCGTCAGCCGTCAGCCGTCAGCTGTCAGCTGTCGGAACGGAATGCCCCGTGGACCCGCAGGTCGCCGTTGATCGCCACCTGCCCGTCGTTCGTGTGCACGATCCAGGCGTCTCCGGTGCGGACCGACAGGTGCCCGTTGGCGTTCACCTTGCCGTCGAACCGCGAATCCCCCAGGACGCGCAGGACGCCCTTGGTGGTGAGGTCGCCGGCGACGGTGACCGTGCTGGCGGCGAGCACCTCGCTCTCGGCGTCGAGGCGGCCGTGGACGATCAGCCGGGGCGGGCCGTCCTGCGTCTCCAGCACGTTGTCGACGGTCAGCCCGCCCTGGAGCGTGAGACGTTCCCTGACCTGGGCGCGGTGGGTCAGCAGGTCGTTGAGGTCCGCCTTGCCGGCCGCGACGGTTCCCCACTGGTGGTTTCCGGCGCCCTGGTACACGTTCAGCCCGGCGGGTGGGAACTCGATCCACCCGTCGTCGGCCGTGCGGCCCTGCACCCACTTGGTGTTGATGCCGTTCAGGTCGGCCTTGTCGGCCGCGACGGATCCCCAGTTCTGGCTTCCGTCCTTGCGGATGTTCACCCCGGACTGCGAGAACTCGATCCAGCCCTTGGCGGCGTCGCGGTCGCCCACCCAGGTGGTGTTGATCCCGCTCACCCTGAGCTTGTCCGCCGTGACGGTCCCCAGGTCGCTTCCCCCGCCGTGGCCGACCCTGATCCCGTCGGACGGGAACTCGATCCACCCGGCGTCGCCGCCGCGGCCCCGCACCGACGCGGCGGTCACGACATCCACGTCCGCCCTGGTGGCCGAGACGGTGCCGGCGGAGACGGTGCTGGCCGAGACGCTGTCGGCCGAGACAGCGCTGGCCGAGACAGCGCTGGCCGAGAGGGAGCCGGGCGCGTCGGATGCGTCGCGGACCTGCGCGCCCTGCGGGGTGAAGGTGACCCGCCCCCTCTCCGTGGTGCCCCCGACCCACGGGGTGCGCACCCCGGCCGTCGCGGTCACGGCCTCGAACTCGGGGCTGCGCAGGTGGACGGTGGTGGTGAGGAAGTACCCCGGCAACTGCTGGCCCCGGGACGTGGCCGTCAGGGTGTACGTGGCGTCCCGCTTCGGCTCCGCGCCCGGCAGCGGAGACCACTCCCACGTGGTCGTCCCCTTCCTCGGCTGGACGGGAACCGGCGGGCCGTCCGGCCCCTGGATCTGGTACGTGAGGGTGTCGGGCCCCTCCCACTGCAGGACGACGTCCTTGCCTGCGGCCACCAGGGACGCCTTCGGGCGGAAGTTGCGCGGCACCTTGGGCAGTTGCTTCAGCAGGCTCAGGGTCACGGGGTTGCGCTGCACCCTGGCGCCGTTCGCCGCCCGCTCCGTCACCTGGAGCAGGACCGGCCCCGGTTTGCTGGAGACCGGGAAGCCCTCCAGCGCCAGGACCAGGGACCCGGCCTCCCTGAACAGCGCGCCGGGCCGGGCGGACACGGTGAGGACACCGGCGGTGTCGTCCCAGACGGCGGTCGGCTCCTCCGTCTTCTTCGTCGCGTCGTTCTGCGCGATCCGCGCCTTGATCGACTTCGGGTCGACCGTCAGATGACCTTCCTGCTGGCCGCAGGGCACCCGCACCTCGATGGAGTACCAGATCACCTCGTCCATGGTCGGGTTGGAGACGACGATGTAGATCGCCCCCTCGGACTCCTCGCCCGCCACCGGCACCTGGAGCGGCGCCGGGTCGGTGAGGATGTCGTAGTTCAGAGAAGCCACCACTGCTGAAGACCCCCTGTTGTCTGCTGTGCGGGCTCTCGCCTCCACGGGCGCAGCCCCGGTAGCACAGCACTGTCCCGCCGGACGGCACCCCTGGAACCCCGATTCGACGGGACCGGCGCGAACCGGACCTGCACTGGCCGAAACGGAATCGTGGAGTCCCATCGGCCTCCCGCGCGCCCTCTGCTCGCACCCGTAGTGCCCCTTCACCACGGCCTCACCAGGGCCTGTCCGGTGGTGCGGTGCCCGGCCTCGACGCCGTGTGCGCCGCAGCTCACCGCTCTCTCTGGATTTGACTGAATTTTCAGTCTAGTAAAAGATGCGGGGGCACCCCCGGTCCCAGGACCAGCCCGCCGCAGCGCGGGCCCCGTGCCCCCTGGCGGCCCGTCCACCCCCCCACGGAGGCGGGCCGCCAGGGCCTCCGCCGCGCACGCGTCGGCCGCCGCCCCGACTCCACAGCTTCAGGAAGGACGACCGTGCAGGTCACCACCGATGACACCAGCGCGACCAGCCCGGTTGCGCGCCGCGCTCCTCGCCACCGCTGGCGGTTCGCCGTCGTCCTGGCGATGGTCGTCGCCCTGTGCGGGAGCGGGATCGGGCTGTACCTCAACGAGCGCAACACCCGGGAGCAGACCCGCGAACTGGCGATCCCCTCGGCCCAGGACTGGATCGAACTCGACGTCACCGCCCAGGACGTGGACCCGGCGGCCCAGCAACTGACGCTCTACATCACGCCCGTACCGCACGGCAGGCTCGCCGCCGGCGCCGACGGCCAGGCCTTCAGTCGACCCGTCGAGATCACCGTCACCGGCACACCCAGGACGACCATCCGGGCAGCCGAGGGCGAGAGCGCGGCGCCCCAGCTCGTCCACGTCGGGATGTACGACGGCACCATCACCGACTACCCCTTCGACCGCTACCGCATGGAGGCCGGCTTCACGGCCACCAGCGGCGCCACCCCCGTCCCGGTCGGCCTGGTCCTCACCGACACCGACCCGTTCTTCGTCGTGCGCCCGCAGGCCACGGCCGGGGCCACCGGCGCCGTGGCCCTGGACGCGAAGATCACCCGCTCCCGCAGCACCTTCATCCTCGCCTGGTTCATGATCGCGGCGATGTGGGCCATCGCCCTGGCCGTCCTCGGCGCCGCCGAGGTGCTCTACCGCAAGCGCGAGGGCCTGGTCTGGCCCTCCCTGGGCTGGATGGCGGCCAGCCTGTTCGCCCTGATCGGCATGCGCAACGCCGCCCCCGGCTCACCGCCGATCGGATCGCTGATCGACTACCTCGCGTTCTTCTGGGCTGAAGGAATCATCGCCGCCAGCCTGGCCTGCACCGCCTGGTGCGGCATCCGCACCGAGCACCGGCAGCGCCGCGAACGCGAGGCCGCCGCCGACCAGCCGTGAGGCCCGGCGGCGGCACCCCGTGGGCGGGTGCGGCCGGAGAATGGCCGGAAAGTGCTGCAACTACCTTGCGCAGCAGGATTGTTGGGGGTCCCTGACGCGCCCATGCTGAATTCGCCCGGCCTGTGCCGGGCCGCCGGGTGGCCGGGCGGCTCAGGTACCCCACGCCCCGACGCTCGTGCGCCCCACCCTCACCCCCCACCTCAGGCTTCGCGGGAGAACCCTCATGGGAATGACCTCTGCTCTGCGACGTGCCTCGGTCGTGCTCGCCGGCGGCGTGGCCGCGGTCGGGCTGTTCGCGCCGACCGCCGCGGCCGCGGACACCCCGGTCGTCCTGGCCTGCCAGGCGACTCCGCCGATCGGGTCGGCACAGACCTTCAACCTCAACGCCGGTGTCAACGCCGCCGCGCCCGCCACCGTCGCGGCCGGCAGCCAGTTCACCGTCACCCTGGCCCCCGACGCGCTCACCGTGCCCACCACGGTGGGCGGTTACAGCATCCAGTCGATCAGCAACATCGTGCTCACCGTGCCGGTCCCCGCGAACGCCACGCTGACCGGCGAGTCGCTGACCGGCGGGTCCGGCTACTCGGGCAGCGCGAGCGTCGCGGTGAACAACGGCAACGTCGTGCTCACCGTGAACGGGTCGGTCGGCGGCGGCGGCACCTTCACGCTCCCCGCGCTGACCCTGAACCTGGCCGCCGGGGCCTCCGGCAGCGTCATCAGCACCTCGGTGGCCGGTACGAGCTACGCGGACCCGGGGCTGACCTTCACGGCGACCGTGCCCGTCTCGTTCTTCACCGTCGACGTGCCCACCGCCTGCTACCCCGCCACCGCGCAGGCGCTCAGCACCACGACGGTGAGCTGACCGGGGGCCCGCACCGAAGGCGACCGAGGGAGAACAGCACTGGGGCCGACGCACAGTGTGCGTCGGCCCCAGTGGCAGAAGTAGCGGGGACAGGATTTGAACCTGCGACCTCTGGGTTATGAGCCCAGCGAGCTACCGAGCTGCTCCACCCCGCGTCGGTAGTACCGACTGTACGGCACCGGCCGGCGATCACCTAATCGGTTACCCGGCGGCCGGGTGCGCGCGGCCGGCCGAGATGCGGGTTGCCGTCCCCAACCGAAAGTCAGGCGTAGACGGTGGCCCGGACCCGGTCCACGTCCGTGAGCAGGGTGTCCAGCTGCGAAGGGTCGTTGGCGTAGGCGAGCACGGCTCGGTAGAACGCGCTCTGCATCGCGTCCGGCATCAGGTCGGAGGCGTCGAACCGTACCGCCCGGGCGTCGACCAGCAGTTGGCCCAGGCGACGGGACAGGGCGTCCGGGTAGACGGTGGTGGGCACCTGGCGGTTGGGGCTCAGCGCACCGCCGCGGGCCACCCAGATCTGCTGCGCCTCGGGCGTCGTGAGGTAGGCGACGAGCTGCTGGGCGGCCGGGGTGGCGTGGAACATGCCGAGCAGGTCGCCCGCCACCTCCTCGGTGCCCTTGAACCCTTCGTCGATGGTCGGGAACCGGGCGAAGTCGTAGTCCTCGCCGGCCTTGAGCTGCGGGTCGCCCTGCTGGTAGTAGTCCGTGATGAAGGACGCCGCGTGCTCGAAGTAGCAGCCCGGCTGCCGGCCGAACAGCGAGTTGCCCGAGCCGGCGAAGTCGGTGAGCAGCATGCCGCGGAAGTCACCGCGGACCAGGCCCTTGGCGGCGACCACGTCTCCCCAGGTCTGCCAGGCCCGCTTGATCGCAGGAGAGTTCCAGGCGAGCGCGCCGCTCGCCCACTGGTCGTAGACGTCCGGCCCGGACTGGGCGAGGACGATGTCCTCCAGCCAGTCGGTGCCCGGCCAGCCGGAGGCGGAGCTGGACTCCAGCCCGACACACCACGGGGGGACACCCGCCCCGGCGATCTGCCGGTCCAGGGTGTTCAGCTGGTCCCAGCTGCCGGGTGGCGTCCAGCCGTGCGCGGCAAGGGCCTTGGGGGAGTACCAGATGAGGCTCTTCACCGAGGCCTTGACGAACACGGCGTACTGCTTGCCGTCCACGGCGCCCAACCGCACCCAGCTCGCTCCGTACTGCGCGGCCATGCCCGGCAGGTCGAGCGCACCGTCGAGCGGGGCCAACCGGCCGGCCCGGGCGTACTGCACCAGCTTTCCGGGGCTGGAGAGGACGGCGAGATCGGGCGGCGTCCCGTTGTCGACCCGGTCGGCCAGCACGGTGTCGGAGTCCCGGGAGCCCTGGTAGTCCACCCTGATCCCGGTCCGCTGCTCGAACGGCGCGACCATGGCCAGGAACGAGTCCCGCTCGCTGCCGGTCCAGGTGCCGAGCACATGGACCACAGGTCCCGACCCGCCGCTGCTGCAGGCCGTGGGGCCGAAGAGGGCGACCAGCAGCAGGGCGAGACAGGCCCGGGCCCAGCGGTCTGCCCCGCTCATCGCGCGGCCCGGTACTCGTCGATCCGTGGCCAGAGGCCGCCCAGGCAGAGCACCGCGATGGCGGCGCACAGCACCGGGAGCGCGCGGCCCAGGCCCAGGTCGGAGCGGGCCGCCGATTCGGCATCGGCCAGCCGTTGCCGGTCCAGCTCCGTGAGGCGGGCCAGGTCGGCGTCGAACGCCGCGCCGGCGCCGCCCAGTTGGGCGGCGCCGGGGCCGACAGCCGTGGCCACCATGGTGGGGTCGGCCGCGGCTGCCGTGGCGGGGCCGCGCGTGGCGGCCTGCCGGCGCAGCTCGGCATCGGCCGCGGTGAACTGCTGGAAGTCCTGGAGGGTGTGCAAGGCGGCGTCCCGTTTCGCTGGGGAGGAGTCGGGGCGGAGGTCGGCATCGAACAGGTCGGCGAGGATGCCGTGGAACGCGGGCTGCTGGTTCTCGGCCGCCGCGACCGCTCCCGGCGTGACCGGACGGTCCGCCAGTGGGCCGGTGTAGGTGGCGAAGTCGTCGGAAAGGTCCTGTCCGGGGACGGTCCGGACCACCGCCAGCGCATCGCCGCCTGCCGCTTCGGCGGCGAGCGCGCGAGCCTGCCAGGTGGCGGTCAGCCGGGGCAGCACCTCGTCGGTGGCGGTGCCGAAGGCCCGGTCGGTGTGCAGGGTCGCCACCACCGTCCAGCCGGCCAGCGTGAGCAGCAGGACGGACGCGGTGAGCAGGTACGGGTTGAGCCGCCGGTTGAAGTGGCGGCTCAGAAAGCGCTGCGTACCGACCAGCAGGACCAGGGCGAGCACCGCGGGGGCGAGCACGCCGAGCAGCACGACCGGGGCGAGCCATCCGCTCTGCTGTTGCCGGCCCAGTTCCTGCTGCTCGGCGGCCCGCAGTTGCTGGACCTGGGCGAGGACTCCGTCACCGGGTTTGTGCATCAGGCTTGAGGCGTAGCTCAAGTAGGCGGCGCCGAGGGCACCCTGGCTCTCGGTGGCATGCGCCTGTTCGACCAGGCTGGTGTACTCGACGAGCAGTCCCTCGACGGCCTGCAGTCGCCCGCTCCCGGCCGGCCCGGTCGCGTCGTGCTCGGCGGCCCGGGCCAACGCCTGGTGGGCCGACTTCAGATCGTCCTGGTAACGCTGCCCCGGCCCGCTCAGGCGCACCGTCCCCGAGGCGAAGCTCCCGGCCGCGACCCGGTCCGCGTCGGCGAGCAGGTAGGACAGCTGCGCGATGTCGACAAGGGCCGGGTCGGCGTGGGCTTCGGCGGCGGACACCGCCGTGTGCGCGCCGGCGAGCGCCGCTTCCAACGTCCCCCACAGCGCCGCCGTGCACAGGACCAGCGCGACCACAACCCGGCGCAGCCGGCCCGGAGTGGTGGGTGGCGCGGCGGGCCTGCGGCCGAAGCGGTGCGACCGTGACCCCACGCCGGCAATGGCCGCCATCCGCATCCCGCCCCCCGGCTCGGCCCGTCAGGAGCCCGACGGATCGTCGCCCACCCTAGCCGCGCGACTACGGGGTGGCCACCGGGAAGCGGAATATGACGGAGTATCAGTTTCGACTCCGGCGGCCCGGGTGGCGCACTCTGACGCACCGTCAGCTGGACGGTCACCCCACGCGGCCCCGGTAGGTGTTCTCCAGGCCCGGGTCGGCGGGGTTTCCGGTGAGGTTGGCGGAGAGCAGCTCGACGGTCCCGTCGGGCGCGGTCATGGCCGGGTCGACCTGGGGGATCTGCGAGTAGTCCCGCTGAAGGGGCGCGGCGTCCTTGGGTGTGGGCATGGTGACCTTGAGGCGGCTCAGCCGCTTCGCCCCGTCGCCGATCTGCTGCCGGTCCGCGGCGGTCAGCGCCCGGCCGTCGGTCCGCGCGACCAGGACGGTCACCGGGTTGGCGTCGGGCTTCGTCCCGAAGCGGTCCTGGGCGATCTTCATGGCGGCGGCCGATTCGTAGCTCTTCGGCAGGAAGTCGGCCGTCTGCGTCTGGGTCACCCGGTAGATCAATGTCTGGCTCAGGACGGTCAGGAGCATTCCCAGGACCGCCCATACGGCGATCACCTTCCACGGATTCCTGGTGGAGAATCCGGTCAGGGCGCGGCTCACGATGTCCTCCGGCTGTGGTGCTGTCGCCGGGGATTTCCGGCACGTCTCCAGAGCATCACGGCGTACCGGGCGTTCTCGTCCGAGCGCGGGAGGAGAACGCCGTCAGGACCTGGGCTCGCCACCGGGTCAGGACCAGGACCAGGGGCCTGGTCCGGGATCGGTCCCGGGTGCCGGTTCGGGGCCGGGGGCCGCAGGGAGAATGGACCTCGGACGCCCCCCCGAGGGCCTCCGCAGGAACGGCATACGGCTCACGGCTCACGGACGACGGCACACGGCCGGCCACGGAAAGGACCATCACCAGCATGTCGACGCACCACCGGCCCCTGCCGCTGCCGCAGCTGCAGCCGCCGCAGCCGCCGCCGAGAGCCGATGGCCTGCCCTGGACGGCCAGTGACGCGCTGGTGGCCGTCGGGTCGGCCGCCCTGGACCTCCTCGGCTACTCGATCGGCAGCCCGGACGGAAGCCAGCCGACCGCCCTGACCGCGCTGGTCCTGCTCGTACTGGCGGCCATGCCGCTGCTCACCAGGCGCCGCTACCCGCTGGCGTCACTGACGGGTGTGCTGGTCCTCGGCCTGGCCCTGAACCTGAGCGGGCCGGTGCCGCAACACTTCAACTGCACGCTCTGCATCGCGCTGTTCGCGGTCGCCCGCTCGCGCGGCCTCGTGGTGGCGGTACCGGCCGCCCTCGCGGCGGCCGCCGTACCGCTGCTGGGCCGGGGGCATCCGCTGCCGCCTCCGCTCTCGGGAGTGGCGGCCAACGTGCTCGCCGCGGCGCTGGTCATCGCCGCGGCCGAGGCGCTGAAGCGCTGGCAGCACGAGGTGGAGGTCAGGCGCAGGCTGCTGGCCGACCGTGCGGTGGCGCAGGAACGGCGCCGCATCGCACGGGAGTTGCACGACATCGTCGCCCACCACATCACCACCATGCAGCTGATGGCCGGCGGTGCCAGAGCGAACCTCGGGGGTGACACCGAGGTGGTGCGCGACGCCCTGGTCACGCTGGAGGGCTCCGGGCGGATGGCGCTGCGCGAGATGCGTCAACTGCTCGACGTGCTGCGGGCCGGCGACGAGCCGGACGAGTCGCCGTCCGAGCCGCAGCCCGGAGTCGGGCACCTCGGACGGCTCGTCGAGGAGTCCCGCAGGGCCGGCCTTCCCACCGAGTTCGCCGTCCTGGGGGAGGAGCGCCCGCTGCCGCCGAGCACCGGCCTGGCGGTGTTCCGGATCGTCCAGGAGTCCCTCACCAACACCCGCAAGCACGCCGGCCGGGCCCGGGCGCGGGTCCGGCTGACGTACCACCCGGACCGGATCACCGTCGAGGTGTCCGACAACGGCACCGCCGCGCCGGCCGACACCCTGGTGGGCGCCCTGGCGGGAGCGGGCGGTGCGGCCGGACCGAGGGCGGGCCGCACCGGGTACGGTCTGATCGGCATGCGCGAACGCGTCGCGCTGCAGGGCGGCAGCATGGTGGCCGGCGCCGTGGACGGTGGTGGCTTCCGGGTGATGGCCAGCCTGCCGGTGGCGCCGGCCGACGGAGAGGAACGGCTCGGATGACGGGAACCCCGGAGCGGATCAGGGTGCTGATCGCCGACGACCAGCCGCTGGTACGGCGGGGCCTGGCCCTGATCCTGGCACCCCACCCGGCGTTCGAGGTGGTGGCCGAGGCGGACAACGGCCAGCAGGCGGTCGACCTCGCGCACCGGCATCGGCCCCACGTCGTGGTGATGGACATCCGGATGCCGGTTCTCGACGGCGTCCAGGCCACCGAGCGGCTCACGCGGGAACTACCGGCCTGCCGGGTCCTGGCGCTGAGCACCTTCGACATGGACGAGTACGTGGTCGCCGCCCTGCGCGCCGGCGCCTCCGGGTTCCTGCCCAAGGACGTCTCCCCGGAGGAGCTCTCGGCGGCCGTGCGCACCGTGCACACCGGGGAGGCGGCGGTGGCGCCGCGCCTGCTCACCCGGCTGATCTCCACGTACGTCACCGCGCCCCGCCTGCCGCCGGCACCGGTGCCGTTGCCGGCCTCCAGCCTGGGTGAACTGACGCCCCGCGAGATCGAGGTGTGGTACCTGCTGGCCACCGGCCTGGACAACGCCGAGATCGCGTCGGCGATGGGCATCAGCGTCTCCACGGTCAAGAACTACATCACCAGCATCTTCGCCAAGCTGAGCGTCCGCGACCGCGCCCAGGCAGTGATCGCGGCCTACGAGTCCGGCCTGGTCGAGGCCCGCCCCGCGAACCCGGCGGGCTGAGGCGGACTGATTCCGGCAGCGGTAGGTACTCCACAGACGGCCTCCCGGCCCCCGCCCACGGGAGCCGCGAGGCCGTCCGGTGTCCGGCCCCCGCGCGCGGGAGCCGGTCCGAGGGGTGGAGCGGTCAGCGGCACAGGGCCGCGTCCAGGGCGGCCGCCATGTGCTGCGCGCCGGCCTCGCCCGGGACGGTGGTGACGGTGATGGTGGCGGCGCGGCCGTCGTCGGTGACGCCGCCGCGGGTGCGGTAGCCGGGGGAAGTGCCGCCGTGACCCCAGGCCAGGCCGCCGCAGGAGAGCGGCCTGCTCTGCAGGCCCAGCCCGTAGCGGATCCCCGGGCCCAGGAGTTCGGCGGGGACGGTGGTGCGCATCTCGGCGAGCTGCGCCGGGGGCAGGAGCCGACCGCCGAGGAGCGCGGTGAAGAACGCGTTGAGGTCGGTGTTGGTGGAGACGATCGCCCCGGTCGCCCAGGCCATCGAGGAGTCCATGTCGGTGTAGTCGACCGGGGCCGCGTCCGGCGAGCTGCGGAAGTAGCCGTGGGGGTGGGCCTCGTGGATGGTGGTGTCGCCGGGGGTGGGGAAATAGGTGTGGCGCAGACCGATGCGGTCGATGACGCGTTTGGTGATCTCCTCGCCGACAGGCCGTCCGGTGACCTTCTGGACGAGGAGTCCGGCAACGACGTAGTTGGTGTTGCTGTACTCCCAGCTGGTACCCGCAGGGAAGCTGGCCTTCTGGGCGAGGGCGCCGTCGAGGAGGTCGCGGGGTTCGAAGTAGCGGTACTGGATGGGGGTGAAGTCCGCGAGGGCGGGGGCTTCCATGTAGTCGGGTAGGCCGCTGGTGTGCTGGAGCAGCTGGCGGACGGTGATGTTGCGTCCGTCGATGCCGTCGCCGCGCAGCAGCCCCGGCAGGTAGGTCTCGACGGGCGCGTCGAGGCCGATCTTCCCTTCGGCGACGAGCTGGAGGACGACGACGGCGGTGAAGGTCTTGGTGTTGCTGCCGGCGCGTATCTGCCCGTCGACGGGGACCTTGGCCCCGGTGGCGAGGTCGCCGACGCCGGCGGTGTAGGTGCGGGTGCGGCCGTCGCGGCCCCTGACGGAGGCCAGTGCGGCGGGCAGGCCGTCGTCCTTGACCAGTGCGTTCAGGCTCTGCTGGACGCTGTCCGGCTTGGCGCTGGCGAACGCCGCGGCCGGTGCCAGCACGCCGGCCGCCACGACGCCGGCGGCCACGGCCGCCACCGCGTGCCTGCCGCGGCGGTTTCGGCGGGCCGGGCTGTGCTGTGTGTGCTCGTTCACGGAGGAACTCCTCTGCTGAAGGGGGATTTGCTGGGGTGTGCGGGTTCCGCGCGCCGGGGCGTGCCGAGGCGTGCCGTGGCGCGCGGAAACCCGTTGGTGGTGCCGGTGCGGATTGCGGATTGCGAATGCTCAGGCCGGACCGGGGAGGGCCTGCGGGGTCAGCGGCACAGGGCCGCGTCCACCGTGGCCGTGATGTGCTGATCGGCCTGGTCGCCCGGGATCGCGGTCACCGCGATGCTGGCGGCGCGGCCGTCGTCGGTGACGCCCCCGGTGGTCTTGTAGCCCGGGATGGTCCCGCCGTGGCCCCAGTACTGGCCGCCGCACGACAGCGGACGGCTCATCAGTCCCAGCCCGTAACGGACGCCGGGACTCACCTCGTCGGCGGGGACGGTGGTGCGCATCTGGGCGAGCTGCGCCGGGGGCAGGAGCCGGCCGCCGAGGAGCGCGGTGAAGAACGCGTTGAGGTCGGTGTTGGTGGAGACGACGGCCCCTGCCGCCCAACCCCAGGACGGGTCCAGCTCCGTGTAGTCGCGGAGCGAGCCGTCGGCTTCCCGGTTGTAGCCCTTGGGGTGGGCCTCGCGGATGCCCGTGTCCCCGGGGGTGGGGAAGTAGGTGTGGCGCAGACCGATGCGGTCGACGATGCGCCGGTTGATCTCCTCGCCGAGCGGCCGCCCGGTGACCTTCTGGATGATCAGGCCGGCCAGCAGGTAGTTGGTGTTGCTGTATTCCCAGCTCGTGCCCGGGGCGAAGTGGGCCTTCTGGGCCAGAGCCGCGTCGAGGAGCTCGCGCGGTTCGTAGTACCGGTTCGGGCTGGTGAGGATGGAGTCCTTGTCCACGTACTCGGGCAGGCCGCTGGTGTGCTGGAGCAACTGGCGGACGGTGATGTTGCGTCCGTCGATGCCGTCGCCGCGCAGCAGCCCCGGCAGGTAGGTCTCGACGGGCGCGTCGAGGCCGACCTTTCCCTCGGCGACGAGTTGGAGGACGACGACGGCGGTGAAGGGCTTGGTGTTGCTGCCGATCCGCACCTGACCGTCGACGGGGGGCTTGGCCCCGGTGGCGATGTCGCCGACGCCCGCGGTGTAGGTGCGGGTGCGGCCGTCACGGCCCTTCACGGAGGCCAGCGCGGCGGGCATGCCGTCGTCCTTGACCAGTGCGTTCAGGCCCTGTTGGACGCTGTCCGGCTTGCCGCCCGCGAACGCCGCGGTCGGTGCCAGCGCTCCGACCGTCATCACGCCGGCGGCCACGGCGGTCACGACCGCCACCGCCCGGTGCCGGCCGCCCCGGCGGGAGCGCGGGAGGCGGCTGTGCGGTGCATGCTCGTTCACGAAGGAACCCCTCTGATGAATGGCGCCGGTGATTCCCGGCCTTGATCAAGAGGACCATTCAGGGGCAGGGGAGTTCGTCCGTATCCAGGACGAACCGCACCCGGGAGCTGGCTCCGGGAGCCGCCCCCAGCCAGGACCGTGCTCCCGGCGGTGCTCTTGTCGACCTTCCGGTGGAGCGGCTCTTCGAACGGGGGCGTGTTGTACTGCTGCGGTGGGCGCGGGAGGGCACCTACCGGGTGCTTGGGCCGGGAGGCCGGTGGGGCAGCATGGGTGACGGACACCGCCGGGATCCGAGGCACCTCCGCGCCTGCGCGGGCGCGCAGACCCGGCCGAACGGAAGACATCTTCGTGACCGATACCGCCGCCGCCGTCCTCGCCGAGCAGATCCGGGCCCGTCTCGCCGGGTACGAGCGCCGGTTCAGCGCGCTGTCCGAGCAGTACTTCCAGGACCTGGCTGCCGCCTTCGACGCTCCGTCGTTCAGCCGGTTCACCCCGGACTGCCTGGCCCTGCTGCGGGACCTGTCGCTGCGCGGCGGCAAGCGGATGAGGGTGGCCCTGCTCTTCGAAGCCGCCCGGCTGGTGACTGCCGAGCCCGTGGCGGGGTTGGACGACGCCGCGCTGAGCATCGAACTGCTCCAGACCCACGGGCTGGTCCACGACGACATCATCGACGACAGCCCCACCCGCCGGGGCGGGCCCTCCACCTACTACGCCTACCGGGGGCGGTTCCCCGACCGGCCGCAGACCGCGCTCGGGCTCGCCGTCCTCGCCGGCGACCTCGCACTCGCGCTGTCGCTCCAGGTCCTTCTTGATTCCCGGGCCCCGCTCCCGGTCCGACAGGCCATGGTCGAGGTGCAGACGCGGGCGGCAACGGCCACGTTCGTCGGCCAGATCATCGACCTGGAGCGGGACTTCACCGCGGACCCGGACGAGGAGGTGCTGCACGACGTGGCCGATTACAAGACCGCCCGCTACTCGGTCCTCGCCCCACTCCAGCTGGGACTGCTCGCCGCAGGCGTCCAGCCCGCCCGCCACGACGAGGAACTGCGCCGCTACGCCCGGCTGGTGGGGATCTGCGGGCAGCTGCGCGACGACTACCTGGACCTCTTCGGCGACGCGGGGACGATGGGCAAGCCCACCGGAACGGACATTCGGGAGGGGCGGCGCAACTACACCGTCCGCGCCGTCCTGGCGGCGGCCACCGACTCCGAGCGGACCATGGTGGAGTCCGCACTCGGCGACGGAGCCTGCACCGAGGAGACCATCGCCGCCATCCGCGACCTCGCCCACCGCCACGGCGTCCCGGAGCGGATGCGGGCGGACATGCGGCGCTTCGCGCACGCGGCCGCCACGGAGGCCGCAGCCTGGCGCCCCAGGTGGCGGGAGGAGGCCGTCGCGTTCTTCGAGTACCTGCCGAGGTGGAGCGTCGAGCGAGTCCGGTGAGGCGAGGTGAGGCGGGGTGGGATGAGGTGAGGTGGGCGAGCCGGGAATCCCACCCGTCCCTGACCGGCGGTCAGTTGGCTCCGGGCCCGACCTCGGTGGTGAGGACGAGCTTGCCGCGGGTGCGGCCCGCCTCGCCGCGGGCGTGAGCGGCCCCGGCCTGCTCCAGCGGGAAGGTCCGCTCCACCTCGACGGCGACCTCGCCGGCGTCGATCAGCGCGGCGATCGTCGTCAGCGCGGCGCCGTCCGGCTCGACCAGGAACGGGGTGACCTGCACGCCGGCCGCCTCGGTGGCCGCGGCCAGCTCGGGGGAGACGCCGGCCGGGATGGCGACCAGCAGGCCGCCGGGACGCAGGACCTTCAGGGAGCGGGTGCTGGTCAGGTCGTGGGCGTCGCCCACCAGGTCGATGACGACGTCGATGCCGGCGGTGGCGTCCTCGAAGCGGGTGCTGGTGTAGTCGATCACCTCGTCGGCGCCGAGCTCCTTGAGCCAAGGGTGGCGGGCGGCGCTGGCGGTGGCGATCACGTGGGCGCCCAGGTGGCGGGCGAACTGGACCGCGAAGTGGCCCACCCCGCCGGCGGCCGCGGTGACCAGCACCCGCTGGCCGGCCCGCACCTGGGCGGTGTCGACGACGGCCTGCCAGGCGGTCAGTGCCGCCAGCGGCACGGCGGCGGCGTGCACGTGGTCGAGCGTGGCCGGCTTGCGGGCGAACTGCCGGGCCGGGGCGGTCACGTACTCGGCGTAGGCGTTCGCGGCGCGCGGGAACCACGGCATGCCGTACACCTCGTCACCGGCCTTCAGCGTGGTCACGCCGAAGCCGACCTCCTCGACCACGCCGGACACGTCCCAGCCGAGCGTGAACGGCGGCTCACCCAGCAGGCCGGCCATGCCGGAGCCGTCGCGGGTCTTCCAGTCCACCGGGTTGATCCCGGCCGCGTGCACCCGCACCAGCACCTCCGTCGGCAGCGGCACCGGGCGCGTCACCTCGGCGACCCGCAGCGCCTCCGGCCCGCCGAACGTGTCCTGGACCACCGCGCGCATCGTGTCTGCGGACATGCGTCATCTCCCGAAGCATCAGAGTGTGGAAGGCCGTTCAGCGGCCGTTCCTTGATGCCGGCGACGCTATCCCCGCGGGTATGGTTACCTTCAAGGGCTAGTACTTCCCATCGGGAAGTGTCCTGGTGAGGAGAGTGAGCATGACGACCACCTGCCCCAGCGGCGAGCACTCGCAGCACGACGTCTACGCCGCCCAGTGCCCCTGCCGCATCCTGCTCGACCTGCTCGCCAACAAGTGGGCCGCCCTCGCCATCGGCGCCCTCGAAGACGGTCCCCAGCGGTTCGGTGAACTCCAGCGCCGCCTCCAGGGCGTCAGCCCCAAGGTGCTGACCCAGACCCTGCGCCGCCTGGAGGACTTCGGCATCCTCGACCGCACCGTGTACCCCGTCGTCCCCCTGCACGTCGAGTACTCCCTCACCCGCCTCGGCCAGAGTGCCGCGGTGCCGTTGAACGCGCTTCGCTCCTGGGTCGAGGACAACATCGACCAGGCGTTCCGCCCGGAGCCGGTCGCGGGGTAGCCCGGCATCGGCCACGACCGGCTCGCGCCGCGGAGGGGCCGGCCGGCACGCCGCTGACGGCGGGCTCGCGGTGGGGGCCTGAACTCAGGGCCGGCGCAGGCGGCGGCCCCGCTGGGTCTCCATCGCGCCGCGGGCGACGGCGCGGGCGTGGTCCTCGGCCTCCGGGTCGATGCCGAGCAGCCGGTTGTGGTGCAGGTGCACCAGGCCGGGCAGCTCCGACCCCCGGGGGGTGGCCGCGCGCAGCGCCTCGCCGTAGCGGGCGAGTGCACCGGCCCGGCGCTGCCAGCCGGCCAGCAGCTCGCCGCCGCCGGGCAGGGCGCGCAGGGCCGCCCGGTCGTCGGCGGGGTCGCTCAGCCGCACGGCCGCCGTCCGCAGGTCGCGCAGCTGGGTGTGGACGGCGGATCTGGGATAGGTGGTCAGCAGCCACTCCTCCGCCCGCGCGGCGCCCTCGGCGGTGTCCCCGTGGACGTGCCGGGCCAGGTCGAGCATGTTGAGGGCGCCCAGCAGCCTCGGGTCCAGGTCGAGCCGGCCCGCCTCCAGTGCGTCGAGCTGGGCGAGCACGGCCGCGCTGTCCGCGCCGAAAGCGTCCTCGGCGGCGGTGGTCGCGGCCGGGCCCCCGTAGCGCTCCCACTCGGGCTCGTAGGTGTCGAGCACCAGTCGCCAGGCCAGTCCGGAGCGGCGCAGTTCGGCGAACCAGTCGTGGCAGTTCGGCAGCAGTTGCCGGTTCAGCGCCGTCGGGTCGCCGTGGAAGCGCAGCCTCAGGTGCGGTTCGGGGTCGCGGTAGCGCAGGAAGAACCAGCGGTCCACCTCGGCGGGCAGTGCGGCGAGCAGGCGGGGCAACGCTCCGACGAGCAGTTCGTTCTGACGCCGCGTCGAGCAGTAGACCTTGGCGTAGAGCCACTCGCCGCCGGGCGGCTGGACGCGGAGCGCGGGCGTCGGGCGCACAGCGGGTCGGGGACGGGGACGGGGGCGCGGGATCGGCGCGTCGGCGAGCAGCGGGAAGACCACCTCCGCGGTGTGCGCGCCCGCCGGGCCCGACAGCCAGCCGTACGCGTCCTCGCCCGTCGGTGCCTCGCGCAGGACGGCGTCCGGCCACCGTGCGACGTCCTGGCGCAGCAGTCGGAGGTGCAGCCCGGCGGAGAGGTCGAGTTCCAGGCCGCGATCGGCGACGCAGAGCAGCACGTGGTCCGGTACGCTCCAGCGCTCCCGCCAGCGGTCGAACTCCAGCCGCCACTCCCGCTCCGGCATGGAGGTGTCGGCGAAGAACGGCGCGGACGGCCGCCAGCGGGCCGGGGCGAGCACGGTGCGTCCGTAGCGCACGCGCGGGGTGTACGGCGCCTGCTCCAGCGGGCCCCAGTCCCAGGTGAAGCCGGGCCGGACACCCGACAGGCGCAGCTCGCGCAGGAAGCGCCCCACGTTGCCGACCTGGGCCTGTGGGTTGAGCATGTTCCAGGCCAGCGGGACGATCCGGCGGCCGCTGCTCAGCCGCACCAGCTGGAGGCCGGTGAGGTCGGCTCCCACAGCGAGGTCGTCCAGCGGCACCGTGCCGGGGGCCGTGCGGTCGGCGAAGGCGCCGACCACGATCTGCCGGTCCAGCAGACGGCGGACCTGGTTGAGGTTGGCCGACCGCGACCGGGAGGCCCGCAGGACGAGTTGGGCGGTCTCGATGCTGTCGTCGCCAGTGCCGTCGTCAGTCGCGCTCTCGGCTTCCGCGCAGGCTGCCGCGATCCGCTGCGCGGCGTCCGGCAGCAGGTGGGAGAACCTGCCGATGGTCGCACCGGCGTGGTCCGCGCCGGTCTCCGGGGTCAGCCAGAGTCGGAACCGGCCGCGCGCCAACGCCTCGGCGGAGCCGGCCAGTACCCGGGCGTAGAGCTCCAGCGAGGCGGGCGGGGGCAGGTCGGTGTCGGGGCTGAGGCGCGCGAGCAGGCCGTCGTCGAGGACCACCTCGGATGCACCGGCCATGGCGGCGGCCTGGGCCAGCTCGATCCGCAGCGCGTCCGCGGGCGAGGGCTCGGGCCTGGCGGGCTGCTCGCGCTCGCTGGGCGGCATCAGGTAGCCGGCGGGCGCGCCGAGACCGCGGTCGGGGTCGAGCAGTTCGGTGAGGGGGACCAGCCGGTCGGTGCCGTAGCGTTCGACGAACTCGCCGTGGTACTGGGCCAGGTGGGGCGGCGCGCTGCGGGCGCGGGAGACCCGCCACAGTGCCTCGGCGGCGCGTTCGGCCTCGGCCGCCACCTCGGCGGGCAGCGTCACGTCGGCGTCCAGGGCCAGATCCACCTGGAGCCGGCGGTCGGTCTCGTGCAGGCGTCGCATCCGGCGCAGGACGGACGAGTAGTCGGTGCCGGGCCGGGCCGCGCCCAGTTCCCGATGGACGGCGGCGAGTTCCGCCCGCTCGGGGCCGGCGGGCAGGCGGTCCAGGACGTGCGCCAGCGGGTCGGTGGCAGTGGTCGGCGGGCGCAGGTCGGTGAGCAGGAACTCGCGCTCGACCAGCTGCCCCAGCAGGCCGTTCACACGGTGTTCCGGGGTGCCGGGGAACCGCTCGCACAGCCGACGGCCCAGCTCGGTGAACTGGACGGGCTCCGCCGTCAGTTCCAGTACGGCGCGCACGGCGGGGGTGTGGCGGATGGAGACCTCGATGACGGTCCGGCCGGCCGTGGGATCCGCGGCGTGGCGCTCGGGCACGTAGGGCAGGACGAGACGGTCGCCGCGGACGAAGGTGAGCTCGTTGGCGACGACCCGCAGGGCCGCCAGGGTGTCGGGCCTGGTCTCCAGGCCGGCGAGCAGCGCGCTCAGCCAGCCCATGTCGGGCCGGGCGACGGGACGGTGGGCGGTGCCGAGCCGTGCGCTCGCGTCACCGGGCTCGGGTGCGGGCGTGGCGGCCGTGGCTACTGCGGTCGTGGGTGCGGAGGTCGCCACCCGGACGGCGGCGACGCCGGCGAAGAGCCCGAAGGGTGTGGGCCGCGCGGCCATCCGGAGCTGGTAGCGGCTCAGCGAGAGCACGGCCTTGCGTAGGCGCTTCGGCTCGACGGCGCCTCCCTCCCGCACCTTGTCCACGAGACGTGCCAGCGACGGGCTGGCCAGGGCGACGGCGGCCCGCAGCTCGGGGTCGGCACCGAGTCGGGCGAGCTGCCGGGACAGCTGTTCCGGCTCGTCGGCCGCCGCGGCGGGAAAATCCGCGAAGGTTTCCTCGATGCGGTTCCGAGGAAGTACCGGAGCCCGCAACAATGCGGTGTCCGCGCAGCGGAACAATGGAGTTCCAGCCCCTCGGAAAGGTGCGGTTGCGGGCATGCGAGAGCTCCTTTTTCAAACCCCTGGAAAACCTGGGGAATTTCCCGTCCTGAATACCGCCCCGGGCGGGCCGAAAGCCCGCCCGGGGCGCTCTGCGGCGACGGCTCAGCAGTGGAAGCCGTGGCTGCAGAAGCAGGTGCCCAGCGACGGGTGCTGCACGGCAGCGGCCTCGTCGCCCTGGCTGACGGTCTCCTTCAGGTCCAGGTCGAAGGTGTCGAACTGAAGCTCGGCGTCGGCGAAAACAATGTTCTGCATGATTTTCTCCCTTTCGGAATCAGCCGGTCCGTCCGGCTCGTGAATGACGCTACGAGGCTTTTCGATTTCCGTCAACCGAAGCCCCGTGGGGAATCTTCCGAGATTTGTGGCAAGGTGTCTTCGGGCATGCCGAAACCACGATCCGAAAGAAGGACATGGCATGGAGAATTCCATGATGGAAAACCGGGGGAAAGGCGCCGTCGAGCGGACGGCGGAGGAGGCGGTGGAGTCGGTCGCGCGGCTGCTGCGCGATCCCGACCGGGCGCCCGGAGTCATGGCGGCCCCGGGGAACGCCGATCCGTACCTCGGGGTGAGCCCGTGGTCAGCGGCGTCGCTCGGCGACGGCTACCCGGGCATCGCGCTGCTGTTCGCCCGGCTGGCACGGCAGGACCGGTCCTGGCGTCCGGTGACGCACGCCCAGCTGTCTTCGGCGGTTTCCCTGCTGGGCGGGGGGAGCGCGGCGGACAGCCTCTACCAGGGCGCGCCCGCGCTGGCCTTCGCGGTCCGTACGGCGGTCGCCGGCCCGGGGGACTACGCCGGGCTGCTCGCGGCCCTGGACCGCCGGGTGGCGGAGCGGGTCCACGCGCTGCTGACGCTGGAGCGGGCCCGGCTGGCCACGGGGGAGCGGGGGCCGGCCATGGCCGCGTACGACGTCATCGGCGGTCTGACCGGGCTCGGCCGCTATCTGCTGGCCTGCGGTGACGGCCAACGGCCGCTGTTGGTCGCGGTGTTGGAGTATCTGGTCGAGCTGAGCCGGCCGCTGCGGATCGGTGGCCGCACGGTGCCCGGCTGGTGCGTGCCGGGGCCGCCCTCGCCCGGAGCGGATGCGCGGTTCCCCGACGGTCACCTCAACCTGGGCCTGGCGCACGGCGTTCCGGGGCCGCTGGCCCTGCTGGCGCTCGCCCGCCGCGAGGGAGTCGTGGTGCCGGGGATGGCCGAGGCCGCGCACCGGATGGCCCAGTGGCTGCTGGCACACCGCCGCCACGACGACGAGGGCGCTGGCGGCCCCGACTGGCCGGCCTCCCTCACCCCCGGGCACGAACACCGGCCCGGTGGGGACCGGCCCGGCGGAGTCGACGCCCCCCGGGCCAGGGCCGCCTGGTGCTACGGAACGCCGGGCGTCGCCCGCTCCCTGCAACTGGCCGGGCAGGCGTTCGACGAGCCCGACTGGGAGGCTGCGGCGGTCCGTGCGCTCCACGCCGTGCTGGACCGGCCGCGCGAGCGGCGGGGCCTGCACGACGCCATGCTCTGCCACGGCGCCGCGGGTCTGCTCCAAGTCACCGCCCGGGTGGCCCGGGACAGCGGTGACGCGCGACTGCTGGCCCGGCTCGGACCGCTGGCCGAGGAGGTCATCGCCCACTACGACCCCGAGGCCGCGTTCGCCTTCCCCTGCCCGCCCCCGCCCGGCGCGGTCACACCCGGCGCGGTCACACCTGGCACGGTCACACCTGGCACGGTCACACCTGGCACGGTCACACCTGGCACGGTCACACCCGGCGGGGAGCGGCCGACCTGGGCGCGCGACCGGGCAGGGTTCCTGGAAGGAGCGGCCGGCGTCGCGCTCGCCCTGGTCGACCACCTGGCGGGCGGTGCCGAGGAGGCCGGCGCCCTGCCGTGGGACGCCGCGCTGCTGCTCGCGTAGCGGCCGCCCCGGTGCGGGCGGGTCGGTGCGGTCTGCCGTCGGCGGGCCGCCCGGCCCGCCCGTTCGGAGCGGGTGTCGGGGCGCCTGCCCGAGCTGCGTGCAGGCGGAACCGGTCAGGATCATCGGAGGGTGTCTCGTTCTTCGGGGCACGTGAGATGCTGCCGCCGGTGCGCCGGTCAACCGGCGCGGGCGGTACGGGCGGTGCGGGCGAGTGGCGAACCACCCCGACCCCGGGCAGCACGGACTGCCGCCCGGATCAGGGCAGTTGGCGCACGTCGGGCCGGAGTCTCAGACGTGCACGATGGTGAGGGGAGTGCGGCGGTGACACGTACTATGACCGGGTTTCATCGCCCACCTCCCTCGGTTGCGCGCGGACAGGGCAGCGCCGGGCCCTCGTCGGACCCCTGCTGCCGGGTGGCGACACCCCTCACGTAAGAGCTTCGGCACTGCACGGCGTATCCCCACCCGAGCGGGCGGGAAGCCACTTCGGGTCACCCCTTAAGCCGAGGAGACCTGTCCTGACCCTGGGCGTCTCTCGACGTCGTCGGATCAGTGGCCTGTATCCGTGCAGACGCCTCACCGAACGAGGAGTCGCGTCGACAAGTAGACGCGCCCCCCGACCAGGGTGTCAAGCCGCTCCGACCCCCCGTCAGAACCGCCCGGACCGCCCGTCATCAGCACGTTTCCTCCGCGGCACAAACTGTTCGCCTGCGGCGCGGGCCCCGGTGGCCACTGACCGACAGAGGCCCTGCCGGAGGTGTCTCCGGCAGGGCCTCTGGCCTTCGGCGTGGGTCAGCTCCTGTGGCGGGGGAGCCGGTGGGACTCGACCGGTCGTCCGTCGGCGAGGTGCTCGGTGACGATGCGGCCGGCGACGGCCGGGTCGATCCTTCCGTACCAGACGTCGTCCGGCTGCACGCTGACGACGGGGGCCTGGTTGCAGGGGAACTGGCACCCCGTCTGGGTGACGAGCACGTCGTCGTCGCCGAGGCCGTGCTCGGTCAGCTTCTGTACCAGGGCGCGTAGCCCCTCCTCCGCGCCCTGGGCCGCGCAACGCGGGCCGCGGCACACCAGGACCTGGTGCCGGTGGCCGGGGACGTCCTCCCAGGCCGCGGACGTGAGGCCGGGCTCCTCGCCGGTGATGGCCTTCGTCACCGCGGCCACCGCGGGGACCGCGTCCGGTGAGTCGGCGAGGCGGGTCGCGACGAGGAGTTCGGGACGGTGGCCCGCGCGCTCGCGCCACCAGTGCGCCGCGATCCGCCGTAGCCAGGACTGGCCCGGGCCGGAAGCCGCGAGGCGGACGCCGATCACGACCACGGTCTCGGTGCCCGCGTCGGCCAGCCTGGTCAGCTCGGCCGACAGGGAGGGGTCCGCCTGCTGCAGGAAAGCGATCGAGGCCCGGTGCGACGCCGCGGTCCGGAGGAGTTCGTCACGACGGACGGCTTCCCCGATCGACATGCCGACCAGGAGCGTGGCACTGCGGCGGGCGGGTGCGCCCGGGGCGGGGAGGGTCATGGTGATGTCCCTTCGGGGAGCAGTCCGTTCCACCGGATGTGCGGCCTGTCGTGCCGGGGGTGTCGTTCCACGGTCACGTCGACGCCGTAGACGTGCGCGATCGTGGGCGAGGTGAGCACGTCGGAGCTGGGCCCGTGGGCGACCAGCCGGCCGTCGAGCAGGACGGCGACCTCGTCGCAGTAGGCGGCGGCGAGTTCGAGGTCGTGCAGCGCGGCCACCGTGGTGACGCCCAGCCCGCGCACGGCGCCGAGGAAGCCGAGTTGGTGGCGCAGGTCGAGGTGGTTGGTGGGCTCGTCGAGCAGGAGCACGCCGGGCTCCTGCACCAGCGCCCGCGCGAGCTGGACCCGTTGCCGTTCGCCGCCCGACAGCGTCGGCCAGGCCCGGTCGAGCAGGTGTCCGACGTCGGCCGCGGCAACGGCATCGGCGAACACGGACCGCTCGTGGGCGTCGGCGGCGGAGTCCATCGGCACGGGCCAGCGGCTGCGGTACGGCGTGCGTCCGAGCTCGATGACCTGACGGACCGGCAGCGACAACCGGGTGTCCGCCTGCTGCTCCATGAAGGCCACCCGTCGTGCTCGTCGGCGGGCCGTGAGGGCGTGGAGGTCCTCTCCGTCCAGGAGGACGCGCCCCGCGCTCGGCCGGGTCAGTCCGGCGACCGCGCGCAGCAGGGTGGTCTTCCCGGCGCCGTTGGGCCCGAGTAGGCCCGTGATCCGGCCGGGGGCGAACGCGAGCGAGACCGCGTCCAGCAGCGTGGCTCCGCCGATGCGCACGCGGAGCTCCTCCGCGCGCAGCTCGGCGGGCGGCGTCACGGTCACTGCGGTCCCCCCTCGGCCCGCCCCTGGCGCCACAGCAGCCAGGCGAAGAAGGGCGCTCCGAGTCCGGCCGTGATGACGCCGACGGGGATCTCCCGGTCGGGCAGGACCGAGCGCGCCACGATGTCGCTGCCCACCAGGAGGGACGCACCCACCAGTGCCGACACGGGCAGCAGGAGGGCGTGGCGCGGGCCGCAGACCAGTCGGACCACGTGCGGTACGACCAGGCCGAGGAACCCGATGACGCCGGTGTTGGCGACCAGGCACGCGGTCACCAGCGCGGCGGTGGCGACGAGGAGCCAGCGGGTGCGCTCGACGTGGACGCCGAGGGAGCGGGCGGCGGTCTCGCCGAAGGCGAAGGCGTCCAGGTCGCGGGCCGAGGAGGCCAGGACCGTGACGCCGACCAGCGCGACCGCGGTCAGGAAGACGGCGGTGGGCCAGCGCACGCCGGCGACCGAGCCGAGCGTCCACTCCATGACACCGCGCGCCGCGTTGCGGTCCCCGAGGACCAGCACGACGAACGAGGTGTAGGCCCCGCACATCTGCCCCACCGCGATGCCGGCGAGCACGGTCCGGGTGGTCGGTAGCGACCGGGTGCGGGCGCCGGCCAGTGCCAGGACGACGGCGGCGGCGAGCAGGGCACCGGCGAAGGCCGCCGTCGCCACCGCGCCGGTGCCCACGGCGCCGGTCACGCCGACGCCGAGGACGATCACGGTGACCGCGCCTGCGGCGGCTCCGTCGGAGATCCCGAGCAGGAAGGGATCGGCCAGGTCGTTCCCGGTCAGCGTCTGCAGCACCGCGCCGCAGACCGCGAGGCCTGCGCCGGTGGCAGCCGCTCCCAGAACCCGGGGCAGCCGCAACTGCCAGACGATCTGGTCGTCCAGCAGCGTGACGTGCTGGCCGCCCAGCCCGAGACGGCGCGCCACGACATCGATCACCGTCCGGACCGGCTCGGGTTGCGAGCCCACGGCCAGGCCGAGGAGCACGGTGGTCAGCAGCAGGGCCGCACCGATGGCCAGGGCCGCCGTCGCGCGGCCCGGACCGGAGGGCCGCACGACGGGGCGGGGTTCGGTGGTCATGAACCCGGGTGCAGCTGGCCCAGCCCTGCGGACACCCGGGCGGCACCGTCGGCGAGCCGCACGCCGGGAGTCGACTCCGAGAACGGCACCACCACGAAAGCCTTGCGCTGCACGGCGGTGAGCTTGCTCAGCACCGGGTCGTTCTCCAAGTAGTCGATCTTGGACTGGGCGGTGTCCCAGCCGGCGTCCGCGACCACGATGGCGTCCGGGTCCGCCGCGACGACCTTCTCCCAGCTCACGTTCTGCCAGCCACCGGGCAGGTCCCCGAAGACGTTGCGGGCGCCCACGGCATCGAGCACGAGCTGAGGTCCGCCGTGGCCGGCACCGACGAACGGCGACTTGGTGTCCGAGTCGTACCACAGGACCTTCAGACCCTTGCCCGCGGCCGTCGCCGTGAACTGGGCGAGCTGCTGCTCCTGCTGCTGCTGGATCGCGGCGGCCCGCTCCGTGACACCGAAGACCTTGGCGACGTCGTTCAGTTCACCCCACACCGCCTGCCAGGTCGTCGGCGGCACCTGGCTCTTGTCCGAGCAGCCGAACGGGGACAGGTACGACGGGATGCCCTGGCCGCGCAGCTCGTCCCGGCTGCCCGCGACCTTGTCGGTGAACGCGCTGGAGTAGGAGGCGTACAGGAAGTCGGGACGGGCCGCGAGGAGCTTCTCCTTCGTCGGGTAGTCCTTGGAGAGCACCGGGACGGAGTCGTAGGCCGCCTTCCACTTCTCCGGGACGGAATCGTCGAGGTAGGCGGTACCGGCCATGCGGGACTGCAGGCCGAGGGACAGGGCCACCTCGGTGGCACCCTCGTTGAGCGTCACCAGCCGGGCGGGCGGCGCGCCGACCGTCACGGTCGTCCCGCAGTTGTCCACGCTCACCGGCGCGGCACTTCCGGCCGCCCCGCCGGACGTGGCGGGCGCGGGGGCGCCGGTGCAAGCCCCGAGCGCGCCGGTGAACAGGACGGCCGCGACCACCCGGCCGACACGTATCGGACCTGTGGGACGAACGGAGCATATCGATCGAAACGGATACAGCAGACCGCTGGGCACGTGTTCTCCAAAACCCTCGTGGAACATGTCGCGCCGTGGCCGGTCTCCTGGCTTCCGCATCAACACGCCGCAGCCGACCTTCCCGGACGGCTCTTCCAGCCCGCCCAGTGGCCCTGACCGCTGGAAAAGCCGGTCAGCGAGGGCCGCGGAACTCCGCGGCAACAGTGGCGAGGGCCGCACCGGACTCAGACCGGTTTCCCGTACACCACGGCGATGGCAAGGTATCAGGCGTGGTCAGATCGGTGCTGACCGGCTCAAGGACGCCCACCGGCCACGCGAAGCGCCGGCAGCGGCAGTGTTTTGACGGAGGTGTGTGTTCGGCCTGCCGGCTTTCCAGCGCGCTGTCACGCAGTGGCGGTGGCAGCTTCGGTGGCTCCGCCAGTTGAGGGTGACTGGAGGGAGCAGGCCGAGATCCGGACCGCGAGCTCCTCGTAGTCGACGGGTTCGCCACACAGCCGGCGTACGGAAGCAAGGCCCAGGCTGGCCTGTCCGGTGGCCTCCACGAGAGCACGGGAAGCAACGTAGAAGCGCCACTGGCCGATGTCGAGCGGGTCGTAGTCGGCGTGGGTGAGCGCGGTATGGAGGGCGAAGACGTAGACATCCGCGTTGTAGGACTGCTCTGCGGCGTCACCGTCCTCGGGAGTCCAGGTGCGTCCGCGCAGCCGGGAGAAGCGAATCTCCGACAGCTGACGCTGCCCCCAGGCTTGGAGGTAGGCGCTGGTCTTGACCTCGATCCTGAGCCCGTCAGGCGTCAGGACATCGAAGCTGTCCCATTCCATGTTGCGTGCCACAGCGCCGACGGCGCGGTGGACCAGGAATTCCGCGAGCAGGCCCCGGGTGGTGTTGGTTCGCAAGTCGGGCATCGCGTAGCGCCAGAAGTCCAGCACCGTCCCGGCATCGGTGCCGCGGAAGGCCTCGTTGCCGTCGAGCGGCGCCAGTTCGGCCGGGGTGTGCCAGGCGTTGGGGGCGGCGGAGTCGGAGAGCATTCCCCCAGCCTGACACGGGCGCCGGACGGGGAGGGCGGTATCGGGGGCAGCGCTCAAAGTCCACGGCGCTGTGCCCTCGCGCCCTCCCGGGCTGGAGAGCTGCTGTTTCCGCAGGTCAGAGGCCTGATTGCTGCCTCGAAGTGCCGCGGTTCCTCGGCGGCCGCAAGCGCAGCTGCGGCGAGTCCGCAGGACTCGGTCTGTGCCCGTGTGTTACTGGGTACGGAGGGGATCGACGGGGGAGCGGATCGCGAGTGGCGAGAGGTCGGAGCCGGGGCGTGAGTGGTGACCTGCGGTATGACGATCTGGTGCGGCCGCTGCCGGAGTTGCTGAAGAGGCACGCCGAACGGTCGGCGGAGCGGGTGGCGTTCCACGACTTCTCGCGCGGCGTCAGCTACGCCGAGTTGGAGCGGCGGACCGGGCGGTTGGCCGGGTCGCTCGTGCGGGCGGGGGTCCGGCGCGGCGATCGGGTGGCGCTCTGCCTGGGCAACTGCGTGGAGCTGGTGGAGGGTTGCCTCGCGGTGCTGCGGGCGGGGGCGGTCGGTGTCCTGCTCAACCCCCGCTCCTCCGACGACGAACTCGACTACTACCTGCGGGACAGCGGCGCTTCGGCCATCATCACCGACCCCGCGCATCTCACGCAGCTCCACCGCCTCGGCCCCGCGTACCGCGGCCTGCACACCGTGCTCACCGGGGCGGGTCCGATCCCCTCGAACGCCCCCGACGGCACCGTCCTCTTCGAGGCCGAAGCCGAGGCCGCGACCGGGAGCGGGAGCGGGAGCGACGGGCCCGCGGCCCCCGACGACCTGGGGCTCGACGATCCGGCCTGGCTGCTCTACACCTCCGGGACCACCCACCGCCCCAAGGGCGTGCTCTCCACGCAGCGCAGCGCACTGTGGTCGGTGGCGGCCTGCTATGCGCCGGTCTTCGGGCTCTCCCCCGAGGACCGGCTGCTGTGGCCGCTGCCGCTGTTCCACAGCTTCGGGCACTCCCTCGCGATCCTGGGCACCACGGCCGTCGGCGCGAGCACCGCGATCGCCGGCGAACTGCCGACGTCCGGCGACCTGCTGACGCCCGGCGACCTGTGGCGCACGCTGCGCACCCCGAGCGCAGCCCTCGGCGGGCCGTTCACCGTCCTGGCCGGCGTCCCCACGACGTACCACCGGTTGATGTCCTCGGCGAAGGACACCCCGCTCCCCGCGCCGGGGCCCGGGCTACGGCTCTGCGTCACGGCAGGCGCGCCGTGCCCGCCCGAGCTGCGCGGGGCGGTGGAGGAGACGCTCGGCGCGCCGCTGCTCGACGTCTACGGCAGTACCGAGACGTGCGGCGCGATCGCGGTGGCCCGCCCGAACGGCCCCCGGGTCGACGGGTCCTGCGGACTGCCGGTACCCGGCGTCGAGGTCCGCGTCGTCGATCCGGACAGCGGCGTCGACGTCCTCGCGGGCGGCGAGGGCGAGATCTGGGTCAGCGGTCCGAATCTCATGACGGGCTACCACGACCAGCCGGAAGCGACGGCCGCCGCGCTGCGCGAGGGCTGGTACCGGACCGGGGACCTCGGCCGGCGCGCCGAACACGGCCACCTCGTCCTCACCGGCCGGGTCAGCGAACTGATCATCCGGGGCGGCGAGAACATCCATCCCACGGAGGTCGAGCACGTCCTGCGGGGTTGTCCCGGGGTGCGGGACGCCGTGGTCCTCGGTCTGCCGCACGCCGTCCTCGGCGAGGTCCCGGTCGCCTTCGTGGTGCCCGGCCCGGCGGGCCTGGACCCGCGGCTGGTGCTCGACGTCTGCCGCTCGCAGCTCGCGGAGCACAAGGTCCCCGTCGAGGTCCGCGAGATCGCGGCCGTCCCGCGCACGCCGTCGGGCAAGATCGTCCGCCATGCGGTGCTCAGCGACCCGGCTGCGGCGCCGGCCCCGGCCGGGGGTTCCCTGGCCCGTGGGCTGCTGTCGCTGCCCCGGGAGGAGCAGGAACGCGCGCTGTGCGAGAGGGTGTGCGCCGAGACGGCCCGGGTCCGCGGACGCGCGCCGGCGAGCGGGCCCGACGCGGGCGGTTCGTTCGTGGACCGATCGTTCACGGACGTCTCGTTCGCGGACAGTTCCTTCGCGGACCTCGGGCTGACCTCGCTCGGCGCCATCGAGCTGATCGACCGGCTCGCGGCGTCGACCGGGCTGAGCCTGCCGACGACGCTGGTCTTCGACCACCCCACCCCGGCCGCCGTCGCCCGCCACCTGCACACCGAACTGTTCGCCGCCGAGCCCGCCGAGCCCGCCGAGCCCGCCGTACACACGACCCCCGCACCGCGGACCGCCGAGCCGGAGGAGCCGTACGACCGGGACCCGGTGGTGATCGTCGCCATGGCCTGCCGCTACCCCGGTGGCGTGGAATCCCCCGAAGGGCTCTGGGAGTTGGTGTCGCAGGGCACGGACGCGATCTCGGACCTGCCGACCGACCGCGGCTGGGACCTCGCCGCCCTCTACGACCCCGACCCGGACCGGATCGGCACCTGCTACACCCGCAGCGGCGGATTCCTGCACAGCGCCGCGGAGTTCGACGCGGGCCTGTTCGGCATCTCGCCGCGCGAGGCGCTCGCCATGGACCCGCAGCAGCGGCTGCTGCTGGAGGTCACCTGGGAGGCGTGGGAGCGGGCCGGGATCGACCCGGCGTCCGTCCGGGACAGCGACACGGGCGTCTTCCTCGGGGTGATGTACGGCGATTACGCCTCCCGCTTCACCGAGCACGAACTGGAGGCCCACCTCGCCCTGGGTTCGGCCGGCAGCGTGGCCTCCGGCCGGCTCTCCTACGTGTTCGGCCTGCGCGGGCCCGCGATCACCGTCGACACGGCGTGCTCGTCCTCGCTGGTCGCCGTGCACCAGGCGGCCCAGGCGCTGCGCTCGGGCGCGTGCTCGCTGGCGCTGGCCGGCGGCGTCACGGTGATGGCGACGCCCAACCCGCTGGTCGCGTTCAGCCGCCAGCGCGCCCTCGCGCCCGACGGCCGGTGCAAGTCCTTCTCGGCCACGGCGGACGGCACTGCCTGGGCCGAGGGCGCCGGGGTGCTGCTGCTGGAGAGGCTGTCCGACGCGCGCCGCAACGGACACCCGGTGCTGGCCGTGGTGCGCGGCAGCGCCGTCAACTCCGACGGCGCGTCCAACGGCCTGACCGCTCCCAACGGCCGCGCCCAGCAGCGCCTGATCCAGCTGGCGCTGGCCGACGCCGGGCTGCGCGCGCACGAGGTGGACGCCGTGGAGGCGCACGGGACGGGCACCGCGCTCGGTGATCCCGTCGAGGCGCGGGCGCTGCTCGCCGGCTACGGCCGGGGCCGGGGGCCGGAAGGCCCTCCGCTGTGGTTGGGCAGCGTCAAGTCCAACCTCGGACACACCCAGGCCGCCGCCGGAGTCGCCGGGATCATCAAGATGGCCCAGGCCATGCGGCACGGCGAGTTGCCCAGGACCCTGCACGTGGCAGCCCCCACCCCGCACGTCGACTGGTCGGCGGGCCGGGTCGAGCTGCTGACCGCGGCCCGGCCGTGGCCCGCGCCCGCCGGCCGACCGCGCCGGGCGGGCGTGTCGGCCTTCGGCATCGGCGGCACCAACGCGCACGTGATCATCGAGGAGCCGGCCGCCGCCGACCGCGCCCCGCGGCAGGAACCCGCGCGGCCCCAGGGGCCGGCGATGCCAGCGGCCGTGCCGTGGCTGGTCGGCGGGGCCGACGAGGCGGCCCTGCGGGCCCAGGCGCGGCGGCTGGCCGACCACGTCGCCGCCCGGCCGGGCCTCTCGCCGGCGGACGTGGGCTTCTCGCTGGCGGTGTCGCGGTCGGCGCTCACGCACCGGGCGATGGTGCCGGCTGCGGACCGCGAGCGCATGCTGGCCGGACTCCGGGCGATCGCCGACGGCACGCCCGCCGACGGCACGTCCGGCGCCGGGGCGTTGACGCGTCTGGCCGACCCGCGCACCCGCACCGCCTTCCTGTTCACCGGGCAGGGCGCGCAGCGCACGCGGATGGGCGAGGAGCTACGGGAGGCGTTCCCCGCGTTCGCCGAGGCCTTCGACGAGGTCTGCCACGCACTGGACGGCGAACTCGACCGGCCGCTGCGCACGGTGATCCGCGCCGAGCCGGGCTCGCCGGACGCCCTGCTCGACCGCACGGACTTCACGCAGGCCGCCCTGTTCGCCTACGAGGTGGCGCTCTTCCGGCTGGTGGAGTCCTGGGGCATGCGGGCCGACTTCCTGGCGGGGCACTCCGTGGGCGAGTTGGCGGCCGCGCACGTCGCCGGAGTGCTGGACCTCTCCGACGCCGTGCGGCTGGTCGCGGCGCGCGGGCGACTGATGCGGGCGCTGCCCGACGGCGGGGCGATGGTGGCCCTCGACGCGGCGGAGCACGAGGTCCTGCCCGAACTCGCGGATGTGGCCGACCGCGTGGCGATCGCCGCCGTCAACGGACCGCGCGCGGTGGTGGTCTCCGGCGCGCGGGACGCGGTGCTCGCCGTCGCGGCGCGGTTCGAGGCCCGCGGCCGCCGCAGCACGCGGCTCAAGGTCGGCCACGGCTTCCACTCGCCGCTGGTGGACCCGGTGCTCGACGAGTTCCGCCGCGTCGCCGAGACGCTGGAGTTCCGGCCGCCGCGGATCCCGGTGGTCTCCACCGTGACGGGGTCTCGGGCGGCGCCGGAGGAACTGGGCTCCGCGGACTACTGGGTGCGGCACGCGCGGCTTCCCGTGCGGTTCGCCGAGGCCGTGGAGTGGCTGGGCGCCAACGGCGTCGGGGGCTTCCTGGAACTCGGCCCGCAGCCCGTGCTCACCGCGTATGCGCAGGAGTGCCCGGCCGTCCAGGACGGCGGCCCGGAGTTCCAGGACGGCGGCGGCCCGGTGTTCGCCTTCGCGGCCCGTGACGGCGAGCGGGAGCCGGACACGCTGCTGGCGGCCGTGGCCCGGTTCCACGTGCGCGGCGTCGGCGTCGACTGGCCCGCGGTGTTCGCGGAGCGCGGGCTGCGGCGCGGGCTGTGGCGGGTGGAACTGCCGACCTACGCCTTCCAGCGCCGGAGGTACTGGCTGGACCCACCGCGCCCGGCCGGGGCGGGTCCAGCCAGTACCTTCGGCGAGCATCCGCTGCTCGGCCCGCCGTTCGAGGTGCCAGGCACCGGGCACACGGTGCTCTCCGGCCTGCTGTCGGCGGGCGCCCAGCCGTGGCTCGCCGACCACGTCGTCGGCGGGGTGCCGCTCGTGCCGGGGACGGCGTTCGTCGAGATGGCCGTGCGCGCGGGCGACGCGGCCGGCTGCGGCACGCTGGAGGAGCTCGTGATCCTGCGGCCGCTGGCCCTGCCCGCTGCGGGGGTACGGGTCCAGGTCGTGGTGGGGGCGGTGGACGACTCCGGCCGGCGGTCCGTCGAGATCCACGCGCGACCGGTGGAGGCCGCCGAGGCCGCCGAGCCCGCCGAGCTAGCCTGGACGCCGCACGCCACCGGCCTGCTCGCCCGCACGCCCGAGCCGGGGACGGTACCGGAGGGGCACGGCCTGACGCAGTGGCCGCCGCCCGGCGCCGCGGAGATCGATCCCGCCGGCGCCTACGAAGCCGCGGCGGGGCGCGGTCTGGCCTACGGGCCCGCGTTCCGCGGCGTGCGCGCGCTGTGGCGGCGGGGTGCGGAGGTGTTCGCGGAGGTCCGGTTGCCCGAGCCGTGGACGGCCGAGGCGGACCGGTACGGCATCCACCCCGCGCTCCTGGACGCCGCCGCGCACGCCTCGATGCTCGCCGCGCACGCCCCGGGAACCGGCCCGGGCGGGGGCGCGGACGCGGGCGGGGGCGCGGGTGGCGCCCGGGTGCCGTTCCAGTGGAGCGGCGTGTGCCTGCACGCCGCCGCGGCGTCGACGGTGCGGGTGCGGATCGCGCCGGTCGGCGAGGCAGGCCCCGCCTCGGAAGGCGGCGCGTTCTCGATCACGCTCGCCGACCCGGCGGGCCGCCTGGTGGCCCGCGTCAACTCCCTCTCCACCAGGGAACTTCCGGCCGGACACCGAGACCCCGGGCAGGACATCGCCCAGCGCACCCTGCTGCGCCCCGACTGGGTCCCCGTCGCACTGCCCGGCCGGGCACCGCAGTCGGCGGGCTGGACGGTCCTCGGGCCGGACCAACTGAACCTCGGCGCCTTCGTCCCCCTCGCCGGCCCGTCCTCACCCACGAACGGCCCGACCTCATCCACAGCGGGCGCGGACGCCGCCGCCCCGCCCCGCCACCTGGCGGTCACCGCCGTCGGATCGGAATCGGAAACGGACCGCGACCCGCTGGCCGACGTCCACCTGCTGACCACGCGGGTGCTCAAGGCCCTACAGGACTGGCAGGACGATCCGGCCACCGCGGGCTCGCAGCTCGTGGTGGTGACGCGGAACGCCACCGCACCCACGCCGGACCTGGCGGGAGCCGCGGTCTGGGGGCTGGTGCGTACGGCGCAGTCGGAGCTGCCGGGGTGCGTGGTCCTGATCGACGTGGACGAGGACCCCGCCTCCCTGCGCCTGCTGCCCGCGGCGGCCGCCAGCGGCGAGCCCCAACTCTCCCTGCGCGCCGGGCGGGCGACGGTGCCACGGCTGGTCGGCGTCCCGGCGGCGGTCCACCCGCCTGAGCCCCGGCCGGCCGAGAGTGCCCAGCCCCGCCGCTCCGGAGCCTTCGACCCGGACGGCACGGTGCTGATCACCGGCGGCACCGGAGCACTGGGCGCGGACCTGGCCGGGCACCTGGTCGACGCGTACGGGGTCCGCCACCTGCTGCTGACCGGGCGGCGCGGCCCGCACGCACCGGGCGCCGACGCCCTGCGCGCGAGTCTGGCGGAGCGGGGCGCGCAGGTCAGGATCGTCGCGTGCGACGTGGCCGACCGGGCCCGGCTCGCCGAGCTGATCGAGCAGTGCGACCCCCCGCTGACCGCCGTCGTGCACGCCGCCGGGGTCCTCGACGACGGGGCGCTGGCCGCGCTGTCCCCGGAGCGGCTGGCGGCGGTCCTGCGGCCGAAGGCGGACGCGGCCTGGCACCTGCACGAGTTGACCCGCGACCGGGGCCTGTCGGCCTTCGTCCTGTTCTCCTCGATCTCGGGCGTGCTGGGCCGGGCGGGCCAGGGCAACTACGCCGCGGCGAACTCGTTCCTGGACGCGCTCGCCCAGCACCGGGCCGCGGCCGGCCTGCCCGCCGTCTCGCTGGCGTGGGGCATGTGGGGCCACGACGCGGGCATGGCAGCCCAGTTGACCGAGGGCGCGGGGCACCCGAGGCCCGACGACGTGGTCCGGGCGTTCACCCCCGCCCAAGGACTGACCCTGTTCGACGCGGCACTGCGGACGGGAGCCCCCGTACTCGCGCCGGTCCTGCTCGACCGGGCCGCGCTGCGCACCGCCGCAGGGCAACTACCGGCGCCGCTGCGCGACCTGGCGCGCCACGGTCGGCCCGCCGCCGAGGCGCAGAGCGGCGCGACCGAACCACCGCCGGGCGCCCGGGAGGGCTCGGAGCCCGGGGCGTGGCGCACGCTGCTGGCCGGGCTGCCCGCCGAGGAGCGCGGGGCCGCGCTCACGGAACTGCTGCGCGGCGACGTGGCCGCGGTGCTCGGCTACTCCGGCGCGCAGGACCTGCCCGCCGGCAGGACCCTGGCCGAGCTCGGCTTCGACTCCCTGACGGCCGTCCAGTTCCGCAGCCGACTGAGTACGGCCCTGCGCCTGCGGCTGCCCGCGGCCCTCGTGTTCGAGCACCCGGCGATCGAGGACCTCGCCCGTCACGTACTCGACCTGCTCGACGACCTGCTCGACGACCTGCCCGACAACCTGCTCGACGACCTGCCCGACGGCACACCGCGTGAGCGCCCCGGCCTCCGGCCCGCACCGCCCACCGGCCGTCCCGCGCAGACGCTCGCGGCGCTGTACCGCGCGCTCTGCGAGCAGGGCCGGCCGGCGGCCGCGATGCACCTGGTGGTCGCGGCGTCCTCGGCCGCCGCGACGTTCGGCGCCGACGACGCCGCGGAGCACGCCGTGCCGCCGCTGCGCCGGGCCCGGGGTCGCGCCGGCTCCCCGGTCGTGGTCTTCTTCCCCGACCACCGTCCGCTCCCCGCATTCCCGGGAGGCGGGTTCGCGGCCCTGCACGCCTGCTTCGAGGGCGAGTTGGAGGTCCTGGAGTTCCCGCACCCGGGCATCGGCGCGGGGTGCGCCGTTCCGGCCGACCGGGAGACGCTCGCCCGCCTCCACGCCGAGACGGTGCTGCGGCACGTCGGTAACCGGCCCGTCGTCCTGGTCGGTGCTTCCGCCGGGGGCGCCGTCACGCACGCCGTGACCCGGCGCCTCGAACTCAGGGGATCCGCTCCCCTGGGACAAGTGCTGATCGACACGTATCTCGTCCACCAGGGCAACCACTCCACGGACTGGCTGACCGCCCTGGCCGCCCCACCGGCCCCGTACCTCGCCGCCGCGGACGTGAGCGCGGACGGGTCCACCGGCGACGAGGACGCCGCCGTCGCGGCCATGGGCGCCTACACCGGGCTCTTCCTGGACTGGCGCCCGGAGCCCGTGGACACCCCGACCCTCCTCATCGGCGCCGCGCGGCCGACCCCGCTGATGGCGGCGCGCGCGGACGGCGACTCCTGGCGCACGTCCTGGCCGCTGCCACACGAGCGCGTCGAGGTGCCCGGCAACCACCTCTCCCTGGCACGAGAGGACGCCGCCACCACGGCAGCCGCGATCCGCACCTGGATCGACTCCCTCACCCACCCCGGCACCCCGCCGGAGGCCACCACCCGGTAGAGACAGCCAGCGCCGTCCGCGCGCCGTTCCTTGTCCAACGCCACACGTGCCAGACGAAGCTGGTGGCCGGTCTCCTCCTGCGCCCCGTCCTGCGACCAGGTCCGTGACGGTGACGCCCGTCTGCCGACAGGTCATCAGTGATCCATCAGGGAACTGTCAGAGAACTGTCAGGAACCCGGGGCGCGGCGTTCGGGCCGACCTAGCATCCGAGCATCGTCTCTTCCCCACGGACGATCTTCACCACTCTCAGTGATCGAGGTACTTCGGCATGCGCGGTCTCTCCCGCCGGTCCCACACGCTCGCCCAACGCGCCGTCGCGGGCGTCCTGCTGTCGGGTCTGGCCGTTGCCGGCCTGATGGTCTCGCCGCAGCGGGCCGCCGCAGCCGACTGCGACGGCCAGAGCAGCGTGGGCGGCGGCAACTGCACCACGGCCCTGATCAACTCCATCGGTGCCATGATCGGCGGCTTCCGCAGCGCGGCCCTCCAGGCGCAGGCCGACAACGCCGCGTTCACCCAGGGCATGGCCAGCCAACTGAGTGCCGCGGCTCCCGGCTACAACGTCATGGTGTTCAAGTACGACGGCACCGACCTCTACGACACCATCTGGTTCCGCAACGTGTACGAGGCGAACATGAACGGGGTGCTGGTCGACACCACCGTCAAGCTGCAGCACCACGACTCGCAGGGCGGCCCGGCCGGCTACGACGACTTCCGTATCTGGGTCTTCGCGGGTGACTCGACCTTCACCAACAAGGGCGACGGCGGGTACGGGAACTGGGCCTTCGTCGGCTCCGACTCCGACCGGACCGTGAGCACCACCAGGTCCTGTGTGCTGATTCGCTGCGTCGACAGCAAGCGGATCATCCACTTCCCCGCCCGCGACATCACGGTCCCGGGCGTCCCCAAGAGTGGTGGCACCCCGATCACCGACACCCCGGGCACCCCCGGCATCCCCGCGCACGATGACGGCGATGACAGTGATGACGACGGCAACGGCAACGGCGACGGCAACGACGACGGCGACGGTGGCGACACCAGCACCACCCCGGCCATCCCCGCGCACCAGGGCGGCGGCAAGGGCGGGGGCGGCAAGGGCGGCAGCGGTGGTGGTGCCGGCATCGCCGGGCTGCACCACCCCAAGGTGAAGAACGGTCGGGGGCCGGTGGTCACGGGGTCCTCGATCCTGGCCGGAGCCAGCGGCGCCAAGAACTCCGCCTGGCAGTTCACCGCCCTGGGCAACGGCCGGTACAAGATCACCAGTGCCGTCTCCGGGCTCGCGCTGACCGAGAACACCAAGACCTTCTTCGCCGAGGCCAAGCCGTGGACCGGCGCCGACGCGCAGAAGTGGCAGCTCGTCAGCGCAGGCGGCGGCCAGTACCAGATCCGGATCACCGACCAGGACTGCCTGACCTACGACGAGGACGCCAAGGCGCTCGGCGTCTGGACCTGCAACAACGCCTGGAACCAGCAGTGGAAGCTCCAGTAGCAGTCACCCGCGCACGCTGACCCGACGCACCCCGACCCGGCACCCGCCCGGGTCGGGGTGCGGCCGTATTCGAGGTGCGGTCGTATTCGAAGTGAGGCCGTATCCGAACAGCGCCTGGTGGCCGCCGGTTCCAGCCTCCGACCTCCGATCACGCGGTGGTGTGGCGGGTGATCAGTTCCAGCAGTCGGTGTACGGCCTCGTCCACTCCCGGGCGGTGTACGGCGACCACGGTGGTCTCCAGGTGGGGCGACTCTCCCCGCAGCGGGACATAGGCGACTCCGCGCTCGTGACGGACTGGGCGATACGCGGACAGCCCTACGGCTGCCGGGCGTTCGTCGTCCTGCTGGTGTTCGGCACGGTCTTCGGCCTGGCGGTCGTCGTCGCCGAATCCGTGATCAAGATTGGAGCAGCAGGTCGTTGACCGGTACCTCGACCTGCACCGCGACCGATAGGGGCCCCGATTCTGCGGGCGGCTGCGCGCGAAGGCGCCGGGCTGGCAGGATCGCCCGCATGAGGATTCTCGTGCTGGGCGGTGGCTGGTTCCTGGGCCGGGCGGTCGTGAGTGGCGCGCTGGAACGAGGTTGGGAGGTGACCACGTTCACGCGTGGCCTGTCCGGTATCCCGGTGCCCGGAGCGGTCGCGGTGCACGGCGACCGGGAGCGGCCGGAGGACATGGCGCGATTGGCCGAGCACGGACCGTGGGACGCCGTGATCGACACCTCCGCCTCCGAGCTGTCGCCCCGCACTGTGCTGGGTGGCACCCGGGCCCTGGAGCCGGTCGTCAGCCGGTACGTCTACGTCTCCACGGTGTCCGTCTACGAAGGCTGGCCCATCGAGCCTCTGACCGTGGACTCGCCCGTGCTGGATGCCCCGGCCGACGCCGGACCGGAGTACGGGCAGCTCCCAGAGGGGTGGACAGGCCCAGACACGTACTACGGACGGCAGAAGGCCGGCGCCGAGCGGGCAGTGACCGAAGCATTCGGCCTCACCCGTACGAGTCTGCTCAGGCCGGGCGTCATCCTCGGGCCCGGCGAGTACGTCGGCAGGCTGCCGTGGTGGCTGCGCAGGGCCGAGCGAGGAGGCCGCATCCTCGCGCCGGGCGATCCGGCGAAGTCGATCCAGCCAGTCGATGTGCGGGACGTGGCGGCCTTTGCGCTCGATCAGGCCCAGCGTGTCGGGCACCAGGTTCACAACGTCACCGCGCCGGTGGGCTGCGAGACGATGGGCGGCTTCCTCCAAGCGTGCATGGACGTGACCGGCAGCTCCGGCGAGTTGGCGTGGGTCACCGATGAGGTCCTGCTCCGCAGCGGCCTGCGCCAGTGGACAGAGATCCCGCTCTGGCGGACACACCCAGGCGTGTGGGCCATCGACTCGTCGTCGGCGATCGCGGCCGGCTTCCCCCGCCGGCCGCTGGCGGAAACCGTCGCGGACACGTGGTCCTGGCTCCTCCAGGGCAACATGCCCGTTCCGCATCAGCGGTGGGACGAACACGGGATTGCCCCGGACAAGGAGCGCGCCGTTCTGGAGAGTGCCCGCTAGCCGATCCCCCCGTCGATGGCGAGCCGCACCGCGCCGGGTCCGAGGGTGCGCGGTGCGGCGACCAGCGTAAAGTCGTCGATCTGCTCTGCGAGGTCCCGCGCGACCAAGGCGTCGCGGAAGCTCGGCGAGGCCAGCTCCGCCCGGACCGCGTTCACCCGGCCTACGAGGCCGGCCCCGCGCCACTCCCTCGGCAGACTCAGTACGGGACGCATGGCCTCAGCGGCACCGTCGAGGTCACGCCGCATCAACAGGGCCGTCGCCAGGTCCGCGCCGGCTTGCGGGGCAACCGCGAGCGGTGTGGAGGCCGAGGACTGGGAAGCGATCAGTTCCAGCGACCGCCGGGCGGAGGCCTCCGCGCCGACCCCGTCCCGCAAGAGAAGCAGGGTTGTGCTGTTGCTCATGGCGACGCGTTCCACGCTGAAATCGAACTCACCTGCGATCCCATCGTGGAGATCGTCCACGGCGGGGCCTCGATCGGCCAGGCTTCGATCTATTGCTGCGTGGGCCTCCGCGGTCCGGCCGAGGTGCGCATACGAGCGGGCAGCGATTGCCGCCAGCCTCGCCTGGCCCGTGGCACCGACCCCTTGGAACGAATGGGCCCGCTCGATCTGGCGAACCGCCTGGGCGGGGTTGCCGCCCCAGTAGTACAACAGGGCGAGGTAGCCGTGGGCGTAGGCCTGGAGCGGCCCGTGCTCCGCCACCTGGCCGTACAGGGCAGAGGCACGCATCAGTTCGACTGCGGTCGGCATCGAGCCGAGATCGAACGCGCAGGCACCCAGGAGCGCCGATGCCTGGCCGGCGACGACGTAGAGGCGGCCTCGTTGGGACAACAGCTGCGTACGGTCGAGCATCACGGTGGCAAGGCCGAGCAGTTCCTTGGCCGCCATGAAGATCTGGTGGGGAGGGGTGGTGGTGTTTGCTCGGACCAGGCGTACCAGGTCGTCCTCGAGTTGGTCGAGGCTGAGGTCGGGAAGCAACTGTGAGGCCGCGTCGGCGGCGTGGGCGCGGGCATCTCGTGCGGTCATGGCGAGTTCTCTTTCATCGAGCACTGGAGTGGGTACTGCGCGCAGTACCTGTGCCTGCTCGTCGGTGCAGGGCGCGAAGAGTTCGTCGACGGGCTTGCCGTACATCCGCTCGAGAATTGCGGGTGCCGGGTGGTGAGGCCGGGCGACTTGTCCGGCACGCCACCGCGTGAAGCTCTTGTCCGTCAGAACGACGTTTCTGAAGGCGATATCCCCGGTCCGCTCGTAGAGGAGCGCTGCGACCCGCCTGTACTCGGCCAGGAAGCTCCGGAAATCCATGCGGGCCTCGATGACTAAGGCATCGAACACAGTGTTCATCGCGTCGCGGTCCCTTCGGGGCCGCAGCCCCAGCTGCGAACTACTTCATCCCCTTGCCTACCACCTCTGGACCGGTGGCCACACAGGTGATGCGGAAGTGTCCACGAACTGTCCGCAGCTTGTCCCTGGCCTCACCCGAACGAGGAGCAAGTGTCCCTGCTTCGTGGGTGGTTCTGTCTCCGCACCCCAGTCCATGGTTGATCCCCGTAAGCGAACTGTAACGGGGCGTCAAGACGCTCCTGATGACGGGAGCGATGCACATGGTGGCCGTCGAACAGCCGCGATCTCTCCACCACTGGGAGGCCACGCTGACGGCAGTTCCGGCCGCGGCCTCCACGGCACGCCGAATGGTGGGCTCAGTGCTCAGAGAGTGGGGATGGGAGAACGACCGGGCATCCGACCTGGTCCTCATCGCCTCGGAACTGGTGACAAACGTCGTTCGGCATGCCAGCCGGTCGCGCGGCAGTATCGGTCTGCACCTTCAGGAGACCGGCGGCGACTGCCGGATCGAGGTTCTGGACTGCCGCCCTGACCTGCCGCTGCCGGAAACTCCGGTTGCCCGCGGCGAGTGTGGCCGGGGGCTGCTCCTCGTCCGCGAGCTGGCGGACGACACGGGCGTGGTAACGACCGCCACGACCAAGAACGTGTGGGCAAGGGTCCTTCTTGCCGCTGGCGATACGCCGAGGCGCACTCCGTGAAAACCGCGACCAGACGGGCCATGCGGGCCGTCGGTTGGCAGCGTCGCCGAACGCCGCCTACTCCCCGGTCGGCGCCCACCCAGGACGTCATCCACCACATGTGCGTCCTCGAACTTGCCAACCTGGCCGCCCAGATGGGACCCGTCCTGCCCGTCGTCCAGCCGAGAAGCCTCGCCAACTGCGGACAGCAGACGGCTCGTTGAAGCCGGCACGTACCAACCCCCAAGGAGAGACCGTCGTGAACACCGAACCCGACTCCGGCACCCCGGAGACCCTGCGCGCCGCCATGGTCAAGACGTTGCGTGAGGACGGGACGATCCGCACCGAGCGCGTCGCCGAGGTCATGGCCCGCGTGCCGCGCGAGCACTTCGCCCCCGAGGCGCAGCCCGTCGACGCCTACGACCCGGAGCGGCCCGTGGTGACCAAGCGGGACCGGGACGGGCTCGCGATCAGTTCGGTCTCGGCCGCCAACGTCCAGGCGTTCATGCTGGAACAGGCCGATCCGCGGCCCGGCGAGAACGTCCTGGAGATCGGCTCCGGCGGGATGTTCGCCGCCTATCTCGCCGAGCTCGTCGCCCCCGATGGCGCGGTCACCACCATGGACATCGACCCGGAGGTCACCGGCCGGGCCCGCCGGATGGCCGGGTACGTGCATGTGCGGGTCGTCACCGCCGACGGCGCGTTCGGTGTCCCGGAGCATGGCCCGTTCGACCTGATCGTGGTCACCGTGGGGGCCCCGGACGTGCCGCCGGCGTGGCTGGAGCAACTCGCCCCGGGCGGGCGGATCGTCGTGCCGCTGCGCCTGCGCGGCCTGATGCGTTCAATCGTCCTCGTCCGCGACGGCGACCACCTGGTGAGCACCGGGTACGAGCTGTGCGGGTTCGTGCCGATGCAGGGCGCGGAGGAGAACCGCGAGCGCCTGGTGCTGCTGCACGACGTGCCGGGCGAGGAGGTCGGTCTGCGGCTGGACGACGGCGACCAGGTGGACGTCGACGCCCTGCGCGCGGCGCTGGCCTCGCCCCGGCAGGAGCTGTGGTCGGGGGTGACGGTCGGCGGCGAGGAGCCGATCGACGACCTGGACCTGTGGCTGGCCACCGCGCTGGACGGCCACACCCGGCTCACCGCGACACCGGCCGCGCGGGACAAGGGCATCGTCGCGTCCGCGTCCCCGCTGGGCGTGGCCACGCTGGTGGTCGGCGACACCTTCGCCTACCGCACCGTCCGGCCCGCCGACGAGACCCGGACCCGCTTCGAGCTCGGCGCCTACGGGCACGGCCCGGCCGCCGCCGCTGCCGCCGCCCGCCTCGTCAACGAGATCCGTACCTGGGACCGGGAGCACCGGGGCGGATCCGGGGCCCGTTTCGAGGTCCACCCGGCCGGAACGCCCGACGGCCGGCTGCCCGCGGGCCGCGTGGTCGACAAGACCCACACCCGCATCACGATCTCCTGGCCCGAGAAGGCGTAGCTGCCGCCCGGCCGCCAGGTGACGCACCACCGAACCCCTTCACCAGATCCCCAAGGAGGACGCACATGGACACGCACATGGACATGGACACCGGCTTCGAGCTGGACATCACCATCGTCGCGCAGGGCCCGGTCATCGGTGAGCTGATGAGCAGCACCGACGACGGCTGCGGCAAGACCTGCCAGTCCGCCTGTTCCAACAGCGGCTGCATCGCCTGACCCACTCCCGTACCCGGGCCGGGGCCCCGCACAGCCCCGACCCGGACTCCGTCCTCGCCTCGCTCCTGCACATGCACCACATCCGCGCCGCCGGGATCGACCAGGACAGCGAACGCGCCTGCCACCGTCTCGCCCGCGCCACCGCACTCGCCCGCACCCACCGACACCGAGGACACCACCCCCGATGACCCCCGCCACCGTCGCCGCGCCGTGCGATCCCACCGACGCACACCCCGCCCAGTCCCTCGCGTCCGGCGCCGTCGGCATCACCCTGCTCCACGCCGAACGCGCCGCCCTCCACCACAACCGCTGGAACGCCGTCCACGACTGGCTGACCGGCATCTGCCGCCAAGCCCTCATCGGCTCCGACGACGCCGGCCTGTTCGTCGGCGCACCCGCCCTCGCCTTCACCCTCCACACCGCCGCCGACGGCAGCGAGCGCTACACGAAGACGCTGCGCACCCTGGACGCGGCGGTCGACAGGCTCGTCCACCGCCGCCTGGAACAGGCTCACGCCCGCATCGACTCCGGGAAGTTCACCCGCGCCGCCGAGTACGACCTGCTGTACGGGCTGACCGGCCTCGGCGCCTACCTGCTCAAGCGCGACCCGCGCGGCGACACCCTGCACGACGTCCTCGCCTACCTCGTCCGCCTCACCGAACCGCTGCCCGGCACCGACCTGCCCGGCTGGTGGGTCCGCTACGACCCGGCCGGACGCACCTCCGCCGCCTTCCCCCACGGCCACGGCAACGTCGGCCTCGCCCACGGCATCACCGGACCCCTCGCCCTCCTCGCCCTCGCCAAACGTGCCGGAGCCCTCGTCGAAGGCCACACCGACGCCATCCTGCGCATCCTCCAGTGGCTCGACAACCTGCGGCAGAGCGGCCCGTCCGGGCCCTGGTGGCCGCAATGGGTCACCGCCGACGAACACCGCCTCGGCGCAGTCGTCCAGGCCGGCCCGCCCCGGCCCAGCTGGTGCTACGGCGTCCCCGGCCAGGCCCGCGCCCAGCAACTCGCCGCCATCGCCCTCGGCGACGCCCACCGCAAGCGCGCCGCCGAGCACGCCCTGCTGCGCTGCATCACCGACCCCGCCCAGCTCGCCCAGATCAGCGACGCCGGACTGTGCCACGGAGCCGCCGGCCTCCTGCACACCGTCCACCGCGTCGCCCAGGACGCCACCAGCCCGGGCCAGTTCACCGCCCACGTGCCCGCCCTGCGCGCCCTCCTCCACGCCCAGGCCCCCGCCCGCGAACCCGGGCTGCTCGACGGCACCACCGGAGTCCGCCTCGCACTGCACGCCACCGACCGCGGCGGCGCCCCTGCCACCGGCTGGGACGCCTGCCTCCTCCTGTCCTGACCACCACCGCACTGAGAGGCTGCCCCATGGCTCACCCCACCGCACACCCCCAACTGGAACGGTCGATCCTGGCCGTCCTCACCGGTACCAACGTCGCCGAAGCGGCCACCGGCGCCGGTATCCCCGCCGCCGAACTCGCCGTGGCGGCCGAGACCTACCGCTGCGCCGGGCGCTCCGCCATCGCGGCCCCACCCGACACCTGGGTCCACGTCACCATCCAGCCCACCGACTGGCCCGGTGCCGAGACGCAGATCGCCCTTCGCCTCGCCCCTGCCCTACGCGATGCCGAGACCCGGGGCAGCGTCACCATGTGGTGGTACGTCCGCAAACACCCCTACTGGCGACTGCGACTTCACCCCGGACGGGGCAACAACCCGGCGACGCTACGGATCAGTCTGGCCCTGCTCCTCGACCAACTCCGGGACGAAGGGGCGATCGCCGCCTGGTCGCACGGCAGCTACGAACCCGAGACCGCCGCCCTCGGCGGCCCCCTGGGCGTCGATGCCGCCCACGCCCTCTTCCACACCGACAGCCGCGCCATCCTGCTCGAAGCCCTCCGGACCCACCACGGCCAGCCGGCCGCCCCGCCGATCGGGCGCCGCGAACTGTCCATCCTGATGTGCAGCGCGATGCTGCGCGCCGCCGGCCAGGAATGGACCGAACAAGGTGACGTCTGGGCTCGGGTCGCAGCGATGCGCCCGGGCGCGGCCGAACCGGGTACCGAATCAGCGCCCGCGGTCGCCGACAAGATCGGCGTGCTGCTGGCCGCCGACACGATCGCCATGACCGAACCCGGCCAGGTCCTCGATTTGGTAGCGGACCGCATCCACGCCTTCGCATACGCGGGCAGCGAACTCGCCGACGCCGCACACCACGGAGGACTCACCCGCGGGCTGCGCGCCGTCCTCGCCCACATGGTCGTCTTCCACTGGAACCGCGCCGGAATACCCACGGCAGACCAAGCGGTCCTCGCCCGCGCGGCCCGCAGCCACATCCTCGGCGCCCCCGCGCCCCCCACCCAAGCGAGCCGATGAACCCTGTGCACAGGGCAGGGGTTCGACTATCAAACTCCCATCCCGGGCTGCTGGTTGAGGTCCATCCCGCCCGGGGCGGAGTATTACCCCTGCCGCACGGCAGGTACTTGCCGCGCCCCCGGGCGCAGCGGGAACAGCACCGCCCCTACAAGCCGAACAGAGAAAGGACGCTGACCATGGGAGACGAGAACAAGGGTGGACCGAACGACGGCAAGGGCGGCGGGCACGCCAAGCCCGGCTCGCCGGCCATCGGCCCGAACCCCTCGAAGGACGGCCAGCAGCCGACCCCGGCACCGAAGCACAAGAAGAGTTGACCCCCGAACAGCAGCGGGCCGCATTGGTGGCGTCGCTCACCGACGCCGGTTCCCTGCCCCCCGGATGGGCTCCGGTCGTGGCGGCCGTGCCGCGACACGTGTTCCTCCCCGACACCATCTGGGCGGACGAGGACGGCGGCGACACCGAGTGCAGCCGGACCAGGGAACCCGAGCGGTGGATGCGGCTCGCCTACAGCGACCTGCCGATCGTCACGCAGTGGGACGACGGTGCCGGGGACGGCGACCACCGTACTCCCACGTCGTCGGCATCCATGCCCACCATGGTGGCCGAGATGCTGTCCGATCTGGGCGCGGTCCCCGGGCACCGGGTGCTCGAAATCGGGACGGGCACCGGCTACAACGCGGCGTTGTTGGCGCATCGCCTGGGCGCCGAGATGGTGTCCACCGTCGAGGTGGACGCGCAGGTCACCGCGCAAGCCCGCGCCGCACTTCGCAGTGCCGGCTACACCCCCGAAGTCGTCTGCGGGGACGGCTCGCTCGGGTGGGGAGTACGCGCCCCGTACGACCGGATCATCTCCACCGTGTCACTGCGGGACGTCCCGCCCGCCTGGGTAGCTCAGACCCGGCCGGGCGGGGTGATCGTCAGCCCCGTCTCACCGCTGCTGGGCGGCGGGGCGATCGTGCGGCTCACGGTGGGCGACGACGGGACGGCGAGCGGTCCGTTCACCCGATCGGCGGCATTCATGATGCTGCGCCAGCAGCGCTACCAGGGCACTCCGGTGGACGACTACCTGCCCGGTGAATGGCCGGGCGACTCCGCGCAGTCCTGGACGAGCCTCGACCCCGAAGCCATCGGGGGCGACTGGCTTGCACAGTTCGCCTGCGCCCTCGCCCTGCCGGACGTGTACTACCGGCGCAACGAGTTCGGTGACGGCGGCTGGACGTGGTGGCTGTTCGACACGGCCGTCACGTCTTGGGCAACGGTCGACTCCGTGCCCGGGGAATCCCGGTTCGAGGTCCGCCAGTCCGGGCCCCGGCAACTGTGGGACGAGACGGAGGCCGCCCACACCCAGTGGACGGCCGCCGGAAGCCCCGGCTACGAGCGGTACGGGCTCACGGTGACACCCGCCGGACAGGGGGCTTGGTTGGACAGGCCCGGCAATCCCCTCCCGGGGCACCGCAAGTAGAGCGGTAGCCGCGCTCCTGCTCGCGCAGAGCGGGAATCGGCTCCAGGTCGGGTCAGCAGTTCGGAACGGGGTCGGTCTCACTGGTGATGGCGGTGTCCTTCATGAAGCCGAGCTGGCCGTTGTCGGCGACGGTCATCAGCCAGCGGGTCGGGTGCGGCCCGCCGACCCAGGCCTGGTTGTCCTCCTTGCAGTAGAACCAGCTGGGGTCGGAGTTCATGTAGCCGACGACGGTGTCGGGGTCCGGGTAGATGTGGTTGTTGCCGACCACGCCGTACACGGGGGAGCCGGGCACGTTGTGGCAGTACCACCGGTTGCTCTCCCCGGGCCAGCAGTTGTCGGCCGCCGAGGCGGACGGCGCGGCCACGACGCCCAGGCTGACGGCGAGGACGGTGGCTGCAGCGGCGGCGGTGATCCTGGCGGCACGCACGGTGCTGAACATGTCTCACTCCTGGAGTTGTGCCTGCGAGTCGGCCCGGACCGCAGCATGCCCAGCAGTCCAGACATGTCACACATTCGATACGGGCGATAACGCAAAGTAGCTGATTCTCGGGGGTTCGTGGCCGAACGTCTTCGATCGCACGCACGGACGTCGGGGCGGGTGTTCGCCCCTGCCGCATCACCTGTCGGCGATGTCAGCCGCCGGGCCGGCGGCAAGGCGGGTGGCCTGAGTGAGCTCCGCCGGGCCCCGCGAAGGACTGCCCGGCGGGGGCGGCCGTGCGGAAGCGGCCGCCGGGTAACCGATTAGGTGATCGCCGCCTGGTGCCGTACGGTCGGTACTACCGACGCGGGGTGGAGCAGCTCGGTAGCTCGCTGGGCTCATAACCCAGAGGTCGCAGGTTCAAATCCTGTCCCCGCTACCACGAACGCCGAAGGGGCGGACGCGCACTGCGCGTCCGCCCCTTCGGCGTCCTTCGCCTCGTCGACTCGGCCGCCCGCCGACAACGCCGATCTCCCGGATTCCCACTCGTTCTCGTTCGTGCCGTCGGATCCTCTTTCATGGCGATCCGTCGTGGCTGGAGCGTGATCATGTGATCCTCTTGGACTTCGGTGTGCTGGGAGAGGATCCCTTCGGCGACGCATACCGTCCGTCTGACGCATGAGGCGAGCTGGCGACCTACCCCGAAGCCGCTTACGGGCAAACGATCACACTGGTGACACCCTTGCCGGTGAGCCGGTAGTTTGCGGGAAGACAGAGAGAAGAGTTCGCATGGACTCCCGGATCGCCCGCATCCGACGCAAGCTCGCCAAGGTGCCCTATGCCGCGCTGCGAAGCCGCTCCTTCGGTGAAGAGAAGCACGGGTTCCGCCTCGAACCCCCGCTGCTGGACGCGAAGGTCGCCGAGTTCGAGGCCGATCACCACGTCGGACTGCCTGATCCCTACCGAGGCTTCCTGACCACACTGGGCGGGGGCGGCGCATCGCCTTTCTACGGCCTGCTGCCGTTGCCGTCATGTCGGCTGTTCGCGATGGACCCCCGAGGCGAGCCCGGCCGCCCTCGGGGGTTCACGTTCGCCGGCGACCCGTCTCACAGAAGTGACCTTTTCCTGCACATCATCGAGGCAGGGTGCACCTCACCCGCCCTGCGAGCTCCGGTCGACCGCGTCCTGAGGCAGCACCGGTACCGCGCCGGAAGGGGCCATGCCGCGTAGAACGCCAGCAGCACTTCGATCGCGCCAACGATCATGGAGTCGTCCATGGGTGCGCTACCGCGATGTCCCGCGCGTGTCAGGACCCGCAAACGCTGCCATACGCTGCCTGGAGCGTGATCGACTGATTCCTGGCATCGTCGTCACGGCCGTGAGCGTGTGGTCAGCCCGAGTCCACGGGACCAAGCGACGTTGGCAGCCATGGGAGGCCGAATTCACCTGCCTCTGCTGCGGCGAAGGCTGGGCCCGCGACAAGCTCGAAGAGGTCATCTTCATGCTTCCTCCTCGAGCCGCAGGCGAACTACGAGCACGGGTCGACGATCTGGACGCGGTGTTGCTGCGGCGGACCCACCATGAACCACGGACAGCTTCCGAACTGGCCTGGTGGCACTGCAGGTTCTGATCACGGGACCTTGCGCTTTCGCTTCTGAAGAATGCCGTCTTCAATGAGGTCCTCGCCGTTGACGATCCGGCAGATCCCATCCTGATCAGGCACGCCACCAAATCGCAGCACCACGGAGAACGGCGGCTTCCGACAGGTGCCCCCGCAAGCGACTTCGCCCGCCCGGCCGGAGACGGCGGGGCGGGCGAAGTCGGGCCACGGAGGGCTGGCGTCGGGTCAGCGGCCGATCAGGGACTCGGGGCGAATGGGCAGTTCGCGGACCCGGACGCCGGTGGCGTGGTGCATGGCATTGCTGATCGCCGCCGCCGCTGTTCCCACGATGCCGAGTTCGCCGATCCCCTTGGAGCCCATCGGGTTGAGGTGGGGGTCGGGGCCGTCGATCCAGTGCGCGTCGACCGTGGTGACGTCGGCGTGCGCGGCGACGTGGTAGGCGGCCAGGTCGCGTTCGACGTGCCCGCCGAAGGACGGGTCGGTGGTGCTGTGCTCCAGCAGGGCCATCGACAGGCCCATGATCATCGCGCCGGTCAGCTGGCTCCGCGCGGCCGGCGGGTTGATGACGCGTCCGGCCGCGAACACCCCGAGCAGGCGGCGCACCCGCACCTCGGAGGTGTCCTGATCGACCTGGACCTCGGCGAACTGCGCGCCGAAGGCGTGCCGCGCGAACTCCTGGCCGGTGCTCCCCACCTCCTCGGCGGTGTCGGCGTGTCGGGTCAGCCCGCCGGCGGGCGGCTGCCCGCCGTGCTCGGCCAGCTCCGTGCGCAGCTCCTCGCAGGCCCGGGTGGTCGGCGGTCAGCAGGACGTCGTGAGGCTCCCGGGTGCAGCTGATCCGCAGCGCGCGGGCGCCGGCCCGGGCGGCCTCCGGGGTCTCGGCGACCACCAGTGCGACCGGCTGCCCGTGATGGGCGATCCGCGGGGACTGAAGCACGGCCGGCGTCGGGTCGTCGGTCGGGGCCAGCCGTTCGGCGTTGCGGTGGGTGATCACCGCGAGGACGGCCGGGTCGGCGAGAGCGTCGGCGTCCACCACGCCGCGCGCGAGTGCGGCGGTGACGAGCCAGGTGTAGGCGGTGCCGGCCGGGTGGTGGTCGGCCGCGTAACTGTGCCGAGTCGAGGTAGTTAGCGGACTGCGTCGTGTTCGATGATGAGGGCAGCTGGGCGGCCAGGCGGAAGGGCGATTTCACGTTTGAGTTGATTGCCCGGTCCGAGAGTATCTAGCCGAGATCGCGCTCACGGTCTTCAACGTGGGCGCCCCGAGGACTGCCACTGCTGCTCGGCGGCTAGGGAAGGGGGCCGTTGAGGTTGAGCCGGTGGAGGGCCAGGGCAAGGTGGAGGCGTGTGCGTCCTTGTGGGGTGTCGGGGGCGAATCCGAGAGCAGCGGTCGGCTTGGGTAGGCGCGCCTGGAGTGTGGAGTGGTGCAGATGCAACGCGGTGGCCGCCTGGCGGAGGCTGTCGTGGGCTTCGAGGGCGGCCAGGGTTTCCAGTGCGCCGGTGCCGGCTCTTTCTGCCGCGCGTAGCGCGTGCACATCCTCGATCAACGCGTTGTGCGGGGAGACGTGCTCGGCCACGAGGGCCAGGCCGCCTAGGGCGTCGTAGTTGAGGTGGCGCGGACCGTGGACCTCGGCTGTCAGCCGCAACGCGGTCAGCGCTCCGTGCCATGATCGCGGCAGCCCACTGATTTCCACGGCGGGGCCCAGCCCGGCTCTTGGCCCGTGCTCAGTCCCGATGCTGGGTCCAAGGCTTGCGGTGGGCTCGGTCGTGGCGTCGACGACGATGGCGGCGGTCACGTGTCCGAGGCGAGTGCTCCACCGGTTGATCGTTGGATCATCCGGGTTTCCCAGCAGGGCCGCGACCCTGAATCTCGCTGCGGGAAGGGCGAGTCTGCGCACGGCCTGCGCGCGGGCTGCGGCTGTGGCCTCGGGTGAGAGCAGCACTTCCACGCTGGCCGGGTCGTGTGTGGCGGCCCGGCCGCGGGTTCGGTCCAGGACGATGCCCGCCCCGGCCGCGAGGCGTTCGAGAACGATGGCGTCGGTGGGCAGCGGCACGCCGGTGCGTTCGAGCCAGACCCGGCCTGCGGTCGTACCGCGTAGTGCGGTGCCGGGCCAGGAGGGAACGTGTGCCGCCGGTTCCAGCCGGTGGCCGTCGGGATGGATGCGCACCAGGACGTGCCGGTCGGGATCGGCCAGCCCTGCCGTGCAGCCCGAGAGGATGGCCCCGGCCCTGACGAAGGCATCGAGGCCGGCCCGCTGCTCGACGAGGGTGTCGAAGTAGGCGATGGCGCGCACCGCGTCCCCGGCGGCGGGATCCAGTGCCGAGAGCTGTTGGAGCAGTTCTTCCACCACTGGACCATATCCGCCATATGGCGGATGACATGAGCCATCCGGCGGTGGATCGGGCGGCGACCGGCCAGGACACTGGGGCGGCGAACCGTTGAAGGAAGGACCCGAGTATGTACTCCCGACCACCGTTCGACCCCGAGTTGGCCGCAATCCTGGCCACCTATCCGCAAGAGGTGCGAGAACTCGGCTGGCTCGGGCCGGCCGATATCCCCGCCTACCGAGAGATGAACGCGACGGTGCCCGGCGGGGCCGACGCGGCCGCGCTGCGCCGGGACGGGGCCGTCGAGATCGAGGAACGCACGGTGCCCGGCCCCGCCGGGGCGCCGGAGATCTCGCTGCTCATCATGCGTCCTACCCGCGGCGCAGGCTCACGCCCGTGCATTTACCACACCCACGGTGGCGGCATGATCTCCGGCAACAAGTGGGAGCTCTCCCACGTACTCGCCGAGTGGGTGGATGTCCTCGGCATCGTCGGGATCTCGGTGGAGTACCGGCTGGCTCCCGAGCATCCCCATCCCGCACCCGTCGAGGACTGCTATGCCGGGCTGGCGTGGGTCGCGGCCAACGTCGACGAGTTGTCCATCGACCCCGAACGGCTGATCATCTGGGGCACGAGCGCGGGCGGTGGACTGGCAGCGGCGACGGCGCTGCTGGCTCGGGACCGCGGCGGCCCGGCCCTGGCCCACCAGATGCTGCAGGCGCCGATGCTCGACGACCGCTGCCGGACCCCGTCCAGCCAGGAACTCGACGGCGAGGGATTCTGGGACCGCCGGGCCAACCTGACGGCATGGACCTGCCTGCTCGGGCAGGCCAGGGGCGGGCCCGAGGTCTCGCCCTACGCGGCTCCGGCCCGCGCGGCAGACCTGAGCGGGCTGCCCGCCACCTACATCGACACCGGTCAGGTCGACACCTTCCGGGACGAGTCCATCGACTACGCCGCGCGGCTGTCCCGGTCCGGAGTCCCGGTCGAGTTGCACGTGTGGCCGGGGGCCTGGCATGCCTTCGCCACCGCCGCGCCGCAGGCGGCCATCTCGCAACTCGCCATCGCGGCCAGAACGGCCTATCTCAAGCGCGTCCTGGACTACTGATCCGAAAATGACAGCGGATTGACTCGTCAACAGGCGGGGTGGGCCACCGGTGCAGCGGCGCGGTGGCGTTGCACCGGTTCTCTGCGCGAACTCGGGAGCGAGCCGGACGTGCCCACTTCGTTTTTCGACCACCCCCATGAACCCCGGGGTCCACGCAAGCTGACCCAGCCCCGAATAATGCCGGGTCCGGCGAGAATCGCCTCTCCGGCGTCTCAGCCGAGCTGACGAACCACAGGTCAGCGCACCGCTTCCAAACCATGATCAATGAGACCGTTCCCGCGCGCTCGGGTGCGGCGGGGGCTTCGCCGGTGCGAGGGTGTGCCGGGGTTCAGGTCCGTGTGGTGAGTCGTGCGAGTGCCGTGTCGTACCGTGCCTGGACTTCCGTGTCGGGTGTTGCGCGCAGCAGTGCGGTGAGTGCCCGTACCGCGCCGTCGTCGTAGCCGGCGGACTCCGCCTCCCGCGCGGCGAGGTCGAGTTGGGTGACGCCCTCGGTGTGGTTGCCGAGTCCCAGCAGTGCTTCTCCCTTGATGGTGAGCAGCAGGACGTGGGGGATGTCGGTGGTGTCCGGTTGGTTGCCGAGGGCCAGGGCGTGGGTCGCGGTGGTGAGGGCCTGGTGCCAGTGTCCGGCATCGGTTTGGTGGCGGGCGAGGTGCTGCATCGCCAGCCGTTCCATCCTCTGGTCGCCGGTCTCGCGTGCCAGCTCGACCGCGCGTTCGCAGCTCCTCGCGGCCTGGTCCAGGCCGCCGAGGGAGGCTTGGACCATGGCCAGCACGATCAAGGCGTTGGCCTCGGCGAACGCGTCACCGGCGCGGGCGGCGAGCGCGGAGGCCGCTTCCAGGTGGACGAGTGCTTCCGGGGTGCGCCCTTCCTCGGTCAGGACCCAGCCGAGGACGTTGAGCACCCGGGCCTCGCCGTGTTCGTCGGCGTTGGCGAGCGTGGCTGTGAGGGCGGTCTCCAGGAGCGGTACCCAGCCGTCGCGGACGCGCCACACGATCAGTGGCCACATCGTCATGACGATGCGCCAGGTCCTGTCGTGCAGTGCGGCGGCGTGCGCCGCGGCGACCGCCTGGGTGAGGTTGTTGCGCTCGGCGGCGTACCAGGCCACGGCGGCGGACCGGTCGCCGAACTCCCGCACGGCGGCCGGCGGCAGGAAGTCCGCCGGAAGCGGAAAGCAGTCCTCCGTACCGGGCTCGGCCGCCGCGACGGCGCCGGTGGCGGTGGTGATGTAGTGGTCGAGGACGCGCTTGAGCGTGTCGGGCTGGGCGTCCAGGCCGCGGGCGTAGAGCCGCACGAGGTCGTGCATCGTCCACCGGCCGGGTGCCGTCTCGGTGAGCAGGTGCGCGACGGCCAGGCGCTCCAGGACGCTCTCGGCGGTGGCGGGGTCGGTGCCGGCCAGGGCGGCCGCCGCGTAGCGGTCGACGTGCGTGCCCGGGTGGCGGCCGAGGGCGGCGAACAGGCGGGCGACGTGCGCCGGGAGTTGTCGCAGGGTCAGGCGCAGCGCGGCCCGCACGCCGGTGTCCTCCAGGTCCAGCAAGCTCAGCCGCCGTGTCTCGTCGGACAGTTCGGCAGCCATCGTTCCCAGGGACCAGTCGGGTCGCCCTGCCAGACGGGCTGCTGCCACCCGCAGGGCCAGCGGCAGCCCGCCGCACAGCTCGGCGAGCCGGAGCGCGGCGGCCGGCTCGGCGTGGACCCGTTCGGTGCCGAGGATCCGGGCCAGGAGCATGGTGGCGTCCTGGGGGGCGAGGACGTCCACGGCGACGGGCCGGGCGGTGTCGGTGACGATCAGTCCCGGCAGCCGGTGCCTGCTGGTGACGACGGTGACGCAGCGGTCGCCGCCGGGCAGGAGCGGCCTGACCTGTTCGGAGTCACGCGCGTTGTCGAGGACGACGAGGAGTTGGCGGTCGGCGGCCAGGGAGCGGAAGAGTGCGGCCGCGCCGTTGGCCGACTCCGGTATTCGCTCCTGCGGCACGCCCAGGGCCAGCAGGAACTCGCGCAGGACCTCGACGGCGGCCGGCTCGCCGGTGTCGCTGAAGCCGCGCAGGTCGGCGTAGAGGCGCCCGTCGGTGAGTCCGGCGGGATCGTGGTGGGCCCAGTGCAGGACGAGGGCGGTCTTCCCGACCCCGGCGGGCCCGATGACCAGGCAGACCGGGGCCTCCCCCGCCGTGGCCCGGGTCAGGGCGGCGAGCTCAGAGGCCCGTCCGTGAAAGGCGCGCGGTGCGCGCGGCAGCAGATCGGGCGTGCTCGTGTTCAGGGTGGCCTCCGGTGCGGCGGCGGGCGGCGGGGCGTCCGCCGTGCGGGCGGGGCGGGGCCGGCCCAGGCTCGCGGCCTCCTCCAGCTCCCGGGCGTCGGCCGCCTCCAGGCCCAGGGCCTTCGCCAGGGCCTGGACGGTGCGGCGCTGCGGCCCCCGGGAGCGGCCCTGCTCCAGATAGGACAGGGTACGTACGCTCACCCCCGCGGCGTGCGCCAGGTCTTCCTGGCTGAGCCCCGCCCTGCGGCGCAGACCGAACAGCAGCGTGCCGAAGGAACGGTCTGCCGGTGCGTACGAGGCCATGCTGAAGCTCTTCCCGTGTTCGACGTGGCCCCGCCGAACGCCGAACCTCAACCCGCAAAAGTATGCGGTACGTACTTTTGCGGGCGAAATTGCATGGTTGGCGCCCGCCCGCCCAGGTTGGATCTAGACCTGAGGAAGACGACCCCGGGAGCCAAACCGGGGAGTACTGCCCCTTCGCCGAGCCCTCGTCCCGCCGGGACCTGAAAGGCCCGGTGAGCGGGTAGCCGGTCGCTTCCCCGCTGTCCGTCCCGCGAGAACGCGCTGCCCCGATGCAGCGGCAGGCGCTCTCGCGGGCTCCTCGCCGCGCGCCACCACACCTGCGCGGAAGAGCTTTCAGGGAGTACCACCCGATGTACCTGCATCCGACGTCCACCATGCGCCGAGCCGGAAGGCGGCTGGCGGTGCTGCTGCTGGCCATGGCCGCCGCCTGCGGCCTGGTGAACGGCTTCGCCGCGCCCCACGCTGACGCCAACACCACCCAGCGGTGGACCGACATCGACTGGGACATGACGGGCTACGACTCCGCCGCGCGCCCCAGCTCGGCCGCCGCCAATCAGTCCGGGGAATACCGGCGTGTGGTGGACCGGATGCGCGAAATCGCCGGCCAGCCGATGGCAGGCCTCCCGAAC
>NZ_LJJF01000002.1:972500-1022500 GCF_001625365.1 Streptomyces sp. MJM8645 | reverse complement strand
ATGCCGAGCCGATTGTGGTGAAGTGGATGATCCTATGCTGTCGAGAAAAGCCTCTAGCGAGTTTCATGGCGGCCCGTACCCCAAACCGACTCAGGTGGTCAGGTAGAGAATACCGAGGCGTTCGGGTGAACTATGGTTAAGGAACTCGGCAAAATGCCCCCGTAACTTCGGGAGAAGGGGGGCCATTCCTGGTGACGGCACTTGCTGTCAGAGCTGGGGGTGGCCGCAGAGACCAGCGAGAAGCGACTGTTTACTAAAAACACAGGTCCGTGCGAAGCCGTAAGGCGATGTATACGGACTGACGCCTGCCCGGTGCTGGAACGTTAAGGGGACCGGTTAGCTCCATTTCGGTGGGGCGAAGCTGAGAACTTAAGCGCCAGTAAACGGCGGTGGTAACTATAACCATCCTAAGGTAGCGAAATTCCTTGTCGGGTAAGTTCCGACCTGCACGAATGGCGTAACGACTTCTCGACTGTCTCAACCATAGGCCCGGTGAAATTGCATTACGAGTAAAGATGCTCGTTTCGCGCAGCAGGACGGAAAGACCCCGGGACCTTTACTATAGCTTGATATTGGTGTTCGGTTCGGCTTGTGTAGGATAGGTGGGAGACTTTGAAGCAGCAACGCCAGTTGTTGTGGAGTCGTCGTTGAAATACCACTCTGGTCGTGCTGGATGTCTAACCTGGGTCCGTGATCCGGATCAGGGACAGTGTCTGGTGGGTAGTTTAACTGGGGCGGTTGCCTCCTAAAGAGTAACGGAGGCGCCCAAAGGTTCCCTCAGCCTGGTTGGCAATCAGGTGTTGAGTGTAAGTGCACAAGGGAGCTTGACTGTGAGACTGACGGGTCGAGCAGGTACGAAAGTAGGGACTAGTGATCCGGCGGTGGCTTGTGGAAGCGCCGTCGCTCAACGGATAAAAGGTACCCCGGGGATAACAGGCTGATCTTCCCCAAGAGTCCATATCGACGGGATGGTTTGGCACCTCGATGTCGGCTCGTCGCATCCTGGGGCTGGAGTAGGTCCCAAGGGTTGGGCTGTTCGCCCATTAAAGCGGTACGCGAGCTGGGTTTAGAACGTCGTGAGACAGTTCGGTCCCTATCCGCTGTGCGCGTAGGAGTGTTGAGAAGGGCTGTCCCTAGTACGAGAGGACCGGGACGGACGAACCTCTGGTGTGCCAGTTGTCCTGCCAAGGGCATGGCTGGTTGGCTACGTTCGGGAGGGATAACCGCTGAAAGCATCTAAGCGGGAAGCCTGCTTCGAGATGAGCACTCCCACCTCCTTGAGAGGGTAAGGCTCCCAGTAGACGACTGGGTTGATAGGCCGGATATGGAAGCCCTGTGAGGGGTGGAGTTGACCGGTACTAATAGGCCGAGGGCTTGTCCTCAGTTGCTCGCGTCCACTGTGTTGTTCTGAAACAACGACCCCAACCCGTTTGGCTACGGGGTTGGTGCGGTTGACAGTTTCATAGTGTTTCGGTGGTCATAGCGTGAGGGAAACGCCCGGTTACATTCCGAACCCGGAAGCTAAGCCTTACAGCGCCGATGGTACTGCAGGGGGGACCCTGTGGGAGAGTAGGACGCCGCCGAACAATCATTCACAGAGAACCCCCATCCGGGAAACCGGATGGGGGTTCTCTGCATTTCCGGGGCCGTGGCCTGGTGGCCGGCTCTTTTCCGATGGGCAGCGCACGGCGGCGGGGCGCAGGACGGACAGGCCCCGGGGTGTCGCATGCGTGTTCGTGGGGGGCGCGTCGGCGCGGGTGGATGCGGGAAGAACAGGGGGAGAGGTCGCCTCTCGGATGCCCTGGAGGACCGATGCGCCGGAACGGACGGGTGGCGGATGCCCTGCTCGCGTTGCTGAGCCGGGACTGGCTGGGAGTGCCGGTCGCGGTGCTGGTGGTGGGCGTGGGGGCCGGGCTGGTCGGGGGCGGTGCGGGCTGGCTGGTGGCGCTCGGGTGCTTAGTGGTGGCTGTGGGTGTGGTGCTGGCGGTCGGCGCGGTGCGGCACCTGGTGCTGGTGGGCCGGGGAGTGGGGGCGGGCGGGGAGCCGGGGCGGCTGGTCGGGGTGGGCGGGTGCCGGATGCACGTCCTCGCGGAGGGGGTTGCCGGGGACGGGCCGACGGTGGTCTGGATGCCGGGCGGGCACGCGCCGGGCGAGGAGTTCGGGCAGTTGCACACGATGATGGCGGCCCGGACCCGCTCGGTGCTGGTCGACCGGTTCGGCTCGGGCTGGAGTGACGTCGGGCCCTTCCCGAGGACGACGGCGGCCGAGGCGGAGGAGCTGGTGGCCGCGCTGGAGGCGGCGGGGGAGCGGGCCCCGTACGTGTTCGTCGGCCATTCCTTCGGCGGGCTGCTGGTCGCGAATGCCGCCAGGCGGCGGCCGGATCTGGTGGCCGGACTCGTGTTGCTGGATCCGACGCCCCTGGAGGTGATCGCCTTCGCGCCGCCCAACCGGTTGGTCGCGGGCATGCGCCGGGAGTTCCTGCTGACGGCGGTGCGGCACTTGTTCGGTGCTCACCGGGGCCGTGGCCGTGGCGGCCGGACCGGCCAGTACTGCGCCGCCGCGTCGATCTTCGCGGAGCTCTCGCCCGTCGGCCTGGCGGAGGTGGGCTGGGAGACCGTGGTCTACGACGGGGACCTCGGCGACCTGCCGCTGGTGCTGGTCATACCTCGCGACCTCACGGGCGGGGAGACGGTGCTGGCGGCCGCCGGGGACGCCGCCGAGGCCGAGCGGATCGGCCGGTTCTACCTCGGGGCCCGGACCCGTTACCTGGCGGCGTCGACCGCGTCCCGGGTGGTGCACACGCCGGCGGGAACCGGCCATGACTTCCCGACCGAGGAGCCCGGGTTCGTGGTCGGGGTGGTCGCGGATCTGGTGAGCGAACTGCGCACCCTCAGCCCATGACCGTGCGGGCGGAGCCGGTCCGGACCGGGCGGCGGCGGGAGAACGCGCCCAGGTCGACGACGTTGCCGGTGTGCTCGCAGCGGTAGCGGACCGGGTCGCCGTCGTGGTCGTGGCCGGCTTCGACCAGGTTGATCAGGGTCGCGAGGTAGCGGCCCACCAGTGGCGCGTTCTTGAACTGGTTGCCGCTCGTGCCCATGGCGACGTAGTAGCCGTCGAGGGCGGTGCGGTCGTAGATCGGGGTCCAGTCGTCGGCGACGTCGTACACGCCCGCGACGCCGACGGGCCGGCTGGGGACGGTGATCCCGGGGAAGCGGCGGGCCGCGCGGGTCACCTGGGTGCGGAAGCGGTGGGCGGTGGGGCGCGGGTCGGCCTCGTCCGGGTCGTCGATCCACTCCGGCGGGTCGCAGGCCGGCTGGGTGCCGCCGATGAGCAGGCGGCCCCCGGCGGCCGGGCGCAGGTAGGTGCCGAGGTCGACGTCGGCGACGACGGGAAGCGGCCCGGAGGTGGGGCCGGAGCCGGAGCCGATGGCAGGGCCGGCGGCGGGGTCGGTAGCGGGGTCGGTGGCGGAGCTGTCGGGCGCGGCGATCTGGTGGACCTCCTCGCGCAGGGGACGTACCCCGATGGTGAAGTCGCTGCCGACACCCGCCAGCCGGTTGAGGCCCCCCGACCACGGGCCGGCGGCGTTGACCACGACCGGCGCGGCGATCCGGGCCCCGTCGGCCAGGCGGAGGCCCGCCACGCGGTCCGAGCGCCGGTCGACGGCCACCACGGTGCGGTGGAACAGGAAGCGCGCACCCAGCTCGCCCGCCGCATCGGCGAGGTTCTGGGCCGCGAGCTGCGGGTCGTCGACGAACCCGGCGTCCGGGGTGAACAGGGCACCGAGCTCGCCGGCCGGGCCGTCGAAGAAGGCGTCGTCGTCCACGGGCTTCGGCGGCCAGTACCGTCCGGCGTCGATCCCGGGCAGGCGCTCGCGCAGGGCGGCGGTGTCCCACCGTTCGTACGGGACGCCGGCCAGGTCGAACAGGGCCGTGGTGTCGGCGGGTTCGGGGAAGGGCGGGTCGAGCAGCACGGCGCCGGTGCGGCGGAAGGCCGCGAGCGGGCGGCGGTCGGTGGTGAGCCCGAGGTGCTCGGGCCAGGACGCCCACAGGTGGAGGGACTCCCAGGCCGTGGCGACGCCGTCGAAGGTGGAGTAGTTGAACCGGACGATCGCGCTGGACGCGCCGGTCGATCCGTGGCCGGGCGCGCCGGCCTTGTCCACCACGACCACCTGCCGTCCGGTGCGGGCGAGTTCGAGGGCGACGGCGGTGCCGATCACCCCGGCCCCGACCACCACCGCGTCGGGTCGGTCGACGGTCATCGGGACCTCCGGGAGGGCGGTGGGCCGGACAGGCGGGGGACGGCGGCGAGGAGCTCCCGCGTGTAGGGGTGCTGTGGGTCGCGCAGGAGGGCGTCGGTGGGGCCCGTTTCGACGATCCGACCGAGCCGCATCACCGCCACCGTATCGGAGACGTAGCAGACCGCGGGCAGGTTGTGGCCGATGAACAGCATGGACAGGCCGAGCCGTCGCTGGAGTTCGCGGATCGTGTTGAGGACGGACGCCTGCACCGAGACGTCGAGGGCCGAGGTGATCTCGTCGGCGATCAGGAGGCCGGGTCCGACGGCCAGGGCGCGGGCGACGGCGACCCGTTGGCGCTGGCCGCCGGACAGCTGTCGGGGCAGGCGGCCGGCGAGCCGGGGATCCAGTCCGACGAGGTCGAGCAGCTCGGCGACGCGCTCGGTACGGGCGTGCCGGTCGAGCCGGTGGAAGACGGTGGCGGCCTCGACGAGGCTCTGGCGGACGGTCATCCGGGGGTCGAGCGCGGTGTCCGGGTCCTGGAGGACGATCTGGACCAGGCGGCCGAGCCGGCGCCGGGCGCGGACGGTACGGACCCGGACGTCCTGGCCGTCGACGAGGACCCGGCCGCCGTGCACGGGGGCGAGCCCGACGATCGCGCGGGCCAGGGTCGACTTTCCCGAGCCGGACTCGCCGACGAGCCCGAGCGTGGTGCCGGCCGGGACCTCCAGTGAGACGCGGTCCACGGCGGTGACCGGGCCGCGCGGGCCGTGGTGGCGGACGGTGAGGTCGCAGAGCCGCAGGCTGGTCATGACGGGTCCGCCTCCACCTGATGTTCCGTCGCCTGTTCTGAAGCCTGCTCTGACGTCGCCTGGACCGTTTCTGCCTCCACCGGCTGGGGGTTCCAGCAGGCGACCTGCTGGAGCGCGTCGACGTCGTCCAGTTGCGGAGCCTCCAGGGTGCAGCGGTCCAGCCGGTACGGGCAGCGGGGCTCGAACGGGCAGCCCGGGGTGGGGGCGATCGGGTCGGGCGGCGCGCCCGCCACGGTGGGCAGCGGCCGGTCGCGGTTCGCGGTGAGGTCCGGCACCGAGGCGACCAGGGCCCGGGTGTAGGGGTGCCGGGCGGCGGTGGCGAGCCGGTCGGCGGGGAGGGCCTCGACGATGGAGCCCGCGTACATCACCAGGACGCGTTCGCAGAATCCGCTCACGAGCGCGATGTCGTGGCTGATGAACAGGACGGCGGCGGAGGTGTCCCGCCGCAGGTCGGAGAGCAGGTCGGTGATCTGCCGCTGCACGGTGGTGTCGAGGGCGGTCGTCGGTTCGTCGGCGATGATCAGGCCGGGCCGCATCATCAGGCCGGCGGCGATCATGACGCGCTGGCGCTGGCCGCCGGAGAGCTGGTGGGGGCGGGCCCGCAGCAGGGTGGGGGGCAGGGCCACCCGGTGCAGGGCGTCCTCGGCGTCCCGCAGGGCCTGGGTGCGGCTCGTGCCGAGGTGGGTGCGGGGCGCCTCGGTGAGCTGGGTGGCGATCCGGAGTGACGGGTTGAGTGCCGTGGCCGGGTTCTGGAAGACCATGGCCAGGCCGGTCGCGAGGTGCCGGTCGCGCTGCTTCGGCGTCATGGCGTCCAGGTCGGCGCCGAGCAGCCGGAGGGTGCGGTGGGAGACCCGGGCGCGCTCGGGGAGCAGGTCGGCGATCGCGAGCGCGGTGAGCGACTTGCCGGAGCCGGACTCGCCGACGAGTCCGACGATCTCGCCCGGCCGCAGGGAGAGGCTCACGCCGCGGACGGGCCGGATCACGCCGTCGGGGGTGGGGAGTTCGACGCTCAGGTCCTCGACCTGGAGGACGAGGCCGTCCTCGGCGGGCCCGCTCGGAGCAATCGGCCCACCCGGCGCACTCGGTCGCGGGGGCGTACGGCCCGCCGGGTTGCGCCGGGCGGCGCCTCCTGCCAGGACCTCGCCTAGCAGTTGGAACGTCACCGCCGCGTAGAGGATGGCCAGGCCGGGGGCGAGGGCGGGCAGCGGCTGGGCGTAGATCCGGTCGAGCCCCTGGTTGAGCAGTTGCCCCCAGTCGTAGCCGGGCGGTTGGACGCCCAGGCCGAGGAAGCTCAGCCCGGAGAGCGCGACCAGGGAGGTGCCCGCCGCCGTGGTCGCGCTCAGCAGCAGCGGTTCGGCGATGTTGGGCAGGACGTGCCGCCACAGCAGCCGGTGCCGGCGCAGGCCGAGGACCCGGGCCGAGGCCAGGTGGTCGGTGCCCGCGACGGTGGCGGCGAGGGTCTGGGCGAGCCGGGCGAAGCCGGGTACACCGGCGACGGCGAGGGCGAGCATCGCCCCGGCCGCGCCCGCGCCGAACACGACCGCGAGGAAGAGCGCGACCAGGAGTGCGGGGAAGGCGAGCAGGAGGTTGATCACTGCCGCGAGCAGGCGGCGGGCGCGGGGGCCGACGACGGCGGTGGACGCGCCGAGGAGGATGCCGGTGCTCGCGCCGATCGCGGTCGCGGCCAGCGCGAGCAGCAGGGAGGGCCGGGTGGCGGTGAGGACTCGGGCGAGGAGGTCCCGTCCGAGGTTGTCGGTGCCGAAGGGGTGGGCGGTGGAGGGGCCTTGCAGTACCGCCGAGGGGTCGGGGAGGTCTGCCGCCGCGCCCCAGAGGAGCGGGCCGGCCAGCGCGAGCACGATCAGAGAGGCCAGCATGGCGGTGGTGGCCCAGGCCATGGGCGAGCGGAGGTACCTGGTGGGAAGGGGCATCGGCACCTCAGCTCTCCCGGATCGTCGAGCGCGGGTCGAGCAGCGCCAGCAGCACGTCGACCAGGAGCGCGGCGAGCAGGACGGTCGTGCCCAGGATCAGCACCATCGCCTGGATCACCGGGTAGTCCTGCGAGCTCACGGACTGCGCCAGGGCCGAACCGATGCCGGGCCAGGCGAAGACCTTCTCCACCAGCACGGTGCCGGCGATCAGGGCGGGCAGCAGGCCTCCGGCGACGGTGAGTGCGGCGGTGGCCATGTTCGGCGCCGCGTGCCGCAGGTAGCGGCGTAGCGGTGACAGCCGTTTTCCACGGGCGGTGCGCAGGTAGTCCTCGGACAGCACTTTCAGCGCCTCCACCCGGACGATGCGCACCAGGACGGCGGTGGGCGCGACGGAGAGCGCGAGGACCGGCAGGACGAAGGATCCGGCGCCCGCCGTGCCGGCCACCGGCAGCAGTTGGAGGCCGACGGCCAGCAGCGCGGTGAGCCCGGCGGCCAGGACGAAGTCGGGGATCCCGGCCAGGCCGGCGGTGAGCGTCGTGAACGCCAGCTCGCTGCGCGGGTGCCGGCCGTCCCGGGTGCGGACGGCGGCGAGCAGGCCGCAGGGCAGGGCGACGGCGAGGGTGACGAGGAAGGCCAGGCCGGCGATTTCGAGGGTGGCCGGCAGCCGGGTGCGGACGAGCTCCGCGACCGGTGTCGAGGTGACCAGCGAGGTGCCGAGGTCGCCGTGCACGAGGCCGTCGACATAGTGCCGGTACTGGGACAGGAAGGGTTCGTCGAGCCCGAGTTGGTGCCGGCGTGCGGCCACCAGGGCGGGGGAGGCGTCGACGCCGAGCGCCGCGCGGACCGGGTCTCCGGGCACCAGGCGGATCATCGCGAACGAGGCGGTGAGCACGACCCCGAGGGAGAGGAGCAGCCGGGCGGTGCGCCGGCAGAGGAACACCGTCCACGGGTGCCGCAGGAGGTGGGGCATGAGGTGCCGCGGCAGACGCGGCAGAGGCGGCGAACGACGGGGTGTGGTCACGCGGGATCCCCCGGTCATCGGTGCAGGCGGATGCTGGTGGGGATGACCTGGCCGCCGAAGGTCGTGGCGAAGGTGGTGCTGCGCCCGTACACGGTGCTGCGGCCGTCGGCGATCGGCAGGGCGTCGGCGGAGCGGAAGAGCGCGGCGGCGGCCCGGTTCCAGGTGGCGCAGCCCGCGGTGTCCGGCTCCCGAAGGGCCTGGGCGACCAGGGCGTCGTATGCGGGATTGGCCACGCCCGCGAAGTTGAGGCCCTGGGCGGGGATTGGGCCGGAGAAGAACGGGATGAAGCCGACGGGCAGGGCGAAGCCGGGGGAGGTGCCGACGACGACGTCGAAGTCGCCGGTCTGGTACATGGCGTTGACGAGGGCGGGCAGGCTCTCGGTGACCAGCTTGACGTCCGCGCCCAGGGCCGTCCAGGAGCGGGCCATCAGCTCGGCGACGGGTGCCAGCGTCGGGCCGAGGTCGGGGCTGGTGATCAGGCGCAGCCGGAGCGGTCGGCCGTTCTTCGTCAGTCGGGCGTTGGCGGCGCGGGTCCAGCCGGCGGCGCGCAGCGCCTCGGTGGCGTCCTGTGCGGGCAGGTTGGCGGCGGCGAGGTCGGCGTGGCAGACGGCGCCTTGCGCGCCGAAGTCGGTGGCGGGGGTGCCGGTGCCGCCGACGGCGACGTTGGCGAGCCCCTGGCGGTCGAGTGCGGACACCAGGGCCCGGCGCAGGGCCGGGTCGGCGAGGGGGCGGCCGGGGCGCTGGTTGAAGAAGGTCAGCCCGATGACGGTCGCCACATCGGCGGTGGCCAGGCCGTGGTCGGCGAGCCGGGCGCGGTCGGGTCCGTTGACGCTCGCGATGTCGATGCCGCCGGTGAGCAGCAGGTTGGCGGCGGTGGAGGCCTGGGGCAGCACGGAGATGACGATGCGGGCGGGGAGGCCGGGTTCCGCCGTGGTCGCCCCGGCGGGCCCCCAGGTGTAGTCGTCGCGCACGGTGAACTCGTACGGGCCGCCCGGGGTGTAGTGGGTCAGCACGTACGGTCCGGTGCCCCGGGTGGAGCGGTCCAGCGACTGGGGCCGGTCGAGGCCGGCGGGGCAGACGATCGGCAGCAGTCCGAGGGTGCGGGTGAGGAAGGGGAAGGGGGCGGTGGTGGTCGCCGTCACGGTGCCGGTCGAGTCGTCGGCGCTCGCGGTGTACGGGACGGTGGGCAGGACGGTCTGGGCGCCGGCGAGCTGGTGGGCCGGGTCGCCGGCGTAGGTGAGTGCGCGGGCGACGGCCGTGGCGGTGAGGGGGGTGCCGTCGGAGCAGGTGATTCCCGGGCGGAGGGTGAAGGTGGCCGTGGTGGTGGTGGCCTCCCAGGAGGAGGCCAGGCCGGAGACCAGGGTGGCGTCGGCGGAGACGTTGACCAGCGAGTCGTAGGCGTAGCGGGCCGGAGCGGCGCCGAAGGCCGTGTACGGGTTGAAGCTGGGCGTCTCGCTGGCGGCCGCGATCCGTACGGTCCCGCGGTCCACGAGGGGACCGGTCGTGGAGGAGGGGGCGACGCTGCCGCAGCCGGTGAGTGTGCCGGCCGCGACGGCCGCGGTGGTCAGGGCAGCCGCCAGCGGGACCGGCAGGGGGCGACGGGGCATGGCGTCATGGTGCCACCGAGTGCTGACGATGGCGAGTCAACTCACCTGTACGGCAAGCCTGTTCGAAAGGTCTTGGCCGTGTGCCGCCTTGGCGGGCGGAAGGGGGCGCGGGTGGCGGGGGCCGATCCGGTTCACCCGTTAGGGGGATGCTGTGGCCGATTGTCCGCGGACCGGGGTGGCCGGGCGGCGCGTCCTCGACAGGATGGCCGGATGAGGACGAATGAACCGGGCCGGGAGATCGGTCGGCTGGCGGACCGCTACTGGGAGTTCCTGCTGGAGCGCGACCCGCTGCTGCGGGCCCGGCAGGGGCTCCCGGTCGAGTCGCTGCCGAGGGAGTCGCCGGCCGAGGCCGAGGAGCGGGCGCGGTTCGCCACGGGCGTCGTGGAGCGGGTCCGGGTGGTCGTGGAGGGGGTCCGGGCGCTCGACGGCGCGGGGCTCTGCGGCGCCGATGCCGATACGGCCGCCTTCCTCGTCGGGTCGGCCGAGCAGGAGCTGCGGGCCCACCGCTGCTACTGGCTGACGCCCGCCGTCACGCCGTACCGGCTGTTCCCGTTGTCGCAGTACGTCGATGCCGCCCTGCGGCCCCACCGCTTCGACCAACCATCCGACGCCGAAAGGTACTTGGTGCTCGTGCGTGAGCTGGCCCGGGTGGTCGGCTCGATCGGCGACAAGGCGGCGGGGCAGGCCGTGCGCGGCTTCCGGGTGCCCGCCCCGGCCCTGCCCGGGGTGCGCGCCACCCTCGCGGGCCTGCGGGCGTCGGTGGCGGAGCGCGTGGAGGTGGACGAGGGCCGGCTGGGCGGGCTGGGGCCGGCCGAGTGCGGACGGGTCCGAGACGGCGTGCGGCGGCTGGTGGAAGCCGAGTTGCTGCCGGCCTTCGACGGCCTGCTCGCCGCCGTCGACGGTCCGGACCAGCTGCGCGAGGCGCCGCAGGCCGTGGGCTGGGCGCGGTACGAAGGCGGTGAGGAGGCGTACCGGGAGTTCGTCCGGACGCACACGGGCGGTGGGACGCCGCCCGAGCGGCTGCACGAGCTCGGCCGCGAGCAGTGCCGCGAACTGGCCGAGCGGATGCGGGAGGTCCGTACCGCCCTCGGATTCCCGGGCCCCGAGGAGGAGTTCCACGAGCGGCTGCGGAGCGAGCCCCGGCTGTACGCCCGCACGCCGGAGGAGGTCGAGGCCCGCTACCGCCGGTACCTCGACCGGCTGGCGCCGCTGCTGCCGCGGTGGTTCGTTGCGCTGCCGGGCGCCCCGTACGGGCTGGCCCGGCTGGATCCGGCGCTGGAGGCGGGGCTGACGTTCGGGTACTACCAGCAGCCCACGGCGGCGGACCCGGTCGGGCGCTACCGCTACAACGGCGCGGGGCTGGAAGGGCGGTCGCTGCTGGGCGCGGCCTCGCTGATCTACCACGAGCTGGCTCCGGGCCACCACTTCCACCTGGCCCGCCAGGCGGAGAACCGGTCGCTGCCCCGGCTGCGCCGTGAAGTGGCCGGGTTCGGCGCGTTCAACGAGGGCTGGGCCGAGTACGCGGCCGGTCTGGGCTGGGAGATGGGCCTCTACGACGACCCGTGGGACGCGTACGGGCGCCTCGCGCAGGAGCGGTTCACCGCGCAGCGCCTGGTCGTCGACACCGGGCTCAACCTCGGCACCATGGGGCTGGAGCAGGCGCGGGACTTCATGCGCGCCAACTCCACCGAGGCGGACGCCCAGATCGCCTCGGACCTGCTGCGGTACTCGACGGACCTGCCCGGGCAGGCGCTGTCCTACCGTGCGGGGTATCTGGAGTTCGCCCGGCTGCGGGAGTGGGCCGAGGCCGGTCCCGGGGTCCGGGCCGAGGCCGGTCCGGGCGCCGGGTTCGAGGTGCGGGCCTTCCACGAGGCGGTCCTGGGCGGCGGCGGGCTGCCGTTTCCCGCCCTCCGGCGGCGGGTGGCACGTGAACTCGGCAGGCCCCAATGAGTAAAAAAGAATATAAGTGGATTGTCGGGTGGGTATTTGTTCGTTAATCCGAGCTACAAAAACGGGCCGAGAGCACTCGCACGAGTGAAACCGGATGGGAAGGTTTGGCTTCGACGGGCCCGGCTCGACTACGGTGAAGCGAGAGCGGGCGGTTGATCCATCGAGTGCGGAATTCATTCCGGCGGGAAATCCGGCGGGGAACGTCGAATTCCGCAGTCGGGTGCTTCCGTCCGCCTAGTCGTGCGGTGCTCCGGTGCGTCCGCAGTTGCCCGGGGTCCCTGTCATACGTCCGCGTAGAGAGGATGGAGCATCATGCCGCCCCTAGTACCGCCCTTCCTGGTCGGCCTCATCGTCGCGCCACTGGCCAAGCGTCTCCTCAAGCCGCTGGTGCGAGGCGTCGTCAAGACGTCCGTCGGCCTCGTCCTTGAGGTGAAGAAGGCGGCCCACGAGGCCGGAGAGAACATCCACGACCTCGCGGCCGAGGTGGCCGCCGAGGTGGTGGCGGCGCAGGTCTCCGCCGGCGACGGCGCAGCCCCCTCGGGTGACGGCCAGCGCGCCGCCGAGGGCGCCGCCCCGAGCAGCGGGAAGGACGAGGCCGCCGCCCGGGCCGAAGCCGAGGCGAGGAGCCCGAAGATCCGCGTGGGCGCCGGCGCCGGCAAGGTGCACTGACGGTCTGCCCGGCGACCCCGGCCGCCGCGTGAGCGCACATTCCGGTCGATTCGGAATGCGGCTCCCGCGCGGCGGCCGGCTGCGGGCCTTTCGGCAGCAGCAGTTTCCCCTCAAGAATTCCCACTTCGTCGCAGCGATCCCGTCGTGCCCGTGACGGTCTTCCTCGCGACCTCCGCAAACAGGTGATCGTACACATGCCCTCTCTGCTGGGTGCCGCAGCCGGATACCGCTCCGTGGACGTGGAAGCGGACGTGCGCCCGCGCTCGGTCATTCCGGGCCGGCAGCGCTGGGACGTCAAGCTGGTCGTCGGGCGGCCCCGGACGGCCGAAGTCCTCGCCGCGGCCCTGCGGCGCGTCCCCGGGATCAGCGAGGCGCAGGCCAGCCCGGTCACCGGTGGGGTCCTCGTCCGGCACGACGCGCGGGTGAGTGCCACGGACGTCGGCCGGATCGTCCGCAGAGCCGTCACCCTGGTCGCGCAGGGCCCGGCCGGCGCGGGACACCAGGCGCCCGACCGGCCCGGCGCCCAACCGGCTCCGCGGGTGGACCGCGGCGTCGTCGTGCGCCCCGTGCTCGCCGTCGGGGGCGGCGTGGCGGCCGCCGTCGCGCTGATCCGCGGGTCGGCGCTGAGCAGGCAGCTGGTCGCGCTGGGCGGCGTGGCGGCGGCGACCGCGGCCGTCGCCCGGAAGGCCTGGCGCCGGACGGTCGACACGACCCGGGAGCTGTCCGGGGCCGGAGCCGAACGCCACCCCCTGCTGGAGATCGTCGGACCGCACCGCCGACGGCTGCGCCGCGCCTGCGCGCTGTCGGTCGCCTGCCAGGTCTCGGAGATGGCGCTGGGCACCTTCCTCGGCTGGACGGGACTGGTGCTCATCAAGGGCGAGGCCGCGCCGCTGGTCAGCCTCGGCCTGGCCACCGCGTCCGCCCAACTCTGGGGTCTGGCCGGGCTGGTGGCGGCCGCCTGCGCCGCCGTGGCGGGCCTGTCGTACGCGTCGAACCTCCAGTGGCGCGCGCTCGGCCAGGACATCGAGCACGACTGGCGCAGCCGGACGTACGCCCACGTGCAGCACCTCGAACTGCGGCACCTGGAGGGCGAGCGGACCAGCCGGGTGGCCGGTGTGCTCACCGAGGACGTCGGTCAGCTGGGCGCGTTCTTCGCGACCTCGGCCAACGACGTGCTGCACCTGGGCACCAGTCTGGCCATCCTGGTGCCGGTGTTCCTGCTGATGGCGCCGCAGATCGCCTGGATCGCGTTCCTGCCCATCCCGGTCATCGCCTGGCTCTCCTTCCGCTACCAGGAGAAGGTCGCGGGCGACTACGCCGTCTCCGGTGAGCACCGGGCCCGGCTGCACAGCCAGCTGGTCAACACGCTGGAGGCCGGTGCCACCGTCAAGAGCTTCTGCACCGAGGACTACGAGGCCGAACGCATCGACGGGTTGAGCGCGGTCGCCCAGGACAGCCGGCACCAGACCGACCGGAGCACGATCCGCCACGCCGAGACCGTCCGGGCCTGCACGACCGCCTCGATGGCCGGCACCCTGCTGGTCGGCGGCCGCGCGGTGCTCAACGGCACGCTGCGCTTCGAGGTGTTCAGCCCGTTGATCGGGCTGCCCCAGATGGTGCTGTTCCGGATGAGCCGGCTCGGCGGCATCGTCGACCAGTACCAGCGCACCCTGGCCGCCTACGACCGGGTCCAGCGGCTGCGGGCCCTGCCCGTCGAGGCCGAAGGCACCGGCGGACCGCTCGACGTCGAGAAGGTCCAGGGCGAGATCGTCCTCGACGACGTGACCTTCGCCTACCCCGGCCGGCCGCCGGCGCTGGAGAACCTCTCGCTGACCATCCCCGCCGGGCAGGTCACCGCCCTCGTCGGCGCCACCGGCTCCGGCAAGACGACCGTCGCCAAGCTGCTGATGCGCTTCCAGGACGCTGAGTCCGGCGCCGTGTTGCTCGACGGGCGGGACGTGTCCGACGTGCCGCGCCGGGACCTGCGCGACGCGATCGGGTTCGTCGCCCAGGACCCGTTCCTCTTCGACGGCAGCATCGCCGACAACATCCGCTACGGCAGCTTCGCCGCCTCGGACGAGGCCGTCGTCGAAGCGGCCGCGACGGCCGAGGCGCACACCTTCATCGCGACGCTGCCGGACGGCTACGACACGGTGATCGGCGAACGCGGCGCCGCGCTCTCGGGCGGCCAGCGGCAGCGGATCGCCCTGGCCCGCGCGATCCTCAAGGACGCGCCGGTCGTCATCCTCGACGAGGCCACCTCCGCCGTGGACAACGAGACCGAGGCCGCCATCCAGCGCACGCTCCGCGGCTTCGCGGTCGACCGGACGATGGTCATCATCGCCCACCGGCTCTCCACCGTCCGCCACGCCGACCGGATCTACGTCATGGACAAGGGCGGCGTCGTGGCCGAACAGGGCACCCACGACGAACTCCTCGCCCGGCACGGACTCTACGCATCCCTCTGGCAGCTCCAGGCCGGCGAACTCGCCGCCTGACCGCAGCAGCCGCGCCACCCGCCACCCGCCCGCCGACCGCGTGACGCCACCGCGGTCGGCGCGCCCCGGCGCGTCCTCACGCCTGCCCACATTCCTGGAGGTACCCCCATGTCCCGTCGCGACGGCGACACCCTTCCCCTGACAGCGGCCCAGCGCGAGATCTGGCTGGCCGAACAACGGGCCCGCACGGCGATTCCGGCCTACCGCATCGGCGATTACCTGGAGATCCACGGCCCGGTCGACCCGGACCTGTTCGCGACCGCGCTGCGCCGCGTCGTCGACGAGGTCGACGCCCTGCACGTGGGTTTCGTCGACGGTGCCGAGGGCCCACACCAGGTCGTCCGCGCGCACACGCGGTGGGAGCCCGCGCAGGTCGACGTCAGCGGGGAGGCCGAGCCGCTCGCGGCGGCCCGGGAGTGGATGGACCGGGACCGGCTCCGGCCGCTGGACCTCGCCCGCGACCCGCTCTTCCGCTACGCGCTGATCACGCTGGCGCCGGACCGGTCCGTCTTCTACCAGAGCTACCACCACCTGGTGATGGACGGGTTCGGGTACTCCGTCGTGGGCCGGCGGGTGGCCCAGGCGTACACGGCGCTCGCCGAGGGGCGGCCGGTGCCGCCGTCCCCGTTCGGCTCGCTGGGCGACCTGGTCGCCAGCGACGAGGCCTACCGCGACTCGGAGCAGTACCTCGCCGACCGTGCCTACTGGACTGGACGGTTCGCCGACCGGCCGGCGCCGACCCGGCTGTCGGAGCGCCGGCCGGGCGGCCCCTCCGCGCGGTTGCGGCGCACCTCGCCGGCCGGACCGCTGCGCCCCGGGGCACTGCGCGATGCGGCCGAGCGCCTGGGGGTCCGCTGGTCCCGCGTCGTGCTGGCGGCGACGGCGCTGTACGCGCACCGGCTCACCGGGGCCCGGGACGTGCTGCTCGGCCTTCCCGTCACCGGCCGGGTGGGCGACCCGGTGCTGGCGGTGACGCCCGGCGCGGTGTCGAACCTCGTGCCGCTGCGCCTGTCGGTGCGGCCGGACCTGCCGTGGTCGGAACTGGTCGAGCAGGTGGACCGGGAAGTCGCCGCCGCGCTGGCGCACCAGCGGTACCGCAGCGAGGACCTGCTCCGGGACCTCGGGCAGGCCGGCACGATCGAGACGGCGTTCCCACTGGTCGTCAACATCATGTCCTTCGACTCCGAACCGAGCTTCGCCGGGCAGCCCGCCACGGTGTACGCGCCCCTGGGTACCTCCGCCGACGACTTGGCGGTCTGGGCCGTGGGCGGGCGCGACGAGTACGCCCCGAGGATCGAGCTCGGAGCCTGCGCGGAGGTGTGCACGGAGAGTGAACTCCTCGGCCACCAGCGGCGTTTGCTCGACCTGCTGGACACCCTCGCGGACTGCGACCCGCAGCAGCCGCTCGGCCGCATCGGCCTGATCGGGGCCGACGAGCAGCGCGAACTGCTGGCCCTCGGCACCGGGCCGACGGTCGAGCTCCCGGCCGAGACCCTGCCGGAGCTGTTCCGCAAGCATGTGCGGGCGACGCCGGACCTGGTGGCGCTGGTGTGCGGGGACGTTTCTCTGACCTATGCGGAGCTGGACGAGCGGGCGAACCGGCTGGCGAACGCCCTGGTCGCCCGGGGCGCGGGGCCGGAGCGGCTGGTGGCGGTCGCCCTGCCGAGGTCGGCCGAACTGGTCGTGGCGATCCTCGCGGTGCTCAAGACCGGGGCGGCCTACGTCCCGCTCGATCCCGAATACCCGGCCGCCCGGATCGCACTCCTGCTCGATGACGCGTGCCCGGCCCTGGTGGTGACCGACACCCTCAGCGAGGGCCGGCTGCCGGGGGAGGGTTCCGTCGACCGGCTGGTCGTCGACGACCCGGCGACGGCCGACCTGGTGAGTGGTCTGTCAGCGGCTGACCCGATGGCGGCCGTCGACCCGGGCCACCCGGCGTACGTCATCTTCACCTCCGGCTCCACCGGCCGGCCCAAGGGCGTGGTGCCGACCCACGGCGGCCTGCTCAACCTGCTCACCGACCTCCGGCAGGTCCACTTTCCGCCGGCGATGGGCGGACGGCAGCGGCTGCGGGTGGCCCTGACGACGTCGGTGTCGTTCGATGCCTCGTGGAACCAGCTGCTCGCCCTGTTCGCGGGCCACGAGCTGCACGTCCTGGACTACGAGACCTGGATCGACCCCGACGCCTTCGTCGGCTACGCGGCGCGCCGCGAGCTGGACTACATCGAAGCCACCCCTTCCTACCTGCACGTCCTGGTCGCCCACGGGCTCCTGGGCGACCAGAGGTGGCGTCCGGCGCTGGTCGCGGCCGGTGGCGAGGCCGTCCCGGAGCGGCTGTGGGAAGAACTACGGTCGGCGGACGGGGTCTCCTGCCTCAACCTCTACGGACCGTCCGAGTGCACTGTCAACCCGGTGATCGCCTCCGTGGGATCGAGTCCGCGCCCGGTCATCGGCCGGCCCGCCGGCAACGTCCGGTTGTACGTGCTCGATGGTGCCCTGCGGCCGCTGCCGGCCGGTACGCCGGGAGAGCTGTACGTCGCCGGGTCCTGCCTGGCGCGCGGCTACCTCAACCGGCCGGGCCTGACCGCCGGGCGGTTCGTGGCGGACCCGTTCGGTCCGATTGGCACGCGGATGTACCGCACCGGCGACCTGGTGCGGTGGGGCACGGACGGGAACCTGGAGTTCCTCGGGCGCACGGACGAGCAGGTCAAGATCCGGGGCTTCCGGGTGGAGCTCGGCGAAGTCGAGGCCGTCCTCGCCGAGCACCCGCAGGTCGCCCGGGCCGCCGCCGTGGTGCGCACCGAGGACGAGCCCCGACTGGTCGCCTACGTCGTCCCGACCGCCGGGGATCGGGTCGAGCCGGACGGGCTCCGCGCCCACCTGCGCGAACGGCTGCCGGAGCACCTGGTGCCCGGCGCGTTCGTCCTGCTGGACGGGCTCCCGCTGACGCCCACCGGAAAGCTCGACCGCCAGGCGCTCCCGGCCCCAGGCCCGGCGCCGGTCACCGCCGGACGGGCCCCGCGCAGCGCGGCCGAGCAGGTGCTCGCCGGCCTCTTCGCCGACGTCCTCGGCGTGTCCGGGGTCGGCGCGGACGACAGTTTCTTCGACCTCGGCGGGCACTCACTGCTGGCCACCCGGCTGATCGCCCGGGCCCGCTCGGTGCTCGGCGTGGAGCTGGCCCTGGCCGACCTGTTCGACGCGCCGACCGTCGCGGGCCTGGCGGCGACCGTGGACCGGGCAGGCCGGGCGCGGCCCGCGCTGTCGCGACGCGAGCGGCCCGACACGGTGCCGCTGTCCTTCGCGCAGCGCCGGCTGTGGTTCCTGCACAGCATGGAGGGGCCCGGCGCCACCTACAACGTGCCGCTGGCCCTGCGCCTGTCCGGGGACCTCGACCGGCGGGCCCTGGAAGCCGCACTGGCCGACGTCGTCGAGCGGCACGAGAGCCTGCGCACCGTCTTCCCGGTGGTCGACGGCGAGCCGTGCCAGCGGGTGCTGGACCCCGACGCCGCCCGGCCCCGGCTGCGCGTCACCGCGGTCGCCGCGGGCGACCTGCCGCAGCGGCTGGCGGAGGCGGCCCGGCACGGCTTCGACTTGGCGGCCCAGCCCCCGCTGCGTACCGAGCTGTTCGAGCTGGGCGCGGACGAGCACGCCCTGCTGCTGGTGGTGCACCACATCGCGGGCGACGGCTGGTCGATGGGCCCGCTGGCGCGGGACCTGACCGCCGCGTACGCCGCACGGGCGGCGGGCGGGAAGCCCGAGTGGGCCCGACTGCCCGTCCAGTACGCCGACTACACCCTGTGGCAGCGGGAGCTGCTCGGCGCGGAGAGCGACCCGGACAGCCTCCAGAGCCGGCAGCTCGCCTCCTGGTCGCAGCGGCTCGCGCGGCTGCCGGAACAGACCGAGCTACCCTTCGACCGGCCCCGGCCGGCCGCGATGTCCTTCCGGGGAGCGCAACTGCCGGTCCGGCTCGACGCCGACCTGCACCAGGGCCTGCGCGAGCTCGCCCGGGGCGGCGGCGCCAGCCTGTTCATGGTGCTCCAGGCCGGGCTGGCCGCCCTGCTCGGCAAGCTCGGCGCCGGCACCGACGTACCGATCGGCACCCCGATCGCCGGGCGCACCGACGAGGCCGTGGACGAGCTGGTCGGCTTCTTCGTCAACACGCTGGTGCTGCGCACCGACCTGACCGGCGACCCGACCTTCGCCGAACTGCTGGGCCGGGTCCGGGCCGGTGCGCTGGCCGCGTACGCCCACCAGGACCTGCCGTTCGAGCAGCTGGTGGAGGCGGTGAACCCGACCAGGTCGCTCGCCCACCACCCGCTCTTCCAGACCATGCTCGCCCTGCAGAACGCGCCCACGGGCACCTTCGACCTGCCTGAGCTCCAGGTGACGAGCGAACTGGTCGCCACCGGTACCGCCAAGTGCGACCTGACCTTCATCCTGACCGAACGGCCCGGCGAGGACGGCCTGTCGGGCGTGCTGGAGTACAGCACCGACCTCTTCGACGAGGCCACCGCGGCCGACCTCGTCGAGCGCTGGCTGCGTCTGCTGCGGGCCGTGGCCGCCGACCCGGGCCGCCGGATCGGCCGGATCGACGTGCTGTCGCCGGAGGAGCTGCGCGAACTGCTGCCGTCCGCGGCGGGTGCCGAGGACGACACTCCGCAGAGCACCATCACCGCGCTCGTCGAGGAGCGGGTGCGGGCCGACCCGGCGGCGGTCGCGGTGGTGTGCGGCGAGTCCGCGCTGACGTACGGCGAGCTGAACGCCCGGGCGAACCGGCTGGCCCACGCGCTGATCGGCCGGGGTGTGGGGCCGGAGCAGCTCGTCGCCCTGGCGCTGCCGCGCTCGGCCGAGCTGGTGGTGGCCGTCCTGGCCGTCCTCAAGGCCGGCGCCGCGTACCTGCCGGTCGACCCGCAGTACCCGGCGGCCCGGATCTCCTACCTGCTCCAGGACGCCCGCCCCGCGCTGTTGCTGACGACTCGTCAGATCGGTGACCTGCCCGGCGCGGAGTCCGTGGACCGGCTCCTGCTGGACACCGCCGACCTGGACGGCCTGCCGGACACGGACCCCGCCGTCGCCGTCGATCCCGGTCACCCGGCGTACGTCATCTACACCTCGGGCTCCACCGGGAAGCCCAAGGGCGTGGTGGTCCCGCACCGCAACGTGGTGCGGCTGTTCGGCACCACGCGGGCGCTGTTCGACTTCTCCGCCGAGGACGTCTGGACGCTCTTCCACTCCTACGCCTTCGACTTCTCGGTCTGGGAACTGTGGGGCCCGTTGCTGTACGGCGGCCGGCTGGTGGTCGTGGACTACGAGACCAGCCGCTCGCCCGGCCGGTTCCTGGAGCTCCTCGCCCGCGAGCGGGTGACGGTGCTCAACCAGACGCCGTCCGCCTTCTACCAGCTGATGCAGGCCGACGCCGAGCACCCGTGCGAACTCGCCCTGCGGACCGTCGTGTTCGGCGGCGAGGCCCTGGAGCCCGCCCGCCTGGCGCCCTGGTACGAGCGGCACCCGGACGACGCGCCGCGGCTGGTCAACATGTACGGCATCACCGAGACCACCGTGCACGTCACTTACGCCGCGCTCGACCGCTCTGCCGCGACCGCGGGGGCGGCCAGCGTGGTCGGCGCCGCCATCCCCGACCTGCGCGCCTACGTGCTGGACCCCCACCTGCGGCCGGTGGCCCCGGGCGTGGCCGGCGAGCTGTACGTGGCCGGTGCCGGGCTGGCGCGCGGCTACCTGAACCGGCCGGGCCTGACCGCCGGGCGCTTCGTCGCCGACCCGTACGGGCCGGCGGGCAGCCGGATGTACCGCAGCGGCGACGTGGTGCGCCGGGCCGTGGACGGCAGCCTGAGCTTCGTCGGCCGGGCCGACCAGCAGGTGAAGGTCCGCGGCTTCCGGATCGAGCTCGGCGAGATCGAGGCGGCCCTGGCCGCGCACCCCGGCGTCGCCCAGGCCGCCGTCCTCGCCCGGCAGGACCGCGCCGACGACACCCGGCTGGTCGGGTACCTGGTGCCGGCCGCCGACGTGGCCCCGCGCTCGGCCGAGCTGCGCGCGTACCTGCGCGAGCGGCTGCCGGAGTACATGGTGCCCTCGGCGTTCGTCGAGCTGGACGCGCTGCCGCTGACCACCAACGGGAAACTGGACCGCCGGGCGCTGCCCGCACCGGAACTCGTCTCGGCGGGGGCGGGAGCCGGTCGCGCACCGCGCACCCCGCAGGAGCAGATCCTCTGCGAGCTGTTCGCCGAGGTCCTCGGGGTGGCCGAGGCCGGCGTCGAGGACAGCTTCTTCGACCTCGGCGGGCACTCCCTGCTCGCCACCCGGCTGGCCGCCCGGGTCCGCGCGACCCTCGGGGTCGAGCTGGAGCTGCGCACCCTGTTCGAATCCCCGACCCCGGCCGCGCTGGCCGCCGCCCTCGTCGGCGCCCGCCGCGCCCAGCTGGCCCTGGCGCCCTACCCGCGCCCGGAGCGGACCCCGCTGTCGTTCGCCCAGCGCCGGCTGTGGTTCCTGCACCAGCTGGAGGGCGCCAGCGCCAACTACAACGTCCCGCTGGCCTGGCGGCTGACCGGACCGCTCGACCGCGAGGCGCTCACAGCGGCGCTGGCGGACGTGGTGGCCCGGCACGAGAGCCTGCGCACGCTCTTCCCGGCCGTGGACGGCGTGCCGTACCAGCAGGTGCTGGACGTCGTGGCGGCCCGCCCCCGGCTGCACCTGCGCCGCACCACCGAAGCGGAGCTGGACGCCGTCCTGGCCACGGCGCTGGCCTGCCGGTTCGACCTGGGGACGGACCTGCCGCTGCACACCGAGCTGTTCGAACTGGCACCGGACGAGCACGTCCTGCTGCTGGTGGTCCACCACATCGCGGGCGACGGCTGGTCGCTCGGCCCGCTGGCGCAGAACCTGACCGCCGCCTACGCGGCGCGCCGCCGGGGCGAGGAGCCGTCCTGGGAGGCGCTGGCCGTCCAGTACGCCGACTACACGCTGTGGCAGCACGAGCTGCTGGGCGACGCCGCCGACCGGGGCAGCCTGTTCGCCCGGCAGGCGGACTACTGGACCGGGCAGCTCGCCGGCCTGCCGGAGCAGCTCCAGCTGCCCACCGACCGGCCCCGCCCCGCGATGGCCTCGCACCGGGGCGACTTCGTGCGCAGCGGACTGGACGCGCAGCTGCACCAGGGCCTGCGCGAGCTCGCCCGCGCGCACGGCACCAGCCTCTTCATGGTGCTCCAGGCGGGGCTTTCGGCCCTGCTCAGCAAGCTGGGTGCGGGTGAGGACATCCCGGTCGGCAGTCTGATCGCGGGCCGGACCGACCAGGCGTTGGACGAGCTGGTCGGGTTCTTCGTCAACACGCTGGTGCTGCGTACCGACACGAGCGGGGACCCGACCTTCGCCGAACTGCTCGGCCGCGTCCGGGACACCGCGCTGGCCGCGTACGCCCACCAGGAGCTGCCGTTCGAGTACCTGGTCGAGGCCCTCAACCCGGCCCGGTCGCTGTCCCACCACCCGCTGTTCCAGGTCATGCTGGTGCTCCAGAACGCCCCGAGGGCCGACTTCGCCCCGCCCGGGCTGGAGATCGGCGAGGTCAAACTGACCACGACCACCTCCAAGCTCGACCTGATCTTCTCGATGTCCGAGCGGCACTCCGAGGACGGCGCCCCCGAGGGGATCGACGGATTCGTCGAGTACGCCTGCGACCTGTACGACCGGGCGACCGTCGAGACGGTGATCGCGCGGTGGGTGCGCCTGCTCACGGCGGCGGTCGCCGACCCCCGGCGACGGCTCAGCCGGCTCGACCTGCTCTCCGCCGAGGAGCGGCACGCACTGCTGCCGGCGGGACCGGTCCCCGCGACGACGGCCGAGACCACCGGGCTGCCCGCGCTGTTCGAGGCCCAGGCGCGGGAGCGGCCGGACGCGGTCGCGGTGGTGTGCGGCGAGGCCGCGCTGACGTACGGCGAGCTGAACGCCCGGGCCAACCGGCTGGCCCACGCGCTCATCGGGCGCGGGGTGGGGCCGGAGCAACTGGTGGCACTGGCCCTGCCGCGCTCGGCCGAGCTGGTGGTGGCCGTCCTCGCCGTGCTCAAGACCGGCGCCGCGTACCTGCCGGTCGACCCGGACTACCCGGCAGCCCGGATCGCCCACCTGCTCGATGACGCCCGGCCCGCGCTGCTCCTGACGGACCGCCGCAGCGGCGACCTGCCGGGCGCGGACGGCGTCGACCGGCTCCTGCTGGACACCGCCGACCTGGCCGGGCTGCCGGACACGGATCCGGTGGTCACCGTCGCACCCGACAGTGCCGCCTACGTCATCTACACCTCCGGATCCACCGGGAAGCCCAAGGGCGTGGTGGTCCCGCACCGCAACGTGGTGCGGTTGTTCGACGCGACCCGGCACTGGTTCGACTTCTCCGCCGAGGACGTCTGGACCCTCTTCCACTCCTACGCCTTCGACTTCTCGGTCTGGGAGATCTGGGGGCCGCTGCTGCACGGCGGCCGACTGGTCGTGGTGCCGTTCGACGTCACCCGCGCACCGGAGCGGTTCCTGGAGCTCCTCGCCCGCGAGCGGGTGACGGTGCTCAACCAGACGCCGTCCGCGTTCTACCAGCTGATGCAGGCCGACGCCGAGCACCCGCGCGAACTCGCCCTGCGCACGGTGGTGTTCGGCGGCGAGGCCCTGGAACCCGCCCGCCTGGCGCCCTGGTTCGAGCGCCACCCGGCGGGTGCGCCGCGGCTGGTCAACATGTACGGCATCACCGAGACCACCGTGCACGTCACCTACGCGGAACTGGACGGCGCGCACACCGCCGGCCCGGCGAGCGTCATCGGCACCGCGATCCCCGACCTGCGCGCCCACGTGCTCGACGCGTACCTCCAGCCGGTGCCCCCCGGCGTCGTCGGCGAGCTGTACGTGGCCGGTGCCGGGCTGGCCCGCGGCTACCTGAACCGGTCCGGCCTGACCGCCGGGCGGTTCGTCGCCGACCCGTACGGGCCGGCGGGCAGCCGGATGTACCGCAGCGGGGACCTCGTGCGCCGACGCCCGGACAGCGCACTGGAGTACGCGGGCCGGGCGGACGACCAGGTGAAGGTGCGCGGCTTCCGGATCGAGCTCGGCGAGATCGAGGCGGCCCTGGCCCAGCACCCGCAGATCCGCCAGGTCGCGGTGACCGCCCGGCAGGACCGCGCCGACGACACCCGGCTGGTCGCCTACCTGGTGCCCGTGGCCGGGGCGGCCGTCGAGCCGGACGAGCTCCGCGCCCACCTGCGCGAGCGGCTGCCGGACCACATGGTGCCGGCCGCGTACGTCGCCCTCAACGCCCTGCCGCTGACCGGCAACGGCAAGCTCGACCGGCGCGCCCTGCCCGAGCCCGACACCACCGGCGCCCCGGCCGGCCGGGCTCCGTACACCCCGCAGGAACACGTCCTCGCCGGACTGTTCGCGGAGGTGCTGGGGGTGTCGCAGGTCGGCGCCGACGACGACTTCTTCGCCCTCGGCGGGCACTCCCTGCTAGCCACCCGGCTGGTGGCCCGCGTGCGCGCGACCCTGGGCGTGGAACTGGAGCTGCGCAGCCTGTTCGAGACCCCGACGGTGGCAGGCCTGGCCGCCGGCCTCGGCGGGGCCGACCGGGCACGGCTCGCCCTGGGCCGCGCGGAGCGGCCCGACCGCGTGCCGCTGTCGTACGCGCAGCGGCGGCTGTGGTTCGTCGACCAACTGGAGGGCGCCAGCGCGATGTACCACATCCCGCTGGCCTGGCGCCTGACCGGCGACCTGGACCAGGACGCGCTGAGGGCGGCGCTCGGGGACGTCGTCGCCCGCCACGAGAGCCTGCGCACGGCCTTCCCCCAGATCGACGGCGTGCCGTACCAGCAGGTCCTGGACGCCGAGACGGCCCGGCCGCACCTGTCCGTCACCCGGACCGACGAGGCGGGCCTGCCCCAGGCGCTGACCGAGGCCGTGGGCCGCGGATTCGACCTGGCGGCCGAGGCGCCCGTGCGCGCCGAGCTGTTCCGGCTGGCGGCGGACGCGTACGTGCTGCTGGTGGTGATCCACCACATCGCGGGCGACGCCTGGTCGCTGGGCCTGGTGTCCGCCGACCTGTCCACCGCGTACGCGGCGCGGCTGCGCGGCGAGGAACCGGCCTGGGCGGACCTGCCGGTGCAGTACGCCGACTACACCCTGTGGCACGACCGGCTGCTCGGGGACCGCACCGACCCGGAGAGCCTGTTCGCCCGCCAGGCGGACTACTGGACCGGGCAGCTGGCCGGCCTGCCGGAGCAGATCCGGCTGCCCGCCGACCGGCCCCGCCCCACGGCCGTCTCCAGCAGGGGCGGACACCTCGCCGTCGAGCTGGACGCCGAACTGCACGAGGCGCTGGTCCGCTTGGGCCGTGAGCGCGGCGCGAGCGTCTTCATGGTGCTCCAGGCGGGGTTCTCGGCCCTGCTCAGCAAGCTGGGTGCGGGTGAGGACATCCCGGTCGGGAGCCTGATCGCGGGCCGGACGGACCAGGCGCTGGACGAGCTGGTCGGGTTCTTCGTGAACACGCTGGTGCTGCGCACCGACACGAGCGGGGACCCGACCTTCGCCGAATTGCTCGGCCGCGTCCGGGACACCTCGCTGGCCGCCTACGCCCACCAGGAGCTGCCGTTCGACCACCTGGTCGAGGCCCTCAACCCGGTCCGGTCGTCGGCCCGTCAGCCGCTGTTCCAGGTGCTGCTCGCGCTGCAGAACGCGCCGCGCTCCGCCTTCGAGCTGCCCGGCCTGGCCACCGAGCTCGTGCTGTTGCAGTCGCCCACCGCGATGTTCGACCTCTCCTTCCACCTGCTGGAGCGCGGCGGCACCGGCGGGGCGCCGGAGGGCATCATCGGCCACGTCGAGTACGCCACCGACCTGTTCGACCGGGCCACGGTGGAGACCCTGCTCGCCCGCTGGCTGCGGCTGCTCGCGGCGGCGGCGGCCGAGCCGGACCGGCCGCTGAGCCGGATCGACGTCCTCACCGCCGAGGAACGGCACGAACTGCTGGACGCGCGCAACGACACCGGGTGCCCGTACCCCGGCACCGGCCCGGCCGCGCTGTTCGAGGCGCAGGCCCAGGCCACCCCGGCGGCCGAAGCGGTGGTGTTCGAGGACACCGTGCTCACCTACCGGGAGCTGAACGCCCGCGCCAACCGGCTGGCCCACGCGCTCATCGGGCGCGGGGTGGGGCCGGAACGGATCGTCGCCCTGTGCCTGCCGCGCTCGGTACAGCTGGTGGTGGCCGTCCTCGCGGTGCTCAAGACCGGCGCCGCGTACCTGCCGGTCGACCCGGACTACCCGGCCGCCCGGATCGCGTACATGCTGGAGGACGCCCGGCCGGTCGTGGTGCTCGATGACCTCGCGGCCGTCGACGCGCCCGGGACGTACCCGGACACCGACCCGCTGGTCGCACCGGACGCCCGGCACCCGGCGTACGTCATCTACACGTCCGGCTCGACCGGCCGGCCCAAGGGCGTGGTGATGCCCTCCGGCGCCCTGACGAACCTGCTGCACTGGCACCACCGCGCCGTCGGCGGCGGGACGGGCACGCGCACCGCGCAGTTCACCGCGCTCAGCTTCGACGTCTCGGTGCAGGAGATGCTCTCCGCGCTGCTGTTCGGCAAGACCCTGGTGGTGCCGACCGACGAGCAGCGCCGCAGTGCCGAACTCCTCGCCCGGTGGCTGGAGCACCACCGGGTGGCGGAGCTCTTCGCCCCCAACCTGGTGATCGAGGCACTGGCGGAGGCGGCCGAGGAACACGGGCGGGACCTGCCGGACCTGCGGCTGATCGCGCAGGCCGGCGAGGCGATGCGCCTCGGCGGCGGACTGCGGCGCCTCCAGGCCCGCGGGCCCGGCCGGGTGCTGCACAACCACTACGGCCCGGCCGAGACCCACGTGATCACCGCCTTCCCGCTGCCGGCCGACCCCGCCGACTGCCCGCTGCCGGTGCCGATCGGCCGCCCGATCGCCAACAGCCGGGCGTACGTGCTGGATGCGGCCCTGCGGCCGGTCGCCCCCGGCGTCACGGGCGAGCTGTACCTGGCCGGGGCCGGGCTGGCCCGCGGCTACCTGAACCGGCCGTCCCTGACGGCCGGGCGCTTCGTCGCCGACCCGTTCGGGCCGGCGGGCAGCCGGATGTACCGCACCGGGGACCTGGTGTGCTGGCGCGCCGACAGGGAGCTGGAGTTCGCCGGCCGGGCGGACCACCAGGTGAAGGTGCGCGGCTTCCGGGTCGAGCCCGGCGAGATCGAGGCGGAGCTCGCCGCCCACCCCGGCGTGGCCCAGGTCGCGGTGCTCGCCCGCGAGGACCGGCCGGGCGACACCAGGATCGTCGCCTACGTCGTACCCGCGGCCGAGAGCGGGACCACGGCGCCGGTGCTGGCGTCGTACCTGCGCGAGCGACTGCCGGACTACCTGGTGCCGTCGGTGTTCGTGGTGTTGGCGGCGCTGCCGTTGACCCCGAACGGGAAGTTGGACCGGGCGGCGCTGCCGGCGCCGGAGGCGGGGTCGGTCGGGTTCGGTCGGGCGGCGCGGACGCCGCAGGAGCAGATCCTGTGCGAGCTGTTCGCGGAGGTGCTGGGCCGGGGCCAGGTCGGTGTCGACGACGACTTCTTCGATCTCGGCGGGCACTCGCTGCTGGCCACCCGACTGGTCTCCCGGGTCCGGGCGACCCTCGGGGTCGAGCTGGAGCTGCGCCGCCTGTTCCGGACGCCGACACCGGCCGGGCTCGCGGCCGGGCTGCACGACGCCGCCACCGCGCGGCAGGCGCTGGTGCCCCGGCCGCGCCGGGAACCGCTGCCGCTGTCCTTCGCACAGCGCCGCCTGTGGTTCCTGCACCAGTTCGGGGCGCCCAGCGCGACCTACCACATGCCGCTGGCACTGCGGCTGACCGGCGACCTCGACCAGGAGGCGCTGGGAGCAGCGCTGACGGACGTGGTGGCGCGGCACGAGAGCCTGCGCACGGTGTTCCCGCACACCGAGGGCGTCCCGCGCCAGCGCGTGCTGAGCGCTGCGGAGGCCACCATCCGGATCCCGGTGCGCCGGGCCGGCGAGTCGGAGCTGCCGGGGCTGCTGAGCGAGGCGGCGGTGCGCGCCTTCGACCTGACGGCGGACCTGCCCGTCCGGGCGCAGCTGTTCACGCTCGCCCCCGACGAGCACGTCCTGCTCGTCGTCCTGCACCACATCGCCGGCGACGGCTGGTCGATGAGCCCGCTCTCCCGCGACCTCGCGACCGCGTACACCGCCCGCCGGCGCGGCGACGCCCCGGGCTGGGCGCCGCTGCCGGTGAGCTACGCGGACTACACCGTGTGGCAGCACGAGATCCTCGGCGAGGAGTCCGACGCGGACAGCGCGTTCGCCCGCCAGGTCGGCTACTGGAGCCAAGCGCTCGCCGGGCTTCCCGAGCAGCTCGCGCTGCCCGTCGACCGGCCCAGGCCGGCGGTCATGACCTACGGCGGCGACCTGCTGGACATCCGGCTGCCCGCCGAACTGCACGCGGGGCTGGCCGAGTTGGCCCGGCGGTCCGGGAGCAGTCTGTTCATGGTGCTCCAGGCGGGCCTGGCGGCGCTGTTCACCCGGCTGGGCGCGGGGACGGACATCCCGATCGGCAGCCCGATCGCGGGGCGCACCGACGAGGCACTGGACGACCTGGTCGGCTTCTTCGTCAACGCGCTGGTGCTGCGCACCGACACGAGCGGCGACCCGAGCTTCCTCGAACTGCTGGGCCGGGTACGGGAGACGACGCTGTCGGCCTTCGCGCACCAGGACGTGCCGTTCGAGCACCTGGTGGAGGCGCTGAACCCGGCGCGGTCGATGTCGCTCCACCCGCTCTTCCAGACCGTGCTGGCGCTGCAGAACGCGCCGATGGGCGACTTCGAGCTGCCCGGGCTGACGGTCTCCGGGGTGCCGGTGCCGACCGGGACCTCGCGGGTCGACCTGACCTTCGGCCTCGCGGAGAACCGCGGGCCCGACGGCACGCCGGCCGGGCTGATCGGTGCGGTCGAGTACAGCACCGACCTCTTCGACCGGGGGACGGTCGAGGCCCTGGTCGCCCGCTGGGCCCGGCTGCTGGCCGCGGTCGCCGCCGATCCGGACCGGCCGATCGGTGCGATCGACCTGCTGGACGAGCGGGAGCGCGGGGAACTCCTGCCCGCCGCCGAGCCCGGGGTGGCCGGCGTGAGCCTGCCGGAGGCGTTCGCGGCGCAGGTGGCGGCGACGCCGGATGCGCCCGCGCTGACCGACGGGACAGTAGAGCTGACGTATCGTCAACTTGATGTCTGGGCCGTCCGGTTCGCGCATGCGTTGATCGCCCGTGGGGTCGGGCCGGAGCAGGTCGTGGCGGTGGCGCTGCCGCGTTCGGTGGAGTCGGTGGTGGCCGTGCTGGGTGTCCTGAAGGCCGGTGCCGCGTATCTGCCGGTGGACCCGTCGTACCCGGCGGCGCGGATCGCGTACATGCTGGAGGACGCCCGCCCGGTACTGGTGGTCGACGATCCGGCGCTGGTCGCCGAGGCGTGCGCGGTGTGCGAGGCGTCCGCCTGGCCGGACACCGATCCTGAGGTCGCGCTCGACGTCCGGCACCCGGCCTACGTGATCTATACCTCGGGTTCGACCGGTCGCCCCAAGGGCGTGGTGGTGAGCCACGGCGGGGTGTCGGGTCTGGTGGCGGCGCAGGTCGAGCGGCTCGGCCTGGCGCCGGGCAGCCGCGTCCTCCAGTTCGCCTCGCCCAGCTTCGACGCGTCGTTCTGGGACCTGTGCAGTGCCCTGCTGACCGGTGCCGCCCTCGTGCTGGCCCCGTCCGGGGCCCCGCTGGAGGCCTTGACGGACCGCCGGCTCGACGTCACCCATGTGACCCTGCCGCCCTCGGCCCTGGCCGCGCTGGACAGCACCGATGTCGCGGCCGGCACCCTGGTGGTGGCGGGTGAGGCGTGCCCGCCGGAGCTGGTGGCGCGGTGGGCGCCGGGGCGTCGGATGGTCAACGCGTACGGCCCGACGGAGACGACGGTGTGCGCGACGATGAGCGCCCCGCTGGCGGCGGGCTCCGGCGTGCCGCCGATCGGCCGTGCGGTCGCGGGCTTCCGGGTGTACGTGCTGGACGAGCGGCTGCGCCTGGTGCCGCCGGGCGTCGCGGGGGAGTTGTACGTCGCGGGGCCGGGGCTGGCGCGCGGCTACCTGAACCGGCCGTCCCTGACGGCGGGTCGGTTCGTCGCCTGCCCGTTCGGCGCGGTCGGCGAGAGGATGTACCGCACCGGTGACGTGGTGCGGCGCCGGGCCGACGGCGAGTTGGAGTACGTCGGCCGGGCGGACCAGCAGGTGAAGGTGCGCGGCTTCCGGGTCGAGCCCGGCGAGATCGAGACGGCCCTGACCGCGCACCCCGCCGTCGCCCAGGCCGCCGTCCTCGCCGACGGCGATCGGCTCGTCGGCTACGTGGCCCCGCGCCCCGGCGCCGACGCTCGCCCGGCGGAACTGGCGTCGTACCTGCGGGAGCGGCTGCCGGACTACCTGGTGCCGTCGGTGTTCGTGGTGTTGGCGGCGCTGCCGTTGACGCCGAACGGGAAGTTGGACCGGGCGGCGCTGCCGGCGCCGGATGCGGGCGTCGTCGGGGTCGGTCGGGCGGCGCGGACGCCGCAGGAGCAGATCCTGTGCGAGCTGTTCGCCGAGGTGCTGGGCCGGGGCCAGGTCGGTGTCGACGACGACTTCTTCGACCTGGGCGGGCACTCGTTGCTGGCCACCCGACTGGTCTCCCGGATCCGTTCGGCCCTGGGGGCCGAGGTCGGCCTGCGCGCGCTCTTCGAGGCGCCGACGGTGGCCGGCCTGGCGGCACGGCTCACCGAGGCCGACCGGGCCCGGCCCGCACTGGCACCGTACGAGCGGCCGCAGACGGTACCGCTGTCGTTCGCGCAGCGCCGCCTGTGGTTCCTGCACCGGATGGACGGAGCCGCCGCGGCCTACCACATCCCGCTGGCGCTGCGGCTGACCGGAACGCTGGACCGCAAGGCGCTGGAGGACGCGCTGGCCGAGGTCGTCGCCCGGCACGAGAGCCTGCGGACGGTCTTCCCGGAGCTCGACGCCGTGCCGTGCCAGCGGGTCCTCGACCCCGGGGCGGCCCGGCCCCGGGTGCGGGTGGCCGAGGCCGTGGAGGACGAGCTGCCGCAACGGCTCGCCCACGCGGCACGGCTCCCGTTCGACCTCGCGGCGGAACCGCCGCTGCGCGCCGAGCTGTTCGCGCTCGCGCCGGACGAGCACGTGCTGCTGCTGGTCATGCACCACATCGCCGGTGACGGCTGGTCCACCGGCCCGCTCGCCCGCGACCTCGCCGAGGCCTACGCTGCCCGCTGCCAGGGCCGCGAGCCGGACCGGGACGCCCTGCCGGTGCAGTACGCCGACTACACGCTCTGGCAGCGCGAGCTGCTCGGCGACCCGGAGGACCCGGACAGCCGGTTCGCCGGACAACTCCGCTACTGGACCGAGCAGTTGGACCGCCTTCCGGAGCGGATCCCGCTGCCCGCCGACCGGCCCCGGCCGGCCGTCGCCGGCTACCGGGGCGCCGTCTTCGGCCTTGAGCTGACCCCCGAACTGCACGCGGGGCTGGCCGAGTTGGCCCGGCGGTCCGGGAGCAGTCTGTTCATGGTGCTCCAGGCGGGCCTGGCGGCGCTCTACACCCGGCTCGGCGCGGGGACGGACATCCCGATCGGCAGCCCGATCGCGGGCCGCACCGACGAGGCGCTGGACGACCTGGTCGGGTTCTTCGTCAACACGCTGGTGCTGCGCACCGACACGAGCGGCGACCCGACCTTCGGCGAACTGCTGGAGCGGGTGCGGGAGACCGCGCTCGCCGCCTACGCCCACCAGGACGTGCCGTTCGAGCACCTGGTGGAGGCGCTGAACCCGTCCCGCTCGCTCGCGCACCACCCGCTGTTCCAGACGATCCTCGCCGTGCAGAACGCGCCGATGGGCGAGTTCACGCTGCCCGGCCTCCAGGTGTCCGCCTTCGCCGTGCCGACCGGGACGGCCAAGTTCGACCTCGGCTTCAACCTGAGCGAGCGGTTCGGCCCCGACGGCAGCCCGGACGGGATCGTCGGCGTGGTCGAGTACGCCACCGACCTGTTCGACCGTTCGACGGTCGCCGCCCTCGTGCGGCGCTGGACGCTCCTGCTGGAGGCGGTCACCGCCGATCCGGACCTGGCGATCGGGGGGATCGACCTCCTCGACTCCGACGAGCGGATTCGGCTGCTGGAGCGGGGCAACGCGACTGACCGTGAGGTGGGCGCCGTGCCGGTGCCGCAGGCGTTCGCGGCGCAGGTGGCGGCGACGCCGGACGCGCTCGCCCTGGTGTCCGGTGGTGCCGAGCTGACGTACCGCGAGCTGAACTCCCGGGCGAACCGGTTCGCGCATGCGCTGATCGCCCGTGGGGTCGGGCCGGAGCAGGTCGTGGCGGTGGCGCTGCCGCGTTCGGTGGAGTCGGTGGTGGCGGTCCTGGGTGTCCTGAAGGCGGGTGCCGCATACCTGCCGGTGGATCCGGCGTACCCGGCGGCGCGGATCGCGTACATGCTGGAGGACGCCCGCCCGGCGCTGGTGGTCGATGATCCGGCGCTGGTGGCCAAGGCCTCCGAGGCCGCCGAGGCCTCCGAGTCGCCGGACACGGATCCCGTGGTCGCTCTCGACGTCCGGCATCCGGCCTACGTGATCTATACCTCGGGTTCGACCGGGCGCCCCAAGGGCGTCGTGGTCGCCCACGGCGGCGTGGCCAGTCTGGTCGCCGCCCAGATCGAGCGGTTCGCGATCGACTCCGACAGCCGGGTGCTGCAGTTCGCCTCGCCGAGCTTCGACGCCTCGGTGTCGGAGGTCTTCACCGCCCTGCTGTGCGGTGCGGCCCTGGTGCTGCCTCCGGCGGCGGAGCCGGTCGCCGCGCTGACGGACCCGGGGCTCGCGGTGACCCACGCGACCGTGCCCCCGTCCGTCCTGGCGGCCCTGCCGGAGGGCGCGGTGACGGTGTCGACCCTGGTGGTGGCGGGCGAGGCCTGCCCGCCGGAGCTGGTGGCGCGCTGGGCGCCCAGGCGGCGGATGGTCAACGCGTACGGCCCGACGGAGACGACGGTGTGCGCGACGATGAGCGACCCGCTGTCCCCGGGGGCGGGCGTGCCGCCGATCGGGCGGCCGATCGCCAACGCGCGGGTGTACGTGCTGGACGAGCGGCTGCGGCCGGTGCCGCCCGGCGTGCCCGGGGAGCTGTACGTCGCCGGCGTGGGGCTGGCGCGCGGCTACCTGAACCGGCCGTCCCTGACGGCGGGTCGCTTCGTCGCCTGCCCGTTCGAGGCGGGCGGGAGCCGCATGTACCGCACCGGGGACGTGGTGCGCTGGCTGGGCGACGGGCAGTTGGAGTACGTCGGCCGCGCCGACGAGCAGGTGAAGGTGCGCGGCTTCCGGGTCGAGCCCGGCGAGATCGAGACGGCCTTGGCCGAGCACCCTGCCGTCGCCCGGGCCGCGGTCCTCGCCCAGGACGACCGGCTCATCGGCTACGTCGTCCCGCGCCGGGACACCGGCCGCGACGACAGCCGCGAAGCCGACCACGTGGGCGAGTGGCGGGACATCTACGACGCCCTGCCCATCACCCCCGAGGAGACCGCCTTCGGCCAGAACTTCGTCGGCTGGAACAGCAGTTACGACGCGAGCCCGATCCCCGTCGAGCAGATGCGGGAATGGCGGGACGCCACCGTGGCCCGCATCCTGGCCCTGCGCCCCCGCCGGGTGCTGGAGGTCGGCGTCGGCACCGGACTGCTCCTCTCGCAGATCGCACCGCACTGCGAGACCTACTGGGCGACCGACTTCTCCGCCACCGCGATCGACGCGCTGGCCGCCCAGGTCGCCCGGCAGGAGCAGCTGGCCGACCGCGTCGTCCTGCACACCCGCCCGGCACACGACACCGACGGCCTCCCGGTCGGGCAGTTCGACACCATCGTCATCAACTCGGTGGTGCAGTACTTCCCCTCCGCCGACTACCTCGCCGACGTCATCGGGAAACTGATGCAACTGCTCACCCCCGGCGGCGCGCTCTTCGTCGGCGACGTCCGCAACCTGCGACTGCTGCGCCCGCTGGCCACCGCCGTCCAACTGCACCGGGCCGCCGACGGCGCCGACTTCACCGCGGTGCGCCGCGCGGTGGAGCAGTCCCTGCTGGTGGAGAAGGAGCTCCTGGTCGACCCGGACTTCTTCACCGTCCTGCGGGAGAACGGCGCGGACGCTGGCGCGGTGACGGTGGAGGTCAAGCGGGGCCGCCACCACAACGAGCTGACCCGCTACCGCTACGACGTCACCCTGCGCAAGCAGCCCGCCACCCCGGCGCAGGGCGACGAGCCGGTCGAACTCCGCTGGGGCCGGGACGTGACCGCTCTGCCGGAGCTGTGCGAGCTCCTCGGGCGGCACGACGGCCGGCCGGTCCGGATCACCGGGGCACCCAACCGCCGCGTGGTCCGCGAGGCGGCCCTGGCCCGGGCCGTGCAGGAGGAGGACCTCCCGCTCGGGCCGCTGCTGGAGCGGCTGCGCGCCCCGCAGGAGGACGCGGCGCCCGATCCTGAGGACTTCCACGCCCTCGGGGACGCGCTCGGCCGCCGGGTGTCCGTCACCTGGTCGGCCACCGGCCCGGACGCCCTGGACGTGCTCTTCGGCGGCGCACCAGGCGGCGCACCCGACGGCGCACCCGGCGACGCCCCGGCCGAGGCGTACCGGCCCACCCGGGGCACGGGCGCGGCGCTGTCCGCGCTCACCAACCGCCCGGCCGGAAAGCGCGGTGCCCCGGCCCTGGCCGCCGAACTCCGGAGCTGGCTGGGCGCCCGGCTGCCCGACTACCTGGTGCCGTCGGCGTTCGTCGTGCTGGACGCGCTGCCGCTGACCGCCAACGGCAAGCTCGACCGCCGCGCGCTGCCCGCCCCCGACCTCGGGGCGGCCGCCGGCGGCCGGGCACCGCGCACCCCGCAGGAGCAGCTCCTCGCCGAACTCTTCGCCGACGTGCTCGGCCTGCCCCACGTCGGCGTCGAGGACAGCTTCTTCGACCTCGGCGGCCACTCGCTGCTGGCGACCCGCCTGGCCTCCCGGGTCCGGGCCGTCCTCGGCGCCGAACTGGAGATCCGGACGCTGTTCGAGCACCCGACCGTGGCCGCCCTGGCGGGCCGCCTCGACGGGTCCGTCACCGAGCGGCCCGCGCTGACCGCCCGCCCGCGCCCCGAGCGGCTCCCGCTGTCCTTCGCCCAGCGCCGCCTGTGGTTCCTGCACCGCATGGACGGGCCGAGCGCCACCTACAACATGCCGCTCGCCCTGCGGCTGACCGGCGACCTCGACCGGGAGGCGCTGGCGGCAGCGCTGGCGGACGTGGTCGCCCGGCACGAGAGCCTGCGCACCGTCCTGCGGGAGACGGACGGGGCGCCCCACCAGCAGGTGCTGGGCGCGGACGAGGCGCACCCGCCGCTCCCGGTGGTCGAGCTCGACGAGAGCCGGCTGGCCGAGCGGCTCGCCGAGGCGGCCCGGCGCGGCTTCGACCTGGCCGCCGAGCCGCCGATCCGGGCGGAGCTGTACGCGCTCGCCCCCGGGCGGCACGTCCTGCTGGTCGTGGTGCACCACATCGCCGCCGACGGCTGGTCGATGGGCCCGCTCTCCCGGGACCTGGCCACCGCCTACGCGGCCCGCTGCCAGGGCGGGGCACCGCAGTGGTCCCCGCTGTCGGTCCAGTACGCCGACTACACCCTGTGGCAGCGCGACCTGCTCGGCGAGGCCGCCGACCGGGGCAGCCTGTTCACCCGGCAGCTCGGCTACTGGAAGGAGGAGCTGGCGGGCCTGCCGGACCAGGTGCGACTGCCCGCGGACCGGCCCCGGCCGGCCGAGGCCTCCCAGCGCGGCGGCCGGATCGAGGTCCGGCTCGACGAGGACCTGCACCAGGACCTGCGAGGCCTCGCCACCGCGCACGGCGCCAGCATGTTCATGGTGCTCCAGGCCGGCCTCGCCGCCCTGCTCACCAGGCTCGGCGCCGGCACCGACATCCCGATCGGCAGCCCCATCGCCGGGCGCACCGACCAGGCGCTGGACGACCTCGTCGGGTTCTTCGTCAACACGCTGGTGCTGCGCACCGACACCGGCGGCGACCCGGGCTTCGCCGAACTCGTCGGCCGGGTGCGGCAGAAGGCGCTGGCCGCCTACGCCCACCAGGACGTGCCGTTCGAGTACCTGGTCGAGGCCGTCAACCCCACCCGGTCGCTGGCCCACCACCCGCTGTTCCAGGTCATGCTCGGCCTGCAGAACGCACCGGCGGGGGAGTTCACCCTGTCGGGCCTGGAGACCGCCCACCTGGAGGCCCCCACCGGCACCGCCCGCGTCGACCTGACCGTCAGCCTGGCCGAGCAGTACGGTCCGGACGGCAGCCCGGCGGGCGTGCTCGGCGCGGTCGAGTACGCGACCGACCTGTTCGACCCGGCCACCGTGGAGCTGCTGTTCGCCCGCTGGGTGCGGCTGCTGCGCGCGGCCGCCGCCGAGCCGGACCAGCCGATCGGCCGGCTCGACCTGCTGTCCGGCGAGGAACGCCGCGAACTGCTGGTCGAGTTCAACCGGACCGACGCCGAACTGCCCGAGGCCGCCCTGCCGGAGCTGTTCGCCCGCCGGGTGCGGGCCACGCCGGACGCGGTCGCGGTCGTCGCGGACGACGCCGAACTGACCTACCGCGAGCTCGACAGGCGGGCCAACCGCCTGGCCCGGGCCCTGATCGGCCAAGGCGTGCGGTCGGAGACCCCGGTCGCGGTGCTGCTGGAGCGCTCGGCGGACGTCGTCGTCGCGGTCCTGGCGATCGTCAAGGCCGGCGGCGCGTACGTCCCGCTCGATCCGCGGTTCCCGTCCTCCCGGATCGACCTGATCCTCCGGGAGACCGGCGCGGCCCTGGTGCTCACCGAGGACGTGCTGACCGCGCTGAGCCAGGCCGAGACCGATGACTCCGACCCGCAGATCCCGTGTGATCCCCGGCAGTTGGCGTACGTGATGTACACCTCCGGTTCGACGGGACGGCCGAAGGGCATCGGGGTGACCCACCGGGACGTCGCGAGCCTGGCGTTGGACCCCTGCTGGGCGAACGGCAGTCACCGGCGCGTCCTGATGCACTCCCCGACCGCCTTCGACGCCTCGACCTACGAGATGTGGACGCCGCTGCTCGGTGGCGGTCGGGTCGTCGTCGCGCCGGCCGGCCAGCTGGAGGTCGGCACGCTGGCGCGGACCATCAGCCGGCACGACGTCACGGGGCTGTTCCTGACGGTCGGGCTGTTCCACCTGGTGGCCGAGCAGCAGCCGGACTGCTTCACGGGGGTGCGCGAGGTGTGGACGGGCGGCGACGTGGTGTCGCCGGCTGCGGTCGCCAGGGTGATGGGGGCGTGCCCGGGGACCGCGGTGGTCCACGTCTACGGGCCGACCGAGACCACCACCTTCGCGATGTCCCAAGCCCTGGGCACACCGCCCGACCTCGCCCGCGCCCTTCCGCTCGGCCGGCCGATGGCGAACATGCGGGTCTACGTGCTCGACGCGGGGCTGCGACCGGTGCCGCCGGGCGTGGCCGGCGAGCTGTACCTCGCCGGGGCGGGCGTGGCCCGGGGCTACCCGGCCCGGCCCGGCCTGACCGCGGAGCGGTTCGTCGCGAACCCGTACGGGCCCGAAGGGCAGCGGATGTACCGCACGGGTGACCTGGTCAGGTGGCAGGCCGACGGCACCTTGGAGTTCGTCGGCCGCGCCGACGAGCAGGTCAAGCTGCGCGGGTTCCGGATCGAGCCCGGCGAGGTCGAGGCACTCCTCGCCGCCTGCCCGGGCGTGGCCCAGGCGGCCGTCGTCGCCCGCGAGGACCGGCCGGGCGACAAGCGCCTGGTCGCCTACCTGGTGCCCGCCGCCGAGGGCGCGCCCGCGCCGGACGGCCTCGCCCGCCGGCTCGGCCGCGAACTGCCCGACTACATGGTGCCGTCGGCCTTCGTCACCCTCGACGCGCTGCCGCTGACCGCCAACGGCAAGCTGGACCGGGCCGCGCTGCCCGCACCCGAGTCCGGGGCGACGGGCGTCGGCCGCGGCCCGCGCACCCCGCAGGAGCAGCTGCTGTGCTCCCTGTTCGCCGAGATCCTCGGCCGGGAGCAGGTCCACCTCGACGACAGCTTCTTCGACCTCGGGGGGCACTCGCTGCTGGCCGCCCGCCTGGTCTCGCGCATCCGCGAGACGCTGGGCGTCCCGGTGGGCCTGCGCACCCTGTTCGAGGCCCCCACCGTGGCCGGTCTGACCAGCCGGCTGGCCATGGACGACGCCGAGGACGCCTTCGACGTGGTGCTGCCCCTGCGGTCCACCGGCACCCGCCCGCCGCTGTTCTGCATCCACCCCGGCGGCGGCATCAGCTGGTCCTACTCCGGTCTGCTGAACCACATCGGCCCGGAGTACCCGGTGTACGCGATCCAGGCACGCGGCCTCGCGCACGCCGAGACCCTGCCGACGTCGTACGAGGAGATGGCGGCCGACTACGCCGACCAGATCCGCAAGGTCCAGGCCGACGGCCCCTACCGGCTGCTCGGCTGGTCCGCCGGCGGGCTGATCGCCCACGCGATCGCCTGCGAGCTCCAGGCCCGCGGCGAGCGCACCGAACTGCTGGCGACCCTCGACGCCTACCCGGTCAAGGACGTGGTGCTCGACGACTCCGCCGTGCCCACCGAGCGGGACGTGCTCGTCGGCATCCTCGACTGCGACCCCGCCGAACTGGGCGAGGGGCCGCTGTCCTACGCCGAGGTCGCCGAGATCCTCCGCCGCCGGGGCAGCGCCCTGGCGCACCTGGACGAGCGGCGCATCGAGGCCGTCGTCCGGATCATGATCAACAACGCCGAGCTGGCGGTCGCCCACGCCCCCGGCCGGTTCGAGGGGGACCTGCTGCTGTTCAACTCCACGATCGACCGCACCGAGGACTCGGCCGGCGCCGGCACCTGGCGCCCGTACGTCACCGGCCGGATCGACTCCCACGACATCACCACCCGCCACGACCGGATGACCCAGCCGGGCTCGCTGGCCCAGATCGGACCGATCGTGGCCGCCCGCCTCGCCGAGGTCACCGGCGACACCGCCCTTTCCCACCAGGAGGACTGACCCATGACCAACCCGTTCGACGACCAGGACGCCACCTTCCTCGTGCTCGTCAACCAGGAGAACCAGCACTCGCTGTGGCCGCAGTTCGCCGACGTCCCCGAGGGCTGGACCGTCGCCCACGGCCCCGACAGCCACGCCGCCTGCCTGGAGTACGTCGAGCAGTCCTGGACCGACATGCGGCCCAGGAGCCTCGCCGACGCCATGGACGCCAGGAAGTAGCGCGGCCGACGTGACCTCCACCGACACCCTCGGCACCGACGCCCCGGCCGAGGCCCGTGCCACTGCGGGCCCGGCCGGGCCGTCCGGCGACCTCGCCGCGGCCCTGTACACGCCCGAGGCCCGCCGCGACCCGTACCCGTTCTACGCCCGCATGCGGCGCGAGAGCCCGGTCCACCGCAGCGACCAGGGCATCTGGTACCTCACCCGGTACGCCGACATCGACGCCGCCCTGGGCGACCTGCGCCTGTCGAACGACCGGGACCGGATGACCCGGGCCCTCAGCGGCCTGGGCGGCAACCTGAAGGCCCTGAGCCGGCTCACCGACCGGCTCGGCCGGGTGATGACCAACACCGACCCGCCGGACCACGCCCGGCTGCGCAAGCTCGTCAACCGGGCGTTCACCGCCCGGCGGGTCGAGGCCCTGCGGGACGGCATCCAGACGGTCGTCGACGACCTGATCGACCGAGCCGTGGCCCAGGGGCCCGCCATGGACTTCATCGAGGCGGTCGCCTCCCCGCTGCCCCTGGCCGTCGCCTGCGAGCTGTTCGGCATCCCGCCCGAGGACCGCCCCGAAGTCAAGACCTGGTTCCGCCGGATCGGCAACCTGACCGCCGACATCGAGCAGGCCGAGGCCGCCGTCGACCAGTACGAGGAGTACCTGTCCCGGCTCATCCGGCAGCGCCGCGAGGATCCGGGCGACGACCTGATCAGCGCCCTGGTCACCACCCAGGCCACGGACGACCGGCTCACCGACTCCGAACTGCTGTCCACCTGCTTCGTCCTCATCACCGCCGGGGACGAGACCACCGCCAACCTGATCGGCAACGGCACCCTCGCCCTGCTGCGCCACCCCGACCAGCTGGCCCGGCTGCGCGAGGACCCGGCGCTGATCCGCACCGCCGTCGAGGAGCTGGCCCGCTACGACACGCCGACCCAGGCGATCGTCCGGGTCGTCGCGCAGGACGTCGAGATCGGCGGGCGGACGCTGCGCGAGGGCGAGCTGGTGTACCTGTTCCTCAGCGCGGCCAACCGCGACGAGGACCGCTTCGAGGACCCCGACCGACTCGACCTGGCGCGCACCCGCAACCGGCACCTGACCTTCGGCACGGGCCCGCACTTCTGCCTCGGCGGACCGCTCGCCAAGCTCCAGACCGAACTGGCGGTCGGCACCCTGGTCCGCAGGCTCCCGGGCCTCGCACTCGCCGACGGGACGGCCCTCGACTGGCGGCCCAACCCGCTGCAACGGCACCTGTGCGCACTGCCGCTCACCTACTGAACGACAACCTCGTCGGACGACAAGCCCGTCGAACGACAAGACCACCGAACGACAAGACCATCGACTGCGAAGGAGAACCGATCATGGCCCGAGAGTTCCAGGTGCGCCGGGAACAGGACCTGCCCGCCGCACCGCACCAGGTCTGGCAGGCGATCGCCACCGGGGCCGGCAACCTCAGCTGGCTGTACCCCATGGAGGTCGAGCCGCACGTCGGCGGGACGGTCTCCCGCGGCGGCGGCACCGTCGTGGCCTGGGAACCGCCGCACCACTTCGCCGTCCGGGCGACCAGGGACGGCGGCTTCTCGAACACCCTCAGCTACCACATCGAGGCGGCCGACGGCACGTCGAGCCACCTGCGGATGGGGATCCACTGGGTGCACGAGGGCGTCGTCGACGACGGCTGGGACACCAGGGCGGACGCGGCCGAGAAGCACGTCGACCTCTACCAGCACAGCCTCGCCCAGTACCTGACGCACTTCGCCGACCGCACCGCCGTCTACGTCAAGGCCGCCCGGCCCGGACCGACCGCCGACCCCGCCGACTTCGCCACGCTGCGCCGGCGCCTCGGCCTCGCCGACGACACGGCCGTCGGCGACCGGCTGTCACTCGACCTCCCGGGTGCGGACGGCGGCCCGGAAGAGGTGGTCGTGGACTACCTGAGCCCCGACTTCATCGGTCTGCGCGGCCCGGACACCCTGTACCGGTTCTACAACGGCAGCTCCTGGAACTGGCCGATCTGGCTGGGCCACCACCTGTTCGCCGGGGGAGCGGACGAGGAGCAGGCGACCAAGGCGTGGAACGCCTGGCTCAACGGCTCCTGACCCGCCGTACGACAGACAACCGGAGGGACCCCTGGTGGAAGAAACACTGCTCTACGCCGCCGAACTCGTCGAGGAGGGCGGCACCTACAAGCTCGTCGTGCAGGACGTGGTCCGGGACACCGTCCAGGTCACCCCCGTCCCCAAGACCGCGGTGGACAGGCTCCCGACCTTCCTGTCGGTGCTCAGCGCCAAGCTCAACCCCGCACCGGCCCGCGGCCGCCGGTAGCGACCCCCGCACCCGGCGAGGCCGGTGCCGCCCGCCCGGAACACCCCCCGGGCGGGCGGCACCGGCCTCGTCGGCGCTCAGCCGCTGATGCTCGGGTGGCCGTTCTCGACGTGGCCCATGAGGCGGCGGCGGAAGGACGTGTCCTCGGCGATCGCGAGGTCCAGGTCGTACCAGCCGTCGGCGTCCTCGGTGTCCCAGGCGAGGACGAGGGGTTTGCCCGTGACGACGGTCCCGGTCAGCGCCTTCGCGGTGCTGTAGTGCCGGGGTGCCAGGGTGACGGCCTTCGGCGTGGCGCTCGGCGACGTAATCGTCAGGGTGAGGGTGCGCTTCGCGGCGGCGGCGATGGCGGTGGCCACGGAGGTTTCGGCGGCGGCCCCGGCGGCCGTCCCGGCGAACTCGCGGCGGAATCCGTTGGGGCCGGTGAGGTAGAAGTCGTAACTTCCCTCGCGCACCGGCACTTTGGTGGCGGGCGTGGTGGTGCCGAGCACGTCGAAGTGCCGGGGCGCGTCGTAGCTGCCGGACGTGCCGACGTTGTCGTACAGGGTCAGGTGCACGGAGGCGGCGCCGGTGTTGGTCGGCTGGAGGACGAACACGTCCTGTTTCCGGTCCAGGGCGCCGTGGGCGTCCGGCTGGTACGGCAGCGGGCGGGCCAGACGCCGGGTGGGGTCGGTGGGTTGCGACGGCGGGTCGCCGGTGCGGTCGAAGTCGAAGACCGAGGTGAGGTTGCCGGCCACGGTGCGCCGCCAGCGGCTGATGGCGGGCTGCCGTACGCCCAACCACTCCTCCAGGAACCGGACTTGTGAGGTGTGGTCGAAGACCTGGGAGTTGACGTAGCCGCCCACGGTCCACGGCGAGACCACGATCATCGGCACGCGCATGCCCAGGCCGATGGGCTGGTCGCCGACGTACTCGTCGTCGACGCCCTGCGGGGGCACCGGCGGTGGCACGTGGTCGAAGAAGCCGTCGTTCTCGTCGTAGCTGACGAACAGCACGGTGGAGTCCCACATGTCCTCGTCGGAGGCGATGACGTCCAGGACCTGGCAGACGACCTCCTCGCCGGTCATGGGGGCCGAACCGCCGTCGCCCGGGTGCTCCGAGTCCGCGTCCGAGGGCACCAGGTACGAGACCCGGGGGACCCTCTTCGCCGCCACGTCCTGGGCGAACGCGTAGACGAAGTCGCGGTAGTTCTTCGGGTTCTGCTTCGAGTCCGGCGGGGGCGGGCAGCGGAAGAGCCCGCGGTCGTAGAGGCTCCGGTCGGCCGGCGGCAGGTCGGCGACCGCTTTGGCGAGCGCCTCCACGTCCTCCGGGCGCACGCGCTTCGGATCCTTGTAGAAGTCGTACAGGCTCAGGTAGTCGAGCTCGGCGCTCTTCAGCACGGTCTGGAAGACCCGCTTGAACTCGGCGTGGAAGTCCAGGTTGTTGTCGTAGTAGTTGTCCCAGCCCTGGTAGACGCGCCAGCTGATCCTGTCGGACCCGAAGGGGTCGTTGTTGACCTCCAGGATCTCGGGGTAGCTGGACCAGTTGTACCCGGGCGTCCGGTCACCCGCGTAGGTCGCATCGGGATTCTCGCGGTCGTGCGCGGCCGACCCGGTGACCCGCGACCCGTCGGGCTCCCAGCCGCCGAATCCGCTGAAGAGGTAGTTGCGGTTCGAGGTGGTCTCGCTCATCACCGAGCAGTGGTAGGCGTCGCAGACGGTGAACCGCTCGGCCAGTTCCCGGTAGGTGCCGACGACCTCCGGCTGGTCGAAGTAGTCCATCGCGACGGCATTCTTGGCCGCGATCCACTGGTCGTAGCGGCCGTTGTTCCACGCCTGGTGGCCGGTGGGCCAGTCGTGGGCCTTCGGCTCGGCCGTACCCTGGTCCAGGCCGAGTTGGCGGGGCCGGCGGGGCTTGGACGGGTGGTCCGGGTCGGGCTGGTCGAGGACGGTGCGGCCGCCGGACCCGGGGAACGTGACGAGGTTGCGGTCCTCGTACCCGCGCACTCCTCGGAAGTTGCTGCCGAAGTAGTGGTCGAAGGAACGGTTCTCCTGCATCAGGAAGACCACGTGTCGGACAGCCTTCAGACCGCCGGGGCGGGGCTTGCGCTTGAGGGCCTTCAGCAGCGACTTCGGCAGCGACGGAGCGCTCTGCGGGGAGTGGGGAGTGTTCACGCGTGCTCCTGGTCCGGCGTGGCGGGCGAACCGGAGGGTGCGTTCTCGGTGGCCCGGAGGTAGTCGAGGTAGATGAAGTCGCCCTTGGCGCCCTCGTTGAGATCCGTGTCGACGCGGGTGTAGCCCGTCTTGGGAGGGACCACCTTCGACCCGTCCTTCCAGTGCGTGACGGTGAGGTCGACGATGGGCCGGCCCGCTCCTTCCTGGCGGGTGGCGGCCAGGAACAGGGCCTTGTCGTGCACGGGGGTTCCCCTGTTGAGGTCGACCGGCAGTTTCTGGTAGCCGGCGGGCGGCTTCTCGTCGTCCTGGAGGACGCGGATGCCGGTGACGGGCCGGCCCTCGGCGGACCGTTCGAAGACGAGGTACAGGTAGGCGCCGTGTGTGCCCTTGTTCAGGTCGACGTCGATCCACTCCCACCCGGTGGGCGTGTGGAACGGGCTTCGCACTGGGTCGTCGTAGGCGACCAGGACGTTGAGGTCTGTGACGAACTGACCCATGGGCAGGTCTCCGATCGGAGCAGGTGTGCATGAGCGGGGAGATGGGGCCGACGAAGGGATCGACGGCTCGGGGCACGTACGGGTACGTGAGACGCCCGGCCGGGGTCGGCCGGGTCGGGCGTCCAGTGCTGGGTGCGGCGGGCCAGGTGCGGTCCGGGCACCCGAGACGGCCGTCAGCCCTTGGTGAGGCCTTCCCACTCGCTCAGCGGCACCGGACCACAGGCCCTGGTGTCCACGGTGATTTCCACGCGCCGGTGGTCGGTGTTGGAGAACACCCAGAACTGGTTCGGCTCGTCGGGTACGGCCATCACCGCGTCGACGTGGTCGAAGCCCATGGTTGAGTCCTTCTGAATCCATATGTGCGTGTGCTGCCGAAGCCTTGCCCGGGCGGATCCGTGGCTCGATCCCATGGCTCGCGCGCAGCGAGGAACGTCGGTGAGGAGCGCCACGACCCACGCTAGGTCGGCCGGTCCGGCGGCGCGATGCGAAAAGGTCCGGTGACCTGCATTCCAGTGACGGGTAATTTCGTTACGAACCTTCGACGCGAGAAGTCGGCCCGGCGCCTGGGGAGGCCTTGACGGCCTGCTCCGCGGCTGTCCGGGACCGAGGACGAGCCGCCTCCCCGTCGACGGCTTCCGCGAGGCTCGACGGCGGCGTTCGTTCGAGTGGGCTGGCGGCTGGTGACCGGTCGTGGCCGGGGGAGGGCGCCTGACACCCCACCCGGCCGGCTGTGGCGCCGCACCCGGCCGTCAACGCGGGCGTCGAGGCGTGGGGCGGGGCATGGGGCGGGAATGGCTTGAGTCGACCGTGATTCATATGATGGAAAGCCAGTAGTTGTTTTGCCGGTGTCATGATCCTCGGAGGGCGCCCCGGACCAAGGTGCGCCCATGGAACCGGGCCGGTCTCCGGATTCGCTCCGGTCCTCGGGCTTGATTCAGGGAGTATCATGCGCGGCACCGTGCTCGCCGACCGCTACCGGCTGGTAGACCTGCTGGGCGGCGGGTCGATGGGCGACGTGTGGCTCGCCGAGGACGAGGTCCTGGGCCGCCGGGTCGCGGTCAAGGTGGTGAAGCCGGCCCTGCTGGACGAATCCGGCTTCGCCGAACGCTTCCACGCCGAGGCCCGCGTCATGGCGCAGCTGCGCCACCCGGGCATCGTCGGCGTGTACGACTACGGGCACAGCGCCGTGGACGGGCGGCCCTCGGTCGGCTACCTGGTCATGGAGCTGATCGACGGGGAACCGCTGAGCGCCGTGCTGGAACGCCGCGGCGCGCTGCCGGTGGAGGAGACCCTCCGGATGGCGCTCCAGGTGCTGGAGGGGTTGGAGGCCGCGCACGAGTCCGGGGTGGTCCACCGGGACATCAAACCGGCCAACCTGATGGTCCGCGGCGACCGGACGGTGATCGCGGACTTCGGCATCGCCCGGCCCGGCTGCGACGCCCGGCTGACCGTACCGGGCATGGTGCTCGGCACCGCCGCCTACCAGGCGCCGGAACAGGCCTCCACCGGGACGGTCACCGCCTCGGCGGACCTCTACGCACTCGGCGTCGTCCTCTACGAATGCCTCGCCGGCAAGCTCCCCTTCGACGGGGAGACCGCCCTCGAACTGATCCTCAAGCACCTGACGGAGCCCGTGCCGCCGCTTCCCGAGGACGTGCCCGCGCCGGTGTGGGCGCTGGTCGAGCGGGCGATGGCCAAGGAGCCCGGCGAGCGCTGGCCCGACGCGGCGGCGATGGCCGCGGCGGTACGGGACGCCCTCGCACCGGCCGAGGAGACGGCGCCGGCGTTGGTCCCGGTCGGGCCCCTGCCGGTCGTCGGACGCGCACGGTGGGCCAGGTTCCGCCTACGCGGGCTGATCGGCGTGACGGCGCTGTCACTGCTCTGCGTGGTCGGGGCCTCCGGAGCGACGGTGATCCGGTCCGATGAGGACGACGCTCCGGGCACCGCAGCCGTCGCGGGCCCGGTGGCCGGCCTCTCGGGCCCGGCCGTTCCCGCGGCGGTGGCAGCCGACCGCCAACCCGCCGGACAGCAGCCCGCCGAGCCGACGGCCCCGGTGCCGTCGACCGGACCGGAAGCGGGCGGGAGCCCCACGCCCGGCGCCGGACCCGCGCCGGTCGCCGGCCAGGACCTCGCTGTGCCCGTTCGGCCCGGTACGCCCACCCGGGGCTCCGCCGCGTCCCCTCCCGCCTCCGCCACGGCCACCGGCGGCCAGGGCGCCACCACGCCCGTCCGGCCCGGTACGCCCAACCCGGCCCCCGCCGCGTCCCCGCCCGCCTCCACCGCGCCCACCGCGAGCCAGAACCCCGCCTCGCCCGCGCCGACCTCCGCCGTCCCGTCTCCGCCCGCTTCCCACGAACCGCCCACGCCCACGTCGTCCGCGACGTCGACGCCGCCCACGCCGCCCACGCCGCCCACGCCGGAGCCGAAACCGCAGCCGCAGCTGCCCTCCCAGACACAGATCACCGGCGTCAACGGCGCGCTGGACAACTCCTACTCCGTGGACGAGAACGGCAACCGGATCGGCACCTTCAACGTCAACGGCACGCCGGCCCAGGTGTGGCGGCTGGAAAAGGTCTTCGAGGGGAAGTACTTCCTGCGCAACGCCTCCAGCAACTACACCAAGGTGCTGGACCTGGACACGGGCGACGGGCGCGTGCAGATCTGGACGAGCCCGCCGTACAACAACAACCAGCTCTGGTCCTTCGTGCCGGTCCGGGGCGGCTACCAGATCGTCAACGGCGCCACCAAGGGCTGTCTGACGTCCGACGGAGTCGCCTACTACGTCAGGGTGGCGGCCTGCTCGAACGCGGAGAACCAGGTGTGGGCGCTGTCCTGAGCCGTCCGACCGGCAGCCGAACACCCCCGGGGCAAGGGGAGGATCACGCCGGCAGCCAGGACGGCCACTGCCGGCGGGGACGGTCGGCGGCCCCGCCGAGGCCGATCAGGGCGCGCAGCCGGTCGGCTTCGGGGGAGCCGATGGAGGCCAGGATGTCGTAGGCCTCCGACCGGCACGCCCGGGCCGCGTCCTCGGCGCCGCCGCAGTCGGCGAGCGCGTCGCCGAGCGCCGCCAGGGCCAGCCCCCGCCCCCGGCGGTCGCCGTCGAGCGTCAGCACCTCGACCGCCCGGTCTGCCGCCTCCACCGCCTCGTCGCCGCGGCCGACGGCTCGCAGCGACTCGGTGAGCCGCAGGAGCGTACGGCCCGTCCGGCGCCGGTCGTCCGGCCGCAGCAGGGCGAGAGCACCGCGGTGGTGGCGCAGGGCCTGCTCGAACTCGCCGCGATCGTGGGCGATCGTCCCCAACGAGTCGAGGGCGAGCGCCTGGAGCTCGTGGTCGGCGAGCTGGTGGCAGATCAGCAGGGACTGGTCGACGACGCGGACCGCCGCCTCGGGCCGGCCGAGCTCGGTGAACGCACCGGCCAGGTTGAGCAGTTCGCCCGCCACCGAGCGCCGGTCGCCGAGCCGCTCCCAGACCGCGATCGCCGCCGCGAAGCCGTCGACCGCGTCGCCCGCCCGGCCGACCTGGACGAACAGAGCGGCCAGCGAGGCGTGGGCCAGGGCGAGCAGCGGCCCCGGCAGGTTGTGGGCGATGCACAGGTCGCGGGACCTGAGCAGCTCGCCGAGGGCCGCGGGCTCGGAGCCGACCTCGGTCAGCAGCCGGCCGAGCACCAGTCGGGCCCTGACCTCGGCCGTCCGGTCGCCCTGTCGGACGGCTGCCTGGAGCAGGACCTTGGCCGCGTGCCCCAGCGGCCGGGCGGCCTGGCCGGTCTCGCACAACAGGCTTCCCCCGAGCAGCAGTTCGGCCGCCAGATCGAGCCGGGGAGGCTGGGGGAGCCCGGCGTACTGGCCGACCAGAGCGCCGATGCCCTGGTACTCGCCGCGACCGCGGGCCACCACGCGGCAGTCGGCGGCGTACGGTGAGCCGGAGCCGGTCAGGGCCGCGCGGGTGGCGGCCGGGCCGAGGGCCGCGACGGTCTCGGCGTGCTGGCGGATCACCAGGCGGGTGAGGACGGCGGCCGGGCGGTCCGCCTCCGGGGCCGAGCCCGTGCCGGCAGCCTCGACGTCGGCTGCCGTCTCCGGGACGAGCCGCTGGGCGAAGGCGCGCAGCAGGTCGTGGTACCGGTAGCGGTCCGGTGGCGCGGTCTCCAGCATCGAGCAGTCGACCAGCGACTCGGCCAGTTCCTCGGCCTCGTGCTCGGGCAGGTCGAGCACCGCCGCGACCGCGCCCGGCGACAGGTCGGGCACGTCCGGCACCGCCAACAGACAGAAGGCGCGGGCCTGGTCGGGCGTCAGCTGGTCGTAGCCGAAGCGGAACGCCGACTCGACGGCGAGGTCCTCGGTGCGCAGCACGTCCAGCCGGCGACGATTCTCGGACAGCTTGTCGAGCAGCCGGGCCATGGTCCAGCCCGGCCGGCAGGAGAGGCGCGCGGCGAGGATGCGCACGGCCAACGGGAGGTGGCCGCAGAGCCGCACGAGCTCCCTGGCCGTGTCCGCCTCGGCCTGCAGCCGCTGCCCGCCGACCACCTGGCCGAGCAGGTCGAGGGCCTCCTCCGGGGCGAAGGCCGGCAGCTCGACGACGTGCGCGTTGGGAAGTGAACCGAGCCTGGCCCGGCTGGTGACGAGCACGGCGCAACCGGGCCGGCCGGGCAGCAGCGGCCTGATCTGCTCGGCGTCCCGGGCGTTGTCGAGGACCATCAGCACGCGTCGGCCGGAGAGCAGCGAGCGGAACTGGGCGGAGCGTTCGGCGAGCCCGGCGGGCAGCGCCTCCGCCGGCACGCCGAGGGCGCGGAGGAAGGCGCCCAACACCTCCTCGGGCGGGGTCGGGCGGCCGTCGGCCCCGTGCAGGTCGACGTAGAGCTGGCCGTCGGGGAAGTCGGCGGCCAGCCCGTGCGCGACATGGACGGCCAGGGCCGTCTTGCCCATGCCGCCCAGGCCCGACACGGTCGCCACGGGCACGGTGCGGGGCGCGAGCAGGACGGCCCGCACCGCCTCGGTCTGCGCCTCGCGGCCGGTGAAGTCGGCGAGGTCGGCCGGTACCTGGGTCGGCCGGATCGGCGCGTGGTACGGCGGGCGGGCCGTGGTGGTGGTGTCGGACCGGGGAGGCGCGGGCGCCACGAGGGCGGTGTCGGCCACCAGGATCCGGCGCTGCAACTCGCGCAGGCCGGGCCCGGCGGCGACGCCGAGCTGCGCCCGCAGCCGCCGGTCCGTCTCGCGGTACACGCTCAGGGCCTCGGCCTGCCGCCCGGACCGGTAGAGGGCGAGCATCAGCAGCTCGGAGAACCGTTCCCTGAGCGGGTGCTCGGCCGCGACCGCGGTCAGTTCGGCGACGGCCTCGCCGGACGGTCCGGCCTCGACCTCGGCCTCCAGACACGACTCCAGGACCGTCACCCGGCGTTCGGTCCACTCGCCGCGCTGCCGCTCGGCATAGGGGCCGGAGAGCCCGGACATCGGCTCGCCCTGCCAGAGGGCCAGTGCCAGGCGCAGCGCGGCGGCGGCGCGGGCGTGTTCCCCGGCGCCGCTGAGCTCCTTCGCCGTGGCGACGAGCTCCTCGCAGCGGTGGATGTCCAGCTCCCCCGGATCCACGGTGAGCAGGTAGCCCCCGCTGAGCGAGGTCAGCGGGGCGGGCCCGAGGACGCGGCGCAGCCGGTGGACGTACGTCCGGATCACGGCCATGGGCTTGGCGGGCGGCTCCTCGCCCCACAGGTCGTCCACGAGCTGACCGGTCGACACGGGGTGGTTGGCCCTCAGCAGCAGCGAGAGCAGCAGGTTCCGCTGCTGCGGCGACCCGAGTGCGAGCTCGCCGCCGTCCCGCCACCCCCGTATCGGTCCCAGCACCGTGAACCGCAACCCACCCACCGACCGTTCCCCTCTGCCTGCAATCGAACCCCCGGGCGCATGATACCGACCGCATCACCCCTGGCCGGGGCCGTTCGGGGGCAGTCCAGGGGCCGGCCACGGGTCGGCCAC
>NZ_LJJF01000002.1:0-967500 GCF_001625365.1 Streptomyces sp. MJM8645 | reverse complement strand
GCCGGAGGTAGAGCACTGGATAGGTGATGGGCCTTACCGGGTTACTGACCTTAGCCAAACTCCGAATGCCGGTAAGTGAGAGCGTGGCAGTGAGACTGTGGGGGATAAGCTCCATGGTCGAGAGGGAAACAGCCCAGAACACCGACTAAGGTCCCTAAGCGTGTGCTAAGTGGGAAAGGATGTGGAGTCGCAGAGACAACCAGGAGGTTGGCTTAGAAGCAGCCACCCTTGAAAGAGTGCGTAATAGCTCACTGGTCAAGTGATTCCGCGCCGACAATGTAGCGGGGCTCAAGCACATCACCGAAGTCGTGTCATTGCAGCATGAAGGGCCAACGCCTGCTGTGATGGGTAGGGGAGCGTCGTGTGCCGGGTGAAGCGGCGGTGGAAACCAGTCGTGGACGGTATACGAGTGAGAATGCAGGCATGAGTAGCGATACAAGAGTGGGAAACTCTTGCGCCGATTGACCAAGGGTTCCTGGGTCAAGCTGATCTGCCCAGGGTAAGTCGGGACCTAAGGCGAGGCCGACAGGCGTAGTCGATGGACAACGGGTTGATATTCCCGTACCCGCTTTGAAGCGCCAACGCTGAACCAGGTGATGCTAAGGCCGTGAAGCCGGCCCGGAGTCTTCGGACAAAGGGACGTGGTGGAGCCGCTGAACCAAGTCTGTAGTAGGTGAGCGATGGGGTGACGCAGGAAGGTAGTCCAGCCCGGGCGGTGGTTGTCCCGGGGTAAGGGTGTAGGCCGAGTGATAGGCAAATCCGTCACTCATTAAGGCTGAGACCTGATGCCGAGCCGATTGTGGTGAAGTGGATGATCCTATGCTGTCGAGAAAAGCCTCTAGCGAGTTTCATGGCGGCCCGTACCCCAAACCGACTCAGGTGGTCAGGTAGAGAATACCGAGGCGTTCGGGTGAACTATGGTTAAGGAACTCGGCAAAATGCCCCCGTAACTTCGGGAGAAGGGGGGCCATTCCTGGTGACGGCACTTGCTGTCAGAGCTGGGGGTGGCCGCAGAGACCAGCGAGAAGCGACTGTTTACTAAAAACACAGGTCCGTGCGAAGCCGTAAGGCGATGTATACGGACTGACGCCTGCCCGGTGCTGGAACGTTAAGGGGACCGGTTAGCTTGGATTCGTCCAGGCGAAGCTGAGAACTTAAGCGCCAGTAAACGGCGGTGGTAACTATAACCATCCTAAGGTAGCGAAATTCCTTGTCGGGTAAGTTCCGACCTGCACGAATGGCGTAACGACTTCTCGACTGTCTCAACCATAGGCCCGGTGAAATTGCATTACGAGTAAAGATGCTCGTTTCGCGCAGCAGGACGGAAAGACCCCGGGACCTTTACTATAGCTTGATATTGGTGTTCGGTTCGGCTTGTGTAGGATAGGTGGGAGACTTTGAAGCAGCAACGCCAGTTGTTGTGGAGTCGTCGTTGAAATACCACTCTGGTCGTGCTGGATGTCTAACCTGGGTCCGTGATCCGGATCAGGGACAGTGTCTGGTGGGTAGTTTAACTGGGGCGGTTGCCTCCTAAAGAGTAACGGAGGCGCCCAAAGGTTCCCTCAGCCTGGTTGGCAATCAGGTGTTGAGTGTAAGTGCACAAGGGAGCTTGACTGTGAGACTGACGGGTCGAGCAGGTACGAAAGTAGGGACTAGTGATCCGGCGGTGGCTTGTGGAAGCGCCGTCGCTCAACGGATAAAAGGTACCCCGGGGATAACAGGCTGATCTTCCCCAAGAGTCCATATCGACGGGATGGTTTGGCACCTCGATGTCGGCTCGTCGCATCCTGGGGCTGGAGTAGGTCCCAAGGGTTGGGCTGTTCGCCCATTAAAGCGGTACGCGAGCTGGGTTTAGAACGTCGTGAGACAGTTCGGTCCCTATCCGCTGTGCGCGTAGGAGTGTTGAGAAGGGCTGTCCCTAGTACGAGAGGACCGGGACGGACGAACCTCTGGTGTGCCAGTTGTCCTGCCAAGGGCATGGCTGGTTGGCTACGTTCGGGAGGGATAACCGCTGAAAGCATCTAAGCGGGAAGCCTGCTTCGAGATGAGCACTCCCACCTCCTTGAGAGGGTAAGGCTCCCAGTAGACGACTGGGTTGATAGGCCGGATATGGAAGCCCTGTGAGGGGTGGAGTTGACCGGTACTAATAGGCCGAGGGCTTGTCCTCAGTTGCTCGCGTCCACTGTGTTGTTCTGAAACAACGACCCCAACCCGTTTGGCTACGGGGTTGGTGCGGTTGACAGTTTCATAGTGTTTCGGTGGTCATAGCGTGAGGGAAACGCCCGGTTACATTCCGAACCCGGAAGCTAAGCCTTACAGCGCCGATGGTACTGCAGGGGGGACCCTGTGGGAGAGTAGGACGCCGCCGAACAATCATTCACAGAGAACCCCCATCCGGGAAACCGGATGGGGGTTCTCTGCATTTCCGGGGCACACGACGGCCATCACCGTGCCCCGCGCCGGCCTGTCAGATGGTGTCCTTGACCTTGATCTGGCCGCTGTCGATGACGAAGTTCTGGTTGCCGAAGCCGGGGCTCTGACACTGCCAGATCTTGACCCGGTCGCCGTTGTTGCGGGAGCCGCCCACGTCCAGGCACATCTCTCGGCCGGTTCCGATGGTGTCCTTGACCTTGATCTGGCCGCTGTCGATGACGAAGTTCTGGTTGCCGAAGCCGGGGTTCTGGCACTGCCAGATCTTGACCCGGTCGCCGTTGTTGCGGGAGCCGCCCACGTCCAGGCACATCTCTCGGCCGGTTCCGATGGTGTCCTTGACCTTGATCTGGCCGCTGTCGATGACGAAGTTCTGGTTGCCGAAGCCGGGGCTCTGGCACTGCCAGATCTTGACGTGGTCGCCGTTGTTGCGGGAGCCGCCCACGTCCAGGCACATGGTGTTGGTGGCCACGCGGGGCGCGGCGACGGCAGCCGTGGGCGCCGTCAGGGCGATCAGGCCGGCGGCGGCCAGGGCAGCGAGCGCGGTGGTGGAACGGGACATGATGTACCTCCGCAGGTGCACCGACGGGTGTCGGCTCTCGGTGGGGTGGTCGGACGTGGGCAGGCCTGCCGGAAGGTGTAGCCGGCAGGTCCTGCCTGGTATGGGCAAGGTTCGCAGCGGTCAGTTGCGACACGCCCGGGCACGAACCACAGTCATTCCATAGGGCGACATATGGTTTGAAACCCGGTCACCACTTGGGCAGAGACCGGAGCGCGGCGGCTGAGCGATCCTTCATGGGTGCCGTGGCACTGCGACGGCCGTAACGGAACGTCAGGCCTTCGGTCTGCTCGGTGAAGGTCCGGCGCGGGCGCGCCGGGGTCGAAGCCAAGGCGCGGACGGGGTGGTGTGCGCCGTGCCGGGGCGTGGTTACGCCGCTTCGGGCCGGTGAGCCGCCCCAGGCGTCGGTGCGGGTGTTCACCAGTGGGAGAGGAACCGGGAGAGCAGGTAGCCGTGGGCGGCGTGGATCCCCACGCCGTCGAAGCCGGCCTGAGCAGCGCGGCGCCCGGCCCCAGGGTGGGCCGGGCGCCGCGCGGTTCGGTCCCGCAGGCCATCGCGGTGCCGGCTCAGGAGAGTTCCAGGGCCTGTCCGATCGGGAGACAGTTCAGCTGGCTCAACCCGCCCGGCCGCCGTACTACGCGAAATCGAATCGGAACGTCTGCCCCTTGTGCCCGACGCCCGGGCTGCCGAAGTCGGCCGTCACGTTGCGGTGGTCGCCCTTGCCGTCGTAGACGAAGACGACCGCCTCCTTGTTCTCGTCGGTGTACATGGTGTTCCAGATGTGGAACTTGGCCTGGCCATCGCTGAAGTTCTTGAGCTTGGTCCAGTCGCCCTGGTTGATGGTGCAGTTGTTGAACACGACTGGGCCGAGGAACTTCACGCCGCCAGTGACGCCGGACGTCGTCATCTTCTGCACGTTGTTGTCCCTGTACCAGACGTCGAGGTCCCCGTTGGCCGTCAGGAGTCCGCCGACGGTGAGGGCGTCGGCGATGGTGACGCTGTTTCCGGTGAGGATCTCGGTGTCGCTGTTGATGCTGAGCTTCACGCTGGAAGGGCCTCGCAGGTCCCGGATCCGGACGGTGGCGTCGGCGCCGATGGCGCTGAGGTTGCCGTCTACGGTGAGGTTGTTGGTGACATGGGCGCCGTACAGGGTCACGGGCTTGGTGCGGTCGCCGCCGTACACGGTCCCTGCGACGTGGATCTCACCGCCGACCTCCAGCGTCTGTGCGCAGTGCAGGCCCTGGACGTTGCTCTGCCCGGACACCTGGGCGTCCCCGTTCACCGTCAGGGTGCCGAGTGTGAGGTCGGGCTTGTCCACGGTGACGTTGGTGTGCAGGTAGTGGGTGACGGTGTGGCCGTCGGTGGTGAGGCTGGCGCGCAGGTGGAAGGTGGCGTCGCGGGTGAGTGTCGGGGAGGTCCAGGTGCGGGTGTTGGTGACGTCGTAGGACTTGTTCTCGTGGAGCATGGTGTAGGCGGCGCCGTGGGAGGCGGTCCAGGTCAGGGTGACGGTGTTGCCGTTGGTCACGGTGGTGTGGCCGTCGTCGAGGAACGCGGGTGTCAGGTCGCTGAACTGGAAGCCCGGGAAGCACTTGCCGAGTTGGAACTCGGCCGTTCCCTTGGAGGTGTCGCCCTCGTCGTCCTGGGTCCTCTCCAGGATGTCGAGGGTGGTGACGCCGATCTCGCCGTTGACGTCGATGTCGGTGAGCTCGAACAGCACGGCCTTGTCGGCGACTTCGACGTAGCCCTGGTCGCCGGTGGGCACGGCGAGGAAGGTGCCGTCGTCCCCGCGGGCGAAGGTCCAGTCGGCGCCGGGGGTCACCGTGGCGTGGATCTGGTCCAGGTGTTCCGTGAGGGCGCCGGCGCCGGTGCCTGCGACGAGGGTGAACTTGACGGAGACGACGCGGACCGGGTCGGGGCCGGGGTTGGCGGCGGTGACGGAGATCGTGGCCGGGGTGAACGTGGTGTCCGCCGGGGTGATCTCCAGGGGCGAAGGTGCGGTGGTGACGAGGTAGTTCAGGGCGGTGGAGGCGCTGGCTCCGGCGCGGACGAACACTGCTGCTCCTGGGTCGGTGGTGCGTGGGTTTGTGGTCCGTGGATCGGTGGTGCGTGGGCCGGTGGTCACTGCTCGTCGGCGACCGCGCCGCGCAGGCGCAGGCGGCCGGTGCGGGCGCTGAGGGGGGCGGTCGGGGTCGGGATGTGGCCGGGGGTGCCGGCGGGTGCCAGCGGGTTGTCCTGCCAGCCGGTGGTGGTGGGTTCGGCCCAGCTCCAGTTGCCGTGGCGGGCCGGGGGGCGGGGCAGGACCCAGCCGGTGGCGGGGCTGCCGTCGGCGCCGGTGACGCCCTGCGGGGTGGTCAGGACCGGGCTGAGGCGGAAGGAGACCTCCATCCGGGAGAGCGCGGTGCTGACGAACTCGGCGGGCACGGTGAAGACGGAGACCGGCAGGATGTCGCTGACCGCGTGGACGGCGCCCCGGGGGTCGGCGAGCAGGGTGAGGTACTGCGGGGTGCCGGCGGTGGTGAGCGGGAACCCGGTGCCGATGCCGGCCAGGTAGGACGGGGCGTCCGACGGCAGGTGGACGGTGTGCAGGGTGGTGTAGTCGTCGCCGCTGGTGTAGCCGATCAGGCCGTCGGCGAGGTTCTCCAGGGCGCCGAGCCGCACGCCCCACCGGTAGTCCAGGGAGACCGGCCGGGGCGCGGTGCTGCTCGGGTCCAGGACGTACTGCCACTGTTCCCAGCTGGGGTCCATGACCGGCGGTCCGTCGAGTTCGAGGGCGAGCCGGGTGCGCAGCAGGGCCAGGGGCCGCCCGGCGAGCACGGTCATGGTGGTGTCGTCCCAGCCGCCGAGCGGGTTGACGGTGTAGAGGGTCTCGTCGATGGCCTTCAGGGTGGCGGTCAGGGCCGCCGGGCCGGCGTCGCGCAGGCCGGTCAGGAAGGAGGCCAGGTGCGGGAGCCCGGGGGCGAGGCTGTCCAGGGTGGGGTAGGCGGAGCCCGGTGCCGCGTCCCAGACGACCTGCTGTTGGCCGCTGTCGGTGTAGACCGTCCGGCACTGGCCGAGCGCGCCGCCGTCGGGGTCGAAGGCGGCGAGGGCGGCGTCCAGGTGGTTGGGCAGCAGCCAGCCGCAGACGGGGTTGACGCCCGCGTGCAGGTCGAGCACCTGGCTGTCGTCGGTGGCGCTGACGGCGTCGAAGCGGAGCCGGGCTCCTTGCAGGAGGCGGGGGCGCAGTTCGGCGTAGCGGTAGGGGAACTCCGGCAGGATCGTCGCGCCGTCGTCCGGGCGCACGCTGTCGGCCAGCACCAGGTGCTTCTTGTCGTTGTCGGTGGAGCTGCCGCTGCCCTGCGGGTTGATCGGGTCGGTGACCTGGCCGAACTGGTCGACGACGGCGATCCGGTTGAAGTAGAACTGGCCGGCGCGCAGGTGCGGGAAGTCCGAGGCGGGCCACTTGCCGTTGCGGGAGGGCAGGGCGCCGGGGACGGGGGTGCTCTGGTACTGGGAGCCGATCAGGGTGGCCAGGCCATTGGCGTCGTCGGGGTGGGCGGCGAGGGCCGGGTCGCGCAGGGTGATGCGCGGGGTGAGTCCGTCGAGGGCCTGGCTGAGCAGGTCCCAGCCGGCCACCTGGTCGGCGAGTTGCTGGAGCTCGTCCTGGGGCGCGTCGGGGTGGGTGGCGCGGTACTGCTTGATCTGGGCGGCGAGGTTGAAGGTGGCGTGCGGGGTGAGGTAGATCCGCCCCGTGTAGGACTGGTAGACGGGCGGGTCGGCCGGGCCGGTCTTCGTCCAGTGGTAGCGGGTGCCGTCGAACTGCCAGCAGTCGCCGTCGGAGGTGTCGTGCGGGATGGGGTAGTAGGACAGCTCGTAGAGCAGGTAGAGCGGCTTCCAGGGCTGGCGCCAGCTGCTGGTGCCGAGGGCGGGGAGGGTGCCGGTGACCCGCTGGTCGGGGTGGGCCACGGCGTCGGCGAGGGTGCCGGCGGCCTGGGCCTGGTCGAGCAGCCAGAACTCGCCGAGCAGGGTGGCGAGGGTGGCGGCCTCGGGCAGGTGGGTCAGGGCCGGCCCGGGCACGGTGGCCGGGGCGGGGGCGGGGCCGCTGCCCAGGTCGATGCGGGTGAGCAGTTGGTCCGGGGTGCGGCAGGGCAGTGCGGCGGTGAGGTCGGCCGGGGTCGGGGTCTTGATCCCGTTCAGCAGCACCACCGGGTCCTGCGCGTGGTGGAACTCGCCCAGTGGGGAGCGCTTGAGCGTGCAGGTCGCGGGGTCCGCGCCGTGTGCGGTCAGGTAGGCCTGGGCGGCGGTGGCGAGGTCCTCGTCGGTGGCGCCCCAGGGGATCGGCTGCTGGTGCCCGGAGCGGGGGTCGCGGCGGGCGGCGATGTCGGCGGCCAGTGCCGTGACCCGGGCGGCGAGGCTGCCTTGCTCGCTGGGCTTCAGGGTGGCGGGCAGCGTGTCGGTGTAGGCGTCGGGGACGTCGTCGAGGCGGTTGAGCCACCAGGCGCCGTACAACTTCCACTGGGTGTCGGCCAGTTGGCGCACCTGGTCGTCGTGGGCGGCCTGGTCGGTGTTGAGCCGGGCGCAGAGTTCGGCGCTGGCGGTGCCGTCCACCAGGTCCCAGGTGTAGCCGCCGTGGGTGGAGCCGAACCAGGCGCGGTGGATGGACTGGTCGACGGATTCGGTGCCCGCGTCGTCCAGGCCGTCGAGGAGGCCGTGTGCCAGTGCCTCCAGCCGGGCGGCGTCGTCGGCGTCGGTGCCCTTGGCCACCAGCAGGGCGGTGAGCGCGTCGACGGAGCTGTTGCCCACGGCGACGTCCACGTCCACGCCCTGGGGGCGGTCGGAGGCGGGCACGCTGCCGGTCTTTTCCCAGTTCAGGCCCAGCACCTGACCGGTGTAGAGGGTGCGGTCGGTGGGCGGGGTGTCGGCGGTGGGGTCGGCGGCCAGGGCCCAGCCGAGGTCGGCCAGGCTGGTCGCCTCGTGCAGCGGGTCGGCGCCGGGTGCGGAGTACCAGCCGGTGACGAGGTAGCTGAGGGTGTCCTGGTCCGCGACGCCCGTGAGGTCGTCGTGCAGGGAGAGCACGTTCTCGTTGAAGGGCTGGAAGGCGGAGAAGGTGAGCAGGCCCGGTCCGGCGGCGGTGACGTACGGGTCCGGCCCGTCGCTCTCGCCCTGCCATTTGGTGGCGGCGGTGCGCCGTCCGATGTGGACGCTCTTGGCGGTGCCGGGGCGCAGGTAGGGGGTGGTGCCGGTGGCGGTGTCGCCGTCGGCGGGCAGCCAGTCGCTCTCGATCACCCAGGAGTCGGCGGTGCGGGCGGTGGCCGGGCCGCTGTAGCGGACGACCAGCCATCGGTTGGGCACCAGCGGGAAGGTGGTGTCGCCGGTGTCCGGGTCGTGCGCGCCGTTGCGCAGGGCCTGGGGCAGCTGCCACTGGAGGTAGACGCCGCCCGCGGCGGTGTCGGTGTCCCAGTGCGCGGCCAGGTTGTTGTCGAAGGGCTCGCCCTCGGGCGGGAGGTTCTGCGCCAGCAGGTTGAAGTTGGCCTGCCAGCGGATGAACGGCACGCTGAAGCGGACCTCGTCGTTGACCGCCAGGGCGTCGACCTGGACCGGGACGATCAGCGGTCCCTTGTCGTCGTTCGGCATGGTGCTCGCTTTCATCAGGATCGCTGGAAGGTCATCTGCTGGGCCGCCTTGACCATCTGGATCGCCCAGCCGGCCGCGCTGAGGCCGCCTGCCTGGGCGTGGTCGCCGAGGGCGGTGGTGATGGCGTCGCCGATCCGGGTGACGTCCAGGACCCGGGTGTCCGGGTTCAGGTAGCCGCTGACCTGCGTCAGCTGGACGCCCGGCAGCGTGGTGCCGATGTTGTCGCCCTTGAGGTTGCGCAGGTCCAGGACGTCGCCGTCCTGGATGCCGAAGTGCAGGCCCTGGGGCGGCTCCGCCACCACGAGCCGGTCCACGATGCCGTCGGCCAGCACCAGCAGCACGTCCTCGCCCACCGTGTCGGCGCGCAGCACCGTCAGTTCGTCCTCGCCGGCGTACAGGTGCATGCGCAGGGCGGGCCAGCCGGGCACCAGGCAGGAGCGGACCAGGAAGCCCGAGAGGCGGGCGGGCAGGTCGGTGAGGGCGTCGTGCAGCAGCGTGCTGAGGTCGCTGTCCAGGCTGCCGGAGATGCCGATGCTCAGCGCCCCGTCGATGAGCGCCGTCTGCCAGGCCCGGTCGACGTAGCAGAAGCGCAGGCTCTCGTTGGGCAGCAGCTCCTGGCGGGGTACGAGCTGTTCCAGGGGTACCGGGTGGAGCAGGGCCAGGCGGTCCAGCCAGTCCAGCACCGGGTTCGCGGCGTCGGCGGTCGCCGCCCGCAGTGCCTCGCGTGCCTCGGGCCGCGCCAGTTGGCCGCGCAGCCACGGCGCGGCGGCCTGGAGGGGCGCCGCCGGTCGCGCCTGGGCCAGCCGCCGGCCGGCGGCGGCCTGGTCCAGCGGGCTCGCCAGCGCGGTGGTGAGGGTGTGGGCGAGGCCGCCCAGGGTGCTCGCCTCGAACGCCCGCCGGGCCGGGCGGGCGCCGATCGCCGCGGGTGCGCCCGCGTGGTCGGTCGCGGCCCGGCTGCCGGCGAGGCTGCCGCTGCCGGCGCGGCCGCGGGCGGCGAGCATCCGGCCCGCGCCGGCCCGGGCCACCGTGCGCCAGGCCATCAGCGCGGGCGGGAACTGCGGGTCCGCGAGCGCGAGGGAGCGGCCCAGGGTCCACGCGGCGGCGTAGCTGACGTCGAAGAGGCCGTGCTCCTCCAGGTACACCAGCCGGGCGTCCGCGTTCGCGCTGTGCTCCACGGTCTGCGGGAGCGGCTGGGCGGGCAGCGGGGTGAGCGGGCCCCGGTACCAGGCGTAGCTCTGCTCGCCCGAGTCGAGCTGGTGGGCCAGCGGCGTGTAGCCCTGGGTGAGCCGGTCGCCGGCCTCGCCGGTGGCGCCGTTCGGCGGCAGCCGCAGCCCCAGCGCGGCGGCGTCCTGGCTGCCGGGTGCGGCCAGGTTCTCGACGAGGGTGCCGAAGTGCGCCCCGGAGTCCGGCAGGGAGCGGAACGACCAGGAGCGCAGCGAGACCAGGCGCAGCGGCGCGCTCGCCACCGTGCTGCCGTCGAGGTACGCGGCGAAGCCCTCCAGGGAGACCAGGTGGGCCGTGTACTGGCCGCCGGTCGTGGTGGGGAAGCGGTTGCCCACGACCACCGCGTGCAGGCCCTCGTAGGACGGGTCGTCGTGCAGGGTGTGCCACCAGCGGGGCGGGGTGGCGCGGTGGACGCCGCGCAGCGAGCGGGCCCGGGTGCGGTCGCTGCGTGAGCGCGCCCCGCTGGGCTCGTCCTCGCCGCGCCGCAGGTGGACGAGCCGGCCCAGTTCCCCGGTCCGCGGGGCGATCGCGGCGAACAGCTTCGGGGGGACGTCGATCGTCCGGCACTCGGTGGCCTGGTCCGGCTGTTCGACGTCGGTCAGCGCGGGGGCGATGGCCTCGGTGGTGGGGGTGTTCAGCAGGTCGGCGACGGTCGTCGTCTCGGTGCGGCCGGTGGCGGACGGGTCGCCCGGCAGCTCGCCCTCGGCGAAGAGGAGCACCGCCAGCCACGGTACGGCCGGCTGCCCGGGGGTGGGCGGCGCCCCCGTGAGGGTGCGTTCCCAGGGCAGTGGCGGGGTGTCCAGGGTGATGTGCGGCAGCAGCTGGTCGAAGGTGCCGGTGGCGCCGTCGGTGGGGTACACCCCGTGCACCGCGCCGTCGGGCAGCGCGAACCGCGCGGCCTGCACCTCAAGGGTGCGCACCACCGGCGTGGCGAAGTAGTCGCCGGTGTCCAGGCCGTCGATGGCGTGCCCGGTGGTGATCTGGTAGGTCCCCGCCTCCAGGGCCGGGACGAGGCTGTCGTGGAACTCCAGGCCGCTGGCGGTTCCGGAATCTTGACTGAGCATCAGGTGGTCACTTTCCGGTCGGGACGAGAAGCGGCTCGGCGGCCAGGTCGCCGCGGGCGAGGTCGGCGTAGCCGCTCAGCGGGCCGACGGGGTCGAGCAGGTACCCGAGCCCGCCGAGCTGAGTGCGCAGGGCCTCGCGCTTCGTGGCGGTCGAGGGGGCGGCGATGCCGCTGTCGGCGGCGGTGATGGCGGCCACGGTCTGCGTGCTCGTCTGTGCCACGGGGCCGACGGCGGCCGCTCCCGCGTCCAGGGGCAGGGCGCCCTTGGGCAGCAGCGGGTCGAGGTCGAGGACGCCGGGCGCGACCGCGAGCTGTCCGCCGAGGGCCGGTGCCGGGACGGTGACCGTCAGGCCCGTCAGCCGGCCGGGCAGCAGCCCGGTGCCGTTCAGCGAGCTCTCGCCCGGGCCCCACAGCGACTGCGGCACGTTGGAGCGTACCGGCTCGGCGCTCCAGCCGGAGTGGTCGACCTGCTGGCCGTCCTTGGTGATCGTGACGCTGTGGGTGGACGTCAGGTCGCCCTGCTGCATCGGGCGGATGTGCAGCGGGTCCTCGTCCGGCGTCACGGCGGCGCCGCCGAAGAGCACCTTGCTGGCCGGCACCGCCGAGGAGGTGACGAAGCTGAACCCGTGGGTGGAGGCGTACCAGGGGCCGGCGTCCGTTCCGTCGTTGCCCACCCGGGCGAGGGACGACGGGTCGGTGGGCTTCCAGGACAGCCCGGCCACCGGATTGGCCTGCACGCCCTGTGCCTTGGGCGGCAGCTGGGACTGGAAGTCGGTCCAGGGGACGGGCGGCAGGTGGTCCGGGCGGCTCTTGCCGAAGCCGATGTGGAAGCTGATGAACCACAGGTGGACGGTGGCGTTGCCGCCGATGGGAGGGCCCCACAGCTCCACGTCCACGCCGAGTTCCAGGCTGATCGTGATGTGGACGAACCAGACGTGGATGGAGAACCGCACCCCGATGCTGACGCCCATAGCGACGTCGAAGAAGAACGGCGACCACTGGATCAGCGCGTCCAGGTGCGCGGTGAACCAGGCCCGCAGCGGACCGGTGTCGAAGACCAGCGCCAGCGCGCCGCCCAGCATCGCCGCGTGCGGGGTGATGGCCGCGTACGCCTGAGCGGTCAGGGTGAGGGTGTTGCTGATCGACCACTTGATCCCCAGCCGGGGCACGGCGGGGTAGTGGCCGGGCTTGACGAACGCCGGGTGGTAGCCGCCGACGGAGACCACGAAGTCCCCGGCGTGCGGGCTCGGGGGCACCCAGACGCAGAGCGCGAGGCCGCCGGTGGGCTTGCAGTTCTTGTCCAGGATGTAGGACTTGTCGGTCAGTTGGGCCGTCAGGGAGAGCAGGCCCTCGCTCTGCCGGTACAGCGCCTCGGCCGCGATCTGGATCCGTGCCACCTTCGGATCCTTGCCCGCCTTCTGCTCGGCCGCCGTCAGCTTGGGGAAGTCGAACTCCCCGAGCCCCAGCAGCGCGATCACCAGGGACTCGCCGAACTCGACCAGTGCCATGGAACGGAAGTCGGCCAGCTCGAACATCGTCCAGTGCAGGCCCGCCGCGACCCAGATCTCGCCGTCCTTGGGCGCGACCCAGGGCTTGAGCCCGCCGGTCAGCGTGTCCAGCACCTTCATCGGGGTCGAGTCGGCGCCGCCGGTCAGGTTGAGCAGGGGGAAGGTGTCCACCTCGGTCAGCGCCGGGACGCGGACCTCGCTGTGGTAGCCGAAGCCCAGCGAGACGTCCTTGACCCGGAAGGGCGGCGGGCCGAAGCCGGCCTCCGGGTTGGTGCCGGTGCCGAGTTGACCGAAGAGGAAGAGCGAGAGCGTGCCGTCCGCCTTGCGGGCGTAGGAGCCGGCGATCCCGACGCTGATGACCGGCGCCGTCAGCATGCCGTCGCCGTCGTACCGCACCGGCCAGTCCGGAGTCGGGTTCGTGCGCAGCGCGCCGCCCAGCGCGATCGGGTCCGCCTTCGCGCTGATGCCCAGGCCCTTGAGCACGGGGGTTGCCTTGCCGGGGTCGGCCAGCGGAATGCTGACCCCGAAGCCGCTCGCCTCGAACGTCAGGGCGTGGGCGTTGATGCTGAAGTCCGCGGTGACCTGGATCGTGCCCTTGGCGTAGCCGAGGTTGAGCTTGCCCAGCCGGAACGGGCCGCTGGACTCCGCCTTCGCCGGCTGGTCGGCCTTGCCGCTGGGCCCCTTGTCCTGCGGCAGGGCGGTCCAGGTGCGCGAGGCCTCGCCGAGCCGGACCTTCACGGCCTCCCGGGGCGTGCCGCCGAGGTCGTAGGCCAGGGACGCCGTGACCCCGCTGTCCAGCGGGCCGGCCGGCAGCTCGGGCGCGTTCCCCACGGGGAAGTCGGCCTTGACCGCCTTGAGGGCCTTGTTGAGGTCCGCCACCTCGGTGTCGTCCAGCCCCTCCGTGATGAACAGCAGGGCCACGTGCTGCATCACCAGGTCGTTGGCCGGCGGCACCAGTGCCTTGATGATCGGCAGCCCGGACAGCGACAGCTTGACGGCTGCCTGCACCACGCCGAGGTAGCGCCTGCCCGCGTCGCCCCGGTCCTGGATCAGCAGCGCCCAGGCCACGCTGGAGGCCGGGGCTCCGCCGCTCAGGGCGGCGCTCCCGGACAGCACCAGGGTCTTCGTGCCCTGGTCGTAGCGGAGCCAGACGTCGGTGAGGTTGAAGCCCAGGTCCGCGGGCAGGGCGCAGCCGAAGGACTGCGTGACGTCCGGCAGCTCGCCGCCGCCGTCGCCATCCGGCGTCAACGGGCCGTCGCCGTCGACCGGCAGGCGGTAGGCGGCGCCGTTGAGCGTGCAGCCCAGGACGGCGCCGACGTCGCCGCTGCGCAGGACGAACCTGGGCTGGGTGAAGCCGAACTTGGACAGGTAGGTGAAGTTCTCGGTCGCTGCCGCCGTGGTGAAGGTCCAGAGACTCAGGGTGAACGCGATGTCGAAGCCGACGAGTTGCTTGCCGTCGGCGTCGGCCGTGAAGGCCACCGTGACCGGCAGGCCGGTCGCTGCCCCCAGCGCGGCGGTGCCGTGGACCGTCAGGGCGTCGCGGTCGGTGGTCGCCTTGCCGACCTTCAGCGAATCGCCGAGATGGCGCGAGACCAGGTCGGCCGCCCCGAGTTCCTCGCCGGTGATCTCGAATGTCTTGCCCTGGCTGCCTGCCAGCCGCTGCCGCAGTTCGTCGATGCTCAGTGTCATCAGCCCGTCGGCCTCCCGCCCTGGTTGTGTTCCATCCGGTCCCGGCCCCCCGGCCTGCCCGACCGGCCGGCCTGCCCGACCGGCCGGGCGTCCCCGTCATTGGCCCATTTCGGTTCGGGGCATGACAATTGAGCCCCCCTGGACCAACCAGGGCGACAACGGCCGTGCACACCAGGGGCCTTGACTCGCCAGGCCCGGAGTGCACGTCCGACAGGGACTGTCGCAGCGTATCCAAGGCATGCGCGGATAGTGACGGAACGATCCGATCTTGGCCGATACGCATCGCCTACGGCCGAGTCCGACAGGTGTCGTCGAGCTTCCCGCCGCCCTAGGTCCTGCCCGCCCCCGCGGCCCGGAAGGCGGGATAGTGTGGCAGCGGAGCTACATCCCACTCCCGGGCGGCCTTGCGCAGCAGTTGCCGCACGGTCTGCGCGAACGCCGGGAACTCCCCGAGCGTGCTCGCCACGTGCCAGCGGTGCCTGAGGACCTGGCGCCTGGTCGCCACGGGTCGACGTGTCCTGTGCATCGGTCCGTCCTCCACCGTCTGCGGCAGCAGGCGCACGGTTGCGTTCACCGTCCAGACCGCGACGGCCTGCCGCATCCCGGCCTGCCACACCGCGTCCTCGGCCAGCGCCGGGTACACCGCGACGACCTCCGCCCGGTAAGCCTCCTCGACCTTCCGGGCGATCCCCGCCGGCAGGACGAAGACGCACCAGCAGGTGGAGAACGGCGTTCTGCAGTACGCGGCCGTCAGGAACACCGACTGGTAGCAAGCGGCTTCGAAGTCGAGCAGCCGCAGCCCCTGCGGCGTGAGCAGGTTGTTGTCAGGGCAGGTGTCGCCCGGGGTGAACGCCGGATACTCCTCCCCGCCCGCCGTTCCCATGCGAGCGAGTTCCTCGCACAGCCCGGCGGGAGCCGCGACACCGACCGCGTCGAGCACCGCGGGCAGGGCAGCCACATTCCGCGCGATCCACGGCTCGTCATCCCAGGCGGTCATCCCCGTGCCGTACCGGGCCCACAACTGCCTGAACTCGACTCGCCGATCCACCGACTTCGCAGCCAGCCGCCCAAGCGCGCGCGCCCAGGTCACCAGGCCTTCCCCGGCGGCCTTCGCGTCGCTTCCCAGCAGCACGTCCGCCAGCGTCGGTGAATCACCGAGGTCCGCCATGACCAGCAGCGGGACCTTCGGGTCCACCCCCAGCACCTCGGGGCCGGCAAGACCGAACGAGAGCCCGGCCGCCTCCGCGGCAAAGCAGCGCCGGGCCTCCGGCTCGTCGGTGTAGGCCTTGACGATCACGCTCTCCCCGGAACCGGTCCGGCAGCGCAGCACCGTGCTGCGCCGGCTTCCGCCCAAGTCGACGGGCTCGGACAGCTCCGTGTCCAACAGCTCTGCAGCGGCACGCAATATCCCATCCACCCGGGCATCCTGCCACCATGGCCGACCAACAGCTCGATACACCCCTCGGTACGGAAACATGACCGAACGTCAGTGCGTGATCGCCCGAGTCGTCGTTCGAGCCAACCCCCCGGCCGGACGGGCCGGTCAGGGCAGGAAGTGGTCGTGCCGGCCGTAGAGTTCCGCCCAATCCGCCTCGCTCATCGGACGTCTTTCGGCCGCGATCTCCGAGATTTCCTCGAAGAACGATTCACGTGGCACGCCCGGCACGAAGAGCATCAGCATCGAGGCCGGCTCGTGGGACTCGTTGCGGAAGCCGTGCACAGCGCCCTCCGGCACGTGCAGGAAGTCACCCGCCTCGGCGTCGATCCACCGTTCACCGTCGTACAGGCGCATGATCCCGGACAGGACGAAGAACGACTCGGACATGGTCCGGTGGAAGTGTGGAGCGGGGCCTGTCGGCCGGGGCCCCATGTCCAATCGGTACAGGCCGAACGTCTTGTTCGCGGAGGGCGTGTCGACCAGGTAGTGGACTCTTGTGCCCCCCGCGCCGATCAACACGTCCGGCGTGGCGGCGCCGAATCGGAGATTTGCCGTATTCTCGCCCGATTCGCCCCAGTAATGAGCTATTGGGTAGGACATGGCGGATTTCCCTTTCGAGGCATCGCGTGATTGGTCGGTGGTGGTCCGTCCCCTCGGTGCCGAAGCGACGTGTAGCCGGCCGGCTGCCGAGGGTGCCGGACAGGGCGGCGGCGCTCGGCCCGGCGGCGCCGATCACGGCCGGAGCACCCTGCGCGGCGTGGGCCCGGCGGTTCCACCGGCTCTTCGCAGCCCAAGATGACCCAGACGTCCGCAGGCCCACAGGTCCACGGTGCGCCGAGGCGGCCGTCGGCGCACCCGCAGCGGCCTGGCGATGGCCCCCGCTACGGGGGCGGGGCCTGTGCGGGCACTGGAGGACCTGCGCGCCGAGAAGTCCTGGCGGGCTGTTCCGAGCGGTGGGTCGGCACCCCGCTGCGTGTGACTCCCGGGGACCACCCTCCTCGGACCGGAATACCGGTGGATCCCCTCCACCTGCGGCTCGCTGCTACTGTGGGCCCAGAATCAACGGAATGCGCGAAAAATCGCTCCTGAATGGTGTTTCTGAGCGGCGCCCTCGCGGTGTTTGTTCCCTTCGCGGAACCCCAGTGCTTCCTTCGTGACCACAACGAAGGCAGAAGACTGTGCACCAGCACCGTGTCATCATCGCCGGCGCCGGACTCGGCGGCCTCACCCTCGCCCACGGGCTGCGCGCCCGCGGCTTCGACGTCGCCGTGTACGAGCGGGACCCGCACCCGGACGCGAGGCCGCAGGGCTACCGCGTCCAGCTCGACGAACCCGGGCTCGCGGGCCTGGAACGCTGCCTGCCGGAGCACCTCTTCCGGCTGGGCCTGGCGACCGCGGCCTCGCCGCCCGCCCGGGTCTCCGTCCGCGACCGCCAACTGGGCACGCTCGCGGACCGGCCCACCGCGCCGGGCCCCGATCCCACCGACGGCACGGCCCGCCCGTACCGCCCGTACCGCTCGTACGCGTTCAACCGGCCGACGCTGCGCCAGATCCTGCTCTCCGGCCTGGCGGACACCGTGCGCTACGGCGCGGAACTGCTGAGCTGGGAGAGGGAGCAGGACGGAACGGTCACCGCGCGGTTCGCCGACGGCCGCAGCGCGAGCGCCGACCTCCTGGTCGGTGCCGACGGGGTCGGATCGGCAGTACGCCGACAGCTGCTGCCGCACGCCCGGGTCGAGGACGCCGGACTGCGCCTGATCTACGGCAGGATCCCGCTGGATGCGCCGGATGCGCCGGATACCGGGGTTGGAGGGGCCGGAGGGGCGGAGGCGGCCGCGCTGCCGCCATGGGTGTTCGACAGCATCTTCACCGTGGTGACCGGTGGGCCGGGAAGTCCGCACGTCGGGTTCGGGCCCGTGCGGTTCGCCCGCCCTCCCGGCGCCGCCGGCCCGGCACACACACCGCCCGTCCCCCTCACCCCCGTCGGCGACTACGTCGCCTGCCTGGTGGGAGCGCCGGCGGACCACCCCGCCATGCCCTCGTTCGAGGCGCTGCGCGGTCTCGACGGCCCCGCCCTGCGCGAGCTGGCCGGACGCCTGGTGGGCGACGACTGGCACCCCGACGTGCACCGCCTCCTGGACCGCTGGGAGACCGACTCGCTGTTCCCGCTGCGCATCTCCACGGCGAGCCCCGTACCGCCGTGGGAGCCGGGCCCCGTCACCCTGCTCGGGGACGCGATCCACGCCATGAGTCCGGTGCTGGCGATGGGCGCGAACACCGCGATCCGCGACGCCGCCGAGCTGACGCGGACCCTGGCCGGGGCCGCGGCCTCCGGCGCGCCGCTGGTGGACGGCGTACGGGACTACGAGCTCCGGATGCGGGAGTACGCCTTCTCTGTCGTGGCCGCCTCCCGGCGAACCGGCCGACAGCGGGTCGGGCAGAGCTGACGGCCGGGAGGGGCGAGTCCTGGTCCTGGATTGCGGTCCACCCGTGGTGACGGCTCGTCAGGAACGGGCTGCCGAGCCGGTCACCCGGGTGGTCGTCGGGGCAGGTCGAGGCGGACGAGGTGCTGGTCGGTGCCGCCGTCGGGCCGGTGCACGGTGCGGTAGGCGTACGGGACGGTGCTGGCGGGGAAGGTGACGATGCCTTCCTCCACGACGGGCCGCTGGTCGGCGATGGCCCGCAGCCGGGCATCGGTGTCGGCCGGCAGCTGCGGCTCGGGCGGGCGGCGGTGGCGGCCGGCCATCCTCAGGCGGTCGGTTGCGACGGGGCCGGGCGGCCCGACCGGCCGGTTTCGCTGTGGCCGGTTTCGCTGTGCCCGGGCTGGTTCACGAGGTCCTCCTCGCGGGCTGGTCGGCCCCGTCGGTCCTGTCGGCCAGCAGCGGCAGGTAGTGCTGAAGGTAGGGCGGGACCTTGAGGTCGAGCACCTCGGCCAGGGGGACCATGCGGACGGCCAGGCCCTCGTCGCCGAGCCGGAGGTCCGCCTCCGGGCCGTCCCAGGCGGCGTGCAGGACGCGGGTGAGCGGGGAGACCAGCTCGTGGTGCGGGCCGGGCAGGATCCGGAGCCCCGTGATCTCGATGCCGGCTTCCTCGCGGACCTCGCGCGCCGCGTTCTCCTGCGGGGTCTCGACGCCCTCGCGCCAGCCGCCGATGGGGGTCCAGTAGCCCGGCCAGGCGATGCCCGGCTTGTCGTCGCGGTGGTGCATCAGCAGCCGGCCGTGCCGGTCGGTGACGAGGACCATGATTCCTTCGAACTCGTCGGCCGGGGACGGGCGTTCCAGGTACAGCGGCGTGCCGCAGCGGTGGGCGCGCAGTGCCTGGAGGAGCCGCTGGTAGCGGTCCGGTGGCATCAGGTCGCACCAGTCGTGGGCGGTCTCGAAGCGCCACTCGGTGTGCTCGGCCGGGTCGAGCCGGATGCGGGCCTGCTGCTCGGGGGTCAGGACGCCGCCGTCGAAGACGTATCCGCACACCGGCACCGGGTACTCCGTACCGGCCTGCTCGTGGACGACCGCGACCAGGCGCCGCCGGGCGATCACCTCGGGGTTCTCCGCGGCGAGGTCGAAACCGAGTTCCTCCTGGGCCTCGCGCAGCGCCGTGCCGAACGGGGTCTCGCCGTGTTCGACGTTGCCGCCGGGGAGGTTCCACACGGCCGGGTTGATGGTCGAGCGCATCCCGAGGACGCGGCCGTCCGGGTCGGTGACCAGGAAGCACCCGTAGACCGTGGGCCGCGCGACGGTGGTGAGGTAGCCGCCGACCGGCCGCCAGCCCGGGATCGCCAGGCGACGGGTGAGCCACCTGACCACCTCGCGCTCTCCGTCGCCGGACTGCGGCAGCTGGTCGGGACGGGCCCACTGCTGGTCGTCGTGCTCGGCCGACAGCGTGACCGGGGTGCCGTCCGGCACGACGGCGGTGAACACGAACTGCCGTACCCGCCGGCCGTTCGGGTCGGTGAGGTCCAGGCTCCGCGCGTACTCCAGCGGCAGCCCGGCGAGCCCGGTCTGCTCGGCCAGTTCCCGGGCCGCGCCCGCCTCGATCCCCTCGCCGTTTTCCCGGCCGCCGATCCCCTCGCCGCTCTCCCGGCCGCCGGTCCCCTCGCCGTCCTCCCGGCCGCCGCCCGGGTACTCCCACAGGCCGGGGAGAGCGTCGTGCGCGGCCCGGCGGATCATCAGGACCCGGCCGGAGGCGTCGCGGACCACCACGCCGACGCCGATCCGCTCGATGTCCTCGTGGGCGGCCAGTGCGGTCAGCACCTTGAAATCGATCACTGCGCGGACTCCTCGTTCCCTCGGGCCGACGGGGCTGCTGAGCGGGGGCGCCGGGACGCTCCTCCTGCCGGCGCGCCGGTGCAGGCCGAATCAGCCTCAGGGCAGCCGAGTTGGGGCGGCCGTGTGGTCGGCAGGGGACAGATGATGGCGCTGTTCGAACGCGGGGTTCAAGCAGGCCACCTCCGGGCGCGCCCGGGGCGAACGGGGAGTTTTCGAGCACCGCGCCGCCGTGTCGGGTACGCCCTCCAGCCGGTCGCGAACGGCCGGTCGGCAGGGTGGCGGAGCCCAGCGCACGGGCGGCGAGAGCCTGTTCGAGCGCGGTCGTCAGGCGGGCTTCGAGCCTGCTGCCGACGCTCGCGTGGGCGGCGAGGCCGCGCGGGGAGCAGTCGCCGCCGGCTTCACTCGTTCGGCTGGCCGGGCGGTCCAGGAGGTTTCCGCCGGCGGCCCGCCGACGGGTTCCTGGGCGTTCATAGCACGATCTTGTTCATGTTCACATTTTTGCGCTGATCTCGCCGCCGGTGCTGAGCACCATGTACACGCCGTTGGCGACGGCTCCGGCGTCCTGCTGGTTCGCCTCCAGCGTGCCGTTCACCGCGCCGTCGTTGCCGAGGATCTGCGCGCGGTAGTGGAGTTCGCCGATCTTCGTGACCTTGGCCGTCCAGCCGCCCGCGAGCTTGAACGTGCCCGGCCCCTGGTGCCCGCCGCCCATCCAGGAGTGGGCCGTGCCGTCCAGCGAGAGCACGATGAACATGTCGTTGAAGTCGACCCCGGCGTCGGAGTCGTGCGTCTCCAACGTGCCGTACTCCGTACCGTTGTTGACGATCTTCGCGACGTAGTTCTGGTTGCCGGTCGCGCGGATCTCGGCCGTGCTGCCGTCCACCAGCTTCTGGGTGCGGACCGGGGACGTCCCCTTGGGCGGGGCAGCCGGCGGCGTGGTGGTGTGGCGCGCGGTGGGCGTGGCGGCCGGAGCGGCGGTGCCGGGCGCGGGGGGCGCGGCCGGAGTGCTGGCTGGCGCGGCGGCGTCGGGCGTGGTGGGAGCGCTGGGCGCGGCGGCCGGCGGGGTGGTGCCCTGCGCGCTGGGCGTGGTGGGCGCGGCGGCCGGAGCGGCGGTGCCGGGCGCGGGGGACGGGCTGGAGCAAGCTGTCGCGGTGGACACCAGCAGAGCGGCCGCCAGGGCGGAGCCGGCCAGCGTACGGACGGCGGACGAGCGACGGTTCGTTAAGGTCGACATGCGGTGCTCCTGAGCGAAGTACGGGTGAGGAACAGCTCGTTGCCCGTGGCCTCTCCTGCGGGGACCAGGAGCAACGTGGCTGCGTACAGGAACGAAGTTAGTGTGAGCAGTCGACGAAACAGACCCTGCTATGTCACCAGACTGCTACGCCCTCCCCGTGCCCTCACCTGCACCGCAGGCCGGCGCGCCACGGGACCGAAGCGGAAGGGTCGGTTTCGGCCAGTTGTGCTGTTCATGTATACACGCATTCACATCTTCGGAATGCTGGCCGCACATGCTGTGTCGGATCTACGACAAGGAGAAGGTCATGCGTCGAATCGCAGCCATCGGCACCGGGGCGGCACTGCTCATGGGAGCGGGGCTGATCGCCGCGCCGTCAGCCTCGGCGATCTCCTACTGCGTCACCAACCAGGGCCAGAACTGGGGCTCCGTCAACTGCCAGACCAGCGCCCCGAAGAACCACTGGCAACTCGTCCTGATCTGTGAAAGCGACAGCGTCAAGGGCATCCGGCAGACGATCAACGGTCGCTGGCACACCGGCGACGGCTCCGACACCCTGTACTGTTCCACGGGCTACAGCGCCGCCCTCACCAACGTCAACAGCGACAACTGACTGATGGGGATGCGTGCCTGAGCGGTTTCCCGGGCGATCAGCGATCGCGGGCCGGCGCGTCGCGCAATCCCTCCTCGAAGGCCGAGTACGGGTACTGGTCGGTACCGGATCCGGGCATTTCGAGCTTCTTGAGCTGCCCGCCGACGACGTGGGACACCAGCGGCACGGGCAAGGCGTCCGGCCAGAGGCCGGTCCGCTTGCCCTCGGAGAGGACGCGGCGGAACGCGCCGGTGGATCCCCGCAGGCTGCGGCCGTTCGCCTTCAACTCCTCTGCGGCGCACTCGCCGTCGCCTTCGACGACCTGAAGCAGGATCTGCTGCGCCCGGGGCGGCAGGCGGTCGTAGTACGAGCGGGCCCGCTCCGGTGTCCAGCGATCGTCGGGCAGCGCGGTCACGACGGCGTCCGGCATGGTGGCGAAGGCGAGCAGCTTCTCCAGCGCCTCGGGGGTCGGATTCTCCACGGTGATCGTGATCCTCATGGTGCAACACCCTTGCAGCCCCGGATCCTGAACACAAATAACCGCAGTAGATGTGTCGCAGACACGAAGGTCCCTTCGAGTTGTCGAAGGGACCTTCAGTGCGGTTGCGGGGCTGCTCCGCGACGCTTCACGCGTGTCGAGCAGGGCCGGTGACCTCCCAGGCCGCCTCGATCATCCGGAAGATCTCGTCCACCGCGGCCTCCGGATCGGCCGCCTCACGGGCCAGCGCATAGGCGTCGATCGTGAACCTCGCGATCGCCCGGCAGGCGGTCGTGGTCTGCGGCAGGCCGAGGTCGGTGGCGATGGCCGTTGCCAGCGAGTCCGCATGGCGCAGCCTCATCGAATCCTCGTACTCCCGCAGGGCGGGGGATTCCTCGATCATGCGCCAGATCGGGGCGGCGGCGTCCGCCGTGCAATGGCGCACCAGGGCGTGGATCTCGCGGCGCAGCGCGGGGATGAGCGGCTCGTGCGGCGCCCGGGCGGTGGCCGCCTGGGTGAGGCGCTGCTCGAAGTCGTCGTCCCGCTCGAACACCAGGGCCTCTTTCGAGGCGAAGTGGGAGAAGAGCGTGGTGACGGCCACGTCGGCCTCGGCGGCCACGTCCCGGATTCCCACCGCGTCGTACCCGCGCTCCAGGAAGAGCCGCAGGGCGGTGTCGGCGATCTTCTGGCGGGTCGCGGCCTTCTTGCGTTCGCGGCGTCCGGGCGGCACGGTCATGCCCTCACGCTAGCAGATACGAAGGCGGAACAGTTCTGAAACACTAACCGTTAGTGCTACGGTCGACCACATGAAGAACATGAAGAAGGTGAGCTTCGCCGAGTTCGGCGGGCCGGACGTTCTGCAGCTCGTCGACGCCGAGCGGCCCCACCCGGGCCCCGGCCAGATCCGCATCGCCGTACGGGCGGCGGGCGTCAACCCCGTCGACTGGAGGATCCGCGAAGGCCAGTTCCTCCAAGCCCACCCGATCGAGTTGCCCTCTGGCGTCGGGCAGGACGCCTCGGGGGTGGTCGACGAGGTCGGCGAGGGCGTCGACGAGATCGAGGCCGGCGACCACGTATTCGGCGAGGGCTTGAGCACCTACGCCGAGTTCGCCGTGCTGTCGGCCTGGGCCCGGATGCCCGAAGGGCTGACGTTCGAAGAGGCCGCCGGCTACCCCTCCGTGGTGGAGACCGCGCTGCGCATCATCCGCCAGGTCGGCGTGCGGCCCGGGCAGACGCTGCTGGCCAGCGGCGCGTCCGGGGGTGTCGGCTCGGCAGTGCTGCAGATCGCCCGCGACCGCGGCATCACGGTGATCGGCACGGCCGGCGCCGCGAACCAGGACTACCTGCGCAGCCTGGGCGCCGTCGCCACGACGTACGGCGAGGGCTGGGTCGAACGGGTGCGGCAACTCGGCCAGGTCGACGCGGCGCTCGACCTGGCCGGTTCGGGCGTGATCCGCGAACTCGTCGAGCTGACCGGGGATCCGCAGAAGGTGGTCTCCATCGCCGATCTCGGGGCGCCGCAGCTCGGCGTCCGGTTCTCCGGCGTGGCCGGGAGCATGCCGGAGGCGCTCGCGGAGGCCGTCGACCTCATCGCGCGGGGCAGGCTCCACATCCCGGTCGAGAAGTCGTACACGCTCGCCGAGGCCGCGGCGGCGCACATCGACAGCCACGCCGGCCACACGCGGGGGCGCCGGGTCGTGCTCGTCTGAGCCGTCTTGTTCTCGACCTGTAGAAACAGGCCGAGGTGGTGGGTGCCACGACCCTGCCGTGGCCCCTTCTACCTCCCTGCGGCGCGTGTTCTCAGGGCATCGTCTTCCGTCCTGCGGCAGCGGAAGCGGGGGCAGTCGCAGGGCGGAGGCGGGCCCGCCGCTGGGGGTTGAAGGCGGCGGGGGCCTGGCCGAGCAGCAGCTCGACCCGGTCGAGGGCGGTTTGCGTGGACTCGACCAGCCCGGTGTCCCCCTTGGCGATCCGCAGGCGCAGCGCTTCTTGCAGATGGGCTTGGGCGCCTGCGAGGTCGCCGCGTTCCATGAGGTGCTTTCCGGTGTGCTGGAGCGCGAAGTCAAGGAGCTCCGGGTGCTGGCTTCGCGCGGTGTTCAGCGCGCTGCGGTAGAGCGCGTCCGCAGCCTGCACGGCACCGGCGTAGCGGTGCGCGTCGCCGAGGTTGAGCCCGGTGGCGACGACGGCCCGGGTGTTCCCGATCGCTGCGGCCAGGTCGAGCGACTGCCGGAGGAACGTACGGGCTTCCGCGTGGTGGCCCAGGCACATCTGGCCGATGCCGATCCATCTGGCCAGGACCCGAATACGAGCGGGGTCGGTCCCCTCGGGCAAGGCCCGCAGTTCCTCGTGGAGTTGGCCGACCGCGGTGGTCAGCTCGTTCCGGTCGGTGGGGACCATCCGCAGGTTGTCGTCGTGAGTGATGAGGTGATCAAGCACTTGACCCTCCGTGGTTCGGTTCTGCCCAGCGTGGCACTACAGCTGGTCGGTCTGGTGGCGCAGGCCGGCTAGCTTGAGTGGGTGTGTGTGCGACACCGAGTGGCGGGTCGGCTCGGATGGCCACCCGCGCCGACCCGCCCATGCCGTCAATTAGCCGGCATCAGTTGGGGACTGCGGTCAGACCTCGGTCGGTGCTCACGCTTGGGGGTGCGTCGCGCCATCGGTCTGTCCTCCTTCGCCGAGGGCGGCTGTGGGGCGGGTCGGCCCTCGGAACTCCTGCGACACCTGGGGCTTGCGCGCTTCGGTGTCTCGATCGCTACTCTGCGTTCATGTCCGCCGAGCCGTTCATCAACGACGACGACGATCACGATGCGTGCTGGATCTGCCCCAGCCTCCGGCTCCCTGCTGGGGCGTTCGATGTGCTCGAACGCCCCAGCAGGGGTTACCCGTTCAACCCGGACGACGGCTTCCGGTACAGCCGGGAGGGAATCCCGGCCTGTGTGCACGGAGACCGCATCGGGCTGCCTCCCGGCCGGTACGCGAGTGCCGGCCAGGAGCTGCCCGAGGGCTAGAAGGTGATGGCGTGCTCTCGCCCGCTGCGACCGAAGCCGATGGAGGCGTACTTCTCGGCGAGGATGGCCAGGCGGCGGTCCACCTCGGCGTCGGTCTCGCTGCCGGTCAGCTCGTAGGCCGCCGCCTCGAACGCCGAGAACTCGGGGTCCGCGGTGATGGCGGCCAGGATCTCGCGGGCGCGCTCGCCGACCTTGTCGGCCAGATCCTGGGCCTGGCCCGCTTCATCGCCGAGGGGCTGCCGGCGATCTCGCACCGGGGCTGTCCGTTCATCAACTCCATCGCCGAACTGCCCGACCGCTCCGACCCGGCACGGCAGGTCATCGAGGAGCACAAGGCCCGCCAGTTGTGCAGGCTGGTTGCCATGTGCGCCGAGGCGCGGCTGCCCGACCCGGCGAAGGCCGCGGCCGAGATCACCTTTGTGCTCGAAGGGGCGCAGGTCTGCGCGCAGAACGGAAGCGTCGACCAGGCGGGGGAGCGTCTGACGAGGGTCGTCGAGGGGATCGGGTCTAGAAGCTGAGCAGGCCGATGGCGCGGCCGTCGTGGTCCACCACCGGCCACACGTCCAGGTCGCGGGAGCGCATGGCGGCGGCCGCCGTGGTGGCGGGCATGTCGGCGGTGGCGAACGGGGCTCGGTCGAGGACGATGTCGCGCACCGGGGTGCGCTCGGTGTACCAGGACCGGGCCTGGAACGGCGCGAGGTGCAGGCGGGTCAGCAGCCCGGCGCAGCGGCCGTCGTCGTCGCGGACGAGCAGGTGGTCGCTGCCCGAGCTCTGCAGGATGTCCATCGCGGTGTCGACCATGACATCGTCGCTGATCTGCAGTTCCGGGCGTTTCATGAGGTCGCCGACCGTGGTGGTGCTTGCGGGGTGTCCGGGGGCGATGGTCATGGGCGGACTCCTTCGTGTCGCTTCCGCCGGGGTCGGCGGTGATCGGGGCACTGGCGGAGGGGCGGCTGGGGCTGACGGCGTACGTCGGAGCGGACCGCGGGGCCGGTTCCGGTTTCCGGGTGCGGTGGTCGCGGGAACCGGGGTGCCGCGGAGGCCTCCCAGGCCTGGGAGCGGCTGAGCGGGCCCGGTCCGCGCCGTGAGCCGGGCCCGCTGGGGTGCTACGCGGCGACGGCGACGCGCCTGGGCGCCCGGCGACGGCCCGAGGAGCCCTGGTTGTCGCGCCCGGAGGCCGCGCGGGTGTCGCCGCCGGTGGGGGCGGGGCGTCCGCGGCGGCCGCGGTTCGTGGCCGCGCTGCGGCGCGGACGCTCGACGACGGGGTCGGCGATGACCACGGGCACACCGGTGGGGACGCGGGCGCCGGTGATGCGGGTCAGGTCCTCGTCGCCGGCGAGGACCCTGGTGGTGACGGGGGTGATGCCGGCGGTGGTCATCATCCGGGCCATCTGGCGGCGCTGGCTGGGCAGGACGAGGGTGACGACGGTGCCGGACTCGCCGGCCCGGGCGGTGCGGCCGCCCCGGTGGAGGTAGTCCTTGTGGTCGCTCGGCGGGTCGAGGTTGACGACCAGGTCGAGGCCGTCGACGTGGATGCCCCGGGCGGCGACGTTGGTGGCGATCAGCGCGGTGACCTGGCCGGTGCGGAACTGCTCCAGGGTGCGGTTGCGCTGGGGCTGGGACTTGCCGCCGTGCAGGGCCGCGGCCTTGACCCCGTTGGCGAGCAGGTCCTCGACCAGCGCGTCGGCGCGGTCCCGGGTGTCGGTGAACATGATCACCCCGCCGTCGCGGGAGGCGATGTGGGCGATCGTGGCGTTCTTGTCGTGGTTCTGCACGTGCAGCACGTGGTGCTCCATGGTGCTGACCGCTGCTGCGGACGGGTCCACCGAGTGGGTGACCGGGTCGTTCAGGAAGTGCCGCACGAGGCGGTCGACGTTGCGGTCCAGGGTGGCGGAGAACAGCATGGTCTGGCAGCCTTCGGCGACCTGTTCGAGGAGCTCGGTGACCTGGGGCAGGAAGCCCATGTCGGCCATCTGGTCGGCCTCGTCGAGGACGGTGACGCCGACCCCGTCCAGCTGGCAGTCGCCGCGCTGGATCAGGTCCTTGAGCCGGCCGGGGGTGGCCACCACGACCTCCGCCCCGCGGTTCAGCACCTGCGCCTGGCGGCCGATCGACATCCCGCCGACCACGGTCGCCATCCGCAGCCGCACGGAGTGGGCGTAGGGGGTGAGCGCCTCGGTGACCTGCTGCGCGAGCTCGCGGGTGGGGACCAGCACCAGGGCCAACGGGCGGCGGGGCTCGGCCCGCTGCCCCGTGGTGCGGGCCAGGACGGCGAGACCGAAGGCGATGGTCTTGCCGGAGCCGGTGCGGCCCCGGCCGAGCACGTCGCGGCCGGCCAGCGAGTTGGGCAGCGTCGCGGCCTGGATGGGGAACGGCGAGGTGACGCCCTGGCGGGTCAGCGTCTTCAACAGGGCCGCGGGCATGTCCAGTTCGGCGAAGGACTCGACGGCCGGCAGGGCGGGAGTGGTGCTCACCGGCATCGCGAACTCGCCCTGCGGGGAGGAGTCCTGGCGGCGGCCCCGGTCGGAGGAGCGCCGGCCGCCGGCCGGGCGGGAGCCGTAGAAGGAACTGCCGCCGGAGCGGGAGCCTGCGCCGGAGCGAGAGCTTGAGCCGGATCGGGAGTTGGCGTTCTGGTACGAGGAGCGACTGGAGCGGTTCACGTGGAGACCTTCCTCAAGGCGGCGCGTCACGAGGAAGGCCCCGTGGCGCGGGGCGCCGACGGAGACCGCAAGGGAACGGGCCGGAAGTGTGACGGGCGGAGCGTGGACGGTAGAACCGTGCGGCACGTCACCTACGGTCGGCGCTCACCCGGGAGGGGCGGGAGCGAACGACCTCGAACCGTGAGCTGTCACGGCAGGGCGCCGATCCGGACGCGGAGCTGTGGGTCTCGCGTGGGGATGGCCGCCGGTGGCGGAGCCAGGGGGCCTGAGCGGCCGGGAATGCGTCCGTGACGCAATGCCGAGGGGCCCGCACCGGGCAACATGTACGCGGTGCGGGCCCCTCGCTGCTAGGCGGGTGCCATGGCAGAAAAACTACAGCGGGCGAATGTTCTCGGCCTGCGGGCCCTTCTGGCCCTGCGTGACGTCGAACTCGACCTTCTGGCCCTCGAGCAGCTCACGGAAGCCGTTGGCGTTGATGTTCGAGTAGTGGGCGAAGACGTCCGGGCCGCCACCCTCCTGCTCGATGAAGCCGAAGCCCTTTTCCGCGTTGAACCACTTCACGGTGCCATTAGCCATAAAAATAATCTCCTTCAAGGGCTGTCCGAAGCCCGCACCATGCAGGCTCCGAGTCGCCGCGATGAGCACCCACCCGGGGAAGAGCCGGGAAACAAAAATGCGCCTGCAAAACATCAGCAGGCGCACACAAAGTCCATGGGAACCACTACTGCAACTCGTACGACTCTAGCAGGCTCGGGCCCGCCACGGGCGAATTTGTCGCCCCGGGTTTCGCGGAAGCCTCCCCCCGGGGGCTGCCGGATTCGGAAAGACCACCCTTGCCCTCTCCGGCGCCAACGGCAGGAAGTGTCAATTCCGCCGCCTCGGATGACGGACTTCGCGGAGTTCGCCGGAGCCGGGCTGGACGGGGTGCCGCGACAACCGCTGGAACCCGAGGCGAGCGGCGGACTGTCGCAGGGCTGTGACACGGCGGGGCCCACCTCCCAAGGAGTTCCTCATGACGCGCACGTAACGTCGCGCACGACATGGCGGAGAAGCGGGAGGCGACGGAGATGCGGAAACTGGGGCACGGAACGCGGCTGATCGGGGTGAGCGTGATCGCCGGGATCGTGGCGGCGGGCATAGCCCTGCCCGCGGTGGCGGCCGCCGGGCTCGGCGCCCGGTCGGCGGCCGACGACTTCCAGAGCCTGCCCGACGACTTCAAGACCCCGGCGCTCTCACAGGCCTCGACGATCCTCGACGCGCAGGGCGGCACGATCGCCACCGTGTACGACCGCGACCGCACCGTCGTCCCGGCGGACCAGATATCCCCGCTGGTGAAGACCGCACTCGTCGACATCGAGGACAACCGCTTCTACGAGCACGGCGCGATCGACCTCAAGGGCGTGCTGCGTGCCCTGGACAAGAACGCCACCTCCGGCGGCACCGCGCAGGGCGCGTCCACCCTGACCCAGCAGTACGTGAAGAACGTCTTCGTCGACGAGGCGGGCGACGACCCGCAGAAGGTGGCCGAGGCGCAGCGCCAGACCGTCGGCCGCAAGATCCAGGAACTGAAGTACGCGATCAAGGTCGAGGAGACCCTGAGCAAGGACCAGATCCTCACCAACTACCTGAACATCACCTTCTTCGGCGAGAAGGCCTACGGCATCGAGTCGGCAGCGCGGCGCTACTTCGGCGTGCACGCCAAGGACCTCACCCTGCCGCAGGCCGCGCTGCTCGCCGGCCTGGTGCAGTCGCCCACCGGCTACGACCCGACGGTCAACCCGACCGCGGCGAAGGACCGGCGCGACACCGTGCTGCGCAAGATGGCCGAGTACGGGCACATCACCAAGGAGCAGGCCCAGCAGGCCATCGCGACCCCGCTCGGGCTCAACGTCCAGGCGCCGCAGCAGGGCTGCATCCTGGCCAAGCAGGGCGAGGGCTTCTTCTGCGACTACGTGCGCCAGACGGTGCTCACCGATCCGGCCTTCGGCAAGTCGGCGGCCGAACGGCAGGCGGTGTGGAAGCGCGGCGGCCTCCAGATCCACACCACGCTCGACCCCAAGGCCCAGGCCTCGCTCTACGCCTCCGTCACCGCCCACGTGAACGCCGGCGACCAGGCCGCGACCGCGATGAGCATCGTCGAGCCGGGCACCGGCAAGATCCTCGCGATGGGCCAGAGCCGCCCGTACGGCGTCGACGGCAAGCAGCACCAGACCCAGATCAACTACAACGTCGGCAAGGCCATGGGCGGCGGGCTCGGCTTCCCGACCGGCTCGACGTTCAAACCGATCGTCGCCGCGGCGGCCCTGGAGAACGGCATCTCGCCGAGCCAGAGCTACACCACCGACTACAGCATCCCGTGGCCGGCGATGACGGACTGCTCCGGCGGCCGGTTCCCCTCCGCCGGGCAGGTGCACAACGACAGCCAGAGCCTCACCGGCCAGTTCGACATGAAGACGGCCATGGCGCAGTCCGTCAACACCTACTTCGCCAAGCTGGAGGGCGACGCCGGGCTGTGCAACGTCGCCCAGATGACCAACAAGCTCGGCATCACCCAGCAGGCGGGCGGCGAGAAGCTCCAGGTCGTCCCGTCGATGACGCTCGGCAGCAACGACCTGACCCCGCTGGAGATGGCCGGCGTCTACGCGGCCTTCGCCGCCCACGGCACCTACTGCGCGCCGACCGCCATCGCCTCGGTGACAGGCCCCGACGGCAAGCAGCTCGCGGTGCCGCAGGCGAACTGCTCCGCCGTGATGTCGACCACCACCGCCGACACCGTCACCGCGATGCTCAAGGGCGTCGTCGAGGACGGCACCGGCCAGACCGCCGGCCTCAGCAGCCGCGACAGCGCCGGCAAGACCGGCACCACCGACGCGAGCCGCCAGGTCTGGTTCGTCGGCTACACCCCCGAAATGGCCGGCGCCACTGTCGTCAGCGACACCGACAACCCCAAGCCCCTGGACGGCCAGCGCATCGGCGGCACCGTCGTGGGCCAGGCCTTCGGCGGCACCCTGGCCGGCCCGATCTGGCGCGACGCCATGAACGGCGCCCTCGCCGACACCCCGGCGGGCACCTTCACCCCGGTACAGCTGCCTTAGCGTGCTCGTTCTGGGCGTGCTCGTCCTGAGCGGGGTCGCGCCGACGGAATCCGGCGCGACCCTGGTGCCCGGCGCGGTCCCGGTGCCCGGCGCGACCCTGGTGCCCGGCGCGGTCCCGGTGCCCGGCGCGACCCCCCGCGAGCGCCCCCGGCCGGGGGCCGCTCAGGGGCCGTGCCCCTCCAGCGGCTCGCCGGACAGGCGCTGCGCCAGGTAGACCGGCAGGACGGCCAGGACGATCAGCACCGAGGCCACGACATCCACCACCGGGCCCTGGTTGGGCCGGGCCAGGTTCTCGAAGATCCACAGCGGCAGCGTCCGGGTGCCGGGGCCCGCGGTGAAGGTGGTCACCACGATCTCGTCGAAGGAGAGCGCGAAGGCCAGCAGCGCCCCGGCGAGCAGCGCGCTGCGTACGGCGGGCAGTGTGACGTGCCAGAAGGTCTGGAAGGTGTCCGCCCCGAGGTCCGCCGACGCCTCCTCGGTCGACGGCGCGATGCGCCGCAGCCGCGCCGACACGTTGTTGAACACCACCACGATGCAGAAGGTGGCGTGCCCGACGACCACGGTGAACAGGCCGAAACCCACCCCGAGCGGGGTCAGCACGGTGCGGAACGCGGCGTTGAGCGCGATGCCGGTGACGATGCCGGGCAGGGCGATCGGCAGGATCAGCAGGAAGGAGACCGACTGCCGGCCGAAGAACCGGTACCGGGTCGCGGCGAAGGCCGCCATGGTGCCCAGGACCAGCGCCACCCCGGTGGCTCCGAGCCCGGCCTTCAGCGACGTGGCCAGCGCCTCGCGCAGCCCGGTCTCCTGCCAGGCGGCCGTCCACCAGCGGGTGCTGAAGCCGGACGGCGGCCAGGCGAAGGAGCGCGAGGCGTTGAAGGAGTTCACCAGGACCAGCAGCAGCGGGGCGTAGATGACGGCGAACCCCAGGGCTGTCGCCGCCCGGAGCAGGATCCGGGCACCGCGGGAGAGTTGCATCAGGGCGTCGGCCTCACAGACTGTCCAGCGCGCCGGTGCGGCGCACGGCGAGCAGGTAGCCCACGATCAGCAGCACCGGGACGCAGGACACCGCGGCCGCCAGGGGCAGGTTCAGCGTCACGTTGGACGCGATGACGTTGCCGAGCATGGACGTGGTGCCGCCGACGATCTGCACCGTCAGGTAGTCGCCCAGGCTCAGCGAGAAGGTGAAGACCGACCCGGCGATGAGCGCCGGCCTGGCCAGCGGCAGCACCACCGTGCGCAGGGTCCGCCAGGGGCCGGCGCCGAGGTCCGCCGCGGCGGCGAGCAGGCTGTCGGGCAGCTGCCCGAACGCGGTGCACAGCGGCAGCACCATGTAGGGCAGCCACAGGTACGCGAGCACCATGACCACCGCCGGCACGCCGAAACCGGGGGAGTGCCCGCCGAAGGGGGCGGCGACCCAGTCCAGGACGCCGCCGTGGCTGAGCATCACCCACCAGGCGTAGGCCTTGACCAGGTAGCCGGCCCACAGCGGCGTCAGCACCGCCACCAGCAGCAGGCGCCGGCTCCCGGGCCGAGCGACGCGGGCGATGAAGAAGGCCATCGGGAGGGCGACCACCGTGTCGATCACCGTCACCGACACCGCGATGCCCAGCGTGCGCACGGCGACCGTCCGGTACTGCGGATCGGTCAGCAGTGACCGGAAGTTGTCGACGGTCCAGCGCTGCTCGACGGCGGAGGTGAACGCGTTGGTGGTCCAGAACGCGGACAGCAGGAGGATCGCCAGCGAGCCGAGGTACGCCAGCACCAGCCAGGTCATCGGCGCCGCCAGCAGCGCCGCTAGCCGCAGACCGGGGCGCCGGTCCAGCAGCCCGGCCAGCCGGCGCATCGGGGTGCGTGTCGGGGTGCGCGCGGGGGTGTGCGCCGGGGTGCGTGCCGTGGCGGGGGCGCTCAAGAGCTCTTGATCCCGTTCCAGGCGGTGACCCACTGGGCGTACGCGGTGCAGTCGTCGCGGCCGCTGCCGTCGGCGCACTGCGCGGTGGGCGTGGTCCAGTAGTAGACGTCCTTCCACCAGTTCTCGTCGGTGGCGTGGTAGTCGGCGCAGAAGCCCGGGTTGTCGGCGATCTGCGCGCAGGCCTTGGAGTTGGCCGGGGCCTCGCCGAAGTACTCGGCGACCTGCGCGTTGGCCGACGGCGAGACGATGTAATCCATCCACGCGTAGGCGCAGTTGGGGTGCTGGGCGTGCGCCGAGACCATCCAGGTGTCGGACCAGCCGGTGGAACCCTCGACGGGCAGGACCGCCTGCGTCCGCACCCTGCCGTCGGCGGCGACCGCCTGCTGGATCACCTCCCAGGTGGTGCCGATCAGGGAGTCGCCGGAGTCGAACGCCGCCTGCTCCTTGGTGTAGTCGCTCCAGTAGGAGCCGACCTGCTTCTTCTGGACCTTGAGCAGCGCCACCGCGGCGTCCAGTTGGGAGGAGGTCAGGGCGTAGGGGTTCCTGATGCCGAGCTCGGGCCTGGTCCTCATCAGGTACAGTGCGGCATCGGCGATGTAGATCGGACTGTCGTACGCGGTGAGGTGCCCGGCGTAGGGCGAGTCCGGGGTGAAGACCGCGCCCCAGGAGGTCGGGGCGGGGGTCACCTTGTCGGTGTTGTACATCAGCAGGTTGGCGCCGCGCCCGTGCGGGATCCCGTACGGCACGTCCTTGACCGAGTTCCACGGGCGGTTTTTCAACCCGGGGTAGATATCGGCGTAGTTGGGGACGAGCGCGGTGTTGACCGGCGCGACGTCGCCGCCCGCGATCAGACGCAGCGTCGCGTCACCGGAAGCCGAGACGGTGTCGTACTGGCCGGTCTTCATCAACGCGACCATCTCGTCCGAGGTGCCCGCCACCTTGAGGTTCACCTTGCAGCCGGTCTGCCGGATGAACGGGGTGACCCAGTCGACGGCCTTGTTGTCCTGCCCGTACTCGACGTAGCCGGCCCAGGCGACGATGTTGACGGTGCCCTCGCCCGGGCCGAGGGACTTCTGCGCGGGGATGTCCGGTGCGGTGAACCCGGTACCCGTGCCGCCGCCGCCACCGGAGTTCGACGCGCACGCCACGGGAAGCAGCAGGGCGGCCGCGGCCGCCAGGGCGCTCAGGGGGCGGCGGTGCGGAGGGCGGCGCAGGGTTCGGCGGCGTCGGGGGCGCGTGGTGCTCATGAACTCGATCGCTTTCGTCAAGGGTTGAGGGTCAGGAGTTGTCGATACGGACGGTGTGGTGTCGCCGCCAGGCCAGGAGGACGCTCGCCCCCCGGCGGCGGGAGGCGTCGGCACCGGAGTCGTCGAGACCGGAGCCGTCGAGACCGGAGCCGTCGAGGTTCTGCCGGACGGCCACCAGCCGCCCGCCCGCCGCCAGGTCGACCAGGAAGCGGGTCTGCGCGCCGGCGTAGACGACCTCGCCGATCGTCCCGGTGACGCCGTACTCGTCGGGCCCCGTCGGGTCATCCGGACGGGCGATGCGGATCCTCTCGGGGCGCACCGAGTACGTCCCGGGCCGGCCGAAGACGTGCTCGGCGCAGGCGCCCCGGAGCAGGTTCGAGGTGCCGACGAAGCCCGCCACGAACGCGGTGGCCGGCCGCTCGTACACCTCGGCGGGAGTACCGACCTGCTCGATCCGGCCGGCGTTGAGGACCGCGATCCGGTCGCTCATCGTGAGCGCCTCGTCCTGGTCGTGGGTCACGAGGACGAAGGTGATCCCGGCCTCGCGCTGGATCTGCTGGAGTTCGAGCTGCATCTCCAGCCGGAGCTTCAGGTCGAGGGCGCCGAGCGGCTCGTCGAGCAGCAGCACGGACGGGCGGTTGACCAGCGCGCGGGCCAGCGCGACCCGCTGGCGCTGCCCGCCGGACAGTTCGGCCGGGCGCCGGTCACCGAAGGAGGGCAACTGCACGCTCGCCAGCGCCTCGGCCACCCGTGCGGCCCGCTCCGCCCGCGGCACCCGCTTGACCTTCAGCCCGTACTCGACGTTCTGCCACACCGACAGATGCGGAAAGAGGGCGTAATCCTGGAACACCGTGTTGACGTCGCGGTCGAACGCGGGCAAGCCGGTGACGTCGACCCCGCCCAGCAGCACCCGGCCGGCGCTCGGCGCCTCGAAGCCCGCGATCATGCGCAGCACCGTGGTCTTGCCCGACCCGGACGGCCCGAGCATCGAGAAGAACTCGCCCGGCCTGATCTCCAGATCGATCCCGTCCACGGCGCTGACCACGCCGAACGCCTTGCTGACCCCGGACAACGCGACCGCACCGGGCACGAGCGGACGGCCGGCCGAGCAGCCCGACGTGCGCTCCGGCGGGTTGGGAGAAGGGCTGGCGGACGGACTGGGAACTGGGCTGGACGTCATCCGCACCTCGGTCTCGCGGCTTCTGCTGTCGGATCCGCGGGGCTGCCGAATCCTCTGAATCTTCGACTGAAGCAGAAAAGCCACCGGCCCGGGCGACGGCGGCCCACCGGCCTCGGGGGCCGTCAGCGCGATGACGGGGGCATGGCGGTGACATGGCGGCGCTTGTCAGCCCGATGACGGCGAGGTCCGGCACCTTCGAGAGGTCCGGCCTTGCCTCTCCTCGCCCGAATTCAGGTCCACGTCAACCGAATTCACGTCCACGTCCACGTCCACCTCCATATTCACGTTCAAGGAGCGCACATGACGATCACCATCCGACCGGGAAGCACCGTGATGTTCACCGGCGACTCGATCACCGACTGCCAACGGCAGCAGAGTGAGGACGGCCTCGGGTATGGCTACCCGCTGCGCATCGGGGGCGAGTGGGGCTTCCGGCACCCGGACCGGCCCGTGACCTGGCTGAACACCGGGAACGCGGGCGACAAGGTGATGAACCTCGAAGCCCGCTGGCAGACCGACGTGCTCGACGCCCGCCCGGACGTGGTGTCGATCCTCGTCGGAGTCAACGACATGGGCTGGCACACGCTGGACCCGGAGGGGCGTGTGATCCCCGCGGAGGAGTTCGAAGCGGGCTACGACCGCCTGCTCGCGCCCCTCGCCGAGGCGGGCGCGCAGCTGATCCTCATCGAGCCGTTCCTCCTGCCGGTCCACGGCGTCATCGAGGCCGGCGCCGCCCTCATCGGAGCGGAAGAACGACGGCAATGGCGCACCGACCTGGACCCCAAGATCCAGGCCGTGCGCAAGCTCGCCCGCACCTACGGCGCGCACCTGCTCGCCGCCGACGGCATGTTCGCCGAACTCGCCGCCACGGCCGGCCCGGAGCACTGGTCCGCGGACGGCGTCCACCCGACGCCCGCCGGCCACGCCGCACTCGCGGCAGCCTGGCTGCGCCTGGTCGCCTGACCGGGCCCGAGACCACCCGCGACCCGGCGATCGGGTGGGCGGGTGGTTCGGGGAGAGCCAATGAGCTTAGGGAAGCTCCTGGCGCACCAGCACGCGGGCGAACGGTGCCCCGGTGAGCCGGGCGTGTGCCATCCGCTCGCGCACCTCGCTGAGCGTGCGCGGCCGGTAGCCGGGGCCACCACAGCAGCCCTTGTGGAACCGGACCCCCGCGTGCAGCAGCACGGAGAGGGTCCGCCAGCCGGCGTCGTCCCTCCGACGAGGAGCCGCGAAGGCCGAGCCGACGTGGATCAGCGCCTCGGTACAGCGCGGGCAGCGCCGTTCGTGCGTACCGAGGTAGCGCTGCTTGTACGAGGCCCGGCAGGGCAGACAGACGTACGAGGTCTTCGCATGGGCCATGCGGCCAGACTATGCGTCGGCGGTAGCCGAGCCGACCGGATTTTCTCCGGTCCAGCACTGGGGGAGCCATGCCTCTGGCGATTCCTGACGGTCACTGGCGGCGCTCAGCCGCCGAAGGCCTCCACCACGGGTCGCCGCAGGTCGTAGGCGGCCCAGCCTGGGTCCCCGGTGCCGGCGAACGCGACCCAGGCGTCGTGGACCCGGGCTGCGAGTCCCGCCGGGGCGGGGTCGGGCCCGAGTAGCCCGGTGTCCCCGTGCAGCCACGGTTCGTCGGCGACGTCGAACACGAAGGGCAGTTCGACGGTGTGGGCGGCGCCGAGCCGCCCGCCCAGGGCCGTCGAGCGGTACCCGAACGAGTAGCGGTGCGTACGGCCGCCCGAGATTCGCGCGTGGGCCTGCGCCAGACGCGTTGTACCGGCCTCGAACAGGGCCTGCCCGAGCACGGCGGAGCGCAGCTCGCCCGGTGTCGCGCCCGGCCGGACCGCGCGGTGCGCGGCGAGGGCGGCCTCCGGGTCCGGGTGCACCCGGGCGGCGACGGCGAGCACGTCGGCGTCCGTGGTGGACTCCAGACCGCCCTGCGGGACGACGTAGAGGTGCCCCTCCTCGGTGGTGGTGCCGATGAGTAGATCGACGTCGGCGGCCGGGCCGTCGGCGAGGGCGTCGGCGGGCTGCGCCGGCAGGACCAGGCTGAACGGGCTGAGCCCGGCCAGCGGGTCCGAAGCGGTGCCGGTCCGCAGATCCAGGCCGGCCAGCGCGGGCAGGACCGCCACGAAACGCTCGTCCGGGACCAGGGCGAACGCCTCCACGGTCGGCTCGACGCCCAGCGCGGCCGCCACCGCGGCGGTGACCCGCTGCGCCTGCTCCGGCGTGAACGCGCCGCAGCCGTTGCCGCTCTGGACGATCGCCCGCCGGAACAGACCGGCGGCCGCCGGAGTCGCGAGCAGCGCGCCGACGAGCGTGGCGCCCGCGGACTGGCCGAAGACCGTGACGTTCCCCGGGTCGCCACCGAAGGCCGCCACCGAGCCCCGCACCCACCTGAGCGCGGCGAGCACGTCGAGCAGCCCGCGGTTGGCCGGAGCACCCGCCAGCTCCAGGAACCCCGGCACGCCGAGGCGGTAGTTCACCGTCACCAGGACGACGCCGTCGCGGGCGAACGCGCCGCCGCCGTAGAGCGCCGCGCGGCTCGAACCGGTGACGAACCCGCCGCCGTGCACGAAGACCATGACGGGGCGCCTGCCCCCGTCGGCGGCCGGCGTGTGGACGTCGACGGTCAGGTACTCCTCGCCGGGCACCCAGCCCGGCCCGAAGTAGGGGCTCATGTCGAGCCGGCCGAAGTCCCGGGCCGGCTGGGGAGCGGTCGGCGAGGGCCTGCCGCCGTCACGGACACCCGACCAGCCCGGGTGCGGCGCGGGCGCGGCGAACCGGCCGGCACCGACCGGCGCCGCCGCGTACGGAAGGGCGCGGAAGCGCTCGCCGGACTCGTCACGGACGCCGCGCACGGCGCCCGCCGGGGTTTCGGCGACCGGATCTGCCTGTCGGGACACGGGATGACTTCCTCTCGGGAAAGGGACATGGTTTGAGGGATCTCCGGACGGGACGTCAGGAGATCCGGACGTCAGGAGATCCGGGAGAAACCCGCCCACTCCTTGATCGCGAACTTCGACCCGCTGCGCGCGACCTCCATCGCCCCTCGGCCGCCGAAGTGCGCAGGGAGGACGAGCGCGTTGTTCTCGGCGGCGCGGCCGAGCAGCCTGCGCCGGGTCGCGCGGGACTCCGCCGGGTCCTCGCAGAAACAGGAATTGGTCTCCGGCTCCGCGATCTGCAACGCGGTGTGCACCAGATCCCCGACGAACAGGGCCTGGTCGCCGCCGGACTCCAGGGTGAGCACGGACGAGCCGGGAGTGTGCCCGGGAGCGAGATCGAGACGCAGATTCCCGTCGATCCGGTACGTCCCCTCCCACAGGTGCGTCAGCCCTGCCGCATGGACCGGCGCGACGCTGTCCTCGAACACGTTCTGGTTCCCCCGGCCCAACACGCTCCTGTGTTCGTTGGCCGGGTCCCAGAACTCGAAGTCCCGCCGGGGCATCAGGTATGTCGCGTTCGGGAAGGTCGGCACCCAGTCCCGGCCGTCCAGGCGGGTGTTCCAGCCCACGTGATCGATGTGCAGATGGGTGTTGACCACGACGTCGACGTCCTCGGGCCGCACGCCGGCAGCGGCGAGATTGTCGAGATAGCCCGTGTCCAGGCGGCTCCACACCGGCGCGTAAGGACGGTCCTTGTGGTTGCCCACGCCGGTGTCCACGAGGATCGTGCGCCCCTCGCTGCGCAGCAGCCAGGACTGGATCGCCGTACGGCACTCGTCCGTCTCCGGGTCCCAGAAGTCGGGCACCAGCCAGCCGCGGTGCTCGTCCCACGAACCGTCGGGGCTGTCCGGGAAGAACTGGCCAGGCGTCAGCCCGGTCGAGCCGTAGAACTCCTTGACGCGGGTGACGGTGACGTCGCCCAGGGTGATCTGGTCGGGGTCCTGATCCATGTCGTGATCCATGCTCTCGTTCATGTTCTGATCCATGCGGTCCGTCCTGGGGTCCGGGATACGCGGCCGAATTGGTGGCCGAATGAGACCGATCCTGGACACCCGGACGGGCACCAGCCACTCCCGGCTTGTCCTACCCCTCGCAGGGTGTGGCAGGGAGCGGGCCGCCCACCGAATACTGGGGCGATGAACGGACCAGGCCCACTCGGTGCCTTCCTCCAAGCCCGACGGGCGCAGCTGCGGCCCGAGGACGTCGGCCTGCGCGACCTCGGGCCCCGCAGACGGGTGGCCGGGCTCCGGCGCGAAGAACTGGCCCAACTCGCGGGCGTCAGCGTCTCCTACTACACCCGACTCGAACAGGGCCTGTCTCGCGGGGCCTCCGCCGAGGTACTCGACGCCATCGCCGGCGCACTCCTGCTCGACACCCACGAGCGCGCCCACCTCGACCGGCTCGCCGACACCGCCCGCCACACACCCCGGCCACGCCGCCCACGGCCCGAGAAACTCGCCGACGAAACCCGGGACCTCCTCCGCGCCGTCGACGGCGTCCCCGCGATCGTGCTCGGCCGCCGCACCGACGTCCTGGCCTGGAACACCCTCGGACACGCCCTGCTGGCCGGCCACCTCGACCTCCTCAGCCCGGACGACCCGGCCCGACGACCGAACATGAGCCGGATGCTCTTCCTCGACCTGCACTGCCGAGACCTGTACGCGGACTGGGAACGCAAGGCACGCGCGGTGGTCGGCAACCTGCGCATCGCCGTCGGCAGACATCCGGAGGACGCGCTGCTCGCGGGTCTGATCGGCGAACTGACCATGAAAAGCCCGGAGTTCGTCACCCTGTGGGCAGACCACCGCGTAGTGCCGTGCGACGCCTCGTCCTACGCCCTGCACCACCCCGTCGTCGGCACGGTCACGGTGACCCAGCAGACCCTGTCCATCGCCCGCTCACCAGACCAGGCGCTCATCGTCTGCACCACCCCCGCCAACTCCCCCTCCGAACAGGCCCTCACCCTCCTCCGCCACGCGGCCGCCAGCCGGGCACCGTACGCGTGCGGCGTGGGCGCTCGCCAGGCGTAGACCGGGTACGCGCTGCGGCCCGGGCCCGCTGTTACGGCGCCGCCCCGGTCTCCGCTGCGCGGGGCGCGGCAGGGCTCGCGGTCTTCCCCGAACCGCCCGCAATCCCCAAGCCGTCGGCACCGACACGGCCAGGCGGACGCAGGCCCACAAGCGCCCGCACGAGGCCAAGAGCACCAAGCGGACCTCGAAGGCGCGCAACGACCTGAAGCCCTCCCACGACCGGCGGCAAGAGCTCACCAGCCACCGCTCTCGGCGACAGCAAGGGACATCACCGGGAGGTCGCCGCTCCCACACGGACGCCGACCGTGAACAGAGTGGAACAACCCCCGCGAGCGCGGGGCCAATAGGACGAGGGGCGCGCTCCAGCTTTCGCCGTCCGAGCAACCCCCGCGAGCGCGGGGCCGATTCGGTGAATCTGCAAGCCGCACCACTTTTCTCAGAGCAACCCGCGAGCGCGGGGCCGATCACACAGTCGACGGTCGTCACTGTCCGCAACCCGAGCAACCCCCGCAAGCGCGGGGCCGATATGGCGCGGAGCTTCGTCTTGCTGAGCTTGTGAGAGGGCGTTCTGCGAGTGTCGGTGGGTCTCGTCGTGCTTGAAGGCGGGTTGTCCGGTTTTAGGGCTTCCCGACCGGCCGGAAATGCGGTCCGCTGGTGGGCGTGAGTGGACGCGCTCCGTACCCGAGCGACCTGTCGGATGAGGCCTGGGAGCTGATCGGGCCGGTCATCGTCTCCTGGAAGGGCCGGCACACCTCGGTCAGCGGCCACCAGGGCGCCTACGACATGCGGGAGATCGTGAACGCGATCTTTTACCAGGCTCGCACCGGCTGCCAGTGGCGGTACTTGCCGCACGACCTGCCAAGGCATGGGTCGACGCCGGATTCAAGAACGCCGTCGTCGAGCACGGCGCCCGCCTGGGCATCGATGTCGAGGTCGTCCAGCGCGAGCCCGGCACACGAGGGTTCACGCCCGAGCCGAAGCGGTGGGTGGTCGAGCAGACGTGGGGCACGTTGATGCTGCACCGCCGCCTGGCGCGGGACTACGAGGCGCTGCCCGCCAGCTCGGTGGCGGTGGTCCACTGGTCGATGACCGACGTCATGCTCCACCGGCTGACCCGCACCGCCACTGCGAGCTGGCGCGACCCGCCCGCCGCGCGGGCCGACGACGGCGGGAGGACCCCATGAGGGACATGCTGGAGAAGATCAGCACCCGGCAGCGGCTGGTGCGCGAGACCATCGCGCAACTGCGCGAGCAGATCGCCCGACTGGGCGAGCAACTGGCCGCGGCCGAAGGGACCCTGGAACGACTGGAGATCACCCACGCAACCGTGCTGGAACTGGCCGCCGAAGACGACCGTCCGCCGCCCGAGGCCGAACCCCTACCATCCGGCTACCGCGAGATCCTGGCTCTGTTCGAGCACACCGACAGCGGACTGCGTCCCAAGGACGTCTGCCAGGCCCTCGGCCTGGGCACCGAGCCGAAGCACATCGAGGGCACACGCGCCAAGCTCAAACGCCTGGTCACCCGAAGCATCCTGACCGAACCCGAGCCCGGCCTATTCGTACTTCCGCCCCCATCACCGACCGACCTACGCCTGACGAACCATCGCAACACGTTCTCGTGCGCCTATCCGGCTGCGGGACCCTCACCGCGACCGTCCTTCACGGACGTCTCGCGGAGCAGGCGGTTCAACCTCCGACGCGCATGCACGTCCACCCGTGCCAGATCCATCAGTTCCTCTATCCGCTGAGCACGGGCGAGCAAGTCCATGTGCCACAGATGGTGGTCGTGAGCATGGAAGTTGGCCGAGTAGCACTCGGCGTGCGCACTGACCAGCGCAATCGCTGTATCCCAGTCGCGACGTTCCTCGGCTTCCTTGGCCTGCTCAACCCATTCCACGGCATGAGTATCGCCGAGCGGCAAGCAGGTCTGCATCGAACAAGAGCGGTTCAACGAGCCAGTTCGAGCAAGTGCTCGCGAAACGCCCTCTCAGTGGACGTTAAGTCCCTTTTCTCTCGGCTTGTGATCGCTCGTACGTGTGAACGTCAGCTGTACTGGCGTGCCAGTCGTGGTTCGGGTGATGTTCTGCGGCCATGGACAGACGGGCGTATCCGAGCGACTTATCGGACGAGCAGTGGGCGTTGATCGAGCCGATGATCACGGCCTGGAAGCAGGACCGGGTGGCGCGATCGGCAACCGGGGATCCGGGGTCCGTGATCTGCGGGAGATCGTGAACGCGGTCTTCTACCAGAACCGGACGGGCTGTCAGTGGCGCTACCTGCCCCATGGCCTGCCGTCCTGGTCGGCGGTGTTCTACTACTTCGGCCTGTGGCGCCAGGACGGGCTCGACCAGCGGATCCAGGAACTCCCGCGCTGCCAGGTTCGGGAGAGGGCCCGCCGATTAGGTCGTGTATCGAAAGTGGATCTTGGGCTGTGAATGATCGTGTTTCATGGCGCGGGGAGATCTCACGGACGAGCAGTGGGCGGTGCTGGAGTCGCTGTTGCCGAGGGGGGCGAAGGCGGGGCGGCCGCCGGTCTGGCCTCGGCGGCGGTTGATCGACGGCATACGATTCCGGGTCCGGACCGGAGTTCCGTGGCGGGACATCCCCGCCAAGTACGGGCCCTGGAGCCGGGTCTATGACCTGTTCCGCCGGTGGCAGCGCAACGGCACCTGGCAGAGGATCCTCACCCGGCTTCAGTCCCTGGCCGACGCGAAAGGCGCGATCGTCTGGGACCTGAGCATCGACTCCACGGTCTGCCGCGCCCATCAGCACGCGGCCGGGGCCCGCAAGCAGGGCGACCTGCAGGAGGAACCACCGGGCGGCATCTTCACCGAGCCCCGTGATCACGGGTTGGGACGGTCGCGCGGCGGGTTCACCACCAAGCTCCACCTGGCCGTCGAGCAGGGTCAGAAACTCATGTCGATCGTGGTGACGGCAGGGCAGCGTGGAGACTCGCCGCAGTTTGAACCCGTGCTGGAAAAGGTCCGCGTGCCCCGCATCGGACCGGGTCGGCCACGCGTCCGCCCGGATCGCGTGCGGGCCGACAAGGCGTACGCCTCCCGCAAGAACCGCGCCTACCTGCGCCGACGCGGGATCCGTTGCACCATCCCGGACAAGGCCGACCAGGCACACAACCGCCGGAAGCGCGGTTCCCGTGGCGGCCGGCCGCCACTTTTCGACCCAGTCGACTACCGCGAGCGTCATGCGGTCGAGTGCGGGATCAACCGCCTCAAGAGGAACCGCGCTGTCGGTGAGGTCGACTCGGGGCGCCCTGCTGGTGTCTCCACCGGTGGGTTTCCCCGAGCCGCCTCCCGAACCCGGCGTGCCCGTCTCCGGGCACCGGGCTCTCCACAAGCCCCGTTGGGGTCGTTCGGATCCTCAAGCCGCAGTGGGCCAAGGACTTGGGATGACTGTTCCCCGGTATCGGTACCTGGTCGTGCTTACCTTCGCCGGGTTGAACAGTTCTTCCTCCTCCGTGGCAGGCCACCAGCCACCGCCGCAGTAGCGGCGGCGAAGCTGCTTCCACGTGATTCCGGGGTGCTTGCGCCGTATCCACCGAACTACCCGCATCCACGCGTAGTGGCTGAGGTAGCAGAAGGCGACGTTCGAAACCCCGGGACGGAAGTATGCGCACCAGCCCCGCAGCACCGAGTTCAGCCGGTGCAGCAGGACGGTCAGTGCCAGGCCGACGTTCTGTCGTCCGGTCAGCTCCTTCACCTTGGCCATCACGGAGTGCAACGATTTCCGCGCCGGGTAGGTGTAGACATACTGCCGATCGGTGCCCCGCTTCCGGTGGCGCTGGATGCGCCATCCGAGGAAGTCGAGGCCCTCGTCGATGTGGGTGATCCTCGTCTTCTCCATCGACAGGCGCATGCCCATCGGTGCGAGAGCCGCTGCCACCTCTTCGCGCAGTGCTTCGCAGTGCACGCGAGTGCCGGACACGAGGATCAGGAAGTCGTCCGCGTAGCGGACCAACCGAAGGTTGGGCTCGCCACGGCGGCGGCGTCCCGCGCGTCGTGCCTCGGTGGTGGTCGGCCCGCCCGGCCGGTTGGTGACGTACTCGTCCAACGCGGTCAGGGCGATGTTGGCCAGCAGCGGGGAGAGGATCCCACCCTGCGGGGTGCCGGTGCGCGTGTCGGCGAAGGCTCCGTCCCGGGACATGATCCCGGACTTGAGGAACGCCTTCACCAGCGACAGGACCCGCTTGTCCCCGATCCGACCGCGCACCCGGTCCATCAGGGCCGTGTGCGAGATCTCGTCGAAGCACGCCGTGATGTCGCCCTCCACCACCCACTCGTAGGAGTGACTGGCGAGGTATCGGCTCTCGGCGACAGCGTCCTGAGCCCGGCGGTTCGGGCGGAACCCGTACGAACACGGGAGGAAATCCGCTTCGAACACCGGCTCCAGCACCAGCTTCAAGGACGCCTGGACCACCCGGTCCGCCACCGTCGGGATCCCCAGACGACGGAGCTTGCCGTTCGCCTTCGGGATCATCCGCTCACGCACCGGAACCGGTCGGAAACTGCGTTCTCTCAGCTGAGACCGCAGCCCGTCGAGGAAGCCCTCGACTCCCTGCCCGGCCTCGATGGAGTGTGCGGTTCTCCCGTCCACTCCGGCCGTGCGGGCGCCCTTGTTTCCCCGGACCCGGTCCCACGCCACCAGAAGAAAGGCGGGGTCGGCCACGAGGTTGAACAGATCGTCGAACCTGCGATGAGGATCATCGTTTGCCCAACGGTGCAGCTTGGTCTGGATCTCCAGTACCCGCAGCTCCGCCCCGAACAGGGCGGACTCCAGCTCGTCGGTATTCACCGGCGACAACCTCCTGGCATTCCAGCGTCCTTACTGCCGACTTGCTGGCCCCCTTCCCCATGTGGCCGGCTTTCCCGGCCTCCGAGTACTACGGAGCCTCCGCCCTGCCCGACGGCCATCAGCCGGCGATGGGCCTGCCCTCGGCCGGACTGGAGGTCCGGCACGGAGGGCGACCGCGGACAGTTCCCACGTTCACCACGGAATCGATCGACGGGTGAGGTGCCCAGCTCTACCCCGGCAGTATCGCCACACCTACGCCGCAGTCCTTCGGCGTGGCCTCCCCACCGACAAGTGGAATCGGCTTCGGAGTCGACCGCCAGCTTGCCAACGGTCGTGCACTGCATCCGGCCCACATCCGCCAGGTTGGAGCCGGTGTCGTAATTACGGGGCGTCAAGCACTGGTTCCTCGCGTACACCTTCCCGTCTCGCTTGCCGAACCCGAACCGTCTGGCAGTGCCACCTCGTCCCGGCGTTGTCAGGGCTGCTTACCGCCCGCCTCGGCATCCCCCGAGACGAACTGCCCCCAGCTTCACCCAGGTTGCTGCGACAACCCGGCGGTGAAGGTCTCTCACCTCACTCGACTCCATGGCGCCTCGTGGCGCACCCACGCGCTACGACAAGCTGGCGGTCCGATTCGAGGCGACCGTGCTGGTGGCAGCGATCAACGAGTGGCTATGACCCTGTCGTACGAGAACCGCGTCAGCGCGCTCGTTCGGTAGCCAAGATCATCCCGTGGCGGTTATCTGGCGTACGTGGGTCATGCCCCACGTGTATTCGGGCAGGAGGTCGGCGACGGCGGCGTGGAGGGCTCCGTGAGGGCCGCGGGGCGGGCCGCGCTGCCGCCGTGCTCGCGCGCGGCCCACCGGGAGGCCCTGGCCCGCAGTGCGAGCGGGCCCCCGGTGGGGCAGGTCGTTCAGCTGACCGCCGGGGGAGGGTTCAGTCCTCCTCGGTCTTGGTGAGGAAGTCCACGCCGTCCCAGAGTCGCCGCTCCTGGGAACGGGGGTCGTTGACGACCTCGTTGGCCGAGGTGTCGTCCTTGGCGAAGGTCATGACCGGGCGGTCGACGGCGTCGTAGGCGGGCCAGTCGGCGCCGGGCTTGCCGGTGCGCGCGAACGCGATCCAGTGCGAGCGGATCGTCTTCGCCAGGTCGGCGGGCGGGTTGGCGCCGAGGAGCTCCGTGGTCTCGGGGCCGTCGAGGTTGTCCCAGACGAACGGGAGGTCGACGATGTGGGCGGCGCCGAACGGGACGTTCGTGTCCGTGGAGGCGGGCGAGCGCCACCCGAGCTCGTAGACGTAGGCCGGGGCCGCGCCCTCCCGCTGCCGGGTCTCGGCGACGTGGTAGCTGGGGATGCGGAAGAGGCGGTCCGTCATCACGGCGGCGAAGGTCTCGGCGGGCGTGGAACGCGGGTAGACGTCCCCGGAGTTGGCCCGGTAGACGTCATACGCGTTCGCCGGCGCCCCGTAGACGGCCAGCCGTTCCTTGAGCTTGTCGGCGGGCGCGTTGACGATGTCGGCGTACGGAGCGACGAAGAAACGGTTCTCCTCCGTGGTCGTGCCGATCAGGAGCGGGATGTTCGCCCCAACGCCCTCGCGGAGGGACTCGATTGGGGCCTTGGGAACCAGGTGGTCGCCGACCACGGGAAGGAACGACATACCGCACGAGTCGATGGTGGTGTCGCCCCACGATTCGCGATCGGCGGACTCGACGACGGCGCCGTGTACCGCCTGCTGGGCCTTGACCACGTCGGCAGGGGCCTTCGGGCCGAGGTAGGCCGCGCTGGGGGAAGGGGCACCGACGGAGAGCGCGACCGCGTAGGACAGACGGCGCGCGTCCTCCACGCTCTGGCCGATGCTCGCGGTGCCGCTCTGCACGATCGCCTTGTGGAACAGGCCCTCCTCCGAGGCGATGCCGCTGGACATCAGGGCCAGGATGCTCATCGCGCCGGCCGATTCGCCGAAGACCGTGACGTTCCCCTTGTCACCGCCGAACTCGGCGATGTTCTCCTGTACCCACTCCAGAGCCGCGACCTGATCCTGCAGACCCCGGTTGGCCTCCCCGGTGTCGAGGCAGCCGAAGCCCTCCATGCCCAGCCGGTAGTTGAAGGTAACGAGCACGACTCCGTCGCGCGCGAAGGTGGATCCGTCGTAACAGGTCCCGGCAGAGGAGCCGCGCAGGAACGCGCCGCCGTGGAACCACACCATGACCGGCCGGGGATCGGCCTGCTCGCGCGGCGCCCATACGTTGACGGTCAGGACGTTGTCGCCGCCCACGAGCGCGGGATCGCCGCTCAGCAGCGTGTCGAAGATCCCGTCGGTGGCGCGGGACGGGGTGGGACCGAACGCGTTCGCCTCCAGCACGCCCTCCCAACCGAAGGAAGGCGACGGTGCCGCGTACCGTCGCGTGCCGACCGGGGGCTCCGCGTACGGGATGCCGAGGAAGCTCCCGACCCCGTTCTCGACCCGCCCCGCCACCGTGCCGGCCCCAAGCTCGACCTTCCACACCTCACTGGACACGTTCGTTCCCACCTCGTCTTCGCATCATGGAGTCGCCGTCCTCCGTGGGGATACGGGGACGGCTCACGGACATCATGATCAGAGAGCGCGAGGCAGGCGGCGGCTCACCACAGATTCACCCGATCGAGTGAATCGATCGTCGACAAGCAGCATGAACAGCGCTTTCGATACACGACCTAGGGGACCCGTCCCTCGTGATCATCGACACCCAGTCCGTCCGCGCGGCCGCCGGTGTTGCGAAGACCACGACGGGACTGGACGCGAACAAGAAGGTGTCGGGCCGCAAGCGGGGACTGGCCGTCGACGTCATGGGGCTGATCACCGGTGTCGTCGTCCTGGCCGCCTCCGCCCACGACAACGCCGCCGGCGCCGCCCTGCTCGACCGGGTCTCCGAGCGGTGCGGGATGCGTCTGGAGAAGGCCCTGGTGGACCAGGGCTTCAAGGACGAGGTCGTCATCCACGGTGCACTGCTGGACATCGACGTCGAAGTCGTCCGCCGCAACCCGGCCGACCAGGGCAAGGGCTTCGCCCCGCAGCCGAAACGGTGGGTGGTGGAGCAGACGAACGGCACCCTGATGCTGCTCGGCGCCTGGCCCGCGAGTACGACCACAGGCCCGACACCTCCGCCTCAGGCGTCTACTGGGCCTCCACCGCGAACATGACCCGCCGCCTCACCGCACCAGCCCCGGCCTGGCGCGACACCCTCGGACTGGCCGCGTGAACGTCGCCGAACTCCTGGCAGACCTCCAGAGCCGGCAGGACGAGGCCGCCGCCCAGGCAGCAGAACTACGCGCCCGGATCGAAGAGCTCGCCGCCGACCTGACCGAGACCGAAGCGCGGCTCACGGACCTGGCCACCGCCCGAAAGATCATCGCGGAGGTCACACCGGCAGGAGCCGAATCAGAACCACCCGAGACGAACACCACCTACCAGGCCATCGTGAACGCCTTCAACCAGCATCCCGACCAGGCATTCCGGGCACGCGAGCTGCACGAACTCCTCGGCATGCCCACCGAAGAGGCGTCCGTCAACATCACCCGCAGCCGCCTCGGACGCCTCACCCGCCAAGGCTTCCTCGCTCAACCCGGACGAGGCCGCTACCAGAAACGGACTTAACGTCCACTCACGCCATCCGCGTCCACCGGTTCTGTATCTCTGTCTTGTTCTCGCCCCTTGCGCCACCCGGGTGAACCCACTGGGCGCTGCGACCCGTGTGCCCCAAGTGACAGCTGGTGCCACTGATGGCACTCGCGCCTTCTTGGGGAGGGAAGTTGATGAAACGTCATGGTCGGCGCCTGGTCGCCCTGGCCGCATCGATGGCGGCCGCGGTCTCGCTCGTCGTCGCTTCGGGTGGCATGTCGGCGGCTCAGTCGGGCACCGGGGCAGCGGGTCTGCCGGGGATCGGGGGGCCGGGAACGGCGGTGAGCGCCGCGGACCGGCAGGACCTGTCGGTGAAGGCCGAGCCGGGTGGGGTTCAGTGCACGGAGGTGGCCGTGGGGTCGGCGCCTGGGAAGGCGGGTGCGGCGGCCGAGTGCGTGCAGGTCACCGACGGCCCGGCGGGTCGTAGGAGTGTTTCCGAGGCCGTCAGCAGCACGCAGGACGGTGCAGGGGCGTGCTCGATCGGCAGCGCGGGGTACTGGTCGTACGAGCGGTTCGGGTCGTGCCTGAAGGACATGACCACGACCTACACGCTGCGCGACGACAAGGGCACCGCCATCGGTTCGGCCCAGCTCAAGATCAACCTGAGCATGTCGCTGAGCGCCACGAGCTCGATGTGGACCGAACTGGTGACGGTCACCATGGTGTCCTCGACCAGCAACGTGCCGAGCCTCAACATCGCGTTCGACGCCAGCTGTACGGCGCCCTGCCAGATGGGCGCGGCCAAGCCCTGGGCGGGCGCCCGTACGCTGACGCCCGGGACGTCGGCGCAGGGTACGGTCCTGTACTCGGACTCGCCCGCCGTCGGGGCTGTCGACTCCCTGGCGAACGAGTACCACATGTACGTCACGCAGGACAACGCCATCCCCCTGCAGCCGAACGTCAACTGGACCAATCCGCGCAAGGTCCGCTGCGACAACGCCGTCCACGAGCCGGGCAAGGGCTCGCCCGGATGCGTCTACGCCGACGTCCGGCCCGACCTGTCCTACTCCCTGACGGACTACGGTGCGGCGGCCGCGACCTACGCCTTCGCACTGAACTACCTGCCCAACATGCCCAAGCAGTTCACGCGACTGAAGGGCGACAGCGAGCCGAACCGCAAGCGCACCTGCGGCGCGCAGAGCACGGTGCCGTTCGCCCAGCTGGACCCGGTCGCGTTCCCGGAGGACAGCTGCGACGAGTTCCCCTTCGCCGGGACGTACCAGGGCGGCACGAACGGCGGGCTGTGCGCCGAGATCGTCCCCCAACTCACCAACGGCAACTGGACGTTCCGTGAGACGACCGGACACCCGGTCACGTACAAGGAGTCGTGCGTGCGGGGCCACGTCCCGCTCCCGGTCAACAAGGCGGCCGGCGGGAAGTACGGCAGCTTCGTCCAGACGCAGCGCCTGATCGACACCGAGGCGTTCACCGTCTCCTGGACGACCTGACGTCCACGGGTCCCAGCCCGAACGACACCGTGGCCGCGCCCGGGGGACAGGCCCCCGGGCGCGGCCGCGGAGCCCCGACAACGAACGGCCCAGCAGAAAGAGGATCGCGACGATGACCACGCAGGACCCCTGGTGGGCGCACGACATCATCGTGTGCCTGACCTTCGCCCGCCACCGCGGCCCCGCACACGTCCTCGCCGCCTACGGGGCAGCCGCCGAACCGGTCCGGGAGCTGACGCTGCAGCAGGCCCGCACCACCCTCCCGATCGCGGAGGGAGGCGTCGTCCTGCGCACCGGTGTCCTCGGGGACGGGGAGTGGGCGTTCTGCCACGAGAGCGGCGAGCCCGAGGGCTTCAAGGAGGCCGTGCTCTCACGCCTGTCGGCAGGCACCGAGGCCGTCCAGCTGTACAGCGTCAACGGCATGACCACCCTCGAACGCTACCGGGACGGCGTACGGATCGAGTCCTTCGAGGCGGGCTTCCCGTCGACGCTGCGCAGCGGCCCGGACCACCCGCTGTGGGACGCGGTCCAGGTGCTCCCGGACCGCTCCACGGCCACGCAGGCGGCCGAGGGCGTCCAGGCGTACCTGGGCGTCCGCATCGACGGCGACGTCCTGGAAGGCCCCCTGCCCACCGCGTACCTGCCTCCGGAGCGACGGGCGCCACTCTCCTCCCGCGCCCCCGCAGCCCCGGAGGACGCGTCCTCACAGGGGCTCGGCCGCCTCCTCCCAGGGCTTCCCCCGCACCCCTAACCCGCCGGCGCAGGACGCCACCGCTCGGGACGCCACCGGCCTCGACCTCCACCCCGCCAGAATGGGGTCTGTACAGTCAAAGGCTCTGTCCCGTAATCGGTGGTGACGAAGGGTGACGTCGGTCGTTGGCATGATGTGCGTGATGTCAACGAGCTTGTGAGCGTGGTGTTTTCGGGGCTGTCGGCCCTCGTCATCGAGGGGGTGGCGGACGAGGGCGAGGTCATCCGGGTGTCGGCGCGGACGCGGGATGATCCGGTGCCGTGCCCGGTGTGTGGGCGGCCGACGGGGCGGGTGCACGGGTTCCACGGCCGGGTGGTCGCGGATGTCCCGGTGGATGGGCGGCGGGTCGTCGTCTCGGTGCGGGTCCGACGTCTGGTCTGCCCGGTGCTCGGCTGCCCACGGCAGACGTTCCGCGAGCCTGTTCGCGCAGTTGCGCGATGGTCTCGCGCACCAGCCGCTGCCGGGTGCTGATCTTCTCCAGCATGTCCCTCATGGGGTCCTCCCGCCGTCGTCGGCCCGCGCGGCGGGCGGGTCGCGCCAGCTCGCAGTGGCGGTGCGGGTCAGCCGGTGGAGCATGACGTCGGTCATCGACCAGTGGACCACCGCCACCGAACTGACGGGCAGTGCCTCGTAGTCCCGCGCCAGGCGGCGGTGCAGCATCAAGGTGCCCCACGTCTGCTCGACCACCCACCGCTTCGGCTCGGGCGTGAACCCTCGTGTGCCGGGCTCGCGCTGGACGACCTCGACATCGATGCCCAGGCGGGCGCCGTGCGCGACGACGGCGTTCTTGAATCCGGCGTCGACCCATGCCTTGGTCACGGTGGGCGCGCTCGCGGCGACCTTGTCCAGCAGCGTGATTCCGATGGCGTTGTCGTGCACGCTGGCGGCGACCACCACGACGGCGATGATCAGGCCCAGGACGTCGGTGGCGATACCCCGCTTGCGGCCCGGGCTCTTCTTGCCCGCATCCAGTCCGGTGGTTTCCTTGGGCGCGTTCGTCGAGACCCGCACGGTCTGCGAGTCCAGGACGGCAGCGGTGGGGTCCTCGTGACGTCTGCGCATCTCGCGGACCTGCCAGCGCATCAGGTCGTGGACGGTCTCGACGGTGCCATCGTCTCGCCACAGTACGAAGTAGTAGTACACCACGCTCTTCGGCGGCAGGTCGTGCGGCAGGTACCGCCACTGGCAGCCGGTGCGGGCCTGGTAGAGGATCGCGTTCACGATCTCCCGCATGTCGTAGCCGCCCTGGTGGCCGCTGACCGAGGTGTGCCGGCCCTTCCAGGCGACGATGACCGGCCCGATCAGCTCCCAGGCCTCATCCGACAGGTCACTCGGGTACGGAGCGCGTCCACCCACGCCCACCAGCGCACCGCATTTCCGGCCGATCGTGAAGTCCCAAAACCGGACAACCTGCCTTCAAGTACGACTAGACCCACCGACACTCGCAGAACACCCTCTTACAGGACGCTCAAGGCGGCACGTGGTTCGACCCGGAGAACCTGAAGCGCTGGGAGACCGAGCGACGTCTGCCCACCCCGAGGTGGCACCAGCTGCTGGCCGACGGGTACGGGCTCTCGGTGGAGGAGGTCGCCCGAGCAGTGACCACCTCGCGGCGCTGGCGCAGGCTCCACCAGCAGCCGGTCGAAGACGAAGGAGAGGAGGGTACGGCGGTGAATCGACGACAGTTTCTCGGCGCGGCGGCACTGGCGACAGGTGTCGCCGCGCTGCCCGGCATCGCGGAGGCGCGAGAGGGGATCGACGCCGGACTGTCCGGCTCCGACGCTGGCGACCTCGCCTACCTCGACGGGGCGTTCGAACGCCACCGCGGCGGCTACCACGGTCGGGCGCCCGGGGTCGTGCTGACACAGATGCGCCAGGACCTCGGTCTCCTGCAAGACGTCCTCAGCCGCCCGCACCCCGCCGGCACCCGTACCGACCTGGCCCGCACCGCGGCTGGGATCACCGGACTGGTTGCGATCATCCAGCACGACCGGGGTGACCAGCGCGACTCCCACGGCTGGTTCGCCACCGCCGAGAAGGCCGCCCGCGAGTCCGGTGATCGGCACATGCTGGCCTGGGTCCTGGCCCGGCACGCGATGGTCCCGCTGAACTACGGCGCCCCGAACGCTGCCGCGAACCTGGCTATCTGCGCTCGTCGCGAGGCAGGCCGAACCCCCACGGCCGCCGCAGCTCTGGCCGCCGCCGTCACCGCGCGCGCCCTGGCCTCCATCGGTGACCACCGAGGGGCCCTTCGCGCGGTCGCGGACGCCCGTAACATCGCCGAACACCTGAACTCCGCGCAGGCCGCCGACACCTGGTTCGGCTACCCGCTCCAGAAGCATCACGTCCACCTGTCCCAGGCGTTCACGCTGATGGGCCGCACCCGCGAGGCGAACGCCGAACAGGATGCAGCCCTCGCCCTCACCAAATCGCCGTCCGTCATGACCCGGGCCCTGCTGACCATGGACGCCGCGACCTGCCTGAGCATGGACGGCGACCCGGCCGCCGCCGCTGACATGGCCGTTGGGGTCTGGCAGCAGCTGCCAGCAGCGTTCCGGGACGGGCTGGTCCGGTCCCGCGCCGAGGCCCTTCACCGCACCCTCGCCGGCCTCGCCCGCGACCGACTCGGCGAAGCTCTCGCCAGCTGACCGACCCGGATCCGGTGGGGGCGGGCGCCGGAGGAGCCCCCACCGGGGCTCCCGCGCGGCCGGAAGCCCAACACCTCCGATGGAAGGACACTCGCGCCGCCGTTCGGCCAGACGCAGCGAGACGGGCGCGGCACCGCCGCATCGGCCGAAGGCCGATGCACCACCTGCGGCCGGCAGCTGAGAGGACGCCGACCGCACAGCATGTGAGAGATGCTGGCCGACCCCAAGAACAGCCGCTCCGCATCCCCCGGTTCGCGGGTCTCAGCCCAACCGCTCGCCAGCCGGGGCATCATGACTGCATGCAAGTTGAAGTGATATCAGCGCTTGCAGCATCAGGGGCCGCGATCCTCGGGGTGCCCGCTGCCTTGATCGTCGGCCTGCGGCAGACTCGCGCTTCCCAGCGAACTGCCGAGGTCGCCTCGCAGGCGGCCCACGATGAATGGCGCGGCAACACGCGACGAGAAGCCGCGATCACGTTCGTCCTTGCGGGGGAACAGCAGCTGGAGACGATCAGGGTTCTTAAGATCGCTGAGAAGACATTTGATTTGGACGAGGTCGCGCAAATGTGGCGGGAGCTGCTGAATGCTCTGGCTCTGGTGCGGATCGAGGGTCCGGAACCGTTCTCAGCGAAGGCTTCCCAAGCCTGGAAGACCTTGAACTCGGTCACGCTCGACGTGGTTAGCGCCCATAGGCGTCTAACTCCCGTGCTGTTATTGCGATCTGCGGCCGACCAGGGAGAATAAGCCGCGAAGATGGTCCTGAAAGAAATCAACCACCCTCGGAAAAATCCCGTGCCCGCAGCAGTCTGGGCGGCACTGAGGGAGAGCCAGCTGTTCTCTCCTAGACCTCGGCGCTGGCTCGGCGTGCTAGGCAGGACGGCCCTGGACCGCGGCCGGGCTCACGGCCGGCGGTCTCCTTTGGCGACTCGTACGCCCAGTTCCGCAGGGAACCTGTTGAATTCAGCGACTCAATTCGCGAACAGTTTGACGCGTCCACGCCTATTTTGTCGTCTCGTCGGGCCAGCATCATCGGGCGAAGGAGTGAGCACCGCGAACTGCTGTGGTCGTCTGAGTGGGAGGCCGCGGAGCAACCCCCGCGAGCGCGGGGCCGATGTCCAGGTGGGCATCGTCGCGGACCTGGTGGCGGAACAACCCCCGCGAGCGCGGGGCCGATAGACCGCGCTCGCCCAGCAGCTCGCCAGCACCGGAACAACCCCCGCGAGCGCGGGGCCGATGCTTTCTGACCTGCGGTGATTAGCGGGCGAGGGGCCTGATTGATTCAGTTCGATTGGTAGAGGGCCCGTCGAACAGTCGATGCGTTGTTGCCATCTCTCCTTGCCCCAGGGCTGGTTGTTAGTGCCGTGGCCTACGTTCTCGAAGCGTACTCGCAGGTGGAGGTTGAGACGATGGTTGAGGACCGTTGGCAGCAGCATCCGCCCGAGGTCAGGGGCTGGCTGGGCGTGCTGTGGGGTAGGTCCGTCGGGCAGAGTGGGGGCGGCGGTTGATGCCGGGTACCGTCACGGTATGACGACCAGTGACTTCGTTGTGGTGACGACGACCCATGACGACGAGACGAAGGCCCGTGAGCTCGCTTCGGCGGTGATCCGTGACCGCTTGGCCGCGTGTGCGCAGGTCTACCGTGTCCAGTCCGTCTACTGGTGGGACGGTGCGGTGCAGGACTCCGCCGAGTGGCGGGTCGACTTCAAGTCCCGGGCGAGCCTGGCCGATCGGCTGTGCGCGCGCATCGTTGAGCTGCACTCCTACGACACGCCGGAGGTCGTCGGGGTGCCGGTGATCACTGGATCGGCCGCCTATCTGGAGTGGGTGGCCGCTGAGACGCGAAGCTGATCGGCAGTTACTTCAAGGAGGCCCGGATCTCGTCTCGAAAGGCCTGGGCCGCCGACGATGCCGGGAGCTGGTCGGCCCTCACCTCCCTGTGGGACCAGGCCAGCGCGAGCGCGGCCCACACGGACAGGCTGCTCGCGGAGGCCGGCGTCCGACAGGCCGGAGCGGTCCCCATGGAGGAGGCCAGCCAGTGGGTGCGAGACGCCACCACCACCATGGACCAGGCCCGGCAAGACGGCACGCTGCGGCTCTGCGCGCACCTGACCAGCATCCAGCCCATGGCGCTGCTGACCGAAGACCCGCGCCGAGTCGTCTGCTGGTCCTGCTACACCGAGGCCCGAGCGACTCGGACCTGTTCGACCCGAGGGTCTCCGGCGGGTTCGGCGTCGCTGCCGGGCGGTGTCGAGTCAATCGTGCGCGGCCCCGCGGTGCTGTACTCGCGGGTGATCTGTGCGCCGTGTGCGGACCTCGGCCATCCGGTGGGGACGTTCGGCAACGGGTGGGGCTGAGGCCCCATCATGGGTGACCCGGCAGGACAGTCACAGAGAGGACACCATGAGCGCCACCATCCCCCCTAAACGCCAGGGTGCTTGGAGTCGGGGCCGCCGTGAGACCGCGGGCCCAAACCGCGGGCGGCACCCCCTGATGCCGCCGCCGGGCGAGATCCCGATCCCGGCGGACGAGGAGATCGAGGAGGACGACATGACCCCGCAGAAGGACCCCAGTGGCGGTTCGGGCGGAATCGGTGGCCCGAAGGCACCGCCGGCGGCACCGAAGACCCCGCCGCCGCCGGCCGACCCGCCGCCGAACCCCGAGAAGTGACTCCCCGGTCGGCCGTACGGTGGTGCGGCCGGCCAGTGCTACTCGTCGAGGAACAGGCGCCAGAGCGGGATCCCGATCGCGCGGGCGATCGCGCTGAGCTGGTCGAGCGTGGGCGGGTCGAGGCCGGAGCAATCCCCGCGAGCGCGGGGCCGACCCGAAGGTCGCCTGGATGTGGAGCATGAAGTCGGAGCAATCCCCGCGAGCGCGGGGCCGACCCGCCGTCAGCTCGGCCGCCTTGGCCCGCTCACGAGCAATCCCCGCGAGCGCGGGGCCGATTACTGGCAGGGCCAACGACGACGGCCCGGGCAGGAGCAATCCCCGCGAGCGCGGGGCCGATGCTTTCTGACCTGCGGTGATTAGCGGCAGAAGGGCCTGATTGATTCAGTTCGATCGGATGGCAGCCCGGAGGGGATTCGATGTATGACCGTCATATTTCTTTGCTCCGAGGCGAGTTGTCAGTGCCGTGTCCTACGCTCTCGAAGCGTATCTGCACGTGGAGGTTGAGACGATGGTTGAGGGTCGTTGGCAGTGGTACCCGCCCGAGGTCAGGGGGTGGCTGGGTGCGCTGTGGGGTAAGTCTGCCGGGCGGGCTGGGGGGACGGCCAACCTTCTGCTGTCGCACATGCTGGACACTGCGGCGGTGGCCGAGATTGTCTGGGACCGCTACCTGCCGCCGGTGACGCGGTGGCGTCTGGACGCTCTGGCGGGGGGTGCGGGTAAGGGGCGGCGTCTGTTCGCCTGGTTGTGCGGGATTCATGACTGTGGCAAGGCCACCCCGGCGTTTCAGCATCTCGATGCCGCCGGCGAGGCCGCGGTCCGTCAAGCGGGGCTCACCTGGGACAAGTACGCGGTGAAGGGCTCGTCTTGGCGGCATGACAAGGCCGGTGGCCGGGTGCTGAGGGCGTTGCTCACCAAAGCGAAGTGGTCGCAGGAGCAGGTCGGTTGGGTCTGGCCGCTGGTCGCCGGCCACCACGGGCTGATTCCGACGCTGGGGCAGCTGAGTCCGCCGAAGAAGAACGAAAAGCTGCAAGGTAGCAGCCGCCCCTGGAAGCTGGCTCAGTCGGCGCTGGTGGAGGTGTTCTCGCGGGAGCTCGGCTATGAGGGGGAGTCGCCGCTGGCCGCGGTGGAGCCGGTGCTGGTGCCGAGTCGGGCGGCGCAGCTTCAGCTGTCCGGTTTCGTGGTGATGGCGGACTGGATCGCCAGCGACGAGCGGCACTTCACGGGTGTGTCCGATCTGGCGAAGGTGACGTTGCATCAAGCGCGGAGGCGGGCCACGGCGGCGTGGTCGAGGCTCGAACTGCGCGGTGGATGGGGGGCGTTGGCGGCGCCCGGCCCGGAGACGTTCCGGGACCGGTTCGGCCACGGGACCAGGCCTTCGCAGGAGTTGGTCCTCGACGCGGTGCGTCGGATGGGCGGGCCCGGTCTGGTGATCGTCGAGGCGCCGATGGGGGAGGGGAAGACGAAGGCGGCGCTGGCGGCGGCCGAGCTGCTGGCAGCGCGTCACGGTGCGGACGGGGCGTTCCTGGGCATGCCGACCCAGGCGACGGCGGACCCGATGTTCACCCAGGTCCGGTCGTGGCTGCGCGAGGTCGGCGACGGGCTGGAGGGCCAGGTCGCGCTGCTGCACGGCAAGCGGATGTTCAACAAGGAGTGGCGCGGCCTGCTGGAGGGCGCGGGGGAGTGGGGGCAGGACGCCGACGACCCCTTCGCTTCAGTGGGGGAGGACGAGTTCGGTATGCAGACCGACTGCTTCGACGGCTGCACGGACGGGGAGCGCCGGGCCCCCGCCGAGTGGTTCCTCGGCCGCCGCCGGGGGTTGCTGAGCCCGTTCGCGGTCGGCACCATCGACCAGCTCCTGTACGCCGCGACCCGTACCAAGCACGTGATGCTGCGGATGGCCGGCCTGGTGGGCAAGGTCGTGATCCTCGACGAGGTCCACGCCGCCGACGTCTACATGTCGCAGTTCCTGCTGGAGGGCCTGTGGTGGCTCGGGCAGGCCGGCGTGCCGGTGGTGCTGCTGTCGGCGACGCTGCCGCCGGAGCAGCGGCGTCGTCTGGTCGCCGCCTACCTGGCCGGTACGCAGTCGGCGGAGGCCTCGGCGGAGGCCTCGGCGGCCCCGGAGCTGCCCGAGCCGGAGGGCTATCCGAGCGTCACGGCGGCCTGGGCGGGGCCGGACGGGCGGCCGGAAGTGCTGGTGGAGAGCACCGCATCCTGGCGTGAGGACCTTCAGGTGCGGGTCGAGGTGCTCGATGAACAGCTGACGCGGACCGACGCCCAAGTCGCGCAGGATGCCGCCGTGGTCGACTATCTGAGGGAGCGGCTGGTCGACGGCGGGTGCGTGCTGGTCATCCGGAACACCGTGGCCCGCGCCCAGTCCACGTTCGAGGCCCTCCGCAAGGAGTTCGGCGCTGATGTCCGGCTCCTGCACGGGCGCCTGCACGCCGGCCACCGGGCGGACCGTACGCAGGAGGTGCTGAAGCTCCTCGGACCACCGGCCGAGGGATCCGGGCGTCCCGGCAGGATGATCGTCGTCGCGACCCAGCTCGCGGAGCAGTCCTTCGACGTCGACGCCGATCTGCTGATCACCGACCTCGCTCCGATGGACCTGCTCCTCCAGCGCATCGGACGCCTCCACCGCCACGACGGCGTGCAGCGCCCCCGCCGGCTGTCCCGGCCCACCGTTGTCATCACCGGTATCCGCCTCGACGACGACGGCGTGCCGCAGATCCTGCGCGACTCCGAGGGGATCTACGGCCGCTACCTCCTGCTGCGCACGGCCGCCGAGGTCGAACGGGCGGCGAAGGCCGACGCAGGCGCGTGGAGCATCCCAGGCCAGGTGCCGGACCTGGTCGCCCGGGTCTACGGCACCGATCCCGTCGTCCCGGCGGAGTGGGCCGAGGCCGAGGCGCAGGCGCGACAGGACTGGGAGAAGCGGCAGGCCAAACGCCGCGAGGAAGCCGCCCAGTACGTCCTGACCCGCGCCGGGGAACACGGTTCGCAGACTCTGGCCGGTCTGCACTACGGAGCCCACGGCACGCTGGCAGAGGGGCAGTTCGAGGCACTCGTCCGGGACGGGGACCGGAGCGTCGAGGTCGTGCTGATGTGCCGCACCGGGGAAGACTTCCACGCGATGACGGGCCGCAAGCTCGGCCCCAACGGGACGGTCGCGGCCGAGATGGTGGACGACGTGCTCTCCGGGACGGTGCGCCTGCCCACCAAACTGACAATGGTCGCCGAGCAGGCGCTCGGTCCGCTGTCGGGCTGGCGCGACCATCCATGGCTGCGATACAGCCTGGCCCTCGAACTCGACGAGCGCGGGGACGCCGCCCTCGGTGACTTCCAACTGCGCTACGACGACCTGCTCGGCCTCGTGGTGAGCGGAGGGCCCCAGCGCGCCCCAGTACCGATAAAGGCGAGGGGGTGAGTCGAACAGGCGTCGCCCCACCCCCTCAACCCCGCGACCGCGGGGCCGACTTGCGGCCGACCAGGGCCGGAAAACATGGCCACGGGCCATCCCCGCGCACCAAAGCAGGCGGGGCCGGGGGCAATTCAAGCATTCACCCCACAACAGGCATCCGCCGGTGCCACGATGAACCAGCAACAAGCTAAACATGGCTAGTTGGGAGATCAGCGCGTGCCTGGGTACAACCTTGTCGACGAACCGTGGCTGACGGTACGACCCGTCGGTGGCGGGCCCCCCGTGCAGGTGGGGATCGCTGGGGCCCTGGCCCGGGCCCACGAGTTCGAGGGCCTCGTCGTCGAGTTCTCCACGCAGCTGCCGGCCGTCCTGCGCCAGGTCCTGCTGCCCGTCGTCGCCGACGCCACCGGCGCGCCCCAGAACCCCGGGGAGAAGGGTGAGCGGCTCACCCGGGAGAGCGGCGGATTCACGAAGGACGAGCTGGGCAGCCTGGAGACCTACCTCGCCGATCACCGGGCGAAGTTCGACCTCTTCGACCCCGCCGCCCCGTTCGGGCAGGTCGCCGGGCTGCGCACCGCCAAGGACGAGACGAAGGGCTCCGCCGCCCTGGTGGCGACCGCGGCGAGCGGCAACAACGTCCCGCTGTTCGGCACCCGTACCGACGCGGACCCGCTCGACCTGACGCCGGCCCAGGCCGCCCACTGGCTCGTGCACGCCCACTGCTGGGACACCGCGGCGATCAAGACCGGCGTCGTCGGCGATGACCAGGTCAAGGCGGGCAAGACGACCGGGAACCCCACCGGCCCGCTCGGCCAGCTCGGCGTCATCATCCCCACCGGGCGCACCCTGTACGAGACCCTCCTGCTGAACCTTCCGCTCACCCCGCCCGACAACCTCGGCCTCCCGCAGTGGAGACGCGGCCCGCACGGCCCCGCCTGGCAGCCCCGCGCGGCCGAAGGCCTCCTCGACCTGTGGACCTGGCAGGCCCGGCGGATCCGCCTCATCCCGCACCAGGACGAGGCCGGGCAGCTGAAGGTGGCCCGGGTCGTCATCAGCGCGGGGGACCGGCTGACGCCCATGCCCGAGCAGGAGCCCCACACCGCCTGGACCTTCACCGCCCCCGCCAAGAAGTCCGCCTCCGCCCTGCCCGAGCGCAGGCCGCGCCGCCACACCCAGGGCAAGGCCGCCTGGCGCGGTCTGGAGGCCCTTCTCACGCCCACTCGCCAGGGCCCCGACGGCGGCTTCGAGACCAGCATCCTGCTCGACCAGATCAGCGCCCTGCAAGAGGACGACCGACTCCCCGCCGACTACCCGCTGCAGGTCGAGACCTTCGGCATGGTCTACGGCACCCAGTCCGCGATCGTCGAGGACGTCATCCACGACGCCATCCCCCTGCCGCTGCTCGCCCTCCAGCAGGACAGCGAGGCCCAGCTGCTCCTCCTGGACGTCGCCGAGCAGGCGGAACGACTCGCCCAGGCCGTCAGCAACCTCTCCGCCGACCTGCGCCGGGCCGCCGGAACGGACCCCATCCCCTGGGACAAGGGCCAGCGACCGGGCGAACTCCTCCTGCACACCCTCGACCCCCTGGTGCGCCGCCTGCTCGCCGGCGTCTGCACCGCCGGCGCGGACGACGAGGCCCTGGAGCGGGGCCGGCTCGCCTGGGAACAACTCGCCCACCGCCAGGCGTGGGACGTGGCGAACACGCTCCTGCTGGCCGCACCCGCCACCACCTTCGGCGGCCGCACGATCAGCCAGGGCGGCAAGGCGGGCAAGACGCAGACCTACCGGCTCGGCACCGCGGGCGCCAACTTCCGGCGCCGGCTCGACGAGATCCTTCCCCGGTACGCCGACGCCGTACGGGAAGCGGCCGCCGCGCGGGCGGCCGAGACCGGCCCCGCCCTCGACCACGACCCCGGAGCGGACTTTGACGACTGAGCACACCGCCGGCGCCGCCGCTGAGCACGCCACCCCCGCTGAGCACGCCGCCCCCGCTGAGCGCAACACCGCCGCCGCCCGACGGCGCCGGTACTGGGACGAGTTCACCGGCCCCGACCACAACTGGCGGTACGACCCCCGCACCAAGCAACCACGCCGGCCGCCCGGCGAGGACCTGGCGGCCCTGCGCTCCGGCCTCGGGCGCCCGGTCATGGACAGCCCCAAGATGTGGCCGCTCTACAGCTGCGAGGTCAACGACGTCCTCGCGCTGCGCGACGAGGTGTCCGACGAGCAGAAGGCCGAGCACGCCGCGCTGGCTCTCTACGGCCTGCACCAGCAGAGCCAGTCCAAGCCGATGCACCGCCGTGGCGTCAAGCTCGGGGAGGCACTGCGAGTGCTGCGCCGCAGCGGCAAGGTCAGCGAGGAGGCGCTCGACACCCGGGTCGCGCAACTCGCGGGCGCCACCAGCGTGTCCGCGCTGCTGGTCCACCTGCGTGGCCTGATCACCCAACTGCGTTCCATCACGCAGCCGTTGGACTACAGCCACCTGATGGCCGACATCCAGGCCTGGCACAGCACGGACCGGCGCCCGCAGGTCCGTCTCAAGTGGGCGATCGGCTACCAGGCGTGGAAGGACAAGACGCCCACCGACTGAGCGCCCGACACACCCGGACCACCACCCCCGAGGAGAAGCGCATGACCGCCCGCCTCTACATCGACGTCCACATCCTGCAGACCGTCCCGCCGGGCAACCTCAACCGGGACGACAACGGCAACCCCAAGGAGGCGTATTTCGGCGGCAAGCGCCGCTCGCGCGTCTCCTCCCAGGCCTGGAAGCGCGCCACCCGCATCCACTTCGCCGATAGCCGCGACCGGCAGGACCTCGCCACCCGCACCAAGCGGATCGCCGCCCAGCTCGCCAAGGGCATCGCCGAGCGTGCCGGCATCGAGGCCGAGGGCGCGCAGCGGATCGCCGACGCCCTGATCAAGTCGACCGGGATCTCCGCCGGCAAGAAGGAGGGCGACACCGCCTACCTCCTCTTCTACGGGCGCCGCCAGCTGGACGGCATCGTCGACCTGGTCGCCGACACCGCCGCCGACCTCGCCGCCCTCGACGCCAAGGCATTGGAGGAGGCCGTCAAGGCGCTGCCGGTCAAGGAGCAGTTGCAGAGCGGGCACCCGGCCGACGTCGCGCTCTTCGGCCGGATGGTCGCCGACATCCCCGGCCTGAACGTCGACGCCGCCACCCAGGTGGCGCACGCGATCTCCACCCACGCCGCCGAACTCGAATTCGACTACTACACGGCTGTAGACGACGAGAACACCGCCGAGGAGACCGGCGCCGGCATGATCGGCACCATCGGCTTCAACTCCGCCACCCTCTACCGCTACGCGACCGTGGGCCTGCACCAGCTGCGCGGCAACCTCGGCGACGACAAGGCCGCCGTCGACGCCGTCGACCTGTTCGTCGACTCCTTCGCCCGGTCCATGCCCACCGGCTACGGCAACTCGTTCGCGCACCGCACCCGCCCCAGCCTGGTGGCCGTCGTCGTACGCGCCGACCAGCCCGTGAACCTCGTGTCCGCGTACGAGAACCCCGTCCCGGCGAGCCGGGGCATCGTCGCCGAGTCCGCGCGCCGGCTCGCCGTGGAGTTCGCCACCGCCACCGAGCAGTGGGGAGACAGCCCGCTGTACGTCGGCATCTGCCACACCCTCGGTGCAGACACCGGCGCCGACGAGCCCGCGCAGCAGCTGGCGGAGGCCTTCGGCGCGAACCGCACCTTCACCGAGCTGCGCGACGGCCTGCGCACCGCCCTCACCGAGCGGGTGAACGACAACTGATGCCCGCCGACCCGACCCCCGTACCGGCCCCGGACCCGCAGGGCGAGGACCAGGCGGTCCTCGTCCTGCGCCTGGCCGGCCCGCTCCAGTCCTGGGGCGACCGCAGCGCCTTCAACCGCCGCGACACCCCGCCCCAGCCGACCAAGTCCGGCGTCGTCGGCCTGCTCGCCGCCGCCGCCGGACTTCCCCGCGAAGCGGACATCACCGGCCTGGTCGGCCTGCGCCTGGGCGTGCGCATCGACCAGCCCGGAACGCTGCTGCGCGACTACCACACCGTCAGCGACTACCGGGGCCGCCCGCTGCCGCAGAGCGGCGTCAACGCCAAGGGCGTCCAGAAGCCGACCTCCCCGGCCAAGGACACCCACGTCACCCACCGCTACTACCTCCAGGACGCGGTGTTCGTCGCCGCCGTCCAGGGCCCGGCCGGCCTCGTCGCGACGCTCGCCGAGGCGATCCGCCGCCCCGCCTTCCCGCTCGCCCTCGGCCGCCGCTCCTGCGTCCCCACCCAGCCGATCGCCCTCGGCACCGTGCGCACCGGAGCCCTGGAGGACGTGCTGGCGGACGAGCCCTGGCAGGCGGGCACCGCCGCCAAGGCCGCCTACCGCCGACGGGCCGAACGCGGTCCGGATCCGTTCTCGCCCCACCGGATCGACCTGGCCGCGACCTTCGACGACCCGGCCGGCGACGACACCTTGCAGGACGTCCCGCGCTCCTTCGCGCCCCGCGAACGCGGCTTCACCACCCGGCGGATCCGCCACGCCTGGCTCAACGTCCCCACCGGCCTCGCCCCGTCCGCCCTGTCTGCCGCGTCCATCCCGCGCACCCCGCCCACCACGACCGCCCAACCGGCCACTGCGGCCGGCGGCCACGACCCGTTCGCCCTGCTGGGCTGGTGACCAGATGACCTACCTCTCCCGCGTCCGCATCAACCCCCTGCGCGCCGCCAGCCGCACCCTGCTCGCCAACCCCCGCGCCCTACACGGCGCCGTCACCGCAGGCATCCCCGACCCCGCCGCCGGCGACCGGATCCTCTGGCGCCTCGACGCCGACCACCCGCGCCGCCCCACGCTGCTGGTCCTCACCCCCTCCAAACCCGACTGGACCCACATCGTCGAACAGGCGGGCTGGCCCGACGCCGAAGGCGAGCACTACGCGGTCCGCGACTACAGCCCGCTGCTCGCCCAGCTCGCCGTCGGCCGCGAATTCGCCTTCCGCCTCAAGGCCAGCCCCGTCCAGAACACCTCCAAGCCCGCCAAGGCGAGCCCGCACCGCACCAAGACCGCCGCCGAACTCCACCACCGCTCCTACCGCATGGCCCACCGCACCGCCGCCCAGCAGCTCACCTGGTTCCTCGAACGCACCCAGCGCTGGGGCTTCACCATCCCCGAAGCGCGCACCGACAGCGCGGCGCCGGGCCTCGAACCGCCGGCCTCGGACACCCCCGCAGAGGCACAGCAGCCCGCCCGGGAGGCCCGGATCACCGACCGCAGCCGCAGCACCTTCACCAAGCCCGGCACCCACAGCCCGGTCACCCTCACCACCGCCACCTTCGAAGGCCGGCTGCGCATCACCGACCCAGGGCTCCTCCAAGCCGCCCTCCTCGGCGGCATCGGCCCCTCCAAGGCCTACGGTTGCGGCCTGCTCACCCTCGCCCCGCTGCCGACCGGACACCACTGACCGATGGCCGACATCTGGTGGAAAGCCCACCCCCACGACCTGCACCGCCTCGCCGACCGCGTCTCCAGCGTCTACGTCGAGCGCAGCCACATCGACCGCGACGAGAACGCCGTCGTCGTCATCAACAAGCGCGAGACCGTCCGCGTCCCGGCCGCCATGGTCGCCGTGATGCTCCTCGGCCCGGGCACCCGCATCACCCACGGCGCCGTCAACCTGCTCGCCGACTCCGGCACCACCGTGTGCTGGGTCGGCGAGCAGGGCGTGCGGATGTACGCCGCAGGACTCGGCCCCAGCCGTGGCGCGGCCCTCCTCAACCGGCAGGCCTGGCTGGTCAGCCGCACCAAGGAACGCCTCGCCGTCGCCCGGACCATGTACCGCATGCGCTTCCCCGGCGAGGACGTCAGCGCCGCCACCATGCAGCAGCTGCGCGGCCGCGAGGGCGCCCGTATCCGCAAGCTCTACCAGGCCGAGTCCCGCCGAACGGGTGTTCCCTGGAACGGCCGGGTCTACAAGGCGGGCGACGCCCACGCCGCCGGCGACGACCTCAACCGCCTCCTGTCGGCCGCCAACGCCGCGCTCTACGGGATCTGCCACGCGGTCATCACCGGCCTGGGCGCCAGCCCCGGCCTCGGCTTCGTCCACACCGGCCTGGCGACCTCGTTCGTCCTCGACATCGCGGACCTCTACAAGGCCGAATACACCATCCCCCTCGCCTTCGACCTCGCGAAGCAGGGCCACACCGAGGAACGCGACGCCCGGCTCGGCCTGCGCGACCGCATCGCCGAGGACAAACTGCTCGGCCGCATCGTCCACGACGTCAAGGCCCTCCTCAGCCCGGACGGCACCGAGATGCCGGACGTCGAGGTCAACGAACTCTGGGACGAACGCGTCGGCACGGTCCAGGGCGGCGTCAACTGGTCCGGGACGGAAGGCACGCCGACGCCCCCAGTCTCCGACCCGGGAATGGGAGACGAACACCTGGCCATCATCGGCCCGGAGTTCACCCAGGACACGGACAGCCCATGACCGTCATCATCCTCATCGCCGCCCCCGAAGGCCTGCGCGGCCACCTCACCCGCTGGATGGTCGAAGTCAACGCCGGCGTCTTCGTCGGCACCCCCAGCCGCCGCGTCCGCGACCGCCTCTGGGACCTCCTCGCCACCCGCATCGGCGACGGCCAAGCCGTCCTCGTCGAACCCGCCACCAACGAACAGGGCTGGACCGTCCGTACCGCCGGCAAGGACCGCTGGAAGCCCGTCGACTTCGACGGCCTGATCCTCTCAGCCCGCTCCCGCCGATAAACCCGCAGGTTACGAAGCGTAGGCCCTGCACGCGCGGGGATTGCTCCCCTTCCTGGCTGTCGTCGGCGACGGCCAGGCCGTAGGCCCCGCACGCGCGGGGATTGCTCCGCGTGGGCGTTGCGCACCGCGCCGGCCACCCCGTAGGCCCCGCACGCGCGGGGATTGCTCTGAATTCGCTCTGACCTAGGAGGGCTGCATGGCATCAGCCCCGCATACGCGGGGACGGGCTGCTTCAGGGGCGAAGTGCCCGGTGGAGGGCCTGTTTTCAGATGTGCGGTGCTCTGGGAGCATGGTGCGATGGATCATCGGCAGATAGTCAGTTCCGGCTCGCTCCTCGAACCCCAGATCGGCTTTTCCCGGGCAGTCCGCAAGGGGTCACACGTTGCAGTCGCGGGGACTGCTCCCATCGGGGACGGTGGGACGACCGTGGGGAAGGGCGATGTGTACGCCCAGACCGTCAGGTGTCTGGACATCGCGGAGGCCGCGCTGAAGGAGGCGGGGGCATCGTTGGGGGACGTTGTGCGGACCCGTCTCATGCTCACCGATGTGACGCGTTGGAAGGAGGCCGCGCGAGCGCACGGGGAGCGGTTCGCGTCGGTCCGTCCGGTCTGCACCGTCGTTGAGGTCTCACGCTTCATCGATCCCGAATGGCTCGTTGAAGTGGAGATCGACGCCATCCTCGACTGATTCCGGAAAGCGCTGGTCGCGGCCACACGTGGGTGGCTGCGACCAGCGCTGTGGTTTTTCGTAGCGGGCGGGTGTGCCGCGCGGCGCTAGGAGGCGGGGTGGTGGTGGCGGGTGTCGGCCAGGCCCTGCCAGCGTTCTGCGATGTCGGCGGTGCCTGCGGGGAGGTCGAATTGGTCGAGGATGCGCATGACGATGTGGTCGACGAGGTCGCTGATGCCGTTCGGGGTGTCGTAGAAGGCCGGCATCGGGGGGACGATGCGTACGCCCATCCGGGAGAGCGCGAGCATGTTCTCCAGGTGGATCTCGTTGAGGGGCGTCTCCCGGGGCACGAGGACCAGTGGGCGCCGTTCCTTGAGGGTGACGTCGGCGGCGCGGGTGATGAGGTTGTCGGCCATGCCGTGCCGGACGGCCGCGAGCGTCTTCATGCTGCACGGGACGATGGCCATCCCCGCGACCGGGTAGGAGCCGGAGGAGATGGTGGCGCCGAGGTCGCCGAACTTGTGTGTCACGTCGGCGAGTTCGGCGAAGTGCCGGGCGCTGTAGGGCGTCTCCACCTCGATGGTGGAGCGGGCCCAGGTGCTCAGGACGAGGTGGGTCTCCACCTGGGGTGCCTCGCGCAGGACCTGTAGCAGGCGGGCGGCGATCGGGGCGCCGGTGGCGCCGGTGACTCCGATGACGAGGCGGGTGGTGGGGGGTGTGGCGGGCACAATGTGCTCCTGGCATAGGGGGAAGGGGGGAAGGCCCGGAGGGTGAGGGTGAGGGAGGGGCGCACCGTCCCCTCCCCTCTCCGGCGGGCTACAGCGCCAGGACGCCCGCCCAGCGTTCGCGCAGCCGCTCGCGGGTGGCCTGGTCGACGCGGTTGGCCGCCGGGTACCGGTCCTTCCACGCGAATGGCTTGCACGCGTCGATGAGCACGATGCCCATCGACAGGTCGCCGGCGGCGAGCTTGTCGGGTGCGAGCCGCGGGTCGATGGCGGTGGTCGGCGCGCGCAGGACCTGGATGGACTCGGTCGGGTGGACGCGGGTGAACATCGCCCACAGCACGTGGTTGATGTCGGTGATGTCGATGTCCTCGTCGACCACGACGAAGTACCGTTCCATGCCGCCCGTGCGCTTGCGCCCGGCCGCCGCCAGCAGCGCGTGCATGGCGTCCCCCGCGCCGGTCTGCTCGATGGAGACGACCATCAGGAGCTGCCGGGCGTAGGCCCACACGCCCTTGACGTTCTGCACGCCGGACGCTTCCAGGTGGTCCCAGGTCAGCGACGCCGAGTAGAGCGGAACGGCCTGGTCGCCGGCCGGGATGGTCGGCAGCATCGGCGGTGCGCCCAGGATGATCGGGTCGTCGCGGTGCAGGATCCGGGTGACCCGGACGACGGTCTCCTGGCCCGAGTGCGTGTAGTAGCCGGTCCACTCCCCGAAGGGGCCCTCCAGGACGGACTCCTCCTCGACCGGCGGCAGTTCGCCCTCGATCACGATCTCGGCGTGCGCCGGGATCGGAAGCTCGCTGCCCGGCGCGTACAGGACCTCGACGCCCTCCCCGCGCAGCCCGCCCGCCAGGTCGTACTCCGACATCCCAGACGGTGCGGCGATCGCGGCGGCGGTCGACAGGATCGGGTCCTGGCCGACCACCACGGCGATCGGGCAGGTCCGGCCGCGCGCCCAGTACTTCTCGGCGATCGCCTTGGCGTGCCGGTTGCCGAGCATCCACAGCGACAACCGGTCGCGGCCCTGGACGCAGGCCCGGTAGGTGCCGACGTTGACCCAGCCGCTGTCGGGGTCACGGGTGATCACCATGCAGGCGGTGCCGATGTAGCGGCCGCCGTCCCTGTCGTGCCAGCGCGGGGTGGGGAAGATCCCGAGGTCCACGTCCTCGCCGACCAGGACGTTCTCCAGGACCGGGCCGGTGGCGACCTCCACGGGGGGAACGGGCTCGATCCGCTTGCTGAGGTCCTTCCAGGCCCGCACGATGTCGAGCTCGGCGGTGTCGTGCGGCAGCCCGAGCGCCACCGCGGTGCGGGCGGGCGTCCCCATGAAGTTGGTGAACACCCGGTACCCCGTGGGGAATCCCGGAATGTTGTCGAACATCAGGGCGGGGCCTTCCCGCTCCGCCAGCAGTTCGGTGATGCCTCCGATGTCCAGGTCCCGGTCGGCGCCGTCGATCTGGAGGACTTCGTCCTTCCCGAGGACCTCGGTCAGGTGGTCGATGTAATGCCGAAGATCACGGAATGCGCTCATCTGCCGTCGGGGAGCCGGGTGGTGTGCCCGGGTCTCCCCTCCTCCTCTTCCTCGCGGGTGGCGGCCGAGCCGCGGCGCGGCCGCCACGGGGATCGCAGTTCCGCGCGGACAGGTGCCGCGTCGGCCTGCGCACCGATGATCCGGATCGGCCGCGAGCGGGCGCAACGAGTCCGGGCGTACGTGCCGGATACCGCCCCGGGTAGGGTCTGGATCCGTGGAATCCCTCAATCTCCGGCTGATCCACGCCCTCCAGATCGACGGGCGCGCCCCCCTGCGTCGGATCGCCTCGGTGCTGGGCGTCTCCGAGCAGGTCGTCGCCCGCCGCTACGCCGCGCTGTGCGAGAGCGCCGGGCTGCGCGTCATCGGCAGGCTCAACCCCCGGCCGGTCGGGCAGACCGTGTGGGCGCTGCGGTTGCAGTCCGCCCCCGGCGCGTCGCTCGGCCTGGCCCGGGCCCTGGCCGCGCGGGAGGACACGCGGTGGGTCCAGGTCGCCTCCGGCGCCACCGAGATCATCTGCCATCTGGTGGCGCACCGGGACCGCGCCCAGGACGCGCCGGTGCACCTGCTCGATCGGCTCCCGGGGGTCACCTCGATCACCGCGCAGCGCGTGCTGCGGCTGTTCAAGGGCGGCCCGACCACCTGGGGCGCCCTGACCTGCGAGCTGGACCAGGACCAGCGGGACGCGCTCGCCCCCGCGTTCCCGCCTCCTGCCGTCCCACCCCCAACGTTCCCGCCCCCCGATGGGCGGCTGTCGTCGTCGCCGTCGCCGTTGGAGCTCACCGACCTCGACCACACGCTGCTCGCCGCCCTGGCCCGCGACGGCCGTACGACGTACGCGGCGCTGGCCGCCGAGGGCCGCTGCCACGAGTCGACGGTGCGCCGCCGGATCGCCCACCTGCGCGCGGCCGGAGCGCTCTTCTTCGTCGTGGACGTCGACGAGCGGCTATTGGGCAGCCCGACCACCACCGCGATCTGGATGTCGGTGCGGCCCTCGCACCTCGCCGCCGTCGGCGCAGCCCTGGCCGAACACCCCGAAGTCGCCTACGCCGCAGCCACCACGGGGCGGACCAACCTCCTCGCCGCCGTCCTCTGCCCCGACGACGAGTACCTGTATGACTACCTGACCGACCGTCTCGGCGCCCTCCCGGGCGTCGACACGGTCGAGACCGCCCCGATCGTCCGGACCCTCAAACGCGTCGGCACCGTCGGCCGCCACCGCAACCGGCCAGGCGGCACCCGGCGCGGCTGAGGCCTCGCCGAGGAACGACGGTCGATGGGCGATAGTCGATGGTCGACGGGCACGCGTAGATGCGGGACGATCCGCGCAACGACGAGCGACGGCGGGGAGTCTGATGATCACTCAGGGTGCGAAGATCACGACACAATGCGCGGACTGCGGCGGTGCGCTGGTCCGCGATGTCGGCCAGTTCCTGGACCGCGGACGGCTGTGCTGGGGTACCGAGGCCTCCTGCCGGACCTGCTCTGCGGCCTGGTGCGAGGAGGGCGACGGCGGGCCGACACCCGAGGAGATCCGCCAGGCGCTACTGGCGAAGCACGGACTGGCGCGCCTTCACCTCGTACAGCCCGAGCTGAGCCTCGTCCCGGTGCTGCGAGCCCTGCGCGAGGCCCACGGGCTGGCACTGGCGCAGGCACGGGCGATGGCCGTTGAGCTGAAGACGGCTAGTCTGGCGGGTACGCTCGTCGAAGTGGAGTTCACCGCCGCCGCCCTCCAGGACCGCTCAGTCGCGGTGACCGTCGAGACGTTGGGCGGCTGACCGCCCGGCGAGCCGTCCAGAACGGCCTGGGCGGCCCCGATCGAACAGAGGCCGCCCAGGACTTGATCTCCCGCATCTCCCGCATCTCCCGTTCGGACCGGGGCCCGGGGTTCGAGGGAGGAAGGGGAGGAAGGGGAGGAAGGGGAGGAAGGGGAGGAAGGGGAGGAAGGGGAGGAAGGGGAGGAACTGCTCCTACTCCGCCACCTGGACCTCGTCGGCCTGGAGCCCCTTCTGGCCCTGGACCGCTACGAAGGTCACCTTCTGGCCCTCAACCAGGGACTTGAAGCCGCTTCCCTGGATCGCCCGGAAGTGAACGAACAGGTCCGCTCCGGACTCCGGGGTGATGAAGCCGTAGCCCTTCTCGTCGTTGAACCACTTCACCGTGCCGTTCTGCCGCTCTGCCACAGCCACTCCTGGTTTTCCGAGGATCGAGGATCTACGAGACGCAACGTGCCGATCATGACAGGGCTCGGGCTCTCGGCGGGGCTGTAACGCGAAGTTGGTCGGTCCGTGCGGCGAGGAGCCACCCGGACCGGTGACGGCACCGCAGGTGCTGCAGGTGCCGGAGTCCCGGCAGCCGTCCCTCGTCCATCTGCACAGACATGATCGGGTAGCCCGGCGGGCCGGCCTGAGTACCCGTACTCAGGCCGGCCCGGCCGTGCCGCCGGAGCATGGGGGCATGCACCCAGCAGCAACACCGAGGATCGGCATCACCGCCGTCGGCTCCCACCTGCCGGCCCGGCGGCTCACCTCCCAGCAGCTCCAGGACGAGGTCACCGCCGGTGGCCGACTCGCCCTGCCGGAGCGGATGTTCGAGAAGGCGACCGGCATCCGCACCCGGCACTTCGCCGCCGACGGCGAGTACGCCTCCACCCTCGCGGTCGGCGCCGCCCGACGCGCCCTCGCCGCCCGGGGGCTGCGCCCGCAGGACGTGGACCTGCTGCTGTTCGCCTCCGCGACCCGGGACGTGTGCGAGCCCGCCACCGCCCACATCGTGCAGGCCGAACTCGGCACCCGTGCGCATGCGTTGGATGTCAGCAACGCCTGCAACAGCTTCCTCAACGGGATCGACCTGGCCCGCGCGATGATCCTGGCCGGCCGGGCCCGGCGTGCCCTGGTCGTCACCGGCGAGACGCCCAGTCGGGCCATGCTCCGCACGCCGTCCTCCCCGGCGGAGTTCCGGGACGGCTTCGCCGGCTACACCTTCGGCGACGCCGGGGCGGCCGTCGTCGTCGAGGCCGTGGAGCGGGGCGGCATCCTCGACGTCGGGACGGAGACGGCCTCCGAGCACTGGCCGGCCGGTGGCATCCCCGGCGGCGGCTCCCGCCACCCGCGCGGCGACGAGTACAGCTACTTCCGGGGCGGCGGCAAGGAACTGCGCGGCATCTTCGAGGAGATCGGCCCCGCGGCCCTGGCCCGGCTCGCCGCCCGCACCGGCCTCGGCTGGGACGACTACGCCCGGGTGCTGGTGCACCAGGTGACGATCCCCTACCTGGAACGCTTCGTCGAGCTGACCGGGGTGCCGGCCGGGAAGCTGGTCCTGACCGTGCCGGAACTCGGCAACGTCGCCAGTGCCACGCTGGGCGTGCAACTCGACCGAATACGCGACACGTTGGCGCCCGGCGACAAGGTGCTGCTGATCGGGCTCGGCGGCGGCGTCAGCCTCATGACCATGGTCTGGGAGGCATCGTGAGGACCGACCTGTGGGTGGTGGTCCCCGCCTACCAGGAGGAGGCCCGGATCGAGGGCGTGCTGCGCGCCCTCGCCGCCCAGCGCGACCGCGACTTCACCCTGCTCGTCGCCGACAACGGCTCCACCGACGGCACCGTCGCCCTGGCGCGCGCCTTCGCCGCCCACGCGCCGTTCCCGGTCGAGGTGGTGGTCGAGCCGGAGAAGGGCGTCGGCTCCGCAGTGGACACCGCCTTCCGGCACGCCGTCGCCCACGGCGCCACCCTGCTCGCCCGCACCGACGCCGACTGCCTGCCCGAACCCGGTTGGACGGCCGCGGCCCGGGCAGGGCTGGTCGCCTCCGGTGGGCTGGTCTGCGGCCGGGTCACCGCCCGCCACGACGAGCACGGCCCGGTCGGGCGCGCGGTGTTCCTGGTGCTGGTCGCGCTCGGCGCCTTCTTCGGCCGGATCCGGCCCGCCCACCGCCGCCGACACGGCTACCTGACCCCGTACCGGATGCACGCGGGCAACAACATGGCGATCACCGCCGAGCTCTACCTCGCCGTCGGCGGCATGCCCCGGCGGCCCTCACCCACCGACCGGGCGTTCCTCAACAGGGTCCGCCGGCACACCACGGCGGTGGTGCGCCGCCGCGACATGGTGGTGCAGAACTCCACCCGGCGCATCCGCGCGTACGGCGTGGTGGGCACCGCGCGCTGGTACCTGGAGCGCGGCGCGGGGCCGCGCGCCGTCGACGTGCGCTGACAGCGCGCGCGCCCCGTGCGCCCGGCGCCGCGCGCGCCTCGCTCCTTGCCGACCCTTTCCCGACCGGACCCGCTCCGTTCCGCTCCGCAGCCCGCCGAAGGACCCCGCCATGCTCGACCGGCTCACCCACGCCCTGCGCACCGACCACCCCGACCGGCCCGCCGTCCTGCGCCACACCCGCCTGGGCACCGTCCGCCCGGTGATCCGCCGCGGCGAACTCGCCGACCTGGCCGACGGCTACGCCGCCGCGCTGCACGCCCACGGCCTCGGCCCCGGCGACACCGTCGGCGTCGCCGTCCGGCCCGGACCGCGCGCACTGGCCGTCATGCTCGCCGCGCACCGGCTGGGCCTGCGCATCGCCGTCCTCGACCCGACCGCCGGGCCCGACGTGCTCGCCGCCCGGCTCACCCTGGCCCGCCCTGATCTCGTCCTCGCCGACGCCGCCGCCCAGGCGGTGGCCGGCTGGGCCGGGCCGCTCGCCCGCCGCGCCGACCTCGCCCTGCCCCGCCTCACCGCACTCGGCCCGGTCGCCACCCTGGGCCGCCGCCTGCCCGGCTGCGCGCCGCACCTGCGCCCTGCCGGCGCGACCCCGCCCGCCCGGCCTGACGGCGGCCCGGAAACGGACGCGGTGATCGTCTTCACCTCGGGCACCACCGCCCGCCCGCGCGCCGTCGTCCACACCCGGGACGGGCTGGCCGCCGGGCTGCGCACCGTCGCCGACCTGGTCGACCCGCGTCCCGGGACGGTCGTCCTCGGCGGGACGTTCTTCGTCCTCGTCCCGGCCCTCGCCGCGGGCGCCGCCGTCGTGCTGCCCGCCCGCCGCCCCGCCGCGCTCGGCCGCCAACTCGCCCGGCTCGACCCCGCCCACACCTACCTCACCCCACCGCAACTGCGCGCCGCCCTCGCCGCCGGTGCCCGCTTCACCGGCCGGGTGTGGACGGGCTCCGCCCCCGCCGACGCCGCCCTGCTGCGCCGGGTCAAACAGTCCGGCGCCCACCAGGCCTGGAGCGTCTACGCGCTCACCGAACTGTTCCCGGCCGCCGCCGTCGAGGAGGCGGACAAGAGCGCCCACGACGGGGACGGCGACCTGGTCGGAGCCCCCCTGCCCGGCGTCCGCGCCCGGATCGCCACCGGCGGTGAACTGCTACTCACCGGCCCGGGCGCCCGCCACCGCTACCTCGGCGAGGACCCCGACCCCTGGGTGCGCACCGGCGACCGTGCCGCCCTCACCCCCGACGGACGGATCGTCCTCGCCGGCCGCCTCAAGGACATGGTGCTGCGCCGCGCCGAGAACATCTACCCCGGCCTGTACGAACCGGCGCTGCACCTGCCGGGCGTCGAACTCGCCGTCCTGGTGGGCGTTCCGGCCGGGGACGGCGACGAGCGGCTGGTCGCCCTCGTCCAGCCGGCGCCGGGCACCGACCCGCGACGCCTGCGCGAGGCCCTGCGCGGGCCGCTCGACCGGATGGCAGCGGCCCGGCCGGACGCCGTCCTGTTCGGCGAGGTCCCGCTCGCGGGCCGCTCCCGCAAGCCCGACCGGGCGGCGGCCGCCGCGTACTGCGCACGGGAGCTGGCCCGGTGACCGACCCCATGACCGCACCGACGCCCGCACCGGTGAGCGCACGGACACCCCCGCCGCCGCCCGCACCGACGACCTCACCCGCCGCCGCCCGCCGGGCCCGCCGCCGGGACCGCCGGGTCTACCTGCGCAGCCACCCCTTGCTCTTCGCCCTGCTCGCCGCCACCCGCCGCCGCCCGGTGGTCCGGCTCGGCCGCACCGTGCTGGTGCACGGCACCGAGGCCTACCGCGAAGCGCTCACCAAGGTCCCGCTGGACCGCACCGCACCCGGCACCACCGGCGGCGCGGCGGCCGAACTCACCGACGGCGGACTGCTGTTCGACCAGGACGGCGCCGAACACCGCAACGCCCGCCGCGCCCTGGCCGGCGGCCTCGACACCGCCGCACAGCAACGGATCCGCCCGCACTGGCAGGCCGTGCTCGCGAAGCGGATCCCGGACCTGGCCGCGGGCGAGATCGAACTCGTCGCACTGGCGCGTGAGTTGGCCGGTGTCACGGCCGCCGCCCTGACCGGCGCGCAGTCCTGCCCGCACCGCCTCGCCCACGCCGCGGCCGAAGTCGCCGCCCACGCCGCTCGCGACCACCTCCCCGGCCCCCGCCGCCGCGGCCCGGACGCGGCCGCCGCCACGGTCGACGCCGCCGCCCGGCTCGCCGCCCTGCTGCCCGACGCGCCCGACGCGCCCGACGCACGCGACGCACGCGACGCCATGGTGGCCGTCGCCGCCGTGAACACCACCGTCGCCGCACTGCCCCGGGCCGTCGCCTGGTGCGCCGACGCCGGGCTCTGGCCGACCGTGAGCGAGACGACCGCACTCCGCCTCGCCGCCGAACTCCTGCGCCTGACCGCCCCGTCCCCGCTGCTGCCCCGGGTCGCCGCCGCCGACACCACCCTCGCCGGGCACCCCGTACGGGCCGGCGACCGGCTGGTCCTGGTCGCCCGGCACGCCGCCCGGGCCCACCGCCGCGGCCCGGCCGACGATCCAGCCGCCACCCAGGCCGTCTTCGGCGCCGGCCCGCACGCCTGCCCCGGAGCCGGTCTGGCCCGCGCCCTGCTCGCCGACCTCCTCCTGGCGCTCGCCCCCCACCACCCGGTCGTCACCCGCGCCCGGGTCGACCGCCGCAGCGCCCTGCCCGGCTACGCCGAACTCACCGTCCGACGGGGAAGATCCTGATGCACCTCGCCATCACCGGCGCCACCGGCTTCTGCGGCGCCCACCTCGTCCGCACCGCCGCCGCCCTGGGCCTCGAAGTCTCCTGCCACGGCCGCCGCCCCGGCCCGGTCGGCCACCACCGCCCCTGGGACGCCACCGAGGGCGACCCCGACTTCACCGGCGCCGACCTCGTCGTCCACTGCGCCGCCGCCGTCGCCGACCTGCCCCCGGGCGATCCCGCCGAAGCCCACCAGCACGCCGTCAACGTCACCGGCACCGAACGCGTCCTGCGCGCGGCCGCCGGCCGCCCCCTCGTCCACGTCAGCAGCGCCAGCGTCTACGACCCGCGCGCCGCCGCCCGCACCTCCCGTATCGCCCCCGCCGTCACCGAGGACCACCCCACCGCCGCCGGCCACCTCAACGCCTACGGCCGCACCAAAGCCGCCGCCGAACGCCTCGCCCTCACGGCCGGCGCCGTCGTCCTGCGCCCCCGCGCCGTCTACGGCCCCGGCGACCCCCACCTCGTCCCCCAACTGCTCGCCCGTGCCCGGTACGGCCTGCTCCCGCTGCCCGGCCGCGACATCCCGCTCAGCCTCACCGCCGTCGCCAACCTCACCGACGCCTGCCTGTCCGCCCTCGGCCTCACCGGCACCCCGCCCTGGCCGCCCGGCGCCTACAACATCGCCGACGCCACCCCCTACCGCCGCGACGACGCGCTGCGCCACGTCCTCACCGCCCACCGCCTCCCCGCCCGCATCGCCCACCTCCCCGCACCCCTCGCCCGCCTCGCCGCCCGCACCACCCGCATCCCCGGCCTCACCCCCTACACCGTCGACCTCCTCACCCGCAGCGTCGTCCTCGACCTCACCCGGGCCCGCACCCAGGGCTGGACCCCCACCCACACCCTCACCGACTACCACCCCTGACCCCCGGCCGGGCCCGGGCGCTGCGGCCGTGCCCATCCGACTCGCCGAGCCGTACCTCGCAGACCTTCTCCGCGCCAGCGACTGGTCAGGCCAGCTCGACGAATCGGTGGATGCGAAAGCACGTGAGGTGGTCGGGCTCGATGCTCGCCGAGTCCACCCGGTGGCGGCCGGCGCCGAGATCGAGAACGGTGCTGTCCGCGAGTGTCCCGACCTCGGTGCCGAAGTAGGCGGCGTCGAACATGACGAGCTCGCCCGTGGTCCTCAGCACGGGTCCCTTCTCCCACTCGGCGGTGGGAAGCCCGGCCAGAACGAGGTCGGCGACACCTTCCTCGCTCTCCGCATAGCACCAGCGGACGAGGACTCGGTGTTCGGGGAGGTAGGCGGTGGACATCGGTTCGTCCCCGAGGACGAGCGCCTCGGCTCCCTCCGGAAGGTCGAGGACACCGACGAGTTCCACCACTTCGCAGGCCCGGTCGTAGTCGCCCTCCGTTCCCGACCAGTGCGACAGGGCATCGCGTGGGACCACGATGAACGGGCCGCCCTCCGTCTCCAGCCAGGTCAAGGACATGCCGCCTCCAGTGCCACGATCCCCGTTCCGTCGCGACAGCGTATGCGCCCGGGCTGACATCGCGGCCTCGCGCCCGTTGTGGTCGGAGGTGCACGGTGACCAGCGTCGAGGAACTGACCACGCGGGCGACGCTCGGTTCGACCCGGGTGGTGCCGGTGGTCGGTCACGCAGTGGCCGCCCACGGAACTCGTCGCCACGTCCGGTCGCCCCGGTCGCGGGTGGAGTCGGGTGGTGGTACCTCGGTAGGCCGTCAGTTCCAGGGCGAGCGCCTCGACATCACAACGGCTGTTCCGACAGGCCGATGTCCGGACCTACCGGCATCGTTGCAGCACCTCGGCTCGCTGGCCTTCGCCGAGTTCCGGCCGGCTGGGCTCACCCCGGGGGAGAGGGGCGCGGAGCCGGTCAGGGGCGGGAGAGGCGGCCCCGTCGGGGGAGGCGGGCGATGAGGAGGATCGCGCTTCGGGCCGTCAGGTAGCCGAAGGCGGACGGGATGAGGAGCTGGGGCACCATTGCCGCGACCGACGCGTGGCCGCCGAGGAGTACGGGGGTGAGTACGGGCGGTGCCGCCAGGACGGTCGCGGCCAGGGCCGCGTTCCCGGCCGTCCGGGCGGTGAAGGCCAGGGCGGCGCCGGTGGCGAGCGGGGCCCAGGTGCCGAAGCCGGAGGTGAGGAGCCGCTCGGCGGACTCGCCGGTGATCGTGGCGCCGATGCCCAGGGCCGTGACCATGGCGGCGACCAGCCAGAGCCCGGCACCGGTCCTGCGGGTCCGGTCCGGCGGGGCGACCAGGAGGACGAGGGTGTTGAGCGCGATCAGCCCGAACCCCCGGGGGCCGAGGCCGAGTTCGGCCGCGGTGCGGAAGTCCAGGTCGAGCAGCCCGAGGCGGCACATGGCGTAGAACAGCGGTGCCAGTACCAGCGACACCAGGGCCAGGGCCCGTGCGGCCGACCAGCGGCCGGCCAGGACCGCGCACGCCGTCAGCACAGCGGGGACGAGCAGCGACGTCGCCGCCAGGATCGCGCCTCCCGCCGGGGCTCCGGCGGGGAAGCCAGGGGACTCGGGGCTGATGGCGAGCCGCAGGTTCCGCCACAGGTAGGTCGCCGCGTACGTTCCGGCCAGCATCGCGGCGAGCGGCGCCGCGGTGGCGAACGCCCGGCCCGGCGGCTGGTGGGAGACCATGCCCAGTCGGAGCCGGGCCCCGTGCCCGGCGACGTCGGCCACCTCGCGCAGTCCCGTCGCGGGGCCGGAGCCGGCGATCCGGTGCTGGGCGAGGTCGGCGACCTCCGCGAGTGCACCGGCGCCGTAGGAGGCCGGGTACAGCCGGAGGGCCCGTTGCAGCAGGCGCGTGTTCAAGGGGTGCTTCGAGGTCATGCCGTGCCTCCTGCGGGACGGGTCCAGGTCTGCGTCAGGCGCCGGTCGGCCTCGCGCAGTGCGGAGCGCAGGCGTTCGGCCTCGTTCCTGAGCGACTGTTCACCGTCCGGGGTGAGGGCGAACACGCGCCGGGGGCGCCCGTCCACCGTCTCCTCGCGTTCGACGCGGATCAGCCCCTCGGCCAGGAGCCGGTCGAGGGTGCCGTACAGGCTGCCGGCGCCGAGCCGTACCCGGCCTTCGGAGATCGCGGCGACCTCGTCCCCGAGCGCGTAGCCGTGCCGGGGCCGGTCGGCCAGAGCGGTGAGGAGCAGGAAGGTCGGCTCCTGCATGGAGCGTTTGTTCTTCACGTTCGACACCATAGTACGGTGACCGTAGTGTCTGGCAAGGCCCCTGCGAAACGATCCCGGACTCGGCAGGAGCACACGCTTCCGTCGGGGTGGCCGTCGTTGTGGGTGGTGCCGAATAGTGTGCGGGGCATGGCTACTGTCAAGGAATCAGCACCTCCCAGGCCCATCGTCCCGGGCGATGTCGTCGCGGCGTTCTCCGAGTACCTCGGCGAGTGGACAGCGGCACAGATCACCAATCTGGACCCGGACCACCAGCGCGCGGGCGTCCTGCACCTCGACTGGTCCGGTCCGGAGCCGGTGTCCGTGGCGGAGCTCGGCGGCGTCGTGCCGCTCTGGGGTTCTCTCGGTCTGTCGCATTGCCACTACGAGTGGGTGCTCCCTCGGAGCTGCAAGGTCATCGGGACGCTGCCGCTGCTGCACGGCCAGCCGCCGAGCAGCTACGCGTTCGGGTGGGGCATGGGGCTCGATCTGGCCCTGGCGCGGCGCCGACGGCAGGGCGACGAGTCGCAGTGGCGTGACCCGTGGGCGAAGAGCATCACCGGCGCTGAGTTGAACGACTCTCCCGCGGGGCCCGCAGATCCTGACGAGGAGACGCGTCGGCTGAACGTTCGGGCTGTGGAATCGCTGGACTGTGCGCGGCTCGTCGAGCGGTATCCCGCGCTGACCGGCCTGACGCTCAGCGGGCCGGTGACCTTGTCATCGGCATCGAGCCTCAACGAGTTGACTTCGCTGAAGCACCTCAGGCTCTCCGACGTCTTCGGGATGGTCGAGGCGGACTGCCTCCTGCCGGGGCGTGTTCCGGCGCTGGAGGAGTTGGAACTGGTCAGTGTCCCCGCGGAGTATGCGACGGCGATGAGGAGGCTCTGGCGGCCCGAGGAGCGCCAGGGCGTCTACCTCAGGGTCGCCAAGCCTCGGAAGCCCCAGTGGCTCGCCGAGAACCTCAACAATCCGCTCCGGAACTGGGACGGTCGCGAGCAGATCAGCGCCGCGGTCTACAAGAAGGCGCTGGCGCAGTACAGGGCGACGCGGCGCGCGGTGCTGGCTGCGCTGGCGTCCGGGGAGCCGGCGGAGGTCCTGACGCCGAGGCTCGTCGAGCTCGGGGAGCAGTTCGGCGAAGCCTTCAACGAGCTCGACGCGCGCGCCGGATTCATCGAGACCGTTGAGCGCGAAGAGCTCTACGACGCGCTCGGCGCCATCATCACCGAGGCTGCAGCCGAGTCGGGAGCCGAGTCGGGAACCGATCTGGCCTGGGCCGGCGAGGCCTTGATCGAGGGCTGCGAATCCGTCCGCGACTGGTAGGGCGGTGCTGCGGCGAGCCTCATGGCCTCCACTCGTCGGCGAGGAGCCCGAGGACGGCCTCGTCCGCGAACTCGCCGCACACCCAGGCGGATCGGCGGAGGGTTCCCTCCAGGGTGAAGCCGGCCCTGCGGGCGGCCGCGATCATCGGAGTGTTGTCGGCGAGGGTCTCCAGTTGCAGCCGGTGCAAGCCGCGTATCGCAAAGCCGTACTGGCAGAGCACCCTGACCACATCGGTGCCCAGGCCCCGGCCGCGCAGGCCGGGGCGTAGGGCGATTCCGAGGTGGGCTGTGCGGTTGTGGGCGTCGATGCCCCAGAGCACGGCCTCCCCGGCCAACTCCCCTGAGGCCAGCTCCAGTACGGAGAAGCAGGCCGCGTCCTCCGAGGGCGGGGCCGGCGCGTAGGGGGAGTCTGCCGAGCCCGGGGAGATGGGCCGCCAGGGGCGGGTGTCGGCCCGGGAGCGGGTGGCGACGTCGTCGTACAGTTCGGTCTGCAGAACGGCGACGTCGCTCTCGTGGCGTGCGCGGAGGGCGACCTTGAGTCCTTGTATCATGTCACATTGCTACCAGGATCGTATCGGCCGCTCAACCGAATTAGACCCTCTCCGGCGCGTTGCACCGTCGCCGTCATCGGGAGTGCCGGAGAGGGGAGTTCGACCGAAGTCAGAGTGGCGGCAGGCGGCGGGCCAGGAGCTCCGCGCCGGTTCCGTTCAGGGTGCTGAACAGGACCGTCGTGCCGAGGGCGTCCACGCTGGGGGCGGTGGAGGCGCCGGGCCGTTGGCTGCCGTCGGCCGCCGTGCTGACGCGTTCGATCCGGCCGGTCCACAGGTCGCGGCGGAAGACGTCCGCGACGCCGTTGGTGTCGCCGGGGACGAGAGCGGCGGAGTCGGAGGCGAAGTAGACCCAGCGGTCGTCGGCGGTCATGACGGCGGGCTGGGAGTCGACGGCGGAGACCGTGGTCACCGTGCCCGTCCGCAGGTCGCGGGCGTAGAGGCGGACTTGGACGGTGTCCTGCTCGCGCTCGAAGACGCGGAAGAGGGCGAAGCGGCCGTCGGGGCTGAGGCGTCCGGCCTTGGCGGCGTCGCGCAGGGTGCCGGTGGCGTCGATGCTGGCGCCCTGGATCCGGCCGGTGCGCGCGTCGTAGGTGTAGAGCGGGAAGAGCTGCCGTGCGGGTGGGGGCTTGGTGGCGGTCGTGGCCGTCGTGGCTGTTGTGGCCGTCGTGGGCGCGGTCGGCAGCAGGTTGGTCGCCTTGGAGCGGAAGGCGACGGTCTGGCCGTCCGCGCTGAGCGAGGGCTCGACCGAGCCGCCGTCGGCGGCGGTGCCGTCGCGGCCGGTGCTGACCAGGCGGGTGGTGCCGGTGCGGCGGTCGGTCAGGTGGATGTTCTGGACGCCGGGCCGGGTGCCGGGGGCGAGGTCGGCGCGGTCCGAGGTGTACGCGACGTACCGGCCGTCGGCGCTGATCGCCGGGTCGAGCGAGTTGCCGGCGCCGGTGCCCGCGGTGAGCGGTTCGGTGCGGCCGGTCCAGCGGTCGCGGACGTAGACGTCGAACCGGCCGTCGCCGTGCCGCCCCGGGATGACGTCGGTGGCGTTCGTGCTGAAGGCCACGTACCGGCCGTCGGCGCTGATCGCCGCCTGGTTGGTCGAGCCGTCGAGCTGGCTGCCGTCGTCGGCCAGGCTCACCCGCTCGGTGCGCCCGGTCCACAGGTCGCGGACGAACACGTCGTACAGGCGGTTGGTGTCGCCGGGCACCAGGTTGGCGGCCAGCGAGGTGAAGAGGGCGTAGCGGCCGTCGGCGCTCAGGCCGAGCGGCTCCGACCAGTCGTCGGCCGGGGTGCCGTCGGGGGCGACGTTCACCGTGACGGTGCCCTCCGGGAGCGGCGCGGCCTGGGCCTGGACCTGGGCCGTGGTGGCGGCCAGGAGTGCGGCCGCCAGCACGCTGCCGGCCCGTACCGCCCACCGGCCGCGGGTCCTCGCGTTCGTCCGTTCCACCTGAACCGTCCTCCCCTTGCCTCGGGCCGTGCCGCCTCCCGCCCCCGTCGGCCGACTCCGGGCGAGCCAACCGCCCGGCCGTACCGGCGGTCAACGGGGCCGGACCGGTCATGGACACGATTTCGCCAACTCCCCTCCACCTCCCGACCACGGCGAATGCCGGTCCGGCCGGACCCGGTGGGCATGCCACCTGCGGGATTCGGTAGCGCAGGAATGACCGTTGACGAACCCTTTGCCGGAACGCGCTGGACGCGGCGGCCACGGGCCCGCACATACGTGAAGTGGCAGCGTTCGGGCGGCTGTTGGGCGGATCAGGCCTGCTTGGCGTCGATGATCCGGGGAACCGGGAGGCGCTCTACCGGCGGACCGCCGAGACCAGTCCGCCGGGCTGCTCCTCGCGCTGCGGCGGGGTGCTGATCGGGCGGCCGTAGGCGGCGGCGCGCTCGCGCAGGGTGTGGCTGTCGGCCTCCCAGCCGTGCCCGGCCAGCCAGTCCACCGGGTCGTCGGGCATCTCCGAGACCCACATGGACGCCGCCGAGCCCGGTACGGAGTCCGCGCCGAAGCGCTCGATCACGCCGCGCGAGCCCAAGGTCAGCCCCATCCGGCTGCCTGCCGCCGACTGCGCGCTGATCCGGGCCAGCAGCAGCTCCACCGCGTCCTCGGGCAGATAGATCAGCAGTCCTTCGGCGATCCACACGGTCGGCACGGCCGGATCGTGCCCTGCGGCGGCCAGCGCGGCCGGCCAGTCCTCCCGCAGATCCGCCGCGACGGTGATCCGCTCGCAGCGTGCGACGGCCCGCTCCTGGCGCAGCACCGAAGCCTTGAAGTCCAGTGGCGCGGCGGTGTCGACCTCGAACAGCCGGGTGCCCTCGGGCCAGTCCATCCGGAAGGCGCGGCTGTCCATGCCGGCGCCGAGCAGCACGACCTGCCGGACCCCGGACGCGCAGGCCTGCTGCAACAGGTCGTCGAGGAACTTCGTCCTGATGACGATGGAGTACGACACGGCCAGCCGGCGGCGGCGCGCGGCCTCGTCAGCGGGGGGTGGCGAGGAGGGCCACAGGCCGCCGGCGGTGGCGAAGGCCTGGGCCAGTGGGTCGCGGAACAACGCGTCCACCCGCTCGGTCTCCAGCGCCCGCACCCTGGCCACCCCCACCGCCGTGGCCCAAACTCCCGACGGCTGCACCCGCTCCTGCTCATCAGTCACCGCGCCAGCCTAGATGATCGATCCCGAGGGGCCTGATGAGGCCTGATGAGTGGAGCCGGGTTCATGCGCGGCCGGCCGCGCATGCGCGCACTGACCGCCAACCTTGAGTCGCTTCGGTCGCTTCGGTCGCTTCGGTCGCTTCGGTCGCTGATGAGGCGCTGATGAGGCGAAGGGCGGCGAGGGCAGGAGCACTACTCAGGGGCAGGGGCAGGGGCAGGGGCAGGGACGGGCCCGCCGGGACGGAAGCGCTCCACCCCGACGATGTGCCGCACCTTGAGCGCGCGCACGATCACCGCGACCCGCTGCTCACCCGGCATGGTCCACTCGTAGCGCTCGACGCCCAGGTACTTGCGGGCCAGCCGGTCCATCCGGTCGCGTGCCTCCTCGCCCTCGACGAAGCGGGCCACCACGCCACTGATCTGCACGCGGTCGAAGGGATCGGTGGCGTCCGCGTGCGAGAGGTAGACGCGCGGGTCGCGACGGAGGTTCTCCTCCTTCACCCGCCCCACCGAGGTGTTGAACGTCAGTTCCCCCTCGCCCTCCAGATCCACCCACATCGGGCTGACCTGCGGTGCTCCGTCGGCGAACACGGTGCCGACGTACCAGATGTTGGGTGCCCGCAGCCGGGCGCGGACGGCTTCGTCGAATGTCGCGGTCATCCCGGGAGGCTAGCAACCACGAAGGGGGCGCGGTCCGCTTCGAGTGAAGCCACGTTCGAGTGGAGCGACGTTCGAGTGAAGCCACGAGGGCGCGTCCTCCCGCCGGGTCACCGCTCGGCCGGCACCTCCGGTTCGGAGGCGCCGGCCGGGGCTCCGCGCGAGCCGAGGAGCTGGGCGACCGGATCGGCGCTGCCCGAGGTGCTCAGCTCCTGCACCAGCTCGCAGTTCCGGGCGATCCTGCTGGAGACCCACTCGCGCAGCCACGCGGACAGCTGCGGGAGCGGCAGGTCGGACGGGGCCAGCCCGGCGAGCACGCACCCGGTCGCCGCCGCTCCGCCGACGTTGACGACCACGTCCGGCAGGACGGTGTGGCCGGCCGCGCGCAGCAGTCGGCGGGCGGGTGGGGTGCAGCTGAGGTTTCCGCCCTCGATCACCAGGCTGGCCCGGACCGCCGGCACCGCCTGCTCGTCGACCGCGGAGGCGGACGCCGCCAGCACCAGCACGTCGGCGTCGACGTGCAGCCACGCCTGGCCGGGCCCGTGGACGGTGACCCGGGCGGGCAGCCGGTTCCGGTCGATCGTGCCGTCGCTGCTGGTGAGCGTGGCGAGTTCGGCGACGGGCAGTCCGCGCTGGTCCTCGATGGTGCCCCGGACGTCGGCCACGGCCACCACCGAGTGGCCGTGGGCGGCCAGGTGGCCGGCCACCGCGCGCCCGACGGTGCCGAAGCCCTGGATCGCGATGCGCTGCGGGGTCCGCGCACCGGAGGCCCGTAGGGCGCCGAGCACCGCGACGGCCACGCCGAACCCGGTGATGTCGGCCATGTGGTCCCACAGTTCGGCCCAGTCGACGGTGAGACGGGTGGTGCCGGGGCGGCGGGTGACGTCGTACCCGGCGGCCTCGAAGGCGACCTGCCGGTCGGCGTAGGTGGTGCCCTGGTCGCACCCCAGGTACACCCCGCCGTTCAGCAGCGGGGCCGCGGCGCGGCCGAACCCCCGCATCACCGCCCGCCGTTCGACGGTGGCGCCCGGATCGGGTGCGATGCCGGCCTTGGCGCCACCGATGGGCAGGCCGACCAGTGCCAGCTTGTGGGTCATCGCCCTGGCGAGCCCGGCCAGCTCCTGCTCGGTCACCGTCGGGGTCATCCTGGTGCCGCCCAGGGCCAGGCCGTCGACCATGGAGTCGACGACGACCCAGCCCCGGGCCTGGCATTCCGGGAGGTTCAGGGTGGTGGTGAGCAGGGGCTCGGCCACCGGGCGCGCGCCGTGCGGTGCGAGCGTCCGGTTCACTGCGCACCGTCCTCCGGGACGGACCGCAGGCGCAGGCTGCGGGGGCGCATGTCGGTCCACACGTGTTCGATGTGCGCGAGGCACTCGTCCTTCGCGCCCCGGACGCCGACCTCGCGCCAGCCCGCCGGCGACTCGCGGTCGGCGGACCAGAGCGAGTACTGCTCCTCGTCGTTGACGACGACCTTCCACTGCTCGGATGCTTCGCTGGTCATGCCGTTACCTCCAGATGTCGGTGGTTGGGGGGCCCGCCGGGCGGCGGACGGGTGGGGCCGGTTCGCGGTTGGTGCCGAGGCCGATGTCGAGACGGGCGTCGAGGTGGGCGTCGAGGCCGTCCAGCCATGCCGGCAGGCTGGCGGCGCGTAGGAGGCCCGTTCCGATGAGCACGCCGGCGAAGCCCTCACTGAGCAGGCGGGCGGCCTCGTCGGGGCTGCGGATCGCCCCGGCGCTCACCGGGCACCGGGTGCCGCTGCGCAGCACCGTGGGCAGGAGTGACGAGCTGCGCCCGAGGTCGCCCGCGCCGCGTTCGCGGGTGGCGATGTCCTTGTTGTTCACCGCGACCACGCACTCCTCGGCGCGGGGCACGCGGCTGATCTCCTCCTCGGTGGTGACCTCGACGAACGGCGTCAGCCCCAGGCTCAGGCCGAGCTCGACCAGATGGCCCAGGGTGGCGCGCGGCAGCAGCGCGGCGGTGAGCAGGACCGCGGACGCGCCGCTCTCGCGGGCCTGGTGCAGTTGGCTCCGGCGGGTGATGAAGTCCTTCTGCAGCACGGGCAGGTCCGTCGCTTCCACGACCTCGCGCAGCAGGTCCGGGGTGCCGCCGAACCACTGCCCGGTCACCACGGACAGGCAGGGCGCGCCGACGTCCTGGTAGTCGGCGACCAGCCGGGCGGCCGACCTGTCGCCGAACAGGTCGTGTCCGGCGGCGTCCTGCCGCTTGAGCTCCATGATCACCGGTCGGCGGGCGTCCAGGAGTGCCTCGATGAACGCGGCCGTCATCTAGACCCTCGCTTTCGGATCGTGCCAGCCGCGCCGTACGGCCGTGACCCGGTCGGTGCTCAGCCGCCCGTCGACGTCCCTGGCCGCCGTGTCCACGTCGATGCCCAGGAACAGGGGGTGGTCCAGCACGGCCCGGTAGTCCTCCCGGTTGTCGGCCGAGATGCCGCCGGCCAGCAGGAAGGGCCGCGAGAGGCGGTCCGCGAACTCGATGACGGCCCCGCAGTCCGCCGGTTGCCCGGTGCTGCCGATCCTGCCGTCCCCGGCCACCGCGTCCAGCAGGAAGAGGTCCGTTCCGGCCCGCTCGTACGCCGCGATCAGGGACCGCTCCGCGCGGGTGTCCGCGCCGAGGTGCAGCACCTTGACCACGGTGAGGTCCGTGGTGCCCTTCAGGGCGCGGACCAGTCCCGGCGGCTGGTAGCCGTGCAGTTGCACCCACTGGACCCGGGCCGCGGCCGTCGCCGCGCGCAGCGTATCGGCGTCCTTGAGGAAGGTCACGAGGACCGGGTGCATCCGCTCCGTTCGGTGCACGGCGTCGGCGAGGGACGTCAGTTGACTGAGCGTCAGGTCTGCACGGCCTCCTGGGACGCCGTGCCACAGGCCGACGAAGTCGGCTCCGGCACTGTCGAGCGATGCCACGTCCTCGGCCGAGGTGGCTCCGCAGATCTTGACCAGCATTAGGTGTCACAACCCCAACATGGCGGCGATGCGGTTGCGTTGGATCTCCGACGTGCCCGAGTAGATCGGGCCGGCGACCGCGTCGCGCACGTCCTTCTCCAGTCCGTACTCGGCCAGGTACCCGCTGCCGCCGAAGATCTGCACGGCGGCCAGTGCGGAGGAGAGGTTGCTCTCGCTGGTGAGGACCTTGCTGACGGCGATGTCCCGCGTGACGTTCTCGCCCTCCGTCAGCCGGACGGCCGTGTCGTAGAGCCACTTCCGCGCGGTGTCCAGGCCGATGCTCATGTCCACGAGCTTGTGGGAGACCGACTGGTACGAGCCGATCGGATTGCCGAACTGGACGCGCTCCTTGGCGAATTCGACGCAGCGGTCGAGCCGGTACCGCATCTGCCCGGTGTTGATGACGAAGGAGCACAGGATCTCCCACTTCATCACGTGGTCCAGGACCAGGAACCCGGATCCGACCCGGCCGATCACGGCGGATGCGGGGATCCGGCAGTCGTCGAAGTGCAGTTCGCTCAGCGGCGCCGTCCGCAGCCCCATGGTGGCGACGGGTGGCCCGACGATGAGCCCCGGGGTGTCCCGCTCCACGACGAAGGCGGTGATGCTGAGCGGGCCGGCCTTCGGGTGGGTGCGCGCGTAGACCACGAACACGTCGGCCACCGGGCCGTTGGTGATGAAGGCCTTGCCGCCCCGCAGTACGAAGCCGTCGCCCTCGCGGGTGGCCGTGGTCCTCATCGCCAGCGCGTCGGAGCCGCTCTCGGTCTCGCTGATCGCGTGGGCCCCGATCGTCTCTCCCGAGCAGATCCCGGGCAGGTGGCGCGCCTTGAGCTCCGGCGAGCCGAACCGTTGCAGCGGGACTCCGACGCTGACCAGGTGGGTGGCGACCGAGAAGTTCAGTCCGCCGTCACGGCATCCGGTGCCGAGTTGTTCGAGCACGTGCATGGTGGTGAGCAGGTCCTGGCCCAGCCCGCCCCACTGCTCGTCGAACGGCAGGCCGAGGATTCCGGACCTCTGGATCAGCTTCCACTTGTCCCACGGGAAGGCGCCTTCCGCGTCCCCTTCGAGATGGCCCGAGCTGAGCTCCTCGCACCACTGGGCGATCCCCTCGCCCAGAGCGATCTGGTCGGCGTTCCACCTGATCATCTGTCAGTCCTGTTAGTACTCGGAGAAATCGGCTGAGTCCAGGTTGTGGCGTTCGTCGCCGCGCAACGCGGGCGAGAACACGCACACCAGGCGGAGGTCCGCGTCCTGGTCCGCGATCAGGAAGTGGGCGTCGTGCAGGTCGAGCGCGTACAGCGTGCCCGGCTCGATCGAGTGGGACGTGCCGTCGGCGTTCACCACCTGGCCCGTTCCCTCGATGCAGTAGCAGGCCTCCAGGTGGCGGCGGTACTCCAGCCTCGACCTGGTGCCGGCGCGGACGGTGGTGTCCGTCATCGTGTAGCCCAGGCCGTCGGATTCGAGAAGGAACCTGCGGCTGAGCCCGTTGCCCCAGTCCACGGTGGTCACCTCGTCAAGGCGTCGGACGATCATCGGGTGTGCCTCCTAGCGGCTTGTTGAATGAGTGGCTTGCTGAATCAGGGGTTTGCTGAATGAAACGGCTTGTCGAGTGAGCGGCTTGCTGAATACGGCGAAACGGTCTGTACGAAGGTGTGGAGCTCCTCGACCACGTCGGCCCCTTCGGCGAGGGCGTGCTCGATCCGGGCGACCCCGGCGCTGCCCACGACCGCGGCGTCGGCGCCGAGGCCGTGCAGCAGGTCGATGTCCGCCCTGGAGCGGACGCCGAATCCGACGGCGATCGGTACGGCGGTCGTCCTGCGCAATGCGGCCAGCGCGGCGGCCAGCTCCTGGCGGTCGGCCGTGAGCGTGCCGCCGCTGCGGCCGTAGTGGGCCACCAGGTACAGGTACGCGGTGGCGCTCTCGGCGGCCGCGGTCTTCACCTCGGCCGTCGACGCGGCGTAGCAGGTGGCGACCACGGGAAGCCCCGCCTCCTGCACCGCTTCGAGGTAGCCGGCCCGTAGCCGCGGTGGCAGGCCGTGGACCAGCAGCCCGTCGACGCCCGAGTCGGCGACCCGCCGGACGAAGCCGGGCACGGTCGGGCCTCTGACCGTGTGGCTCCAGTCGGCCAGCAGTGCCACCCGCAGGTGGCGCAGCCGGGGCAGGATCCCGCTGAGGAGTCCGAGCACCTCGTCGAGTCCGACGCCGTCGGCCAGGGCCCGCTGCGCCGATCGGCGGATGACCGGCCCGTCGGTGACCGAGTCGGGGAAGGGCACCGCCAGCTCCAGGCAGTCCACGCGGCAGTCGTCGAGCATCCGCATGACGTCGGCGAGGACGGGCAGCGGGGGGTCTCCGGCGTTGAGGAACATCGCCAGGCCGGGCTGGTCCGGTGGCCGGCGCGCGAAGAACCCGCTCACCGCGCACGCACCGTAGGTATTGCGCGGCGCGCCGGGTGCGCGCGCAGGCGGTCGACGAGGTCGCGGGCGGCACCGCTGCGGAGGGCGTCGTCGGCCGCCCTGATGGCCTCCGGCCACCCGTCGATCAGCCCGCTCGCGACGGCCAGGGCGGCGGCGTTCAGGCAGACGGTCCGCGTTGCGAGAGCCGGCCCGGCTCCGGAGAGCACGCCGAGGAAGTGGTCGACCACGTCCTCGCCCTCGCCGGTCGGCCGTAGTAGGGCGAGCGCGTCGGCGGCGGTCCCGGGAGGCTCGGCCCGCAGCCGGATCGCGTCGGTGCCGTCATTGGTGAGGACGACGTTGTCGACGGAGCTGACGAGCTCGTCGACTCCCAGCTCGTTGGAGCACAGCCAGATCCTCCGGTCGGCGACGCTGGCGGCGACCTGGCCCAGAGTCGGCAGCAGCGAATGGTCCGAGACGCCGACGAGCTGGGCGGAGACCGGCACCGCGGCCAGGAAGGGGCCGACGGAGTTGATGAATCCGCCGATCATCCGCAGGTCCATCGGCACGATGCTCCGGGCCAGCAGCGCCACCTCCCGCGGGTAGACGAAGTTCCCGGGGAAGGCGACGCCGAAGCGTTCCAGCAGGTCGTCGGTCTGCTCGTACGAGGTGGTCGTTCGGATGCCGAGGCGGTCGAGCAGGTCGTGGGAGCCGCAGGTGCTCGTGTAGGCGCGGGATCCCGTCTTGACGATGCGCACGCCCAGGGCTGCGGCGACGAACGCCGCCGCGGTGGAGATGTTGAACGTGGCGGGCCCGCCTCCGGTGCCGACGATGTTGGCCGTGCGGTCCAGCCGCGCGGCGACGGCCGGCCGTCGCTCGTCCAGCGAGCGGAGCATGGCGACCAGCGTGTCCTGATCGGGCATCCGGGTGGACAGCGAGGACAGCAGCGCCACCGTCTCGCCGGAGCGGAGGGCGCCGTCGCGCAGCTGGTCCCAGAAGGCCCCCCACATCTCCTGATCGACGACGGCGCGGTTCCGGCCGATCAGCGCTCGCAGCACCTCGTGCATGGCTAGGGGGCGTCCGTCCGGTGCTGCTGGGCCTGTTCGATGAACCTGCTGATCGAGCCGACGGAGCGGAAGCTGTCCGGGTCGAGGTCGAGGTCGATCTCCTCGACGCGCAGGTCGAAGCAGTCCTCCAGCCAGGCGATCGTCTTGAGCAGGCCGAGGCTGTCGATGACCCCGCCGTCCACGAGGTCGTAGTCGGAGTCCAGTTCGTTCGCGCCGACGTCCGGCAGGAACTCCTCGATGATGAACTGCGTGACTACCGCGGCGTGTTTCACGTGGCCGTTCCTTCGTTTGGCTGGGACGGGGAGGAGGCGAGCTGGAGGGGCGTGCGGTCGATCTTTCCGGTGGACGTCCTGGGCAGCGGGTCGTCCACGATCAGCAGGGTCGAGGGGACGGCGGTGAGCGGAAGCCGTTGTGCGCAGTGCCGGCGCAGCGCCAGCGAGTTCAGCCGGCTGTCCGGGGCGCGGCGGACCACGCCCCGCAGCAGGCGGCCGGCCACCGGGTCGGGCACGGCCACCACGGCGGCCTCGACGACGTCGGGATGGTCGAGCAGCACCTGTTCGACCTCGTGGGTGTTGACCCGCACGCCGCGGACCTTGACCTGGTGGTCGTTGCGGCCTTCCAGGGTGATGCGGCCGTCCCGGTCGCGCCGTACGAGGTCGCCGCTGCGGAAGTAGCGCCGGGCCTGTCCGTCGTGGTGGTGGGTCGCGAACCTGTCCGCGTCCTGCTCCCGGTCCAGGTAGCCGTCGGTCTGGAAGGGCGTCGCGACGTGGAGCTCGCCGGTTCCCGGCCCGGTCAGGATCCCGCCGTCGGCACCGACGATCACCGCGTGGACTCCGGGCAGCGGGCGCCCGATCGGCACCGGGCCGTCCGCCGGTTCGGTGCCGTCGACCTCGTGCAGGAAGCTGTCGTTGGTCTCGGTGCAGCCGTAGACGTTGTGGAGCCGCGCGCCGGTGAACAGCTGCGGGAGTTCGGCCAGGCAGCGGGCGGGCATGCTGTCGCCGGTGAAGACGACGTGCTCGACGGTGTCGAGCCGCCGGCCGCTCCCGGCGGCCGCGTCGACCAGTAGACGGTAGAACATCGGTACCGCCTGGACGAGTTGGACCGCGTGGCGGGACACGAGGTCCAGCAGGTAGCCCGGCTGGGTGGCCCGGGCCGGATCGACCAGGACGACGCGGCCGCCGTACTTGAGCGTGGTCCAGATGTCCAGCAGGCACAGGTCGAAGGTGAGCGGCGCGTAGTTGAGGACCGTCGTTCCCCGGCGGATGCCGAACTGCTCGCCGGCCCAGGTGGTGAAGCGGTCCACCGCCCCCGTGCTCAGCGGCACGATCTTCGGCCGCCCGGTGGAACCGGAGGTGGTGAACATGAAGGAGACGTCGGCGGGCTCCGTACGGCGCGGCGCCTCCGGTTCCGCCGGCCGGTCCGGGGCGCCCGACCCGGGTCCGAGCGCCCGGGGGCTCTCCGGCGACAGGACGTGCCGGATTCCGGCCTGCTCGACCAGCGCGTGGGGCGTCCTCCCGTCCGGCGTGGGCGCCGGCAGCAGCAGGAAGCGCCGCCCTTCCAGCAGGCAGGCGAGCACCAGGGCGATCGTCGAGGGCGACTTGGCGGCCGGGATGCCGACCGGCTCGTCCCCGCCCGGGGCGAGCCGGGCGATCCGGACGCGCTCCCGCTCCGCCAGCTGGTGGAGTTCACGGTAGGTCGTCTCTTCTCCGCGCCATATCAGCGCCGGATCACCGGGGTGGCTGGTGGCGTGCGAGACGAATGAACCCACCAGGCTCTGCTGCTGCATCACGACTTCTCCGAGTTCATGCAACGGGGTGGGTTCATATACAACGGATGAGTTCATGCAACGGGTTCACCGATCTTATTCGGAACAATGAAGGCCCGACAGGAAAGGGGCCCACCCGGTCGCCCCTTGGAGACAGAAGAATTATCACGTGGTGCCCGTCCATGGAAGTGGGGTGCGCGATCCGCATCATGACAGCACGTCAGAGAGGGTGCCGGGCCGGCCGCGCCGATGCTAACCGTCGAGCGTGTTCGATCTACATAAGGATTCCGGCGGACTGGCGTAAATATTGTCTTGATGCCTGCAACCCTGTTCTCGATCTTGCGGAGTGAGACGGGAGCGACCTAGTATCCGCCGTACTGTTCGCCAAGTCGCGAATCGGCGAGGGGATTTCCGGGGCGCTGAAGCGTTCCCGATCGCCGTGAAAGGTGCATCCGTCATGCCTGGTCCCGATCGGCGCGCGCACGCTCCGACCCTGTTGTCCTTCGCCCAGCAACGGCTGTGGTTCCTCGACCGGCTGCGGCCGGGCCGGCCGGACCACAACGTCCCGACCGCGGTACGCCTGCGCGGCCGGCTGGACGAGGGGGCGCTCACCCGGGCGCTGACCGAAGTCGTGCGGCGCCACGAGGTGTTGCGCGGCAGGATCGTCGACAGCGAGGACGGCCCGCGCCACGTCGCGGAGCCGGTCGAGACCTTCGTACCGACGATCACCGATCTGACGCACACCCCGGCGGAGCAGGCCTGGCAGCGGGCCCGGGAGCTGGCGGCCGCCGATCTGGCGACCCCGTTCGACCTCGGGACCGCTCCGATGCTGCGGGCCCGACTGATCCGCATCGCCCCCGACGACCACCTGCTGCTCCTGGTGATCCACCACATCGCCTGCGACGGTTGGTCGCTGTCGGTGCTGTGGCAGGAGTTCTCCGCCGGATACGGCGCCGCCGTCGACGGCCGGCCGATCGCCCTGGCGGACCTGCCCGTCCAGTACGCCGATTTCGCCGACTGGCAACGGAGCCACCAGGCCGGAACGGCGATGCTGGACCAACTCGCCTACTGGCGCGAGCACTTGGCCGACCTGAGCCCGTCGGTGCTCCCGGCGGACCGACCCCGCCCCGCGGTGTGGTCGGGCCGGGGCGACCAGGTCGAGATCGAGATCCCCGCAGAACTCGCCGACCGAATACGCGCACTGGGGCGCGCCCATGAGGTGACGCCGTTCATGACGCTGCTGGCCGCCTTCCAGGTCCTGCTCGCGCGCTGCACGGGACAGGCCGACGTGACGGTGGGGACGCCGATCTCCGGGCGGACCCGGATCGAGGTGGAGCCGCTGGTCGGCTTCTTCGTCAACACGCTCGTCCTGCGCACCGACCTGTCGGGCGACCCCGGCTTCACCGACGTGCTCGCCCGGGTGCGGCGGGGTGCGGTGGAGGCCTACGCCCACCAGGAGGTCCCCTTCGAACGGCTGGTCCAGGAGCTGCGGCCCGAACGCGATCTCGGCCAACACCCGCTGTTCACGGTCATGTTCCAGCTGGAGGATCCGCCCGCGCTCCCGTCCGGCCTCCCGGGGCTTGAAGTGAGCGGCCATCAGATGCCGAACGACGTGGCGAAGTTCGACATCGAGGTCTCCATGACGGACGGCGGCGATCGCTTCACCGGCGTCATCCGCTACGCCGCCGACCTCTTCGACCGTGGCACGGTGCGGCAACTCGCCGAGGGTTTCCGGGTGTTGCTCGACCAGCTCGTCGGCAGCCCCGAACGGCCGATATCGGCGTGGGAGACCCCTCCCGGCCTGCGCGTGAGCCGCCCCGCTCCCGCCGCCACCCCCGGGACCGGGACCGGGACCGAGCCCGGGACCGAACCCGAGTCCGGCCCCGCCACCGAGACCGAGCTCCTCGTGCTGGAGACCTGGGCGGAGGTGCTCGGTGTCACCCCGGACGGCGTGGACAGCGACTTCTTCGAGCTGGGCGGTCATTCGCTCCTCGCCTCGAAGGTCATGTCCCGACTCGGCCGGGCACTCGACCTCGAACTGCCCGTCGCCCTGCTCTTCTACCACCCGACCGTCGCCGAACTCGCCGACGGCATCGACGCGGCGTTGCTGGCGGACCTCGGCGCCGCCGCCGAAGCGGAACCGCTTCCCGCCGGAAAGGCCCGTCACCCGTGAAGGCACAGCAGAGTCGACCCGAGCCCGGCCAGCCGGCCGGTTCCACACCCGGAGCCGCCCCGTCGACCGGTCCCACCCGGGCCACCACACGGGCCGCCACACGGGCCCTGCTCGACCAACGCGTCCGCGCGGCCCGGAGCAGGGCCGCCGAGGGCGAGCCGGAGGCCGCGATCCCACCCCGCCCGGCGGGTGCGCAGGTGACGTCGTTCACCCAGGAACGCATGTGGCTGATCGAGCGGCTGTCCACCGGCCCCGCGATGTACAACGTCCACGAGGTCTTCCGGCTGCACGGCCCGCTGGACGTGGCGGCCCTCGGCCACAGCCTCACCGAGCTGGTGCGGCGCCACGAAGTCCTGCGCACCGCCTTCCCCGAGCGGGACGGGCGCCCCAGCCCCTCGGTCGAGCCGGCCCGGCCGTTCGACCTGCCCGTCACGGACCTCCGGGCCGAGCCCGCGGAGCGCCGGACGCGGCTGGCCCGCGATCTCGTCCAGTCCGAGATCCTGCGCCCGTTCGACCTGGCCACCGCCCCGCTGCTGCGCGCATCACTGCTGCGGGTCGACGAGGACGAACACGTCCTGGTGGTGGTCGTCCACCACATCGCCGTCGACGGCTGGTCGATGCCGCTGCTGTGGGACGACCTGTCGGCGATGTACCGGAGCCGGCTGGAAGGCCGCGAGCACGAGCTGCCCCCCTTGCGGATCCAGTACGCGGACTTCGCCCACTGGCAGCGGGCCCGGCTCTCCGGCGAACGCCTGCAACGCCAACTGGACTACTGGAGCGCACAGTTGTCCGGGCTGTCGCCGCTGGACCTGCCCACCGACCGCCCGCGCGGACCGGTCCGCGCGGGCCGGGGCGAGCGGATCACCTTCACGGTGCCCGAGGAACTGGCCGGCCGGTTGCGGCTGCTGGGCCGGCGGCACGGCGCGACGATGTTCATGACGCTGCTCGCCGCGTTCCAGGCCCTGCTCGCCCGCTACAGCGGGCAGTCCGACGTGGCGGTCGGCACACCCGTCGCGGGCCGGACCCGTCCGGAACTCGACCCGCTGGTGGGCTCGTTCATCAACACCGTGGTCGTCCGCACCGACCTCGCGGACGACCCGAGCTTCGCCGAGCTGCTCGACCGGGTCCGCCGGACCGCCGTGGACGCCTACGCGCACCAGGACCTGCCGTTCGAGCGGCTGGTGCAGGAGCTGCGGCCGGCCCGCGGTCTCGACCGCAACCCGCTGTTCCAGGTGATGTTCGCCGGCCTGTCCGACCCGGCCGCCGCCCTCCGGCTGGTGGGGACGGATGTCGAACAGATCGAGGTTGACAACGGCACGGCCAAGGTCGACCTCAGCCTGGTGATAGCCGACCGGCCGACGACCACGACGGGCACGACCGGCGCGACGACCACGACGAGCGCGACCGGCGCGACCGGGACAGCCGGGACCACCGGGACCGTGGCCTTCGACACCGACCTGTTCGACCGCGCGAGCGTGGAACGCCTGGTCGGCCACTACCTGCGGCTGCTGGACGCCGCGGCCGGCGACCCCGACCGTCCCGTCTCACGCCTGGACCTGCTCACCGAGGCCGAGCGCGAAGCGCTGCTGGTGGCCGCCAACGCCACCGACGAACCCTTCCCCACGGACCTCTGCGTTCACGAGCTGGTCGAGGAGCAGGCCCGGCGGACCCCCGACGCGGTGGCGGTCCGCTGCGGCGCCCAGCGACTGACCTACCGGGAACTCGACCGCCGGGCCAACCAGTTGGCGCGGCACCTGCGAGCCCGGGGAGCACGGCCGGAACGCCTGGTCGGCGTCTGCCTGCCGCGCTCGGCGGACCTGGTCGTGGCCCTGCTGGCCGTCCTCAAGTCTGGCGCCGCCTACCTGCCACTGGACCCGGACCTCCCGGCACAGCGCATGTCGTTCATGCTCGCCGACGCCGAAGTGCCGCTGCTGCTCACCCAGCGCTCCCTGGCCGACCGGCTGCCGCAGCACGGCGCCGCGACGGTGTGGACGGACGACGAGGCCGGGCTCATCGCGGCCCTGCCCGCGGACCGGCTGCCGCCACTCGCGACGCCCGCCAACCTGGCGTACTCGATCTACACCTCCGGTTCGACCGGCCGCCCCAAGGCCGTGCTGGTCCCGCACGAGGGCGTGGTCAACTACCTGGTGGTCCGCGGCCGACAGCTGGACCTCGGCGGGGACGACGTCGTCGCCTCGGTGGCCTCGATCTCCTTCGACGTCATCGTCCCCCAGGTGCTCATGCCCCTGGCCTGGGGCGCGAGCGTGGTGATCGCCCCGTCGGAGGTCGCGGTGGACGGCCCGCGCCTGACGGAGATGATGCGCGAGTTCGGCGTCACCACGCTCATGGCCACACCGGCCACCTGGCTCCTGCTGCTGGACGGCGGCTGGCAGGGCGGCCGGTTCCAGGCGATCTGCGTGGGCGAACCGCTCCAGCCCGCCCTGGCCCGGCGGCTCCTCGACCGGGTCTCCACGCTGTGGAACGGCTACGGTCCCACCGAGGCGTCCGTCGGCTGCGTCACCCGGCGCGTGGACGCCGACCGGGATCTGGCCCGGCCGGGAGGGTCCGTGCCGATCGGCCGGCCGCTGGGCAACCTCCGGATCTACCTGCTGGACCCGGCGGGCGCCCCGGTGCCCGTCGGCGTACCGGGTGAGATCCACATCGGCGGGGTCGGTGTCACCCGTGGGTACGCCAACCGGCCGGGGCTGACCGCCGAGCGCTTCGTGCCCGATCCGTTCGGTGCGGGCGGCGGCCGGCTGTACCGGACCGGCGACCTGGCGCGGTACCTGCCGGACGGCAGCCTCGTCTTCCTCGGCCGCACCGACGAACAGGTGAAGATCCGGGGGTACCGCATCGAGCTGGGTGAGATCGAGGCCGCGCTGTGCGCGCAGCCCGGTGTCGCCAGGGCCACGGTGACGGTGCGGGGCACCGGGACGGACGCCGAACTGGCCGGCTACCTGGTGTGGCAGGACGGGCCCGGTGACCTGGCGGTCCTGCGGCGCTCCCTGCGCGAGACCCTGCCCGAGTTCATGGTGCCCACGACGCTGACCGCACTCGACCGGATCCCGTTGACCACGAACGGCAAGGTGGACCGCGGGGCCCTGCCCGAGCCCGCCCGCCACGGCCACGACGCGGGTGCGCTACCGCCGCGGGACCTGCTGGAACTCCTGATGACCAGGATCTGGGAGCGCGTGCTGGGCACCCCGCGGGTCGGCGTCCGGGACGACTTCTTCGCGCTGGGCGGGCATTCGCTCAGGGCGGTCGAGCTCGTGGAGGCGATCCGGCGGGAGTGGGGGGTCACCGTGCCGCTGAACACGGTGTTCCGCCATCCCACCGTCGAGGGTCTGTGCGCGGAACTGCCCAACGCCTCGCAGGCCCTGCGCCGGCTCGTGGTCCCGCTGGCCGAAGGAGACCACCGCAGGGCGCCGCTGATCCTGGTGCACCCGCAGAGCGGCGACGTGTGCTCCTTCCTCCACCTGGCCGAGGGCCTCGCCGAACCGCTCGCCGGCGGCCGGCCCGTCTACGGCCTGGAGGCCGTCGGCTACAACACCGACGAGCCGCCACTGGCCACCGTCGAGGAGCAGGCGCAGCGCTACCTGCGGGAGCTGCGGTCCGTCCTGCCCGACGGCCCGTACCTGCTGGCCGGCTGGTCCTTCGGCGGGCTGGTCGCCTTCGAGATGGCCCGCCTGCTGGAGGAGGAGGGGAACCCCCCGGGATTCCTCGGGATCATCGACGTCGGAGCGCCCGCGTTCACCGACGCGTCCACCAGCGGAGCCACCGAGTCCGACCACGGGCCCACCGGCGGGCCCGACGGCCATGACGCGCACGGGACGGCCCGGTTCGCGCTCGCCGCCGGGCTGCCCACCGGAGCCGTCGGAGCCATCGGAGACCTCGACGAGCAGGACGCCCTGTCCCTGCTGCTCCACGACGCGCACGCCGGCGAGCGCCTCCCCCTACGCGTGCGCACCGAGCAACTGCGGCGCATGGTAAGGGTCTTCACCACCAACGGCGACGCCGCCCGACGCTACCGCTCAACCGCACGGCTGCGGACACCGATCCACCTGTTCACGAGCGCCGAGGAGCACCCCGTGCTCGCCGCCCCGGTCGTGGTCCCCGCCCGGTGGCGCGACCGCACCCTGGGGGCGTTGAGCGTGGTCGAGGTGCCCGGCAACCACCACGACATGCTGTCGCCGCCCCACGCCGCACCCTTCGCCGACGCGCTGTCGGCCATCCTGGAGGAGCTCGGATGAGCGACGGACACGAGCTGCCGTTGTCGTCGGCGCAGTCCGGCATCTGGTTCGCCCACCACCTGCGCCCCGGCAGTCCCGCCTACAACACCGGCGAGTACGTGGACATCCCCGGGCCGATCGACCCGGAGCTGTTCGAGACGGCCGTGCGGCGCGTGGTGGACGAGACCGAGTCCCTGCGCGTTCGCCTCACCGACGGTGCCGAGGGCCCCCGGCAGGTCGTCACCCCGGCGCCCGACTGGTCGATGGACCACGTCGACCTCACCTCGGCACCGGATCCGCTGGGGGCGGCCGAGCGCTGGATGCGCGCCGACCTGTCCACACCGCTCGGGCTCACCCGGGACCGGTTGTTCCGCCAGGCCCTGTTCGCCGTCGCGCCGGACCGCTTCCTCTGGTACCAGCGCGTCCACCACATCGTGGTCGACGGTTTCAGCATGTCGCTCATCGCGCGCCGCGTCGCCAAGACCTACACCAGGCTGGTCGAGGGCAGGGACGGGGCAGGGCCGGCGTTCGGGCCGCTGAGCCTCCTGCTGGCGTACGACGCCGCCTACCACGCGTCGGAACAGCCCGAACAGGACCGGGAGTTCTGGGCGGACCGGCTGGCCGGCCGGCCGGATCCCGTCAGCCTGGCCAGCCGCTCGGCGGCCGCCTCGGACGGCTTCCTGCGCCGTACCAGCGCCCTCGACGCGCCCACCGTGGCCGCGCTGCGGCGGGCCGCGCGACCCGCCGGGGCGAGCTGGCCCAGCGCCTTCACCGCAACGGTCGCCGCGTACCTCCACCGCCTCAGCGGCGAACGGGACATCGTGCTCAGCATGCCGGTGACCGGGCGCACCGGCTCCTCCGGGCCGGCCGTCCCCGGCATGGTGGCGAACGTGGTGCCGCTGCGGCTGCGCGTGCACCCGGAACAGGGCCTGTCCGCACTCGCGCGACAGGTGGCCGAGGAGGTCGCCGCCCTGCGCGGCCACCAGCGCCACCGCAGCGAGGACCTGCGCAGGGAGCTGGATCCGGCCAGGTCGGAGCGGGTCCTGTTCGGGCCCATCGCCAACATCATGTCCTTCTACTACCACCTGGACTTCGCGGGCGTCCGGGCCACCGTGCACAACCTGTCCAACGGGCCGGTCGAGGACCTCTCGTTCTCCGTCTACGACCGCTCCGACGGCACCGAGCCCCGGCTCGACGTCGACGCGAACCCCGCGCTCTACTCCGAGGCCGAACTCACCGCCCACCAGCAGCGTTTCCTCCGGTTCCTGGACGCGGTGGCCGCCGACCCGGACCGGCCGATCGGCCGGCCCGACCTCCTCACCCCCGAGGAACGGCAGCGGATGATCGTGGCCGTCAACCGCACCACGCAGCCGCTGCCGCAGCCGACGGTGCCGCTGGCCTTCGCGGCCGAGGTCGCGCGCACGCCCGACGCGACCGCCGTGGTGTGCGGGGAAACCACCCTGTCCTACGCGGAGTTGAACGACCGGGCCAACCGGCTGGCCCACCGGCTCATCGCCCTGGGCGTCCGCTGCGACAGCACGGTGGCCGTGCTCATGGAACGCTCCGTCGACGTGGTGGTGTCGGTCCTGGCGATCAGCAAGGCCGGCGGCGCCTACGTGCCGTTGGACACCCGGGCCCCGACGGCCCGCCTGCGCCGCGTCCTGGACGACACCGGTGCGGCGGTGCTGCTCACCCACCGGGCCACCCGGGACGACGCGCCGTCCCACGGCACACCGGTTGTGGTCGTCGACGCCGACCCCGGCCTCGCCGACGAGCCGGCCACCGACCCCGTCGTGCCGCTGCGCCCGGACCACCTGGCGTGCGTCCTGTACACCTCCGGGTCCACGGGCACGCCGAAGGGCGTGGCCCTGACCCACCGCAACGTCATCAGCCTGACCGCGCAACGCTATTGGCGCGAAGAGGACGGGCCGCGGGTCCTCGCACACTCCCCGCACGCCTTCGACGCCTCGACCTACGAGTGGTGGGTGCCGCTGCTCAACGGGGGCCGGGTCGTCGTGGCCCCGCCCGGTGAGCTGGCGCTCGCGGACCTCCACCGGCTCATCGTCGATCACCGGGTCGGTGCGCTGTGGCTGACGGCCGGGCTGTTCCGGGTGTTCGCCGAGGAGTCGCCCGGCACGCTGGCCGGGGTCGGCCAGGTGTGGACCGGCGGTGACATCGTGCCGGCCGATGCCGTCCGGCGCGTCCTGGCGCGGTGCCCGGACTCCGTGGTGGTCGCCGGGTACGGCCCGACCGAGGCCACCACGTTCACCACGCGCAGGGTGCTGCGCCCCGGCGAGCCCGTGCCCGACGTCGTCCCGCTCGGCCGACCGGTCGACAACAGGCGGGTGTACGTCCTGGACGAGGCGCTGTCGCCGGTGCCGCCCGGGGTGGCCGGCGTGCTGTACGTCGCCGGTGCGGGCGTGGCGCGCGGATACCTGAACGACCCCCGCCGCACGGCCGGCCAGTTCCTGCCGTGCCCGTTCGGCGAACCGGGCGAGCGGATGTACCGCACGGGCGACGTGGTCCGCTGGAACGCCGAGGGGGAACTCGAGTTCCTCGGCCGCGCGGACGAGCAGGTCAAGCTCCACGGCTTCCGCATCGAGCTGGGCGAGATCGAGGCGGTGCTGGCCGGGCACCCCGACGTCGCCCAGGCGACCGTGGTCGCCGGTACGGGCACCTCGCCCGGCCGGCGTCTGATCGGCTACGTCGTCCCGGCCGGGGACTCGGGGCTCGACCCGGCGGCAGTGCGGGAGCACGCCGGCGCGGCGCTGCCGGACTACATGGTGCCCTCGGCGATCGTCACGCTCGACGCCTTCCCCCTGACGCCCAGGGGCAAGATCGACCGGGCCGCGCTGCCCGTCCCGGAGCTCGCACCGGCACCGTCCGGGCCCGGGCCGCGAACCCCGGCGGAGCAGACGATGTGCGCGCTGTTCGCCGAGGTGCTCGGCCGGCCCGCGGTGGGCGTCGACGACGGCTTCTTCGCGCTGGGCGGCAACTCCCTGCTCGCGACCCGGCTGGTCAACCGGGTGCGGGTGAGGTTCGGCCGTGAACTCACCCTCGGCGCCCTGTTCCAGGCACCCACGCCGGCGCGCCTGGTCGAAGCGCTCAAGGACGCCCCGGACGCCGCGGCCGTACCGGCCCTCTCACCACGTACACGACTCTGACCGCGATCAAGCGGTCAAGCGATCACAGGAAGCACCTCGGCATGGTCCACACCCTCTCCCATCCCGACGAAACGCCGGCACCACCGGCAACACCCGCGACACCGGAGACCCCGATGGCCCCGGAAACCCTGACGGCCCCGGCGCTGGGAGTGTCCCAGGTCCGCCGGTACTACCAGCTCGTCGACGCCGGGGACGTGCCCGCGCTGGTCGCCCTGTTCACCCCGGACGCCCGCTACCACCGCCCCGGCTACCAACCCATGGTCGGGCACGCCGAACTGGAACGCTTCTACCGCGACCAGCGGGTGATCCGCGCCGGTGTGCACACCCTGGCCACCGTGGTCACGACCGACGACGAGGTGGCCGTGCACGGCCTGTTCCGCGGCGTGCTGCACGACGGCGGTGAGGTCGAGCTGCGGTTCGCGGACTTCTTCCGGATGACGCCGCAGGGCCGCATCGCCGCGCGCGACACCTTCTTCCACGTGCCGGCGGTCTGAGGCGGTGGACGCACCCGGTGACACCGCGCACCACGTGCTGCGCGTCGGCCACCGCGTCAGCCACCGCGACGGTTACCGCGACGGCGATGGCCACGGCGACGGCCCACGCGGTCGCGCGTTCAACCCCGACGGGGACACTTCAGTACAGGAAAGCGGGAAGCAGTTGACCAAGACGGTCCTCACCTCCGACATCCCGGCGTTCGTCGGCAGCGGACGGCCACCGTTCGACGCACGGGCCATCCACGAGCTGGTCGCCGAACAGGCGGAGCGGGCCCCGCACGCGCCCGCCGTCACCTGCGACGGGCGGACCCTGACCTACCGGCAGCTCAACGACCGCGCCAACCGGCTCGCCGGGCGGCTGCGAGCGGCCGGACTGAGGCAGGAGGACGTCGTGGGCGTGCTGGTGCCGCGGTCGCCGGAGCTGATCGTGGCCCTGCTCGCTGTCCTCATCGCGGGCGGGGCGTACCTCGGACTCGAACCGGACGACCCGGCCAGCCGCCACGCGCTGCTGCTCAAGGACGCCGGCGCGGACATGGTGATCGTCGGAGAGGCCTTGGGGGAGCAGCTGCCCGACACCGTCGTCACGGTGACGGTCACGGTGACGGAAGGCGGCCCGGCGCAGGAGCCGGCCACCGGGCCGGCGGCTGCGGCCCGCCCCGGCGACCCGGACCGGCTCGCCTACGTCAGCTACACCTCGGGCTCCACCGGCGAGCCCAAGGGCGTCGGCGTGCCCCACCGGGCGATCGACCGGCTCGTCCGGGGCGCGGACTGGGTGGACGTCCGCGCCGAGGACGTCTTCTTCCACCTCGCGCCGGTCGCGTTCGACGCGTCCACGTTCGAGATCTGGGCCCCCCTCGTCAACGGCTGCCGGCTGGTCCTCTTCCCCCCGGTCGCCCTCACGCTGGAGCACGTGGCGCGCGTCGTCCGCGCCGAGCGTGTGACGGTGCTGCTGCTGACCACCGGGCTCTTCCACCAGATGGTGAGCTCCCACCTGGAGGCGTTCGCCGACGTGCGGCACGTCCTCACCGGGGGCGACGTGGCCTCGCCGGGCCACGTCCAGCACCTGCTGGCCCGCTACCCGGAGCTGCTCTTCACCAACGGCTACGGGCCGACCGAGAACACCACGTACACGACCTGCTGGACCAGCAGCACCCTCCCGGAGCTGCGCAGCGTGCCGATCGGCCGCCCGATCAGCGGCACCAGGGTCGCCGTGCTCGACGGCGACCTCAGGCCGGTGCCCGCCGGCGAGTGCGGCGAACTGTACGTGGCCGGGGCGGGCCTGGCCCGCGGCTACCTGGGCCGCCCGGCCGCAACCGCCGAACGGTTCCTGCCCGACCCGTTCGGGACCGAGCCGGGGGCCCGGATGTACCGGACCGGCGACCTCGTGCGATGGCTGCCCGACGGCACGCTGGAGTTCGTCGGTCGCGCGGACGACCAGGTCAAGGTCCAGGGCTACCGCGCCGAACCGCGCGCCGTCGAGGTCGAGCTGGAACGGCTCGCCGAGGTGCGGCACGCGGTCGTGCTGCCGCAGGCCGATCCGGCGGGCGGCACCCGGCTGCTGGCCTACGTCGTGCCCGCGCAGCCCGATCCGGCGGGCAACGCCGACCTCGGTCGGCGGCTGCGCCACGAACTGCGGGACAGGTTGCCGGGCTACCTGATCCCCTGGGCGATCCTCGTCCGCCCCGAACTGCCGGTGAACCGCAACGGCAAGATCGACCGCCGCGCCCTGCCCACCGCCACCCGGGTACCGCGCAACGTGGCCAACGAGTACGTCCCGCCCGTCACCGAGGTGCAGACGCGGCTGACCGAGTTGTGGGGCGACATCCTCGGCATCGAACCGGTCGGCGTCGACGACGACTTCTTCGACCTCGGCGGACACTCCCTGCTGGCCACCGACCTCCTGGTCGCCACCCAGCGCGAGTTCGACGTGGACCTCCCCGCGCAGATCCTGTACCTGTCGCCGACCGTCGCCGAGCTGGCGACGGCCCTCACCGCCCGGATGCGGACGGCGGGCCCGGACGGCCCGGCGGCGAGCCCGGACAGCCCGGTGGCGAGCCCGGACGGCCCGACGGCGGTCCCGGACGGCCCGGCGGCGGCCCTGGCCGACGGTGCACGGCAGGAGCAGGCCCGATGACGGCGGTTCCCCCGACCCCGCGATGCCCGGTCCTCGCCCCGCAGCCCGTCGACCTGATCGACCCCGACCTCTACCACTCGGGCGGGGCGCACGAGGTGTGGCGACGGCTGCGCCGCCACGCCCCGGTGAGCTGGCAGCCGGTCGGCGACATCGGCTACTGGTCGGTCGTCGGCTACGCCGAGGCCAACCGGGTGCTCCGCGACCACGACACGTTCACCTCCGAACAGGGCACCCTGCTCAACCTCCTCGGCCAGGGCGACCCCGCCGGCGGTCGGCAGATGGCCGTCACCGACCCGCCCCGGCACGCGCACCTGCGCGGCCCGCTGCAGCAGGCGCTGTCGATCAAGACGGTGGAGAACGACCGGGAGGCCATCCGCCGGGTCATCGTCGAGCTGCTCCGGCCGTTGGCCGACGGCGGCCCGTTCGACTTCGCCGCCGCCATGGCGACCCTGCCGATGGCGGTGATCGGCACCATGATGGCGCTGCCGGAACAGGACTGGACGCGGCTGGTCCGGCTCGCCCACGCCTGCATCGCCGCGGACGACCCCGAGTTCCAGCTCGCCGCCGGACCGCAGGCCACCCTCGTGACCGCCCACCGCGAACTGTTCGCCTACTTCCAGGACGTCGTCACCGCGCGTCGCCGCGCACCGGGTGACGACCTGATCAGCGTGCTGCTCACGATGGAACTGGACGGACGCCGGCTGTCGCCGGGCGAGATCGTGTCCAACTGCTACAGCCTGCTGCTCGGTGCGACCGTCACCACCGCCCAGCCACCGATCGCGGCGATGGTCGAACTGGCCGGGACGCCGGTCCTGGACGACTGGGCGGCACACCCGGAGCTGCTCGGCAGCGGCGTGGAGGAGGCACTGCGATGGGCCTCGCCCACCCAGCACTTCATGCGCCACGCCACCCGCGACGTCGAGGTCCGGGGCGTGCCGATCCCCGCGGGGGACGCGGTCGTCGTGTGGCTGGGGTCGGCCAACCGCGACGAGACCGTGTTCGCCGACCCGGACACCTTCGACATCCGGCGGCGACCCAACAAGCACATCGCGTTCGGCGTCGGCGCGCACTACTGCATCGGACACACCGTCGCCCGGGTGGCCCTGCGGATCCTGTTCGCCGAACTGCTCGGCCGGTTCACCGGCTTCGAACTCGCCGGGACGCCGCGACGCATGCGCTCGAACATCATCGCGGGCTTCACCCACCTGCCGATCACCGCGCAGACCCGCTAGGGCGTGTCTTCAAACCCCCGCAGCCGCACCCCAGAAGAAACCCCACCCGGAAGGTCATCAGTGAACGCTCCGCCGGCCCGTACCCGCAACAAGTGGTTCCTGCGCGAGCCGTCGCCGGTGGCACCGGCACGGCTGTTCTGCCTGCCCTACTCCGGCTGCGGAGCGAGCATGTACCGCCAGTGGCCGTCATCGGCCAACGGCGTCGAGGTCTGCCCCGTGCAACTGCCCGGCCGGGAGAACCGGATGCGCGAGCCCGCCCACACCACCTACGAGGCGCTGGCCGACGACCTCTGCGAGGCGCTGCGCCCCTACCTGGACCGTCCCTACGCGCTGTTCGGGCACTGCGGCTCCGCGTTGGCGGCGTACGAGACCGCCGTACGGCTGGTCCAGAGGGGCTGCCCCGCCCCGACCCGGGTGTTCGTCTCCGCCGAGGTCGCGCCGCAGGACGGCCCCTACGGCCGCTTCCTCGGCATGAACGACGACGAGCTGGCCGGCGAACTGCGCCAGCTCGTCGCGGAACTGGGCGGCACCCTGGAACCGAGCCTGCTCGCGCTCTACCTCGGCGTCCTGCGGAACGACGTCGACATGAACAAGCGCTACCACGTGGCCGAGCCGGTCCGGCTGCCGTCCCCGATCACCGCCATCGGCTGGACGGAGGACACGGGCATCGAGCCGTCACTGATGACCGGCTGGTCGGCCTGCGGCGAAACGACCTTCGAACTCCTGGAGGGAGGCCACTACCGCTTCATCGAGGCGCCGACGGACCTCCTGGCGCTCCTGGTCGCGGACCTGACGCCCACCCGGCCCGGCACCCCCTGAAACCTGCACCCGGACGAGCCGGCCGGTAGCTTCGATCCGCAACGGGCCCCGGCAGAGCGGTGCTCTGCCGGGGCCCGCAGGCGTCAGTCGGTCACGGCGTGGGGCCGAGCCTCTGCCAGGCGTCGCTCTTGCCGGGCTCGTCCGTCGCCTTGTTCCACCACTTGGCGCGCCAGTAGAAGCCGTTCCACGACGCCGTCGAGGCCCAGGCTCCGTCGGGGTCCCCGGCGATGATCTTCGTGCTGGAGGCGGTGGCGCTGTTGGCGGGGGCGGCGAGGTAGACCGGGGTCTTCCACCAGTCGGTCCCGTCGGCGAAACCGCCCAGCGCGTAGGAGCTGCCGTGCTTGGGGCCACCGATGACCTGCCGGTCCAGCGCCGGCTTGCCCGCGGTGGCCTGGTCCGTGCTGAGCGGCACCAGACGCCACCACTGGTCGATCTTCCCGTCGCAGTCCCGCACCGTGAGTGTGCCCCTGGCCGTGGTGGCGCCGAGGCACTGGTCGTGACCGCTGGTAGCGGACTTGATGTGGTACCAGCCCTGGTCGTCCTCGCTCACCGTCCACAGCTGGTTGGCGTTGCCGGTCTGCTTCATCGACAGGTGGGCGTCGGTCCAACTGCCGGGGTGGTCGAGGACGTTGCCGCTGTTGCGGTCCTCGATGATCCACTTGTCGCCGGTCTGCCAGAACGCGAACGAGGGGTTGGGGTTGTAGGCGTGCGCCTGCCACGGCGCGGCCTGGCACTGGGCCCCGGACACCGTCGGAGGATCGACCGTCGTCACCGCGCGGCGCTTGTCGCCGGTGGATCCGTAGTCCTTGCCGCCGATCCTGAAGGTGACGTTCGCCGGACCGGTCACGGGCAGGTAGTACTTGATCTCGATGTCCTTGGACTTCCCCGCCGGTACGTCCTCGCAGTAGCCGAGCTTGATGGTCACCCGGTGGAAGTCGCCCTTCAGCCCGCCCGCGTTGGGCCCGGTGTGACCGGGGACGATGCCGCTCATCTCCTTCCAGGCCCCGTCCTTCACCACCGGCGGGGCGGAGGTGGGGAGGTCGAAGGAGATCTCCGTGCCCTGGGCGAGGGCGACCTTGGAGTTGTTGGTGATCCGCAGCTTCGGCTGCATCGGCCACATGTCTCCGACGGTGGTCGGGAAGTCCACCAGCTCGGCCTTGACGTCGATCACCTGGGAGGGCAGCGGCTTGCCGCCGCCGGTGGTGTTGCCGTACGCCCCCGCGCCCTTGAGCGCGTTGTCGAGGCGGGTGGTCAGGTCGTAGCCCATGCCCCACTCGCCGTTGGAGCGCTTGGTGTAGTCGCCGGCGAGCTCCCAGATCATCGCCCCGCCGATGCCCTTGTCCGCGATGTACTTCACCTTGGCGTCGATCGACTTCTCGTTCTCCGTGGAGAGGAACACCTTCTTGGCGTCGTTCCACAGCCACGACGACTGGAGCGGGTCGGAGTACTTCTCGGCGTAGCTGCCGGTCAGCTTGCCGGCGCCGGTGGCCGGGTCGACTCCGTAGGACTTCAGGTAGCCGGGGGTGCGGCCGTCCTGGAGGTTCTTGGTGTGCCACAGCGGGTTCGACCCGGCGCCGACCTCGCGGCCGTCCTCGGTGTCGTGCCACACGTTGTCGATGCCGGTCGCGCCGAGACCGCAGTCCTGGCCGTTGGCAGGGCCCCGGCCGCCGACGCCCAGCGGGCACTTGGACTGGTCCGGCATGGCGGAGGTGCCCCACAGCCCGTCCGTGCCGCCCTGCACGCTCTGCCAGCCGCGGGAGTAGTAGGGGATGCCGAGGTTGATGCGGCCGGGCGGGAGGGCGCCGCGGTAGTAGTGGTAGGCCCAGTCGATGTTGAAGTAGCCGTTCTTCTGGTAGTCCTTGGTGTCGGCGCCCTGGTCGTTGTAGATCCCGGCGGCGGCCAGCTCGTTGTCCTGCCCGGTGTCGTAGAGCGGGGCCTGCGGGCCGACGTACTTGTTCCAGGAGCCGTGCAGGTCGTAGCTCATGACGTTGACGTAGTCCTGGTACTGCAACGACTGCCCGGCATCCAGCCCGCGCACGAGGTAACCGGACGCGGAGCCGGCCGAGGTGAGCAGGTAGTAGCGGCCCTTGCCCGCGCCCGCCCGGTCCAGCTTCTCCCGCAGCGTCTTCATCAGGGCGTTGTAGCCCTGCTGGAGGCCCTTGCGGCGCGGATCGGAGACGTCCCAGTCGTTGGGGTTGCCCGTGTTGGGCAGCGCGGTCGGGTACTCGTAGTCGATGTCGACCCCGTTGAACCCGTACCGGTCCAGGAAGTCGGCGACCGAGTCCGCGAACGTCTCGATGCCCGCCTGGTTCACCGAGCCGTCGGCGTTGGTGGCCATCGCGTAGAAGTTCCGGGTGTCCGCCCAGCCGCCGACCGAGATCAGCGTCTTCACGGCCGGGTGCTTCTTCTTGTAGGTGTTCAGCAGGTTGAAGTGGCCCTTGTACGGGAGGGACGGATCCATGGCGTTCCGGTCGCCGTCCCAGGTCATGCCGGTGGCCGGGTTCTTCGGGTCGTTCACGTCGCCGATGCTGATGCGATTCCCGTCCACCTTGGCGAAGGCGTAGTTGACGTGCGTCACCTTCGACCAGGGGATGTTGGACGCCAGGTACGCGGGGTCTCCCGTGGCCCCGGCGCGCCATCCGGTGAAGTACCCGACCGTACGACGGGTGCGGTTGTTGCCGACCCACTCCCGGCCGGCGTTGTCGTACACGTCGCAGTAGCGGGCGGCGACGCCCGCGGTGGGCGTCATGCCCTCGGGCCGGCAGTCACCGGAGGAGGCGGGCTTCGCGCCCCGGTCGTCCGCGGAGTCGTCGAAGGGCGAGCCGGCGTCACCGACCTCCTGCGGTTTCTCCGGGGTGAACCCGGTGGCCTGCCACCGCTGCCCGGGGTCGTCGGACGCGCAGTCCTTGAGGGCCAGCGTCTCGTCCGGGCCGGCAGCCGTCAGACACAGGCCGCCGTTGCGCAGGCGCGTCCATCCGCCTCCCGCGTCCTCGGCCTGCCAGACCTGGCCCGCACCCCCGCCGTCGTCCTTGGCCAGCCGCGCCTCGTGCCGGCCGGTGTCATGGGCCAGGACGGGCCCGCCGTCCAGGGCGCTGACGACCTGCCACCCCTCGGGCGTGGCACGTGTCCACCACTTCTGCGCGGCGTTGCCCTTGGCGGCGAGCACCTTCACCCGGGTCCCCGGCTCCGGGTTCGCGTTGTCCACGTCGGCGACGAGGTCACCCTTGGCGGACTTGAGGGGGCCGGCGCGGTCGATGGGCAGGGGGCGCGGGATGATCTTGATGATCGAGGTGTCGATCTGCCACAGCTGGGTGGCGGCCAGCGGCTCCTCGGTGCTGCACGGCCAGAGCGCGCCCCACGTCCCCCAGGGGGTCAGGCACCACTTTCCGCCCTCGGTCGTGATCCGGAAGGCCAGTTCGTTCCTCTTCTGACGTTCGAGCGTCCACAGCCGGGGCGTATCGGAGACCGAGGCCCACTGCCGCGTTGCGCCACCGTCTCCTTGCAGGTACTGCCCGCTCTCGTTCCGGATGGTGGTCTCCAGCCGCCCGCCGGGCTCGGGCAGCTCACCGTTGATGAACCATCGGCTGAGCTGGCTGTCGTCCGGACCGGTGGACACCCACTTGGAATCGGAACCGGCCCGCCGGAGCACGCCCGCGTCGCCGCCGGCGGAGCCCTGCGGAACCGCGGAGATCTTGACGGTCTGCCGCAGCCCCACGCCGTCACTCCCCTTGCCGGGCGTTCCCGCGCAGGTGAACGTCCTGCGCCGCCCCGGGGTCTCGGGCCCCGCGGCGGCGAAGGCCGTCAGGCAGGCGCCGAGGGCCTTCTGCCCGTACGCGTTGGGGTGGACGGCTTCCTGCTTGTCCCCCTGGGATCCCCAGAGCCAGCCCTTGGACATGTCGAACTGGTAGGGGATCCACCGGACCCATTCGGCGTCCGCCTCCGGCAGCGGGTTGGCACGCGAGTTGCCGCTCGTGGCCTGTTTGGCGTTCTGGTTGCACAGTTCGTGCCCGGCGAACGCGTCCTCCACGTTCAGCAGGGACGCCCCGGTTTCGAGCGACGCGGCGCGCAGCGCCGCGGTGAGGTCCGGCATGAGCTCGTCGCGGGCCCAGTCCGCATCGGCGTTGCGGAAGGGGCATCCCCCGGTCGTGTAGCGGGTGGGGAAGCCGTACTGCATCTGCGTGCTGCGGGGCAGCGGATTCGGATACGTGCTCAGCACGAGCTCGTAGTCCTCGCTCGTGTATCCGGCGTCCGTCATGACGGAGCGGATCTTCTGCAGGGCGTTGTGGACGCCCTCCCGTGTCTTTTCCAGTTTCTCCTGCAGCGGGGTGGTCTGTCCCGGCTTCTCCTGCAGCGAGGTGTCCGGGGAGCCGGAGTTGCAGGTGCCGCTGAACACTCCCACCCAGTAGCGCTGGACGCAGTCGCGGATGATGTCGGAGAAGCCCAGGTCGTTGCCGCCGATGGACACCACGATCGTTTTGACGTCGTAGTCCTTCGCCAGTCGTGCGAGCTGTTCGGCCTGCGGGGCCTCACCCTGGTACGCCTTGTCGATGATGTGCTCGGTTCTGGCCCCCGAGCAGGCGATGTTGAAGCGGCGCTCCCTGGGGATGCCGCCGAACACGGCGCTCATGATGGGCGCGACGTCCGAGCGGTCGCAGCGGTTGCCGCCCTCGTACGACGTGGCGCCGTAGACGCAGTCCTGGCCTCCCCCACAGCCGTCCTTGCGGTCGGTGCCCCACACGTCGCCGCTGGGAGAGGCGTTGGCGTTGCCCGCCCACCGGCCGCCCTCGCCCGAGATGTAGCTGTCGCCCATGGAGACGACCGCGCTCGAGTCCTCACACGCGTCCCCCGCTGCGGCCCTGGGTGTACGGCCTACCGGGTTGTGCACCGTGCTGTACGTCCATTTGCTCATATCGCACGGATCCGGGCGGTCGGGCTCGGACCGGACCGGCAGGTGGTCTGCCCCGGTGCCGCGTTTGACGGACACCCTCAGGTTCCTCAGCTGGTCGTGGGCCACCACGTAGTCCAGGGCGCCCGCGCTCAACTGCGTAGACGCCGGCGGGCCACCGGGAACCTGGTTCGTGGTGGCGTAGAACTTGTTGTAGGGCTCACCGTCGCCCGGAGCCGGCGCGAGGGTGTCGGGGAGGCTGTTGAAGTCCCCCATGATCTGCCACGGCTGGCCCTGCTTCTTGGCGCGGACGGCGTTCACGAGGGCGCGCGTGTGGGGATTGACCGCGGGCCCGACGCGGATCGACGCGGCGTGGATGTCGAAGTACCACGTGCCACCGAGCTGGATTCCGAACGCGGGACGAGACGTGACCCACCTGTTGTTGTCCACGGTCGGCGTCACGATGTCGAGGCGTTCGATGTCTTGCCCGTCATCAGCGGGCGCGAGGCCCTCTCGGACCCAGATCGCCATCGATTTCGGCGCGTTGCTGCCGATGTCGGGATCGTCCTCGGGGCCGCCGTCCCCGTCAGCCCAGTTTCCCCATTCCTTCTTGTCGAGGACCTTCAGGTAGTACAGAACCCCTCGCACCCCACGGGCCCGCCCGGAGGAGTGGTACGGCGCCTTGTACAGCCGGTACTTCAGGCTGGATTTACCCCTGTTGTTGACTGTTTCGTGATCCAGTTCGTTGGAGGCCCACTCCAGCTGGCGCAGCTGTGCGCCGTCCGGCGTGGTGGTCGCCTCCTGCATCATGATGACGTCGGCGTCGGGCATCAGGGCTTTGACCTCGCCCCATTTGTTGCCGCCCTGCATGTTGAAGGTGACGGCGCGCAGCTGCGGGTCGGTCAGCGCCATGGCGGGCGCAGGGGTCAATAGCGTGATCAGCGATCCCAGTAGGCCGGCCAGTGCGGCCGCCACCACGGACCGTCTCCAACGCCCCGGCGGACCGGCGAAGGGGGAGAGTGAGGGCGATATGCCCATGAGAATCCTTACTTGCTCACGACGCGCACCGGCCGCACGACGGCGGCCGATCGGCCTGAACCATTCATGATGATTCGTCAACGCACAATAAGATGCGTTTCCCTTGACGAAGGCTCCACGACTGCTCAGCGACACAGAACAGTGCGAAGCGCCCAGTCCCATGACCGTGAAGCCGGAGCATGACTCGCCGAGGCGACAACCGGGCCCGGGAACAGAAAAGGCCGACTCCACCAACGGGATCCGCGACCACCAGGCTGGCCGCAGCTGGTAGACAACCGATGAACACCGCTTCCGGCCGCACCTGGTCGACGAACTACAGGTACCGGCCCGCGTACAGGGTGTCCTCCGTCGACGCGGACGCGGCCGGAGCGCCCAGCGTGGACATCGACGTGAACGCCAGGAACAAGGCCGTGCCTATGGCGGCCAGTCGTTCGGGCCGCGGCCCGCGTGGCCACACCATGGGGAATCCCACTGATCGCGCCTCAACTCATCTCCGCATAACGCCCGCATCGCGGGGCGCGGGCAGGCTAGGGTCGGCGCGTTGACAGCGGATGGACGATGCGTCAACGGCGACGGGGCCGACGCCGCCCGCGCCCCGCCTGCGCCCCTCGGTGACTGTCTGCGCCCCTCGGTGCCTCCGACGCGCCCTTGCGCGCTACCTGCCGGTAAGTGTTAATGCGCCGTAAATTTGACTGGCCGTCACATTTCCCGGCCCTCCCGGCTCGGCCCGCCTTCGTCGAAAGGTGCTGCCATGCGGCGTATCTCCTCGTGGACGCGAATACTCCGTTTCGGGCTCAGCGGCTGCCTCCTGGCGGCCGCCTCCGGCTCCGGCATGTGCCCAGCGGTCGCCGGACCGGGCGGTCCGCAGCCGCACGGCGGGCGGTCTCAGGACGGGTGGTCGCAAGGCGGGCCGTCGCAAGGCGGGCCGTCGCCGGAGCAGAGGGTCGAAGCGCTCCTCGGCCAGCTGACCACCGACGAGAAGGCGACGCTGCTGCAGGGGGTCGCCGCACCGAACGGGGTGTACGCGGTCGGCTACGTCCGGGGCGTGCCGCGGCTGGGCATCCCGCCGCTGCTGCTGTCCGACGGCCCGGCCGGCGTACGGGACGGGCAACCGGCGACGGCGATGCCGGCACCGGTGTCGCTGGCCGCCGCCTTCGACCCGGGGCTCGCCACCACCTACGGCGCGGTGCTGGGCCGCGAGGCCCGGGCGCGCGGCTACCAGGTGCTGTACGCGCCGATGGTGAACCTCGTGCGGGTGCCGCAGGGCGGGCGGAACTTCGAGACGCTGGGGGAGGACCCGTTCCTCGCCGGGCGGGTCGCGGCGGCGGAGGTCCGCGGCATCCAGGCGCAGGGGGTCGCGGCGCAGGTGAAGCACTTCGCGGCGAACAACCAGGAGAACAACCGGCAGTCGTACAGCTCCGAGGTGGACGAGCGGACGCTGGCCGAGATCGAGCTGCCCGCCTTCCAGGCGGCCGTCCGGGACGGCCGGGCCTGGTCGGCGATGTGCGGCTACAACCCGGTCAACAGCATCTGGGCGTGCGAGAACTTCCCGCTGCTGCGGGACGTGCTGAAGGGCCGCTGGGGGTTCGACGGGGCGGTCGGCTCCGACTACCCGGCCACCCACTCCTCGGTGAACGCCGCGGCGGGCGGGCTGGACCAGGAGTTCGGCGGTACGTCGTACTTCGCCGACCTGACGGCCGCCGTGGCCGACGGGCGGCTCGCCCCGGCCGTCCTGGACGACCAGGTGCGGCGGGTGCTGCGGTTGATGGTCCGGACCGGGGCGCTGGACGGCGGCCAGCCGCCCGCCGCCGACCCCGCCGCCGGCGCGCGCGACGCCCGGGCGGCGGCCGCCGCCGGGACGGTGCTGCTGCGCAACCAGGGGTCGGTGCTGCCGCTGGATGCCGCCCACCTGTCGTCCGTCGCGGTGATCGGCCCGTGGGCCGACCACGCCTACACCGGCGGCTACGGCTCCTCGCACGTCGCCCCGTACCCCGACCAGGTCATGACGCCGCGTCAGGGCATCGCCGCCCGGGCCGGAGCGGGCGTCTCGGTGCGCTACCACCCGGGCGACGACGCGGCCGCGGCCGCCTCGGTGGCCGCCGGGGCGGACGTCGCGGTGGTGGTGGTCGGCGACGAGGAGACCGAGGGCGCGGACCGCGGCTCGCTGGACCTCGCCCCGGCGGACGACGCGCTGATCAACGCCGTCGCCCGCGCCAACCCGCGGACGGTGGTGGTGCTCAACACCGGCGGGCCGGTCACCATGCCGTGGCTGGACGCGGTGCCGGCGGTGGTCGAGGCCTGGTACCCGGGCGAGCAGAGCGGCACCGCGCTCGCCGACGTGCTGTTCGGCGACGTCGATCCGGCGGGGCGGCTGCCCGTCACCTTCCCGACCTCGGCGGCGGCCACGCCGATCCGGGACGCCTCCCAGTACCCCGGCACGGACGGCGCCTACCACTACACCGAGCAGCTCGCGGTCGGGTACCGCTGGTACGACGCGACCGCCACCGCCCCGCTGTTCCCCTTCGGCCACGGCCTCTCGTACACCACCTTCGGCTACAGCAACCTCACCGTGACCGGCCCGGACGCCGCCGGCCGGGTGCGGGTCGGCTTCGACCTCGCCAACCAGGGGGCCCGGACCGGCACCGAGGTGCCGCAGCTGTACGTCTCCTTCCCGTCCGCGGCCGGTGAGCCGCCGCAGCAGCTCAAGGCCTTCGACAAGGTCACGTTGGCGCCCGGCCGTTCGACGCACGTGGAACTGCCGCTGGACCGCTCCTCCTTCGCGCTCTGGGATCCCGGGGTGCACGGCTGGCAGGTGCCCGGCGGGCGGTACGGCCTGATGGTCGGCTCCTCCTCGCGCGCGCCGAAGCTGCAGGGCACGGTGGACGTCCCTGCCTCGCCGGCCGTCTCCACCTGGTCCGGGCGGATCACCGGCGCCGACGGGTCCTGTCTGGACGCGGCCGCCGCCGCCGCGGACGGCAACGAGGCGGTACGGCTGGCCGGCTGCGCGGGCACGGCGGCCCAGGACGCCGCGGTCGGCTCGGACGGCACCGTCCGTGCCCTCGACGGCTGCCTGACCCCGGCGGGCCCGGACGACGGCGCCGCCGTCCGGCTGCGGGACTGCACCGCAGGCGCCGACCAGGTGTGGCGCCCGGGCCCGGACTCCTCGCTCCTCCACCCGGAATCCGGCCGCTGCCTCGCGGCCGCCGGCGGCCGGCTGCTGCTGCGGACCTGCTCGGGGGGCGCCGAGCAGAGCTGGGCCACCCCCCGCCCGAGCGGCCGGGTGACCGGCATCGCCGGGCAGTGCGTGGACCTCATCCGCGCCGACACGGCCAACGGCACCGCCGTCCAGCTCTACCGCTGCAACTCCACCGGCGCCCAGGACTGGACCGTCGGGCAGGACGGCTCCCTGCGGGCCCTCGGCAAGTGCCTGGACGTCACCAACGGCTGGACCGCCGCCGGGACACCCGCCCAGCTCTACGACTGCAACGGCACCGGCGCCCAGCGCTGGCAGCCACGCCCGGACGGCACCCTCCTCAACCCGGCCTCCGGCCGCTGCCTCGACGCCCGCGACGGCAGCGGCGTCGACTGGACCAGGCTGCAGATCTGGGACTGCCACGGCGGCCCCAACCAGCGCTGGACCCTCCCGTCCTGACACCTGCCGTCCTGACACCTGCCGTCGACGCAGGGGCCCGCCGCCACCGGGGCCCTGCGCCGACGCGGACAACGGCCGGTCGCCGCGCGTGGCAGAAATAATTCGCATGCTACTCATTTGGCGCTATCCAGCCCGCCCCCGGCTGTGATGACCTTGGCGGCTGTGGCGTGCATCACATTGCATGACATTTCGTCACGTCACATCGCGTCACATCGCGTCACATCGCAGCGATATCGCGCTGCCGTGCGCGCCTGGCCCAAGGCGATCGAGGAGGTACTCGTGAGTGGCAGGAAGAACAGTGGCAGGGGGGCCGAAGGTGACGGCTTCCCGGATCTGGGCCCCGAGGAGCTGGCGGAGATCGAGCGTGTGATCCTCGGCGGCGACGACGGGATCGCGCTGCGGCACGCCGCGCACGAGGCCGGCGGGCCGCGCGTGTCCGCGGCCGATCTGCAGAAGGCCCTTGAGCTCCACGTGTGCATGGGCCTGAACGCCTGCCGGAACCACGACATCGACGAGAAGGCGCCGATGGCGGGCATGGGAGCCTGTGCCACCGTCCTGCACGTGTGCCACGGCGCCAACGAGTGCCGCGGGCAGGGCGGGTGCGGCTACACCGGCCCCGACGCGGAACTCGCCAAGCCGGGCGACCAGGCCTGTCGGCAGAACGGCAGCTGCGCGAGCCCGATCAACGTCAGCCGGGTGTTCGCGGGCGGCCCGCTGAAGGGCAAGAGCGTCTGGAAGCTCGCCCGCCAGCTGTTCGAGGCCCGGATGTACGCCGCGGGCCTCCCGTTCGGCCCGTCCCCGGGCGAGGGCTACCCGGACGACCTGGTCCCGCCGTACGAAGTGAACGAGGCCGAGCGGAGGAAGAAGAGGCTCGACCGGAGCAAGCCGCAGGTGCTCCCGCTCCCGTCGGACGAGGCGAACGCGTGACGCAGCGTCACCACGGCGAGCGGGCCGGCCGGGTGTCCCGCTTCGACCTGCCGAACCTGGGGTTCGGTGTCGGCCTGCGCAGCCCGCACCACCGGTACGTACTGGACCACCTCGGCGACGAGCTGGGCGCCGAGTGGCTGGAGATCATCTCCGAGAACCACCTCGACTCCCACGGCCACCCGCGTCACGTACTGGACCGGGTCGCCGAGCGGCACCCCCTGGTCATGCACGGGGTGTCGCTGTCGATCGGCAGCGTGGAGCCCCTGGACTTCGACTACCTGAGGAGGCTCCGGCAGCTGGCCGATGCGGTGGGCGCCGCCTGGGTGTCGGACCACGTGTGCTTCACCGGGGTCGCCGGGCTCAACACCCACGACCTGCTGCCAGTCCCCTTCACCGAGGCCGCGTTGACCCATCTGGTGCGACGGGTCAGGACCGTGCAGGACTTCCTGGAGCGCCCGCTGGTGCTGGAGAACCCCAGCACGTACGTGGGCTTCACCGCATCGACCATGCCGGAGGAGGAGTTCGTGGCGCGGCTGGCGGTCGAGGCCGACTGCGGGCTCCTGCTCGACGTCAACAACGTCTACGTGTCGGCCGTCAACCACGACACCGATCCGCGCGCATACCTCGGAGCACTCCCGCACGACCGGGTCGTGCAGATCCACCTGGCCGGTCACACCGACGCGGGCACACATCTGATCGACACCCATGACGGACCGGTCGCACCGGCCGTGTGGGAGCTGTACGACGCGGCGATCGCGCTGACCGGGCCCGTGTCCACCCTGCTGGAGTGGGACGACCGCCTGCCGCCCTTCCCCGAACTGGTCGCGGAACTCGACAAGGCGCGCCGGCGGGCCCTCGAACCGCCGAACGCCCGTGTCACGGCGGGAGTCTGACATGTCGACGGTCGAAGGAGCGCCGGCGCACCTGGCCGAACTCCAGCACTGGCTGCAGGCCGCCGTCCTCCACGCCATCGGCCCGGACCAGGAGGGTGGCGCGGCCACCGCCCAGGTGCTCACACCGTCCGGCCGGCTCACCGCCGGCGAGCGGCTGGACATCTACCGCCGCGGTTACCGGCTTCGCCTGCTGGCCTGCCTGCGTTCCTGCTTCCCCGCGTTGCGCCGACTCCTGGGGCCGGAGGCCTTCGACGCGCTCGCCACCGAGTACCTGAACACCTGCCCGCCCCGCAGCTGGACCCTGGAGCACTTCGCCGACGGCTTCGCGTCACACCTCGCGACCACCAGACCCGACCTCGACCCACCGGGCCGCGACGTCGACCTCTGGGTCCAGCTGATCGTCGAACTCGCAGGATATGAAAGGGCTTTCGCCGAGGTGTACGACGCCGAGCCGGCCCGCGCGTGCCGCGTGCTGGCCTGTCGGCACCCCGTGCACCGCTACGCGGCCGCGGTGGCCCGCGGCGAGGACCCGCAGCCGCCGGCCGCGCGCCCCGTACTCCTGCTGCTGCGCCGCCGGGACCACGGCGTCCACGTCACGGAGCTGACCGAGGACGTCCGGCGCACGCTGCTCGCCTCCTCGAACACCGAGCATCCCGACACCGAGCACCCCGACACCGAGCACCCCGACCGCCCCGACCGGGCCGGTCCGCCATCCGCACCGCCCTCACCGCGCCCCGAGCGCCCGGAACCGAACGGAGCCGAGGTATGACGACCGACGCCACCAAGCCCGCCACCCGCCGCCTGCCCGACATCCCCTTCGCCGTCACCCCGATCGGCACGATCAAGGCCGATCGACCGATCGAGGACATCGACACCTTGCTCAACCACCTGTACCAGGCGGCCCAGGTCGAGCTGTCAACCGTCCCGATGTACCTGTACGCCGCCTACTCCATCGGGACCAAGGGCCACAGCCAGTGGGACCCGGGAATCTCCGCCCAGCGCACGATCATCAGCATCGCGATCGAGGAGATGCTGCACCTGTGCCTGGTGCGCAACCTGATCATCGCGCTCGGCGGAGCGGACCGGATCGTCTTCTACGACCCGGACTTCATCACCAGGTACCCGAGCCTGATGCTCCATCGGACTCCGCCGCTGACCCTCCACCTGGAGCCGTGCAGCAAGGATCTGATGAACCGGGTGTTCCTGCCGCTGGAGCTGCCCGCCGAGAAGGGCGCCAAGCCGCAACCGGGCGAGTACAACACGCTCGGCCAGTTCTACAAGGCGATCGAAGTCGGCCTCAAGCACCTGACCGAGGCCGACCCGGACGACGTGTGGAAGTACGCGAAGGCAAACGCCCCCTGGCAGTACGAGAGCGCGTACTGGAACCACGACGGCGGCGGCGAACCCGTGGTCATCACCGACCTCCACACCGCCGAGACCGCTCTGAAGATGGTGGTCGAGCAGGGCGAGGGCGTGGACCCGAAGAAGGCCACCGTCCCGATCGACCCGGTCAACCCGCGCCCCGGCCTCGACGAGCTCTCGCACTACGCGAAGTTCAAGAGGATCGAACAGGGCATCGAGGTCACCGGGCAGGTCCGCAACGTCCCCAGCGATCCCCGGGCGAAGGGCTTCTCCGGACCGGCCGCAGGCCTGGCCGTCCTCTTCAACGCCGCCTACTGCTACACCCTGGCCATGCTCGACAAGCTCTACGACGTCCAGTCGAACTTCAACCCGAACCAGCGGAACACCCGCTACCACCTGGAGCGCACCTTCATCGCCTCGATGAGCGGTGTGCTCTACCCCGTCGCCGAACTCCTCATGACGACCCCGGGCAGCGACGACCCCGCCTGGGACGGGACCTGTGCCGCTCCCACCTTCGAGTACTACGACTTCGCCGCCGAGCAGAAGGCCAAGGGACACCGGACCATGAAGGAGCACCTGCTCTGGCTCTGCGAGACCGCCGTCGTCGACTTCCCCGAACTCGGCGGTGACAACAGCGTCCACTGGCTCCTGAAGAACCTGCCCAGCGTGGATGACATCCCCTCGGATCCCCCCGCCAGCCGCCCGCGCCCGATGCCCAACTGACGGACCGCGACCGGCGCCCCGGCACGCCCGCTTCGCGACTCGGTGACGTGAGCCGCTCAGCGCAGGCCGGCCACGACGTCCCTGACACGGGACAGTGCTTCCGGCTCCTCGTGGAGAGTACGTGTGACGAGGGATACCCCTTGGGCCATTGCCTGGGGTGTGCTCCTGCCGTTGAGGGCCATCAGGACCTTGAGCCTGAGGTCGAGGAACTCCTGTGCGCGGCGGCGGCAACCGGAGATCACGTCGTCCAGGCCGCCCTGGAGGTCGAACTCTCGGGCAAGGTGTTCCAGTCGGCGCAGGATGGCCGTCTTGTGTTCCCAGAGGAGGTGGAACTGCCGGTAGTCGATGAGGTGGTCTCCCGCCTCGACGGCCTTCAGATGGCGTATGAACCTGCCATGGACCTCGAACCCCGACGAGACGGTGAAGTCGGGCGGTTGGGCCTCGGGCTTCGGTGGGGACCACCACCAGTACTCGGTACCGGCGCGGAAGATGTCCAGCTCGGGTGCCTCCAGGTAGCTCGACAGCTCGGTCCACAGCCGCCCGGGATCGAACGCCGGGCGCGTCCGCACACGCTGGAGGAGCTGGACGGGGTAGCGGATCGCGGCGAAGTCGGAGTTCGGTGCCGTCAGGGACAGCGCTCGTTCGAAGGCTTCCTCGAAAGCCTGGTAGCCGAACTCCAAGGTCTGGAACCGCTGGCTTCCGGGCCGTCCGATCGCACCGCCGAAGCCGACGACGCGGAGCTGCTCCGACCGGTCGTCGTAGCCGTGGACGAGAAGCTCATGGACGAAGGGACGCGGCTCCCCCCGCAGGAAGGAGTCGTCCACGAAGACGATGACGTGCCGGCCGGAGTCGATACAGCTTCGGAGGAACGCAACGATGCGGCCGATGCGCCCGGCGGCCGCGCGATCCAGTGTCCGGGTGTGCAGGACTTCCCGACAGGTCAGTGAGCTGTGGAAGTCCAGGTGTGGCGCCTTCTGCTGGGAGTCGGAACCCATGGCATAGAGCTGGATGTACTGCGAGTAGAACCATGGCCTCATGGCCTCGTCCGCGAGGATCACGCAGAGCGGTAACGCGCCGGCCAGATAGGTGTTGTGATCACTTTGGAGGACGGTCGGGAGTTCGTTCTTTCCTGGCACTGTCGTTGTCACCACCGGATCCGGGACGAAGAACCACTCGGTACCTGCTGTTAGGGCGTGTCTGCCCGTGCGCCGTTCCGGGTCGGGCGGTGGACGGCGCACGGGCATGGCGAAGGACCCCTCGCCGTTCGTCCGCTCGGCCCTGGGGCCGTCATGCCCCGGCCCGGGCCGTCGCGGTGGCGTCCGCCAGCCGGGTAGCGGCTTCGGCCGGTGGGGGACGGCCGTTGCCGGGATGCCTGAGCTGGCGGTTCAGTCGGTCAGGGGGCACCTCCTGCTGGACGCGCTCGGAAGAGCGAGATAAATGGTCCATACCAAAATGGTCCATACCAATGGGAACTTAAACGCTTTAGCAGGCTAGCCATCACAAGTTCATTCGCGCAACGGGAAGTTGGCGGTGTCTTCGTGGCGCGTCCGGCGTCCAGGGTGTGCGGGCGGCTGCGGGCACCTCGGCGAGGGGCCGGCCGGCATCCCGGCGACCACCGTCTGAGCTGCTGATCTTCGGTGGACCGAGATCCGGGCCGGCGGACGGCGGGGCGGCTTGCCGCGGGTTTCGGCCCGGGCGATTCCGGAGGAGGAAGGCGGATCCGGGCCTCGGACCGGCACTTCGGGGAAGGTGTGTGAAGCTCGTAGCCCTGGTTGAAAAGGTGGTTGACATATCCTCGACCACTGTCCTTGTATGGGGCGGGCACAGACCGATGACGCAGGAGCTCCGGCATCCACGAGGGATCCGCCGGAGCCGCATGGGCGGGCCGACGCAGATAGCTCCAGGGGGGGCTGCGTCGAGCATTCGGTCGTTTCGAATCGATGACATGCCTTCTCCGCGGTCGGCGGGAAGGTGAGCCGAGGCCGTGCGATATCAGGCCTGGATCGATGCCATACCGTCCGCGGACCCGCCGGTGCACCCAGTGCACCGGCGTCCGGCGATGTGAATGAACGGGGTGGATGAGATGGGAAGCAGAACATCAGCGGCTGCCTGCCGGAAGGCCCGCGCTGTACTTCCGGATATCCGGGCTCAAGCTGCAGGGACGGACGACTCCGCCCGGTTCCCGGAGGAGGCTGTCGGGCTCTTGCGGGCGAACGGCCTGATGGGACTTCTCGTACCCGAGGAGTACGGCGGACTGGGAGGAGATCTCGGCGACCTCGTGGCCGTGGCGGGCCTGCTGGCGTCGGGCTGCTCCTCGACGGCGATGATCTGGGCGATGCACTGCCAGCAGGTCGACTGCATCGTGCGCTTCGGCTCGGCGCGGCTGCGGGACGAGCTGCTTCCGCGGCTGGCGTCGGGAGAGGTGTACCTCGCGTCGGTGACCACCGAGCCGGGCAAGGGCGGACACCTGCTCAGCGGGCGAGCCGCCCTGAACGGGGCGGGGGAGCAGCTGGGATTCGAGCGTGAGGCGCCGATCGTCACCGGCGGCGCCCATGCCGAGGGATTCCTGGTGACCATGCGCGAGTCGCCCGACGCCGCCGACCACCGGGTCATCCTGTGCTACGCCGACCGGCACCAGCTTTCCGTGGCCCCCTCGGGCGCCTGGAACACCTTGGGGATGCGGGGTACCGAGAGCCGGGGGATGAAGCTGGCGGGTACGGTGCCTGCCTGGCAGGTCGTGGGGAGTCCGGGCGACTTCAGGACCGTCGCCGTGGAGAGCATGATCCCGGCCGGACACCTGGCGTGGTCCGCAGTGTGGCTCGGCACCGCGCGAAGCGCGCTCTCCGGCGTGCTGGGCATGGTTCGGGCCCGGGGCGCCGGCCGTCTGACCGACCTGGTGTCCGAGCGGATCGCACGGGCCAGGATCGATGTCGAACTCGTCGCCGCCTATCTCGGCACCGTCCGGGACGAGATCCTGGCACGTCGGCGAGAGGGGTCGTCACTGAGCGGGACGGCGACCCAGATCCATCTCAACAATCTCAAAGTCGTCTCCTCGGAACTGACGTTCAGGGCCGCGGATCGCCTGCTCCAGATCGCCGGACTGTTCGAGGGCTACAGCCGGGATGCCGGAATCCCTCTTGAGCGGAACTTCCGCGACCTTCGGTCGGCGCGCCTGAATTTCAACAACGACCGCCTGCTCACCATGAACGGGGCGCTCGCGCTACTCGATCGCGATGTCACCGTCCTGCCCGCTGACCTGATATCCGTCATCGACTCGACGGTTGACGACGAGGACGGTCCGCGATGACTTGGCCGGCGGAATTCGAGGAAATTCTCCGTCGGCACCTGCCGATGGCCGACGGACCGGTCTCGGCAGACGAATTGCTGGCGGACCTGGGTCTGGACTCCCTTGCCATGGTGAATCTGGTGATGGATCTGGAGGAAGGGATGGGCATCTCCGTACCGGACGAGCGGCTCGTTTCCGAAACGTTCAAAACGGCAGGTGCGGTCTGGGCGGCCGTCGCCGACCTGCCGGTCAATTCAGATGCGAGCGGAGGGCACCATCATGCCTGAATCCCTGTTCAAGCGGGAAGCTAATTCGGCTTCGGCCGTGAATGATTCGGCACTCACCGAGTGCCGTGATCAGGTCATCGCCTCGCTGACCCGATACACGGAGCACGGGCCGACCACCGGCACGACCTGCTACGTCTGGCCGTCATCGGAGTGTCCGGTCGGCTGCGGGCACTGCAACTACGCCGCACCGATGTCCCTAAATCGGTTAAGCAGGTACAGCGTCGCCCGGGATCCGGCTCCGGTCCTGAAGCTGATGAACGGCATGGGCTTGTGGAAGGCCGTGCTGTCCGGTGGCGGCGAGCCCATGGTCGAGCCGGAGTTCTGCGAGCGGTTCGTCCATGAGGTCGACTCACCCGGCCTTGAGGAGATCGAGCTCATCACCAGCGCGCATTTCGCCGCGGACGAGGACGAGACCGGTCGGCGGGTGCGCAGCCTGGTGGACGCATGGCGCACCCGGCCCGCGCACCTGGCCAGGGCGAACTTCACCATCCGCATCAGTCTCGACTGGTTCCACGCCCAGCGGATCGGCGTGGAGCCGGCCGCCAGGGTCATCCGCCTGCTCGGTGAGGACGGCCTACGGGACGTCGGCTGCTACGTCAGATCCGTTCTCCTCGACGGTGATTCGACCACCGAGAAGCTCGCGGCGGCGCTCGGCGGGGAGCTCACCGAGATGGACGACTACCAGCGGAAGATTCATCTGCCGGACGGGCGGACAGTCCTCGTCTATTTCAAGAACCTGATCGTCGAAGGCCGGATGAACCAACGGAAGCTGTCCCGGTTGCCGGTCAGCCTCCCCGAGCAGTCCCTGGCCGAGGTGTTCGGCCGGCGGTTCGAGACCGAGCAGGGCAAGAGTGTGCCGGCTCGCACCTACAACGGCCCGCAGGTCCGCCACTTGGAGGGGCTGGCGTGCCTCATCGAGGACGACGGAAGGGTTCGCATCCTGGAAGGAAACGACCCGCACCGCTGCCCCAACGTCCGTCAGACGGACGACTGGGAAGAGGCCATCGAGTACCTCTACGCCGATCCGCTGACGGTGTACCTGGTCGACAACGGCCCCCAGGACCTGGCGAGGCTCCTGGCCGACGAGTTCCCGGACTCGCTCCGGATGGCCGCCGACACCAACCAGCTCTACCACCTGACCGAGCTCCTTCTGGCCGAACCCGACCGGCGTCTCTACGCGACCCTGCGCGCACTGGAGATCCACCTGGCCGAGGGAAGGGTCACGGCCGATCGCGAGACGGTCGAGCGCGCCTGGGCGTTGTTCTCGGCACGCTCCGAGCAGCGTCCCCCCGGAACCGGGCGGGACTGACATGCGCAACGGAACTCCACCGAACGCCGTCCTGGTCACCGGACCGCCGGGCGCCGGAAAGTCGACGGCGCTGATGGCACTCGACGACCGGCACCCCGATCTGGCCCGCTTCGGCGTGCGTGACTACGGGCTCCGGCTCGCGGCGGCCGGCCACCCGCTCGGCACGCGGATGCGCGAGACCCTGCTGCGTCAGGAACTGCTCCCCGACGAGCTCGTGCGGTTGGAGTTCGCCCACTTCCTCGACCACCTGCCGGCCGCCGTGCGGGTCGTGGCAGTGGAGGGCTACCCCCGCGATCGTCCGCAATGCGACGACCTGCTGCGCACCGCTGCCGACCGGGACGTGCGGGTGACCGGATTCGCCGTCGTGACCGTGCCGGACGGCACGGCACGCACCCGGGTGGCGAACCGCCGTCTCTGCGTGGAGTGCGGAGCGATGACGGACGACCCGGACGTCCCCGCCTGCCCTGGCTGCGGCGGCGGCGTGATGCGTCGCCGAGACGACGCGGCAGCCAGTTTCGAACGGCGTCTGGCCGACTACCACCGCATCATCGGCGACCTGCGCGCCTATTTCGCCGAGCGATCGCTCCTGCGCGAGGTCGATGGAACGCGCCCGTCGGACGAGGTCCGTGCCGCGCTGTGGGAATCGCTGGATGCCGTGGATGCCGTGGACGCCGACGTGCCCGACTCGACCGATGATCTGACCGATGATCTGGAGGACTGACCGATGGGCTCGGGTACCGACATGATGGCCCTGCGCAGATCCGCGCTGAGTTCGCTGGCGGACCAACCGCCCGACCAACCGCCCGACCAGCCGCCGCTGGAGCGCCGGGCGCCGTTCGCGGGATGGGAGATCGCCCTGGGCGAGGACCTCCCCGCTCCGGTCCATCCGGAAGCGGTCGGCGCGGAGCTCGCGTCCGCGATCGTGGACCTGCTGTCCAGGAGCGGCGACCCGGCCGGCCCGGGGGCCGCCCTGGTGAGCGGTGTCCCGCGCCACTTCACGCTGGAACAGGCGCGGACCTACCACCAAGCGCTCTTCCGCGCCGTGTGGGAGGTGTTCCGGCGCCGAACCGCCCGCGGAGGCGAGGAGAGCGACTTCCGGATCAAGGTCGGTACCATCTCGGACGGTGCCATCCCGATCGAGCTCTACGGCACCAGCTGGAGCTTCAAGCGCTTCCACACCGACTGCGATGCGCTGCTCTTCTCGCACCTGTACGGTCCGGTCACCGGCTTCACCGGTGGTGAGCTGCAACTCATCGACATGCGTCCGTACCTGCGTCAGCGTTCGCTGCGCTTCGACGAGGTCTTCGAGTGGTCCGACGAACTCACCGGCGGCCGCAAGCCCGTGCTGCGGGCCGACCACTGCGAGTCGGCGTTGGCCGAGTGCGGAACGACCGTCGGGGCGCTGGGGCCCGATCGGATCGTCTTCGTGAACAACCTGCCGACCGCCGGAGTCCTCCACGGGGTGACGCCGGTGGCGATGACGGATCCGGAGGGCTTCCACCGGGAGTACCACCGATGCAGCGTAAAGGACCTCCGACTGTGCTGAGCAGCTTTCCCGGGCGGCGGACCGCCATCATCGCGACACTCGGCCCGGTCAGCGGGACGCGGCCCTGCCTGGAGAACGTCCTGCGGGCCGGTGTGGACGTCGTCCGTCTGAGCATGGGCAACGGCACCCGCGAGCAGCATGCGGCCGCCGTGCGCGACATCCGCGAGGTGTCGGCCGACATCGGCCGGCGGGTCCTTCTGCTCGCCGACCTCCAGGGGAGGAAGAACCGGCTCGGGGCGCTCCCGGACGGCCAGGCGCAGTGGCAACCGGGCGAGGTCGTCACGCTGTGTGCCAAGCCGGTCGAGGCGGCGTCCCATCGCACCTGGACCACGCATCCGTGGCAGCCGGAGCGGCTCCGCCCTGGCGCCGAGGTGCTGATCGACGACGGTGCGATCGTCCTGGCCGTGACGGCGGCATCCGCGTCCGAGCTGCGGTGCACGGTCGTCCAGGGCGGTCCGGTGACGTCGGGCCGCGGCGTCACGATCCCGGGGGCGACCACCGTCCCCGCCGGGCTCTGCGAACGGGACGCCGACGACCTGGAGTTCGCCCGAGCACTCGGCGTCGACCTGGTGGCGCTCTCCTTCGCCGCCTCCGCCGACGACTACGCGGCGGTCCACGCGATCGCGCCCGACCAGCTGGTCATCGGCAAGGTCGAGCACCCTGACGCCCTGGCTTCGCTGCCGTCACTGGCCTCGGCCTTCGACGGCCTGATGGTGGCGCGCGGAGATCTGGCCGTCGAGATCCCGTTCGAGGACGTCCCGATGGCGCAGAAGCGGATCGTGGCGGAGTGCGCCGGCCGGGGCAGGCTCTCCGTGGTCGCCACCCAGCTCCTGCACTCGATGCGCCGGAGCACCCTGCCCACCCGGGCCGAGGTGTCGGACATCGCCAATGCGGTCATCGACGGGGCCGACGCGCTCATGGTGACCGGCGAGACCGGCTACGGCCTGCATCCGGTACGCGTGGTCGAGGTCCTGCACAGGGTCATCGTTCGAGCCGAGCGCTACCGGGACGAGATCAGCGAGGCATCCGACCGCGCCGTCGCGGGTGGTCGAACCAACCCGGACACGCACGGAGGAGAGCAGTGACCGACAGCCCGATCGACGACTCCCTGGCGCACGGCTGCCTGGAAGACCTGTCCCCGGAGGCGAGGCTGCTGCTGGCGCTCGCCCGTCCGCGGTTGGAGCCGGCGCAGCAGCAACGGATCTTCCGCTTCCTGACGGCCAACGGCCAGGACCTCGACTGGGGGCTGCTGGTCGACCAGGCGTGCCGGCACGGGGTCCTGCCGCTCATCGGGCGCAATCTCCTGACGTACCGCCTGGTCCACTCCGAGGACGGGCGCAGCCTGGCTCCTTACCGCTGGATCTACGCGTACGCCTACGAGGGGAACCGGCGACGCAACCACGCGCTCGCCGACGAGTACGCCAAGGTGATCCGGGGTCTGAACGCCGGCGGTCTCGACTACGCGATCCGCAAGGGACCGGTGCTCACCGAGGGCGTCTACGGCGATGTGGGACTGCGCCGGATGGGCGATCTCGACGTGCTGCTGAGCAGGGACTCGCTGCCGGAGTTCACCTCGGTCGTCGAAGGGCTGGGCTACCGACAGGGTCATCTCTCGGGCAACGCCGAGCTGGTGGTGCCCTTCGACCGGCGGACGCAGATGGTGTGGAAGGTCAGCCTGGCCAATTCGACGCTTCCCTACCTCAAGCCGGCCCAACGTGACGACGTCGAGGTGTTCGTGCTGGATCCGTGCTTCAACGTGTTCCAGCCCGGTTCCGGGGCGGTGGTCGATCCCGCCGAGATCCTGGCCCGCGCGGTCGACGCCGTGCTCTTCGGCGAGGCGAGCCGCAGGCTCGATGCCGTGGACCAGTTCATCGACGTCTGCGTCCAACTGCACGTCGAGGCGACGACGCTGATGTACATCGAGATCGGCAAGGACCTGACGATCCTCAAGTTCCTCGATCTCGTCCAGTTGCTGCACCGGCTGTCCGGCGAACAGCTGGAAACCCTGGTGTCGCGGGTCCGGCGGTACGGCTGTGTGGACAGCATCCGCTACGCGCTGCACCACACCGGGCAGGTGTTCCCCGACGGGGTTCCGCCGGCGCTGACCGCGGAGTTCGGGCCGGCCGATCCGGATCTGCTGGAGACGTACGGCGTACTGGACGGCCGGCCCGACCGCTGGGAACAGGGCTTCGCGGATCGGTTGTTCAACCCCAGGAGGTCGCGGACGCCGAAGGCGCGAAGCACCGTGCCGGGCCCACGGGCCGTGGTGTGACGCGGCTCGGGAACGGGACGGTGCAAGGATGCCGATGACGACGCGCGCTGCGAGGCGACCACCACCGCCGCCGGCCGAGACGCCGCCGCCGGTGCCCGGCGGACGGGCCCGAGCCCGCTCGTTGGCCGCCCTCGTCCGGAACGGCTTGCGACCGTACCGACGCGAACTCGTGTCCCTGATGGCCCTGCAGCTCGTGCAGACGGTCGCCCTGCTCTACCTGCCGAGGCTGAGCGCCGACATCATCGACGACGGCGCGCTCGGTGCCGACCCGGCCTTCGTCCTGCGGCGGGGAGGCCTCATGCTCGTCGTCTCCCTCCTCCAGGTCGGCTGCGCGTTGGGCGCCGTCGGGCTGGGCGCGCGGATCGCGATGGCGGTCGGCCGCGACATCAGAGCGGAGGTCTTCCAGCGGGTGCAGGGCTTCTCCTCCCGTGAGGTCGGCAACTTCGGTACGGCGTCGCTCATCACCCGTACCACCAACGACGTCCAGCAGGTCCAGAACCTGGTGTCGGCGGCACTGACCGGCCTCGTCGCCGCACCGATCACGGCCGTCGGCGGTGTCGTGCTCGCTCTCGGACAGGACGTGCCGATGGCCCTGGCCCTGTTCGCCGTGGTCCCGCTGCTCGGTCTGCCCGTGGCCCTGGTCGTGCGCCGACTGCGGCCGCACTTCGCCGGCATGCAGCGGGGCATGGACGTGGTGAACCGGGTCCTGCGGGAGCAGGTCACCGGAATCCGGGTGATCCGCGCGTTCGCGCGGGACGAGTTCGAGCGGCAGCGGTTCACCCGGGCCAACACGGAGCTCACCCACCACTCGGTGCGGGCCGGCCTGTTGACGTCCTCGATGTTTCCACTGGCGGCGACACTGGTGAACCTGTTCGGCGTGGTGCTGCTCTGGCTGGGGGCGTACCGGATCCGGGACGGCGGCCTCCAGGTCGGCGCACTCACCGCCTTCCTCGGGTACTTGACGCTCATCCTGGTCGCCGTGATCACCGCCACCTTCACGCTCATGGCGGTACCGCGGGCCGAGATCTGCGCCGCACGCATTGCCGAGGTCCTCACCACCGAGTCCAGTGTCCGGCCGGCCGGGCAGCCCCTCCACGCCCAGCCGCGGCCGGGACACCTTGAGCTGCGCGGCGTCTCCTTCCGCTACGCGGGCGCCCAGGAGGCCGTTCTGCGCGACGTGGACCTCACCGCGGCGCCGGGCGAGACGACGGCCGTCGTGGGATCGACCGGCAGCGGGAAGAGCACACTGCTCGGGCTCGTGCCGCGACTCGCCGACGCGACGGCCGGTCAGGTGCGCGTAGGGGGCGAGGACGTACGGGACCTGGACCAGTCGGTGCTGCGTCGTTCGGTCGGTCTCGTACCGCAGAACGCCTCGCTGGTCTCCGGTTCGATCGCTTCGAATCTGCGCTTCGGACGGCCCGACGCCACGGACGAGGAGCTCTGGAACGCACTCGCGGTCGCGCAGGCGAAGGAGTTCGTCGAGGCGCTGGACGAGGGCCTCGACACACCGGTCGCGCAGGGCGGCACCAACTTCTCCGGTGGGCAGCGACAACGGCTCGCGATCGCCAGGGTGCTGGTGCACCGTCCGCAGATCTATCTGTTCGACGACGCGTTCTCGGCGCTCGACTCCACCACCGAGGCGCGGCTGCGCGCGGCCCTGGCCGTGGAGGCCGCCGGCGCCGCGGTCGTCGTGGTGGCACAGCGGGTGGCAACCGTGCGGAACGCGGACCGCATCGTCGTCCTGGATGCCGGGGCGGTGGTCGGTACCGGGACTCACGACGCGTTGCTGGCCTCGAACCCGGTGTACCGCGAGATCGTCGCATCCCAGCTGGACGAGGAGCGGACGACGTGAGCGTCGGACGGTCGAAGAAGGCCCGGACCGGGTCGGGTACGCCCACGGGCCCGCCGCGGGGCGAATTCCTGGCCACCGCGCGTCGGTTGCTGGAACTGGTGGGCCTGCAAAGGCCGTTCGTGCTGATGCTCGTCCTCGGGCTCGCGAGCATCACGCTGAACGTGGCCGGACCCCTGCTGTTGGGGCGCGCCACCGACCTGATCGTGGCGATGGCAACGGCGCCGCGGCCGTCGGGCTCCGGCCCGGGGCAGGGCGGCGGCGGCCTCGCCCCCGTGGCCGGGGTCCTCTCGCTCGCACTCGGTGTGTACGGCCTCTCCGGGCTCTGCTGGGTACTGCAGGGCCGACAGGCGACCAAGGCCATCCAGCGTTCCGCCTACCGGCTCCGTTCGGACGCCGAGGCGAAGTTGGCCCGGCTTCCGCTCGCCTACTTCGACACGCACCGGCGCGGCGAGGTCCTCAGCCGGATCACGCACGACGTCGACAACATCGTCCAGACCCTGCAGCAGACCCTCAGCCAGCTGACCAATTCGGTGCTGCTGATCCTGGGCCTGGTGGTGGTGATGCTCCGGCTGTCCCCGCTGCTCGCGGTGATCGCCCTCATGGTGGTGCCCGCGGCGATGGCGGCCACCGCGCTGCTCGGCCGACGGGCGCAACCCCGCCTCACCGAGCAGTGGAACGCGATGGGCCGGCTGAACGCCCACGTCGAGGAGATGTACGCCAGCCACACCCTGGTCAAGGCGTTCGACCAGGGCGAGCGGTCGGCGGCAGTCTTCCGGGAGCACAACGAGGCCGTGTTCAGATCCGCCTACCAGGCACAGCTGTTCAGCGGAAGCAGCCAGCCGGTGATGACCTTCGTCAACAACCTGGGCTATGTCGTGGTCGCCGTGGTCGGCTGCCTGCGGGTGATCTCCGGAACGATGTCGATCGGCGACGTCCAGGCGTTCATCCAGTACGCGCGGCAGCTCAGCGGACCACTGACCCAGGTGACCAGTCTCGCCGGGGTGGTGCAGTCGGGCGTCGTCTCGGCCGGCCGGGTCTTCGAGCTGCTGGACGCCGTCGAGGAGACGCCGGACGCCGTCGAACGAGGGCAAGTCGTGGGTCGGGGTCTGATCCGCTTCGAGTCGGTCGGCTTCAGGTACGAGCCGAAGAGCCCGCTGATCGAGGACTTCTCGCTGACGGTCGAGCCCGGGAGGACGATCGCCGTGGTCGGGCCCACGGGCGCCGGCAAGACGACCCTGGTCAACCTGCTGCTGCGCTTCTACGACGTCACCGGAGGGCGGATCACGCTCAACGGAGTCGACCTCAGGGAGCTGCAGCGCGCCACTCTGCGGCGTCACATCGGTGCGGTGCTCCAGGACACGTGGCTCTTCGAAGGATCGATCGCGGACAACATCGGGTACGGCCGGGAGGGCGCCACCCGGGAGCAGATAGAGCTGGCTGCCAGGTCCGCCCACGCGGACCACTTCATCCGCACGCTGCCGGACGGGTACGACACCGTACTCGACGGCGAGAACGCCGGGATCAGCGCGGGGGAGAGCCAGTTGATCACCATCGCCCGGGCGTTCCTGGCCGACCCGGCGATCCTGGTGCTCGACGAGGCCACGAGCGCGGTGGACACGCGGACCGAGCTGTTGGTCCGACGGGCCATGGCGCGGCTGAGCGAGGGGCGCACCTGCTTCGTGATCGCCCACCGGCTGTCCACGGTGCGCGACGCGGACGCCATTCTCGTCCTGCAGAACGGCTCGATCGTGGAACAGGGACGGCACCCGGAGCTGCTCGCCGCCGGTGGCGCGTACGCCCGTCTGTACCGGGCGCAGTTCGCCCAGCCGGGCGCGGACCTTCCCCGGTAGGGCGGTTCCGGTGGATCGTGGCGGACCCGCAGGGATCCACCGGACGAGCCCTGGCCCTGGACCAAGGACATGACGCGACAGCTGGTCGCCGGTCGCTCCCGGCCCGCGTCGCACCCGCGTTGAACGGAGGAGGACATCCATGGAGCACCCCGTCGACACCGGCGTCCCAGCATGCCGGTCTCGAAGCGCCGGACTGCACCGGCTGCCGATGCTCGCCGACGAGGCGCCGTCGGCGGTCCGCCGTGCTCTGAGGGGGACCGAGCGCGCGGGCCGGGGCGGGGAAACGAGGACCGTCTGGGCCCGCGTCAGTGAGCTGGCGGCCGAGGACGCGGGCCGCGTCGCCGTGGTGGCGGATTCGGAGGAGATCACCTACCACCACCTGTGCGTCCGGGTCCGTCAGATCCGTGCAGCCCTCCTCGGCGAAGGGTGCGGCTCCGCCGACCGGATCGCCGTCGCCGGCCCCCGGGGCGCGGACACCGTCGCCGTGTTCCTGGCCGTCGAGAGCCTGGGTGCGACGTACGTGCCGATCGATCCCGGGTGGCCCGAGGCCCGGCTGGCGGAGGTGCTGGAGAACGCCCGGCCCCGATGCCTGTTCCTGCTCGACGCCCTGTCGGGGGCGGCCGGGAGTCCGCTCCGCGCGGCGGCGGCCGAGGCCTCCATCGCGGTGCTGACGCCACCGGGGTCCACAGCCGAGGCGCCGTTGTTCGCGCCGTCGTTCGCGCTGTCGACCGAACCGCCGGACGACGAGGCGCGCTATGTCATCCACACCTCCGGAACCACCGGCCGGCCGAAGGGCGCGGTGGTGGAGCAGCTCGGGATGATGAACCACCTCCGGTCGATGGTCGGCGCGCTGCGGCTGACAGCAGCGGACCGGGTCGCCTTCACCGCGCCGCCGGTCCACGTCATCTCCGTCTGGCAGATGCTCGCCGTCCTGCTCGTGGGCGGGTCCGTCGTGGTGGTTCCCGAGGCGGACCTCCGGTTCGCCCGCCGCCTCGTGGGCTACGCCGAGAGCCGGGGGATCACCGTGATGGAGCTGGTCCCCACCGTGGTCGGCTGGATCGTGCGGGACGCGCAGGCGGCCCGCCGCTCCGGCCCGACCCTGCCCGACCTGCGATGCCTCGTCTCGACGGGTGAGCGGCTCGACCCCGGGCTGGCGGCGGCGCTCCTACGAGCGCTTCCGCGGACCGACCTCCTCAACGCCTACGGGGCGAGCGAGTGCTCCGACGACGTCGCGCTCCACCACGTGAGGCCGGCGGACCTGGCCCTGCCGCAGCTTCCGGCCGGTGGCCCCCTACCCGGCATAGCCCTCTATCTGCTGGTCAGGGAAGACGGCGGATGGAGGGCGGCAGAGCCCGGCGAAGCAGGAGAGCTGTGGGTGGGCGGGTGCGCTGTGGGGGCGGGCTACGTCAACGACCCGGAGCTCACCGGTGCATCGTTCTTCGTCGACGAGTTCGACCCCCGCTCACCCACCGGCAGGCTCTACCGCACGGGGGACACGGCCTACTTCGCCGATGGGCTGGTCCACTGCACCGGGCGCGCCGACCGGCAGGTCAAGCTCGCCGGCGTCCGCGTCGAGCTGGACGAGGTGGAGGCCGCCGTCTCCGGAATACCCGGTGTGACGGAGTGCGCGGTGGTCGCGGAGGGCGCCGGAAGCGAGGCACGGCTCGTCGCCTATTACGCGGCGGAGCCGGGGACGCTTCAGGACGACCTGTTCGCATCGCTGCGGTCGAGCCTGCCGAATCCGATGCTTCCGCGGCGCTGGGTGCGGCTGCCGGGCCTCCCCCGGAACGGGAACGGCAAGGTCGACTACCGCTCGCTCCACCAGCCGTCCGGGTAGCGGGGGCGCAAGCGTGCGGCCACCAGGTCGTGACACCACCGTGAGCCCGCTCACCGGCAGGCCTCGCCCGTGGTGGTGCCGGAGAGGGATTCGGGCCAGTGGTTGGTCCGGCTCAGGTCGCAGATGCGGTCGGCGGTCCGGTCCGCGTCCGTGGGCCACAGCCGTGCCCCGTCGCTGGCGGCGGTGAGGAGCGTGCTCTGGTCGGGGCTGAAGGCGGCCGTGTGCACGGCTCTGGTGTGACCGACGAGCAGCGCCGTGACCTGCCGTGATGCCACGTCCCACAGGCACACCGTGCCGCTGGCGTCCGTGCTGGCCAGCGTGCGGCCGTCGGCGCTGAAGGCGACGGAGAAGACGGTGTTGACGTGGCCGGTGAGGGTGGCGACCGCCCGGCGCTGCGCCACGTCCCACAGGCGCACGGTGGCGTCGGAGCTGCCGGTGGCCAGGGTGCGGCCGTCGGGGGAGAAGGCCAGGGAGGCGATGGCGTTGGTGTTCTCGGACAGCACGGCGAGGGTGCGGTGCGTGGCCAGGTCCCACAGGCGCACCGTCCCGTCGTACCCGGCGGTGGCCAGCGTGCGGCCGTCGGGGGAGAAGACGGCCTTGGCGACCAGGCTGGTGTGCCCCTGGAGGACCGCTGTCGTCTGGTGCGTCGCCACGTCCCACAGACGCACGGTCGTGTCGAGGCTGCTGGTGGCCAGGGTGCGGCCGTCGGGGGAGAAGGCGACGCTCGACACCTGGTCGGTGTGGCCTTCGAGGGTGGCCACCGGGCGGCCTGACGCGGCGTCCCACAGGCGCGCCGTGCGGTCGGAGCTCGCGGCGGCCAGCAGGAGGCCGTCCGGGGAGAACGCCAGGTGCATGATGCCCTGGCCGTGCGCCGCGAAGGTCACGGCGGGGCGCAGCGGAGCGGTGGTCCACGTGGTGACGGAGCCGTCGGTGTGGCCGATGGCGAGGGTCCGGCCGTCGGGGGCGTAGGTGGCGACGGTCGCGAGGGTGTCCAGGTCGTTCGTCGCGCTGAAGGTGGCGGCGATCTGGCGGCTCCTGAGGTCCCACGTGTGGACGATGTTGTCGGTGGCGGTGGTGGCCAGCTCGTTGCCGTCGGGGGAGAGCGCCAGCGCGGGGGCGGATGTGTTGGTCTCGTGGAGGGTGGCGGTCAGCCGGCGCTCGGCCACGTCCCACAGGGCGACCGTGTTGTCCTGGCCGATCGTGGTCAGGGTGCGGCCGTCGGCGGTGAACGCGGCCTGGCTCACCTCCTGCGTGTGCCCGTCGAGGACGGCCGTGGTGTCGTGCGACGCCACGTCCCACAGCCGCACGGCGCGGTCGGCGCCGGCGCTGGCCAGGGTGCGGCCGTCGGGGCTGAAGGCGACGGTGCCGACGGCGCCGGTGTGGCCGGTCAGGGTGGCGAGCTCGCGGTGGGTGGTGGTGTCCCACAGCTTCACGGTGTGGTCGGCGCCGCTGGTGGCCAGGGTGCGGCCGTCGGGCGCGTACGCCACCGCCCGTACGGCACCGGTGTGACCGGTGAGCGTCGTGAGGGCGCGCTGGGACGCCACGTCCCACAGCCGGGCGGTCTGGTCGTACCCGGCGGTGGCCAGGGTGCGGCCGTCGGGCGAGAACGCCGCCGAGGAGACGGCGCCGGTGTGGCCGGTGAGGATGCCCGTCGTGCGGTCGGAGGCAACGTCCCACAGCCGTACGGTGCGGTCGGCGCCGGCGCTGGCCAGGGTGCGGCCGTCGGGGCTGAAGGCGACCGTGTTGACGATGCCGGTGTGGCCGGTCAGGGTGGCGAGCATGCGGTGCGTGGTGGTGTCCCACAGCTTCACGGTGTGGTCGGCGCTGCCGGTGGCCAGGGTGCGGCCGTCGGGCGCGTACGCCACCGCCGTCACGGTGCCGGTGTGACCGGTGAACTGGTTGGAGGAGTAGGCGGCGTAGGCGCTCAGCAGGCTGCCGCGGGCCTCGGTGGTGCGGGCCGTCCGGTAGCCCTCCAGCGCGACCAGCGCCGCGGCCTCGGGCTGCGTTTCGAGGAGTTGCCTGGATTGGGCGGCCCGTTCGCGGGAGACCGCGACGCGGCGCTGCGCGTCGGACTGCTCCCTCTGGACGAACGCGGTCACCGCCAGCACCAGGGAGAGCACGGTCAGGACGGCCAGCGCCACGACCGTCCGGCGCCGGCGGCGGCCACGCTGGCCGTCCGCCGCGGTGCTGGCGTCCAGGAAGGCGGACTCCAGCCGGTTGAGCGCCGCGCCGCGGGTCCGGGACCAGCCCCAGGCGGTGGCGAGCTGCGCTCCCCGGTACAACGCGCCCGGGTCGCGCTGGAGTTCGTGCCAGGTCAGGGCGGCCTGGGTGAGCCGGCGGTGTGTCCGCAGGGCCTCGCGGTCGACGTCGAGCCAGTGGCGCAGCCGCGGCCAGGCGCGGATGACCGCTTCGTGGGCGACGTCGACGGTGCCGTCGGCCAGGACGATCAGGCGGGCGGCGGCGAGCCGGTGCAGGAGGTCGTCGACGGTCGCGGCGTCGGCGAGGCCGTCGAGTTCCTTCCGGGCCAGGCGGCGGCGGGTGTCCTCGGTGCCCTCGCCCGGGGCGGTGAGCCGGAGGAACAGCAGCCGCATGGCCTCCTGATGGCCCGGCGGGAGAGCGGCGTACATGGCCTCGGCGGTCTGGGTGATGGCTCCCCGCATGCCGCCGGTGGCCCGGTAGTCGGCCAGCCGCAGGACGGCCCCGCGGTGCCTGGTCCAGGTCTCGCGCATCGCGTGGGCCACCAGCGGCAGCGCGCCGGGCTGGCCGGTGGCCTCCGCGAGGACGGCCTCCAGCAGGTCGGGGTCCACCACGACGCCCGCTCGGGCCGCGGGTTCGACGACGATGTCCCGCAGCTCGGCCCGGGTGGGTGCGCCGACCGGCAGTTGGGCGCCCGAGCGGAGGGCGGCGGCCAGGGCGGGGTGGGCGAGGCAGCGGTCGTAGAAGTCGGCGCGCACGCTGATGACGACCCGTACCCGGGCCTCGGCCGCGCCTACTCCGGCTGATCCGGCCCCGGCCGTCCCGTCGACGGCCGTGCGGTCGCCGGCCGTCCAGGCCAGGCAGGCCAGGACCGCCTCCCGCTCCCCGGCGTCCGCGCAGGTGGTGAAGAGCTCCTCGAACTGGTCGACGACGAGGACGACGCGCCGGTCGGCGGGCTGCGTGATCAGCCAGGTGTCCAGCGCGATCCCCAGGGCCGCGGGCTCGTCGGCCAGCGCGCGGGACAGCGCCTCCGCGTCACCGCCCGTCAGGGCGCAGACCGCCAGGGCCAGCGCCCGTAGCGGGTGGTCGCCGGGGACCAGCGGCGCGGTGTGCCAGGACTCGTCGAGCCGGGGGAGCAGCCCGGCCCGCAGCAGCGAGGACTTGCCGCTGCCGGAGGCGCCGACGACAGCCGTCAGCCGGTGGTCACCCACGTGCCGGACCAGGTGGCTCACCAGTTCCGAGCGGCCGAAGAAGATGTCGGCGTCCCCCGTGCCGAACGCGGCCAAGCCCAGGTACGGGCAGGGAGCGGGGTCGCCCCCGTCCGCGCGGTCCTCGTCGCCGTCCTGCGCCGTGGCGGACGGACCCTGGACGGCCCGGGAAGCCGCCAGCCAGCGGGCCTCCCACTCCGCCTTCTCCCCGCCGCACACCCGCGCGTAGGCGAGCACCACGGCCAGCGACGGCAGGCGCTCGCCCTTCGCCGCCTCCGCCAGCGTGCTGGCCGAGTAGTGCGACTCCTTCGCCAGCGCGCGGTAGCTCGGTGCGCCCGACCGGTCCCGCAACTGGCGCAGCTCCCAGGCGAGCCGCTCCACCGGACCGGCCTGCGGATCGACGAACCCCTCCGGTCTGCCCAGTCGGGCCTTGCGCTGTGTCCCGTTCGGCCGCGCGTCCACGTTCACCACCCCTGGCAGGCCCCTCCCGCCCCCTCACATCGTTGTCCGACTTGAATGTCCTGCCCAGAGGGCTCTTTCGGACAATGCGCCGCCGCTGCAGAGTTCTCGGCAACGGGGGGTTCGCCGGAACACCTCGTGGCGTTCGGGGGACGGCCCGGTGGCAGCCGCTTGCCACCGGGCCGAGCGCCTCAGGTGCCGCCGCGCAGGTGCCGCCGCTCAAATCGGCACCTGCGCGGAGGACCCGTCGTCAGCGCGAAAGGCATCCGCCGCTTGCCGGCACACCTGTGACGCAGCTCACTGGAACTGCTTCGCGGTGGCCGGACAACCAGAGGTGTGGACTATTCGCTGCACGAACGGATCAGAGCCGGGGACCCGGGCGCCTTCCGGCAGTTGTTCCAGGAGCACTCGCGCGCGGTTCTGGCACACGCGGTCCGGGTGAGCGGGGATCGCGCCGGTGCCGAGGACGTCATGGCGGTGGTCTTCCTGGAGGCCTGGCGCCTGCGGGACAAGCTCCGCGACGAAGGGGCCACTCCTCGCCCGTGGTTGATGGGCATCACCGTCAACGTGCTGCGCAACCGGGCCAGAGCCGCCCGCCGGCACGCGGCCGCCCTCGCCCGCATGCCGATCGCCGAACCCGCCCCGGACTTCGCCGACGAGCTGGTCGGCCGGCTCGCCGACCGCGATCAGCTGCTGGCCGCCAAGACGGCGTTGGAGAAACTCCGCCGTGGGGAGCGCGAGGTGTTCTCGCTGTGCGTGTGGGCGGACCTCAGCTACCCCGAGGCCGCCGAGGCCCTCGGCATCCCGGTCGGCACCGTGCGCTCAAGGCTCTCCAGGGCCCGGACCCGGCTGCGTGCCCTGGCCGACAAGGAACTGCGGCAGGCCTCGAAAACTCGCCGGGAACCCCTGCGGGCAGCCGGACAAGTACAGGGTGGCCGGATGGTTCCGGCCCGGTCGAACAAGGAGTGAAGCAGATGACCAGCATCCCGCAGCGGCGGCAGCCGCTCGATGACACGGAGCTGAGGCACCTGCTGCCGGCGGCCGGAGCACCTGCCGTCCCGCTCGGCCGGCAGCGCCAGATCGAGGAGTTCCTGATGAACGAGATCACCCGCACCACCGAAGCCGCAGTGCCGGTCCGCCCCGAGGCCAGGAAGCGCCGGCGGCTGCTGATCGCCGTACCCACCACGGTGGCGGCCCTCGCCCTCGCCGCCACCGTGGCGGCCACCACGCTCGGCAGCCCGGGAGCAACCCCCGCGGGCAGTGAGCGCATCTCCGCGCCCGTCATCCAGGTCTCGGCGGGCGACACCGCAGGCCTGGCCGGCGCCGTGGAGCGGATCTCGCTGGCCGCCAAGGCCGCGCCGGACGTCGTCCTGCGTCCGGGGCAGTACGTCTACATCGAGAGCACCGTCTCCCACCTCGCGGGCTCCGTCGACCTCAGCAGCGGCACGTCGAAGGTGTGGGTCGAGAAGCCCCACCAGCGGCAGATCTGGCACTCGGCCGACGGCCGCACGGGCTGGCTCACCGAAGAGGGCAAGTCCCCGGAAGGCGGCGCGGCACTCTCGGCGGACAGCGGCAACCACCTGAACGCACCCTCCTACGACTACCTGCGCACCCTGCCCACCGACCCGCAGGAACTGCTGCAGAAGATCTACACCGAGACCAAGGGAAGCGGCAGCGGGCCGGACCAGCAGGCGTTCGTCACCATCGGCGACCTGATCCGCGAGCAGGCCGTCCCCGGCGAGCTCGCCGCTGCGCTCTACCAGGCTGCGGCCCGCATCCCCGGTGTCGTCCTCGTCGACAGCGCCACCGACGCCGCCGGGCGCACCGGCATCGCGATCGCCCGTACCAACACCGCCACCGGCTCCCGAGACGAGATCATCTTCGACCGCAGCTCCTACACCTTCCTGGGCGAGCGCAGCGTCCAGGTCACCGAGGTCTCCGGGGTCAAGCCCGGCACCGTCATCGCGAACACCGCCGTCCTCAAGCGCGCCGCCGCCGACGCCCCGGGCCGCCAGCCGGGCAACGCCCAGGCCTGACCGCACCCGCGCGTCGCTCCGCCCGTCGCTCCGCCCGTCGTTCCGGCCCTCGTTCTCGGGCCGGGGCGGCGGGCGGAGCTGTGTGAACAGAGTTGGACAGAGAGCTCCTAGTACTGCAACGGTGCTTACCGTGACGGTTGTCGGGTTAGCTCGTTGAGCTGTTCATGGATGGGGACATATCCGAGGTCGATGCTCGTCGCTGGTCGGATGGGCTGGCAGGGTTACATGAGCGGTTTGCTCACCGGTTCGCGCGGAGTGAGTCGCGGGAATCTACGCTGGCTTACATGTGGGGCCTGCTGGCGCCTTTGGAGCGCAAGAACGGGTGGACGGTGGCCGAGGAGGCCGGTCATGTCGGTCCGGACCGGATCCAGCGGCTGCTGAACCGGATCGAGTGGGACGCGGACGGGGTGCTCGACGACGTACGCGAGTACGTCGTCGAGCACCTGGCGGATCCGGCCGGTGTGCTGATCGTGGACGACACCGGGTTCCTGAAGAAGGGTGTGCGTTCGGCCGGTGTCCAGCGGCAGTACTCCGGCACCGCCGGCCGTACCGAGAATTGCCAGGTCGGGGTCTTCCTCGCCTATTCCGGCAAGCCGGGCCGCACCCTGATCGACCGGGCGCTCTACCTCCCGAAGTCCTGGACCGACGACCGCGCACGCTGCCGGGCGGCAGGGATCGGCGACGAGGTCGAGTTCGTCACCAAGGTCCAGCTCGCCAGGGCGATGGTCCGGCGCGCGATCGACGACCAGATCCCGTTCCGGTGGGTGACCGCGGATGCCGGCTACGGCTACCGCAAGGGCTGGCGCTACGAGTTGGAGCAGGCGGATGTCTTCCACGTCGTGGCCACCACCAGCCACGACACCGTCGTCACCCGGAGGGCACTGGACCATCGGCTGCACGACCTGATCGCCGACCTTCCCCGTCAGAAGTGGAAGCGTCGTTCCTGCGGCGAGGGCGCCCATGGCCTGCGGGTCTACGACTGGGCCCGTGTCGAGGTCCGGCCGTGGCACCGCCCCGACCGCAAGCACTGGGTCCTGGCACGCCGCAGCATCACCGATCCCACAAAGCTCGCCTACTACATCGCCTACGCGCCCGCCGGTGCCACACTCAACGAGCTGATCGCCGTCGCGGGTGCCCGCTGGGCGATCGAGGAGTGTTTCCAGAGTGCCAAGGGCCAGTGCGGCCTGGACGACTATCAGGTCCGACGCCACCCGGGGTGGTACCGGCACATCACCCTGGCCATGGCGGCCCACGCCTACCTCACCGTCATGCGGGCCCAGCACCTCGAAAAGGGGCTGGACCCGCTCGAACGCCAGACCTGATACCCCTCACGGTCCCCGAGATCCGCCGACTGATCACGAAGCTCACCCGGCCTGTCCGCCGCAGCATCGACCACGTCCTGCACTGGTCCCGATGGCGTCGCAGACGCCAACAACAGGCCCGGACCAGCCACTACAAAAGACGAGGCCACAGCCCAAGAGCTGAAGCCTCGTCACAGTAAGCACCGTTGCAGTACTAGGGCGTGTCTTCAAACTCCCGCCTGCGCGCCGGCGTTGGGGCACGCACCTCGCCGCGTTGTCGTCAGTCGCCGATGCTCCGCATGGACTCCCTCCTCCGCCTTGCGATGCACGCACCCCAACGCCGCCACGCCCGCCCTCCGGGCGGACGACGGGAGTTTGAAGACACGCCCTAGAAGACTGATGAAGATGTTGGGTTCTGGCCCCGCCGCGTGAGCGGCGGGGCCAGACTCGTGTTGTGGCGATGGGGGAATGGTCCGGAGAGACTGTCGGGCCGGATGTCTGGGAGACCTGCCGGGACCTGATTCCGGCAGGGAGTGTGTTCGCGTTCCTGGCCGAGCATCGCGGCCGGCTGTTTCCTGCGGTGATGTTCACGGACATGTACCCGTCGGCGAACGGCCGCCCGAGCATGCCGCCCCAGATCCTGGCAGCCGCGATCACTCTTCAGGCCCTGCACGGGCTCTCGGACTTCGAGACGGTCCAGGAACTGCGCTGCGACCTGCGGTGGAAGGCCGCGTGCGGACTCGGCCTGCACGACACCGCGTTCGATTCCTCACTCCTGGCCTACTTCCGCCGCCGCCTGGCCCGCTCCGCCCAACCAAACCGCGTGTTCGAGGCCGTGCGGGAGGTGGTGAAGGCGACCGGCGTCCTCAAGGGCAAGCACCGCCGGGCGCTGGATTCGACCGTGCTGGACGACGCGGTCGCCACCCAGGACACCGTGACCCAGCTGATCGCCGCCGTGCGTGCGGTGATCCGCGAGGTCCCCGGCGCCGACGAGGTCGCCACCCGCCACTGCACCGCACACGACTACGCCGACCCGGGCAAGCCCCGCATCGCCTGGAACGACGCCCAGGCCCGCGCCGACCTCGTGGACGCCCTGGTCGGCGACGCGCTGTTGCTGCTCGGGCACCTGCCCGAGCAGCAACTCGGAGAGAAGGCCGCCACCGCGGTCGGCCTGCTGGCCCTGGTCGCCGGACAGGACGTCGAGCCCGCCGACGACTCCGACGGCCGTGACGGCCGCTGGCGCATCACCCGGGGCACCGCACCCGACCGGATCGTCTCCACCGTCGACCCCGACGCCCGACACGTCCACAAGACCCGCACCCACTACCAGGACGGATACAAGGCCCACCTCGCCATCGAGCCCGAGACCACGATCTACACCGAGGTCGAGCTCACCCCGGGCGCAGGGCCCCAGCACCACGAAGCCGCCGTCGCCGAGAGCCTGCTCGCGGGCGAGGACGAGCCGGTGGACGCGTTCGGCGACACCGCCTACTCCACGGGAGGCGCCCGCCAGGCCCTCGGCGGCGCAGGACACCGCCTGTTCTTCAAGCCCGCCCCTCAACGACCCGCCATCGCGGGCGGTCTCGTCCTCGACGACTTCCGGATCGACACCGCCCGCGGGACGGTCACCTGCCCTGCCGGCCGCGCCGTCCCGCTCTCACCCGACCGCGGCCCCGACACACCCCGCTCGGCGGCCTTCGGTGACCGCTGCACCGGCTGCCAGCTCCGCGAGCGGTGCACCGCCTCCAAGACCGGCAGGACCCTTCGGATCCAACCCGGCTACGACCTCCAGCACACCGCCCGCCGACAAGCCGCCGACCCCGCCTGGCAAGCCGCCTACCGCCGATGGCGACCCCCGGTCGAACGAGCCGTGGCCTGGCTCGTCGGACACCGAAGCCGCCGCCTGCGCTACCGAGGAACCATCAAGAACAACACCTGGCTCCACACCCGCGCAGCCGCCCTCAACCTGCGAACCCTGCTCAACCTCGGACTCACCCACAACGGCACGACCTGGCAAATCCAGGCCACCACCTGACAGCACGGCCCGGATCAACCCAAGATCTTCATCAGCCTTCTAGCGGCGGGCGAGGCCGTCGATCATCAGGGAGACGGTGAAGTCGAAGCGGTCGTGGCCCGTGCCGGCGGTGATCTCGGCGGCGTGGCGGGTGGTGTGGGGGAAGGCCACGGCGGGCAGGGCGGTGAGGCGGCGCTGCAGTTCGTCGCGGTCGAGGACCCACGCGTCGTCGTCGTGTGCCGCTCGCTGGCGCACGATCGAGGCTTCGAGGCAGTAGGCGGCCACGTACAGCAGGAGCGCGTCGACGGCCCAGGCGGCGGCCTGTGGGGCGACGCCGCCGGCGAGCAGGATCGCCAGCATCCCTTCGCTGACGCGCATGGTTTCGAGGTCGGTGGGGGCCATGGCGAGCGCGGCGCGGGAGATCCCGGGGTAGTCCAGGTACTGGTCGCGGATCTGGGTGCAGACGCCGCGGATCTGGTCCCGCCAGGCCGTGGGGTCGGGCTCGGGCAGGGCGAGCGCGGCGCACAGCCGTCCGATGAGCAGCTCGTCGAGGTCGGCCTTGTTGACGACGTGGGCGTAGAGCGAGGCGGGTCCGGTGTCGAGGGCGCCGGCGAGGCGGCGCATGGTCAGTGCCTCGTAGCCCTCGGTGGCGATGATGTCCAGCGCGGTGTCGATGACCTGGTCCACGGTGATGGGGGCCTTGCGGCGCCGCGGCCTGGGGTCGGTCTCGGCGTCGGGGTTCGGCGGCTGGTGGCGTGCCGCGCGTCGCTCTCTCGGGTTCACCGGACCATCATAGCTTGACACGAACGCCGTTCGTTTATAGAACACTGTTCGTGACTAGGAATGTGAACCAGGATTCGAACCCGGCCGTGAGCCGGGACGTGCAGCGGGACATGGACATGGACATGGACGTGGACATGGACGTGACCGTGGTCGGCGCCGGGCCGGTGGGCCTCGTGCTCGCCGCCGAGCTGGCGCTCTCCGGGGCGACGGTGCAGGTGCTCGAACGGCTCGCCGAGCCGGACCGGTCGATGAAGGCGGGGGCGGTCAACGTCCCGACGGCCGAGGCGCTCGACCGCCGCGGCCTGCTGCCGGCCGCCGAACAGGTGCAGCGGGAGCAGCTCGAACGGGTCGGGTCGTTCGCCCGCGCGGTCGACCAGCCGCCCGGCGGCGGCCGGCCGGCGCGCGCACCCCGCTTCACCGGGCACTTCGCCGGGATGGTCCTCGACGCCGACCTCGTGGACTGGTCCGACGCCGACCTCGCCGCGCACACCGCCGTCGACGGAGCGCGGATGGTGCCGCAGCGCGAGCTGGAGGCACTGCTGGCCGGCCAGGCCGCGCGCCTGGGCGTGGCGGTGCGTCGCGGGGTGGAAGTCACCGCGCTCGAAGACACCGGCGACGGCGTGCTCGTCACCACCACCGCCGGCACGGTGCGCACCGGATGGCTGGTCGGGTGCGACGGCGGGCGCAGCACCGTGCGCCGCCTCGCGGGCATCGGCTTCCCCGGCACCGACCCCGAACTCACCGGACACCTGGCAGTCGTCGACATCGCCGACCCCACGATGCTCGCGGACGGATGGGCGTGGTCGACCAGGGGCGCCTACCGCTACGGGCCGCAGCCCGGGCGGGTGGTCACCGTGGAGTTCGACGGCGGCCCCGCCGACCGCTCCGCGCCGGTCACCCTTGAGGAGGTGCAGAGCAGCCTGCGCCGGGTCTCCGGCACCGACGTCACCCTCACCGCGCTGCGCGGGCCCGCGACCCGCTGGAGCGACAACGCCCGCCAGGCCGCGGCCTACCGCTCGGGGCGGGTGCTCCTGGCCGGCGACGCCGCGCACGTGCACTCGCCGTTCGGCGGCCAGGGGCTCAACCTCGGGGTCGGCGACGCGATGAACCTCGGCTGGAAGCTCGGCGCCGTGGTCGCCGGGTGGGCGCCCGAAGGGCTGCTCGACACCTACGACGCCGAGCGCCGCCCCCTCGGCGCCTGGGTGCTGGACTGGACGCGGGCCCAGATCGGGGTGATGCGCGGGGACGCCAAGTCGGCCGCGCTCCGGGAGGTCGTCGCCGACCTGCTGGGCACCGGGGCGGGCGCGACCCACGCGGTCAAGAAGATCTCCGGGGTGACGCAGCGCATCGACCTGCCCGGCGACCACCCGCTGGTCGGGCGGTACGTCCCCGACCTGTGGCTGGGGGACGGCTCCCGGCTGGTCGACCACGGCCACGGCGGCGGGTTCCTGCTGCTCGACCGCACGGCGGACGGCGCGTTCACCCGCCTCGCCTCGGACTGGCCCGGGCGGGTGACCGCGGTGACCGCTGTGACCGACGACAGTGCGACACCGACCGCAGTCCTCGTCCGCCCGGACGGAGTGGTCGCCTGGGCCTGCGACACCACCAGCACCGCCGCCGCCGACGCCGCCGCCGGCCTCGAAGCCGCCCTGCACCGCTGGGCGGGCGCCCCGTCCCCCTCGCCCGCCCCCAAGCCGGTGCGCTGAGCTTCGAGCCCTCCGACCGCCCCCGGAACCTGGCGTGTGTCTGACGGTCACCCGGCAGCCGTGAAGTCCGGGCGGGGTTTCTCATTGGCGCTCACCCATCGCTCCGCCCGGTCGTACGAGTAGAAGTGCAGCGGTTCGGAGTGGGGAGGCAGCGCCTTCACCAGTTGGCCGGTCTTGTGGTCCTGGATGACCCAGACCGGGTACGAGGCCCCGTGAGCGGCGTCGGCGGGAACGATCCCGTATCGCCGGTTCATCGGCGGGTCACCTGGATGAATCCGCCGACCTTCTCGACCCGCCGGGAGAATTCGTCGAACTCGCCGTCGATGGGGGAGACGGTCGCCCTGGACGGGATCAGGATCGCTCCGGCGCCCAGGTTCTGGATCATCTGCAAGGCGGCCAGAAGCAGGGGACGTTGGTCCGGGGGCTTCTCCATCTCGTCATCGACGACGGTGAGGGCCACCGTCCACCCGAAGGCGAGCGCGTACTCCTCGCAGCTGCGCATCTCCAACTCGGGGAAGGCAGGACTGGCCTTGGCCAGGTAGATCACCACCTGGAAGCGCTTGATGCCTGTGCCCGTAAGGTCCTTGACGACCTCGCCGGCCTTCGGCCGGCAGATCGTCGCGCGAGACCTCTTGCGAACCGCCACTGCGAACTCCCTAGAGCACTCAACCTGTGTCCTAGGTCAGAAGGTAGAGCGAGGAGAAGTGCTGTCGGCTTCAACGTCGGTGCACTAGTGTGCTCCTGAGTGACCATCACCTCGACCGAGGAGTAGCGCATGGCCGGCTCCAAGACGTTCACCGCGATCGCCGATCACTACCGGCAGGCGATACTCACCGGCGAACTCGTTCCAGGCGAGAAACTCCCGACCAACAGGGAGATGTGCCAGCGGTGGAACGTCGCAGCGGCAACCGTCAGCAGGGCCTTGAACCAGCTGATGGTGGAAGGGCTCATCAGGACGAGTCCGCGTGGCACGTTCGTCGCGGACGAGGTGACGTCGACCGCGACGGGACGGGACCGGCTGACCACGGTCCAGCGGCTCAGGTCCAGCCTGATGGAGGGCGAAACCAGCCGGGTCACGGCCGCCGAGCTGGTGGTGCCCCCGTTGTACGTGCAGGACATCTTCAACCTCGATCCCGGCGATCAGCTGGTCAGGCGCGAGTACATCGCGGGCCGGGGCCGGAGCCGGACCATGCTGGCGGTCGTCTGGTACCCGGCACACTTCGCCGCGCTGGTGCCGGACCTGCTCTCGACGGCGCCCGGCAAGAACGCGGGTCTCACTGCGAAAGTGCTCGACGCTTCCGGCCGGACGATCACGCATGCCCGGGATGACATGCATGCCCGGGAGTGCGATGCCCGAGAGGCGTCGGCCCTGGGTCTTCGCGTGGGGTCCCCGGTCCTGGGCGGGGTGCATCGCTGGTCGGACGACGAGGGCGTGATCGAGTTCGGCCTCTGGGTCGTCCCGACCCGGGTCACGGTCGGCTACGAGTACGGCGCCTGAGCCCCCGACACCTGCGCCACCGACAAACGCACAAGCCGCCCCGGCCCCGTAGGCCGGGGCGGCTTCCTCGAATGATCGGTCCCGTCTCGGTCAGGGGAAGTCCGGCCTGGGGATGCGGACGCTGGCGGAGCGGAGCCTGGTCTCGACCAGTGCGACCAGCCGGGCCTCGGCCGATCCCTGTTCTTCGCCGTGGTGGGCGATCAGCTGGTACCGGGTCGCGGCTTCGGTGCGGGCTTGGAGGCCGGTCACGATCTTCAGCTGGGCGGGGTTGGCGAGGAAGTGGTCGGCCGCGGCGGTCGCGAGTTCGGCGATGCGCGGGTCGTCCGGCTCCCAGGTCGCGGCTTCGGCGCCGCGCTTGAGCAAGGCGACGAACCGGCTGTCCAGCAGGGCGTGTTCGACATGGGTGAGGTAGTCCTCGAAGCCTTCCGGGACCAGGGCCCTGGCCAGCACCCAGCCCTCCCTGGTGGCCGCCGCCTCGTCCGGGGTGAAGCCGAGGCCGGCCATCCGCTCCAGCAGTGCCACGGCGCGGTCGGGCAGCAGCGCCCGGTCGCCGTCGGCGAGCCGGTGCAGCGTGTCGCGCCGCGCGGTCAACTCCTCGATCCGCTCGGTGAGTTGACGTTCGACGTCGGCGAGCTTGGCGGTGAACAGCGCGGCGTCGGCGTCGAGCAGGGGCCCGGTCTCGGCCAGCGGCACCCCGGCGGCGGCCAGCGTCCGGATCTGTACCAGCCGCAACAGGTCGGCCGATCCGTATCGCCGGTATCCGGAGCTGTCGCGTTCCGGCTCCTCGGCCAGGCCGAGCTTGTGGTAGTGCCGCACCGTCTTCACCGTGATGCCGACGAATGCCGCCGCCTGCCCGATCGTGACTCCGTTCATCCGCCAATCCTGCCTCGTACTCGAACTCGGTGGCTCCGCACACCACATCAGTCCGTCGGCCGGGCCGGATCGGCCGGCCCGCCGCAGAACACCTCGTCGACGAGCCTGTGCATCGCCTGCTGGAACGCCCCGCCGATGGACAGATCGGCGTCGTCCACGCAGTTCAGTGCGGCGGTCAGGGTCCGGCTGCCGTCGGGCGTGCTGTACATCAGCGCCGCGTGGCCCACGGCGGCGCCGTTGTGGGAGACGACGGTGGCGCCGCCGTCCGTCGTCACCACGAACACGCCCAGGCCGTAGTCCATGTTCGGGATGCCCGTCGGGTGCGGGGTGCACATCTGCGCCAGCAGCGGGGCCGGCAGGAGCCTGCCGCCCAGCAGTGCGGAGATGAACGTGTGGAGGTCCCGGGTGGTGGAGATCATGTCGCCGCCGCTGGAGATCCAGGAGGGGTTCTGGCGGGTGATGTCGATCGTCCTCTGCTCGCCGGCGTCCTCGTACCGGTAGTAGGCGTGGGCGTGCGGCTCGGGGATCTCGGGCGAGGCGCCCGGCAGCACGGTGCCCGACAGCCCGAGCGGTCCCAGGATCAGCCGCTGCATCTCCTCGGCGAGCGGGCGGCCGGTGACCTTCTCGATCAGCAGCCGGGCCAGCACGTAGTTGGTGTTGGAGTAGCTCCAGCCCGCTCCCGGCTCGAACCGGGCCGGCCTGGACAGCGCCAGCCGTACCAGCTCCTGCGGCCGGTAGGTCTTGAACCGGTTGTCCATCCACTCCCTGCCCGTGGTGCCGTAGGGGATGGGGATGCCCGGCGCGACCGTCCCGTCGGCGTAGACCTCGCCGGTGTGGTTGAACACCCCGCTGGTGTGCTGCAGCAGCATCCGCACCGTGATCCGCCCGTCCAGCCCGAACTCGGGCAGGTAGTGCGCCGCCGGGGTGTCCAGCCCGACCTTGCCCTCGGCCACCAGTTGCAGCACCAGGGTCGCGGTGAAGGTCTTGGTATTGCTGCCGATCCGGACGTGCCCGTCCGTCGGCGGCTTCGCGGCCCCGCCCAGTTCGGCCGCCCCGGCGCTGCCGGTCCACGCGCCCCGCTCGTCGTGCACGCGCAGCGACACCCCGGTGAAACCGGAGTCGACGATCTCCTCGATCGCCTTCTGCAGTTCCGGGCGGACGGTCCGCAGGGTGCTCTCGTCCTGGCCGGAAGGGCCGGAAAGGGGGAGTGACATGGTGGTGTGCTCCTTCGCATCGGTGACGCCCGGGTCGGCGTCGCGCCGTTGCGAGGAGCTTGAGCCCTGACCCAGGGTCAACCTCAACGGTGATCTGGCTCACAGGCGGGCGGGGGCTCGGTCGTCCGTGTCGCCGCCGGCGTCGCGTCCGGCGCGCCTTGCGCCGCATACCGGGCACAGGCGCGGGTCACTGTCACACGAGCAGCGCCTCGAACTCCGGAAGTCGGCCGAACAGGTCGGGGAGGCCGCGCAAGCCGTTGCGCACGGACTCGTGCGACAGCGCGAGGTCAGGGCCGGTGCTCGCCTCGACACCGGCGAGGCACCGGAGGATGTTCCACCTCGTGTGCCCCAGCCAGCCGCCGATCATGAACGCGAACCAGCTCGGACCTGACGGCGGCAGCGCTCCGCCCCCCGCGACATAGCCGTCGAGGACCGAGCGGAAGACGGCGGGCTCGATGTGGTCGAAGCCAGGCCCCTTCGCGAGGCTCAGCGCGGTCGAGCCGAGCTCACCGGACAGGTCGAGCATTCCCGAGAGCTCCCAGTCGAGCACCACCGGCCGACCCTCCCGAGCGAGCAGGTTCCACGGGTGGATGTCCTTGTGGGTCAGCACGACGGGGCCCGGCCGTTCGCAGGTGTCGACGAAGTGGGCGATCGCGAGGAACGTCTCGACGCGAGAGGCGAGTTCGTCGGCCCACGGCTGTCCGGTCGCCGCCGCCCGCGCGGCGAGCTCGGGCCAGTCCCGTGACGTCGGTTCCTCGATCGGTACATGGGTCCACGCGACGTCGAGCGCGTGGATGCGCGCGAGGATCTCACCGATCTCGAACGCGTACGCCGCCGACACCGGTGCTTCCGGCACCTTCTCTCCCTCGACCCATCGGTGCACGAGCGTGTGGTGGCCGGCCGAGATCGGCTCCGGCATCGGGATGCCGGCGGCGAAGGCCGCCCGCTCAAACCTGAACACGTCCTCGACGCGATAGGTCCAGCGGCGGTCGACGAGGTTCAACTCCTTCACCGCGAACGACCCTTGGTCGGTGTCGAGCCGGTACGTCCGGTTGGCGAACCCGCCGTGGACGCGGATCATCGGCCCGATCGGCACGCCGAGATGCGAAAGGTTCACCCACGCATGCTAGGGGCCGCCAGTCATCGATGCACCGGACTTTCCCGCGCCATGGTGCGGAGGTGCTGCGGAGGGTGCTCAACCCGCACGCCGGGCGAGAGGCGGCGGCGATCGGAGCGGGAGTGCCGAAGGCCGGACCGTCCCGGTGTCGCCTCAGGTCACAGACCCGTGCCGACTGCCGCGCCAGCCCCGCCGGGCGCGGGGCCGGGCGGGGCGGGTGTCGGTTTCCGACCGTGGGCAGCGCGGTCTGCCCGGGTGGGGGTCAGACGGCGTCGTTGCCCGTCAGACAGAAGTTCTTGTCGGCGACGTGTTCGGTCAAGTACCCGGCGGTGATGAGGGCGGCGACGTCGTACGTGCCCGAGGTGATGTCGCCTGGCTTCAGGGTCGGGTCGAGCCACTGTTGGAGTCCGTTGCCCGGCTGGGAGAACGCGCCCGCGATGTGCCCCTGCTGGACCTTGAACTGCCTCTGCACCTCGAAGCAGTGGTAGTTGGCGTCACCTCCGTTGAGGGAGTCCGGCGGAAGGGCGCGCTGGGGGAACGGCGTGCCGCCGGGGGCGAGGAACGAGCCGTAGGCGCTGTTCCCGAAGCGGTCCAGCTTCTGGTGTTCCTTCATGGTCTGTTCGGCCATGTCGAGGGTGCCGCCGTTGTCGGTGAAGCCGTTGTGGTCCGGGTACTTCCACCCCCTCCAGTCCCGGTACCAGTCCAGGAAGCGCACCGGTGTCACCCCGCCCAGCCGGTCGTAGTCCACCAGCAGTTCGGTCACCACGGAGTCCGTCGGCAGGGTGACCGGGCCCAGTTCCTTCCGGGTGCAGAGGTAGTCCTCGGCACCGACGTCGCGGACCTTGGGGACGCCCTCGCACTCCGTGATCGGCACCCCTCGGGAGGCGGGGGACTGGGCGGCGGCGGTGCCGGTGGCGGCCAACCCCGTCAGGGGTAGGGCGAGCGCCAGTGAGAGGGCGGCGAGAGCGGGGGTGCGCATGGGTGGGCGACTCCGTTCGGGGGGCGGGGCGGGGCGGGGAGGGCTGCGGCCATCGGCTCGTACGGCGGACCGTGTGCCCGCTGGACCCGCGCACAGTTACGCACGGCGATTTGCCTTCGTGCACGCACAGGGCCTCCGGCGCCGCTGGTGCCCACCCGTTCGGCCGAGGCCGCTGACGGTCACTCGGCTCGCGGGAACCGAACCCGTCCCGCGGAGGCGTCACGCGGAGTACTGCCCCACCCCGGGTGGCCGCCCGTGCTGGGCCGTCGGCGCTGGCTCCGGCCAGCGGATTCGGCGACCGGAGGGCCGCCCCCCGATGTGGCGGCGGGCTTGTTCGGGTGCGGATCTGCCGGAGCGCGGTAGCTGTCACGTGCCGATGGCCGATCCGATACCGAAGACCGAGGCTCTCACCTCGGCCCTGTACCAGCCCCCCGGGGGGAAGGCGGGCCCTACATCGTGGATTGCCATCCTTGACCGAGCGCGGTGCGAACTTCCGCCTCGACGATGGACGGCACGACGGGGAACGCAGGCGTGGCCGCCAGGAGCACCGCGCCCCTCTGGCCGACCCGTTGTACCGCGAAACGGGACATGCCGTTGCTGCACGGGACACAGCAACGGATGCCACCGATCACCCGCCACCGGTACACCACACCGTCGACGGTGATAAGACGCGAACCCTTCTTCCCCAGCGTCAACTGTCCCTCCTCGTCGAGGACCACAGTATCGACCACAATCCACCACCGGCCCGGACCGGGCCGACTGAGAGGGCGAGCGAATCGGACCGGGTCAGTTGAGACCGGGAGCAGATTGCCTGAGATGGGACGGTCGCCGTAGTCGGTGAACCTGTTCGAGACACGCGGGCGAGGCGGCCTCGCCCCGGGGGACGGCGGCGGCCGTGCGCATCACCAGGGCACTACGCCGGCGTCGTCGAAGAACTGGCCGGTGGGGCCGTCGTCGGGCAGGGTCGCGAGCTTGATGGCGATCGCCGCGCCCTGTTCGGGGGTGCGCACGCCGTGGAAGCCGTTGAGGTCGGTCGCGACGTAGCCGGGGCAGCCGGCGTTGATCAGGATGTTCGTGCCGCTCAGTTCCCGGGCGTACTGGAGGGTGACGGCGTTCAGGAACGTCTTCGACGGCGCGTACGCCACGGCCACCGGACCCGCCGTCTGCTCGGCGGCGGCTCCTGACTGCCGGGTGAGGGAGCCGACGCTGCTGGACATGTTCACGATCCGCGGCGAGGCGGAGTGTCGCAGCAGCGGCATCATCGCGTTGGTGACGCGGATGACGCCGATCACGTTGGTCTCCACGACCGTCCGGATGGTGGCGGGGTCGACCCGGGTGGGTTCCTGCGGCATGCCGCCGGCGATGCCGGCGTTGTTGACGAGCACGTCGAGGCGCCCGGCCCGTTCCTCGATCAGCCGGGCGGCGGCGGTCGCGCTCGCGTCGTCGGTCACGTCCAGCGGTACGCCGAACGCGTCGACGCCGGCCGCGCGCAGCCTCTCCACCGCGGCCTCACGGCGCTGGTCGTCGCGGGCGCCGACGCCGACGCTCCAGCCGAGGGCGCCCAGGCCCGCGGCGATCTCGTAGCCGATTCCCTTGTTCGCGCCGGTGACCAGCGCAGTCGTTCGTTCGCTCATGGGGCCATGCTGCCCTCGGCCCCCGGTGGGGGTCCAAGACCGATCGGGTGGGCACCGATACCGTCCGGGTATTGATCCGGAGTACCGTGGCCGGATGGAGACCCGGGAACTGCGCTACTTCGTCGCCGTCGCCGAAGAGCTGCACTTCGGGCGCGCCGCGCAGCGCCTCGGGATCGCGCAACCGCCGCTGTCACGGGCGATCCAGCAGCTCGAACGCCGGCTCGGGGCAGCGCTGCTGGACCGGACCAGCCGCACCGTCACGCTGACCGAGGCCGGATCGGTGCTGCTGGTCGAGGGCCGGGCGGTCCTGGAGGCGGTCGACGCCGCCGAGCGTCGGACCCGCCGCGCCGCCGCTTCCCCCACCGGCGGCCCCGGCCTGGTCCTGGTCACGAAGGCCAGCGCGTCCAGCGAACTGCTGGCGGAACTGCTCGACGCGTACGCCGCCGAACCCGGTTCGGTCCCCGTCGACGTCATCCTGTGCGGCCCGGCCGAGCAGGGACGACTTCTGCGCGAGGGCCGAGCCGATGTGGCGCTGCTGCACCGGCCGTTCGACTCGACGGCCGGGCTCCACACCGAAGAACTTGGCACGGAGGGCCAGGTGGTGGTCCTGCCGGCCGGGCATCCGCTGACCGTCCGGGATCACGTACACATGGCCGACATCACCGGGCTGCCGGGCCTGCCGCTGCCGCGCTGGCCCAACCCCGACGGCACCTACGCACCCGGACCCGGCCCCCAAGTCCGCGACCACGCACAGTTGTTGCAGCTCGTCGCGCTCGGCCGGGCCTGCGCGGTCTCACCGGAGTCGTGCCGAGCCCAACTGCACGGTGGCCTCGCCGCCGTGCCCGTGCTGGACGCGCCGAAAGTCACCACGGTGATCGCCTGGCCACCGCACAGTCGGTCCAGGGCCGTCGCCGACCTCGTCCGGACGGCGACACGTCTCCCGTAGTTCCCACATGTCCGGCCGGGTTCCACCTGTGGTGGCCCGGTTCATCGTGCTCGTCAGGTGGCTCCCCGGGTCCCTCGGGTCCATCGGTACGCGCGCGCCTTGGTGTCAGCTGTCACGCTTCGGCGCCACCTGCGGAGCCTCCCCGGTGGTGCCGTAGCATCCGGATGGCACAACGCACACCTGTCAGCGGGGGAGAGTACTGCACTTGTTGAAGAGATCGACGGCCGTGCCGTCCGGGGCAGCCGCACGGGCGGCCTGCGCGGCCGTGGTGATGGTGTCGGGCACCCTGGTGCTCGGCTCGTGCTCGTCCGTGGGGTCGCCGGGCGGAGGATCGGGAACACCGAGCGCGCCCACACGTGTCGAGTCCCGGGAGGAGGCGCTGGCCCGGACGGATCGGGTCCAGGACCACGTGCGCGAGCTGACGGGCCTTGAGCGCGATCCGTGGAGCAAGCTCGTCGGCTACTACAGGTGCCAGGGGCGGGGGTTGGGTGTGGCCGATGAGGGCGAGGCCTACCAGCTCAGCTCTGGGGTTCTGTTGAAGGCCACGGACGACCAGCGCCCAGAGGTGCTGCGGGCGCTGCGGGAGAAGCTCGCCGGCGAGGGCTTCAAGATCACCTCGTTGGCGTCCGGTTCGGACGCTCAGTCCACCGCGCCCACCTGGGAGTTCGATGCCGTCCACGAGCCCGACGGCTACACCGTTTCGGCGGGCGCGTCGAAGCCCGGCCAGGGTGTGAGTGTGATGGTCGTCCTGCCCTGCCAGGCCCCGCCCACCGGCGCGGCTTCTCCCACTCCGACGGCCACCGGCTGAGGCCGGCGCGGCGAGTGCGTCAACTGCGTTACTGGATACGGTAGTTGGCGCCGGCCCCGGCGTGCATCCGGCGCCCGACGGGGCGAAAGGGGCGGCGGGACGCCCCGGCGGGGGTGCGCCGGGGCGTCCGGTCAGGCGTCGGTGCGGCTCGCCGCGGTCAGCGGGGCGTACAGCTCGGGGCGGCGGGTGCGCAGGAGGCCGAACTCCCGCCAGTCCCGGCACTGGTCGAGGTCGAGGTCGGCGACCAGGACGGCGGGCCGGTCGCGCGGGGCGCGGAGCAGGATCCGGCCGTACGGGTCGGAGATGAACGACGAGCCGTAGAAGGTGGACCGGCCCTCCGTCCCGATCCGGTTGGGCACGATCATGAACAGCGCGTTGGCGAGGCCGTTGGCGCTGATGGCGTGCTCCCACATGGGCCGGGTGTCGAAGTCCGGGAGGTCCACCTCGGAGCCGATGGCGGTGGGGTGGACGAGGACCTCGGCGCCGCCGAGCGCGTAGGCGCGGGCGAGTTCGGGGAACCACTCGTCCCAGCAGGTGGGGAAGCCGAAGGCGGCGCCCTGGTGGGTCAGGACGGGGAACCCGCTGTCGCCGGGGCGGAAGCACAGGTCCTCGCGGTAGCCGGGGAAGGCCGGGATGTGGTTCTTCCGCGTCCGGGCGACGAGGGTGCCGTCGCGGTCCACGCAGATGGCCGTGTTGTAGCCGAGGCCGCCGTCCTCGGCGCGCTCGTACAGGGAGGCGTGGACGCTGATGCCCAGTTCCGCGGCGAGTTCGGCGGCGAGGCTGGCGGTGGGCCCGGTTTCGACGTCCTCCAGGTAGCGGGCGGCGCCCTCCGCCATCGGGTCGTCGGTGTTGCAGAAGTAGGGGCTGCGGGTCAGCTCGGGCAGGCACACCATCGTCGCGCCCTGCGCGGCGGCGAGTGCCACGCCCTCGCGCAGCCGGTCGTCGTGCTCGGCCGGGTCGGCGTACCAGCGCATCTGCACGAGCCCGACGCGCAGTTGCGTGCGTTCGGCCGGCCTGGTGCGGCCGGGGGAGCCGAGCGGAGAGCCGAAGGAGGTGAGGACGGCGTACGAGGTCACGGGCGGACCGTCCTCGTCTGCCGGCGGGACGTCCGGCAGGTGCGGGAGGCGGGGCCTCCGGCGGCCGTGCGGCCGGTGGTGGTGGACGTGGTCATGGGTGTTCCTTCTGTTCTCTGGTGCTGGCGCGACCCTGCGACATAACTGAAAGTTCAGTCAGCTTTGCTGGCGTGATGAAGAATGTAGCCATGCCGGAACGTTCCGGCAAGGGGTGAGGGCCAGCGAAAGAACGGCACGTGCCGCCGGAGGGCGGGGTGGGGGCCTTGCCCCGGCACCTCCGGCGGGCGGGCGGGCGGTCAGGCTCCGGCGGAGACGGCTGCGGGCGCCGCGGCGGCCTTCGCGGCGAGGGAGCGGCTGTAGCGGCGCAGGAGGAGGGCGGCGGTGGTGGCGAGGCCGATGAGCAGCCCGAACCAGAGGCCGCGGATGTCGCCGCCGAGGGGGTAGGCGAGGAGCCAGGCGGAGGGCAGGCCGACGGCCCAGTAGCCGATGAGGGTGATGCGGAAGCCGCTCTTGGTGTCGTCGAGGCCGCGTAGCAGTCCGACGCCGATGTTCTGGGCGCAGTCGAAGAGTTGCAGGACGGCGACCATGACGAGGAGGCTGGTCGCGATGGTCAGGCCCTGTTGGTCGGCGGGCGCGTCCGGGTCGAAGTAGGGGCGCAGGACGAGGTCCGGGACGGTGAGGTAGACGAGGCCGACGAGGGTGGTGACGGCGGCGCCGCAGGCGAGTGCGGTGTTCTTGATACGGCGGGCGGCCGCGTGCTCGCCGAGGGCGAGTTCGCGGCTGACGTTGATGGAGGCCGCGTGGGAGAGGCCGACGGCGACCTGGAAGACGATGTAGACGAGCTGGTTGACCGCGGTGTGGGCGGCGAGCGCCGCCGGGCCGAAGCTGCCGGCGAGCAGGGCGGTGACGGAGAAGAACCCGGCCTCGGAGCCGTAGGTGGCCGCGATGGGGGTGCCCAGGCCGAGCAGGCGGCGGACGGTTGCCGGATCGGCGCGCCAGAAGTCGAGGCTGAGCAGGGGGGCGAGGTGCGGGTCGCGGCGGGCGGAGGCGTAGAGGGCGAGGAAGGACAGCAGGTAGACGCTGCTGGTGGCGACGCCGATACCGGTGAGGCCGAGCCGGGGCAGGCCCCAGGTGCCGTGGATGAAGGCCCAGTTGAGGGCGGCGTTGACGGCGACGGAGGCGAGGGTGATCTGCAGCAGGGCCTGGGGGCGGCGCATGCCGACGGTGAACTGGCGGACGGCCTGGAACCACAGGCAGGGCACGAGGCCGGGGGCGAGGGCGGCGAGCATGCCCTGGGCGCGGTGGGCGACGGTGGCGTCCTGGCCGAGCCAGGTGGCGGCCTGGCCGATGAGGACCATCAGGACGGCGCCGGCCAGGCCGGCGAGGGTGGCGACGGCCATCGCGGCACGCACCAGGCCCCGGACCTCGTGGTCGGCGCCGGTGGCCGGTTCGCTGGCGGCTCCGGTCTCCTTGGCCCCGGTCTCCTCGGCGCCGCGCTCGGCGCGGGCCGCTGCCGCTGCCACCTGGTTGCCGACGGAGGTGACCAGCCCGACGCCCATGGTGCGGAGCTGGTTGAAGATCACCAGGGCGAGGCCGCCGGCGGCCAGCGCCTCGGTGCCCAGGACGCCCATCATGATCGTGTCGGTGGTGGTGAGGGCGACCTGGGCGAGCTGGGTGAGGGCGAGCGGGACGGCGAGGGCGGTGAGGGCGCGGCTGTCGCGCGCCAGGGTGGTCAGCTGCTGCATGGTGGGTGTCAGTCTCTCAATGTCACGTCTCTGGATGTCACGTCTCTGGGTGTCACGTCTCTGGGTGTCAGGGCCTGCGGAGTTTGGCGAGGGACTCGTCGATCTCGGCCTCGACGGCCTCGTCGATGAGGTTGCGGGCGGTCATCCAGTCGTCGTTGAAGACGGTATCCATGTACTTCTCGCCGCCGTCGTTGATGAACGCGACCATGACGGCGTCCGGCGGAAGGGCCGTCAGGCGGGCCAGGGCGTCGTGGACGACGCCGCCGGCGGAGCCGCCGATGAGCAGGCCGGTGCGGCGGGCGACGACGCGGGCGGTGGCGAAGGCCTCGACGTCGCCGACCTTGACGCCCTCGTCGATGAGGTCGTAGTCGACGAGCAGGCCGATGGTGGCGCCTTCGGGGGTGCCGGTGCCGGACTGGTAGTAGTCGTGGGCGGGCGGGCCGAAGGCGATGGAGCCCTTCGGCTCGACACCGACGACCGAGACACCGGGCACGTACTTCTTGAGCTCGCGGGCGGTGCCGCACAGGCCGCCGCCGGTGCCGACCGCGCCGATCAGCACGTCGACCCGGTTGTCGAGGGCCTGGGCGATCTCCCGGCCGACCGCGAAGTAACCCACCGCGTTGCTGGGGTTGTTGTGCTGCTCGGTGAAGAACGTGTTGTCCTTGCCGCGGGCCATCTCCTCGGCCAGTTCCTCGCGGGCGGCGGTGTGGAGCTCCTCGCCGTCGGTGTCGGCGTCGACGTACACGAGCTCGGTGCCCATCGCCTTCATGCCGCGCAGCTTGTCGGCGGCGGCGTGGTTGTCGACGACGGCGGTGAAGCGGTGGCCGCGCTCGGCGGCGACGACGGCCAGCCCGAGGCCGGTGTTGCCGGAGGTGGACTCGATGATGTGGCCGCCCTCGCGCAGCAGGCCGCGCTCCTCGGCGTCGAGGACCATCTGCCGGGCCATGCGGATCTTGGCGCTGCCGGTGGGGTTGAACATCTCCAGCTTCAGCAGGAGGCGGGCGCCGTTGTCGGCGCGGGCGAGCTCGAACAGCGGGGTGTAGCCGATGAGATCGGTCATCCGGGTGACCACCGGGGGGCGGTGGAGGGCGTCGGTCATGGCGAGGGGCGCTTTCTCGGGAGCGGTGCGGTGTCGGGTCACAGGGCCGGGCGGCGGTCGAGACGCCAGCGCAGCCGGCCGTTCTCGTGGTGGATGACGACCTTGGCCGGCAGGGGGAGGTCGTGGAAGGGGGACTCGTTCGAGTCCATCTGGTAGCCGGCGGTGTTGGGATAGACGAGCAGGTCGCCGACCCGGGGGCGGCGGGGGAAGGCGATCTTGCGCCAGGTGAGCAGGTCGGAGTCGAGGCAGCTGGCCCCGCCCACGCACGCCCGGTACTCCGCGGCGTCCTGGTCGGGGTGCGGGGTGAGGAGCAGGGGGTCGGGCAGGTACTCGCTGTTGAACCACTGCTCGGACAGGCTCAGGCTGCTGCCGTCGACGGTGACGATCCCGTACCCGGGGCGGTCCTTGACGCCCTGGACGGCGAACACCGAGGAGCCGGCCCCGGCCAGCAGGGCGCGTCCGGGTTCCAGCAGCAGCATTACGCCCGCCTCCCGCAGCCGCCCGGCCAGCGGCTCACCCGTGCCGTGGGGGCGGGCGGCGAGGACGGCCCGCAGGGCATCGGCCCCGGCGACGGGCGAGTGGTAGGGATAGAAGTCGTCCGTGCTGAAGGACTTGCGGGCGTGGTAGTCGTCGGGGCCCTGTTCGGCGAGGAAGGCGTGCCAGGCCTCGGCGGGCACGTAGTCGACGGCGAAGCCGCCGCCGATGCTGATCCGGTCGGCCTGCAGCCCCAGGAGCCTTGCCTTGAGGCAGAGTTCGACGAGCTCTCCGGCGAGGTCGGCGCGGGGCTGCACGTCGTAGCCGGACAGGTGGAAGCTGAAGCCCTCCATCCGGACCCGCTCCTTCGCCGCGGCGCAGCGCAGCAGCACGGTGTCGAGCTGGTCGTCGGTGAGGCCGAAGCGGCTCCCGGTGTGGGTGGGCGGGAAGCGGCGCAGCAGGATGCGGACGGGTCGGGGGACGTCCAGGTGCAGGATGCGGCTCAGTTCGTCGAGGGAGTCGACGGCTATCAGTGCGCCTTGGAGGGCCGCGACGCGCAGCAGCGGCTCGGCTTTGGCGGGCCCGGTGACGACGAGGTCCTCGCCGCGCACACCGTGGCCGAGGGCTTCGCGCAGCTCGCCGTGGCTGGCGACGTCCACGCCGGCTCCCGCGCGGGCGCAGCGTTCGACGAACGCGGCGGCCTTGTTGGCCTTCTTCGCGAAGTACACCGTGCCCTCCACCTCCGCCTCGTCGAGCGCGGCCCGGAAGGCTGCGAGGTTGGCGTCGAAGCGTTCGGGCAGCACGAAGTGGAACGGTCCGCCGAAGGCGTGGGAGAGGTCGTGCAGGAGGTCTCCGGCCGCGATCCTGTCGTGGAGGGGATCGGGGTGGGCGGGAAGGGTCAGCGCCACAGCGCGACCTCGGTGCCGAGGTTCTGGTCGGCGGCGAGCTGGGCGAAGCGGTGGCCCAGCGCGATGTCGGTGACGACCAGGCCGCTGTTGTAGGCGAAGATCCGCTGGCCGGGTGCGGTACGGGCCTGGGAGGCGCCGGAGATGGCGGCGGGCAGCTCCAGGTCGACGGCGGGCAGGTTTCCGTCGGCGTCGGCCATGTCGGTGCCGGTGACGCGCATCTGGGCCTCGCTGGTGGCGATGATGCGGTCGGCTCGGTGCAGCGTGGACGGGGCGAGGCCGTGGCCGACGAGGATCGCGGTCGCGCCGGGCTTCAGCCAGTCGGCCTCGACGGCGGCGGAGGTGTGAGCGCCGGCGGTGGCGACGATGACGTCCGCGTCGTGCGCGGCGCGCTTGAGGTCGGTGACCAACTCCAGCTCACGGCCGGGGAAGTGGCGTTCCAGCTCCTGGCGGACGGCGGCTATGCCGTCGGGGTGGGTGCCGGCCAGCAGCAGTCGCTCCAGCTTCGGCAGGGTGGTGAGCAGGAACGGCAGCGCGAGGCGGCCCTGTGTTCCCGTGCCGATCACCAGCGCCGTGGAGGCGTCGGGGGAGGCGCACTCGCGGGCCAGCAGGGCGGAGACGGCCGGTGTGCGGAGCGAGCCGATGCGCGAGCAGTCCATCATGGCGACCGGTAGGCCGGTGACGTCGTCGTAGACGGTCAGCGTCGTGTAGTAGTGCTGCTCCTCGCGGCCCTTGTCGAGGCCGTGCTTGTACGAGGTCTTGATGGCGACGACGTTGCGCGCCCCGTCGCGGCCGAGCATGGCGTAGGAGACGGAGTGTCCGTCGGCGGGTTTGACGGTGAGTTTGCGCGGGTTGTCGGACTGGCCCGCGGCCAGGGTGCGGTAGGCCTGTTCGACGGTGTCGACGACGTCGGTCAGGGTGATGTCCAGGCCGGCGAGGTCGCTGGTGGAGAGTACGCGCAGGGTGGTGTCGTCGCGGTCCACGGGGGTGCCCTTTCGGATGGGTGAGGCGGCATCTGGAAGGCGGTAAGTCGGTATGGCAGGAGAGCAGGAAGGCAGGTCAGGCGGTGAGCGCGGCCTGGCCGTAGCCGTGTTCGTCGTGTTCGGCGACCGGGCGGGTGGGGCGGCCCTCGACGCGTACGGAGGCGCGCTTGAGCCAGCGGTCGGTGCCGTCGTAGCGCGCCCGGAAGGGGACGCGGCCGTGGACGACGATGTCGTTGTCGACGACCAGCACGTCGCCCGGCTCCAGGCTCACCGCCACCGAGACGCGGGCGAGTTCGTCCTCCAGGCGCCGGTAGGCCGCGCGCCAGGTCTCGTCGGCGTCCTCGACCGGCGTGTAGGCGGGGTCGAAGCGCATGGTCAGGCCCTCGGGTGCCGCGAAGAGGGTGGGCACCGGTGCGGGTCGGCCGGCGAACTGCCGGGCCTGCTCGTAGGCGTCGTCGGGCAGGATCGGCACGATCGGACGCTTGAGCTGGGCGACGTCCTCGTCGGCGAGGTCGGTGAGGCGGATGCTGGCCGCGGTGGTGGCGATGTTGTCGTGGTTGCGCATGCAGCACAGCAGGAGCAGGTGGGCGCGGCCGGGGTGGAAGGCGTCCTCGGTGTGCGGGGTGAGCAGGACGGAGCTGGAGGCGCCGGTCTGCTCGCTCTCGTGGCCGGGCGAGGGGACGATGTTGTGCACGAACCGGCCTTCCTGCTGGCCGTCCCAGGCGATCGGGGTCCCCATCAGCGTGGAGACGAGCAGCAGCACGACGTCCCACAGCGCGCCCGCGTCCCCGACGGCCGACCAGTGGCCGGGCGTCGGGCCCAGCTCCGTGTCGTCCGGGTGCAGTCCGCGCAGCACGAACAGGCCGTCGGCGGTGTCCACGGGGCGCAGCGCGTGCCGGAGTTCGCGGCTGAGCTGGGCGCACATCACGGGCAGGTCGGCCAGCAGGCGGGGGCTGGTGGCGGAGCCGTGGAAGTCCAGCAGCTTGGCGGCGGTGGCGGTCAGTTCCGCGGTGGCGGCGGTGTCGAGACGGCGTACCGGGGCAGGGCAGGTGGGCACGGCGGGGCCTTCCGTGGGCAGGGGTGGGGAGAAGGTGTTGCGGGCACGCGGCATCACCGCGTCGGTGCGGGACGGCGGGCGGGAGCAGCGCGTGAGGCGTGGGGTCCGGGTCGGCTCGGACGGCCGGACGACAGGAAACGTAACAACGACTTCGAGGTAAGGCAAGCCTTACCCGATCAGATGTCTACATTTACGTAGTCTCAGTTCGGGGTGGTGGCGCACCTGCCGCGCGGGGGCAACTCCGCTGCTCGGATTGCTGTTTGCGGCAGGGGGGCGCACGCCCGGTGGGCCGGTGCGCTCCGTCGGGCGGCTTGCGGCCTGTCTCAAACTTAGGGTAGGTAAACCTAAGCAAATCGAGCTCAACCCGAATCGAGGAACGAACGTGGGCGTCACCAGACGAGAGCTGCTGTGGGCCGGTGCCGGTATCGGGGCGGCCGGTGCGCTCGCCGCCTGCGGCAGTGGCGCGGGCGGATCCAAGGACGCCGCGTCCGCGGGCGCGGTGTCCTCGCAGCCCCGCGCCGGGGGGACGCTGAAGGTCGGTGCTCTCGGCAAGGCCTCCGCGATCACCCGTGACCCGCACGGCACGCAGGCCAACGAGAGCGACTACCTGATCATCAGTCTGCTCTACGACACGCTGGCCGTTCCCGGATCCACCGCCAACACCGTCCCGCGCCTGGCCTCCTGGAAGCCGTCGGAGGACCTGAAGACCTGGCGCTTCACGATCGCCGACGGCGCGACGTTCCACGACGGCACCCCGGTCACCGCCGCCGACGTGGTCTGGTCGCTGCAGCGCCTGCGCAACACCCCGGCGGGCAAGAGCCGGCTGCCAGGCATCCAGCCCGAGGGCATCAGGGCCGAGGACGCGAAGACCGTCGTCCTGGTCTCCGACTACCCCAACGCGGATCTGCCGCTGCTGACCCGTCTGACCACCTTCGTCCTGAAGAAGGACACCAAGGACGACGCGATCGCCGGCGCCCCCGGCACCGGCCCGTTCAAGCTCGACTGGTACCGCGACGGCAACGCCCGGCTGGTGCGCAACGACAACTGGTACGGCGGCAAGGTGCTGCTCGACGCCGTCGAGGTGCGCCTGTTCGAGAGCCCGCAGGCCATGGCCAACGCCCTGCTCGCCGGGCAGATCGACCTCGCCTCCAACGTCGGCGCCGTCGCCGCCCGCACCGCCGAGGCCCGCAAGGACGTCCAGATCCTGCGCCGCCCCAACGACATGGCGATGCCCGTCGTCATGCGCACCGCCGACGGCCCGTTCGCCGACGCACGGGTGCGCGAGGCCCTGAAGCTGGCGGTCGACCGCGACGCCATGGTCAAGCAGGTCCTCTCCGGCTACGGCAGCGTCGCCAACGACATCCTCGGCACCGGCGACCCCGCCTTCGCCAAGGACATACCGCAGCGGGGGCGCGACCTCGCCAAGGCCAAGCAACTGCTCTCCGACGCCGGGTTCGACACCTCCCGGACCTACGACCTGATCACCACCGAGGACGTCTCCGGCCTCGCCGAATCCGCGACCCTGTTCGCCACCCAGGTCCGCGAGGCCGGCGTGAAGATCAACGTCGTGAAGCAGGACTCCAAGGTCTTCTGGGACGCCACCTGGCTCAAGGCGCCGCTCTACACGACGTACTGGGGCACCAACGACTCGGTCGTCTTCTTCGCCTCCAAGACGATGCTCTCCGACGCCGGCCAGAACGAGTCCGCCTTCAAGGACCCCGCGTTCGACGAGGCCTACCGCACGGCCATGGGCACCGCCGACGCCGCCGCGCGCGACAAGCTGCTGCACCGGCTCCAGGAGATCGAGTTCGCCGAGTCCGGCTACCTGCTGTGGGGCATGGCCGACGGCATCGACCTCGCCGGAGCCGCCGTGCGCGACCTGCCCAGGCTTCCCGGCTACGGCCGCGTCCAGCTCGACAAGACCTGGCTGGCGCGTTGACCACGCTTCAGCCGGCCGGCGCCCGCGCGCCGCAGGGCACCCCGGCCCGCATCCTCCCCGGTGCGGGCCGGGTCGCCCGGCAGGCGGCCCGGCGCCTGGCCCTGCTCGTCGTCCTGCTCGCCGGCGTCTTCGCCGCCGTCGAGCTGCTCCCGGGCGACGCCGCCGGCGCGACCGCCGAGCGCGGGGTCACCGCCGCCGACCTCGCCGCCCGCCGCAGCGCCCTCGGGCTCGACCGCCCGGTGGCCGAACGTTTCTGGGACTGGATGACCGGCCTGCCCACCGGCGACCTCGGCGTCACCGCGCGCGGCCAGCACGTCACCGACATCCTCGCCGGCCCCTTCCCCAACACCCTGCTCCTGGGCACCCTCGCCCTCGCCCTGAGCACCATCGGCGCCCTCGCGCTCGGGAGCTGGGCCGCCCTGCGCCCCGGCGGACGCGCCGACCGCGCCATCGACGCCGCCTCCACCGCCGCGTTCGCCCTCCCGGAGTTCGTCGTCTCCGTCGCCCTCCTGCTCCTGCTGTCCCAGTGGACCGGCTGGCTGCCCGCCGTCACCCTCACCGGCCCCGACGGAGCCCCCGAGTCCTGGACCATGCTCGTCCTGCCGGTGCTCTCACTGGCCGTCCCCCAGATCGGCTGGAACACCCGCATCGTGCGCGGCGCGCTCGCCGACCAGGCCGCGCTGCCGCACGTGCAGGCCGCCGTCCTCGACGGCCTCGCGCGCCGACGCATCCTCAGCCACCACATGCTCCCCGGCGCCCTGTCCGCCATCGCCGTCGGCATCGCCACCTCCGCCGGCATGCTGCTGGGCGGCACCGTCGTCGTCGAGACCCTCTTCAACTACCCCGGCATCGGCGCCGTCCTGGCCGGGGCCATCGCCGACCGTGACACCCCGCTCGTCGCCGGAGTCGTGGCCGCGGCCGGCGCCGCCATCAGCCTGCTCCTGCTGCTGGCCGACCTCATCCGCACCACCGCCCTCGGAGAGGAGCGCCGATGACCGCCGATGCCCCGACCGCAGCGGCCCCCGCGCCCGCCACCCGGCGAAGGAGGCACGTGCTCGTCCGCGCCGTCCCCGCGCTCCTGCTCGTCCTCCTCGCCCTCGCCGGACCGCTCCTCGCCCCTCACCCCATCGACACCCCCGTCACCTTCCCCTACGCCGAAGCCGGCGGCGACGCGCCGCTCGGCGGTGACCAGCTCGGCCGCGACGTCCTCAGCCGCCTGCTGACCGGCGGCGCACCCCTGATCGCCACAGCCGTGGCCATCGCCCTGGTCGTCACGGCGGCGGCCACCGTCCTCGGCATCCTCGCCGTCCTGCGGCCCCGGCTCGGCCGGTGGATCGAACGCGCCGCCGACCTGACGATCCTCCTGCCCTCCGTCCTCGCCATCATGCTCATCGCCCTGGCCTGGCCCGCCGGCGGACGCCTGGCCGTCGCAGCCGCCGCCACCCTCCTGGGCATTCCCTACGCCGTGCGCATCGTCGCCGCGGCAGCCGCCCCCATCGCCGCCACCGGCTACGTCGAGGCCGCGGCCGTCGGCGGCGAACGCCTGTGGCACCTGACGGTCCGCGAGGTGCTGCCCAACCTGCGCTCCACCCTCCTCGCCCTGTTCGGCCTGCGCTTCGTCGAAGGCGTCTACATCGTCTCGGTCGCCGCCTTCCTCCAGCTCGGCCCCCAACCCCCGGAAGCCGACTGGGCGTTGATGATCCGCGAGAACGCCGCCGGGATCACCCTCAACCCCTGGGCGGTCGGCGCGCCGTGCCTGGCCATCGGGCTGCTCGCCATCAGCGTCAACCTCGCCGCCGAAGCCCTCGCCCCCGCCCGGCCGACCCCGGAGACCCCGCTGTGAGCACCGCCGCCCCCGCCGCCCGCGCCACTGGCCTGTCCATCGCCCTCGCGGGCACGCCCCTGCTCACCGACGCCACTCTCGCCCTCACCCCGGGCCGGGTCACCGCCGTCACCGGCCCCTCCGGCGCCGGCAAGACCACCCTCCTGCGCGCCCTGGTCGGAGCCCTCCCACCAGGCGCCCGCGTCACCACCGGCACCCTCGACGTCCTCGGCCACGACATCCTCGCCCTCCCTCCCGAGGACCTGCGCCGCCTTCGCCGCCACAAGCTCGCCTTCGTCGGCCAGGACCCGGGCTCAGACCTCAACCCGCGCATGCGCGTCGACCGCCTCCTGACCGAGACGGCCGCCGACCGCCGCCGAACCTCCGTACCCGACCTGCTGCGCGCCGTCCGCCTGCCGGCTGGCGAGCGCCTCGAACACCGCCGCCCCGCAGGCCTGTCCGGCGGCCAGCAGCGGCGTGTCGCCCTTGCCCGCGCCCTCGCGCGACGGCCCGAGATCCTCCTCCTCGACGAACCCACCGCCGGCCTCGACCCGGCCCTGCGCGACGACATCGCCGACCTGCTGCGCGAGATCGCCGACTCCGACGGCCTCGCCATCGCCCTCACCAGCCACGACCCCGACTTCGTCGCCCGCTGCGCCGACGACGTGCTGGCCCTGTGGCCCGACCGCCTTGCTGCGGCCCCGGCCCCGGCCCCGGCGGGGTCTGGGGCTGGGGTTGTGCCGGCAACGGCCGTGCAGGCCGCACGCGTTCGTACCAGGGCCGCCTCCGGGATGCCGCCCGTCGTGGAGGTGAAGGCGCTCAGCGCCGGCATCGGCACGGTCCGCGCCCGCCACCGCGTCTTCGCCGCCGTCGACCTCGCCCTGATGCCCGGCACGCTGACCGGGATCACCGGCCCGTCCGGATGCGGCAAGAGCACGCTGCTGCGCACCCTGGCCGGCCTTCACCGGCCCGAGTCCGGCAGCGTCATCCTCCACGGCGAACACCTGGCCCCGTCCTACCGGCGCCGCAGCCGCGACCAGCGCCGCCGCATCCAGCTCGTCCCCCAGAACCCCCTCGGCGCCCTCAACCCGGCCCACACCGTCGGTGCCACCCTCACCCGGCCGCTGAAGCTGCACTTCGGCCTTCCCGCCGCCCGGTGCGAGGAGCGCGTCGCCGAACTGCTCACCGCCGTCGGCCTGCCCCCGCACTACGCGACCCGCCACCCCCACGAACTCTCCGGCGGCCAACGCCAGCGCGTCTCCCTCGCCCGCGCCCTGGCCGCCGAACCCGACGTCCTGCTCTGCGACGAGGTCACCTCCGCCCTCGACACCGACACCGCCGCCGCGCTCATGGACCTTCTCGACGACCTGCGCACCAGCCGGGGCCTGGCGGTGGTCCTCGTCAGCCATGACCTCCCCCTCGTCACCGGCCACGCCGACCACGTCCTGCCTCTCGCGGGCCCCCACTCCGCACCGCTCACCGCGCAGCAGCCCGCCGGCGTCCGCTGACTCCTACTCGGAGATCCACCGTCGGCGCTGCCCGCCGGTGAGCACCCAGCCGGGGCCCGAGGGCGGGGGTGTGCGGTGTCCCGCGCCGCGGGCGGCCGCCGTGCACACCCGCCGCAGCAGGGAGTTGAGTTCGGCGCGCTGGCCCTTCGTCAACGAGGCGAGCAGGTCGCCTTGGACGGCGGCTGCGTCGTCGTGCAGCACGTCCAGCGCTGCCTGCCCGGCCGGGGTGATCGTCAGCACCTCCTGCCGCCCGCCGATCTGGACGACCATGGAGTGCACCAGGCCCGCCGACAGGAGGTCGTCCAGTGCCTGGGCGGAGTCGGCCCCGGTTGCGGCGGTTGCGGTTGCGGCGGCGTGCTCGGTGAGGTCGCGGCGCCCGTGCGGCCCCAGCTGGGCGAGTGCGGACAGCAGCGCCTGATGGGCCGGGCCCATTCCCCTCGCGTCGAGCCGGTCGGCCAGCAGCCGGTCGACCGCCCTGCCGGCCGTCGACAGGAGGTAGACGGTCTGTTCGAAGGGGCTCGTCGAGCCCGTCCTCCCGTCGTACACGCCAGGTCCCATCGTCCGGTGGCCGCCGTGTTCTCGGACCGGGGCCATGGTGGCGGCACCCGCGCGGGGACGCCGAGCCCGGAGGCCGGAGTGAACGCGGCCGCTGATCGCCGGTGGGCGGGCGGCTGCGCCAAGGCCCGCACGGGTAAGCCGAGCCTCACCATACCCGGACCCGCACGGTTGGTCTACATCGATGTCGTCAGACCGTGCCGTGGGCCCTCAGGGTCCGGGCCGCGTACTCGACGTACTCGTGCAGCCCGTAGGCCAAGGCCGCGCCGAGCAGGGCCGCGACCGTGACGGCGGCGACCAGGGCGACGGCGGCCCGCGCCCTGCGGCCGGTCGGGCGGGCGGGTGCGGGGCCCAGGAGGGCCTGGACGCGCTGGGGCACGGGGCCGGTGCTCACGGACAGCAGGGGCCCGGCGGTTCGGCGGGCGGACGGCGATCCGGCCAGGGCCGCCCGGGCGATGGCGGTCGCGGCGGTGCGCCGGTCGGCGACCGCGGCGGCGGCCTGCTCGTCGGCCCAGCGTTCCAGGTGGTAGTCGAGGTCGGCCCGCAGCCGGGCCAGCGCCGGGTGTACGGCGGCGGCGAGGTCGACGGTGGCGGACAGCAGGTGGTGGCGCCCGCGCAGGTGGGCGCGCTCGTGGGCGAGCAGCACCGCGCGCTCCGCCGGGCCCAGCGCGCTCAGCATGCCGGCCGAGACGACGACGCGGCCGGGGCGCCCCCGGTGGCCGGGCAGGGCGAAGGCCTCGGCGTCCTTGCCCGTGACCACGAGCAGGTCGCCGTCGCTCGTCGCATCAGCGGTCAGGCCCCAGGCACGGGTGAGGATCACGCGGTGCCCGCGCCACCGCAGCGTCAGCCGTACGGCCTGGACGGCCAGCGCGGCCCCGGCAGCGCAGGACACCGGCACCACCGCCGGCCACCGGGCGACGACGCCGGACAGCGGCAGGTGCTCCAGACCTGCCAGGAACGGGACGTGGAACAGCCCGGCGAGTGCCGCGACGGTGCCGCCCGCCAGCAGGACGGCCGCGCCCGTGAGCGCGAGCGAGGCCTCGCGCGGAGGGAGCAGCAGGGCCAAGCGGCGGGCGGCGGGCGCCGCGGCCCAGGGGAGCAGCAGGGCCAGGGCGACGATCGTCAGGATCAGGCCCATGCGTCGTCCTCGGGCCCGGGCCTGCCGGAGTCCGTCGCGGTCGCGGCCCTGGCCCCGGTCTGGGCCTCGCTCTGGGCCTCGGTCTGGGCATCGAGGAGCAGGCGGCGCAGGACGTCCTCGTCGTCCTCGGACAGGGAGGAGACGAACCGCTTCAGCACGAGGTCCCGCTGGGGTTCCTTCTCCAACTCCCGGCGCATGCGCCCGGCCGCCAGTCCGGCGGCGTCCTCCACCGGGGCGTAGGCGAAGGACCGCGCGGGGCGGCTGCGGACCAGGGTCCCCTTCTCGTGCAGGCGCGTGAGGATCGTCGTCACGGTGGTGCGGGCCAGCCCGTGGTCCAGCGCCTCCTTGACCTGCTGGGCGGTCAGCGGCTCGCCGGCCGCCCACAACACCGCCAGTACGTCCGCGACCAGTTCCCCGTGCGGACGCCTGGCGTCCCGACCGACCCTCACATCGTTCTCCCTGTCCCGACACTCCCGGAAGGCACACTCCCGGCAGGCACACCTCCGGCAGGCGCACCTCCGGCGCCGACAGCGGTCGGCGGCCGAGGCCCGCCCGCGCCGGTATGGCGAAGATGGGCCCGGCCTGTGTTGCTTAGGTGTGCCTCAGCTAACTTTACGGGCTCGCGGCCCCGCGCTGCCGGGCGCCTGATTTGCGGACACCGTCCGGTCACGTGCCGCTCGGCGCGGTGGAAAGTCGATGGCGCAACGCGCGTGCGGGCCTCTGGACTTACTAGGACGTCCAACTATATGGTCGACGGCAGGTCCGCGGTGTCAGGGAAGCCGGTGTGAGTCCGGCACGGTCCCGCCACTGTGACCGGGGAGTTCGTCCTCGCAGACGAAGGCCACTGGCAGCCAGCCGGGAAGGCCTGGGGGCGTGCGGTGATCCGGGAGTCAGGATACCGGCCGCGGGTGTTCCGTGTTTTCCACGAGGATGGAGACGACACGCATGACTCCGGGCTGCTCCCGCTCCACTGCCGCTCCTGGTCGTCCCGTGCCCACGGCCGCCGGGGCCCCGACGCCCTGACGTTCCGTTCCGCCGCCGCACGCCCGTGTCGCGGGGCGCACCACCGTGCGCCCGCCGACCGGCGGCGGCCTCCGATCCTCCTCCTCTCCCCACCCCTGTCGAGAGAAGGAACCCGATGGTCCGAGAACTGACCCACTTCGTCGCCGGCAAGCCCACCGCCGGCACCTCCGGTCGCTTCGGCGACGTGTACGACCCCAACACCGGCCGGGTGCAGGCCCGGGTGCCGCTGGCGAGCCGGGCCGAGGTCGAGGCGGTGATCGCCGACGCCGCGCAGGCCCAGCCCGCATGGGCCGCGTGGAACCCGCAGCGGCGCGCCCGCGTCCTGCTGCGCTTCCTCCAGCTCGTCGAGCAGGAGAAGGAGGAACTGGCCCGGCTGCTGTCCGCCGAGCACGGCAAGACCGTGGCCGACGCCCACGGGGACATCCAACGCGGCCTGGAGGTCGTGGAGTTCGCCGCCGGCATCCCGCACCTGCTGAAGGGCGAGTTCAGCGACAACGCGGGCACCGGCATCGACGTGTACTCGATGCGCCAGCCGCTCGGCGTGGTCGCGGGCATCACGCCGTTCAACTTCCCCGCGATGATCCCGCTCTGGAAGGCCGCACCCGCCATCGCCTGCGGCAACGCCTTCGTCCTCAAGCCCTCGGAGCGCGACCCCTCGGTGCCGCTGCGCCTCGCCGAGCTGTTCCTGGAGGCCGGGCTGCCGCCGGGCGTGCTGAACGTGGTCAACGGCGGCAAGGAGGCCGTCGACACCCTGCTGGAGGACCCGCGGGTGCAGGCGGTCGGGTTCGTCGGCTCCACGCCGATCGCCCAGTACGTGTACGCCACCGCGGCCGCGCACGGGAAGCGGGCGCAGTGCTTCGGCGGCGCCAAGAACCACCTGGTCGTGATGCCGGACGCCGACCTCGACCAGGCCGCGGACGCGCTGATCGGCGCCGGCTACGGCTCGGCCGGCGAGCGCTGCATGGCGATCTCGGTGGCCGTCCCGGTGGGGGAGGAGACGGCCGACGCCCTGGTGGCCAAACTGGTCGAGCGGATCGCCGCGTTGAAGGTCGGGCGCTCGGACGACCCGGCGGCGGACTTCGGCCCGCTGGTCGGCGCCGACGCGCTGGAGCGGGTCCGCGGCTACCTGGACCTCGGGGTCGAGGAGGGCGCCGAACTCGTCGTCGACGGGCGGGACTTCCGGCTGGAGGGGCACGAGGGCGGCTACTTCCTCGGCGCCTCGCTGTTCGACCGCGTCACGCCGGACATGCGGATCTACCGGGAGGAGATCTTCGGCCCCGTCCTGACCGTGCTCCGCGCCGCCGACTACGAGGAGGCGCTGCGCCTGCCCGGCGAGCACGAGTTCGGCAACGGCGTGGCCATCTACACCCGGGACGGCGACACGGCGCGGGACTTCGCCCGCCGGGTGAACACCGGCATGGTCGGCGTCAACGTGCCGATCCCCGTGCCGGTCGCGTACCACACCTTCGGCGGCTGGAAGCGCTCCGGGTTCGGCGACCTCAACCAGCACGGGCCGGACTCGATCCGCTTCTACACCCGCACCCGGACCGTCACCTCGCGCTGGCCCTCCGGGGTCAAGGAGGGCGCGAGCTTCACCATCCCGACGATGGGCTGAGGGCGCCGTGCACGACCTCACAGAGGACCAGCTCGCCATCGCGGCGACCACCCGGGCCTTCGCCCGCGAACACCTGGCGCCGAACGCGGTCGCGTGGGACCAGGCCAAGCACTTCCCGGTGGACGTGCTGCGCAAGGCGGCGGACGTCGGCCTGGCCGGTGTCTACGTCCGCGAGGAGTCCGGCGGCTCCGGACTCACCCGCGCCGACGGCGTGCTCGTGTTCGAGGCGCTGGCCACCGGCTGCCCGTCCATCGCGGCCTACCTGTCCATCCACAACATGGTCGCCTGGATGATCGACCGCTACGGCGACGACGCCCAGCGCGCCCGGTGGCTGCCGGGCCTCAGCGCCATGGCGACCCCCGCCAGCTACTGCCTCACCGAGCCCGGCGCGGGCTCGGACGCGGCGGCACTGACCACCCGAGCCCGCCGGGACGGGGACCACTGGGTCCTCGACGGCGTCAAGCAGTTCATCTCGGGCGCGGGCGTCTCCCAGGTCTACCTGGTGATGGCCCGCACCGGCGGACCGGGGGCCGGCGGGGTGTCCGCGTTCGTCGTCGAACGCGACGACGCCGGCGTCTCGTTCGGGCCCGACGAGAAGAAGATGGGCTGGAACGCCCAGCCCACCCGCCAGGTGCGGCTGGACGGCGTCCGGCTCCCGGCCGACCGCCTCCTCGGAGTCGAGGGCGAGGGCTTCCGGATCGCCATGAACGGGCTGAACGGAGGCCGGCTCGGCATCGCCGCCTGCTCCCTCGGCGGAGCGCAGGACGCCCTGGAGCGGGCCACCCGCTACCTGGCGGACCGCGAGGCGTTCGGCGCCCGGCTCCTGCACGCCCAGGCGCTGCAGTTCCGGCTCGCCGACATGGCCACGGAGCTGGAGGCGGCCAGGTCGCTGCTCTGGCGGGCCGCCTCGGCCCTGGACCGGGGGGACCCCAGAGCGCCGGAGCTGTGCGCGATGGCCAAGCGGCACGCCACCGACACCGGCTTCGAGGTCGCCAACCAGGCGCTCCAACTGCACGGCGGCTACGGCTACCTGGCCGAGTACGGCATCGAGAAGATCGTCCGCGACCTGCGGGTGCACCAGATCCTGGAAGGAACCAACGAGATCATGCGCGTCATCGTCGCCCGCGGCCTGACCGGGGCCGCGTGATGGCCGGGAACGACCTCGACGAGGTCCTGGTCCACCGCGAGGGCCGGGCCGGCCTGATCGTCCTCAACCGCCCCGCGGCCCTGAACGCCCTCACCCACGGCATGGTGCGAAGGATCTCCGACGCGCTGGACGCGTGGGAGGAGGACGAGCGGGTCGACACCGTGGTCATCACCGGCGCCGGTGAGCGGGCCTTCTGCGCCGGCGGCGACATCGTCGCCATCCACCGCGCCGCCACCGGCGCGGACCCGGGCGCGGTGGAGGAGTTCTGGCGCGACGAGTACCGCCTCAACGCCCGCATCGCCCGCTACCCCAAGCCCTACGTCGCGCTCATGAGCGGCATCGTGATGGGCGGCGGGGTCGGGGTCTCCGCCCACGGCAGCGTCCGGATCGTCACCGGGACCACCCGCGTCGCCATGCCCGAGGCCGGCATCGGCTTCGTCCCCGACGTGGGCGGCACCTACCTGCTCGCCCTCGCACCGGGCGAGCTGGGTACCCACCTGGCCCTGACCGCGGGCTCCGTAGGCGCCGGTGACGCGCTGCTCTGCGGCCTCGCCGACCACTTCGTCCCGGCCGAGCGGCTGCCCGCGCTGCTGGACGACCTGGCCGAACTCCCCGTGCACGACGCCCTCGAACGGAACGTCGGGCCCGCACCGGCCGGCGTGCTGGACGGCCGGCGGGCCTGGATCGACCACTGCTACGGGGCCGACACCGTGGAGGAGATCCTCGACCGCCTGCGGGACAGTGGCGAACCGGAGGCCAAGGAGGCCGCGGACCGGATCGCCGCCAACTCGCCCGCCGCCGTGAAGGCCACCCTCGCCGCCCTGCGCCGGGCCCGCACCCTCGGCCCGCTGGAGGCCGTCCTCGACCAGGAGTACCGGACCTCCTGCGCGGCGCTCTCCACGCCGGACCTGGCCGAGGGGATCCGCGCCCAGGTGATCGACAAGGACCGTTCCCCGCGGTGGAACCCGTCGACGCTGAGCGCCGTCGGGCCCGCCACGGTGGCCCGCTACTTCGCCCCGCTCGGCGACCGGGAACTCGGTCTGGCCCCCACCACACCCCTGGAGCGCTGGTGACCCACCGCAACGGATTCAACGGATTCAACGGATTCAACGGAGTCATCGGATTCATCGGACTCGGCAACATGGGCGGCCCGATGGCCGCCAACCTCGCCACGGCCGGACACACCGTGACCGGCTACGACCTGGCGCCCGAGGCGCTGCGGCGGGCGTCCCGGACGGAGAGCGGCGTCCGTCCGGCGCGGTCCGCGACCGAGGCGGTGCGGGAGGCCGACGTCGTCATCAGCATGCTGCCGGCCGGCCGGCACGTGCTGGCCGCCTACGCGGACCTGCTGCCCGCCGCCCGCCCGGGAACGCTCTTCGTCGACTGCTCCACGATCGACGTCGCGGACGCCCGGGCGGCGCACGACCTCGCCGTGCACGCCGGGCACCGGGCCGTGGACGCGCCGGTCTCCGGCGGGGTGGTCGGCGCCACGGCCGCGAGCCTCACCTTCATGGTCGGAGCCGCCGAGCCGGACTTCGAGGCGGCCCGACCGGTGCTGGAGGCGATGGGCCGCAAGGTCGTGCACTGCGGACCCCCCGGTGCGGGGCAGGCCGCGAAGATCTGCAACAACATGATCCTGGGCATCTCGATGATCGCGGTCAGCGAGGCCTTCGTGCTCGGGGAGAGCCTCGGGCTCAGCCACCAGGCGCTCTACGACGTCGCCTCGACCGCCTCCGGCCAGTGCTGGGCGCTCACCACCAACTGCCCCGTCCCCGGGCCGGTGCCGGCCAGCCCGGCCAACCGCGACTACGCGGCCGGGTTCGCCGCCGCCCTGATGGCCAAGGACCTCGGACTCGCCGCCGGGGCCGCCGACGCCGCCGGCCTGCCCACCGAACTCGGACGCAGGGCGGCACAGCTGTACGCGGACTTCGCGCAGGCCGACGGCGGCGCCGGCCTGGACTTCTCGGCGATCATCACCACCCTGAGGGAGGACGGCAAGTGACCGGCTACGAGACGATCCTGGTCGAGCGCAAGGGCCGGGTGGGGCTGATCACGCTAGACCGGCCCAAGGCGCTCAACGCGCTCAACACCCTCCTGATGAACGAAGTCGTGCAGGCGGCAACGGAGTTCGACCGTGACCCGGAGATCGGCTGCCTGGTCATCACCGGCTCGGAGAAGGCGTTCGCGGCCGGCGCCGACATCAAGGAGATGCAGTCCCTCGACTTCGTCGACGCCTACCTCGGCGACTGGTTCGCCGCCTGGGACCGCTTCGCCGCGCTGCGCAAGCCCGTGGTGGCGGCGGTGGCGGGCTACGCGCTGGGCGGCGGCTGCGAGTTGGCGATGCTGTGCGACGTCCTGCTGGCGGCGGACACCGCGAAGTTCGGGCAGCCGGAGATCAAGCTCGGTGTCATCCCCGGCATCGGCGGCTCGCAGCGGCTGACCCGGGCGGTCGGCAAGGCGAAGGCGATGGAACTGTGCCTGACCGGCCGGATGATGGGCGCCGAGGAGGCCGAGCGGGCCGGCCTGGTCTCCCGGATCGTCCCGGCGGACCAGCTGCTGGCCGAGGCCCTGACGGTGGCCGAGACCGTCGCGGCGATGTCCACCCCGGCTGCGGTCATGCTCAAGGAGAGCGTCAACCGCTCGTACGAGACCACGCTCGCCGAGGGCGTGCGCTTCGAACGGCGCCTGTTCCACGCCACGTTCGCCACGACGGACCAGAAGGAGGGCATGGCGGCCTTCGCCGAGAAGCGCCCGCCGGAGTTCCTCAACCGCTGACAGCCCGCCCGGTGCGCCGCCCCTCGCCCGGGGGGTGGCGCACCGGGAAGGTCCTGGTCATCCCGTCCATCCGGTGTGGTGCAGCCAGTCCTCGAAGGTCATCACGTCGGGGTGCAGGCGGCGCAGGAGGCCGATGTCCCGGTCTCGGGCGTAGAGGTCACGGTCGGCGAAGAACCGGAACATCGCCGCGTAGTCGTGGCTGAAGCCGGGGACGGCGGTGCGCAGGTCGTCGTGCGGCATCGGGAGGTAGGTGCTGGGGGTGCCCGTGACCTGGGCGAAGGTGGCGGCGATCTCGTCGCCGGTGAGGCTGTCGCCGATCACCGCGAGGTCGCGGGCGCCCCAGGACTGCCAGTTGTCGAACATGTGGCAGGCGAACCAGGCGATGTCGTCGAGGGCGACGAGCGGGTAGTGGGCGGCGCCGAGGGGGAGCCTGAAGACCAGGCCGCCCCTGCCGTCCGGCCGGGGGGCGAGTCGGTCCCGCAGGTTCTCGAAGTACGGCGCCGTGGTCAGCACCGAGACGTGGTCCGTGTACCAGCCGTCGGTCTCCTTGCGGAGCATCTCCTCCGACCGCATCAGGCCGATGTGGGCGGCGACGGCGGCCTTGCTGTCGAAATGCGGGACGGGGTGGCCGGTCAGGGACACCGCGCTGTCCAACGAGGACCAGATGAAGCGCTCCACGCCGGCCCGCTCGGCGGCGGCCAGCAAGTGCAGCCCCTGCCGGTACTCACCCACCGCGCTGCCCGTCGCGAAGAAGTCGGTGTTGGCGAACACGTGGTCCGCCTGCCCGATCAGGACCTCGAGCGCCGCCGGGTCGGAGCGGACCAGTCGCACGCGGTCCGGCGCGGTGGCGGCGAGTCCGGTGGCGCGGGCGGACTCCGGGTGGCGGGTGGGGACGGTGACGGTGGCGTCGGTGGTGGCCAGCAGGTGGCGGACCACGTGGCTGCCCATGGCTCCGGTGCCGCCGACGACGAGGACGTGGGTCATGGCGTTCCTCCCTGGTGTGTCAGGACGTGTTCGGCCAGCTGGGCGTGGGTGGCGACCCAGACGTCGCCGGACTCGCGGATGTGATCGAGGACCTGGCCGACCATGCCCGCGAGGAGCGGTCGGCCTCCGACGTGGGCGTGGACGGTCAGGTGGAAGACGCCCGGGCCGGGGGCGGCGAGCAGCTGGTTCAGCAGCTCACGGTGAAGGTCGCGGTAGGCGTACGGGCCGGCCGCGGCGTCGCGGACGTCGGAGTGGTCGCTGTGCATGAGGGAGACCAGAGGACCGTGAACGGTGGACAGGACCTGCGGGAGGTCGTGGTCGCCGTGGTCCCCGGTCCAGCGGTAGCCGGCCTCGGCGAGCAGGTCGACCGTGTGCCGCGAACCGGTGGCGCGCGGGCTCATCCACCCCGTCGGGCGAACACCGGTGACCCGGCGAAGGATGTCGGTGCAGCGAAGGACGTTGGCCCGCTCGGCATCGACGTCGAGCAGCGCGGGCACCACGTCCTGGGCCCAGGAGTGTGCGGCGATCTCGTGACCCGCCTCGTGCACGGCCTCGACGGTCTCGGGGTGCCGCTCGGCCACCAGTCCACTGACGCCGACGGTGGCGGGCAGGTCACCCAGGACGTCGAGCAGCCGCCAGATGCCGGTGGTGACGCCGTAGTCCGCCCAGGAGGTGCTGTGCGTGTCGTCGATGCCGGACAGCGGCCACGCCGCGGCCATCGGCGCGTAGGCGGGCCAGTGCCCTGGTGACCACAGCTCCAGCGCGACGGTGACCAGTGCGACGACCTTCCGCCCGCCCGGCCATTCGGTCTCTGCCCTCATACGGCTCCCCTGCTCCCCTGACCGATGGCTCGATGGCTCGATGGCTTCCGCAGTGGACGCTAGTGAGGCGGTAGGTACCTCCGGGTTCCCGGCGGCGGGCTACCGTCGGGTCATGCGTGAGTACTCCGGCAGTGTCTTCCTCGCCGACTGCCCGGCTCGGCTGGCGATCGAGATCATCGCCGACAAGTGGGCGGTGGCCGTGCTGTTCGCGTTGAGCCGGGAACCGTGCAGACACGGCGAGCTGGTCGACCTGATCGGCGGGATCTCGCGGAAGGTGCTGACCCAGACGCTGCGCCGCCTGCAGGGGTACGGCCTGGTCGACCGCCACGCCGAGTCCGGGAAGGTCGAGTACGTGCTGACGGACCTGGGCCGGACGCTGGTGAAGCCGATCGCCGTGCTGACTCAGTGGGCTCACGAGCACGGCGCGGCCGTGGTGGAATTCCAGGAGTCCCGAGCGGACTGAGCGCACTGACGGTGTCTCGGCCGGGAGGAGCGCGTCGCGAAGCCGGGTGCGGACCACCGTGATGTGACGCACGAACCCTTGACCGGATCTTTTCCGTATCGCCATGATGGGCCGTCAAGTTGTGACTCCGCCGCTGGGGGAAGTCCGGTTCGAATCCGGCGCTGACCCGCAACGGTAGGCCGCCGACTCCACGCCGGTGGCGAGCCCGAGTACCCGGCGGCGGAGGTGTGTCGTCCCCTCCTCCCGTCGTGGTCTGCGGGCCGGAGCTCCGAGGGCTGCCCCGGCTGTGGCCGATGTCCTCCGGGCCCCTGCGTGCGGGCCCGGAAAGGCCCACCGTGTCCCTGGTCCGACGCCCCCTGCGCCTCTTCGCGATACCCGCGCTCGCCCTCGCCACCGTCCTCCCGGCGGCCGCTGCCGCCCAGGCCGCGCCTGCTGGCGCGACCTCGTCCTCGATGATCCGCCCCGACGCCGCCGCCGGCGGCTGGCTGGCCCGCCAGCTCGTCGACGGCGACCACTTCGAGTCCGTCTTCAACGGCACCGCCTACCCCGACCAGGGCCTGACCATCGACGCCGTGCTGGCCTTCGCCGCCTCGCACAGCTCCGACCAGGCCGCCGCGAAGGCCACCGCCTGGCTGGCCAAGCCCGAGATCATCACCGGCTACCTCGGCGACGGCACCACCGAGGCCTACGCGGGCGCGACCGCCAAGCTGCTGCTCGCCGTCGAGGTGCGCGGCGGGAACCCGACGGCCTTCGGCGGCGTCGACCTGCCCGCCCGGCTGCGCTCCCTCCAGACCGCCGACGGCCGGTTCTCCGACCGCTCGCAGTGGGGCGACTACAGCAACGCCTTCGGCCAGTCCCTGGCCCTGATCGCCCTGCACCGCACGGCCGGCGGCGCCCCGGCGGCCGCCGTCGACTTCCTCGCCGACAGCCAGTGCGCGGACGGCGGTTACCCGGTCTCCTTCGGCCAGGCCACCTGCGCCAGCGACCCGGACGCCACCGCGCTCGCCGCCCAGGCCCTCGCCGCGACCGGCCGCACCGCCAAGGCCAACGCCGGGCTCGGCTGGCTGACCGCCCACCAGAACGCCGACGGCGGCTTCGCGGCCGTCGGGGCCGCCGCGTCCAACGCCAACACCACCGGCCTCGCCACGCAGGCACTGCTCGCCGGCGGACGCTTCGGGGCCGGCCTCAAGGGCTGGAGCAGCCTGGTCAAGCTCCAGCAGGGCTGCGCCACGGACCCGGGCGTGCGCGGGGCGGTCGCCTACGACGCGACCGGCTTCAACCCGGCCACCGGCGCCCGGGCCACCGCGCAGGCCGTCCTCGGCCTGGCCGGCACCCCGCTGGCCACCCTCTCCGCCACCGGTGCCCGCCCGGACGCGCCCGTGCCGGCCTGCCCGGCGACCACCCACTGACCACCCGCTGACCCCGAGAGGAGAGCTCCGATGACCGACACCCTGGCGCCCGCGCGCCCGGCCCGCCGCACCCTCGGCTCGATCGCCGCCGCCGCTGCCCTCACCACCGGCCTGCTCGGCGCCTCCGCCGTCCAAGCCCCGCAGGCGCAGGCCGCCGCCTGCGACGGCACCACCGGCGTCACCGTTGTGGTCGACTTCACCGCCGTCGGCGGCGGTATCCAGACCGGCTGCGCACCCGGCGACCCGGCCAGCGGCCTGGCCGCGCTGACCGGCGCCGGGTTCGCGTACACCTTCCACCCGCGCTACCCGGGCTTCGTCTGCACCATCAACGCCCTGCCGACGACCTGCACCAACCCCACCGGCAGCGCCTACTGGTCGTACTGGCACGCCCAGCACGGCGGCCCCTGGTCGTACAGCAACCTCGGCGCGGGCAGCTACAACCCGGCACCCGGCGACGTCGAGGGCTGGTCCTTCGGCGCCGGCGCCCAGCCGGGCGTCACCGCACCCTGACCCCCGGCGGCACCCCGGTGCCCCGGCCCCTCCGGAAGGGGGGGCCGGGGCACCGGCGGTGCAGGGTTCAGACGGCGCGGGACGTTCGGCGCCGCTGGGCGAGCGAAGGGGCGAATGCCAGGTCGGCGGATCACCGCTACCTGGTCCAGGGCATTTCCGTCGACCCGGTGGGCCGGTACCAGGTGATGCCCCACTCCGCGCCCCAGTCCTTGCCGGTCCAGTCGTAGGCGGGTGTCCAGAGCGGCCGGGCCGGTTGAGGTCCCCACTCCTCCGGGTCCGGGCGCACCAGCAACTCGTCCTCATGGGCGTAGCCGCCGGTGAGTACGGTCGCCACGAACTCCGCGAAGCCGCCGTCGAAACGGTCGAGCGCACCGTCGTCGACGCCACCGAAGTCGCAGAAGACGGCCACCGGCCACTGCTCCGGGTCCGGGCCGTCGGTCAGCCAGCAGCAGTAGTTGTGGTTGCTGTTCATGCCCCAGGGCAGCAGCCCGCCCGGGTCCGGGAACACAGGGGTGCGCTCCTGGTCCCAGAACTCGTCCTCGCCCTCGACCTGCCCCCGGAACTCGGTGTCGGTCTCGAAACGCCACCCCGCCAGGCCGCCCGGCGAACCGGCTCCGTGGGAGCGCTCCGTCGGCGACCGCACACCCCACTCGCCGTTCAGGTTCACCGCACCGTACAGGTCGACGAACGCCCGGTAGTCCGACGGCAGTTGGACCCCTAGCTCGGCCGGTGCCAGCTCCCACGGCACCCGCGCCGGGGTGTACACCGGCTCGCCCATGATCGCCCGCAGTCGGTCCCATGCCTCGGTCATTACCTGACCCCTCTCCGGCCGCCCGTCGTCAGAAGCTGCACTTTAGGCGACGGCTCCGACGGACCACTGACCCGACCGGAAAACCGTCGGCTGGCAGGGCCCGCTCGATCTCGACGGTTCGAACGGGCGGACTGGATGATCACTCGTCCGAGCGTTTCCGGGACGGCGGTTCGGCTGTTGCGTGATCCTGAACTCGGATAAGAGGTAGGGGACTTGAGGAGAATTGCCCTGACCGGCAGGGGCGCCGGGACGTGCGAGCGGCCCCGCGCACCGGAGTCGGTGTGCGGGGCCGCTGTGGGACATCGGGTGGTTCAGCAGTGGGGCAGGCTGGGAACGTTGTGGAACATCGCCGCGCCGTCCACGCTCGTCCCCGGCGTCCAGGACGACCGGGACCTTCGGATCAGTTGCCGTAGCGGAGCGAGACGGTGTCGCCGAGGTGGACGGTGGTGGCCCGGGTGGCGGTAGTGGCGGTGGTGCCGTCCAGGGTGACCTTCCAGGTGGAGGAGCCGCTGTTGGCGGTGCCGTTGATCGCGGTGACGGCGCCGGTGCCGGAGGACGGGGTGACGGCGGTGACGCAGCCGGCGGGGGTCGCGGATGCGGCGGAGTCGAGGACGTCGCCGAGGGGCGCGGTGGTGCCGGTCGGGGTGAGGGTGACGGCGCAGACCTTGAGCGCGCCGGTGCCGTCGTCGATGACCAGCGCGAGCTTGGCGGCGGTGCCGGGGACGAAGGTGGTGGCGGCGGCCCAGGCGGGCTCGCCGGCGGTGGTCGGGGCCGGCGGGGTGGCGGTGAAGCCGGCGCCGGCGACGGCGCGCAGGCCGTCGACGGAGGCGTAGGGGGAGGGGGTGGTGTCGGTGGGCAGGTACTTGAAGCCGCCGCCGGGCTTGAACTGCTGGGCGATCAGGAAGTCGACGGGGCTCTTGCCGGTGCCGCTGGTGAAGTCGGCGCCCTGGGGGTTGATGCCGCAGGCGTTGAGGCCGGAGACGGCCCAGCCGTTGGAGTCGGTGTTGACGCCGAACATGGCGTTGAAGGCGCCGGAGGCGGTGAGCTTGCCCTTGAGGAAGTTCTTGGCGGCGACGATCGCCGGGTCGGTGGCGGGGACGCCCCCGGTGCAGAGCGAGGCCATGGCGGCGCCGGTCATGTCGATGTCGCTGCCCTGGGCGAGGGCGTTCGGGTCGCCCGCGGCCTTGCTGAAGTTCCAGCCGCCGTCGTTGTGCTGGTTGGCGCGCACCGCCGTGACGGAGGCGTCGAGCAGCGGCTGCGGGACGCGGGGGCTGCCGGCCGGGGTCTTGGCGCCAGCGAGGGCGAGGAGGCCGAAGACGGTGCCGTTGAAGTTGGCGGACGGGCCGTAGTAGCCGGGTTCGGCGGTCTGCCAGTAGGCGGCGAGGTCGGCGACGAGGTTGCGGCCCGGGCCGACCCGGGCGGGGTCGATGCCGGCGGCGTAGGCGTTGAGGATGCCGCGCTCGTAGTCTGTGACGACCGGCGAGGTGCTCGGCCAGCCGGGGGCGGCGAGCTGGTTGCGGTACACCAGGCGGGCGTTCTTGGTGGGGTCGCCGCCGGGGGTGACGTCGGCGGCGGCCGTGCCGGCGGCCGCGAGTGCGCTGAACGCCCACTCGTTGGAGAGCCCGCCGCCGGTGACGTAGCTGCCGTCGGCGGCCTGGAGCGACTTCAGGTAGGTGACGCCGGTGCTCTTCGAGGTGGCTATCTGGGTCGGGCTGGCCGTCGCGTGGGCGGGGACGGCGGAGAGCAGGAGTGCGCCGGCCGTCAGGGCGACGGTGATGGCGGAGGCGGCGGAGGCAGCGCGGGAGGGGGTGGTCCGAGAGGGGGTGGTCCGCGAGGGGGCGAGGAGGGACACGGGACAGGCTCCTTGGGGTGGCGGGCGCCGACCCTGCCCCGGAGTTCCGGCGTCCGTTGGAGGGCGCGCGACTGCCGGAGCGGTCGCCGCCCGGATCGCGTGGGCCGGCTTTCGCCATGGTGCGTGGCCGGGCGGGCATTCGGGCTCAGGGCGGCACGATGGCCACCCCACACCGCTGCGCGTCAGCCCCGGATTCGCACCGGGTTCCCCCGCTCGGCCACCGCGGACGCTACCGCACGGCGCACCGGCCGACGAGGTGATGTGATCGATATGACGACCCGTTGACTCCCGTTCGACCGCCGTGGTCTGATGAACCGATTTTTTGCCCTCGGCATTCAGGGGAAGCCGGTCCAACTCCGGCGCTGACCCGCAACCGTGGACCCACCTGTGGTGGGTGAGCCGGAATGCCTGGACCGGGGGCCTGTTCACAGAGCACTTGCGTCGTCGCGGACTACGACGCGGTCCGGACGGTCCCTGCCCAGGAGGCCGTCGGCTGCGCCGTTGCGTCCTGCGTCGACCGACCAGGGAGTCGTCGTGAGGGTCAGCAGCAGTCGCACACGTCACAGGAACCGGGACCTCGCCTCCGTGGTGGTCGCCGGTGCTGTCGCGGTCGCCGCCTGCGGAAGCGTCCTGTTCGGGCGCCCCGGCACCGCGGCCGCCGACCCGATCGAGCAGTGCACGGCGACGACGGGCGCGATCGTCGCCGTCGACTTCACCCACTGGGGCGGCGGCGTCGTCCGGGGCTGCGACGCCCACCCCACGACCGGGATGAACCTGCTGCACGCCGCCGGCTTCACCACCGCCGGAACCGAGCACGACGGGCCCGCCTTCATCTGCCGCCTCGGAACCGGGACCTTCAACAGCGGCACCCAGTACCCGACGCCGGCCGAGGAACCCTGCGTCAACACCCCGCAGGCCACCGCGTACTGGTCGTACTGGATCGCCGAACCCGGCCAACAGGCCTGGTCCTACAGCCGGTTCGGCGCCGGGACGCAGAAGCCCAAGCCCGGCGAGGTCGAGGCCTGGGTGTACGGCGGCACCGACATCGGCGGTACCAGCGGGGCACCGGGCTTCACACCGGACTCCGTGAGAGCGAAGAGCGGTGGTTCGTCGGCTTCGCCGTCCGCCTCGCCGTCGCCCTCGGCGAGCCCGAGTCCGACCCTGAGCCCGACCCCGACTCCGACCGGGCCGACCTCGACCGGGCCGTCCGCCACCGGTGACCCGGCGGCCGCCGCGGCCTGGCTGGCCCGCCAACTCGTCGGCGGCGACCACATGGAGAACTGGGCCGTCGAGGGGCCGGACTACCCCCGGACCGCCCTCACCGCCATCGCCCTCGCCGCCGCCGGCACGCAGGACCCGGCGCTGCGCAGGACGACCGCCTTCCTCGCCGCCCACACCGACGCCTTCCTGCACCCCGACGGACCGGCCGGCCGGCCCGATGTGAGGGCCGCCGCGCTGCTGGCCCTCGTCGCCGAGAGCACCGGCAGCGATCCCCGGGCCTTCGGCGGCCGGGACCTGATCGCGGCGCTCACCGGCCACGTCTGCACGGCGGCGGGGGAGAACGGCAAGTGCACCGCCGCCGGGGACTTCCTCGGCGCGGCCTCGCCCTGGGTCCAGTCCCTCGGCGTCATCGCCCTCCAGCGCGCCGGCGTCACGCCACCCGCCCCGGCGCTCGCCCGCTTCACGGCGCTCCAGTGCGCCGACGGCGGGGTGGCCGGATCGATGATCGTCGCCGGCGAGCACTGCGAGTCCGACCCGCTCACCACCGGCCTCGCGGTCCTCGCCCTGCGTACGGCCCCCGGGTACGAGACGGCGGCGAAGAAGGCTTCGGACCAGCTCGCGGCCGGACAGCAGGCCGACGGATCCCTGCTCCCGTACCTCGGCGCCCCCGGCGACACCATCAGCACCGCGAGCGCGGCCCAGGCGTTCGAGGCCACCGGACAGGACACCCGCCGGGCCGCCGCCACGGCCTGGCTCGCCGCCCGGCAGGGTGCGGACGGCGGCTTCGGCCCCGACGCGTCGACCACCGACCCGGACCCGGCCGCCACCGAGCAGGCGATCCTGGCCCTGACCGGCACCGACCTCACCAGCGTCCGGCACAACCCGGACGCCGGCACGCCGCCGACGACGCCCGCCACCACGAAGCCTGCCGGAAGAACCCCCGACGCCGCCAAGGGCAGCGTCTACCTCACCGACCCGTCCCGCCTGATCAACGGCCGCTACTACGAGGGCTTCCCGGCCTTCGCCGACTTCGGTCTCACCATCGACGGCGCCTACGCCCTCGCGGCCACCGGCACCGACGACGCCGCGCTGCGCAGGATCGTCGACTTCCTGGACCAGCCGGGCAAGGACGCCAGTGAGCGCACCGTCAACGACTGGACCGGCATCGGCACCGAGTACGCAGGCGGCGGCTCGATCGGAAAGGAGGCGCTGCTCGCCGAGGCGGTCGGCCGCAACCCGCGCGCCTTCGGCGGCCACGACCTGATCGCCGCCCTGGCCGCCCTCGTGTGTACCAAGGCCGACCAGAGCACCGGCTGCGCGGCGCCCGGCAACTACACCTACGCCACCTCGGTGTTCTCCCAGGCGCTCGGCATCATGGCCCAGCTCCGGGCCGGGGACTCGACGAACGCCGCTCCCGCGATCGCCTACCTGAAGGGCCTCCAGCACCAGGACGGCTCCTGGCCGAGCCTGATCCCCGCCACCGGTGACTCCGACGTGGACAGCACGGCGATGGCCGTCATGGCCCTCGCCCTCGTGCCGGGGGACGAGGCCGCGCGGGCCGTCGACCAGGGCCTCGGCTGGCTCGCCGCGCGGCAGTTGCCCGACGGCGGCTTCCCGGGAGCGGCCGGCGACTCGACCAACTCGGCCGCGCTCGCCATCCAGGGCATGACGCTGCGCCAGGCCTCGTACGGCGCCCAGATCGCCAAGGCGCGCGACTTCCTGGCGGGTCAGCAGAACGGCGACGGCGGGTTCAACGTCGCCTCCGCCGGGCAGCCGGGATCGGACGTCCGCGCGTCCACGCAGGTGCTCGGCGGTGCCACCGGGATCTCGTTCGGCACGCTGTTCCGGGACCTCGGGGGAACGTCGACGCCGACTCCGACTTCCACCGGGACGGCGACCCCGACGGGTACGCCGACCGGCACGCCCACTGGTACTCCCACGGGCACGCCGACCGATACCCCGACCGGCACGCCCACGAACACATCCACGAACACGCCCACGGGCACGGGCACGCCGAGCCCGACGGGCTCTCCCGCCACGGCTGGTCCCTCGGACACCGCCGTTCCCTCGACCGGCGACGGTTCGGCCACCTGGTCGGCCGGTGGCATCGACGCTCCGGCCGGTGGCGGTGGCGCACCCGTCGCCGTCGCCCCCGCCGGTGGCGTGCCGGCGCAGACCGGTTCCGGCAGCCTGGCCGGGACCGGAACCCAGGCCCTGATGTTGACGGCGGGTGCGGGTGTGCTGACCGCGCTCGGCGCGGCGGCCGTCCTCGTCGCCCGGCGCCGCGCCGCGGCCGCCCCGGGGCGTCACCGGTGAGCCGGGGACTCGGCGGTCGGCTCGGCGGGCGGCTCGGCCGGCTGTCCGGGGCGGCGGCCCTGACCTTCGCCCTCGCGTTCGGCGGCGTCGCCGTGGGCACCGCCACGGCGTCCGCGGCGCCGCTGCCGATCGACCAGTGCACCACCACCTCCGGCGTGGTGCTCGCCGTGGACTTCAGCAAGTGGGGCGGCCCGCTGCTGCGCTCCTGCGGGACCACGCCGACCACCGGCTTCACCCTGCTCAACCAGGGCGGCTGGAAGACCACCGGGACCGGGCACGACGGTCCGGCGTTCATCTGCCGGATCGGCTACAGCGGCTTCCAGGGCGGCAAGCAGTTCCCGGCCCCGGACCAGGAGAAGTGCGTCCTGACGCCCCCGGCCACGGCCTACTGGTCGTACTGGCACGCCGATCCGGGCCAGAACGAGTGGTCCTACAGCCAGCTCGGGGCGATGAGCTACCAGCCGAAGCCCGGCAGCGTCGACCTCTGGATCTTCGGTGGTACCAACATCGAGGGCACCGAGGGGCGGCCGGGCTTCTCCCCGGACAGCGTTCGTGCGCACAACTCCAGCCCCGGCGGGCAGCCCGCCGACCCCGGCCAGAGCACCACGGGCGGCTCGGGCGGCGGCTCCAGCGGTTCCGGCGGCGGGTCGACGGGCGGCACGGGTACGACCGGCGGCAGCGGCAGCGGCAGCGGCAACGGCTCCGGTTCGAGCGGCGCCACCGGCACCACCGGCGCCACCGGAAACGCAGGCAGCACCGGCAGCAGCGGCGGAACCGCCGGCACCAGCGGCGCCGGCACGACCGGTGGCACCGGATCGGGCCGGCCCCCGGCCCCCGCCAAGCCCCCGACGGGCGGAGCCCGTCCGCCCGCGCCCGCCACCACCCCGGGGCCCGGCGCCGCCGCCACCCCCGAGGACGGCATCACTCCGCCCGGAGCGCCTGCGCCGACGCCCGTGCCCGCCACCCCGGTGCCGGTCGATCCGTCCACCGCGCCGCCGACGGACGCCCCGAGCGATCAGCCGACCCCGCAGACGGTCGAGGCCGCGGCCGCGCCGACGTCCACCCCCGCCGTGCCCGGCGGCGTGGTGGACGCCAATCCGGTGGCCGATGCCCCGCACGACTCCGGGTCGATGGCCCCCGCCGTCATCGCGACCGCCCTCGTGGGGGCGCTGGGCGCGGCCACCGTGGTCGTCGCGCACCGCCGCCGCCGACGGGCCGAGTGATCCGGTGACCAAGCCCGACGAACCCGGCGCCGTCCCCCCGAAGCCCGACCCGAAGCCGAAGCCCGACCCGAAGCCCAACCCCAACCCGAAGCCCACCCCCCGACGGGACGCCGGGAGCCGGCGCAGCCCCCGGAACCTGCACCCGCTGGCCTGGTGGACCTGGGCGCTCGCCCTGGCGACGGCGGCCAGCCGCACCACCAACCCGCTGCTGCTCCTGCTCGTCCTCGCCGTGCTCGGCTACGTGGTCACCGCCCGCCGGACCGAGGCCCCGTGGGCCCGCGGGTTCACCTACTACCTGTGGCTGGCCCTGACCGTGGTGGCGATCCGGGTGGTGTTCCGGTGCGTCTTCGCCACCGGCATCACCCCGCACGACCACCTGCTCTTCTCGCTCCCGCACCTCCCCACGCCCGCCTGGTACGCGGGCATTCAGATCGGCGGGCCGGTTTCCCTGGAGGCGACCCTCTCCGCCGCCTTCGACGGGCTGCGCCTGGCCTGCCTGATCTGCTGCATCGGCGCCGCCAACACCCTCGCCAACCCCAAGCGCGCCCTGCGCGTGCTGCCCGGCGCCCTGTACGAGCTGGGCGTCGCCGTGACGGTGTCGCTGAGCGTCGCGCCGCAGCTGGTACAGAGCGTCCAACGTGTCGCCCGGGCAAGGCGGTTGCGGGCCGGGCAGCGGAAGGGCGTCCGCGCGCTGCGCAGCATCGTCGTCCCGGTGCTGGAGGACGCGCTGGAGCGTTCGCTGCACCTGGCCGCCGCGATGGACTCGCGCGGTTACGGCCGCTCCGGCACCGCGACCCGCCGCTCCCGCGGCGTCACCGGCGCCCTGATGCTGCTCGGCATGTGCGGCCTGTGCGCCGGGGTGTACGGGCTCCTGGACGGAACCGCCCCCGCTGCCCTGGGGCTTCCGGCCTTCCTCGCGGGCGCCCTGCTCTGTGTGGCGGGGCTGGTCCTCGGCGGCCGGCGCGTGCGGCGCACCACCTACCGGCCGGACCGCTGGCGGGCCGCCGAGTGGGCCGTCGCGGGCTGCGGGGTGACCGCCGCCGTTCTGCTGTTCGCCACCGTCGGCTACGCCGCCACCGACCTCAACCCCTCGCTCTACCCGCTCAGTTGGCCGAGCCTGCCGCTCGTCCCGGTGCTCGCCCTGCTGCTGGCCGGCGCCGCCGGGGTGATCGCGCCGCCACCGGGCCGTACCCCGGAGCCCGACACCGGGGCCCGCCGCACCGGCACCGACCGCACGACCCCCGAGGTGAGCACGTGATCCGATTCGACCAGGTCGGCGTGGTGTACGACGGCGAGACCACCCCCGTCCTGCGCGACGTCGACCTGCACATCCCGGAGGGCGAGCTCTGCCTGGTGGTCGGCCGCACCGGCGTCGGCAAGTCGACCCTGCTCGGCGCCGTCAACGGCCTCGTGCCGCACTTCACCGGCGGCACCCTGCGAGGCAGGGTCACCGTGGACGGCCGGGACACCGCGCACCACCCGCCGCGCGAACTGGCCGACGTGGTGGGCGTGGTGGGGCAGGACCCGCTGGCCGGCTTCACCACCGACACGGTGGAGGAGGAACTCGCCTACGTCATGGAGCAGTTGGCCGTCCCGCCGGAGGTGATGCGCAAGCGCGTCGAGGAGACCCTCGACCTGCTCGGCCTCGCCGACCTGCGCCACCGCGCCCTGCACGAGCTCTCCGGCGGCCAGCAGCAGCGCGTCGCCATCGGCTCGGTGCTCACCGCGCACCCGCGCGTCCTGGTCCTGGACGAACCGACCTCGGCGCTCGACCCGACCGCCGCCGAGGAGGTGCTCGCGGCCATCACCCGCCTGGTCCACGACCTGGGTGTCACCGTCCTGCTCGCCGAGCACCGCCTGGAGCGGGTCGTCCAGTACGCCGACCGCGTCGCCTACCTGCCCGGCGACGGGACGGTCGTGCACGGGCCGCCCGCCGAGGTCTTCCGGCACACCGCGATCGCGCCGCCCGTCGTCGGCCTCGGCCGGCTGGCCGGGTGGCGGCCGCTGCCGCTCTCCGTCCGGGACGCCCGCCGCGCCGCCGCCCCGCTGCGGGAGCGGCTCACCGACGTGCCCGTTCCTCCGCCGCGCCGGGCAGCGGTGGCGGGGGAGCGGGTGCTGGACGCCCGGGGGGTGGTCGTCCGGTACGGGCCGGTCACCGCCGTCCGGGAGGTCGGGCTGGAGCTGCGGGCCGGCGAGGTCACCGCGCTGATGGGGCGCAACGGCTCGGGCAAGTCCTCGCTCCTGTGGGCCCTCCAGGGCTCCGGCCCCCGGCAGGGCGGCAGCGTGCGGGTCCTCGGCGCCGACGGCGGGCCGGCCGCGGACCCCAAGCGGCTCTCCGCGACCAGGGCCCGGCAGCTCGTCGGGCTCGTCCCGCAGACCCCGACCGACCTGCTGTACCTGGAGACGGTCGCCCAGGAACTCGCCCAGAGCGACCTGGAGGCCCGCAGCGCCGCCGGCCCGACCGCAGCTGGCCCGACCGCCACCGGCCAGACCGCAGCAAGCCCGACTACAGCAGGCCCGACCGCGCGCCAGATCCTCGACCGGCTCGCCCCCGGGATCCCCGACGGCACCCACCCCCGGGACCTCTCCGAGGGCCAGAAGCTGGCCCTGGTCCTTGCGATCCAACTGGCCGCCGCGCCAAGGGTGGTGCTGCTGGACGAACCCACCCGAGGGCTCGACTACCACGCGAAGGAGGCGCTCACCGGCATCGTCGACGCCCTCGCCGCCGAAGGCCGTACGGTCGTCGTCTCCACCCACGACGTCGAGTTCGTCGCCGCCGCCGCCGACCGGGTGGTGGTGATGGCCGAGGGCGAGATCGTCGCCGACGGCCCCACCGCCGAGGTCATCGTCGCCTCGCCCACCTTCGCCCCCCAGACCGCCAAGATCCTCGCCCCGCTGCCCTACCTGACCACCCGGCAGGTGGCCGCCGCCCTCGCGCCCGCGCAGGCCGCCCGGTGAGCGCCGTCCGGATCCCCGGCCGGGCCCGCGTCGTCGCGGCCCTGGCCGCCTTCATCGGCCTGGTCGCCTTCACCTGGCCGTTCGTCGTCGCCCCCGGGAAGTTCGGCTCCTCCTACGCCCCGCCGCTGATCTTCGGCGCCCTGCTGATCCTGGTGCTCGCCGTCGTCATCGCCGAGATCGCGGCCGGCGGCATCGACGCCAAGGCCCTCGCCATGCTCGGCGTCCTGTCCGCCGTCAACGCCGGGCTGCGCCCGCTCGGCGCCGGCACCGCCGGGGTGGAGACGGTCTTCTTCCTCCTCGTCCTGGCCGGCCGGGTCTTCGGCCCGGGCTTCGGCTTCACTCTCGGCTGCACCTCGCTGTTCGCCTCCGCGCTGCTCACCGGCGGCGTCGGCCCCTGGATGCCGTACCAGATGTTCGGCTGCGCGTTCGTCGGCATGCTCGCCGGGCTCCTGCCGAGAACCCGACGGCGGCGCTGGGAGGTGTCGATGCTGGCCGCGTACGGGGCGTTCTCCGGGTACCTCTTCGGTTTCCTCCTCAACCTCTCCTTCTGGCCGTTCTCCACCGACCCGAACAGTTCCATCGCCTACCTGCCGGGGCTGCCCTTCACCGAGCAGTGGCACCGCTACCTGCTCTTCGACCTCGCCACCTCGCTCGGCTGGGACACCGGTCGGGCCGTCACCACCTTCACCGCCGTGCTCGTCGTCGGCCCGGCCGTCCTCACCGTCTTCCGCCGCGCGGCCCGCCGCGCCAACTTCGAGCCCACGGTGCGCTTCGAAGCCCCGGACGGTCGACGAGTCACCGCGAACGGCACGGCCATCGGCTCCGCGAACGGCTCCGCGAGCGGCGAGGGAGTCTCACCATGCGGACGGCTTCCGTGAATTCCGCGTCGGCCCCGGCGGTTTGCCCCTAAGCTGACGACGCAGCTGGTTCGTCCTGCCCGCCAGGCAGGACGTCGCAAGAGGGAACCCGGTGGGAATCCGGGACTGCCCCGCAGCGGTGAGTGGGAACGACCGCCGTCATACGCACTGGACCCGGGACGGGTCTGGGAAGCGATGGCCAGTAGGTACCGGACGCCAACAGGCCCGGTGCGCCCACGAGTCCGAAGACCTGCCCGTTGCCCGCCCGCGGACCGTTCCGCGTGCGGATATCCCGGTGACCTCGTGGGCGGGTCGGCGACCATACCAGGCGGATCGGGCACGCGCATCGACGTGAGCCGCCGCCCGGTTCGTCATCCCTTCGCGCTCTCGTCCCGTCCCCGGGCACTTGAGGAGCCAGACTCGCGAAGGAGAGTCCCTTGACCACGAAGTCCGCAGCCGCGGCAACCAGGGCCACCGTGTACGGCTACCCCCGGCAGGGCCAGGGCCGGGAGCTGAAGAAGGCCGTCGAGGGCTACTGGAAGGGCACGGTCACCGCCGACGCCCTGCAGGAGACGGCGGTCGGCCTGCGCCGGAAGAACTGGGCGCAGCTCGCCGGGGCCGGTGTCCTGGAAGTGCCCACCGGCGACTTCTCGTTCTACGACCACGTACTGGACACCACGGTCGCCGTCGGCGCGATCCCGCCCCGGCACCGGGATGCGGTCGAAATCGACGCGCTGGACGGCTACTTCGCCATGGCGCGCGGCACCCAGGAGGTCGCGCCGCTGGAGATGACCAAGTGGTTCGACACCAACTACCACTACCTGGTGCCCGAACTCGGCCCGGACACCGTCTTCACCGCGAACCCGGCCAAGGCCGTCGGGGAGTTCCGGGAGGCGCTGGCGCTCGGCCACACCGCGCGCCCCGTGCTCGTCGGCCCCCTCACCTACCTGCTGCTCGCCAAGCCCGCCCCCGGTGTCGCCGAGGACTTCCAGCCGATCACCCTGCTGGACCGGCTGCTGCCCGTCTACGCGCAGCTGCTGGCGGACCTGAAGGCGGCCGGCGCCGCGTGGGTGCAGCTGGACGAGCCCGCGCTGGTGCAGGACCGCACCCCGGCCGAGCTGAACGCCGCAGCCCGCGCCTACCGTGAGCTGGGCGGCCTGGCGGACCGTCCGAAGCTGCTGGTCGCGAGCTACTTCGACCGCCTGGGCGAGGCCCTTCCGGTGCTGGCCAAGGCCCCGGTCGAGGGCCTGGCGCTGGACTTCACGGGGCCCGCCGCGGCGAACCTTGACGACCTGGCCGCCGTCGGCGGGCTGCCCGGCAAGCGGCTGGTCGCCGGGGTGGTCGACGGCCGCAACATCTGGATCAACGACCTGGAGAAGTCGCTGGCCACCCTGGCGACCCTGCTGGGCCTGGCCGAGCGGGTCGACGTCGCCCCGTCCTGCTCCCTCCTGCACGTGCCGCTGGACGCCGCCGCCGAACGCGACGTCGACCCGCAGATCCTGCGCTGGCTCGCCTTCGCCCAGCAGAAGGCCAGGGAGGTGGCGCTGCTGGCCCGGGGCCTGCGCGAGGGCACGGGGGCGATCGCCGCCGACCTGGCCGCAAACCGCGCCGACCTCGCCTCGCGCGCCAACTCGCCCATCACCCACGACCCGGCGGTGCGCGCCCGCACCGCCGCCGTCACCGACGCGGATGCACGCCGCGCCCAGGCCTACCCGCAGCGGGCCGAGGCCCAGCGCGCCCGGCTCGGCCTGCCGCTGCTGCCGACCACCACCATCGGCTCGTTCCCGCAGACCTCCGAACTGCGGGTCGCCCGGGCCGACCTCACGGCGGGCCGGATCGACGCGGCGGCCTACCGGGAGCGGATGGAGACCGAGGTCCGGGAGGTCATCGCCTTCCAGGAGAAGGCCGGACTGGACGTCCTGGTGCACGGCGAGCCCGAGCGCAACGACATGGTCCAGTACTTCGCCGAACAGCTCACCGGCTACCTCGCCACCCGGCACGGCTGGGTGCAGTCCTACGGCACCCGGTACGTGCGCCCGCCGGTCCTGGCCGGGGACATCTCCCGCCCGCACCCGATGACCGTCGACTGGTTCCGCTACGCGCAGGGCCTCACCGACCGCCCGGTCAAGGGCATGCTCACCGGCCCCGTCACGATGCTCGCCTGGTCCTTCGTCCGAGACGACCAGCCGCTCGGCGACACCGCGCGGCAAGTCGCCCTCGCCCTGCGCGACGAGGTCACCGACCTGGAGGCCGCCGGAGCCGCCGTCGTCCAGGTCGACGAGCCGGCCCTGCGCGAGACCCTGCCGCTGCGCGCCGCCGACCGCCCGGCGTACCTGGCGTGGGCCACCGAGTCCTTCCGCCTGGCCACCTCGGGCGTCCGCGCCGACACCCAGGTCCACACCCACATGTGCTACGCCGAGTTCGGCGCGATCATGACGGCGATCGACGAACTCGACGCGGACGTCATCTCGCTGGAGGCCACCCGCTCGCACATGGAGGTCGCCGGAGAACTCGCCGGGGCCGGCTACCCGCGCGAGGTCGGCCCGGGCGTCTGGGACATCCACTCCCCGCGCGTCCCCAGCACCGAGGAGGCCGTGGAACTGCTGCGCGCGGGCCTGGCCGCCATCCCCGCCGAGCGGCTCTGGGTCAACCCCGACTGCGGCCTGAAGACCCGCGGCTGGACGGAGACCCGCGCCTCGCTCGACAGCCTCGTCGGCGCCGCCCGCCGCCTGCGCGCGGAGCTGGCCGGCTGACCCGCCGGTGACGCGACCCGGCCGGGCCCCGCACGCCGTGCGGCGCCCGGCCGGGTCGGGCCGCTTCCCCGACGGCGGCCCGGCCGGTTTCACCCGGACCCGGGAAGCCCGAGGTTCTGGTAGATCTCCGTCGTCACCGTGGAGAAGTTCATGGTCATGAAATGCAGCCCGGGAACTCCCTCGGAGAGCAGGCGCCGGCACATTCCGGTGGCGTGATCGATACCGATCGCCCGGACGGCCTTCGGGTTGTCCTGCTGCTTCAGCATGCTTTCGGAAAGCCCATCGGGAATGGCGGCGGTGGTCAGTGTCGGAATCCTCCGAAGTGACCGGATGCTGGTCACCGGCATGATCTCCGGAATGACCGGAACGGTGCAGCCGGCCGATTCCAGTCGATCCCGGAAACGGAGGTAGCTGTCCACGTCGAAGAACATCTGGGTGATGGCGTAGTCGGCTCCTGCCCGGCACTTATCGATGAAGTGCCTGATCTCGAAATCCCAGTCGGGGGACCTCGGGTGCAGGTCGGGGAACGCGGCCACGCCGACGCAGAAGTCGCCGGACTCCTTGATCAGCCGCACCAGGTCGGCGGCGTACTCCACCCCGTCGGGGTGGCGGTGCCAGGTGCCCAGCGGATCGCCCGGCGGGTCGCCGCGCAGCGCCAGGATGTTGCGAACCCCCTGGTCGGCGTAGTGGCCGAGGATGTTCCGCAGTTCGGCGACGCTGTGGCCGACCGCGGTCAGGTGGGCGGTCGGCGTGAGGGTGGTCTCCTGCGCGATGCGGCCGGTGACGTTCACCGTCCGCTCCCGTGTCGACCCGCCGGCGCCGTAGGTCACCGAGACGAAGGTGGGGGACAGCGCTTCCAGGCGCCGGATCGCATTCCACAGGCCGACCTCCGCTTCGGCGCTCCGGGGCGGCATGAATTCGAAGGAAGAGGAAAGCCTGCCGGTCGCGAGGAGTTCGCGGATGGAGGTCGCCCGATCCGTGCGCGTGGAGGGAATTCCGAGTGTCATGGCAGGAGGTTAACCAGCCGGGCTATCGATAGTCCTCAGGTGTCCACTCTGTGATACGAATCATCTCGGGGGTGCGAGTTGGGGGACAGGTTGGGCGGGCGGCACAATGGGGGCATGAAAAGACCTTCGCAGGTATTGTCGGGGCTGCCCGAATGGGACCGGTGCGCGGTGATGGGAGTCGTGAACGTGACCCCCGACTCGTTCTCGGACGGCGGCCGCTGGCTGGACCCGGGGCGCGCGGTGGACCGAGGACTGCTGCTGGCCGAACAGGGCGCCGACATCGTGGACGTCGGCGGCGAGTCGACCCGGCCGGGAGCGACCAGGGTGTCCGAGGAGGAGGAACTGCGCCGGGTCCTGCCGGTGGTGCGCTCGCTCACCGACAAGGGCGTCCTGGTCAGCATCGACACGATGCGGGCCCGGGTCGCCGAAGCGGCGGTGGAAGCCGGCGCCCGGATCATCAACGACGTCAGCGGGGGCCGGGCCGACGCGGGCATGATCGGCGCCGCGGCCAGGGCCGGAGTGCCCTTCGTCGTCATGCACTGGCGCGGGCAGTCCGCCCGCATGGACGAACTGGCCGCGTACGAGGACGTCGCGGCCGAGGTGATCCGTGAGGTCGCACGGCAGATGGACACGGTGGTGGCGGCCGGGGTCGACCCCTCCCAGGTCATCGTGGACCCGGGCCTCGGCTTCGCCAAACGCCGACAGGACGACTGGGCGCTGCTGGCATCGCTGGACGCCTGGCGCGTGCTGGGGCGCCCGCTCCTGGTGGCGGCCTCGCGCAAGCGGTTCCTGGGCGAGCTGCTGGCCGACCCGCGGACGGGCGAGGCCCGTCCGGCCCGTGAACGCGACGCGGCCACCGCGGCGGCCAGCGTCCTGGCCGCCGCGCAGGGCGCGTGGGCGGTGCGGGTGCACGAGGTCCGGGACACGGCCGACGCCGTCCGGGTCGAGGCCGCGATCCGAACCAACCGGGTCTGAGAGAGGAAGTACGCGCCATGCCACGTCCGACCGGGCGGAAGGTCTACGCCCACGCCAAGCTGCGCCGACTGCGCCGCGAGCACGGCATGAACCAGGTCGAGCTGGCACGCGAGCTCGGCATCTCGACCAGCTACCTCAACCAGATCGAGCACAGCCAGCGCCCGCTGACCGCCGCCGTGCTGCTGCGGATCGCCGAGGTGCTCGGGGTCGACCCGGAGTTCTTCTCCGAGGCCGAGGAGGAACGCCTCGGCACCGACCTGCGCACCGCGCTCGCGGACGAGGCCTGCGGCGAAGCCGTGCCGACGGAGGAGATCGCGGAGGTGAGCCGGGACCACCCGGAGGTGGCGCGGGCCCTGGTCGCGCTGCACCGCGGCTACCGGGAGGCGCTCGCGCGCGTCGTCGACCTCGGTGAGCCCGGTACCGGGGCGGGCATCCGCCCGGCCGAACCCCATGACGAGGTCAGGGACTTCTTCTACACCCACCACAACCACATCGCCGCCCTGGACGAGGTGGCGGAGCGGACCGCGCAGTGCCTGGCGGCGACGACCGCGGGCCGCATCGCCGCCGCGCTGGCCGCCCGCCTCGGCGAGCGGCACGGGGTGCGGGTGCTGGACGCCGACCGTCAGCGGCCCGACCACCAGCGATCCGACCAGCGGCGGCCCGGAGACCTGCGGTCCGGAGACCTGCGGTCCGGCGATCTGCGGCGCTACGACCCGGCGGCCGGCACGCTGCGGCTCTCGCCGTGGCTGGCCGACGGTCAGCGCGCCTTCCAACTCGCCACCCAACTGGCCCTGCTGGAGCACCGGCCGCTGCTCGACACGCTCGTGGCGGCGGCCGGGCCCGGCCTCACCTCACCCCAGGCCGCCGACCTGGCCAGGATCGGCCTGGCCAACTACTTCGCCGGCGCCCTGCTGATGCCGTACACCGCCTTCCACGCCGCCGCCGAGGAACTGCGCTACGACATCGACTTGCTCGGCGCCCGCTTCGGGGTCGGGTTCGAGACGGTCTGCCACCGGCTGAGCACCCTCCAGCGCCCGGGCCGGCGCGGGGTCCCGTTCTCCTTCCTGCGCGCCGACCGGGCGGGCAACATCTCCAAGCGCCAGTCCGCGACGGACTTCCACTTCTCCCGCCTCGGTGGCACCTGCCCGCTCTGGACGGTCTACGAGGCGTTCTCCGCACCCGGCCGGATCCTGACCCAGGTCGCCGAGATGCCCGACGGGAAGCGCTACTTCTGGATCGCCCGCACCGTCTCCCACGGCGGTTTCGGCCACCGCGCGCCGCGCAGCGAGTTCGCCGTCGCGCTCGGTTGCGAGCTGCGCCACGCGCACCGCCTCGTCTACGCCGAGGGCGTCGCGCTCGACGCTGCGGGAGCGGCCGCCCCGATCGGGCTGGGCTGCCGGATCTGCGAGCGCCGCGACTGCGCCCAGCGCGCCCGCCCGCCGGCGGGCGGGCGCCTGGCGGTCGAGCCGGACCGCCGCAGCCGCGTCCCCTACGCCGTGTTCGGTGACAGCCCCGGCACCGGGCGCTGGCCGGGGCCGTCGTAGCGGGCGAGCGGGCGGATCAGCGAGTTGTGGGCGAGCTGTTCGGTGATGTGGGCGGTCCAGCCGGTGATGCGGCTCAGCACGAAGAGGGGTGTGAAGACGGGGGTGTCGAAGCCCATCAGGTGGTAGGCGAGGCCGGCGGGGTAGTCGAGGTTGGGGTGGATGCCCTTGCGTTCCAGCATCGCCGCGCGCAGTGCGGCGTGCAGGGCGGCCAGTCGGGCCGTCCCGGGGTCGGCGCTGCGGGCGATCAGGTCGTCCAGGGCGGCCTGCATGATCGGGACGCGGGAGTCGCCGTGCTGGTAGACGCGGTGGCCGAAGCCCATGATCTTCCGCTTGGCGGCGAGTGCCTCGTCGAGCCACTGCGCGGCCCGGGCGGGGTCGCCGATCTCCTCCAGCATGTGCATCACGGCCTCGTTGGCGCCGCCGTGCAGGGGGCCCTTGAGCGCGCCGATCGCGGCGGTGACGGCGCTGTAGAGGTCGGAGAGGGTGGAGGTGACGACGCGGGCGGTGAAGGTGGAGGCGTTGAAGCTGTGCTCGGCGTACAGCACGAGGGAGATCTCGAAGCAGCGGGCCACCTCGGGGGCGGGCACCGCGCCGAAGCACATGTGGAAGAAGTTCTCCGCACAGCCGAGCCCGGGGTCCGGCGGGATGGGCGCCAGGCCCTGGCGGCGGCGCTGGTCGGCGGCGACGACGGTGGGCAGTTTCGCCAGCAGGGTGAGGGACTTGACGAGGTTGGGCGCGGGGCGGCCGTCGTCCTCGGTGGGGTCCTCGGCGCCGAAGAAGCTCACGGCGGTGCGCAGCACGTCCATCGGGTGGCAGGTCTCGGGCAGTTTGGCGAGCAGTTCGGCGGTGGTGCGGTCGAGCGGGCGCAGGGCGGCCTCGCGGGCCCGGAACTCCCGCAGCTGTCCGGGGTCGGGCAGTTCGCCGTGCCACAGCAGGTACGCGACCTCCTCGAAGGAGCGCTGGGCGGCGAGGTCCTGGACGGGGTAGCCGCGGTAGGTGAGGGAGTTGGTCTCCTGGATGACGGTGGAGATCCCGGTGGTGTCGACGACGACTCCGGCGAGTCCGCGGTGGATCCCGGGTGCGGTGGTGGGCATGGCTGGTCTCCGATGCGGGGTCAGGCGCCGGGCGGGAGGGTGAAGTCGAAGACGGCGGTGTCGAAGGCCGCGTACTGCTCGTAGCCGAGGAGTTCGTACAGCCGGGAGCGGGTCTGCATGCGCGGCAGCAGCGACTCCTGGGTGCCCTCGGCGGCGAGGGTGCGCAGGCCGTCCTCGACCGCGCCCATGGCCAGGCGCAGCAGGGTGACGGGGTAGAGCGCGATCTCGTACCCGAGGTCCTGGAGGGTGCGGGCGTCGAGCAGTGGGGACTTGCCGAACTCGGTCATGTTGGCGAGCAGCGGGACGTCGACGGCCTTGCGGAAGGCCTCGAACTCGGCCTCGTCGGCGAGGGCTTCGGGGAAGATCGCGTCGGCTCCGGCGTCGACGTAGGCCTTGGCTCGGTCGATCGCGGCGCGCAGTCCTTCGACGGAGCGGGCGTCGGTGCGGGCCATCAGCAGGAAGTCGGGGTCGCGGCGGGCGTCGACGGCGGCGCGCAGGCGGCGGGTCATGTCCTCGCGGGGGACGACCGCCTTGCCGTCGAGGTGGCCGCAGCGCTTGGGGTTGACCTGGTCCTCCAGGTGCAGGCCGGCGAGGCCGGCGTCCTCCATCAGCTGGACGGTGCGGGCGGCGTTCATGGGTTCGCCGAAGCCGGTGTCGGCGTCGATCAGGACGGGCAGGTCGGTGGCCCGGGTGGTCTGCTGGGCGCGGGCGGCGACTTCGGTGGCGGTGGTGAGGCCGATGTCGGGCAGGCCGAGGTCGGCGGCGAGGACGGCGCCGGAGAGGTAGGCGGCCTCGAAGCCGAGGTCCTGGATGAGCCGGGCGGAGAGCGGGTTGAGCGCGCCGGGCATCGTCAACAGCCGCCCGGTGGCGAGGCGTTCGCGCAGGGCGCGGCGGCGCTGGGCGGGGGTGGTGCGGGTGTGCAGCATCAGAACAGGCCCTTCGGGAGGAGCGCGTCGAACGCGCGCACGGCCTCGGTGTCGACGGCGGGGAAGAGCCGGTCGAGGCCGAAGGCGTCCAAGTCTGCGAGATCGGCGGCGGCTGACAGGAAGCGGTCCTGGTCGGCGGGGGAGACGACGCCCTCGGCCAGGGTGCGGAACTTCCGCTCGTACGCGGGCCGGTCGAAGGGGCGCGCGCCGGCGGGGTGGGCGTCCGCCACGCCCAGCTCGTCCTCGATCACCGTGCCGTCGTCCAGGGTGATCACCACGCGCCCGCCGAAGGCCCGCCGGGCCGGGTCGGGGTCGTGGTAGCGGGCGGTCCACTCCGGGTCCTCGACCGTGGTGATCTTCTGCCAGAGCGTGACGGTCTCCGGGCGTTGGGCCCGTTCGGGGGCGTAGGAGCGCTCGTGGTGCCAGGCGCCGTCCTCCAGCGCGACGGCGAGGATGTACGGGATGGAGTGGTCGAGGGTCTCCCGGCTCGCGGTCGGGTCGTACTTCTGCGGGTCGCCCGAGCCGGAGCCGATGACGTGGTGGGTGTGGTGGCTGGTGTGCAGGACGACCGAGCGCACCTTCTCCAGCGGGCCGGCCTTCTCGCGCAGCCGCCGGGCCAGGTCGATGATCGCCTGGGCCTGGTACTCGGCGGAGTGCTCCTTGGTGTAGGTGTCCAGGATCGCCCGCCTCGGCTCGCCGGGCGCGGGCAGCAGCACGGTGTAGTCGGACTGCGGGCCGTCGAGCAGCCAGGCGAGGAAGCCGTCCTCGCCCTCGTAGACGGGGGACGGGGAGGTCTCACCGCGCATCGCCCGGTCCACCGCCTCGATCGCGGCCTTGCCGGCGAAGGCGGGGGCGAAGGCCTTCCAGCTGGAGATCTCGCCCTTGCGGGACTGCCGGGTGGCCGTCGTGGTGTGCACGGCCTGCTGCACCGCCTGGTACACGGTCGCGGTCGGCAGCCGCAGCAGTGCTCCGAGCCCGCAGGCGGTGGCCGCGCTCAGGTGCGCGACGTGGTCGATCCGGTGGGCGTGCAGGCAGATGCCGCGCACCAGCGCGACGTGGACCTCGTAGGCGGCGACGATGCCGCGCAGCAGGTCGGCCCCGCTGCGGCCGGTGTGCTGGGCGACGGCTAGCAGCGGCGGGATGTTGTCGCCGGGGTGGGAGTAGTCGGCGGCGAGGTAGGTGTCGTGGAAGTCCAGTTCGCGCACCGCCGTGCCGTTGGCCCAGGCCGCCCACTCCGGCGAGACCCGGGTCGGGCTGCCGAACACCCGGGCGCCCGGTGCGCCGCGGTGGGCGAGCGCCTGGGCGCGGGCCACTGCCACGGGCCGGCGCAGCAGCGACGCGACGGCCACCGCCGCGTTGTCGATCACCCGGTTGACGGCCATGCTCACGCCGGCCGGGTCCAGCTCCTCGGTGCCGGTGCCGGTGCCGGTGCCGGTGCCGGTGCCAGTGCCGGTGGCGACGGCGGCGAGCTTCCAGGCGAGCTGCTCCTCACGCGGCAGCCGGTCGGCACTGGGGTGGACGCGGACGTGGTGCTCGATCACGGGACTCCTCGGGGGCGTTCGACGGCTCTCGGGCTTGCATGATCGAGCCTGCTCGTCGGACGGCCGATGATCCAGCACGCCAATCGGTGGAATCCGTACGGCGGATTCCTGTGAACCTGCGAAACCTGCGAACGTCGCTGGGGGGAACCGGTTCCCCGCAGCGGCCCGGAACAGCGCAGCGCCCCGGAGAACGCGCGGGTGGCGCGTTCTCCGGGGCGCTGGGCGTAGCGGGCGCCGAGGGGCCGTCAGGTCGAGGGGTGTGCGTGGAACCCGCGTCCGCTCTTGCGGCCGAGCAGGCCCGCCTCGACCATGCGGGAGAGCAGGGGCGGCGGCGCGTAGAGCGGCTCCTTGTACTCGTCGTACATGGACTCGGCGATGGCCTGCACGGTGTCCAGGCCGATGAGGTCGGCGAGTTGGAGCGGGCCCATGGGGTGGGCGCAGCCGTGGACCATGCCGGCGTCGATGTCCTCGGGGCTGGCGTGGCCGGCCTCGGCCATCCGGACGGCGGAGAGCAGGTAGGGCACCAGCAGGGCGTTGACGACGAAGCCGGCCCGGTCGCGGGAGCGGATGACGTGCTTGCCGAGGGTGTCCCGGGTGAAGGCCTCCACCCGGTCGAGGACGGTCGGGGCGGTGTGCAGCGAGGCGACCAGTTCGACGAGCGGCATGACGGGGGCGGGGTTGAAGAAGTGCAGGCCGAGGACGTGGGAGGCGCGGTCGGTGGTGATGCCGAGGCGGGTGACCGGGATGGCGGAGGTGTTGGTGGCCAGGACGGCGTCGTCGGCGACGAGCACCTTGTCCAGGGTGCCGAGCACCTCGGTCTTGACCCGTTCGTCCTCGACAACGGCCTCGACGACGAGCTGGCGGTCGGCGAGCGCTTCCAGGTCGTCGGCGAACAGCAGGTGGGCCCAGGCGTCCGTGCGCTGCTGCTCGTTGATCCGGCCGCGGTCGACGGCGCGGTGCAGCGAACGGTCGATCCGGGCCCGGGCGGCGCGCAGGGCGCCTCGGCCGGCCTCGCAGACGACGGTGTCCAGGCCGGCGCGGGCGAAGACCTCGGCGATGCCGGAGCCCATCTGCCCGGCGCCGACGACCGCGACTCGGCGGATGTCGTTCATGGTGTTGCCTCCGTGGTCGGGCGGCTCAGGCCGCGGTGCGGATCCGCACGAGGTGGCGGGCGTAGGCCTCGGTGGTGAGGAAGGCGGGCAGTTCGGCGCCGAGGGCGGTCTCCTCCAGGATCCGTACGGCGTCGTCCACCAGCGCCGGGTCGGCGCCCTCGCCGAGCAGGGCGGCGCGCTCGCGGTCGATCAGCCGCCGTACGAGGTCGGGGGTGGCGAGCGAGCCGCCGGTCAGCCGGGAGCAGTGGTGCTGCCACTGCCAGATCTGGCAACGGGCGATCTCGGCGGTGGCGACGTCCTCCATCAGGCCGAAGACGGCGACGGCCCCGGAGCCGCCTAGCCAGGCCGTCAAGTAGCGCAGGGCGACGGCGACGTTGGAGCGCAGGCCCTGTTCGGTCGGCAGGCCGACGGACAGCCTGTGCACGCCGAGCAGGTCGGCGGCGGTGACCTCGACGTCCTCGCGGGTGCGGTCGAGCTGGTGCGGGCGGCCGTCGAGGACGGTGTCGAAGGCCGCCCGGCAGGTGGCGACGAGGCCGGGGTGGGCGACCCAGGAGCCGTCGAAGCCGTCGCCGGCCTCGCGCTCCTTGTCGGCGCGGACCTTGGTCAGGGCCGCCTCGTTGGCGGCGGGGTCGCGCTGCGGGACGGCGGCGGCCATGCCGCCGATGGCGTGGGCGCCGCGGCGGTGGCAGGTGCGCACCAGCAGGTCGGTGTAGGCGCGCAGGAAGGGCTGGGTCATGGTGAGGGTGGCGCGGTCCGGCAGGACGTAGCGGGGGCCGTGCGTGGCGAAGTTCTTGATCAGGCTGAACAGGTAGTCCCAGCGCCCGGCGTTGAGGCCGGCCGCGTGCTCGCGCAGCTCGTACAGGATCTCGTCCATCTCGAACGCGGCGGTGATGGTCTCGATCAGCACGGTGGCGCGGATCGTTCCGTGCGGGATGCCCAACTCGTGCTGGGCGAAGGTGAAGACGTCGTTCCACAGCCGGGCTTCGAGGTGGTTCTCCAGCTTGGGCAGGTAGAAGTACGGGCCGCTGCCGCGCTCGATCTGCCGCCGGCCGCAGTGGAAGAGGTGGAGGCCGAAGTCGACGAGGGCGCCGATCGCGGGGCGGCCGTCGATCAGCAGGTGCTGCTCGTCGAGGTGCCAGCCGCGCGGGCGCACGACGATGGTGGCGGGCGTGTCGCCGATCCGGTACCGCTTGCCCTCCGGGGTGGTGTCGTCGATCCGGCGTTCGATGGCGTCGAGCAGGTTCAGCTGGCCGGAGAGCAGGTTGTGCCAGGTGGGGGAGGTGGCGTCCTCGAAGTCCGCCAGCCACACCTTCGCGCCGGAGTTGAGCGCGTTGACGGCCATCCGGCGTTCGGGCGGGCCGGTGATCTCCACCCGGCGGTCCGCCAGGCCGGGGCCGGCACCGGCGACCCGCCAGGTGGTGTCCTCGCGGACGGCGCGGGTCTCGGGAAGGAAGTCCAGGGTGTTTCCGGCGGCGAGCGCTGTCGCGCGGCGGCGGCGCTCGGCGAGGAGTTCGGCGCGGCGGTCGGCGAAGGCCTCGTGCAGGCGTGCCACGAAGTCCAGGGCGTCGGGGGTGAGGATCTCGTCGAAGCGGTCCTCGTGTTCGCCGAGGACGTCGATGCGGCTGGGCTGGCTCATCCGGTTCTCCAGGTGGCGGGCGGGAGGGCGCCCGGGGCCTCGTCCCTCAACGAGGCCCCGGGCGGCGGGGTGAAAGGCGGTCTCTCCTCGAAGAGGCCGCCGGGGATGGCTCAGTGGAACTGCTCGGCCTCGGTGGAGCCGGTCAGGGCGAGCGTCTCGGCGTTCGGGTTGAGCGCGGTGGAGACCAGGTCGAAGTAGCCGGTGCCGACCTCGCGCTGGTGCTTCACAGCGGTGTAGCCCTGCGGCACGGCCGCGAACTCGGCCTCCTGGAGGTCGACGTAGGCCGTCATCCCGTGCTCGGCGTAGCCGCGGGCGAGCTGGAACATCGAGTGGTTCAGCGCGTGGAAGCCGGCCAGCGTGATGAACTGGAAGCGGTAGCCCATCGCGCCCAACTCCCGCTGGAACTTTGCGATCTGGTCGTCGTCCAGGGCCGCCTTCCAGTTGAAGGACGGCGAGCAGTTGTAGGCGAGCATCTTGTCCGGGTACTCGGCCTTGAGCGCCTCGGCGAACTCGCGGGCCTGGGCGAGGTCGGGGGTGCCGGTCTCCACCCAGATCAGGTCCGCGTACGGGGCGAACGCGAGGCCGCGCGAGATCACCGGGGCCATGCCCGGCTCGACCCGGTAGAAGCCCTCGGCGGTGCGCTCGCCGGTGCAGAACCGGGCGTCGCGCTCGTCGACGTCGCTGGTCAGCAGGTTGGCGGCGAGCGCGTCCGTGCGGGCCACGATCAGGGTCGGCACATCCGCGAGGTCGGCGGCCAGGCGGGCGGAGTTGAGGGTGCGGACGTGCTGGGCGGTGGGGACGAGCACCTTGCCGCCCAGGTGCCCGCACTTCTTCTCGGAGGCGAGCTGGTCCTCGTAGTGGATGCCCGCCGCGCCGGCCGCGATCATGCCCTTGGTGAGCTCGAAGGCGTTCAGCGGACCGCCGAACCCGGCCTCCGCGTCGGCGACGATCGGCACCAGCCAGTCCGGCCCGCCGTCCGTCCCTTCCGCCGCGTCGATCTCGTCGGCGCGCAGCAGCGCGTTGTTGATCCGACGCACCACCTGGGGAACGGAGTTGGCCGGGTAGAGGCTCTGGTCCGGGTAGGTCTGCCCGGCCTGGTTGGCGTCGGCCGCGACCTGCCACCCGGACAGGTAGATCGCCTGCAGCCCGGCCCTCACCATCTGCACGGCCTGACCGCCCGTCAGCGCGCCGAGGGCGTGCACGTAGTCCTGCTCGTGCAACTGCCGCCACAGGCGCTCGGCGCCCCGGCGGGCCAGCGTGTGCTCCTCGCGGACGGTGCCGGACAGCCGCACGACCTCGGCCGCCGAGTACGTGCGCTCGATGCCCGCCCACCGCGGGTCGGACGCCCACCGGGCGGCCAGCGCCGCCGCCTGCTGCTCCTGCTGCTGCCGAACCGACTGAGTCATGGGTCTGCTCCCCAGGGGTGCTCGTTGCGAAGGTTGTGAGGTGTCTCACCACAAGGGCGAGTGGGCGGCCGGACGGTGCCGGGCGGCGGCGGAACACCGCAGGACGTGGACGCCCGGACAGCCTGCCCGGCCGCGACCGACCTGGTGTTTCGCCGCTGTCCTGCGCACCTCCCGGCCGCACCACCGACTCTGGCACCCCGCGAAGCCGCCGTCACCGATGGACCACTGCCAACTTCTGCGAACGGACCCCGGCAAATCTGCGAAGGTTGCGACGACTTGACCCCTCGCGGTGCGGCTAGGCTTCCCGCACCGGATCGGCCGACGCCCGGTGAGGGGAGAACGACACGATGGGAAAGGCCTTCGCCGGCGCCCGGCTGCGCCGCCTGCGCGAGGAACGCGGACTCAGCCAGGCCGCCCTCGCCCGGCTGATCGACCTCTCACCCAGCTACCTCAACCAGCTGGAGCACGACGCCCGCCCGCTCACCGTGCCCGTCCTGCTGCGCCTCACCGAGGCCTTCGGCGTCGAGGCCGGGTACTTCGCCCCGCCCGACAGCGCCCGGCTCACCGCCGAACTGCGCGACGCGCTCGGCGAGGAGCTCGCGGCCGGACGGGTCACCGCCGGGGACCTCGACGAGGTCGCCGCCCGCCTGCCCGCCGTGGCGCGGCTGCTCATGGACCTCGGCCGCAGCCGACGGGCGGTCGCCGAGCAGCTCGCCGTCCTCGCCGGGGACCGCGGCCCGGCGCCCGACACCCTCACCCCGCACGAACAGGTCCGCGAGTTCTTCTACCGCCGCCAGAACTACCTCCACGAACTCGACACCGCAGCCGAGGAGTTGGCCGCAGCCATCGGCCTGCGGCGCGGCGAGGTCAGGGCGGTGCTGGCCGACCGGCTCGCCTCCCGCCACGGCGTACGGACCGTCGCCGGAGGCGAGCACCTGCACCGGTACGACCCGCGCAGCAGGGTCCTGAGCCTGTCGGACCGGCTGCGCCCGGGCCAGCAGGCCTTCCGGATGGCCACCCAACTCGCCTACCTGGAACACGATCCGCTGCTGTCCGAACTCGCGGCCCAGGACAGCCCGGAAGGCTCCACCGCCTGGTCGCTCACCCGGATCGGCCTGGCCAACTACTTCGCCGCCGCCCTCGTGCTGCCGTACGCCGCCTTCCACGCCGAGGCCGAATCGGCGCGCTACGACATCGAGCACCTCGCCGACCACTTCGGCGTCGGCTACGAGACGGTCTGCCACCGGCTCAGCACCCTCCAACGGCCCCGGCTGCGCGGCGTACCGTTCTCCTTCGTCCGGGTCGACCGGGCCGGCAACGTCTCCAAGCGCCAGTCCGCGACCGACTTCCACTTCTCCCGCACCGGCGGCACCTGCCCGCTGTGGAACGTCTACGAATCCTTCGCCGCCCCCGGCCGGGTCCACGTCCAGGTCGCCGCCATGCCCGACGGCCGGCGCTACCTCTGGACCGCCCGCGCCGTCACCCGCTCACCCGGCGGCTGGGGCCGCCCCGGCAAGACCTTCGCCATCGGCCTCGGCTGCGAACTCCGCCACGCCGCACGGCTCGTGTACTCGGCAGGACTGGACCTCGGCGACGAGACGGCCGCCACCCCGATCGGGCTCGGCTGCAAGGTGTGCGAACGCCCGGCGTGCCCCCAGCGCGCCGCACCCGCCATCGGCCGGCCGCTCGCGCTCGACGAGCACACCAGCACCTTCATCCCGTACCCCGCGCTGCCCGACCCCCGGAACTGAAGGCCGCCACCCGGCGTACCGGCACCTCCGTCCGAGCCCGACGCCCGTCCGTCCGAGCCCGACGCCCGGCGGTTCGCGCTCGGCGGGCTTCGCGCGGGCACCGCCCGACCCGCTCCGGGAATCATGCAGGTGCTCGGAACTTCCCCGACGTCCGGTCCGACTTCTGTGCCGGGCGCCGTCGCCGACAGCGTCCGGCAGAGCACACCCCTTCACCCCAGGAGCGCGAGCATGTGCGGGATCACCGGCTGGGTGTCCTTCCACCAGGACATCGGCCAGTCCTTCCACCAGGACACCGGCCACGGCGCCGCCTCCGTCATCCAGGCCATGACCGACACCATGGCCCTGCGCGGACCCGACGCCGGCGGGGTCTGGCTCGGCCGCCACGCCGCGCTCGGCCACCGCCGCCTCGCCGTCATCGACATCGAGGGCGGCACCCAGCCCATGCCCGACCGCCCCGAACACCCGCAGGTGGTGCTCACCTACAGCGGCGAGGTCTACAACCACCACCGGCTGAGATCCGAACTCGCCGCCAAGGGCCACCGGTTCGAGACCCGGAGCGACACCGAGGTGGTCCTGCGCGCCTACCAGGAGTGGGGAGACGCCCTGGTCGACCACCTGGAGGGCATGTACGCCTTCGCCGTCTGGGACGACCGCGAGCAGCGCCTGCTGCTGGTCCGTGACCGGCTCGGGGTCAAGCCGCTGTTCTGGGCCGGGACCGACGGCGGCCTCGTCTTCGGCTCCGAGCCCAAGGCCCTGTTCGCCCACCCCGAGGTGACCCCCACCGTGGACGCCGACGGCCTGCGCGAGGCCTACAGCCTGCTGTTCAACACCGGCCCCACCGTCTGGGCCGGCGTCCGCGAGGTGCACCCCGGCAGCCTGCTCGTCCTCGACCGCGACGGTATCCGCGAACGGCGCTACTGGGAGCTGACCGCCCGCCCGCACACCGACGACCCGCAGACCACCACCGAGCTGATCGGCGGCCTGGTCGACCGCGCCGCCCGTACCCAGCTGGAGGCCGACGTCCCGCTGTGCAGCCTGCTCTCGGGCGGCCTCGACTCCACCGTCGTCACCGCCCTGATCGCCGACGAACTCCGGTTCCGCGAAGGGCCGCAGGCCACGCTGCGCTCCTACGCCGTCGACTACAGCGACCAGGCCGAACGGTTCACCGGCGACGTGCTGCGCACCGGCCACGACACCCCGTTCGCCGCCGAGGCCGGCGCGTTCATCGGCACCGAGCACTCCACCGTCGTCCTCGACCCCCGTGCCCTGCTCGACCCGGACAACCGGCGCGCCGTGGTCGTCGCCCGGGACTCGCCGATCGGCGTCGGCGACATGGACACCTCGCTCTACCTGCTGTTCGGGGAGATCCGCAAGCACTCCACCGTCGCCCTCTCCGGCGAGGCCGCCGACGAGGTCTTCGGAGGCTACCCGTGGTTCCACAACCCGAAGGCGCTCGCCGCTCGCGCCTTCCCCTGGCTCCTGGTCACCGGGGACCAGGCCGCCATGCCCCTGCACCCCGACCTCGCCGCCCAGCTGCGCATCCCCGAGTTCCGCGCCGACACCTACCGCACCGCCGTGGCCGCCGTCCCCCGCCTCGACTCCGAGAGCGCCGCCGAACACCGCCTGCGCGAGATGCAGCACCTCTCGCTCACCCGCTGGCTGCGCCAACTCCTGCACCGCAAGGACCGCCTCTCCATGGCCCAGGGCCTGGAGGTGCGGGTGCCCTACTGCGACCACCGCCTCGTCGAGTACGCCTTCAACACCCCTTGGGCGATGAAGAACCACGACGGCCGGGAGAAGAGCCTGCTGCGCGACCTCGGCCGGGGCATCGCCCCCGACTCGGTGCTCTGGCGGCCGAAGAACCACTACCCGGCCACCCACCACCCCGACTACAACGCAGGCCTGCAGCGGCTGGCCCGCGAGGCGCTGGACGCACCGCACGTACGGGACATCGCCGACGAGACGGTCGTCGGGGCCGCCCTCGACACCCCTGCCGAGCAGTTGCCGTGGGGCCACCGGCTCCGCCTGGAGCGGGTCGTCGACCTCGCGCTGTGGCTCGACCACCACCGCCCCGCCCTGGCCCTCTGACCTCGCCGCCTCACCGCCTCGCCGCCGGGCCTCCCCGTCTCCCGGCCGGAACCGGGCCGGGGAGGCCGGGTGGCGTCAGCGCTCGGCGGTCAGGGGCGCGTAGGCGTCGGGGCGGCGGGTGGCGTTGAAGGGGAAGAGTTCGAGCCAGTCGTGGCGCTGGTCGAGGTCGAGGTCGGCGACCAGGACGGCGGCCTCGTCACGCGGTGCCCGGGCGAGTACGCGGCCGTACGGGTCGACGATGAACGAGCTGCCGTAGAAGGTGAGTTCGCCTTCGGTGCCGATGCGGTTGGGGACGACCATGAAGGTGGCGTTGGCGATGGCGTTGCCGGTGATGACCTGCTGCCACAGCGGCTGGGTGTCGAAGCCGGGGTGGCCCGGCTCGGAGCCGATGGCGGTCGGGTAGACGAGGACGTCGGCGCCGGCGAGGGAGTAGGCGCGGGCGAGCTCGGGGAACCACTGGTCCCAGCAGGTCGGCAGGCCGATGGCGGCGTCGCCCACCTCGGCGAGGGGGAAGGCGTCCTCGCCGGCCGGGCCCTGGCGGAACCAGGTGTCCTCGTAGTAGCCCTCGGTCACGGGGATGTGCAGCTTGCGGGTGCGCTGCACCAGGGTGCCGTCGGGGGCGACGAGGATCGCGGTGTTGTAGCCGAGGCCGTCGGGGCCGTCCGGCCCGTCGGCCTTCTCGAAGAGCGAGGCGTGCACGTGGAGGCCGTGCTCGCGGGCGGCGGCCGCGGCGAACGTGAAGGTCGGGCCGGTGCGCAGGTCCTCGGGTTCGACGGCCTGCGGGTGGTCGGCCTGGCGCAGCACGGCGAAGTACGGGGAGAGCGTGAGCTCCTGGAGGGCGACGAGGGTGGCGCCCTGTTCGGCGGCGAGCCGGATCCCCTCCAGCAGGCCGGCCCGGTGCTGCTCGGGGTCCGCGTGCCAGCGCTGCTGGACGAGGGCGACCCGCAGGGCGGCGCGCCGGGGTGCGCGGGTGCGGGCCGGGGACGCGGGCGGGTTCAGGGCGGTGATCAGGCGCATGGCGGGTCCTCGGGTCGTCTCGGGTGATGGTGTCGGGAGCAGCGGCCGAAGCCGTGCCGGAACGTTCCGGCACGGGTGACCCTAAGCTGTGCCGGAACGTTCCGGCAAGGGGGTTTGAGCGGCACCGCAGGCGCCCGGACTACGGGTGGCTCCCGGTACTGCGTCTAGACTTCCGGGCTGTGACCAGCCGATCCGTGACCCTGTTCGACGTGGCCCGGGCGGCCGGGGTGTCCAAGAGCACCGCCTCCGACGCCCTCCTCGGATCCGGCCGGGTGGCCGAGGCGACGCGCGAACGCGTCCAGGCCGCGGCCCGAGAGCTCGGCTACCGGCCGAACTCGGCGGCGCGCAGCCTGCGCCGCTCCAGCACCGGGGCGGTGGGCCTGTACCTGCCGCGTACGGCGACCCGCCTCGACTACTACATGAAGCTGGCGTTCGGCGCCGTCGAGCGGGCCCGTGAGGACGGCCTCGACGTGGTGCTGCTGGCCCCCGGGAAGGCGGCGGAGGGCGGGCTGGCCGCCCGGGTCGACGGACTGATGGTCATCGATCCCGAAGTCGACGACCCGGCCGTGCCCGGCCTGCTGGCCGCCGGCGTACCCGTGGTCACCGGGGAGCGCTACCTCGGCGGCGGGGCCGCGCCCAGCGGGTCGGTGGTGTGCGACAACGCCACCTCGCTCGCCGCCCTGCTGGACCACCTCGCGCAGCGCGGGGCACGTCGCCCGGCGCTGCTGGCCCCCGGCCCGGGATCCGACTGGGCGGCCGCCCTGCGGGCCGCCGCCGCCGACTGGACCGGGCGCCACGGCGTCGAGGTCGCCGTGCGGACGGTCCCGTTCGCGGCCACGCCGACCGAGGCCGAGGCCGCCACCACGGACCTGCTCGCCGGCACCCCGGGCCTGGACGCCGTGGTCTGCGCCCCCGACGGCGCGGTGCCCGGCGTGCTGGCCGCCGTGGCCCGGGCAGGCCTGCGGGCCGGATCCGAGGTACTGGTGGCCGCCTGCGTCGACGGCGCCGCGGCACGCGGGTCGAGCCCGCAGGTGACGGCGGTGGACCTGCGCGCGGCGGAGTACGGCCGCGAATGCGCCGCCCTGCTCAGCGACCTGCTGTCGGGCGCGGCGGACCCGGGCGTGGTACGCACCCACGCCTGGGAGCTCCACGTCCGGGCATCCACCGCCGGGCGCGGCTGACACCGATCCCGAACGGACACCGGCCGCGGCCCCGGACGACGACCGGGCGTCCGCGCAGTTCACTCCAGGGCCCGGGCCCTGACAGGGGCCGGTGCCGGGCCGCCTACCGCCCGCAGCCAACTGCGCGCCGCGCGCGCCGAAGTCAGGTGGACCAGCGTCAGCTCGGGGTGGGCCGCGAGCCGGTCCAGCGTGCGCCGGCGGTGGGCGGAGTGCCTGGCCCAGGCCCAGCGGATCGGGTGTTCCGGGTCGAGCCAGTCGCGGAAGCGCTCGCGGTTGCCGTTCCAGAGTTCGCGGCGGCTGAGCGCGCGGGCGAACGAGCGGCGCAGGACGCGGTACATGACGGTGGCCCGGGGCAGGTCGAGCCAGACGTAGGTGTCGGCCCGAGCAGTCAGCAGGTCACCGAGCAGCCGGGTGTACTGGTCCTCGACGACCCAGCGCGAGGTGCTCGCGAACGCCTCGACGTCGGAGCGGAACTCCGGGCGCGGAGTCCAGTTCGGGCCGTGGTGCAGGGCGTCCAGCTCGTACCGCGGCAGACCGAGCCGCTCGGCCAGCCGTCCGGCCATCGTCGTCTTGCCGGCCCCTGAGATCCCCGCGATCAGCACCCGTTCCACGACCGCCACCTTAGAGGACATCTCATTTGGGTGGCTGAGCAGGCTGCAGGTGTCACGATCGTGGAGCGCCTCGTCCCGGACGAGTTGTGGGAGCTGTTCCAGTTGGTGGTGCCGGAGGCGCCGACTCGGTGGCTGGCGGCGCTACGGGGACTTTGTAGGAGAAATTCCTGAAACGGATCTACGTTTCTGGCTATGGGAACCAAACCCGTCCTCGCTCCTCGGAAGTCAACAAGAAAGGGCCGGGTCGGCTCTGCAGCGCGACTCCGACCACAGGGCGAGGCGCATCTCGGTGCCGTATCCGCTGGGCTATCCCCGGTCAGGCGCCGGCCCGCTGCTGGTCGACGATACCGATCAGCAGCGGGCCATGCAGAGACCAGACCTCACGAGAAGTCGTTCGTGATTGCTTTGATCATGGCATCCGCTCGCATGGATCCGTACTCGGTGGCCAGAACCTGTTTGAAGTACCCCCACTGTTGGCGAACTTCATCCGTGACTTGACCGATAACCTGATCATAGTTCGTTGTTCCGGACGCGAATTCCACCATCGAGCGCCGCCTCCACGTGTCGTCCTTGGAAAGACCTATGCCGTTGCCGCAGTACGAATCGGTGCAGTCATCCTGATGGGTGACGCGCGGGGCCACTCCCGGATGATCGCTATGCCTTACGCAGTCGTTGTTGTCTTTCTGTTTGTGCTGCGCGTCGGACTCGTTGTGGAAGCAGCCGGTGGTCAGTTCGTCTGGCACCATCTTGCCGAACTGGTCGAGATCGGCCAGCTCATTCCCGTGTGCGTAGAATTCCTTCATATTGAAGAACGGCGCTGGCGCCTTCAGGGCGAGGCCGGGTACGTTGTCGAATCCGAGAGATTGGCCGGGAGCTGCCTTGTCGGCGTAGTTGCTGTGCGCATAGAAGTCCTCGACCACGTGCCACCAGCGGCCGAGCCCCTCCAGAACGACACACTTCTTCTGTCCGCCGGTCCCCAGGTCATACTTGCATTCCTTGGTTCGAACCTGGTCCTGATAGGGCTTTCCGCTGCCGTCGACGAGGCCGTCTGCGGCTTTCACCGCATTTTTGAACTGGGTGAACGCGAATTGTGCGCACGCCTGCAGATTTTCGGTGGCCTGTTTTCTGGTTCGGGGGTAGACCTTGTTCCCGTAGTACTTGGAGGGCAGGTAGTCGGCATTGTCGCAATGCGCCTCGGACATGTCATGCGTGGAGCCCGAGTCGTTTGCCGTCACGGCCCTCTTGATCTGCTCCGCCGTTTTCGGCGAAAAATTCACGGCAGCAAGGGTGACCTGTTCGTGAATCGGGCCACGGTAAGTGACCACATGCGCCAAACTGGAAGAATTACCAATCGACAGGATCGTTATTGTGGCGATGGCCACGACCGAGAGACGAAGCGGTGAGTGGTTGTGGAACATGGCACTACTCCCCAATGGTCGGCGCTATTGCGCAGGGGGGTGAGGCGCACCTTCTCAGGCTCTTTGCCCGGTTGGACAGCGGGATGGGCGGTACGGCGTGCCACCACCCCATCTCGTTTATCTTATTATCGCTCTCGTCCACCATGGTCGCCACCGGAATGATTCGAGTGCGATCGGAGAATTGCTCCGAACGGGCCGATGGTCAGGATCTGATGGTCGGACTTCCACCGTGGGCTGCTGGCCAAACTCGGTGAGGCTCGCAAGATGGCTCGGAATGGTGAAGAGGGCCTGATCGTTCTATAGCGAGACGGCGGCGGCCCCGGAGGCCGGCCGTCCTCGTCTCCGGGGTCGAGGGCGAATACGTTCGTTCGGGTGGATTGGCACCGACGACGACAGGTGGGGCGCGGCCCGGCCGCCATGATGCCGTCACGGAACGTCCACCCGTAGGGAGCGCCTCACCATGACGACGCAAGGCCAGGCCACCACCGAGACCGGCGACGAACCACTGGACCTGGCCGACCAGGAGCTGGTCCGCGATCCGTTCACCTCCTACGCGCACATCCGCGAACGCGAGCACCTGGTGCGGGGCCGCGTACGAGGTGTCGACCCCATGTGGGTGGCCACCCGCCACGACGACATCCGCACGATCATGAGCGATCCGGACTTCACCATCGACGCCGCGACCGTCCCCGGCGCAGTGGTGGCCCACCGCACCGAACAGACCTGGCAGGCCCGCGGCATGTACGCGGGCCACGAGAAGTACCTGCGCGCCGGGATCTTCGACTCGGACGGCTCCGACCACCGCCGTCTGCGCGGCCTGGTCGCCGCCGCGTTCTCCCCGCGCCGCGTGGCCGCGCTGCGCCCCCGGATCGAAGCCATCGCCGCCGACCTGCTCGACCGCCTGCCGGACCACGCCGAGGACGGCGTCGTCGACCTGATCGAACACTTCGCCCGACCGCTGCCCATCACCGTCATCTGCGAACTCATCGCCGTCCCCGAAGCCGACCGCGACCGCTGGCGGAGCCGCAGCGCCACCCTGGCCGCCGGCACCTGCGGGGAGGAACTGGGCGACGCGCTCGCCGGCATGGTCGCCGACGCCCACCTCCTCATCGGCCTCCACACCGCCGACCCCGGCGACGACCTCATCTCCGAACTGCTCGCGCCCCACCACGACGACCGCCTGAGCACCGACGAGCTCGTCTCGCTCATCACCAACCTGGTCGTCGCCGGGCACATCACCACCGTCAACCTCATCGCCAACAGCACCGAAGTGCTCCTCGCCCACCCCGACCAGCTCGCCCTGCTGCGCGCGGACCCCGCCCTCATGCCGCACGCCGTCGACGAACTCATGCGCTACTGCGGGCCCGTCGTGCGCGCGCTGCCCCGCTACGCCACCCGCGACACCACCGTCGGCGCCACCCCGGTGTGCGCCGGAGAAGCCGTCCTCCCGATCGTGTCCGCGGCCAACCGCGACCCTGCCGCCTTCGCCGACCCCGACCGCCTCGACCTCGGCCGCACCCGCCACAGCAAGGAGCCCCACCTCGGCTTCGGGCACGGCGCACACCGCTGCCTGGGCGCGCACCTCGCCCAGGAGGAGACCGCCGTCGCCCTGGCCGCCCTGTTCAGCCGGGTACCCGACCTGCAACTCGCCGTCGACCCGGAGCACCTGCAACGCGGCACCAACCCGCTCAACTGGCACCTGAAGACCCTCCCCGTACGCCTCCAACCCCCGAGCCACACGCCGCTGGTCTAGGGGCTCTCTTTCGGATCACGCCGGTCGTGCGACCTCGCTGACCGGCGACTTCTCAGCTGTCCTCCCGAACAGTGCGGTAACCCAGCGCGCGGGCCAACGCGGTGACGGTGTCGAAGTTCGCGGTGGGCGAGAGCGCGGAAACCGTCCGGCGATCGAGCGGGGCGGCTGCCAGCACGGCCGCCACCGCCTCCCGGTCGACGGACCGCTCGTGATAGTCCTCGGCGTAGCCCACGAACGCCTCCGTACCGTCGGCGGCGGTGAGCAGGTCGAACAGCCAGTCGGCGCCGTCCGTCTCGTCGTCGGCGAACTCGACCGGCCCGCACCGCCAGTCGGCGCCGCCCGTCTCGCGCCAGGCGCACACGGTCGCGTCGAAGAAGCCTTCGAGCTGGAACTCCGGCGCCTGCGCGTAGTGCGCGAGCGAGCCGGGCAGGCCGTCGAGCAGGCCGGGCCAGTGCGCGCGGTCCTCCTCCCGCCACGGGGTGGCGTCGCTCTCGTGGTCGAATCCGTAGAGGAACACCCCGGCCGGGTCGAAGACGATCGCGTACTGGTCACCGGAACCGTTGTCCATGCACGCCAGATCGACGCCCGGACGCCACCCGGCCACGTACGAGTGGTCGGGTGCGTAGGGGACGGAGACGATCGAGTCCAGCAGCGCCAGCGCCCGGCAGCGGGCGCGCAGCTCGTCGGGCCCGGGCAGGGCGGCCAGCAGGTGGTGAACAGTCATGGCGCACACTCAACAGCACGCCACTGACACTCCCGGTCCGAGTCGGCTACGGCTTGCGGGCCAGTGCGCAGGAGATCAGCTGTTCCCACACCGTCAGAGCGGGCCTGTCCACGCCGTTTCCGGCGGCGTCGTCGTCCGGCGCGGGGTCCGGCCGCCACAGGGAGCAGGGGACCAGGCCCGGTTCGAGGAGCTCAAGACCGTCGAACAGGCCGGTGATCTCCTCGTCGGTGCGCCACTGGCCCCGGCCGAAGCTGCTCTGCAGCTTCTGCTCCAGGAGCCGGGTCTCCTCGTTCCCGCCGGAGCGGAAGTGGGAGATGTAGACCTGGCTGTCCGACGGCACCCGGTCCACCCACCAGCGCGCGAGCTCGGCGGGGCGTTCGGCATCGGTGAGGTGGTGCAGTACGGCGCTGAAGACGACGCCCACCGGCTCGTCGAAGTCGATCAACTCCTGTAGGCCGGGGTCGTGGTAGAGCTCCTCCGGCTCGCACAGGTCCGCCCGGATCACGGCGGTGCGGTCGTCGGCGGTCAGCAGGGCCCGGCTGTGGGCGACCACGACCGGGTCGTGGTCGACGTAGACGACGCGCGCGTCCGCACGGTGCCGCTGGGCGACCTGGTGCACGTTGTCGGCGGTCGGCAGGCCGCTGCCCATGTCGACGAACTGGGAGATGCCGTCACGGGCCATGGCCGCCACGGCGCGAACGAGGGCCCGGCGATTGGCGAAGGCCACCGCCTGCGAGCCGGGCAGGTCCTTGATGAAGAAGTCGCCGATCTCGCGGTCGACGGCGTAGTTGTCCTTGCCGCCGAGCAGATAGTCGTAGACCCGGGCGATGCTCGGCTTCGACTGATCGTCCTCTGAGCTGCGATCGGTCACGGCTACAGACTCATAATCCCTTGGTCGTGGGATTCGAGTCCCACCCGCCCCGCACTCGGTCAGCGCGGCTGTCCTTCACACAGGTCCCTGTGGCCTGTGAAACGTCCTCATTGTGCGATCGGAAATCTAGGGCACTGGGTGCGCCCGGACCGGGCTGCCCCGCCAAAGTTCACCCGGATGGGAACGCGGAAGCCGGTGGCTGGAGGACAACGCCTCTTGGTGCGGGCTCGCCACCCCGCTGTCCGCGTCGCTCCCGCAGCGCGGCGACCTGGTGACCCTCATCGCCGCGAAGAACCCGACGGCCGGCACGGTCGGCCGGACCTGGCAGGTCCTCGACCCGGGTGAGGCCGGCACCGTGGAAGTCGCGCGGATCGCCCGCCTCGACGAGGTCGCTCTGCCCTGACCGGAGCAGGTGCGGTCTCCGGTTCTGGTGGGGCCGGTTCACAGAACGGCCCCACCGGACTTTGTCGTGGTGTCGGCTACCCGAGGCTCTCTGCGACGCGGATGAGTTCCTCGTCCGAGAGTCGTGGGGGGCCGCCGGTGGTGACGGCGAAGGTGTAGGTCCCGTCAGACCATGTCAGCGACCGGGGTCCGCTATGAGAATCCGGTTGTGTGATGGTCGCGGGGTGGCCCTTGACGCTGGTGGCCCGGCCGGCTGGTGGCGTGCTGTTCCGGAGAGTCTGGCTGATGATCAGGGACCCCGCTTCGGGCCCCGTTCCCAGCCGGTACCCGCTTGCCCAGGCGGGGGTGTCGGTCGGGAGCGGGGCCAGGCCGGGCAACTGGACCATCCTGCCTGCGGGGTAGGGGTAGTAGTTCTCCGGCAGGAACGCGGGCCGGAGAAGGTTGCGCTCGTCGAAGTGGATGACGGGCTTGCCTGCGGGGTCGTTCAGCGCCCTGGTCCCGAGCGGTTTGTTCAGGTGGGTTGTGATCTGTCCGATGCCACCTGGGTCGCAGGACCCCTGGGCGACAGTGTGCCGCAGGGAGACCTTTACTGTCTCGGCCGTCTCGCGGGCCACGAGCTCGGGTTGCTTCTCACAACTCCAGCCGATGCTGAGTGTCAGGGTCTGGCTGTCGGAGCTGAGCAGCAGCAGCTGGCCGGTCACGGGGCCTTCGTGGACCTTGGTTTCCGGGCCCCGGTTCACCCATGCGTTGATCGCGAAGCCGCCACCGAGAATGGCTATGGCAGCCACGGCGGTCAAGCGATTCCGTCGTCCGCGCTTTGATATCTGACGGACGGTACCTTGCGTCACGAGCCCTCCCCGGCGGTCGCGGCCATGCTTGCGGCATGGCGCGCGCGAAGTCAAGCGAGATGGGAAGCGGAACTTACTGGGAAAATCGTTCAAAGATGTGCCGTTCAATTGCCGAGAAATGGCAAAGCCGTGACGGTTGTGCCCGGAAAGGTCTCGCAAGGATGCTTCTGGGGCTTTTATTTGCGGTGTGCGGGGCGTTGGCTTGGCGCTACCGTGCTGGGTGCAACGTGGCCCACGAAGGCTCTGATTGAATCCAATTCGGGGGGAACCGAATGGTTCAAAAAAGCAGCTCCGGTCGGAAGTGGATAATTCTAGCCACTGCCCTACTGGCGTCGGTGTCCGCAATTGCTCCGGCTATCGCCATATCGGGGGATGGCGCCCTCACCACACCGTCGGCTCAACCAGGCAACGCACCCAAGAAGAAGTTGCCGGCCAGCGCCACCGGTGCAGCTGCGCTGCTGGGGGCCGCCAAGCCGGAGGTCATCGAGCTCATGAAGAAACAGGAGGTCCTGGACAAGGTCGTCGACCGTATCACCGGAGGGCAAGAGGAACAGAACCGGGATCGGATCCCGGGATTTTCCGAAGTCGAGGTCGACCCAGGGGTCAACGAGGGTGACGGAAACGCCGCCGATGACACGATCGGTATCGTCCCGCGCGACAGCCAGCACTCGGGCGGATACGTCTATGGCGGCCCGTGGAACGAGAGCAGCGGTTATGCCCTTCAGGTCTCCGGTTCCGGCGGCAACAACGTAGGCGACTACGTCTGCCACTCCGCCGCCAACTCGGGGGCGCACTGCGGTCTTCGTGTTCTGCAGGTCGATCGGCAGATTCAAGGGCCTAACAAAGTCTGGCGCAAGTTCGCTGACCAGGTCGTTCAGACGGACCCGAACGACATTGCCGCCGCCAACGGAGACAGCGGCGGACCTGTCGTCACGGAACTTGGCGGAGGCAAGCTCCAGGCCCGCGGAACCATCACGTCGCTTGAGAAGGAGACCAACTGCGGCGGCCGAGCGACCTCTGACGGTGGAACTCGAACGCCGTGGTGCTTCAACGGAATGTGGTACGTCCCCATTTCCCAGACGCTCGCCGACATGGGGTGGGTCCTGAGGACAGACAACCCGTGAGAACAAACCGCTCCTGAAGCGGTACCCCGGTGCCGCGAGCTCTCCGGTGACGGGTTGCAACAGCAAGGTGCGGGGGCGAGACCAAGGTCTCGCCCCCGCACCTTGCTGCGGTGGCGGACCTGTGGCGCGGATCCCAGGTCATTCGCGGCTCCTACGCTCGTGACCATGACCTCCGCCAACCCCTTGAGCAGCGGCATGTCCGCATCCTGGCGGCTCGACCGCTCACCTAGAGATCGACGACCACGACATTGCTGGCCAGGTTCGTTCGTACGAGCTGCGGCACACCGTCGGAAGGCTCCCCGAATTCCAGCTGCTGCTGCGCCCGACCGCCAACCCGGAGTGTGGGAGAGCGCCGCCCGCGTCGCGGTGGGCGAGGGCCCGGACCCGGGCCCGGTCGCCGCCGCGTTCCTGGCCGTCCTCGACCCCGCCGAGAGCGAGCGCGCGGTCCTGACCCGGCGCGACCTCCTCTGACGCCGAGCCGGCTCATCGGGGTCTGGGTGCGCCGGCAGGCCGGCGCCTGAGCCGGGGCGCCGGGCGTTCGTGCGTTTGGGGGGCACAGCGCGTGGCGTGTCCTGGAAGCGCCTTGACCGTGCGTCTTACTGGGGAGCGGCTGCTGGGACCGGCGGCCTCTGGACCGCCGCCCCCTGTAGAGGAGAGCACAGTGGCGCAGAGCAAGGCAGCCCTCGATCTCATTCCTTCGTGGAGCCGCGTTCCGAGGGTTGACGTCGTCCCGGACCGGGATCCGGAGGCGGTGCGGGATCCGGAGGCGGTGGGGCTGCCGGTGGTCCAAGGGGCGGTGGCGGTGCCGGCGTGGATCGGGCTGGGCCCGGGGGCCGTGGAGGCCGCCGGTATGACGGGGGCGGCGGGCCGGGTGCTGCTGGTGCCCCGGGAGGACGGGCCGGACGTCGTGCTCTATGGGACGGGGCCGGAGGGTGCGGCAGGTCCGGATGTGCTGAGGGACGCCGGGGCGGCCGTGGCGCTCGCGGTGCCGGGCCGTTCGCGGCTGGCCGTCGTGGTGCCGTCCGGGGCGGGTGCGACGCCGGCGGAGGCGGCGCAGGCGTTGGTGGAGGGGGTGCTGCTGGCCCGTTACGGCTTCGATCCGCTCAAGCGCGAGCCGTCCGGCACGGCGCTGGAGGCCGTCACGGTCGTGGCGGGTTCGGGTTCGGACTCGGGTTCGGGCTCGCGCGAGGCCGTCGAGCGGGGCGTCGAACGCGGGGTGTGGCTGGCCCGCGCGACGATGCTGGCCCGGGACCTGGCCAGCGCGCCGCCCAGCCTGCTGACCGCGCCGGACCTGGCCGAGGTCGCGGTGCGGCTCGGTGCGCAGTGCGGTCTGAAGGTGGAGGTGTTCGGGCAGCGGGAGCTGGAGGAGTTGGGCTGCGGCGGCCTGCTGGGCGTGAACCGGGGCGGCGTGGACGAAGCCCGCATGATCAAGATCACCTACCTGCCCTCCGGCGCCGGTGACGGGACGCCCCGGCTGGCCCTGGTGGGCAAGGGCATCACGTACGACTCCGGCGGCATCAGCCTCAAGCCCGCCGACGCCGTGCACGCGACGATGAAGAACGACATGTCCGGTGCCGGCGCGATCCTGGCGGCCCTGTGCGTCCTGGCCGGGCTCGGCTGCCGGACGGCCGTGACGGGCTACCTGATGTGCACGGACAACATGCCCTCGGGTTCGGCGCTCAAGCTGGGCGACGTGCTGTGGATGCGCGGCGGTACGAGCGTGGAGGTGGTCAACGCCGACGCGGAGGGCCGCCTGGTCATGGCGGACGCGCTGGTCCTGGCCGGCGAGGAGCCGGGGGACGCGATCGTGGACATCGCCACCCTGACCGGCGCGTGTCTGCGGGCGCTCGGCGCCGAGACCGCGGGCGTGTTCGGCAACGCCCAGCCGCTGGTCGACCAGGTCCTGGACGCCGCCGCCCGCACCGGCGAGCCGGCCTGGCAGCTGCCGCTGTCGCGGCGTTACCGGCCGGAGCTGGACTCGGACGTGGCGGACCTGAAGAACATGGGCGGCCCCAACGGCGGGGCGATCCATGCCGCGCTGTTCCTGGAGGAGTTCGTCGCCGGCCGCCCCTGGGCGCACATCGACATCGCCGGGCCGGCCCAGAACGACAAGCCGAGCGGCTGGCGCACCAAGGGCTGCACCGGTTTCGGCGCACGCCTGCTCGCCGAGCTCGCGCTGGCCTTCACCCCTCCGTCGACGGCCGCGCGCACCGACTCCACCCGCTCGATCAGTGAGGAGGCCGGCCGGTGAACGCCCTCGCCCACGCCCAGGCCGACGGCCCGCAGGACAAGAGCGCCACCGCCTCCGGGAACGGAAAGTCCGGCGGCGGGTCGGGGCGCGTCCTGGACGCCATCGAGAAGATCGGGAACAAGGTCCCGCACCCGGCCATCATCTTCCTGCTGCTGTGCGTCCTGGTGATCGTGCTCTCGGCGATCCTGTCCGCGTTCGACGTCCACGTCACCAGCGAGACGGTCAAGTCCGTTCCCTACCCGGCCACGCAGGTCCACGAGGGCGGCACCGAGTACCCGGGCACCCACCTGCCGCCGGAGTCGGCGTACACCCACCGCTACGAGACCGTCATCGAGACGACGAAGGTCGAGAGCCTGCTGTCCGGCGACGGCGTCCGGTTCCTGTTCACCTCCGCGGCGCACAACTTCAACGACTTCGGCGTCGTCGCGGTCATCCTCGTCATCATGGTCGGCGTCGGGCTCGCGGAGGAGGCCGGACTGATCGCGGCCCTGATCCGACGCCTGGTCAGGATCTCGCCACCGGAGACCCTCACCGCGATCATCGTCTTCGCCGGCATCCTGTCCAGCATCGCCTCCGACGCCGGATACCTCGTCCTCATCCCGCTGGGAGCGGTCGCCTTCATCAGCGCCGGGCGCCACCCGCTCGCCGGGATCGCCGCGGCCTTCGGCGGGGTCAGCGCGGCCTTCAGCGTCAACCTGCTCATCGCCCCGATCGACGGCATCATGACGGAGATCACCAACCAGGCGATCAGGCTCGTCAACCCCGGCCAGTCCCTCAACCTGACCGCGAACTACTACTTCGCGATCGGCTCCACCCTGTTCCTCACCATCGTCATCACCTTCATCACCGAACGCATCATCGAACCCCGCCTGGGCCCTTGGCAGCCGCAGGACACCGACGCCGTCGCGGACGGCGAGGAGCCCTCCGTCGACGCGGCGGCGGAGGCCCGGGGGCTGCGCTACGCCGGCCTCTCGCTGATCGCGCTCGTGGTGGCCGTCACGCTGCTCGCGTTCATCCCCGGCGCGCCGCTGCGCAACCCGGAGACGGGGAGCCTGTTCGAGGACTCGCCGTTCATGGACGGCCTGATCGTCATCATCATGATCGCGTTCCTGGTGATGGGCCTGGCCTTCGGCGCGGGCGCGAAGACCCTGCGCGGCAGCGCCGCCGCGATGGACGCGATCACCAAGACCTTCGCCGGGCTCGGCGGCCTGATCTTCCTGCTGCTGATCATCGCCCAGTTCATCTCGTACTTCAATTACAGCAACATCGCCACGGTGGTCGCCGTGCAGCTCGCCGACCAGCTGGAGAGCGCGAACATCGGCGCGATCTGGCTCCTGATCGCCTTCATCCTGCTGACCTACGTCATCAATCTGATCATCCCCGGGATCATCCCCAAGTGGGCGATCTTCGCGCCGATCTTCGTTCCCCTGTTCATCCGCCTCGGCGTCGCGCCGCAGACCGTGCTGGCCGCCTACCGGGTCGGCGACTCCCCGACGAACGTCGTCACCCCGCTGATGGTCTACCTGCCGTTCATCGTCCTGCAGTGCCAGAGGTACCGGAAGCAGGCGGGTGTCGGCACCGTCATCTCGCTGATGACCCCCTACACGGTCATCGTGGCGGTGGCCTGGCTGCTGTTCTTCGTCGCGTGGTACGCCATCGGCATCCCGATGGGGCCGGGCGCACCCGTCAGCCAGTGAACCGGCGCCCGCCCCTCCCACCAGCGGGGTGAGACGGTGAGCGACGCCGTCCTCTGCCTGCTCGTGCTGGCCGTGGTCATCGCCCTGTTCGTGTGGAACCGGTTGCCCGTCGAGCTCGTCGCGCTCGGCTCCGCCCTGCTGCTGCCGGCCGTCGGGCTGCTGCCCGCCGACCGGGTCTTCGCCGGGTTCGGCGATCCGGTGGTCGCCCTCATCGCCGCCCTCTTCGTGGTCAGCACCGCCCTGCAGGCCACGGGCGTCACGACCTGGGCAGGCCGGGCACTGGCGGCGCTCGCCGGCACCGGCGAGCGCCGCCTGCTCGTCCTCACCATGCTCGCGTCCGCCCTGCTCACGGCCCTGATCACGGTCAACGGAGCCGTCGCGGCCCTGCTGCCGATGACCGTGCTGCTCGCCGTCCGCCACCGTCTGCCCGTCTCCAGGCTCGCGATGCCGCTGGCCTTCGCCGCACACGCCGGCTCGCTGCTGCTCCTCATCGGGTCACCCATCAACGTGATCGTCTCCGAGAGCGCGGCAGCGGCCGGCGCCCGGCCCTTCGGGTTCTTCGAGTTCGCGGTGGTGGGACTCCCGGTGCTGGCCGGCACCGTCGCCATCTGCGCGCTCCTCGGACGGGCCCTGCTGCCCGCCCGCACACCCGACGCCCTCCCGGCCGACCTGAGCCGGCACGCCCGCACCTTGATCGACCACTACGCGCTGACCCGCGACTCGGCCGCCCGGCAGGTCCCGCAGGGCTCGGACGCGATCGGCGCGTCGGTCGAGCAGCTCGCCGCCACGGCCCAGGACGGGGTGCTGGTGCTCGGAGCCATGACCGCCGACGGCCATGACCCACGGGGCACCGGGCCCCTCTCCGCCGGGGACATCGTCATCCTCCGGGGCACCCCGGCCGCCATCGACGGTTTCAGCGACCGCCACCGGCTGGAACCCCTGCCCCCGCCGCTGGACGACCACCTCGCGAGCGTCCTCCTGGACCAGCACACGGGCCTGCTCGAACTCGTCGTCAGCCCGCGTTCCTCCTTCGCGGGCATGACCGCCTTCGCCGGTATGACCGACAGCACCGGCGACCTGGCCGTCCTCGCCGTGCACCGCCAGGACCGACCCGTAGGACCCCAGCCCCTGACGCTCGCTCCGGGCGACCACCTGCTGCTCCGCGGCCGGTGGGACGAACTCGAGCGTGCCGGCGCCCGCCCCGGTGTGCTGGCCGTCGACCAGCCCTCCGGCATCCGCGGCCAGGCCGCCCCGCCAGGGGGCGCCGCCGTGCGCGCCCTCGCCGTGCTCGGCGGCATGATCGCTCTGCTCGCCTCCGGCGCCACACCGCCGGCCGTCGCCGCGACCCTCTCGGCGCTGCTCCTGGTCGCCCTGGGCGTGGTGCGCGTCGACCAGGCCTACGGCGGCATCTCCTGGACCGCCCTGGTCATCGTCGGAGGCATGTTCCCGCTCTCCGAGGCCATGAAATCCTCCGGAGCGGCGGAGAAGGTCGCCCACCTCGTCGTCACCGCGGCCTCCGGCAACGGCCGGCTGCTGCTGCTCGCGGTGTTCGTCCTCACCGCCGTACTGGGCCAGTTCATCAGCAACATGGCGACCGCGCTGATCGTCGCCCCGATCGCCGTCAACGCCGCCCGCGACGCCGGGGTCTCCGTCCTGCCCGTCCTGATGTGCGTCGCGGTCCCCGCCGCGGCGGCCCTGCTCACGCCGGTGGCCACCGCCGCGAACCTCATGGTCATGAGCCCCGGCGGCTACCGGTTCGGTGACTACTGGCGGCTCGGCCTGCCGGTCCTGGTCTGGTACCTCGTCGTCGCCACGACCGTCGTTCCCCTGGTCTGGCCGCTGTGAACGGAGCCGGCCGCCGTGATCGGGCTTGTGGACGGTTACTCGGCCGAGGTGTCGCTCCGGTCTGTGGACGGCCTGCGGACCAGGCCCGCGGGGTCGACGAAGCGCACCGTCGTCCGGGCCTGGAGGCCGGCGGCGCAGTCGGCCAGCAGCCTGCGGGCGATCGGGCGCACGGCGGTGACGTGGGAGAGGTCGACCGTGACCAGCGGCCGGGGCTGGTCGCGGGCCAGGCGGCGGACGCAGTGGACGATCTCCTCGGCGGCCGCGAAACCGAGGTCGCCCAGCAGCTCCAGGTGGTGCGCGCCGTGGTCGGTGCGCACCGCCTGGAGCGGTGAGCGGGCACGCTCGGTGTGCCGCAGGACGTGCAGGCCCAGCTCGGCGGACAGCTCGCGCAGGACGGCGCTCGCGCGGACGCTGTTGCCCTGAGGGTCCAGCGGGGGGCTGAACACGCCGACGCCGAACTGGCCGGGGCTCACGGCGCAGACCCCTCCGCCGACACCGCTCTTGGCCGGCAGGCCGACCCTCAGCATCCATTCGCCGCTGTGGTCGTACATGCCGCAGGTGGCCATGACCGACAGCGTGGCGCCCGCCGCGTCGGCGTCCACGACGCGGCGCCCGGTCACCGGGTTGCGCCCGCCGTTGGCCAGGGTGGCGCCCATGACGGCCAGGTCGACGGCGGTGACCTCGATCGCGCACTGGCGGAAGTACACGTCGCAGGCCTGCTGGGCCGGGCGCTCCAGCACGCCCTGGGAGAGCGTGAGGTAGGCCAGCGCCCGGTTGCGGTCCCCGGTGGCGGCCTCGGACCGGTAGACGTCCTCGTCGACCGTCAGCCGGCGGCCGGCGAAGCCCGACAGGGTGTCGCGGATCCGTTCGAACGCGGCCTCGCCGTCGCCGCCGATCAGCGCGGTCGTCACGATCGCCCCGGCGTTGATCAGCGGGTTCGCCGGGCGCCCGGTGCCCGCCTCCAGGCTGATCGCGTTGAACGGCTCCCCGCTCGGCTCGAACCCGACCCTCCTGGCCACCTCCGTCAGGCCCAGCTCCGACAGTGCCAGCGAGTACACGAACGGCTTCGAGACCGACTGGATGGTGAAGGCGGCCGACGCGTCACCGGCCTGGTAGGCGTGGCCCTGGACGCTGACCATGGCGAGGCCGAAGGCGTGCGGGTCGGCGCGGGCGAGTTCGGGGATGTAGCGGGCGACGTCACCGGCGGTATCGGCGCGGTGCCGTTCGACGAGTTCGGCGAGCACCGCCGTCACGGGCTCCATCAGTGGACCACGGCGGCGCGGCGCGCGGGCCCGGTCGGGCCCTGCCCCCGTGCGGGGGCCGCCCGGCGGAGGGGATTCACGGGGTGAGGAAGCGTTGCTTGGCCGCCGTGAACTCGTCGTCGGTCAGCATCCCGCTCTGCCGCAGTTCGACGAGGCGTTCGAGCTGGGCGAGCGTCTGGTCGTTCGGCGCGGCGGCCGGTGCGGCCTGAGGTGCGGGTGCGGGTGCGGGTGCGGGTGCGGGCGCTGGCGGAGGCTCCGGCGGTGGCGCGGTGGCCTGCTGGTGCCGGGCGGCGACCCTGCTCGACACGGACGTGGCGGTCCCGGCGATGACGGCGGTGCGGGCGGCGGTGCCGATGAGCCCCGGGCGCCCGCCGCGCGACAGACGGCGGCCGATCATGACAGCCTCCTTCTCGGAGTCCGGCTCCCCTTTGGGAGTCCGATCTTTCAGAGTCCGATCGCGGCGAGGTCGGCCGCCACCACGGTGTGCGGCACGTGCTCGCGCGTGACGAGGATCCCGTCCGCGTCGTCGAGTGCCCGTAGCAGCGGCGCGGCCCAGCGGTGCTCCCAGACGATGATCGCCGCGGAGCACCCCGCCGGGATCTCGTCACAGATGCTGGCCAGGTCCTCGTCGCTCAGCAGGCCCATGATCTCGCCGTCCAGCTCGGCGAACACGGCCGCCTCGTCGCTGTCCAGGGCATCGAGTTCGAGGACGCGGACCGCGCCCTGCTCGTCCCTCTTGATGAAGGTGAGGTCGAGGATGCGGATGATCCCCTCGGAGGTCAGGCGCTTGAGCTCCGGCAGGATCGCCCCCCGGAACCGGTTGCCCGGGAAGGCCATGACGGCGTACTCGACCGGCCCGACGTCCATGGCGTCACGCCCCTTCCGCATCGCGTCCCGCCCCTGCCTTCATCCTCCGCCGAGCCCGGCGCCGCCGCGACCGCATGGACGGCTCACCCGTACTGATGACGTACTGAGGGCGTGCTGTTGACGAGTGGAACCGGATCGCCGGGGGCCGCGCCACCGCCCCCGGCGATCCGCCGCACCGCCGGGACCTGCGGAAAGCCGCTGCGGACGGGTGAGCGCAGGCGGCCCGCCGAGGCGTGTGCGAGGAGCGGAAACGGGCGCCCGGCCGCGACGGGGAGCGGTACCGTCGGGCGGGTGACCCGACCGGCCGAAGAACCCTGCGACCGGACCTGCCGCGCACCCGCCGCGGCCGTGTGAGGAGGAGTCCTGTGTCATCGCCTTGTGACCCCCGATACGCCGCCGTCGGCGATGTGAGCACCGCGCTCATGATGATCGACTCCCGGCTCAAGGCCGTCTACGACGGTAAGACCGGGACGGACCCCGAACAGCAGCGGCTGGTCGACGAGTTCGCCGCATCCGTGGGCCCCGACGAGTTCAACGCGCTGCTGGACGGCGCGTGCACGCTCATCTACCTGTTCATGAACTGGCTGCGGTCGGCCTGCGAGGAGCACGACAAGGACGTCATCGAGCACGTGGTGCCCACCCTCGTGGCCACGATGCGCATGATGCCCAGGACCTTCCGCCCCGAGGTCATCCCCACCATGGCCGGCCTGGTGATCGCCGCGGGCAGCGGTCTGAGCCCCAACCTGTGGCGCGCGCAGTACGGACCCTGGACCGGCGCCGAGATGAACCCCCTGGAAGCCACGGCCACCCTGCTCGCGGAGCACGTCAACCGGGTCTCCGGCGACGACCACGACTTCGCCACCCGCCTGATCACCGACGCCCTGTCCAAGCTGGACCAGGGCTGAGGCGCGGCGCGCTGCGCCACCGCGTGCCCTCGACCGCGGGGTCGAGGGCCGGTCATCCGGTGATCGCGGAGAGCCTCCGTCGCGGTGTCACGACTGTTCCCCCGCCCGCAGTTCGGTGGCGATCTGGCGCCGGCCGGTGACCAGCGTCTCCAGCACCACCCCGAGGCCGACCAGCAGGGCCAGGCCCGCGGTGGGCAGCAGCACCGGCATCAGCGCGGGGGCGACGAGCTCCCCGACCCTGGCGCCGACCAGGGTCGAGATATCGAACGCGCCGCCCAGCAGGGCGACCGCCGCCACCGCGACCAGCCCGCCGCCGACGGCGGCCGCCAGGGTCTGCGGCAGCGCCTCGGCGACGATCAGCGCCAGCCCCTGGCGGGGCCGCAGGCCCATGGTGCGCAGCCGGGCGAGCACGGCCGTGCGGTCGGGCGCGGCCCGGAAGAGCGTCAGCAGCACGGCGAGCAGGGCGAACCCGGCGCCGGCGGCACCCGAGTACCAGAACAGCCGCCCGGCGGCGTGCTGCAGCGGGTCGCCGCCGAGCGCGGCGGCGGTCTCCCGGCTGCTGTGCACCGTGTACCCCGCGGGCAGGCCGCCGACGGCCTTGCCGACGGCCGCGGCGTCGTCCGCGATCATCTTGGCCAGGCCGGTCGGCTGGACCCCGCCGTTGTCCCGCAGCGCCGCCCTGACCGCTTCGGGGTCGACCTCGCCGACGGCGAACCACTCGTTCACCCGCTTGGCGTCCGGCAGCCGCTCCCAGGCGGGGCCGGCGGGAACGACGGCGAACGGCTTGCCCGGGTCCGGCAGGGCGGGGGTGGCGCCGACGGTCCCGGCGACGGCGAGGCGCAGGTCGTTGCCGTTGGGCGTGCGCACCTGGGACGACCCTGCGGCCAGGCGCTCGGCCAGGTCGCGGCTGACCAGCGCGGGCACCGGGGTGTCCCGGCCGCCCGCCGCCCCGGCCAGCTTCGCCGGGTCGAACCCGCCGACCCCGAGGGTCCGGGCGATCTCGGCGTACGCCGCCGGATCGACCACCATCACCAGGTAGGCCTCGGTGTAGCGCTGGTCGGCGCCGACGATGCGGGCGTTGGGCTCGACCCAGGCCGCGGTCGAGGCCCGGACGCCGGGCAGGGCGTCGGCGGCCTTGGTGAACGACTCGGACAGGGTGGCGTAGCCCGGGAGGGAGACGCCGATGTCCCCGCCCGTGGCGATGCGCGCGGCGCGGGTCCGCGAGTGATCGACGGTGTCGAGCACGGTGGCGCCGAAGCCGGTCGTGGTGACGGCGATCACCAGGGCGAGCAGTGGCAGCGCGGAGGGCCGGCGGCGGCCCGAGCTGTCGCGGGCGGCGCGGGCCAGGCCGAGGAAGCCGATCAGGCCGCGGCCCCGGCCGGCGAGGGCGGCGAGCCAGCCGACCAGCACCGGCTCGACCCTGGCCAGCAGCAGCCCGCCGGTGACGGCGAGCAGGAGCGGGGCGGCGACCAGCAGCGGATCCAGTCCGGCGCCGGTGCCGACGCCCCGGCGTCGGACCTCCGCCACGGCCACGGCGGTGACCGCCAGGACGGCGAGTTCGCCGACCAGTCGGCGTCGGCCGCCGACCGCCCGCCGGCGTGCCCGCCGCAGGGCCGCACGGGCCGGGAAGGCCAGCAGCGCGATCAGGGTCGCGGCCAGGGCTGCCAGCACCGAGCGGTCCCACCGGGGGGTGGGCAGCAGCACCAGGGCGAGGGCCGTTGCGAGCACGGCGGCCGGCAGGACGGTGACCGCACCCTCGCCGACCAGCCGTCGCAGCACCCCGGCACGGGAGCCGCCGCGGGCCTGGAGCAGCCCGATCTCGGCGGTGCGCCGGTCGGTGGTGAGGGCGGCGGCCAGGAACAGCACCACGGTGGCGACGCCCGCCACGCCGGCCGGGCCGATCGCGCTGAGCGGCAGCGAGGCCTGGTAGCGGTCGTCCGCCCGGCTGAGGATGCCGGGAAGGCCCGAGGTGGTGTGCAGGTCGGGACGCCGGGTCGCGTCGGCCAGGGCGGTGGCGTCGTGCCCGGTCAGGAGGGAGCTGAGGATGCCGCGGGTGCGGTCGAACCGGTCGGCGTGCAGTGAGGCGGTGTCGACGGGCAGCCGCCAGAAGTTCTCGGCGTTCGAACCCCAGCGGGCCATCGCGGGCAGGCTGTCGCCGTCGACGAATCCGCTGGTCATCCAGTGCTCGTGCTCGGGGTCGGTCCTCAGACAGGCGCGGGCCGGGCAGCCGAGGTCCTCCCAGAACGGGTCCTGGGGGTCGTTGACCTGGTAGAGGCCGACCACCACGGTGGTCCGCTTGGCGCCCGAACCGTCGGCGCCGTTGTCGATGACGTCACCGAGCTTGATGTGGATGCTCTCGGCGGCCTTCTTGCTGACCACGATCGGCAGCGGACCGCCGGCGGCGGCGGGGGTCGGCCAGGTGCCGTCGGTGAGGGTGGCCCGGGCGGCCAGGTCGTGCAGGTAGAGCAGGCCGAGGACCGGGTCGGTCCTCTTCTCCGCGAACCGGACGTACTCCGGATTGCCCATGCCGCGGTCGCCCAGGGCGCGGGCGCCGTAGGCCTGGCCCGACTGGGTCAGCGTCAGCTGCCGACCGACCATCTCGGTGAGCTGCTGCTGCACCCGGTCGAGTGTGGCGGCCTTGTCGTCGTCCCGCGTCTTGGACGTGGTCTGCAGGCTGGTCTGGTTGAGGCCCTTCTGACTGACGAAGTCCTGGAGCGCGGTGTCCGCGCCCCGGTCCGCGATGCGGGGGAAGGCCGCCGCCAGGAAGACGGCGACGAACGCCAGGGCCGCCATGAGCAGCGCGGCCAGCGGGTTCGCCCGCAGCCTGGTGCGGACCCATCGCGCGGGGCGGTGGGCGGTGCCGGGCGCGGGCGAAGGGGTGGGCACGGTGGTGCCGGTCTGGGCGGTCACATCTCCTCCACGTGGCGCAGCCGGGTGGCCACGTCCCGACGGCGGCGTCCGGTGGGGAAGGCCGACAGCAGCGGGGCGGCAGCCGCCAGCGGCCGTCGCCCGCGCGGTCGGCGTACGACGAAGCCGAGCATCACGTTCTCCCCCCGGTCGCGTTCCGGCCCCACCCATTGCTCCGATCCAGGCACATCTCGGCCATGGACGGACACCTCGCGGGCGTGCCGGCGCAGTGATCACCGACATGCGGTCGCCGGATAGCGGACGATGCTGTCAGATTCGCTCCGGGAACGGAAGGGATTTGCGCGAATCAAGTAAGCAAGGAACAAATGCCATGCACACTTCACAATTCCGGTATCGCCGCACCCCTTTGACCAGGGGAAATCCCTTTCCCGAATTTTCCGCTCGGGATTGTGAACCGGCGAGCCGCTGCATCCGTTGGCCTAGGCCGTCGCCGGCCCGGTGGTGGCCGTGGCCGAACTCGTTCCGGAGGAGATTCGATAACGATGTTCTGCCGCATTGTCCGAGAAATCCGGGGTTTCGGTCGGAAAGCGCGGACATTCGAGATCACCGGCCACCACCGGCGGACAGGGGCCTATAAGACGAGGGGGTCCGGATCCTTGGCCGCCGGATGCTCCTCCGGGGCCGTGGTGCTCAGCGCGCGGGCCTCGCGGTCGAGGGCCAGGTGGAGGCCGACGGCCAGCATGGGGATCGCGGCCAGCACGAACGCCCACTGTATGTCCCAGCCGACCAGCAGGCCCATGGCCGCGATGGAGAGCGGTTCCAGCGTGGCCCGGGGCAGTTCCATCACGCTGCTGACCCGGCCCAGCACGTCCGTCGGGGTCCTGGTCTGGATGAACGTCGGCAGCGCGACGTCGCTGGAGTACGCGACGCCGATCCCCAGCAGGGTGAGCACCACCGCCGCGCTCCACACGCTGGGAAGGAAGCCCAGCAGCACGAAGGCGGTCCCCTCGCAGAGCGTCATCCCGATGATGAGCAGTCCCCAGCGGCGCGGCAGCCCGGTGAAGACCGCGCCGATGGTGCCGATCAGCTGCCCCAGCCCCCAGGCGGACAGCAGGACGCCCAGCGCGAGTGAGCCCTGGGGGAAGGTCTTGGCCAGCGCGGGCAGCCCCACGCTGAAGAGGCCGCTGTAGCTGAGGGCCGCCGCGCCGATCAGCAGGAGGACGGTGCGGATCTCCCGGCTGCGTCCGGCGTAGCGGAGCCCTTCGACGATCTCCCGGCGGATCGCCGTGAACGACTTGGCGCCCTCGTCGGCCTCGCCCGCCTGGTCGGAGGACTGGTCGGAAGTCTGGTCGCCCGCCTGGTCGGCCGGTTGTCTGCGGGGCGCGCCGAAGACCGTCAGGGCGGCGAAGAAGAAGGTGAAGGCGTTGAGCAGGATGGTGGTCGACGTCCCCACCGCGGCCACGAGGGCGCCGCCCAGGATCGGCCCCAGCAGCCGGGCCCCCTGCTCTCCGAAGCCGACGAGCGCGTTGCCCCGGGCGAGGTGCTCGGGCGGCAGGAGGGAGGGGATGATGCTGCCGGCCGCCGGCCAGAAGAACGCTTCGGCGACGCCGGTGAGCGCGCCGAGGGCATAGAGGTGCCACGTGCTCACGTGGTCGGTCAGGGCGATCAGCCCCAGCGTGGCGACGGCGAGCCCCCGGAGCGTGTGGGAGCAGAACATGACGGCGCGCGGGGAGAGCCGGTCGGTCACCGCGCCGCCCACCAGCATCAGCACGCCCCGGGGGACGGCCTGGACGAGCAGGATCGTGGCCAGCGTGGTCGTCGATCCGGTCTCGTTCAGGATCAGCCAGATGAAGGCGACCTCGAAGCTGTAGTCCCCCACCAGGGAGACGGTCTCGCCCAGCCACACCCGCCGGAAGGGCCGGTGTTTCAGTGGCTGTCGCACCTTGTCGAGCATCGACTACCTCTCTGCTGTTCCACTTTTCCACGATGAAGGACTGCGGGACACTGCGGGGCACGCGCTCTTCGACGCTCTCGGCGGGGCGCGCGCGGTCGGCCTGTGGTGGGGAACGTTCTCTTCACTGGGGTGCGAACTCCAGGTGGAATCTGTCATGGACGGATGTGATGAGCCGGAGCAGCTCGTCATGGGTGGCGACGGTGCCCCGGACGAACGCCAGGCGCTGTGCGGGGTGGCGCCAGTCGACGGGCTGCCCCGGGGCCGTCGCCACGTCGACCTCGCCGACGCCGGGGAGGGCCCGTACGGCGTCGGCGCCGTCGATCGCCCGGACGGTGCCGACCGTGCGCGGTGGCACGATGAAGTACTCGAAGGTCACCGCCGCCGGCCGGGGGGCCGTGACGGGCTCGACGGTGCGTTCCAGGGCCAACTCGAAGGCGAGGGCGAGCAGATCGATGCCCAGCGCCCGGTCCAGCAGGCCCACGGCGCGCCCGCCGACGCGTCCGTTGACCTCGATGACGCGGGGGCCGTCCGGGGTGAGCTTCACCTCCGTGTGGGTCACCCCGGTCGTCACGCCGAGGGCCCGGACCGCGGCCGCGGCGAGTTCGGCGGCGTCCTTCTCCACGGCGGGCGTGAGGGTGGCGGGCAGGAACAGCCCGGTCTCCCGGAGCGGGTCCGCCAGGGCGAACTTGCCGGTGACGCAGAGGGTCGTGACCTCCGCGTGCTGCACGATGGCCTCGACGGAGACGTAGTCCCCCCAGTCCGGTCCGGCCACCGCAGGGTCCCCGGGCAGGTACTTCTCCACGACGAAGTCACGCGGGGCGCTGTCCGGGCCCGCCCGCCCGTCACCGGGGCCGAGGCCGGGGGCGAGGCCGAGGTCGGACAGGGCGCGCCGCTGCTGCTCGCGGTCCGCCAGCCGTACGGTGTCCTGGCTGCCCGCCCCGGTACGGGGTTTGAGCACCACGGGGTAGCCCAGGCGGGCCACGGCGGCGTCGACCTCGGCGGCGGAGCGCACCACGACGCTCGGGGTGTGGTCGACCCCCGCCGCAGCGAACGCCGCGCGCTGGTCGGCCTTGTCGGTGAGCAGCCGGACGGTGCCGGGCCGGTGGTAGGGCAGGCCGAGGGCCTCGGCGAGCCGCGCGGTGCCGGCGAGGCAGTACTCGCTGAAGGTGACGATGCCCACCGGGCCGTGCCCGCGCAGCAGTTCGGCGGCGGCGGGGGTGTCGTGCCCGCTGATCTCGCAGACCCGGGCCCGCCGGCGCATCCCCGCGAGCAGCGGCGCCACGCCCGGTACCGCCGGGTCGCAGACGAAGACCACGTCGCACAGGCCGCGGGCGGCGCCGAGGATCTCGGCGGGCCCCGCCGACCCCCTGCCGTAGACGACGGCGACCGTGGGAAGCGTGTCGGTCACGGGGACCCCGGGGAGCCGGCCGGGCCCGCGGGGACCGGTGCGGCGGGGGCCGCCTGGCTCCGGGCGGACTTCGGGGTCATGTCGTCCCACTCCTCCTCGATCCTGTGCAGGCAGTCCTCGCGGGACGCCGGCTCGCCCACCGTCCGCCACCCCTGGGGGACGTCGTGGTAGGTGGGCCAGATCGAGTACTGCTCCTCGTGGTTGACGACGACGTGGTACTGGTCCTCGGTCACGGCGCGTCGTTCTCCTTTGCCTTCGGGGCGAGCTCGGGCAGGCCGTGACGTTCCACAGCGGTCACGTACAACTCGCGCAGGAGCGGGTCGCGTACGCGGCCCCGTTCGTAGTGGGCGCGGAAGTTCTGATCGTAAATCTTGAACCAGGCGCGGTGCTTGTACAAGAAGAGCACATCGTGGGGCGCCATCCGGCGGATCGCGAACAGGCCGACGGGGGCCACGGAGACGGGGAAGAGCGGGTTGCGCACGGCCCGTTCGTCGCAGTGCGGATGGAACTGACCGACCATCAGCCCGTGGGCGACCGCGCTGTTCTTCAGGCCCTCGTACGCCTCGTCGAGGACCCGCCAGCCCTCCGGCCCGGTGGCCGGCAGCACCACGATGCGGCAGTCGAGGGAGGCTCCGGTGTGGGTGCGGCTGCGCTCGGTGCCGAGGGCGAACGTGGACATCTCCGCCTCCAGGGCCTCGCGCAGCTGCCGCTCGTCCTCCCCGGTGATGTCGTAGCGGAAGCTGAACTGGGCGTCCTTGCCGCTGAGGGCGGGCGGGATGAAGGGGCAGACCGGCCCGGTGCGGCCGATCTCGTCGTGGGGCCGGCTGATGTACTGGCGCAGCCAGGTGTGGACCTGGGCGAAGTCCCGGGCGTGCCGGGCGGGTGACTGGGGTTCGATCACCCGGATCCACAGGCCGTCCATTCTGGCCAGATCATTGTCCTGATCCTGCATCACCTGCGTCATGCGGCGGCCTCCTGTGCTCGGTCGCCGGGGAGTGTCGGGGTGGCGCTCGGGGCGGTCAGCCGGCACAGATCGGCGTACGTGGGAGCGGCGTAGAGCTGGGCGAAGTCGAGGGTCGGTCCGAGCTGGGTGCGCACCTGCTCGACCAGGCGCATCAGCCCCAGGGAGGTGCCGCCGTCGGCGAAGAAGTCGGAGTCGGGCAGCGGGCGGTGCCCCGTCTGGGACTCCCAGGCCGCGGCGAGTGCGGGGTGGCCCGGGGCGGCGGTGCCGGGCGCGTCGTGCGTCCGGGCGTCCGCGTCGTCCGCGTCGTCCGCGAGACGGGCGAGGGCGGCGCGGTCCACCTTTCCGGTGGGCCCCAGCGGAAGGGCGTCGACCGCGATGATCCGCTCGGCCACCAGATGGCGCGGGGCCCGCTGCCACGCGCCCCGGCGCACCGCGTCGGTGTCGACGGACGCCGGGGTGAGGAAGGCGGTCAGGACGGCGCCGTCGGGCCCGGTGCCGGCGATGACCACGGCGTCGTCGACGGCGGGGTCGGCGGCGAGGACCGCCGCCGCCTCCGCCGGATCGGTGCGGAAGCCCCTGACCTTCACCTCGTCGTCGGCGCGCCCGAGGAAGTCCAGGGCGCCGTCGGGGAGGTGGCGTACGCGGTCACCGGTGCGGTACATGCGAGCACCGGGCCGGGCGGAGAAGGGGTCGGGCACGAACCGCGCGGCGGTCGCGGCGGGGTCGTGCAGGTAGCCGCGGGCGAGCCGGGGGCCGCCGAGGTAGAGCTCGCCCTCCGCGCCCGGGGCGACGGGCCGCAGCCGTTCGTCGAGGACGTGGCACGTCGTTCCCGCGATGGCGGCGCCGATGGGGAACGCGGCGGACTGCTCGCGGTCCCACGCGGCGGCGTCCCCCAGGGTGCTGAAGGTGGTGTTCTCGGTCGGGCCGTAGCCGTTGACCAGCCGGGTGGCGGGGTGGACGGCGGTGAAGGAGCGCGCGGCGCCGGCCGGGACGGTGTCACCGCCGGTGACGAGGGTGCGCAGGGTGCCCAGCGCCGGGCCGTGGTGGGTGGCCATGAGGCGGAAGAGCGGGGCCGTCAGCCAGGCCGTGGTGATCTGCGGCCGGGCCAGCAGGGCGGCCAGTTCGTGGAGCGCGAGGGGGTGGTGGTCCGCGGCCGTGATCCGGGCCCCGGCCAGCAGCGGGGACCAGATCTCGAACGTGGACGCGTCGAAGGCGAGGGTGGAGTGCAGGAGCACGCCGTCGCCGGGGCCCAGCCGCAGGGACTCCGCCCCGAGCGCCAGCCCGGTGATCCCCCGGTGGGTGACGCCCACGGCCTTGGGGGCTCCCGTGGTGCCGGAGGTGAACATGATGCAGGCCAGGTCGTCGGGGCCGGCCGGTGCGGACGGCACCGCTGTGGTGGTCCGCTCCGTGAGGAGGGAGGGGATGTCGTGCACGGGGATGCCCAGGTCCGCCACCGGTGGGCGGTCGGCGTGCAGGGCCAGGGCCGCCCGGGCCGTGCCGGCCATGAGCCGGACGCGGTCCGCCGGGTACCGGGGGTCCACCGGGACGTAGCAGCCGCCCGCCATCAGGACGGCCAGCATGGCGAGGACGGTCCGCTGGTCGCCGTGCCCGACGATCAGCACGGCGGCACCGGAGTCGACGCCCTTCGCCCGGAGCGACGCCGCCGCGGCGCGCGCCCGCGTCAGGAGTTCCCCGTAGCGGATCTCGCCGTACCGGTCGGCCAGCGCCACGCGCTCGGGGAACGCCTCGGCGACGGCGGTGAAGCACTGCTCGATCCGGGCGTGCGGCGCGGTCGTCATCGTGCCCCCGAGGGGTGCTTGCGGGCGTTGCCGAGGCCGGTGGTTGCGGTGCCGGTTCCGGGGCCGGGGTACGGGCCGGGGTCGGGGTGCGGGGTGAACACGGCGCGCGGGCTGGGGTCCGGGGTCAGGGCGATGGCCGGTCGCAGCCCGGTCGCGGCCCGGTCGCCCAGCAGGGTGAACCGGCCGTGCGCGAGGATCGTCGCCGTGGCGAGCTGCGCCTCCAGCAGTGAGAACTGCCGCCCCAGGCACTGGTGGGGGCCCGCCCCGAAGGGGAAGTACTGCTGGACGGGCGGGCGCCGGCCCAGGAAGCGCTCCGGACGGAACTCCTCGGGCGCCTCCCACAGGGCCGGGGCGCGGTGGATGGCGTAGGTGCTGGCCAGGACGAGGTCGCCGGGCTCCAGCCGAACGCCGGCCGCCTCGACGGGGGTGTCGATGCGGCGGAACAGCGCCCACGCGGGCGGGTGCAGCCGCAGCGATTCCTCGACCACCGCCAGGGTGTACGGCAAGGTTCCCTGGGGGATCGACGGCGCGGCGCGCAGGGAGCGGAGGTCGGTGGAGCGGACCTCGTCGAGGGTGCGGGCCAGGGCCGGGGGAGAGCCGGCCAGGTTGTGGAAGGTCCAGGTGAGCAGGGTGCCCATGGTCTCCACGCCAGCCACGAAGATCGACATCAGTTCCTCGCGCAGCACGTCCTCGGGGCGGTCGCCGAGCGCGTCCCCCCGCTGGTGCAGGGCGGCGACGAGCGACGGCAGGACCCCGTCGGCCGTGGCCGCCGCGGGCGCCCGGGCGGCCCGGTGCGCGATGAACTCCTCCAGCACCGCCCTGTCCCGGGCGAACGCCTCGCCGTCCGCGTCGGTGACGGTCTCCGGGGCGAACAGCCGCCGGTCCAGGTAGTGGACGGCCGTGTCCACCGTCGAGGCCAGGGAGGTCAGTTCGGCGCCGGTCAGCTCCGGGTCCACGAGCCGGAGGATGATCTCGATGCTCAGCTGCTGGAGGGTGTGTCCGAGGTCGAACTCGCGGCCCGCCCCGGGCAGCAGCCGACGGCGGACGAAGTCCTCCGCGCTCTCCAGCACCAGGGTGTGCAACTCGGCCACGGCCCGGGCCGAGAACATCGGGCGCAGCAGGGCGCGGCGGTGGCGCCACTGCTCCCCGGAGGCGACCACGAACAGTCCGCTGCCCACCAGTTCGCGCAGCAGCCCGCGGTGGTTGCGGGTGCCGTGGGCGAGGGCCGCGGCGGCGACGGCGGGCTCCGCCGCGACGATCAGCCGCGTGCCGTCGTCCAGCGGGACGGCGCTGACCGTCCCCTCGTCGCGCAGCCGTGTCATCAGCCCCAGGGGGTCGCTGCCGAGCTCCTGGTCGAACTCCTCGTAGCCGACCGAACTCACGGTGATGCTCGCCATGGCTAACCCCGCCCCTCGGCGGACTCTTCCGCGTCTTCCGCGAGCGTGATGATCTGCTGGGAGTGGTCGTTCATCGTCCAGCCCTCGGCGGTGCGCACGGAGGTGCGCTGCTGCTCCGTGTAGCCCCTGCCCCGGTCGTGGAAGTGCCAGGCGAACGGCGGGCGGAGCAGCCGGCGTTCGACCGGGGTCCACTCCTCGCCCGGGAGGTCCTCGGGCACGGGCGCGGGAGCGGTGTGCTGCACCATGCCCGCGGTGTAGCGGCAGAAGACGACCCGGCGTTCGAAGTCGGCGGCCCAGGGCCAGCTGCCGTGGGTGGCGGTGTCCGCGAAGAGGACCACCGAGCCGGCCCTGACCGGGACGCGGGAGACCCAGTCGCCGACCTTCTGCCAGGTCTGGAAGTCCTCCGGGATCTCGAAGGCCGACTTGTGGCTGCCGGGGACCACCGCGAAGCCGCCTTGGTCGGCGAGGGCGTCGGTGAGGCAGAACGCGACGATCAGGTGTCCGCCGTAGATCCGGCCGTCGCGGACCTGGTAGGTCAGCGGCGGGTACTCCCACGGGGTGTTGCCGTTGTGCAGGATCAGCGCTCCGGCGCCCTTGCGGGCGTAGAGCACCTGGCCCTCGTCGTAGCGCAGGTCGGCGCCGAGTACCTCCTCCAGGTGCGGCAGCACCTTCTCGTGGCTGATCAGGTCGCGCACCGGGCGCGGGGTGGTGTGGAGCGGGCCGGCGTTGGCGATGAACGGGTTGTACCGCTTGAGCAGCGGGTATCCGAGCTTGTTCTCGCCCTCCCACAGGCCGTGGCCGTCGAGGGCGGCGTTGACGGCGGCGAGTTCCCGCGCGGAGAGGACGTCCTCCAGGACCAGGTAGCCGCGCAGGTCGAACAGGTACTTCTGCTCTTCGTCCATGACTTTTCCCCTTGTGTCGGATGTGTCGGATGTGCCGGAGAGCGGGCGGTCGGGGCACGGGCGCGACGGGCGCACCGCGCGGGAGGTGCGGCTGGGGCGTAGCTCAGCTCTGGTCGGGTTCGAGCTCCGCCAGGGCCCGGGCGAGGTGCCCGCGCAGTTCGGCCTGCGGGAAGAGGTCGACGGCTCCGGTCAGGAGCACCGAACACCCTCCCGAGCGGGCCGGTTGCACGTGGAGGACGAGGTCGAGGTCCGCCCAGTGCTCGGGCACGGTGTCGTGGGGCAGGTCGTCCGGCACCACGGCCGGGTTCTCCTCCGGCCCGTGGACGACCAGCCCGGCCGCGCAGACCGGCGGCCGGACCGCGGGGTCGACCGGATCGGCGAGCTCGGCGATGTGCAGCAGCGGCAGGTCGGCGTGGTCCAGGGCCGACAGCAGCGCCCGGTGGGCGTGGCCGGCCCCGGTGGCGCCGAGCACCACCGGCAGCAGGTCGACGGCGCGGCCGACGAGCGATTCCTCGGTGGCCGCCGAGCGGTGGGAGACCGGCATGCCGATCACCGTGGACGTGCCGCCCGACATCCGGGAGACGATCCGGCCGAGCAGGTCGAGGAAGGCGGCCGTGGTGGTCGTCCCCGCCGTCCGGCCCGCCTGCTGGAGGCGTGCGTACGCGTCGGCGGGGAGGACCTTCCGCACCCCGTGGTTGCGGAAGGTCCTCGGGCCGGTGCGGCGCTCGGCGAACGGGTCCGGGGGGACCGGGCCCAGGCTGGTGCGCCAGTACCGTTCCAGCTCGGCGCGCCGGGCCGTGCGGCGGACGGCCCTGGCGCGGGCGTAGTCGCTGTAGCGCGGGGCCGGTCGGGGCAGGTCGCGGCCGGCGAGCAGGGCGAGGAGCTCGTCGGCGAGGATGCCCACGGAGGCGCCGTCGCCCCGGTGGCGGGCCAGCCTCAGCAGCAGGTGCCGGACGGTGCCGTCCTCCCCGGCCAGCAGGACGACCTCCAGCCCCGGTGATCCTGCGGGCAGCGGCCGCTCGACCAGTGCGGTGTCCCAGTGGACCTGGGCGGGCCGGTCCGGCAGCGGGGCCACGGGGCAGGGCCGCCACGCGTCGTGCTGTCCCGTTCCGGCGGCCTCCGGTGTCGCCTCCGGGGCTGTCGGCCGCAGGGCCTCGTGCCGGGCGACCAGTGCGCGGACCGCCCGCTCCACGTCCTGCGGATCCACGGGGGCATCGAGCCTGAGCAGCAGTGGAATCGGGGGAGCGGGGTGTCCGAGGGCCCGTTCCTGCTGGGCCACCAGGAGCTGTTCGGGCGTCTGGGACGCGTCGGCTCCGGCGCCGTCGGCGGGAAGCGGCCGCGCGGCGGCGAGCAACGTCCTGACCTCGGTGGCGAGTTCGGCGGCCAGCGGATGCGTCAGGACGGCGCGCACGGGGACCTCCACCCCGAGGCGCCGGCTCAGCACGGAGGCGATCCGGGCCGCCCCCAGCGACGCCCCGCCGAGGTCGTAGAGATGGTCGTCCAGGGTGGCCGACGGCCGGTCGAGCGCCGCCGCGAACGCCTCCACCACGGCGGCGGCCACCCGGTCGTGGGCGGCGGCGGGGCCGGCCGCCGTGCGCGCGGAGCGCACCATGGCCAGCAGCGCGCGGCGGTCCGCCTTGCCGTTGGCGGTCACCGGCAGCCGCGGGAGCACCCGGATCTCGCCGGGCACCATGTACGGCGGGAGGGTACGGGCCAGATGGGCGCGCACCGCCGCCGGGTCCGGGGCGGGCTCGCCGGTGACGAAGCCCACCAGGCGGCTGACGCGTTCCCCGACGACGACGGTCGCCGCCTCCCGCACCCCCGGCGCGTCCACGACGTGCCGGTCCACCTCCTCCAGCTCCACCCGGTGGCCGCGCACCTTGACCTGGTTGTCGCTGCGGCCGACGAACTGCACGCTCCCGTCGGCGTTCCACCGCACCCGGTCCCCGGTGCGGTACATCCGCGAGCCCGGGGGACCGGCCGGGTCGGGCAGGAATCGGGCCGCCGTTTCGGCCGGACGGTCCCGGTAGCCGCGCGCCACCCCGGTGCCGCCGATGTACAGCTCGCCGGTGACCCCGATCGGCACCGGACGCAGCGCGCCGTCGAGGATGTGCAGGCGCACGCCGGAGACGGGGTGGCCCACGGGGGCGGTGCCGCCCTCGGCCCCCGCCGTGCACCGGTACGAGGTGGCGTCGATGCAGGTCTCGGACGGCCCGTACTGGTTGCGCAGTTCACCGTGGCCGACGCGCAGGTAACGGTCGGCCTGCGCCGAGGGCAGCGCTTCCCCGCCGCAGAAGACGACCCGGGCCGGCAGCCGGCGCAGATCCTCGTCGTCCAGGGCCGCGAGCAGCGATGGGACGACGTCGACCACGGTCGCGGAGTGCTCAAGGGCGGCCTCCACGAGGGCGGCCGGATGTGCCCCGAGGTCGACGCCGGGGAAGACCACGCCGGCCCCGGCGACCAGCGGTCCGAAGCACTGCCACAGCGACGGGTCGAAGACCAGGGGAATGGTCTGGAGCACCCGGTCGGGGGCGGCGAGGCCGATCGCCTCGCGGCGCCAGGCGAGTTCGTTGGCCAGCGCCCCCAGCGGCACCGGGACGCACTTGGGCGTACCGGTCGTGCCGGAGGTGAACACCGCGTAGGCCAGGTCCTGCGGGCCCGTGCGGGCCATGGGCGGCACCGCCGTGCCGGTGGCCGGGAGCTCCCGCGCGCCCCCTCGGGGGAGCCGGATCGTCCGCAGGGCCCTCCCCGGCGGGCCGCCGTCGGCGTCGTGCCCGGTGGCACGGTCCTCGGTGGCGTGGTCCCCATCGGTACGGCCCTCGTTGGCATCGGGGCCGTCGGCGTCGTGCCCGGGGGCGTCGGCCGTGCGGACGAGGAAGTCCGCCCGGGCGCTGCGCAGCAGGGCGCGGCGGCGTTCCGCGGGGTCGTCGGGGCGTAGCGCGATGATCCAGCCGCCGAGCCGCCAGACCGCCAGGGCCAGCGTCGGATAGTCGGCGCCCGCCGGCACGTCCAGGGCCACCGCCGAGCCGGGGCCGACCCCGGCCAGGGCGAGGTGGGCCGCCGCGCGCTCGGTGCGCTCGTGCAGCGCCCGGTAGGTGAGGTGGCCGTCGGCGGCATCCCGGACGGCGAACGCCTCGGGGGTGCGCCGCGCCCAGTCCGCGAAGGCCTCGTAGGGCAGGCGGGCCCCGGCCGCGGGCGGCGCCGTCGAGGCGGCCGCGATGGTCGCGCGCTCGGCCGGGTCGCGTGCGTCCAGCGCGGCCAGCGGCGCGTCGGGGGCGGCGAGTACGGAGGCGAGGCAGCGTCGGTAGGCCCGCCCGAGCCGGGCGAGGGCCGCGTCGGTGTAGTGCTGCGGGGAGCCGGTCAGCCGGACGACGGCGGTGTCGGCGTGTTCCGTGAGCTGCACGGTCAGCGCGCCCTGGTCGCCCTGGACGCGCACCGGCAGGGGGGTGACCGTGAGGGGGCCGGCCGGGCGCGGCCGGTTGTCCTCGTGGGTCAGGACGAAGGCGGCGGCGGGTACGGGCACGGCGGTGTCGTCGGAGGTCAGGGGGAGGGTCGGGTGCTGCGAGCCGGTCAGGAGCTGCTCGCCGGTCCGCCGGGCCAGCGCGGCGAAGCCCAGCGCGGGCGGCAGGGACAGGGCGAGGGGCATCGCGGAGACGAAGGCGCCCACGGTGAGGTCGTAGCGCTCCGCCGCCCGGTTGGCGGTGGGAACGCTCACGGAGGCCGTCCGGGTGCCGGTGACCGCGCTCCAGGTGGCCGCGAACGCGGCGAGCCACACCGCGTGCGCCGTGCAGGCGTGCCGCCGGGCGAACGCGTGGACCTGCCGGGTGAGGTCCGGGGGCAGCGCCAGCTCGGCGTGCGGCATCCGGGCGGCCTGCTGCGCGGTGGCGTGCTGCGCGGTGGCCTGCTGCGTGGCGGCCTGCTCCGTGCTGGCCGGGTCGACGGCGAAGGGGAGTTCGGCCCCGTCGTCGGCGCGGCCGCTGGAGCGGGCCCAGTGGGCGGCGTGGGCGGCCAGCGCGGCCCGCCCGTCCGGTGACTGCTCCCAGCGGACGTAGTCGAGGTGCTGGGCGGCCGGCGCGGGACGGGTGGAACCGGGGCCGTCCCCGGCGGCGTACGCGTCCAGCAGGTCGTCGATCAGCACCCCCAACGACCATCCGTCGCAGACGGCGTGGTGGAAGGTCAGGAGGAGGGTGTGCTGCTGCGGCCCCTGGGTCAGCAGGACGGCGCGGACGTACGGGGGCCGGTCCAGGCGGAACGGGCGCGCCGCCTCGGCGTCGAGTGCCTGGTCCCGCTCCGGCGCTCCCGCGGGCAGTTCCCGTATCTCCAGCGGGATGCGGGCGGGCAGGTCGAAGCGCTGCCGGGGCACCCCGTTCTCCTGGCCGAAACGGGTTCGCAGGGCCAGATGGCGGGCGGCGAGGGCGTCCAGGCACGTGCGGAGCCGGTCGATGTCCGGCGGGCCCGCGAGCTGGAGGGCCAGGGGCACGGTGTAGGCCGCCGACGCGGTGGGGGACGCCTGTTCGGCGAGCCACATCCGGTACTGGGTGACGGAGAGGGGGTGGCTGCCGGCCACGGCCTCCGGGCGGTACGGGAACGCCGGTTCCGAAGGCGCCAGTGCCGGTACGGAAGCCGCCGGTGGCGCGGCCGCGGGGCTGCGCCCCTGGAGCCGGGCGGCCAGTTCGGCGCGCTGCCCGGGGGTGAGCCGGTCGAGGGGCGAGGCGGTCATCCGAGCTCCTCCCCGGCCTCGGAAAGGATCTGCTGGGCGATCAACCGCTCGACCAGCGCGTACTGGAGCCCGATGGACCGGGCCCGCAACAGCTCGCCGACGGGGACGTCGACGCCGAACCGGCGGCTCATCCCGCGCGCCAGCCGGGCCACGGTGAGCGAGTCACCGCCCAGCTGGAAGAAGTCGGCCGTGTCGGGCACGTCGGTCACCCCCAGCTGTTCGGCCCACAGGGCGCGGAGGATCGCGACGGGGGTGTCCGCGACGGGCTCGACCGCGTCGGCGACGGCCGCCCGGGCGGGTGGTCCTGGCGGTGCTCCGGGTGCCGGGGCGGCCGGCACCGGGTGGCGCGGGCCGTGGAACGGATAGGTCGGCAGGGGGACGGAGCGCCCGGGCGCCTGGAGCGGGGAGAGGTCCAGGGGGAGGCCGGAGCACCACAGCCGGCCGATCGCCGTTAGTACCGGGCGGGCGGTGGAAGCCGCCGGGGCGTGTGCCGGTGGCGAGGAGCCCAGCAGCGGGATCGCGGGCAGCCCGGCGGCTTCCGCGAAGCCGCTCAGCACCCGGCCGGGCCCCACCTCGACCGCGACGGCGTCGGGGAACTTCGCCCGGGCCGTCGCCAGCGCGTCCGCGAAGCGCACCGGCCGGCGGGCGGCCCGGGCGAAGTGGCCGGGGTCGGTGAGCGAGCCTTCGGGCAGCAGCTGCCCCTCCGTGTTCTCGATCCACGGCAGGACGGCGGGGCGCACCTCGGCGGCCGTCGGTGTGCCCTGCAGTGCGTCGGCCGCCGGTTCGATCAGCGGGGAGTGGAAGGCGCGGGACGACCGCAGCACCTTGGCCGCGTACCGGTCGCCGATCCGCTCCCGGAAGGCCGCCACCGCCTCGGGGGGCCCGGCGAGTACGGTGCTCGTGGCGGCGTTGACCGCCGCGACGCCCAGCTCGGTGCCGGTCTCGGCCAGCAGGGCCCGGGCCTCGGCCTCGCCGCAGGCCAGGGAGACCATCGCGCCCGGGGCGCAGTCCTGCATCAGCTGGGCCCGGCGTGCCACCAGGCGGGCCGCGGTGTCGAGGGCGAGGGCGCCGGCCAGGGTCGCCGCCGTGATCTCCCCCAGGCTGTGCCCGAGCAGCGCGCAGGGCACCAGGCCCAGGGCGAGCAGCGCCGTCCCGGCGGCGTACTCGACGGCGAAGAGCGCGGGCTGGGCGAGCGCCGTCCGGGCGAGCCGTTCGGCGGGGAAGGCGGCGTCGTGCAGCGCCTCGTCGACCTCGCGGGCGAGCCCGGGGGAGAAGGCGGCCAGGCAGGCGTCCAGCGCGGCGGCGAACGGGGGCAGGGCGGCGGCGAAGGGCGCCGCCATGCCGGGGAACTGCGTCCCCTGCCCCGGGAAGAGCAGCAGCGCCGGGGCGGGGTGCGCCGCGGGCTCCGGTGTCGCCTCGGCCGGGGCCCGCAGCGCCGCCGCGACCTCGGCCACGTTCGCGCCCACCGCCGAGGAGCGGTACGGGAGTTCCGCCCGCCGGGTGAGGGTCCGGCCGACGTCCGCCAGCGAGGGGGCGGCTTCGGCGTCCGCCAGGTGCGCGGCGAGCCGCTCCCGCATGCGGGCGAGGGCCCGCGGGTCCTTCGCGGAGAGCACCACCAGCCGTTCCCGCCCGGGCGGCGGGGCGGGCGGTGCGGCGGCCGGCTCCGGCGGCTGCTCCACCAGCATGTGCACGTTGGTCCCGCCCACGCCGAACGAGCTCACCGCGGCCCGGCGCGGCTGCGGGCCCCGCCACGGCCCGGCCTCGGTGGGCAGGGACAGCGGCGAGTCCTCCCGTTCCAGCAGCGGATTGGCCCGGCTCAGCCCGGGAAGCGCGGGCACGTACCCGTGCCGGAGCACCAGCAGCGCCTTCACCAGCCCGGCGAGTCCGGCGGCGGCGTCGAGGTGGCCGATGGTCGCCTTGAGCGCGCCGACCGGGATGCTGCCGGGAGCGGCACCCAGCGATCGGTACACCGCCGAGGCGGCGGACCACTCGATGGGGTCGCCGACGCGGGTGCCGGTGCCGTGGCTCTCCAGGTAGCCGACGGACGCGGCGTCGACGTCGGCGGCGGCGAGCGCGGCGCGGATCGCCTGCTCCTGGCCCGCCGCCGACGGCGCGAGGAAGCCCGCTTTGGCGGTGCCGTCGTTGTTGACGGCGGAGCCCAGCAGCACTCCGTGCAGGGGGAGCGGACCGTCCGCCACGTCCTCGTGGCGGCGCAGGACGACGCCCAGCGCGCCCGAGCCGCCGAGGGTGCCGTCCGCCGAGGCGTCGAAGGGGCGGCAGTGCCCGCTGAGCGACATCACTCCGCCGGCCATGGGCAGGTGCCCCGCCTGGGGGGCGTTGGCCGACGCGGCGAGCACCAGGGCCTGGTCGCACTCCCCGTTGTTCAGCGCCTGGACGGCCAGGTGGGCCGCGACGAGCGAGGAGGAGCAGGCCGTGAGGACAGTGAGCGCGGGCCCGGTCAGCCCCAGTTTGTAGGCGATGCGCGTCGCGAGGAAGTCGCGTTCGTTGACCAGGAGCGCCTCCTCGAACTCCGGGGGCGCCAGCGAGCCGGAGGCCAGGAGGGCCCGCAGATGACCGCTGCCGCTGGCGGCCGCGTACACCGCCGTCCGCAGCCCGTCGCCGGCCGTGACGCTGTGGCCGGCGTCCTCCAGGGCGGCCCAGGCGCACTCCAGCAGCAGCCGGTGCTGCGGGTCCGTCAGCCCGGCCTCGCGGGGGCTGACGCCGAAGAACTCGTGGTCGAAGCGGTCGGCATCGTCGAGCGGCCCGTGGACGGGGACGTAGGCCGGATCGTCGGCGAGGGACGCGGGGACGCCACGGGCCGACAGCTCCTCCCGGCTCAGGCGCCGGGTCAGCACCCGCCCGTCGCGCAGGGCCTGCCACAGCTGTGCCAGATCGGCCGCTCCGGGGAAGCGCCCCGTCATGCCGGTGACGGCGATGTCGAGGGAACGGTCGCGGTTCATCGGTCGGCCTCCTGGGCGCGGCGGTCGCGGAGCGTACGGGCCGCGTCGCCGCGTCGGCGACGGGACGATCCGGCTGAGGGCGGTGGTTCCGCCCCGGGGGCGGGCGGCGCGGCCGTCGTGCTGCGCGCCAGCCGGGCCGCGAGGTCGGCGACGGTGCTGTGGCGGAAGAGGTCGAGGATCGGCAGCCGGACGCCGGTGTGCCGGTGCAAGGCCTCCTGGAGCGCCGGCACCAGCAGCGAATGCCCCCCGAGGTCGAAGAAGTTGACGTCGCCGGGAACGTCGACGACGCCCAGGACCTCCCGCCACGCCGCGGTGACCGCCGCGTGCCCGGGCGACACGTCCCCGGCGGGCCGGGCGAGCGCCGAGGCCCGGCGCCGGTCCGCCTCCTGCTCCAGGGCCCGCCGGTCGACCTTGCCGTTGGGGGTGACGGGCAGCCGCTCCAGCCCGTGGACGACGGCGGGGACCATGAACTCCGGCAGCAGCTCGGCGACTTCGCGCCGTACGGCTTCCGGCCGCCCGCCGCCGGTGACGAAGCCGACGAGGCGCGCGCCGCCGTCGGCGACCACGGCCGCCTCCCGGACGCCCTCGGCGCCGCGCAGCGCCGCCTCCACCTCGGCGGGCTGCACCCGGTGGCCCCGGACCTTGATCTGGTGGTCCAGCCGGCCGACGAAGGCGAGCGCCTCCGGCGCCCGCCACCGCACCCGGTCGCCGGTGCGGTACATCCGGGCCCCCGGCTCGCCGCTGAACGGGTCGGGCAGGAAGGCGTCGGCCGTCTCGGCGGGCCGGCCGACGTACCCCCGGCCCACGCCCGCGCCGCCGACGTACAGTTCGCCGTCGACCCCCGGGGGGACGGGGCGCAGGGCGTGGTCCAGGACGTAGAGGCGGTAGCCCGGTACCGGGCCGCCGATGTCGACGGCCTCCGGCCCGTGGTAGCGGCGGTAGCTCGCCCAGACGGTGGCCTCGGTGGGCCCGTACTCGTTGATCAGCGCCACCCGGGGCAGGACGGCGAAGTGGCGCCGCAGCAGCTCGTCCGGGAGCGGCTCCCCGGCCGTGACGACCTCGCGCAGGCTGCGCACCGCGTCGGGGCCGGCCCGGTCGGCGGCGGTGAGCAGCAGGGCGTGGAGCGAGGGCACGCACAGCAGCCGGGTGACCTGGTGCCGGGCGATCAGGGCGACCAGGGCCTCGGGGTCGCGGACCTCGTCGTCGCTCGCGACGACCAGGCGGCCACCGGCCGACAGCGTCCCCCAGATGCCGGCCGCGGCCGAGTCGAACGCCGCGGGCGAGAGCAGCAGGAAGACCGGCCGCCCCGGATAGACGGTGCGGCGGGCGGCCGTGGAGGAGGCCAGCGTGCCGTGCTCGATCACCACGCCCTTCGGCCGCCCGGTCGTGCCGGAGGTGTAGATGACGTACGCGGGATCGTGCGGTCCGGGCGGGAGGGGGACGGCGGGCGCGGGACTTCGGTCGGCGCCCGGATCGGCCGTCGAGGGCAGTGGGACCAGTGGGACCAGGGGGACCAGCGGCAGCCCGAACGTGGCCGCCCGCCCGGCCATGGCCGCGTCGGTGACGACGGCGGAGGCCCCGCAGTCGGCCAGGCACGCCGCCATGCGGGAGTCGGGGTGCCGGGGATCGAGCGGGACGTACGCGGCACCGGCGAAGTGCACGCCGAGCAGCGCGGTCATCAGGCCCGCGGACCGCTCGGTCAGCACCGCCACCTGGGCGCCCCGGCCCGCGCCCCGGCCCGCGCCCTGGGCGGCCAGCCGGGCCGTCAGCCGGGCGGCGAGGTCCAGGGCGTCGGCCCGCAGCCGCCCGTACGTGAGCTGCTCGCCCCCGGCGACCACGGCGGTCCGCTCCGGTGCCTCCCGGGCGATCCGGGCGACGAGCTCGCTCACCGGGACCACCGGCGCGAACGGTTCCGGGCCCCGCCCCCACTCCAGGGGGAGGCGCCCCGGGTCCAGTGCCACGGGGAGCGCGGCCGGCGCGGAGGGCTCGGCGGCCAGCGCGAGCAGCGCCCCGCGGATCCGCTCGGCCAGCTGCCAGGCCTGGTCCGTCGTCCACCGGTCGGTGCGGTGGAGCACGTCCAGCCGGGCGCCGTCAGGGGTCTCCCGGAGCAGGATCTCGACGTCGTACTTCGCGATGGCCGCCGGGATCTCCACCGGGCGGGCGCGGACGCCGGGCGGCGTGGCCGTCGCCGTGGCCGGCTGCTCATGGTCGACCAGCACCTGGAACAGGGGGGCCTGCCCCGGACCGGCCCGCAGACCGAGCTCCCGGACGAGTTCGTCGAAGGGGTGCGCGCGGTGCGCGTGCGCCCGTAGGAGGGCCGCGTGCGCCTGGGCGACCGCCTCGCCGGCGGTGCCGCCGGGGCGGGGGCGCAGCCGTACCGGGACGGGGTTGACGAAGAGGCCGACGGCCTCGCTGAAGCCGGGCGGTCGGACGTCCATGGTGGTACCGACCAGGACGTCGCCCGCCGCGCCGTACCGGTCGGCCGTGACCGCGAACGCCGACAGGACGAGGACGAGGGCCGTGGTGCGGTGCGTCCGCGCCGCCTCCGTCACGCGCCGCCACTGCGCCGCGTCCAGCGGGACGCCGACCGTCGCCGCGGTGCGCCGGTGCGGGCCCGGCCGGGGCCCGCCGAGGGCGACCGGCGAGTGGGCGCAGACGCCGGCGAGCTCCTCGGCCCAGAACCGGCGCAGCCGTTCGGCCTCGGCGGGCGACGGCCCGGGGACGGCGCCCGCCGGGGCGGGCGGGAGCGCCGGGCCGCCGGCCAGCCGGCTCAGCAACTGCTCGGTGATCAGCTCCGTGGAGCGGCGGTCGAGCACGAGGTGATGGCCGACGAAGACCAGTACGTGGTCCTCGGGGCCGGTCCTGAGCACCCGCAGCTCGACCAAGGGCTCCTCGAACAGGTCGAAGGGCCGGTGGGCCACGCGCCGCAGGTGCTCCGCCAGGGCGTGCCCGGGCACGTCCCGCACGCTCACGGTGAACGCCGTGAGGGGCCACTGCCCGCGCCCGGGGGCCACGTCGTCGTCGATGACCCGCAGCCGCGTCTCGGGGTGGGCGGTCAGCACGTCGCGCCAGGCCGACTGCAGGCGCGCGGGATCCAGCGGACCGCTCAGCCGCAGCGCCCAGTACACGGTGAACTCGTGGCTGTCCGGCTCCGCCCGGTGCAGCAGCCACAGCCGCCGCTGGGCGGCCGACAGACCGGCGGGCGCAGCCGTGGACGGGCCCTCGCCGCCGGCGGGCGCGGCCCGCGCGATCAGGTGCCGCAGCCCTTCCGGTGTGGGGTCGCCGAAGAACGAGGCGAGGTCGACGCGCACCCCGCACTCCTGGTTGACCTCGGCGACGAGCCGGGCCGCGTCGAGTGAACTCCCGCCGCAGGAGAAGAAGTTGTCCCCGTTCGAGGCGGGCGGGCGGCCGAGCGTCAGCGCCCAGAGCCGGACGACGGGGTCCGCGCCGCCGTCCGGCGGCCGCACGGGCGCGGGCACGGGCAGGGCGCGTTCGTCGACCTTGCCGCTGAGCGTGAGCGGGAACGCGTCGACGACCTCGATGTGCGCGGGCACCGCGGCGGGCGCCAGCCGCCGGGCCGCGAGGCCGCGCAGCTCCCCCGGCACCGGAACCGGCCCCGGGCGGCGGGGGGTGACCCAGGCGAGGAGCCCCGCCGTCCCGGTCGGGCCCCGGCGGGCCACGTAGGCGTCCTGGACGCCCGGCGCGGCGCGCAGCACCTCCTCCACCTCGTACGGGTCGACCCGCTGGCCGCGCACCTTCAGCTGGTGGTCGGTCCGGCCGTGGTAGATCAGGTGTCCGTCGGCGCCGAGGGTGACGCGGTCCCCCGTGCGGTACATCCGGGCGCCGGGTGCCGGGGCGAAGGGGTCCGGGAGGTAGCGCTCGGCCGTGAGCGCGGGGGCGTTGAGGTAGCCGCGGGTGACCAGCGGCCCCGCGAGGTACAGCTCGCCGCGGGAACCGACCGGCACGGGGCGGAGGTCGGCGCCCAGGACGTAGGCCGAGGTGCCGTCGAGGGGCCGGCCGATGCTGGGGCTCCCGTACTCGTCGAAACCGCACCACGTGGTCTGGATCGTGACCTCGGTCGGACCGTAGCCGTTGGACCCCCTGACACCCAGCTCGCGCAGCCTGCGCCAGGTCGTGGCGTCGACCGCCTCGCCCCCGAAGTCCAGCTCCAGGCCCGTGCGTTGGAACATCTCCTCGACTCCGAAGGGGCGCATGGCGGCGAACATCGACGGCGAGGTGCTGAGCAGGCGCACGTCGTTGCGTTCGACCCACTCCACCAGCGCCTGCGGATCGCGGTACGTGGCCTGGTCGGCCACCACCAGGCAGCTGCCCCGGAAGAGGTAGAGGAGCTGCTGGAAGAAGACGTCGAAGGAGACGGCGGCGGTGACGCCGACCCGGGCGGCCCCGGCTCCGGCCGGCTGCGCGTCGACGAGGACGGCGAGGCCCCGGTGCTCGACCATGACGCCCTTGGGGCGGCCGGTGGTGCCCGAGGTGTGCAGGACGTACGCCAGATCGTGGGGGCGGGCGTCGCGGGCGTCTTCGGGGTGTGCGTTCTCGGCGTCGGGGGCCTCGGCGTGCGCGTCCTTGGTGCCCGGGGCCTCGTCGACGATCGTGAGCGACGCGTCGAGCCGGTGGCGCGACGCGGGGTCGCACAGCACGACGCGGGTGCCGGTGTCCGCCACGACGTAGGCGAGACGGGAGTCGGGCTGGGAGGGGTCGAGGGCGACGACATGGGCCCGCACCCGCCACGCCGCCAGCACGGACGCGACCAGGGCGACGCCCCGCTCGCGCAGGACGCCCACCGCGGTGCCCGGGCCCGCGCCGTGGCGGCGCAGGGCGGCGGCGAGCCGGGTGACCTCGCGGTCCAGGCCGGCGAAGGTGAGGAGGTCGTCGCCGCACCGCACCGCGGGTCGCTGAGGTTGTGTGCGCACCCAGGCGTCGAACCGCTCCATGAGGGGCTGTGCGTGCTCCGACGGATCGGTCGGCGCGACGATCAGGGACGGCGTCGCCGCGCTCGTCGAGCGGGGCAGCGGTGCCCCGGGGTCGCGGGCGAGGGCGAGCAGGACCCGGCGGTAGACGGCGAGCAGTTCGGCGGCGGCCGCGTTGGTCGTGCCGCCGCGCATCCGGCGCGTCACCGTCACCGAGGCGTCGTCCGCCCGTAAGCAGAGGTCGAATTCGAGGTCGAAACGCGTGAGGCCGATCGTCGCGCCGGGGTGCTCGGCGGGGGGAGCGGCTCCGGGAGCTTCGAGGGCATCGGGGACTTCAGGGGTCCCTGGGGGTTCAGTCGCTTCAGTCGCTCCGGGCGCCTCCGGTGTGTCTGCGACGGGTGCCGCCGCCGGCTCACGCACCGCTTCCATCGCGCGGACGGCGAGCCCGCCGAGTGCCGGCCCCGGGAGGGGGTCGCGCAGCTGGAAACTGACGGTGAGTCCGGGCGCTGCGGCGTCGAAGAGGTCCGCGCTCTCGTGGATCGGCTCGTGCGCGTGGGACAGCGCCTCGGCGACGGTCCGCCGCACACCGTCGCAGAGCTCGGCGCCGGAGGCTCCCGAGGGCCACCGCTGGCGCAGCGGGACCATCCGCGCGAAGCAGCCGACCAGCGGCACGGTGGCCGGTGTCCGGGAGGCGAAGGGTGTGGCGACCATGACGTCGGGGGCGTTGCCCTGCGTGGCGAACGCCGCGTAGAGGGCGGCGAGTCCCATGAGGTACGGGGTGACGCGCAGGCGGCGGGCCGCCGCGCGTACCGCGTCGGCCTCGTCCGGGGGCAGCGGGAGCACCAGGACGTCGGCGTCGGCCGTCCGGGGGCCCGGGGTGCGCGGCAGGGCCTCCGGCCACTGGGCGTCCGCCAGTTCGAGGGGCCAGAAGCGGGAGGGCTCCGCCGGCGCGGGCGGGTCAGGTGCCGTGGGCGGGGCCGCTGCCGCGGGCGGTGCCGGTGCCGGTTCCGGTGTGAAGGGGGGCCCGCCGGTGGTGCGGGCGTTGTACGCGGCGCCGATGTCCGCCAGCAGGTTCTCCAGCGACGCCCCGTCGCACGCGATGTGGTGCACCAGGAGGGAGAGCACATGGTGGTCCGGTCGGTGCCGGAACAGGTCGACGCGGACGGGGCAGTCGCGTCTCAGGTCGAACCGGTGGCGCCCGACGGGAGCCCAGGGTGCGGCGTCGGCCGTCGCGGCCGTGTCCACCGAGGCCGTGTCCACGGCGGCCGTGTCCACCGCGGTCCATCGCGGCTGCGGCGCGCCGGGAACCCAGGAGGGCACGCCGTCCTCGTCGACGAGCCGGCGGGCGAACACGGGGTGCCGGGCGACGGTCTCCTCGACGGCGCCCTTCAGGGCCTGCTCGTCGAGCTGCCCGCGCAGTTCCCAGACGCGGTGGATGTTGAAGGACTCCGGCTGGTCCCGACAGGTGAGCCAGATGCCGAACTCCGGGGCCGAGAGCGGGAATGCGAATTCGGCATCCGATGCCGGACCCGAATCCGAAACCAGGTCGCTCCTGTTCACTTCGGTTGCCCCTTCCGTACGTGCTGGCGACACTCGGCCGGTGGTCCGAGCGCGGGGTGTGCGAGAGGAGGAATGTCGCTGTGCGGCCATCCGGGCATGGGGCTCTGAAAACTCGAAGAGTTCGCCCGTGAGCGGGCCGATGCCGGTGACGGCGAATTGAGCGGGGAACCGGGGGCGCGTACGTGAAGGTGCGGTCGGCGCCATCGGGGATCGGTGCCCCGGGTCGGACCTCCGGCCTGCCGGGGTCCGTTCACGAAACGAGTCTGTATGTGCCCTGGGAATTTTTCAAGAACGACCAAACGGAATGTCTTATTCTCGCAGGTGCGGGGAGGGCGACTTTCTGGACATAGGGCTGCGTCCGCCTCTCCCGACACCGGATCCGGCGCTTCCGCCGGCGCTGCTGCCGCCTCGGGGCCGGTGCCAGGGTGCACTTTGGGGCGAATCGCACCGTTGATTTGGGTGAAACCTGTGGACCTTGCGAAGGTTGGTTAAAGGATGTTATATGGCTCGGTAAACCAGCCCCGGGCCAGGATTGGCGTACTTCTCGAAGGCTTGACCCCTGTGGTACGTTCCAGGCGAAGGTGCACCGGATCCGCGTCATCGAGTGCGTGCGACGAGCGGACACCCCTTATTTCGACACGGTTCGAAAGGGTCCGACAGGAGCGGGAAATCCTGTGGATCACGGACCTGAAGTCGGTATTCAGCTGGCTCTCGCCAATTCATCGACCACCTGCCCGGCGGGCGGCCGTGCCTTGCAGGCAATATCTCGACAGGGAGGCCTCATGGGTCTGCAATTCGGCTTCTGTTTCGGTACCTCGTTACGCCATGACGTGAAGCGGGACCACTTGTGGAAATTGCTCGACGCGGTGGAGCAGTACGGATTCGATTCGTTCTGGTTCTACAACAACAACGGGGACGACATGCCCCCGCCGCTTGAGCTGGCACGGGAAGTGGCCCACCGGACATCCGCGCTGGTCTTCGGTCCGCACGTCCTGGTCGCCGCTGGCCTGGAACCCTCCGCCGTGGTCCGCGAACTGACCGACCTGTACCGGCGGTCCAACGGCCGGTTCGTCGCCCAGCTCGGCATCGGCGGCCCCCGCGAGGCCCTCATCCGGGACCCCGCCGAAGCGGCCGCCGCCCTGGAGGACATCCTGCGCCGCCTGCGCCGCCTCGTCGGGGAGTCCGCCGGGGAAGCCAGCGGCAGCGGCCCGACCGGGGTGCCGCCCGTCTGGCTGGGTGGAGGCCGGGAGCGGACCGTACGGCGCGTCGCCGCCCTCGCGGACGGCTGGGTCCCCGCGTTCATCACCCCCGCCGAGTACCGCCGGCGCCTGAAGGTCCTGGACGAGGAGCAGCAGCACCTCGGCCGCACCGAGCACATCACCCGCGCGGTGCAGCTCGTCTACGTGCCGCCCGCCATCGACACCCCCGAGCTCCGGCGCGAGCTGGACGCCGAGGTCTCGGCCCACAAGCAGGGCTGCACCAGCCGCGATGTCTATGCCGTCGGCGGCGACCGGGCGTTGCGCGAGCGCCTGGCCGAGTTCGCGGACGTCGGCGTCGAACACGTCATCCTGGTCCCCGCCCGCGCGGTCCCCGACTGGGAAGCCGAGATCGCCCGGCTCCACCACACCGTCACCACGTCGTTCGGCTAGCACGTCCGCGGCTGCGCGGCTCCCGGTTCTCCCTCGCCGAAGCGGCGCTTCACCGGTGGCGGGCCCTGTCGCGGGTCCGCCATCACGTCCGCAGTCGGAGTCGTCGGCCGGTTCGACGTCCTTCTTGGTTTGTCGGGAAGTGCCCCCGCAATGAACGATAGTTGAGCAACCGGGCGGCGCCGTCCGGCGGAGAAGGTGCCCACCCTGACCCGCTGCTCCACTGAAAGCTGGCCGACTCCCCATGGACCTGGCACACGAGGCGATCGACGGCCTCCTCACGGACTACCTGTATGGGGACGACCGCGCCCTCGACGGCCTGCTGGCAACGGGGCCGGCGAGTCTTCGTCGGCTCCTCGCCATTCGGGCGGGCCGGGCCGAGCCGGGCTGGGACATGGCGGAGATCGTGCGCCGCGACCGGGACGACTACTGGCGCCCCTTGGAAGCGCAGATACACCTTGCCCGTGCCTTCCCGGACACCTTCTTCGACGAGGTTGCGGAGGACCCTGCGCAGGAATCGGCACTCATGGAGACGCTGGAGTACATCAAGGATCCGCGAGCCCTGCCGTTCCTGGAACGCCAACTGCGCACCCGTAGCCCGGAGTACCGCCGTCGAGCGCTGCGGGGTCTGGCCGAGAACGGTTCGGCCGATCACACCGAGGCCGTCGCCGCGTGCCTGGCGGATCCCGAGACGCGGTCCGAAGCGGTGGACACGCTGGCGCGGCTGGGCGACGTCCGTGCGGTCGGGCCGTTGCTGCGCGAGCACCTGGCGGACGACTCCTCGTTCGCCAGGTGCGCCGGAGCAGCCCTCGACCAGGTCGAGCAGCGCATCGGCGGGCCGCTGGTACCGCCGGCCTGGCGCGAACTGGGGCCGGCGGTGTTCACCGCGCAGGCCGTGATGGGCGTGCCGTGGTGCGTGGCCGAGGTTCTGGTGGAGCCCGGTCAGACGGTCCGGGGCGGCGAACTCATGGCCGTCCTGGAGAACGACGCGATCTGCCAGGAGCTGATCGCGGACTGGCCCGGCACGGTCACGGAGGTCCGGATCGCGGTGGACGACGAAGTTCCTGAGGGGGCCGTCCTGCTCGTTGTCCAGTCCCGTCGCCGGATCGGCTAGCCCCGCACTTCGCACTTGGGCTTTTAGGTCTGCAGCCAGCGGGGGCGGGTTTCGTCGATGCCGAGGAGTTCGAGCAGGTGTGCTTGGACTCCTCGGCTGATCAGGATGGTGGGCGGGTCGGTGGCGGTGCCGGGCCGGATCTTGAGGCTGGCGAGGTGGTAGAAGATCAGGCGGCCGGTGGGGCGGACGGCCCGGCTGTCGGGGTAGAGGCCGCGCATGGTCTGCTCGGGGCCCAGGGCTTGGCGGACCTGGCGTTCGATCAGGCAGAAGACCAGTAGAGCCAGGCAGATCACGGTGATCAGGGCCGCGATGCGTCGGTTGTGCTGCAGGAAGATCGGGGCGACCGCGAGTGGGGTTCGATCCCGAAGACCTCGTCCACCGCCCACTCGGCGGCCCAGTTGCCCACCCGCACCAGCGGCGCGGGCGCGGACAGCCGGTTGGCTACCAGTACCTTGATGACCTGGCCGTGCGTCAGGTGCGCGACATCGCGCACCGGGCACAGCCCGTCGATGATCCCGGCCACGTCCAGCCGGCGCAGAAACTCGGCAGAGGCGGGCAGAGCACCCAGACGCCTCTCCATCACGGGCGCGATCTCCACAGCGAAGCGTGGACGGTGCACCCGGGACCGCGGCGAACGAGATATCGACGACACACCTCATCCAACGACCCGCACACCACCGAGGTACCGGCCACATCATCAGTTCATCCAAACCACGCACGTGCGAAGGACGGGACTAGCACTCCCGCGGCCTGGGGCCGAGGCCACCAACGATGTAACCCACGGCTGAATGCCGAGAAGGTCAGCGGCTGGGTGATCGCGGCCGCTGTCGCTTGAATCTGGTTGCGGGGCACCTCATCGGCTTCGGGAGTGCGCTCCTGCCCTTTGTCGCTGCTGGCGAAAGCCTGTGGGCTCCCGAACGCCTCACCGCCGCCTGCGTCCCCTTCCCGCCCACCGCTTGGTCCCGGCCGGTCCTGCGGCGGTGGGGTCGCTCCGTTTCCTCACCGCCGCAGGGCCACCGATCTCACGGCTGGACGGCGCGGTAGGTGAAGAGGCCACCGGGCTGGAGGCTGGCGAAGAGGTCAAGGAGGGGAGCCGCGGAGTCGGCGACCGCGACGATGCGGGCCATGGTTCCGCCGGGGGTTCCCTGCTGCCAACGGGGGCGGTCGCCGACGGCGTACGGGAGCTCCGCCTCTGCGACACCAGGAAGTACGAGGAGGGCCTCGACGGTCGGGGCGGCGGTGAGGACGGTGTCGTGGTGCGGGGCCTGGGGCAGGAGGAAGGCCGTGCTGCGCGTGGGCGGAGAGAAGTCGGGAAGCTCTCCGCCGGTGGCGATGGCGGCGCAGGCCAGCACCGAGTCGAAGGAGCAGCAGTGGTGGAGCATCTCGGTGACCCCGCCGCCGATGCGGCTGTTGACCTCGATGACCCGGGGACCCTCCCGGGTGAACATGATCTCGGTGTGGACGCCGGAGTCGGTGATGCCCAGGGCACGGATCGCCTGGGACGCGCAGTCCAGCAGCGGGGCGAGGACGGTGTCCGGCAGCACCGAGGGCATGATGCCGCCGTTCTCCCGGAAGCCGGGGGAGAGCGGGAACTTGTCGGTGACCGCCAGGTGCCGGACCGTGCCGCGCCGGACGAGTGACTCGACGCTCGCGTAGGTGCCGTAGCAGGGGTCGTTGTGCGGGCCGATGCCGACCAGGAACTCCTCCAGGACGAAGTCCGGTACGGGGCCACCGCGGGGGTCGGCGGCGTAGTCGGCGCAGGCGGCGGACCAGAGTTCGGCCAGGTCGGTCGTGCTGTCCACCTGGAAGGTCGCCAGGCTTCCGACGCCGGCCTTGGGCTTGAGAACCGCGGGTAGGCCCACGGTCCGGGCGGCGGCGCGGAGTTCGTCGAGGTCGCGGACGGACGCGAAGCGCGGGGTGGGAATGCCCGCCTCGGCCAGCAGCCGGCGCTGCTCGTGCTTGTTGCGGATGGCCGCGAGCGACCTCGGCGCGTTGGCCGGCAGCCCGAGGCGGGCGGCCGCGGTGTGCACCGGTTCGAGGGCCATTTCACCGAAGCCGAGGATGCCGACGGGCTGCCAGGCCTTCGCGACGTCGGTCAGTTCGTCGGCCGCCGTGTCCTGGCCCAGCACGGTCGCATGGGTGCACCACTCGTCGAACAGGGCGGCGCGGGCGCGGTTCAGGTCGGGGTCGGGACCCGGGATCCAGAGGATGTGCAGCGCGTAGGCCGAGCACAGCCGGGGGAGGTACCAAGCGGGCCGGGGGCCCGTCGGCACGTCGAGCAGGAGGAGCCGGGGCAGGGGAACGGTCGACACGGGCGCCGCCTTCGGTCGCGGTCAACGGGGGGAGTCGGACGCCGGTCCTGGCGCCGGTGGAACGGGTTCCGTCAGCAGGGCGCCGAGGTCGGCCGGGTGCACGTCGCCGGGATGCCGAGCCACCGGGCCGACGCCGACCGGAGCGACGGCGGGTGGTCCCGGCGGCTCGACTCTCGCAGACCAGCTCCGTCCCTGGCAGCACGGTCTGGTCGTCGTGATCACGAATGTCGCAAACAGGAGACCCGTGCCCTCCGGGGGCAGCGCCACGGGCGTGCGCCGTCGTCTTTACGCCTGGCGCAAGTCCGCCGGTGCCCGGCCCGCCGATCCCCTTCCCCCGCCTGCACAATGAGCTGCGTCGTCACGGTCCGTGTCGGCCCGTCGCACTGTGCGGACGGGGTGGGAAGCATGACGGAGGGGGTGGACCCATGCTGTCCGGGAAGAGCCCGGCCGTTGAGCCGGGGCAGCCGTCGGCGTCGCAGTTCGCGGTCTTCTTCGGCGGCCAGGTGTTCTCGCTCCTGGGTGACGGCCTGGCGTTCCTCGCCGTGCCCCTCGTCGTCCTCGAGCTGAGCGGGGACCCGTTCGCCGCGGCTCTGGCCGCCGCGCCGCGGACCGTCGGCTACCTGCTGGTGGGCCTGTTCGCGGGCGCGTTGGTCGACCGGCTCAACCCCCGGGCGACCATGTTGGCGACGGACGCCGTCCGCTTCTCGGCGTTCCTGACGCTGGCACTGCTCGCGAGCACGGGGAACCTGCGGGTCTGGATGGCCCTGGTGCTGGCGTTTCTGGCCTCGGGGGCCGGCGTCTTCTTCGAGACGGCCCTGACGGTGGCGGTCCGCGACCTGGTCCAGGGCCGACGGCTGGTGCGCGCCAACTCCTGGCTGGAGGCGACGAACCAGGCCTCGCTCGTGGTGGGCCCCGGCCTGTTCGGCGCGCTCAGCGCCCTCTTCGGGCTGAACACGGCTCTGTTCGGCAACGCGGCCACCTACCTGCTGTCGCTGGCGACGATCTTCACGATCGGACGGTTCGGCGGGACGCCCGCCCGGGCCGGGACGACGACCCGGGGCGCGCTCCGCAGGCTCCGCGCGGACGTGGCCGACGGCCTGCGCTTCCTGCGGGACACCCGGCTGATCCTGCTGCTGACCGGCCTCCAGGCCACCGCCAACCTGTTCATCGCCGTGGAGACACTGACCCCGTTCTACCTACGGAACCAGCTCGGTTTCGGAGATTCGGCCCTGGGCGTGGTGGTCGGCCTGGGCGGCCTGGGCGGCGTGCTGGGTGCGGCGGGCGCATCCCGGCTGGCCACGCCCGGGCGGCGGCTCGCCGTGGTGGCCCTGAGCGCGGGCTGCCTGGGGGTGGCTCTCGCCCTGATGGGGCTGGTCGACAGCCTCGCCCCGTTGGCCGCGCTCAACCTGTTGGTCAGCGGTTCCGCGGTGCTGGCCGTCGTGGTGATCCGCAGCGTTCGGCAGGAGTTGGTGCCGCGGGAGGTCCTCGGCCGGGTGACTGCCACCGCCCGGATGGCCGCGCTCGCCGCGAGCCCGCTCGGAGCGATGGCCGCCGGGTTCCTGACCGGGCTGAACCACTCCGATCCGCGGCCGGTGTTCGTCGGGTTCGGCCTGCTCGCCACGGTCACGGCGGCGTTCGTCTGGTTCGCCGGGCTGCGTGATCACGCCCCGGGCGGCGCGCGGGCTCAGGCACCGGACACCGTGTGACCGGTGCGGTCGGCCCGCTCCGGTTACGGGCACGTCGACGCGTCCACGTGCCGATGTGCCGACCTGTCCCGCATCGCCCCGGCGGGTCACCAAGTCGTCAAGTCAACGAGTCAACGGAGGGAAGAGAACGTCATGACGCATCTGTTGGTGATCAGCGTGGGCACTGAGGTGTACCGCCGGTACATCCTGGAGGACCTGCGTGCGGCGGGAATCCGGGTGACCGCGGTGCAGGCCGCGCCCCAGCGGCCGTGGGCCGCCCCGCTCGTCGACGTCACGTACGAGGTGGACCTGCGGGATCGGACCCAGGTGGTGGGACTGACGGAGAAGCTGCACGCCGCGGAGCCCTTCGACGGGGTCCTGACCTACGACGAGGCGCACGTCGAGCTCGCGGCGGAGGTGGCGCATGCGCTGGGCCTGCCCGGGCTGTCGCGGGAGGCGGCGGCCAGGAGCCGGGACAAGCGGCTGATGCGGGAGGCGTTCCGGGTGGCCGGCGTCCCTTCGGCCCAGAGCGTTCTCGCCATGACGGCGGACCGGGCGGCCGAGGCCGCCGAGCTCATCGGCTACCCGGTCGTCCTCAAGCCCCGCAACCTCGGGGGCAGTTACGGGGTCGTCCGGGTCGACGACGAGGAGCGGCTCCGCGAGCTGTTCCAGGTGGCGGTCGGTGCTCGGATCGACCGGATCGACACCGTCCCCGGAGTCCTGGTGGAGGAGTACCTGGAGGGCCCGGAACTCAGTGTGGAGTCCGTCGTCCAGGACGGGCAGGTCCACATCTGCGGGTTGACCGAGAAGGAGGTGGGGTTCGCCCCCTACTTCGAGGAGCTCGGCCACGTCTGCCGGAAGCCGTCGACGTACCCGGGGTACGCGGAGATCGAGCGGGTCGTGGTGGCGGCCCACCACGCGCTGGGGATCACCTACGGGGCGACGCACTCGGAGTTGCGGATCACGGCGCGGGGGCCCCGCATGATCGAGACGGCGGCCCGGCTGGGCGGGGAGAAGATCCCGTACGCGACCCGGCTGGCCACCGGGGTGGACCAGGTGGCGCTCACGGTGGCCGCGCTGACCGGGGGGCGGGTCGAAGTGCGCCCTGAGCGCGAACTGTTCGCCGGCGTCCGCATGGTCTACCCGTCGCACGACGGGCGGGTCCGCACCCTGGGGCACCGGGCAGGCGCGGAGGAGCTGTGGCACGAGCTGGTCTGGCACGCGACGCCCGGGCAGGACATGGCGCTGCCGCCCCGGGGGTTCATGACGAGGCTCGGCCACATCGTCGTCGTCGAGTCCTCCAACGAGGCCCTGACCGCGCGCCTGCGGGACTCCGTCGCGGCCCTGACGATTGAGCTGGATCCTCTGCCGGCGCAGTCCGCCTGATCCGGCGGTCGGCCGAAGTCCCCGGCGCCGAACGCGGGTGCCCCGTTTCCGGATTGCGTCAGTCGTGATTGTGACGCCCGATCATCCTGTCCGGGGCCGACGGGGCGTGGGAAGCTGAAACCGGTCGCACTCGGTCGCGGATGCGACCGGGCTCCGGCCGCGCGCCACCGGTCTTCCCCTATCCGGTTCGAGCTGCGAGGTCCGCCGGTGCCGTAAGCGCCGGAAGGCGCCGATCGTGCCGAGCCCGGTGAAAGCGCCGAACGTGCCGAGCCCGGCGAAAGCGCCGAACGTGCCGAGCCCGGCGAAAGCGCCGAACGTGCCGAACATCCCGATGGGCCGAGGCGGCCGGATGTCACCGCCCACCATTCTTCTCCGACCATTCCCGACCCGAGAGGGAGAACCATGCCAACTTCGGTTCTACGACTTGAGCTGACCGATTCCGAGGCGCTGCAGGTCCGGAAGCTGCTCGACGATGTCCTGCTCGATCCCCGGATCCTCGATCAGCACTACTTCCTCGAACAGGCACACGTCATCGCGCACGAACTGCCCCGCCGCATCCGGGAGACGTTCTACTCCTTCAAGCGCAACGAGCGGGAGGTCGCACTCCACATGGTGGGCTCCCCGGCCACGCGGGGCGCCCTCAGTCCCACGCCGACCCGCTACGTGGAGACCGAGCCCGGCTACGAGATCAACGAGAGCCAGGTTCTGCACGGGCTCTACGGAAGCCTGCTCGGGGAGCCGATCGGGTACGTCTCGCAGCGCGCGGGCAGCCTCTTCAACTCGATCATCCCGATCCCGGGCCTGGCCGGCGTCGCGAATTCCAGCTCCGGTTCCAACCACGACTTCGGCTTCCACATCGAGGACGCCTTCCACCCGACCCGGCCCGACTTCCTCGGTCTGGTCTGCCTGCGGAACGACGAGGGCGCGGGTACGACCCTGTCGAGCATCGAGGGCATCGACACGCTGACCCCGCAGGAGTGGGAGGTCCTCTGGGAGCCGCGGTTCCGGATCGGCCACAACCCCATCCACGAGACCTCGGGCGTGATCGACGAGGAGCAGCAGTCCATCTTCTTCGGGAACCGCGAGAACCCGTACTTCCGGGTGAACTTCGCCGCCCTGCGGATCGACGAGTTGACCGGGATCGAGCGGACCGCGTTGGAGAAGCTCCACGAGTTCCTGCAGCGGAACAAGGTGACCCTGGTCCTGCGGGGCGGCGAGTTCGTCTACGTGGACAACTACCGCTGCGCGCACGCCCGTGACGCCTACACGCCGCTGCCCGAGGGCCGTTCGCGGTGGCTGTCGCGGCTCTGCGTGACCAACGACCTGCGCAAGTCCAGCATGCTGCGCGCGGACACGATGAGCCGCGCCATCGCGGCCTGAGAACCATGCCGCGGGTCCTGTCGGCCCGACCGGGCCGACAGGACCCGCAGGGCGGGACGGGACGGCCGCGCGGCGGCTGGTAGGACGTCGGACCTCGGGAGGAGGAACAGGGGTGATCGAGTTCGAGCGGGTGTCGACCGGTCCGTACGGCGGGGCGTCCGGCCCCGGGGCCCGGCCGGGGCCGGACGCCCAGATCGGCATCTTCGACTCCGGGTTCGGCGGACTGACGGTGGCCCGGGCCGTCCTCGACCGGCTGCCGTGGGAGTCGATCGTCTACCTGGCGGACAGCGCCCGCTCCCCCTACGGACCGCGGAGCATCGCCGAGGTGCGCTCGTATGCCCTGGAGTGCCTCGACCAACTGGTGGCCCTGGGCGTCAAGATGCTGGTCATCGCCTGCAACTCGGCGAGTTCGGCGATGCTGCGCGACGCCCGCGAGCGCTACGACGTGCCGGTTATCGAGGTGATCTGCCCGAGCGTGCGGGAGGCAGCGGCCGTGACGCGGAGCGGGCGGGTCGGTGTGATCTGCACCGCGGCCACGAAGACGTCCATGTCGTACGAGGACGCCTTCGCGGCCGCGCCGCACGTCCGGCTGACGGTGCAGTCCTGCCCCCGGTTCGTCGACTTCGTGGAACGCGGAGTCGTCGCGGGCCCGGGCCTGGCCGCCGCCGCCCGCGAGTACCTGGCGGTGCCGAAGGCGGCCGGGGTCGACACCCTTGTCCTCGGGTGCACCCACTACCCACTGCTGGCGGAGGTGATCGCGGACGAGATGGGCGAGGGGGTGTCGCTCATCTCCAGCGCGGAGGAGTCCGCCAAGGACGTCGCCTGGCAGCTCGGGAAGCTGGGCCTGGCCCGTGCGCGGTCCGCGCCGCGGCACGTCTTCATGACGACCGGAGACCCCCGCCAGTTCCAGCGGATCGGACGTCGCTTCCTGGGCCCGGTACTGACGGACGTGGCCGCAGCAGTGCGCTGACGAGGCGCTGCCGGTCCTCCGGGTGGTCGGCCAGCCAGGCCCCGAGCCGGTGGTCGGCCCCCGCGAGGCGCAGCTCGGAGAAGTCGGCCTTCGCGGCCAGCGACGTGCGGACCAGGTCGGTGACGCCGGGCGGGATGACGGCGTCCTGCTCCGGGACCACCAGCAGGGCCCGGCCGTTGAACCGCGCGAAGGTGCCGGGCGCGGAGCTGGTCCGCCAGCTGCCGGGCCTGCGGATCAGTTCGGTGAACCCGGAGCCGAAGGGCACGTCCCAGGCCTCCGCGCCGTAGATTCCGGGGGCGCAGGCGGCGAGCGCCGCCACCCGGCCGCCGTACAGCGCTACCAGGTCGGCGAGGGTCTGACCGCTCATGCTGAAGCCGACCAGGGCGAGCGGCAGGTCGGCGCCGAAGACCTCCTCGATCACGGCCGCGGCCTGGTGCCGGCGCCGGCGGAGGCTGAGGTCGCGCAGTTCGCCGGTGCTCTCCCCGTGGCCGGAGAAGTCCAGGGCGACGGCCGGGTACCCGAGTGCGGCGAAGTCCTCGGCGAGCGGCAGGTTGCGCTCCTTGCTGCCGTTGCCCGCGCCGTGCATGACGACAACGCCGATGCGGTCTGCGACGGTGCCGGGCCCCGGGTCCACCGTGTACACGCTCAGCTGCTCGCCGTCGATCGGGTGAACGGTCTTGCGTACGACGCCCATGACGCCCCTTCGGACAGGGAGTTGACTTTTGGTCAGCAGAAAAATGTCACACTGCAATCGTGCGCCACCAGTATACTGACCGGACGTACGGGGGTTCGTGGCACGGCTGTTGACGAAAGGGCCGGAGCAAACCGGGCACGGGGAGGAAGGCAGCCGGCCGGTGGCGGGGGTTTGTTGCACGTGACCCGTGTTCCCGCTCCGGGCCCGCCGGAGCCGTCCGGCCCGTTCCGCTCCGCTCCCCTTCGATCCGTCGTGTCCTCCCACCCCCGGCCTCGACTCGACGGAAGGTGAGGGGATGGATTCCTTACTCAGGGAACGCACCCGGCCCGGTCTCCGACCGGTGCAGTTGACGCTGACGGAGCTGGCTTCGTACCGGCGCATCGTGAACGACGGGCCCATGCGCCCGGAGGAGCTGTCCTCCGGGGAGGGCCGGGCGGCATCTGCCTCCACGGTGGAGCGACTCGTCAAGGCGGGCCTGGTCCGTCGGCTGGCGGCCGGCCGACTGGCCGCCGTCGACCCGGCGCACGTCTCCGACCGGCTCCTCGAGGGCTGGGAGGAGCGTCTGCAGGGCGCCCAATCGGACCTGATGGTCGCCCGGGAGCAGCTCGCCGAACTGGGCCTCATCTACGCGGCCCGGCAGAGCGGCTTCCAGGGGCCTCAGTTCGAGCGGATCGAATCGGCGGACAAGGCGCTCCGCACGGTGGAGCGGTACGCGGGCGAGAGCCGCCACGAGGTCCTGGCCGCGCTGCCCGGAGGGCCCCGCCCGGCCGCCGAACTGCCCGGATCCCGCAACTGGGAGGGCGAGTTACTCCACCGCGGCGTGCGGCTGCGGACCCTCTACCAGCACGCGGCCCGATTCCACCCCCCGACGGTGGCCTACGCCGAGGAGGTCGCCGGAATGGGCGCGGAGGTCAGGACGGTGACCGGGAGCCTGGCCTGGTTCCTGGTCTTCGACCGGAAGGCGTTCCTGGTGCCGCTGCGCGAGGTGCCCGGCGGTGCCCTGATCGTGCGCAACGAGGACCTCGTGGCCTTGGCGGTGGAGATGTTCAACCGCTTCTGGACGGCGGGCGAGCCCATCGGGAAGCCCCGGGAGAAGGCCTTCATCCAGGGCCTGACCAACCAGACGCAGCGCTCCATCCTGCAACACCTCGTCGACGGCGCCGACGACCGTGCCACGGCCCGGGCCCTGGGTATCTCGGTGCGGACGTGCCAGCGGCACGTCTCGGAGATCATGCGGGAGCTCGGGGCCACCAGCCGCCTCCAGCTGGGCTACCTGCTGCGGAAGAACAGCCTGCTGGAGAGCGGGGACGAGGGTTGAGGGGCTCCTCCGGCGGCGCGCCCGGACCAGGCCGGGTGCCACCGGAGGTCCGCTGCGCCGTCGCCGGATCGGCTGGCCGAGGTTCCGGCCTCCCGTCAGCATGCTTATTCCTGACGGGAGATGAGCAAGAGACCCCCTGTTATGGTGCGCTTATGTCATTGATCAAGAAGTTTCAAGTCACCTTCGACTGCGCGGAACCCCGGCGCGTCGCCCGCTTCTGGTGCGAGGTGCTGGGGTACGAATCGCCGTCGCCGAAGGGGTTCGCCACCTGGGACGAGTACGACCGCTCCCAGCCTGCTGAGGACCGGGGTTCGTGGTCAGCCTGCATCGACCCCTCAGGGGTGGGCCCGCGACTGTTCTTCCAGCGCGTTCCCGAGGGCAAGGTCGTCAAGAACCGGGTGCACCTCGACGTGCGGGTCGGCACCGGGCTCGTGGGCGAAGAGCGCCTCGCCACGCTCGAAGCCGAGTGCACCCGGCTGCTCGCGCTCGGCGCGGTACGCGTGCGACTGCTCTATGACGGCCACGATTCGTGCATCGTGATGCAGGACATCGAGGGCAACGAGTTCTGCGTCGACTGAGCCAGCCTCCTCCGACCCGGCGGGCCGGGCCGATGCGCGGCGGCGGTGGCACGGGGCTGGCGGAGTGGAATTCCGGGACGCGTGGTGGGAATGCGTACGACCCTCCCGGGCGGGGCGGCACGCTTCCTGGTGACCCACAGCAGGGCTGTGGCCGAGCACTCAGGAGGAACCCGCCCATGAGCAGTCACGGACACCCGGACGGGGTGCGAGGCACCTCTCCCGCGGCGAAGGCGTCGGCGAGCCGTCACGTCGTCGCGTTCTACCAGACCGGCACGACCACGGGCGACCCCGGCAGCCAGTACGTCTCCCCGGTGCCCCTGATCGGTCACGCGGACGTGGTGGAGGTGGCCGCGTTCCACCTCAACGATCCCGCCCAGTACCCGATCCTCACCCTGAACGACGACCCGCCCTCCGCGGCCAAGTACGTCCCGATGTGGCGTGACATCGCCTCGGTGCAGGCGAAGGGCGTCAAGGTCACCGCGCTCCTCGGCGGCGCCGCGCAGGGGACGTACGGGCTGCTCGACAAGGACTTCGGCACGTACTACCCGCCCGTCCGCGACGCCCTCAGGACGTACCGGCTGGACGGCATCGACCTCGACGTCGAGGAGGCGTTCCACGAGGCGACCGCCGAGAGGCTCATCCGTCAGCTGCGCTCCGACTTCGGGCCGGACTTCCTGATCACCCTTGCCCCGGGGCCCGGCGAGCTCACCATGCCCGAGGGCGGCAACCTCCCCTTCCTCGACTACCGCACGCTCGAGAAGCAGGTCGGCCCCCTGATCCGCTGGTACAACACCCAGTTCTACTGCGGCAACGGCAGCCTCGCCGACACCGCCGACTACGACGCGGTCATCCGGAACCAGTTCCCCGCGTCCAAGGTCGTCGCCGCCGGCATCACCAACGACAACCTGGACTGCGAGGGCTACGTCGACATGCCGGTCCTCCAGCGGACGCTGCGCGCTCTCGCCGACAAGTACCCGGACTTCGCCGGTGCCGCGGGCTGGGAATACGCGCTCTCCCGCAACGTCGACGGCCCCAACTGCCCCACCGGCCCTGCCAGCTGGTACTGCGCCGTCCGTCAGGCGCTCGCCGCTCCGGCGGCCAAGGCCTGACGGTGTAGCTCCGCGGAGGTCTCCGGCTTGGTGGCATCCGACCGCGGAGCCTCCACGCCGGCCAGCAGGGCCGTCGTGCATTCCTCGGTGAGGTCTTCCGCGTGCGGTGGCAGCGGTTGCCCGGCGCGCAGATGGCGGCGGACCACGGACAGCGGCAGGTCGATCAGGGCCAGGGTGATGCGCTCGTGGTCCTGGGGGCCCGCCGCGCCGAGGGTTTCGGCGAGGGAGCCGATGGAGTCGAGCACGCGTTGGTTGCCGAGGTCCGCGCGCTCCTTGTGTTCCTCGGACCAGCCGGCGCGGCCGAACTCCTCGGCGCCGTAGAGGAGGAGCGAGGCTTCCTGCGGGTGGGCGCGGCTCCAGGAGATGACGTGCCGGGCGACCGCGCGGGCGGCCGGGTGGGGGTCGGGGGCGCTGCCGAGTGCGGCGAAGTGCCCCTCCTGGAAGCGCTCCACGGTCCGCAGCCACACCTCGGCGAGCAGGGCCGTACGGCCGGGGAAGCGGTGGTACATGGACCCGCTCGGCGCGCCGATCGCCTGGGCGACGGCGGACATGGTCACGCCGGCCGGCCCGGCGGAGGCGGCCAGCCGGACGGCGGCGTCGAGGATCTGGTCGGTGTCGAATCGGGGTGGTCTCGCCATGAATCAGAGGGTACCCTCCAGATTATTAGAGGCTGGTCTCTAATAATCTGAAGGGGAGGACGCATGGGCGTCTACAACGTGCACGAGCGCCTGCTGGCCGCCAAGGCGAGCGAGGTGGGCGCGCTCGTCGACAGCCTGTCGGGCGGCTCGGCGGACCGACTCTGGGCGCACGCGAACTGGCCCGCGATGGAGTTCGACCGCCCACTGGCGGTCGGCGCGACCGGCGGCCACGGCCCGGTCCGCTACACGGTCACCGCGTACGTGCCCGGGGTCTGGATCCGCTTCACCTTCAGCGGGCCGCGCGGATTCCACGGCTTCCACGAGTTCACGGTGCTGCCCGTCGACGAAGAGCGCACCGTGCTGCGGCACACCCTCGCGATGAAGGCCGGCGGCCTGGAGCGCCTGACCTGGCCGGCGGCCTGGCGCCCGATGCACGACGCCTGCCTGGAGGACGGCCTGGACCGCGCCGAGCTCGCCTGCACGGGCACGGTGGCCCGCCCGGCCCGCTGGACCCCGTACGTACGCCTGCTCCGCGCGTTCGCACACAGGTGAACAACGACACGGGGCCGCCTGCCGGCGGTTTCGAGCGCGGCCCTCCGGCCGATGATCTCGCCTGATCTCGCCGTCCTCGTCCGGCAGGCGTACGTGCCCCGGAACAGCTGGTCAGCGGCTGCTGTCCGGGCGGTGGACGCTGAGGTTGCCGTAGGCCGGCAGAACGCCGGCCAGGTCGCCGGGCTTGTCCCGCAACGTGCCGTCCAGGAAGGCGAGGGTGGCCGCGGCGACGACGCGCGGGCTCTCGGCGCGGCCCAGGGAGCCGACGATCGAGGGCACGGGCGGCAGATACAGGGGGCCGTCCATGAACGTGAGATGTGCGGCGCCGGGGATGGTGAGCCGATAGCTCGTCGCGGTGCTGGACTTGAGCGCCTCGGTGAGGCGGGGCAGGTAGCGCGGGTCGGTTGCCGGGGTGACGACCTGGGTGAGCGCGAGCGTCGGCTGGTCGAGGGCGGGGGAGGTGGGGCCGTGGGGGAAGCCGTCCAGATCGATGACGGCGTGGAAGCGGCGGTCCTGCCGGGCTGCCTGGAGGGCGGCGGCACCACCCATGGAGTGTCCGGCCACCGCGACCCGGCCGGTGTCCAGGTGTCCGCTCAGCGGGTCGGCGGTCTCACCCCGGTCCAGACCGTCCAGCTGGGTGAGGACGAAGCCGAGGTCGGCGGCCCGAATCGCTGTCCAGTCGGCCGCCAGTTTCTCGTCCTGGTCCGGGTCGCCGGTGGAGGTGGTCTCGGTGGTGATCGTCCGGCCGTCGGAGAGGACGACGGCGGCGGAGTCGTACGGGTGGTCGAGGGCGGCGACCACGTAGCCGTGGCTGGCCAGTTCCTCCGCCCAGGCGGTGTTCTGGGTGCGGACTCCGCCCGACCCGGGGGAGAACAGGACGACGGGGAACCGCCCCCGCCCGCCGTCCACCGGGGCGTCGAAGACCGCGTGGGTGTGGGCACGCGGAACACCGTCGACCAGGAAACCCGGCAGGCCGACCTGGCGGGCGAGGGCGTCGGAGACGGTGCGGGCCTCGTGCTCCGTGCGTCCGAGGTACTGGGCCCGCTGCGCGCCGGCGGGGCTCTTCTGCGCGGGGTACCAGAGCTGGACCACGACCGTGCGCCGGTCGTCCGGATCGGCGGTGAAGGTCTCGGGGCGGCGCGGGTCGGTCCACTGGACCACGCGGGTGCCGACCGCGAACTCGCCTGTCGGGGTGGGGAATTCGGGTACAGGAAGGGCCCACGCGGCCGCCGGGCCCGCGGCGATCAGGCCGACGCAGGCCATCGATCCCGGCAGCGCCAGCCACCAGCGGGCCCGCCACGCGGGTCGGCCGGGACGGCGCCGGAGCGGCCGCAGCAGGGGGGAGAAGGCGAACGGCAACGCGAAGGCAGCGCCCGCCAGGACCGGCAGCATCTGCCAGCGGATCCCCGCCACACTCAGCAGGATCGCGGACAGCACGAGAATCGCCCCCGCCGCGATCGTGACGCGTGGGCGGACGGAGGGGGGAAGCCAGCGCGCCACCACCAGTGCGACGGCGCCCAGCAGGACAAGGATTTCCAGGGGGGACATGTACAGCCCCGTGATGATCTCGGTCACCAGGCCATATTCGGCGCCGGGTATGCGCTGCCACATCGATCCCGGGTCGCCGTCGTGTGCCACCGGGGTCGCAATCCGTGGCACGTCCCGGTGCGACCGGAGTGGCAATCGAGCACGCCGGATCGGCGGCCGCCCTACGACCACGGGAGGTAGCGGGACTCCTCCTGCGGTCGTACCTCGGCACGGTGCCATCAGACGGTGGACGCATGTGCTCCCTGGGGCCCGCGCCCTACCGTGACAGGGCCGCCTGCACGCGGTGGCGGCCCCGGTCGGGGCCACCATGACGCCGAATCGACAGGGACGTGTGATGACCGAGGCGGCCGCGGAACCCGGCGATGCCTACCGGGATCGGGTGCGGGCGTTGACGCGGGTGCGGTGGGCGAGGACGGCCTCACGGCTGACGAGGTACGCCGACCTGGCTTCCGCACGAGCGGCGCGACTGGTGACAGCCGCCGGGCGCCGGTGCTCCCGGCTGCCGCCCATGGTGTGGGACGCGCTGCTGCCGACGCTTCTCCTGCTCAACATCATCACCACCCACGCGCCGCACGAGCTGCCGGTGGCCGTCGCCCTCACCGCCGCCCTCGCGCTGCCCCTGCTGTGGCGGCGCCGGGCCCCGCTCACGGTGTTCGGCGCCGTGGCAGCCGCGGCCTTCGTCCAGTGGCTGACGGACGTCCAACTGCCGGCGGACATCTGCCTGTTGGTGGCCCTCTACACGGCAGCCGCGCACTCGGGCCGGCGCGGCACGCTCGTCGCCGGTGCCGTCGTGGAGGCAGGGGCCCTGCTGGCCTGCCTGCGCTGGGCGACGGAAGGCGCATTCCTGACCCCCTTCGTCGCGGTCACCGCGATGGTCGTCGCCGCCGCCGTCCTGGGTGTGAACGTGCGGACCACGCGCGCCTACCTCGCGGCCGTGGAGGAACGGGCCGCACGCCTGGAGCAACAACAGGACCAGCAGGCGCGACTGGCCGTCGCCGAGGAGAGGACACGTATCACCCGGGAGATGCACGACATCGTCACCCACAACCTGTCCGTCATGGTCGCGCTCACCGACGCCGCCGTCTACGCGCAGCACCGGTCGCCCGACAAGGCCACCGCCGCGATGCTCCAGATCTCCGAGACGGGCCGGCAGGCCCTGACCGACATGCGGCGCTCGCTGGGCATCCTGCGGACCGACGAACCGGACGCGGAACGCCACCCGCTACCCGGCATCGCCCAACTGGGGGCCCTCGCCGACCAGATGTGCGCCGCCGGGCTGCCGACCCGCATCGAGGTCCAGGGCGGCCACACCCACATACCCGCCACCGCGCAACTGACCGTCTACCGCCTGGTACAGGAAGCCTTGACCAACACCCTCAAGCACACACCCACCGGCACACGTGCGAAGGTCCGGATACGGTGCTCGACCGGGACCGTCACCGTGGACGTCACCGACAGCGGCCCCCGCCCGCCGCTTCCCGGCGCCACACCGTCCGGCCACGGCATCCCCGGCATGCGCGAGCGCTCGGCCGCCTACGGGGGGACATTGCGGGCCGGACCGCTTCCGGGCGGCGGCTGGGGAGTTCACACCCGCCTCCTCCTCGACAGCAGCGGAGCGGCGTCCGCATGACGATCCGCATCCTGATCGCCGACGACGAAGCGCTGCTCCGGATGGCCTTCAGCACGGTCCTGGAGGCCCAGCCCGACATGGCACCGGTCGGCGAAGCCGCGGACGGCGCCCAGGCCATACGCCTCGCCCGGGAGCTGCGCCCAGATGTCGTCCTCATGGACGTCCGGATGCCCGGGATCGACGGGATCGAGGCGACCCGGCAGGTCATCCGGATCTCCCCGCAGAGCAGAGTGCTGATCCTCACCACCTTCGACCTGGACGAATACGCCTTCGCCGGACTCAGCGCCGGAGCCTCGGGCTTCCTGCTGAAGAACACCAGGCCCGAGGAACTGCTCACCGCGATACGCAGCGTCGCCGCGGGCGACGCGGTGGTGTCCCCGCGGGTCACCCGCCGCCTGCTGGAGCACCTGCGCCCGCACATCCCCGACGGCAGCAGCGCCGACCCCGACGACCGGCTGGGCCGACTCAGCGCCCGTGAACGCGAGGTGCTCGTCCAGGTGGGCTGCGGCCTGTCCAACACCGAGATCGCGGCCGCCCTGTACCTCGCGGAGGCGACCGTGAAGTCCCACCTGGGGCGAATCCTGCACAAGCTCGAACTCCGCGACCGGATACAGGCGGTGGTCTTCGCCTACGAGAGCCGCCTCATCCACCCCGCATGACGCCGCCGAGCGCCTCGCCGCCGCCCGCCCCGGGTCCGGTGTCGGGACGGGAACCGTGACGTCGTCATCGGCGTCCCCGTTCAAACCAAGTCGTCTACGACCAGGGCCCGCGGCTCCCCGAGTTGCGAGCAGGTCCCGGGCCGGCCGGCGCGCGGCCGAAGCTCCACCCATGCGGAAGAAAGACAGTGATGACGCAGCAAGATCACCAGGCCCTGTCCGCACCCGGGCCGGACGCTCCCGGTCAGGCCCCGGGACCCCCGGCCGGAGAGGGCCCGTCGCGGTCGATACGGCCGTGGCTGCCGGCCTTGCTGTGCGCCTTGGGGTTCGCGGCGGTCTACCTGCTCGCCGTCTGGACCCCGTTCGGGCAGCGGGGGGAGAACTCCCTGATGAACGGGAACGGCGGCGAACCGGCGTGGATCTACGACTGGTCGGGGTCGACCTTCGACTCGGCGGCCATGCCCCCACTGGAGTTCACCGCCCTGCCCACCCTGGTCGTGGGGATGGCCGTGATCGTGGTCGTCGCCCTGGCGCGGCGGTGCTGGTGGCAGGGCTGCGCGGCGATCGGGGTCGTCCTGGGCACGTTCGGGGGCACCGAGGTGTGCAGCAAGATGGTCCTGCCCCGCCCCGACCTGGTGAACGCGCCCGACATGCTCACCGAGGTGAGCTTCCCCAGCGGGCACGCGGCCGTCCCCATCGGGCTGGTCCTCGGCGCCGCCCTCGTCGCCTCCCCGCGCCTGCGCCCCTACGTCACCGCGGTCGGCATGCTGTGGCTCACCGTCACCGCCGGCGCCGTGCAGGCGCTCTACCACCACCGGCCCAGCGACGTGCTGGGGGCCGCGCTGCTGGGCTGCGCCTGTTACGGTCTCGCGCTCTGGCTGCTGCCGGCCTCCGCCGCACCGGGCGTCGCGCGCAGCCCCCGGGCTCTGCCGGCCGTCGCCCTCGTCCTGTCGGCGGCCGCCGCGCTCGCCGCCGGCGCGCGGGATGACTCCGTCACGGGACCGCTGATCTTCGCGGCGGCGGCCTTCCTGTGCGCGGTCCTGGTCTGGTGCACCGTGGTGGCGGGACCTGCCCGCGTCGCGCGTCGAACACGGCCGGCGGTGGGCTGACCGCCCGGCGCGTTGTCCGGCCGAAGGCCGAGGCCGTTGGCCTCGGCCTTCGGCATTTGATCGGTGTGATCCGCCGTACGTGACCGAACCCAACAGGGCGGAGTGAATCCGGTCAGGTGCGCCCCGGACGTGCATCGCGCCATGACGACACGCCCCCCATGCACTGTATCTCTGCAGGCCATTGGGGGGACATTCCTCTTGCGGCGAGGAAATCCGGATTCCGTGAGGACTTCGACCCGTCCATGAGTGAGAAATGCTTCTTTTCCGTCCTTCCAGGAGGAGAAAGATGACTACGCACGTCAGTGGTCAGGACAGCAGCGCGGTGTCCGCCACCAACACCGTGGACCTGTACTGCAGTGTGAAGATGGGGGCGTTCAACTCCTCCGGCAACGGCTCGATGACGGTGACCTGCGGGAACTTCGGGCCCGACGACGCCACCGGGGACGTGTCGTTCAAGTTCATCACGCCGTTCTTCGTCAATGTCCCCGCTCTGCCCACCGTGGCCGGGGGAACCGCGAGTTGGCTGTACGAGAACACCGACGTGAACGTGCCCTCGATCATCAAGGTCGAGTTCCCCGGGTTCATGGCCGGCGCGAGCATCGACATCACGGTGCCGCTGACCCTGGACCCCAACGCCCCCAACGCGCCCTCGGCCGGGCGGGCGATCTTCACGACCGACGCGGACAACACGGCCGACATGGACTCCGACCTCACCCGCAACATGTGGCCCGTCTACACCGTCCGGCAGAGCGCGAACAGCCCGACGGCGGGTTCCGTGAACCTGTACTACACCCACCACGAGCTCCCGCTCACCATCGGCGGGGACGCCCGGGAGATTCCGTTCCAGTTCTACAACGGGGCGGGAAGCCTGCTCCACGGGACGGTCAGCAGCTCGCTGTTCACGTTCTCCACCCCGTTCTACACGAGGGTGCCGTCCTTCGGCCGCCCGTCGAACCTCACGGCCCTGTACGAGAACGACGACCCGGCCGTCCCCTCGATCTACCAGCTCCTGGTGCCCCCCGGGGTCGGGGCCCTCGGCGCCGGCGTCGCCACGGTCTACGACATCCCGTTCCAGGCCCAGTCGGGGGCGCCCTTCGGACACCTCGGCGGCGCGGGGTGCTACTTCCCAACCGGCGCGGACTCCCAGGGCGACTACTCCGACACCCACCACCGGATCGCGTTCATGATGGTCGTCAACGGCGCACTCTGACCGGGCACTTCCCCGGCACTTCCCCGGCGCGGAACAGGCGTGGGACAGGCGTGGGACAGTCACGGAACAGGTACGGAACAGGCCGACCCGCCGGTGGCGCCGGCGGGTCGGCCTGTTGCAGGGGTGTGCGTCGGGTTACCGCCGGCTGGTCCGTGCCCGTCGGCGGCGGGCCACGAGGGTGGCCGTGGCGCGCAGGGCCAGGCCGATCACCGGTGCGAGGAGCAGGGTGCACCAGGTGCGGGTGGTGGCATCGGCGGTGAGGCGGTCGGCGAGCAGGTAGGCGGCGAGGAAGGACGGGGCGAGCCAGGCCCCGTTGGTCGCGGCGAGGCGCAGCGGGCTCGCCCGGCGCGCTGCCGGTTCCTCCGCCGACTCCGCCGAATTCTCCGACTCCGTGGATGTCACACGAACCTCCTGACCACGCCGATCACCTTGTCGACGATCCGCTGGGAGACGCCGCGGTCGAAGACGAACCCCGCGAGGCAGCCGGCGACGGCCCAGACGATGCGCTGCTTCCAGCCGCCGCTCCCGAACAGTACACCGGCGCAGGCGCCGCCGGCGCAGTTGCCGATGTGGAGCGCCCAGGGTGCCAGGAAGGGGATCCAGGCGGCCACGGCCGCGGTGACGGACAGTTGGACGGCGCGGGAGACGGCGGCCTTGAGCGCGGCCTTCAGCCAGCCGGGCATCCGGCCGTTGAGGTCGGTGCAGTTGACCGGGTCGGCGTTGCAGTAGTCGTAGGCGTTGGCGCTGGCTCCCTGGACCGGGTCGGGGGAGAGGAAGCGGCCGGTGGCCGGGTTGTAGAGGCGCGCTCCCATGAGGGTGAGGGCGCTCGGGGTCTCGTCGGAACGCTGCTTGTCGCCGAGCCAGGCGTAGCGGGTGCCGGGCTGGCCGGTGCGCGGCTGGCCGTACTCGTCGTAGTCGAGGACGGTGGGTGCGACGGCGGTGTCCAGGGGCAGCCGCAGGGTGATGTCGCCGTGCAGGTTGGCGAGTTGCAGGATGGTGCCGCCGGTCTTCGCGGTGGTGGCGGCGAGGGTGCCGGCGGGGCCGGTGACGTTGCGGGTCAGGGTGCCCGCGGTGTCCTCGGTGATCCAGCGGGGGCTGTCGGTGTCGGAGCCGTAGTGGTTGGTCCGCAGTCCGGTCTGGGCCCAGGTGCCGGTGGTGTTGGTCTCGGTGGTCCAGGCGCGGAAGCGCTGGGCCGAGTCGAGGGTCCAGCTCTGCCGGTTGGTGCCGCTGGTCTGCTGCTGCACCAGGTCGGTGGTGTAGTACGCGAGGGTGCTGCCGGGCAGTGCGGTGGTGCGGCCGAACGCGTCGTAGGTGTAGCCGGGGTTCACCAGGCGGTCGGCGGTGTCGTAGGTGCTGGTCTGGGTGGTGCCCGCGGTGGTGGTGCAGGTCTGGCCGCGGGCGGCGTCGGCGGTGGCCAGCGCGGTGCGGTTGGTGTTGCGGTCGAAGGTGTAGGTGCGGGTGGTGCAGACGGCGTCGGTCGAGGTGTCCTGGACCTGGAGGAGCCGGCCGGCCCGGTCGTAGGCGTAGGTCTGGGCCGCGGTGACGCCGGGGGTGCCGGTGTGGGTGGCCCGCTGGCCGTGGATGGTCTCGGTGATGCCGTCGGAGACCAGCACGAGGCCGTCGCTGTCACGGGTGTAGGTGCGGCTGGTGGTGGTGCCGGCCGGGTCCTTGTCGTCGGTCCGGGTGTAGCCGCCGGGCAGGCCCTGGGTGAGCGGCGTGCCGTCGGCGTCGTAGCGGGCGGTGAGGGTGCCGGCGACGGAGTCCGTCACCGAGGTCGCCAGGCCGCGCGGGTCGACGGCGGTGTCGTAGGTGTAGGTGGTGGTGGAGGGGGAGGTGTCGGTGACCTTGGTGGGGCGGTTGAGGGCGTCGTACTCCGTGGTGGTGACGGCGCCGTCGGCGTCGGTGTAGGAGGTCAGGCGGCCGAGTTCGTCGTAGCCCTTGGTGATGGTGCCGCCGGTGGCGGAGGTCTGGCGGGTGACGGCGCCGGTGCCCGGGTGGTAGGTGGTGGTGGCGGCGGGGGCCGGGGTGCCGAGGCCGTCGGTGACGGTGACGGTGGTGGGGCGCCCCGCCGTGTCGGTGTCGGTCACGGTGGTGCGGGTGACGCCGTTGGCCGTTTCGGTGGTGCGGGTGGCCTGGCCGAACTGCCCGTACTGGGTTGTCCTGGTGGGCAGTTGTGCGGGGTTGGCGCCGCCGCCGGTGATGGCCGCGGCGGGCCCGGTCTGGCAGACGAGGTCGGCCCACTCGGGGCGGTTGCCGCAGGTGCCGGTGCCGCCGGCGGTGTAGTAGGTGGTCCAGCCGGCTGCGGCGTCGGTGCCGGTGGAGGCCGGCTGCTGGGTCGAGACGACCCGGCCCTGGCCGTCGTAGCCGGTGGTGGTGGTCAGGGCGAGGCCGCCGCTGTCCTTGATCTGCGCGGTGGGCACGCCGAGCGCCCAGTTGTACGTGGTCCGGTCCTGGCGGGCGTCGACCAGCAGGTCGGGCCAGGCGCGGAGCCGGGCGCCGGTGGTGGTGAGGGTGATCTGGTTCTTGATCTTGGCGGTGCCGTCGGTCGGCCGGCCCTCGTCGTAGGTCTTCACGGTGTGCTGGCGGGCGGGCAGTTGGGTGCCGGCCTTCGCCAGGACCGTCGCACCGGAGGTGGCGTCGGCCGCGAGGGTGATGCGGTGGAGCGGGTCGTAGACGTCGGTCTCCTGCTGGCCGTCCGCGCTGTAGGCGCTGCTGCTCGACAGGAGCCGGGCGCGTTCGGCGGAGGGCAGGGTGTCGATGCCGAGGTCGGCCAGCTGGGCCTTGGCCGCGGGGGTGGCCCCGAGGGCGAGCTCGCGGTTGCCCGCGGTCAGGCTGCGGACCTGGTGGCCCTGGTTGTCGTACTCGGTGGTGGTGACGTGGTGGCCCGGGGTGGCCTGGTTGACCTGGCGGCCGGAGGCGTTCAGGTAGGTGACGTTCGCCCTGGTGTAGTCGCCGGCGCCGAGGTCGGTGCCGTTGTTGGAGGCGGGGGCCTGGTCCGGCGGGAACACCGCGGTGGCGTCGGTCGGCAGGTCGCTCTGGCCCCACGCGGAGGCGGCGGACGCGGAGAGGTCCTCCGGTGCCTTCGCGCCGGAGAGCGGGACGCCGTAGACGACGGTGGTGGTGGCGGTGCCGTTCACGGTGCCCGTGGTGCCGGGGGCGAGGGTGTCGTGCCAGGTCTTCGTCAGCATGCCCGGGCCCGCGGCCGGGTTGGCGGTGACGGTGCCGTACGCCAGCGAGGTGGCGCGGGTGCCGCTGAGCTGGACGGAGGAGAGCAGGCCGTCGTCGGCGCCCTGGGTGTAGTAGGCGTACTGGTTCTGGCTGCTCTGGCCGAGCCGCGGGTCCCAGGTCTGGCGCAGCCGCCCGGCCGAGTCGTAGCGGTAGACGGCGACGTCGGTGGCGGTGGCCGCGGCGGCCCCGGGCGCGGTGCTCCAGAGCCTGATCGCGCTGACCTGCCCGGCGACGTCACCGAACTCGGTGTCGGTGGTGGTGCCGGTGGCGGTGGTCGCGGTGGCGTAGACGAACTGCAGGACGCGGCAGCCCTTGGCGGCGACGTTGGCCGCGCACACGGCCGGGGTGGCCGCGGAGGTCGGCGCGATGACGAGCTTCGGCCGGGCCAGCGTCTTGCCGCCGACCACGGTCGTCTCCGACACCACGCTGGTGGTGGTGTTGGCCAGCCCGCCCTGGAGCGTGGAGGTCACCGTCCAGGTGGCGGCGGCCGGATCGGCCTTGGCGAAGGTGGTGACGGTGCCTTCGGTGCCGGAGAGCGTGAAGTCGGCGCCGAAGGAGCCGCTCAGGGTGAGGTCCTCGCTGCCCGGTTCGGGCGTCCAGCCGTTGCCGGCCGCGTTCGAGGTGAAGGAGACGGCGGAGCCGTCGGCGGACATCACGCTGAGCGAGGTGCTGGAGGTCCTGCGGATCTCCGTGTACTCCGAGGCGGACAGGCTCGACGACACGCTGGACACCCAGTTGGGGCCGAAGACCGCCGCCTGGCCGTCCTGGCCGGCGGCGGCCCGCGGGTCACGCGAGGAGTGCGTGCGGCCGACCGTCATGCCGAACAGCGACACGTCGGTGGCCGGGACCCTGAGGTCGCCGGTGAGCAGGTTCAGTGCACCCGGGCCGACGTTCTCCGTCGCCGCGCCGTCGGCCTTGCGGTCGACGACGACCCGCACCGGCTCGGAGGAGACGGCGGCGGCGCCCGGCCCGGTGAAGTCCGCGCGGAGCTGGACGGTGCCGTCCGGGGTCACCGTGGAGGTGGCGTTCCAGGTGAGCGCCGGGCTCTTGCCCGCGGCGAGGGGCACGGGCCAGGCCGCCAGTGCGGCACCGCCGTTGGTGATGTCGCCGGCGGGGATCCGCGTCCAGGCGTCGGCGTCGGAGCGCCGCCAGGAGAAGGCCACCTGGTCGTAGCGGGCGGCGTCGGCCTCGGCGGTGAGCGGCAGGCGCGCCGCGGTGCGGGTGCCGTCGTTCGGCGAGGTGACACCGCCCGCGCCGACCTGGAAGGTGTGGGTACGGGCCTCGGACTTGTTCTCCGCCCGGTCCACCGCCCGCACCTGAAGGGTGTTGGTGCCGGCCTTGGCCGGGGTCACGGTGAAGGTCACCGGCGCGGCGGAGCCGTTCGTCGCGACCTTGGTCCAGGTCGCGCCGTCGAGCGTCCACTCCAGGGCGTTCTGGTCACCGGCCGGCGGGGTCGCGGTGAAGGAACCGGCCTGGCCGGGGCCCTTGACCCACTGGCCCGACGGGTAGTCGGCGGAGGAGAGCGCGGCGGGCGCCGAGGGGGCGGAGGTGTCGACCGTGAAGGTGGCCCACGCCGACCAGTTGTTGTTGTAGTGCAGCCCGTCGTACGGGGAGGTGCGGAACTTGTACGTCCTGCCGTTGGCCAGCACACCGGCCGGGACCTTGACGGAGGCCGGGGCCCCGCTCGGCACGTACGGGGAGACCAGGACGTTGCCCACCTGGGTGTCGGTGGCGGTGTCGAAGATCTGGAAGGTGCCGTCGACCTTGTCGTTGTTCGGGTCGACGAAGGTGTCGCGCAGCGTCGGGGTGGTGGAGTTGACCCACCAGGTGCCGGCGGTGTCCTTGTAGAACGGCGAGCCGGCCTGCTGGTCCGTCCCGGTCCGGGGGCGGTAGTTGTACGTCGCCGTCAGCTTCGGGACGTTGGTCGCGGCGTTGGCGGAGTTCACCTCCTTCCAGTACTTGGTGTTGGCCTCGTCCGGGGCGCGCAGCCCCATGCCCGAGGTGGTGTTCTTCGCCGACGTCCAGGTCTGCACCAGGTTGGTGACGTCCGCGGTGATCCAGCCGTCGCCTCCGCAGGCGTCCCGGCCCTTGGTCTCGGTGCCGGTGGCCTTCTTGGCGTTCCAGGAGGGCTGCGCCGTCCAGCGCGAGGCGGTCGAGGCGAGGCCGGTGTCCCAGATGTCCCACGCGTAGGGCTGGCAGTCGCTGTTGCCGGAGTGGAAGTTGTACAGCGACAGGCTGGCGTTGGTGATCAGCGCGTCCGCGATCGGCGCGGTGTTCCAGTTGATGAACGACCGGGCCTGGCGGGAGGAGCCGTCCGCGTTCTTGGTGCCGGAGTTGCCCCAGTAGATCTCGGTGTCGGCCGACCAGTCGACCGTCTCGCCCTGCTGCACCCGGGTGTCGAAGACGTTGCCGAGGGCCGTGGTGGAGGGGTCGACCGTCACCGGGTACTGCGTCTTCGGGTCCGCGAGGAACGCGGCGTCCGGCGTGAACACCAGGTCGATGCCGTCGCCGCGCTGAACGACCTTCAGACCGACCTTCGCCTGCCGGGCGTGCTCACCGGAGCCCTCGGCGGCGGCCGTCGCGTCCCACATCACCGGCGCCGGGAGCACGGCCCGCCGCTCGCCGGTGCGCCTGTCGGTGAACAGCACGCCGCCGTCCGGCTGGACCTCGGCCTTCAGACCGTCGGCCTTCAGCGGCATCGTGTACGAGAACCCGGCGGCGCTCGGGCGCTGCTTGAGCACCGTGTACTGCTCGAAGCCGGTCCGGGTGGCCTCCACGACCAGGTCGGCCGCGCCGTCCGCGATCGCGTCCCGGTAGGTGGCCTTCGTGCCGTCCAGGGCGGGCTTGGGCAGGCCGCCCCGCCACTGGAGCTCGACCTGCTGGTCGCCCTGCCCGAGGGTCACCAGGGTGCGGGCGTCGTCCGGGGCCGCGGCCTGCGCGTGGAGCAGCGACTTCGCCCGGGTGCCGCCGGCACCGGCGAGCCGCAGCGCGTTCGGGTGGGCCTTCGGCGCCACCGACCCGTCCGCGCCGGCCTGGAGGCCGAGGTCGACGTCCACCCACTGGCCGTCACGCTGGAAGCGGATCGGGCCCGCGAACAGCTCGGTGGTGAGCGAACCGTCCTTGTTCACCCACGTCGTCGACGTCTCCGTACGCTCGGAGAGCGCCTCCACCCGCTGCCCGGACAGCCGGGCCGCGACCCTCGCCGACGGCACGTCGGCGGCGGACGTGGCCCACTGCCCGGCGCCCTTGCCCGCCTTCGCCGCCGCCGCGCTCGGGGACGCGCTCGGCGATGCGGCGAGGGCCGTCTCGGACCCGGCCAGCAGCGACACCGCCACGGCGAGGGCCAGCGACCCGCTCACCGCCCGCATGCCAACAGGCCTGCCGAGTCTGCGTCGTGTGGTTATCCGTCTGTTCATATCGACTCCTTGAAACACCGTCGCTCGACGGCGCTCTCGGAGCATAGGAGTGGGCGGCAAGATCAAAGATGGGGTCAAATGACGCCAAAGGATCATCAAATAATGATCTTGTTTCGACAAGGTTCACATGATCGTGATCATGACGTAGGCAACCGCACCCGCCCCCTGCGCGTTACGTCAGCGGCGCCGACCGCACCGGCCACTTACCGGCCGCCAGCGCAGGTAGGGCCGCTTCGGGTGGTGGACTCGATGCTTCCCGTCCTCAGGGGCGGGGTGTCCAGCCGGGTGGGGTGAGACGGGTGTCGGTGAGGATCTGCTCGACGGTCTCGTCGAGGGTGCTGTGCTGCGGAACGACGTGTTCGAGGCCGCCGGGCAGGAGGTCGTGGGGCTGGTACCAGCCGGCCATGTCCTCGGGGGAGAACTCGCCGGCCTGGGGGCGGGTGGCGTGGCGGCGCACGGTCTCGTCGAAGTCGGCGTCGAGGTAGTACAGGTGGCTGCGGCCGCGGTGGTCGGCGGCGAGCCGGGCGAGCATCGGACCGTAGCGCTCGGCGGCGAGGATGCCCTCGACGACGGTGTGGAAGCCGTGGTCCAGGGCGTGCCGGGCGACCAGGTCGATGAGGCCGATGTTCGCCCCGCCCGGGAGGTCGCGCTCGCGCAGGACGGCGCGTCGGAGCACGTCCTGCGCGACGACGGCCACACCCCGCCCGTACGCGGCGCGCAGCCGCGCGGCGACGCTCGACTTGCCCGCCCCGCTCGGCCCGCGGACCACCACCAGCACCGTGTCCTGAGTTCCCGTCACGCCGGTACCGTACCGGCCGCGTACGGGGCCCTCCCGCGTACGCTGTGAGGCGCGGCTACGCTTCCGGCGGCACGCTGTAGCGGCTCAGGACGTGGTCCGCCGTGGACTTGTCCAGCAGACGCAGTTCCCAAGGCCCGGAGTTGACGTCGAAGTCCTTGCCGAAGCCGACCCACTTGCCGGCCATGCGGCGGCCGGTCGGGTCGACCAGCAACTGAATAGCGCCGTGATACCTGGCCTCCTGGTAGTAGCCATCCTGCGCGGTCTGCTCCACCCAGGAACCCGTAACGATGTTCCGATCAACAGTGAGATCGAATGACAGCGGCGAGTCGGGATTGGACGACGCACCGGGGAGGGATCGCCCCGTGATCCGGTTGCCGTTCTGGGACAGCACGACGTGATGCAGACCGGTGAACGTGTTCTCCCGACTGCTGCTGTAGAACTCGTAGTGGCTGACCCATACCCCCGAGTAGTCCTCACCCGTAGGAGCGGGCGCAGTCTGCACGGGCACGCCCGGTTCATCACTGGTCACGTCGTGCCCTCCCGTACTGTCCACGCTGACCCTTGGCGGCAACTGTGGCGAGTCGAAGCCGAGGCGGTCAACGGGAATCTTGGTGACAGTCTCAAGGGCTCGAACGTACACCGGGCGGGGAGACCTCACCTCCCCTGACTCCCAACGTTGCACCAGGCGCTTGCTGGCGTCGTTCGGCTCCCCTTGGTCCTCCCCGGCCGCCCGCAGCCGCTTCGCGAACTCGTCCTGGCTGAGACGGAGTCCGAGGCGTACGGCCCGAAGGGTCTCGTTCGGCGTAGTCATGGCTAGAAGATAGGCCCAAACATCCTCTGAAGACGTCGAAATGACGTCTTGCCAGGATGCCGAAGTGACGCCTCCACGCCGTCGCAATGGTTCGCCGGGTTGGGGCACGATCGGTCTCCAACCCGCCACCAGAAGCAGGTAGGAGGTACCGCCCATGCACGTCGAGATCATCGTGTCCAAGCACAAGGGGGAGCCGAAGGACCCGCCGAAGCACCGGGGCAACCCGGCGCCGGAGCAGCCGCAGCCCGCCCCGCAGCCCAAGTAGTCACCTGACACACCGGGACCCCTGCCGACTGTGCACACGGCGGGGGCCCCGTTCACTCGGAGGAGTGCCCGTGGTTGACCCGAACCGGTTCCATATCGCCTACGCCATGCGGCAGTTCGCCGACGAGACGTGGACCAGTCGCGCCGAACGGTGGACGGCTTCGTTCTATGTTCCGGCCGAGAACATCGGCACAGCCGAGATCACCCGCGTGGTCCCCGGCTTGACGCCGAACCCCCGTGCCGCTCTGGACGCCGACCCGGGCCTGCTCGACCGCATCCCCCGCGTGGTCTTCACCGAGGACGGCGCCCTGACCCCCGCCGTGGCCAAGACGAATCCGACGCTGCTGCTCCTGCTGGAGTCCGTGCACGTCACCGACGCGTGGCGAGGCAAGGGGGTGGGCATGCGACTGGCCGTCGCCGCGCTCCGCCGGCTCGCCGTCCCCGGGGCGCTGGCCGTCTGCTATCCGGCCCCGATCCACGACCACGGGCCGGACGAACCGTGTTCCTACGCCTCCGACGACCCGGAGATCCGACGGCCGGACGAGGAGGCGATGACGAAGCTGCGCCGAGCCTGGGAACGGCACGGCTTCACGCACCTCGATCAGGGCGTGTACGCGATGGCGCTGAGCAGCCCATGAACGCCCCTGGGAACACCGAGGCCCCCGGACCCCTCGACGGAGCGTAACCCGGGGCCCGGTAGCCGGAATGGGCCGAGCAGCTCGGGCCGTTGCTCGCCGGGTGGGCCGGGCCCGGCACCTCCCGCCGCCCCGGGATGCCGGGGCGGCGGGAGGACCGGTGGCGGGGTCGGTCCCGTAGCGGTGTCAGGCGCCGAAGGAGACCTGGTCGACCGTCCAGAAGGCGCTGTTGGTGCCCGTGTAGCGGAACTGCAGGCGCGCGGTGGTGGCGCCGGCCGGTACGGTGACGGGCAGGTGCTCGACGGTGTTCAGGTCGGCGCGGTAGGACTTCACCAGCTGCGGGGCGCCGTCGTCGAAGACCACGTACACGTCGCCGGTCTGCGGGCCGTCGACCTTGTAGTTCGTCGCGAAGGACAGCGTGGCCCGGCCGAGACCGGCGACCGGGTAGGCCGGGCTGACCAGGGTGGAGTCGAACTGGCCGGCGCCGTGCGCCTTGTCGTCCCACTCGTCGGAGTCGGCGACCGCGAAGACGTTGCGGGCCCGCACGTTGGTCTCCCGGCCCTGTCCGAGCTGGGTGGCGCTCCAGAACTCGTCGGTGGCGAAGGCCCAGCCGCGCCACTCCGTCACCCCGCCGCTGGGCATCCGGGAGTTGTCGATGCTCCAGCCGCTGGGCGGCGTGTGCGTCCAGCCCCGGACCGTGGCCGGGATGCCCGTCTCGTCCACCCGGCCCTGGAGGGCGGGGCGCAGCGCGTCGAAGGCGTCCGGGGCGATCTCGTCGATCGGCTGCCCGTCCAGGCGCCAGGCGGGGTCGATCGGCGCGCCCTCGTGCTTGAGGACGGTCGGCGCGATGTCCACGGGCTTGACGTCGTAGCGCCGGGAGCCGGCCGGGAAGCCGGCGCCGTCGGCGATCACGAAGGTCTGCCGCTCGTTGGCGCTGTTGCCGCCGTGCCCGCCGGCGTCGGTGTGTCCGTGGTCGGTGGTGACGACGATCAGCCAGTCCTCCGAGCCGTACGCGGGGCGGGACTTGACGGCCTGCACGACCTGGCCGACGAGCGCGTCGACGGTGTGGATGGCGGCCGCGTACTGGGCGCTGGCGCCGCCGGAGGCGTGCCCGGCCTCGTCGATCCCGTCGAAGTGCAGGAAGGCGGTGTCCGGGTTGCCGTGGGCGAGGTAGTCGGCGGCGTCGGAGGCGGTCTTGGCGTCGTCCTCGTTCTCGGCGATCCGCAGGTCCGCCTTGCCGTTGAAGACGTTGCCGGTGATCGGGTTCCACGAGCCGATCACCAGCGTGGAGGCGGCCGGGGCGGCGGCCTCCAGGCGGCTGGCGAAGTCCGGGTATTGGTCGAACCGGGCGCCGGTGAACGCGTTGTCCTTGACCTGGTGCTTGTCGGGCCACACGCCGGTGGCGATGGTCGACCAGCCCGGTCCGGACAGGGTCGGCGCCAGCGGGTTGGCGTACAGGTTGCTGGTGGCGGTCATGCCGCCGGCCATCAGCGCTTTGAGGTTGGGCGCGTCGGCGGCCGCCAGCTTGTCGTAGCGGGTGCCGTCGACGCCGATGACCAGGGTCTTGGCCTGCTTGGTGCCGTCCGGCAGGCCCTTGTAGGCGGGGGCGGCGGGGGCGGCTGTGATGGAGGAGGCGGCTGCGGCGGAAGAGGCGGGGGAGGCGCCGGCGGGCGCCGACGGCAGCAGCACGGTGGCCGCGGCGGCTACGGCGGTGGCCACGGTGACGGTCCGGGTGGAGCGGGGAATGCGCACGGGGGCTCCCAACTGGGGGGCGACGCGGTGCGGTTGCACCGGCACCGAGGATGGGGCGCCCGTGCGAGGACGAGCCCTCCCCGGATCCACGGTTGTATGAACAACCGCCGAAATTCAGTCCAGACCGGTTACCATTCCGTGATCTAGGGGGCGCTGAACCGCCGCTCGATGGTGCTGAACCGCCACTCGATGGCGCCGGACCGCCGCTCGATAAGGTGGCGCGGTGAACCACGGCACCCCCCGGCCCCCCGTCGCCCCCGCCCGCTCCGGCGTCCCCGACCACGGCCGGGTGCCCAAGTACTACCTGGTCAAAGCCCAACTCGAAGACCTCATCGCCGAATTGGGCCCCGGCGGGCGCCTGCCCACCGAAGCCGACCTCGCCGAACGCCACCACGTCGCCCGCGCCACCGTCCGTCAGGCCCTGCGCGACCTCCTCCTCGAAGGCCGTCTGCGCCGCCAGGGCCGCGGCACCGTCGTCGCCGGCCCCAAGATCGAACAGCCGCTCTCGCTCGCCAGCTACACCGAAGGCGTCACCCGCCAGGGCCTGCGCCCCGGCCGCACCCTCATCACCCTCGACCGCCTCCCCGCCGACCCGCCCATGGCCCAGCGCCTCGCCGTCCCCGAAGGCGAACCCCTCTGGCACCTGGAACGCGTCCTGCGCGCCGACGAGGAACGCGTCGGCCTGGAGTCCACCTACGTCCCCGTCGCCCGAGTCCCGCACCTGGAGCGGGAGTTCGACCCCGAAGGCTCCTTCTACGGCTACCTGCGCGAGTGCGGCGTGCGGCTCGGCGGCGCCGACGAACGCATCGAGACGGTCCTCGCCACCCCCCGCGAAGCCCTGCTCATCGGCACCCCGCCCGCCCTGCCCATGCTGCTGCTCCACCGCCGCAGCCGCGACGCCGAGGGCCACCCCCTCGAACAGGTCCGCACCCTCTACCGCGGCGACCGCTTCAGCTTCACCCTCGCCCTGCACGCCCCCGACCGGGACTGAAGCCGGTACTGCGCTCCTCGCGGCAGGTGCGCGTACCGGCGCCGGTTCTCGTCCCATGCTGCGCGCGTCCGGTTCTCGTCCCATGCTGGAAGGGAGAGGGGGTACGGCGGCAGAGGAAGTGGTGGGGATGCGGACCGTTGTCGACCTCACGCGTTGCCAGGGCTACGCACAGTGCGTGTTCCTCGCGCCGAGGGTGTTCCAGCTGCACGGCGAGGAGGGACTGCTGTACGCCCCGGCCGTCCCCGACGACCAGGTCGAGCGCGTGCGCCAGGCCGCGGCGGCCTGCCCGGTCCAGGCCATCCTCCTCGGCGAGGAGGTGAGCGCTGATGGCCGGTGACCAGGGAGCCGGTGACCAGAGGGCCGGTTACCAGACAGAGGGCCGGATCGTCATCGTCGGCGCGTCGCTGGCCGGGTTGCGAGCTGCGGAGGCGCTGCGGGAGGAGGGCTTCACCGGCTCACTGACCGTGGTCGGCGACGAGCCTCATCCGCCCTACGACCGGCCGCCGCTGTCCAAGCAGGTGCTGCTGGGCCACGCTGCGGCGGACTCCACCGGGCTGCCGATGCGCCGGGATCCGGACGCCGAGTGGCGGCTGGGCGTACGTGCCACCGGCCTGGACCCCCTGGGGAAGCGGGTAATGCTGGCCGATGGCGAGTCGCTGCCGTACGACCGGTTGCTGATCGCCACCGGGACCCGGGCGCGTCCCTGGCCCCATCCGCAGGAGGCTGCCCTGGACGGGGTGTTCACGCTGCGTACCCGCGAGGACGCCGGCGGTTTGGCCGAGCGGTTGGCCGCCGGGCCACGGCGGGTGCTGGTGATCGGCGGCGGCTTCACCGGCTCGGAGATCGCCTCGGCCTGCCGGGAGCGCGGACTGGACGTCACCGTCGCCGAACGCGGCCCCGCACCTCTGGTGGGCGCGCTGGGCGGCACCCTGGCGAAACTCGCGGCCGCCATGCAGCGCAACCACGGTGTGGACCTGCGCACCGGCGTGACGGTCACCGCCCTGCGCGGGGACGACGGCGGCCGCTTCACCGGCGCGGAGCTGTCCGACGGCAGCCGCGTCGAGGCGGACGTGTGCGTCGTGGCGCTGGGGGCGGTCCGCAACGTCGAGTGGTTGGCGGACTCCGGCCTGGCGGCGGGCCCGCGCGGAATCGCCTGCGACGCCGGGTGCCGCGCCTTCAACATGTACGGAATCGTCACTGACGACGTCTTCGTCGCCGGCGACGTCTCCCGCTTCCCCCACCCGCTGTTCGGTTACCAGATGCTCTCCCTCGAACACTGGGGGAACGCGGTCGAACAGGCCGGGGTGGCGGCCCACAACATGGTCAGCCCAGGGCCCCTGCGGCGCCCGCACCTCGCCCTCCCGACGTTCTGGTCGACCCAGTTCGGGCTCAACATCAAGTCGGTGGGCGTGCCCACCTTCTCCGACCACGTGGTCATCGCCCAGGGTTCTCTGGAGGCGCGCCGACTGGCGATGGTCTACGGCTACCAGGGGCGGATCACCGCGGCGGTCACCGTCGACATGGCCAAGTCGATCGACTACTACCGGCACCTGATCGAGACGGCTGCGCCGTTCCCGCCCCCGCCCGGCGCGGCGGACCGCGCGCTCGCGGCGGACATCCCGATTCCGTCCGACGTGCCGGATCCGAAGGGGCTGTCCCACGGCCCCACCGTGGCGCTCACCGGATACCTGCCCGACCGTCGACTGACCGTGGTGCAGCCCCGCGGCTGACCCACGTCCCGCCCAACGACGAGGAGCCACCATGGACTCCGACACCCTGCTGGCACGGATCACCGACTACGCGAACCGCCCCGACCCCTACCCGCTGTACGCGGAACTGCGCGAGGCCGGTCCCGTCGTCCGGCAGGCAGACGGCAGCTACCTGATCGGCACCTACCACGAGGTCGCCGCCCTGCTCCACGATCCACGGATGAGTGTCGATCCCCGCACCTGCGGCGAGACGACGCACAAGCCGCCGTTCCTGCGGCTCGACGACCCGGAGCACCACCGACTGCGCACCTTGGCCATGCGGCCGTTCGGCCCCCCGCACAGCCCGGGCCGGGTCGATGCCATGCGCGGCGAGATCGTCCAGCTCACCGGGGAACTGATGGAGCCGTTCCAGGCGGGCGGCCGGATCGACATCGTCGACGACCTCGCCTACCCGCTGCCCGTCACGGTGATCTGCCGCCTGCTCGGCGTGCCGCGTGAGGACGAGCCGCTCTTCAGGGCGTGGTCCGACGCGCTCGTCGCGTCCGCCGACGTCCGGCCCGAGGCGGACTCCTCCGGGCGGGACGAGGCGGGCGCTGAGGCGGGCGAGCAGGCGCGGGGCGAGATGGGCCGGTACCTGGCGGGCCTCGCCGAGAAGCGCCGTGGCAATCCGAGCGACGACCTGCTCTCCGCCTTCGTCAACGAACCGGACCCGGCCCTGCGGCTCACCCAGGAAGAACTCGCGGAAACCGCCGTGCTGCTGCTCATCGCCGGACACGAGACCACGGTGAACCTGATCGCCAACGGGGTGCTCACCCTGCTGCGCCAGCCCGAGCAGCTGGACCAGCTGCGTCGCGAACCGGACCTGCTGCCGCGAGCGGTGGAGGAACTGCTGCGCTACGAACCCCCGGTCCACATGCGCCAGCGCATCCCCCTCGCCGACATCGACGTCGGCGGCACCACCCTCCCCGCAGGCGCCTCCGTCGTGCTCGCGCTGGCCTCGGGCAACCGCGACCCCAAGCGGTTCCACGCGCCGGACCGGTTCGACCCCACCCGCCCGGACAACCAGCACCTCGGCTTCGGCAGCGGTATCCACCTGTGCTACGGCGCACCACTCGCCCGCATCGAGGCCGAGGCCGCGCTCGGTGCGCTGATCCCCCGCCTCGGCGCGGCGCGCCTGGTCCAGGATCCGCCCCCCTACCGGCAGAACGCCATGCTCCGCGGACCCCGCCACCTGCCCGTCCACCTCTGAGGCCGCTCAGTTCAGTGCAACGCAGGTCAGCCGCGGGGCAGCACGCCCAGGAGTGTTGCGGTCAGGGCCAGCTTCAAGTAGTCCGCCAGCTCCAGGTGGAAGCGGGCCAGGTCGGGCTCGGCCTGGTAGGCCGCCCGCAGGCTGGGCGGGGGTGTGCTGTACGCCGACAGCGCGCCGGCCATGACCATGGTCTGCAGGCTGAACAGTGTTGCGTTTTCGCCCAGCTCCGGCAGGTACTTCAGGATCAGGGCGGTCATGGTTGTCAGGCGGTCCAGGGAGGCGCGCTTGTAGCGGGCTACGACCTCGACGGAGACGTTGTGTTCCAGGACGCTGCCCTGTGCGCCGAAGAGGTCGCACAGCACGGCCCGGCTGGAGAGCGAGCGGCTGAGGATGTCGGCCACCCCCGCCGCTCGCTCGGCCATGGGTAGGTCTTCGTCGATGCCGGCCGCCAACTCGCCTGCCAGTTCCGTCAGCCACTCCTGCAGGAAGCGGTCCAGCAGTTCCAGCAGCACCGCCTCGCGGGACTCGAAGTAGCGCAGCACGTTCGGCTTCGCCAGGCCCACCCGGCGGCTGAGCTCGTTCAGGGTGACTGCGGCCACGGGCATCTCGTCGAGCATCGCCGACGCTGTGTCGAGGATCGCCCGTCGACGCATCTCCCGCTGCTCTTCGGTTCGCGCCCGCTGGAAAGTCATGATCACCAGACTAACTTAGGTACCTGCGGTACGTTGACAACGTACCGAAAGTACTTTAACGTCGTGCACAAGATACCTTCGGTACGTTAGTTAGTCGGGAGCCTGGCATGAGCGAGAAGTGGACGACGGCGAACATTCCGGACCAGCGCGGGCGGGTGGCCGTGGTGACCGGGGCCAACACCGGACTGGGGTACGAGACCGCCAAGGCGCTCGCCGAGCGCGGGGCGTCCGTGGTGCTCGCCGTGCGCAACGTGGAGAAGGGCCAGCAGGCCGCGGCCCGCATGACCGGCGACGTGACCGTGCAGGCGCTGGACCTGACCTCGCTCGACTCCGTCCGGACCGCGGCAGCGGCGCTGCGGTCCCGGCTCGACCGGATCGACCTGCTGATCAACAACGCCGGCGTGATGTACACCCCGAAGCAGACCACCCGGGACGGCTTCGAGATGCAGTTCGGCACCAACCACCTCGGCCACTTCGCGCTCACCGGGCTGCTGCTGGACCTGATGCTGCCGGTGCCCGGCTCGCGCGTGGTGACGGTCAGCAGCACCGGCCACCGCATCCGGGCCGCGATCCACTTCGACGACCTGCAGTGGGAGCGGTCGTACAGCCGGGCCGCCGCCTATGGCCAGTCCAAGCTGGCCAACCTGATGTTCACGTACGAGCTGCAGCGTCGGCTCGCCACGCACGGCACCACCGTCGCGGTGGCCGCGCACCCCGACGTGTCCAGCACCGAGCTCGCCCGCAACCTCCCCGCGGCCTTCCGGCTTCCGCTCACCTGGCTCGCGCCGCTGATCACCCAGAAGCCGGCGATGGGCGCGCTGCCGACCCTTCGGGCCGCCGCCGACCCCGCCGCGCTCGGCGGCCAGTACTACGGTCCCGGCGGACGCGGCGAGTTCATGGGCCACCCCCGGCTGGTCACCTCCAGCCCGGAGTCGTACGAGGTGGTCGTCCAGCAGCGGCTGTGGGCCGTCTCCGAAGACCTCACCGGGGTGAAGTTCCCCGTCGTTCAGTCCGGGCGGAACTCGTTTCCCTCCGGATCGACCAGCACGGTGTAGCGCGTCGTCCGGGAACGCCTGACACGGATCCGGGCCGGGCGTCGGTGACCGACTCCGGCGAGTAGACACCCGGCTGCGGAGCGGGACACCTCGGCTTGCCGTCCGGTCCGCGGCCTTGTTGCCCACGGGCATGCGTCCGCGCGGGCCGGGGCGGCGTCCTATGGCCAGTCGCGTCCTATGCGGGGCCGGTGTCGTCCTGTGCGAGCCCGATCGCGTCCGCCGCGGTGGGCCCCGCAGCCGCCGCCGGCGTGCGGAGCACGGCCTTGAGGACCATCGGTACAGCCGTTAGCGCTAAGCACTTGATCTTGACCGGCTAGCACACGTGATCGGCTTCGCGTGGACCGGCCAGCCCATGGGTGAGGACAACATCTGGCTCGCCGGACGCCGGCAGGAACAGGACGCCCTGGGCCGCATCATCCTCAAACTCGAAGCCACCCGGCTCGCCGACGAACCCCAGGCCATCCGCGGGGCCGGCGTCGGCGCCCGCACCGACCCCATCACCCGCAGCCAGGAACGGAGCTGACCCTATGCGCGGCAACCCCGATAACCTCCGCCAGGCCGCCGCCCGCAAGAGCGCCGCCGCCCAGGCCCGAGCCGAACAGGGCCTGCGCGAGATGATCCGTGACCGGCAGCCCATCACCTTCCGGGGCCTGGCCCAGACGGCCGACGTCTCACTCGACTTCCTCTACCGGTGCACCGAGATCCGCCAGCGCGTCGAACAGCTCCGTGCCCAGCAGCAGAACAACCCGCCCCGCCCGGCCGCGCAGCCACCCGACGACTCTCCCAGCAGCGTCGTCCGCACCCTCACCGCCCAGTTGGCCGACCTCAAGCAGCGGCACCGCGACGAAGTCCACGCCCTGCGGCAAGCCCTCGAAACCGCGCAGAGCGAGAACCTTGAACTGCGACGCCGTCTCGGCGCCCGGCCGACTGCAGGTCCCGAGACCGCCTGATGTCCGATCTCATAGGGGGTCTGGCCTCAGCGGGGCGTCGGAGCCGCGGTGCTTAGGGCCCGCTCGATCTCGGAGGCCGGAAACGGCGTCCGCTTGCTCTCCGCGAGAAGACGGCTGTGAAACGCGTCCAGGACGACGGCAGTCCGAGCGTGTCGTTCGATGATCGCGGCGACCTCCGGCGTGACGCCATCGGGCTTTCGGCCCGCGATCCATTCATGGAGGAACGCCTCGTGGTCCGTGTCGACGCGTATACCGTCGGGCAAGTGGTGGCGGAGCAGGTGGCTCGGGGCGTAGCAGCGGTCGTAGGCGAGATGCTGGGAGAGGAACTCGACCTCAGTTGCTGCAAGTTGGAAGCTGGAGCTCAGGGCGAGCCCGAAGTCCGCGAAGTAGAGCAGTCGTCCGTCGGTCAGGATGTTGCGGAAGTGGGCGTCGAAGTGGACGAGCCCGTGAGAGCTCATGAAGGCGGTCCCGCGTGCCAGAGCTTTCTCCACCCATGGGTAGGGCGAGCCGTCCCCGCTCTGCGGGCCGGCTTCTCGCTGGTCGGCCAGCCACGTGGCGAGCGTCTGTGGCACGTGTTCCAGGAAGAGAACCAGGCTGCAGGAGGACCGGCCGATGGCCTCCAGCCGCTCGCGCACGGCCGGTGAGTCCTCCCAGTGCGCGACCGCTCCGTCGATGCCCCCGAACTCGTCGGCGAACCCCTCGGGAGGGGAGTCGGGCAGGACCCGCCAGTGGTACATCAGCGGAAAGCCCTCGTACTCGTTTTCGAGGACCCAATTGGTGGTCATGGTGTGCACGGCTAGCTCGCGCCAGGCTCCGAACCCGGCCGACCCCACTCCGTACTGGTAGAACATCGGCAGCCCGAAGAGATTCGCCGTCGACCGCACGTTCTCCGGCCGCAACTCGATGTCCGTCAAGGGGACCCGCTTGACGAAGACCCGCGTCCCGTCGATGTCCAGCTCCGCCGACCTGCCTCCGATGCCGGACCCGAGCGGTGCGACGGCGGCCACGACCTCGCCGAGCCGGTGGTCGCTCAGAAGGGACAGGTGTGTGGCGATGGTCCCGTAAGTGGCGAGGCGCGCGGCATAGCACGGGTCTGGGTGGTGCATCGACGGCTCCTCAGTACCCCGAACCAGGGCGTCGGTGATCTCACGAACGTGATCGACCCTATCGGCCGAGACGGCCCCTGCATGCCCTCAAAGCCGTCCGGAGGGAGAACTCCGATGCCGCATCGACCCCTGGCGCACCGGCTGCCACGAGACGTCCTGGGGTCGATCTCTTACGGACGCGACCGCAAGCGTTCTACCTGCACGAACACCAGCCGCTCACCCGTTTGCCCCGGATACGCTCTGGACGACCAGGTACATCGACGCCGCGGTCGCCCAGCTCCGTGCCGAGGGCCACGACATCAAGGACGAGGACGTGGCCCGGCTCTCCCCGCTCAAGCACAAGAATCTGAACGTCCTGGGCCGTTACAACTTCACCGCCTCCACCCCGGCCGCCGGCGCCCTGCGCCCGCTGCGCGACCCGGACGCACCCGGGCTGGACGAGGACGACGACGGCGTGCAGGACTGACGCGGCGGTGCGCCGGCCTTCCTTTCAGCGACTGGTGGCAGGTGAACGCGGCCGTCTGGACGGCTGCCGGATGTGTCGATGCGGATCATCGGCTCCGGTCGCGGTGGGCGGCGACGCGGACGCGGGTTCCGCAGCGGGTCGAGCAGTAGCGCTGCGGGGTGCGGCGGCCCGTGTCGATGAAGTAGCGGCCGCATCCAGGGGCGGCGCAGCGGCCCCATGCGCAGTAGCCGCGTTCGCTGAGCCAGAGGGCCAGGGCGAGGGCGGCGGTGGACAGCAGCCAGCGGGCTGGCTGTGCGTCGTGGGGGGCCGTGGCGCGGAGGGACCACCGGCGTTCGGGAACGCGCTCCAGGCGGGGTCGGGCGGGGTACTGGTCGAGCAGGGCGTTGATCGCTTCGGCGGCGCCGTCCTCGTCGTCGAGGTCCAGGATTCCGGCGATGGCCGCCGCGGCCTCCCGCATCTCCCCTGCGGTGGTCTCCGTCAGCTGCAGCGGCGGGCCCCCGTGCGCCTCCACGACGGCCTCCAGCCCCGCCGGCGTGGCGCCGGTCCCGTCCTGCACGGCGTTGACCAGGTCGGCCAGGAGGTACAGGCCGCGCGGATTGTCATCGGTGAACCGCTGGTCCATGGCTCGCCCCCCGTGTCACTTGACAGCACCACTCCATCATCACCCCTCCATGGTAACGTCTACATTTAGATTAGTCGTTACTGAGGTGGTCATACCCACTCGAAGGAGCCCCCATGACCGAATCGCACACGCCCGTACTGGTCGTCGGGGGCGGACCCGTCGGGCTGGCCCTGTCCTGCTTGCTCTCGGATCAGGGCGTGGACCACGTGCTGATCGAGTCCCACCCCGGCACCTCCCGCCACCCCAAGGCCCGGGGCGTCTCGGCCCGGTCCATGGAGATCTTCCGGCGGCTCGGGCTGGAGACGGAGGTCCGCGCGGCGGGGCTGCCGGCCGAGCAGGTCCACTTCTACCGAGGCTGCGACCTCGTCGACCCCGACTACACCCGCAACGGTCTCGCCCAGGAGCCCGGCGAGGGCCCTGAGCACACGCCGTCGCCCGGCCTCATCTGCTCCCAGGACGCCCTGGAGCCGCTCCTGCTGCGCCGCGCCATGGAACTGGCCGGCTCCCGTATCCGGTTCGCCGCCCGTCTGGTCTCCTTCGAGGACGACGGCCTCGGCGTACGGGCCGTCGTCGAAGACCGGGCCACGGGCCGTCTGGACCACCTGCGGGCGGATTGGCTCGTCGGCTGCGACGGCGCCGCGAGCACCGTCCGCACCGGAGCCGGGATCGCGATGGAGGGCCCCGTAGGCCTGGGGCGCTATCTCAGTGTCCGTTTCGAGGCTCCCCTGGGAGAGGTCGTCGCCGACCGCGCCAGCGCCTCGTACTTTCTCACCGTCCCCGGCCGGGGCGGGTTCATGGCCGTCGACAACGACCGCCACTGGATCTACCAGTACCCCCTGGGACCCGACGCCGAGACGGACCCGACGGACAACGAGCTCCTGGCCGACCTCGTCCGCACGGCCGCGGGCATCCCTGACCTGGACGTGACCGTCCACGACACGATGACCTGGCGCATGGACGCACAGCTCGCCTCCGCCTACCGCCACTCCCGCGTCCTGCTGGCAGGCGACGCCGCCCACGTCGTCCCGCCGACCGGCGGCCACGGCATGAACACCGGCATCGGCGACGCCGACAACCTCGCCTGGAAACTCGCCGCCGTCACCGCCGGATACGCCGGCGAAGCCCTCCTGGACACCTACGAGGCCGAGCGGCGCCCCCTCGCCCGCCAGGTCATCGACATCTCCACGGCCAACGCCACCAACCGCGCCGGCTACCGCATCGACGACGAACTCCTCCTGACCGCCACCTACCGCTCCGCCGCCGTCATCCCCGACCCGGAGCACACCGGCGAGCACGGGGTTCTGGACCCGTCCGGGTGCACGCCCGGCTGCCGGCCGGGAGAACGCGTACCCCACGCACGCCTCACCCCGGGGCCCGCAGGCGTCACCTCCACCCTCGACCTCGTCGGCCCGGGCCTCACCCTGCTCACAGCCGACGAAGACCCCCGGTGGCAGGCGCAGGCCGAAGCCGTACGGCAAGCCGGGGTCCCCCTCGCCCTCCAGGCCGTACGCACCGCCGGCCAGCAGGAAGCCGACCCCGGTCAGTGGGCACACCTCCTCGGCGCCGACCACGCGGACACCGCGCTCCTGGTACGCCCCGACGGACACATCGCCTGGCGCGGCACCATCCCAGCAAACCCGACAACCCTTCCGGCCCTCGTACGGCGCGTACTCGCGGACCGGTGACTCCCGCCGAAACGGCTCAGTCGACTGATCTGTCGGCAAACGATCGGATGACGACAGGCCCGGCAGGCGTCCAATGAACCCGTGCAATCCGGGGGTTCACTGTGGCTCGAATCCAATCGGATCCGATGGTGATTGCTGACAGGGTTTGACGACAGATAGGGTCCATTCCTCCGCATGGAAGGGGCCTCTCGATGGCGAACCTGGTCTACAAGCGGGTCTCGACCGACCAGCAGTCGACCGCCCGGCAGGACCTCGTCCTGGACGAGGCCGGCATCGAGGACCCGGTCGTCTTCGAGGAGGCCCCGGGCACCTCCAGCCGCCTCCATCCGCTCCAGCGCCCGAAGTTCCGCGAACTGCTCACCTACGCGCGGCCGGGCGACACCGTGCACATCTCCGAGATGTTCCGCCTGGTGCGTGGCACCGGGCACATCCTCGACGTGCTCGACATCCTGCACCGCGATCGTCTCGCTCTGCGCATCCACGACAGCGCGTTCTCCGCGATGGACCTCACAGCCCGCCACCCACGCACCGGAGAGCTGCTGTCCACGGTGAAGTTCATGGTCCAGACCCTCGCGGCCGCCGGCGAACTCCAGCGCGACCTGCAACGGGAGCTGACGTACGACGGACTACGGGCCGCCGAAGCGAAGGGCAACAAGGGCGGCCGGCGGCCAGCCGTCACGGCCGGGAAGACCGACGAGGTGCGTGCCGCGTACCTGGAGGGCCGGTCCATCGCTGCTCTCGCCCGCGAGCACCACGTCAGCCGCGGCGCCATCCGCACCGCCGTCGCGGACCTCCTACCCGAGTATGCGGCCTACGCCCCGGGAGCCCCAGCCCCAGAACTGCCGGTCGTTCTCGACATGCCGGGCAAGGTCGCCGACTTCCTCCGCACCGCCGAGCTGGCGCCCGCCGAGCGCGCCGCACTAGGGCGTGTTTCATAATTCCCGCCGGGCGCGCGACGCCGGGCATCCCGCCTGACCGCACCGGCGAAACGTCCAAGTACGGCCCAGTACGAGGACGCTTCGCCGGCACGCCCAGCCGGGCGCGTAATGGGGGTACCTCCCGGCCGAAGGCTGGGGGAGCCGCGCGCTGATCCGACGCGAATTATGAAACACGCCCTAGACCTGGGCGTGACCGTACGGCGAGGCCAGGGTTATACCTTGCGCGTCACTGCCGTCGCCGCGATCCACCGGCGGCTCCTGGACCTCTGCCAGCCCCTCGACGCCACTGCGGCTGTCCCCGCCCAGCGCAAGGCCCGCCGTGAGTACGCGAACCGCGTCAGCACCCACGAAGCCCCGGCCTGACCAGGATCAGCGGCTTAGCGCTAATGGCTGTACCGATGGTCCCCAAGGCCGGAGCACCCGCCGGACGGCGTCGCGGAGCCAGCGGTGGGCCCCGTCGGCCGTGTGCCGGGGGTGCCAGGCCATGCCGATGGTCAGTGGCGGCAGTGTCAGGGGGATGTCGAGGAGGTGCAGTCCGAGGGCGCCGGCGTCGTGGGTGAGGGGCGAGGGGGCGGCGCCGGGGAGTGCGGCGGGTACCAGGCAGACGAGGTCGCTGCGGGTGGCGAGGGTCATCGCGGCCAGGTGGCTGGGCAGGACGACGCTGACCCGACGGTGGAGGTCCTGCTCGGCCAGCGCGGTGTCGAGGGGGCCGGTGAACCGGCCGCGGCGGCTGACCGCGATGTGGTGGGCGGCAGCGAGCCGGGCCGGGGTCAGCGGCCCTTCGGTGAGCGGATGGCCGGCCCGGACGGCCGCGACCATGCGGAGGCTGACCAGTTCCTCGACCCGGGTTTCGGGGTCCACGTGGTCGATGGATCCGACCTCCAGGTCGATCCGGCCGTCGCGCAGGGCGGGCCCGGCCTCCAGCTCTTCGGCCCCGATCCGGAACGAGACCCCCGGCGCCTCCCGCCGGGCCAGTTGCAGCAGCCCGTGGGCCAGTGCCGCGCCGACCAGGTCGGCGGCCTGGAGGGTGAAGGTGTTGCGGAGGCCGGCGGGGTCGACGCTCGTACCGGGGCTGAGCAGGGCTCCGAGGCTGCGCACCACGGTGGCGGCCTCCTCGCGCAGGGCCTCGGCGCGCGGGGTGGGAACCATGGCCTGCCCGGCCCGGACCAGGAGGGGGTCCTGGAGGACGCGGCGCAGCCGGGCCAGGGTGCGGCTCATGGCGGCGGGCGAGGTGTGCAGTCGCGCGGCGGCGCGGGTCACGCTGTGCTCGGTCAGCAGAGCATCCAGCGCGATGGCGAGATTGGCGTCGATGACCGGATCAGGGCTGCTCACCAGCATTATTCCATTTCAGTCAATGATTCCGTGCTGAAGTTCCCATTGTGGCAGCACGGCGGATCTCAGCAGGATGAGGGCATACCGAAACCAGCACGAGCCACGAGGTTTTCATGATCGTCATCACTGGTCCCACCGGGAACATCGGCCGCCACCTGCTCTCCCAGCTCCTGGAGTCCGCCCCCGCCGCGGGCGAGGAACTGCGCGTCATCGTGCGCGATCCCGCCCGGCTCCCGGACGCGGCGCACGGACGCGTCGACGTGGTCACCGGCTCCCACGCGGACGCCGAGGTCCTCGACCGGGCCTTCGAGGGCGCGGACGCGGTCTTCTGGCTCGTCCCCCCGGACTCCTCCCTGACCCCATACGACGCCTACAGCGGCTTCACCCGCGCCGCCGTCGAGGCGCTCGTCGCCCACGGCGTCGGCCACGTCGTCGGCGTCTCCGCGCTCGGCCGTGGCACCCCGCTCGCCGACCGGGCCGGCCTCGTCACCGCCTCCCTCGCGATGGACGACCTCATCGCCGGCACCGGCGTCGCCTACCGGGCCCTGGCCAACCCGTCCTTCTTCGAGAACCTCCTGGAGGAGGCCGACTCGATCCGCGAGAAGGGCGTCTTCACCGACTCCGTCGACGCCGACCGCAAGGCCCCCTTCGTCGCCGTCGCCGACATCGCGGCCGCCGCCGCCGACCTGCTGCTGGACCGCTCGTGGACCGGCACCGGCAGCGTCCCGGTCCTCGGGCCGCAGGACCTGTCCCCGAACGACCTGGCCCGCCTCATGACCGAGCAGTTCGGCCGCCCCGTCCGCTACGAACGCCAGTCGCTCGACGAGCTGTACACCACCCTCGTCGACTACGGCCTCAACGAGGCGTTCGCCCAGGGCGTGGTCGACATGAAGCGGGCCAAGGACGAGGGCCTCGACGCCGGCGTCGCCCGCACCCCGGACACCGCCTCCCCCACCGGCTTCGAGCAGTGGTGCGCCCGGACCCTCAAGCCCGCGGTCCTCTCCTGAAGTCCAGCACCCCGTGCCGGGCGCACCACAGAGCCTGGAGACCCCTACCACCTGCCGCTTGGGAGGCACCCCGATGTCCGCTGAAATGTCCGAACCGCCGGTCACGGCGTTCATGCTGGTCAAGACCACGCCCGAATGGCTCGCCCTGACCGTCCAGGAACGCGTGGACGCCTTCACCACCCAGGTCCTGCCAGCCATCAAGGCCAAGACCACCGGCGTCCGGTCACGCTTCTACGACACGGAGTTCTACTCCGCTCGCGTCACCGACGTCTGGGTGTGGGAGGCCGACGACCACCACGCCTACCAGCTCCTCGTCGACGCACTGCGCGAAACCCCCTTCTGGGACCGCTACTTCGAGGTCGTCGACCTCCTCGTCGGCACCGAGAACGGCTACGCCCGGACCTACGGCCTCGAACCCGTCGCGACCATCGCCACCTGACACACCGCCCGCCCGCGCAAGAGCGCAGGAACGCAAGAGCACCGATGCCCTCTGGCCGCACCCGGTCGGAGGGCATCGGCCCGGAAGGACCAGAGGTACCGGCTGTTCGGAGAGCTGAGACGGCCCTACGGCTTGAGAAGTGTTGGGTCATTGATCAGCTGCGTGGCGTGATGTACGGGTGGTGACCTTCGCGGTCGAGGTGTCCGCGAGGATCGCCGCCATGCGTGCCTGTTCGTGCACGCCTTCTGATGATTCGTCTTTGACGGATGCTCAGTGGGCGAAATGAACCCCTCTATCCTGCTTCGTGCGAACCCGGCTCGACGATGCCGTGCCGGCGGTGTTTCCGTACGGACCCGGTCGTTCGCCGGGACGATGGCCCTTCACCCGGCCGAGGACCCCGGGGCTGCCTTCCCCGCCTGGCCGGCCTCGTGGTCCGTGCGCCTGACGGCCTCGGCGTCCGGTGTGGGGGTCAGGGGCACCTTGGTGTCCACGAAGACGACCTCGCTGTCGATGCGGTCGCTCGGCTTCAGTTTCTTGGCCAGCTGTTCCTGGAGTCCGACGGGCAGGCCGTGGTGCAGGCCCTGCGGGAAGGGCGGTGCACCTGCCGGGCCTGGCCGGCGCGGCCCGGGCTCCCCGGCTGTCGCGCACCCGGTCGCTCGCGTCCGGCGGATTGCCGCTCGCCGGCGTCCGCTGGTACCCGAGGGCCCGGGGCGCGCCTCGGCCTCACCGCAAGGCGCGGAAGAACGTCCTGATGTCGCCGGTCAGGGCGGCGGGTTCCTCCATGGCGGCGAAATGGCCGCCGCGTTCGAACTCGGTCCATTGCGTGATGGTGGCCGTGGGTTCGGCTTTGGACTTGCAGGCTGCTTCCGTGACGATCGTGGAGCGCTTGGTGCCGGACGAGTTGTGGGAGCTGTTCCAGTTGGTGGTGCCGGCGGCGCCGAACCGCCCACAGGGCGATGGCCGGGCGCCGCTACGGCGACCGGGAGGTGCTGGTGGCGATCGTGTTCGTCGCGACGTCCGGGTGCACCTGGGCCCAGCTTCCGCCCTGCTTCGGCCCGTCCGGGCAGACCGCCCGCCGGCGATTCACCGAATGGAGCAGGGCCCGGGTGTGGGCCAAGCTCCACCGGGTCGTCCTGGACGAGCTAGGGGCTCTCTTTCGGATCACGCCGGGCGCGCGACGCCGGAGCACGTACCTCGCCGCGTTGTCGTCGGTCGCCGATACTCCGCATGGACTCCCTCCTCCGCCTTGCGATGCACGCACTCCGACGCCGCGCGCTGATCCGACGTGATCCGAAAGAGAGCCCCTAGGCGCGCGGCAAGCTGGACTGGTCGAGGTGCGCGGTCGACTCGGTGAACGGGACGGTCACCCGGGTCGAGCGGCTCACCGAACTGCCTGAGCACCCCTGATCCGGCGTGCGGCGGCTGGTGCGCGCCGCCTTGAGCTGCGGGTCGCACCGGTTGTCGCGAAGTCTTGACACTGCGTCACAGGCCGCTAACCCTGGTGCTGTATTCCAGGGACGTGAGGGACACGGCATGCCATGGGTTGACGAGAGCGGGCGCCACCAGGGTTTCCTGGTGGCGGTGTTGGCGGACGGCAGCGAGCCGGCGCCGTTGCCGGATGGGCGCACCACCTGGTGGCTCTACAACGGAGCGGATGGTCCTCGGGCCGTTGCGGTGCGCGGTGGTTGCAGCTGCGGCTGGCGGGGTGAGCGGGTGCATCTGTTGGACTTCGGCGACGACCAGGCGACCGAGGCGGTGGGCGAGGCCACCGGGCCGTTCGCGGACTGGGAGTGGCACGTCGACCTGGCCGAGGGTGTGGTGCCACGAGAGGTCGAGGAGCTGGTCGCGGCGCTGGTGGACCGGATCTGCGATCTGACGGAGAGCAGGCCGTACGCCGCTGCCCGTGCGGCCGCCCGGTTCGAGCGCGCCGCCGGGTCGACCGCCCTGCTGGCCGGCCGCAAGGCCCGCAGCAATCTGATGACCTGGGAGTACATCGGCCGCGCCTTCGGTTGCGGGCCGGAGGAGGCGCTGGAGCGGTTCGGTGAGACGCTGCACGACGTCGACCAGGGTGATGAGGGCGAGCTCTGAGGTTGTCAGTGCCCCTGGTGGGGTTGGGCCCGCGGGTAACTCGTCGGTGCGGCCGGCGGGTGGCAGGGTGGATCAGGCGCGAACCCTCAGGGTTTCCGCGAGGACGGCGAACGGCCTGGGGCGGCGGGCCGGTAGGTCCCTTGAGGCGGTCCGAGTGGTCCGTACGGTCGGCGCTTCGGGTCAGGCTGGCCGAGATCGGCTTTCTGGGTGAGAAGGTGGTGAACTCGGCCATATCGGTGGCCGGATATCGCTTTAAGGAGCGACTTGATCACGGGGCGTGACAAGATCGTGCCCCTGTCAGGTGGGCAGGTGTATGACGATGGTCGATGTCTGCTGCTCGTTGCCTGGCGTGGTGAGTCCTGGCCTGTTCCGTCGAGGGTCGGGTGCTTCGAAGTGGCGTCACTCGTGTCGGGACGAGGGGATTTCTCATGTCGATGTTCGTTGCGGATCTCTCACCGGCTTCCGGCATCGGGGGAGGACCTTGTTCCGCGCCTGCATCCGATCGAACTCCCTGAGCTGTATGAGCTGTTGAGGCCCTGCGCGGGGCCGGTGTACGGCGAGCCGTCTCTTCGGCTCGGCTGACCACGGCCGTCGGAGGCCGTCGGAGGCCGACGTCGGCTGCCGGATCGCCGGGCTGGCGACAGCGCGTCGCTGGACCCGCGAGGAGGCCGGTGAGCCGATCCTTCCCAGGTCACACAAGACCGGAGTAGCCGCACAAGCCGAGGAGGCTGGACAGTGGCCGAGCGTATGAAGCTGTTACTCAAAGGACGCGGTGGCTATCCCTTCGCGGATGAGCTGGTCAACCGCAAACCGGGCGACCTCGACCAGGTGCAGCCGGTCGGGGGGATCAAGCTGGCACGCCATCACGTGATCCCTTTCGAAACGCTCATCAAATCATGGAACGCGGCCATCGAAAACGCGTACAACGTCAAGGGGTCCAGTCTCAGGGCGGGGCTGGAGGAGTTCGCCGACACGGTGGTCCGGAAATTTGAGACCCTGGACTATACGGACCAGGAGAAGCTCAATTTCCCTCGCATAAAGGAGTTCGTGGAGACGTTCAAAGACCCCGACTCCAGCTATGACCCTGACGGCATCACCCTGGATGGTCTGGATGACATCCACAACATCCTCACCTGGCTTCCGGGAAACCTGTTCGTCGGTCCGGACAATCAGAACCGAACCGACGATCCGGGCCCGAAAGTCGAAAGCGGCAGCGCACGGATCATCGGCCAGGAGGCGCTCACCAAGCGGACTGCGGCCTTCGCCAGCCTGGACCGGTTCAGCAAGAAGCCAAAGGGCGGGGGGATGGAAAAAGATGGCGTGCAGGGTTTCAAGGGCCTCATCGAGGCATTCACCCCGAACCGGGTATGGCCGCTGAAAGGCGCCGACTGGGAGCCGGACGGCGCCAAGTACCGTATCCGGCCCGTCGGATCCCTGTCCGGCACGGCGGCGGAGCCGCTGACCTGCGCACCGGCACTGGGCATGCCACAGGGGGTTGATTTCGTCATCATCGGCGGCACCCGGCTGGATCTGGACACCTGGTCCGATGAGAGCGGCTACCTGTTTCGCGGGGCGACTGCGGAAAACGTTCGGATGGCCGACCTCTTCGATTGGCTCGGTGAGAACTGGGGAGTGGCCGGTGAAATCCCGGAGGGCCTGCGGAGTTTCGACCTGCAGTACCTGACGATCGAGGTGCTGACGAGCCCTGGAGGCCCGGAGGAATGGGAGTTCACCGCAGCCACCGAGGCCCGCCTCGGTGACACGGTGATGGACCTGCTCGTCTGCTTCCGGCATTCGACCCCGGCCGCCGGCGGGGCCTCGACGTTCTCGCTGTCCGCGGACGCAGGCTTCACTGCCGCCGTCGAAGGCGCGGAGACCCGGCTGTGGTTCAGCGGCGCAATCGCCAAGACGGGTTCAGGGGCCTGGGAACTGAGCGCCTCCCTGGAGAGCGACGGCCAAGCGCTGACGCTGGCTCACCTGGCCGCGGCCGTCGGAATCGATGTCCCGGCGGACCTGGATCCTTTCGTTCCATCGCTCGGCTCGGCGTCGTTCGCCTACCGTCTTCCCGTGGGGACCGCCGCGGCGGGGTCGCTGGTGGTGTCGGCGGTCGTCGGCCGGGTGGGGGTGGTGGTGGCGTCGGTGCCCGAGGGCACCGGGCCGGCGGTCGCTCGGCTGGTGGCGGTCCGAGGGGTGGTGGGGGCCCGGGCATCCGATCTGCCGCTGGTGGGGGAGAGCATCCCGGCGGATCGCGATGTGGTCGTGACAGGAGTGCAGTTCTGCTACGCGGATCGCGCCTGGCCCCTCGCCCAGGTCCGGGCGCTGAACGCCGCGGTCGCGGGCCTGCCCGGGGCCGCACAGGGGCTGCTGCCCGTGCTGTTGGACGAAGCGCTGCAACGCGGCCTGCTCATCTGGGGGCTGCTGACGATGGGTGGCCGGGCGCTGGCGCCACTGGTCTGGCGGCCGAACAGCACTGGCGCCGCTGCCCTGTCGCAGGGTGGGAGCGGTGACTTGGTGCCGCTGGACACGTCCGAGGGCGCGGTCGTGCTGGGGCGTGAACGTGCCGCCGTTGCGGGGCAGCAGCGCAGCGATTCAGCCCAGGAGCTGGATCAGGTCTTCGGGCCGGTGCGGATCCGCCGGGTGAGCCTGGGCTACGCGAAGGGCCGGCTGTTCGTCGCCTTCGACGCCACCCTGACGCTCGGGCCGGTGGCGCTGGACATGATCGGCCTGGGCCTGGCGGTCGACCAGGACTTCACCGTCACTCCGGTGCTGGCCGGGTCGGGGGTGCGGATCGCAATTCCGCCGTTGAAGGTCACCGGCGTGCTGGAGGTGCGCCAGGATCCGGCGTACGAGGTGTACATCGCGGGCCTGGTGGCGGTGGAGGCCGGGTTCTTCGCGATGCAGGCGGCCGGCAGCTACGCCCGCAGCAGGGGCGGTTGGGCGTCGGTGTTCCTGTTCGGCGAGGTGGCGGCGAAGGGCGGGGTGGCGTTGTTCGGGCCACCGGCCTTCACCGTGACCGGGCTGTCGGGTGGCTTCGGCGTCAACAGCTCGGTGCGGGTGCCGAGGATCGAGGAACTGCCGGAGTTCCCGCTGATCGCCCGTCTCGACGGGCGCCCGGAGGCTACCCCGCAGGAGATCCTCAACGCGCTGACGGACTGGGTGCGTCCGGCGGACGGCCAGTACTGGGGTGCGATCGGCGTCCAGTTCACCACGTTCAAGTTCATCGACACCAAGGCGCTGGCCCTGGTGGAGTTCGGCCGCGAGCTGAACGTCATGCTGCTGGGCCGTACCTCCATCACCTTCCCGCGCAACGCGGCCCCGGGCAAGAAGGTCCACGCCCGCCTGGATCTGGACCTCAAGCTCGCCTACCAGCAGTCCCAGGGGCTGCTGTCGCTGGACGTGGCGGTCGGCGCGGGCTCGTTCATCTTCGACCCGGCCTGTCGGCTGACCGGCGGGATCGCGGTGTACGTGTGGACCGCCGGGTCCAGGGCCGGGGACTTCGTGCTCAGCGTGGGCGGCTACCACCCGCGGTTCAAGGTGCCCGCGCACTACCCCAGGCCCGCCCGGCTGGGCTTCACCTGGTCGCCGGACAGCAAGATCATGGTCAAGGCGGAGGGCTACACCGCGCTCACCCCCGGCGCGTTCATGATCGGCGGCCGGCTCGCCGCGACCTACACCTCCGGTCTGCTGTCCGCGTGGTTCACCGCGTACCTGGACGTGCTGATCCAGTGGAAGCCGTTCTACCTGGACATGGCGCTGGGGATCAGCATCGGCGTCGCGTTCACCATCAAGGTGTGGTTCGTCAAGGTCCGGGTCTCGATCTCGGTCGGCATCAACCTGGCGCTGTGGACGCCTCCGTTCGGCGGCCGGGTCACCGTCAAGGTCTGGTTCATCTCCTTCAGCTTCGACATCGGCTCCAAGCGCGAGCCGCTGCCCGCCGCCGAATGGTCCGAAGTGCGCGCGCAGTTGCCCGCGCCGCTGGCCATCACACCGGAGAAGGGCCTGCTGGCGGACGTGGACGCGGGCGAACTCGCCGCCCGCCGCGCCGTCGAGGCACCCCTGCTGGTCTCCCGCGACGGGTTCGTCTTCACCACCGAGTCCGCCCTGCCGGCCACCCACGTCTACCTCAACGACGATCTCGTGGGATCGGCGGACCCAGCCATCGCGATCCGGCCGATGCGCAAGACCGCGGTGACCTCCGAACACCGCGTCACCCTCTGGCGCAACAACGGGGACAAGCCGTTCGACCCGGTGAACTGGACCATCACCGTGCTGCGCAAGGACGCCGCCCGCGCCCTGTGGGGCGCGCCGCTGAACAAGCCCGGCGACGCGCTGGACGAGGACACGCTGCTGCCCAGGCGGCTCAGCGGGCTGCGCTTCGAGATCCCGGGCCCGAAGCTCGACCCCAAGGCCGCGACCGGTCCGATCACCTCCCGGGCCCTGGGCACCGAGAAGGTCAACCCGGACAGCAAGCTGACCGGCCGGCCCGGCCAGAGCGCCGGACCCGCGCCGGTCTCCGGGTCCGGCAGCATCGACACCATCGCCCGCACGATCGCCGGCAAGCAGCCCAGGCGCGACGCCGCCTACGCCGCGATGGCCCGACTGGGCGTGGCGCCCGGCGCCAACGGCCCCCGTGCGAAGTACGCCGCGATCGCCGCCGACACCCTGGTCTCGTCGCCACTGCTCACCGCGGCCAACTGACCACCCATCACCGTTGGCCACCGTCTGAGGGGACCCTCGTGCCGACCCTGCCCGAGCTGGACATCACCTTCTACGACCACCTGCTGCTCGCCATCACCGCCGGCACCTACCGCGCGGATGTCCGCCACGTCCTCAAGGACGCCCACGGCGACATCGACGCGCCCGACAAACTCCCGGCCACCAGTGAGGAGTTCGAGGTCCGGGCGGTCCAGTTCGTGCTGGACCCCTCCTCCGTGCACGCCGTCTTCCCCGCCCCCGGCGCCTCCGGTGACTACGCCCTGGTGCTGCCGCACATCACCCTCAACCGCTCGATCCTGCCGTGGGAGCGCGAACCGAAGTGGTCCCGGGTGGAGGCCCGGGCGCCGTGGCTGGCCCTGATGGTCTTCCGGGAGGGCGAACTGCCCGAGGACCCCGACGCCATGGGGCTCGCTGCCTCGCGCACGGTCGCCCAGCTCTGCCGCCCGGCCGAATCCGGCGTCTTGGGACCGGCGATCAGCGGCCTGCCCGCGGAAACGGAGGCGAGCACCTGCCGCACCATCGACGTGCCCGTCCCCCTGTTCCGACGGCTGATCCCCACCGAGGGCGAGCTGTCCTACCTCGCGCACGTCCGCCGGGTCGAACAGGCCAAGCGCCGCTTCGAGGGCGAAGTCCTCACCGAGGGTGACTACGCGGTGCTGACCGCCAACCGCTTCCCGCGCACCGGCGGCGCCTACACCGTCCACCTGGTTTCGCTGGAGGGCCACGACAAGCCGCTGGCCGGCACCATCCCCGGCGACAAGACCCACCTGCGCCTGTGCACCCTGTGGACCTGGTCGTTCACCAGCGACGAGAACGCGCGCTTCGACGCCGTCGGCCTGCTCAGGAACCTGGTCGCCCCCGGCAACAGCACCGACCCCGAGCGACTCACCCTGCGCCTGGAACCCCAGACCGCCGCCGGCTCCGACCCCGAAGACACTTACGTCACCGAGCGGTTGAAGCTCGGCTACGCGCCCGTCCCGCACCGCGTCCTGTCCGGCGAACTCGGCTACGCCTGGTACCGCGGCCCCTGCACCCCCGTCACGGCCCGGGAACTGCCGCCCACCCCCGGCGACCACACCACCGCCGACCACCTGCTCATCTACGAGGAAGAACACGGCCTCTTCGACGTCAGCTACGCCTCCGCGTGGACCCTGGGCCGCGCGATCGGCCTGGCCGACCCCGACTACGCCGCCGACGTCACCCGCGCCCGGCGCGAACTCGCCAACCAGGCCGCCGCCATGATGAAGCTGGCCGCCGACCCGGCCCGCTCCGCCCGCGCCGCCCAGGCCGGCGACCCGGTGCCGCAGCGCGGTCTGGACTGGCTGCGCACCCTCGCCGAAACCCCGCTCGCCGAGGCACTCGCCGCGCCCAACGTCGACCCACTCGACGTCCCGCGCCGCGCACCACGCATCGCACTCACCCGCGCCGAAGCCCGCGCCGCCCTGTCCACCACAGCCGTCCAGAGCGCGCTGCGCGCCACCGCCGACGCACGCACCGCCTCCATGCCCAGCTGGCTGGACCGCCTGAGGCTGCTGCGCGGCGTGCCCTTCCACTACCTCGTCCCGCACCCCGACATGCTCCCCGACGAGTCCCTGCGCGTCTTCGCCATCGACCAGCAGTGGATCGACGCGCTCATCGACGGCGCCGCCGGCGTCGGCATCCACACCTCCATGGACCAGCGCCTCGACGACACCCTGCGCGCGGCCACCACCGCCCAGAGCCTCGGCGCCAGGCCCAAGGCCGGACTCCTGCTGCGCTCCCAACTCGTCCCCGCCTGGCCCGACATCATCCTCATCGCCCGCCGCGCCGGGGCCGAGCTGGCCGAACTGCGCCGCGCCCACCTCGCCCCCGACACCCTGCTCGTCCTCTTCGACGACATCCCGGACGCCCTGACGATCCGCGAACCCGGCCAGGGCATCCACTTCGGCATCGACGACGGCGGCCTGCTCGGCCTGCGCCAGCTCACCCCGAACACCACCCCGCCGCTCGGCGCCTCGCTGGGCCGCGACTTCCCCAGCGAGGGGACGGTCTTCGGCCGCTTCCTGCGCCCGGGGAGCGAGGACGTGCTGAACCTGCTCGGCAGCGGAGCCCTGGTGCCCGAGCTCGCCCGGGCCCTGGGCAAGCAGACGCTGCGCCCGAGCGAGTTCGCGGTCCAACTGGTCAACGCCCCGCTCGAACAACTGCTGCTGCCCCGGCCGTAAGGAGCCCCAGATGAGTGACCTGATCGTGCCGGTACGCGTGCGGACCCTCCAAGTCAACGACAAGGTCAGGGCCGGCGACCTGTTCACCCGCTGGTACCCGAACCTCGGCGGGATGGTCGAGGACAACGCCCCGGCCGAACCCGGCCCCGGGCAGAGCGACCAGGGGATCAGCGAAGGCGACGACGGACTGCACGTCCAGTGGGAACTGCCCGAGGCGCTCACCCGCGGCCACTACGACCCCGCCACCGGTGAGACCACCTTCCCGCTGGTGCCCAACCGCTGGCTCGTCGTGCGCTACCACCGCTCCCCGCTCGGCGTGCGCAAGGCCACCGGCTGGGTCGTGCACTCCGACTACCTGGAGGACAGCGACTACCAGGCCAGGCTCGGCTACGGCACCAGCCGCTTCGCCACCACCCGCAGCCCCGGTGGGGGCGAGAGCGACCCGCACACCGACTGGATCGGCCGCCACCACAAGCTCGCCGACGGGCCGTGGACCGAACCCGAGGACGCACCCCGCGAGCTGTTCCTGACCGCGGTCGGCCCCGGCCTTCCGGCCTTCGCCGCCTTCGCGATCTACCACAAGGACGTCTTCCTCCTCCACGACACCCTCCAGGACATCAAGCACGAGGACGACCCCGACGAGGTCAACCTCTACCCGCCGGACACCGAACTCAGCTACCAGGTGATCGGCTGGTACTCCGACCCCGCCTCGGACATCCTCACCAAGGCCGCCGAGATCCCCGGACTGCTACCCGAGGGCGTCAGCGGCGTGCGCGAGATCCTCGCCGCCCTGGGCTGGTCCGCCCCCGCCGACGCGCCCGACCCGCAGCGCACCCTGTACGCCGGGCACAGCCTCGGCATCCCCTGGCGGCAGCTCAACTTCTACCCCCAGCCGGACGCCCGCCCGCGGCCCCTGCACCAGACCGTCGCCATCGGCCACAGCACCGCCGACGCCGCAGCCGCGCTCGTGACCCGGCAGACCCGCTCGCCGCGCACCGGCGACCTCGTACGTGCACTGTTCGAGGGCACCATCGACACCTACGGCACCGTCGAGGGCGAAACCGACCTGGACGAGGCCACCCGCCGCGCCTGGTACTCCGGCAGCGACGGCGGCAACGCCTGGCAGATCGTCCCCCGCCCCAGCGACGAACCCGTCGACCTGCCGCCGGTGCCCGCCTGGCTGGACGAACTCAACGAAGCCCAGGCCCGGTACGACGCCCTCGCGCCCCTGCTGCGCGACGCCCGGCAACGCCTGTGGACGCTGTGGTGGCTGCGCAACCAGCCCGGCGAGCACCCGGACGGTTTCGATGCCGCTGCGGACACCCAGCTCAGCCCCGCCGTCGGCGGCAGTCTCGCCACGCAGGCCCAGACCCTCCTCACACAGACCGCCACTCTGCTGGCCGCCCTGCCGCACGGCCTCACCCCCGAGGCGCAGCAGGCCGCCATCGACGCCGAGGCCCACCGACGAGGCCTCCCCGAGACGCTGGAACTCAAGCGCATCGCCCGCGAGCCGTTCTACCGCCCCGCCGACCCCGTCGTCGTCATCGAAGGCACCGGCGCCGGCGAACCGCTCAGCCGCGACGAGGACGACCCGCTGCCCTGCCGCATCCCCAGCGGACTGCTGAGCTCGATCGTCATCAACGACGCCACCGTCCCCGTGCCCACCACCCCGCTGGTGCCCGACCTGACGAACCTGCCGACCGCCTGCCGTGCGCTGCTCGCCGAATGCGACCTCCTCGACCAGGCCTACCGCACGACCTCGGGCACCAGCAACGCCCTGGAGGTCGCCCTCAAGGACCCCGCGGGCAAGCTGCGCGGCACCCTCGCCGAGTACACCGCGCTCTGGCAGCAGCCCTGGGCCCCGATGTACCTCCAGTGGGAACTGCACTACTGCCCCATCCCGTACCACAGCGACAACCGCGACAACTGGACCTTCAAGACCACCGGCAAAGGCACCGACTACCACTGGGACGGCACCGGCGCCCAGCGCAGCGGCGAGGACTCCACCGGCGACGACCAGATGCGCTGGCTGACCTTCGCCGACCGTTGCTACCTCGCCCCCACCGTCTCCTACGTGCTGCGCCGCCAGATCGAGCGCTACCTCGACAGCTACCCCGCGTCGGAGACCGTCGGCCTGCGGGCCCTGCGCGAGGACTACGAGCAGCTCGACCTGCTCTCCCAGACCCTGGACGGCTTCAACGACTGGCTGCTGCAACAGGACGGCGCCGCGCGGATGTTGCCGTCGCCGGAGAACGGGTGGCGGTTCGGCGACCCGCAGTCCGTCCCCGCCGCAGGCGCCTTCGGCACGACCCCACCGGACCGCTTCCAGCCCGTGCGCGCCGGCCAGTTCTACTTCCGCGACCTGCGGATCATCGACCGCTTCGGCCGCTCCTGCGACGCCACCAACCTCCAGCAGCAGAACTACCTGAAGCTCCCCACCGCCCACGCCGACAGCGTGAAACCCGACAAGCCGCTCTTCGAGGGCGTCGCCGCACCCGACCGGTTCTTCCAACTGCCTCCCCGTCTGCTCCAGGACACCCGGATGCGCTTCGACGCACTCCGCTCGCGTGACAACGCCCGCTACACCGCTCTTTCCCCTGACCCGGCCGCCGTCGGCGAGACCCCGGTGGCGGGCTGGCTGCTCCTCAACTACCTCGACGAGACCTTGCTGGTCTACGCACCCGACGGCGCACCGCTGGGCGAGCTGCGCGTGGTCGGCGACGACACCCGCACCGCCTTCAACCCGCTGCCGCACGCTCCCTACGCCGGGCCGGCCGACTTCGCCGACGTCTTCCCGGATCTGGCCGGCCTGATCCTCGAACTGACCGATCGCCGGCCACCCGCCGCCTTCCGGCACCTGATGGCCACCATCGACGCCACCCTGGACACCATCACCGACCCCAGCGCCCAGGAGGACCGCACCCCGGCCCGCCTCGCCGGACGTCCCGTCGCCCTCATCCGGGCCGCACTCGGCATCGAACTCCAGGGCCCGCCGCTGACCAGCTCCGGCTGGGACGCCCTCCAACCGCCGCCCGAGGACTACTACCCCAGCTACCAGTGGCCGATCAAGCTCGGCGACCCCGAGCGCCTCACCGACGGCCTGATCGGCTACTACGCCAGCACCACCGGCCCCGGCGGTGCCACCGACTACACCCGGCTCAACGCGGTCGCCCCCGCGCCCGGCAACAGCGATTACGTCCAGCCCATCGGGCACGGCCACGACCTCGCGCTGCCCGCCCGCCCCGGCAGTGAACTGATCACCCATCGCCTCACGCTGCTCGCCGACCCGCACACGCCGGTGCACGCCACCACCGGCATCCTGCCCGTCGCCGCCCTCGGCCTGGACGCCGACCTCGTCCACCAGGCGCTCGCCCGCATCCGCGCCTCCTTCCGCCTCGACCCGCTGCTCGCCCCCACCCGGCTTGGTGAGCAGGAGGCCGGCTCCCCGCTCGGCGCCGCCGACGGCTTCCCACTGGCCAACCTGCTGGACGGCGACCTCAGCACGTACTGGCTCAGCACCGAGCAGGCCGGCTCGGGTAGTTGGGTTCTTGTGGACCTCGGCGAACAGCGCAACGTCGACCGCGTCGACCTCTATCCGGGCGACCTCACCGGCGGGCACACCACGCCGGCCGGCGTCCTGGAACACTCCGCCGACGCCGAAGCCTGGACCGTGCTTGCCGACTGCCCCGCCGCTGCCGAGATCCACCTCGACACCGCGCTCTCCACCCGCTACCTGCGGCTGCGGTTCACCGGCGCCCTGGCCGCCCCGGTGGCAGTCCGCTCCTTCGTGGTCAGCACCGATGCGCCCGGCAGCGGCCTGCTCATGCCCCGTCCCGCCGCCTGGCACGGCGACTGGACCTGGGCCGAGCCCTACGCGACCGCAGGCCCGGTACCCGAGTGGGGTGAGCTGCCGATCCTCCAGGCTGACAGCGCCGCTCACCCCGACGACCCGATCCCCACCGCGCGGGCCGGCTACCTCCAGCTCCGTCCCGCCCCAGGTGCCTGACCCCCGGACAGATGAGGACCGCGTGACCATCTACACCAGCTCCACCGACGGACTGCTCAGCTACGCCCTCGCGACAAGTCCGACGGATCCGCTGAACGCGAGTACCGACAAGGACCCCGTCATCGGGCGGCTGAACATCACGGTCGGCCGGGACATGACGACGGCCGCGTACTGCCGGAAGATCGTTGTGAAGATCCCGGTCGGCGCGGGCGCCGCGGAGTTGACTGCCGTCAATACCGACGACATCAAGCAGTCGGTCACCGGAGGCACCACGCCGGAGCAGGGCGGCGGCTGGACCGCGACCGCCGTCGCCGAGGGCAACCACCGGGTCTTCACCTTCACCCCGGGCCGGCCGCCGCAGTTCACCGGGCAGTGGGCGGTCACCCTGGTCATCTCGCAGATCCCGATCAACAAGGTGGTCGGCAAGCCGGTCATCGAAGTCATCGAGGAAAGCTCGCCCACCAACGGTGACTTCACTCAGAAGACCACCACAATCATTGTGGACAAGGCCCCGCCCGGCTTCCTGTTCCGCAACCTGCGCCCGAGCAAGATCATGGTGGACAACGGTTGCCCCGTCACCCTCACCTGGGAAGTCCAGAACGCCCGCTGCACCATGTACTGGGACGACCAGCCCGGCGCGGACGTCAGCAAGGAACCCAAGTGGACCTCGCCCGCGCTGCACAACACCACCGCCTTCATGCTGCAGGCCGTCTCGGCCGAAGACGCCAGCTTCATCCACACCCTCACCACGGCCGTCACTGTGGACAAGCCGGATATCGAAATCGGAGACCTCACCGTCTACGGGAAGGCCAGGATCCTGCGTCGCCACCCTCCGGTCGCGATGGAGGACAGCAGTGACTGGCGGGCGACCACCGACGGCATCGTGACCGTGACCTTCAAGCGAACCGGCTCCAGCGCCAGGAACATTGAGCTATGGATCCGAGCAGACGGCAGCGACTATCACGACCGGATCGCCACGTTCAGCGCAGATGTCGGCGCCGGGGATGAGGAGAAGACCCTCTCCGTGCCTTTGCACCAAGGAGAGTGCATGTACACCCGCCACTATTGGCGTGATATCGAGGCCACTCTGCACTGGTGCTCCTTCGGCGACGGTGAGCTGGAGTTCCTGGGAACCATCCCGCACTGAGTCCTGCGGGCGATTCCGCCGCCCCACCGCGCCAACTCCCTCCGCCGTAGGCGCCCGACTCCAGGACAAGGACGACAGCATGGCCATTCACGCCACCTCCGCCGACGCGCTGCTCAGCTACTCCCTCGCCACGAGTCCGACGGATCCGTTGAACGCGAGCACCGACAAGGACCCCGTCATCGGCCGGCTCGACATCACGGTCGGCCGGAACATGACGACGGCCGCGTACTGCCGGAAGATCATCGTCAAGATCCCGATCGGCGCGGGCGCTGCGCATCTGACCACGGTGAACACCAACGACATCAAGCAGTCGGTCACCGGTGGCTCCGATCCGGGGCACGGCAACGGCTGGACTGCCACGGCCGCCGCGGAAGGGGACAAGCGGGTGTTCACCTTCACCCCGGGCCGGGCGCCGGAGTTCACCGGGCAGTGGGCGGTCACCCTGGTCATCTCGCAGATCCCGATCAACAAGGTGGTCGGCAAGCCCGTGATCGAGGTCATCGAGGAGACGTCGCCGACCAACGGCAACTTCACCCCGAAGGAGCCGGTCCGGATCACGGTGGACAAGGCCCCGCCCGGCTTCCTGTTCCGCAACCTGCGTCCCAGCAAGATCATGGTCGAGAACGGCGAGAAGGTCACCCTCACCTGGGAGATCCAGAACGGCACCTGCGTCATGTACTGGGACGACAAGTCCGACCCGAACGTCAACTCCGAACCCAAGTGGACCTCGCCCGCGCTGCACAACACCACCGGCTTCATGCTCCAAGCCACCTCGGCCGAGGACGCCAGCTTCGTCCACACCCTCACCACCGCCGTCACCGTCGCCAAACCCGACCTCGACACCGGCCACCTCAACGTCTACGGCAATGCCACCGCCCATAACGGCCTGGTCGTACGCGGAGACCTAGTCGCCCGCGACATCCTCGTGGTCGAGGGGAAGACCTACACTCTCGACGAGCTGCAGGCGAAAGGGATCACTATTGGCACCGACCTAGGCAAGGGCCACCTCGACATCCACGGGAACACCACCGCCCACGACGGACTCAGCATCAAGGGTGCCGCAAATATCATGGACGGAGACCTGATCCATCGACTCACTGTCACGATGAAAGAGGCGAAGACCTTCAGGTTCAGTACGGATGGAATGATCTTCGGGAACGCCGATGGAGGCCACGCGCTGGAGTTCACTATTCAGCGTTCAAGTGGGAGCTGCACGCTGAATATCGCAAGGAGCAGCAATTTCTGCTTTCCGGCCCCTCGGGATGCTGCCGTCGTTGCGAAAACCGTACCTATGGGTGGAAGTGGGCCCTACCCCAGCACCACGTTCTTCTTCGTCCCCTTCGGATCCGGTGGCCCGATCTAGTCGGAGTGGACGGAGAAGGGAAGGCTTCTGGCGCGTTCTGTCGCCGCCCATAATGCCTGGGTGCTGGGAGCTGCTGCCTGTCGCTACCTCGGCTCGGAACTCGCCTCGTATCCTGACGCCGGATTATGATCGGCCATCGATTCACCACTCCAGCGGACGCGGCTGAGTGCCGACTGGGAATTGCTGTCGGCTCCACACCTGGCCAGTCCTGGTGGATCTCGGAAGCACTGAGTTCACGCGTTCTTCGGCTGTCGAACTCGGGGAAGCCAGCCGACTCTGCGAATGGTGTGACTGATTTCCGGAAAGCCTCACTTGGCCCAGCCTCGCTGGGTAATCTGAGGGTGGTTCGGGCCGATCCCGGAGTACCGTGTTCGAAGGGTCGAAAGGGAGATCATGGCATCACTTGCAGCAGTTTCCGAGATGGTGGTCATCAAAACCGACGGGACTCAGACCACCCCCATGCGCCAGCCGCAAGCCGAGTCCTACCTGGTGAACGTCCTCAATGAAGCAGGAATGGGCAACAGGTTGGCGAACCTGAAGCAGTCCCTCAATCAGGCGTTCAACGGGCAGGGAAAGCCCACGGGGTCCTACCAGTTCCGCGGGAAGCCGGTTCTGCACGCGAGCTCGGGCAACGGGCAGCAGAGTGTCACCCTCTTCTTCTATGCGGACGGCAGCAAGCTGATGCTGTTCGCTATGGGGGAGCACGTGTCGAGCACGCAGTACAGGATCAGCATCTACGGGCAGCAAGGCGATCCTAATTTCGCGAAGGGCAGGGTCATCTCCATCTGATTCCGTGACCTGCGGCCGCGGTGGATCGAGGCGGCGGGCAGCTACCAAGAGTGACTGAAGGGCAGCGGCCTCCGGCCTTGCCAGGGTGGGCTGCTGGCTGCGGAAGCTCGAATGCTGGGGTGGCTGCACGAGCCTTGCTCGGCGCTTCAGTTCGCTGGGGGCTGGGCGACGATGCATGCTTCGTCGCCCAGCCCCCGGGCTTGCGAAGCCCCCTCGGGGCACGGATTCAGCACGCATGAGGACGGGAAACGACCGCTGGCGACACGAGGCACCGAGAGTGACCTTCGCAGGTCAGGCGGCATGTCGGCTGCGTTCCTGCGGGTCGGAGGCTTGCCCGGGGAAAGCCTAAAAAGCAGTGATCGATGCGATACTGGCCGCATGACCGCTACGACGACCCCTCCGTCCGGCAACGGCAACGGCAGCCGGCCCGGTGGCCGCTCCGCGAAGGTCCGAGCGGCTGTCCACCGGGCCGTCCAGGAAGTGGTGGCCGAAGGCTCCCCCGACGTGCTGACGATCCCGGTGGTGGCCGCCCGCGCGGGCGTGCACGCCACCACCGTCTACCGCCGGTGGCGATCCGTCGGCGAACTGCTCGCCGACGTCGCGACCAGCCGCTTCACCGGGGACATCGTCGTGCCGGACACCGGGAGCCTGCGCGGGGACCTGGAGCGCTACGCGTTCGACCTCGCCAAGGACCTCGGCGACCCGGACACCCTCGCCCTGGTGCGCGCCACCATCGGCACGGGCGGAGAACAGGGTGCCGCGGCGTGCCGCGGAGAGCGCGCGCAAGGGCTCGAAGCCATCCTCGGGCGGGAACGGGCCCGGGGCGAACAGCCCCCGACCCTCGAACACACCGCGGACGCCGTACTCGCGCCCCTCTACTACCGTGCCGTCTTCACCGACCTGCCGCTGACCGCCGAATGGACCCGCACCCTCGTGTCGCGCCTGCTGTCGCCCGGTCCGGTCCAGCAGCAGGCCTCCTGAGGTTCGCAGGAGGCCCGAAGAACCTGTTCGGTCGGTGGATGCGAGTTGCGGTACTTCCGTGGTCGGGGAGTCGGCCGGGACGCGTCGGCGGGCACCGGTGCCGCTCGGCCGTGGGGCCAGGGCCTTAGGGCTCTCGCTCGGCATCACCGGATCGGCGGATGCTTGAACCACCGGAGCTCCCCGCCGAGAACAGGGAGTGATCAACCATGACCACCGAAACCGCCCTCACCACTGCGGATCTGCACCTGTTGGCCGAAGCCGGAGGCCTGGCGCCCTCGCTGCACAACAGCCAGCCCTGGCGCTTCCGTCCCACGCCCGACCTGCTCGGCCTGGAGGTCCGCGCCGAGCTGAGCCGGGCCGTTCCGGCCGCCGACCCGGCCGGCAGGGCGCTGCACATCTCGATCGGCGCCGCCCTGTTCAACCTGCGTGTGGCCGCCGCCCACCTCGGCCGCGAGGCCGCCGTCCGGCTGCTGCCGGCCGGCGAAGGCGCGCAGCCGTGTGCCGTGCTCGACCTGTCCGCGCAGGCCCGCACACCGCTGCCCTTCGGTGCCGACCTCTACCCGGCCATTGCCGGGCGTCACTCCAGCCGGCAGCCGTTCACCAACCGGGACGTCCCCGAGGCACTGGTCGCCGAGCTCATCTCGGCGGGCCGGGACGAAGGCGTCACGCTCACCGTGCTGGAGGAGGACGGGGTGTGCCGCGTGCTCGCCCTCACCTCCGAGGCCGAGGCCCGGATCGCCGCCGACGTCACCCGCGAGGCCGAGACCCGCCGCTGGCTACGGCTGGAGCCCTCCTACGACGGCATCCCGCTCGCCGCCCTCGGCTCGCACGACCGCGACGCCCGCGTCCCGATGCGAGGCTTCGCCGGACACCCGCCGCACCACAGCACCCCGGCCGAACGCTTCGAGGCGCTGCCGCAACTGGCCACCCTCACCACCCACCTCGACAGCCGGGCAGAATGGCTGCGCACCGGACAGGCCATGGAACGGGTCTGGCTGCTCGCCACCGACCACGGCCTGCGTGCCTCCGTCCTGCACCAGGCCGTCGAGATCCCCGACACCCGCTGGCGCCTGCGCGACCCGCACGAGGGACCCGGGCACGTCCAGCTCGTGCTGCGCCTCGGCTACGGTCCGTCCGGTGCGGCCAGCCCGCGTCGCCGGGTCGAGGACGTCCTCGACCCGGCGACGTCGGCGTCGTAGAGCAAGCCGGTGGGGCCCTGGGCCGCGGCTTTCTGCGGGATCGCGATCTGGCGCTCTTCTCCGGCGGCCAGGGCCGGGAGGGTGCACGGGACCTCCTCGGGCACGGCGGAAATGCGAGCCTTCCCTGGCTTACGTCAAGCATGTTGACCTACGCTGCCGGTATGAGCGAACGGGTAGTCCCCGAGCCCCGGCGGCAGCGTCGGCGGCCCACCAAGCAAGGCGTCATCCTGTCCAGGGAACTGATCGTTGATACCGCGTTGCGGCTCATCGAGCAGCACGGCGCGGACGCGCTCACCGTACGGCGGCTCGGTACCGCGCTCGGCGCCGATCCCAGCGCCGTCTACCGCTACTTCCGCAGCACCGACGACCTGCTGCTCGCCGTCGCCGACGAGCTCATCGGCCGCGCCCAGTACGGTTGGCAGGCCACTGGTGACTGGCGCGCCGACCTGCGCGCCATCGGCCTGCGAATCCACGCCGCCTACCAGGCCCACCCCCAGGCCGCGCTGCTCGCCGCCCACCGCACCACCGGCCGAACCTACGAGATCGCCGCCGTCGAGGCCATCCTCGGCGTCCTGCGCGGGGCGGGCTTCCCCGACCGCGAGGCCGTCCGGATCTACCACGCCTTCGTCGACCAGAGCCTCGGCTTCGCCGCGCTCGACGCCGCCGCCCTCGCCCTGCCCGCCGCGGCCCAGGCCGCCGACCTGGAGGTCTGGCAGGCCTCCTACGCCCGGCTCGACGCCACCACGCACCCGCACATCGCCGCCACCGCCCGCCTCCTCACCAGTGACATGCGCCGCAGCGGTTATCCCTACGCCCTCGACCTCCTCCTCGATGCCGCCGAGGCCCGTCTCCCGGCGACGGGCTGAGCGCGGGCGACGGGCCGAGCGCTGCCGGATCCGAATCGGCCCTCGGAACCGGGCCGATCGCTCCCGGCTGCGTCGGCGACCGTCACGGTGCCGACGCAGCCCTGGCGCCTACGCGTTCCTGGGTACGTTTCATCACTTCGTGCGGGGGATGCCGGTAGTGCCCTGAGACGCCGGGGCGCCGACTCACCCCCGGGTGGGTCAGTCCGCCGCGTGGACGAGCCGGCCGCCGACGTAGGTGCGCAGGACGCGGGCGTCGGCGATCTCCTCGGCGGGGGCGGTGAAGAGGTCGCGGTCCAGGACGACGAGGTCGGCGAGGTGGCCCGCCGTGAGGGTGCCGGCGTCGTCATGGCCGTTGACGTGCGCGGTTCCGGCCGTGTACGCCGCGAGGGCGGAGGCCAGGTCGAGGCGCTGCTCGGGGAGGAAGACCCGGCCGTCGGCGGCCCCCGGCTCCCTCCGGTTGACGGCCACGTGAACGCCGGCGAGCGGGTCCGGGCTGCTCACCGGCCAGTCGCTGCCCGCCGCCAGGGTGGCGCCCGCGCGCTGGAGGGCGCCGAAGGGGTACTGCCAGGCGGCGCGCTCCGGGCCGAGGAACGGGATCGTCAACTCGTCCATCTGAGGCTCGTGCGCGGCCCAGAGCGGCTGGATGTTGGCGATCGCGCCGAGCCGGGCGAAACGGTCGAGGTCATCCGGGTGAACCACCTGGAGGTGGGCGAGGTGATGGCGGGTGCCGCGTCGCCCGTTGGCGGCGAGGGCGGCCTCGACCGCGTCCAGCGCCTCGCGGACGGCCCGGTCGCCGAGGGCGTGGAAGTGCACCTGGAAGCCGAGCGCATCCAGCTCGGTGACGTACCCGCGCAGGGCGGCCGGGTCGACGAAGCTGAGGCCGGAGTTGGCGGTGGCGCAGCCGCAGCCGTCCAGGTAGGGGCTGGTCATAGCAGCGGTGAAGTTCTCGGCGATGCCGTCCTGCATGATCTTCACCGAGCCGGCCCGGAACCGCCCCTGGCTCAACCCTGCACGCCGCTCGACCAGTTCGGGGATCTGCTCGGCCCCTCGGTCGCGGTCCCACCAGAGCGCGCCGGTCACCCGGGCGGTCAGCGCGCCGGAGCGCGCGGCGGCCAGGTAGGCGTCGGACGGATCCGGCTGGCCGTTGAACTCGCCGAGCAGCGCGTCCTGCCAGCCGGTGATGCCGAGCGAGTGCAGCAGCCGTTGGGCGCGCAGCAGCCCGTCCAGCCGGTCGGCGGCGGTGGAGGGCGGGATCAGCCGGGCGACCAGGCCGGTGGCGCCCTCCTGGAGCGTGCCGCCCGGAGTGCCGTCCGGCTCGCGCTCGATCCGGCCGTCCGCCGGATCGGGGGTGTCCCGGGTGAGGCCGGCGAGCTCCAGCGCCCGGGTGTTGGCCCAGGCGCCGTGGTGGTCGCGGTTGGTCAGGTACACCGGGCGGTCCGGGACGACGGAGTCCAGCAGTTGCCGGGTCGGCAGCCCGCCCTCGAAGCTCTCCATCGACCAGCCGCTGCCGGTGATCCACGCCTGGCCGGGATTGGCGTCGGCGTACGCGCGGATCCGCTCCAGGTAGTCGGCGACGCCGACCGTGCCGGTGAGGTCGCAGACCGCCAACTCGGTGCCGCCGAAGACCGCGTGGATGTGCGCGTCCTGGAATCCGGGCAGCAGCAGCTTGCCGGTGAGGTCCACGACCTCCGTCCCGGGCCCGATCAGCTCCCGGACCTCGTCGTGGCCGACGGCGGTGATCCGCTCGCCGGTCACGGCCAGGCTGGTCGCCCGGGTGCGGGCTGCGTCACCGGTGTGGACCGGGCCGCGGGTGAAGACCAGATCGGCCTCGGGCATGGGGGGTGCTCCGTTCTCTCGTGGCTTCCGTGGATCGTCAGTCGGTGTCGGGCAGGAAGTAGGGCGAGCGCCGCCGCCAGCGGGCCCAGGCGGCCGCCGGTAGTCCGGTGACGATCATCATCACCGTCACGGTCAGCTCGAACCACCCGTTGTCGGCGGCTAGTTCGAAGTGGTCGGCGGAGTCGTAGAACGACCAGGCGAGATAGCCGCCGACGGCGAGCAGGGTCGCCGCGCCCAGCAGCGGGCCGACCACCGCGCGCAGCCCCTCCAGTAGGTTGCTGCGCAGCAGGTGCCGGAACCGGACGGCCGCCGCGACGGCCGTCAGCGCGTAGTACAGCGCGACGATGATGCCGATCGCGTTGACGGAGGCGGAGATCAGGTCGTTGACGGTGGGGATGACGATCGAGGCCAGCGCGAGGGCCATCGCGATGCCGGTGATCAGGAGCGTGCCGACGGCGGGCGTCGCGTGCTTCGGGTGCAGCCGGGTCCAGACCGGGCCGAGCACGCCGTCGCGCCCCATCGCGTACATTCCGCGCGCCGTCGGGATCACGGACGATTGCAGGGAGGCCACCGCGGAGAACATGAGCGCGATCAACGGCAGGGCGGCCAACGGCTGGTGGGCGAGCGTCGTGCCGAAGTAGGCGAGCCCGTGTGCGCCGTTGTCGGCCAACTCGTCGAGCGGCAGCACCCGTTGGAAGGCCGTACCGGCGAGCAGGAAGAGCAGCAGCATCACCACCAGGGCGAGCATGCCGCCCCGCGAGGCGTCCCGGGGGCTGCGCACCTCCTCGCCGACGCTGAACACCGACTCGAAGCCCCAGTAGCAGAACACCGCCAGCACCATGCCCTGGGCGAGCGCGTCGAAGGACGGGATGTCGAACGGGTTGAACCACTGCAGTGAGAACGGCTGGTCGCCGGCGAACAGTCCGTACCCGCAGAAGCCGAGCAGCACCGCGTACTCGAACACCAGCAGCGCCTTCTGCAGCCGGGCGGCCAGGTCCAGGCCGCGCACCGCCACCAGCGCCGCGCCGGCCAGGACCACCAGGCCGAGCAGGGTGCACTGGACGGTCGAGTCGGCGTCGAGGCGGAGGCCCGCGACGCTGCGCACGTGGGCCAGGTCGAGGAGCTGGATGATGGAGGACCCGGTGACCGTGGTGGTGTAGGCCATGAAGACCACGGTGCCGACGGTGTTCACCCAGCCGGTGAGGAAGCCCAGCCAGGGGTTGAGTATTCGGCCCACCCAGCGGTAGCTGCTGCCGGCGTCCGGCTCAACGGCGTTCAGTCGCCCGTACCCGCCCGCGATGGCGAGCACGGGCAGGAAGGCCAACAGCATGATCGCGGGCAGGTGCAGGCCGACGACTCCGGCCATCAGGCCCAGGCCGATGCCGATGCTGCTGGTGGCCGCCGTACTGGAGGCGGCGATCGTCGCCCCGTCCAGCAGGCCGATGGACTTGTGCATGGTGACGTGGGGGCTGCTCGTGTCCGGTCTCGGAGCGTCGCCCGTGGCCTTCACCGTCGGTGTCAACGGATCACCGCCTTGCTCGTGTGGGGGAGGGGTGCGAGATATGAAACCGGTGGCGTCCCTACACGTCAATGCTGTTGTCATAAGAGCTGGCGCGCAGGAGAGCGCGCGCAAGGGCTCGAAGCCGTCCTCGGGCGGGAACGGGCCCGGGGCGAACAGCCCCCGACCCTCGAACACACCGCGGACGCCGTACTCGCGCCCCTCTACTACCGTGCCGTCTTCACCGACCTGCCGCTGACCGCCGAATGGACCCGCACCCTCGTGTCGCGGCTGCTGTCGCCCGGTCCGGTCCAGCAGCAGGCCTCCTGAGGTTCGCAGGAGGCCCGAAGAACCTGTTCGGTTTTTTGGGCGAGGACCGGATGGAGCTCGATCATCGCAGGTCGGGGGGCGCGGCTTCGGCCCCGTTGCTTCAAGTGTTGAGCAGGCGGTTGAAGAACGAGCGGTAGCGCTGGAGCGCGACGCGCAGTTCTTCGGTCGGCACCTCGTCGCCGCGGTGCCACTGGCCTTCGAGGTCCTGCTTGTGCGCGGAGAAGGTGGTGGCGAGTGCCTGCATCGCCTCGGCGACCAAGTTGTCGGCCGCGGACACGGCGTTGCGCGGGTCGTCGACGAATTCGCCCTGGATCTTCTGCCACCGGGAGCGGAACTCCTCCTGCTGCCCGCCCAGCAGGGGTTCGTTCTCGGCGGATTCCGAGCCCTCGGTGCGCTCGGACGGCTCGGCTGCCTGGGTGTAGCCCGTTTCCTGGTGCTCTTCCTGCCCACTTTCCTGCTCGCGGTCGCGGCCTTCGAGCGTGAACTCCTGCTCGCCGCTCCGCTGTTCGGTGGTGGCTTCCCCGGGGAACGCCGGTGGCGAATCCGCCCCGGAGGTGTCGTTCTGTTCGTCGGTGTCCTGTCGGGCGCCGGCCAGGTCCTCCGTGGACAGGCCGCCCTCGACCGGTTCGGATGTTGCTCGGCTGTGCATCTCTTCACTTCCCTTTCGGCAGTTCCGGTCGGCGGCCGTCGCCGGTCTCGCCCCGTCGGCTCAACTCGCCGGTCCGGGGCTCACGCACGGCTGCCCTGCGGACGGTCGCCGTTGTGGAGCAGTTCCTCGAACAGGGTGCGGTAGTGCACCATGGCGCCCCGCAGTTCTTCCGTGGTCGCCTGGTGGCGGCTGCTGCGGTCGTTGACCTCGTGAGCGGACCGGAAGTGCGTCAGCACGTTCCCGTGTTCGACGGAGAGGTCCTTGAGCTGCTGCTCGTACCCCTCGGTCGGGTATCCGCGCTCGCTCATGAGCGTGGTGACGAGCCGGTCCGCCTCGTGCACCGTGTCGTCGGGCCGGTCGACGAACTGTTCCTGCACCCGTGCCCAGTCCTTGGCGTAGCGGTCACGGGCACCTGGTGACAGCGGTTTGATGTTCAGCGAGTCGTGGCGCGACTCGCGCTTGCGCAGCTCCCGGTCGGCGGCGAAACGGCCGTCCTTCGCCTCGGCGGTCCGGTCGTACTCCGGGCCGAACCGTTCCTGCAGGTGGCGGCGGCGGATGGCGAACGTCGCCACCAGCGCGGCCACGACCAGAAGGGCGAAGACGATGACGAGGACTGCGATGAGGGTCCCTGTTGACATTTGGGTCCTCCGTTTGTAGCTCCGGACCTCCCTGACCGGCGCGTGCCCTGCGGCCCGGAGCCAAAACGCGGACGAACCGAAGAAGTCGAACGACGTGCCACGGCGGACGTGCCCGATCACGTTGAGTGGCCCACGGCGACCCGGGGAGCGTCCGACGGCGTGCCCGGAGATGCTGACGGACGGTAGCCTTGGCTGCCCGTGGAGTGACCCGGGCGGACCCGAGGGGGCAAGGGTGGCGGAGGACGGGCGGGTTCCGGGGCTGGTCGGGCGGCAACGGGAGACGGAGTTGCTGACCGCGGCGCTGGTCCAGGCCGTGGACGGTGCGAGCGGTTCCACGGTGCTGCTGCGCGGTGAGGCCGGGGTCGGCAGGAGCACACTGCTGGCCTGGGTGGAACGGGCGGCGCGGGAGCGGGGGTTCACCGTCCTGCGGGCGCTCGGTGCGGAGGCGGAGACGGATCTCGCGTTCGGCGCCCTCCACCAGGCCTTCCGCTCGCTGCTCCAGCACACCGACGCCCTGTCCGCGCACCAGCGGGAGGCCCTGGAGAGCGCGCTCGGCGTCCGGGCCGGCACCCCGAGCGGGTTCGCCGTCGGCGCCGCCGCGCTGGCCCTGCTGGAGGAGGCGGTGCGGACCGCCCCGGTGCTGCTGCTCCTGGACGACCTGCACTGGATCGACTCCTCCAGCGCGAGCGTGTTCGCCTTCCTGAACCGCCGCTGCGCCGAGCTGCCGGTGGTGATCGTCGCCGCCACCCGACCGGGCGGACCGGCCGCCCGGACGTGGTCGGCCGAGACCGTCGACGTGCGGGCCCTGCCCCGGGCGGACGCGGCGCTACTGCTGGGCGCCCGCTACCCCGACCTCGCCGCGCCCGCCCGGGACCGGGTCCTCGCGGAGGCGGCCGGGAACCCGCTGGCACTGGTGGAGCTGCCGCGCCAACTGGCGGCCGCCCAGCAGCTGGGGGCCGCCCCGCTGCCCGAACGGCTGCCACTGGGACGGAAGTTGGAGCGGATGTTCGCCGACCGCCTGGGCGCCGTGACGCCCGAGGTCGGCCGCCTGCTGCTGCTGGGCGCCCTGGCCACCGGTACGGAGTCCGCCACCGGGGCGTGGCTGCGCGCCGTCGCGGACGAGAACGCGCGGGAGATCCTGGAACGGATCGAGGCGGACGGGCTGGTCCGGCTCGACCGGGCCGGACAGCTCGTGTTCCGGCACCCCCTGGTCCGTACCGCCGTCGTCTCCACCGCCTCCGACAGTGCCCGCCGGGAAGCGCACCGGGCCCTGTCCGCCGCCCTCGCGCCGGACGATCCCAGGCGGCTGGCCCACGAGGCGTCGGCCGCGCTGTTGCCCGACGAGGCACTCGCGCAGCGGCTGCAGGAGGCGGGGCGCGACCTCGCGCGTCGAGGGGGCGACGCGGAGGGCGCGCTGCTACTCGAACGCGCCGCCGCCCTCAGCCCCGGCTCCTGCGACCAGACCCGCCGGCTCACCTGGGCCGCGGTGATGGCGGCGCGCGGCGGGCAGCTGCGCCACGCCGTGGACCTGGTGGAGGAGTTGAAGTCCAGTACGGTGCCGCAGGACGTCGCCCCGCTGTTCGCGTACGCGGTGGTCTACGCGGACCAGAGCCACCACGTCGACTTCGAGTCCTCCGCCGCCCTGCTGCCCGCGGCCCTCGACGCGCTGACCGCCCCGGGCGCGGACACCTTCGGCGGGCTGGTCGACCAGGTGTACTTCAAGCTGCTGCTGGCCGCCAGCTACACCGACGACCCGTGGGTGTGGCACGCCCTGGAACGGCACCGGGAGAACGTCTCCGAGGTGGGGCGGCTGTGCCTGCGGGCCTGGACCGCCCCCGGCCCGGAGGTCGCCGAAGCGTTGCGGACGGTGGCCGGGGCCATGACCGAGGAGCAGGAGGCCGGTGCGGCCTGGCTCCTGCTGTGGACCGCCTCGGCGCTCGACTGCCCCGAGGGCGACCTGTGGCGGCGCTTCACCGGCTTCCACGGCTACGCCACCCAGGGCTCGGTGGCGAAGGCCAAGTGCCACCAGGACTTCCTGCTCGGGCACTGGGACCGGGCGGCCGCCTGCCTGCGCGAGGCCGAGGTCGCGGACGAACTCGGCTATCACACCAACGCCCTGATGTTCCGCCAGTACTACGCCCACTTCCTGGCCGGCCGAGGGGACGAGGACGGCCTGCGGGAGATCGAGCAGGCCGTCCGTCCGGTCGCCACCCGGGCCCGGATGCGGTACGTGCTGGACCGCCTGACCCACCTGCGCGGCCTGGCGGCGCTCGCCCACGGACGCGACGAGGAGGCGTACGCGCACTTCTGCGAGCTCACCCCGCCCGGGCGGCTGCCCAACGGGTCGCCGTGGCGCCACGCGCTGGTCCTCGACCTGGTGACGGCCGCCGTGCACACCGGCCGGCACGAGGAGGCCCGGGACCACCTCGCGGCCGGAGCCGCGGCGCGCTCGGCGGAGATCTCCGGTCGCCACGCCTTCCTCTTCGCGGCCGCCACCGCCCTGGCAGCCACCGCCCTGGCAGCCACCGCCCCGGCCGCCTCCGACGACGAGGCCGACGCCGCCTACCGCGCCGCGTACGCCGTACCGGGCGCCGAGCGGTGGGCGTTCGACCTCGCCCGGCTGCGGCTCGCCCACGGCTCGTGGCTGCGCCGGCGCCACCGGCCCGGGGCCCGGGAGGCGCTGCGCGCGGCCCACCATGTGTTCCGCCGCCTCGAAGCCACCCCCTGGGCCCGGCAGTGCGAGGCGGAACTCCGGGCGGCCGGCGACTCCGTGGCGCTGCCGCCGGGCGGACCGGTCGCGGAGCCGGCCGGCCTCAGCGGTCACGAGCTGCGCATCGCCCGGCTGGCCGCGACCGGGCTGACCAACAAGGAGATCGGCCGGCAGCTCCAGCTGTCGCCCCGCACCGTCGGGGCCCACCTCTACCGGATCTTCCCGAAGCTCGGCATCACCACCCGGGCCGCGCTCGCCCACGCCCTGGACGGCGGCTGACCTGCCGGAACGGCTCCTCGAACCGCCCTTCCCGGCGCGGCAGTCAGATGACCTAACGGCACGTCGTGCGCGCGGTCCACGCTGGACCGCGCAGGGCTTCGACGGAAGGGCGGTCAGATGGGCGTGCGGGTGACGACGGCGTCGGTCGCGGATGAGGAGAAGGCGGCGTTCTGGAGCGCGATGGTGTCGCGGACGCTGGTGCCGGTGGAGGTGCACCCGCTCACCGGGCGGCCGTTCGACGGACTCCTGGAGTCGCACCGGCTCGGCTACGTACGGATCTCCACCCTGGAGGCGGACGCCGCCCGCCTCTCCCGTACGGCCGACCTGATCGCCCGGGCCCCGCGCACCGAGCCGCAGGTCGGGGTCGGGGTGCAGGTGTCGGGCCGGGCCGTGCTGGAGCAGGACGGGCGCCGGGCGGAGGCGCTGCCGGGCGGGCTCATGCTGTACGACACCGAGCGGCCCTACGCCGTCGACTTCCCGGAGCGCTTCCGCACCCATCTGGTCCACCTGCCGAGCCGGCTGCTCGGTGCGGCGGAGCGCGACCTGCGGCACGCGGCGGGCACCGCCGTCGGCCCCGCGGACGGCTGCGGGCCGGTGCTGGCGCCCTTCCTCGGCGCCTTGGCCGCGTCCGCCCGGTCGCTCCCCGCACCGGTCGGTGACCTGCTGGCCGGACGCGTCGCCGACCTGGTGAGCGCGCTCGTCGCCCACCTGGTGGCCGGCCGGGCCACGGACGAGCTGGACGGCCCCGACGGGCACCTGGTCCGGCGGGTGCGGGAGTACATCGACCACCGGCTGGGCGATCCGGAGCTGACACCCGAGCGGATCGCGCGGGCCCACCACATCTCCGTGCGGTACCTGCACCGGCTCTTCGAGAACGAGGGAGTGACGGTGAGCCGCCTCGTCCAGCAGCGCCGCCTGGAAGCCTGTGCCCGCGAGCTGGGCCGCCGCGGTCGTACGGCCCCGACCGTGTCAGCTGTCGCCCAGCGCTGGGGCTTCGTCAACCCGGCGCACTTCAGCCGGGCCTTCCGCGCCGCGTACGGGGTCCCGCCGCGCGAGTGGCGCTCGCTCCGGAACGACGAGGCCGGCTGACCGGGCCGCCGAGCCGTCTGCCGAACCGTCCGCCGAAGCGCACGATCGGGCCACCGTCCAGGCGGCCGACACCGTGCGCGTCGTCCTGCACAGCCGTTCCTGGTGGGCCCCGATCGGCCGGCCCCCCGAAGAGGAGTACAGATGTCCGTCGTCCTCGACACCACAGGGATACCGTCCGGCGACCGCGCCGAGTACTGGCACGAGGCCGTCTCCCGTACCTTCATCCCGCTCGACGTCGCCCTGCGAGAGGACGCGCCCGCGCCCGCGGCGATCACCAGCCACCGGCTGGGCGCCGTGCAGGTCTCCCTGGTCCAGGCCGGACCGCAGCGGGTCGAGCGCAGCGCGGGCCTGATCGCCCGCGGCGGGGAGGACCACCTCACCCTGGCGCTCCACCACCGCGGCACCGCCCGGCTGGTCCAGGACGGCCGCCAGGTGGAGCTGCGCCCGGGCGCCTTCGCGATCTCGGACGCCGGGAGGCCGTTCGTCAAGGAGCTGCCGGAACCGTTCGTCTTCACGGCGTTCCACTGGCCGCGCTCGGCGGTGGGCGTCACCGAGGAGGACCTGCGGGTGCTGACCGCGACGGCCTTCGACACCCGCGACGACACCGCCCGCCTGGTGGCCGCCTACCTGGAGTGCCTCTCCCGGTCGGCCGGTTCGATGGAGCCACAGGTGGCCCGCTGGCTCGCCGCCACGGCGCTCGACCTGCTCGCGGTGCTCGCCCACGAACGGCGCGGCAGGGCCGCCCCGGAGGCGCCCGAGGCGGCCCTGGCCACCCTGGCCCGGGTGAAGGACCACATCCTGCGCCACCTGGGGGACCGGGATCTCTCACCGGAGCGGATCGCCGGGGCCCATCACGTGTCGGTGCGGTACCTGCACAAGCTCTTCCGCTTCGAGGGGGTGACGGTGGCCCGCTGGATCCAGCGCCAGCGGCTGGACATGTCCCGCCGGGACCTGGGGCGTCCGAACGCGGACCGGGCGACCGTGGCGGCGGTCGCCGGCCGGTGGGGCTTCGTGAGCGCCAGTCACTTCAGCCGGGCCTTCCGGGCCGCCTACGGGGTCTCGCCGCGCGAGTGGCAGGCGTGCGCACTGGCGGGCCTGGCCCAGGGGAGCGTGGTGCGGTCGGCCGGGCAGCCGGTTCCGGCCGCCCGGCCGGCGGGGTACGGCGTCGCGGTGTGATCGCCCCTGCCGCTCACCGGTCGTTGTGCAGCTCCGCGACGTAGCCGCCGGGGAACCGCACCATCGCGGTGTCCCGGCCGCCCGCCCGGACCGGGCCCGACAGCACCGAGGCGCCGGCGGCCTTCGCCCGCTCCAGGGTGGCGCCGAGGTCCGCCACGCCGTAGCCGGTGAGCTCCCGGCCGAACGGGTACGGCAGGTGGCCGTCCGTCACGGCGACCGTCGTGGTGCCGAAGCCGGAGGTGAGGCGGACGAGCCGGTAGGCGGTGCCGGGCAGTCCGATCGCGGCGCCGTCGGCCCGGCGGTCGTCGGAGACGATCCGGCCCTGGGTGAAGGCGAGGAAGCTGTGCAGGAAGGCGCCCACCGCGTCCGGTGACAGGTAGAGCCGGTTCTCCGGCACGCTGGCCAACTCGGGGTAGGACGGCGGCGTGGTGTGCACGTAGAGCTGGGCATTGACGCCGCCGGGGAACTGGACGACGGCGTCCCGGCCGATCGGGTCGGCGAACGGCGCCACGGTGACGGCGGCTCCGTCGGTGCGGGCGGCGCGGACCGCCTGGTCGAGGTCGGTGACCAGCCAGCCGGTGCGCTCGGTGCCGAACGGGTACGGGACGGGCGTGGTGTAGTCGAACACCGACAGCGTGCCGACCGGGGAGACCACCAGCTCGGAGAGCGTCCGGCTGGGCGTGGGCGTCACCTGGGTGGCGTTCGGGCCGATCGTGCTGCCGCCGAAGGTGGCCACCCAACTGGCCGCGAACGCCTGTTCGGTGCCCGGTTCGACGTACACGTGGGTGGAGTCGTACTGCGGGCCGACGGCGAAGGTGTGGCGGCTGGCCGGTGCGGGCTGGGCCGCCGAGGCGGCGGGCAGGGCCGTCAGCACGGCGATCGCCGCGGCGAGCGGGACGAGGCGTCGGGCGAAGCGTCGCATCATGGGGAAGCTCCTGATGTTCTGACGTTGTGACGGTGCGGTGGGTTGCTCAGACTGTCGGCGCGGCCCAGGGGGCGTCGGGGCCGTCGGCGGCCGAGAGCCGGTGGGCGGCCAGCGCCGTGCCGAGGAGCAGCAGGGCGGCCAGGGCGAGGGCCGCGGCGGGCCGCCCGTGCAGGACCAGCGCCGCGCCGGCGAGGCCGCCGAGCAGCATCGCCAGGGCGGAGAGGATCCGACGGCCCGGGCGCGGCGCCGTGCCGCCGGCCGCCGTCGAGTCGGCGGCGAGGCCGGTCAGGGTGAGGGTGAGGACGGTGGTGGTCAGGTCGGGTACGGCGAGCCGCCGGGCGACCGCGTTCTGCAGGCCCATGCCCAGGCCCAGCAGGACGATCAGGACGTAGTCGGCGCCGCCGGCCGCGGCGGTGGCGGCCGCCGCGGCCGTCAGGGCCGTCTGGACGCCGACGGCCAAGGCCAGCAGGCGTCCGCGGTGGGCGGCCGACCGGCTGGCGAGCCGCCCGCCTACGAGTGCGCCGGCCAGGAAGGAGGCCAGCGAGACGAGTGAAGCGGTGGCCGACAGGCCCGGGGCTCCGGCCAGGGCGAAGCCGAGGAAGACCACGTTGCCGGTCATGTTGGCGACGAAGACGTGCCCGAGGCCGAGGTAGCTCACGGCGTCGACCACCCCGGTCGCCACCGTCAGCAGCAGCATCAGCGGGGGGAGGGGCCCGTGCCGGTCGGTGCGCGGCGGGGCGAGGGTGCGCAGGGCGTCAGTCAGCAGGGCGCGCAACGGCGGCCGCCTCCTCGGGTGCGGGCGGGTGGTGCAGGATCACCCGGGTGAGCAGCCCGCTCGCCGGGCCGAGCACGGCGGCCGCGACCGACAGCCAGAGCGGCCAGGCGGTCAGGCCGACGGTGTGGTCCACGGACCACCGGCCCGGGCCGGTGAGGGCGAGGGATCCCGCGACGACGACCAGCACCAGCGGGTACTCGTAGCCGTCGTCCTGCACCCAGAGCCCGTGCGGCAGCTTGACGGTCATCGCCACCGTCATCACGCCCATGGCGACCATGGCCGCCGGCGGGGTGAGCGCGCCCAGGGCCAGGAACAGGCCCGAACCGACCTGCCCGGCGCCCGCGGCGAGAGCGGTGAGCGTCCCGCCGCGGAAGCCGTCGTGCCGGAACTCCTCCGTCCCGCCGGCGAGGCCGTTGCCCCCGAGGCGGTGGCTCACCTTCTGTACCCCGTGCCCGGCGATGAGCAGGCCCACCACCACGCGGAGGATCAGCAGTCCGGTATCCATCGTGTCCTGTCCCTGGTCCCTGTTCTGACGGAGCGTCGGTGGTGGGTGTCAGCCGGCGGCGTGCTCGCCGATGACGGCCTGGGCGTAGACGATCCCGAGGCCGTACGCGCCGCCGTGCTCCTTGACGATCTCCGTGACCACGCCGTACGTCTCCGTCCGGGCCCAGTCGCGCTGGAGCTCCAGCAGCACCTGGACCCAGGTGACCGGCACCGCGCCGGCCTGCGTCATCCGCTGGATCGCGTGCTCGTGGGCCTGCGGGGAGACGCCGCCGGAGGCATCGGTGACGACGTAGACCTCGTAGCCCTGGTCGATCATGGACAGCACCGGCAGGACCAGGCAGACCTCGGTCCACAGGCCGGCGATGACGACCTTGCCGCGCCCGGTGGCCTTGACCGCCTCGACGACCGCCGCGTCCTCCCAGGCGTTCATCGAGGTGCGGTCGAGGACCTCGGCCTTGGGGAACACCGCCGCCAGCGGCGGCAGCAGCGGGCCGGAGAAGGACTCGGCGGCGACGGTGGTCAGGACGGTCGGCACCTCGAAGGCCCGGGCGGCCTTGGCGAGGCCGACGGTGGCGTTGACGATCGCGGTGCGGTCGCCGCTGCCGGTGCCGAAGAACATCTGCGGCTGGTGGTCCACGAACAGCACCACGGCGTTGTCGGGGGTCAGCAGGTCGGGGCTCGGGGTGGGGCTGACCTGGGTGAGGTCGACCATGAGGGGGTTCCCTTCGGTGTGTCTCGGCAGGGCCCCAGCGCGGTGCTCCGCGCGGGGGCGGGGGAGGTGGATCAGGGGCCGGGGGAGGTGGATCAGGGGCCGGGGGAGGTGGATCAGAGGAGGAAGCAGGGGTCGAACGGCTGGTGGTGCTCGTCCACCAGGCCGCGCTCGACCCGCCAGCGGTGGTGCAGTTGTGACTCGGTGACGACCTCGCCGAGCAGCTCCGCCTGGCGGGCGCCCGCGCCGGAGGCGCGACCGGAGGCCTGGTAGCCGCCGAAGTGGGCGACCGGGCTCCAGCCGGGGCTGACCGGCGGGAGCTCCTCGTCCATGCCCTCGTACTCGGCCGCCGCGTGGACGATCCGGCCGCCGACGACCGTCAGCAGGGACTCGATGGACGGGATCTCCGGCTCCGGCACGGTGAAGTAGTCCTCGGACAGGACGGCCAGGTCGCCGTAGCAGCCGGTCCGCAGCACGCCCTTGACGTCCTGCTCGCCGGTGAGGGCGGAGCCCGCCGTGGTGTACATCGCGAGCGCGGTCGCCCGGTCCACCCGGTTCTGCGGCGGCCGGATCGCCGACCCGCCGACCGTGCGCCCGGAGACCAGCCAGTGCAGGGCGACCCAGGGGTTGTACGAGGACACCCGGGTGGCGTCCGTACCGGCGGCCACCGTCAGGCCGCGCTCCAGCATCGCGCGGATCGGCGGGGCCTCGGCGGCGGCGCCGAGGCCGTAGCGGCGGGTGAACACCTCGCCCTGGAAGGACAGCCGGTTCTGCACCGACAGCGAGCCGCCGAGGGCCGCGATCCGGTCCAGGCTGTCCCGGGAGACGGTCTCCGCGTGGTCGAAGAGCCACCGGTTCCCGGCCGGGAAGAGCCCCTCGGCGGCGAGCTTCTCGAACACCGCGAGGTCGCGCCGGATCGTCTCGTCGTAGGTCGCGTGCAGCCGAAAGCCCCAGCCGTGCTCTGTCAGTAGGCGGACGGCCTTCTCGAACTCGCCCTCGTAGGGGCCGAGTTCGGGGCGTGGCTCGGCGAAGTTCTCGAAGTCGGCGGCGGCCCAGGTGAGGTTCTCGCCGGCGCCGTTCAGCCGCAGCCAGGCGTCGCCGTCCCCGGGGCGGACCGTCTCGATCCAGCGGGTGAGGTCGTCGAGCTCCTGGCCGGGGGTCTGCGGGAACAGGTGGTAGGCGATGCGGAGCGTGAGCAGGCCCTCGCGGGCGAGTTCGGTCACCGTGGCGTAGTTCTCGGGGAAGCTCTGGAAGCCGCCGGCGGCGTCGATCGCGGAGGTCAGCCCGAAGCGGTTCAGCTCGCGCAGGAAGTGCCGGGTGGAGGTCGCACGGTCCTCGCCCTCCAGCACCGGGGCCTTGGCCAGCGTGGAGTAGAGGACCAGGGCGCTCGGCGCCGCCAACAGCATGCCGTTCGGCTCGCCGCCGCGGCCCCGGACGATCTGGCCGCCCTTCGGGTCCGGGGTGTCGCGGGTGTAGCCGACGGCGCGCAGGGCGGCGCGGTTGAGGATCGCCGACTGGTAGAGGTGGAGGACGAACACCGGGGTGTCCGGCGCCGCCTCGTTCAGCTCGGCGGGCGTCGGGAGCCGCCGCTCGGCGAACTGCTCGGCCGACCAGCCGCCGACGACCCGCACCCACTGGCCCCTGGGGGTGCGGGCGGCCTGCTCCCGCAGCATCGCCAGCGCCCGGCGCAGCGAGGTCACGCCGTCCCAGCGCAGCTCCAGGACGTAGTTGAGGCCGCCCCGGATCACGTGCAGGTGCGCGTCGTTGAGGCCGGGCACCACCCGCCGGCCGAGCGCGTCGACCACGACGGTGGACGGGCCGATGACCGGGGCGACGTCCGGGTCGTCCCCGACGACGGTGATCACGCCGTCGCGGATGGCGAGGGCGCCGGCCTGGGGGCGGCGGGCGTCGCCGGTGTGGATCCGCGCGTTGCGGACGACGACATCGGCGGCGTTCTCGGCGGCGTCCTCGACGGCGCGGGGGACCAGCCCGCCGACGGGTATTGCAGGCACCTCGACGGCCTCCTGTCAGGGGATCGACCCGTCGCCCGGGTGCGGGCGGCGGGTGGAGGCTTCCGAGCGGGCCGGGGCCACAGCCCCGCCCCGTCGGGCTCCTGACGTGACGTTAGGCGCAGGGGTGGTGCCGGACTTGGCCCACAGCGCACCGGCCCCGGTCCGCGAGCGCACCAGCCGCCCGCAGCGGCGATCGTGCGGGGGCGGTCGATGGCGGAAGACGGAGGGGTCCGTGGTGCCGAAAGGGGAAGGTGCCCGGCTGTCGGACACCTTCCCCTGCTGGTCGCCGAGGTGCTCCTGCCGCCCGACCCGGCCCCGCCGCGCGGTCTACAGCGCGGCCTGCTGGGGTCGGGTGGGAACGACGATGACGGTGGGGGTGTCGGCGGTCAGGGCCGCGGTGAACTCCCGCTCCAGGTCCTCGGTGGTCTCCACGTCGACGGCGTGGCACCCGAAGCCGCGGGCCACCGAGGCGACGTCCAGTCCGGGCAGGTCGAGCCCGGGCACCCCGGGGGTGTCCTCCAGCAGGGCGAACGACTTCAGGATCGAGTACTCGTGGTTGCGCATGACCACGTAGACGATCGGGAGGCGGTGCCGGGCCGCCGTGTAGAGGGCCTGCACGGAGTACTGGAAGGAGCCGTCGCCGATCAGGCCGACCACCGGGCGCCGCGTCCCCCGGTCCCGGTCGGCCAGCGCGACGCCGACCGCGGCCGGGACGGCCCAGCCGATGCCCCCGCTGGCCGTGGCGAAGAACGAGCCCGATCGGGTGGTGGGCAGCCATTCGAGCTGCTGCGCCATGGTCGACGTCGACTCGTTGACGATGACCGCGTCCGGCGGGCGGACCCTGCTCAGGGCGGCGTAGACCTCCGGCGGGGTGAGCGGCCGGTCCGGGGCGGACGGCAGCACGCGGGGCCGCGGCATCGGCTCCGGAGCGGTCCGCGCCGAACCTTCCTCGACCAGGTCGAGGAGCAGCTCGATCGCCCGCCGGGGATCGCCGAGCAGGCTGTCGCCGACCCGCGCGGCCGCGGCCGCCTCCGGGTCGCCGGTGATCTGGAGCAGCCCGGTGCCCGGGGGGAGGTAGTCGCCGGGCACGTACGGGTAGTAGCGGAACACCTCCGCGCCGATCACCACCACCAGGTCGTGCCCGGCCAGCCGGTCGCTGATGGTCTTCACCGACATGCCCAGCGGGCCGGCGAAGAGCGGGTGGTCCTCGGGGAAGGAGACGCGGTCCCCCAGCGGGGCGCCGTAGACGGCGGCGCGCAGCCTCTCCGCCAGGGCGACGGCCGCGTCCCAGCCGCCGCTGCGGTCGACCTCCGGCCCGAAGACGAGTGCGGGCCGGCGGCTGGCGGTGATGCGCTCGGCGAAGGCCCGCAGCCGCCCGGGGTCGGGGGCCACCCGCTCGCTCACCGTCCGCACCCGGGTGAAGCCGGACAGCGGCCGCTTCCAGTCGTCCATCGGGATCGACAGGTAGACCGGGCCGGCGGGCGGCTGGAGCGCCTGCGCGTAGGCGCGCATGAAGGCCTCGGGGACGTCCTCGGCGCAGGCCGGCTCGTAGGACCACTTCACCCAGGGCTTCGGCAGCTGGGTGGCCTCGCGGTTGCCGAGGTACGGCTCGCCGATCACCAGCTCCCGGTGCTGCTGGCCGGCGGTGACGATCAGGGGCGTGTTCCCGTGGTGGGCCGCCACCAGGTTGCCCAGCGCGTTGCCGGTGCCGGCCGAGGAGTGCAGGTTGACCAGCGCGGGGCGGCCGGTGACCTGCGCGAAGGCGTCGGCCATCGCGAGGGCGGACGCCTCCTGGAGCGCCAGGACGTAGCCGAAGTCCGCGGGGAAGTCCTGGAGGAACGGTTCCTCGGTGGAGCCCGGATTCCCGAAGACCGTGGTGAGTCCGAGCGTGCGCAGCAGGTCGTACGTCACGGTGCGGACGGTGGAGTGCTCAGCCATGGGTGCCAACGCTTTCACCCGGGGCGTCAGGGCCTCAGGGCTTGCAGGGACGGGTCTCGGTCCGGCCGGCCGGCAGCCTCCTGGGGCGGGACGGCGACGGGGGACGGCACATCGGTTCCGATCGTCACGCCGGCCGGCTCTTGCAGGAGAGCATCGGCACTGAGGGCCCCGCAACCGGACGAACGGCCGGACGAACGGGTGCCGGGCCCCGGGGCAGGGCGGGTCGGCGGCAGCCTCGGCCGGTGCGCGGGCTAGGTTCGGGTCCGTGACCGGCAACGACGCGGTCCTGGCGCTGATGGTCGCCACGGCGCTGGGCTTCGACTTCACCAACGGCTTCCACGACACCGGCAACGCGATGGCGACCTCGATCGTCACCGGCGCCCTGCCGCCGCGCGTCGCGGTCGCGGTGTCGGCGGTGCTGAACCTGGTGGGCGCGTTCCTGTCGACCGCCGTGGCGGCGACCATCGCCAACGGCCTGGTCGCCACGGGGGAGGTGACCTTGACGGTGGTGTGCGCCGGTCTGGTCGGCAGCATCCTGTGGAACCTGGCCACCTGGTACCTCGGGATCCCCTCCAGTTCCTCGCACGCGCTGATCGGCGGGGTGGTCGGGGCGACGGTGGCGGCTGCCGGGGCCTCGGCCGTCAAGTGGCAGGGGCTGGTCTCCAAGGTGGTCGTGCCCGCGGCGCTGTCGCCGTTCATCGCCGGTGGGGTGGCCGTGGTCGGCACCCTCCTGGTCTACCGCCTCACCCGCGACGTGCCCGAAGGACCGCGCGGGCGCGGCTTCCGGCTCGGCCAGATCGGCTCGGCCTCCATGGTCTCGCTCGCCCACGGCACCAACGACGCGCAGAAGACCATGGGCGCCATCACCCTCGCCCTGATCGCCAACGGCACCCTGCCCGCCGGGGCGAAGGCACCGGACTGGGTGATCCTCTCCTGTGCGCTGGCGATCGCCCTGGGCACCTACATCGGCGGCTGGCGGGTGATCCGAGCCCTGGGCAAGGGGCTGGTGGAGATCGAACCGCCGCAGGGGATGGCCGCCGAGTCGGCCTCGGCCGCCGTGATCCTCTGCTCCACCGACTTCGGCTACTCGCTCTCCACCACGCACGTGGCCACCGGATCGATCCTGGGCTCGGGGGTCGGCAGGAGCGGCGCAGTGGTGCGCTGGCAGCTCGCCCGCCGGATGGTGACGGCCTGGCTGCTCACCCTGCCGGCTTCCGCGCTGGCCGGCGCGGTGGCCTACTGGGCCGCGAACGGGATCGGCGGGACGGTCGGCGTGGTGGTGATCGTCGGCGCGCTGGTGGTGGTGTCGGTCGCCTTCTTCGCCGCCTCCCGCCATCCGGCCGTGACACCGGAGAACGTCAACGCCGCGTGGACCGGTTCGGTGACGCCGGAGCCGGTCAAGGCCAAGGACGAGGTGAGCCCGTGAACTCCTGGATCAACCTGGACGCGCTGTGGAAGATCGTCGTGGTGGGCCTGCTCACCGGCGCCGGCCTGCCCGCGCTGTTCGCCCTCGGCCTGCGCCTGCTCAACCCGACCGGCGCGGCCGGCGAGCCCTCCGCCGTCCGGCCCTCCGCCGGGCCGGTCGGCTCCACCCTGGCGGGACTGATCTTCGCGGTGGTGCTCGCGGCGATCGGCTGGGGCATCTCCGTCATCGTCGGCCACCGCTGACCGCCCGCCGTCCAGGCCGTCTCGGCGAATGCCGATCCCGCTCGTCACTGCGGGTGCTGTCGTGCTTCGTCCGTCCCCTGCCGTCCGTCCCCTGCCGTCCGTCCCCGCCGTCCGCCCGGAGCGCACCACCAAGCTGCCGCGGTAACGCACCTCGGAACTCGGGGAACATCCAGGGCGCATCGTGATCCGATGGGCGTCCGGACTCCGGCCGCATGCCTGACCTGCCGCCGGCGTCTTCACCATGTCGGCGGTCAATCCCGCCTGCCGATCATCCGACAGGGCGAGGAGCGCATCATGCCGGTGGACGAGGGCTTGACCAGGCGGGAGAACCAGCCGGGGGCGGGCGAACGGGTCCGTACGGGCCGACGCAATCGGGTGCGGCCGGACGGCGAGCTCGTGGCCGACCCGGGGCGGGGGCTGTTCTGGGGGAACCGGGGCTCGCTGCTCGGCGCTGGCGGCCAGCCGACGCGCAAGCCGTCGACGCGGGCCTGGGTCTGCTGCGTGCTGGAGTTCAAGGACTGGTGGCGGGTTCAGTGGCAGCCGGGCCGGCTGACGGAGCTGTACTTCCTCGACGAGGCCACGGCCCTCGCCGCCGGGCACCGGCCGTGCGGGCTGTGCCGCGTCCCGGACTACCGGCGGTTCCAGCGCAGTTGGGCCGACACCCTGGGAGACGGCCTTCCCGGCGCGCCGGAGATGGACAGCAGGCTGCAGGCGGACCGGAGAACGCCCGACGGGCGCCAGCGCACCTTCCGGGCGGCGGCCGGCGACCTGCCGGACGGCGCGTTCGTCCGCCTGGACGGCGAGGCCGGGCTGATGCGGCAGGGGTACTGGCGGCCCTGGTCGATGGCCGGGTACGGCGCGGCGCGGGCGGTCGCCCCGGACCTTCGGGTGGAGGTGCTCACCCCCGCGGTGACAGTGCAGGTGCTGGTCGGCGGGTACGCGCCCGTCCTGCACCCGTCCGCCGGATGAACGGGAGTGGCTGCGGCTGAGGCCCGCGCCGGGCACGTTCCCACCGGGTGAAACTCGGATCTCACGTTCTCGGCACCCGCACCGTCTTCCAGGTGAGACAGCAGGTGCAGAAGGCGGCCGGGCACGGTGACGACCCGAAGAAACCGGGCGGAGGCCGCCGGACTTGGAGGAGGGCAGTGCCGGCCGCGACCGGCCGGCTGTTTCGGGAGCTCGAACACATCGGTTCGGATTCAAGGTCTACGGCAGGGCGAGGATGAGGGAACCGTTCGAGAAGGCGGTCGAGCAGCACGGCGCGACCGTGCTGCGGGTGTGCCGGGCGCTGCTGGGGACACACGACGCAGACGACGCCTGGTCGGAGACGTTCCTGGCGGCGATGCGGGCTTGGCCGGGGCTGCCGGAGACGGCGAACGTGGAGGCGTGGCTGGTGACGATCGCCCGGCGCAAGGCGATCGACGCGCTGCGCGCCGCCGGACGCCGGCCGCTGCCGGCCGAGGAGTTGCCGGAGGCGCCCAGTTCGCTGGGCGTTCCGGGCGCTGACGACGGGGAGCTGTGGGAGATGGTGGGGCGTCTTCCCGGCAAGCAGCGGCAGGCGGTCACGTTCCGCTATCTGGCCGGGATGTCGTACGACGAGATCGCGGCGGTCCTGGGCGGGAACACCGCGGCGGCGCGCCGGGCGGCGGCGGACGGTCTGAAGAATCTACGAAAACACTATCCGGGCGCGACTTCGAGAGGAGCATCTACATGAGCGGCATCCGATCCCACGATGACGTCCTGAGCGTGCTGTCGGCTCCCGTCGACGCCGGGACCCTGGCCCGGCTGCACCGCCGGCTGGAGGCCGAGGCCCAGGCCGCCGCCCTGGTCGACATCGCCTACACCGTCGTCGACTCCCCGGTCGGCCCCCTGCTGCTGGCCGCCACCGACCGGGGCCTGGTCCGTGTCGCCTTCGCGGTCGAAGGCCACGACCAGGTCCTTCAGGCCCTGGCCGACAAGGTCAGCCCGCGCATCCTGCGCGCCCCCGGCCGGCTGGACACCGCCGCCCGGGAGATCGACGAGTACTTCGACCACCGCCGTCGCGCGTTCGACCTGCCGCTGGACCTGTCCCTGTCCAAGGGCTTCCGGCAACTGGTCCAGCAGCACCTGCCGGAGATCGGCTACGGCCAGACCCGCAGCTACCGCCAAGTCGCCGAACTGGTCGGCAGCCCCAAGGCGGTGCGGGCGGTCGGCACGGCCTGCGCGACCAACCCGCTGCCGGTGGTCGTCCCCTGCCACCGGGTGCTGCGCACCGACGGCACCCTCGGCGGCTACATCGGCGGCCTGGAGGCCAAGACCGCACTACTGGAACTGGAGGCCGCGGCATGACCGCCACCGCTGCGAGGGCGAACACGAGGGTGACGGCTCCCGGCGCGGACGCCGCCACCGGATCCGGGCCGTGGGCCGGCCGGGCCGAGAGCGCCGACTGGGACGCGGTGGCCGCCGAACTCGACGCGCTCGGAGGCGCGTTGCTGCCGCAACTGCTCACCCCGGACGAGGCCGGCCGACTCCGGGACCTGTACGGGCGGCCCGAGCTGTTCCGTTCCACCGTCGACATGGCCCGGTACCGGTTCGGGGCCGGCGAGTACAAGTACCTCCACGCCCCCTACCCCGAGCCGGTCGAGCAGCTCAAGCAGGCCCTGTACCCGCGGCTGCTGCCCATCGCCCGCACCTGGTGGGAACGGCTCGGCCGCACCGCGCCGTGGCCGGACACCCTGGACGAGTGGCTGCAGATGTGCCACGCGGCCGGGCAGTCCAAGTCCACCGCGATCCTGCTGCGCTACGGCGCCGGGGACTGGAACGCGCTGCACCGTGACCTGTACGGCGACCTGGTGTTCCCGTTGCAGGTCGTGATCAACCTGGACCGGCCCGGCACCGACCACACCGGTGGGGAGTTCCTGCTGGTCGAGCAGCGCCCCCGCGCCCAGTCCCGCGGCACCGCCACCCTGCTCCCGCAGGGCCACGGCTACGTGTTCACCACCCGCGACCGGCCCGTGCGCTCCGCGCGCGGCTGGTCCGCCGCCCCCGTCCGGCACGGCGTCTCGGCGCTCCGCTCCGGGCACCGGCACACCCTGGCCCTGGTCTTCCACGACGCCGCCTAGCATCCCCGGCGGCCGCCGTCGGTCTGTCCGCATTCACCGCGTCCGCCCGCCTGCCCGCTCCTGCCGGCCGGGCGCGGTGCGCCACCTGGACCTCTGCCGGTCATCGAAGAGCGCTGACGAAGAAGGCACCCCATGAATCCCCTGACCAGCCCCCTGCTGACCGACCCCCCACCGCCGGGCCCCGACCTGGCAGTCACCGACACCGAAGTCACCGTGCTGGTCGCGCTGGCCCAGGCGCGCGGCGCCCGGAGCATCGCCGTCGGCTCCGGCCGGACCCCGGCCGCGCTGGCAGGCGCCGACGCGATCACCCGGGCCTGGCAGGCCGCCGGCGGCGTCGTGGCCGCCACGACCACCTGGCCGGAGACCGCAGCCTCCTGGCTGTGCCAGGCCCGCCACTTCGCCGACGCGCCGGCCGACGTGTGGGTGATGACCGGCCCGGAGGTCGGCTGGGCCCAGGTGGCCCGGCGGCTGCTGTGGTCCACGTCCTGGCGGCCCGACCGCACCCTGGCCACCGCCGCCATCGGCCGCCCCGCCACGCTGGCCCTGGTCGGCGCCCGGCAGCTGCGCGGCCTGACCGGAGCCGACGCGAACGGCGCCACCTGGATCGTCACCGACGACGGCGACCTCACGGTCACCGGCCCCGGCCCCGGCATATCACGGTGACGGCGCTGTCCGACCTGCCGGAGGTGCCGCGCGATGCGGTCGGCCCCGCCCCCTGGGGCACTCCTGTTGCCCCAGGACCCCCGCACTCCTCGTGATCCCGCGTATCCACGCGCCTTTCGGGAATCCTGCCCGGCCGCTCCGCCGTCCTGCCCGGCCGACTGCTGCCGGAACGCGTCTCACGTTTCGGTGCGCCCGCGCGTCTTCACCACAGACAGCAGGCGCAGAGAGGAGATCGACATGGACGTCCGGCACGCCTACGTGGACAGCCCGGTGGGACGGCTCCTGGTCGTCGCCGGCGACAACGCCTTGATCGGGCTCTACTTCCCGGGCTACCGGTACACGCCCCGGCCCTCGGCGTGGGGCCGGCGAGCCGACACCTCGGCCGACCCGGTGCTCGCCCAGGCCCGCAGCGAACTCGACGAGTACTTCGCCGGAAAGCGGCAGGTGTTCGACGTCGCGGCGGCGACGAACGGCGACGAGTTCCAGGAACAGGTCTGGGCGCAGCTGCGCCAGATCCCGTACGGCGCGCGGATCACCTACGGCGACATCGCGGTCGAGCTGGGCAGCAAGGGGTTCGCGCAGTCCGTGGGCCAATCCGTGGGGCGCAACCCGGTGAGCATCGTCATCCCCTGCCACCGGGTGGTGGGCGCGGGCGGCAAACTCACCGGATTCGGCGGCGGACTGGAGCGCAAGCAGCTCCTGCTGGACCTGGAGGAGCCGGTCGAGACCCGGGCCGGACGACTGTTCTAGCCGCGCCCCGGCCGGGCGGCCCGACCGCGAACGCCCGGCACCCCCTGCCCCTTTGAAGAACAGCGAGGAACCCTTCCCCGATGGCCAGCGACACCGTCCCCGCCCTCGCCCCCGAACACCCCGTCGACCCCGGGGTGGTGATCGGCGAGGACGGGCTCGCCCGCCCCGCGTGGGCCGGCACCGATCCGCTGCTCCGCGAGTACTACGACACCGAGTGGGGCATGCCCGTGCGCGACGAGCGCGGCCTGTACGAACGCATCAGCCTGGAAGCCTTCCAGGCCGGGCTGTCGTGGGCGACGATCCTGCGCAAGCGCCCGGCGTTCCGCGCCGCGTTCGACGACTTCGACCCCGACCGGGTCGCCGGCTACGGCGACACCGACGTCGAACGCCTCATGGCCGACGCCGGGATCGTCCGCAACCGCGCGAAGATCCTCGCGGCCGTGGCCAACGCCCGGGCGACCATCCGGCTGCGCGAACACGGCGGCCTGACCGACTTCGTGTGGGGGTTCAAGCCACTCGACACCCCCAGACCGCGCACGTTCGCCGAGATCCCCACCACCTCCCCCGAATCGCAGGCCCTGTCCAAGGCCCTGCGCGCGCAGGGGTTCGCGTTCGTCGGCCCGACCACCATGCACGCCCTGATGGAAGCCATCGGCATCATCGACACCCACCTGCTGGACTCCCACCGCCGCGGTTCCTCCGGAATCTGGCCGGCATGACCGCCTCACCACCCAGCACCCCTGCTCGCTGGGGCCGTTCGGCCACCACACGGCCCGCCACGTCCCCCGTGTGGCGGGCCGTGTCCGTCGAGCCGCCGCCTGGAGGCGACGGGCGATGGGACGTTCGCCGTCATCATCACGCTGCTCGTGTTCCCGATCCACCGCACCCGGGAGGGCCGGTGCGGTGATCCTGGTCCCGAGTGGGTGTCACATGACGCGCTTCATGACGATCATGTGGCGTTTGAAGGGGGCGGTGTCGCTGCCCCAGGAGAGGACGGCGAAGACCTCGCCGCCGGGGAAGCCGTGGATCTCGGGTGCGGCGTCGGAGGGGGAGGGGCCGCCGGTACTGTGGGACCAGCCGGACCAGGTGTTGCCGCCGTCGGTGGAGCGGTTGAGGTAGAGCTGGTGGTCGTTGGGGCTGATGCAGCCGATGGCCATGTTCTGCTGGGCGGCGTAGCCCGGGTCGAAGGGACTGGTCGCGAGGTGTCCTGGGTCGCCGCCGCGGCCGATCGCGAGCGACTCGCACCGGCCGCCGCCGGGCAGTTCGGTGTACCGGGCGTTCCTGCCGTCGCCCGGGCGGGTACGGGCGATGCGGACCGAGTTGGTCAGGCCCCGTGAGACGTAGAACTCCTGCTCTCCGGCGGTGAAGGTGAAGTTGCTGGTGATGCGCACGGCCCGGGCGTTGCCCGGCATCAGCTGCCAGGCGCCGTTCCCGTGCCGCCACCAGATCCGGTCATCCTCGCCGCGGGCGGCCTCGTACGTCTCGTTGTCGTGCCACAGGGCGGTCATGGCCGACGGGGAGCGTGCGGGGCCGCCCTCGTTGATCCAGTTGCCCTCGGTCGTCGCCGCCGCGGCGGGCGAGGCCGTGAGCCCCACCGCCAGGCTGAGCCCGGCCAGCACCGCCACTGCCACGCGCGGTGCGCGGGCGACAACGGCACGGCGGCCGCGCATGCGTTCCGATCCCATCGGACCATCTCCCTCCTCCGGGCGCCTCGACGTGGTGCACGCCGGGGCGCGCCGCAATCCGAGGCGGAACTTCCGCCCGGAGCCCGGACATTAGCGCCGGCGGGAGCCGGTGACGGTGCCGTCAGCGGGGGCTTGCCCGCCGGTGCACGCGAAGACCGGCCAGCTGCCCGGGGCGTGGTTACGCGGCCGCAACGAGGTGGGTGCCGAAGAAGCCGGCCAGCCTCGCGACGGCGGGGGTGACGAACTCGTCCTTGTCGTAGAGGTCGACGTGCGACGCGCCGTCGATCCAGTGGAGTTCCTTCGGTCCAGTCGAGCGCTGGAAGGCCCGCACGCTCATCCAGGCGGTCACCGCCTCGCGGCCGGCGACCATGAGCAGCGGGCGCGGGGCGAGCAGGGGCAGGGCGGCGAAGGTGTCGAAGGCCGCGATGCGGTCGATGCTGGACCAGGTCAGGGCCTTGGCCGCCCGGGGGTGTTCGGCGCGGGGCGTGCAGTAGTACTCCCAGCCGTCGTGGACGTGCGGGCCGCCGCGGTGGGCCTCCTCCTCGGTCGCGGGGAAGATCGGGAAGGTCCGGACGCCCCCGTCCCGGGCCTCGGCGGTGCGGGCCGCCGCAGCGGCTTCGAGCATGGCCCGGAAGACGGCCGGATCCTGGGTGCCGTTGGCGCCGTCGCGGAACTGACGGGCCATGTCGGTGGCGCTGACGGTGGCGACGGCCCTGATCCGCTGGTCGGTCGAGGCGGCGGCCAGGGCGTAGCCGCCGGAGGCGCAGATGCCCAGCGCCCCGATCCGGCCCGGGTCGGCCTCGGCGCGGGTGGTGAGGAAGGAGACGGCGGCCTTGAGGTCCTCGATCCGGTGCGCCGGGTCCTCCAGGCCGCGCGGCTCGCCCTCGCTCGCGCCCTGGAAGGCGGCATCGAAGGCGAGGGTGACGAAGCCGCGCTCGGCCAGGCGCCGGGCGTACAGGCCAGCGGCCTGCTCCTTCACCCCGCCGCCGGGGTGGCCGACGACGATCGCCGGGCGGGGGCTGCCGGTGCCGCCGTCGTCGGGGGTGTACAGGTGGCCGGCGAGGTCCAGGCCGGCGCTGGGGAAGGTCACATCGGTGATCACGGTGCTGCTCCGGTCGTCGTGCGACGGGCGGGTCGGCGCGGGGCCGGCTCCGGGGCCCTCTTCGGTGGCCGCTCCTCCACCGTGGCGCCGGGGTGTGCGGGGGTGCCAGGGAGGACGCTGCCTATGCACGCCGGTACCAGGTACGAGGCCGCTCCCGTGCCGGACACTGGAACCATGACCGTCCGTGACCAGCCCTCCCGCGACAACGAGCTGGGGGACTTCCTGCGCGCCCGCCGCGCCGCCCTCGACCCCCACGGGGCCGGCTTCCCCGACGACGGACGGCTGCGCCGGGTGCCGGGCCTGCGCCGCGAGGAACTGGCGCAGCTCGCCCACGTGAGCGTCGACTACATCGTCCGCCTGGAGCAGGGACGTACCCGGCGCGTCTCCCGGTCGGTCCTCGACGCGCTCGCCGACGCGCTGCGCCTGGCGCCGGACGAACGCGCCTACCTCTTCGCGTTGGTCGACGCGGCCCCGGCACCCGCCGCCCCACCGTCCGGCCGCCCGCCCGTGGACCCGCAACTGCGGCAGCTCCTGGCGACCATGCACGACGTTCCCGCCATGGTCCTCAACCGGCGCCTGGACGTCCTGGCCTGGAACCACGCGGCCACTGCCCTGCTCACCGACTTCGGCGCACTCGCCCCCGGGGAGCGCAACCTGATCCGCCTCACCTTCCTCGACGACGCCTACCGCGCGCTGTACGCGGACTGGCCCCGCGCCGCGCGCGACTGCGTCGCCACGCTGCGCATGGAAGCCGGCCGCCGCCCGGAGGACCGTGAACTCACTTCACTGATCGGTGAGTTGACAGCCTGCGACGCGAACTTCCGGGCCTGGTGGGCCGACCACCGAGTGCGCGGCCCCCGGCAGCTCACCAAGACCTACGCCCACCCGCTGGCCGGCCCCCTGACCCTCGACGTCCAGCAGTTCACCGTCGACACCCGGCCCGACCAGCAACTCATCGCCTACACCGCCCCTCCCGGCTCCCCGGCCCACGAGGGACTGCGATTCCTCCTCCAGTGGGTACCTGCTCCGCGCGGGTGACGCTCGTGTGCGGAGCCTGCACGGAACCGTCGTTGGACGGGCGTTCGCCGACCTGTGGCGGCGCAGCAGCGAGGGCATGCCCCTGCGGTGGCGCCATCGCCCCGCCGAGCACTGGCGCCGGTACCGCCAGGGGTACGTCACCGAGGCGGAACACCGGCGCCGAGGGGCCGTGCCCACGGTCGAGGAGCACCTGCGGCTGCGCGGGAGACGATCGGCGCCCATCGGACGGTGGACCTGGCCGAACCGATCGGCCACATCGAGGTTCCGGAACCAGCCCACATGGAACGGCTGTTGACGGACACGCGGCAGATCGCGCAGCGCGACGCCCCGGCACGGGCTCTGACAGGCCCATGCCGGGGCGGGGGTGGACTGCTTGCGGTCGAATCTCCCGGTCACACGTACTTGTAGCCCGAGACAGTCCCGGTCAGGTTGGCGATACCCTCGCCGGGCCCAACTGTCGCGACGAGGTTGGAGCCGAAGCAGTTGCCGTCGTACAGGCTGATCGTGTAGCGGGTGTTATTCCACACGCTGAGCGGATGGTTGTAGTTGCCCCCGTAGGAGTCCGCGTCGTGGCATCCGAACGACGGCGGCTCGAAGTCCCACCAGTCGCCGCCGTAGTCGGCGCCTTTGTAGAAGCAGATCTTGTTGGCGCGGCAGTTGCTGGACGCGGCCTTGGTGGACGCATGTTCGGTGCTGGCGTGTACCGCTGGAGCTGTGGCGATGAGCCCGGCCGCCAAGGACAGAGTGGCGGCCAGAGTGGCCAGTCGGCGCATGGATGCGCTCCCTTCTTCGCCAATAGATTGCTGGCAAACCTGCGGTTTCCACGGCTGAAGCGCCTGGGGGTCGCTCAGTCGGACTAACCAATTCGCATAGGCGTGCCCTTGCGTACGCCGCCCCGCACGGTTCGTCCCTGCGCTACCACCTCTTGACAGCCCGGAGGTGCGCGCCGTGCCACATGAGCCCCGCGCGCCACGCCCGGCGCCGGGCCGGCTGTCACTGGACAGCACGTCGCCCCGGCGCGGGACGTGAGAGCAACGATCACAGCGCCGTGATCAGCAGCGCCGACAGCCACAGGCGCAGGATGTGCCACGCCTGGACGACCTGGAACCGGCGCTCTGATCGCGGAGTCGGGGAGCAACTCCGTGAAGTTCTCCCGCCGTTCAACATGGCGGTACTCGGCGAGGGATAGCATCTGCGACATCTAGATGTGTAGATGTCCTGTCGGGGCCTCGGTGGGACCTGCGCGGCTTCCTGGTGAAGTAGGCCCACTCGAACCATGGGCGCCCGCACACCTTCTGACCAGTAGTCACGAGAATGGGAAGGGACCCCCGATGACCCCCACGAAGACCGCCGGCGTCGCAGCCGCGGCCTGCCTCGCCCTCACCACTGCACTGGCCCTGGCCAACCCGGCCCAGGCGTCCCCGATCCAGGGCGCCTATGTCGCCCTGGGCGACTCCTACACCGCCGTCGGAACACTGACCGCCCCCGCCCCCGGCACACCGTCCGCCTGCCGCCAGGGCGTCGACAACTACCCCCACGTCGTGGCCCGGAACCTCGGGCTGCAACTCGCCGACGTCAGCTGCTCCGGCGCGCAGGCCCGAGACATGACGCTCGCCCAGTCGCCGGACTCACCGCCGCAGTTCGACGCGCTGACCCCGTCCACATCGGTGGTCACCCTGGGCATAGGAGGAAACGACAACAACACCTTCAGCACTGCCGTCCGCGGCTGCGAGGTCATCGACGCGCTCAACGTGTTCGACATCGGTTCGCCGTGCGCGGACTTCTACAAATCGACCTTCGCCGACGCCATCGCCTCGGACGAGGCGAACATCGCCGGGGCCCTCCAGCAGATCCACCGACTCTCGCCGCAGGCCAAGGTCTTCGTTGTTGGCTACCCGGACATCCTGCCGCAGAGCGGCAACTGCCGGCCGCAACTGACCCTCACCACCAAGGACACCGCCTACCTCGACGGCATCGAACTGGCCCTCAACTCCATGCTGCGGCACGCCGCCCAGGGCAACGACGCCACCTACGTCGACACCTACACCCCGAGCGTCGGGCACGACGCCTGCCAGAGCGCGTCCACCCGCTGGATCGAGCCGCTCGTCCCCGCCGGCGCCTACGCGCCGTTCCACCCGAACGCGGTCGGTCAGCAACACGCCGCTGCGGCCGTCGAAGCCGCGCTGCGGGCCGCCGGCGTCAGCTGAGGGCCGAGGCCGCAGACCGCAACGGGTCGATGGCCCGGCGGCCTCACCGAGGCTGCCGGGCCACCGGGCCCTCGCCCCCGACGTCCCGGTTGTTCCGGTCAGGCCTGGTCACACCTGGTCGCACCTGGTCGCAGCCTCAAATGCGGCCCGGATCACTTGCGACGGGAGGGAGGTGGCGGGAGGGAGGTGGAAGTCCCCGCGCAACGAGGCGCGCCTCAGCCGCTGGTATCCGCGCCGCCCGAGTCCTGGTCCGCCTGGCGCCACTCGCGGTAGCGCATCACGAAGCTGGCGTTCTCGCCGTAGATCCGCCGGCGTACGTAGAGGATCGGCCGTCCGTCCGGTGCGCAGCTGACCCCCTCGCGCAGGAGCAGCGGACTGCCGGCCGCGACGTCGAGCCGCTGCGCGTCGGCGATGTCGGCGGCGATCGCGCTGAACGAGCGCCAGTCGTATTCAAGTTCGATACCGATCGCCTCGGCCACCGCCACCGTGGTGTTCCGCGACTCCGTCGACTCCGCGAAGCCTGTGGGCAGCAGGTGCGTGGCCACCCAGTAGCTGTTCACTGCCCAGGGCTGGGCGGAGATCACGATCACGGTGTCGATGCGGGTCAGTGCGCTCGTGGGCAGCCGCAGGTGCTCGGCCGCCTGCCGGTCGGGCGCCGTGTCCGAGCCGACCGACACCTCCACGGCCCGTTCCTCGGTGCCCTTCAGGCCGCGCACGGGCACGGGCACGCTCTGGCTGCCGACATCGAGGCGGGCGCTGTTCGGGTCGACATCGATCGTGGCCCGCACGACCGGCCGGCGTACGAAGGTGCCGACCCCCCGCCGGATCTCGATCGCGCCCGCGCGGTCGAGCTCGGCGATCGCCTGGCGGACGGTCAATCGGTTGGCGCCGAATTGCCCGCACAGCTCCGGCTCGCTCGGCAGTCGGGAGCCCGGGGGGTACTCGCCGGTGTCGATGCGCTCCTGGATGGCGCGGGCGAACTGGAGGTACAACGGACCGTTGTTTCGTGGTGTCGGCACGTGGCGAATCCTACGGATCCGGCGCCCTGGGTCCAGTCCGGGTTCGCATCCGTGAAGTTCTCCTGCTGTTCAACCGGGTGCGGCTCGGCGAGGGATAGCATCTTCGACATCTAGACGGCTAGACATCTAGATGCCTGGCCGGAGCCCCCAGCAGGCCCTGCACAGCCGCCTGGTGAAGAGCCCCGCCCCCCGGCACCCCCATCGAATGAATCGCAACACCACGACAACCCCGACGGGCAGGCCGACACCATGCACCACCAGCACGATCCGCACGCCTGGATCACCACACCCATCACCGCGAACCTCCTGCGCGGAGCCCTCGACCTGGAGCAGACCGAGCGCGGCCTGCTGCCGCACCGACTGCCCGCCTGGGCCCGCGCCCAGTGCGCCGACCCGCAGCTGGCCAGGGCAGAGTCCCAGCCCTCCGGAGTACGGCTGGCCTTCCGCACCCGGGCCACCGCCGTCGAACTGGACACCCTGCCCACCAAGACCGCCTACGTGGGTGCCCCGGCGCGCCCGGACGGCGTCTACGACCTGCTCGTCGACGGCCGCCTGGCCGGTCAGGCCGTCGTGACCGGCGGCGACACGCTGACCATCGACATCACCACCAGGACCGCCGAGCGCCGCCCGGGCACCGCCGGCACCCTCCGCTTCAGCGACCTGCCCGACCGGGCCAAGGACGTCGAGATCTGGCTGCCGTACAACGAGACCACCGAACTCGTCGCACTGCGGACCGACGCCCCCATCCAGCCCGTGCCGGACCGAGGCCGCAAGGTGTGGCTGCACCACGGAAGTTCCATCAGCCACGGCTCCGACGCCGCCAGCCCCACCAGCACCTGGCCCGCCCTGGCCGCTGCCCTCGGCGACGTGGAACTGATCAACCTGGGCCTGGGCGGCAGCGCCCTGCTCGACCCCTTCACCGCGCGCACCATGCGGGACACCCCCGCCGACCTGATCAGCGTCAAGATCGGCATCAACGTGGTCAACCACGACCTGATGCGCCTGCGTGCTTTCACCCCCGCCGTCCACGGCTTCCTCGACACCATCCGCGACGGCCACCCCCGAACGCCCCTGCTCGTCGTCTCGCCCATCCTGTGCCCCATGGTCGAGGACACACCCGGCCCCAGCACGATCGACCTCACCGCTCTCAGCACCGGACAACTCCGCTTCCGGGCAACGGGCGACCCCGCGGAGCGCGCGAGCGGAAAGCTGACGCTGGGCGTCATCCGGGACGAGCTGGCCCGCATCGTCGAACAGCGGGCAGCCGACGACCCGAACCTCCACTTCCTCGACGGCCGCGACCTCTACGGACCGGCCGACGCCGCCGGCCTCCCGCTGCCCGACCAACTCCACCCGGACGCCGCCACCCACCAGCACATGGCCCAACGCTTCGCCACCCTCACCTTCACCACCCCGGGCCCCTTCAGCCACTGGCCGGAGCGGTGCCGTTCGGCCGGTTCGGCCGTGCGGTGTGGATGTAGTTGAGGAGTATGCCGGTGAAGGGCTCGGGGACTGGGGTGGGTGGATCGCCGAGCCGGAGTGCGACCTGATCGGCTTCGTACTGGACCTCGCGGATGGGTGAGCCGGACCAGCCGCCGGATGGGCTGGGCATAGCGCAGGATCAGTGCGGTGGCGACCCCCTCCATGGGCGGGAGCTCGTCGCTGATCACGACCTTGCGGATCAGGGCGATGCGCCGGTGCCGGCTGACCGGGCCTGGGGCGGATTCTCGGAGAAGCCGGGAAGCCGAGCAGCGTCCTCGTTCCCGCGCGAGGTTCAGCGCGAGCCGGCACAACCAGGTGCGGTAACAGCCGACTTGTCGGTATTCGACCGGCCCTGACGGGAGCTACGCGGCCGTCGAACCATCCCCCTGCGAGGCCGGGTTGAGGGCGGCGTAGTGTGCGCAGTGTGAAAGAACTGATCTTCCGGGGAAAAGACAGATTCCGCCCAGACTGGTCCGATCTCGGGCCGGTGCTCATCGTCGTCACGGTCGAACTCGTCGCCGGCCACCTGAAGTTCCACCTCGGCCTCGGCCCCATGCTCCTACTCGTCGGCGGGACCGTGGTACTGGCCGCCGCGAGCCGCCTCATCTCCATGCGGTACTGGAGCAGGGTCGGCACCGACGGAGTCACCATCTGCTGGGGGTTCGGCCGTGGCCGCACCTACTCCTGGCAACAGATCTCCTGGATCGACGTGTCGGAGTTCCAAGGCCGCGGCGCGCCCACACGTGTGGCCCGGATCCACACCACCGATGGCCGGCGCCACTGGATGTCCACTGTGATGGCCAGCGACCTCCACCCGTCGGAGGACTTCGACGCCGACTTCCGGCGGGTCGTCGACTGGTGGAAGCACAACACCAGTCCGAGCCAGCGCGTCCTGCCGGAGAAGCGGTTCCGGGACCGGCTGACGCCCGTGAGGGTCGCGGTGCTGTGCACCATCGCCCTCGCCGTCGTCCTCTTCGTCTTCACCGTAGTGCTGGCCCAGTAGCCACCTGAACGCGTCGGCCCGGCTCCCCGGCGGGCGTTGGGCCGTGGCGCTGCCATGGGGAGATCGGTCGGTCCTGTCAGCGAGCCGGTGGGGTGAGGGCGGTGCGGTCGAACGGGCCGCCGTGTGAGGCGGCGTACGTGACGGCGTCGTTGACGGCGCTGAGGCCGAACGACCGGACCCGTTCGGGGGCGAGGTCCAGGGTGCCCGAGGCGAGGAGCCGGATGAGGCCGACGTTCGCCGTACGCGGGTACATCCACTGGCCGCGCACGGTGACCGAGTTGCGCATGATCCACGGGTACGGGAGCGCGAGGTCGTCGCCGCCGAGCATGCCGACGCCGCCCATGAGAACGACGCGGCCGTACTCGCGCACGGTCATGGCTGCCGTGCGCGCCGCCGAGTTGGGTGCGCTCGGCGGCAGCAGGTCGATCACCATGTCGATCGGGCCGCCGCCCGCCGCGGACATCGCCGCGCGGTCGCCGGCCTCGTCCCCGCTCAGCGGGACCGGGCGCACCCGCGGACCGAACCGGTCGGCGAGGAGGTCGAGCGCGGCCCGGTTGCGGCCGGGGGCGACCACGCGGCCCGCCCCCATGGCGAGCGCGACCGCGACCGCACTGCTGCCGAGGTTGCCGGTGGCCCCGCTGACGAGCAGCGTCTCACCGGCTGCGAGCCCGCCGGCCAGCAGCCCGCCGTAAGGGATGACGTGCACGCCGAGCGCGGCCCAGCGCGCCGGGTCGTCCCCCGCCGCCGCGGGCAGCGGGAAGACGTTCTCCGTCGGGACCCGCATGAGTTCGGCGAACGACCCGTCGTGCAGGTGCCGGGCGAGCCGCGCGCCGCCCTCGCCGCGGGAGCTCCAGCCCTGGAGCGTGATGTCGGGCGTCAGGGCGTCGTCCCGCGAGCGCACCGTGCAGTCGCACCACACCAGGTCGCCGGGGCGCAGCCGGGTGGCGTCCGGGCCCACGTGGACGACCCGTCCCACCCCGCCGATCCCGGGTACGACGGGAGGGGCCAGGGGGTAGTTCCGCTCGCCGCTGAAGACCTCGGCCGCGTACGGGGCCACGCAGGTGGCGAGTACCTCGACCACCACCTCGCCGCCGCCGGCCTCGGGGTCGGGCACCTCCCGCACCGTGAGCGGGGCGCCGAACTGCGTCAGGACTGCTGCTCGCACGTGATGACCTCCGTGTTCGTCCGTGTTCATCGTGTTCGTCGTGTTCGACAGTAGGAGCCCGGGGGGAATGCGGGAAGCGACGAACAGGCATCCGTGATATGCGTATGCCGCATGGACATCTCCAGCACGGGCCTGCGGGTCCTGCAACAGATCGCCGAGTCCGGCAGCTTCACCGCCGCAGCCGCCCGGCTCGGCTACACCCAGTCGGCGGTCTCACGCCAGGCCGCCTCCCTCGAACGAAGCGCGGGCGCCACCCTGTTCGAACGCCGCCCCGCTGGGGTGCGGCTCACCCCAGCGGGCCTGACCCTGCTACGCCACGCCCGCACGATCCTGGACTGCCTGACGGCGGCCGAGCGCGACCTCACCGGCGCCGCCCCGCGGACCGAACTGGTGCGGCTGGGACTGTTCCTGAGCGCGGGCGCGGCCATCCTGCCTCCCGTACTCGCCCGCCTCACGGCAACCGACCCGCAGATCACGGTCACGACGACCGAGGGCACCACCCCCACCCTGGTCCGGGCACTGCGCGCGGGCTCGATCGACCTCGCCGTCCTGACGTCCCGCCCGCCCCACCGGCCCTTGGACGGCGAGTCGCCGCGCCTGCACGTCGAGACCGTCGCGGACACCGAACTGGTCGTGGCGGCGCCTTCGACCGGAGCGTTCGCCGGCCGCACCGCGGTGCACGTCGACGAACTGGCCGACGCCCCGTGGATTGCCGCCCCGGCCTCGAACTCCGAGCCACTGCTCGGCGTCTGGCCCGGCCTGCCCGCACGGCCGCACATCGTCCACAGCGCGCGCGACTGGCTGACGAAGCTCCAACTGGTCGCCGGCGGCTTCGGGGTGACAACGGTGCCCTCCCGGCTCTCCCCGGTGCTGCCGCCCGGGGTGAGCCTGCTGCACGTCGAAGGCGCACCTCCCGAGCTCCGCCGGGTCCTCGTGGCGCGACTCCCCGGCCGCCCGACCCCGCCGATCACGGCCGTCACCCGAGCTATCACCCGAGCCATCACCTCGACCGCCTGATACGTGCCGCCAGGGCCCCCGGCCCCGGTGCCGAGACCACCGACTCGCCGTGCACCAACTGTCGGCGCCCGTGTGCAACCTTCTCGGTGGTGCGGCGGTGAGTAGGGCAGAGCGATGGCCCGGTCGGGTCGTCGCGCGGACGCGAAGAGGAATCGGATGACCGTGAGCGTATTGCACATCCCAGTGGAGGACCCGCCCCCGTCCGTCACGGCACCGGCTTCCGCGGGCGGCCCCGGCCTGCGGGAGCTTGACTTCGAGGGGTTCGCCGCCGCGCGCTGGCGGCAGTTGGTGCGCACCGCCTACCTGCTCACCGGCGACTACCACGAGGCCGAGGACGTGGTGCAGGCGACGTTCGCGAAGGTCTTCAGGAACTGGTCCCGGATCAGCCGCCTGGAGGAGCCGGACGCCTATATCCGCCGGGCCCTGGTGAACAACAACCTGAGCCGTCACCGGCGGCGCCGGGTCAGGCAACTGCTCATGCCCGTCCTGCCCGATCGGGCGCACACCGCGGGCGGTGGCCACCACGACGTCGAGGAACGCTCGGTGCTGCTCCAGGCGCTGGCGGAACTGCCGCAGCGCCAGCGGGCCGTGGTCGTCCTGCGCTACTGGGAGGACATGAGCGAGTACCAGGTCGCCGAAGCGCTCGGCTGCTCGCTGGGCAATGTCAAGAGCCAGGCCAGCCGAGGCCTGGCGAAACTGCGCGGACACCCGGCGTTGGCCCCGTATGCGGCGGACACCGGTTCAACGAGCGACGGCACGAACGGAGACAACAGGTGATGGACACCGAGAACATGATGCGCGGCGCTCTGCGAGATGAAGCGGCCCGGGTCGCGGTGGCGGACTGGTCTGCCGGACCCGTGCACGTCCAGGTGCGCAAGCAGCAGCGGGGGCGCCGGGTGGCGATGGGCGCGTCGGCTGTGGTGGCCGCGCTCGCGGTGGTGGCCGGCACGGGCGCGGTACTGTCCGCGCAGCGCGCGGTCCAGACCGTCGGGCCGGCCTCGCAGGCCCTGGCCGTACCGGAGGGGCCGGCTCCCGAGGCCGTGGTGGTGGAGCCCGGCCAACAGCTGTCGTTGGGCCGCCAGGACTGGTGGATGCAACTGAACGACCAGGAGATCTGCATCCACGACGCCCCCGCCTACCGCAGCGGTCCGGGGTGCGGCGGGCACTCCTGGGCGGGCGGAGCGACCGAGATCGTCATGCAGTACTACGGGAACCCCCCGCAGTACCAGGAGGGTCTGTACAACCTCATCTACCACGGGCCCGGGCGGGTGGCCCGGATGACCATCGAGATAGACGGCCAGGTGTCCTGGTCCACCGTTGCCTCACTTCCCGGCAACCCGGGCTACGCCACCGGCTATGTCTGGGGGCCGCCCAGCCGCAAGACCCCCAACGGTTCGACGGCATACCCGTTCGAAGGCGTCAAGCTCGCCGCGTACGACGCTCAGGGGAAGGTGCTGGCGAGCAAGACGCTGACCTCCTGAATCAGACCGCCGCCGCGATCCCGGCGGTGCCCGGCCGGTCGGCCTGGTCCTCAACAGCACGCTCGGCTGGTGGTGGGCCGACCCCGCCAGCGGGTTCGTGATCGCCTTCTACGCGGTGCGCGAGGTCCGGGAGATCTTCTTCGGCGACCACTGACCTCCACCGGCCGCGCCGGTCGATACTTCAAGGGCGGGGGCCGCGCGTCGACGAGTAGTGGGTGTGGGTCCTGCGTCAACGCCTTCACCACCACGGTGGTGAAGGCGTTCTTCGCGCTCCGGGTCGTCTTCGTCGTGGACTCCGAAGGGGTCCAGCCAAGGTGAGCCCATGGGGTCGCGTCTCACCTCTCGGTGTCGCTGTCTCAGGTTCCGTTGCCGGATCCGCCGGTGGCCGACAACGAAACCTGAGACAGCCTGGCCACCGTCTGCTACGTGGCTTCGTTCACTTCAAGCGCCAGGCCGTGACGGTGAAGGCCTTCGGGGCGGATGCCGACCGGAGCACGAACGCGGCCCTGCACCTACGAGATGACCTCGGTAACGGCTCCATTCGCCACGATTCCTGGGCCGTGCTGGAACGAGAAGCGCAGGCCCTTCACCAAGACAATCTCGCGGTCCAGAGTGGCAGTCAGGTCGGTGCTCTCGCCGGGCGTTGCCCTGTCAATCCCGTCCGGCAGCTTGATGGATCCGTCGATGATGTCTTCGCGAATGACGAACTTGGGCCGATATCCCGTGGTGATGGAGACGTCGCGGCCGCCTTCGTCCGCGCTCAGCACGTAGACGTTGGCCTTGAAGGTGGTGCGTGCGGTGAAGCTGCCCGGCTTGGCCAGGACCTGGCCCGGTTCGATGTCCTTGGCGGCCACGTCACGCAGCAGCACGGCCACGGCCTTCCCGTCCTGTTCTCCGTTGGCCGTACGGTCCACCTCGACCCCTGCACATTTGGCCACGAGGGACTTGCCACCGCCGACGATCTCGACTTCGTCCCCCGCCTTGACGCTGCCGAGTTCGATGCGGCCCCGTACAACGCTTCCGCCCCCCGAGGGAGAGTGGACGTCCACGACGGACATCAGGAACGGCTCGTCGGCTGCCGCCTCGGCTGTCTCCTCTGACATAGGTGACTTCTCCTCGTGTGGGTGGTCTGTGTGGACTGCCGGTGGAATGGGCGGCAGCACCTGGTCGCAGGAGCTGCGGAACGCATGCTTGCCCCCGCCTCTTCTGGCGGTCCGTCAGATTGTGCAAATCCTTCCCCACAGTAGTCTCTTGCGGCGGACCAGACCGACCGGCACGACGACCAACAACCGTGTGCGCAGACACAGGCCAGCGGCAACCGAACCCGAGAAACTCGGCGGCAAACCCGCCTGAGCGACAACGGGATGTGAGACCAGTCAGCTTGCCTGCTCTCACATCCCGTTGCATCAGCCCAGTTCAGGCGCCATCCCACCGACAAAGATCAATTGAGGCAGGACATCCGATAACATCGTCATGTGACGATGACAACTCCCTCTCCGACTGTCGACCGGGTGGAGCTCGCGCCGGCGGCGGCCCTGTTCCGCTCGCTCGGCGATCCGGCCCGCCTGGCGATCTTGCGCCACCTCGCGGTGAGCGAGGCCCGCGTGGTCGACCTGGTCGAGCAGCTCGGCCTGGCCCAGTCCACGGTCTCCAAGCACCTGGCGTGCCTGCGCGAGTGCGGACTCGTCGACTCCCGCCCGGTCGGCCGGGCCTCGGTCTTCACACTGACCCAGCCGTCCCTGGCCGACCTGCTCGCGGCGGCCGAAACCGTGCTGGCCGCGACCGGCGACGCGGTCGCCCTCTGCCCCACCTACGGCACCCCGGACGGAGCAGGCGAATGAGCGCCCCCGAGACCAGCGCCGAGGAGCTGACCATCGCCGAGGAACCCGGCGGCTGCCACTGCGAGCCCAGCTGCACCGACGCCTGCTGCCGCCCGCCCATCGACCGGGACGACGCCTGGCACGCCGCCGCCCGCAAGGCCAAGCTGCTGTCCTGGCTGTCCCTGGCCTACATGGCCGCCGAGGGCGCGGTCGCCATCGTCGCCGCAGTGCTGGCCTCCTCCGTCGCGCTGCTCGGCTTCGGCCTGGACTCCGTGATCGAGGGCTTGGCCTCGGTGATCATCGTCTGGCGGTTCAGCGGCTCCCGGACCCTGTCCGAGGACGCTGAGGGCAAGGCCCAGAAGGCCGTGGCGGTCACCTTCTTCCTGCTCGCCCCCTACATCGCCTACGACGCGATCTCCACCCTGATCGCGGGCGAGAAGCCGTCGACCAGCTGGCTCGGCATCGCGCTGTCGGCGTCCTCGCTGATCGTGATGCCGCTGCTGGGCCGGGCCAAGCGCCGCCTGGGCAAGATCCTCGACTCCGGCGCCACCTCCGGCGAGGGCACCCAGAACCTGCTGTGCGCCTACCTGGCCGCCGCCGTCCTGGTCGGCCTGCTCGCCAACACGCTGTTCGGCCTGTGGTGGCTCGACCCCGTCGTCGGCCTCCTGGTGGCCGGCCTCGCGGTGCGCGAGGGCATCGAGGCCTGGCGCGGCGAGGAGTGCGGCTGCTGAACCACCAGCACCAACAACGCCCGAAGGGCGGTCCCAGCCACCCGGCCGGGGCCGCCCTTCGGGCGTTGGCGGGGACGTCAGCCAGCCACCGGCGCTTCCTCGGCCACTCGCTGCCCGATCACGGGGCTCCGGGCTCCGACCGGCCCGGAACCCGGCCTGGCGGGTCCACATCGGATCGTGGCGACCCTGGGACCCGAGGAACGCCGTGAAATCCCACGACCTGCCCCTGCTTCTCCAACAGCTGGCCCGCGAATTCGACGGCGTGACCGGGATGTCGGTGGCGCTGTCCGGCTCCCTCGCCCGCGGCGACCACCGCACCGGGCGCAGCGGACACATCACCTCAGACCTCGACCTGATCCCCGTCGTCGCCACTCCGGCTGACGTGTCGGCTGCCCGGACCGCGGTGGAGTCGATCCTGCGGCGCCTCGCCGACGCCTTCCAGATCGAGGCGACGGCCGCCATCACCACGCTCCCGGCGTTCCGGTCGGCCGGCCACGTCCCCTACCGCACCAGCATGCGGCCCGAGTGGCTGTGCGACGGCCTCAACCTCGGCCCGGGCGCCTTCGGGCCGCCCGGCCCCGACGACGGCGACCCGCACACGGCGCTGGCTTGGGCGATCCAGCCCGTCACCTACTACCTGGCCAAGGCCACCGCCCAGAACCTGCCGACCAACCTACTCAAGGCCCGGTCCGCGGCGGTAGGGCTGGCCAACACCTTCGGCCTGAGGGAGGTGCGCGACAGCCTGGACAACCTCCCCGGTGCCCTGCGCAACCTGATCGCCGAACGCCGCATCGCCCCGCTCGACTCCACCGCCCGCTACCTCGACGCCCCCACCCACCCCGTCATCGCGCAGGCTGTCCGCGACGCCGTCTTCGTCGAGAACCAGGGCCTGCCGTTCGCTCTCTCGGCTGTCGCCGTGCTGCCGTCCATCCCGAACTGACCGACACGGCCAAGATCCTTTTCAGTGGCAGCGAGGGTTGTCCCGTCTCTTGTGTCCTGAACATGAAAGGGAGTTGGTTGTAGGACAGCTTCCAGGAATGGTGCTGTGCGGATGATGAAGGTTTTGGCCCTTCGGAGTCGCCCTGCGGGGGGAGGATCCAAACCACCTCATGCTGCGTTGGCTGAAGACCGTCGTGGTGAGCGATGAGGAAAAGGTGTCGTAAGAGGCGTCAGGTGGGGACCGGGAAGACGAACGCAAGTGAATCGCTGCTGACGTGTCGAAAGACAGACAGATGACATCAGAACCGGGGTGTGAGACGAACTCCGGGATGAGCCTGGCGGGTGTTCGCCTATTGGCCAGGTGGTGTCCGGTATGTAGGCGACATGAGTCCGGTCTGCGGCTTCCGCATGGAACAGGAGAAGGCAGGTCCGATACTGCCCGCCGCACAGCGGTGGGCGAGAGGGAGTGCCCCAAGCAGCGGACACTGCGAGGGGTCGAGTACCGACGCGGGTCCTGCTGGCGGACCGGCCCGTAGTAGCGGTGAAGCCCCTGTAACGGGGGTGGAGCGAAGGGGCCGGGTCGTTCGTGACTGTGTTGATCGCATCAACCGGATGTTCTCCGGGAGGAGTTCGATGGGCCAGTTGAAGTCTCAGGTCAAGCCGTTTGATATTTCGAAGTGGGAAGTCAAGGGGGCGTGGGAGGAAGTCAGGGCGAACAAGGGCGCTCCTGGGGTGGACGGGCAGAGCATCGCCGACTTCGAGAAGGACCTTCAGAACAATCTGTACAAGGTCTGGAACCGGATGTCGTCGGGCTCCTGCTTTCCGCCTCCGGTGCGCGCGGCGGTCATTCCCAAGTCGCACGGTGGAGGCCGTCTGGTTCGAACGCTATGCGGACGACGCGGTGCTGCACTGCGTCACCGAGCGCCAGGCCCGTGAGGTGCTGGCCGCGCTCACGGACAGGATGGTCGAGGTCGGGCTGCGTCTGCACCCGGACAGGACCCGGATCGTGTACTGCAAGAACGGATCCGCCAAGGCTCCTACGAGCACGAGGCGTTCACGTTCCTCGGGTACACGTTCCGCGCCAGGCGAAACCGGGCTCGGCACGGCAGGCTCTTCCTGTCGTTCGAGCCGGCGGTCAGCCAGGACGCTCTGGCGAGGATCGGCCGGGAGGTGCGCTCCTGGCAGCTGCACACCCGCTCCGATCTTTCCGTCAATGAGCTCGCCCGATGGGTCAACCCCATGGTGGCGGGCTGGATCAACTACTTCGGCCGCTTCCGGCCGTGGGAGCTGCATCCCTTCTTGATGCGCATCAACGCCTACCTGGTGCGCTGGATCCGCCAGAAGTACAAGCGGCTCAAGGCCAAGCGGAAGGCCATCGCGAAACTGCGGGAGATCGCCCAGCGATATCCCTGCATGTTCGCGCACTGGCGCCTCACCGTGGACGCCTCGTCGGCGTACACCTGAATGTGCACAGGCGAGTACAGCCGAACGTGCACAGCGGTGGTGCCCGAGTTCCGTTGGTGGTTCGGCTTTGCCGGTCAGTTCTGCTCGGGGGCGAGGCGTGCCGCGCGGGTTGTGAGGTGGCGCCGTTCCGGTGTGCTGGTGGCGCGTCGGGCTGCCTCGCGATAGGTGTGGGCCGCTGCGTCGAGGTCGCCGAGCTGTTCCAGGAAGTGGGCGCGGGCGGCGAGCAGGCGGTGGTGGCGGGCCGTCCGTTTGTCGGATTCCAGTGCCGCCAGCAGGTCGAGCCCGGCAGCGGGTCCGTGCACCATGGCGACGGCTACCGCGCGGTTGAGGGTGACCATCGGGTTCGGTGCGAGGTGCTCCAGCAGGTCGTAGAGGGTGAGGATCTGCGGCCAGTCGGTGGCGTCGACGTGCTCGGCCTCGTCGTGGACGGCGGCGATGGCCGCCTGCAGCTGGTACGGGCCCACCTGTCCGCGGGGCAAGGTGCGGCTGATCAGGTCGAGGCCCTCCGCGACAAGTCGGCGGTTCCAACGGGTGCGGTCCTGCTCGGCCAGCGGCACCAGGTCGCCGTCGGGTCCGGTGCGGGCGGGGCGGCGCGCGTCGGTGAGCAGCATCAGGGCAAGCAGCCCGGCCGTTTCGGTGTGGTCGGGCAGCAGGCGGTGCAGCAGGTGGGTGAGCCGGATCGCCTCGGCCGACAGGGCCGGCGCGGTCAGGTCGGCGCCGTCGGTGGCGGTGTAGCCCTCGTTGAAGATCAGGTACAGCACGTGGAGCACCGCCTCCAGCCGTTCGGCCCGGTCGGCTGCCCTCGGCATGCACAGCGGGGTGGCGGAGGTCTTGACGGTTTGTTTGGCGCGGCTGATGCGCTGGGCCATGGTCGCCTCGGGGACGAGGAAGGCCGCGGCGATCTGGGCGGTGGTCAGGCCGCCGATCGCGCGCAGTGTCAGGGCGATCCGGCTGGGCTCGGACAGTGCCGGGTGGCAGCACAGGAACAGTAGCGCCAGGGAGTCGTCCCGGTCCGTGTCCGGTTCGGCGTCGGCGGCGCGGCTCAGCAGCTCGGCCTGCGGAGTGGCCAGGGCGATCCGGTCCTCGCGGCGCCGGCGCGCCTGCTCACTGCGGACCTGGTCGACCAGCCGGCGGGAAGCGACGGTGACCAGCCATCCCCGGGGATTGTCCGGCGTTCCCTCGGCGGGCCACTGGAGGGCGGCGGCCAGCAGCGCCTCCTGGACGGCGTCCTCGCATGTGTCGAAGACGCCGTACCGGCGGATGAGCGCGCCGAGGACCTGCGGCGCCAGTTCGCGCAGCAGGTCCTCGACGCCGGGCCTCTCGGTCACAGGTCCGTCGCGGCGTCGTGCAGCACCGGCCACAGCTCGACCGGCTCGATGTCCGCGAAGGGCATGTCGGCGGCGATCTCCTGCGCGCGCTCCAGGGACTCGCAGTCCAGCATGTAGAAGCTGGCGATGTACTCCTTGGTCTCCAGGTACGGCCCGTCGGTGACCGCCGGGACGCCGTCCTTTCGGCGCACCAGCTGCGCGTTGGCCGCGTCCGCCAGGCCGTAGGCGCCCAGCAGTTCACCGCTGTCGCGGTACTTCCTGTTGAACGCGTCCTGCTTGGCGATCGCCTCGGGCCAGGCATCGGCCGGGAAGGAGTCCCACTTGGCCTGGTTGCCGTAGATCATCGCAACGTACTTCATCAGGTGTCCCCTTGTGTCCCGCGCGCCCACTCGGCGCGCTTGTACCCCTCAGTCGGAGCCGGGCACAGGTCCTCGACATCCGGCACGAAACAATTCCGTCGGCTGTTCTTCCGAACCGTGGTGGCGGGCTGAACCGCCCGAACGGGACAAACGATCAACCTACCCGGCGCCCTCCGTCCAGGGACAGCCACCCGCACCGGTGCACGTTCGCGCGTACCCGACTGTGCAGATTGACCCGTACGCCGGCTACTGGGGCAACTACCACGCCGGGATCGTTGCCGGGCTATCTGGTGATACCTCCATCGTGCGGCATCGCCTCGACCAGGTCCTGGCCGAGGATGCCTTCGCGCCTTGGACGGTCCAAGCTCAGGACTGCGCCCGGCAACTCCACGGACTGGCAGGAGACTCCGAAACCTTCCGGGACTGGGCGACGGCAGCCACCACCTCCTGCAGGCAGCGACTCAAGCTCCAGACGTGGGAGGCAGCAGCGATCAGCGGCAGCTACTGGAGCTGACTCGCGCGCCGAAGCTGCCGCGCTCGGTGAGAATCCCACCGCTTGCCGGGCTCGACCAGTGCCCCGTGTCCATCGATCCGGTCCCTGTCTCAGGTGATCCGGTCCGATTCGTCCGTCATCTCGGATGATCCGGTCTGGGCCGACCGCGCCTGTTCCCGAGGCCGAGCCTGGTCGCCTCGCTGGATCCGTCGCGGCGCCCCGGACAACGGCCGGGGACCGGCCGGGGCGAGACTGCTCTCATGAGAGTCAGATGCCTGCAGATCATCCACCCCGCGGCCGACGTTCCGGTCGCGGAGTTCGACGGGATCCGGGTGGGCGGTGTCTACCCGGTTGCGGAGATGGTCGCATACGACATCGATTGCCAGATTCGCGTGCTCGGCCCCGAGGTGCCCGATCCCGGACTGCTCTGGGACCCCGCCCACTTCGAGACAGTGGACACCCGAATACCACCTGGCTGGACCCTGGTCATCGACGGCGGCAGTACCCGCCTCGCGGACGCCCGTTGGCAGCGCCCCGGCTTCTGGAGCGACTACGACCACGGCGACCCGCGGGCCCGGGCCGACTACGAGTACGTGAAGCGTGAACTCCTCGCCGCCGCCCCACCATCTGAGAACTGACCCCTGCGCCGGGGTGGGGGAGAGCGCGGCGGCGGTCGACCCCGACCATCGGGCCCTGTTGGACGAGGCCTTCGGTGCGCTCAGACGGGCGCTACTGCTGTCGTAGCGCCATCGCTGTCGTAGCGCCGCCGTGGGCGCGAACGCGAACGCGGACGGCGGGTGGCCAACAGGGCGAAGTGGCCTGCGGTCGCCCTCCGTTCAAAATCCCCGCGACTACTCGACGACGAGCGAGACCGGGATGTTGCCCTGGGTGGGTGTCGCAGGCGCCTTGGCCGGCCCCCCAATAGCCGCTGGCCGGGTTGTTCGACGGAAGGACATTCCACTCCAGGGACGTACCCGGGGAACGGGACATGGCCGCTCCGAGATCCGCCGGATCAAGGTCGCCACTGTCAACAGCCTGCTTTTCCCCGGCGCCTGCCAGGCGGTCCAGGTCAAGCGCCGCCGCACCGACCGCAAGACCGGCAAGACCGCCATCGCGACCATCTGCGCGGTCACCAGCCTGACCGCCGAACAGGCCACTCCCGCCCAGCTCGCGCAACTGATCCGGAACCACTGGAAGATCGAGGCCCTGCACCACGTCCGCGACACGACCTTCGCCGAGGACGTCTCCCAACTGCGGACCGGGAATGTCCCCCGCGCCATGGCGACCTGGCGCAATCTCGCTGTTGGAGTCCTATGGCTGAGCGGCGTCAGGAACATTGCGGCCGGCCTCCGCCGCAACGCGCGCGACGCACGCCGCCCCCTCGCGCTCCTCGGCCTTGCGTGATCAGCTCTGGGCCAAACCCGGTGACACGCGTGTGCCGTACAGGGAGACTGGCGATTCACATATACGAGCAGTCGAAGGCCGAAGGGCAAAGAGTGGCACTGGCGAAGAAAGGGTCCCGCCGCATTGTCGTCGACGGCGTCGAGTACCGCTGGCGAGTGAGCAGGAAACCGTGCTGCGACTACGACGGCATCACCTTGGGTTACATGGTGGAGGACGCGGCCTGTCCCGGAACGACGCTCGTCGTGGAGACCGGTCGGCCGGCCGTGCTCGAACCGAACATGCTGCCGGCTGAGGTCGTCCTGCCGCGCGAAGTCGCCGCAGGTATTCGGGCCGGGCGGTCGAACGGCTGGACGCCCAGCTCCAACGGTTCGCCGTTCAAGCTGCACCTCTCCGCTGTCTGACCGGGACGTACCGAAAGAGGCGCGGCAGCGCGGGTGGGAAACCGGTTTCCCACGGGATCCGAGCGTGGCGGAGCCTGGCCACGTGCTACGACGAGACGCCCGACAACTACATGGTGAGGCTCCAGCCGGGCCGCCCGGCTCGGTCGGCTTGCTCTCGTTGCCGCAGATCGGACGGTGTGGACAGCGGCGTCGTCGCTGTCCAACTGGCCGGTTCTGTGTCCGAGTTGCCCGCGTTTCGGCCGCGGGGGCCGGAGTGGCTGCGTTCGGGTCTGCGGTCAGCTCTCGACCCTGAAGGAGCGCGGGTGCGAGTTGAACCTGACCGAACGGCCGGCCGACACGCTGAACAGCGATCCGCCGGTGCAGTCCTCGCCCCAGTAGAAGCGGACCGTGCTGTCCGTCGCGTTGTTCACGCCTGACAGGGGCCCGTGCGCCTGCCTCGGGACGTCGTAGCAGCCGGGGGCCGGGTCGACGTACGGTACGCCCGGGCCGCTGCCCGACCCGTCGGGGAAGATCACGTTGTAGAACGTCAGGGTGCCCGTGGCGGCCTGGGCGGACGTGGGGACGGCCACGGCCAGCGTCCCCGCGGCGATGAGGGTACCGATCGTCGTGACGAGGCGTCGCATGATGGGACCTCCGGTACGCCGGGTCGCCGGGTGCGGCCCGTGATCGCAGCCAACGGTAAGGCTGCGTACGCGAATCGTCACCGGCGTGAAGGGGTGCGAACGGGGCGCGAAGGCCTTGCCCCTGCCAGGTGACAGCCTGGCAGGGGCGTCGTCCGTCGCTTCCGCCGACGGCGCGCCCTGGACGCCGGCCCGTCCGCGGCCGGAACGGAAGGGAACGGAAGGGGCCCCTGGGGCGGGAGTGGGGCTCCCGGCCCGGGGGCCCGTGGTGCGTCCGGCTGGTCAGGACGCTGTGGCAGCGTCGATCAGCGGTCGGTGGCAGGCCACCGTGCGGCCTGGTGCCACCTCCCGCAGCTGCGGTTCCTCGGTGGCGCAGCGGGTGTTGGCCAGGGGGCAGCGGGTGCGGAAGCGGCAGCCGCTGGGCGGGGCGAGGGGGGAGGGCGGGTCGGTGGGGAGGAGGCCGGTGTCGCGCAGCGGGCGGCCGGGTTCGGGGACGGCGGCGAGCAGGGCGGCGGTGTAGGGGTGGGCCGGGGCGGCGAGGACGGCTTCGGTGGGGCCGCGTTCGCAGATGCGGCCGAGTTGGAGCACGGCTACCTCGTCGCTCACCGCGCGGACCACGCCGAGGTCGTGGGAGATGAAGAGGCCGGCCAGTCCGCGTTCCTCGGTGAGCCCGCGCAGCAGGTTGAGCACGGTGGCCTGGGCCGAGACGTCGAGGGCGGAGACCGCCTCGTCGGCGATCAGGACGTGCGGTCCGGCGGCCAGGGCCCGGGCGATGGCGACGCGTTGGGCCTGCCCGCCGGAGAGCTGGTGGGGGCGGCGGTCGCCGAACAGGGCGGGCGGCAGGCCGACGGCCGACAGCTGCTCGGTGACGACCTGCTCGCGGTCGCGGGCCGGGTCGGGATGGGCGTCGAGGGGTTCGGCGACCAGGTCGCGGACCCGGCGGTGCGGGTTGAGGGAGGAGAGCGGGTCCTGGAACACCATCTGGAGGCGGGGCCGGACGGCCCGCAGGGCGCGCGGGGAGAGGGTGGCGAGGTCGGTGCCGTCGAGGGTGACGGTGCCGGTGGTGGGCGGGGGCAGCCGCAGCAGGGCCTTGGCGATGCTGCTCTTGCCGGAGCCGGACTCGCCGACCAGGGCGAGGGTGCGGCGCGGGTGGAGGGCCAGGTCGACGCCGCTGACGGCGTGCAGCGGGCCGGAGCGGGTGCGGTGGACGACGCTGAGGCCGGTGGCCTCCAGGACGGCCGTTCCGGGGGCGGTGGCTTCGGGGGTGACGGCTGCGTGGGCAGCGGCGTCGGGGGCGGTGGTCACGCCGCGGGCTCCAGTTCGTCGGGCGAGGAATCGGGCGAGGAATCGGGCGAGGACGAGGGCGAGGGCGAAGGCGCGTCAGACGGCGCGGTGAGCGGGAAGTGGCAGGCGGCGGTGTGGCCGTCCGCCGCGGTGTGGGTGGGGGGCGCGGTCGTGGTGCAGAGGTCCGTCGCCAGTTCGCAGCGCGGGGCGAAGGGGCAGCCGGGGGTGGGCCGGGTGAGGTCGGGCGGCGAGCCGGGGATCGCGGGCAGGGTGCGGCGCAGCGGGCCGGTGACCCGCGGTACGGAGCGCAGCAGGGCCGCGGTGTAGGGGTGCCGGGGGTGGCGGGTGACGGCCTCGGTGGGGCCGGTCTCCACGATCCGGCCGCCGTACATGACGGCGATCCGGCGGGCCCGCCCGTACAGCAGGCCGATGTCGTGGGTGATCAGCAGGGTGGCGAGGCCGCGGCTGCGCCGGTGCTGGTCGAGCAGGTCGAGGACGGTGCGCTGGACGGTGACGTCGAGGGCGGTGGTGGGTTCGTCGGCGAGCAGCAGGGCGGGTTCGCCGGCCAGGGCGGCGGCGATGCCGACGCGCTGGCGCAGGCCGCCGGAGAGCTCGTGCGGGTGGGCGCGGGCCCGCCGGGCGGGGTCGGGGACGTCGACGGCGGCGAGCAACTCGGTGGCGGTGCGCAGTCGTTCGCGCCGGGAGAGCCGGCGCCGGTTGGTGAGGGACTCGGTGACCTGGTCGGCGATCCGGACCACCGGGTTGAGCGAGGTCATCGGGTCCTGGTGGACCATGGCGATGCCGGTGCCGAGCAGTTCGGCGCGGCGGGTGCGGGAGGCGGCGAGCAGGTCCTCGCCGTTCAGCCGGATCTCGCCGGTGGCGACGGCCTTGGTGGTGCGGGACTCGACGCCGAGGACGGCGCGGGCGAGCACGGACTTGCCGGAGCCGGACTCGCCGACCACGCCGAGGCACTCGCCGGCCGCGATGGTGAGGCTGACGCCGTGCAGGACGTGCAGGGCGCGGCCGTCGGGGGTGTGCAGGACGGTGTCCAGCGAGCGGACGTCGAGCACCGGGACGTCGAGGGCAGGTTCGTCGAGCGCCGGGACGGCAAGGGCAGGGGAGTCGAGGTCGGGGGCGGAGGTCATCCGCGCGCTCCCTTCGGGCCGGCGGGGCCACCCGAACGCAGGTGCTCCCCGAGGTAGTTGAGGGCGAGGACGGTCAGGCAGAGCACGGCCGCGGGTGCCAGCGAGATCCACGGCGCGGTGCCGAGGGCCGTGCGCCCCTCGGCGATGATGCCGCCCCAGGAGGGCTCCGGCGGGCGCAGTCCGAAGCCGAGGAAGCTGAGCGAGCCCTCGGCGACGATGGCGACGGTGGTGGCGGTGAAGGCGAAGGTGAGGGCGGCCGGCACGACGTGCGGGACGATGTCGCGGCGCAGGATGCGCAGCGGGGCGGTGCCGAGCATGCGGGCCGCCTGGACGAAGCCGCGCTCGCTGAGCGAGAGCACGACGGCGCGCACCACCCGGGTGAAGTGCGGGACGGTGAACAGCCCGATCAGCGTGCCGATCACGGTGAGGCTGGGGCCGCGCAGCGAGACCACGATCATCACCAGGATCAGGCTGGGCACGGACATCAGCAGGTCGGTCGCGAAGCCGATCGCCTTGTCGAGCGGGCCGCGGAACCAGCCGGCGGCGAGGCCGAGCGTTCCGCCGCCGAGCAGGCCGACCAGGATGGTGAGGGCGGCGACGGTGAAGGAGGCGCGGGCGCCGGCGACGGTGCGCTGCAGGACGTCCCGTCCGGCGCTGTCGGTGCCCAGCCAGTGGCCGGGGCCGGGGGCGGCGGCGGGGTGGGCGAAGTCGCCGTGCAGCGGGTCGAAGCCGGGCAGCAGGGGCAGCAGCAGGGCGGCGAGGGCGACCACGGCCAGCCAGACCCCGGCGGCGAGCACGCCGGTGGGGGGCCGGCGGCGGGTGGTGCGCGCCGGGGCCGTCTCGACGGTCACGGCGGTCACGGCGGTGGTCTCAGCGGTGCTCATGGGCGATCCTCGGGTCGATCGTGCGGTACAGCAGGTCGACCGCGAAGGTGGCCGCGACCACGCCGACGGCGCTGACCACCACCACGGCCTGGACGACGGGGAAGTCCCGGCCGGAGATGGCCCCGGCGGCCAGGCTGCCGACGCCGGGCACCGCGAACAGCGACTCGACCAGCACCGAGCCGCCCAGCGAGGTGCCGATGCCGATGCCGACCAGGGTGACCAGCGGCAGGCTGGAGGGACGCAGGGCGCGGCGCAGCAGCAACCGGGTGGTGCCCATGCCGCGGCTGCGGGCGGCGGCGATGTACGGCTGGTCGAGGGTGTCGAGCAGTTGTCCGCGCAGGGTGCGGGTGAACACGGCGGCCTCGGTGAGGCCGAGGGTGAGGGCGGGCAGCACCAGGTGGCGCAGGTTTTCGGCCGGGTCCTCGGTGAACGGGGTCCAGCCGGTGGCGGGCAGGACGCGCAGTTGGACGGCGGCGATCCAGATGAGCAGCAGGCCGAGGGCGAAGCCGGGGACGGCGAGCCAGCCGAAGGTGCCGGCGGTGGCGATCCGGTCGAAGGTGCCGCCGGGGCGCCAGGCGGAGAGCAGGGCGACGGGCACGGCGAGGGCGAGTGCCACCAGCTGGGCGGCGAGGAAGAGTTCGAGGGTGACGGGGATGCGGTCGGCGAGTTCGGTGGTGACGGCGGCTCCGGTGGACAGCGAGTGGCCGAGGTCGCCGTGCAGGGCGTCGGCGATCCACTGCCAGGTGGCGGCGAGCAGGTTGCGGTCCAGGCCTAGCCCGGCCTCGTAGGCGGAGATCTGCTCGGGGGTGGCGGTGGGGCCGAGGGCGGCGACGGCGGGGGAGCCCGGCATCAGGTGGGGCAGGTACAGGGCGGCGACGGTGACCAGCAGCAGCACGGCGGCGGCGCGGCCGAGTCGCCCGCCGTGGCGCAGCGCGGTGCGGGTGCGGGGGGTCATCGCTTCACCCACAGGGGGGCGGGGGAGACGTTGAGGACGGTGCGCTTGGACAGGTCGGGCAGTCCGCCGATCTTGGCGGAGCCGAGGAATCCGACGGTGTTCTCGGTGAGGAAGGCCATCGGCACCTCGCTGACGACCCGCCGGGCGGCCTGCTGGTAGGCGGCCGCACGCTTGGCGGTGTCGGTCGAGGCGCGGCCCTCGGCGATCGTCTTCGAGGTCTCCGGGTCGGACCAACTCATGAAGTTGTACGGCGAGTTGGGCAGGTAGAGGCTGGTGAGCGCGGTGTCGGTGTCGCCGAACATGCTGGTGGGGAAGTCGATCACCTGGAACTTGCGCTGGAGCATCGCGGTGCCCAGGCCAGTGGCGTCGAGCGGCTTGATGGTCACCTTGATCCCGGCCTCGCCGAGCATCTGCTGGAGCACGGTGGCGCGCTGCTGGCCCTCGGGGCGGCTGTCGACGAGGTAGTCGAAGGTGAGGTCGGGGTGGCCGGACTCGGCGAGCAGGGCCCGGGCCTTGGCCACGTCGTGGGCCGGGTACTCGGCGGCGGTGCGGTACGGGGAGCGGGAGCCGATCGGGCCGTCCGAGACGGCGCCCTGGTCGAGGGAGACGACCTTCTCCAGGGCCTCGCGGTCGATCGCGTACTGCACGGCTCGGCGGACCCGTACGTCGTCGAAGGGCGCCGACGTGGTGTTGAAGACGATGGTGGTGGTGCCGCCGGGCCCGGTGGCGCTGCGCAGCCCGTCGGCGGAGGCCTGCTTGAGCTGGCCGGGCGTCTCGGTCCAGATCAGGTCGGTGTCGCCGGAGCGCAGCGACTGGTAGCGGCTGTCGGTGTCGGTGAGCACCCGGTAGACGAGCTTGTCGGCGTGGCCCTTGGCGCCCCAGTACGCGGGGTTGCGGGCGAGGGTGACGGAGACTCCGGGCTGCACGGTCTCCACGGTGTACGGGCCGGAGCCGACGGCGGGGGAGTCGCCGGCCGGGGCCTCGGAGACGTAGCCGAGGGAGCGGGTGAACAGGTTGGGGAAGGCGGCGTCGGGCGCCTTGAGGGTGAAGGTGAGGGTGGTCGGGCCGGAGACGGTGGTGGCGCCGATGGTGGCTGCGTCGATGGCGCAGGCGCACTTGCTCTCCGGCTTGGCGAGCCGGGTGACGTGGTCGGCGACGGCCTGGGCGTCCAGCGGCTTGCCGTCGCTGAACTTCACGCCCTCGTGCAGGTCGAGGGTCCAGACCGTGGCGTCCGCGTTGGGGGTGAAGGACTTGGCGAGGTAGGGCTGGACGGCGCCGTTGTCGCCGTTGACCATCAGCGGGTCGTACAGGGCGTTGGCGAGGACCATCATCGGCATCGAGGTCAGGGTGCCGTCGGCCGGGTCGAGCTTGGCGAACGGCCGGTCCAGGCCGATCTTGAGCGTGCCGCCGTCCACGGCCGGCCCGTCGTTCGCCGCGCCGGTGTTTCCGGCGCCGGCGCCGGAGAGCGCGTCGTCGGAGGCGGAGCAGGCGGTGAGGGTGAGCGCGGCCGTGCAGGCTGCCGCTACCAGGAGGTGGGTGTGCCGCTTCATGGTTCCTCGGTTCGGGGGAGGGGGGGAGGGGAGCGGGGGCGGCCTGGGGGAGTGCGGCCGCCGACGCCCCACACCATTCCGGAAGTGGCAGTACTGCCAAAAGGCAGTTGTGCAAATTTCAGATGACGAGACCCGGAAGAGTCGGCACTCGCCTTGAGCGAGCACGGTCGGACGTGATTCGGTACTGACAGCCGCCCCCTCGGCGGCCCCATCCACACTCAACTCACCGAGAGGAAACGGAAGAACCATGCAGGGGACGGACACCGCGGCGGAGCAGGGCATGCGCGACCGCAAGAAGGCGCGTACCCGCGACAGCATCCGCACCGCGGCGCTCGACCTCTTCGAGGAGCAGGGCTTCGAGCGCACCACCGTGGACCAGATCTGCCGCCGCGCCGACATCGCCCACCGCACGTTCTTCCGCTACTACCCGGCCAAGGAGGCGCTGCTGTTCGGCTGGGACTTCGGCCAGGCCATCCTCGACGCCTTCGCCGCCGCCCCCGCCGAACTCCCGCTCTGGGCCGCGCTCGACCACGCGCTGACCGCCACCGGCGGCCGGCTCGAAGAGCCCGTCGAGCACACCGAGCGCCGCCGCCGGCTGCGCCGGAGCCTGATCGAGGTGCAGGGTTCCGTGCACAACTACGCCGTGGTCGTGATCGACGGCTTCACCGAACGCACCGTCACCATCGCGGCCGAGCGGCTCGGCGTCGACCCGGCCACCGACCTGCGCCCGACCGCGCTCGGCGCGCAGTTCGGCGGCATGGTGCGCCACCACGTCCTGATCGCGTCCGAGACCGGCACGGTGGCCGAATGGCGCCAGGCCTACCGGGACGTGCTCGACACCGCCGGCTGACCCGAGCCGACAGCCTTACACCCCTACACCCCTACACCCCGTCACCGCGACACCCCTGGGCGATGCCGCCGGCCGTCCGGACGGCACCGCGCGCCCTTTTCCACCCCCCTGCGCGGCCCGCCGCGCACCTTCACCACCTGCTTCGCACTTCCCGAAAGGCCCCCGCATGTCCCTGGTCAACTTCCGCGACCCCGCAGCGCTCGCCGACCCCGCCGGCCGGTGGATCCGCCCCGGCACCCTGTTCCGCTCCGCCCAGCCCTTCCCCGCCGCCGACGAGGCCGTCGTCGCCCAGCTGCGCGAGCACGGCATCACCACCGTCGTCGACCTGCGGGGCGAGCCCGAGAGCCGCCCCGAGGACTGGGCCGTCGCCGAGGCCGCCGGCATCGCCGTCGTCCCCGCCCGGATCGAGCCGACCAACGACGAACTGGCGCAGGCCATGCGGGCCATGACCACCGCGGAGGACCTCGGCGCCTTCTACCTGCTGATGGCCGAGTCCGCACCGCAGGGGCTGGCCGCCGCCGTCGAGGCCGCCGTCCGCCCGGGCGGCGTGCTGGTGCACTGCGCGGCCGGCAAGGACCGCACCGGGCTGCTCACCGCGCTGCTGCTGGAGCTGCTCGGGGTGCCCGCCGAGGAGATCGTCGCCGACTACGCCCGCACCAACGAGGCGATCGAGCAGATCTGGGCCGGCCTCGCCGACCGCAACCGGGCCGCTCTCAACGAGGTCGAGGCCGGCCGGATGGTCGTCCCCGCCCCGCTGCTGGAGGCCCCCGCCGGGGCGATGAGTACCTTCCTCGACCTGGTCCGCGCCAAGCACGGCGGCGCCGAGGGCTTCCTGACCGCCTGCGGGGTCGGCGCCGAGACCCTGGACGCCTTCCGCGCCAAGGTCGCCGCCCGCACCGCTGCCCGTACCGAGGCCGGTACCGCCGCCGGTACCGCTGCCCGTACCGAGGCCGGTACCGCCGCCCGTACCGCCGCGTCGAACACCGCCGAGGTGACGGCATGCTGACCCTGCTGCGGCACACCGACGGCACGCCCTTCCGCGACCTCAACCACAACGGCACCATGGAGCCCTACGAGGACCCGCGGCTGCCCGTCGAGGAGCGGGTCGAGGACCTCCTCACCCGGATGACCTTGCAGGAGAAGGCCGCGCTGATGCTGCACGGCCGGATGCTCCCCGGCGACCAGGGCCCGTTCCCCTCCGGCGCCCGCCTGATCACCGAGCGCGGCCTCACCCACTTCGCCATGATGGCCGTCCCCGACCCGCGCGCGATGGCCGAGTGGAACAACCACGTCCAGGACCTCGCCGCGGCCGGCCGGCTGGGCATCCCCGTCACCCTCTCCTCCGACCCCCGGCACGGCTTCACCGCCAACCCGGCCACCGCCCACACCGGCGGCGGCTTCAGCACCGGCCCCGAGCCGATCGGCCTCGCCGCCACCGACGACCCCGACCTGGTGCGCCGCTACGCCGACCTGATCCGCCGCGAGCTGTGCGCCGTCGGCATCCGGGTCGCCATCCACCCGATGGCCGACCTCGCCACCGAGCCCCGCTGGGCCCGGATCAGCGGCACCTTCGGGGAGGACCCGGAGCGCGCCTCGCGGATGATCACCGCCTACATCGAGGGCCTCCAGGGCGGGCCGATCGGCCCGGACAGCGTCGCCTGCATGACCAAGCACTTCCCCGGCGGCGGCCCGCAGGCCGGCGGTGAGGACTCGCACTTCGCCGCCGGACGCCGACTGGTCTACCCCGGTGGCGAGTTCGAGACCCACCAGCGCCCCTTCGAGGCGGCCTTCGCCGCGGGCACCGCGCAGATCATGCCCGCCTACGCGATCCCCTCCGGCAGCGGCCTCGCCGAGGTCGGCGCCAACTTCAACCGGGACGTCATCACCGGCCTGCTGCGCGGGCGCTACGGCTTCGACGGCGTGGTCTGCACCGACTTCAACGCCATCACCGGCATGGACGTCCCCGGAGTGGTCACGCTGCCCCCGCGGCACTGGGGCGTCGAGGAGCTGTCCGTCGCCGAGCAGGTCGTGCTCACCCTGGACGCGGGCGCCGACCAGCTCGGCGGCGAGACGGACCCGGAGCTGATCCTGGCCGCCGTCCGCTCCGGCGCGGTCACCGAGGCCCGGCTCGACGAGTCGGTCCGCCGCATCCTGCGCGACAAGTTCCGCCTCGGCCTCTTCGCCGACCCGTACGTCGACCCGGAGGCCGCCGCCGACCTGGTCGGCGCCCCGGAGGGCCGGGCGCTCGGCCGCGAGGTCCAGCGCCGTTCGGTGGTCCACCTGGCCGGCGAGCCGCGCACCGCCACCCGGCTGTACGTCGAGGGCATCGACCCCGCCGTCGCCGCCGGGTACGGCACCCTCGTCGAGGACCCGGAGCGGGCCGAGCTGGCCGTGATCCGCCTCGCCACCCCGTACGAGCGGCGCGAAGGGATGCTGGAGCAGCACTTCCACAGCGGCTCGCTGGAGTTCGAGCCGGCCGAGGTCGACCGCCTCACCGCGCTGGCCGCCGCCGTGCCCACGGTGTTCGCCGCCCAGCTGGAGCGGCCCGCCGTGCTCACCCCGCTCGCCCCGCACGCGGCGCTGCTGATCGGCGAGTTCGGCGCCGCGGACGAGGTCGTGCTGGACGCCGCGCTCGGCCGGGCCCCGATGACCGCGACGCTCCCGTTCGACCTCCCCCGCTCGGACGCCGCCGTCGCCGCCTGCCGCGAGGACGTGCCCTTCGACACCCGCGCCCCGCTCTTCCGGCACGGGCACCGGGCCACCGGGGAGATCTGAGGCACCCTGGCCGGGGCCGCCGGGGCCTGCCATCACCAGTGGCAGGCCCCGGTGCGGGTGGATCCGAGCCGCTGATCAGACCGGATGAATTACCGGCGCTCTCGCCCCTCCACCGGTGTGTGCGGCCGCGCGATCGGGTACCGGTGCATTCCGTCCGCCTCCCCCATCCGGCCCGCGCGGCCCAGACCTGGAGGTCCGCATGTCCACCGACTCCAGCGCACGGAACTGCCCGTTCGACTTCGCCGAGACCCTAGAGTTCGACCCGACGCTCCGGCAGCTCATGAACGACGCACCGGTCAGCCGCATCCGCCTCCCCTACGGCGAGGGGGAGGCCTGGCTCGTCACGGGGTACGACGACGTGCGCACGGTCACCACCGACCGGCGGTTCAGCCGCCACGCCATCGTCGGCCGGGACTTCCCGCGCATGACCCCGGAGCCGATCGTCCAGGCCGAGGCGATCAACGTCATGGACCCGCCCGCCAGCGCCCGCCTGCGCAGCCTGGTGTCCAAGGGCTTCACCCCCGACCACATCGAGCGGATGCGGGAGCGTACCCAGCACGTGGTGAACGGGCTGCTGGACCGCATGCGGGACCAGGGCCCCCCGGCCGACCTCATGGAGCACCTGGCCCATCCGCTCCCGCTGATCACGATCTGCGAGGTCCTGGAGATCCCCGAGGCCGACAGCGCCCAGCTGCGCGCCAACGCCCGGACGATGATGGACGTGAGCCTGGCCAACAAGCCGAACGCGGTACGCGCCAAGGCCGACCTGCGGGCGTACTTCGCCGAGCTGACCGCCGAACGGCGCAGGAACCCCGGCGACGACCTGATCAGCGTGCTGGCCACAGCCCGCGACGGCGACGAAGTCCTCGACGAGAAGGAACTCACCGTGATGGCCATGGTCCTGCTGATCACGGGCCAGGACACCACGACGTACGAGCTCGGCAACCTCTCGTACACCATCCTCAGCCGGCCCGACGTGCTCGCCGCACTGCGCGAGCGGCCCGAGACGCTCGCCCGGACGCTCCAGGAGCTGCTGCGCTTCATCCCCTTCCGCAAGGGCGTCGGCATCCCCCGGGTGGCCCTTGAGGACGTGGAGCTGAGCGGGGTGACGATCCCGGCGGGGGACATCGTGCACGTCTCCTACCTGACGGCCAACCGGGACGGCCGCAGGTTCGACCGGCCCGACGAGCTGGACCTGGAGCGGACCAGCCCCTCCCACATGACCTTCGGCTGGGGTGCGCACCACTGCCTCGGCGCGCCGCTGGCCGTCACCGAACTCGAAGTCGCCCTCGGGACGCTGCTGGAGCGCTTCCCCAGGATCGCGCTGGCGAAGCCGGCCGCGGAGCTGGCGTGGAACACCACGTCCATCTGGCGCTATCCGCTGGCGCTGCCGGTCACCTGGTGACGGTGCCCCCACGCTCCGGCGGCCGCCCGCAGCCACCCGCTGCCGGAAACACCGCGTACATCGGCCCGCACACCCCGGGGTGTGCGGGCCGACATGCGGGACGGGCCCGCCTTCCGTAAATTGGGCTAGGTGGCCTGAACCAACTTGCGGCCAGTACGACCGTCCGCACCGCGATCAACCGATCCTCGCTCGGTCGGCTCGTCGGCCGCTGAGTTGGGTCCCGCCCGGTGCGTCCCGCCGCCCGCGCCCTCCGCGCGTCCGGCTCGCAGCGGCTGCCGTCGAGTGGTGAAATCCCGCCCCGCCAGGGTCGCACCGGGAACACCGCTCGTCTGGAGGAAGTGCCGTGGCAGTTCTGTGCAAACCGGCGATAGACGTACCCGAGCACGTCATCACCAACGAGGAGACCATCGAGCTGGCGCGCAGGCTCCACCCCGACCATCCACAGCTCGAACTGGCGCTGCGTCTCATCAAGAACACCGGAGTGCGCAAGCGGCACCTGATCCAACCCATCGAGGTGGTGCTGAAGCACCCGGGGTGGGACGAGCGCAGTGCCGTCTTCGCGGCGGAGTCGAAGGCCCGCGTCCCGGCGGTGGTGATCAGGGCCCTCGAACAGGCCCAAGTGGAGGCGTCCCAGATCGACTTGATCGTCTATGTGTCGTGCACCGGTTTCATGATGCCGTCGCTCACGGCGTGGCTGATCAACAGGCTGGGCTTCCGGCCGGAGACCCGGCAGCTGCCGATCGCCCAACTGGGGTGTGCGGGCGGCGGTGCGGCGGTGAACCGGGCTCATGACTTCTGTTCGGCCTACCCGGGCGCCAACGTGCTGATCGTGGCCTGCGAGTTCTGCTCGCTGTGCTACCAGCCCACGGACCTGGGCGTGGGCTCGCTGCTGTCCAACGGCCTGTTCGGCGACGGGATCGCCGCCGCCGTGGTCCGGGGCGAGGGCGGGACCGGAATGCGGTTGGAACGCAACGGCTCGTACCTCATCCCGGACACCGAGGAGTGGATCTCCTACGCGGTCCGCCCCACCGGATTCCACTTCCAGCTGGACAAGAGGGTGCCGGGGACGATGGAGCCGCTCAGCCCGGCCCTGCGCGCGGTGGCGGAGCAGCACCAGTGGGACGTGGGCACGCTGGACTTCTACATCGTCCACGCCGGCGGTCCACGGATCCTGGACGACCTCAGCCGCTTCCTGGAGGTGCCGCCCGAGGCGTTCCGCTTCAGCCGGGCCACCCTCACCCAGTACGGCAACATCGCCAGTGCGGTCGTGCTCGACGCCCTGGCCCGGATGTTCGACGAGGAGTCGGCCCTCGACGGGCACCAGGGGCTGCTGGCCGGGTTCGGTCCGGGGATCACCGCCGAGATGTCCCTGGGCACCTGGGCGTCGCCGGAATCCTGAACGGCGGCCGGGCCGGGCACCAGGTGCCCGGCCCCGCGTCCGTCGTTCAGGGGGCAGGGGGCAGGGGGCAGGGGGCAGGGGGCCGGGCGCTGGGTCAGGGCCCGTGCAGGTGCGGTCGCGCTGCGGAGCGCGCGAAGCTCGCCGATACTGAGCCAACGGGCAGTGACGGAACGTCGCGTCGGCGCTACGGTCCGACACGCCCGGCCCGCGCCGGCGTGTGCGCGGCGGCCACCGAGCAGGGCCGCCGGAAGCCACGACCGGCGACCACTGGCCCGGCGGCGTACCGACCGCCCGGCCCTGGACGGAAAGACCGGGAATGCTGAACCGACGAGACCTCTTGAAAGCCGCCGCGATAGGCGGCCCGGCGGTCCTCTTCCCCTGGGACCGCGCACCGGGCGGGGCCCGGGTCTCGTCCCTGGCGTTGTCGGCCGCGCCGGCCACGCAAGCCGCTCCGGCCGCGCACGCCGCGCCGCCCAGGTCGGAGGCCAAGCGGTCGGCCGCCCGGATCACCCCCTTCGAGCACGCCATGCCGGTGCCCCCCGTGCTGAACCCGGTGTCGCGGACGGACTCCTCGGACCTGTACCGGCTGCGGATGGCCGATACCCAGGCGGAGATCGTCAAGGGGCTGCTGACCACCGTCCGGACCTTCGGCGGCTGCTTCCCCGGTCCGACCATCCGGGCGGTCAGAGGGCGGGAGGTGGTGGTCCAGCAGACCAACGACCTGCGCGTGCACACCTCCGTCCACCTGCACGGCGGCCAAGTGCACTCACGCTACGACGGCCTGCCGATGGACCTCGTCAAGCCCGGCGAGACCCGCGAGTACCGCTACCCCAACGAGCAGGTGGCCGCCTCGCTCTGGTACCACGACCACGCGCACGAGCTGGAGGCCGAGAACGTCTACCGCGGCCTGGCCGGCGCCTACCTGCTCAGCGACCCGCACGAGAGCGGCCTGCCGCTGCCGAACGGCGAGTTCGACATCCCGCTGCTGATCCGGGACGCCCGGATCGAGACCGACGGCAGGCTGGTCTACACCGACCCGTACGCGTGCCCGCACATGCTGGTCAACGGCAAGGAGCGGCCTTACTTCCAGGTGGCCGCGCGCAAGTACCGGCTGCGGGTCTTCAACGTCTCGCCCAACCGGCATGTGTCGCTGCGCCTCGCCGACGGCCAGCCGTTCACCCAGATCGCCTCCGACGGCGGACTGCTCGCCGCGCCGGTGACGCTGCACGAGCTGACCCTGACCGGCGCGGAGCGCGCCGAGATCGTGGTCGACTTCGCCCGCTACCCGGTCGGCGGATCGGTGGTGCTGGAGAACACGGCCGCGCTGGAGAGCGAGCGGACCGAGGTGCTGCGCTTCGACATCACCCGGACGGCCGAGGACCGGAGCCGGATTCCGGACGTCCTCGCCACCCTGCCGCCGATCCCGAAGGCGACGGTGCACCGGGAGTTCGCGCTGACGACCTTCCCGGACGCCAGGATCAACGGGCGCAAGTACGACCCGAAACGGACCGACGTGCGGACCACCGTCGGCAGCAGCGAGATCTGGACGATCCGCAACCACCTCACCCGCCCGCCGGCCGGGGTCTTCCACGCCCCCCACTCCTTCCACACCCACCTGGTGCAGTTCCGCGTGCTGGACCGTGACGGGGTGCCGGTCGGCCCGGCCGAGGCCGGGCTGAAGGACACCATCACGGTCCACCCGGGGGAGAGCGTCCGGATCGCCATGACCTGGGGCGAATATCCGGGCGAGTACGTCTACCACTGCCACCACATGGTGCACTCCTCGCACGGCCAGATGGGCCGGATCGACGTGCTGCCCGCGGGATCGAAGGACTCCGGTCGGGAGTCGGAGGACGCCTTCGCCGACTCGTCCCGGTCCACTGGAGCGTCGGCGTCCGGGGCCTCGGCGGCCGGAGCCGGTCGACGGCGGTGGCGACGGCGCAACCGGCACCACCACCACGCGGGCCGCCACCGCCGGCACCGGGGACTGCGGTGAATCCGGAACCGAACGGCAGGCCGGTCCGGACGAGGAGTTGAGCCCGACGGACGGCTCCGTGACGGCCCCGGGACGGCCCCGGGCGGCGGTCCGCGCTCGCCGTCCCGACGGTTGGCGACGTACCGATGCTGAACCGGCGGCGTCCCAGAAGTCCGGGATACCGCCGGCCACCGCCGTCCAGGATCAGTACGGACGATCCCTCCGGCGCGCCGCACTTCGCCGAGATGCTCCGCCGCGCGGGCCTGCACCCAGACACCCGCGACCCGGTGGCCGGCGCCCGCGAACTCGTCGAGTCCGGCGTCTTCCTCTACGCCTTCGGGAACGTAAGTAGCTCGCCAGTTACGCGCTCGCCGCATGAGCTAGGAAGCCCCAGTTTGAGCGGGGGTTCAGTCAGGGCATCGTCTTCCGCCCCGGCATGCTGATAGGCATCCACGGCCAGGGGGCGGGGCGCAGCCCGGTTGCTTCGTCAAGCGGGCGGACGCGATACCCGGCCTTGATCATCTGGGCCTGGAGCCAGTTGGAATCGCACCCGTAAACCGTCGCGAGCCTTCTGACGCCGACGCCGGAGTCGTACCGGAGGGCGATTGCCGGCAGCGCGGCGATCACGAGTGCCCTGAGCATGGCCTGCCGGTCTTGTTCAGTGGTGGCCCACATAGCTACTCCTGAGGAGGGCGGAGGCGGGCCCGCCGTTGGGGGTTGAGGGCGGCGGGGGTGCGAGATGGTCAGGGCTCGCCGGTCAGTCCGCGGATGCCAAGACGCTGGGACCCGAGAACTCCGAGGCCAACGCGTCCATGATCAGCTCGTCGCACACCGCGCCGCGCCAGTACCCGGCCTGGCGCATCGCGCCGACGTGCTTGAAGCCGGCCTTCGCGTAGACCTGGACTGCGGCCTTGTTGGGCGCGAGCACCTTGAGCCAGATGGACCGGACGTTGGCGACGTGGAACCCGAAGTCCAGCGTCAGCCGGGTGGCTCGGGTGGCGAGGCCCTTGCCGCGTGCCTCGGGCGCGATGACGAGGATGTATTCGGCGGTGCGGACGTAGTTGTCGGGTTGAAGCGTGGTCATGCCGCTGGGCACCGGGTTCTCGGCGTCCGTGAGGTCGTAGACGGTGAACCTGATGTTCCTGCCGGCGAGCTGCTGCTGAAGTCCCTGGGTCCGGCTTTGCAGCGACTCGGGAACCGGGCGGCCGAACCCGATCAGGGAACTCGGGGCCTCCTCCCAGCGCCAGTACTGCTCTGCCAGGTCGGACCGAAGGGGGCCGAGCCCGCAGATGCCATCGGAAAGCCAGATCATCTGTTCAACGGACATGGTGTGCTCCGGGGACGCTAAGAATCGCTGTGAACAACCCAACTGACGTGGACTCGGCGACGGGCGTGCCGTCAACGGTCTCGATCCAGGCGTGCAACCGTATCGGGTCAGGCGCGACGCCATGACGCCAAACTGCGGCCTTACCCGTCAGCTGGAGCAGCAGCATCGCGGCAGCCGACTCCTCCAGGCAGTTGGTTCGTCCGGGCGAGTACCAGCCCGCGCTACGCACCGCGTGGACGGCCTGTTCGGCTTCGGTGGGCGTCGCAGGCCTTCTCCGCCCCGTCGTGCTGGCGGAGTGAACCAGCTTGAGAACACGGCCCATCGCCTCATGCTCCGGGCCTGCGGCCTTCACAGCGTGGACCACCGAGAGGGCGGCAGCCGCCGCCAGTGTCCGGGTGCGCGGGACGGGCACGGGAGGAGTCAACCCGGCCCGGAACTCGTCGCCGCCCCAGCTTGCCCTCGGCGCCTCCACCTCGCGGACGCTCCGCCACGGCCGAGGCCGGTCAGCCACGACCAGTAAGCCCGCCGCCAGCAGCGACTTCAACAGCGGCTCCGGGAGGTGCCGGGCGTTGCCGAACTCCGCCGCGTGACGGAGAGCCGCGCCGGCCGACGCGGGGAGCGTGCTGACCTGGCCGTTGTAGTAGTTCACCAGAACAACGGCGTGCCCAAAGTCCAGACCACGGACATGGCGGGGCATGCTCACGAACGAAGGCGAGTCAGTCACGGTCGCCCGCTCCCTCAATCCATTGCGGCTCCGACTCGCGGTCAAGCGCCAGAAGCCAAGCCTCGACGGCGAGCGTCCGGTCCAGAATCCCCATCGGCACGGGCATGCCCATCGCGGCCTGCTTCAGCACGCGGCGAAGGGCTCGGGGATCGACCAGACCGAGGGCGGAGAGGAATCCGTTCGCCAGGCCGAGCAGGGCATCCAGGTTCTCCCGCCGACCGGTGTAGAAGTCGGCGTTGAACGAGCCCTTGGTACTGCGGGCGGAGAGTGGGGCCGGCAGCAGATCACTCATCGCCCGCACCAGTTGCGGCTTGTAGGCGTACACGGGTGGGCGGGCTTCGAGCGGGACGCGCAGCAGGGAGTTGACCACGCTGGCGTCCAGGAACGGGTTGCGAAGTCGGATACCGACTTCCTCCGCCAGCGCGGCATCCGCCTGGGCCGTCCGGGCTATCTCACGAATCTCGTCTATGACCGTGCGGACCCCGGCATCGAGTCCCACAAGCGGGTCCGGGGTGGCGGCCACCCGCTCAATCTCACCCCGCAGTTGCGGCAGGGTCTCGACACCTGCCCAGGCGGGGAGCTGCACGGGCGGGAACCAGTGAACGGTGCCGGCCGCCGGGGGCGAGGCTTGAACGATCTGTGCGGCGAGTACGGACAGCGCGTCTGCCCGGGAGAGTCGAGCCGACGCGACTGCCTGCCAGAGAATGTTCGAGAGCGGAAGATGCCGGAGCCGGGCCCAGCCCGCGGCCTGGTGGAAGGCGGCCCGGAGCTGTCGGTGTCGAACCAGATCCGCGATGTGGACCGGCGGCTGCGAGCAGACGCTGTCCCCGCCATCACCGGTCAGATGAAGCGTGGTGTCGAATCGCTCGGCCATCCACTCCAACTGCCGAAGCAGCCCAGCCCAGGCCATTGTGGACGGGGCCGGTTCATCAGCGGCGGGCACGTCGGTGATCCCGGTGTAGGGCAGATGCTCGCGTTGCGTCGGTAGTAGGTGATGCTTGATCCTGCCGGGCATCGAGTTCGCCACAAGCCGAGCGAATCGGAGGTCAGCCCCCGACTCGTCCCCTTCAGGGTGAACCGTGACGGCGGTGACGCATACGCTGTCGGGTGCTTGGCGAGCCGCCAGGAGGGTGATGGACGATGAGTCGAGTCCGCCCGACAGGTCAGTGCTGAACGGGCCGTCGCCCAGTCCTAGGCCCACCGCTTTCTCAAGCTCGGCCCGGAAGCGCCCGGCTGGCTCGGGTCCGATGTCCGGCTGCGGCAGCCATAGGTTCGTGATCTGGGGTGCTGTGCCCGGAGCGAGCCGGATACGCGCGCCCGGCGGCAACTGCTCGACCCCGGAGAAGTACGACCGGCCCGCAACGAGAGCGGGGAGCAGCGGCGCGAACACCGCTGTCACGAGCCGCCGCGTATCGACAGGAGCCCTGTTGAGCCCCGCGAGCAGCCGCGCCGACGACGACCAGGCCCACCCCGAACCGAAGCGGGAGACATAGACCGGCTGCGCGGCAGCCGGGTCGGTGAAGATCACGGTTTCGTGTCCGGCCTCGCTCACCACCGCGTAGGCCCCCGGCCAGCGCCACGCCAGATCGGCGGGCAGAGGCCCAGCGCCCAACGCCTTCAGATCCGCCAGCCGCGCACCGCTCGGCCCGAGGACGAACAGCCGGCGGGCCGGGCCACCCTCCGTGCGGTAGAGCTGAGCCGGCGTCATGCCGGTCATCCATACGCTCGACTGCGGATGCAGCCGTGTCGCTCCCAACGGGTGTGGCGTGCTCGTTGCGGAGCTGCTGAAGCCCCCGAAAGCCATGGTGGCCCTCTCCTTGGCGAATCAATGGCGGAAAGCGGGAGCGGTGCGGCCCCGAAGGGCCGCACCGCAGAAGGAGGATCAGCCGGCGTACTGGTACACGTGCCGCTTGCCCTCGCCGCCGTCGGAGGTGCCGCCCATGGTGAGGGCCGCCGCGTCGCCGATCACGGTGACGGTCATCTCGTCCTCGTCGGCGGTGACGATGGGCTCGTACACGTTCATCTCTCGGTTCCTTCCTGCCAGGTGGTGCAACGTTCCACCGGGGATTCCCGGTGGAGCCCAGCCCAGAGGACTTCCTCATCCAACTGGGCTGGGAGCTTTAGGGATCAGCGGCTTCGAGGCCGCCGACCGAGGTGCAGATCCGCGTAAACCGTCTTGCCGCGAGCAGTGAGACCGTGTAGGCGACAGCGACCGTCACGGGGGTCGGGTCCCCATGAGCGCACTGCCTGGCTGTGTCCCGGCAGTCGTCCTGGCCATCATCGACGGGGGTTCTCCTCGTCTCGACACGGGACCTACGCCGGGTGCTTGTCGAGCGCGGCCCGCAACGCGGCACGGCGGTGGGGCGTCCGGGCGCGGATGATGCAGTCGCTACAGATCGCGTGGCAGGTGCTTTGGGCGTCACCGGGGGCCTGGAGCGAGGTGCCCGCGCAGACCAGCGTCTCCCGGCGGCAGACCCAGCAGGTCCCCTCGCGGTAGCCGTCGGGCCGGTCCACGACGTACCCATCGCCCGTGAGCCAACCGGTCGGCGGGGTGCTCAATCCGCGGACTCCAAGTCGCGTAGGAGGACCATCTCCGGGTACGGGTCGGCGGAGCTGTCCCGGTTCACCCAGGCGTGGTTGGCCAGCCTGCTCGGGGTCCCCGCGACGGTGCCCGTCCAACCGTCCGTGCGGTGCCGGACCGGGTCGCCCTGGATCACACTGACTTTCACAGTTGCACTTCTCCGTTGGGGAGTTGGATGGGGGTGTCTAGCCACGCGTCACACGTGCGTCGTCAGAGCCTGGCTCGCACGGACTTCCTGTACGCCACGCAGTCCTTGCAGGAGCACGTGGACTTCACGGCAGCGATCTGAAGCATGTCGCCCGGGGAGCGGCCCCTGTCGAGGACCTGAGCCGCCCTGTAGTCGTCCAGCGGGTTCCACCCCGCCGGGGGGCTGGCCTTCTCGACCTTCGTGGGTCCCGTCACGACTTCGCGGTACACCCGAGGGGTGGTGCGTCTGGCCATCGGTCTGTCCTCCTTCGTCGAGGCCGCAGGGGAAGGGGTTACTTTGCGGTCATGCCTGCCGAGCCGTTCATCAACGACGACGACCACGACGCCTGCTGGATCTGTCCTAGCCTTCGGCTCCGCGCTGGGGCGTTCGATGTGCTCGAACGCCCCAGTGCGGATTACCCGTTCAACCCGGCCGACGGCTTCCGGTACGGCCGGGAAGGAGCCCCGGCCTGTGCGCACGGAGACTGCATCGGGCTGCCTCCCGATCGGTACGCGAGTACCGGCGAGGCGTTGCCCGAGGGCTGGAAGGTGATCGCTTGCTTACTGACTGCAATCATTCAACGGCGGATGACCAAGATCAGTTAACACAAAACTTGCACAACGACCCTTGCGGAACCTGATGTGCCATCATCTAGTCGTCGAACTGGGATGATTGAGCGCATGGGGAACACAGCGCCGTCAGCTGGTGAGAACATCGCGGTACTCCGGAAAGCGCGCGGCCTGAGTCAGGCCAAACTTGCCCGGGAAGCCGGCATCACGCTTTCTTACCTTTCCAAGATCGAAACTGGGCTCAGGCCTGCGACCCCTCCGGTGGTGGCTGCCGTCGCTCGGGTTCTCCATGTCACCACCGCCCGCGTCTACGGGAATCCCTTCGTCGGCCCGGCCGAGCAGATGGACCTGCTCAACGAGCTTCGGAACACTGTTCGTCGCCACACTCTTCCGCGAGAGAGTCCACTCTCCCCAGCTGAGACCACTGGGGCCGTTCAGACCGCCGCTGACCTGAGGGCCAGCACTCAGTACCTGGAATTGCTGCGGATGCTGCCCGCACTACTCGGCCAAACGACCGCCTCCGCTCTCGACTCCCGAGGCGAGGCGACGGCATGGGGCTACGTCGCGGATGTGTACAGCTGCGCGTACACGGTTGCACACCGACTCGCACAGCCCGATCTTGCCGACATGATCGTCTCTCGCCAGATGTGGGCCGCACAGCAGACCTGGAACCCGTCTGCCGAGGCAGCAGCAGCGTGGAATGAGGCGGGCACGTACCAGTCTGCTGGCCAGTATGAGGACGGGTTGGCCATCATCGAGAGGGCTATCAGCCGCTACGAGGCCGTACCCGCGAGTGGCCCCTTTCGGACCATCCACCTCGGCTCTCTCCATCTGCGCGGCGTCGTGCTGGCGTCGAGAGCCAAGGACGCCAACGCCACCCGTGACCACCTGCGGCACGCATGGACCCTGGCCGAGACGCTTCCGGACGGCAGGGACCTGGTGCAGCACCATCTGACGTTCGGCCGGGGAAACACCGCACTGTACGAGCTGGCGTCCCACGTCGAACTCGACGCCCCCGACCGCGCTGTCCAGATGTCCGGTTCACTGATCGCATCCCCACCCGCGGGGTTGAAGCCAAACCGCCTAGGCCGCTTGTACATCGACGTTGCACGCGCCCGGTTGGCCGTGCGCGACTACGCCGGTGCCGAGGAAGCTCTCAACGCCGCCCATGCCGTCGCTCCGCAGATGGCACAGATACACCCGATGGGTCGCGAAGTGCTGCGGGTGCTGATCGTCATGCACCAACGCTCCAAGCCCGGTCTGCTCGCTATGGCGAAGCGGGCAGGGCTGGCGTCTTAAGGCTTGCATGGCGAGGGCCGCGCTCAGGAGGGGATGGGGCCTGGTGCCATCGGCCGGCGGGGCCGGTCGCGCACGGTCCGTTCAGGTCGAATCCCGCCCGAACGCTCCCCGTCGAAGAGCCCCGGGGCGCAGGCTGGTTCCGTGACCGCGTCAGCACGGACGCGGCGCGAGCGGAAGGACGAACATGACGAGCACGCGCGGCCGCGTCGCCGCCCTGCTGGGCGCCGTCGCGGTGGTCGCCGGCACCACCCTGGCCACCCCCGCAGTCGGCTTCGCCGCCACGGCCGGACCGGCCCGCGTCGGCGGGATCACCGGCCAGGCGCCCTGCCCGGACGCACCCGAGTTCAGCTGCGGGACCCTCACCGTCCCGTTCGACCACAGCGGCGCCACCCCCGGCACCCTCGACCTTGAGGTGGCCGTCACCGGCAACACCACGGCGCCCAAGGGCGACCTGCTGTTCCTCACCGGCGGCCCCGGCCAGCCCGGCGTCCCGGCGATCAAGCGGATGGCGGGCAAGCTGGAGCCCGTCCTCAAGGACTACCGCCTGGTGATGTACGACCAGCGCGGCACCGGCCGGGGCGCGCTCCAGTGCCCGGGCCTCCAGGAGGACATGGGCTCCTCCGACCTCGCCCTGCCGCGCAAGCAGTCGATCGCCGACTGCGCCGCCGCCCTCGGCCCCAACGCCCGCCACTACAGCACGGCGGACACCGTCGCCGACATCGACCTGCTGCGCCGCGCCCTCGGCGACCGGCGCCTCACCCTGGACGGCGTCTCGTACGGCAGCTTCGTCGCCGAGCGGTACGCGCTCGCCCACCCGGCGCACGTGGCCCGGCTGGTGCTCGACTCGGTGGTGCCGCAACAGGGTTTCGACCCCCTCGACCTGGCCGCGCTGCCCGCGAGCGCCCGGGTCCTGCGGGCCGCCTGCCAGGCCACCGGCTGCACCACCGACCCGGCCGCCGACCTCGCCGCCACGGTTCGGCGGTACGGCAACGGGGCGCAGATCCTGAGTGCGCTCACCGGCTATGAGTTCATCGACCCGAACTACGGTGGGGTCCCGGAGATCCTGCACGAGGCCGCCGCCGGGCAGCCCGCGAAGCTCCAGGACTTCTTCGGCCTGGTCCGCCGGCAGGTCGACGCGGCCTCGGCCGAGGAGCTCAGCCAGGGGCTGCACTCCGCCGCCCTGTGCGCCGACTCGCGCTTCCCGTGGGGCACCACCGACACCCCGGTCGCGGGCCGTGCGGCGGCGCTGGAGCGCACCCGGCAGCGGCTGACCGCCGAGCAGACCTGGCCGTACGACGCGGCGACCGCGACCGGGCTCGGCAGCCTCCTGGTCTGCCTCGACTGGCCGCGCGAGCAGGTCCCGCCGGCGCCGTCGGACCACCGCAAGCTGCCGGACGTGCCGGTGCTGCTGCTCGGCGGCGACCGGGACCTGTCCACGCCGTACGAAGTGCTCTACCAGCAGGCCGAGTTGGTGCACGATCCGCAGATCGTGATCGTGCCCGGGGCGGCGCACTCGGTGCAGAACCGGGCGGCGAACCCGGCCGGACGGCAGGCGGTGTACGACTTCCTGCTGAAGTAGCGGGAGCCGTCGGCGGGCCGTCCCGCACGGGGGACGGAACGGCCCGGCGCCGCGGCCCGTCCGGCCTGTCGCGCCGGCCCGCCTGTCGCGCCGGCCCGTCCGCCCTCCTCCGCTGGGATGCCCGGCCCTCCTCCGCTGGGATGCCCGGCCCTCCTCCGCTGGGATGCCTTGCGCCCTTCCCCGTCCTCCCCTGAGGGGATGTCAACTACTGCGCCCGCGAACTAGCGTCGCCGGCATGACCAGAATCCGTCGTGCTGCCCTGGCCGCCGTGCTCACGCTCGTCCTGCCGCTGCCGATCATCGGAGCGGGTACGGCGTTCGCCGCGCCCGGGCCCTCCGCCACAGCTCCCTCCGCGGCCCCCGCCACGGCCTCGGACAGCTCCGGCGTCCAGCTGGAGCTTCCCCGCCCGACGGGTCCGCACGCGATCGGACGCAGCACCCTGCACCTCGTCGACCAGCACCGCCGGGATCCCTGGGTGCCGGCCGCGGGTGCCCGGGAACTGATGGTGTCGACGTACTACCCGGCCCGGCCCGGGACCGGCGGACCGGCCCCCTACATGACCACCGAGGAGGCCCGGCTGCTGCTGCAGCAGGCGGCTCAGGGCGGCGCCGTCCCGGCCGAAGCACTCGGCGGCACCCGCACCTACGCGCACGCCGACGCACGGCCGGAGCGCGGCAGGTTCCCCCTGCTGGTGCTCTCGCCCGGCCTCGGGCTGCCGCGCGCCACCCTCACCGGCCTCGCCGAGGACCTGGCCAGTCGCGGGTACGTCGTCGCGCTGGTCGACCACACCTACGAGTCCACCGGTGTGACCTTCCCCGACGGACGGACCCGCACCTGCGCCGTCTGCGACCAGACCCCCACCCTCGACGCTCTGGAGGCGATAGCCCGGAGCCGGGCCACGGATCTCTCCTTCGTCGTCGATCAGTTGACTGACCGTCACTCACCGTGGCGGTACGCCGGCATGATCGACCCGCGGCGGATCGGCATGGCCGGGCACTCCATCGGCGGTAACGCCGCCGCCGCGACCATGGCTGTTGACGACCGGGTACGAGCCGGGGTGAACATGGACGGAACCTTCCTCGCGCCGGTCCCCGCCACCGGCCTCCAGGGCCGCCCCTTCCTCATGTTCGGTACCCTGGCCAACCACAGCCCGGGCGGCGCGGACACCAGCTGGGACCGCGACTGGGCGCGCCTGGACGGCTGGAAGCGGTGGCTGACCATCGCCGGCTCCGACCACTCGAGCTTCACCGACCTGCCCGTCCTCGCCGCACAGCTGGGCGTGGCCGGCCCCGCCGTGCCGATCCCGGCGCAGCGCGCGGAGGAGATCACCCGCGCCTACGTCGGGGCCTTCTTCGACCTGCACCTGCGTGGCATCCCGCAGCCACTGCTCGACGGCCCGTCACCGGCCGACCCGGAGGTCGCCTTCCAGCACCCCTGATCCCGCCGTCTGATCCCACCGTCGCCCCGCGCACGCCCCGCGCGGGGCAACGCCCGCCCGGCCCGTTGCCGGGCGGGCCGGCAGGGCTGTTCAGGGCCTGCGGTCGTGGAAGGTGCGGCCGGGTCGGCGAGCGGGTCGATCACCTTCGACCAGTACCAGAACGTCCACGGCCAGCCGTGGGTGAGGATCAACGGGATCGGGCGGGGGCCGCGGCCGGGCTTGCGCAGGAAGTGCACCGGGACGCCGCCGACGCTCACCTGGTAGTGCTCGTGGGCGTTGATGGCGGCCTCGGCCTTGCGCCAGTCGTACCCGTTCCGCCAGTAGGCGACCAGTTCACGGAGGTAGCTGTCCGGGACGCCGTAGGACCAGTCCTCGTTCCCCTCGTCCAGCGGCGGACGAGTCAGTGCGAGACGGGTGCGCAGATCGTCGAGGACCTCGTCGGGCACATGGATCGGGGTGGGCTGCAGGGGGAAGGCGTGCGGGGCGGACATGGCGTGGTCCCTTTCCGAGGCGGAGGAAACGGTGCCGCCGGCGTGTCGGGCATCAAGCAGCCCGGCGGATACGGCTACCCGTCCTGCCCGGCCACGGTGGCGAGTCCGTCGAGCAGCGTGGTGACGGCGGCGTCGGTCAACCGGTAGCCGTCGGCAGTCTCGACGATCTGACCGGAAGTGATACGGGAGTCCCACCAGTCTTCGAGGAAGCCGGGGGCGTATCCGCCGGTGCGGAAGCCGTACTGCTCGGACTCGAGGCCGAAGGCGATCATGAGCTCGTAGTCCGGCAGCGCGTAGGAAGGCTCGTCCTGCGCAGGCGTCCTGAGGTACCGCTCGAAGGAGTCGACCCGGTTGAAGCTGCTGAACAGCCAGAACAGGTAGTCGTACATGAGCGTGGAGCGCGCGTCGGCGTGCAGGGCGAAGAACCCCTTGTCGTGCACGAGGGCCTCGGCGAGCTCCCGCATTCGCCGGTCCGCGTCGGGCAGAACGTCCGCGACCTCGCGGAAGGCGCGCAGCAGGACGGGGGAGAAGCTGCCGTCGCGCACCGCGGCCAGGTCGGCGAGCCGGTCCTGCTCCGAGGTGTCGTAGACGGACTCGTCGACCAGGCCCGTGACGAACGCCTCGAAGTTCTCCGCGACCAAGGTGATCGCGAAGTCGGCCTCCTGGCTGACGTGCACCACGGTCGGCTCGCCGTGCCTGCCGCACGCGCGGTAGTCGAGGGCGAGCATGTCGTGGCCGCCCGAGGGCATGGCGGCGAAGTAGACACCGATGTCGGGGTACTCCCACCTGTCGATCCAGAACCGGCTGCCGAACTCGCCGCCGAGCGACTGCGGACGAGTCCGCCCGACGCCCCGGATTCCGGTGATCTCGATGTAGTCGTCGGCCCAGGACGTCGCCTCGGGCATGGGGAAGCAGGTCCGGGCCGGGGTGCCGCCGTTGTGCGCGGTCATCAGCGCGATGTAGGAGTCGGGCAGACGGTATCCGCTGAGCTCCTCCTCCAACGACGCGACCAACTCCGGCGAGAGTGGGGCCTCCTCCACGTACTGCTCCAGCGCGTACGCCGAATCGTCCCAGAACCCGGTGACGTCGAAGCCCTCGAAGTGTCCCACTGCGCCCTCCCGCACCTACTCGTCCGGCGATTGTACGTTCGATGCCCGGCCGACGGCGGCTTCGGAGAAGGGCAGAGTCAGGCGGCACTGACGCATCGCCGTACTGAGCCGTACTGATGGGCGGCGAGGTGGTCGGCCCAACGAGACATCAACCCGGCTCCGGGCGAAGCAGGACACCGTGCAGTCCCCGTGCCGGTCACGGCCGCTTCGCCCACGAAGCCCGGACTCCTCGCCGTCCGCCGCAGCCTCCCGTTGGGCTGTGGAGCGGACGTCGGGTCGGGCCCGGCCCTGTGGGGTCGGCCCCGGGTGTCCTGCGATCAGGCGGCTGTGGCGAGGTTCTTCTCGAACGCGGCGAGGTAGTTGCGCAGGTGGTGGTCCTTGATGCCGTCGGTCTCGGGGGCGAACATGTCCTGGCGGTAGCCCTTCGCCCGGTCCTTCAGCCCGGCGATGAGCGGCATGGCCTCGTGGAGCTCTCCGTCGGCGTCGAAGTAGCGGAGTGCGTTGACGTGGGTGAAGGCCGGCTCGGGCGGGAGCTGGGGGACGATGTCGTTGTTGTTGACGAAGCGGTAGCAGCGGTCCCTGAAAGCCGTGTTGTGGGCGGCGGCGAGAAGGCGTTCACAGGTGCGGGGCTGGCCGAAGGTGTAGACGCCGTCGGGGAGTTGGCGAGGCTCCTCGAAGTACCAGCAGGCGCCGGCCAGCATGGCGAGGGCGCCGCCGAGGCTGTGGCCGGTGAACCAGACGCTCTGCCCGTTGGTGCGCAGTCCCCGGATGGTGTCGCGGATCTCGGGGTAGACGGACCGCAGGGCCTGGTGGAAGCCGTAGTGGACGAAGCCCTTGTTCGCCGGTCCGGGAACGGGCGGGGTGCTGACGTCGGTGAGCCAGTCGTAGATCTTCAGGACCTCGGTGCCCCGGAAGCCGGTGACGATCATGCGGTCGCTGGCCATGGTGTAGGCCTGGGTGTCCTCGATCGGGAACGGCATCTGGTGCGTCGACTCGAAGTGCCGCACCTCGTCGAAGCCCCAGGCGTGGGCCTTGTTCTCGATGCCGACCCGGTCCAGCACGGCCAGTCCGGCGGCCTGCGCCATCCAGTAGGCGTGGGGGAGGGAATAGCGGGTCGTCGAGTGGTCCAGAGCGGGGATGGCCATTGGTGTCCTCCGGGAAGCGGGCCAGCGGGTCGCCCAGCAACCTAGTGCCGTATGCGAACGGAGGGGAGCCGGAAGCGCTGAAGGCCACCCGTACGGGCGCAACCGCGGCGGAACCCGGATCCCGGCGGGCTGTGCGGGAACCGCCGCAGGACGCGGGATCCGCGGCGTTCGCAACACCGCCCATGGGCTCGACGGCCGTGGTCCCCGATGATCGGCGTGGCGTCGGCGAAGTCGAAGTAGCAGCGCTGCCAGCCGCGTTGAGGACTACCGCGATCTCGCGGAGCCGATGGTGTCGAGTTCGGCGACGGCGTCGGCGGGCAGGACGAGGTCGGCCGCGGCGGTGTTCTCGCGCAGGTGGGCGATGGAGGAGGTGCCGGGGATCAGGACGGTGGTTGCCGAGCGCTGCAACAGCCAGGCCAGTGCGACCTGTTGCGGGGAGGCGTCGAGACGGGCGGCGACATCGTTGAGCACCTGGGACTGGAACGGGCTGAAGCCGCCCAGGGGGAAGAACGAGGCGAAGGCGATGTTCTGGTCCGCGCAGCGGTCCACGAGTGAGTCGTCCTGCCGGTTGGCCAGGTTGTAGAGGTTCTGCACGGTGACGACCGGGGCGATGGCCTGCGCCTCGGTGAGCTGGGCGTCGGAGACGCCGCTGATGCCCAGGTGGCGGATCAGCCCCTGACGGCGCAGGTCGGCCAAGGCGCCGAACTGCTCGGCGATGGGCGCATCGGAGATGTTCTCCACCGAGTCCAGGCGCAGGTTGACGACGTCCAGGGCCTCCAGGCCGAGGTGCCGGAGGTTGTCGTGGACCTGGGCCTTGAGGTCCGCGGGTTCCTGCGAGGGGATCCAGTCGCCGGTCTCGTTGCGGCGGGCACCGACCTTGGTGACGATGTGCAGTCCGGCCGGGTAGGGGTGCAGGGCTTCCTTGATGAGTTCGTTGACGACGAACGGCCCGTAGTAGTCGCTGGTGTCGATGTGGGTGATGCCCAGCTCGACGGCTTCGCGCAGGACCGCCAGGGCCTGGTCGCGGTCCCTGGGGGGACCGAAGACGCCGGGGCCGGCCAGCTGCATGGCGCCGTAGCCCATCCGGCTGAGGGCGAGGTCGGGGGCCAGGGTGAGTGTGCCGCCGGGAGCGCTGGTGGTCATGTCATGCCTTTCGCCGGTTCCGCCGAGGCCGGGGCCGACGAATCGGATGCTCGTGGACCGCCCGGCGCGATTCCCAACTCTGGGGGAGCGGGGGTGGGCGGGGCAGCACCCCGGTGATCCTGGGCGTGGCAGGGACACCCCGGCTGATCGGCATCCTCGCCGAGTACAGCCCCGCAGGGGTGGACACGCCATGCCTGGCCTACTACAGCCCGCTGATGCTCGGCGCCATCGACTTCGACAACCTTCAGAGATCACGGTGCCGGCGCCGGCACCGCCTCGCTGGCTGGGGCGATGGCTATCCGACGTGGTCCTGTCCGATCGCGCGGAGGACGTCGGCGAGCCAGACCAGGTGGTAGCCCACGATCCGGTCCGGGTCGGCGAGTAGGTGCTCAAGGTGGTGCCAGGACTCGGAGAGCTGCCCGATGGTGATCGTCCTCGGTTCGTTGGGGACGTCGTAGAGTTCGTCGCCGGGGACGGACCAGAAGTAGTCAGGTTCGACGGCCACTGTGCTGCCGGCTGAGGCTTCGATGTGGTGCAGTGCCAGCTCGAAGGCGCGTCGGAGCTGATCGAGCGGGATCTGTAGAGGTTCGCTGTCCATGCGCTCATCTTTGTCGATCAGGGGCCGTGTCGGGTCCGGACCCATGGCGTCCGACCCTTGAGCGCCGTCGACGGAAGCGGCCGTCGGCCCCGAGGCTCACTCCTCGCCAACTGCCCCCAAGCGGGAGCGATGCAGGCCACGCCCTTCCGGGCGTGGCCTGCATCGTTTAGTCCGAGGCCCCGGGCCTGCTCTGGGGCTCAGCGCAGGCCGGTGAACAGGTCCTTCTCGGGCAGCGCCGCGCCGGTGGTGTCGAGGACCCGGACGAACGTCTCCACGCCCATCAGTTCGGTGAACCGCTCCCGGCCCATCTTCAGGAAGAAGATGTTCTCGCCCTGGCTGGCGTGCGCGAGCAGCGCGTCGTACTTCTGCCCGCCGAAGGCGGTGGCGTCCACCCAGGTGGTGATCTCCTCGTCGGGCAGCCCGATCGGGGGCAGCTCCATGGCCTCCCCGGTGGGCTCCGGGTTGTCCCCGTCAGCCCTGTCAGCGCCGTTGTCCCCGTCGGTGCCGAACTCGCGCATGAGCTCGCCGAAGCGCTGCATCATCGAGTGCGGCGCCGTGGTCCAGTACACCTTGGGCGTCAGGGCGGCCTGGGTGAGGGCGGCCATGGTGATGCGGTTGGCCTGGATGTGGTCGGGGTGGCCGTAGAAGCCGTTCTCGTCGTAGGTCACGACGACGTCGGGCCGGTAGCGGAGCATCAGGTCGGCGAGCCGGGCGGCGCCGTCGGCGACGGGGGTGCTCCAGAACGATCCAGGAGCGTCGTTGGCGGGCCAGCCCATCATCCCGGAGTCGCCGTAGCCGAGCAGTTCGAGGTGGTCGACCCCGAGGATCCGGCAGCTGGCTTCGAGTTCCTGGCGGCGCAGTTCGGCGATGGCGGCGGGGTCGTGGCCCTCCTCGCCCGGCTTGGCGCCGCCGGGGCCGTCGCCGCAGGCGCCGTCGGTACAGGTGACGAGGACGGTGCGGATGCCCTCGGCGGCGTAGCGGGCGAGGACGCCGCCGGTCGAGGTGGCCTCGTCGTCGGGGTGGGCGTGGACTGCCATCAGCGTCAGGGGCCGGTCGGCCATGGGTGTCGTCCTCCGGTCGGTCGGTCGGGTGTTCGTCTCCCAGTCTGCGCCAGCGCCTCGGGCGGCTCGGGCCCGGGGGTGGTCGAGGCCGCCGGGCATCCCGGTGGGGGGCGGTGTGCTCGGCCTCCCGGCCGCCACGCGGGGCTTCCGGGCGTGGCCGCCGGCGGTCAGCCCCCGGCGCAGCCGCCGTTGCGGCAGTCGCGCCAGGGGCCCCAGGCACCGCCCGGGGCCTGCTCGGAGATCTCGGCGGACAATGAGGGGCCGTTCCACATGTGCGCGAGCACCGTCAGCCTCCCGTCGGCCGCCTCGGTGACGGAGGAGGGGGTGGCCACCGCCTCCGACAGCGGACCGGTGCCCAGGTTGGTCCAGGAGCCCCAGATGCCGGGGGAGCTCTGCTCGTTGACGTACAACTGCGGGCTGCTCGAACCCTGGTAGACCTCGAAGAAGGCCAGCGCGCCGTCCGCCCGCTGGAAGGCCACCGGCACCCCGAAGAACCTCGGCACCAGCCCCCCGGCGGGGCCGAAGGGCTCGGGCGCCGACCACGGCCCGTCCGGGCCCGCCTGGTGCATCCGTACCAGGACCGACGACTGGTACCCGATGGTGAACACCTCCAGGGCGCCGTCGGCGTCCGCGGCGGCGGTGAGCACCTGGTTCCGGTAGCTGAGGCTCATGCCGTTGACCTGGCTCCAGGCGCCGAACGGGCCACCGGAGGACGACTGCGTCTGGTACCAGATGGTCCCGCCGGTGCCGTCGGCGGTCGAGAAGACCGCGAACCGCGCCTGGGTGCCGTCGGGACGGGTGACCGTGGTGGACTGCCCCTCGGTGCCCGGGGGCGTGGTGGTGTCCCGGGGCCGGTCCGCCGTCGACGACACGGTCGCCGGTGCCTGTACGGAGGTCGGGGCCTGGGCCTGGGCCTGGGCGGATGGTGCGAGGAGGCCGACTGCGCCGATGAGTGCGGCGCAGACGGTCGCCGCCACGGTGCATCGCCGTGCGCTCGTGGGCATGGCTGGTCCCTGCCTTCCGATCGGTCTGCGGGGCCCGGCCGGGCAGCGGCGCGGGCCGTCGGCCATCCTGCCCACCGGGGCGGCCGGTACGGGCGCCTACGCCCGGAAATGGCCGGAACACACGGGCGGGCCGCCGGGCCTGCGCGAGGCGGCCCGCAGCTCCTGGTGACGGCGCGCTGCAGCAGGGACCGACCTGAACGGCCGTCAGGAGAGCGGGATCGGATCCCGCCAGATGTCCAGCGGAACGGCGCGGACCGCGCGTCCGTCCCCGTCGAGGATCCGGCCCATCCGCTTCACGGTGCGCAGCGACACGCGGCGCTCGGCCACCCGCAGGTCGGGGAACCTGCGGGCGAGAGCGGTTTCCAGCCGCTGGACGTCGGCGAGGGAGCGCTGCCAGACGGAGAGCAGGAGGTTGTGCGGGCCGGTGACGGACACGCACAGCCGGACCTCGGGGAGTCTGGCGAGCTGGGGGCCGACCTCGTCGAGCCGCTCCGGGGGGAGGTCGGCCCGGAAGGTCGCCAGGACCGGCCGGCCGGCGTCGCGGGCGGCGATCTCGCAGCGGAAGCGGATCGCGTCGGAGGCGGCCAGCCGGTCGAGGCGCCGGCGCAGCGTGGACGGGCTGAGCCCGGTGGCGGCGGCCAGCTCGGCTTGGCCGAGGCGGCCGTCGACGCCCAGTCTGATGAGCAACTCCCGGTCTTCTTCCCGGACTTCGGCTCGCACGCCGGACGGCGTCCCGTAGCCCGCCAGGTGATCGTCGTGCAGTTCCACCCGCTGGGCCTGGTCCAGCGAGTCCAGTCGCCAGCGGATCCCCTCGGCGTAGAAGCCGGTTGCCAGGTGGACGCGGACGGCGTTGACCCCGGGGAGTGGGCCGAGCCGTTCGGCGGTGTACCGGGAGACCGTCGCCAGGTCGGTGAAGGCCACGGTGACGACCAGGTCGCAGCCCTGGGCGACGTGTTCGATGCTCATCACGTGCGGGTCCTCGGCCAGCTCGTCGGCGATCTGCCGGAGCCGGCCGGGAGCACAGTCGAGGTCGAGATAGGCGACGCACCCGCGGTCCTCGGGGTGCGGCAGACCGTAGGCGGTCACCCAGGCGATCCCGGCCTGCGAGAGTCGGTGCCAGCGGCGGGCGGCGGTGACCGGGCTGATCCCGAGGGCCTGGCCGAGCAGCGACCAGGGTGCGCGGGGCCGCAGCTGCAGCGCGTTCACCAGGGCGAGGTCCAGCTCGTCCACCGTCACCTCGGCGCCGGTCACCTCGGCGCCGGTCGTCGCGGTGCTGGTCGTGGGGGCGCCGGTCACCGTCGGCTGCCGGTGGATTCGTGCATCGAAGGGCCTCCTGGTGGCGTGATCCTGCGAAATCGCGGGCAGATCCCGCCGCGAGATCCAGAATCACGGAACAAGATCGCTCTGCACAAGTTCCCGCCACGCGCGGGATCGACGGAGGTGCCCGTGTCCCTGCACGACGACGCTCTCGCTCTGGCCCCGGACCTGGTCCGGCTGCGCCACGACCTGCACCGGTTCCCCGAGTTGGGCCTGGCCCTGCCGCGCACCCAGGAGCGGGTGCTGCGGGCCCTGGACGGCCTGCCGCTGGAGGTGAGCCAGGGCTCGGCGCTGAGTTCGGTCACCGCGGTGCTGCGCGGCGGCCGCCCGGGGCCGGCGGTGCTGCTGCGCGGCGACATGGACGGCCTGCCGGTCGCCGAGAAGGCCCCGCTGCCGTTCGCCGCCGACAACGGGGCCATGCACGCCTGCGGACACGATCTGCACACCACCATGCTCGCGGGTGCCGCACACCTGCTGGCCGCACGGCGGGAACAGCTCCACGGCGACGTGGTCTTCATGTTCCAACCGGGCGAGGAGGGGTGGGACGGAGCCGGAGCCATGCTGGCCGAGGGCGTCCTCGACGCGGCAGGCAGGCGCCCCGTCGCCGCCTACGCCCTGCACGTGTCGTCGGCCATGCGGCACGGGGAGTTCGGCTCCCGGCGCGGGCCGATCATGGCCGCTTCCGCCGCGCTGAACGTCACCGTCCATGGCGCGGGCGGCCACGGCTCGGTGCCGCACCGGGCCAAGGACCCCATCCCGGCGGCCTGCGAGATGGTCACCGCCCTGCAGACCATGGTGACCCGCCGCTTCGACGTGTTCGATCCGGTGGTGGTCACCGTCGGGCTGATCCAGGCCGGCACCCAGCGCAACATCATCCCCGAGACCGCCTACTTCGAGGCGACCATGCGCACCTTCTCCGCCGAGGCGCAGTCCAAGGTCGCCGACACCACGGTCGAGCTGGTCAGGGCCATCGCGGCCGCCCACGGCCTGCGGGCCGAGGTCGAGTTCCTTCCCCAGTACCCGGTGACCGTGACCGACGGGGCCGAGACCGACTTCCTGGCGGACACCGTCCGGGAGGTCTTCGGCGAGGAGCGCTTCCAGTCGATGCCGAACCCGATGACCGGGTCGGAGGACTTCTCCCGGGTCCTGGACGCCGTGCCGGGATCGCTCGTGTGGCTCGGCGCCGCCCCGAAGGGGACCGACCCCGACGACCTGCCGGTCAACCACTCGCCCTACGCGGAGTTCGACGACGCGGTGCTCCCCGACGGGGCCGCGCTCTACGCCGAACTCGCCACCCGCCGTCTCGCGGCCTGAGCCCGGCCGAACCCGTAGCACGCAGCCCTGCTGAACCCGCAACCCGTAACCCGTACACCGAGGAAGAAACGATCAACCACATGACCGAACCGCGCGACGTGGTCGAGCAGCAGCTCGCCGCCTACAACAGCCACGACATCGACGCCTTCGTCGCCACCTACGCCGAGGACATCACGATCCACCGGGCCGACGGCACCCGACTCCAGGGCCGGCAGGCGCTGCGCGACAGGTACGCCGGACAGTTCGCCAAGGGCCGCTGCCGGGCGGAGATCGTGGGGCGGCTCAGCGAAGGCGACTGGGTGGTCGACCACGAAGTCGCCCACGGCCTGGCCGACGAGCCGGTCCGCGTCCTGGTGGCCTACCGGGTGCGCGAAGGCCTCATCGACCGCGTCGACTTTCTGAGCTGAACCAGCGCAACAGCGCAGGCCCGTACGGCGGCCGTCGTCGTCGCCGTCGTACGGCCGGCCCGCGCCCCTCCGGTGAACGGCCGTCAGAGGCCGGGGACGGCGTCCTTCGCAACGGTGTGCCAGTTGGTGACGATCGGCTTGTCGACCGGCGTGGTGCCGACGGCGATGCTGGCCGGGTTGGGGTCGGCGTTGCCGATGCCCACGATGACGTCGGTGAACTGGATCGCCTGGTTGGTGTTGGTGGTCTTCGTCATGATGCCCGCGTACGCGACCTTGGCGCCGCTCAGGGTGATCGGTTCGCCGGTGGACTGTTCGGCGTTGGCGGCCTCGATGCCGCGCGAGCCGAACGCGATGGTGGGGTGGGTCGCGGGGAGCGTGCAGGTGATGCCCGGCTTGGCTTTGGCCGTGATCAGGAGGTAGCCGCCGGCCTGGGATTCGGACTTCGCGCTGAGGGCGAGGTCGTTGGCGCCGCAGGCCTGGCCGTAGCCGGTCTTGTCGGCGGCGGGGGCGGAGGGCGCGTCGGGCGACTTCGGTGTGGAGGGCGTCGTGGGCGCGGCGGCGGCCTTCGTCGGCGAGGCCCCGGCGGGTGCGGCCCCGGTGGGTGCGGTCGCGGCCCCGTTGGTCGCGGCGGCGGTGGCCGCGGGGCTGGCGGCGGTGGAGCCCGTGTCGCTGTTGTCCGGCCCGCAGGCCGTCGCGGTGGCGGCGAGCGCCGCGACGGCGGCGGCGGTGAGGGCGAGGCGGCGCGTGCGCATGAGGTCTCCCGATGTCGTTCGACCGGTGAGGTTCACCGGGTGTGATCACCGTAGGCGAGGGTCGTTCACAGGCAGGTGCGGGAAGTATCCCGATCCTGTCCCAGAAACCGATGGGCCTTGTCCGCCGGACAGTTGACGAGGTGTGCCCGGCCGAAGCCGGAGAGCGCTGCGTGCGGGCCGCAGCCTCAGACGCCGTCCTTGTGCCCGTTCGCGACGAGCAGCTGCTCCATGCTCTTGTGGGCGGGGGCGGCCTCGGTGTTGCTGTCGTCGTGGAACATCCTGAGGTACTGGACGAGGGCGCTCACGCACGTGTCCCGCCCGTCGTACTCCGCGTTGTCGACGAGTCGGCAGTCCTTCGAGATCTCCCTCATCTGCCCGCCGGGAGCGGTGTACACGGGGTGCCAGATCAGTTTCACGTCCGGGTTCAGCCGCTGGACCAGCCGTAGTTCCGGGACTTCCAGCCTGATCAGGATGCTCTCCGGAGCGTAGGCCCGTACGAAGATGTGCACGGGGCCGGTCGCGCGGGACACGAAGGCCTTGGACAGGACGCTCCACATCGGCCCCGTCAGCTTCCAGTCCGGGTGCAGCTCCAGGACGTTGAGCACGCCGCCGATCCGGGTCCGCCCCAGCGGCGTGTGGCCCTTTCGGTACGCGTAGTCGCTGGTCTCGATGCCGCCCGCCCACAGGGCCATGGTGGGCGTCTCGATCTCCAGGTGCTCGGCGATGAGCTTGACGAACTCCTGGTACCAGGTGTTCGACGCCCGGAGCTCGCGCTGCTCCTGCCGGTCCTTCGTCTTCGCCACGGCCTCGTCGTTCAGCGCGCCCTGCGAGTCGACCCCGCCGAGCAGCAGTTGCCAGGCGGCGTCGGCCTGGGGCTGCGGAATGCCCGCGGCCTTCGTCAGCTCCTGGTACGGCCCCCACTCGGGGTGCTCGGTGGGCCTCGTGGCGTAGTGCTCGTTCAGGCCGCCCTTCTGGCGCTGCACCTGGCGTGTCACCGCGGCGTTCCCCACCTGCCGCTGGAGCGCGGCCAGGCCCGTGAGGCGTGCCCCGCGCCCGGCGGCGGCCGGCGCCGCCGTCTGCCGCTCCGCGGCTCTCCGTGTCTCGCGCACGCCCTCCCCGCCCTTCCGGCCGCCCCCGCCGAGTCTACGGGCGGCGGGGTGGCGGGGCGAGGGCCGAAAGGGCAGACCCGGGGCCGTGCGCACCCCCTCCGTGCTGTCGGTGGCCGCCGGTGCCGCGCGCCTGGACGACGCCGGGCCGCGTCATAACCCGGTCAGGGAGGTGGTTACTCCCGATAATCGGTGAGGCGCAACCGGGCGCCCACGCAGGGCGCAGCCCCCGGGCGGGGGAGTTCCAGAGGAGGTCAGTCCATGAGCAGGACGAAGAGGACCGGGACGAAGGCGTGGGGCGGCCGGGCCGCCGTGATCGGTGCGCTGGGTCTGGCCTCGGTGGCCCTGGCCGCCGGGCCGGCGTTCGCCAAGGGCGACGTGGAGGTCACGGCTCCGCACACGGCGCGGGTCGGCACGACCTTCACGGTCACGGGGCACGGGGACGACGACGGTGCCGCCTACGTGCAGGTGTGCCTGGAGGGCCGCAGCAGCGGGTCGACGTGGGAGCGGATGACCTGCGGCGCCGTGGTCGAGACGGGCACCGAGGCGGAGGTCGTCGCGCAGGTCAAGGCCGCACACAGTGGCGTCCTGGAGTACCGCGCGGCGCTGTTCGGCCTGACCGGGCCGGACGACCGCCACCCCGTTCGCGAACGGACCTCCGCGCCGGTGACGGTGGAGGTCCGCTGAGTCCGGCGGCGCGGCCGCTGACGGCCGGCTGCCGGGCGACACCTGGGCCGCACCTGGGCCAAGACCGCCCAACTGCCCTGCCCCGGCGCGGAAGCGGCCGAGGCGAAGTGCGGCCGCCGCATGGGGAATCGGTCTGGACACAGGCGAACAGCACGGGTTGGCGGGCGGCCGGTCAGTTCCGGAAGGACACGGGGAGGTTGGCGTAGCCGCGGAAGGTGAGGCGGTCGCGGCGCACTGCCGTGCCGGCGCGCCGTATGACGGGCAGGCGCTCCAGCAGCAGCGGGAGTGCCAGTCGCGCCTCCGTACGGGCCAGCGCGGAGCCGAGGCAGTAGTGTGCGCCGGCGCCGAAGGAGAGCGACGGCGGGGAGTCCCGGAACGGGTCCAACCGGTCCGGGGCGGCGAAGTGCGCCGGATCGTGGTTTCCCGCCCCGAGGAGCACCAGGACGTGGCTGCCCTTCTCGATGCTGCCGATGCCGTCGATCTCGATCGGCTCGGGTGCCCACCGGCTGGTGAGTTGCAGGGGCGCGTCGAAGCGTGACACCTCTTCGACGTACCGGTCGGTCAGGCCCGGGTCCGTCCGCAGCCGCGCGGCGAGGTCGGGGTGGTCCAGGAGGGCTCCCAGGCTGTTGCCGAGGAGGTTGGCGGAGGTCTCGAATCCCGCCAGTAGCAGGAACACCAGGTTCACGACGAGTTCGCGGGTGGACAGCTCGCTGCCGTCGCGGTCGTGCGCCAGTACCAGTGCGGTGATCAGGTCCTCGCCGGGTTCGGTACGCCGGAGCCGGGTCAGCTCGGTGACGTACGCTTCCAGCTCGAGGGCCGCGCGGTCGGCCGCGGTGGCGGGGCCGTCGGGCCGGAACGGCTCCAGGACGGCGGTCGTCTCCTGGGCGCGCTCGCGCAACCACTGGTGCTCGCCGGCCGGGACACCGAGCAGTGTGCCGATGATCCGGATCGTCAGCGGGTAGGCGAACTCGTCCATGAGGTCCACGGCCTCGCCGTCGCGGCCGATCTGGGCCAGGTGGTCGGCGAGGGCGGTCGCCCGTGCGGTGACGACCTCCTTCAGCCGGTCCGTCCCACGGGGTGAGAAGGCGTCTGCGGCGAGCCGCCGGACGCGGGCGTGGTCGGGGCCGTTGGCCTTCATCATGGAGTCCGCGATCAGGCGTGCGGCGGCACCGTCCGGCCAGCCCCGGACTTCCAGTCGCGGGTCGCGCAGCAGTGCGTTGACGGCGTCGTACCCGGTCGCCGCGTAGAACCCCGGTCGCAGGCGTACCACCGGTCCGTGGGACCGGAGGGCGGCGTACGCGGGATAGGGGTTCTGGCGGCCGGTGGGTGACGCCAGGTACTGGAATGCCTCGCCGGGCAGCATGCCGGGATTCCTCACGTAGGGATCGGGTTTCTGGGTCGAGCGAGTGCCGTGAACGCCGTGGGCTCAGGAGTACTGGATCAGCTGGAGCCGTGGCGGCATCGTCCAGTCGTGGGGTTCGAAGGCGATGCGGGTGAGCGGCGCGGTGGCGGCGGCATCGGTCATGATCCCTTCCAGGGCGTCCTGTTGGCCTGGTTCGAGGAACCCCCAGAACAGGCTGTGCCAGACCACCGTGCGCACCGACGGATCGGCCGGCGTCGCCAGCTCGCGCCGCAGCCACCCGACCGCATCCGCCTGGTCCACCCGGACCGGGGTGCGGGCGGCGAGGTCGAGCGCGTCGTCGAGGGCGGCTCGCAGGAACGTGTGCTCGAAGGGCAGGTAGCTCCGTACGGTCTGCACGTCGGCCGGATCGGCGGGGTCGCGGGGACGCAGGTCGCAGCCCGCGCGCGCCACGATCCGGATGTTTCCGGGGTTCGGACCGTGGGCGGGCAGCCGGACCGGTGAGGCGGGGTCGCCCCACTCCCAGCCGGGCCCGAACCACCGGTAGCGGTCGATCAGCAGGTTGAGTCCGGCGCAGGCGCCGAGTTCGAGCAGTCGGATCCGCGGGGCCCGCACCAGTGCGAGCCCGTGCAGCAGTGTCGCGGCCCGGACGGGCTCGTGCTGCTGCACCGGGTTGTCCAGCGCGGTGGCGATCTCGGCGGGGTGGTCGGCGATCGCCGTGACGAAGAGGTCCCACGACCGGTCGGTGCCGCGCGGTTCGATTCCGTCCGCCGCACTCGACTCGGCCAGGTGTGCGGTCAGTCGGGGAAGCCGCCCGGCGGTCAGCAGGCCCTGGACCCCGGCCATGGCGCGGATGGTGAACAGGGGTGCGCCGGCCTGTGGGTGCCGTCCGATCAGGCGGGTCACCGGCCCGCCGTGCTCGACGTCGTCGGCGAGCCTGGCGAGCAGCCCCGATGCGAAGGGCGCGGCCCCGGCGGACCGTGCGGCCATCGACCGCAGCAGCTCCGGTCGGTCGATCAACTCGCGCACGGGGAGACTCCGTTCGGCACTGTTCGGGCGGAGGTGTGGACCAGGCCGTGCAGCAGCTCCCGGTACGGGCCGTCCGGAGCGAGTCGGTCGAGCACCGCGCAGCAGTGCTGCCGCAGTGACTCGACCCGGCGTTCGTAGCCGTCGAGGACGGACGGATCCCGCAGCGCGGTCCGCAGCTCCCCACGGGCGCCCGGGTCGGTGCCGGCCCGGGCATGCAGGTCCAGCAGGTGCTCCCGGTGCGCGGGGGCGGCGACTGCGAGTGCGTGGGCCAGCAGGAGGGTGCGAGTGCCGTTGGCCAGATCCTCGAACTCCTGCGCCGCGCTGGGAGCTCCGTCGTTGCCGAGCTGTCGCAGGACGCCGAAGAGTTCGCCGAAGGTCCGCCAGGAGCGCAGCGTTTCGGGCCGGTCCGTGGCGAGCCTGGCTGCCATCACCGCGTCGCGGCCGTAGGCGGCGCCGCTCTTGCCCCGGTAGCAGGCCATGACGGACCGCCACGTCACGGGGTCGTCCGCCGGCTCGGTGGTGTCGGCCAACTGGCCCTCCAGCGCGTCCAGCGCGGTGCGGACCAGTTCCTGCTCCCAGGAGAGGCGGATGTCCGGGGCTGCCGAGTACCGGTCGGCCACCCGGTGGGGCAGTGTGCTCCCGCAGGCCACGGCTGCCAGGGTGGTGCGGGCCAGTTCGGACCTGCCCCGGGGTGCGGCCGGGCCCTGGCCGTCGGCGAGGTCGTCGAGGGCTTCGGCCCCCGCCCACCACAGCCGGGAGACCGCACACACCGCGGCCGCCGGCCGGGGCTCGCCGGTGATCGTCCCGAGGACGGCCATGCCCAGGAGGCGGAAGGGGCTTCGGCCGCCGCCGTCCGCCGCCAGCAGGCCGGTGACCGCGTCCGCCAGGCTCGGGTGGTCACGGCGCAGATCCTCCAGCACCATGGCGATCTCCGTGCCCACGGCCGCGAACCAGCCGGGGGGAACCGTCAGCGGACCGGCAGTCTCGGTGGGATTCATCGGTGTGTCCTTGTGGTCGGGCCCGCCGGCACTCCGGAGGCCGTTGCGGCGCGGGGGAGGACCCGCACTCGCCCGAGGGGGCGCCGGGCGAGTGCGGGCAGGGCACCGATCAGCAGTAGGTGTAGAACCCGCCACCCATCACGGCGGCGATCCGCTGGTCCGCGCAGGACGACGGCGTGCTCGGCTCCGCGGGCTGCTCACCCTCCAGCAGGCGCTCCGCCGCCTCGATGACGGCGAGGGTGTCTTCGTCAAGTATGTTCTGCGACAACGCAGTTCTCCTCTTCAGGTAGTGGGCCGCTGGCCTGCCGCTTGCTGCGGGTGCACCAAGGGCCGGGACTGGCTGTGACACTACGGAGGCGGGAGCCGGAGCGGTTGTACGTCAGTGCACGGGAAATGTCCCAGGAGAGAATCGGAACTGACGATCTGTCAGTATCGGTGCTTCGCTGATGTACCCCGGCTCGATGCCCTCGCGGCGACGTTCTCGTGCTCCCGTGCCGCGCGACCCCCTGCTCATCGCGGTTCGGCGATGAGCAGCGGGCCGCGCGGGCGGATGGTGGCGGCGGTGGCGCTCTCCCGGAGGGGGGTGGCGGTGGCGGGCCTGAGCCGTAGGCGGGCGAGGACGGCTGCGGCGACGACGAGCATCTCGGCCCAGGCGAAGGACTCGCCGACGCACTTGTGGTGGCCCGCGCCGAAGGGGATGAACAGTCTGGGTGGGGCGTGGCCCGCAGGACGGCGCCAGCGGTCGGGATCGAATCGCAAGGGGTCGGGGTGGAGCCGCGGGGAGCGGTGCAGCGCGGTCGGGCTGAAGAGGATCTCGGCCCCCGGGGGCAGGAGGATGCCGCCGTACCGGAGCGGTGCCACTGCCCGGCGCATCAGGATCCAGTTGGGGGTGTGGAGGCGGAGGGTCTCGCTGAGCGCGTGCCCCGTGCGCTCCAGACGTGGTAGGTCGCCAGGGGGCACGGCGCCGTCGGTGGCGACGGCGCGCACCTCCTCGCTCAGCTCGTTCTGCAGGTCCTGGTGCCGGGCGAGTTCGTGGAAGAACCAGGCGAGTGTGGTGCCGGTCGTCTCGGTGCCGGCCAGGAGCAGCGAGACCGCTTCGTCCCGGACCTGGGCCGGTGCCATGGCGAGGCCGGTCTCCTTGTCGCGGGTGGTCAGCAGCAGGGACAGCAGCGTGTCGTCCGGGCCCTGGTGCGGGGCGGCGGCCTGGGCGATGATCTCGTCGACGACGGTGCGCAGGTCCCGGACCGCTGTGTCGAAGCGCCGGTTGGCCGGTACGGGCAGCTTCTCCAGCAGCGGTGACGGGTAGAGCGCCCGCTGGACGAATCCGGTGAGGACCACGGGCACGGCCCGGTCGATCCGGGCCTTCTGGGCGTGGCCCAGGCGGGTGGCGAACAGTGCCTCGACCACGATGTCCCGGGCGAGTCGGTGCATCCGCGGCTCGATCGGCGCGGCTCGCCCGGGCTCCCAGCGGGTCACCGCCGCCGCTGCCACGCGTGCGGTCAGGGCGGCGTACCGGTGGATGCTGTCGCGGTGGAAGGCCGGTTGGACCAGGCGTCGCTGGCGGAGGTGGAACGCGCCCTCGGAGGTGAACAGGCCGTTGCCCAGCAGGCCGCGGGCCTTGTCGAAGACGAAGCCCTTCTCGGTCTTCGCGGCGTCCCGAACGAGCAGCCGGTGGACCAGCTCGGGATCGGTGAGGACGTGAACCGGTCTGCGCCACAGGTGGATCCGCACCACCGGGCCGTGGTCGGCCAGCGACTGGAGGAAGGGTACGGGGCGGGTCAGCAGCGGGAGCAGGTGCCCGAGCAGCGGCAGGTGGCCCGGCGCGCACGGCACGGTGCCGGGCGGGGTGTCCTCCTCGCGCATCAGTGCCCCGCCGCGGGGGCCGGCACGTCGAACCGGGAGGTGTGGCGGGACCAGTCGATGTGCCCGCGCAGCCACAGCCCGAGGCTGCGGGCGTAGGCCGAGGCCGCGTCGCTGCCGTCCGTGCGGATGGTTCGGCTCAGCTCGATGAACGCGCGCATCTCGGCGTCGCGCATGGCGACGGCGGACCGTCGGGCTTCGGCCGGGGAGCAGTGGTGGTGGCGGGCGAGGACCTCGACCAGGTTGTGGCGGCCCTGGCCGCCCGCGGTCTCCTTGGCGTGGGAGTACAGGTCGTTGTCCCAGCTCACCAGGTTCGCCGTGAGGTCCCTGAGCCTGCGAAGCGAAGGCCCGTCCGCCTCCGCGGCCGGGACTTCGTAGCCGGCGGCGATGTCGACCAGGGCGAGGCAGGTGTACGTCGCCCCGGCGTGCCTGCGCATGGCGGCGTACTCGGACGGGCCCGGTATGGTGCCCGCCTCGCGGTTGGCGGCCTCCCACACCTGGGCGGAGAGGTAGTCGCGGACCGTGCACTCCCACCGGAACAGCTGTGACGGCGAGGCCTGTGCGGCGACCCGGTCCCGGATCTCCCGCAGGGCCACCGCGTAGGCGCCGGCCGGTCCGGGCGCCTCGTCGCCGGGTGGCTCGGGGTCGATCACCCGGGCGAGGAGAGCGGTCGTGCGGGCCAACGGCCCGGGGCGGTCGCCGCGTTCGCGGTCCTCGCAGTACCCGTCGTCGAAGGCGAAGAGCCAGACGTACCAGTCGGACAGCAGGCGCAGCATCTCGGCGGAGACCTCGGGGTTGGTCCGGGCGGCCAGGTGGCCGCTGCGCTGGCGCCCGATCCGGTCGGACTGCCGGAGCCGACCGTCCAGCAGCCGGTGGCGCGCCAGCCAGTCCAGGCTCTGCCGGTCGGCCTGTTCGGCGTGGGGGTTCGTCAGGGAGGGGAAGGGGCACCACAAGGCGTCCGGGGCGCTGTGTGGTTGCTCATCGCGGAGATCGGTCATCGTTGTGCCGGCCTTCGTCTGGTGTGGGGTCGCAGTCGGGCTCCGTGCCCGGTGACGATCGCGTGGGGTCGCCCGGCCTGCCTGGGAGGCCGAAACTAGCCCTGCGCGGGGCAGGGGGATGGACTGCGCGCGCATCCGTCCTTGCCTCCCGGCGCACGGCTGGCCGTCTCGCCTCCTCAACAGCGGTGATGCGCTGACCGCTTGAGCTCGCCATCGTTTGCCGACGGCGGCGGCCCGCACGATCACGGCTCCACGGGCCCCTCCAGCACTGGGGTGGCGGCGTGCGAATTCCAGCTTCGAATCAGGCCGGTCGATCGGAGGTGTAGCGGGCGAACATGGTCTCTACGGCCTGCTCGACGGCGTAGCGGATGTCAGAGGCTGAGGGGTTCCAGTCGGTCAGCAGCATGCGGGGCCACAGGACGTAGTTGGCGATCATCCCGAGGAACTGGTTGGCGGCGCTCTCGGCGTCCGGGACGTCGGCGTTGCCGGCCTCGTGCTCCGACTCCAGGTAGTGCTGGACCGAGGTGAAGTAGGGCAGCTTGCCGAGTTGGAACTGCATCTGCCCCAGTTCGGGGAAGCGGGGCAGCTCGGCGATGACGATGCGGAACAGGGCTGTCATGCCGGGCCGGCCGATCAGGTCGGCGTAGCGGTGGCCGATGGAGGTCAGGCCGGAGCGCAGGTCTCCGGCCTGAGGGCGCGCGACAGTGTCCGCGGTGTCACGCTGCCAGGACTCGGTGACGATGGCCTCGAAGAGGGCTGCCTTGGTGGGGAACTGCTTGAACAGGGTGGACTTCGAGACGGCCGCCCCTTCGGCGATGCGGGCGAGGGAGGTTCCGTCGTAGCCGCGGTTCAGGAAGAGGTCCGTGGCTGCGGAGATGATCGCCTCGCGCTTCTGCTGGGCGAGACGGCGGTGGTGTGCGGAGAGCTCTGCTGCCATGCGTGCAGTATGCCCCAGATCCGAGGCGAGTCACTTGACTCGCCTCTTTTGCTGTGCCTACGCTGCAATGGAAAGGCGAGTCAACCGACTCGCATCTGATGGCGGTGCCCGATGTCTCTCTGGTGCCGTGCGATGAGGGAGCAGCTGATGACAGCCGACAGGATCGCTTTGGTGACCGGTGCGAACCGTGGCCTGGGCCGGAGTACGGCTCTTGCCCTGGCGGCGCGCGGGGTGCGGGTCGTGGTCACTCATCGCGGTGATGTGGCCGGGGTCGAGGAGACTGCGCGGCAAGTGCACGCTGCGGGTGGGGCTGCCGCTGTCGTGCGTCTCGACATCAGCGACGTCTCCTCTTTCGGAGCCTTCACTTCCGAGCTGAGCGGACTGCTTGAGCGCTGGGGGGCTTCGCGGCTCGATATCGTGGTCAACAACGCGGGGGTTGGCGTTTTCGGTCCGCTGGAAGCTGTCACGGCCGACGACTTCGACACGGTGTTCGGCACGAACGTGCGGGGCACGTTCTTCCTCATCCAGTCGCTTGTGCCGCTGCTGGCGCAGGGCGCCCACGTCATCAACGTCTCGTCGTCGTTGACTCGCCACACCAGTCCCGCGACCTCGGTCTACTCCGCCTCGAAGGCCGCCGTCGAGGCGCTGAGCCGCACTCTGGCCGCAGAGCTCGGCCCCCGAGGTATCCGGGTCAACTCCATTGCCCCGGGGCCGACCGCCACCGACTTCAACGGCGGTGCCATGCGGGATGACGCCGGTATGCGCCAGGGTCTGGCCGGGCAGACCGCGCTCGGCCGTGTCGGCGAACCCGAGGAGATCGGCGACGCCATCGCCACGCTGGCCTCCGAGGGCCTGCGCTGGGTGACCGCCGAGCGCATCGAGGTCTCCGGCGGCGCCCTCCTCTGACCAACCGGGCGAGCCTGTCTCGGGTCGCAGGCAACGCCTCGGCCGACACCGCTGGGTGATCGAGCGCACTGTTGCCTGGCTCGGCGGCTTCCGCCGGCTCCACCGCCGCTACGAACGCAAGGCCGACCACTTCGCCGCCTTCGCCGGCACCGCCGCAGCCCCCATCTGCACCCGCCGACTCTCCACATGAGATGTCTTCTACGGGCGGTTGTGAGCGGACGGTCGCTGCGGCGGATCCCGCATGTCGTCCGGGCGCGGCGCGTTCTGCTCGCGGGCGGCCCGCAGGATCGCGCGGCGGATGGGTTCGTAGCCGGTGCACCGGCAGAGGTTGGAGCCGACCAGGGCGTCGACCTTCTCGGGGGAGTCCGTGAGGCCGGGGTCGGCCGCCAAGGCGCCGGCGGCGACCATGAGGAACCCCGGGGTGCAGAAGCCGCACTGCAGGGCGTGTTCGGCGGAGAACGCGCGCTGAAGGGGGTGGGGCTCGCCGCCCGGCCCGGCGAGGCCCTCGACGGTGCCCACCGAACTCCCGTCGCACTGCACGGCGAACACGAGGCAGGAGCGGACCGCCTCGCCGTCCACCAGCACCGTGCACGCCCCGCAGACGCCGTGCTCGCAGCCCAGGTGGGTGCCGGTCAACCGGCACTCCTCCCGCAGCACGTCGGCGAGGATGCGGCGGGGCTCCACGTCGAGGCGGTGCGTCTCGCCGTTGACGGTCAGGGTGATCCTCATGCGCGGTCTCCGTTCGGCCCGGTGCGGCGGGATCGCAGGTCCCGTGCCGCCTGGTGCAGCGTCCTGGCGACCAGCACCGCGACGGCGTGCCGCTTGTACTCGGCGTCGGCGTACGGCTCCGGCACGGGTACGGCGTCCTGCTGCGCCGCGATCCCGCCGGCCCGGACGAACGGGTGCCCGTCGGGCAGCCGGTGTCCGCCGACGGGTGCCCAGGCCTCGGCGCCGATCAGCGCCTGCTCGGCCGCGCGGGCCCGCACCGGCCGGTCGGCGTAGTTGGCCAGCCCGATCCGGGCCTCGGAGACCACCCCGTCCCGCACCGTCAGGGTGGCGGCGACCGCGACCTGGGCGAAGCAGAAGTGCGTACGGCGGTGCTCGGTGAAGCCGACCCCGGTGTCCTCGCCGAGCAGCGGGAAGGTCACCGCGGTGAGCAGCTCGTCCGGTCGGCGCGCGGTCAGGTGTGCCCCCTGGAAGTAGTCCCGGGCCGTGACGGTGCGCGTGCCCCGCGGGCCGGACAGCTCGACGTCGGCGTCCAGGGCGGCGCCCACGGCGCACCACTCGGAGGCGGGGTGCGCCCAGGCGAAGCTGCCCGCCATCGTGCCGCGCGAGCGGATGGGAGGGTGGGCGATGTGGACCGCCGCGCGGGCGAACAGCGCACCGAGCGGGCCGGGGACGGCCCGTGCCGATTCGAACGCGCGGTGCCGCACCAGGGCGCCGACCCGCAGCGTGCCGCCGTCCGGGTCGATCCGGTCGAGTCCCGGGACGCGGTTGATGTCGACCACCAGCCCGGGGCGGACGCGGTGCAGGCGCATGTCGAGGATCAGGCTCTGCCCGCCGGCGAGCACCTGGGCCGTCCCGTCCGCGGAGCCGAGCGCCTCGACGGCCTCGGGTACCGTGCGCGGTACGGCGTAGTCGAAGGCGGCCGGCTTCACCGAGCCGCCTCCACAAGCTTCGGGGCACGGGCCGCCCGCCAGACCGCGTCCGGGGTGAGCGGCATCTGCAACAGGTCGGGGTCGGCGATCCGCAGCGCGTCGACCACGGCGTTGACGACCGCGGCCGGAGTGCCGATGCAGCCCGACTCGCCCGCGCCCTTGGCGCCCAGCGGCGTGCCCGGGCCCGGCGTGCAGGTGTCCCTGACCTCGATGGCCGGCGCTTCGGTGAAGGTCGGCAGCAGGTAGTCCAGCAGCCCGGAGGCCAACAGCGGTACGCCGTCGTCCCGGTAGGGGATCCCTTCGTACAGGGCCTGGCCGATGCCCTGCACCGCCGACCCGAAGGCCTGCCCGCGCACGATCACCGGGTCGAGCTGCACGCCGCAGTCGTCCACGGCCACCACCCGCAGCAGCCGTACGGTGCCCAGCTCGGGATCGACCTCGGCCACCGCCGCGTGGGCGCCGAAGGGGAAGGCCATGCCCGCCTCGAACCGGTCGTCCACCCGCAGCGGCCCGGTCGCCCGCACCAGCTCGGCCAGTCCGATCGCCGGCGAGCCGCCACGGGCGAGGCGCGCGGCGCCGTCGGACCACTCCACGGCCTCGGCGGGAACGCTCCACAGCCGCGCGGCCCGCTCGCGTGCCTCGTCGAGCAGCAACTGCGCGGCGTGCCGCAGCATCGCGCCGGCCACCTGGGCGGAGCGGCTGCCGAAGGAGCCCATTCCCTCGGGCTGCTCGTCGGTGTCCCCCTCGACCAGCCGGACCCGGCCCGGGTCCACGCCCAGGGCTTCGGCCACCAGCGCGGGGAAGACCGTCTCGTGCCCCTGGCCGGCGGGGGCCGCGCCGCACCGGACGAGGACCGTGCCGTCCGCTGCGGCCTCGACGCCGCCGAACTCGTGGAGCCCGCCCGGCTCCCCGCCGGAGCGTTCCACGTAGCAGGACAGGCCGATGCCCAGCGGCAGGGCGTCAGGGTCCGTTCGGCGCCGGGCCTGCTCGGCCCGCCAGCCGCGGTAGTCCAGGGTCTCCAGCGCCAGGTCCAGCGCGGCGGCGTAGTTCCCGCTGTCGTAGCACCGGCCGGTGGGCGTCCGGTACGGGAAGTGGTGCGGCGGGATGAAGTTTCGCCGTCTCAATTCGGCTGGTTCAATGGCGAGTTCACGAGCCATCTGGTCCATGGCCCGCTCCAGCGCGATCGCCGCCTCCGGTCGGCCGGCACCGCGGTACGGGTACGTCACCATGGTGTTGGTCAGCACCGAGCGGACAGTCGCGTGCACCTGCGGGGTCACGTACGGGCCGGTGGCCATCCGGGCGGTCTGCATCGGCAGCCCGGCCCCGAGGTGGGGGTAGGCGCCCACGTCGGCTTCGACCTCCAACTCGTAGGCGAGCAACCGTCCTTCGGCGTCTGCGGCGAGCCGCACCCGCTGGTCCTGCCCCCGGCCCCGGGGCGCTGCCGTCATCGACTCCAGCCGGTCCTCGATCCACCGCACCGGCCGGCCCAGCCGCACCGCCAGGTGGGCGACCACGACGAACTCCGGCCACGCCGCGCTCTTCGACCCGAACGCCCCGCCGGTGTCCGGGACCACCACGCGCACCCGGTCGACCGGCCACCCCAGCAGCGCCGCCAGTTCGCGCCGCAGCCGGTGCGGCATCTGGTGCCCCGACCAGACCGTCAGCCGACCCCCTTCGGGCACGGCGAGGATCGTCCGGCACTCCATCGGGGAGGGCAGCAGGAGCTGCTGGCGGTAGCGGCCCTCCACCACCACCGCGGCCCGCCGCCACACCGAATCGTCGATCGGCCGCCCGGCCTCCCCGCGGAAGACGGTGTTGCTCAGACCGTCGAACAACTGGACCGAGTCCGTCGCCGCCGCGTTCGCGGTGACCACCGCGGGCAGCGGGTCGACCCGGACGGACACCGCCGCCGCCCCGTCCTCGGCCCGGTAACGGTCCTCACCCAGCACCACCGCCACCGCCTCGCCCACATACCGCACCCGGTCCCTCGCCAGCGCCGGCCACTCCCGGCCGGCCACGGCCTCCTCCGTGGACAGCCCGGCCAACAACGTGTAGGGCACCGCCGGAAGCCCCTGGAAGCCGGAGGCCGCCGTCCCGGGCGGGCCCGGCTCCGACAGATCCGCGCCGGACCAGGCCCCCACCACCCCCGGCACCTCCCGGGCGGCCGCGCAGTCCACCCCGCGCAGCACACCGTGGGCCACGCCGCTGCGCACGAACGCCGCGTCCAGACAGCCCGGCACCTCGATGTCGGCGACGAAGCGGCCCCGGCCGGTGAGCAGCCGCTCGTCCTCGCGCCTGGTCCACTGCTCCACGACTGCACCTCCGCGACTCGTACCGCTCACAGGGGAGTTGGCCGCCGCGCCCCGGTGTGCGGGCGCCAACGGCCGTACCCGCTCGGGTGTACGTGGGGAGCCCCACCGTACGGGCCGCCCACCCTGGTGCGCGGGCAACACGCGGACCGGTCCCTACCCGCATCCGGTCGACGGGAACCCCACGGCCCTGTCCACAGGCGCGTTCGGTTCCGGGGCCGTGTCCACGGCGGGCAACTCAGAGGGCCGGCGGGGCGAAGTCGCTCAGTGCACGGTCAGCAGGATGCAGCCGTCGCCGCCCCGGGCGCCGGCGTACCCGTGCCCTCCCCAGCTGCCACCGCCACCGCCGCCGCCACCTGCCCCGATGAAGAACAGCTCGTGATCGCGGGTGCCGGGAGGCAGGACGCAGCCGTAGTCGCCCGGCGTGTGGTACGCGGTGGTCCCCTTGGCGCAGTACGTCACCGACGGCTGCGCGGCGGCGTCCGAGGCCGCCACGCCGGCCATGACGAGCGCGAGAACAGAACCGCAGATCACGGCTGCCCGATGAATCCTGATCACGAGATGAACCCTTCTCTCCTTCTTCGTGCGAACCCGGCTCGACGATGCCGTGCCGGCGGTGTTTCCGTACGGACCCGGTCATTCGCCGGGACGATGGCCCTTCACCCGGCCGAGGGCGCCGGGGCTGCCTTCCCCGCCTGGCCGGCCTCCTGGTCCGTGCGCCTGACGGCCTCGGCGTCCGGTGTGGGGGTCAGGGGCACCTTGGTGTCCACGAAGACGACCTCGCTGTCGATGCGGTCGCCCGGCTTGCGTTTCTTGGCCAGCTGTTCCTGGAGTTCGGCGGGCAGGCCGTGGTGCAGGCCCTGCGGGACGAGGGACATGGTGGCCGGGGCGACGGGCACGCCGAGCACGGTTCCGTTGTGGAAGAACGTGAACTCGTCGTAGTCCGCGTTGCGGTGGTAGGGCGGGAAGGGTTCCGAGTCGGGAGCCGATTCGAAGGGGCGGGGCAGGAAGTTGCCCACCATGAAGGTGGATGTGGCGAAGACGGCGTAGGCGGACGGCATGACGTGGATGCGGTCGCTCATCACCGGCCGGTAGTCGCGGATGTTCATCTTGAACGGGAACAGGTCGCCCGACCATCCTTCGACGTCGATCGGGTCGGAGTCGAAGACGATGGTGGCGCGTTCGCCGCGGAGCTTGACCCGGACCGGCCACTGCCCGTCCTCGTCGCGCCCGTCGCCCAGCTCGTCCAGGGCCGGGGAGGGCACGTACAGCAGCCCGGGGTCGAAGGGGGCGCGGCGGCCGAACGCGCCGGTGTCGGCGAAGCCCAGTTCCTCGGTCGACTCGATGACGAGGAAGTAGTTCTCCGGTCCGGCCGGGCGGATGCGGTAGGTGACGCCCTTGGGCACCAGGACGTAGTCGCCGGGCTCGTAGGGGATGGGTCCGAACTCGGTGTAGAAGGTGCCGGTGCCCTCGTGTACGAAGTACAGCTCGTCCCCGTCGGTGTTGCGCACCGAGTAGGGCATGTTCGCGCTGCGCCGGCTGACGTGGAGGGACAGGTGGGGGTTGTGGAACAGCCGCAGCGGGACTCCGCCGGCACTGCCGTGGTCGGTGGGCTCCAGCAACCGCCCGTCGTAGTTGCGGTTTCCCGCGCTCGCCTCCGCGTGCCTCCAGGCGGTCGGCTCGCTGCGCCGGTACAGGTAGGCGTCGCGTCCTTCGAAGCCCTGCCGCGTGAGCATGTCCTCGTACAGGCCGCCCAGTTCGCGCCGTCCGGTCACGGCCTGGCGCAGTACCCTTCCCCGGCTGTGGTGAATCCAGGATCGCATCGGCCTGATGTCCATCTGCCGTTTCCCTTCCGCTCCGTCGGACTTGCTTCCCCGACGATGCGCGATGACGTCCCGTACAGGAACGCCGTGGGGATACCCGTACCGGCAGGGAGACGTTGCGGTTCATCCGGCGCCGAGGAGGGAGGCGAAGGCCGCGGCGGTCTCCTCGTCGCCCGGCAGCCACAACTGCAGCCAGTGGTTGGCCTCGCCGACGAACAGGACCTCCACGCGCATGTTGAGGTCTCCGGCCTCGGGGTGCCGGACGCGATTGCTGATGGGCCGCCGGGCGGCGACCGTGTGGGCCGCCCAACGGGCCGCGAACTCGGGAACGGCACGCACGTCGTCGACCAGGTCCTTGAACGCGCAGTCGGAGCCCCAGTCGGGCTCGGCGGCCCGCAGCCAGCCGACCGCCCCGTCCGCCGTCGCCGCCCAGGCCGCCTCATCAAGGATCCGGCGCGCCATGGGGTGCAGGAAGTGGTAGCGGATGAGATTGGGCGGGGTCTTGTCCAGCACACCCATCGGCGTCGCCATCACCTCCCACGACCGGTTCCAGGCCACGACGTCGTAGACCGGCCCGAGCAGGCACGCCGGGTTCGGGTCCAGACGGTCCAAGAGGTCGCGCACGCCGGGGCGCGGATCCTCACCCACCGGCGGGGGAGCGGGAAGGAGCGGGGCGCTGTGCTGCCGCATCGCCAGCATCGCCAGGTGCTGCTTCTCCTCGACGGACAGGCGCAACGCGTCGGCGAGCGCCGCGAGCACCGCACCGGACGGATTGGTGTCCCGGCCCTGCTCAAGGCGTTCGAGGTACTCGACGCTCAATCCGGCGAGCGTGGCCAGCTCCCCGCGGCGCAGCCCCGGCGTGCGCCGCCGGCCATGAGAGGCCAGGCCCACCTGCTCCGGCTTGAGCCGCTCCCGGCGTGAACGCAGAAACGCGGCCAAACTGCTCTCGTCGGTTGTCATACGAGCGAAACTCCTCTGAATCCGGCCCGCCGGGAGCGGGGGAGCCCCACAGCGCGGCGGGCTGTCTGGAAGGACAGTGGAAACGCCTCAGGGGCCGCTGGAGAGCCCACCCGCGCCGGTGGACACCTGTGCCTGACCGGGAAGCCCGAAGGCCCGAACCCTCACCCTTCAACGAGGTGCGCCGTCAGTCGGTGTCCGGGGCGCGGTCCTGGTTCTACCGCAGGGCGCGGAGTGGATCGAGGTGGTCCGCATCGACCCTGCCCCACATACACGCTTGCACCTACGTCCTGAAGCAGGACCTCGCTGTTCAACTGTCACTCGGACGACGGTTCACAGCCGAACATCGCGTCCGGCACGTTCACCGCGAACGGCGCCGGAACGGGCGACTGCAACGGGACCGTGACGGGGGCCGGCACCGCCGTGATCACCTGGCTGGGCGCGAACGGTAACACCCTGGGCACCTCCAACATCGGCACCAACGGCATGTAGGAGGGCCAGAGCGACGCGAAGGACAACGCGGTCACGTCCCACGCTTCGGCTTCGTCGCGCACCGCCTGGTCACACCAGCCGGGAGAGCCGCCCGGCGTCCCCGTCCCTACTTGTTCGGGACGCCATCCCGGTCCGCGCCGTCCACACCCTGAGCCCGGCACGGCAGCCGTCCGCTGGTTCAGCCACCGCGATCCGGGAGCCGGCCGCGCTGCCGGCGCTTCGTGTGGCCGGGCGTGGCCGGGGTGGCTACCAGGTGATCAGGATGTAGCCGTTGCCTCCGGGGTCTGCGGAGGCGTTCTGGGCGTTGGCGCCGCCGTTGCCGGGCTGGTCGTCGGGGCCGGGTGGGTTCTGGCCGCCGTCGCCGCCTCTGCCACCGCTGCCACCGCCGGTGCCGTTGGTGCCGGCGCCGCCCTGTCCGGTGTCGGCGGGCGGGGTGACGCCGGTGGGCAGGGTGATCGTCGCGGGGGTCCCGCCCGTGCCGCCGCTGCCGCCCGTGCCGCCGAGCGATCCTGCTCCGCCGCCGCCCGGGCCGCCGATGGGGACCGCGTTGGCGCCGCGGCCGCCGTTGCCGGCATCGGCGCTGGCCGTACCGCCCAGGCCGGATCCGCTGGAGTGGCCGGCGGTTTCGACGAACGGGGCTCCGCGTCCGCAGCCGGTCGACTGCGGACGGCCGCCCGCGACCGAGACCCCGCCGGTCCCGCCCGCGGCGCCGCTCCCACCCGCGCCGCCCGCTCCGCCGAGCGATCCGGTGGAGGCTTCTCCGCCGGTGCCTCCGCTTCCGCCCCGGCCCGCGCCGCCGACCACCCCGGCGTCACCGCCGTTGGCGTTCGCCTTGATCTTCGCCCCGGAAAGACTGATGAGGGCGGTGTACTCACCGACGGATGGCCTCGTGGCGGCGGTGCCCGCGCTGCCGGCGGCGCCGGGCCTGGCCGGCTTGAGGGTGGCACCGGCTGCACCGCCTCCGCCGCCGGTGCCGCCCACGCCCTGGTCCCGCGGGGCGCCGCCCGCGCCGACGCGGATCAGGAACTGCTCGCCCGGGGTGACCGGAACGGCGGTGCACACCAGGGACGCTCCGCCTCCTCCGCCGCTGCCCCCGCCTCCTCCTCCGCCGCCGGCCCCGCCTCCGCCGCCCCCGCCGGTGGCGTCGCCGAGGAAGGTCCAGTTCCCGCCCCCGCCGCCGCCTCCGCCGCCGCCACCTCCCCCGCCGGGCGCGCCGCCGCCGCCCGCGCCGAGCAGGTACAGGTCCAGCGAGGTGACACCTGCGGGCACCCTGAAGCTGTTGAGGCCCGTCCGGGTGAATTCCTGCCGGCCGTGGGGCTGGTCGGTCAGCGCGAGGGGCCCGCCTGCGCTGGGGGCGGGGTGAGCGGGGGCGCCGGCGCCGAGCAGGCAGCACAGCGCCACGGGCACACCGAGCAGCGCACGCCGACAGCGCGGCGCGGACACCGGCAGAGCGGCCGGGACGACGGGAAGCGGTGAACGAGTGGCACCGCAGACGGGTCCACGCGGAGCGTTGGATCTCATGGCAAGATCGTGTGCGATCTTCGGGTGCGGCGCCAGCGCGCCACCTCCGAACGGCCCAGGACGACGCAGCACGCGAACCACCCCGCAGCTCAGGCGCCCCGGCCACCGCCGAGGACTTCCTCAGAACCGAGCCGAGCAGCCCCGGCGACATCGGTGAAGCCCAGGTCGGCGATCGCCAGGTCGACATGGGCGGCACGGATCGGACGATGAGTCAGGGCGTGACGGGTTCAACTCGGTTGGGACGGAGCGCTTCCACCGCACTCAGGTGTTCCCCCCTCAAGATCTGACCACCGCCGCCTCACCTGTATGACCCATGTGCCACCCTGTCACCCTGGGCAGTGATGAACGACATCGGATCGAGGCGGCCGCGAAGGCCGGTCAGAAGTCCGAGATCACCCCACACCCCTCTTGTAAGGCATCTCGACTGAACCTCTACCACGCCACCCTGGCCGGGATGCCCGCCCACCCCAGGACGGCGAAGGAGAGTGCCAGGCTGGCTCCGGCGACGGCAAGGGGCAGCAGGGCGGCCGTCAGGCTGCGGATGAAGAGCAGCAGTAGGATGAACAAAGCCGGGAAGAGCCAGAGTTCGGCGCGTGAGGTCCTCGTCCACGGCGTGGTCGAGGTCGGACTGGACCGGGGCCCAGGTCGGGGCCGCAGCACGGGCCGTGGTAGCTCGGCCAGGAGGTCTTCGAACCGGGTGGCGTGCGGCAACCAGCCGGCGTTGGGCTGGACGGCGCTCGACTTCGCCGACGCGAGGGCCGCCTGGCCGCCGTGGCTGGCCCTGCTACTCGGTACAGGAGAGGCCGGTGACCAGGTCGCTGGAGACGGCCTCCCCGGCGACGCCGGCGACCGGGACGCAGGTGAGGGTGACCTGGTCGGAGCGGCGGACGATGGTGAAGGTGGTGCTGATCGTCCCGGAACTGGGAGCGCCGCCGGACGGGACGCAGTTGAGCACCCCCTCGCCCAGGGGGCCGACAGTGGTCACGTCGTCGCAGGCGTAGGAGGGCGTGGCGGCGTAGGCGGGAGCGGCGGCGAGGGAGAGCATGGCGGCGCCTGCCGCAGCGGCGGCCACGGTGACGGCGGCGGCCCGCCGTACTCGGCGGTGGACAGAGAAGGAGAACAACGTTGGCCTCCTGGCCTGTAGGTCCGTGAGGACGATGATGATGACGAGGGCCCGGCCGAGATGACAGCGGGTCGTCGCTCACAGGATCACCGCTGCGCTCATCGCGCGCCACTGTGCCGGGGCCCTCCACCACGGCGGCTGCTCCGTTGGGCGGTTGGGGGATCGATGCGGCGATCCCGGTGGTGCGGAGGCGGCCCGGGGCCGTGGTAGGCGGCGGTCGTGGCAGTCCGGGGTGCGGGGTGCCCGCAGGGCGCATGCGGGGCCGCGTCGCTGTCCGCGCTGCGGCGCGCCGTCGTTGTGCGCTCCCTCCGCGCCGACGTTCCGTGTCATCGTAAGTGCACAAAGCAGATTGAGGTTCCCTCGTCCGGAGGTTCGATGAACGCCGTTCCGTCCCGATTCGCGCTCTCCCGTCTCGTCGGCCTGGCCGGGGCCATGACGCTGGCCTGTGGGCTCCTGCTGGCCCCGGCCGGCGCACCGGCTCACGCTCAAGGGCTGCTGGACGTGCAGTGCGAGGGCACGTTCACCAGCGAGTACACCCCCGTGCTGACCGACCGGCCGCAGGACGTCAGCATCGCCAACCAGAACTCCTACGCGACGTGCGAGGCGGGTCTTCCCGGGACGAGCGCGACCACGAGCGCTGAGCCGGGCGAGACCTGTGTCAACCTGCTCCACGCTCTGGCCCCGTTCGACGAGACCATCACCTGGAGCGACCAGAGCACCAGCGCCGTGCATTGGACCTCCGTGGAGGACACCGGCGGCGCCGCCACCTTGACCGGCACCGTCACCGCCGGTCGCTACACGGGCGACACCGCAGAGAAGATCCTGGAAGCCACCGACATCACCGGCACCAACCCCGAACTGTGCCCGCTCGGGGACGGCACCATCTCGGGGGCCAGCGGCCTCGTCACTCTCACCCTGACCTCACTGTGACGAAGCCGAGCCCAGCCCGGACCTGAGATCGAGAAGCCGTTGCGCCTCCGGCGCGGCTCGTGGTGACGAATCCGTCGGAACGTCAGGACACGGGAGGCCGGGGGCGCGATGGTTCGATGCCGGCGAGCCGCGCTTCGACGACTGCCTCCAGGGCGCAGGCGTAGCCGTCGTGTTCGGTCTCGATCCGGAAATCGGCTGTGACCGTGCCCATCGCGGCCGTCCCAATCCTGGCGGTTCCGGCGCCGCGCGGCGCCGGAACCGGCGCCTCCCTTTGGTTCGGGTGACGGTGGTGGTGCGTCTGCCCGGGGCGCACGTGCTCACCGTGTCGGGCACAGCGATGGCGAGTCGTGTGGTGGTGGATCAGGTGATCCATCGACGGATGTGTGCCTTCGGGTGCCGTTCGCTTCGTCCCGGAGAGAGATGGAGGGTGTCATGGCAGGGTCGGCAGAGGGTGCCGCGAGGCTGCGGTGGGTTGTCGCGGGTGTTCCCCTCGCGTTGGGGTGCCTGGTGGGCGGCGGTGTGCCTCCCGCTGTGGCGGCCCCGGTCGAGGGGGCTTCCGCGGTTGCGGTCCGAGCGTCGGGGCAGGGGCAGCAGGAGTACACCACGCCCGGGCGGTACCGCTTCCGGGTGCCGGCGGGGGTGACCGCTGTGACCACGTACGTGGTCGCCGGGGGCGGTGCCGGCGGCGTCGGCGGCGGTGGGGGAGCCGGTGGTGGTGGGGGCGGCGGGGGGAGCTACGTCCTGGGTCCTGCCGGCGGTGGCGGTGGCGGTGGGGGAGGGGGAGCCGGTGGAGGTGGAGGTGCCGGTGGTGGCGGCGGTGGCGGGGGTTCGTTCGTGTCCTGCACGCTCGCTGTCCAGGCCGGAGAGCAACTCGTGGTCCTCGTCGGAAGCCCTGGGACGCTGCTGCGCCAGGGTACGGGCGGTGCCGGAGGGTCCGGGGGAAGGGCCGATTCCCTCTTCTCTCCCGGTACGAGCGGCACCGCGGGCACGGCGGGCACCAGTACGTTCTCCGGCAACTACCCGGGCGGACCGTCCTTCGTCTCCGCCCTGACCAGCAAGGGACGCGCCGCGGCGCTCGGCGGCCAGCCGGGCGAAACGGGTGGCAGCGGCGGGGGTGGCGGCGGCGGTGGCCGGGGCGAGCGGGCAGGCGGCTCCGCCGGTGGCGTCGGCGGGCTGGGCGGTGCCGGAGTCCCGGGCGGCAGTGGCGGCGCCGGAGCAGCGGGCGGCAGGGTCAATGCCTGCACGGGTTCCAGCCCCGTCCTGGCCAATGGCGGCGGCGGTGCTTATGGCCGGGGCGGCCAGTCCAGTTCGGCCGCGCGAGCCGGTGGCACCGGCAGCGCCGGCCGCGTGGGGAGCGGCGGCTCATCCACGGGTGGCGGGAGCGGCGGTACCGGTGGTCAGGGCGGTGCGCCCGGCCAGTCCTCCGTGGCCCTGCCCATCACCCTTCCCGCCGGTGTCGGTCAGGGCGGTTCCGGCCTTGACGGCGCGAGCGGCGGAGCCGGAGGCGTTGGAGGACACGGAGGCGGCCCCGATCCCAGTCCCGGAAGCCAGGCCGGTCAGAGCGGCACCGCCGGAGGGGCCCCGGCCACCAGTGGCCACAACGGCGGACCCGGCTACGTCCTGCTCACCTGGTAACAGCTGTCACCCCCGAACGTGGTCCCGCTTCGGGTGCGGACCGCGGGCCGGGCGGGGTCTGCCCGGGGTCGGCTGAGGTCAGGTCAGCCTGGAGACAGCGGCGCGGTCTGCGGTGCCTGTCGCCACAAGGTGTGGTTCGTCCACAGGGAACCATTCGGGCAGTGGCAGTGGCAGTGGCAGTGGCAGTGGCAGCGGCTGCCCGGCGGTCGGCCGCGATCGCGATGGCGAGGTGGCCGGCCCAGGGTACTGCGGATGCCCCGTCAACGGTGGCGGTGTGGTGGGCGGCGGTCGATGCTCAAAGTGGGGCCGGTGCCAGGGCCGTGGCGGCGTGGGTCGTCCCCTTTTGCGCGTTTCCGCGTCAACGGACCCGAAAGGCAGGACGACGTCATGGTCGGACGGAGTGGAGAGCCCTCTCGTTTGCGGCGGGCGGCGGTGGGCGCACTGGCGTTGGTGGGTGGCCTGGTGATGATGGCCGGTGTGTTTCCGGCCTCGGCGGTCGCCGCCGGAGGGACGCTCCCGCGCGTAGCGCAGCCCTCCGGGCAGAAGGAGTACACCCGACCGGGAGACTTCGCCTTCTATGTCCCGGCGGGGGTCACGTCGCTGACCGTCTATGTGATGGCGGGCGGTGGCCCCGGCGGTGTTGCCGGTGGGGGCGGTGGAGGTGGTGGCGGCGGCGGTGGCGGGAGCTACACGTTGGGGCCTGCCGCTGGTGGTGGCGGTGGTGGTGGTGCCGGTGGGGGTGGCGGTGGGGGTGGTGGTGGCGGTGGCGGCGGGTCCTTCGTGTCGTGCACGCTCGCCGTGAAACCGGGAGAGGAGATCTATGGCACCGTCGGACGGCCGGGGAGCATCGTCAGCGGGGCAAGGGGTGGCGGCGCGGGGTCGGGCGGTAGGGCGGACTCCCTGTTCTCGCCCGGGCAGGACGGTACCCGGGGTGGGGCAGGAAGCACCGCCTACACCGGGAACATCAAGGGCGGGCAGTCGGTGGTCTACGCCGTGGTGAGCAGGGGACTCGCGGAGGCGTTCGGCGGCGAGGTGGGCGGAGCCGGCTCCGGAGGCGGGGGCGGGGGCGAGGGCCTCCGCGGTGAGCGGGCCGCCGGCAGCAGGGGCGGCGTCGGAGGGCTTGGCGGCAGCCTCTCGGCGGGCGGCAGCAGCGGCGGCGGGGCAGCCGGCGGCAGGGCCAACCGCTGTACCGGGACCGGGGCCGTCCTGGTGGGAGGCAACGGGGGCAGTTCCGGTCAGGCCGGGACATCCAGCTATGCGGCGCGGGCGGGCGGCACCGGGATCGCAGGTTCGGTAGGCAGTGGCGGCGCGGCAAGTCAGGGCGGTGACGGGGGCTCCGGTGGGTCGGGCGGCGCGGCGGCGCAGCCTCCCGCTTCCCTGCCGATCACTCTGCCTCCGGGCGTCGGCCAGGGCGGCACCGGGGCTCCCGGCGGCGCGGGCGGCGCGGGCGGCAATGGCGGCCATGGCGGAGGGCCGAACCCCAGCCCCGGAAGCCAGGCCGGCACCGACGGCACGGCAGGCCTGTCCCCAGCCGCCAGCGGCGGCAACGGCGGACCCGGCTACGTCCTGATCACCTGGTAGGTAGCCGAGGGTCCCGTCATGCGGCGCGGGTCGGCCTGGACCGTGCGCGCAGCCGTCCCTGACGCGATCCTCCCGAAAGCGCCCGATGGCGCACCCGGCACCACGAGTTCACCCCGGTTCGCACCGTGCCGCCGACAATCCGCTCTCCGAAAGGGTCCCTCGACATGCCTGCACCGCTTCTACCCACGGCTTCCCGTGCTCCCCTGCACAGCGCGCCGGAGTCCCCGATCACGCACCGGTCGCCGGTACGAGGTCCGGTGGGGTCGCGTCGCCGATCGCGTCTACGGGTGTCCGTCGGCCTCGGCGCCATGCTGCTGGGGGCGGTGGTGTCCCCGTCCGCGGCGGCGTCTGCGGCGACAGCTTCCGCGGCGGCGCCGGCTGCGGTCGGGCGACAGGAGTACACCGAGCCCGGAGCCTACTACTTCACCGTTCCTGCCGGGGTGACGTCGATGACCATCTACCTGGTCGGCGCCGGCGGCCCCGGCGGGGTGGGCGCCGGTGGTGGTGGCGGCGGAGGTGGTGGCGGCGGCGGGAGCTACTTCATCGGGCCCGCTGACGGGGGTGGGGGTGGCGGCGGCGCCGGCGGCGCAGGGGGCGGCGGTGGCGGTGGCGGCGGAGGTGGGGCGTTCGTGTCGTGTGTGGTGCCCGTCGACCCGGGCGAGCGGCTGCTCGTCGCGGTCGTTGCCGGAGCGGATCCCACGGGCGTGGGCACCGGAGGGAGCGGCGGTTCCGGCGGGCGGGCCGATGCCACGTTCACCCCGGGCACGGCCGGTGGAGGCGGGGGCACCGGCACAAACGGCTCGCAGGGCTCCACCAACAGCGGCGCGACCTCGGTCGGGGGACGCCACGTCCGTGCGGATGCACTGTCCGGAACGTTCGGCGGGGCGGGCGGTCCCGGAGGCGGGGGCGGCGGCGGGAAGCCCGGCGAACGCGCCGGCGGGACCCGGGGCGGAGTCGGCGGTCTGGGCGGAACCGGGGCACGGGGTGGGGCGGGCGGCGCGGGAGCCGCGGGCGGCCCCGCCGTCACGGGTAAGCCCGGCAGCGTCCTGTTCCCACCGAGGAACACGTGCAGGGGGACCGATGCCGTCGGCTCCCCCGGCGCCCCCGGAACAGCCGGCGGGAGCGCCGGATCCACCTCCGATGCCCGCGCCGGCGGAACAGGCCTTCAGGGCAGTGAGGGTGACGGGGGTCCCGCATCGCAGGGGAGCTCCGGCGGACGCGGCGGAACCGGTGGCGCACCCGGGCAGGCGACCGTGCCCCTGCCCGCCGGCACCGGCCGGGGCGGTAACGGCCTGAGCGGCGCGGACGGGGGTGCGGGCGGCGTGGGCGGCGACGGCGGCGGCGTCTATCCCAGCTCCGAGGACACACCCGGCCAGGCCGGCGCCAGCGGCCGGAATCCGGCCGGCACCGGCAACGAGGGCGGCCCCGGCTACATCCTCCTCACCTGGTAACCCACCCACCCACGCACGACCGACTCGGCGGCGGCGCCTGCCAAGGTCCGGCTCAGACAACCTTGATGCCGAGTCGGAAACCTTGCTGGGCCGTCGGCCGAGGAGCCCGGCGCCGGCGCCGGCTACGTCACCGGCGCCACGTTCGACATCAACGGTGGGACACACATGCGCTGACGGGCGGCTTGCAGCGGCACTGTGCGGTGCCGTGAGTCACAGGGTGGAGACGTTCACGGGTTTGCGGGCGCGGCAGTTCGGGGGTCTGGTACGGGTGGCGCGTGAGCGCGGCGGCAACGGGCCCGCGCACGGCTGCGGAGGATGCGCAGCGGCTTCACGCGTGCGAAGCTTCGCTTCGCCGGTGCCCGGTTCGGCGCCCGTCCGACTACCGCGCAGGAGCAGTGCCCGCATGCCACCGTCGACACCGAACGACAGTCCTCGACCCGCGACGGACACCTGGGAGCAGGTCCACGCCGAACGGGCAGCCCTGGCCGCCGACCTGGCGGGACTGGACGAGGGGCAGTGGGCCACCCGGTCCCTCTGCGACCGGTTCACCGTCCGCGAGGTGCTCGCGCACATGACCGCCGGGGCGAGCCTCGGCCCGGTGCGGTGGATGGCGGGTGTGGTCCGCTGTCGCTTCGACTTCGACCGGCAGGTTGCCCTGCGGCTGGCCGAGCACATGGGCGCCGCTCCGGCCGAGACGCTCGCGCGGTTCCGCCAGGTGATCACCAGCACGACCAAGCCGCCCCTGCCGAGAGTGGCGATGCTCGGGGAGACCGTCGTGCATGCGGAGGACATCCGCCGACCGCTCGGTATCGAGCGCGACTACCCGGTTGACGTCCTGACCGCCCTGGCCGCCTACTACCAGGGCTCCGACCTGCCCGTCCTCTCCAAGAAGCGTGCCGCAGGCCTGCGGCTGGCGGCCACCGACGGCCCCTTCGTCGCCGGTGACGGCCCACGGGTGTCCGGCACCACCCTGGCCCTGGTCATGGCGATGGCCGGCCGCGCGCCCTACTGCGACCAACTCGACGGCGAAGGGGCCGTCGTCCTGCGCGAGCGCCAGGCGACAGCCTGAGGCCGCACCTTTTGCCGTCACGGCGTGTTCCGTGATCAATCAGTGTTCGGACGTCCAGCGTTTCACCCGCTCGATCACACCGTCCGGGTCGGAGACGGTCGAGTGGACGGTGAACTCGGCGTACCCGGGATCGTCGATCGGCAGCGCGGGCAACGGATGCTCGCGCAGCCGCGCGACGAGGTACCCCGCAGCCGGCAGGTCACGGGACTTCTCCTCGTCGACATCGGCCTTGTCCGCGTGCCAGTAGGACCCGTCGTACTCCACGGCGAGCTTCCGGCCGCCGGAGAGTTCGACCGTGATGTCGACGTGCCAGACGCTGCGCCGGACGAACGCGGCATGGCGTACGGCCTGACCGGACGATGCTCTGCCGAACGCGCGTTCGGCGGCCGCGTGGTGGTCGAGCTCGATCCGGGACTTGCCGTGTTCCCTGCACTCGGGGCACCCGCTGCCGGCCGCGCGGGAGGCTAGGGGTGTCTGCCACACGTGCGCGGGGTCGGCGGTGCAGACCCATGTCGGGACGAAGGCCGTCTGACCGCTGGGGCGCACGTGCCAGGCCGAGAGCGGGTTCACGGACGACCACTCGGCGGCGAGTTCCGGGAAGTGGAACGCGAGCGAGTCGAGGATCGTGCGGCATTCGGGGCAGCGCAGGCGCTGCCCCTTGTCCCGCTGCTCCGGCGTGTCCTGCCACTCGTGGTCGCAGCAGGGGTCCTGCCCTGCCACCACACCGTTCTGCGTGACCCGGGGGAGAGCTTGGCCAGGCTGATGCGGCCGTTGCGGGTCGGGTGCCACTGGGAAGCGATCTCCGGACCGATCCTGAACGGGGCGGGTTCGACGGCGACGGCTTCCAGGGTTTCCAGCCGGGCGGTGCGGCTCTCCTGGCTCCGGCAGGAGGGGCAGCCCGAGTGCAGGTAGGTGTACGGGGATATTCGCGGGTGGTGCCCCTGCGGACAACGGAGGGGTCGTTGCAACAGTGCTGGTCGCAGCCATCAACGAATGGCTGGGACCAGCACTTTCGAAACGCGCCCCAGCAGTGATCACAGCGCAGGACTGTGTGACGAGCTCTCAGGTCTCCGTTCCCCGGGCTACTACGCCAAGAGCCCTGCTCCGCCTTCGTCTTCTGCCTCCTCGCCGGCTACGGGATGATGACGCCTGCGTTGGCGGTGGAGGGCAGCAGGCCGGCGGTGCCGGCGAAGGCGGCGGTGTAGCCGTCGTTGGCGAGGATCAGCGGGAAGGTGATCGCCTCGGAAAGCTGGGCGGTGCCTTCGGCGTTGGTGATGGCGGTGCCCAGGGTCCGGTTGCCGGTGCTGAAGGTGATGGTCTGGCCGGGCACCGGCAGTCCGGTGACGAGGTCGACCAGGGTGGCGTTGAGGAACGGGTAGAACACTTGCGGCGGGAACAGCTTGGCCAGCGCCGGGGTCGCGGTCAGCGAGGTGGCGTCGGCCAAGTAGGTGAAGCCGTTGACCAGACTGGCGGTGCCACTGGGGGTGGCGACGGTGACGGTGGCCGGTCCGGCCGCCCCGGGCGGGGTGGTGGCGGTGATCTGCGTGCCCGCGGCATTGACGATGACGTTGGTGGCGGGGTTGCCGCCGATGGTGACGCTGGCGCCGGTCAGGTTGGTACCGGTGATGGTCACCACGGTGCCGCCGGTGGTGGATCCGTGGTTGGGACTGATGCCGCTCAGCGTGGGCGCGCCCTGAAAGACGCTAACGCTGTTCGACCCGAAGTTGGCGACATAGACCTTGCTGTTGGGGGCGACCGCCACGTCGATCGGCTCGGTGCCGACGGGGATGGCGGCGCCCACCACGGTGTTGGTGCTGGTGTCGATCACCGTCACGTTGTTGGCCCCGAGGTTGGCCGTGTAGACGATGCCGTTGGTGGCGGCCGCGATTCCCCAAGGGCTGGAGCCGACGGGGATGCTGGGGACCAGGACGGTGTTGGTGGTGGTGTCGATGACCGTCACGTTGCTGGATGCGATGTTGGCGACGTAGGCGTTGCCGTTGGGGGCGATCGCGATGAAGTTCGGCTGGGTGCCGACGGGGATGGCGGCGCCCACCACGGTGTTGGTGCTGGTGTCGATCACCGTGACGTTGTTCGACCCTCGGTTGGCGACATAGGCGTTGCCGTTGGGTGCGACGGCCATTCCGACCGGGTTGGAGCCGACGGCGATGGGCCCGCCCGTAACGGTGTTGGTGGTGGTGTTGATCAGGGACACGCTGTTCGCGAAGAACTGGCTGACATAGACGTTGCCGCTGGGAACGACCACCGCCGCGGCCGGACCGCCGGACAGCGGGATCGGGGCGCCCACGAGCGTGTTGGTGGCGGTGTTCAGCACCGACACGTTGGCCGAGCCGTTGTTGGGGATGTAGGCGTTGCCGTTGGGGGCGACCGTCAGCCAGCTCGGGGTGGTGCCGCCTTCGGGGATGCTCGCGATGGTGACGGTGTCGGTGCTGGTGTCGATCAGCGTCACAGTGTTCGAGCCGCTGTTGGTGACGTAGAGGTCACCGCTGGGGGTGAACGCCAGCCCGACAGGACTGGTGCCGACAGCGATCGTAGGGTCTTCGGGGCCTGCCGCCGCCACCTGGCCGGTGGGGGCGTGGCCAACAGGGCTGGGGATCGGCAGCAGTTCCTGCGCTGCTATCTGAACGTCCGTACTCATGCGGACCCCTTCGGTGGGGGCTGCCCTCGTCCCGTCGAGCCGTCGTGTAGAAATCGTCCAGGACCGCAGATCCCGCCCTGGGGCACATCGACGACTGACCGCACACTGGGCATAGCCACGGGCCGCTCACCCTGAGGAGGGATAGGCAGCCCGGCGGTTGAATTAACCCTTTCATCCCCGCAACGCCGTTGGGTGAAACGCCACTTCGTACCGAAAGCGCGGCATTCTCACAGAAACCATCGGCCCGATCCTCGCCTTGACCGTCACCGCTGCGAGCCGGCCCGAGAGCGTCCGTTCGAGTTCATTTGTGATCGAACTTCACAGGGAACTGGAGGTGGCCTATGGCGAACTTCTCGCCCAGCGAGGGCGTTCTGCGAACCTTTGTCGGATTTCAGCTTGAGTTGGGGGCAGGTGGCGCCACTGGCAGCCGGTACGGGCCTGGTAAAGGATCGCCCGGGTAGGCCCTGCCCTCGCCCATGCCCACAGCAGGCCGCATCCCCGATGGACGTCAACCCTCGTAAGCATAAGGCGAGTTCGAAACAACGGATGAAACAATCAGACTTTCACAGGACTCCCTCTCGGCGGCAACCACTGAACTCCGGCGCGGTCATGAGCCAGGACACGGTAGTTGGAACCAGTAGGACCAGGCGAGCTGGCGTCTTCTGATCAGCGGGACGTGATTGTTGGCACCGGGTGGTCACGCTTCTTGCGACCAGTCGTGAGATGTGTCCGCTCCGCCGGCCGCGCGTAGCCGTACCCGGTGACGCTGGAGGTCGACCTCGGCTACGTTCACCGTGATCAGCTCGCCTTCATCGACAAGCAGATCCGGAGTCTCGACCGGTTCGCCGGTCAGCTCAGAGAGATGAGGGAATCCCACAACGTCGGGATCAAGCTGCGCGAACACGCCAAAGGGAATGATCTCGGCTTTCTCCCCTTCGGCATCTACGAGCTGCACGAGGACATCCGCTCCGTCGAACCCGGTGACCTTCACCGTTCTCATGGCCCCCGGCCGGAGCTGGTTGATCAAGGACTGCATACGAGGGGCAGGGGCCGGCTCGGACATGGAGGTGAGCTTAGTCGGCGCCGGCCGCACCGGTTTCAACTCTCGTGAGCAGACCCCACTCAACGCGTCGCTGGCTCAGGCGACTCAGCGTGGCGAGACCAGGGCGCCGCCACCTGTCGGTTCCAACCGCCAGGTACCGGTTCCAGTCACACGAGCCCGGCAACGGTGACGGTACGGGGGTCCTCGTCGTTGGCTGGAGGTCTGTCGCGCGCGGTTCGGGTTGGTCTGGCACCGGCAACCGAACGCGATGTCCCCCCAGCCGTTCGGCGGCGAGGCGGCTGCAGTACCTGCACCGGACGTGGTGGGGGTCGTCGGAGTAGGACGGGTCGGTCAGCGCTGCCAGGTGGTCGTAGCCGTGCTTCTCCGCGTACTCCCTCGCCTCCGACACGGAAACCGGCGTCAGGTCCGCGTACGCGCCGTGGCGCCGTCGTTTGCCGCCAACCGGCAGCGCGGTGACGGGTGGGCGCTCGGACGGCGGGTCGGAAGCGGGCCGTCCCGTTCAGCCCGGCAGCCGCAGGCGGAACAGCGCCCCGCCGCCGGGGGCGGCCTCGGCGGTGAGGGTGGCGCCGTGCGCGTGGGCGATCTGGCGCGCCATGGCGAGCCCGAGCCCGGAGCCGGGCAGGGCGCGGGCGGCGGAGGCCCGGTAGAAGCGGTCGAAGACGTACGGCAGGTCCTCGGGCGCGATGCCGGGGCCGTGGTCGCGGACGGTCAGTTCCAGTCCGGCGGTGAGCCGGACCTCGACCGTGGCGCCCGGCGGGCTGAACTTGGCCGCGTTGTCGAGGAGGTTGGAGACCAGTCGGGCCAGCCGGGCCGGTGCGCCGGGGACGGTGCGCTCGGCGGCGCCGTGGCCCGGGGCGCCGTCCGCGTCGTCGTCCAGGGTGAAGGCGATCGCCGGCCAGTGGCCGCGCGCGGTGTCGACGCAGTGCCCGACGAGCCGGCCGACCGCGACCTGTTCGAGCAGCGGCTGCGGCTCCTCGTCGCGGGCCAGCTCGATGAGGTCGTTCACCAGTCCGGTCACCTCGCGTAGCTGGCGGTGCAGCGCGGCCGCCGCCCGCTCCCGCTGGCCCTCGGTCAACCGGTCGGCACGGGCCAGCAGTTCGGCGTTGGTGCGCAGCGCCGTCAGCGGGGTGCGCAGCTCGTGCGAGGCGTCGGCGACGAGCCTGCGCTGGGCGGCCACGGACTGCTCCAGTTCGCCCAGCATGGTGTTGAAGCTGCCGGCCAGCCTGGTCAGTTCGTCCTCGCGGCGCCCGGGCGGCAGGTCGATCCGCAGCCCCGCGTCCCGGGTGTCGGCGATCCGTTCGGCGGTGCGGGTCAGCCGGGCGACCGGGGCGAGGGCGGTGCGGGCCACGGTGCGCCCGAGGACGGCGGCCAGCAGCAGGCCCGCCGCCGCGACGGCCGCCATCAGCGCGCCGGCCTGCCGCACCCCCTCCTGGACGCTGTCGGCGCGCAGCGCGACCTGGACGGCCTGCCGGGCGCCGGGCGGCGCCGCGATCATCGGGGTGGTGAGCATCCGGGCCGGGTGGCCGCCGATGGTGAGGTCGGTGAAGTAGCCGGCCCGCTGCCGGTTCGCGACCTGGCGGGTGGTCTGCGTGACGGGCAGCAGGTACGGCTCGTTCGGCGGTTTGCCGGGGTCGGCGGAGACGATCTGCGCGCAGGCCGGGGCGGCCAGGAAGTTGCACTCGCCGTAGACGACCTGCGGCCCCTGGTCGCGGTGCTGCTGCTGCACCAGGGTGGCCTGCTGGGTGAGGTGCTGATCGAGCTGGTGGTTGAGCTCGTAGCGGACGATGCTGAACGCGGCCGCGCTGATCCCGAGCGCCACCACGGCGACCGCGGCCGTGCAGGCGAGGGCCAGCCGGGTGCGCAGCGGGCGCCGGCGTCGCCAGCGCGCGTGCGCCCTCAAGCCCGGTCCAGCCGGTAGCCGACCCCGTGCACCGTGTGCACCAGCCGGGGTTCGCCGCCGGCCTCCAGCTTGCGGCGCAGGTAACCGACGTAGACGGCGAGGGAGTTGGAGTCGGGGCCGAAGTCGGCGCCCCACACCCGCTCCATGATCACCTCGCGCGGGAGCACCTGGCCGGGGTGGCGCAGCAGCACCTCCAGCAGTGCGAACTCGGTGCGCGAGAACTCCACCGGCCGCCCGGCCCTGCTCCCGGTCCGGGTGGCCGGGTCGACCTCCAGGTCGGCGAAGCGGTAGCCGGGCTCCTCGGCGGCCGGGGCGCTGCGCCGCAGCAGGGCGCGCAGTCGGGCGGTCAGCTCGTCCAGCGCGAACGGCTTGACCAGGTAGTCGTCGGCCCCCGCGTCGAGGCCGTCGACGCGGTCGCTCACCGAGTCGCGCGCGGTGAGCACCAGGATCGGGAGCCGGTCGCCCAGGGCCCGCAGTCGGCGGCAGACGGCCAGGCCGTCGAGGACGGGCATCATCAGGTCGAGGACCATCGCGTCGGGCTGCCAGCCGGACACCTCGTTCAGCGCCGCCAGCCCGTCGGCGGCGCCGCGCACCTGGTAGCCCTCGACGGCCAGCCCGTCCTCGACGGCGGCCCGTACCTCCGGATCGTCGTCGACGACCAGCACTCTCTGCCCGTTGCTCATGCGGACAACCCTCTCAGAACGACTCTGAGAACTCTCTTAGGCGGCCTCAGCAAGCTCGACGGCATGCGGACAGAACACGGCAACCATGCCAACCACGATCCGGCCCACCCCCTGTCGGTGGTGATCGGCGCCGGCGGCACCGGCGGACACATCTACCCGGGCCTCGCACTGGCCGAGGCGCTGCGCAGAGCCGACCCGCGGGCCGTGATCTCCTTCGTCGGCACCGAACGCGGACTGGAGACCACCCTCATCCCGCAGGCCGGCTACCGGCTGCACACCGTCGACATGATCCCCTTCGACGCCTCCCTCGGCGCGCGCCGCTACCTGCTGCCCGCGGCGCTGCTGCGCTCCGGCCGGGACTGCCGGGAGATCCTGCGGGCCCAGGGCGCGCAGGTCGCGGTCGGCATGGGTGGTTATCCGAGCGCGCCGGTGATCGTCGGCGCCAAGATGGCCGGGCTGCCGAGCGTGGTGCACGAGTCGAACGCGGTGCCCGGGCGGGCCAACCGCTTCGCCGCCCGGCTCACCCCGCACATCGCGCTCGCCTTCGACCGCACCCGCGAGCACCTGCCCGCCGGCCGTTCGGCGCAGACCGTCGGGATGCCGCTGGTCGGCGCCGTCGCCCAGCTCGACCGGGCGGCGCTGCGCGCCGAGGCCCGTCGGCACTTCGCCGTCCCGGACGGCGTCCGGCTGCTGGTCTTCAACGGCGGCAGCCTCGGCGCCGCCCGCCTCACCGCGGCCGCCGTCGAACTGGCCGGACGCTGGCGCCACCGCACCGACCGGCGGTTGCTGATCAAGACCGGCCCGGCCGCGCTGGCACAGGTCCGGGCCGCACTGGACGGCAACCCGGTGGCGCACGCCGTCGCCTACCTGGACCGGATGGACTTCGCCTACGCGGCCGCCGACCTCATGGTGTGCCGCGCCGGCGCGGCCACCGTCGCCGAACTCTCCAGCCTCCGGATGCCCGCCGTGCTGGTGCCCTACCCGCACGCGCCGCACGACCACCAGACCCACAACGCACGCGTCCTCTCCGACGCCGGCGCCGGCCTGCTGCTGCCGGACGGCGAGTGCACCGGCGAACGGCTGGCCGCCCTCGTGGAACCCCTGCTCGCCGACCCGGCCCGGCTCGCCGCGATGGCGCAGGCCGCCGACCCGGGCGACCACGCGCGCGCCGCCGACCTGCTGGCCGCCAAGGTGCTCCGCGTCATCGGCCGGACCCCGGCACCCGCGCCGCCCGCCGTCCCGGCCCCCGTCCCCGGCCCGTACGACCGCTGACCGCTCGACCGCTTGACCACTGACCGCCGACCACCCGCCCCGAACCACCGGAGGACCACCATGAACCGCCCCGCCCACCCCAACACCCCCGCCGCACACCAGGACTGGACCGGCCGGACCGTCCTGGTCACCGGCGCCGAAGGCTTCATCGGCAGCACCCTCGTCGACCTGCTGGTCGCCCGCGGCGCCCGCGTCCGGGCCCTGGTCCACTACAAGCCGTACGCCGAGCGCGGATACCTCGCCCACTACCTGGCCGACCCCGACAGCCCCGTCGAGATGCTCGCCGGCGACGTCCGCGACGCCGGCCGGGTCCTGGACGCCGTCGCCGGCTGCGACACCGTCTTCCACCTCGCCGCGCTCATCGGCATCCCCTACAGCTACCAGGCCCCCGAGGCCTACGTGCAGACCAACGTCGTGGGCACCCAGAACATCGCCGCCGCCTGCCTGCGGCACGGCGCCCGCCTGGTGCACACCTCCACCAGCGAGGTGTACGGGACCGCGATCACCGCACCCATCGACGAGCACCACCCGCTCCAGCCGCAGTCCCCGTACTCCGCCTCGAAGATCGGCGCGGACATGATGGCACTCTCCTACTGGCACGCCTTCGAACTGCCGGTCGCCGTCGTCCGCCCGTTCAACACCTACGGCCCGCGCCAGTCCGCCCGCGCCGTCATCCCCACCATCCTGGCCCAACTCCACTCCGGCGCACGGGAGATCAGGCTCGGCTCGACCACCCCCACCCGGGACTTCACCTACGCCACCGACACCGCGGAAGGCTTCCTGGCCATCGCCCGCGCCGACCGCGCGCTCGGCGAGACCGTCAACCTCGGCACCGGCAGCGAGGTGTCCATCGGCGACCTGGCCAAGGCCCTGATCGTCGCCTCCGGCCGGGACGCCGACATCGTCGTCGACCCGACCCGGCTGCGCCCCGGCGGCAGCGAGGTCGAACGGCTGCTCTCCGACAACCGCAAGGCATGCGACCTGGCCGGCTGGCAGCCCCAGGTCGGCCTGGACGAGGGCCTGCGCCACACCTCCGACTGGGTCGCCGAACACCTGCACCTGCTCGCCCCGGACCGCTACCAGGTCTGACGCCGCCCCTGCGGCCAACTGTCCCATCGGGCAGGGGCCTTGGTGCCGGAGCCGACCACCGGCTCCGGCACGCACCGCCCTCGAAGCCCCCGCATCCGATGACCACCGGCGGAAACGGCTGGCCCGACGCATGGGTGACTGCCAGACTCGCTCCGTGCGAGCGATCATCGAGGAGATGGCCAACCGCCTGGCCGAGGTGCCGGGCGTCGTCGGAGTCATGCTCGGCGGCAGCCGGGCCCGCGGAGAGCACCGGCCGGATTCGGACTGGGATCTCGGCGTCTACTACCGTGGCGGGCTCGATCTCGCCGCGTTGCGCGCGCTGGCCGGCCCCGAGGTGGAGGTGGCCGGCCCGGGCGGCTGGGGGCCGTGGGTGAACGGCGGCGCGTGGCTGCAGGTCGACGGCGTGGCGGTGGACTGGATCCTGCGGGACGTGGACCGGGTCGAGCAGGTGTGGGCGGACTGCCGCGAAGGCCGGTACGAAGTCGGCGTGCAGGCGGGACATCCCCTCGGCTTCTGGTCGCCCTGCTACGCGGGCGAGGTGGCGCTCGGCCAGGTCCTGGCCGACCCGGCCCGCGAACTGACGGACCTTCAGCAGAAGGCCTCGACCTACCCCGAACCGTTGCGAGAGGCCTTGGCGGCGGGAGCCTGGGAGGCGGAATTCCTGGTCGGCGCCGCAGCAAAAGGCGCGGCACGGGCGGACACGTTGTACGTCTCACTCTGCCTGTCCCGGGCCGTCGGCGTGCTGGTGCAAGCGATGTTCGCCGACGGCCGGCGCTGGTGCCTCAACGAGAAGGGCGCGCTGGCCGTCGCCGAGACACTTCCGGCCGCGCCAACCGGCTTCGGCCCACGAGTCCGCCGCCTGTTGGGGGCGCCCGGAGAGAGCGCCGAACTGCTGGCGGCCACAGTGGCCGAGGCACGGGCGCTGGTCGAGGAGACCCTCGCCGCGCTTCGGAGCCGCACCGAGTAGCAGCACACACCTTGAGCCGGGCGCCTTGCCGCTGGCGGCTCGTCGGCTCACCGGTGTTCGACATCGCTGGGGCAGCGCCAAACAGTGCGGAGAACTCACGTCTGCGGGCGCGGCTGCTGCCGTCCCGCCCAGTCGGGAGCGAAGAGCGGAGCCCCCGTGTCCTCCGCTTGCGCTAGTCTCCGGCAAATGTCAAGGATTGATCGATCTTTCGTTCGGAGCAGGCGGGGCACCTCCGCCCTCCGGATCCGGGCGGTTGTGGGCATCGTCCTCGGTGTCGCCGCGTTGACCGGCTGCGACCCGAGTGGTGCCTCCACGACCCCCGCGAAGGGGCCGTCCCAAGCAAGTAGCGCGACCGATGCGGCGCCGACTGCCGCAACTCCCGCCACACCTGCCGCTGCACCAGGCCCGACAGCCACATCACTGTCCTTCAGTTACCACGCGCTGGGCAAACATGAGTACATCGATCAGACGCTGTCCATCGACAACGACGGGCAGGCCAGCGCGGCGCCCACTCTGACGATCACGGCAGTGGACGGCAGCGGTAACGATCTGCCCGACGTGCAGGTCACCACGGCGTACGGGAGTGACCGAGGCAGTCTCGTCATCCAGCCCGGCGGTGGCTACGACGTCCTGGCCTTCCACGGGGCTGACGCCCAACGGGTCGCCAATGTCAGAGTGACCGTCAAAGAACTCGCCGCGGCGGACCTTCCGGCGGACGCGTCCGCGGTCGAGGCCGAGCCGGCGGATTCCGCAGGCCAGCAGCTGACCAAGTTCGACGCATTCGACCAGGTCATCGTGAAGAACCCGAACAACGCGGCCGTATCGGTCCGGATCGTCTACCTGGTCTACAACCAGACACCGGCCGGAACGCCCCAGCAGGCGATTGAAGTGGTCCCGATCGGCGGGCTGATCACCGTTCCTCCCGCAGGCACCGTTTCCGTGGCTGTGTCTGGAGACGCAAGGACGGCCGTTCAGAAATACTCGGGTGGACCGGCCGTGAGCGTCAAGGCCTACTTCTCCCGTTAGCCGATCGCGCGGGGCCATCGGACCCCGGCCCCGCGCCATCGGGCGAGCAGCGAACCGCCGGACGGCGGGAATCAGCTGGTTCGGTCCTTCGGGTTCACCGTGCAGAAGTACACGCGGTTGGTCTGCCTGTCGAAGTAGAAGCTCCCTGTGTACTGGGTCCGCGTGACCGACTTGTCGAAGGCCTCACTGTGGAGCCACGCCATCGTGTCCCCGACCTCGGCGGCTATCTCCTGCGGGACACCGCATCCGATGCCGCCCTCCCGCCACGTCCCGCTGCCCGTGATCGCCGTCAGCGTCGCCGGATCGAGCTGCGCCACCCCGTCCAGGCTCACGTCGGTCGGACCGGGGATCTCCGGCACGGAGTTCTTCGTCAGCACCCGGCCGACCCACTTCGTCGCGGACAGCTCACCCAGCTGCGGGAAGCGGCGCTTCAACGGTTCGACGTCCGTCCGCACCTCCGCCGGGGTCGTCACGACGGCGGTCGGGCGGCGGTCCTCACCTTGCCCGGCGGCGCTGCTCTCCGGTGCGGACGCACAGCCCGAGGCGAGCAGCGTCGCGGCGGGAATCAGCAGCAGAGTCCGAGCGCCGCCCGCTCGCTGCTTCACGTTCACCGGCGTACGTTTCACGGGTTCGTCATCCCTGGCCTTCTCGGTTGAACGTCTCTGCACAAGACTTTCGCCACGTCAGATTCGCGACCGATCAAGGCACCTCCGCCGCACCGGACTTCGCGGCAGAGCCCGAGTGCCCGGAACCTGGCGCCGAGGCGTGGCCGATGGGCATCAGAGCGGGTCGATGCGGGCCTTGAGCAGGCAGAACTCATTGCCTTCGGGGTCGGTCAGGACATGCCACTGCTCCTGCCCGGTCTGGCCGATGTCGGCCGGGCGGGCGCCGAGCGCCAGAAGGCGTTCGAGCTCGGCGTCCTGGTCGCGGTCGGTGGCGTTCACGTCGATGTGCAGCCGGGACTTGCCCGCCTCCGGTTCGTCCCGGCGGCTGAGGAAGATCGTCGGCTGCGCACCGCCGAACCCTTCGCGCGGCCCGATCTCCATCGAGCCGTCGTCCTCGCGACCGAGCACGACGAAGTCCAGGACCTCGCACCAGAACCGCGCCAGCACCTCGGGGTCGCGGCAACCCAGCACCAGCTCACCGATACGACACGCCATGACGAGTACCTGCTCTCAGCCGGGGAACCGCCGGGGAGACCCCACGCGAACGGCGCGGGCTCCCGGCGGCGAAACAACCCCGCGACCGTACCGGACGAGGCGAGCACGGTCGACACGATTTCCGGGCCGACGCGAGGCCGCCCCGGGCCCGACGCGGGGCCGGCGGCATCGGCCCGAAGCCGGTACGGGCTCAGGACAGCATGTTGACCCGGTACTGCATGATCCGGTAGTTCGTCGGGTCGTACCACTGGCTGACGACGATGTGGAAGTTGCCGAACGTCGAGCCGGGGATGACGAAACCGCCGTACGGGCTGGCGACCAGGTTGGCGACCTCCTGGCCCGGGGCGCAGGGGAGGATCATGGCCTGCTCCAGCGTCGTGGTCAGGTCCGAGGTCGGGAGGGCGAAGACCATCGCCCTGATCGACAGCTGGTCCATGTTCAGCCACGTGAGGACGTACTTGCCGTCCATGGCGCGGAAGCACATCTCGCCCCACTTGCGGGTGCCGAAGACGGTCGTCGGGGCGGGCGCGTTCCACCGCCAGCCGCCGTCGGCGTAGCCCCACGGCTCGTAGGCGTCCGGATTGCCGAGGCTCTCCTTCCGTACCCGGTGCAGCAGCATTCCCGATTCCACGTCGCGGTTGAAGACCGTGGACAGGACGTAGCAGTAGCCGTCGTCGGCCACGGCGTACGTCTTCTGCTGGAACTGGCCGCCGTACAGGTCGCCCGGCCACTGGCACAGGTACTGCCAGGTCTCACCGTTGTCGGTGGAGCGCCAGAAGTCGGTGTGGTGGGTGTCGTAGATGACGCCGCGCATGAGGTGCATGTACATCACGCCGTCGACGACGAACACGTCGGACGGGATCGCCGTCGTGGCCTTGTCGCCGACGGGGTTGTGCGGCTCGTCGACCAGGCTGTTGGCGTGGCTGCCGCCGACGCTGCCGTCGATGCGCAGGTTGTTCAGGTCGGCGCTGCTGGAGCGCAGGCCGACCGGGGCACGCCAGTCGGCTGCGCCCACCTGGGCGCCGTCGAAGGTGTCGCCGCAGACGAAGAGCATGGTGCCGTCCGGACACAGCACCGGGATGCCGAGGTCGGTCCACGGCGAGGCGAACGGCCCGGTCTCGACCGGGCCGCTGAGGTTCTTCACCTTGGTCGCGACCGTCGGGCTCGGAGGGTCGTTCGGACCGCCGGCGATCGCTGCGGGGGCACCCGAGCCGATGGCCCCCGCCCCCACGGCGACGCCGATGCCGATCTTGAGGACCCTGCGGCGGGAGGGCCCGCCGGTCGTCGCGTCGTTCCCGCCCGATGAGCCCGATGAGAGTGTCATTTCTGCCGATGGCCTTTCCGAGTCGACGAATTCCCGTGGCACCGAACGGATCGCGCACCTCGGCGGCGACGGGTCGCCACCGAGGCTACGGCGCCCCGTCGCCTTGCCGTCGATCGGTGGGCAAACCTTCACCCAAATTGGCTATGCCACACGGAAGTTCCGCATCCGGATGAGCACGGTGAGCAGCAGGTGGTCTTGGTGTACGGCGGTGCCTTGATCCGCGGCAAACTCGGTGGCGACGGTGCAGGGCCGTGCGATAGGAGTGAGGGTATGGCCAGAAGTGCCCATCACATTCGCCGCACCACTTCCCGCCCTGGACAGGATGCCTCGTGTCCCTGGAGCCCATGGCGGGTGGTTCTGGTGCGTGAGCTTCGCTACAGCTCCGAGCGCCTGCGCTCGGCCGCTCGGGAGGGACAGTGCTCGCTTCCACAGGAAGTGCGGCGATCTGTGGCCGTGTACCCCTTCGCCCGCAGCAATACCCGGGGAAGGGCGGTGGCCGATCTTGTCTCCCTCGAAGAGCGCCGCGCCCGGCAGGTGGCGCGACGTCAGCTGTGGTTGCTTCGGGAGGGGCTGGTGCCGGACATGGAGATCGAGCCCGGGCGGCACAGGCGCAGTGCCCGCTGGTTCGCGTAGACCACAGTTGACTGGCGACAAACAGACCGGGGTCGGCAGCCGAAGACCGACCAGGGCGGCGGCATCGAGGCTGCGGCCCTGTTCTTTCTCGAATGGTCGGGCAAGTAGAGGGTGGGCGCCGACGGCGAGTGGTATGTCGAGGTCACCGACTACATCTCTGCTGTCCCGGGCGACAAGTTTGTACGTGATCCTGCGCGCTGTTGAACTGCCTCAACTTGGCCTCGAAGTCCGTGCACACGTCCCGCATGATCTCTTCGTAGCTGGTCAGCATGGCATCGGTGAAGGCGCGGCGCCGGTACTTCGTGACGAAACCAAGTGGATGTACAGGTTGTAGACGACGTGACGACGAGTGCGCACATCGGGATTTGGATTCCATCGTGGTGATATAAACCAAGCTGCTGGGATGGCCGTCGTGCAGCTTCGGTACGGCTTCCGCCTGTACCCGAGCGCCGGTCAGCGCGCTTCGCTGGCAAGGGCGTTCGGGTGTGCGCGAGTGGTCTTCAACGACGCGCTTCGTGTACGTGAGGACACCCGGGCCGCCGGTCTGCCGTTCGTCACGTCGGCCGAGCTGTCCAAGCGGCTGACGGCCTCGAAGAAGACTCCCGAGCGTGCCTGGCTCGGTGAGGTGTCGTCGGTGATCCTGCAACAGTCGCTGCGGGACCTGGACACCGCATATCGGAATTTCTTCGATGGCATCAAGGGCAAGCGGCCGAAGACGGGGCCACCCCGGTTCAAGTCCCGTAGGGATAACAGGCAGGCGATCCGCTTCACCGCCAATGCCGGGTGGAGCATCACCGGCGGCAGGAAGCTGCGCCTGCCGAAGATCGGTGAGGTTCGGGTGAAGTGGTCGCGGTCGCTGCCGTCAGCGCCGTCCACGGTCACCGTGGTCAAGGACGCCGCCGGGCGGTACTTCGCGTCGTTCGTGGTCGAGACCGATCCCGCCGCCGACCTTGAGCGGATGCCTCGGGCTGACACCACGGTGGGCATCGACCTGGGCCTCACCCACTTCGCCGTACTCTCGGACGGTCGGAAGATCGACAGCCCGAAGTTCCTGCGCCGCGCGGAGAAGAAGCTGAAGCGTGCGCAGCAGGCTCTGAGTCGCAAGGCGAAGGGGTCGAAGAACCGGGACAAGGCCCGTGTTAAGGTCGCTCGCGCTCATGGCCGGGTGGCCGATGCGCGGCGCGAGTTCCACCATCGGCTCTCCATCGAGTTGATCCGCGAGAACCAAGCGGTCGCCGTGGAAGACCTGGCGGTCAAGGGACTTGCCCGCACTCGCATGGCCAAGTCCGTGCACGACGCTGGATGGTCGGCGTTCGTCGCCATGCTGGAATACAAGGCCGCCCGGTACGGGCGGGCCTTTCACCGTATAGGCCGCTTCGAACCGACCTCGCAGGTCTGCTCGAATTGCGGCGTCAAGGACGGCCCCAAGCCCCTCGGCGTCCGCGTATGGACGTGCGGGGCCTGCGGGACCGTCCTCGATCGGGACATCAACGCGGCGGTCAACGTCGCCAGGGCCGCTGGACTGGCGGTGTCAGCCTGTGGAGCGCAGGTAAGACCGGAGCGTGTTCCGGCACAGCGTGGTGAAGCAGGAACCCACCCGAAGTCTCGCTCGACAACGGCGAGTCAGACGGGAATCGCCTTCCACTAGGCGGGCGAGGATGTCAAGCGGACAAGAACTGGGGTGGCAGGAGGCTGCAGTTCAACCTCTTCCACGAGGACAAGCCGGTGTACTTCGCCGACTACGGGTTCCGCGACCAGACCAGTAGCTGGGTCAACACCGCCCGCGGCCTGGAGGTGATCGTGGACAACGACCCGGGCGACGGCCAGTGGCAGATGCTCTGGAAGGAGCCGCCGGAGTCCCTGTCCGCGTCGGTCGGCTTCGACAACGCGGCCGACCGTTTCTGGGCGGTTCGTCAGTAGCCCTACCGGGCACCGGCCGAGGCGGGAGGGGAGATCGTGCCCGCGGTGACCGGCTCCGGCGTGACCGTGATGTAGGTCGGGGCCGGAGCGGTCTCCCGGGCACGGGCCGTGTACCAGCCGGCGCCGAACGCGAGGATTCCGATCAGGAGGCCTGCGAGGGCCATGGTGACGTACTGCTGCTTCATGACCCCAAGGGTAGAGCGCTCGTAGTCAACTCCCGTGCCGCCACGGCACGATGGGCCCCTCTCGCGCCAACCACGCTTGACGCGAGAGGGGCCCATCATTCCGCGGGAGCCTCCGCCGGGGAGGAAGGCCGCTGCCCGAAGGCGGGTGACCGGGCGCTCCGGCGAACCTACGCGGTCAGCGCCGCCGCCTCCGGGGCCGGTTCGCGGTCGCCCGGAGTCCACGAGCGCCGGAACTCCCCGATGCTGGCCCGGAGTACGACTATCAGCGCCAGCAGCATCAGCACGCCGTGGGCCGGCATCGACAGGTACGGCGACACGCTGGGGGCGATGAACTTGAGGTAACTGCCGAAGGACGACAACTGGACCAGGACCGGCACGTACCAGAGCCGCCGGGGCAGTTGGAAGGCGATGATCACGCTGATCACGTCCGCCACGTAGAAGTAGCGCTCGTGCATGGACGGCAGCAGGAACGGCACCGCGATCGCGAAGACGGCGGCCAGCAGCAGGAGCCCCGTGTCGGTGAGCTTGGGCCGCCCCTCCTGTACCGCCGGTGCCTCCCGCCCGTCCCCGTTCTTCAGCGCCGCTGCCCCGCCGGCGCGGCGGATGGCCCAGACCGCCAGCCCGATCAGCACCAGCACCAGCGCGCCCGCGACCAGCACACCTGCGTGCCGTACGGGGTCCTGCTCCTCGTACGGCACCGAGACGAACTGGTAGACCGACGGCGCGTTGAGCGTGAGGTCCTTGTACGTGTCCGGCTGCCGGGCGTACACCGTCAGCAGCTGCCACGGGTCGGAGCCGAGCAGCATGGCGGGGATGTCGAGCGCCACGTACACCGCCGGAAGGGCCAGCAGGCTTCGCCACGGGATCCGTCGCGCCAGCACCAGGACGAGCAGGAGCGGGAACAGGAAGATCGCCTGGAGCTTGAACGCCAGCGCGATCCCGAAGAACGAGCAGGCCCACCAGGGCCGGTCGCGCAGGATGTGGTAGACGCCGCCGACCAGGAAGGTCGTGAAGATCGCGTCGGCCTGGCCCCACCAGCCGCTGTTGGTCACGACGGTGGGGAGGAAGAGGACGATCACCGCCGCGCCGAGGGCCCGCCAGGGCTGCTGCGGTGACCGTAGGGAGACGATGCGGAACGTGTAGTACGCCAGCGCCAGGTCGAACAGGATCGAGATGCACTTGATCCCCGTCAGCGCGGCCACCGGAAGGTAGGTGAGCGCGGCCATCAGGTACAGGTAGGGGACGTTGTAGTCCGAGAAACCGGTGCCGCTGAGAGCGTGGAACCCGCCGTTGTTCGCGATGTACTGGTACCAGGGCCCGAGGAAGTAGTAGAAGTCCGTCGACTCGTTGTCCAGCATCAGGATGCGGACCGAGAGCGCGGCCATCACCGCCGCCATCGCGGCCAGAATCAGGACCGTCGGGTCGGCCGTGCTCTGACGCGGCTCCTCGGCGGTTATCTCGGACATCGGTCTCCATTCGGGTCGGCGGTGCGGTGGGCCGGCCGGGGTGCGTGTCGTGGGTCGGGCGGCGAGGCCGGTACCGCGGCCCTCCGTGGGGGAGCCCCGTCCGCAGGGCGGCAGCCGGACCGGAAAGCCCTCCGTGCCCCACCCCTCGATCCGCCCCCGTGGCCCGTTCCGTGATCCGTTCCCGTGGACCGGCCCCGACGGTGGCATCCGGCGGGTGGTGCGCGAACGGGCGGATCCGCCCCCGGCCGATCATAGGCGCCCGTGTCCACCGGCACTCTGGTGGCCCCGGACCGTCAGGGCACGGAGAAGGGCGGACCCGGGCGGCACGGACGACGCAGGCCCCGGGGGCAACCGCAGGGGTGGGGCAGGCACGGAGCCGGACGGGATCGACGTGGCTGCCGGGGCTGCCGGGGCTCCGTGCGGGTCATCCGCGCGGGTCAGGGGCGGCCGAGGGCGCGGAAGGTCCAGCCGGCCGCGCGCCAGCGAGCGGCGTCGAGGGTGCCGCGGGCGTCGATGACCTGGGGGACGGCGATGTGTCGGGCGAGGTCGGCCGGGTCGGCGTCGGAGTACTGGGGCCAGTCGGTCAGGTGCAGCAGCAGTTCGGCGCCGGTGACGGCCTGGGTGGGGTCGTCGGCGTAGTCGAGCCGGGGGTAGGCCCTGCGGGCGTTGTCCACGGCGGCGGGGTCGTGGACGGTGACCTCGGCGCCGGCCCGCCGGAGGGCGTCGGCGACGGCCAGGGCCGGGGAGTCGCGGATGTCGTCGGTGTGGGCCTTGAACGCGGCGCCCCAGACCGCGATCCGCTTGCCGGTCACGGCGTTGCCGAGGGCTTCGCGGGCGAGTTCGACGGTGTGCTCGCGCCGGCGCCGGTTGATCGCCGCGACCTGGCGGAGCAGGCCGGTGTCGGCGCCGAGTTCTTCGGCGCGGTAGGTGAACCCGGCCAGGTCCTTGGGCAGGCAGCCGCCGCCGAACCCGAGGCCGGGCCGCATGCCCTCGGCGCCGATCCGGTGGTCGTGGCCCAGGGCGAGGACGATCTGCCGGACGTCGGCGCCGGTCAGCTCGCAGAGCTCGGCCATCGCGTTGATGAAGGAGATCTTGGTGGCGAGGAAGGCGTTCGCGGCGCCCTTGATCAGCTCGGCCGTCGCGATGCCGGTGACGATCAGCGGGGAGCCGGCGGCCAGGATGTCGGCGTAGACCCGCCGGAAGGCGGCTTCGCTGCCGGTGTCGCCGTCCTCGACGCCGAGCACGATCCGGGTCGGCTCCAGGGTGTCCAGGAGGGCGAATGACTCGCGCAGGAACTCCGGCGACCAGGCCAGGCCGACGCTCACCCCGGCGCGGAGGTGCTCGTCCAGGGTCTGCCGCAGCCCCGTGACCGTGCCGACCGGGACGGTCGATTTGCCGATGATCACCGCGCCGTCGCCGAGCCTGGGGGCCAGGCTCCGGACGGCGGTGTGGAGGTGGGTGAGGTCGTAGGCGCCGCTGCCGTCCCGCTGCGGGGTGCTGACGCCCAGGAAGTGGACGTCGGCGAAGTCGGCGGCCTCCGCGTAGGAGGCGGTGAAACGGAGCCGTCCGGTGGCGGTGTGCTTGGCGAGCAGGTCGTCCAGGCCGCGCTCGACGAACGGGGCCTGGCCCTTGTTCAGCGCGTCGACCTTGTCGGTGTCGGTGTCCATGCCGAGGACCTGGTGGCCGAGCTCGGCCATCGCGGCGGCGTGGGTCGCGCCGAGGTAGCCGCAGCCGATCACGGTGAGCTTCACGAACGTGTCCTTTCGAAGGGGCGGGCGGCGTCCGCGCCGGCCGGTCCTGCGATTCCGCACATCTGGTTGTCACCCTTGCGCGTGAATCGGTGGTGGCCCTGCCGGTAGGAGGCTTCCCAGGCCCCGGCGGAGGCCCGGAACACCAGGCAACCGCCTGGCAGCCGCTGCGGGCAGGGCTCGCAAGGGGGCTCACAAATCGCGCATCCGATTCACCGTGAGCAACGAATGTCCTACCCTCGGTGATCCGGCCTCAGGTGCCGGGCCTGCGACTTCTCGTGGCCGGTCGCGGACGACTCCCCGCGCCCGTGCGGGGACCGATCGAGGGGGGCGCCGTGGCGTCGACCACCCGCCGGACCAAGCCGCCGAACGACGCGCTGGCCCGGATGATCGACAAGTGCGAGGGCGCCAGCCACAAATCGCTGGCCCGCCGGGTGAACCAGCTCGCCCACGAAGCCGGGCTGACCACGACCTATACGCACACGTCCGTTGCGAACTGGACGGCGCGGGGCATGGTGCCGGACTGGCCCGTGCCGAAGCTGCTGGCCCGGGCGATCGGCGAGCGGCTCGGTCGGCCCGTGGAACTCGGCGAGATCGGTATGGCCGATGCCGGGACGCCGGACGCCGCGATGGGGTGGGATTTCCCGAGGGACCCCGCCGAGGCCGTGCGCACGGCCACTTCGTTCTGGAGCAGCGTGAACCGCCGAGACTTCCTCACCGGTGCGGGCTTCGCCGTCTCCGCGTTCACCACCCCGGTCACCCGCTGGCTGGTCACCCCCGCCGACGACACCGCCGCCCACCGCGGCCGCGGCCGGGTCGGCGCCGCCGACCTCGCCGAACTGCGGGACGCCGCCGACGACGCCCGGCGCTGGGACTCCAGGTACGGCGGCGGGAACTGGAAGGCCGACTCCGTCACCGCCTGCCTCCGGGAACGCGCCGCCCCGCTCCTGAACGGCTCCTTCGACGACGAGGTCGGCCGCCAACTGTTCTCCGCGACGGCCGAGTTGTCCCGCCTGGCGGGCTGGACGGCCTTCGACGCCGGCCGACACGACGTCGCTCAACGGCACTTCATCCAGGCCCTCCGCCTGGCCCGGGCCGGCGGCGACGTCCAGCTCGGCTGCTATGTCCTGACCACGATGGCGATGCAGACCCTGCTGAGGGGATTCGCCGGCGAGGCCGTCGACATGGCCCAGGGCGCCTTCGAGCGGGCCAAGGGCCGGGCGGCCCCCAGGGTGCTCGCGTTCACCAAGCTCATCGAGGCCCGGGCCCACGCCCGGGACGACGACGCCCGGGCCGCCTCCGCCGCGCTCGCCGCCTCCGAGAGCCTGCTCGACCAGGCCCGCGACGGCGCCGAGGAGCCGGCGTGGATCGACTTCTACCACCACGCCCGGCTCTCGGCCGACGCCGCCGAGATCTTCCGCGACCTGAAGAACCCCGAGGCCGCCCTCGCGTGGAACGCGCAGGCCGCCGCCATGCCGCCCGGGGTGTTCACCCGCTCGGTCGGGATGCGGCTGGCCATCGTCGGCACCGCCCACCTCCAGAGCAAGCACCTGGACCAGGGCCTCGCGCTCGGCCACCAGGCCGTCGACATCCTCGCCCGCGTCCAGTCCAGCCGGGCCAAGGACTACGTCCGCGAGTTCAACACCGCGCTCACCCCGTGGCGCCGCGAGCCGCAGGTCGTCGAGTTCCTCCGGCGGACCGGCAAGGAACTCGGCGTCGCGGCATAGGGCGAGAGGCGGCGCGGCCGGGTCAGGTGCCCGGGTGGGAGGCTGCCCAGCCGTGTTCGAGCAAGGCGAAGGCCTCGTCGGCGGCTCGGCGCGGTTCAGGGTGGCGCAGGATGAGGCCGCGGGCCTCAAGGGCGAAACGGGCGAGGGCGGCGCAGCCGACGTCGTCCTCGGGGGCGGCGACGGCCTCGGCGATGGCTCGTGCCAGGGCGGTTTCGTGGCGCGTCCACATGCGGTGGGCGTAGTCGCGCAGCGCGGGGGTCTCCTGCACCATGCGCGTGAAGTCGGCGAACCGCGGGTCCGCGGTGTGGACGGCGAACTGGGTCTGCGCCAGCAGGAGGTGCTCGCGCAGCGCCTGCGGGATCGACGTGCCGGGGGTGCGTTCGTGGACGGCGGCGACGAGTGCTGCTTCGATGTCGTCCTCCTGGTCGAAGACCAGGGCTTCCTTGCCGGAGAAGTGCTTGAACAGGGTGGTCACCGAGACGTCGGCGGCCTCGGCGACGTCCTTGACGCCGACCTGGTCGTAGCCGTGTTCGAGGAAGAGGTCGAGTGCGGCGTCGGCCAGGGACTGGCGGGTCTGGGCCTTCTTGCGCTCGCGGCGCCCGGTCGGTTCGGTCACGTGCCCACCATATCGGCGAAGTGCATCCGCTGCAAAAGTTTAGTCGTTGCGCTTATTTAGCGAGTGTGCTTTCTTGGTGATGTCAGGCCTCCCAGTGGCCCACCCACCTCCCCGAGGGGTACTCCCATGAACTCTGCCCGCGATCCCCGCCGTCTCCGCCGTCCCCGCGATCCCCGCATCGCGATCGTCGGCGCCGGCCTCGGCGGCCTCACCTGCGCCCGGGTCCTGCAGCAGCACGGCCGCTCCGTCACCGTCTTCGAGCGCGAGGCATCCGCCGACGCCCGCCCGCAGGGCGGCACCCTCGACCTGCACGCCGACACCGGCCAGGCCGCCCTGCGCGCGGCGGGGCTCCTCGACCGGTTCCACGCCCTCGCCCGCCCCGAAGGAGACGCATGGCGCGTGCTCGACTTCGCCACCGCCGCGCTCGTGGCGCAGCAGGGGCCTTCCGCCGACGGTGGCCGGCCGGAGATCGACCGCGGCCAACTGCGCGGCCTGCTCCTGGACTCGATCGCCGAGGGCACGGTGCGATGGGACCGCGCCGTCAGCGGGGTCACCCCGCTGACGGACGGCACCTGCCGGCTGCGCTTCGGTGACGGCACCGTCGAGGACTTCGACCTGGTGGTCGGTGCCGACGGCGCCTGGTCGCGCGTCCGCCCGGCCCTGTCGCCCGCCGTACCCGGCTACACCGGTGTCACCTTCGTCGAGACCGGATTCGACCACTGCGACACCCGCCACCCCGACCTGGCGCGGCTGGTCGGCAACGGTTCGATGCTGGTGAAGGGCGCCGGCAGGTCCCTGGTCGCCCAGCGCAACAGCAACGGCCACATCCGCGTCTACATCGCGCTGCGCGTGCCGGAGGACTGGCACACGGCCGCCGGTATCGACCTCGGCGACCAACGGGCCGTGCGGACGCACCTGCTGAGGACGTTCGACGGCTGGGACGAGAGCCTGCGCTACGTCCTGCGCAACAGCGACAGCGGGTTCGTCAGCCGGCCCCTGTTCGTCCTGCCCGCCCCGCACACCTGGCAGCGCGTTCCCGGCGTCACGCTGCTCGGCGATGCCGCGCACCTGATGCCCCCGGTCGGACTGGGCGCCAATCTCGCCATGCTCGACGGCTCCGACCTCGCCCACGCCCTCGCCACCGAACCCGGCGTCGACGACGCCGTCCGCGCCTACGAGAGCATCATGCTGCCGCGCTCGATCGAGGCCGCGACGGGCAGCGCGCAGGGACTCGACCACCTCGTTCCCTCGACGGCCCCCTGAACCGACTCCACTCGGGCTCTGACTGTCTTGGCTCAGGGGCCTGGTGTTCGGGCACTCGCGGCTGGAGTCGTCCAGGGCGGGCCGAGCGACTGTCGGCTTCCACGGTCTGTCCGGTCCCTTCGGTCGCTGCGTATTTACGCAGGTCAGGGCGGTGGCAGGGACTGAAGCGACTGAGGCCGGGGATTGGGTGCACGTTGTCGCCCGGCGCGGAGAGGCCACTGCGGGGAGACCACCGTGGGCGCGGCTTGAACGTGGCGTCAGGCAACGAGCTTTCCGTCGCTGAACAGCTGTCCGGTGGGCCCGTCGGCGCCGAGGGTGGCGGCTCGGACGATGTCGCGGGCGCTTTCGGCGGCCGGGCGGTCGGTTGCGTCGTCGCCGCGTTCGGGGTGGGTGGCGGTGTTGCCGGGGTCGACGGCGTTGACGAGGATCGGGGTGTGCGCCAGGTCCCGGGCGAGCACCGTGGTCAGGGCGTTGAGCATGTACTTGGCCATCGAGTAGGCCGGGGCGCGCAGCGACGCGCCGAGGTCGAGGCCGGTCGCGATCTGCTGGGCGGACAGGCTTGAGACGTTCACGATCCGGGCTGCGGGCGCGGCGGTCAGCAGAGGCAGCATCGCCTGGGTCAGGGCCCACGGGCCGATCACGGTGACTTCCAGTGCGGTGCGCACCGCATCCATGTCGGCTTCCATCGCGGACAGGACCTGGAAGTCGGGCATGGCGCTGGCGTTGTTGACCAGGACGTCGAGGTGGCCGAAGGCCTGGGTGAGGTGGTCGGCCGCTTCGTGGATGCTGGAGTGGTCGGACAGGTCCAGGCGCAGGGCGGTGGCCGCGTGCCCGTCCCGGCGCAGTCGGTCGGCCAGCGGCTCTGCCGTGGAGTGGTCGCGGGCGGTGAGGACGACGTGGTAGCCCTGTTCGGCGAGTTCGCGGGCGACGGCGAAGCCGAGTCCGGCCGGGCGGCTGGTTCCGGTGACGAGTGCGGTCCTGATGGCCATGGCGGGTGTTCCCCTTTCAGGTGGCTTGAACAGTTGCTCGCTTGAGCTTGGACCGCGACGTCGGAGCTGTCACCGGGCACCTGTATGTTGATCACCCGCCGACCCCGTCGGTGTCCCGTCCCAGGGGGTCGACGTGCGGGTTCGGCCTGGGGTGGTGGTCGCTTCGCGGAAATCGGGTCGCTGTCGTCGGGGGATCAGGAGATCCTTTGGCGTCGAGGCTGAACAGCCGCTCATCATCTCAAGTGCTTGAAGGATTTTGCATGACCGTTCCTGCCCCGCCCGACAGCCCGCAGTCCGCCGAGGAGCCGGCCGACACCAACGCATGGGCGGCACCGAGCCCGGGTGAGGGTCAGGGCGAGGCCACGGCGCCCGCCGCCACCGCTGCCGCGCCCCCTGTCGTGGTTCCGAACGTCCCGTACTGGCCGCCGTACGCGTACCCGATGCCGGCGCCGCAGCCCCGCAACGGCCTGGGCACCGCGGCCATGGTGCTCGGGATCGTCGGTGGCGTCCTCAGCCTGGCCGTCATCTTCTTCTGGCTGTCCTGGCTGCCGGCCCTGCTCGCCGTGGTCTTCGGCGCCATCGGGCTGGGCTACGTCCGCAAGGGCCTGGCGACCAACCGGGCGATGGCGCTCGCGGGCGTGATCCTGGGCATCACCGGCCTGCTGGTCTCGGTCGGCGCCGGGGTGTTCGTCGTGACGCGGGTGCAGGCGGCCAACGAGGAGCGGCGGGCGGATGAGAACGCCGCGCGCGCCCGTGCCGATGCCGCGACCCGGGCCGCCAACGAGCGGGTGGCGAAGGAGCGGGAGCGGATCGAGGCCGAGCGGAAGAGGGTCGAGGCCGAGCAGGAGACGGTGGCCGCGGACGAGCGGGCCCGGCGTCTGTCGTTCGGCCAGTCCTACACGTACGGGGACGGGCTGAAGGTCACGATGGCCGCGCCGACGCCGTACGTTCCGAGCGACAGCGTGTCGGACACCCCCAAGAACGCCAAGATCATCCAGGTGCGGATCACCGTCGTCAACACCGGGTCGGAGGAGGCCTCGCTCGACGGGTCGGGGCTGCCCACCATCAGGGACGCCAAGGGCAACCTCGTCTTCACGCTGATCGACGGAAGCGGACGGATGAAGATCCTCAAGGGCTCGCTGGCCCCGGGCGAGGAGGCCACCGGTCTGACGGCGTACGCCCTGCCGGGCAGCGCGGCCGACCGGTTCTCCGCCCAGTTCGACTACGGTCTCGGGCGGCTGCGCAAGGACGTCATCTGGTCCGGTTCTCCGAGCTGACGCGGGGCCGCTCCCACCGGAGACCAGGGTGGGGCGAGGCCTCTGGCCCGGATCGTCCGAGGCCGGGACGCGGCAGGTGCCGCGCCCCGGCCGGGTGTCGAGGGAGCCTCAGAGGTTGAAGCGCATGACCATTCGACTTTCCGGGAGGCTGCTGATGGTCCCGCTGTCGCAGTCCGTGATGTCGGCCCCGGGGTAGAGGGTGCCGGTGACGGTGGCGCCGGGCAGGACGGTGCTGCCGAGGGTCACCGTGCCATTCAGGCTGTTGGCGATCTGGTTCTTCGAGGGGTCGCCCTCGACGCGTTGCATGCCCGAGGTGTTGATGGTGGAGGTGCCGGCCGGGTTGCCGTTCGCGTCGACCCAGTCGACGACGATGGTGCCGGTGAGCTGGCCGACCTGCTTGCAGGAGAGGGTCGCCGACCCGGTGACGGAGACCGATCCGGCGGACAGGGCGGGGCCGCCGTTCTTCGTCAGGCACTTGTCGATGGCGCCGTTGTTCATGGACAGGTCGACCGCAGCGGGGGTGTCCGTGATCGGCTGGGTGCTGTTGACCGTACCCTCCGCGGAGCACATGAGCCGGAGCAGGGGGTTGGCCCGGGTTTCGGCGACCCCGTTGGCCCCGTCGGTCACGACCGGCGTGTCGGCGGCCGAGGCGGGGGCGGGATGCTGGAGGAGCACGGCCGAGGTGGCGGCCACCGCGGCCAGGGCGAGCGGGACGGCGGCCAGGCGCCACCGGTGGGGCCTGGACGACGCTGCTTCCCGCGTCGGCACGGGGTCGGAGTCCCAGGAGTGCGAAGGCATGGTGTTCCTGTTCTGTGAAGTCGGGCGGCTGAGGGGGTCAGAGGAGGCTGGAGAACTGGGCGTCGTGCTTCGCGGTGAGGCTGCTCAGGCCGTTGGAGCAGTGGCTGATGTCGCTGGTGGGCTCGAAGGTGGCGAGGACGCCGGCGAGCGGTAGGACCTTGCTGCCGAGGGACACCGTGCCGTCGCTCGAGTTGAGGATGTCCCCGCGCGCGGGGTCGCCTTCGACGTCCTGTGCGCCGTTGGTGGTCACGGTGGAGGTTCCGACGACGCTGCCGGTCTGGTTCAGTCCGCTGTACCAGGTGATGGTCTCGGTGCCGCTGAACGTACTGGGGGAGGAACACGAGAGCGTGCCGGTGCCGGCGAAGGTCAACGTCGCCGACAGGACGTCCGTGGGCCCGCCGTTCTCGGCGAAGCACTCGTCGAACGTGCCGACCCAGGAGAGGGACACGGTTGCGGGGGTGTTCGTGATCGGCGCGCTGCTGCTGCCGACGGCCTGCCCGGAGCAGGTGAGCTTGGTCAGGAGCGTGTCGCGGTGGCCGGCGGACTCGCTGGCGGCGGCCGGGGTGGGGGCGGCCTGCTGGAAGAGTAGGCCGGCACCGGCGGCCGTGGCGACCAGGGCGAGTGGGACGGTGGCGAGCCGCCAGCGCCGGACCGAGGGGCGCCTGGTGCGCGGTCCGGACGGTGCGCCCTGGGCAGTGGGCTGATCGCCCATAATGTCCTCCTTTGTTTAGGTGCGAACTACTGCTGTCAGAATCACCACCAGTGGGGCTCCGTGCGATCCGAGCAGGGCTGGATTCGCCTTTACGGTGCGATATTGATCCGACTGTCGCAGTGCAGCGATCGAACTCCTCTGAGCGTTGTCTTTTTGCTACTGAAGATCGTGAACAATCTTTACTATCGGGCAGTCGGGGGATACCGGCGCGTGCTTGCCGGGTCTTCCCCCGGCGTCGGGTTACGTTCTGCGGCAGACCTTTTCAGCGCTGGCCCGTCGGGCCGCCCGACGGACAAGGGGAGAACCCCATGCTGCCCAGTCGACCCCTCCTGCCCGGCTTTCCGGGTAGGGAGTACTGGCGGCGAGAGGAGGAATCCGGATTGCACTACGTCGACCACGGATCCGGCGACGTCGTGCTCATGCTGCACGGCAATCCGACGTGGGGATATCTGTGGCGGCGTCTGATCACCGCGCTGGCCGGGGATTTCCGCTGTGTCGTGCCGGACCAGCTGGGCATGGGGTTCTCCCAGCGCAGGACCGGTACCGGTCCGATTCCGCTCGCGGAGCGGCTGGAGCACCTCGACGCGCTGGCGGCCCACCTGATCGAGCAGCGCCGGGCGCCGTCGGCGGGCTGGACCCTGGCGGTGCACGACTGGGGAGGGCCGATCGGTCTGGCCTGGGCGAGGCGGCACCCCGGGTTGGTCACGAAGCTGGTCGTGCTGAACAGCGTGGGTTTCCGCTGGCCCGAGGGCTACCGGCTGCCGCGATCGCTGGCCCTGCTGCGCGACGTCCGGCCGCTCGGTGAGGCGGCGCACCTGCTGAACGTCTTCCCCCGGGCGGCGCTGCGGGCCGGGGTGGTCCGGCCGCTGCCCGCCGAAGTCCGCTCCGCCTACCTGCGGCCGTACCGCAGCGCGTGGCAGCGCAGGGCGGTGCGGGACTTCCTGCGGCAGATCCCGCGCAGCGGCGCGGACCCCGCCTGGTCCCTGGTCGATCCCGGCGGCGACAGCGCCGACCTCGCCGGGCTGCCGGCGTTCATCGGCTGGGGCCTGCGCGACCCGGTGTTCACACCGCTCGTCCTGCGGGAGTGGCGGCGCAGGCTCCCGCACGCCGAGGTGCACGCCTTCGCCGACGCGGGCCACTTCGTCCTGGAGGACGCCGGCGAGTCCCTGACCGGGCCGCTCCGGCGCTTCCTGTCCACGCGATGACGAACCATCACGGAGAGGTACCCATGCCCTCGCCCCACAGCAGGATCAGCCTCGTGCGGGTCCATGTCCCCGAGGCCCGTCAGAGTTCCCGCGAGATCGAGGAGGAGCTGCGCCGGCAGAGCCCCGGGGCCGCGCTGCCGGCGGGACTGCTGGAGCACATGTTCGGGCTGCGCGAGCGGTGCGTGGCCGCGCCGGGGGAACTGCCCTCGGACCTGGCGGCCCGGGCGGCTGCCGCCGTCCTGCGCGACGCCGGCCTCCCGCCCGAAGCGATCGACCTGCTGGTCTACACCGGGATCAACAAAGACCTCGACGAGCCGGCGACCGCGAACGTGGTGGCCGCCAAACTCGGTGTCACGGCACCGGTCTTCGACCTGATGAATGCCTGCAACGGCGTGCTCAGCGCGTTGGAGAGCGTGGACGCGCTGGTCAGGCTCGGCTCCTACCGGCGGGTGCTGGTGGTCACCGGGGAGACACCCAGCCGGATCACCCGCTGGCGCGTTCCGGACCGCGGCCGGCTCGCATCGGCACTGGCCAGTCTCACGCTGGGCGACATGGGGGCGGCCGTGCTGGTGGAGGCGAGCGAACGGCCCGGCATCCTCGGCAGCCGCTTCTTCGCCAACTCGGCCGCGTGGCCGAGTGCGGTACTGCGCAGCCCGTACGCCACCGGCCGGATGCACGAGCTGGAGGTCGACGACTCCGCGTTGACGGCCTCCTTCGCGGAGCTGCGGGAACAGGCCTTCAAGGCCGCGGGCGAACTGATCGATTCCGTGGCCGACTGCGCGCTGTTCTGCGTCCACCAGCCCTCGGTGGCCATGGCCCGCGACCTCTGCTCCGCTGCGGGCATCCCCGCCGAGGCGGTGATCTCCACCTTTCCCGACTACGGCAACGTCGCCACCGCCACCATCCCGCTGCAGCTGGCACTCGCGCAGGAGCAGGGCCGGCTGCACGAGGGCGACCTGGTGGGGATCCTCGGCCTGGCTAGCGGTACCAGCCTCGGCGTCATGGCCCTGCGGTGGTGAGCGCGGTCCCCGGGGCGACCGAGGAGCGGGACGCCTGGCCGGAGACGCTCGCCGCCCACCTGGTCGGTTGGGCCGGCCTGCAGCCGGACCGCACCGCGCTCGTCTGGCCCGCTCCGCGCGGCCGTTGGCACACCGTCGACTTCGCGACGCTGGAGGCCGCCTGCCGGGCGCGCATCCGTGAACTGCGCGAGGCGGGCGTCGGCGCCGGGCAGAAGGCCGTGGTGATGGCCCGCGACCCGTACGACCTGGTGACCACCGTGTACGGGCTGCTCGCCCTCGGTGCGGTGCCGGTGCTGATCGACCCGGCGCTGCCCCGTCCGGCGCTGCGGGCCTGTCTGGACGAGACGCGGCCCGAGGTGTTCATCGGCGACCCGCTCGCCCAGCTGGCCCGGCTGCTGCTCGGCTGGGCCCGCCCGTACGTCACCGTCTCGCTGCTCACGGGCCGTCGACCGCGCGCGCCCAGGCCGGAGCCCGACCAGCCGGAGCCGCCGTGGCCGAGCCCGCCGCCCGCGGCCTCGCTCGCGCTGATCGCCTTCACCTCCGGCTCCACCGGAGCGCCCAAGGGCGTGGAGTACGAGCACCGGCAGCTGGCCGCCCAGGTCCGCTCGATCGCCGGGCTGCTGGGTCTGGGCCCGGGGGAGGTACTGCTCGCCGGGTTCCTGCCCTTCGCCCTGTTCGGGCCCGCCACGGGCGCCACCACCGTCGTCCCGGCCGTGAACCACCTCAGACCGGCCCGCACCCGGGGCGCCGATCTGGCGCGCGCCGTCACCGAACACTTCACCTCGGTGGTGTGCGCCTCCCCGGCGGTGCTGCGGGCCCTGGCCGGGGAGTGCGAGCACGGCCGACTGTCGCTCGCCCCGGTGCGGCTGGCCTGTTCCTTCGGCGCCCCGCCGTCCGAGCGGCTGGTGCGTGCGCTGCGCCGGGCGCTGCCGGAGGAGGCGACGCTGCTCAGCGCGTACGGCGCCACCGAGTGCCTGCCGGTCAGCGTGATCGACAGCACCGAACTGGCCGCCGCGCACGCGGAACCGGGGCACGCCCACCGCGGGGTCTGCCTGGGCCGCCCGGTCCCCGGCATCGCGGCCCACATCCTGGTGCCGGTCGGCCCCGTGTCATACAACCGGCCGGTTCCACAAGGGAGTTACGGAGAGATCACGGTCGGCGGCCCGCAGGTCAGTCGGGCCTACCACGCTCGCCCGGGAGCGAACGCGGCCGCCAAGGTCGGCGCCGGCGAGGACCTGCTGCACCGCACCGGCGATCTCGGCTGGCTCGACGAGAGCGGCCGGCTGTGGTTCCTCGGGCGCTCCGCGCACCGGGTGCACGGAGCCGGGTTCGCACTCGACACCGCCGTGGTCGAGCGGATCGCCGACGCGGTGCCCGGCATCGGCCGGACCGCGCTGATCGGCCTCGGGCCCGCCGGCCGTCAACGGCCGGTGCTCTGCGTGGAGTTGGCGCCATCGGCGGCCAACTCGGCGACGGCCGTCCTCCAGGGGCTTCGGCACGCCCTGTCGGCGGTGCCGGGCGGCCACCGGATCGCCGCCGTCCTGCTCCACCGCCGGCTGCCCACCGACCCGAGGCACAACTCGCGCGTCGACCGCGACCGCCTCGCCCGCTGGGCCCGCCGCCGGCTGAGCCGACGACGCCCGGGCGGCGTGCTGGGAGGCGGGCGATGAGGGTCCTGGTCACCGGGGGCAGCGGCTTCCTCGGCCTGGAGCTGTGCCGCCGCCTCACCGGGCGCGGCGACGAGGTGGTCTCGCTGAACCGCCGCCGGAGCCCGGAGCTGGAGCGGCTCGGGGTCCGCCAGCACCTGGGCGACATCGCCGACCCGCGTACCGTCCGGCGGGCCCTCGCCGGGTGCGAGGCGGTGATCCACAACGCGGCCCTGGCCGGCGTCCGGGGCCCCGAGCGGCCGTACCGCGCGGTCAACGTGGACGGCACCCGGTACGTGCTGACCGCCTGCCGCGCCCTCGGCATCCGCCAACTGGTCTATACCTCCACCGCGAGCGTGGCCTTCACCCCCGAGGGCGTCACGGGAGCGGACGAGTCCCTGCCCGGGCCCCGGCACCACTCGGCCGCCTACCCCCGCACCAAGGCCGAGGCCGAGGCGGCCGTCCTCGCCGCCAACGGCCCGGACCTGGCCACCACGGTGCTGCGGCCCCACCTGATCTGGGGGCCCGGCGACCCGCACTTCCTGCCCGCCCTGCTGCGGGCGACCGGAACCGGGCGACTGCTGATGCCGGGCCGCGGCACCAACCTCGTCGACACCTGCCACCTCTCCACGGCGGCCCACGCCCACCTGCTCGCGCTGGACCGGCTGCGACCGGGCCACCCGGCGGCCGGGCGGGCCTACTTCATCGCCCAGGGTGAACCGCGACCCCTGCGCGAGGTGGTGGCCAGGCTCCTCACCGCAGCCGGACGCCGCGCGAGCTGGCGCCCGGTGCCCTACCCCGTCGCCCTGGCCGCCGCCGTACTGGCCGACGCCACCACGACGGTGCTCCGCCACCACACCCACCACGGCCTCAGCCGGTTCCTGCTCCACCAGCTCACCCGGCCGCACTGGTTCGACCTCACGGCGGCCCGGCGCGACCTCGGCTTCGAGCCGCCCACCACGTTCGACCACGCCATGGCCGAGCTGACCCGCCACCACCGCACCACCGGCGGCTGAGCCCGCCCCCTCACACTCCGGAAAGGAACGACCATGGACACGACGCTCTCCGTGGACGACGTCTGCGACACCGCCCAGACCCTGCTCGTCGAGCGGTTCGGCGTATCCGCCGACGCCATCAGCCCCGACGCCACGTTCGAGGAGATGGACGTCGACTCGCTCGCGCTGGCCGAGTTCGCCTTCGTGCTCCAGGACGAGTTCGGCATCCTGATCAGCCAGGAGGACGCCGACCGACAGAGCACGCTCATCGACGTCGCCCGGATCGTCCAGGCCCGACTCGGCGACGCGACCGAACCCGTCGCGTGAACCGCCCCGAGATCGCCGTCACCGGCCTGGGGCTCGTCACCCCGGCCGGGGTCGGCACCGAGGAGACCTGGCAGCGGGTCTGCGCCGGCACACCCACCGCGTCACCGGACCCGGACCTCGACGCCGCCCCGGTGACGTTCTCCTGCCGCGTCCCCGCCATGGACCTGGACACGGCGGTCGGACGCAAGAAGGCCTGGCGGATCGGACGGTTCAGCAAGCTCGCGCTGCTCGCGGCCCGGGAGGCCGTCCAGAACGCGGGGCTGGACACCGGCGGGTGGGACGGCGCCAGGGTCGCCGTCGTGCTCGGGGTGGGCTTCGGCGGCGCGCCGCACTGGGAGGACCAGCTGCGCCGGCTCCACCAGCGCGGGCCGGCCCACGTCTCGCCGACGGTGATCCCGATGGTCATCGGCAACATGGCCGTCGGCGAGGTGGCCCAGGAGTTCGGCGCGCGCGGCCCCACGCTCGCCTGCGCCACCGCCTGCGCCTCCGGTGCCACGGCGCTGGCCATCGCCCACGACCTGCTGGTCGCCGGGTCCTGCGACATCGTCCTGGCCGGTGGCGCCGAAGCCGCCCTCAGCCCGCTGGTGGCGACCGGGTTCCACCGGATGGGCACCCTGTCGGCGCGCGGGCACGACGTACCGGGCGCCTCCCGGCCGTTCGCCGCCGACCGGGACGGCTTCGTCCTGGCCGAGGGCGCCGCCGTGCTCGTCCTGGAGCGCGCCGCGGACGCGAAGGCGCGCGGCGCCCGGGCGCGCGCCGTGCTCGCCGGACACGGCGCCAGCAACGACGCCCACCACCCGACCGCGCCGCCCCAGGGCGCCGCCGGTGCGGAACAGGCGCTGCGGACGGCGCTGCGCAGCGCGGGCCTGGACGCCGGCGACATCGGCCACGTCAACGCCCACGGCACCTCCACCCCGCTCAACGACGCCGCCGAAGCCGGCCTGATCGCCCGAGCCCTGCCGCACCAGCCCAGCGTCACCGCCCCCAAGGGCGTGCTCGGCCACAGCCTCGGCGCGGCCGGCGCGATCGAGGCGGCGCTCACCGTGCTGACCATCGAGCGCGGGCTGGTACCGCCGGTCGCCAACCTCACCCCCGACATCGCCGAGTTCGACATCGACTGCGTCACCGGGACGGCGCGCCGGCAGCGCATCGACGCGGCGGTCAGCCACTCCTTCGGCTTTGGAGGCCACAATGTCGTCCTCGCCCTGCGCCGGGACTGACCCCCGGACGGGCGTGGTCCGAGCCGCCCCGGCGCCGCCCGACGGCACCGGGGCCCGGCTCGGCGCACTCGTCGCCCGCCACCGCTGGGCGGTGCTGTGGACCACGGCCCTGCTGCTGGCCGTCGCCGCGGTCGTCGGGGCCGGGCTGCCCGCGCGGCTGTCCCACGGCGGCTTCACCAACCCCGGGGCCGAGTCCGGCCGGGCGATCGAAGCCATCGAGCACCACTACACCGCGGGTGGCGCCGGCACGGTCGTGGTCTTCCGCAGCGAGACCCTCGCCGTGGACGACCTGGAGTTCGGCGAAGCCGTGCGCACCGCGCTCGCCGACGTGCCCAGATCCGTGCTGACGGGTGCCCAGCACTACTGGAACACCGGCAAGCGGGAACTCCTCTCCGACGACGGGCACGCGGCCTGCGTGGTCGTCGGACTGGCCGGCACCGGCGACCAGGCCAAGACCGCCTCCTACGAGCGGCTGCGCCGGCTGCTGCACGCCGACGGACTCACCGTCTCCTACGCCGGGCAGGTACCGCTCCAGGCCGACGTGGACCGCACCGTCGACGACGACCTCACCCGCGCCGAGCTCTACGTCTTCCCCCTGCTGTTCCTGCTGCTGCTGCTCTTCTTCGGAAGCCTCGCCGCAGCCCTGCTGCCGCTGGCCGTGGCCGGGGCGAGCCTCACGCTGTCCTTCGCGGTGTTGCGCATGCTCGCCCCACTCGTGCCGGTCAGCTACGTCACCCGCAACGTCGTCGTCATGATCGCTCTCGGGCTGTCCGTCGACTACGCCCTGTTCGTCGTCGTCCGCTTCCGGCGCGAGCTGCGCCACCGGGGCGACCCGCACCGGGCCGTGGCCGCCACCATGGCCACCGCCGGGCACACCGTGCTCTACTCCGCGACGGCCATCTCGCTCGCCGTCCTGGGCCTGACCCTGCTCCCCTTCCCCATCACCCGCTCCCTCGGCATCGGCGCCGCCGTCACCGTCGCACTGGCCGGCGCCGCCAGCCTCACCATGCTGCCCGCCGTGCTGGCCGTGCTCGGCCCGCGCGTCGAGGCCGGGTGCGTGCGGCTGCCGGGCTTCGGGCGGGCCGGTCTCGGACGCGCCTGGGCGGAGGGCGAGGAGACGGGATTCTGGTACCGGCTCGGCCGGAGCGCCGTCACGCACCCGTGGGCCTGGCTCACCGCCGCCGTCGCGGTGATCGCCGTGCTGAGCGTCCCGGTCGTCGGCCTGCACCTCGCCGCGAGCGACCAGCGGACCCTGCCCGCCGGGGCGGCCAGCCGCAGAGCACATGAGCTGCTGCACGAGGACTTCCCGGCGGCCGGGCTCGACCAACTCCAGGTCGTCGCCCTCCTGCGGGACGACATCGGCGGCGAGCCGGGCAAGGCCGCACTGGCTCACTGGCAGCAGCGGCTCGCCGCACTTCCGGGCGCCCAGGACGTCCGGCTGCGCGTCAGCACCGCGCACAGCGCGCTGCTGACCGTCGCCACCGACGAGGCTCCGGACGCCTCCGCCGCCGAGCAGCTGGTGCGCGCTGTGCGGGCGCTCGACCCGCCCGACGGCGGTCGCGTCCTGGTCGGCGGACCGGCCGCGGCCAACGCCGACGTCCTGGACACGCTGAAGGCCAGGCTCCCGGCGCTGGTCGGATACCTGCTGGTGGTCACGCTCGGCCTGCTCTTCCTGGCCTTCCGGTCGCTGCTGGTCCCGCTCAAGGCGGTCATCACCACGACGATGTCCCTTGGCATCGCCTTCGCGGCCGTCACCTGGACCGTCCAGGAAGGCCACGGCGCCCGGCTGCTGGGCCTTCAACCCACCGGGTACGTCGGCGCGTTGGAGGCCGCCATCATGCTGATGTTCGTCTTCGCGCTCTCCGTCGACTACGAACTCTTCCTGATCGCGCAGATCCGCGAGCTCCACCGCGGCGGCATGGACAACGCGAGCGCCGTGGTGACCGGCCTCGGGCGCACCGGCGGGCTGATCTCGGCCGCGGCGGCCCTGATCGTGCTGGTCGCCGCGGCCTTCGCGACCAGCCCCGTCGTCACCGTGAAGGAGATCGCCCTCGGTGTCCTGGTGGCCGTGGCCGTCGACGCCACCGTGGTGCGCATGCTGCTCGTCCCCGCCACCATGCGCCTGCTCGGCGAACTCAACTGGTGGACACCGCGCTTGCGGCGGCCGGCGGCGCAGCTCCTCGACGTCCGTCCGGCCGGCGGTGGCGGTGGGCTCTGAGCGCCGGTGTCCTGCGCCGGAGATCCGGCGCAGGACACCAGGAGCAGTGCCGGTGGTCCGACCGGGCTACACGGCGGTGTTGATGACGGAGACCATGCCGAAGTGGTGGTGGGCGATGGTGAGGTCGCCCTGGGTGTCGCTGCCGGTGGGGGTGATCATGGCGGAGGAGACGGTGTACTCCCTCGGGCCGCCGCTCTGCATCAGGTAGGGGATGCCGATGCTGGCCGGGGTCTGCGGCCCGAGGGAGCCGAGCCCCGGCGGGACGGAGAGCCGGTAGACGGAGGGGATGGCGGGGTCGTTGTTCTCGTACAGCGCGGTGAGGCCGGGCGGGCGGCCCGCGGTGGGGACCTGGGTGTAGAAGGGGGTGGAGAAGGTGAAGTTCGCGGGGCTCTGGGTGCCGTCGAACAGGGTGCCGGCGCCGTTGTAGAAGTGGAACGGGATCTCGGCCGACGGACCTCCGGCGATCAGGGGGAGCTGGGGGGAGGTGAAGTAGAGGTTGGCGTTGCCGGGGGGCGGGGCGGCCAGGCTGGAGCGGACGAAGCCGAACTCCCACACGTTGCGGGTCAGATCGCTGTCCATGTCGGTGGTGTTGCTCGCGTCGGTGGTGAAGATCGCCCGGCCGATCGGGGGGATGTTGGGGGCGCCGGACAGCAGGGTGAAGGTGACGGGCACGGTCACGGCCGTGTTCGCCGGGAAGCCGTTGAACGAGACCTGGATGACGGAGGGCACGTCGGGCGCGCTGTTCTGGTACAGCCAGCGGGAGGTGCCACCGCTGACGGACGGCAGCGCCGCGACGTTGGCGTAGAACGGGGTGATGACCTTCAGCGACACCGGTCCGGTGGCCGCGGTGCTGCTGAAGTTGCCGACCGTGACCTGCACGGTGGCCGTCCCGCCGCCCATGTAGGTGCCCGCGTCCGCAGAGCAGTACAGGTTCACGCTGTTCAGCGCGTCCGGCCGACGGGTGGCACCTGCGGGGGCCGCGGACCGGTCCGCGGCTGCGGCCGTTGCGGGCGCGGCTGCGCCGCCCAGGCCCACCACGGCGGCACCCAGTCCTGCGGCCCTGAGGAGGCTTCGGCGTGCCACCGGTGCTGCCCCCGGCCCGCCGGACTCGTCCTCTTCGCGGATTCCATCGACCATGTCTGCGCCTCCAACGGAACGTAGCGGTGAAGCGGGCTTCCAGCCCGACGGTTCGCACCCTGACATGTGGTCATGTCACAGTGCGGCCAACGCGCTTGACGGCATCCTTCCCTTCACCGTGCCGGAGTCAACGCGGCAACGGCGCACGCCTTCCGGGCAGTGGCCACAGGAATGGCGCGCCCTCGGGCGTCGGACGTTGCCCGGGGGCGCGGGAGCGAGTGCTGTGTGCTCAGAGCGAGGCGAGGCTGAAGTCCACCTCGTGGTTCCCGGTCAGGGCCGTCACCCCGGTGTCGCAGGAGCCGGTGATGCCGGACAGGTCGAAGCTGCCCTGGTAGCTGTTGAGGGGCAGGAGGGTGCTGGTCACGTCCGTGATGCCGGTCTCGTCGTTGGTCACCTCGTTGCTGCCCGAGTTGCCCTTCTCCCCGCCCTTGAAGGAGACGGTGGTGTGGCCGAGGGGCATGTTGTTGACGTCGAACCAGGTGAAGGTCGTCACTCCGGAGAAGGGATGGTAGGACACGCAGGAGAACGTCCCGGTGCCGACCGAGGAGATCGTGCCGTGGTCGACGTTCGAGTGGGTTCCGGCGGCGCTGTAACAGTCGTTGAGAGTGCCTTCGACCGTGTACGAGTTCGATGCCGCCGCGTCGGTCACCGGGTTCTTGAACGTCAGCGTCACCGGCCCTGTGCAGGTCAGGTTGTCCAGTACCTCCGTCGCGTGCGCGGACCCGGCCGCCCCCGGGATCGCCACGGCCAGCAACCCGCCCGCGGCCGCCGCCAGCATCAGACGCCTCATCGTGTGCCTTTCTTCCTGTTCATCGGTGTCGTGCCTTGGCGCCAAGAATCTCCGGTACTCGATCAACCGGTACGTGCGTGCTGCCGGCGCACTCCGTGTCTCACCTGGACAGGCGTACCCTGCCGGCCGAGAAGCCTTGCTGCCGTTCGGCTGTTCGTCTACGTGCGCGCGCTCGGGGCGCAGCGGGGCGGACGGACCCGGTGGCCGCGGCCGGCGCGTCGCTGCGGACGGGCCGGGTCACCCGATCTCCCCTCCGGCGTCGCGGGAGAACCGCGGCCACAGCACTGTTTGAGCATGAGCTACGACCATGGGGTGACGGCCGGAGCCCGTGTGAGGCCTGCCCGCCCCCGGAGGGTGCGCGCCGCCCTCGGTTCCGGATGCCTCGCGGGGGCGCTGGTGCTGCCCGTCGGCGCAACCGCGCCCGCCCGGGACGCGACCACCCGGGCCTTCACCACCGACGCCACGTTCACCGTCCCGGACGGTGTCACCGGCATCACCGTCACCCTCGTCGCGGCGGGTGCCGGGGGAGGCGGCGGGGGTGGCGGAGGTGGCACCGGCCTCTTCAAGAGCGGTGGCGGGGGCGGGGCGGGAGGCGGCGGCGGAGGAGGCGCCCGGGTCACCTGCACCCTGGCCGTCACCCCCGGCGACGTGCTGACCCTCACGGTCGGCAGCGGCGGAGCCGGCGGAGCGGGAGGCGCCAGCGGTGAGGAGGCCGACCCGGGCGTCGACGGCGCCGACGGGGGCGCCGGCGGCCGGTCCACCCTCACTGGCGGCGCAGTCGTCCTGGCAGCCGTGGACGGCGGGTCACGTCCCGGGGGTAGGGGCGGGGGCGCGGGCAGCGTGCTCGGCGGCGCCGGGGGCGAGGGAGGCCACGGCGGAGGCATCGTCCCCGCCTCCGCCTGCGAGGGCGGAGGGCCCAGCGGCACAGGCGGATCCGACGGTGACCTCGGCGCCGGTGGTGAGGAAGGCGTCGACGTGACACCGGCCACCGTCGGTCAGACCGTCCCCGGCAGCACGGGCGGCGTGGGCGGCGAAGGCGGTGCAGCGGGGGCCCATGTGCCGGCCGCCTGCCCTGTGGGCACCGGCGACGGCGGGGACGGCGGGGACGGTGGCGACGGCCAGGACTACGTCGGCAACTTCGACGACCCCCAGACCCCCGGCGAGGACGGCACCGCGGGCACCGCGGGCGGCAGCGGCTGCATCACGCTCGTCTACTAGACCAGCGGGCTGGGCCCCGGCGCCGGGTTGATCGGCGTCGGGGCCCAGTGCTTCGTCAGGCCGCCGTGTCCGGGAGGCTCGTCCTGCCCGGCCCGAGCCTGCCGGGCACCGCCCGCTCCGCAGCGAGGGGCGGGGCTTGCGGCAGTGTGGCGGTGGGGCGCCCGTTCGGGATCAGGCGTCCTGCGCGGGGACGAAGGGGACGGGCATGGGCCTGGCCGTGGGGGTGGCCGTAGGCGTGGGGGTGCCCGTAGGTGTGGCAGTGGGCGTGGGGGTGGGCGTGGCGGTGGCGGTCGGGCTGGAGGTGGAGGTGGAGGTCGGTGTCGGCGTGGGGGACTGCGTGCCGGTGGGCAGCGTGATGGTGACCGTCCCGTCCAGCGTCATCGACTTCAGACCGGTCGGGGTGCTGCAGGCCGTGAGGTCGATGTTGGACTTGACCGGGTCGAGGACCACCGTCCAGGTGGCGCCCTTGTAGCGGCCCGCGGTGATGCCGCCGCTGAGGGGGTTGCTCGACTTGAGCAGGTCCTGGATCGGCTGCATGTCCCAGGTGAAGTCGGTGGTGCCCGGGTCCTCCGTGGTGGGCTGGCCGTTCGCGGTCTCCCAGGTGACGCGCTGCAGGGTGCCGGGCGCGTTCTGGTAGCTGCCGGCCGCGCAGGTCACGCCGTTGCCGAGGCCGGTCCCCACGTAGTCGGCCTGGGTGATGGGGGCGTCACCGGTGCAGTTGAGCAGTTTGGGGTTGCCGAGGGTGGCTGTGATGTTGTCCTGGGGGACGAGGGTGAGGCCGGAGCTGAAGGTCATCGTGAAGTTGTCCTCACAGGTGATGACTTGGGGCACTCCGGCGGCGGAGGTGTCGTACACGAGCAGTCCGCCGACCAGGGTGCCGGCCGCGAGGGCGGCGGCCGCGATACCGATGGGGTGCTTCATGGGGTCGTGCCTTTCTTGGGGTGGGGGAACCCGGTGGTGCTGCGGGCCGGCTCACCCGGGGAGTCCGGGGGCCGGGGCTGTGGGACGGCTCGACGGGGTGGGGAACCCGGAGCCCGAGGGCCCGGCCGCTGCGGGGGAGCCGTCGTCCTCGCCGTGGCGCGCGAGGGTGAGGAGCGCCGTACCGCTGACCACCAGGACGGCGAGGACGTAGAGCGGGGTCACGGCCGGGGACTTGAACCAGTCGGTGGCCTCGGCGGTCAGGTAGGTGGCGAGGGTGCCGCCGAGGAGTCCGCCCAGTTGGTAGCCGACGGCGGTTCCGCTGAGGCGCACGCGGCTCGGGAAGAGCTCGGAGACCAGGGCCGCCTGGGGGGCGTACATCGCGGCGAAGCCCACCAGCGACAGCAGGTAGGCGAACACCAGGACCGGAGGAGAGCCGAAGCGCAGCAGGGGCGCGAACGCGGCGGCCCAGACCGCCATGGTGATCGTCCCGGCCAGACAGACCCGTCGTCTCCCGTAGCGGTCGGACAGCGCGCCGAAGAACGGGATCAGGGCGATCAGCGCGAGCGGGGCGAGGAGCGAGAGCGCGATCAGGGCGTTGAGCGACAGGCCGGCGACGCGCAGCAGGGTGAGGACGTAGTTGAACGAGAAGCCGAAGAGCACGACGTCGGCTCCGGCGGTGATCGCCGTGGTGATGAGCAGCTGCCTGCGGTGCCGGGCGATCAGTTCGACGACCGGCCGCCTGCTGCGGGCCCCGGTGAGGGCCAGCGCCCGGAAGGCGGGGGTCTCCTCGATCCGCGCCCGGGCCCACAGCCCCACCACCACCAGCACGGCGGAGAGCAGGAAGGGCAGTCGCCAGCCCCAGGTCATGAACTGGGCGGGGGTCAGCGCACCGGAGACCGCCGTCATGGCCCCGAACGCCAGCAGGTTGCCCGCCGGCGCGCCGATCTGGGCCCAGCTCGACACCAGCCCCCGGCGCCCCGGTTCGGCGCACTCGTGCGCGACGACGGTGGCGGCCCCCCATGCACCGCCCAGGCCGAGCCCCTGGAGCAGGCGCAGCGTGACCAGCAGGAGGGGGGAGGCGAAGCCGATCTGGCCGTAGCCGGGCAGCAGCCCGACCAGGCCGGTGGAGGCCCCGGTCAGCAGCAGCGCGCCGACCAGGGCGGGGCGCCTGCCGTGGCGGTCGCCGAGATGCCCGAAGAGCGCCCCGCCGACCGGCCGTGCCACCAGCGCTGCCCCGTAGAGGCCGATGCCGGTGAGCGTCGCCGCGAAGGGCGAGAGGTAGGGGAAGAACTGGTGCTTGAAGACCAGCACCGAAGCGTTGACGTAGAGGAAGAAGTCGTACCAGACGAGGGTGGTACCCATGAGGCTGACGATGACCGAGCGGCGGACATCGCGCGTCGCGAAGCGCACATCGAACTCCATTGCGTGTGACTGCCGTCACTTCTAGCAATATTCCAGCGCCGGTGGCATCGCGCCACGCAGGCCGTCGCGGGCTGGACTATTCGCGTGCGCACCGCACCTGTGCCCCGAACTCGGGAGGTCCGCCCGGGTGTCCGGCGCGGCCGGTCGGCGGTTGGTTCAACTCGGCGCCACCGCAAGGGGATTCGCGGTTCTTGTGGTCGACTCGACCTCTTGTCCGAATGTGGCGTTCAGGTTAATCCTGTCGCTGGTGAACCATTGTGGCGTGGAGTGGATTTCGACTGTCCGGCCGCCAGGACAATGCGACTTCCATTCGTATACGGCGAACCCGCGGGGTCGGATTCAGGGAGAATCCGACTTTCACATCCGGCCCGTCGACCGCTCCGGCCCCCGCCGCCCCCGCCGCCCCCGCCGAAGCGCTGCCGGCTGCGCCTGCCGGACACCCGTCGGCGACACCTCCGTTCACGGCTCCGTCCACAGCCCGCCGACGCGGCTTCACCGGGCACACTCGGAAGATCACCAACGGCATCCGCGATCTTCGATCTTCGATCCTCGCCGGAGCCGAACGACGTGGCCAGCCACCCTTGGGAGGAGCCGGCATGAACCGGTCCCGGTTGACGGAGCAGTCCGACGTGGCATCGGGCCCTGACGGTCCGATCACCGTCTTGTCCGGCTACGTCCATCCGACGCGCGGACCGGTGACCTGCCCGGCGGCCTCGCTCGTGGCCGGGTGGCTCCACGAGCGCGGGTTCGCCTCCCGGATCGGTGCCGGCGGGATCCTGCCGGCGGGCCGGGGCGGGCGGCTGTTCGCCACGACCTACATCGACCTGGACGGGGCCGTGGTGGGGATCGCCGTGATCGCTCCGGCCCGCCAGGAGGCGGTGGCGGCGGAGGCCGTCCGCGTCTGGTCGGCCACGGTGCGGACCAGGCGGCTGATCGTCTGCGCGTCGGAGCCCGCGTGCGGGCCGACCCCGGTCGTCCCGTCCCAGCCCCTGAACCGGCTCGCCTCGTCCGCAGGGGGCGCGGGGCAGGCCGAGTGTCCGCGGGCGGCCGCGACGTGGGCCGCCGTCCGGCAGTACGAGGCTCGCGGGGACACCGTCCTCGTGCTCGGCGGCGGCGGTTTCGCCCCGGCTGGTCCCGCCGTGCAGCAGGCGGGCGCGCAGCAGGCGGGGCGGGTCCGGGTGGCCGACGCGGCCGGGGCGCAGGCCCTGCGGTCCGTCGATCCCGAGCGGCTGTCCTTCGTCCAGCACCCGTGCTCACCGGTCGAGGAGGTCGCGGAGATCCTCGGGGTGCTGCGCGCACGGTTCCCGCTGCTTCGGGGCCAGCACCCCGATCAGTGGTGCTACCGCTCCTCCGACCGGCGGCGCGCCGTCCGTGCGGTGGCGGAGTCCAGCGACCTGGTGCTGGTCTCCGCCGGCAGTGCCGTGGCGGCGTCGATCCGCTCCGGCACGTTCGTGGCGTTCAACGGCCTGAACGCCCTGCGGCCCGAGGAGATCGCGGCGGCGGTGACCGTCGGCGTGATCGCCCCGCTGCGGGCCGCCGAGGGCGCCGGAGACGCGACGGACGCCGTGGTCGGGGCGATCGGCGGCCTGGGGCCGGTGAGCGTGGCCTACCACCGGACGGTCACGGAGGTCGCGACCGACGTCCTCGCGCGGACTCCGCGCCGGCCCTGACGGGGGGAAGGCTCGGCCGGTACCGCGGGCGCGAATCGTCAGGCGCGCCCCAGGGCGGTGGCCCGCTGGATGAGGTGGTCCGCGGCCGGTCGTCGGCGGTGGGGGAGCAGGAGTCCGGGCATCCGCGCCCTGGCCAGGTGGGCTCGGCGGGAGGCCAGCAGCGGGTAGACGTCGAGGAACTCGTGCCAGGTGGCACAGGCGGCTTCGATGTGCCCGGCCGCCAGCTGGCGCTCGGCCAGCCTGCTGAGGACGACGGCACGGGAGCGGGACTCGCCCCGCGGCCTGCGGGCGGCGGACACCTCCAGGAGCTTGATCGCCCCGGCAAGGTCGCCGAGTTCGACTCCGACGAGGGCCCGCTGGTGGTCCCACGAGGCGCGGTGGTAGTCGCCGATCGGCGGTGGCGGGCCCGTGGCGTTCGTGAGGAGGTCGCGGGCGTCGCCGATGTGGCGCAGCGCGGCCGTCCGATCGCCGACGGCGGCCTCGGACAGGGCGAGTTGCCCCAGGACGGAGGCGCGCAGCCGCGGCGCCGAGGAGCTGATGTGGCAGTCGGCGGCGGCTTGCGCCAGGCGCAGGCTCTGGCGCCGGTGGCCGAGTTCGTAGGCCTGGGTGGCCATGGCGCGCAGGGTCATCGCCTGGGCGGCCGTGTCGCCGGCGTGCCGGGCCAGGTCGAGGGCGAGGCGGTAGTACTGGCCGGCGAGGCCGTTGAGGTCGTCGTCGATGTGCATGAAGGCGCACAGGTAGCACAGCCGGGCGGTCGCCCCGAGGATGCCGAAGTGCCGGACGGGCGGGGCGGGTGCGGCGAGCATGGGCGCCGCCGTGGTCGAGAGGAACGCGGCGAGTGCGGTGCGGGCCTGGCCTCCGCCGTGGACGCGGTCGATCGCGGAGAAGACGGGCAGCAGCAGGGCGAGCGCGTCCGGCTGGGGCGGGGGCGCCTTTGCGCCCGCGGGTACCGGCGGGCCGGTCAGGGCTTCGGCCAGGCCTCCGGTCGCGGCTTCGGTCGGGCCTTCGGTCAGGCCGGTCGGGCTGCCGGACGGGGCGGGCGGCGGCTGGTAGGAGAGGAGGTTCCCGTGGCGATCGGGTGCGGCGGCCGCCGCCGCGAGCCGCGCGAGCACCGCCGGGGAATCCGGCGTCGAGGCGTCCGGCGACGGGGCGTCCGGCGGCGGGCCGCCGAATCCGGCGTCGGCCAGGGTGACGGGCCGTCGGAGCCGACGACCCAGCGCCGCGCAGACAAGGTGGGGGGCGGGCTTGCGGGGAACAGCTCCGGTGAGCCACTGGTGCACCGAGGCGCGCCCGTAGGCCCGGGCCCATCCGGATTCGGCGCCGATCTGATTGACGGCCCGGGCCAGTTGCTCTCCGGTCCATCGGGCTTCTTTGAGGAGTTCGCGAAGGCGGGCGTTCGGCACACGGCGGACGGCCATGTCTCTCCCGGCGGGTCGTCGACGCCGCGCTCACGGCGGCCCGGTCCGGCCTCCGCGGTACGCGGTCGCGCTGCGCACATCCCGCCATGCTATCCGCTCGCGGTGCCGCCGGGATACCCGAATGGGATTCCCAACTCGTTGTAATTCCTTGAAAGTTGACGCCCGGAAAAGCTTGACGGGCCGGCCGTCGAAAAGCGCCCGCGAGGGCGGCCGCAGACTCCACCATCGGTGATGTCGGGGCGTTTCCTTCGAACGTGCCCCAGGGTGGAGGCGGAATCCGTGATGTCCGGCCCGCAGCGTCCGCAGAGTCCCACGGCCACCGGAAAGTTCGTTCACATGTTCCCCGGGCAGGGGGATTTCAGTCTGACTCCGCTGTTGCGGACGCTTCCCCGCGTCGGGTCGCTGGCGCGCGCGGTCGCCGAGGTCTTCGAGGAGGCCGACGTGGTCGCCGCCGAGTTCGGGGTGGCGCCGATCGGCCCCCGCCTGGCAGGCGGCTCCCGTTCGGGTGTCGGCTCCCAATTGACAGGCGGCTCCTGTTCGGGTGACGGCTCCCGACTGACAGGTGGCTCCCCGCTCAGCGTCGGCGCGCTGGCCGCCGAGCCGCCCGGGACCGTACAACTCGCGCTGTTCGGTGTGTCCCTGGCGGTGCACCGCGCACTCGAAGCCGACGGTTGCCGGGCGCACCGCCTCCTGGCGGTCAGCTTCGGCGAGATCCCCGCGCTGACCGCGGCCGGATGCTGCTCGGTCGCCGACGGGGCCCGGCTGGCCTGCCGGCTCGGGCAGTTGCTGACCGGCCACGGCGGCGGCATGACACTGCTGGGCGCGGGCCCGGCCACAGCCCGCCGGCTGCTCGCGGCGGCCGGGCCGGGCACGGGCGTGGTGGTGGCCTGTGTCAACCACGGCGGGGAGACGGTGGTCTCCGGCCCGCTCGACGGGCTCGCCGTCGTCGAACGGTCGGCGACGGCGCACGGCGTGGGGGCGCAGCGGCTGCGGCTCCCGTTCATGAGCCACCACCCGGCTCTCGTCCACGAGGCCGGCGCGTTCGCGCACTTCGCCCGACGGCTGCGCCTGTCCCCGCCGCGCCGACCGGTGTACTCGGCGGTGGCCGGCCGGCTCTACCGCGCGGACAGCGACCTGCCGAGCGCGCTGTCCGCCTGCCTGGTCAGGCCCTTCGACCTGCCCGCGGTGTTCGGCGCGGCCCTGGCGGACGCCTCGCTGGTCGTCGAGGCGGGCACCGGCAGCACGCTGACGAACAGCGTGCGCAGGATCGACCCGCGGCAGGACGCGCTCGCGCCGGTCGCCGACGGCCCGTGGCCGACCGGCCCCCAGGCGCCGCTTCCGCCCCTGGCGCCGCTGGAGCCCCCGCGCTCCTGCCCGCCTCCCGCCGCGCCGGGGGAGGGCACGTCGCACGACCACCACCCGACCACGACGGCCGCACGGGGGGACGCGTGAACACCGAACGGAGGCCCGGCGAGGAGACCGACGCGATCGACGTCCTGACCCGCCTCTCGGCGCTGCTCCCTCCCCGGCGGGCCGCGGAGTTCGGGCAGCTCCTCGCGGACCACCGGGCCGAACACGGGACGGCAGCCCTGCGCACGGACGTCAGCGCGCACCGGCGGCTGGCCCGCCTGGCGGCCTCGCTGCCGCCGGCGGCCGAGGTGGTCGCCGACGCGGACCTGCTGGCCGCGCTCAGTGAGGCGACGGCACTGGCGGATCCATCGCTCTATCAGACCTTCCTCTCCCACTACACCCTGTGCGTCGGCTCGCTGGTCCTCCTGGGCGGCAAGGCCGCGGACCCGGACGGCGCCCTCGCGCACGCACGCACCAAGGGCTCCTTCCTGGTCACCGAGATCGGCGACGCCGGCAGCCACCTCGGGATCCGCACCGAGGCCCGGTTCGACCCGGCCCGCCGCGCGTTCACGCTGCACACCCCGGACCACCGGGCCGCGAAGTTCTCCTCCGTCGCGGCGCTCGGCCTGCCCCAGCAGGCGGTGGTCTGCGCACGGCTGCTGACGGGCGCCCAGGACGGGGGAGTGTTCTCCTTCCTCGTCGACATCACCGGGGCCGACGGCCGCCCGGCACCGGGAGTGTCCGTCTCCGGCCCGCTCCCGGTGGGCGCACTCCCGCTGCCCTACGGCCTCGTCCGGTTCCACGGCGCCCGAATCCCGTACGACCGCTGGCTGGCGGACGGGGCCGGGATCGACGCCACGGGCGTGCTGCACGACCCGCAGCCCAGCGCCGACGCCCGCCTCCAGCGGACCCTGAGCTGCGGCCAGGGGCTGTGGGCCACCCTGCCGTCCGCGATGGCGGGCCTGGCGGGCCGCAGCGCGGCGATGGCCTGGCGGTTCAGCGCGGGCCGCCGCTCGCACGGCCGGCTGGCGCCCGGGAGCCCGGTCCTGGAGTACCGCACCCAGCAGCACGCCGTCGTCGGAGCGCTGGCCGCCGCCTTCTCCCTGCGCTGCACCGCCCGGGCGGCCCTGTCCACGTGGGCGGGCCTGCGCGCCGCAAGGCCCTCCGACGGGCCGGGCACGGCGATGACCTTCTCCCCCTGGGCCGCGGTCGACCGCTCGCTCGCCCTCCACAAGGCGCACAGCACCCGGGCCGTGGCGGACCTCGTCGACTCCCTCCAGCACCGCTGCGGGGTGTCGGGCCTCTTCGACCACAACCGGCTGCCGGGCTACCTCGGCTTCGCCCGCGCCTTCGACAACGCCGGCGGCGACAACACCCTCATCCTGCTCGACGCCGGCCGCGCCCTCGCCGAGGAGCGGGCACGCCCCGATCGGCGGCCGTCCGGGCCGGGCCGGTTCCCGTCAGACCAGGGCCGGTTCCCGTCCGATCCGACCGACGCGGCGTGGTGGCCCGAGGTCGTCACCGCGCTGCAGGACCGGCTCGCCGACGACCTCGCCGCCGCGGCGTCGGCCCGTACCGAGGCGCTGCGCCGCTCGCCCCACCGTTCGCTCCACCGCGACCTGGACCTGTGGAACCCGCTGCTGGAGGACGCCCTGGAGCTGGGGGACGTCCAGGCCCGCCGGCTCGCGGCCGAGGCCGCGGTGGAGGGGAGTACCGCGCACGGGCACGGGTGGTCCGTTCCCCGGGCGGCCGACCTCGCCGCGCTCGACGGCCTGCGCCAGGCCCGGTGCCTGGCCGGTCCCCTGTTGGCGACCGGCGTGCTCACCCCCTCGGCCGTCCGCGCCCTGCCCGCCGCCATGGACGCCCTGTGCGACCGACTGCGTCAGGCCCTGCCGGACATCGTGGCCGCCCTCGACCCCGGGGCCGGCCTCGCCCGCACGGCCCTCGACGAGCCCGACTACGCCGCCGCGCTCCTGGCCGCCCACGGTGCCTCCGCCGGCGCCCCCGCCAATTCCTCCACCGGCTCCTCCACCGGCTCCTCCGATCGCACCGGGAGCACGTCGTGAACCGAAGGAAGCCCCCCATGACCGGCGTCCTGGGCATGGGTACGTACCTGCCCGCCGAGGTCCGCGGCAACCACGAGGTCGGCCCTCCCGCCGGTGTCTCGGACACCTGGATCACCGAGCGCACCGGCGTGCTCGAACGGCATCGGGCCGCACCCGACGAGGCCGCCTCGGACCTGGCAGCGGCCGCCGTACTGGCCGCCTGCGAGGCCGCCGGCATCCCGCCGGACCGGCTCGACCTCGTCGTCGCGGCGACCTCCACGCCCGACGAACTCGGGCCGGCCACCGCCTGCCGCGTCCAGGCCCTCGCCGGCGCCGCCAACGCCGTCGCACTCGACGTCAGCGCGGCGTGCTCCGGCTGGCTGTTCGCGGCCAAGGTCGCGCACGCCTGGCTGGCCACGACCCCCGGCGCCCGGTACGCGGCGGTCGTCGGCGTCGAGGCCTACTCGAAGTTCGTCGACCCCGCCCACCGAGCCACCGCCGTCCTCTTCGCCGACGGCGCCGCCGCAGCCGTCCTGGGCCCCGTCGACGACGACGCCGGCTTCCACAGCTTCCGCCTCGGCTCGGACGGCCGCGGCGCGCACCACGTGCTGATCCCCGCCGGCGGCAGCCGGATACCCGCCGGCCCCGAGAGCCTGACCGCCGGGCTGCACCACATCCACATGGACGGCCGGGTCGTGCGCGACTTCATCACCGAGATCTTCCCCCGCCTCGTCGACCAGGCCCTCACCGACCACGGCCTCGACCTCAAGGACATCGACGCCTTCATCACCCACCAGCCCAACCCGGTGCTCCTGCGCGCCGTCGCGGACCGGATCGGCATCCCGGCCGAACGCCTGCACATCACCGGGGACCTGACGGGCAACATCGGCGCGGCCTCCGCCCCCTTCGCGCTGGCCGACGCCGCCGCCCGCGGCCTGCTGGCCGACCGGGTCCGTGTGCTCGTCTGCGTCTTCGGCGCCGGCCTGACCTGGGGCAGCGCCCTGCTCACCTGGACGGGCGCCCGCTCCCTGCGCGCGCCCGTCCGGTCCAGCAGCGCCCAGGACATCCCCTCCTGAACTCCCCCGCCCGGGACACCGCCGTCCAGGACGGCACCGCCCGGAACACCACCGACTGACGCCCCGCCGGAACCGGAGGAACCCCTCATGACCATCCTCAACCGCTTCCGCCTCGACGGCCGCCGCGCACTGGTGACCGGCTCCTCGCGCGGCATCGGCCAGGCCGTCGCCGTCGCGCTCGCCCAGGCCGGGGCCCGGCTCGCCCTCTCCGCCCGCACCGGGCCCGCGCTGAAGCACACCGCCGACCAGGTGGCCCGCTACGGGGGCACTCCCGTCCTGGTCCCCGGCGACCTCGCCGACACCGGGCAGGCTGCCATCGTCGACCAGGCCGCCCACGCCCTGGGCGGCCTCGACATCGTCGTCCACAACGCCGGCATCCTGCCCACCAACCCCGACGGCAGCACCCTCCTCGCACCGCTGCAGCACCTCCCGCAGCACGTCTGGGACGAGGTGGTCGCGGTCAACCTCAACGCCACCGCCGCGATCTGCCGGCACGCCCACCCGTACCTGGCGCAGTCGGACGGTGCCAGCCTGGTGCTGATGTCCTCGGTCGCGGGTCTGGTCGGCACGCCCATGATGGAGGTCTACGCCGCGACCAAGGCCGCCCAGGTCTCCCTCGCCCGCAGCCTCGCGGCCGGCTGGGCCCGCAGCGGGATCCGGGTCAACGCGCTGTGCCCCGGCTGGGTGCGCACCGACATGACGGCCGCCGTCCACACCAACGCCGCGCTCACCGACTGGCTGCTGGCCCACGTGCCCATGGGGCGCTGGGCCGAACTGGAGGAGGTCGCCGCGGCGGCGCTGTTCCTGGCCTCGCCCGCCTCCGCCTTCCTCACCGGGCAGGCGATCGCCCTGGACGGCGGCCTCTCGGTCCCCGACGGCGGTCTGGCGGGCACGCCCAAGCCGCCCTCCCCGTTCGCCGCGGTATGACCTCGCCACCCTCCGCCCCCTTCCCCGGCCGCCGTGCCACGGCGGTGATCGCCGGCCTCGGCTCCAGCCTCCCGCCCCGGGAGGTGACCAACACCCAGGTCATCGCCCGGGGCGGCCTGGACACCACCGACGAGTGGATCACCGGCCGGACGGGCATCCACCGCCGGCGGCTGGCCGGACCCGGCGTCAGCACCGGGGACCTGGCCACGGCCGCCGCGCGCGCCGCGATCGACTCCACCGGCTCCCCGGGCCTGCGCCCGGACCTGCTCCTGCTGGCCACCACCACGCCGGACCGCCCCTGCCCGGCCACCGCACCGGAGGTGGCCCACCGCCTCGGCCTCGGACCGGTCCCCGCGTTCGACCTCGCAGCCGTCTGCTCGGGCTTCCTCTACGGCCTGGCCACGGCCTCCGCCCTGCTCCGCAGCGGCGCCTGCCGCACCCCCCTGGTGGTCGCGGCCGAGAAGTACTCGGCCATCGTCGACCCCTTCGACCGGGACACCGCACCGCTCTTCGGCGACGCCGCCGCCGCGGTGGTACTCCGCCCCGGGGACACCACCGAACCCGGGGCCCTGCTGGAGACCGACTGGGGCAGCGACGGCGGCGAGAGCGACCTGATCACCGTGGCCGCAGGCGGCTCTCGACTCCCCGCCACCGAAGCCCCCGGGCGCGGCGACCGCTACTTCCGGATGCGCGGGCGCCAGGTCTACGCCCACGCCGTACGCCGCATGGCCGCCTCCGCCGGGGCCGCCCTGGCCGCGACCGGCTGGCAGGCCCGCGAGGTCCAGGCCTTCATCGGGCACCAGGCCAACCAGCGGATCCTGGACGCCGTCGCCGACCGCCTCGGCATCCCGCCGCGGCACCGCTTCGGCAACATCCGCGACGTCGGCAACACGGCGGGCGCCTCCGTACCGCTCGCCCTCGCCGACGCCGCCGCCCGAGGGGCCTGCCGCCCGGGCGCCCCGACCCTGCTCACCGCCTTCGGCGGCGGTCTCACCTGGGCCTCCGTCACCCTGCTGTGGCCGGACGCACCCGTACGGACGGCCGCCCCGGAACCCCGGCCCCGGCGCCACGACCATGACCGCGACCACGACCCCGCCCCCGACTCCGACCACGACCACGAGGAGGTCAGCCCACCGTGAATCCCGTCCGCGAGCACCTGGTCACCCTGCTCACCGAGAAGTTCGACACCCCCTCCGACACGATCGGCGACGACGCCGCCCTCGACGAGCTCGACCTCGACTCCCTCGCCCGGATCGAACTCGTCGTCACCCTCCAGGAACACTGGGGCGTCGCCCTGGACGACGACCTCGACTCCGCCGCCGACGTGACGGTGGGCCAACTCGTCGACCGCATCCACGCCCTGCTCGCGCAGCCCGTCCAGCCCGTCGCGTCCGTCGCGCCTGATCCGTCCGTCCACCCCGTTCACCCCGAGCAGCCGCCCGGCCCAGCCGCATGAGTGCAGCCCGCCCACCGCTCGCCGTCACCGGGATCGGCCTGGTCACCCCGGCCGGTCACGGGGCGGAGCCGACCTGGCGAGGCGTCCTCGACGCCCGCAGCACGGCCGCACCCGACCCGGCGCTCGCCGGGCTCCCCGTCGTCCTCTCCTGCCGGGTCCCAGGCGACTCCGCCGCGCTGGTCGGCGGCCGCCAGCCCTGGCGGCTGGACCGCGCCACCCGCTTCGCCATCGCCGCCGCGCGGGAGGCCGTCGCCGACGCGGGCCTCGAACCCGCGCGCTGGGACGGCGCCCGGGTCGCCCTGGTCCTCGGCTCCGCCGCCGGAGGAGTGGGCAGTTACGAACACGCGGCGGAACGACTCCGCACCCTGGGCCCCTCCGCCGTGTCCGCACTGGCGCTCCCCGCCTTCCTGCCGAACATGGCAGCAGCTCAACTCGCCATCGAGCTCGGCGCGACGGGCCCGGTGCTGCACACCGCCACCGCTTGCGCCTCCGGGGCCGCCGCCATCCACACCGCGGCTCTGCTGCTCCACGCCGGAGCCTGCGACATCGCCCTGGCCGGCGGCACCGACGCCATGATCACTCCGGTCTGCGTCGCCGGATTCGCCCGGATGAAGGCGCTCTCCCGCAACACGGACCCCGCCCGCGCCTCCCGCCCGTTCGACGCGGACCGCGACGGCTTCGTCATCGGCGAGGGCTCGGGCTTCCTCGTCCTGGAACGCCGGTCGGACGCGGCGTCGCGGCAGGCCACGCCCAGAGCCCTGCTGGTCGGCACCGGAACCGCCACCGACGCCTACCACCCCGTCGCACCGCACCCGGAAGCCCGCGGGCTCGAAGCGGCCGCCCGGCTGGCCCTCGCCGAGGCCGGGGCCGGCCCCGACGACGTCGACCACGTCAACGCCCACGGCACGAGCACTCCGCTCAACGATTCCGCGGAAGCCCGCCTGGTCGGCCGGCTCTTCGCCCGGCGCCCCCCGTCCGTCACCTCCGCCAAGGGCGTGCTCGGCCACACGATGGGCGCCGCCGGCGCCATCGAAGCCGCCCTGACGGTGCTCACCGTGCAGCACCAACTCGTCCCCGCCACCGCGGGGTTCGCCGTCCCCGACCGGGAAACCGGCGCGATCGACCTGGTCCACGGCGGCCCCCGCCGCCAGCGCCTCCACCTCGCACTGAGCACCTCGGCCGGATTCGGCGGCCACAACACCGCCCTCGCCTTCGCCCCCGCCGCCTCCGCCTCCGCCTCCGCCTCCGCCTCCGGGAGTTGACACCGGGACGAGGACGCCATGCGCATCAGCCGTTCAGGAAAGGGCTGGATCGTTCGGTGCATCCCGCCTTACGGTGGCGCCATGAGCGATCACCCCGAAGCACCTGTCGCGCCCGTCGAGGCCTATGAACCCCCCTACTACCTGGCCGTCTTCACGACAGTGCGAACCCAGGACCAGAGCGGTTACAGCGAGACCAACGCACGCATGGAAGACCTGGTGAAGGACATCCCCGGATACCTGGGGATGGACCACGCCCAGACTCCCGGCGGCCTGGGCATCACTGTCGGATACTTCCGCGACGCCGACGCCCTCACGCAGTGGCGGAGCAACGTCGAGCACCGCGCGGCGCAGAAGCGCGGGCAGGCCGAGTGGTACCAGAACTACACGCTGCACGTGGCGAAGGTGGAGCGCAGCCACGGCTTCAGCCGCGTGTAGGGGTCTGCGGAGCCCGATAGCGGGCTGACCGGCTCCCGTCGTCCAGGCGGGCCGCGGTGGTCAGGGGCCGGACCGGACCGTGTCGCGGGTCTGGACAGCGGTGCCGGGGTCGGTCAGTCTTCACCACCATGACCCTCCCGCTCCCCGAGCACGTCCCCGGTGCCGCGCGCACCGCGCTTTTCGAGGCCGTCACCGCCGTCGGCGACGAGGCCGTCGCCCTGCTCGCCGGCGGCCGCGGCGACACCCCGATACCCGGCGCCGAGTGGACGGTCGGCGAGGCCGCCGCCCACCTGGCGATGGCCAACGAGCTGATGGCCGCACTGGCCGCCGGCGAGGAACGGCCGTACGGGGACGGCACTCCGGGGTCGCTGGCCGCCGCGAACGCGGCCTCGCTGGCCAGGCGGCCGGAGCGGGGCCTGACCGTGCTCGCCGGGGTGATCGCCCGGCAGGCAAGGGAGTTCACGGCGGCGGCCGGTGTGCGCGGCGGCACCGAGCCGGTGCTGACCCCGCTTGGCCCGATGGACCTGGACACCCTCGGCGCCTACCTGCTGACCCACATGCTGGGCCACCTCTACGACATCGCCGTCGCGCTCGGGCGGCCGCACCCGCTCGACCGGCACCGCGTCGAGTTGACGATGCCCTTCCTGCAGATGGCGATGCCCCGGGTGCTGGACGCGCGCGCCGCGGCTGGCCACAGCGCCTGCTACCGGCTGCGGGTGCGCGGCCTGGGCGGGTTCGCGGTGACCTTCACGGACGGTGCCGCCGTGGTGAGCCAGGAGCCGCCGCGCCGCCCGGACTGCACGATCCTCACCGGCCCGGTGGCGTTCTTCCTCATCGCGCTGGGCCGCTACACCGCCACCGGCGCCCTCGCCCGGGGCAAGGTGCTCGCCTGGGGCCGCCGGCCGTGGCTGGCCCCGGGCTTCCCCCGGCTGTTCGCGGCCCCCTGAACCCGCCCGCCCGCCCGCCGGCCGGGCGTCGGCCGCCGCCCGTGTCACACCGACGCATCGTGACGTCATGTGGTGGCGCCCAGGGGCGGACACGTCAGACTGTCACTGGTCCGTTCTGCGGGTTGAGATCCCGGACAGGAGAGCAGCACGTGAGTACAGCGCACGCCGGCCCAGGTGACTACAGCCAGGTGCCGAATCCGGAGCAGGCCCTGAAGTATGCAATTCGGCATATTGCGGGTGACCGTGTCGAGATCGTAGAGGGAGTCATCACCCCGGTGTCACCGTCCTGGGCCCACGAGAGCGCTGTCGACCTGATCCGTGAGCAGATCGGCCCTCGTATGCGCGAGCTCGACCTCCGTGCCGGCTCCGGGAACCTCGACCTGCCCGGCACGGAGAACTTCTACGTGCCGGACCTGGCCGTCGTGCCCGCCGAGCTGGCGAAGACGGAGGGAGCGCTCCTCCCGGACCAGACCGTGCTCGTCGTCGAAGTGACATCACCGTCGAACGGTGAAACCGACAGGACCGCCAAGCGCCGGCGCTACTCGCAGTTCGGCGCGCCCGTGTACCTCCTGGTCGACCGGCAGGAACGCACCTGCACGCTGCTCTCCCAGCCGGGCCGGCTCGGCTACACCCGGGTGGAAGGACCGCACCCCTTCGGCACCCCCCTGCAGCTACCGCCTCCGCTGAGCCTCGAACTCGACACGGCGGGTTTCTGAGTCGGGGAGTTAGGGGTTGGGGAGTCGGCCAGGCGGCGGGTCGGCTCCGTGGCCTGACTGGGGGTTCGGTGAGCCGATTGCCCTGCGGTGGCGGCCCGGCAATCCTGGGTGAATTGGGTGAAATATTATCGAGTTTTACGATTTAACCGCCCTGCCGTGCGGTGGTGGCATGCGTGGATTCCGCAGCATGAAGCGAAGTCACCAACCAAGAGGTGGAGAGATGATCAAGAAATTCGCTGTCGTTGCAGCTGCTGCCAGTGCTCTCGTTCTTGCCGACGCGAGCTGGGCCGTCGCCGACTCGGGCGGCCATGGCGGCACGGACAGGCGCGGCGGAGACGTCGGCATCGCCTGCGTGGTCGGCCAGGACGCGGGCTTCTCGAACAACTGCGGCAACACGTACATCTACAAGCCCAACATTCTGGGCGACCTGCTCAACCTGCTCTCGCCGCCTCCCACCACCGGCGGTGGCGGCAACAACGGGGGTGGCGGTAACAACGGCGGCGGTGGCGGTAACAACGGCGGTGGCAACAACGGCGGCGGTACCGGCAACAACGGCGGCGGTGGCAGCGGCAGCGGCGGCAACAGCTGATCCGTTCGACACCGGCGTGTTCTCCTCCTTGACCACGCCGGCGGGGCCGGGGACGCACCGGGCACAGCACGGGTGCGTACCCCGGCCGTTGCGTGCCCTTTGGAGCACAGATCGGTGCCCGATCGTCCGTTGTGCTGCGCGGCGACAGTCCGGCCGGATATGCCAGAGGGAACACCTGTCGCGCCTCCGGAGGGGTTCCCCATGCACGCGAAAGACCCCGGCAAGCCGTCGGAGCCGCAGCGGCGCCGCGACCTGCCGCGCAAGGCCGATCCGGCGGCCGACGGACTGGGGTTGAGCCTCGGGGGCGTGTCTGCGCAGACGGTCCTCGCCTTGCAGCGCGGCATCGGCAACGCCGCGGTCTCGCGGGTGATCGAGCGGTCCAGGCACCAGCACGGTGCGGGGTGCGGTCACCCGCAGGCCGCCGTCGGGGCGGGCGCACCGGTACAGCGGTCCACCGCCCAACGGAGGACGGGGGACGCGCCGGCCGCCCGCCCCGGTGAGCCGGTCGTGCAGCGCGCCATCACCTACGCCAAGGCCGACTGGTCACGGCAGCACCTCTCGCCGGACCGTTTCGCGGAACTGCTCCAACAGGCGTCCGGCGAGCAGGACGGTGACGGATTCAGCGTCCCCTACCGGGAGTTGTTCAAGGCCCTGGAGGAGTCCGCGATCACCATCGAGATCGACGAGCAGACGGACATCAAGGGTGCACGCGCATTGTTCGCGCTCAGCAACGAAGGAGAGGGCGGCGCGCTGCGGATCACCCCGCCCAAGGACCAGGCCTCACCGCTCGAACTGCGGGAATTCGCCGCGACCGTGACCCATGAGATGCAGCACGCGCTCGACTCGGTCACCGGTCGTTTCAAGTCCCAGGAGAAGCCGCAGACGATGGCGCAGCGGAAGATCTCCACCGAGTTGCGCGCGTTCGGCGAAGAGGCGGCCGCGGCGCTCAAACTCGCCATGGGCGACAGCTACAGCAAGAGCCAGGGGAAACTCTCCGCGATCCTGAAGACGATCCCCCCGGACCGGCTCACGCCCGAGCGCAGTCGACTCGCCGGCGAGTTCCACACGATGGACAGCTACCGGGCCGCCGGCCGGGATCCCCTCGACGCCTTCGGGGCGGCGATCCCGATCCCCAACAGCGTGCTCCTGGAACGCGTGGCGGGCTACCTGTCCTTCTACAAGCTGGTCGCCGACACCCCGACGAGTGCGGAGGCACTCCAGTGGCTGCGCGCCACCCCGGCGGTGGTGGAGAAGGGCCTGGTGGAGGGGACCGTCCTGTTCCACAACCACCGCCCGCAGCCGGAGTGAGGGCGCGGGCGGTCGGGAGGGCGCGGGCGGTCGGGAGGGCGACAAGCGCGAGATCACGTCCAGCCGTTGAGGGTGGAAGCCCGGATCTGCGCGTTCACTGCGCAGCCGGCGTCGACTCCGGCGTCGTCCGCAGCTTCAGGGCTTGGTGGGAGGGCAGAGGGGACCGTCGGGTACGCGGACCGGCAGGGTGCGTCGTTCATCGGTGGTGAAGGAGCGGTAGTTGATGATGCGGCACAGGCTCCGCTGCCAAGCGTCGGGGTCGAGGACGATCCGGTGGACGTAGTCGTTCTCGGTGCGGATGAGGAAGGTCTTTCCGTCGTTGGTGGCGTCCAGGAACGTGAGCGGCTCCTGCAGACTGTTGTCGGTCACGTTGCGGAAGTCGTAGGAGTCCACGGAAGGTTGGCCGCCGACCTGGTAGATCCGGATGGAGTTGTTGGCCGCGATCATGAAATGGCCTTGGGTGTCGACGAATCGGGTGATGGCCGCGTTCTGGCCCGGTGTGCTGGTGGTGGGGAGGGGGCCGATCTCCCTTTGCAGGGGGTCGAGCCGCCACAGTTCGATGACGCTGTTGCGGCGGAGAACGGCCAGGTAGCGGCCGCTCTCGTCGAACCGGGCCGCGATCAGGTCGGTGATGCCCGGGTTCAGCGACGTGACGGTGTGGCCGGTGCCGATGTCGACGACACGGATCACGGGGTCGTCGTGGACGACCACGGTCAGCTTTCCCTCCTGCCAGTACGGGCCGACGTACATCTGTGGCGTGCCGGGCTTGTCGGCCCGGGGATGGAACGCCGCCGCGTCGTACTGTGCCAACCGGACGCCGGTTCTGGCCTCCCACTGCTGGATCTGGGTGCCGGAGACCGTCACCAGGCGGTCGGCCCCGTCGAAGAAGTAGCTGAAGTCCTCGGCTGCCGAGTCGACCGGGGGTGGTGGCGCCACTGTGATGCGGGCGACCGCTCGTAGCGTGGAGGCATCACGGACGGAGACGGTGTTCGGGCCGTCCCGGAGCGCGATGAGCGTGTCGTCCCGGTTGGACAGGAGGCGGTCGCCTTTGCCCTTCCAGGCGGGCTGTGGCAGGGCTGTTCTGGTCAGGAGCCTTCCGAGGTCGAGCCCGGGCTCGCGGAGTTCGAGGTCGGTGCCGCCCGTCAGGCGGATGGTGATCTTTCTGCCGTCCCGACTGAGGTGGACGGTGTCGGCCGCGGCCGCGTCCTCCTCGCCCGCGGGGATCTCGGTGTAGGAGATGGAGCTCCGTCCCTGACCGGCGAGATACTCCTTCCCGCCGGTGGAGAGGAGAACGGATGCGTGCTCGTACAGGCGGCCCGGTTCGTCCACCAACGCGACGGCTTTTCCTCGGTCGAGGTCCAGGAGCGTCAGTTTGGTGGCTTCGTTGATCACGATCCGGTGGCCGTCGGCGTTCGCCGCGATCAGTTCGGTCGCCGGGGCGATCGTCTCCGTGGTTTCGTACGGTTTCCCCACCACGGATCCGTCGGACACCCGGATCAGTCGTACGGTGCTCTTCGTGCCACTGCCCTGTCCGGATTCGTGGGTCTGGACGACGGCGACGGTGGTCCGGTCCCCGGAGGGCAGGATCCCTTGGTGATCAGCAGGCACCACCACGGTCCGCGCGGCGCCGCCGGCCATGTCCACGGAGGCCAGTCCGGTACTGCCGTTGCTGGTCCTCACGAGCAGGGAATGCCCGTCGGAGCCGAACCACAGCCCGCTTCCCATGTTCTGAGGTGCGGGAACGCGGCCGGCGATCGTCCCCGCGTCCAGATCCCACCAGACCAGGCTGTCGCGGGTCGGAACCGCGATGTAGCGCCCGTCGGGTGACATCGCGGTCGCGTCGGCAGGAGCCGAGGAGATCTGCAGAACCCCGTCCACCCGGGGGAGTTGGTGCACCTGGCCGATGGGCGCGGTGCTCTCCTTGTCGACGTCGAACCAGCCTCCCGTCCCGTCGTCGGCCACGAATCCGGCTCGGCGTCCGTCCGGGGAGACCATCAGGTAGAAGGCGTACTGGGCCGGGACCGGCCGGCTGTGGACGGTGCCGTCCCGGCCGCGGACGAACAGGACGACGTGGGCCATGGCGTCACGGGAGAGGACGACGTCACCGTCTCGGCTGGTGCTGAACGTCCCGCCGGTTCCGGACATGCCCGAGAACAGGGAGTCCGCGCCGGCCCGGAGGAGGTACTGCCGCATCAACTGGTTCCGGGCCTCCGGCGTGGGCTTCGTCCGGTACGCGGCGAGGGCCATCATCACGGCCCGTACCGGGTCGTAGGCCATGTCGTCCTGGGAGGCCTGGACGAGGGCGCGGGAGTCGGAGTCGGCCTGGCGCTCCGCGGCGTCGCGGCGGGCCGTGGCGAACAGTACGCCCAGGGCGAGGGAGACGGTGATCACTGCGACGAGGACGGTCCGGAAGGTGCGGCGCCGGCGGCCGCGGGCCCGGTGGTGCCTCCTCGCGAGTTCGAGGTAGCTGCGTTCGGCTTCGGACAGCTCGGCACCGCGCTCGCGCTGCCAGGTGCGGGCGGTGTCGAGGGTGGGCCCGGTGGGGAGCAGGTCGGCGGGTTGACCGGCGTGGTCCCAGCGCCGGCGGTCGTGCCGGACGGATTCCCGCCACTCCAGGAACGCACGGTCCTCGCCGACCCAGTCGCGCAGCCGGGACCAGGCGGTGATCAGGGCCTCGTGGGCCAGTTCAACGGTCTCGACGCCCTCGGCACTGTGATCGATGACCAGGAGCCGGGTGCCGGCCAGACGTTGGGCGATGTGCCATTCGTCCTCGGCGAGCTCCTGGCGGGGAACCGTCCGGCGGGTGGCACCGGGTGCGCCGAGGGGGACGCGGACGAGGCGGGTGAAGAGCCGGCGGGCGGCCGGCTCCTCCCCGGCGGAGACATGTCTGTCCCAGGCCTGCTCGGCGTACTCCCCGAGGGCTCCGCTGACGTGACCGATCTCCTCGTACGCACGGTGGCTGAGAACCCCGGCCGCCTGACGCTTCCACAGCAGGTCGAGGGTGAAGCCGAGGAGCGGCAGGGCACCCGCCTCACCGCCCGCATCGGTCAGGATGCGGTCCACCAGGTGGGCCTCGTAGCGAACCGACGGAATCGCCGCCACCGGTGCGGTGACGACCTCCCGGAGCTGGTCACCGGTCATCGGCCCCAGAGCGTAGACCTGCCGGCTGCAGGCCCGGCCAAGACTCGGATGGGCCAGCGCGGCCTCCAAGTAGTCGGCCCGGAGGGTGGTGAGCACGTGCACGGTCCCAGGGAGCGACGGGCCGAACAGCACGGCCGCCAACTCATCGACAGCCGCCGGGTCGGCGCCGGTGAGCATCTCCTCGAACTGGTCGACCACGACGATCAGTTGATCGGTGCCGAGGCGGGCCAGCAGGAGAGCCGCGAGATCTCCGAGCCCCTGGGCGCGCAGCAGGCCGACCAGCGCCGGAAGGCGTTCGAGGCGTCCGAGTTCGGTCAGATCCGGTTCCAGCAGCGGAGACAGCGCGGCGGCGAGCGCGGACAGCGGGGTGGTGCCGGCGTTGGGCCGGATCACCACGGCGGTCATGCCCTGGGCGTGCAGGCGGGGTATGACGCCGGCCATCGCGAGGGAGGACTTGCCCGAACCGGAGGGGCCGACGAGGGTGGTCCACCGTTCCCGGGCGACCAGGGCGGTGACTTCGGCCGTCTCCGCCCGACGGCCGTGGAAGACCGGGGCGTCGGATTCCTGAAGCGGGCGCAGACTCCGGAACGGTGACGGCGGCAGCGCCAGTTCGCGAAGCTCCGGCCATACGGAGGCGAGGCCCTCGGCAGGGATGAGGTAACCGGATGGAGGGTCGCCGGTCTCCGCGACCGCCATCATGCCGACGACACCGTCGAGTTGTTCGTCCCACACCGGGCCGCCGCTGAACCCGGGGGAGACCCGGTAGCCGTTGGCGGCCAGGTCGGCCTGGATCCACCCGTTGGCCTGCCGGGCCCTCAGGACACCGGAGTGCCAGACACCGCCCGGGCGGCCGCTCGGCAGGCCGTACGCCCGCACGGTGTGTCCCCAGACGTCGGAGGACTCCACGATGCGGATCGGCCGGGCGCCCGGAAGTGGAGCGGACAGGTGCAGCACGGCCACGTCCCCGGCGCCGTGCGGGTGGGCGGGCGCCCACCGTTCGACAGTCGTGGGAACGCGCGTACCGCCTGTGCCGCCTGTACCGCCTGTGCCGTCGGCTGCGGCGAGCGGGTCGGTGAGCAGCGGGTTGGCGAGCAGCGGGAGGTCGACGTCGACGCGGGCGTCGGCATCCGGCTCGGTTTCCGGAGGGAGGCCGAGCGCGGCGGACACCACGTGCGCACACGTCAGTATCCGATCGGCGGTCACCAGGAAGCCGAGGCCGACCGGGACGCCTCGACGGTCATGGATGCGGACGACGGCGGAGGCCAGCGCATCGGGCCCGGCCCCGTCGACGGCGTCGGCGCGGGACGTGGACACTAGGCCGGGTCCGAAGCCGCCGGAGGCGCCGATGCCTCGGTGGCCTGTCGGTTCCAGGTGAGCGAGACCTTGAAGTTGGCCTCTGCGGCGGTGCTGGAGATCACCACGTCGGCCTCGGCCGACAAGGACAGGCCGAACTCGATGCTGATCTCGTCCGGGGCGTGCGCCAGGCCCCGGAACCCCTCGATGAAGTCCTGTGCGACCGGACGCACCCCGGCCAGCATGTCCCCGAGCGAGCGGGTCGCCCGAGCCACCACCTGTCCGGGCCGGGCGACCTGCACCAGCCCTTCCCCGACCTGCTCGATCTCCACCCGGACCACGTCCTCGCCCTCGCTCACCGAGCCGATGGGCAGTTCCACGAAGTACGCCATGATCCCCCCGGATCTGGTCAAAGCCCCCGAACAGAGCACCACTTGTGAGGTGCCGCCTGCTCACCGTAAAGGCCTGCCGGCCTCCGCGTCCCGGAATCATGACTGCCGGTCAGCTCGGGCCTCCCGCCGTTGGCGGTCCGCGCGGTGGTCCCGCTGGTGAAGGGCGACGGCGGCTGAGCCGGTCCTGATCGCGACGGGAATCCGTGAACGGGCCCGGAACGGTTCCATCGCCGTTCCGGGCCCGCTCGTTGGCGCGTAGGTGCTACATGTTCCACATGGCCGTCGTGGGGCGAGGCGTGGGGGGAACGGACGTGGGCGGGGCCCAGACGCCGTTCTCGAAGAAGTCCTTGATGGTGGCGTACCAGGGCTTGTAGACGATCTTCTGATCCGCCGGCCAGGCGTCGTTGTAGTACTCGTTCGTGTAGCGGTCGCCCGGGTCGCACATCACGGTGGCGACGCTTCCGAGTTGGTGGCCGTCGTTCATGCCGAGCAGGATCCGGATCGCGCTGAACACGCCGGTTCCGGTCGAGGGCCCGGCGTGGATGCCCCACTCCGTCCGGTCGGAGAGGTAGCGCATGGTGGCGACCGACGCCGCGTCGGCGACGCGGATCATGCGGTTGACCGTGGTGGGTACGAACGAGGCTTCGACCCTGGGTCGGCCGATGCCCTCGATGTGCGAGCCCTGGTCGGTCACCGTGGGGTCCTGCCAGTACCAGCCGTCGAAGTACGCGGAGTGCTCCGGGTCGGGCACGCACACCCGGAGCTTCTTGGCGGTGTACCGGGCGTACCGGTACCGGGCGGCCCTTCGCCAGCCGACCGCTGGCCAGGGTGGGGGTGAGCAACGCCGCCGCGAGCCGGTGCTTGTGGCTGCGGGCGATCTTTGATCGGGGATGCTGAGGAAGGTGCACAGGAAGTCGGCCCGGCCGACTTCGTGTGCACCTGGGGCACGCCTTTCGGATCACGGCGGGTGGTCGCCACCGGGGCGGTCGCAGGTGCCCGAGACCGCCCGGCGCGTCCACCACCGGTATCGGCCTCTCGCGCCGAAGTGCCCCTGCGGATCTGCCACTTCAGGACCCTCCGCAGCCGGGAGCGATGCGGGGTGTACCGCCGGGCGGAGGTGGTTTTTAGACGAACGGAGTAGCCGCAGGTGCGGTTCTTCAGGGAGCGGGACGTACTGGTGAGAGGGCAGCGCCCAGGGGGTCCCGTCGAACGGAAGGACACAGGACATGGAGTCGCAGAACATCAAGGAGTTCAAGAAGAAGGTCGAGGCGCTCTACGACGACGAGAAAAGCGATTTCAGGCGCAAGTTCGATGCGGCGATCAGGGGTTTGACGCCGCCCACGGTGTACCCGGACTCGGACGTCTACAAGGACTGGCGAGGGGCGACCGGAAAGACCCTGGCAGAATTCTTCGTCGAATGGTACGACTGGGGTTGGAAGCAGCCCATCTCCGACGGGCTGAAATACATCCGCAAATTCAGCTGGATCAGCTACGAGAACGCCGCGGGACTCGCATTCGTGACCAGCGAATCAGGGCGCGATGTGCTGGCGGACTTCACGCAGCTGCAGGGCCGGCAGATGGACTCCGAGGATTCCGAGAAACTGGTTCAGCAGTGGATCGACGAACTCGGCGAGAAGCGGATGGAGGACTTCAAGAAGGGGGACTGGTCGACCCTCAACAAGTTCTTCATCAGGGAACTGAAGCCCGGCAAGCGGCCGATCGACCACCCCGACGACCCCAGCGTCGTGACCGCCCCGACCGACTGCGTCATCAACATGATCGTCGACAATCTGGCGCCCGACACGCCGCTCCCGATCAAGGCGGCCGTGACCATGAGTGTCAGCAGGCTGCTCGACGGCTCCGAGTACGCCGAGAAGTTCATCGGCGGCACGGCCGTGTCGTGCATCCTCATGCCTGACACCTACCACCGCTACCACGCCCCGGTCGGCGGCGAGGTGGTCGAAGCCCGCGACGACGTCGGCGGCGTCTACTACGGGATTCGGGACTTCCCCGACCTGCTCAACAAGGGGAACGTCGGCTACGGGTACGACTACAGCCTGTTCGAGGACTTCCGCCGCGGATACGCCATCATCAAGACGCCCTACGTGGACCACCTCGGGGAACCGGACGGCGAAGGCTATGTCGCCCTGGTGCCCGTCGGCCTCAACTCGATCGGCTCCGTGAGGTTCCTCGATCCGTTCCGCAACATCACGGCGGAGTCGGACCCGGTCGACGTGAAGAAGGGCGACGAGATCGGCTACTTCCAGTACGGCGGTTCACTGAACATCCTGCTGTTCGAGGAGAAGCGGTTCCCCGCGCTCCAGCTCCTCATGGGCCAGCGGATCGGGGTCCTCCAAGAGGTCGCGCACACCGAGCGCCACTTCGAGCGCTACGTCCGCCCGCTGCCCGGGCGCGTCACGCCGACGTCCTGACCTCCCTCCCGAAACGGAAAGTGAACCATGCTTCGTCAGCCCGTTTACTCGATCCCGGCGAACGCCTTCGACACCCAGACGATCCACTTCTATCCCGACCCCGAGAAGAAGGAGGACGAAGGAGTCCCGAAGACGGTCCGCTCCTACGCCGGGTACGCGGACGTCGACGGCCCCGGCAACGAAAGCAGCCGCTTGTTCTACTGGTTCTTCGAGAGCCAGACCTGCGATCCCCACGTCGACGCCGACAAGCAGAAGGACCTGATCGAGAAGGCCCCTCTGCTGATCTGGCTCAACGGCGGTCCCGGCGCCTCGTCGCTCCTGGGGCTGTTCCTGGAGAACGGGCCGCTGCGCATCGGTGACGACGCTGTCGGGACCATTTCGATCAGTCCCGACTCCTGGAACCAGGAAGCCCACGTCATCTACTGGGACCAGCCGGTCGGCGCGGGATACAGCTACTGCAAGAAGTCGGGAACGTACGTCAAGGACGAGGACGAACTCAGCGAGATGTTCCACCGGGCGCTGGTTCAGTTCCTCGAAACGTACCCGGAGTACCAGCAGTGCCCCCTCTACGTGTGCGGTGAGAGCTACGCGGGCAAGTACGTGCCGTACATCGCCCAGAAGATCCAGCAGAAGAACCTCGCGAAGACCGGAACGCACGTCAATCTGAAGGGGATCTCCGTAGGCAACGGCTGGATCACCCCGGAACTCTCGATCCGCGTCATGATCGACTACGCCTACGCGTCCGGATTCCTCGGCAAGGGCCAGAAAGACATCCTGGAATCCTCGTACAAGCACTTCCAGGAGGCCATCAGCAGCGGCAGGATGAAGGAGGCCACTGACCTCGGAAACGGCCTGGTCGATGCGGTCCTGGCCTACGGAGGCGACTTCGACGTCTACGACGTACGGCGCTGGGAGGACCTGTCCGCAGGTGCACTGCGCTCCTACCTCAACAACGCCGCCGTCAAGGAGGCCCTGCACGTCGACCACGAGTGGAAGTCCGAGGACAACTCCGGTCCGGTGGCCATCGCGCTGAAGGCCGACAACATGGCGGACGCCTCGCCGCTGTACACCGAACTCATCCACGCGAAGGAGAACTACAAGGTCCTGCTCTACACCGGGGACTTCGACACCGCCTGCGGGTACCAGAGCACCGAGGAGATCCTCGACGAGATCATGAAGGACGGCTGGCAGAAGGCCCCGCGGCTGATCTGGAAGCAGGCGCAGGGCCACCCGAAGGGCTTCGTCCGCACCCTGAACAACGTCACCCAGGTCGCGGTGCCCGACTCCGGGCACGAAGTGCCGGCCTACCAGCCGCAGATCTGCCGGGAGATGCTCTACAACTGGCTGTTCGACCGCCCCTTCCACGGCCAGGACCCCGAGAGCGCAGCCCAGGCCATCCTGGCCAAGGCCCAGGAGGACGCCGAGAAGGAGACCGGATGAGCGGTCACCTCAAGCGGACGAAGGAGACGGCCGACCTGGCGGCGGCCACAGCCGTCCTCAAGCAGGCCTACGTCTGCACCCTCGCCCACGTCGACCCCGAAACGGGCGGGCCGAGGTGCGTGCCCATGGTCTACGCCTACCACGAGGAGGGGGACGAGCGGCGCCTCTACCTGCACGGCTCCGTCTACTGGCCGCCGCAGACCGGGCTGGCGCCCTCACTTCGGCAGCTGTGGAACGACGCCGGGGTCCACGTCTGCCTGGCCGTCACCGTGCTCGACGGCCTGCTCGTCGGACGGGCGGCGATCAGCACCTCCCTCAACTACCGCTCCGTGGTGGTGGACGGCATCGCCCGGACGGTCGATCCGGCGGACCGGGCGAAGGCGTTCGAGGCGCTCAGCGATCAGGTCATCCCGGGCCGGTGGCCCGAGCTGCGCCCGATCAAGGACGGCAAGGGCGGCAAGGTCAGCGAACTGGACTCGGACAAGCAGCACACCCCCACCGTCGGGGTCCTCTCCATCAGCCTGACGGAGAACACGACGGTGGTGCGCCTCAAGCGGCACAACGCCGCCGAGCCGGAGCACGAGACCCAGGAGGACTGGGACTGGGACCACGGCAATGCCTGGGGCGGTGTGCTCCCGATGCGCCAGGTCTACGGGCCGGCGATCCCCGACTCCCATGTCAAGGACAAGGAGGCCGCCCCGCCGGACTCCGTCCAGCGGCTCATCGGCAGGACCACCTAGAGGTCGGCGGGCCCGGTCCTGGGCGACCGGGGGGCGGTGATCCCCGACCAGGCGGACACGGTGCACTGACCCCGTCGGCACGGCCGATCGGTCCCCTCTCCGGCTGTCCGGGAGGGGACCGATCCCCGAAGGTCGGTCCAGCTCGGTGCACCGGGACCAGAGGTTTCGCGGCGGGCCCATGGCGATGCTCTCCTTGCCGTCCTCCAGATGCCCGGCGAGGCGGTGACTGTAGGAGGGCACGCCGTCGACGGTGAGGGTGAGGTCGTACCAGCCGTGGGCGGCGTCGGTGTCGTGCTGGAGAGTGAGTGTCCTGCCCACGTCCACGGTGTGGGTTTCCCCGCGGGTGGGGTCGAGTCGGTCGTCGATGTCGGCGGTCACGGGGGTGTCTGCGTGGTTGGTCAGGATGATGCCGAGGGTGTGCGTGGACTCGGCGATGGCCGTGGTGACGACGAGGGCGGCACCCGGCCCGTGGCGCGGTCCGGAGAACTCACGGCGGAAGCCGTTGGGCCCGGACCTTGAGGAAGACGAGCTCCCTGCCGCTGACACGAGGCTTGGGCGTCTCTGACCGGCGCTCCGGCCAGAGACGCCCCGCGCTCGGTTCCAAGCCGTAGTGCCGAAGTCGTTCGACGCGTGGCTACGCCGCCCGCTGGAAGACTTCGCCAGGCCCGGGGGCCGGGCTCCGCCCGACGGCGGCCCGGTCGAGAGCTTGGGCCAACGCGAGCACGGCCTGGTCGGCGGAGTCCTTGAGGAGGTGGCCGTAGAGGTTGATCGTGGTCGCCAGGGTGGCGTGGCGCAGGGTCTTGGAGATGACGGCGATGGGGATGCCCTCGGCGATCATGATGCTGGCCGCGGTGTGGCGCAGGTCGTGCAGGCCGATCCGGGGCAAGCCGAGTTCGGCGGTGCGTTTGCGGAGCTGGTCGAGGACCCACTGGGGCCGCAGGGGCGATCCATCCGAGTTGGCGAAGACCAGGCCCTCCAGCCGGCCCGCTGGATGGGCGGCCATCTGGATCGCGGCCTGGCGGTGGAGGGCGGTCATGACTCTGGGGGAGAGGCTGATCCAGGCGCGGCTGGCCTCGGTCTTCGGCTGGTTGAAGTGGAGGTCTCCGTTGTCCACGGCGGACAGGGTCCAGCGGACGAACAGCTTGCGGCCCATGAGGGAAATCGGCAGGTGAATCGCCGCTGCCCGAGCCAAGGGTTGTCCCGCAACGGCGGGACGCAAGTGAGATGACCTCTCATGCCATCAGTGTGCTCGCGACCACTGGCAACGCCCCCGTGGCCCAGCAACGCCCATCTGTGACACGGCGGGCGGCGACGACCGGCGGGTGCTGGCGGGTGTGCTGGCGGTGTGGGGATTCCGAAGGAACCGGCCGGCCCCGGGCGCTCGCCGAAGGCCCGGCCGACGCGGGGGCGGCGAAAAGGTTGGTGTGCAGGGCCGACGGAACCAGGTAACGTCTTTGCCATGTTCTTCCAGACCCCGATTTACGAGTGAGCGCGTGATGGGCCCCTGCTGACGTCCTTCGACGTCGCCGCCCGTCCCCCACCGATGAATCCGTAGATCACTTCACTTCACTTCACTTCACCACCGGGAGAACCCACGACCGTGAGCAAGAACATCAACAACCCCGTGGGCATGGGCGGCGGCCAGCGCAAGAGGCAGTCCCGCGCCGAACGGCAGAACAACGGTCCGCACCGCAACCTCGACCGCCAGGGTGCAGCCGACCAGAAGGCGGAGCTGGTGCGCAAGATGCGCGAGAAGGCAGGAACGGCTGAGGGCGCCGGGCAGGCGGGCGGTGACACCGTACAGGGCTGACGCACCGCCGCCGCAGCGCGGCACCGCACGGGGCAGGGCTCGGACCGCGACGCGCGGTCCGAGCCCTGCTGCCGTACCGGGCGCGGCCGGTCCCGCTCAGCTCTCGGCCGACCACCCGCGTCTCAGCTCAGCTGACCACCCGGGGCAGCCGCAGGATCGGCAGCCCCGTCAGTGCCACCACCCCGAGCTGCACCAGCAGCTCAGCACGTCCCCGTGCCCAGCCCGGGCAACACCGCAGCCGGCGGCGGCACAGGAAGTGGACGCGGCCGCAGGACAACACTGGTGGACACCTCGGTGGGACAACCGCGAAACCCGCTGGCCAGAACGACTCCGGCGGACAGGCCGATGGCCTGGATGGCGAAGACGCTGGAGCCCGTGGGGTCGTTCAGGATGGCGACCGCGTCCACGCCGTCGTTGCGGGATCCCTGGGTGCGCCAGGTCTCGTAGCCCATGGCTTCGAAGAGTTCGCGCACCAGCCGCTCGAAGTCGTAGGGGTTCATCTGGAGCAGGTCCGGCCGACTGTCCAGTGTGGCGACCACGGCGGTGTCGGTGATGATGCGGTAGCGCGACAGGTCCGCCTCGACAATGGGTGTGACCGGTTCCAGATCGTGGGGGTGCTTGGAGACGGTGGCGCCGAGCCGGTGGAGGCATTGCTGCGGGTCCAGTCTCGGCTCGTCCAGGACCAGTTCGGCAAAGTCCTCGCGCTGGGCGACGACGCTGACGACGCACGCCCGGACGGCCTGGCCGGTTGCCGGATCCGTCGCGTTGACGCGGCCGTTGAGGATGACGCTGTCCACGAACGCGGCCGGCGTGGCGGAGAGCGCCTCGTCAAGCGCGCGGAGGGCCAGGCGGGCCACGAGCCGGGCGTAGGCCTCGTGGACCTCGGCCTGCTTGAGCGGCTGGGGGACGACCTCGGCCCGCTGCGCCACGTAGCGGTAGGAGGCCACCGTGGGAACGATCTCGTGGCTCGGGAGCTCGACCTCGACCAGGAGTTGCTGCGCCTCGGGGACGTAGACCGCGTGGGCCGCCGTTCGGCAGCCCTCGGGGACCGGAGCGTGCCTCAAGAGGTCTTCCACGACGCTGGCGACGCCTTGCGGGCCGTCGTGGGCGAAGGCCTGTTCCACGTGCGGATGCCACAGGTCGAGACCCTCGGGACGCTGAAGCAGGACCGCTTCCAACTCCTCGCGGCGCAAGCGGCATTGGAGTGTTCCCTCGTCGGCCTGGGCTTTGAGGCGGGCCGTCTCCGCTTGCCGGGCCTGTCGTTGGGCTTCCTTCTCGGCCTGGGCCTCCTCGCGTTTCTTCGCCTCCTCCGCTCGACGGCGTGCGGCCTGGCGCTTGGCCAACTCGGCCTCCACCCGAGCGGCTTCCCTCGCACGGGTGGCTTCCTCGCGCTTGAGGTGCTTCTCCCCGGCGGCCAGGAGCCGGGCGTGTTCGACCGCAGGGTCGACCGTCCGCTTCCGGGGGCGAGGTGGAGCCGGCGCGGAGGGCTTGGCGGGTGCCTGCTGCTGCGTCCCTCGCCGGGCCTCCGCGGCTTTCGCCTGCTGCTTCAGGCGGTACGCCTCCGCGAGGATCTCCGCCACCGTCTTGCGGCGTGCCACAATCCACCCCTGGTCCATTGCCGCGCACACCGGCACGGCGGCCCTCTACAGCCTCTGCGTTACCCGAGCAGCACTACCCGGTGGAGACGGCTGGGAATCCGTAGCCTCGGGCCGGGGCAGGAGAACCGGGTCAAGCGGCCTGGTGCACAACGCGCCGCTGTCAGTCGGGAGCCCAGGCCGTTGAGCGCGGGCTCACCCGCGGGCTTCGTAGCGTGCGCCGGGCCTCGGCCAGCTGGAGTCCATGAAGTCGGGGCGGTCGATCCGGTGGAAGCAGCGCACCAGGAACTCGGTGAACGTTCCGGCGGTCTCGAACCACTCGACCTCGTCGCTGCTGATGATGATCCGCCACTCGGCGGGCTCGTCCTCGACCGCGCGGAAGAAGTACCGGCTGCCGTGCTCGTCGCTTCCCCACAGCAGCAGAACGCCCGATTGGACGTCGGACTCGTCCACCTCCCAGCAGTCCTCGGCGATCTCGCCGTACCAGGCCGGACGCTCAGGTGGGGGTCCCCAGTGGCGCTCCAGTTCGGCCGGTGTGGTGTCCATCGGCCGGTCGATCGTCAGGTAGCCGTCCACCGAGCCGGGGCCGTACAGGTCGAGGAACGCCTTGAAGTCGGCCGGCAGTCGGAAACCGAGGTGCCGCTCGCTGGCGTCCCAGATCGCGGGCCTGGCCCGGCCCCAGCACGAGGGTTCCCCGAGCATCGCGCGTAGCTGCTCCAGCGCGGTTCGGCTCTCCGAGCGGGGGTGGAGGGTTGCTGCTGTCAGCATTGCCGCAGGAACACGGCGTGTGCGCAGGGCTCGCACGCGAAGGCGTAGGCCTCGCCGCGGCCGCCGAAGTTCATCGTTGTGGCGTGGTCCCGTCCTTCCTTGAGCTGGACGACGAGCATCGGTCCGTCGTAGGTGGCGCACTGCGGCCAGGTGGTCCCGGCCGGGGCCAGCGGCGCGCCGCCGGTGCGGGTGGGCGGCGCGTCGGGCACCGTGGTGCCCGCGTACGTCATCAGGGTCGTTGTCACAGGTGGCGACTGTACGACAGGCCGCTGACACCATCTCGGCGTCCCGTCCGACAGCGGCAGACGCTGTACGCCCGGGGCGACGTGAAAATTCTTGAAACTCGTGGCCCCGCAGCCGCCCGGAACGGTGCCTCAGACGCCCCTCAGGGGGCCGTGACCGGATCGCGGCGGCAGTGCGAACCCGTCCCGGCCGGGCGCTCGCGGTTGCCCCTCAGGGGCCCGTCCGTGGCCTCGCCAAACTGGCTCTGACCTGGTGTTTTCTTGGAAATCTCCTAGGCTGGGGGAGCTTTGTCGGGCACCTTCGGAGGGGACATCATGAGCGAGGAATCAAAGGCGTACGACGGCAGCAAGATCGTGGTTCTTGAGGGCCTGGAGGCCGTTCGGAAGCGGCCTGGGATGTACATCGGATCGGTCGGTGAACGCGGCCTGCACGACCTGGTGTTCGAGGCCGCCGAGTGGGCGCTGGACGAGATCCTCGGCGGTACCGCCAGCCGTGTGGAGATCACCCTCACCGCCGATGGTGGCGTCCGCGTCGCCGACGACGGCATGGGCGTCCCGGTCGAGCACGCCGGTCACAGTGACGGCCCTGCGCTGGAGACCCGGTTGACCGTGCTCTGCTGGGGGGCGCAGCCTGCCAACCGGCGCTCGCTGCTCGGCGGCTACTTCGGCGTGGGACTGGCCGTCGTCAACGCGCTGTCGGACCGTCTGACGGCCGAGGTGCGGCGCGACGGCGCCCGCTGGGTGCTGGAGTACGAGCGAGGTGTGGCTGTCGCGACGCCCGCCCACGCTGGACCGGCCGACGGCAGCGGGACCGCGATCACCTTCCGGCCCGATGCCGAGATCTTCGAGACGCTGGAGTTCTCGTTCGACGCGCTGGCCGAGCGCTTCAGGGAACTGGCCTTCCTGAACCGGGACTTGGACGTCACTCTGACCGATGACCGCGACCCCGCGGCGCCCCGGGCCGTCCGCTTCCGGTTCCCGGGCGGACCGAGGGACCGCATTGCTGAGCAGGGCGCCGCCCCCCTCCACCCGGACGTGATCGGCTTCGAGCGCGAGTACTCCGAAATGGAGGGAAGTGTCGAGGTGGCTTTCCGTTGGTGCGACTCGCGCGAGGAGCGGGTCGCAAGCTACGCCAACAGCCGGCCGACCACCTACGGCGGCACGCACGAGCTCGGCTTCCGCGACGGCCTGGCGGCCGCGCTCAACGCCCACGCCCGCGAGCAGCAGTTGCTCACCCCGTCCGACCCCGACCTCACCTCCGCCCAGCTCGGCGCGGGCCTGACGGCGGTCGTGTCGGTGAAGCTCGATCGCCCCGAGTTCGAGGGGGCCACCCGCGAACGACTGGGCAGCGAGCCCGTCCGCGCCTGCGTCGCCGAGGCCGTTCGAGAGCACCTGGCCGCCTGGCTCCGCGTCAACCCGGCGCAGGCGACCGCCGTCCTCGCCCGGATCTCGATGACCACCCGCCGCTGACAGCACACCGAAGACACCGAAGCCCAGGTCGGGATTGGTCCCCGGCCTGGGCTTTTCGGTGGGCGCAGACGATCCCGGCGACCCCGCCAGCCACAGGGCGCGGCCGATCTCAAACACCTTCGAGGGTGCGGTCGCGGATGTGCTCGCGATCCATCCCGGACAGCGCGGCCAGGGCGGTGAACACGACGGCGTGCGCGTCGTGCGTGTCCGGGGCGGATGGCGTGATCGGCCATGTTCCGTGGCCCGAAAGTATCTTGATGATCAGTCACGTCCGGTGAAAGCGTGGGCACGTTCTGTGTTGATCGCGTGGCCGTCGGTAGCCCTTCGGCCACCCGGCATGAGGTGGCAGCTTGACGGAGACGCAGCACCTGGCGAAGGTCTACAGCGACCGCGCCTACGTGCACACCACGACCGTGCGGCACCAAGGCAGTACGGTCGCGTTCGCGATGGACGACCAACGGCGGATCGTCTACAGCGTCCTGGACCTGTCGCAGCACGACGAGGCGAAGGGCGAGGCGGACGCGGCGTACTGGTCGGAGGACCCGCTGGCGTTGCGTTTCCCGATGGAGGTGGCGAGGGTCGGCTACGCGGTGGCGGGCGCGGTGCGGATGCCCGTCGTCAAGCGCGGGGGCCGGGTCGAGGCGGACGCGGCGGAGCGGCTGGAGGACCAGGAGCTGGACCGGTTCCTGTCCAGCACCGCCCGGCTCGGCGCCGCCGCCCCCTTCCAGGTCCTGTCCGACGGTACCCACGTGTACGTGCTGCGCCAGTCGGTGCGCGCCGACCACCCGGACGCGGTGTTCCGGCTCGCCGACGGCACCGGCTCCTCGGGCGACCCGGCCCGCACCGACTACCTGGCCAAGGGCGGCGAGGGCAAGGTCGCGGCGGTCGACGCCACCCTGCTGTGCGACCGGTTCGTGCTGGCCGGCGGCGAGTTGAAGCCGGTGCTGGAGGTCCGTTACCGGCGCAGCCGGCACAAGGGCCGCCCGGACTCCGCCAAGGACAGCCTCGGCACGCAGGACATGGAGGGCCGGCCGTTCGTCGAGCCGACCCAGGAGCTGTCCTTCGTCCGCAACCTCTCCGAGGGCCGGTTCACCGCCCTGCTGGTGCCCACCGCCGTGCACGGCCGGGAGCGCTGGCAGCTCTTCGCGCACAACGACGCCACGGGCCGGATCGACGGCTTCAGCGTCGAGCGCGGCCGGGACGGCCTGTTCAGCACCCAGGGCACCCAGGCCTGGACCAGCCCCGACCCGCGCCACCGGGACGCCGTCTACGAGAGCGCGCCCGGCACCTGCCCGTTCACCGGCCGTCCGCTGGTCCCCGCGGCGGGCGGGGGCGGCCGGGCGGGGACGGCCCTGCGCTTCGACGGCGTCGACGACGTGGCCGAGCTGCCGAGCAGCGCCCTCGACCTGGCCGACTCCGACTTCACGGTGGAGTTCTGGGCCCGGCGCACCGCCACCGGCGGCCGCGAGGACTTCCTGATCGGCCACGGCGCCTCCAAGGGCGTCCGGCTGCGCACCCTGCACATCGGCTTCCGCCCGGACGACACCTTCACCTTCGCCTTCTTCCACGACGACCTGGACATCCCGCAGCGCACCACGGACACCGACTGGCACCACTGGGCCTGCGTCTTCGCCCGGGACACCCGCGAGCAGATCGTCTACCGCGACGGCGTCGAAGTCGGCCGCCGCACCACGGACATGCCGTACGCCGGCCTCGGCGGACTCACCCTGGGGCGCGGTGCCCGCTCGTTCGGGCGTGGCGAGCTGGATGAGGTGCGGATCTGGCTCCGCCCTCGCAGCGGTGCGGAGATCGCCGCCGACCGCGGCCGCCGTCTGATCGGCAACGAGCCCGGGCTGGCCGTCTACTACCGCTTCGACGAGGGCTCCGGCACCACGCTGCACGACCAGACCGACCACGGCCGGCACGCCGCGTTGAGCGGCGGCCCCGCCTGGGTCACCTCCGAGGCCCCCGTCGGCGAGGACTCCGGGGTGAGCCGCAGCAGCTTCGCCTTCGCCGGGCGCCGGGTGGTCTCCGGCCTGTCGGCGCTGCTGCACCACCAGCAGGAGGCCGCGCCCGCCGGCTACGACCAGACGTCCAAGCCGGTCAAGCGCCAGGCCAGGGTGCTGCTGGCCTGCACCACCGGCGGGCCCGACCCGGTGACCGGCCAGGCCACCGACGAGGCCTACGTCGCCACTCTGGACCTCGGCGTGGGCCGGGACGGCCGGCTGGCGCAGGTCCCGGAGGAACTGGCCCTGCCGGTGCTGGCCGCGCCGGAGTCCAGCGGGAACGTGGACGCGGCCGGGGAGGTGGACGCCCAGGTGGCCCGGCTGTCCCGGGACATCGCCGCCACCGAGGCCGAGATCACCCGCCTCCAGCTGGAGACCGCCGAGACCCCGGACGTCGAGCGCCAACGCGCCGAGGCGCGCGCCGCATTGGAGAACGACGTCACGTTCTGGCGCTACCGGCTGCGGTTCAAGCTGCAGAAGGACGGCAAGGACCAGTACCTCGCCGTGCAGGGCGACCGCAAGGACAGCGTCACCCCGGTGGTGCGCACGGCCGACAAGCAAGCCGCGTCCACGATCTGGACCTTCGAGCCGACCGGCACCACGCTCAACGGCATCACCTGCTACTTCGTCAAGAACGCCAACTCCGGACTCGACATGAACGTCGACGGCCGTGAGACCGGCAACGACGTCCCCCTGATCCAGTACCGCCGGGAGGCCGACAACGCCGCCACCCACTTCGCGCTCGACAGCTGGAACGGCAACGGCCTGGTGGCCCGGCACAGCGGCAAGCTGGTCGCGGCCCGGGACAGCAAGGGCGACCGCATCGTCCAGTACGACTACTCGACGGTGAACGCCTCCGGCGAGGGCGTCCTGGTCCTGGAGCGGATCGACAACTCGCTGAAGTCGAGTCCCGCCACCGACCGGCTGAACCAGCAGATCTCCGAACTCACCCAGCGCCTGGAGCTCCTCGCCATCAAGCAGGACCGGCTCACCCAGCTGCGCCGCGACCTGACCGCCCAGCAGGCCGGCCTCGCCGCCAAGCAGGAGGAACTGGGCCGACTCACCGGCGGCGTGCGCGGCTCCGACGACATCGCCCTGCCGGTGCCGCAGCTCGCCGTCGACCGCACCGGGCTGAGCGGCTCCGGCGCGCTGCTGGGCTTCGCCCGCGCCGCTGACCGCCCGTTCCTGCTGGACAGTGCCACCGGCAACGTCGTGCTCTACTTCCGGGGCTCCAACGGCCAGTTCTTCGCCGCGTACTACGACAGCCAGGTGCTGCGCTCCTCCCGGCAGTTGGCCGCCGGCGGGCGGACGGTCTCCTTCACGGCCCGGGACGCCAACACCGACCTCACCGGGACGGCGATCACCGTCGAGGCCGGGGACGGCCCGACGCAGGTCACCCTCACCGTCCGGCACGACGGCCAGACCGAGAAGTGGTCGCACCTGCCCCGCCGGGCCGAGGACTTCGCCGCCGTGGTGAACGGCGCGGCCGAGCAGCCCGTGACGATCGCCACCGTGCTGCGGATCGACGGCGACGTCGTGCAGTTCACCGAAGGCACCCTCGCCCCGCTGTCCGGCCCCGGCTTCGTGACCGTCGGCGGCCACGGCTTCCGCTTCGAGGGCAGCCACCCCGCCGGATCGAAGTCCCTGCGCCTGGGCGCGGGCGCGGACCAGACCCTGCTGAAGCCCGGGATGAGCGTGCAGCGGGTGCGCTACGACCACCGCTGGTCCGAGTCCTCGCAGCCCGGCAGCGCTCTCGCGGAGGGCTCCCGGCTGATCACCGTCGATCCCGGGGGCCTGGCCGAACTGCCGCTGGGCAGCGCGGACGGCCTGGTGCGCGGCCACGGCGGGCGCTGGCGGGCCGACATGCCGGGCCGGGCCTACGCCTTCGACGGCAAGGGCCGCTTCCTGGCCCTGCCCGCCGGGCAGCTGCCCCGGGCGGCGACCCCGGGTGACCTCACCCTGGAGGCCTGGGTCAACCCGGAGCGGGTCGAGGGGCCGGTGCGGCTGCTGCACGCCAACGCCGGGGACACCCCGTACGGTCTCGGCCTGCTTGGCACCCAGGCAGCCTCCGGGCTGGTCTTCGACGGCACGGACGACGCCGCCGTGGTGCCCGGCGCCTTCGGCTTCGGCGACGGCGACTTCACGGTGGAGTTCTGGGCCCAGCGAACCAAGATCGACAGTCAGCCGCACATGGTGCTCGGGCACAGCGGTGCCGAGGGGCGTGCCAACGAGAGCCTGCACATCGGCTTCCGCAAGAACGGCTTCTTCACGTTCGCCTTCTACGGCGACGACCTGGACACCACCCAGCGGTTCTCCGACACCAAGTGGCACCACTGGGCCTGCGTCCTCCAGCGGGAGACCCGCCAGCAGGTGATCTACCTGGACGGCCAGGAGATCGCCCGGCGCACCGCCAACGCCCCCTACCGCGGGCAGGGCCGGCTCTCGCTGGGCACCGTGCTGTGCTGGCCCGGCGAGTTCGCCGCCGTCCGGCTGGACGAGGTCCGGCTCTGGTCCAAGGCGCGTGGCGGCGACGAGCTGCGGGCCGACCAGGGCCGGCGGCTGAGCGGCAACGAGGCGGGGCTGCTCGGCTACTGGACATACACGGCGCCCGCTCCCGGCACCCCGGCCGTCCTGACCGACCGCTCCGGGAACAACCGGCACGCCGAACTGCGCGGCATGCCGACGCCCGTCCCGGCCCGCGCGCCGATCGCCGACGCCGGCTGCCGGGCCGTCGCGGCCGTCGGCGACCGCCGGGTGGTCAGCCGGGAGACCTTCCCGCTGCGCGAGTGGAGCCACCTCGCCCTGGCCTACCAGCAGTCCTGGGCGGTCGAGTTGACCGGTGACGCCCATCTGGAGGTGCCGGACGACGACGCGCTGGACATCGCCGACGACCTGACCCTGGAGGTGTTCGCCCGCGTCGACCGCCTCGGCGAGACCCAGGGCCTGCTCTCCAAGGGCCGCACCGCCGACGGCATCGGCGGCAGCGTGCCCTACCGCCTGGCCGTCCTCCCGGACGGGCGGCTGGAGTTCGCCTTCGAGGAGCCCGACGGCCGGGCCGTGCGCTTCACCTCCACCGAGGGCGTGCGGGCCGGGCAGTTCCACCGCATCGCCGTGGTCCGCAAGGGCGGCCGCTCGATGCAGGAGCAGAAGGGCACCCGGCAGATCACCGCCACCGGCGCCGACGGCAAGCCCGTCACCCAGAGCGTCGAGCTGGTCGAGTCGCTCGCCGTGCGCGAGTGGCAGGACATCCGCTTCCACCTGGACGGCCGCGAGATCGGCGCCGGCCGCTACGAGGGCCCCGGGCCGCGCGGCAACGACGCGCCGCTGGAGCTCGGCCGGGCGCGCGAGGGCGCCACCGTCCAGCAGCTGACCGGGGTGCTCGCCGAAGTCCGGATCTGGGGCGCCGCCCGGGACGCCGCCCGGCTCGGCACCGCCGTCACCGCCCGCGACCGCGGCCTGGTCGCGCAGTGGCGCTTCGAGGAGAACACGGGCAGCACCACGGCCGACGCCACCGGCTCGCACCCGGCACGGCTGCGCGGCGCCCGCTGGGTCCGCAACCCCGACCCGCGCGGCAGCGTCTTCCGGCTGTACCGCAACGGCGTCGCCGTGGCCTGCGACCCGGCCGGCACCCCGGACCTGCCCGACACCGCGGGCCTGCCCGACACCGCGGGCCTGCCCGACACCCCGGGCCTGCCCGACACCGCCGCCTTCGCCGAGAACGGCGACGCGCAGCTCACCCTGGGCGCGGTACTCAAGCGCGGCAAGCCCATCCAGGCGTTCGAGGGCGTGCTGGAGGAAGTGCGGATCTGGCGCACCGCCCGCACCCACGAGCAGCTGCTGGACAACCTGTTCACCCGGCTCAAGGGCGAGAAGGAGGAGCTGGTCGCCTACTGGCCGTTCGATCGGGACTCCACCGAGGCCCGCACCGCCCAGGTCCGCGACGAGGGCCTGCGCGGCAACCACCTGGAGTTCGGCCCGGAAGCCAGCCGCCCGCGCACGGTGCTGTCCAGCGCACCGGTCTCCAACGACGCCGCCCAGGTCCGATCGGCCCTGGCCGGCCTGCGCACCCCGTTCCACCAGAGCATCTCGGCCGCCCCGGCGGTCGCCGAGTACGCCGACATGCAGTACGGCTCGCGCGGCGAGGCGTTCGGCGTCCTCAAGCGCGCCTACAGCTACCTCCAGGACGGCCGCTGGCACCTGATCACCGGCTACAAGGTCGGCGAGCTGGTCAGCGAGTGGGTCAGCCAGATCCAGTTCGACCCGCAGCTGATCGGCTACGTCGAGGGCGCCCCGCCGATCCCCTCGGAGAACCTCACCGCCGGCCTGACCGACCCGGGCAGCGACACCTTCGAGGGCGCCTCCACGGTCAAACTCACCGAGGCCGAACAGGTCGTCCGCTCGCTGTCCTCCGCCAAGGAGCGCAGCGTGGACGCCGCCTTCGGCTTCGCGCTCTCCAACGAGGTGGACGTCGACGTCTGGATGATCACCGCCCCGCTCGGCTTCGGCATCGCCAAGTCCATCGCCAAGGGCGGGGTCTCGGCGAGCGTGCGGGGCAACCTGGAGTTCTCCAACAGCTGGGCCGAGGACACCTCCGTCTCCCAGGGCGAGAACACCGCCCGGACCACCAAGGTCTCGCTCACCGGCCACTGGGAGGACCCGGGCCGGGTGCTCAACCCCACCGCCGGGCGGCGGTACGTCCCGGCCAACACCGGCTTCGCCGTCGTCCAGTCGCAGACCGCCGACGTCTTCGCGCTGCGCCTGGCGCACAGCGGCGCGCTGGTCGCCTACCGCATCCAGCCCAACCCGGACATCCCCAAGGACTGGAACGTCGTCCCCTTCCCGATCAACCCGCGCTACACCAAGCAGGGCACCCTGGACGGCACCGTCGGATTCGACGCCCGCGGCAAGGTCGCCGACCCCGACTACCAGGGAGCCCGCGACCGGGGCGAGTACAGCTACTTCAAGCCCCGCGAGGCGTACGCGCTCAAGCGCCGCATCCAGCGCGACCAGCAGCGCCTGCACAGCTACTACGACAGCGTCTCCACCGAGACCCACGCCCCCGACCCGCTCGCCCAGCGGGCCGGCCGGGTGCTCGGCGGCGCGATCGGCGCGGACGCCTCGCCGGCCCGCGGCCGGGACGCCACCGACAGCGCGACCGGGCAGGGCTTCTCCCGCCGCGACCTGGTCAACACCTACGTGTGGACGGCCGCCGGGGGCTTCTTCGCCGAGACCACCGAGACCACCGACGTGGTCAGCGAGACCACGGCCGGCTCGTACTCGCTCTCCGGCTCGGTGGGCACCTCGATCGGCACCTCCTTCCAGATCGCCGGCATCGGCATCGGCGCCCAGCTCGACGCCTCCGTCGGCGGCGGGATGATCACCACCCGGGCCCGCGGCAAGGAGGCCACCCGCTCCTTCGGCCTGGAGGTCGAGGTCGCGCCCAGCAGTAACCTCCAGAGCTACGACGGCGACCGCAACCCGGTCTTCGACCGCGACGGACAGCCCGTCAAGGTGCCCGGCAAGGTCGACGCCTACCGCTTCCTCAGCTTCTACCTCGGGGAGGACAGCGAGCACTTCGACAGCTTCTTCCACAAGGTCGTCGACCCCCTCTGGCTGGAGAACGGGCACGACCCCAACGCGGCGGCGCTGCGCCAGGCCCGCCAGTCGGACCGCAAGCCGCCGTGCTGGCGGGTCCTGCACCGGGTCACCTTCGTCAGCCGGGTCCTGCCCGACATCCCGCCGGCCGACGCGCCCCCGCTGGAGAAGGCGATGCGGCAACTGGACGTGGAGAGCAACTACGAACTCGTCCGCCGCCTCGACCCGTACGTGAAGGGCGCGGCCACCGGCCTGCCCGAACTGGCCGAGGCCACCCGCACCACGCTGGCCCGGGAACTGCCGGAGCTGCTCCCGCACGCCGACGACGTGATCGGCTTCCTCGCCCAGTACTACGGCGTGGAGGCCTGAGCCCCGGGCCCTGGGACCTGCACAAGACCTGCCCGCTGATCGCCGCCCCGGGGACGCGCCCGTCCCCGGGGCCTGGCCCGTCCCCGGGGCTGGGACTTGATGGTTGTTCAGCCTCATGGGTGAGGCGGCCGGTCGGTCTGGTCGACGACGCCTGTCAGGTGCGTTCGTTCGGCTGTCTCCTGCTCGGTGTGCTGCTCGTCCCCGGATCCGGCGGGGCCGGGGACGTCGAGGCGTCTGCGGATGCGCCGGATGCGCAGGGTGTTGCGGACCGCGTCGACGTCCTCGTCGGGGTGGCCAGGAGGATCGTGGCCAGGGTGAGGGCGGCGGCCAGCCAGGTGGTGGAGTGGAAGGCGTCGGTGAAGGCCTGGGCGGTTTCCGGGGAGGCGCCCGCGTCCAGCGGGGACGATGACGTGCCCGGGGGGAGGAGTAGCCGGTAGGCCACCGTGGTGACCGTGCCGAAGACGGCGATGCCCAGGCCGGCGCCGGCCTCGTAGGCGACGGACTCGATGCCCGCCGCCGCGCCCGCCTGGGAGGACGGCGCGGTGGTCATGATCAGGTTCGAGGCGACCATCTGGACCAGGCCGTGGCCGAACCCGATCAGGGCCAGTCCGAGCGGGACCACCGTGCCGGAGGCGGCCAGGACGTATCCGGTCGCCGCGAGCAGCAGGCCGGCGGGCACGCCCGCGCGCGGTTGTCCCAGGCGGGAGAGGAGCAGTCCGCCCACCGGCCCCGCCACCGTCGCGGCCAACGGCATCGGGATCAGGTACAGCGCGGCGGCCTCTGCCGACAGGCCCTTGGCGATCTGCAGGTACTGCACCAGTTGGAGTTCGAAGCCGACCATCACCAGCACCGGCAGCACCGAGGCCACCACTCCGGCGCGCAGTCCGGGCAGCCGGAACAGGGATAGATCCAGCATCGGGTGCGGCATCCGCTGCTGCCGTCGCACGAACAGCACCAGCGCGGTCAGGCCCGCCGCTGCCGGCAGCACCACCTCCGGGATGCCGACGCCGTCGTGGGTGAAGGCGATGATGGCGTAGGCGCAGCCCAGGAACCCCACCATCGAGAGCAGGGGCGAGGTGGCCTCCCACGGTTGCCGTTCGGACTCGACCTCGTTGCGCAGCAGCAGTGCCACGGCGGGCACGGCCAGTGCCACGATCGGCAGGTTGACCAGGAAGATCGAGCCCCACCAGAAGTGCTGGAGCAGGAAGCCGCCGGCCACCGGTCCCAGCGCCGAGGCGCCGGCGGCGACCGCGCTCCACGCTCCGATGGCCACCGCGTGGTCTCGGCCGTCGCCGAAGGTCTGCCGGATCAGCGCCAGCGTGGCCGGGATGATCATCGACGCGCCGATCGCCAGCAGTGCCCGGGCGCCGATCAGGGCCGGCGGACCGGGTGCCACCGCGCACAGCGCCGAGGCCGCGCTGAAGACGCCCAGTCCGGCCAGCAGCAGCCGCTTGTGCCCGATCCGGTCGCCCAACGGCCCACTGACCAGCACCAGTCCGACCATCAGGAGCGAGTACACGTCGACCGCCCACAGCAGTTCGGTCGGGGAGGCCTGCAGTTCGTGGGCGAGGGTCGGGACGGTGATGGTGAGGATGGTGACGTCCACGGCGGCGGGCAGGAAGCACAGCAGCACCACGGTCAGCACCAGCCAGCGCCGGGCCGTCCCGACCACGGGCAGCGTACTGCTCACCGGCCGAGGTCCAGAGCCGTCCTGGCTCGGTCGATCAGGTCGTGCAGTTCGGCGAGGCTGGGGGCGTAGAACATGCAGCTCAGTCTGCCAGTTTGAAGGTCCGTCAGCTCGGTCGGGACCACGCCCCGGTCGGCGTGTCGGGGCGAGGCCACGAGCGGTCCGAGCAGGCGCAGCACTTCCGGCAGGTACAGCCCGGTCGGCAGGCCGTAGAAGTCGTAGTTGCCGACCGCGTGGGTGTCGAGGTAGCCGGGGCCGATGAGGTGCTCGCCGAATTCGTGCACGTGACTCGACCCGGTACGGCGGGCGTTGAGGTCGTGCAGGTAGACGACGCCGTCGCGGGCGATCGCGTCGATGCCGAATCGCCCGCGGTAGCCGCGCCGTTGCATCTCCTCGGCCAGCCGGAGTCCGCCCTCGGTCAGCGGGCGGTACCACCATGCGCGGCGCAGTTCGCGCGCGGTGACGTTGCCGCGCAGGTGCGTGGCGCCCTCGAACAGCATGTCGGTCGTGTAGCAGAGGTGGGGCGGGGCGTCCGCCGGCACCATGTACTCCACGGACGGGAAGGTGATGTCGCCGTGGAGGAACTCCTCGACGACCACCGGGTCCTCGTCGTAGAACGTGCTTCCGGCCAGGCGTTCGGCGATGTCGTCGTCGCCGGGCCGGAAGATCAGCAGGCCGAGGCTCGCCTCGCCGCGATCCGCCTTGACGATGCACGGCGTGCCGGTCGCGAGCATGTCCCGGACGGCGGCCGGCACGTCCTGCTTCCCGGCGCAGTGCGTGCCGGGCGGGATGCGGCAGGGTCCGTCGGCCATGCCGAGGTCGGTGGCCAGGTCGCGCAGGCCGGTCTTGGTGTCCAGCAGGTCGCGCAGGGGCTGCTGCGGCGGGCTCTCCGGCAGCTCGGTCACCACGTCGTACCGGGTGCGCAGGGCCTCGGTGAACCGCCACAGGTCGGCGGTGGTGGTGTGCGGGATCAGCCGGAGTCTGCGGCCCGGACCGGCGTGGGCGGCCACGGCGGCCATCAGCTCGGGATCGGCGAGCATGTCGGCGAACAGCGAACCGGTGCGGCCCGCCGGGCTGAGGTTCACCACACCGTCGATCTCCAGGAACTTCCGCTGCCAGTCCAGGTCTCCGATCGGCTCGTAGGTGATGAGCATCTTGTCCAGCGGCCCCCAGAACAGCGCCTGGTCCTGCTGGGCGTAGCACTCCGACAGCAGTTCGTCGACGTCGTCGGCGCGGACGGCGAAGTCGCGCAGGGTGTCGACGGCGTTGCTCACGCAGAGGGTGGGCACGGTCATCATGGACCTCCGTGGATACCCCCGGCTTCAGCCGGGGGAGGAATTGGACTGCCCGCGTAGCGGGTCAGGTGGCTGCGTTTCGCCCCCGGGGCGGACCGCAGTGCTGTGACGTGCGGGATTCGAGCTGCACGGATTGCCCCGCCAGGTTGTGGGTCATGACCACGACTCACGTGAAGCGGGCGTTCAAGTACCGCTTCTATCCGACGGATGCGCAGGCGGCTGAGCTGTCGCGCACCTTCGGGTGTGTGCGGAAGGTCTACAACATGGCGTTGCAGGCCCGTTCGGAGGCGTGGACGCTGCGTCAGGAGCGGGTCGACTACAACGCCACGTCGGCGATGCTGACGGGGTGGAAGAAGACCGGGGAACTGTCCTACCTGTCCGAGGTGTCGTCGGTTCCGCTGCAGCAGGCGCTGCGGCACTTGCAGGGGGCGTTCACCAACTTCTGGCAGAAGCGGGCGAAGTACCCGACGTTCAAGTCCCGGAAGAAGTCCCGCAGGTCCGCCGAGTACACGTCCTCCGCGTTCCGGTTCCGGGACGGCCGGCTGACGCTGGCGAAGATGGACCAGCCGCTGGGCATCGTGTGGTCCAGGCCGCTGCCGCAGGGCGCTGCGCCGTCCACGGTGACCGTGTCGCAGGACAGTGCGGGGCGCTGGTTCGTCTCCCTGCTGTGCGAGGACCGCCCGTCGGTGCCCGCACCCGTGAACCCGGCCGTGGGCGTCGACGTTGGTGTCACCAGTCTGGTGACGCTGTCCACCGGGGAGAAGATCACCAACCCCCGGTACGGGCGCAAGGACCGGGAACGCCTGGCCAGGGCTCAGCGGGAGCTGTCCCGCAAGGTCAAGGGCAGCGCCAACCGGGAGAAGGCCCGGCTCAGGGTCGCCCGTGTGCACGCGCGCATCGCCGACCGCCGCAGGGACTTCCTGCACAAGCTCACCACTCGGCTCGTCCGCGAGAACCAAACGGTCGTGATCGAGGATCTGACGGTCCGGAACATGCTCAGGAGCCGGACGCTCGCCCGTGCCATCAGTGACGCGGGTTGGACCGAGATGCGGTCCATGCTGGAGTACAAGGCCCGGTGGTATGGCCGGGACCTGGTGACCGTCGACCGGTGGTTCCCCAGCTCGAAACTGTGCTCGGCCTGCGGCGCGACCGCCGCGAAGATGCCGCTGAACGTCCGCGAGTGGGCATGCGCCTGCGGCGCACAGCACGACCGGGACGTGAACGCGGCACGCAACATCCTGGCCGCCGGACTGGCGGTTACAGCCTGTGGAGACGGTGTAAGACCTCAACGGAGCACTCCGGGCGGGCAGTCGTCGGTGAAGCAGGAAACATCCCGACCGCAGCGCTCGCGCGCAGCGGCTCAGCCGTGAGGCTGAGGGGAATCCCCCGGCTTCAGCCGGGGGAGGAAGTCAAGTCTTCTCCTCGTGCAGCAGTCCGTTGTTCTTCGACACCAGGTCGACCGCGGCCGAGACCACGTGCCAGAAGAGCTCCTTGCCCAGGGCGGCGGTGGAGCCCGAAGTACTCGACAGGACACCCTGGTTGGTCGTGCGGCTCACGTCGGCGGGGTGCAGGTAGATCCCCGGGCGGGGTGGGTCGGCGTGGTCGGGCCGTGCGGCCGAGACCAGCTCCGGGCGGAGGTAGAGCATCAGGCTGGTCTCGGTGATCCCCGCGTGCTCGGCGTGCCACCCCGGGAAGAGCGGCACCCGCCCGGCGAGCCAGTCGGTGTCGACCAGGCTCCACCAGCTCAGCGCGATGAACTCCTTGCCCGCGGCCGCCGGCCGTCGGCCCACCTCGTCGAGGGCCTCGAAGAGGAACGGCTCGTTCTCGAAGTGGCCGTTGACGACCAGCAGTCGGCTCCACGGCAGGGCGCACAGCGACTCCAGCGCGTCCTCCAGGAAGGCCAGCAGGGACCGACCGCGCACGTAGACGGTGCCGGGGAAGGCCAGGCCGCCGCCGCTCTGCGGCAGCGACCGCGCCGCGATGGACTGCGCCGGCAGGGTCAGGGCGTTCAGCTCGTAGGCGATCTGCCGGGCGAACGCTTCGGCCAGCACGGTGTCCACGGACAGCGGCAGGTGCGGACCGTGCTGTTCGGTGGCTCCCACCGGCCACACCACGGTCCGCCCGGTGGTGGCCGCCAGGACGTCGGCGCTGCTCAGGTCGCAGAGCTGCGGCCCGGCGCTGCGGGGGGTCATGGCCGCACCCGGCCGGGTCGGTCCGCGCCGGTGACGGGTTCGAGGCCCCGGCCGGTGTTCCCGGCGTTGGTAATCCCGGCGTTGGCGTTCCCCGTCCCGGTGTTGTCCGTTCCGGTGGTCTCGGCCACGATCCGGGTGAGCGTGGGGTACATGTCGGTGTGCAGCGCGGTGTACACCTGGGCCGCCACCGCGCCGACCGCCAGGTAGTCGTGCACGTCCCGGCCCGACTGCACGCCGCCGGAGGCCAGCACGGGAAGGGTGAACCCGGCCCGGCGCAGCTTCCACAGGGAGGCCAGCACGAGCGGCTTGATGCCCGGTCCGGAGTAGCCGAACACGCCGCCGAGTTGGAGGTCACCGGTCTCCGGGTGCACGGCGGCGGCGGGCAGGGTGTCGCTGATGGTCACCGCGTCGGCGCCGGCCCGGGCGGCGGCGAACGCCCGGGCGTGCAGGCCCTCCCCGCTGGCCAGCTTGACCGAGAACGGCACCCGCGTCGCAGCGCGGGTGGCCGCGGTGTAGGCGTGCACTCGCTCGGGGGTGTCGTCGAGGCCGTCCTCCTCGTTGAGGCAGGAGATGCCCAGTTCCAGTGCCCGGCAGCCCGTCGCCTCCACGCGGGCTGCCAACTCGGCGAGTTCCGCCGGGCTGTCGGCGTGCAGCGACGCGATGACCGGCAGCCCGTCCCTGGTCAGGTCGCGCAGGATGCGCACCCAGTGCTCGACGGACCGTTTGGAGTAGGTGGTGCTGTTGATCATTCCGGTGGGCAGCCTGACGAGGCGCTCGTCCAGGCCGATCGGCGGGTTGGGGTGGATGGTCTTGGTGACCACCGCGCCCGCGCCGGCTTCCAGCAGCCTGCGGATGTTGCGCTCCTGGTCGGTGAGCAGGCCGGAGCCGACCACGACCGGATTGGCCAGGTGCATCCCCAGCAGGTGGGTCGGGGCCGCCATGTCAGGCCGCCGCCCTGGTCCGGCCCAGCGCCGCGAGCACGCCGTCGACCAGCAGCGCCGGGTCCTTGGCGATCTCCTTGGCGGACAGGAACGTTGCGGCGGCGACCTGGGCGAGTCCCTTGAGCAGGTGGCTGGCCGACTCGGAGAAGGGCTGGTCGGTGATGCCCACGATGGGGCGGCCCAGCGCGCTGGCCCAGCCAAGTTCGATGTGCGTGCCGTCCGTGCGCAGCAGGGTGCCGTCGAGCACCGGCAGGACCGGCACGAACACATCGCATTCGCGCATCCATGCGTAGTCGCGCACGGACACCTCTTCGGGGGTGAACGAAGCGGTGTCGGCACCGAATCGTTCGGCCACGTGTGCGGACAGCACGGTGGCGCCGGCCTGCCGCGACTGGTCGATGGTCAGTCTCAGGAAATCGTGGATCGGCGCCGCCATCCCGCCGGGCACCAAGGCGTGCTGGATCGGGCCGCCGACGAACACGGTGACGCCGCGCAGGGCGTCGGGGGTGACTTTCATGGCGTTTCGAAGCTCCTTCGAAGGAGTCTGCCGACAGCCGCGCAAGGAGGCGGACTTCGGTCGGCAGGAAGCAGAAATGGTCAGCGCTATCGACAGAAGTGGTCAGCGCCATCGGATGGTGCGCTCGCAGTGAACGGGGAGGAAGCCGGGGGTGAGGCCTGACGCTGCCACCGGGGAGCCCGATGGCGTTCCCGTTCCCGCGCTCTGTGTCCATCCGGACAAAGGGACGACCTCAGGCTAGTTCGGGATGATTCACCAGGACAAGAAGCATATGCGCCAGACGGAGATGCGTCTCAAATTGCACAAAAGGTGCATAGCTGCCGCTCGACTGTCGATCGCGGCCCGCTCGGGAGGCGCGTTGCGGGCCGGTTTTCGCGGGTGTACGGACCGTGTGCTCGGAAATGGCCGAATCGCCGTCGAACTAACGTGCAAAAGAATTGTCGAATCCGGTGTTCGAAGGTGCGTGGCGGATAAATCGTCGACCATTGACAGGTGATAAGGCCTCGGCTAGCTTCGATAAAGCGTGAATGGCCGGCGCCGCCTTGTATTTCGATCGGCGTCGGCCCGCTTTCGGCCCGACCGTTTCCGCGATCTCACTCGCCTTTCCGCACGCCGGACGCCCGGTCGCCGCCTGTTCGAATGAACCCACCCAGAGGGGAAGTTCTGGTGAATCCTTTGCAGACCATCAAGCGAATTCTGCACTCCGAGGTGCTGGTGGAGGTGCCGATCGACCGGATGCGACTCGACGACAGGCTGCGCGAGAATTACGGCATGGACTCGCTCGGTTTCGTGGAACTGCGCGTGCAGTGTGAAGAGGCGTTCGACATCAGCATCCCCGACGAGGCCATCGCGGCGGGGGAGTTGTCCACCCTCGGCGATGTGCTGGCACTGGTCGAGCGGCTGTCGGGGGCCGACCGCCCCCCGGCCACCGCGTGAGCACGGCCCCGGTCACCGCTGACGACCACGCCGGGGACCGGACCGGTGTGCTGTTGCGCGGCACGGACCTGCACCTCAACCACTACGGGGCCACCCGGCTCCCGTTCGCCTGCGTGGGCGGCAGCGGCCTGCACCTCGACGTGGTCGACCTGAGCCCGGAACGCCGGGGCAGGCGGCTGCGGTTGCTGGACGCCAGCGGCGGCTACGCCAGCGCCACCCTGGGCGGCGACCACCCCGTCGTACGAGCGGCGCTCGCGCGCAGCACCGGAGTCGGCAACGTCACCGACGAACTGGGCTCGCTGGAACGGGCGGAGCTCCTCGACCGGCTCTTCGGCCCCGGCGGGCTGTGGACCGACCACTTCCCCGCGGGGCGGTACCACGTCAGCGGACGCAACTCCGGCTCGGAGGGCAACGAGTTGGCGCTGCGGCTGGTGCTGGAGTCCCGCTTCGACGGCCGGCGGCTGTGCCACCGCCCGGGCAAGGAGCAGCGCGACACCGTCCTGGCCTTCCACGGCGCCTGGCACGGCTGGACCAGCGGGCTGGTGCAGCTGCTCAACCGCAGGTACTACCGGGCCGGGCTGCCCGGCGCGGACACCGCCGGCCCGTACGGAGTCCGGGTCCACCACATTCCGTTCGGCGACCTCGACGCCCTGACGGAGTACCTCGCCGAGTCCGCCGACCGGCTGCTGGCCGTCGTGGTCGAACCGATCCAGGGCGACGCGGGCATCCTCGCGCCTCCGCCCGGATACCTGCGCGAACTCGCGCGGCGGTGCGCGGCCGACGGCGTGCTGCTGGTGGCCGACGAGGTGCTGACGTTCGCCAAGACCGGCAGCTGGTTCGCCATGCGCGACGCGGACGGGCCGGTGCCCACCGACATCACCGTCATCGGCAAGTTCCTGGGCATGGGCACGGTGTCCACCTCGATGGTGATCGCCCGCAAGGAGCTGGCCGTCCGCTCCTCCGGCGCCGTGACCACCTCCGACCTGCGGCCGCCGAACTGCGCGGTGATCCGCGACGGCATCGAGCACATCGAGACCGAAGGGCTGCTGCGACGCTCGGCCGACGTCGGAGTGGACCTGGCCAAGCATCTCGACGACGCCCTGGTGGGCCGCCACCCGGACGTGTTCACCGAGGTCCGCGGGAGCGGGGTCATGCTCGGCGTGGAACTGACCGCCGCGGCGGCGGACCGGATCGGCGCGCTGCGCCGGGAGTTGATCGAAGCGGGCGTGTACGCGGAGTTCATGGCGGGCGCGGGCAGACGCTCCGGCGGCCGGCGCTACATCCACCCCACCCTGCGGATCGTGCTGCCGCTGATCACCACCGGGACGCAGGCCGACGAGATCGTGGACCGGGTGGCGGCCGGCGCCCGGGCCCTGTGGTGAGCGCGGGATTCCGCACCCGGGTCGAGCACGTCGACACCGACGCGACCGGGATCGTGCACTTCTCCCGCTACACCTCGCTGATGGAGACCGTGGGCACCGAACACCTCGAAGCGCACGACGCGGGTCTGACCGCCTTCGGCGCGGCCAACGTCGACCTGGTGGTCGCCGACCTGCGGGTGACCTACCTCAACAGCGCCGTGTACCGCGACGTGATCATCGGGGACACCCGGGTCGACCACGTCGGCGCGGCCTGGTTCGCCCTCGCGGTACACCTGCTGCGGGAGGAGCAGGACGGCACCCGCACCCCGCTGGTGGCCGGCGACCTCGTCTTCGCCGCCGTCGCCCCCGACACCCGGCGCGCGGTGCCCCTACCGGCACCGCTGCGACAGGCCCTGAGAGGAATCGTCCCGGATGCGACACCCGAACGAGTCGGCACCCCCTCCCACCCCGGTCCGCGAGGCACGTCCGCTGGGCACCTCGGCCATCGCCGCCCTGGTGCGCGGACGCCACCCCCGCCTGTTCATCGACCGGGTTCTGGACCATGAGCCCGGCGTGTTCCTGCGCAGCATGTTCGCCGTCTCGGCGGAGATGGGCGCGCTGTCCGGGCACCTGCCCGAGCGCGGCCTGACCCCGGGGCTGATCCTGCCCGGCAGCCACACCATGCAGGCCTTCGCCCAGTCCGGCGTCCTGCTCTACCAGTTGAGCAGCGATCCGCTCGCCGACGACGAGGTCACCCTGGTCGGCACGGTCAAGTCCCGATTCCTCGCCCCGGTCGTGCCCGGCGACCAGGTCGTGCTCGACGTCCGCGCGGACCGGCTGTCCGGCCCCACCTTCGCCTTCTCCGCCGTGGTGACCGTGGAGGGCCGATCGGTCGCCGGGTTCCGCGGCGCGATGAGCCGGGCGAAGGTCGATCCCGCGGCGGCCCGGCCGTGGTGACCCCGGTGATCACCGGACTGGCCTGGGACACTCCGCTGGGCCGGGACCAGGACGCGGTGTGGGAACGGCTGTGCGCGGGCGATTCGGCGCTGGCGCCCGTCCACTCGCCGCACCCCTTGCGCAACACCGCCGCCGCCGTCATCGCGTCGGTGCCGTACGGGACCGGGGCGGGCGAGCGCCAGCGCGCGCTCGCCGGGCGGACGCTGTCCGCCGCGTTCGCGGACGCCGGCCTGTCCACCACCGACCCCGAGGTCGGCCTGGTCCTGGGCACCAGCTTCGGCGCCTGCCTGGACGAGGCGGAGCCGACGCTGCACGCGTGGGCCGACGACGCGGCGGCGGGCGTCGGGCACCCGGGCACCCCGGTCTGCGTCATGACCGCCTGTTCCGCCGGATCGGACGCGATCGCCGTCGCGCACGCCCTGGTGCGCTCGGGCGAGCGGCGGGTCTGCGTGGCGGGCGGGGTCGACGTGGTCACCGAGGCCAAGCGGCTCGGGCACTCCGCGCTGGGCACGATGAGCCCCACCGGACTGCGGGCCTTCGACCGGGCGCGCGACGGGATGCTGCTCGGCGAGGGCGCGGCCTTCGTGGTGGTCGAACACCCCGACTCCGCCCGGGAACGCGGCGCCCGGGTGTACGCCCGGCTGCGCGGGGCCGGCGCGGCCAACGACGCCGCCGGGCTCACCGCACCGGACCCGTCCGGGCGCGCCGTGCTGCGCGCCGTCGAACGCTGCCTGGCCTCCGCGGGCCTGGCACCCGCGGACATCGCGGTGGTCAACGCCCACGGGACCGGCACCCCGCTCAACGACGAGGTCGAGGCGCGCAGCCTGCTGGAACTGTTCGGAGCCGACGGCCCGTTGGTGTTCGCCACCAAGGGGGCGTTCGGGCACAGCCTGGGCGCGACCGGGGCCATCGAGGCCGTGGCGACGGTCCTGGCACTGCGCCACCGACGAGTCCCCCCGGTCCTCGGGCTGCGCGATCCGGCGGCCCCGCTGCGGCTGGCCGCGGGATCGGCGCAACCCGTCGGCCCCGGCGCCGGACTGAGCCTGACACTGGGGTTCGGCGGGTTCAACACGTGCCTGCTGTTCGAAGGGATGAGGGCGTGACACACGTGCCGACGGGCATACGGGTGCTGGGTTCGGCGACGGTGGTCGCCGGCGACCCGGACGAGTACGCGGTGAACAAACCGTCTTTCTACGCCGACCCGGCGGCCTGGCTGGTCGCCGAGACCGTGGACCGGGCACTGGCGGACTGCGCCGAACCCGTGCTCGACGACGCCGCCGACACCGGGATCCTGGTCATGAGCGCGACCGGGAGCGAACGGACGATGCGCCGCATCGCCGCCTCGGTGCCGAAGTCCCGGGTGTCGCCGCTGCGCTTCGCCGGAGCGAACCCGGGCGTGCTGGCCGGGCTGCCCGCCCTGCGCCACGAGTTGCGCGGTCCGTCCCTGCTGCTGGCGGCGCACCCCGACCGGGCCACCCCCGTCGCGTTCACGGTGATCGGCGGCTGGCTCGCGGACGGCCACGCCCGGCACGTGCTCCTGGTCGGCCTGCAACCCGCTGCGGGAGAGGGACAGTTGTGTCGCTGCCTGGTCCTGACCGGCGCCCGGGAAGACCGGTGAACAGCCTCACCCGGTCCGAGGTGGCCGACTTCCTGACCCGGGTCGAGGCAACCCCGGCCAGTACGGGCGGCGGCGCCCCGGCCGGGGTGGACGACGTGCTGGCGGACCTGGCCGGGCTGGGCCTGGCACCGGGCGACGCGGTCGTGCTCTGCCTCACCAACGGAGTCGAACTGCTGCGCGTGCTGCTCTCGTCGCTGCTGCTGGGCCTGGTGCCGCTGGCCGTGCCGCCGAGCACGCCGTGGCAGCGGGTGCGCGCGCTGGCCGGGCACGTCGGGGCCGGCGTCGTGGTGACCACCCGGCTGGCCGGCGCGGGGCCGCAACCGCCGGTGGGCGGCGCGTTCGCCGTACCGACCGGGCACCCCACCACCCCGTACCGGCCGGGCGAGATCCTGCTGTCCACCTCCGGCACCTCCGGGATGTTCAGCGCGTGCGTGCACCGGGTGGCCTCGCTCCTGCACAACGCCCGCCTGCACGCCGGGGCCACGGGCATCACCCCGGCCGACACCCTGCTGGTGAACCTGCCGCTGTACTACTCCTACGCCCTCGTGGCACAGGCGTTCGCCGCGTACGTGACCAAGGCGCGACTGGTGCTCGACGGGCCGCCGTTCTCGCCGGCCGCCTACCGCGACGCGGTCACCGCGCGCGGGGTCACCCACTCGGCGGTGACCCCGACGATCGCCCGCCAACTGCTGGCCGACCCCCGGCTCGTGCCACGCGGCCTGCGGGCACTGGCGGTCGGCGGGGACCGGCTCGCACCCGCGGAGGTGGCCCGCCTGCTGGCCGCGCGGCCCTCCGCGGAGCTGTACCTGACCTACGGGCTCACCGAGGCCGGACCGCGCGTGTCGACCCTGGCCGCGCACGCCGAGCCCGCGCACCGGTACGGCTCCGTCGGCCGCCCGCTGCCGGGAGTGCGCGCGTCACTGCGCGGGGTGCAGGACGACGTGGGTGAACTGCTGGTCGAATCCGGCACCGTACTGCTGCGACGGGTCGGGCAGCACAGCGGCAGAGTCCTGCTGGGGCCGCGGACCATCGCCACCGGGGACGCCTTCTCGATCGACGACGGCTATCTGACCTTCCACGGGCGCCTGTCGGACTTCGTGGTCCTGCGCGGCGAGAAGGTCTCACTGAACACCGTCCGACAGGCCGCGCACGCCATCCCGGGGGTCGTGCACTGCGTGCCCGAGGTGGTGAACGAGGACGGCACGCAGGTCCTCCACGTCCACCTGTCCGTCACCGGCGCCCTCCCCGGCGGGGAGAAAGCACTGCGCCACCTCCTCAACTCCCAGTTGCTGCCCGCCGAACGCCCGCGCGCGGTGTTCGTCTCCACTGCCGACCCGGAGGCCTTCCGCAAATGACCCTCCGCCTCGGCTGGACCGTCCCGACGGCCCTCTCACCCGCCGGACTCCGCGCGTTCGCGGTGACCGCGGAGAGCCTCGGGTACGACCACCTGTCCGTCCCCGAACACCTGGTGTCCGGCGTTCCCGCCTACGAGAGCCTGACGCTGGTGGCGTTCCTGGCAGCCGTCACCACCCGGATCGAGCTGGCAACCGCGATGACGATCCTGCCGCACCGCCCGGTGGTGCTCGCCGCCAAGCAGACCGCGCAACTGGCCCACCTCAGCGGCGACCGACTGCGGCTGGGCGTCGCCATCGGATCCGACCCCGCCGAGTCCGCCGCCCTCGGCGTCGCCCCGGGCACCCGTGCGGCACTGTTCGAGGAACAGGTCCATGCGCTGCGCCTGCTGTGGACGCGGCCGGCCGCGGACTTCGCCGGCGAGCACGTCGCGTTCTCCGGCGTCACCCTCACCCCCCGGCCGCGTCCCGTACCCCTCTGGATGGGCGGCGGCACCCTGCGCACCGGAGGAAGACCGGGCTCACTGCGCCGGATCGCCACCCTCGCCGACGGCTTCACCATGTCCGGCCTGCTCGCCAACCGGGTCGACCGCGGTGCCGCACTCATCGCCGAACTGCGGACGGCGGTGACCGAAGCCGGCCGCGACTGGAGCACCTTCGGCATCGAGGCCCGCCTGCGCCCCGCCCCCGGCCGGCCGGACACCTGGCGCTCCCTCGCCGACGCCTGGCGGTCCGCCGGCGCCACCCACCTCACCGTCACCACCGACGACCTCTCCCTGCTGGCCCCACTGCACGCGGCGCTGACCGGGTAGCACGCCGGCTCGCGGACCTGCCGAGTCGTCGCGGCCGTCGACCGGCTCGCCCTCCAGGCGGGCGAGGACGGCTGCCGCGGCGGGGGTGGTCGGGGTGTAGACGACGATGAACTCGTGGGCGTCGTCGGCCATCTGGAAGGCGTCCCAGGACAGCTCGACCGTTCCGGCGCGGGTGCGCAGGCGCGTGATGTCGTGGGTGAGTTCCATGATCGAGTGCCGGTCCCACAGGTCCGCGAACTCCGGGCTCTCCTGGCGGAGTCGGGCGATCTGCCGGGCGAACTCCGGGTCGTGCGGGCGCGCGGCGGCCTCGGTGCGCAGATAGGCGACCGTCTCGCGGGCCTTGGTCGGCCAGTCCACGTAGATGTCGCGCGCCCTGGGGTCGGTGAAGACGAGCCGGCCGAGCGTGCGCCGGGCTTCGGGGACGTCGGCGAAGTCGAGGAAGGCGTGGGCGGCGAGGTGGTTCCAGGCGAGGATGGCGCCGCAGTGGCCGACCAGGTAGGCGGGGGTGCGGCGCATCGAGTCGAGGAAGAGCTGGACGCTGGGGCGCACCGGGCCCCGGCGACCGGCCGCCTGCCGGGGCGGCGTGGCCGGGCGGGCGAGCGTGCGCAGGTAGCGGTGCTCGTTGGCGGTCAGGCGCAGCGCGACGGCGACCGCGTCGATGACGGCGTCCGAGACCCGGGAGGCCTGGCCGCGCTCCAGGCGGACGTACTGGTCGACGCTGACGTTCGCCAGCGCGGCGACCTCCTCCCGGCGCAGGCCCTCGACCCGGCGGACGCCTTGCCAGGGGGGTACGCCGACGTCCTGGGGGCGCAGTCGCGTGCGACGGGAGACGAGGAACTCGCGTATCGCGGCCTTGGTGTCCACGCATGCATCGTGCGCGATCCCCGTGCCGTCGCACAGACACCAACCGGCCATGTTCCTTCACGCCTCCTGCACACGGCAACGGCCGGACCCAGGGCAAGTCTTGCCCTCCCCAGGCGCGCTGACTGAGCGTCATGCTCATTCCACCCGCACCGCCAGGGCGGGTCCCGTCAACGGAAGGGATCACGAACCATGACTGAGAGCGCCTGGGTCAAGCCGGAGATGAGGTCCGACGAGTTCGAGGCCGGCATGAGCTGTTCCTGCAGCTGCGGCGCCTTCTCCGGCGCCGGCAGCGGCCACGGGATCGAGGACCCCGCGGCCGAGTGACGGCCCTGCCGAGATCGGCACCGCTCATCACGTAGCCGGTCGGTGCCCGGCCTCCGGGCCGGGCACCCACCCCTGACGGCCGAGGTGGAGAATGAAACTGCTCGAACTCTGGGACGACCTGGTGGTTCCCGACGACCTGGTCTACTTCACGAACGGCGGGGACCGTCTGGTCACCAATCCGGAGCTGGCGGCCTGGTGCCTGATGACCGCCCCGGAAACCGACGTGCTCCGCGCCCTCGCCGCCCCGGGCCGCCCGAGGGGCACGCTGCCCACGGACGCGGGCACCGTCGAACGCGCGCTGGCGAAGGCGGTCCTGAACTGGCTGGTCTACCTGCCCGGCCGGCGCCCCGTGGTCCGGGCCCCGGAACCGCAGTTGTCGATGGTCTACTACGCGATCACGGACGGCTGCAACCTGCGCTGCCCCTACTGCTACGCCTCGTCGGAGAAGGCCCTGCCCGGCGAGCTCAACACCGCCGAGTCGCTCGACCTCGTCGACCAGGCCGCCGACCTGGGGGCCCGGGTCATCGTCTTCACCGGCGGTGAACCCATGCTCCGCAAGGACCTGTTCACCGTCGCCGGGCACGCCCGGGAACGCGGGCTCGCCGCCAACATCATCACCAACGGCACCACCATCAGGCGGCTCGAAACCGCGCAGCGGATGGCCGAGATCTTCAACCAGGTCACGGTCAGCCTGGACGGCGGCACCGTCGAGACGCACGAACGGACCCGCGGCAAGGGCACCTTCGCCCGGACGGCCCAGGGCCTGCGCCTGCTGAACCAGGCGGGCGTCACCCCGGTCATCAACCACGTGGTGACCCCCGAGAACGTCGACGTCCTCGACCGGCTGGCCGAGTTCGTCGCCGACCTCGACATCTCCCGGGTCCGGATGATGAACCACACCGACCTGGGCCGCGGTGCGACCGACGGCTTCGACTACGGCTGGGCGGACTACCAGAAGGTACTGGACTTCTGCTGGACCCACCCGCTGGCCGGCAAACTCCTGCCGGAGGGCCCGAAAGCGAGCAAACCCTGCTCGGTGAAGGGCAATTGCGGCATGGGCGGCAACGAGGTCTACGTCAACTCGCTCGGCACGGTCTACCCCTGCAAGCTCGTCACCGAGCAGGTCCACATCGCGGGCAACGTCCGCCGGCAGCCGCTGGCGGAGATCTTCGCCGCCCCGGTCCTCGCCGACCTGCGGACCAACAACGTCTTCACCGGGGAGAACCTCCAGGACTGCCGCCGCTGCTACATCCGCGGTGCCTGCGGCGGCGGCTGCCGGGCCTACCACCTGGCCGAGACCGGCGACGTGCACCGCAACGGCCGCCACCTCTGCCGCATCCTGCGCCAGTCGATGATCGCCAGCCTGTGGAGCGCGAACGGCGTCCCGGGGGCCCGGCTCAAGGCCGGACGGGACGAGCTGTTCCGCCCGTTGCTCGTCCGGGACGACTCCCTCCACCCGGCGTACGAGGACTGGAAGGCCCCGGAACGCCGCCTGCTGCCGCTCGCCGACCGAGAGGACCGCCGATGCACTACCTGATCGACTCCGAGGTGGTCTGGACCCCCTCCCTGAACGAGGTGCGGATCTACTCCGCCCGCAGCGGGGAGTTCCGCACCCTCAACCACACCGCCGCCGAGATCTGGCTGGAACTGGCCGAGAACCGCTCCGTCCCGGACGTGGTCGCCGAACTCGCCCGGCGCCACGGCGCCGAGAGCCCCGCGCAGCGGGCACTGATCGCCAAGGACGTCCAGGAGTTCGTGGCACGGCTGCTGGCACAGGACCTGCTGGTGATGGTGGACCAGGGTGACGCCCGTGTCTGAGGAACCGTCGCAGATCCGACTGCTGCGCAGCGCCCTCGCCGCCGTGGGGAGGGCGCGGCTGAGGACCGCCGGGCGGAGCATGCTGCCCACGATCGAGCCCGGGACCGTGATCACGGTCCTGGCCCGGCCCTTCGACGAGGTGGAACCGGGGGACGTGGCGGTCGTCCTGCTCGACCGGAAGGTGATCGTGCACCGCGTGGTCGACCGGGCGGGCAGCCGGCTGCTCACCCGGGGGGACAACCTCCCGCTGGTCGACCCGGTGGTCGGGCCCGGGGAGTACCTCGGGGTCGTGCCCGCGTACCGCCGAGCGGTCACGCTCGCGGCCCTGGACCTGGCCAGGCTCGCCGCCTACCCCGACCGGGGGGCGGGCCGGACCCGGATCTGGCTCCCCGGCCCGGCCCCGGCCTACGCGTGGTGGCACCCGGCGATGCGCCGCGGCGACATGCCCGGCCTGTCGAGGGGCGAGGCCCGACCTGTGGTCAGCGTCTCCCCGTACGGCGCGCTCCCGGGGACCGCCCTCGACGAACTGCTCGCCGCCGCCGGCCGGCGCGACGTCGACATCCTGATCGGCCGGGCCGCCGGCTGCCCCTCGGACGACCGGACGACCGGGTCCTCGGGCGATCGGGCGACCGGGCCTTCGGAGGGCTGGGGCGGACGGCCGCCGCTGCGGCCCGGGACGGCGGACTTCCACGTCGGCCACGGCACCCTGTTGGAACCGCCGCGACTGGCCGACACCGCCGAGTTCGTCCGCGCACGCGTCGAAGCCGTCCGGGGCGTTCTTCCCGTCCGGCCGGACCAGGCCCCGGGCCGGTCGGACCTCGCGGGGTGGCGCGGATGACAACCCCGCTGCACGTCGAGAACCTGGTCAAGCGCTACACCGGCATGACCCGCAACGCCGTCGACGGCATCTCCTTCGACCTCGGCGACGGCGCCGTCGTCGGACTGCTCGGGCCGAACGGTGCGGGGAAGACCACGCTCACCAAGCTGATCTGCGGCGTCACCGCGCCCACCACGGGCCGGGTCACCGTGTTCGACGAGGAGCCGACGGCCGGCAGCGAGGTGAAGCACCAGCTCGGCGTCGTCCACCAGTCGGCGCCCTTCGACATGATGCTGTCCCTCCTGGACAACCTGCGCATCGCCGCCGCCTTCAAGGGCCTGCGCTGGCCCGAAGTCCGCCCGACGGTCGACGAGTTGTTGGACACGCTCGGCCTCGGCTCGGCCACCGGCCAGCTGGTGTTCACCCTCTCCGGCGGCGAGCGGCGCCGCCTCCAGATCGTCCGGGCGCTGCTCGGCCGCCCCCGGCTGCTGCTGCTCGACGAGCCCTCCGCCGGCATGGACGTCAGCGGCCGCCGGAGGATGTGGGAGCTGCTGCGGGACCTGCGCCACCGGTACGGCACCACCATGCTGTGGACCAGCCACTACGTCGAGGAACTGGAACGCAACTGCGGCCGGGTGCTGATCGTCAACCGGGGCCGGCTGCTCCAGGACGGCACCCCGCGCGAGCTCGCCGAGCGCTTCGGCCCGCAGGTCGTACGCGTCCGGACGGCCGACCCTGCGCAGCCCGAGCCGTTCGCCGACCTGGCCCGCTCGGCCGGGTTGCAGGCCGTCGTCACGGACGGACTGGTGCAGCTGTCCGGGCGCGACGTGCGCACCCGGCTGCCCGCCCTTCTCACCCGCCTGCGCTCCGACGGCCCGGACACGGCGTCCGTGGAGTACCTCCCGCCGTCGCTGGAGGACGCGTTCATCGACCTCGTGGAGAACCACCGTGACCACTGCGACCGCTGACTCCTCCGGCACCGCTGACTCCGCCGGTACCGCTGCCTCCGCTGACACCGCCGGTACCGCGCCCGCCCCGCCCACCGCCCCGCGCGGGCGGTGGCGGCAGGACGCCGTCGCCACCCTGTACCGCGAGTACTGCCTGCTCACCCGCAACCGGACCAACCTCCTGCTGGCGATCACCCCGAGCGCGGTCTACCTGCTGCTGTTCGCGACCTCGCTCTCCCACCTGGTGGGCGACGTCCGGTACCACGGACGCGCCGTCGGCTACGCCGAGTTCACCGTGCCCGCGCTGATGCTCTCCTCCATGCTGGCGGCGGCCACCGCGGCGGGCACGTCGCTGTTCCAGGAACGGCTCGGTCAGATGGAACTCGAACTCTGGTCGTACCCGCTACGGCGCAGCAGCTACGTCCTGGGCAAGCTGGCGGCGGGCGCGGGGCTCGTCCTGGCGCAGACCCTGGTGGCACTCGCCATCGCGCTCGCCGTGTTCGACTTCCGCTGGCCGGTCGGGCACTGGGCCGCCCTGATCGCCTCGACGGTGCTGGCGTCCTTCGCCTGCAACGGCCTCTACCTGCTGCTGGCCACGCTGTTCACCGATTTCCAGCGCTTCACGGTGACGGTCAACGTCCTGGCCCCGGTCCTGCTGTTCGCCGCCCCGTCCTTCTACCCGGTGGAGCAGATGGCCCCGGTGCTGCGCCTGCTGTCCTGGGCGGATCCGGTCACCTACGTGGTCCGCTGCCTACGGGACTCCGCCCTGCTGGGCTTCGACGCGGCCTGGCCGCAGATGCTGCTCCTGGCCGGCATCGCCGCCGTCACCAGCGCGCTGACCGCCCGCTCGCTGCTGACGCGCGCCGCGAAGCTGTGACGGACCGTCCGGCGTCCGTTGCCGGAGGGGACGTACGCTCAGTCGCCGAGGATCCGCTCCCACAGCAGCCCGTCCCGCCAGCTGCCGTCGAGGAAGATCGAGGAGTGCGCGACGCCGTACGGACTGAACCCGTGGCGGCGCAGCACCCGGTGCGACGCCACATTCTCCAGGCTGGTGGACGCCTCGGCGCGGTGCAGCCCGAGTTCGTCCGTCATCACCCGGAGCGCGAGTTCGACGGCACGCCCGGCGTGCCCCTGATTCTGGGCGACACTGGCGATCCAGTATCCGACGGAGCCGCGGCGCAGGTGCGGCTGCGGTAGGATGCCCGCGACGGTGATCTGCCCGATCACCTGGTCGTCGGCGAGCACGACGCCCGGCCAGACCGTGCCGGCCCGGTAACCGGCCAACAGCCCGTCGATCCGCTCCGCCTGGCCCTCCGGGGTGAAGAACTCGGCCGGCTGGGCCGGTTCCCACGGCCGGAAGGCCTCGACGTCCCGCACCCGATGCGCGGCTATCGGGGCGGCGTCGGCGGTCTCGATCAGACGGATACCGGTACGGCTGCGCATGGGCTGGTCCTTGTCACGGTGGGCCGGATGAGACGGCAGCCTATGCGAACCCTTCCGCCTGGCCGCACTCCGCGACCACAAACGCATCTACGAAGCACGCTAGGAGTTTCGCTCCGTACGTCGGGTCCGTCCCTCGAAACCGTCTCAGGGAGGCAGAGCCAGCCAGGTCGCATAAATCGGCTGAGCTGATGAGTTATCGCCATCAGCCTTTCGGGCCTTATGGCCGCGGGTGGTGTTTCCTTGCCTGTCGGTCGGGCGAGAGTGGCCGAGACTGGCGGGGAACTGCGTCGGATGTCATCGATGACTGGCGGGGAACTGCGCCGGATGCCACCGATCGAATGCCATGACGGAGGAAGCATGCTCGGAGATCTCACGGGTGCGTTGACCGATGCCCGCTACCGCGCCTCGTTCGGGCGGGTCGCCGGCTACCTGCCGAAGGACCGCCGGGCCGTCGACGCCTGGCTGGCGGACCTCGCGGACCGGGCCCAGGGTCGAACAGAGCCGCACAGCACCGCCGTTGCGGCCATGAAGAAGCTGATCGAGACGGACAAGAGCCTCCAGTTGCTGGTGACCGGAATGCTGGAGCAGCTCCCGCGCCAGCTCCAGCCGATCCACGGCGTCGGCCACCTGCTCCAGTGCGTGGACCAGATCATCTCGACCGCACCCGAGTACCGCGCCAAGTCCGAGGAGCGGATCCTCTTCCCGCTGTCCGCGCTGTTCGCGAACATGTCGCTGACGAAGGCGGGCGAGAGCCTGCTGCGCACCCCGGCGTTCAACTCCGCGCTCCAGCAGGTCCTGCGTGAGTGGTGCGCGTTCCTGGACAGCCCCGCGAGCCGCTACGTGCTGACCGAGGCGGACGACGGCTGGCTGTCCCCGTACGCCGTCGAACGCCACCGGCTCGACGACTACGCGATCCCGGACCGCGGCGCCGAGTACTGGGGCTTCGCGTCGTTCAACGACTTCTTCCACCGCAAGCTCAAGCCCGGTGCCCGGCCGGTCTCCACCGACCCCACGGCGGTCCTCGCGCCGAGCGACGGCACCCTGGTGCGCCATGAGCGGAAGGTGGGCAAGGACACCGGGTTCACCCTCAAGGGCCAGACCTTCTCCCTGGCGGACACGCTCAACAACGGCGCCTACACCGACCGGTTCGTCGGCGGCGACGTCCTGCAGATGGTGCTCCCCGCCACCGGCTACCACCGCTGGCACGCACCGGTCGACGGTGTGGTGCGGCACGTGGAGATCGTTCCCGGCCTGGTGTTCGGCACGGCCGGGCCGGACGGGTCGGGCCCCGCCCCTCGGGGGTTGTCGTTCGGCGGGGCGGCGGCATCCAGCACACGTGCTCTGATGTTCATCGAGAGCACCGCCCCCCGCGTCGGCATGCTTTGCCTCGCCGCCGTCGGCATCAGCGAGATCTCCTCGGTCACGCCCACCGTCCGCAAGGACCAGGAGGTGAGGAAGGGCGACGAACTCGGCTACTTCAGCTACGGCGGATCCACGCACTTCATGGCGTTCGAGCCGGGCAGCGACGTGGAACCCTCGGTCGAGCCGAGCGACGACGTCGACCCCGAGGACGACCCCCAGGTCGTCACCAACGCCCCCATCGCCAACGCCGGGTAGCGCGTCGCGGCGCCGGCCGGGCGGTCACGCCCGGCCGGCATACGAGCACGTGGACGCGAACCATGACTGCGAACACCGAGGAGCCCCTGTTGCGGTCTGCCATCCCCCGCCGCGCACGCCACCGGTCCACCCGGCCGGCCGCCGCCCTCGCGGTCCTGGCCGCCGTGGCGTTGACGGGCGTGCAGCCGACAGGCGCGGCCGCCCGCACACCTCCCGGCGCCGTACGGGCCGGGGGTGTCGCGACGGCGCTCTCCCCCCGGGAGCACGCCGAGTTGCTGAAGGAAGCCGCCAGGATCGCCGCCTCGACGGCGACGGCGCTGAACCTGGACCCGCGCGAGATCCTGCTGCCCGACGACGCGGCCCGGGACGAGGACGGCACCGTCCACTTCCGGTACCACCGCACCTTCGCCGCGCTGCCGGTCCTCGGCGGCGACCTGGTCGTCCACCGCAGCGCGCAGGGCGTCCTGTCGGACACCCGCGCGCACCGGGCGCCGATCAGCGTGCCGACCACCACGCCCGCGATCTCGGCGGCCCAGGTGATGCAGGCGCTCCACACCGCCGTCCCCCCGCGCCTGGTCGTCTGGTCCGCCGCCCGGACCCCGTCGCTGGCCTGGGAGTCGGTGCTGGAGGGAACGCAGGACGACGGCACCCCGAGCGAGCGGCACGTCGTGACCGACGCGGTCTCGGGCGGGCAGCTGTACGCCTACGAGGCCGTGCACACCGGCATCGGCCAGGGCCAGTACAACGGCACGGTGCCCCTGGGCACCACGCAGACCCTGCTCGGGTACGAGATGAACGACACCGCGCGCGGCGGCCACCGGACCTACGACATGCACCACGCGGCGAAGGGCCGAGGAGACCTGTTCACCGACCAGGACGACCGGTGGGGCAACGGCGACCAGAGCAACGACGAGACCGCCGGCGTCGACGCCCACTACGGTGCCGCCCAGACCTGGGACTACCTCCGGGACGTCCACGGACGCACCGGCATCCGCGGTGACGGCGTCGGCACCTACAGCCGGGTCCACGCCGGCTCCAACTACACGAACGCCTTCTGGAGCGACAAGTGCTCCTGCATGACCTACGGTGACGGGCCCGGCAACGCCAGGCCCCTGACCGAACTGGACGTGGCCGCCCACGAGATGATCCACGGACTCACCTCCGCCACCGCGGGCCTGGAGTACACGGGGGAGTCCGGTGGCCTCAACGAAGCCACCAGCGACATCTTCGGCACCGGGGTCTCCTTCCACGCAGACAACCCGAAGGACGTCCCCGGCTACCTGATGGGAAAGCACCTCGACCTCGACGGCAAGGGAACCCCGCTGCGCTACCTGGACCGGCCCTCCAGGGACGGCCACTCCCCGGACTACTGGTACGACGGCATCGCCGACCTCGACGTCCATTACTCCTCGGGCCCCGCCAACCACTTCTTCTACCTGCTGGCCGAGGGCAGCGGCCCCAAGACGATCAACGGCTACGACTACGACAGCCCCACCGTCGACGGCCGGGCCGTCACCGGGATCGGCCGGGTGGACGCCGAGCGGATCTGGTACCGCGCGCTGACCACCTACATGACCTCCACCACCGACTACTCCGGTGCCCGCGCCGCCACCCTCCAGGCCGCCGCCGACCTCTTCGGCCCCGACAGCACCGCCTCCACCACCGTCGCCTCCACCTGGTCCGCGGTGAACGTCGACAGCTGACCCCACCGGCCGGGCGACCCCTGCCTCCGCCCGTGCGGCGCTTCACCCGGATGCCGGAGGATGTCCCGGCCTTCAGGCCGGGGAGGAATCCGGTTTCCCGCGTGGCGGGTCAGGGACGGTCGTTTTGCTGCCAGGTGGATCGGTGTCCACCAAATCGAGTGCGAACACTTTTTGTCAGACCGTCAGGCTATGGTGCCGGGGATGGAGATCACAGCGCAGAACGTTGGTCCGGCATCCAATCTCTCCGCGACCGACAGCCGCCTGCCGTACTCTGCGCAGTGATCAACAAGTACTCACACGCGAGATTCAGGGGCAAGAACATGTCACGGACCGAACTCCACCGACGACGTGCCGTCATCGGGCTCATCGCCGGCGCGACGCTGATATCCCTCGCCGGATGTGGATCGTCGAGCCCGGCCAAGAGCGCCACCGCGCCTGGGGCCGCGGTCTCGACGTCCGCGGGTGCGGCGCCGGCTGACGCGGCAGCGCCCCCAGCGGCGGGCGCCCCCGCCAGCGCGCCGGGGAAGGCCGGCAAGGGCAGCGCCGACGTGACCTTCAGCGGCGTGGAGTCCGGCTCCATCAAGGCCACCGACAGCACCTGCACCGTCATCAAGGGTGAGCTGACGTCCTTCCAGGCGCCGTCGGACCAGAACGCCGGCGGTCCGAGCGTCGCCGGCGTCGAGTCGGGCACCGGCTGGATGATGCCGGTCAGCACGGCCGCCCACGTCGGCGGCTACGTGAAGAACAACGCAACCGGCGTCAAGGCGACCAAGACCGGCGATGGTTGGACGGTCACGCTCACGGACACGGAGGTGGCCGCCACCTACGACCTCGGTCAGACGGTCACGCTCAACGGAACGATCATCTGCGGCACGGTCGTCAGCGCCGGCTGACCGGCCGCAGAACGGGACCTTGTGCCGAACGCCGGCGGGAGCCACCAGACCGGAGGCTCCCCCCGGCCACAACTCCACCGAGCGTGCGGGCGCATCGCCGGATGCGACCGCCGGACGACCCCTCACGTACCTCTTTGGTGTCCTAAGGTGTCGATCTCGTAAGCCTGTTGAAGGATGGACGGGTCCTCATCCGGAGTGATGATCCCCCGGTGGCGGCGCTGACAGGCTGACTCGTGGCGAACTCCTGTTCGCCCGAGTGAAGGGAAGCTCCATGTCTCGTCGTCTGACCAGTGCCCTGATCGCAGCCTTCTGTCTGGCGGTGTCCGCGTCACCCGCCTCCGCCGCTGCGGCGGGAGCCGAGGACTCCGCAGCTTCGTCGGCCCGCCTGCGTGGCGGTCCGCTGCAACTCGCCCTCAACGGGCTGACCGACGCCAAGGCGGTGTCCGCGATCGCCGAGGTGCGTGACGGCGACCAGCGGTGGCGCGGTGCCACGGGGGTGACCGACCTGGTCGGTCAGGCGCCCGTCCGTGGTGACGGCCGGTTCCGGATCGGCAGCGTCACCAAGACCTTCGTCGCCACCACGGTGCTGCAACTGGTCGGTGAGCACCGGCTCGGCCTGGAGGACTCGGTGTCGAGCCACCTGCCGGGGCTGGTCCCCAACGGGCAGAACATCACCGTCCGCCAGCTGCTCAACCAGCGCACGGGCCTGTTCGACGCCACCAACGCGGGCACCGACGTCTTCCCCAACCTCAACGACCCGGCCGTCTTCCGTTCGTGGCTGGCCCAGGGCGGGTTGAACCGTACGTTCACCGCGCGCCAGTTGGTGACCGCATCCGTCTCCCACGCGCCGAACTTCGAGCCTGGAACCCAATGGGGCTACTCCAACACCAACTTCAACATCCTCGGCCTGATCATCGAGCAGGTCACCGGGCACCCCTACGGACAGGAGGTCGGTCAGCGCATCCTGCGACCGCTCGGGATGACGAAGACCACGGTCCCCGGCCGCTCCACCACGATCCCCGGCCCGCGCGCCCACAGTTACTGGACCACCGTGGACGGCGCCGGCACCGGGAACGTCAAGAAGACCGACTTCGACGTCACCGACCAGAACCCGTCCTGGGCGGGCGCCGCCGGAGAGATCATCTCCACCACCGATGACCTGGTCCGGTTCGAGCAGGCCGTGCTGAAGGGGAAGTTGCTGCGTCCGGCGGAGCAGCGCGAGATGACCACGATGCTCCAGACCGTGCCGGGCTCGCACGACGTCGACTACGGGATGGGGCTGGCGCAGGCGACGCTCTCCTGCACCACCGTACTGGGCCACAACGGCGGCACCTTCGGCTTCTCCACCCAGCTGTGGGGCACCGCCGACCGCCAGGTCGCGCTCTCCTACACCCCGCGGGGCGATGACGCCGAGCAGACGGCGCAGAACGAGGCGAGCATCAAGTTCCTCGACACCGTCTTCTGCGGCACTCACTGAACGTCCGCCGGGGGCGGGTCGGGCGTGTCGACGACCTGTTCCCGGGTCTTCGTCAATTACCAGTGCGGTAAGCACATTTGGATGGCGCGAGCGCAACAGCGAGCCGGGCACCCCCGCGGCGAACCTCTACGCCGTCCTCATCGCCGGACATAACGAAAGCCCCAGGGGGGGGCGCGCGGGCGGCGGGTGCGGACGGTGTTCGTGTGGATAGCGCGGCGACGCGCCGGAGGTTCACTCCCACGAGTGATTGTGACGCTGTGCGCATTAACGGACACTCTAAGTATTCGGGGAGCTCATGGGGGCTCTCCCGGCGCGAGGGGAGCCGTCATGGCCGCAGCCGAATCTTCCTCCATCGAGGTGCCGCGGATCGCGAGCAGTTCGCAGCCTGCCGACCGGGACCAGGGCCTCGCGGCGATCGGCGGCAACGTCGGCGCCGTGTGGCGGGGGTGGTGGACGTGGACCCCGGGGAACGGGACGTTCAACCTCCAGATCGCCTGGAACGTCATCGGGATCGACTCGACGGTCGTCATCACGGCCTCCGAGATCGACGGCAACAGTGGGAACCGGTTCGTCGGTGCGGCGCCCTTCCAGGTGTCGAGCATCGCCCCCAGCAACGGACTGGTGACGTTCAAGATCAACATCGGCTGGGGCAGCCCGCTGCCGATGCGCACCGACGTCCTGGTCTTCAACTGAGCATCGCTCTTCGGTCGGCACGGTCGCGCAGCTTGGCGACCGTGCCGATCCGGTGACGACCGGCATGGCCCGCCCCGTGGCGGTTCCGGGTTCGCCCGAACCGCCGCGGGGCGCCCGTTTTCCCCGGAAGAGCCTGTTTCATCGCGGCCGCACCGGGCATCCCCGCCGGCGGCGCAGGTGCTGCGCACTGTGAATCACCGTGAACTCCTATGAACGGTCGGATAATTCGCCGCCCGTCGCGTTGACGTCCCCCATGTCGCGGATAGAACACTGAGCACATAAGTGATTCCGCACATAGGGGGCTCGATGCAGTTCGAGTACGTCCTGCTCGCCTTGCTGGCCGGCCGGCCGTTCAGCGGGTACGACCTGCGCAAGTGGGTCGAGACGGAGGGCCAGTTCCTCCGCTCGCGCGCTCACCACAGCCAGATCTACCGCCTGTTGGGGCGGATGGTGGCGGACGGCTGGGTGGCCTTCGAGGTCGATCCGCGCGAGGGGCGTCCCGACGCGAAGGTGTACCGGCTCACGCCCGTGGGGCGGGAAGCGCTGATGGAGTGGGTGCGCTCCCCGTACGAGCCGCCCAGCCGGTTCCAGGACGCGGACTTCCTCTCCCGCTTCGCCTTCGCCGCGGTCCTGGACCGCGAGGCGGCGATCCGGCTGATCCGCACCGAACTGGACCACCGGCGCGAGCAGATCGCCCGCAACCGGCCCCGCGACCGCACGGTCCGCTTCGAGGACCCGCTGCCCGAGCTGGACCAGGAACTGGCACGCGAGGTCTACGAGGAACTGCACCAGTACGGCGCCGGCGCCATGGACGCGTGGGTGGCCTGGTTGGAGCGCATGCTCCGGCGTCTCGAACAGTGGCAGCCGGGGCACAAGACGCCACCGGCCGGAGAGGGGAGCGCCGCATGAAGGCGATCATGGTGATGTTCGACAGCCTCAACCGGCACATGCTGCCGCCCTACGGCGGGGACTGGACGCACGCGCCGAACTTCGCGCGGCTGGCCGAGCGGTCCGTCACCTTCGACCACGCCTACGCGGGGTCGATGCCGTGCATGCCGGCCCGCCGCGAGATCCACACCGGCCGGTACAACTTCCTGCACCGCAGCTGGGGCCCGCTGGAGCCGTTCGACGACTCCATGCCCGAACTGCTCAAGCAGAACGGGGTGTACACCCACCTGGTCAGCGACCACCCGCACTACTGGGAGGACGGCGGCGCCACCTACCACGGCCGGTACAACACCTGGGAGTTCTTCCGCGGCCAGGAGGGCGACCCGTGGAAGGGCCAGGTGGCAGACCCGGAGATCCCCGAGGACCTGAAGAAGCTCCGGTTCGAGTCCTACCGGCAGGACTGGGTGAACCGCCCGCACCTGGCGACCGAGGACCGCCACCCGCAGACGCTGACCTTCGACGCGGGCCTGGAGTTCGTCCGCACCAACCGGGACGCGGACCGGTGGTTCGTGCAGATCGAGACCTTCGACCCGCACGAGCCGTTCTTCAGCCACCAGCGGTTCAAGGACCTCTACCCGCACGACTACGAAGGCCCGCACTTCGACTGGCCCGACTACAAGCGCGTGGTGGAGACCCCCGGCCAGGTCGAGCACGCCCGGCTGGAGTACGCGGCGCTGCTGTCGATGTGCGACCACTCCCTCGGGCGGGTGCTGGACCTGATGGACGAGCAGGACCTCTGGGACGACACCCTGCTGATCGTCAACACCGACCACGGCCTGCTGCTGGGGGAGAAGGGCTGGTGGGGCAAGACCGTCCAGCCCTGGTACAACGAACTGGTCCACCTGCCGCTGTTCGTGTGGGACCCGCGGGCCGGCAAGGCCGGGGAACGGCGCCGGGCCCTGGTGCAGACGATCGACCTCGCACCGACGCTGCTGGAGTACTTCGGCATCGAGCGCCCCGCGGACGTGCAGGGCCGCCCGCTGCCGGTGGCCGAGGACACCCCGGTACGGGAGGCGGCCCTGTTCGGAATCCACGGCGGCCACGTCAACGTCACCGACGGCCGCTACGTCTACATGCGCGCCCCCGCCACGGCGTACAACGCGCCACTGCTGGAGCACACGCTGATGCCCACCCACATGCGCGGGCGGTTCTCCCCGGCCGAGCTGGCGGATCTTGAGCTGGCGGAGCCGTTCACCTTCACCAAGGGCGTGCGCACCCTGCGCGTCCCCGGCCGCACCTTCATCAACCCCTATCAGCACGGCACCCTGCTGTTCGACCTGGAGGGCGACCCCGAGCAGCGCACCCCCCTCGTCGACGACACGGCCGAGCTGCGGATGGCGATGTTGCTGGTGGAGCTGATGCGCGCGGGCGACGCACCGCCGAGCCAGTACGAGCGCCTCGGCCTGCCGGCCGAGGGTCCGGTCGGCGCGGAGCACCTGCTGGTCCGCGCCCAGCGCGAGCAGGCCGACCGGACCGCCGAGCCGCTGCCCCGCCCGGAGGACTACCCCTCGGGACGCTTCTCGCTGCGGACCCCGGTGTTCGCCCTGATCTCCGACCCGGTCGCCGTGGAGGTGATGCGCAGGCACCTGCCCGGCATCGTCGACTCCGAGTTCCTGCAGTTCCTCGGCCCGACGCCGCTGATCGACGTCGCCGCCCTGGCCGGCGGCCTCACCGACGTGTCGGCCCTGCGCCGGGTGGCCGAGGAACTCGCTGCTCTCTGACCAGCCGGCGCACGATCCCGCCGGCGCACGACCCAGCCGGCGCACCACGTACCGGTGACGGGGTTGCAGCCCCGTCACCGGCGAGCACGCCCCCTTCCCCCGCACTGCCCCTGTGACGAACGATGCGAAGAGCGGAGTCGCGCATGTCCGACCTTATCGAGGGCACCTCCGGGCCCGCCACGAGGACCGGCCCACCCCCGGTCAGAGGCCGGTGGGCCCAGCTCTCGGTCCTCGGCGGCGCCATGCTGGTCGACGGCACCGAGGCCGGCCTGGTCACCGGCCTGTTCCCGGTCATCAGGAACGCCCTCGGCCTCACCCTCGGCTCGCTCGGCGTCCTGACCGCCGCCGGCAAGCTGATCGGCGTGCTCGCGGCCCCCCTGTGGGTGTGGGCGGCACGCCGCTGGTCGCGCAAGAGCGTCCTGGTCCTGTCCACCGGCCTGTGGGGGGTGTGGGGCGTGGCCGCCGGCTTCTCCCGGAACTTCACCGAGCTGCTGGTCTTCCTCACGGTCCTCGCCGCCGGCTACGCGGCCGCCCAGCCGCTGGTCTCCGAGATCATCGGCGACCTGTTCGACCCGGCGTCGCGCGGCCGTGCCGTCGGTGCCCTCTACGGTGCGCTCGCACTGGCAGGCTCGGTGCTCGGCCCGCTCATCGGGCAACTGGCGGGAGTCCACGACGGCTGGCGCTGGGGGCTGTGGGGCATCGGCGTCCTGAACATCCTCTTCGGCGTGGTGCTGCTGCTGTGCTTCCGCGACCCCGGCCGCGGCGCGGCCGAGCGGCAACTCGCCGACCTCGACCGGGCCGCCCGCGAGTCCCGGACGAAGGTCGACCTGGCCACCGTCGTCTCGCTGGTCAAGATCCCCAGCTTCGCGATCCTCCTGGTGTCGCGGCTGCTCTCGGGACACCTGCTGCTCTCCTCGTTCGCCGTCGTCTACCTGGTGGACGTGTTCGGCTTCACCACCCAGCGAGCCGCCGTCGTCCTGATGCCGCTGGGCATCGGATACCTGCTGGGCACCCTGCTGGGCGGCTTCCTCGCCGACTGGGCCACCCGCCGCAGCCCCCGCCACGGGCTTCCCGGCGCGCTCCAGGGCGCCCAGGTCGCCTTCGCCGTCCTCGCCTTCCTGGGCACCCAGGTCCACTACCGCGGCATCGGCGCGTACGCCCTGCTCTTCTGCCTGATGGGTGTCGCCCAGGGCGTCAATCCCAGCCTCAACCGGCCGATGGTCATGGCGGTCACCCCGCCCGAGCTGCGGGCCACCGCCTTCACGATCTACGTCTCGGTCTTCGAAGCCCTCGCGTGGGCCGCCTTCGGCCTGGGCGCCGGCTTCCTCGGCCAGGCGGTCGGACTCCGCCCGGTGTTCCTGGCGGTCCTGGTGGTCCTCATGCTCGTCAACGGCGCCTTCCTGACGCTCCTCCACCTGCCCTACGCGAAAGACGTGGAGCGGGTGCAGCGGGAGCTCGACCTCAGGCGCCAGGCAGCCCTGGCCTGACCCCGGCCCGCCTTGCACGGCCGGCTGAACCCAGTCCCGGCTGAACCCACTCCCGGAGGAACCCGTGAACCTGCCCTCGGCGCCCTGCTGCACGCCCTCGCGAGGCCCCGGCGCGATCCGCCCGCTCCACCTCGCGGCCCCGCGTCCCGCCGGGCCCGCGGACGGCATGGTCCTCCTGCCCGGCGGCGAGTTCCTGATGGGCACCGACGACTCCGAAGGCTTCCCCGACGACGGCGAAGGCCCCGTGCGGCAGGTCCGGCTGGACCCGTTCCTCATCGACGCCCGCGCCGTCACCAACGAGCAGTTCACCGTGTTCGCCGCCGACACCGGCTACCGCACGGACGCCGAACGCCTGGGCTGGTCCTACGTCTTCGCCGGGTTCCTCCCGGCCGCCGTGCGGCGTACCGCCGCTCGGGTGGAGCGGACTCCCTGGTGGTGCGCGGTCACCGGAGCCGCCTGGGACCGGCCCGAGGGTGCGGGCAGCACGGTCGCCGACCGCGGCGACCACCCCGTCGTCCACGTCTCCTGGAACGACGCGCACGCCTACGCCTCCTGGGCCGGCAAGCGCCTGCCCACCGAGGCGGAGTGGGAGTACGCGGCCCGCGGCGGACTCGAACAGGCCCGGTACCCGTGGGGCGACGAACTCGATCCCGACGGCACCCACCGCTGCAACATCTGGCGCGGCACCTTCCCGGCGAAGAACACGGCCGCGGACGGCTACCGCGCCACCGCCCCCGCCGGCTCCTTCGCGCCGAACGGCTTCGGCCTGTACAACATGTCCGGCAACGTGTGGGAGTGGTGCGCCGACTGGTGGACCACCGACCATCCCGCATCCCCGACCCCGGCCAACCCCACCGGCCCCGCCACCGGAACCGCCAAGGTCATCCGCGGCGGCTCCCACCTGTGCCACAAGTCCTACTGCAACCGCTACCGCGTCGCCGCCCGCAGCTCCAACACCCCCGACAGCTCCAGCGGCCACGCCGGCTTCCGCTGCGCCCGCGACGCCGAACGGCCCGACTGACGCGCCGACCCGCCCGCGTGGGGCCACGCCGTTCCGCCGGGCTCGCAGATCCAAGCCCGGGGCTCGCCGATCACCGACCCGCTGTCCTGGCCTCCGGGCGGGCCGTCAGTCCTGAGGGGCGGGCGGCAGGTGGAAGCCGACCTCGGCGCCGCCGGAGGGGGCGGCGGTGGCGAAGACGGTGCCGTGGTCGGCGGCGATGAGGTCGTGGACGATGGCCAGGCCCAGCCCCGAGCCCGGGGTCGACTGGGTGGCGGCGGCGCGGTGGAAGCGCTCGAAGACGGCCTGCCGGTCGCCGGGGGCGATGCCGGGCCCGTGGTCGCGCACGGCGAGGCGGGTGCCGGTGATGTGGACCTCCACCGGGGTGCCGTCCGGGCTGAACTTGACGGCGTTGCCGACCAGGTTGTCCACGCAGCGCTGCAGCGCGCGCGGGCGGGCCTGCACCGGCACGGGCCGTTCGGCGGTGACGGTGATCTCGCGGCCGGTGCGGCGCAGGAAGCGCCGGGCGCTGTCCTCGGCGGCGGCCGTCAGGTCCACCGGCTCCGGGTCCTCCACGGTCTGCTGGTCGGTGGCCAACTCGACCAGCTCGCGGACGAGTTCGTCGAGTGCGACGGTTTCGGTGACCAGGGTGGCGAGGATCTGCTCCTCGTCCGCGGGGGCGAGCCGGCCGCGGGCGCGCTGGAGGAGTTCGGCGCAGCCGCGTACCGAGGTCAGCGGGGTGCGCAGCTCGTGGCTGGCGTCCTGGACCAGGCGCTGCTGCTGGTCGCGGGAGCGGCGCAGGGCGCCGACCATCGCCTCGAAGGCGCGGGTGAGGCGGCCGACTTCGTCGCGTCCGGCGGCGGGCAGCGGGGTGGCCAGGTCGCGGGTGGTGGTGATGTGTTCGGCGGCGCGGGCCAGGCGCCGCACCGGGCGCAGGATCCGGCCGAGGACGAGCCAGCTGAGCAGCGCGGAGGCGGCCGCGGCCGCGGCGCTGGTCCAGGTGATGCGGCGCAGGAACGCGTCGTCGACGGTCTGCGCCCCGGCGTAGGTCTGGCCGACCATCACCGCGCCCTGCCCGTCGGGGCGGGCCTTGGTGAGGATGCCGTAGGGGGTGCCGTCGACGGTGGCGTCCTCCTGGTGGGCGCCCTGCGCGGTACGGGCCACCTCCCGGGCCCGGGCCGAGACCGGCAGCGCCGGGCCGCCCGGGGCCCCCAGCGGCCGGGTGGTGCCGTCGGGCAGCAGCAGCTGTTCGACGGTGTCGGGCCGTGCGGGCGGGGGGCGATCGAGGTCCAGGGCGGCGAGCACGGTGTGGGCCCGGTCCTCCAGGCTCCGGTCGAGCTGGTCGGCGACCAGGGTGCTGACACCGCGGTAGGCGGCGGTGACGGGCACGGCGATGGCCAGCAGGACGGAGGCGAGGACCACGAGGCCGATCCTGGTGCGCAGCATCAGGCGGTCCTGGCGGTGTAGCCGACGTTGCGCACGGTGTGGATCAGCCGGGGCGCGCCGCCGTCCTCGGTCTTGCGGCGCAGGTAGCCGATGTAGACGTCGAGTGAGCGCGAGTCGGTGTCGAAGTCGTAGCCCCAGATGCGTTCGTAGATCTGGTGGCGGGTCAGGACGGTGCCCTGGTTGCGCAGGAGTAGTTCCAGCAGGTCGAACTCGGTCTTGGTCAGGTCGAGCCGGCGCCCGGCGCGGTGGGCCTGGCGGGTGCCGGGGTCCAGGGCGAGGTCGTCGAGGCCGAGTTCGGCGCTCTCGCCGCCGAGCGGCTCGGTGCGGCGCAGCAGGGCGCGTATGCGGGCCAGGAGTTCCTCGGTGGCGAAGGGCTTGGCCAGGTAGTCGTCGGCGCCGGCGTCGAGCCCGGCGACCCGGTCGCCGAGCTGGTGGCGGGCGGTGAGGACCAGGACGGGCAGGCGGTCGCCGCGCCGGCGCAGCATCCGGCACAGCGCGAGGCCGTCGAGGCGGGGCATGACCACGTCCACCACGGCGAGGTCGGGGTGCCGGTGCTCCAGGAGCTCCAGGGCCTCCTGTCCGTCGGCGGTGGTGAGTACCCGGTAGCCCTCGAAGCGCAGCAGGTGGTCGAGGGTGTTGCGGACGCCGGGGTCGTCCTCGACGACCAGGACGGTGCGCCGGGCGGCGGTGGGATCTGTCATGGTGTCATCTTCGCTGGTGGCGGGCGTGGTCATGCCGGTCGGGGGCGGTCGGTCGGCGGGTCGGGCGGCCGGTCAGGGGGTCGGCAGGTCAGCGGGGGACCGGGACGACGGGGACCGGGGGGATGTGCGCGAGGCAGGAGGTGTCGCCGACCGTGCCGGTGCGGATGAAGTGGGTGGAGATGTCCACCGCGCAGCCGGTGGACTCCATCTCCGGGACGTGCCCGCTGTTGGGCACCGAGACGAAGGCGCTGCGGCGGAACTGGGCGGCGGAAAGACGGGAGTTGGCCTCGGGGGTGTTGGTGTCGAGGTCCCCGGAGAGCACCAGGACGGGCACGTCGGGCACGTTCTTCAGGTCGGTCGGCTGCGGGTCGGCGGTGCCGCGGCGCGGCCAGGACAGGCAGTTGTCGCCGCCGTCGGTCTGTCCCTCGGTCCAGCCCTTGACGCTGAAGGCACCGAAGTCGGCCGGGTCGGTGGCGGCCAGCGCGGCCCGGTACTGGCGGCGGCGCTCGGCGGGCGGGGCGGCCGGGTCCCAGGCGCGGGCGTAGTCGTTGCAGGTGACGGCCAGGAAGGAGGCCTGGTCCTCGGTGCCGGTGTGCTCGACCTCGGCGCGCACCAGGGCGGTCAGCGGTGCGTCGTCGCCCGTGGCGAGGGCGTGCAGGGCGGCCGGCAGCGCGCCGAGCAGACCGGGCTCCTCGGGGTGCAGGCCGATGCCCCGGGTGGCGGGTTCGTACATCAGGTCGGCGAGCTTGTCCTCGCTGAAGACCACGGTGCGCGGCCTGCCGCCGAGGGAGGCGGTCAGCACCAGCGGGCGGGTGCGCAGCCGCTCGGTGGTGGCGGCGAGGTCGCGGACGGCGCCTTCCGGGTCGCAGGCCTCGCTGCGCTCGCAGATCCGGCGCAGCGTCAGGGAGACCTGCTGGGCGCCGGGCCGGGCCAGGGAGTCGAAGGCGAGCGGGTAGGCGCCGGACAGCACCATCGACTCGACCCGCTGGGGGTGGCGGTCGGCGTAGACCGGCATCAGGTAGGTGCCGTACGACAGGCCGTACAGGACCAGCTTCGGGGCTCCCAGCCGCGCGCGGGCGGCATCGAGGTCGTCGGCGGTGGCGGCGCTGGTGTAGCCGCGGGCGCGCGGGCCGAGTTCCCCGGCGCAGTCGGCGACGAGCTCGCGCTGGGCGGGGCGCGGGGCGAAGCGGTAGTCGGCTTCGGTGACGTCGCAGGGCAGTCGGCCGGAGCGGCCGGTGCCGCGCGGGTCCAGCAGGAGCAGGTCGTAGTCGTCCAGCACCCCCTGCAGTGCCCCGGCCACCTGGTCGGCGCGGTCGATGAGGGTCTCGCCGGGGCCGCCGGGGTTGACCGCGATGGTGCCCAGGGCGGGGCCGGGGCGGCTGTGGCGCACCACCGCATAGCTCACGCCGATGCCGCCCAGGCGCGGCTCGTCCGCCACCAGCGGGCGGCGCATGGTCGTGCAGTCGACCTGGTGCCCGGGGATGGTCGGGCACCACGCGGGCCGGCCCGCCGCCCCGGTGGGGGCGGCCTGCGCGGGCGAGGCGGTGGTGACCGGCAGCACCGCGGCCAGCACCGCCAGCGCGGCGGCGGCCAGCCCGCTCCGGCGGGCCGGCTCCTTCGCCCGGCTCGCGGTCGTCTCAGCCTCCGTGCCGGTCGTCTCTGCCGCCATGCTCGCCGCCATGCTCGCTGCCGTGTTCGTCGTCATCGTGGTGCCCTCCGTGCGTCCTGCGCGTCCTGCGGTCGGTGTGGGCACGACCCTGCCGGGTGCCGGTCAGCGGTTCGGCAGAGCGACGACAAAGGCAGGTAAGAACTCTGGCCGGTCCCTCCGCCGGAACCATGCGACGCAGCGTCAAGATCCTTTCCTTGATGGAAACTTGACGAACACGAGTCGTCCCCAAGGCTTCTCTCTGTTCGAAAAATCGGTCTAACTAATAGCACCGGACGGGGCAGGGCCAGCACGCAGCAAGCGGCTGAAGCCCACGGACGCCGGTGCCTTCCCGCCGTCGGGAAAGCCGCTCACCTTGCCCGGCCACGGCATCGCCATGCCCGCGTCGGCGAACCGTCAGGTCGCGCAAGGAAAGAACTCGTGGTGTTCACGTGGGGGAGAGGGGCAAGTCAAGGATGACGAAGTCCGCAGGAGCGCGCAGATTCGCGCAGGTGGTGGCGCTGGTCACGGTGGTGGCAACCGCCGCGGCCTGCAGTGGCGGCGGTGGGGGCGGCGGCAGCGGCAACCCGGGGCCGGCCGGAGCGGCGGTGCAGGGGGGTGTGGTGCGGGTCGCCGAGGCGCCGTCCACCTTCCCGGACGCCATCTGGCCGTTCGACTCCCCGGCTCAGGTCAGCACGGTGAACACCAGTCAGTTCCAGGAGCTGTTCTACCGCCCCCTGTACTACTGGGGCCTGAACGACAAGGTCACCCTCGACCCGGAGGTGTCCCTCGGCGAGGCGCCCACCTGGAGCGCGGACGGCACGACCGTCACCGTCCAGGTCAAGCCGTGGAAGTGGTCCAACGGTGAGGACGTCAACGCCCAGGACGTGCTGTTCTGGATCAACATGGCCAAGGCCGAGTCGTCGAACAGCGGCTACTACACCCCGCCGAACCCGGCGATCGGCGCCAAGTACTTCCCGGACAACGTGGCTTCGGCGACCGCCTCGGGCCAGACCCTGACGCTGACCCTCAACACCCCGGTCAACCAGACCTGGTTCACCGACGACGAGCTCAGCCAGATCACCCCGATGCCGCTCGCCTGGGACCTCACCGGCCAGGGGCAGAAGGGCAGTTGCGCGAGCGACGCGTTCGGCTCGGACGCCGCCGCGAAGGACTGCGCGGCCGACTACGCCTACCTCAGCGCGCAGTCGACCAAGGGCGGCGACTTCGCGGGCAGCCCGCTGTGGTCGGTGGTCGACGGCCCGTGGAAGCTCAAGAACTACAACGGCACCTCCGGCGCGTACGGGATCGTGCCGAACACCGCCTACTCGGGCCCGCAGAAGCCGCACCTCGACGAGGTGGACTTCGTCCCCTACACCTCGGCCACCACCGAGTACGCGGACCTGAAGGCCGGCAGCGGCGGCGCCAACGCCATCGACGTCGGCTACCTGCCGGCCGAGAACTCCCCGACCTTCAACGCCAAGAACCCGGACGCGGGCAACCCGTTGAGCAGCGCGGGCTACTACATCCCGGCCCCGACCTACCTGGACGAGATCTCGTACTACCAGATCAACTTCGCCAACCCGGCCGTGGGCCCGCTGTTCAAGCAGCCCTACTTCACCAAGGCCGTCCAGGACACCGTCGACCAGCAGGGCATCATCAACGGCATCTGGAAGGGCTGGGGCTACCCGAGCACCGGCGCCGTGCCCAGCCTCCCGGCCGGCAACCCGCTCTCCCCCAAGAGCCAGTCCGAGCGGGCCACCTACGACCCGGCGGCCGCCAAACAGCTGCTGAGCAGCCACGGCTGGAACACCGACAGCGTCCCGGCCACCTGCACCGACCCGGGCACTGGCCCGAACCAGTGCGGCGCCGGCATCGCGGCGGGCACCAAGGCCGCGTTCACGCTCGACTACCCCTCCGGCCAGGCCGCGCTGGACACCATGGCGGCGGACATGCGCTCGGACGCGGCCAAGGCGGGCATCGGCATCACCATGGTCAGCCAGACCCAGAACACCATCGGCAACGAGGGCGTGGCCTGCAGCGACGCGCAGCCGGCCGGCTGCCAGTGGCAGGGCCTGCTCTACGGCGGCTGGGTCTACGCCCCCGACTACTACCCGACCGGCGACGCGCTGTTCGCCACCGGAGCCGGGCCGAACGTCTGGAGCTTCTCCGACCCGAAGCTGGACCAGCTGATCGTCAAGACCACGACCGGCAGCGACGTCAACGACCTGTACGCCTACGAGGACTACATCGCGGGCGTCCAGCCGGTCATCTACACCCCCAACACGCTCGCGATCAGCGAGGTCACCAAGAAGCTGCACCTCGACGCCGGTGACCCCTTCCAGGGCTACGAGCCGGAGTACTGGTACTACACGAAATGACGGCCATCCGTAACGGCGTCGCCGCTGCCCCCCTCGGGGGGCGGCGGTGACGGCCTACCTCATCCGACGGCTGTTCCAGGCCCTCCTGACGGTGCTGATGGTCACCGTCATCTCCTTCGGCCTGATGCAGCTCATGCCGGGCGGCCCGGTCCGGGCGATCCTCGGCTCCCACGCCACCCCGGCCAACATCGCCCACCTGACCCAGCAGATGGGTCTGGACCGCCCCGTCTACGTGCAGTACTGGACCTGGCTGGACGGCCTGTTGCACGGCAACCTGGGCTTCGACTACATCCAGCAGCGCCCGATCTCCGACCTGCTGTTCAACGCCCTCGGCGCCTCCGCCTACATCGTCGGCGCCTCGCTGCTGCTCGCACTGCTGATCGCGGTGCCGGCGGGCCTGCTCCAGGCGACCCGCCGCAACAGCGTGCTGGACCACGCCTTCACGGTGTTCTCCTTCGTCGCCTACGGCGTGCCGACGTTCTTCATCGGCTTCCTGATCCAGCAGTGGTTCGAGGACGACCTGCACTGGGTCTCGGTGCAGGACCAGGTGGCCACCTTCGGTGACGCGCTGACCCACCCCGGGGCCGTCTGCCTGCCCGTCCTGACCCTGACCGTCACCACCGTGGCCGGCTACAGCCGGTACATGCGCTCCGGGGTGCTGGACCAGATCACCCAGGACTACGTACGGTCCGCCCAGGCCAAGGGCGCCTCCCGGCGCCGCACCCTGTACGGCCACGTGCTGCGCAACGCCCTGATCCCGATGGTCACCCTGGTCGGCCTCTCGCTGCCCGCGCTGGTCGGCGGCGCGCTGATCGTCGAGTACGTCTTCAACATCCAGGGCATCGGCCTGCTGACCACCCGTGCCGCGCTGCAGAACGACTACGGCATCACCTTGGCGGCCACCCTGCTCACCGCGGTGACCACCGTGGTCGGCTCGCTGCTGGCCGACGTCGGCTACGCCGTGCTGGACCCACGAGTGAGGCTCACCTGATGGCCCTGACACACGATTCGACGGAAGGTCGGCCCGCCTCCGCCCCGGGCGGGGAGCCGGCCGGGCGGCCCCGCTCGATGCTCCGGCGCGGCGCGGAGGTCTTCGCCGAGAACAGGCTGGCCCTGGTCGCCGTCGTCGTCCTGGTCGCGATCATCGCCTTCTGCTTCCTCGGCCCGCTGTTCTACCACGCCGACACCTCGGTGGTGAACCTCTCCGCCGTCACCCTGCCGCCGGGCGCCGGGCACCCGCTCGGCACGGACAACGACGGCATCGACGAGCTCGGCAAGGTGATGGTCGGCGGGCAGACCAGCCTGGAGATCGGCCTCGCCGCCGGTCTGATCGCCGCCGTCCTCGGCGCGCTGTACGGCGCGGTCGCGGGCTACCTGGGCGGCTGGATCGACGCGTTGATGATGCGGGTGATCGACTCCTTCATGTCCTTCCCGCTGATCTTCCTGCTGATCTACCTCAGCAGCGTCTACGGGAAGAGCAAGACCATGCTGATCCTGGAGGTCGGCCTGACCTCCTGGTTCGGCATCACCCGCCTGGTCCGCGGCGAGGCCCTGGCGATCAAGGTCCGCGAGTACGTGGCCGCGTCCCGGATGATGGGCGCGGGCGGCCGACGGATCGTGCTGAAGCACATCCTGCCCAACACCATCGGGACGACGATCGTCAACACCACGTTCTCGATCGCCGACGCGGTCTTCGCCCTGTCCACGCTCAGCTACATCGGCCTGGGCCTCCAGGCCCCCAACAACGACCTGGGGGGCATGCTCGACGTCGGCACCACCTTCGCCGGCCAGGGCTGCTGGTGGATGATCTATCCGCCCGCCGCCGTGATCATCCTGGTCATCCTGTGCTTCAACGTGATCGGCGACGCCCTGCGCGACGCCTTCGAAACCCGGCTGCAGAAGCGGTGAACCCGACGGAGGATCAGCAGTGGCGCTCCTCGAAGTGACCGGCCTGCGCACCGAGATCCGGCTGAAGCGCTCGGTGGTGCACGCCCTGGACGGCGTCGACCTCGCGGTGGACGTGGGCGAGACCCTCGGCATCGTCGGCGAGTCGGGCTGCGGCAAGACCATGACCGCCATGTCGATCATGCAGCTGCTGCCCAACGGCGGCAGCGTCGTCGACGGCCGGGTCCTGCTCGACGGCCGCGACCTGCTCGCGCTCGGCCCCGAGAAGATGGACCGGGTGCGCGGCAACGACATCGGGATGATCTTCCAGGACCCGACCACCTCGCTCAACCCGACGATGACCATCGGCCGGCAGATCTCCGAGTCCGTGCGCATCCACCGCCGGGCCTCCCGGAAGGAGGCGCACGAGCGCGCCGTCGAGGTGCTGTCCCTGGTGGGGATGCCCAGCCCGGCCCGGCGGGCCCTGGTCTACCCGCACGAACTGTCCGGCGGGATGCGCCAACGGGCCATGATCGCCATGGCCCTGGCCAACGAGCCCAAACTGCTCATCGCCGACGAGCCGACCACCGCCCTCGACGTCACCGTCCAGAAGCAGATCCTCGAACTCATCGACCACCTCAAGCAGCAGCTCGGCATGGCCGTCATCCTCGTCACCCACGACCTCGGCGTCATCGCCGGACGGGCCGACCGGATCGCCGTCATGTACGCCGGGAAGGTCGTCGAGACCACCGGCACCGAGGAGCTCTACACCCACCCCCGCCACCCGTACACCGAGGCGCTGTTCGAATCGCTGCCGGAACGTTTCGCCGAGTCCGGCGGCCGGCTCTACTCGATCCCCGGCCTGCCGCCGGACCTGACCACCCCACCGCCCGGCTGCCGGTTCGCCGCGCGCTGCCGCTACGCCACCGAGCAGTGCCACACGCAGGAGCCGCCGCTGTCCGGGGAGGTCCCGGAACACCGCTACGCCTGCTACTTCCCGGTCGGCGAGGCCGAGCCGGGCGGCCGCCCGACGGCCGTGGCGCCGCGCCCGGCGACGGCCGTAGGGGCCCCGGAGGTGCGGGCCGCTGCGGTGCCCGAGGAGGCGCCGGCCGAGCCGCTGCTGCGCATCGACAACCTGGTCAAGGAGTACGCGGTCACCAGCGGCCTGATCCTGCGCCGGGCCGTGGGCGCGGTCAGCGCCGTGGCCGACATCTCCCTGACGGTCCGCCGGGGAGAGACGCTCGGCCTGGTCGGCGAGTCCGGCTGCGGCAAGACCACCGTCGGCAAGCTCATCGTCGGCCTGGAGCGGCCCACCAGCGGCAGCCTGGTGTTCGAGGGCCGGGACCTGGCCCTGGCGCCACGGGCCGAGCGCCGCCGACTGCGCCGGGACGTCCAGCTGATGTTCCAGGACTCCTACGCGGCGATGAACCCGCGGATGCCCGTCCACTCGATCATGCGCGAGCCGCTGGACATCCACCGGGTCGACGGCCAGGCCGAGCGCGACCGGCGGATCAGGCAGATCTTCGACCTGGTCGGCCTGCCGCTCACCGCCCTGGACCGCTACCCGCACGAGTTCTCCGGCGGCCAGCGCCAGCGCATCGGACTGGCCCGCGCGCTGGCCCTGCGCCCCAAGCTCATCGTCGCGGACGAGCCCGTCTCGGCCCTGGACGTGTCGATCCAGTCGCAGGTGCTCAACCTGATGAGCGATCTGCAGGGCGAACTCGGACTGTCGTACCTGTTCATCTCGCACGACCTGTCCGTGGTCCGGTACCTGTCCGACCGGATCGGCGTGATGTACCTGGGCAAGCTGGTGGAGATCGGCCCCGCGCCGTCGGTGTACGCCCGGCCGGTGCACCACTACACCCGCGGCCTGCTGGACACCATCCCCGTGGCCGACCCGGTGGTGGAGAAGGCCAAGAGCAGCCGGGGCGTCGCCGGGGAGCTCCCGTCCGCGATCGACCCGCCGTCCGGCTGCCGCTTCCGCACCCGCTGCGCGGCGGCGCAGCAGATCTGCGCGGAGGTCGAGCCACCGCTCACCGCCTTCGGCCCCGACGACCACCTGGCCGCCTGCCACTTCCCCCTGCGGGCCGCCCCGGTCCGCTGAATCGCGCCCCGGGCCATGCCCCCTCCGGGAGCGGGCCGGCGAGGCCGTCGGCGATGCGCACACGGCGGGCACATGGCGATGGGCACACGGCGGTGGACACACGGCGGTGGCCTCCACCCCGAGAGCGGGGTGGAGGCCACCGGGCCGGCTTCCGAGAGGCCGGCGAGTCCGGACGCACCCGGCGGGTGCCGCGCGCACGCGGGCCACCCGTGGGAGGAAGGTCAGGTGCAGGGGATGACCCGGCCTCCTGTCACGACGCACTTGGGCGGCACCAGGCGTGGGTGTCCGGTGTTCGTCTGCCACTGCACCTTCGGGACGCCCTTGATGATCGCCTGCAGCGCGTAGATGAAGGCCTCCAGGAAGTCGCCCTTCCCTGCGGCGGCCACCGCGCGGGCCCCGTCGATGGCGGCGCCGGTGGCGTCGCCGGCCTGCAGGATCTGGATGTCGCCCAGGGGGCTGACCATCAGCCAGGCGCCGTTGCGGCCATTGGTTCCCGATGCCCAGCAGACCCGCCCGTCGGCGGCGGTGACGACGAGGTTCCCGTCGTCCTGCATGACGGCCTTGGCCCCGCAGCCCACGGTCTTCGACTCCCATACGGCCCAGGTGTGGTCGCCGATGGCGTCGCCCTGCGTGTAGTAGGCGACGAGGTTGCCGTCCTGCTGCATGACGAGCCGGGTGGATTGCTCCGCCGCCCTGGACTCCAGGCTCTGCCCCGGGCACAGGGTGTCCCCGTGCCACATCCACGAACCGGAGGACTGCCGCCCGTTGCAGACCGGGGGGAGCTGCATGCCGTCCGGGAAGCGCGGGTCCCTTCCGCCGCCGCCTCCGGGGTTCCCGCCGCCGCCTCCGCCGGTACCACCGCCGCCGGTACCACTACCACCACCGCCGCCGCCGCCGGGGTTCCCCCCGCCGCCTCCGGTGAACGTCGAGTCGTCGAGCTCCCACCACTGGGCGGTGGAGGAGGTGCAGGCCCAGACGGCGAGGTCCTCGTTGCCGTTGACGGCGGTGAGGCAGCCGTTGTCGGCCGCGGAGATGATCCGGTACCAGCCGGGCAGGTTCTGGCTCTCCTGGAAGCGCCAGAGCTGGTTGGCGTTGCCCTCCTGGGCGCTGGTGAGGTGGGTGCGGTGGGTGCTGGGGTTGTGGTCCATCACCATCGCCCCGGCGAACTTCGTCTCGATCAGCCACTGGTTGTTGGGCTTCTGCCACAGCATCCACTGCTGTGCGGCGTTGCCGTTGCGGCCCTGCGCCTTGATCCGGGTGCCGCCGGCGGTGTTGGCGCCGTCGAGGTCCGCGACCAGGCCGCTGTTGCCGGAGCGCAGGACGGTGGTGACGCCGTGGCGCACCCCGCTGCCCCCGGGCGCCTGCGGGGTTCCCCCGCTGCCGGCGTTCCCGCCGCCGGTCGAACCTCCGCCCGTCGAGCCGCCGTTGTTCCCGCCGGTGGGAACACCGCCGCCGGACGAGCCGCCGGTGTTCCCACCGGCGCCGCCTCCGCTGGAGCCGCCGCCAGGGGTGGGTCCGTTCTGGATGTTGTCGAGCCGCCAGCGCTGGCGGTCCGAGCCGTCGCAGGCCCAGATGCCCAGCTGCTCACCGGCGTTGTTGGCGGTCAGGCAGCCGTTGTCGGCGTCGCTGGTGATCCAGAACCAGCCGCCTCCGGCGTCGTGGAAGGCCCAGTGCTGGTTGGCGTTGCCGTCCATCGTCCGGATCAGGTGGGCGCGGTGGGTGCCCGGGTCGTGGTCCATGACCATGCCCTGGCCGGCGGCGGCCTTGCCGTCGGTCAGCAGCGTCTCGATGATCCAGCGCCCGTTCGCGGTGGGCCAGAACGCCCAGCGCTGCGCGTTGTTGCCGTTCGCGCCGAGCGCCTTGATCGAGGTGCCGGAGGCGGTGTTCGCGCCGTCGAGGTCCGCGACCATGGTGTTGTTCGCCGAGCGCAGGGTGGCGACCTGCGACGAACCGACGCCGGGGCTCACCACCGGGGTGGTGCCGGGCTGCTGCGCGGGCTGCTGCGGGGCGCGCGGCGGGACGGTGCCCAGGCCCCAGCGCTGCGCGTCGCTGGCGTTGCAGTCCCAGATCTGCAGTGCGGTGCCGTTCGCGGAGTTGCCCGCCACGACGTCGAGGCACTTGCCCGAGTTCGGGTTGACCAGGGAGGAGTCCGCGCCCTGGCGCCAGTTCTGCGCCGCGCTGGCGTTGCAGTCGTACAGGCCCACCCGGGTGCCGCCGGCGGTGTTGCCGGCGGCGACGTCCAGGCACTTGCCGAACGCCTTCAGGACGAGCCCGCCGCTGGTCGCGGTCGGGGTCCACCGCTGGGAGGCGGTGTTGTTGCAGTCGTAGAGGTCGATCGGGGTGTTGTTCGCGGTGTTGCCGGCGGTGACGTCCAGGCACTTGGACGGCAGCGCCGAGTAGACCGGCACCGCGGCCGCGTCGCCGGAGTTCCCGCCACCACCATTGCCACCGCTGTTGCCACCGCTGCCACCGGTACCACCGTTGCCGCCGCCGGTCGACGGGTTGTCGACGGCCTCGGTCAGGCGCCACTTCTGGGCGTTGGTGCCGTCACAGCCGAGGATCGCCAGCTCCGCACCGTCGGCCGCCGCCGTGAGGCAGCCGTTGCCGGCGGCGCTGACGACCGTGAACCAGCCGCCCCCGGCGTCGGCGAACCGCCACAGCTGGTTGGCGTTGCCCTCCTGCGCACCGATGAGGTGGGTGCGGTGGGTGCTGGGGTTGTGGTCCATCACCATGCCGCCGCCGAGCTTCGTCTCGATCAGCCACTGGCTGTCCGGCTTCTGCCACAGCGTCCACTTCTGCGCGTCGTTGCCGTTGCGGCCCTGCGCCTTGATGCGCGTCCCGGCGGCGGTGTTGGCGCCGTCGAGGTCCGCGAGCAGGCCGCCGTTGCCCGACTGCAGCACCACCGTCCGGTTGTGCGCGGGCTGCGTACCGCCGGCGCCCAGCGGCGGCTGGCCGCCGGTGCCGCCACCGCCCGTGTTGCCACCGCCCGTGCTGCCGCCGTTGTTGCCGTTGCCGCCCCCGGTCGTCGGCACGGTGCCGGAGAGCTTCCACTTCTGCTGCGCGCTGCCGTCGCAGTCGCGGACGGCCAGTACCTCGTGCGCGCCGCGCTGGGTCAGGCAGCCGCCGGCCGCGCTGACGACGTTCGTCCAGCCGCCCCCGGCGTCCTTGAACTGCCACAGCTGGCCGGGCTGCCCGTCCGCGGCGGCCGGTGCGAGCACGCTCTCGTGCCGGCCGGTGTCGTGGGCCAGCAGCATGCGCTCGGCGGCGGAGGCGCGGTTGTAGGTGAGCCGGGTCTCGATCGACCAGTTCCCGTTGCCGCGGTCCCAGAACACCCACTTCTGCGCATCGGTGCCGTTCGGCTCGTAGGCCTGGACGGCGTTGCCCGCCACGGTGCTGGAGCCGCGGACATCGGGCACGAGGGCGTCCCCGGTGCCCGGCTGGAGGTAGGCGCCGGCCCCGGCATCGTTGCCACTGCCGCCGTTGGGGCCGGTACCGCTGTTGGGCCCAGTGCCGCCGTTGGGGCCGCTGGGAGTCGACGGGCCGCCGAAGATCGGCGGGAACATGGGCAGCGCGGGGAACCAGGGCAGCGAGATCCCCGGAGGCGCGGGCACCGGCGGACGGCCGCCGGTGGAACCGTCGTCACCGCCCGGGGTCTTGCCGTCCGGCGGGTCCTTCCGCTTGCACTTGGGAGGCTCCTCCGGCGACTTGGGCGGGTTCGACCAGGCGGCGGGGTCGTTCGGGAAGCCGGTGGTCGCGGGCCACGGGACGTCCGGCAGCCCCGGCAGCGAGGGCCACGGGACGGTGGGGAACCCGGGGACGGACGGCCAGCGCCAGAGCGGGCTGCCCGGGAGCGTCGGCCAGGTGACGTCCGGAAGCGAGGGTCCGCCCGTTCCCGGCGCGTCCGGTAGGTCGGGGTGGCCCGGCCACGGCACGTTCGGGGAGCCGGGCACCGAGGGCCACTTCACCTGCGGGAAGCCCGGCACGGTGGGCCAGGCCAGGTCCGGGTGCCCCGGGATCGCCGGGTCGGCGGCGCTCGGCAGCCCGGGGATCAGGGCCTTGCCGTCGTCATTGCCGTTGCCGGGCAGCGGCAGCACCGGCCACGGGACGCCGGGGTGGCCCGGCATGGCGGGCCACGGGACGGTCGGGGAGCCGGGGACGGCCGGCCAGGTCGCCTCGGGGTGGCCGGAGATGGCGGGCCACGCCGTGGTGGGCAGAGTGGGGAAGCCGGGCCAGCGCAGCTCGGGCAGGTCGGGGTGGCCGGGCATCGGGACGCCCGGGAAGCCCGGGACGGACGGCCACGGGATCGCCGGGTGCCCTGGCAGCGACGGCCAGGTCACCTCGGGGCGGTCCGCGACGGTCGGCCACGGCAGGTCGGGGAAGCCGGGGACGGTGTGGCCGGCGCCGGAGCACGGCACGGACAGGTGCCAGCCCTGCCGGTCGGAGCCGTCGCACGGCGCCACCGTCAGCGCGTTGCCGTCCAGGGTGAGGCAACGGCCGTCGGTGGCCGTGGTGATGCGGTAGCCGCCCGCGCCGTCGGCGACGAAACGCCAGCGCTGGCCGGGGCTGCCGTCGGGCTTGCCGCTCGTCGCGTCGTTCTCGATCGGCCGCACGGCCAGCCGGTCACCGTACGCGGGGACGCTGAGCACGCTGCCCTGTCCGGCCGGGGTGGTGCCGTTGGTCCGGCCGGTCTCGATCACCCAGGTGTCGTCCGACTTCTGCCAGGTCGCCCAGCTCTGCCCGGCGGAGCAGTCGGGGGCGGCGGCCCGTACCGGGCTGCCCGGAGCGGGCGAGGCGTCCGGCACGTCGGCGACCAGGCCGGCGGCTCCGGAGGTCAGGACGGAGACCTTCCCGTGCTGCGGCTCCCGGGCTGTGGCGGCGGAAGCGGAGGTCGTCGACGGCGCGCTGTCGGCCGGGACGCCAGCAGGGATGCCAGCCGGGATGCCGACCGGGACGTCAGCCGGGACGCCGGCCGCCGCGAGAGAGATCATGGACGCGGCCGCCGCTCGGGGCCGGATCGGGGGGATCGGACGACAGGTCTCGTCCTTGCGACGCAGCGGGTCCTTGCTGAACATCACCGGATAGTGGTCCGATTCCTCCACGTAGCTGAGGCGACGTGCCGTGTACTGGTGGTCGGCCGGCAGCCCCCGGGCGATCATGTAGTCGAATTCGGAGGTCGGGAGCTTCATGGGGTAGGTCATCATGCCGGAGCTGACGAGCCGACGACCATCGCCGTACACCTGCGCCATCGACAGTGACCCGGGCTCACGGTTGAAGTCGCCCATCAGGGCCCAGTTCGCGTCGCCCGTCGCCGTGACCGCCTGGATGGCGGCCGGCACGTTGTTCCGCTCCTGGAAGCCTGTTGCCCTGTTGGTGGCGTGCATGGAGTAGTACCACGTGCCGTCCGCGAGCTTGACGCCCAGGATGGGCTTGGCATCGTCAGCCACCTGGCCGTTGTTCTCCGGCTGAGGCGGGATGACTCTCACCACGGGTGCCGCAGCGTTGTCGACGTTCCGCGACACCACGAGGGCCAGCGAGCGCTCTTTAGGGCCTGACCTGACCCGGTAGATGGTGCGAGTGCCGCCCATCCAGTCGGGAAAGGCGTCCCATCGGTACCTCTGGACCTCGAAACCGTTCGTGTTGATCGATGCTTCGGGCACGATGTCCGGAAAATCCGGATCCACGTCCCGGATTTCCTGCAGCGCGAGAACGTCAACCTGTTGGGCGAGATTGAAGATCTCACTCTGCCATCTGGTGCCGTACTGATTGTTGTAGGTCGCGGCCGAGTGTTCCTGAACGGTCGCCGGTACGGCCTGCGGCGGAGCGACGGGGCCCACCGCGTGCGCGGGTATCGGGAACGCGCCGATGAGCCCCGCCAGGAGGGCGAACAGCGGCACGACCGCCGTGTACGCCCATCGTGGTCGCCACGGTATTCGCCGTTCGGTCGGTGAGGCGGTCGTGCCCGGGTGTGCCATTGGGAAACTCCTTGAAACTTCACAGCTGTACCGGGGCACGTTGACAGCAGGTGGTAGACAAACGATGAACGGGCGGCCTGGCGGCGTTTATCTCGCTGCGGTACCGGTTGTGAACCCGCGACAGGTCCGATGCCCTCACCAGTGGCCAAGGTCGACCAGCAGCCCCAGATGATCCTGATCCTCGTGCGGGACCAGTAGACGGGCCGCGCCGACGGCAAGCCCACCCCCCAGCAGGCCCCCTGCTCGACGCCCTCGCCCAGGTCCGCCCCCCACCGCTTCCTGCTGCCGCGTCAGCGTCCCGCAGCCGGCCCGGGCTGCTCATCCGTTCGGGTGAGGCGAGGTTGGAGGGAGGCCGGGGGTGGCAGAACGGCGGGCATGACGGCTTCCTCCACCAGGCGCCGCCGGGGCCGCCCTGGCAAGCCGGCCTTCGTGCCCGTGCCCGTGCCCGTCCGCCAGGCCGTCGGTTCCGCGATGCCGTCCGGGCCGCGCCGACCTGCCGCCGGGTGCTGCCGGACCTGGAACAGCGAGCACAGGCTGCCCGGAGGCCAGGTGGTCCGGACGACCTGGCACCAGCCCGCCTGCCCGGCCCGGGCCGTCCGGTGACCACGCGCCACGCGCCAGGCGCCGGACGGACACTGCGCGCGCCGGCTGCCGCGCCCTCCTCGGCGCCTGTTCCGCCGGTGACTTCGGCGGCGCCGGTGACGACGGTGATCGTGGTGTCGGCGGTGCCGACCGGCAGGGGGCGGGTGTCCTCCCGTGGGCCGGGTAGGGCGTTTTGTCCTGGCCCCATCCGGTTTCGGACGGACGGCTGCCCCGGGGCGAGGTGCTCCCGGGGCAGCCGTGGTGCGGGTGTGGGTGGGGTCAGCCCTGCCCGCCGATGCCGATGCCGGTCTCGGTGGCGTTGCCCGCGACGCCGCCCGGGCCGACCGCGACGGCGCCGGTGAGGAAGGAGGAGCCGCAGGGGCCGAACTGGGCGTCGGTGACCTGGAGGGCGCTGCCGTTCGGGCCGACGGCGAACGCGCCGCTGTCGAAGTTGAGGGTGGGGATGTTGTCGGGCGCGGCGGCGGAGGCGCTGGACGCCGCGCCGATGACGAGCGGGAGGCTGAGGACGGAGACGGCCAGGATGCGGTGCGCGGTACGCATGGGTGGAACCCTTCGAGGTGCGTGGTGAGGGTGGATCGGACGGCCGTGGTGTGGCGGTCCGTCACCATCCACACACGTTCGTGTGCCCATCGCTACCGGGGGAGGCTGTTCGTACCATCGGTTCACTCGGCTCTCGGCCCGGGCCTGCCGGCCGGGCGCGGACTGCCGGCCGTGGACCCACCGGCGCCCGCCCCGCCCCGCCCCGCAGCGCCTGACTCCGTCAGGCGAGGTTCTGTTCCAGGGCCGCGAGGTAACGCTTCATCGCGTGGTCACGCACACCGGCCGTGGCCGGAGCGAACGCGTCGGCGGTGAGGCCCTTGGCGCGGTCGGCGAGCCCGGCGACCAGGCCCATGGAGTCGTGGAGCCGGCCCGAGGAGTCGATGTACTTCAGCGCCTCGACGTGGGTGTAGGCCGGCTCCGGCGGCAGCTGGGGCACGATGTCGTTGTTGTTGACGAACCGGTACAGGCGCCCCTTGAAGCCCTCGTTGCAGGCGGCGGCGAGCAGCCGGTCACAGGTGCGGGGCTGCCCGAACGTGACGATGCCGTCGGCCTGGAGGCGCGGGTCCTCCAGGTACAACCGGGCGCCGGCCAGCATGGCCAGGGCTCCGCCGAGGCTGTGGCCGGTGAACCACACGGTCTGGCCGTTGGTGCGCAGCTGGGCGTGGGCGTCCCGGACGTCCGGGAAGACCGACTCCAGCGCTTCGGCGAAGCCGTAGTGGACGTAGCCGGTGCGGGCGGGGCCCGGCCAGGGCGGGGTGGAGGAGTCGGAGAGCCAGTCGCGGATCTCGGTCGGTTGGGTGCCGCGGAACGCCGTGACGACCATGTGGTCGCTGGCCATGGTGTAGGCCTGGGTGTCCTCCAGCGGGAAGGGCGGAGTGAACCGGGTCTGATGGTGACGCACCCGGTCGAAGCCCCAGTCGCGGGCCTGCTGTTCGATGGCGGCCTCGTCCTGGTAGGCGAGTTCGGACGCCTTCGCCAGCCAGTAGGCATGCGGGACGCTGTAGTTCTTCGCCTGGTGGTCGAAGGTGGTGGGCACGGGCACGGCGATCTCTCCTCCGGGACGGCCGGCGGGCGGGGGGAACGCACCGCCGGCGCGGACATCAGACCCCGTCGTACCAGAGCGTGCACCGCCGCCCCGGGCGGGCCGCGCCCGGATGTCACCCCGACAGACGAGCCGGTGCACAGGGCGGCGGGCGGCTATGGGTGGTAGAGGGTGCGGGCGTGCGTCAGGTCGGTGGGCCCGGTCTGGCCGATGTGGAAGAAGTGGTTCACCTGCCAGGCCTGGGTGCTGCGCGCTTGCCGGTTGGTCGTGGTCACCCATGGCGGGTAGACGCGGAACCCCCGTTTTCCGCCGGAGCCGTTGCGGGAGACGATGTCGCGCTCGCACAGCACCTCGCGTGGGAGGACGAACTGCCCGAAGCCGTTGTCGTCGTGGCAGCTGATGACGAAGAGGTCCACCCCGTCGTCGGCGTCGAAGGGCCGGATCGGTCCCGCCTCGGACCGCAACCACACGGTGACGAACTGGCCCACCTTCGTCGGGGTGGTCTTGGCCGCGCGGAACCGGACCGAGCGGCCGTCGATGGTGAACCGGCAGGCCGCGTATTCGGCGCTCTCCGGTTCGGCCACCGGGGGCGAACAGACGAAACCGCTCGGGTCGTACACCAATGCCTTCGCCGCCAGCAGGTCACCGTGAAGCCCTGCCCACGGCTGATTCGTCACCATCCCGTCATCCTGCCATCGAGACTGCCACCCCTTGAACCAGAAGTGCCTTCCTCGGGCAGACCCACGATCGGCGGTCCTGTGCGCCCCAACGAAGTTCCTAGCTAGGGTCTGTCGTCAGGCTCTCGCTGCGAAAAGCCGCGAAAGCAGGGCCTCCTGGATCGCTCGTTGGCGTAGACGCCCTCCGAGCTACCACGAGGCCCTGCTGCCATGCCCGCTACCGACCGCGATCACCCGATCGAGACTCCCGTTCGATCGGCAGGCCCCTTGATCGGTACGACAACGGCTACTTGCACAGGAACCCTTACACGTCCGGGCCCTTCACCGCTCGCCCGAGGTCGTGGGTGCGCGGTTACTGGTACTGCGTGGTGACGCTGACGCCGGTGAAGTCCTGCTGGGCGGCGAGGCTGAAGTAGACCCAGCCGGACGGCGGGTTGTTGATGGTCAGGGTCTCGTTGTTGCCAGCGTTGGTGGACTTCGCCTGGTAGCTGCTGGTGGTGGCCCAGCTGCTGCCGCCGTAGTACAGGTCGGCGTTGCCGGTGCCGCCGCTGCTGGTGATGGTCAGTTGCTTGACGCCGGCCGGCAGGTACAGGAAGTGGAAGCTGTAGTTGCCGGTGGTGGCCGCGAGGTTGTCGCGGCGGCAGTTCTTGTCGAACTGGCGCGGGTCGGCGATGGTGCAGAGCGGTGCGGCCGGGGCCGGGGCCTCCGGCAGGGGACCGCAGTCGTTGGTCGCGCAGGTGGTCTTCAGCCAGGTGGCGAAGCCGGCGTCGTAGCTGGTGCCGATGGTCTGCTTCAGGAAGGTGCGGGCACCGCTCCAGTCGCCGGCGCGGTACTTGGTGAGCACGGTCTCGATGTCCGCGCGGTGTTCCTGGAGCATGTAGCGGACCGCCAGCCAGCCCCACCGGTAGACCCGGTTCGAGTTGACGTCGGCGTCCGCCTCCTGGCCGTAGACGGTGTCGAACAGCTCGCTGAGCTTGTAGGTGTTCTTACTGGCCTCGTTGATCGCGGCGGTGTTGCGCTCGTTGCGGTAGCCGTACGAGATGTTCTCGGCGATGCCTTCGACCCACCAGATGGTCGGGGTGGTCTGGCTGGCCTCGAAGTCGCCGTACATGTTGTAGCGGCCGTCGAGGTAGTGGGTGTACTCGTGGTTGAGGTTCCAGATCTGGAAGTCGGGGCGCAGCCAGCTGGCCTCGTGGGCGATGAAGCGGGCCTGGTTGCCGGGCTTGGCCGGGTCGCCCTCCTCGTACATGCCGCCGTTGTCCACGTCGATGTCGTAGAAGGCCCAGGCGTACAGCGAGTACTGGGTGTAGTCGTCGAAGACGACGACCTCCAGGTTGGTGTTCACGTCACCGGGGATCGCGCCCTTGTCGCCGATCACCTTGTGGAAGTAGGCGTCCTGGTTGATCAGGCTGGTGCAGGTGGTGGCCAGCTGCCCGGGGGACATGTCCTGGGCGCGGATCTTCAGCCCCGGGTTGCAGATCCGCTGGATCGGCAGGATCACCGGGAGCAGACGGTCGCTCAGGTCGCAGATGGCGTAGGCCGCGCAGTTGCCCTTGTCGAACTGGCGGGTGGCCCAGCCCAGGTTCATGGTGATCGGGGCGGTGGGGCCGACGTTCGGGTAGCGGTTGATCAAGTCCTTGAGCAGTGGCCGCAGCCGGTCCTTGAGCTCGGGGACGTCGAGGGCGTAACCGAGGTAGCGGCCGATGTTGCTGACGATGTCCAGGCGGTTCAGCTGGGAGTCGTTGCGGGTGATGAATCCGGCCCAGGTGTCGAGGATGCTGGGGTCGGTCTTGAGGGCGGCCTTCCAGCCCTGGCTGTCGGTCTTGGAGTCGAAGCCGTCCTTGATGACCCACTCGAAGTGGTCCAGGGAGAGGGTCATCGACTGGGGCCAGGTGCCGTTGTAGTTGGCGAGCACCCACTTGACGACGCTGGCGTACCGGCCGAGCGTGTGGGTCTGGCCGATCACCGTGACGACCTCGTTGAGGGTGTCGCCGTTGGCGTCGGTGACGTCCTTGCTGTGCGGGGCGGCGAAGAAGGCGTCCAGCGCGCCGCGGGCCGCGGTGTCCAGGGTGGCGCCGTAGCTGCCGACCTCGTTCGGGCGGGTCTCCTGCACGTAGTAGCCGGCGCGCAGGAACATCACCAGCTGCCCGATGGACGTGCTGTTGTCGCCCGAGTAGGTGGCGGAGGTGTCGCGCAGTGCGTTGGCGACGGTCACCATCTGGGACTCGCGGAAGGCCTTCCCGGCGTCGGCGCCGGTGAGGTTGAACAGCGGGTAGGCGCAGGGGACGTTCGGCAGTGCCTTGAGCTGCTGGACCAACGCGCTGCCCGTGGCGTTGATCACTCCGGACAGGTTCGGGCAGGGTTCCCCGGCGGTGGCCGAGAACTGCTTGGCCGCCTTGGCGGGCTCGCTGACCGGGGCGCCCGGCGCGGTGGCCTCCTCTGCGTGGTCCTGGGCGAAGAGCTTGAAGGAGCTGTTGTTCCTGGCGTCGGGTGACTTGGGGACCGGGATGGACCGCGGCGCCTGGGTGGCGGGTCCGGCGGCGTTCGCGCCAGCCGGGGTCGTGGCGCCGACGGGGGCGGCCTGGCTCTGCGGTGTGAACAGGCCGAGCGCGATGAAGAGGGCCGCGCCGAGCGCGGGGAGTCTGCGTGCGTTGACCTTCGATATCCGGGAGAGACGCATCTGTGGGGGCCTCCGGGGCCGTTGTGACCGCGTGTTGGGGCACGCGACCGCTCGATGTGTGACATGTAAAATGTCACGTGTCGCATAGGCTCGGGAAGACTCGGGACCGGATTGCCGTCCACCGCAACCGAAACGTTGTCAGATCGGGCGGCTCCGGACCTGCTCCTGGCGAAAACGCCATCCGCCCTGTTGAGGCCGCGTGTTGGTACTCGTGGAGTGTGCCGCCGAGGACGGCGCGGTCGGTGGCGGTGGGCGTGGGCCTGCCGACCTGTCGCTGAAGTGCGAGTGGTTGGTGGTACAGGGCGAGGATCTCGATGCCCTTCTCTCAGCTGCTCATCGGCAGGAGTGGTTCAGCACGATTCACCCGGTCGTCGGTCAGAGCCGGAGCCATGGATCCGCGATATCGCGAGGCCGATCCTCCGGCCCCCGGGGTTGCCGTAGTCCAGAGGCACCTTGACCTTCGCGCACTCGAACCCCGCCGGCCCGCCCGCGTCACAGCGCTCCCAACGAAGCTCCTGCTGCGCGTACTCCTGGAGCGGATCGCCTCCAGTCTTCGTTCAGGCGCACTCGCCCCCCGTACGGCGCAGGGATGGGTTCATGATCAGACTTGCGGCGTACGGGGGACGGGCTGACGTAAGGCCAGAGTCCCACCTCCCGCCGACCGTCGGTCAGGGCCGACGGCCTATCGGCCGCCTGCCGGCGCTCACGCTGCGCACTCCTCGGCCCGCGGCACGGCGGAGGCACGCCCGGCCGCGGTACGGCCGGCGCGGCCGATCGCCTCGACGTCAAACGAACTGCCTAGCGGCCGATGTCGTCCAGCGCGGCGAGATCGTCGTCGGAGAGCTGGAGTCCCGCGCCTGCGACGTTCTCTCGCAGGTGTGCCACCGACGAGGTGCCGGGGATCAGCAGGATGTTCGGCGACCGCCGCAGCAGCCAGGCCAGGGCGACCGACATCGGCGTCGCGTCCAGCCGGGTGGCCACCGCCGTGAGCGCGGAGGACTGCAGCGGACTGAAGCCGCCGAGGGGGAAGAAGGGCACGTAGGCGACGCCCTGTTCGGCGAGTTCGTCGATCAGCTCGTCGTCGTGGCGGTGGGCGAGATTGTACATGTTCTGGACGCACACGATCGGCGCGATCGAGAGTGCCTCGGCGATCTGTTCCGCCGTCGCGTTGCTCACGCCGAGGTGCCGGATCAAGCCCTGCTGCTGGAGTTCGACGAGTGTTTCGAAGGCCTCGGCGAGCGAGCCCGGCTGGGGACCCTGGGCGTCGCCGAGCCGGAGGTTGACCACGTCCAGCGTGTCGAGGCCGAGGTTCTCCAGGTTCTCCTGGACGGCCCTGCGCAGGTCTTCGGGCTTGCGGGCCGGGGGCCAGCCTCCCTCCTGGTCCCGGGTCGCGCCGACCTTGGTCACGATGTGAAGCGAGTCGCGGTACGGGTGCAGGGCTTCGCGGATCAGCTGGTTGGTGATGTGCGGGCCGTAGGCGTCGGCGGTGTCGATGTGGGTGATCCCGAGGCCGACGGCCTCGCGCAGAACAGCGAGCGCGCCGTCGTGGTCGGCGGGTGGGCCCATGACCCAGGGACCGGTGAGCTGCATGGCGCCATAGCCGAACCGGGTGACGGTCAGGTCGCCCAGGTTCCAGGTGCCGCCGGGAAGCGTCGCGGGGAACGTGCCCATTCTCTTGCCTTTCGTGTCAGCGAGGTGGTGGTGCCTGTCGGCGCCCTGCACCATCATTGGTGAGTAGCTTCCTGACAGGAAGTAGGTACTTCGGAGTGCGTAAGGCACCCGTGGGTGAGAGGAGCAGCCGATGGCGACGGTGACGGCGGCCCAGCAGAGGGCACAGGCCAAGGTGGAGTACGACGCATTCCTGGCGGTCTGCCCCAGCCGCAAACTGCTCGACCGGATCTCCGACAAATGGGTCGCACTGATCCTGGCCGGGCTCGGCAGCGACGCCCCTCACCGGCCGGGCGCCGACTGCGCCGGCGAGCCCCGGGCGTTGCGCTACTCGGAGCTGCTGCGCCTGCTGGCCGGTGTCAGCCAGAAGATGCTCACCCAGACGCTGCGCTCCCTGGAGCGCGACGGCCTGGTGTCCCGCACCGTGGTGCCGACCGTGCCCGTCACCGTCTCCTACGAGCTGACCGATCTCGGCCTGTCGTTGTACGGGATGATGCGCGGCCTCAAGGCCTGGGCCGAGGTGCACATGGACGATGTGCTGGCCAACCGCGAGACCTACGACACCCGCGGCGCCTGACCCGCGGCGCCTGAAAGCCACAAGGGCAGGACGAGGCCGGGTGCCCGTTTCGGGCACTGGCCCGGTTCCTCAGGGGTGATATCAGGGGCGATATCAGGGGCAGTCCGGAGGTGCCGATCCCGCGTGGGGCCGTAGCGTCGGCGCGGCGGGTGGCCGATGCGCCCGACCGACCCCCACGGAGAAGGCGAGCGCGTGTTCCGGAGCAAGGTTCCAGCAGCGGCCCCGTCTCCTGGCGAGGGGCGGGCCCCGGGCCAGCCGTATGTCGTCGAGCAGCACGGGATGCGGATGGCCGCGCTGGAGCTCGGCGGGAGTGGGACGAAGCCGTGCTGAAGATCGCCGCAGCCACCCTGCGCCACCGCCTGACGGGCTTCGCGGGCGCCTTCCTCGCCCTCACGCTCGGCACCACGATGATCGGCATGATGACGCTGACCCTCGCCGCCACCTTCGGCACGCCGCACCCGGGTCCGCAGCGGTTCAAGGAGGCCTCGGCCGTCCTGGCGCCGCAGGGCTTCGACGGGCGCCCGATGAAGGCCCCCGCCGTCCTGCCGCCCGACGTCGTCGCGAAGGCGGCCGCGACCGGGCACGTCACGCCGGACCGCAGCTTTCCCGTGCAACTCGCCTCCGGCTCCGGGGAGATGACGGGCCACCCCTGGCCCTCGGCCGCCTTCGCGGGCTACCGCCTGGCGGCCGGGCGCGCGCCGCAGGCCGCGGACGAGATCGTCGTCGGCGGCGGCTCCCGGGAGCCGATCGGACGCCAGACCGGCGTCACGACGGGCGACGGCGCCGGCCACTACCGGGTGGTGGGCGTCACCGACGCGCTCTGGTTCGAGAACGTGGTCTTCTTCAGCGCCGCCGAGGCGCAGCGCCTGTCACCCGGAGTGAACGCGCTCGTCACCGACCAGGACGCGAAGCAGCTGGCCGCGCTCGCGGGCGACCGGGCCGTGGTCCTCACCGGCGACGGCCTGACCCGGCTGGACCCCGACTCCACCGGCGGCGCCCAGGCACTGGCCAACGCCCAGGCCATGGCGGGCAGTACGACCGGACTCGCCGTGTGCGTCGCGGTGTTCGTCGTCGCCGCGACCTTCGCCTTCGCCGCCGAGCAGCGCCGCCGCGAACTGGCGCTGCTGCGCCTGGTGGGCGCGGCCCCCGGGCAGGTGCGGCGCATGGTGCTCTGGGAGGCCCTGCTGATCGGCCTGGCCGCGGCGGTCGCCGGCTGCCTGCTCGCACCGCTGTGCACCGTGCCGCTGCGTTCCTGGATGCTCGACCACCACGTGGCCCCGTCGTGGTTCACCATCCCCGTCACCGTCCTGCCGCTGCTGGTCGCCGCCGTCATCGGCGTCGCCGCCGCGCTGGCCGGCTCGGCCGCGACCCTGGTGCGCGTCTCGCTGATCCGCCCGATCGAGGTGCTGCGCGAGAGCGTGCTGGAGCGCAGCGCGATGACGCCGGTCCGCTGGCTGCTGGGCGTCGGGATGCTGGCCGGCGCAGTCGTCGCGGGCATCGTCATCTCCCGCACCGAGCCGTACCTCGCGGCCAGCGCCCGCAAGTACGAGGTGGTGCCGGTGCTCTACGTCGGCGCGGTCACCCTGCTGGCCCCGGCCCTGCTGCGCCCGGTGACGAGGCTGCTGCTCCGCCCGCTGCGCAGCTGCGCCACGGCCGGCCCGCTGCTGGTGCGGGAGAACATCCTCACCTCCCGGCGCCGGACGGCCGCCACCGTGGCGCCGATCGTGGTGGCCGTTGGGCTGGTCGCCGCGATGCTGACGATGCAGGAGTCCGGCGACGCGGCGCTGCTGGCCCGGCAGCAGCAGGAGATCCGCGCGGCGGACGTGGTCGTGCCCGGAGGCTCGGGGATCGACGGTTCGACGCTCGCCCGCCTGGCGGCCGTGCCCGGGATCCGGGTCACCCCGGTCGCCTCGATGAACGTCCGGATCGGTACCGCCGCCGGTGAGCAGATCGACTCGCTGAGCGCGAAGGCCGTCCCGGCGGCGGCGCTGGGCGTCACCGTCACGCCGCCGGTGCTCTCCGGCTCCCTCGCCTCGCTGCCCGAGGACTTCCTGGTCATCGACGAGCACGCGGCCGAGTCCGACGCCCTGGCGGTCGGGGACCGCGTGGTCATGCTGCTGCCGACCGGCGCGAGGGCCTCGACCGTCGTCGCGGCGGTGGTCGCGCGCGGCCTGAACGGGGACGACACCTACGTGTCCTCGGCGCTGACCGGCGCGCTGATGCCGAGCCGGGTCTACCTCGACTCCTCGGCGGGCGCCGGCGCGGCGCTCGACCCGCAGCAGACGGCCGCGGTGAACCAGGCGCTGGCAGGTTCCGGCGCGCACGTGGTGACCTACGACGCCTACCTTGAGGCCGAGCGCGCGCATGCCGCGCAGCAGACGGACAACGCGGCGGTGATCATCCTGGGGATCGCGCTGGCCTACGCGCTGATCGCGGTCGCCAACACCCTGATCATGGCGATGGCGGGGAGGCGGCGGGAGTTCGCCCTGCTCGCTCTCACCGGCGCGGTGCGCGGTCAGATCGTGAGGGTGGCCGCGGCGGAGTCGGCCGTGGCGGTGGTCGTCGCCACCCTGCTCGCCGCCGTGGCGACCGCGCTCGCCGCACTGACCCAGCGCGTCTCGTTGGGCAAGCTCGTGGCCGACGCGCCGACGGTGGTCCCGTGGGCGCGGATCGGGGAGGCCGTCGCGCTCTGCGCCCTCGTCGCCCTGGCCACCGCGGCGGGCGCGGCCGTGCGGGCGACCCGTGGGCGGGCGGTCGAGAGCGCGGGCATCCGCGAGTGAGGAGCCGCCCGGCAGAGGCCTGGACCTTCGGGTGAACACCACTGAGCCGACGGCCTGTCAACGCACCCGTTGACGGGAGCGTTGACGCCGCGTCTACCGGGGCCCGGTGGCATGAGCGCAGGCCGGTTCCAGGGGGGAACCGCCCGAGAGGAGAGCCCCGAGATGTTCACCCGTCGTACGGCCGCCGCCGTCGTCCTGTCCGCCGCGACCGTCGTGTCCGGGATGGCCTTCGGCGCCGGGACCGCAAGTGCGGCCGAGTCGCTCCCGTCCAGCGGCGCCGACTACCGTATCTCCAGTTACGCGGGCGGCGCCCTCCAGTGGGACAGCCGCAACAACGCCTCCAACGTGGTGGTCCGCGACTGGAACGAGTCCTCCGCCCAGCAGGTCTGGACGGTCAGGGACGAGGGCAACGGCACCTGGTCGGTCAAGGTGCCCGGCACCAACAACGCCGTCGACCGGGACCGGGTCAAGAACACCGTCGGTGCCTGGAACTACGTCGGCACGGACAACCAGAAGTGGTGGCTGGAGAACATCTCGGCGGGCAACGGCCGGGCCTGGCTGCTGCACAGCGTCTCGGACAGCAATCTCTGCCTGGCCCGTGGCGCGGACCTGAACGCCAAGGTGGCCGCCTGCAACGCTGGGGACCAGGCGCAGTCCTGGAACCTCGACCGCAACGGGGCCACCACCCCGCCGACCGCCGGCCGCCCGACCATCGACCTCGACTACTCGCAGGCCCCGGACCTCGGGCCGTGGCTGGAGCAGCAGAAGAAGACCGTCGCGGACTACTACCCGACGATCTCCAACCTGATCACCAAGGGAGCCTTCGCCGCCCCCAGCTACTTCAAGATCATCTTCGACCCGAAGCTGACCGACAACCCCGCGTTCACCACCGTGAACCCCAGCAACGGCGTCAAGGAGGTCCACGTCAACATCGGCTACACCCGCGGGAACAAGGGTGACACCGGCTTCCTGGTGCACGAGGCCGTGCACGTCGCGGTCTGGGACAGCCCGTTCTCCGGCAAGTGGTGGCTGGGCGAGGGTCTGGCGGACTGGGTGCGCGACTACAACTTCCAGCCGGGCACCGGCGCCCAGCACTTCGGCCCGGACTCCAACTACGACAGCGGCTACCAGGCCACCGCCCGGTTCATCGACTACGTCTCGAAGGCCTACAACAAGCCCGACCTGGCACACCTGCTGAACACCACGAACTACAACGAGCAGATCTGGGTCCAGCTCACCGGCAAGAGCGCCCAGCAGCTCTGGAACGAGATGCCCAAGTAACCCGCGCCCCCACACCCCACCCGACGGCCCGGCACCCACGAGGTGCCGGGCCGTCGGGTCGACGTCAGGAGCGCCGCCAAGGGGCGGGTGTGCGCAGTGCGGGACGGCCCGGCGTACCCGGAGACGCCGGAAGGTCACCTGTTCGAGTGAAGGTCGAGATCGGGGTCCCGAGTTCTGATCGGTCGTCACCGATGATGCGTTCGAGAGCTTGCGGCGAGGGCCGGGCAAGAGCGGCCCGTCGGGAGGCAACGCCGCCGCGTCCTGGTGGCAGCCTCCGCGGCCGCGCGCCCGGCGCGGTCGCATTCCCGCATGACAGCACACCCGATGAGGAGATGAAGTGGCGGAGAAGCGGCTCAAGTCCTGGGGCAACAACCGCGCAGGTCAGCTCGGCGACGGCACCTGGACGGACATTCGTACGACGGCCACCACCGTGCTGGGGCTGACGAGCGCCGAGGTGGTGAAGATCGCCGCCGGGGGAAGCGGCCCCGCCACAGGTTTCGGGCTGGCCCTGCTGACCGACCGCACGGTGCAGACGTGGGGCGCCAACGGGTCCGGGCAGCTCGGTGACGGTTCGGTGTTCAGCCACAACGCGCCCGGCCAGGTCGTCAACCTTTCCGATGTCACCGATGTCGCCGCGGGCGGAGTGCACAGCCTGGCCCTGCTCGCCGACCGGACCGTGGTCGCCTGGGGGCGCAACAACCACGGCCAGCTCGGCAACGGGACCAACGCCGACAGCAGCGTCCCGGTCCGGGTCGAGGGACTCGGCAAGGTGATCGCGATCGCCGCCGGACTCAACCACAGCCTGGCGCTGCGCGCGGACGGCACCGTGTGGGCCTGGGGCCACAACATCAACGGCCAGCTCGGGGACGGAACTTCGGCGAGCCGCAACGTGCCGTCCTTGGTGAACAACCTGGCCGGTGTGGCCCGGATCGCCGCCGGCGCCGACCACAACCTGGCCCTGATCGGCCCGCCGAGCAGCTCCACCAAGCCCACCAGCGGCAACGCGGTGAAGGCGTGGGGCTACAACGCCACCGGCCAGCTCGGCGACAACACCACCATCAGCCGCTTCACCCCGGTCGACACCCAGGGCAGCTGGTTCGGTGGGGTCTCCGGGATCGCGGCCGGAGCCCACCACAGCCTGGCCGTCACCGACAGCGGCAACCAGCTCAAGGCCTGGGGCCGGAACACCTCCGGCCAGATCGGCGACGGCACCACCGACTACCGGAGCACCCCCGTCGCGGTCCCCGGCCTCACCGGCATCCAGCTGATCGCCGGCGGCCGCGAACACACCATCGCCCTGCTCGGCGACAACACCGTCCGCGCCTGGGGCAACAACGGCTCCGGCCAACTCGGCAACGGCACCACCACGGACAGCAGCACCCCCGTCACCTCGCTCACCGCGTTGACCGGTGTCGACAAGATCGCCGCACCCCTCGGCGGCGACTTCAGCCTGGCCAACTGAACCCGGCGCGCGGCCCCGGCTCCCCGCCGAGGCCGCGCACGGCAGCACGATCCGGCTGACACACGTGTGGGCCTGAGATCCGCGCAGCCTCCATGGGCAGCGCACATCCAGTTCGTCAACGCGCTGCTGATCAATTGTCAATCCAGCCCTGGTGTCCTGACCGCGTTCCGCAGTCTCATCCGCACGCGGTCCATTGACAACAGGAGATTCCCGTGTCCCACCCGTCCACCCCCACTCCCACCCCCACCCTCCGCCCGAGCACCGGCACCCGCCGCCGCACCCGGCTGGCAGGCCTGGCGCTCGCCGTCTCCGCGATATCCGCGAGCAGCGTCACGCTGCTCGCCGCGCCGGCGAACGCCGCCGTGGTCGAGCAGATGATCACGATCCAGGACCACCAGAACCACAACTCGCTGGCCAGCTCCGACGGCGAGGGCTCCCGGATCGTCGCCCGCAACTACCAGAACGCCTCCACCTCGTTCTGGATCTCCAACAAGCCCGGCGACCGGGTCGACTTCGCCCGCAACGTCAACGGCACCGAACGCGTGCTGGAGATGGACACCAACGACGGCCGGTCCACCCAGTTCATCCACTGGTGGGCGGGCGACAACCAGCAGTGGACCCTGGAGCCCGCCGCCGGCGGCGGCACCTACCTCCACAACGCCCGCGACAACCGCTGTCTGACCTACCACGGCCTCGACCGGGAGGTCACCGTCGAGAACTGCGACGGCAGCATGGCCCAGCGGTTCGACCTGATCGGGTCGGGCACCGGCCCGGGCCCGGGCACCTCCGTCGAGCAGCGCTTCCTGGACCGGCTCAACACCGTGCGCGCCCAGAACGGCAGGCCGGCGGTGCGCCTCAACCAGACGCTCTCCCAGGCCGCCAAGTGCAACGCCGACCAGATGGACCAGCGCCGCGTCTCCGGCCACTTCTGCGACTCGGGCAGCATCGCGCGGGGCCTCGGCTACACCGGGAGGGGATTCGGCGAGATCGCCTTCTACGGCCCCACCGACATCGACGCCGCCGTCGACGGCTGGATCAAGTCGCCCGGCCACCTGGGGATCATGCTCGGCGACTACAACGAGGTCGGCCTGGCCCGCACCGGCAACGCCTCCTGGAACGCGGACTTCAGCACCCGCTGACCCCCGCCGCGACCGCTCCGCCGGGGCCGCTCCACCCGCGACCGCCCACCCCGGCGGAGCGGCCCCGGCCAGAACCTCCGCCAGGGATGGCACTTCCGGGAGGCCGGCCAGCGCACCGAGGTGCTCCCGGGGAACACCCACGTGCTGTCCGGGATCGGTGCGGGATTCCAGTGGGGGAACCCGCTGTCTCCGGCATGCCTGACCGGGCCACAGGGCGGTGATGGACCGCCCGAGCCGGGGGCAGGCGGAGGCCGGTGCGGGTCAGTCGAGTTCGTTCTTGTGGACGACGCCGTCCTTGACGATCAGCTTCAGATTGCGTTCGGGGTCTGCGAGGACGGAGAGGTCGGTGGTCGGGTCGCCGTCGACGACCAGGAGGTCGGCCCATGCTCCCGGCGCGATGACGCCGAGCGGCGCGGCGCGGTAGGGGTCTCGGCGGCCGGACAGGCGGAAGAGTTCGGCGTTGCCGGAGGTGGCCGTCCGCAGGGCCTCGACCGGGCTGAGGTAGCTGCCGAGCCGGACGAGCATCTCGTTCTGCCGGTGGGCCTTCCCGGGGTCGAACACCAGGTCGGTGCCGAAGGCCAGCCGCACACCGTGCTTCACCGCCCAGCCGATGGTGCGGGCGACGCCTTCACAGACCTCGTGGTTCTTGCGGTTGCTGTCCGGAAATGCGTAGTGGTGGTCGTCGACCGCGAACGGCTGGGTGCTCAGCCACACGTCCTGCTCCGCGAGGTAGCGGATGGTGTCCTCGTCGACGAGGTGCCCGTGCTCGATGCAGCGCACCCCGGCCCGCACCGCGCGGCGGACGCCTTCGGAGGTGTAGACGTGCACGGTCACGTAGGTGCCCCAGTCGGAGGCTGCGGCGACGGCGGCCTCCAGTTCGGCCGTGGTGAACTGCAGGACGTCCAGCGGGTCGAACTCGGAGCTGACGCCGCCGCCGGCCATCAGCTTGATCTGGGTGGCGCCCTTCTTGAGCTGCTCGCGCACCGCGGCGAGCACCCGTTCCGGCCCGTCGGCCACCCGGGTGAACCCGATCTGTTCGGTCCGGGCCGGTGGCCCGCCCAGGGCGGTCGGGGCGTCGTGGACCGTCCCGAAGTCGCCGTGGCCGGCGGTTTGGGAGACGGCCGCCTGGCTCGGGTAGATCCGCGGGCCCGGGAACAGCCCGCGGTCCAGCACGCGCCGGAGCGGCTCGGTGTCTCCGGCCATGTCCCGCACGGTGGTGAAGCCGCGCATCAGCATGTCGCGGGCCGCGGCCAGGGCCTGGTAGTGGAGGGTGCCGGTCGGTGCGAGCTGGAGCTCCGCCATGGTGCCGCCGATCGCGAACAGGTGGACGTGCGCGTCGGTGAGGCCGGGGAGGAGGGTGCGGCCTCCGCCGTCGATCACCGTCGCGCCTCCGGGGAGGCCGGGCGGGAGGGTGCGGCCCAGCACCACCTCTGCGATCCTGTCCCGTTGGACCCGGACGTGCCCCGGCACCGCTTCCCCTCCGATCCCGTCGAAGACGCGCACGTTCGTCACCAGCAGCCCGGCACCCGGGTCGTCGACACCCATGCCGTCATCTTCGGCTGGTCACGGGACCGGGACCAGCGGGACGGGCCGATCCGCCGAGGCGTCGCTCTCACCAGTTCATCGACAGCGTCCGGTGGGACCTGGTCGTCAAGGCCGTGGAGGCCGACGCCGACGTCGTTCGGGTGGTTCTGTATGGCGAGCGGTGGCCCGGGGCGGGGCGCGGAGGGATGGGGATCGGCACGGAGATGCCGAGCAGCGGTCCGCGCTCGTCGGCCTTCGCGTCGGTCAGGCCGTGCGGGGTGCGCAACGGGTGGTGGGGCAGGCCCTGGAAGTACGTAGAGTGCGGTGGGAGAGGGAGTTCGGGTCAGGCGTCACAGCCGACCTTCGGACTCCCTTGCTTCATTTCACGCGTGCCAGCAATCCCGTGGCATCAATCGTCTAGTCGGACCGGAAGTTCACACGTGAGGCCTCAGAGCATCGACATGCGCCAGACCGCCGAACCGCGTCGGACGGCCGACCACGGTAGAACCGGCCACCGCGCCCCGACCGCGCCGGCCACCGTGCACGCATCCACCACGCGCCTTCCCGGACAGCGCGACGGCACCGCCCTGCGCGCCGCGCTCGCCGATGCCACCGAGGACACCATCGTCTACGACCTGGACGGCATCGGCCGTCAGTACGCCGCACTGTGCGCCGAACTTCCCGGCGTGGCCGTCCGGTTCGCGATGAAGGCCTGCCCGGTGGACGAGGTGCTGGACCATCTCGCCGCGCTCGGCTCCGGCTTCGACGCGGCCAGCCCGCAGGAGATCGCCCAGGCGCTGCGCACCGGCGTCGCACCCGAGCTGATCCACTACGGGAACACCGTCAAGTCGGACCGCAACATCGCCGAGGCGTACCGGCTGGGCGTGCGGGACTTCGCCACCGACAGCCCGGAGGACGTCGCCGCGATCGCGGAACACGCCCCCGGATCGCGGGTGTTCTGCCGGATCGCGACCACCGGCGAGGGCGCGCTGTGGGGCCTCAGCCGCAAGTTCGGCTGCTCGCTCGAGGACGCCGTGCGGGTGCTCGGCGCCGCCCGGACCGCAGGGCTGGTGCCCTCCGGCCTGTCGGTGCACGTCGGCTCGCAGCAGATGACCGCCGGGGCCTGGGTGGCGGCGATCGAATCGCTGGCCGCCGTCCTGGAGGCGCTCAGCCGGCGCGGCATCGTGCCGAGCCGCATCAACCTCGGTGGCGGGCTGCCCGCACTCGGCGTCCTCGACCGGCGCGGCCGGCCGCTGGAACCGCCGCTGGACAAGATCTTCGTGGTGATCCGGGAGGGCATGGACCGGCTGCGCGCCGTCAACGCCGCGCCGCTGGAGTTCCTGCTTGAGCCCGGCCGGCACCTGGTCGCCGACCACGGCGCGATCCGCGCCCACGTGGCGCGGCTCTCCTCCCGCCACCGGCTCGACGGTACCCGCGAGGACTGGCTGTACCTGAGCTGCGGCAAGTTCAACGGCCTGTACGAGATGAACCAGTTGCAGTACCGGCTGGAGTTCCCGACCCACCAGGGCGGGCAGTTCGTCGACGCCGTGGTGGCCGGCCCGACCTGCGACAGCGACGACGCGTACGCCCAGGAGGACGGCCTGGTCCGCGTCCCGCGCGCGATCGCCTCGGGAGACCCGGTGTGGGTCCACTCCTGCGGCGCGTACGCCGCCGCCTACGCCACCCAGGGGTTCAACGGCTTCGCGCCGCTGCCGTACACCTGCATCGGCGGGCGCCGCAACGGAGGAAACGCATGAGCGAGTACCGGATCCGGCTGCTCCGGGAAGAGGACTGGGACGCCGTGGTCGCGCTGGAGGAACGCGCCTACGCCGCCAGTGGCCTGTCCGAAGGCCGCGAGGCCCTGCAGTCCCGGCATCGCGCCTCACCCGACACCTGCTTCGCGCTGGAGCACCCGGGCGGCCTCGGCGGCTACCTGCTCGCCCTGCCGTACCCGCTGTTCCGCTGCCCGGACCTCAGCCGCAGCGAGGACGCGGACGGGGACGGCACTGGCGGGCGGCCCGCCAACATGCACGCGCACGACCTGGTGATCGCCGAGCAGCTGCGCGGCCGGGGTCTCGCCCCACGGATGATGCGCCACCTGGACGACACCGCGCTGGCGGCCGGCCACCGGACGGTCTCGCTGGTCGCCGTCCTCGGCGCACAGGCCGTGTGGGCTCGCCTCGGGTACCGCGCCCGGCCCGAGATCGGGCTGCCCGCGAGCTACGGTGCCGATGCGGTCTACATGGCGAAGCCGCTGGAACCCGAGGTCACCGATCCGACTCCCGAGTCCTCACCCAGAGCCGAAGTGGGTTGATAGAGCCATCTCCCGTACCCGGCAGGGTTCCGCCGCTTCCGACCGGCCATCGGCGGGCCGCTCCTGGCTCCTCACTCCCCGGCGACCAGGGGGTCTGCGATCGACCCGTCGCCGGGGAGCCGGTGGAGCAGAACCGGTGCTCGTCAGTAGCGCCAGCGGACGGCCTCGATGACGTCCGCATCCGTGTGCATCGCGAACAGCTCCGCCTCCGCCCGACGGACGGCCAGCACGGTCTCGTACAGTTCGGGGCCGAGCGCCTGCCGCAGCACGTCGGACTTCTCGTACACGTCGATGGCCTCCGGCAGGCTCGCCGGGAGGCGCTCGGCGGAGTCGAGGGTGGCGGGGTCGCTCGTGGTCTCGGGCGGGAGGGGCAGACCGGCGTCCAGGCCGGCGAGTCCGGCGGCCAGCACGCCGCCGATCGCCAGGTACGGGTTGGCGGCGGCGTCGAAGCACTTGAGCTCGGCGTTGGCCTGCCGGGCCGTGGAGCCGGCGATCAGGCGCAGTGCCGCCTCACGGTTCTCCAGGCCCCAGCAGCGGTAGGCCCCGGCGAAGTGGGAGGGGACCAGCCTCAGGTAGGAGGCGACGCCGGGTGCGCCGATGGCGAGCAGGGCGGGCAGCTCGGCCAGGACGCCCGAGAGGAACTGTTCGGCCTCCGGGTGCAGCCCGTGCCGGCCGGGGCCGCCGTGCCCGAGGTTCAGGCCCTCTCGCCAGAGGCTGAGGTGCAGGTGGCCGCCGTTGCCGATCGAGCCCTCGGTGAAGACGGGCGCGAACGAGACCCGCAGGCCGTGCCGGGCGGAGACGGCCCGGACGGTGTGGCGCACCAGCATTGTGGTGTCGGCCGCCTCGACAGGCCCCTCGGCGGCGACGGAGACCTCGAACTGTCCGGCGGCGTACTCGGGGTGGACCTGGAGCACGGCCAGTCCTTGGGCGGTGAGGGCGCGCAGTACCTCCCGCAGGTAGTCGGAGTGCTCGATGAAGCGGGTCATCCCGTACGCGGGCCCGGTCGTCGCGGGGGCTCCGGCGGAGTCGGCCACCACCCACTCGATCTCGATCCCGGCCCGCACCGAGAGCCCGCGCCGCTCGACGGCCTCGGTGAGCCGGCGGGCGAAGTGGCGCTGGCAGCCGGGGTGCGGGGTGCCGTCCTGGGTGTAGCGGTCGGCTGGGGCCCAGGCCCAGCCGGGCTGGGCGGCGAGCGGGGTGAGCCGGTCGAGGTCGGGGACGAGCCGCAGGTCGCCCACCGGGCCGGTGCCCGAAGGCATGGTGGCGAAGGAGTCGTCCACCAGGGAGACGTCGAAGCAGGGTACGGCGCCGACACCGTACTCGGCGGCGTGTTCGAGCTGGGCGAGCGGAACGGACTTCACCCGGGTGAGGCCGGCGTTGTCGACCCAGCCGAACACCACCCCGTCGATTCCTGCGGCGGCGAGTTGGGCTTCGGCTTCCCGGGCCTGGGCGGCCCGCTCGGCTGGGGGGTGCGTGGTGGTCATGCCGCTCATGCTGGCGTTCGCGGCAGTCGGCGGGCCAGCCGCCGGCCGGGAGTTCACTCGTCCGTGATCGGCCGGAGCTGCGGAGTGACACAGGAACCGCCCGGTGCGTCTTCGGACGATTGCCGGGGCCGGCCCGGCGTTGTGCCGGGGGGCGCCGACTCGATGGGCTGGGACCGGCCGAGCGCGGGAGGATGGCACGAGAAATCGGCGATCGCCATTGATCTAGAAATGTGATGATCGGTCTAATTGGGCGGCAAACCTTTACTGAGTTCGTAGCGATTGGTAGTTCGGATTGCACTCGGCCGGGTGAATCCCGTTGAGGATGTTTGGTTTTGACGGGAGCTATTCGACTACGGTGGCGGAGGATCGGGCGGTTGGCTCATCGGTGAGGAAATCGGTTCGGCGGGAAATCCGCGACGTGCGCCGACAATCCCGAAGAGGAGTTCTACCGCCGGTCCTGCTGTGCGTGCTCCGGCAGTTCGCCGTGCCCGGGGTCCCCTGTCATACGTAGAGAGGTTGGAACACCATGCCGCCCGTAGTTCCGCCGTTCCTGATCGGTCTCGTCGTCTCGCCACTGGTCAAGCGTCTGCTGAAGCCGCTGGTGCGAGGCGTCGTCAAGACGTCCGTCGGGCTCGTCATGGAGGTGAAGAAGGCGGCCCACGAGGCCGGGGAGAACATCCACGACCTCGCGGCCGAGGTCGCCGCCGACGTGTCGGCGGCTCAGGTCACGTCCGGTGACGGCCATCGTGCGGCCGGGAACGCGACCCCGAACGCCGAGAGGGGCGAGGCCGCCGCCCGGGCCGAAGCCGAGGCGAGGGCCTCGAAGATCCGTACGACCGTCGGCGCCGGAAGGGCACACTGACGCACCGGCGCGACCTGACCCGCCGCCTGGACGCACACCGTGATCGAGCTCGCGAGCTGTGTCCGCGCGGTGGTCGGCCGCGGGCCTTCCGGCCCCATCGGCCGCCCCTTCAGAATTCCCGCTCCGCCACATTGATCCGTCGTGCCCGATGCCGGATCGCTCATGACCTCCGCAAACAGGTGATCGTACACATGCCATCTCTGCTGGGTTCCGCAGCCGGATTCCGCTCCATGGATCCGGACGCGAGCCCGCGCTCGATCATTCCGGGCCGCCAGCGCTGGGACGTCAGGCTGGTTCTCGGACGGCCCCGGACGGCCGAAGTCCTCGCCGCGGTCCTGCGGCGCGTCCCCGGGTCCTGCGCGACGCGATCGGGTTCGTCGCGCAGGACCCGTTCCTCTTCGACGGCAGCATCGCCGACAACATCCGCTACGGCAGCTTCGCGGCCTCGGACGAGGCCGTCGTCAAGGCCGCCTCGATGTCCGAGGCGCACACCTTCATCGCGGCGCTGCCGGACGGCTACGACACGGTGATCGGTGAACGCGGTGCCGCGCTGTCGGGCTGCCGGCGGCAGCGGATCGGCCTGGCGCGGGCGATCCTCAAGGACGCGCCGGTCGTGATCCTCGACGAGGCGACCTCCACGGTGGACAACGAGACCGAGGCTGCCATCCAGCGCACGCTGCGCGGCTTCGCGGTCGGCCGGACGATGGTCGTCATCGCCCACCGGCTCTCCACCGTCCGCCACGCCGACCGGATCTACGTCATGGACAGGGGCGGCGTCGTGGCCGAGCAGGGCACCCACGACGAACTCCTCGCCCGGCACGGACTCTACGCATCCCTCTGGCAGCTCCAGGCCGGCGAACGCGCCGCCTGACCGCAGAAAGCCGCACCGCCCGCTGACCGTGTGACGTCACCGCGGTCGGCGTGGCCCGGCGCGTCCTGCGCGCCTGCCCGCCCACACTTCTGGAGGTACCCCCATGTCCCGTCGCGACGGCGACGTCCTTGCCCTGACAGCGGCCCAGCGCGAGATCTGGCTCGCCGAGCAGCGCTCCCGGACACCGATCCCCGGTTACCGGGTCGGTGAGTGCCTGGAGATCCACGGGCCGGTCGACCCGGACCTGTTCGAGACCGCGCTGCGCCGCGTCGTCGACGAGGTCGACGCCCTGCACGTGACCTTCGTCGACGGCGGTGACGGCCCGCGCCAGATCCTCCGCGAGACCTGGGACTGGGCACCGGCACACCTGGACCTGAGCGGGGAGCCCGCACCCCGTGCGGCGGCCATGGAGTGGATGGAGCGGGACCTGATGCGCCCGCTGGATCTCGCGCGCGACCCGCTGTTCGGGCACGCGCTGGTCAAGCTGTCGCCGACCGAATTCCTCTGGTACCTGAACTACCACCACGTGGTGCTGGACGCGATCAGCAGTTCCATGGTCCGCCAGCGGGTCGGCGAGGTGTACTCGGCGCTGTCCGAGGGCGGCGCGGTGCCGCCGTCGCCGTTCGGCTCGCTGCGGGACCTGGTCGACAGCGACGCCGCCTACCGTTCGTCCGCCGACTTCACCGCCGACCGCTCCTACTGGACCGAGCGCTGTGCAGACCTGCCCGCCCCGACCCGGCTCACCGACAGCGCCACGACTGACCCGCACCGGGCCCTGCGTCTGGCCGAGGAGCGGGAGCTGCGGAGCCCGGACGCGCTGCGGGCGGCGGCAGGGAGGGTCGGTGTCCGGTGGTCCCGCCTGGTGATCGCGGCGGCGGCGCTCTACGCCCACCGGCTGAGCGGTACCCAGGACGTGGTGCTCGCCCTCCCGGTCACCGCCCGTCGGGGCTCCGACCGCGACTTGATGTCAGTGCCCGGCACGATGTCGAACGTGGTGCCGCTGCGGCTGACGGCACGACCGGACATGCCGTGGCGCGAACTCGTCGCCCAGGTGGCACGGGAAGTCGAGGCGGCCGTCGCGCACGAGCGCTACCGCAGCGAGGACCTGCTGCGGGATCTCGGCGCGCCCGGGAGCATCGGGACGGTGTTCCCGCTGATCGTCAACATCATGGCCTTCAACGCGAGGCCCACCTTCGCCGGGCACCCCGCCTCCGTGCACCACTTCGTGTCCGGGTCGACCACCGATCTCGCCGTCTGGGTGTTCGACTACCGGGACGGCAACCCCCCGCTCCTCAGGCTGCACGGCGCGCCCGAGGCATACGGCGACGACGACCTCGCCGCGCACCAGCAGCGGCTGCTCGCCGTGCTCGACGCCGTCGCGGACTGTGACCCTGACGAGGTGCTGGGCCGGATCGACCTGCTCACGGCCGCAGAGCACCGAGAGGTGGCGGCCCTCGGCACCGGGCAGGTGGCGGCGGATCCCGCCACGAGCCTGCCGGAGCTGTTCCGGGAGCAGGTCCGGGCGACTCCGGACCTCGTCGCGTTGGTGTGCGGTGACGTCTCACTGACGTACGCGGAGCTCGACGTGCGGGCGAACCGGCTGGCGAACGCCCTGATCGACCGGGGTGCGGGGCCGGAGCGGCTGGTGGCGGTGGCGCTGCCGAGGTCGGCCGAGCTGGTGGTGGCGATCCTCGCGGTGCTGAAGACCGGCGCGGCGTACGTCCCGGTCGACCCCGAGTACCCGGCCGACCGGATCGCCTACCTGCTCGACGACGCCCGACCGATCCTGCTGGTGACCGACTCCGGCAGCGCGGACCGCCTGCCCGACGGCGGTCCGGTCGACCGGTTGGTGCTCGACGCCCCGGAATCGGCCGCCCTGGTGGCGGGCTGCCCGCCGACCGACCCGACGGTGGTCGTCGATCCGGGCCACCCGGCCTACGTCATCTACACCTCCGGCTCCACCGGCCGGCCCAAGGGTGTGGCGCCGACCCACGGCGGCCTGCTCAACCTGCTCACGGACCTCCGGGAGGTGCACTTCCGGGCGGTCCTCGGGGAACGGCAGCGGCTGCGGGTGGCCCTGACCACGTCGGTGTCGTTCGACGCCTCCTGGAACCAGCTGCTCGCCCTGTTCGCGGGCCACGAGCTGCACGTCCTGGACCACGAGACCTGGACCGACCCCGACGCCTTCGTCGGCTACGCGGCGCGCCACGGACTGGACTACATCGAAGCCACCCCTTCCTACCTGCACGTCCTGGTCGCCCACGGGCTCCTGGGCGACCAGAGGTGGCGTCCGGCGCTGGTCGCGGCCGGTGGCGAGGCCGTCCCGGAGCGGCTGTGGGGAGAACTACGGTCGGCGGACGGGGTCTCCTGCCTCAACCTCTACGGACCGTCCGAGTGCACCGTCAACCCGGTGATCGCCTCCGTGGGATCGAGTCCACTCCCGGTCATCGGCCGGCCCGCCGGCAACGTCCGGCTGTACGTGCTCGACGGCGCCCTGCGGCCGCTGCCGGCCGGTACGCCGGGCGAGCTGTACGTCGCCGGGTCCTGCCTGGCGCGCGGCTACCTCAACCGGCCGGGCCTGACCGCCGGGCGGTTCGTGGCGGACCCGTTCGGTCCGAGTGGCACGCGGATGTACCGCACCGGGGACCTGGTGCGCTGGGGTGCAGACCGGAACCTCGAGTTCCTCGGGCGCACGGACGACCAGGTCAAGGTCCGCGGCTTCCGGGTGGAGCTCGGCGAAGTCGAGGCCGTCCTCGCCGAGCACCCGCAGGTCGCCCGGGCCGCCGCCGTCGTGCGCACCGAGGACGAGCCCCGACTGGTCGCCTACGCCGTCGCCGAGCCCGGTGCCACGGTCACCGACACTGCCCTGCGCGAACACCTCCGGGCGCGGTTGCCCAAGCACATGGTGCCGTCGGCGTTCATGGTGCTGGACGTCCTGCCGCTGACCCCGAACGGCAAGCTCGACCGGCGGGCTCTGCCAGCGCCCGAGCGGCAGCCGGCCGTGCCGGGACGCGCTCCGCGCTCCGCGGTCGAGCACCTGCTCGCAGGCCTGTTCGCCGAGGTCCTCGGAGTGTCCGAGCCGGGGCTGGACGACAGCTTCTTCGACCTCGGCGGGCACTCCCTGCTGGCCACCCGGCTGGTCGCCCGGGCCCGGTCGGTGCTGGGCGTGGAGCTGGGGCTGCGCGACCTGTTCGACGCGCCGACGGTGGCGGAACTGGCGGCGGCGGTGGACATCGCCGGCCGGGCGCGCCCGGCATTGAGTCGGCACGAGCGGCCCGAGGCCGTCCCGCTGTCCTTCGCGCAGCGCCGGCTGTGGTTCCTGCACCGCATGGAGGGACCGAGCGCCACCTACAACATCCCGCTGGCGCTGCGGCTGTCCGGCGAGCTGGACCAGCGGGCCCTGGAGGCCGCCCTGGCGGACCTGGTCGAGCGGCACGAGAGCCTGCGCACCGTCTTCCCCGTGGCCGGCGGTGTTCCGTACCAGCGGGTGCTGGAAGCCGACGAGGCCCGGCCGCGGCTGCGGGTCACCGAGGGCGGCGAGCGCGACCTGCCGCACCTTCTGGCGGAGGCGGCGCGGCACGGTTTCGAGCTCTCCGACGAGCCGCCGCTGCGTGCCGAGCTCTTCCGGCTCGGCACCGAGGAGCACGTGCTGCTGCTGGTGGTGCACCACATCGCCGGTGACGGCTGGTCGGCGGGCCCGCTCCTGCGGGACCTGAGGACCGCCTACGCGGCCCGTACCGAGGGCGCGAAGCCGGAGTGGGCCCAGCTGCCGGTCCAGTACGCCGACTACACCCTCTGGCAGCGGGAGCTGCTGGGCGACGGCGCAGACCCGGACAGCCTGCTGAGCGGCCAGCTCGCGTACTGGCGGGAGCAGTTGGCGCACCTGCCCGACCAGGTGGAGCTGCCCTTCGACCGGCCCCGGCCGGCCGCGATGTCCTACCGGGGCGCCCACCTGCCGGTGCGCATCGACGCCGAGCTGCACCAGGGCCTGCGCGAACTCGCCCGCGACGGTGGCGTCAGCCTGTTCATGGTGCTCCAGGCCGGGCTGGCCGCCCTGCTCGGCAAGCTCGGCGCCGGCACCGACGTCCCGGTCGGCACGCCGATCGCCGGGCGCACCGACGAGGCCCTGGACGACCTGGTCGGCTTCTTCGTCAACACCCTCGTGCTGCGCACCGACCTGTCCGGCGACCCGTCGTTCGCCGAACTGCTGGGCCGGGTGCGCTCCAACGCGCTGGCCGCATACGCGCACCAGGACGTGCCGTTCGAGCACCTCGTGGAGGCACTGAACCCGACCCGGACACTGGCGCACCACCCGCTCTTCCAGACCATGCTCGCCCTGCAGAACGCCCCGCTCGGCGCCTTCGACCTGCCGGGGCTGCGGGTGACGACCGACCTGGTGCACACCGGTACGGCCAAGTGCGACCTGACCTTCATCCTGGCCGAACAGCCGGGTACGGAGGGGCTGTCGGGCGTGGTCGAGTACAGCACCGACCTCTTCGACGAGGCCACCGTGGCGGGGATCGTCGACCGGTGGCTGCGGCTGCTGCGCGCCGTCGTCGCCGACCCCGGCCGACGGATCGGCCGGGTGGACGTGCTGTCCGCCGAGGAATTCCGCGCGCTGCTCCCGGCCCGTACCGAGGGGGAGGACGCGCCGGGCAGCAGCCTGACCGCGCTCTTCGAGCGGCGGGTCCGGACCAACCCGGCCGCCGTCGCCCTAACGGATGGTGAAGTAACCCTTTCCTACGGCGAGTTGAACACCCGCGCCAACCGGCTCGCGCACGCGCTCATCGACCGGGGCGTGGGCCCGGAGCGGCTGGTGGCCCTGGCCCTGCCGCGCTCGGCGGACCTGGTCGTCGCGGTGCTCGCGGTGGTCAAGGCCGGCGGCGCCTACGTTCCGGTGGATCCGAAGTACCCTGCGGCCCGGATCTCCTACCTGCTCCAGGACACCCGGCCCGCGCTGCTCGTCACGACGAGCGGTATCGGCGAGCTGCCGGGGGCGGACCACCTGGACCGGCTGCTGCTGGACTCCGCCGACCTGGACGGGCTGCCGGACACGGACCCGGGGGTCACCGTCGATCCCGGCCACGCCGCCTACGTCATCCACACCTCCGGCTCCACCGGCAACCCCAAGGGCGTCGTGGTTCCGCACCACAACGTGGTGCGGCTGTTCCGGACGACGGAGGAGCTGTTCGGCTTCACCGCCGAGGACGTCTGGACGCTCTTCCACTCCTACGCCTTCGACTTCTCGGTGTGGGAGCTGTGGGGCGCGCTGCTGCACGGCGGCCGTCTCGTGATCGTGGACCACGAGACCAGCCGCTCGCCCGGCGCGTTCCTGGAGCTCCTCGCCCGCGAGCGGGTGACGGTGCTCAACCAGACGCCGTCCGCCTTCTACCAGCTGATGCAGGCGGAAGCCGAGCACCCGCGTGAACTCGCCCTGCGCACGGTGGTCTTCGGCGGTGAGGCACTGGAGCACGCCCGGTTGGTGAGCTGGTACGAGCGGCACCCGGAGGACGCGCCCCGGCTGGTCAACATGTACGGCATCACCGAGACCACCGTGCACGTCACGTACGCGGCGCTCGACCGGTCCGGCACCGCAGCCGGCCAGATCGGCGCGGGCCTCCCGGACCTGCGGACGTACGTGCTCGACGACGGCCTGCGGCCGGTGGCCCCGGGCGTGCCCGGCGAGCTGTACGTGGCGGGCGCCGGGCTGGCGCGCGGCTACCTGAACCGGCCGGGCCTGACCGCCGGGCGCTTCGTCGCCGACCCGTACGGGCCGGCGGGCAGCCGGATGTACCGCAGCGGCGACGTGGTGCGCCGGGCCACGGAAGGCAGCCTGAGCTTCGTCGGCCGGGCCGACCAGCAGGTGAAGGTCCGCGGCTTCCGGATCGAGCTCGGCGAGATCGAGGCGGCCCTGGTCGTGCACCCCGGCGTCGCCCAGGCGGCCGTCCTGGCCCGGCAGGACCGGGCCGACGACACCCGACTGGTCGCCTACCTGGTCCCGGCCGCCGGTGCCACACCGCGCCCGGCGGACCTGCGCGCGTACCTGACCGAGCGGCTGCCGGAGCACATGGTGCCGTCGGCGTACGTCCTGCTGGACGCGCTGCCGCTGACCGCCAACGGCAAGCTGGACCGCCGGGCCCTGCCCGCCCCCGACCTCGCCCCGCCGGCCGCCGGCCGCACGCCGCGCACCCCGCAGGAGCAGGTCCTCTGCGAGCTGTTCGCCGAGGTTCTGGGCGTCGCCTCGGCCGGCGTCGAGGACGGCTTCTTCGACCTCGGCGGGCACTCGCTGCTCGCCACCCGGCTGGCTGCCCGGATTCGCGCGACCCTCGGTGTCGAGATGCCGCTGCGCACCCTGTTCGAGGCGCGGACCCCGGCTGCCCTGGCCGCCACCCTGGCGGCGGCCGGACCGGCGCAGGCCGCCCTGGCACGGCGCGAGCGCCCCCACGTGATCCCGCTGTCGTTCGCGCAACGCCGGCTGTGGTTCCTGCACCAGCTGGAGGGCGCCAGCGCCAACTACCACATCTCCCTGGTCTGGCGGCTGTCCGGAGATCTGGACCGGCGGGCCCTGGAGGCCGCGGTCGCGGACGTGGTGGCCCGGCACGAGAGCCTGCGCACCGTCTTCCCGGCCGTGGACGGCGTGCCGCACCAGCAGGTGCTGGACGTCGTGGCCGGCCGCCCGCGGCTGGACGTGAGCCGGACCACCGAGGACGGGCTGCCGGGCGCGCTGACGACCGCGAAGGCCCGTCCGTTCGACCTGGCGGTCGATCTGCCGCTGCGCGCCTGGCTGTTCGAGATCGCGCCGGACGAGCACGTGCTGCTGCTGGTCATGCACCACATCGCGGGTGACGGCTGGTCGTTGGGCCCGCTCACGCAGGACCTGACCGCCGCCTACGCGGCGCGCTGCCAGCGCGAGGAGCCGCAGTGGGCGCCGCTGCCCGTGCAGTACGCCGACTACACCCTGTGGCAGCACGAACTGCTCGGCGACGCCACCGACCGGGACAGCCTGTTCGCGGGCCAGGCGGCCTACTGGACCCGGCAGTTGGCCGGGCTGCCGGAGCAGATCCAGCTGCCCACCGACCGGACCCGCCCGGCGGTCGCCTCCCACCGGGGCGGCTCCGTGCGTGCAGGGCTGGACGCCGAGCTGCACCGCGGTCTGCGCGAGCTCGCCCGTGAGCACGGGACCAGTCTGTTCATGGTGCTCCAGGCAGGACTTGCCGCGTTGCTGAGCAAGCTCGGCGCCGGCGACGACATCCCGGTGGGCAGCCCGGTCGCGGGCCGGACCGACCAGGCGCAGGACGAGCTGGTCGGCTACTTCGTCAACACCCTGGTGTTCCGTACCGACACCTCGGGCGATCCGACCTTCGCCGAGCTGCTGGGCCGGGTCCGGGACACCGCGCTGGCCGGGTACGCCCACCAGGACCTGCCGTTCGAATACCTGGTCGAGGTCCTGAACCCGTCCCGGTCGCTGTCGCACCACCCGTTGTTCCAGGTCATGCTGGTGCTGCAGAACGCTCCTCGGGCCGACTTCGCGCCTCCCGGGCTGCGCGTCGAGGACGTGCCGTCGACGTCGACCACCGCCAAGCTCGACCTGATCTTCACCATGTCGGAGCGGCACGGACAGGACGGTCCCCCTGGACCCGGCGGCCCGGGAGGTGCCCCCACCCCGGAGGGGATCGACGTATTCGTCGAGTACACCAGTGACCTCTACGACCCGGCCACCGTCGAGACGATGATCGGGAGGTGGGAGCGGCTGCTCCGCGCCGCGGTCGCCGACCCGCGGCGGCGGCTCAGCCGGATCGGCCTGCTCAGCGCCGAGGAGCACGCCGAGCTGACGGCGCTGGGCACCGGCCCGGCGGCCCAGGCCTTCACCGAGAGCCTGCCGGAGTTGTTCCGGGAGCAGGTCCGGGCGACTCCGGACGCCCTCGCGGTTGTCGGGCCGGAAGTGTCGCTGACGTACGCGGAGTTGGACGCGCGGGCGAACCGGTTGGCGCATGCGCTGATCGCGCGGGGTGCGGGGCCGGAGCGGTTGGTGGCGGTGGCGCTGCCGAGGTCGGCCGAGTTGGTGGTGGCGATCCTCGCGGTGCTGAAGACGGGCGCGGCGTACCTCCCGGTCGATCCGGAGTACCCGGCCGCGCGGATCGGGCACATGCTCGACGACGCCCGGCCGGTCATGGTGGTGACCGACACCCGTACCCGGGATCGGCTGCCGGCCGGTCCGGCCGGTCGGCTGGTGGTCGACGACCCGGAGACGGCCGAGCTGGTCGCGGGCTGCCCGGTGACGGACCCCGCGGTGGCCGTCGACCCGGGCCACCCGGTCTACGTCATCTACACCTCCGGTTCGACCGGCAAGCCCAAGGGCGTGGTGGTGACGCACGGAGGCCTGTTCAACCTGTTCGCCGACCAGCGCTCGCTGGTCTTCCGGATCAAGGAGCGCATGCGGATCGGGCTGACCACGTCCGTGTCGTTCGACGCCTCCTGCGACCAACTGTTCGCCCTGTTCGCCGGGCACGAGCTGCACGTCCTGGACGAGGCGACCTGGACCGACCCGGACGCCTACCTCGAGTACGCCGCGCGGGCCGGGCTGGACACTGTCGGCGGAACCCCGTCCTACCTGCAAGTCCTTGTCGATCACGGCCTCTTGACCCACCCGCGGTGGCGTCCCTCGATGGTCGGGTTGGGTGGTGAGGCCGTTCCGGAGCAGCTGTGGGAGCGGCTGCGGGCGGCCGGCGAGGTGTTCTCCCTGAACTACTACGGGCCGGCCGAGTGCACGGTGGACTCGGTCTACGCGCCGGTGGAGTCGAGCGCGCGCCCGGTGATCGGGCGGCCGCTCGGGGGCGTCCGGCTGCACGTGCTCGACGCCGCGTTGCAGCCGGTACCCGCCGGTGTGCCGGGTGAGCTGTACCTCGCCGGTGCGGGCCTCGCGCGCGGCTACCTGAACCGGCCGGGTCTGACCGCGGGACGGTTCGTGGCGGACCCGTTCGGTCCGAGTGGATCTGGGCCCCTCGCCCCCAGCCTGGCGGCTGGGAGGTGCCCCCAGCCCGAAGGCGGGCAAGGAGGGCGGATGTACCGCACCGGTGACCTGGTGCGGTGGAACCCGGAGGGGAACCTGGAGTTCCTCGGCCGTACCGACGACCAGGTCAAGGTGCGCGGCTTCCGGATCGAACTCGGCGAGATCGAGACCGCACTGGCGGAACACCCGCAGGTCGCGCGGGCCGCCGTGATCGTCCGGCAGGACCGGGCGCGGGACACCCGCCTGGTCGCCTACCTGGTTCCCGCCACCGGGGCGGCGCCTCGGCCGGAGGACCTGCGGGCGCACCTGCGCGAGCGCCTGCCGGACTACATGGTGCCCGCCGCGTTCGTCTCCCTCGACGCCCTGCCGTTGAACGCCAGCGGCAAGGTGGACCGGCGCGCCCTGCCCGAGCCCGAGTCCACCGCGACGCAGGCCGGCCGGGCAGCGCACACTCCTCAGGAACAGGTGCTGGCCGGACTGTTCGCCGAGGTGCTGGGCCTGCCCGGGGTCGGCGTCGACGACGACTTCTTCGACCTCGGCGGGCACTCCCTGCTGGCCACCCGGTTGGTGGCCCGGGTCCGTGCGACGCTGGGCGTGGAGCTGCCGCTGCAGGCCCTGTTCCGCAGCCCGACCGTGGCCGGGCTGGCCGCCGGGCTGGGCGGGGCGGACCGGGCCCGGCTGGCCCTGGTGCGGGCGGAGCGGCCCGACCGCGTGCCGCTGTCGTCCGCACAGCGAAGGCTGTGGTTCCTGCGCCAGTTGGAGGGCGCCGACTCCGTCTACAACATGCCGCTCGCGTGGCGGCTCTCGGGACCGCTGGACCCGGCGGCCCTGGAGGCGGCGCTGGGCGACCTCGGCGCCCGGCACGAGACCCTGCGCACGGTCTTCCCGTCGGTGGACGGTGTGCCCCACCAGCAGGTGCTGGCCGCCGGAGAGGCGCGCCCGAGGCTGTCGGTCAGCCCGACCGGCGAGCCGGCCCTGCCGGAACTGCTGACGGCGGCCGCGGCGCGCGGATTCGACCTCGCCACCGAACCGCCGCTGCGCGCCGAGCTGTTCGAACTCTCGGCGGACGAGCACGTGCTGCTCCTGGTGATGCACCACATTGCCGGCGACGGCTGGTCGCTGGGCCCGCTGGCGGCTGACCTGGCCACCGCGTACGCGGCCCGCCGCCAGGGCGAGGAGCCGCAGTGGACGCCGCTGCCCGTGCAGTACGCCGACTACACCCTGTGGCAGGACCGGCTGCTCGGTGACGCGACCGACCGGGACAGCCTGTTCACCCGTCAGGCGGACTACTGGACGCGGACCCTGGCGGGCCTGCCGGAGCAGATCCCCCTCCCGGCCGACCGCCACCGCCCTGCGGCGCCCTCCTACTCCGGCGGCCACCTCGCGATCGAACTGGACGCCGAACTGCACGCCGGGCTGGTCCGGTTGGGCCGGGAGCACGGCGCCAGCGTGTACATGGTGCTGCAGGCCGCTCTGGCATCGCTGCTGGACAAGCTCGGCGCGGGCACCGACATCCCGGTCGGCAGTCTGATCGCCGGCCGGACCGACGAGGCGCTGGACGGCCTCGTCGGGTTCTTCGTCAACACCCTGGTGCTGCGTACGGACACCAGCGGCGACCCGTCCTTCGCCGAGCTGCTGGTCCGGGTCCGGGAGGGCGCGCTCGGCGCGTACGCGCACCAGGACCTGCCGTTCGAGCACGTCGTCGAGGCCCTCAACCCGTCCCGGTCGCTCACCCGGCAGCCGCTGTTCCAAGTGCTGCTCGCGCTGCAGAACGTGCCCCGCACCGAGTTCACGCTGAGCGGCCTGAGCGCCGAGATCGTCCTGGTCCGGACGCCCACGGCGATGTTCGACCTCGGCATCCACCTGCTGGAGCGCGGCGGCACCGGCGGGCCCGCCGAGGGCATCGTCGGGCGGGTCGAGTACAGCACCGACCTGTTCGACCACGCCACGGTGGAGGTACTGGCCGCCCGGTGGCTACGCCTGCTGGCGGCGGTCGTCGCCGAGCCGGACCGGCCGCTGAGCCGGATCGACGCCCTCACCGCCGGGGAGCGGCACGAGCTGCTGATCGCCCGCAACGACACCGCGCGTCCGGTCCCGCCCGAGGGCCTGGCGGCCCTGTTCGAGGCACAGGTCCGGGCGACCCCGGCGGCCGAGGCGGTGGTGTTCGAGGACACCGCGCTGACCTACCACGAGCTGAACCGCCGGGCCAACCGCCTGGCCCACGCGCTGATCGCGCGTGGGGTTGGGCCGGAACAGATCGTCGCCCTGCGGCTGCCGCGCTCGGCGGAGCTGGTGGTCGCCGTCCTCGCGGTGCTCAAGACGGGGGCGGCCTACCTGCCGGTCGACCCGGACTACCCGGCCGCCCGCATCGCGTACATGCTGGAGGACGCCCGGCCGGCCGTGGTGCTCGACGACCTCGCGGACGTCACACCTTCCGACGAGCAGCCGGAGCACGACCCGGCCGTCCCCGTGGACGCCCGGCACCCGGCCTACGTCATCTACACCTCCGGCTCCACCGGCCGGCCCAAGGCCGTGGTGATGCCCGCCGCCGGACTGCTGAACCTGCTGGCCTGGCACCACGAGGCCGTCGGCGGCGAACCCGGCACGCGCACCGCGCAGTTCACCGCGCTCAGCTTCGACGTCTCGGTGCAGGAGATGCTCTCCGCGCTGCTGTACGGCAAGACCCTGGTGGTGCCGACCGAGGAACAGCGCCGCAGCGCCGAGCAGTTCGCCCACTGGCTGGACCGGCACGAAGTCGAGGAGCTGTTCGCACCCAACCTGGTGATCGAGGCGCTCGCCGAGGCCGCGGAGGAAGCCGGGCTGGAGCTGCCGGGCCTGCGGCTGATCGCGCAGGCCGGCGAGGCGATGCGCCTGAGCGGTGCGGTGCGCCGCTTCCAGGCCCGCGGGCCCGGCCGGGTGCTGCACAACCACTACGGCCCGGCCGAGACCCACGTGATCACCGCCTTCCCGCTGCCGGCCGACCCGGCGGACTGCCCGTCGCCGGTGCCGATCGGCCGTCCGATCGCCAACTGCCGGGTGTACGTGCTGGATTCGGCGCTGCGGCCGGTCGCCCCGGGCGTGCTGGGCGAGCTGTACCTGGCCGGGGCCGGGCTGGCGCGCGGCTACCTGAACCGGCCGTCTCTGACGGCGGGTCGGTTCGTCGCCTGCCCGTTCGAGGCGGGCAGCCGGATGTACCGCACCGGGGACCTGGTGCGCTGGCGGGCCGACGGGGAGCTGGAGTTCGCCGGCCGGGCGGACCACCAGGTGAAGGTGCGCGGCTTCCGGGTCGAGCTCGGCGAGATCGAGGCGGAGCTGACCGCGCACCCGGGCGTCGCCCAGGTCGCGGTGCTCGCCCGCGAGGACCGGATCGTCGCGTACGTCGTCCCCGTGGCCGGGAGCGGGGCGACCGCGGCGGCGCTGACGGCGTACCTGCGCGACCGGGTGCCGGACTACCTGGTGCCGTCGGCGTTCGTGCTGCTGGAGGCGCTGCCGTTGACGCCGAACGGGAAGCTGGACCGGGCGGCGCTGCCCGCGCCCGAGGCCACGACCAGGGAGACCGGCCGGGCGCCGCGCACCCCGCAGGAGCAGATCCTGTGCGAGCTGTTCGCGGAGGTGCTGGGCCGGGGCCAGGTCGGTGTCGACGACGACTTCTTCGACCTGGGCGGGCACTCGCTGCTCGCCACCCGGCTGCTCTCGCGGATCCGGGCGACCCTCGGGGTCGAGCTGGAGCTGCGAAGCCTGTTCCGGACGCCGACACCGGCCGGGCTGGCGGCCGGGCTGCACGGCGCCGACACCGCTCGGCAGGCCCTGGTGCCCCGGCCGCGCCGCGAACCGATGCCGCTGTCGTTCGCCCAGCGCCGGCTCTGGTTCCTCCAGCAGTTCGGGGCACCGAGCGCCACCTATCACATGCCGCTGGCCCTGCGGCTGTCCGGAGATCTCGACCGGGCCGCGCTGAGCGCAGCGCTCGCGGACGTGGTGGCCCGGCACGAGACCCTGCGCACGGTCTTCCCACACACCGCCGGAATCCCGTACCAGCGGGTGCTGGACAGCACCGAGGTCGCCGTCCCGCTGAGCGTACGCGCGGCCGGCGAGGCGGAGCTGCCGGGGCTGCTGCGCGAGGCGGCGGTGCGCGGCTTCGACCTGACCGCGGAAGTGCCACTGCGGGCTGAGCTGTTCGAACTCTCGGCGGACGAGCACGTGCTGCTGCTGGTGATGCACCACATCGTCGGGGACGGCTGGTCCATGGGCCCGCTGGCCCGTGACCTGGCCACCGCCTACACCGCCCGGCGGGGCGGCGGGGCGCCGGCCTGGCCGCCGCTGCCGGTGACGTACGGCGACTACACCCTGTGGCAGCACGAGATCCTGGGCGACGAGCACGACGCCGACAGCGTGTTCGGCCGCCAGGTCGCCTATTGGAAGGAGGCGCTGGCCGGGCTGCCCGAGCAGCTGCAGCTGCCTGCCGCCCGGCCGCGCCCGGCCACCATGTCGTACGGCGGCGACCTGCTGGAGCTCCGGATCGACGCCGAACTGCACGCGGCGCTGGTGGAGTTGGCGCGGCGCTCGGGTGCGACCCTGTTCATGGTGCTGCAGGCCGCGCTCGCGGCGCTGTACACGCGGCTGGGCTCGGGCACGGACATCCCGATCGGCAGCCCGATCGCGGGCCGGACGGACGAGGCGCTGGACGAGTTGGTCGGGTTCTTCATCAACACGCTGGTGCTGCGGACGGACACCAGCGGCGACCCGAGCTTCGCTGAGCTGCTGGGCCGGGTGCGGGAGACGGCGCTGTCGGCGTACTCGCACCAGGACGTGCCGTTCGAGCACCTGGTGGAGGTGCTGAACCCGTCCCGCTCGCTGTCCCACCACCCGCTGTACCAGACCGGGCTGGTCGTGCAGAACGCGCCGGGCGGTGACTTCGAGCTGCCGGGCCTCCAGGTCTCCGGGGTGAGCGTGCTCACCGGGACCGCGCGGCTCGACCTGACCTTCGGGTTCGCGGAGGAACACGGGTCCGACGGCGCGCCGGCCGGGCTCAGCGGTGCGGTCGAGTACAGCACCGACCTGTTCGACCGCCCGACGGTCGAGTCGATGGTCACCCGGTGGACCAGGCTGCTGGCCGCGGTCGTCGCCGCGCCCGACCAGCCGATCGGCGGGATCGAGCTGCTGTCGGCCGAGGAGCGCCGCGAGCTGCTGCCCGTCGCCGAGGGCGGGGCGGCTCCGACCAACCTGCCGGAGCTGTTCGCGGCGCAGGTGGCGGCGACGCCGGACTCGGTTGCGCTGGTGTGCGGTGATGTGGAGTTGACGTACCGGGAGTTGAACGTTCGGGCGAACCGGTTCGCGCATGCGTTGATCGCGCGGGGGGTGGGCCCTGAGCTGGTGGTGGCGGTGGCGTTGCCGCGCTCGGTGGAGTCGGTGGTGGCGGTCCTCGGTGTGCTGAAGGCCGGTGCCGCGTACCTGCCGGTGGATCCGGCGTACCCGCGGGCGCGGATCTCGTTCATGCTCGACGACGCCCGTCCTTTGGTGGTGGTCGACGACCCGGGGATGGTGGGCGACGGAGACTGGCCGGACACGAATCCCGATATCGCGCTCGACGTCCGGCATCCGGCGTACGTGATCTACACGTCGGGTTCGACCGGTCGCCCCAAGGGCGTGGTGGTGAGCCACGGCGGGGTGTCGGGTCTGGTGGCGGCGCAGGTCGAGCGGCTCGGCCTGGCGCCGGGCAGCCGCGTCCTCCAGTTCGCCTCGCCCAGCTTCGACGCGTCGTTCTGGGACCTGTGCAGTGCCCTGCTGACCGGTGCCGCCCTCGTGCTCGCCCCGTCCGGGGCCCCGCTGGAGGCCCTGACGGACCGCCGGCTCGGCGTGACCCATGTGACGCTGCCGCCCTCGGCCCTGGCCGCGCTGGACGGCGCCGACCTCGCGGCCGGCACCTTGGTGGTGGCGGGTGAGGCGTGCCCGCCGGAGCTGGTGGCGCGCTGGGCGCCGGGGCGGCGGATGGTCAACGCGTACGGGCCGACGGAGACGACGGTGTGCGCGACGATGAGCGCCCCGCTGGCGGCGGGCACTGGCGTGCCGCCGATCGGCCGGCCGGTCGCGGGCTTCCGGGTGTACGTGTTGGACGAGCGGCTGCGCCTGGTGCCGCCGGGCGTCGCGGGGGAGCTGTACGTCGCGGGGCCGGGGCTGGCGCGCGGCTACCTGAACCGGCCGTCCCTGACGGCGGGCCGGTTCGTCGCCTGCCCGTTCGGCGGGGCGGGCGAGAGGATGTACCGCACCGGGGACGTGGTGCGGCGCCGGGCGGACGGAGAGCTGGAGTACGTCGGCCGCGCCGACCAACAGGTGAAGGTGCGCGGCTTCCGCGTCGAACTCGGCGAGGTCGAGGCAGCACTGGCCGAGCACCCCGGGGTCGCCCAGGCCGCTGTCGTGGCCCGGGAGGACCGGCTCGTCGGCTACGTGGCGGCCCGTCCCGACGTGGCCGTCCGTCCGGCGGAGCTGGCGGCGCACCTGCGCGACCGGCTGCCCGACTACCTGGTGCCGGCCGTGTTCACGGTGCTGGACGTGCTGCCGCTGACGCCCAACGGCAAGTTGGACCGCGCCGCGCTGCCCGCTCCCGACCTCGGCTCGGCCGAGGTCGGGAGGGCGCCGCGCACGCCGCAGGAGCAGATCCTCTGCGAGCTGTTCGCCGAGGTGCTGGGCCGGGCGCAGGTCGGTGTCGACGACGACTTCTTCGACCTGGGCGGGCACTCCCTGCTCGCCACCCGGCTGACCGCGCGGGTGCGCTCGGTGCTCGGCGTGGAGCTCGGGCTGCGCGCGCTCTTCCAAGCGCCCACCGCTGCGGGGCTGGCCGAGGCACTGGCCGGGGCCGGCCGCGTCCGTCCGGCGCTGACCGTTCACGAGCGGCCGGAGGCGGTGCCGCTCTCCTTCGCCCAGCGTCGGCTCTGGTTCATGCACCGCATGGACGGCAGCGCCGCGACCTACCACATCCCGCTGGCGCTGCAACTGACCGGAACGCTCGACCGGGCGGCGCTGGACGAGGCGCTGGCCGACGTGGTGGCCCGGCACGAGAGCCTGCGGACGGTGTTCCCGGAGGTCGACGGCGTCCCGTGCCAGCGGGTCCTGGACCCGGCCGAGGCCCGGCTCCGGGCCGGGCTGACCGAGGTCTCACAGGCCGAACTGCACGACCGGCTCGCCGAGTTCGCCCGGCGGCCCTTCGATTTGGCGGCGGAGCCGCCGCTGCGGGCGGAGCTGTTCGCGGTCGCGCCGGACGAGCACGTGCTGCTGTTGGTCATGCACCACATCGCCGGTGACGGTTGGTCCACCGGCCCGCTGGCCCGCGACCTCGCCGAGGCGTACGCGGCCCGCTGCGAGGGTCGGACGTCGAGCCGGGCGGCCCTGCCGGTGCAGTACGCGGACTACACGCTGTGGCAGCGCGAGCTGCTCGGCGACGCCGCCGACCCGCAGAGCCGGTTCGCCGAGCAGCTCGACTACTGGAAGCGCCAGCTGTCCGACCTGCCGGAGCTGATCCAGCTGCCCGCCGACCGGCCCCGGCCGGCCGTCGCCGGTTGGCACGGAGACCACGTCGGTCTGGAGCTGAGTCCCGAACTGCACGCCGCTCTGACCGAGTTGGCGCGGAACACCGGCACCAGTCTGTTCATGGTGCTGCAGGCGGCGCTGGCAGCGTTGTACACGCGGCTGGGGGCGGGGACGGACATCCCGATCGGGAGTCCGATCGCGGGGCGCACGGACGAGGCGCTGGACGAGCTGGTCGGGTTCTTCGTGAACACGCTGGTGCTGCGGACGGACACGAGCGGTGATCCGAGCTTCACCGAACTGCTCGGGCGGGTGCGGGAGACCTCACTGTCGGCGTACGCGCACCAGGACGTGCCGTTCGAGCACCTGGTGGAGGTGCTGAACCCATCCCGGTCGCTGTCCCACCACCCGTTGTTCCAGACGATCCTGGCCGTGCAGAACGCCCCGATGGGCCGGTTCTCGCTGCCCGGCCTGGAGGTCGCCACCTACGCGGTGGCCACCGGAACCGCCAAGTTCGACCTCGGGGTGAGCCTCGTCGAGCAATTCGGTCCGGCCGGGGAACCGGCTGGGATCGCCGGCGCGGCGGAGTACGCCACCGACCTGTTCGACCGGGACACGGTCGCCGCCCTCGTGCGGCGCTGGACGCTCCTGCTGGAGGCGGTCACCGCCGATCCTGACCGGGCGATCGGGGGGATCGACCTCCTCGACTCCGACGAGCGGATTCGGCTGCTGGAGCGGGGCAACGCGACTGACCGTGAGGTGGGCGCCGTGCCGGTGCCGCAGGCGTTCGCGGCGCAGGTGGCGGCGACGCCGGACGAGGTCTCCCTCGTCTGCGGCGACGTCCAGTTGACGTACCAGGAGTTGAACGCCAGGGCGAACCGGTTCGCGCATGCGTTGATCGCCCGGGGCGTGGGTCCGGAGCAGGTCGTGGCCGTGGCCTTGCCGCGTTCGGTGGAGTCGGTGGTGGCGGTCCTGGGTGTCCTGAAGGCTGGGGCGGCGTATCTGCCGGTGGATCCGGCGTACCCGCAGTCACGGATCGAGTTCATGTTGGCGGACGCCCGTCCGGCGCTGATGATCGACGACCCGGCCGCGGTGGTCGAGGGCGACTGGCCGGAGACCGATCCGGAGGTCGCTCTCGATGTCCGGCATCCGGCGTACGTGATCTATACCTCGGGTTCGACCGGGCGCCCCAAGGGCGTCGTGGTTGCCCACGGTGGCGTGGCCAGTCTGGTGGCCGCCCAGATCGAGCGGTTCGCGATCGACTCCGACAGTCGGGTGCTGCAGTTCGCCTCGCCGAGCTTCGACGCCTCGGTGTCGGAGGTCTTCACCGCCCTGCTGTGCGGTGCGGCCCTGGTGCTGCCTCCGGCGGCGGAGCCGGTCGCCGCGCTGACGGACCCGGGGCTCGCGGTGACCCACGCGACCGTGCCCCCGTCCGTCCTGGCGGCCCTGCCGGAGGGCGCGGTGACGGTGTCGACCCTGGTGGTGGCGGGGGAGGCGTGCCCGCCGGAGCTGGTGGCGCGTTGGGCGCCGGGGCGGCGGATGGTCAACGCGTACGGGCCGACGGAGACGACGGTGTGCGCGACGATGAGCGACCCGCTGTCCCCGGGGGCGGGCGTGCCGCCGATCGGGCGGCCGATCGCCAACGCGCGGGTGTACGTGCTGGACGAGCGGTTGCGGCCGGTGCCGCCCGGCGTGCCCGGGGAGCTGTACGTCGCGGGCGCGGGGCTGGCGCGTGGCTACCTGAACCGGCCGTCCCTGACGGCGGGTCGCTTCGTCGCCTGCCCGTTCGAGGCGGACGGCGCCCGGATGTACCGCACCGGGGACGTGGTGCGCTGGCGCGCTGACGGGCAGTTGGAGTACGTCGGTCGCGCCGACGATCAGGTGAAGGTGCGCGGCTTCCGGGTCGAGCCCGGCGAGATCGAGACGGTGTTGGCCGAGCACCCCGCCGTCGCCCGGGCCGCCGTCCTCGCCCAGGACGACCGGCTCATCGGCTACGTCGTCCCGCGCCGGGACACCGGCCGTGACGACAGCCGCGAAGCCGACCACGTGGGCGAGTGGCGGGACATCTACGACGCCCTGCCCATCACCCCCGAGGAGAGCGCCTTCGGCCAGAACTTCGTCGGCTGGAACAGCAGTTACGACGCGAGCCCGATCCCCGTCGAGCAGATGCGGGAATGGCGGGACGCCACCGTGGCCCGCATCCTGGCCCTGCGCCCCCGCCGGGTGCTGGAGATCGGCGTCGGCACCGGCCTGCTCCTCTCCCAGATCGCACCGCACTGCGAGACCTACTGGGCGACCGACTTCTCCGCCACCGCGATCGACGCGCTGGCCGCCCAGGTCGCCCGACAGGAGCAGCTGGCCGACCGCGTCGTCCTCCACACCCGCCCGGCACACGACACCGACGCCCTGCCCGCCGGGCACTTCGACACCATCGTCATCAACTCGGTCGTGCAGTACTTCCCCTCCGCCGACTACCTCGCCGACGTCATCGGGAAACTGATGCGACTGCTCGCCCCCGGCGGCGCACTCTTCGTCGGCGACGTCCGCAACCTGCGACTGCTGCGCCCGCTGGCCACCGCCGTCCAACTGCACCGGGCCGCCGACGGCGCCGACCTGCCCGCCGTGCGGCGCGCGGTGGAGCAGTCCCTGCTGGTGGAGAAGGAGCTCCTGGTCGACCCGGACTTCTTCACCGTCCTGCGCGACCGCGACCGCGAGAGCGGCGCCGACGCAGGCACCGACGCAGGCGCCGGCATCGGCGCGGTGACCGTGGAGGTCAAGCGGGGCCGCCACCACAACGAGCTGACCCGCTACCGCTACGACGTCACCCTGCACAAGCCACCGGTCACCCCGGCGGGCCCGGACCGGTCGGTCGAGCTGGCGTGGGGGCAGCAGGTCGCCGGACCGGCCGAACTGCGCGAGCTGCTCGCCCAGCCGCCCGCCGACGTGCTGCGGATCACCGGGGTGCCGAACCGCCGCGTGGCGCGGGAGGCCGCTCTGGCCCTGGCGGTGCAGAACGGGGACGGCGGTTCGCTCGTCGAACTGCTGGAACGGTTGCACGCCCCGGAGGACGGCGACCTCCCTGACCCGGAGGATTTCCACGCCCTCGGGTCGGAGTTCGGCCGCTCGGTGTCCGTCACCTGGTCGGCCACCGCGGCGGACGCCGTGGATGTCGTCTTCACCGACCCGCAGGGGCTTCACGGCTCCCCGGTCGAGCCGTACCGGCCGGCCGGGACCACCGGCAGGCCGCTGGCGGCGCTGACCAACCGCCCGACCGGCAGCCGGGGTACCGGTGCCCTCATCGGCGAAATCCGTGACTGGCTGCGGGGCCGGCTGCCCGACTACCTGGTCCCGTCGGCGTTGGTGGTGCTGGAGGCGCTGCCCCTGACGGCCAACGGCAAGCTCGACCGCCGCGCGCTGCCCGCCCCCGACCTCGGCCCGGTCGCCGTCGGACGGGCGCCGCGCACCCCGCAGGAGCAGCTCCTCGCCGAGCTCTTCGCCGAGGTGCTCGGGCTGGCACAGGTCGGCGTCGACGACAGCTTCTTCGACCTCGGGGGGCACTCCCTGCTGGCGACCCGGCTCGCCTCCAGGGTCCGGACGACCCTCGGTGCGGAGCTGGAGGTCCGGACCCTGTTCGAGACCCCGACCGTGGCCGCCCTGGCGGCCCGCCTCGACGGCTCCGGAACGGCCCGGCCCGCGCTGACCGCCCAGCCGCGCCCCGACCGGGTTCCGCTGTCCTTCGCCCAGCGCCGCCTGTGGTTCCTGCACCGGATGGACGGGCCGAGCGCCACCTACAACATGCCGCTCGCGCTGATCCTGACCGGTGAGCTCGACCGCCCGGCCCTGCACGCCGCGCTCGCGGACGTGGTCGCCCGGCACGAGAGCCTGCGGACGGTCTTCCGCGAGACGGACGGCGTGCCCCACCAGGTCGTGCTGAGCGCCGCGCAGGCGCACCCCGCACTGCCGGTGGTCGAGCTCGACGAGAGCCGGTTGGCGGAGCGCCTGGCGGAGACGGCGCAGTGCGGCTTCGACCTCGCGGCGGAGCCGCCGGTCCGGGCGGAGCTCTACGCCCTCGCCCCCGAACGGCACGCGCTGCTGGTCGTGGTGCACCACATCGCCGCCGACGGCTGGTCGATGGGCCCGCTCTCGGGTGACCTCGCCGCGGCCTACGCGGCCCGCTGCCGGGGCGAGGCCCCGCAGTGGTCCCCGTTGCCGGTGCAGTACGCCGACTACAGCGCCTGGCAACGCGACCTGCTCGGTGACGCCGCCGACCCGGACAGCCTGTTCGCCCGGCAACTGGCCTACTGGAAGGAGGAGCTGGCCGGCGTCCCGCAGCAGCTCCAACTGCCCGCCGACCGGCCGCGGCCGCCGGTGGCGTCGCAGCGGGGCGACCGGGTGGTGGTCCGGCTGGACGTCGACCTGCACCAGGACCTGCGGGCCCTGGCCGCCGCGCACGGCGCCAGCATGTTCATGGTGCTCCAGGCCGGCCTCGCCGCCCTGCTCACCCGGCTCGGCGCCGGCACCGACATCCCGGTCGGCAGCCCCATCGCCGGCCGGACGGACCAGGCGCTGGACGAGCTCGTCGGCTTCTTCGTCAACACCCTGGTACTGCGCACCGACACCGGCGGGGACCCGGGCTTCGCCGAACTGCTCGGCCGGGTGCGGCAGAAGGCGCTCACCGCGTACGACCACCAGGACGTGCCGTTCGAGTACCTGGTCGAGGTGGTCAACCCGGCCCGGTCGCTGGCCCACCACCCGCTGTTCCAGATCATGCTGGCCCTGCAGAACGCGCCGCTCGGCGAGTTCGCGCTGCCGGGGCTGGAGACCGGCCACCTGGAGGCACCCACCGGCACCGCCCGCGTCGACCTGACCGTCAGCCTGGCCGAGCAGTTCCGCCCGGACGGCACCCCCGACGGCCTGGTCGGTGCGGTGGAGTACGCCACCGACCTGTTCGACGCGCCCACCGTGGAGCTGCTGTTCGAGCGCTTGGCCCGTCTGCTGCGCGCGGCGGTCGCCGACCCCGACCGGCCGATCAGCCGGATCGACATCATGCCCGTCGAGGAACGCCGCCGACTGCTCGCCGGGTCCAACGGTGCCGCGGCCGAGCTGCCCGAGGCCGCGGTGCCGGAGCTGTTCGCCCGCCAGGTGCGAGCCACCCCGGAGGCGGTCGCGGTCGTGGCCGGCGGTATCGAGCTGACCTACCGGGAGCTCGACCTGCGGGCCAACCGCCTGGCACGGGCACTGGTCCGCCAGGGCGTGCGGCCGGAGACGCCGGTCGCGGTCATGCTGGACCGCTCGGCGGAGCTGGTCGTGGCGATCCTGGCGATCATCAAGGCCGGTGGCGCCTACGTGCCGCTGGACTCGCGCTTCCCCTCCTCCCGGATCGACCTGATCCTGCGGGAGAGCGGGGCGGCCCTGGTGCTCACCCAGGAGGTGATCACCGCGCTGGTGCAGTCCGAGGCCGCCGATCCCTCCGGCGTCGAAGTTCGCTGTGAACCAGGGCAGTTGGCGTACATCATGTACACCTCCGGCTCGACCGGTCGACCGAAGGGCGTGGCCGTCACCCACCATGACGTGGTGGGCCACGCGCTGACCCCCGAGTTCCGCGGCGGCGGACACGAGCGGGTGCTGATGCACTCCCCGACGGCCTTCGACCTCTCCACCTACGAGCTGTGGGTGCCGCTGCTCAACGGCGGCCGGGTCATGGTCGCGCCGCCGGAGCAGCTCGACCTCGACCTGCTCCAGCACACGATCACCTCGTACGGGGTGACCGGACTGTGGCTCACGGCCGGACTGTTCCGCCTGGTCGCCGAGGAGCGCCCGGGGCTGCTCGCCGGGGTGCGCGAGGTGTGGACCGGCGGCGACGTGGTCTCCCCGGCCGCCGTCGCCGGGGTGCTGGCGGCCTGCCCCGGCATCGAGGTGGTCAACGGCTACGGGCCCACCGAGGCCACCACCCTGGCCACCTGCCACCCGGTGGGCGTCCTGCCCGAACACGCCGCGACCGTGCCGATCGGCCGGCCGATGGCGAACATGCGCGCCTACGTGCTCGACGACAGGCTGCGCCCGGTGCCGACCGGCATGGTCGGCGAGCTGTACCTCGCGGGGACGGGCGTGGCCCGCGGCTACCTCGGGCGGGCCGGCCTGACGGCGGAACGCTTCACCGCCGACCCGTACGGGCCGCCCGGGAGCCGGATGTACCGCACCGGCGACCTCGCGTCGTGGCGGACCGACGGCACACTGGACTTCGCCGGACGTGCCGACCACCAGGTCAAGCTGCGCGGCCTGCGGATCGAGCCCGGAGAGATCGAGGCGGTCCTGGCGGGCTGCCCCGGCGTCGCCCAGGCGGCCGTCGTCGCCCGGGAGGATCGGCCGGGCGACAAGCGGCTGGTCGCCTACCTGGTGCCCGCTCCCGAGGGCGCGCCCGAGGCGGGCGAGCTGGCCGGCCGGCTGCGCCGAGAACTGCCCGATTACATGGTGCCGGCGGCGTTCGTCACCGTGGACGCACTGCCGCTGACCGCCAACGGCAAGCTGGACCGGGCCGCCCTGCCCGCCCCCGAGTACGGGGCCTCGGCCGCCGGGCGCGGCCCCCGGACGCCGCAGGAGCAACTGCTGTGCGGCCTCTTCGCCGAGGTCCTCGGCCGGGAGCAGGTGAGCATCGACGACAACTTCTTCGACCTCGGCGGGCACTCGCTGCTGGCCGCCCGCCTGGCCTCGCGGGTCCGCGAGACCCTCGGTCTGGAGTTGGGCCTGCGCATGCTGTTCGAGGCGCCGACCGTGGCCGGTCTCACCGAGCGTCTGCTCATGGACGATCCCGACGACGCGTTGGACGTGGTGCTGCCGCTGCGTTCGACCGGGACCGGCACACCGCTGTTCTGCATCCACCCCGGCGGCGGCATCAGCTGGTCGTACAGCGGACTGCTGAACCACCTCCGCCCGCAGCACCCGGTCTACGCCATCCAGGCGCGCGGCCTCGGCCGGCCCGAAACCCTGCCGACGTCCTACGAGGAGATGGCGGCCGACTACGCCGACCAGATCCAGAAGATCCAGTCGGAGGGCCCGTACCTGCTGCTCGGCTGGTCCGCCGGCGGGCTGATCGCCCACGCGATCGCCTGCGAGCTGCAGTCGCGCGGCGAGCGGACCGCACTGCTGGCGATCCTCGACGCCTACCCGGTGAAGGACGTGCAGTTCGAGGTGGCTCCGGTGCCCACCGTGCGGGACGTGCTCGTCGGTGTGCTCGACGTCGACCCGGACGAACTGGGCGAGCGGGAGATCACCTACGCCGAGGTCGCCGAGGTGCTGAACCGGCGGGGCAGTGCGCTGGCCGGCCTGAACGAGCGGCAGGTCGAGGTGATCGTCGAAATCATGATCAACAACGCGAAGCTGTCGGTCGACTTCGTCCCCGGCGGCTTCGACGGAGACCTGCTGCTCTTCAACTCCACGATCGACCGGGCCGAGGACGACGCCGGGCCCGAGACCTGGCGCCCCTACGTCACCGGCCGGATCGAATCGCACGAGATCACCACCCGGCACGACCGGATGACCCAAGCCGGCTCGCTGGCGCAGATCGGGCCGATCCTGGCCGCCAGGATCACCGAGGCCACCAGTGACACCGATGGTGCCGAGGCCACCGATGGCGCCGACGGCACCACCACCCTTTCCCACCAGGAGGACTGACCCATGACCAACCCCTTCGACGACCAGGACGGCGCCTTCCTCGTGCTCGTCAACGACGAGAACCAGCACTCGCTGTGGCCGCAGTTCGCGGACATCCCCGAGGGCTGGACCATCGCCCACGGCCCCGACACCAACGCCGCCTGCCTGGAGTACGTCGAGAAGTCCTGGACCGACATGCGGCCCAGGAGCCTCGCCGACGCCATGGACGCCAGGAAGTAGCGCGGCCCGCAGTGAACCTGACCGACACCACGGACGAGGCCCGCCCCACGGCGGGCCTCGCCCCGCCCCACGACCTCGCCGCCGACCTGCTCACCCCCGAGGCCCGGTGGGACCCGTACCCGTTCTACGCCCGCATGCGGCGCGAGAGCCCCGTGCACCGCAGCGACCAGGGCATCTGGTACCTCACCCGGTACGCCGACGTCGAGGCCGCCCTGAGCGACCTGCGGCTGTCCAACGACCGGGACCGGATGACCCGCGCCCTCGGCGGCCTGGGCGGCGACCTGAAGGCCCTCAGCAGGCTCTCCGACCGGCTCGGCCGGGTGATGTCCAACACCGACCCGCCGGACCACGCCCGGCTGCGCAGGCTGGCCAACCGGGCGTTCACCGCCCGGCGGGTCGAGGCCCTGCGCGACGGCGTCCAGCGGATCGTCGACCGGCTCATCGACGAGGCGGTCGCGGCCGGGCCCACCATGGACCTGATCGAGGCGGTCGCCTCCCCATTCCCGATGTCCGTGGTCTGCGAGCTCTTCGGCATCCCGCCCGAGGACCGTCCGCAGGTCGAGACCTGGTTCCGCCGCTTCGGCCGGCTGGGCGAGGACATCGACAAGTCCGAGGAGGCGATCGGGCAGTACGAGGAGTACCTCGCCCGGCTCGTCCGCCGGCGCCGGTCCGAGCCAGGTGACGACCTGATCAGCGCCCTGGTCGCCACCCAGACGCAGGACGACCGGCTCACCGACTCCGAACTGCTGTCCACCTGTTTCGTCCTGATCACCGCCGGTGGCGAGACCACCACCCACCTGGTCGGCAACGGCATGCTCGCCCTGCTGCGCCACCCCGACCAGCTGGCCCGGCTGCGCGCGGATCCGGGGCTGGTCCGGGGCGCCGTCGAGGAACTGGCCCGCTACGACACGGTGACCCAGGCGATCGTCCGGGTCGTCGCGCAGGACCTGGAGATCGGCGGGCAACTACTGCGCGAGGGCGAGCTGGTGTACCTGTTCCTCGGCGCGACCAACCGCGATCCCGAGCGCTTCGAGGACCCCGACCGGCTCGACCTGACCCGCCCCGGCAACCGGCACCTGAGCTTCGGCCACGGCCCGCACTTCTGCCTCGGCGGCCCGCTCGCCAGGCTCCAGGCGGAGGTGGCCGTCGGCACGCTGGTCCGCCGGCTGCCCGAGCTGCGGCTGGCCGACGACGCTGTGCTCGATTGGCGGCCCAACCCGCTGCAACGGCGCCTGAGCGCCCTCCCGCTCACCTACTGACCCATGAACGAGGACGAAGGAGCACCGACCATGGCCCGAGAGTTCGAGGTCCGCCGGGAACAGGACCTGCCCGCCACACCCGAGCAGGTCTGGGACGCGGTCGCCACCGGCGCCGGCAACCTGGGCTGGCTGTACCCGATGGAGGTCGAGCCGCGCGTCGGCGGAAAGGCCACCCGGGGCGACTCCACCGTCGTGGCCTGGGAGCCGCCGCGGCACTTCGCCGTCCGGGCAGCCCAGGACGGCGGCTTCTCCAACACGCTCAGCTACCGCATCGAGCCCGCCGACGGCGGAACGAGCCGCCTGCGGATGGGGATCCACTGGGTGCACACGGGCATCGTCGACGAGGCCTGGAGGTGGGACGCCAAGTCGGACGTGGCCGAGAAGTACGTCGACTTCTACCAGCACGGCCTCGCCGAGTACCTCCGGCACTTCGCCGGCCGCCCCGCCGTCTACGTCAGGGCCCACCGCCCCGAACCCACCGCCGACCCGGCCGACTTCGCCACCCTGCGTCGCCGCCTCGGCCTCCCCGACGACACGGCCGTCGGGGACCGGCTGCCGCTCCACCTCCCGGGCCCGGACGGCCGTCGCCAGGAGGTGGTCGTGGACTGGCTCAGCATCGACTTCGTCGGTCTGCGCGGCCCGGACGCGCTCTACCGGTTCTTCAACGGCAGCACCTGGAACGTGCCGATCTGGCTCGGCCACCACCTGTTCGCCGAGGGCGCCGACGAGCAGCAGGCCACCGCGGCGTGGACCGCCTGGCTCAACGACACCCGAGCCTAGCCAGGGCCCCTGATGGAAACCTCAACGGGAACACTGCTCTACGCCGCCGAACTCGTCGAGGAGAACGGCACCTACACCCTCGTCCTCCAGGACGTGCGGCGGGACACCGTCCAGACCACCCCGGTCCCCAAGGCCATGGTCGACAGGCTCCCGACCTTCCTCTCGGCGCTCACCGCCAAGCTCAACCCGGCACCGCCGCGCCGCCGCTGGTAGACCTGCTCGCCCCCACGAGGCCGGTGCCGTCCGGAAGCCACCGCTCCCGGACGACACCGGCCTCGCCACGTCCGGCGGCGGCACCGCTCACGCCGCCGCCTCGGTGAAGCCAGGCGGGGCCGTGCTGTCGCACCCGGTTTCCGAGACCTCCGTTGCTGCCCGAGAGCTACGAGGAGGTGTGCTCGTGCCTCGGGGTCGAGGACAGGCCCGAAGGATGGGCTCTGTGGAACACCTGGGGTTCCCCCTTCGGGGTGCGGAAGTTGGGGCTCGGCGGGCAGCCGTGACACCACATGCCGGCGCCGGCCAGCCCCTGGAGGGCATGGCCGGCGCCGGTGGACCGGAATTGAGCGAATTCACGTCACAGAAAATTCGACGGCGATCAAAGCGCTGCGGGGACTTGCGGTGATGCGGCCGGACAAATTTCCGTTCGGGTCCCGCTCCGCCGGTTCGTCAGAGAATTTGGATGGAGTTGACCCTCGGCGGGCGGTTCGGGTACGTGATGTCGGTCCAGCGGTTGACCCTCACCGAGTCGCCGTTGGCGTCGGAGTAGACCAGGTCGTTGTTCCCCGTGGAGATCCGGTCGATCCACCACCCGCCGAAGCCGATCGTCCCCCCGTTCGCGTAGCAGTCGACGCTGTCACGGCCGTCGAGGTGCGACCAGATCTTCAGGAAGTCATTGCGGCTCCCGTCACACTGGACGTGGTCGATGGCGAAGGCGTTGCCGGACGGCACGGCCACGGTGAGCGTGGCCGCCGCGGCGAAGGCCATCGCCAACGAGCTCACGACCTTCTTCGCTTTCGAGATCATGGATTCTCCTCAGCCGGATGAAATTTCGAATCGGAGTTCGCTTCGCAACGAGTTTCGGTTGCGTCGTGCTCGATCAGTATCCAGACCGCCTTTGTGAGGGTCAATCGAACAAGCCTCGACCTTACTTGTTCTCGGTCATTTCCATCCGGACTTTCGGCGAGGCGTGGGGTGTGTTGTTCTGGTGTGTCGCAAGTGGTTCCGGGGCCGGGCGGATGGGCCGTCGACCGAGATCGCCTACCGGCTGCTCTGACGTGGGGTGATGGTCCGACCGCCGACTGCGCGCGACAGGTGTTGGGGGCACCTGGCTGGGAGAGGGGGGTGGGGCTGGCGAGTTCGCGCATGACGTGTCGGGTGTTGCCGGGTGAGGGCGGGGTGGCGTCCTCACGCCCCCGGCCGACCGCCGGGGCGTGAGGATGAACCGGCCGGGCGGTGAGGTGGCCGAACTCGCTGAGGGTTGTCCCGCAGCCAAGGCACGCAGCGACTCCGTGCCCGTCGAACGCGCGGGTCAGCGGGTGCGGCCGCGGGGCTTGAGGGGGGTGCCGGGGAGCTCCGGGGCGGGGAGGCGGTTGCCCGGACAGCCCTGGACGGCGCCGCAGCGGTCGGTGGCGGCCTGCCACTCGTCGCGGGCCTGGACGATGCCCTCGTGGGACTGCCCGATACGTCGCCGCCGGTCATCTCCATGGCCGCAGAGACGGGACCACCGGCAGCGTCGAGGATCCGGTCGCCGGCGGGGCGCTCCATCTTCGAGGGTGCGACCAGGACGCAGCGGATCCGGGCTTCCTCAAGGGCGCGGGCCCCCGACTCCACCATGCGCGCGGCCGTCCACCTGGAGTGCGAACGTGGCGCCGAGGCATACATCCGTGCGCTGCTTCTGCAGGCCCTCAGTGCGTCGGGCCTCGCACCGACCGGGCTGCGTGCCCGGCGTGAGCGCGGCGAGGTCGCCAGCCTGCGGGCCACGGTCGCCGTCAACGGCGACGTCGCCCAAGCACTGGAGCCGGTCATCTCGCGCCTCTGCCTGGAGCCGGGCGTCAGCGACCTGCACTGGCACCTGGAGGAGGGCGACACGAAGCACCAGGCCCTGGCCTGACCACGCGTCAGTGGCGCGTCAAGGACCCGACGCCTCCCCGGGTGCCTGGCAGACTGATCGGAAGGAGAGGTGATCCGAATGAGAGCGGTGCCCCGCCCGCGAACCGGTGAGGGCGCGGTGGTGCTGGGTGTGATCGCCCTGCTCCTGCTGGAGGTCGTCGCGCTGGTGGTGCTGCCGGCCCGCGACCGGCCGGTGGTCGGCGGCGCGTTGTTCGGTGCCGGCGTCGCGGGCCTTGCCGTGGCCGGCGTGCTGTGGCAGCGGCTGCGCAGACGACGCCACCCTGTTGTGCCGCAGGCGGAGGCGGACCAGGATTCGTGGTTCAGCGCCCACAGCCTGGAGGGCTTCCCGATGGAGGCGGTCCGGCCGCTGGTGCTGAGCGCGCACGCGCCCAGCCTCAATACGCTCTACACCGCGTGGGTGTTCGCCACCCACGGCCACGACGCCGGCTGGATCGCGCGCCACCTGAGCCTTCCCGCCGGCGTGGTCCGCCTGCTCGCCGACGCGCGGCCCGCCGGAAGGACTGAGGCACGCACCCCGCCTACAGGGCGTCCTGCGCGCCGGGTTCCAGAGTGAGTTCGCCGTCGCCGGAGTCGTAGTCGAACAGTTCGGCGTAGCGGCCCCAGTCGATGGCGGTGTCCAGCTGGCGGCGCGCGTCCTCGGCGGAGAAACCGCGCCGCAGCAGGTCGAGGAACAACCCTTCGCGCAGGGTGTGATCGTCGGTGGCGGCCAGGGCCTGGACGATGGCCCGCACGAGCGGGGCGCGGCTGGCGGCGTGGTGGGCGAAGAGCTGCTTGCTGGTGAGGATGTCGGCGGCGGCGAACTCGCGGCCGGCGTCGGTGACGCGGATGCGGGGGCCGTCTGTGCGCGCGAGGTCGAGCAGTTCGGCGGCGTCGACCAGGGGCAGGAGGTCGTCGATCTCGAAGTTGAGTTCGTCGGCGATCTCCGCCAGGCCGTCCTCGCCGCCGCGGGCGACGAGGATTTCCAGCAGGCCCGCCAGCCCGCCGACGCTGACCTCTGGCAGCGGCGCGCTGGTCGGGGTCGGGGCGGGCCGCTCGGCACCACCGGTCGTCGCAGGCTCTACTGCGGCGACGGCAGCTTCCTCCCGGCCGGTGAGGATGCCGTAGACGGTGTCGACGATGGATTCGAAGTGCGGGTCCTGGCGGTTGCGGGGGCGGGGCAGGTCGACGCGCAGTTCGGCCTGGATGCGGCCGGGGTTGGCGGCCAGCACGAGGATGCGGTCGGCCAGCAGGACGGCTTCCTCGATGTTGTGGGTGACGATCAGGATCGACTTGACCGGCGCCTCATGCCCTTCCCACAGGCCGACCAGCTCGTTGCGCAGGTTCTCGGCGGTCAGCACGTCCAGGGCGGAGAACGGCTCGTCCATCAGCAGCGCGTCCGGTTCGACGACCAGGGCGCGGGCGAAGCCGACGCGCTGGCGCATGCCACCGGACAGTTCCTTGGGGTAGGCGGACTCGAAGCCGTCCAGACCGATCAGGTCGATCGCCTTCAGCGCCCGCTCGCGCCGCTCCTGTTCACCGACGCCCTGGGCGTGCAGGCCCAGTTCGACGTTCTGCTGCACGGTGAGCCAGGGCAGCAGAGCGAAGGACTGGAAGACCATCGACACACCCGGGTTGGCACCGGTCAGCGGCTCGCCCCGGTAGGCGACGGTGCCCGAGGACGGGGCGATCAGCCCGGCGATGCACCGCAGCAGGGTCGACTTGCCGGAGCCGGACTTGCCCAGCAGCGCGACGATCTCGCCCTCCGCCAGGTGGAAGCCGATGTCGTCCAGGACCGGCAGCTCCCGGCCGTCGGGGGTGGTGAACGTCTTGGTCACCCGCTCGGCCCGCACGATCGTGGCGCCGGTCGGACGGGGGCCGGGGGTGCGCGGGTGGTCGGTGGTCACGGGTCCTGCCTCGCTCGCTGGTACGAAAGGTCAGAGGGAGTAGCGGGTCTCGGCGATGCGGTAGAGGCGGCGCCAGAACAGCCGGTTGAGGGCGACGACGTACAGGCTCATCACCACGATGCCGACCAGGATCTTCGGGAAGTCCCCGGTGGCGGTGGCCTGGGTGATGTAGGAGCCGAGGCCGGTGGCGGTCAGCGTGTGGGAGCCGTAGGTCACGACCTCCGCGACGATGGAGGCGTTCCACGCTCCGCCGGCCGCCGTGATCCCGCCGGTGACGTAGGAGGGGAAGATCGCGGGCAGGATGAAGGTGCGCCACTTCAGTCTCCCGCCGACGTGGAAGGTGGTCATCGCCTCGCGCAGGTCGGTGGGGATGGCCGAGGCGCCGGCGATCACGTTGAACAGGATGTACCACTGCGCGCCCAGCGCCATCAGCAGAATCGCGCCGACGTTCAGCGAGATGCCCAGCGCGACGAACGCGGCGGTGGCGAACGGGAAGACGAAGTTCGCCGGGAAACTCGCCAGGACCTGCACCACGGGCTGGGCGAAGCGGGTCACCCGCGGGTTCATGCCGATCCACACGCCGATCGGCACCCACACCACCGTCGCGAACGCGATCAGGATGATGACCCGGCTGAAGGTCGCCGCTCCCAGAGCCAGCGCGTGTCCGAACTCCGCGAGCCCCACCGTGGATCTGACGTAGGCGAACGCCTTCCAGGCCCCGAAGAGCACCAGCACGCTGACCGCACCGGCGAAGAACACGTCCCCCGTCCGCTCGCGCGCCGCCGACCCGCCGATCGGGTGCTCGGCCAGCCCGAACGGCCGGCTCGCCCGGTCCAGCGCGCGGCCGATCGGCAGCAACGGGCGCCCGAGCCGTTCGGGGACGCTTGAGCGGCGCAACAGGTCGAGCATCAGACTGCGGGGGCGCTCGGCGGCTTCCGACTCCTCCACCCGGAACCGCTCCGACCAGGCGACCATGGGCCGCCAGAACAGCACGTTCACGCCCATCACCATGACCACCATCACGGCGATCGCGATGCCGACCTGGCCCAGGTTGCCGGCGGCGATGGCCGCCGCGGCGTATGACCCCATGCCGGGCAGCGCGTAGCGGTGGTTGAGGACGCTGATGGTCTCGGAGGCGGCGAGGAAGAACCAGGCGCCGCCGAAGCTCATCATGCCGTTCCACACCAGCGGGATCATCCCGGAGGGCACGTCGAGCTGCCAGAACCGCTGCCACTTCGTCAGCCGCATCACCCGCGCGGCCTCGTCCAGCTCCTTGGGCTGGGAGACGAGGGAGTAGTAGAAGGCGAAGGTCATGTTCCAGGCCATCGCGGTGAAGATCGCGAAGATCGAGGCGCACTCCAGGCCCAGGATCGAGCCGGGGAACAGGGCGATGAACGCGGTCACCGTCACCGACAGGAAGCCCAGCACCGGCACGGACTGCAGGATGTCCAGCACTGGCAGCAGCACTTTGTCCGCCCGCCGAAGCCGTGCCGCGGCGGTGGCGTACACGAAGGTGAACACCACCGACGCCACCAGCGCCGCGAACATCCGCACCAGCGAGCGCACCGCGTAGTACGGCAGGTTCGCCGGGTCCGTCGACACCGTGTCAGGAGCCGTGCTGGGCAGGAACGGCGCGTTCAGTGACGGGGCGAGCCGCAGCAGACCGTACAGGAACGCGACCAGTGCCACGACCACCAGCACGTCCACCCACCGGAATGCCGGCCGCCGCCACACCCCCCGCGAGGGGAACCCGCCCGGACCCGCCACCTGGCCTCCCGTGTCACCGTCGGCTCGCTGCCTCGGCCAGGAAACCATGCCCGGGAAACTCCGGACGGGTCCCCGCCGAGCGACACGCGAACACTCACCGACAAAAGATCCAGAGCAGCCGAGGCGTTCCTCACCCGGGGCCCGGGATGCCGAAGTGCAGATGTGGGCCGTCAGCGTAGGTCACGGCCTTTGGCAGCAGGTAGTTCGCTACCCGTGGAGCCACGCTGGCCTGGATCGTCAGCCGGTGTGGCGCGGGCATGATCCACTCGACGTACCCGGCGAGACCACGGAAAGACCTCCCGCCGCGGTGGTCCCACGGATGAGAGTGACTGGGGCTGAACAGCAGGTCTCACAAGAGAGCTTGGAAGTTCTCCTGGCCGGCGTCTCTGGTATCCAACTCGATCCGTCCGTTGACCGTGGCCGCCCGCAGCACATCACGGGGCACGGACAGCAGATTCTCGTACTGCTTGAGGCGCGCACGGTCGTTGACATGCGGCATTGAAGATCCTCGCTGGCGACAGCCCGGACTGCGCCGCGAAGTGAGACTGTCGTCTGCTGGCACGGCGAATCGCGAGGAGGTTGGGCATCCCACCCGCCGGCTCACGGGCACATTTCGTCCGGGCGAACGGCCAGCCGTGGACCACCCGAACAGGGTGATGCCGTGCACCCGGCGGGTGCGGTTCGATGTGCGCGGGGCTGGTGTAGGCGGCGTCGACTACGTGCTCGGCTGGGGTGAGGCTGATCGCGGCCAGGTCGTTGTTGATCACGGGGGTGAGTTCGCCGTCCTGGACCGGGGCGATCGTGGTGGCCACGTGTACGACCACCTCCGGCAGCTCTGACGTGCACGTCTCGGTGAAATGGGTGCGGTAGCCGGACCGGGCGGTGTCTCGTTTGACGCAGTAGTGCGCGTCTGTGTCGTACGGGGAGTCGAACCGCAGCGAGGCGGGCGGCAGGGCGTGGCCGTCGCGCCAGCACAGCCGCCCGCGGGCGTCCCAGACGTAGTGGTGGACCCAGACCCGGCGCAGGATCTCTACCTGCGCCAACGCCTTCAGCCGGGGCGGGGCGTCGGCGCTCCAGGCTGCGGTGAGGATCCTCTGCCCGTCCCGGCCGAAGGTCTCGGCCAGAGCGGTGACCCCGGCCTTCCCGTCAGGGACCCTGCCGATCTCAACCTTGCGACCGTAGCGCTTGTCCCACTCCGGCTCGATCAGCGGCAGCAGCCAGTCTGGGGCCGCCTGGGCGAGCTATTCGAGTGCGGCCCGCAAGCTCTCGCCCACCAGTTCCAGCCGGCTGCGTACGCACACCCGCGAGCACGTGGGTGGCGTCGGTGTGCTGTCGGCCGCCGGCCTTCAGCAGTCCGGCCTTCACGAGCCGACGCAGCATCACCCGCAGCAGCCGGTCTGCCGCGTCGCCCTCGGCCAGCCGGGCCCGGAACTCGCACAGCACCGAGTGGTCGAACCCGGGATCGTCCAGGTCCAGGCCCAAGGCGTACTTCCAGTCGATCCTGGTGCGGACCGCGTTCGCGGCCGCGCGGTCCGACAGGTTCTCCGCGAACTGCAGCGCCGACACCAGCGCCAACTGCCCGGGTGACAACCCCGGACGACCGGCTTCGGATACAGGTCGGCGAACTCCCCGTCCTCGAACGCCACATCCAGCCGGTCCCGTATCAGCATCGCCGGCGTGCCCTTCGGGCACGCCGCCCACGCCGTCACCACCGTTCGCCGGGGAATGCCCTGGAAACTCCAGACCCGCAAGGACATCTCCGCCCCTCTCCCCGAAACCACCCCGCTCCACTCCAGCGAACCGCCGAGCGAACGACCTGTCAGCACCCCACACAAGATCGCCAATAGATTCCTGGTATTGGACCAATTAAGTTTCTGATCAATAGGGAGGAAGGATGCCCCGCTCTCGTGAGGGTGCCGAGAGTGCTGCAGGTGGGGAGTGCGGCAGTCGGGCTGCCGCACTCCGCGCCCGTCGAATGCGCAGGTCAGCGAATGCGTCCGCGCGGCTTGAGGGGGATTCCCGGGAGCTCCGGGGCGGGGAGACGGTCGCCCGGGTAGCCCTGGACCTCGCAGAAGCGGTCGAGGTTCGCAGAGCTCATCCATTCCTCGCGCGCTTGGGTAATGTCTTGGTGAGATCGCCCGATGAAGTTCCACCACAAGGCGATCCTGCGCCTGGTCGGCGGGGAAGTGCACGTGAGCACCATGCACGAACGGACCGTCCCCAACCCCGGAAAGCAGTTCCCGGTGGCGATCGTCGGTGGCACCGGGAACTACCGGGCCATCACCGGCGACGGCACCCTGGAGTACACCACTTCCGACGGCACCACCAGTGTTCTGAACTACAGCGTTCAGTAGGGCGCCGGGAGTTGAACCGCGAGTCGAACTTGTCGTGTGACCTCGCAGGTCACCGGACCTGCTGATCTGCTGGCGGGCCGTCGCCCCTTCCGGTCGCCATCGCCCGTAGGGCGTCGACGGCGAGGCGGGCGGTGGTGCCGATGGCGGCGTCGGCGGCGGGGAGGGTGATGGTGGTGGCGGCGGCGCGGGTGAAGATGGCGAGGGCGTAGCGGCCGCCGTCGGGGTATTCGACGACGCCGACCTCGTGGCGCAGGGTCGGGAGGGTGCCGGTCTTGCCGTGGACGCGGACGTCGTCGTAGGGGAAGCCGGAGGCGAGGCGGTGCGGCCAGACCTGGAGGCCGAGCAGGCGGCGGAGGGCGGCGCCGTGTTCGCCGGGGCAGGCGTCGCCGTGCCAGAGGGCGGCGAGCAGGGTGGTCATGTCGCGGGCGGTGCTGCGGTTGGTGAAGGTGGGGTCGAGGACTCTGAGGCGGGCGACGACGGCGGGGTCGACGGGGGAGTCCCGGCCGGTGTCCTCGGCGAGGGCGGCGATGAGGTCGCGGAGCTTGTGGACGGCGACGGTGCGGGTCAGGCCGAGGTCGGCCATGGTGCGGTTGACGGTGTCGAGGCCGATCTCGTCCCAGAGGACGTCGGCGGCGGCGTTGTCGCTGACGGCGACGGTCAGGTAAGCGAGGTCGCGCAGGGAGAGCCGGGCGGCGTCGAGCATGGCGGCCAGGCCGGTGCCTCCGGAGGTGCGGCCGGCGGCGGGGACGTCCACCTGCCGGGTGAGGTCGATCCGTCCGGCGGCGGCCTCGCGGAAGAGCGTGACCAGGAGGCAGAGCTTGTGAACGCTGGAGGTGCTGACCGGGGTGTCGGCGTCGAGGGCGATCTCGGTGCCGGTGTCGAGGTCGCGGACGTGCAGCCGGCCGCTGACGCCGGCGTCGGCGAAGGCGGCGGCGATGCGGGCGCGCGCGGTGCGGGCGCCGGCGGGGCGGTCGCCGGATGCGCGGTTGCCGAAGGCGCGGTCGCTGGTCACAGCGGGAACTCCATTGCGGGCCGGGGGAAGAGCGGGGGGTTGGGCGGCTGGGGCAGGAGGCCGCCGTGTTCGGTCAGCGCCTCGTGGGCGGCTTCGGCGAACAGCCGGACGGCGGGCCCGCCGCTCCCGGTCGGCCAGGCCGTGGAGGTGCGCCAGGCCAGCGGGGTGCCGGTCAGCGGACGCCAGACTGTACCCGGTGGCGGCGCGGTGCGTGGCACCAGGGCGACGGCGCTGCCGGTGAGCACGAGTGCGCCCGCGACGTCCGGGCCGGGCGGGTCGACGACGGCCTCGGGCGTGCAGCCGTGCCGGGCCAGGGTGGTGAGCATCTCGTCGTACAGCGCGGGGGCGGTGGCGCGGGGGAAGAACACCAGGCGCCGGCCGGTCAGTTCGGCCACCGCCAGCTCCGGGCGGTCGGCGTCCGGGCTCCCGGCGGCGAGCAGGACGCCGAGCGGCTGGTGTAGGACCGGCCCGAACGCCAGCCCGGCGGCCGGACACGGGTGGCGGACGACGGCGACGTCCACCGTGTGCTGGGCGAGTTCGCGCGCCATGACCGCGACCGGCAGTTCCCGCAGTTCGAGCCGGGTGCCGGGGGAGGCGCTCTCGAAGCCGGTGAGCAGCGCGGCCAGGACGGCCGGCCCCAGCTCGGGCGGCACGGCCGCGCGCAGGGTGCCCGCCCGGCCGGTGCGCAGGTCGGCGGCGGTGGCGAGGAGGCGGGCGGTGCTCTCCAGCACCTCCTTCGCCTCCGCGAGCAGCAGCAGGCCCGCCGGGGTGAGCTCGACTCCGCGCGGGCCGCGGTCGAACAGGGTCACGCCGAGCTCGCGCTCCAGACGCTTGATCCGCTGGGAGAGCGAGGGCTGGGCGATCCGCAGGCGCTCGGCGGCGCGGCCGAAGTGCCGGTCCTCGGCGACAGCGCGGAAGTGGCGTAGGTGCCCCAACAGGTCCATGGCCAGCAATCATAGGCATTCTTATATTGATCTCTTCACCATAGTCGTCTTGGACTGATGGCCCGACGGCCTGTTTAGCTGAGGGTGACGACACGAACCACCTGGGAGACCACCGATGACGACTGCCCTCCGCCGCCCCCGTACCGTGCTGCCCGCCGTGGCCCTGCTCGCGGCCACCCTGCTGAGCGGGTGCGGCTCTGCGGGACTCACTAGCCATGCGGGTGCCGGCACGCCCGCCGCGGTATCCAGCGCGATGCCTGCGGCGGATACGACGAGCGCTTCCTTCAAGGGACTTGAGCAGCAGTTCGGTGCCCGCCTCGGCGTGTACGCGGTGGACACCGGCAGCGGCCGGGAGATCTCCTACCGGTCCGACGAGCGGTTCGCGTTCGCGTCCACGATCAAGTCGCTCGCCGCCGGCGCCCTCCTGCGCAAGGCCTCCGACGCGGAGCTGGACAAGGTGGTCGCGTACCGCCAGGAGGACGTGCTGTCGTGGGCGCCGATCACCTCGCAGCACGTCGCCACCGGCATGAAGGTGCGTGATCTGGCCGCCGCCGCGATCCAGTACAGCGACAACACCGCCGCCAACCTCGTCATGGCCGAGCTCGGCGGCCCGGCGGCCGTCCAGCAGTCGCTGCGCGACCTCGGGGACCAGACCACCAGCGTCGACCGCAACGAGCCCACCCTCAACGAGGCGACCCCGGGCGACACCCGCGACACCAGCACCCCCAGCGCCTTCGCCGCCGACCTGCGCCGCTACGCCCTCGGCGACGTCCTCGCGGAGGACCGGCGCCGACTGCTGACCGACTGGCTTGTCGGCAACACCACCGGCGCCCCCTACATCCGCGCGGGCGTGCCCACCGACTGGAAGGTCGGCGACAAGACCGGCAACGGCGGCTACGGCACCCGCAACGACGCCGCCGTCGCATGGCCCTCCGGCGGCCGGAGCCCGGTCGTGATCGTCGTCCTGTCCGACCGCGGCAAGGCCGACGCCACCTCCGACGACGCGCTGATCGCCCAGGCGACGAAGACCGTCGTCGGCGCCCTCGGCTGAATACCCCCGAGCAGCAACACCCCTGACCACCAAGAGCCCTGACCACCAACACCCCCGACCACCAAGAGCCCTGACCGCCATGAGTGCCGACCACCAGGAGCCCCGACCGCCGTGATCCACCCCACCCGCCGGACCGCCACGGACGCCGACTTCACCAGACGCCGCTTCGCCCAGCTCGCCGCCCTGGGCATCGCCGCCGGAGCCGCGCCGATCGCCGCCTCGGCCCCGGCCTCCGCCTCGGCCCCGGCCTCGGCCCCGGCCTCGGCCCCGGCGTCCACCGCCGCGAGTGCGCCGTCCGCCTCCCGCCCGCACTACGACCGCGCCCGCCGCCTCGCCGGCGACGACCCCGTGCTGCGCGCCCTGGTGACGGCGCTGACCCCCGGCTCCGACCTTCCTGACCTGCCCGCGCCGGCGCCCGTCAAGCTGTTCGACAACCTCGTGCTCCTGAGCGCGGGCTGGGTCTCCGCGATGGCGGTGCTGACGGACGACGGCATCGTGCTGATCGACGCACTCACCTCCCCGGCCGACGCCGACGGCATCATCGTCCCCGGGCTGCGCGCGGTCGGAGCCGATCCGGCGGCGATCAAGCACGTCGTCCTCACCCACGGCCACTCGGACCACTTCGGTGGCGCGCAAACCCTCGCCGACCGCTACGGCGCCCGCGTGCACATGTCCCCGGCCGACTGGGACCTCCTCGCCCGCACCCGCCCGGCCGACGCCCCCGCCCGGGACCTCGACATCGCGGACGGCGAGCAGCTGACGCTCGGCGGCACGACGATCGAGCTGCACCACACTCCGGGCCACACCCCCGGCACCGTCTCGCCGGTCATCCCCGTCCGGGCCGGCCGCAGGCACCACAGCGCGATGCTGTGGGGCGGCCTCAACCCGCCCTCGACGGTGGAGGAGCTGCGCACCTTCCTCGCGTCCGTCCACGCCTTCCGGGCCGTCATGCGCCGGGTGAACGTGGAGGTCGAGCTCTCCAACCACCCGAACGACCACGGCCTCGAACGCGCCGAACAACTGCGCCACCAGCCGCCCGGCGCCGCGAACCCCTTCCTCCTCGGCGGCCCCCGGACGCAGCGGTACATGGCGGTCATGGACGCGATGCTGCGCGGCCGGATCGCCGACGCCGAGGCTCCGACGGCCCGGGGCGTCGCGGCACCGCTCACCTGCTGCTGAGCGTCCGGATCATTCCCGACTGGGGGCGGACGTGCCGGGGGCGGAGGCGCCGGGGGAGTGCGACGCCTTCGAGTCCTGCTCCCCGAGGTGGGTGTCCAAGGCGGTGTTCAGGTCGGCCATGAACGCTTCGAACTGCTCCAGGAGCCGGGGCGGGTAGTTCGACATCGCGGCGTCGAGGCGGTGGGCGACCGGGTCGAAGAACTCCTCCGCCCGTTCCCGGATGTGTCCTCCGCCGCGCAGGGTGACGATGCGCCGGTCGGTGTGTTCACGGGCGCGGGTGATGTGTCCCGCGGCTTCGAGGCGGTTCAGGAGTGCGGTGGTCGCTCCTGTGGACAGGGAGATCCGCTCGCTGAGCCGGGCCGGTGACAGGGGGGTTCCGCGCTCCTCGGCGGCGGTGATCTGGAGCAGCGCGATGGCGTCGGTGGAGTGCAGGCCGAGCCAGGCGGCGAAGCGGCGGCCGAGCTCCGTGTAGTGGGTGCCGTAGATCCTCAGCGCTTCCGTCAGGCGCTCGCGCTGTTCCGCGACCTTGTCGCGTTGTTCCGCGGTCTTGTCGCGCTTGGCCTCTTCCACGGGACCCTCCACCCTCGTCGTCCGCCGCGCGGTCACATCGGCATTCCAGGTTGACAACCTATCTCCATCATTTTACCTTCACTGTGAAATTACTTCACCATGGAGGTATCTGCTCGTGTCCGCCCCTGCCCCCACCCTCGGCACCACCACCGAGCCCTACCGGTGGCGGTGGTTGATCCTGGCGGTCATGATCACGGCCGAGATCATGGACCTCCTGGACGCTTCGATCGTCAACGTCGCCGGCCCTGACCTGGAGGAGTCCCTCGGCTCCGGCCCCGTCGGACTGCAATGGGTCATCGGCGGCTACGCCCTCACCCTGGGCGCCGGCCTGGTCCTCGGCGGCCGCCTCGGCGACCGGTACGGCCGGCGCCGGATGTTCCTGGTCGGCCTGGCCGCCTTCACCGCGAGCTCGCTGCTGTGCGCGCTCGCGCCGAACATCGAGTCGTTGATCGCCTTCCGCCTGCTGCAGGGCACCGCCGGGGCGCTGCTGCTGCCCCAGGGCCTGGGCCTGCTGCGGGAGAACTTCTCCGGGCCCGAGCTCACCAAGGTCTTCGCGATCTTCGGGCCCGTCCTCGGTCTGGGCGGCATCATCGGCCCGGTCCTGGGCGGCTTCCTCATCGAGGGCGACTTCTTCGGCCTCGGCTGGCGATCGGTGTTCCTGATCAACCTGCCCATCGGAGTCGCGGCCCTGATCGTCGCCGCGAAGTTCGTCCCCGGCAGGGCGGGCAGTCGCACGGTACGGGTCGACATCACCGGCGCGGCCCTGATCGTGGCCTCGTGCGCCCTGCTCGTGCTGCCGCTGAACCAGGGACAGGAGGACGGCTGGCCGCTGTGGACCTGGCTGAGCATGGCCGCCTCCGCGATCGGCTTCGCCCTGTTCGCCCTTCAGCAGCGCCGAACGGCCGCCGCGGGCCGCGAACCGCTGGTGACCCCCGCCCTGCTCCGCAAGCCCGCCTTCACCGTCGGGCTCGGCGGCATCGCCCTGTTCTTCGGCGGGATGATCGGCACCCAGCTCGTCCTGACCCTCTACCTCCAGATCGGCAGGCACTTCACCGCAGGTGAGGCGGGACTGGGCAACCTGCCCCTCGCGGTGGGCACCGCGATCGGCGGCGCCGTCAGCGGCGCTTTCCTCGTGAACAGGATCGGCCGTGGCGTGCTCCAGATCGGACCGCTGGTCCAACTCGCCGGTGCGGCCGCGCTGTGGTTCGAACTCGACGGCCTCGACACCGCCACCTTCTCCATCTGGGACATCGTTCCCGGCACCGTCGTGGCGGGCATCGGCGCTGGCATGGTGATCGCCGCCCTGTTCAGCTTCATCCTCGCCGCCGTCGACGACCAGGAGATCGGCTCCGCATCCGGAGTCCTGACCGCGGTCCAGGCGGTCGGCGGCTCCATCGGCGTCGCCGTCTTCGGCTCGGTCTTCTTCGACCAGGTCAAGACCGGCGACTTCACCACCGGCTTCCACCACGCGCTGATCGTCCAGGCGTGCCTGCTGGTGGCGTTCCTCGCCATCACCTTCCTCCTGCCCAGGGAGGCCCGCCCCGACGAGGAGCAGCACGGCACCACCCCCGAGGCCGCCACCGACCCCGGCACCAGGCACCTCACCGTCTGACGCCGGGCCGGGAGACCGCGCCGCACCGACGACCTGAGCGGCCAGGTCGGTGCCGAGACCCACGTGCACAACGACTACGTCACCGGCGGCCTGGAGCCGGCCCGGGTGGCCGGGGCCGGCTACCTGGTGCCCGCCGCAGCGCACGTGTCCTTCGCCCGTACCCCGGTGGCCGACACTCCCGCGGAGGCCGTCATTCCCGCGTGCCGAGGTGGTAGACGGTGACGCCGCCGGCGCTCGCGACGGGACGGTAGCCGGCGGCGGGGAGGGCGCGAAGGGCTTCGGCCTCCTGGCCGGCGGGGAAGAGGCCGTCCCGCGGGTGGTCGGGGGCCGCGACCCAGTCGGGCTTCGCGCCGGGGCCTCCGGGGTAGTACGGGAACAGGAAAACCCGGGTGCGGTCGGTGAGTTGGGGCGCGATGCCGTTGGCGGCAGCCACCTGCGCACCGTCCGGGATCACCCGCAGCACCCCGCGCACGGCGTCGGCCGTCGCGTCGCGCTGCCAGGTGGCGGGCCGGGCCAGCTCGGCGAGGGGGCGGAAGGGCAGGGCGGCAACCGTCACCGCGAGCCCGACGGCCACGAGGCCGCAGGCCGTCCACCGCCGCAGGCCGTGCCGTGCGCGGAGCCGGGCCAGGGCGTCGGCGAAGGCGACGAAGATGATCGGCATCAGGACGGCGCCGTAGTGGAAGCCCGTCCCCCAGTAGGCGGGGTTGGTGGACCAGAACCGCCAGGCGAGGGTGGGGAGCGCGAGCAGGATCAGTGGAGAGCGCAGCGCCAGGAACGCGGTGGGGGCCAGCAGTACGGCGACGGTCCCCCACTTCTGGGCGGGCAGGAGCAGCCTGGTCACGGGGTCGTCGGACGGACCGCCCACGTTGGACAGGTAGGTGTAGACGCCGTCGGGATTGAGGGCCGGGATGACGACCAGCACCACCAGCGCCACGGTGGCGGCGGCGAGCGCGACGACGGCCACACCGAGTCGGCGGCGGCCGTGCCAGAACAGGTAGCAGCCGACGGCCACGACCGTCGCCGCCTGGTCCTCCTTCACGAGCAGCAACGGCAGCACGCACCACGCGGCCGCGCGCCACCTCCGCAGCGTCAGCCGCTCCAGGGCGAAGGCCAACAGCGGTACGGCGAAGGCGATTTCGTGGAAGTCGAAGGACACCGCCTGCTGCAGGCCGACCGACAGCCCGTACCCCACGCCGATGCCCGCGCCCGCCCACGGACCGGCCGCCCGCGCCGCCACCCTGGTCACCGGGACGGCGGACACGGCGAGCAGCGCCGCCTGGGCGACCAGCAGGGTCAGCGGGGAGGGGAACACCCGGTAGAACGGTGCGAGGGTGGCCAGAATCGGGTGGAAGTGGTCCCCGAGCAGGTGGAACCCCGGCCCCTTCAGCTCGGAGACCGGCGCGCGGCCCTCGGCGTAGCCGCGGACGGCCTGCTCGAAGATCCCCAGGTCGAAGCCGGACGTGCGCAGGTGCAGATGGCGGGAGACGGACAGCGCGCCGTAGGCGGCGAACAGCACGGCGGCGAGCGCCCAGGGCAGCAGGGCGGTCCGGCCCGGCCGGGCCTGGGGCTGGGACTGGGCCTGGAGCTGGGGTTCGACCGTGGCGCGGGGTGCGCGGGTCAGGGTCAGAGTCACGGGGCTCACCTCGCGGTAGGGCGGACGTGGGGCGACCCCCGAAGCGTCCGACCCGCCCTCTGAAGATCCGCTGAAAGAGCCTGAAAGCACCTTCAGGAACCGCGACACCCCCCGTGACATGCTGAGACGCATGCGCGTACTGGTGGTGGAGGACGAGACCCGGATGGCCGACGCCCTCCGGGACGGGCTCGAAGCGGAGGGCTACACCGTGGACGTCGTCCACGACGGCCGCTCCGGCCTCTGGTACGCGCGCACCGGCGACTACCGGGCGATCCTGCTGGACGTCATGCTCCCCGGCCTCAACGGCTACCGGGTCTGCGCCCAGCTGCGCCAGGAAGGCGTCACCACCCCGATCCTGATGCTCACCGCCAAGGACGGCGAGTACGACGAGATCGAGGCCCTGGACACCGGCGCCGACGACTACCTCGCCAAGCCCTTCTCCTACCCGGTCCTGGTCGCCCGGCTGCGGGCCCTGGTCCGCCGCGGCGGCGCCGAACGCCCGCCCGCGCTGACCGTCGGCGACCTGGTCCTCGACCCCGCCGACCGCTCCTGCCGCCGCGCCGGCACCCCGATCGCCCTCACACCCCGCGAGTACGCCGTCCTGGAGTGCCTGGCCGAACGCCCCGGCGAGGTCGTCGCCAAAACCACCATCCTCGACCAGGTCTGGGAGAGCGGCTACGAGGGCGACCCGAACATCGTCGAGGTGTACGTCAGCGCGCTGCGCCGCAAGATCGACGTCCCGTTCGGCCGGAACTCCATCCTCACCGTGCGCGGTACCGGCTACCGGCTGGACTCCCGTGGCTAGGCCGCCGCGGCTGCTGCGCTCACTGCACTCTCTGCGCTCGCTGCGGGCCCGTTCCGCCGCAGCGGCCGGCCTGGCCGCTGCGGCCGCCTTCACCACGGGCGCGTTCTGGCTCAGCCACAGCCTCTACGACTCCCAGTTGAACGACGCGAAGGTCGCCGCACAGGCCCGCCTCGACGTGGCGGTCGCGGACATGCGCACCGGCCACGTCCCGGCGAGCGGCCTGCTGCTCGGCGACCGCGTCTACGCCCTCGTCCTGGACTCCGGCCGGCTCCTGGAGGTCAGCCCCGACCTCGAACCCTTCCGTGCCCAGGTCGCCGCCCAGCTCACGCCGCTGCCCGAAGGCGGGCAGGTCTCCCGCATCCTCACGCTCGACGCCCCCGCCCCCGCCACCGCCACCGGCGCTGCGAACCGTCTGGCCCACCGCACCCTCCCCCTGTACGGGCAGAGCGCCGGCGGCATCGACGGCCGCGCCCTGCTGTCCGGCTTCGGCGAACCCGACCGGGGCGAGCGCACCGTCACCGCCTACCTGCTCGTACCGCCCTGGGACGCCGAACGCGTCCAGGAGTCCGTCCAGCGGCTGCTGCTGGTCGCCGGGCCCTTCGCCGTCCTGCTGGTGGCCGCCATCGCCTGGGCGGTCACCGCCCGGGCGATGCGCCGGGTCGAGGCGATCCGCGCCCAGATGGCCTCCATCACCGCCCAGCACCTCGACCGGCGCGTCCCCGTCCCGCCCACCGCCGACGAGATCACCCACCTCGCCACCACCACCAACCAGACCCTCGAGAAGCTCGACCACGCCGTCACCGCCCAGCGCCGCTTCGTCGCCGACGCCTCCCACGAACTGCGCAGTCCCCTCGCCGGACTGCGTACCTCCCTGGAGGTCGCCCTCACCCACCCCGACCGCACCGACTGGCCCACCGTCGTCCGCGCCGCCCGCGCCGACACCGTCCGCCTCCAGCACCTCGCCGACGACCTGCTCCTGCTCGCCCGCCCACCCGTCGCCGCACCGGCCCACCACACCCGGGTCGAACTCACCGACCTCGCCCGCGACGTCGCCGCCGAACTCCCGCACGGCACCAGCCGGATCACCGTCCACGCCGACCGCCCGCTGGAAGTCCCCGGCAACGCCGCCCAACTCCACCGCCTGCTCCGAAACCTGCTGGAGAACGCGCTGCGCCACGCCGCCGACCACGTCACCGTCACCCTCACCGAGGACCACGGCCCCGACGGCCACTGGGCCGTCCTCGAAGTCCTGGACGACGGCCCCGGCATCCCCGCCCCCGACCGTGAACGCGTCTTCGCCCCCTTCACCCGCCTCGACGAGGCCCGCACCCGCGACACCGGCGGCGCCGGACTCGGCCTCGCCATCGCCCGCGACCTGGCAACCCGCCACCACGGCACCCTCACCCTCGCCGATTCCCCCGCCGGCGCCCGCTTCCTCCTCCGCCTCCCCCTGCCACCCCACCCCGCCCGCACTCCGTGAGCCCGCCCGACCCAGCGCTTGACCAGGTCGTCAACCGACTGCTGCGGCTGAGTGACAAAAGGAGGGCTCCCCAGGGAGGCTCACGATGTGACGAGTCGACTCCTCTTAACTTCTCCTGAGATTCGGACGCGTCGCCCAGCGGGCGGTCCAGCGCGTTCGCCACCCATGGAGGTCGTTGGATGAATCGCCGTCCCCGGGTCGCAGCGTCGCTGGCGGGCGCGGCCATCGCCCTCGCGTCCCCGTCGGCGGACGTCGCCGCGCAGGCGTCCGCACGGCATGCGTTCGGCTCCCTGTGGATTCAGGACGGGGACGGCGTGGGGGAGGGAGGACACCACGACCACAATCCCCCGCGTGACTGCCACAGTGCCCGCCGTGTCATCCTCATCGACCAGAGCTTCCGAATCATCCTGAAGAACGGCCGGCACGGGCCGGAGGCTCTCGTTCTCCAGGGGTCCACGTCATCCCCGTCCTCGTCGCCGGCAGCACCATGGGACAACTTCGCTCCTTCAACGTATTTGGACGTGAACTATCCCACCCAGACCAGTAACCAGTATGAGTGGAAGATCCGTGACTTCTTCAGGGAGCACCCGCTCTTCGTGGTGAAGGCGTTCGACCGCCACGAACGGGTCTTCTCCTTCCCGGCCACCCACTGCATCGACAAGCACGACGGCGGTGAGCGCGGTGAGGGCGACCGTGGTGACGGCGCTCTTCTGTACGGGGGCGGAGCTGCCGACGGGAGCGACCCGTCCGGCTCCCCGTCGCCCCAGGCGACGGACAGTCCTCAGGACGGCCAGTCTGCGTCGGAAACCCCCAGCTCCGGGGCCACCATCCCCCCTCCTCCGCGCTCCGCCGCGGCCGAGGGCAGGCACAGCCGTCTGCTGAGCGCGGACCACGTCGGCATCGCGGTCGGCGGTTTGCTGGTGGTTCTGGGAGTGCTGGCCACGGCATGGATCCGACGTCGTTCCGGCACGTGACACGCCTCAGGGTCGCCGGTCGGTCGTGGCGGGCGGAGTGAAACCCAGTGCGGCCAGGATCGGCAGGTTCGAGGTCAGCTGGTGCGCCGGCAGCTCCGTGTAGATCTCGTACGCGGCGTCCCAGGCCTGACGGGAGCGCTGTTCGCGCCCCAGTGCCCGGTGGGCGGCGGCCAGTCCTGCCAAGGCGTGGGCCCGCTGGGCGGGATAGCCTGTCAGGCGGCTGCTCACGGCGAGGGACCGTTCGTAGTGCCCGACCGCCTCCTCCGGCCGCCCGAGGGCGTGCTGCGCCGCGGCCAGGGTGTTGAGCAGAGAGCAGTCCATCGGCCCGTTCCGCTGGGCCCTGGGCCGGGCGAGCACGCGGCTCGCGTGGTCCGATGCTTCCTGGTAGCGGCCCAGGAGCAGGTAGGTCGGGGCCAGGCTGGTACGGCAGAGGTCGGCCGTCCAGTCGTCGGTCTCCGGGCCGTCGGCCGTCAGCAGGTCGAGGGCCTGCTCGTAGTACTCCCCGGCGTCGGCGTAGTGGCCCGTGAAGTAGTGGTAAGCGCCGAGGTTGGCCAGGGCCCGGCCTTCGGCGCACCGGTCGCCGGCGTTGTGGGCGAGACCCCTGGCCCGCTGGAATGTCCGCCGGGACAGGGTGAGTTCGCCCAGGGCGCCCCAGACGTGGCCCAGGTCGTTGAGGCCGTGTGCCTGGGCGCTCAGGTCGCCCAGGCGGCGGGCGGCGGCTACGGCCGTCCGGCCCAGGGCCACCCCTTCGGTCTGCGGCGAAGCGCGGTGGAGGTAGCTCCACAGCAGCGCGGGCAGTTTCCAGGCCGTTTCGTCGTCCCCGCGTTCGTGAGCGTGGCGGACGGTGGCGAGCAGGTGGGCGGTGGTCAGGCGGCCGAGGAGCCGGTCGCACTCGTCGACGGCGTACGCGGACAGGGTCGCGGCGACGGGGGCGCTGATGTCCACCCCCGGGAACAGGCCGAGCCGGCGGAACAGGCGGCGGGCGGCGGGGTCGAGCGCCTGGTAGGAGAGGCCGAAGGCCGATCGCAGGGAGGAGCGGTCGTCACCGTCGGCCTCCAGGGCGCCCAGGCGGTCGGTGGAGGAGGCCAACTCGTCGGCGAAGGCGACGAGATCACGCTGCGGCCGATCGCGTAGCTGGGCCGCGGCGATGCCGAGCGCCAGCGGGAGGTGCCCGCAGGCGTCGAGCAGCCGGGCGCCGGCCTGCCGCTGCGCCTCGGCGGTGTCGGCGGTGTCGGCGGTGTCGGCGGTGTCGGTGCCCAGGATGCGGGCGAGCAGCGCCTGCCCCTCGGCGGGGGTGAAGCCGTCGAGCGCGACCCGGTGGGCGCCCTCGCGGGCGACGAGTCCGGTGAGACGGTCCCGGCTGGTGATCACGACGGCGCAGCCGCTGCCGCCCGGTAGCAGTGGCCTGACGTGCTCCGGGCCGGCGGCGTCGTCGAGGACGACGAGCATCCGCCGCTCCGCCAGCAGCGACCGGTAGAGCGCGGACGCCTCGTCCAACTGAGCCGGTATGGACTCGGCCGTCACGCCCAGCGCGCGCAGGAACGCCGCCAGCACCCCGTGCGGGGAGCGGGGGCCGGCGGCGGACCAGCCCCGCAGGTCCGCGAACAGCCGTCCGTCGGGGAACCGCTCCCGCGTGAGGTGGGCCCAGTGCAGCGCCAGCACGGACTTCCCGACCCCGGCGGCACCCGTGATCACGGCGCACGGTGCCGCCGTTGGGCGGGCGCCGGGCTCCCCGGTGGCCAGCACCCGGTCCAGTACGAGCAGTTCGGGGGCGCGGCCGACGAACACGGAGAGGCCGGAAGGGAGTTGCTCGGGTCGCGGGTCCGCCGGGGACGCCGCAGGGGCGACGCCGGTGGTCGGGGCGGTCCGGTCCGGACGGGCGGTCGGTGCCGGATGGGCGGTCGGTGCCGGTGAGGGTGTCGGTGTCGTACGGGGGAGGAGGAGGGCCCGTTGGAGGTCCTGGGCCTCAGGTGTCGGGTCCAGCCCCAGGTCCTCGGAGAGTCGGGAGGCATGGCGCCGGTAGGCCTCCAGCCCGTCGCCGTGTCGGCCCGAGCGGTGCAGGGCAGTCAGCAGCTGCCGCACCAGGCGGTCACGGAGCGGGAAATCGGCGACCAGGCCGGTCAGTTCCGCGGCGACCTCGCGGTGCCGCCCCGCCTCCAGCTCCAGTTCGTAGAGCCGCTCCAGCACGGCCATCCGCTGCTCCTCCAGGCCGGCCGCGAGAGCGGCGAAGACCAGGCCGGGCAACCCGTCCAGCGCGGGGCCGCGCCACAGCTCCAGGGCTTCGCGCAACCGGGGGACGGCCTGCGCCGCGTCCAGGTCCGCTGCCGCCGCGACCCGGGAGGCGAACAGGCGGTGGTCCACCCGGGCGTCGTCCGCCACCAGCCGGTAGCCCGCGCCGTCGGTCACGATGGGGGAGGCCGCCCCCGTGCCGAGCATACGGCGCAGCAGGCCGACCATGTTGCGGATCTGGCGGTCCGCCGTGGCCGGAGGCTCCTGGTCCCAGACCGTGTCGACCAGTCGGGCGACCGGGACGGTCCGGTTCGAGTGCGCCACGAGCATCGCCAGCAGACTCCGCTGACGGCGTCCACCCAACCGTACGGGAGCGGCCCCGGCCCACACCTCCAGGGACCCCAGGATCCTGAACTCCATGTCCCCCCACCGGCGATGCCGAGGCACCTCCCTTGGGAGGCACCGGTGTTGACGAAGCGTCACACCGCGCCCGGGTGTGTCACCTGAGCTGTCACGTGCCGGCACGCGGCAGCGCGCGTCACGACAAAGCAGTGATCAGATCATGCCAGAATCGTGCAGCCGATTGAGAGGGTTGCCGTGCACCGGCCGAAAGGCGCCGGTCTTCGACCCAGGAGTTGATCAACCATGGCACGCTCCCTCAAGCGCATCGGAGCCGTCCTCGCGGCGACGGCGATCGCACTGTCCCTGTCCGGCGCGGCCACGGCCGTCGCTCAACCCACGACGGCCGCAGACTCGACCCGACACTGCGTGGTGAACGCGCAGGGCGGCCAGGCGCAGTGCTTCGGCACCTACCGGGAGGCCATCAGCCATGCCACCGGCGGGCGGGTCGCCGACGCCCCGCCGACCGCCGCCGAGGCCGCCCGCGACAGCGCGTTCGCCAAGGAGCTGAACAGCCCGGCCGGCCTCTCCGACCTGGTGGTCCTGGGGACGATCTACCAGGACTTCTTCTTCGGCGGCCAATCGGTGACCTTCACCGGCCCGCACGCGTGCTACAACGGGAACGCCGCCGACTACTCCTTCGACATCCCCGCCCCGCTCCAGGACCACGTCTACTCGGTGCGCCCGTACGCCAACTGCTGGTTCAACCTGTTCACCGGATTCCAGGCCACCGGCTACGAGAGCCCCAGCTACAAGGGTGAGACCGTCTCGGTGGACGAGGCCTGGCGGACCCACGCCAAGTCGTTGACGCTCGGCTGAGCCACGGTCCCGACGTCCTTCCCCGGCAACCTCGGCAACCCCCCGTAGCCGCAGGGGCAAGGCCGGGGCAGGGGCGTATGACTGCCACCGGTACCTGTCCCGCCTCGTCACCAGCGATGGCGGGACAGAGCCGTTGGTGCAGAACTGGTCGCCAGGTGATCAGGACGTAGCCGTCGCCCCGCGGGCTCCGGAGGCGTTCTGGGCGTTGGCGCCAGCGGCGGCGCCGGCGCTGTCGAGGTGAGGCTGCCGGCGGGGTCGAGTCCGGCCAGGGAGAGCGCCGGAACCTCCGGGCTGGCCGGAACGGGCCTGGGCCGATTCAGGCCAGCCGAAGGCCCTTTCGAGGCTCCTGACCTGTGGTGAGACTGGTGACCGCCGCCAGGGAGCACCTGCCCGGGGCAGCACACCGGACCAGGTGTCACCGACCGCTGCTCCTGGAGGGCAGCCGTCACGGCCCGGTGTGTGCCGAGCACCACGCACGGCCGATCCCACCCCTCTCTCCCCGCTGGAGCACCGTCATGCCTTCGAAGACGTCCAAGCTGCTGCGCGTCACGCTCGCCGCCGCCATCGCCGCCTCCGGTGCCGTGGTCGTCACGGCCGTCACCGCCGGGAGTTCGTACGCGGCGACGACCTCCTCGGTCGGCGGCCAGATCACCCGCTCGGAGATCCTCGCCCGCGCCCAGTTCTGGTACGGCAAGAACATCGGCTACGACCAGGGCGGCTCGTACCCGGACTCCTCCGGCCGCGGCTACCGCACGGACTGCTCGGGCTACGTCTCGATGGCCTGGCACCTCGGCACCAGCGCCAACACGCAGGGCCTCGCGGACAGCTTCACCTACCAGATCAGCCGCAGCGACCTGATGCCGGGCGACATCCTGAACTCGTACTACGACCACGTCATCCTCTTCGAGAAGTGGGACGACGCCGCCCACACCACCTTCTCGTACTACTCCTTCGGCAGCACACCGGTGAAGCACCGGACCGGTATCTCGATCAACGCCGCGTCCCTCGACTCGCACCCGAACGGCGACTACAAGGCGCTGCGCTACAAAAACGTCGTCAACGACCCGGCGCCGGGTTCGGCGTGGGTGCCGGCGTTGGGTGACGGTGGTTCGGTGAGTGGTGCTGACGGTACGGCTTACACCTTCACCCGTAGTGCCGATGGTCATCTTCAGGGGACTGCGAGGTATCCGACTGACAAGTGGGCGACGGTTGACCTCACCAATGTCGTTGGCACTCCGGTTTCGGCGGGTGGTGCGCCCAGTGCGTTCGTTCAGCAGAACGGCACCGTCGGTGTGGTCAGTGCCAATGCTGCCAACGGCCATCTGCAGATCACTTACAAGAACACCTCCGGTCAGTGGGCCACCAGCGATCTCACCAACCAGGTCGGCACCCCGGTCACCGGGGGTGCGGTTCGTGCCACGACGGACCCTGACGGCACTCTCGCCATCTACTCCCGCGGTTCGGCCGACGGCGGTCATCTGAGTCTCACCGCCCTGCAGTCGAACGGCAGTTGGGCGACCGTCGACCTGACCAACGTCGTCGGCACGCCGATTTCCGCCGGTGGCGCACCCTCGACCTTCACCCAGAAGAACGGCACCGTCGGTGTGGTCAGCGCCAATGCCGCCAACGGCCACCTGCAGATCACCTACAAGAACACCTCCGGCCAGTGGGCCACCAACGACCTCACCAACCAGGTCGGCACCCCGGCGACGGACGGCGCTGTCAGCGCCACCACCGACCCTGACGGCACGCTCGCCATCTATTCCCGGGGTTCGGCCGACGGCGGTCATCTGAGTCTCACCGCCCTGCAGTCGAACGGCAGTTGGGCGACCGTCGATCTCACCAACGTCGTCGGCACGCCGATCTCGGCGGGCGGTGCGCCCAGCTCGTTCGTTCAGAAGAACGGCACCGTCGGTGTGGTCAGTGCCAATGCCGCCAACGGCCATCTGCAGATCACCTACAAGAACACCTCCGGCCAGTGGGCCACCAACGACCTCACCAACCTGGTCGGCACACCCGCCACCGACGGCGCTGTCAGCGCCACCACCGACCCCGACGGCACGCTCGCCATCTACTCCCGCAGCTCCCTCAACGGCGGCCACATCAACCTCACCGCCCTGCAGTCGAACGGCAGCTGGGCCACCGTCGACCTCACCAACATCGTCGGCACCCCCACCAGCTGACCCCCCAACCAGACCGACGGCTGACCATCGGTCCTGACGTCGGCCGGGGGTTTTCCCCGGCCGACGCCCATCCCGCCACCGCGCCGCCCCAATGCCAACGGAGTTGACCGTGACCACCCGCACCCGCCGCACGTCCGCCCTCGCCCTGCTCGCCTCCAGCCTCCTCGCCTGGGGAACCTCCGCCCTCACGACCGGGCAGGCCTCGGCCGCCTCCGTGTCGACCTGGGACAAGGTCGCCGCCTGCGAGAGCGGCGGCAACTGGTCGGTCAACACCGGCAACGGCTACTACGGCGGCCTGCAGTTCACGAAGAGCACCTGGCTCGCCTACGGCGGCGGCCAGTACGCCCAGTACCCGAACCAGGCCACCAAGGAGCAGCAGATCCTGATTGGCGAGAAGGTCCTTGCCGGGCAGGGCGAGGGCGCCTGGCCGAGCTGCGGTCCGAAGGCGGGCCTGGGCTCCGACCACGCCAACCCGTACCCGTCGACCACCACTCCGCCGGGTTCGGCGTGGGTGCCGGCATTGGGTGACGGTGGTTCGGTGAGTGGTGCTGATGGTACGGCTTACACCTTCACCCGTACCGCCGCGGGCCATGTTCAGGTGACTGCCAAGTCTGCGGCCGGCAACTGGGCTACGGCCGATCTGACCAACGTCGTCGGCACGCCGGTCTCTGCGGGTGGAGCGCCCAGCGCGTTCGTTCAGCAGAACGGCACCGTCGGTGTGGTCAGTGCCAATGCTGCCAACGGCCATCTGCAGATCACTTACAAGAACACCTCCGGTCAGTGGGCCACCAGCGATCTCACCAACCAGGTCGGCACCCCGGTCACCGGGGGTGCGGTTCGTGCCACGACGGACCCTGACGGCACTCTCGCCATCTATTCCCGGGGTTCGGCCGACGGCGGTCATCTGAGTCTCACCGCCCTGCAGTCGAACGGCAGTTGGGCGACCGTCGACCTGACCAACGTCGTCGGCACGCCGATTTCCGCCGGTGGCGCACCCTCGACCTTCACCCAGAAGAACGGCACCGTCGGTGTGGTCAGCGCCAATGCCGCCAACGGCCACCTGCAGATCACCTACAAGAACACCTCCGGCCAGTGGGCCACCAACGACCTCACCAACCAGGTCGGCACCCCGGCGACGGACGGCGCTGTCAGCGCCACCACCGACCCTGACGGCACGCTCGCCATCTATTCCCGGGGTTCGGCCGACGGCGGTCATCTGAGTCTCACCGCCCTGCAGTCGAACGGCAGTTGGGCGACCGTCGATCTCACCAACGTCGTCGGCACGCCGATCTCGGCGGGCGGAGCGCCCAGCGCGTTCGTTCAGAAGAACGGCACCGTCGGTGTGGTCAGTGCCAATGCCGCCAACGGCCATCTGCAGATCACCTACAAGAACACCTCCGGCCAGTGGGCCACCAACGACCTCACCAACCTGGTCGGCACACCCGCCACCGACGGCGCTGTCAGCGCCACCACCGACCCCGACGGCACGCTCGCCATCTACTCCCGCAGCTCCCTCAACGGCGGCCACATCAACCTCACCGCCCTGCAGTCGAACGGCAGCTGGGCCACCGTCGACCTCACCAACATCGTCGGCACCCCCGCCAGCTGACCCCCCAGCCAGACCGACGGTGAAACGGCCCGGCCCTGAAGAGGCCCTGTCCCATCATCAGTGGTACCGAAGCGTGACGGGCCCGTCGCTGACGGCTCATGCGAGATGTCAACGAGCTTGTGAGTGTGGTGTTTTCGGGATTACGGGGCAGCGCCCGGTGACCGGTGTGTCTCCCAATCACGGAAGAGCAGCTCATGAGCGCCGCCGGCGTCAGGGCGTCAGGGCGATCGTGGGAGCGAGGCGAGGATGGCGTCGAGGCCGAACTCGAAGACGTCCCGCTGGGTGAAGGTCGGGAAGTCGACGGTGGTGGCGTGCATCGCCGGGTACACCTCGGCCGGGAGGCGGGCCCACTGTTGGCGGACCCGTTCCCAGTGCTGCGGGTCCTCGTCCCAGACCCGGCGGACGGGGTAGAGCGTGGCGCAGCCGAGGACGAAGCGGATCAGCGTGGCCAGCAGGCCGATCGCCGTCCGGTGGTCGACCTTCAGTCGGGCCAGGCGGGCGTAGATCTGTTCGGACATGCGGGCCTCGACGTCGCCGACTCCGTCGGAGGGGGTGTTGATCTGCAGGAGGGCCGGGTGCGTGATGAACAGCTCGAAGTAGGCGTGCATCACCTGCCGGAGCCATGCGACGTCGTCGAGGTCGGGGTCGGGCCACTGGAATCGGCTCAGCAGTTCCGCGGTGACGGCGAGGAGGATCGCGTCCTTGTCGCGGAAGTGCGTGTAGAGCGACATCGGGCGGACGCCGAGGTGGTCGGCGAGCCGACGGATGGTCACCGCGTCCAGTCCGTCGCGGTCGATCAGTTCGATCGCCGCGTGGACGATGGCCTCGGGGCTGAGGGTGCCGCGGGGTGCGCGAGCGGGCGCTGTCTTGTGCCTGGGCGATGACATTGGGGTTCCTGATTCGTTCGGGACCGCAGTTCCATCAGCGTACCGTACGCTGTACTGTTCCTGGATCGAGACTGATTCCAGGAGGCCGGATGTCCATGAACGCACTCCCCGCCATCGCCTACGACCGAGCTGAACGGATGCTGCTGCACAACCGATCCCGGCTCGCCCTGCGGGCCAAGGCGAAGCCCGTCTGGATCGGCGGCGGCGAGAGGTTCTGGTACCGGGTCGAGACCGAGCGGGGCGGCGAGTTCGTGCTGGTCGACCCCGCCGCCGGGACCCGGGGGCCGGCGTTCGACCCCGAACGACTCGCCGCCGCGCTGGCGTCCGCCGCCGGCCAGCCGGTCCAGCCGTACGCACTGCCGTTCCGGGCGGTCGAGTTCGCGGACGGGACGGTCGCGTTCGACGCGTTCGGCGCGCGCTGGACCTGCCGGCTGGCCGACTACCGGTGCGCGCGGGACGAGAAGCACGCCGAACCCTCACCGCTGGAAGTCGCCTCGCCGGACAAGAAGTGGGCGGCGTTCCGCCGCGACCACGACCTGTGGGTGCGTTCGGCCGAGACGGGCGAGGAGTTCGCGCTCACCGCCGACGGCACCGCGGATCGCAGCTACGCGGCCCACCCCGACGCGGCGGTCCCCACCCACCTGCTCGGCAAGCTCGGTCTTGCGGACATGCCGCCGGCGCTGCTGTGGTCGCCGGACTCGGCGCGCATCCTCACCCACCGCACCGACCAGAGCGATGTCGCCCTGATGCACCTGGTCGAAGCCGTCCCGCCGGATGGCGGCCGGCCGCGCCTGCGCAGCTACCACTACCCGGTCCCCGGCGAGCCGATAACCTGCGGCGAGTGGATCGTCTTCGACGTCGCGTCCCGGACCGTGACACCCGCCAAGACCGACCCGTTCCTGCTGCCCTACATGTCGCCTGTCACGCTGAAGAAGGCGTGGTGGGCCAAGGACAGCACGGCCGTCTACTACCTGGATCAGCCCCGTGACCTCCGGACGCTGCGGCTGCACGCACTCGACCCGGCGACCGGCGAGGTGCGCACCCTGGTCGAGGAGCACGGCGACACGCGGGTGGAGGCCGCGCAGGAGATCACCCAGAAGCCGATCGTGCATGTGCTCGCCGGCGGCCGCGAGACGCTGTGGTACTCCCAGCGCGACGGCTGGGGGCACCTGTACCGCTACGAGGACGGGGAACTGGTCGAACAGCTCACCCGAGGGCCGTTCGCGGTGCAGCAGATCGTGCACGTCGACGAGGCGGAACGGGTCGCGTACGCCGTCGTCTCAGGACTGGTCCAGGCCGACCCGTACCGACGGTCGCTGGTCCGGGTCGGCCTGGACGGCGGCGGGATCGCCAAGCTCACCGACGACGATCTGGACCACGTGATCACCGCGCCGGAACACGGCCGCTGGTTCGTCGACTCCGCGTCGACCGTCGACACCCCGCCGACGATCACCGTGCGTGACCGGGACGGAGCCGTGCTGGTCGAGCTGGAACAGGCCGACATCACACCGCTGCTGGCCGCCGGCTGGACGCCGCCGGAGCGGGTCAGGACCCTGGCCGCCGACGGCGTCACCGAGATCTACGGCGTCCTCTACAAGCCCCACGGCTTCGACGCCGCGCAGCGCTACCCGGTGATCGACCACCCCTACCCGGGCCCGCAGATCCACCGGGTGGCGGCCTCCTTCGACCCGGGCACCTACGGCTACGACGCCGAGGCGGTGGCGGCGCTGGGCTTCGCGGTGCTGGCCGTCGACGGCCGCGGAACGCCCGGCCGGGACAAGGCCTTCCACGATCACGCCCACCGCAACATGGGCAGCGCGGGCGCGCTCGAAGACCATGTCGCGGCGCTGCGCCAACTCGCGCAGGCGCGTCCGTGGCTGGACCTGGACCGGGTCGGCGTCTTCGGCGTCTCCGGCGGGGGATTCACCACTGCCCGCGCCCTCCTGGCGTTCCCCGACTTCTACAAGGTCGGCGTGGCCGAGGCCGGCAACCACGACAACCGCCACTACCACGCGCTGTGGGCCGAGGCCTACGACGGACCGTTCGACCCGGACGCCGGGGCCCGGCTGTCCAACACCGAGCTGGCCGGGAACCTGGTCGGCAAACTACTGCTCGTCCACGGCGACATGGACGACAACGTGACACCGCATCTGACGATGCGGCTGGTCGACGCGCTGATCGCCGCGAACAAGGACTTCGACCTGCTGATAGTCCCCGGCGTCGAGCACAGCTTCCTCGGCCGCAGCGGCTACGTCGCCCGACGCCGCTGGGACTACCTGGTGCGCCACCTCATGCACCGCGAGCCGCCGGCCGGCTACCGGCTGGCGGACGTCCCGCTCTCCCTGGAACTGCTCGAAGCCCTCTTCAGCTGACCTGGAAAGGACCTTCCCCATGCCCACCTTCTCTGCCCGGGCCCGGCCCTTCTTCTTGAACCGCGAGTAGCCGCCGGCCCGGCCGACACGACGGCCCGGCCGGCGAGTCGAACCAGTTCCCGAACGCCGTGTCCGCATCGATGAACGCGGACTGGAACGCGTCGGTGGATACCTCATGCCACCACGGACACGGCGCCGGCGGACCATGGAAGCTGCCCTCACGGTCTCGGGGCACCTCGACCTCGACCGGGCCGGCGAGCACGTCGGCGGGTGCGACGGGGAGGTGGTGGCCGTAGGAGGTGTCCAGTTCCAGGTCCGTCATCAGGTCGGCGAATCGCCGACTCTCTCCTACGGCCCGACGGGGCTCATGAGAAGGAGCTGCTGCTTCCGGCGAAGGGGCTGGGCTCCGTCGAGGGGCTGAGCTCGCCCGGAGCGCTGGACGCGGCCGGGGAACCGGGCGTGGCCGAGAGGCTGGGCACGGCGGAGGGGCTGAGCTCGTCCGAGCGGTTGGGGGTGGCCGAGGGGCTGGGTACGGCTGGGGAAGCGGGTGCGGCCGAGGGGCTGAGCTCGTCCGAGCGGTTGGGCGTGGCGGAGGGGCTGAGCTCGTCCGAGCGGCTCGGGTACGGCTGAGGGGCCGGCTGTGGGGCCGGCTGTGGTCGAGCGCCGGTGGGCGTGGCGGACGGGCTGGGTGAGGCTGGGGAACTGGGCTTGGTGGAGGAACTGGGCTTGGCGGAGGGGCTGGGCTTGGCCGAGGCGCTCGACGTTGCCGAGGGACTGGCCGTGGCCGAGGGGCTCGGGCGGGGGTCGTGGGGGCAGAGTACGTCGGGGTCTTTGAACCCGTAGCTCAGGCCCCAGTCCCTGTCGCAGCCGCCCCAGTAGGCTCTCACCCAGCCGCAGTAGGGCCCGCCGTAGCTGAAGCAACGGGGCACCGAGTCGTCCGAGTCCGGATCGGTGGAGGGTGACCAGGATGATTCGGCTTCGCTCTGCGAGGTGCCGAGGGCGTTGACCGTGCGGACCTGCGTGGCATCGGAACTCTGGGACGTCCCGCCCATGAAGAGGACGGTCAGGCCGAAGGCTGAGGCGGAGGCCGCCACGATGGAAGCGGCGAGAGCGCGGCGGGTGGAGCGCATGACTGGTCCTCTTGGCTTCGTGGTCTGTGGCACGTGGGATTGCACTCCGGGCACGAGCACCGCCGCTGTGAGCGCCGGAGTTAAACATATGGTCGGAAGACCGTTCAATAGTCGGCGAAGCGCCGCTCAGGCGGCCTTGCCTCGGATTTTCACTCGAAGAGACTCGCCTCGACCCACGTGCCGAGACCGCGCGCAGATCTTCGCCGACGGGGGCCTCTGCAGGGCCCGGTGACCGGCGGATGACCGGTGATCGACACGGTCAACGCAGGGAGCGGATCGCCGGGCTCGTGGCGACCAGGCCGGCGCACGCCAGGACGGCGCTGCCGCAGACCAGGAACAGGGCCGTCGTGCCGTAGGGGAGCAGGGCGCCGGCGATCACGTAGGAGAACGGGTCGAACGCCACCGTGGCCAGCACGACGAGACTGAGCACTCGGCCCAGCAGTTGCTCGGGCACCCGCTCCTGCAGAGTGGCCACGACGACCACTCCGAGGAACCCGGATCCGAGGCCGATCAGCGAGACGACGGCGGTTGCGGCGACGACGTGGGTGACGGCGGCGAGTGCGGCCATGCCTGCGCCGATCGCCGCGACACCGCCGACCACGGTCCGGCCGCGCCGGGCGGGCGGCCGCCACCCGGCCATCAGTGAGCCGGCCAGTGAGCCGGCACCGAAACCGGAGAGCACGACGCCCAGGGATCCCGCGCCGCCGAGGCGTTGATCGGCGAGCACGGCGCCGCCCACCAGCACGGGGCCCACGACCGCGATGTTGATCAGGGCGATGGCGGCCAGCATCCCTCGTACCAGTGGTTCGTGCCAGGCGTATCCCAAGCCCACGCCGAGGGCACGCGCACTGCTGAACTGCTCGCCGTCGACGGCGGCCGGACCGGCGTCGACCCCGGCACCTTCGCCGCGCCGTACCACCCGGATCAGCGTGCTGAGGACGACGGCGGCCAACGCGGCCATCGCCACGATCCCACCGAGCGTCGCGGCGAAGCCGACTGCGGCGATGCATCCGGCGGCCACCGCCGGGCCGACCAGGTCGCCCCCCGACTCCGCGCCCTGCACCAGCCCGTTGACCCGGGAGAGCTTGTCGGTCGGCACGACGGCGGGTAGCAACGCCAGGGCCGCCGGGAAGTACGCGGCGTCGGCGGCGCCGAGCAGCCCGCCGAGCAGCGCGACCGTCGTCAACGACGGTGAGGTGAAGGTGACCAGGGCGCCGAGGGCGAGCAGGACGGCGACCCGGAGCCAGGCGGCGCCGGCCACGACACGGGCGGGACCGAGGCGGTCGACCAGTACTCCCGCAGGAGGCAGGAGCACCGCTCGCGGCAGCGCCACGGCCACCAGAACCAACCCCGTGGCGATTCCGGGTTCCGACAGGTCGAGCACGAAGAGCGTGAGCCAGACGATGAACAGCGCATCGACCACGGCCGCCAGCCCTTGACCCGCGATCAGGCGGCGCAGGTGCGAATCGCCGAGCGGTTCGCGCGGAAGGGGCGGGGCAGTCGGCTCCGTCGTCATCGGTGGCTCTCCGGGGCTCGGGTACGGGGCATCAGCCATGGCGTGGCGGCGGCCCACCGGCAACGCCGGCGGGTCCGGCGCCGGGTGTCACTATGCGATGTGGGTGCCCCCATCGAAGAGCCGTCCCGGCGGCGGTCACCGGTGCTCGGCGACGTAGTTCACCGCGTCGCCGACGGTCCTCAGCCCCGTGACCCGGTCGTCCGGGATCTTCACCTCGAACCTGTCCTCGACCGCCACGGCGATCTCCATCATGGCCAGGGAGTCGACGTCGAGGTCGTCGGTGAACGACGTCTCGGCGCTCACCTCGGCGGAGTCGATGCCGAGGACCTCCTCGACGATCTCGGCAATGGCGTTGAGGATGTCGATGTAGTCCACCACGGGTTCCTCTCTCTGGGGATGGGGATGGGGTCGGCGTCGATCATCGGTCGGTGAGGAGCCCCGGTGGGGCGGGCCCCGGTGCGGCGGGCCTTGGTGGGGACGTCAGAGCCCGAGGCGTCGTCGGTAGGCGAGGAGGGTGCGCAGGAAGCCGTCCAGCTGCTCCTCGGTGTGGCCCGCGTGCGGGAACAGGCGCAGGAGCGCCTGGTTGCGTGAGACGGCCGGGTAGGAGAAGACGGGGACGAGGTAGCCGTCCTCGACGAACCACTCCCGCATCTGCAGGGCGGCGGCGTCGCTTCCGATCGGCACCGAGAGCATGTACGACTCGGTCGGCGTCGTCGCCGTGCCGGCCTCGTGCATCTGTTGGCGAAGGCGGGCGGCATGCGCCAGGTAGTCGTCGACGATCCCCGGAGTGCCGGCGAGGACGTCGATCGTGCGGTCGGCGGCGTAGGCGGTCGGCGGCTGGATGGCAGCCGTGAACATCGAGGTGCCGGAGAGCAGTTCGAAGGCGTCGATGGCCGCCGCCGGCCCGGCGATCGCGCCGCCTTCCAGACCGATGGCCTTCGACAGCGACACCATGACGAAGTCGGCCCGCTCCCGGATCGCGGCCGCCTCCCGGGCGTAGGGGCGGTTCTCGGGTCCGTAGACCATGAAGCCGTTCGCATCGTCGATCATGCTGACGGCGCCGTGCCGGTCGCACTCGTCGAGGATCTCCACGATCGGCCCCATGGTGCCGTCGGCCGAGTAGATGCTCTCGGCGATCACCACGGTCTTGCGGGTGCGGGCCCGGTCCAGGACGCGTGCCAGGTCGGAGACGTCGTTGTGCCGGAACGCGTGGACGTTGCGGCCGTAGTCAAGTCCCTGGAGGCCCTTCCAGATGCTCCAGTGGACGTCGCGGTCGACGACGAACACGGTGTCGTGGTTGCGCACCTCGATCCCGGCGTCGAAGTGCGCGGAACTGCTCATGGCGTGGACGAACCCGATGTTGGCCAGGAGCCCCGTGGCGAAGCTGATGGCTCGTTCCTTGCCGGTGTGACGGGCGATCGTCGCCTCCAGCACCTGGTGCGGGCGGCAGATCCCCTGGGTCATCCTGGACCCGCTGGTGCTCAGGCCGTGGGCGAGCGCCCCCTCCGCGAAATGACGCCGTACCGGGACGTGGCGCTCCAGATCGAGGAAGCTGATGCTGGCGAAGTTCACCAGCTCGCGGCCGTTGCGGACGATGGTCGGCCCGACCGGACCGTCCACCACCGGCGGGCGGTACGCCGTGTCGTGGGTGTTCGCCTCGACGAAGGCGGCGAAGGCCCACGGGGCCAGGCGGTCCGCGGAGGGTCCAGCGGTGCGGGACGCGGTCATGGCGAGGTGTCTCCTCCACGATGGGCGCGGGGCGGTGAGGGCTCCAGGGCGGTGGCAAGGTGGCCGAGCGAGGCCGTTCCGGCCAGTTCGTCCGGCGCGATCCCGGTGAAGCCGAACCGGTGGAGCAGCGCCAGCAGACGAGGGACGGCGACCAGGGTGACTCCGTGGTCGGCGAGGCAACGGTTCATGTCCACCGCGTCAGGGCTGTCGGAGGAGCCGTCCGGCGGACCGCCGGGTGCGGCGGCGGCCACGGCGGCGGCCAGCGCCCGTTCGGCGCCTGTCGCGGGCGGGCGCGGCGGGATCCGCAGCGCTGCCGTGCCGGTGGTGGAGGTGATCGCGGTGCGGGACCGGTCGGACCGACGGCCGGATCCGGGACCGGCCGGGGACAGGACGTAGCGGCCCGGGGCCGCGATGCCGGGCACTTCGTCGAGGTGGTCCAGGACGTGGCGGTACAAGTCGTCGGGGGTGACACCGGGGGCGGTGCGAGCGCGTGCGACGAGGTGCGGTTCGCCTTCCCCCGCGGCATCCCCGCTGGGCGCCACCGTCACGTCGAGCACTCCGGGGTGGCCGCGCAACACGTCCTCGACCTTGGCCGGGCACACCCACCCCTGCGGGGCGCGCCACCATCCGGAGGCGGCCGGTGTCAGCGGGCGCGCCGGAACCGGGCACTCGGCACCGCCGGCGAGCGCGCGCAGGAAGGCGCACAGACGGACGGGCAACGCCACGGCCTGCCCGGCGTCGAGCAGGTGGTCCCCGACGGTGACATCGAGGGTGACGGCCCCCGCGTCGAGGCTGAGGTCGACGTAGAGCGTGTCGCAGGGCTCGTCGGGCGCGCTGCGGATCCAGGTGGCGGACGCGTCCGGCAAAGTGTCGTGCGCGGGGGCCGGGTACCCGGGGACCAGGTAGTCGCGCGGCCACGAGTAGCAGTTGTACTCGATGGTGGGCACGGTCACGACACCGAGGCGACGGTGCATCCGCGCCTCGGCGGCGACCAGTTCCGCGGGGCGCCACTGACCGTGCCGGTAGGCGGCGGCGGAGGCGGCGGCCACCGAGGCGACCACCTCGCCGAACGCCGCGCCCGGGCGGAGGTCGATCTGCACCGGAACCGTCAGGGCCCGGACGCCGACGCTGTTGCGCAGAGCGGCCCGGGCCCGGTTGGAGACGACCACGGACGCGAGGAACCGGTGTTCACCGGTGCGGCCGACGACGTCGTGGGCCAGCGCCGCGAGCACGACGACCTCCGGGCTGACCCGATGGCGCCGGGCGACGCGGTGGAGATCGTCGTACGCACCCACCGAGCGGTGCTGGAGGCGGTGGCGCCCGGCGCCGTCGTCGGCCCCGCCGAACGGTGCCAGCACGCCGGTCGGATTGCTCGCGCGCCGCGCGAGCCACTCGCGCTCCGCCGCGCGGGCGCGTTCCAGGGGCTGGGCGGCGACCGTGTCGAGCGGGTGCACGGGCGCCTCCGCCGGCGCGCCGACGCCGCGCAGTTGATCGTGCAGTTGGTCGTGCAACTGGTTGATCAGTACCGCCAGCCCCCAACCGTCGATCAGCACGTGGTGGGCGGCCAGCAGGACCGCACGCGGCCTTCCCGCCACGAGCAGCACCCTGGCGAGCCAGGGCGGATTCCGCTCGGGATCGATCGGGCGGGCGGCCAGCGCCGCGGTGGCGGCCTCCAGGGTGCCGGCATCGACGGCCGGGACGTCGAGGTGGTCGACCGGCAGCGGGGCCCAGTCCGCGCGGTGGACGTGCTGGATCGGGCGGAGCGGGTCGACCGTGGTGCGCAGCGCCTCGTGACGGGCGGTGAGGGAGGCCAGCGCCACGTGGACGTCGGCGAGGGTTGCCGGGGGCGGGACGTGGCAGTGGTCGGCGAGCGGCGTCGGGTTCACCCGCCGTGCTGCGGGAATGGTGCGTTCGAACCAGTGCCACTGCTGGACCCAGGTCAGCGGCCCGCTGCGGGTGACGGCGGCGGCGCTCGGGGTCGGCTCCGGGAGGCGGTTCACGGCCGGGCCCTCACACCGCTCGGACCACGAGAGCGGCATTGTGGCCGCCGAAGCCGAACGAGTTGCTGAGAGCGATCCGCATCCGCTCGTGGTGCTGCGCCCGGTGCGGCACGAAGTTGATGTCCGGGTCGATCGGCTCGTCGCAGTTGATGGTCGGTGGGACGTCACCCGTGCGCAGGACCTGGATCGAGGCCACGAGCTCGACCGCTCCGGCGGCACCGATCATGTGCCCCGTCATCGACTTGGTGGAGCTGACCGGGATCCGGGTGACACGATCACCCAGCACCTTGCGCAGGACGGCCGTCTCGGTGGCGTCGTTCAGCACCGTTCCGGTGCCGTGCGCGTTGACGTAGTCCACGTCCGCCCCCGTGATCCCCGCGTCGCGCAGCGCCGCCTCGACGGCGAGGCACGCGCCCCGCCCCTGCGGATGTGGGGCGGTCCAGTGATGAGCGTCGGAACTCGCTCCGTAACCCGCGAGTTCGGCCAGAGCCGTCGCCCCTCGCCGGTCGGCCACCTCGGCGGCCTCCAGCACCACCACGGCGGCCCCCTCGCTCATCACGAACCCGTCGCGGTGCGCGTCGAACGGCCGGCACGCCGCAGTCGGGTCGTCGTTGCGCCTGGACAGCGCGCGGGCGTTGCCGCTGCCCGCGAGGTCGACGGTGGTGACGCAGGCGTCGGCGCCGCCGACCAGGACGACGTCCGCCTCCCCGTTGCCGATCATGCGCATCCCCGCGCCCACCGCGTCCGCGCCGCTGGCGCACGCCGTGCTCTGGGCCCGGCTGGGCCCCTGGGTGCCGAGACGCATGCTGATCTCGCAGGCTGCGCTGTCCATGGCGGTGGTGACCTGGGTGAACGGGCTGATGCCCCGCGGCCCCTTGTCGCGCAGCGTGTTCGCGGCGCGGTAGATCGCCCCGACCGGGCCGTAGCCACTGCCGATGATCACGGCGACCCGCGGCGCCAGGCGGTCGTCGACGACGAGTCCGGCGTGCTCGCACGCCTCCAGCGCCGCGGCGAGGGCGTACTGCGCGTACGGGTCGGCGCGGCGGCTGACCGTCGGCGGCATGTAGCGGCCGGGTGTGAAGCCGCGCACCTGGCCGCCGATCCGGACGCCGAGACCGGTCACGTCGATCGCGTCCACGGTGGCGATGCCGCTGCGGCCGGCGAGCATCGCCGCCCAGGTCTCGCCGACACTGTGGCCGAGCGGCGTCACCGCCCCGTACCCGGTGACCACCACCTGTCGCCGGGGCCGGCTGCGCCCGGCACCGCCCCGCTCTCCTGCGTTCGTCACTGGGGAACCACCTCGGCTGCGTTCGTCACTGGGGAACCACCTCGGCGTCGCGGATGCAGGGGAGGATGTCGTCGGGCGCTACCGGCACCATGAGCACGGCCGTGCCTCCCCGGGAGCAGAACCGTCGCGCGGCAAGAAGCTCAGCGGTCAGCGCGGCCTTGTCGCGCAGCACTCGACAGTGGATGTCCGGCCCGTCCACCACGGGCGGCGGCGCGCCCGGGCGGGCGAAGGGGTGGTGTTCGGCGTCGAGCCCGAGGCGGGCGCGCTGGGCGTCCAGCCAGCCGTAGCCGCCGTTGCACAGCACCACGTACAGCACGCCGCCGTGGGCCGGAGCGGTGACGGCGATGTCCGCGCGGGCCGCGAGGAATGCGCCGTCCCCGATGAACGCGGTGACCTGGTGGCCCGGGGCGGCCCGCTTGACCCCGATGGCCGCGGCCGCGCCGAAGCCCAAGGGGGTCTGCTCCGACGGCACGACGGACCCGCCACCGACGTGGAAGGGGAAGCCGTAGGACCACATGTCCTGCAGCCCGTTCTCCTGGACCAGCACGCGGGGCTCGCCCGCGGTGGCGTCGAGCGCGGCGAGCAGCTCGGCGATGCGGATCCCCGGCAGCGTCGCCGCGCGGGCCAGTTCCGCCTCCACCTCACGTGACATGGCCTTGCGGGCGTCGGCGATCCTGTTCGCCCACACCTCGGTCGCGTCCGCGCGTTCGGCCTCGCCGCCCTCCTCCAGCGCCCGCGACCAGCCGAGCACGGCGTGCCGGGCGTCCCCGAGCACCCGCGGGCCCGCGAACTCGGCCGACAGGCCGCCCGGATCCACGTTGACCTGCACCACCGCGACCGGGGGCCACGGTGTTCCGCCTTCGACGACCGTCTCCTCGAGTCGCCCGGCGAGCGACACCACCAGGTCGCAGGACGACCACAGTTCGCGGGCGGGGGCCGCGGCGTAGAGGCCTGCCACGCCGCAGAACAGCGGGTGGTGCTCGTCGACGGCACCGCGGCCGGACGCGGTGGTGAAGAGCGCCGCGCCGAGGCGTTCGGCGAAGCGCTCGACCACGCCGCCGCCGTTGCGGTGCCGCATTCCGCCGCCCACCAGCACCACCGGACGCCGGCTCTCGCGGATCGCCGCCAGGGCCGGCCCCGGCGTCACGGGAACGGACTCGAGGACCAGTGGTTCGGGCAGCGTCGGCCATGCTCCGGTGACGAGGATCTCGGCCGTGCGGACGTCATCGGGCACCTCCAGGTACACCGGTCCGGGCGGCGGGCCCAGAGCCCGGGTCAGCGCCGTCACCGCCGCGGGGACGACCCGGTCCGGATGCCCCACCCGGTGCGCCCACCGCACGAGCGGCGCTGTCACGGCGACCTGGTCGAGTTCCTGGAACCCGCCGCTGCCCCGGCGGCGTTCGGGCACGCCGGCGGCGAGCACGAGGACGGGTGCACCGGACTCCCGCGCTTCGAGCAGTCCCGTGGCCGCGTGTGTGACAGCCGGGCCCTTGCCCAGTGCGCATACGGCGAGCCGGCCCGACTGCAGCGCGTAACCGGTCGCCATGTACATCGCGTTGCGCTGGTCACGGCACGGCACGAGGTCCAGTCCGGCGGCGTCGAGGGCGCGAAGCAGCTCCAGATCGTCGCCGGGCAGTCCGAAGCAGATGTCCACCCCGTTGGCCACCAGCAGGTCGACGATCGCGGACCACGCGTCGGCGTACCGTCTGCTCATCTGGGTCACCTTGCTCAGCTGGCTCACCTGGGTCACTCCCCGCTCACCGTGACGGGGGCAGCCGCCGGGAGGGTCTGCGCCACGGCCTGCGACATGAGCAGCGGTTCGGCGCGCCGCTCGCCGCCGTAGGAGATGTAGTTCGCCCGCATCCCGAATCCGCCGAACGGGCGGTTGCCGTCCTCGGCGTCGAGCAGCGTGTGGTCGACACAGGTCTGGTGACGCCTGGCCAGCACATCCACCGTCTCCGGATCGTTCCCGTAGACCATCGCTCCCAGCGCGCGCTCGCTGAAGTAGGGGTTCGACAGCCGTTCACGCAACAGCCTCGCGCTGGGATAGGCCACGACGTTGAACACCGGGGCGAACATCTCTTCGAGGGGGATCTTGTCGTCGAAGCCCCAGAGCAGCACGGTCGGCTCGATCTTGCGGGACGGCAGGTCGATGCGCCCGCCGTGCCGGATACGACGTGCGTGGTGCACCAGGTAGCCCGAGCAGTTCACCAGCGCCGAGTCGTAGAAGATCGGGCCGTAGTCGGCGGCGGGGTCGCCGTTCCGTCCGAATCGCAGCGAAGCCAGTTCGGCGGACAGCAGGTCGACGAAGTCCTCGGTGCGGCCCTTCGGCGTGAACACGACGTCGGGACCGAAACAGTCCTGGCCCGAGTTGTAGAGCCGGATCCTCGTGAGGTCGTGCACGGCGCGGGTGAGATCGGCGTCGGGTGCGATCACGAAGGGGTTGATGCCGTTACCGAAGAAGAGGAGGAGTTGGTCTTCCGCCAGCCCCTCGCGGACGGTCTCGGCATTGACGTAATTGCCGGTGAAGACGACAAGGTCCGCCTCGCGTACCGGCCCTGTCACGAATTTGCGCTGACTGAGCTCGGAAAGGCTGATGGGCAGGCCGTGAACCGGTGCCAGCAGGTCGTGCAGGTGTTGCACCTGGCTTTTGATCTCGGAGGACGGTCGAAAGGTGATTCTTTCGCTGTAAAGGGATGCTATGAGCATGTAGAGCGCGTAGGAATGGAGCGGCATGTTGGAGGGCATGAAGACCGCGACCCGAGGCACGCAGCCGGGCCGGACGCGACGGATCTCCTCCTCCGCTCCGTCCAGGGTGGCGAGGAAGGAACGGATCTCCGCGCCGGCGGTGTGGTGGGGCGAGATCTCGGTGAGGATTCCCATCACCGCGTCCTCGTTGTCGGCCACGTACTGGCGCACTGCGCGCAGCGCGTCGACACGGCCGGCGAAGGGGATGCGGTAGCCGGTCGCACCGACGGTCGCACCGACGGTCGAGCCGGTGGTCGAGCCGACGGTCGAGTCGGATGCGGTGACGTCGGTGGTCGTCCTGGGCGATGCGGGCAGCGAGCTCATGGCGATCTTCTCCAGAACGGCCCGGTCGGGCTTTCCCGTGTTCGTGAGGGGCAACGAGGGAAGCACGACGATGTGGTCGGGCTGCTCGTAGCGGGCGAGCACAGGGCGCAGCAGCCGTTTCCAGTGCGCGGGCTCGTGAGCGTCCGGGTCCGCGATCACGAACACCAGACGACAGCCCAGACGTGCGTCGGGGACCGCGACGACCTCGGTCTGCGCGCCGGCCGACTCGGCCAGCTTGGCAAGGTGGTCGGGATAGAGCGTGTGGCCGTCACGGTGCGCGGCGTGCTTGCGCCCGACCGGGAAGACACGGCCGGCATCGTCGATCAGGCCGATGTCGCCGGTGCGGTGAACGGGACTCGAAACCGGAACGATCTCACCGTCGGTGCCGAGGTGGCCGGTCATCAGGCCGTCACTGCGGACGACGAGCTCGCCGAGCCGGCCGGGGGGAAGCGGCCTGCCGTGGTCGTCGTGGACTTCGACGACCACACCGGGCAGCGGCGTGCCGCACCCGACCGGATCGGTCGGGGGCGCCAGCGCGATGTTTCCGGCCTCGGTCGCTCCGTAGCCGTCGAGCAGGTGCCGGCCCGTGCGGGCGTGGAACCGGGCCGCCAGGCTGCTCCCCAGCGGCGCGCCGCCCACGCACCAGGCTCGTACCGTCTCCAGCGCGTTCACGAGGGCGGGGCGGCGGTCGAGCACGTTGAGCAGGCTGTAGTAGGTCGACGGGGCTCCGTCGACGATGGAGAGGCCGTGGTCGACGCCGACCGCGAGCGCACGGTCCAGGCGCGTGGTCGGCCCGTAGACCACGAGCGTGCCTCCGCCCAGCCACCAGCAGAGGACCAGGGACAGGCCGTACTGGTGGGAGTACGGCAGGATGGGCAGGAAGACGTCGTCGGGCCGGTACCCCATGCGTTCCGCACTGAGCGCGAGGTTGTCCAGAATCGAACGGCCGGAGCGGACGATGCCTTTGGGGCTGCCGGTCGTACCCGACGACCAGGAGATCGCGGCGTCCTGGCGCCGTGCCCAGCTCGCGACATCGGGCACGGCCGCGGTGTTCGAAGCGGGGCGCGGCGCCGCGGTGCGGCCCGTACCGTCGCCGATTTCGAGCACCACGCGCGCCTGGGCGCGGATCTTCGACCGCTGTGACGGGGTGGCGCGATGATCGGCCAGGACCACCGAAGCGTCGAGGTGAATGAGCGCGAGCAGAGCGACGACCCATTCCGGGGAATTGGCCCCGCTCATCATCACCCGCGAACCGGGTTCGACGCCACGGCGTGCGAGGAGTTCGGTGGCGGCGAATACGTGGGCCGTGATTTCGTCGGTTTCCCAGATGTGTCCATCGGGCGAGATCAATCTCCTGGAAACGGGCAACTCGTGCTCCTCAAAACCAGGTGGTTCAAATTGACTGTCCCATACCTGAAGAACGGTGTCGAGTGCTTCGACGAAATTCCGCTACCTGTGAGGGGTGATTGAGTGTGTAGTGACGAAAGAGGCTTATGGGGTGTGAGGTATTCTCAATAGAAATCATTTAATATGGCCATTGAGGGCGAAGGTGGAGCGGGCAACGCCGCCGATCAGGTCACCACCGCCACCGGCACACACGCCGCCGGACCCGACTCCTTGCTCGGACCGATCGGCCGGATGGTCCTGGACAACCTGCTGCCCACCGCGCGGCGCCAGCGCGTCAAGGCCCGCAGCCGCAAGAACCCAACGAGCAAGTACGGGCCGAACGCAGGAGAACACCCGCAAACCACCCAGACCCACGCCCTTTCCGTCGAGATCCACGTCATGGAAGACGGACTTGCACCACGCCGCGGCCGGCAAACGCAACGGCGTTGAAGTCCTAGTTGTATTCGAACCAGGTCAGGATGGCCTTCACCCGGCGGTTGTCCTCGCCGGAGGGCATGCCGAGTTTCAGGAAGACGTTCCCCACGTGTTTGGCCACGGCGGCGCCCGAGAGGAACAGCTCTGCCGCGATCTCCGCGTTGGAGCGGCCTTCGGCCATGAGAGCGAGCACCTCCTGTTCGCGGGCCGTGAGCCGGGCGAGCGGGCCCCGCGGCGGGTCGGCGCGGGTGACGTGGCGAACCACCTCGGGGTCGATCACCACTCCGCCGCCGGAGACCGTCTCGACGGCCCGCAGGAAGTCCGCCACTCTGCCCACCTTCTCCTTGAGCAGGTAGCCGACTGCCCCGTCGGCGCCCGGGCCGTTCAGGAGTTCGCGCACGTACGGGCCCGTGACGTAGGCGGAGAGGACCAGTACCGGCAGGTCCTGGTGCCGCGACCGAATGTCGATCGCGGCCCGGAGTCCGTCGTCGGTGTTCCCGGGCGGCATGCGAACATCCGTGATCACCAGGTCGGGGGCGGCTCCGGCGGCGGCGAGGTCGTCGACAGCGGCGACCAGTTCGTCGGCGTCCTCGCATTCGCGGATCACGTCGTGGGCACTGGAAACCAGGATCTCCCGGATTCCGGCGCGTATCAGCAGACTGTCGTCCGCCAGGATGATTCTCACAATCGATTTCCCATCGCTTTTCCCTGTCGAATTCCGTCACCACGGGGGTTGGGCCGGGGCGGATGCCACGACCTCCGTTCCGCCGCCCGGCGGGCTGATGATTTCGAGGTTCCCACCGACGCTTCGCATCCGCTCACGCAGCCCGGAGAGCCCGGATCCGGTGCTGATCCGCGCGCCGCCGGCGCCGTCGTCGCCCACCCGGACGCGGACGCCGCTCTCGGTGCACCGCATCTCGATCCGGGCGCTCCCGACGCCCGCGTGCTTGGCGATGTTCGTCAGGGCTTCGGAGACCGTGAAGTACACGGCCGTGGCGATCGTCGAGGAGAGCCAGGCGTCCGTACCGGTGCTGGTCAGTTCGACCTGCAACGGTGATCTGGCCACCAGTTCCCGGACGGCGGCGATGAGACCGAGATCGCTCAGTTCGCTGGGGTGGATGTCGCGCACCGTCTCCCTCAGCCGTTCGAGCGCGCGCTCCGCCTGGGCCTGGGCCTGGCGGGCCAGCTGGACGATCCGTTCCTGGTCGGTGGCCGTCGCTGCGGCTTCCAGGATTCCCAGGCGCATGACGAGGGCGACGAGTTCCTGCTGGGCGCCGTCGTGCAGGTCACGCTCGATGCGCCGGCGCTCGTTCTCGAAGGCCGCCGTCAGCGAGGCCCGGCTGGCGCGGACTTCCTCCAGTTTCGCGAGCAGGTCGGGGTTCCGGCTCCCCGAGAAGGCCCGCAGGAGCAGGTCGCGGAGCAGGGAGATGCCGGCCAGCGCGCCCACGGTGACCGCACCGAGGGCGATTCCCGCAGGCACCGCCACGAGGGTTTCCCACAGGGCGGCCGGGGTGAACGGGCCGACTTTCGCGGCGATGCCGAAACCCCAGAGGACGGGGGAGAAAACCAGCGCCAGAGCGCCGAAGAATCCGAAGAAGCCCACCAACAGCGAGAGCGCGGACAGGAGCGCGGCGGTGACGAACACGGGGAGGTCGGTCCTCCACACCGACCGTGTCCGCAGCCGACCGGCCACCCACTGCGGCCAGCTGCGGCCGGCGGGTCGCAGCGGCATCGTCCGGACTCCGCACCACTGCGCCCTGGCGCGGTCCAGTTCGGCCACCACCGGAACCGAGACCGGCGCAGCGAGAACGGAAATCAGGAGAATCGGAAAGGCGGCCACTGCGACGAATTCGGTCAGCAGCCTCCGGGCAACACGAATCTGCGCCATGATCAACATTTTCGCACAGTTCGGATCGGTCAGGCGGTAGATCCAAGTCTACCTCCAATAGCAGTGCAGGAACCCGTGCACTCCACTGCCCGGCCCTGCTTTCCTTGATTCATGCCAGTTTCCACTACCGCTCCCGTGCCGTGCATTCGTTTGCGCGGCCTTCGGACGGAATTCCCCATTCCCGGCCGCCGGGGCGAGACGACGCGCGTCCTGCACGACATCGACCTGGAGATTCCCGAAGGCCGGCTGACCGCCGTCGTCGGCCCCTCCGGTTCGGGCAAGTCGACGCTCCTGCTCTGCACGGCCGGGCTGGAGCGGGCGACCGCGGGGTCCGTCGAGATCCTCGGGACGGACGTCCGCTCACTCAGCCCCCGCAAGCAGGCCGCGTTCCGCAGCGAGAACATCGGCTTCGTCTTCCAGGAGTACAACCTCGTCAGCTCGCTGACGGTCGAGGACAACATCGCCCTGCCGGCGCGGCTCGCCGGCCGCCGGGTGCCCAGGGCGCGGGTCGAGGACGCCATGGCGCGGCTCGGCATCGCCAAGCACGCGCGGCGACGCCCCGACCGCCTCTCCGGTGGCGAGCGCCAGCGCGTCGCGGTGGCCCGGGTGGTGGCGAACCAGCCGCGGATCGTCTTCGCCGACGAGCCGACGGGTGCGCTCGACCTCAAGTCGGGTCATGTGGTGCTCGACTGGCTGCAGGCGCTTCCCGCGCAGGGGAGCACGGTGCTCATGGTCACCCACGACCCTCATGCGGCCGCGCGGGCCGATCAGGTCGTGGTGATGGGGTCCGGGCGGGTACACGCCGTCATCCCCGGTGGCGACTCCCGCGCGGTGGGCGACGCCGTCCTCGCGGCGCAGTCGGCGGACGAAGCGGGCGGGGAGGAGTCGTGATCCGGCTCGTGCTGTCGGACATCCGCCTGCAGGCGTCGATGTGGTGGTGGACGCTCCTGTGCGCCACGGTCGGCGCGGCGTGCTCGGCGGGCTCGGCCATCGCGATGTTCACCGCCGTCTCGGCGGCGCGGGCGGCGGGTGACGCACGGATGGTCTCCGCGTCGATCGCCCTCGGCGGCAACATCGTCTTCTTCACCGTGCTCGCCGCCGTGGGCGTCGTCGCCTCCGCGGTCGGTCTGACGCTGACGACCCAGCGGCGCGAGCACGCCCTGTGGGTGATCCTCGGGATTCCGCGCCACCGGGTCAGGTTCATCCTGCGGACGGAGATGGTGGTGCTGGGCGCGGTGGCCGGCGCGCTGGCCGCACCGCTCGCCCTGCTGGTCGCGGGTGTCGCCCTCGCGCAGTGGAAGGGGACGGGTCTCGAACTGCACGGGGCCTCGGTCGGGTTCCGGTTCTGGTACGTCGGCGTGAGCGTGCTGTTCGGACTGGTTCCGTGCCTGCTCGGGGGCTGGGGCGTCACCCGGCGGGCCGCCAGGACGCCGGAGATGCGCGCCTTCCGGGACCTCTCCGATCCCCCGGCGCGGCCGGGCGTAGCCCGCGGTGGCCTCGCCCTGTGCCTGCTCGCCGGTGTGGTCGGGATGTGGGTCCCCGGCCTGGGCCTCGAACTCAAGGGCGGGCTCGCCCAGCGGACGGCCTTCGCGTTCGCCGGGAACCTCTTCCTCCTCTGCCTGCTGCTGCTGATGGGGCCGTGGGTGCTCACCCCGCTGATGAAGCTCTGGACGGCGCTGGTGCCCTCGCGCGGCGTCGCCTGGCACCTTGCCGTGCAGTCGTGCCGGGCCCGCGCGACGAGGAGCGTCACCACGGTGCTGCCCTTCGCGCTCTCCCTGTCGTTCGTCGGCCTCTTCATGGTGATGGGGAAGGTCATGCCCGGAGGCAGCGCCGGGCTGGACAACATCCTGGTCGTGCTGGGCTGGGTCTTCGTCGTGTCCTGGGTCGGGGGCCTCGCCGTGATCGCCCTCGTCGGGCGGGAGCGCGCCCGTGACTCCTCCGTCGTGACGGTGGCCGGTGCGCGGCCGGGGGTGGTCACCCGGTCGATCGTCTACGAGGGGGCGATCTACGCGGGGACGGCGATCGTCTTCGGCGCGCTGTTCGTCGCCGTGTCGAGTCTCACCATCGCCCTGGGAGCCCGGATCGACGTCGTCCGGGTCCTGGCGGGCCTCCCCTGGGCCACGCTCGGGGCGCTCGCCGCCGGGACGCTGGTCACCACCTGCCTCGCGCTGGTCCTGCAGGCGGCCCGGGTGTCGCGCACGGTCGCGGTCCGGGCGCTGCGCTCGTGAACCGGGGTGCGGGAATCCACACCACCATGTTCGTTGACGAAGGAAGAATTTCGATGAAACCGACCACGCGCACGCTTCTCGCCTTCGGCGCAGCCGCGCTCCTCGGCCTCGCCGCCACGGCCTGCACCACGGACGGCGCATCGGCCGACGCGACCGTGGAATCGAAGTCCTTCGACTTCGCCGGTGGCAGCCTGACCGTCAACTCCGGTTCCGCCGACCTCGCGCTGGTGGCCGCCGACATCGAGGGCGTTCAGGTGGAACGACGGGTCAGCGGCAGGAAGGTCGGCGGGGAGGTGGGGTCCGGCTGGCAGCTCGAAGGGGGCACGCTCACACTCTCGCTGGACTGCACGGGGATCTCGGTGGGCTGCAGCGCGAAGTACACCGTGAAGGTGCCGCGCGCCGTCGCCGTCACCGCCGAGAGCGGCAAGGGGCGCATCGAGGCCACCGGCTTCACCGCGGACTTCTCGGCCAGGACCGCCGGCGGCGACGTCCGGTTGTCGGACCTCCACGGAGCCAAGCTGGCCCTGGAAGGCGGCGACGGAAGCATCAAGGGCGACGGGATCTCCGCCCGGTCCGTCAGCGTCACGTCGCGGAACGGCAACGTCGACCTGGGCCTGGCCGCCGTGCCCGACCTGGTCGACGTGCAGAGCAGGGACGGCAACGTCGAGCTGGGCCTGCCGGAATCGAAGTACGCGGTCCGCACGGCCGCGAAGAAGGGCGACGTCACCGTGAACGTCGCGAAGGACGACGCGAGCGGCCATTCCGTGGCCGTCCGGACCCGCAACGGCAGCATCGCCATCGGCAAGGGCGGGAAGTCCTAGCCGCCGCGCAGCAACCAGGCCGGAAGCGTTCGATCGAGCGCGAAAGTCGAACAGGAAAGAACGAATGTCAAGCAACTCCCTCTCAAGCAACTCCCTCTCCGGAATCAAGACACCTCGGGTACGGCGGCGTACAGCCCTGGCGCTCGCCGCTTCGATGACGGCTGCCGTGGCGATGACGGCGTGCTCCCACAACTCCACGGACAACTCAGCCTCTCCGGCACCGGGTGTCACACGGGTAAGCGCCGACCTGCAGAAGCTCATGAGTGCCGCGCCGTGGTCGTCGGGCCAGTGGGGCCTGCAGGTCGCCGATCTGCAGACGGGGAAGGTCGTCCAATCCAAGGGCGCCGATTCCCAGTTCATGACCGGTTCGACGGCCAAGACCTTCGCGGTCAGTGCTGCGCTCGATGTCCTGGGTGACGACCATCGCTTCCGTACGCCCGTGGTGCATTCGGGTACGGTCTCCGCGGACGGGCGGCTCTCCGGCGATCTCATCCTGGTCGGGAGCGGCGATCTGGCACTCGGCGGGCGGACCACCGCGTCAGGCGGACTGGACGTCCCCGACTTCGACCACTACGACGCCAACGCCGTACCCGGCATGGCGACCATCACCGAAGAGGATCCGCTGGCGGGTGTCAACGAGCTGGCTCGACAGGTCGCGGCCAGTGGAGTCCGCCATGTCGACGGCGACGTGGTGATCGACAACCGACTCTGGGATCCGGTGTCGATCGGCGGGGTGCCGGTCACTCCGACCATCGTCAACGACAACCTGATCGACGTGCTCATCACGCCGGGCGCGCCCGGCGAGCCGGCCAAGGTCGACTGGCGCCCGAAGACGGCCGCCTTCGGCGTCGACGCGCAGGTGACGACCACACCCGCCGGAAGCAAGCCGACGGTGACGACCGAAAGCGTGAGTCCTGGTCATATCCGGGTCCGAGGTTCCGTGCCCGCGGACGTGAAGGCTCCCTTCGTGACGACCTACCAGGTTCCCGACCCGGCGGCGTTCGCCCGTACCGTCCTCATCGAGGCACTCGCCAGAAACGGTGTCAACGTATCCGCCCCCTCGCTGGGAGCGAACCCCGACAGCAAGCTTCCTCCGTCGGCGGAAGTGAGCTCGCTGCCCGTATCGGCGACCTACACTTCTCCGCCCTTCAAGGAGTACGCAAAGCTGATCAACAAGGTCAGCCACAATCTCGGGGCGAACCTTCTGCCGCCGCTGATGGCAGCACACAACGGGCAACGAACCTATGCGGACGGCATGAAGATCGAGAAGGAGTTCCTCGCTCACTCAGGTGTGGATCCGAATTCGGTGAGCCTCGTCGATGCCCAGGGCCTCCCCGGCGACAAGGCGACGCCGACTGCCCAGGTGGCGCTGCTGCGGCACCTGGCACGACAGGACGACTTCGACGTCTTCTACGACTCCATGCCGAGCATGGGCGTCGACGGTTCGCTTGCCGACGTCATCGAGCGCACCGATCCCGCCGCAGGACACATCCGTGCGAAGACTGGCACCCTGGTCAGTTCCTACCAGGGCAAGCTGGCTCTCGGCACGAAGGCGCTCGCAGGCTATATCGATGCGAAGGACGGCCGCCGCTACGCCTTCGCGATCTACGTGAACAACATTCCGGTGCCCAGTGACTCCGTGAGCGATGCCATCGACCTCGCGCTCAAGGCCAACAAGCAACTGGGAGCGATGGCCGCCACCATCTACAAGTCGCCCAAGGCGTGATGGGCAGCCCGAGCAGGTGATCGATTCAGCAGCCGGAGACCAACGCCGTTGCGTTTGCCGGCGGCGGCGTGCAGCGGGACCCCTGGTTCTTGATCATCTTGCTCGACACAAGTGATCTACCAGAGGTCCCGCTCCTCGTCGTCAGGGACTTGACCAGCCGCCGAACAGCCAAACGCAACGGCGTTGAGCTCAACGGGTGTGGGCGATCTGCGAGTTGACCGCGCACCACTGGCCCTTCTCCATGTCTCCGGTCGTGTTGTCCGGCACGTCGAAGGCGGCTACGGCACCCGGCTGGAAGACCAGGACCATGCTGGAGCCGCCGTAGCTGAAATATCCCAGCTCGTCGCCCTTGTCGACGTGCTGCCCCGGCGTGACCCCGATGGTGAGCGAGGAGATCTCGGTGATGCCGATGGGCATCACGCAGACGATGCCGACGGGGTCGGGGCTCTTGACGAAGATCAGGGCGCGGGCGTTGACCGAGGCCTCGTAGATCTGCGACTGAACGCCGGCATCCTCGTCGTGGCCCGCCGATTCGAGTTCGGTGAACGTCAGCCCCTCGACCACCCGTGCGCTGATGACCGTACCGCTGACCGGGGTGTGCCAGCGGTGGTAGTCGCCGCCGGAGAGGAACGACTGGTAGACGTCGCCTCCGACGAAGCCGTCCGTCAGATCGCTGCCGTCCAGCATGTCGTAGAGGGAGTAGCGCTGGCCCTTGACCCAGAACTCGTCGGTGCGCTGCACGTTCCCCTGGATCTTGACCACCCTGCCGTCGTTGGGGGCGACGATGACCTTGGGATCCGTGCTGCCCGCGACCGGGCGTTTGCCGGGCCTGACCTCCCGGTGGAAGAAGTCGTTGAACGAGGCCAGCCCACCGTAGGGCTGGGTGAAATCGACTTCGAAGTCGTCGAGCTTGAGCTCCTTCCTCGCATCCGCTGACAGCCACTGGTCGGTGGTCAGCACCTCGCGGCTGGCAGGGCTGTCCAGGTACGTGCACCACTCCCGCAGGATCCCCACGAGCGCCCTGTTGAGGTCCCTGTTGCGGAAGACGGCCTCTCCGGCCGGCGTGTACATCATGTCGACGAACAGGGCGGACATCGGAAAGTGGATCTTGTCGGTGTAGCGCGGGGCCCAGGTGACGATGGCGTCGAGGTGGTCGAGCAGGTCGGGAATGTCGCGCACCTTGCCCTTCCAGCTCTCCGCAGCCTGCTCGATCATCAGGCTCACGTACATCCGCACCACGGGATCCCGGTCGATCAGCCTCGCCAGCTCGGCCACCGAGTTGTGCCGGACGATGGCGCCCTGTGCCTGCTGCCGCTCGACGTACCCGCCGAGTTCGTCCAGCCAGGCGTGGACGACGGCCCGGTCCGGCGGAAGGTACCCGGCGGCCCGGCCGAACGAGTTCTGGTAGCGGGCCTCAATGGCCTGCTCGGTGCATTGGTTACCGTTACTGTGCGTCACTGGGTTCCCTTCGCCCTGGCTGGTGAACTGAACGCATAGGGAGGGCCTGACTCCGCGTCCACATTCGGCAGCACGACCTCGATCTGCGGCGCGCGGTGCTGTGCGGCCCGAACGAGGTTCTTTCGGAGCGACCTCGAACCCGCCCACTCCCCGATAGCATTATCTGCACACGATCTATCTGATGTCCACTTGAGCCGTTACGCAGAGTCACTCTCATGCGCGCCGCTGGTGTCGGCGGCCAGGCGCGCGGTCTGCCCGTAGTGGACGAGCCAGGCCACCTGCTTGCTTCCCCGCCGGCCGACCTTCTGGCACCGGCGTCCGCCAGGCTGCGCCGCCGCGCACGGCCGGTCGGGCGCAGCGGCTCCGCATTGTACGGGGAGTGCCGCCGGGTATTGCCCCGTCGGATTCCTTGGGTCAAGGTGAGACCGGTGCGGCAACCGGCCTGGGCGTGCCGCGAGTTGGCCACGGAGGTGCCATGGGTTCCGAAGCAGCTCACTCCGAAAGCCGCAAGGCCGCGCCGGGCGGGGCACGAGTGCGCGATGTGGTCCGTGACGTGGTGGCCGAGGTCGCCGCAGAGGAACTGCCGCTCGTGGCGTGGCTGACTCGGTTCGACGACGCGTCGGCCGTGCGCCGGCTCGCGGGCCGCAGCCGGAGCGAACCACTGGGCTTCGGCCTCGGCGAAGTCGCCGCGCTGGTGACCCCCGTGGTGTGGCTGGCGCTGGACCAGGTGGGGCAGAGGATCGCGGACGCTGCGGTGGACGGCGCCGCCAAGGGGCTGAGAGCCGGTCTGCGCAAGGTCTTCCGCAAGGGGGCCGCGCCGGTGACGATCCCTCCGCTGACGCGTGGGCAGCTCGTCGAGGTGCGGCAGTCGGTGCTGGACTCGGCCGCGCAGCGGGGCCTGGCGGAACAGCGCGCGTCGGCGATCGCCGACGCGGTGGTGGCCCGGCTGGCCCTGGCCGACCCGGGCGACACCGGACACGAGTCGGCCGAAGCCGCACCGCACCGCACCGCACTGGACCCGGCCGAACCCGACCCGGCCGAACCCGACCCGGCGGCCGACGGCGAGGCGCGATGACCGACGCGCCCGCCGACGCCGCCCCGAGGCAGGCCCACGGCAGGCCCCGGCTCCGCCCGACGAGCGGGTCCTCGCCGCCGGCACCACCCTGCGCTTCGTTCTGCTCCTGCTCCTGTTGGCGGCGGCCGGCGCCAGCATGGTCCCGAGGACCGTCTGGCAGCTCCTCGCCTCCTCCCAGCAGGCCGACAAGGAGATGGCCTGCTGGCTGGCCGCGGGCCTCGACCCCGGCGCACCCATGAATGCCGGCTACGTCCTGTCCACCCGGAACCAGTCCGCGCTCAAGGTGTGCGCGGCGCGCTACGTCCAGAACTTCGACGGGGTGTCCGTCGCCGTGGGCGCGCTGCTGGTCGTCGTGGTTCTCACGGTGTACTGGTTGCTGCCGGTGTGGAAGGCACGCCGTTCCCGGGTCGTCGCCCTGGCGGAGCTGGACACGACCGGACGGCTGCGGCAGCAGCTCGACGAGCTGATGGACACGGCCGGGCTCGCCCGCACGCCCCGGTTCGTCGTCGACCCGGTCGTGCCGGAGGTCGGCGCCGTCGTGTTCGGCCGCTGGCGCAACCCCACGGTCTGCCTGTACGGCGGGCTGTTCGCCACAAGCGGCACGGACCGGGACCGGTTCCGTGCCGTGGTCCTGCACGAGCTCGCGCACCTGCGGAACAAGGACATCGGCATCACCTACGCCACCGTCGCCCTGTGGCGCGTCTTCCTTGTGCTGGTCCTGCTCCCGTGGGCCGCAGTGGGCGTGAAGAACCTCTTCTTCACCGGAACCGCGGACGTCCGGGGGCAGTTCGCCCCGTTCAACACGCACGAACTGGTGCTCGGCCTCCTGATCGCGGTGTCCGTCCACCTCACGCGGGCCGGGATCCTGCGCAACCGCGAGATCTACGCCGACCTCATGGCGGCCCGCTGGGGCGCGAGCCGGGAGTCCTGGAACGTCCACGTCCGGCCGGGCTCCGGCCGCGCACTGCCGCGGGCCCTCGCCGCGTTCGTCGAACTCTGGCGCACCCACCCGTCCTGGGAACTGCGCCGGACCTCCCTGACCGACCCGAAGGCATTGTTCGCGCTGGACGCCCTGCCCCTGTTCCTCACCGGGCTCGCCTCCGACATCCTCGTCTGGCAGCTCGGAAGCCTGCCCTACGAGGCTTTCCCCGCGAAAGCGGTCCTCATCGCGACACTCGTCGTCGGCATCGGCGGCGTCGCCCTGTGGCGTGCCGTGGTGTACGCCGTCCTCACCGGCCGGCCGACTCCACCGGGATGGCCCGTTGGCCTGTGGCTCGGCACCGGCGTCGTCGCGGCCGAACTGCTCGGCCCAAGGGCGGCCTGGAACCACTGGTGGCCCAACCACCCCGAAGCCCTGCTGATCCTTGTCGCCGCGCTGGTGCTGGCGATGACCTGGACCGCTCAGAACGCCGAGTGGTGGATTGCCTCCTGGCGCGGGCGCTCGCTGCGCCCCGTCATGGTCGTGGGCCTGGCCGCCGCCTCGCTGGCCCTCGCCTGCGTGCTGTACTGGTGGTACGCGCAGGGCGAGGTCCTGACCGACGGGTGGCCGTTCACCACGGCCGGGCTCCTGGGCTCGTACGGTCTGTCCGGGCTGCCGCCGGCGCACATCGGCCCGCTGCTGGAGGTCGTCGCGGTGGTGGGCGTCCTGCCCGGCGCCGACAGCGAGGCCCACAGCCTGTGGTGGGCCGAGGCGCTGCTCTGGATGCTGCCGTTGCTCGCGCTGGCGCTGCGCCGGCCGGGGCGCCGCGCGAAGTGGCTCGCCGAAGCGCTGCCGGGGGCGGCTGACGCACAGCCGAACATGGACGCACAGCCGAACACGGACGTACCGCCCGGCCCGGACGCACCGCCGCCCTCGCCCTCGCCCCTGTCCTTGGCCGTGTCACCGAACGCCGCCGCGCTGCCCGGCCCGGGCAGGCTCCTGGTCGCCGGCCTGGCGGGCGGGCTGCTCTGCTGGGCCGCCCTGGCCGCGGCGAAGGCCCACATGCACACACCGCGCCCGGCGGCCGTGCGGATGACCGGCCCGTTCCAGATCACCTACCTGATGTGGCCGATCCTGGTGATCTGCGCCGCGATGGCACTGACCGCCGTGGTCGTCGCCGCCGTGACGAGGGCGGCCTGGCTGCTCGCCGGGCTCGTCACAGCCGGCGTCGCCGGCCTGATCGGGATGGTGGGCGCCTTCGTTCTGGCGAGTGCGGACGGCTGCCTCGGCCCGTTCAACGTCATGACCAACACCTGTGGGTGGAGGCCGGGGGCGGTGTGGAGGCTGGTGGAGATCGCGGCGGCCTACACGCTGACCCTGGGGATATTGGTGGCGGCCCTGGCCGCCTTCGTGGGCCGGGGGGCGGGCCTGCTGTGGCGGCGCGTCCGGGCCGGGCTGCGCTCCGCCGCGGTACCGCCTGACGTCGCGCCGCCCGTCGCGGTGGGGCCGCCCCGCCGGAGGCGGCGGCGGTATGGCGCCCGGGTGGCGGCCGTCGCGGCTGTCGCGGCCGTGGTGGCCGGGGCCGCCGGCGCAGCGGTGACCGTCGCCCAGCTGCCCGGCTCGGGCAGCGGGAACGCCCAACGCGCGGAGTCGATGCTGGACCAGACGAGGAGCGCTCCCTCGGCGGCGATCGCGCTGGCCCAGAACCAGGCCTGGGCGGCGGTCGGAGGCCTGGACCACATCAACGAGTTCAACGCGGCGCAGCGTGACTTCGCCGCCGCAATGGGCGGCGCCGCGAACGCCACCTCCGACGCTCAGGTCGAAGCGGAGCTGCGCACAGTGGGCGGCACCTGCGAACAGCTCGCCGGGGCGACCCGGCGGGCCGACGAGTATTTCACGGTGCCCGACCCGACGGGACAGCGGCTGTGGTCCCGACTGCTGGTCGGTTACCAGCAGTTGACCACTGCGTGCCGGAACCTCGTGGACCGGCCGGACATCGTCGCGAACGGCTATGCCGCCGGGGCGGCGCAGCGCGCCGCCGTCGACTCGGGGAGCCGGATGGTCTCCTGGCTCGCCGGATCGGGCGCGGTGGTCCGGCGAACCCCACCACCCCGATGACCCGCGACCACCGCGGCCCAATCATGACCGTGCCCGTCGCCCCTGCCGCGCTTGGTGCCGGCCGTCGGCGGGGCTCCGGGAGGCGTCGTGGGAAACCTGGATCGGCTGCCGATCCAACTGGATGACGTGGAGGCGGCACGGGTCGTCTACGTGGAGGCGTATGGGGCGGCGCCACGGGACGGCACCGCGGAGTCCTGCGAGCGTGCGGAGCGGTGAGCCCTTCGATCTGCTCGACGAGCGTCACCGCGGTGCAGACGCCGTTCGGCGCCCGGCCCCCGCTCCGGACCGGCCCTGGCTCAGTCCCAGGCGTCCATCAGGGAGGTGACGTAGGCGTCCAGCCGCTGCTCCACGGCTCGCGTCGTCAGCTCCGTTCTCCCGGCCTCACGCCAGGGCTGCGCCACCGACTGCACCTCCTCCGAGCACGCCAGTCCGTCCCGTACCCGCCAGTACAGCCGCTCGCTCGCGGTCGCGGCCAGCACCCCGCCGGCCTCCTCGTACGCCTCGGCGAACCGCTGACCCCACGCCGGGCCGTGCAGCAGCGCGAGATTGGTGGAGCAGTGCGCCACGTCGAGATCCGCCGGGCCCCAGGAGGCCGCCGCCCAGTCGACGACGCCGGTGATCCGCACACCTGCCGGCCCTGGGGGCGGCACGTCGAACAGCACGTTGCCGGGTTGGAAGTCCCGGTGCAGGAACCGCCCTTCACCGGGCGGCGCGGGCCTGCGGATCACGTCGATCGCCGCGGCCCATGCCGCCGCGTCGGCGTCCTTCGGCACGACGACGGTGTCGGCGGTCGTCAACGCCACATAATCCCGGGGCCGTTCGGCGGGCCGCAGCGCGTGGATCGCCACGAGCTGACGGGCCAGCAGCGGGACGCGCGTCTCCACCCCCTCATCGTCGAGGACCGTCCGGCCCGCCAGATGGGTCATGAGGAGCGACGGATACTCGCACTGCGCGGCGCTCGGATCAACCGCGACCAGCGTGGGAGCCGGCACGCCGGTCCCCGCCAGCAGGGTCAGGGCGCCGGCCTCCCTGCCCAGCCAGTCCTCGGCGCGCTCCACGGAGAACGGGTCGACGAAACTCCGCAGCACCAGGTCGCGGGTGCCTCCGTCCCGCGTGCCGATGGTCAGCCTCCGCATCTCGGCAGTGATGCCGCCGTGCAGCGCCTCGATTCCGACGATCCGTTCGCCGGCCTCCAGGTGCCGGCGCACCCAAGCCAGCGTCAACGGTCGGGTGGCTGACGCTTCGTCATGGTTGGTCACCGTGCCACCTCATCATCCGGGCAGCAGCGCGCGCAAAGGACTTCAGCGGCATGACGGTCAACGGTCAGCCGCAGGCAGCCGCGATTCCGCCGGACGGTGAGGTCCCCCGATCGCGGCGGTACCGCCCGTGACAGCCTCCTGGCCTTCGACAATGGACGTCAGGCCGTCGAGGAGCGTCTTGAGACCGAATTCGAAGAGGGCGTCGAGGCGCAGGTCGTAGCCGTCCTCGAAGGCTCCGACCACCTTGGTGAAGGCCGGGAAGCGGCCGGATTCCACCAGTTCCTGGAGGGCGGGGGCGCGGCTGTCCATCCACTGGTCTTCCGACTGGCCCGTGGCGGCTTCGGCGTGCGCTTCCATCTCCAGGTGCACCGCCAGGCCCTGGACATGGCTGTAGAGCAGGACGTGGATGTCGAACAGCGTCGTGGGGTCGAGTCCGTGGCCGTCGAGGGCGCTCAGCACCCACTCGCCGTGGACCATCAGATTGGGCACGAGCAGCGGGCGCGTGAGGGAGCCGAGCTGGGCCAGCCACGGGTGCCGCCGGTACAGGCTCCACAGGGTCCGGGCGCCCAGCTCGATGCGGGTACGCCAATCCTCGGAGGCGTCGGGGGCGTCGGGGGCTTCTGCGGGGTAGGACTTCTCGCCGAACGCGGCGTCGGCCATGCGCAGGACGAGGTCTTCCTTGCTCGGGACGTACCGGTAGGTCGACATCGCCGCGACGCCGAGGCGGGCCGCGACGCCGCGCATGGAGAGCGCCGGGAGCCCTTCGGCGTCGGCGATCTCGATGGCGGTACGGACGATCCGGTCGAGGCTCAGCTCCTGCTCCTGCTCGGGGTCCGGGACGGGTGGCGGGCGCCTGCGGGCCGGTGCGGCGGGGGCGGTTCCGGCGACGACCGTGCCGATCCGGGGCCGGGCCTCGACAAGTCCCTCCAGGCGCAGGGTGGTCAGGGCTTTGGTGGCGGTGGCGAGCGCGACGCCCCATTCCGCGGCGATCTGCCGGGTTGAGGGCACCCGGTCCCCGGGGGCGAGTTCACCGTGCGCGATGCGTCGCCGGATCGCGGCGACGATGCGCAGATAGGGCGGATCGCCGGCTGTCCCTGTGGTCTTCGTCACGACCTGCCGCCTTCCTTCTGTGTACTAGGACAGAGGGTAGCAGCGGCAACGCCGAACGGAAGGGGCCTGCTCTAGTACACGTCGCGCAGAGGGCTGGTTGAAGGCTCTGCGCGTACGGCGTACGTTCAGGGCGCGTACACCGTACATAGCACTGGAGGAGCCCCTCATGCAGACCGTACTCATCTCCGGCGGCGGAATCGCCGGGCCCGTCCTCGCCTACTGGCTGCGCCGCCACGGCTTCGCGCCCACTGTCGTCGAACGCGCTCCGGGCCGGCGCCCCGGCGGACAGGCCGTGGACATCCGCGGTGTCGCGCTGGAAGTCGTGGAGCGGATGGGCCTGCTGGAGCAGGCGAGCCGCGTACGGACCCGGATGCGCGGCATGTCGATCCTCGGCCCCGACGGCCGCGAGGTCGACCGCTCCACCGAGGCGACCTTCAGCAGCGGACGGCTCGACAGCGAAGACATCGAGGTGCTGCGCGAGGACCTGGTGAGGATGGTGTACGAGCACACGCGCGCAGGCGTCGAGTACCTCTTCGGCGACAGCATCGCCGCGCTCGACGAGGACGACACCGGCGTGCGCGTCGACTTCGCGCACGGACCGTCCCGCACCTTCGACCTCGTGGTCGGGGCTGACGGCCTGCACTCCACCGTACGGCGCCTGGCCTTCGGTCCGGAGAAGCGTTTCGCCCACCACCTGGGCAGCTACCTCTCGGTGTTCAGCGCGGACAACTTCCTCGCCCTGGACAACTGGCAGGTGTGGCTGCGGGACGGCGACGCGGGCTTCGGCATCATGCCCGTACGCGACAACACCGAACTCAGGATCGCCTTCGGCTTCGAGTCCGCCCCCCTCGCCCACGACCTCCGCGGCGGCGGCGCCCTCCGGCAGCTCGTCGTGGACAAGCTCGCGTCGATGCGTTGGGAAGGGACCCGCTTGGCCGAGGCCGCCCGGAAGGCCCCCGACTTCTACTGCGACGCCATGGCTCAGATCCGCATGGACCCGTGGTCGCGGGGCCGGGTGACCCTGCTCGGAGACGCCGGCTACTGCCCTTCCCCCCTCTCGGGGCAGGGCACCAGCCTGGCCCTCGTGGGCGCCCACGTGCTGGCCGACTGCCTTGCCCGGGCCGGCGGCGACCACCGCGCCGCATATGCCCGCTACGAGCGGCGGATGCGCCCCTTCGTCACCCTCAACCAGGCCCTGGCCACCGAGAGCCCCGGCGGGCCCGCCTCGCAGGAATCCGTCGCGCACGCCAAGAACGCACTCTCACTGGACGGCTGAGCCCTACCCGGCGCAGGCGTCGGCCCCCTCTACCAGGAGGGGGCCTCTACTGCTCCTGCGACTTACACTCTCGTTCTTGACGCCTGTTCATGCTTCGTTGGTTGCCGTCCGTGCTCACTGGCCGGACGGAGCGAGCGTCGCGTACGACGCGGCGTGATGTTGTTCCGAGAGAGACCCCCTCTGGGGCCTCCGTCCGTGCGCAGTCGGATCGGACGGTTCGTTTCACCCGGGTTTGCTCGGGGTGGGGCCGCTCCTCCGGATGGGGCGGTGATGCTCCCGAGCTCCCTGCTTTCCGTGGGGCTCTCGCCCTACGCGGCTTCCAGGGGACACCCCCCAGCGTGCGCCTTGTCGGCCGCGGAGGCAACCCCAGCGGGGCCTTCGCCGAAGGTGACGGCGGAAGGGCGTGGTGTCGCCGGGCCGCGCGTAGGCGAGCAGGTGGCCGGGCTTGCGCCTTCAGCCGGTGGGGGTGCCGATCTGGTCGCGTTCGAGCGCGGAGCGCAGCCGGCGGAGGGCCTGGGCGGCGGCGGCCGTCGTGGACTGGTCGAGGGTGCCTTCGACCAGTTCGCTCAGGCCCGCGGTGAAGGTCGCCTCGGAGGCGTCGAGGAGCTGGGAGCCGTCGTCGGTCAGGGTCAGCAGTGAGGACCGGCGGTCCGCCGGGTTGGCCTGGCGGACGATCCAGCCCTGCTTCTCCAGGCGGTCGACGCCCTTGCTGGTCGCGCCGGCTCCGATGGCGAACTCCGCGGCGAGGTCGGCTACCCGGGCCCCCGGGTGCTCGCGCAGGAACCGCAGGAACTCGAACTGCGAGGTCACGATGCCGTGCCGCTCGCGCAGGCGGTCGTTCAGCGCGTTGTACAGGCGCGTCTCGCAGCGGACGAGATCCGCGAAGAATCCCTGGAGGTCGGCGGCGCCATCCGATGTATATTCCACGGCATATAGTGTAGAGGAAGCCATTTCATAGGAGGAACGCAGATGAGCAAGGAACAGCTCGCCAAGATCGACGCGATGCTCCGCCGGCCCCGACCGGAGGGCCAACGCTCCGTCGAGCAGCTGCGCGCCGGGTTCAGGGCGCTCATGGACACGATGATCGTGCCGGACGACGTCCGCACCAGTCAGACCGCGCTCGGCGGCCGGCCTGCCCTGCACGTCACACCGGACAACGGCGCGCGCCCGGGCACGATCCTGTACTTCCACGGTGGCGGCTTCGTCTTCGGCTCTCCCGAGACCGCGCTGTCGCTGACCGCGCAGCTCGTCTCGAAGACCGGGCTCGACGCGTACTCGGTGGACTACCGGCTGGCCCCCGAGCACCCGTTCCCGGCCGGTCTGGAAGACAACCTGAGCGCCTACCGCGCCCTCCTCGACAGCGGCCTGGAGCCGTCCGCCATCGCGTTCGCCGGGGACTCCGCCGGCGGCGGTTTCGCGGTCACCACCGCCCTCGCCGCCCGCGACGCGGGCCTGCCGCTGCCCGCCGCGATCGTGGTCTTCTCCCCGGGCCTGGACGCCACCCGGAGCGGGGAGAGCATGACGACCAAGGAGGGCATCGACCCGATCTTCACCCGCGAGGCCGTGACGCACACCGGGGCCATGTACCTCGCCGGCCAGGACCCCGAGCAGCCCCTCCTCAGCCCGGCCCTCTTCGCCGACCTGACCGGCTTCCCCCCACTCCTCATCCAGGTGGGCGCCAACGAGATCCTCCTCGACGACTCCACCCGCCTCGCCGCCCGCGCACGCAACGCCGGAGTCGACGTCATCCTCGACATCACCGCCGACGCCCCCCACGTCTTCCAGGCCTTCGCCGGCGGCACCCTCGACGAAGCCGACCAGGCACTCGACCGCGCCGCCCTCTTCCTCACCCAGCGGATCCCGACCCCCTGACGTCCCGACCGCACCGGTGTGACGGGGCACCACCCGGAGACCGCGGCTGTGCGGACCTACGGCCGGATAGTGTTCGGATGCAAAGGATCAAGCGATTCCGCCGAGCCGCGCCACGGCCCGCGGACATGGGGAGGTCAACGTGATCGTGGGTACCGGCCGCAGGCTCGTCCTGATCCGTCATGCGCAGGCCGAACGGGAGACGGCGGTCGACAAGGAACGGCGCCTCGACGAGCGGGGGCAGGAGGAGGCGTCCCGGGCCGGACGATGGCTCGCGGGTTCCGGCATCACGCCCGATCTCGCGCGGGTGTCCGGCGCCCGCCGGACCAGGGAGACCTGGGAACGCGTGGGCGCCGCGTTGCCGCGCCTCCCCGAGACGGTCCACGAGCAGGGGCTCTACGACCTCAGTGTGGAGATCCATCGGGGGGAGGCGGGGATCGGCGAGCTGGTCGCGATGGTGCGGGGGAGTTCGGACGACGTGGGCGACCTGGTCGTCGTCGGACACAATCCGAGCCTGCCCGAGCTGGTCCGGCTCCTCGTCGGAACGGCCGACGACGACCTCTCGCGGCGGGTGGAGGAGTCCGGGTTCCCGACGGCCTCCGTGGCCGTCCTCGAGTTCGACGGTTCCTGGCAGGGGATCGGGCCCGGAGCCGCGAGGATCACCGCGTTCTGGACGCCGTCGCAGGGTTGAGACGGTGCGCCTCGGGGCGTCGGTGCGTTCGGCGTCCCAGGAGGTGTTCAGTCGCCGCCGTCACAGGCTCAGCAGCAGGTCCCGGATCGCTGCCGGCTGGGACAGGAACGGGTGGTGGCCGGCGTCGAGCTCGACGACGCTGCCGGCCCGGCGGGCGAACTCGCGCTGCAGTCGCGGCGGGGTGCCCCGGTCCTGAGCACAGACGAGGTAGGTCGAGGGCACCTGCTGCCATGCGGCAGCCCGGACCGGCTGCCCGGTCACCCGCACGCTCTGCCGGGCGAGGTGGACCGCCGCCTGCGCCTGGACCTCGGGGTCGCAGTCCTGGAGGAACGTGTCCACGAGCAGCTCGGAGCGGACCCTGAACGTGCCGGCGTCGGGGTCGACGTCGAGGAACGGGGCGGGGCGGCCGTCCCCGAACTCCGACAGGCTCTGTCCGACCTCGGGCAGGTAGCTGGAGACCAGCAGCAGGTGGCGCACCGACCCGACTCCCGCGGCGGCTTCTGCGGTGACGACACCGCCGTAACTGTGGGCGACCACGACGGTCGGCTCGTCGCCGGCCTGCAGCACCCGCCGCACCGCGGCGACGTCCTCGCGCAGCCCCGGACCGCCGACGCCGCCGGGCGGGCCCGCCTCGCCGCAGCTCGGCAGCGCCGGGGCGACGCTTGGAACCCCTCGCTCCTGAAGCAGGTCGGCGGCGCGGTGCCACCACCACGAACCGTCCCGCACGCACGCCCCGTGCACGAACACGACCCTCATCGCCACCTCCGCGTCGACCTCGATCATGTCGTCGGTGGTCGCCGCGACTCGTGGCCCCGTACGGGCTGCGCGAGATCCCGCACGCCTGGATCCCGTCAGGCCCGCCCCGGAGTGCTGATCCTGGCCCCCTGGGCCACCCACTACAGCAACCTCGACGCCCTGCTGCGCCTCACCGTCCACGACGACACGGCCGCCTCCGGGCTGTTCCTGGAACCAGTGTGGAGGGCGAGCCTACGGCCTGCGGAAGCCGCAACGGAAAGGGCCCTTCCGGTGGCGACCGACGGGGCCCTTCTCGTAGCTGGGCAACAACGCTCCGTTCCAGCACGGGCGAAGATCAGCCCGGATCGAAGCGTGGGCGTATCACTCGGTTTCGGTGGCTACCGGAACCTCGTCCTCCCGAATGATGATGTGATCCTCGCCCTCGATCTTGATTTCAGTGCCTGCGTACTTGCCAGACGGAGTCTTGCCCTCGGCGGACGCCGTCGCCTTGCTGTCCTCGGCCATGTCTCCTCCTTCCGGCCGACGCGGTGTCGACCCGTGCTGATCCTGTCATGACCAACCGTCACCGGGCTATCACCCTCGACAGATCGAAGGAGCCGTTTCGGCGCCAACTGGGCGATGCCATCAGTTACCTGACGTGGCATGAGAACGTTGAGAAGTCCAAGGTGTGATCGGCCCGACAGGCGCCAGAGGGCGGCCGGCCGACCGGCAAGACGGCGCCCCTGAAGATCCGCCGTGTTCGCTGAGAATGGGCGAAACGGTGGCCGAGCCGGGACGGGCGCCCGAGGCCCTGAGGGTGTTCAACCTGACACGACTCGCCGAAGTCCGGCTGGTACCAACGAAGTTGACCGGCGTCTCGGTAGAGCCGGGTCGAAATGCGCATGCGCTTCCGCAGGGCGTCTGCCATCCTCGGGCGCATGCCAGCCCGTAACCGCCGCCTGCCGCGCGGCCTGTCGTGGCCGCTCACCCCGACGGACATCCGCACCGTCCTCGGCGCGCAGGAGGCGGATGCCGTCGACCTGGATTTCGGCGACCGGCTCTGGGGGGACGGGACCGCGTTGCACGCCGAGTGGGTGCCACCCATCTCCGCCAACTACGGTGGCGGCATCCATCCCAGCTGGTGGTGCACCGTGCGGGTTCGTATTGCTCCGCTCCCGGCCACCGAACGGGCGGCGGCTCGACACGTCCTGCGGGAGATCGCCGTTCCCGAACTCGCGGCCTGGATCAGTGCCACTCGGCACGCGCCGGAAGCCTGGACCCTGTCCCGGCACAGTCGTTCCTGGCGGCCTGAAGGCAGCACCACCGCTTACCGCGACGACCTGCGGCCGTACCTGTGAACCCTCGATCGACGGCCACGAACCGCCGTGCGGTCAAACCTCGGTGAGATCGGTCGAGGCAGGTTGAGGTGGGTCGCCGCCGCGTGGCCCAGGTCCGTCCTCGGACTTGGCCTGTCTCACCGGAGTTCGGCCGCCTGTCGGTGCGGGCCGGCATCGCGTGCGCGGGGAACTGTCGAAGCCGTCGATCGCCAACCTGGACCTCGCAGACGTCGCCGATGCCGCGCAGGCGCCCAGGCCGACCCCGCAGAGGTCTTCCGGTCCTTCTGAAGCGGTGGGAGTGTTACGGCCCTGCGGGGTCGGCGAGTTGGTGAGCAAGCGCTCCTGCGAAACGGCGGGACCTGGCCCCGGTGAACGGTCGGCGGCCGGACGGCACCGCGACCTCCGCACCGAAGCCGACCTGCTGCCCGGCCACCGGATCCCACAGTCGAAAGGCTCCGTCGGTACCGCAACTGACCATGCGGGTCCGCCCTTTCGCCGCGGCCCGTCGGCGTCGGTGAAGGCCTGCCCGTCACCGACGCCGAGGCTCCTGCCGGTGGCACCGGTCCGGCCGAGCGCGTTGTTCAGCGCCCGGCCAGCGCGCCGCCGTTGACGTGCAGGGTCTGGCCGGTGATGTGCCCTGCGGCCGGTGAGGCGAGGAACAGCACGGTGCCCGCGATGCCCGCCGGGGTGCCGGCCCGGCCGTTGGCCGTCTGGGCGAGCAGGGCGGCACGGCGCTGGGGGGTCATCCCGCCCTGGAAGAAGTCGGTGGACTCGATGTAGCCCGGGGCGATGACGTTGGCCGTGATCCGGTCCTTGCCGAGGTCCTGGGTGATCGTGAGGTTCCAGGCCTCGACGGCGGCCTTGGCGGAGCCGTAGGAGCCGGATCCGCCGCGGTGGGCCGCGATGGAGCTGACGCTGACCACACCGGACCAGCCCCGCACCGACCGCGCCGATGAGATCTCCCAAGCCTGGCGGTGCGAGCAGCCCGGGCTCCCGGTCGACTGGATCGGCATCCTCACCCGGATCCACGACGCCGCGAAACTGCTGGCCGACGAGCGGCGCCGCGTCCTGACCCAGGTCGGCATGGACGCCGCCACCCTCGACCTGCTCAGCACCCTCCGCCGTTCCGGTCGGCCCTACCGGCTGTCCACCCGCGAGCTCGCCAGCCGCTGCCTGATCACACCCGGGGCCGTGACCCAACGGGTGGACCGAGCCCAGCACGAGGGGCTCGTCCGCAGACTGGCTGCGGACCCCGGGACCCGCGCCGTGCCCGTGGAGCTGACCCCCGAGGGGCACCACGCAGTGGAGAACGCCGTCGACGGCCTCCTGAACTACGAGCGGGGCCTCATCGAAGCCCTGGCGCCCCAGGAGCAGCGGGAACTGGCCCGCCTCCTGGCAGTGCTGCTGCAGGACCTCAGCGACCGCGCCCACCGCCGCGCCTGAACCACGCGCCCACGGGAACGCTCGAACCGGCGCGCCCGGAAGGCGCGGAGCTTCAGGAGAGCTACGCCGCGGGGCGCCGTCGTCGAACCGTGTGTCGGATCGCCGTCGGTGCCAGCCCCACCCCCACGCTCAGGACGACCGCCGCCGCGGCCAGCAGGGTGGACCGCCAGGGCCAGGACGCGCCGGTCAGCTCCAGGTGGGCCGAGGGGTACTCGGAGAACTTCGCGGTGGCCAGCGCCGTGCGACGGTCGCTGTTCTCGGCAAGGTCCCGCAGCACCGGATCGAAGCCGAACTCCCCGGACCGCCTTCCTCCGCCGGGCAGTTCGGCGGCGAGCCCGTTGCGGCGGGCCCAGCCGTCCAGCGTACTGCCGAGGTCGGAGGTGTTCCTGACGCCGGGCACCACGAAGCGATCCGCCCCGTGGGCGCCCCCCTTCGCCGACCGGGTGACGAGGACCAGGCCGTGGCGGGTGGTGACGGTGTCACCGGCGCCGATCACCAGCGTCCGGGTGGCGAAGGAGACCCCGCCGTACCCCTCGAAGGCGGCGGCCGCGTCGATCTCCTCGACCCCGTCGACCAGTCCGATGGCCGTGGTGGGGCGCAGCCACGGGAATGCGGCGTTGAAGGCGTACGGGAGGTCGCCGAGGGCGAGATGGTTGGCCGGTATCGCGGTCGGTCCGTCCGGAGTCCAGCCGGGGTAGGACAGGCCGGTGCCGATGCGGGTCGCCTCCGCTGTGCCGGCCAGTTCCTCGACCAACCGCAGCGCGCCCATGGTGCCGGAGGTGACGCCCGCGGTGGTGGTCACCCGCCCGTCCTCGACGTAGCGCAGCCCTCGCTTCCACGCGACCTTCGGGTAACTGCGTTCCAGGGAAGTGATGTTGGACCAGAACGAGGTGGCGTCGCGGCCGTCGAGCAGACCGGAGGCGGCCAGCAGTTCGGAGCCCGCGCACACCCCGAGGATCCGGGCGCCCTTGTGGTGGCGTTCGACGATCCACCGGCGCAGGCGCTCCTCGCCCGCGCCGGTGGGGTCGGTCACGGCGGGCACGACCACCACGTCGGGTTCCGGCAGAGTGCCGTCCGCCACCTCGGCCAGCGTGTGGTCGGGCAGCAGGTGGGCGCCGCCGGACAGCGGGGAGACGCGGCGTTCGGCCGCCACCGTGTAGACGAACATGTCCGGCGACTCGGCGAACACCTGGTAGGGCGCGAGTACATCGGTGGCCACGGAGCCCTCGTTGCCGACCGCGACCGCCACCGTGATCCTGCCCTCCGGTACCGGCCGGGCGGCAGGCCACACTCCGGCATCGGATCCGCGAGGGGCGGCGGCGAAGCTGTCGGCCATCGACGCGCTCACCCCCGCGAAGGCGATCCCCGCGAAGGACGCGGTCGCCAGAGCTGTGCCCAGCAGTACCCAGCCGGTGCGGCGTAGCGCGCGGTGCCCCTTGCGCGCCTCGGAACTCATCTTGAGCAAGACATACCTCAACAATCCGGGCACGTTTTTGGCAGCACGGTGCCGTCGGCCCTCGTGGAAGTGGGAAAAGCGAAACAGGAAACGGGAAACGGGAGAGAGGAAGGGAAAGATGGGGACGGCCGGGAAGGAGGCCCCTTCGCCGAGGAGGCCAGTCCGTCAGGCAGTCGGCCGCGCTGGTGCGCGCAGCAGCGAGGGCGGCGCTCCGAAGGCGTCAGCGACCACCCGGCGTAGTTGCCGAGCGTCACGGAATCCGCACCGGAGCGCGACCGCCTCCACCGTCAGGTCGGTACCGGACAGCAGGGTGCGGGCCCGCTCCAGCCGCAGTTGCCGCTGGTAGGCGAACGGGGTGATGCCGGCAGCCGTGGTGAAGGCCCGCGTCAGACCGCGCGGGGACAGCCCGGCGATGCCTGCGAGTTCACGCAGGGTGAAGGCGACGTCCAGATGCTGCGCCAGATGGTCCTGCACCCGGTGCACCGCGGGCTGGACATGGTCGCGGTGCCGCAGGAACGGACTGATCTGTGCCGCGTCCCCGTCCCGCCGCAGGTACAGCACCAGTTCACGCGCGACTCCCGCGGCCAGTTCGGGGCCGCGCTCCCGTTCGACCAGGGACAATGCGAGATCGATCCCCGACGAGATGCCCGCGCTGGTGCTGATCCGCCCGTCGTGCACGTAGAGCGCGGCCTCACGCACCCGGGCCCGCGGGTACCGGTCGCGCATCGCCGAGGTGAGCGACCAGTGGGTCGTGCACGCCCTGTCGTCCAGCAGCCCCGCCTCCCCCAGAACGACTGCACCGCTGCACACGGACGCCACCCGGGCACCCGCGTCGTGGGCCTCGCGCACCCAGCGCACCACGGCGGGTGCCACCGGCCGGTCTGATCCGGTCAGCCGGGGGCCCGGCACGAGCACCAGGTCGCCGGCTGCCGCCCGGCTCGTCGACAGCGGTGCCAGCCCCGCCAGCCGCAGGCCTTGCGCGGACCGCAGACCGTCCGTCTCGGCGACGAACTCCAGCCGGTAGCCGCCGCCGAGATGCGCCGCAGCGTCGAACACCTGCACGGGACCGCCGAGGTCCAGCAGATTCACCTCGGGCAGCACCAGGACCAGCACCCGTCCGGTACGCCCGTTCGTCTCCTCGCTCACCCCGCCACGGTAGGCCGCCACGAACCGTCCGCACGAGGTCTCCCAGGGACGGGCGGCGGACAGATCTGGCACTGCCGTCCGAGCTGTGGACTGCGCCTACGCCGACAGCTGCGCCCCGGTTGCTGCTCGCCGCCGGGGTGACCAGTTCAGCAGCCGGGCCGGGTTCGTGGTGATGGCGGCGCGCAGGACCGACGGGTCGACGTGCTCGGCCGGCCAGGCGAGGCACTCGGCGAACGTCCTGCTGTGTTCGTGGCGCGTCCAGGGCCAGTCGCTGCCCCACAGCAGGCGCTGGTGGCCCGCCTCCTCCAGCACGCGCCGCAGCATGCGGCCGGGCGCGTCGGGCGCGTCGGGCGCGCAGCGGTAGGGCGCGGAGGCCTTGATCCACACGTGGTCGCGCGTGGCCAGATCCAGCACCGTGCGGTTGGCGCCCTCGGATGCGCCCGGCAGGCCGAGGTGGTCGATCACCACGGGGGACGGCCAGCTGTGGCGGGCGGGTGCGATCGCCGCCCACTGTTCGCCCGCCGCGTGCACCTCCAGGTGCTGCCCGCGCTCGGCCAGCAGCGCGGCCACCTGCCGCCAGTGCGGCCCGGCCAGGTCGGGCACCCGCCGGCCGATCAGGTTGAGGCGGATGCCCACGACGCCGTCGAGGGCGAGCGGGGCGAGCGCGCCTGGTCGGCAGGGCCGGTCGTGGTCCAGCACGATGACGGCGCGGAACCTGGCGGGGTGCCGGGCCAGGCAGTCGAGCAGGAAGTCGTTGCGCGTTCCCAGGAAGCTCGGCTGGACGAGGACCGCGCCGCCGATGCCGTGCCGGTCGAGCAGCGCCAGGTACGTTGCCGGGAGGGCGTCGTAGTCCGGCACGTAGCGGGGGCGGTCGGCCCTGGGCAGGCCGCGGTGGAACACGTGGGCGTGGGTGTCCACCGACTCCACCGGCTCCACCGACGCGGTCAACTCGGCGGACTCGGCCGATTCGCAGATCACCCGCCGATGGTAGGCCCGGGGGGTCCAGGACCGGGGGCCTCTGGACCTTCACCTGACTGACTGTCATATTGGCCTGCGTGTTCGACGACGTACTGACGTGCTCACGCTCAGGGCGGCCGGTGCCACGGAGGCGCTGCCGCTGCGCCGCGCTGGCCGTTGGTTCCTTCCGGCACCGCATGGACCTCAGGTAAGGAGCGAGCATGCGTCAGTGGTACCGCTCGGCGTCGCCCGGGGGCCGACGGACGGACGGCGTCTACACCGGTGTCAGCTTCTACCGGAACGACACCAAGAAGGTCTGGTTCGAAGGAACCGGACACCTGCTGGTCGCCTACCACGCCCGCGCCAACGGCACCGACCCCGTCGAGGCCAACAAGCTTCTCACCACCCTGGAGACGGCCCAGACCAGTGCCCCGAACACCGACGGCAGCGGCATCGTCGCGGCCTCCGGCGACCGCCTCGACACCGGCCAGGGCGACTACTACTACGCCGCCCTGCACACCGGAGCGACCGCCTGGTACGTGATCGCAGCCCAGGGCGGCAACCCGTTCCGCCTCTGATCCCCGCTCCCGGCGACACACCCTGAACGTGAAGACGGTGCCGGCCCCGACCTTTCAAGGTCGGGGCCGGCACCGTCTTCACGTTCGAAGGCGGTTCGCGACCGGTCGCGCGAGACCGTCGTCTCGCTCGACCTCGGGTCACAGGTCCCGAAGCCAACGGTTGGCCTGCTCTGGGGTGGGGGAGTGGACGAAGCCGTAGCGTTGACCGAGCGACTTCGCGCCGGCCGGGGTTCCCATGTTCGTCTCGATCCGCGTGAATCCCGCTTCGCGCAGCGTTTGGAACATCCGCTCCACGAAGGTGTCGATCATCGCTCGCCGGTGGTCTCGGTCGAGTTCCGGAACCGAGAAGAACCAGCCGATATCGGTTGCCTCCTGGCCTTCTTCGCGTTCCGTCGGGATGCAGAAGAAGCCGCCCATGAGTTGCCCTGAGCCGTCCAGTGCCACCAGGTGTTTGATGCCGGGGCCGAGTGTGCCGTGGACCGCGGCACGTGTGAAGTCCACGGGGTTGTCGATCGTGTAACCGGCGTCATTGAATGGCGAGTCCTGGAACGTGCGACGCAGCGTCGTCTCGATGTCGTCCCATCGGGCCTTCATGAAGTGCTCGTCCACGAGCTTGATCTCCATGTGCGCCTCCGTGCGGTGAGTACCTCGTGTGCACCGACGAACCGCTGGCCAAGGTTCACGACCATGATGACAACGCGTGGAGCTGCCCGCGATCAGGCATCCGCCGAATGGCTGACGCGGGTCGAGGTCCGGCCTTGCGGCCGTGCCCGCGCGAGTTGCACGGCGACGCACCGGAGGTTCACTCGCACGAGTGATTGTGATGCTTAGTACATAAATGGACACTCAGGGTATTCGAGGGCTCGTGGGGGCTCTCCCGGAGCGAGGGGGGCCGTCATGGCCGCAGTCGAATCCTCCTCCATCGAGGTGCCGTGGATCGCGAGCAGTTCGCAGCCCGCCGACCGGGACCAGGGCCTCGCGGCGATCGGCGGCAACGTCGGCGCCGTGTGGCGGGGGTGGTGGACGTGGACCCCGGGGAACGGGACGTTCAACCTCCAGACCGCCTGGAACGTCATCGGGATCGACTCGACGGTCGTCATCACGGCCTCCGAGATCGACGGCAACAGCGGGAACCGGTTCGTCGGTGCGGCGCCCTTCCAGGTGTCGAGCATCGCCCCCGGCAACGGTGTGGTGACGTTCAAGATCAACATCGGTTGGGGCAGTGCGCTGCCGATGCGCACCGACGTCGTGGTCTTCAACTGAGCACCGTTCCCCGGCCGCCCCGGCCACGCAGGCCACGCAGGCCTGGGGCCGCACCGATCCGCTGACAACCGGCACGAACCGCCCCGTGGCGGCTCCGGGTTCGCCCGAGCCGCCACGGGGCGCCCGTTTTCCCGCAGGAGCCGGTTCCGCCGACAGGGCCCAGCCGAGCCCGGGCTGTCTTCCGGGCGGCAGATAGTGGCGGCACGAACTTCCTTCGCGTTGCGATGCTCTCAGGTCGAGTGGGGATGTGCTCCACTTAATCGTCACACTGTGTAGTCAATCGGATGTCTGATGTCGTGCAAGGCTGTCGGGAGCTCCTGGCATCGCTCCCATCCTGTCTCTCGGTCTCTCGGAAAGGTTCGTGAGGCTTACGGATTCGGCCCGGCCGGAGCGGCCCTTCGCGACGCGCTCCCCACGACACCGTGAAGGGGCCCCCGCGCAGAGACACCCCGCCTACCCCGGCGGCACTCCACAACGGTGACGGCGCACGTCGCCGACAACGACCGCGAACAGGAAGACCCATGAGAAATCCGCTGTCCGCCAGAGCTTCGGCTATCGCCGCGGCGAGCGTGCTCGTCTGCTCGGTGTTCACAGGCATCGGCGCAGCACCGGCCGGGGCCGTACCCGCCGCCCGGGCCCTCGCCGCGCAGGTGGCGTTCTGGGCGGGGCAGGAGGTCCAGCCGTGTCTGGCGGAGGACCCGCTGACCTGCCCGCGGGACCTCAGCGCGTTCACCGACACCGTGTGGAACACCCTGGCCGCCGGCCACAGCCCGCTCTACCTCGACCTCGTGTACGGCTCGGACTTCGGCCCCGCGCTGCCGGGCGAGAACCAGCGCACCGACGCTCTGGCCCTGGTCGAGCAGGCGAACACCCGTGGTGTGCCGGTCAGCGCCTGGATCACCGTGCCGCTGTCGGACGGCACCTTCGACACCGAGTAGAACGCCGCCCTCGTCCAGAGCGCCGTCGAGGACTTCCACGTCTGGTCGCTCGCCCACGACCTCCAGTTCTCTCAGGCCGTACTCGACCTGGAATCCCCCACCGGCGACCAGGCCGTGGCCCAGGCCCTCACCCGGAACGACCTGACCGGCTTCAACGCCCTGCTGAACGCCAACAGCCTCGACCCCGCCGCACAGTGCCGCGCGATCCACACCTACGCCGACACCATCGCCTGGGCGCACCAGAACGGGATGCGGATCTCGGGCTCGCCCGTGCCCTACGCGCTGGACGACCTGGACAACGGCAGCATCGCCCTGCAGGCCGCGCTCGGCATCACGGCGTTCCCGCCGACCGGCTACGACCAATACTTCCTTCAGGCCTACCGCGCCTTCGGGATCGACCTGGGATCCGGCTACGTGGCGTCCTACTTCACCGACATCCAGCGCTACTTCGGCACCGCGGGACAGGTCACCATCGGCAATGCCGGGATCCCGCCGTACGACAACCTCACCACCGTCGTCGACGACATCAGAATGCTCACCGGCCTCGGCGCCACCACCGTCCCGGTGTTCGACCTCGAAGGCACCGTCAAGGCCTTCGGCGCCGACGGCGTGTCCGCCCTTGTCCAGGCCGGCCGCAACCCCATGGCCGGCAGCGAACTCACCGCCGCCACCCAGATGTCCGTGACCGGCGCCGCCGCACGCGCCCCCTTCCACACCCTCGACACGGCCGCTACCACCGCAACCCCCCTCACCACCGGACAGCAGCCCAACTCCTACCCCGGCGCCTGCATGTAGTAGCGGCACAGGGGGGGGCTGGTGACTCGGGGTGAGGCCCCGCCGCGGCTCACGCGGTGACCTTGGCGACGAAGGCGGCGAGGTTGGCCGCGGTGCGGCGGATCTTCTCCTCGACGGTGAGCGACTCGTGCAGCCGGGTGCCGGTCTCCCGTTTGCCGCGCACGTAGAGCGAGCAGGCGAGGTCGCTGCACATGTAGGCGCCGACGGAGTTGCCCTGCTTGCCGGCCTTCCCGGCCAGGGGAGCGACCAGCAGCGAGACGCCTCCAGTGTGGGTGGTCACGCACAGCGAACAGATGCTGCGGCGGGCCTGCCAGGAGGCGGCGCCGGAGGAGCGCAGCGCGACCGCCACCACGCGGCCGTCCGACTCGGCGGCGAGGTAGGCGCGATCGGGCGCCTGCGGGTCGCGCCACCCGAGGAAGTCCAGGTCGTCCCAGGGCTGTTCGGCCAGGTCGCGGGGGATGTGCAGTCGCTTCGCCTCGCCCTTGGTGCAGTTCACGAAGGCGGCGCGGATCTCTTGCTCGGTCAACGGCTTCATAGGAGCCAACGTAAATTACCTAGGACTATTAGGCAAATGTATAATGGCCTCAGTCGATCGGAGGGAAGGCCATGGCGCGCGTAGGACTGAACGCGGAACGACTCACCCGGGCGGGAGCGGAACTGGCCGACGAGGTCGGCTTCGACAAGGTCACGGTCTCGGCGCTGGCACGACACTTCGGCGTCAAGGACGCGAGCCTCTACTCGCACGTCAAGAACTCCCAGGACCTCAAGACCAGGATCGCCCTGCTCGCACTCGAGGAACTCGCCGACCGGGTCGCCGCCGCCCTGGCCGGACGCGCCGGCAAGGACGCCCTGGCCGCCTTCGCCAACGCCTACCGCGACTACGCCCGCGAACACCCCGGTCGCTACGCCGCCGCGCAGCTCGAACTCGACCCCGAGACCGCGCGCGCCAGCGCCGGCGTCCGGCACTCCCAGATGACGCGCGCGATCCTGCGCGGCTACGACCTCGCGGAACCCGACGAGACCGACGCCGTCCGGCTGCTCGGCAGCACCTTCCACGGCTACGTGGCCCTGGAACGGGCCGGGAGCTTCCAGCACACCCCGCGCGGCACCGAGGACACCTGGGCGCGCATCCTCGACGCCCTCGACGCACTGCTGCGCAACTGGCCGGCGGCCTGACCGCCCGCTCCGCGCGGCTCCGTGCGGCTCCGTCGGCCGGGGCCGGCCCCGGGGTGCGGCCAGGTGACCGTTCCCGCCCGGGACTGCGGGCGGCGGAGCCCGTCCGGCGGGAGAATTGAGGTCGACCAGGCCGCTCGGGCCCTGTGCAGCGGCGGGAGGAAGGTGGTCCGTGAACGTCGTGCTGAGCGAGGTGGCGCCGCTGGCCCTGGCCATCGCGTTGTCGCCGTTGCCGATCGTGCCGGCGCTCCTCCTGCTGTTCACTCCCCGGCCCAGGGCCACGGCCGGAGCCTTCCTGGCCGGGTGGGCGGCCGGAATCCTCGCGGCGGCGTCCGCGTTCACGGCGCTCGCGGCCGTCATCGAGACCCGCGAGGAGACCCCGACCTGGGCGTCCTGGACCAAAGTCGTCCTCGGCGCGGTGCTCGTCCTGCTCGCCGGGCGGCAGTGGCTCTCCGGCGGCAAGAAGGGGACCCCGGCCTGGATGCGGAGCCTCACGGACGCCACGCCGGCCAAGGCCCTGCGGCTGGGGCTCCTGCTGTCGGGGGCCAACCCGAAGACCATCCTGCTGTCCGCGGCGGCAGGGTTGACCATCGGCTCCGCCGAACTGGGGCCGCCCCGTACGGTCATCGCCGTGGCGGTGTTCACCGCGCTCGCCGTCTCCACCGTCGTGCTTCCCGTGCTGCTCCACATCGCGCGGGGGGAGCGTGTCCTCACTCCGCTGGGCAGGGCCAGGACCTGGTTGGAGACTCATAACAGCACCGTCACCGCTGTGGTCCTCGCCGTGATCGGGGTGCTCCTCGTCATCGACGGTGCCAGCGGGCTGTGAGCGGCGTCGGCCCCGCTCACCTGGACGGATGAGGGCCTGGGGCGACCCCCGCGGCTGGTCAGGCGTCCGGGACGACGGCGACCGGGCAGCGGACGTGGTGGATCGCGGCGTGTGCCACCGGGCCGAGGTGCGCGCCGAGAGGCATCCGCCGGACGTGGCGGCCGAGGACGACCAGCCGGGCCGTCTCCGACGCTTCCACCAGGACGATGGCGGCGTTGCCCCGGACGAGTTCGGACGTCACGGTCACCTGGGGGTAGCGGGCCAGCCAGAGGGCCAGGACGTCGGCGAACTGCTTCCGCTCGGAGGCGGACAGCTCCTTCTCCAGCCCTCCGATGGCGTCGAACGCCATGTACTCGCTGCCGGCCGGTGGCGCCCAGACGTGGACGATCCGCAGGGGGGCCGAGCGGTGGGCGGCCGCCTCGAAGGCGAACGCGAGGACGTCGTCCGGCGGATGTGCGAGGTCGACGCCCACCAGGACGGGGTCGGTGGCGGCGCCCTGCTCGCCCTCACCGGCCCGGACCAGCACCACCGGGCAGGTGGCTCGGCGCAGCACCTCCTGGCTCACCGAGCCGACCAGGAAGCCGCGCACGGGCCCCAGCCCCCGGGAGCCGAGCACGAGCACGGCGGAGGTCCGGCCGGCGGTCACCAGCGCCTTGGCCGGGTCGTCGGGGACCTGGCGGGAGGAGACCTGGAGGCCGGCGTGCGCGGCGCGCAGCTCCGCCTCGCGGGCGGCCAGGGCGTCCCGGCTGCGGTTGTACACCTCGTTGGTGCCGACCGAGTCCCGCTTGGGCCAGGGCCAGGCCTGGAGGAGTTCGAGGGCGAGCCCGCGGCGCAGCGCCTCCCGGGCGGCCCACGCGGTGGCGGCGAGGCTCTCCGGCGAACCGTCGAAGCCCGCGACGACGGGACCGTCCACGGTGACGGGACCGTTCACGGTGACCTCCCAGCGGTCGGGTCCGGGCCGGTCAGGCCCGCTGTGGGTCGAGGGCGGCGGCGACCGTGGTCCATGCCGCGTCCCGCGGGTCGTACGTGGCCCGGGCGCCCCGGCCAGTATCGGCGGGAGCCGCTGCGGGCGCCTCCCGGCGCAGGGCCGGTGGGCCCCAGCCGGTTCAGGACGGTTCAGGACTGTCCGAGGCGGTGGGCCTCCTACTTCTTGTTGAGACTGGTGCTGTTCCACCAGCGCTGTTCGGCTGCGGTGAAGGACAGGTCGGAGCTCGCGCCGCCATCGCGCGGCGTGAGTTTCGCCTGGTAGGTCGTCTTCTCGGTGAACGGGCTCTGCTGCTTGTTCGGGTCGACTCCCGTCTCCAGGGTGTCGCGGACGGAGGGGACGGTCACCAGGGGGACGTCGTTCAGCGTGTTCTGGGTCGGTTGCGGGGTGACGGCGGTGGCCTCGCGGACCTCGTCCCAGTGATCGGCCTTGGCAAGTCGGTGCGCGAGGAAGGTCTCGGTGGGCGTGCCGAAGAGCATCCCGGTGAAGTGGGCCGGGTAGTCGGAGGTGCCGATCGGCTCGAAGTACAGCACGCCGGAGGCGGTGATCCGCACCGTACCGTCCGTCAGTTTCTCGAACTGGCGCTCCCCGGTGGTGGTGTCGGCCAGCACGCGTTCCACCTCGGCGGTGAAGGACGTCCTGGTGCCGGACTTGATGTCGCTGAGCGGGAACGGGTCCTTCGGGCTCGAGTGCAGCGAGTGGTAGCGCCTCTTGCCCTGCGGCACCGGCTTCTTGAGGTCCTCCAGGTAGGCGGTTCGCGCGGTGTCGTCGAGTTCCACCTTGAGGACCATCTGGAAGGCGTGCGCGGGCACGTGGAACATGGCGAGGTGGTAGGCGAAGAGCGTGGTTCGTCCGAGCAGGATGAACCGGTGGTCGGCGCTCAGGGGGTCGGTGTTCGGGGACATGTTCACAGGGCCTTCCGGTTACGGGGTGTTGAGCGGCAGCGGTGATCGGCGGCGCTGCCAGAACGGGCGGTCGGACCAGCGTTCCTCGCAGACGTGGATCTCGCGGTGGCCGTGCAGGTAGGCGTCGAAGGTCTCGCCGAGTCGTGCGGCGTAGGTGTCGAACGCGTGGGTCTCGCCGCGCAGCCGGGCGTCGATCGCCTGGCCGGCGCACAGGCCCGAGTAGAGGGCGGTGAGGACGCCCTGCGAGGAGAGCGGGTCGAGGGCGATCGCCGCGTCCCCGGCCGCGATCCAGCCCTCGCCGGCCGTCGGCTCCAGCCGTGCGGTGTGTGCGGCGCACCGGCGCGGGGCTGCCCCGGCGAGGGCCTGGCGGCCTCGGGTGCGTTCGGTGGTGTGCCGGGTGGCGGCGAGCCGGTCGAGGAACGTCCCGGTCGCCCGGAGACCGGTCGGCGCGAGGTCGGTGTCGGTGAAGTAGGTGACCAGGCGGTGGGCGGGGGAGTGCGGCGCGGTGTACCACCAGCCGTCGGGGACGGACTCGACCAGGGAGGCTTCCTCGGCGTCGGAGGGGTCGGGAGCCAGCCGCAGGTGGACCGCGACAAGCCGGTCGTAGCGGCGGCGTCGGGCGCCGCAGCGGGTGGCGAGCGAAGCCCGGCGGCCGGTGGCGTCGATCAGCCAGCGGCACCGCACGGGGCGCGCCGCGCCGTCGGCGCGGAGCGTCACTTGCCATCCGCCGTCCGGTTGCGGCACGGGGTGGCTCACCGTGGTCCGTTCGGCCACTCGCGTCCCGGCCGCTGCGGCACGGGTGCGCAGCAGGCGGTCGAAGACGGGGCGGTCGAGGTGCCAGCCGTGCCCGTACGGGTCGATGAGGAAGTCCGTCCGGTGCAGGTGCGGTGAGCCCCAGGCCGAGAGGGTGGCGTGGCAGGCGCGGTGGTCGGAGTCGAGGGACCGGACGTCGACGCCGAGGTCGTGGAGCAGCAACCGGGCGGCGGGGACGAGGGATTCGCCCGTCTTCGGCGGGCCGCTGCCGGCGTCGGCGAGCAGTACGGTGCGTCCCGCCCGGGCCAAGGTGAGGGCGGCGGCGGCGCCCGCCGGGCCGCCGCCCGCGACGACGGCGTCGTACCGGCCGTGCTGCCGTGCGGTCTGGTCGTCGGTGGGCGCCGCCGTGGTCATCAGACGTCCCGGAAGGGGTCGACCTTGGCGATGTAGCCGGCCGAGATCTCCTCGGGCTGGAACCCGGTGGTCAGGGCGATCTCGTTGGCGGCCTGCTCGTTGACGGCGGTGCGCTGGCTCTCGGCGAGTTGGGGTTGTCCGGTCTCGCGCACGTGGACGTTGACGAGGTTCTGGCGGTCCTTGACCTGGGGGAGCGAAGGGTCGGGGGTCGACTCCACCAGGATCGCGGCCGGGAACTTGCCGTCTGCCACCGTGTAGGCGTTGGTTTCGATGACGCCGAACTTGGACCAGTTGTCGACCATGTTCTGCAGGCCCGTCTGTTTGTCCGGGCTCAGGAACCGCAGCCACACGGCGCGGTTCTCGAAGGCCTGCGCGCGCTCGTCCTCGGTGACGGTGGTGTTCGGCTTCTGGTTGACCTTGTCGAAGTCGGTCTTCTTCAGCACGTGGTTGGGCACCCGGGCCGGCCAGAAGGAGGGCAGGTAGGGGCTGTAGCGGGGGCCGATGTTGGCCCGGAGCTCGTAGCCGGAGCGGCAGCTGGCGGTGTCGGTCTGCCAGGGGACGCCCATCCAGCGGGTGAGGCCGCCGGGCCCCTGGCCGTGCAGGGGGCCGTTGCCCGAGAGCGCGAGCTGCGGCGTGAGGTGCGGGCCGTAGTCGCGCTCGGCGGTGCCGGCCGGGCGGTGGAGAATGCGGAACGGCTCTGCGTACAGGGTGTCGTGGCGGATCGGCCAGGTGACCTCGCAGCCGGGGTGGAAGGCGTCGGCGAGGCAGTAGTCCAGGGCTGCGCGGTCCAGCAGTCCGGGCTGCAGTGCGACGGGCGCGTCGTCCAGCGAGGGGTAGGAGGTGTACTTGGTCTTGTCGTCGAAGTCCCCCTTCACCCACTGTTCCAGCATCTGCTCCTGCGTCGTGGTCAGGACGCCGTACTGGCGCGGGGACTGGGCAGGGACGGCCATCGCGTCCCCGTAGAGCCAGGGCCAGGGCAGTGGGGAGAGGCCGTCCCGGTCGTAGCTGCGCATCTGGTAGTACACGCGTTGCCGCAGCTCCCGGTACTGGTCCTTCTTGTTGCCGAGGATGGCGAGGAGTTGGGGCGAGGTGAAGTCGTTGGGGCCCTGCCAGCCGAATTCCGCCGCGAAGCCCTGGTTGACCCACTGGTGTCCGGTGAACCGCTGGAGCAGGGGCTTGATGTGCTCGTCGAAGACGACGGTGGAGGGGGCGGGCAGGTACCCGCCCTGGACGAAGAGGTCGTACAGCAGGTCGTAGAGGGTCACGATGCCCTTGACGTCCGGCGCGTAGTTCGGGGGCCCGACCACCACCCAGGCCGGCTGCACCGCGACCTCCTTGCCGTCGATCCTGACGGTGGCGGTCACGGGGCCGTCGGAGATGTCGTCGTGCCAGCCCTCGTTGTTGCCGAAGGTGGTCAGCGGCGTCGGGGTCGTGGTGAACGAGGCCGAGCTGCCCCTGCCGCCCAGAACGCGGAGCCGCCCCTTTTCGTCGGTCTGCAACTCGCCCAGGTAGACGGCCTTGCCGTTGATCTTCCCGGTGTCGAACTTCTGGCCGCTCTGGTTTGTCCCCGAGATCTTCCGGGAGCCCGGATCGATCCGCAGCTGGCCCCTGTCGGTCCCCGCGTTGCGCTGGCCGTACTGGTCCTGTGACAAGCGCTGGGCTTCGGGAATGTCCAGTGCGAGCGAGAACTTGTACCAGGCGGCCTTGTGATTGGCGAGCTGGACCGCCCATTCGACGCTGGCACCGCCCTGCCCGTGCAGGATCTCCCGGACGACCTTGCCGTCCTTGTCGTAGCCGTAGACGCGGAACCGTGCCGCCTGCCGCTTGATCTTGCCGGTGCCCTCTTTGTAGGAGCCCGGGGCCAGGGGCTTCTCGTCCGGACTCTCCGGTCCGTGGAAGAACTGCTCGCCGTTGCCGACCCGCGCGATGCCGATCGCGGGGTGGATCTTCACGTGGTCGATCTCGGTCATGCCCGGTGCCTCTCTGGTGCGTTCGACAGCCTGCGGGAGCGCGGGGTGCCGGATGGGGGCGCCCGTGAACGGGTTGAGGCCCGGTCGCGACCGAACTCGAAGTGGGGCGGGGTGTCGTCCTCGTCGCGGACGCACGGAGCCGTGCCGCGCGGAGCGCCCACCACCCATGGTGCGGGCGAGGCCGTCGAACGTCTAATCGTGTACGACCAAATGAGAAATCGCGCTGCGGGCCAAGTCTGCTACAGGTTTTCGACACAGCAACACGGACAAAAAATGGTCCGTACAGGAACGAAGTATTCGGCTAGGCTGCCGGCTGCCGGCGGCCGGATGTTACGGGTGCCGGCCTCCGTCCGATGGGTATTCGTGAAAGGTGGCACCATGCCTCAGGCGTCTCTCTTTGATCTGACCTCCAGCATGAAGAAGGGGCCGTCGACCGACCGGTGGGACTTTATCGTCTCATATTCGGAAAAGCAGCTGAATGAATTTCTGCAGAAGAGTTATCGAGACAACAGGCTCGTCCAGAACGTGAAGCTTCAGGCTCACGGGAAAGATCCGATCTACGGCAAGAATTACACAGTCGACTATGTGATCAATTTCAATCCCCCGACCATCGAGTTCGCGCTCGGTCAGCCCAACGTGGCTGTCCTTCTGATGCCAATCGGCGCCGGGTCAACCTTTTCGGTGACGCCGGACGGGGATTCCAAGCCCGCGCGAACAGGTGATTTCCCCACGGGTCTGTCCGTGCGGGCTGAGGTTCCTCTCGCCGCGATCGCCGGAGACACCAAGGAGGTGACGAAACAAGGCGCGGTGGTCACTTTCGCTCATGGCAAGACCACGGACCAGCACATCGTCCTGCATTTCAAGAACCAGACCGGGACCCGTTTCGGCTTCCAGCCCGTTCAGAACGAGGACGACCTCGATCCGCTGCTGCCCAAGCTGACGAAGCACTTCCAGGAGGAGGTCGATGAGATCGCCTATGTGCTCGGTGGGGTCAACAACAAGAACCAGTCCGGTGGCGACATGGCCATGACGCCGAAGTCCTTCGCCTTCGCGTCGACCGGAGACAAGGACGCCGGTTGTCTGAGCCTCTTCATCCAGACCGACGAGAGTGGTAACCCGCAGGGCGCTTCCGCGCCCGTTTTTCACCCGGACGGTACGCAGGTGCCGCCGGTGCCCACCGGCTACACGGCGAGCATCATTCTCTCCCAGGACCTCATGGTCAATACCTTCATCAAGAAGCAGCTCGCTCCCCGCGGGTTCACTGTGAGCGGCGAATCCAAGGACGGAAGCTGCACCTTGGAGCTCAAGAAGGACACCTCGGTGATTGCCCAGGGGGAGAAGGGGTCGGGATTCGACGGCGGAAATGGCTACTACTACGGAGGAATGCGGGTCAGTCTGCAGGATCATCCAGTGAAGCTCATCATCACCGACGGCAAGGCGGAGGTCAAGTGGTCGGGAAAGATGACATCAGAGTGGCATCGGAACGTGAGTGGACCCCATCCTAAGACATTCTACGGAACGGTCTACGCGGACATCGCGTTGAACAAGGGGGCGAAGGGTGTCGACGTGTCCAACACCGGAATCACCTTTCCGGACTTCACCTTCACGAACGACGACTTCAAGCCGAACTTCAGTACAAAGGACTGCAGTTTTTGGGAACGGGGGAACGGATGCGATGATTCGGTTCAGCCCTTCTATCGTAACGAGATGAAGTTCCACATGCCGGAGATCAACGTCCAGCTGAAGGGCCTGAACTACTTCCTGGAGACCAATCTCCTGGAGCCCTCCAAAACAATGATCAACGTCGACAGCAGCGCCGGCCTCCACACCCCGTACGACTTCCTGGTCGTCGGTCACGTCGCCAACTCCTGATCCTGAAGGGGATTTCGATGCCGAAGCTGCTGAGACCCGACCTCTACCAGTCGGTCTACGAGGCCGCGCACGCGTTTCTCCAGACCGAGGACGACCTCGTCGCCCAGTGCCGCGTCGCCATGGAGACCGGCGATCCTCTGTACCGCTATGTGGGTTATCGCAACTTCCTCGGCCAGAAGGAACAGGCGGGCCGGACGGTCTGGCTGGACCTGGGCAAGGACCTCGCCAACCGCTGGACCGGGTCCGACCTGGACGAGGGCGGGCGCCAAGGCCTCTACCTGTCGGCGGAACGCCCATCCGAGAAGAACACCGAATTCCCGGAGCTGACGCACTATCAAGACCCGGAGGTGCCGCCCGAGCAGCAGGTTGCGTACTTCGAGTACGAGAAGGGTGCGGAACCGGACTGGGTCACGGCGAAGGTCTCCGAGCTGCGGACGATGTTCCTTTTCACGCTCGACCTCTCATCCTCGTCCAAGGAACTCAAGGGGCTGGACCTGACCTATCCGAAGAGCGAACCCCTGCTGGAAAAGATCCTCGGCACCGCCCGGAAGGCAAATCCGCAGGCCTTCCACGCCGACGACACGGTGGAGAAGCTCTACATGCATCCGGACGACGCGAGCTTCACCCGCGCTGTCGGCAACGCCGCGCTCGAAAGCGGCTCCGAGTTTTTCCGGGCCACCTCGGTGCGTGACGGCTCCTCGGTCAACGTGGTGCTGAGCGCCGAACCCGGACACCCGATCGCCGTGCTGAAACCGGAGGGCCGGGCGACTTTCTTCGTCAAGAGCGGCAAGAGCACGGGCGTCGTCACCATCGACGACATGGTCTACAACAACGAGTTCGACGTCGACGGCCCGGGTGGGATCCCCAAGGACATCGTCAGCGCCGACCTGGAACCCTTCCGGGAGCGGGCGGAGCGCATGGGAGCGAGGCTCGACTGGTCTCTTGCGGAGAAGAGCGTGGACCATGCCGTCAGCACCGAGGTGCGGCGCGCCTTGAAGGGCGATCCGGCCCTGTACACGATGCCGGCCGCCGATGCCGTGCGGAGCGTCCTGGAGGCGGGGCTGAGCGGTCGGATGATCGACGCCCTGGGGCCGTACGCTCTGGCTGCCACCGCGACCGACCAGGAGTATCCCGACCTCGCTCAGGCGCTGGGCGCGGAGGGCGTGGACACCCTGATGCGGACCTACGCGGTGGAGCCCAAGATCACTCAGGGCGGCTACATCGAGGCCGCGGTCCGGGCGGAACTGCTGAAGGAGCGCACGCACTACTTCACGCAGAAGAGCGCCGACATCCAGAAGGAGATCGCGAACGCGCAGAAGGAGACACAGAAGACGGCAGAGGAACTTGAGGCCCAGCAGTCCGAGCTGCAGAAGACCGAGGACAAGTTGTCCCGCAACCCGGACGATGCCGATCTCAAGAAGGCGAAGGAGCGGCTGCAGAAGGAAGTTGACGAACTGAAAAACAGACAGGAGGAGCAGGAGAAGGAGGACGGTCGGAAGGAGGAAGAGAAGAACGACGCCGACCGGGAGAGCACTGACAACGGGAAGGACCTCAAGGACGCCGAGCACCGGCGTGGCGAGGAAGGCAAGAAGTTCTTCACCAAGGGAGGCGGGGCGTGAACGACGACTCCGAAGCGCTGCTCACCAGCTCGCTCGAACGCTTCCAGGAGGTAACGGTCGACGGCGTGAAGGTGGTCGTCAGTGTCATGGATGCGTTTTTGCTGGGAGAAGGTTCGACCTTCGGCGGAAACCACGAAGCGGACGAGATCTTCCTGTTCGCCGAGTCGGTTGTCCTGAAGGGCCGCCTCGCCTGCAAGAGTGCTGTCATCTCTGTGAATTCACTCGCAGGCAAGGGGCAGATCTCGACGTCCGGCGCCGTGGGCGAGTCCGTGATGACCCAGAACCTGGACAAGAACAAGCCCGGCAAGCCCGGCGGCGACGGTACAGCGGCGGGCGCACTCTCGCTGTACCTGGAGAACGCCTTGGGCGATGCACCGTACGCGACCCTGGCGGCAGCGGGCGGGAAAGGTGGGGACGGCGAGGTCGGGGTCAGCGCCCCGGGCGGCAAAGGTGGCAACGGTGGTGACGGCGGGAAGGCGACTCTCTTCGCAGGCACCCGTTCGGCCGGATACCTGGTGGCGCTCCGGGGTGTGCTGGGGCAGAAGACCCTGGCGGCGAAGAAGCAGGCCGTCAAACGCCTGCTGGACGAGATGCAGGCGGCCGTCGGCACCACGTCGAAGTGGCAGAAGACGCTCGACACCCTGAAGAACGCCCAAGCCGCGGCGACGGACGCTGCGTTCGAGGGCCTGATCCGCCAAGCAGGCGAGTACCTCGGGGCCCTGCAGGACAATGACATCCGCAAAGCCCTCGCGGCGATCGATGTCGCGGGCGGAGCCTACGGCGCCTATGGCCCAGGCGACCCATCGGGCAACGGCGGTAAGTCCGGCAGCAAGGGTTCGAGGAAGGTCATCTCCTTCGGCACAGCGGAGGATATCGCGGTCGGTGACCTGCCGGCCTCGATCCTGGTCCACCCCAGCCAGTGCGCCCGGCTGCTGGAGGTCATCCGTTTGCGGTATCTGACCCTGGACCCCGTGCAGCACCCGCAGGGCGTCCGGGATCTGGCAGCCGTACTGGTTCGCCTGGAGGCCCGCACCAGGCCGTTCGCCGCCCTCAAGGAGGGTAGTGAGCTGGCCGGCCACTACGCGAAGTACGAACGGAAGGCCGGAGCGGTCGACTCGGTCGCGCAGCTCCGCGGGATCAACCAGCAGTGCACCGTCCTCCTGGCACAGTTGCGTGGCGGGCAGGACAGTTTTGGGTACGACGCGCACTGGTCCCCGCTAGCCTCCTTCGACTTCTACAAGAAGCTGCTCGGCGACATGATCGACAACTTCTCGGCCATCGAGCAGGACTATCTGAAGTACTTCGCCGATCTGAAGCAGAACAAGGCGTCGATGGAGGCCGTTCGGACGGCGCGGGGGAAGTACGCGTCCGCCGCGTCGGAAGCGGAGGAGGAGCTCAAGCTGATCGGCGAGGCGCTGTCGGAGACCGCCCGACTCATCTCCCACTACGCCATCACCCTGCCACCTCTCAAGTCGGATCTGGAAGAAAAGATCCGGAAGTTCCAGAGTGATATCGAGAACCACTTCAGCTTCGACTTCAAGCAGTTGATCAGTGCGTTGTCGACGGTGGCCTTCGCGCCCCAGTCGAAGTTCATGATCGCGACCCAGTTCGGCGGCCTCCTCTACCAGGCCGACTCCTCGATCACCCAGGACACCGGTGTCCCGGTGGACAAGTCCTATCTGGTCGATCAGATCAAGGCGGTCGGATCCTCGGTCCACGACCTGATCGAGGGCTTCAAGTCGCTCGACAACGGGATGCTCCAGCCTGATGACCCCGGTGCCGCCAAGCTCCTGGCGGTCGAAAGCACCTTCCGACAGGAGTTCGACAAGCTCAAGTCGGAATTCGGCGTCGATCTGAAGGAGGTCGAGGACGCCTTCTCCGCCTACATCGAGCAGATCCTCGCCCGCAACCAGCAGATCCTTCTCTACAACGCCCATGTCCTGCTCGCCGCGCGCGACCACCGAACCATCCAGGACGCCAGGAACCACATCGCCGCCCTCAACGACAAGGCCCTGGACGAAATGCGGCCAGACCTTCCGGACCTGGTCAGCTTCGTGTCGCGGCTCTACTACGCGAGCCGCGACCAGATCATGCGCGCGCTCAGCCTGACCACCCATGCCTACCGGATGTGGGCGCTGTCGGACCGCGACCTGATCGCCGAGGCCTACGGGGGGCGAACGATGGCCACGATTGACCACGGGGTGCTGGCCAGCGCCGCCAACACGGTCCTTGATGCCTACGGAAGTGCCGTGGAGTCCTTCGGCACGCAGGCGCAGCGGTTCCCAGCGAAGCCGGAACAAGAGGGCCTGGTCGTGAAAGCTTCCCAGGCCCAGATCGACGTCTTCCGCACCGGCAACGTGCTGATGGTCAAGTTGCAGGCCGTCGCTCCCGCGACGGACATGGCGACGAGTCCCTTCGCGGGAAAGGCCAACGTCCGCGCCAGCAAGGTGCGGGCCTGGATCAAGGGCGCCGCGACGACGAACGAGCACAAGCGGCTCAACGTGCAGATCACCCAATCCGGAACGGAGCAGATCGTCAACCCGCATGGCGACGTCTTCGATTTCACCCACGCGCGGATCACCAAGACGTTCAGCTACGACCTGGGGGACCGCACGGTGTTCCAGGAGGCGGACTTCGAATCCGAATCGGACTCGCCGCACAAGTCCTATGCCACGGTCGGCCCGTTCACCACCTGGCAGATCGAGGTGCGGCCGGAGGACAACTCCGGCCTGGATCTCTCCGGCGTGACGGAGGTGTCCCTCGAATTCCACGGGACGAGTTACGCCTTCACCGTCTGACCCGGAGGCCGCCGGGGGCGGCCCAGCCCGAGGACCACAACACCCGCTCCCACCTGGGGGTTGGCGGGCAAGGGAACGAGTGGCGGCCTGCGGGAAGCCGCCCCCGATGTTCTGCACCCCGGCTACGTGCCGGCCCGCCCGCATCACCCCGGGTCAAGTGACAGCGTCGTGCTGGAGTGCTAGGCGAGTGGGGCGGGGTGCAGGGCGGCGAACAGGCCCCGTGTGCGCGTGCCGTCGGGCAGCTGCCAGGCGCCGCCGAGGTGGCCGGCCGTCTCCGGGGCGGGGAGGGGCGCGTCGTCGGCGGCGGGGTGCAGCACTCGGTGCAGGCGCAGGGTCGTGCCCTGGGGCGTCGTCAGCTTGGTGCCCTCCTGGTCGTCGTCGGCGGCGGTGGGGCTCAGGGGGGTGTCGCCGCGGTAGGAGCGGGTGACCTCCAGGTCGGGGGTGTCGCTGATGTTCTGGTCCTGGGCTTGGACCCGGCCCTCGATCAGGGCCGACAACTGGGCGACCAGCACCGGGTCGTGGCAGCCGTCGTAGGCCCAGCGCCGCCCCAGCTCGCCGTGCTCCATGGTGCCGACGAGCGCGTGTTCCGCCCCGTCGAGCGGGGCGCCGCGGTAGGTGAGCGGGACGAAGTAGGTGGCGGGGGCGGGGCCCGAGGTGTCGGTGACCACCATGAACTCGATGCCGACCTCGCCCTGGGGGTCGTCCAGCCGGAAGCCGCCGGCCTTGGCCAGGTCCGGGGCGCCCGAGCCGCCGCGGTACCAGGGCCGGGAGGGGAGCCAGGAGGCGAGCAGCTCCAGCTTGCTCGGCTGGAGGGTGGTGTGGTGGATGACGGACATGCCGGGGGTGCTCCTCCGTTGTACGAGTGCGATGGTCATACCCTCCCACCCGTGCGGGGCTGACGGACAGGCAGGTTCCGCTGCGAGGTTCGTCGCCGTTCCGGCCTGGTCCCGGCCTTGGCCCAACTCGCCTCCCTGTCCTCGGTCGTCCACCGGCGGGCCTCCCGCCCGGCCGTCGGGCGGTAGGGCGTACCGGCACCAACTCGCCAGTCTGGCTGGAAAGATGGTTCCGGGTCGGCCGAACTTGCGATCTTTCGGACAAGCAGGCGATCAAGGTCTTGATCTGCTGCGGGGTCGCCCTTAGATTGCAGTGCAATGTCACACTGAACCGACTGACACGGCGTGCCTGGGGGACCGGTGCCGGACACTGCACAGCAAGTACCGCACCAGAGCGCCGACAAGCTGCCCCGGGTGTTCTACCGGCTGGCACTGGGCGACGCCCTGTCCACGTACGGGAGCCAGCTCGACCTGGTGGCGCTCAGCCTGTTCGCCTACGAGGCGGCCGGGAACGCGCTCGGCACGGCCGGGTACCTGATCATCCGACTGGCCGGCGGCCTCGTCGGCGGGCTGGTCTCCGGGCGCCTGGTGGCCCGGACCGACCGGCGGCGGCTGATGACGGGCTGCGCGCTGGCCCAGGCGCTGGCCCTGGTCGTGGTGGCCCTCGCGCCCGTCCCCGCGCGCATCCCGGTGCTCTACTCGCTCGCGCTGGTCTTCGGCGGCGCGGCCGCGGTGTGCGCCGTCGCGCTGCGGACCAGCATCCCGGAGATGGTCGGCTCCGAGCGCCGGGCCCGTGCCAACAGCCTGATGGCCAGCTGCCGTTCGGCCGCCATGGTGCTCGGCTTCGCCTCCGCCGGTGTGGTGGTGGCCTGGGCCGGGTTCCGCGCGGCGCTGCTCATCGACGCGTCCAGCTTCCTGGTGTTCGCGGCGGTGGTGCTCCGGCTGCCGCTGCGCACCCGGGCCGAGCCCGCCGAGCAGGGCGCCGAGCAGCCTGCCGTGGAGTCGGCTGATGCCGCCGGGGGGACGAAGTGGCGCGGGAGCCGGTGGCAGGCGCTGATCGTCCTGCGGGCCGCCCCGGTGGTCGGCGCGATGGCGGCGATCCGGCTGCTGGACGCTTTCGGCTCGGCCGCGCACAACATCAGCCTGCCGGTCTTCGCCAACCAGCACTCTCCCGGCAACCCGGCCGCGCTGCTGGGCATGTTCTGGGCCACCTGGGCGGTCGGCAACCTCGGCGCCCAGCAACTGGTCTCCCGGCTCCTGCTGCGCCGGGGCATCGAACCGGGCGAGCGCGCCTTCGCCCTGGGCACCTGTCTGATGTCCGGCTGTTTCATCCTGGTCTTCACCGGGCTGCCGACCCCGCTGTTCCTGCTGGCGGCGATCGGCGCCGGGCTCGGCGACGGCTTCACCGAGATCTCGTACACCACCCGGATCCAGGCCCTCGCCGACGAACGGCGCGGCCAGGCCTTCGGGTTGCTGGCCTCCGCCGAGAACGTCGGCATGGGCACCGGGATGCTGCTGAGCGGATCGCTGCTGGCGCTGCTCAGCCCGCTGACCGTGGTCGGCGTCTCGCACGCCGTCCCGATCGTGCTGGCGCTCGGCTTCCTGGTCGTGGTCGCCCGGTCCCGCAAACGCTGAACCCCCCACCCCAACGCACCTGCCCCGACACAAGCACCGCGCCACCGGATCCGCCGGCGCCACCGCGCCGCAGGCACCAGCCCGATCCGCTCACCCTCCGTACCCCGGGGCGGTCCGTACCCGCGCGCCCCGGCACCGATCCGAAAGGTGCCGTACCTGATGAGCTCCACCGGTCCCGACCGCGCCCGGCTGCGTGCCCTGGAGGCCCGGCTGCTGCTGCGTCCCGAGGTCGCCGACTGTGCGCTGCTGCCGGTCGAGCGCGCCGACGGCCGCCGCGGGCTGCTGGCCTACCTGGTGCCCGCCGCCGACACCGACACCGCCGCGCTGCGCCGCCGGGCCGCCGCGGCCCTGCTGGACGCCGACCCGAGCGCCGAGGTGCACCTCCTGGACGGCATCGTCCGCACCCCGCAGGGCGAGCCCGACCGCGCCGTACTGGCGGCCGCCGCCGCCCGGCCGCCCGCCGAGCCCGGGCCAGCCCTGCGCCACCTGCGCGAACTCACCGCGCACTGGCGGCCGTTCGGCGACGCCGGGACGGCGGCGGGCCCCGCCCCGGACGGCCCGACGGCCGCCCCCGAGGGCACCGGGACGGAGGCGGTCGGCGCCCCGCTGCCCGATCCGGCGCCGGACGCGCCCCGGACGCTGCCCGAGGCGCTGCTGCGCGCCGCCGAGCGGCACCCCGGGCGCGGCCTGCACCTGGTCCGGGCCGACGGCGGGGCGACCAGGCTGACCTACCGCCGACTGCTGGAGCAGGCCCGGGAGACCCTCGCCCTGCTGACCTCCGCAGGACTGCGGGCGGGCGACCGGGTGATCCTCCAAGTCCCCGACCCGGAGCGCTACTTCCCCACCCTGTGGGCCTGCCTGCTGGGCGGGGTGCAGCCGGTCACGGTGGCCCGCCCGCCGGCCTACGACGAGCGCAACCCCGTACTGGAGAAGCTCTGGCACGCCTGGCAGACCCTGGAGGAGCCGCCGGTGCTCGCCTGCGGCCCGGCGGTGGCGGGCCTGGCACGGCTCGGGGAGCTCTACCCGGCGCCCGGCCTGCGGGTCATCGCGGTCGACCACCGGCCCGCCGATACCGGTGCCGCCACCGACACCGGCGCCGCGCCCGACACCATCGGCGTGCCCGACACCGGCACCATCGGCGCGCCAGGCGCCGAGCACGCTCCGGACCCCGGCGACGTCGCGATCCTCCAGCTGTCCTCCGGCAGCACCGGCCGGTCCAAGGCGGTGCAGATCACCCACAGGGGCATCCTGGAGTACGTGGCCGGCGCCGCCTCCCAGGGCAGTTCGCCCGAGGACGTCACCGTCAACTGGCTGCCGCTGGACCACGTCGCCGGGCTGCTGATGTTCCACCTGCGGGACGTGGCGCTGGCCGCCGACCAGGTGCAGGTGCCCACCGAACTGGTGCTCGCCGACCCACTGGTCTGGCTGGACACGCTGGAGCGCTACCGGGGCGCGCACTCCTGGTCGCCCAACTTCGGCTTCCGGCTGGTCGCCGAGGCGGTCCGGGCCGCCGGTCCCGGCCGGCACTGGGACCTCTCCGCGCTCAAGTCGCTGATCAACGCCGGGGAGCAGTGCACCGAGGCGGTGCTGGACGAATTCCTGGCCGCCACCGGGCCGTTCGGCGTTCGCGCGGACCACGTCCTGCTCGGCTGGGGCATGGCCGAGACCTGCACCGTGATCACCTACAAGCGCTACCACGAGGACGGCGCCCGCCGCCTGGTGCGCACCGACTCGCTGAGCGGCCGGCTGGAGCCCGCCGACCCGGCCTCGCACGAGCGTGGCACCGGCTTCCTCAGCATGGGGCGTCCCGCGCCCGGCACCCGGATGCGGGTGGCGGGCGAGGACGGCCGGGCCCTGCCCGAGCACTGGGTCGGCCGGCTCCAGGTCAACTCCGGCCGGGTGACCCCCGGTTACCTGAACAACCCGGCCGCCGACCGGGAGTCCTTCGTGGGCGACGGCTGGTTCGACACCGGAGACCTGGCCTTCCTGGCCGACGGGGAGGTGGTGCTCACCGGCCGTCGCAAGGAGATCATCATCGTCAACGGGGTGCACTACTTCTGCCATGAGCTGGAGGACGTGGTGGCCTCGGTGGCGGGGGTGCGCTCCGGGCACGTCGCCGCCTTCGGGGTCCCGGACGACCGCACCGGCACCGAGCAACTGGTGGTCGTCTACGTGCCGAACGACCAGGACGCCCCCGCACCGCCCGTGGCCGCCGAGGTCCGGCGACTGCTGGCCGCCCGTAGGCAGCCCGCCCCCGCCCTGGTGCTGCCGGTGCCGCCGTCGGAGTTCCCGCGCACCACCAGCGGCAAGATCCAGCGCACCGCGCTGCGCCGGCGGCTGCTCGACGGCGAACTCGACGAGCACCTCGTGGCCCTGGACCTGGCGGAGGCCAACTCCCGGACCCTGCCGGACTGCGTGCGCCGACTCGCCTGGGAACCCCGCCCGGTGCCGGAGGCCCCGGCGGCCGGAACGGTCCCGGCGGAGGGCGCTCCGGCGGGGCCGACCCTGCTGCTCGGCCCCGCCGGCCCCGGCACCCTCGCCGAGGCGCTGCGCGCCGCCCTGCCGCAGGCCGTGGTGGTGGACCGGCCGCCGACCACCGACCCGGGGGAGTGGCTGCGGGCGCTCGGCGAGGAGCGCCCCGCGCGGGTGGTGCACCTGTGGGGCGCGGGGCCCGAGGACGCGCCGCGGCCCTCGGACGCGGCGGCGCGGGACGAAGCGCTGCTCGCCCTGCTGCAGGCCCTGGCCGGCCGGCCGCCGATCGGCGAGCTGGTCACCGTCAGTGCCGGGCTGCACGCCGTGCTGCCCGGTGAACTCCCGGACCCAAGAGCGGAGTTGACGGCTGCGCTGACCGCCGGCGCCCGGGCCGAGCAACTGGTGCCGGCCGCCCGGCACATCGACCTGCCGGCGGGCGCACCGGCCGCCGAGCAGGCCGCCGCGCTGCTCGCCCTGCTGGCCGAGCCCCGGCCGGAGCCGGAGTGCGCCTGGCGCGAGGGCCGCCCGTGGGTGCCCCGGCTGGGACCGGCCGAGACCGTAAGCGTGCGCGACGCCGTGACCGCAGCCGAGGGCTGCTCACTGCTCACCCCCGGCGCCCGCTACCTGGTCACCGGCGGCCTCGGCGGGATCGCCGCCGAGCTGCTGCCCGGCCTGCTCCGCGACCACGGCTCCCGGCTGCTCGTGATCGGCCGCACCGACCTGGACGCGCCGACCGCCGAGGCGGCCGAGCGCCGCGCGGCGCTGCACCGGCTGTCCTCCTACGGCGGCCGGGTCGACTACCGCCGCGCCGACGTGACGGACCCCGAGCAGCTGGCGGAGGTGGTCGCCGAGGCCGAACGGGACTGGCAGGCGCCGCTGGACGGCGTGCTCCACCTGGCCGGCAGCTACCGGCTCGCGCTGCTCGCCGACACCGGCCCCGACGGCTGGCGCGAGGCGGTGCGTGCCAAGACGACCGGCACGGACCACCTCGTCGAGCTGGTCCGGAAGCGGCCCGGCGCCCAGTTCGTCGGCTTCTCCTCGATGGTCGGCTTCCAGGAGGCCGTCGGCTCCACGGCGTACGCCGCCGCCAACCGCTACCTGGAGAGCGCCGTCGACCGGCTGCACCGGGAGACCGGGGCCCCGGCCTGGACGATCTCCTGGGGCCTGTGGAGCGGGGTCGGCATGAACCGCGCCACCGACCACGAGCAGGCCGCCGCCGACCGGGGCATCGCCGTGCTGAGCGCCGCGCACGGCCGCCGACTCGCCTCGCTGCTGCTGGCCGCCGCCCCGGGCCGCTGGTACGCCGGGCCCGACCCGAGCGCCCCCGCCGCGCGCCGCCGCCTGCTGGCCACCGCACCGCGACCGGTCCGCGAAGCGCCCTCCGCACGGCCCTCCGCACGGCCCGCCGGACGGCCGGCCGACGAGCGGGCCACCGCACCGGCCGCAGCCGTACCGCCTGGCCCTGGCAGTCCTGCCCACGCCGCCCCCACCCCTGCCACCGCCGCCACCGCCGCCACCCCTGCCACCGCCGAGCTGCGCCGGGCCGTCCTGGACGCCTTCGAGGCCGTCCTCGACACCCCGCTCGACCCTGGCCGCCCGCTCGCCGAACTCGGCATCGGATCGCTCCAGTTGATGCGGGTGCACGGCGCGCTCGGTGCCGTCCTGCCGGCGCCCCCGGCGCCCACCGAGCTGTTCCGGCACCCCACCGTGGACGCCCTGATCGCGCACCTGACCGAAGTGCCCACCGCGTCCACCGCAGCCACGGCCGCCACCGCCGCGCCCGGCGGCCGGGACGGCGGCCCGGACGGCGGCGACCGCCGGGTGGCCATCGTCGGCCTGGCCCTGCGCTTCCCCGGCGCCGACACCCCCGAACAGTACTGGCGCAACATCGTCGACGGCGTCCGCAGCACCACCCGCTTCACCGAGGACGAACTGGCGGCGGCCGGCCTGCGCCCGGCGGAGTATCGCCACCCCGACTTCGTCCCGGTGACCGGCGCGCTGCCCGACACCGACCACTTCGACGCCGAGGCCTTCGGCATCAGCGGCACCGAGGCGGCGCTGATGGACCCCCAGCAGCGCCTGCTGCTGGAGATCTGCCGGCAGGCCCTGGAGGACGGCGGCTACGACGCCCCGGACCCGCGCCGCCGGGTCGGGGTCTTCGCCGGCACCGGCATGACCCTGTACGCGCTGCGCAACTACTACCAGCACACCCTGGCCGCCACCGCCGACCCGGCCGAGCCGGTGGCCGCGCTGCAGACCGCGATCGGCAACCAGGCCGACTTCGCCGCCACCAGGGTCGCCTACCGGCTGGGCCTGACCGGGCCGGCGATCGGCGTGCAGACCGCCTGTTCCACCTCGCTGGTCGCGGTGCACCTCGCGGTGCAGTCACTGCTGGCGGGCGACTGCGACCTGGCACTGGCCGGGGCCGCCGCCCTGCACACCCCGCAGGCCGCCGGATACCGCTACGAGGAGGGGTCGATCCTCTCCCCGGACGGCGCCTGCCGGGCCTTCGACGCGGCGGCCGGCGGCACGGTCGGCGGCAACGGCGTCGCGGCCGTCCTGCTCAAGCGCCTGGACCGGGCGCTGGCGGACGGCGACACCGTGCACGGCGTGATCCTCGGCTCGGCCGTCAACAACGACGGCGGGCTCAAGGTCGGCTACACCGCGCCCAGCGTGGACGGGCAGGCGGCTGTGGTCGGCCGGGCCCTGGACCTGGCCGGGGTGCCGGCCGAGAGCGTCGGCTACATCGAGGCGCACGGCACCGGCACCCCGCTCGGCGACCCGATCGAGTTCCGGGCGCTGGCCCAGGCGTTCCGCGCCCGCACCGAGGCCGCCGACTTCTGCTCGCTCGGCTCGGTGAAGCCCAACATCGGCCACCTGGACACCTGCGCGGGAATGGCGGGGCTGATCAAGGCCCTGCTGGTGCTGCGGCACGGCACGATCCCGCCGCTGGTCAACTTCAGCCGCCCCAACCCTGCGCTGGAGCTCGACGGAAGCCCGTTCCGGCTCTCCGCCGAGGGCCGGGACTGGCCGGCCGGCCCCACCCCGCGCCGGGCCGGGGTCAGCGCGCTGGGCGTCGGCGGCACCAACGCCCACCTGGTGCTGGAGGAGGCGCCGGCGGCCGCAACCGGCATCGCCGACCCGCGCCCCGCCCCGACCGTGCTGCCGCTGTCTGCCCGCACCGAGCAGGGCCTGACCGCCCTGGCCGGCCTGCTCCGCGACCGGCTGGCCACCGGGCCCGCCCCCGCCCCCGGCGACCTGCCGCTCACCCTCGGCGGCGGCCGCCGCGCGCTGCGCCACCGCCTCGCCGTCACCGGCGCCGACCCCGACGAGCTGCGCCGGGGCCTGGAGGCCCACTTGGCGGGCCGTACCTCCGGCGCCGTGCCCGTTGCGGGCCGTACCTCCGGTGCAGCACCTGTTGCGGGCCGTACCTCCGGCGCCGCGCCCGTCCACCGCGAGGCCCGGCGCGGCGACGTGCAGCCGGTGCTGCTGTTCACCGGCCAGGGCGCCCAGTACCGGGGCATGGCCGCCGAACTCCACCGCGCCTTCCCGGTCTTCCGGGCCGTGCTGGACGAGTGCGACCGGCTGCACCGCGACGCCTGGGGCGAGCCGCTGCTGCCGCTGCTGCTCGACGCCGTGCCCGAGGGAGCCGACGACGCCTGGACCACCGAGGCGGCGCAGCCCGCGCTGTTCGCCCTGCAAGCGGCCTACCTTCGGCTCTGGCAGGAGCTCGGGCTGCGTCCGGCCGCGGTCGCCGGGCACAGCGCCGGCGAGTACGCGGCCTTCCACGCGGCGGGCGCGCTCGACCTCGCCGACGGGATGTTCCTCACCGCGGTGCGCGGACGGCTGATGCACCGGGCGACCGAGCCCGGCGCCATGACGGCGGTGATGGCCGGCCCGCAGCGGCTCGCCGCACTCGGCGACTGGCTGCCCGGGGTGGAGCTGGCCGTGGTCAACGGCGCCGGCCAGTGCGTGCTGGCCGGAGCGCCGCGCGAGATCGCGGCAGCCGAGGCCGTGCTGGCCGCCGACGGTGTGACCACCGAACGGCTCGCCACCGACCGGGCCTTCCACTCCCGGCTGCTCGACCCGGTGCTCGACCCGTTCCGCGAGCAGCTCGCCCGGCTGCGCCTGCGGCCGCTGACCGTACCGCTGGTGAGCAACCTGGGCGGCGAGGTGCTGGCCCCCGGCACCGTGCCGACGCCCGACTACTTCGTCCGGCAGACCCGGGAGACCGCGCGCTTCGACCTGGTCCTGGCCGCCCTGGACGGGCAGGGCCACGAGCTCTTCCTTGAGCTCGGCCCGCACCCGACGCTCACCGGCATGGGCCGCCGGGAGCTGCCGCACCGCCACTTCGTGGCCGGCGCCCGGCGCGGCGCACCGCCGGAGCGGCAGTTCGGCGTCGCGGCCGCCGCGTTGTGGTCCCACGGCGTCCCGCTCGACTGGGCGCGCTTCGCCGCCGCCCGCGACTGGCCGGACGGCCCGGCCCGCCGCGTACCCCTGCCGACCACCGTCTTCCAGCGCCGCCGCCACTGGTTCACCGCCCCCGACCGGCCGACCACCGAGGACTCCGCCATGCACCAGGCACCGCCGCCCCAGCAGCCCGTTCCGCCGTCGGCCATACCCGAGGCCGCGTCGGCACCCGGCCCGGCGCCCGCCGCAGTGACGCCCGTATCGGCGCCCGCAGCGAGCCCCGAGCAACTGGCCGAGGAGGCCGTGCTGCGCCAGGTACTGGAGCAGACGGCCCGCCAGCTCGGCCACGACGAGGGGTCGGTCGGAGCCGACGAGCCCTTCTTCGACCTCGGCGCCGACTCGCTCTCGATGATCAACATGATCCGGGACCTGGAGCGGACCTTCCGGGTACGGGTCTCGATGCGCGAACTGTTCGAGGCGGCGGACACCCCGGCCCGACTGGCCGGGCTGATCGCCGGCCGGCTGGAGCCCGCCGTCCGGGACGCGCTGCTGCCGGCCGCCGCACCCGAGCCGGCGGCGGCTCCGGCAGCGGCTCCGGCGCCGGTCCCTGCCGCCGCCCCTGTTCCCGCCCCGGCAGCGGCACCGATACCGGCCCCCGCACCCTCGCCCCAGGTGATCGCGCCGCCCGTCCACCTCGCTCCGCCCGTCCCCCCCGCTCCGCCCGTCCCGTCAGTGCCCGCGTCGCCGCCCGTGCCCGCCCCGGTGGCCGACGGCACCGGCCTGATCGAGCGCCAGCTCGCCTTGCTCGGTCAGTTCTCCGACCTGATGCGCGACCAGCTCGGCCTGCTGGCCGGGACCGGGGTGGCGCCGCCCGCGCTTCCCGGGGCTGCCGCCCCCGTAGCCCTGCCACCGGCCGCCGCACCCGCGGTCACCCCAGCCGCCGTCACCCCGGTCGCCGCCCCCGCACCCGCGTCGGCCACCCCGCCCGCCCCGCAGGTACACGGCCCCCGGGTGACCGTCTCCCGGGAGTCCGGCATGGCCTCCGGCGGCCTGACCGAGCAGCAGCGCGCCCACGTGGACGAGCTGGTCGCCCGCTTCACGGCCCGGACCGCCGCCTCCAAGGCGGTCACCCGCCGCCACCGGCGCACCCTCGCGGACAGCCGCGCCGTGGTCGGCTTCCGCTCCGCGACCAAGGAGATGCTCTACCCGCTCGCCGCCCGCCGGGCCCGGGGCTCCCGCCTGGAGGACCTCGACGGCAACACGTACGTCGACATCACCATGGGCTTCGGCGTCCTGCTGTTCGGCCACGACCCGGAGTTCGTCTCCGACGCCGTCCGCGAGCACCTGGCCGGCGGACTGCGGCTGGGCCCGCGCGGCCCGGAGACCGGTGAGGCCGCCGAACTGCTGGCCGAACTGACCGGTACCGAGCGGGTCGCGTTCGCCAACTCCGGCACCGAGGCGAACGCCGGGGCGATCCGGTTGGCCCGCGCGTACACCGGCCGGGACAAGATCGTCATGTTCGAGGGCTCCTACCACGGCCACTTCGACCACACCCTGGGCCGGACCGTGGGCCGCGGCGCCGACCGGGAGACCGTCCCGGTGTCGATCGGCATCCCCGGCAGCGCGGTCGCCGACCTCGTGGTGCTGCGGTACGGCGATCCGGAGAGCCTCCAGGTGATCGAGGAACTCGGCGACCGGATCGCCGCCGTGCTGGTCGAACCCGTCCAGAGCCGCCACCCGGGCCGCCAGCCGGTCGAGTTCGTCCGCGCGCTGCGCGAACTGACCGCCCGCCGCGGCATCGTGCTCATCTTCGACCAGATGCTCACCGGCTTCCGCCCGCACCTGCGCGGCGCCGAGGGCTTCTGGGGCGTGACCCCGGACGTCTCCACCTACGGCAAGGTGCTCGGCGGCGGCTACCCGATCGGCGCGATCGCCGGGCGCGCCGACATCCTGGACGGGATCGACGGCGGCCACTGGGACTACGGGGACGACAGCTACCCGCCCAAGGACACCACCTTCTTCGGCGGCACCTACATCCAGCACCCGCTGGCGATGACCGCCGCGGGCGCCGTGCTGCGCCACCTCAAGGAGTCCGGCCCCGGCTTGCAGGAGCGGCTGAACGCCCGCACCGACGAGCTGGCCGCGACCCTCAACGGGTTCTTCGAGGAGGAGGAGTTCCCGCTGCGGCTGGCCCACTTCGGCTCGCTGTTCCGGTTCGAGCCGCGGGCGGACATGGAACTGCTCTTCCCGCAACTGCTGACCCGCGGGGTCTACGTGTGGGAGTGGCGCAACTTCTTCCTCTCCACCGCGCACACCGACGGCGACCTGGAGTTCGTGGCCGACGCGGTCCGCGACTCGCTGCGCGACCTGCGGCGCGGCGGCTTCTTCCCGGCCTCGCCCGGGGTACGGCTCCCGGCCCCGCGCCCGGCGGCCGCACTGCCGGAGCCCGCGGCGGACGACCGTACAGGCACCGGCACCACGGGCACCACCGGCACCGGCACCGGCCAGACCGGTACCGGCCACACCGAGCCCGCCGGGATGCCCTACCACCCGGTCAGCGACCCGCAGCGCCCCGTCGACTTCAGCCTCTACTTCTTCGGCGACTACCCCCTGGACTCCCCGGAGGACGAGAAGTACCGCATCGTCCTGGAGAGCGCCCGCTTCGCCGACCGGCACGACTTCCACGCCGTCTGGCTGCCGGAGCGCCACTTCCACTCCTTCGGCGGGATCTTCCCCAACCCCTCGGTGCTGGCCGCCGCGCTGGCCCGGGAGACCACCCGGATCCGGCTCAACGCGGGCTGCGCGGTCCTGCCGCTGCACCACCCCGTCCGGGTGGCCGAGGAGTGGTCGGTGGTCGACAACCTGTCCGGCGGCCGGGTCGGCCTGGGCTGCGCCAGCGGCTGGCACCCCAACGACTTCCTGTTCTTCCCCGAGAACTACGGCGGCCACAAGGAGCTGATGCACCAGCAGATCGACACCGTCCGGGCACTGTGGCGCGGCGAGCCCTACCGGGGCCGCAACGGCAAGGGGGAGCCGATCGAGGTGACCCTGCACCCGCGCCCGCTGCAGGAGCAGCCGCCCATGTTCACCGCGATCGTCGGCAACCCGGACAGCTTCCGCGAGGCCGCCCGGCACGACCTGGGCATCATCACCAACCTGATGACCCAGGACGTCGCCCAGCTCGCCGAGAACGTCGCGCTCTACCGGCGCACCCGGGCCGAGCACGGCCTCGACCCGGAGGCCGGCCGGGTGGTCGTGCTCGTCCACACCTACCTGGGCGCCGACCTCGCCACCGCCCGCGAGCAGGCGTACCGCCCGTTCTGCCACTACCTGCGCTCCTCGCTCTCGCTGTTCGGGCAGATGGCCAACAGCCTCGGCCTGACCCTGGACTTCGAGAACACCCGCGAGGAGGACCTGGAGTTCGTGCTGGAGCGCGCCTACGAGCGGTACTGCGCCTCCCGCGCGCTGATCGGCACCCCGGAGAGCGTGCAGTCGGTGCTGGCCGAGCTGCGGGCGGCCGGCGCGGACGAGATCGCCTGCTTCGTGGACTTCGGGCTCGCCCCCGACCAGGTGGCCTCCGGCATGCCGCACATCGACGCCCTGCGCCGCTCCGCCCAGCGCGGCGCCCCGCTGTCCTACGCGCAGCAGCGGATGTGGTTCCTGCACCGGATGCTGCCCGACACCGGGCAGTACAACGAGGTCAAGGCCATCGAGCTGGACGGCCCGCTCGACCCGGCCGCACTCGACACCGCGCTGCGCGCGCTGGTCGAACGGCACGTCGGGCTGCGCACCGCCTTCCGCGAGCAGGACGGCGAACCGTTCCAGCAGGTGCTCCCGGTGCCCGAGGGCCCGCTGCTGGAGCGGGTCGCGGCCGACGGGCCCGAGCACGAGGCGGTGGCCGCGCTGGTCGCCGCCGAGGGCACCCGCCGCTTCGACCTGACCGAGGGCCCGCTGTTCCGGGCCCGGCTGCTGGAGACGGGGCCCGACCGGCAGGTCCTGGTGCTGTCGATGCACCACATCGTGATCGACACCCTGTCCACCGTGGTGATCACCCGGGAACTGGGCGAGCTGTACCGGGCCGCCCGGGAGCAGCGCCCCGCCCGGCTGCCGGTGCTCACCACCACCCCGGCCGCCGAAGCCGTCCGGGAGCGGGCCGCGGTGGCCGCCGGGGCGTACGACGAGAGCCTCGCGTACTGGCGCAAGGTGCTCGGCGGCGACCTGCCGGTGCTGGCCCTGCCGACCGACCGGCCGCGCCCGGCGGTGCCGGACGGCCGGGGCCGCTCCCACGTCCGTCAACTGCCCGCCGAACTCTCCGACGGCCTGCGGGACTTGGCCCGCAGCCGCCGCTCGACCCTGTTCATGGTGCTGCTCACCGCCTTCGCCGGGGTGCTGCAGCGCTACGGCGGCCAGGACGAGGTGGTGCTGGGCACCCCGGTGGCCAACCGGACCGAGGGCACCGAGGACCTGGTCGGCTTCTTCGTCAACACGCTGGCGCTGCGCCTGGACCTGTCCGGGGAGCCGGACTTCGCCGAGGCGCTGGACCGGGTCCGCTCCAGCGCACTGGACGCCTACGAGCACCAGCAGCTGCCCTTCGAGGTCCTGGTGCAGGAGCTGAACCCGCAGCGGGACACCAGCCGCAACCCGATCTTCCAGGTCCTCGTCGAGTTCGAGAACCACGCCGTCTTCGAACTCGACCTGCCCGGGGTGACGGCCCGCCCGCTGGACGACGTGGTGGACCGCTCCGCCTTCGACCTGTCGCTCTTCCTCACCAACCTGCCGGACGGCATCCGCTGCCACGTCGAGTACGCCGAGGCCCTGTTCGACCGGGTCACGGTGGACCGGCTGTTCGACGCCTTCGAGCGGCTGCTCACCGCCGCCGTCGCCGACCCGGCCCGCCCGCTCGCCGAGCTGACGGCCGCCCCTGCCGACCCCGCCCTGGAATGCGGGCCCGAGGCGCAGCGGGCGCCCGCACACCCGCTGGCGGCGGTGGCCGCCGTCGCGGCCGCCCGTCCCGACGCCCTCGCGGTGGTCGCCGCCGACGGCACCGGGACCGACTACCGGACGCTGCACGCCCGGGCCGGCGAGCTGGCCGGCCGGCTGCTGGCCGCCGGGGTGCGGGAGGGCAGCCGGGTGGGCGTGCTGCTGCCGCGCTCGGTGGACCAGGTGGCCGCGCTGCTGGCCGTGCTGCGCCTCGGCGCCGTCCACGTGCCGATCGACCCGCTGCAGGGCCCGGAACGCTGCCGGCTGATCGCCGCGGACAGCGCACCGGCCGTGCTGCTCACCGCCTCGGACACGGACCTGATGGGCCTGTCCCTGCCGACGGTCCTGACGGACGCCGAGGCCGATGCCGTCGCCGCCTCCGCCGAACTGCCGCCGCTGCCCGCCCCCTCCGCGCAGGCCCCCGCGTACCTGCTGTACACCTCCGGCTCCACCGGCCGCCCCAAGGGCGTGCTGATGCACACCCTCGGCCTGTCCGCGCTGCTGGCCTGGAACGTCGCCGAGCACCCGGCCGCCCGCACCCTGCAGTACGCCTCCTGCGGGTTCGACGTCAGCGTCCAGGAGGTGCTGACCACGCTGGCCGGCGGCGGCACCCTGCTGCTGATCGAGGAGGAGACCCGCTACGACGTGACGGCGCTGGCCGCCGTGGTCCGCGCCACCCGGGCCGAGCGGCTGCACCTGCCGTACACCCCGCTGGCCGCGCTGGTCGACGCCCTCGGCGACGAACCGGTGCCCCACCTGCGCGAACTGATCACGGGCGGCGAGCAGTTGCTGCTCACCCCCGGGCTGCGGGCCTTCCTCGCCCGTAACCCCGGCTGCCGGCTGATCAACCACTACGGCCCCACCGAGACCCACGCCGTCACGGCCGGCGAGGTCGCCCCGGACGGACCGGACCACGCGCCGATCGGCCGCCCGGTGCCGGGTACCCGCATCCTGCTGCTGGACGCCGCCGGGCGCCCCGTCCCGCCCGGCGCGGTCGGCGAGATCCACGCGCTCGGCGTCCAGGTCGGGCTCGGCTACCCCGGCCGGGAGCAGGAGAGCGCCGCCGCCTTCACCGACACCCCGGACGGCCGCCGCTACCGCACCGGCGACCTCGGCCGCTGGCGGCCGGACGGCACCCTGGAGTACCTCGGCCGCGCCGACCGCCAGGTCAAGGTGCGCGGCTACCGGATCGAGCCGGGCGAGGTCGAGACCGTGCTGCGCTCCGTCCCGGGCGTGCGCGGCGCGGCCGTGACGGCCCGCCGCACCGGGACGGGCACCATGCTGGCCGGGTACGTGCAGTGCGCCGCCGCCGAACTGCCCAGGGTCCGCGACCACCTGGCCGACCTGCTCCCCGAGCACATGGTGCCGGGGCTCTGGGCCGCAGTGGCGGCGCTGCCCTTCACCGCGCACGGCAAGCTCGACGTGGCTGCTCTGCCGGAGCCGCTGCCGTTGGGCGCGGGCCGGGCCGCCGTCGCCCCGGCCACCGAACTGGAACGCACCGTGCAACGGCTGTGGGAGGAGGAACTCGGCCGCCCCGCAGGCGTGGAGACCTCCTTCTTCGACCTCGGCGGGCACTCGCTGGCCGCCACCCGGCTGCTGAACCGGGTCCGCGAGGCCACCGGGATCCGGACCGGCGTCCTGGACTTCTTCCGCCGCCCGACCATCCGCGCGATGGCCGCCCAGCAGCCGCAGACCGAGGACCGCCAGGCCCCGGCCTACGAGGAGGGCACGTTGTGACCGCTATCGACGATGGCTGGCACCGGCTCGTCCGGCTGCTCGACGAGCGCGAGATCGTCCTGCGCACCACCGGCGACCGGCTCGGCTACCTGGCCCCGCCCGGCGCGCTCGACGAGGAGGCCACCGGGCTCGTCCGGGCCCACCGGGAACGGCTGCTGGCCACCCTGACCGGCTCCGGCACGGCCCTCGCCGCCGCACCCGCCGGGGTGGCGCAGCGCCGGATGCACCGGGCGCACGCCCGGGCGGCGGACCCGGCGGTGTGGAACATCACCCAGCGGATCGCCCTGCGCGGGCCGCTGGAGCCCGAGCGGCTGGCCGCCGCGCTGACGGCGCTGACCGGGCGCCACGAGAGCCTGCGCACCAGCTACCGGGACACCGACCTGGGCCTGCTCCAACAGGTGCTGCCGAACGCCCCGGTGCAGCTCCCGGTCGCCGACCTGCGCGCGCTCGCGCCCGGGGCTCGGGACGCGGCGCTCGCCGAGGCCGCCCGGGCCGAGAGCGACCGCCCCTTCGACCTGGCCACGGCCCCGCTGCTGCGCGCCCGGCTGCTGCGGCCCGCCGACGAAGCCTGGGTGCTGCTGCTGACGCTCCATCACATCGCGGTCGACGGCTGGTCGTTGGCCACCCTGCTGGCCGACCTGGGCACGCTGTACGGCCCGGACGGGCGGCCGCCGGAGGACCCGGGCCGGATGACCGACCACGCCTGCTGGGAGCGGACCGTGGTCACCCGCGCCGCCGTCGCCGCGGCCGCCGACCACTGGGCCAAGACCCTGGACGGCGTCGCGTCGACGGCGGAGCTGCCCACCGCCCGGCCCCGCCCCGCACAGCGCTCCGGGCGGGGTGCCACGGCCGCCTTCCGCCTCCCCGCGGCACTGGCCGAGGCGGTGGGCCGCTACGCCGCCGCCCGCTCCACCACCGCCTCGGCCGTCCTGCTCGCCGCCTTCGCGCGGCTGCTGGGCGAGCTGAGCAGCGCGGCGCAGACCCTGGTGGTGCTCTCCCACGCCAACCGCACCCGGCCGGCCGACGAACGGGTCGTCGGCCTGCTCACCTTCGGCCTCCCGATCCGGCTGCCCACCCGCTCCCCGGGCGGGTTCGGGGAATCGGTCGACACGGCCGCGACGGCGATCGCCACCGCCCTCGACCACGCCACCGTCCCCTTCGGCCTGCTGGTCGAACCGCTGCGCGAACGCGGCGTCCGGCTGCCCGACGCGTACCCGCAGGTCCTGCTCACCGTGCAGAGCACCCCGCCCGCCGTCCTCGACCTCCCCGGCCTGACCGCCGAGGTCGAGGACGTGCCGGGCCCCTCGGCCCGCTCCGACCTCCTGCTGGTCCTCACCCCGGACGCGGACGGCTACGCGGGCCTGGCCGAGTACGACGCCGACCTGTTCGACCCGGATACCGTGCGCTCCTGGCTCGACGCCCTGGTGAACGACCTGGCCCGGCACCTGACGGACCGGCCAGGCTGACCGACCGGACGGACCGCCCCCGGGCGGGGCGGTCGGGGACCAGAATTTTCCGTGGAAAATTCTCCCAGCACGAGAGCACGCTGGGGGAGGACCGCCGGCGCCCCGCTCACGGCCGGCTGTCCTCCCTGGCCCAGGCGCCGACGCCGAGCCGCCCCGTGGTACCCAGGTCGATCTCCGGGACGACCATCACCGGGGCCGCGTCAGGGGTGGCCCGGACCCGCACGTAAGGGGCGTTCACCGGGTTGCCGCCCTCCACGGTGTTGCGCCACACCAGCGTGGAACGGGCGCCCTCTCCCGGGCGCAGCACGATCTCCTGCGGCGGGTCGTCCGCGCCGGTGCCGCCGGCGATCCCGGCGCCGCCGGACAAGAAACGCACCCCGTCGACCGGCCGGTGCTCCACGTCGAGCAGTTGCAGCTTCGGGTAGCCGTTGACGGACACCGCGGACGTCCCGCAGTTGCGCAGGTGCAGGCCGACCACGCGCAGGCCCATCGCGGCGTCGCCGTCGTCCGCGTACAGCCGCAGGCCTGAGGCCGGGCAGGGGCCGCCCGGCTGCGAGGCCTCGGCGCTGGGCACACTGCGGACCTGGACGATCTTCACCAGCGGTCCGGCGCCCGGCCGCGCCTGCCCGTGCCCGTCCAGCTCGATCCGCCCCTTCGCGGTGGCCCCCGGAGCGAGCGCGGTGACGACCTGCGTCACGTTGTCCAGCGCACCTCCGGCCGCCGAGAGGCGGCTGAACACCGCTGTGACATCAGAGGTCTCGTCCCCCGGATTGGTGACCTCGTACTCCGCGCAGGCCGTACTGGCGGCCGTGATCCGCACCCCGCCCTGCGCGAGCCCGGGCGACGCCTGCCCATTGCGGGACGCCGACGGCAACGGCGCCCCGCACGGCCCGGCACCGCCGGTGGCCGGCGAAACCCCGGTCGCCCGCTCTCCGCAGCCCACGAGCAGGGCTGCGCAGACCGCGGCCACCGCAACCGCGGCAGCCGGCCGGCGGGCCGTCAGGTGATTCCCGGCGTTCTCGAACTGATGCATCAGCCGATGCGATCACGAACCACCCGCAACGCCTATGAGCTGCGCCACTGCCCGCGCAACAGGATCGCAACGATCCGCCCGGCGCCCGCCGAACCGAGGCCGGCCAGGCCTCCGGGCGCCCCTTCGCGCCCGCCGGCACCATCGCCATCGCTGGCCGGGCCCCGCTGCCCGATGGTCCGAACCGGTCGCCTTCCGGTGCGGGGCGTGGTCTGCCGCGCGCGGTGGGGGATGTTCCGCGCCGGAGGCCACCCACAGAAAGGATTCTTCATGGTGGAGCACGTGTTCGCGCGCATGGTACGGACGGTGACCGTCTCGGCCCTCGCCCTGGCGACGAGCGTCGGTGCGAGTGGTACGGCCGGCGCCGCCTCGCCGGAGGAGCACCCCGTCGAGGTGAGCATCGGAGCCTCCGGCCTGCAGGCACCGGACACCGCGAAGGGCGGCCTGGTCAGCTTCCGGGTCAAGACGGACGACCCGAACGGCCGGCAGCTGCAGCTGCTGCGTCCGCACGAGGGAGTGACCATCGACCAGGTCCTCCGGGACCTCGCCGACGCGGTCAGCCCGTCGCCGGCCACCGCGGGCGCCGGGATCCGGGCGGTGAACGGCGAGGCGGACCTGCTGGGCGGGGCGCTGGTCACCTCGCAGGTGCACGAGCAGTTCACCGAGGAGGTCAGCCCCGGGCCGGTCTACCTGCTGGACCTCACCGCGTTCCGGGCGGACCCGGCCCACCCGGTCTCCAGGAAACTGAACCTGGTCGGTACGAACGGCCAGAACGACAACCAGGTCCGCTTCGACGACGGCATCGTGATCGAGAAGGACACGGCCGAGGGCCCGCGTTTCCAGACCGAGGACGTCGACCACGCGCACCTGGCCTACCTGGTGCACGACGAGTCGAAGCAGATCCACGAGATGCAGCTGCGGCCGATCGGTGCGGACACCACCGACGAGCAGATCGGGGAGTACCTGAGGGACGTCGCGCTGGGCGGCCTGCCGGCCCGGTCCCCGTTCACCGGGCCGGCCACCGGCCTCGGCGCCATGTCCGGCGACCGCACCGCCTCCGTGCAGGCCCACGGCCTGCAGCCCGGACGGTACGTCCTGCTCTGCATGATTCCCGACGAGCGGACGGGCGTCCCGAACGCCGGCCTGGGCATGCGCAAGATCGTCACCCTGAAGTGACCGGCCGGGCCCTGGCACGCCGGCGGCAGCGGGCTGTCAGGGCCGACCGCCCCGGTCGACGCACCGTCGCGGTGGTGGGCCGGGTCAGGCGCCGAGTACGTCGTCGGCGCTGCGGGGTTCCGTGCGCGGCTGCCGGTTGAGCTTGTGGCGCGCGATGGAGGACTGCCGGTAGACCTCCTTGCGGGCCCGCATGATGTTGCCCAGGGGCGCGTGCTCGGCGGTGACCCGCCAGGGCGTGAAGGACAGCGAGTCCATCTTCTCCAGGTTCTCGGGGCCGGAGATGTCCTGCTGCGGCAGCCGCAGCTTCGCCACGGTGACGGACGGCGAGAGCTGCTCGGGCCACTCCACGGTGGTGTCCTCCACCGGCATGCGCTCCAGGTCGGTGCAGAGCTGGACCTGGATGTCGAAGGCGTAGGGCCGTTCCTGCAACTCGGCTTGCAGGGCCGGGCGGAAGAACTCCGCCCCCGAGGCCGGGTCGATGGTGCGCCGCACCACCGCCGCGGCGAAGGACGGGTCGGGGGTGATGCGCACCTTGGCGATGTAGTCCCCGTGCCGGACCGCGCCCATCGTCCAGTAGCTGGACAGCAGCAGGTTCGCCGGAGGCGTCTTCGACAGGCGCAGGAAGGCCAGGAACTCGTCCCAGGCCCAGTCCTCCTGGTCCAGCGTTCCTTTCCCGGTCACGAATTCGGTGAAGAACCGATGCGCGCCGGGTCGGCCCTGGGAGAAGTACGCCGGCGCGTTCAGGAACAGTTCCTGGATGAACAGGTAGTGCTCGACCGTGTTGCAGAAGAAGACCGGTCCGTTGATGTTGGCGTAGTCGAATGTGCCCGTGTCCGGTTCGTCCTCCAGCAGGGTCGGGCCGGGGACGTCGAACATCTTCAGCGCCAGTCCGGTGGCGGCACCCAGCCGCGCGTCGGCTCCCGCGTGGGGCGAGCCGTTGGAGAAGCGGATCAGCGCATCGTGGGTTCCCGCAGTCGCGTAGATTCCCTGGGCGTACTCGGGGGGCAGCCCGGCCAGGATCTCCACTTCCCCTCGGACCAGCCCGTAGCCCTTGGCGTGGGCGTCGCGCAGGGCCCGTCCGGTGCCACCGGCCTCGACCGACTCGGCGATGTAGCTCTCGGTCTTCTCGATCACCGTCTGCACGTTGCGGTCGAAGTGCGGGTCGTCGTCTTCGACGTCGGGCGTGTAGCGGACGAACTGTGCTGTCATGACTCCGACCTCTCCTCGGAGAGCGTGATCGGACCTCAGGGGGTGGGAATCGCCCTCAGTCCTCCAGCTCGGCGAGCCAGCGCAGGGCACGCAGACCCGGCAGGAAGCAGTACTCGCCGCCGCGGGTGACCACGAAGCTGGGCAGGTTCTTCAGGCGGCGCCGGACCGGCTTCTCCGGGATGGTGACGCTGCCGGTTCCGCCGTGATGTCCGGCCACCGGGTCCTTCTCGCCGGGGTAGCCGATGAAGTTGCCGTCGTTGACCCATTCGGCCTTGATGAACTCGAACTGCCGTTCCAGATGGGCCCCCATGAACACGCCGACCAGGCCCCGCTCCGCGCCGTCGTCCTCCAGCACGCCCTCGGGCAGCGGCGGGCCGTAGGTGGTGCCGCGACGGATGAGCCGGTGCATCCGTGCGTCGCCGATGATGGTGGCATCACGGGGGTTGGTGCGCCGGATGTGCGCCCCGGCCGGGCACCGGAAGCCGCGATCGTCGTTCTCCCGGTACAGGAAGTCGTTGACGCGGCGCGGATCGGCCGCCAGCTCCGGATCATCGTGCTCCGGCGCCAGCGTCAACGGCGCCCCGCTCGGCCAGCGCCCGACCATCTTCGCCGCCAGCAGTGTCTCCTCCTCGGCGCTGGAGCTGTTCGCACGAAGGTACCGGCGCCAGGCCGCCACGTTGGTGTGGATCTTGCGAACGGCCACGTAGGTCCCGTTGCGTCCCAGCACGTCGGGGCTGGGCACGGGCGGCAGGCCGCCGGTCTCGTCGGGGTAGCCGAGGATGAACTCGCCGGCCTTGATCGGGGCTTCCTGCGGGTTGGAGCCGGGCAGCCCGACGCCCTCGATGTTCGGATGGCTGATGCCGTCACGGAATCCGAAGGTGGTACGCCCGGTCGGGAGCTGGTGGACCTCCTGCTGCCAGATCACCTGGACACCGGGCGTGCCCTCGTAGGCGACACGGGCCCGCCCCAGCTCCCTCTCCAGCTGCGCCGCATCGGAGGACAGGGCGCTCAACGCGATGTGGACCTCACCGGTTCCGAACGGGGCCTCCCAGCGGGCCGGTGCACTCTCGCCCACGTCACCGATCAGCTCCGCCCGAGCGGCCATGCCCTCACGGAACGCCCGCGGAAAGCTGTCCAGGGACTCCTGGGGCACCCCCAGGGCCCGCAGCCCCTGGTGGGTGAACGCCACGGTCACCCAGGCATCCCGGTTCGGGTCCACACTGGGCAGACCGCCCGAGGTCAACGGGAGCAGTTTGCGCAGCAGGGCGCGCCCGACGTGCCGGTCATCCACGCGCAGGAAGACGAACCGTCCCTCGTAGGGCACGGGCCGTGGACGCAGGGCCCCGCTCTGGACGTCGTCGATCTCGACGCGCACGCCGCCCGCCGCGCTGCCGCTGTCCGCTGTGTTCATGGTCGCTTGTGCCTCTCCACATCCGTCTCCACATCTGTCTCTCTGCATATGTCCCTGCGCATCTGTCTCCGCCTGGACAGCCCGGCAACGGCCGGCTCGCACCGGCCGACCTGGTCCACCGATGGTGGGTGGGCTCCGATGGTCGGCCGTGCCCGGGTGCTAGGGGCTCTCTTTCGGATCACGCCGGGCGCGCGACGCCGGAGCACGCACCTCGCCGCGTTGTCGTCGGTCGCCGATGCTCCGCATGGACTCCCTCCTCCGCCTTGCGATGCACGCACTCCGACGCCGCGCGCTGATCCGACGTGATCCGAAAGAGAGCCCCTAGGCCGAGGCTTCCTCCAGCAGCTTCTGGAAGGCCGGCGTGGCCACCAACTCCGCGTTGGCCGGGTTGTCCAGCGCCGCCCGGAACTGGGGGGTGTCCAGCACCTCCTGGAACGCGTCGTCCACGCGGTGGTCCTTGTAGATCTGCTGGACGGTGAGGTCGGGATAGGCGCTGACGAAGACCCCCGCCGGCTCCTGGTGGGCGACGAACCAGTCCTTCACCCCCGGATCGGCGACGCCGGGGAACCCTTCGCTGTGCGAGAAGACCTTGTCGAAACGGGACCCGACCACCGTCTTGGCGAAGTCGTCGATGTAGGTGTCCCAGGAGCCGTCGAAAACGCTGGCGAACATGAACCGGGTGTCGTCGTCGAAGATCACGTGCCGTGCGTCATGCAGGGTGCCGATCTGGCGCACCGCCGCATGGGCGCTCTCGTCATGCGCCGCGTCGGCGAGCGTCGCGAGATCCTCACGCAGCGCATCCGCATGGCCCGGCTTGATCTTGGTGAAGACGGTGAACTCACTGCAGACCCCATCCGACCTGCCCGGGCGCTCGGGGTGAGCCGATTGGGTAGCGCCTGTCATCGCGGTCATCGTGACGTCCTCCTGCCGTGGTCGGTGCGAGGGACGCCAACCGCCCGAACATGAGGCGCCATCGCCCTCACCTCTTCATCCTGACCCGAGCGCGGTGGGGGCACCACTGGGCGACGAGCAGGCCAAGGCCTTCAGAGCTCCGAGAAGCTCATGAGGACAGCTTCGTCAGAGCGCAGGATCATGGAACTGGAACATGGGCCTGCCGGGTTCGTCGTCGTCACGCGCTCTGACTCCCCTCTGGAGGCAATCATGGGCAAAGTTCTCGGTGACATCCTGGGTCTCGCCGCCGGCGTCGCGATCAGCCCACTCCCGATCATCGCCATCATCCTCATCCTCGCCACGCCTCGGGGACGCCTCAACGGAGTCCTCTTCACCGTCGGCTGGATCCTGGGACTCTCGGCGCTGGGCGCGGTGATGCTGGCGATCGCTTCCCCCGCAGGCGCCTCCGCCCACCATCACCCGGCCACCTGGGTGGGAGTCCTCAAGCTCGTCCTGGGCCTGCTCCTCGTCCTCTTCGGCGCCCGGCAATGGCACCGGCGCCCGAAGGATCCGTCGCAGGCCCAGCTGCCGAAGTGGATGAGCGCGATCGACCGTCTCACGCCGGTCAAGGTCCTCGCACTCGGACTGGCCCTGTCCGCGCTCAACGCCAAGAACGCCCCGCTGACCCTCGCCGCGGGCGCCGCGATCGGCTCGGCCGGACTGCCGGCAGGGCAGCAGATCGCCTCACTGGCGATCTTCGTCGTGATCGCCACCCTCGGCCTGTTGGCCCCACTGGGAGTCTTCGTGCTCGGGGGAGAGCGAGCCCAGACCACGCTCGGTAACTGGAAGGACTGGGCAGCTCAGCACAACGTCGCCGTGATGGCGGTCCTGTTCTTCGTCCTCGGGTTGAAACTGTTCGGAGACGGGATCTCCGTCCTCACCTCCTGACAGGCCGCTCTCATCGACAGGGCACGCCCTAGAAGACTGATGAAGATGTTGGGTTCTGGCCCCGCCGCGTGAGCGGCGGGGCCAGACTCGTGTTGTGGCGATGGGGGAATGGTCCGGAGAGACTGTCGGGCCGGATGTCTGGGAGACCTGCCGGGACCTGATTCCGGCAGGGAGTGTGTTCGCGTTCCTGGCCGAGCATCGCGGCCGGCTGTTTCCTGCGGTGATGTTCACGGACATGTACCCGTCGGCGAACGGCCGCCCGAGCATGCCGCCCCAGATCCTGGCAGCCGCGATCACTCTTCAGGCCCTGCACGGGCTCTCGGACTTCGAGACGGTCCAGGAACTGCGCTGCGACCTGCGGTGGAAGGCCGCGTGCGGACTCGGCCTGCACGACACCGCGTTCGATTCCTCACTCCTGGCCTACTTCCGCCGCCGCCTGGCCCGCTCCGCCCAACCAAACCGCGTGTTCGAGGCCGTGCGGGAGGTGGTGAAGGCGACCGGCGTCCTCAAGGGCAAGCACCGCCGGGCGCTGGATTCGACCGTGCTGGACGACGCGGTCGCCACCCAGGACACCGTGACCCAGCTGATCGCCGCCGTGCGTGCGGTGATCCGCGAGGTCCCCGGCGCCGACGAGGTCGCCACCCGCCACTGCACCGCACACGACTACGCCGACCCGGGCAAGCCCCGCATCGCCTGGAACGACGCCCAGGCCCGCGCCGACCTCGTGGACGCCCTGGTCGGCGACGCGCTGTTGCTGCTCGGGCACCTGCCCGAGCAGCAACTCGGAGAGAAGGCCGCCACCGCGGTCGGCCTGCTGGCCCTGGTCGCCGGACAGGACGTCGAGCCCGCCGACGACTCCGACGGCCGTGACGGCCGCTGGCGCATCACCCGGGGCACCGCACCCGACCGGATCGTCTCCACCGTCGACCCCGACGCCCGACACGTCCACAAGACCCGCACCCACTACCAGGACGGATACAAGGCCCACCTCGCCATCGAGCCCGAGACCACGATCTACACCGAGGTCGAGCTCACCCCGGGCGCAGGGCCCCAGCACCACGAAGCCGCCGTCGCCGAGAGCCTGCTCGCGGGCGAGGACGAGCCGGTGGACGCGTTCGGCGACACCGCCTACTCCACGGGAGGCGCCCGCCAGGCCCTCGGCGGCGCAGGACACCGCCTGTTCTTCAAGCCCGCCCCTCAACGACCCGCCATCGCGGGCGGTCTCGTCCTCGACGACTTCCGGATCGACACCGCCCGCGGGACGGTCACCTGCCCTGCCGGCCGCGCCGTCCCGCTCTCACCCGACCGCGGCCCCGACACACCCCGCTCGGCGGCCTTCGGTGACCGCTGCACCGGCTGCCAGCTCCGCGAGCGGTGCACCGCCTCCAAGACCGGCAGGACCCTTCGGATCCAACCCGGCTACGACCTCCAGCACACCGCCCGCCGACAAGCCGCCGACCCCGCCTGGCAAGCCGCCTACCGCCGATGGCGACCCCCGGTCGAACGAGCCGTGGCCTGGCTCGTCGGACACCGAAGCCGCCGCCTGCGCTACCGAGGAACCATCAAGAACAACACCTGGCTCCACACCCGCGCAGCCGCCCTCAACCTGCGAACCCTGCTCAACCTCGGACTCACCCACAACGGCACGACCTGGCAAATCCAGGCCACCACCTGACAGCACGGCCCGGATCAACCCAAGATCTTCATCAGCCTTCTAGGGGCTCTCTTTCGGATCACGCCGGGCGCGCGACGCCGGAGCACGCACCTCGCCGCGTTGTCGTCGGTCGCCGATACTCCGCATGGACTCCCTCCTCCGCCTTGCGATGCACGCACTCCGACGCCGCGCGCTGATCCGACGTGATCCGAAAGAGAGCCCCTAGTCTTCGCGCCGGGTCTCGCGCTGGAGATCGGCCACGTGGTGGAGGGCGGTCTTGAAGGCGGCGTACTCCCGCGCGCCCAGGGCCTTCGCGTGGCGCTCCTCGATCGAGCGCATGATGGCGGCGGCCGCCGCCATCTGGAGCAGGCCTCGTTCGGTGGGGTGGATCAGTTTGGCGCGGCGGTCCGCGGGGTCGGGTCTGCGTTCGACGTAACCCAGGCGTTCGAGGTCGTCGACGAGGGTCCCGATGACCTGCTTGTGCTGTCCGGAGGCGCGGGCGAGTTCGCTGGCCCGGATGCCGTCGGTGCGCAGGTAGGCGAGTACGGCGCCGGCGCGGGGCTGGATGTCGTCGAAGCCCTGTTCGGCGAGCACGGTGAACAGCTCGCGCTGGACGGAGAAGAGCACCCGGGCGGCGAGCACGCCGAGGTCCGGTTCCGCCGCCTGGTGTCCGCTCAACGCCTCTCCCGCTTCCGCCGTCTTTGGGCCCGTCCCGCGTTCCACCCTGTGACCAGCAACTTTAGTCGCCCGCCCGGTGGGCTCGGGCGGCACCCCAGGCGCTCCGGCGCCCCGCCCTGACCAGTGCTTGCGCCCCGGGGGACAGGGGTATAGCGTCGAAGTAGTCACTAATCTTGACTATCAAGATTAGTGACTACTGGCCGCCAACGGAGCCGTGGTTCAACCCGAAGGAGCGCACGATGAGCGAGCACAGCAAGTTCCTGGAGCCGGTCACCCGGGAGAACGCCGCCGTGGTCCTGGTCGACCACCAGGTGGGCCTGCTGTCCGGCGTCCGGGACATCCCGCTCGGCGAGCTGAAGCACAACGTGGTGGCGCTGGCACGAGCGGCGACCGTGCTCGGCATCCCCCTGGTCGTCACCACCACCGCGGCCGACAGCATGTGGGGGCCGACCACCCCGGAACTGGTCCAGGCCCTGCCGGCCGGACAGCGGATCATCGACCGCAGCACGGTCAACGCCTGGCACGACGCCCGGGTCCGCGAAGCCATCGAAGCCACCGGGCGGCAGAAGCTGATCTTCGCCGGAGTGTCACTGGAGGTGTGCGCGGCGCTGCCCGCGATCGCCGCGACGGCCGCCGGGCACCACGCGTACGTCGCCGTGGACGCCTCCGGCACCTTCAGCCAAGCCAAGCGCGAAGCGGGACTGCTGCGCATGCAGCAGGCGGGCGTCACCGTCTCCGACTACGCCACCCTCATGGTCGAGGCCCTGGCCGACAACGCCGCCCCCGAGGCCGGCGACCTCTACGCCGCCCTCGACATGCCCTTCGCCGTCCTGGTCGGCCAGATCTCGGCGGCCGCCCGCCCCGCGTAACGGCCGGCACACCCACCTCACCCGGCCATCGCCGACCCACACCACGGGGGGATGTGCCTCGCTCCGTCGCTTGTCAGTGCCAGCTGGCATGCTGCCGGGCAGAAGAGGACGGCAACGGGTGGCAAGGGCTGTGTGCGATGGGTTTTGAGGGCGGGGTCTGGCGTCTGGTGCGCGGGGAAGAGCTGGTGGGCGAGATCGTGGTCGAGGAGACGGACTTCCCCTGGCTCCACGGGCGCTTCGTGCCGGGAACGGCGTTCCCCGCCGTCCAGCCGCTCTTCGCCCGTTCGTTCGCGCTGTCCGAGGCGGAGGACTGGGAGGCCTTCGACGACGCGTACGACGAGATCACGCGCACCGTGTCGATGCTCTCGCCCTCGGGCCCGGTCGCCGAGTTCCTGCTGCACATCCAGGACGACAGGGCTTGGTTCCGGTGGAGTGACGAGCCGTTCGAGGACGTGGACGGGCCGTTCGAGGGCGTGGACGGGCAGGGCGGACGTGAGGCGGGCAGTGCCGGACCATCCGCGGGAAGTGACGTCGACGTCGACCACGGCCTCGACCTGCCGGTGATGACCTGGGAGCGGTTCTGGCGGTTGATCGAGGTCCTCGGGGGCGAGGCCGGTACCGAGACGTGCGAGCGCCTCGAAGCCGCCTGCGCCCGCCTCACCGAGGTTCTCGCACGCGAACCGCTGGGCCAGATCATCGGCTTCGGTGAGCGTCTCGCCGAGGCGCTCCACCGCCTGGACCAGGAGCAGTTCGGGACGCTGCCGATCACCGGGGCGGTGTTGCCCGACGGCTCGCCGTTCCCTCAGTCGAGCGACCACTTCCTGTACGCGCGAGCTGCGGTCGTGGCTGCGGGCCGCGACGTGTACGAGAGCATGTTCCACGATCCCGAACGGTTCGCTCCGTACACCGCGCGACAGTGTGAACCGCTGCTCTACGTGCACGAGGAGGCGTTCGAGCAGGTGACCGGGACGGAGTGGGACCGGCTCACCCGCTACGACTACGAGTCCTGCTCGAACGCGGACGGTTGGCCCGAGCTCCGCGGCTGAGCGCCGCCCGTCGCAGAGCACCGTTCGCCGCAGGCCCGGGCCCCGCTCGGCGGGCGAGCGGGGCCGGGTTCCCTGGCGGCTGCCGGTCCGTCCGGCAGCCCGGCAGGCGGCTCAGGCTTCGATGTTCTCCAGGTCCGCGAGCAGGCCCGGGTGCGTCGGCTTCCAGCCGAGGGCGGTACGGGTGTGAGCGCTGGAGGCGGGCTGGTCGGCCGCGAAGACCGGGCCGAGGGGGCCGAAACTCTCCTGCGGCACCGGCTCGACCGGAAGGCCGAGTCGCCGTCCGATGACCGAGGCGATGTCGCGTACCGCGTCGCCTTCGTCGGCGACGGCGTGCCACGCGCTTCCGGCCGGGGCCTTCTCCAGGGCGAGCCGGAACAGGGCGGCGGCGTCGAGCGCGTGGACGGCGGGCCAGCGTTGCGCGCCGTCTCCGGGGTAGCCGACGACGCCGGTGCCGCGGGCGATGCCGGTGAGCAGCCCGGCGAACCCGCCCTGGCCCTGGTTGTGGACCGTGCGCGGCAGCCGTACCGCCGAGCTGCGCACGCCGCGTGAGGCGAGTGCGAGTGTGCGGTTCACCGACAGGCTGCGTCCGCTGACGGGGCCGTCCAGCGGCAGCGGGTCTTCCTCGGTCGAGGCGCGTCCCGCCACGAGGGGCGTGCCGGACGCGGTGACGAGAGGCCTGTTCGTGCCGACGAGGGTGTCGCCGAGGGCCGTGAGTGCGGCGCTCTCCTCGGCGATCCCTCGCGCGAGTGCGTCGGGCGAGCTGAAGTCGTTGCTGAAGGCGAGGTGGATGACGCCGTCCGCCTGTTCCGCGCCGGCCCGCAGCACGTCGAGGTCGGCGAGCCCGCCGCGGAGCACGTCGGCGCCGGCGGTTTTCGCGCTGGCCGCGGAGGCGTCGGATCGGGCGAGGGCGGTGACCAGGTGGCCTGCGGCGAGCAGTTCGGCGACGACGGCAGAGCCGATCAGGCCTGTGCCGCCGGTGATGAAGACGCGCATGGTGAGCTCCGAGGAGTGATGCGACTGTTGTCCCATCACTGTACGACGCGATGCGACACTTGTCCCGTCATCTAGACTGGCAACATGCCGCGATGGAAACCCGATGCCCGACAGCGCCTGGTCGTGGCTGCGCTAGGCCTGTTCGCCGAGCAGGGCTACGACGAAACGACCGTCGCTCAGATCACCGAGCGGGCAGGGCTCACGCGGAGCACCTTCTTCCGCCACTTCACCGACAAGCGCGAGATCCTCACCATGGGACAGACGGCGCTCAGCCGCCTGCTGGCCGAGGGCATCGACGGCGCCCCCGCGGACGCGACGCCGATGACGGCCGTCGCGGCCGGACTCGAACGCGCATCGGGCGAGATGACGTCGTTCAACCGCGAGCTCAGCCCGCTGCTGCACGCGGCGATCGAGGCGAACGCGGAGTTGCAGGCGCGCAACGTGCTGAAGTGCATCGGCATGGCCACGGCGATGGTCGACGCGCTGAAGCGACGGAACGTCGCGGAACCCACGGCGCAGGTGGCCGCCGAACTCGGCGTCCTCGCGTTCAGGCTCGGCTACGCCCGGTGGACCGACCCCAGCCACGACGAGGACCCCGGCGGGCTGGCGCCCCACACGCGCGCCGCGTTCGACGAACTCCGCGCGGCAGTCGCTGTGCTCCACTGAGCTCCGCCGATCTCCGCTGAGCCCCGTATCGGCCGCTACGAGGAATCCTGCCGCCGTTTGCTGCCGCGTAGAGTGGATACGGAGAGTGCTGGATCACGGCTTCCCTTCTCGGAGGGTTATCGGTGAGACACGCGGATGCCTCCGGCGAGGCGGTGTCGGTCCGGCTGTTCCTGGACTTGGTCGACGGCGGCGCGAGTCGCGCCCGGCCGATCTGATCTGCGCGTCGACGCCTCGTCTCGGGAGAGGCGATCCTGCTCGCGGCGGTTGCGGCGCGCGGGAGGAGACCTTCGCCATGAAACTGACCGCCGAGCGGCTGCGGACCTCCGTCCGCAGTGCCGCTCCGACCTCCACGCATCCACCGCCGGTGTCCGCCGCCGACGTCGGCCTGCTGGTGCTCCGGCTGGCCGGCCTGCTGCTGGCCGGCCACGGTGCCCAGAAACTCTTCGGCCTGTTCGGTGGCGCCGGTCTGCATGCCACCAGTAAGGGCTTCGAGGCCCTGGGCTACCGGCCCGGCGTCCTCTTCGCCACGCTGGGAGGAGCCTCAGAGCTGTGCGGCGGCCTGGGCCTCGCCCTCGGGCTGTTCACCCCGCTGGCCGCCGCCGCCGTGATCGGGGTGATGATCAACGCGATGTCCGTCACCTCGGGCAGAGGCCTGTGGGCCGACAAGGGCGGCATGGAGTACCCGCTGTGCCTGGCGCTGATCGCGATCGCGGTCTCCGCCATCGGCCCCGGACGCCTGGCACTGGACCACCCGTTCCGGTGGGGCCAGGGCGGGTGGTGGAGTGCGGCCGTCGCCCTGGGGATGGGCGGCATCGGCGCGGGCATCGTGCTGTCCCTGCAAGGGGTGACTCTCTAGCGCCGCGTCAGCACCGCGTTGGACCACCACTACGTGCGCGAAGCCAGGACCAGCAACCCGTCGCATCCCTCAGCAGGTGTGGCCGCTGGGCAGCGCGGAACCGCCCGACTCGCTGAGCCCGGCACGCGGGCGCGCCGTCATCCGGCGTGGTCGTAGTCCGGCAGGATCACGCCGCTGTAGGCGGCACGTCCCCCGGCGCCCGCCGGGTGGGTGGGGTTGCGCAGGGCCGCGTTGCGGGTGTCGAGCATGTCCTGGGTGCCGGGGATGAGGCTGGTGCCGCCGGAGCCGGCCAGCGCCTGGTTCCGCTCCACGAAGGGGCGCGCCTTGCGCTCGTAGGCCGCGAAGGCGGCCGCGTGGTCGGTGTGGCCGGCCAATTCCCCGGCCAGGAGGTAGGCGCCGACGAGCGAGACGCTGGAGCCCTGGCCGGACAGGAACGAGGTCGCGTGGGCCGCGTCACCGGCGAGGGCGACGCGGCCACGGGACCAGGTGGGCATGTGGATCTGGCTGACGACGTCGAAGAACAGGTCGTCGGCCTCGCGCAGCGCGTCCACCAGGCGCGGGATGTGCCAGCTGCGCTCGGGGAAGGCGGCGGCGACGAGTTCGCGCTGCGCCTGCGGGTCCCGGAAGGCGTCGACGGGGGCGTCCTCCCGCTTGAGGACGAGGAACCCGTGCACGCGGTCGGCGGGTTCGTGGGCGTACAGGACGGCCGCCCGGCCTGGCGTGTTCCAGATGGTCCCTTCGTGGGCGAGGCCCAGGTCGTTCGCGAGGGTGAAACCGGCGAAGACGTGGCCGAGGTAGCGGTGGAACGCGTCCTCGGGGCCGAAGACCAGCCCGCGGGTGTTGGAGTGCAGCCCGTCGGTGCCGATCACCAGGTCGAAGGCGCGATGGGCGCCGCTGTCGAAGGTGATGTCGACGCCGTCCGCCCGGTCGTCCAGGGTGGCGATGGAGTCGCCGAAGAGGAACTCGACCCGGTCGCGGAGCGGGGCGTAGAGGGCGCTCGCCAGGTCGCCGCGCCGTACTTCCAGGTCCAGGCCTGCGGCGCCTCCGGTGACGGCCTCGGGAGCGACGGAGCCGATGAGCGCCCCGTCCGCGTCCACGAACGAGAGCTTGCGCGTGTCCACGTGGGCCTCGCGCAGCTGCGGGAGCAGCCCCATGCGGTCGACGACCTCGCGGGCGGCGCCGCGGATGTCGATGGCGTACCCGCCGCCCCGTACGGCTGACGCCCGTTCGACGACGGTGACGTCGAAGCCGTAGCGGTCGAGCCAGTAGGCGAGGGCGGGGCCGGCGATGCTCGCGCCCGAGATGAGGACCTTGCGGTTCGCGGAGTGGTTGTTCACGGTGTGCTCTCCTCCTGGCGGCGCAGCCCGGCGGTCGCCTCCTGGCGGCCACACCGAAGATGCGTACCTTAGGTATCTTTATGGACGGCACAGTGCACCCGCGGAGAGCGGGTACAGCCCCAGGATATAGATACCTAAGTTAGGTATTCAAGTGGAGGTGGTGGTCCGATGACCGCGGACTCGCCGGACGACCCCGGCGCGGACGAGCAGGCGGCAGCCGTCTGGGCGGCCCTGCCCCGGCTGGCCCAGCTGAGCAACGCCATGACCCGCGGCCGCCTGGCCGAACGGGCGGCCGAGGCAGCGGGACTCGCCCTGGAGCGCCCCGCGCTGAGCGCGCTCATGACCCTGCACATGGCGGACCGGCCGCTGCGCATCGGGGAGATCGCCGAACGGATGCAGGTGGTCGGCCCGCACGTCACGCGACAGGTCCAGGCGCTGGAGCGGCGCGGCCTCGTCCATCGCGTCGGCGATCCGCACGACCGGCGTGCCAGCCTCATCGAGGCGACCGCTGAAGGGACGAGGGCGGCGAACGCCTACGCGACGTCCATGATCGGCTGGTTCACGGACGCGATAGCGCACTGGCCGGACCAGGACCGCGGGGACCTGGGCCGCCTGCTCGCGAAGCTGGCCGACGACGTCATCGCCCGCCTGGCCCTCCTCGACGACGGCGGAGGCGCGCCACCGCCCGCCACCTGACCGGGCCCGCCCCAGCCTCAGGAGGGCCGCGCCGGGTGCCCGCGCGAGCTGAACGCGCGGCTGGCATCCACCCCGCGAGGGCGGCGCCTGAACGGTCAAGGTGGTACCTCGAAAACCCGTCCCACCTCACCTCGTTCGGGTGAAACCTCCGAGGCCACCGGCATCGGAGGGCCCGGACGGCGACATCATGCCTCCATGATCACTTCTCCTCCTCGGCCCGCCCGCCGGCTGCGTGCGGGCGCTGCCGCCCTCGCCGCCCTCGGCGCGCTCGCCCTCACCGCCACAACTGCCGCCGCCGCCCCCGCGCCACGCCAGGCCGCCCCGTCCACGCGTACAGTCGCCGAGCCGCACTGCGGCGAATGGGTCGACTACAACGGCAACGAGGACCGCCGGATGAAGAGCTGGCTGTGCCTCTACGACAGCGGGGACGGGGGGATCTACCCGACGCTGTGGACCGAGTGCGGCTGGTGGAAGATCATCGGCTGGGCGGACCCGCCGAACGGCTGCCGCATCTGGGAGCCCAGCTCCTACGAGATCACCTTCCCGGACGGCACCAAGACCAAGGACGCGCTCTTCCCCGGAGCCTCCGGCAAGAACAGTGCCGCGAGCAACGGCAGCACCTACCCCTGCCAGAACGGCACCTGGAAGCTGTGGTCCTACTACGGCGTCCAGATGAAGGACATCCTCGGCAACTGGGGCAGCAACGTGGCCGCCACCCACGAGGTCACCTTCAACGTCACCTGCCCCTGACCTGGCATCCGCTGAGAAGCATCGATCAGGGTGGGCGCGGATTCGAATGTGCCTGCCCGGTCGGGTGATTCTTCGGCGGTCACCGTGACATGAGGGCAGGGCCTCCCGCGCGGCTCGCGGGTGACGAATCCATCCGAGCGTCAGGACGCGGGAGGCGGAGGCGTGCGGTGGTTCGATGCTGGCGAGGCGCGCTTCGACGACTGCCTCCAGGGCGCGGGCGTAGCCGTCGTGTTCGGTCTCGCGGCCCCGACCCCAGTCCCGGAAGCCAGGCCGGTCAGAGCGGCACCGCCGGAGGGGCCCCCGCCACCAGCGGCCACAACGGCGGACCGGGCTACGTCCTGCCCACCTGGTAGCAGCCTGTCACCCTCGAACGCGGTCCCGCTTCGGGTACGGACCGCGGGCCGGGCGGGGTCTGCTCGGTGTCGGCTGAAGTCCGGTCGGCCTGGAGGCGGCGGCCGCGGTCTGCGATGCCTGCCGTCACAGGATGCGGTCCGTCCGCAGGGGACCACTTGAGTAGTGGCTGCCCGACCGGTGGTGATGCGGGCAGGCGGGCTGCTCGCGGAGATGAGCCGAGTACAGGCCGCCGGCCGCGCACGGACTCGTCATGAAGAGGACACCGGGGTACTGCGGATGCCCCGGCGACGGTGGCGGTGTGGTGGGCGGCGGTAGGTGCACTGGCGTTGGTGGGTGGCCTGGTGATGATGGCCGGTGTGTTTCCGGCCTCGGCGGTCGCCGCCGGAGGGACGCTCCCGCGCGTAGCGCAGCCCTCCGGGCAGAAGGAGTACACCCGACCGGGAGACTTCGCCTTCTATGTCCCGGCGGGGGTCACGTCGCTGACCGTCTATGTGGTGGCGGGCGGCGGCCCCGGCGGTGTGGCCGGTGGGGTGGCGGCGGCGGGGCCAACCGCTGCACCGGGACCGGGGCCGTCCTGGTGAGTGGCAACGGGGGCAGTTCCGGTCAGGCCGGGACATCCAGCTGTGCGGCGCGGGCGGGCGGCACCGGGATCGCGGGTTCGGTGGGCGGCGGCTCGGCGAGGCAGGGCGGTGACGGGGGCTCCGGTGGGTTGGGTGGCGCGGCGGCGCGGCCTCCCGCTTCCCTGCCGATCACTCTGCCTGCGGGCGTCGGCCAGGGCGGCACCGGGGCTCCCGGCGGTGCGGGCGGCAGGGGCGGCCATCGCGGAGGGCCGGCCCCCAGTCCCGGAAGCCAGGCCGGCATCAACGGCACGGCGGGCCTGTCCCCAGCCGCCAGTGGCGGCGACGGCGGCCCCGGTTACGTCCTGATCACCTGGTGGGTAGCCGAGGGCCCTGGCATGAGGTGCGGGTCGGTCTGGACCGTGTGCGTCGCCGTCTCCGGGGATGTGGTCTCAGGCAATACCGCTGGGACGGGGCCCCAGCACTCGATGCCTCAGGTGACCCGTCTGCCGGCCGGTCTCATGCCTTGCACAGCCAGTCGCCGCCCTGACTGCCTGTGCGCCGTCCTGGGACGACGCGGCCCCGTACGGCTGAGAGGTCGGACCAGGCGCAGCGCTCAGTTGCGCCGGCTCGTGGCGGTGTCGTCCCTGGCGGCTGCGTGCCGGTCGTTCAGGGTTGGATGGGCCAGGGGTTGTGGGCTGTGCCGCCGGGCGGGTTGAGGACGGGCTGGTCGGCCTGGGTGGCGATGCCGCACTGGTTGATGCCGCGGGCCATGAGAACGTAGCCGCCCAGGCCCCAGGTGGGGCCCCAGTTGTTCTTCACCAGCCAGTAGTCGCCGGCCGAGTTGGTGCCGTAGCCCACGATCGTGACCGCGTGGTCCAGGTTCGTGGACGAGCAGGAGGGATCCGCGTAGAGGCCGCCCCTGTAGTACGCGAGGGTGCTGCGCGAGGCGTTGATCATCGCCCGGACCGGGCCGGTGGCGACGGCGGCCATCAGAGCTGTCTCGTCGCGCGTGGGCACGGGTGCCCAGTGGTTGAACGCGGTCTGGTCGAACTCGGCTCCCCCCGGGGTGGAACAGCGGTCGGACGGAAGCTCCTGGCCGGCGGGGTTGTAGATCCGGGGCTTGAACTCGGTGAGCAGGTTGTGGTTCTGCAGTACCCACGCCCCCTCCAGGGTGTCGGCCGCGGCGAATGCCTGGCTGACATAGGGGTCCTCGCACTGGCGGATGTCCTTGACCCCGGTCACTGCCAGATGCTCTCGCCAGTCCACGGAGCTCGGCAGGGCCGTGGACGACGCCACCGTCCTGGGAGTCGTCACGGCGCTGCTGGCAGCAGCCGGAACGGCCACCGATCCCAGCAGAGCCAGCATGGCCAGCCCTGTACGGGCGGCCACGCGCCGTCCGCGGCCTGACGCGGAGAAGGGGGTGGAAGGACGCTGCGGTGTCACTGTTTTCCTCCGGGAGACGAGGCGCCGCAGTCCATGACCCGGCCGTACAGGGCGCCTGGGGGCTGGCGGTCACCGCGTCATCCGTACCCCCCAGATGCCCGCCCGGCCGAGCCGTCAGCCGAACAGAGGCACCTTGAGCCGAGCCGCGGCGGCCGGACAAGGCGGCGGTGAGACCGTCGGTGCCGCGCGCCGCCGCCGGGTCGGCCCCGCCGCCGATCAGCCCGTGAACTTCACACTCCGGAACTGGGCCCAGGCAGGCAGCCTGGATCACGTGCTGGGCACGTGCTCGGAAACTCCCGCGGCTGGGCCTTCGCCGGGTATCAACCGGTGAAGGCTCGGCCGCAGGAGTGATGGCGGGCATCCGGATTTCATAGTCGCCGCCATCTGTCGGGCAGGTGAAGTTCCACCCTGTTCTCGAACACGCCGGGCTTGGGCTCATCGGGCTCATCGGGGAGGTCGTATGTGCCCTGGGTGGTCCTGTCGGCGTGGCGGGGGAGGTGGAAGTGTGAAACATGGGACGTATGCATACGTTTCGCAGTTGTGTGACTCCTCTGAGTCGCAGGGTCGCTGTTACCGCGGCCGGCTTGGCCGTGCTGCCGTGCAGCCTGGCCATGACGGCGGCGCCCGTCGCTCCCGCCGCGGCACCTCACGGTGAGCAGGGCTTCACGCTGGGCATCGCCAGGTTCGTGGTTCCGGCAGGGGTGACCGAGATGACCATTCACGCCTGGGGCCCCGGCGGCAACGGGGCGGGTGGCAGCGGGGGAGGCGGCGGGGGCGGAGGTGGCGGTGGCGGAAGCTATCCGCCCTTGGTTCCTAACCCCGTCGGTGGCGGCGGCGGAGGAGGCGGCGCGGGCGGCAGCGGTGGTGGTGGCGGCGGCAGCGGCGGCAGCGGTGCCTACACGGAGTGCACGTTCACCGTCACCGCGGGCGAGAGGTACGACATCCTCGTGAATGCAGCCAGCACGAACCGGATCGGCGGCGGTGGCGGCGGGGCGGGCGGTGGCGGCGGCGCGGCCGGCAGCACCCTCACGAGCGGACAGGCCGGTGCTGCCGGCGCGGGCGGCAGCGCGGGCGGCGGCGCCAGCAACGACAGGCCGTTCACCCAGGTCGCGGGGCCCCGGGACCTGGTCACCGCAGATGGCGGCGGTAACGGGGGTGCCGGGGGCTCGGGTCCCGGCGGCGGTGCCGGGCGGGGCGGGGAGAACGGCAAGCTCGACCGGAGCGGTGGCGCCGGTGGCGCTGGTGGCGCTTCCGGCGGCACCAGCGCAGGGGGAGCGGGTGGCGCGGCGGCCCCCGCCGACCAGGAGGAGTTCTGCACCGGAACAGGCACCAGACTGCCCGGAAATCCCGGAAGTGCAGGTCAGTCCGGTGCCGCGGGTTTCGACGGTGTCACCGGCGGCCAGGGCTCGTCGGGCAACGCCGGTTCGGGCGAGCGTGGCGGTTCGGGCGGTGCCGGCGGGACAGGGGCCGCCACAGGGGCCGAGCCTCCGGCGGCCCCTGTCACCCCGCCCGCCGGTACCGGTGCCGGAGGGAGCGGCGGAAGCGGCGGCGCCGGCGACACGGGAGGCAGGGGAGGGAGCGGCGGTGCCACGGGGGCCTCCAGCCCGAGTTCACAGCCCGGTAGCAGCGGGACCGGCGGCCAAGCCGGCCAGACGGGCAGCCGAGGCGGCCCCGGCTACGTCCTGATCACCTGGTAGGAAACAGCCGCGACTGGGCCTTCGCCGGGCACCAACCGACGAAGGCCCAGCCACAAGGCGGCACTCGCGCATCGCCCTGGTGTGGGGCGACGGCGGCTACACCGGACGCCTGATCCGAAACGGCCTCCAGCCCGAGCGCCACCGCGAGCTGCCGGCAGTCCATCACCGCCTCGCCCGACCTGCTCCCCCCGGGTCAGGACCTCCATGATCCGCCGGTAGTCCGGCGCCAGCACGCAGGCATCGAGCCCGTCCGCCAGTGCGGCACCACCGAACCGGCCGCCGCAGCCGCCGCCGCACCGTTGACCGCTCGTCACCACCGGCCCGGTCCGCGGCGGTACGCCCCGCCGTCGCGCCGCCTCCTACCGGGCCGCGGCCTCGTGGTGAATCATGGAGGCGGCCGAACGGAGCGAGGGCCTCGGGGCGGACGGCACCAGGTCGGCCGCCGGCGGTCCTCATCGAGTGGGACGGGAACAGCATGCCTCTTAGCGGCGAATACCAACCGAGCCCGGAGAAGTGGGTCAGCGACCAGGTCGCGCTGTACGAGGGCTCCGGGGGCACCGAGGGCACGACCCTCCGGGGCGTGCCGGTGGTCGTCCTCACCAGCCTGGGGGCCAAGAGCGGCAAGATCCGCAAGAACCCGCTGATGCGGGTGGAACACGAGGGGACCTACGCCCTGGTGGCCTCGCAGGGCGGCGCGCCCAAGAACCCCACCTGGTACCACAACCTGGTCGCGCACCCGCAGGTCGAGCTCCAGGACGGCGCCGTGCGCCAGGACATGACGGCCCGTGAGGTCGAGGGCGCGGAGCGGGAGCTGTGGTGGTCCCGCGCGGTCGAGGTCTGGCCGGACTACGCCGCGTACCAGACGAAGACGGACCGGGTGATCCCTGTCTTCGTGCTGGAGCCGGAGACCGCCGGCCGTTGACCCCGAACGGCTCGGGCGGGGCCCGGAGCACCAGAAACCGCCCTCCCGCCCGAGCCCTTCGCCCGGCACGGCAGCTCCCGTGCACGACGCGACGTGTCATGACGCGACATGACACGAACGGAGAACCCGGCCGGAGCGGGCGAACCGACCGGTCCGTCGAGGCGTCCCGATCTTCGACGAGCTCCAGTACCTGATCGACGAGACCGACGCCCGCTGAGCGGTCCCGTGGGGTGGCGGGTGGTGGGTGGAGGGAAGATGACTTGAGTCTCCACCAGGGGGAGACGTGAGGGTGGGGGCATGGACGGCGACGGACTTTTCACGATCGGGGCTTTGGCCCGTAGGACCGGACTGACGGTCAAGACCATACGGTTCTACTCCGACATCGGGATCGTGCCGTCGACTGACCGAAGCCCGGCTGGCTACCGGCTCTACGACCTCACTGCGCTCGCACGCCTGGATCTGGTGCGCACTCTTCGCGACCTGGGCCTGGAACTTGCCGTCATTCGGCAGGTGCTGGACCGGGAGGTCTCGGTGTCCGCGGTCGCGGCGGCCCACGCCGACGCACTGGAGGTGCAGATCCGCACCCTCCGGCTGCGACGCGCGGTGCTGCGGGCGGTGGCCAAACGGGGCTCTACTCCCAAGGAGATGGACCTCATGCACAAACTCGCGAAGCTCTCCGACGACGAACGCCGACGCCTCGTCAACGACTTCATCGACGACGCCTTCGGCGGTCTCGAAGCCAACCCCGACTTCGTGGCCCTGATGCGCTCGGCCATGCCCGAACTGCCCGACGACCCCGAGCCCGAGCAAGTCGACGCCTGGGTCGAACTCGTCGAACTCACCCAGGACCCGGACTTCCGCGCGTCCGTGCGACGGATGGCCCAGCACCAGGCGAACGAGCGCGCCCAGGGCGACACCACCGGCCTGCACCAGGAGCTCACCGAAGCCGTCCGCGACCGGGTCGGCGACGCCCTCGACGCCGGCATCGCCCCGGCCTCCGCCGAGGCTGTACCCGTCGTCGGTGACCTGACCGCCCGCTATGCCCAAGTTTTCAACCGTGCGGACGACGGCGAGCTGCGCGAGTGGTTGCTGACGCGTCTGGAGACGGCCAACAACCCTCGGGCGGAACGCTACTGGCACCTCCTCGCCGTGATCAACGCATGGCCCGCCCCGCCGAGCCTCGCGCCCGTGTTCGCCTGGCTCATCGCAGCCCTGCGCGCCGGGACCAGCAGCCCCACCACCGCGTAACCTCCCGCCCGGCCCTCGCAGCCCCTGATCAGGCTGCGAGGGCCGCGGCACGTTCGACGAGCAGGCCGCGGTCGAAGCGAGCACCGGCGCGGACGAGCGCGACCAGGTGGGCGCCGTTGGCGGCGCGCCACCGGGCCTGGGCGGACTCGACCAGCTTGAACACCATCGCGAGTCCGGTCCACGCCTCGGACGATTCGCGGTGGCCGTCGGCCATGGCCACCACGTTCAGGGCCGCAGTCCGAACCGTCACCGGCCGCATTCCGGAACGTCGATCGCCCTGCAGTCGTATGCGTCGGCCCGAGGCGCTGGGCGTCCGCATCCGACCACGGTGGACGGCTTGGGCCAAGGCCGGTTCAGGCCAGCACAGAACCCTAGTTGGGCCACTGGTCGGCGGGCAGGATCGTACCCAACGGCAGCGACAAGCAGCCGAAAGGAACCGGGGCAGCGTCACCGTGGGACGCACCGGATCCGGGCCACTCCCTGTTGCGCGTGAGTCCCGAAGGAGCCCTGCCATGATCCGCACCCGCATCGCGAAGACCGCCGCGGTCGCCGCCCTCGTCACCCCGCTCGTCACCGCCACCTCGCTCGTCACCGCCACCCTGCTTCCGACGCCGCCCCTGGTGAGCATCGACACCATGGGCCGGCAGTAGCAGCCCACTTCGGGCCCACCCGCACGTCACCGGCCCGGGCACCGCGCCCGTCGCCGCGATGGCGCCGCGCGGCCGGGGCGGTCGCCGAACCGGGGCGTTCTCACTCCGCTCTCACGTGTTGCGCGCCGGGCTTGTCCATGCCCTGTCCGGCGCACGGTCAAAGGCGAATTCCCTCAGTGCCCTTGAGACCTGTCGTGGCCCAGGTCTCTGGCGACGACACATCCGACCTGCGAACGAAGGAAACGTTTCACCATGAAGAGGACTGTGCGCAACGCCCTGCAACTTCTCGCGGTGAGTGCGGTCCTGGCCGGCGGGATGATGATTGCGACGAGCCCCGCGCACGCGACCCTGCCCGATGTGTCCTGCGGCACGGTCACCTCCGCCGACACCACCGCCGCCGCCCAACTGAACCAACAGCTCACCGGCAGCCTGCGGAACGCGATGAACGCGTACCGGATGTCCTGCGCCCGGGCCATCGTCAACACCGTGCGGGCCAACGGCTTACCGCAGCAGGCCGAGGTCATCGCGATCACCACGGCGATCGTGGAATCCACCCTGCGGAACAACCCGAACATGGAGGACCACGACAGTGTCGGCCTGTTCCAGCAGCGGGCCTCGTGGGGCACCACCGCGCAGCGGCTCGACCCGGCGACGACGACCCGCAAGTTCATCAGCGCGATGCTCTCGACGTATCCGAACAACACGTGGCAGAGCAAGTCGATCGGCGAGGTCTGCCAAGGCGTCCAGCAGTCGGCCTATCCCAGCCTCTACCAGGGGCAGGCGGCCGACGCGCAGAAGATCGTCAACGCCATCGGCCAGAGCCCCGCTATTCCGGTGGGGATGACGGGTTTTGCGTCGGCTGACTTCAATGGTGACGGGAAGACCGATCTGGCGGCGGTGGACGCGGCGACGGGGAAGATGTACCTGTACCCGGGTACCGGTGTCGGTACGTTCGGTGAGCGGAGTCTGATCGGTACCGGTTGGGACACGGTCAGCAATGTGACGCCGGGTGACTTCAACGGGGATGGGAAGGCCGATCTCGCCGCGGTGAACACCGCTAACGGGAATCTGTACGTCTATCCGGGCAATGGCGCCGGCGCGTTCGGCACGCCGTGGTTGGCGGGCACCGGCTGGAACAACTTGGACCACCTCATCGGCGGTGACTTCAACGGTGACGGGAAGTCGGACATCGCCGCGGTCGGTACTGCTGACGGGAATCTGTACGTCTATCCGGGTAACGGTGCCGGCTCTTTCGCGGCCCCGATCAACGCCGGTACCGGTTGGAACACCGTGGGTAAATTCGCGAGCGGTGACTTCAACGGTGACGGGAAGTCGGACATCGCCGCGGTCGGTACCGCTGACGGGAATCTGTACATCTATCCGGGCAACGGCGCCGGTTCGTTCGCAGCCCCGATCAACGCCGGCACCGGCTGGAACATCATGCGCGACCTCATCGGCGGCGACTTCAACGCCGACGGGAAGTCGGACATCGCAGCCGTCCAGGCTCCCCAAGGATCCACCGGCGACATGTACTTCTACCCCGGCACCGGCCAGAACACCTTCGGCAACCGCACCAACATCGGCACCGGCTGGTAGCCACCCCCCCAACCCAGCAGCCGACACACACCATTGACCAGATCGAGGTAGACAGCCATGCCCAAGAACAGCCGCTTCCGCCGCGCGTCCGTTCTCGTTCCGTTAATCGCCGCCATGGCCGCCGTGGGCCTGACCGCGCCGCCCGCCCAGGCCGGCTCCTCCCTCGGAGGCCCCGTCAACCGATCCGAGATCCTGCAGCGCGCCCAGTACTGGGACGCCCAGAACGTCCAGTACAACCAGGGCGCGACGTACGGGGACGGCGACGGCCACACCTACCGCACCGACTGTTCAGGGTTCATCTCGATGGCTTGGCACCTGTCGGCCACCGGGCTCGGCTCGCCGACCACCAATACCCTCGACAGCCGATCGCTGAGCACGCGCATCAACAAGAGCGAACTCCGCCCAGGCGACGCGCTGGACAACATCAGCGACCACGTCGTGCTCTTCGTGAGGTGGAACAACCAGGCGACCGGGGACTTCACCTACATCCACCAGTCGAACCCGAGGACCGACGTGACCTATGGGAACGGGAACGTCTACAGCGGAAACATCTCGAGCTACCCGGCGAGCAGCTATGTGGCCCTCCGTCTCAACAAGGTCGTTGAGGACAACACCACGCCTCCGCCGGCGACTCCGGTGGGGATGACGGGTTTTGCGTCGGCTGACTTCAATGGTGACGGGAAGACCGATCTGGCGGCGGTGGACGCGGCGACGGGGAAGATGTACCTGTACCCGGGTACCGGTGTCGGTACGTTCGGTGAGCGGAGTCTGATCGGTACCGGTTGGGACACGGTCAGCAATGTGACGCCGGGTGACTTCAACGGGGATGGGAAGGTCGATCTCGCCGCGGTGAACACCGCCAACGGGAATCTGTACGTCTATCCGGGCAATGGCGCCGGCGCATTCGGCACGCCGTGGTTGGCGGGCACCGGCTGGAACAACCTGGACCACCTCATCGGCGGTGACTTCAACGGTGACGGGAAGTCGGACATCGCCGCGGTCGGTACTGCTGACGGGAATCTGTACGTCTATCCGGGTAACGGTGCCGGTTCCTTCGCAGCGCCGATCAACGCCGGCACCGGTTGGAACACCGTGGGTAAATTCGCGAGCGGTGACTTCAACGGTGACGGGAAGTCGGACATCGCCGCGGTAGGCACCGCTGACGGGAATCTGTACATCTATCCGGGCAACGGCGCCGGTTCCTTCGCAGCCCCGATCAACGCCGGCACCGGCTGGAACATCATGCGCGACCTCATCGGCGGCGACTTCAACGCCGACGGCAGGACCGACATCGCAGCCGTCCAGGCTCCCCAAGGATCCACCGGTGACATGTACTTCTACCCCGGCACCGGCCAGAGCACCTTCGGCAACCGCGCCAACATCGGCACCGACTGGTAGACCCTGGGTGACGAACCCGCTCTGACGCGAGAACCCGCCCCGGGCCCGGCGGGTTCTCGCGTCAGAGGCGCACTGCTTCGACACGACCGCCGGCTGACCCTGTGTCGAGACCGTCGTACGGGCGGTCCGCCGCTGCCGGATCATCGGGGCGCGGAGGTGAAGGCCTGCGAGGTAGCTCTCAGGTGTCTTGCCGTACCTGGTGCGGGACCTGCGGCAGCGAGGTGACGCCCTGGAGGGGGCGGGTGCGCACCCATCGACAGGGCGCGCCGCTGTCAGAGTTCGGGGAGCGGACAGCCCCGGCCGCTGCCGATCAGCTTGTTGACGACGCTCAGCGCGTCCTCGTGGCGGAACAGCACGGCGTACGGCAGTGCCGCCGCCGAGTGCCGTCGTACCAGTGTGGTCTGGTCCTCGGGAAGTTCCGGGTCCGCGACCAGCTCGGCCTGTGCGAGCAGCTCGGGTTGGTCGGTGCGGACCAGCTCCGCAGCGCAGAACCGTTCGAGTTGGTCCGGCCACGCCACGGCGACGCTCGGGCGCGGCCCGGGGGCAGCCGCCGGCGTCGCCAGCCAGGCCCGCACCGGGTCGTCGGAGGGTACGCGGCCGGGTTCGAAGAACGACCAGAACGTTCCCGGCCACATGGCGGAGGCGCGGTAGGCGGTGATCGACACATGGCTGCCCGTGGTCAGGTCGACTGCCAGGTGCACCGGCACGCCTTCCTCGTACCAGTGCGCTCCGTACTCACAGACGGCGAAGCGACGTCCGTCGTGGTCGAGGAGTACGAACGAGGTGTTACGGCGGCGCTTGGTGGCCAGGTCATGCCGTGTCACCAGGACGTCCAGCAACTCCTGGTGCCGTTCCGGTAGTTCCTCGCGGGAGAGGTTGAGCACGGGAGCCTCCAGGTCGACTGTTCGGCGGATCGGGTTCCCACTCTGCCCGTCCGGGAGCGATGAGGTGTGCGAATTAGATGTTTCCGGGACGTCCCGTCGCAGCCGATCCGGTCCGAACGCCCGGCGGTGGCCAAACGGCGAACCGGCCGGTGGCATCCGGGCATCCGGGCGTCCGAACCACGGACCGGCAAGCGTTCTCGGCCGACCCGCACCTGCTCTGAACTGCGCGTTCACCCCCGCCCGTAGGCACGGGTGAGAGGGCGCCGAGGCGCCCCACAGTTTCGAGCCCCGAGGAGTTCCCGTTGGTCCACCACATCGAAGATCCGGCCCGCCGCAGGGGCAGGTGGCGAAGGCCGCTCGTGGCCTTCGCCACCGCGACCGCCGTCGTGGGAGTGCTCGCGGCTCCCGGCATCGCGCCCGTGGCGAACTCCTTCGGGAGCCCTTCACCCTTCTTGTCCTGGCATCAACTGATGGACATCCAGGGCAAGATGAACGAGACCGCTTCGGCCGTGGAACAGGTGTCGGGTCAGATCGGCAGCCAGGCCCTCGCCGGCGTGGTCGCCGCCCCCGAGACGAAGCACCTCACGATCTACTGGCACGGCGAGCTGGCGCCCGAGGTCCGGGCGGTCGTCGCGCACAGCCCGGTGCGCGTCGACGTCAAGTCGGCGCCGCACAGTGCGCAGGACCTGAAGGACGCCTCGCGCGAGGTGACGCGCATCGCCGATTCCGTCGGAGTGCGGATCACCGACGTGGCGATGCCGCAGGACGGGAGCGGCCTCACCGCGACCGTGGTGGGCGGCGAGGCCGACGCACAGCGGCTGCGGCGGGCGGTGGCGTCCGTGAGCGTTCCGGTGACGGTCGAAGCGAACGGCACGGAGTCGATCAGCCTCGGCGAACCCTCGCGCCGGAGCGATCCGAGTGCCGGCGGCGCGCAGATCATCGCACCGTTCTGCAGCACGGCGTTCGCGATCAAGTACCGCGACGAGAACGCCATGCTCACCGCGGACCACTGCTTCATGCCGAACAACGAGACCAACGTCCGGTACGGCGTGGACGATTCGGGCGGACAGGGGCCGGCGATCGGCACCCGGATCTCGCCCCACATCGTCCGCCAGGACGAGAGGGGGCCCGTCTACCTCGACGCGGCCGTCATCAAGCCGTCTTCGAACATCACGATGGACCAGCAGATCTGGACGGGCGGCGCGGCCGACCAGTCCAGCATCTCGCAGACCAAGAAGTGGGTGAGCGCCGCGCAGGTGGCGCACGAGGGGAACTGGATCTGCAACGAGGGCTCCCGCTCGGGCGAGATCTGCAACATCCAGGTCACCACCAAGGTGACCGACTACTACGCCAAGGGTCCCGACAACCTGGGCGGCGAGATCGAGCACCACTACATGTACGGGTGGAAGGCCCTCAAGCAGTTCACCGCCGCCGACAACTCGTCCATCGCGGCCCGCAGGGGTGACAGCGGAGGGCCCGTCGTGCTGGGAGGCGGCCCGGGCCTGCCGGGGGCGCCGCCCAACATCACGGCCCTGGGCATCGTCTCGGCCACCACGGGTGGAACCTGGAGCTGCAAGACGCCGGGGAAGACGATGGCGACCACCTGCTCGGGCGGCATCATGTTCGTCGGCCTGGAGGACGCCCTCCCCATGCTGGGCGCCAAGATCGGCGTTCGCGACTGGAGCACCGGGCACGTGAGCTGGGAGGACTACGGCAGCGGCGGCGGGGGCGTGGCGATGGGCTCCGACCCCAAGCCGCACGACCACACCGAACTGGTCGACGGCAACGGTGCGGCGATGGCCTACGACCTGCCGAGCGGCCGGCTCGTCGGCAGCCAGCCCGGTGACCCGCGGGCCGACTGGGAAATCCTCCAGACGACGGACGGCGGCTGGATGTTCCGGAACCTCGCCGCCCCCAACGAGTACCTGGGCCAGTCCGCCGACGTCGGACTCCAGATGTCGGACTGGGAGGGCGGCCACTGGTACTTCCACCTCCAGATCAAGGGCGGGAACTGTCTCGCACTGTGGCCCGGCGCGAGTGTGCCGAACAGCATCGCGACACCCGGCAACGCCCCGTGCGACCACAACGACGAGAACCAGCTCTTCAAACTGGTGCCGGTCGGCGACGAGGACGCCGACCTGCCGAGCACGCCCGGCCCCCCGCCCGCGGACAGCCTGCACCTGCCGTCCCAGCAGCCGCCGGTGAAGCCCTCCGGGCCTTCCGTGGACGCGGCCTACTCCTTCCTCGCCCAGCGCCTCGACGCCCACGGCACCGGCAGCACGCTGCGCGTGCCCCGCAGCTACCAGGGCGGGCACTTCGAGGACCCGAAGCTGTTCGGCCCGGACGGCTTCCAGGCCTCCTTCACGTACGACAACGCGCTCGTCATCACCGCGTTCCTGCAACGCGGCGGAACCGACGACGTCGCCCACGCCACGGCGCTCGGCGACAGCCTGCTGTACGCCCAGGCCCACGACATCACCCCGGACGGCCGCATCCGCGCCTCCTACGAGCCGGACCCCTTCGTCAAGACCCCGTCCGGCGAGCCGTACGTCGGCGGGTTCTCCGTCTACACCGGGAACATGGCCTGGGCCGGCATGGCGCTCACCCGGCTCTACCGGGTGACCGGCCAACAGCGCTTCCTGGACGGGGCGTTGAAGGCCGCCAACTGGATCCAGAACAACACCGCGGACACCCGCGGCGCCGGCGGCTACACCGGCGGCCTGCGCAACGACGACGGCACCGGCCAGACGATGGTCCCGCTCACCTGGAAGGCCACGGAGCACAACATCGACACCGGCGCCTTCTTCGCCATGCTCGCCGGCGTCACCGGCGACGCGGGCTGGGCGCAGCGCTCCACCAACGCGTTCCGGTTCGTGAAGTCCGTGCAGGCCGCCAACGGCCACCTGTGGACGGGCACCGGCCTGGACGGGGTGACCACCAACGACGACGTCGAGCCGGAGGACGTGCAGACCTGGAGCTACCTGGCCACCCTCGACCCGTCCTACGCGCCCGCCGTCGACTGGGCGGCCGGGCGGATGGCGGCCACCGACGGCCCGTACAGCGGGGTGGGCTTCAGCGGCAAGGACACCAGCGGCGTCTGGTTCGAGGGCACCGCCCACCTGCTGGCCGCCTATCAGGTCCGCCGCGCGGACGGCGACGCCGCGAAGGCGGCGACCCTGATGGCGACCCTGCAGAAGGCCCAGAGCGGTGCGGCCAACACGGACGGCAAGGGCATCGTCGCCGCCTCGCACGACGGCCTGGACACCGGGGAGGGCGACTTCTACTACTCCTCCCTCCACACCGGGGCGACCGCCTGGTACGTGATCGCCGCACAGGGCGGCAACCCCTTCCGCCTGTGACTGGCAGTCGCGGCCGCCGCACCGACGGCGGCCGCGACTCGCGGGACCGCAGCGTCAACTCCCCAGCGACCAGCCCGACGACTACGACCGGGCCTGCGAGGTCGAGGCCCTGGCTGAGGTGATCGGCCTGCGCGGCCACGGTCCCGTCAACCTTTTCGCGGGCTGTGGGTCGGTTGCCAGATGAGTGGGCTCCGGCCGATGACCGGAGCCCACTCATCTGGCGTCGGTGAGTTGCCGGTGCCTTCGCCTGACGGGGCGAAGGGCGTCTTCGGGGTCGGTGAGCGCCGCCTCTGTGACCGGTGATCAGCCTCCCCGTGATGCCCGACTATTCGCCCGTCCCGGCCTCGGGATCGGAGGCGGTCACGAACGAAAGCAGCTGACGCCCGAGACCTCTCCTCTCTCCCCCGGCCGGGGCGGCTGTGGGAGGGTTCCCTGGCCCGCCGTCGGCTCTGGTGCCGGCGGCAGGGGCCTGAGGTCTCGGGCAGCCGGCAACTCGGACGGGCGGTGTCCTTATGCGGGTTCACCAAGCTGTCCGTTGTCCGCATCGCGAACCTGGCAACCGCCCTACTACGGCAGACGATGGTCGTCGAAGGGGTTGTCGGGCTCGTGGGGTTCGTACCGCTCGAAGTCGGGGCGGTCGATGAGCTCAGCGACTGAGAAGGGGTGCCGGTGGTCGGTGAGGAGCCGGTGGACGAACTCGGCGGTGGAACCCTCGAACCGCGCCCAGCTGTCGCCGTCCTCGTTGCGGGCGATGACCGGCCACCGGTTCGGGTCTGCGTCCTCCGTCAGCCAGTAGAACTGGTCGGCCTGGACGGAGCCAGCCCACTGCAGGAGCCCGCCCGGGGCCGGGTGGAGCTGGTGAGGCCGGTAGAGGTCGGCGATGCCGGGGTCGGCGGCGGCGAGTTCGGCAAGGTGGAGGGTGTGCTCGACGAGGCACAGGAACTGCGGGAACGGGTCGTCGTGGCCGGGCGGGGGGCCGGGCAGGGAGATGTCGAGGAAGCCTGCGAACGTGCCAGGGCCGAAGTGCTCCGCCAGGTGCCGGTAGTCGGGGGGGCAGGGCGGTACCGAGCCTGGCCTCGGCCGACGACCAGTCGACGGGCCACTGCCGCGACTTCGGCCGGCCCGTCGCGGCGGCGAGCCGCCGAACCCAGCGGTCACCCGGCACGTCGACCTCTTCCTCCCCGTCCTCGGCGAGCAGGCAGGCCGTCGCCGGGTCGGCCCGGCGGGCCGTCACCGCGACCAGGTGCGGCGCGCCGCCGTCGTTGTCCCGGACGATCCCGCAGCCGATCCAGCGCTCGCCCACCGCCCACCCGCACAGCTCGACCAGACGCCCGGCGAACGGGGCTACCAGCGGCAGCCCGCTGTCGCCGTCGAGCGTCGGGTCGACGAAACCGCCGGTCGCGAGGTTGCGCGACGACCCCCAGCGCGGGCGCAGCGCCTCAACGAGGCGGCGGTGGGCGGTGGTGAGGTCGCCGTCGGCGGGCAGGCGGGCGATGTCCGGGGCCGGGCGGGTCAGCAGGGCGTCGATGCGGTGCAGGTGGTCGGTGGTGTCATTCATGGTGTCAGTCAACCGTGGGCCGCTGACAGGGGTTTCGGTAGTTCTCGCCGCTGGCGATCACAGGTCGACGGTCAGCCGGCGGATCGCCTCGGTGTAGATGCGGACCAGCTTGCTCAGGTCGCTGTTCTCTCGTCGTCGCCCGGGCGCGGTCCTTCGCGGGCGTGGACGAGCGGTGTCATGCGGCTGGCGGAGGTCGAGAGCCTCGAATGGCCTACCTGGTCGACCAACTCCTGAAGCCCGCGAACTATTCAGTATTCTACCATAATTCGATGGAAAGTCATATTCATTGGGGATGTGGAAAATTGGCAACTCGTTCGCTATGTTGGCGCCCATGACTGCTAGCGCTGAATTAATTGTCGAATCCGGCGAATTGCGCCTGTGGACCGAACGGGTCGGCAACTCGAACGACCCGGCGGTCCTCCTGGTGATGGGGACCGCCGCACCCGGCATCGGATGGCCGGACGAGCTGGTGGATGTGCTGGCCGCCAGCGGTCGCCAGGTCATCCGCTACGACCACCGGGACACCGGCCGCTCCACCTGCCTGGACTTCGCCACCCACCCCTACACGCTGGCGGACATGGCAGCCGATGCGACGGCCGTGCTCGACGGCCACGGAGTCGCCGCCGCGCACATCGTCGGGGCCTCCCTGGGCGGTGCGATCGGCCAATGGCTGGCCGTTCACCGCCCTGAACGCGTACTGACTCTGACCGCGATGATGACCGGCCCGATGGGCCACAGCGCGGGCCCGGCCTGGGCGCGCGCCATGGCCGGTCGGGCACCCGACCCCAGCGACCTGCCGCCACCCGCAGCACGCTTCCTGGCGCACCTCGCACAACGCGCCGCTCTCCCGCAGGGGACTCGCGACGAGTACGTCACAGCGAACCTGGAGACGTGGCGCGTGCTCAACGGCGACATCCTTCCCTTCGACAAGCCTGCCGCTCGCCGCTTCGTGGAAGCCTCCTTCGACCGGACCGGTAACCACAGTGCGGCCCTCAACCACGATCTGGCTGGACGCCACATGACCGAAGACCGCCTTGCTCCGCTGTCCTCGATCAGGGCCCCGACACTGGTCATGCACGGCACGGAAGATCCCCTGCGCCCGCTACCGCATGGCCGTGCCCTCGCCGATGAAATCCCTCACTCCCGATTCCAGCCGATTCCCGGTATGGGGCACACACTGTTCTCCCCCGGACTTCCCCAGCAGATCGGCGAAATCATTCGCGAGCACACCGTGTAGGGAGCGGAACGTCGGGTAGGCAGCGGTCAGTCGGCGACGGCTCGCCAGGCGGGGCCGTCACCGTCGAGGTGAACCCGGCCGAACACCACGTCCGCGAAATGGACGCCGAAGCCGATCGTGCCCGGTCGGGCCAACTCGGCGACCAGGCGCCGGCGTTCCTGTGCGGCCCGGTCGGGGTCGAGGTCGGCGGCGGCCGACCATTCGGGGTGGTCCACCTGGACCGGTGAGTGCATGGCGTCGCCGAAGGCGATCAGCCGCTCGCCGCCCCCGGCGATGACGTAGGACGCGTGCCCGGCGGTGTGGCCGGGGGTGAGCAGCACGTGCACGCCGGGGAAGATCTCGTCGCCGTCGAGGACGGTGCGCACCTGTGGTGCCATGATCCGGAGGATCTCGTCGGTGATGCCGCGCGCCGCCAGGAGGTGGCGGTGTGCCCATTCGGGTGCGGCGACCAGGAGGTCGCGGCCGGCGAACGCGGGCAGGTCGCGGTCCGGGGCGGGGTTCCAGGCCCAGCCGATGTGGTCGAGGTGCAGGTGGGTGATGGCGACGGCCTCGATCGTGGCCGGCGGACGGCCCAGTGCGGCCAGGTTGTCGAGCAGCGCACCGCCGTGAATGGCCCCGCGCGGATTGCCCGGCTGAGCCGGGATCGACTGCGGGCCGAAGCCCGTGTCGATCAGCAGCGCACGGTCGCCGTGCTCCACCAGCAGCGCGCCGATGCCCGCCGCCAGGTTGCCGGAGTCGTCGAGGTACTGGGGGTGGGCGGCCCAGTCCTCCTCCGTGCTGCGGGGGAACCAGCCGCGCGCGCTGAGTTCCACCGCCCCGTCCGGCACGTAGGTCACCTTCGTGTCGCCGAGTCGGAGTGATCGTGTCATCGCCGGTCGCCGCAGTCGCTCGGCCAGCGGCGTCCGGTCCGTGGCCTGTTCCTTCGGGGTGTTCGTCATGGTCGCTCTCCTGGGGCGTGGCGGTGAAGGCGCGTTCGGTCGGTTTCGGTCCGACGTGGCGCCGGCCCGGTGGCGGGCGTGCCGAGCAGGGCACGGCCCGCGGATCGAGTGGGGAACCGTGGTCGGCGGTACCGGCCGCATCGGCGGCAGTGACCGCGGGTGTCCAGTTCACTCCGGTTGGAGCTCGCGATCCAGCAGCACTTCGAGTTCGCGACGATCACGAATCGCGATCGTCGCGCGCCGCCTCCCGACAGGCCTCCAGCAGGAAGCGCACGCGCTCGGGGGCGGCGGCACCGTGCACCGCCAACACGGTGGGCAGGGAGAGTGCCGCCTCGGCGCTCCGCGCTCCGGCCGGGGAACGCACCGGCAGGAAGGCCACCTGGTCGCCGCGCAGCTGGTGGGCGTGCGCCGCGTACACCACCGTCCAACCGGCAGCACCCGCGCCCAGCGCCGCAAGGGTGTCCTGGAGTGAACTGTGCGGTGGTCCGGGCACGGGCTCGAACCCGGCGTCCCGGCAGGCACCCATGACCAGATCGACCAGCGGCGGGTTGCTCCGGCGTTCCGTCAGGTGAAGCGGTAGCTCCGAGAGCCGGACGAGGTCGACCTCGTCCGCCCCGGCCAACGGGTGGCGGGCCGGCAGGGCGACCACGAGTTCCTCCTGCCACACCGGGATCAGCCGCACGCCTTGCGGCGTCGTCACCTCCCCGCGCACGAAGGCCGCGTCCCACTCCCGGTCGGCGACCCGCCGCAGGCGCTCCTCCGGCGCCGCCGACGCCAACTCCACCCGGGTGCCGGGCGCGTTTCGCCCCAGCGCCGCCAGCACCCGTTCCAACCGCACGCCCATGCCCCGGCTCGTCCCGACGCGCAGCACGGTCTCCCGCTCGGCGACGAAGCCGCCGACCAGGTCCAGGGCCCGTTGTTCGGCCGCCAACACCTCACGGGCGCCGGGCAGGAACGCCGCCCCCGCGGCAGTCAGCCGCACGCGGCGCCCCGAGCGGTCGAACAGCTCGACGCCCAGCTCACGCTCCAGCCGACCGATCTGCTGGCTGACGGCCGACTGCACGATCATCAACCGCTCGGCTGCGCGACCGAAGTGCAACTCCTCCGCCACCGCCACGAAGTACCGCAACTGACGAAATTCCATGACCTCGACCGGATCGGGAGCAGGGCACCGCCAGGCTACGGCAAGCACCGGTGCCCCGGTCCGACCGCTCACCTCACCCCGTCGCGGGGGGCCTATCCCTGGGCGGTGGGGCGAACGACGATGTCGCCGACGTCGACACCGTCCGGTTGTTCGATGGCGAAGGCGATGGCGCGGGCCACTGCGGCCGGCGGGAGGGCGATCTCCATCAGCTTGTCGATCTGGGCCTTCGCTGCCGGGTCCATGTGCTCCGCGAAGTCGGTGCGGACGGCGCCGGGTGAGACGACGGTCACGCGCAGGTTGGGGCCGGCCTCCTGGCGCAGGCCTTCGGAGACGGTGCGCACGGCGTTCTTGGTGGCGGCGTACACGGACTGGAGCGGGACGATGCGCAGTCCGGCGGTGGACACGGTGTTGACGAAGTGTCCGAATCCCTGCTCCCGGAAGAGGGGGAGGGCCGCCGCGATTCCGTACAGGACGCCTTTGAGGTTGACGTCGATCATCTGTTCCCAGTCCTCGACGCGCAGGTCGTCGAGGGGGGAGATCAGGCCGATCCCGGCGTTGCTGACGAGGACGTCGAGCTTGCCGTATCGGTCGCATGCCAGCTTGACGAGGTTGGGGAGGTCTTCGCGCCGCGTCACGTCCGTGCGGATCCAGGCGGCCTCGCCACCGGCCTGTTCGATGCGGGCGGCCAGGGCCGCGAGACGCTCCGGACGGCGTGCCCCGAGGACGACCTTCGCGCCGCGCTCGGCCAGCAGAAGCGCGGTCGCCTCGCCGATGCCGCTGCTGGCGCCTGTGATCGCCACGACCTTGCCTTCGATTCCTGGCATGCTCGCCTGTCCTTCCAGAGTGCGGATTGCGGAGTTGGAGTGCGGAGTGTGGAGTGCGGAGCAGAGGGGGCGTCCGGGCAGGTCGGACCATGCCCTAGAGTGAAAGTGGAGGCTCCGCCACTTCGCCCAGGTTAAGTGGCGGAGCCTCCACTTAGCAACGGAGAATGAGCAACGGAGAGAGGGAGCGAGCCGCCGATGACCCGAGAGGCAGGGCGCCCGCTGAGGGCCGACGCGCAGCGCAACCGGGACAAGATCCTGGCCGCCGCGGTGCGCGTGTTCAGCGAGGAGGGGCTCGACGCCCACTTCGAGCGCATCGCCAGGGAAGCGGGCGTGGGAACGGGCACGCTCTACCGCAACTTCCCGACCCGAGAGGCGCTGATCGAGGCGGCGTACCGCAACGAGGTGGCCCGGCTGTGCGAGGCCGCCTCCGGTCTCCTGGCGACGATGCCGCCCGCCGAGGCCCTGCGGGTGTGGACTCGCCGCTTCATCGACTATGCCACCGCCAAATTCGGCATGGCCGATGCCCTGCGAGCCGTCGTCGCCTCGGGCAGCAACCCCTACGCCGACAGTCACGAGATGATTCAGGGCGCCCTCAACTCCCTGATGGAGGCCGGTGCCGCCGCCGGAACGATCCGCTCCGACATCCGTCCGACCGACATGTTCGCCGCCCTCGCCGGAATCGCCCTCACCTCGGCCAAACCCGAGCAGCGCGAGCAGGCCGAACGCCTCCTCGACCTCACCCTGGACGGGCTGAGATCCGGGCCGCCCCAGCTGCCCGGTAACTGACGACAGGACCCGGACGTCACCAGGCCGCGGTTCGCCGCCCGCGCTGACGAGCGACGGACGAGCGACGGACGAGCGACGGACGAGCGACGGACGCCGCCCCGGACAGCGGCACCACCGGGATCCGCTCGATGGGGGAGCGGTTCGACCCGGACAGCGCTCCCCACCCGTCTGCAGCGGCGAGGCGCCCGAACGCCCGCAGGACTGCGTAGACAGCGCATCAACGCACCGCTGACCCCGGCGTCCCAGACGGCGGAGGGCGTGTCCAGGCCCGCGCCGACCCCACGGGCCCTCCGGGCTCGCACACGGCCTTCGGCGTCAACACAAGCGTTGATCAAGTGTCAATTCCTGCTTCGCAAAGTCTCGACTTCCCTGTGCCGTCAACGGAAGGGAAGACCTGGAACACACGTCAATGCGCGGCAGTCACCCCCCGAGCGGGATTCCACGATGTCGACCGGCCATCTGGCGTCGAGTCGCCGCGGCACTCGTCCTCACCCTGACCGTGGGCCTGTTGCAGGCCCTCGCGGTCACGCAGGGGGCGCCCGCCGTCACTGCCCCATCTGCCACCGAGACGTACCCAAATCCATACAAACCTGACCAAGTCCTACTAGAGATGCCGGGGGCCGGGCCTGCAGGAGCGACCTGCCGGCCCGGCCGCTGCTGTGGGGAGCGGGCGCCCTACTCGGAGCTCCGCCCCGCGTTGACGTGACGTATACCGCCCACTGCTTCGATCGAGCGTCACTCGACACCCGGTGTCTCCTGATGAGGCGCCGTGAGATATGAGGAACGGAATGCTTGACCGTCATATACGTTCACAGTTGGGAAAAAGGTCGCCGATGACGCGATCTTTCCCGGCGCGCGTAGCTGTCGTCCTGGTGCTCGCTCTGATCGCCGTGCTCGCGCAGACACTCCCGACGTTCGCACCTCCCGCCTCCGCCGCGATCACAGATGTCACGGTGGCGACCTGGAACATGCGCGGGGGCACGGCGAAATGGTCGAACCCCGACGACCTGCCCCACCTCCTGGACCGGTATCACGTGGTCGCGTTGCAGGAGCATCCCGACACCGTGCCGCCCGGCATGGTGCAGACGGACATGAAGTTCGTGCGTCCGGGGTTCGACACCGATACGCCCGGGTGGAACGACGACGCAGACGGCGCGTTCCGCGTCGTCACGTACCAGTGGACCCACCCACAGAACGGCCGTGTCTACTACGTCTACTACCTGGAAACCCCTCGAAATGGCCGGGCGCTGGTGACGGTCAGCGATCGGGAGGCAGTCGCAGTCGGTGTTCTTCCGGCGGTGGGGGGTGTTGCCAATCCCCGCCCCGCGTTCGGTATCCGCCGCGATGACGCTTGGTTCTACAACATTCACGCGGACTCCCCAGGAGGCCCGGATGCCCCTGGCCTGGTTCAGGCCGTTGCGAACAAGTACCCAGGTCCGGCGGCCTCGTGGACAGTGATGGGCGATTTCAACCGGGAGCCCGACACACTTCCGCTGGGGCTGGGCGGGCCCGGGACTCAGATCATCGACTCCGGACTCCCGACGTACAAGGTACCGAACCCTGAGTCGGAATACGACTACATGGTTGCCCACGGGCTTCAAGCCGGCCATCAGTACGCGGCACGCCGCCTCACGTATATGGAGAGCTCCGACCACTACCCCGTTTCCTTCGCCGTCGACCCGAGCGGTCGGGGTCAGGTCTGCAACCGACCAGGTCCTCCGGTCCCCGCGCCCGCTCCCGCCCAGGCGCCGGTCGTACCCAGGTCGGCTCCGGCCTCCGAGGCCGGTGCCGACACCGCCGGGTCCACGTCTGCGGCGGACTGCGCTCCGTCCAAACCCAAGGCGATCGTCTCGCTGGGGGACAGCTACATCTCCGGCGAGGGCGGGCGCTGGGCGGGCAACGCGAACACGAAGGAGGAGGGGGACGTCTGGGGGACCGACCGGCGGTCGCGGTGCCAGACGGGGCAGGACTGCGTGTACGACGCGACGTCCTACGACTTCAACGGCAACCGGTGCGATCGCTCGGACGTGGCGCCGATCAAGGGGACGGAGTACGCGGACGTGCCGCCGGAGCGACGCTTCAACCTCGCCTGCTCCGGGGCGACGACCAAGAACATCCTCTCCGACGGGTTCAAGGGGCAGAAGCCACAGGTCGAGCAACTGGCCGACCTTGCCGCCGTTTACGACATCCGCCTGGTCGTGGTGTCCATTGGCGGCAACGACCTGGACTTCAGCGGCATCGTCGCGAACTGCGGGGTGGCCTACTTCGTCGCCGACGCCACCCTGAAACAGCCCTGCTCCCGGGCCAAGGAGGGCGAGTTCGCGGGCAAGCTCAACACCGTACGGGCCGAGATCGTCAAGACGCTGACCGCGGTCCGAGCCACGATGCTCCGGGCCCGACAGTCGAACTACGAGCTGGTGCTCCAGTCCTACCCGAACGTGCTTCCCGGCAAGGACGCACTGCGTTACGGCGAGGGCCAGACCTCGGAAGGCGGGACGGGCGACCGGAGCCGCTATGTGACGGGCGGGTGCCCGTTCCTCAAGGTCGACGCGGACTGGGCCCACACCTCCGTCGTGCCCCGGATCGGCGAGATGCTGCGCCAGGCGGCCGGGACGGCCGGGGCACGCTTCCTGGACGTGCAGAACGCCTTCGCCGGACACGAGCTGTGCGCCAACACCGCGCAGCAGGCGACGAGCGCGAACAGCAACGGCGCCCCACTGCCGATGGACAAGGCCGAGTGGGTGCGCTGGGTCCCCTACCTTCCGGGCTGGGAGAAGTGGGCGACGGCGAAGCAGGGAGACGTCCAGGAGGCCATCCATCCCAACGCGTTCGGGCAGCAGGCACTGTCGCGCTGCCTGACCGAGTTCGGCAAGGCGGCGTCCGGCTCCGATCGGTACATCTTCAACTGTGCCGGTTCGAACGACGGTATGAAGGTCACTCCGGACGCCTCCGCGGTGCGTGAGGGCATCGTCCGACTGCGCAACGCCCGGACGGGGGAGGTGCTGGACACCGAGACCGACAAGTTCGACGACTACCTCGTCACCCGCCCGGACAGCGGGAAGGCCAGCCAGCGGTGGCTGCTCCACAACGTGGGTTCGCAGATCTCGTTGCAGTCGGTGCAGCACGACGGGCGCTACCTGGACCGCTACAACAACTGGACCAACATCGGCCCCAAGGAGACCGGCTGGTACGTGTCGAAGGCGGCCGACGGCCGGGTCGCGCTGTCCATCGGCGAGAACAGCAGGTGTCTCACACAGGACCCGGGGAACCGCTCCAGGGACCTCAACTGGGTCAGTAACGATTTCTGCGCCAAGGGTGTCCAGGAGACCCAGTACTGGAACATCGAGTACCCCGGGGACGTAATCATCACCCCCCGCGACCCGGCCTCCGGCACGGATCCGCGTGAAGGCCAGCAGGTGGAGCTGCGTTCGGCCACCGGCATGGCCGTGGACCTCAGCGGCAGCAGCACCGCCGCCGGTACGAGTGTCCAGGCGTACGAGCCCAACGGCTCCGGCGCCCAGCGTTGGGTGATGCGCTCGCTCGGCGGCGGGAACTGGCGCATCGCCGCGTCGGCGAAGCCCGACATGGTCGTCGACCACGATCCCGGGCCACACACCACCCACCTCATCCAGACCCAGGAGGGCAACGCCAACCAGGTGTGGCAGCCCAAGGGCACCGGCACCGGCTGGTACACCCTGGTCAGCGGTGCCGACGGCGGCTGTCTGACCGCCGGCGCCGCGGGCGCCGCGCTCGCGGTGACGGCCTGTGACGCGAACAACCAGGCCCAGCGGTGGAAGTTCCGGGAGAGCGGGACGGGCACGCAGGTGGGCACGATCCGCGGGTTGGGCGGCAAGTGCGTCGAGCCGCGCGGCGGCAGCCGGGACGACCGGACCCCGATCCGGCTCGCGGACTGCGCCGGCTCCGACGGCCAGGCGTGGACGGTCGCGGCCGACGGCACGCTGCAGGCCCTGGCCAAGTGCCTGGACGTCGACGCCGGGCGCGCCGACAACGGGACGGCCGTCCAGCTGTACGCGTGCAACGGCTCCGCCGCCCAGAAGTGGATCTACTCGGCGCGCCAGGAGCTGCGGAACCCGAACTCGGGCAAGTGCCTGGACGTCCCCGGCTCGGACACCGGCCGGCCGCTGCAGATCTACGACTGCAACCGGTCCGACGCCCAGAAGTGGCAGCTGTCCGCCCGCCCGGTGGGCCAGCCCGACGGCGGTGACGCGGGCGACCCGTTCGACGCCTCCCCGGACGGGCGCGGCACCAAGCCGGCCGCCTCGGGGGACTGCCGTCCCGAGGGCATGACGCCCACTCCGGGCGTGGCGGCGCGGTACTGCGACGTGTACGACGGCGCGGGCCGGGAGTGGGTCGGCAACGACCGGACCCGGCGCGTGGTGGGCTACTTCACCGGGTGGCGCGCGGGCGTGAACGGCGACCCGAAGTACCTGGCGTCGAACATCCCCTGGTCGAAGGTGACGCACGTCAACTACGCGTTCGCCGACGTCCAGGACAACCGGATCAGCATCGGTGACCCGAACGACCCGGCCAACCCGGCGACCGGCCTGAGCTGGCCGGGTGAGAAGAACGCCATGGATCCGTCCCTCCCGTACAAGGGGCACTTCAACCTGCTGAACACGTACAAGAAGCAGCACCCGGCGGTGAAGACGCTGATCTCGGTCGGCGGCTGGGCGGGCACCCGGAACTTCTACGCGATGACCACCAACGCCGACGGCTCGGTGAACCAGCCGGGCATCGACGCGTTCGCCGACTCCGTCAGCGCCTTCCTGGACCAGTACGGGTTCAACGGCGTCGACATCGACTACGAGTACCCGACGGCGCTGCCCAACACCGGCAACCCGCTGGACTGGGACGTCTCCAACCCGCGCCGCAAGGGCCTCCAGCAGGGCTACAACGCGCTGATGAAGACGCTGCGGACCAAGCTGGACCGGTCGGGCGCGGACAAGGGCCGCTACTACCTGCTGACCTCGGCCGGCTCCTCCTCCGGCTACCTCGTGCGCGGGCTGGACGCCGGGCAGGCGCTGCAGTACCAGGACTACGTCAACGTCATGACCTACGACCTGCACGGCTCCTGGAACAAGTTCGTCGGCCCGCAGGCCCCGCTCTACGACGACGGGAAGGACAACGAACTGGCCGACGCCGGGATCTACAACGACCAGGCGCCCAACACGAAGGACTTCCAGAAGGAGGGCTACTTCAACACCGACTGGGCCTACCACTACTACCGCGGCGCCCTGCCGGCCGGCCGGATCAACCTCGGCGTCCCGTACTACTCCCGCGGCTGGCGCGACGTCCAGGGCGGCACCGACGGGCTCTGGGGCACGGCCGCGATGGCGGACCAGGCGCAGTGCCCGCTGGGCACCGGCGGCCGCGGGCCCGCCAACGCGCAGTCCTGCGGGCGGGGCGCGGTCGGCATCGACAACCTCTGGCACGACCTGGAGAACGACCGGGAGGTCGGCGCCGGGTCGAACCCGCTGTGGCACACCAAGAACCTCCAGGACGGCCGCACCCCCGGCTACCTGAGGTCCTACGGCGTCGACACCGGCCTGCCGACCGGGCAGCTGACGGGCACCTACGCGCCGAAGTACTCGGACGCGCTCCAGTCGCCCTGGCTGTGGAACGACGCCAAGAAGGTGTTCCTCTCCACCGAGAACGAGAAGTCGATCGACGCCAAGGCCCGCTACATCGTCGACAAGGGCATCGGCGGCGCGATGATCTGGGAGCTCGCCGGCGACTACGCCCAGCGCCAGGGCGGGGAATGGGGCATGGGCTACGACCTGACCACCCGCCTCGACAACGCCTTCAAGGGCGCCGGCGCCGCCGGCAGCACCAAGGCGGGCGGCCGGCCGCAGCCGGCCGAGGTGATCGACGTGAAGGCCGAACTGGTGGACTTCCCCACCGGGGAGAACGACTTCTACCCCGTCCAGCCGAAGCTGCGGATCACCAACAACTCCGGCGTCACCCTCGCCCAGGGCACCGAGATCGCCCTCGACCTGCCCACCTCGATGCCGCCGATCGTCAAGGACAACGACTACAAGGAGATGAAGGGCCTCGTGCCCGGCCACACCGGCCCCAACACGGGCGGCCTCAAGGGGGACTTCCACCGGCTCACCCTCACCCTCGGCTACTGCGAGGACCTGGCGCCGGGCAAGTCCCGGGACATCGACCTGAAGTACTACCTGCCGGTCACCGGGCCGTCCAACGTGACGTTCAAGATCGGCGGACGGGAGTACGGCTCGACCGGGGACCAGCGCCGCGACGTGCGGACGGTGGCCCCGCCCGCCCCCGCGGCCGGCAGCTCCTGCCAGGCCCCGGACTGGAAGCAGGGCCAGGTCTACCGGCCCGACGGCGGCCGGCTGTGGCGGATGTACGACAAGGGCGACAAGGGCTGGATGTTCGAGTACGGCGACAGCCAGACCGGGAAGCCCATGATGATCGACAACAACCCCGACCAGTCCCGCGCGCACCTCGTGGAGCTGAACGACCAGAACCCCAACCAGTACTGGCGGATCCAGGACGCGGGCGGCGGCCTGTACACCGTCTCCGGCGGCGGCAGGTGCCTGACCGCCACCGCCTCCCGGCAGGACATCGCCTCGCTCGCGTGCAACGGACGCAACGAGCAGAAGTGGCGGCTCGTCCCGATCGCCGACAACGGCAGTGAGGGGGCCCCCGGCGGGCCGAAGCACAACGGCCTGTTCAAGCTCCGCTCCGCGAACGGCAGCGACATCGAGGTCGCCGGCGGAGCCACCGTCCGGGAGACCCACCTCCTCACCGGCGACCCGGCCGCCTCGACGGCCGCGTTCGTGAAGTACCAGGGCTACTACTGGTACGCCCAGTGGTACACCACCGCCACCCCCGGCACGGCGGAGGCCAACGGCGGCCGGCCGTGGAAGAAGCTGAGCCCGGCGCCGTAGCCCCGTCTCCCGGGACACAGCCGGCCGGGAGCCGGCCGGGCACCGCGTTTCTGCCGGTGCCTGGCCGGCTCCTTCGTCGTCCAGGCCGGTCGGACCGCACCGCCGGGCTGTTCAGCGGGCGCCGCGCCCGGTCGGTGACGGCCCCGGGAGACACCCGGTGCCGTCACCTCCGGAGTGCGTCCCACAACGACCGCAGCGGGGATCGGTGCAGGTATTGGTACAGGTATCGGTGCAGGGGCGAGGCCGGCCGGCGGTGAGGAAGTACCAGCCGGCGCGCGGCGCTCAGCCGCCCGTCGTGCCGCCGGGCAGCGGGATGACGGTGTCTGCGACGTGGATCATCGCGAGACGGTCCGGCCGGACTGGCTGCCGTTGTTGGTCGGGTACAGGTTCGCCCATGACAGGTTGCACGCGAACTGCCACCACGCGTTGTTCGTCCCGGCGTCGGCCACGTCGTTCCAGTTCCAGCTGTAGGTGTGGCCGCAGGTGTCTCCGGCGGTCAGGTAGAACCGCTCGTCGGTGCGGCCCGCGTTGACGTGCCACCCGACGGTCGGGCCGTTCGCGTACACCTGGTACCACGCGCCGTTGTTGCTGGTGGCGCTGTCGGAGCCGCTGTCGGAGGCGGACGCGGTGCCGACGGATGCGACGCCCACGCCGACCATCGTCGAAGTGACGACGGCCAGGGCGGCGAGAGTCTTCCTGATGCGCATGCTGTGCTCCCTTGGTGGATGAGCGTGTCGATGGCCCGCCCCCGGTGCGTGGACGTCATTGCGTCAAGTGGTGCAGCCGATCACGATGAGGGGGGTGCGCCGGGGGCGCGTACCCATGCCGCTTCCACTCCCTGCCCGCACAGTGGGCCGCCATGCAACTCTCCTTGGTGAACGGCCAGTTCGACGAGGGGGGGTGCGGGGCGGCCCGGTCTCAGCATGACCTACTCCGACCGCCGGAGTCACTGCATTCGGCAGACGGACTCGAACTCGGCCGCAGTGGCGCGGCGCCTGCGCTGGTGAACCGGCTTGCCCGGCGGCCGGACGGTCGTCGGGCGCGGTCGTCACCGTCACCGGCGGACACGACGGTGGTCCCGGCTACATCCTGCTCGCCTGGTAGAACCCGACGATCGTCTGACGCGGCACGAGCGGCTCCGGGCGGGTGACCCCGCCCACCCGTCCCTGGGTCGCGACACCCCAGCTCAAGGCGCGGGGCGCTGGGACCGGACCTGGACCGGTAGCCCCCGGACCTGGAAGCCCCGGGCGGACAGGCGTGCGAATCCAGGGTAGCGTCTCAAGTACTCGGAGTGACTGTACAGAGAGGTGAAGCCATGAACCCGATCGGCATGGGAGCCGCAGCGCTCCTCCTTGCCACCGGGACGGTGACCGCCGTTCAGGCCCCGGCCCGTGCCGCCGACCCGGCCTACGGCTACACCTGCCCTACCGGCTACTACAGCGAGGAGGTCACGATCGAGGGAGTGTTCTTCGGCGGGGCCTGCATCCCGGATCCTGCCAGCACCGGACCCCGCTACACGTTCCGCGTCGCCGTGCTCACGGAGAGCTTCCCGAGTGGGGACCGTGAGTACGTCGACGCCACCTTGAAATGCGACGAGTTGCAATCCGCCGCCCCCGACGTCGTCGCGTCGCACTGCGACTTCGTCGACACCGGCCTCACGGCCCGGGCGACGACGAAGGCGTAGGGCCGGCAGGGCATGGACTGATCCGGGGACCAGGGACCGGTCGTCGCGGCGTAGCGGGAGCGAAACAGACCCCCGGGCGGGCGTTCGGGTCACGTCGGGGAGTGCGGTCAAGGCGCCGGAGGCGACGTCGGCGGCCCGGCCGGAGCGGGGGTGTCCGGATTCCGTCGCCGTGGTGATCGCCTGCTGCACGGTGGCGAAGCCGCCAAGGCCCCCGAACGGATGCTGGTCGCCGTCGGCAGGGCCTGGCCGGCTGTCGGCCGGCTTCCTGGGTGTGGTGGCAGAACGGGACCGCCCGGTCGCCGGCTCGGGTGAGGCGGCGACCGGGCGGTCGAGGTGTGTCGGGTTGGGTGGTGGGCCGTGCCTCGGGATCAGGCAGTGGCCGGTTCGGGCTGCTCCGCCTGGCGGTCGGCGGGCTGTCCGGTGGTGGCGGGGGTGTTCTCCCGGGGGGTGGGGAGTGCGGCCATGATCGCGGCGGAGATCACGATGGTCGCTGCCCAGGCGAGCCCGTACCTGCCGACGGGGGTGTCGGAGAGCGGGCCGGCGAACCAGTCGCACTTGGTGAAGGCGAGCCCCAGCAGCAGGGCGAGCACCCAGGACACCATGGCCTGCCAGCAGAAGCCGCCGGTGTACCAGTAGCGGCTGTTCCTGCTGGTGTCCATGAGCCCGGCGGCGTCGTAGCGCACCGCGCGTGAGCGGCGCCGGAACATGTCCACCGCGTAGACGCCGATCCAGGCCGAGAAGGAGACGGCGAGCAGGATCAGGAAGGTGATGAAGGAGCCCAGGAAGCTCTTGGCGACCAGCATCAGCAGCAGGCCGCCGACCAGCGAGATCACGGCGTTGATGCTGACGGCCGTGGCGCGCGGCAGCTTGACGCCCATGGTCTGTGCGGTGAAGCCGGCCGAGTACATGGAGAGGCTGTTGATCAGCAGCATGCCCACGATCGCGGTCAGCAGGTACGGCACGGCCAGCCAGGTCGGCAGCAGGTCGCCGAGGAAGGAGACCGGGTCGGCGGCCTGGGCGAGGCCGGGTGAGGCCACCGCCATCACGGCGCCCATGAGCACCATGGGCACCATCACCAGGCCGGCGCCGGAGACCGTCACGCCGACGATCTTCCTGCCGGAGGCGGAGTGCGGGAGGTAGCGGGCGAAGTCCGGGCCGGTGGGGACCCAGCTGATGCCGCCGGCGGCGATGGTCCCGATGCCGGCGATCATCATCGCGGTGGTGCCCGCGGGCTTGGCGAAGACCTCGCTCCAGTGCATGGTGGCGACCAGGTAGCCCAGCACCAGCACGCTGAAGACACCGAAGAGGTACGTCGACCAGGTGTTGCAGACGTTCAGCGCCTTGCGGCCCATGCCGGAGACCAGGAAGGTGCAGGCGACGAAGGCGAAGAGCGTGACGACGATCAGCGCGGTGTTGGCTTTGACGCCGAAGAGCAGGTCGAGGACGGTCAGCACGGCGTAGGCGCCGGTGACGGCGTTGATCGTCTCCCAGCCGAACCGGGCGATCCAGAGCACCGCGCCGGGGAAGAGGTTGCCGCGCACCCCGAAGGTGGCCCGCGAGAGGGTCGCGCCCGGCGCCCCGCCCCACTTGCCGGAGACCGACAGCACGCCGACCAGGCCGAACGAGACGAGCGCGGCGCACGCCGCGACGATCAGGACCTGCCAGAAGTTCAACTGGTTGAACACCACCAGGGCGGCGCCCATGGTGAGCAGCAGGACGCTGATGTTCGCGGCGACCCAGGTCGGGAAGAGCTCGCGGACTCTGCCCCCGCGCTCGTGGTCGGGGACGGGTTCGATGCCGCGGGTTTCTATCGCGCCGCCGGTGTCGGCGTTCGACGGGTTGTCCATGAGGGTGGCTCCGTGCGTGTGAAGCGGAGATAAATCGAACAAATGGGGCATTTATGGAACTCTTCGCGCGTAGCGCGGGAGTTGAGTCATCCTACTTTGTCCGCTTCGGTTCCCGGGCCTGGCCGGTACCGGAGGGGAGGACGTCACCCCCGCCCGCGGCCACTCCGCAAACGCTGCGAACGCCGTGAACAGCGCGAACGCCGCGAACGGCGGACCCGGCCCACGGCCAGGTCCGACGCGCTCGCGGCGTTCGCCGAGGAGGAGATCAGGGCCGGGATGCGCCGCCGGCCCGGGAGCGCGCAGGCCCGACCGGGCGCCGCCTGGTCCAGGCGCTCAGCGCGCACCCGGGAGGTCTCACCCGGGTCTCACCTGGTGAACAGCGAGCTGCCGCCGACGACGCGGGTGGTGCCGTCGGCGAGGGTGACGGTGACCGTGTCGGGGACGGCGCGGTGTGACATCGTCCCGGGCCACCAGACGGTCCAGCGGCCGTCCGCCACGGTGACCTGGAAGGTGCGTCCGGCGACCTGCATGGTGATCGCCTTCACGCCGGCCCCCACGGAGCCCTGCGCGTAGTTGAACATGGCGTCCCCGTCACCGTGGGAGCCGCCCGTGTCGTACGTGACCGCATCGGCCGCCACGTTCTTCACCGGGTCGATCGCCTCCCACAGGCCGCTGGTCTCCGAGGCGACGTAGCAGAGCATGGCCTTGCCGCCGCGGTTGACGACCATGGAGGCGACCTTGCCCCGCAGGTCCGCATTGGTGATCTTGACGGGTGCCCCGGCGCCCGGGCCGTCGGCCATCCGGTCCAGGCACCACTTCTCGGCGGTGGCTCCCGGGCCCGTCGAAGCGGCCAGCGGTGTCGGGACACCGGTCCAGCTGGCCAGTTCCGCAGAGCTCAGCGGCCCGCTGGCCCCGCCCCGCGAGGACTGCGTCACGGCCACGGCCACGACCGTACCCACGGCGAGCGCACCGGCGAGGGTGACGGCCAGCCGCCGCCGAAAGCGCGGCCTGGCGGGGGCCGGGGCGGGGGCGGAGGTTGGGGCGGGGGTGTCGAGGTCGATCTGGCGCATCAGGCGCTCCCGGTGTAGGGCGTGGCGTCCTGCGGGGAGGTCGCGCTCGGCCGGCACGGGCACCTGCCCGAGCAGTTCCGCGCGCTCGACCGGCTCCGGCCGCTGTCCGGCGTTCACTGGTGTACCTCCTTCGTGGACGGGGCCGCACTCGCGGACCCACCCTGGATCTGGTTCCGGTCACGGCCGGGTTCCACTTTCTTCCGCTGCGCCCGGCGCTGGGCCGTCTCGGCGAGACGGTGCAGCCGGGTCCGGGCCCGGGACAGGCGTGAGCGTACGGTGCCCACCGGTACGCCCAGGGCCTCGGCGGCCTCCTGGTAGTCCAGGCCCGCCCACACGCACAGGGCCAGCACCTCGCGGTCCGGGCGGCGCAGCCGCGCCAGCGACTGGTGCAGGACCGCGATCCGCGCCGCGTCGTCGATCCGCCCGGCCACCTCCTGCGCGAAGTCGGGAACGTCCTCGCGGGCCGGCGGGAGCTGCGCCAGTACCTGCCAGTGCCGCCGGGCGGCCCGGCGCTGGTTGCTGACCAGCTTCGTGGCGATGCCCAGCAGCCAGGGCCGCAGCGACCCGCCCTCCGCCTCGACCCGGTCGTGCCGGCGCCAGGCTTCCAGGAACGTCAACGACATCACGTCCTCCGCCGTCGACCAGTCCCCGGTGAGCCGGAACACGTGGTTGTACACCGCGCGCGCATACGTGTCGAAGAGCCGGCCGAACGCGTCCCGGTCACCGGCCCGCACCCTCGCGCGCACATCTCGATCTGAAGAGTCCACGCCCCCTATCTGGTGCCCCGCCCGCTCGGGTTCCTATGACCTGCGTCACCCGCGGAACGCGCCTGGCCGCTCTACCGGCCCGCCCGCCCGGCCGTCGTCGGAGCGATCGCCTGCACGGCGATCCCGCACATCCGGACGAAGGCCTCCGGCGGATCGTCGTGGTCCCCGAACTCGCAGGCAAGGCCGCCCCCGGGCGCTTCGACCCGCATGCCCGCCGCCTCGGTATCCAGCCCGTCGGCTGGTCCCGGGCGAGTGGCGGGCGGTCCGTGCTCAGGCGGTTGCGTCGAGGGCCGGGGGCTGCCAGTTGTACGTCCGGGCGGAGCGGTTGAGCAGGGTGCGGGCCGGGAGGAGGCCGGCGAGGGTGAGGGCGGCATCGCGCAGGCGGGTGGCGGCGGGGGTGTGGAGGGCGACGAGGTCGCCGGTACGGCGGGAGCCGGTGACGATGGCGGTGGTGCGCGGGAGGCGTGCGGCGGTGTAGGCGGGGAGGGTGGTGGCCGGGTCCGCGCCGGGGGTCAGGGCGGAGGCGAGGACGACGGCGTCCTCGATGGCCTGGCAGGCGCCCTGGCCCTGGAAGGGGCACATGGCGTGGGCGGCGTCGCCGAGGAGGGCGACCCGGCCGTGGTGGTAGGCGGGCAGGGGGTCGGCGAGGTCCCAGACGTCGTGGCGCAGGACGCGCTCGGGTTCCGCGAGCGAGAGGAGTTGGGGCACGGGCGCGCACCAGGTGCCGAACCTGCGCAGGAGTTCGGCCTTCTCGTCGCCGTCGGCGGCGCGGGCGCCGGCCGGGGCGAGGGCGGCGCCGTACACGTAGACCCGGCCGTCGGCGAGCGGGACGACGCCGGCGAGCTGTCCGCGTCCCCAGACCTCGCCCACGGCATCCGGCCGGCGGGTGGGGGACACGACGGTGCGCCAGGTGGTGAAGCCGCTGTAGCGGGGGCCGGGGTGCCGGGGGAAGAGCAGCGCGCGGGTGGCGGAGCGGAGGCCGTCGGCGGCGACCACCAGGGCGGCGGGCCGTTCCCCGTCGGGGGTCCGGACGACGGCTGGTCCGGTGGTGCTTCCTGGGGTGCCCCCGGTGGCGCTTCCGGTGGTGCCTCCGGGGGTGCTTCCGGGGGTGACGAGGGCGGCGGGCGAGTTGGTGCGGACGGTGCCGTCCGGAAGGGCGTCGACCAGGGCGGCGATGACGTCGGCGCGGGCGACGGCGGCGATCGTGTCGCCGAAGCAGGCCTCGAAGGTGGCGGTGTCGGTACGGGCGAGCCAGCGTCCGGAGGGGTGGCGCAGGCCGACGGCGGGATGGGGGGTGGCGAGGGCGCGCAGGCGTTCGCCGATGCCGAGCCGGTCGAGGGCGCGCAGGGCGTTGGGGGCGAGGGCGAGTCCGGCGCCGACGGGTTCGAGCGAGGCGGCGCGCTCGTGGACGGTCACGGGGATGCCCTGGCGGTGGAGGGCGAGGGCGGCGGAGAGTCCGCCGATGCCGCCGCCGATGACGATTGCCTGGTACGCGCCCATGAGTGAACCCCTCTCCCGACACTACGGCTGTAGTGACCATGTCCCGCACCGTACTACACCTGTAGTTGGGATGGGATAGTGTTGGCGTGAAGGGGGTTCGGGCCTGCCCCGGGTCGGGACCCCCTGAAGAGAGAGGCCAGGACCGGATCCATGACACCGCCGCGCCCGACGCTGATCGCCGACGCCGCCATCGCCCTGATCGCCGAGCGCGGCCTGCGCGGGCTGACCCACCGCGCCGTGGACGAGGAGGCCGGACTGCCCGCCGGCTCGACCTCGAACCTCGCCCGGACCAGGGCCGCCCTGCTCGACCTCGCCCTCACCCGCATCGTCGAACGCGAGACCGGAGGCCACCCGCTCATGGCCGGCGGGCCCCCGCCGGACTGCTGCCCGCGCCACCTGCTCACCCAGGGAGTGGCCGAGCTGCTGTACGGCGCGCTCACCACCGGGCGCAGGCTCACCCTGGCCCGCCTCGAACTCGCCCTGGAAGCCACCCGCCGACCCGAACTGCGCGCCGGCTACGACCGGCTGGGCGCGCGCTTCACCGACACTGCTGCCGCCCTGCTGGCGCAGAGCGGCTCGGCCGACCCGGCGGCCGACGCCCGGCGGCTGATCCGCTGGTGCGACGGGCTGCTGTTCAACGCCACAGCGGGAAGCGGACACTGGCACGTGCCGACACCGGAGGACCTGTGCGGCGAGGTGGCGCACTACCTCGCCGCACTGCTCGACCAGGACTGACCGGCTGGCCGGTCGGGACGGACCGACCGCCGCAGACGCAGGCCCTCGACGCGGCGGGCTTCGGCTACCACCACTGCTTCAGCTGGGTGTTCGCTGTTTCCGCCAGCGGGCCTGGTGGAAGATCGGTTCGACGGCGACCACGCAGAACGCGTGCATGGGCTGGTCCGTGCCCCTGGGGTCGAAGAAGCCCACCATGTCGCCGAGGAAGCTCTCGCCGTGCTGATGGACGTGGGGGTCTTGGGCGACGCGGTCGCCGGCGGCGGTGAGCCAGTCGCCGATCCAGAACAGCAGCTCGGCACGGGCGGTGATGACGATCGTCGCGGCGTACTCGGCGAAGCGGGCGGGGTGGCGATCGGCTCGGCGACGGACGTCGTCGGGACGGTCGGGAGATCGTGCCGCTGGGGCGGTCACCCTCAACGGCACCGAGGCGCGGCGCATCCTGTGCCGCAGATCCGGCCAGTCGGACGGCCGCAGTCCCGTGTCCTCACGGGCCAGGAGCATGGGCATCGGATGGGTGTCGCCGCCGGCGGAGGCCATCGGATGGGCGCCCGGTGGGACCGGAATGTAGATCGCGCTGTGCGGGCTCGCCGCGGCGACGCGGAACAGAGCGCCGAGCCGAAGGAGATCGGCGCGGCTTGCGCCCAGATACCCGACTCGGTAGTCGGGCGGGCGGACGAAAGTGTTGCGGAGCATGGGACCAGTGCTCAGGATCCGGCTGAGCCCGGATTCGGGATCGGCAACAGGGTGGCTCGTCACCCGCAACCGCATCCGACCGTCGCCAACCCCCATGCGCCAAGTACAACACGCGCGCCAGTGGCCTCAAGCTCCTTTTTTGCGAAGCCCTGGGAGCCCCTCGCGGTGCGGAGCACAACCATGGTCCCGACGGACCTCGACAAGCCCGTCGGCCGCCTCTCCGTCGGCCGTGAACTGCGGCTGGAACCGGGTCGGAGCGCACACCCGGCACCGGTACGAGGATGAGACGTCGTTACCGGAACCTGACGGTACCGATGGAAGAGCGAAACGCGCCCCAGACCAGGACCTGACGTTCTGTTCCTACAGTGCCGGATATCCGCGACGCGCGGGGCGGACCGCGGCCGCCCCCGCGTACGGACCGCACCCGAACGCGAACCGCACCCGATACGAACCGCACCCGACCGAGATGGGCAACGATGTCAGCCACACGCCGAGAACTCCCCCGCGGCCTCTCCGCCGCAGCCGCCCTCCTGCTGAGCGCGACCACGGCAGCGGCGGTGCTGCTGCCCACCGCGGCCTTCGCCGCGGAACCGGACTCCGTCACCTCGCACGCCGGCGCCACGACCGCCCAGGAGCGCAGCCGGATCGACGCCTACTGGACCGCCGCGCGAATGAAGCTGGCGGGCGCCATGGTCCCCGAGATCACCCCCGTGCCCGAGGACGACACCACGCCCGACGATCCGCGTCCGCTCCCGCCGAACACGCCGGACCCCGGCGCCGTCTGGACCCACGGCGGTGCGGTGGACCGGAGCGTCGGCCGGCTCTTCTTCACCTTCTCCGACGGCTACGACGGCAGTTGCACCGCGACCGTCGTCAACAGTGCGAACCGCAGCACCGTCGTCACCGCGGCGCACTGCCTGCGGGGCGTCGGGGCTCCCGCCGCCGACGACACCTGGCAGCACAACCTCTACTTCGTGCCCGGCTACCGCAACGGGACGAAGCCGCTCGGCGGATTCAGCATCAAGTCGATGGCCACGTCCTCCCGTTGGGACGCCGATCCGGGCAGCACGACCTCGAACGACGTCGCTGTCGCCGGCTACGACACCGGGGTCCTCGTGGCGAACCCGTCAGCCGAGGGGCGCCGGATCGCGGACGTCACCGGAAGCCAGCGGATCGCGTTCACCGAGCCCGCGGCGGGCGAGTTCATCCACACCTTCGGCTACCCGAAGGACCGGCTCAACGACCCCAGCGCCAAGTACGCCGGTTCACGCATGATCCACTGCGCCGGACCGGACCGGCCGGCCCCCAAGGCGCCCCTGCTGTGGGGCGAGTCCTGCGACATGACCCACGGGGCGAGCGGCGGCCCGCACTTCGCCCGCTTCGACACCCGGACCGGCGCCGGCACCGTCGTCGGCGTCACCACCACCACGGATGACCTCGCGGGCGGGCAGCCCGGCACGCTGTACGCCACCCGCCTCGGTGACAGCGCCCACCGCCTCTACAACTGGGCCCAGGCGCGCTACTGACTTCGGCGCTTCGGGGTGATTGGCCTGTTCATGTAGCTGACCGATGGTCATCTGCACGCTATGCCGTAGGTATGCGATATGCGGATGGGGGCGGGCTGACGGCGAAAGGTCGCCAGCGTCGCGAGGAGGTGCGGCTGGAGGCCGTCGGGTTGTTCGCCGATGGGCTGGGGCCGCCGGAGGTTGCCCGCAGGTTGCGGGTGAGCTCGAAGTCGGCCTGCCTGTGGCTCTGCGGCCCATTCGTGAACCGACCTGATGACCTCAGCCATTGCTCTCCTCTTGATCGGAAGTTGCGGTAGTTCTCGCCAGAAGCCCGGCGGGGTAGGCCCCGAACTGTGATTTCGGGGTAAGCGCCATCCCCTTGGCTCAGGGCAATGACACCATCCGCGTCCGGGCCGGCCTGGACTCGCAGCTGTTCGACCTGACACTTCGTGTCAGCAATGTGCCGCAGGCTCTCCTGCAGGCCGGCGAGTTCGCCGAGCCACTGCATTCGTTGGGTCTCCCCGGGGCGGCGGGTGTTGATCTCGATCTCGAGCAGCCTGGGCTCTTGGACGAGGTCGAGACGGAGCATGGGGCACCTGACACGGGCTCATCCGAACTATGGCCTGTTGTGAAAGTGCTGGTCACAGCCATTCGTTGATGGCTGTGACCAGCACGGTCGCTTCGTAGTGGACGGCAGGTTTGTCGTATCTCGTAGCGGCGGCCCGTGGCGCTTGAGTTGGCGGCTCCTTCTGGAGGCCCCCTTTTCGCCGCCCCGGCGGCCTGCTGATGGGTCCGGTACGGAGGCCGCCCTGTCTTCTACCCGCCGGCAGCAACTCCTCCAGTCGGATCCACTGTTCGTCCGTCAGGCCTCCGCGCCCCGCGCCAAGATCATCACAAACCGCGATCAGAGTTTCCAGGGTGTCGACGAACGGCTCCTCGCCGGCGTCATCGCCCGTCCCCGGCACGTAGCTCGGTGGCGATCTGGCGCCGGCCGGCGACCAGCGCCTCCAGCACCACCGCGACGCAGGCCACCAGCGCCAGGCCCACCGTGGGCAGTAGCACCGGCACCACCGTGGGCGACAGGGCGTTGCCGACCTCGGCACCGACCAGCGTGGAGATGTCGAAGGCCGAGCCGAGCAGTCCGACCGCCGCCGCGGCGACCAGACCGCCGCCAACGGCCGCCGCCAGGGCCTGTGGCAGTGCCTCGGCGATGATCAGTGCCAGCCCCTGCCGGGGCCGCAGACCCATGGTCCGCAACCGGGCGAGCACCGCCGCGCGGTCGGGCGCGGCCTGGAACAGCGTCAGCAGGACGGCGAGCAGGGCGAACCCCGCGCCGGCGAACGCCGCGTACCGGAACAGCCGCCCGGCGGCCTGCTGCAACGGGTCCTCGGCGAGCTGCGCGGCGTACTCGCGGCTGCTGCCCACCGTGTACCCGGGAGGCAGCCCGTGGGTGCCCCGGCCCGCGGCCGCGGCGTCCTCCGCGATCAGCTTCGTGATGCCCGTCGGCTGGGTCAGGCCCCGCTCCAGGAGCGTCGCCCTGACCTGGTCGGGGTCGAAGTCGCCGACGCCGAGCCACTTGTTCATCCGGCCGAGTTCGGGCAGGCGCTGCGCGGCGGGACCGGCGGGCACCACGACGAACGGCAGACCCGGGTCCGGCAGGGCCGGGGTGGCGGTGACGACCCCTGCGACGGTGGTGAGCAGGTCGTTACCGGTGAGCAGGTGCACCTTGGGCGTGCCGGTGGCCAGCCGCCCGGCCAGGTCACGGCTGAACAGTGCGGGCACCGGAGTGTCGGCGCCGCCGGGGGCACCGGCGAGCTGCGCCGCGTTGAACTCGCCGGCCCCGATGCTCCGGGCGATCTCCGCGTACGCCCGCGGCTCCGCGACCACCAGGACGGCCTTGGTGTAGTCCTGGTCGGCGCCGATGAACAGGGCCCTGGAGTCGACGCGGACCCCGGTCGAGGTCCGGACTCCCGGCAGTTCGGCGGCGGCCTTGGTGAACGACTCCGGCAGGGTGGCGTAGTCCGGGACGGTGATGGCGATGTCGCCGCCGGTCGCGGCCCGCGCGGCACGCATCCGGCTGTGCTCCACGGTGTCGAGCACGGTGGCGCCGAAACCGGTCGTGGTGACGGCGATCAGCAGCGCGAGCACCGGCAACGGGGACCGCCGCCGACGACCCGAGCCGTCGCGGGCGGCACGGGCCAGGCCCAGGAACCCGATCAGGCCGCGGCCGCGCTTCGTGAGTGCGGCCAGCCGCCCGAACACCACCGGCACGATCCGGGCCAGCAGCAGCCCGCCGGTCACGGCGAGCAGCAGCGGGGCGGCCGCCAACAGCGGGTCCACGTCGGACCCGGCGTGGCCGACGCCGCGTCGGCGGACCTCGGCCACGGCCACGACGGTGACGGCCACAACGGCGAGTTCGCCGATCACCCGGCGCAGGGTGCCGATCACCCGGCCCCGGCCGCGGGCCACCCGCTGACGCGACCACAGCAGGGCGACACGGGCCGGGAAGGCCAGCAGGGCGAGCAGCGTCGCGGCGAGGGCCGCCAGTACCGCGTGCCCCCACCGGGGGGTGGGCAGCAGCAGCACGGCGAGCAGCGTCCCGAGCGCGGCGGCGGGCAGGACGGTCACCGCACCCTCGCCGAGCAGACGCAGCACCACCCCGCGGCGTGAACCACCGCGGGCGTACAGCAGCCGGATCTCGGTGGCGCGCCGGTCGGCGCCGAGGACCGCGGCCAGGAGCAGCACCACGGCGGCGACGCCCGCGGCACCTGCCGGTCCGATCGCGCTCAGCGCCATCGCCGCGTGGTAGCGGGCGGCCGCCCGGGCGAGGACGTCGGGCAGGAAGGAGCTGATGCGCAGGTCCGCGCGCTTGGTCGCGGCGACCAGCGCCGTCGCGGCCCGTCCGGTCAGGAAGGGCTGGACGGCGGCGCGGATCCGGTCGAGCCGGTCGGCCCGCAGGGAGCCGGGGTCGACGGGCAGTCGCCAGAAGTCCTCGACGGTTTGGCCCCAACCGGTCAGCGCAGACAGGCTTGCGCCGTCGACGAAGCCGGTGGTCCGCCAGCGGTTGTCGCCGTTGGTGCCGAGGTTCAGGCAGGCTCGGTCCGGGCAGCCGAGGCCGTCCCAGAACGGGTCGAGCGGATCGTTGACGCGGTAGAAACCGGTCACCACGGCGGTCCGCCGCCCTGTGGGTCCGCCGGTGCCGCTGTCGACTACATCGCCGAGCTTGATGCCGACGGTGTCGGCGGCCGTCCGGCTCAGCACGATCGGCAGCGGGCCGGCGGCGGGCGCGTTGCCCGGCCACGTGCCGTCGGTGAGGGTCACGCGGTCGGCAAGGCCGTGCAGGTAGGCCAGGGAGAGCCCCGGGGCGGTCTCCTCGGCGAGCCGTGCGTACCCCGGGTTGTACATGTCGTTGAACGCGGTGCGGGTGCCGTGGGCCAGGCCCGACCGGGAGAGCGGGAGCTCCCTGCCGACCCGCGCGACGAGCTCCCGCTGCACGGCGTCGAGGCCGTCGGCGGTGTCGGTCGGCCGGGCTCGGGAGGCGGCGTGCAGGCTGGTCGGATAGATGCCCTGGTGGCTCACGTAGTCCGCGAGCGCCGCGTCCGCGTTCCGGTCCGCGACCCGGGGGAAGGCCGCCGCCAGGAAGACCGTGACGAGCACGAGGGCCGCCGTGAACAGTGCCGCGAGCGGGCTCGCGCGTAGCCTGGCGCGGACCCAGTGCGCGGGGCGGAGGGCGGGCCCGGGGGTGCCGGCTTCGGTGGTCACATCTCCTCCACGTGATGCGGCCGGGCGACCGCCTTTCTGCTTCCTACGGTGGAGTCCACCGGGCGCGTTCATCGCTTCGGTCCGTGCGCAGTTCAGCTGCGGACGGACAAGGCCGAGGGGCACGTCGGCGTTCGGATCAACGCCGACCGATCGCCGGATGACCGACGATGCTGTCAGATCCGACCGGGAGGCGGAAGGGATCTTCGCGAATCAATTCCGATCCCGCCGGGATCCGTTGGACTTCTCTCCGCTACCTACAGGTCGAGCGGACAGCCCTTGACACTGACACCAGCCGACATGTCGTCGGACGGCCAGCCACCCGGGTCAGGGGAGAAGCGGCCGGACGGCCAGCCATTCCTGAAGCTGGTCGCGACTGCGACCGGGGCGTAGGTGTCCGATGATCAGGTCGAGGTGCCCGGTCAGGTTCTTGAGGCGGCGTAGCTCACCGATCTGCTCGGCAGGCAGGGCCCGCCAGCGGGCGCCCAGAGCGCAGGCCTTCGCAGGACTCAGGGCGAGCTCGGCGAGGGTGTCGGCGGCAAGAGCGTCAGGGTCCCAGTCGGGGTCCTGGGCATCGGGACCGAGGTGGTCGATGATCCACGCCCGGAGCATGAAGTCGTTCTGGGCCATGCGTGCCTGTTCCCAGGGGGCGTCGCCGTGCAGGCGCGCGTTGACCCGCAGGGACAGTTTCGCCCATCGCTTGCGCTCCGCCGGTCCGAGGCCATCCTCGGAGCGGTACGCGCGCAGGGCGCTGATCTCCCGGATGCCCTCCAGCTCGCCACGATGCCGACCAGGACGCTCGGCGAACGCGGTGAGCTGGTCGAACGTCAACACGCTGAGGTCTTCGGCCGGTTCACTTGCCGAGGCGGTGTCCATCGACATCAGCCTGTACCACTGAACGACTGACCGCTCGGCCGGCCTCCCCGGTCAGCGTCCGAGCGGGGCGACCGGGGTGGCCGGGGCGGCCTGTGCGACCGGGGCGGCCGGGGCGGCCTGTGCGACCGGGGCGACCGGGGTGGCCTGTGCGACAGGCCAGCGGGGGCCGCCCGGGCTGCCCTGCCACGCCCACTGCTTCTCGGGGGTGACGGTGATCCCGTAGTCGTACAGCTCCGGCGAGCCGAGCGCCTCCCACTGGGACCAGGCGGTCATCACCTCGTCGCCGATCCGCCGCGGCCCGCCCTGGAACAGCACCGCGCCCCCGTCACCGTCCGCGGACAGCGCCGCCCACGAGCGGTCGCCGTCGTGGAACCAGACGTTGGCACCGTCCTCGCCCCGGCCCGTCAGAACGACGGCGTCCGGGACGGCGACCCGCACCGCGAAGCGCAGGTGCCAGTCGTCGGCCAGCGGCGCCGGATCGCGTTCCACGACCTGCCGCACCTCGGGCCCGCCACCCTCGCGCACCGCCGTGTACGTGGCGTGGTCACCGCGCGTCGGAGCCGGCCCGCGCCGGTCGGCCATGAACTGCGCCAGGCCCTGCACCCAGCCCGTCGCGCTGCGCCCGTCGTCGGCAACGGTGAGGGCGACGTGGCCGAGCCTGCCCCAGGGGTAGACGATCCGGCCGCCCGGCTTCGTCGCCTCCACCCAGCCCCACGGGACGGCCTCGACGGCGTAGGTGGCGTGGAGCCGGTCGACCCTGGCGCCGTCGGGCGGCCCCGCGTGGGTGGCGTCGCCGGCCAGCACCTCGGCGTCGACCCCGGCGGCCGCCAGGCGCCCGCGGGCGAACGCCGCCAGCCGCTCGTCGACCTCGGTCGACACCACCCGACCGGGTCCGGCCCGCCAGGCCGCCAGAGCACAGGTCCAGCCCTGCCCGCCGCCGACGTCCCACACCGTGTGCCCGGGTTCCAGCATGAGGCTGTCCAGCATGTCCGCCACCACGCCGGGCGCCGACAGACTGGAGGACGGCAGACCGTCGGTGACCTGGGTGATCGCCGCGCCGTTGACGTCGCCGTACAGCTCGTCCGCCCACCCGCCCGCATCAGTGGCGCGGTCCATCGCCACGTAGGCGCATTCGTCCCAGCGCCACAGCCGATCCGGTGCGAACAGGTCGCGCGGCAGCGCGGCCATGGCCTCCCGTAACCACGGCGAGTCCTCGGGCCACGCCCCGCCCTGCTCCATCGCCGCGTCCATCCGCACCCGACGCTCCACCAGGTCGGCGTCGGGGCTCACGACTTCTTGTGCTTCCCGCCCGACGGCGGCGCGGGAGGCACCTGCCCGTCCTGGTTGCCCGGCGGCGGGCTCCCCTTCTCAAGCGGCGCCGGCGGCTTCTGGTGATCGCCCATGCTGCTCCCCTTCCACGTACACGCTGACTGGCCGACCATCCTGGCGCAGCCCGGCGCCGGCCGGTAGACGGCGTGCGGTCGCACTTCGAGGGCGTGCGGGTCTCGGGCGCGCGCATCCCGGGAGCGCGGCCAGGTACAGGCAGAGCCGGAGCCCGATGTGCCGCAGACAGCTCCCGCCGGGCGCCTCGCCGCACCGCAAGTACGGCGACGGAGCCCGCCGGGCCGCGGCAAGCCGTCAGCGGCGGTGGGCCGCACATGTCATCGCCCTCGTGCTGCCGGCGGCGCAGGCCCGCGAGGCACGGTGGCTTCGCTGGGCAGCGGGACTGGTGCCCGGTGTGCGGCGGGATCCTCCAGGCCGGGTTCGGGACCGGCTCTCGCTCAGTTCGCCGGCCGCGTGGGATGCTGCCCGGCATGATCGACTCTCCCGATACCGAAGCGCCGGGTGGTGCCTGGTCGTTCGCGGCGGCGCGTGAGCCGGCCGAGTTCCCCCTCGTCGGGGTCAACGGTGTACCCGGTGTCGGGCACGCCGGGGACGGGAGGCGGACCCTGTGCGGGATCCGTGGCCAGTACCTGACGTTCTTCCTGCACCACTTCGAGCCGCAGGACCTGGCCTCGTGCCGGAAGTGCCGGGCGCTGGCCGAGGCGGCACCGTCACGGCCGTGCGGGCAGGAACGCCTGCACGACCTGCTCCTCCAGGAAGCCGACGACGGACCGCTGCGGACGGACCTGCTCGCCGCGCTGCGCCGGGGCGCGCGGATCGCGTTCTGGGGCACCGGCCCGGCACACGGCCCCACCCGGTCCTACGCGCGGCTCGACCGGATGACGGAGGAGGCCGGCCCGGCCGCCGAGGCGCTCACGGCGGCCGGCACCTCCGTCACGCTGGCCCGCGTCGAGGACACCGACCAGCAGTACCTCGTCGTCCTGCCGCCCGACGACCGCGCCCGCATCGCGCGCGGTCCGGCGACCGCCTCTCCAGCCTCTCCCGCCGCTTCGCCCAGCCCTCCTGCGACGCCACCGCCCCCTCGGAACGCAGCGCAACCGGGCGACGGGCGGGACGGCCCGTGAGGCCTGCCCCGGTCCCGGCCGGCGCGAACCGTTCGGACCGACTCGACCGGCCGTTGCCTGGCCGCCGTCGACCCTTTCGTCGCCGACCGGACCGAGGAGAACCGGACCGTGGTGCGGGAGGCGTTCCTGGCCATCCCGGCGCTTCGTAGCGCCGATACGCGCTGGGCGACGTGGACAGAAAGGACGCACCGCTTCGGGTGCTGGTGACAGGGCCCGGGCGTGGCAGGGCAGCCCGGCTCCGGTCGGGAGCTGTCCGATACTGCGCAGGGCGGTAGTCACGGGATGGCCATGGGCGACGTGGGTGGTGTCTACGTCTTCGTCTGCCGTGCTTGCCCCCGCTGGCCCACGATCCACCGGTACGACTGCTGAACTCCCGCGAGTCGTGGCGTTGCCGGCCTGCGGTGCTGGCACACCGGCCCGAGCGCTCCCGCAGTCGCTCGGGGTGCGGGCTGAACCTGCCGACCGGCAGGTGGGGCTCGATCATCGTCCGCTGGTTGTCCGCGAGTTGGCGACGCGTCACAGCCCACAGTCCTCCCTGTTCCGCTCTCGGAGGAGGGTGGAACCACAAGGCTGGTCACGACCTCACACAGGCCCTCATTCCCGTACGTCGTGGCGGTTGGTGAACCAACGAGGTCCGCCATCCCGTTGAGACATGTACCTGACCGCCCTCCGATCGAGAGTTGGCTGCCATGACCTCGAAGCGTGTTGTCCAGTCCTCCGTACTGACCGCCGTCCTGGCGCTGAGCGCTGCCTTGGCCCTGGCTCCCGCGGCGCAGGCCGCGGCCCCCTACGCCGGAACAGCGCAGTCGGCCACCCCGGCGGCGTCCGCCGGCTACGCGGTGCGCAGCACCAAGGTCACCCTGTCGAACCAGACCAGCAGCATGCTCTACCTCGGCTCGGCCACCCTGGCCCACGGGTGCTGGACCGCCGGCAGTCCCCTGCCCCCGAGCTACATCCTGCCGAACGTCGCCCCCAGCTGGAAGACCGAGTCGTGCGGGTTCCTGACGGGCACCGAGGGGCAGATCAGCTTCGGCGTGGACACCTGGAACGGGTTGATCCACTGGAGCAATCCCTATGCCGGGTCGAACATCAACGAGTGCACTGTCGGCGCGGGCCTCACGTGTGAGGTGATCGGCGGCAAGGGGAACACCGCCGAGGTCACCTTCGTGGTGCGGCGCGCCTGAGGCCCGACCACACCTGGTCGTGCGGAAGCCGCCGTCCTCGCCGTCGCCGCCCGCCATCCGTTCTGCCGTGATCGTGACTTGACTGAGCGTCAGGTCCACTCGGGCGGCCTGTCGGAACCGTCTCGGACAGCGCGCCGGTTCTGAGCGGACCTCTGCGGGCGGCGACCGTGGTCTGGCTGCGCCGCACCGGCCGCGGAGGCATCCGCGAGCCCTTGCTGCGTCCGCGACCCGAGGCGGGGCTGCCAAGGCGTGACGTTCCCGGTCGTGGACGGAATGGGGATCGGTTGCCGCCCCTGAGTCGAGCACCGCCTCAAGAGTGCTAACTTAGGCAAGCCTAACCAAGAAGCGCGATCACACAGCCCAGGGGGGCACCATGGCAGACCAGCCGACCCGCCGGACACCGCAGGCCCGTGAAGCACAGGTGCTGCGCACCGAGCGGATCACACCGCACATGGTGCGCCTGGTCCTCGGCGGTGCGGGGTTGGAGGACTTCGACGCCGCCGAGTTCACCGACCACTACGTCAAGGTGCTCTTCACGCCCGAGGGTGTGAGCTACCCGGAGCCCTTCGACATGGCGCGGATCCGCGAGGAGTTCCCGCCCGAGCAGCGGCCGATCACCCGGACGTACACCGTGCGGGCCTGGGACCCGGCGCTGCGCGAGCTGACCATCGACTTCGTGGTGCACGGTGACGAGGGCCTGGCCGGGCCATGGGCGGCCCGCGCACAGCCCGGCGAGACGGTGCGCTTCCTGGGCCCCGGCGGCGGCTACGCCCCCGACCCGAGTGCCGACTGGCACTTGCTGGTCGGCGACGAGAGCGCGCTGCCCGCGATCGCCGCGGCGTTGGAACGGATGCCGGCCGATGCCGTGGTGCACGCCTTCGTCGAGGTCGCGGATGCCGCGGAGGAGCAGAAGATCGTCTCGCCCGCCGGGGCCGAGATCAGCTGGCTGCACCGCGGCGCGCGCCCGGTGGGCGAGGCGCTGGTCGAGGCGGTGGGCGCGCTGGAATTCCCCGCCGGGGCGGCATCCGCGTTCGTGCACGGCGAGGCAGGCTTCGTGAAGGAACTGCGGCGCCTGCTGCGCGTGGAGCGGGGCATCCCGCGCGAGCGGATGTCGGTCTCGGGCTACTGGCGGTCAGGTCAGAGTGACGAGGCCTGGCGGGCGGCCAAGCGCGAGTGGAACGCCCAGGTGGAGGCCGAGCAGGAGCAGGCCGGGCGGGAGTCGACCGGCTGATCCGCGCCGCCGGGTAGCCGCCCGTGCTGCGTGGACGCGGAGACCGTGGTCGCCCTGCGCGAGTTCGCCGGCGACGGCCACCGTCGGAACGCGGAACTCGTCGAGTACACACCCGACGGGGAGGCGGTCCTGGCCGGCGGCATGGCGCTGCTCGGAGCGCGGGTGGAGGCGACGGCCGCCGGTTTCGTGACGGGCCTGAGGTTGGTCAGGGCGGCGCTCGGGTTCTTCGGCGGCCAGGAGCTGCGACTCGACCTGGCGGAGTTCGGCTTCAACCTGACGGTCCCTCTCCGTCCGGGCCCGTCGGGATGTCCGACGGGCCCGAAGGGTGCTGGCGAGCGCAGGCATCCACCTGGTGTGGGGACCGGTCCCGGGCCGGGTGCTCCCGGGGCCGGGGTGCGCAGTCCAGCCGGGCGGCGGCAGGGCGGGTTCACACCTGGAAGCTCTGGATGTCCGATGTCGTGCTCGTGAAGCCGTTGGTCGAGATGACCCTGACCTGAACCTGTGTCCCCGGGGGGAACTGGCTGTGGTCGATCGTGATCGTCGGGTTCTTCAGGCCGACCCCGACGGTCTGCCAGGTCCGTCCGCCATCCGTGCTCACCTGGGTCGCGAAGGTCTGACCGTCCTGCGGGGCCGGGCCGAAGTCCAGGGCCAGCCCGACGTTCCCGTCCTGTGCCGTCGTCGGACGGGCGCCGCGCAGGGCCGGGGCCGGGGCTCCGGGGCGGAAGGTGTCCACGACCTGCCCTCCGACGAGCAGTTCGACGGACGCCGGATCGGCCCCCATCGGGAGGACCTCGTCGACCAGGCCGGTGCGGTCCTGCCCCGGCTCCGGGTCCGACGACAGCTTGACCGTGACCGGGAAGTCCTGCGGCGGTGCACCGCCTGCCTGCTGGATCCGCAGCACCACCGGCACCTCGCCGTCCGGGCCGGCGCCGTCCGGCTGCCCGGCCCGTCCGGCGGGGGCCGGCTGGGCCGGTTGTCGGGCCGCGGCCGACACCGGATTGACGAAGCGGATGTCACCGGCGCGCTGGGTGAGGTTGACGGTCCCGATCACGCTGACGAGCTGCCCGGTGTCGGGCCCCGCTCCCCGTGCCGCTTCGTCGGCCGCCGGCATCGGGGCCGCCGCGGTGGTCACCGAGAGTTGCGGGAACCGGTCGTCGGGGCGGCCGCCGGTTCGTGTGGTGACTCTCAGTTCGTGGGTGGCCTCGCGCAGCGGAGCCACCGGGGTCGGCGCCGGGGCGCCGGCTGCGAGGGAGTCCTCGGCCAGCAGGCGCTGGCGGATGCCCTCGTAGGTGTAGCTGCAGGGCCACTGGGAGTTGCAGTAGGTCATGACGTCGTGCCACGGCATGCCCGGCCGGGCGGCCATCGGCAGATTCAGCTGGGGGTCGCCCACGTCGAATCCGGCGTAGCTGTTCGCGTCGTTGGCCAGCTGTCCGTTCTGGAACGGGTAGTTCTGCAGGTCGTCCTTCGATTCTCCGCAGAATCCGGGGTGCTTGCGGCCGTAGGTGTGGCCGAGTTCGTGCCCGCCGTACCAGTCGGCGTACGTGCCGTCGAAGTCCCAGCCCCACGTCGCGGCACCGCACGGCGCCGAGGCGACGGTGGTGGGGTCGGGTGTGGCGGGCACCCCGGAGGCGCATCCGCGCATGAAGAACCCGCCGTCGGCCGCCTGGCCGAGGTAGTGGGTGCGCCGGTCACCGCCGGCGCTGATGTCGAGCGCGCGGATGGCGGCGAGCTGGGCGTTGGTGTCGGTGCACTGGAACGGCGGGGTGGCGGTGACGTCGATGATGGTGTGCGGCGCTTCGATGACATCGGCCACCGGGTAGGCGCGCTTGAGCCAGCTGATCAGGAAGGTGTAGTCGATGTCCCGCGGGGTGTAGGTCACTGGCGGGTTGCCCATGGTGTAGCGCAGCCCCAGGACTCGGACCCGGAGCGGCGGGGACTGCGTGAACCAGACGGCGGTGGCGCCGGGTGGCGTGTTGAACGGGACATCGGCGCCCGTCATGGTGTCGGTCAGGGAGATCGAGCTCACGCTGAGTGCCCCTTCGGCCGTCAGTGCGCTCGGCACGACGAAGTTGAGGCTCAGGCCGGCGTCGGCTCGACGGGTGGGTACGTCCTTGGGCGCGGTCGGATCGAGGGAGACGGTATTGGCCGAGGAAACGGTGATCGGGGTGTCGGTGGGTGATCGGAGCAGGGTCACGGTGCCGTTCACGCCGGTGGCGGGGCCGCTCGCGCCGCTCACGTAGGCGCGGATCACGGTGACCTTGCCGGCGATCAGGGTGACGCTGTGCTGGAGGTCCTGAATGGCTTGGGTGACCTCCGTGGCGTCCAGCACGGCGAGCGTCTGAGTCGTCATGGCTGACTCCTTGGACGAGCGTTCCGGCCCTTTCAGGCTATGCCGCTCAGGGGCCGTTCGCCTGTACGGCGGCGGCGCCAGAAGGGGCTCAGGGGCCAACGTTGCTCCTGGGTATAGGCGTACCCGTGATTTCTTCGGTAGGCCGCCGCGATCCCGCCCAGGAAGGCCGTGTAGTCGGCGAGCGCTGTCGTCGTCCGTCCCCCGTCGGCGAGGCAGTCGGCCACGGCCCGTCCGGCGCGGGCACCGGTGTGCAGCGCGGTGAGGATGCCCTGCGAGGAGAGCGGGTCGAAGGCGAGGGCGGCGTCCCCGGCCGCCACCCAGCCGGGCCCGGCCGCCGGGGTGAGCCGCAGGCCGTGAGCCGGCGCCCAGCGCGGCACGGGTGTCGCGGCCGGACCGTGCCCGGTCAGGCGGCGCCGGACGTGGACGGTGCGACTGAGCGCGTGCCAGAAGCCCTGTGGGGTGCGCAGGGACGGGGTGGCGAGGTCGGCGTCGGTCAGATGGGCGACCAGGCGCCCGGCCGGGATCCGGGTGGTGTACCACCAGCCGTGCGGCGCCGCCTCCACCAGGGTGCGGGCCTCGGCGTCCGCCGGGTCCGACGGTTGCCCCGAGCGTGAAGGGCGCGAAGGGCGGCGGTCGGGGAACACGACGTACGCGGCGACGAGCCGGTCCTGCCGCCAGCGGCGGCCGTTGCGGCGGCCGATGACACAGCGTCGGCCGGTCGCGTCCACCGTCCAGCGGGCGGACAGCTCCGTCACGGCGCCGGTGGCCGGCTCGCGGACGGTCAGCCGGTCGTCGAGCCGGTCCAGTACGGTGGCCTGCCGCAGTTCGGCACCGGCCGCGACGGCCGCGTCCCGCAGGAAGGCGTCGAAGCGGAGCCGGTCGAGGTGCCAGCCGTGGCCGTACGGGTCGAACAGGTGGCTGCGGCCGTGCAGCGCGGCCGATCCCCAGGCGGCGTACGTGCCGGTGGAGACGGGGTGACCGGAGGCCAGGAAGGCCTCCAGCAGCCCGAGGTCGCCCAGCAGCGGTCGGGCGGCGGGCGGCAGGAACTCCCCGATCTTGAACACGGGTTGGGCGGAGAACACGGCGGCGGACGCGACCGGGGACGCTGTGGCGGACATGGCCGGGGACGCGACCGGGGACGCGCCTGGCGACGCGGCGCCCGGCCGGTGCCGGCCGCCTCCGCCGTCCAGGAGCGTGACGCGGTGGCCGGCCCGGGCGAGGACGAGCGCCGCCACGGCGCCCGCCGGTCCGCCGCCCGCGACCACGGCGTCGACCGGACCGGACGGGCGCACGCGAACCGGCGGGTGAGGGGTCACCGGTTGGGCCGCAGGCGCTTGACCTTGTCGATGAACCCGACCGAGACCTCCTCGTCGGGGGCGTCCGCCATGGTGGCCGCGGTGGCCAGCGCGGCCGCGCCCAGGGCCGGGTCGGCGCCGCGGTCCACGTGCACGGTCATCAGGTTGCGCCCGGCCGGCGGGGCGGGCTCGGCGGGGAAGCTCACCTCGGACTCCACCAGGACCTCCGCCGGCAGCCGGGGGTCGTCGGTGGGGCCGACCCGGCGCTCGACCACCCCGAGCTTGCCGAAGTCCTGCACCATCGCGTTGATGGCGGCCATGTAGTCGCGGGGCAGCCAACGGAGCCAGGTCCGCCGGTTCTGGAACGCGGCCAGGCGGTCGGCGATCGGGCGGGTGGTGTCCATCACCACCTCGTAGTCCTCCTCGGCGAGCACGTGGTTGGGCACCCGGGCCGGCCAGAAGGTCGGCAGGTACGGGTCGTACGGGCCGAAGCCGAGCGAGACGCTGTACTCGTAGCCCGACCGGCAGCTCGCCGTGTCGGTCTGCCACGGCACCGCCATCCACCGGGTCAGGCCGCCCGGGCCCTGGGCGTGCAGCGGGCCGTCGAGGGAGAGCGCGAGCTCCGGCGTCAGCGTCTGGCCGTAGTCGGGCGGGGCAGGCGCCAGCGGGTCGCGGTGCCGCACCCGGAACGGGCTGCTGTACAGGGTGATGTGGCGCATCGGCCAGGTCAGCTCGCAGCCGGGGTGGAAGGCGTCGGCGAGGCAGAACGACAGGGCCGCCCGGTCGAGGGTCCCGGGCTGTTCGGCGAACGGGACGTCGTCGAGGGCGGCGGGCGGCGCGGCCGTCGGGTCGTAGTCGTCGGCGAAGTCCCCGCGGGCCCACCGCTGCAGGAGGCGGTACTGCAGCGCGGAGAGCGTCATGTGCTGGCGCACGGACTGGGGCGGCAGGTTCATCGCATCGCCGTAGACCGCAGGCCAGGGCACCGGCGACATGCCGTCGCGGTTGTAGTCGCGGACGGAGAGCCAGATCTGCCGGCGCAGCTCCCGCTGGACGGGCGAGGGGTCGGCCAGCGCGGCGACCCGGGCGGGGTCGAGGAGGTACTCGCGCCCGCCGAAGCCGAACTGGGTGGACAGGCCCTTGTTGACCCACTGCAGGCCGGACAGCCGGCGCAGCACGGGCAGCACGTCGCGGGTGAACGAGACCTGCTGCGGCTCGGGGAGCTGCCCGGCGCTGAAGAAGGAGTCGCGCACCAGGTCGTACATCGTGCGCACCGAGGCGAGTTCGGGCGCGTAGTTGGGGGGCGCGGTCACCACCCAGGCCGGCTCGACCGGGATCGGCCGTCCGTCGATGCTCACCTCGGCGGTGACCGGGCCGTCGGAGGTGTCGTCGTACCAGCCGTCGTTGTTGGCGAAGGTGTCGGCGGGGGTGCCGGTGGAGGAGGCCGAGACGCCGTGGCCGCCGAGGAAGATCAGCCGGCCGCCGTCGTCGGTGCGCAGTTCCCCGAGGTAGACCGGTTTGCCCATGAAGGTGCCGGTGTCGAAGCGGTACTCGGGTTTGTCGGAGCGGTTGCGGCCGCGCACCGAACGGGGGCCGGGGTCGATGACCAGGAGGTCCGTGCGCTGGTCGGCCTGGATCTTGGGGTTGCGCAGGTTGCTGTCGTCGGCCTGGTTCGCCTCCGGGATGTCGAGGGCGATCTGGAACTGGTACCAGGCCGCCTTCGCGTTGGCGACGTGTACGGTCCAGCGCAGGTCGGCGTTGTCGGCGGTCAGTTCGGCGACCGGCTCGCCGGCGGCGTTGTAGCCGTACACCCGGAACCGGACGCCCTGGCGCTTCAGGGCGCCGGTGACGTCCTTGTAGCTCCCGACCGGCAGCGGGGCCGGATCGTCGACCTCGGGGCCGAGGACGAAGTCGTCCATCGTGCTGTCGCCGACCCGGGCCACGCCGATGGCCGGGTGCACGGCGGCCCGGACGATCCGGGTGTCGCGGGCCGCCGGCGGGGTGATCTGCGGGCGGGCGGGGCCGGGCTCGGCCGTCGGGACGCCGTTCACGTCGCGGCGCTGTTCGGCCGAGGCCAGGTACACCGTCCTGCGCACCTCGGCGATGCTGCCCACCGGGGTGTGCTCGGCGAGAGCGTGCCACGGGTTGAGGGAGAGGTTCTCGCCGTACGCGGCCTGGCCGCGGGCCGTGACGTCCTGCTGCTGGAAGGTCAGCCGGGCCACCTTCACCGGGGCGCTCTCGGACTCCTCCCACCGCACCGTCGCCTGGTCCAGCGGCATCTTCTCGTCGTCGGTGCGGAACTGGAGCATCAGGTCGAAGGCCGCCGGACCGGCCTTGAGCCGGTGGACCAGGTCGGCGCCGAGGTAGGTGGGGTCCTCGTCGGGCGGTGTCGCCGCCGGGTCGGCCGGCTCGCAACCGGCGGGCACCAGCTTGTACTTGACGAAGCGGTCCGGTCCGAAGGCGTAGGGCAGCACGCCCCAGTAGGTGGCGGTCAGCACGCTCTGCTCGAACGTGGCCATCGCGTCGAGGATCCCGGCGGTGACCGGATGGGCTTCCAGGTACTTGTCGTAACTTCCGTCGATGACACCGGCCTTGGTGAACTCGCACATGTCCTGGGCGGTGTCGACGAAGAAGACGTCGAAGTTCTGCAGCAGGAGGTCCTGGGTGCCGGCCTCGGCGTAACCCTCCAGCAGCTTCGGGCCGGGCACGCCGAACAGCTTGATGCCGACGCCGAGGGTGGTCTTCAGGTCGGGAGCGCCGGGCACGGTGTCGCTGGAGAACCGCACCCAGGCGGGCAGGCCGCCGGCCTGGGTGCGGGCGCTCTCCAGGAACCCGACGCGCAGGTCCGACGGCAGGTCGTCGGCGACGGTGAGCGTGCCGCGGGCCACGCCGTGCGGCTTGAGGAACACCGGCCGCTTGACGGGGTCCTGGCCGCGGGCCATCCGCACGCCCTGGGTCAGGTCCACGAACATCTGCTTCAGTGCGCCGGCCGCGTCCTCGGCGCAGCCGGGCAGGGGCGGCAGCCCCGCGGTGTCGTCGAAGGGCTCGGGGGTCCCGGTCATGTTGTGCTCCCGTCGGTGCGCTGGTGGAGGGGTCCAGGCCGGTGGAGCACCTCGGTCGACGTCGCGCGGCTTCCGGACCCCGGTCAATCGTGCACAGACCTTCGAGGGGCTGCGCGCCGACGTACGCCCGAAACGACCACGCGGCGGGCCCGCTGCGCGCCGCCTCACTCCAACCGGCCAGCAGCGCTCGCCCGCCCCGGGGTCCCCGTGGCAGCGTCTTCGGTGACCGGTGCCGTCAGTGGCCCGGTCGGCCCGGCCGACTGCCCCGAGGAAAGGAAGGTCCATGACCAGAAGAGGATTCAGTGTCACCGTCCAGGGCGACCTGGAGGGGGACGTGCTGCAGCGGATCGGGGACACGGTGCGAAGGCTCATCCTCGACCAGGTCGCCGAGCTCGACCTCGCGCCGCCGCTGCGCGAGGTGCCGCTCGGCGGGGCCGGTTCTGCCGGCGACGCGGTGGACGCGCTGCTGAAGCGGCCGGGGCCGATCGGGTTGCAGATGGAGCAGGAGTAGTAGTGACCGAGACCGAGGCCGGCCCGGCCCGAGCCGGGGCGACCTGCCCGAGCAGCCTGTGCGCCCCGGGCCACCTGCTGCTCGGCATCGTCCGGCAGGACGGCACCGTCGCCGCACTGCGCCCGCCGCTGACGGTGGACGCCGAGTTCACGGCCCGGGCCTCCGCCCCCGGTCTGCGCCCGCCCGAGGCACGGTTCCGCTTCGCCGGGCCCTGCGTCGAAGCGGCCTGCGGCCAGTGGGAAGGGTCCCGCTGCTCGCTCGGCGACGCGGTGGCCCATGCCGCGTACGAGGTGGGCGCGGACGACCCGGACGCTCCGCTTCCCCCGTGCGCCGTCCGCTCCACCTGCCGCTGGTGGCAGCAGAGCGGTTCCGCCGTATGCCGAGTCTGCGACCGGATCGTGCACACCACCAAAGCGCCCGCCGAGACCACCAGTTCGAGGACACTCTCGAAGCCTGGGATGTCTCCGTCCTGGCCCGGGTCTCCTCATGGCAGTGAGGAATGCACCGCTGATGCTTCAAGTTCCCGTGCGGCCGGATCGGGCCCTGTCGCCCGCGGGAGCGCCCCCGCGGCAAATCAGCGGAGTCACCGAAGGGCAATTTCATAACAGCCTGTCTTCACTATGAATACTCAGAGTGACTGCTATATGTGGGTACATGACACATGAACAGCACTCAGCGCCTCCTGGGCAGCGCCCGCGGCGCGTCCGGACGGCCCGGCTCGCCGCAGGGGCCCTGGCCCTGATGGTCGGCGCCGCAATGCCCCTGTGCCTGGACACCGGCACCCAGGCGCAGCCTCGGGCCGGCGGCTCGCCCCTGGTCAGCGAGACGTTCACCCAGGCCACCGCCCCGGAGTTCACCGGCGTGGGGTCGGCCTGTCTCACCGGCGCGCCGGCTGCCGCCGCGCCCGGCCCCGGGGACCATCCGCTGGGCGGCTGCCCGGGCGGCGTGGGCCCGGTGCCGCCCCCCGACGGCGCGCCGCACGGCTATCTGCGGCTGACGGACGCGTCCAACGACCAGGCCGGCGCGGTCCTCTACAACAACGCGCTGCCCGCCAACCAGGGCCTCGATGTCACCTTCGACCAGTGGCAGTACGGGAGCACGACCCCGGCCAACCCCGCTGACGGCATCTCGTTCTTCCTGGTGAACGGCGACGGTGCGCTGGCCCACCCCGGCGCCTTCGGCGGCAGCCTCGGGTACGCGCAGAAGCTTCCAGACGACGACCCCACCGCCACCTTCCTGCCCGGTGTCGACCGCGGCTACCTGGGCGTGGGGCTCGATGTCCTCGGGAACTACTTCGGCGACTGGGAGCACCGCGGCAACGGCTGCCCCACCCGCTCGCCCGCGGGGACGGCGTTCCGCGTCCCCGGTCCCGGGGCCAACATGGTCACAGTGCGCGGCCCGGGCGACGGGATCGAGGGCTACTGCTTCCTGACCGCCACCACCAGCAACTTCAGCACCACCGCACCCTGGCCGTCGACGCTCCCGGGCACCCTGCAAGGGCCGCTCACCGCGCTGCCCCCGGGGGCCACCCCCGCCCAGGCCGAGACCGCGCTCGAACCCTCGCGCCGCCGGGTCCATGTCGAGCTCACCCCGACGCCCGCCCCGGTGCTCACCGTGTCGGTCGACTTCAACGACGGCACCGGCTCCCACCAGGTGCTCAGCACGCCCGCCCCGCAACCGGTGCCCGCCACCTACAAGTTCGGGTTCGCGGCCTCCACCGGCCTGTTCACCGACGTGCACCTCATCCGCAACGTGGTGGTGAGCAGCAACCAGCCGCTGCCGCAGTTGAACCTCGTCAAGCAGGTCCGGCAGCCGCTGCCCGGTGACCTGGTGGCCGGGACACGGGTGCCGTACGACTTCGTGGTCACCAACTCCGGTGCCACGGACATCACCGGCCTCGCCGTCAACGACCCGAAGGTCGGCCCGGTCTCGTGTCCCACGACGACGCTCGCGAGCGGCCATACGGTCACCTGCACCGCCACCTACACCGTCACCACCGCCGACGTGACCCACGGTTCCATCGACAACACGGCCACCGCGACCGGCACCTCGGGCGGCCAGCCGGTCTCCTCGCCGCCGTCCTCGCAGAGCGTGCCGATCGAACGGCCGCCCGGCCTCGCCATCGAGAAGCAGGCGCAGACGCCCGGCCCCTACACGGTCGGGCAGACGGTCACCTTCCGCTACACCGTCCAGAACACCGGGGGCACCGAGCTGACCGGCCTCCACGTGACCGACGACCACGTCACCGACATCACCTGCCCCTCGACCACGCTCGCCCCGGCGGAAAGCCCGGGCGACCGCACCACCTGCCACGGCACGTACACGATCACCGAGAACGACGCCACGGCCGGCTCCGTCACCAACACCGCCACCGCCACCGGTACGGCGAACGGACAGCCGGTCACGTCCCCGCAAACCCAGCTGACGCTGCCGATCGGGGCGCCGCACCTCACCCTGAAGAAGCGGGTCCTCTCGCGCGGCCCCTTCGCCGTCGGAGACACGGTGGAGTACTCCTACACGGTCACCAACACCGGCAGCACCGACCTGCACGGCGTGCTGGTCGACGACGACCGCATCGCCGACGTCAGCTGCGCCGCGACCACGCTGACACCCGGGGCCGGCACCACCTGCCACGGCACCTACACGATCACCCTGGCCGACATCGAAGCCTGCAAGACGGCCCACAACCGCGGCGGCGGCGAGAAGGGCTGCGACATCACCAACGTGGCGTTCGCGGCGGCCACCGACCCGCACGGGAACCCGATCGTCAGCGAACCCGCCAAGGCCACCATCACCGTGGGAGAGAAGAAGGACTCCTACTGCCACAAGCACCCCGGCCACGGCCACTGCCGCAAGGGACTCACCGAGCCCGCGCCCGACCAGGAAGACGACTGACGACACCTCGCCACCCCCGGCCCTCGCGCCCCCGTCCCGCACCGCGTTCAGGCGCCGCTTCGTCTAGAGTCCGGGCCGGTCGGCGTTCCACCCCTTCGGTAGGGCCTCGTCGCAGAAGACGCAGACGGAGTCCTCCTCGCGCACGATGTTGAGCTGCCGGCAGGACGGGCAGCGGCGGAACAGCACCTCGTGCGTGAAGCCGGACGGGCGAACGACCCCGGCCTGGTCCAGGGCGCCGGCGACGGCCGGCCACGAGCTGACGTCCGGGCAGTAGTCGGTCGACTGGTTGCCGACCTCGTCGACCAGCCACCGCCCGGACCCCTCTCGGAAACCGGCCTCACCGGCGCCCAGGACCATGTCTCCACCGGCACACACCACGTGCTCACCGCGGCGCAGGGCCTCGGCCCGGCCTGATCGACAACGAAGGTGAAGGGCTCGGATAATACGCTCCCCGGTTCCACCACGTCGGTGTGTTCTCCGGGTGTTCGGAGATCTGCTGCTGACGTCGTCGACCCCGACGCGGCCCAGTCTGAGCTAGGTTCTCCCCATGGCAGACATAGACCCGCTGGTACCTGTCCTTGCCGGGATGGTTGTCGACAGCGTCTGGTTCCTCGACAGCTGCGACGACGACGAAGTGGATCCCGACTCCGCGGTGAGGATGCTGGAGAGCGTGGCCTCGGTGCTCAAGGGCCTGCCGTCCGAACAGCTCGACCGGTTCCTGGTGGTGCTCAGGAGTCTGGCCGAAGTGGAGCCCGAGCCCAGTCGGCGGGAGTTCTTGGAGGCGTTCCCCTTCACCTGCGGCTTGGTCGAGGAAGAGTCCTGCGCAGTCGAGACGTCTCCTGGCACGCTGGTGGCATGAAAGGTTTCCAGGACCGAGAGCCGATTGATTCGCTCGTTGCCGCGGACTCTCCCTCATGGAGCGTCGGGGCCGCTGCAGGGCGTCGGCTGGCGGTAGTACCTCATATCGAGGACGTCGCCGAAGTCCTCCACCGCCTTTTGCTCGATGTTCAAGACACCGGAGTGACCTCGGAGACAGCCGTGGCCTTGTTGGCACGTGAGGACCTACCGGGTCTACGCGCCGTGCTCGCCGCCCTAGCCAACGCGACCAACCAGGGAACCGCTGACCAGCTCAGCGCAGAGCTTGACTGTGACCCGCGCTGGATGACCGGCAACGGCATGACCGAGCTCATCCGGCAACTCAAGACGCTGACGTCGGACGCAGATTCAGGGGTTCGCGACGAGGCCCAACGGCGACTCTCACTCCTACGACAGAACAACTGATCTGCGGTGGTCCGTCATTACTGGCGCAAACCGCCGTCGGCCCACCTTCGGTGACACGCGGTCCAGGTTCCCTGGCACAGGTCAGGGGGCGTTCAAATGTACGCAGCTGAGGAGAGCGAAGGCCGTAGGCCGAAGCTGGGTCTGATGACGGCACCGACGCCACCTCGCCGTGTGCGCACTCACTGGCTTCCCTGTCTCCGCGCTCCGGTCCGGACCGGGGCCGGTGTGGATCGTGTCCGTGTCGATGGCGTGGGGGAGCACAGCGTCGGCGGGTTCGGTGTTGTCGGATTCCGTGAGGCCCGCCGTTCCTGTTGACTCCTTCGGTTCCGTCGGGACCGGAAATTCTTCGGTGTGTTCCCGTCCGGGTAACCCCGTTCAGGGCTCCGGGACAGGAAGATTTCCTGTCCCGCATGTCGGTGCCGTCACCGCAGGGGGCTTGTGAGACGAAGCCAGTCCGGCTGCTGCTCCGTTCGGCGCCGGGTTTCCGAGGGCGCAGGCCCGTTGGGCTGTTCGCAGGCGCTGGTGGCGACGGCGGTCGCGCCACCATTCCAGCCGGTCGTGTGAGGCCTGGGGGAAGACGGCGTTGAGTACGGTCCAGGCCCCGGCAGGTGCGGCAAGGAGCAGGATCGCCCACCAAGGGGTGTGGTTGTGGAGCAGGAGGACCGGTGAGATGACACCGGCGGTCCCGGCCAGGGGCAGGGTCCGGTTGCGTTTGTCCACCTGAAGCCTCTCTCCTCAATGACGGCGGGGGCTGCTCGTCACGCGTGTGACAGCGTTCCTTCACCGAGTCAGGGGCGATGCAGTGTTGGCCTGTTGTGTGCCCCGGGTGGAGAGGTCTCTTCCACCGTGGTGGAGAGGGATGGAAGGTGTCGTCGGTTGCTCAAATCCATCGTCGAAGGGGTTGTCGATGCTGAGGGACTACTCGGTGAGGTCGCTGGCGAGGAACTCGCAGGCCTGCCACCAGCTGTTCCGGCGGTGCCCGCCGCCCTGGCGCGCTGTGTCCCGGGGTGCTGGGCCGGTTGGGTTGACCACCTGTTAGCGTGCGCGAATGGAAGATCTGGGAGCTGTGGTTTGGCCGCCTGAGCCGGTCAGGACCGGGAGGCTCGTGCTCCGTGAGTCCGAGGTCCGGGACCGTGCGGCGTTCATCGAGCTGCTCGCCTCGCCGGAGGTGCACGCCTACCTCGGTGGCCCCCGGCCGCGTGACGAGCTCGAGCGCGAGATGCCCGGGGCGCCCGAGCGGTGGCCCGGGAGTTTCGTCGTCGAGCTCGACGGATCGATGATCGGCCAGATCCTGCTCAGGAGGGCGACGGGGCACCGCCGTCTGGCCGCCGCGGGGAAGGTCGATCTCGGCTACCTGTTCCTGCCGCGGGCGTGGGGACTCGGGTACGCCGCCGAGGCCTGCGCGGCGGCACTCGACTGGCTCGCCGGCGCGCTTCCCGGCGAGCCGGTGGTGCTCACCACCCAGAGCGCCAACGTCGGCTCGATGCGTCTGGCGGCGAAGCTGGGGTTCACCGAGGTGGAGCGGTTCGAGGCCTGGGGCGCCGAGCAGTGGCTCGGCATGCGCTCCCCGGCCGCGCCGTCCGATTGAGCCTGCGTCGCAACCGCAGGGGAGCACCCGCCCGCCTGCGCGCGGGAGGCGCTGCTGTGGGTTCTCGTCCGAATGCCGTCAGGAGCCGGCGCACCTGTCGTTCTCTTGTGGCGGAGAGGGGCGCTTCTCGCGTGTCCAGGCGGGCGTGGGCCCGGCGCGCGCGTGTCGGTAGTGGTCGTCGCGACGGATGCGCCGTCCGCGAACTGGCGCGGAGCAGCACGGGCCCCTGTCCCGGTACTCCAACGGGCTCGGCATCCGAGCGCAATCCCGGCCCTTTGGAAGGACCGTCAAGTACTCTGCCCGGCATCGTTCTCGACCGGCTGTTCTGTCGGTGGCGGCGGCTAAGGTCCGTATGCCTGTCCGCCGTCCGAAAGAGATGCCTTGATGGTCCGTGTCACACCGCCGCGCCGAGTGGATATCGCCGCGGCCTTCCCGGAACTGGTGCCGTTGGCGCGGCAGACGGCGCGCCTGCACCCACGGTTGGGCGAGCCGACCGTCCACGACAGTTCGGTCGGGGGCCCGTTGCTGTGGCCGGTCAGTGAGCCGTGGCCGGTGTGCGAGGGCCCGCACCCGGAGGAGGACGAGGGCGATCTGCCGGTGTCGCTGGCGGACATCCGGCGGCGCCGGGAGCTCTATGAGACCCATCCCGACGACCGGGAGGAGGCGGCCCTGGACGCGACGTCCGCGGGACATCCATGGAGCCGGAAGCCGAACGCCCTGCTGCCGGTGGCCCAGCTCTACGCGCGCGACATCCCCTCGCTGCCGTGCCCTGAGGGCGCGGACATGCTGCAGGTGCTGTGGTGTCCGCTGAACCACGATCCGTCCTGGATGCCGACGGCCAGGGTGGTGTGGGGCTCTTCCACGCAGGTCGACGTGCTGCTGACCGATCCGCCGCTGCCGGCTGACGTGGAGAATTACGGCAACTACGTGCCCGAGCCGTGCGTGCTGCACCCGGAGGTGGTGACGGAGTACCCGGCGCTGCTGGAGCTGGAGGCCGACCTCGCGGACCGGATCGAGGACTGGTGCGAGCGGGAGTTCACCGGCACCGATCCGAGGTACCGGTACGCCGAGGAGTTCCGGGCCTACTACCAGTACGAGCTGTCGGTCGCCCTGGCTGGAAGGTCGGCGGTTGGGGGCCGTGGAGCTTCCGCGATCCGTCGGTGATCCGGTGCACCGCTTGCGAATCCGCCATGGTGCCGTTGCTGACGATCGCTTCCGGCGTTCTGGACGGCAGCGGCTGGGACCCGGTCGAGGACCGCGACGCGGACGGCGACATCGGCATCCAGATCGGGCGGAGCTACACATGCAGCTCTACTACTGCCCGCTCTCCTTCGAGCACCCGTGCCGGGAAGTCATGCAGTAACGGCCTTGGGTGAAGTCGGGGTCGGGGCGTGGCTGTTGGCGGTTCGACCGGTGGGTGAGCAGCAAACGGCGTCGCGGGCGAGGACGAGTTCGGCGCTTGTCCGGCGGCGGCGGCGGGCCGGGCGTCGTGCGGAGCGGTCGGAGAGCAGGCGTCACAACTCACCCAACCCGTGCGGCCCTTCCACCGTCACGGTCCCACCAGCACCGGGACCGTTCATCCCAAGGCCGCTAATCCGCCTCGCGGTCCCAGGGCGGCAGCTCGGTGGTCGCAGGCTGTCCGAGGTGGTCGCGCAGTTCGTGTCTGCCCAGGTCCGTGAGGGCGAGGGCACGGGTGGTTCCGATCCGGGTCAGCCACCCGGAGGCCAGGGCGTGCCCGCAGATGGCGGCGCCGACGGCCCCGCCCAGGTGCGGGCGTCGTTCGGTCCAGTCCAGGCAGGTGCGTACCAGCGGTCTGCGGGAGGCGTCGGGCAGTGCGATGCCCAGGTCGTGGAGCCAGGCCGCCCCTTCGGCGGTGAGCGACGGATCGGCTCCCCACTCCAACAGGCCGCGGGCGGCCATCGAGTCGGTGACGGCCAGGCCCAGTTCTCCGGCCAGGTGGTCGTAGCAGAGCCGCGCGCGGGCCAGGGCCCGCTGCCGCCCTGAGCCCGACAGCGAACGCGGCCTGGGGGCGTGGCGCGGCGCGAGTGCGGCGAGGCTCTCGATCAGGGCCATCACGCGCGGATCGGCCATCCGCAGGTAACGGTGGCGTCCGTGGCGTTCCTCGACGAGGAGTCCGCCACGTGCGAGCACGTTCAGGTGCTCGGTCGCGGACGAGGCCGCGACATCGGCATGGCGGGCCAGTTCCGTGGCCGTCCAGGCCCGGCCGTCCAGCAGGGCCAGGCAGAAGTCCGCCCTGGTGCCGTCGGCCAGCAGCCTGGCCACGGCGGCCAGGTCCACGCCGACGTCCCGGCCCTCGCGCTGATGGTCCATGTCCCCGATTGTCGTCGATCTCGCTTCGGGCTCGGCCGAAGCGTCCGCGCCCTAACGTCCCGTACCGGCCGAGGCCACTGTGCCCCGCGCCCTGTGCCCGCACACCGTCCGCCAACCGCCCTGGGAGCCTCATGCCCGCCACCGACAGCACGCCATCGAACCTCTGGCCCGGCATCGGCTTCACGGTCACCGACGCCCCGAAGCCCACCGACGTATCGCTCATCTCCGACGCCCTGGACCGGTTCAACACCGACTCCACAGCCGTCGACGACCGCCGCCCGCTGGCCGTCCTGGTACGTGACCGCGTGACCTCCCAGGTGATCGGCGGCCTGACCGGTCGCACCTCACTCGGGCTGTTCTTCCTCGACCTGTTCTTCCTGCCGGCCGAGTTGCGCCATGGCGGCCTGGGCAGTGAGATCCTGCGCCGGGCCGAAAGCGAGGCCCGCGCACGCGGCTGCCGCACGGCTGTCCTGTACACGATCAGCTTCCAGGCTCCCGGCTTCTACGCGAAGCACGGCTGGCGACGCCTGGGCGAAGTCCCGTGCGACCCGCCGGGCACCAGCAGGGTCTTCATGACAAAGGGCCTCGACCCGCCGTCAGCCCCCTGAATCCGCAGCACCGCGGTGCTGCATGCCGTGTTCTGCCCGATCCTCAAGGACGGCAGTAGCGGGTGAGCATGCGGCCCCTGCCCGAGTAGCCGACGGGCTGGGCCTCCGCGGCCGGCAGAGCGGCGGCGGGGGCCTGCCGTCAGGTCGCCTCCGTCCGGCCATCGGCTATGCGTGGCCCGGAGTCGCGCTGGTCGGTAAAAGACCTCGACGCGGCGGCAGGGCCGGGCTGGCTCTCACCAGGCCCTCTCAGTCCCACGGGCTGGTGGGCACCGGGCCCGGGACGACGACCACCGCGATCTCGCCGTCGCGCGCACGGCCCGCCCAGACCTGGCCCCAGCCTTCCGGGACACCGAAGGCCAGCAGGTCGGCCCGGCATCCCTCGTCGCGGGCGAGCTCGAAGTAGCCCTCGCAGAGGTCTTCGGTGCCCCGCCCGACCGGCGGGCCGCCGAATCCGGCGGCGGTCACGTCGGCCAGGTAGCGGCGGAAGGGTTCGGTCAGCGGTTGCCAGGCGGTGGTGTCGGCGAAGCAGCCCATTGCGTCCTCCGCCGCGAATCCCGCGCCGGCAGCGCGCAGGGCCGGGTCCTCGCCCACGCCGAGGGCGAGCTCCCACGTGACCACCGGCTCGTCGCGCACGCGCAGGCGTGTTGCGGCGCACTCCCGATGTTCGGTGTAGTAGCCGTCGGAGAGGTGGGGCCAGTTGGCCCAGGAGACGTCCACCGGGTACTCGCCGGGCGGGATGCGGAACGCGAGCTCGCGCGGCGGCCCGGTGATCCAGGGCGAGTCCACGACCAACCGGCCGCTCGGCAGCCGGATTGCGGTGACCTCCTGCACCTCGGCGATCTCGATCCAGCTGTACGGGGTGTGCGGGTCGCCGCCGATCCGCAGGCCCGGTATGAACAGTCCGTCGAGGTACTCCCGCGTCTCCGGCCTGACCTCGTCCATTCCCGCCCCTTCCTTCTCACTCCTGTGGCACCTGTTGCCCCGGACGATACGCACCGCCGCAGACAACCCCCGGTGCCGCGGCCTGCGCGTGGGGTGGCCCGGGGTCGGCGGCCGCGAGGCGTCCTTCCCCGGCCGTTCGTGCGGCGAATGCCGCGCTGCGCCTGTGCTGGACGTGCCGGGGCTCGATCGGCGACCAGGCGGATGCGTTGCCGGAGCCGCGGGAGAAGGCCGCCCGGGCCGGTCGGAGTGCCTGGGGTGTGTCGGTCCGCACCGTCCGGTGCCAGATGGCGGCCCTGATGGAACGCCTCGAAGCCGCCGGCCGTTTCGGGGCCGGGCTGAAGCCCGCCCGGCGCGGCCGGTTCTGACCGGGCCGCAGGGGCACGGGCGCGCAGGCCGGTTACGGGGAGGCTTCCGAAACGAGAACCGTTTCCAAAAACCCCGCCATCGATCGGTCAAGGTCTGTCGGAACGCGGCCGTAGCGACCGCCCGCTGCGCCAGGGTGGGCGCCATGAGACTCCTGAAACCCCGTCCTGCCCCGCGCGCGGGCCGGACGCCGTTCCGCGCGTTGCCGCTGATCGCGCTGGTCGTGGCCGGCGCGGTGATATCCCTCGGTACGGTCGTCCCGGCCGCGGCCGGGACCTCCCGGGTCGACCTGAACGTCCTCGTCGTCACCGACGGCAACCCGTGGGTCGAGGGTATCCACAAGCAACTGGTCTCCGAGGGCGTGCCGACCACCGTGGTCGACCTCACCAGCAGCAACCGCGCCACCCTCACGGCGTCCTTCCTCGCCGACGCCCTGGCCGACGGCACACCGCACGGCCACTTCGAGGGCGTCGTCCTGCCCAACGACGCGCCGAGCCGGCTCTCCACCGCCGAACTCTCCGCCCTCACCGGCTACGAGCAGGCCTACCACGTCCGACAGGTCGACTCCTACGTGTGGCCGGGCACCAACACCGGTCTGAGCACGCCCGCGTGGACCGGTTCGCTCGACGCGACCACCGCCACCGCGTCCTCCTCCGCCCGGGCCGACGCCTTCCGCTACCTCAACGGCCCGGTGCCGTTCGAGGGCACCGCGGGCGGCAGCGGCTCGTACGGCGCGCTGGCCACGCCGGTGCCCGACAACCCGGCCACCGGCTCGCACTTCGAACCGTTCCTCACCGAGACGGTGCCCGGCACCTCGACGCAGGGCGTGCTCGCGGGCGTCTACACCAGCAGCGGCCGCCAGCAGTTGGTCCTCACCTTCGCGTACAACTACGACCAGCAGCAGTTCCGGCTGCTCGCGCACGGGATCGTCGACTGGGTGACGCGGGGTGTCCACCTGGGCTACTGGCGCAACTACTTCTCGGCACACGTCGACGACCTGTTCAACGCCAACTCCCGTTGGAGCCAGAGCGGCAAGTGCACCCCGGGCGAAGGCGACTGCGCCGCCGGCGTACCGGACACCACGCCCATCCGGATGGCCGCCTCCGACGTCACCGACACGGTGAACTGGCAGCAGCAGAACGGCTACACCCTGGACTTCCTGTTCAACGCGGGCCCGGGTGTCGAGTACCAGCAGGAGCAGGGCGGCGACGACCCGCTGAGCGACGCGCTGCTGGCGAACAAGAACAGCTTCCGGTGGGTCAACCACACCTACGACCACCCGTTCCTGGGCTGCGTGCAGGACTTCTCGGTGATCCCCTGGCGGTGCCAGACCGATGCCTCGGGCGTCATCGAATACGTCGACCAGGCCACCATCAGCTCCCAGATCACCCAGAACATCCAGTTCGCCCAGGCCAACGGCCTCCCGTTCCGGCCGAACGAGCTGGTCGCGGGCGAACACTCCGGCACCGTGATGCTGCCGCAGCAGCCCGCCGACAACCCGAACTTCCTGGCCGCGCTGAGCGCAAACAACATCCAGTGGCTCGGCGTCGACGCCTCCCGCGAGAGCGGGCAGCGTCAGATCGCCTCCGCACTCGGCACCCCGCGCCACCCGGTCAACGTGTTCTACAACGTCTCCACCCAGGCCGACGAGGTGAGCGAGTACAACTGGCTCTACACCTCCAAGGCGAACGGCGGAAGCGGCAACTGCGAGGCCAACCCCGCCACCACGACCTGCATCGCACCGCTGGACCCGAACACCGCCTGGTCGAGCTACGTCCTGCCGCTGCAGGTCAGGATCACCCTCGGGTACGTGCTGTCCAACGACCCGCGGCCCTTCTTCATGCACCAGTCCAACCTGACCGACGACAAGCTGGCCCTGCAGACCCTCACCGGCATCCTGTCCACCTACCGCACCTGGTTCACCGCGGACACCCCGGTGGTCAACCAGACCCTCACCGACTCCGGGACGGTCCTCCAGCAGCAGGCCGGCTGGCAGCAGGCCCAGAACGCGGGCTCGGCCACCGGCTACGTCCAGGGCGGCGTGGTCACCCTCCAGGGGACCTCCGGCACCGCCGTGCCGGTCACCGTGCCCGCCGGCACCACCGTCACCACCGTCACCGGCGGCGCCACCTTCGGCGCCGCGTACGGCGGCGAGCAGTCCGCGAACACCACGCTCGGCGCGACGGCTACCGCACTCACGCTGCCCACGAACGTGTTCGGTACGGTGGCCGACTCGACCCCCACCGGCCCGGGCGCGGAGCTCGCCTCCTACGCCAAGGGCTCCCCGCACGACGTGCGCCGCGACGGCGATGCCATCGTCATCACCGACCCGACCGGCACCCACGTCCTGCCCAAGCTCGCCGGCGCGCCGGAGGAGCAGCTGCACATCGGCGACCACCACCACAACCCGTACAACGCCGTCCCGAAGGCACCGGCCAAGAAGTAGCCCGCACCGCGCATCTCGTACCGCGGCGGCGGCCCGCACGAGCGCTCCCCGGCCCGTGCGGGCCGCCGCCCGCAGCCGGCCCGGCTACGCGGTGCCGACGGTGAGCCGGGTGATGCTCCCGACCACCTCGGTATCGGTCGCGTCGAGAAGTGAGGCCCGCACGGCCGCCGTGTCACCCGCGGCGTAGCGGCTCTGGTTCAAAGTTGTGACCGGGACGGTCACTTGGACATTCGTGCCCGTGCAGTTCGGGGTGAAACGTGCGTAGCCAAGGGCGCCGGACGTACGGTCCTCGGCGGTCACGGTCGCGGACGCGACGAAATCGCCGGCGTCGCAGGAGTACGCGACGGTGACGTTCACCGTCGCCGAGGCGCCACCGGAAACGGTCGCGCCGTCGACCCGCACCCCGGTGCCGGCGTGCGCCGGGGCCGCTGCGAGCACCGCCCCCGCGAGCAGTACGGGTACGCCGAGCAGAGTCACGATCCTGCCGTTCATGATGCCCCTCCCAATGCCGATCACCGGTGTCACACCGTCGACGACGGACCGGTCAGACGGCGGTCGATCCCGGAGTCCATCCCGGGGTGATACGCCGGGACCGGCACCACCGGCAGCGTCACCGTCGTGACCTGCAAAACTGACCTGACCATACATCATCAATACCAACTGGCAAGGAAGTTGACTCAGGTCGCGGAGTCACTCCACCTGACCTCTGCGGCGCCGCTGGACCCGTCCTCCGCCCGCGAGGCCGCCGCCAGATAGCCCGGCGGCCTCGCAATCCGGCCTGGCACCCACCCCCACCCCCACCCCCACCCCGTCTCGTCGCCCTGCGACAGCGAGGACCGCAGGCCGCCGCCGCCCCGATGTGCCTGGCCTGTGTACAGGTGACAGGGAGCTCAGGTGCCGTGGTGGGCGGTGTGCCCGGGAAGGGGGCCGTAGGCGGTGCAGTAGCCGCAGTCGCAGGTGGTGAGGGAGTTGGCCTGGCAGTGGGCGGTGGGCCAGGCCCAGGAGGTACAGGGCCCGGGGTCGACGGGGGTACCGTCGTCGGGCAGGGTGCGCCGGCACCAGTCGCACCGGACGGAGGCGGGCACGCCGGCCCGGCGCAGCTGGCGGGCTGCGGGGGCGGCGATCTCGAACGGAACGTCTTCCCGTACGGTGGCGGGTGCGCTGTCCAGGAGCCGCTTGCTGTGCCACAGACTCAGGCCGGTGACCGCGCGTACCGCCTTCAGGGCCGTCGCCCCGCCAGGCGAGCCACCGCTCACCACGATCGTGAACTGCGGATCCTCCACGAACCCCCCTTGGTCGGTCAGTGTCGTGTCCGGTGCCAGTCAACCGCCCGTGCCCGCGCCCGGCCACAGGTTTTCCACACCGGCCGCGCCGTCAGACCCCGACACCCGGCCGTACCCGGTACGCCGTGCCGTAGCTGATTGCGTGACGTGGCGAGCTCTGCCTCGTTGTGCTATCCGGATCGTGCGGCGACGGTCCCGGCTGTGCTCTCTCGGCCCGTGAACGAAGAGCAGCGAAGCCCGAAGGTGCTCCGCATCCTCGCCGGACTTTGTGACCCCGATTCGCTCTGCGCGTCGGATCACGGGGCCGGTGTGAGACGAGTGAGCAGTGCCCAAGGACCACGCACGCAAGAAGGAAGTACGACGCCGCATGAAGGAAACAGGCCGGGGCTACCAGAGCACCGCGCGGGAGCGCCACCAGGAGAACGCCCACGACATGAGCGACAGCTCGTCGCTGCCGAACGCAGATCGCCGTGAGGACTACATCGACGCACTGTGGGACGCCGATCTGCCCCAGAAGGTCAAGGTGCTGCTGTACGAGCTGGCGTCCCGCCTTGACGTGAACGCCTCCGACTGGACTCCGGACAATCACCACGTTCGCTTCGGCGAGGAGGAACTCGCCAGCGCGGTGGGACTCGATATCGAGGCCGCGAACCTGTGCCGCTACCTGGCGATCGAGGCGAATTGGCTGGTGGAGGTCAACGACGAAGTGGTGGAGCTCCGCCAGCCGCACGAAGACTGGAACACCTTCCAAAGCGCCTTGGCGGGGCTCAAGAAACCGATCATCGATCAAGGCCGTTACCGCAGCTGTCTGGACGCCCTCGCAAAGGACGTTGAGCGTTTGCGGACAGAGCCGATGATGTCCGTCCGCCGCATCCAGGAGGCCATGGTGACCGTCATCGGACACACCTACCTGCCCAAGTGCATCGGCGGAGAGCTCAGCAAGAACACCATGGGGCTCGGCTCAGGGCACCAAGCCGGCGAGCTGTAGTCCCGCATCGCACGGCGAGATGAGGTGGGTCACCCGCACCCGGTGACCCACCTTTGGCGGCCAGGAGGTGCTGCTGGCCGGGGTGGAGGTGGTTCAGCGGCCGGGGACGACGATGCCCTGGGTCGACCTGCCGTTGCCGCTCCAGTCTCCCGTGACCGGGAACCCGCTGTCGCCGTAGGAGACGAGGGTGGTGGATCCGTCGGCGGCGGCGCCGCGGAAGCGGAAGACACTGCCGGCGGCGTGGTAGACGCCGACCTGGGTGGTGCCGCTGCCGTTCCAGTCTCCGGCGATGGGTGTGTCCCCCCGGTCACCGAACCTGAACGTGATGTCGGCCTCGCCGTCGTGGATGGAGTTCACGAGGTAGAAGGTGGCGGTGTCGGGGTTGAACAGCCCCGGGGTGTCGAAGCCCTTGTGTGTCCAGTCTCCGGCGATCGGCTTCCAGTTGCCGCCGTCGCCGAGCCTGAAGGACGTCACGGTGCCGTCGTGGTGGCGCAGGTGGAACGCGCCTGTGCTGGGGCGGTAGATCCCGATCTCGCTGGTGCGTCCGCCGTCCCACCGGCCGACCACGGGGACGTCGCCCGGATTTCCGAACCCGAAGTCGGTGCTGCTGGGGCCACCGTCGAGCGAGTTCGTCAGGTAGAAGTGGGCGGTGGTGGGGTCGTAGGCGCCGGGGGTGTCCCCGCCGATGCCGTCCCAGTTGCCCGTCAGCGGCAGCATCGGGCTCCTCCCGAAGTCGAACGTCGCCCGGGTGGAGAGATCCGACTGGGCGGAGTCGGAGAGGAACCAGCGTAGGACGCCGGGTGCCTGGGGCGGCATCGTGCCGGACCGGACGAACTTGATCCAGTCGACGAGGTCGTCGGTGCGAGTGCTCACGGCGCCGTCGCGGGCGGTTTCGGTGCTGCCGAGGCAGCCCTTCTGCCAGGAGGTGCTGCTGACGGCGACGAGTTGGACGGTGCCGCCCGTCTCGCGATCGGCGGGGCCTCCGGTGTCGCCCTTGCAGACGGTCGCGCCGGCCGGTGCGACGCCCGTGATGGCGATGCCGGTGGCGGTGACCGCGTTCACGCCGAAGGTCGCGCCGTGGAGTTTGTCGGGCACCCATTCCGTCCGGGTCCGGCCGTAGCCGACGACGTGCAGGGTTTCACCCTGGACGGGTGCCCCGGTGGCGACGGACAGGGGAGTGATGTCGGTGACGGGGGCGGCGAGCCGGGCCAGCACGAGGTCGCGGTCGGTGCGGGGGACGAGTTCGGCTACGTCGCGGACCTGGCCCGTGGTGGTGGGGTCGGTGCGGCCGAGGGTGACGGTGGTCTTGAGTGCGGGCGCGCCGGCGGGCAGGGCCGTCGGCTGGTCGGGGTTGTCGGCGAAGCAGGAGGCGGCGGTGACGACCCAGAACGGGTCGATCAGGGCGCCGCTGCAGGCGCGTCTGCCATCGCCGATGTCGATCTTGGCGGTGAACGCGTAGGAGCCGGTCGGCGCGATGTCACCGCTGACGGCGGGCGCGGGCGTGCCGGTGAGCAGGGCACTGGTGAGGACGGCGGCGGTGACGGCCCCGGTCGTCCAGACAGTACGTGAGCGTGAGCGAAACATCAGGATCTCCCCCTGCCGGCCTTGACGGCGTGTGAGCCTCGACGGTCGAGGAACTGCGGACACGGGCTGAGGGGTACAGGGCCCTCGGGTGGTCGGCTACGGTCACTTGGGTGCCCGGCGGACCATGATGGACCAGTCGGACCAGCCTGCGCCGTTGGCGTTGGATGCGTGGGCCATGAGGCCGGTGATGCGGGCGAAGACCTCTGCGGTCTTGGTGTCCGGGTTGTAGACGGTGGTGGGGCTGCCGCTGAACTTCCAGCCGCCGGTCATCGTCCAGGCTTCCCAGCCTTTGGTTCGGGTCCAGGTGGTGCGGTACAGCGATCGGTCCGTGCCGGTCGCGAAGAGTTCGAGGGCGTTGGTGATCGGGTTGTACAGGACTGCGGGGGTACCGGCGAACTTCCAGTCGCTGGGGCCGATGAGTGACCAGGTGGACCAGCCTGCGCCGTTGGTGTTGTAGATGTGGGCCATGGTGCCGTCGACGGTCAGGGCGAAGACCTCTGCGGTCTTGGTGTCCGGGTTGTAGACGGTGGTGGGGCTGTCGGTGAACTTCCAGTCGCCGGTCATCGTCCAGGATCCCCAACCGGTGGCACGGGTCCAGGTGGTGCGGTACAGCGATCGGTCCGTACCGATCGCGAAGAGCTCAACGGCATTGGTGACCGGGTTGTAGACGACGGCGGGAGTGCCCGTGAAGTGCCCCCCGGCGCCGATGAGTGACCAGGTGGACCAGCCTGCGCCGTTGGTGTTGTAGATGTGGGCCATGGTGCCGTCGACGGTCAGGGCGAAGACCTCTGCGGTCTTGGTGTCCGGGTTGTAGACGGTGGTGGGGCTGTCGGTGAACTTCCAGTCGCCGGTCATCGTCCAGGACCCCCAACCGGTGGCACGGGTCCAGGTGGTGCGGTACAGCGATCGGTCCGTACCGATCGCGAAGAGCTCAACGGCATTGGTGACCGGGTTATAGACGACGGCGGGAGTGCCCGTGAAGTGCCCCCCGGCGCCGATCGTGAACCAGCCGGACCAGTCTTTGCCGTCGGTGTTGTAGTGGGCGTTGGTCATGGTGCCGTCGGTGGTCAGCGTGAAGATCTCTGCGGTCTTGGTGTCCGGGTTGTAGACGGTGTTGCGGCCCCCGGTCCGACTGGCCATCACAGCGGACCATGCTGAGGTGGTCTGTTGGATCCAGGTGGCGAGGTCGTCGGTGCGGGTGTCGTAGGCGCCGGTGTGGGTGGTTTCGGTGGAGCCAAGGCAGCCGTTCTGCCAGGATCGGCTGTTGAGGGCGGCGAGTTCGTAGTGGTCGCCGACCGGTCGTAGTGCGGGGCCGCCGGTGTCGCCCTTGCAGACGGCGGCGTCCGCGGGGGACTTGGCGGTGATGGCGAGGCCGGTCGGGTCGACGGCGCCGACGGTGAAGGCGGCGCTGTGGAGCTGGTCGGGCACCCACTCGGTCTTGGTGCGGCCGTAGCCCGCCACCCGGAGTTCCTCACCGGCGGTGGGGGCGGTGGTGGACAGGGCGAGTGGGGTGATGTCGGTGACGGGGTTGGCCAGGCGGAGCATGACCAGGTCGCGGTCGGTGCGGGGGACGAGTTCGGCGACGTCGCGGACCTGGCCCGTGGTGGTGGGGTCGGTGCGGCCGATGGTGGCGGTGGTCTTGAGTGCGGGTGGGCCGGCGGGGACGGTTGCCGGTTGGGCGGGGTTGTCGGCGAAGCAGGAGGCGGCGGTGATGATCCAGTACGGGTCGATCAGGGCGCCGGAGCAGGCGCGTGTGCCGTTGCCGATGTCGATCCTTGCGGTGAACGCGTAGGAGCCGGTCGGCGGGGTGTCACCGCTGACGGCGGGCGCGGGCGTGCCGGTGAGCAGGGCACCCGTCAGGGCGGCGGCCGTGACGGCCCCGGTCGTCCAGGCGGTACGTGAGCGTGAGCGAAACATGGGATGACGTTCCTTCGTTGCCGTTGCGACCGGTGGGTGACTCTGTAACGGGTCGGTGCCCGCTCGGCAGTGGCCCGACGGGCGCGGGGTCAGCCGGTGACGCGGAGTTCGACGAGCATGGTCGACTTCTGGCCGGCGCCCTCGCCGACGCCGGTGATCCCGCCCTTGGGGATGTCCACGGTCTGGGCGACGCCGTCGGCGGTGAGGTTGGCGCGAACCGCGCGGTCGTTGGTCTGGATGAGGAACGTCTGCGGCAGTTCGAGGGTGAGCTGGCCGACGGTGCCGTTCACCCGGAAGCAGACTGAGGGACCGCCGGCCGGGTTGGGGACGGCCCGGCTCCAGAGCTGGATCTGGGTGGCGGTGTTGCAGTCGGCGAGGAGGATGTGGCCGTCTCCTCGCAGGAGCTTCAGGCTCGGGAAGGGGCTGGCGCCCGGGTAGCTGAAGTCCTCGACCGCTGGCGGCGGGGTCGGGTCGGCGGCCGCGGCAGCCGGGGCGGCGGCGGGCCGGGTGGCGGAGGAGGAGTCGGCCGAGGCGGCGGCCACGGCGGTGAAGGTGACAGCGACGGCAAAAGCGGCAGCCGTCAGCCGGCTGAGCGTGCGGCGGCTCATCCGATTCCCTTTCTGGGCTGATCATGCAGACAGATCTGCAGATGCCAAAAGTATCGAGGATGCGTCCGTTTTCGTCTGGAAACTCAGGGCGCCGGGACGCGAAGAACGCACCGTCCACCCTGAGGGGATCATCAAGGGAAAGTCAAGGGTCACTATTGTGCCTCGACCCTGAATATCGCCGACACGTGTGGAAATCCGTGCATGGCGCCCCATAAGGCCCGATGTCCGGCAAGGTTTGGCCGCCTACCTCACCCGTCCCACCAGGAGCAGGGGCCCCGGTTCTGTGAATCCGGAACTCCTGTCATCGGCTCGGGGACTGGAGCGGGGAACTCCATTTTCGGACCCTGGTTCCGGCCGCTCGAAATATTTCTGCCAGGGGTGGACCGGGCCCATGAATTCGTGCTCTTCTTTCACGTAATGCCAATAGCCAGGCCGTGCTCGAACGAGGCCTGAGTGAGATCCGGGGGGTTTTCTCGTGACGCAGGGGTGGGGTGGTTATGCCATGCGCAGAAGGCGACGCCGAGTACTGGCGGGCATGAGCCGGGTGTGGCTGGGGATGTTGCCGCTGGCCCTCGTCGCGGGGCTGCTGGGGACGAACCCCGCCTCGGCGGCCGACGGCGACGGGCAGCCGGTGCCGCTGACGGACCGCGCCCGGGTGGTGGCGTTTTGGAAGGACGGCGGTCCGGCGGTCAAGGCCGCGGCCGAGACGGCGCTCACCAGCTCGGACGGCGGGGCCGTACAGAACTTCCTGAACAACGGTCGGTCGGCTGCCCAGGTGCAGGACGACCAGGTCAGCGCCGCGCAGATCTTCACGCTGGGCGGGGCGGCCGTGCGGGAGGCGGCGCGCAAGGCGCTGGTCGGCACGCCGGACGAGCTGCGCACCTTCCTGGAGGGTGGCTGGCAGGAGCCGCTGAAGGCCGATCAGCAGGTGAAGGCCGCCTCGCTGATGAACGGTGCCGGGGCGGGCGTGCAGGCGGCCGCGAAGACAGCGCTGAACGGCACGGCCGACGACGTGCAACTGTTCCTCAACGAGGGCCAGTACTCCGCACGCGAGGCCGATGACCGGGTCAAGCTCGTCCAGATCCTCAGCGACGGCGGCCCCAACACCCAGGCGGCCGCGCGCCTGGCCATCAACGGCTCGATCGACGACGTACGCGAGTTCCTCACCGTGGGCGTGCACGTGGCCCAGGCCCGGGACGCCGAGCGCGCCACCATCGCGCAGTTGACGCAGCAGGCCAAGGACGCCTCCGCACAGGCGGTGCGCGAGACCGAGGCTGCGAAGGAGTCCTCCGCGCAGGCGGTGGCGGCCTCGCAGCTGGCTAAGGAGTCGGCCGCGAAGGCGGCGGCCGAGACCGAGGCCGCCCGCAACGACACAAACGCTGCGGGAGCGGCGGCCGGACGCGCGGCCGACGCCGCTGGCCGGGCCGCGGAGGCCGCTCAGAGGGCGGTGAAGGCCGCCCGCAGCGCGACCAACTCTGCCCGGACGGCCGCCAGTGCGGCTTCCCAGGCGGCCTACGCAGCCGCAGGCGCGGCGCAGGCCGCGACCGCCGCCCGCAGCGCGGCAGCCGGCGCGGCGTTGGACCGTTCCAATGCGGACCTCGCCGCGCGGGCCGCTACGGCGGCCGAGACCGCGGCGAACGAGGCTGCCACGGCCGCGGGCTCGCTCACCCAGGCCAACGCCGCTGCCGCCGCCAGCCAGCAGGCCGCCGATTCCGCGATCAGCGCGGGCGGCAACGCTGCGGCGGCCGCAGAGTCGGCAGACCAGGCCGGCGGCTTCGCCTCCGCGGCGAGCGCCCAATCGGCGCGGGCCAAGGCCGCCGCCGCCGCGACCCGCCGCCAGGCTCAGGAGGCGACCCGCGCCGCGACCGCCGCCAGGTCGCTGGCCGGTGAGGCCGCGCAGGCAGCTGCCGCCGCCAAGGCCCTCGCAGACTCGGCGGCTACCCACGCCCGCAACGCCGCAGCCGCTGCCCGGGACGCGGCCCAGCACGCGGGAGAGGCTGCGCAGGCCGCCGAGCGGGCGAAGGCCCACGCCGACGCCGCGGTGACGGCCGCCCAGGCGGCCAAGAACGCCGTCGACAAGGCCAACCAGGTCCATGACCTCGCCCAGCGCGCCGAGGACGAGGACCGTACGGCCCGGACCGCCACCGCAGTGGAGAAGGCGCGTACCGCCAAGGCCGCCTACGACGACAACCAGACCGCGATCGGCGAGGCCGTCCAGCAACTGCGCCGCGTCAAGGACGACGCCGACCGCCTCGCCACCGCGCTCACCCGGCCCAACCCGGACACCGCGGGCATCGCCACCGACGGGCGCAAGCTCGCCGTCATGTCGATCAAGATCGCTGGCCCATGGGAGAACGCCGCCGCAGAGGTCGCGCTGTCCGGCGATGACACGGCCGTGCTGGACTTCGTGCGCACCGCACGGAGCCAGGCGATTGCCCTCGACGACCGAGCCCGGGTGTCCAGCCTCGCCATCGGCTCCGAACTACCGGCCGTGCGCGCCGCAGCGACCGAGGCCCTCAAGGGCGACGCGAACGCGGTCGGCCTCTTCTTGACCACTGGTCAATACCAGGCTGCCGTCCCGGACTTTCAGGTCAGCGTCGCCAACATCGTCAGCGAGGGCGGCCCCGGCGTCCAGGCAGCCGGACGCGCCGCGCTGAACGGAAACGCCAACGCCCTCCGCGATTTCCTCAACAACGGCCGCTACCAGGCTCAGCTCTCCGACAACCAGGTCAAGGCTGCAGCTCTGCTCCAGTCCGGCGGCAAAGAGGTCAAGGCCGCCGCCCAGGTAGCGCTCGAAGGGCCGCCCGGGGTCCTGCGCGCGTTCATCGCCACCGGACAGTACACCGCCGCGCGCAAGGACGCCCTGGCTGCGACCTACCAGGCTGAGATCCAGCGGATGATCGTCGAGGCATCGGCCGTCACGGCCTACGCCCAGCAGAGCGCCGCCGAAGCCGTCCAGGCCGCCGCCGTCGCCCGGGACGCGGCCGGCGACGCCAAAACCGCCTCAGAACAGGCCAAGGCCGCCGCCGACCAGGCCGCCGGCTACGCGGCCGACGCCCGCACCAAGGCCGCCGCAGCCGCCGCCAGCGCGCAGAAGGCTGCCGAATCAGCCAAGACCGCCACGGCCGCCGAGACCTCGGCCCGGCACTCCGCCGCGTCCGCCGCGTACTCGGCACAGCGAGCCCAGGTCTCGGCCGACATGGCGAACTCCTCCGCACAGGGCGCCTACGCGGCGGCCGCCCAGGCCCAGGCCGACGCCCAGGCGGCCGGGCAGGATGCGGAGAAGGCCGCCCAGGCTGCGATCAACGCCTTCCTGACCTACACGGCGAAGGACACCGCGGAGAAGGAAGCGGCCCGGCAGGCTGCCGAGGCCGCCGCCGCCGACGCCGAGATCAAGGCCTACAACGAGCAGGAGCAAAAGGACGACATCGCCGCTTTGGAGGCCGAACTCCGCAAGCAGGCCGATGACGACAGCTCAGGATGGCTGAAGGACCTCGCCTTCGACATCACCCACGGCCTGCTGGACCTCGTCTCGATGGCCCCCGGCGTGGGTACCCCGGCAGCGCTGGCCAACTGCGGCATCTACGCCCTGCAGAAGGACGTCGAGAACGCAATCCTGGCCTGCACCAGCGCCATCCCGCTGGCCGGGGATGCCGCCGAGGTCGCCAAGCTCGCCAAATGGGCCGAGAAGGTACCCGGCGGCAAGAAGGTCATGGACTTCTTGGAGAAGCTCTTCTCCAAGATCCCCGGTACCTGCCTGCTCAGAAGGAACAGTTTCCCGGCCGGCACCCGTGTGCTGATGGCGGACGGAACGACCCGGCCGATCGAACGGGTGAGGGTAGGCGACCAGGTCCTGGCCACCGACCCGGATCTCGGACGCACGGTAGCCCACGCGGTCAAGGCCACCATCTACACCCCGGATGACCGCGACTTCACCGAACTGGCGGTCGTGGACGGCACCGGTCAGGTCACCACCGTGACCGCCACCGACCACCACCCGTTCTGGTCGGAGAACCGCAAGACCTGGACCGACGCCGCACTGCTCGAGACCGGCGACTCGCTGCGCAACGACCGGGGACAACAGGTCCGGATCTCCGGCGTCCGGCACTGGAGTACCGTCCAGGCGGCGTACAACCTGACCGTCGACGAGATCCACACCTACTATGTGCTGGCAGGCAGCACCCCGGTTCTCGTCCACAACGCGGACGGCGAGCCGAGTGCGGACGACAAGAAGTTCGCCAGGCAGGTCAAGCTCCCAGCGGACAACCCGGCCGTCCGGAACCGGACGATGACGGTCGCGGACTACATCGCGAAGTTCCGGCAGGGCCGCGTCCGGAGCGAGATCGGGCAGAAGTACCTGAACATGACGGTGGCAGATGCCCTCAAGCAGGCGATGACAGACAAGGACTCGCAGGCCAGGAAGCTGCTGGTCACTGAGCGGTTCGACAGAAACAGCAACTACAGGGGAAAATGCAATTGAACCCACCCGTCATCGGACCGGTCGCCGGCCAATCGGATTCCTGGTTCTCCTGCCGCGTCAGATTCGCTCACCTGGCCACCAGTAGCGAGTCGCTGCTCCTGCGGACGTCCGTCTACCTATTCATCGCGGACAGCTACGAGAGCGCCCACCCGCGCGCCCTGGAGATCGGCCGGCGCGAGGAACAGGTGTACCCCAACGGGGCCGGAGGGATGACCCGGATCGCCATGGTTGAGATCGAGGCGATCGATCAATTGGACGAGATCGAGGACGGCATCGAGGTCGCCTGCCTCTGGTCGGACGAAATCGAGCCCTCCCCGTACACGTGGGACCAGGAGTTCCATCCGGAAAAGTCCAAACCCTGGAACACTCTCTGAAGCTTGTTCTTCGTGGTCCGGCCTCGAATGATGTCTCGAACGGGGTCGTTCGTCCGGGAGTGTGTCGGACGTGGACACGGTCTTCGTCTGATCCTGTGCGCCACGTCCGCGATGTCCACGGGCCCGAGCAACCACCCGATGCAGCGGGAAAGCGGAGACCCTCGACCCGAGCGAGGAGCCGACGGCCCCTACCGGCACAGCTTCGGAGGACTCGGAGGAGGAAGGGAGGCTTCTTCCGGTCACGGGCAGCGCCAATGGCGACGTGGTCTCCTGGCTCTGCGACAGCCAGGAACCGGACAGCTGGGATGTCGTCGTTTTCAAGCGCCAGCCCCGTTACGAGGGGGAACGCTGGGTCCGATTCGAGGCGGGCTTCGGCGATTTCCTCCTCGGCACACTCGGTGGCACGCTGCCGAACCCGTTCAGCGACAGAGGCTTCGCCGAGCCCCCGCACGCCTACCGCAACTGGCGGCAGCCGCTGTGACTCGCACGGTATTTACCGAGGCGGACAAGGACATCGCGGAGCGGGAGGCAACGGAGCAACTGGCCACCGTCTGCCCCAACGAGGCGCTGACTGTGGTCGTCGCCGAGGGGGGGCTGCCCACGTTGCCCGCCACTGCCTCGGCGCGCTCGGCGAGTTCGGATGTGTTCAAAGTCGCGGCCACAGACCAATGGCGGATCACTCCCCGGGTTCGACCCACTGCGATCGCCAGGCCGGCGGGTCGAACGGGTCCGCGAAGTACTGCGTCTCCCGCACCACCCGCCCTGCCGAGAACTCCATGATGCTCACCGTCTGGGTGGGTTTGCCGTCATAGGTGAGCACGAATTCGGTGACCCAGAGGTCGCCGGCTCCGAGGATCCTGCGCACGGTGAAGGTCCGGACCGCGGGATGTTGGGTGCGCAGTGCCTGGATGTTGCTCCTGCCGCGGATGATCTCGCCGGACTGCGGGTACTCGACGATGACGTCGTCGGCGTAGATGTCGTGTTCCGCGTCCGCGTCACCGCTGTTCGATGCGGCCCAGTGCCGGTCCAGCAGGGCCCGGGCAACCGTCGCTTCCACCGTTATGGCCCTTTCGCTCGGAACACCACGTGCCCGACGTCCTGCGACGCGGGCGCGTGTCTGGGCGGGATCGCTCCAGGGCTGGTCACTTGAGGATCTCCAGCATCCGGTTCCCGAGGACCGCGGCCGAGGCCGGGTTCTGTCCGGTCACCAGGTTGCGGTCCTCGACCATGTAAGGCTCCCAGACCGGACCGCGGCTGAAGTCGACCCCGACCTTCGCCTTCACGTCGGTCTCCAGCAGCCACGGCACCCTGGAGGCGAGTCCGACGCCGTCCTCCTCCTCGTCGGTGAAGCAGGTGATGTGGTAGCCCTTGAACGGCGACTCGCCGTGGATCCTGGTGGCCAGCATCGCGGCGGGACCGTGGCAGACGATGAACAGCGGCTTGCCCGAGGCCAGTTGCCGGGTCAGCAGCCGCCCCACGTCGGCGTCCCACGCCAGGTCCGCCATCGGACCGTGACCGCCCGGCAGGTAGACCGCGTCGTAGTCCTCCAGGCGCACGTCCGACAGCTGCAGCGGTCGACGCAGCACCTCCGCGGAACGGATGATGGCCTCCAGTTCCAGGGCGCTGTCGTTTCCGCCGACCATCTCGGGGCGCAGGCTCATCATGTCGACGGTCGGCGTCACACCGCTGGGCGTCGCGACGACGACCTCGTGACCGGCGTCCGTGAGGATCTTGTACGGGTTCGCGAACTCCTCGGCCCAGTAGCCGGTCGCGTGCCGCGTGCCGTCCTTCAACACCCAGTAGGTGGCTCCGCTGACGATGAAAAGCACTTTTGCCATGGCAGAAATCCCCTCTCGGACGCATGCCAGGAGCGGGTTCGGCGGGATGCCCCACGCAACCACGCTAGGCAGCTGCGCCGACCGCGCGCAACCGGTGCTCCGTCGGCGCTCTGGCACACGTATCGCGCCGCCGACGGTGGCGCCCCCGGCTACGGACACATCCGGTCACATGTCGAGGACCACGTCGGCCGGGGGCGTCGAGCAGCAGATGAGCGCGCTTCCCGTGGCGGGGGGCTCCAGGGGCTGCGGGGCGTAGTCGACGTGGCCGGAAAGGAGCGCGGTCTCGCAGGTGTGGCAGATTCCGGTGCGGCAGGACCAGCGGACGGGCACGTCGCACGCCTCGGCGAGTCCGAGCAGCGTCCCGTAGTCAGGGTGCCAGGGGACGATCAGCCCGCTGCGCGCGAAGGCCACGGACGGCCCCGGGCGGCCGCCGGGAGGAGCGGCCGGCTGGTGCGGTGCCCGGGCGGGTCCGGTCACCACACCGGGGGTGATGGCGGACGTGGCCCCGAAGACCTCGGTGTGGATCCGGGAGGGCGGCAGGCCGCAGGCCTGAAGGGCTCCGGTCATGTCCCGCATGAACGCGCTCGGCCCGCAGATGTAGGCGTCGGCGTCCGGAGGCGGCTTCAGGCCGCGGATCCGTTCGGGACTGAACCGCCCGCTGACCGTGTAGTCGACACCTGGGCGGTCGACGCCGGACGGGCGGCTGTAGGAGACGAACGACCGGCTTGCGGGCAGTTGGGAGAGCAGTGCGCGTACTTCGCCGGCGAACGGGTGGTTCTCGCCGTCCCGGGCCGCGTGCAGCCACCACACCGCGCGCTGCGAGTGCTCCGCGGCCAGGGCGTGCAGCATGGCCAGGACCGGGGTGGCGCCGACACCGGCGGACAGTAGCAGGACCGGAGTGTCCGCGTCCGCGAGCAGGAACGTGCCGCGCGGAGCGGCGACATCGAGGACGTCACCCACCTTCACGTGCTGGCGCAGGTAGGTGCTGGCGACGCCGTTCGGCTCCTGCTTGACACTGATGCGGTACGTCTCGGCGCCCGGTCGGCCGGAGAGCGAGTAGTTGCGGATGACCGGGGAGGCCTGTGGGTCCGGCCGCAGGCGGACCGTGAGGAACTGCCCCGGCAGGGCGGCGGGGAGCGGTTCGCCGTCGACCGCTGCCAGAGTGAGCGAGAAGATGTCCGCGCTCTCCGGTTCGATGCGGGCGGCTTCGAGCCGACGGAACCCGGGCCAGGCCGGCGGCGGGCTGCTGGTGGTCAGCCCGCGGTTTCCACCCGCGGCGCCGGGGCCGCGGTCCGCGTCGTCGAGCAGGGCTCGCAGCGACGTCTTCCAGCCGGGGCTCAACGCGGTGATGCGCAGGGCCCGTTCGAGCTGTGGCCGGGCGTGGCCGGGCAGGTAGAGCAGCGCGTCGATCTCCGCGACGGTCATCTCCTCGGGGCCCGAGGCGATCTTCACGATCTCGTCGCCGGCCCGCACCGGCCCTTCGGTCAGCACCCGCATGTAGAAGCCCGGGCGGCGATGGGACACCAGCAGGGCGGCCATCTGCGGCTCGCCGAGCCGCAACCCCACGCGGTAGCACGTCACGCGGGGTTGGGTGACCTCGAAGACCGCACCGCCGATCCCGTAGCGGTCACCGATGCACACCTCGTCGTCGGCGAGTCCGTCCACGGTGAGGTTCTCGCCGAACTGGCCGTACGTGAAGTCGTCCCGCTCCAGGTGCTCCTGCCAGTGGCGGTAGGAGCTCAACTGGTAGACCAGCACGGCTCGTTGCTCGCCGCCGTGCCCGGCGAGGTCACCCTGCCCGTCGCCGTCCAGGTTGAGCCGGCGCGCCATCACGGGACCGGCGACGGGGTGCTTCCAGATGCCGGTGCGGGTGGTCCTGCCCTGCCAGGGGACGTCCTTGGGCATGCCGACGTTCACGGCGATCAGAACGGCCATGACCTGTGCTCCTCCCGCGCTCGACAGGCCGGTGCCTGCCTCCAGCGTCGTACGGTCGGCCGCCGACCGCACCCGAAGAGCTCTACTCGGCGCCGGGGCTCGGCGCCGAGTAGAGTGAAAACCGGTGGGTGTCGTCGCCGCGCGCGTACCGCAGGCGCGGGTACGCCGCCGTCGGCGAGGCGGTCATGAATCTCGACGATCATGCACCTCGAACAGGCCTCGTTCGTCACCGGCGAGATCCTGCACTTCGACGGCGGCCAGAGCGCCGGCTTCTGAAAGAACAGGGATCGGGAGCGATCGACCTATGCGCACTCGCAAGCAGCTGACCCCGCTCGGCGCTGTCGGTGCGGGCCTGGCGGCGGGAGTGGTCGGCACCGTCTGCATGGACGCCGCGCGGTTCCTGCGCCAGCGCCGGGCCGGCGGCGAACGCGACGCCCTGCACTGGGAGTTCGCCCCGGTCCGCACCTGGCGGGAGGCGCCGGATCCCGGGCAGGTCGGAAAGCGCCTGGTCGAGGCCTTCACCCGGCGCGAGCTGCCGGACAGCGCGGCGTTCCCCGTCAGCACGTTGATGCACTGGTCCTACGGAGTGGGCAACGCGGCCTTCTACGGCGTCGCCAGCGCCTCGCTGCGCAAGCCCCACGTCCTGTACGGGCTCCCGTACGGTGCGCTCGTGTGGCTCAGCGGATACGTGGTGCTTCCGATCGCGGGACTCTACAAACCCATCTGGAGGTACGACGCCAAGACGCTGGGCGATGATCTGACCGCCCACCTCGCCTACGGCCTCGGCACGAGCAGCGCTTTCTGGCTGCTGAGCAGGGCTTCCGTGTTCTCACGACAGCTGTAGTTCGCGATCCGGCTGGTACTGACGCTGGCACTGGCGTTGGTCGGCGAGGCGTGACCCAGGATCAGAAAGCGGTGGCCGCCGTCACGGTAGCGCGTGGGCCGTGTCTGGGTCGGTTCGAGGGCCTGTTAGGCCGGGTGGTCGGCTACCTCCCGCCGGGGGCGGGACGTACCGGGAGACGGCCCAGGGCCTACTGATGGAGCCGGAGGACGTGAACTGCCGGCTGCTGGCCGAGGCGATGGGGCATCGGGGTCCGCACTGCTGGCAGCACCTGCTGCCCCGTGTGGTCCGGGATCCGAGTGAACGTGCCCGGAGCCCGCTCTGCCACAGTGCCGAGTCGGCCGCTCTGTGTCGCTGGTGCCACCCGTTGAACCGGCTCCGTCCCGCCAGGAGCGGTTCAGGTGAGCCGGAACCGGCCCTTCGGCCGTAGTCCAGGGTGGCGGCACAAGCCGCTCGAAGAACCTTGTGCGATCAGCCTGGAAGCCCGAATGAGATGACTCGACATGACGCTGCGCGCCAGCCTCTGGCGACGCCCGGCCGGAAAGCGCCCGGAGGCGGTGAGACCGGTGGGGCAGCCGGGGCATGGGGTGACGCCACGCTGGTTGGGCGTAGGGGGTCCCGGGCAGCGACGGCTGAATGTCTCTGAGGAGTAGCGGGAGACGACTCTTCGGACTCTTCCGATTGACATGAAATGGTGGAGTGGGACTGTGCGGCGGCAATTCGATCCGTTGGTGGGAACAGAGAACGAGCGGCACTGGCACTCGCAGATGGTTCATGAGGGACTGCTCTTTCCGCAGATCTACGGGGAGCGCACGCTGTACTCCGAGCTCGCGCAGCGGCCCGGACGGATCAGGGAGATGCAGCGCGAGCGGCTGACAGCGGTGCTCCGGCACGCCGTCGATGCGGTCCCGGCGTACCGGCGGACCGGGATCACGGTCGACGGCGGGGCGGATCCGTGGCGGGTACTGTCCGCCTTCCCGTTGGTGGGCAAGCGTCAGCTTGCCGAGGGCATGATCGACCACTGCGACGACGACATCGACCCGGCGGTGTGCAGGGTCCTGGAAACGTCGGGGACCAGTGGTGTGCCGTTGCGGATGATCCGCCATGACGACGCGTTCGTCCACGAGTGGGCCACCGCGCTCGTCCGGAACGAGCGAGCGGGGTTGGTGTTCGACCGAAAGGTGCTGATGCCGTGTCTCGCGCGACTCGACCACTGGTTCGAGTACACCTCTCCCGGGATGGGGTTCGCGCGCGTTGCGCAGTTCGGCACGGCCGGACGCACGGCACCCGACCGTGCCGGGTTCGCCGACCGGGCGAGGGGCTTCCGCCCCGACGTGCTGACGGGGTCTCCGCGTAACCTCATGGACTTCATGGGGCTGCTGGGGCAGCACGGCGGCCGCCTGCCGTCGGTGCGGTCCGTCGTGTCGTGCGGGGAGCTTCTCGTCCCCGCCGCTCGGGAGGCACTCGCGGACTTCTTCGGGCTGACGGTGACCGACATGTACGCGATGAAGGAAGTCGGCACCATCGCGGTGCAGTGTGCGCTGGGCTCCTACCACATCGAGTCGGAGCGGCTGTGGCTGGAGGTCGTCGACGACGATGGTGTGCCGGTGCCGGAGGGCAGCGTCGGGGAGGTCGTGATCACCGATCTGACCAATCTGGCGATGCCCCTCATCCGCTACCGGACGGGGGACTTCGGCTCGCTGGCAGGGGCGCCGTGCGCGTGTGGCCTCCCGCACAAGGTGATGGACTTGGTGGAGGGGCGGAACCCGGGGGAGCTTCGCCGGCCGGACGGGACGGCGGTCCCCGTGCTCTGGGCCGTCCGGGCTGTCCGCCGCCACCCGGTCCGCCGCTACCAAGTCGTGCAGGAGACCGACTTCTCCGTGTCCGTGCTGGTCTCGCCCGCTCCTGCGTTCACCGCTGCGGACGCGACGGAGCTGACCCGCAGTCTCGCGGACGTCCTCGGCACGGACGTCCGGTGCCGGGTGCGGGAAGTCGACGACGGCGACTTCCACAGCACCGGCCGGCGCAAGGACGTCGACTTCGTGAGCTTCCTCCCCGACGTCGCCGACAGCCCGGGCAGGCTCTGAGCCTGGGCAACGAAGGCGACAGCAGTGACAGGGGAGGCCCGTTGTCCGATTCCGAGAGGAGGTGACCAACATGACCAAGGAGGAGCGCATCGCGCAGATCCAGCAGTTCTTTCGTGCCGACGGCGTGATCTAGCCGGTCGCCCGGCGACCCGCGCGCGGAAGCCGGATTCCACCCCCGGGCCGGTACCACGCCGGCCCGGGGATCGTGGACGGGCGCATGTGATGAATCCGAGATACCACGAGGTGACGTGTAATGGGGTTGTCGTGAGGCCGTGTCAGCCGGACGGGGAAGTCCTGCGAGTGGAGAACCTTCGCAGGGCATTTCCCGGAACCCCGCCCGTCGAGGCGCTGCGTGGCGTCAGTTTCACGGTGCGTGCCGGGGAGATCGTCGGACTGCTCGGAGACAACGGTGCGGGCAAGACCACGCTCTTGAAGATCCTCTCGACGCTGCTCCTCCCGTCAGCGGGAGGGGCCGCGGTCTGCGGTGCCGACCTGGCCGGGCAGGCACGCCGGGCACGCCGTCACATCGGTGTCGTCTTCGGCGGAGACCGGGGGTTGTACCCCCGGCTCTCGGCCTTGGACAACATCATGTTCTTCGGCGGCCTGTCCGGCCCGCACCGCCACCTGCGCGACCGCTCGCTGGCGGCCCTGGAGGAGGTCGGGCTCGCCGAACGGGCCGAGAGCCGGGTCGAGACGTTCTCCAAAGGCATGCGGCAACGCCTCCACCTGGCTGTGGGAATGCTGAACCAGCCGTGCCTGCTCATGCTGGACGAGCCGACGATCGGCCTGGACCTCCTGGAGGGGGAGCGGGTCCGCGAGGCCGTCGCGCGGCTCGCCGGCACGGGCACGGCGGTGCTCCTCACCAGCCACTACCCGACCGACATCGACCGCCTGGCGGGCCGAGTCGTGCTGCTCGAATCCGGCTCGGTCTCCCACGACCTGCCCGTCAACGAGTTCCGGCGGCAGGCGGGTTTCACTGCGGAGGTGAGCTTGTCCGGCCCAGGCGTCGCGCCGCGTGACGCTGCCGAACTCCTGGCCAACGCGTCCGTGCGGATCCAGCAGGACAAGGACGGCTGGAGACTTGCCTTCCAGGTCGGAGCCTGGGACGCGGACGTGCTCGCCCGACTGGCCGAGGTCGTACGACGGCATCCGGTGACGGACATCGATGTCGCCTCGCCCGGTGTCGAGGCCGTGATACGACGACTGGCCGTGAATCGTGGGTGACGCCCTGCGTGCCGCGCGGACGGAAGCGTGGGCGGTGTGGCGCGCGGCCGTCCTTCAGATCAGGGAGACCGGCCGGGTCAGAACGGCGATGGTCGTCTCGGTGATCCAGCCGGTGGTCCTCCTGGCCGTAGTCTCCCGGGGAACCGCGAGTATCGACCCCGGACAGGCGACCGAGGTCGTGTTCGGTTGCGTGATGATCGGCCTGTGGTCGTCCACCCTGTGGGGCGCGGGAACGCTACTGCGCCGTGAGGCGGCCCAGGGAACCCTCGCGGCACTGCTGGTTCGCCCTGTTTCCCTGCTGTCCGTCCTTCTCGGAAAGACGCTCGGGGTTGCTGCGGCGGGACTGGTGCGCACGCTGGCCGCGGTGGCTGTCGCCGTGCCCGTCCTCGGGCTGCACCCACAGCTTCCCCGGCTGTCGGCGGCCGTACTCGTGACTGTCGCGGCCGTCGCCTCCGCAGCAGCGATGGGGCTCCTCCTGAGCTGCGTCGTCCTTCTGTCCCGAGCGGGGCTGCGCATCATCGAGGCCCTCGGCTACCCGGTCTTCGTTCTCGGCGGCATCGTCATCCCGCCGGATCTCCTCGCTCCGGTGCTGCGCTGGCCGGCCCAGGCCGTCAGCCTGCACCATCTGGCCGAGCTGGTGCACGATGCCGCCCACGGCCGGGCGCCTGCCTCCGTTCACCTGGCGGGCGTGCTGATCCTGACCGTGCTCTACCTCGCCTGTGGGGTGTACGCGTTCAATGCTGTGCTGCGGCGCGGCCGAGTCAAGGGGACCCTTGAGCTTGCCTGAATCCGTCCGAAGTGCGCTCACCGTCGGCCTGCGGATCTGCCGTCTCTCGGGGAAGGACTATCGGGTCGCCTCAGCCGGCTTGGCGGCGTCGTCCAGCGTGGCGATTCGGACGGTCTTCCAGGTCGCCTTCTTCACCCTCCTCGGGCAACTCGCTGGGGGAGCCACCGGACGTGCGTACGCGTTCGTCGGAGCCGTCGTCTTCGCTCCGGTCGCAGCGGTCACCAGCCACGTGTCCACTGTGGTGACCGCCGAAGTCCCCCAAGGGACCATGTACCGGCTGCGCCTCGGGAACGTCCCCCTGCTCGCCGTCATGCTCCTGCGGTCGTGGGTGTACGTCGCCGAAGGGCTCGCCATGTCACTCGTGGCCCTGGTTGTCCTTGGGCCCACCTTGCTCGGCTGGCGCGCGACGGCCGACGTCGCGGCTGCGTATCCCCTCGTTCTCCTCACCACGATGGGCTGTCTCTGCACAGGAATGCTCTGCTGCGCGCTCGTTCTCCTCGGCCTGGACGAGGGAATGGCCGTCAATTTCGTCGGCTACCTCATACTGCTCTGCGGCGGCGTGGTCGTTCCTGTTGATCCGGACGGAATCCTTCACCTGATCGGCCAGGCGCTACCCCTGGGCGCCGGCCTGAACGCGGTGCGGATCGGTACGACGGGTCAGGTATGGGGGGCGGTGGCACACGAGGTGGCCGTAGCAGCGTCGTGGCTTCTCCTGACCGGCGTCCTCCTCCGGTATCAGGCCCAACGTGTCCGTCACGGCTCCGCACCCGAGTCGGTGTGACCGCGCACCCACCGGCTGCGTCCTCCCCCTCAACTCCCCTTCCGGAGGCACTTCATGGCTCCATCGGGCCAAGAACACATCCGCGCCCTCGTCCAGGCGCTGCACCACCTCGACACCGATGTCCTGGACCGCTGGGGTCGGATCCTCGCCCCCGCCCTGGCCGCCGGGAGGCGACTGCTGGTCGCGGGCAACGGCGGGTCAGCAGCCGAGGCCCAGCACCTGACGGCCGAACTGGTCGGCCGGTTCCGCGCCGAGCGCGCCCCGCTCTCCGCGATTGCGCTGCACGCCGACTCCTCATCGGTCACCGCCATAGCCAACGACTACGGGCCCGAGGAGGTCTTCGCCCGGCAGGTCCGTGCACACGGGCGCCCTGGCGACGTCCTGCTCCTCCTCTCCACCTCCGGTACCAGTCCCAACGTGCTCGCCGCCGCCCGCGCCGGCCGGGAAGCAGGCCTCACCGTATGGGCCTTGACCGGCCCCGGCCCGAACCCCCTCTCCGACGTGAGCGACGAGGCGGTGTCCGTGGACGCCGCCCAAGCCGCCACCGTCCAGGAATGCCACCTGGTCGCCGTACACCTGCTGTGTGCCGGCATCGACACCCACCTCACCGGACCCGCTCCCTCCGCCGACACACAACCGGACGGCCCGCGTCGACTGGTGGTGGTCGGCGACGTCCTGCTGGACCGCGACATCACCGGGACCGCAGACCGCCTCTCCCCGGAAGCCCCCGTCCCCGTCGTCTCCGGCACCCAGACCGTCAACCGGCCGGGCGGCGCCGGGCTGGCAGCCGTCCTCGCCGCCCGGACCCCCGGCTGGCGCGTCACCCTCGTCTGCGGTACCGGACACGACGAATCCGGGGCGCAGGTACGCGCCCTGCTGGGCGAAGCCGGGATCGAGGTCATTGATCTGGCAACCGGCGGGACCACCCCGATCAAGACCCGCATCCGCACCGCCGACCGCACTGTGCTCCGGCTCGACACGGACACCTGCCCACTTCCACTCGGACCGTTGCCAGAACTGGCGCATGCCCGGCTGGCCACCGCCGAGGCAGTCCTGGTGTGCGACTACGGGCGCGGCATCACCTCCCACCCGGAACTCCGCCAAGCCCTCACCTCGGCCGCAGCCGGCCGTTCACTGGTGTGGGACCCGCACCCCAGAGGCACAGCGCCGGTTCCCGGCACCGCCCTGGCCGTCCCGAACGCCGAGGAGGCATTCGCCTTCAGCGGACACACCGGACCTCGCGACCTGGCGGGCGACACGGCCCGCGCCGTCCGACTGCTGGCCATCTGGCCCGTGAAGCAGCTGGCGATCACACGCGGCCGCAACGGCGCGGTCCTGGTCACGAATCCCGACGGCCACCCCCTGGCAGTCCCGGCCAGATACGCGGCCGGCGACACCTGCGGAGCCGGCGACCAACTGGCGGTCACCGCAGCTATGACGCTCGCCGCCGAACGGCTGCCCTCCCACGCCGTGGCCGCAGCTGTCGAAGCTGCCACCAGCTACATCGAAGCAGGCGGCCCTGCCTCCCTGGCCGTCGTGCCCGCCCCCTGGTGCACGGGCCCGCTGGAGCGCGCCGCCCGGGTACGCGCGCAGGGCGGCAAGGTCGTCGGGGCGGGCGGCTGTTTCGACCTGCTGCACGCCGGCCACCTCTCCCTGCTCGACCAGGCCCGGCGCCTGGGCGACGTTCTGGTCGTGTGCATCAACAGCGACGCCTCCGTTCGCCGCCTCAAAGGCGAGAGCCGGCCGGTCGTGGGCGAACGCGAACGCGCCATGCTGCTGACAGCCCTGAACTGTGTGGACGGCGTGATCGTCTTCGACGAGGACACCCCCGCAAGGGTGCTGGCCGAGCTCCGCCCGGACATCTGGGTCAAAGGCGGCGACTACGCAGGCCAACGGATCGCCGAAGCCGACCTCGTCGAAAGCTGGGGAGGAGAAGTCGTCACCGTGCCGTTCCTCGACGGCCACTCCACCACCGGCCGGATTCACCACGTCGCCCAGCGGGCGGGCGTCAGATGATCCTCGGCGGCAGCATCCCGGTCACCGGCACGGTGGTATTCGTCGGCCAGCACACAGTGACGGCCGTGCGACAGAATGACCCGAGGCACAGGCCGCATCCGGAACGGCGCCGGAAGGCCGTGTTCCTCGACCGCGACGGCACCCTGACCGAACCCCGCCACTACCCCTCCCACCCCGCCGAGCTGGTCCTCCAACCAGGCATCGAGGCACCACTGCTGGCCCTCCAACAAGCGGGCTACGCCCTCGTCGTCGTCACCAACCAGAGCGGTGTGGCCCGCGGGTTCTTCACTGCGGAGACCATGAGCGCCATGCATGACCGGTTGACCCTGCTCCTCGCCCACCACGGCGTTCATCTCGATGCCGTCTACGCCTGCCCTCACCACCCGGAAGGCACCCTTCCCGCGTACCGAAGCGTCTGTCAGTGCCGGAAACCGGCTCCGGGAATGCTCCACCAAGCCGCCCACGACCTCGGACTCGATCTCACCCGATCCTGGATGGTCGGAGACTCACCAAGCGACGTCGCCGCCGGTCAGCGAGCCGGAACCCGTACCGCCCTCGTCGGCCGCCAAGCACTCAACTGCCCACGCCCGGACCTCCAGTCCTCGACCACTTACGACGTGCTCCGCCAACTGATCTGACGACTGAGGGCTGCTCGGAGCCGCGACGCTCTCCGAACCGGTGGCGGGACACCAAGGGCTGCAGCGGCACCAGCCGGCCTCAGCCCGGACTCGCCTGCATTCCGGCCAACAGACAAGCACCCTGGCCCGCCGGCACCGCTCCGGAGCCGGCCGGGATCCCTCACGCTCGAACGTCCAGCGCCGCCACGGCGCGGAGAAGCCCGCGCATGGTCCCGTTGCCGCGCAGGGCGACCCGCACCGGCAAGGGCAGGGTGGTTATTCAGTGCCGCGTCGCTCGGTTCCGCCTTGTGCCTCAATTCGCCAAGGAGCTGTCCTTAGTCGATGAAGTCTTGTGTGAAATAGAAGTAAGTGGCTGGGCTTCCGTCGGGAGATGTGCCGGGCCCATAGGCCGTTCCCAGGCCGGCCCGTGTGTGATTTCGGTCGAGGAGGTTGGCTCTGTGCGCTGGTTCATTCATCCACCAGTTGAACGCATCCTGGGGTGTGGGCGGAGGAGCGTTTCCTGAGAACCATCCGAAGTAGACGTTCTCGCTGCCGGAAATTCCGACGGCTCTCATGATCCGCGCTGGTGGTGTACTGCCGTCCGATCCCATGTGGCCGGGCCATCCGTTCCATATCTGGTCCTTCAGGCCGGGGTGGTCGGCGAGGTCCTGGCTGTGGGCGCGTGTCGTGCCGACGAGCGCTGCGTCTATCGATACGTCCGGGGACCCGTTCTGCCGACGGGCGCTGTTGACGAGGTCGAAGGTTGCCAACTCCTGCCAATCCATGTAGACCTGGGGTTCATCTGGCCAATGATCGATGACGAATGTCAAGCCGCTCGCCTGATGTCCACCGCCCGCAGCGCATAGGCCTTTCTCCGGAAAACCGTTGAAGAACATGGCGTAGCAATTGGCGCAGTAGCGCCAGTTCGTTTGCTGGGTCGGGGCGTCTCCTGAACCGTCATGCCGGACGGTGCACATGTAGCCGCTCGCCTGGTGTCCGCCACCCGCAGCGCATGTGCCCTTTTCTGGAAAACCGTCGAAGAATAAGGCGCAGCAATTGCCGCACCGGCGCCAGTTCGTCTGCTGGGTGGGGGTCTCCGTCGCGTCGGAGGGGAAGCTGTATGCGAAGCCGAAGGCTTTGTGCCCTTGGCCGGCAGGGCATGCGCCTTTCTCCGGAAGAATGTCGAAGAACAGGGTCTGGCATTTGTAGCAGGAGCGCCAGTCGACCAGATTGGTCATGGGATCCTCCAGGACTTGACGCAAGACCTGTTGGTTCTTGCGGGCCCCCTCGGAGTTGAAGCGGGGTGGGGTGCCGGACGGTGCCGCCCCTCCCAGGATGGCGCGCAGGAAGCACCTGCGCACGGTACCGGTGGGCGTTCGGCGGGAGCTGGGGGAGCAGCTGCAGCTGGGTGTGCGGCGGCCGCAGGTGGACCCGCGGCCCCGGTGGCCGTGGCTGGCCCCGCGTGGCCCTTCGCCCAGGCCCGCGCTCAGTCGAGGCCGGCCTCGAAGCGGGCTTCGGGGACCGGCGACCGGATCATCCCGAGTGCGTCAGGACCAGACGGTGACCTGCTCGGATGCCGGTCCCTCGTCGGCTCGCGCGGGGCGTTGCGACACGCGGGGTTTCTCATTGTCCCGCTACCTCGAAGTGATCGGGTATGGGCGTCTAATGGTGGTTTGTCATGATTTTTCGTCAGGTGTCCTGTGTCGCTTGCGCCTTGTCGCGCGGGGGTGCGGGGCGCTTTGTTGTGAGGAGAGGTGAACCTGCGGATGAGCGCTCGTACTCGTGGACAGGGCGATCCGCCGTGGTACCGGGTCAGCCGTCAGTGGCCCGTGGCCGTGTCCAACAGGGCCCTGGCCGGCGAGGCGCCCCCGGGCGGTGCCGTCGTCGCATCCGATCCGGTCGGCTCGGGTGGACGGCGCGGGGAGCGCCGTGCGGGGGTGGTGTCGGTGGGGAGCGCGCTGCTGTCCGGTATGGCACTGCTGGCGGCCACGGCTCCACCGGCGACCGCCGCGCCGGTGGGAGCCGTGCCGGTGCGGACGCAGCGGACCGATCCGTCGCAGACCTTCACCTTCACCGGCGCTTCGCAGACCTTGACGGTTCCGGCGGCGGCGGTGGTGACGATCACCGCGGACGGTGCCGGCGGCGCCGACAACACCGGCACCGCCTGTTCCGTCACGGGGACCGGCGGGGCGGGGGCGCGGGTGGTGACCACCCTGCCGCAGACCACCGTGTCGACGACCTTCACCATCAACGTCGGCGGCACTGGTGGCAAAGGCTGCAACGGCACCGGGACGCCGGGTGCCGGCGGGTTCAACGGCGGCGCCCCAGGGGGAGGTTTTCCGCTCACCGGTTTTCGTTTCGAGGGCCCGGGTGGGGGCGGGGCCTCCAGCGTCAGTACGGGCGGTTCCCTGCTGGTGGTCGCCGGGGGCGGCGGTGCCGCCGGTGGCACCGGAGCGGGCTCCGGGGGAGGGAACGGGGGCAACGGCGGGACAACGCCGGACGCCACCGGCGGCACCTCGGGAAGTGCCACCGGCCCTGGGGCTTCGCCGGGGCAGGGCGGGGGCGGTGGCAGCACCAGCACGAGCACCGGGGGTGCCGGCGGGGCTGCCGGCACCGTTGCGTTCTGTGCGGTCATGAACGGTGGGCCGGGGAGCGGGTTCTTGGGTGCCACGGTCGGTACCGGTGGCGCCGGGGGCAGCTTCGACGGCGGCTGCGCCGCTTCTGTCATCGCTACTGGTGGCGGCGGTGGGGGCGGGTACTTCGCCGGCGGGGGCGGCGGCAGCGGCGCCGTCAACAAGACGGGCACCTCAGCAGGTGGGGGAGGGGGTGGTGGGGGCAGCAGCTTCGCCACTCCCACGGGTAGCGGCACGAGCTACGCGCTCTCGACGATCGGGACGGCGAACCACAGCGGCCAGGTGATCATCTCCTACACGGTCCCGTCCCTGACCATCACCAAGACCCACGCCAGGCACTTCACCCAGGGACGGGACGGCATCTACACCATCGCCGTCGGCAACGCCGCCGGGGCCGCTCCGACCGACGGCACCACGGTCACCGTGCACGACACCCTCCCCGCAGGGCTCAAGGCCGACAGCATCAGCGGCACGGGCTGGACCTGTGACCAGGGCACGCTCACCTGCACCCGCAGTGACGCCCTTCCCGCCGGGAGCAGCTACCCGCCCATCACGCTGCAGGTCGATGTCTCCTGCCGGGCCGACGACGAGGTCACGAACACCGCGACCGTCACCGGGGGCGGCGACACCACCACCCACACCGCCACCGACCCCACCACGATCAAGCACCACAAGCACGACGAACACGACGAGTACGACATGCGCTGCGACCACCACGAGCACTGGTAGACCAGCCCGAGGTCCGATGGGACGAAGCACCGGCCGCCAGCACGGTGGCCGGTGCTTCGTGCTGTCCGGCGAGGGCCCTTCCTGCGGAGTTCTTGTTGCCCGTTGAGGCGGTCCTCGGAGAGCCAGACCTCGAGGGCCAGGTGCTCGCTGCGGTGTTCACGTCCCACGCTTCGGCCTCGTCGTGCACCGCCTGGTCACATCAGCTGGGAGAGCTGCCCGGCGTCCCCGTCCCTATCCGTTCGGGACGCCATCCCGGTCCGCGCCGTCCACACCCTGAGCCCGGCCACCTTGCCCGGCCGGGTGTGGCCATCACCTGCTCAGTCGCAGATCTTGTGATGCTGGGTCGTCCTGGGCTCCCGCGGCGATCGACCCCCTTGAGCGGCCTCCCGGAACGCCGTGCCATGCTGACCGACCACGGGCGACCGTGATCGCGATTGCCGCAAGCGGAAAGAGACACGATGCGAATCCCATGGCGCCGACGGCAGGCCGGGCGATCACGACGGCTCCTCGAACTGGCGGGTGTGAGGCCAGGATCGGTAGATCACAGCGACGACCTGGACGTCTGCCGGCAGGTCGCATTTCGGGCAGCCCGGCGGGACTGCGGCGCGACCGCTGAGGTGATGCTGGTCGTCGAGGAGTTGCTGAACGACGAGGCCGAGTACGAGTTCGTTGTCGCGCTCCTGGAGAACCTCCAGAACCTCGTCTCCCACGGACTCGACACGTTCCGGTCTCCCGACGAGATGCGCCTGCTGCTTGGACCCCGAAGTGCGATCTGCTGGGACACCGTGGCCGGCTTCTGGACTGCGGTAGCCGACTGGCGGGTTGGCATCGGTGCGCCGCTGGAGCCTGCCGCCACTCTCCTCGACGTCCAGAACGAAAACCTGCGAATGCTTCTGTGGACGGCGAACAGAACCCTCTCCACTGGCGAGAAGCTCGGGATCGCTGACGCTGTTCGCTACGAGAAGGCCGTTGGGTCGCCCATCCCCGGATTCAGCCACATCGCGGTCGCACGGCGCATCACCGGGTAGGGCGGCCCCTGACCCGCCGACGGGGGAGCGTGCAGACGTCACAAGATCAGCGACGCGGCTCCGCGCGAGGCCACCCCGCGGGTGGGTCCCCCCGTCATCTCTGCCGGGCCGGCAGCCTCGCGTCTTCCGGGCCTCGCTCCTGGAGGGCCCTGGGCGGGGCCGCTGGTCCGGTGCGGATGCGCGCTGGGCCATTGGTGTGCAGGGTGGATGGGTACGGTCCGGGCTGCTAGGCGGCGGCGGTCCGTCCAGCCGGGGATGTGTTCGGCGGGCGGGTGATCGCCCGGCCGCCGGTGAACTTCCCGGGAGCGCCGTCGACGACCGAAGGAGACGCCATGTCCACCTGGAAGATCCTCCGCCGGGCTCTGGCCCCGACCGCCCTCGCCACCGTGCTGGCCGCGGCGTTCACGCTGCCGTCGCCGGCGCTCGCCACGGAGGCTCTCGCCCCGCAGGTGGCGGCCGCTGCCGCGCCGGTCTCGTTCGTCGGCCTGCCCGACCGGCCGCTGCCGACCGACCACGCGGCGCACCCGATCACCGTCACCTACCGCAACGACTCGTCGGCGGACCGGACCGTCGCCCCGCAGATCCTCGTCGAGTCACCGGACAACGGGCCCTTCCTCGCCCCGAGGGACATCAAGCTCGAGGTCCTGACCGGCGGCCACTGGAAGACCGTGCGGCTGGCCAGCGAGACCGGCACGCTGTACACCGACCTCACCCGGGCGAAGCTGGTCCTCCACAGCCATCACACCCTCACCCAGCGGTACCGGCTCACCGTCGTCAACGCCGGCCCGGGCACGGTCCAGCCCAGGATCGCGCTGTACGCCTGAAACCCTCGGGGCTTCGCCGGCCGCGTGGGCCGCGTGGGCCGCATCGAGATGCCCGGTGACTCGCACGCGGCCACGAACGATGCCGGGACGTCTTCGGAGCGGGGGATGCCGGCGGGACGGGAGTCTCGGTGGCCGGCCGGGGTTCCGTGACGGCTCGCGCCCTGCCCGCCTGTCGCCGTGCCGACCAGGGGCCCGACAGCCGCCGCGACGCCCTGTGGTGCCGTTCCCCCGTCGGCCGGGTGTGGTGGCGGTCTCAATGGCAGCCGATTGGCACTGACTCAAGGTGATGGCGGTGGGCCGGTCGGTGATGGCGCCGGGGCTGGGGCCGTGAGTGCGCTCACATGCGAATGCGGTGTACGACGACGGATAGTGGTGTCCGTTTTGCACTATTTTGCAACTATTTGGCACGTTATTGGGGGGCGTTTGCGCAGGCCGGGAGGGTTCGGCGCGCTCCGGGCGGCCCGCCTCTCGAATCAGTGCCGGTCTCTCAGCTACGACGGCGGGTCGTAGCGAGGGGGTCTTGGCGAGCGCCGATCCGGTCTGGCAGCTTTGCATTCATCGCCAGCCACACCGGCTCCTGTCCCACCGGTGAACGGCTCACCGCCGAGCCACACCCCGCGACCGTTCGGCCCCTGTCCGGCCACGGTCGAGGCGGGGAGTGACACCGGCCCAACTGATTGAGGTCTTGTCTATATGCCCGCTTTCAAGCTCCGCATGCGTACCTCTGCCGTGATTCTCGCCGGTGCCGCCGGTGTGACCGCCCTGGGTGCCGCCGTGGTCCCCGCCGTCGCCTCGGCCGCGGACGCCTCCCCGCAGGCCCTCGCCGCGCAGATCGTGCCGGCGGACCAGCTGGCCTCGTTCAGCCAGATCATCTCCCACGAGTCGGGCTGGAATGTCACGGCGACCAACCCGAGCTCGGGCTCGTACGGTCTGGGCCAGGCGCTGCCGGCCTCCAAGATGGCCTCGGCCGGTGCGGACTGGAAGACCAACCCGTCCACCCAGATCAAGTGGTCGCTGGACTACATGAACACCCGCTACGGCAGCCCGAACGCCGCCTGGAACTTCTGGCAGGCCAACCACTGGTACTAAGCCGACCATTCGGCTTCCCCTCACCCCGGGGGCCGGACAGGGGCAACCGGAGTGACCCACGAAGGGCCTGTGCCAGCGCATCCGCGCAGGCACAGGCCCTCGTGCCGTCTCCGGCCGTCCGAAACACCCCGATCGGCAGCAGCGCATCCCTCTGGGGCGTCAGTTACGTGTTGCTCATGAGGCCGTCGAACCGCGGTGACACAACGGTCAAACGGCGCGAAAAACGGCCTCCTAGCGTCTTCCTCATGACCTACGAACGCCGAACGTCCCATGACCACGAGACCCCCTCCGTTGGCCGTGGCCTGCGCCGCGGTGCCGCCTTCTGCGCGGCCGCCCTCGCCGCCGTCCTCGCCCTGACCTCCTGCGGAAGCTCCCCGGCCGAGGACGGGGGTGGCCCGGGGCCGGCGAAGGCCGGCGCCGAAGGGCTGAAGAAGCCCTCAAGGATCCTGTGGATGGGTGACTCCATCGCCGTCGGGCAGGCCCAGCCGCTGGCCGCCGCGCTCAAGTCCACCGGTATCGAGCTCACCTCCATCGCCGCCGACGGCGGCGGCGCAGCGGTCGGGCCGGTGGCGATGTCCAGCGGCGACGTCGCCTCCCGGCTCGCGTCGGTTCGCCCCGAGCTGGTGGCCTACCAGATCACCACCTATGACTGGGGCAGCCCGCAGGAGCAGCAGCAGGCGTACGAGAAGCTGATCGGCACGGTCAAGGCCGCGGGTGCCCGGCTGGTGATCGTCACCACTCCGCCGTTCGACACGGGCGACGACTTCTACGCCCCGCACAAGGCCGACATCGAGTCCGCTCCGGGGGCGGCGAAGGCGGCCGTCGCCGCGCACCCCGGCGATGCCTTCTTCCTCGACGCCTCCGCCCTGTGGGGCACCGACTTCAAGGCCCCGCAGGCGCAGCGTTCGAACGACAGGACGCACTCCTGCCAGCAGGGCACGGCGAAGTTCGCGCAGTGGTTCACCACCGAGGTGGGCAGGCTGGCCGGGTTCTCGCCCGCCGATCCCAAGAGCTGGGCCAACGGCGACTGGACCAAGTCGGACGTGTTCGCCCAGCTGAACTGCGCCTGAGGCGGTGTCCGAGATGGTGTCCGAGATGAAGACCGCCTCGCCGGCGGCCCGGCGGCGGAACGCGCGCGCGTCTCGCCGCCGGGCGGGCCCGGGGCCTGCCGCGCGCTCCGGCTCCCGCCGCTCCCATGTCCCGGCCCTGGACGGCCTGCGCGGGCTGGCCGTCCTCGGGGTCCTCCTGTTCCACCTCGGCGACTTCCCCGGCGGGTTCCTGGGGGTCGACCTGTTCTTCGTGCTCTCCGGCTTCCTCATCACGGGGCTGTTGCTGCGGGAGGCCGGGGAGAACGGTGGCCGGATCGACCTGGTGGCCTTCTGGGGCCGCCGGGCCAGGCGGCTGATGCCCGCCCTCGCCCTGGCCCTGGGCTCGGCGATGGTGCTGGCCTCCGTGCTGGGTACGGCGGCCATGGCCCGCTTCGCGCACCAGGACGCCCCCTGGGTGGTGGCCAACCTCGCGAACTGGCATTTCATCGACGCGCAGGTCGGGTACTTCCAGGCGAACCCGACCCGGGTGTTCACCCACCTGTGGAGCATCGCGGTGGAGGAGCAGTTCTACCTGCTGTGGCCGCCGTTGGTGCTGCTTCTGCTGCGGCTGCGCCGGACCGCGGGTGCCGGCGCGGTGGCCGGCGTGGCGCTGGTCGGTGCGCTGGTGTCCGCGGCGCTGATGGCGCTGCTCGTCGACCCGATGGACACCACCCGTGTCTACGAGGGCACCGACACCCGGGTGTTCGCCCTGCTGCTCGGCGCGCTCGCGGCGACTCCGGCGGTGCGGCTGCGGGTGGCGCGGCTGCCGGGGCCTGCCGCAGGCCGGCTGGCGCTGATCCCGGCGGGCCTGCTGGCCGCCGGGTGGGCGCTGGCCTCGGGGACGGGGCAGATCGTCCTCTTCCGCGGCGGGTTGCTGCTGCACTCGGCGGCGGCGGCCGCGCTGATCGCCCTGCTCGCGCACGCCCCGGCGTCCCCGCTGGGCAGGGTGCTGAGCCGGCGCCCGCTGACGGTACTGGGCGGGCTCTCGTACGGCCTGTACCTGTGGCACTGGCCGCTGATCCTGCTGCTGGACCACGCTGGTCCCCGCCTGGACGGCTGGGTTCGGACCCTGTGGTTGGGCGGGCTGGCGGTGGCGGTCGCGGCCTGCTCGAAGGCGCTGCTGGAGGACCCTGTCCGCTACCGGGCGCGCTGGGCCCACGGCCGCCCCGGGGTCCTGGCGGCCGTGAGCACGCTGGCCGCGCTCGCCGCACTGTGGCTGGTGCTGCCGCTGATCGCGCCGACGGCGTCGGGTGCCGTCGTGGACGTCACCCAACTGTCCCTTCCCTGAGGCGCGGTGGCCGGATCCGCGCTGTGCCCGCGGGTGTTCGGGCCGGGCTTCGGGGCCTGTCCCGGACCGTGGCGGGCGGGCAGGCATCCGGTGCCGGTGATCCGGCTCGCCGAGCCCAGGTCGGGTTCCGTCGGACTCAGCCGGTGTGGTGGAGGTCGCACTGCACGAAGACCGGTCCGGGGGCGTCGCTGCTGACCATGGCGATCCGGGGGGCGGTCGCGGTGGTCGCGGGGGCGTCCTCGGCGGTGCAGACCAGTTGCTGGATGGCGTAGGGGCTCAGTGCGGAGGTCGGCCAGGACAGGCGCAGGGTGACAGTGCCGTCCTCGGTGGCGGCGGTGACCTTGCCGGAGGCGGGCAGGGCGGTGCCGAGACCGGTGTGCTGCTCCGTCCGGGTGGGGCCTGCCATGAGGGTGTCCAGGGTCTGCTGGAGGCCTTCGCGTTCGGTGCCCGGCCTGATCGTCAGGCGGATTCCCTGGGGGCTGAGGAAGTACAGCCGGGTGCCGGACTCGATCCCGGTGGCGGACTTGCCCGACTTCACCGCGCCCGCCGTGTCGGGGATCGCGCAGCCGCAGGCCGTGAGGAGCAGCGCCGCTGCGGCGATCGCGCGGAGGCGGATGGTCATGGGGCGTCCTTCGTCAGGGGTCCGCGGGGCAGGACGAGGGTGAACACCGCGCCGCTGCCGGGGGCGTTGGCGGCCTCGATGAAGCCGCCGTGCAGGCGGGCGTTCTCCTGGGCGATGGCCAGGCCGAGCCCGCTGCCCTCGGAGCGGGTGCGCGCCCTGTCTGCCTTGTAGAAGCGGTCGAACAGGTGGGGGAGTTCGGCGGGCGGGATGCCCGGGCCCCGGTCGGTGACGGTCAGCACCAGGTCGGATCCGGGCCCCGGGCCACGGGTGGTGAGGGTGAGGCGTACGGGCGGGCGGCCGTGGCGCAGGGCGTTGCCGGCCAGGTTGGCGACGATGACGTCGAAGCGGCGCGCGTCCAGGCGGACGGGCAGGGCGGCGGGCAGGTCCAGCTCGACCCGGTCGCTCCAGCCGCGCAGGTCGAGGGTGGCGCGTACGGCTTCCGCGGCGTCCACGTCCTCGGTGCGCAGCGGGGCGGCGCCGGCGTCCATGCGGGAGATCTCGATGAGGTCGTTGACCAGGCGGGTGAGGCGCCCGGTCTCGTTGCTGATCATGCGCAGGGCGGTCGCGGTGTCGGCGGGCAGGTGCTCGGCGTCCTCGTCGAGGATGTCGGTGACGGCGGCCATGGCGGCCAGCGGGGTGCGCAGCTCGTGGGAGACGTCGGCGGCGAACCGCCGGCCCTGGCTCTCGACCGCCCGCAGTTCCTCGATGGTGCCCTGGAGGGTGCGGGCGGTGTGGTTGAACGTCTTGGACAGCTGGGCGAGTTCGTCGTGGCCGGAGACGGCGAGGCGGGTGTCGAGCCGTCCCTGGGCGAGGGCCTGGGCGGCGTCGCCCAGGGCGCGGACGGGGCGCAGGACCTGGCGGGTGGCGAGCAGGGCGAGGCCGGCGGCCAGCACGGCGGCGAACGCGCCGGCACCGGTGGCGGCGGCCAGCAGCGTGCTGGTGGCCGCCTGTTCGCGGTCCAGGGGCAGGAGGGCGTAGACGGTCAGCCCGGACAGGTCGCCGGCTCCTGAGGCGGGGCCGGCGGGGGTGCGGGTGACGGGGACGCCGACCGCGAGCCAGGAGTGCCCGTCGGCGGTGAACCGCTGGAAGGCGCCGTGGCCCGAGCCGACGGTGTCCTGGAGGGCGGCCGGGACGGTGACGGCGGCGGTCCACGCGGAGTGGGCGGCGCCGTAGCGGGCCAGGACGTGCCAGTCGCGGAAGCCGCCGGTGCCCGAGAGCCGGAGGGACAGGCGATCGAGTTCGGCCTGGGTCGGGGGGAAGGGCAGGGAGGGGGCCAGGACGTCGACGCGGCGGCGCAGCTCGTCCAGGGCGGTGTCCTGGGTCAGGTCGAGGGTGGAGCCGGTGGCGGCCTGGTAGGTGAGTGCGGAGGTGGCCAGGGCGCTGACTGCGGCGGTGGCGACGAACGCGGCGAGCATCCGCGGACGCAGCCCCAGGACGGCCCGCCGCCACCGGAGGACGCGGGAGGAGTCGGCGCGGTCCGGCCGGTCGCCGGCACGGGCGGCACCGCTCGCGGCATCGCCCGTGCGGGCTTCGGTCGAGGGGTGCTTCGGTGCGCGTGGTGGGGTGGTCACAGCGGTCCGAATCGGTAGCCGAAACCGCGCACGGTCTGGAGGTAGCGGGGCGCGGACGGGTTGTCCTCCAGCTTTGCGCGCAGCCGGTTCACCCCGGCGTCGACCAGGCGGATGTCCTCCTGGCGGCTCAGGCCCCAGACGGAGTCCAGCAGCTGCTCCCGGCTGAAGACCCGGCCCGGCGCGGCGGACAGCTCCAGCAGCAGGCGCAGCTCGCCGGGTGCCAGGGGCAGCGGGGTGCCGCGTTTGGCGACGGTCAGCGCGGCCCGGTCCAGTACCAGATCGCCGTGCACCTCCCGTACCGGCTCGGCCGCCCCGGGCGCGGGGGACACGGTGGTGGTGCGGCGCAGGACGGCCTTGATCCGGGCGTCGAGAACCCTGGACTGCGCGGGCTTGACCACGTAGTCGTCGGCCCCGTACTCCAGGCCGAGGACGGTGTCGATGTCGTCCCCTCGCGCGGTCAGCATGATCACCGGAACGCTCCCGTGTGCGCGCAGCCGTCGGCACACCTCGAAGCCGTCGATCCCGGGCAGCATCAGATCCAGCACCACGATCTCCGGAGGCTCCCGGAACGCCTGTTCCAGGCCGTCCTCGCCGGTGGCGGCCATCCGTATCTCGTGGCCCTGGCGGCGCAGGCCCAGGGCCAGCGCCTCGCGCACCGACGCGTCGTCCTCGATCAGCAGTACCCGTGACATATCCACCAGTATCGGGCCCTCCGATCTGCGCAGGGGCCGTGGAGCAGGGATCGGCGAGGTTGTTGCAGAACGCTCATACGCAGCTCACAGGCCTGGAAACCGTGCGACGGACGGTGGTTCCCGTCGCGGTGGCCGACTCCGCCGAACGGAAGGCACTGCACGGGGCGGCCTCGCGCCCGGCCGTCCGGGCCCCCGGGCCCCCGGACGGCCGGGTCAGGCCGTGGGGAATTCGACCCGGACCCGCAGTCCGCCCGTGCCGGCGGGGACGGCGGTGACGACGGCGTGGTGGGCGCGCGCGATGGAGGCGACGATGGACAGTCCCAGGCCCGCGCCCTCACCCGGGCTGTGCCGACGCTCCCGGAGGCGGCGGAAGGGCTCGAAGAGATAGGGGACCGTCTCCGGCGGCACCTGGGGGCCGGTGTTGGAGACCTCCAGGACACCGTCGTGCACGCCGACCTCGACCCGGCCGCCGTCGTGGTTGTAGCGCAGGGCGTTGCCGACCAGGTTGCGCACCAGGTGTGCCAGCAGCACCGGATCACCCTCGACGGACACGGGGGCGGTGTCGGTCGAGACGGTGACGCGGTTCTCCCGGTCTTCCTGCGAGGCGGCGCACTCGGCGGCCACCGCGCGGGCCAGCTGGTCCAGTGCGACCGGTTCACGGCGGTCCAGCCTCTGGTCGGAGACGGACAGCAACAGCAGGCCCTCGATGAGCCGTTCGCTGCTCTCGGAGACCTCGATCAGTTTGCGGCGGACCCGGGCGACGGCGGCCGGATCCTCGGTGGCCAGCCCGATTTCGGCCGCGGCCCGCTGCACCGCGAGCGGAGTCCGCAGTTCGTGTGCGGCGTTGGCCGCGAACCGCTGCTGCGCGCCCACCAGTTGTTCCATGCGGTCGAGCATGGCGTCGAAGGTGTCGGCGAGCTGTTTGAGCTCGCCCGGGGGTGCGTCGAGGGCGATCCGCTCGTGCAGGTTCTCACCCGAGAGCCGCCGCGCCGTGTTGGTGATCACCGCCACCGGGCGCAGCACCCGCCCCGACATCCACCAGGCCAGTGCCACCGAGATGACGGCGAAGGCGGCCAGAGCGATCAGGGAGACGGTCAGCAGCTGGTTCTGGGCCGCCTGCTCGGCGGCCTGGGTGACGACCTTGACGGCCTGGAAGTGGGACTGTCCGCCGTCGGCGGAGGTGGTTCCGGGTAGAGCGCTTGCGGGTGCGGCGGTTCCCACCGTGAGGGTTTTCGCCGCGGCGGGGTCCGGGGTCCCCAGTGTGGCCAGTCGCGGTTCGACGGCGACGGCCGTGCTGATCGAGGTGTACAGGTTCTCCCGGACCAGGAAGTTGACCAGGAAGATGAGCATGGCCCCGGCGAGGACGAGCAGCCCGCCGTAGAGCATGGTCAGCCGGCCCCGTTCCCCGCCCGGCAGCCGCGGGCTTGGTCGGCCGGGCAGCGGAGGGCGGTTCAGGCCGGCCGGGGCGAAGCGCCTCACGCCGGGACGCCGATGCGGTAGCCGTGGCCGGGCACGGTGTCGATGACCGAGGGCTCGCCGAGCTTGGCGCGGAGTTTGCTGAGGACGACCCGAACCGCGTTGGTGCGGTATCCCATGTTCTGCTCCCACACCTGCTCGATCAGGTCATCACCGCAGACCACGGCGCCCTCGGCCTGCATCAGCACCTCCAGTACGCCGAACTCCTTGCGGGACAGGGCGAGGTAGCGGCCCTCCCGGAAGGCTTGGCGGCGGGCGGTGTCGAGGGTGATGCCCGCACGTTCGATGACCGGCGGAAGGGCGGGGTGGGTGCGGCGGCCGAGCGCCAGTACCCGGGCCAACAGCTCCTCGTAGGCGAACGGCTTGGTGAGGTAGTCGTCCGCGCCCAGGTCCAGGCCGTCGACGCGGTCGCGGACGGTACCGGAGGCGGTGAGCATCAGCACCCGGGTGAGCAGCCGTTGCTCGACGACGCTCCGGCACACCTCGTCGCCGTGCGCCCCGGGCAGGTCGCGGTCGAGCACGAGCACGGCGTAGTCGGTGAGCCTCAGCCGCTCCAGCGCGTCGGCGCCGTTGTACACGACGTCGACGGCCAGGGCGTCGCGCCGCAATCCCTCGGCGATCATGTCCGCCAGGAATTCCTCGTCCTCCACGATCAGTACACGCATGACACCAGGTGTACCTGAAACCCACCTTTCGTCGCCGTAAAGGTCTCGGCTGACAGCGGCGAAATGCGGGTGCGTGCCAGCCTCTGCGTGGTCGGAGCGGCCGGAGCGGTCGGCCGCTCGTCATCGGCCACTCGTCATCGGACACGGAGGAATTCCATGCGGAACCACATGCGGAACCACAGGTACGGCGCGGCGGCCGCGTTGGTGGCAGGGCTCGCGCTGTTCGCCACGGCCTGCGGCGGAGGCGGCACGGGCTCCGGCGGAGGCGGCGGCTCGGACTCGTCGGGCAAGGGCGCGGCGGCGGACCAGGCCTACGAGCACCGTAAGTGCCTGCGCGAACACGGCGCCCAGGTGAAGGAGCCCGAGCCGGGCCAGGACCCGCGGGCCATGGTCCTGGAGGGCGGCCAGGACAAGATGGCGGAAGCCCTCAAGGCCTGCGGGGGAGCCGGCGGCTCGGGTGGCGCGAAGATGTCCCAGGCCGACAAGGACAAGGCCCTCGACTTCGCCCGGTGCATGCGCGGTAACGGTGTGGACATGCCGGACCCGAAGTTCGACGGCGACTCGGCGATGTCGGGATCGGCGATGAAGGTCCCGGAGGGCGCCGAGAAGGACAGGTTCGACCAGGCGAACAAGGCGTGCAGTGGTCAGAATGCGCAGTGAGCGCGGGCGCAGCCGCCGAACGTACCTGATCGCCGTGCTGGCCACCTCGGTCACGCTGGCGGGCGGGGTCACGGCCCTCTCGCAGGCTGGAGGCAGCGGCAACGCCGGCGCGGCACGCACGGACGGGCTGCCGCCGAGCACGGGTTCGGTGGAGCGGCAGGATCTGAGCAGCCGGACCCGGGTGGACGGGACCCTCGGCTACGCCGAGGAGCGCCGGATCAACGCCGGTGTGCCGGGCACCCTCACCTGGCTCCCGGAGGCCGGCGCGGTGGTGAAACGCGACGGGGTCCTCTACGAGGTCGACGGCCGGAAGGTCCGGCTCATGGTCGGCGAGCGCCCGATGTACCGGACGCTGAAGGCCGGAGACGAGGGGGCGGACGTCAGGCAGCTGAAGGAGAACCTCCGCGACCTGGGCTACGGCAAGGGGCTGGCCGCGGACGAGAAGTTCACCGCCGGTACGGCGGATGCGGTCAAGCGCTGGCAGAAGGCCCACGGCCTGGCCCAGAGCGGCGAGATCGGCCCCGACCAGATCGCCTTCTCGCCCGCGGCGGTGCGGATCAAGAAGAACGACGCGGCCGTCGGCGGCCAGGCCGCTCCCGGCAAGCCGGTCCTCACCGCCACCGGCTCCGAACGGCAGGTGCAGATCAAGATCGAGGTCTCCCGGGCCGACCTCGCCAAGCCCGGCACCCGGGTCGAGGTCGCCCTGCCCGGCGGCGGCAAGGCCAAGGGCAAGGTCGCCTCCGTCGACCGCACCATCGGTGAGGACGGCAAGGAGCAGGGCTCCCCGGACAAGCCCGCCAAGATCACCGCCCGGGTGGTCTTCGACGACCCGGGGCAGGCGGAGGGCTTCGACCAGGCGCCCGTCACCGTCGAGCTCGAAGGCGAGGTCCACAAGGACGTGCTGACCGTACCGGTCAACGCACTGCTCGCGCTGTCCGGCGGAGGCTTCGGCATCCAGATCGTGGAGAACGGGAAAGTGCGCGAAGTCCCGGTCGAGCTCGGCATGTTCGGACAGGGCCGGGTCGAGGTCAGCGGGAGCGGCCTGACCGAGGGAATGAAGGTCGGGGTGCCCAAGTCGTGAGCACCGTAGTCGAGTTGAACCAGGTCACCAAGGAGTACCCGGGCGGGGTCACTGCGCTGCACGGGGTGGACCTGCGCATCGGACGCGGCGAACTGCTCGCCATCGTCGGCCCTTCGGGGTCGGGCAAGTCCACCCTGCTGCACATCGTCGGCACCCTGGACCGGCCCAGCGCCGGATCCGTCACCCTGGCGGGCCACGACGTCGCCGCCCTCTCCGACCGCAGGCTGTCTGCCCTGCGCGCCCGGCACATCGGCTTCGTCTTCCAGTCCTTCCACCTGGTGGCCGGGGTCAGCGCCCGGGACAACGTCGCCGAGGGCCTGCTCTACTCGGGCCTGCCGCGCGCCCAGCGCCGCAGGCGCGCGGCCCTGGCCCTGGAGCGGGTCGGGCTCGCGGACCGCATGCACCACCGTCCGCACGAGCTGTCCGGCGGCCAGCGCCAGCGGGTGGCCATCGCCCGGGCGGTGGTCGGCGAACCGGACCTGCTGCTGGCCGACGAGCCGACCGGCGCACTGGACTCCGCGTCGAGCGAAGCGGTGATGGAGCTGCTGTACGACCTCAACGCCCAGGGCGCCACCATCGCGGTGATCACCCACGACGGCGAGATCGCCGACAGCCTGCCACGCCAGGTCCGCATCCGCGACGGCCGCGTCGTGGCGGATCTGCGCACCGGCGCCGCCGCCCCGGCCGATCGGGGTGGGCAGCGGTGAGCCGCACACGGCTGGCCCCGGCCCGGCTCAGCCCCCGCGACGTCCTCCACGTCGGCTCGGCCGGCCTGCGCACCCGGCCGCTGCGGGTGGTGCTGTCCGCGCTGGGCATCGCCATCGGCATCGCCACCATGATCGCGGTGGTCGGCATCTCCTCCTCCAGCAAGGCCCAACTCCTGCGGCAACTCGACCAGTTGGGCACCAATATGCTGGTGGCCTCCCCTGGCCAGGGGCTGTTCGGCGAGAAGGTGAAGCTGCCCGAGGAGTCGACCGGCATGCTGGGCCGCGTCCCCGGGGTCGAGCAGGTCGGCGCGACCGGGGACCTGGCGCAGTCCGTCAGACGCAGTGAGAAGATCCCCAACGACGAAACCGGCGGCATCACCGTGAAGGCCGCCACCGAAGGGCTGCTGGACGTCGTGCGCGGCGCGGTCGGCTCGGGCACCTGGCTCAACGAGGCCAACGGACGCTACCCGTCGACGGTGCTCGGACACGTCGCGGCCCAGCGCCTGGGCATCACCGCCCCCGGCCAGCAAGTCCACATCGGCGGCCAGTACTTCACCGTCATCGGCATCCTCGACCCGCTGCCGCTGGCACCCGAGATCGAACGGGCCGCCCTGGTCGGCTGGGACGGCGCCGGCACGCTGCTGGGCTTCGACGGCCACCCGACCCAGATCTACGAACGGTCGACGGACCAGGCGGTCAGCGCGGTCCGCGCGCTGATCCCCCGCACCGTCGACCCGCAGAACCCGCACAACGTGCAGGTCACCGACCCCTCCTCGGCGCTCCAGGCCAAGGCCGCCACCGAGGGGGCCTTCACCGACCTCCTGCTCGGGCTGGGCGGGGTGGCGCTCCTGGTCGGCGGCGTCGGAGTCGCCAATACGATGATCATCTCAGTGCTGGAGAGGCGCCACGAGATCGGACTGCGCCGCTCCCTGGGCGCCACCAGGGGCCAGATCCGCCTCCAGTTCGTGACGGAGTCCCTCCTGCTCTCCGGACTGGGCGGGCTGGCCGGCGTGGCCCTGGGCGCGGCCGCCACCTACGCCTTCGCCGCCGCGGGCGGCCTGCCCTGGGTGGTCCCCTTGTGGGCCGTCACCGGAGGCTTCGCCGCCACCCTGCTCATCGGCACGGTCGCAGGCCTCTACCCGGCCGTCCGCGCCTCCCGACTCTCCCCGACCCTCGCCCTCCACACCGGCTAACGGGCGGCACGGCGTGGGGCACTCCCTGGAGTGCCCCACCCGCCGGACCGCAGCGGGCGCGACCGGGGTGGAAGGAGACACAGCGCCGGCGGGTCAACCGCAACACCCCCAGAACCCCACAACCGGATCCCGAGCGTCTACCCTCCAGCCGCTGGTCCACCCGACCCGCCCAGAACGTGTCCGGCCCCGACGTCTCCGTCGGGGCCGGACACGTTCTGCAAGGTTTCGATCCGACCGGCCTCATCCGGTCAGTTGATCTGCGCAGCTGCGCCACCGAGGACTCGATGTCGACGGGCGGTGAGGTTTCCGGCCTCGTCGGCCTTGACGGTGACGCCCGTGCCCTTGGTGGTGAAGCGGACCTTGACCAGGGCCGGTCGGGCCGGACGAAGTCGGGGTGGTCGATCTTGTGCCCGGGCTACTTGCGCCACATCGCCTCGCGGACCAGCCGTTCCAGTTGGGTGTCGTCTTCGGGGCGGTGCCCGCCTCCCGCTCCCTCCCTCCCCGCTGCGCGGACCCACCGGCGCAGCCGAGCCCTCGCCGCCGGAACAGACCACCCCAGCGGCCGTCGACGCCATGGCGTAGCCCCGCGCGCTGTCAGCGGCCGCCACCGGCACCGTGGAGGGAGGCTTCCCGGGCTCGAACCCCCGAGCGGGTCCGGGAAGCCGTACCAACGGCAATGGCCCCAGCGCAATGCCCCAGGCGTCATCGCCAAGACCTTGCACCTGCTCGCCGTCGTCGACCCGGTCGACCACACCTGTCGCCGCCAGACGCACAAGCGGCCAGGCGAAGTGAGCTAGGAATCCCCGTCCTTTAGGGCAGGGAGGATGTCAATGGGAGTGGTTTTGAACGCGGTAGTCCTGTGGACGACACGCTACGTCGCCGCCGCCGTCGCCCAGCTGCGCGCCGAGGGCCACGACGTCGGAGCCGGGTGCCGTCCGCACCCGCAGTGACACCGAGGACCTCTGCGTAGGGGTTCGCGGGTGAGGCTGGGGCCTTGTCGCCGGATTCGGGTCCGGTCCTCCACGGAATGCGGAACAGGAATTCACGCCAGGAGGGAGCCAGGGGGTGTCCCCGTAGATCAAGGTGAGGTTGACGGTGCCCGGGGAGATACGTTCTCGCTTGCGTCTGCCGACACGCTGCGGGACAGGCCGGATCGCTTGCTGAGGAGCGTCAACGCGGTGATCAAGGCGAGAGCGGCGAAGACGCCGGCTGCCCCGAACGCGGCATGCTGCCCGGTGGTGAGTGCGAGCGGTGTCGGACCGCCGATCGCGGACGTGCGGGCGGCGGCGACGCTGGTGCAGATGGCGGTGCCGACGGCGGTGCCGACGGCGAAGGAGGTGTCGGCGAGGCCGGCGGCCAGGCCTGAGTCCTTTTCGGTGACGCCGGTCAGCGCGGCGATCTGTGCGCATACCGTGACGGCGCCCATTCCCGCCCCGAACAAAAACAGGGCCGCCGGCAGAAGACTCATCGGGCCACCGGCCGGTATACGGGTGAGCAGCAGGCAGCCACACCCGAGCAGGACGGTCCCGGCGGCAGCTACCCGCCCCAGGCTGAGCCTGCGTACGATCCGTTGGCTCAGCAGTGCGCCTGCGGCCGCGGTGACGGTCATCATCGCGGCCGCCAGCCCGAACCGCGCCGCCGGCCAGCCGAGCACCTGCTGCACGAAAGAGGTGAGGGTGACGAGCATGCCGTCGACGGTCATGCCGGCGATGAGCAGGAGGAGGTTGCCACCGATCAGCATGCGCGAGCGCAGCGACTGAAAGGAAACGAGCGGGGCCGCCGATCGCTTCTCTATCAGGATGAACATCCAGACCAGCACGGCCACGGCGGCCAGTAGCCCGATGCTCTGTCCATTCGCCCACCCGGATGTCGGTACCCGGGTGATCACGTATACGAGCAGAACGAGTGCTGGGGCGATGGTCAGCGCACCAGGGACATCGAAGGAACGGCAGCGTGCCCGGTCCCGGCTTTCGCGCAGCGTGGCGGGGGCGAGCACCAGCACGAGGGTCCCGACCGGGACGTTGACCCAGAACACCCACTGCCAGCCGAGGGTATCGGTGATGATGCCGCCCAGTAGTAGACCGGCGGTGGCGCCGAACCCGCCGAGGCCGCCCCAGATGCCGAGCGCCTTGTTCCGCTCGATCCCTTCGGGGAATGTGTTCATGACCATCGACAACGCGGCCGGAGCGATGATCGCGGCCGAGACGCCCTGCACCGCCCGGGCGGCCACCAGGGTCTGGATGGACGGGGCGAGCCCGCACGCCAGCGAGGCCACGACCCGCAGCACCATCCCGGCGATGAACACACGCCGACGGCCCAGCAGATCCGCAGCGCGGCCGCATAACAACAGCAGCCCGCTGAAGGCCAGCGCGTAGGCCGTCACGGTCCATTGGATGGCAGGACCGTGCAGGCGAAGGTGGCCTTCGATCGCGGGCAGGGCGGCGAGCAGGCTGGTGCCGTCCAGAATCGTCATGAAGAACGCCGTGCCCAGCAGCGCCAGCACCTGCCAACGGCGAGTCCGCGAACGGTTGCTCGTGGTCATCGCTGTTGCTGGATGCTTCGCAGCAGTTCGGTGGCGAGCGCGTCAAGCCACGTGCCGGTGCCCTGCTCCCGCCAGCTCGGTTCTTCGCGGCCGTCGAGGAAGGTGCTCTGCTCGGTGAGCAGCAGCCGGGTGCCACCACCCTCGGGGAGGAACTCCACCGTCGTCAGCGACACTGTCGCAAGGTCTTGCCCCTCGGACAGGGTGGAGGTGTAGACGATCCGCTCGTCCTGGACGATGTCGCGGTACCAGGACTCGAAAGTCAGCACGGGCCCACCGCCGGAGCGGCCGCGGTTGACCTCCCGCCCACCGACGCGGAAATCGAGCTCGTGCTCGGCGTCGAGGCCGGCGAACCAGCGGGCCTTTGCTTCGGGGGCGGCCCACGCGGCGAACACTGTGGCCGGTGAGGCCGCGTAGAGGCGTTCGAGGGTGAACGTGGCATGTGTGACCAGGTGATCGGTCATTGTGTGCTCCCTTGATCCGGGCTGTCGCAGTGTTCGGTCAGGTAGTCGCCGAGGCGATCGAGGCGGTGTTCCCAGGCAGTGCGCTGCGCAGCGATCCAGTCCTCGGCCATTCGCAGCACAGCCGGCTCAAGGTGGCAGGTGCGTACCCTTCCGGCTTTCTCGGACCGGACCAGTCCGCACGCCTCCAGTACCTGTAGGTGCTGCATCACCGCTGGCAGCGACATGGCCAGCGGCTGGGCCAGCTCACTGACCGAGGCAGGCCCGCGGATCAACCGTTCGACGATGTCCCGGCGAGTCGCGTCCGCCAGTGCTTGGAACACCCGGTCCAACGAACCAGATTGGTTAAGCATGTGCCTAACTGTTCGATGGTGGCAGCGAATAGTCAAGCATTTGGTTAACTTTTCTCCCGTCGGTAGTGTGCCGTTCCCGGGAGAAGACCCTCGAAGGCCAGGTCACCGCCGGTCGAGCCGTGCCCCAAAGGTGTTGCAGAGACAGCTGGAACCCAAGACCCGTTGGCGCGGGAGTCGCCGTGCGTGCCCCATGGGCGCTCCTGCACGCCGTCTACCGCGTGGCACGGAGGTGCGCGAGGCGCCGCTGCTTCTTCAGGGCGGACCGCGCCGCATCGGGGACGAGGTCGTCGCCGCCTGGACCCGGTGGGAGGAAGCCGGCCGACCGGACCGCTACGAATACGGGATCACCGTCACCCCTGATGAGTAGTGGGCATGGCAGGGCGGCCCGCAAGGGGGCCCCACTCGGTGACGGCGCATCCGGCGTCCCTGCGGGCGACGGCCTCCGTTCCCCTGACAGTGCTGCGGCGGCCGTCCTCGACCACGGTTGCGGAAAACCCTCAGGCTCCGTGCTCCCGGGCCGCCGCGATACCCGCCCGTACCGCTTCCAGCAGGGCTTCCAGGCCCTGCGCCCGCTGCCATTCCTCGGCCGAGTGGTGCCATGTGTGCTGCGTCGCCGGGGCTTCGGGCGGACCGGCGACGATCTCGACGGTCCACCTCCCCTTCCGGTCGGGGCCCGTGACCCGCAGGTCCATGTTCCGGATGTGGAATCGCTTCGGACAGCTGCCGAAGACCTCCAGGATCCGGCCGTCGAACGTGTAGAACTCTCTGCCTGCCCTGGCCGTGGTCTCGTCGGTCATGCGGCGACGCTACAGGCGGGGACCGGCGGCTGCCAGGAGCGGAGGCCACGCAAATTCACATGACAGCTGCGGCCGGCTCCGCGATCCTTTGCCGGTGGCCACGGAACCGGATCTTCTCCGTCTGAGCATCGTCTGCCCACCGCCCGGCGAGGGCGGCGTGGAGGTCCGCCCGTTCGTCAGTGGCCGGGATCTCCTGGCCGACCTGTCCCTCCGTAGCAGGGAATCGGGCGGCCCCCCGTTCGTGGGATCAGGCCCCCGGTATCTCCTGGGCCGGGGCGGGCCGTTGCATGCCACCGGAACTCCCCACGAGGTTCGGCTCGCTCGATCCGGATGCGGCTTTGAGCGGTGCTGCAGTGCTCTGTACGTGACGGTCACGCGCGACGAGGAGCATGTCGTCTGGGCGGGCTGGCGCGACCCGGTCGAGCGGGGCTTCGACCTGCCGGAGTTTCGGTTCGCCGCGGATCAGTACGAGGCCGAGGTCCTGCGAGCCGAGGAGGACCGCGGCTGGGAGTGGCCGGCGGCAGTGGTCGCGACGCTGCTGGAGGCGGGGCTGAGGGGACGCGAGGACTGGCTCGCCAGGTGGGAGTGCGAGGTGGAGGCGGTCTGGGCCTTCCGCGGGGAACCCGATCGGATCGACGTCGTCCTGAGGCATCCCCCTGGCCGGGACGAGACGGATCTGCCTTGGGCCCAGTTCCTGATGACCCTCCCGATCTCCGCGGACGACCCGTCGGACCAGGCCGAGCACCTTGAAGCGCAGCTGACCGCAGGCGATCCCCGTGCCACCGCCGAGCTCTGCGGAGGCTACCGGCCAGAGCAAGTGGGCTACCCGTGGCCGTAGCCGGCCGACCCGCTGTTCGTGTGAACGGCAAGAAGAGGCGAGGCTGGGCGTCCTTCTGCCGTGCCGGACACACCCCGTGCTCGGTCGGCGCCTGAAGACGCGGCCGCGGGGTGCCGGGGGTCGCGGGGAGGGCCCCGCCGGGGTGACGGCCACGACCTGCTCTATCGTTCCCGTACGGATCGGGTGGGACGGGTGAGCGGCCGTGGGCCGGGAAGGGGCGTGCGGTGTCGGGGAGTTCGGGCCGGACGGTCACGGTGTTGGGCGGCGGGGTGGCCGGGCTGACGGCGGCCATGGAGCTGGCGGAGCGCGGCTTCGAGGTGACCGTGGTGGAGCCCTCCGGGTGGGGCGGGAAGGCCCGGAGTGCCTCGGTTCCCGGGACGGGGACCGGCGGGCGGCTCGACCTGCCCAGCGAGCACGGGTTCCGGTTCTTCCCCGGCTTCTACCGGAGCCTGCCGGACACGATGCGGCGGATCCCCCTCCCGGGCTCGCCCTCGGGCGTGGAGGGCAACCTGCGGGAGGCACCGCAGATGCTGTCCGCCCGGTCGGGGAGGATCGGGGAGACGGTCGTCGACGTGTCCCTGGCCGCCGGTCCGAGGACGCCGCTGCAGATCCTGAAGGCCCGGGGCATGAAGCTGGGCGCCGAGGGGGAGCTGAACGAGGAACTGCTGTACTTCGCCAACCGGTTGCTGGTCTACATGACCAGCAGCGCGCAGCGGCGGCTGGGGCAGTGGGAGCAGATGTCGTGGTGGGACTTCACCGCCGCCGACGGCGCCTCCGAGGAGTACCGGAAGGTGTGCGTCGTCGGGGCGACCCGTACGGTCGTGGCGGCCAGGGCGGAGGTGTGCAGCGCGCACACCGTCGGGGGGTTCCTGGAGGCCTTCGGCTACGGCTTCCTCGGCCGGGGCGAGGCCCAGGCCGCCGACCGGGTCCTGAACGCCCCGACCAGCACCGCCTGGATCGACCCCTGGGTGCGGCACCTGGAGCGGCTGGGGGTGCGGCTCGAACTCGGTTGGCGGGTGGAGCGCCTGACGGTGCGGGGCCGCGCCGTCGTCGGCGCCGTCCTGCGCGGCCCGGGCGGCCGGCGGCGGGAGACGGTCGCCGACTGGTACGTGTGCGCGCTCCCGGTCGACCGGATCGGGGCGCTGCTGGAGCGCGGCCTGGCCGAGGCGGACCCGGAGCTGAAGAAGACGGCGGACCTGCGCACCGACTGGATGGTCGGCCTGCAGTTCTACCTCACCGAGCCCACCCCGATCACCCGCGGCCACGTCATCTACCAGGACTCCCCGTGGGCTCTGACCTCCATCAGCCAGGCGCAGTTCTGGGACACCGACTTCCGCGCCACCTACGGCGACGGGACGGTGGCCGACTGCCTGTCGGTCGACATCTCCTCCTGGGACACCCCCGGCATCCTCTACGGCAAGCCGGCCCGCGACTGCACCCGGGCCGAGGTCGTCGCCGAGGTCTGGGCCCAGCTCGCCGACGCCCTCGACGACGGCCGCCGCCGGACCCTCCACGACGGCCTGCTCCACTCCTGGCACCTGGACCCGGCCGTCAAGAACCTCGACGGCCCCGGTCCCGCGACCAACGACGAGGCCCTGCTGATCAACACCACCGGCTCCTGGGCGCTGCGCCCACAGGCGCGGACGGCCGCGGTGAACCTGTTCATGGCCGGGGACTTCGTCCGCTGCCCGGTGAACCTGGCCACCATGGAGGGCGCGAACCAGAGCGGCCGGGCGGCGGCGAACGCGCTGCTGGAGGCCGCCGGGCACGGCGCCGAGCCGGCCGTGGTCCACGCCCTGTACGAGCCGCAGGAACTGCGCCGCCTGAAGGAGGTGGACGCCGCGCTCTACCGGCAGGGCCGTGCGCACATCCTCGACACCCCGGCGCCCTGGTCCTCCCGCGCCGGGGGCGACCGGTTCAGTACGACCGGTTGACGATCAGTTCGCAGAGCGCGTCGAGGTCGGCGACGGCACCGGGCACCGCACCGGGGCCGTCGGCGAGGCTCCGCAGACGGCGCCGGGCCCCGTCCGCGTGCTCGGCGGCGCGCTCCACCGTCCAGCGCCGGCCGCCGGCCTCCTCCACCAGCCGGGCCAGCTCCGCCTCCCCGGCCCGGCCGGGGCCGGCCGGCAGCGCGTAGCGGCGGGCCAGTTCGTCGCCCGCCGCGGTGTTCGAGGCCATCGCGGCGACCACCGGCACCGAGAGCTTGCGCGCCCGCAGGTCCGCGAAGACCGGTTTGCCCGTGACCGCTTCGTCGCCCCAGATCCCCAGCAGGTCGTCCACCAGCTGGAACGCCATGCCCAGGTCGTGTCCGAACGCGGCCAGGGTCTCGACCTGCGCCGGCCCGCCGCCGCCGTGGAGGGCGCCCAGCCGGCAGGCGCAGGAGATCAGCGACGCCGTCTTGCCCGACACCATCTCCAGGCACTCGGACAGCTCGATGCGGGGCGCGGCCTCGAACAGCACGTCCAGGCTCTCACCCACCGCGAGCTGGATGAGCGTGTCCAGCAGGGCCGCCGACGCCTCGCCGGCGACGGCTTCGGCTTCGCCGTCGGGGCCTGCGAGCACCTCGAACGCCAGCATCAGCAGCGCGTCGGCCGACCGGGTCGCCGCGCCCGGCCCGAACACCTCCCAGGCGGAGGCCCGGTGGCGACGGAGCGCATCGCCGTCCAGGACGTCGTCGTACAGCAACGACAGGTTGTGCACCATCTCCACCGCCACGGCGGCGGGCACCGCCCGCTGCGGGTCTCCTCCCACCGCCCGGGCGCAGCCCAGTGCCAGGGCCGCTCGAACGTTCTTGCCGCCGTGCCGCCGGTCCGGGGATCCGTCGCGGGTCCATCCGAACTGGTAGGCCGTCACCTGGCCGACCGCGCCGTCCAACTGCCCGACCCAGTGCCGCAGGTGTGCGTCACAGGTGGCAGCCGCGGCCTTGAGGACCGATTCGGCCCGCGCACGATCCGACAACACCCACCCCTGCCTCCCGGGCCGGCCGCGCCCGGCGACCGGCCGCCGCCCCACACCTTCGCGGCGCCCGGGCGAGCGTACGCGACCATGCCCCCGGGCGGTCCGGCGGGCCCGTCCCGGATCGCCCGGAGTCCGGGACAGCCGTCCGGCCACCCGGTGGCCGGACGGCATCCCGCCCCGGCAAGGACTCTCAGTGTCGTGGTGGCCGTTCTCAGTCCGAGGGCGTGACCGCTGGTGAACAGGCCGGACTGCGCGACGTCGAGCGTGTGAAGGTGCGGCGGTAGGCGGTGGGGGTGGTGTCCAGTGCGCGCCGGAAGTGCAGCCGCAGGTTGGCCGCCGTGCCCAGCCCGCAGTCCCGCGCCACCTGCTCCACCGAGCGGTCCGTGGATTCCAGCAGCTCCCTCGCCCTGCCCAGCCGGGCGTTGAGCATCCACTGCAACGGGGTCGTGCCCGTCTCCTCGGTGAACCGGCGCATGAAGGTGCGCTGCGAGAGGCCCGCGTGCCGGGCGAGCACGCGCAGCGAGAGCGGCTCGCCGAGCCGCTGCAGGGCCCATCCACGGGTACCGGACAGCGACGCCTCGCCGGCCACCGCGACGGGAGCCGGCACGTACTGGGCCTGCCCACCGTCTCGGTGCGGGGCGGCGACCAGACCGCGGGCGATCTGGTTGGCCATCTCCGCGCCCAGGTCGCGGCGCACGATATGCAGGCACAGGTCGATGCCGCAGCACACCCCGGCCGAGGTGAGCACGTCGCCCTCGTCGACGTAGAGCACGTCGCGGTCGACCGAGACGGCCGGGAAGCTCCGCTCGAACTCGTCGATGTGCTTCCAGTGGGTCGTGGCGTGCAGCCCGTCCAGGACGCCCGCCGCGGCCAGCGCGAAGGCGCCCGTGCAGATCGACACCACGCGCTTGCCTCGGTCGCGGGCTCCGGCCAGTGTCTCGAGCACGGCGTCCGGCAACGGGAGGATCAGGTCGAATCCCGGCACGATCACGGTGTCGGCGGTGCTCACCCGCTCCAGGCCCTCGTCGGCGAGCAGGGCGAAACCCGCGCTGGTGGCCACCTTCGGCTGAAGCGCGCACAGGGTCATCTCGTAGGGGGTTTCCGGCCGGGTGGTGAAGATCTGCGTCGGGATCGCCAGGTCGAGGGGGGTGACCCCGTCCAGCGCCAGGACCGCGACTCGATGCACTGCCATGGCAGGATTCTAGCGAAGTAAGGAAATTTTGCCTCTCACCAGGTCAGGGCGGTCACGGCCAGGCTGAAGACATGACCGGACCTACCCACGAGGCGGCCGCCGACCTGATCACGCTGCCAGGCACACCGCTTGCCGACGCCGTCATGAACCTCATCCGACCGGTGGAAACGCCGTCCGTCTTCAACCACAGCATCCGCAGCTACCTGTTCGCCCGGCTGGTTGCCGGCCGCCTCGGCCTGGTCGTCGGCCACGACTACCAGGACGACCTGTTGTTCGCCGCGTGCGCGATGCACGACCTCGGCGTGGCGTCGGACGGCCCGCACAACCAACGGTTCGAGGTCGAAGGCGCCGACCGGGCCGCCACATTCCTCACCGACCGCGGAGTACCCGCAATCGATGCCGACCAGGTCTGGCAGGCCATCGCCCTCCACACCTCCCCGGGTATCGCAGAACGCCGCGGCACGCTGTGCGTGCTCGTCCGCGAGGGCGTCGCACTCGACTTCGGTGGCCCGATCGGCGCCGCCCACATCGACGCCGTCACCGACGAGCAGGCCGACGCCGTGCACGCCGCCTATCCACGGCTGGACATGATCCGCTCACTCACCGACGCGATCGTCGCGCAGGCCGCGAAAGACCCGAAGAACGCACCCCGGTACACGATCCCCGGCGAATTCCTCCGTGAACGCGAGACCTTCGGCCGGACCCGGCTGGAGCACGCCTGCCGTTCGTCCCGCTGGGGCAACTGACTCCACGGACTCGACGACCGCGTCACCGAAGAACACGACCGCGTCACCAAAGAAAAGGAAGCACCGCAATGACCGTCCACACCGTCGCGATCCCCGAGGACAACGCAGTCTTCGGGCAAACCACCAGCGCCTTCGCGAGCTTCGGTTATTCCGCCGCGGTCCGCGCGCACGGCCTCCTGTTCATCGCCGGAACGATCGGTCGCCGCGCCGACGGAACCATCCCGGACACCATCGAAGAGCAGACCGAGATCGCCATCCGGAAGATCGAAGAGATCCTTCGACTGGAGAACCTCGACCCGTCCGCCCTCGTCGACGTCACCAGCTACCACGTCGACATCCGCCGGCACTTGCCCGGCTTCATCGAGGCCAAGCAGCGCCTCGTCAAGGCGCCCTACCCGACCTGGACGATCATCGGGGTCAGCGGCCTCGCCAGCCCGGGACTCCTCGTCGAAATCCGCGCGACCGCCGCGTATCCCGCCGCATCCCGGTAGACCGCCGCTCCTGGGCCGGCGCCCTGGCCCAGGAGCCCGTCGCGACGGACGTGAGGTTCTCACGGGACTGCGGCGGCACCGGGGAGACGACGGGACCCTGCCCGGTCTGCAGATGGTGGTCGTAGAACGCCGCCAGCACCGACACCGCGTGGTTGACGGTGGCCGGGGCGTAGCCCGACCTCAGGTACGGCTTGCCGGTGGCGCGTTCAGCGATCCCGGCACGGGCGCATCCGGTCGGCGCCGGTCCCGCGCCGGGTTGTGGCACGTCCGCAGCCACAGGACGAAGTCGAGTACGTCCACGCAACGCGGCCGGTGAGGTGCCGCGGAACCTGCGGATCAACCTCGTCAGCTCCGCTTCCAGGGCCCGCCCCGGTACGGGGCCGGGTCGGGGGCGGGGACCGGTGGGTCAGCGGTGGGTCAGCGGTGGGTGAAGCGGGTGGTGAGGGTGACGGTGGTGAGGCCCTTGATCATTGCGGCTCTGTTCCAGTTCATGCCGAAGTCGTTGCGGTCGATGGTGATCTCGCCGCTGAGGGCCACCTCGTGCGGGCCGGCGGCGGTGGCGCGGGCGGTGAAGGTGAGCGGGCGGGTGGTGCCGAGCACGGTGAGGCTGCCGGTGACCTTGGCGGTTCCGGCGCTGTCGGCGACGACGCGGGTGGCGGTGAAGGTGAACGTCGGATACCTGTCGACGTCGAAGAAGTCCGCGGAGCGCAGGTGGGTGTCGAGTTTGGCCTGCTTGCTGAGGATCGACGCGGCCTCGACGGTCAGTGTGCCGTGCGCGGAGCCGTCGGGGCTGATCTCGCCTTCGCCGCTGAGCTTGGTGAAGGCGGCCCTGATCGTGGCCAGTCCCCACATCGACTTGTGCTTGATCTCCACTGATGACGTGGCCGGGTCCAGGACCCAGGGGCCGGTGCTGAGGTCGGACAGCCTGGTGGAGGGCTGGGCGGGGTCGGTGGTGCGGCGGGTCATGGCGACCGTCTTTCGCGGTGGGGCAGGCAGTGGCGTTTGGGGCAGGCAGTGGTGCTTGGGTGGGGTGTGGCGTCGCGGGCTGGTGAGTCGCGTGCCTGCTTCCGCCCGGTGGTGGTGTGGCGGGGCCTGAATCCGGAGGAGTCCGTCGTCGCGGGGGCGTCGCGGGGCGGCCCCGCGACGGCATCAGTGGCGGTGGTGCGGGCCGGGTTCGGTCCGCACCGTGCCGGTGTACGGCCCGCAGGTGCTGGTCAGGCGGAGAGGCCGGCGGCGAGGGCCTTGGCCTTGGCAGCGGCCTGCTCGTGGGCCTGGGCGCGGGAGGCGTCCGACAGGTCGACCAGGTTGGCCATCGCGGGGACGGTGCGGGCCAGGGTCAGTTCGGGCGTGATGACGTCGACCTTGAGGCCGAGCAGGCCGGTCAGCGCCTTCTCCAGGTAGTTGGCCGCGAACTCGAAGTCCTCGCGGGGGGTGCCCGGCGCGTAGGAGCCGCCGCGGCTGGCGACGACGGTGACGGGCTTGCCCGCGACGGAGGAGTTCTCACCGCCGGTGCGGCCCATGATGATCACGTGGTCCAGCCACGCCTTGAGGCTGGAGGGGATCGTGAAGTTGTACATGGGGGCGCCGATGAGCACCGCGTCCGCGTTCTCCAGCTCCGCGGCCAGCTCGGTGCGCAGGGCGAAAGCGGCCTTCTGCTCGTCCGTGTGGTCGGCCGGGTCGGCGAAGGCGGCCGTGATGCCGGCAGCGGTGAGGTGCGGCAGCGGCTCGGCCGCGAGGTCGCGGTAGACGACCGTGCCCTCGGGGTGCTGCTCCTCCCATGCCTTGCGGAAGGTGGCCGTGACCTCGCGGGAGGCGGAGCCGTGGGGCAGGGCGGAGGAGTCGAGGTGCAGCAGGGTGGCCATGGAGGGCTCCAGAGCTAGGGGCTGAGGTTTCTTACGTAGCTAGTAATAACATAGCTACTTACTTTTCTAAAGCTACGTAGGTCGAGGGCTACCCTGGTGGCATGGCGAATCACGGCGAGCAGGCATGCAGGAAGGCCGACGAGGGCATTGCGCGCGTCTTCCAGCTCTTCGGCAAGCGGTGGACGGGCCTGATCGTCGTCACCCTGATCCCGGGGCCCGTGTACTTCGCCGATCTTCGGCGGGCCATCCCGGGCATCAGCGAGCGCATGCTCTCGGAGCGGCTCACCGAACTCGGCGAGGCCGGCCTGATCCTGCGAGAGGTGGACGCCGGCCCTCCGCTGCGGGTCTCCTATCGGCTGACCGAAGCGGGCAACGCGTTGGAGCCCGCGTTGGCCGAGCTGGGGCGGTGGGCGGCCACGCACCTGAACGGCGGTGCACCCTGCTCCGGTGGGCCGGAGCGGCTCCCGCTCGACGTGGCCGGCGCGGCCGGCGGTGCGTCGGCGGGGTGACCGCCGGGCCGGTCGCGGGGCCGGCGGCGGAGCGGCTCCGCCGCGTGCCGCACCAAGGACTGCGAGTCCCGCGGCGGCGTGCACGCCGGGTGGCGCCACCGGCGCTTTCCGTCCGGCTTGTGCGAGGTTGCGAGGCTGAGCCCGCCTGGGCCGGGGTGGTGTCCGACCCGCGTTTCGCGGCGCGGGTGTGGTGGGTGCGTGTGCGGGGTGGTGCCTGCGGTCACGCCCGGCCGGGCTGCGGGGCGGCGTAGAGGATGCTGCACGGTCAGGTGCTGGAGCGTGGCGCCCGGGTCGTGTGCGGCGGTGATCCGGAAGCGGACGCTCGTGTCGCCGTCGGCGAGGATGCGGCCGGTGAGCGGGATGCGGGTGTAGCGGGCGCCGGTCTGCGCGCCCAGGCCGCTGCGTCAGGTGCGTCGCCGAACCGGAATCAAGGCCCCCGCCGCCGCCGATTTCCGTTCGACTCTCCCGAGAGCCGGGCCCGCTCCGTCACCGAACGGGCCGATCTCGCCCAGTGGCTGACTGTGCGTGCCGACGGTGTTACGCTCCCGAGAGAAGAGAGAGCTGACTCTCACTTGTTGGCCGGGGACGCCGCTCGTCCGCCCTGGCCTGGACGTGCAGGAGAGGGCGGTTCTGCCAAGCGTTCGCTGCTCTTGTGGCCTTTGGCCGGTGAGGAGACCACCATGACCGCCCCCGCACCGCAGTTACCCTTCGAGCGCCCCGACGCCCTGGACCTGGCGCCGCTGTTCGCGCGCCTGCGCGAGGAAGGCCCGATCACGCGGGTGACGACACCCGCCGGCGACCCGGCCTGGCTGGTGACCCGCTACGAGGAGGCCCGGGAGGTTCTGAGCGACGCCCGGTTCTCCCGGCTGCGCCCCGATTCCGAGGGCGCGCCGAGGATCTCGGAGTCGGCGCTGCACACGCGCCCCGCCCCCTCGCCAGAGGAAGAGGACCGCGAGCACACGCGGATGCGGCGGATGCTGGCGCCCGCGTTCAGCGCTCCGCGGATGCGCCGGCTGGGCGAGAGGATCGGGGAACTCGCCGCATCCTGCCTGGACGCGATGGAGGAGGAGCGCGCGCGGGATCCGGAACGCGCCGTCAACCTGCACGACCACCTGTCGTTCCCGTTGCCGGTGATGGTGATCTGCGAGCTGCTGGGTGTGCCGGTCGCGGACCGGGGCCTGCTGCGCGGCTGGTCGGAGCGGATCGCCGCGCTGTACGGCGGGGCCGACGGCGCCGCGGCCATGGCCGAGTTCGAGGCGTACGTGGCCGGCATCGCCGAGGAGAAGCGGAAGCAGCCGGGGCAGGACGTGATCAGCGACATCCTGGCCGTGCAGGCGGAGGACCCCTCGTTCACCGAGGGGGAGATGACCCGGCTGGCGGTGGGGCTGCTGTTCGCCGGCCACGAGACGACGTCGGCCCGGATCGACCTGGGAGTCCTGTTCCTGCTGAGCGACACCGGCCGGCGGGACCGCTTCGCCGCCGACCCGGAGACGCTGGCCCGCGCCACCGTGGAGGAGGTCCTGCGGATGGCCTCGCCCGGTGGCCTGGGCCTGACCCGCTACGCCCGCGAGGACGTCACCGTCGCGGGGACCACGATCGCGCGGGGCGAGGCGGTGCTGGTGGCGATCAACGCCGCGAACCGGGACGGGCGGGTGTTCGAGGAGCCGGACACCTTCGACCCGTCGCGTTCCCCCAACGCGCACCTGGCCTTCGGGCACGGCGGCCACTACTGCATCGGCAACGTGCTGGCACGCACCGAGATGCAGGTCGCGCTGACCGCGCTGTTCCGGCGCTTCCCCGACCTGCGGCTGGCGGTGGACGCGCGGAGCCTGCGCGACCACGACGAGCGGCTGGCGGGCGGCCTCAGCGAGGTCCCGGTCCTGTGGTGAGCGGGGAGCAGCCGCGCGAGCGGCCGGTCGCGCGGGTGGAGGCGGACACCTCGCGGTGCGTGTCGTCGGGGCAGTGCGCGGTGACCGCGCCGCTGGTGTTCGACCAGGACGAGGCCGGGCAGGTCGTCGTGCTCGCCGCCGAGCCCGGCGCACGGGCGGCGGAACTGGCCCGCCAGGCGGCCGCCATGTGCCCGGCCTCGGCGATCCGGGTGCACCCGGTGAGCTGATCCGGTGCGCTAGCGGCCGGTGGTGCCGGCCGCCCCCGCAAGGGCGGCCGGCACCCGCCTCGGCGTCAGGGTGTGCGGGTGTGCAGTGCGGGGGCGGGGCAGGGCAGCGGGCGCGCCCCGGCGGGGGTGAGGCCGTCGAGGACCAGGGCCAGGTACCGGCGCCAGCCGTCCTCGTGGGGTTCCATCGTCCACAGCACCGAGACCAGCATGACGACGACGCGGTGCAGGTCGTCGGGTACGAGGTCGGCGCGGATCACACCTGCGTGCTGACCGCGCGCCAGGAGAGCGTCGAGGGCGGCGAAGAACTCCTGCCCGGTCGCCGGGGTCAGGACGCCGGCGGAGCGGGCGGCGGCCAGCACGTTGTAGTCGCCGGCCACCGATTCCAGTGCCGCTTCCAGCACGCGGGCCAGTCCGGAGGCGGGGTCGGGGTCGTGGGCGGCAGCCTGGATGACGGGGCGGACGTTCTCGCCGAAGCGCTCGTCCAGTACGGCCCGCAGCAGCGCGGCCTTGTCGGGGAAACGGCGGAAGAGCGTGGCGGCCCCGACGCCGGCCCGGCGTGCCACGTCGTCGAGGAGGGCGTCGGGGCCTTGTTCGGTGAAGACCTCCCGGGCAGCCCGGATGATCTTTTCCGCGTTGCGGGCGGCGTCGGCGCGCAGCAGCCGGGGGGAGTCGAGGGCCATTGCGGCAGCCTATCCAAGGGCCGGTGGAACGGCGTCGGACGGTCCGGGGGCGTGGTGGTGCGGGGCAGATGGGGGAGCGCGCCGGGCGGCGGGGACCGCAGGGCGGGGGCGGGGGTCCGGCCGTCGCGCTCCCTCCGTGGTTCAGCCGTCCAGGTGGGTGGGCGCGAACATCCGCAGCAGGGTGGGCAGGACCAGCACGTTGGGGCCCGGGGCCGCGAGTGCGGCGGCCAGGTCCCGTGCGAGGTCGTCGGGTGTGGTCAAGGCGGCCGGGACGCCGAAGGACTCGGCCAGACGGACGAAGTCCGGGCGGGCCAGTTCGGTGGCGGTGGCCTCGCCGAAGGCGCCCGTCATGTACTCGCGCAGGATGCCGTAACCGCCGTCGTCGATGATCAACCAGGTGACGTTGAGGCCGAGTTGGCGGGCGGTGGCGAGTTCGGCGAGCGAGTACATCGCGCCGCCGTCGCCGGAGACGGCGAGGACCGGGCGGCCGTCCGCGGCCACGGCGGCGCCCAGTGCGGCGGGGTAGCCGTAGCCGAGGCCGCCGGCGCCCTGGGCGGAGTGCATCGCCCCGGGGCGGCGGGCGTCGAAGGCGGACCAGGCCCAGTAGCCGAGGATCGTCATGTCGAAGAAGACCGGCGAGTCGTCCGGTAGCGCGTGGCGAACGGATGCCAGCAAGTCCTGTTCGAGTTCCAGCCCCTGGCCGTCGATCCGCTCCTGGACGCGCTTGAGCAGTTCGGCGGCCACCGCCTCGGCCCGTCCGTCCGGTACGGCGGCCGGTACCGAGTCGGAGAGGGCGGCCAGGGCGAGGCGGGCGTCGGCGTGGATGCCGAAGGCCGGGTGGTTGGCCTCCAGCTTGCCCGCGTCGGCCTCGATCTGGATGATCCGGCCGCGCGGCGCCATGGTGTGGTAGTTGCTGGACAGTTCGCCCAGGCCGGAGCCGACGACGAGCAGGACGTCGGCGTCCTCCAGCAGGTCGGTGGTGTGGCGGTCCTCCAGCCAGGACCGCAGCGACAGCGGGTGCTCCCAGGGGAAGGCCCCCTTGGCGCCGAAGGTGCAGGCCACCGGGGCCCGCAACAGCTCGGCCAGCCGCAGCAGTTCGTCACTGGCTCCGGCCCGGACCACACCGCCTCCGGCCAGGATCACCGGGCGTTCGGCCTCGGCCAGCAGCACCGCGGCCTCGGCGATCAGCTCCGGGCGGGGGATCGGCGGCCGGGGTTCGGCGCGCAGCCCGGTGACCGGCGGTACGGTCACCGGCGCGAGCAGGATGTCCTGCGGGATCTCCACCCACACCGGCCCGTACGGCGCGCTCAGCGCCGACTCCCAGGCGGCGGCCAGCGCGGAGGGGATCTGCGCGGGGGTGCGGGCGGTGTGCACGGACTTCACCACGTCGCGGAAGCTGGCCTGCTGGTCGACGAGTTCGTGCAGATAGCCGCGCCGCCGCCCACCCAGTCCGGCCGAGGGGATCTGGCTGGAGACGGCGAGCACCGGCACCGAGGCGGCGGCGGCCTCCTGGAGCGCGGCCAGCGAGGTGAGCGCGCCGGGCCCGGTGGACAGGAACAGCGGGGCGACCGTCCCGGCGGTGCGGGCGTAGCCGTCGGCGGCGAAGCCGGCGTTGTTCTCCACCCGCAACCCCACGTACCGCAGGTCGGAGCGGCGCAGCGCGTCGAACAGGCCGAGGGCGTGCTGGCCGGGCAGGCCGAAGACGCAGCGGGCGCCGAGCGTGGCGAGCGACTCGACCACCAGGTCGCCGCCGTTGCGGAGGTGTGTCATGCGCGCACCTCGCCGGTGGCGTCGTGGGACTCCGTGCGGGCGTCGGTACGGGCACCGGCGCGGCCGTCCGGTTGTCCGTCCGGTTGTCCGTCGGTGCGGTCGCCCGCGCCGGCTCGCGGGCCTGGCTCCGTCCGTTCGCTCGCGATCTGGCGGGCCATCAACGTCGTCAGCTCGTAGGCGGTGTGCGAGGCGGCCACCGCGGTGATCTCTGCGTGGTCGTACGCGGGCGCGACCTCGACCACGTCGGCGGAGACCAGGTGGCAGCCGCTCAGGCCGCGCAGGATCTCCAGCAGTTCGCGCGAGGTGAGTCCGCCGGCCTCGGGGGTGCCGGTGCCGGGGGCGTGCGCCGGGTCGAGCACGTCGATGTCGATGGAGATGTACAGGGGGCGGTCGCCGACCCGCTCGCGCAGCTGCTGGGCGACCTCGTCCACGCCGCGCCGCAGGACGTCGGCGGAGGTGACGATGCCGAAGCCGAGCTTCTCGTCGTCGGTGAGGTCCTGCTTGCCGTAAAGCGGCCCGCGGGTGCCGACGTGGGAGAGTGCGGAGGTGTCCAGGATTCCCTCCTCGACGGCCCGGCGGAACGGTGTGCCGTGGGTGTACTCGGCGCCGAAGTAGGTGTCCCAGGTGTCCAGGTGGGCGTCGAAGTGCAGCAGCGCGACCGGCCCGTGCCGGCGGGCCACGGCGCGTAGCAGCGGGAGTGCGATGGTGTGGTCGCCGCCGAGGGTCATCAGCCGGGCGCCGGTGTCCAGCAGTTCGCCGGCGGCCGCCTCGACGGTGTCGACCGCCTCGTGGATGTCGAACGGGTTGGCGGCGATGTCCCCGGCGTCGGCGACCTGGGCGAGCGCGAACGGCGAGGCGCCCTGGGCCGGGTTGTAGGGGCGCAGCAGCCGGCTGGCCTCGCGGATCGCGTTGCCGCCGAAGCGGGCGCCGGGCCGGTAGGAGACGCCGGTGTCGAAGGGCACGCCGACGACCGCGACGTCCGCGCGCGGGACCTGGTCGATCCGGGGCAGGCGGGCGAAGGTGGCGGGCCCGGCGTAGCGCGGTACGCGGGAGGAGTCGGTGGGGCCGAGGGGGCTGTGGGGGGCGTGGGGGTCGGGGGCGGTGCTCATGGCTGCTCCTGTCGGGCGGGGCGGGGCGGGGCGGCGTCGGGGTGTCGTCGGGGAGCCGGCGTCGGGCGTCGGGGTGTCGGCGGGCGGGCGTTGCGCCGGGTCGACGGGGTCAGTTCGCGTGGTCGGGGGCGATCCGGTCGGCGAGGCGCAGGAGAGCCGCCCAGGCCAGCTCGCCGGCCCGGTCGTCCTGGAGGTCGGAGCCGTGCTCCTGGCCGGTCAGCTGGCGAGCGGTGAGCTCGGCGGTCTCGCGGGACGGCAGGACGAGCGGGCCGCCGCCGGCCTGGGCGGCGATCTGGATCTCGCAGGCCTTGTCCAGGTAGTACATCCGCAGGAAGGCCTCGCCCGGTGTGCGGCCGACGGTCAGCAGGCCGTGGTTGCGCAGGATCAGCGCCGGGTGCCCGCCGAGGTCGGCGACCAGTCGCTCCTGCTCGGCCAGGTTGAGCGCGACGCCCTCGTAGTCGTGGTAGCCGACCCGGTCGTGGAACTCCATCGAGATCTGGTTGAGGGGCAGCAGCCCGTCCCGCTGGGCGGCGACCGCGCAGCCCGCCCGGGTGTGCGTGTGCAGCACGCAGTGGGCGTCCTGGCGGGCCGCGTGGACGGCGCTGTGGATCACGAAGCCCGCCGGGTTGACCGGATGGGGGGTCGGCTCCACCGGGTTCCCGGCCAGGTCGATCTTGACCAGGTCGGAGGCGGTGATCTCCTCGAACAGCAGGCCGTACGGGTTGATCAGGAAGTGCTGCTCGGGGCCGGGGACGCGGACCGAGATGTGGGTGAAGATCAGGTCGGTCATCCGGAAGTGGGCGACCAGCCGGTACACGGCGGCGAGTTCGCGGCGCAGCCGGGCCTCGTCCGGTGCGGGCGGGGTGGTCGGTACGGACGCAGTGGGCGGTCCGGACGTGACAGTCGGGGCGGTCGGTGCGGCGGGCAGGCCCATGAGGCTTCCTCTCAGAGTGCGGCGGCCGGGGCGGTGGCGGCGGGAGCGGCCGGAGTCTCGGCCTGCCCGGCGAGCCGGCCGCGCCAGTGCTCCAGCACGGTGGCATCGGTCGGGCGGGTGGCCAGGCTGACGGTCAGGTAGGCGACCAGGCTCACGGCGAGGCCGAAGTAGATCGGCTCGTTGGCGAGGACACCCTTGGCGGCCATCAGCGCGATCACGGTGCCGCCGCCCGCGACCATCGCGGCGAGCGCGCCCGGCAGGTTGCCGCGCCGCCAGACCAGCCCGCCCAGGATCGGCACCAGCAGACCGCCGACCAACAGGTTGTACGCGACGGTGAGTGCCGAGATCACGTCGTCCAGGACGCAGGCGACGCTGATCGACAAGACGCCGAGGGCCACGATCGCCAGCCGGTTGGACCGCACCTCGTCATGGTCCGTGGCCGCGGTGCCGGGCCCTCCCCGGCCGACGAGCGTGCGTACCCGGGCCCAGATGTCGTTGTTGGCCACGGTGGCGGAGGCGATCAGCGCGCCGCTCGCGGTCGACATCATCGCGGACAGCGCCGCCGCCAGGACCAGGCCGCGCACCCCGGCCGGCAGCGTGTCCTTCACGATGGTCGCGAACGCGCTGTCGGGGCTGGCCAGTTGGGGGTAGAGCGCCTTGGTGGCCATCCCGATCACCGCGCCGGCGACGGCGTACGCCAGGCAGTAGGCGCCGGCCACCGTGCCGCCGTACGTGGCCACCCGGTCGGTGCGGGCGGTGAACACCCGCTGCCAGATGTCCTGGCCGATCAGCATGCCGAAGGTGTAGATCAGCACGTAGGTGAAGATGGTGTCGCCGCCGATCGAGCCGAACGAGAAGTAGCCGGACGGCAGTTCGGCCTTCAGTCGGGCGATGCCGCCGGCCTTCACGACGGCGACGGGCAGCAGCAGGAACAGCACCCCGATGCTCTTCACCACGAACTGCACCATGTCGGTGAGGGTGATCGACCACATGCCCCCGAGCGCCGAGTAGCCGACCACGATGGTGCCGCCGATCACCACGGCCGCCCAGCGGGGCACGTCGAACAGCACGTCGAAGACGCTGGCGTAGGCGATCGTCGAAGTCACCGCCAGCATCAGGGTGTAGACCCACATGACCACGCCGGAGATCACGCTCGCCGCCCCGCCGTAGCGCAGCGACAGCATCTCGGCCACGGTGTACACCCGCAGTCGGGCGATCCGGGCGGAGAAGAGGATGCTCAGCGCCAGCAGGCCGAGTCCGATGGCGAACACCATCCAGGCGCCCGACAGGCCGTAGGAGTAGCCGAGCCGCACGCCGCCGATGGTGGACGCGCCGCCGAGCACGACGGCGGCCATCGTCCCCGTGTACAGCGCCGGGCCCAGGCGGCGGCCCGCGACGAGGAAGTCCGCCTTCGAGGAGGCGCGCCGCTTGCCCCACCAGCCGACGCCGACGATGCCCAACAGATAGCCGATCATCACGACGTAATCGAGGGTCATGGGGGGTCCTCCGATCCGGCCGGACGCGCTGGGGGAGCGGGCCGGGCCAGGGCTGTGGGTGGGGGAGCAGGCGGGGCAGCGGACGGGGCGGCGGGCGGGACTGGCAGGGCGCACAGGAAAGGCGGGGAACGGGGGGGCGAGCCGGGGGTGCCCGAAGGAAAACGCCGTGCGCTGAACCTAAACCGCCCCACCTGGCCTGCAGAAGTATCGGATTCATCCAATATCGTGGGGTCAGATGTGCAAAACCTCCGACGAAAGGCCGCCGGCGTGCCCGACCCAGCCCCCGCTCCCGCCTCCGGCAGCCCCGCCGTCCCGCTGACCGTCCTGCTCGCCGACCCCGTGCTCGGACTGCGCCGGATCGCCGGACCGGCCGACGACCGGCTGATCGGCACCGTCGGCACCACCGAGGTCGAGAACCCCGGCCCCTACCTGCTCGGCGGCGAACTGCTGCTCACCGCCGGAGTCCGCCTTCCGCAGGACGCCGAGGGCATCGACGCCTACGTGCGGTGCGTCGTCGAAGCGGGCGCCGCCGCACTCGGCTTCGGCGTCGCACCGGTCTACGACGAGGTGCCGGCCGACCTGGTCGCCGCCTGCGACCGGCACGGCCTGCCCCTGCTGCGGGTGCCCGACGGCACCCCGTTCGTCGCCGTCGGCCGGGCCGCCTACTCGGCGATGGCCGAGGCCGTCCACCGCGGCCTGCGGCAGATCTCCGAAGCCCAGTCCGCACTCGCCTCCGCGGCCGCCCGCCCCGACGCGCTGCGCGCGGTCGTCCAGCAACTCGCCGTGCACCTGGGCGGTTGGACGGCACTGCTGGACGGGCGCGGCGTCGAACTGTTCAGCGCCGGAGCGCGCCCGCCCGTGCCGGTCCTGGCCGAACTGCGCGCCCTCGCGGAACGGACCACCGCGCGCGCCGCAGGCCGCGCCCAGCCTCCGACCGCCGCCGCCCAGCACCACGCCGGGCGGCACCTGACCGTGCGGACCCTGCCCGGCTCGGACGGTTCCGGCGGCCCGCTCACGCTCGTCACCGCCGCCGAGGAACCGCCGACCGCCGTCCACCGGTCCGTGGCCGGGGTGGCCGTGGTGCTGCTCTCGCTGCTCACCAGCCCGCGGCACGCGCTCGGCACGGACGCCCGCAGCGCGGGAGCCCTGGTGCGGCTCCTGCTCGGCGCCGCACCGGAGGAGGCGGCCGCCGCCCTGCTGCCGCCCGACGGGGCCTGGGTGGTCGTGCACGGTCGGCTGACCGGCCGGGCGGGCGGCGGCGGGGAGGCCGTCCAACTCGCCGCCCTCGGCACCGCCCTCGGCACACCGCACCTGCACCTGGACGGGACCTGGCTGCGGGCGCTGCTGCCCGGCTCGGCGGCTCCGGACCGGGTCGTGGACACCGAATCCGCCGCCCGGCTCGGCTGGACGCTCGGCGTCAGCGCGCCCGCCCCCACGGCAGAGCTGAGGATCGCCGACGCCCAGGCCGACCGGGCCCTGCGTCACGCGCTGGCCACCGGTGCCGCCGCCGTCCACCACCGCGAGGCCGTCGGGCCGAGCGTCCACTCCCTGGTCGCCCCCGAGGACGCCGCCGCCCTCGCCCGCAGCACCTTCGCCCCGCTGGCCGCCGCGGGCACCCCCGGGCCGGCCGTGCTCCGGGAGACCCTGCGCACCTGGCTCGCCCTGCACGGCAACTGGGACCGCACCGCGGCGGCGCTCCAGCTCCACCGCAACACCGTGCGCCAACGCATCGCCCGGGTCGGCGAGTTGCTCGCCGTCGACCTCGGCGACGCGGAGGTCCGGATGGAACTCTGGTTCGCCCTGCGCTGGCTCCCGCCCGGCGCGAACTGACCACGGGCCGCCGGCGCCGTCCGGCGGCGAGACGTGCGTGCGGGGCCCGGTCAACGGCGGGCCAACACCGCGACCTCCCAGCCAAAGCCCACCACCAGCCGGCCATCCGGCGCCACGGCCACCGTGCAGACCGGCATCGGGAACACCAGCTCCGGCCCGACCTGCTGGCCCGTGGTCAGATCCCCGCCTGCACATGGGCAGCGCACCGCCAGGGCGCGAACGCCGGCACACGAACACGAAGCGTCACGTTGGCGTAGGCCTCCTGCCGGGCGTCAGCCGAGGGCGGTGTCGAGGAAGGCGTGCCAGGCGGCGTGGACGCGGGCGGCGTGGTTCCCGCCACCGTCGTTGCCGTGCTCGCTCCCGCTCCCGCTCCCGCCGCCGCCCCCGCCGTCGGCGAGGAGGTCCAGCAGCAGGCCGCGGAGGACGGCCAGCACCACGGTGGGATTCGTGCCGGTGCCGTCCAGGACGCGCTCCAGGGGCGGCAGCCACTCGTCCAGCGAGGCGGTGCCGAAGTCCAGCCAGGGCCCGGAGCCGCCGAAGGCGCGGACGTACCCCTCGAAGAACAGGTGTAGCGCGCCCCGGTGTTCGGGCTTCGTCAGCCACTCCCAGAGCAGTTCGAGGGTCTCGCGGGCGTCGCCGCCCTCGGCCTCGCAGCGCTCCAGCAGCGCGAGTTGCTCGGCCCGACCGACCGCCAGAACCTCCCGGACCAACTGCTCCTTCGACCCGAACAGGTACAGCAGCACCCGCGGGCTGGAGCCGATCTCGGCCGCCAGCGGGCGCAGCGAGAGGTCGGACACGTTGTGCTCGGCGACGTAGCGGACGGTCGCGGCGAGGATCTCCTCGCGGCGCCGCGACGGGCGGGAGCGCGCATCGGCGGGGGTGGGGGTGGACACGTGGTCTATCGTTCCACTGAAACGACTGTTTCAGTGGAAGTGTCCTCCTGGAAGGGATGCCACCATGGCCGCCACCGCACCCGGATCCGCGACCGTCCGCGAGGCCGTCCGCCCCGGGGACCTCGGCACCGTCGCCGCCCTGCACGGTGTCCTCTACACCCGCGAGTACGGCACGGACGAGACCATGGAGGCCTATGTCGCCGCCGGGATGGCCGAGTTGGTCCTCGCCCGGGCCCGCGAGGGCGGTGCGGCGCCCGGTCGTCTGTGGGTCGCCGAGCTCGACGGCCGCGTGGTCGGCGCCGCCGGCCTCGTCCGGGCGGACGAGCGCCCGGGCTGGGGCCAGCTGCGGTGGGTGCTCCTCGACCCGGTCGCCCGGGGCCGGGGCCTGGGCGGCCGACTGCTGGACACCGCCCTGGACGAGGCCCGCGCCCGCGCGTACGAGGGCGTGCTGCTCTGGACCATCGCGGGCCTCGACGCAGCCCACCACCTGTACGCGAAGGCCGGTTTCGAGCTCACCGTCTCCCGTTTTGCCCACAAGTTCGGCCTGGACACGGTCGAGCAGCGGATGGACCTGCGGCTCTGAGCGGGCGTCTGGCATAGGCGACTGGCACCCTTCCATCTTCCGCTCTTCAGGGCTTCAGGGTTTCGGGCCGAGGGAGCCACTCGCCCGGCAGAGCTCCGCGTACCGTCCGGCGCGGGCGAGAAGGTCCGCGTGCGTGCCCGACTCGACGACCCGGCCGCCATCCAGAACGATGATCCGGTCGGCATGCCGGACGGTGGACAACCGGTGGGCGATCGTGATCGTGGTACGGCCCACGGAGAGCGCGTCAAGCGCTCGCTGGACCGCCTTCTCGGTGATCGTGTCCAGCGCGCTGGTGGCCTCGTCCAGGACGAGGACCGGCGGATTCCTCAGCATGGTCCGGGCGATCGCCAGGCGCTGTTTCTCGCCGCCGGAGAACCGGTACCCGCGCTCGCCCACGATGGTGTCGTACCCCTTCGGCAGGCTTTCGATCAGTTCATGGATCTGAGCGGCTTCGGCGGCGGCCGCCAGCTCACGCGCCGTCGCTCCGGGCTTGGCGAACCGCAGGTTGTCGGCCACGGTCGTGTGGAAGAGATGGGTGTCCTGCAAGACGATGCCGACCGTCTCGGCAAGGGTGGCGAAGCTGAGGTCACGGATGTCGACGCCGTCGATGGTGATCCGACCGCCCGTGACGTCGTAGAGGCGCGGAACCAGATGGCCGAGGGTGGTCTTGCCCGCGCCGGTGGCGCCGATGACCGCCAGCTTCTCACCGGCCGGCAGGTCGAAGTCCACGCCCTGGAGGACGGGCCCCGAAGCCGGGTAGGAGAAGCTCACCTGCTCGAAGCGGACGTGTCCGTGGCGCCCGGCGAGCGGAACGGGATCCCTGGGCTCCGCGACGTCGACCTCGAGGTCCAGGTACTCGAAGACCCGGTCGAACAGGACCATGGAGCTCTGGATGCCGATGCCGGTCTGCAACAGGGTCATGACCGGCCCGAAGAGGCCCTGTTGGAGAGCGGTGAACGCGACGACGGTACCCACGGATATGGTCGGGCCACCGTGCCCACCGACGATTCCGGCCGTCCAGTAGAACGCTATCGGCATCGCGGCCACGATGATCGAGATGATGGACTGGCGCCATCGCCCGGCCATCGAGGACCGGACGGTCAGATCCGCGAGGTCCCGCGACCGCCCCGCGAACTCCTTGACGAGCGTGTCGGTGCGCCCCATCGTACGGCCCAGCAGGAAGCCGCTGACCGACAGCGACTCCTCGATCAGGCTGAACATCACGGCGATCAGGCTCTGTTGCTGCTCGACGATCCCGCGCCGCTCCGCGCCGACCCTGCGGCTGATCCCGACGAAGAACGGGAGCACCCCGAGGGACACGGCCGTCAACTGCCAGTTCAGGGAGAGCATCGCCAGCAACGTGGCCACCACCGTGGTGGCACTGGCGACGATCGTGGCGGCCGCGCCGGTCACCGTCGACTGCATGGCACCGATGTCATTGGCGATCCGGGACTGCACCTCGCCCGTGCGGGTCGCCGTGAAGAAGGACAGGGACATCCGCTGCAGATGCGTGTAGACCGCGGTGCGCAGGTCGTCCATCACCCGCTGCCCCAGCGTGACCAACAGGTAGGCCTGGAGCACTCCGGCGGACGTGCTGGCCACCACCAGGGCGAACATCCCGGCGGCCAGCCCGGTCAGCAGTCCGAGCCGGCCCTGGGGCAACGCGACGTCGAAGATCTGCCGCAGCATGAACGGCGGTGCGATTGCGGCCAGCGATCCGGCGGCCACCAGCAGCAGCACGGCGCCGAGCCGGAGCCGGTGCGGCACGAACAGGCCCATGGCCCTGACCAGTGGTGCGTGCCGCCTGTTCTTCCGTTCTCCGGCCAAGGGGCTCCTCCCTTCTCTCCGTCGGGCGCGTCCGCCCGGTGCCCCGGCCCGCGGGCCGGGGCACCGGGCGGATCCGTGTGAGTCGCCGGGCAGGGCCGTGCGGCGCCGGCCCTGCCCGGCACCCGGTCGGCCGTCCGTCCGTCAGGACAGGGTGAGGAATCCTTCGCGGACCAGCGTGCGCACGAGGAGGAGGCAGCCCGGCTGGTCCAGGCCGCCGGGGATCGAGCCGGCGGTGAACCCCTGCCCGTCGCTCTCCGTCACGAACCTGACCTCATCGGCCACGTGGACCGGCAACTGGATGGTCTTGCTGTGGAACTCGAGCTCGATGACCTCCTCGCCGAGTGCCACGCTCCACCGCAGACCCGGACGACGCCGCACCCGGGTGTCGAGGTCCAGCCGCGGCAGGCTCTCCAGGTCGCCCAGGTGACCGCGGAGCGTCACCGGCGCGAGCGAGGTCGTCTGCTTCACGGCCCTGGCCGTCATCTCCTGGGGCGAGAGCCGGGCGGCGAGCGCATCGATCAGTTCGGCGAAGACGTCCTCGGCCTGCTCCTGGAGGTGCTTGTCGTTGGCGAATCCGAGGGGCATGCTCCTGCGGAACCGCTCGTCCCCCTCGAAGACCTCCCGGACCGCGTCGCTGATCAGCGCGGGTATCAGGACCGGGTGGACACCGAAGGTGAGGTGCATCGACGCGGCGTCGTTGGACGTCGCGGCGTGGATGGTGCCACGGGGCAGGTAGAGGAGGCTGCCCGGCTGGAGGTCGAACTCCTCCTCGACCTCCGGCACCTCGCCGGAGTGGTCGTACCTCTGACCCTCCAACGGCAGCGCGTATGGCGCCCCGTACAGCCGCCAGCGCTTGCTGCCGTACGCCTGCATCACGATCACGTCGTGGCTGTCGTAGTGCGGGTCGAATCCGCGGGCCTGCCCGCCGGGGGTGAGGTACACGTTCACCTGGAACCTGGCGTTGACCTCGGCGCTCAGCATCGAGGTGAAACGCGCCAACGGCTCCCAGCGGCGTTCGAGGGCGTTCAGGATGACGGTCGAGCCGGACCGGTACCGCTCGTACAGCGCCTCCAGCCGGCTGGCGGTCATGTTGCGGCCGGGGGCACCCAGCTCGGACACCGGGGTTTCCTCGCCCTCGCGGATGACCCGGACGTTCCCGAAGTCCGGGCCGGACTGGCCCAGCACCCGGTCCACGTCGTCGAGCGTCAGGAGATCTGCGAAGCGCTCGGGGTCGTTCCTGGGGATGTGCAGCGGCCGCCGCTCCCAGTACTCGTCGCGGAACGTCGGAAGGGACACCGGGTGGAGAAGGCGGGAGAGGCCGGAGGAAGGCCCTTCCTCGGGCTCGGCCCCCACCCGGTCCGTCAGAGAAGTCATTGAGATCTCGTGTCTCCTAACAGAGGTCGGCCGGCCCTGCTGACGCGGTGACCGGCAGCCATGTCGTCCTTGCCGTTCTTGCCGTCCTTCGGGGAGGGGCCGCACCAGGAGCGCGGCCCCTCCCCGGCCCGTGAGACTTTCCGGACGGGCTCCGCTCAGGCGGGGTCAGTCGGTGTCGTCGATGAAATGGTCCTTACGACCGGAGTCGTTGTTGTTGTTGTCGTCCTTGGGCCCCCAGCTGATGTCATGGCGCGTGATGGTCGTTTCCACGTCCGGAGCACGCACGACGACGATGTCGGCCGGGTCGAGACTGTGTGTCACAGGAACTCCCTTCTGAGAACCGGTGGAAGCTCCAGCGTGGGATCCGCGGTGATTGTCCGTCTACAGGAGGGCGTGAAGGCCCAGGTGAGTGGCGGACAACCCGAGGCGGCCGCAGACAACAGAGGGGGAAGAGCGGGATCCGAGGTTGTCCGCGCCGAGGCCGGCCGGACTCCGGACAACCTCCGAGCACGCCGGTTGTCGTCCGCCCGGCTGTGCGCGGCGGAGCATCAGCGCGGTACGGGCGGGTCCGGATACGGAACCTCTACCGCGAACCCTGTCGGCACGGCGTTCGTCCGGGGGAGTCGTCCTCGCCCCGCGCCGGTGATCACCATCTGCTGGCCCTGCCCGCCGCCTGCGGTGGACGCCTCCCGGCCGGAGACGCCAACCGCGGCGGCGTCTGGCACCGGACCCGGTCGCCAGAGCGGTTGTGACGATGCGTCAGTCCGTCGTCGGGGAACAGGTCGGACACGAGGGGGATGAAGCAGGAGTTGCGGCCGAACACCACCCGGCTCTCGCCGTCCGCCTCCACGCCCACCACCTCGTCGTACCGGACATGGCAGACCGTGCTGCCGGGCTGGTGCATCCACAGCCCCGACTCATCGACCACCAGGCGTATCCGGCGGGCGTTGGAGGAGAACAGCCGGGCGAGCAGCGGCGGCCGGAACATCCGTCCGGTGGCGGGCAGTTGACGGTCGGTGCCGCAGGAGTACTTCGGGAGCGGGGTGCCGTCCTGCTGCCGCACGTCCGGCTTGGTCCCGCACGGGACCACCAGCAGTGCCGTGCGCAGGGCTCCCGCGAGCGCCTCCCGGGCCTGGTCAGGGGTCACCCGGGTCAGGCTGTCGAGCCGGGTGTCGGCGTCCCGGTACTCGCCGCCGAAGAGCAACTCGACTGCCGCCTCGCGGAGTTCGAAGGGTGTCGACCGCGGGTCCTGGAAGGCCTGGGCCCTGTCCGGCCGATCTTGCGCGGGCTGATCCGCCAAGATCGACCGGACCGGGCCCTTCCGCCCACAGAACAACGCGCCGATCGCCTCGAAACGCCGAAGTCAGGAATCCCGAGTCCGTCTCGGGGCGGTGTGCGTGCCGGGTGCGGTCACGGCGGCGTCCGGCCGCACCCGGCCTGTCAGCGCTGTTGGGCGGCGATGACCACGAAGCTCACCACCACGATGACGATTCCGGCGAGGACTCCGACGACGGTGGGGGAGACGCGGTCGCGCAGGCTCCGTGCGGGCCGGATCCGCGTGTCCTGGTGGGTGCTGAGCTCCCACCAGTTGAGGACCCGCTGGACGTCCACGTCGAAGTCGGGCCTCGGGTAGGTGGAGCTGTCCTGGAGGCCGGGCAGTGAGCGCCGCCGGCCGCCCGCGAGGAATATCCGGGCCGCGCGCGAGTTCCCGTACTGGCGGTTCTTGGTCTCGCGGACGTCGACCCACCTGATGTCCTGCCAGGCGTGGGTGCGGCCGCGCCCGAGGCCCCAGCAGATGGTGACCCCGTCGGCCCCCACCCGGCTCCAACTCCGTTGGACCATCAGCGCCAAGGGGGCGACGATCACGATGGTTGCGCCCACCATCCAGCAGGTGGCCACGACGCCGAGGCGGTAGGCGCCGAACGCCACCTGGATGACCAGTAGGGCACCGAGTAGCGCGAGACGCGTGTACTTCGCGTGTCCGTACAGGTCCTTCCCGCGAAAGATCAATTCGTTCACGGCTCGCACACTACGTCCCGACGCCCCCCACGTGAAGTGGCTTTCGGGGACGGCTGCGCGAAGTGGGCATCCCGGCGGTCGACGGCCGGGGCCGGAGGCGTCAACAGGACCGGCGGACAGGGGCGGTGAGGGCGAGTGCTACCGTCGGGCCATGATCGTGCGGGGGGATGACGGAGCGGCACGGCAGGTTCTTCGCTGGCACCGGCAGAGCGTGTTGCTGGGTGCCGGCTATCTGATCGCGGCGGGGATCGAGCTCATTGGTGTGGCCCTCTCCGGGAAGCCGTATCTGGTGGTCAGCGTGATCGTCGCGGTCATGCTGCCGATCCTCTGCGGCGGCTATCTGACGGTGCGTAACAGCGGCGCGGCCACTCGGATGGACGAGGCGTCGGGTCGGCCCGTGGCGCCGGGTACCGCGTGGGGCGCGATGACCTTCGTGCTCGTGATGCTGGCGCTGTGCGGCTCTGCGACGGTGGTCCGCCAGGTGCGCGACAACGTGGCGATGGACACCCGGACGACGGCCACCGTCACCAGTTGCAACGAAGTGAGCAGGAACCCGCACTGCGGGGGCCACTGGACGGTCGACGGCCGCACCTACTCGGGGAACCGGCTGGCAGGAATGGTGGCGCTCGGCACGGTGGTCGAGGTCCGGTACGCGCCCGGGGACCCGACCCGGGCGGTGCCCGCCGACGAGTCGGTCACCCCGGTGTCCATCGCGGGCGGCATCGTGGTCGTCTGCTGCCTGATCGGCCTGGTGCCGACGGGGCTGGGCGAATGGCGAGCCGGGCGCGCGATGCTGACCGAGGCCCGTCAGCCGGCCCTGTGAAGCGACCGCACCACGCCCTGCCGGCGGGCGAGCCGCCGGCGGGGCCGGGCCGTCGAAGCGGCCCTCACCTGCGGGGATGAGGCGGACACGCTCACGGCAGAACGCCGGTGTTCGGCGAGGCGCCGGCCCTCGTCGAACAAGCGGCGCACCGCTGAGGGCGAAGCGGCACCTGTACGCGGGACGCGGGGAGCGCGGCAGGAGGCGCGGGGGCGTAGCGGACGCGCCCTAGCGGAAGTAGTCAGCACGAAGCCCCGGGACCGTCTTGGCGAGGTTCCGGGGCTTCGTCGTGCTCAGCGCGTGGCGGCGGGCTCCGGGAGCCGTCGCGACGTGTTCATCTCCTCGACGGTGGCGACCAGCGGGGCCAGCTCGGGGTTCTTGGCGGCCTCGTCCAGCGCCTCCCGGAGGGCGGACTCGTTGGTCGGCCTGGCCGCTTCCAGGAGCTCCAGGCCGGGCCCGGTCACGTCGGTGTAGATGCCGCGGCGGTCGGTCGCGCAGAGGTAGCGCGAGAGCAGGCCGCGGTCCTCCAGCCGGGTGACGAGGCGGGTGGTGGCGCTCTGGCTGAGCACGACCGCGTCGGCGACCTGCTTCATCTGCAGGTGCCCGCCCTCGCCGTCGTGCTGGCGGCTGAGCACGTCGAGCAGCGAGTACTCGCGCACGCTCAGGTCGTGCTCGGCCTGGAGGGTGCGCTCGATGTGCGCCTCGATCCGGCCGGCCAGGAGGTAGAGGGCGGCCCAGCCGTTGGCGAGGGCGGTCAGCGCGGGGTCCGTGGCGGTCATCGGCGTGGCTCCTTCCGGGTTCGACGTCCTCAAGGATAAGCCCTTGCATGAAATATCGGCCAGCGCGCATATGCAGCTCGTGCAAGCATTGCTCTCCGTGGCGCCGGGACGCCCGACCGGCCCGGGTGGGGCCGGAACCGGGGCGATCCCGGGCCCCGTCCGCGCCGCATGTTCGTCGCTATCGCCCACCGCCAGCGACAGGTGAATGCCCGCACTTGCACTTAGTCCGCGCGTGCAACTATTGTTTGAGCACGTAAGGCGCAACAGCAATCGTATGGAAGGCAGCACACCATGCCTCTCGCGCTCCTGGCCCTGGCCATCGGGGCTTTCGGGATCGGTACGACCGAGTTCGTGGTCATGGGCCTGCTGCCCGAGATCGCCGGCGACTACGGAGTGTCCATCCCCTCCGCCGGGCTCCTGGTCACCGGTTACGCGATCGGCGTCGTCATCGGCGCCCCGCTGATGACGGTGCTCGGCACCCGGATCGGCCGCAAGGCGATGCTCATGATCCTCATGGGCCTGTTCGTGGCGGGGAACCTGCTCTCCGCCGTCGCACCGACCATGGGAGTGATGCTCGCCGGCCGCATCGTGACCTCCCTCGCCCACGGCGCGTTCTTCGGCATCGGCTCGGTGGCCGCCGCCGACCTCGTGGCCCCCGACAGGAAGGCCGTCGCCATCGCCACGATGTTCACCGGCCTCACCGTCGCCAACATCGTCGGCGTGCCGCTGGGCACCTTCATCGGCCAGGCCGTCGGCTGGCGCGTCACCTTCGCCGGCGTCGCCGCGCTCGGCGTGGTCGGCCTGCTCGGCATCGCCAAGCTCGTCCCCGCCCTGCCCCGCCCCGAGGGCGCCCACCTGCGCCGCGAGCTCACGGCGTTCCGCAACCCGCAGGTCCTGCTCGCCATGGCGATGACCGTCCTCGGCTTCGGCGGTGTCTTCGCGGCGATCACCTACATCGCGCCGATGATGACCCACGTCGCCGGATACTCGGACGGCGCCGTCACCTGGCTGCTGGTCCTGTTCGGTGCCGGGATGTTCCTCGGCAACCTGCTCGGCGGCAGGTTCGCCGACCGCAAGCTGATGCCGATGCTCTACGCCTCCCTCGGCGGACTCGCCGTCGTGCTGGCCCTGTTCACCCTCACCGCGCACAACAAGATCCTCGCCGCGGTCTCCATCCTGCTCGTCGGGGCGCTCGGCTTCGCCACCGTCCCGCCACTGCAGAAGCGGGTCCTCGACCAGGCGCACGGCGCGCCCACCCTGGCCTCCGCCGTCAACATCGGCGCCTTCAACCTCGGCAACGCCCTCGCCGCCTGGCTCGGCGGCCAGGTGATCGCGGCCGGCCTCGGCTACACCGCCCCGAACTGGGTCGGCGCGCTGCTCGCCGGAGCCGCGCTCCTGCTGGCCGTCTGGTCCGCCGTCCTGGAGCGCCGCACCCCCGTACGGGAGGGCGCCGTCACCGCCGCTCCCGTCCCCGTCCACCACTGACCGTCCCCCTCCCCAGTTCCCCCCTCCCCGTTCCTTCCAGGAGTAGCGCCACCATGAGCACCACCCTCACCCCGCTGACCACCGCCGACGCCGAGACCCTCGTCGCCGCCGCCCGCCGCGCCGCCCAGGCGGCCGGGGTCGCGGTCAGCGTCACCGTCCTGGACGCGGGCGGCCACCTGCTCGCCTTCCTCCGCGACGACAGCGCCGTGCTGATCTCCGGGGAGACCAGCACCCGCAAGGCGTACACCGCCCTCCAACTGGGCGCCCCCACCGCCGACCTGGTCGACCTCGTCAAGCCGGACGGGCCGTTCCACACCCTGGCCACCGCGCTCGACCGGCCGCTCCTCTTCATCGCCGGTGGCGTCCCGATCCACCGCGACGGCAAGCTCGTCGGCGCCATCGGCCTCGGCGGCGGCGCCCCGGAGCAGGACCACTCTTTCGCCACCGCCGCGCTGGCGGAACTCGCCCGGTGACCCGCACGCCGCAGGAGGTCTTCGCCGACCACGGGCGACGCCTGGGCGCCGGGGGCCTCGACCACAGCGCCGGGGAACCACACCGAGGACTCATCAGCGCCCAGACCGTCCGCTACACCCTCGCCGACCTCCCCCGCTGAATGGAAGCACGCACCATGAACAACCCCACCGTCCCCACCGTGAAGCTCAACAACGGCGTCGAGATCCCCCAGCTCGGCTTCGGCGTCTTCCAGGTCCCCGACGCCGAGACCACCGCCGCCGTCACCTCCGCGCTGGAGGCCGGCTACCGCAGCATCGACACCGCCGCGATCTACGGCAACGAGACCGGCGTCGGCCGCGCCCTGGCCGCCTCCGGCCTGCCGCGCGAGGACCTGTTCGTCACCACCAAGCTGTGGAACGCCGACCAGGGCTACGACGCCACCCTGCGCGCCTTCGACGCCAGCCTCGCCAAGCTCGGCCTCGAGTACCTCGACCTGTACCTGATCCACTGGCCCACCCCGGCCCGCGACCTCTACCTGGACTCCTGGCGCGCCGTCGAGCGCCTCGCCTCCGAGGGCCGCATCCGCGCCGCAGGCGTCTCCAACTTCCAGCCCGCCCACCTCCAGCGCCTGCTGGACGAAAGCCGGTTGGTGCCCGCCGTGAACCAGGTCGAGCTGCACCCCGGCCTCCAGCAGGCCGAGCTGCGCGCCTTCCACACCGAGCACGGCATCGCCACCGAGGCGTGGAGCCCGCTCGCCCAGGGCGCCGTCCTGGACGACCCGGCGATCACCGCGATCGCCGCCCGCACCGGCAAGTCCGCCGCCCAGGTGGTCCTGCGCTGGCACCTCCAGCTCGGCAACATCGTCATCCCGAAGTCCGTCACCCCGGCGCGCATCCGCCAGAACCTGGACGTCTTCGACTTCCAGCTGACCGACGAGGACATGGCCGCCATCGCCGCCACCGACCGCGACCTGCGGACCGGCCCGCACCCGGACCAGTTCAACTGACCGACCCCGCACCCCCGGAAGCCCGCTGCGGGCCGGCCCTTCCCGGCCGGCCCGCAGCGGGCTTCGCCCGTTCCCCCCGCTCTGAGGACCGATTCACCCATGGCACCCCGTCACCCCGCCCTCGCCCGCCTCGCCCCCGGCGAGGGCCGGCTCACCCTCGGCCTGGAACTCCCCCTCGACAACGACTGGGGCCCGTCCCGGCAGGCCACCGACCGTACGGCCGGCCGCCCCCACGGCGTCCCGGACCTCGCCGACCACGCGCGCCTCGCCCGGCTCGCCGACCGGCTCGGCTTCGCCGGCCTCTGGGTGCGCGACGTCCCGCTCTTCGACCCCGTCCGCTTCGGGGACGCCGGGACGGTCTTCGAGACCTTCACCCACCTCGGCCACCTCGCCGCCGTCACCGAGCAGGCCGTCCTCGGCACCGCGGCCGTCGTCCTGCCGCTGCGCGAACCGCTGCTCGTCGCCAAGGCCGCCGCCACCGTCGACGCGCTCTCCGGCGGCCGGATGCTGCTCGGCCTCGCCAGCGGCGACCGTCCCGTCGAGTACCCGCTCTTCGGACGGGACTTCGAGGCCCGCGGCGCCGCCTTCCGCGAGGGACTGCACACCCTGCGCGCCGCCTGGCGCCCGGGCCCGCTGGAACTGCCCGGGGTCGGGCTCGGCCCGGACTTCCAGCTGGAGGTCCTGCCGAAACCGGCGGAGGCGGCGGGCATCCCGATCGCCGTCGCCGGAGGCGCCCAGCAGACGCCCGAGTGGATCGCCGAGCACGCCGACGCCTCGCTCAACTACCCCCGCGACCTGGGCGCGCTGCGCCTGCGGACCCGCCAGTGGCGCGAACTCGCCGGGGAGAAGCCGTACGTGACCCCGATGGTGCTCACCCTCCAGGAGGACCCGGACGCCCCGGCCCGTCCGATCCGGCTCGGCCTCAGCACCGGCCGCAACGCCCTGATCGAGCACCTGGAGACCATGGCGCTGTTCGGGGTCTCGCACGTCTCCTTCAATCTGCGGCCCAACGACCGGCCGGTGGAGGAACTGCTGCAGGAGCTCGCGGAGTACGTCCTGCCGCGCTTCCCCGCATCCGGCGCGTAGGGCCCTTGCATTGCAGCGCGTCTGCAACTATTGTTAACGCACGCAAGGCGCGCTCACATCTATTGCGTGACCCCTTGCGCCCCGCACCCTCCGTTTTGAAAAGGCACCACCATGTCCCTCAAGGAACTCCTCCCCGGCAAGCTCGGCTACGGCACCGCCCCGCTCGGCAACATGTTCCGCGCGATCCCCGACCAGGAGGCCGCCGCCACCGTCGAGGCCGCCTGGCAGCACGGCGTCCGCTACTACGACACCGCCCCCTTCTACGGCGCCGGCCTCGCCGAGGAACGCCTCGGCGAGGTCCTCTCCGCCAAGCCCCGCGACGAGTACGTGCTCTCCACCAAGGTCGGCCGCGTCATCCTCGCGGAACTGGAGGAGGGCGCCCGCGAACTCGGCGAGAAGGGCGGCCTGTTCGAGCACGGCAACCCCAACAGGATGCTGCACGTCTGGACCGCCGAGGCCACCGAGTGCTCCATCGAGGACAGCCTCAAGCGCCTGCGCACCGACCGCCTGGACATCGTCTGGGTCCACGACATCGCCCAGGACTTCCACGGCGACCAGTGGCTGGCCAAGTTCGAGGAGGCCCGCACCGGCGCCTTCCGAGTCCTGTCCCGCCTGCGCGACGAGGGCGTCATCGGGGCCTGGGGCCTCGGCGTCAACAAGACCGAGCCGATCGAGCTCACCTTGTCCCTCGACGAGCCACGCCCGGACGGCTTCCTCCTCGCCGGCCGCTACACCCTCCTCGACCACGAGCACGCCCTCCAGCGCCTGCTGCCGATGGCACAGGAGCAGGGCGTCGGCATGGTCGTCGGCGGCCCCTACAGCTCCGGCATCCTCGCCGGCGGCACCCACTTCGAGTACCAGGAAGCCCCTGCGCACATCGTCGAGCGCGTCACCCGGCTCAAGGACCTGGCCGCGGAGCACGGCGTGAGCATCAAGGCCGCCGCCCTGCAGTTCTCCCTCGCCCACCCGGTCACCGCCGCGGTCGTCGCCGGCGCCACCAAGCCCAGCCGCATCGCCGAGGACCAGGCGGCGCTCAACGAGACCGTCCCCGCCGCGTTCTGGCAGGAGCTGCGCTCCGCCGACCTCGTCAGCCCGGCCGCCCCGCTGCCGTACGGCGCCTGAACCACCCCCGACCCGTCAGGAAATCCGATCATGGCCTCCACCTCCGTCAGCCGCATCGTCCCCGCCTCCCCCGACAAGGTGTGGAACCTCATCGGCGGCTTCGACTCCCTCCCCGACTGGCTCCCGTACATTCCCGAGAGCACCGCCCTCGAAGGCGGCCGCGTCCGCCGCCTGCGCAACCCCGAGGGCGGGACCATCATCGAGCGCCTCGTCGCCTTCAACGAGGCCGAGCGCCACTACAGCTACGCCATCCTGGAAGCCCCGTTCCCCGTCAACGGCTACGTCTCCACGATCCGTGTCCACGCCGTCCCCGGCCAGGAGAACGCCGCCGAGGTCCAGTGGTCCGGCCGCTTCAACCCCGACGGCGCCACCGAGGCCGAGGCCGTGGCCCTCTTCACCACCATCTACCGCGACGGCCTCGCCGCCCTCCACGCCACCCTCGCCGCCTGAGACCCCTTCCTCCCGCAAGGCCGGGTACGCCCCCGCGTACCCGGGCTGCCGGCCCGTTCGGCGAGCGTCCGCCATTCTCCGAACTAAGCTTGACTCTGCCGAGGACCTTGAGCCGTGGTCAACTGCCGAGCGTGCGCCAGGACTTCGACCGGGGGATCCCCTGCTGATCCAGGAAGGCCTGGAAAGCAGTCGGCGATCTAGGTGAAGAGGTTGGTGACTCGCATGTACGAAGAGGGATTTGATGTTCCGTATCGACTTTGACCGAAGCTCGATGCGAGCACCGTCCGAGAAGCAGATGACATCTCTTGGCCCGACCAGCGAGATGAATCTTCGATACGCATACTTCGAAACAGATGCACAGCTCGCCGCAGAAGGCCTGGATGAGTCCTTCAGGATCATTCCCATCCTGGACTTCATGTTCTGCCTGATCCTGGCAGCCGACAAGGTGGGACGCGGAGAGGCAGGAGAAGTTGATTTCACCGAAAACTCCGCGTCCATCACGTTCCAGCCCGCGGGTTCGAGCCTGACGATCCTGTGCTCTTGGAACCCTGTGTCGGGTCGATGCAGCACTGACGACTTCATACGCGGCACCCTCCAGTTTGCCACGGAAGGGCTGGAGTTCATTGTCGAGAAGTATCCGGCCTTCGCGGAGAATCCGACCCGCCACAAGCTTCTGGCGATGAAGGCGCGGCTGGAATCGGGGCTGGAACACCAGCCGCGCTAGTCAACTGGCCCGGCCTGCGACCTGGTCGATTGCGGGGATGCCCAGGAATACAGGTGATTCCTTGAGTTGCCGCTGCGCCTTGGTTTGCGCGACCTTCTCTTCTGCGGCAGCAAAGCTGAAACCGAGTTGTTCGACGTGGCCAAGCCAGCCCTCGCCTTCAGCCTCAGTGATCCTGTCATTCAGGTGACATGTTGTTCGAGCACTCCGACGCCGACAGCGCTCTCCGGTTGGTGACGTCTGGAGTGGTTCGCGCTCGCGCCGAACTGGCCAGGGCGTGGCCTGCGATGCGGCCGTGCTCGGCTGACAGTGGCCGGCCTGCTGGCCCTTGCAGCAAGCGGCCGGGCGGGGTGAGGCGGTCCAGGACGCGGATGGCGGTGACGACCGGGACGATGGCCACCCCGGGGATGGGGTGTTCGGTGCCAGCGAAGGGGTGGTTGCCGTCCTGGTCGTGGTCGGTCTTTGAAGTGCCTGGAGTGGATCAGGTGCCAGGTCGGCAGGTTGCCGTCCTCGTCGGGGTCCGGGTCGGGGCAGCCGACGGCAGGGCGAGGACCTCTTCGGGGTGCATGTCGGTACCACGCTGGCCACCGCCACCCGCGACTCCAACCAGCCGCACCTGTCGGACCAGTGGGCCGCCGACCTGCGCAAGGCCGGTGCCGAGCCGCTCTGGGAGACCCCCGAGTCGACGGCCGGCAAGCCGTGGGTCCCACGGGGCTACCAGGTGCTGTCCGGAATCCTGCGCACCGGAGGCTTTCAGTACCACCCTGGGCGGGATCACCGACAGCGTCGCCACCGCTGCCGGCGCGTCCCAGGCATCGGACTTCATCGTCGACCAGATCCTGCAAGGGGTCACGGTGAGCGTCCAGCAGGACACCACGGCGGCTGCCCAAGCGGACGCCGGCCACCAGTCGGATGGCGGCCGCAACTCCAACGCGATCAGCGCGGCCCAAGCGGTCCGGGACGCGGCGAAGGGCTCGCCCCTGACACAGCCGCAGATCGAGGATCTCGCCGCACGGGTCAGCGGACAGGCCGCACAGGGCGGTGCGGTGGGCGCCGGCGCGAACAGCACCGCCAACGGAAAACGATGACGGCCGCGGGGCACGGTACCGTGGCCGCCGTCCCGAAACCGGAAACCGCAGCCGTCAACGACACCGATTGCCGTGAAGGGAAAGAGCGCGGGTGAAGGTGCATCGATCATGGCCAGCCGCAGCCGCTCTGCTCGTACTCGTGACCGGCGCAAGCCTGTTCCTGTGGCACCGGTCGCAGGAGCCGGGTACCGAACAGCGACCAGTGGCCCACCTCCCGCTCGGCGAATGCCAGGGCACCCTCGACGACGCACGCTTCAGTGACGCCCTCCACTCGGCATCGCCGGCCACGGTACGTACGAAGTTCACCCCTCCCACGGATTCCGCACCGGCCTACCTGTCGTGCGCGGCAAGCGGTGACGACCAGCGCAAGCTGGTCGTCACCGCGATCGGCGCCGCCACCGAGGCGGAACGCATCCACAACGAAGGACAACAGGTAGCGAAGGACTTCCTGCCATTCTCCGACGGCGAGGCCGGCGACCGGTCCTCCGTGGTCCGCTTCTCCTGCGTGACCAGGTCGACACCCGATGGCACAGACCACACCTGGTACTACACAGCGGCCCTCGAACTCCAGACCCCCGAAGGCTCATCCACCCCCGCCCCAGGCCGACAGAAGACGGCCGAACTGTCACTGGAGTTCGCCCGCCAGGCGATCGACAAGGCACTGGGGTGCACCAACACCGTCCAACTGCCAAGCGGACCGATCCTCTTCACCTGACGCAGCTGAAGACAACGCCACGAAGGTCTCCTGACCAGCGGGGATTCGGGAACGCCATGGGGAACGTCCCCAAACGTGGCCAGCCTGCCTGCCTGCCTGCTGGCAGGCCATCTGCGCTGCAACCGCCGCGCGGCCGCGACCCCGGAGTTGCTGCTGCACCCCGCCGGGGCGGGGTGCAGCAGCGCCACGGCAGTGCGGGCCGAGCAGTCCGGCCTGGAACCGGTGGCCATCGCCGAACACGGTTCCGCCCGGAACAGGTGCAGTCGACGGCGCGGTGATCGGGGCGCCGCTGTCCAACGGCAGGGCCATCCACGTACGTGTTCCGCTCCGACCTGACCAGCTTGGTGGCGAAGCTGCTCGCCATCACCCGGACCGGGCACACACACCGCCCGGCGGGGTGTTCAATGACGCGATCGAGGCACGCTGAGCTGAGAGGCCATCAGGATGGGACGCAAGAAGGTCGGCAAACCGCGCAGGGTGCGGGCTGCAGCTGAGTACACGCTGCAACAGCTCCGACCGCCTGGCTACGACGAGTGGATGGTCCCGGCTGACATCGACCCCGAGGAGGTCGCCGCCATCCCCGGTATCACACCGGAAGCTGTCGATCTGATGCGCCGGATGATCCGGCTGCGCCCCTACTACGGGCCGAAGATCCCCGCCCAGGCCTTGGCCCTGGACCTCGCGGTCGACCAGGGCGCGCTCCCTCTGCGTCGTCCGAACGGGTCGTTGTCGCTGCTGCCGGTTGACGAGCTGGCCGACATGCTCGGGGCCAGCGGCGGCGGGGACGTGCGTGACGCTGTTCATGATCTTCATGCCAAGGGCGGGATCCTGATGGAGCCGAACAACGATGACGTGACCATCCTGCGGGTAGTGATCGGCAGACCGGGTCGTCCAGGCGACCCATGGTTGTTCGGTGGAGACATCCAGAGCGACCTGGTGCCCAAGACGTGCATCCCCGGCGATCCGCAGACCCTGGGCGCCGAGGAGTTCGCCGCCCTCGGGTACCTGCGTGTCCACCTGTCCGAGGGCACCGTCGGCACCGTCGAGGACTACGCCACTTTCAACGGTGTCGGCAGCGTCGAACGCGCACAGGAGCTGTTCGACGCCGTCGCCGACCTGGTCGACGCCCGCGGCTGCCCGGCCTGCCCCACTGCCCACCTCTGCACCCGCGACGCCGACGCCGACAACATTCTGGTCTGACCCCGTACGCAAGGGCGGGCCCGCCCCCAGACGAAGAGCGGTGGTGCGACAGGGATGCCGCGAAAACTCGTTCGCAGCCCCGGCTCGGGTTGCTCCACGATCACATGATCTGCCGGAAACCAAGCAACAGCCGAGAGGAGCGTCGCGTGAGCGACACCACCACGGGGCCAGCCTGGCTGCCTCTGTTGGAAGACCTGGGTGAGACGTTCAACGGCTGCCTGGTCGAAGACGTGGCCGCTTCGGCGAGCATGCGCCCGGAAGCCACGGCCTGGTTCGCGGCTGATGCTGTGACCAGCATCGATGAACTGGCCAAGGCTCTGACTTCCTCCTGGTCCCTCCACACCCCCGAACAGGCGGGAGCCATCGCTGCGGCGCTGATCTCCATCGAGCATCACGTCGCCCAGGCGAAGAGCCACCTCCTCGACGTACTCGACGCCATGGAAGAACGCGGTGACGTCGCCAAGCTCGCCCGGGCGTACGACGACCCGGACGCGCCTCCGGCAGTCGCCGCAGACCTGTTCAAGTCGGAGCCGTCCCCGCAGACGGCCGACCGAGTGTTCGCCAAGCTGTCCTCGGTACCGATGCAACGTCCGATGCCCGAGACGTTCGCCGAAGCGCTGCACCAGGTTGCCGCTCTCCTCGCCGACCTCGCGGTCCCGGGCAACGCAATCGAGATCCACGAGGAAGCCGACCACCCCCAGCACCAGGGCTTCCTCCAGCTCCAGCACCAGGACAAGCTCTGGCGGCTGGGCTTCTACGACGAGGAGTGGTTCCTCGACGACTACCCGGCCGAGCCCGCCGAATACGTGGTGGTGGGGCGCTTTCCCCTGCTCGCATCACACCCTCTCAAGCTGGCCGACGCGACCCGCGCCGCCCTGAACGGGCTGGCTCCGTAACCGCCCCGCCCTACGACATCGCCCGGCAAGGAGCCGTAGTGCACGTACACCTGGACATCGAAGGGCAGCTGATCGACAACATCCGGCTGCGCCGCGGGGACTTCCACGAGGACTGGCCCCCCGAGCGCGAGCATCTGCCGGGCTGGGGCGCGCTGATCGAAGTGCCAGCCGTCTGGAGGTCCTGGACCACGTCGTGGCCGGCCGGCTGGACGCCGCCCGTGCCCGCCGGCTCCTTGCCAGCATCGGCGAGGAAGCCGCCCGCTTCCAGCACCCGCACGGCTGCGGCGTTCCCGAATGCGTCGACGGCAAGCGCTGCCGAGGCGAGTTCGAAGAAGACCGGCTGCGGGAAGCCCTGCGCCGCGAGCGCGTCGACGCCGACCTCGCCGTCGAACCTGCGGATTCGCCGGCTGTTCACCTTTGTATCCCCTGCGGCGACTGCTCGACCTGCTCCTGCTACGACGGCGCCCCTGGCCGCTGCCAGCGCTGCCGGCTGCTTTACGCAGCCCTCGCCCATGCCCGCCGCGACGTGGAGCGCTGGAATGCTGACCTCGCCGCCGGCCGCACCTACGCCCGCACCGAGCGCCGGCTCCACCGCTGGGACTGTCCAACCCTCGGGAACGCTGACGACCGCCTCGCCCAGTTCGAAGAACTCCTCGAAACCACCGATGGCCGTGCCAGCTGGGCCTACCTGCCCGAACTCCACAGCGCGGACGAACTCCGGCGCCGCCGCGTCCAGACCCAGCGCTGCGCGACTTGCGGCCCCGACCCGTCCTAGACTGCCGCGCCACCGATTCCGATGAAGGAGAACACCTTGAGCAGGAGCATCCCGTGGCCCGAGTTGTGGCAGGGCTACGAGGAGCGGACTTCCCGCACCATCGTCGGTGACCTGACCAGCGAGGTCCGCTCCTACGCGGGCGGCAACACCGGGGAGCCCGACGACACGATCTCGCTGGCCATCGTCGGAGCCGAAGCCGCCCGCGCCACGGTGGACGCCCTCGACCACGAATGGGCGCTCTACACGCCGGAGCAGGCCGCCGTTCTCACCGCCGCGCTCTTCGCCCAGGTCGACGCAGCCGGCATCGCACTCCAACGCCTGTGCCGCCTCCTCGCGCAGGTTGAAGGCCGGGGAGACTGTGCGCCGGCCGACCGCGCCCATGAACTCATCAAGGCCGCAGCCGACGACCTGCTGTCGGTGGCGCCCACCCACGCCGAAGCGGTGGTCGGCGAGCTGGCGGCGTTGCCGGCCACCGTCACCCTGCCGTCCGGCCCGCACGACACGATCGCCGCCGTCGCCGAGATCCTGGGAGGATCGCTCAAGGCACGGCACGAGCCCGGCGAACAGGGCGACGACTCGGACGGCTGCGGATGCAGCATCGAACTGGACAAGGACGGCCGACCGCACTGGGTGTTCAGCCGGGGGGACTCCCGTTGGTACCTGCTCGTGATCGACGAAGGCGAACCCCAGTCCGACGGCAATGTCGTCTGCACCAACAGCATCGACCTCGACCTCTCCGACCCCTGCCCCCACCCCGAGCACCTTGCCGCCGAGGTGCGGGCCCTCCTGTAGACCGTCCTCCGACCGGGCTCCCTCCGACCGATCGGACACGCCGTGCACGAGTCCGCCCACCCCGCCAGGCACTACCTCCTCGTTACCCCGGACGGGGAGCTGACGTCCGGCGTCGCCCCGTTGCGGGAGATCCGCCGAGGCCTGGAGGAGGGCGCCGGGATCGGGGAGGCCGGGTTCGAGTACCTTCCCGGCGCCGGCCACCCCATCGCCGTCTACCACTTCGTGCCCTACGACCAGGACACGCGGCGGGTGAACACCACCGCGGGCGGCATGTACTGGGAGCTCACCGCGCCGGTCGACCCCCAGGACGCCACCGCACTCGACCCGGACCTGCGCAAGATCCGGCTCCGTGGCCCGGCCGCGTTCGTCGCCAGGGACACCGAAGCGGTGAGCATCGACGACCAGCAGCGTCAGTTGCGGCTGGCCCACCACCAGGCGGTCACCAGGCTGCGCGCCAAGGGCTGGCTGGCGGCGCCCCGGCCCCGGGCCGCGCAGTTGGCGCCCGGGCCCGACGCCCGCCTCCAGCCGGTGGAGGGCCGGGTGCCGGGGGAAGGCATCGCCAAGTCGCTGGCGGCCGAGTTGCGTGAGCACGTCCACTTCCGCAGCCTGCCCGCCGACCGGGTCCGGGAGTACCTGTCGCGCGTCGTCGGCCAGTGGGCCTCCCGCAACGGCTGGGAACCCGAGCGGGAGGCGCCGGCCGAACGCCCCGAGGACGGCGAGCACGACCTCCTGTGCCGCCACCCTGCCCTGCCCTGGCTGGTCATCGAGATCGAGCGCGGCAACCGCCGCGCCACTGCCGACAAACTCGCCCGCGCCGTCGCTGGCGGAGGCGTGGCGATCTGGCTGCGCTGGGCCGGACCCGCACCCCGGACCATCCCAGCCGGAGTGCTGCTGATCCACCTGGCCGCGGTCCCGGCCGCCCGCAACGGTGACCGGCGTGCCTACACCCTCACCGAGCAGGCCGCGGCCGCCGCCGTGGTCACAGTCGGCCGCTGATCCGGCTGCGGCGGCCGGCTCGTGCGCGTAGGCCACCCGCCAGGGGCCTACGGCCGTCCGGGAGGAGTGCAGCGGTCTGGTTCTGAACAGGGTTCAGGCCGTCGCCTTCCAGCAGTGACCGTCGCTGGCGGACCTCCAATCGGTTCTGCCAATCCCTAGCCCGGCCGGGTACGCACTGCGTAGTCTCAGAACTGACTGTCCGGCAGAACCAGAGCCCGGGGGACCAATGGCTCACGAGGCAGGTCCAGACCAGATCTTCGGTGGCAAGTGCCGGCTGATCTCCAGTCCAAGGTCAGGCTGCTTCGGCCGGTCCTGGAAGGCCCAGGACGAGGCATCACAGGTAGACGTTGCGATCAAAAAAGCCTCACCCAGGTCACCACCGAGCCTACGGTCGCCGCCAAGAACACTCCCGGCAAATTCCATCAGGGAGACCTCCCTCTGTAACGGCGGGACAATCTTGTCCAAGTCGAGCCATTTCCCATGCGACTAACCTCCCCACATGGAAGCCGATCGCTGTACAAGGAAACAGAAAAATGACCTTTATGAACATCCTGATCTGGGCCGGAATCATCTGGGTTGTTGTCATGGTTATCGGCCGGCTCTCGAACGAGGACGATGCCAGCAGGCGATCGCGTTACAACGGCGGTGACAGTGGAGGCGGAGACGGTGGCGGAGGAGGCGGAGACAGTGGCGGTGGCGCCGGAAGTGGCTGTGGCGGAGGAAGCGGTGGCGCCGGAAGTGGCTGCGGCGGAGGTTGCGGCGGAGGCGGCAGCTAAATAGTCGGCCACACCAGTGCCTCGCCGCGGACCAGAGCGGTCGACATAAACCGCCGCCAAGGCGGCCATCCAGGACGGAGATGCGGCGTGATTCCAGGACGGTTCTCACGACGGCTCGACCGCATGCAGTCCGCCGTCGACGCGCTTGAACTCCCCCTGCCGTCTACAAGACCTGTCCCTTTCAGCCTCGGGAGCTTGTCGAGACAGGACTGCGGCAGTGGTTACGATGCTGCGGAGCGGCCCTGCTGGACAAACAGATCATTGGCATGCCCTCGTTCGCCGTGGACGAGGCGTGGCACGGGCTGATTCTCTGCACCGCACGCTACGCCACCTTCTGCCAGGCAAGCTACGGACAATTCCTGCATCACCATCCCCAGGGTGGTGAACTTCCCGGGAATGCGAAACGCGCAGGATCGATGCGGGAACAGTTACACCGGACGGCCGTGGCGTGGTCACTCGTGGCCCGGCCGGACGAGAAATGCGTCCTGTGGGACCTCGATGTGCGGGTAGGCGTGCCTGAACCGTGGAGCGTGAGCCCGCTCCCTCCCGTTCTCCTCGCCAACGACTACCTCACCACCGAACCGGGCCCACGCCTGTCCACCGATCGTCACCCTGCCACGGACTGACGGCCACCGAAGCGCCCCTCCCGCAGTCCCAGGCCCGCTACCGTCGAACCTGCAGCCCGCCACCATGGCGGCCGCCACCACCCAGGAGGCCCCGGTGACCACTCAGCCCGACCACCAGAGCCCGGCCCCAGCCCGGCCGGCCACCCTGCACGAGCTGCGCACCGCCCTCAGCAGATACGGCCTGCCCGGCGACCGCGAAGCCTTCGAGCAGTCCCTGGCCACCGCCCTCGACGCTTCCCCCATCGGTGACCTCGCCGCCGTCACCGAGGTGATCGCCACCTACCGCCACCGCCTGACCCTGCGCACCGACGAGAACGCGATGGCCTCCCTCGCCGCGCCGATCGGCGGCCAGCAGTGGACCCCCGCCGCCGATGCCTTCGCCCGGCTCCGCGCCGCTGGCGGCAACCGGTGACCGACCAGCCCGAACAGCAGCCGGCCCCGCTGCACGTCTTCCTCTCCGACGCCGCCGAGCAGGCCCTCGCCGCGCTGCGCCCCGGAGAGCTGGACGCGGTCGAGAAGCTCGTCGAGCGCCTGGCGGTCTTCCCGCGGCTCGGCATCCCGGTGCCCGGCGGCACCGACCCCGAGGTCGACGACTACACCGCCCGCACCGACCCGGCCTCCGACACCGGCGACCGCATCAGCGTCGTCTACCGCCTGCACGAAGGCATGTCCGCGATCTTCGTAACCTGGATCATCGCCGGACCCTGACCCGCATCAGCACCGCCCCAGAGATGGTCGGGCACCTCACGCTCGTCGACGTGAGGTGCCCGACCATCAGCGTACTGGCGGGTCAGATCGGTGCCCCGTGCCCCTGTCGTCCGGGCGGGGCCACGGCTGCCGTGTCCCGCAGGACGGCCGAGTGACCCGACCTTGCCCTCACACCCAACGTCAACCCGGCACCCGCACGGATCGCTACTTCGAGCGGACCTACGCCGCACTTCGCGAATTGCCGGCTAACCACCCCGACCATAGCCCCGTGAAGATCACCCCGCGCCCCGTACTACGCACCGCTGTCCTGCTGCTCACCGCCTTGCTCCTGACCGGCTGCGGCATGGACACCCAGTCCCCGCCGGGGCGAGCGTGCCAGCACTGAACAAGCTGATCGCCTGACCCTGCGGGGAGACCGAGAGCAGGGAAGGGTAGCGAGCATTCAAACTCCTTCTTCCCTTACCTGTTGGGGTGCTGTCGTCCTGCAAGGGTCAGTACTTTCATCTGACGAGCCCTGTACGGATGGAGGCGCTTGATGGATGTGTGGGGAGCCTGCCTATGGGGGCTGGTGGGTATCGGCCTGGTCGAGGCCTACCTGATGTGGGGGGCGGTGGGCTCGTCCGCCGGGCCACGCTGGCCGTGGGTGGACGAGGAAGGCCACCGCAAGGTCGGGTTTTACGTCGTCGCCCTGGTATGCCGGTGTGTGATGGGTGTGGGGTTGGACGCGGTTTACGCCGCGACACATCAGGTCAGCGGTGCCCTGGGCGCGGTGACGCTCGGCATCGCCGCCCCACTGGTCACCAAGCAGATGGCCGAGCGCAATGACGCGGCACCGCCGGCTCTTCCGGACCCGGTTCCTCCAGCGTCGCTTTCAGGGCAGAAGGCGGAGCAGAAGCAGACCCCGGAGGCCGCGGATGTCCGCTGAACGGCTGGCAACGTTCGAACAGATCCGGCGTTTCATCATCGGGCGCGCGGCACCGACCCTTCCTGTCCAGAGGGACTGGTGGGGATGGCTGCGGGCGGCGCTCGCGTTCCAGCCAGCCCGCCTGAACGCAGCGGGAATCGCGCCCAAGGGCAGTTGGCCAGCACGAGCAGAACTGACGCAGTCACAGGCCGTGGAGCCGCGTACGGATAAACCCTGTCCTGCTCCTAACCCGGGCGATCAGCCCGGATCTCCGGAGCTGCGTCAGGCGTTGAGCGCACTTCCCCCCGCGCGACGCCTGGCGCTGCGTCGGCATCCCGCAATGACCAGCAGCATCCGTAGCAGTTCCCTCGTACATGGCCTGGTGAAGTGGCGGGAAACCGCCCTCGACCTCGGCCGTACCCTCGACCTCGTCCGCAACCTCGACCGCGGCACTGACCTTGTCCGCGACGTCGGCCTCGTCCGCGCCCGCGCCCTGGACCTTGGCAGCGACCTCCACCGAGCCCGCGACTTCGTCCGCGGCCTCGACCGCGACCTCCACCGCGACCTTGGCAGCGACCGTGCCCTCGCCCGCGTCGGCGGCCTCGCCCGCGACCTCGACCTTGGCAGCGACCGAGTCCTCCGCCTCGTCCTCAACCTCGCCGGCGTCCTCGACTTTGTCCGCGACAGCGACAGCGACAGCGACAGCGACAGCGACAGCGACAGCGACATCGACCTCGTCCGTGCCCACGACCTCGTGCGCGACATCGACCTCGTCCACGAAACCGACCTCATCCGCGACATCGCTCTCGACCTCAACCTCGACCGTGCCCTAGCCAAGGGCCTAAACCTCCTCCACGACCTCGCCCACGATCGAGCCCTCCTCCACGACCTCGAGGGTGACCTCGAGCGCGCCCACGATTGCGCCCACGACATGAACCAGTCCCTTGAAGAGGAGGCGGGCCGCCTGCTGGGACTGCCGCAGGCGCGCGGGGTCAGTGCGGTGCTGGCCGAGGGCGTACTGGACGACTTCACCGCGGCTGACCTGAGCGGGGCAGATCTGGCGGGGGCCGATCTGAAGGGGGTGCGCTGGTCGGAGCGGGGCACACGCTGGCCGCCAGGGGACGAGGATCGGGTCCGACGCGCCTCGCGCCAGACTGCGCCGGGGTCAAACGTCTGGGTGGTAACGCGGGGGGCCGCGGCTGCGGACACGGTGCTCGTGTGAGCCGGTGGGAGGGAAGGAATGCGAAAGACTCACCAGGATGTACACCCGAGACAAGGCCCTTCACTTCGCCACCGTGGAACGCGGCTGGCGCCGGCAGGACGAGTACGGATACGGGCTGGAGTACACCCCAGACGAATATGACGACACCTCCGACCACGAACCGGTTGCCGACCCCATCGGCGATCCGATCGAGGATTTATTCGAGCGAGCGTGGAGAGAAGGCTGCCTGCCACGAAACAGTCCAGCCGCCCGCGCCTGGAAAGAACGAAGCTGGCAGGCGAAGAGCAGATGACTGCCTATCCGGCCCAACCGCCAGGACACGGCCGCGCCGAGACTAGCCACCCCAACGAGCACTACATCCTCGTCACCCCAACGAGCACTACATCCTCGTCACCCCGGACAGGGAGCTGAGCTTTGGCCTCGCTTAGCGGGCGTCGGCTTCGTCGATCAGGTACTGGAGCTCATCGAACACCTGGAGCACGACGACGACCAGGACGTGGTCGGCGACCATGAACTCCACCACGACACCGGGCGCGGCGTAGGCCTTCCGTAGGTGCTCGTCCGGGCCGATCGGCGCCGTCGCGGTCTTGTGGTACGGGTCACGGGCGAACGGGGGCCGCGCACTGGGCCGCCGTCGTGGAGATCGAGCGGCACCCGACCACCGCCCAGGCCTACCACCGGGCGAACTACCCCGCCAACCACGCCCCGACCATCGCCGAGCGTCGCGAGCACGCCACCACCGTCGCCGAGCTCTACCGCCCGCCTACGCGGCGGCGAACGCGTGACCTGGAGCTGGGATACCCCCCCCAGCGAGCAGCACGTCACCGCCGGAGCCCCAGCCGGCCTGCCCACCCGCCTCATGGACACTGGACGCGCTGACCAACCGGCCTGCACCCCGGCCAGCTGACCTGTCCGGTCCTGCGATCGGATTCGCCACCGCCCTGGCCCGTGCGGCGGCCGGAGCCTGTCAAGGCCCGGATTCTCGGGAAGGCGCTCGCCGCCGACGCTCGCAACCGAGGTGGTCCTGCGGAACTATCAGGACACAACGGAGGGACTCCGCCCGGCAATCCGGTCTGGATCCAGAACCCTGCCTCCGTCCCCCGCCACAGCACGGTAATCTGCGGCGAGGGACCGGAGTTGGGAGAGCGATGGCAGTGGAGACGCGGCCCGGCACCGTGATCGGCGGACGCTACACCTTGACCCGCCCGCTCGGTGCCGGCGGCTTCGGCCAGGTCTGGCAGGCGCACGATCCGGTGCTCGGGGTAGACGTCGCAGTCAAACAGGTGCGCCTCGACGGGGCGCTGCCCGACAAGGCACGCGCGGAACTGCTGGCCCGCGCCGCACGCGAGGCCCGGCACGCCGCCCGGCTGCGCGACCACCCACACATCGTCACCGTGTACGACGTCGTCGAGGTCGACGAAGGCCCGTGGCGCGTCCCCTGGATTGTCATGCAGTGGGTCGACGGGCACTCCCTCGCCGAGGAGTTGAAGCGCGACGGCCCGCTGGACCCGGAGCGGGCAGCCCGGGTCGCCGAGGCGCTGCTCGGCGCGTTGGACGCCGCGCACCGGGCCGGCGTCGTGCACCGCGACGTCAAGCCGGCCAACGTGCTGCTCGCTGCGGACGGTTCGGTCCTGCTCGCCGACTTCGGTATCGCCGTCGCGCAGACCGACCCCCGGCTCACCCCCACCACCCTCGTCATCGGCTCACCCGGCTACATGGCGCCGGAACGCTGGCAGGGAGCCGACAGCGACGGCCGCGCCGACCTCTTCTCGCTGGGCGTGACGCTGTACGAGGCGCTGGAGGGAGTCCTGCCATTCCGCCCTGAGAACCCCATCGCCGCGCTGACGGAGGAGCCGAGGCCGACGGAGCGAGCGGGAGCGCTGGCCCCGCTGCTCCTCGCCCTCCTGGAGAAGGACCCGGCCCGGCGCCCCACCGTGGACGCGGCACGGAAGCTACTGAGCCCACCGTCCCGCCCTCCCGAGCGGAAGACGAAATCCTGGGAGCAGGCCCCGCCGGGGGGGGTCCGTGACGGTCACCAACAAACAGGGTGGGATCGCGGCGACCTACTCGCGGGTTGCGTGGAAGATCGGAGGGAACACGGGCTTCGGGATCGGCGGGGTCCTCGCCGCCCTCACCTTCCCCAACCCGGTCCTGGAACTGGGGTCGCTGAAGCTCGTCGGCGACAACCGCCTGGGGAACACCGCGCTGGGGGCCGCAGTGCTCGGCGGCCTCCTCGGCATCGTCTGCTGGCTGGTCGGCCTGATCGCCGGAGCCCGCGCCAAGTCGGACGTGGTCACCCTTGACACGTACGGCCTCACCATCAGCAGCTGGCGGGGGAACCAGCAACCCCGCATCGCGGAGGACGGCACCCCCAAACCACGCGGACCAAAGACCTTCACCCTCCGGTGGAGCGCGCTGGAACGCATCGCCGTCGATCACCCGAAGGAGACGGAACCCGCTGCCATCGCCGTGTGGTTCCGTCCGGCCGACGAACCCTCCGCGGCCTGGCGCACCAAGCATGGTGCCGAGGGACGGGAGGGCGGCGGCCTCTGGGTCTACCGAGACGACGCCACTAGCCCGCGCACCGTCAACCCCGAGCGGCTCCGCGACGCCCTGAAGCGCTACGCGAGCGGGTTGTACGAAGACCCGCACGACATCCCCGACCCCTGACCCCCGACGTGGCGGCTGTTGTCTGGGGCCGCCCCGCCCCGCCCTGCTGCGCCAGGCCCGGCAGCCGAAGCCCGCTTCCGCGCGCGGCGCCACGTGGCCAGGGCAGGCCCGTTGACCTTCCGTCGACCGCTACCTCCAACCCACGGCGAGCGAGTACCAGCGGGAGTTGGCGACCCAGGCTCCTGACCCAGCTGGGGCCGGCTGGGAAACCCATAACTGCGCGCGATCGGGCGTCGTACGCACCCTGGTCGCAGGCACGGAACGAGAGTGAGGAGCCGCGACCCGTGGCCGAGATGAAGATGTACCTGGATGACGACCGGAGCTGGCGGGGCCGCACAATCAGTGTCCGGCCCGCCCGCTGGTACGCCTCGGTCAGACTGGAGCGCGACGGGTACGTCGATACCCTCACTGCGCGGGACGAGGACCCGTCGTTGGCCGCCGGTTTTGCCGAGGCTGCCGAGCGCTTCAACGATCAGGCGACGACACGGATCTGGTACGACGGTTACCCGGGCAGCTTCCTGTCGAGCACCGGTGCACGCGGTGTCACCCTGTATACGCCTTTCACGTATATGGAGAGCGCCCGTGAAGCGCTGCGGATGGCAGAACTCCACCACGACTACGCCGCGCTCCACAGCCTGAGCGACGAACTGGCCCTGCCCCTTGACGACTGGCTCAGGCCGGGCGAACGCGAGTTGGTGCGCGGCACCGACTTCTCTCCGCCACCCACCGTTTTCCTGAGCTTCCTGCGGGGCCAGGCCAGCCGTCGGGGCCTGCGTCTGAACGGCCGTGCCGAGGCGGGCAGCGTATGGGTGCGCCCGACCGTGCCCGCGCTGCAGAAGCGAATCCGCGAGGCCCTCCCTGAGCGGTACCCAGGTTGGGTGGACCAGTGGACCGGACACATCGATCCTGGCGGCACCATCTGGCGCCCCTGGGTGGGCGGCAGGGAGCAGGACCTCAGCCGGGGCGCCGTGCCGATCGGCTTCCATGATGCCCCGGTGCCGAGCATCGGTAGGTGTCCCTGCGGATTCAGCCTGGCAAGTGGCAGATCCGACACTGAACACCCTTCTCGCCATGCCCAGTGGGCGTTCGGCATCCGGGTACCGAAGAACCTTGAGTTTCCCCTTGCCCTGGCCGTCGTGACGGCTCAGTCACCGATCGCCTGGAGACGGTTGGCGGGCCGGACGGGGCGGCTGCCGCAGCGCGAGAGCGGCTACGACTTCAACTCCTGGTCACACGACATTGGCGAACCAGAGGAAACCCCAGAACGGTTTCGGGCGTACCTGCTGCAGGCTGACGAGCATGTCGTCGGCTACCTGGCCGCCCACGACACCGACCGACACCGCTGGTGGGACCTTGTGAAGGGTTCCGCCTACGACCAGCCGGACGGAACCCGGCGCCCGAGCATCGACATGATCTGGGTAGCCGACACCTACCGCAGGCACGGCGTCGGCGGAACCCTCCTCCAGGCTCTCGCCGACGACTCCGGATGCGAGATCACCGACGTTTCCTGGTCACACCCCGTCACCAAAGCCGGCCAGCACCTCGCTCGCCGAATCAGCCCCGGAGGCATCTGGGTCAGCTGAGGGCCGTCCCAAGGCCCTCGTTTGCGTCCGTGACGACATCCGCGTCGGAGCCGTCCCGCTCCACCACCCGCTCGCCGACGGCTACCGTCGAACCTGCGGCCCGACGCCACGGCGATCACTCTCACCGAGGAGGCCCACCGTCGGACCGGACAGCGGACGGCGGACGGACGTCAACAGACCGTCGTCCGAAACCGCACCTTCGAGTGGACCACCGGCGAGCAGCATGCCCAACGCCCCGGCGGCCACGGTCATGACCCGCGTGAAGACCACCCGATGTGCCCTGCGCGCCGCCGCCCCGCTGCTCGCCGTCCTGCTCCTGGCCTCCTGTGGAGCGAACACACCGCCGTCCCAGGACGCCCGACTCAAGAAGGCCGCTGGCGTCACCACCGTCTCGCTGATCATGCCGGGCGGGCTCTGGAAGAAGACCAAGCCCCCGTTCGGGGCGGTCAGCAACATGAAGCCCACCGGGCTCGATGGCGAGCGCGGCACCCGTGGCCTAGTCCGGGTAACCCTGTCGGGCACCGACGTGGTCGAGTACATGAAGCACCTCGACGGCCAAGCCCACCCCGGCAAGTTCGAGGAGGTGATGGACGAGCCGGAGAAGGAGGCAGCCGACCACGTCTACGACGCACTGGGCACGGTCCTGGACACCATCAAGCCCGCCACCAGCTCGACAGATCCCGCGTCCGAGGTCCTGATCGATGACACCCTGGCCACCATCGCCCCGGAGTGGGGGCGATCTGCATCGACCGCCTCGTCCAGACCGGCGAGACCACCGCGCTCACCGACCCGTTCCCCCTCGACATCAACCCCGCGAGGCTACGCCGGTAGTACGCGCGAGGTACCGAGACGGCCGGGCTCTTCCCATGAGGAGCCCGGCCGTCGATGTACGGAGCGAGAAAACGAGTTCAGGCCCCGGCCAGGAATATCTACGCGAGGTACCGTATTTCTATCCGGCTCGCGCAACATGATCCACGACCATTCGCGTATTGATGCAGAGCATTTCGAGGATCTGAAGAGCAGGCGCCTGACGGCCCTTTCCTAGATCGGCTTGCACCACGGCTTCCACCGAGAAATTGCCAGACACTCGAGCGATCCTCCCCTCGGTAATATTGCGAAGAAGCAGTGCGTCATCTATCCATTCCGGGGCAAATGCTTCCATTTTAGGCGGAACGGAGGCTGCGGCATCTTCTTCTGTTTCGAATTCGACCGTTGGCCGGTGGCTGGCAGACGCCGGATCCAGAGTCGGCTTCATCTGCAAGTGATGCTTGTCGCTGTTGTCGATGTCTCGAAGCAGCAGCAATAGGTCAGCATCTTCTTTTCCGCCCCTCTGAAAGGGCTGCACCTCTTCAATGGCAATCCGATACGACTCAGGCAGCGCTTCGATCCGCTTCTTGCCATCCACCCATTCCTTACTAGTGGCACAGATAGGGAATTGAACCCTCTTCAGCGCCCGACTCTCGGTGACTCCAGCCTGTCGCGCGATAGCGATAGAGAGATTGTCCAATGCCGCACGAAGCTGGTGAACAGCATCACCCCAATGAAGTCCCCAGTCGTCCAACGGTGGCTGCGCATGGACTCGAAGCCTTAGCTCCCAGCTAAGTCGATCCTCTGCAATAATCGCTGATGCATCAAAAGGGCAGGCACTTGACCAGGCCTGAATATTAGCCGCCAAGGCCTCGCCCAAATGTCCGGCACGCTGCACTCTTCTCAGCTGGTCGTCGAAATCCATTTCACCTTCCGCCCATGGGTTTGAAAGTTCAACCATAGCCGTAATGTAGACCCGCGTCGAGGGATTTGAGGCGTCGACTATCCTTGATCAACGCAGCCCCAATTCATGTGCAGGTCATCGGAGCGATCCACCCTAAAGACGAGATGATCGAAGCCGGTCAAGGCCTAGAAGCGATCCGCCGCGAGTGCGGGCCCGAGAACCAGTTCACCAAGCGCCACGCCCGCGGGACGACTTGGCCCTGTACAGAAACGGTCCCCGCTCGGCCCGGACCGCCTGCCGATGCCCCTCAGCGGTGCCGCGTGGCCAGGACCGCTCCACCACCCGCCCGCCGACCGCTACCGTCGAACCTGCGGCCCGCCGTCCCGGCGGCCGCCACCACCTAGGAGCCCCCGGTGACCACTCAGCCCGACCACCAGAGCCCGGCCCCGGCCAGGCCAGCCACCCTGCACGAGCTGCGCACCGCCCTCAGCAGGTACGGCCTGCCCGGCGACCGCGAGGCATTCGAGCAGGCCCTGGCCACCGCCCTCGGCTCCTCCCCGATCGGCGACCTCGCCGCCGTCGCCGAGGTCATCGCAACCTTCCGCCACTGCCTGACCCTGCGCACCAGCACCGAGGCGATGGACTCCCTCGCCGCGCCGATCGGCGGCCAGCAGCGGACCTTGGCCGCCGACGTGTTCGCCCGGCTCCGCGCCGCCGGCGGCAACCAGTGACCGACCAACCCAAACAGCAACCGCCGTCGACCGCACCGCCTTCTACGGAACCCGTCCCTATGCCCACCTCCGGGAAGAGTTTGAACACCGGCTGCAGTCCCTCCATGCCATCGGAGACATCCCCGACCCGAGGGACGCCCAGATCGAGCGGCTCAAGACAGAGGTCACCAAGCTCAAGGCCCGGCTCGCCCGAGCGGACAGCACTGTCGAGGAGCTCACGGACTTCCGCACTCAGGCCCTCGCCCGGCTCGCCGCCCAGCGTGAAGAGATTGTCCACCTGCGAACGACCGCCACAGCGGCGAGCCGTGTGACTCGGCTTCCCCTCGCCCGCAGCACCTCGATCGGATCGTGCAGCTGACTCACGGGACGCAACCGACCCATCTCAGGCGGTCGGGAAAGAAGTGGCCTCCTGGGGTGCACAGAAAGTAGTTTGTCCCCGCCCTGCACGCTGCCCATGAGGAGTTCTCATGTTCGAAAACATCCAGAGCCTTTCTCCGGAGCGTGCCGCACGACTTGCCTACCTGGTCGAGCAATGTGGGCCGTTGCTGGACAAGGACGAGGGCATGGAACATGTCCAGCGGCTGCTGCGGAACCTCGGGGCCGGGGTCATGGACTCGATCGTTGTTACCCGGGAACTGCTGGGAGTCGGCCTCGGGGAAGCAAAGGAGATTGTGCTGTCGAGTGCCGCGCGGACCACCGAGCTCCGGACGCATCAGCAACTCGTTGACGTGGCGGAGTGAGCGAAGGACGTTGCCGACGGCCTCCTGCAGCTGTCCCAGACCCAAGGGACCACCAGGATCGTCGCCATCGATGGCACTGGAGGATCAGGCAGGACGACGTTGGCTACCGTGGTGGCCGGACACCTCGACGGCGCCGTCATAGTCCACGTCGACGACTTCTACCGTCCGATGCCCGACCGCGAGCGGGAGCTGCTCGACGCGGAACAGGGCTACCACCGCTACTTCGACTGGGAACGTCTCCGGGACCAGGTCCTGATCCCGCTGCGGGACGACCAGGCCGCCCGCTACCAGCTTTACGACTGGACCACCGGACAACTCGGGGCCTGGCGCGAGATCGCTTCTGGAGCCGTGGTGATCGTCGAAGGGGGCTACTCCACCCGCCCGGAGCTGGCCCACTACTACCACTTCACAGCCTACGTCGACACCCCGCGAGGCGTCTGCCTACAGCGCGTGCAAGCACGCGGCGAGAACCCCGAGGAGTGGATCAGGCGTTGGCGCGCCGCCGAGGACTACTACCTGAACACCACATGGCCCCAGACCAGAGCCAAACTCCTCGTCAGGGGCTACTGAAGCAGGAAGAGCACATGATCACCGACGCGACCCGAAGTGCCGCGGGTCTGACCTCCTGTCACCCGCAAGTATGGTCTCCGTCACGCGAGAACGCCCGCAATGCAACACAGCACATCGTCAGTGCGGCAAACGCCGGCTCCGAGACTCGCCAGCTCCATACCAACACGGAGTGATCCGCACACGGCCTCTGCGGACACAAGACACAGTTGCGCTATGTCGTTGCTGCAGGCCGGCGTCGACACCACGGTCATCGCGCTCTGGCTCGGCCACGCCGGCGTCCGCTCCACCGACGCCTACGTCCACGCCGACATGACCATCAAGGAGAAGGCCCTGGCCCTGACCGCACCGGTCACCACCCGGCCGGGCCGATATCAGCCCACCGACAAGGTCCTCGCCTTCCTCGACCGCCTGTGACCCGTCTTCAGCGATTCACTCCCGGCCCGAAATTGCCGAGCCCGTGGCTCCGTAGGTCAGAAGGAAGAGCAGATGTTGATGGATCTCAGCAGCGGTCCCGGCTCTGAGAGGCTGGAAACGTTGATGAGAAGTAGCAGCACCTGAGGTCACCGGCGCTGTCAGGTGGCGTCTGGAAGTAGGTCGTCATCTGAGTCGGCGCTTCCACCAAGGCTCGAAGGCAGGTGCGAAGGGATCTTGCAGTGTCCGCGCCAGGAAGTGGTCATCCAGAGGCGCGACCGTTGTGAGGAGTTCGCGACGCGCCTTTCGTCGCATGGATGCGGCCGCCCCTTCCAGGAGCGTTCGGGCGTGCATGTCTCTCCAGTGAGTGGTCCCATGTCCACGGTTGGATCCATGGTCTGGCCACTCATGAAGCGCCAAGGCCCATGCCCGGAAGGCATGGGCGACAGACCCAGGGGGCAGCCGGTGTCGCGCCTCGAACTGCGCGATCTGTCGATTTGTCGCAGCGGACAAGCCCGTGATGACTTGCCTGGTGCCGGCTGCCCTGCGCGAGGACTGTTCGGCCCTGATCTCGCCCGGTGAACGGCGAGGCATAAAGACTTCCAGATGGTCAGAAAACTAGTGTCCTGACGATAGGCCGTTGTCTCCGAGGGCCGCAAGAGGATTCTTTGTGACAGTGGTGACGCCCGTGAGTCCGGTCAGCCGGCGGCCGCCTGTTCGGCTTGGGCGCGGGTGGTGGCGAGTCGGTAGGAGTCGGTGCTGGTCTCGATGATGTTGCCGCCGAAGGTGAGGCGGTCGACGATGGCCGCGCAGAGGCGGGGGTCGGTGAAGGTCTTGGTCCAGCTGCCGAAGGACTCGTTGGAGGCGATGGCGATGCTGTTCTTCTCCTCGCGTTCGGTCAGGACCTGGAAGAGCAGTTCGGCGCCGCGTCGGTCGAGTTCGATGTAGCCGAGTTCGTCCAGCTATGCCGATATCCGCATAGCTGGACCTATGCCGAGACCGCGGCTATGCCGAAGATTGCCACGCCACGCCCTCGTTCGCGTGAAACCGGGCCGTCGGATCTCTGCATAGTGCCGAGGGTGGGCAGCACCTGACCGCGAGGCAGGGCGCCTTGCGGGAAGGGGGTCCCGATGGCGGGGACACGCAGGAAGGCCGGTGCTCTCGCACCGCATGTCGAGGGGTACAGGTCCTGGCTGACGGCTCGGGGATACACCACGTTGACCATCCGGAACATGCTCAAGGATCTGGGCAAGGTCGGGGTGTGGCTGTCCAGCCTGGGGCTTGAGATCGGCGATCTGGGCGAGGCGACCGTGGAGCGGTTCCTGAACGACCAGCGGCATGCAGGCCGCCGGCGACTCCCGGGACCGCGCGGGATGCGGCCCCTGCTCGCCTATCTGCGTGAGGCTGGGCTTGTCTCGCCGGCCAGGGCCGAAGTGTCGCCCTTGGATGGTGTGTTGGAGGAGTTCCGCGACTGGATGACCGGCGAGCGCGGGCTGTCGCCGACCACCGTCCTGCGTTACGCGAACACCGCCCGCCGCTTCCTGGCCGAGCAGGCCATGCCGGGCGGGGTGTTCTCCCCAGCCGGGTTGAGCGGCGCGGACCTGAACGCGTTCCTGCTGCGGGAGTGCGCGCGGGTCTCGGCCGGCTCGGCGAAGGGGAAGGTCGCCGAACTGCGTTCGCTGATGCGGTTCCTGCACCTGCGGGGGCTGATCCCGATGAAGCTCGGCGCGTCCGTGCCGCCGGTCGGCGGCTGGCGCCTGGCGGCGGTCCCGCCGACGATGTCCGCGGCCGATGTCCAGCGGCTCCTGGACTGTTGTCCGCGCGCGGGCGGTGTCGGTGTCCGCGACTACGCCATCCTGACGCTGCTGGCCCGACTGGGCCTGCGCTCGGTCGAGGTGTCGCGGCTGCGACTGGAGGACGTGGACTGGCGCTCGGGGGAGATCGCGATCCGCGGCAAGGGGCGCCGGGAGGACCGGCTGCCCCTGCCGGTCGATGTCGGCGAGTCCCTGGTCGCCTACCTGTCCGAAGCCCGTCCCCAGGTCGACACCCGTCGCCTGTTCGTCACGGACCGGGCGCCGCGCGGACCGATCCGCGCCGACCTGGTGGGCGACGTGGTGGAACGGGCCTGCAAGCGGGCCGGGCTGCCGACAGTCGGCCCGCACCGGCTCCGGCACGCCCTGGCCGGGGAGATGCTGCGGCAGGGCTCCGGGCTGACGGCGATCAGCCAGGTCCTGCGCCACCAGGACCTGGCCACGACCGCGCTCTACGCGAAGGTCGACTTCACCGCGCTCCGCGCGGTCGCCCGCCCCTGGCCCGGGACGGAGGCGGCATGACCGGACTGCGTCACGCACTCGACGACTACCTGCGGCTCCGTCGGTCGCTGGGGCACAAGCTGGCTGAGGCGGCTTGGCTGCTGCCGGACTTCGTCGCCTTCCTGGACGAACGCGGGCAGAGCACGGTGACCGTCACCGCCGCGCTGGCCTGGGTCCGGGCGCGGGAAGGCGAGGCGGTGACAACCGTGAGCGCGCGGCGGATCACCGCGGTCCGCGGCTTCGCCCGCTATCTCAGTGGCATCGACCCGGCAACCGAGATCCCGCCGCTGGGCCTGCTGCCGCACCGGCAGCGCTGGCGGCAGCCGTTCATCTACTCCGACGCCGACGTCACCGCGGTGATGGGACAGGCCGACAGGCTCGGCCCGCCCTTGCGCTCGGCCACCTACCGCACCCTGGTCGGGTTGCTCGCCGCCACCGGCATGAGGGTCGGAGAGGCCATCAAGCTCGACCACGACGACATCGACTGGACCGAAGGTGTGCTGCGGATCCGGGAGACCAAGTTCGGCAAATCCCGACTCGTTCCCCTGGACGCCAGCGGCGTCGACGCGCTCCGCCACTACGACGCCCTCCGCGACCAGGACGCGCCGCGTCCCGCGGACCCGTCGTTCTTCGTCTCGCGCACCCGGAAGCGCCTGATCTACGCCGTCGTCGCCCCCACGTTCCGACAGATGGTGACCGGTGCCGGCGTCGGGACCTACGCCCCCAACCCGCCTCGGCTGCACGACCTCCGCCACACCTTCGCCGTCCGCACCCTGCTGGCCTGGTATCGCGACGGCGCCGACGTCCAGGCGAGGATCCCGTCCCTTTCCACCTACCTCGGGCACCGGGAACCGTCCTCGACCTACTGGTACCTGTCAGCGGCACCGGAACTGTTGACCCTGGCGGCGGACCGCCGCGAAGGCATCGGAAAGGCAGCACGGACATGACCTCGATCGCCCCCACCCTCCAGTCGTTCTTCACCGACCGGCTGGTCCGCCAGCGCCAGGTGAGCCCGCGTACCGTCGCCGCCTACCGCGACGCGCTCCGCCTCCTCCTCGGGTTCGTCCACCAACGCACGGGCACCGCCCCGGAGAGACTGGACTGGACCGACCTGGACGCCGACGCCGTCTCCGCCTTCCTCAACTACCTGGAGGACGAACGCGGCAACAACGCCCGCACCCGCAACGTCCGACTGACCGCGATCCGCTCCCTCTTCTCCTACGCCGCCCTGCAGCACCCCGAACACGCCCTCCTGATCCAGCGCGTCCTGGACATCCCGCCCAAACGGTACGACAAGAGGAACGTCACCTTCCTGACGGCAGCAGAGGTCGACGCCCTGCTCGCGGCACCGGACCCTCGTCGCTGGGAGGGACGACGGGACAAGGCGATGCTGGCCCTGGCCGTCCAGACCGGCTTGCGCGTCTCCGAACTCACCGGCCTGGACTGCGACGACGTCACGCTCGGCGAGGGCGCGTCCGTCCGCTGCGAGGGCAAGGGCCGCAAGCACCGCGCCGTCCCCCTGGACCGCAGCGTTCAGGACCTGCTGCGGGCCTGGCTCGGTGAACGCTCCGGCAAGCGCGGCGAACCGCTGTTCTGCACCCGGACCGGACGGCGCCTCACCCGCGACGCCGTCGCCCAGCGCCTGGCCATCCATGTCCAGGCTGCCGCCGAAGCCTGCCCGACCCTCCTCGACAAGCGCGTCCACCCCCACGTCCTACGCCACAGTTGCGCGATGTCCCTGCTCCAGGCCGGTGTCGACACCACAGTGATCGCGCTCTGGCTCGGCCACGCCGGCGTCCGCTCCACCGACGCCTACGTCCACGCCGACATGACCATCAAGGAGAAGGCACTCTCCCTGACCGCACCGGTCACCGCCCGCCCCGGCCGCTACCAGCCCACCGACAAGGTCCTCGCGTTCCTCGACCGCCTGTGAGCCGTGAGCCGAGCCGGCAGTGACAGTCCGCTTCGATAGCCTGCGGCGGTGGCCGATGATTCGTTGAAGTTCCTGATCGATGCCGATCACGGGCAATTCTATGTCCAAGACCTTGAGCCCTATGACGCGTGGATGGCTGAACACGCAACAGACCCGGACCTCCCGCCAGCCGGCTGGACCGAGGAAGCAGTCCACATCCACCGCATCGGGGTGGAACCGCACTCCATCTCCGTCGGCACCGCGCGGGACGACATGGTCGAATCGCTGATCAGCATCCACACGTCCGCGCCAATGATCGAGCCGACGGCTGAGCACATCGTGGAGGCGGACCTGGCTGCCCCGACTGGCCAACTCGCCGTCTCCAGCCCAGGAGTCCACCCGGAAGACGGGCCAAGCATCACCGTCCCCGCAGGGCTGTTGCGAGTCCGGGTCTCCTACATCCCCTCCGACCCACCGGCCGGCGACACCAACGGCGGCCCCGGCGATCACTTTCTCTACCAGATCGACCTCTGGCCCACCGACCAGACGCGCGAGCTCGACGTCCTCAAGCAGGGACCGACCCCCTGGGCCGGATAGACCCTACCCGCCGTCGACTATGCCGAGCAGAACAGCCGTCACGCTGCCCACGATCATGCTCGCCCACATCTTTCTCGGCATAGTTGCGGTCTCGGCATAGGTCGATGCAGAGGAGGTCGACGCGGCCGTAGCGGGCGATGGTCTTGGCGAGCTGCTTCTCGTCGGCAGCCTCGACCAGCTCGTTGACCAGCTTGGTGGCCAGGACGTACTTGACCCGGAAGCCGGCCATCGCGGCCTCGGTGCCGAGCGCGATCAGCAGGTGGGACTTGCCGGTGCCGGAGTCGCCGATGAGGCAGAGCGGCAGGTTCTTCTTGATCCATTCGCAGGTGGCGAGCGTGTGGACCATCGCGGGGTCGATGTTGGGGTTGGCGTCGAAGTCGAACTTGCGCAGGGACTTGTCGCGCGGGAAGCCGGCCGTCTTGATACGGCGCTCGGAGCGGTGCCGGGCCCGGTCGTCGCACTCGGACATCAGGAGCTCGGCGAGGAAGCCGAGGTAGGACATCTGCTCGCGCGAGGCGGTCTCAGCGAGTTCGGGGAACTGGGCTCGGATGGTGGGAAGCCGCAGCATCCGGCATGCCTGGTCGATGGCCGCGTTGGCGGCCTGCTCGGTGAGTCCTCGCTGGCGGGGGAAGATCATAGTGCTCTCCTGCAAGTGGTGGTCGGGCGGTCCGGCCGGCGGTGTCGCAACAGCTGGTCGTAGTGGGCCACCGAGGGCAGCGGCCTGGTGTCGGGCGGCAGGTGGGCCAGGCGCCGCACGGTCAGGGACGTCACCCTCGCGAGGCCAGCCGCGGGCGGCTCCGGCTCAGCCGGGTCCGCGGTGTCGGCCTCGGCTGCCTTGCGGGCCTCCAGTGCAACCGCGTCGGCGGTCAGGGCGCCGGCCCGCAGGGCGGCCGCGAGGCCGGCGACCAGGTGCTCGTGGGGCAGGTGCCGGCTCAGCAGCAGGACTTCGATCAGGGCCCGGGTGCCGTCGCGCTCGCCGTGGGCCTTGCGGGCCGCCGCCCACCAGGCGTCGTGGACTGGGGTGAACCTGCCGGCGGGGCGTGCCTGGTCGAGTGCGGTCGCCCCGGGCAGTGCGCCGGGCTTGCGGACCAGCGCCTCCAGGTAGTGGTCGAGGTCGAGGCGGGTGTTGCCCTTGGCGATCAGCCGCTCGTGCCGGGCGACCTCTTCGCGTCCGTCGTAGACCACCAGTTCGGAGGCGTGCAGGATCACGTGAACGGTCCGGCCGATCAATCGCACCGGCACCGAGTAGCGGTTCGTGCGGACGCTGACCTGGCTGTAGCGGTCGACCCGCAGCGTGAACAGCCGACCCGTCTCGAACGGTTCGTCAGGCAGCGGCGCCAGCAGGGATTGCTCGGCGACGAAGTACTCGCCGATGGTGCGCGGACGGGAGCGGATCCGGCGGGCATCGTCCTGCTCGTCCCACCGGTCGATCATCGCGTTCAGCTCCGCGAGTGTGGCGACCTCGGAGACGGGGACGAGGTGGTTGCGGCGGAACCAGCCGATCTGCCCTTCGACGCCGCCCTTCTCGCGGGCGCCGCCGATTCCGGGCTGGCAGTAGAGGACGTCGAGGCCGTAGTGCGAGCGGAACGCGGTCCACCGCTCGGCCTCCACTTGCTGGCGGGAGAAGCCCAGCACCCGGGCGACCGCGGCCCTAAGGTTGTCGTAGCGGACCCTGCCGGTCGGCACCCCGCCCAGCACGTTGAGAGCGTGGACGTGGCCCTCGAAGAACGCCTCCTGCCCGGCCGAGGCGAAGATGCGGTGCACCGACTTGCCTGAGAAGGACAGCCGGAACGCGAACAGGTAGCAGGTCACCAGCTCGCCGGCCAGACGCACCGTCACGTCACCGAAGTCGACCTCTGCCTCCGCACCCGGTTTGTGGGTCTGCGGGACGAACGCGTCCACCGCCCCGCGGCCCGCCTGGAGCCGGATCTTCCCGCGGCGCTCGGCCACGTATCCGCGGACCATCCGGTACGAGATCTCGTCCGCGCCATGCTCGTCCACCAGCCGGTCGAAGATCCGCTTCACCGTGTGGCGCTGCTCTCGCGGAGCGTCCAGATCCGCCCGCAACATCTGGTCGATCAACGGCTTGAACGAATCCAGACGAGTCTGCCGAGGCGCCACCTTCTTTCGCGGCTCGGGCCAGGCCGACGACAGTGCCTTCTGCACCGTCAGGAACCCGACCCCGTACTTCCGCTGCAACGCGCGGCCAGACAGGCCCGAGCGGGCATTACGGCGGATCGCCGCGTACAGATCGACCTTGGACTTCAGCAGCACCCGGGACCCCTTGTCTTGCAGAGCACAACCATGGTCCCGAGGCAAGCACCTGGGTGCTCTCAAAACTCAGCGACATCAATCTTCCGTGGCACGGGATGCTCTCGCCGCTGAGCAACAAGCGCTCTCAGTTCTCACTACAAAGCCAAGCTGCCGGTCCGCCGATCCGGCAGCTTTCGGGACGTCATCGTCGACGGCTTGCCGGGCCGCAGGCCGCCCCAGGCGGCGATGCTGTTCTGATGCCGACTGCGGCATCAGAACACGATCTGCGAGGCGACCGTGCCGGCCGCGTTGTGCATTGCGGCCGTCCTGGCACGCCGTGCGCAGCAGTACCCGGGGTGTTGCGTACTGCTGCTGGAATGGCTGGCCGGCGTCGCGCACGACGTCGACGAGGCCTGCCCGGCCTCGGCGGCGAACAGCGCGACCACCTGCTCGCCGACCGCGAGGCCTTCGCCACGGTCCGGGACCTCACCGAAGGAATCCTGCGCCGACACCTGCCGCGGCCCCGCCCGGCACTGTCCCGACCGTCCGCACGTGCGCGACGGCGGCCGCCACCCGCGGCAGCCTTCACCAAGCCGCCCAGGCCCTCGGCATTGAGGAAGACTGACCGCGACGACCACATCGGCCCGCGCTTCGGTCACCGCCCGGCGCATGCTCCGGCGATCAGGGCCCTATTACCATCACGCGGCATCGACGACGGGGTCGTCGATGTTTTGGCGAGGATTCTCTACGCAGGCCCGGACGCTTCGTCCGGGCCTTCTGCTTGGCCCTGCCGGCCAGGACCAGACCGCTATCACCTGCCGACCCCGCCGAGGACGGGGAACTGCGCTACCACCGCAGCTCCCCGGATCCCCGAACGGGCTAAGGAACCTCAGTGCGCGTTGGTGTAGATATAGCGGCCGGTGTCCCAGTTGTAGACGGCGAGCTTGATGGTCTTGCCCGCGTCGGAGCGCCCGTAGTCGGTGGCTCCCCACCAGCCGTTGCCCTCGTTGATCGTGGCGGGCGTGCCGGACCAGTCCCACCCGCTGCCGTTCCACGTCAGGGTCCACAGGTTCTGGCCCTGGTGGGTGGTGTTGAGGAACGCGTCGACGTACTCGTGCCCGTCGTTTCCCCAGTACACGTTCATCTGCGCGTACACCCCGGTGGCGCCGACGGCGTCGCACCAGTGGTAGTTGGCGGTCGCGCAGTCGACCGGGGAGTTGAGCTGCTGCGGCGCGGCGGAGGCCGGCGCGGCGAAGACGACGGTGGCGCCGATGAGCGCCGTGCTCGACGCGAGCGCGGCCAGCGCGGTACGGATCTTGACGAGTGGCATCGCTGTCTCCTGTTGGTGTGGAGAACGGAAGGGACTGCGCGGCGCTCCGAGAGCCGTAGGGGCCCGGATGCCGTTGCGCTTCACGGGAGCGGCGAACGCGGCCCGTACGGGCGGTGGTGTCGCCGAGGCACGCTTGTGCCGGCGTCAGGGCCGGCCGTTGTTGCTCTCCGGCTCTGGCATGGTTCGAGTTTTCACGGCCGCTCGGTTGTTGCGCAGCCCTCTTCGCCGCTCGAAACAAAGTGCCGTTCCGCAGCTCGGAAGGACCGCTGGAACGAGACAGGCTGATGAGAAGCCATTGCAGCGGCTTTCCCCGGCCCGTAGGTTGACGCGGTCCGGTGGTGTCGCCGAGTGGGGGGAGGACGCCGATGGGTCGCCAGGAGGGCCCGCTGGATCCGGCGGCAGGGCCGGTCCAGCGCTTCGCGTTCGAGTTGCGCGAGCTGCGCCGGGAAGCGGGGGACATCACCTACCGGGCGATGGCCGGTCGTACCCGCTATTCGGTCGCGACGTTGTCGCGGGCGGCCGGCGGGCAACAGCTCCCGTCGCTGCCGGTGGCGTTGGCCTACGTGGAGGCCTGTGGCGGGGACCCCGTGGAGTGGGAGCGGCGTTGGCACGCCGCGGTGCGGGACGCGGCCGCCGAGGACGGTGACGACGCCGATGCGCCGTACCGGGGCCTTGCCCGCTTCGAACCCGGTGACCGGGAGCGGTTCTTCGGCCGGGACCGGCTCGTCGCCGACCTGCTGGCCCTGGTGGACTCCCATCGCTTGGTCGCTGTCGTGGGCGCCTCGGGCAGCGGCAAGTCCTCCTTGCTCCGCGCCGGACTGATTCCGGCGCTCCGCGACCGGGGCGCGACGGGCCCGGGCCCGGCCGCCATCCGGATCCTCACCCCGGGCCCGCGGCCCGCCTCCGACCATGCCGCGCTGATGGCGTTCGGGAACAGCACGGGCGACACGGTACTGGTAGTGGACCAGTTCGAGGAGGCGTTCACGCTGTGCACCGAACCGGCGGAACGCGCAGCCTTCCTCGACCTGCTACTGGCGGCGTGTGAGCCGGACAGCCGATTACGGGTGGTCATGTCGGTGCGGGCGGACTTCTTCGGCCGGTGCGCGGACCACCACGGCCTGGCCGTGGCCCTGCGGGAGGCCACGCTGCTGGTCGGGCCGATGGGCCCGGCCGAGCTCCGGGAGGCGATCGTCAAGCCGGCCGCCGGCGCGGGCCTGATCGTCGAACGGGCCCTCACCTCAAGGATCATCGAGGAGGTCGACGGCGCGCCCGGCGGACTCCCGCTGCTGTCCCACGCCCTGCTGGAGACCTGGCGCAACCGCAAGGGCAGGGCACTGACAGAGGCCGCCTACGAAGCCGCCGGCGGAGTGCACGGCGCCATCGCCCGAACCGCGGAGCGGGCCTACAACCGCCTGACGCCGCAACAGGCCGTCATCGCCCGACGCATCCTGCTGCGACTGGTCACTCCGGGCGACGGCGCGCAGGACACCGGCCGCCCCGCCAACCGCTCCGAGCTGGAGTCCCTGGGAGCGGTCGGCGGAGACGCCGGTACCGCGTCGGTGCTGGAGGGCTTGGCCCGCGCTCGGCTGGTCACCCTGGACGGCGACACGGTGCGCCTGGCCCACGAGGCACTGATCAACTGCTGGCCCCGGCTGAACGCGTGGGTCGAAGACGCCCGCGACAGGCTGCGCCACCACCTGCGCCTCACCGAAGCCGCCAAGTCCTGGGAGGACCTGGGCCATGACCCCGGAGCGCTCTACCGGGGCACCCGCCTGGCAGCGGCCGAAGCTGCCTTCGCAGCCGGCGAGCACCGGGACGATCTCACCCCGCTGGAGCTCGAGTTCCTCACCGCCGGTCTCACCGCCCGCGACCAGGAGCACCGGGAGACCACGCGCTCCACCCGACGGCTGCGTACCCTGCTCGCCGCCCTGTCCGCCCTGGTCGTGCTGGTGCTGCTGGCCGGGGTGATCGCGTGGCAGCAGAACCGGACCGGCGAACGCCGCCGCACGGAGGCCGCCGCCCGCCGGGCCGCCGCAGTCGCGGACGGCATGCGTTCCTCCGACCCGGTCACGGCGATGCGGCTGAGTGTCGCCTCATGGAAGGTCGCCGACCTTCCCGAGTCACGGTCCGCGCTGCTCGGCGCCGAAATCCAGCCGGACCAGGACGTCTTCATCGATCCCCCACCCGGCAAGGCCGCCCCGCAGATGCACGTCCTCAGCGGCGACGGGCGCACGCTGGTCGGTATCGGCCGGGACCGGGTCGTGAAGTGGGACGTCGACACGCATCGGCAGGCTGCCTCGCTCCCCGGCATGGGGGACGAAGCCGATGACGTGACGGACATGAGCGCTGACGCCCTGGCGCTCGCGGTGTTCGGGCACGATCATGTGAACGTGTGGGACCTGCCAGCGGATGGTACGAGCGAAGTCCCGGCAACACGCCAGCTGTTTGATTCCAACCCTCACTTCACTGCGGCCCGGTTCGGTCCTAGTGGGCGGACCCTGCTCCTCTACGCCACCGACGGCCCGGACGACCTGATCCAGGTACGGGATCTCCGCAGTCGCCGGGTACTGCTCGAACGGCGGACACGAAGCAGCGAACACCGCCGGGTCAGCCACGACGAATGGCGCCGAATCCCGGGCCTCAGACAGCAACAGATGTGGCGGGAGGACCGCAGGGATCACTACCCGTACCCCGATGCGTCAGTCAGCCCTGACGACGGCCTGATGGCGCTGTGCGTTCCCGGGGAGCCGATTCGAGTGTGGAACGTGCCCGAGCAGCGTGAAATCCCTGCCCCCTGGGCTCCAACCGTCACCGCGCAACAGTGCCTCAACCAAGCTGTCCGGTTCACGCCGGACAGCCATCGGCTGGCAGTCACCGAAAGTCAGGGAGTCCGGATCTGGGACATCGCCTCGGGAACGGAACTTCCCCGGATCGAGCATGCCGACCTCACAGAAGTGGCGTTCAGCCCGGACGGAACATTCATGCTGGCGTCGGACGGCGCAGAGTTGCTGCTGTGGCGCCTTGACACGCCGTCGGCCCCGGTCTTCCGGCATCCGCTGGCCAACACCGACGCCAGCCAGTTCAGACTGGATCTGGACGAGCGCAGGATCCGCTACCTGGAGGGCTCGACCGGAGCAGAGGTCCGCACCATCGACATCACGAACGTCCTCGACCCCACATGGGAAAGCCAGTCAGCCACGGCCGCCGCGTTCAGCCCCGACGGCAACACGCTCGCCACGGTCCTGGCGTCCCCGGGCGACCACACGTACCGCTTCCGGCTGCGGGACCTACACGGTGGAGGACACGTCGTCGACTTGCCCGGCATGTCCTGCCCGTCGCGTCCCGAGGGCATACAGACTCCCCTCTCGTGCACCGTCCTCATGGCGTTCCGTCCCGACGGGCGAGCCTTCGCCTACGGCGTCGTCGACCACACACGGCCCGATCCAGCACCGAGCGTGTCCATCTGGGACATCTCCACCAGCCGCACGACCGCGACTCTGGACCTCGTGGACCTCACACAGCCCGCAGCGGACACCGTCAACGCGATCGCCTTCACGCCGGATGGAAGATCGCTCCTGGCGTCACGGCTGCCGCAGACAGAGTCGGTGGAAGTCTGGGACGTATCCCGTCGGACCAAGACGTCCGTGGTCTCCGGCGTCGGCGGAGACCAGCTCGCCGTCCGACCAGACGGACAGCTCGTCGTCACCTCGCACAACCAGCTCGCCGACCTGCCGTCCGGCCGGGTGATCCCTCGTACGCTCACCCAGAACACGACCCACACCGTGGCGTTCAGCCCGGACGGCACGTACCTGGCAACCGGCGATGAAGCCGGCCGCGTCACACTCTGGGACGGCGCAGCCCAGCGAAACCTGGGCGCGCTGCCCGGCACCTTCAGACCCAACGCCGCAGGAACGCCCGACCTCATCTCCGCACTGGCCTTCTCCCACGACGGCCGCACCCTGGCCGCCGCGGGCACCGACGGAACCCTGCGGATGTGGGACCTCGCATCCCACCAACCACTCGGCCCCGCCCTCCCGGCGCCAGGAGGCGCCGCCCTGTCCCTGGCCTTCAGCCCCGACGACCGCACACTACGCACAGCGACCGAGCACGTGCCCATGTACGAGTTCACGATCGCCCCGGACCAGGAAGCCGCCGACCTCTGCAAACGAGCCGGAGGCGGACTGCCGCAAGCCGACTGGGAAACGTACCTCCGTGAGGTGCCTTACCGGAAGGTCTGCTGACCCCGACGGCTTCACCGTCGACGAGCGATGGACGCCCCGTACTGGTCCTCGGTGGACACCGTCGGTGACCTGGTGGTGAGCGGGCCAGGCTGCGGTAGTCCCGGCTCGCTCACCACCACGGCAGACGATCCGGCGCTTTGCTGTGTCTTCGTCAGTGGCTCCACACGGCGAGGCCGTCCAGCCGGACGCCGCCGCGTGCACCCCGGTGCTGCTCCCGGCGACGACCGGCGCGTCCTACCAGTGGTGCTGACGTCCCGTGCCCATGTCGCAGCCAGTCTGACTCGGGTTCCTCTGCCTGTTCCGACCAGGCGGGAGCTGGTGGGTGGCCAGCTCGGCGTGGTGCTGAGTCCTGGTGTACGGGGAAGGCCCGCCCCGGGTCGAGGGGCGGGCCTGAACGGCTTGCCGAAGCCGCACTTGCCGCACGGGTGGAGGGACTTGAACCCCCAGCCTGCCATTTTGGAGACGGCTGCTCTGGCCAGTTGAGCTACACCCGTAATGCCCGGCCGGACTCGCACCGGCGACCACCGCCTTGCAGGACGGCGCTCTGGCTACTGAGCTACGGGCTGGCGGCCTCCCGGCCGCAGGTCCGATCCTGCCCTACGGAACGGCCGTCGGTCACCAGGTTTTCGAGCGCACCCGTAACCGCGGCCCTCACCCTGTGCGTACGGCCCCGCCTTGCCACCCGTTACGGTTTTTGCCCCCGAGCTCTCTGGGTGCGGTGAGAAGTGGAGGCACTTGACCCGGCCGCGCCGCGCCGGCTGCGTGTCGCCAGCGGCTTCTGTGAGGATAGCCCTCGGCGAGAGGCAGGCAGGGGGCTGCTGCGGGCGGTGAGAGCGGGGGGAAGCTTCGTGGGGATCAGTGAAGTCGACGCAGCGACGGACGAGCTGTTCGCGGGGGCGCTGGCCGAGGTCGGTGCGGATGTCGATGACGAGCGGGGCCTGCCCTTCCTGGTCGCGCTGCACAACCGTCCGGCCCGGGCAGTCTTTGACCGTGCGGCGCACCTGCTGAGCTGCGACGGTGCCGTGGAACGGGAGCTGGGGGGCACGGGTCCTGCGCGAGCTGGGCCCGTACGATGCCGATGGCCGCCGGCCGTTCACCACGGAGACCATCGATGTCGTCCTGGCCGAGATGGGTGACGAGCCCGACGCAGGAGTCCTGGGGTGGATGATCTCCGCGCTCGGCTACCACTGCGCCCGTCAGGCCCAGGACCTGGTACTGGGTCACCAGACTCACCCGGCGCAGCCGGTACGTTTCTCGGTCGCCGCCGCGCTGCCCGACCTGGCCGATCCCGAGCACACGGAGCAGCGAGTTGTGGAGGCCTCCTGCACCTGGCGGAGGACGACAACGACTCCGTGTGCTGGTACGGGCTGTGCGCACTGTTCAACGAGACGGCCGGAGTCGCCGACGGGCGCAGGAGACTGTGGGCCACGCACCTGGTCCGGCAGGCCCACGCGCAACGCCGCGAAGAGCTGTCCCACATCGCCACGACACTGGCCGACGACGCCGATGCCGCCCTGTGCGATGGCTGGCCCAACATCCCAGGTTCCACATGCACTTCACCCCGACCGGATCCTCGTGGATCAACCAGGTGGAACGCTGGTTCGGTTTCCTCACCGACCAGATGATCCGCCGCGGAGCCCACAGGAACGTCCAGGCCCTCGAGCGAGACATCCGCATCTGGGTCAAGAACTGGAACGAAGACCCCACACCGTTCACTTGGACCAAGACCGCCGACGAGATCCTCGAATCCCTCGCCCGATTCTGCCGACGGATCTCCGGCGCAGGACACTAGAACAACCCACGCACCCGGCCCCGGTCCCGAGCCGGCACCCGCTCGGCCCTGCCACCGGATCTGGCGCCAGCTGCTCCGGCGCGGGGCGCCGGCCCAGGACACAGCGGACCCACCCCGGATGCCGTGCGGGCGCGGGCCATCAGGCCCGCGCCCGCAGGCGCTCAGCACCCGGCGTTCTGCCCCTCATGCAGCGGACAGGCCGGACGGTCGGAACCGCATTGATCGGAGTGGCCTCACTCTGGGAGGATGTCGTCCATGACGAACCAACGAAAGGCCTATGGCGCGTAGACAGCCAGGCCAGGTGCGTGCCAAGTTGTCGCGCAGGCTCCGCCCGGAACACGGTAGGAAGATCGTTTCTGGGGTCTCGGCGCGTACACAGAGCGAGATTGCCACGTTCGAGGATTCACATTTGTGGCCAGGGGCCATCGCCGACGCGATGGCTCGGTGGGTCGGCACCGTTCACGGGCCCGCCCGTAGGCTGACAGATCCACAGGTCCGTGGCTGCGGAGTTGAAGCGTGCTGTCCCACTGACGCCCATCCCCGAGAGATGCTGGAGCAGGCCCTGTGCGGGCTGCCGACAGGTGCGTCGCGGGAGCTCCGGCGGCTGGTACATCCGCTTGACGAGGTCTACCGGTCCCGCACGATCGTGGACTCCTATGGCGATCCTTCTCAGCCATGGTGGATGCGGAGATGCTGACCCTCGGACAGGGGGATGCCTCGTAAGCGCCCCTCCGCCGTCCGGCCGGAGTCCGGATCATGCCTGCGGTGCGACACCAGGCAGGACTGTTGCGAACGGTTTGACGCAGTGCTGTGCGTGGTGTGCGACGAATGGCGTGAAGGCGTCTGCAGTGATCCTGATTGCGCGTATTGCCGACGACGGCCCGAACGACCGAGCCTTGCCTGGGAACACGCCCATGCAGAAGCCGTCTTGAGTCGGGCGGTCCGGCTGGCCAACCGTCGATCGCTCTGGTCCCGGCGGAGGGACCCGGTCACCTGATGGGTGATCGGATCCCTCCGCCGGGGTGTTGCTGGGCTACTTCCGACGAGTGGGTCGAGGAGTTGGGCGTCGAGATCGGCGACGCGGCGATCCTGGAAGCGGAGGTTGGAGCGGGCGGCTTTGAGTCGTTCGTCGAGGGTCCGGTTGTCGGCGGTCGGCTGGCGGACCCTTCCGGGCACCTCCGTACCGCGAACTAACCTTTCACGAAGAGGAGTTCGGACATCTCGCCGACCGGCAGGTGCCACCGGGTACGCCGGTTCATGGCCTCCAGCTCGTGCAGCAGCTCGGGCACCCGGACGGTCAGCGCCGGGCAGCCCGCCCTCCGTGCGCAGTACGCCGGCACCGAGCCCCGCAGCCGGCGGCGCAGCGGTCCGCCGCTCTGGCCGAGGACCAGCAGGTCCGCCGGCCTGGTGCGTCGCCCTCCACCCAACCGCCGGGCCCGCCGCGGCCCGCCCGTCCTTGACGCCTTCCTGACGCCCGGGGCCGCCTTCCCAACGCACTCCGTACGCGCGCTCCCCGCGGAGCGGTCGTCCAAGGTCTCTGCCGGCCCGGCAGGAGGGCTCTTCCTCCCGGCGCGCGGCGGTGAGCGCAACGCTCGGCGGTGTCCTCACGGCGGCGGGGGCCGGTGGCTTCGTGGTCGTTCCGGTGGATCGCCGACCCCTTGAGCGGCGGCGGTGATGGCGTGCCAGCTGACGGGGAGGGTGAGCGGTGACTTGCTCGGGGATTCGTCGTCCCAGGCGGGTTCCTGTCCTTCGGCGAGGCGCAGTCGCGGGAAGCGGTCGAGCAGGGCTTCCAGTCCCACGGCCATCTGGGCCCGGGCCAGGTGCGCGCCGATGCAGTTGTGCGCACCCCGGCCGAAGGTGAGGTGCGGGTTCTCCGCCCGGCACAGGTCGAGCCGGTCGGCGTCGGTGAACACCCGTTCGTCGCGGTTGGCCGAGGCGAGGACGGGCAGAACGGCGTCGCCCGCGCGGATCCTGCGGTTGTGCAACTCGATGTCCTCGACGGCCTGGAGGATCACGACGCCGTTCATGACCGGTATGTACCGCAGGAGTTCCTCCACCGCGCCGGGTAGGAGGCCGCGGTCGTCGCGGAGCCGGGCGTATCGGTCGGGCGCGGTCAGCAGGGCCACCACGGCGTCGGCCAGGAACATGGTGCTCGTGCGGTAGCCGGCGACCAGCATCGAGAGCCCGAAGGTCACCACGCTCTCCCTGTCCAGGGTGCCGGGCCCGCACGCGTGGACCAGCCCGGTGAGGACGTCGTCGGCGGGCTCGCGCCGCTTGCGGTCGAGCAGTGACGCGATGTACTCGCGCAGTTCGGAGGTGACCTCGCGGCCCTCGTCCAGGGTGACCATCGCCCCGAGGGCGGCGTCCGCCCTGGGCAGGAAGTACTCGCGGTCCTCGTAGGGGATGCCCGCCAGCTCGCACATGGCCAGCAGCGGGAAGGGCTCCAGGAAGCCGCCGACCAGGTCGCCGGGCTGCCCGGCGGCCGTGAAGTCGTCCAGCAGCCCATCGGCCGACCGGCGCAGTCGGGGCAGCCGGTGCCGGACGGAACGGACGCTGAACGGTTCGGCCAGAGCGCGGCGCAGGGCCTCGTGGCGGGGGCCGTTCAGTTCCATCATCGTGATCAGGCCCGGCTCGTCGTCGGCGGCCCGGTCAGGTCGGGGAGGCCAGTCGTTGATGGTCGGCCGGATCAGCCGGGGGTCCGCGATCAGGTCCCGGACGTCCTCGTAGCGGGTGGCGTACCAGGCGGTGGCGCCGATCGGCAGCCGGACCTCCGCGAGCGGGCACTCCCGGCGCAGCCACCCGTACTGCGTGGGCGGGCCCATGGTGCCCGGCGGCGGCAGGGGCAGGTCGATGGCGGGCGGGTCGGCGGCGGGTTGCGGCGGTGAGCTGCTCACTGGCGGTGCTCCCTGGTCGCGTACGAGGTGATCGCGTACGAGGTGGCCGGGTGTGAGGTGGCCGGGTGTGAGGTGATCGCGTGCGAGGTGGCCGGTCGGGTCTCACCAGCTGACCGGGAGGGTCAGCGGTGACTTGGTCACGGATTCGTCGTCCCAGGCGGGTTCCTGTCCTTCGGCGAGGCGCAGCCGCGGGAAGTGGTCGAACAACGCCTCGACTCCCGCGGACAGTTCGGCGCGGGCCAGGTGGGCGCCGAGGCAGTTGTGGCCTCCTCGTCCGAAGGCGAGGTGGCCCCCGCGGCCCGTGGTCGCGCCGGCCCGCTCCAGGTCGAGCCGGTCGGCGTCGGCGAACACCCGCTCGTCGCGGTTGGCGGAGGCCGGTACGGGAATGACGGCGTCGCCCTCGCGGATCGTGCGCCCGTGCAGTTCGATGTCCTCGGTCGCCAGGAGGATCACGGTGCCGTTCATCACCGGCATGTAGCGCAGGAACTCCTCCACCGCGCCGGGCATCAGCTCCCGGTCGTCGCGCAGGCGGGCCCACAGGCCCGGCCGGTCGAGCAGGGTGTGCGCGGTGTCGGCCAGGAAGAAGCTGCTGATGCCGAAGCCGACGGTGAGCATGGACAGCCCGAAGGCCATCACGTCGTCGTGGGTCAGCTCGCCGTCGTCGCACCGGCGGACCAGCCGGGTCAGGACGTCGTCGCCGGGCCGGTCCCGCTTCCGGGCGATCAGTGCGGCGACGTACTCGCGCAGCAGGCCGGTGACCCGGCGGCCCTCCTGCGAGGTCACCATGCCGCCGAGGGCCGCGTCCAGCACCGGGAGGAACCGGTCCCGGTCCTCGAAGGGGATGCCCACCAGGTCGCAGAGCACGAGCAGGGGGAAGGGGTCGGTGAAGCCGGCGACCAGGTCGCCGGGCGGGCCGTTGTCCTCGAACGCCCGCAGCAGTCGCCCGGCCAGCCCGCGGATGCGCGGCAGGTGGTCGCGCACGGCCCGGGAGCTGAACGGTTCGGCCAACGCCCGGCGCAGGGCCGCGTGCCGGGGGCCGTCGAGTTCGGCGATCGTGACCAGGCGCGGCCCGTCGTCCGCGGGTTGCCCGGGACGTGGCGGCCAGTCGTTGATGGTCGGCCTGATCAGCCGGGGGTCCGCGAAGAGCATCCGGACGTCCTCGTGCCGGGTGGCGTACCAGGCGGTCGCGTCCATCGGCAGCCTGACCCTGGCCAGGGGGCAGTTCTCGCGCAGCCGCGCGGACTCCTCGGGCGGCCCCATGGTGCCCGGCGGCGGGAGCGGGAAGTCCAGGACGTCCGGCTCGGCGCCGGCCCCCCGCGCACCGGGCGGCCGTGCGCTCATGCCCGCGCCCCTTCCGGGTGGCGGGGGCAGGGGCGTTCGATGTAACCGGTGGTGTAGAAGTACTCCAGGTAGCGGTCCAGCAGCTCCGCGTCGACGGGAGGGCAGTGCAGGCCCGAGGTGGCCAGGTCGTGCTCGACGTTGGCCCGCCCGACGGTGGGGAAGGTGCCCTCGAAGTACATCTCCTTGACGGACATGTCGGCCTGCTTGCAGCGGTCCACGCACAGCGAGACGAACGGGGCCGTGGGGCTCGTGGGGTGCTGCGCGACGTGGCGGACGAGCTCGCCCACCCACTCCTCGTAGGGGAGCCGGGAGATCCGGTGGCCGGCCCTGTCCATCCGGTCGAGCATGTCGCACAGGCTCGCGGCGCGGGGGTTGGTCATGTGGTAGGTCCGGCGGGTGGCGCGGTGGGTGGTGGCGATGTGCACCAGGGCGTCGGAGAGGAAGTCCACCGGGACGAAGTCCAGCGGTAGCCGGATGTCGGGGGCGAGCCCGGTCTCGCTGATGGTCTTGAACAGCGAGCAGATCGCGGTGTCGGTGTTGCACGCGCCGGTGTGCCGGTCGCCGGTGATCTCGTACGGACGGTAGACCGCCACCGGCAGGCCCTGGTCCTGGTCCGCGGCGTCGCGCAGCACCTCCTCGGCGACCCACTTGCTCTCGGCGTAGCCCATGGTGAGCCCGTCGGCGTGGTCGAGCGGCAGGTCCTCGTCGACGTGCCGTACGCCGGCGGTTCCGAAGCCGGCGAGCACCGCGATGGTGGAGAGGAAGTGCACCGGCACCCGGCGCCCGGCCGCCAGTCGGATGAGCTCCCTGGTGCCTTCCACGTTGGTGCGGCGCAGCGCGTCGTACGGATAGATGAAGTTGACCTGCGCGGCCGAGTGGATCACCAGGTCGACGGTGTCGGCGAGTTCGTCGGCGCGGCCCGGTTCCAGTCCGAGGCCGGGTTCGGCGAGGTCGGCGGGGAGGCACACGATGCGGTCGGCGGCTTCGGGGGTGGCGAGGCCGAAGCGGGCGAGGTTGCGCATCACCTTCTGCCTGGCGTGGGCGGGGGCCCGGCTCCGCACCGGGCAGCACACCCGGGCGTCGGTGCGGCGCAGCAGCGCGTCCAGGAGGAAGGCGCCGACGAAGCCGGAGGCGCCGGTGAGTAGCACCTCCGCGGGGTGGTGCCAGTCCGGCTCCGGCCCGCGCGGTTGCGGGAGGGTGAAGCCCAGCCGTGCCTCGGCGCGGAAGTCCACCGGGCCCGCGTCGGCGTTCACCCTGCCGGGCGGGCCCTGGACGGCGACGACGGCGGCGGTGAAGTCCTCCAGTGTCGGGGAGCGCAGCAGGCTGTGGACGAGGGTGCGGCCGTGCCGGGCGTCGAGGCCGAAGGCGGCCAGCGCACGGGTGACGGCCTCGGCTGCCAGCAGGGAGTCGCCGCCGATGTCGAAGAAGCTGTCGCCCGGCGCCGGGTGCACACCCAGCACCACCTGCCAGATCCGGGCCACCGTGTCCTGCGGGCCGAACGCGGTGCCGTTCACCGCCGCCGGGACGGCAGCCTCCTCGGTCGCCGTCAGCCTGCGCAGCCGGGCGCGGTCGACCTTGCCCCCGGCCGTCACCGGGAACCGCGCGAGTTCCACCAGTCGCGCGGGCACCGCGGCCGCGGGCAGCCAGGTGGCGAGAGCGCTGCGGATGCGGTCCAGGGTCAGTGCCTGGCCGGGGCGGGCCGGGGTCACGTACCCGATCAGGGCGTCGCCCTCCCGTTCGACGACGGCCTCGCCCACCGCGTCGTCCGCCCGCAGCCGCGCCTCCACCTCGTCCGGCTCGATGCGGTGCCCGCGCAGTTTGATCTGCCGGTCCACCCGGGCCCGGTACTCCAGTACGCCGTCCGGGTGCCGGACCACGCGGTCACCGGTGCGGTAGAGGCGCGTACCGGGCTCGACGAGGTCGTCGACGAAGCGCTCGGCGGTCAGCCCGGGGTCGCCGAGGTACCCCAGGGCGAGCCCGTCCCCGCCGACGAGGAGCTCGCCCTCCTCACCGGTGTCGGCGAGCGTGCCGTCCGGGCGCAGCACGTGACAGGTGGAGTTCTCCAGGGGGAGGCCGATCGGCACGGCCGTCGCCTCGGGGGGCAGGTCGTGCAGCGCGTGTGCGGTGGACACCACGCTGTTCTCGGTCGGGCCGTAGAAGTTGACCACGGTGGTGTCCGGGCAGGCCGCCAGTATCGCGCGGGCCAGTTCCGCGTCCATCGCCTCGCCTCCGGCCGAGGCGAACCGCAGGGACCGCAGCGCCGAGGGCCTGGTGCGCGCGATGTGGTGGAACACCCCGGTGGTCAGGTAGGCGATGCTGACCCGCTCGGAGAGCAGCAGCGATTCCAGGGCGGTCGGCGACAGCAGTTCCTCCTGGTCGGCGATCACGATGCAGGCGCCGGCGAGCAGCGCGGGCCAGATCTCGATCGTGGAGGCGTCCGAGGAGAGGCCGTAGGCGTGCAGCACCCGCTCACCGGGCCGCGGCCGCTGCCGGACCAGGTCGGAGGCGGCCAGCCGGACGATGCCGCGGTGCGGGATCGCCACGGGTTTGGGGCGGCCGGTCGAGCCGGAGGTGAACATCACGTAGGCGCAGTCCGCGGGGAGCACCCGGGCCTGCGGCACCGCGGCCGGGGCGGTCGGGGTGGCCGGGGCGCTCGGAGCCAGGCCACCCAGGTCGATGCGGGAACGCACGCGCCGGATGCGGCGGGAGCTGCCGGGCAGCGTGACGACGGTGTGCACCCCCGCGTCCTCGGCCATCGCCTGCAGACGCGCGGGTGGTGAGGCGTCGTCGAGCGGGACGTAGGCCGCACCGGTCTTGAGGATGCCCAGGAACGCGACCAGCGCCTCCGGAGAGCGGGCCCCGCACACCCCGACCGTGTCGCCGTACCGCACGCCGGAGTCGTGCAGCCGGGCCGCCACCGCGTCGGAGCGGAGCTTGAGTTCGCCGTAGCTGATGCCGAGGCCGTGCTGTACGGAGGCGATGGCCCGCGGGCGGTGCACCGCCCGGGCGTCGAACAGCTCGTGGAGGCAGCGATCGCGTGGATACGGCACCGCCGCGGCGTGCTCGGCCGCCTCCTGATGCGTCGTTGCTCGGGTGTTCATCGGGACGTCACGCTCTCTGCCGCACACGGACCGCGCGCGGGAAGCTAGGGTTCGAACTCCTTGGCGAAGGCGGCGAAGTCGGCGGTCCGCCATCTCTCGGGCCTCATGCGGATGAGGACGTCGTCGGCCAGCTGCCGCCGGTTGGCGTCCAGGTACGCCGCCGCCGTGTCCGCGTCCAGATACCGGCGGGCCAGCTCCTCGCGTGCGGCCGACGGCAGCGGGTCCTCGACGGCCACCACCGGCCCCTCCACGCTGACGTAGCGGTAGGGCGCCGACTCGACCTGCGCGCAGAGGCTGAACCGGCCCGCGCTGCGGATGAGCCGGGCCTTCAGCGTCGTCCGTCCGGTCTGGATCGTCACCAGCCCGCCGGGCCGGTAGGAGTACCAGAGCGGGACGAGCAGCGGTCCGCCGCCGTCGCGCGCGTCGTCCACCCCCAGGATTCCCACGTGCGGGCCGGCGAGGAACGCCTCCCGGGCTTCGACCGACATCCTGAGATCCACTGGTACCGCCTCGATTCGGCAGGAGACGCATCCGGTATCGGCAGGAGACGCATCCGGTATCGATTCGCGCAAGGGAGGGTGAGCCGGCGGGGGCCTCCGGGCGGCCGGCGTGTGACCGCCGCAGGTCTGTGCGGGTCCTCGGTCCTTCTCGTCCGGTGCACACGGCCTTCGGGAACCCGGTGGGGCGGCCAGGGCAGGGCCGGGCTCTCTCCTCCACATTTCCACCACACCCGGGTGGCCCGCATCCCGGCGGCCGCGCACGCGGTGCCTCCGATCCCCCGCCGAAGCGCACGACGGGCGCTCCGGGGGGATCCTGCCAGTGTCGGCCGTCAGGTGGTTCCCGGCTGGTTCCAGGAGAAGGAGAGGCACATGAGGGCGGCCATCCGGGCCGAGGGCCTGGTGAAGGACTTCGGCGACGTACGGGCCCTGGACGGGGTCGACCTGGACGTGCCGGAGGGGACGGTGCTGGGCCTGCTCGGCCCCAACGGCGCCGGCAAGAGCACCACGGTACGGGTGCTCACCACCCTGGTGCGGCCCGACGCGGGCAGCGCCCACGTGGCGGGGGTGGACGTGCTCAAGCACCCCGGCCGGGTCCGCAGCCTGCTGGGCCTCTGCGGCCAGTACGCGGCGGTCGACGAGTACCTCACCGGCCGGGAGAACCTCCAGATGGTCGGCGAGCTCTACCAGATGCGGAGCAGGGACGCCAAGGCGCGCGCCCGGGAGCTGCTGGAGTGGTTCGACCTCGCCGAGGCGGCCGACCGGCCGGCCAGGACCTACTCCGGTGGCATGCGCCGCCGGCTCGACCTGGCGGCCGCGCTGGTGGTGCGGCCCCCGGTGATGTTCCTCGATGAGCCCACCACCGGTCTGGACCCGCGCAACCGGCTGGCGCTGTGGGAGGTCGTCGAGATGCTGGCCGCGGAGGGCACCACCCTGCTGCTCACCACCCAGTACCTGGAGGAGGCCGACCGGCTGGCGCACGACATCGTCGTGGTCGACCACGGCCGGGTGATCGCACGCGGATCCGCCGACGACCTCAAGACCAGGACCGGCGGCGAGCGGGTGGAGGTGGTGGTCCACGACCGCGAGCAGATCGGTGCGGCCGTCGCGGCGCTCGCCCCGTACGGTGGGGGCCCGCTCAGCGTGGAGCAGCACACCCGGCGAATCCTCGTGCCGGTGGGCGGGGGCGCCAGGGTGCTCGCCGACGTCATCCGCGAGCTGGACGGGCTGGGCGTCCTCATCGACGACATCGGCCTGCGCAGGCCCACCCTCGACGACGTCTTCCTCTTCCTCACCGGCCACGCGGCCGAGGAGAACGAGCTGGGAAAGCCGCCCCGGCCGGCTTCCGGGGCCGGGCGGCGCCGGTGGACACGGAACGCCCGTGGGAATTCCCGGCGGGGGCTTCGGCGCTCCCACCGGAAGTAGTAACTCCAGCGATGGTCGAAGCAGCGATGGTCGAAGCAGTGATGGTCAAGGGAGTGGAAACCATGGGACAGCTGGATGGGAAGGTCGCCCTGGTGACCGGGGGCTCGGCCGGGATCGGTCTCGCCGTCGTCCGTCGGTTCGCCGCCGAAGGTGCCACCGTCTACCTCACCGGCCGGCGCAAGGCCGAGCTGGACGAGGCCGTGGAAGCCATCGGCGAACGGGCCATCGGCGTCCAGAGCGATGTGTCGAATCTCGACGACCTCGACCGGCTCTTCGCGGCGATCGAGGCACGCAGCGGACGGCTGGACGTCGTGGTGGCCAATGCCGGCGTCGGCGAGCTCGCCCCGCTCGGGAAGATCACCGAGGAGCACTACGACAGGACCTTCGACATCAACGTCAGGGGGGTGGTCTTCACCGTCCAGAAGGCGCTGCCCCTGTTGCCGGACGGCGCCTCGGTGATCGTGCTCGCCTCCACCAACGCGTCGACGGGCGTCCAGGCGATGAGCGTCTACAGCGCCACCAAGGCCGCCGACCGCAACCTCGTCCGCACGTGGGCCGCCGAGCTCGCGGGCCGCGGCATCCGGGTCAACGCCATCAGCCCCGGCCCGATCGAGACTCCCGCCATCCGCAGTCTGCGCGCGGAGCAGGCGCCCGCGCTGGACGAGCTCGTCGCCAGGATTCCGCTGGGCCGGATCGGACGCCCCGACGAGGTCGCCGCCGCGGCCCTCTTCCTCGCCTCGGACCAGAGCTCCTTCACCACCGGAGCCGAACTCTTCGTCGACGGCGGCCTCAACCAGGTCTGACCGGCTCGGCGAGGCCGAGGGCGTAGGCGGTGCCGCCGCCGGGGGCGGGTTCGACGGTCGGTTCGCCGTTCACCGCCTCGACGAAGCCGCGTGCCACGATGAGGCCGGCGCCCTCGACGGCCGGGCCGGGGGCCGTCACCCGAGGTGGACCCCTCCGCCAGCTGGTCGAGATCCGGGCCACGAAGTCCCAGGTGGTGCTGCACTCGACCGTCCCCGACTCGGCCGGCACCCTGCGCGTGGCGATCCGCGCCGGCACCGCCCGGTGCCTGGGCCCCGGCCCGCAGGGTGACCAGCCGCTGCTGGCCACCCCGCTGCCGTGAACCCGCCGCGCCGGGCGGCATGGCGGGTCAGGGGCGGCGGTAGGCGAGGGCGGGGTGGGTGTCGGTGATCTGCAGGAGCCGGTCCCCGGTGTCGGTCAGCTCCACCACGGGCCCGGTCCGGCTTCGAGGTCGGCGATCGACCACCACACGTCGGCGCCCGGGCCTTCGTCCTCCAGGTCCTCCAGCTTGGCGACCCTGGCCGGGACGTCGGACAGCATCTCGACGACGGCCGGGTTCTCCTCGCCGGCCAGCCGCAGGTCCGCCACCGCCGAGCGGACCCCGGCGGCCGACGTGCCGACCAGGACCACCAGAGCAGCCGGGGGAAAGATCGCCAGCGCCGCTCCCACGCCCGGGCGCCAGCCGTCCGGGCCCGCCTGCTCCCCCCTCGTCGCCAAGGTCGAGCGCTCCTACGGTTTCACCCGTCCCGCCGGGGCGTAGGGCTACGCGACGGGCGGGTGGCGGGGATCCCAACTCCCGTCATCCGTCCGCCGGCGGGGTGGCAAATCCCTCTCAACTGGTGCCCCAACTAAGGGTTTTGGCCTGAACGCGCCTACGTCGCCTCCTCGGCGCCTGCCTACGCTCCCCTCGAACCCCGGCCGCTCCGGCCGTGGGACCGACCCAGGGGGAACACCCAATGCGTATTCGCCACGCCGTCGCCACGGTCACCCTCGCGGCGACCGCCGCGCTCACGATGAGCACCGCCGCCTCGGCCGCCCCGGCCCCGCGTCTCGCCTGCGGGGTGAGCGACCAGGGCCTCCCGGGCAACATCTACAACAACGGCGTCTACGTCGGCCAGGTCGAGCAGCAGTACGACAGCTGTAGCCAGACGGCGATCGCCCACTTCCAGTGGTCCGGCGGCTTCCAGGGAAACGGCTCCCAGGTCAAGGTGTACCTGATGGCGAGCAACGGCTACGCCGGCCAGGCGACCATCGGGGACCAGAGCAGCAAGGACGTCTACGGCTACGTCAACATCCACGCCACTTCCCCGGACATCTGGACGGCCATCGCGTCGCTCGACCAGATCTGCCCCGCCTACAGCACCCAGCACGACTACTCCAACGGCGCCTCCCTGGCGGGCCCACAGGACAGCAACTGCAGCATCCCCAACCCGTAGCCCGTAGCCCGCAGTCCACGCTCCCGGGCTTCCCGGCCGGGAAACCCGGGAGCGCGTCGGCACGCGGCATGGCAGGGTGAGCCCATGACCTCCCTCAGAAAGGGCGATGCCGCGTAGGCCGCCCGGCGCCCTGCGCGCCTAGACGCGGTACGCCCGGGGCTCGCAGCCCCGACCGTTCAGCCAGATCCGAGGCCTGCGGCGCAACGCCCAGGCCGCCGTACGACGCCTCGAAGCCCGGCGCTTCGAGCCCGGGTACCTGAGCAGGGCGCTTGGCCAGTACGAGGAATTCCTGCGCCAGCCCGGCCGGTGGCTGTACGTGCCCCTGCCGGACTGCCCCTGCCACGACGTCCTCGGCGCGCGCGACGAGATCGAGGCGATGCTCCCCGCCCTGCTACCGCGCGCCCGCTGCGAGTTGGGGCGGATCGTCGCCGGGCTCGACACAGAGTTCGAACGGCGCACGCTGCCGGACCCGTACGCCGCCCGGCGGCCGTCCTCCGTCCGGCCCGACGCGTCGAGGCGGCCATGGTGGGTACCGGCGGCTGACCGGGCCGTGAGGGGCTGTCACCCTGGTGGGCGTCGGTCGTTGCTGGTCCTGCCACCAGAAACACGAGGAGTGCGACTCCGCCTCCAGCTCAAGCCGACGCTCAGCTTGTGATGTATCGTCCGGCTTCGAACAGGTGGGCCGGGTGATCACTCGTCCGGGTGTTCCCGGGACGGCGGTGCGGCCTTCGCGTGGTCCTGAACTCGACCAAGAGGAACGGGATTTGACGCGAAGACCGTGATGGTGAGTCTGGGTGAGTCTGGTGGAACAGGGCGGGCAGTGCGAGCCGTTCGCGGAACTGTCACGCTTCCGGGGGGTCTTCTGCGACTGCCTGAGTGGACCAATCCGGGCCGGCCGGAGCGCCACGCCTACCCCACTGCGCACTCAGCAGGAGAGGAGCTTCCGCTGGAGATGACGGTCTATCGCCGCTACCGCACGGTGCCCCGCTTCGCGATCGACCTGAGCGGCAACCGGGACGGCACCATCCTCACCGCCTACGCCGCAGAGCTGCCCGATGTGATGGACCTGATCGCCCGTTGGGCGCCGGCCGTGCAGGCCCTGGCCGCAGCCGCTCTCGGCCCCCACCCCCAGGACGGCGGTCGGTGAGCGCCCGCAAGCTCACCAGCGGTGGGTTGGTGCTGTCGGCCGTCGGCGACGGCCTGGGTGGCGATCCCGCCGACCGCCGCGGCCTCCAGTACGGTGCCGGTTCCCTGCTGGGCGTCGGCGAGGCGTTCAGTGATGATGGTGGGCCGCACGACCGGCGGCCCACCATCAAGTGCGTTCCGGCGGCTCAGTAGAGGACTACGGAGAGCCGTGCCGGGCCGGTCTCGGTGGTGGTGTCGCAGAAGTAGACGATGGCCTGGTGGCTGTTCACATACGCCTGGCCGGCCGCGTGGCAGGCGGCGGCGGTCGGGTATATGCCGATGTAGGTGTAGGTGGACGCCTGGGCGGTCGGGGCGGCGATCAGGGCGCCGCCGGCCACGACCCCGGCCACGGCCACAGCGGAGAATGCCTTGCGAAGAGACATGAGTGGTCTTCCTCCCAATGGTGAGCGCCGGGGCCCGTGCCCCTGCGCTTCGCCGAGGAGCCTCCTCCGAATGTGAAGGCGAGGCAATGGTCGAGACCAATTTCGACCGGAAGCGGTGTGGTGTTTCTGTGACGGCGCAGGTCATGGGCACGCCTGACGGACTGGCGATCGTCTTCCGGACAGTTCTTGCACTGTCCGGAACCTGACAGTCCGCTTTGCCTGATTCGCCAGTATGGTCCCAGGCCGTTTCCCTGGTAGGAGCGCTTTCACGCCCGGGCTGGGACAGTGTTGGGACCTCCGGCCCGGTCGGCTGGCTACCGGCCGGGTGCGGCGTCCTCGATGGCGGTGAGCAGGCGGACGAGGACGGCGCCGGCGGCTTCGCGGGTGGCCGGGTCGGGGTCGTCCAGCTGCGGGGCGATCAGCTCGACGGCTGCGGCGAGCACCGGCACGGGGACGGTCGCCTCGCGCAGGTGCAGGAGCTGGGGGGCGGCCCGCTCGCCGGGCGTGGCCTTGGCGCGGGCGTCGTGGATCAGGGCGCTGATCCCGCGGGGCAGGGGCTGGGTGTTGGTCACCCGGCTCATTCTCCCGTCAGCTGAGCGGTGGTGATCACCACGGTCGGTCGTCCGCGCCCAGGCTCCTCAGGCGAGGTCGGTGTCAGGTTTTGCTCGGCACTACCTGCGCGTTGTCGAGGTGCAGGCGCAGCGTGCCGTCGACCGGACATCGCAGGCCGACCGACACACGGCGGACTTGGCCGTCCGCGTCGAGGGCGAGTGCGACTGCGGCCTGGAACACGTCGTGCCCGGCTGGGCACGTGATGTCGGCTGGCTTGCGGAAGGCGTTGCTCAGTCGCGGGCGTGAAGGAGTGGATTCCGCGAGTTCCCAGGTGGATCCGTCTGCGTGAACATCTCCGTCCGCTATGCCGAGCGGCAGGCAGCAACCCTCACAGAAGCACTCGTCCGCGGTCACTTCGAACTGGTCCCAGTCGCACCACGGGCAGACGAGGGGCGTGATCACCATCTGCCCGTGCTGTTCCGGGACGGCGGCCTGGCTCAGCATCGACAGCAAGCCGCTGCCCGCCGCCATCGCCTCGCCTGCCGGTCCGGTGCTCCACGCGCCTCTGTCTTCCACCTTCGTGATCCTTGCATGGCCTGAGGTGGGGCAGTCCTGCGGGCCTGCCTTCCGTATCACCGATCAAGATCAAGTGATAGAAACCCACCGGCCGTCAAGATCATTTGGCAAACGGTCAAGATCACCTGCTACGGGACAGTGAGCGAGCGAGCTTTTGCGCTTGCCCCGCGCCAAATGATCTTGATCGACGGCGGGTTCCTCTGTTCGCGTCATGGCCAACCGGTACAACTTGCTGACCTTGCGGCTATGAAGCGATGTTTCGGTGGGGGACCCCAAGTGCCTAGATTCGTTTAGGAGTTCCGTTTGCAGGCGTTCCTGTGCGAGTACGGTGTGGGGGTTGGGGCGCCGCGGGGGCGACCAGTTCTTCTGGCTGATGCGGGGCCCGGATCCGGACCGATGGCCGGTCGCTGCCAAGTTCGACTCGATGCGGCAGTGGGATCTGTTCGAGGGTGGCTTCGTGGAGTTCCTGCTGGCGGCGGTGACGAAACAGCATCCGTACCACGGGGACATTGTCCCCGGCGGGATGAAGGAGGTCGATGACGGCCGCGCCTATCGCTTCGGGGGTGACTGGTCGAAGCAGCTTCTGGAGTGAGCCCACGAACATGGTCAACGGCCAGGTCGGGGTGCTGCTGAAAGTCCTCGGACGGCCGGGGAACTGTACGACGTGGAGTCCCCCCGAGGGCTGGACGGTAGATCACCTGCCCGCGCGCCACACCACCGGCGTTGCCTGCCCACCGCCGTCTCGCCAGCACCGTGGCCGAAGCGCTGTACACAGCCCTGAAACGCGTCGGCCTGCCGCCGTGCTGACGGCGCCGGCAGCGGGTGGAAGCCGATCCTCCCGCCCGCTGACTCCGCTCACCCGGAAGGGGGAGGCGCCGTCAACCTCGCTCGCCAGGATCGGCGGCGAGGCGGCCGAGCATCGCCATCACGGTGATCCGCGCGTCCTTGTCGTTCGTCACCGTGCAGTGGGCATCGACGCCTCGCGCGTCCGGTGCTTCATTCGGATCGGTCAGGCCGATCCGGATCAGGTCGACGGCATACTCGCGGCACTGGGAGTAGTCCTCTGCGGCGCGGACCGCCTCGACGTGGTCGATGTGGCCGGGGTCCGCAGCGCGCAGCAGCGCGGGGGTGGGCAGCGGGCCCAGTGCCTCTTCGATCCATTCCGAGACGGTCTCCCGGGGGCAGCCCTGTTCCAGCCGCGAAGTGCTCGCCGCGGTGAGCGCCAGGTGGATGAGGAGTGTCCCGAACCAGTTGGCGGCCTCGGCCGGGGGCGTGTCCGTGCCCGTCGGCGGCATCACGGCGCGGTACAGCGCAGCGGGGTCATCGGTGTGTGCGGCGGCGGCGACCGCCTTCACGGCGCTACCGAGGGCAGCCTGGTCGATGGTCACGTCGGTGCTTCTTTCCCTAGTCGGCAGCCGTCAACTTACCGCTCCGGCGCGGTCGAAGGACCCGTTAACGGACATTCTGTGGAATCAGCTCTGTCGAGCAGTGGTCGTCATCCGGTGGCTGTCGCGATCTGCTGTCCGGCTGCTGTGGCTGCTGCTCGTGCAGCGGCCTCTTCAACCTGGCGTCGGCCGGATTCACCTCGGCTCTAGATGAATGCGCGCCAACGACGTGGCGCGTCGCTGCTCCCGGAAATCGGTGGAGGGCCGGGGATCCTGTGGATCATCGCGCCGGCCGGTTCGTTCAAGCAGAGTCTTTGCACGAGAGGAAAGACCGGTGAGGTCATCCAGTATGTGCATCCTGCACTTCTTTTCCCAAGACAAGGGTATGGATTCGCAGGACCGCACGGTACCCGGTCGAAGTGCTTCGATGCAGTTCGAACCCCCAGCGGCCGTGGCCGTCGCGGGTTCAACATGGGCCTCCCGGACGGCACTCTCGGGGGCGGGCGGCCACGTTGACGATCGGCAATAGCGTCGCGGTGGCTGGGTCGCCGCTCCGGCCCGAGACACGGCCGGGCCGGCGGTGCGCAGCGGCCTTCGGCCCGGGCCCTGGGCGAAGGCCGCCGAGTGCTACTGAGTGTTATCGGGGCAGGTGCGGCCGGTCGCCGGGCTCCTGGGTGGGGAACCGTTGGCCCGCGCCCGGAAGGGCGGGCGCCGGATAGTTCGCCACCTCGTACTTGGCCAGTTCGAGCTGCTCGGCGGTCGGGGGCAGCGCCGGGGCCCTGCACGCGCCGCCGTTGAACTGGAAGGCGGAGGTCAGGTCCCCGAAGGCGTTGCGACGCCAGTCGGTGACGGTGGCCGACCGGACTCCGGTGAACCGCTCCAGGAACTGCAGCACCGAGGTGTGGTCGAAGGCCTCGCCGGCGACCCAGCCGCCCACCGTCCAGGGCGAGATGATGATGCACGGCACTCGGAAGCCGCCGCCGATCGGCAGGCCGCCGACGAACTCGCCCGGCGTCGCGGCCGGGGGCGCCGGCGGCGGCACGTGGTCGAACAGCCCATCGTTCTCGTCGTAGTTGAGGATGAACACCGTCTTCGCCCAGACCTCGGGGTTCGACGCGACCGCCTCGATCTTGGAGGCGACGTAGTCGGCACCGGCGGCGGGCAGGTAGTCCGGGTGCTCGGACTGGTAGCTGGTCGGCAGGATCCAGGAGACGGCGGGAAGCCGGTTGTTGCGCGCGTCGTCCTCGAAGGTGCCGGCCGGCCGGGCGGTCATGCCCTTGCGGTGCAGTGCGCTGCCGGGCGAGGCCTGCTGGAAGCTCTTGAAGAGCGAGAGCATGTTGGTGCCGTAGTTGTCGGCTTCCTGGTAGACCTGCCAGCTGACGCCGGCCGCCTCCAGCTGTTCGGGGTAGGTCTTCCAGGTCAGCGGCTCGGGCGCCGAGTTCTTGATGATCGGGCCGCCCTGGCCGCCGTCGGCTCCGATCGAACCCGTCATCCAGTACAGCCGGTTGGGCCAGGTCGGTCCCTGGACCGAGCAGAAGTAGTTGTCGCAGATGGTGAACGACTCGGCCAGGGCGAACTGGAAGGGGATGTCCTCCCGGGTGTAGTACCCCATCACGTACGGGCCGTTGACGCCGTCGGCGGACCGGTGCGCGGGCAGCCACCGGTCCATCTTCCCGCCGTTCCAGGCCCGGTGCTGCACCGACCAGGAGTGGCTGGTGGACGGGATCGCCTGGGCGCTCGTGGTGCGGGTGTCCAGGTGGAACGGCAGCAGGTAGCCGTCCGGGTTGACGCTGTCGGGCTGGTAGAACACCGAGCGCCCGTTGTCCAGCCGCAGCGCGTTCGGGTCCGCGAAGCCGCGAACACCGGCCAGCGTGCCGAAGTAGTGGTCGAAGGACCGGTTCTCCTGCATCAGCAGGACCACGTGCTCGACGTCCCGCAGCGAACCGGCCTTCGGCACCCCCGCCGCTACCGCCCGCTGGACACTCGGTGGCAGCAGGCTCATCGCCGCTGCCGCTCCCATCGCGCCGGCCGCCGATCCCAGCAGCCTCCGTCGGGTTATTCCGGACATCAGCCCTACCCTCTCCGTCGCGCCGGTGCGCGTGCGGGATGTCACCGCACCGGACTACCTGTGGCTTTCCCCCAGGAGCTCCGAGGCAGTGGAGATGACGGATGAACAGCCAAGGAATGTCAGGTACCCGCCAGGCGCTGTAGCCGCCCCCGCACCCCACTGCTGGCAGCTCCCAAGGAATGTCCGAACGCCGGGCGGGGGCGGCCCGTACGGCGATGGCCAGGCGGTGCATCACCCGGTCCGAGCGGGGCCGGCCGAGGACCATCGCCCTTCTCCCATCTCCCACTGCCCGGTCGCGATCAATCTGACGACCACGTTGGTGCCGCCCAGACCCGAAGACAAGCGACGTCACTACTGCCCGATAGACCCGGAAACGACAAGTTCGCGGAAGCGTTCAGCGAACGGAGCTCCTGGAACGCATGGGACAGGTGGGCCTCCGGGGCACGGTCACCTGGTTGCCGAGGCCCTGGTGCGCGGGGTGGCGGCCGGGCAGGCTAGTTTGTCCGGGTGAGTCTCCTCGATGATGTGGCCAAGCGCGACGGCTGGCGATGCTGGGTGTGCGACGAACCGGTCGACCCCGACAAGTCGGTGAACGATCCCAGGGGGCCCAGCGTTGACAGCCGGACCGCCGACCGGAAGGCCAAGGTCGCCGAGCGGCTCGCGCACCGCGCGTGCAACAGCCGCAAGGGCGCGGTCAAGGTGGTCATCGCCTGGCCGGACCGCCTGTACGTGGCCGAACCCGCGCCGCTGATCACCGTTGCCGCGAGGCTGGAGCGCAAGGGCGGCCGCGAGATGGTGGGCCGTTGTCCGACCAGGCAGGACGCCCAGGAAGCGGCGGATTGGCTGGTGGACCGGTTCTCCCGACTGGCGCCGGGGCTGCCGGTGACCGCCGACATCGAGGCGGGCGGCGGCCAGTTCCTCGTCATCCTGGCCACCGGCCGCCGCTGACCGGGGACCACCAGCGCACACTCGCGCCGAGCTGAACCGTCGGCCCACATCGACCCGCCCTGACGAAGGCTCACCCACGACAGCGACCCTGCGGTGCGAGTAGCGGCTCAGGATCTGCTGGCCGCGATCGACAGCCACCTGGGCGAGTCCTGCTGCCGGGCCTGACACAAGAGCCTTCCTTGGCACTCCGGTGTCGGCCGTCGGCCTGGTGGTGCTTCTCGCTGCCCGTCTGGGATCTCCGGGGATCGCTCGACGCCGGCCTTGTCCCGGGCCCGATGCGTCCCCGGCTGCGGTCGCCGTCCGGGACCACGGGGGCCTCCGGACGAGAGGCAGCCACCGGACGGCTTCTGTCGGTGACGGGTGATAGATGTTCACCAGGGCCGGGTGACATGGCAGACAGGGGGAGGGCGCAGTGTCGGATGTGGTGATGTGCGGTCCGTTGGGAGATATCGCGCGGCAGGCAGGGCTGCAGGACGGTATCCACACCGAGGACGTCTATGCGGCGGCCCTGTGCTGGTGGGCAGCCGCCGTGGCCCCCTCGGCGGTCCTGCCGGTCGGCCACATGGAATGGCCTTGTCTGGTGTGGGGAGCCTTCCTGACCGACGACGCCCGGCCTCCACTGGTCACGGCCCTGGCCGCGGCCGGTATGGACTCCAGCCGTTTTCGCCGGCTCACCAGCCACCACGACATCACCACAACGGACAGGCTGCGGGCCGCTTGGCGCCGGTCCGCCCGGAGTACCCGGCCCGGCACCGGCTTCTCTCTGCTGCTCACCGGCAGCCCTGTCAAGCACCGCCCATCGAGGACGTTTTCCGATGACTCCCTCGCGTACGCGTTGCGTACGGCCTGGGACGGCGACGAGTACCGCAACCTCGAACATCAGCGTCGTTCGCGCGCGGGCGGCCAGGCGGGGGAGGCCCCCAAGATCGGGGTGCTGTGGGAGATGCCAGCGGGCGACTGGAGGTACAGAGCACAGACGGAAGCGGCCTCCTCCAGCAGATTCCTGGTCTTCCGCCGGAAAGAGGTAATCCCCGGCGCCACGCTCCCCGGCCGCCGGATAGTGCCGGTGGCTTCCCAGGCCGTCGAGGGCCTCGCCCGGATCTACGACAGCCTGTCGCACCAACAGGTGCAGTTCACGATGACGGGTGAGGCCGCCGCGAAGTTCTGGCCGGTCCAGCTCAGCGCTGCTCGCTTCGACGACCAGGAGTCCCTGCCGGAGGACCAGTTCGTCCGACTGGACGCCCACACCCACCGGATCGCGGCAGCGCTCGCCCTCGCCGAGGACACGGACGTGATCACCGGCGGCCACATCGAGGCGGCATGGTCCCTGGTTGCTCGTTCCGGCCGGGATCGGGCCCGATTGCTCTGCCCTGATGCCCTGGACCTCGTCGGCGGCATTCTCGACGAGATCGGCGGGCAGGTCCGGACCGCGACCGGCTCGTCGCAGGCCCTGCCGCTGGGAGAACTGTTCCCGCCGGGTGGTCCCCATGCCGTCAGCGCGCCCGCCGCGGTGCCCGCCAGCGGGGTAAGGGACAGGAAGGGCCGGGTCAGGCGTGACGGGGCGGTCGTTCAGGACGTCAAGGACTGGTACGGCAACCAGTGCCAGATGTGCGGCAGCGTCCTGGGAATCCCGGGACCACGCCAGACGATCAGCGAAGGTGCTCATATCCGCCCGCTGAGCCAAGGCGGACCCGACTACACTGGCAACGTCCTGTGCCTGTGCCCGAACTGCCACACGCAGTTCGACCAGGGCGGCCTCTACCTGACCGACGACCTGCGCGTCGTGGAAACGGTGACCGGCACAGTGCGGCAGCGTCTGGAAACGGAGCCCGGCCATGACGTCGGCCTGGAGTACGTTCGCTGGCACCGTGCGCGATGGGCACGGTACATCCAGCCCGTCAGGCAGACGCGCGGAGGGCGCTGACGGACGCTATGCCATTGCGGAGAGGCGGAGTTCGCGGGCTATGGCCGCGCAGCTGTCCGTTGCCAGCGACCGGCTGGGCTCGTTTGATGCGGGGCCGGCTGCACGGCCAGAACCGGGCGGCTCGCCCACACGGCTACGGGGCTGCCGAACGGTGACGGTCGTCGACCTCCAGTACCACCCGGATCACGGTGTGCCGGCGCTGCTGATGGAGCTGGAGGACCCAATCACCTGCCCCGAACTCCTACGGCTGCTGCGGCTACTCGTCCTGCCACCGCCCGCCTCGACGGCCGGATCACGCGGCAGCCGGGGCGTCGGCGTTGGTCAGCCCGAGAGTCGGACCCGCTGGAGGAGCCACTGCGTATCCTCGCTGTCAGCCCGGGAGGCCCAGCAGGTCGCGTAGGGCCTGGTCCTCTCGGACGGCGCCGGGTGGAGCCGTCCGTTCGAGGGCGGCCACGAGTCGCTGCCGGTCCCGCCGCCGCACGGCCAGTAGCGGGATCCGGCAGTGTGCCCCGGTGTGGCTCTCGAGCCGGAGGGTGTGCGGCCCCCGGCCGGCGTCCGCCTCGGCCGTCACCGAGCGCAGCTCCGCCAGCGGGACGGAGGTGCGGTGCAGGCCTCGGCGGACGGTGATCCGGCCGCGGCCGACGGTGACGGAAAGGAGGAGCACCAGCGCGGGCGCGAGGGCGCTCACGACCGCCGCGGCGGCGTACACCGGGGCCGTGGGGCCGCCGTCGAGCGCCTTGGGCAGGGAGATCAGCAGGCCGCCCGCCGTGAGGGGCATTCCGAGGAGCGGGTTCGGCCGCACGGAGATCGGCGCGGACGGGGGTAACGCCTTGTCGGTCATGTGCCGTTCCTGTCGTCGAGAGGTACGGAGCGCGAGCCACCGCGAGCGGCGGGCCGCCCCCGCGAGGGGAGGCGGCCCGCCGTGGTGTCGTCGAAGGGACAGTATCGAGTCGGCCGTAGCCGGTGTGCGCCGGCCGGGAACCGGGGCCGGTCAGCCCTCGCAGATCTTGCGCCAGACGTCCAGGCTCTTGTCCGTCCGGGCCGGGAGGATGCCCCTCAGAGCGCCCAGCCCCTTCAGTCCGAGGGGTGACGCCGCGACGTCCGCCGTCAGGTAGCCGGCCGCCTCCCCGCAGTCCCAGGCGGACGTTCCGCTGCTGCACTTGTCGGCCACCAGGCCAACCTGGGTGACGGTGGTCACCAACCAGGCTGCCCCGGAGATTCCCCCGGCGACGGCCGCGCAGGGCAGCGCGCCCACGACGGCGCAGCCCACCGCCACCGTGCCGGAGACGGCCCAGACAGCTGTGGCGACAGAGTTGATGTGCGAGATCACGTCGGAGTGGTCATGGGCGAACTTCTTGACGCTGCTCCAGCCCCAGAGCCCCGCCGGGTCCGTCTGGTTGAGCGGATCGGCGTTGGCGTAGCCGTATGCGCTGAGGGTCTGTTCGACCACCGGGTCGACGCTGAGGAACTGAGCCGTGGCCGGGTCGTAGGAGCGGGCCCGGAGGTACACCAGGCCGCTCTCGTCGTCGCTGTACTGGCCCGCGTACCGCAGCGCGGTCGACGCGGAGCCCGTGTGGGAACTGACGGCGCCGTAGGGCGTGTAGGCGTACGCTCCGGCCACGGAGCCCGAGGCGTCGGTCAGGGCCCGGGTGGAGCCCAGCTGGTCGTGGAAGAACCAGAGGGTGCCCGTGCCGGTGATCTGCTCGACCGGCAGGTCGTCCGGTCCGTAGACGTACGAGGACGAGCCGTCGGAGAGCAGGTTGGGGATCTGCTGCGCGTCCCAGGTGTAGGAGACGGTGGTCGTCCCGGTGGTCTTCCGCGTCCGCAGGCCGGTGCCGTTGTACGTGTAGGCGCTGGTGGTCCCGCCGCTGCTCACACCGGTCAGGCGGTTCGCCTGGTCGTACGTGTGGGTGACAGCGGTGCTCCCGGTGGTGGCCTTCGTGCGGTTGCCCTGCGGGTCCCAGGTGTACGCGGTCGCGCCACTGGGCGGGGCGGTGCAGGACGGCATGGCCGGCACCGGGCCCGGCGTGCTCCAGCAGAGCTGGTTGGCCGTGTCGAAGGCCTGGCCGGCGGCTCCGGTCCGGACGGGGTTGTCGGCGGCGTCGTACGTGTAGTCGGTCGTGGCCGACCCCGAGGTGGTGGACTTGAGCTGGTTCAGCGCCGTGTACTGGTAGGTCTGGGCGCTGCCCGGCACACCGCTCGGGGTGTCCGAGTTGACGCGGCCCGTGTTGTCCCGGGTGTAGGTGAGCGAGACCAGTGTCGAGGTGCCGCTGGTCAGCCGGTCGGCCAGCGGCTGCCCGGCGTCGTCGAGCGTCGTGGTGACAGCGGTTCCGTTCGGGACGGCCGTGGACGTCCAGTGACCAGCCTGGTCGTACCCGAACCCGGTGGTCTTTCCGTTCCAGTCCTTGACCGCGGTCAGGCGGTTGGCCTTGTCGAAGGTGCGGGTGACCGTCTGGGCGCTGGCACCGGGGTAGGTGATCGAGGTTTCGTTGCCGTTCTCGTCATAGCCGTAGCCGGTGACCGCTCCGGCGCCGTCGGTCAGCGAGACCAGCTCGCCGAAGGCGTCGTAGGCGCGCCGGGAGGTGCCGGTGCCGTCGGTCATCGAGCTCTGTCGACCGGCCGCGTCGTAGCCGATCGCGGTGACTGGCGGGGTGGCGGTGTCCGAGTAGGCCACCGAGGTGGGCTGGTTGTTCGCGTCGTAGCCGAAGGCGGTGGCGCGTCCGCTCGGATCGGTCGATGCCGTGCGTCGTCCGGCCGCGTCGTAGGCGTTCGCGGTGGCGCGGCCCAGCGGGTCGGTGCGCAGGGTCTGCCGCTTCTGGGCGTCGTACGCGTAGACGGTGGCCGCGCCGAGTCCGTCGACCGTCCTGGCGACCGTGCCGTCGGGGTTGTGGTCGGTGGTCAGCACCGTCCCGTCGGGCCGCGTCACCTTGGTCTGGTTCCCGAGGGCGTCGTACGTGTAGTGGGTGGTGTTGCCGTTCGGGTCGGTCGTCGAGGTGCGGTGCCCGTCGGCGTCGAAGGCGGAGGTGCTGGTGTGGCCGAGCGGGTCGACGGCGCCGGTCCGGTTGCCCCATGCGTCGTAGGAGTAAGTCGTGCAGCCCTTGGCAGGTGCGGTGCAGCCTGGTGACGTACCGGCGGCGACACCGTCCGGGGCCACCTCGGAGGTCAGCAGGCCTCGGGCGGTGTCGTACCCGTACTTGGTGGCATTGCCCAGTTCGTCGGTCGCGCTGATGACGGCGCCGGCCGGGTCGTAGGTCTTGCGGCTCGCGTTGCCGCGCGGATCGACCGCGCGGGTCGCGTCGCCCGGGTGGGCCGCGTCCTCGTAGTACACCGCGGTGGTCCGGGCCGGCAGCGATTCGTCGACCGGCTGGCGGATGACGCCGGTGAGCAGTCCGAAGCCCTCGCTGCCGGTGTTGGTGCCGCTGCCGGTCGCGATGTGGCCGGCCTCGTCGTAGGCGTAGGAGGTCCGGAGTCCGCTCGGGTCGATGACGGTGCGGAGGTTGTCCGCGCTGTCGTAGGACTTGACGGTGGTGAACCCGCGGGCGTCGCCGGCCGACGTCTCGTTGCCGTGGTCGTCGTAGGTGTAGGTGCGCAGGTTGCCGACGGGGTCGGTCTGTGCCGTGACGCCGAGGCTGACCGGGTCGTAGGTGTAGCTCCAGGTGCCCGCGTCGGCGGTGCCGTAGCCCTTGGTCTCGGACTGCAGGAGTCCGTTCTGGTAGGTGTCGAGGGTCTTGTGGCCGGCCGGGTCGGCGACCAGGGTCTGGCCTGCGACCAGGTTGCCGCCGCTGTCGGGCCCGTAGGTGAAGGTCGTGGTGCCGCCGACCTGATCGGTCTGCACGAGGACGCGGCCGGCGGTGTCGTACGTCATGGAGACGACTGGCGTCGGCGTGGCGGTGGACCCGTACTGGGACGGCTGGCGCATGGAGTTGAGCAGGTGGTTGCCGGTGTAGCCGTACTGGAAGTGGTCGTCGTCCTTGAGGACGGGGCTGCGGGTGGTGCCGGCGCCGTAGACGTCGGTGAGGTTGCCGTTGGCGTCGTAGCCGTAGCTCACCTGGCGGCCCGCGCTGTCGGCGAGGCCGGTGACGTGGTTGCCGGTCCAGGTGAGGGTGTAGCTGCGCCCGCCCGGGTCGGTGATGGTGGCCAGGTGGTCGGCGGCGTCGTAGCCCAGGGTGGTGGCGTAGGGCGGGGAGGCCTTGCTGCCGGCGAGGTCGGTCTCGCTGAGCAGGTGCCCGGTGCCGGCGTCGAAGGTGAAGATCTCCTTGGACTTGCGGGCGAAGGTGTAGGCGGTGCCGTTCTTGGCGAGGGTCGCGTTGAAGCGGGGCGCCGACGGTGCGTAGCTTCCGGAGGTGTTGACGAAGGCGACCTGGGAGCCGTCTTCCTGGCGGATCGTGACGTTGCCGGTGGCCGGGTCGGTGACGGCGCTCAGGTTGTAGGAGTGGGTCCAGCCCCAGCCGAACGGTCCGTCCGCGGCCAGGGCGCCGCCCGGGCCGGCCGGGTCGGCGACGGCGGAGGCGTAGGTGCGGGTGAAGGCGAGTGGCTTGCCGCGGCCCGGGGTGGTGAGGTCGGTGAAGGTCTCACCGAAGTAGCCGGTGCTGGTGTCGACCGGGTCACCGGCGGTGCGGCGTACGCAGCCGCACTGCACCCACGAGGGGTTGCTGCCCTTGGGGGCGTCCTGGATGCCGGGCGGTCCGCCGATGGGCTGGCCGGGGGTGCCGCCCATCGGGATGAAGGCGACCGCGTCGTAGGCGACGTCGTAGTCGGCGAAGTTGATGTTGCCGGCGCCGGTGATCTCGCTCTTGTTGGTGAGCTGGAGGTTGCCGCCGTTTCGCATCGCGAAGGTGCCGATGGTGACCCATTCCTCGGTGCCCCAGTTCTGGTTCACCCGGATCTTCCACGGTGCCACCCCGCCGCCGGGGTTGATGGTGTAGACGACGTTGGAGGCGGTGGCGGCCGTGGAGGGGAGATGGATCTTGATCTTGTAGTACTGGAGCTTGGGCAGGTTCGGCGTCCAGGTCCCGGTGTTGATCAGGTCCGGGTTGGCGCCGTCCTCGGTGTGGGTGAACAGGACGCGCCCGCCGAAGCCGACACCGAGCTGGTGGGTGTCGATCGCGCCGATCTTGTCACCGGCGGCGTTGGTCCCGTACGCGTACGTGAAGGTGCCGCCCTGGGACCAGTTGGCGGGCGTGCCGCAGCCGACCAGGTTGAGCGGTGGCTGGGGCTGCGACTCGTCGACGACGATCGGGGCTCCGTATCCGGCGTTGCCGACCTTGGCGGAGTCCAGGGCACAGGTCGGCGGGTGCGGGTGCGGTTTGACGACGGCCGGTTCGGTCGAGCCGGCGGCCGCCGTGTAGGCACTGGTGGCGCAGGTGGCGGAGCAGTCGGGTACGAAGGTGACGGCCTGGTGCCACCAGCACTGGAAGCTGGCCAGGGTGCAGTACTTGGCGTTGGCGGCGCCGGTCGGGTCGCACTTGTTGTCGGCGGTGCAGAAGGCGGTGACCGGCGGGATCTGCAGCCAGGTCTTGCCGCCGTGGTAGTCGGGCTTGGTGTAGGCGGGCTGGTTGAACCGGAGGATCGGCTGGCCCATCCAGCCCGTGATCCGCTCCTGGTAGGGCCAGCTGCCGGGGTGCGCGGCGTCGCCGTAGCTGTTCTTCAGATACGGCGCGCGGGTCGGCGGGTAGTCCGGGTTGCGCGGGTTGTTGGCCCAGCCCAGGCCCCAGTTGCCCTCGGCGCTGGTGCAGGTGGGGCTCGGCACGCAGCCGGTGGTGTTGCCGAACTTGGCGGTGGGCTGGATTCCGGAGTTGTAGGCCCAGGCGGCCAGGTACCAGTTCTCCAGGTAGCGCGGGTTTCCACCGTTGACGGTGATGCCGGCGTCGTAGAGCTGGTTCCAGGTCCGCTCCAGGATCTGCAGACCGGCGGAGACGTTCTCCTGGTAGTCGACGGCGATCTTGGTCTGGCCGTTGACCGAGTAGACCGTGTCGCCCTTCGACATGCCGTTGGTGATCTGGCCGAGGCCGTAGCCGCAGTCGGCCTTGGTGTAGTCCATCTTGGAGATGGAGCCGCCGGCGCCGTAGTAGTCGCCGACCAGCGCACCGCCCGCGATGCCGGGCAGGGCGTGCCAGGACGCCTGGCTGTAGTTGCTCTCCTGGGCCACGATCGCCTGGTAGACCGAGCGCGGCACCGAGTCGAAGGTGTCGCCCGCCGGGTGTTTGAGCGGCAGCCTGGGGAAGTCTCCGTTCGGTGCGAAGGCGGCCAGGCCCAGGTTCGCGAACCCGGCCGGCCGGGTGTAGGGGGAACCGGTCAACAGGCCCTGCTCGGCCATCTCGATGGCCCAGGACACCTGTGCGGTGCCCGGCTGCATCACCTGCCGGTTCTCGGCCAGCCGGTCCACCGCGCACTTCGGCGCCGCGGCGGCAGCCGTGGCCGGGGAGTCGTCGGTGCTTCGCGCGTCCGTCTCCCCGGGGGCGGGCGCGGGCGCCGCGGCGGCGCCCTGCTCCGACACGATGCCGCCGGCTCCAGCCGGAACCGGCGCGAGGGGCGGAACCGCGGTCGACACGGACACCGTGCCGGGGGCAGCGTCTCGCTTCAGGAGCGTGTCACCCGCGGTCGTGACCACCAGCGGGGCCGACACGGCGGTGTCCGGCCCCAGGCCCAGCAGGGCGGCGCCGTCCAGGGACACACCGACGGCGCCCGAGGGCAGTTTGCCGGTGGAGACGTTGCGGATGCCGGATTTCTCGGCCAGCTTGGTGGCTCCCAGGGCGACGGACTCGCCACCCCGGCCCTGCATCAGCCGTAGCGCCTCCCTGGGGCCCTCGCCGAGGGGGGAGAGCCTGCCGTCCCGTTCACGCATCAGGAAGGAGGTCGGCCCGCCGTCCTTCTGCACGACGAAGTCGACCCCGCCGGCGGTCGGACGCAGGTCGTAGGCGAGGCCGTCGACCTGCGCGATCCTCACCGGCTCGGCGGGTGTCTCGGCCGAGGATGCGGGAACGCGGACCAGGGAGGCGCCCTGGGCGCCCACCGGGCCGTCGGGGGTCGGGACGACCGATGTCACCTGGCCGGCCACCGTGGTGGACGCCTTGATCTCGCCGGTCGGCAGATCGACTGTCAGGATCTGGGTGAGCCGCTGGTCGCTTCCGGGGTTGACCGTGAACATCGCGGTCTGTCCGGTACCGCAGCCGGGCGAGTGGTATTTGAGCGCCACTCCGGCGGCCACGGGCTTCACCGCGCCGCTGGACAAGTCCACCGAGTACGCGACGGCACCGTGGTCACGCGCCTCGGCCCGGTTGACGGCGCCGGCGGGCAGCACCGTGACGGCAGCGAACCTGCCGTCGCCGGACACACACTGGTAGCCCGTCCAGGACGCGTCGTCGATACCCGCGGGGCGCAGCAGCGCCGTCTCGCGCCACCGGTAGCCGCCGGCGCCGGTGGCGATGTCGAGGTGGTAGCCCGAGCCGTCGCCCCAGCCGTTGACCAGGACGTCCTCGGCGGGGCCGAGGGCACCCTCGGGCGCGGTGGCCGACGGCTGTTCCGGAGGGGCCGCCGCCCGGGCGGGGCTGGTCGCGGACATCACTCCCGCGATCAGGGCCATGCTGAGAAGAGCCGTCCCGGGTAATCCCAGGACCGGCGATTTTCGTGAGGACACGTGTTCTCGTACCTCTCGGAGTGTTCGGGTGACGGAACAGCTGCCCCCTGGAGGGGGAGGGCTCGACGATTCCCCCGTTCCGGCGGACCTGCCGGGGTGACGCCGAGCGACCGTGCGGGTGCGACCGGGGGCGACGTGTCCGTGGTCGCCGGCGCAGTGCTTCGACGGGTTCGATGGTGATCCGCGTGCACGTCCGTCGGCGCCGTACGGCGCCGACGGACGTTCGGGGCCAGGTTTAGACGTGGAACCACTTCTGCCACGAACTGCCGTTGCAGTCCCAGAGGTAGACGCGTTGAACGCTCCAGTCCTTCTGCCCGGGGTCGGCGTCCAGGCACTTTCCGTTCCAGGCGCTCCTGATCTCACCGGCGCTGGTCCAGATCCACTGCTGGTTCCTCGGCTGGTGCTCCCATTCCAGCCAGCGGTAGCGGGTGATGCGGCTGCCGTTGGCGTTCTCCAGCACCGCGTCGATGACCTTCCCGTCGTAGACGGATGTGAAGACCAACCGGCCATCACCGAATGCCCCCTGCATCCAGCGCTGCCCGCCGTTGTTGTCGCACCGCGTCAGATTGACGGTGCCGCCGTCCCAGGGTTCCGAGCCGTCCCAGTCCAGGCAGTTCCCGGAGTACCTGTTGGCTATGTTGCTCCAGCCGACCGCGGCCGCGTGGGCCTCCGTCTTCTCCGGTGTGCTGTTCGCGGACGCCGCGCCGGCCGGGGCGAGTGCGACCACGATCGCGGCACAGGCCGTGAGGGCTTTCCTGCTGATCACTGTTTACTCCTTCTTCGATGTCACCGGCACTTGACCTTGCTTCCGTGGTCGGTGAGCAGGTCGTTGCGGATCCACCCCTGGACGCCGGTGCTCACGTTCCGCGCGTACGTCCAGCTGAAGTCGTCGTCGGCCAGGGGGGTGGAATAGCAGTGGTAGTCGAGGGCCTGGCCCTGGTAGGCGACGCCGTTGGCGGGGCACCCGGTGCTGGCACCGGAGCGCATGTTGACGGCCCCGTCGGCGGTGGCGTACCACCCGCCGCCGTCGATGTCCTCGGGCACCCATCCGCACCCGGCGAACACGGTGGCGGATACGGCGGATGCGGGGCTGGCGAGGGCTTGCGGGGCAGCGAGTGCGCACAGGGCTGCACTGGACAGGAGCAGCGCGACGATGCGTCCACGCATGGTTGACCTCCGTTTGGTGGGGTGAGGAAGACCTGCAGCCACGGGGACGGGGTGGGGGAGGAGGCACGCGGCCGACGCCGGTGGCTCACCCGCCGAGGCTGCCGGCAAGGAAGCCGACGGCCGGCTGTCAGTCGTGGTACACCACAGGGCTGCAGTCCAGGGTGCTGTCGGGGAACCCGAAGTACGTGCCGCAGACCCGGTAGTAGGAGCCGTAGCTGGTGCCCACCATGTTGGACCAGTCCAGCTCGCCCTTGTTCACCGCGACGGCGCGTTCCTCCTGGACGTCGACACCGCCGCCGCCGTCGAGGAGGACACGCTGGATCACCGCGCTGGCGCCTGCGGCGCCGGCGCCGGAGGCACGTATCCAGCCGGCGTGGCACGCGTTGGACCACCGCAGCTCGTAGTACCCGGCCTTCAGCGTGTAGGCCCGCAGGTTGAAGGCGTCGGCGTCGCAACCGGTGCCCTTCGGCCCCTTGTTGGAGCACGTACCGCCGTAGCAGGAAGCCGCGTAGGCCGCCGGTGAGGCGGCGACGGAGAACCCGATGAGGGCTGCGGCCGCGAGGGTGAGAGAAACGAGCCTGTTCTTGAGCACATTCACTCCGATCGGATCGAAAGAGCGGCTGATACCGGGGAAAGCGGTGGCCGGTCCCCCTTCGGGGCAGGACCGGGCCCCCGCTTCCCCGCCGGTGGCTGTCCCCCGGCAGTCAGCGGCCACCTCATGCTGGTTCGGAGCTGATTGTCCGTCAATCAATCTCTGGGAAAGCCAAGTTCGAGCACGGAAAAATATCGTTGTCCGCGGACAAGTGGATTTCCGTGGACCGGTGGAGGACGGGCGGGCGCCTGCAGCTGCCCAGGGGTGCCGTGGGGCCGCCCGAGGCACCTGTCCACGGCGAGTGAGCGGGTGGGGCCCCTGGTGCGTCTTCTTGTGCTGGACCTGCGGGTGCGGTCATGTGAGTCGGCGTCGGGGCAGGGCGGGGCGGTTGCCGCTGAGGCAGGGCATGACGAGCGCGATGACGGTGTCCGCGCTGCGGGAGCGGAAGCCCCGGCGGACGATCGGGCGGGTCCTGGTGTTCGTGGACTCGATCAGCCTGCCTGTCACCTGCTGGTGATCAGGGTGGCGGCCGGTCCGCTGATTTTCGTCCAGGTGGCGGCGCCGTTGCTGGGTGCCTGGTAGATAGCGCTGTGGTCGGGCGCCAGGCGGTAGATGTGGTCGGCGGTGACGGCGAATTCGGCTCCCGCCTCGCTGACCGGATCCCAGAACTGGGGAGTGCGGGCGTAACGCAGGAAGGTGCCGTGATCGGGACTGGTGGCGAACAGGTCGGCCGGCCCGGCGTAGAGGTCCTGGGCGTGGCCGCCGATGAGGGTCCAGTCGCTGCCCGTACCGTCCCATTGGAACACCTGGCTGCGGTCCGGTGAGAGTCCGTAGAGGCGGGTGTCGCTGACGGCGAAGGTCGCCCCGTCGGTGCCCACGTAGGTCCAGATTTCCCTGGCGGTGTCGTAGCGGAAGATGCGGCCGTCGCGCGGGTCGGTCGCGAACAGGCCGGCCCCGCCGCCGTACAGGCGTCCGGCCGGGCCTCCTATCTTGGTCCAGCTCGTTCCGGTGCCGTTCCAGCGGTAGACGCCGGTGTGGTCCTGGGCGAGGCGGTAGAGGCGGGTGCCGCTGATGGCGAAGTCGGCACCGGGTTCGCTGACGGGTGTCCAGTTGCCCGGGGTCCCGCTGTAGCCGAGCAGCCGTTTGTCGTCGGCGCTGACGGCGAACACACCGGCGCCTCCCGCGAGGATCCTTTCGGTGGGACCGCCGATGGGTGTCCAGGCCATGTCCCGGCCCTGCCACTGGTAGACGGCGCGGTGGTCCGGGGCGATGGAGTACAGCGTGCCCGGAGCGGAGGCGACGACCACGGGTTGTCCCGGCTGCTGGGGGGCCGTGTCAGGCGGAACGCCCTGGGTGTCGCGGTTCCGTGGGGTGCTCGATGCCTCGGGGGCGGGCGTCGCGTCGGCCGGGGTCGGCGCCGACCCGGGGGTGGGCGTCACCTCGACCGGAAGCGGGGCCGAAGGCGAGGCCGTAGCCTGCTGCGGCCCGGGGGGAGCAGTTGCGTCTGCCGAGGCCGGGGCTGAGGCCGTAGCCGACGCGATGCCGGCGGCCGGCCGGTACGTGTCCGCGGACGTGCCGGCCGCGGACGGGGACGGGGACGGACCGTGGGCCTCGGTGACCGCCGGCACACGGTAGGAATCCGCCAGGTACGGCATCGGGATGCCCGGTGCCGGTGCGCTGAAGTGCATACCGAGCAGCACTCCGACCAGTAGCAGGGCGAGGGCCGCGAACAGGATGGTGCCGGTCCTGCGACGGGTGCCCGCGGCGCTGGGGGCGTTCGCGGCGTTACGCGCCCGGCCGAATGGGGCGATGAGGCCGGTCAGGCGATTGTCCGGGGCGTCGACGACCTCGCCGCGGACAATCCGGGGTGCCGGTGAGCGCGGTACGACGGAGGTCACCCCGAGCACCTCGCGGCGCCGGTCGGCCAAGGCCTCCCGCACCGCCACGAGGTCGGCGTCCAGGCGCCACAGCACCGGCAGACGCGCCCGCACCCCGTCGGCCACCACTAGCTCGGACCCCGGCTCCCGGCTCTCGTCCGCCCGGCTCTCGTCCGCCCGGGCGTGCGTACGCTCCTGATCGGCCAGGAGCCCGACGGCGTCCTGCTCCCGCTGCGCCGCCTGTTGCGCCTCACGTGCGCTCTGCCTGATGCGCCGCACCTCGGCCAGGCAGCGCGTCGCCTCCCGCAGCCGGGCCCGCCGCAGCTGCGCCGCGCCCCCGCCGGGCGCCTGCTGCGAAGCGGGGCCGGTGTCGTCCTCCGCGTCGTCGCCCAGTTCACCCCGCAGCTCGGCCACGACCTCCACCAGCACACGGATCAGTTCATCCGCCTCCGCGACCCCCTCCTCGGCCTGTCGCTGCGCCTGGCGGGCCAGGTCCAGCGCCTGCTGGGCGGCGAAACGTCCCGCCTCGGGCGGCCGCAGTCCCCGGGCCGCCAGGGTGGCTTGTTCGTGCAGGCGGGCAGCACGTTCCAGCAGCACCGTCCGGGCCCGCGGGTCGGTCACGCGGTCGTGGACCAGCCGCTGGAGCAGGTGCCACGGGATGTCCTTCTCCCCGGAGCGGTACTCGCTCCAACTGGTCTTGCCTGCGGGGTAACGCCGGGCGAGCTCGCGGACGGTGACTCCCGACGTCACCTCCCGCACGAACCGGGCCAGGGCATCCGCCTGCTCGGTCTCCCCCTTGAGCCGCCCCTGCGGACGTCCAACACCAGCCACCCCGTGCCCCCTTGTCCTGTCCGGCGGCCGGACCTGATTGTCCGCCGCCCCCTGACCCTCAGTCGGCTTCTTGTAGATGAACAATCAAACAGGCTGCACTGTGGAGTCTCCACCGATTCCTCGAACAACGTGCCGGGGTCGGCGGGCCGCCGGGCCGGCGCCCCCGGGCCGGGCATCTGGCCGAATCGGAAACTGACGCTACATCAATTCTCTTGATCCAATGGATCATTGGCGAGAGGGGAGTTCCCGGTGGCTGGTTCACACACCCTTCGCCCGGCAGCAACCCTGGCCGCCGCCGCGACGGCCGCCACCGTGCTCCTCGGCCCGGCACCCGCCGCGGCCGGCCGACCCCGCCCCGCCGACCCCGAGCCTTCTGCCCACCCCCACCTTCGGTCGCTCCCGTCGAACGCCGCCGAGACCAGCACCGTGGCAGCCCTGAACACCGCGGGCGACGTCCTCGGGGGAGTGCTACCCGAAGGCGGCTACGCACAGTGAAACCGTCGCGGCCCGGAGGCGGGGGCCGCGACCAGGAATTGATACGTGCCCGAAGCGGGAATAGCCTGGAACCATTGAGAGTTGGCGGGTGCCCGATGCGTCGGCCCCGCTGAGCGGTACTGCGTCCAACCGGTACCGCGTCCACCGGTACCGCGTCCATCTGCTGGGGGCGCCCCATGCACACCCACCCGGCACGGGCCTTGGCCGTCTGTTCGCCAGGGCACGGCAGACTCCACCTCTTCGTCGGCGCGCACGACGGCGCCGTACGGTACCGGGTGTTCGACGGCCGCTGGCACGCCTGGCACGCGCTGGACCGCCCCTGGCCCTCGCCCGGCGCCCCCGCGTTCACCGGCGCCCCCGCGTTCAACTGGCTGAGCGCGACGGCGGCCGAGGGCCGCCCGGTCGAGGTGTTCGCCCTCAGTGTGGCGGGCGAGTTGTTACGGCTGCGCCCCGGCGCGGGGGAGCACCCGCACTGGACCTCGCTCGGCACGCTCGCCCGGGGCGGCTCGGCGACCGGTTTCACCGTCGTGTCGAGCCGCCCCGGCGATGTCCACCTCGTCCTGGACGCGGGCGCCCACGGCTGGGAGTTCCTGCGCGGACGCCCGACCAAGGGGCCAGTTGTGCTCCGCACGGGCGAGCGCGCACCCGGGCACCTGACGGCCGTGCCCGTCGCGCCCGGCCGGATCGACCTCCTCCTCGCCGACACCCGCGAACGACGTCTGCTCCGCGCACACCTGGAGAGCGACACCCCGCCGATGCGCGAGCCACCGGTGTGGGAGGAGCTCGGCCCGCTCCCCGACGGCGACGAACGCTCCTTCACCTGCCTCGCCGCGACGGAGCGTGACGTCTTCCTGGGCGGCGACCACGGCCTGCGGCACTCCGCCCTGGCACCCTGGCTCGGCTGGGAGCAGCTCGGCGGCGACCTCACCGCCCCCGACACGACCGGCCCCCGACTGGCCGCTGTCGCCTCCGGCGGCGGCCGCACCGACGTGCTCGCCGTCTGGGCCGGTGCCGCGCTGATGCACCGGCGCTTCGACCGCGGCTGGCAGGACTGGCAGCTCCTCGACCTGCCGGACGCGCCCACCGGCAGCTACCCCGTGCTCCGCGCGGACGACCTGGTCACCCTGACCGTCCGGAGCCAGGGCCTGCACGAACAGACCCGGCCCGACGGCACGGTCCAGCTGGTGGCCGACCCGGGCGGCGGCCACCTCCTGGTGGACGTCCCCCCGCAGCACCTGGCCGAGACCGTGGTGGAGTCCGGTCAGCCGCCCCAGGGCTTCCTGGCCGGCCCTTCCACCCTGTGCTTCGCCGTCGGCCCGGACCCGGTCACGCTCACCGTGGCCGGCCTGCTCGACGCGATGAACCGCCTGCCGCTGATCGTCACGACGGCCACCACCGCCGACCTGCTGGCCCGGCTCGAAGTCCCCTGGAACCTGCTGCTCACCCTGCAGCCGGACGCCCGGTGCAACCACCGCACCCTGCCCGCCACCGGCACGGCCGGCGGCACCGAGCTGTGGCACAGCCGCATCGCGGGCCCCGACGGACACCTGACGGCGCGGCCCCTCCGGTCCCTGGCCGACGGCACCGACCACGGCACCCCGCTGGACACCTGGTACGACCGGATCGTCGCGGCCGCCGCCGAGAACCCGGCCGTCCCCCTCACCGTCGACCGGCTGATCCTGAGCGCCTACGGCGCCCGGTTCTGCGCCGCCGCCCACTGGCCCCGGCTGGAGTGGGCCCAGGACGCCGCACTCGGCCGGGACTTCCACGTCAAGGTCTCCGCCCCCGGCGCCCTGTTCCCGTTCGGCCACCGGGCCGCCTACATCGAGGTCTCCGACCGCCGGTTCGACGGCACGGACCCCGCCGTGGCCGCCCTGCACCGCAAGGCCTTCCTGATCGTCACCGAGCCCGTCCGCGACGACTACGGCATCGGCGCGGGCGGCCCGCACGAACGCCGGTTCCCGTTCCAGAGCGTCGCGATCGACCCCGGACAGACCGACGGCCTCGACGACGCCTCCTGGATCCCGGTGGGCTCCTCGGCCGCCCCGCCGAGGTGCTTCTGGCCGACCCGGGCCAGCGCCCCCGTGGTGTTCACCCTCCGGGCCACGGCCGGGCAGGAGTACGTGGAGCTGGACCTGCCACTGCTGTTCGTCGAGGACGGCGCCACCGGCGCCGGCTACGGCGCGGCACTCGACAAAATCTACGGAAACGGTCCGAGCACCGGAGCCTTCGCGAGCCTCGGCCGCCCCCTCTGCGACATCGCCGCCCGCATCCCGCTCGTCATGACGTCCCCGACCCAGGCGGTGGAGGACGCCGTGCAGGAGGTGCAGTCGATGACCTTCGGCGGGATCGGGGCCGGGCTCTCCCCCAGCGGGGTCGGCTTCTACCCGCAGGTGACCCAGCTGGCCGTGGGGCTGCCGGCCGTCCGCCGGCTGCTCGGCCCGCTCCCGGCGCTCCCCGCCACGATCTCGCAGGCGCTCGTCGACACCCCCTGGGGCAGCCCGACACCCGACGCGCTGCTCGACCTCGTCACACCCCGGACGCTCGACTTCGGGGCCGCCGGGGCCCGGGTCGGCGGGCTGTCCGCCCCCAACATGACCGTGTCGCAGATCTCGCGCACGCTCGGGCCGGCCGTCAGCGACGCCTTCCAGACCGTGCCCTCGAAGCTGTTCGCCCCGGACGCCACCCTGTTCGGCGTGGTCCCGCTGAGCAGCCTCATCGACGTCGTCAGCGCACCGCCGAAGCTCCTCTGGGTCGGGCAGCAGACGCCCACCCCGTCCGCGGAGCTGACCTGGCACCAGGACCTGCAGAAGTCCTTCCCGCCGTTCACGCCCGACACCGGGTGCGCGCTGGACCTCGACGTCCGGGCCCTGTCGGTCGACGGGAAGCCCGAGATGCACGCCACCGGGACGATCAGCAACTTCAAGCTGATCGTCCCCGACGCCGGCGCCCCCGCGTACGTCGCCCTCAGCTTCGCGTCCGTGACCTTCACCGCCGAGCCCGGCAAGCGGCTCGACCTCTCCACCCACCTGACGAACGTCACACTCGGCGGGGATCTCGGGTTCCTCGCCACCCTGGAGCAGTACCTCCCGCTCGGGGGGAACGGCCCGAGGATCGACACCTCGGCGACCAGCATCACGGCCTCGTACACCGTCGCCGTCCCCAGCGTCGGCCTGCTGGTGTTCAGCGTGCAGAACCTCACCGTGCAGGCCGGCGTCACACTGTCGCTGACCGACCAGCCGATCGTCATGGACTTCGCGTTCGGCACCCGGGAACGGCCGTTCCTGGTCACCGTGTCGGGCTTCGGCGGCGGCGGGTACCTGGAACTCGGCCTGAGCGCCGGCGGCACCGACAGCGGCCTGCAGCGCTTCACCGGCGGGATCGAGTTCGGCGCCGCCATCGTCATGGACTTCGTCATCGTGTCCGCGGAGGTGCACGTCTTCGGCGGCGTCGTCTTCGCCAAGAACGGCACCGACACCGAGGTCACCGGCTATCTGCGGATCGGCGGCAGCGTCTCGCTGCTGGGGCTGATCAGCGTCTCGATCGAACTGACCCTCAGCCTGACGTACGACTCCACCTCCGGCTCGCTGAGCGGTTCGGCCCGGCTCGTGATCACCGTGGACCTGACCTTCTTCTCCAAGTCCTTCACGCTGGAGTGCCACAAGTGCTTCGGCAACTGCCCGCCCCCCGCCGGGCTGCGCCGCCCCCTGAGCGGTGCCTCGACCGCCTCGGACCCGTCGGTCGAGGCCGCGCTCGGGCCGCAGGGGCAGACCTTCCCGTGGCAGACCTACTGCCGGGCGTTCGCAGGGGAGTGAGCCATGTCATCGACCGGCCCGGAGAGCCTGACCGGCCCGGAGAGTTCGACCGGCCTGGAGCGGCAGTTCGTCTGGACGGTGCTCCCGGCGGGCCGGCTGGCGACCGTCCCCGGCCAGTCCGCGCCGATGGCGCTGCTGTCGGTGCTGCTGACACCGCGCCTGCTCGCCCCGGACGGAGCCGCGCTCACCATCGCGGACTTCGGGATGCAGGACTGGCCGCGGCGGCTCGCCGGGGTGGGCTTCGACGTCCGGCGCGGCGGGCGGACGCTGCCGTCCGTGCGCGTCCCGTACACCGCCCTCGACGGGAGCACCGTCCAGTTCCCCCCGGACCGGCAACTCTCCGTCTGGCAGACGCTGTTCACCGCCACGATGCCGGTGGAGCCGTACCGGGCCACCAGCTACGACGGGCGGGCCACCAAGGCCTTCCCGGCCGGCCGGGCCGGTACCGACGTCAAGGGCATCTACGCCGCCACCGCCCAGGCCCACGCCGCACACCGCGGCGCGGCGCCGGAGAGCCACCCCGGGCTGCGGGCCGCGCTGCGGGCGATCGGCGAGCAGTGGCAGCCCGGCCTGCTGGCACCCGCCGGCGCCACCCCGACCGGTGCCACGCCGCCCCACGCCACCCCGGCCGGCGCTGTCCCGACCGATGCGACGCCGGCGCTCGCCCAGGCGTACGCCTTCTACCGGCGCGGCGCGCCCGACACCACGCCACCGGACCGCCTGGCGGCGCCCCCGCCCGCAGGCGAGTTCCACCAGGGCATCGCGCACCTGGCCGACCACCCCGTCCTGCTGCGCGCGCTCGGCCTGCTGGTCGACCTCGCCGTACCCGCCTCCGCGCTCACCCCGGTGGACCAGACGCACCCGGCGGAGCTGAGGGTGGTGCCGCTGTGGCCCCAGCCCGACCCGAACCCGTCACCGGGCTGGAGCGCAGCCGCCCAGACCGACCTCTCGCCCGCCACCGCCTACACCGTCACCGGCACCCGCTTCGTGCCCTCCTCCGTCGACGGTCCGACCTCCACCGGCTTCAGCGGCGGCCTCCTGCCGCTGACCGGTGCCGGTCTCGCGCCCTCCGCGAACCCCCGGTTCGAGCTGCTGCCCTTCGACGTGGACGGCGCCGCCCTGCGGCTGGTCAGCACGGCCCGGTCGGACGGGTCGTCGCCCCCTCCCGGGGAGTCGTCCCCCGTTCCGGTCGGGGCACTGCCCGCGCTGCACTCGACGGGCTTCGCCCTGGTCGACCGGGCGCGGGAGGAGGAGCACGGCAAACAGCTCCAGCGGGCGCAGCAGCGCGGCACGCCGGCCGGCCTGCTCGCCTCCGCCCTGCTGGCGGACTCCCTGCTCGGCGGCTACCGGATGGACGTGTTCGACGACAGCCGCCAGACCTGGTACTCGCTGTGCCGACGGCGGGTGCACCACACCGTCGGCGGCGTGCCGCTGCTGCCCGACGGCCTGCTGGAGGAGGGCTACCTGCGGCCCGGCCCGGTCGTCACCGGCTTCGGCGACGCCGACGCGCTGTACCTGCACGAGATTGTGGCGCGCTGGGACGGCTGGAGCCAGGTGGCCCAGCGGCCCGAGCGGGTCACCGCCACCGGGGACACCCTGCCGGTACCGGTCACGTCGGGCCTCGACACGGTGGTGGAGTGCGACACCGGCTCGCTGCCACGGCTGCGGTTCGGCCGCAAGTACCGGATCCGGGTCAGGATCGCCGACCTCGCCGGCGGCGGGCTGCGCGTCGAGGAGGTCGGCGCCGCCGACGCCCAGTCGGACCTCGTCCCCTACTGGCGCTTCGAGCCGCTGCCGCCGCCGGAGCTGGTGCCGACCCGGGAGTGGGACGACGGCGACGGCCACGACCGGATGGTCATCCGCAGCGACCGCGGCACCTCGGCGGACGACTACGCGACCCTCCACGGCTACCGTGCCCACGACCTGCGGCACCTGCTGCCGCCGAAGTGCTCGCTGGCCCTGGCGCTGCAGTACGACGGCGCCTTCGACACCGCGCTGGGCCCCGCGGCGCCCGGCACCGAGGTGAGCCGGCTCTTCGCGGTCGCCGAACGGGCCGACCGCGAGCTCACCGACGTCCAGGGCGCGCGTACCGTCCCCGCCGGGCCGCCCTCGCCGTCCTCGTACGTCGTCCTGCCCGAGACCGACGCGGCCCTGCCCTGGCTGGCCGACCCGAGCGGCGTGTGCGCCGCCCTGAACGCCCGGCCCCGGCCCATCGACCCCGGCAACGGGCGGCCCGGTCAGATCGACCCGCCCGACGACGCCGTGATCGCCATCTGGCAAGGCGCCTGGCCCGACCTGCAGACCGCGTCCGTACGGCTGGAGGCGGCCGCGAGCGGCTGCACGGTGAGCCGGGCGGACCCACGCCACGTCACGGTCGCGCTCGGTCCGGCCGAGCAGGTGACCTTCGACATCCCGTCCTGCCTCACGTTCGACGACGTCGCGCTGTTCGGCATCGCGCTCTGGCAGGGCGTCGACCCGAACGTGCCGCACCTGCCGGCCTTCCAGGACATCGTCGCCGGCCGGAACCGCCTGATCACCCCACCGCGCACGGTCACCCTGGTGCACGCGGTGCAACACCCCCTCACCGACCCGAGCGGGCAGCTGACGCCCAGGCGGGGGCCCGGCGACCGCGACACCGTCCTCGGGACGGACGCCTTCGCGATCGACATCCCGAGCACCGGACGGATCGACCTGAACGCCGACTGGACCGACCAGGACGACAGCCCGTCGGCCGCACCGACCACCACCCGGCGGATGGCGCACGTCGGCTCGTACGAGGTCCAGCACCTGCCCCTGCTGGAGGCGCTCCCGGAGATCCGCCAGGAGTTCGGCGACACCCGCCACCACCACGTGAGCTACGCCGTGACGGCGGTGTCCCGCTTCGAGGACTGCTTCGCGCGCATCCTCGCCACCGACCCCGGTGCCTGCACCGCCGCCGGGCAACTCGGCGACATCGACGTGCCGAGCACCGTGCGCCCACCCGCCCCCCAACTGCTCGACTGCGTCCCGTCGTTCGGCTGGACCCGCACCACCGACGGGCAGCGGTCGCTCACCCGGCTGCGCCAGGGCGGCGGCCTGCGGGTCCTCCTCCAACGGCCCTGGTACGTCTCGGGCGACGACGAGGCCCTGGCCGTACTCACCTTCCCGCCCGGGCCGGTCCCCGCCGAAGCCCTGCGGTACGTCGCGGTCGCCGGACGCGACCCGATCCGGGACACCGGGGCACCACCCGCCGTCCTCACCGGAGCCCAGGTCAACGTGGCACAGCGGGCCCAGGTGACCCTCCCCGAGCTGCACCGCCTGCTGGACGCCGCCCTCTACCCGGTCGAGTTCGACGCCGAGGGCGACCGCTGGTTCGCCGACCTCGACCTGACGCCGGTCGTCTCCGCCTCCTACTTCCCGTTCGTCCGGCTCGCCCTGGCCCGCTACCAGCGGTACACCATCCCGGGTGTCCCCGACGTGTCACAGGTGGTGCTGACCGAGCCCGTCCAACTCGCGCCGCAGCGGCGCCTCACGGTCACCCGCAGCGCGGGGCAGGCGGGCGTCGTCCTGGAGGGCCTCGGGCCGGGCGGCGCCGGGAACACCGTCCGGACCGAACTCCAGGTCCAGGACCCGGGGGTGACGGCGCCGGACGGCGTCACCGGCTGGTCCACCGTCCTGACGGCCTCCGCCGTCCTCGGGCAGACCATCACGATCAGCGTTCCGGACACCGGGCAGCGGGCCCAGCGCCTGGTCGTCCGGGAGTTCGAGACCCGGCCCGTTCCCGCCGGCGCCGACACCACCGGTCGACCCGTGTTCGTCGACGTCGTAGCCCTCGGAACGTGGTGACGGACGTCACCGCGGCTCCACGACCGAAGAAGCGATCATGGCAGACATCTTTCCCGACACCGGCCAACTCCGGCTCGCGGACCAGGCCACCAGCGGCCTCCTGCCCCTCGTCGTGGACAAGGTGGCGACGTCCTGGTCCGTCCTGGTGGTGGCCATCGGCCCGAACTGCGCACCCCTGGGCGCGAGGCCACCGGACATCGAGCTGCGGGCGGGCTCCGGAGCGCTCACCACCGTCGCGCAGGCACCCGCCACGTCGTCGATCGTCGACGGGACCGGGAGCGCGGTCGGCACCGCGTCGTGGACCAGGGACGCCAACGACGTCTTCACGGTGCAGATCGACATCTCCAATCCGGGGGAACGCCCCTGGGGCCTGCGGATCACGAACACCGACCCGCAGGAACTCGGCTTCGTCTGGTCCACGGGGAAGACCCCGGCGAAGGCCCAGCAGCCGCGGATCATCCTGGACCGCACCCCCCTGCGGATGACGGTGGCCTTGGGCGAGACCGTCCCGGACATCACGATCCCGATCTCCAACATCGGCACCGGACCGCTGCACGTGAACGGTCCGGGCGACCAGCCCATGGGTGCGGGCTACGTGCTGAAGAACTTCCCGGCCAGCCTCCCGCCCAACGCCTGCGACCACCTCCAGATCGGGATCAGCCCCGTATCCGAACCGATCGTCACCAGCCTGCAGACCGCCGACTTCGTCCTGCCCTGCAACGATCCGGTGGCCCAGGAGGTCACCCTGCAGCTGTCACGTGACGAGAAGGGCAAGGACGTCAAGGACGTCAAGGACGTCGCCAAGGAGAACAAGGACGACAAGGACGACAAGGAGCGGAAGGAGGCCAAGGAGGACAAGGACGCATTCAAAGAACACCCCGCCGAGGGCATGCACCCGGCATCCGAAGTCAACCACCCGCCCGAGCACTTCATCCCCCCGGCGCAGCGCCCCGACCTCGCGGACAGCGCCCTGCGGGACGAACCCCCCGAGCCGGGACGGACCGAGAGGTAGGCGCCGCATGTGGCTGGTGCTCTGCGATCCGGCGGACCGGGCCGCCGTGTGGGCGTACGAGGGGCTGCGCGAGCGCGGGCTGGAACCCCTGGAACTGCTCTCCCCGCAGACCCTGCTCGGCTCCACCAGGTCGGTGCACCGCGTCGACCGCCTCGGCGCGAGCTTCGAGATCACCCTGCCCGACGGGCGCGTCCTGGACAGCCGTGACGTCGACGGCGTGCTCAACCGGGTGGCCTCCGCCCCCTTCGGGTACCTGCCGTTCACCACCCACGCCGACGCCGCCTACGCCGCCCAGGAGCTGGACGCACTCCTGCTCAGCCTGCTCACCTGCCTGGCCCCGGTCTCGGTCAACCGGCCTGCCGGGTACGGACTGTGCGGCGCCTGGCGCTCGACCGCCGAGTGGACCGCACTCGCGATCAGAGCGGGGCTCCCCACCCGGCCGGCCCGGATCTCCAGCAGCCCCGACGGCGAACCGCGAGCGGCCCCGACCGGGCGCGGCGACGTCCTGGTGCTCGGCGAGCACGTCTTCGGCGCACCCCCGGCCGAGGACGAGGAGCCGTACGTCCGGCTCGCCCGGCTCGCCGAGGTCGACCTGCTCGGGATCGACCTGCTCGGGGCCGACTCGCCCGGGGCCGACCTGCTTGGAGCCGGCCACCGCCGCGACGACGGTCGGTCGGCGGTCTTCGCGGGAGCGAGCCCCCTGCCCGACCTCCGCCCAGCCGGCGCCGCCTTCCTCGACCGCCTGTACGAACACCTCACCGGGCTCCCCCGGGGTGCGCCGTGATCGTCGTCTGCGGCATCGCCAGCGAGTCGCCGCTCGCCCGGGTCAGGGCCGAACTCGACAGCCTTGGCCTGCCGTACGCCATGCTCCACCAACGGCGCTTCGAGGAGCTGCCGTTCGAGGTGGAGGCCACCGGCACCGCCGTCCGGGGGCGCATCCCGTACGACGGCGGATCCATCGACTGCGCCACCGTCACCGGCATCTACCTCCGGCTGATGGAATGGCGCAGACTCCCCGAAGTCCGCGAGGCGGGCGAGGACACGGTACGCAGGTGCCGGTCCTGGCACACGGCCCTGAGCACCTGGGCGGAGCTCGCCCCCGGCTGCGTGATGAACCGGGAGAGCGCGATGGCGTCCAACACGTCGAAGCCCCACCAGGCTCAGCTGATCCAGCAGTCCGGCTTCCGCGCTCCGGAGACCCTGGTGACCAACGACCCGGACCTCGTCCACGAGTTCCACGCGCGGCACGGCGAACTGGTCTACAAGTCGATCAGCGGGGTCCGCTCGATCGTCCGGACGCTCGACCGGGAGGCCCTCGACCGGCTGCCGCTCATCCGCTACTGCCCGGTGCAGTTCCAGCGCTACGTCACCGGCACCAACGTCCGGGTGCACACGGTCGCCGGCGAGGTGTTCGCCACCCGGATCGAGACCGACCGGGTCGACTACCGCTACGCCCGGAGCGACGGCGGCCGGGCCGAACTCTCGCCCTGGCAGCCCCCCGACGACCTCGCCGAGCGCTGCCTGCACCTGGCGGCACGACTGGGGCTCGCACTCGCCGGCATCGACCTGATGCTGGCCGACGACGGCGAGGTCTACTGCTTCGAGGTCAACCCCTGCCCGGCCTTCAACTACTACGAGGCCAACACCGGCCAGCCGATCGCCCACGCCATCGCGCTCGCGCTCGCGCGGCACTGAGGAGAAGGAGACTCCGATGGCCCAGCTCGTCCTCACCGGCCAGATCCACGGCCAGACCACCACCCAGTGCAACTTCACCATCGCCGTGAACGGCGGTGACCAGGTCGGGCCGGACAGCGTGGTCCTGGACCAGTCGATCTTCAACATCCCGGACACCGACGCGTCGATCGACATCCAGGCGGCCGCCCTCGACCAGACCAAGTACGGCACGCCCACCGCCCACCTCGACATCGACTCCTCCGGCACCGTCCAGGCCACCTTCCCGCCCGACGGCAACTGGCCGCCACCCGCCGTCACGTCCTCCGACTCCGGCCAGACGATCCAGCTGACGGTCCACTTCTCGCCGCTGCGCGACGTCACCGAACAGGCACGCGTCAGCCTGGCCCAGACCGGCAGCGACTACCCGGGCAGCCCGCCCGCCCCACCACCCGGCGACATGAGCTTCCGCACCCCCGGCGTGGCGCTGCCGCCGGGGGCCTACTCCCCGCCCCCGGGCGTAACGGACAGCACCTTCATCGCCTCGCCGTCGATCACCGGCGGCGCGATCCAGGTCGAGACCCGCAGCGTGACCCCCGGCGGCGAGGCCGTCGTCCTCCGACTCCCCGGCATCGATGCACCGCAACTCGTCGCCGTCTACTGGCCCTCCGGCGTGTCCAGGGACCCAGGCGGACCGCCCGCGCCCTTCCTCGTCTACTTCCACCCGGGCATGGCCCAGAACTCCCCGGCCTTCTACAACGAACCCCGGGACCGCCACGACCCGACCACCGGCAGCACCTACCCCTTCGGCTGGGACTACCAGTTCTTCGGCCTGCTCAACTACCTCCAGTACATCGGCGACCCGTTCCTCACCAACCCCTTCGCCAAGGGCCTCCCGCTCCAGATCGACGGCGCCGCCCGGAACGTCGTGCTCGTGCTCCCGCTGATGCGGGTCGCCGGCAACCCCTGCGACGAGATCTCGTCGTTCGCGGACGCCACCGTCCTCCAGGAGTACCTTCCGGAGATCCAGGCCCTCATGTTCCGGCGCAGCGGCAACTTCCAGTTCGGACCGATCGGCCGCCTCGGCATGGCCTCCTTCAGCAGCGGCCACGCGGCCCTCACCTGCTTCCTCGGCAACACCGCCAACCAGGCCCACCCGCTCTACCTGGACACCCTCCAGGAGGTCTACCTGTTCGACCCGCACGCCGACCTGGTCTCCGAGACCCTCGCCCCGCTGACCCAGGTCACCGCCTGGGCCCGGCGCGGCACCTCCGGCACCAAGACCGCCCGCCTCTACACCCAGAACGACCCCGCCCAACTCTCCCCGCTGCTCACCCAACTCGGCGTCACCGCCCCCGGCCCCGCCCCCTTCGACGCCGCCACCCCGGACGACCGCAACTCCCTCACCTCCCTCCCCCTCGCGGCCTGGAACACCCTCGCCACCCAGCAGGGCAGCGCCGTCCCGTACGCCAACACGGGCCAGGTGCACCAGGTGCTGCCGGCCCTCATGCTCACCGACGCCCTGCGCCGCAGCCGGTTCTGACCCGCCCCCCGCTCCCCGAGCCCTCCGCCGGCACACTCCTCGACCACCTCGTCGAGTGGCCGACGGCTCCGGGAAGGTGTGCCGCTGGATGGCCCCATGTCCGGGACGGGAGTGAGGAGTTGTCCCGGTTGTCCGGAGTCGAGCGGAAACGTTCCCGGGGTGGCTTTTGCAGCAGTCGCCACAGCGGGTCTACCGGCCGGTACGGGGAGTAGCGTCTCGTGCTGGCTCCCTGGGTCCTCGCGGGAGCTGCCCTGGCCGACGGATCACGGCCGCCGGCCGGGGCTGGACGTCGATCACACGTAGGTTGAGTATGCCCAAGCCCGACCGTAGCCATGGAGCGCGCCCGAAGGCGCCCTCGATGGCGGTGAACGCTATCAGTCCCGTCCCGCCGTCCGCGGGAGCGCAGCAGCTGTGCGGGCGGGTCATCGGGGTGTGCGGGGCGCGCGTGCCCGTGGCCCTTCTCGCTCTGGACGGCGCCTAGCGGTACGTCGCCGCGCTCGCCCTCGGCGCGCTCTCGCACGGCAGCGTTGTCACCTGGTGGCGGCTGACGCTGCGTTGACATCGGCCGGTGCGGGGAACAGCCGCACCCCCGCATTCCGCGCACCCTCCCGCGCACCCCCCGCCCGGCTCGCACGCCGGACTTCGACGGCCATCCCAGGATCTGCATATGCCACAGGCATCATCTTCTGGGCCCGGTACCGCCCCGGGCCCGCCCCACCGAACCCGCCGAACCGAACCCGACGCCGGATTCCTGGCGTTCGTGGCCCTTGTATACGACCGCTACCTCGACTACGCCACGGCCCGGCTGAGGGACGGCGCGAGCGGCGCGGCCGCCGTCGAGGAGGCTCTCGCCCACGCCCACGCGCGCTGGGCGGTCCTGCTCGCCGGTCCCTCGCCCGCCGGTGACGCCTGGTGCGTGCTGCGCGCCGCGGTGACCGCGCACCGCCCCCGCCCCGGCGCCACCGCGTCGCGGCCAGGACCGGTCGACCTGCTGCACCGCCACCTGCCGGACCCGCTGGCCGACGCCGCCCTCCTCCACCACGGGCTCGGTCTGTCCGTCTTGGACGTGGCCCGCCTGATGGGCACGGACCCCGGCGCGGTGAGGGCGGGGCTCCGCAGCGCTGACCGGCTGATCGCCGCAGGCGGGGCCTTCTCCCTGATGGAAGGGAGGGTGCCCAGGGCCTGAACGACATCGCTGCCACCCGCCGCCACACGTTGTGCGCGGGCGGATGGCGGCGCACAGGACTGTCCAGCGCCGCGCCGCGCGCCACCCCCTTTGGGTGATGCACCGTCAGGCACGTGGCGCTTTCAGTCATGCGATCTTTACAATGGGCGCTCAACAGCCGTGCGGCCTGCGATGGTTGCCAGGAGCGAGGGGCGCTGTGGGGTCCAAACGTGAGATCGACGTCACCGTGCCCAGTTCGGCACGCATCTACGACGTGTTGGCGGGCGGGAGCCTGAACTTCGACGCCGACCGCGCCGCCGCCGAGTGCCTGCGCGAGCGGGTGCCGGACGTCGACGCACTCGCACTCGCCAACCGGTCGTTCCTGCACCGCGTGGTGCGGGCGCTGGCCGCCGAGTACGGCATCCGCCAGTTCCTCGACTGCGGTTCGGGCCAGCCGATGACGCTCAACGTCCACCAGATCGTCCAGGCCGTCGACCCTAGGTCGCGCGTCGTCTACGTCGACAACGACCCCATCGTGATCGCCTACGGTCGCGAATCCCTGGACGAGAACGACCGCACCGCCATGCTCAACGCCGACATGACGGACACCGAAGGCATCTTCGAGCACCCGGCCGTCAAGGAACTGCTGCGTCCGGACGAGCCGACCGCCGTCCTGTTCGTCGCCTCGCTGGAATGCCTTCCGGACTCCGCCCAGCCGCGCAGCGTAGTGCGACGCATCGTCGAGCGCCTGCCCTCGGGCAGTTTCGTGGTCATCAGCCACGCCGTCAGCGGCGACCCACAGCTGCGTGGCGACGTCACCAGGATCATGGCCGAGCAGACCGGCGAACTCTGGGGCCGGGTACGGGAACAGTGGGAGGTCGACGCCTACTTCGACGGCCTGGCCCTCGAACAGCCCGGCCTGGTCGACGTCGCCGACTGGCGCCCCGAGTCAGCCCTTCAGCAGGCCCTGCGCTCCAGCCAGTGGCAGCAGTACGGGGGCATCGCCCGCGTTCCGCATCCTCAGTCGGCCGACTAACGTCCCTCGAACCGCTTCAAGGCCTGCGTCAGGATGTCCATGCTGCGCCGCCGGTGGGCCGCGCCCTGGCTGATCTTCAACATCAGCTGTACGTAGGATTCCATGTCCGCGCTGGCGTTCTTGCCCTTGCGCACCTTCTTGCGCGCGCTGGGCTCCCCGGTGTCGGCGGGGTGGTAGGTGGACGAGCTGAGGCCTTCGATGTAGACCATCTCGGGCGGTCCCTCGGGCTGGAACATCAGGTGGGTGAGACCGCTGACGGGCGTTGCGATGGTCTGGTCGAGTGGCACGACGCGTACCTTCACGCTCGGCATGTCCGCCACGTGCAGCAGGTGACGCACCTGCGCCGCCATGACGGCGGGACCGCCGATCGTCAGCTGCAGCGCGAGCTCGTTGATCATGAGGACCGTTCGCGCGGGCGGCGAAGCGAAGAAGCGCCGCTGCCGCTCCATCCTGGCGCGGACCCTGTGCTCCGCGCGCTTCTCGTCGACGGCCAGGTGGTGGCCGGCGATGATGCCGCAGGCGTAGTCCGGTGTCTGCAGGAGCCCGGGGATGATCGTGGTCTGGTAGGAACGCAGCTCCCGGGCGACCGGCTCCAGCCCCAGGTAGGTGCTGCAGTGCGCGGCGACAGCACCCTCCCACTCCGGGGCCTCGAACCATTCGAGTTGCCGGCCCCGCTCGACCAGGTCCTGTAGCTCCCGCAGTTCCCTGGAGTCGATTCCGTAGACCTCGGCGAGGGTGGCGACGATCTCGCCGGAGACCGGCGTCTTGGCGGACTCGATGCGCGACAGCGTCGAGTACGACAGTTTGGATTCCGGCAGCAGGATCTTGCCGTGCGCGGCCGCCCGCTCCTGGGACAGGCCTCGCCGGTCACGGGCCCGGCGCAGGCGTTCTCCCAGGACCACCCGGTCCGCCGTGGGAGTGCCCCGCACCGGCGGCGCCGGCTTCTCGGCGCGAGGGTTCAGCGGCAGGACGGCGGCGAGGCCGTGGTCGCTGGAGCCTTCCGCGGGCTGGAGCGGGCTCTCGCCTTCGGCCGCGCGAGCGCCGATGGGGCGCTCGTCGGCGGGAAATTCGGCAGATTTGGAAATGGACGACACGCGGACTCCGTAGGCGATTCGGGTGGCCTGACACCAATGGCCCACATCCTCCCACACGCCGTGCCCGCGTGCCGTCACGCGGCAGAATCCCGGTCAGAATATGAAGCTAATCTGACTTATCTGATTCTTGAATCTCCCTTTAGGCGATCAAGTGGTCGAACTCGTTCCGCTTGGCGCCGTCGAGGAACGCCCTGATCTCACCGCGCGTGACGATCAGGGCGGCACCCTCTGGGTCGCGGGAGTTGCGGATGGCCACGTCGCCGGTCGGCAGCCCGGCCAGCTCGACGCACTCGCCACCGTCTCCGTAGCTCGCCTGCGCCTTGACCCAGGCGACATCCTCGATCAGCGCGGCCGACATTCCATTGGTGAAGCCCTGCATGTGACCTCCCGCATTCGACGTACTCGACTGGCGGCCTTCGGGTATGACCGGAGCCCGATCCGGACATCCCTCGGACAGCCTGGGGTGCTGCAATTGCAGCACCCCGTGAGCCATGAATGCTAGCCATTTATTTTCGAACACCGCACCGGCCGAATGGGGGATCTGAATAGCGATTATCTGCTTAAATTCGGCTGCTGATCGGCGCGGCATGGTCGGGGGCGGGGAGGGCGGTTACCGGCATCGGGGGCTGCATCCTGGTGCCTGTCGGTCCGTCAGGCCGATCCCGCCCGGAGTCGGGGAGTGCCGGGACGGCGCGGTGAGCGACGTGTAGTGCTCGGTTCCGAGGATCCGATACCTGACGTCCTCGGGCAGGCGGGCCAGGATTCCGGGGAGCGGGCGCTCTCCCTCGACTTGGCTGCGGTGGGCCGTGATCGCGGCCCACTTCTGGTCCAGCCACTGGCGTACATCGCATGTCACGTCGGCCAAGGTGTCCGGGACGCTCAGCACGGATTTGCCGACCCGGTTCAGGAGGGGCCCGAGGTCGGCGATCGCCGAGTGGGGGTGGGTGGCCAGGTGGACGGCGGCGGGCTGCCAGGGTTCCCCGGCGTCCGGGTAGAGGTGTTCGAGTCCGGAGGCGGCGACGGCCAGCAGGGTCGCCCGGTGGGTCTGCCGGTGGTCCGGGTGGCCGGTCAGTTGCCCGTAGGCGTCGTGGGTCAGCACGATGTCGGGCCGAACCGCTCGGATGTGCCGCACGATGTCCTCGACCACGCGGTCGACGGGAGCGTCGCACAGCCGCGGCCGGCCGGGAGCGGACTGCGGGACGCGGGCGTCGGCGTAGCCGAGCATCCTCGGTCCGCCGGCGCCCAGGATGTCCAGGGCCTCGGCGAGTTCGGCGGCGCGGTGGCTGCCCTCGGCCCACGTGACGGTGACGACAGCCGTCCGGGCCCCGGACGCGGCGTGCTGGGCGAGGGCGCCGCCGACGAGCAGCGATTCGTCGTCCGGGTGCGCGAGCACGGCGAGCAGGGACGGCAGGGGTGGCACGGCAGGTCTTCCCTGTTCGGCCGGCGCCGGGCGAGCGGCTGGTGACGGCTGCCCGGGGCGAAGACGGGCGGCGAGGGCGGCCATGTCGGTGGTGAACCGGTCTGCGAGGTCGACGCCGGTCTCCTGGGCGATGACCATGAGCGAGAACAGGCAATCGGACAGCTCGTGGCCGATCGCCCCGGCACTCGCGGCCACGTCGGCGCGGTGGCCCTGGTGGGCCATGACCAGCTTCGCGAGGTCGCCGACGTCGCCGGTGAAACCGAGGACGAAGTCCGACAGGCCCCAGGTGCGGCCCAGCTTGCGCCGGTTGATCTCGTCGTAGAGGTCGCGGACTTCGCCTGCGGCGGCGCACATCTCGTCCCAGGTGGGCATCGGCTGCTCCGTTTCGGGTGCGTGGTCAGGCGGGATCGGCGGCGGGTGCGGTCCTGTCCCGCTGGTCGGGGATCTCGGTGGCGTACTGGCGGGCCTGGAGGAGGTAGGAGGAGCGGTAGCCGCTGTTCGGGTCGGCCATCAGCTGCGCGTGGGTGCCCTGTTCGGTGAGCCGGCCCTCGCGCAGGACGTAGATGAGATCGGCGCCTGCGGTGGCGGCGAGGCGGTGGGTGATCAGGATGACGGTCAGGCCCTGGTCGGCGAGTTCGCGGATGCGGGTGAACGCGGCGATCTCGGACTTCGCGTCGAGGGCGGAGGTGGGCTCGTCGGCGATCACGAGGTGGGTGGGGCGTCCGCCGGGCCCGGTGGTGGTGGCCCGGTGGTGGGTGCGGGCCATGCCGACGCGCTGCCACTGACCGCCGGACAGCTGGACGCCGCCCTTGAAGCCGCGGGCGGCGAGGGTGTCCCAGCCGTTGTCCTGGGCGTCGATGATCGGGTGCAGGTCGGCGTAGTCGGCCGCGCGCTTGAGCAGGGCCGGGTCGTCGCCGTGTTCGGGTCGGCCGATCAGGACGTTGGCCCGCAGGGTGAGCGGCCACTGCTGGAAGCCCTGTTCGAGGACGGCGGAGGAGGCGAACAGCTGGTCCCGGTCGGCGGTCGCGGCATCGACGCCGTCCCACAGCATCCGGCCGGCATCGGGCAGGTAGAGGCCGGTGAGGATCTTGACGAGCGTCGACTTGCCGGAGCCGTTGTCGCCGACCAGGGCGACGACCTGCCCGCGCGGGATCCGCAGGGTGATGTCGGACAGGGCCGGGCTCGTGCGGCCGGGGTAGGTGAAGGTCACTCCCTCCAGGGTGATGGCCGCGGGGCGGCGCGGGAGGTCGGTGCCGCCGGCGGGGATGGCGCGCCGGTCGGCCTCGCGCTGGAGGCGGTCGAGGTCGGTGACGAACAGGGCCTCCTCGTACAGGTTGTTGACGGTGCCGACGAGGGAGGTGATGTCGGCGGCGCCGGTGCGGATGCCGACGACGGCGGTGCCCGCGACGGCGAGCGCCATCTGCCCGTCGTGGACGAGCCAGCCCAGGACGGCGAAGGTCGCGGCGGCGGCCAGCCCGGAGAGGACGGAGGCGAGCAGGGAGGTGGTCGCGGTGGCGCGGGCGAGGCGGTTCTGCTCCTGCTCGGACGCCTCGGCCATCGCGATGTAGTGGCCCAGGATGAACGGGCCGATGGCGTGGACGCGGACCTCGGGCGCGGAGTGCGGCTGGGTGAGCAGTTGGGCGAGCAGACTGGCGGCCCGGTGGTGCTGGAGCCAGGCCATCACGGAGCCGTAGCGGCGCCGGGCGGAGCGGACCGCGCCCCACCCCTTCGGCGCGGCGATGAGCACCAGCATGGGCAGCAGCACCGGGTCGAGGGTGAGCAGGACGCCGCCGGCGGCCACCATGCCGAGCAGGGCGGTGAGGACGGCGATGCTCTGGCCGATCAGGCGCCGCACGGCCGCCGTGCCGTACCTGGCGGATTCCAGCAGTCTGCTGAACTCGGGGTCCTCCACCGCGGCCAGCTCCACGCGGGCCGCGCGGCGCAGGTAGGCGACGGTCGCGGCCCGCTCGGTCTTGGGCTCCAGCCGGCCTCCCGCCCAGGAGGAGACCACGCCCAGCACCGCGGACAGCGCGGAGGCGCCGCCGATGGCGAGGGCGGCCGGCAGGGCCGCGCGCAGCAGTTGGTCGGTGCTGCCGGAGGCGAACAGGGAGGCGAGGGCGCGGTTGGTGGCGAGCAGGCCGAAGGCGGAGGCCAGCGCCCGTCCGGTTTCGGCGACGGCGATGGACACCAGGGCCACCCGGTCGGCCTGCCAGGCCAGGCGCAGGGCGGTGCGGAGCATGCCGGGGATCTGGCGGGCGACCGTGAGGAAGCTGATCCTGAGCATGGTCTGCTCATGGGAGGTGAACCCCCAGTCGGGGAGCAGCCGTCCGCCGAACAGGAACTGCTCACTGTCGGAGACGTGGTCGGCCGGCGGGGGTTCGGCCGGCGGCGGTTCGAACGGCGCGGGTTCGGCCGGCGGGGGTTCGGACGGACGGGACTTCAAGCGCTCTCCTCCACAGTGCGGTTGAGGCGGGGCAGGGGCGTCATCCGGGTTCGCCCGGCCGGCGGGGTTCGGAGACGAGGTACTCGGCGACGCCGGTGCGGCGGGCGGTGAGCGAGGCGCGGAGCGTGCGCAGTCGGCGCGGGGTGACGATGCGCCCCCACTCCCCGACGGTGCGGACGGCGTGACCGCTGTGCTCGGCGGGGTCGGGGGTGATGCGTTCGAGCTCCTTGTCGGTGAGCCGGCCGCCGTCGAAGGTCACGCCGATCTTCCAGGGCCACGGCGGCTCCGGCGGGGTGAAGGAGAGCATCAGGAGGCGAGGGGCGTCGTCGAGGGCGGCGGGGACGAAGCCGATCTCCTCGGCGGTCTCGCGCAGCGCGCACGTCCACGGGTCCTCGCCGTCGTCGAGGAGGCCGCCGGGGTACTGGTATTCGCCCGGGTGGTGGACGGAGGTGAGCAGCAGCGGCCGGTCGTGGCGGTCGGTCAGGAAGACGCCGGCATAGGAGATGCCGTGCGGCAGGGTGGGGACGAACCGCTCGGGCGGGACGAAGACCACGGTCAGGCTCCTCGCTGGTCGTGACGGCAGGGGTGGCCGAGCCGGGTGCGCAGGTCGGCGGCGAGGCGTTCGGCCCGGCCGGGGTCGTCGGGCAGGATGCCCGAGCCCTCGGCCATCAGCGCGTGGAACTGCTGCTGCTCGTACGGGATGCCGGGCGGTAGGGCGGCGATGTGCCAGTGGACGTGGGCGTTGCCCTGCATGCTGCCCAGGCTCAGCACGTAGAGGCGCTCGGTGGGGACGGTCGCGGCGAGCGCGGTCGCCACCCGGTGCACGACCAACTGCAGGGCGAGGTACTGGTCCTCGGTGAAGCCGCTGATGGTGTCCTCGACGTGGGTGCGCGGGGCGACCAGGAGCTTGCCGGGCAGGGTGGGATAGCGGTCGAGGAAGGCGACGTGCACGCCGTCGTCCAGGACGATCCGGTGTTCGTACCCGGGCTCACCGGCGAGCATCGAGCAGATGAAGCAGGGGCCGTTGCGGGCCCGCTCGTTGTAGGCGTCGAGGTCGAAGGCGGTCACCGCGTCCAGCCTTCTGCACCGGGGCGCAGCGCCATGTAGCCGTCGACGGGGTCGAATCCGAGGGTGCGGTAGAGCGGGGCTCCGGTTTCGGTGGCGCGCAGCTCGATCGATCCGCAGCCGCTGTGCCGCAGTGCCTGGACCAGGGCGGTGGTGACGGCGCGGGCGTGCCCGCGCCGTCGGTGGGCCGGGTCGGTGGCCACGGTGTGGATCCGGGCCCACCGGCCGGTGGGGTGGGTGGGGCCGCGGTAGCCGCGGTAGACGATGCCGATGGCGCAGGAGGCCAGCGTGCCGTCGTCGGCGGGGACGACATAGGCGAGCAGGTTCGGGTCGGTGCCGAGCCGCTCGCGCATGTCGTCGCGGAAGGTGGTGCGCCAGTCGTCGGTGAGCCGGGCGCCGTCGAGCACCGCGACGCGCAGGCGCAGCAGTTCGTCGGCGTCCTCGGGGCCGGCGGGGCGTACGGGGGATCCGGTCATGCGGGACTGCCTCCGGGGTTCGGTGGGTCACTCGGGTGGTTGTCGGGGGAGGCCGAGGCGGACGAGGCGGACGAGGCGGACGAGGTGTCGGTCGGTGCCGCCGTCGGGCCGCTGCACGGCGTGGTAGGCGTACGGGATCCGGCTGGGGTGGGGAAGGTGACGGTGCCTTCCTCAGTCCTGGACCAGGTCGCGGGGGTCGGCCCCCTCGGCCCAGCCGTGGGTGGAGAACCCGCGGCCACCGGACAGGTACGCGGACAGGGCGGCGTGGGAGGACGGGAACATCGGCAGCGGCAGCTCGCCCGCGGGCGACCACACCACGGCGAGGTGCTTGCCGGGTTCGGTGTTCGTCAACTCGCCCTGCCAGGCGGTGGCGAGGAACACCGACAGCAGGAAGGGACCCTTGCCGTCCCAGCCCTGGCGGACCTGGATCGTGTGGACCAGCCGCAGGTCGCGCGGGTCGACTTCCAGCCCCGTCTCCTCCGCCAGTTCACGGGCGGCGGCCTCGTCCAGGCGCTCGCCGACCTCGACCTTGCCGCCGGGGATCGTCCACACCGGCGTCGTGCTCCAACTGTTCGTCGCGTAGTTGATCGTCGCGACCCGGCCGCCACTCCGGTCGTGGACGATGACGGCCACCGCCTGTCGCAGGCTCTCCACAGCACTACCTCCAAGGGCGCTCGATCAAAGGGGACTTGGGGACTTCACGGGGCCGACGCCGGTCCGTGCAGCGGCTCCAGGGCGGTGCGGGGTGAGCTGGAGCATCACGCGCACGGGTCGGCTGGGCGGCCGACGGGGCCGACGGGGCTGGGCCGGGTCACGAGGCCTCCCCGGTGGGCTGGTCGGCCGCTGCGGCGAGCAGCGGCAGGTAGTGGTGCAGGTAGGGCGGGACCTTCAGATCGAGCACCTCGTCGAAGGGCACCATGCGCACGGCCAGGCCCTCGTCACCGAGCCGCAGGTCGCTCTCGGGGCCGTCCCGGACGGCGTGCAGGACGCGGGTGAGCGGGAGGCCGAGGTCCTGGTGCGGGCCGGGGAGGGTCCGCAGCCCGGTGATCTCGACGCCGGCCTCCTCGCGGACCTCGCGCACCGCGCTCTCCTCGGCGTTCTCGTCCCCCTCGCGCCAGCCGCCGATCGGAGTCCAGTAGCCGGGCCAGGCCATGCCCGGCCTGTCTTCGCGCAGGTGCATCAGCAGTCGACCCGCGCGGTCGGTGACGAAGACCAGGACGCCCTCGAAGTCGTCGCCATCCGGGGCGGGGCGCTCCAGGTAGAGCGGGACGCCGCAGCGGTGGGCGCGCAGCACCTGCCGGAGCCGCTGGTAGTGGACGGGGGTCATCCGGGAGCGCCAGTCGTGGGCCGTCTCGAACCGGAACTCGGTGTGCTCGGCCGGATCGAGCCGGATCCGGGCCTGCTGCTCCACGGTCAGCGTGCCGCCGTCGAACACGTAGCCGGCGACCGGGACCGGGTAGTCGGCGTCGGCCTGCGTGTGGATCACGGCGACCAGGCGCCGCCGGAGCACCTGCGGGTTCTCCGCGGCCAGGTCCAGGCCCAGCTCCTCCCGGGCTTCGCGCAGCGCGGCGTCGAAGGGGCTCTCGCCGTGCTCGACGTTGCCGCCGGGCATGTTCCACACGCTCGGGTCGACGGTCGAGCGCATCCCGAGGACGCGGCCGGCGGGGTCGGTGACCAGGAAGGAGCCGTAGGCGCTGGGCCGGGCGATGGTGGTCAGGTAGCCGCCGACCGGCCGCCAGCCCGGGATCGCCAGGCGGCCGGTCAGCCACTCGATCACCGCGCGTTGGCCGTCGCTGGTCGTGGGCAGCCGGTCCGCTGGAGCCCACTGGTGGGAGTCGTGGTCGCCGGAGAGGACGACCGGGGTGCCCTCCGGAACGACGGTGGCGAAGACGAACTGCCGCACGCGCCGGCCGTTCGGGTCGGTGAGGTGCAGGCTCCGCGCGTACTCCAGCGGCAGCCCGGCAAGCCCGGTCTGCTCGGCCAGTTCCCGCGCCGCGCCCGCCGCCACGGGCTCGCCGTCCTCGTGGCCGCCGCCCGGGTACTCCCACAGGCCGGGCAGGACGTCGTGCGCGGCCCGGCGGATCATCAGGATCCGGCCGCAGGTGTCGCGGACCACCACGCCGACGCCGATCCGTTCGGCGCCCTCGCGGAAGGCGAGGCCGGTCAGCATGTCGAAGTCGATCACCGGGTGGGCTCCTCGGTCTCTCGGGCGGGTGTGTTCCGCCGGTCGGTGCCGGTCTTCGCCGCAGCTCCTCCGAACACCGTCGGCGCGCGGGCGCGCAAGTGTGCTGGAAGAAGGCGATCCGACGTCCAAGTTTCTTTCTGCGGAGCTGAGTTAAGGAACCTCCTAGAGGTTGGCGGTCTCCGATGATGGTGCTGTTCGAGCGCGGCGTTCAAGCGGATTACCTCCGGGCGAGCCCGGGTCGAACGGGGAGGTTTCGAGCACCTCCGGGCGCGGCCGAGGGCGTCCTCCAACTGGCCACGGACGGGCTCGTACAGGTGCGGAGCCCAGCGCGCAGGCGGCGAGAGCCTGTTCGAGCCCGGCTGTCAGACCGGGTTCGAGGCGGTCACGGACGCCCGGGCAGCCGAGGAGGTCAGGCAGCGCGTAGCCGTCGCCGGATTCACCCGTTCGGATGATCGTCGAGCGCCGGCCGTCCACCTCCGCACCGTGGCGCAGTGCAAGGGGCAAGCAGGGCGAGGGGGCCGGCGATGCCGTGTGCTTCCCTGTCGAGTTCTTCTGTTCATTCATCAGGGCCCCGGACCAACGGATGCGGAGCGATCGGTCCCGGCTTCCCGCAGTGCCGGTTCCTCGTCGTCTGCCTGTCGGGCCCGGGGCCGGTCTCACGGACCGTGCATGGCAGACTGCGTCCCCGTGATCGATGAATTCGCCAAGGAGTACTTGCACAGTGATCTGCGCGATGTCCGGGAGGCGCTGGTCTGGAAGCTCGACGGGCTGTCCGAATACGACGTCCGCCGACCTCTGACCGGCTCGGGCACGAGCCTCCTCGGACTGGTCAAGCACCTCACGAACATCGAGTACCGGTACTTCGGCAACGTCCTCGGCCGCCCGTGCCCGGAGCCGCTGGGTCGGTGGGACGACGAGCGGCTCTGGGCCGAGGCGATGTGGGTGACCGAGCACGAGACCCGCGAGGAGATCGTCGGCCGGTACCGCCGGGTCGCGGAGCACTCCGACGCGACGATCGACGCCCTCACCGTCGAGGCACCGGGCTACGTGCCCTGGTGGCCCCGTCCGAACGTCACATTGTTCAGCGTCCTGGTGCACGTGCTCACCGAGACCAACCGGCACGCCGGGCACGCCGACATCCTGCGCGAGCACCTCGACGGCGCCACCGGGACCGAGGCGAGCCACGCGAATTCGCAGCCCGACGCCGCGTTCCGGCAGTCCCGGTTCGCCGAGGTCGAGCGGGCCGCCAGGGCGGCGGTGGGCACACCCTGACGAGCCTAAGCGGGCGTTTGGAGAGCTCTACTCCTGTGACGACATCCACGAAGCCTTCCTCACTCGCGGATGCGCACTCATCTGCTGGCGGCGGCTTGTCTCCCTACCTTGACAGCATCGGAACCCAGTGATCCATCACCTGGCACAGGCACAGGCGCTGACGATGGTCGGCAATCCAGTGGTCAGCACGGATCCGGCCAGACGCCCCGCTCGGACAGGTGGAGCACGAGGGCGGCGATGTTCCAGGCGTCGTCCTCGCCGCTGTGGTGACGGCCTTCGAGTCGCCGTCCGGCGAGCTCCAGGGCCTTCGCCATGCCGGGGCGTTTGCGCAGGCCGTATGCCTCGGTGAAGGTCGTTTTGGCGTTGGTGTGGTGCCGGCCGAAGGGATACGGCGTCCCGGTGGCCTGGCACTGCCGGGTGAACTGGTTGCGGTCGTAGTCGCCCCAACTGGCCCACGGGCGTGCCCCGGCGTGGTGTTCGGCCGCCAGGAGCCGGCACGCTTCGGCGAAGCCGACCCCTGTGTCGACCTCGTGCTGGGTGAGGCCGGTCAGTTCCGTGCAGAACTCGCTGACCGTGGATCGGGCGGGCCGCACCAGGATCCGGTGGCGGGCGAGGCGTTCGCCGGCGTCCAGATCGACGACGGTCAGTCCGATCTCGATGATCTCGCTGACCGCTCCCCGCGGTTGGCCGCCGGCCCAGCAGGTTGCTTCGACGTCCACGACGTTCAGGAGGCGCTCGGCCCCGGTGCTGTCCATGGCGGGAAGCGTAGGGAGGAGCGGCGGCCGCGGCACCTGGTTTTGCCTGCCGGGGCGCGGATGCGCCGCGGCCCCGCACCCCCGGGTACGGACGGCGGTTGCGGCAGGTCGAGACCAGCCGGGACGGTGGTTCAGTCAAGACGAGCGTTGAGGACTGGCCGTTCAATGCGCCGTTCGATCTTCATGATCCGCAATACGTGGCCAGGGAGATCGGCCGTGATGACTTCGAGGGAGCATGGCGGCGAGCGCGTCCTGAGTCCGAGGGTTGATCAACGGGGCCAACTCCCGCATATCAAGCAGACGTTCGAGAACGACGGCAACCCGTGCCTTGCTTCCTTCGAACAGGGCGTCCGAACTGTTCGTGACTCCCGCAGCCGTAGCCGTAGCCGCAGCCGTCGGCTCGTAGGCAACGCCCTCCTGCTCTTTGTCGCGCCAGTGCGCGAGGCCATGTCCCGCGCCTCCCGGGACGCGCCCACCTCGACCGAAGAGTCGCCGAACTCGACTCGGGTACACCCCTACTGGCGGGAGCATCAGGTCAAGATCTGGGCGGCCCATGACCGGGCCACCCGGTTCGTGGCGGAAGTGACCAGGGCCGCTGCCCTCTTCGACAGTGCCTTCGGGTTCGACCGCTCGCGCGACCGAGTCGCGTCGAGGTCGTTCGCAACAGACCGAGAGTCCGCCGCGGAGTAGTGGAGCAGTGGAGTAAACGCGTTTCCTTCGACGGGAGGACAGTTGAATTCGCCATCTGAGCAGGCGGTCGGGGTCCGGGTCCGTGACCTGGTACGGGACGTGGTCGCCGTCTGCGCGCCCGAGGAGGCGGTCATGGTCGACGGCCTGCTGCGACGGAGCGACGCCGAGGTGCTCGCCCGGCTGCGACGGCTGCGACGGCGGCGCGGCGACCGTGATCCGCTCGGTTTCGGTCTCGCCGAGATCGCTCCGCTGGTGGCCCCGCTGCTGTGGCTGACCCTGGACCGGGCCCGCGAGAAGCTCGCCGAGAACCTGGTGGAGGTCGCCTCGCGCGGATCGTCGGCGCTGTGGCGGCGGGTACGGCGGCGGGTGCGGCGGCGCCGGTCGGCTCCCGAGGTCATCCCGCCACTGACCCGCGATCAGCAGCGCTTGGTCCACCGCATGGTGCTCGACGCGGCCGGGGAAGCCGGGCTCTCCCCGGACCTGGGACTGCGGATCGCCGACGGCGTGGTGGCCGGTCTCGCACTGGCCGACCCGGACGAACAGCCGGACGAACAACCGGACGAACGGCCGGACGAGGCGGCGGAGGGCGGCCCGGGCCACGTGCCGGGGGAACGATGACCGGTGCCGGGCCGCGCCCGGCCGCCCTCGACGAACGGGTCCTGGGCGCGGGCACCAGCGCCCGCTTCGGCCTCCTGCTGGTGCTGATCGTGGCGTCCAGCGGATCGATGTTGCTGCCGGTCCTGATGTACTTCCGTCCGGGCAGTTCGACCGGTTGCCTACTGGCGGCCGGGGTCGACGTCGACCGGCTCGGCACGTGGGGCGGGACGCTCCGAACGACGGGGCAGGCCCTCGCCTACCTGCCGTGTATCGCCCTCGACGACCCGCCGCTGCCGTGGTGGCAGATCCTGCTCGGACCGGCCGCCGTGCTGGTGCTCGCGGCGGCCGTCGCGTCCGTGCTGCCGCGCTGGAAGCAGAGGCCCGGGCTCTGTGTTGAGCTGGCCGGGGTCGACCGCACCGGCGCGGTGGGCACGCGGGTCCGGGAGCTGGCGGCCGACCGGGTCGACCGGGTGCCGGCCCTGTTCGTGGCCCCCGCCGCGCTCACCCGGGGCGGCGCGGTGTTCGGCAGCAACCGCCGTCCCCGGCTGCGGCTGAACGGCGCCCTGGTCGCCTGCCGCGACACCGACCCGGACACCTTCGACGCCGTCGTGCTGCACGAGCTCGCCCATGTCGCCAACCGAGACCTGACGGTCACCTACGCCACTGTCGCGCTGTGGCGCTCCTTCCTCGTCCTGGTGCTGTGCCCGTACGTGCTGGTGACGCTCTGGGTGAGCGTCCGGCTGGTGGCGGCGGGCGCCCCGCTGTTCACCGCGATGAACTCGCGTCAGCTGGTCCTGCCGGTGCTGACCGTACTGGTGATCTCCGTCGTCCGCGCGGACGTGCTGCGCAGCCGCGAGCTGCACGCCGATCTCACGGCGCGCCGGTGGGGCGCGCCGCTGGAGCATGTGTGGGCCACCATGCCCGTGCGGGAGAGCCTGCGCGGGGTGCGGAGGTGGGCGGACGCCGCGATGGAGACGGTGCGGATCCATCCGCGTTGGGAGGTCCGCCGCGACGCGCTCGCGGACCCGGCTCCGCTGTTCGAGGTCAGGGCGCTGCTGATGTTCCTGATCGGCATGATCGCCTCCCTGACGAACTACCACCTGATGTGGCACTTCGTGCCGCACATGGCGATGATGAACGGCTGGCTCTACCAGGCCGTCGGGGCCCTCCCGGCGGCGGTGGTGTCGACGTCCACGGCGCTGCTGCTGTGGCGGGCGGTGGTCCGGGCCACCGTGCTCGGCCTGCGCTGCCCTACCGGTGTGCGAGGCGGGCTCTGGCTGGGTGCGGGGATGGCCGCCGGATCGGTGCTCAACGGGCAGTCCACCGGAGGGCTGTGGCTGCCGGTCGGCTGGTGGGCGCTGGGCCTGGTGGTGGCCGCCGCCGTCGGCTTCACCTGCTGGACCGCCCAGTGCGCCCGGCTGGCGGCCACTGTCCGGCCGGGGCGGTCACTGCGCTTCCCGCTGGCGCTGGGTTTGGTGGCGGGGTGGCTGGTGCTGTCGGCCTGGCTCACCTGGTGGGACTACTACGGTGCGTCCTTCGCTCACGGCTCCTGGTTCGACCGCGGGGGCGCCCAGCAGGCCGTCGTCCGCTGGTTCCCTGGCACCGGGACGGTCCGCCCGGACACCACCGCCCTGATGGCACAGGTGCTCCCGGTGTTGCGCGACGTGGTCCGGGTGCCGCTGGTCCCGCTCGCCGCCGTCGCAGCGTGGGCTGTCCCGCTCGCCCTGTGGGCGGCCGGCAGGCCGGGGGCAGCCCCGGACGCCGCGCCCGGCCCGCGCCCGCCGTCCCCGCGCCCGCCGTCCCTGCGCCGCGCCCTGGGCGCCGCGCTCGGTGGTGGGGCGCTCGCCGTCCTCGGCGTCGGCGCCGTCCACCTCTGGCTGCACCACCTCCACGTGGGCGCGGACCGGCGCGGCGGCCTGTACGCCTTCAGCTACGCGATCTGGTGCCTGGCGGCGATCGTTCTCGGCGCGGCCGCCGCCGCCGTGGTCGCGGCCCGCGCACCGACCTTCCGGCTGCCCGCGGCCCTGGTCGCCTCCGGCACTGCCACCCTGCTCGGCCTCGGCTGCACAGTGCTGCTGATGTCCACCGACGGGTGCCTGGGACCGCTCGCCGTCCTGAACGGCGGCTGCGGCTGGCGGCCCGCCTGGCGGCAGCTGCAGGGCGGCCTGACGTTCCATCTGGTCATTCACACGGCGCTGCTGCTGGCCCCGGTCACCGCCCTGCTGGTCACCGCCCTCGCCGCGCTCGGCCGCCGGGTGACCCGCCGGGTGACCCGCAGGGGGACACCGCGCCGCGTCGGCTCCGACCCGGTCGTCGACCTCCGGTCCGGCCGGCGGCCCGGCGTCCTGCCGACGATCGGCCACGGCACCTGCGCCGTGGCACTCGCCACCGCGACCGTCCTCGTCGTCGCCGACATCCACGACCAACTCCTGACGCCCGCAGAGACGGTGACGCCCGCCACGCAGGCCGCGTTCCAGCAGTCGATGGGGCTGCCGACGCTCGCGGTGACGCCGGACATGCGCCGCCGCCAGGTCCGCGCCTGGTACCGCGTCGGCGGCCGATACCTGCTCGAACACGCGATGGCCGACAACACCGCGCTGCTGAAGGCCCTCACCGAGGCCCAGCACGACCGACGCATCGACGTCACCCCCGCCCTGCTGGCCACAGTGCGCCCGCTCTGCGCGGACCTGCGGAACGTCGCCAGCTGGGAGCCCTACTATTTCCAGGTCCCGGACCCGACCGCGCAGGCATCGTGGCACCGGTTCGGCACAACTGCCCTCGCCGCCGGCCCGAGCTGCACCGAGGCCGTCGACCGCGCCGACACCGACACCTTCCTCACCTCTATGACGGACCTGCTGGAGGCCGCCAGGGCCGTTCTCGATGCTTCCGCCCGCGTCAAGCAGATCGTCGACGACCCGAAGGACCCCGTCTTCACCCGCCCTCCCCTCGCCCCGCCCCAACCACGTATCTGACGCCACGTCACCCATCCTGGGGGCGGAGGGGAACGACGCGCTCGACGTCCTGCCGTTGGACGCGAAGGGCGTCGCCCGTCCCGCTCGTGCACCAAGGAGATCCTGGAGTTGCGGGGTGTGGGCGTGGCCGGTTTCCCGGGCGACGTCCCGCCCCTGGGAATCGGCCGGCTCCCACCGGGTTGCACCGCTGACCCGTGAGAACACCCGTGATCCGGGCCGGAAGGAGCGTCCGGACCACCTGGCACGAGCCCGCTTGCCGGCCCTGGGCCCGGCGATCGGCCACCACGGCCCCGCGCCCTCGTGAGTGCGGGGCCGGCTGTTGCGCGGCGGTCCTCAGTGCATGAGGAGGGCCTTGACGCCCGAGAGCACCGGGATCAGCTGGTACCGCCCGTCGCCGGGGCCGCAGGAGGGCTTGGTGTCGGGGGTGTTGGAGATGTTCGTCCCGGCCTTGAAGCGTCCGTCTCCGCTCGGGGCGAAGGTCGTGAGGTGGTCGCGGTAACCGTCGAAGTAGTACATGCACTGGTGCAGGTTCAGGTACCGCCCGGCGGTCAGGTCCAGGGCTGTGGCGCTCGACAGCAGGGGGATGGGGTGGTCGGTGCCTCCGCCGCCGCAGCTGACGGTGGTGTCAGGGGAGTTGGAGATGTTGGTGCCGGCGACGAACTTGACCTCGGTGGTTCCCACCACCGAGGTGAGGTGGTCCTGGTCGAAGTCGCTCCAGAAGATGCACTGGTGCAGGTTCAGGTAGTGCCCGGACGTCAGGTCGTAGGGTTCGGCGGCCGTGTAGACGTTGGGCTCGTAGCGCCCGTCCCCGGGGCCGCAGGCGGCGGCGGGGACCGGGGGTGTCGGAGACGTCCGTTCCGGCCCTGAACCGCCCGTCCAGGCTCGGGACCAGGGTTGTCATGAGGTCGAAGTTGCTCGCCCCGAGCGGGCTGTTGTAGACGCACTGGTGCAGGTTGAGGTACCGGCCGGCCGGGGGCTGCGAAGCGATGGGGGTGGGGCCGGCTGCGGCGGGAGCCGGACCGGCCAGTGCAGCGACGGACTGGGCGGCGGCTACGAGCGCAGCGGAGCGCGGGGCGAGGCTCATGGGGATTCTCCGTGACGGGGCGCGGCCACTTCGGGCGAGCAGCCGTCACGCAGGAGGCTTCCCGGGGCGCAGCGGCCCGGGGCGCCACGCTTGTGGAACTTCACCTGAAACGACCGGGCGGCGGGGGGCGGTGAATCTCGTCCCGGGCCGCTGGTGAGTTTCGCCTCGGATCCGGTGAGTTTCGGGTGTTGCCGCAGGTCAGGGGCTGGTGAGAACCCTTCACGCTACGCCGTCCGGGTGATGGCGGGATTCGGCACCTCGGCGCGGTGGGCAGAGCCCGCGGCATGACGACACCTTCGCGGTGCCGCCCGGCCGCTCCCCATGACGGACCTCGTCGTGGCGGGTCTACTGCGTGCTGGGCGAGTATGCGAGCCGCAGGCGTGGTGCTGGCGGCAGCGGTGTAGGCGCTCCCGTCTCCGGTGCGGCGCGGAACGCCTCGATCACGTAGGCAGCGAAGCGGCGAGAGGACGTGAGCCGGGCGGCACGCGGCGCGTCTTGGAGGCCCCGGTGGGCCATGAGCATGAGGATCAGGTCGTCGACGACGAAGCCGGGGCGGAGCTGGCCGGTGTCCTGGGCGCGGCGTGTCAGTTCGGCAACCCTGCGCGAGGTCCGTTCTCGGTCGGCGGCGAAGTCCATGGCCTCGGGGAAGGCTGTCATGAAGGCGTCGGCGAATCCCCGGCTGTGTGCGTGGAGTTCGCAGATGCGCTCGACCAGGCTCCGGAATCCGTGCCACGGGTCCGGGTCTGCGAGGGCGTCGCGGACGGTGGCGTGGCAGGCTCGCCGCTGCTCGGCGAAGGTCTCCACGATCAGTGCCTGCTTGGTCGGGAAGTGCCGGTACAGCGTGGCGGGGCCGATGCCTGCCTGTCGGGCGACCTCGCGCATGGGCGCGTTCAGGCCCTCCTCGCTGAACACCGCGCGGGCGGCGTCCAGGATGCGGGCCCGGTTGTCGCGGGCGTCGGAGCGCGCGATGTGAGGCAAACGGTCGGTCATGGCCTCTCACTTTAGCCAATTGGACGGGGGCGTCCGTTACGGTCCGATGGCGGTGACGCCGCCCCGCCCCGCCACCCTGCTGGTGGTGCCTCGGGCTGGGGAGCCGGGCTCGCCGCTCACGGTCGCAGCAGTTGTGGCCCGTTCGTTCACCGGCCTAAGGAGCAGAGATGAAAGCCGTCGTGATCAGGGAGTTCGGAAACCCTGACGGTCTGGAGGTCGTCGACTTGCCCGTGCCCGTCCCTGCCCCGGGGCAGGTGCGGATCACCACGGAGGCCATCGGGGTAGGCGGCGTGGACGCCGTGATCCGCCGGGGAACGCTCGCCGCGTACGGCTTCCGGGAGGGCCATCTCCTGGGCAGCGAGGTGGCGGGTAGCGTCACCGCGGTGGGAGAGGGCGTGGACGCTTCGTGGATGGGGCGGCGGGTGTGGGCGTTCACCGGCCTGTCCGGCGGGTATGCCGAGCAGGCCGTCGCCTCGGTCGAGGACGTCCTTCTGCTGCCTGACGGCCTGACCGGCGCGGACGCGGTGACTCTCGGCGGTTCCGGTGTGGTCGCCCACTTCGCCCTGGACCGCGCTCGTTTCGCGCCCGGCGAGACGGTGCTCGTGCGCGGTGCGGCGGGCAGCATCGGGATCACAGCGGTTCAGCTTGCAGCCAAGGGCGGTGCGGGCGCGGTGGCGGTCACCACCTCATCGGCGGAGCGTGGCACCCGCCTGCGGGACCTGGGCGCGACCCATGTCCTCGACCGCTCCGGCGAGGGCGGCTCGGACGCACCGGCGGGTTTCGACGTGGTGATCGATGTCGTGGGGGGTCCTCAGCTTTCCCTGTTTCTGGACCGGTTGAACCCGAACGGGAGGTATGTGGCTGTCGGCGTGGTCGGCGGGCAGCCGCCGGCGGACTTCGGCATGCGGCTGATGGACGCCTTCCGCAAGTCGCTGTCGTTCGCCACCTTCAGCTCCGACACCGTGCCCGGCTCCGACAGGCAGGCGGTGCGGTCGTCCCAGTTCGATGATGCCGTGCACGGGGACCTGCGCACGGTCGTGCACGAGGTGCTGCCGCTGGACCAGGCGGTGCTGGCTCACCGAGCAATGGACGCGGGCAAGGTATTCGGCAGGGTCGTGTTGGCGCCCTGAGCCGGGCAGGAACGGTGTTCGCGGCGCACTACCGCAGCAAGGCCGACCTGGTCCGCGCCGGCGGGTGACTCCCGTTGAGGGGCTGGTGTGCGGGGTCGGCCGTACCCGGGCGTTTCCGTCCGGGTGTTCGGGGTGTGCCGCCGTGTTGTGTCCCGACCTGGATGACCTGTGGGTGAAGAGTTATGAGTTCGTGTCGGATGGTTCCGGGCTGGGTGGTACGGTCCCGACCACAGGTCTAGACAAGTCAATGATCGTTCGGTCAGGGGAAGTTCGTTGCGTCGCTCTGCTTCTGCTGCTCTGTCCACAGTCGTATCCATCACGTTGCTCTCGGGGTTCTGGGCCGCTTCCCCGGCCCAGGCGGCCGTCTCGGGGACGGCACCCGCCGACTTCACCGGCACGGTGTCCCTCAACTCCACCGGTACGGTCGACAGCGAGGCGGTTGTGACCCTCTCGGGTACCTACCGCTGCTCAGGGCCTTCTTCCTACGCCGTCGTCAACAGCTCGGTGGGGGACAGGGTCGCCATCGGCACGTCTGTCATCTGTGACGGTGCCGAACACGTGTGGGTCAACCATGGCAGGCCCAACCCGGGGCCTCTTGTGAGGGTCGGTCAGGCCGAGGTCACTACGCGCTTGCAGCGGTGGGAAACAGGGAGCAATGGCTTCCCGCGCATTGTCACGCTCGCGGTCGATCGGAAGAGCGTCGATCTGCAGGCTGCTGCGCAGTGACGCAGGGCCCGTCGGCACGCGGGACGGACTCGTGCTCGTCGTGACGTGACCGCGGACGACCTGGTGGGGGAGCACCGGCGCGCGGAGGGCGGACATCGGCAGGCAGAGCCCGTTCTCCGCGGAGTCCCACGAGCCCGGCCCGAAACGCCTTGCCCAGCCGCCCCGATCCGCTCGTCTTCCGGGGAGCCGCCAGGACGATGGCCGAGTCCGTCCCGGCCGTGGTCGCCGCCGACCGCCTCCCGGAGATGACCGACGGGCAGAGCCGGGCGGTGGCCGAGGCCACCAGCGCCGGCAGCGCCCAGCCGATCCGCACCGTCGACACCCTGGGCTGCGCCCCGCGGCAATGGCCGGGTCCCCGCGCTCGTCGGCGTAGGGTACCCGGCCACCAGCGTATCGGCGGGTATCCGCTGCCCCTGGCCGGACGGCCGCACCCTGTGGTGCCCCACCGCCGCCGGACGCCGCGCCGCCGTCACCACGCTTCCGTCCGGAACCGAACTCGCCGCGCTGCGCCCGGACCAGCCGAGGACACCGGCGGCGTACTGCGAGCACGCGCTCGACGTCGCCGCCAGCGCCGGTCTCGTCATGGCGGACGACGGGCTGAGTCGGCTGCGGCCCGGGGCGCTCGACTTCCGCATCGTCCTGGTGATCCCGGCCTCGATCGTGCAGGGCCTTGCGTACGCGGGCTGGTGGACGGCGCCGTTCGTGGTCTGGCTCGTGGTCCTGGTCCTGGCCCTCGGCCGGATGCCGCAGCCGCTGTACGAGGCGACGGTCGCGGTCCTGCGCTACCGGATGCGCTACACCGCCTACCTGACGATGCTTTCGTCGGCCTGCCCCAAGCGCATGTTCGGCGAGGAGCCGGGCAGCGAACCGGAGGGCCCGGCGTCGGCCACCCGTCCGCTGGTCCTCGGCGGCGCCGGGCGCGGCCTGCTCGTCCTCTTCCTCCTCCTCGGCCTGGCCTCCTGGGCGATGGGGTCGGTCACCGCCTCGGTGAACTCGGACGACGACTTCGACAACGACGAGGTCACCAACCCCACCCAGAGCGTCCTCGGGCCCCTCGTCCCGGGCCTCGCCGACCGCGTGCCACAGGGCCCGCCCGCCGCCGGCTGCGCCGAGGGACGGCTCCCCGTGGGGGGCCGGTCCCAGGGGCGCGGCTCCCTGTGACCGGCCGGTGGGTTCAGTTGATGTGGAGCGTCGTGACGGTGCCGTAGTTCTTGGTGATGGCCTGGTTCTTGCCGAAGGTGTGGCGGTAGAGGGAGCCGTCTCCGGGCTCGTACTCGAAGTACCCGGCGTTGTTGCCGCTGCTGAAACTCGTGACCGACCTCTGGTCGATCCAGATGTCGCCGGCGTTCGCGAAGCACCTCCTGAAACCGGTGCCGTTGTCGTTGGTGATGCCGATGGTGAAGTAGTCGCTGGCAAACAGGCATTCGGCGAAGTTGACTTCGTTGGTCGCGTGGGCGGGCACGGTGCCGACGGCCAGAGCCATCATGGCGACCCCTGCGGCCACGGCGATTCGTCGCTTCAGCATGACGCAAACTCCCTGGTGTGTGAGGTGGGGCATGCGAGTCGAACTGAAGGGACACTAACAAGAGGTGTTGAGGTCGCAACCTGGTGTAACGATTTTCGGACATCATTCCAATTGCCGGGAATTTTGCGGGACTTTGCTGAGCCGAATTCCACACCTGTCACACCTGCCACACCTGTCACACGGACCCGCATGGCCGTCCGGGCCGGGCCGATTTGCTCCTCAAAGGAAGGCGACGGCGGGTCGTTTCGTCTACGGACCTGCTCGCCGTGCTGCGCCTGGGCGCCGCCGCCGCGGATGCCAACGGCGCCTTGGAGGTGTTCACTATCGGGTACCAGTCGTCGGTCCTGGCGCGGATCCACCAGGCGGGCCCGGACGGGCCGTGGTCGGCGCCCGAGCTCTTCGGCCCCGCCGGGGGCTGACCGCCGGCGGGCCCCGCGTGACGGAGCCGGGGAACGAGGCCCGGGGCCGGCCACCGCCACCGTTGCCGCCGTTCGGCCGTCTGGCCATCGCCTCCGATCTGTCGGGGCGCTGCTGGAAGGACACCGGGGAGTACGCCCGGCTGCGCCGTCTCGGTGTGGTCGACGACTGCGGGGGCTGTCAGGTCGGGCGGGCCCGGGGCCGGGCGTTCGGCATGCTGGAGGAGCGCATCGGTCCGTTCGCCGGCGGCTGGCCGGCCGGCTTGGGCGCCGGATCCGTCCTGGCTGTTGCCGACGTTGCCGCCTTGCGTCGATGGGGCGGCCTTGGCGGCGGCCCCGTACGGGCCGTGACGAGCGGCGCGCTCGTGGGCGGTGACGGCCTGGGGAATTCCCCGGACCGGCGCAGGGGCGGCCGACGGGCCGAGCCGATCGGCGACGAGCCGATCGGCCGCGAGCCGTCGCCCGGTGGGTGGACACGTCGGTCCACCCACCGGGCTCGCCGACACTCCTGGTTCTGCGCCGGTCCGGGCGTCGTGGTCGCCCGCGTCCGTGCGTGGACGGGGGTGGGGTGTGCTCAGCCGGCCGCGCGGTAGGCGGTCCCCACCCGGTTGGGGGTCGCCCGGTTGTAGAGGCCGGTGCCGCCACGGTCCGCGGAGAGGGTGAACCACGCGTAGCGCTCGACGAAGGGGAGTCCCTGGAGCATGGCGGTCGACTTCGTCACGAACGCGGCCTGTTGTTCCGGTGTCGGGTACCTCGGGGTGCCGCTGGAGAAGTCGATCAGGGCGTACTCGGTGAGCCAGATCGGCTTCTTGTAGCGGTTGTACACGGCTTGGAGGTAGCTGCGCAGTTGACCGGTCGCGGCGTCGGCGCGGAAGTCCGAGCCGTACCAGTGCAGGGGGATGAAGTCGACCTTGTCGTGGCGGGCGGCGGCGCCCTTCATGAACTGGTCGAGCCAGCCGCCCGCGGCGTCGCCGCCGCCCGCCACCGCGGGTGCGCCCAGGCGCATCCCGGTCGACTGGAGCCGGGGCCACAGGTCGAGGGCCCTGGTCACGCTCATGTTGGCCTGTGCCGGCAGGTCGGGTTCGTTGAATCCGAGCAGGGTCGTGCCTTCCTGCCTGGCTGTTCGCAGTTGTGCGTCGGTCACCGAGCCCGCGCCCCAGATCATGGGGACGAACTCGACGCCGGCGGGCGGTTTGATCTGTTGGCGGTCCGAGGCCCAGGTGAAGAACCAGCCGGCCCTGGAGTCGGCCAGAGCCTTGGTGACGTCGGTGAAGTTCCAGGCGCTCACGCCCTTCTTCTTCGCCGGGGCGGCGGTCGCGTCGGCCGCACTGCCGACGGTGAGGCAGGTGAGTACCGCGAGCAGGGCGGTGAACAGGCGCATTCGGCGTGGCAAGGCGTTCCTCTCTTCGGTCGCGCGGTCGCGGTCGTGACGGGGCCGCGGTGGCCCTGGAGTCTGGGGGCCGGGGTCCGGGGCGGGTGGCTCACGCGGTGGGGCCGAAGGTGACGGTGAAGCCGCTGCAGCGGCTGCACTGCTGCATCACCTTGTTGCCCGGCGTCTGGTCCTGCTTGGACCACGTGTAGGCCTTGGGACACTTCGCGCTGAGCGCGCGGCTGTAGCTGCTGGGGGTGTCCCGGCTGGGGTTGGTGCACAGCATCGGCTTGCCGTCCGGCCCGCGCGTCAGGTC
>NZ_LJJF01000001.1:6807500-7349619 GCF_001625365.1 Streptomyces sp. MJM8645 | reverse complement strand
GGATCACCACACCGAACAGAACGGCGAGCACGAGAAAGACCGGAAAGCCGTCGGAATAGGCCGCGCCGCCGTCCGGCGGAAGGCCGTGGACAGGTCCGTACAGCCCGCAGCACCACGGGGATGCCGTCCGGCCCGACGACCCGCCCCGCCGGCCCCATCGGTGTACCGAGCCCGCGAGCTCCGACCCGACCAGCCCGCCCGACCCGCACCACGGTGGCCACGACCTCCCTGCGCAGGCGTTGGAGACCGCCGGCACGGCCAATTCTGTTGTACCGGCGGCCCCTTGCGGGGAGCAACGGGGCCGCAGGAACGATTCGCCCCGAGTCGCGCCCGCCCCCGGCAACGGACCCGTCGGCGTGGGAAGTCGGACCGGCCGACTTCCCACGCCACACCCGCACCCGCACCCATAATCGCGTTTGACTATGACCTGTAGTCGTGTTCGACTAGCACTGTGAGCACTTCGCGACTCTTCGCACTCAGCGCGCTGGCCCGGGGCGGCCCGATGCACGGCTACCAGATCCGCCAGGCGGCCCAGCTCGACCGCACCGAGCTGTGGACCGACGTCAAGCCCGGATCGCTCTACAGCGTCCTGCACCGGATGGCCGACGACGGCCTGGTCGAGGTGGTGCGCAACGAGAAGGTCGGCAACCCGCCCGAGCGGACCGTCTACGCGATCACCGACCAGGGCCGCCGGGAGCTCGCCGCCCTGCGCGACGCGGCGCTGCGCAAGGTGCGCCTGCTGCCCGACCCGGTCGACCTGGCCCTGCAGTACACCGCGGACCTCACGGACGAGGACCTCGCCGGGGCCGTCGCCGCGCGCCGGCGGGCCGTGGCCGACCAGGTGGCCCTGTTCGAGGAGCAGTTCGAGGCCGCCCGGCCGGACCTGACCGGCCTGGAACCGTGGATCTTCGAGCACTGCCTCGCCCGCCTGAAGGCCGACCTGGCCTGGCACGACGACCTGCTCGACACCCTGACCAAGAACACCCTGCCGAAGAACACCCTGCCGAAGGACACCCTGCCGAAGGACACCCGGAGGACCCCGTGATACTCGTGACCGGCGCGACCGGCACCGTCGGCCGCGCCCTCGTCGGCCACCTGGCCGCCCTCGGCGCCCCCGTGCGCGCCGCCACCCGCCGCCCCGAGCAGGCCCGCCTGCCAGGCGGCGTGGACGTCGTCGGCGCCGACCTCGGCGAGCCGGACAGCCTGGCCGCCGCCCTGCGGGGCGTGCGCAAGGTGTTCCTGCTCTCCGACGGCCCCGACATCCCGCGCCACGACGCCAACCTCGCCGCCGCGGCCGCCCGCGCCGGCGCCGAGGCCGTCGTCAAGCTGTCCTCCGGCCGGGCCGCCGACCCGGACGCGGACGACCCCGTCGCCCGCTGGCACCGCGCGGGCGAACAGGCCGTCCAGGACAGCGGCCTGGCATGGACGTTCCTGCGCCCGATGGGCTTCATGTCCAACACCCTCGCCTGGGCCGGAGCGATCCGCGCGACCCGCACCGTCCGGGCCCCGTTCGCCGCCGGCCGGGTCTCCGTCATCGACCCCGCCGACATCGCCGCGGCCGCCGCCCACGCCCTGACCCGGCCCGGACACGACGGCCGGGCCCACCTGCTGACCGGCCCCCAGGCCCTCACCCCCGGCGAGATGACCACGACGCTCGCCGAAGTCCTGGGCACCCCACTGGACTTCACCGAGATCCCACCCCCCGCCGCCCGCCAGGCACTCCTGGACCACGGCCTGCGCCCGGAGACCGCCGACGCGGTCATGGCACTGCGCGCCGCCTCCCTCGAACCGTTCGCCGCGACCGTCACGCCCGCGGTCCAGCAGCTCACCGGCCGCGCGGCGACACCGTTCCGGGCCTGGGCCGAACGCCACCGCAAGGAGTTCACCAGGGAACCCGGCGAGGAGCCCGGCGAGGGGCCCGGCCGTGGCTGACCCCCACCGCGAACCCGTCGCCCTGGCCCCCGGACACGGCGGGCGCCACCACGTGCCGGGCAGCCCGTACGTCGTCAAACTCGCGGGCGCCCAGAGCGGCGGATCGATCGCCGTCCTGGAGTCCACCTTCGAACCCGGCCAGGGCGCACCGCTGCACCTGCACCGCGGCCACGACGAGACGTTCTACGTCGTCAGCGGCGCGTTCCGCCTGCGGTGCGACGAGCACACCACCGAGGCGGGCCCCGGCGGCTTCCTGCACGTCCCGCGCACCCACCCGCACTCCTTCACCGCGATCGGCGACACCCCCGCCACGATCCTGGTGACGCTGACCCCGGCCGGCTTCGAGGAGTTCTTCATCGAGGCCGCCGCCCTCGCCGCCGGCGGCCGCCCCGACCGCCGGACGATGCAGACCCTCCTGGCCCGCTACGACCAGGAACTGGTCCCCGACGCACCGCAGGACCACCACAGACGAGAAGGCCGCTGAGGACGGCGCAGCGGGCGCCGGGCCGGACGGGCGGCCGCGCTACCGGTAGGTGCGCAGCACGTCGAGGAGGTCGCCGGTGTGGCCGTCGCGTGCGCCGAAGTGGGCGGCGCAGCTGAGCTGTTCGCGCAGGTGGAGCAGTCGCATGCGGTGCTGCCAGCCGTCGGTGAGGGGGTGGTGTTCGCGGTAGGCGTCGAAGAAGCGGGCGGGGACGCCGCCGGTGCAGAACATCATGCTCAGGTCCGTCTCCGCCCATGTCCAGCACACCGCCGGGTCGATGAACGCCGGTGCCGCGTGCGGGCGGGCGAGGATGTTGGCGTGCCACAGGTCGCCGTGGGTGAGGACGGGCGGTGCGGCGGGGAGGAGTTGGGGCAGCCGGTTGCAGATGCGTTCCAGGTCGGCGCGGCCCCGGGGTCCGAGTGCCTGGCGTGCCAGGGGTTCGTCGAGGTAGCGCAGCAGGCGGTGGCGGGCGAAGAACTCGTGTCCGTCCTGGGTCCAGGGGTTGCGCTGTGCCAGGCGGCCGAGCCAGCCGTCCTCGGCCCAGCCGAAGCGCTGTCCGGTGGTGGTGTGCAGGCCGGCCAGCGCGTGTGCGGCGCGTTCCCAGAAGGCGGTGTCGTGCGCGGGCGGCTGTTCGAGGGCTTCCAGGACCAGGCCGTCCGGGTGCAGGGCCGGCACCCGCGGGGTCGGCAGGGCGCCGTGGGTGCGCAGGGCTTGCAGGCCCCGGGCCTCTTTCGCGTACGCGTCGGGGGCCAGTGCCGGGGTGGATTTCACCACCATGCGTCCGCCGTCGGCCAGGGTGACCAGCCAGACGGTGTTCGCGGCGCCGCCGGCCAGGCGCACCGCGTGCGCCGGCGGGCCGGGGAGCAGGTGCGGCGGCGGACCGTCCTGTCCGGCGGCCGCCTCATCGATGTTCTGTGCAAGATCTTCCATGGCGGGCCCCTTCCCCGCGCCCGGCGCCACCGACTCCGGCTGGCACCGGATTTCGCCGCCCCAGGGGCAGCGGCAGGGCCCGCGCCAGGCCTGCCGGGGGCGCGGTACAGTCCGTTTCATGAACGAGAACGTGCGCGCCCCGTTTGGGAACTTCACCCTCGTCCGCGCGGCGATCGAGGTCTGCGACGACCTCGCCGCCCCCGTCACCGACGCCTTGACGAACGCGGACGCGCACGGGTGGGCCGGATCCGTGCTGTACGTGGACACCGACCCCGACAAGGCGGACACCGCGGTGTTCTGCCAGGCCTACGACGTGCCGTTGGAGCTCTCCGCGAACTGCGTGGTGGTCGCCGCCAAACGCGGCGGCGACGTCACCCTGGCCGCCTGCCTGGTGCGCGCCGACACCCGCCTGGACGTCAACACCGCCGTGCGCAGGCACCTGGGCGCGCGCAAGGCCTCCTTCGCGCCGGTGGACGTCGCCGTCGCCGCCACCGGCATGGAGTACGGCGGCATCACCGCCGTCGGCCTGCCGGGCGGCTGGCCGCTGCTGGTCGACGAGGCGGTGGCCGCCGCCCCGCACGTGCTCATCGGCAGCGGGCGGCGGCGGGGCAAGCTGATCCTCCCCGGCTGGGCGGCGGCCCGGCTGCCCGGCGCCGAGGTCCTCCCCGGCCTGGCCGCCTGAGCCCGGCGGTGGCGGGACCGGCTCGGGCGACGGCCCGCCGGCCTGGGGCCGAGGCGTGCGCGTCCGCGTCCGTGTCCGTGTCCGTGTCCGTGTCCGGGAAAGGGCGTCACCCCCGCGTGGCCTGACTGAACGTCAAACTCGCGCGAGTCCGACCTTGTCGGGTCGGACGGTGGGGTCTCGGCGGAACATGATCAAGGGGTGGACATGCGAGACCTCGGCGGGAAGGTCGCGCTGGTCACCGGCACCAGCCGGGGCATCGGGCGGGGCATCGCCGAACGCCCGGCCCGGGACGGCGCCCTGGCCGCCGTGCACTACGGCAGCAACGAGGCGGCGGCGAAGGAGAGCGCCACGGCCATCGCCGGGGCCGGCGGCCGGGCGTTCACCGTGGACGCCGAACTGGGCGTTCCCGGCGACGTGGACACCCTCATGGCCGGGCCGGCGGCCGGGCTGCGCGCGCACGGGGAAGCGGCGATCGACATCCTGGTCCACAACGCCGGGTTCAACCTCATGGGGCGCCCGATCGAGGTCCTCACCCCCGAGGAGTTCGACGAGATGGTCGCGGTCAACGTCAAGGCGCCGCTCTTCCTCACCCAGCGGGTGCTGCCACGGCTGCGCGACAGCGGCCGGATCATCAACATCTCCTCCCGCAACATCACCGTCAACTCCGTCGTCGCCGGACTCACCCGCACCGACATGACCGCCGACGTGCTGGCCGACCCGGCGAACCTGGAACGCAACCCCGCCCTGACCGCCCTCGGCCGGATCGGCCAGGTACCGGACATCGCCGACGCGGTCGCCTTCCTCGCCTCCGACGACGCCCGCTGGACCACCGACACCAAGATCGACGTCACCGGCGGCGTCAACCTGTAGCGGCCCCAGCCGGTGGCCGCACCGCGCGCAGGCCGTACCCGGGCCCGGGCGACCCGCCGCCCCGGGCAGCCGCGGGGCTGCCCCGGCGGGCGGGACGGCGGGCGGGCGGGACGGGCCTCTCGGCACAGCGGACACCTGTGCCGCGGACGCCGTCAACGCCTCGCGCACCACCGCCGGTTCGCCCAGCGGCGCACCGGCGGCACACGGCCGGAGCGCCGGAGCGCCCGGACCCCGCGCGGCACTACGGGAGGCCGGGCGCCCCCGGCACCGGCACCGGCACCGCCGCCGGCCCGAACCACAGGTGCAGGGCCGCGCGCAGCTGTTCGGCGGCGGCCCGGGGCGGTGCGGTGGGCGGTGCGGTCCAGGCGGCGTGGCCGTCCGGGCGCACCAGCACCGCGGGCGTGTCGGGCAGGGCGCCGGGCCGCACCGTCGCCGCGCTCACCCGGTCCGCCCAGGGGGCGGCCGCCGCGCGCAGCGCCTCGGCCGCGGTGGTGTCCTCCAGGAGCAGGGCGCCGGCGCCGGTGCGGGCCAGCAGCGGTATCAGGGCGCCGTGTTGGAGGGTGCCGTCTTGCACAGTGCCGTGCTGCACAGTGCCGTGCTGCACAGTGCCGTGTTGCAGGGAGCCGTGCTGCAGGGGGATGTCCGGGACCATCGCGCCCTCCCAGGGGTGGCCGCTGCCGTGGGGGGCCGGGTAGCGGGTGGCGATGCCGGTGATCTCCTCGGCCAGGGGGCCGGCCGTCTCCTTGGCCTGCGCGAGTTCGGCGAGCAGGTCGCGCACCGGCGCGAGTTCCTCGTCGTCGCCGGCGAGCAGCGCCTGGGCGCGGGTGTTGCGCAGCAGCCTGGCGCCGGCCGCGTGCCGTTCGCTGTGGTAGGTGTCCAGGAGGGTTTCGGGGGCTTGACCGCGGGCGACGAGGGCGAGTTTCCAGCCGAGGTTCATCGCGTCGTCGATGGCGGCGTTGACGCCGATGGCGCCGGCGGGCGGGTGGATGTGGGCGGCGTCCCCGGCCAGCAGCACCCGGCCCCGGCGCAGCCGTTCGGCCAGGCGGGCGGCGTCGCCGAAGCGGGTCAGCCAGTGGGCGCGGGCGATCGGGACGCGGCGGCCCAGGGCGTGGTCCAGTGCCTGCTGGAAGCGGGGCAGGGTGAGCGGTTCGTGCCGGTCCCGGGGCGGGTGGGGGTCGGCGGTGAGCAGGCGGACGTAACCGGGCCTGGGGATGGCGAACACGGTGCCGTTCTCGCCCGTGTTCACGCCGAAGGGGATCTGCCGGGGGTCGGTCAGGACCACGTCCGCGAGCAGGGTGAAGCGGCGGGCGGGGGTGCCGGGGAAGGCGATGGCGGCGAGTCCGCGCACGGTGCTGCGGCCGCCGTCGCAGCCGGCCAGCCAGCCGGCGCGCAGCAGCGCGGGGCCGTCGGGGGTGTCGGTGTGGGCGTGGACGCCGTCGTCGTCGAGGTCGAGGGCGCTCAGGCGGTGGCCACGCAGGATGCGCACGCCCAGGTGGCGGGCGTGTTCGGTGAGGATCTCCTCCACCCTGGTCTGGGCGATGCCCAGGACGTAGGGGTGGCGGGTGCGCATGGCGGCGAGGTCGAGGCGGGCCTGTGCGGTGAACGCGGTGGTCGCCACGGTGGGGCCTTCGGCGAGGAGGCGCTCGGCCAGGCCGCGGCGTTCCAGCAGTTCCAGGCTGCGGGCGTTGAGATTGAAGCCGCGGCAGAAGCCGGGCGGGGACGGGTCGCGTTCCAGGAGCACGGTGCGCACGCGGGCCAGGGCCAGTTCGCAGGCCAGCATCAGGCCGGCGGGGCCGGCGCCGACGACCAGGACGTCCGCGTCGCCGGCCCCGGCGGCGCTGGCGGCTCCGGTGGCTGCGGCGGCCTCGGCGGCGGGTAGGCGCTGTCCGGTACGGGCCGGCGCGGGGGCGGGCGCGGCGCCGGAGGCGGGTAAGGGAGCGGGTGTGGGGGTGTCAGGCATCGGGGGCGGCCTCCGGCCAGGCCAGGGTGCCCTGTTCGATCTCCTCGGCGGTGCGCAGCACCCATTGGCGTTCGGCGTGCAGCATGGCGTGGGCGTACTCGGCCTCGATGACGAACAGTCGGGGGGCGTGGTGTTCGCGGGTGGCGCTGTGGTGGGCCTGTTCGCTCTCGGTGATGCGGGTCTGCAGGGCGGCGGCCCGTTCGCGCAGGGCCTGGGCGGCGCGGTGCGGTCCCAGGGCGCCGAGGTAGCTGACGGCGGACAGGAATTTCGGGTATTCGCGGGAGGGTTCGCGGATGAGTTCGTCCAGCCACTGGGTGAAGTACTGGCGGCCCTGGGGGGTGTGGCGGTAGACGGTGCGGGCGGGGCGCGCGCCGACTTGTTCGGTGTCGGTGGCCTCGATCCAGCCGTCGCGGGCCAGGGCGCGCACCGTGTCGTAGAGCGAACCGGTGGTCAGTTTGAAGGCCTGGTCGAGGTGGCGCTCGCGCAGGGTGGTGGCCATGGCGTGGGGGTGCAGGGGCTGTTCGAGGAGCAGGCCGAGCAGGGCGAGGGCCAGGGGGTTGGCGGGTCGTTTGGCGGTCATGGCACTCCGTGGTCGCACGCGGGGGCCCGGGTCGGGGCCGGGGCTGGTGATACTCGGATCGTACTACTCGGATCCGAGTATGTGGAAGGGGTGGTCCGAGTCGCCCGCCGCGGCGCGGCGCCGCACCGGCCTTGCGGTGCAGGGGAGTTCGGGCCCGGCCGTTGCCGGGGCGCTGCCGGGTGCGATCATGGCGGGCGTGGCTTTTGACGACGCGCGACCCCGGTCCGGCCTGGTCCATGAGCGCTGGCGCGCCCGCGAGGCGCCCCACGGGGACTTCATCATGTTCGGCGACGGGTCACTGTCGGTGATGCAGCTCATGCGGTTCTCCCCCGCCGGCCGGCGCCACGACCCGCGGGCCCAGCAGTGGAGTTGGGGGGAACTGCTGCGGGCCACCGCGTGGACCCCCACCGACTGGACGGACGTCGACACGACGTTCGCCACCAGCACCCACGCCGGCAGCCGCGCCCTCGCCGGCGAGGCGTCCGAGCACGGCAGCATCGGCTGGGTCGCGCTGACCCGCGACGACGACGAGAACACCCTGGAGTGGCTCGCGATCTCCTGCTCCTCCAACCCGTTCGCCGACGTCACCCTCGACGACACCACGGTGACCGCCACCAGCACCCTGGGACGGATCTGGACCTTCCCCCGCAACGCCCCGCAGCAGGTACGGATCACCGAGGACCCCGCCCACCCCTGGCCCTCCCCCGCCGGGCCGGCGGACCCCACCCCCTGAACCGCCCGGCCGGGCCGGCCCCGGTGACCTTCCGGCGGACCTGCGTGTTCGCCGCCGACGGGCAGCAGCCCACCTCCACCTCCACCCTGCGCTTTCGCCAACGCGGCGAGGTGGAGGCGGACTTGGCCGCACACGGCTTCATCCTGCGCGAGGTCCGCGACGCCCCCGACCGGCCGGGCCGCGAACTCGTCTTCATCGCCGCCCGACCACCGCAGCCGTAGACCCGCGCCACCGCCCGACCGCCCCGACCCGGGCCCGGGTGACGGGGCGCCACCGCCGGGACGCGGGCACCGAAAGCCCGCCGCCAGGCCGTCACCGGGCCTGCGCCGGTGGGCTGATCTGCTATTTTCGCCATGCTTCGACGCGAACCGTACAAGCGTGCGGTTTCGCATGCCCGCACGGGACCCCGGCCGCGAGCCCGGCCGCGGCCCCGGGTGCGGGCCCCGGGGCGGCCCCAAGCGGGCACAGCAGTCGGTCGACCAGCGGGGGGACGGGATCCATGAACGCGTACGCGGGCTCCGACGGGCCGGGCCTGTACGGGCCCTACGGTCCGCCGGCGGGCGGGCCGCTGTTCGGGGTGAACCCGGCGGACCTGGACGCGGCGGCGAAGGTCGCCAAGGACACCGGTGAGGCGATGCCGGGCGAGCTCAAGCACATCCACGAGCCCTCCGACACGGCGGTCGCGGCGCTGTCGGGCTGGCGCACCGGGGCGTCGCTGCACGCCTGCACGGCGGCGTGGGAGGAGTGCCTGAACAAGCTGGCCTCGGAGGTGGACGGGGTGAGCCTGAAGCTGGGCCAGACCGCGGGCAACTACCGCGGCACCGACTCGGGCAACGCCGGCGCCCTCAAGGCGCCCGGCGCCGGGCCCTACGCGCCGGCGGTGAACTGATGGTCACCCTGGCCCAGCTGCGCGACGCGGACCTGTCCGGCCTGGCCGGCGCCGCCGGCGCCTACGACACCCTGGCCGGCGCGTTCGGCAAGCACGTCCAGGCGATGAACACCGAGGTCACCAAGCACGTCTTCAACAGCCAGTGGGTCGGCACCGCGGCCGGCGCCGCCAACGCCTCGCTGCAGCGCACCAGCGGGCGCCTGGATGCCGCGCACACCGAGATGTCGGCGGTGTCGGGGCTGCTGCGCGAGGCCTCGGAGAGCTTCCAGCTGGCGCAGTCGAAGCTGAAGGAGGCCCTCCAGGAGGCGCAGGGCGCGGGGCTGACGGTCGCCGAGGACGGCACGGTCAGCTGGCCGGCGCCCTCGCAGGCCGAACGCCACGACCCCGGGTACGACACGCCGCAGCGGGCCAGGGCGCTGGCGGATCGCATCTCCCACGCCGTCACCGAGGCCGACGGCGCCGACCAGAAGATCGCCAAGCTGCTGGACGACCTGACGGTGCGGGCCCGCACCGGCACCGGACTGGACCTGGCGCAGGCCGGCGCCGACCGCAAGGCCGTCGACGAGCTCGGCACCGGCCTGATGGCGGCCGGCTGGCCGGCCGCCGGCGCCGCCCCCACCGAGGTCAACTCCTGGTGGAAGGGCCTGACCCCGGACGAGCAGCAGCGCCTGCTCCAGGCCCACCCCGACCTGCTGGGCATGCGCGACGGCATCCCCGCCACCGCCCGCGACCAGGCCAACCGCCTCAACCTGGCGCACCTGATCGACACCTACGAGCACAAGCCGAACCCGTCGGACGACGAGAAGCAGAAACTGGAGGGCTTCCGCGCGATCCGGGACAAGCTGAACGTGCAGAACGGCCGGCAGCCGCCCGCGTTCCTGCTGGGCGTCGGCGAACAGGGCCAGGGCCGCGGCATCCTGTCCTTCGGCAACCCCGACACCGCGAAGAACGTCAGCGCCTACGTGCCGGGGCTGGGCACCAAGCTGTCCTCCGTCGGCGGCAAGGACGCCGACCGGGCCCTGAACGTGTGGAACGCCGCCCACATCGCCGACTCCGGTGCCGAGGTCGCCTCCATGATCTGGCTCGGCTACGACCCGCCGCCCGGACTGGAGAAGGTCCTCGACGGGGACCCCCGGCCCCTGGAGGTGATGGGCACCGACCGCGCCGCCAAGGGCGGCGCCGCCTACGACACGTTCATGGCCGGACTGCGCGCCACCCACGAGGGAGCGCCCGCGCACCTGGTCGCCCTCGCCCACAGCTACGGCTCCACCACGGTGGGCCTGGGCGCGCAGCTGCCCGGCGGCACCGGCGCCGACGACATCATCCTGGTCGGCTCCCCCGGCACCGGCGCCGACAAGGCCTCCCAACTGCACATCGACCCCCACCACGTGTGGGTCGGCGACGCCGAGAACGACCCGGTCAGCCACCTGCCGGCCAAGGGCCGGGTCGCCACCGACGTGGTCCTGGGCCCCGTCCTGGGCCCCGTCGCCGACGACCTCTACGAGACGTTCGCCCCCGACAACCAGCTCTGGTTCGGCCAGGACCCGGCCAGCAAGGACTTCGGCGCCAACCGGTTCGCGGTCCCCGACGGCAAGTCCCTGTCCCTGGACTCCCACTCCAACTACATGAACAGCTCCTCCGACACCGCGACCGCGGAGTCGATCAACAACATCGGCCAGATCGTGGCCGGCAGGTACGACGCCGTGACACGGCAGGAAGGCCGATGAACATGGCAACCCCGACCGCACGACGGCTCGGCCTCACGGCCGCCACGCTGGCACTCGCCCTGACGGCCTGCGGGCACACGGGCGCGGGCGCGGGCGTGGGCGACGAGCACCCGGCACCCCAGTCCCTCACCACACCCGAACAGGCCGTCCAGAAACTCGACGCGCTCCTGGACGAGGCGCTCTCCGGCATCCAGCCGCCGCTGCGCCACTGGGACGGCTGGCCGCGCTCCACCGAACAGAGCGGGGGCATCGACGACCACTCCAAGGGCTATGCCATCGCCACCCGCGACCGCCACATCATGACCAAGGTCTCCAAGGCCAAGTACACCGCCCTGATGGACATGGCCGAACGCGACTGGAAAGCCAAGGGGTACAAGATCACCTCGGTCAACCCCAACCAGCCGGCCCTGTTCGCCGCCACCGGGGACGGATCCTCCGTCGCGATGCTGTTCGGCGCCGCCGGCAACATCACCCTCCAGGCCTCCGGCGGCGGCCACATCCCCGTCATCCGCGACCGCGACCCGTTCGGCACCCCCACCCCCGACCCCGTGATGGCCAACGGCAACCTCGACGTCATCCCCACGGACGACGACCCGTTCTGGTCACACTGAAAGCCGCCCCCATGACCCCCGAACAGGCCGTCCACGCCCTCGACGCGCTCCTCGACGAGGCGATGTCCGCCATCCGCCCCCCGCTGCGCCACTGGGACGGCTGGCCGCGCTCCACCGAGCAGACCACCGGCGGCCTCCAGGACCGCTCCCTGGGCTACGCCACCGCCACCCGCGAGCGGCACGTCACCACCAGGGTCGCCCCCGCCAGGTACGGGGCGCTGCTGGGCGTCACCGAACGCGGCTGGCAGGCCCGCGGCTACCGGATCACCGCCGTCAACCCCCGCCAGCCCGCCATGTTCGCCACCACGCCCGCCGGATACGGCGTCGCCGTGCTGTTCGGCGCCGCCGGGAACATCGCCTTCCAGGCCACCGTCGGCCCCATCCCCGTCATCCGCGACCGCGACCCCTTCGGCACCTACGTGCCCGAACCGACCCTGCCCAATGGCAACCTGGACGTCCTGCCCCGCCACGACGACCCGTTCTGGTCCGCCTGACCGGCAGACGCACCGCCAGACCCGCCGGCAGGCACACTGGTAGACCCGCAGGCAGACGCACCGGCAGACCCGCCGGCAGACCCGCCGGCAGGCGCGGCGGCGGGCACAGCGGCGCGGGCACCCGGGGGCCCTCCCGTGTCCGAGAGGTGGCCACCCGGCGTCCGGGGCCGGGGGCGCGCAGTAGGATCGGCGGCGTTGTCACCACATTCCACCGCTGGTAGGAGGCTTTTCATGGCTCAGGTCACGCTGAAGGGGAACCCGGTCCAGGTCGGCGGCGCGCTGCCCCAGGCCGGCAGCCAGGCCCCGGCGTTCACGCTGGTCGGCGAGGGACTCGCCGACACCTCGCTGCAGGACTTCGCCGGCAAGCGCAAGGTCCTCAACATCTTCCCCAGCATCGACACCCCCACCTGCGCCACCTCGGTGCGCACCTTCAACGCCAAGGCCGGCTCGCTGGCCAACACCGTGGTGCTGTGCATCTCCGCCGACCTGCCGTTCGCGCAGGCCCGCTTCTGCGGCGCCGAGGGCCTGGACAGCGTCCGGACCCTGTCCACCCTGCGCGGACGCGACTTCCACGAGAACTACGGCGTGGCCCTGGCCGACGGCCCGCTGGCGGGGCTGACCGCCCGCGCCGTCGTCGTCCTGGACGAGAACGACACCGTCCTGCACACCGAGCTGGTCGCGGAGATCGCCGACGAGCCGAACTACGAGGCCGCGCTCGCCGTCCTCGCCTAGCCGTCCTCGCCCAGGCCCCGCCACGGGACGCCGGCCCCGGTCGGCCCCCGTCGGCCCCGTCGGCCCCGGTCGGCCCCGGTCGGGCTGCCTGCGCACGCGGCCCGGCCCGCCCCTGAGGTCTTCACCTGGGGGGCGGGCCGGGAAGGGGAGCGGGCGGGGCCGGGGGCGGGTCAGGTGATGGAGGCTCCCGAGTCGATGCTGATGACCTGTCCGGTCATGCAGTCCTGGTCGAGGAAGAGCCCGATGGAACGGGCGACCTCCTGCGGGGTGACGAACCGCGGCACCGGCACCTTCTCCCGCATCCCGGCGATCACGTGCTCGGGCAGGGTGTCCGTCATCCCCGTGATCATGAACCCGGGCGACAGCGCGTTCACCGTCACCCCCCGGCGCCCGCACTCCGCCGCCAGCGTGCGGGTCAGCCCGATCAGCCCCGCCTTGGACGCCGCGTAGGCGGTCTGCCCGGCGGTGGCGATCAGCGCGGACGGGGAGACGATGTTGACCACCCTGCCCCAGCGGGCCCGCAGCATCGCCGGCACGCACACCCGCGCGGTGTGGAAGGAACCGACCAGGTTCGTGTCGATCACCTGCCGCCACTCGACCGGGTTCTGCATGGCCATCAGCGCGTCCTTGCGCACCGCCCCGTTGTTGACGAGCACGTCCACCGGGCCCAGCGCCTCGGTGATCCGCTCGTACATCGCGGTGACCTGCGCGTAGTCCGCGACGTCGCCGGTGACCAGGACGTGGTCGCCGGCCAGCTTGCCCGCCACCTCCTCGGCGGCCTGGCGGGCGCTGTTGTAGTGCACCGCGACCCGGCACCCGGCCGCGTCCAGCGCCAGCGCCAGCTCCCGACCCAGACCCCCCGAGGCGCCGGTGACCAGCGCCACCGGGGAGTCGGGCCGCTGCCCGAAGGCGCCCTTGCCGCTCACCGCGCCCCTCCCCACGTCAGCAGGACCGAACCCCACGTCATCCCGGCACCGAACCCGGCCAGCAGCACCGTGTCGCCGTCCTGGATGCGCCCGGCGTCCAGCGCCTCCGCCAGCGCGATGGGGATCGACGCCGAAGCGGTGTTGCCGTACCGGTCGAGATTCGCCACCAGACGGTCCGCGGGAATCCCGGTGTGGGCGAGCACCGAGTTGATGATCCGGATGTTCGCCTGGTGCGGCACCACGTGGTCCACGTCCGCCGGCGTCAGCTTCGCCTGCTCCAGCGTCTCGCGGATCGTGCGCACCGTGTAGCGCACCGCGTTCAGGTAGATCTCGTTGCCGTTGATCTGCGCGTAGTGCAAGCCCTGGCGCACCGTCTCCTCGGTGGTGGGCATCCGCGAGCCCCCCGCCAGGACCTTCAGGCTGTCCTTGCACGAGCCGTCCGCGCCCAGGTTCCACGCCAGGACCCGCTCCACCGGGCCGGGCTGCAGGACCACCGCACCGGCCCCGTCACCCACCAGGATCGACAGGTCCCGGTCCGCCGGGTTCGCGGTCAGCGTGTGGGTGTCCGAACCGATCACCAGGATCGGGCGCGGGTCCATGTGCAGCAGACCCACCGCCGTCACCAGCGCGTACACGAACCCCGCGCACTCGGAGTTCACGTCGTGCGCGCTGCCCGCGATCTTCAGCGCGTCGTGGACGAACGCCGACGTCGCCGGCGAGGGCTGCTCCGGCGTCGCCGTCGCCACGATCAGGTGCGCGATGTCCGCACCCGACAGCCCCGCCCGCTCCAGCGCCCGGCGTCCGGCTTCCACCGCCATCGACGCGGTGCTCTGCCCCGCCCCGACCGCCCGCCGTTCCCGGATCCCGCACCTGGAGACGATCCAGTGCTCGTCCACACCGAAACGCTCCGCCAGCTCCACGCTGGTCACCACGCGCTCGGGGACGGAGATCCCCCACCCGGTGATGTCGAAGCCGCTCATCGAGCAGTGCCCCGCGCTCAGACGCCGGCCTGGCCCACGAGCGCCAGGATCCGCTCGTGCACCACCCGCAGCGTCGTCGTGTCGTCGATGTCCGCGAACAGCGACTCGTCCGCCGGAATGTGCGGGTACTGGTTCTGGAACCCGTACAGCCACTCCATCAGATCCAGCGAGTCCACGTCCGCGATGTGCTGCAGCGCCGCGTCCGCGTCGATCTCCTGCGCCCCGGACACCGCCTGCAACTGCGCGGCCAGGTCCTCGATGGTGGGGATGTCGGACATGAGTGATCGTTCCTTCCTGGACGCCCCGGAACGGGCGCCAACACGTGATGAGGCAGAACAGACCCGGACACCCCGGGAGGATCACGGACACCGCCACCGCGCCCCCCGCCGCCCACAGGCCACGGAACGCACCGCGACGGAACCCGAAAACCCCCCGGGGAAAAACCCGGGAAGGCCGTGGGGGCCGCGTGTCTTGTCGAAACCGCATGAAACCCACCCCCACGCAAACGCCCCGCAACCCCGGCCCTGCGCCCACGCTTGCGCACCGCTTGCGAGACACGCGCTTACCTGACCCGAGACACCGCACCCACACGCACGACACCCACCACCTCGCACCGCACCGCACCGCGACGCGGACACCGCACCCGCACCGCACCGCACAGCACCGAGGCCACCGCACCCGCACCGAGGCCACCGCACCGCACCGCGCCGCAGGCCGCACCCGCCGGGGCGGGAGGGCGACCGTAGGCAAGCACGGACACACCCCGACCACCCCGGCCCGCACGGCCGTTCACACCGCACGGACCCGGCCGCCCTCACCGGCGCTCCCGTCCGCAGACGACGAGAGCGGCCACCGCCACCGCAACGGCCGTCCACGCGGGGAAAGGCACCACCCGGCGCCGCGCACCACGGACACCCGCACCACCGGACACCCGCACCACCCGGCCCAGTCCAGTCCGGCCCAGTCCAGTCCGGCCCGGCCGAGCCCGGCCCAATCCGGTCCATCCGATCCGCCACCAGAACAGGGGCACACCCGCATGACCACCGCCGAGACCCGCTCCATCAACCCCGACGTCGACGCGATCCGCCACCACTACGAGGTCGGCAACGACCTCTACCGCCTCATCCTGGGCCCCACCATGATGTACTCCGGCGGCTACTGGGAGGACGGCGAGGACCTCGTCGCCACCCTCGACGAGGCCCAGGAACGCAAGCTCGACGTCTTCACCGACCTCGCCCAGGCCGCCGGCAAAGCCAAGGTCCTGGACATCGGCTGCGGCTGGGGCACCATGCTCAACCGCCTCACCACCGTCCACGGCGTCCAGCAGGCCGTCGGCGTCACCCTCTCCCGCACCCAGGCCGACTTCGTCGCCGCCCTCGACAACCCCGCCATCCACGCCCGCGTGGAGAGCTGGGAGGACCACAAGGCCGACGGCGAGCCCTACGACGCCGCGTTCTGCATCAACGCCCTCGAACACTTCGTGCTCTCCTCCCTCACCCCCAAGGAGCGCACCCAGCGCTACCGCGTCTTCTTCAAGCAGGTCCACTCCCTGCTCAAGCCCGGCGCCCGCTTCGTCCTGCACACCATGACCGTCGAGAACCCCCCGCTGCGCCGCCAGCTCCTGGACGACCTCAAGTTCCTCCAGCGCGAGGAGTTCGAGGGCTGCCACATCCCGCGCCTGCCCGAACTCGCCGCCGGCCTCGACGGCCTCTTCGAGGTCACCGAGATCCGCAACGAACCCGAGTCCTTCGCCCGCGCCTGCCGCGCCTGGCTCCAGCTCCTGGCCGCCCGCCGCGACGAAGCCGTCGCCATGGCCGACGAGACCACCGTCCAGCGCTTCGAGCGCTACCTCGACATCTTCGCCTACACCCTCGAAGACCACATCTTCAACAACTTCCGCGTCACCCTCACCCGCCGCGCCTGAAAGGGGACACCCCGGCCATGACCACCACCGCCGAACACCCCGCCCCCTCCGGCGCCGACCAGCCCGAACCCGCCGGCGCCACCACCCACCCCGACACCACCGCCGTACGCCACCTCAAAGTCGCCATCATCGGCGCCGGCATCTCCGGCCTGGGCACCGCGATCCGCCTCCTGCAGAGCGGCACCAACGACTTCCTCGTCTTCGAACGCGCCACCGACCTCGGCGGCACCTGGCGCGACAACACCTACCCCGGCTGCGCCTGCGACGTCCAGGCCCACCTCTACTCCTTCTCCTTCGCCCGCAACCCGCAGTGGAAGTCCACCTTCGCCACCCAGGCCGAAGTCCACGCCTACCTCAAGGACACCGCGCAGCGCTTCGGCGTCGAACCCCACCTGCGCTACGGCCACGAACTCCTCGACGCCCACTGGGACGCCGACCACCGCCACTGGCGCATCCACACCACCCACGGCCGCTACACCGCGCAGATCCTCGTCACCGGCACCGGCTACCTCTCCGAGCCCGCCGTCCCCGACCTGCCCGGCCTGGACACCTTCACCGGCACCCTCTTCCACTCCGCCCGCTGGCGCCACGACCACGACCTCACCGGCCGCAACGTCGCCGTCATCGGCACCGGCGCCTCCGCCATCCAGTTCGTCCCCGCCATCCAGAACCAGGTCGCCCGCCTCGACCTCTACCAGCGAACCCCCCCCTGGGTCGCCCACAAACCCGACAAGCCCAACACCCCCCGCCACACCTGGATGCTGCGCCACCTGCCCGGCTACCAGCGCTTCCGCCGCGCCTTCAACAAGAACGGCCGCGAGATCGTCGCGTTCTTCATGTCCCGCCCCACCCGCACCACCGGCATGAAGAACATGGCCGCCGGCCACCTCAAGAAATCCGTCCCCGACCCCGGCCTGCGCAAGCGCCTGACCCCCGACTACACCGTCGGCTGCAAACGCCTCCTGTTCTCCAACACCTGGTACCCCGCCATCCAGCAGCCCAACGTCGACATCGTCTCCGACACCATCACCGACATCGGCCCCACCCACATCACCACCGCCGACGGCACCACCCGCACCGTCGACACCATCATCCTGGCCACCGGCTTCACCGCCACCGACCGCCCCGTCGCCCGCCGCATCCACGGCCGCGACGGAACCACCCTGCGCGACACCTGGCACACCCACGGCATGAAAGCCCACCGCGGCACCACCATCCACGGCTTCCCCAACCTCTTCATGCTCCTGGGCCCCAACACCACCCTGGGCCACTCCTCCCAGACCGTCATGATCGAAGCCCAGATCGCCTACATCGTCGACGCCCTCAAAACCATCGACAAACTCGGCATCACCTCCGTCGAGATCCGCCCCGAAGCCCAGAACGCCTACAACCAGACCCTCACCGACCGCCTGAAGAACACCGTCTGGAACGCCGGCGGCTGCCAGAGCTGGTACACCGACCACCACGGCAACAACCCCTCCATCTGGCCCACCTACACCTACCGCTTCCGCCGCCAGACCCGCCGCTTCGACCTCCTCAACTACCAACGCGCCACCGTCACCCACACCACCCCCTAACCCCCCACACGCACACACCCGGACACACACGGGCACACACGCGGGGGCACGCAGGGGCACACACGCGGGGGCACGCACACAACCACACAGGCACACCCAACACGGCCGGGCGGCACCCGCCCACCCACGGACCCCGCCGCCCGGCCGGCCCACACCCCAGAACACCCCACCGGAAACCGAACCGGACACACAACCAACAACCGAACACCTGCACGGACCCAGCAGGCCGCCCACCCCACAGGACCCACCCACCCGCCCTCACACACTAACCACCACCAGACCACCAACCAGCCACCCAACCCGCAGCCGTCACACCATCAGACACCCACCCACGAACAAACACACACCACCCGAACACCCACCCCTACCCGGAACAGGAAACCCCCGCATGACCAACCCCACCCGACGCACCATCCTCACCACCACCGCCACCACCGCCCTCATCACCGCCTTCAACACCACCACCCGCACCTGGGCCACCACCAACACCCCCACCACCCACAACCACTGCCCCGTCCCCACCCTCGACGGCACCCTCACCACCGACACCACCACCCTCACCGAATTCAGCCACGACTTCGGCCGCCTCACCACCAACACCCCCCACGCCGTCCTCAAACCCGGCTCCGACCAGGACATCATCAAAATCATCAACTACGCCCGCCACAACGGCCTCAAAGTCGCCATGAACGGCCAAAGCGGCACCGACAACGACCTCGAATCACACTCCAACTACGGCCAGGCCTCCCCCAACGGCGGCATCAGCATCGACGCCCGCACCCTCAACCGCATCCACACCATCACCCCCACCAACGCCACCGTCGACGCCGGCGTCACCTGGGCCCAACTCACCGACGCCACCCTCAACCAAGGCCTCACCCCACCCTGCCTCACCGACTACCTCCACCTCTCCATCGGCGGCACCATCAGCATCGGCGGCATCGGCAACACCGTCCAAAAACACGGCCTCCAAGCCGACACCGTCGAATCCATCGACATCATCACCGGCACCGGCCACCTCCTCACCGCCACCCCCACCAAAAACCCCGACCTCTTCCACGCCGCCCTCGCCGGCGCCGGACAATTCGGCATCATCATCCGCGCCACCATCAAACTCATCCCCGCCCCCCAACGCGCCCTCGTCTTCAACCTCTACTACAACAACCTCACCACCTACCTCACCGACCAACAAACCATCCTCAACGACGGCCGCTTCCACACCCAAATCGGCGAAATCATCCCCCAACAAAACACCACCCCCCTCTACAAAATCGAAACCGCCACCTACTACAACGGCACCACACCCCCCAACCCCACACCCCTCCTCACCGGACTCAACCCCAACCTCCCCGACCAAACCACCACCACCGACCAGACCTACCGCGAATACACCTACCGCGCCGACACCTGGACCCAAAACCTCAAAAACCTCGGCTACTGGAACCAACCCAAACCCTGGCTCAGCCTCTTCATCCCCGCCACCCAAGCCGCCAACTTCATCACCTACGCCACCCCCCTCATCACCCCCCAAACCCTCGGCCAAGGCCTCCTCCTCTTCTACCCCTTCCCCACCAACAAACTCACCCACCCCTACGCCATCACCCCAAACGAACCCACCACCTACCTCTTCGACCTCCTCACCTTCCCCCACCCAGGCACCAACCCCACCACCCAACTCACCCACAACCGCACCCTCTACGACCACGCCACCACCCTCGGCGCCAAACGCTACCTCGTCGGCGCCATCCCCCACATGACCCCCACCGACTGGAAAAACCACTACGGCCCCCAATGGACCAACCTCACCAACACCAAACACAAATACGACCCCACCCACACCCTCACCCCCGGCCAAAACATCTTCCCCTAACAACACGGACAACCGCAGGCGCGGACAGACACACACAGCAGACACGCAGACACAGACACAAACCACAGACACGGCACGGCACGACACGGCAATAAAACAAACCAGCAAACAAACCCTCAAACAACAAACACAAACCACAGACCACAAGCCCGCAAACACCGACACAGACCACAGGCCACGAGCACACAAACACCGACACAGACCACAGGCCACGAGCGCACAAACACCGACACAGACCACAGGCCGCGGGCGCACAAACAGAAAACACCAGACACACAGACACACAGCAGGCACAAGCACAAACACACAGGCATCGACCCGCAAGCGCAGGCATCGACCCACAGGCGCACAGGCGCAGGCACCCCCACCGACACAGACCCACAACAAGCACAGAAACAAGAACACACACGCCGACACAGAACCACAGAAATACACCAATAAAACACGCAGACACACAACAAAAACAAACCAACAAGCAAACCACAAACACAAGCCACAATCGGCAAACCACAGACCGCAAGCCGAAGGCCCAAATCCCAGACAGACAAAACAAGCCAGCAAAAAAACAAACCACAGACACAGGCACAGGCCAAAGGCCAGAAAGCAAGAACTCAGGACTTCAGGAATTCAGGAAAGAACAGGAGGGCCCGCCATGCACACCTACGACCTCATCAACGAAGCCATCATCCACGCCCCCACCCAACAAGTCTGGAACCACCTCATCGCCGAACTCAACGGCACCACCACCTGGTGGACCCCCCACAACACCCACCAACCCGGCAACCCCACCCCCGAACACCCCGGCGGCACCACCCACATCACCATCCACCCCAACGGCCACACCAAACCCGGACCCAAAATCCACACCACCGCCACCACCACCCACACCACACCCCCACACACCCTCACCACCACCCACACCGGCCACTTCACCGGCACCACCACCTACACCCTCACCCCCACCCACAACAACCAACACACCAAACTCACCATCACCTTCACCACCACCCCCCACGGATGGCCCACCCTCCTCCCCAAACACACCATCCCCAACCAACACACCAAAGCCACCCACAACGCCCTCACCAACCTCAACCACCAACTCACACAACGCAACAACACCCAATAGCCACCCGCCAACAGCAGGCTCGACACCCGGGCCCAGCGCCCGTTCTGCCCCTCGTGCCCGACCCTCGGCTCTCGCACAGACCGCCCGCTCATCGCCAACTCCCGTGAGGTCGACCGCGGGAGCTGGCGAACCGGGCCACCCGTCGAAACCGCCCCGCGACGGGCGCGATCCGGGACCTGCCCTTCGAGAGCACACGCAGCCCGCCGCCCGTCGCTCCGACTGCTCCTGACAGCCGCCCCACTCCGCGCCCTGCCGGCCCCGCGTGAACAACGCCCGCCCCAGGCCTACCGGCTGTCACCCCGGCCCGGCACAATCACCCGTATGACGATCACCACGAGCGCGCCGCCCTCGCGCAGCACTCCGGTCGCCCTCGCCCGCGGTTTCCTGACGGGGGCCGTGATCGGGGGCTCGCTGGCCGCGCTAGTCGTCGGTGTGGTCGTCGAGAAAGTGCCCTTGTTCATCGGGGGTTTGGGACTGCCCGTCGTCTACGGCCTGTTGCTCCTCCTCGCCGGCGCGCCGAGGCGGGCCCGGGAGGCGGAGGTCGTGCCCCGAACGGCGCTCGCGGTGATCGAGAGCCTGCGCGCCATTGGGGGTGAGACGAGCGACGTGCCGGTGCGGTTCGATCTCACCGTCGTACCGGACGACGAGCCTGCCTACCGCGTCGGGATCACTCAGGACATCAACCTGGTCGACCTCCCCGACTACCGGCCGCGCGGCGTCCTGGTGGTGAAGTATCCACCGGACAGGCCGTGGCGGGTGACGATCGTGAAGCGGCCGACCCCGGAGTGGGAGGAGCGGGCGGCCGGCGCCCAGCTGGATTCGGCTCCCGAGTCGACCATGGTGACCGAGCCTTCCGAGGGCCGTTCGACCGGTTTCGTCAGGCTCTTCGGCCTGCTGCTCGCTGCGGCTGCCGTGGTCTTCCTGTTCCGCGTGGACCTGTTCGAGCAGCAGGACTCCGCCGCTTCTCCGGCACCGACGGTCACTTCGACGTGGTCGACCACGGTGGTGTCGTCCGGGACCGGGACGGTCTCCCTCGGGCCGGACCAGTCGTTCCTCGACGACGGCGAACTGCGCAAGGCCATCAACTCCCTTACCGAGGGGAAGGATCCGCGACAGGCGATCACCGTCTTCGCGCAGGAGCGCGTGCTGTCGGTCGTGTTCTCCCCGAGCGGCACGAAGGCCCCCCAGTTCGATCCGCTCTCCCTGCCCTACGAGCGGTTCCCGGCCCTGGTCAAGGAGGCCGAAACGACGCTCGGTGTCCGCTCCCCGACGTCCTGGCAGATCACCGCCGACCATCTCGCCGGCTCCCTCACGATCAGGGTCGGCGTGACCGGGCCCGAGGGCAGTGCCTCGCTGGAGGCGAACGGTGAGGGCCAGGTGGTGCGCCGCACCCCGGCACGCTGATCACCCGCGCCTCACCCGCACTCGACGCGCTTCGACACGGCGGGTTGCCACGGCAGCGAACGAACCCCGGCAGACCGTACCCGGAGGACAGGAGGAGGACTCATGGGCTGGCACGGCTATCTGGCGCTCTGGTGCGGGGTGCTCGGCACGTTGGCGCTGCTGGGGTACGGGCGGTCGCTGGCGGGGGTCACCGGCGCCCAGCGGACGGTCCGGGTGATGGGGCGGATCGAGCGGATGCAGGAGCCGCGGCACGGAGGTTCCGAGGCGGACGGCATAGCGATCGTCGCCACCTTTCAGGACTCCTCCACCGGGCAGGAGTTCACCGTGACGAACGACGGCGACTGCGGCGACCGGATCAACACCGCCTGGACGGGCCGGGAGATCGGGATCCGCTATCCGCCCGGAAGACCGGACGCCTTCCGGTTCACCGACGACCTCTGGGCCGGCCGCTACGGGCTCGGCTGGCCGAACTTCGCGGTGTTCCTGATCTACGTCGGGCTGGTGGTCGTCGCCGCGGTCGACTGGGGCTGGCCGTGGGCCCTGATCGGTGTCGGCGCGCCGTGGAGCGTGTTCCTCGCGTGCTCCCTGCCCCAGGAGGTCCGCCAGGCGCGGAGCCGGTTCGACACCCTGGCCGCGATGGTTCCCGTTCCGGGCCGTGTGGTCGCCGTCGTCAGGAGCGTCCGCACCGACGAGGACGGCTACACCTCCACCAGCCAGACGCCGGTGGTCGCCTTCACCACCCACGAGGGCGCGGCCGTCACCGCGTACTGCTTTTCAGGCCTGCCGGACCCCACCAACTCGTACGGCCGGAACGTCACGATCCACTACTCCCCCGCCGACCCGGCCGACTTCACCCCGGACCTCGCGGCCGCACAGCGGTCCTGGAGGAGCGGAGTCACCAGCGGCATCGTGGGCGTTCTCGTCACGGCGTCAGCGGCAGTCGCGGGAGCGGTCCTACTCTGACACCCAACGGCCATCGCCCGGCCTCGACCGGCACGGATGCCACGAACGGTCGCCAGTCACGGGGCCGGTCCCGGAGCCGTCGTCGGCCTGCGGCATCCTGGCCCGATGAATGAACCGAGGGCCCGGTGGGTCAACACGACACATGACTGGTCGAGCGCCGTCGATGCGGATCATCTGGCGCACATCGGGCAGAACCCGGCGGAGTTCGCTCCGGGCGGACCGTGGCACCTCGTCCTGGAGGTCCTCGGTTATGCGGCCGACGAAGCATCAGGAAACGGCGGCGGGCGCTGCGTCCTCGTTCTCCACACCGACGGCTCCCTGTCCGTCAGGGACAACGGGCGGGGCACCGACACCCGGGTGGACGAGCAGGGCCGGAGCGTGAAGAAGCCCGTCATGGCGACGAAGGACCTTCGGTTCTTCGACTCCCCGCAGGCCGAAGCACTGCCCGACGGTCATCCCCGGCGCGGCATGTCCGTCGTCGCAGCGCTCAGCGACTGGCTCGTCCACACCAACCGCCGTCTCAACGGGGCCTGGACCCAGCGCTACGAACTCGGCGTCCCCGTCACCGGATTGGAGCCCGTCGAGGTGGACGGCACGACCGGGACACTGGTCCACTTCAAGCCGGGCGCACCGGTGGGCCCGCTCACCACCCCGACGCTCACCGGCCCGAAACTCACCACCCCGACGGCGGACGACCTGACACGCCTGGCCGCAACCTGGCCGCAGTTGGAGGTCCAGCTCGACGACCGGCGTGGGCCGCACTGACATCCGAGCCGTCCGAGACACCCGACCGGCAGTTGTCCGGGCTCCCGCGTCTCAGGTCAGGCTCGCGGCCTGTTCCCCTGCCTTCCGGGAAGTCCTCTCGCGGCGCGGCAGCAGCAGCGGGGTCGCGAGGAGGAGGATTCCCGCGGCGGCGATCGCGGTGCGGGGACTGGTGGTGGCGGCCAGCAGGCCCCACAGGGCGGTGAGGGCCGCGATGGCGGCACTGCTGCTGATCGACCATGCGGCGAGGGTGCGGGAGAGCTTGTCCGGGTCGATCTGTTCGAGCCGGTGGGTGGCCAGCAGCGGATTGAACAGGCCGCAGCAGGTGACCAGGCCGAGCTGGACGGTGACGATCAGGACGATCCCGGGGGCCCCGGGCTGGACGAACGCCAGCCCGATGGGCCAGCACGCGCGCAGCACTCCGGCGGTGAGCAGCGTCCGGTGCTGTCCGAAGCGCGTTGCGAGCGGGCGGGCGAGGCGTGAGCCGAGCAGGCCGCCGACGCAGGGGGAGGCGAACACGAGGCCGTACTGCCAGGGTGCGTAGCCGAGGTGGCCGAGGAGGAGTACGGCCATCAGTGGTTCGGCGGCCATGATCAGGCCGTTGACCGCGATCGCGTTGAGGAACAGCGGGCGCAGTGTGGGGTGGGTGAGGATGTGGCGCCACCCTTCGAGCAGGTCCCCTGCGCGCAGCCGCGGTGCGCCGGTCGGCGCGGGGTGCGGTTCGGTGCCGCCGATGGCGCGGATGCCGAGGGCCGAGAGCAGGTAGCTGAGGGCGTCGGCGACCACGGTCACCACCGGGCCGAACACTCCGATGGCAGCCCCGCCGAGCGGTGGCCCGACCGTGGTGGCGGTCCAGGTCGTCGATTCGAACCGGCTGTTCGCGACGAGCAGGTCCTGGGGCGGCACGAGCGTCTTGAGGTACGCGCCGCTGGCGGCCTTGAAGGCGATGTCGGCCGCGGCGGTGACGACGGAGACGACGAGGAGCTGGGCGAAGCTGAGCCGGCCGAGCGCGAACGCGGCGGGGACGCTCAGCAGCACCGCGAACCGGGTCAGGTCCATCGCCATCATGACCGGCCGTTTGCGCCGGAACTCCATCCACGGACCGAGCGGCACGGCGACCAGGGCCCCCACCGCCCGTCCTGCGGCGGCCAGCAGCGCCACCTGGGTCGGTCCGGAGTGCAGCACGAGGATCGCGAGGAGGGGGAACGCGCCGAATCCGAGTCCCGAGCCATAGGAGCTGACCGCGAACGCCGCCCACAGCCATCCGAACCGCCGCCCCAGTGCACGCCGCCCCAGTACCCGCTGCCCATTCATACCCGTACGCCTCTCGCCGATCCGAACAACCACCCGCTGACCACCGGCATCAAAGCGGATGGCGAATGGCGGGATCAAACAACTGATCCGTCGGGAGGGCACAACCATCCGTTGTGTGGACACGATGGCCGGCATGGATCTCGGCGCTGTGCGCGTCGGCGGCGACGGCTTCGGCTTCGACCCGCTGCCGTTGTGGGAGCGCGACGGAGGCACCAGCACGACGAGTGCGCGGTGCCTCCGGGCCGGCCAGCTGGGGTCAGGCGCGCATCAGGGCCCAGGCGCCGAGGCCGCTGCACCCGCCGGCACTGTACGTGGTGGCGCGGAAGCCGGCCGGGATGGGCGATCCCGGGCAGGTCCACAGGCCGACGCGTGCGAGGTTGTGCCGCCAGGACCCGACACCGTTGCAGCCGTTGCGGATGTAGTCGGTGATGACGTAGCCGCTGACGACCGGCGATCCGCCGCAGGTCCAGATCCCGTCCTTCGGGAGGCTGTGCCGCCAGGAGCCGATGCCGTTGCAGCCGGTCTGGATGTGGTCGGTGATGACGTACCCGGGGACGATCGGCGAGCCCGAACAGGTCCAGATCCCGTCCTTGACCGGTTCCTGGTACCAGGAACCGGAGCCGTTGCAGCCGGTCCGGTCGTAGATGGTGATGACCCATCCGGACTGGACGGGTGCGCCGGAGCAGGCCCACTTGCCGGGGCCGCCCCAGCCGGCCGGCTGGGCCGCCGCACTCGACGTCCCGGCGGCGGTTCCCGCGAGGACGAAGGCCGCGATCAGCGCGAGGGCGCCCAGGGTGGCGCCGACTCCCCTGCGGACGACGGCAGTTGTCAGGCGCTTCCACAAGTGGCGGTCAGACATGGTCAATTCACTCCAGTCCAAGCGGCGGGCAGCACGATGCGGCCCGTTGACGGGGGAACCCGGGATGGGACGGCCACACCCTACGGGGAGGAGGTGTGCACAACATGTGCTGATCGCATGAACAGGCAATCTTGGCCCAAAGTCGCCCTGCGCACGGGAGCCCGTCCGGTCGGGGCGGTGGAAGCTGCGGGATGGAAGCTCCGCGACGGAAGCGCCGTGCGGTGGAAGCCTCGCGGTCGATGCCGAAAGCGCCTGCGCCTGGCACCCGCAGGTCAGTCGGAGCAGAATCACGTCCATGTTCACGACCAATCGCCTGACGATACGCCAGTGGCAGCCCGAGGACCGCGAGCGGGCACTCGACATCTACTCCCGCTGGGAGGTGACGCAGTGGCTGGGCCGCGATCCCCGCACCCTGGAAAACCTCACTGACGCCGAGGCGGCGATCGAACGCTTCCGCTCCCGCTCGGCCGACCCGCGCTTCGGCACCTGGGCGGCGGAACGGAAGGACACCGGTGTGGTCGCCGGCTCCGTCCTGCTCATCCCGATCCCGGACGGCGACGGAGAGGTCGAGGTCGGCTGGCACCTCCATCCGGACAGCTGGGGGCAGGGCTACGCCACCGAGGCCGCGCAGGGCGCCGTGGCCAAGGGATTCGCGGACGGCCTGGCCGAGATCCACGCGGTGGTCCGGCCGGACAACCGGCCGTCGCTGGCCGTCTGCCACCGGCTCGGCATGACCGCGCTGGGCCGCACCACCCGCTGGTACGGCATGGAGTTGGAGGCGTTCCGACTCACCCCCTGACGAGGATCCGGGCGAGGACATCCCGTTCGGCTCGCCCGTCGGCCGGGCGAGCCGGTCCGCCGGAGCCGGAGGTTGTCCAGTGACGGTTCGTCAAGTGAGGTCAGTCCCGGGGATCACCCCGTTCCCGTGTCACTATCTGAGCGCATTCAGCCCGGATAGGCCGGTTCGCCCCCTTGAGGAGGACTTCGCATGCGTCGTCGCACGACCCGCCCCGTCTTGACCGCAGCCTTCGCGCTGGCCCTCGTGCCGCTCGCGGGCTGCACCGGTGTGGGCAGCGACGCTGCCGCGCCGGCGGTCGCCGCACCTCCCCCGCCGGAGCAGGCGTTCGGCCCGAACTGCGCTGCGCTGCCGGCCGACGGCCCCGGGAGCCTGGCCTCGATGGGCGGCATCCCGGTGCTGTCCGCGATCGACCAGACCAAGGACCTGACCGCGATGTCCTCGCTGATCAAGACGGCCAAGGCCAAGGACGTCTTCGACTCGATGGACAACGTCACCGTCTTCGCCCCGAACGACGCGGCCTTCGCCAAGCTGTCGGAGGACCAGAAGAAGGTCCTGGGCGCCCAGCCCGGCGCGAGCGATCTGCTGCGCCGGCTGATCGTGGTCCGGGACCTGCGGAAGGCCGATCTGGCGGACAAGTCCTACACCTCGCTGCAGGGTGCGGCGATCAAGGCGACCGGCAGCGGGGACGACTACCGGATCGGCGGTGCGCAGGTGGTGTGCGGCAGCATCCGGACGGCGAACGCGCGGCTGGCGGTGCTGGACCAGGTGCCGGTGTTCGGCTGAACGCGCTGAGCGCACTGACCGAGCTGGAAACGTCGACACACGGGTCGGGGCGGGTGCTCCCCGCCCCGACCCGTCGTTCCGGGCGGGTTTCCGACCGGAGTCCTCCGGGGCAGGAGCAGCAACTCCGTCGCCGCCCGCGAGACCCGGCCGAGGCCTCCTCATGGGCCAATAGCAGGGATTCCCACGTAATGATCAGATGACACGGGTTGCGAGTGACCGTTGCCTACCGTGACGTCGGTTATTCCTGGTCGCGCACGCGTGCTGACGCGTGATCGCGAGAGGAGGCGCCGGGGCGTCCGGTGCGGTCGTTGGTCGACGATCCAGTGTCCATGCTGCTGCGTGGCGTCCTCGCGCTGCTGTGCCTGGTGCCGCAAGGAGGGTTCGCCCTCGCCGCCTCCGTACACCCGCAGCGAACCGCCCCGGGCCTCGTCGAACGGAACCGCGCCCAGGTCTCCTGCACGCCGTCCGCCACCAACACCAACTGCGTCCGCTTCACCTACAGCGGCGGCGACCAGACCTTCACCGTGCCCGCCGGGGTGAGCAGCGTCTACGCCCGCGTCTTCGGCGCCGGCGGCGCCGGGTCCCCCCCGCCCCTACTACACCGGCCAGTACGGAGGCGGTGGCGGCGGCTACACCACCGGCACCCTCGCCGTGACGCCCGGCCAGCGGCTCACCGTCACCTCCGGGCAGGGCGGCGTGATGAACAGCACCAGCCCGACGTACGGCGGCGGCGGCGCCGGCGGCCAGGGCTTCACGAACGCCGCCGGCGCCAGCGCGACGGGCGGCAGCGGCGGCGGGCTGAGCGCCGTGTGGAACGGCACTTACGGAACCACCCCGCTGCTCATCGCCGGTGGTGGCGGCGGCTCCTCGCCCGGCGCCGACGCCACCACCCCGGCGGCCGGTGGTCCTGCTCACCAACCCGGTGGTGCCCGGACAGCAGATCCAGTGGCGGATCACGGTGACCAACAGCGGCCCGTCGCGGGCCCGCAACGTCGTGGTCAGCGACACCCTGCCCAGCGGAGTGACCGGCGCCTCCATGACGGCCGACACCGGCGGCGCCAACTGCCCGATCAGCAACGGGACTGCCACCTGTCCGGCTGTCGAGATCCCCGTCGGCGGCTCGCTCTCCTGGACGCTCACCGGCACGCTGTCGCCCGACGCCACCACCTCCCCCACCAACACCGCCACGGTCACCGGAGGCCCCGACCCGGCGACCCCGACGCGTACAGCGGTGGCCTCGCCGACCACCACCCCCTCGCCGCAGGCAAACCTGACGGTGTCGAAGGCGCTGCTGACGAGCCCGGCGGTGCCCGGACAACAGGTGCAGTGGCAGGTGACCGTGACCAACAACGGGCCGTCGCGGGCCCGGAACGTGGTCGTCAGCGACACCGTGCCCAACGGGGTGACCGGCGCGTCGATGAAGGCCGACACCGACGGCACCAACTGCCCGATCACCAACGGGACGGCAACCTGCCCCGCCGTCGAGATCCCCGTCGGCGGCTCGCTCACCTGGACGCTCACCGGCACCCTCAGCCCGAACGCCCCGACGACACCGTCCAACACGGCGACGGTGACGGGCGGTCCCGACCCGGCCACCCCGACGCACACCGCCGTCGCGACCCCGTCCGGCTCGCCGTCACCGCAGGCGAGCCTGACCGTCTCCAAAGTGCTCGTCACCAACCCGGTCGTGCCCGGACAGCAGATCCAGTGGCAGGTCAGCGTCACCAACAACGGCCCCAGCGAAGCCCGCAACGTCATCGTCACCGACCAGGTACCAACCGGCGTGACCAACGCCAACATGGCGGCCGCAGACGGCACAGCGTGCCCCATCACCAACGGCACCGCCACCTGCCCGGGGGTGGACATCCCCGTCGGTCAAACACTCACCTGGACACTCACCGGCACCCTCGGCCCCGATGCCACGACGACACCGTCCAACACCGCCACCGTGACCGGCGGCCCCGACCCCACCACACCCACCCACACCGCCGTCGCCTCACCGACCAACTCGCCCTCACCGCAGGCAAACCTCACGGTCTCCAAGACGCTGCTCACCAACCCAGTCGTACCCGGACAGCAGATCCAGTGGCAGGTAGCCGTCACCAACAACGGACCGAGCACCGCCCAGAATGTGGTGGTGTCCGACCAGGTGCCGGCCGGTGTCACAGCTGCCTCGATGAAGGCTGACGCCGACGGCACCAACTGCCCGATCACCAACGGCACCGCCACCTGCCCAGGAGCGAACATCCCGGCCGGCCAGACACGCGCCTGGACACTGACGGGCACCCTCGACCCCAACGCGGCCACCACACCCACCAACACCGCCACCGTCACCGGCGGCCCCGACCCCGCGACACCCACACACACCGCAGTCGCCTCACCAACCAACTCGCCTTCGCCGCAGGCGAACCTGACCGTCTCCAAGGTGCTCGTCACCAACCCGGTCGTGCCAGGACAGCAGATCCAATGGCAGGTCAGCGTCACCAACAACGGCCCCAGCGAAGCCCGCAACGTCATCGTCACCGACCAGGTACCGACGGGCGTGACCAACGCCAGCATGACGGCCGCAGACGGCACGACCTGCCCGATCGCCAACGGGACGGCGACGTGCCCGGTCGTCGAGATCCCCGTCGGCCAGACGTCGACCTGGACGCTGACCGGCACCCTCGACCCCGCGGCCACCACACCCACCAACACCGCCATCGTGACTGGCGGCCCCGACCCCACCACACCCACCCACACCGCCGTCGCCTCACCGACCACCACCCCCTCAGGACGGGCCAGCCTGACGGTGTCGAAGGTGCTGCTCACCAACCCGGTCGTGCCCGGACAGCAGATCCAGTGGCGGATCACCGTGACCGACAACGGACCGAGCACGGCCCGGAACGTGGTCGTCACCGACACCGTCCCTGACGGTGTCGCGAACCCGTCCCTGGCCCGGGACGCGGACGGCAGCCTCTGCCCGATCACCGGGAACCGGGCGACCTGCCCCGCCATCGAGCTCGCCGTCGGCCAGTCGCAGTCGTACACCCTCACCGGCACCCTGGCCTCGGACGCGACCACCACGCCCACCAACACCGCCATCGTGACCGGCGGCCCCGACCCGGCGACGCCCACGCACACCGCCGTCGCGACCCCGACCAACTCGCCCTCGCCGCAGGCCAGCCTCACGCTCTCCAAGGTGCTGGTCACCGGTTCCGTGGTGCCGGGCGGCCCGATCCAGTGGCGGGTGACGGTCACCAACAACGGCCCCTCCCGGGCACGGAACGTGGTCGTCACCGACACCGTCCCGGCGGAGGTCCACAATCCGGCCGTGACCGCCGACGCCGACGGCACGCCGTGTCCGATCGCCGGCAACACGGCGACCTGTCCGGCCGTCGAGATCCCGGCCGACGGCATCGCCTCCTACACCGTCACCGGCACGCTCGACGCCGCCGCCGCCGCGACCAGCACGCCCGTGAACGTCGCCTCCGTCTCCGGCGGTCCGGACCCCAACCCGTCGAACAACACGGCGACGGCGACTCCCACGGAGACGGCCCAGCCGCAGGCGAACCTGACCGTGACGAAGATCCTGCTCACCGACCCGGTGGTGCCCGGCCAGCCGATCTCGTGGCGGGTCGCCGTCACCAACCGGGGGCCGTCGACCGCCCGCAATGTGGTCGTCAGCGACCGCATCCCGGACCAGGTGGTCGGCGCCATGATGACCGTGGACGCCACGGGCTCGTCCTGCCCGGTCAGCACCGGCGCGGCGACGTGCCCGGCGGTGGAGATCCCGGTCGGCGCGACTTCGACCTTCACCCTCACCGGCATGCTCGCCCAGGACGCCACGGCCGTGCCCGGGAACACCGCGACCGTCACCGGCGGCCCGGACCCGGCCACGCCCACACACGGCGGTCGCCAGCCCCACCGGCGCCGTCACCCCGCAGGCGAACCTGACGCTCGGCAAGGTGCTGGTGACGAACCCGGTGGTGCCCGGGCAGCAGATCCAGTGGCGGGTCACCGTCACGAACAACGGTCCTTCGCGGGCCCGGAGCGTCGTCGTCACGGACCGGATCCCAGCGGGAGTGTCGAGCCCGACCATGACGTCCGAGACCGACGGGGCCGCCTGCCCGGTCTCAGGCGGCGTCGCAACCTGCCCGGCCATCGAGCTGGAGGTCGGTCAGTCGCACAGCTACAGCCTGAGCGGCGTCCTCGACCCCAACGCCACGGTCACTCCCACCAACGGCGCCACCGTCACCGGCGGCCCCGACCCCACGGCCTCCTCGCACACCACCGTGGCCTCGCCCACCGGCTCCCCGTCGCCGCAGGCGAACCTGACCGCCTCCAAGATCCTGCTCACCGATCCGGTGGTGCCGGGCGGCCCGATCCGGTGGCGGGTGACGGTCACCAACCACGGTCCTTCGCGGGCCCGGAACGTCGTGGTCACCGACCGGATCCCGGACGGCGTCGACAACCCCGCGATGGCCGATGACACGAGCGGGGCCAGCTGCGCCGTCGCCGCCGGCGTCGCCACCTGCCCGGCGGTCGAGATCCCCGCCGGGGGCACCGCGAGCTGGACGCTCACCGGCACGCTCGACCCCGCGGCCACCAGCACACCGGTGAACACCGCGGTCGTCACCGGCGGGCCCGACCCCGCCACATCCACCCACACCGCCGTCGCCTCACCGACCGGTTCGCCGGTCCAGCAGGCCCGTCTGACGGTCTCCAAGGTGCTGCTGACCTCCCCGGTCGTGGCCGGCGGGCCGATCTCCTGGCGGGTCAGCGTCACCAACGACGGCCCCTCGCGGGCCCGCAACGTCGTGGTCACCGACCGGTTCCCGCAGCAGGTGGACCACCCGGTGCTGACCGCCGACGCCGACGGCATGCCCTGCCCTGACAGCGGCGGCGTCGCCACCTGCCCGGCCATCGACTTGGCCGTCGGCGCCACCGCGACCTACACCCTCAGCGGGACCCTCTCTCCGGACGCGACGGAGGTGCCGGTGAACTCCGCCGTCGTCACCGGCGGCCCCGACCCGGCGAAGCCCACGCACACGGCCGTGGCCACCCCGACGGAGCCGATCACCGTCCGGCACGACCTGCGCCTCGCCAAGCAGGTCTCCCCGGCCAAGCCCGACCCCGGTGACAAGGTCACCTACACCGTCACCGCCACGAACCGCGCCAGCGGCACCTACCACGGCGCCGTCGTCGTCGACGACTTCACCGGCATCCTGGACGCCGCCGGCTATGACGGTGACGCCCACGCCACCATCGGCCGGATCTCCTACAGCCCGCCGCGCCTGACCTGGACCCTCGACCTCCGCCCCGGAGCCACCGAGACCCTCGTCTACACCTTCACCGTCAAGTCCGACGCCGGCGGCAAGCGCCTCGACAACCGGGTCGTCTCGCTCGGCGACGGCAGCAACTGCCCCGCTTCGGCAAACCGGTCGCTCCGCTCCGCGCGGGAGGTGCCGCAGCCGTCGGCGACCACCGGCGGACCTTGCGCCACCAGCATCGCCGTCAACCCGTCGCAGCCCTCGCCCAGCCCCACCGGCGGCCCGCTGCCCCCCACCGGGTCGGACCCGATGCCCCTGGCGGGCCTGGCGGCCTTCGCGATGCTCGCCGCGGGCGGCCTGCTGCTGACGCTCCGCCGGACCCGCCGCTGACCGCCGCCCTGCCGGTCCCGGGCACACCCGGGACCGGCAGGATCCCGGTTGCGTCGGACCGTGCGGCCCTGGTGCACCCAGGCTGATCGCACGCCCTGGACAAGGATCGGGGCTCGTACCGGTGAAGCCGGTACGAGCCCCGATCCTTGTCCCCCACCCGCACGAGGCGGGCGGAGCCCTCAGCAGATCCGCGGGAGTTGCTCCCCCATCGGCAGGTCGATGACGCGGGTGCCGCCGAAGGGGGTGCGGCAGACGACCATGCCGGGGTGGTCCGCCACGCACTCGCCGATCACTGCCGAGCGCACGCCCAGCGGGTGCGCCCGCATCGCGGCGAGGACGGCGTCGGCGTGCTCGCGCGGGACGAAGGCGACCAGCTTGCCCTCGTTGGCGACGTAGAACGGGTCGAGACCGAGGATCGCACAGGCGTTGGCGACCTGCGCGGGCACGGGGACGGCGCGCTCGTTCACCACGACACCCACCCGGGCGGCCTCGGCGATCTCGCCGAGCGCCGCCGCGAGGCCGCCCCGGGTGGGGTCGCGCAGGACGTGCAGGTCGGGTGTGACGGCCAGCATCGCGGCCACCAGTGAGCTGAGAGCGGCACAGTCGCTCTCGATCTCAACGCCGAATTCCAGACCCTCGCGCACGCTCATGATGGCCACGCCGTGCAGTCCGATCTCACCGCTGACGATCACCACGTCGCCGGGGGCGGCACGCTGCGGCCGGATGTCGACTCCGGCGGGGACGAGCCCGATGCCGGCGGTGTTCAGGTACACGCCGTCGCCGTGCCCGGCCTCGACGACCTTGGTGTCGCCGGTGACCACCTCCACCCCGGCGGCCCGGGCGGCGGCGCCCAGCGCCTGGGCGACGTGCGCGACCACGGCCGTCTCCACGCCCTCCTCCAGGATGAAGCCGCAGGACAGATAGGCCGGCTGGGCCCCGCTCATGGCCAGGTCGTTGACGGTGCCGTTGACCGCGAGGTCACCGATGCTGCCGCCGGGGAAGAAGAGCGGCCGCACGACGTAGGAATCGGTGGAGAAGGCGAGTCTGGCACCGCCGAGCTCGACGACCGCCGAGTCCGCGAGCCCGGCGAGCACCGGCCCGCCGAAGGCCGGGGCGAACAGGTTCGCCACCAGTTCGGCTGACAGCACCCCGCCTCCGCCGTGCCCCATCACCACCCGGGGGTGGTCGCGCAGCGGCAGTGGACAGCTCCATCCGAGGAGGTCCGGGGCGCCGCCGGCGCCGGTCTGGGTCTGGGTCTGGGTCTCAGCCAACGGGGCTCGCCTCCCGGGCCATGCCCGGCGCGTCGAGCCGCCGGTAGAGGTAGTAGGCGGCGCAGGCGCCCTCGCTGGAGACCATGGTGGCGCCGAGCGGGGTGCGCGGGGTGCAGGCGGTGCCGAAGGCCTCGCACTGGTGCGGCTTGAGCAGCCCCTGGAGGACTTCCCCGCTGCGGCACTGCGCGGGTTCGACGGTGGTGATCCGCGCGACGTCGAAGCGGTGCTCGGCGTCGTGGTCGCGGTAGCGCGGGGAAAGCCGCCAGCCGCTGTCCGGGATGACGCCGATGCCGCGCCAGGCCCGGTCGGTCACTTCGAAGACGTCCTCCAACATGGCCCGGGCCGCCGGGTTGCCCTCCGGGCGTACGGCCCGCGCGTAGGCGTTGTCGACGGTGTGCTCGCCGCACTCCAACTGCCGTACGGTGCGCCGGATTCCCTCCAGGATGTCCAGCGGTTCGAAGCCGGTGACGACGATCGGCACCCGGTGGCGTTCGGCGAGCGCGGGGTATTCGTCGGTGCCCATCACGCTGCACACGTGTCCGGCGGCGAGGAAGCCCTGGACCCGGCACTGCGGCGAGTTCATGATGGCCTCGATGGCGGGTGGCACCCGTACGTGCGAGACCAGCATGCTGAAGTTGCCGATGCCCCGCTTCCTGGCCTGGTGCACCGCCATGGCGTTGGGTGGGGCGGTCGTCTCGAAGCCGATGCCGAAGAAGACGACCTCCCGGTGCGGGTTCTCCTCGGCGATCCGCAGCGCGTCCAGCGGGGAGTACACCACCCGGACGTCGCCGCCCTCGCCGCGCACCCGGAAGAGGTCGCGGCCGGTTCCGGGCACGCGCAGCATGTCGCCGAAGGAGCAGAAGATCACCTCGGGCCGGGCCGCGATCTCCAGCGCCTTGTCGATCACCTCCAGCGGGGTGACGCACACCGGGCAACCCGGGCCGTGGATCAACTCGACCTCGGGCGGCAGCAGTTGGTCGATCCCATGGCGGATGATGCTGTGCGTCTGGCCGCCGCACACCTCCATCAGCGCCCACGGCCGGGTGACCGTCGCCCTGATGTCGGCGAGCAGACCGCCGGCCAGCTCGGGGTTCTGGAACTCCTCCAGGTATCTCACCGTTCCTCCTCCTGCTTCGCCGAGGCCGCCGTAGCCGCGGCAGCCGCGGCCTCCCAGGGGTCGCCGAACTCCTCCTGGAGCAGGCCGAGTTCCTCGAACAGCTGCAAGGTCCGGCGGGCCGATTCCTCGTCCAGCCGCTGCAGCGCGAACCCGACGTGGACGATGGCGTACTCGCCCACCTTCAGGTCCGGCAGGTATTCCAGGCACACGTCCTTGACGACCCCGCCGAAGTCGACGACCGCCATCCTGGTCCCGTCGCATTCCGCGATCTCCAACACTCTTCCGGGTACCGCCAGGCACATTGCGGTCTCCCTCCTCTCTCCGGTTCCTCCGAACCTGCCGAACTCCGTACGTGCGGGGCGCTCAGTCGTCGGCCCGCGCCGCCACCATCAACTGGCCGAGCGCGAGCCCCGCGTCGTTGGGCGGCACCCGGCGGTGCCGCAGCACGGTGAACCCGTCCTCCGCCAGACCCCGCGCGCATGCCGAGGACAGCAGCGCGTTGGCGAAGACGCCGCCGCTCAGCGCGACCGTCCCGGTGCCGTGCCGCCGCCTGATATCGGCGCACACCGCCCGCACCAGCGCGGCCACCGCCGCATGGAACCGGGCGGCGATCAGCCCGGGCGGCGCCCCTGCTGCCAGGTCCGCCACCACCGCAGCCAGCACCGGCCCGGGTCGGGCGGTCACCGTCCCGCCCTCGTCGACGAGTTGGAATGCGTAGCCCTCCCCCGGGCCTGGCACCGGCCCGTGCGTGAGGGCGGCCGCCTCCAGCTCGATCGCCGCCTGCGCCTCGTACCCGGCTTTCTGGCAGACCCCGGCCAGCGAGGACACGGCATCGAACAGCCGGCCCATGCTGGAGGTCGGCACGCAGTTCACCGATCGATCCAACTGCTGTGACAGCAGTCGGAGTTCGCCTTCAGGGCAGGAGCGCACCGGCGGCAGGCCGGCCGCCCACGGGAGCCCTGCCGCCCGCAGATGGGCCAGCGCCATCCGGTACGGACGCACCACGGCCGCATCGCCCCCCGGCAGCGGAACGTAGTCGAGCCGGGCGAGACGCCGAAAGCCCCGGTAGTCGGCCAGCAGCGCTTCTCCGCCCCACACCGCGCCGTCCACTCCGTAACCGGTGCCGTCGAAGGCGATCCCGATCACGGGCCGGCTGCCGTCGAGGCCGTGCTCGGCCATCACCGAGGCGATGTGCGCGTGATGGTGCTGGACGTCCCGTACCTCACGGCCCCGGGCCGACCTGCGCACGTGCCGGGCGGAGCGGTAGCCGGGGTGGCGGTCGACGACGAGCACCTCGGGCTGCACGCCGGTGACAGCCCCGAGGTGGTCCACCGCGCGGTCGAACGCCCGCAGGGTGGCGAGGTCGTCCATGTCGCCGAGGTGGCCGGACAGCCAGGCGTAGCCGTCCCGGGCCAGCGCGAAGGTGTTCTTGAGGTCGCCGCCCGCGGCCAGCGCGGGCCGCACCGGCACCGGCAGGGGCACCGGGAGCGGCACGTAGCCGCGCGAGCGCCGTACCGGCAACAGCTGCCCGTCCACCACCCGCACCACGGAGTCCTCGCAGGGCACGTGGATGGGGCGGTCGTGGGTGAGCCAGCCGTCGACCAGCGGGGCGAGACGGGCGAGGGCCTCCCGGTCGTCCGTCACGATGGGCTCGCCGGACAGGTTCGCGCTGGTCATGACCAGCAGTCCGGGGCCGGGAGGGGCGAGCAGGAGGTGGTGCAGCGGGGTGTACGGCAGCAGCACGCCGAGGTCGGGGCTGCGCGGAGCGGCGGCTTCCAGCTCCGCGAGCCGGTGTGCCCCCCGGCGCAGCAGTACGATCGGCCGCACCGGGCCGGTGAGCAGTTCTTCCTCGACGGGCCCCAGCTCCACCGCCCCGGATGCCGCCAGTGCCCTGAGCTGTTCGAGGTCGCGGGCCATCAGGGCGAAGGGCTTGTCACCGCGCCGCTTGCGCCGGCGCAGCAGGGCGACGGTATCCGCGTCGGTGGCGTCGCAGGCCAGGTGGTAGCCGCCGATGCCCTTGACGGCCAGGACCGCTCCGCAGGTGATCAGGCGCCGGGCCTCGGTGAGCGCCTGCTCGCCGTCGAGCACGGGGAGCCCGGGGACGGACAGGGTGAGGGTCGGGCCGCAGGTGTGGCAGGCGACGGGCTGGGCGTGGAAACGCCGGTCGGCCGGGTCCGCGTACTCGCGGGCGCAGTCGGGGCACATCGCGAAGGCCGCCATCGTGGTGTTGGCCCGGTCGTACGGCAGGGCGGTGACGATGGTGTGCCGGGGCCCGCAGTTGGTGCAGCTGATGAACGGGTGCCGGTAGCGACGGTCGGCGGGGTCGGCCAGTTCGGCGAGGCAGTCGGCGCAGGTGGCGGTGTCCGGGGGGATCTGGGTGCGGTGCGGTCCGTCGGCGCGGGAGGGTGTGATGACGAAGCCCGGTGTGCCGGTGACGGCCAGCGGCTGGTGGTCCACCGAGGCGACGTCGGCGAGCCGGGGCGCGTCGCTGGCGATGCGTCGGCAGAACGCGGTCACCGCCTCGCCGGTGCCCTCGATCTCGGCGAGTACGCCCTCGCCGGTGTTGGTGACGCTGCCGGACAGGCCGAGTTCGGTGGCGAGGGTGAAGACGAACGGTCGGAATCCGACGCCTTGGACGAGTCCGCGCACGGCGACCCGGCGGCGCTGGAGCAGGGGCGGCTGCTGATCCGTGGTCACGACAGGTCCACGGCCGGGTGCGGGTGGTCGTGGGCCCCCGCGTGGGCGTGGTCGTTGCCGTTGCCGTGGCTGTGGTTGTTGCCGTGGTCGTGGGTGTGGTCGTGGTCGTGGCTGTGGTCGTGGGTGTGGTCGTGCGCGCCGGCCATCACCGGCCGGTGGACCTGCGCGCCGGCCAGCACCGCGAGCGCCCGGTCCAGCAACGCCCCGGCACCCTGCCCGGTGCGGGCCGAGGTGAAGACCACCTCCACCCCCGGGTTGACCCGCGCGACGCTCGCGAGGAAGGCCGCTTCGTCGAACTGTGCCGCGACGGCGAGGTCCGCCTTGGTGACCAGCACCAGGTTGGCCAGTCCGAAGGCGGTCGGGTACTTGAGCGGCTTGTCCTCCCCCTCGGTGACCGAGGCGAGGACGACCCGCAGCGACTCGCCGAGATCGTAGGAGGCGGGGCAGACCAGGTTGCCGACGTTCTCGACGAACAGCAGCCGGGTGTCCGGCGGCAACCAGCCGGCCAGGTGCCCGCGCAACATCGCCGTCTCCAGGTGGCACAGGCCGTCGGTGAGGACCTGCTTCACCGGCGCGCCCGAACGGGCCAGCCGACGCGCGTCGTTCTCGGTGGCGAGGTCGGCGGTGAGGGCCGCGACGGGCACCTCGCGCTCCCGGGCCAGGCCGAGTTCGGCCTCCAGGAGCGCCGTCTTGCCGCTGCCCGGGCTGGACAGCAGGTTCACCACGACAGTGCCCCGGGCGGCCAGTTCCGCCCGCAGCCGCCGGGCGTCGTCGTCATTGCGGGCGAGAACCGCCTGCCGGAGATCAACGGTGCGACACATCGGTTTCAGCCTCCTTGATCGGTCCGGGCGCCCGCCGGGGGCTCGGACCACTCGACGCCGAGGATCTGCAGCTCACGCCCGGCCAGCAGTTCGACCCTGGCACCGGCGCAGCGCGGGCAGCCCAGGTCGGGCGGCATGCCGACGCTCCACTCGACCCCGCAGGGCGTGCACTTCGCCCGTGCGGCGACGGCCTCGGTCTCCAGTACCGCACCTTCCAACAGCGTTCCGGCGCAGGCCAGTTCGAAGCAGAAGTCGAGTGCTGACGGGACGACTCCGGCCAGTTCGCCGATCTGCAGCCGCACTCTGGCCACGGCGCTCTCCCCGTGTGCGCGGGCGGCCCGGTCCACCTGGTCGACGACGGCCGTCGCGATCGACATCTCGTGCATCTGTCTCGTTTCCCGCGGTTGGGGGCGTCGGCTCCCTGGGGGTGCGGGCCCGGTGTCCGGGCCCCACGAGCAACAGGCCCCGTGAGCAACAGGCCCCATTACAGGGTGCGGCGGCGGGAACGGCTCGAAGCCGCGCCGCCGCCGTATCCGTGACTACCTGTTCGCAGCACGCCGGTGGTGGTCCCCGCGCGTACTGCTCCGCTACCGCGTCCGCTCCTACATCCGCCGGATCCGCAGGTAGCGCCTCAGGTCGGGAAGGCTCTGCCAGATCAGCGCCGCGGCTGCGGCCAGGACGGCCGCGGCGGCCGCGACGGCGAGGTTCTTCAGCATGGTGCCGCCTCTCTGTGGGTGGGTGCGTCCGTGGTGAGGACGCGCAGGATCACGGCGACCGCCTCGTCGACGGCGGCGGCCACCGGGGTGCTCAGTCCGATTCCCTCCTCCAGTGAGGCGGGTTCGCAGCCGACCACCAGGACCCGCCCGGGCGCGGTGCCGCCCGTTCCGGCGGCCAGGGTGGCGAGCAGGGCGAGCACGGCGTCCGGGCCCATCCGGTGGCCGTCCAGGACCATCGACTCCACCGGTCCGGCGTCCGCTTCGATCAGGTACACCGTCCCCGGCTCGCCGCCGCGCGCGGTGGCGTCGACGAGCACCAGCGTCCGGTAGCCGTCGAGGAGTTGGTAGGCCAGGTGGACGCCGCGCACGCCCACGTCGAGGAGCTCGACGCCGGCGGGCAGCTCCCGGGCGGCGAGGCGCCGGACGGTCTCGACCCCGAAGCCGTCGTCGCCGAGGAAGATGTTGCCGACCCCGGCGACCAGGACCCGCCCGGTCCGGTCGGCGCTCACCGCTCTTCCACCAACGCGACCTCGTCCGGCTGGAAGTACCGGAAGCGGCCCTGCGCCCGCCACAGGTCGGCGCCCGGGTCGTCGTCCACGGTGACGGCCAGGTGCACCGAACCGTCGACGTCGTGCAGCACCGCCTCCACCAGCGCGGTGCGCCCGTGCAGGAACAGGTCCTGGGCGTCGGTGCGGCGGCGACCGGGCCGGAGCCGCACTCGGCTGCCGGCGGCGACCGGGCGGCCGTCGATCATCACCTGGTCCCGTCCGGGGTCGGTCTGCGGGTCGTTGCCCGGGTCCCACCAGGGCCGGTCCGCCCCGGCTTCGGGGTGGGTGAGTTCGCGCAGCCCCCGGACGGCGCCGTGCAGCCGTTCCAGGATCTCGGGGGGCATCGAGTCGGCGAGGTCGATCACCGCGCCGGCCCGGTCGTCGGTGCCCCGGGCCTCGCGCTTCTCCCGCTCGGTCAGGGCCGCGGTGCGCAGCGCGAGGATCTCGTCGATCTCGGTGGCGTCGTAGAGCGCGCCGGGACTCTCGGGGGCGATGTGCGGGTGGTCCTCCAGGATGATCGGCGAGGAGAGCAGCACCTTGCCGCTGCCGGGCGGGCCTGCCAGCACGGGCCAGGTGTGCTCGTTGCGGCAGGCGCGCACCGCCTCGCCCGCCCACTCGGGCGGGTCGGTCGCCGAGAGGAAGGAGCCGCGGTCGAGGCCGAGCAGCAGGTGGGCCGAGACGAGGGCGTGTGCCAGTGCGGTCTCGCGGCGGGTGCCGGGGAACGGGTCCCAGTCGGAGGTGTTCTCCACCAGGACGGTCAGCCGCTGCGCCCGGTAGGGGCCGGGTACGTCCTGGGTGGTGATCCGCAGGCGGCCCTGGACCCGTTCCCGGCGGCGCAGGAGCCGCCCGGCCAACGTGCCGTCCTCGACGAGCCGTTCCTCGTCCTCGGACGCGTCGAGTTCGAAGCTGCGGACAGCTTCACCGGCCGCCAATTCCTCGACTGGGATGAGGAGTTCGATCCGTTCCTCGACCCCTTCGTCCCAGGGGACGAGCACCCGGTCGGCGAGCTCCAGCTCCTCGACGGTCCGGAATCCGCCCTGTCTGCCTGCTTCTTGGACCGTCCGCCGTTGGAGGCGCAGGAAGCGCAGTTCGACGGCCAGCTGGTCGCCCTGGCGCGCTTCCATCACGCATTCGGTGCGCTGGTGGGAGTGCTCGCCACTGTCGGCGCCGTAGCGCGGCGGGGTCAGGACGCCGAACTGCCAGCGCAGCCGGTTCTTGGCCGCTGACGCCCGGTAGGGGTAGAGCACGTAGCCCTCGAACAGGACGGCGTCGGCGATCTGCCGGGCGTGGGCGAACCTGTTCTCGCTCTCGTGGGCGGGCGCGGTCACCGCTCCCCCTTCGCGGTCTGGGCCGCCGTGACGGCCTGGGGTGGCTTCGCGGTCCGGGTCGTCTCTGCGGCCTGGGTCGGCTTCACGGTCTGGGACGGCTTCACGGTCTGGGCCGTGCCGAGCAGTTCGCGCACGGTGGCCTCCCAGGACGGCAGGGCGCGCCGGGAGCGGTAGGCGAGCAGTTCGGCCATCAGGTCGGCGGGCAGCCGGAGCCAGCCGCAGCCCGGGAAGTGCGCGTCGATCGCCTCCCGCCAGACCTTGACCGGCATCCGCACGGCGGCTTCCTGGTCCCAGGCCACCGGGGTGACCTGGAAGCCGCCGGGGCCGGCGAAGGCGGTGCCCGAGAAGAGCAGCAGCAGCGGCACGTCCCCGTCGTCCAGTGCGGCGAGGTAGCGGGCGGCGGAGACGTCCATGTCGTAGGTGCAGGGCACCACCAGGTCGGTCTCGGTCTCGCCGGTGAACGCGCCGACCAGCAGCGGGACCTGGGCGAACTGGACCGGGTGGAGGGTGCCGGCCCAGCGTGAGCGCTCGCCGAACAGGTCGGTCAGCCGCCCGCCCTCGGCGTCGCCGTAGCGGCGCCGGGCCGGTTCGATCCGCAGCTGGCAGCGCAGCGCCAGCGCGTGCACCCGCACCTCGGCGGGGGCGGTGATGCGCAGCCGGAAGACCAGGGCGGGCCCGGCGCCGTAGGGATCGGCCCGCACTCCGGTGCAGGCGAAGGAGATCGAGGTCACCGGGCGCCGCCTTCGGGGAGGACGCGGGACCGGGCCGCCAGGCGGTCGAAGAAGGCGGTCTGTTCGGCGCGGGCCTCGGCCCCGCCGTCGAAGCCCTTCCAGCAGCGCCGCAGTCGGCCGACGAGTTCGTAGCAGACGTCGACCGGCACCAGGTAGCACTGGATGCCGTCGGTGTCGCGCCGCAGCAGCAGCGCCTCCACGTCCGGCCGCAGTGCGGCGTACAGGCGGCTGCCGCCGAGCGCGGCCTGCCAGGCGGCCTCGTCGGGTTCGGCCTCGGTCGCGCCGCCCGGGCCTGGGTAGAGCAGGACGGACCGCTGCAGTCGTGTGGTGCGCAGCAGGAACGCGGTGGCGACGGGGATGCCGAGGGCGGCCCAGGCGTCCTCGCCGAGGGGGTGGGCCGGGTCGGTCAGGTAGCGGTCGGGGACGGCGTGGTAGCGGCCGTCGGCCGCGCCGGGCTGCTGGAACAGCAGGGCGCAGGCGGTGCAGGCGCAGGTGAGCGCCTGCTGGTCGGTGTCCGCCAGGTGGCGGTGCTCGGCGGGCAGGTGCCGGCCGCAGAACTCGCAGCGTTGCGGCTGCGGGGGTGCGGGCTCCCGCAGCCGGCGCAGCAGCGCGGTGCCGGGCCGGTCGAGCTGGCGGAAGGTCATCGCGGGCCCGCCGGGGGCCGAGCGCCGATCTGCAGCAGTTCTGCGGGGCGTTCGAGTTCGACCGCGGTGACCTCGGGCGCGTGGCAGGCCAGGGCGTTCTCGATGTCCTGTTCGCCGCACCCGCAGCCGCTGCGGGTGCGGCGCAGCCGGGCGGTGCCGGTGGCGGGGTCGAAGGCGGCCAGGTCGACCGGTTCGGGCAGGGTGGCGAGTGCGCGGGTGATGCGGGCGGTGACGTCCTCGGGGTGCAGGTCGTGCAGGACGAGCAGCCCGGCGAGCGACGGTTCGTCCAGCAGCCGGGCCAGCACGGCGGGCGGCAGGGCCTGGACGAGGCGGGCCAGGGCGTCGCCGTAGAGGGCCATCAGTTCGCGGACGAGGTGCTCGCCGGCCTCCTGCGCGTCGGCGCCGGCCAGGTGGTCCAGGGCCTCCTGGATGCGGGCCCCCGCCTGTTCCGGGGTCATGCGGTGAGTCCGCTCAGCCCGGTGGGCACGTGCATGGTCTGCACCGTCCTGCCGTCGCCCAGGTACATGTGGACGCCGCAGGGCAGGCAGGGGTCGAAGCTGCGCACGGCGCGCATGATGTCGATGCCCTTGAAGGTCTCCGGGGGGTTCTCCTCGAAGATCGGGGTGTTCTGGACGGCGTCCTCGTAGGGGCCGGGGGTGCCGAAGCTGTCGCGGACGCTGGCGTTCCACGGGGTCGGCGGGTAGGGGTGGTAGTTGGCGATCTTGCCGTCCCGGATCACCATGTGGTGGGACAGCACGCCGCGTACGGCCTCGGTGAAGCCGCAGCCGATCGACTCGTCCGGCACCTCGAAGCGCTCCCAGGTCTGGCTGCGCCCGGCGCGGACCTCGTCGAGCGCCTTCTCGGCGAAGTGCAGGGCCGCGGCGGCCGCGTAGGCCTGGAAGTAGGTGCGGGCGCGGTTGCGTTCGATGGCGTTGCTCCACTGCGGGATCTTCCACTCGAAGGTGGTCTCCGGCTTGGTCATGGAGCGCGGCAGGTTGATCTGCACGCTGTGTCCGGTGGCCTTGATGTAGCCGATGTCGACCAGTCCCGACAGCGCGGTGGACCACAGGCGGGCGATCGGACCGCCGCCGGTGTCGAGGGCGAGGTAGTCCTTGCCGTCGAACCAGCGGGGGGACATCACCCAGCTGTACTTGTCGTCGAAGTCGCGTTTCTGCGGGGCGGGGATGGTGTGCTGGTTCCAGGGGTGGCGGGGGTCGACGGGGTTGCCCAGCGGGTCGTGGGTGACGAAGAGCTCCTTGCCCTGCCAGTCCTCGTAGTAGGAGCTGCCGAGCAGGATGCGGATGCCGAGGTTGATCTCGGTGAGGTCGTTGGTGACGAGCTTGCCGTCCACCACGATGCCCGGGGTGACGAACATCCGCCGGCCCCAGTCCGTCATGTTGCGGTAGGTGAAGTCGCAGTGGTCCGGGTCGTTGAGGCTGCCCCAGCAGCCGAGCATGACGCGGCGCCGGCCGACCTCCTCGTAGCCGGGCAGGGCCTCGTAGAAGAAGTCGAAGAGGTCGTCGTGCAGCGGCACGACCTTCTTCATGAACTCCACGTAGCGCATCAGCCGGGTCAGGTAGTCGGTGAACAGCTGGACGGTGGCCACCGTACCGACGCCGCCGGGGTAGAGGGTGGAGGGGTGCACGTGGCGGCCCTCCATCAGGCAGAACATCTCCCGGGTGTAGCGGCTGACCTGGAGCGCCTCGCGGTAGAACTCGCCCTCGATGGGGTTCAGTGAGCGCATGATGTCGGCGATGGTGCGGTACCCGTGGTCGCCGGCGTGGGGTGCCTCGGTGCGTTCGGCCAGTTCCAGGACGCCGGGGTTGGTCTCGCGGACCATCTTCTCGCAGTAGTCGACCCCGACCAGGTTCTCCTGGAAGATGTTGTGGTCGAACATGTACTCGGCGGCCTCGCCGAGGTTGATGATCCACTCGCCGAGGTGCGGGGGCTTGACCCCGTAGGCCATGTTCTGCGCGTAGACCGAACAGGTGGCGTGGTTGTCGCCGCAGATGCCGCAGATCCGGCTGGTGATGAAGTGCGCGTCGCGCGGATCCTTGCCGCGCATGAAGACGCTGTAGCCGCGGAAGACCGAGGAGGTGCTGTAGCACTCCGCGACCTTCTTCTGCTTGAAGTCGATCTTCGTGTGGATGCCCAGGCTGCCCACGATCCGGGTGATCGGGTCCCAGGACATCTCCACCAGACCGTTGCCGTCGCCGGCCGTCCTGGTCGTCGGTGCCATCGTCTGTCATGCCCTTCTGTCAGCGGGAGGAGGCTCTGCAACGGCCCGCCCGCCCCGGGCGGGGCGGGCGGGCCGAAGGGGGAAAGGGGTCACCACGGCGGGCGGTAACCGGTGGTCAGGCGGCGCCCGGTGTGCCGCCACTTGGGCTCCTGGTCGACCGTCCGGGCCGTGATCGTGCGCAGGCGGCGGATCACCGCCCCGTACGCCGAGCTGGCGCCCGTGGAGACCCGGGAGCCGGGCGGCGGGTCCATGAACGGCATGAACTTGTCGGGGAAGCCCGGCATGGTGCAGGCGATGCAGATGCCGCCGACGTTGGGGCAGCCGCCGATGCCGTTGATCCAGCCGCGTTTGGCGACGTTGCACTTGACGACCGGGCCCCAGCAGCCGAGGCGCACCAGGCACTCGGGCGTGCCGTAGTCGGTGGCGAACTGGCCCTGTTCGTAGTACCCGCCGCGGTCGCAGCCCTCGTGCACGGTCGCGCCAAACAGCCAGGCCGGACGCAGCTTGTCGTCCAACGGGATCATCGGCGCGGAACCGGCCAGCTGGTACAGCAGGTAGGTCAGCGTCTCGGCGAAGTTGTCGGGCTGGATCGGGCAGCCCGGCACGCAGACGATCGGCAGGCCCGCCTTGGACTTCCAGTCCCAGCCCAGGTAGTCGGGCACGCCCATGGCACCGGTCGGGTTGCCGGCCATCGCGTGGATGCCGCCGTAGGTGGCACAGGTGCCGATGGCGACCACCGCGGTGGCCTTGGGGGTGAGGCGGTCCAGCCACTCACTGGTGGTGATCGGCTGGCCGGTGTCCGGGTCGTCGCCGAAACCGCACCAGTAGCCCTCCTCCTTGATCGTCTCGTTCGGGATGGAACCCTCGACGACCAGGACGAAGGGGTCGAGCTCGCCGCGGTCCGCCTTGAAGAACCACTCCACGAAGTTGTCCGCGCCCTGGACCGGACCGCACTCGAAGTCGATCAGCGGCCAGTGGACGGCGACCTTCGGCAGGCCGGGGAGTGCGCCGGTGACGATCTCCTCGATGCTGGGCTGCATCGCCGCGGTCAGGGAGACCGAGTCCCCGTCGCAGCTCAGACCCGCATTGATCCAGAGAATGTGCACCACGGCGGCGTCGGCTGAAGTTGTTGCAACCGCACCCATGAGGATGCCTCCTCAAAAAAACGGGAGCCGGACAGATAGGCTCAAAAAATTCATAGCAGCAGTTCAGTCCGGCCGCCGGTCCAGAGAGCCGGACAGGTCGCTCGAAGGGACGCAAGCCGGCGCACCCGTCCGGGTGGCCGTCGGACGGGCTCGGCGAGCCACCGAAAAGCGCCGCGCCACCGTGCCCGGGCGGGCGCGGTGGCGCGGGGACGTCGGTGGCGCGGGGTGTCAGGAGATCATGAAGTCCCGGACCGGCAGGGGGCGGTTGACCACGCGGACGTCGCCGATCCAGCCGTGGAACACCTGGTTGAGCGCGCCGCCGTACTCGTAGCCGCCGAGCAGCCAGGGGTGGCCGAGGGTGCTGAGGCCCTCGGACGGTGTCGAGGGGTTGCGGACGACCTCGCAGCCGTTCACGTACATCCGGGTGAGCCGCTTGTTGTTGACGACCGCGACGTGCCACCAGGCGCCGAGCGGGAGTTCGTGGCCCCAGTTGGTGACGGGGCCGCTCAGGTTGGTCGGGTAGACGCACCACTGCAGTTCCCGCCCGCCGGACAGGCTGAGCGTGGCGACCGGCTCCTGCGGGTCGGTGTCGGGGCCGCTCTTCCCCGCCTCCCCGCTGGTGCCCCAGCGGCTGAGCAGCGCCGTCCAGGCGTTGCGGCCGGCGTCCCAGTCGGCCGGCAGCTTGAAGAACGCCTCGAAGGTGTAGCCCTGCTGGAAGGTGTCGGCGTTCATCGGGGCCTTGGCGACGGTCTGCAGGTACGCGCCCTGGACCGGCTTGCCCCGGCCCGCGAAGTAGAGGCTGCCGCGGCCGGGCTGGTCGGGGTGGGACTCGGCGGACCAGGTGAGCGTCCCGGCCGGGCTGCCCGGGGCGGTCTGCTTCACGAGGTCGTTGCCGTGGCCGCTCAGGTCCTTGACGACCTGGGAGTCGGCGACGGCGCTGCCGTCCGGCCGTCCGCCGTCGAAGCGCCAGTAGGCGACCGTGCCCGGGATCGTCAGCTGCCGCGCGGGGCGGGCCGGGCGGGCCGGGACCGGGGCGAAGCCGGCGAACCGCCGCGCGAAGTCCACCTGCACCGAGAAGCTGTCCACCGGGCCGGTCAGCTCGATCTCCTCGCTGGCGAGGCGGTTGACCTTCTCGGCCGCCAGCTGCTGGATCCAGGGCGAGTACGTCCGCACGTCGATGGTGTTGCGGTCCAGGTCGAATCGGTAGGCGCGGATCATCGCCGCGCCGCCGTAGTACCGGTTCTGGTAGTTGGTGATGTGGACGTGGACGTCGTGGCCGGCCTTGTTGGTCAGCGTGGTGCTGCCGGGCGGCCAGTAGTGGCCGTTCAGGGTGAGGAAGATCTGGTCGTTGCCGCTGATCAGCCTGTCCCAGAGGGCGTGCCCGTGGTCGGACAGCTGGGCGGCGCCGCCGTCGTCGGCGTAGGCGAGGTCGTGGGTGGTGAGGATGACCGGCACGGTCGGGTGCTGGGCGATCACCGAGTTCGCCCAGGCGAAGCCGCGGTCGGACAGCCGCCAGTCCAGCGAGAGCACCATCCAGTCCCGGCCGGCTCCCCGGAACAGGTGGTAGGTGTTGTAGCCGTCCGGGCTCGCGCCCTTGAAAGTCGCAGAGCGGGCGAACCGGGCCGGGTTGAAGGTGTCCAGGTACGCCGTCCGGCCCCGCTGGTCGTCGCCGCCCGATCCGACGTCGTGGTTGCCGGCCAGGACGCTGTAGGCCGCGCCGTGGCGGTCGAGGAGGGTGAAGGCCTTGCCCGCGGCGGCGAACTCCTCGGCCTTGCCGTTCTGGGTGACGTCGCCCAGGTGCGCGAGGAAGACGAAGTTCTCGTCGCTGCCGTCCAGCACGTGGCGCAGCGAGGCCTCCAGCGGGGCGGGGTGGATCCGGTCGTCGTCGAAGAGGTACTGGGTGTCGGGCATCACCGCCAGGGAGAAGCGGGGGCCGTCCGGGTCCGGATCCCAGGCGCCCCGGCCGTCGTCCGCGGCGGCGGGCGCGCCGAAGGCGTCGGCCGTCGCGTCGGTGGGCCCGTCCGCCGCTGCCGCCGTCGCCGTCGTTGTGGAGCCCGCCCCGAGGACCGCCAGCCCGGCGCCGACCAGCCCCGTCGCGCGCAGGAAGGCGCGGCGTCCGGCCGCCGCCGGCGCGTCGGAGTCGAACCCGACGGTCCGCGGGCAGCTCGACCCGTGGTCATCGTGGGGAAGGTCGTTCTGATGGTGGTTCATCGGGGCAGCTCCTCGGGCCGTACACGGTGATCGCGACGCTAGGGGCACGACGCGGACCGCTGACCGGACGGCCGGCCTCCGCACGGTGAACGCCCGGGGAACGTCCCCCGTCGGCCACCTCCGTGGAACACGCCCACAGGGTCAGTGGCCGCCCTTGGGCTCGGTGCAGCCGCCGTCCAGGTACATGCCGTGCGGGTGGATGTCGGGCCGGGCGGTCAGCAGGCCGCTGACGCAGAGGACGGCTTCGGGGATTTCGAGGTCGAAGCCGGGGGCGCCGGCGGAGGTGCGGACGTTGACCAGCTCGGCCGGGTAGCCGAGGCGTTGGAGGGCCGCGCGGAGGCCGGCTTCGTCGAGGACGGCCGACGCACCGGCGGGCCGCAGGGCGTCCGCGATCCGTGCCGCGTGGGCCGCGCCGCGGCATTGGGCGTCGGCGAGGAGCCTGACGGTCTGTTTGTAGGCGTGGTTCTCCGCGTACTTGTCGGCCCAGGTACCGCCGTCGCCCGTGGGGGCGGCGGCCGGGGCGGACGGCGGTGTGGCGGCGACGCCCGCGCATTTCGCCGCGACCTGGGGGAAGAGCCGGTCGTGGCGGGCCAGGGCCTCGGCCCCGGCCTGACCGGGTTCTCGGGCCGGGGTGGTCGCGGTGTTGGGGGCGCTGCCGACCGGTGTGCCGCCGGTCGCGCTGCCCGGTGCGCTCACCGATCCGCAACCGGCCAGTGCCACGGCTGCCCCGGCCGCGGCCAGGCCTGTGGCCATCACGGTCCTCGCGCGCTTCATCGACCTTCTCCCCCTTGGCCATTGACCCTTGATCGCATCATTGTCGCGCACGAGGGCGGCGGCGGGCGGGTCAGTCCGCGAACGGGCCGGTGTCTCCGAAGGCGAGGCGGGTGAAGTGCTCGGCGATGCGGTGGTGGCCGGCCTGGTCCGGGTGCAGGTCGTCGGGGAGCGGGTGGTCGTCGTGGTCGGTCTGGCCGTAGAGCGAACGGCCGTCCAGGTAGTGCAGGTTGAGGTCGCCGTCGGCGACGCGGGCGGCGACGATGCGGGCGAGTTCGGTCCGGATGACGGTGAGGGTGAGGCGGCCCGCCGCGGTCTCGGCCGGGTCGCCGGTGGCCCGGAAGCGCAGTGCCCCGGTGCTGAAGTCGGCGGCGAGGGGCCCCGGGGTGTCCTCCTGGATCGGGCAGAGGATCGAGGAGACGACGAGCAGCGGTGTGGCCGGGTGTCCTTCGCGGACGGTGTCGAGGAAGCCGTGCACCGCCGGGACGAAGGCGCGCAGGCGCATCGCGTCGGCGTTGACGAGGTTGATGCCGATCTTCAGGCTGATCAGGTCGGCGGGGGTGTCGCGGATGGCGCGGGCGGTGAACGGGTCGAGCAGGGCGCTGCCGCCGAAGCCCAGGTTGACCAGGTCGACACCGGTCGCGGCCGCCGTCAGGGCGGGCCAGGTGCCGGTCGGGTGGGTGGCATTGGAGCCGTGGCTGATCGAGCTGCCGTGGTGCAGCCAGCGCCGGCGGGTGCCGTCCGGGGCCGGGGTGACGGGGGCGTCGGTGTCGAGGGCGAGGAGTTCGGTGGTCTCGGTGTGCGGGAGCCAGATCTCGACGGTCTTGTCCCGTGCGGGCAGACCGGTGAACCGGGCGGTGGCGGGCGGGCCCTGGGTCAGCTCGACGCGGCCGGTGGCCAGGTCGATGGTGCGCAGGTTGCCGCCGGACACCGTGGTCTGCGCCGTCAGCCGCCCGTCGACGAGGAGGTCGTACACCCCGTCGGGCGGGGTGGGCACGCCCACGTAGGCCCGCTTGGTCGGGACGGTGTGCAGGTCGATCGCGGTGGCGCGGGTGCGGAAGGCCAGCCGGACGCCGCTGGGCTGGGACTCGGCGATCGCGAGCTGTTCGTCGGGGAGCTGCCGGCGGGCCCGGGCGGGCAGGCGGTGCGGCAGCAGGCCGCGCCCGGTGTGCTCGACGTCGAGGTGGCCGTGCAGCAGGGCCTCGGTGACGGGGGTGGTGAAAGAGGTGTTCATCGCTGTTCCATCGCGTTCTGTGCGGGTCCTGCCCGTGCCGTGCACCTTCTGCCATCCGGCTATATCCAGTATGGGATTACCTAATGAGTTTAGGCAAATGGGATTGCAGCCTTGGATTCCTGGTCTTGGATTCCCAGGCCTTGGCTGTCGGCGGCGGCTGCGGCTGCGGCGTCAGCCCGCCAGGATGACCGTCTCCGCCGGGCCGGAGAAGCCGGCCTGCTGGGCCGGGGCGCCGGTCGCGGCGAGGCGGCGGTGCTCCTGCGGACTGACACCGCGGACGCGCTTGAAGGCCGCCGAGAGGGCGAAGGCGTTGCTGTAGCCGACCTTGCGGGCCGCGAAGGCGACGGTGCACTCGGGTTCGCGCAGCAGGTCGGCGGCGACGGCCAGCCGCCAGCCCGCCAGATAGGCCATCGGCGGTTCGCCGACCAGGCCGGTGAAACGGCGGGCCAGGCCCGCCCGCGACACCCCGACCCGCTGGGCGAGGTCGGCGACCGTCCAGGCGGTGGCCGGGTCGTCGTGCATCAGCCGCAGCACCGGCCCGACGACGGCGTCGTGCTGGGCGCGGTACCAGGCCGGGGCGCCGGAGTCGGGGGCGGCGAGCCAGGAGCGCAGCACGGAGACGACCAGCAGGTCCAGGATGCGGTCCAGGACCAGCTCCTGACCGGGCTCGTTGCGCCCTATCTCGGCGGCCAGCAGGTGCACCAGGGTGTCGTCGGCGCCGGTGCCGGCCGGGCGGACCAGCAGGCCGGGCAGGCAGCCGAGCAGGCGCTGGCCGATCTCGTGCTCGGCCTGGTAGGTGCCGGACAGGACCACCGAGGACGCCTGGTCCCCCTCCCGGCCCTGCCCCCAGGTCCGGACGCCGAGCGACATCACCTCGGAGACGTCCACCCCGCCGCGCGTGCAGACCTGCCCGGGGCCGACGATCACGTCCACGGGGGTGTCGGGGTCGTCCGCCACCGTGTACGGCTCCGGGCCGCGGACGATCGCCACGTCGCCGGGGTGCAGCAGCAACGGCGTACCGCGCTCGGGCAGGATCCAGGCCTCGCCGCGGACCATCGTCACCACCGACAGCGGGGCCCGGTCCTCGATCCGCAGCGACCACGGCGGGGTGAGGATCGAGCGCAGCAGGAACGCACCGCGGGCCTTGGGGCCGTCGAGGAGTCCCGTCAGAGTGTCCATGGCCCCAAGTGTAGACGGCAAGACATCATTTGACGGTTCGTCATTTGAGAGGGTCTTGAGTGATCGAGGTGGCCCGGGCGGCCCGGATGCCGGATGATCGGCGCACGGGGGACGAACCGATACGCAGAGACAGTGAGGGGCTACGAAGATGGAACTGGCACGCACACTCGCACTGGTGGCGGCCACCGTCACCTGTGGACTGACCGCCGGGTTGTTCTACGCCTTCGCGTGCTCGGTCATGCCCGCGCTCGCGCGGGTCGAGGACCGCACCTTCATCGAGGTCATGCAGCGCATCAACGTGGCCATCCTGAACGGCTGGTTCGTCCTCGGCTTCGTCGGCGCGCTCCTCACCACCGGCGCCGCCGTCGCCCTCCACCTGCCCTCCGACGGCCACCACGCGCTACCCGCCACCGTGGCCGCCCTGGTGCTCTACATCGCCGCGATCGGCGTCACCCGCTCCGTCAACATCCCGCTCAACGACGAACTCGCCGCCGGCGGCGAGCCCCGGCGCATCACCGACCCGGCCGCCGTCCGGGGGCGCTTCGAAGCCCGCTGGGTCCGCTTCAACGTGCTGCGCGCCCTGCTCTGCACCGCCGCCGTCGCCTGCCTCGCCTGGGCGCTGATCCTGCACGGCCAGGCCTGACCCCGCGCCCGGTCGGACCCCCGGATACGCCTTCGAACTCCCGCTTGCTTCGTGGGAGTTCGAAGGCGTATCCGGGGGCTCTGCCTGTCCGGCGGATCTTGCCCTAGGGCCGGACCTAGCTGCAGAGGGTCCCGAAGGTGTACCCGCGCGCCTTGAGGGTGGAGAGGATCGTCGGAAGTGCGGCGGCCGTCTGGCCGCGGTCTCCGCCGCCGTCGTGCAGCAGGATCACCGAGCCCGGGCGGACGTTCTTCAGCACCCGGGACTGGATGGCCGCCGTTCCCGGCCGGGACCAGTCGGTCGGGTCCACCGACCACAGCACGACCTGCTTGCCGAGCGCCGCCGCGCGCGAACGCACCGCGCCGTTGACCGCACCGTAGGGCGGGCGCAGGCAGCTCGGGGTGCGGCCGGTCTGGGCGCGGATCGCCTTGTCCGTGTTCGCCACCTGGGCGTTGACGGCGGAGGCCGAGAGCCGGCGCAGGTCAGGGTGCGACCAGGAGTGGTTCTGCACGCTGTGGCCCGCCCGGGCGACCTGCCCGGTGAGCGCCGGATGGGCGGCGACGTTCTGCCCGATCTCGAAGAACGTCGCGCGCACACCGTAGCGGGCGAGGATCCCGAGGATCCTCGGCGTGTAGGTGGGGCTGGGGCCGTCGTCGAAGGTGAGGTAGACGACCTTCCCGCCCTGGTCGGCCTTGGCGCCCGCCGCCTCGGCGGGTGCGGCCGGCACCGCGACCGCCGCTCCCGCCACCAGGGCGACGGCGAGTGCGCCGATCGCGGTCCGAATCCGCCCAACCACCCTGCGCCTGCCGGAATGTACGGCCATGCCTGCCCCCTGCCCCTGGTGCCGGAACCGCCCTGTACCGACCAGTCTGCGCCGAAGGGCGCCGCCGCCGCGACCGGCCGGGGGTGAATTCGGCCAGCTGCTCGGCGGGTTGACCAGCGGCGAGCGGCGGGAACTGGCCGGGCACGGCACCGGGCACGGCGACCGCCCCCGGCGGGGATCCACCAGGGGCGGCAACCCCGTTGCGGGGCCGGGCCGTTCAGCGCGAGGCGCGGCCGTGCAGGACCAGCGCCCGGGTCAGGGCCGCCAGGCCCCCCGTGCAGAGCAGCGTGCGGAGCATGTTGGTGGCCACCCAGGTGCCCTCGAACTTGGCGCGCACGCCCGCGAAGTCGGTGATCTGGGACGGGTCACCGGCCTGCGCCAGCTGGTTGTTGAGCGGGATGTTGACGCCCATGGTGACCATCAGGGCCACCACGTACAGCACCGTCGCCCCGGCGGCCCACAGCGCCGCCTGCCGTCGCCCGGCCTTGTGCTGGAGCCAGGCCGCCACGCCCGTCGCCACGAAGGCGCCGACGAAGACCAGGCCGAACATCCCGTTCTCGATCGACTTGTTGATGTGCTGCATCGCCGTCACGTACGTCCGGTCGTCGCCCGCCGCGAGGCCCGGCATCACGGACACGTCGAAGGCGAAGAACAGGCCCGCCATCAGGCCCATCGCGATGGTGGCGCCCGCCAGGACGGGCCCGGCGGCCTTGCTCCGTGCGGCGGGGGCCGCCGAGGCGCCCGGCGCGAGGCCGCCGAAGGAGGATGGAGCGGAGTAGGAAGCTGGAGTCGCGGTCTGGTTCGAGCGCATCGGTAATCCTTCGATTTCTCCCCGGCCCCCGCCCAGCGCGGGGGCCACCACGGTGCCCGGGCACCGGCTTCCGTACCGCTCCCGGGTTCGACCCGGATGGACGGTCAGGAGGCCGGCGAGGCCCGGCACCGACGATCAACGGAACTGACTGGCCTGCTAGGTCCTGTGCGGCGCGGTGGGCGGCTCACACGTCCCAGACCCCGGACGCGGCGGCCTCGCGGGCGAAGTCGGCGAAGTCCCGCGGCTCACGCCCCAACGCCCGCCGCACCCCGTCCCCCAACGAGGCGTTACGACCGTCCAGGATCACCGAGAACAGCTCCGCGAAGTCCCCCGGCAGCCCCGCCTCCTCCAACACCCCCCGGTACGCCGCCTCCGACACCGCCTCGAACCGCACCCCACGACCCGTCGCCCGCGACAACTCCACCGCCACCTCCGCGAACGACAGCAACCGCGGCCCCGTCAACTCGTACACCTCCCCCGCATGCCCCGCCCGCGTCAACGCCGCCACCGCCACCTCCGCGATGTCCTCCGCATCCACGAACGGCTCCACCGCACCCCCCACCGGCAACGCCAACTCCCCCGCCAGCACCGGATCCAGGAAGAAACTCTCACTGAAGTTCTGGTTGAACCACGCACACCGCACCACCGTCCACGCGGCCCCCGACTCCATCACCGCCTTCTCCCCCGCCTCCGCCGCCTCCTCACCACGCCCCGACAGCAGCACCAGCCGCCCCACACCACGCCGCGCCGCCAGCCGCGCGAACGCCCCCACCGCCTCCACCGCCCCGGGAAACGCCAGATCCGGGTAGTACGTCAGATACGCCGCACTCACCCCCTCCAGCGCCGCCTCCCACGTCCCCTCGTCATGCCAGTCGAACGCCACCGCCCCCGACCGCGACCCCACCCGCACCCCGTACCCCAACCCCGCCAACCGCTCCGCCACCCGCCGACCGGTCTTACCCGTCCCACCCACCACCAGCACCACACCAGCGCCGACCGGAAGATCCACAACACCCTTGGCAACCACAGCAGCCACCCCATTCGGAGAAGAAGTCGACGAAACCAGCGGACCCGGCCGGTTCTGCGAACCCTGCGCGTCCGTCCTCATGTCCACCAGTCAAATCCACTCCGGGCCGGCGAACCATAGCCTCCACACTCACATCCATGCGCGAGCGTCTACCGTCCCCCGGCGTGCCCCGAACCAGGTCCTGTCCGGCCGGACAGGACCTGGGGCGGGTCTGCTTCGCCATCCACCAGAACACACCCAACCCGCCACGAACCACCCTCCTTGAGGCGGTCTCCAGTGGATCTCCAGCGCCCGCACAGCGCCCCCACACCCCGGCCCGGGCCGCCGCAAACGGAAGGGCGCGTGTCGGGTGGGGCGGGAGACGGACCCGGAGTCCAGGCTGGAAGCGCCACCCGGGTGGGCGGGGGTGGTCGGCACCGGGTGAGCCGGCGGCGGTTCAGGGCAGCAGCAGGCCCGGGACGAGGACCAGGCCGACCAGGCCCGCGACCAGGGTCGGCAGGCCGGTGACGCCCATCCACACCAGGTGGCCGGCGAGCCCGCCCGGCGTGTCCGCCGACAGGCGGCCGGGCACCACCAGGACCGTGCGGGGCCGCGTCACGTCCTGCACGTCGGCGGCGCTGCACTCGTGCCGCTGCGCCGTGCCGAGCTGGTCGGTCACCCGGTAGGTGTACCGGAGTGTGCGCCGGGTGCTGCGGGAGTGGCCGCGGACGTCGTGCACCCGGTACTCCCCGAGGTAGGAGCCGGTGAACTCCGCCGGGCGGAGCTCGCCCAGTGCCTGCTGCTGGCGCCAGTAGCGGAGCTGCCAGGGCAGGTTCGCCGCCCAGGCGGCGCTCACCCACCAGGCGGTGAAGCCGGCCCAGACGAACCCGGCCCGCACGGGGTGGCCGAGCAGGGCCAGGGCGACGGACTCGGTGAGGCAGCCGGCGAACAGGGCGAGGAGGCCGAGCTGCCAGCCGGCGGGCCGCAGCGGCCGGGGCCGCCGGAACGGTTCGACGCGGATCCGCGTCGGGTCGGCCGGAGCCTCGGCGAGCCGTTTCAGCCGTTGCGCGTTGATGGCGTCGGCGAACGCCTGGGCCTTGGCGTCGGTCGTGCCCAGGCGGAACTCGGAGCGCTCGCCGCGCCCCGGCGGGTCGACCTCGACGCACAGGTCCCAGAGCACGCCCCGGCCGGGGACGGCGTGCACCCGGTGGATCCGGCCGTAGGGGATGTGGAAGGCCTCCGGTTCCTCCTGCCACACCAGCGCGGATCCGGTCATCCGCACCGAGCGCCGGCCGAACCAGGTGCGGAGTTCCCTCGGCGGTGCGAGTACTGCCTGCCCGGCCATCGCTGTTCTCGTGCTCCCCCGTGACGTGATCTCGGCCGCGTGATCATATAGCCGCGGCGGCCCCCCGAACGGCCGCGGCGGCCGGCCTCGGGCCGGCCGCCGCGACGCGGAGCGGTGCAGGTCAGCCGACCATCGCCGCCAGAACGGTGCGCCAGTCCTCGCCCGGCTCGGGGCTCAGCGGGGCGGCGAGGGTCTCCGCGCGGTAGTGCCAGGGACGGCGGAGTTCGGGATCGGCGTCGGGGCGCAGGTCCAGCGGGCTGCCGGAGTCGAGCAGGCGCACGAGCTCACCGGTGAAGTCCGCCCAGGAGACGTGCCCGTTGACGGCGTTGACGATCCGGCCGGCCGCCGGGTTGCCGTCGGCGACGCAGGCGGCGAGCGCGCGGGCCAGGGCGGCGGAGTGCACCCAGGCGGCGCCGTACCAGGTGGGGCGGTCGCCGGGGGCGGGGGCGGGCAGGGCGATCGGGCGGCCGGCCAGGGCGGCCTGGTAGAGGTCGCCGGTGGAGCCCCAGCGGAGCTGGTCGCGCAGGCGCTGGTGCGGGCCCCAGACGATCGGGGCGCGGACCACGGTGGCCGGGCCCCGGCCGGTGGCGGCCGCCTCGAACAGGATGCGCTCGCAGTCCAGCTTGGCCTGCCCGTAGGGGCTGACCGGTTCGCCGGTCGGGCCGCCTTCGGGGACGTCGGTGCCGGACGGGCGGCCGTAGGCGTCGATGCTGCTGACGAAGACGAACGGGCCGCCGCGCCAGCCCTCGACCAGGGCGCGCATCGCGGCGAGGTCGACGGCGTGCTCGGTGAAGGTGCAGGCGGCGTGGATGACGGCGTCGACGCCCTCGACCGCGCGGCGCAGGCTGTCGAGGTCGGCGAGGTCGCCCTCGGCCAGTTCGGCGCCGTGCAGGGCGGGCAGGTGGGCGGACTCGGGCCGGACCAGGGCCCGGACCGGGCGGCCCTGGGCCATCAGTTCCTGGAGGACGGCCGCGCCGACTCCGCCGGTGGCGCCGGTGAGCAGCACGGTGCCCGCGCGGGTGCGGGTGCCCGGGCGGGAGCCGGTGCGGGCGGGGGCGGCGCGGCGCTCGTCCTCGCGGGTGGCGAGCAGGGCGGCGAGGGCGCGCGGGGTGCGCTGTTCCAGCACGTCCAGGCCGGTGAGCGGCAGGCCGGTGCGGGTGCGCAGGCGTTCGGCGAGCTGGACGGCGACCAGGGAGTGGCCGCCGAGGGCGAAGAAGTCGCCGTCGGCGGGCGGGGTGGTGCCGAGCAGTTCGCCGAAGGCCGTCCGGACGGTGTCGAGCGGGCCGGACCGCTCGGGGGCGGTCGGGGCCGCGCCGGGCAGCCGGCCGCGGTCCGGGGTCCCGTCGGCGTGCCGGGGCAGCCGGTCCAGCAGGGTGACGGCGGCCGGCAGGTGGGCGGGGTCGACGTGGCGGCGCATTGCGGCGCGCAGTTCGACGCCGGTCGGGGCGACCGGGCCGCGCACCACGGCGTAGGCGAGCGGCGGGCCGTCGGCGGTCTCGACGACGGCCGCCTCGACCACCCGGGGGTCGGCCGACAGTGCGGCGAGGGCCGGGTGTTGGGCGGTGGCCAGGCGGGTGCCGGGGAGTGCGGAGAGGGGCTGGTCGGGGTCGGTGGCGACGGCGGCGAGCAGGTCCGCGAAGGCGGTGAGCAGGTGCTCGGCGGTGGTCTCGTCGAGGGCGTCCCGGTCGTGCTGGACCAGGCAGCGCGGCTGCGGGCCGTCCTCGACCAGCAGGGCGAGGCCGAACTTGGCCAGGCCCAGGTCGAGTTCGACGTCCTCGGCGGTGAGGCCGGGCAGTGTGAGCGGCTCGGCGGGGTGGACGAGGTCGCAGCTGACGGAGAGCAGCGGGGTGCCGTCGGCGCCGCGGGCCGCCGAGCCGAGCCGCTCGACGATCAGGTCGAACGGGATCTCGTGGTGCTGCTGCGCGTCGAGCAGCGCGGTCCGGGCCCGTCCGAGCACCTCGGTGAAGGTGGGATCGCCGGCCAGGTCGGCGCGCACCGCGAGGGTGTTGACGCCGAGGCCGACGGTGCGGCGCAGTTCGGGCCGCAGGCGCTGGCCGCTGGCGCAGCCGAGGGTGAGGTCGGCCTGGTCGGCGGCGGTGCGCAGGGTGGCGAAGGCGGCGGCCAGGACGACGGCGAACAGGGTGGCGCCGTGCCGGGCGCCGAGCCGGCGCAGGCCCTCGACGGTGGCGGGGGCGAGCGGGGCGGTGTGCAGGGTGGCCCGGCGCTCGCGCGCCCCGGGCGGGGTGGGCCGCAGCAGCGGCAGCGGGCGGGCGCCGGCCAGGTGTCGGGCGCGGGCGTCGGCGGCGCTGGTGAGTTCGGCGTCGCGGGTGCGCTCCTCACGGGCGTACTCGGCGTACGACGGTCCGGGCGGCGGGAGTTGGGGCGCCACGCCGTCGCGGGCGGCGACGTAGAGGGCGGCCAGGTCGGCGGCGAGGACGGGCAGCGAGCCGCCGTCGACGGCGATGTGGTGGATGTTCAGGAGCAGGGTGTGGTCCTGCGGGTCGTGTCGCAGCAGCAGGGCGCGCAGGACCGGGCCGGTGGCGAGGTCGAAGGGGCGGGCGGCCTCGGCGGCGAGCAGGGCGGGGGCGTTGTTCCCGGCGCCGTTCTCCCAGGTGGCGTCCACCGTGCGCAGCGGCACCGGGGTGACCGGGTCGGTCTGCTGGTGCGGCTGGTCGCCCTGGCGGCCGTAGCGGGTGCGCAGGACGGCGTGGCGCTCGGTGAGGCCGGTGAGGGCGGTGGCGAGGGCGGCGGGGTCGAGCGGTCCGCGCAGGCGGGTGGCGAGCGGGACGTTGTAGAGGGCGCCGCCCTGGCCGAGGTGGTCCATCAGCCACATCCGCTGCTGGGCGTGCGAGAGCGGGGCGGGGCCGGCCGGGCCGTCGCCCTGGCCGGCCGGCACGCTCTGCGGGGCCGCCGGGCGCCCGCCCGCGGCGGGGCGGTTGCGGCGGGCGCGGCGCAGCAGGTCGGCCTGGTCGGCGGTCTGGTCGACGGCCGGGTGCTCGGCGGTCATCGGGTGGCTCCTTGCGGGGTGTCGTCGTGCGCGGCGCGCAGGGCTCGTTCGAGCAGGTCGGCCTGGCCGGCGACGGTGGGGTGGCCGAGGAAGTCGGCGAGCGAGAGCTCGACGCCGAGGTCCTCGCGGAGGTCGTCGACGACCCACATGGCGAGCAGCGAGTGGCCGCCCTCGGCGAGGAAGTCGGCGGCCGGGTCCGTGATCGGGCGTTCCAGGGCGCGGGTCCAGGCGGTGGCGACGGCCTGCTGGATCGGGGTGAGGGCGGCGGCGGTGCCCGGTCCGTCGGCGGCCGTCTCGTCGGCGGCGGCGAGGGCGCGGCGGTCGATCTTGCCGGTGCCGGTCAGCGGCAGGGCGGCGAGTACGGTCCAGGCGGTGGGCACCAGGTGGGCGGGCAGCCGGTCGGCGAGCCGGGCGCGGAGGGTTTCGACGGCCGGTCGGCTGCCGTCGGCGAGGACCAGGCAGGCGGTGAGCGCGGCGTCGGTGTGGCCGGGCCGGCGGACCACGACGGCCGCCTCGGCGACCTCGGGGAACTGCAGCAGCGCGTGCTCGACCTCGCCGGGTTCGATCCGGAAGCCGCGGACCTTCACCTGGTCGTCGGTGCGGCCGTGGAACTCCAGTGCGCCGTCGGGGCGTTGGCGGACGAGGTCGCCGCTGCGGTAGGCGCGGCCGGTGCCGGGCAGGTCGCGGAAGCGCTCGGCGGTCAGCTCCGGCCGGTCCAGGTAGCCCTGGGCGAGCCGGCCGCCGGCGATCCACAGCTCGCCGACGGTGCCGGGCGCCACCGGCGTGAGCTCCTGGTCGAGGACGAGGGCGCGGGCGCCGCCGAAGGGCCGGCCGATCGGGACCGGGCCGGTGGTGCAGTCGGCCGGGGTGATCCGGTGCAGGGTGGTGAAGGTGGTGGCCTCGGTCGGCCCGTAGACGTTGAAGAGTTCGAGCCAGGGGAAGGCGCGCAGCACCGCCCCGGCGTACTCGGGCGACAGGGCCTCGCCGCCGACGGCCAGGGTGCGCAGCACGCCGAAGATCCGGGACTGCCGGGCGGCCAGGTGGTGGAACAGGGCGGTGGTGATGAACACCGTGGTGACGCCGAACCGCTCGATGTCGCGGACGAGTTCCTCGGCGGTGGGCCGGTCGGACGGCGAGACGGCGACGGCGGCGCCGCGCGCCAGCGGGGCCCACAGTTCGAAGGTGGAGGCGTCGAAGCTGACCGTGGAGTGGAACAGGACCCGGTCGCGGGGGCCGAGCGTGAACGCGTCCTGGGCGGTGACCAGGTCGGCGACGGCGCTGTGCGGGACGATGACGCCCTTGGGCCGGCCGGTGGAGCCCGAGGTGTAGAAGAGCAGGGCGGGCGCGGCCGGCTCGGCGGCGTCGGGGGCGGCCGCACCGGCGGCGTCGGGGCCGTGCCCGGCCGGGGCGGCGGGCTCGGCCAGGACGAGCGTCGAGGTCAGCGCGAGGGTCTGCTCCTCGGCGAGTCCGGCCTCGGCGAGCAGCGTCTTGTCACCGAGGACGAGCCGGACTCCGGCGTCCCCGGTCATCTCGGCGATGCGCTGGCGCGGGTAGGCCGGGTCGAGCGGGACGACGTGGGCGCCGGTCCGCCAGATCGCGAGCTGGGCGACGACCAGGCGGGTGGAACGGGCGCAGAGCAGGCCGACGGCGCTGCCGGGGCCGATCCCCCGGGCGGCCAGGGTCGCGGCCAGCCGGGCGGAGGAGTCGAGGAGTTGACGGTACGTCAGAACGGTGGAGCCGTCGGTCACGGCGAGGGCGTCGGGGCGCTCCTGGGCGTGCCGGGCGATCAGGTCCGGGAGGGTCGCGGTGGGCATGATGGTTCCCTTCCGGGCGCCCCGGCCGCGAACGGCCGGGGCGCCCTGCGCAGGTCGTACGGGCGGGCGGGCGGTCAGACGGCGGCGGCGGCGGTCGGCTGCCGCTCCGCCACCAGCCGGGCGACGGCCCGCAGGTCGGGCTGGCGCAGCACCAGGGGCGCGCGCAACCGCACCCCGCACTCCTCCTCCAGGGCCTCCAGCAGCCGTGCGGCGGCGAGCGAGTTGCCGCCCGAGGCGAGGAAGTTGTCGCCGGGCCCGAGGTCGGCGCGGCCGAGCAGGTCGCGGCACAGGCGCAGCACGGTGCGCTCGGTGGGCGTGGCGCCCTCCTCCGCCGCGACCGGCTCGTCCGCGGCCGGGGCGAGCAGCAGGGCGGCGCGGTCGACCTTGCCGTTGGCGTCCAGCGGGAAGGTGTCGACCAGGCGGACGGCCGACGGGACGGCCTGCTCGGGCAGCCACGGCCGGACCGCCGCCAGCAGTTCGTCGGCGCCGACCGCCGAGGGCCCCTCGACGGTCTGGACGAAGGCGAGCAGCCGGACGCCGCCGGTCGGCGCCGGGGCCGCGGCCACCACGGCCCGGCGCACCCGCGGGTCGCGCTCGAACGCGGCCTCGACCTCGGCGGGTTCGACCCGGACGCCACTGACCTTGACCTGGTCGTCGAGCCGGCCGTGGAACTCCAGCACGCCGTCGGCGCCCATCACCACCCGGTCGCCGCTGCGGTAGACCCGGTCGATGCCGTCCACGCCGGGCGGCACGCCGACGAAGCGCCGGGCGGTCAGCTCGGGGTCGAGGTAGCCGGCGGCCAGGCCCCGGCCGCCGATGCGCAGTTCGCCGGCCTGGCCGCGCGGCACCGGCCGGCCGTCCTCGTCGGTGACCAGGACGACCGCGCCCGGGACGGGCAGCCCGATCGGCGGTGCGCCGGCGCCGTGGTCGAGGCCGGGCGCCATGGTATGCACGGTGGTGGTGACGGTGGCCTCGGCGGGGCCGTAGGCGTTGTGGACGGCCGCGGTGACGTCCGGGCCGGGGGCGCGGCGCAGCCGGTCGCCGCCGATGGTGAGGTGGCGCAGTGCCAGCCCGTCCGGCCACGCGCGCGCCAGGATCGGCTCGGCGAGCGGGGTGGGCAGGATGCTGACGGTGACGCCGGCCTCGCGCCACCAGTCGGTGAGCGCGCCCGGGTCCCAGCGGACCGCCTCGGGGGCGAGGGTGAGCGCGGCGCCGGAGGTGAGGGTGGCCCACAGCTCCAGGACGTGCGGGTCGAAGGACACGCCGATCAGCAGGCTGTGCCGCTCGCCGGGGCCGAGGCCGGTCAGCTCGCGGTACCAGTGGAGCAGCGCGCCGAGGGCGGGCTCGCCGACGGCGACGGCCTTGGGGGTGCCGGTCGAGCCGGAGGTGAGCACCGCGTAGTGGGTGCCGGCGGGCACCTGGACCTGCTCGCCGGGGACGAACGCGGCGACCACGTCGGTGGTCGGGTCCAGGTCGAGCGCCAGCTGCTCGCCGCCCTGGGGAAGCCGGGCCGGGTCGCCGACCAGGCAGGCGGGCCGCAGCTGCTCGGCGACGGCCTGGAGCCGGCGCTCGCCGGGACGCGGGCCGAGCGGCAGGTGGACGGCGCCGAGCTTGGCGGTGGCGAGGGTGACGGCGGCCAGGGCGGCGGAGTGGCCGAGGCAGACGCCGACCAGGTCGCCGGGGCGGATCCGGTCGCGCAGCGCCGCGGCCATGGTGTCGGCGAGGCGGTCGAGTTCGGCGTAGCTGTAGGTGCGGGCGCCGTCGATCAGGGCGGGCGCGTCCGGGGTCCGGTGCACCCAGGTGGCGAACAGGTCGAGGACCGCGCCGTCCTGGTGCGGGCGGCCGTATTCGATGCTCAGGGTTTCCATCATTGTCTCCAGGTGGTTCAGGCCGTTGACAGGCTGTTGACAGATCGTTGACGGACTGTCAGTTCAGGCCCATGGAGCGGGCGATGATCACCTTCTGGACCTCGGAGGTCCCCTCGATGATCGTGGTCATCCGCACGTAGCGGTACAGGAACTCCAGCGGGTGGCCGCGCACCCAGCCGGTGGCGCCGTGCACCTGGAGCGAGCGGTCCACCGCGCGCACGGCGGTCTCGGAGGCGGTGAGCTTGGCGAGCGCCGCGTTCTCCGGCGCCTCGGTGCCGTCGTCGACCAGCCGGGCGCAGGCGAGGGTGAGCAGCTTGGAGCACTCCACCTCGGCCCGGGTGGCCACCAGGTGTTCCTGGATGTGCTGGTACTCGCCGATCACCTTGCCGAAGGCGCGCCGCTCGCGGGCGTACTCGACGCCCATCCGCAGCGCGTACTCGGCGATGCCGTTGCACATCGCGGCGACGACCAGGCGGCCCCGGGAAAGGCTGTCCATGGCGAGGGCGGTGGCCGCGCCGACGCCCTCCTCGCCGCCGATCACGGCGTCGGTGGAGACGGTGACCTGGTCGAGCAGCAGCTCGAACAGCGGTTCGCCGGACATGCCCTCGTAGCGCTGGCCGATCCGCAGGCCGGGCTGGTCGATCGGGAGGACGAAGGCGGTGGCGCCGGCGGTGGGCCCGGCCCCCTCGCCGAGGTCGGTGGCGGTGACGACGAGCACCAGGCCGGCCCGGTCGGCGTTGCTGACGAAGGTCTTGCGGCCGTTCAGCACCCAGCCGTCGGCGGTGCGCACGGCGGTGGTGGTGAGGCGGAACGCGTCGGAGCCGGCGTGCGGCTCGGTGAGGGCGAGGCAGCGGGTCTGCTCGCCGCGCACCAGCGGCACGAGGTGGCGCTCGATCTGCTCGGGGGTGCCGTGCCGCAGCAGCGGGCTGGGGCCGTCGGAGCCGGCCAGGGCGTACGGCGCGAGCGGGCAGCCGCTGCGCCCGGCGGCGTGGTGCAGCAGGACGACGGCGGTGAACGGCATGTCGGCGCCGCCGAGTTCCTCGGGGTAGTCGCCGGCGTAGAAGCCGAGCGCGGCGGAGCGCTTGCGGACGTAGGCGCGCAGTTCGGCGGGCACCTCGTCGGCGGTCTCGGGCAGTTCGGCGGCCAGCGGGACGAGCTCGCGGCGGACGAAGCTCTCGAAGGCGTCGACGAGTTCGCGGTGGGCGTCTTCGAGGACGGCGGAGGGGGCGCTCATGCGCGGTCTGCCTTTCCGGGGTGCTGGCCGGTGAGGGCGCTGGCCTGGTCGGCCAGGACGGCGTGGCGGAACAGGGTGCGCAGCGGCGGGCGGCTGCCGAGGTGCGGCTCCAGCCAGGCGGCGAGCTGGGCGGCGAGCAGCGAGTGGCCGCCGACCTCGAAGAAGTGGGACTCGGCGGTGAAGCGGTCGTGGCCGAGCACCTCGCGCCAGGCGGCGGCGATCAGTTCCTGGCCGGGGTCGGCGAAGGCGCTCTCGGCGGCCGGGGCGGCCTCCTGGGCGGGGGCCTCGTCGGCGAGCCGGGCGAGGGCGGCGCGGTCGGGCTTGCCGCCGGGCAGGGTGGGCATCGTCTCGACGGCCGTCCAGGTGGCGGGGACGAGCCCGCCGGGCAGCCGCTGGGCGAGCGCGGCGTGCAGGGCGGCCTGGTCGGGGCGGTCGGCGCCCTCCAGGAAGCCGATCAGGCGCGGGCCGGCCTGCGGGTCGGTGTGCAGCACCACCGCGCAGGAGCGGCCGCCGAGTTCGGCGGAGGCGGCGGCCTCGATCTCCTCCAGTTCGATCCGGTGGCCGCGGAGCTTGACCTGGTTGTCGGCGCGGCCGAGGAAGCACAGCCGGCCGCGCAGGTCGCGGTAGCCGCGGTCGCCGGTGCGGTAGACGCGCTCGCCGCCGAGGGCGGGCACGGTGACGAAGCGGGCCGCGGTCGGCTCCGGCAGGCCGAGGTAGCCGTCGGCCAGCAGGGCTCCGCTGACGGCGAGTTCGCCGACGCAGCCGGCCGGGAGCGGGCGCAGCGCCTCGTCCAGGACGTGCAGGCGCACGCCGTCCAGTTCGGCGCCGAGCGGGATCTCGCCGTCCTCGGCCACGTCGGCGGCGGTGACCTCGTACACGGTGGAGGTGACGGTGGCCTCGGTGACGCCGTAGGCGTTCAGCACGGTGGTGGCCTCGATCAGGCCGGTCAGCGCACGGGCGGGCAGGCGCTCGCCGCCGAGGACGAGCAGCCGGGGCGCCCAGCGGCCGTCGCGCAGCGCCTCGCGCAGGTCCTCGCGGACGGCGAGCAGGTAGCTGGTCGGCAGGTTGGCGACGGTGACGCCACGGGCGGCGAGCACGGCGACGAGCTCGGGCCCGGTGGGCACCTCGCGCTGCGGCACGACCAGGGCGGCGCCGGCGGCGAGCGCGGGCAGCACCTCCTCCAGCGCCACGTCGAAGGACGGGCGGGCGAACAGCAGCACCCGGTCGGCGGGGGTCAGTTCGTAGCGGGCGGCGATCGCGGCGACGTACCCGGCGAGCGCGTCGCGGCCGACCAGGACGGGCTTGGGCACGCCGGTGGAGCCGGAGGTGTGGATCAGGTAGGCGGCGCCCTCCACCACTGCGGCGGGCTCGGCCTTGGGGAAGGCCGGGCCGTCCAGCAGCGCGGGGGTGACGCCGTCGGCGGGCAGGGCGAGCGCACTCTGCCGGGTGGCCAGCACCAGGGCCGGGGCCAGCCGGTCCAGCAGCAGGCCGAGCCGGGCGGCCGGGTCCTCGGCGGACAGCGGCGCGTACACGGCGCCGTACCGCAGGCAGGCGAGCAGGGCGACGACGCTGTCCACGCCGCGCGGCAGCACGGCGGCGACCGGCTGGCCGGGGGTGACACCGGCGGCGCGCAGGCGTTCGGCCAGCTGGGTGACACGGCGGTCGAGCTCGCCGTAGCTGAGGCGCTCGGTGCCGGCGATCATCGCGATCGCCGTGGGGTCGTGGGCGGCGGCCGGGTCGAGACCGGCCCGGGCGACGGCGGTGGCGGGTTCGGCGGCCGGGGCGGGGTCGAGCGCGGCCAGCGTGGCCTCGGGCCGGTCGAGGTAGCAGCGCAGCAGCTGGAGCAGGCGGTCGGCCAGCAAGGTGGCCTCGGCCTCGCCGAACAGGTCGGCGTCGTAGTCCCAGACCAGGGTCATCCCGGCGCCGCCGTGCTTCTCGCCGACCACCCGGCGGTCGTCGGGCAGCAGCACCAGGTCGAGGTCGAAGCGGGTGGTGCCGGTGTTGAAGCCCTCGTACAGCGAGACTTCGAGACCGGGCGCCTGGACGTCCGGCAGCGCGGCGTCGTGCGCGCTGAACATCACGTTGAACAGCGGGTTGTCGGCGCCGCCGGTGTGCAGGCCGAGCCGGCGGGTCAGCTCCTGGACCGGCAGGTCCTGGTAGGGCAGCGCGCGCAGCAGGACGTCGGTCACCTCGTCGACGGCCTCGGTGCCGGGGGCGGACGGGTCCAGTCGCAGGTGCAGCGGCACGGTGTTCACGAACATGCCGACGGTGCCCTCGAAGCCCTCAGGGCGGTTGCCGACGGCGGTGCCGACGACGAGTTCGCGGTGCCCGGAGTGCCGGCGCAGCAGTTCGGCGAAGAGCGTGAGCAGGGTGCTGAACGGGGTGTGCCCGTCCTCCTTGCTGCGGGTGCGCAGCCGCTCGGCCAGGTCGGCTCCGATCGCCTGGCGCATCTGGCCGCCGCGGTGGCGGCGCACCGCGGCGGGGTTGGCCAGCCCGGGCAGGGTGACCTCGCGCGGGGCGTCGGTCAGCTCCCGCAGCCAGAAGGCGAGCGCGCGCTCGCGGGCGTCCGGGTCGACGGCCGTACGGGCGTGCTGCTCGTACGAGGGCGCCTCGGGCAGCTGGTAGGGCTCGCCGAGGACGTGGGCGCGGTAGACGGTGAACAGGTCGCGCAGCAGGATCGCGAAGGAGTGGCCGTCGTGGACGAGGTGGTGCTCGACATGGATCAGCCGGTGGTGGTCCGTGCCGAGGCGCACCAGGTGCCAGCGCAGCACCGGCGCCTGCTCGGTGTCCACCGGCTCCTCGGCCTCGGCGGCCAGCAGCTCGCGGAAGGCGGCGTCCGGGTCGGCCTCGGCGGCGAAGTCGCTGCGGCGCAGCGTCGGTTCGCAGTGCTCGGCGACCCGCTGGCCCGGCAGGCCCTCCGGGCGGGGGACCAGTTCCAGGCGCAGGCCCGGGTGGTGGGCGAGGACGGCGGCCAGTCCGGCGTGCAGCGCGTCCTCGTCGAGGGTGCCCCAGAGGTCGAGCACGGCGGTGAAGTTGTACGCACGACTGCCGGGCAGCATCTGCTCGTGCAGCCAGACGATCTCCTGCGAGGAGGAGAGCGCAAACATCGGTGACTCCCTTGTGTGGTGGGCGTGTTGGCCCTGCGGTGACGGGGCGGGCGTGGATGGCCCGGCCCTGGTTCCGGGCGCGCCGGGGTGGTGGCACGGCCCGGCGGTCGGTGTGGGGATTCGGTGGCGGCTTCGGTCCGGGGCGGGTCAGGCGTCCGGGGCGGGCGTCCTGATGCGGACGTCCGGTGCGGGTCCGGTACGGCTTCGGGTCGGGTCCGGGGCGGCTTCGGGTCGGGTCCGGATCAGGCGTCCGGAGCGGGCGTCCGGATCAGGTGTCCGACGCGGGGTCGGGCCGGGCGGGTCAGGCCGTCCGCAGGTGGCGGCGCAGCGTGGCGAGCAGGTCGTCGAAGGCGGCGGTGGCGACGTCCTCGGGGAACCGTTCGCGGTCCCAGGCGAGGCGCACCAGCAGGTCGTCGCCCTGCGAGGCGGCGACCGCGAACGGCGCGGCGAGCGGCCGCCCGGCCAGGTGGACCTCCCGGCCGGGCACGCCGCCGAGCACCAGCGGCGGGCGGCGGTGCAGGTCCTCCAGGGTGAGCATGCCGTCCAGGGCGCCCGTCCACGGGGCGCCGGCGGTGCGGGCGGCCCGGACCACCTCGTCGAACGGGGTGTCGGCGTGGTCGAGGTCGTCCCACCAGGCGTCGGCGAGGTCCTCCAGGGCGGTGGCCGCGCCGGGTGCGGCGGGGTGCACCAGGGTGTTGAGGAAGCAGCCGAGCGCGGCGGGCGCGCCGGGCGGGCGGCCGCCCCACGGGTAGCCGAGGGCGAGCTGCCCGTCGGTCCGGTGCAGCCGGTGGGCGGCGGCCGCGGTGGCGTCCAGCAGTGCGGGGAAGAAGGCGGTGCGGGCGGCCCCCTCGGCGGCGGGCAGCCGGTGGCTGAGCATGCCGGTGGAGCCGGCCGCTCCCCCGCCCGTCCCGGTGACGCCGCCGAGCCGGCGGCCCCAGTGGGCCTGTGCGGCGGGTCCGCCGGCGGCGTCCTCGGCGGCCAGTTGCCGTTCGACGGCCTCCCGGTATGCCGCCAGGGCGTCCTGGTCGGGGGCGGCGACGGCCTCCTGGGCGTGGTCGTCCCGGGCGTAGGCGTCGGTGAGGTCGGCGGTCAGGATGCCGAGCGACTGCTCGTCGCAGGCCGCGTGGTCCACCGCGAGGGCGAGCAGTTCCTCCTCGCCGTCCGGCTCCCGGGCCACCAGCAGGCGCAGCGCGGGCCCGTCGGCGGGCCAGTCCAGCAGGGCCTCGCGCAGGGCGGACCCGGCGGTGCCGCCGGGCGGGACGGCGATCCGGGCGGCTTCGGCCGAGGGAGCGCCGACCCGCAGGACGGGCGTGCCGCGCACCGTCCCGAAGCCGCCGCACAGCGCCGGGTGCCGGGCGGCGGTGGTGGTGGCGGCGCGGGCCAGCCGGGGCAGGTCGAGGGTGCCGCCCGGGTAGGCGTGGAACAGCGGGACGACCTCGGGCCGGCCCTGCGGCGCGAGCCTGCGGGTGATCAGGAAGCGCCGCTGGGCGCCGGTGAGCGGGAGCAGGTCCGTCGGGGAGTCGGCGGCGGCGGAACGGTACCGGGCGAGGTAGGCGGCGGTGATGCTGGCGTGCACGGAACGGTCTCCGGTTTCCGGTCTCGGTTCGGTTCGGACGTCAGGCGGCGGGGCTCGTCGGGCGGCCGGGTGCGTCAGGCGGCGGGGCTCGCGACGGGCTCCTCCCCGGCCGTGGCGGCGGTGTCGGCCGGGAGGTCCCGCAGCCGGCGCAGCGGCGACAGCAGCAGCGGCACCGGGACGAGCAGGAAGCCCGCCGCGCACAGCCACAGCGCGGCGCGCGGTCCGGCCGCGTCGGCGACGGTGCCGCCGATAAGCGCGCCGATCGGCAGCGTGCCCCAGACCAGGAAGCGCATGGTGGCGTTCATCCGGCCGAGCAGCTCCGGCGGGCACAGGCCCTGCCGGAAGCTCACCTGGGCGACGTTGTAGGCCACCGCGCCGAACAGCACCACCGCCGAGGCGATCCCGAACAGCACCACGCCCGCACCCCGGCCGGACAGCGGCCACAGCAGCGCGAACGGCGCCGTCACCACGGTGGCGAGCCAGATCAACCGGGCCTGGCCGAGCCACGCCGCCAGCCGCCCCGCGCACAGCGCCCCGGCCAGGCCGCCGACGGCGGAGGCCGACAGCAGCAGGCCGATAGCGCCCGGCGACAGGTCGAGCACCCGCACCCAGAACACCGTCTGCACGGCCGCCAGCACGGCGGCGAACAGGTTGGACACGGCGGTCGCGGTGGCGATCGCCCGCAGCAGCGGGTGCCCGAGCACGAAGCGCACGCCCTCGGCGACCTCGGCGCGCAGCGACCGTCCGGTCGCCGGCTCCGGTTGGGGCTCCTCGACCCGGATCCGGGCGAGCAGCAGGGCGGAGGCGAGGTAGCCGACGGCGTCGGCCACGATGGCGAGCGACGCACCGAGCAGCTGGACCAGGCCGCCGCCGAGCCCGGGCCCGACGATCTGCGCCGAGGAACGGACCGTCTCGATCGCGCCGTTGCCCCCGACCAGTTGCTCGCGCGGCAGGACGGACGGCAGGAAGGACTGGTGGGCGACGTCGAAGAAGACCGTCGCCACCCCGGTGACCAGCGCCACCAGGTAGAGCTGGGCCATGGTCAGCACGCCGAGCGCGGCGGCCGGCGGGATCGACCCGACGGCGAGGCAGCGCACCACGTCGGCGCGGATCAGCACCGGGAGCTTGCGCATCCGGTCCAGCCAGGCGCCGGCCGGCAGGCCGACCAGCAGGAACGCGGCGGTCTCGGCGGCGGTCAGCAGGCCGACCTCGAAGGGTGTGGCATCGAGCACCACCACCGCCACCAACGGGAGCGCGACCAGGGTCACCTGGCTGCCCGTCTGGGCCGTCGCAGCTCCGGTGAGCAGGAGTCGGAAGTCGCGGTGGCCGAGCAGTCGGTCGCGGCGGGGGCTTGGCGTCTCGTTCATCAGTGCGACTTTCGGTCACCACTTCGCTACTGGGCAAGCATCGCGTCCGTTTCCGGACGAACCACGGGTCGGCCTGATCGCGCCACTCCCGCGGCCCGCCCTTACGGCCCCCATACGGCCGAACACGCTCCCGCCGGGACGTCCGCGCAGGCCGCCGACCAGGGGCGGACCACTCGCGCGGCCACCCGGCACACCACGGGCCCCGCACGTCCAATTCGCCGTCCGCTATGCGGGCATTCGCATTCCGGCCACCGGACGCCGTCACTCAACTTGGCTGGATCATGCGAAACACTGACTGTCCGTCACCTGATCGTGATATCAGCCGCGCCGCGGGAGGCCGTGGGAAGAAGCACCCGCGCCGCCGGACGGGCCGGACCGGGCCCCGCCGCTCAGTCCGCCTCCCGGCAGGTCACCGCCAGCACCGCCATGTCGTCGTCCCGAGGCCCGCCCGTCCACCGCTCCACGTCCGCCACCAGCGCGTCGACGGCCTCCTGGGGGCCGTCGAACGGGCCGAGCGGGCCCAGAGCGAGCAGCGGATCGTAGAACTCCCCGGCCGCGTCCCGGGCCTCCGTCACCCCGTCGGTCACCAGCAGCAGCGTGCACCCCGGCGGGAACGGCCGGGTCTGCGGCACCGGCCGGGCCACACCCAGCGAGCCCATCCCGAGCGGCAGCCCCGGGTCGGCGGCGTCCAGCCGGCGCACCGCGTCCGGGCCGCCCAGCAGGTACGGCCCCGGGTGCCCGCAGTCGAGCGTGCGCACGACGTCCTCACCCGGCGGGAACTCGACCAGCAGTGCCGTGATGAACCCCTCCAGCCGCACCTCCTCGGCCAGCAGCGCGCTCTCCCGGGCGAGCGCCCGCTCCAACCCGTCGGCCAGCGCCGCGAGGTCCGGCGCGCGGTGGGCGTCCTCCCGGAACGCGCCGAGCAGCACCGACACCGCGCCGACCGCCTGCAGCCCCTTGCCCCGGACGTCCGCGATCAGCACCCGTACGCCGTACGGGGTCGCCTGCAGCGCGTACGCGTCGCCGCCGATCAGTGCCTCGGTCTGCGCCGCCCGGTAGCAGGCGGCGACCGACAGCCGGCCCACCCGCGCGGGCGGCTCGGGCAGCACCGCCCGCTGGGCGGCCTCGGCCACCGACCGCACCTGCGCCAGCCGCTCCCCGTGCCGGGCGACGACGCGGTTGACCCAGACGCCGAGCAGCGCGGCGAAGGCCGTGTTCACCAGCTCCAGGTAGCCGTCCTGGGTGCCGATCGAGCCGTCCCGCACGGCCAGCACGAGGATGCCGGTCACATTGGCGACGCCCACCGCGAGGGTGTCCCGCAAGGTCAGCAGCGCGCCGGTCAGGACGGCGGCGGCCGCCAGGAGCGGGTCGCCCCAGTAGTCGGTGGGATCCAGGGAGTTCCAGACGAGCCCGCCGACGATCAGCAACCACGGCGCGAACCGCACGTACGGCGGCCACTGCTCGGACCTCGGGGCCATCGGAGACCTTGCTTCCCGTCTCACCGCCTATCCGGAATATGCGATTCCGATCCTAGCCACCCCTGCTCACCCCCGCGCGCCCCCGGCTGCGCCGCGGGGAGCCAAGCGCGCGGCGGCGCCTCGCGGGGTCGGGAGCCGGGGTCGGGGGCCGTGGGCCAGCCTGGTGACCTGCTTCGGTGCCTGCACGGCGCTCTCGCCGACGGCCGGACACCCGAGAGCGGCCGCGCCCGCTACCCGTCCAGGGTGAACCGCCCCGCGCCCGGGCCGGTGACCAGGCCGGGCGGCAGGCGGCGCCCGTAGGCGAGCAGCAGGAGGTGTTCGGCCCGGCCCTCCACCACGACCGGGCCCTCGCCGTACGCCCAGCCGGTGTCCGTGGCCCGCAGGTGGACGCCGTCGAGTCGGGCACCGAAGAAGCGCAGGCTGCGGCGGGAGACGGTGGCGAGCAGGGCGGTGACCCGAGGCAGCGGGAGGCGCGAGGGCAGGCCGAGCGCGGTCGTGATGTCGAGGCCGTGGACGACGTCGTGGCCGAGGGCGGCGATCCGGCCGCCGACCGGGGGGCGCCAGGGGTGTTCGGCGTGGTCGGCGAGGGCGGCGGCGAGTTGGCGGTCGGTGAGGGCGGCGGCGTCGCGGCGGGCCACCCGGTCGGTCATCCGGTGGAGGGAGCCGCCGGCCCGCATGAGGTCCGCGAGGTTGCGGGCCGTGGAGTAGCGAAAGCCGGTGCTCATGTGGGCGGCGACCTCGCGGACGCGCCAACCGGCGCACAGCGACGGGGAGTTCCACTGGTCCCGGGTGAAGGTGGTGAACACCTCGGCGAGTTCCCGGCGTTCGGCCGCGATCTGTTCGCGGACCCAGTCGACGCCCTGGTCGTGCTGCACGGTTTCCATGCCTCCAGCCTGCGGCCGGGGCCCTCCGTACGTCCAAGACCGGGGAGTTCTTCCACCTATCATCAGAAGTTATGGAACTCCGGCAGCTCCAGTACTTCGTCACCGTGGCCCAGCAGGGCAGTTTCACCCGCGCCGCCGAGCTGCTGCACCTCACCCAGCCCGGGGTGAGCGCCCAGATCCGGCAGCTGGAGAAGGAGTTGGGCCACCGGCTGCTGGACCGCAGCGGGCGCGGCGTCCGGCTCACCCCGGTCGGCGAGGCGGTGCTCCCGCACGCGCGGGCGGCGCTCGCCTCCGCCGCGGCGGCGCGGCAGACGGCGCAGGACTTCGGTGGGTTGCGGCGCGGACACGTCCGGCTCGGGCTGGTCTCCGGGGCAGCCCTGGGCCCTGTCCCGCCGGCCGGGGCGGACGACCTCCCCGGACTCGCCACCACACTCGCCGCGTTCCGCCGCGACCACCCGGGCATCGACCTCTCGCTGGCCGAGGACGGTACCGCGCGGATGCTCGGCGCGCTGCGCGAGGGGCGGTTGGACCTCGCCGTGATCGGCCTGCCCACCGCCGCCAGCGGACGGGACGACGACGACGGCTGGCGGACGCTGGCCGGGCTCGCCCTGCACACCGTGTTGGAAGCCCCGCTGGTCGCCGCCTTCACCGGGCACCACCCGCTGGCCGGCGGACCGGACGGCCCTCTGCCGGTCGCCGCGCTGGCCGGGCACGCCCTGGTGAGCACCCCGCGCGGCACCGGCCTGCGGACGGCGCTGGAGCAGGCCCTGGCCGCGGCCGGGGCGCGCCCCACGGTCGCGGTCGAGGCGGCCGCCCCACCACAGCTGGCCGAACTCGCCGCGCACGGGCTGGGCGTGGCCGTGCTGCCGGATCCGCCGCCCGCCGCCGGGCTGCGGATCCGGCCGCTCACCGATCCCGTCCCGCTGGTGCGGATCGCGCTGGCCTGGCCGACCGGCCGCCCCATCGCGCCGCCCACGGCCGCGCTCCTGGGCCACTTGCGGACGTCCTATCCGGGCCCGGGGGCCCGTACCTGACGCTACCGGGGGTCCGTCCTCCGCAGGCCGCCGTGTCAGCGCGACGGCGGCAGTGACGCCACGTCAGAGCGCGGCGGCGGTGCCCCGTCAGGACGCGGCGGCGGTGCCGTCGCCGATGTGCAGGATCGCGTCGGCCCCATCGAGGACAGCCCGGTCGAGCGGGAAGTAGCCCTGCTCAGGCGTGGTGTCGGTGCGCGTCCGGCCGCCGGCGGCCGCACCGGGATCGACCAGTCCCCAGGTGGCGGCCCCGCGCTGGAGCGCACCCTCGTGGGTGTCCGGCTCGGGCTCCTGGAGCCCGACGGCCGCGCTGCGCCCCAGGCTGCCGGGGACGAAGGTGTACGGCTCGTCCAGGGAGTCCAGGATGGCGCCGGCGCCGCTCCAGGCCAGGTTCAGATCCGCCAGCCGCATGGTGCTCGGCTGCCGTTGCAGGTGGAGGTTGTGGGCGAAGACGAGGGTTCCCCCTCGGCGGGCCTCGCCGCCGCGGATGTCGAGGAGGTTCTGGGCCATGAGCACGTCCCGGGTGCCGAGGAGGCCGGACAGCCGGGCGCCCGGCTCCAGGCGCTCGGCCGACTGCCGGTGGTAGCGGAGCAGGCCGAGGCCGGCGGTGAGGTGCGTCCTGGCCCTGCGCCACTCGGCGCGCGAGGTCGCCGCGACCAGTTCCGGGGCCCGCGCGTACAGCAGGGTGAGCAGGTCGTCGGCGATCGTCCGCAGCTTCTCCGCCTCGGCGGAGGCGCCGGGCGACATCTCCGGGTCCAGGACCGCCTCGGGGCGGCTCCAGCGCTGGTCGTCGCCGACCAGGCCGGCGAGGTCGAGGTCGAGCCCGAGGTAGTCGCGGGCGTGTTCGAGGTAGCGCCGCGGGCTGGGTGCGCTGGTGTTCTCCGTCTGCGCGTCGAAGCCGTGGAAGGCCAGACGGTCCGCCGGCGGCCGGCTCCGGTTGTACTCGCGCATCCAGGCGACCAGCCGCCGGTTGCCGTCCAGCTCTCCGAAGCCGTGGGAGAAGCCCTCGCCCATCACCGAGTCGAGGGTGCCCACCCCCTCCTGGACGAAGTCGTTCACGGCGAGCGCGGCCACCCGGTCGGTTTCGAGGGCGATCGACCGGAATCCCCGGTCGACCAGCTGGGCGAACAGCTCGTTGCGGATCCGCGCGAAGGCCGGTTCCCGGTGGGTGGGTTCACCGAGCGCCAGCAGTGCGCACGACGAAGGGACGAGGTCTCGCAAGTCCTGACTCATGGTCCTCAAGCGTATCCTTGAAAGAACGGTTGAGACTTTTCCTGCTCCGACCGCCCGATCCTCCGCTGAAGCCTCAAACCGGTGACCACCATGCGCCCCTCCGACCTCGCCCGCGGGCACGGCCTCTCGGCCCAGGCCGTACGCAACTACGAACGGGACGGCTTCCTCCCGCCCGCCGAACGCACCGCCAGCGGCTACCGGATCTACACCGAGGTGCACGCGGCCGCGCTCGACGCCTACCGCTCCCTCGTCGCGGCGTACGGCCACGCGACCGGCGGCCGGATCATGACCGCGCTCCACCGGGGCGGGCTCGACGACGCCCTGACGGCCATCGACCGCGGGCACGGCCAACTGCTCCGCGACCGGGACACCCTGGACGCGGTGCGGAAGGCCGTGCACCACCTTGCGGCGCGGCCCGACGCGGCGCGGGACATTGCAGCGGATCTTGCGGCGGGCCCGTCGGCGGAGCCCGCGGTGGACGGTGCCGTCCTGAGCATCGGCGAACTCGCCCACCGGCTCGGCGTCACCCCGGCGACCGTGCGCAACTGGGAGGGCGCGGGCATCCTCGCCCCCGCCCGGGACCAGGCCACCGGACACCGCGTCTTCCGCGCCGACGACATCCGCGACGCCGAACTCGCCCACCTGCTCCGGCGCGGCGGCTACCCGCTGGACCACATCGCCACCGTGCTCCGACAGGTGCGGACGGCCGGCGGCACGGCCTCCCTGGCCGACGCCCTCGACGGCTGGCAGCGCAGGCTCACCGCCCAGGGCCTGGCCATGCTCGACGCGGCCGCCCGGCTCGGCCACTACCTCGGCCTGACCGGCCGCCCCCGGCCGGAGCAGATCTAGGGCGTGTTTCATCATTCCCGCCGGGCGCGCGACGCTCCCCCAGCCTGGCGGCTGGGAGGTGCCCCCAGGCATCCCGCCTGACCGCACCGGCGAAACGTCCAAGTACACCCAGTACGAGGACGCTTCGCCGGCACGCCCAGCCGGGCGCCCACCGCCGCGCGCTGATCCGACGCGAATGATGAAACACGCCCTAGGGTCTTCGTCAGCGATGCGGCGGGCCGCCGCCGTGGGCTCAGCCGACCCGGGTGAGCCGGGTGGTGCGGGGCGGGGTCCGGTCGGCGGGGGTGGCGGGGCCGGCGGGGGTGGCGGGGCCGGCGGCGCGGTCGGGCTCGGGGCGATCGGGGTCGGCGAGCAGGATGGAGCGCTGGAGCCGTCGCAGTCCGGCCGAGGGTTCCATGCCCAACTCCCGTACCAGGGTGTTGCGCAGGCGCTGGTAGGCCTCCAGGGCCTCGCCCCGTCGGCCGGAGCGGTGCAGGGCGATCATGTACTGGCCGTGCAGGCTCTCGTGGGTGCGGTAGCGGTCGACCAGGACGGTGAGTTCGGCGAGCAGGACGCGGTGGCGGCCCAGCCGCAGGTCGGCCTCGATCCGCTGGTCCAGGGCGCAGAGCCGGGTCTCCTCCAACCGCTTGGCCTCGACGGCGAGTTGACCGCCGAGCGGGATGTCGGCGAAGGCCGGACCGCGCCACAGGCCGAGCGCCTCGCCCAACTGGCGGGCGGCGAGCGGGAAGTCGCCGCCGTCCATGGCCCGGTAGCCGAGGCCCGCGAGGCGGTCGAACTCCTGGAGGTCGACCAGTCCGCCGCCGCTGTCGAGCCGGTAGCCGCCGGGCGAGGTCACCAGGACGTCCTTGGCTCCGCACGCTCCCCCGGCGTCATCGCGGTGGGCGAGCGCCCGGTCGATGAGGTCGCGCAGTTGGAGGACGTAGGTCTGGACGGTGGTGCGCGCGCTGTGCGGCGGATGGCCGGACCACAGTTCCTCGGCGAGGACGCCCGCCGAGATGACCTGGTCGGCGCGCAGGGCCAGCAGGGCGAGCACTTGCCGTGGTTTCGGCGCCGAGGGCACCACCGACACCCCGCACACCTGGACCCCCAAGGCCCCTAACACCCGGATCTCCATGACGTCCACCCCAATCCAGACGGATCGGCGACCCCGACGGCCACCGGCCGGCCGGTGCTACGGCTACCGCACAGCCGAGCACCGGGTGCTCATCCAAAAACAGGACGGACGGTTTGTCAATACAAAACCGAACGAGCTGTTTGTTTTTGAACGGACAATCGAGCTCCGGACTGCTTCGACCAACCGGAATGACCGCCGCCGCGAGCGCCGCCGCGTCAACCCCGGACGCACACTCTCAGACCCCGCCCGCACGGGCCGCCGCCAGCTCGGCCACCACCCGCTCACCACGGTCCGAGCCCAGGTCCAGCGTGGCCAGCACCCCGGGGACGGTGATGCTCGGCATCACGTGCCGGTACAGCACGGCCACCCGGCGCTCCAGATCCGCCCGGCCGGACATCTTCTGGGACTGGATCTGCACGCCCGTCCAGGCACCCGTCACCAGCCACGCCGTCTCGGCCGGCAGCACGTGCGGCAGCAGCTCGCCCCGCTCGCCGGCCGCCGTCAGCACCGCCTCCAGCCGGGCGATCCAACCGGGGATCGCGCCGCCGCCGAGGTCGCCGAACACGTCCTGGCCGAGCGAGAGCCGCGCGCCCGCGCTCAGCAGCGGGTCACGCGGCATGAGATGCGCGACGACCATCCCCAGGTCGACGAACTCCTGGAGCTTGCAATGCCGTTCGGGGATCTCGTCCCGACCGAACTGCTCCTCCACGACGCCCTGCGCGAGCTCCCGCTTCGACGCGAAGTGGAAGTACACCGCGCCCCGGGTCACACCCGCGCGGGCGACCACCTCGCCGATCGTCGCCCCCTCGTACCCGTGCTCGTCGAAGACCGAGGCCGCCGCCTCCAGGATCAGCCGACGCGTCCGGATCGCCCGCTCCTGCCGCACCACCGCAACCACCCCGCCTGAACCGCTCGGCAAACAAAACCAAACACCCTGTATCTTACCCGCCGGTCAACCGGCGATCCCTCCTCCCCAGGTCGCATGCACCCGCCTTCGAGCGAAGGAAAACCGCGTGGACGGCACAGGGCGGGAAAGCGACCGCCACCCCTCCCCCAGCCGACAGAGCCGGAATCCGGCTCCCCACTTCTGGCCGCATCCCACCGAAAACGGCCCGCTGTGATAATGCACCTGTCATCCCACTTTTGGGGATTCCTTTGCAGGCCAGGCGGCATCCACCCCAGGCTCGGTCCACCCGGACGGCCATCACACGGCACCTGGAGCGACCACCCGACCACGCTCGGCCGCCAACGAACCTTCGTTCGGGCTCCTTGAAAACCAAACCGGAAGGTACGTATCTTACGAGCCCTGAGCAGCCCACCCCGCCCGCCACGGCCTTCCGGAGCGCTCCCATGACCCTGCTTGCCTACCGCGCCCCCGCCATCTCCCGCGCCGCCGGCGCGAACCACGGCACCACCCCCGGCCGCACCGCCGGGCCGTCCGTGCCGACCGGACCGGCACCGCGCCTGACCAGCACCGTTGCCAAGGAGTACGTCCACCGGGCCTGCCACGCCGAGGTCTTCCTCACCGGCAGCGAGCAGCTGAACGAGACGACCTTCGCCGTCACCGCGCAGTGGCCGCGCGCCCACACCTTCTTCACCACCCCCGACGGAACCCGGCACGACCCGATCCAGACCGCTGAAACGATCCGCCAAGCCGGGCTCTACCTCGCGCACACCCGGTTCGGCGTCCCGCTCGACCACAAGTTCATGATGTGGAACCTCGACTACACCACCCGCCCCCGCCAACTGCTCATCGGCGCGGCGCCCACCGACCTCAGCATCGAGGCCAGACTCGTCCCGCAGCCGCGCCGGAGCGGCACCACCATCGACTTCACCCTCAGCGCCGTCATCCGACGCGGCGCCCACCTCACCGCCACCGGACACACCCGGTTCACCACCGTGCCGGACTCCACCTACCGGCGGCTACGCGGGGCCCGCCGCGAGGCCGACCCGGCGCCCGCCGTCTCCGGCGAGCCGCTGGCCCCGGGCCGAGTGGGCCGGATCCGCCCCTGCGACGTCGTCCTGACCCCGGCCGACGCACCCGGGACCTGGCACCTCACCCCCGATCCCTGGCACCCGATCCTCTTCGACCACGCCAACGACCACGTCCCCGGCATGGTCCTGCTGGAGGCCGCCCGCCAGGCCACCAACGCGCTCGTCTCACCGGCCACCGTCATCCCCGCCTCCGCCTCGACCACCTACCACCGGTACGCCGAGCACGACGCCGCCACCACGATCACCGCCCGGCACACCCCCGGTGACGACCCGGACGCCCTCACCACCACCGTCACCGGCCACCAGAACGGCGAGCCGATCTTCACCACCGTCCTGACCGGCCACGCCGACCAGCGGTGACCGGCACTGCCGGGCGCTGACGGGCGCTGACCGGCACTCACGGGCCCCCGTCGACCCGCGCCGGCCCCGACCAGTTCCGACCAGCGCGGACCAGCCCTGACCAGCACGGACCGCCGGCCGCCCACCGCCCCACCCGGCCCGCCCGACCTCCACGGTCGGGCGGGCCGTCGGCACGTCGGAGACGAACCCCTCCCACGGACTGGCACCGGACGAACACCTGCGCGAGGATGTCAGCCCTTGGATTCGCAGTGACCGGGAGTACACCGTGCGTGAAGTCGCTTCGCACCAGAACGAGTTGATCAGACTGACGGACCGCCCCGGCACCGACGACGCCACCGGGCACGAGGGGCGCACCGGTGGCCGGAGCGTACGGGTGCGGGTGCTGGGGCGACACGCACCGGGCTCCCTGCTCGGCCACGACTGGCTGGACTGCGAGATCACCGTCACCGCCGACTCGGCCCGCGGGCAGTTCGTCACGCTGGTGACGGAGCGTCAGCTCCAGCAGTGGGAAACCGCCCTGGAACGGTTGGCGCGGCGCGAGGCAGTGCGCTGGCTGGACGAGGAGCACGGCCCGGAGCTGCGGATCGAGCCGGGGCGGCCCGGCGGCCTCTGGGTGACCGTCTCCGACGCCGAGGACTCCGGAGTCACCCTCCGGGTCGTCCTGTCCCCCGCCCCCGGCTGGCTGGACGAGCAGCGCGCCCTGCTCAAACTCGTCCGGGACGCCTACCCGTTCGAGGTGGTCGAGGTCGCCCCCGGCATCCACGCCTGGCGTGGGCAGCAGGGGAAGGGCAACTGACGGATTGTCAGAATCCTTTTGATGACAGGGCCGACGCCCGGCGCAGCGAGCGGCCGGGCAGGGCGGGGCAGGGCAGGGCGAGCGGCAGTATGACCGGTCCGGTGACGATGACGGTGGTGTGGCGGTGGCGGTGGCGGTGACCCGGCCGCCACCGATAATGGCGACATGATCGAGAAGCAGCTCCGCGTCGTCCTCGCCGAGGACTCGGTGATCCTCCGGGACGGCATGGTCGAACTCCTCACCGCGCGCGGGTGCGCCGTGGTCGCCACCGCCGGAACGGCCCCCGAACTCGTCGCCGCCGTCGCCGAGCACCGGCCCGATGTGGCCGTGGTCGACATCCGGATGCCGCCCAGCCACACCGACGAGGGCATCCGCGCCGCCGTCGAGCTCCGCTCCACCTCGCCCGGGGTCGGCATCCTGGTCTTCTCCCAGCACGTCGAGACCGCCTGGGCGGCCCGGCTGCTCGCAGGTGGCGCCGCCGGCGTCGGCTATCTGCTCAAGGAACGCGTGGCCCGCACCTCGGAGTTCGTGGACGCGCTGCAGCGGGTCGCGGCCGGCGGCACGGCGCTCGACCCGGAGATCGTCAACGGCCTGATGCACGGCGGGCGGCGCAGCCGCGTCGACGCGCTCACCCCGCGCGAACGGGAGGTGCTGGAGCTGATGGCGCAGGGTCACTCCAACCGCTCGATCGCCGGGCTGCTCGTGGTCTCGGAGCGGGCGGTGGAGAAGCACGTCGCCGCCGTCTTCGCCAAGTTCGACCTGCCGGCGACCGAAGCCGACAACCGGCGGGTGAAAGCCGTCCTCACCTACCTCTCCGAGAACGGCGGCTGAGCCGGGAGCAGCGGTTCCGTGGACGGCCCCGCCGCGGGCACCCGTCACAGGCTGCTCGGCAGTTCGGCGGTGACAGTCGTCGGCCCGCCCGGCGGGCTGTCCACCCGCAGCACCCCGTCCACCGCCGCGAGCCGCGCGGCCAGGCCCGCCAGGCCCGAACCGGAGCCCGAACCGGAGCCTCTGCCGGAGCCCCCGCCCGGAGCGGCGCCCCCGCGGCCGTCGTCGCGCACCGTCAGCCGCACCCGCCCGTCGGCTGCGCTGGCCGTGAGCTCCGCCGCCGCCGCGCCGCTGTGCTTGGCGACGTTGGTCAGCAACTCTGCCGCGCAGAAGTAGACGGCCTGCTCGATCGCCGCGTCCGGCCGCTCCCTCAGATCCAGCCGGACCGTGACCGGCACCGGCGCGGTGGCGGTGAGCCCGGGCAGCGCCTGGGCGAGGCCGCCGTCCAGCGCCACCGGGTGGATGCCCCGGGTGAGCCGGCGCAGTTCCGCGATGGTGTCGTCGGTCTGCCGGCGAGCCCGGTCGACCAGGGTGCGCAGGCGCTCGGCCTCCGGAGTGCCGGGCGGGCCGGTCGGCCCGGTCGGCTCGGGCTGGGCGACGCCAACGGCCTCGCCGGTGACCTCGCTGAGGGCGTCGTCGGCCAGCGAGAGCGTGATGGCGAGCGCGACCAGTTGCGCCTGCGTCCCGTCGTGCAGATCGCGTTCGAGACGGCGCAACCGGTCGGTGTTCTCGGCGAGCAGGGTGGCCCGGGCGGTCTCCAACTCACGCACCCGCTCCTGCGACCGCACCGGGCCGAGCAGCAACCGGGCGAGGCCCCGATTGGCCGCGCTCACCGCCCGCAGCGCCGCCGGCACCACCGCCAGTACGGCGAGCCCGACCGGGGCCCCGGCCACGTCCGGCCAGCCGACCGGCCTTGGCCCGGACTCCAGCAGGCGCACCCACAGCGGGAAGCCGACCAACCAGACGCAGCTGAGCGGCAATCCGACCGCGACCAGGAAGCCGAGCACCCCCAATGGCAGCCGCAGCAGCAGGTAGAGCAGTGCCCGCCAGGCCACCGGGTCGGTCAGCACCGCCCGACCCCGGGCGATCGCCCCGGACGGCCGGGGCAGCGCCCCCGGGGCCGGCACCGGCTCGCCGAGCAGCCGCCCGACCAGTCGCCGGTGCAGCCCGCCCAGCCCGCGCGCCCCGGCCAGGGCGGCCACCACGAACGGCAGCCCGAGCACGGTGAGCGAGAGCAACGCCCCGGCATAGAGCACGGCCACGGCGTAGACCCCGCCGAGCACGCCGATGGGCAGCCCGAGCAGCGCGAAGGCCAATTCGCCACCGCACACCGACAGATACCGCCGACGCTCAGCCACCGTCCACCTCACCACTCCCACTCACCGCACTCACCGCCTCGACAACACACCCAGGCGGCTTCGACCCGACCCCGCCGCACCTGGCGAAGGGCCCGCTCACCCCCGGTCACCCCCGCTCACCCCCGACCGCCTCGACCGCGCGCCCCCGGATCGCCCGCAGGCCGGTGCCCAGGATCCCCGGTACCGTCAGCGCCGCCGCGCCCGCCACCACCCAGCCGCACGCAGCGCCGGGTACCACCGGCAGCACCGACCCCGTCACCGCCCGGGCGAACGCCCCCGTGGCGACGGCCGCCACCGCCGCACCCAGCAGCACGCCGACCGCCGTGGTGAGGGCCGCCTCGACGGACAGCATCCGCAGCAGTTGCCGCCTCGTCGCGCCGACCAGGCGCAGTAGCGCGAACTCGCGCCACCGATCGGCCGTCAGGGCGACCAGCGTGTTGACGGTGGAGACGGCTGCGAAGCAGACCAGCATCCCCAGTTCCGCCTCGCGCAGCCAGACGTCCGTCGCCTTGGTGACGCTGGTCGTGGCGCCGGTCGTACGGACCACGTGCTCGGCGGTGCTCGTCATGATCAACATGGTGCCCGACAGCCCGACCAGGAGCGCGACCGGCACCACGGCCGAGGAGAGCCGGGCCGCGTAGCCGCGCAGGTTGGCGTCGGCGAGCCAGCCCGCCCCGGGGGCCAGCACCCGTACCGGCGCGCCGAGCACGGCGGCCACGGCCCGTGCGGCGAGTGGCCCGAGCAGCGCGAGGGCGATCAGCAGCACCAGCGAGCCGAGCATCGTCGCCTGCCCCGCCTTGTCCAGTTCGCCGGCCCCTCTGGTGGCGGCGAGCCGCAGCAGCAGCACCCCGCCCGCCAGGACGGCCAGCCCGGCCAGCACCCGCAGCACGCCCGCCCGCCGCTGGCCCGAGGTGTCCGCGGTCAGCGCGGCGGCCGGGGTGAGCCGGGTGATCCGTCGGGCGGCGAGGGCGGTGGCGGCCAGGCCGACCAGCAGCGCCACCGCCAGTGCGACCAGCATCGGCACCGGCGTTCCGGGGATCCGCAGGCCAGGTGCGGCCAGCCCGCGCCGTTGGAGCGCGGCGAGGAAGCCCCGGGCGGCGAGGGTGCCCGCCGCGCCGCCGGGCACGGCTATCAGCAGGATGGTCGCCGCGACCTGGGCCCGCACCAGCCGACGCACCTGACGGGGTGTCGCGGCGACCGTCCGCAGCAGGGCGAGGTCGCGGTGCTGCTGGCGGAGGGTGAAGCCGAGCGCATTGACCACCACGAACAGCGCGACCAGGACGGCGATCTCACCGAACGCCCCCGCGATCAGCAACAGGCCCGGCCCGGCCACCGCCCGGCGGGCCACCGCGACGGGGGCCGTGGCCTGGGCGGCGACCAGCGAGCCGAACAGCGTCACCGTCGCCACCGCCAGGAACAGCGCCACCGCCAGCCCGGCGAAGGAGGCCGGTCGGCGCCGGAGCTGGCCGGCCGCCAGGGAGAGGACGGGGCTCATCGTGCTCCCCCGCCCAGCCGGCTCAGCCGCTCGCCGACCTGTGCGGCGGTCGGCCGGTCGAGCTCGTCCACCAGCAGCCCGTCGGCCAGCAGCAGCACGCGGTCCGCGTAGCCGGCGGCCACCGGATCGTGGGTGACCATCACACACGTCCGCCCGTCCAGGTCCACACCGGAACGCAGCAGGTCGAGGACGTCGTGCCCGGTCGCCCGGTCGAGCGCGCCGGTCGGCTCGTCCGCGAACAGCACGGCCGGCCGCGCGACCAGCGCCCGGGCGATCGCCACCCGCTGCTGCTGGCCGCCGGACAGCTGCCCGGGCCGGTGCCGCTCCCGCCCGGACAGGCCGACCCTGGCGAGCGCCTCCCGCACCTGCGCCCGGTCCGGCCGCGCCCCCGCGAGCCGCCCGGGAAGTTCGACGTTCTGCGCGACGGTCATCGCGGGCATCAGGTTGAACGCCTGGAACACGAACCCCACCCTGGTGCGGCGCAGCTGCGCGAGCCGCCGCTCGGGCAGCCGGGACACCTCCGTCCCACCCCAGCGGACGATGCCCCGGGTGGGGCGGTCCATCCCCGCGAGGCAGTGCAGCAGCGTCGTCTTGCCGGAACCCGAGGGCCCCATCACCGCCGTGAACGTCCCCGGCGCGAAGGCCACGGACACCCCCCGCAGCGCCCGGACGGCGGCCGCGCCCCGCCCGTACTCCCGGTGCAGCCCGTCCCCGGTCAGGGCCGCGCCCGCCACCTCACCGCTCGCCGCCACGGCGGCTGTCGTCATCCCGTTCATGCCCTCCATCCTGGACATGAACGGCCGCACAATCGATTGGGCTGGCCCCCCAATTCGGGGTTCGGAAAACCGAACCCCGCAGGTGGTCCTACCTCCGGACCCAGGACGCGTACGTCGGGTCGAGGCCGTCCCGGTCCCCTCCCACCCCGGCACCGTCGAGGTCGAGGTCGACCGACCCGAGCCACCGTCACGGCGCCCGCCGGTGCGGTACTAGGCTGGCTCCCGTTTGACCGGGGGACGGGGGACGGATGTCTGAGGACGGGGGTCACGTGACCTTGCTGGAGAACGATCCGCGCGAGATCGGCGGGTACCGGCTGGAGGGCCGGATCGGTGCGGGCGGCATGGGCGTCGTGTACCGCGCGCGGTCACTGTCCGGGCGGCAGGTGGCACTCAAGGTGATCCGCCCCGAGCTCGCCGGGGACGAAGAGTTCCGGGCCCGGTTCCGGCACGAGGTCGAGGCCGCCCGCCGGGTGAGCGGGGCGTTCACCGCGCCCGTCGTCGACGCGGACCCCGACGCCCCGTCGCCCTGGCTGGCCACCCTGTACGTCCCGGGCCCTTCGCTGGCCGAACGGATCGCCCGGCAGGGCCCGTTGAGCCCGCCGGAGGTACGGCGGCTGGCGACGGGCCTCGCGGAGGCGCTGCGGGACATCCATCGCGCCGGGCTGGTGCACCGGGACCTCAAGCCCGGCAACGTCCTGCTTGCCGAGGACGGCCCCCGCGTGATCGACTTCGGCATCGCCCGCGCCCTGGACGGCACCCAGCTCACCAGCACCGGAGTCGCCGTCGGCACACCGCCGTTCATGGCGCCGGAGCAGTTCCGGCACGGCGACACCAGCCCGGCCACCGACGTGTTCGCGCTCGGTTCGGTACTGGCCTTCGCGGGCACCGGGCGCGGTCCGTTCGGCGCGGACTCCTCGCACGCGGTGGGCTTCCGGGTCGTCTACGAGGAGCCGGACCTCGCCGGGCTGGCGGCGGAGCTGCTCCTGATGGTCGCGGCCTGCCTCGCCAAGGAGCCGACCCGACGGCCTACCCTGGAGACGTTGCTGACGTGGTCCGTCGCGGGCGTGGAGCCTCCCCCGGCCGCGCCCGACACCCGGCCCGCGACCGTGTGGGAGCGGCCCGCCGTGCCGCCCGTTCCGCCCGTTCCGCCCGAGCCGGACGTCCGCTCGGCACCCCTCGCGCCCGCCTTCCCCCCGCCCGCCGGGCCCCCCGTCATACCGGCACCGACCGGCCCCGCCGTCCCCCGGCCACGCCGCCGGACGGCCGCGCTCGTCGTCGCGGTCGCCGTCGCGTTGGCCGCGGCCGGCGGCACGGCCGTCCTGCTGCGGCAGAAGGAGAAGGACAACGGCGGTGCCGGTGCCCTGCCCCCGGCCGCCTCGGCGCCGTCCACTCCCGGCCAGTCAGGCCACTCAGGCCAGTCCGGCCCGCCCGACTGCCCCTCGGCCCGCGCTGTCGTGGGCGGAGACGGCCCGTTGGAGACCGTCATGAGCCGTTGGACGGCCGACTACCACCAGGCGTGCCCCACCGCGAACGTGACCGCCACCGACGTGAGCGGCACCGCCGGCCAACAGTTCGTCGCCGGCCAGGTCGACGCCGTCACCCTCGACGACGCACCCCTCGGCGACGAGGCCGCCGGCCTCGGCAAGCGGTGCACGGCCGCCCGGCCCGCCCAACTCCCGCTCGCCGCCCTGCCGATCGCGGTCGTCTACAACGTCCCCGGGCTCGACTCGCTGGTGCTGGACGCCCCGACGGTGGCCCGGATCTTCAACAGCCAGATCACCAGCTGGCGGGACCCTGCGATCGCCACGCTCAACCCCGGCCGGGTGCTGCCCGACACGGCCATCACCGCGGTCCACCCGTCGGGCGTGTCGCCGATCACGCTCGGCTTCACCCGCTACCTCGCCAAGGCCGCGCCCGCCGCCTGGCCGTACCCGACGGTCGCCCACTCCTGGCCCGCTCAGGCGATGGGCGGTCTGACGGTCGGCGACCTCGGCGCCGTCCACTCGACGGTGGCCGGCAAGTCCGGCGCGATCGCCTTCCTCCCGCTCAAGGACGCCGGCGGGTTGCGGACCGCCAAACTGTCCGCCGGCTCCGGCCCGGTGGCCGCCACCACCGAGGCCGCCACCGCTGCCCTGGTCGGCGCCAAGGTCACCGGCACGGGCACCGACCTGACAGTCGACGTCGACTACGCGAACCCCGGCTCCGGCGCGTACCCGCTCGTCCAGGTCGGCTACGCGGTGTTCTGCGGCACCGACGCACCGGACAACCGCGACAACCACCCGACCCGGGCACTGACAGGCCTGCTCTCCCACGCGGTGAGCGCCGCCGGCCAGCCGGCCGCGACGCAGTCGGGCTACGCCGCGCTGCCGCCCGCCCTCGCCCGTCAGGTCACCGACGCGCTGAACGGCCTGACGGCCGGCTGACCCGGCAACGGTGGGCGGTGGGCCCGCCGGCCTCCCGCCCGGCGAGTCGGTGCCGCCGCTCACCGGCCGCGACGCCCGACGGCAGGACGCGGCTCGGGCCACCGCCGCGGTACGCCCGCGAGCCGAGCCTCACCCGCCCCGGGCCCCGCGCCGCCCATCCGACGAGGGATCATGAACGGGTGACCATCGACCTGCTGCCCGGCCACGGCGTCCGCCTGCCCGCGCCGCTGCCCGAACTGCGCTTCGGCCTCACCGAGGCGACGGTCCGCCGCCTGCTGGCCCCGCACCGCGAGGCGCTCCCGGGCGGTGTGCACCCCACCTTCGTCTGCGGCTCCAACTGGGCGCTGCACTTCACCCTGCCCGGGGTCGGCGTCACCCTCTGCTCGGGCCCGGGCGAGCACCTCCGGGCCGTCTTCCTGTCGCGCTGCCCGGTGGAGCCGGTGGAGGGTGCGGCCGCCTGCCCGGTCGGCCTCCACGGCATCGACGTCTTCGGCTGGCCGGCCCACGAGGTGGTCGAGGCGCTGCGCGCCGAAGGCCTGCCCGTCCCCGACCCCGTCCACGGCAACGTCCGGTACGACACGCTGCGCCTCAGCCGAAACAACCCCGTGCGCTGGACCCCGGCCGGCGGGCGGAAGCCGCGCCACGAACCGCCGTTCACCTTCGGCCTCGTCTCCCTCTCCTCCGCGGCCCCCGCCGCCCCGGACGAGGCGGCGCCATGACCGGGCCGCCGGGCCGTGGCACCCACCGGCCGGTTCCTCGGGGCCGGTTCCTCGGGGCCGGTTCCTCGGGGCCGGTTCGTCGGGCCGTTCCTCGGAAACCCACCACCCCTCACCCCCTCACCAGGAGTCGACATGACCACCACCCCCGCGACCACTCCCTCGACCATCGCCGTCCTCGGACCTGGCGGCGTCGGCGGCCTGATCGGCGGCCTGCTCGCGCGCGCCGGGCACCGGGTGATCTGCCTGGCCGGCGAGGAGACCGCCGCCGTCCTCAACCGGGACGGACTGCACGTCCGCAGTGGGCAGTTCGGCGATTTCACCGCCCGGGTCGAGGCCTCCACCGAACTGCGCGAGCCGGTCGACGCCGCGTTCGTGACCGTCAAGGCGACGGCGCTGGCCGACGCGCTCGACCGGATGCCGCCGCAGGCCCTCGGCTCCGCCGTCGTGGTACCGCTGCTCAACGGAATCGACCACGTCGCGGCGCTGCGCGAGCGCTACCCGGCCGGGCAGGTCGCGGCCGGCACGATCCGGGTCGAGGCCACTCGGACCGCGCCCGGGCGGATCGAGCACACCAGCCCCTTCGCGGTGCTCGAACTGGCCGGACCGGTAGCGGACTTGGCCGATCGGCTGCGGCGCGCCGGCCTCGATGTCACGCTGCGCGAGGACGAGACCGCGATGCTCTGGAGCAAGCTCTCCTTCCTCGCCCCGTTCGCGCTGCTCACCACCCGCCACCGCAGCGAGGTCGGCGTCGTGCGCACCGAGCACCGGTCCGAACTGCTCACCGTCCTCGACGAGATCGCGGCCGTCTCCGGCGCGGCGGGCGCCCCGGCGGACGCACAGGCACTGCTCACCGCCTTCGACCGGGTGCCCGGGTCGATGAAGTCCTCGATGCAGCGCGACGTGGAGGCCGGCCGTCCGATCGAACTGGACGCCATCGGCGGCGCCGTCCTGCGGGCCGCCGCCGCGCACGGGGTCGACACCCCGACCCTCGCCGGACTGGTGCGCGACCTGTCCGAACCGGCCAACCGGTAGTACCCGCAGCCGACTTCACGTCATGGGGCAGGGCCCCTGACGTGAAGTCGGTGACATCGGTGAATTCGGCGAATTCGAGCCCGGAATCTGATGTTCCATCAACTCCCGTTCCTGGCCGACAGTAAAGGTTCACCCATGATTCACCCGATCGGGCGGAACCACGAGTGGGCGATCAGGCGTTGTTGCCGGCGGGAGGGATACAGACATGACAAGGAAACCGTACCGACTGGCCGCCGCCGCACTCGCGCTGCTCGCCACCGCTCCACTACTCAGCGCATGCAAGGACGTCGACCAGGCACTCGACTGCGGCAAACAGGCCGTCAGCATCACCGGCGACATCCAGGACCTCGCCTCATCGGCCATCAACGTCGGCCAACTCACCGACCAGGAGCGCCGCAAGCACACCGCCGACGCCCTGAAGAAGGTCGGCGACGACATCAAGAAGCTCCGCGACCACAACAGCGGGGACAAGCTCGACAAGGCCACCGACAAGCTGAACAAGGCCGTCTCCAGCGCCCAGGACAACGTCTCCAAGGGCAAGATGCCCGACATCGGGGCGATCACCGACGCCGCCGGCGACGTGACCAGCGCCTGCGCCGGGTCCTGAGCCACCTACCGCACCGCCCGCTCCCGGCCCCGCACCCGCGGGGCCGGGAGCAACCCGGGCCCGCCCCGGCCTGTCGCCGCCGACCGGGCCCCGCCAGGCGGTAGGAATGGCACCGGGACCGAACCGCACCACGGAGGCACCGGTGAACCACCCGATCCTCGACCAGATCCGCGACCTGCGCGCCGAGTTGGCGCCCGGCGACGCCGCCCCGGCACTCGTCACGGCGCTCGCCGACGGCACAGCGCCCCGCTCGACCCTGGCCGAACTCGCCGCCCAGCAGCACCGGATCATCGCCTCCGACCGGCGCAGCCTGCTGCTGCTCGCCACCCGCAGCGCCGACCGTCCGGTGAGCGCCTGGTTCGCCACCCTCGCCGAGGGCGAAAGCGCCGCGCTGCGCACCCTGCCCGGCCTCGCCGCCGCCTGCGGCCTCGGCCCGGACGAACTCGCCGCCCGGCCACCGCTGCCCGGCTGCCAGGCCTACCCGGCCTACCTCGCCTGGCTCGCGCTGAACGGCGGGCCCACCGCCGCAGCCGTCGCCCTGGTCACCAACTTCGCTGCCTGGGGCGGCTACTGCTCCACCATCGCGCAGGCCCTGCGCGACCGCTACGGCTTCCCCGACCAGGCCTGCGCGTTCTTCGACTTCTTCGCCCAGCCCGCCACCGCGCTCGAACAGCAGGCCGCCGACGCCCTCGGGCCGGACCCGCTGGACGAGCCGACCCTGGCCGCGGCCCGCGAGTACGGCCGACTGCTCCAGGCGTACGAGCACCTGTTCTGGGACACCCTCGGACAGCTCGACCAGGATCCCCCGGGCCGCGGGAACGGGCCGACCGGGCACGGGAACTGACGGCTCGCCCCCCGCACCCGGTCGGCCTCGCTCAGGCCTGCCAGTGCGGCTTGCCGCTGACCATCCGGCAGTAGATCATCCCCCCGTTGGCGTCATGGGTGCTCTTGCCGAGATCGGCGTTGCGGCAGAACTGCCCGGCCGCATAGCAGTTCCCCGCGTTCGAGCGGAGCTCGCACTCCGCGCCGCCGGCCGCCGCGGTGTGCTGCGGCTCCGGGGCGGTCGGCGGCTGGGCCGTGGTGGTCTTCGGCTGCGGCGCCTTCGGGGTGGGCGACGGCGCGTGGGTGCTGGGGGCCGCCGGCGCGGGGGCGGCCGGTGTGCTCGGCGCGGGGTCGGACGCGGGCGGCGGCGTGCTGGCCGGGGGCACGGCGGGCGGTGCGGCCGGCGGGGTCGACTGGGTGGTGGCGGCCGCCGGGGCGGTCACCGGGGGCGAGGCCTTGGCTCCGCCGTCGGCGGCCGACGGGTCGCAACCGGTCAGCGCCAGACCGACGGTGAGGACGAGTCCGGCGAAGCCGGCCAGGCCGGCGCGCCGACGCCCGCGTATGCGTGAAGGCATGGGTGGAGAACGCTCCGTTCCGTTTGGATGAGGTGTGCGATTCAAGCAGAGCCCGCACACGATCTGTGCACGGATCTCCCACTCGTTGGCAGATCGAGATCTGCCGGCCACCGAGCGTCGCCGCCCTCCGGTCCGCCGTCACGCTGCGCCGAACCGCCGAGCCGCTTACCGCCCCAACAGGCGTATAGCGCCGGAGCGCAGGGAAATCCGGCGTGTTCCTGGCATTGCCGGCCCTGCTTCCAGCCCGTCTACCCGATCCTGAGCGTCTACGGCCTCACCCTGGCCACCGGCTGAGCGGCCGAGCGGCTGGTCGAGCCGTCGGCCGAGCCACAGGCCGCCGTTAGGGCAGCCCCGCCGTCCGGCGCTCGAACACCTCCGGGCGCGCGGTCTCCAGGGCGGTGGCGACCGCGCCGAGGAGGACCGCCTCCTCCCCCAGCAGGCTCGGCGCAAGCGTCGGACGCATCGGGGCGATCCGGTGCAGGGCCTGCTCCAGCGGCTCCAGGAGCAGGTCCGCGCTGTTGCCGATGCCGCCGCCGAGGACCACCAGGTCCGGATCCAGTACGGCGGACAACACGGCGACGGCGTAGGCGAGTTGGCCGGCTTCACGGTCGACGGCCCGGACCGCCGCCGGGTCGCCGGCCCGGGCCCGTTCGAATACCTGCTTGGCCGTGGGCGCGCCGCCCAGCCCGAGGTCCTGGGCGGTGCGCACCACGGCGTCCGCGGCGGCCTCCTGCTCGATGGTCGCCGGAGGCTCACCGGCGCGGGCGGGCAGCGGCACCAGGCCGATCTCGCCCAGCGCGCCGTGCGCGCCGAGCAGCAGTTCGCCGTCCTTGACCACGCCGACGCCCAGGCCGGTGCCGACCAGCAGGTAGGCGAACATCCGACTGCCCCGGCCGGCACCGAGGGTGTACTCGCCGAGCGCGGCCAGGTTGGCGTCGTTGGCCACGGTGACGGCCACCCCCAGGCCCTCCCCGATCCGGTCGAACAGGCCGGGCCGGCCCCAGCCGGGCAGGCTGGTGGCGTAGCGCACGCCGCGCCGCTGCTCGTCCCACACGCCCGGGGTGCCGATCACCGCGTGCACGATGTCGTCGGCGGCCAGGCCCGCCTCGGCGATGGCCTCGTGGGCGGCGGCGACCACGGCGTCGGCGACGGCGTTCGCCGAGCGGCCCCGGTTGGCCACGTCGCGGCGGGCGACGACCGTCCCGGCGAGGTCCGCGACGGCGACCCGCAGCCTGGCCCGCCCGATGTCCACGCCGAGCACGTGCCCGGCGGCCGGGTCGACCTCGTACAGCACCGCGGTGCGGCCGCGCTCGGGGGCCAGCCGGCCGGCCTCGCGGACCAGCCCGGCCTGCTCCAGGGCGGCCAGGGCGGCGGAGACGGTGGGCTTGGACAGGCCGGTGTCCCGGGCGAGTTGGGCGCGCGAGGAGCCGCCGCCGGTGCGCAGCAGTTCGAGCAGCAGCCACTCGTTGTTGCTGCGCAGCCGCTGCCGGTTCCACGGCACTGCCGGGGCCCCGGCCGCCGGGCGGTGGGTCGGCAGGTGGCTGCTCATCGGTTCCTCCGGTCTGGGCGGGACGGCTGGCGGGCGGGCTGCGCCGGGCGGTGCCGGCACGGCCCGCGGCGTCCGGTGTCGGGCGCCGCCGCCCAAGTATGACCGGCGATCATTCCGTTCCCACCCCGGCCGCCGGCCCTGTACCGTCCCGAGCAGCCCCGTACCGCCCTGAGCAGCCCCGAGCCGCCCCGAGCGGGACCATCGGGCCCGTCAAGCCCGTCGGACCTGTCAGCCGCGTCAGACCCCGGGTCGGATCCCTCAGGCCACCCAGCCGCCCGTCATCCGCCGCACCACCGAGCCGTCCAGGTCGGCCAGCTTGGTGCCGGCGAAGGCCCGGGCCGCCTCGGAGGTCTGCACCCGCAGCGGCGGCCGCTCGGCGGTGAGGGCCGCGACGATCGGGGCGGCCGCCTGCTCCGGGGTCTGGGCCTGGGCGAAGGCCTTCAGCGTGCGGTCGACGTAGGCCCGCAGGGCGGGGGCGTACGGGCCGGCCGCGGCGGTCAGCGCGGGCAGGTCGATGGCCTGGTTGCCGATGAACTCGCTGGCGACGGCGCCCGGTTCGACGACGGTGACGTGCACGCCGACGGTGGCGGCGACCGGCGCCAGCGACTCCATGAAGCCCTCGACGGCGAACTTGGCGGCGCAGTACGCCTCGTTGAAGGGCTGTCCGACCACGCCGCCGACGCTGGTCACGGTGACCACCCGGCCGCCGGAGGCCCGCAGGTGCGGCAGTGCGGCCCGGGTGACCTCGACCACGCCGAAGAAGTTCACCTCCATGGCGGCCCGCACCGGCGCCGTCCCGTCCTGCTCGATCGTGCCGACGTGGCCGGCGCCCGCGTTGTTGACCACCGCGTCGAGCCGGCCGTGCCGGGCGAGGACGGTCTCCAGGCAGGCGGTGACGGAGGCCGGGTCGGTGACGTCCAGCTGCTCGACCTCGATCCGCCCGTCGACGCCCGCCTCGGCGGCGGCGCGCCGCAGGGCTTCGGCCCGTCCGGTGTCGCGCATGGTGGCGACGACGCCGTACCCGGCGCGGGCGGCGGCCACGGCGGTGGCGAGGCCGATCCCGGAGGAGGTGCCGGTGATGAGGACGATCGGGGCGGCGTCGGTGTCCATGGAGGTCTCTCCTCGGGTCTCCCCGGACTTCTCCGGGGCAGAGTGTGTGCGTGTGCACGCACTCTATATTTAGGTGCACGCGCACGCAAACGCGATCGGCAGCCCGTCGGCGCCGGGCGGGCTGCCGTCACACCTTCGCCAGGGCGCCCTCCATGTCCGCCCACAGGTCCTCGGGGTGCTCGATGCCCACCGACACCCGCACCGTCCCCGGGCCGATCCCGGCGGCGGCCAACTCGGCGTCGTCGAGCTGGCGGTGGGAGGTGCTGGCCGGGTGGAGCACGAGGGTGTGCACGCCGCCGAGGGAGGGGGCGAGGGCGGCCAGGCGGACGGACTCGGTGAAGGTGCGGGCCGCCTCGCGGCCGCCGACGAGGTCGAAGGCCAGGACGCCGCCGTGGCCGTCGGGCAGGAGCCGGCGGGCGAGGTCGTGGTCGGGGTGCCCGGGCAGGCCCGGGTAGTGGACGGCGCCGACCGCGGGGTGGGCGGCGAGGCGGCCGGCCAGGTCGAGCGCGGTCTCGCAGTGCCGGCGGACCCGCAGGGCGAGGGTCTGGAGGCCGCGCAGGGTCAGCCAGGCGGCGAACGGGTCGGCGGCGGCGCCGAGTTCGACGGCGTAGTGCCAGACCTTGCGGTGCAGTTCGGCGTCCGCGAGAACGGCGACGCCGGCCAGGACGTCCGAGTGGCCGCCGAGGTACTTGGTGGCCGAGTGGATGACGACGTCCGCGCCGTACTCGATCGGCCGGCAGAGCAGCGGCGTCGCGAAGGTGTTGTCCACCACGCTGACCACCCCGGCCCGCTTGGCGACGCCGATCAGCCCGGGCAGGTCGGTGACCCTGGTGGTGGGGTTGGAGATGGTCTCCAGGTGCAGCAGCCGGGTGGTGGGCCGCAGCGCCGCCTCGACCTCGGCCGGGTCGTCGCCCCCGACGTGGGTGACCTCCACCCCCCAGCGCTCGGCGAGGTCGGCGAGCACGGCGAAGGTGCCGCCGTACAGGCTTCGCTGGGCGATCACGTGGTCGCCGGAGCGCAGCAGGGCGAGCAGGACGGTGTTGATCGCGCCCATGCCGGAGGCGGTGGCGATCGCGCCGGCGCCGCCTTCGAGGTCGGCCACCGCCGTCTCCAGCGAGCGGACGGTCGGATTGCCGTAGCGGTTGTAGAAGAAGGCCCCGCCCGGGCCGCTGAAGGCCTGGGTGAGCGCGTCGCTGGTGTCGAAGGCGAAGAGGTGGCTCTGGTGCAGCGGCACGCCCATCGGACGGCTGCCGGCGGTGTCCGCGAGGGGCGGGTGGACGATCCGGCTCTCGGGGCGCAGCGCGCCGGGGGTCCGGTGTCCGTCGGGGGTCCGTTGGCCCTCGGGGGCCTGCTGTCCGTCGGGGGTCTGCTGTCCGCCAGAGGCCTGGTGGCCGTCGGGGGTCTGGTGGCCGAGGTAGTCGCTCATGCCGCCCATCGTCGGGCCGGTCGCATGCCGCGCCCAGGGCCAATCGCGCCCGGGTGGCCCGCCCCGGTGCCGCAGCGGCGCCGGGGCGGGCCACCGCGGCTCACTTGCGGCGGCCGAAGATCCGCTTCGCGGCGTAGACGATGCCGACGATCAGCAGCACGAAGAACAGGATGATCAGGATGACCACGACGATCAGGAACTTGCCGAGCTTGGCGAAGAAGCCCGACTTCTTCTTCTCGTCCTTGGCCGCGAGGTGGGCGGCCGGCGCGGTCTGACCGCTCCGGGTGCTGACGGAGACGGCCGGGCCCGCCGCCGGGGCGGCCGGGCCGGAGCCGGTGACGGAAACGGTGGTGGCGGCGGCCGCGACGGGCCGGGGTGCGGCCGTCGCCGTCGCGCTCGACGCCGCGGCGGTGAGGCCGACGGCGGCCAGCAGTGCCACCAGGGCGCCGGCTATCGAACGTGCGATCCGGTGAGTCATCGTGCTCCTCGTACGGGTTCTGAGCAGCACAGAGGAGCCTGGCCGACCGGATCCGCTGGTCTGACCAGGTGGTTTTCTCATCTGCGCCTAGTATGCTCCACTGAGTTTCTACAGCGGTGTAAAAGTTTAGCGACGGGCCTGCCCGAATCGGCTCCGGCCCCGGCCACGCACGCCCGCCGGTCCGACGGGGGTTTCGTGGCAACTGTGGAGGATGACGACGTGTCTGGTCGCAGGGGTTCCCCCGGAGCCGGAAAATCGCCGCGCCGGGCAGCCGGCGGCTCGCCGGAGGGCCGCATACCCGACGGCGACATACCCGACGGCCGCACAGCCGAGGAGCGCACCGCGCAGGGCCGCCCGGCGGACGGCGGCCAGGCCGGCCGGCCGGATCAGGCAGGCCGGGCCGGTCAGGCCAGCCGTACAAGCCGGGCGAAGCCCAAGGCCAAGCGCAGCACCAAGGAGAAGGTGCTCTGGGCGACGGCCGGCTGCACCGCCCTCCTGGTCCTCGGCGGCTGCGCCGTCTACTACCGCCTGAACAGCAACCTCACCACCTTCGACGGCGACGCCCTCAGCAAGGACCGCCCGGCCGCCGCGGCGCCGGACGCCCAGGGCCGCAGCCCGGTCAACGTCCTGCTGATCGGCTCGGACAGCCGCGGCAACGGCAACAGCGACCTCGGCGGCGGCGGGGACGGCGGCGCCCGCTCGGACACCGCGATCCTGCTGCACGTCTACGCCGACCACAAGCACGCCGTCGGCATCTCCATCCCCCGCGACTCCCTGGTCACCATCCCGGCGTGCAAGCTCCCGAACGGCAAGTGGACCAAGGAACAGACCAATGTGATGTTCAACAGCGCCTTCTCGGTGGGCGACACCGACCAGGGCAACCCGGCCTGCACCCAGAACGCCGTCGAGAAGCTCACCAACCTGCGGGTCGACCACACCATCGTGGTGGACTTCAACGGCTTCGCCTCGATGACCAAGGCGGTCGGCGGCGTCGAGGTCTGTCTGCCGAACGACATCCACGAGGGCGATCTCAACCCGAACCTGGGCAAGAAGGGCAAGCTGGTCTTCCCCAAGGGCAAACAGAAGGTGGAGGGCCAGTCCGCGCTCGACTTCGTCCGGGTGCGGCACGGCATCGGCGACGGCTCCGACATCGGCCGCACCAAGCGTCAGCAGGCCTTCCTCTCCTCGCTCATCAAGGAGGTCAAGTCCCGCGGCATGGACCCGACCACCCTGCTGCCGCTCGCCGACGCCGCGACCAAGTCGCTCACCGTCGACCCCGACCTCGGCTCGGCGGCCAAGCTGCTCTCCTTCGCCATGTCGCTCAAGGACGTCAACCTGCACGACGTCAAGTTCGTGACGGCGCCGTGGCGCTACGAGGGCCCGCGGGTCGCCCTGCTCCACCCCGACTCGGACCAGCTCTGGGCCGCGCTCAAGGCCGACCGCACCCTGGACGGCCAGGACGCGAGCGCCACCGCCGCGGACTCCGCCGCGCCGGGCACCCCCGCCGCCGAGGCCACCCCCAGCCCCACCGCCACCACCCCCGTCCCGGACGCCAAGAGCGGCGAGGCCAAGCCCGCCGACGTGAAGGTCGCCGTGCTCAACGGCACCGGCGCGACCGGGCTCGGCGGCAAGGCCGCGGAGGCCGTCAAGGGTGCCGGCTACACCGTGACCAGCGTCGGCAACGCGACCGGCAAGCCGCGCGCCACCACGGTCGTCGAGTACGGCGCGGGCGAGCGCGCCGCGGCCGACGCGGTCGCGAAGCTGTTCCCGGGCGCCACCGTCCAGGCCGGCGGCAAGGGCGTCAGCGTGGTGCTCGGCCACGACTTCGCCGCCGCCAATCCGGCCGGCGCCGCCGACCCGGCCGCCTCCACGTCGCCCGGCGGGGCCCCGGCTGCTCCGGCCCCGGTGCCCAGCAGCGTCGCCAACGCCGCCCGGTCGGCCGACGACGACCCGTGCGCCAACGTGTCGTACGGCTGACCCGGACGGGACGTACGACGACGGCGGGGCGCCTGCGGATCCTGATCCGCAGGCGCCCCGCCGTCGCGAGGTGCGTGGGGTGCGCAGTGTGCGCGGGGTCTGCGGGGTCAGCGCCTGGTGCCGCAGCCCGGGCAGAACGCCGCGCCCTCCGGGATGTCCTGGTGGCACTGGCCGCACTGGGTCGGCTGGGCGAGCCGGTGTCCGCAGCCCGGGCAGAACGGCGTGCCGTGCGTCTCCGCCGAGCACTGCGGGCAGACGAGCTGGCGCGGCGTCCGCACGTCGAACTCGGCGCCGGACTGCTGGCCCTGCTGGTAGGAGCGGTCGGACACCATGTCGTTGAGGCCGCGCCGCTGCGCCGCCATCGCCTCGGCCGCGGTGTCCGGGGCGCAGGTGTGGCACAGGCCCTGGCCCGGGTCGAAGCAGCGGCCGCAGACGTAGTGGGTGCAGCGGGCGCAGCGGTTGAAGTGCACCTGGGCGTTGGTGATCGCGCGCTGGAAGGCGGCGTCGCGCGCGTTGCCCCAGGTGTGGCCGGCCAGGCCGTCGGCGGCGTTGCTGATGGTGTTGGCGTTGCCGCCGATGAGGTTCCAGGCGGCGCTGACGCCCTTGCCGATCCAGCCCGCCACCTGGCCGGTGGTGAACGCCTCGAACGACGAGCGCCAGGTGTCGGAGCAGCGGTAGCAGGAGAACTCGAACTGGAAGCCCGCGCCGGTGCCGTGCTGCTCGCACAGGTCGCGGTAGTTGCTGCTGAAGTAGATCTCGGAACTCACGTCGTCCCCGGTCGATGAAGTGGCATGTCGGCGGCCCCGGGCCCCCCAAGGTGCCGGCACGGATGGGGCGGGTCACGGGGGCGCTGCACAGAATCGCACATGCCGTCATATTTTGTGAATCTCTTATGGACAACGCCTCTATGGACAACGCCTCGTGATCGCCGCACCGAGGGACGTCCGAACCCACCGGACCGGTTCCGATCAGGCTGGTACCGGTTCCGATCGGAACCGGCCGACGCCTCCTCAGAGCCCGGCGACCGGCAGCAGCAGGACCCGCGCCGGGTCGAACCGCTCCCAGCCGGCCGGCCGGCCACTGCGGCTCACCCGCAACCGGCACCACCGCTGCCCGGCCGAGTCCTGCCACCAGCCGCTGATCCGCCCGGACGCCCAGGTGCCGCCGCCGAGGTCCACCTCGACCGGCTGGTACACCCACTGGACGTCCGGGTCCGCCGGCTCCCCGACGGCCACAGGACTGCGCCGACTCTCCACCACGGTTCCGCCTCCCGACCCGGCCCCGACGCGCGGCCTCCCCGGTCGGGCGGCCACGCGACCAGGCGTGCAGCTCACCCCGGAAACTCTACAGGCGTGTAGAGAATCGCGGGAGGAGTTCCGCCGAAGCCCTCACCCGGCTCAGCGGCGACCCCGGCGCGCGCCACGGCGGCGGCGCCACAGGGCGAACGGCACGACGGCGGCCAGCCCGAGCGCGTCCGGCGCCGACGGCGCCTCCACCGGCGCGGCCGCGCCTGCCGGCACCTTGCCGAAGGTGTCCGGGACGGGCAGGGTGGACCAGTCCGTGAGCGGCCACGCGACGACGAAGGCCCGGCCGATCACGTTCCCCACCGGCACGAAGCCGTCACCGGTCTCGTTGTGGTGCGGGCGCGAGTCCCGCGAGTTGTTGCGGTGGTCGCCCATCACCCAGAGCTTGCCCTTGGGGACGGTGACGGTGCCCACCGGGTCCTGGTCGCAGGGCGCCGAACCGGGGAACAGGTACGGCTCGTCCAGCGCGACGCCGTTCACCTTCAGCGGGCTGCCCGCCTTGCACTCGACGGTGTCCCCGCCGACCGCGATCACCCGCTTGATCAGGTCCTTCTCGTCCGCCGAGGGCATCAGGCCGACGGTGCTCAGCACCTTCTGGACCGAGCTCATCACCGAGCCGTCCGCGTGCGTCGGCGCGCTCTCCAGCCAGCCGCCCGGATCACGGAAGACCACCACCTCGCCGCGCTCGGGCTCGGCGCCGAACCACGGCGTCAACTTGTCGACCAGCACCCGGTCGCCGATCGCCAGGGTCTGCTCCATCGAACCCGAGGGGATCGAGAAGGCCTGGACGAAGAAGGTCTTGATGCCGAGCGAGAGCAGCAGGGCGATCACCAGCAGAATCGGAAGCTCCTGCCAGAACGGGCGCTTCTTCCGCCCGCTCTTGGCGTCCGGCTCCGCGCCGCCGGCGCCGTCGGCCCCACCGGTCGGACCGCTGCCGCCGCTCCCGTCGCCGCCGGAACCACCGCCGGCCCGGCCGGCGCCGCCACCGGAGGCCTCGAAGGCCCCCGCCGCGCCCGGGACTTCGGGCGCACCCACCGCGCCGCGCTCCCCGGTTCCACCGCTCTCGCCGGACTCCGTACTCTGCTGGACACTCATCTTCTCGGCCCCTCCCGACGGCCTGGCGGGAGACCGGAACGGAAAACCCCCGCTGTCAGGGAACGAACCTACCGAACGGAGGTTCCCGGGCGCGCCCTGACATGGATCCGCTCACCCTGAGGACCGAACAGACTGAGGAACTCCACCGGCTGCGGCCCGGCGTTGCCGAAGGCGTGCGGGGTCCGGGTGTCGAACTCGGCGGCCTCACCGGCCGTCAGCACCAGGTCGTGCGAACCGAGCACCAGCCGCAGCCGGCCGGACAGCACGTACAGCCACTCGTGGCCCTCGTGCACCTTCAGCTCCAGCTCGGGCTCGGTGCCCCGGCCGGGCGGCATGATCTGCTTGAAGGCGTGCAGACCGCCGAGGTGGCGGGTGAGCGGGATGATGGTCTGGCCGTTCCTGGTCACCGGGCGGGGATGGACCCGGGGGTCTCCGGTGGCCGGGGCGCCGACCAGTTCGTCCAGCGGCACCCGGTACTCCCGGGCCAGCGGCAGCAGCAGTTCCAGGGTCGGCTTGCGCTGCCCGGACTCCAGCCGGGACAGCGTGCTGAGCGAGATCCCGGTGGCGGCGGCCAGTTTGGCGAGGGTGGTGCCGCGCTCGCGTCGCAGGGCTCGCAGCCGGGGGCCCACCGTGGTGAGGACGTTCTCGAAGTCTTCGTCGGCCATGCCTGCCATTCGCCGGGACGGCAAGGGCGTTTGTCAAACCGGCACACCGGTGCACGGGCGCGCGGGCCCGTCCGCGCGCCCTATGCTGTCCGGCCATGCGCATCCACCTCACCCGGGACAGCGTCGCGGCCGGCGACGACGCCGGCGCCCCGCACCCCGCGGCGCTCACCCTCCCCGACGACCTCGACCTGCCGCAGGCGCTCGCCGCCCTCGGACTCCCCCGGCCGTACCTGCCCCTGATCGGCGGCGGCCGCGCCAGCTGGATCCTGCACACCGGCGACGGCGCGCCGCTCGCCGTACTCGCCCAGCAGTGGCCGTGCGCCCGGCCGCTCCCGGGCGCCCGGGGCCCGCTCGCCCGCCTGGCCGGCCCGGACGGCGACGTCCGGCTGCACGCCGAGTACCGGCGCCAGCTGGACCCGGACGCCGAGTACGACCGGCTCGCCGCCGACTGAGGCCGGGGCGCCGGAGCCCGGGCGCACCGGAGCCCGCCGGGGGTTTCGCCGACGCCCGTCCGCGGCGTAACCGGCTGCCGGGGGCGGGGCCCGGTGGCGACGCATACCGCCACCGGGCCCCACCGCGGGTCGGCGCCGGCGGCTACCGGTACTCGCGCAGGCGCGGTCGGACGCCCAGCGCGGTGAGCGCGAGCGCCGCCGCCAGCGCGCCCGCGGCCAGGGCCGCCGTGCCGGCGTCGAGGTCGCCGTCGGTCGCGGCGACCGCCGAGTCCATCGCCTTGGCGTTGACCGCGATGGTGTCCCCGATGGCCGTGCTCAGCTGGTCGAAGTCGTAGTTGGACTGCCCCTGGGAGAGGCCGGTGTTGAGCGTCACCGCCTCCTTGAGCCGGCCCTCGTCGCGCAGCGCGCGGATCTTCCGGTCGTCCTGCTGGTACTGCTGGAAGGCGGCGAGCACCCGCTCGGCGGCGTCCTGCTCGCCGGGGAAGGTGATGTTGTGCAGTTCGGTGCCGAGGTAGCCGCCGAAGGGGACGGCCGTGTGGTCGGCGCGGTGCCGGGCCGCGGCGGCCGCCAGCTGGGCGTTGTAGTCGGCGAGGGTGGCGCCGTCCAGGCGGGCGATCGCCTGGGTCTTGTCGAGGAAGCTCTGCTCGTAGGCGGCCGCGCGGGACGGGTCGGTGAGGTAGCGGCTCTCGTCGGCGTTCAGGTCGAAGGCGACGGCACGGGCGCGGCTGAGCGCGATCACCGAGTCGTAGGCGTTGCTCTTGGCGGTCACCAGGTGGTCGTCGGCGCGGCTGACCAGGTGCAGGCCGATCGCCAGCACGACGGCGGTGAGCAGCGTGACTGCGGCCAGCGCCGGGTTGACGACGCGGTGGTAGCGCACCGCCAGGACGCGCTGGAGCCCGAGCAGCGCGGCGAGCGCGAGCAGGCCGACCGCGAGCAGCCACCACCAGCCGCTGCCGAGGGCGTCGCGGCGCTCGGTGTAGACCTGCTCGACGGTGGCCTCGTTGGCGGCGGTGACCTGGTCGGCGGCGGGCAGCAGTTGCTGGCGCAGCAGGTCGGTGGCCTGGCGGTAGGCGTCCAGGGCGGCGGGCGAGGGCTGGCCGGCCGGGGCCTTGGCCTGCTCCTCCAGCAGCTGGGCGCGGGCCACCAGGGCCTCGTAGCTGCCGAGCCGGCCGAGCACCTGCTGGACGGCGCGCTGGCCGGCCGGGTCGGCGGCCGCGGCCTGGGCGGCCTGTTGGAGGTCGCCGTCGGCCTGCGCGCGGCGCTGCTCGTAGGTGTCGAGGGTCTGCTTGCGCAGCGTCGTGTAGTCGGGGTCGGCGCCGACCAGCAGCAGGTTGGCGGCCTGGGCGTCCATGTCGCTGAGCGCGAAGTAGAGGTCGGCGGCGCGGGTGGCCTGCGGGGCGGCCCGGTGGCCGATGGTGTCGGTGCCGTCGCGGGCCCCGCCGAGGACGGTGGTGGCGGCCGCGCCGAGGCCGATCAGGGCGGCCAGGCTGAGCGCGGTGAGGCCGCGGACCAGGCGCGGGGTGGTCCAGTAGGCGCGGCCGCCGACCGTCCGCGCGCCGTGCCGGAGCCGGGCCAGGGGGCTCGGGCGGGGGGTCGGGGCGGCCGTGGCCGGGGCTGGGGCCGTGGCCGGGGCTGGGGCTGGGGCCGGTTCACCCGCCGGATCGGGTTCCGTCCCCGGGGCCGTCTCCCCCGTGGTGGCCGTCGTGCCCGCTGCCGAGGTGGTCATGGCCGCACGTTCCTCTCCCCCGTTGCACGGTCCGCCGGGGTTTCCTGCTGAAACCGGAGCAGAACCGTTTCTCTCCGCCGGGCGACGCTAGTGCCGCGCCACCTGCGGGAAGCCGCCCCCTGACGGCTCCTTGACGCCGCCGGGCGCCGTTCTTGACGCATCCTTAGCGACCGTCCCCGGCGCCCGGCGGTGCCCGCCGGTTCGCGGCGGTGGTGAGTGGTGATGGGTGGTGGTGATGGGTGGTGGTGATCGGTGGTGGCCTGCGGTGGTGGGCGGGTCAGCCCTGCCCGGCCCGGCGGCCGCGGTTCGCCGTGCTCTTCCGCCGGGCCCTCTTCTTGCGGGCGCGCTTGGACATCGTGTGCTCTCCGATTCCGGGAAAGGGCTTCAAGCGGCCTGGCCGACCAACTGGTCCGCCAGCTTGACCAGGCGCTTCAGCGAGCGCTCCTCCTGGGCGGCCTGCGCCACCGGCGCCACCGAACCGCCGTCGTAGTAGGCGCCGTTGGCGACCGCGACGTCCGGCAGGCAGAGCCGGACGACGGCCGCCGCACCCTCCGCCGCCGGCGCGCCGGCCCGCCCGTACAGCGGCAGCAGCGCCGTGTCGCACAGGCCCGGGTTGAGGCTGACGGCGGTGATGCCGGAGCCGGCCGGGGCCATGTCGGCGGTCGCCATGGTGAGCGCGAGCTGCGACTGCGCGTACGCGGCCACCCGTGAGTACCTCTTCACCCGGTGCGGGTCCGACCAGTTCATCGACGCCGTCCGGTGCAGCGAGGACGAGACGTTGACGATCCGGGCGTCGCCGGACGCCGAGAGCGGCGCCCGCAGCAGCCTGGCCAGCAGGTGCGCGGCCAGGAAGTTGACCTGCAGCGAGACCTCGTTGCCGTCGTCGGTCAGCGTGCAGCGCTCGGGCGCCAGCGCGGCGGCGTTGTTGACCAGCCGGTCCAGCGCCGGGTAGTGCTTGACGACCGTGCCGGCCAGCACCGCGACCTCCGAGAGGCGGGTGAAGTCGGCGGCCAGCTCGACGAGTTGGTCCCGGCGGGCGCCGGCGTCGACCAGCCTGGCGACGGCCGCCTCGGCCTCCGGGGTGGTCCGGGCGTGCACCAGCACGGTGGCACCCAGCCCGGCGAGCAGCCGGGCGGTCTCCCAGCCGATGCCGGAGGAGGCGCCGGTGACGAGGGCGGTACGAGCGGACAGGACGGATTCGGACATGACCGTTCCCAGGGTGCGGGGCACCGCCGGCCCTGTCCGGGCCGGGGTGCGGGCTCAAAAGACCTGATGAGATGCGGAACTCGCGCGCCCGCCCGCACCCCGCGCCGATCGGGCGACGGGGCGGGGCGCGGCACGTGCCGTGCCCTCCGGCGGGGAGGCGCGGATCAGCGCACGGCGATGGCGGCCGCGGCGACGCGGACCGGCGGCCGCGGATGCGGCGGGCGGTCGTGGTGGCGTGCCGGGCGGTTCATGCTCCTCATCCAACCGGCGGGCGCGGACCGGGGCAAGCGCCGCGCCGCCGCCCTGACGAATCCCTGACGCCGGGCGAACGGCCGTACGGTCGGCGCCGGTTGCGGCAGCCGGTCAGCGCTGCCTTCGCGGGGCCGCGCCGGATTTCGGCGGCACGGCGGAGCCGGTCGCGAGCACCGCGCCCGAGCCGGACCGCGCCGCGCCCCGCACCAGCCGCGCCGCGCCCCGCCGCGCCCCGCCGTCAGAGCCAGTTGCGGCGCTTGAAGACCACGTACAACCCGGTGCAGACCAGCGCCATCAGCCCGACCGCGAACGGGTAGCCGAACGCCCACTTGAGCTCCGGCATGATCTCGAAGTTCATCCCGTACACGGTGCCGATCAGCGTCGGCGCGAAGAGGATCGCCGCCCAGGAGGAGATCTTCTTGATCTCGTCGTTCTGCACGTGCCCGGCCTCGGCGAGCTGCTTCATCTCCTCGTTCTGCCGCTGCGAGACCAGCGTCGCGTTCACGGTCAGGATGTTCTGCAGCATCTGCCGGAAGCCGTCCACCCGCTCGGCGGCGTAGGTGGCGTGGTCGGCGACGTCGCGCAGGTAGCGCTGCAGCTCGTCGTCGGTGCCGTACTTGCCGAAGCCCGCCTCCAGGCTCTTCATGATCTCCAGCAGCGGCCGGGTGGCCCGCTGGAGCTCGATCACCTCGCGGGACAGCTCGTAGATGCGCCGGGAGACCTGCGGGTCGCCGCCGAACACCTCCGTCTCGATCTCGTCGATGTCGTGCTGGAGCCCGGCGATCACCGGCGCGTACCCGTCCACCACGGCGTCCAGCACCGCGTACAGCACCGCCTCCGGGCCGAGCGCGAGCAGGTCCGGGTCCGTCTCCAGGCGGCGGCGCACCGCGGACAGGTCCGGTGCCTGCGAATGGCGGACGGTGAGCACGAAGTCGGGGCCCACGAAGAGGTGGATCTCGCCGAAGTCGACCTCCTCCGCCTCGTCCAGGTAGCGCGCGGCGCGCAGCACCACGAACAGCGTGTCGCCGTAGCGCTCCAGCTTCGGCCGCTGGTGGGCGACGATGGCATCCTCGACGGCCAGTTCGTGCAGGTTGAACCGGTCCGCCGCCTCCAGCAGCTGCGCCTCGGCGGGGCGGTACAGGCCGATCCAGGCCATCGCGCCGGGCCGGTCGGGCAGTTCGCGGTAGATGTCGGCGAGGTTCGCCGGTGTGTCGATCCGCCGCCCGTCCCGGTAGACCGCCGCGTCCACCACGGAACGCTCCAGGGTGACCGGCTCGACGGGCTGGTCGGGCCGCGGATCCATCGAGTGCTCCGGCGCCGGCTGCGCGTCGGCGGGTCCGGAGCCCCCGGCGGGGCGGGAGAACGGACGCTTGCTCGCGCGCACGGCGCGCACACGCCAGTCGGACATGGCGGGTACCTCCACGGTGGGTGCCCGGTCGCCGTCCGGGGACGGCGGGCCGGAGGCGCCCGGCCGGCCACCACGCGCACGGCGCGACCGGCGGCACCCCGTCGAGGACGAGGTCAGCGCCGCGCGGGAGCCGTACGGGAGGAGGAACGCCGGGTGCCGCGAATGGTGCGGGACAACCGGGGGCGGGGCCGACTTCGACCCGGACTACTGCACTCCACGGCTCTCACCTCCTCGGCTCCGCGCGCCCGCGCACCGGAAGGGGGGCCTGCACAACTCCCGCCGAGTGTAGTACCCGCTCCCGGGTGCCTCCCACCGCCCGCCCCCGGGGGCGCCGCGCGACAGTGTTCCGGACCGGTCGTGCGCCCGGCGCGTTCGGGCACCAACGGCCGCCCGTGTCCTGCCCGTTCATCCCGCCGATGCGATTACGGGGCCGCCACTGCCCGACTACGCTACGTGTCATGACTTCTTCGGAAACGGCCCCCGGGCGGGGCACGGCGGTGGTGATCGGCGGCGGGCTGGCCGGCACGGTGGCGGCCTGGGCCCTGCGCGGGTTCGCCGAACGGATCGTGGTGGTGGAGCGGGACCGCTACCCGGCGGAGCCCACGTTCCGGGCCGGGGTGCCGCAGGGCTGGCACGCGCACCTGGTGCTGGAGGCCGGGCACCGGGCGCTGGAGGAGATGATGCCCGGCATCAACCAGGAGCTCACGGAGGCGGGCGCGACGAGGGTCGCCGTCTCGGGCGATCTGAAGTGGCTCAGCTCGGCGGGGTGGATGGCGCAGTACCCGGCGCAGCTCGCCTTCCTCTCCTGCACCCGGCCGGTGCTGGACAAGGCGGTGCTGGACCGGGTCCGCGCCGAGCCCACGATCGAGTTCCTGGAGGGCGCCGACGTGGTCGGCCTGCTCGGGTCGGCCCGCACGGTGACCGGCGTCAAGGTCCGCGACCGCGGGCCCGAACGCAGCGAAGTCCGGGAGATACCTGCCGAGTTGGTGGTGGACGCGGCCGGCCGCACGACCTCGGTGCCGGACTGGCTGGCGGAGCTGGGCCACCCGCCGGTGCCCGAGGAGCGGGTGGACGCGGGCGTCGCGTACTCCTCCCGGCTGTTCCACCGCCCGGCCGGCGTCGACATCGGCTACAAGGCGATCTACGTGCAGACCAAGGCCCCGGACGCGCCCCACCTGGGCGTGCTGCTGCCGGTCGAGGGCGACCGCTGGATCGTCAGCGTCGCCGGCATGCGCGGCGCCGAACCCGAGCCCGGCGAAGCCGGGTTCACCAAGCAACTGGCCCGGCTGCGCGACCCGAGCATCCGCGAGGCGCTCCAGCAGGCCGAGCCGGCCGGCGAGGTGCGCGGCTTCGTCCCCGGCCCCGGCATCCGGCGGCACTACGAACGCAGCGCCCCGGACGGCCTGGTGGTGGTCGGCGACGCCGCCAGCACCTTCAACCCGGTGTACGGGCAGGGCGTCACCGTCGCCCTGTTCTGCGCCCGGGAGCTGCGCCGCACCGCCCTGCGCCACGGCGGCATCGGCCACGCCACGGCCCGGGACGCCCGGCGCGCGATCGCGGCCGTCTCCAAGAACCCGTGGGTGATGTCCTGCACCGAGGACGTCCGCTTCGCCGCCACCACCGGCGGACCCTCCGGCGCCCTGCTCGCGCTCCAGCACCGCTTCCTCGACAAGGTGCTGGCCGGCGCCGCCCACAACCCGGCGGTCACCGCCGCCTTCCACGAGGTGATGTCGCTGGTCGCCCCGCCGACGCTGCTGTTCCGCCCGTCGCTCCTCGCCGCCATCCTGCGGAGCTGACCGGCCAGGGACGTGCCCGGCCGCCGACCGGCCTCCTTCGCCAGCTGCCGGCCCGGGGCGCGCCCGGCCGCCGCGCACCCGGCCGGAACCGTCAGACGGGCTCCAGGTGCGCGGCCACGTACGGCACGGCGACCTGCTCCAGGGCGCCGCGGCCGAACGCCGGGTGGACGTTGACCTCGAAGACCACGCCGCCGCTCTCGGCGGCGAGGTCGACACCGGCCAGCGGCAGGCCGAGGCAGGCGACCGCGCGGATCGCCAGGTCCGCGAGGCCCCGGGGAAGTTCGGCGGCGGCGAGCGGGGCGGAGACGGCGCCGCGGCTCTCGTTGCAGGGGGCGTCCGGATCCGCCTGCACGTGTTCGACGACCCGGACCACCCGGCCGTCGAGCACCACCACCCGGTACTGGTGGCGGCGGCCGTCCGGGGTGAAGTTGCGGGCGTCCCGGGCGATCAGCCAGTCCGCCCCGTCGTGCTCGTAGTGCCGTGCGGCGGAGGCGAGTTGGGCGTGAGTGGTGACGTGGAAGACGTCGTCGCCGCCCATCCCGACGCAGGGCCGGGCCCAGACGTCGCCGCCGAGCCGGTCGAAGGCCTCGGCGGCGGCCCGCGGGCTCGGCCGGGACAGCGAGACGGTCGGCATGTGCGCGACGCCGTCGCGGGTGAAGCGGGCCACCGTGAGGTCCTTCTCGGTGGCCGCCCGCCAGGCCTGCACATCGGTGCCGAGCGAGCGGGCGCCGTGTGCGCCCAGCAGCCGCTGGAAGGGCGCGAAGTCGCGCCGCCGGTGCGGCGGGATCTCGTAGACCACGACGGCGTCGGCCGCCACGCTGCGGCCGTCCGCCTCCAGGCGCAGCCCGCCCCCGTCCTCGGGGCGGATCCGGCCGCCCCCGCCGGTCATGAAGTGCCGGGCGTCGAGCAGCACGGGCGCCCGGCCGGTGAGGGCCCGGGCGGCGGCGGCGAGGACGTCGCGGCTTCCTTCGGTCGAACTGTGATCAGTCAAGAGAACGAGCTCACGTCGACCCATGCGGGTCATGGAAGCGCGGGGCCCGCGCCCCGGCAAGGGGGCCCCACGAGCCAACACCCGCCCCACTGGCCGAAACCCGCGCGGACGCGGTGCGCTCTTTCGGCCGGTTGGGGCCAGAGCGCGTTGCCCACCGACACCCGCGCGGACGCGGTGCGCTCCCGCCGGCAATTCGGATGCGGACGCTCCACCCGCCCCGCTACCCTGGGCCGCATGTCTACGCCCCGAATTTCCTAGCCGACGGACCCGCCTCCACACCACCCGTGTGTCCGTTCGCTGTTTCGGAGCGTTATCCCGTGATCACCACCCGTGGTGTCGACCTGCGCGTCGGCGCCCGCCTCCTGCTGTCCGACATCACCGTCCACATCGCCCCCGGCGACCGGATCGGCCTGGTCGGCCGCAACGGCGCAGGCAAGACCACCCTGCTCGCCACCCTCGCCGGACAACTGCCGCCCGCCGCCGGGACGGTCACCCGCACCGGCCCCGTCGGCTACCTCCCGCAGGACTCCCGCGCCGCCGACCCGTCCGCCACCGTCACCGACCGCATCCTGTCCGCCCGCGGCCTGGCCACCGCCGTCCACGCGCTGCGCGCCGCCGAAGAGGCGATGGCGCAGGCCGACGGACCGCACGACCAGCGCCGGGCGATGGACGCCTACACCCGCGCCGAGGCCGAGTTCCAGTCCCGGGGCGGCTACGCGGCCGAGGCCGAGGCCGCCCGGGTCGCGGCCGGCCTCGGACTGCCCGCCCGGGTCATGGACACCCCGGTCGGCACCCTCTCCGGCGGCCAGCGCCGCCGGGTCGAGCTGGCCCGGATCCTCTTCGCCGACCACGGCACCCTACTACTCGACGAACCCACCAACCACCTCGACGCCGACTCCGTCGCCTGGCTGCGCGGCTTCCTCGCGGCCCACCAGGGCGGGCTGGTCCTGATCAGCCACGACCTCGGCCTGCTCGCCGACACCGTCAACCGGGTCTTCCACCTCGACCCGCAGCACGCCACGATCGACGTCCACAACACCGGCTGGCGGGCCTACCTCGACCAGCGCGCCGCCGACGAACGCCGCCGCACCCGGGAACGGGCCAACGCCGAACGCAAGGCCGCCGCCCTGCACGCCCAGGCCGACCGGATGCGGGCCAACGTCGCCACCGCCACCAGCGCCCGCAGCATGGCCCGCCGCGCCGACCGGATGCTCGCCGACCTCGAACCCGCCCGGCAGGCCGAACGGACGGCCCGGATCCGGCTGCCCGAACCCGCCCCCTGCGGCCGGATGCCGCTCGGCGCGATCAGCCTCGCCAAGGCCTACGCCGGCCGCCCGGTGCTCACCGGCCTCGACCTGGCCGTCGACCGGGGCAGCCGGATGGTCGTGCTCGGCCTGAACGGTGCCGGCAAGACCACCCTGCTGCGCATCCTGGCCGGCCACGAAAGCGCCGACACCGGCCGGGTGGTGCCCGGCCCGGGCCTGCGGCTCGGCTACTTCGCGCAGGAGCACGACACCCTCGACCCGGCGCGCAGCGTCCGCGACAACCTCGCCCAGGCCGCGCCGCACCTGAGCGACGGCGAACTGCGGCACGTCCTCGGCGCGTTCCTGTTCCGCGGCGACGACGCCGACAAGTCGGCCGGGGTCCTCTCGGGCGGTGAGAAGACCCGGCTGGCGCTGGCCGGCCTGGTCCACTCCGGCGCCAACGTCCTGCTGCTCGACGAGCCCACCAACAACCTCGACCCGGCCTCCCGGGCGGAGGTGCTGGCGGCGGTCGGCACCTACCCGGGCGCGATCGTGATGGTCACCCACGACCTGGGTGCCATCGAGGCCCTGCGGCCCGACCGCGTCCTGCTCCTCCCGGACGGCGACGAGGACCTGTGGCACGACTCCTACCTGGAACTGGTCGCCCTGGCGTGAGCGGCGCCGCCTGACGCCGCCGCGTGACGGCGCCACCTGCCAGCCCGGCCGCGCCCCGCCACCCTCCCCGGCGGGGCGCGGCCGGGCCCGAGCCGTCCTACGGCTTGCGCGCCTCGATCAGGAAGCGCGCGGAGTGGGCGACGAACGGCCCCTCCGCCCGGATCAGGGCGTCCAGTTCACGCAGCCGGTCCCGGTAGGCCGCCACGGTGAAGCCCGGGACCATCCAGATCACCTTCCGCAGGAAGTACACCACCGCGCCGATGTCGAGGAACTCCATCCGGAGCCGCTCGGAGCGCAGGTCCACCACCTCCAGCCCGGCGTCACGCGCGGCGGCGCTCTCGTCCTCCGGGCGGCGTGCCCGGCGTGCCTCGGGCTGCGGGCCGAGGAAGTACTCGACCAGTTCGAACCCGGACGCCGGCCCCACGTGCTGGGCGTAGTAGGCGCCGCCGGGCCGCAGCACCCGGGCGATCTCCGACCACCAGGCCTTCACCGGATGACGGCTGGTGACCAGGTCGAAGGCCCCGTCGCCGAACGGCAGCGGCGGCTCGTCCGGGTCCGCGACCACCACCACGCCCAGCGGGTGCAGCAGGCCGGTGGCGCGCGCGACATTCGGCGGCCAGGACTCGGTGGCCGCCATGGTGGCCGGAAGCGCTCCGCGCTGCGCGGGGGCAGACGCCCCGGGGGCGGGCTGCCCTTCGGTGGGCTGTCCTTCGGTGGGCTGCCCTTCGGTGGGCTGTCCTGCGACGGGCTTCGCAGCGGCGAGCCGGGCCGCGCCGGCCAGCACCTCGCCGCCGCCCGTCTGGATGTCCAGGGCTGCCGAGGCCCGACCCAGCCGCTCGGCCAGCAGCCGCTGGTAGCCCCAGGACGGCCGTTCCTCGGTGGCGCGGCCGGCGAGCCAGGAGAAGTCCCAGCCGTCCACGGACACCGCCTCGGCCTCGGCGATCAGCTCTTCGAAGGTGCGCATACCGGCATCATCCCGGTGGCCCGCCCGCCCGGCGAACTGTTTCACCGTCCGGGTCATGCCCTCGTGCCGCAGGGCGGTTCCCCGGACCACGAGCAGACCGCCTGCCGTGATCAGCCCGGTCACCGGCTCCGAACCGCCGCCCCATCGTTCCCCGGCCTCGGAAAACCGCTGTCCGCCCCCGGTACGGCTGGGCGAGGATGACGGCGTGACGAACGAGCAGGCGAGGACCCCGCCTACCACCTCGCCCACGTCAACGCCCGTCGTGCCCGCTCTTCACCCCTCTCGCCACCGTGGAGCCCCGACGCCATGACCTCCTCACCGCAGTCCCCCGTCGGCCGCTTCTACGACGAGTTCGCGGCCGGGTACCACCTCCTCTACCCCGACTGGGACGCCTCCGTCGCCCGCCAGGGCGCCAGCCTCGACGCCCTGATCCGCGCCGGCCTCGGCGATCGCCCGGTCGACGTCCTGGACTGCGCGTGCGGCATCGGCACCCAGGCCCTCGGCCTCGCCGCCCTCGGCCACCGCGTCACCGGCACCGACCTCAGCCCGGCCGCCGCCGCCCGGGCCGTCACCGAAGCCGCCCTACGGGGCCTCCGTCTCCCCACCGCGGCCGCCGACATGCGCGGGCTCCCCTTCGCCGACGCCCGGTTCGACGTCGTCGTCTGCGCCGACAACGCGCTCCCCCACCTACTCACCCCCGAGGAGGTCCGCACCGCCCTCACCGAGATGCGCCGCGTGCTGCGCCCCGGCGGCCTGCTCCTGCTCACCATCCGCCCCTACGACGACCTGCGCCGCTCCCGCCCGGCCGCCACCCCGCCCCAGACCACCGAACGCGACGGCCGACGGTCCGTCATCTTCCAGCTCTGGCACTGGCATGAGGACGGCGAGCGCTACGACCTGGAGCTCTTCCACCTCACCCCCGATGCCACCGGCCAATGGCAGACCGACATCCGTCGCTCCACCTACTGGGCCCTCACCCAGTCCCAGCTCACCGCCCTCGCCTCCGAGGCCGGCTTCACCACCTCCCACTGGCAACCACCCGCCCGAACGGGCTTCGTCCAACCCGTGCTCATCGCCCGCGCCCCCTGACCCTGGCCGACCCCGACGACTGCACGATCCACACCGGCCGGGACAATTCCGGGGTGCTATTGACATGGATCGCCGAAATAGCGGACGAACCACTGGTGCTGGAGCCGAGCGACCGGCGGGTCGAGTGGCGGACCAACACCTGGTACCTGAGTGCGGAGGATGAGGACAAGCAGTCCTTGTCCGTGACCGAGGTGGTCGCCGCCTTCGAACGAACCGCTCAGGCCATCCGGCACCGTATCCACGCGCTGGGCTTCGCCGGGGTGGCGACCTTCTACGTGTGGCACGACGAGCAGGTCGATCAACTCCGCTGCTCCACCGGATCGGTGGCCGTCGATGAACTGCCGTTCGGCGGCACCTACCTGCCCTCCGACGACCTCGTTCCGTTCGTCGAGGGCTTCCTGAGCGGCCGACAGCCAGCCGAGACCGACCCGTCGGACCAGACCGCGCCCAACGCCAGGCCCCCCTTCCCCGTCTGGGTCCGCAACGTCGGACCGACCTCACGCTGACCTGTCCCGCACCCCGCCGAGGGCAGCCCCGAGATCGGCTGGCCGAGATGCGCGGCTCAGCGGCCTGCGCCGGGGGTCCGGGCCGGTCAGGTCTCGCGCTGCGGGTGGTACTCGGACTCGGGTATGCCGAAGGTCCAGGCGACCCCGGCGCGGGCGGTGCGGGTGCTCGGCGGGACGCGCAGCCAGTAGGTGCGGAAGGTGCCGTCGGGCTCGGCGGTCGAGTTGACGACCTCGACCATGACCACCGGTTCGTCGTCGGGCAGGGTGATCCGCCAGAGCACCCCGGTCTCGTCGCGGTGGATGGGCTCAGCACCGGAGTCGGCCAGGTAGCGCTCGTAGCCGTAGTGCTCCAGCAGGACACGGCGCAGTTCGGCGTTCTCCTCGGTGCGGATCCGCTCGACGGTGACGTCGGCCAGCCCGGCCAGGAACTCGGCGGGCACGGGCATGCCGCGCCAGGCGTGCAGGGCGAAGCCGTCGGCGTACTCCAGGGCGGGGCCGTCCGCCCGGTCGAGCCGCCCGGCCTCGTCACGGTGCAGCGCGACGGGGCGCTCGCTGACCAGCGCGACGTCCTGGTACGGCCACCACCAGCCGGCCTCGCGGGCCACCCCGGCGAGCGGCGCGACGGCCTCGGCGCTGCCCCCGGCCGCGTCGGAGGCGGCCTCGAAGGCGGCGAACCAGGGAGCGTCGTGCTGGCCGCGCACGGCGTCGAGCAGGGCGAGCCGGACGGTGGTGCGCCGGGCGCGGGCGGCGGCGGCCGCGTCGTCCGAGGCCTCCTCCCGGTCGGCCTCGGGGGCGAGCCGGTCGAGGACCGCCGTGCGGATGCGGTCGGCGAGCGGGGTGGTGACCGGGCCGAGCTCGCCGCCGGTGAGTGCCCAGTGCGCCGCCCACCCGGCCGCGCCGACCTCCTCGACGGCCCGCCGCCGGGCCTGTTCCCAGGGCCCGGTGCGCACGGCCTCGCGTACGCTCACCGCGCCGGCGGCCCGCAGCTGCAGCGCCGCCTCGGCGGCGGCGAACGGCGAGCCGAACCAGCGGACGGCCGTGGGCTCGGGCAGCCCGGCCGCCCGGTAGGCGGCCCGGACCGCGTGCTCGGCCGCCGACCGGTCGGCCGGGCCGGTGGCCGCCGCAGCGGCCCGCCAGCGGGCCGTCACCTCGGCGGGCCCGGCCGTCACCGCGCCCGCCGGGCGGTCAGGGATCGTCGTCTCCATCGTCTGCTCCGTTCCCGGCCGGGCTCCCCGCCCGGCCGCCTGCTTCCGTTCCGTTCGGCACTGCGCGTTCCACGCTGCACGTTCCGCGTGGCACGCCGCGCCCGCCCACCCGTCTACCGGCTGCCTGCCATCGCCCGCCACCCCGCCACCCGCCCGTCGGCCGGTCCGTCAGCCGTCGGCCCGTTCGTCGGACCCTGCGTCAGTCCGCGACCACCCGCACTGCGCCCGGGGTGTACTCGCGCTGGCGCACCACCCGGTACCAGCTCTTCGGCAGCGGTATCGCCGCATGCTCCTCGTGCACCACCCGGCCGCCCTCGGGCAGGTGCAACCAGCCCGCGCCGAACGGACCGGCCTCCCGGCGCAGTTCCCCGGGACCGACCACGGCGTGCGCGTGGCCGGTGACCTCCCCGAGGGCCAGCACCATCCGGCCCCGGCCGTCCCGGGGCTGGACGGCCAGCGCGGCCACCCGGGGCGGCACGGCGCCCTCCTCGACCGGCACGATCAGCACATCGCCCTGGCGGTACATCAGTCCTCCCTCGCCGTACGGCCGGACCCCGGCGACTGCCGGAATCCCGGGCTCCACCGCGCTGTTCGCGGTCACGTTCCGGAGCCACGACCAGAACGTAGAGCAAGGGTCTGACAACGCGCCCGGCCGGCCACCCGGCCACCGGATTGTCGGACCCGGCTGGTAGACACGTGTTCGGCCCCGACCCCTGAGGAGCAGCGCATGACCGTCAACCACCACATCGAGCAGTTCCACGGTCTCCCGGTCTTCGACTTCGTCCAGGCCCTGGACGAGGCCGCCGACGCCGGCGACGCGGCAGCCGTGACCCTGCCGGAGCCGGCGTCGGCAGCCTGGCGGATCGGCCTGCACTACGAGTCCGAGGAGGCCTTCACCGAGCGCTGGCGGCAGTTCCTCGACACGGTCGACACCGAGCGCGTGACGGCCGTGGTGATCGGCCCGTGGTTCTCCGACGAGCCGGAGCAACTCGACGCCGCCCTGGCCGCGATCGTCGAGGCGGCGGACCGGCTGCCCGCGCTGCGGGGTCTCTTCGTCGGCGACGTCACCTACGAGGAGAGCGAGATCTCCTGGTTGGAGATGTGCGATGTCACCCCGCTGCTGACGGCCTACCCCGAACTGACCGAGCTGGTGGTGCGCGGCGGCAGCGACCTGGAGCTGACACCCGTGCGCCACGAGGCGCTGCGAGCGCTGCGCTTCGAGGCCGGCGGCCTGCCTGCCCCGGTGGTGCGGGCGGTGGCCGGCTGCGACTTCCCCGCCCTGGAGCGGCTCGAACTCTGGCTCGGCGTCGACAACTACGGCGGCGACGCCACGCTGGACGACCTCGCCCCCTTCCTGGACGGCACACGCTTCCCCGCGGTGCGCCATCTGGGCCTGCAGAACAGTGAGTTCGAGGACGACATCGCGGCCGCCGTGGCGCACGCGCCCGTGGTGGCCCGGCTGGAGTCGCTCAGCCTCGCCATGGGCGTACTGACCGACCAGGGCGCCACCGCCCTGCTGGAGGGCCAGCCCCTCACCCACCTGCGCGCCCTCGACCTGCACCACCACTTCCTCACCGGGGAGGTGCAGCAGCGCCTCACCGAGGCCCTGCCGGGCGTCGAGATCGACCTCTCCGAGGCCGGAAAGCCCGACGACCGGTGGCGCTACGTCGCCGTGGCCGAGTAACCGTCACCGCCCGCGCGCCCAACGCCGCCGCACCACCACACCGACCAGCCCACCACGCCCATCCGTCTGGAACCGACATGACCGTCTCCCTCCACCCCGACCGCTTCCACGACCTGCCGATCCGCGACTTCACCCCCGACGACGGCACCCGCACGCCGCCCGCCGCCGGCTCGGTCGCCTGGCGGCTCGCCCTGGACTACGACGCGAAGCACGACTTCGCGCAGCTCTGGCAGACCTTCCTCGACACCGTCGACCCTGGCGGAATCCGCGCCCTGGTGATCGGCCCCTGGTGGCACGGCGGCTACGTCCCCGTGGCCGCCACCGTCGCCGCCATCGCCGCGGACGCGGAGCGCCTGCCCGCCCTGGAGGCGCTCTTCCTCGGGGACGTGACCTACGACGAGTGCGAGATCTCCTGGATGGAGATGGGCGACGTCACCCCGCTGCTGACGGCCTTCCCCGGGCTGACCGAGCTGACCGTCCGCGGTGGCACGGACCTGAGCCTCCAGCCGGTGCGGCACGACCGGCTGACCTCGCTGCGCTTCGAGGCCGGCGGCCTGCCGGCCCGGGTGGTGCGGGCGGTGGCGGGTTCCGAGCTGCCGGCGCTGGAGCGCCTGACGCTCTGGCTCGGCGTGGACGAGTACGGCGGTGACGCCACGATCGACGACCTCGGGCCCTTCCTGGACGGCGCCCGCCTCCCGAGCCTGCGCCACCTCGGGCTGGCCAACAGTGAGTTCCAGGACGAGATCGCCTCGGCCGTCGCGCACGCGCCCGTGGTGGCCCGGCTGGAGTCGCTCGACCTGTCCATGGGCGTGCTCTCCGACGAGGGCGCCGCCGCCCTGCTGGAGGGCCAGCCGCTCACCCACCTGCGCGCCCTCGACCTGCACCACCACTACCTCAGCGAGGAGCTGCAGCAGCGCCTCACCGAGTCCCTGCCCGGGGTCGCGCTCGACCTCTCCGAGGCCGAGGACCCCGACGAGGACGAGGACGACGGGGACCGCTACGTCGCGGTCGCCGAGTAGGCGGGTGACGGCACGATGACACCGCAGCTGACCGTCCTCGGCAATCCCGGGCACCGACGGGTGACGCTGTTCGCCGCCGCCGCCCGGGCCGCCGGGCTGCCCGAGCCCGCCGTCCTGCCCTGGCTGGACGTGCTGCGCGGCGACTACCGGCTGCCCGAGGACGGCCTGCTGCGGATCGAGTCGCCCGGTGAGGAGGCCCTGGTCGACGAACTGCTGCGCGGCCCGGCGCTCGGCCCGTCCTACGCGCCGACCCGGGTCGAGGGCACGGCCGCCTGGTACGCGGGGGTGACGGCCGCGCTGCGCGAGCTGGCCGGGCGCCCCGGCGTACGGCTGCTGGGCGATCCGGAGGAGATCGCCGTGATGTTCGACAAGCGGCGGGCACACACGCTCCTCGCCGCCGCCGGGGTGCCGGTACCCCGGGCGCTGGGCGGCGAGGTCACCGGCTGGGAGCAGTTGCGCGGGCGGCTGGCCGCGGCCGGCCTGCGCCGGGTCTTCGTCAAGCCCGCGCACGGCTCCTCCGCCTCCGGGGTGACGGCCCTGCAGTTCGGGCCGCGCGGGCAGGTCCTGGCCACCACGTCGGTCGAGCTGGCCGACGGGCTGCTGCACAACTCGCTGCGGGTCCGCCACTACCGCAGCGAGCGGGAGGTGGCCGAGACCATCGACCGGCTGGCACCGGACGGGCTGCACGTCGAGCAGTGGATCCCGAAAGCCGCGCAGTCCGGCCGCTCGGCGGACCTGCGCGTGGTGGTGGTCGCCGGCCGGGCCACCCACGCGGTGGTGCGCACGAGCGCGCAGCCGATGACCAACCTGCACCTCGGCGGCGCCCGGGGCAGCCTCGACCTGGCCCGGGAGGCCGCCGGGCCCGCATGGCCGGCCCTGCTGGAGACGGCCGAGCGCGCGGCGGCCTGCTTCCCCGGCTCGTTGATGGTCGGGGTCGACGTCCTGCCCACGGCCGGCTGGCGACGCGCCCTGGTCGGCGAGGTCAACGCCTTCGGCGACCTGCTCCCCAACCTCACCGGCCTGCCCGGCGGCCCCGCCGAGGGCCTCGACACCTACGGCGCCCAGATCGCCGCCCTCACCGGGGCCACCGGCCGCACCACCGGAACGCCCCTCCCCACCCCGACGGACCACCAGATCACGGAACCCTCCCGATGAACCACCAGACCTCCCCCCACACCCAGGCTCCCGCTCCGGCCCCCGACATGAACGCGGTCGTCGGCACGCACGACCTGCTGCTCGTCACACTCGACACGCTCCGCTTCGACGTCGCCGAGGAGCTGGCCGCCGCCGGCCGGATCCCGCACCTCGCCGCCTTCCTCCCCGGCGGCCGCTGGGAGCGCCGGCACGCGCCCGGCAGCTTCACCTACGCCTCCCACCAGGCGATCCTGGCCGGTTTCCTGCCCACCCCGGCCTCCCCCGGCGGTCCCCACCCGCGCCTGTTCGCGGCCCGCTTCGCCGGTTCCGAGAGCACCGCCCCGCGCACCTGGGTGTTCGACGCACCGGATCTGCCGACCGCCCTCGCCGCCGCCGGGTACCGGACGGTCTGCATCGGCGGCGTGGGCTTCTTCAACAAGCAGGGCCCGCTCGGCTCGGTGCTGCCCGGCCTGTTCCAGGAGAGCCACTGGGAGCCCAGGATGGGCGTGCCGTCCCCGACGTCCTTCGAGGAGCAGGTCGCCCGGGCGGAGCGGGTCGCCGCCGAACAGCCCGCCGGGCAACCGCTCTTCCTGTTCCTGAACGTCTCGGCACTGCACCAGCCCAACTGGTTCCACCTGCCCGGCGCCACCCGTGAGCACGGCGACTCCCGGGCCAGCCACGCCGCCGCCCTGGAGTACGTGGACGCCCACATCGGCCGGCTCTTCGCGGCGATGAGCGCCCGCCGCCCCTGCTTCGCGATCGTCTGTTCCGACCACGGCACGGCGTACGGCGAGGACGGCTACACCGGGCACCGGATCGGCCACGAGGTGGTCTGGACCGTCCCGTACGCCCACTTCACGATCCCCGCAGCCGTCCCCGATGCCGCCCCCGCAGCCGCAGCCGCAGCCACAGCCGCCTCAGCTTTCCCTGCCCCCGCTGCCGTCCCCGCCACCGTCACAGCCATCGCCGCCACCACCGAGGAGCGCGCATGACCACCACACCCCCGCGCCCCGACTCGCCCTACCAGTCCTACGTCTACGCCTACCCGCACAAGACCGCCTACCGCCCGCTGCCGGAGCGCCCGGGGCTGCGCGAGCTGTGGGCCGGCGAGGCACAGGACGCGCTCTCGCTCTACCTGCACATCCCGTTCTGCGAGGTCCGCTGCGGCTTCTGCAACCTGTTCACCAGGATCGGCAGCCCCGAGGGCCTGACCACCGCGTACCTGGACGCCCTGGAGCGCCAGGCGGTGGCCATCCGCGCCGCGCTGGACGAGGGCGCGCGCTTCGCACTGGCCGCCTTCGGCGGCGGCACGCCCACCTATCTGACGGCCGGCGAGCTGGAGCGGCTGTGCGACATCGCCGAGCAGCGGATGGGCACCGACCTGCGGGCGATACCGCTCTCGGTGGAGGCCTCCCCCGCCACCGCGACCGCCGACCGGCTGGAGGTCCTGGCCGCCCGGGGCGCCACCCGGCTGAGCCTGGGCGTGCAGTCCTTCGTCGACGCCGAGGCCCGCTCCGCCGTGCGCCCGCAGAAGCGGGCCGAGGTGGAGGGCGCCCTCGACCGGATCCGTGCCGCCGGGTTCCCGGTGCTCAACATCGACCTCATCTACGGCATCGACGGCCAGTCCGAGGCCAGTTGGCTGCACTCGCTGGACGCCGCGCTCGCCTGGCAGCCCGAGGAGCTGTACCTCTACCCGCTCTACGTGCGCCCGCTCACCGGCCTGGCCCGGCGCGGCGAGCAGGAGAGCCAGTCCGCCTGGGACACCCGCCGGCTCGCGCTCTACCGCACCGGCCGCGACCACCTGCTGGCCCACGGCTACCAGCAGGTGTCGATGCGGATGTTCCGCCGCGCCGCTTCCCCGCAGGCCGGGGCGAGCGAGTACGCCTGCCAGACGGACGGCATGGTCGGCCTGGGCTGCGGCGCCCGCTCCTACACCTCACGGCTGCACTACTCCTTCGACTACGCGGTGAACGCCACCGAGGTGCGCGGAATCATCGACGGCTTCGTCGCCACCGAGGACTTCCACCACGCCGAGGTGGGCCACCGGATGAGCGGCGAGGAGCCGCGCCGGCGGCACCTGGTGCAGTCGCTGCTCCAGGCCGAGGGCATGCCGCTGGCCGACTACCGGGCCCGCTTCGGCAGTACACCGGCCGCCGACTTCCCGACGGAGCTGGCCGAGTTCACCGCGCGCGGCTGGCTCGCCGATGACCAGGACCGCCTGGTCCTCAGCCCGGAGGGCCTCGCGCACTCGGACGCGGCCGGGCCGATGCTGTTCTCGCCCGAGGTCCGGTCCCTGATGACGGCGTACGAGGCGAAATGACCTTCCTCGGCCTGCCGTCCACCACCCCGCCCACACCGCGCACACCGACCGCGCCAACCGCAGAGACCGGCGCGACTGACCGTGGGCGCGACCTCACCCTGCTCTACCGTGGCCCACTCGCCTCCTGCGACTACGACTGCCCCTACTGCCCGTTCGCCAAGCGCCGCGACACACCCGATCAACTGCGCGCCGACCGCTCGGCCTTGGAGCGGTTCACCGGCTGGGCGGCCGGACGGGCGGGCAGCGGTGACACCCTCGCCCTGCTGTTCACGCCCTGGGGCGAGGGCCTGGTGCGGTCGTGGTACCGACGGACGTTGGTCCAGCTGAGCAAGCTCCCCCACGTACGCCGGGTGGCGATCCAGACCAACCTCAGCTGCCGGACCGACTGGCTCGCCGAGGCCGATCCCGACACCCTCGCGCTCTGGGTGACGTACCACCCCGGCCAGGTCACCCGGGAGCGCTTCCTCGCCAAGTGCCGGGAGCTGGACGCCCTGGGCGTGCGCTACAGCGTCGGCGTGGTCGGGCAGCCCGAGCACCTGACCGAGGCCCGCCGGCTACGCGCCGAGCTCGCCGCAGGCGTCTACCTCTGGGTCAACGCCGCCGAGGGCCGCACCTGTACCGACGCCGAGGCCGCGGACTGGGCGGCCGTCGACCCGCACTTCGGCTACAGCCGGCACGCCCACCCCAGCGCCGACCGCCCCTGCCGCACCGGCGAGTCCGTGCTCTCCGTGGACGGCGACGGCACCGTCCGCCGCTGCCACTTCGTCCGGGACGTCCTCGGCAACCTGTACGACGGCTCCTACCGCACCCAACTGCGGGCGCGCGGCTGCCCGTTGCCGGTCTGCGACTGCCACATCGGCTACGTCCACCTGGAGACCCTGCCGCTGTACGAGGTGTTCGGCGCCGGCGTGCTGGAGCGGGTGCCGCACGCCTGGCCGCAGCGCGGCTGAGGCCAGGCGGCGGGACGCGACAACCCGATTGCCGGACGGGGTCGCCACCCGTGAAGGCACACGAACGACCGTGCCGGACCCTCCGCGCCCCGCTCGACCGCACCTCTCCGAGCGCAGCAACACCCGGCAATCTCCCGCACACGCCCCGCCGCCGCCCACCGCCCCCGTGGGCGCCCGCCCGCCAACGTCCCTAGCCTGGAAGCAGGAGGAGGCGAAGCACCATGCTTGGAGACGCACCACTGCAGGCCGTCATCCCCGCCGCCGACCTCGCCCGCGCGAGGAGTTTCTACACCGACACCCTCGGCCTCAAGCTCGCCGAGGAGACCGACGAGGAACTGGTCTGCGACTGCGGCGGCACCCAGTTCACGATCTACCACACCCCCAGCGGCGGACAGGCCGCCCACACCCTCGCCAGCTTCAAGGTCGCCGACCTCGACGGCGCGATGTCCGCCCTGCGTGAGCGCGGCATCACGTTCGAGGAGTACGACTTCCCCGGGCTGAAGACCGTCAACGGCATCGCCGAACGCGACAACCTGCGCGCCGCCTGGTTCAAGGACAGCGAGGGCAACATCCTCTGCCTGGCCCAGTCCGTCAGCCAGTAGCACGATCCCCCCGGCCCCGCCCTCGGCTCAACCCGCTGCCCCGCCCGTTCACCACGAGCAGACGGGGTAACGACCCAGACGACCGGACGGGAGGCTCAGCGCATGCCCTCGTGCCGGGGAACCCCGTGCCGCAGCCGATGCTCCGCGAGGCGCTTCCGGTCGACGACGTGATCCGGTGTCTCCCGCAGCCGGCCCAGCACGGAGCTGTCGTCGCGGCTCACCACCGTGAGGTCGTCATTGACGATCAGCATGCCGAAGTCGAACAGCACGTGGTGGTTGGCACACAGGCAGAGAACGTTGTCGACGGTGTCCGCTCCGTTGTGCGGGCTCCCCAGGGGCGTGATGTGTGCGGCCTCGGCGTAGGCGCCGCCCGGGACCGCCATGCGGACGCCGCACACCTGACAGGTGTAGTCGTGCGCACGTTTCACGTGGGTGGCGATCGCGGTGTTCCGGACGACGCGCACGACCGATGTCGCGGATCGGACGGGCCCCGCCTGCCCGACGTCCTCACCCTTACCCTTCCGGACGTCTTCCGCCTGACCCGCCTCCCGACCATCCTCATCCGTCGGAGCCGTCACCCGATCCGACACCCGGGCGACTGCCGCGGCCTGTTCGGCCGGGGAAAGGGCTACCAGGCGGAACCGCCACACGAGGAAGCCGCCGGAGGAGGTCTCGGACCAGAGGTCCTCGACCCGGAAGAGCCCGTCGTAGCGGTAGAAGGAGCGGGTCGCGGTGGTGACTCCCCGGACCACGCGAACCGGGGCCCCGGTCGCCGCGCTCGTCGCCAGGGCCGCGTTGCCGCGCGTCAGCTGCTGGTTCCGGGCCGGCTGCCCCGTCTGCGGGCTCCGCCCGCCCTCCCCGGTGTAGAGGATCACATCACCGAGATCCTCGTCGTCCTGGTACCCACCGGAGACCACGATCGATTCCGCGCCGAGTTCTCGCAGACCGCAGATACCGGCCTGGAGCGGCCGGTGCACGCCGGCGAGCGAGAGCGTCCGCCGGTTGTCGAACTCCTGGCCCAGTCGTACGCCCGGCACCGGCCCGATGCCGTCGGGGAACGGGCCGAACTCGACGGGCGCCTGCCCTTCCGGGAGGGCCGTGGCCAGTTCCCTGACCCTCGCCCGCTCCCCCTGCCGCGCCGTCTGGGCGCGGAAGAGCACTTCCCCGATGAAGGTGTCCCGGGTGGCCGCCAGCCAGGCGCTGTCATCGGCGCGCAGCGCGGACAGCCCGTCGAAGAGTTCGCGAAGCCGCGACTCCGTCGGAATGGTCCGTCCGTCCAGGTAGGAGTCGAGGGTTCGCGCGCTCAGGTCGCAGTGGCGCGCCACCCGTTCGGTCGACGGGTCGCCGACCTTGTTCCACAGTCCGCGCAGCGCGCGGGTGAAGTCCTCCTCCTCGGGTGTGCGGCCTGCTGTCGCCGCGCCCTGCCGCCGGGCCGCCTCCGCGAGGCCTTCCTCGGCGGCTCGTCGCCGGTCGTGCCACTGCCGCCGTTCGAGCTCGCTGCCGCTGCCCCACGCCTCGACCATGGCGTCCAGGTTCTTGGCGCTCGGCAGGCGGGATCCGTTCAGGGCGGCGTAGACCGCCGTCCGCGAGGCGCCTAGCGCGACGACCGTCTCGACCGTGCCCCGGGACCGTTCCTTGAGTTCGCGGAGCTCGTGGGCGAAGGAGACCAGCGGGCCCGTTCCACTCAGCGGGAGCCTGCGCGCCATATCCCCACCGTGAGATTCCTCACAGTTCCTCTCCCATTTCCTGTGATGCGGGTCACATCATCGACGTCGGTACGTCTCTGACCTGGACCAACATCAACTTTCTCAAGTCCCGCGATGTTTTCTGCGGTTTTTCGGCCTTCCGCAGCTCTGTCATCGTATCCACTGTCGGTACGAGCCGTACGCCCCACAACGGAGCGACGGCTCCCTGCGTCAACAGGAAGCCGTCATCACTCGTAGCCCCATCAACACCCGGAGAACTACATGCACGAGGGTACGGGGATTCCCGCGTCGGGCGGAAGCGCCCAGGCCACGGGCACCGCACCGCCCGCACCGGGCCCCCGCTGGCTCGCTCCGGCCGGAGTCGCCGCGACCGGCGCCGGCCCGGTCGCGGCCGGGTTCCAGAGCAACAACACCATCGCGATCATCTCGGCGGCCCCGAGCCTCGTCGTGGTGCTGCTGTTCTTCTTCGGGGTCGTCTGCCCGGCGGTCTGGTCGCGCAAGGCCCAGCGCAAGAAGGCGGCCCTCAACGTGCTCAACACCCTCATCGGGCGGAACCCCACGAGCCTCACGAGCCCGCCGCCCCGACGGTAGACCCACGACCACACCGCACCCGCTACCCGGGCCCCGACCCCCACCCCAGACGCCCGACGCCGCCCACCCGCCCGCGGACGGACACCTCCGGTGGCGGGGCGGGCCGGGCTGGCCTTGACTGGGGCGGATCGTTGCCCCGCTGCGGGAGGACCGAGAGATGAGGTCGGTGAGGGAGGCCGCCAGCCGTTGGGGGGAGCGGCTGGCCCGGGGGCGCGGGCGGTGGGAGCGAGCGCGGGCCGAGGCCGAGCGGCGCTTCCCCGTGATCACCGAGCTGACGGCCCGGCTGCTCTCCCCCGGACTGCTGGACGCCGCCACCCGGATGGCCTCCCAGATCTTCCTGACCTCCGTACCGCTGCTGTTCGCAGTGGCCGCGTTCGCCCCGGCCGATGTGCGGGACCAGCTGGTGGCCTCGCTCCGCGCGCTGTTCGGCGTCTCCGGCGCCTCGGATCAGGAGCTGCGCCAGGCGCTGTACGGCAACGGGGACCTGCGGGGCACCACCGGAATCATCGGCGTGCTGATGGCACTGCTGTCGGGGACCAGTTGCAGCCGCGCGGTGGCCCGGGTCTGCGAGCACGCCTGGCGGCTGCCGAAGGCCGGGACCCGGGCGGCGGCCTGGCGGTGGCTGCTGTGGATCGTGGCCTGGCTGACGGTGCTGGTCTTCCAGGGCTCGCTGCGGGACGGCTTCGGCGTCGGCTTCTGGCTGGGCCTGCCGCTCACCTTCGCAACGTCCTTCGTGGTCTGGTGGTGGACCACCCACCTGTTGTTGAGCGCCCGGGTCGGCTGGCTGCCGCTGCTGCCCGGCGCGCTGCTGACGGCCGCCGCGGCCACCGCGATGTCGCTGACCGCCCCGGTCTACATGCCGGGCGCGCTGAACCGTAGTCTGGCCCAGTACGGTTCGCTGGGGCTGGTGCTGATACTGCTGTCCTGGCTGATCGCGCTCTGCGCCGCCGTCACCTTCTCCGTCACTGCGGGGGCGGTGCTGGCCCAGGAGCCCCCGCTGAACGTCTACCTGGGCGCGCCCGCCCCGGGCCCCCCGCGCACCCGCTGATCCATCGGCGCCGCCACCACGGCGCAGCCGCCACCGTCCCCGCCACCATCACCGCAGCCGCAGCCGCCCTCGGACGAGCCGGCCCGTGGCGACCGGGTCCCAGGAGCCTGGGCGGTCCCGGGTCAGCGGGTAGCAGGCCAGGCCGATCAGCACGGCGCTGAAGTGGCCGATGCTGGTGTAGTCCCGGCTCTGCGCGACACCCAGGCCGTAGAAGACCAGCACACCGGCCACGTACAGGTACCGCCAGGGCCGCACGATCAGATAGGTGAGCACCGCGACCACCCCGGCGAGCGCGTAGCTGACGCCGTAGTCGAGGGTGTAGACGGCCCTCGGCGGGGCGATGCCGCGGTGGATCGCCCACCCGAGCAGGCCCTCGCTGAGGTAGGTCGCGCCGACGTGCGCGATCATCGCCACCGAGATCCAGCGCAGGGTGCCGAGCCAGCGTTCGGCGGGCACGTGGAAGAGGTTGTAGAGCAGGAAGTAGCTCAGCCACCCGCCGCCCGCGATCCACAGCGCGCTGGTGATCAGCACGCGCACCGGTGAGACCTGGAGGTGGTGCAGGTTGGTCGAGCGCCGTTCCAGGATCCGGTCGGCGGTCGCGGTGTCGACGTGGCGGATCACCTGCGTGGTGGCGAGCAGGATCGCCAGCCACACGTAGGTGCCCGGGGCCCGGCGGACGTAGGTCCAGGCCGCGTGCGCGAGGCGTGCCCACCAGGGGCGCCGGTGTCCGGGCGCGTTGGTGGTGCCACCGGTCATCGGCGCCTCCTCGACGGTCCCCTTCACCCTCACCCGGGGCACCCCCCGGCGCGTCGACGCGGTGCGCCCTTCGGGTGAGCGGGTCTCGCGGACGGTCTCCCGCGTCCCCCACGCCCTGGGCCTAGGGGCTCTCTTTCGGATCACGCCGGGCGCGCGACGCCGGAGCACGCACCTCGCCGCGTTGTCGTCGGTCGCCGATACTCCGCATGGACTCCCTCCTCCGCCTTGCGATGCACGCACTCCGACGCCGCGCGCTGATCCGACGTGATCCGAAAGAGAGCCCCTAGCGCTGGCCGCCGTGGTGGTCCGCGCGCTGAACGCCGACCCGGCCGGGCGCCCGGCGGACGGCGCGGCGCTGCTGGAGCTGCTGGAGCTGCTGGAGCTGCTGACGGCCGCTCCGGTCCCGGGCAGCCCGGCGCCGAACGCGAGTTCGGTCGGCGAGGAGATCACCCGGGGCTGGCGTACGCTGGCGCTCTGACCGCCCGGAACGGGCCGCCGGGGGCCGCCGGGCGGCACCACCGGGACCGCACAGCGAGGGCGACGGGCACGATGAGCGAGCGCGGCACAACGACCGCACCTGCAGGTCTCGACGCCGGCGCCGACGCGCGGCACCCGGCGCTGCGCGTGGCGGACCGGCTGCGGCTGACCACGGTGTACGTGCTGCTGCTGACCGCGACGGCCTGCTGGCTGGCCGGCCAGAGCCACGGCGCCCGGGCCCGGTTCGTCCGGCACAACAGCAGCAACGTCCACCACATGGAGGTCGGCAAGTGGTGGACGATGTTCACCAGCGGGCTGGTGGTCGACGGGGTGCCCGCCTGGGCGGGCATCGCGGCGGTGGCCGTGGTGCTGGGTCTGGCCGAGTGGCGCTGGGGCCCGGCCCGGGCCGGCGCGGTCTTCGTCTTCGGGCACCTGGGCGCCACTCTGCTCACCGAGGGCGCCATGTGGGTGATGCTCACCGCCCGGATCCCGGGGGCGCTGTCCCGGGCGCGTGACGTCGGGATCAGCTACGGGCTGGTCGGCACCGCCGGCTGCCTGCTGGCCCTGGGCCCGGCTCCGCTGCGCCGGTTCGGGCTGCCCGCGCTCGGGCTGGGGCTGGCCGTGACCTGGGCGCTGGACCAGCAACTGGCCGACGCCGGGCACCTGGTGGCGCTCGGCCTCGGCGCGCTGGCCGCCCGGACGCCCTGGCTGCGCGGCCGGGCGCGGGCCCGGGCCCGGGTGCCGGTCTCCGCCACGCGCTGACGGCCCTCCGCCGTTCCTCCGGCGCTCCTCCCGACGTTCCTCCCCGGGGTCTTGCGATCACCCCCACCCCGAGTAATGCTGATTACATGATTACAACCTCGCCCGAAGAGCTCCGGGGGTGGTTCACCGGCCGCCTCCCCGCCGACCTGTTCACCGATCTCGTCGAGATCACCCCGGACCGCGAAGAGATCACCGTCGTCGGCCGCATCACCGAACCCGTCCTCGACCAAGCAGCATCGGACGCCGAGCGCGAAGCGGCGTTCGAGGGCCGGATCGCCGAGTTCCGCGACCGGACCAGGGACGCCCGGATCGCCGTCGCCCGGGAGGCCGAGCGCCGTTACGGCCGCAAGGTCTCCTGGGGCGCCGAGTGCGGCGACCTGAGGGGCATGTTCACCACCGTCTCCGCCCCCGTCATGACCCGGCTGCGCCAGCCCGAACGGCAGGTGCTCGACACCCTGGTGGAGGCGGGCGTCGCCCGCAGCCGCAGCGAGGCGCTCGCCTGGTGTGTCCGCCTGGTGCAGCGCCACTCCGACACCTGGCTCACCGAACTGCGCGAGTCGCTGGAGAACGTCCGCCGCCTGCGCGCCCAGGGGCCGGACGCCGACAGCGCCTCCTGACCCCCGCCCCGACATCCGACCTCCCAACGCGCCTGGGAGAAAGCCGGGTTGAGGTACGGCGACCACCGATCGGCCACGGCCGGGGGCGGCAACAGGAGCGGCCGCCCCTCGCCGAGCCGATCGTATGCTCTTGCGGTACTCTGCAAACCTATGCCAGAGTGCGGGCATCGGATACGCCGAATCCCCTCACACGTCGCTAAGTCAGGAGCCCGCGCCTCGCGGGTCAAGGGTGCATGCATGTCGAAGGTCTTGAGCAAGCTGCCGGTCGGTGAACGGATCGGCATCGCATTCTCCGGTGGATTGGACACCTCCGTCGCCGTCGCGTGGATGCGCGAGCACGGCGCCGTCCCCTACGCCTACACGGCCGACATCGGCCAGTACGACGAGCCGAACCTCGCCGACGTCCCGGCCCGCGGCCGCGCCTACGGCGCCGAGCAGGCCCGGCTGGTCGACTGCCGGGCGGCGCTGGTCGAGGAGGGCCTGGCCGCCCTCGCCTGCGGCGCCTTCCACATCCGCTCCGCCGGGCAGACGTACTTCAACACCACCCCGCTCGGCCGCGCCGTGACCGGCACCCTGCTGGTCCGCGCGATGCGCGAGGACGAGGTCTCCATCTGGGGCGACGGCTCCACCTACAAGGGCAACGACATCGAGCGGTTCTACCGCTACGGCCTGCTCGCCAACCCCAGCCTGCGGATCTACAAGCCGTGGCTGGACCAGCGGTTCGTCACCGAGCTCGGCGGCCGCAAGGAGATGTCCGCCTGGCTCTCCGAGCGCGACCTGCCGTACCGCGACTCCGCCGAGAAGGCCTACTCCACCGACGCCAACATCTGGGGCGCCACCCACGAGGCCAAGCGGCTGGAGTACCTGGACACCTCGATGGAGATCGTCAGCCCGATCATGGGCGTGGCCTTCTGGGACCCGGCGGTCGAGATCCAGACCGAGGACGTGACGATCGAGTTCGAGTTCGGCCGTCCGGTCCGCATCAACGGCCGGGCGTTCGCCGACGCCGTCGAGCTGGTGCACGAGGCCAACCGGATCGGCGGGCGCCACGGCCTGGGCATGTCGGACCAGATCGAGAACCGCATCATCGAGGCCAAGAGCCGCGGCATCTACGAGGCCCCCGGCATGGCGCTGCTGCACACCGCCTACGAGCGGCTGCTCAACGCGATCCACAACGAGGACACCGTCGCCACCTACCACACGCAGGGCCGCCGGCTCGGGCGGCTGCTGTACGAGGGCCGCTGGTTCGACCCGCAGTCGCTGATGCTCCGCGACAGCCTGCAGCGCTGGGTCGGCCAGCCGGTCACCGGCAGCGTCACGCTGCGACTGCGCCGCGGCCAGGACTACTCGGTGCTCGACACCCAGGGCCCGAACCTCAGCTACCACCCCGAGAAGCTGTCCATGGAGCGCAGCGTCGACGCCGCGTTCGTCCCGGACGACCGCATCGGCCAGCTGACCATGCGCAACCTCGACATCGCCGACTCGCGCAGCAAGCTGGAGCAGTACGCGGTGCACGGCCAGCTGGCGCCGTGGAGCGGCCTGATCGGTGAGCTGGCGCCCGGCGGGGCGGCGCCGATCGCCGCCGCCGGCCCCGACGCCGAGGCGCTGGCGGCCAAGTCCACCGCGCTCGACAGCGCCGCGATCGAGTCGGGCAACGACTGATCCGCTGCCGTGACCACGTCCGAGGGCCGCCGCACCGCACCGGTGCGGCGGCCCTCGGCGGTTCCGGGCGAACGACGGCCGTTCCGGGCCTGAGCACCACCCCCGGACCTCACCCGCACAGCGGCCCCGGCCGTGCACGGCGGCCCCGGGCGTAGCTGAATGGGGCAGACGTGTGCCCGGCGGAGCAGGCCCGGGGCAGCGGCTTCACCAGACGCCCCGGGGCAGCGGTTTCACGGCACGGGCCCGAACCGCGGCTGCGCCGGACGGGCGCTGACGGCGGCTGCGCCGGGCGAGCCCGGGCGACGGCGAGGAGGCGGGAGCGGGATGGGCGAGGCGGTCGGTTCGATGCTGGCGTCGGCGGTGGGCCTCGCGATCAGCCCGCCGGCGCTGGTCGCGGTGGTCCTGATGCTGGCCGCACCGCGCGGGCGGACCATCGCGCTCGCCTTCGCGGCCGGCTGGGCGGTCGGCCTGGCGGCGGTGGTGGCGGTCGTGGTGGCGGCGGGCAGCGCACTGGGTTCGGGTGGCGGCCGGCCGACCTGGTCGTACTGGCTGGAGCTCGCGCTGGGCGTCCTGTTCGTCCTGATGACCGCGAAGCAGTGGCGCGACCGGCCCCGCGCGGGGCACGTCACCGCGCCGCCGAGGTGGATGCGGGAGGTGGGCCGCTTCAGCGCGGGCCGGTCGGCCGGTCTCGCGGTGGCCCTGGTCACGACCGGCCCGAAGAACCTGGCACTGGCCGTCGGCGGCGCGGCCTCGATCGCCGCCAGTACGGCCGGGGTCGGGGGCACGGTGGTGGCCGCCGCGCTGATGGTGCTGATCGGTTCGCTGTGCACGCTGCTTCCGCTCGCGGTCCACCTGCTCCGCGGGGACCGCTCGGCGCGGACCCTCGGGGAGTGGAAGGCCTGGCTGGCCACCCACAGCACGGCGATCACGACCACCGTGCTGGCCGTGATCGGGGCCGAGTACGTCGGCGACGCCATCACGGGGCTCGCGTGAGCCCGCGGGCGGCGGCCGCCCCGCTGCCACCACCACCGCCCTCCACCCACCAGCGCCCCACCGCCCCACCGCCCGGCTCACCGGATGCGCACCACCCCTCTCCCCCGCACCGACCGCAGGCCCAGCCGTCCGCCGTCCGCCCCCGGGCGCACCGCCAGCACGTCCCTGAGCGTCAGCAGGATCTCGCCGTCGTAGCGCTCGGCCAGTTCCCGCGCCAGTTGCGCGGCGCCGCCCGGCCCGGCGTCCGGGGCCAGGGCGGGCAGGTGACCGGGGGCGCTGAGGTCCTCGGCCTGGGCGGCCCAGCGGGCCGCGTCCCGGGTCTCGCCCTCGGCCGCGTAGTGGACGGCCAGGCAGTGCACGGCCAGCTGGTCGCCGTACTGCGTCGCGATCCGCCACCAGAAGACGCCGTCGGCGGTGCGGCCCATCCCGTAGAGCAGGCAGCCGAGGGTGCGGAAGGCCGTCTTCTCGGCGAGTTCGAGGTCCAGAGCCAGTTCGGCCGGGTCCACCGCGCCCGCCACGGTGGCGCACAGGTGCCGCAGGTCGCGGCGGAGCTCGGTCCGGCCGCCGGCCCACGGGGGCTCGCCGAATGCGTGCGGCGGCCGGGCGTTCGCGGGCGGGCGGGCCGGGCGTTCGCGGGCGGGTGGCGCGGGCCGGCGGGCGGCGGCGAGCCGCTCGGCCAGCCGACGGGTGAAGGCGGCCGGGTCGTGGTCGCGGAACTCGCGTTCCAGCAGGGCGGCGTCCGCCCGCAGCAGTTCGGTGACCTTCACGGCGCCTGCCCGTCGTCCGGCTGCTCCAGCAGGTACTCCAGGTGGCGCCGCCCGAGGCTGTAGTAGGTGCGGGCGGTGGTGTGCGCGATGCCGAGGCTGCGGCCGATGTCCGGGTAGGACAGGCCCGCCTGGCGCAGCCGGACGACGTCGGCCTGGACCGGGGCGGCGCGTGCGAGTTCCTCCATCGCCCAGTCCAGCGCGTCGAGTTCGGCGAGCTGGTCCAGTTCGTCCTGGCTGGTGTCGGGCCGGCGTTGCGCGATGACGCGCAGCCGTTTGCGTTCGGCACGGCGGCGCTCGCGCAGGAGGTCCACCACCGCATCCTTGACGATCTTGAAGGCGAAGGCCTGCGGGTCGGCGCTGGCCAGGGCGCGGCGCCAGTTCTTGTAGAGCGTGGCGCCCGCGTTCTGGACGGCGTCCTGCGCGTCCTCGCGATGTCGCAGGCGCTGCTGGGCGTACCGGAGGTAGCCCGGGTGCTCGCGGGTGAAGAAGGCCTCGAAGTCGGCCGGCAGCGCGCCGAGCGGGTCCGCCCGCAGGTCCCGCTTCTCGCCCGGCCCGGGGGTGTTCAGCACACGCGCCCCCCTTTCGTGGGTCAGCTGGCCGGCCCACCGGGTGGCACGCCGACGGCCCCTGGGGGCTCGTGGTGTAACCGTCCGGGCGGCCCGGGTTGTTGACCGGATCGGGCGGACAATTGGCGACCGTTTCCGTTCACTTTCGAAAACCGGCGCTGACCTGCCGGTTCGGCCCCGACAGGAGCCCGGGACCCAGACGCACGTGACCCACGTCACAGACCGTGGACCGCCCGACTTGACAGGGAGGATGCCGCGACTACGGCGCCGGCTCCACCACCGCCGAGTCCAGCGCGGCGGTCACCCGCTCCAGCAGTACGCGCAGCGCGGCCAGGTCCTCGACCGGCAGTCCGGTCGCATCGAACAGCCGGCGCGGCACCCGGCCGGCCCGCTCGCGCAGGGCGGAGCCCTCGGCGGTGAGGCTGACGGTGACCGACCGCTCATCCTCCGGGCTGCGCTCGCGCCGCACCAACCCGGCCGCCTCCAGCCGCTTGAGCAGCGGGGAGAGCGTGCCGGAGTCGAGCCGCAGGCGCTCGCCGATCCGCTTGACGGGCAGGTCGCCGTCCTCCCAGAGCACGAGCAGGACGAGGTACTGGGGGTAGGTGAGTCCGAGGTCGCGGAGCAGCACCCGGTAGACGCCGCCGAAGGCGCGGGAGGCCGCGTTCAGCGAGAAGCAGATCTGCTGGTCGAGGCGGAGCAGTTCCTCGTCCGCCATGCCGGGGAGCGTGGTCATGGCTCCATGGTACCGATCACCCTCACGCCATTCAGTTGTGCGCAATTGAATTGTGTGCTCTACTTATCTCCAGAGGGCGGCCCGGCGGCCGCCGGAACACACGAAGGGAACCGACCATGGACGCGCTCTACACCGCAGCCGCCACCGCCAACGGCCGGGAGGGCCGCGCCGTCAGCTCCGACGGGCAGCTGGACCTCGCGCTCGCGATGCCGCCCGCGCTCGGCGGCAGCGGCCAGGGCACCAACCCCGAGCAGCTGTTCGCGGCCGGCTACGCGGCCTGCTTCGCCAGCGCCCTCGGCCTGGTCGGCCGCCAGGCCCGGGTCGACACCAGCGAGGTCTCGGTCACCGCCGAGGTGTCGATCGGCAAGGACGGCGCCGGCTTCGGCCTGGCCGTCGTGCTGCGCGTCGAACTGCCCGAGGCACTCGCGGACGGGACCGGCGAGCAGCTGGTCAAGCAGGCGCACGAGGTCTGCCCGTACTCGCGCGCCACCCGCGGCAACATCCCGGTCGAGCTGGTCGTCGAATAGGCCCAGCAGGCCACGCACGCCGAGTAGACCGCGCAGGCCGAACGGGCTGCGCAAACGCCGGCCAGGCCGCCACCGCAGACGGGCCCGCCACACGCACCACCGTGTGGCGGGCCCGCGTGCGCCCCGGCTCAGCCGTCACCCGGCCCGTTCACCGAGCGCAGCGTGTCGAGCCTGTGCCGGTACTCCTCGGTGTCGATCTCGCCACGCGCGAACCGCTCCGCGAGCAGTTGCTCGGGCGTCGGCCCGGCCGCCGCGCCGTGCGGTGCGCCCCACCCCGGCCCCGCCGCACCCGAAGCCGCCGAACCCGAACCCGGCCCCGCCGCACCCGGACCCGCCGGGCCGTACGGCAGCGGTCGACGCGACCGCGACACGTACCGGAACAGGGCGATGGCGGCGAGCACCAGCACCAGCAGGACCAGCAGCGTCAAGACCGCCATCACACCGATGCCCCAGCCACCCAGGACGTGGCCGTGTCCGTGCCAGTACCTCATGGGGACCTCCTCCTCCGGCCCCGCAGCCGGGGCCCGCCGAGGTGACCAGCGCCTCACCACCATCGTGCGCCCGCACCGGGCCGAAGCGCCCTGAAGAAAGCCTGAGAAAACGTTCCGGCGCTCAGCGCCCGGCCCACCGGGGTAGCGTTGCCGCCCATGAACCACCACCCACCGGCCGACGACCGCTCGCCCGAGCAGCTCGTCACGGCCGGGGTACTGCGGCGCCACGGGGACCACCGCCCCCATCCCGCGCTCGGCCACTCCCCGATCAGCTACGTCTCCACCGCGCTCTGGGCCGAACTCACCGCGCTCGCCATCGCACCGCCCGCGGCCGAAGCGACCGCCACCGCCCTGCTGCGCGCCATCGCCGCGCGCGCCGTGGACGCGGCCCTGGCCCCCGGCAACGAACGCGCCCCGCGCGACGACCTGTACGTGGCCCACCCCGCGCACATCGGCGCGCACCGCCGGACGGTCTGGTTCCAGCGCTCCGGCCCGCGCGGCCCGGTCACCGCCACCTTCGCCCCGTGAGGCGGGACGCTCAGCGCTCGACCTGAAGGCTGTGGCAGACCCAGCTGAGCCGGTCCGGCCCCTGCAGCGGCGGCCGGTCGTGGTACGTGCCGTCCGCGACCGACAGGTTGACGATCAGGTACGCCTGCCAGCCGGGACCGACCCCGTGCAGGTCCGCGTAGACCAGCTCGTCCTCGACGTACCAGTCCACCGAGTTCGCGCCGAGCACGACCCGCAGGTCGAAGGTCGACCCGGGCGCGATCCCCGAGCCGGCGCCGTGCCAGTACCGGTACCCACCCCGGACGTGGTTGGAGAACTCCAACAGGTCAGGGTGGTCGGGGTGGTACTCGAAGAGGTCGACCTCGTTGCCGCCGTCCCGCCAGGTCCAGACGGCCGGCCAGGCACCCAGGCCGACGGGCAGCGTGATGCGTGCCGACAGCTGGTCGCCGGTGCGGGCCTGGAAGCCGTCCGGACTGCCCTCGGTGGTGAGCAGGTTGCACGTCCAGAGCCCGCCGACGAGCCGCCGGGTGGCGCTGAACACGCCGCCCGGGCAGTAGCCGCGGCCGAGGTAGTCGAGCTTGTGGTCGCTCCGGTTGGTCGGCCCCATCCGGGGGTAGGCACTGGTGCGCCCGGCAGTCCACTGTCTGGTCGAAGTGAAGTCCGCGTCGAATACGACCGCCACGGCCGCCTCCCCTGTGCTCCGGCGCCCCGACAGTTCGACCCGCCGGGCACACAGGGTGAGTTACCCGATACGCTCCGCAGTATGCGAAGCGAACCGCCCGGGCCGGGGCGGCGCACAGCGGTCGGATCGCAGGATCGACGGATCAGCCCACCGGAGCGGCCGCCCCGCCCGCACCGAGCCGGTCGGTGACCGAGACCACGCCGTCCACCGAGCGGCACAGGTTGAGCACGATCGGGACCAGGTACGGCTCGGGCACCGTACCGCTGAGCACCACCCGGCCCTGATCGACCTCGACGCCGATCTCCGCCGGGCTCACCCCGTCGATCCGGCCGAGCACCTCCTCGACGATCTCCCGCCGGATCACCACGTCCTCGCGCAGGAACACCCGCAGCAGGTCCCCGCGGCTGACCATGCCGGTCACCCGTCCGTCCTCGTCCAGCACCGGCAGCCGCTTCAGCCCGTGCCGGCTCATCAGCCGGGCCGCCGCGACCACGCTGGTCCCGGGCGTCGTGCAGACCGGCTGCCCGGTCATCAGGTCGGCCGCGGTCACGGCACCGCCCGGGCCGGCCGGCGCCGCCTCGGGGGCGGGCAGCAGCGCGCCCGGATCCTCCTGCGCGGCCAGCGTGCGCAGCAGGTCGGCCTCGGAGACGATCCCGAGCGGCCGCCCCTCCGCGTCCACCACCGGCACCCCGGTGATGTCGTACTCGGTCAGCAGCGCGACGATCTCCCGGAAGCCGGTCTCGGGCGCGACCCGGACCACGGGGCTGGTCATCACTGATTCGACGGTGGCATGCCGCACGCCGGTTCACCTCGTCCACGACACTCTTGCGGCCGGGCGCGGATCGTCCCGGCCGGTACCGGCAGCATCGCGCCCGGCGGCACGGGCCGCCAGGGGCCAAGGGGCTGAACGGGCGGGACCTTGGGCCCGCCCGCCGAACGCGGATCCGACACCGTGCCGAACCGCCGCCCGCCCGCCGCCTCGCCGAAACCAGCAACGCACCGACCCGGCGACCCGGACGGCGCAACCATCACATGATCGACTCGTTGGACCGTCCACCACGACAGCACGCACGGCATCCGGGGAGGGCCCGTTGGCAGGACGGACGATGGGCGCGGCATCGCCGGCGCAGGGCGCCGCGGCACGCCCGGTGGCCCAGGCCGAGGCCGCGCTGGTGCGCCACTACCGCAGGCTGGCCCGGCTGGCGTACCTCGCGCTGCCCGCCGACCGGGACCGACACAGCCGGGTGCTGGCCGCGCACGCGACCGTCCAGCGCGCCCTACCCTCCCGCTGGACCCGCCCGGCCGGTCCGCCGGCAGCGGACGAGGACCCGGTGTACGCCGCACTGCGCCTGCGGGTGCTGCGCGCAACGCTGCGGCCGCACCCCGCGCGGCGGCTGCCCGCTCCCCGGATCTGGGGACTGCGGCTGTTCACCCCGCACGGCGGCGAGGAGGACGCGGCGCTGGACCACGCGCTCGCGGCGCTCGACGCCCCCGCCCGGGCGGCCTTCGCCCTGCGCGCGGTGGAGGGGCTGACGCCGGAGCAGGCGGCCGGGGTGCTGCGACAGGCCGGGGTCGAGCGCCCCGAGGAGGCCGTCGCGGCGGCGGCCGGTGTGACCGGCGGGGCGGACCCGGAGCCGCCCGCCTTCGACCCGTGCGCGGTGCGGGTCCAGCCCACCGACCTGCTGCGCCGCCGCCGGACGTGGAGCGCCGTGCTGCTGGTCGGCCTGCTCGGGCTCAGCACGACGGCGGCCGTGGTGGCCGACTCCGGCCCGGCCGCGCCTGCGGCCCGCCCCGCACCCGCCCCGTCCGGCACCGCGGCCGACCCGGCCCGCCTGACCCGGGTCGAGCCGGACCGGTGGCAGCACACCGCGCGGGTCGACTTCACCGCCTGGCCCGCCCGCGGCGACCGCCGCGACGACGGCGCGCTGCTCGGCCGCGCCCTGGCCGCCTGGGAGCGGCCGGGCCCGCAGACCCGCACCGAGCCGGGCGTGGACGCCACGCCGCCCGTCGCCCCGCCGGCCCTGCTGTTCGCCGGGACGGTCGACGGCGCCGCCGTGGTGGTGCTGTTCGACGGCCGGCGGCTCGCCCGCTACACCGACGGGCGCGACGGCGGCCTGGACCTCGCCCGGGCCGACGACTCGGACGTGACCACGGCGGGCGCGGTGGTGCTGCGCCGCCAGGGCACCGCCGTGCGCTATCTGCTGGCCCCCTGGGTGGACGCCGCCGAGACCCGCCGGATCGACCAACCCGACTCCCCCGCACGGCCGTTGGACCACCCTGACGGGGTCACGGCGGCGGTCCCGGGCGGTGGGCTCGCGGACTGCCACGGCGCCACGGTGCTCCAGCTGCACTCCTCCCCCGCCATCGCCGAGAAGCACGCCTTCCTGCTGACCGACCTCGGCGGACTCGTCCCCGCGCACCTCACCTACTCCCCGCCACCGGACCGTACCCAGCCGGCCCGCGAGCCGCGCGAGGCCACCGGCCAGGACGCGCTGCTGGCCTGGGCCCGCGCGGGCTGCGCCGTCCCGGACGGCACGCCGGGCGTCAAGCAGCTCAACCTGTGGGCCTTCGCGGTGCAGCCGCTGCCGCAGAACGCGGGCTCGGCGTCCTGGGTCTGCCTGCGAGCCGACCGCTGGACCGGCGAGGGCAGCGCCGCCACCGCCGTCCTGCTGCCGACCGCCCGCGGCCCGCAGCGCACCGGCGGCGGCCCGGGGCGGGCGTGCAGCCGGTTCGAGCAGGACGTCGTCGGCTGGGCCTGGTGGCGCTCCCCGCAGGGGGCGGAGTTCCTACTCGCGGCGGGCAGCCGGCGGGTCACCCGGCTCGCCGTCAAGGGCCCGGACTGGTCCGCCGACCGGCCCGCCCCGGACCACACGCTGGCCGTCGAGCGCCCGGCCCGGGCGGCCGTCCAGGTGGAGGCGGCCCTGGACGGCGGCGCCCGGATCAGCCCGCCGCACTGAACCGGCCGGCCGACTCGCGCGCGCACTTCGGCAGCTCGCCCTCCGGCAGCTCGCTCTCCAGCGGCTCGCAGTCCGGCAGCCCGCCCTTCGGCAGCTCGTAGTCCGGCAGCTCGACGCTGGAGACCTGCTTCCCGAGCTCCAGCATCCGGTTCAGCACCCAGCGCCGGTTCAGCAGCCCGTTGCGCACGCGCAGGCCGGTGGCGGTGCGCGGCGCCAGGAACGGGCCGGTGCGGTCCCCGCCCTTCTGGCAGCCCTGGGCGTAGCCGCGCAGCAGTTGCTCGTACCGGGCGAAGGCGGTGCGGTGGTCGCCGCGGGCCCGGGCCAGTTCGCCGGCCAGGACGTACGCGGCCACCACGGCGGTGCCGATGCCCATGCCGCCGATGGTGGCGCCGCAGGCCGCGTCGCCGAGCAGGGCGATCCGGCCGCTGGACCAGGTGGGGACGTCGGCGCGGCTGATCGAGTCGAAGTAGAGCTCGGGGGCGTGCCGCAGGCTCTCCAGCAGGCGCGGTACCTCCCAGCCCAGGCCCGAGAAGGCGTCCCGCACCAGGGCCTTCTGCTGCTCCTGGTCGTGGCGGTCGTAGCGCAGTTCGGGCGAGGCGAAGAGGCAGAAGGCGCCCGCGCGGGCCGGGTCGCGGTGGTCGGCGCCGATCGAGGCGAGCCGGCCGGGGACGTTGAGGCCGACCGAACCGGGCGGCAGGCCGAGGTCGTTGGGGAACTGCCAGGTGGCCGCGTAGTAGCCGAGGTGGCGGACGTAGCGCTGCTCGGGGCCGAAGGCGAGCCGGCGGACGTTGGAGTGCAGCCCGTCGGCGCCGATCACCAGGTCGAACTCGCGCGGCGCGCCGTGCCGGAAGGCGGCCCGCACACCGCTCGGGGTCTCCTCCAGGGCGGTGATGGAGTCGCCGAAGACGTAATCGGCGCGGGCGCGGCTGTGCCGGTACAGCAGCTGGGCGAGTTCGCCGCGCGGGATCTCCAGTTCGCCGCCCGCGAACTCGGCGGGCAGGTGCAGGAGTCGGCGGCCGTCGGCGCCGAGGAAGGTCATCGGGCTGCCGCCGGTGTCGAGCGCGCGCAGTTCGTCGAGGACGCCCATCCGCTCCAGCACCGTCAGGTGGGTGCGGCCGCGGAAGTCGACGTTCTGGCCGCCGCCGCGCAGCGCCGGGGCGAGTTCGACGACGGTGACCTCGAAGCCGTACCGGCTGAGCCAGTGGGCCAGGGCGGGGCCGGCGATGCTCGCGCCCGAGATCAGGACCTTGGTGCTCATGGGAAACCACTCCGTCCGAGAGGATCGAGAAACTGTGTCCGGTGGATACTGTTTGCTGCTGTGTACGGTAGACGCAGTTAGGTCGGACGAGCAACCCCCAGAACGGGAGCGGAATGTGAGCGAGGCGGCGAACGACATGGTGCGGCTGCTCTGGGGCCCCCCGGCCAAGCCCACCCGCGGGCCGAAACCGGCCCTCAGCCTGGAGCGGATCGCGGCGGCGGGCGTCGAGATCGCGGACGCCGAAGGCCTGGGCGCGGTCTCGATGCAGAAGGTCGCCGGGCTGCTCGACTTCACCAAGATGTCGCTCTACCGCTACGTGCCCGGCAAGGCCGAACTCGTCGCCCTGATGGTCGAGGCCGCCGTCGGCGAGCCCCCGCAGGACCGGCGCGCCCACGACTGGAGGAGCCAACTCACGGCCTGGGCGCACCACTTGACCGAGTCGTTCGGCCGCCACCCGTGGCTGCTCGACGCCACCGTCGGCCCCCGGGTGATGGGCCCGAAGGAACTCACCTGGCTGGAACGGGTGGTGACCGCCCTCGACGGCCACGGACTGACCGGCCCCGAGCGGATGGACGCCGCCGTCCTGCTCGCCGGACACGTCCGCAGCATCGCCCAGCAGTCCCGCGCCGCCGGGCCCGACGGCTCCCCCGAAGCCGAACTCCTCACCGCCCTCGGCACGCTGGTGCACCAGCACGCCGACCGCTACCCCGCCCTGGCCGCCGCCATGACCGGCGAGGACGGGCGCGACCAGGCCCTGGACTTCGGCCTGGACCGCATCCTGGACGGCCTCGCCGCCCTGATCACCCGCCGCACGGGCACCGCCTGACGCCTCCTGCCCCGCCTCCTGCTCTGCCTCCCGCCCCGCCCCGCGCCGCCCCGCCCCGCCCCGCCTCCCGAGGAAATCCGATGGGCCCGCGGTCGGCCAGCCGCTAGCATCCCGGGCCATGGCGATGTTCGTGCACCTGACCGCCGCGGCGAACGCGCCGCGGATCCGCCGCGCCGGGATCCGGGCCGACAGCCGGGGGCAGGGCGGGGTGCGCGGGCTGTACTGCTTCCCGGTACTGCCCTCGTACCCGCTGACCCACCAGTGGCTGCGCGAACTGGCCCGGTTCGGCACCGGGGGCTCGCTGGTCGCGGTGCACCTCCGGCTGGACGACACGCAGCAGGTGCTGGCCGGGCACTACCGGGACCGCGCGAGGGACGCCCAGCAGCGGGTACCCGCCGCCGAGGCGGTGCGGCGGATCGCCGAACTGGCGGACCCGCGCGGCTGGGAGGTGTTCGTGCCGCGCGCGGTGGGCGCCCGCGAGGTCCACCGGATCCGCGGCGTGCCGCAGGTCTCCGGCTGGCGCTACCAGCCGAACGCCCACGGCACCCGGCCTTGTCCCTGCATGGGCTGCCAGCCCGTCGGCGGGTACGGCAGCCGTCGACTGCGCGAGCGCCACCAGCACCCGTTGGACGCCCCGCCGCCGCCCGTGCCCGTCCTGCTCGCCCGGATCGAGGCCGCCGGCGAGCCGGGCGACCCCGCCGAACTGCTCGCCGCCCTGCAGAGCTTCGGGCGCCGCCGCCGCGGCCCACTGGACCGCCTCGCCCGGCTGGCCGCCCACCCGGACCCGGCCGTGCGCGAGGAACTGGTGTGGGCCGTCGCCGGCTGGTCCACCCCGGGTGTCGCCGCCCTGCTCGACGGCCTCGCGAACGACCCGCACCCGGACGTCCGCGAGGCCGTCGAGGCGGCACTGGAGCGCTGAGAGCCGGCCGCCAGGAGTCCTCGGTGAAGCTCAGGACCGAGCAGGTGCGGCCGGAGCGGTAGAAGCTCCCGACGTGCCCGTTCGGCCGATCCGGGCGATCATGGGACGAACCGCGTCTCGGCGATTCGGCGCACCGGGGTCAGTCCGGCGGCGCCCGGAAGGTGGACTGCGATGTTCCAGCTCCTGTGGATTCTGATCATCGGCTTCGTGCTGGGCGTACTGGCCAAGCTGATCCTGCGCGGGCCGCAGTCGATCCCCTGGTGGCTGACGATGCTGCTCGGCGCCGCCGGGGCCTGGCTCGGCAACGCCGTCTCCGGATGGATCGGTGTCCGCCACACCTCGGGCATCGACTGGATCCGGCACCTTCTCCAACTCGGCTTCGCCGTCGCCCTGGTGGCCTTCGTCGCCCCGGCCTGGAGCAAGTCCCACCCGAGTCGCTGACCAGAACGACCCGGACTGCCGCTGACCTGGACTGCCACTGAGCAGGAGGCGCAGACGGCCGACCCGTTCGGCGGGGAGGTGCCGTCAGCCGACGTGGACGGCCGGGCGGCGGCTGCGGTCCGGTTCGGCCTCGCGCAGGACTTCGCGGGTGACGGGGGCGATCTCGCCCTGCCCGAACAGGAAGAACCTGAGGAACTGGGCGAAGGGGTTGCCCTCGGTCCACTCGAAGTAGATGTGCGGCTGCTGCCCGGTGAGGTCCCGCACCCGCAGCAGCAGGGCGGCCAGCGCGTTCGGCACGCTGGAGCTCTGCAGCGTCAGCACCCGGTAGCGGTCGTGCAGCACCTCGCCGCGCACGGTCAGCTCGGCCTCGAAGTCGGACGGGTCGAGCACCGTGACCTCCACGAACACCAGGTCGTCCTCGACCGGGATGTCGTTGTCGGCGCGGATCTGGCGGATCTTGTCGCGGTACTCGGCGAGGTCCCGGCTGTTCGGCTCGTTGGCGATCAGCCGCAGCGGGCGGTGCATGTAGTCCCGGACGAAGCGTTCCGCGACGGCGTCGAGCACCACGTCGGTGACGCGCAGTTCGAAGGCCCGCTTGAGCCGGGAGAGGAAGGAGACCAGCATGATGCCGGCGATGAAGCAGCCGCCGATCTTGACGCCGTCCGGCCGCTCGGCGATGTTCACGGCCGTGGTGTAGAGGAAGACCCCGGCGATCACGGCGAAGCCGACCGTCCTGCGGCGCTGCCCGGACTTGTGGGCGGCGATGGTGACGGCGATGGCGGCCGAACTGATCAGCACCAGCACGCCGGTCGCGTACGCGCCGCCCTGGGCGTCCACGTTGGCGTCGAACAGCCAGGTGACCAGGAAGGCGATCAGGGTGAGGACGATCACGGTGGGGCGCACCGCGCGGGCCCAGTGCGGGGCCATGCCGTAGCGGGGCAGGTAGCGCGGCATCAGGTTGAGCAGTCCGGCCATCGCGGAGGCGCCGGCGAACCAGAGGATGGCGATCGTGGACAGGTCGTAGACGCTGCCGAAGGTGTTGCCGAGGTTCTGGTGGGCGAGGTAGGCGAGCGCCCGCCCGTTGGCCTGGCCGCCGGCCTTGAAGGCGTCCGCCGGGATCAGCAGGGTGGTGATGAGGCTGGTGGTGATCAGGAAGCAGCTCATGATCACGGCCGCGGTGGTGAGCAGCTTGCGGGCGCCGCGGATCCGGCCGGTGGGCTTCTCCTCGGTGTCGTCCGGGTCGCCCTCGATGTGCGGCATCACGGCGACGCCGGTCTCGAAGCCGGACAGGCCGAGCGCGAGCTTCGGAAAGACGATCAGTGCGACGCCGATCATCGCGATCACGTTGCCGTGCTCGGCGGTGAGCGCGTCCGTCCAGTCGCCGACGACGTGCGGGGCCTTCAGCACGTGCCAGAGTCCGTTGGTCACCACCACGACGTTCAGCGCGAGGTAGACCGCGACCAGGACGACGGCGATGCCGATCGCCTCGCTGAAGCCCTTGAGGAAGACCCCGCCGAGCAGGGCCACCATGATGAGGGTGATCGTCACCTGCTTGCCGGTCAGCACGCTGTGCAGATGCGGGTTCTCCACCAGGTGCGCGGTCGCGTCGGCGGCCGACAGGGTGATGGTGATCATGAAGTCGGTGGCCGCGAAGCCGAGCAGCGTGAGCACGAAGAGCTTGCCCTGCCAGAACGACAGCAGCCGCTCCAGCATCGCGATCGAGCCCTGGCCGTGCGGGCTCTCCTGGGCGACCCGCCGGTAGACGGGCAGGGCGCCGAGCAGGGTGACGATCACCAGCACGATGGTCGCCAGCGGCGAGAGCAGGCCGGCGGCGAGGGCGGCGATGCCGGGCTGGTAGCCGAGCGTGGAGAAGTAGTCCAGGCCGGTCAGGCACATCACCCGCCACCAGCGCTGGCCCTTGACGTGCGGCGCCTCGGCGTGCGGGCCGGGGTGCTGCTTGGCCATGTCCGACAGGCCTTCCAGCATCCACTCCCGGAACCTCGCGCCGCGGGTCGCGGGCGTCACCCCCGGATCGGCCGAATCCGACGACACCACGTGCACCCCTGTCCACGAGTCGGCCGGCCGCGCTCGGCTCCGGCCCCCCAAAGGCCGCCGGACGGCGGGCCTGGTCAGGCTAGGGGACCGGATCGGTGCCGCCGGGGAGCAGCGCGTCCGGACACGCCAGCGGTGCCCCGGACGGCCCTCAGCGGTGGCGGGCGGCGCCCCGCCGGGCTGGTCGTCCCGGCGCGGCGGGCCGCACCTGCTGCCCGGAACGGGCGAGGATGTCCGCGCGATCGACCGATGTGTGCAGGTTTGCCGAGGACGGACACCAGGGAGGCAGCGGTGGCGGAACCGAGTCGGCGGGGGATTCTGGGCCTGGGCCTGCTGGCGGCGGCCACCGCCTCCTGCGGCACCCGCCGCCCGGACCCCGCCCCGCACTCCTCGTCCGACGGCCCTGCCCCGCGCCCCTCGCCCGACGACCCCGCCCCGACCGCTGACGCCCAGCACGTGGGCGTCCCGCCGGAGCAGTCCCTGCCCGGCGCGCCCGACTGGGAGATCACCAACCCCGGCCCCGCCGACGCCATCGAGGGCTTCGCCGACCGGGTCAGCGTGCTGCCCGGTGAGCAGTTCGGCCTGCACGTCTCCACCCCGGCCGCCGCCTTCACCGTCTCCGCCTACCGCACCGGCTGGTACGACGGCGCCCGCGCCCGCCTGGTCTGGCGCCGCGAGCACGTCCCGGGCGGCCGGCAGCCCGCCCCGCGGGTGGACCCCGCGACCAGGACCGTGCTGACCGGCTGGCAGCGCACCCTCGCCGTGGACACCACCGGCTGGCCCGAGGGCGCCTACCTGCTGCGCCTGGACGCCGAGGACGGCTCCGGCCAGCGCTACGTCCCGCTCACCGTCCGCTCCGCCGCCACCGCCGGGCGGACGGTGGTGATGAGCGCCCCCGCCACCTGGCAGGCGTACAACGGGTGGGGCGGGTACAGCCTCTACAACGGCCCCACCGGCGGTCTGGCCACCCGCTCGCTGCGGGTGGTCTTCGACCGGCCCTACGACTACGACCACGGCGCCGGGCTGTTCCTGGTGTACGAGGCGCCACTGGTCGCGCTCGCCGAGCGGCTCGGGCTACCGCTCGCCTACACCACCGGGATCGACGTGGCCCGCGAGCCCGGGCTGCTGCACGGCGCGAGCGCCGTCCTCTCGCTCGGCCACGACGAGTACTGGTCCCCCGAGCAGCGCGCCCAGGTGGTCGCGGCCCGGGACGCCGGCACCAACCTGGCGGTCCTGGGCGCCAATTGCTGTTTCCGCCGGGTCCGCTTCGAGCCCTCGGAGCTGGGCCCGGACCGGACGGTGGTCTGCTACAAGGACGCGTGGGCGCAGGACCCGGGCCACCAGACCGGCGCCCCGGCGACCACCGACTTCCGGGCCGGCCCGGGCGCCGACCCGGAGAGCTCGATGCTCGGCGTGATCTACGACGGCTACCCGGTGGACGCCCCGTACGTGGTCGGCTCGCCGGAGCACTGGGCGTTCGAGGGCACCGGCGTCGCCACCGGGGCGTCCTTCCCGCACCTGGTCGGCGTCGAGTACGACCGGGTGGACACCGCCTTCCCCACCCCGCGTCCGATCGAGGTGATCGCGCACTCCCCCGTGGTCTGCGAGGGCCGCCGCTCGCACTCCGACACCGCGTACTACACCGTGCCGGGCGGCGCCGGGGTGTTCGCCTCCGGGACGATGCGCTGGGTGGAGGCCCTGGACGCGCACGGGCCCGGGGGCGGCAGCGCCGACCACGGGATCGACGCCCGGGCCGGGGACCTGGTCCGCCGGGTCACCGAGAACGTCCTGCGCACCTTCGCCGCCGGCCCGGCCGGCCTGACCCACCCGGCCCGGGACAACCTCGCGACCGTCTACGGCGGGGCGTAGCCCGCCGGGAGCTGCGAGGGACCGTCTGCGAGGGGCCGTCGAAGAAATTTCCCGGAACGACGGATCGGGGCGGTGACGCGGCGCCCCGGGCACGCATCGCAGTCGAACGGATTTCCGGGCCGTGGCCGGCCGTGCCCAGCCCGTCACCCGGGGCGAGGAACCGTCCGCCGCACCGATACACTCGCACGGTCTCATCCACCGCAGGTCGTCAAGGACAACCGTCCGGCGTGGCACGGGTGCCGGCCGGAAAGGGCACGAGGGAAACAGAACATGGTCGAGGCCTCCCCGAAGGTCGTTGTCGTCGTCCCCACGTACAACGAACGGGAGAACCTTCCGGTCCTCGCGGGTCTTCTCGCGGACCTCCCGGTACCGGGCCTGCACCTGCTGGTGGTCGACGACAACTCGCCGGACGGCACCGGCGAGATCGCCGACAAGCTCGCCGCGGAGTCCGGCGGCACCGTGGGCGTGCTGCACCGCACCGAGAAGGACGGCCTCGGCCGCGCCTACCTGGCCGGCATGGCCCGGGCCCTGGACGAGGACGCCGACGTCGTGGTCCAGATGGACGCCGACCTCTCGCACCCGGCCTCGGCGATACCCGCGATGGTCCAGGCCCTGCTGGCCGACGACACCGCCGTGGTGCTCGGCTCCCGCTACGTGCCCGGCGGTTCGACCGCCGCGGAGTGGCCCTGGCACCGCAAGGCCCTGTCCGCCTGGGCCAACCTCTACGTCAACACCATCCTCGGCCTGGGCGTCCGGGACGCCACCGCCGGTTTCAAGGCCTGGCGGGCGAGCACCCTGCGGGCGATCGACCTGCCGACCGTGCAGAGCAGCGGGTACTCGTTCCAGGTCGAGATGAACTACCGGGTCGTCCAGCGCGGCCTGACGATCCGCGAGGTGCCGATCCGCTTCGAGGAGCGGATCGAGGGCGCGTCGAAGATGAGCATCGGGGTGCAGGTCGAGTCGGCGCTGGCGCCCTGGAAGCTGCGGCTGAACCGTCAGGACCCGCGGTAGGCCGTGGCCCGCCGCCGTGACCCTGGCCCGGGTCAAGGCCCGGGCATACGGGTGCCGGTCGGGCGGCTCGGCGGTGTGAAGGGCTGCCACAGGGAAAGAAGGGCGACATGGCCCTTCTCCCGGAGTCCCTCACGGCCCTGATCCGCCGCGGTGCCCGAGAACCCTTCGTCGTCCAGACCGTACGGGCCACCGTGGCCGCCACCCTCGCCTTCGCGGTGGCCACCCGGCTCAGCAACGAGCCGGCCCCGCTGACGGCCCCGCTCACCGCGCTGCTGGTGGTGCAGGTCACCGTCTACTCGACGCTCAAGACCAGCATCCGCCGGGTCAACTCGGTGGTGGTCGGCGTGCTGATCGCGACCGGTTTCAGCGCCGTGGTGGGGCTCTCCTGGTGGAGCCTCGGGCTGATCATCCTGGCCTCGCTGGTCGTCGGCCGGTTCGTCCGGGTCGAGGAGTTCGTCCAGGAGGTCGCGATCAGCGCCATGCTGATCCTCGGCGTCAGCGGGCTCGCCTCGCAGGCCTGGGACCGGGTGCTGGAGACGCTGATCGGCGCCGCCGTCGGCCTGCTGTTCAACCTGCTGTTCGCCCCGCCGGTCTGGGTGGACACCGCCGGGGAGTCGATCGAGGACCTCGCCCGGCGGGCCCGGCAGCTGCTGCTGGACATCGCCGAGCAGCTGGGCCGTCCGACCCCGGTCGCCCGGGCCGCCGAGCAGCTGCACGAGGCCCGCCGGCTCGACCACGCCATCGCCGACGTGGACGTGGCACTGCGCCAGGCGGAGGACAGCCTGCGGCTCAATCCGCGGATCAACGACGGGCTGCTGTCCCGGCTGGTGCTGCGCACCGGGCTGGACACCCTGGAGATCTGCGTGGTGGTCATCCGGGTGCTGGCCCGTTCGCTGACCGACCTGGCCAAGCGGCGCGCGCCCGGCGAGCGGCTGTTCCCGCCGGACGTCGCGGTGGGCCTGGAGGAACTGCTGGCGCACGTCGGCGGGGCCATGGTCAGCTTCGCGGTGCTGGTCACCACCCAGGTGAGCCGCAGCGCCGAGGAGGCGGAGCGGCGGCTGACCGCCGAGCTGGCCGCGGCCTGGACCTGCCGGGAGAACGTCGCCCAGGTGCTGCTGCAGAAGGTGCGGGAGCACCCGGAGGCGTGGCAGTTGCACGGTTCGATACTGGCCGAGGTGGACCGGATCCTGGACGAACTGGACCTGGAGCACCGCAGCCGACGGCTGATGGAGGAGCTGGACCGGGCCTCGGTGGCGAGCCGGGAGCGGTTCTCGCGGTTCGCCGGGCTGCGCCGGTTCGTCCGGGGCGAGCGGGCGCGCCCGGCGGTGCGGGCCGGGCGCTGACCCTGCGTCGGACTCCGGGGGGTCGGGGGGCTCAGGGGGCTCAGGGGGCTCAGGGCATCGACCAGGGTTCCTGCGGGAGCGGGTGGCCGGTCTCCAGGTAGGTCTTCAGGTTGGACAGCACCGCCGACCAGCCCTGCTCGACGTCCGCCCGCTCGGCCTCGTCGGCCAGCTGGTCGTGGGTGACGGTGAGCCGGGTGAGGTCGTGCCAGCCCCGGAGCTCGAAGGTGACCCGGGAGGGACCGCCCGGGCGTCGTTCCCCGGGCCCCGCCCAGGTGGTGACCAGCCGGTGCGGGCGGTCGACGGCCTCGACGACGCCGATCACGTCGGCCGTCCCGGAGCCGTCGGCCCGCTGGTGCTCCCAGGCCGCGCCGGGCAGCCAGGTGGAGACGTTGCGGTGGCCCCAGTAGAGGCCGGACTCGTCGGCGTTGGTGAGGGCGTGCCAGACCCGCTCGGGGGTGGCGCGCAGGTAGAGGGTGCTGCGGAAGGCGGGCGCGGCCATCGCGTCACCCCCTGGCCGCGTCGAGCAGCGGCTGGACCTCGATCTTCTGCATCCGCATCATCGTCGCCATCACCCGGCCTGCCTTGGCCCGGTCCTCGTCGGCGATCAGGTCGAGCAGGACGCGCGGGGTGATCTGCCAGGAGAGGCCGAAGCGGTCCTTGAGCCAGCCGCACGGGCCCGCCTGGCCGCCGTCGGCGGTGAGCTCGGCCCAGAGCTCGTCGACCTCCTGCTGATCCTCGCATTCCACCTGCAGCGACATGGCCTCGGTGAAGTGGAACTCGGGGCCGCCGTTGAGGGCCGCGTACTCCCGCCCGGCGAGTTCGAAGGCGACGGTCATGACCGAGCCGGCTCCGCCGGGGCCGGTCTCGGGGTAGCGGGTGACCTGCGTGATGCGGGAGTTGGGGAAGAGGGAGGTGTAGAAGGTGGCGGCCGCTTCGGCCTGGCCGTCGAACCAGAGGAAGGTGGTGATCTTCTGCATGCGCCCGACGGTAGCCCCGGGCCCCGCCCGGACGGCCGAGCCACGGCCGGGGGTCACCGGTTCGGCGCCCCCGGCCCGCGGCCCGCCCGCTACCGGGTCAGTGCACCCAGCCCGCGTAGCGCTGCACGAAGCGCAGGCCGGTGTGGGCGGTGACGACGACGTCGTAGCGGCCCTGCTTGTCCAGCGGCCAGGACAGGTTCACCTGCTGCCCGGGCTTGACCCGGACGGTCTGCGCGGTGCCGGCGAAGTCGTTGGGGGCGGCGGTGAAGGAGACGTCGGTCATGCCGTCGTTGGCCACCTGCAAGGTGAGCCGCACGCTGCCGTGCAGGTCGGCGGTGACGATCGGCACGCCGATGTCGTTCTGGCCGTCCTGCCCGTCCCGAACCACGGTGCCGGCGAAGCGGCGGACGAAGCCGTCCGGGCCGTGGACGGTGAAGTCGTAGCGGCCGTTGGTGGTGGCGGCGTCCCAGACGTACCGGGCGGTGGCGCCGGGGGCGACGGTGTACGGGGTGCCCGCGAAGGGCAGCGCGATGTTCGGGTAGACGGTGTACGGGAAGGCCACCGAACCGTCGTTGCTCATCGTGCAGGTGACCTTGCCGGTCTTGCGGTCCACCTCCACGTCGGCCCACGGCTGGTAGGGCAGCGGGCGGTGCGGGCGCTCGCCGCGCTCCTGGACGGGCATCGACTGGGCTCCGACCGCCGGGAGGGCGACGCCGGGCAGCTTGGTGCCCGCGTCGGCCCTGGCCATCAGGGCGGTGGTGTCGGGCAGCGCCGGGACGGACGGGTTCGGCGCGGCGAAGTCGAAGCAGCTGGTGAGGTCGCCGCAGACGGACCGGCGCCAGGCCGAGATGTTCGGCTCGGCGACGCCCGTGACCAGCTCCATGAAGCGCAGCACGGAAGTGTGGTCGAAGACCTGGGAGTTGACCCAACCGCCGCGCGACCAGGGCGAGACGACCCACAGCGGGACGCGGTTGCCGAGGCCGATGGCGCGGCCCTGGGTGAACTCCTCGGGAGTGCCGGGCTCGGGGGTGGGCGGGACCATGTGGTCGAAGTAGCCGTCGTTCTCGTCGTACATGACCAGGAAGACGGTGTGCTCCCACACCGCCGGGTTGGACATCAGCGACTGGAGGGCCTGGTTGACCCAGTGCGCCCCGTACGCCGGGCCGGCCTCCGGGTGCTCGGAGAAGAGGTAGGGGGCGACCAGCCAGGAGATGGTCGGCAGGGTGCCGTCCTTGCAGTGGCGGTCGAAGGCGGCCGGGTCGAACTTGGTCATCGCGTTGATGTAACGCGGGTCGGTGGGCGGGAAGTTGTGGAACTGCTTGAAGTAGGAGAGGGCGTTGTCGTCGTAGTCGCCGGTGCGGTCGTCCTTGCTGGGGTTGTGGTAGACCCGCCAGCTGACGCCGGCCTGCTCCAGGCGCTCGGCGTAGGTGGTCCAGTCGGCGACGGGGTTGTCGGTGACCGGGGTGTTGTCGATCCAGGGCCCGGTGGTGCCGTCGCGGCCGGGGCCGGAGGTGCCCGTCCAGAGGTAGAGCCGGTTGGGGTCGGTCGGGCCGGCGAGGGAGGTGAAGTAGGCGTCGCAGAGGGTGAACGCGTCGGCCAGGGCGTACTGGTAGGGGATGTCGTCCCGGGTGAAGTAGCCCATGGTGCGCTCGCCCTTGGCGGCGATCCACTTGTTCATCGCGCCGTTGTTGATCGCCTGGTGGCCGGTCGCCCAGTCGTGGGGCAGGCCGCCGGCGTTCTGCGCGTTGTACTTCGAGGTGTCCATCCGGTACGGCAGCATGGCTCCGCCGTCGCTGCGGCGGCTGTCCGGCTGGCGGAACACGTCGGCGCCGTCCGGGAATTGGAGCGCCTGCTTGTCGCCGAAGCCGCGGACGCCGCTGAGCGTGCCGAAGTAGTGGTCGAAGCTGCGGTTCTCCTGCATCAGCACGACGACGTGCTTGACGTCCTTGATGGTGCCCGTCAGCCGCTCGGAGGCGGCAGGGGCGGCGGCGGGGGCGGCCTCGGCGGGGGCGGCGCCCAATCCGGTCAGGGCGGTGGCGCCGACGGCCGCGGTGGCGCCGACGAAGGTGCGGCGGGAGAGCTCGGACATCACGAACTGGCCTCTCAGAGCTGGAAAGTGGCGACGGCGGCGGCGGTGTCGGAGGGCCACTCGTTGGCGGCGGTGTTCGGCTCGGGCTGCGGCCAGTCGGCGACCAGGGTGTGTGCCTCGACCAGCTTCAGCGGGCCGGCGTACTGGACGTAGTCGATGCGGTCCTGCGGCTCGGGCTTGGCGCCGCGCTGCTTGCGGGTGGGCGACCAGGTCGCGCCCGGGAACTTGACCGGGTCGCGGTGCTCCTCGCGGAAGGTGTCGGTCAGCCCCGCGCCCTGAAGGGCCACGCCGACGGGCCAGTTGAGCACCCCGACGCCGCCGTGCGCGGCGGCGGTGGCGGCCGTCCAGTCCAGGTGGGACGGCGAGGAGAGGGCGCCGGCGAGCAGCACCGGAGTGTGCCGGGCGATGTCCGCGCGCACCGCGGCGGCCAGGGCCTTGGCCTGCTTCACGCGGAGCGAGGCGGTCTCGGCCGCCTCCGTCTGGGCGGCCGTCCGACCGTCCTGGAGCGCGTACGGGCCGTAGCCGGCCTCGTCGAGGTGCGCGGCCCAGAACCGGACGGCCCGGCCACCGGGGAGCTGCACGGTGGCCCCGGCGGCGGGCAGGTCGGCGGTCGGCGGGGTGACGTCGGCGAGCGGGTAGCGGCTCAGGATGCCGACGCTGCCGGGGCTCTGGTAGGCGTACCAGCCGAGCGCGTCGGCCAGGGTCTTCGCCCGCTCACCAGCGGTCTCCTGGAGGGCGAGCACGTCCAGGCCCTGGGTGAGGACGACGCGCAGCTGCTTCTCCAGGGCGTCGGTGTACCCGGCGCCGGCGTCGTGCAGGTTCCAGCTGGCGGCCTTGAGGCGCGGCGGCGCGGCGGGGTCGACCACGGGGATGAGGACGGTGACGGTGTCGACGGCACCCGCGCTGTCCTTGACGCCGACGACGGCCACCTCGGGGCTCTTGCCCGCCGCGGGCGCGGTGCCGGTGAGCGTGCCGTCGGCGGTGACGTTCAGCCAGGACGGCCCGCTGACCTTGCGGAAGGCGGCGCTCCCCGCCGGGTTGCCGGCCGGGCGGGACCAGAGGCCGCCGAGCTTGACGGAGACCGCCGCGCCAGGGGCGACGGGCGCGGTGGTGAGGGCGTCCACGGCGCTGTGCGGGCGGACGACGGCCGGCTTGGCGCGGAAGCTGAACGGGGCCGTCTGGGCGAGGACGCCGTAGCCGTCCTTGGCGAGCAGGTAGGCGGTGTACGGGCCGCCGGTCAGCGCGGAGGTGTCGAGCTGGAGGTCGCCGGAGGTGCCCGGGACGTACTTCCAGACGAGGGAGCTGCCGTTGCCGGGCTGGCGGCCGCCGTCGTACACGCCGACCCAGTTCTTGGCGTCGGGGGCGTCGGTCGTCCAGTGGAAGGTGAGCCGGTCGCCTTCGGTGGGGTTGGCGGAGGAGGTGAGGGTCAGGGCGCTGCCTGCGGCCACGGTTGTCCTGTCCGCCGCCCGGGGCCCGGTCCGCCGGGGGTCGGCGCCGGGTCCGCGCGCGGCTGGTCACGGAGGCTGGGGAGGGAGGGCCCGGCAGTTGGCTGTACAACTGCGGGCGGCCCTCATTCATCCGAAAGTCAGCGACCGGGACGTGAACGGCGCGTGACGGCCCATCGGGCGGTTCGGGAACTCCGTGGCGGGCGGCGGGAATCCTCGGCGGAAACACCGGAAGCGCTGGGAGGGCCGGAAACGCCGGGGGGCCGCGACGGGATCCGTCGCGGCCCTCCTGCACCGCTGCGCTGCTGCGCCTCTGTGCCTCTTGGCTTCTGCGCTCCTCGGCTTCCTGACTTATGCCAGGGCGAGGAACAGCTTCTCCAGCTCGGCCTCGCTCATCGGCGGGGTGTCCTCGTCGGAGACGGCCATGCACTGGCGCATGCCGCTGGCCACGATCTTGAACCCGGCCCGGTCCAGGGCGCGCGAGACCGCCGCGAGCTGGGTGACCACGTCCTTGCAGTCACGGCCCGCCTCGATCATCGCGATCACCCCGGCCAACTGGCCCTGGGCACGGCGCAGCCGGTTCAGGACCGCGCCGACCGACTCCTCGTCCACCTGCATGTCCGGGCCGCCTTTCGCATCGACTGTCGACTGACAACTGTACCCGGCGGGGTATCCATTCCCGGGCGGGGCGATGCGGGCGAGGGGCGCTGGGGCCTTCGGCGGTTCAGCGGCGGTGTTCAGCGGCTTTGGTCAGCGGCTGTGCTCAGCGGCGGGCGAGGCGGCGCTCGCCACCGGCGCCGGTCTCGTACGGGAGCCCGTAGTGCGCGAACACGGCCGGTTCCTCCTCGGCGGGCAGGACGTCGTCGGTGCCGATCGACGGCGCCTGCTTGACCTGGTTCTTCGGGAACGCCACCCGGACGTAGTCCGGCCCGACCACCGCCCCGTCGAGCGGGACGAACACCAGGCGGCGCTTGGTCACCAGGCCGACCGTGACGGTGGCGAAGAACGGCTGGTCGGTGGCCGTCTCCACGTAGACGGACTCCAGCGAGCCGATGCGGTGGCTCTTCTCGTCGACCACGACGTGGCCGCGCCATTCGCGGATGTCTGCCATAGCGATCACCACGGCGTCGGACCTCCCGTTCCCCGGCCTTTCCGCTTCCGTCGTCCGGCGACGGTTCGCCGCCGGGACCTCCCATCCTGCGCCGGGACGACCGGGGGCGCGCGATGGGCGACGAAAACGGACATACAGGGGTGACCCGACCAACCGCCACCAGGGCCGTGACCTGGGCTTTAGGCTGTCCGCCGAGGGAGTTGCAAGCAGATCATCCGATCGTCAACAGGCGGAGGCAACGGCCGTGGGACACGACGACCTGTGGGAGTCCGGCGAGGCCGGAACCCCGGCCGACCTACGGCCCGACATCCCGCACCCGGCCCGGATGTACGACTACTACCTCGGCGGGAAGGACAACTTCCCCGCCGACCGGGCCGCCGCCGAGAAGGCGCTCACCGCCAATCCGGAGTTCCGCTCCACCGCGCGGGCCAACCGGGGCTTCCTCACCCGCGCGGTGCGCTGCGTCGCCGACCTCGGCATCGACCAGTTCCTCGACATCGGCACCGGCATCCCCACCGCCGGCAACACCCATGAGATCGCCCAGGCCGCCAATCCCGGGGCGCAGGTCGCCTACGTCGACAACGACCCGATCGTGCTCAGCCACGCCCGCGCCCTGATGTCCGGCACGGGCCCGGGGCGGACCGCCGTCCTCCAGGCCGACCTGCGCGAGCCGTCCGCCGTACTCGCCGCTGTCGAGGCCGCAGGGCTCCTCGACCTCTCCCGACCGGTCGGCCTCGTCCTGGCCGCCGTCCTGCACTTCCTGCGCGACGAGGACAAGCCGTACCAGGCGGTCGACACGCTGATGGACGCGCTCCCCTCCGGCAGCCACCTCGTCCTCTCGCACGGCACTGCCGACTTCATCCCCGCCGAGGTCCGCGACCGTGTCACCGGCATCTACGACAAGGCCACCGCCCCCCTCGTCGGCCGCACCCGCGACGAGGTCCGCACCTTCTTCGACGGCCTCGACCTCCTCGACCCCGGCATCACCACCGTCCCCCTCTGGCGCCCCGACACCGCCCCCGCCCCCGGCGCCGACCGCGTCAGCATCTACGGCGCGGTGGGTCGCAAGCCCTGACGGCGCCCCGGGGCAAATATACCGACCGGTCTACTGATTCCCCGCCCCGAGCCCGGACCCTCCCCGAACAACCGCTGATCCGACGATTCCGCCCTGCGCACAGGAAGTCGGCGGGTCCGACTTCCTGTGCGGAAAACGGCTCCGCGACCGCCCCCGGAAAATATGTAGGCCGGTCTACAGATTTTTCCTCGGGGGCGACGGCAGGGGCACGGATGGGCCCAGGTGGGCACGGGTGGGGGTGGGGGGAGCGGCGCCGGGGGGCTGACTGGAGTCGCTTTAGGGGGGTTAATACCACCGACCGGGGCCACCACGTGCGGTTACTGTCGTCGGGACGGCTCCGGACGGGGGCGGTCATCAGGGGCTATCGCGCAACAAGCAGCGCAGGACACATGGGGGACGAACATGGGCAGGTACCACCGTTTCGCGGGGGCTCTCGTGGTCGCCGGGGTCTCCGCCGGGGTGCTCAGCGCCTGCAACCCGATCGGGACCAACTTCACCGACGACGCCACCGTCACGGACAAGATCACCGGCATCCGGCTGGACAGCGACGCCGGGGAGGTGACCGTGCGCGGCAAGGCCGGCGCCACCCAGGCCGCCGTCCACCGCAACATCACGTACCGGAGCGGCAAGCCGGGCGCGAGCACCCGGGTGGACGGCGGCGTGCTGGTGCTCGGCGGCTGCGGGCGCAACTGCTCGGTGGACTACACCGTCGAGCTGCCGCCGGGGCTGCCGATCACCGGGGGGACGTCGGCGGGCGGGATCAAGCTCACCCAGGTCGGCGACGTCTCGGTGCACACCAGCTCCGGCGACATCACGCTCGACGACGTGGCCGGGCCGGTCGACGTGCGCACCGACAACGGCGAGATCAAGGGCACTTCGCTCAAGGGTGACCGGGTCAGCGCCAAGACCGACAACGGCGGGATCAAGCTCACCCCCGGCAAGGCCCAGAACATCACGGCGAAGACCTCCAACGGCGAGATCAACGTGACCGTGCCGACCGCCTCGTACCACGTCACCGCCTCGACCGACCTGGGCGAGAAGCACATCGGCGTCCAGAACGACCCGAACGGCCAGTACAAGCTGGACCTCGGGACGAACATCGGCGAGATCACCGTCAAGACGGGCTGACCGACCCGGTCGACGGGGCCGCCAACGGGGCGCCGTGACGGCCGAGTTCGGCCCCCCAGCGCGGTCGCCCGGCCCCGCCGGTGGGCCTGGCGGGGCCGGGGGCGGTCAGAGACCGACCTGGACCTCGGCGCGGTGCCGGATGTACTCGTCGGGGTGCGCCCTCGCGATGGCCACCGCGGCCTCCACCAGGGCGTGCAGCCGCGACGGGTAGGCACGCGGCACGAGGGGCAGCCCGGGGAGGATGCAGCGCCGCACGTCCAGGTCCTCGTTGGCGACGAACTCCCGCAGCGCGGCCTCGTACCAGGCGTCCCGCACGGTCGAGCCCTCGTCGGCGGCGGCCGTGCCGCGGCCGTCCCCGACCGACAGGGACGTCCAGTACCAGGCCCGGGCGGCGCCGGCGCGCTCGGTGTCGGTGCCGGTGTGCAGGTAGCCGAGCAGGGTCAGCCGGACCCGGCGCTGGCCGAAAGCGAGCAGGGCCGGCTCGACGAAGCGCCGGTTGAAGCTCGGGTTGGGGTCGTAGATCGCCGCTTCCAGCAGTGCCTCGAAGTACTCCTCGGGCAGGTCGGTACGCCCGGAAAGCGCCTTGTGGACCTCCCACCGGGCCGCGCTCGGGAAGTCCGCCCCGTGCGCGGCCTCAGCCCCGAGCAGGCGGAGCAAACGCGTCAACCGCAGGTCGAACTCCTGCGATCCGTCCGCCGTGCGCCCGGGCAACGGCTGGAGAATCCGCACCTCGCCTGCCGTGTCCTTCGTTTCCACGAACACCCTCCTCATCCTGAGTCATCGGCAGACTACTCGCTGATACACCAGTTCGGAGGTCGTTTTCGGGCAGGCTGGAATTCAGATCACCGACATATGGCCGGAGTTTGACGGTCGCTCAGCCCTGCTACCGGCGCAAACCAGGCGAGTTGGACGGACGGGCCGACGGACGGGCCGACGGATGAGCCGACGGGCGGGCCTTCGCCGGTCAGGCCGGACGGCCCGGCGGGACCAGGCCGGACTGGTAGGCGATCGCGACGAGTTGGGCCCGGTCCCGGGCGTCCAGCTTGGCCATCGCGCGGTGGACGTGGGTGCGGACGGTGAACGGGCTGACGAACATCCGCTCGGCGATCTCCTCGTTGGTGAGCCCGGTGGCGGCCATCGACATCACCTCGCGCTCGCGCGCGGTGAGCACGGACAGCCGCTCGGAGGTGCCGCCGGCCGCCGGATCGGGCTGGGCGAGGAGCTGGTCGATGACGGCCCGGGTGGCGGCGGGCGAGAGCAGGGCGTCCCCGGCGGCGACGGTGCGGACGGCCGCGAGCAGTTCCGCCGGGTCCGCCCCCTTGCCAAGGAAGCCGCCGGCGCCGGCCCGCAGTGCCTGGGCCACGTACTCGTCGATCTCGAAGGTGGTGAGGATCAGCACCCGGGTGCCGGCCAGGTCCTCGTCGCCGCAGATGGCGGCCGTCGCACCGAGGCCGTCGGCGCCGGGCATGCGGATGTCCATCAGGACGATGTCGGGGCGGGTGGCGCGGGCGAGTTCGACGGCCTGGTGGCCGTCGGCGGCCTCGCCGACCACCTCCATGTCGTCCTCGGCGTCGATCAGCACCCGGAACGCACCGCGCAGCAGCGCCTGGTCGTCCGCGAGCAGTACCCGGATGGTCATGCGTGGTCCTTGTCTACTCGAACGGCGCGGTCTTCCCGGCCGGCACGGTCTACTCGAACGGCACGGTCTTCCCGGCCGGCACGGTCCGCCCGTACGGCGCTGTCACCGCGACCGGCACAGCCACCGCGACCGGCGCTGTCGTCCCGGGCGCCGGTGCGCAGCGGAAGTTCGGCGGTGACCAGGAAGCCGCCGTCGGGCCGGCTGTCGGCGGTGAGGCGGCCGCCGACCGCGCCGGCCCGTTCGCGCATGCCGATCAGTCCGAAGCCGCCCTCGCCGGGGGCCGGGTGGGGCAGCAGGGCCTGCCGGGGGCGTGCGCTGGTCGGCGGGCGGCCGTTGGCGACGCTGACGGCGACCCGGCTGCCGCTGTAGGCGAGGGTGATCTCGGCGCCGGCGCCCTGGGCGTGCTTGGCGACGTTGGTCAGGGACTCCTGGACGATCCGGTAGGCGGTGAGGTCCACGCCGGGCGAGAGCGCGCGGGCCTCGCCCTCGACGGTGAGCCGCACCGGCAGGCCGGTGCGTTCGAAGGCGTTGATCAGCTCGGGGAGCCGGTCGAGGCCGGGGGCCGGTTCGAGCGGGGCGGGCTCCTCGGCGCGGCGCAGCAGGCCGACGGTGGCGCGCAGTTCCTGGAGCGCGGAGCCGGTGGCGTCGGTGATGTGGCTGAGCACCTCGCGGGCCTGGGTGGGGTGGCGGTCCATGAGGTAGACGGCGATGCCGGCCTGGGCGTTGGCGAGGGCGATGTGGTGGGCGACGACGTCGTGCAGGTCGCGGGCGATCCGGATCCGCTCGTCGGCGACCCGGCGGCGGGCCTCCTCCTCGCGGGTGCGTTCGGCGCGTTCGGCGCGTTCCTCGATGGCGGCGAGGTGGGCGCGGCGGTTGCGGATGGAGTCGCCGAGGGCGCCGGGCAGCAGGGCCCAGGCGAGGACGCCGAGCCGTTGGCCGATCGGGCCGCCGCCGTCGCCGATCAGCGAGGTGCCGGTGAGCAGGACGGCGGAGGCGATCGAGGCGCGCAGGGCGGTGGCGCGGTCGGTGCGGACGGCGAGGAAGTAGAGGGCGAGCAGCAGCGGGGTGGCCAGCCCGGGGGTGAGGCGGGGGGTGGTGAGGATGAGGGCCATCGTGCAGATCAGCGTGATGACGACCACGGTCCGCGGGTGCCGTCGGTGGGCGAACACGGTGACGGCGGAGGCCAGCGCGATGGTGGCGCTGAGCGGCCTGAAGGAGATGACGTGGCCGGTCTGGTCGACGGTGACGCCGAGGCCGGTCATCGCGATCAGCACGGCGCCGCCGACGGCGTCGAGCAGCCGGGGGTGGTCGCGGCGCAGCCGCTGCCAGGTGTCGCTCATCGTGGTGCTCTCCGGGTCGGGGGTGCCCTGGCGGCACCCTCGCCGGGTTCTGCCAGTTCGTGCCGAACCGCGCCCTGCCGGGCGGGGTGGGCCGGGTCGGGGGCCGCCGTGTGCGTGGCGGACCCCGACAGCAACGGTAACGGTAGGGATCGAACCATTGTCCGGGCCGGGGCCCGCCCCGTGGATCGGGACGGGCCCCGGCTGGTCCGCAGGGGGGTCGACGGGGGCTTGAAGACACGCCCTAGACGCCGACGGACTCCCGGACCGGGGCCGGTTCGGGGGCGGCGGTCTGCAGCTTGCTGCCCTCGACGTCGATGTCCGGTATCAGCCGGTCCAGCCAGCGCGGCAGCCACCAGGCGCGGCGGCCGAGCAGGGCCAGGACGGCCGGGACGATGGCCATCCGGACCACGAAGGCGTCGAAGGCGACGGCCGCGGCGAGGCCCAGGCCCATCATCTTGATCATCGGTTCGCCCATGCCGATGAAGCCCGCGAAGACGGCGATCATGATGAACGCGGCGGCGGTGACCACCCGGGCGTTGTGCCGGAAGCCGGTGACGATGGCCTCGTCGGGCTGCTCGCCGTGGACGAAGCCCTCGCGGATCCGGGTGACCAGGAACACCTCGTAGTCCATGGCGAGGCCGAAGACCACGCCGACCATGAAGATCGGCATCATGCTCATCACCGGGCCGGTCTGTTCGACGCCGATCAGGTTGGCCAGCCAGCCCCACTGGAAGACCGCGACGACCGCGCCGAGCGCGGCGGCCACCGAGAGCAGGAAGCCGAGCGCCGCCTTCAGCGGGACGAGCACCGAGCGGAACACCACCAGCAGCAGGACGACGGCGAGGCCGACGACCACCGCGAGGTAGGGCACCAGCGCGTCGGTGAGCTTCTGCGAGACGTCGATGTTCATCGCCGTCGTGCCGCTGACCAGGACCGTCGCCCCGGTGGTCGTCTTGAGGCCGGCGGCGTGGCCGCGGATCGCCTGGACCAGGTCCTTGGTCTCCGCAGCGCTCGGACCGGTGGACGGGACGGCGTTCAGCAGGGCGGTGTCCCCCGCCTTGTTGAACATCGGCGGGGTGACGGAGACCACGCCGGGCAGCCCGGAGACCGTCTTGGCGACCTCGCTCGCGGCGGCCTTCGGATCGGGCGTGCCCTTGACGTCCACCATGACGGTCAGCGGCCCGTTGAAGCCGGGGCCGAAGCCCTCGGACAGCAGGTCGTAGGCGCGGCGCTGGGTGGTGGAGGTCGGCTTGGACTCGTCCCCGGGCAGGCCGAGCCGCAGGTCGAGCGCCGGGGCGGCGAGCACCCCGAGGCCGATCACGCCGCCGAGCAGCACCGCGAGCGGGCGCCGCAGCACGAACTTGGCCCAGCGGGAGCCGCCGTTCTCCTTCTTCGGCTGGACGGTGCCCTTGCGGGCCTTGCGGGGTAGCACCCGGCGGCCGATGAAGCCGAGCAGCGCGGGGACCAGGGTGAGCGCGACCAGGACGGCGATGACCACCGTGCCGGCCGCGGCCATGCCCATCTTGGCGAGCATCGGGATGCCGACCACCGAGAGCCCGGCCAGGGCGATCACCACGGTGAGTCCGGCGAACACCACGGCGGAGCCGGCGGTGCCGACGGCCCGGCCGGCCGCCTCCTGCGGGGTGTGGCCCTCGGCGAGCTCGGCCCGGAAGCGGGAGACGATGAACACGGCGTAGTCGATGCCGACCGCGAGGCCCAGCATCATCGCGAGCGTGCTGGTAGTGGAGGACAGGCCGAGCGTGCTGCCCAGCCCGGTGATCAGGGCCATGCCGAGGCCGACCCCGATCACGGCGGTGAGCAGCGGCAGGCCCGCGGCCACGAGTGAGCCGAAGGTGATCACCAGGACGACCGCGGACAGCGCCATGCCGATCATCTCGCTGCTGCCGCCGGCCTCGGGCTTGGCCATCAGCGCGTTGCCGCCGACCTCGACCTTGAGCCCGGCGTCCCGCCCGTGCTGGGCGGCCTGTTCGAGGGCGTCGGTGGCGCCCTTGGACAGCTCGCCCGCCTTGGCGGAGTAGCTGACGGTCGCGTACGCGGTGGTGCCGTCCTTGGAGACGGTGTTGGCCTTGAACGGGCTGACCGCGCCGGTGACCTCGTCGGCGTGGGCGAGCTCGGCGACCGTCCGCTCCACCGCCTGCTGGTTGGGCTCGGCGGTGATCTTCTGCCCGGACGGGGCGACGAACACCAGGCGGGCCGAGGCGCCGTCGGCGTGGCCGCCGGGGAAGCGCTCGTTCATCAGGTCGAAGGCCTTCTGCGCCTCCGTACCGGGCATCGCGAAGCCGTCGTCGGGTGCGGCGGGCGCCTTGGCCGCCAGGACTCCGCAGACCGCCAGCACGGCGACCCAGAGCAGGGTCACCAGCCGGCGTCGGACGAAGGCCCAGCGGCCCAGGCGGTACAGGAACGTGGCCACGGAAGAGTGGACTCCTTCGGATCTCGGTCAGCGTGCGCACCGCGGCCGCCCCGACGCCTTTCGGCGCGGACCGCCCGCAGCATGACCCATCCTTGATCGCCGGCCCCTCCTCCGTCGTCGTCCCTGCGCAGGCCGTTTGCGTACTGCGGACGCAGTACGGACTCTCCCCGGACGGCGGAAGCGCATCAGCTGTGGCGGGAGCAGTCGGGCGCACTCCCGGCGGCGGCGACGGAGCGCTGACGGGGGCAGCGGCAGCGCGGCGACGGGGCCGGGCGCCGTCACCCGGGCGGGCGGCGACGACGGGCCGCGGCCCGGCGGCCGAAGTAGCGTGATGTGCCAGGCCCGACCCTTTTCCTATGGTTCGGACCCATCTGACCCGATCGGTGCTGACCCCAGCCCGCCGCCGGAGGTGCCCATGGGCGTTCCAGCCGCCCGCATCGTGTTCGACGAATCCGACCGCGCGGCCGTCGCCGAGGCGGTGATGGAGATGCTCACCACCGGCGCCCTCACCCTGGGCCCGTGGACCGAGCGCTTCGAGCAGGCCTTCGCCGCCGAGCACGGCGCCTCGCACGCCGTCGCGGTGAGCAGCGGCACCGCGGCGCTGGAGGTGATCCTGCGCACGGTCGACGTCCGGGGCCGCGACGTCGTCGTGCCGGCCGTCACCTTCTACGCGACCGCCGGCGCCGTCCTGCACGCCGGCGGGCGCCCGATGATCGCCGACGTCGACCCGGCCACCCTGGCGCTCTCCCCCGAGACGCTGGAGGCGGCCCTCACCCCGGATACCGCAGCCGTCGTACTCGTCCACATCGGCGGACTGATCACCCCGCGGGTCGAGGAGCTGCGCGCGCTCTGCGACCGGCACGGCGTCCCGCTGGTCGAGGACGCCGCACACGCCCACGGCAGCAGCCTCGACAGGCGCAGCGCCGGGACGTTCGGCCTGGCCGGGGCCTTCTCGTTCTACCCGACCAAGGTCACCACCAGCGGCGAGGGCGGCCTGGTCCTCACCGAGTCGCCCGAGCTGCGCGACGAGGCCCGCACCTACCGCGACCAGGGCAAGGGCTCCTTCACCACCAACCACCACGTCCGGCTCGGCCACGCCTGGCGGATGAGCGAGCTCAGCGCGGCCGTCGGCGCCGTGCACCTGCGCCGGCTCAAGGAGTTCATCGAGACCCGCCGGGCCGTCGCCCGCCGCTACGACGAGGCGCTGGCCGGGCTCGACGGCCTGGAGCCGGTGCTCGAACCGCCCGGCTGCCGCGGCAACTACTACAAGTACGTGGCGCTGCTGCCGCCCGGGGTGGAGCGCGCCGCGTTCAAGCGGGCGGTCGCCGAGGACTACGGCGTGCGGCTGTCCGGCGAGGTGTACGACCTGCCGCTGCACCTGCAACCCGTCCTCGCCCCCTACCGGCGCGGGCCGCTGCCGGTCGCCGAGGACGTCTGCGCGCGGCAGGTGTGCCTGCCGGTGCACTCCGACATGACCGGGGACGAGACCGAGCAGGTCATCGAGGCCGTCTCGGCGGTGCACCGGAGACTCGCCGGATAGCCGGGGCGGGGTCGACCCGACCAGGCGGGCGCGCCGAGGCGCTCGACACGGAGTTCGAGAAGGCGCTCGACACGGAGCCCGACAAGGAGAGAGATCGTGCGGATAGCCGTCACCGGGGGATGTGGATTCATCGGGTCACACGTCGTGGACCACCTGCTCGCGGCCGGCCACGACGTCCTCGCGGTGGACACCACCGACAAGTACCTCAACCCCGACGCCGAACACGCCCGGCTCGACATCCTCGACCTCGCGGCCCTCACCTCCGCGCTGGCCGGCAGTGAAGTGGTGTACCACCTCGCCGCGATGGCCGACGTCGAACAGGTCTCCGCCGACCCGGTGCGGGCCGTGCGGACCAACATCGACGGCACCGAGGCCGTCCTGGAGGCCGCCCGGCGCAGCGGGCTGAGCCGCACCGTGCTGGCGAGCACCGTCTGGGTCTACGGCGCCGCCCTCACCGACGATCAACTCGACGGCGGGGAGCAGGAGTTGGACGAACACGTGCCGATCGAGCTGGAACACAGCGGCCACCTCTACGTGGCCACCAAGCTCGCCGCCGAGATGCTGGTGCACAGCTACCGCGAGCTGTACGGGCAGCACTTCACCATCCTGCGCTACGGCATCCCGTACGGGCCCCGGATGCGCGACGAACTGGTCGTCGCCCGGTTCGTCCAGGCCGCGCTCACCGGGCGGCCGATCACCATCGCCGGCGACGGGCGGCAGAGCCGCAACTTCGTCTACGTCGAGGACCTCGCCGACGCCCACGTCCGGGCCCTGTCCCCCGCCGCCGAGGACCAGACCTTCGCCCTGGAGGGCTCCACCGCCGTCTCGGTGCGCGACATCGCCGACACCGTCGACGACCTGCTGGGGCCGGTCTCGATCGAGCACATCGACGGCCGCAAGGCCGACTACACCGGGCGGCGGATCTCCTGCGCCCAGGCCAAGCGCCTGCTCGGCTGGTCTCCGCACACCAACTTCGCGGACGGCGTACGGAGTTACGCCGACTGGTACCGGGCCGCCGCAGCCGCCTCCGCCGCCTCCTGAGCGGGCCGCCCGATGCCGCACGCCCTGCTCGTCTCCGGCTCCCTCGGCCAGGGCCACGACGTGATGGCCCAGGCCTGCGCCGACACCCTGCGGGCCCGCGGCTGGACCACCCACACGGTCGACGCGATGGCCCTGCTCGGGGAGCGCTCCGGCGCCGCCGGGGAGGCCGTGTTCCGGCGGCTGCTCGACCTGCCCGGCGTGTACGACGCCTTCCACTTCTCGGCGTTGCGGCCCGGCGCCCGGCTCGCGCTGCTCGCCGACGCGGCCGCCCGCAGCCGGCTCGTCCCGGCCCTGCGCCAACTGGTCGCGGTGCAGCGGCCGCAGCTGGTGGTCTCCGTGTTCGCCACCGCCACCTCGGCCGTCAACCGGCTGCCGCAACGGGACTTCCGGCACTTCGTGTTCTGCACCGACGTGACACCGCACCGGCTCTGGGTGCAGGAGGGCACCGACCTGTTCCTGGTCACCTCCGAGGTCGCCGCCTGCGCCGTCCGCCGCTACCGGCCGGACGCCGCCGTCACCGTCCTGCCCGCTCCGCTGCGGGAACCGTTCTACCGGCCGCCCGGCCGGGCCGAGGCGCGTGCCGAACTGGGCGTCCCGGCGGGCGGGCGGTGCGTGCTGCTGATGTCCGGCGCCTGGGGGCTCGGACCGCTCGCCCGCACCGCCGCCTCGCTCGCCGCCGCCGGTCCGCACGTGCTCGCCGTCGCCGGGCGCAACCGGGAACTGGAACGGCGGCTGCGGGCCGCCGCCCGCCGGGAGCCGCGTCTGCACCCCTTCGGCTACACCGACCGGATCCCCGCCATGATGGCCGCCGCCGACCTCGTCGTCACCAGCTCCGGCGACACCTGTAGCGAGGCCCGCGCGCTCGGACGGCGACTGCTGCTGCTCGACGTCGTCCAGGGCCACGGTCGCGACAACCTCCAGCACGAGCTGGAACTCGGCCACGCCGACGTCGCCTCCGCCCACCCCGCCGAGGTGGTCCGCAACGCCCTCGCCGCCCTCGCCCGCCCCGGGCCCGCCCCCTCCCCCGGCGCCACCCCGGAGCCCTGGCGCACCGGGTTCACCGCGGCCCTGGCCCAGGTGGGGCTGGCGTAGCCGAGGGCCGGGGCGAGCAACGCGGGAGTCCCGGCCGGGGTGGAGCCATGCACCCGGGCGGGGGCCGGGGCCGGAGTTCGCTACCTGGCGCATACCTGTTCCATACGAGTCCTTTACACTCTCCGAAGCCTCCGGACGGCCCCGGACAGCGGCCTCGCCCGCCGGCAGCGGCGGCCGTCCAGCCCAGGCCGGAGCACCCACCCCGGGGTGCCGCTCTCCCCGGGGACACACTCCTGCTCGAAGGAACCCCCTCGTGACCCCCGACCCGCACCGGCCGCCCGGGCCCCAGGCCGTACCGCCCCGCACCACGGCCAACCGGCTCGTCCGAGCCGCCGCCCTGCTGTTCGTACCGCCGCTCGCCGCGATCTGGCTGTGGCGCTCCCGCCGCCTGCACGTCGCCGCCAAGGTGGCGCTGACCTTCTGCTGCCTGATCGGCTCGCTCTTCTGGTTGGGCGTCATCACGGGGCCGAAGCCGGAGAAGGCGCAGCCGGTCGCCGCCTCGGAGACGACCGCCGCTCCGGCTCCGACCGCTACGGCCACGGCTACGGCTACGACGGCGGCCACCCCGGCCGACGCCGGGTCCCCGACGCCGACCCCGAGCGCGACTCCGACCCCGAGCGCGACTCCCACTCCCGCTCCGAGCGCGACTCCAACTCCGAGCGCCGCGTCGGGTGTCATGCCCGACGTCGCCCAGCACACCGCCGGGGAGGCGCGTGCCCTACTGGTGGCGGCCGGTGTCGCAGCCGACCGGATCCAGGAGCACAGCCGCTACCTGGACCTCGTGCTGCCCGCCGACCACGACGCCTGGGTGGTGTGCGCGAACGTGCTCCAGCCCGGGAGCAAGCTGTACCCGGCGGCCTCTCCCGCGCTCCAGCTGGTGAAGCCGGGGGCTTCGTGCCCGGCGGACCGGTACGCGGCGCTCTACGCGGACGAACGCAACGACCCGTCCAGCCCGAACCACCAGGGCAACGCCGGCGGCAGTTCCACTGGCGGGTCGTCGGGCGGAACGTCAGGCGGAACGTCAGGCGGGGGCTCGGACACGAACTCGGACGGGGCGTCGGGTGGCGGTTCCCAGGGCGGTGCCGGCGGCAGCGCCTACTACAAGAACTGCGACGCGGTGAAGGCCGCCGGCAAGGCCCCCCTGCACCGGGGCGACCCCGGGTACCGGTCCGGCCTGGACCGCGACAACGACGGCGTCGCCTGCGAACGCTAGAAGACGCCGAGCAACGCCACACGGCGAAGCCCCGCCTCGGTCGAGGCGGGGCTTCGCCGTCCGCCCGGCGCTCGGCGGCGGGCGCGATGCCGTCAGCCGCGGGCGGCCCCCGGGACGGCGTGGTCGCGGAGCGGGCCGAGGGTGAGGGAGTGGGCGCGGCAGTGGGCGGCGATCAGCGGGAGGGCGGCGAGGGCGGCCCGCCAGGAGTCGGGGGCGGAGGTGCAGTCGGAGTCGTGCAGGAGGAGGGTCGCGCCGCCGGTGAGGCCGGGGCGGGCGGTCGCGTAGACGGAGGCCCCGGTCGCCTCCGCCGTCCAGTCCCGGCCCCAGGCCGTCCACAGCACCGGGCGCAGGCCCAGCCGCCGGGCGGCCAGGGCCGGGCCCGCCGTCAGCACCCCGTACGGCGGGCGGTACCAGTGCGGGCGCACCCCGCACAGCGCGGTCACCGCCTCGGTCGCGCGGCGCAGTTCGCGCAGGTCACGGGCCGGGGCCGGGTACCACTGCGGCCGGTGGTGCCAGCCGTGGACGGCCACCTCGTGGCCGCGCAGCACCAGCTCCCGGCCGAGGGCGGGGGCGGGGGCGCGCTCCAGCATCGAGCCCAGCAGGAAGAAGGTGGCCCGGACACCGCCCAGCGCGTCCAGCGCATCCAGGATCTCCGGGGTGCTGCGCGGGTCGGGGCCGTCGTCGAAGGTCAGGGCGACGTGGTGCGGGTCGGCACCGAGGCCTGCGGTTCGACGGGCCAGCGTGCGGCGCAGTGCCGGGAGGCGCACCGCCGCCGGGGCCAGGTGCGCGAACTCCGCCGCGGCCGCCGCCGCGAGCACCCGGGTGGCGATGTTCACCGGGCTCACCCGAAGCGGGAGGCCATGCGCCGGAACACGCCCGGCGCCACGCCGTGGATCCGGGCCGGGAAGCCGAGCCAGTGCGGCACGAAGAGCCGGTCGCGACCGGTGGTGATGGTCGCGACCACGGTGTCGGCGACCCGCTCCGCCGGCACGGGCCGTGGCCGCTCCCGCTGGTAGGGCGTGCCGCGCCGGTCGAAGAACGGGGTGTCCACCGGGCCCGGCAGCACCAGGCGCACCCCCACCCCGGTGCCGCGCAGCTCGTACCAGAGGCTCTCCGCGAACATCGCCAGCCCGCCCTTGGTCGCCGCGTACCCCGACTCGTCGCGCACGCCGACCTGGCCGGCCATCGAGCCGAGCAGCACGATCCGGCCCCGGCGGCGCTCCAGCATGCCCGGCAGGAGCAGGCGGACCAGCCGCAGCGGGGCGGCGAAATTGACCTCGATCATCCGGTCCAGGACGTCCGAGGGGGTGTCCGCGAACGGTCCGCGCCACCCCAGGCCCGCACTGGCGACCAGCGCGTCCACCCGGCCGGCCTCCGCGAGGGCCGCCTCCGCGAGCCGGCTCGGGCCGTCCGGTTTGCTCAGGTCCTCGGGCAGGACGCGGCCACCGGTCCGGGCGGCGACCTCGTCCAGGCGGGCGCCGTCCGTACCGGACAGCAGGGTCCGCCAGCCGGCGTCGGCCAGGCGGACGGCCGTGGCCAGGCCGATGCCGGAGGAGGCTCCGGTGACGAGCACGACCGGAGGGTCGGCGGGCCCCGGCCGTCGGGGGCCCGGCTGGGCTTCGTCCGCCATCGCGCACCTGCCGCTCCGTGGGCGTTCAGCCGTCCGATTTGTCCGGCATGTCACCTTCGCACGGCGGCGCCGCCCGGGCTACCGGGGCGGGACGGCCGGCTCGGACTCCGCCTCCGGGCCCGGGCCGGGTTCAGGGTCCCGGTCCGCCGCGCCCGGCCGCGCACCGGCCACCTCTGCGGACTGCCCCTCCAACTCCCCGAACCTGGACAGCAGGAAGGTGCCGCCCACCGCCACCGCGAAGCCCGCCAGCGCGCACCACTCGAACCCCGGACGCGCCGCGTCGCCCAGCGCCGCCACACCCACCAGCGCCGGACCGAAGGTCTCGGCGACCGTCCCGGCGGCGGTCGCGGCCGTGACCGTGCCGCGCTGCAGGGCCAGCGCGTACGCCAGGTAGCCGCCGAGGCCGCCCACCACGAGCGCGTACGCCGCCGGGTCGGTGAGGACGGTGACCAGGCTCGACGCGTCCAGCACCCGCACCGCCAGGCTCGTCACCCCGAAACCCACCCCCGCCAGCAGCCCAAGCCCGGCCGCCGCCACGGTGCCGGCCCGGCGCACCAGGACGAGGGTCAGCAGCAGCATCACGGCCGTCGTCGCGAGCAGCGCCCAGTGGAACAGCGGCGGGGCGTGCTCCCGGCCCTCCCGGCCCGACCCCAGCGCCAGCAGCGTCAGGCCGACCACCACGGCGACGATTCCGACCGCGTCCCCCCGGCGCAGCCGTGCCCCGAGCAGCCGGACGGCGGCGAGCGCCGTCACGGCCAGGCTCGCATTGGTGACGGCCTGCACGAGGAACAGGGGCAGGCTGCGCAGCGCCACGATGCTCAGCGCGAAACCGACGATGTCCAGCACGGTGCCGAGCAGGAACTCCCACGAGCGCGCCAGCGCGGCCAGCAGCCCCGCCCGCACCCGGTCCGCCTGCGGCGCCGACCGCGCCCCACGCGCCTGGAACACCGCCCCGAACCCGAAGCACACGGTCGCGACCAAGGCGGTGGTGAGTCCCAGCAGCATGCCTCTCCCAGCCTCACGGGCAGCATCGATCCACCACCAGTCTGTCCCCGGGGCGGCGAGGCCGCACGGGTGGAGCGGGTGGGGGCGGCGCGGCCGGCGGGGTCAGGGTTTGAGGGCCACGGCCGCGTAGGCGGCGGCTTCGGGGGCGGTGGCCGGCGGGTCGGTGGGGGTGGGACGCCAGTGGGGGGTGGGGACGATCCCGGGGGCGATGAGGCTCCAGCCGTCGAAGAAGCGGGTGAACTCGGGGAGCGTGCGGGCCTGGGCGGCGGTGCCGGCGGATTCGTAGATCCGGACTAGGCCGGCGATCTCGGCCGGGGCGAAATCGGGGGTGACGTGGGTCATCACCAGGGCGCTGCCGGGGGCGAGGGCCGCTTTGAGGTGCTCGACGAGCTCGTGGGCGCCGTGGGTGTCGGGGACGAAGTGCAGGACGGCGTTGAGGGAGAGCGCAACGGGCCGGGTGAGGTCGATGGTGTCGCGCAGGCCGGGCGAGGCGAGGAGCCGGGCGGGGTCGGTGACGTCGGCCTCGACGTAGGCGGTGCGGCCTTCGGGGGTGCCGGTGAGCAGGGCCTGGGCGTGTGAGAGCACGATCGGGTCGTTGTCGGCGTAGACGACGCGGGCACACGGTTCCACGCTCTGGGCGACCTCGTGGAGGTTGGGCGGGGTGGGGATGCCGGTGCCGATGTCGAGGAACTGGTCGATGCCGGCCCGGGCGAGGGCACGGGTGGAGCGGTGGACGAAGGACCGGTTGGCGCGGGCGGCGACGCGCAGCCAGGGTCCGAGGGCGAGGGCGTGCCCGGCGGCCTCGCGGTCGGCGGCGAAGTTGGTGAAGCCGCCGAGGTAGTAGTCGTACATCCGGGCCGAGTGCGGCATGTTGAGCCGCAGGTCGACTCCGTCGTAGAGGCTCATCGCGTTCCCCTTGGCGTCGCGGACACCTGTCGATTGGTGCCCACCGTATCCGGAGGTCAGGCGCGGTCCGCCGCATTCCAACCGTTCGGCTGATCCGATGGGATGACAATCCGTATTCGGGATGCGGCCTGGAGTGACGAGCCGGATGGACTGAGGATGGGCGCAGACAGCCCGACCCTCGAGTGGACCGCCGAGCTGCCGGCGGCCACGGAAAGCAGGCTCGATGACGATCGACAGGGGCGCCCCCGTGCGCGGGTACCGGGGAGGGCCCACGCTGGAGCGCGCCGACGGCCCGGAGTCGGACCGGGAGGCCGGTGGCGACCTCGGCCTGCGGCTGGACCTCACCTACGCGTCGTTCTGCGAGACCCATGAACCCGCCTGGCACGCCCTCGCGTTGACCAGGATAGGCGGCCAGGCGGACGCCGCGCTGGTGGTCGAGGCCGTGAAGGCGGACCTGGCCCGCTGCTGGCCGCAGGTGCTGCGGTTCGAGGAGCCGGCCGCGTACGCCTGGCGGTTGGCGAACCGGCACGTCTCGGACTGGATGTCCGCCGAGGAACCGGTGGCGGTGGAGGCCGTCACCTTCGCCGCGGTGATCGGCGCTTTCAAACAGGTCGCGAACGGGCTGCTGCACAGCGAGGCGGACGAGGTGCGGCTGTACGCGGCGATCCTCGAACTCCCGGACCGGCAGCGGGATGTGATCATCCTGCGGTACCTGCTGGGCCTGCACGTCAAGGTGATCGCGGCCTACCTGGGGCGGCCGGTGGCGACGGTGCACTCCAACCTCCGGCACGCCCGGGAGCGACTGGCGCGCCGGCTCGGGGTGGGCGAACTGCCGGACAGCTCCGGCGAACCGGCCGACCGCGCGGGTGAACTGCCGGACCGCGCGGGTCAGCTGTGACGCCCGGGCCGGAAGCGGACCCGCCCGACGGGGCGGGCGCGAGCGGCGAGGCGGGTACGAGCGGTGGGGCGGGTACGAGCGGTGGGGCGGGCGCGAGCGGTGGGGGGCGTGCGGTGGTTCACGTGCCCCGGCCGGAACGCGCGCACGCCGAGCGCATCGCAGCACTGCGCCAGGCCCGGCTCACGGCCGCGCCGACACACCTGCCGTCGGAGTTCGAGCAGGCCGCCTTCGAACTGGGCCTGGTGGTGGCCCTGGTGCTGGGCGCGCCGGACGCCTCCCGGGGGCTCGACCTCCTGGTGAACGCCCGCCGGATCCAGCCCGAGGGGGCGGAGGTGTTCGCCGCGCTGCTGTACGCGACCGGGCGGGAGGAGGGCGCCGAGTTCTGGTGGCGCTTCGCCGCCGGATCGGGCTGCGGCACGGCGGCGTACTGCCTGCACCTGCACCATCTGAAGCTCGGCGAGAACGACGACGCCGACTACTGGCGGGCCTGGTCGGACCAGCTGGCGGCGGCCGGACGCCCCTCCGGGCCGATGCCGTTGCGGATGACCAGGCCGCTGCTGCCGGACGACGTGCGGCGCGACATCCTGTCCCGGGTCCACCACGGGCTGGCGCCGCAACTGCCGCCGCGGCTGGTCGCGGTCATCGACCGGCTGCCGGTGCAGGGCGACGAGGACGAGGAGGAGGTGCCGAGCCCGTGGGGGCTCACCTCGGGGGCGACCTCGGCGTGTTCGTGGGACGTCCGGTGGGACGGCGAGGACCCGTTGGAGTGAGCCGCCCGCGTCTGCCCGCCCTCCCCCCGTTCAGGTGAGCACCGCCTGCCGGGCGGCGATGTCCGGGTCGCGGCCGCCGCCGGCGGTGACGGTCTCCGCCCCGGGGCCGGTGTGCCGGACGACGTAGTGGTGCGGCGCCATCGCCGTGTCGCGGCCGGGCAGGGCGGCGACCACCGCGTGGTGGGCGACGGCCGGGGTGAGTGCGTGGTCCGCGCTGGTCAGCCTGGCGGTCAGCCTTCCCTCGTCCAGCGCCAGTTCGATGTCCGCCCGCGCGCCGAGGGCGGCCTCCAGCAGGGCGCGGACGGCGGCCAGGTCGACCCAGGAACCGTCGACCAGGTGCCACTCCCCGCTCCGGCCGGGGGTCGGCACGCCGCCGACGCCGGGCAGGGCGTCGAGCGGCACGGGCCCGCGGGCGGCGGCGGCGAGGACGGCGAGCAGCGCCCGCGCGAACCGGTCGGTCTCGTCCGGGTCCAGCACCTGCGGGCAGCTGATCAGGGCGAAGTCGAGGCTGCCGCTGATCCGCAGGATGGTGAACATCAGCCGGACCGGCAGCGGCGGGGCGGGCACCCGGGTCAGTTCGGGGTCGGCGGCCGCGGCGGGTTGGGCGTCGACGACGGCCGCGGGGATGGTCAGGCTCAGGTCGTTGACCACGACATGCCGGGGGAAGCGGCTGCCGCGCAGGTGGGCGCAGTCCTCGATGAGCCGCCAGACCTGTTCGGCGTCCAGGGTGCTGTGCCAGTAGGCGCTCAGCGAGGCCGCCTTGGCCCGGCCGATCAGCTGGTCGAGGTCGGCCGCCCCGGTGTCGAGCCGGATCAGGGCGTCCTGCGCCAGGGTGCCGACGTGGTCGACCAGGGCGGCGCGCTGGCGGTTCGCGGAGAGCGCCGAGAGCGCCAGCTCGGTACGGCCGGACCGGTGCGTGACGAGCGCGGCGAAGGCGGCGAGCAGGACGACGGACGGGCTCGCGCCGGTGCGGCGGCAGACGGCGGCGAGGTCCTCGGCGGCGGTGCGGGAGCGGACCAGGACGGCCGAGTGGTCGCGCGGGGGGCCGGTGATCCGCGCGTCGGCGAACACCACCTGCGGGCCGGTGGCGAGGCTGCGGGCCCAGTACCGCAGGGCGGCGGCCGACTTGCGGCGGCCCTGCGCGCTCCGTTCCGCGTCCGCGATCCGCAGCGGGGTCGGGGCGGTGACCGGCGGGAGGTCCTTGCCGGCGGCGAGGTCCAGCCAGTCCTGGATCAGCAGCACGGTGGCGGCGCCGTCGGCGCCCGCGTGGCAGACCACCGCGACCAGCCGCAGCAGTCGCTCCCCGTCGGCGACGAGGGTGACGCGCAGCCGCGGGGCGGCGGCCAGGTCGAACGGAACGGCGACGTCGGCCCGGCCCAACTCCGCTGCGAACGCGTCCAGTTGGGTGCCGTCGCGATCGCCCGCCTCGATCACGGTGACGGTGAACCGGCCTTCCGGGTGCACCACCTGGCGCTCCGGGAAGCCGTCCGCGCCGGGGCCGGCGGGGAAGGAGGTGCGCAGCGACTCGTGCCGTTCGACGAGCCGGCGCAGGGCGGTCAGCCCGGCCGACACCGAGGTGCCGTCCGGGACGGGCCAGAGCGAATCCTTGTTGATCTGCTCGGGGGCGTCGCGCCCGATGCACCGGATCATGTTGTCCTGGCCGAGCGTGAGCGGTCCCGAATCGACAGCCGAACCGTCGGCCGAACCGTCGGCCGGGGCCGCGTACCGGACCTCGATCCGCCTACTGCTCTGTGTCTCGCCGTACGGGGTCACGTCGTACGCGCCTTTCGGCTCGCCGGGAAGGGTTCAGCGGGGGTGCGATCGGGACGCTACCAGCGACCTCACATGCTGGTCCAGACCAATCGTCCACCAAACCGATGATTCGTCAATTCCTGTGTGAGACAAGCGAGTTGGCATGAACTGAACCATGGCTACGGAAGGGTCAACGTGCTCAGCACGCCGAGCCGGCGGTCCAGGTCGGCGACCAGGACGGGGCGCCCCTGCGCCCGCCAGGCGGGCAGCTGCTCGGCGAGCTCCGCCCAGGCCCCGGTGAACGGCTGGGCGGCCGCACTGTCGGCACCGGTCAGCCCGGGGCCGAGCACGAGCGCCGGGTCGGGCCCCAGCCCGGTAGCCCGATCCCGCACCACCGTGTCCGACAGCCCGGCACCAGGTATCTGATGGATCGTCATATCAGGCCCGGGGGCCTCCTCGCAGACCAGCACCACCACGCCGTGCCGCTCCGGAAGCGACACCGGCGCGGCCGGCTCGTGGTGCAGCGCGGTCTGCTCGGCGAGCACCACGACCGCCCGACGGCAGGATCCGGTGCGGTGGTAGTCGACCGCGAGGCGCAGCGCGGTGAAGGCCGCGGCGACGCCCTGGTCGCAGACCGCGAAGGCGAGCGGCGTGCCCGGACAGGACCGACTGAGCGCCAGCGAGGACGGCGCGCCCGGTCGGACGTCCGGGGTGTCGAAGGCCAGGATCAGCAGGTCGACGGGCTCGTCCTCGGCGAGCGCCTCGCGCAGCAGGTCGGCGGCCAGCTCCTCGTAGGAGTGGCCGACGCCCTCGCGCAGCAGGTCCTCGCGCAGCGGCAGGCCGTAGGGGCGGACGAGGTCGGAGACGAACACCCGCAGGTCCGGGTGGAGCGAGGCCTCCGAGCGCCCGTCGAAGCGCCGCGCGAGCGCCCGGGTGATCCGCAGGCCGTGGTCGGCCACCTGGTCAGTCCTCGGGGATGACGTGTCCGGCGACGTAGTCGGCCAGCTTGGTGACCGAGCGCAGGTCGTCCTCGGTGATCTGCTCGACGTCCACCTGGATGTCGAGCGACTCCTCCAGCTCCAGGATGAGCTCGATGGTGCCGGCCGAGGTGAGGCCGAGATCGTCGAAGAGGCAGGCGTTCTCGGGGATCTCGGGCAGTTCGCGCTTGAGGACGCGGGGCAGCAGTTCGCCGATGCCGGTGCGGATCCGCTCGCGCAGCTCGGGGTCAGTGGTCTGGACCACAGGTTCTGACATGGGTGTCCCGTCCCGTCGTACGTGGGAGAGTGGTCTGGCATGGGAAGGATGGACGAAGCCGACGCTTCGTCAGCAGCGGACCGCCATCGCGGAGAACGTGGCTCCGACACCGGCGGCGGCGATCAGGTAGTGGTCGCCGCGGCGCAGCAGCCCCCGCGTGGTGGCGGTGTGAAGATTGATGAGGCTGTCCGCAGCGAAACTGTGCCCCACCGACAGCACGTTGTCCAGCACCACCTTGTCGAGCGGATAGCCGATCCGGCGCGCTATCATCCGCCACGACGCCTGGTTGACGTTGTGCGGAAGCACCGCGGCCAGGTCGGAGAGGTCCAGACCTGCCTCGTCCAGGGCGGCCTCGATCGCCTCCACCATCACGTTCGGGTACTCGCGCTGGTAGCGGCCCAGGAGGTCCGCGTCCTCGGCCAGCCGGCCGTCGAACTCCGGGCGCTGGCGCACCGCGAAGGAGAGCACCCGGTGGCGCTCGCCGTCGGCGCTCACCAGACAGGCGGCCGCGCCCTCGGCGAAGATACCCGTCTCGGGCACCACCTGGGCGTCCTTGGTGAAGGTCTTCTCGCCCGCCAGGATGAGCGCCAGCGCCCGCGGGTCGGGCTCGGCGGCGAGCAGCCGGCCGGCCAGGTCGATGGCCAGCAGGCCCACCGCGCACGCGTGGTGGGTCACCGTGAAGGCGTTGGCGTGCGCGAGGCCGCGCGGGGCGAGCAGGTCGTGCAGCGGGTTGAGCGGGTAGGGCACCGCCACCGGCATGCTGCGCGCGTGGATCACGAAGCGGACGTCCCGTTCGCGTCCGCGCAGCTCAGGCAGGTTGTCGAGGGCGGAGTCAAGCAGGTCGGGCAGCGTCCCGGACGGGTCCAGACGGAGCTGGTCCAGTCCGTGGAAGCGGCGGAAGAGTCGAAGTTGACGTGGGGTCAGGCCGATCCGCTCACCAACCGCCTCGATGGGCACGGCGTGCGGGGGGAGGTGAACGGCCACTGCCTCCAGTGCTGTCACGCGGGCTAGTATTCCGACGCCCGCCGGGTCGCACAAGTGATCTCGGGCCCCTTCACCGTCGCGTTCGTCTCCGAGGCCGCCGAATCCGCCTCCGGGGCGGGCGCGTTCACCCCCGTGCCGTCGAGCAGGTGGGAGACCCCCTTCGATGTCCGATGCCATTTCTCACACGTCGTCCGACCGTGAACCGCACCACCCCGCCGCGCCGTTGCACCCCGAGCTGGTCGCGCTGCTGGTCGAGGCCGCCGGGGCGCCCCCCGGCTGGGCCGACCGGCTGACCCCGGACGCCCGGCTGGACGGCGACCTGCTGCTCGACGAGGGCGAGCTGGCCGCGCTCGCCGGGCGCCTGCGCGAACGCTTCGGCCCGGCCGCCGACCTGGCCCGGCTGCGCGCCGGGCTGGACCTGGCCGCCCTGGAAGCGCTGACCGTCGCCGACCTGCAGAAACTGATCCCCGAGGAGGGTGCACGATGACCCGGTTCCTGCTGGTGATGCCCCCGTTGACCGGGCACGTCAATCCCGCGGCGGGCATCGCCGCCGAGTTGACCGCGCGCGGACACGACGTCGCCTGGACCGGCACCGAGTCGGTGCTGCGCCCGCTGCTCGGCCCCCAGGCCCAGGTGCTCGGCACCGGCACCCGGGCCTTCCGGGCGCAGGGCGGGCACGGGCTCGCCGCGCTGCGTTCGCTGTGGGAGGGCTTCATCGTCCCGTACGCGCGGTTCACCGCGAAGCCGCTGGACGCGATCGTGCGGGAGTTCCGGCCGGACGTCCTGCTCGTCGACCAGCACACCCCGGCGGGCGCGCTGGCCGCCCACCGGCACGGCCTGCCGTGGGCGAGCTTCGCGCCCGGGGCGATGGAACTGGGCCGGCCGTACCGGGCATTGCCGCAGGTGGAGGCCTGGATGACCGGCCTGCTGCGCGGGTTGTGGGAGCGCGCCCGGCTGCCCGCGCAGGAGTACGTGGACCCGCGCTTCTCCCCCGCCCTGGTGCTGGCGACCACCGGCCCCGCGCTGACCGGTGACGACGCGCCGCCCCCGCACCACGCGCTGGTCGGGCCGGTCCAGTCCGCCCGCCCGGCCGACCCGGACTTCCCGTGGGAGCGGCTGCTGCCCGGGCAGCGGCGGGTGCTGGTCACCATGGGCACGCTGGCCGGCGAGCTGGGCGCGGACTTCCACGCGCGGGCCGCCCGGGCGCTGGAGCTGTGCGGCGACGACGTGCAGCCGGTGTTCGCCGCCCCGCGCGAGCTGCTGCCCGAACTGCCACCGCAGGCCGTCGCGGTGGACCGGGCGCCGGTGCTGGAGCTGATGGCGCGCGGCGCGCTGGACGCGGTGCTGTGCCACGGCGGGATGAACACCGTCGGCGAGGCACTGACGCACGGCCTGCCGTTGGTCACCGCACCGATCCGGCACGACCAGCCGTTCGTCGCGGCGCAGGTGGCGGCGGCCGGGGCGGGGCTGCGGGTGCCGTTCGCCCGGGTGACGCCGGAGCGGCTGGCGCAGGCCCTGCGGGCCGTCCTGGACACGGCGGACTACCGGCGCAGCGCGGTCCGGATCGGCGAGGCGCTGCGCGCGGGCGGCGGGGCGGCCACGGCCGCGGACCGGCTGGAGGGCCTGGCTGCCCGCGCCGGGCGGGACTTCCGGCAGCCGCTACCGGGGGCCCTGTAGCAGACCGGAAGATCAACGTCCATTGGTCTAGGCCATTGTCTCCGGGCCGGGGTTCGCCCTAGGGTGGCGCCCAGCACCGCCTTCGCAGGTGCCGAGCACCGCCTTCCCAGGTGCCGTGGCAGCCCATCCCAGCACGGGAGTTCCGGTTGATCGAGACCACGGGACTGCGCAAGTCCTATCGCAAGAAGACCTCCCGCAAGAGCGGCGAGAACCCCACCGTCGACGCTGTGCGCGGCATCGACCTGTCCGTCGACGCGGGCGAAATCTACGGTTTCCTCGGGCCCAACGGCGCCGGGAAGACCACCACCCTGCGCATGCTGGCCACCCTGATCCGCCCGGACGGCGGTCAGGCCAGCATCGCCGGGGCCGACCTCTTCACCGACCCGGCCGGTGTACGCCGCCGGATCGGCTACGTCGCCCAGGGCGGCGGCACCACCGACACCGTCAGCGCCCGCGAGGAGCTGGTGCTCCAGGCCCGGATGTACGGCGCCGCCAAGGCGCAGGCCGTCCAGGCCGCCGAGGGCGCGCTCAAGGCCTTCGACCTGGCCGAATTCGGCGACCGCCCGTGCGCCACCTACTCCGGCGGCCAGCGCCGCCGGGTGGACATCGCGCTCGGCGTCATCCACGAGCCCCGGGTGCTGTTCCTGGACGAGCCCACGGTCGGGCTGGACCCGGCCAGCCGGGCGTACGTGTGGGAGGAGATCCGCCGGCTGCGCACCGAGGGCATGACCGTCGTCGTCACCACGCACTACCTCGACGAGGCCGACGCCCTGTGCGACCGGGTCGCGATCGTCGACCACGGCCAAGTGGTGGCCGAGGGCACGCCCGAGGTGCTCAAGCGCGAGATCTCCGGCGACGTCGTGCTGCTCGGACTGGAGCCCGGAGAGGGCGTCGCCGAGCGGGCCGCCGAGGTGCTGCGCCCGCAGCCCTACCTGCACCGGCTGGAGTTCAGCGGGGAGGACGGACTGCGGCTCTACCTGGAGGACGGCGCGGCGGCCATCCCGCAGCTGCTGCGCGCACTCGACGGAGCGGGCGTGACCCCCGGCACCGTCCAGCTCCAACGCCCCAGCCTGGACGACGTGTTCCTGGCCCGCACCGGCCGTTCGCTCCAGCAGTCCTGATCCGCCCATTCCTGGGGAGACCATGAAGCTCGCCCGCGACACCTGGCTGGTCTTCCAGCGCCAGGTGCTGCTGATGATCCGCACCCCGATCTGGATCGCCGTCGGGATCATCCAGCCCGTGCTCTACCTGCTGCTGTTCGCCCCGCTGCTGAAGAAGGTGCTCGTCCCCGGCGGTACCAGCAGCTACGCCGACACCTACCAGATGTACGTGCCGGGCCTGCTGGCGGTGCTGTGCATCTTCGGCGGGCTGTTCACCGGCTTCAGCCTGCTCGGCGAGCTGAAGGCCGGCATCATCGAGCGCGCCCGGGTGACGCCGGTGAGCCGGCTGGCGCTGCTGCTCGGGCGGGCGCTGCGGGAGATGGTGGCGCTGCTGGTGCAGGCCGTCCTGATCACCCTGATCGCGCTGCCGTTCGGGCTGCGGGTGAGCCCGCTGAACCTGCTGCTCGCCTACCTGCTGCTCGGGCTGCTGGCGCTGATGACCTCGGCGATCTCCTACGGCATCGCGCTGATGGTGCCGACGGACGCGGCGATGGCACCGGTGGTGAACACCCTCGCACAGCCGATCGCACTGCTCTCGGGGGTGCTGCTGCCGCTCACCCTGGCACCGCACTGGCAGCAGCAGGCCGCCAAGTGGAACCCCTTCTACTGGGCGGTGGAGGGCATGCGCGCACTGTTCTCCGGCCACCTCGGGGACAGTGCGGTGTGGCAGGGCCTGCTGGTCGTCGTGGTGATGACCGTGCTGTCGGTGTACTGGTCGGCCCGGTTGTTCTCCACCCGGGTGCGCTGAGACACGACATGAGAGGAGGGGCCCGGCTCACGAGCCGGGCCCCTCCTGCTGTTGCCGCCAGCGCCGCTCAGGAAGCGATCGCCCAGGAGGCGGTCGCTCAGGAGGCGATGAACGCCGCCAACTTGGCCACACCATCGATGATCTGAGCCTGCGTCAGGGAACTGATCGAGAGCCGCAGCCGGTGTTCCCCGCCGCCCGCCGGGTAGAACGGCGCCATCGGCGTCCACAGCACCCCGTACCCGCGGGCGCAGCGCTCCATCGCCGCGTCGTCGGCGGCGAACGGGACGGTCAGCACCGCGAAGAAGCCGCCCTCGGGCCGGTTCCAGGACACGCCCAGCCGGCGCCGCTCGGAGGCCGGGAAGTGCCGGTCCAGCTCCCGCAGCAGGGTGTCCATGCCGGCCGCGTAGTGGGCCGTGGCGGCGGCGTTGGCGGCACGCAGCCGGCAGTCGTGGCGCAGCAGCATGCCGCCGATGACGGCCTGGCTGAGCGCGGGTGTGTTGACCGTCGTCATGCTCTTCAGCTTGGCCAGTTCGTCCGCCAGCAGGGTGCGCCGCCCGCCGGGGCCGGCCACCTCCTGGTCGGCCACGACGTAGCCGAGGCGGGCGCCGGGGAAGCAGGTCTTGGCGAAGGAGCCCAGGTAGACCACCTGGCGGCGGCGGTCGAGCGCCTTGAGCGTCGGCCGCTCCCCCGGGTCACGGGCGAAGAAGCCGTACGGGTTGTCCTCGATGACGAGCAGGCCCTCCTCGGCGGCCGCCTCCAGCAGCCGGGTGCGGGCCGCGACGGGCATGCTGGTGCCCGAGGGGTTGGCGAAGTCCGGGACGACGTAGAGGGCGCGCGGGCGGCGGCCCTCGGCCCGCACGGCCCGGGCGGCGGCGCGCACGGCCTCCGGGTCGGGGCCGCCGGCCGGGCCCTCGGGGACGGGCAGGGTGGTCAGGTCGAGCAGCCGGGCGGCGCCGGTGACGCCGACGTAGCAGGGCGAGCTGACCAGCAGGACGTCGTCCGGGCCGGCGCACAGGGCGCGCAGGGTGAGCAGCATGCCCTCCTGGGCGCCGACCGTCAGCACCAGGGCCTCGGGGGCCACCGCCAGGCCCTCGTCGTTGGCGAGGGTGCGGGCGACCAGGTCGGCGATGATCCCCTTGGTGGGGCCGTACTGGAACAGCGCGGTGCGCACGGCTTCCCGGTCGAGGCCGCGGGCCGCCAGGTGGGCGAGGTAGGTGTCCAGGTAGGCGGGGACGTCCTCGGGTTCGAAGAAGCCCTCGTAGGGGCGGCCGGGGGCGAAGGAGACGGCGTCGGGGTAGCGGGTGGTGACCTCGTTGAGGAAGGTCATCGCGTCCAGCAGCGGGTCGGCCAGGCTGGCGTGCAGGTCGGCCAGGGGCAGGGGCTCGGGCGCGCTCACCGCAGGGCCTCGCGCAGCCGCTCGGCGGCGTAGCGCTGGGCGTCGGCGGCCGCGTCCAGGGTGCCGGTCATGGCGAAGAAGCCGTGCGGCATGCCGTCGTAGCGGCGGCTCTCCACCGGGACGCCGGCCGCGCGCAGCGCCTCGGCGTACTGCTCGCCCTCGTCGCGCAGCGGGTCGTACTCGGCGGTGATGACGGTCGCGGGCGGCAGTCCGGCCAGACCGGGGGCGCGCAGCGGGGAGGCGTGCGGGTGGGCGCCGTCGGCGGGGTCGGCCAGGTAGTGGCCCCAGTACCAGTCCACCGAGCGGCGGTTGAAGAGCATCGGGTCGTCGTGCTCGCGCAGCGAGGGGGTGTCGGCGGCGTGGTCGGTGTTGGGGTAGACGAGCAGCTGGTGGCGCAGGGCCGGGCCGTTCTCGTCGCGGGCGATCAGGGTGAGGGCGGCGGTGAGGTTGCCGCCGGCGCTGTCGCCGCCGACGGCGAGCCGGCCCGGGTCGACGCCGAGTTCGCCGGCGTGTGCGGCGAGCCAGTACAGCGCGGCGCGGCAGTCCTGGACGGCCGCGGGGAAGGGGTGTTCGGGGGCGAGCCGGTAGCCGACGGAGGCGGTGACGCAGCCGGCCGCGTTGGTCAGCCGGCGGCAGATCGCGTCGCTGGTGTCGGGCGAGCCGAGGGCCCACCCGCCGCCGAACAGATAGAGCAGGGCCGGCAGTTGACGGCCGGGCGACTCGGGACGGTAGAGCCGTAGGGCGAGTTCGCCGCCCGGTCCGGGGATGCGGCGCTCCTCGACGGCGGCGACCGGCTCGGGGCTCCCGGCCGCGGCGCGGATGTCGGCGAGGTCGGCGGCGCGGGCCTCGGCCAGGGTGAGGGTGTAGAGCGGCGGCGCACCGCTGCTCGCGCGCCGGGCGCGCAGCGCCTCGGCCTGGGGGTGCAGGGGCATGGGGTGGTCCCGTTCGGTACAGATTCGGCACAGATCCGGTGCGGGGGCGTCGGCGGGCGGACTCAGGGCCTGAGGAGCTGAGGGCCTCAGGACCCGAGGGCCTGACGAGCCTAGGGGTCTACGGGCCTAGCGGTCGGCTTCGACGTAGACGGTCTCGTCGGTGCGGAACGCGGTGTCGAGGTCGGCGACGTCGGGGCGGGCACCCTGGCGGTAGGCGCAGTGGCGGATCCGCTCCGGTTCGAAGCCGGCGAGGGCGAGGACGTGGCGCAGCTCGTCCAGGTCGTAGATCCACTGGTGCCCGTAGTAACGGAAGATCTGGTTGACCAGGAAGGCCGGGCGGGCGGGCATCGGCGGGCCGAAGCCGAGGGTGGTGAGGCGGCGGCGGTGCTTGGCGAGGAAGCCGTCCCCGTTGGCGTAGCCGGCCAGGTAGCGGGCGAGGTCCGGGGTGGTGAGGCGCAGCACGCCGCCGGGGCGCAGGACGCGGCGGGCCTCGCGCAGCCAGCCGACCGCGACCGGCATGGTGACGTGCTCGATCAGGTGCTCGGCGTAGACCCAGTCGACGCTGGCGTCGGCGAAGGGCAGCGGCCGGCCGATGTCGAGCTGGGTGAACCAGCGGTCGCCGTCGATCCGGTAGAGGGTGCCGGGTTCGGTGGCGGCGCCGGGGCTGCGCAGGGCGGTGAGGTCGGTGCCGAGTCCTTCCGGGTGGGCGGTCCGGAAGGCGGCGAACTCGATTCCAGTGAGGCCGAGTTCGCGGAATCCGGCGTGGTCGCGGGGCAGCCCGCCGGGGTGCGCTTCGAGCGTGTCGCAGGTGGCGACCTGCTCGCTGAAGGCGTCCAGGCGGGTGGCGAGGCCGTCGGGGTCGTCCCAGTCCCAGCCGGGGAAGGGGTCGTTGCGTTCGGTCTCGGGGGTCGGTTCGGTCATCTGCTGTTCTCCATCCAGTAAGGACAACGTGGTGCGGGCCGTGCGCGGTTCAGCGGGCCGGGCAGGGCCAGGGGGCGAGGGCCGTGCGGTCCAGGTCGGCGAGCCGGGGGCGGCCCAACAGGGCCATGGTGTGCTCCAGTTCCTCGCGCAGCAGGTCGAGGACGCGGTGCACGCCGGCCTCCCCCTCGGTGGCGAGGCCCCAGAACACCGGACGGCCGACCAGGACGGCGCGGGCGCCGAGGGCGAGCGCGACGGCGATGTCGGCGCCGGTGCGCACCCCGCCGTCGAGCAGCACCGGCAGGTCGGCGGGTACCGCGTCGACGACCTCGGGCAGTGCGGCCAGGGAGGGCAGTGCGCCGTCGAGTTGCCGCCCGCCGTGGTTGGAGACCACGACGGCGTCGGCGCCGTGCTCGGCGGCGAGCCGGGCGTCCTCGGCGGTCAGGATGCCCTTGAGGACCAGCGGCAGCCGGGTGCGGGCGCGCAACCAGGCGAGGTCGGCCCAGGTCAGGGTGGGGTCGAACTGTTCGCGGGCGTGCTCGGCGATGCCCGAACCGCCGTGCGTCGCGCGGTGGCTGGCGGACATCAGGTCCTGGTCCAGGTTGACGGCGCGGACGGCGGGCGGGATCGCGAAGCCGTTGCGCAGGTCGCGCAGGCGGCGGCCGATCCTGGGGGCGTCCACGGTCAGGACGAGCGCGGAGTAGCCGGCCGCCTCGGCGCGTTCGACCAGGGCGGCGAGCGCGGCGCGTTCGCGCAGCCAGTACAGCTGGAGCCAGAGCGGGCCGGTGGCGGCGGCCGCGATCTCCTCCAGGGTGCGGCTGGCGAACATGCCGGCGACCAGCAGGGCCCCGGCGCGGCCGGCGGCGCGCGCGGTGGCGGTCTCGCCCTCCGGGTCGACCAGCCGGTGGTAGGCCATCGGGGCGATGCCGACCGGCAGGCCGAGCGGCGCGCCGAGCAGTGTGCGCCCGGGCGAGCAGTCGGAGACGTCGACCATCGTGCGCGGGCGCAGTGCATAGCGCGCGAACATTTCCCGGTTCGCCGCCACGGTGCGTTCCGTGCCGCTGCCACCCTCGATGAAGTCCCATATTTCCGGGGAAAGTTGCGCGCGCGCGGCGTGCTCCATCCCGGCCAGCGTGAGTTCTCCCACGGGCGTCCTCGATTCCGGGCGGCCACGCGTGGACCAGCCCCGGTTCGGCAGCGTAGGAGCAACAACCACATTGGTATAGACCTTGATTTGACCAAACGTCTGTGCAATCGTCTGGCAACGGAATTGACCGTTTTGGTTGTGAACGGCGTTCATGTCAAATCCCCTCACTTGTGTGGAGCGGTGTTGACCGGCATTTCCCCCTCTTCACTTCCGCCTTCCTCACCGCCGCACGCCGACGCCCCGGACGCCTGGGTCGACCGGCTGTTGCTGGCCGGCCCCGGAGGCGAGGAGTGCCTGCATCTCGGCGGACCACTCGACCGGGACGCCCTGCGCGCCCTGGTCGACGAACAGGCCGCGCACCTCGCCGCGGCCGGACTCGGCCCCGGCGGCACCGCCGCGCTACGGCTGCCGCCCTCGGTGGCGTTCGTCACGGTGCTGCTGGCGTGCTGGCGGCTCGGCGCCCAAGTGGCGCTGCTCGACCACCGCTTGACGGACCACGAGGTCGACGCGGCGGTGGCGCGGCTGGCTCCGCAGGTCCTGGTAGGCTCCGCCCACCGGCCCGCGGCGGCCCTGCGCGGCTTCTCCGAGGTCGAGCCGGTGGCCGTCCGGCTGCCGGACGGGCTCCCGGCCCGCACCGGGCACGCACTGATCCAGCTCAGCTCCGGATCCACCGGCCCGGCCAAGGTCATCGCCCGCACGGCCTCCGACCTGCTCCGCGAACTCGACTGCTACCACAGGCTGGTGGAGTTCCCCGGCGAGGGCGAGCGGGTCGTCCTGCTGTCCTCCGTGGTGCACGTGCTCGGCCTGGTCGGCGGACTGCTCAACAGTCTGCACGCGCGGGTCGCGCTCACCGTGCCCGAGCGGATGACGGCGGCGGGCATCCTCGCCGCGGTCGCCGCCGGCGACCGGCCGACCACCGTCATCGGGGTACCCTTCCACGCCGAACTGCTGGCCGGCACCGTCAACCCCCCGGCGCTGCCGGGGCTGCGGCGGATGATCGTGGCCGGCGAACTGGTCCGCCCGGGCCTGCCCGCGCTGTTCACCGACCGCTACGGCGTCCCGCTCGGCACCATGTACGGGATGACCGAGACCGGGGTCATCGCCACCGACCTGTCCGGCACGCTCCACCCGGCCAAGCAGCCCGTCCACGGGATGCGGCTGCGGCTGGTCACGGGCGAGCTGCGGATCGGCACGGAGGCCTCGCCCTACCCGGGGCTGGACGACCCGACCCGCTGGTCGGACGGCTGGCTGCACACCCGCGACGCGGCCGAACTCGACCCGGCCACCGGCCTGGTCACCGTCCTCGGCCGCCTGGACTCACAGGTCTCGATCGGCGGCCTCAAGGTCGACCTCACCGAGATCGAGCAGACCCTCACCGCGCTGCCCGAGGTCCGCGAGGCCGTCGTGGTCTTCGAGGACGGCGCGATCGAGGCCTACCTCGCCACCGAACCCGACGCCGACCTCGCCCTCGTCCAGGACGGGCTGGCCCGCCGGCTCGCCGCCTACAAGCGGCCGCGACGGCTCGCCCTGCTGCCCCGACTCCCCCGTACCGCCACCGGAAAACTCCTGCGCGACCCGGCCGCCCTGCGCAGCACCGCCACGGCCGCCGCGCTCTGATCCACCGCACGCACCCCGACAAGGAGCCACACCATGCAGGACCGCGTCCGCGAGTTCGTCCTCGCCTCGCTCACCGAGATGCAGTACGACGTCTCCGAGGTCACCGGGGACACCGACCTCGGCCCGGCCGGGCTGGACCTCGAATCGCTCGCGCTGGCCGAGCTGTCGGTGCAGGTCGAGGACGAGTTCGGGATCAAGTTCGACCTCGACGAGATGGAGACCACCGCGCTGATGACGCTCGACGAGTTCACCGCCGACGTCGTCAAGCGGATCGACGCCAGCGCCGCCACCGCCACCGCCGGCAGCCCGGCGTGAGCGGCTCCGCCCTCCCCGACCGGGCCGAGGTCCGCGCGATGCTGGCGGCGTTCGGGCAGCGCGCCGCCGACACCGTGCCCGACGACCTCGGATCGCTCGAACTCACCTGGCTCATAGCCGAGTTCGAGCAGCGCTACGGCATCCAGGTGGACCTCGACGACGACCGCTTCGGCGCCGTCCGGACGGTCGACGACGCCACCGAACTGCTGCGCGCGGCCGTCCTGGCCGAACGTGTGGGCGCCCGGCCATGACCACCGGCGCGCCCTCCGCGCACCGGCCGCGCGGCCGGCCGGTGGTCACCGGGCTCGGCGTGCTCAGCGCCGCCGGGCGCGGACTCGGCCCGCTGACCGAGGCCGCCGCCCACGGCAAGACCGCATTCGGCCCGGTCACCCGCTTCGACGTGAGCGCCCGCCGCACCAACCGGGCCGCCCTGCTGCCCGACGACGTGCCGCTCGCGCACACCTTCCCGCTGGCCCGCGCGGTGCTCGACGCCGTCGGCCAGGCCTGCCGCCAGGCCGGACTGACCGCCGCCGACGGCGCGGACACGCCCGTCCTGCTCGCCCTGCACAGCGACGAACGGACCAGGGGCACCGCCGACGCGGTGGCCGCCGGCGTCCGCGCCGCCTGGGGCACCGCGGGCGTCACCCGGGTGTACACCGGCGCCTGCGTGGCAGCCGCGACCGCCGTCGCGGACGCCGCGGCGCTGGTCGCCACCGGGCGGCACGAGCGGGTCCTGGTCGCGGCCGGGCACCTGGTCGAGCCGGGCGTCTTCGCCGTCTTCGACGCCGGCCGCGCGCTGGCCCGGGACGGCGAGCTGCGCCCGTTCAGCACCGGCCGCACGGGCACCCTGCTCGGCGACGCGGCCGCCGCCGTGCTGGTCGAGGCCGCCCCGGCCGCCGAACGGCGCGGCGCCGCCGCCCTCGCCCGGCTGGCCGGTTGGGGCCGGGCCGGGGACGCCCACCACGTGTGCCGCCCCGAACCGGACGGCGCCGGAGTCGCCCGGGCCGTCGAGGCCGCGCTCACCCGCGCCGGCGTCGCCCCGGCCGAGGTCGGCTACGTCAACGCCAACGGCACCGGCTCCACCCTCGCCGACCAGGCCGAGGCGAGCGCGCTGCGCCGGGTCTTCGGCGCGCACACCGCCGAACTCCCGGTCAGCTCCAGCAAATCCGTCCACGGGCACGCCCTGGAAGCCTCCGCCCTGCTCGAACTCGCCGTCACCATCGGCGCGTTGGACACCGGGCTGCTCCCGGTCAATGCCGGCTGGCTCGGCCCGGACCCGGACGTCGGCCTGGACCTCGTCCTGGACGGCCCCCGCGCCGCCCGCCCCCGCTACGCGCTCAGCCTCAACTCCGCCTTCGGCGGCGCCAACACCGCCCTGCTGGTGGCCCCCGCATGACCGGCCACCGGACCCCGCCCGCCGCCCGACGGCGCCGACCCCGTACCCCGGCACCCACACCATGACCACCGACGCCACAGACTCCGACACCACGGCCTTCGACGCCACAGACCCCGACGCCACGAACGTCGGCGCCGCACCCGCCCCGGCCGCCGCCCGGCTGCGGGTCCTCGCCGAGGCCCGCCGACCCGACCCCGGCTCGGCCGACCCCGACCTGGCCGGCCCACCGCCACCGCTGCCCGGCTTCGCCGCCTCCGGCTTCAACCCGCTGGTCGCCGACACCGCCGACCGCTGCCTGCGCGCCCACCACGGCGCCCCGCCCGCCCCCGGGCGGACCGCACTGCTGCTGGCCAGCGCCGGCGGCGACCGCGCCACCGCGCGGGCCATCGACCAGAGCGCCGAACCCGGACGGCGCCCCGCACCCCTGCTGTTCTTCCAGTCCAACCCCAACGCCGTCCTCGGGCACATCGCCGCCCGCTGGGGCCTGACCGGCCCCGTCGTGGCGATCAGCCCGGCCCACGCCGTCCCCGGGCAGGTGCCCGCGGACGCGCTCGACCTCGCGGCGCTGCTCCTCGCGGACGGCGACGCCGACCAAGTGCTGGTCATCGCCGCCGAACCGGGCGACGACGGACCGGGCGAGGCCGCCGGACACGCGGTGGCCGTCCTGGTCACCGGCTGACGTCCTGGTCACCGTCTCAGTCACCGACCGAGTCACCGGCTCAGTCACCGACCGAGTCACCGGCTGAACCGTCCGGCCACCGCCGGCCGTACCCACGGACGAGGCCCGACGACTGAAGCAGCCGCACCCGGCAGACCAGCACCCGGCCCCGTCACCCACCCAGGCCCCGTCGCACCCGCCGACAGCCCACCGACACCCGCCGACACCGTTCGCCGACACCCTGCGCCGCCCGCGCGGCCGCCCGACCCACGCCAACCGATCAGCCGCCCGGGCCGTCTCCGGCCCCGAGGGAGGGATCCACCCCGTGACCATCCGCAGTGTCCGCAGCCTGATCGCGGACGACCCCGACGTGGGCGCCGGCAACGTCCTGACCGCCCGGCTCGCACTCGGCCTCGGCCTCGACGAACCGCTGCTGACCTTCGACACCCCGGTGGACGACCACCCCGCCTGGCAGCCGCTCACCCTGCGCGAGCTCGACCGCGCCGTCCGGGCCCGCGCCGCCGCCCTGCACGCCCTCGGCATCACCCGGCGCGACCCGGTCGTGGTCTTCGCCAGCGACGCCGCCGACCACGTGCTCGCCTTCCTCGCCCTGACCCGGCTCGGCGCCATCCCCGCGCTGCTCAACCCCAACGTGGACGGCGAGCGGGCCGCCCGCTACATCGCCCGCCTCGGCGCCGTCGGCGTCCTCGCCGACCCGGCCCACCTGGCCGCGCTGGCCGGCCACGACCCCGGCGCGCCGCTGCTGCCCGAGATCTCCACCCTCGGCGCGGGCGACCCGGACGCCGCCCCCGAGCCGTACCGGCACTGGTCCGGCGACCCGGTGGCGATCACCCACTCCTCCGGCACCACCGGAATGCCCAAGGCCGTCGTCCACTCGCACGCGAGCCTGTACGCGGCGATCCGCCACCGGCTGCGGCTGCCCCGCCCGCAGGGCCAGGACCGGATGCTCAGCGCACTGCCCGCGCCGCACGCCGCCACCCTGATCGCGCTCAACCTGGCGCTCAGCTCGCACACCGAACTCGCCGTGCTGTCACGGCAGTCCGGCGCCGGGGTGCTGGACGCGATCGAGCAGTGGCGGCCCACCGGGGTGATCGGCTTCGCCGCCACCTGGGCCGAACTCGCCCACCACGACCTCGCCGCCCGGGACCTCGCCACCGTCGCCCTGTGGTGGAACACCGGCGACTGCGCGCACGAGGTGCACATCCGCCGCCTGATCGCCACCGGCAGCCGGGAGTCCGTCACCCGTGCGGGCCGCACCCGGACGCCGGGCTCGCTGTTCGTCGACGGCCTGGGCTCCACCGAGATGGGCCACTCGCACTTCTTCATCACCCACGGCCCCGGCACCGAGCGCTACGGGCGCTGCGTCGGGCGCCCGCACGCCTTCGTCGACTGCGAGGTGGTCGGCCCGGACGGCGAGCCGCTCGGCCCCGGCGAGGTCGGCGAACTCGCCACCTCCTCACCGACCCTGGCGCTCGGCTACTGGAACGACTCGGCCACCACCTTCCGCACCCGGATCCGCGGCCGCTTCCTCACCGGCGACCTGATGTACCGGGACGAGGAGGGCTACTACTACCACGTCGACCGGGCCGTCGACTCCGTCGAACTCGGCGACGGCAAGCGGCTGTTCACCGCCATGTCGGAGGAGCGGGTGCTGGCCGCCCGCCCGGACGTGGCGGACTGCACGGTGGTCGCCGTGCGGGACGGCGAGCGCGTGGTCACCGACGTGCTGCTGATCCTCGCCGCCGACGCCGACCCGGCCGCCGACCGGACCAAGGACGTCATCGCCGCCCTGGACGAGGCCGCCGCCGCGACCGTGCGCCAGGTGCTGGTCGTCTCCGGGGACGACATCCCGCTCGGCCCCACCGGCAAGGTCCGCAAGGTGCTGCTGCGCCAGCGCTACCTCGACGCCGCGGCCGGTGCCCGATGACCCGCCGCGAGGGCGCCGTCGTCACCGGCCTCGGCCTGGTCTCGCCGCTCGGCCGCAAGCCCGCCGAGGTGTTCGACGCGCTCAACGCCGGGCGCTCCGGGCTGACCGCCGTCCCCGAGGGCCACGCCGCGCACGGCTGGCTGCCCGCCGCCGGGATCGCCCCCGCCGTGGACGGCCGCGAGGTGCTGCCGCCCACCGAGACCCGCTGCGTGGACCGCTTCGTGCTGCTCGCCCTGGCCGCCGCCGACGACGCGCTCGCCGACGCCGGCCTGGTCGTCGGCCGGGACGCCGACCCGCACCGCACCGCCGTGGTGCTGGCCACCGGCGGCGGCGGACTGGAGACCTTCGAGCAGCAGTCGCACCGCCGGCTGGAACGCGGCCGCCCCGGCGTCAGCCCGTACCTGCTGCCGGGCATGCTCTCCAACATGGCCACCGCCCGGATCGCCATCAAACACGGGATCCGCGGCTACAGTTCGGCCGTGGTGACGGCCTGCGCGGCCGGCGCCCAGGCCGTCGCCGAGGGGCTGCGGCTGATCCGCTCCGGCGACGCGGACGTGGTGGTGTGCGGCGGCACCGAGTCCTCGCTGCACCCGACCATCGCCGCCGCCTTCACCAACGCCCGTGCGCTCGCCCAGGGTTGGGACGATCCGGAGCAGGCCAGCCGGCCCTTCGACACCCGCCGCAACGGCTTCGTGCTCGGCGAGGGCAGCGCCGTCCTCGTCCTGGAACGCGCCGACCACGCCGACGCCCGCGGCGCCGCCGGGTACGCGGACGTCATCGGCTGGGGCGCCTCCACCGACGCCCACCACCCGACCATGCCCCGCCCCGACGGCTCCGGCGCCGCCGACGCGATGCGCTCCGCGCTCGCCAACGCGGGCCTGGCACCGGGCGACATCGACTACGTGAACGCCCACGGCACCGGCACCAAGCTCGGCGACGTGGCCGAGACCGCCGCCCTGCACGCCGTCTTCGGCGCGCACCCGCCCGCGGTCAGCTCCACCAAGGGCGCCACCGGCCATCTCCTCGGCGCCGCAGGCGCGTTGGAGGCGGTGGTGACCGCCCTGGCGGTGGCGAGGGGGACGCTGCCGCCGACACTCAACCTGACCGACCCCGACCCGGCCTGCGACCTGGACCACGTCCGGGGCGGGGCCCGATCCGCACCGGTGCGCGCCGCGCTGAGCAACGCCTTCGCCTTCGGCGGCCACAACCTCAGCCTGATCCTCGGCCCGGCGTCCACCCGGGCCGCCAAGTAGCGCGCCGATCCACGCCCTTCCATCCCTCCGGGGGAGATCCCGTTGTCCATCCAGTCCATCACCCACGTCGAGTTCCACTGCGCGGACGCCGACAAGACCGCGGCCGGGCTCTGCGCCGACTTCGACTTCACCGCCGACGCCCCGGAGACCGCACCGGACGGCGCCCGTACCATCCGGCTGCGCCAGGGCTCGATCCGGATGCACCTGGCCTCCGCCGCCGACCCCGACCACCCGGTGGCCGGCTTCGTCGCCCGGCACGGGGACGGCGTCGCCGCCCTCGCCCTCGCCTGCACCGACCCGCAGGCCGCGCTGGAGCGCGCCGAGCGGCACGGCGCCCGCGTGCTGGACCGGGCCGGCGGGCTGATCGCCGGCTTCGGCGACACCGCCCTGCGGTTCGTGCCGCTGCCCTCGGCCGAACCCGCCGACGAGCCGGGCCTGCTGGACGCCCTGGACCACGTTGCGATCTGCGTCCCGGCCGGCGAACTCGCCGACGCCGTACGGTTCTGCGAGGCCGCGCTCGGCTTCCACCGGATCTTCGGCGAGTACATCGAGGTCGGCCAGCAGGCCATGGACTCCAGCGTGGTGCAGAGCGCCTCCGGCGAGGTCACCTTCACCCTGATCGAGCCGGACACCACCCGGCGGCCCGGCCAGATCGACGAGTTCCTGGCCTCCCACGACGGCGCCGGAGTGCAGCACCTGGCCTTCCGCACCGGCGACATCGCCACCGCCGTCCGGACCGCCCGGGCCAACGGCGTGGAGTTCCTGAGCACCCCGGGCGCCTACTTCGACGCCCTGGCCGAGCGGTTCGGCGAGACGGCCATCCCGGTGGAGACCCTGCGCGACCTGCACGTGCTCGTCGACCAGGACCACGGCGGCCAGCTGTTCCAGATCTTCGTCCGCTCCACCCACCCGCGACGGACGTACTTCCTGGAGCTGATCGAGCGCCAGGGCGCCGGCACCTTCGGCACCGCGAACATCAAGGCCCTGTACGAGGCCGTCGAGCGGCAGAGCTCCGACGCCGCCGTCTGACCGCCGCCCACACCTCAAGAAGGGGCACACCCCATGACCACCGCCGTCGAGTTCCGCCTCAGTGAGGCCGAACACGCCCTGCTGCCCACGCCCGAGGAGGTGGCCCACTACCGCGAGCACGGCTGGTACCTGTCCCGGAAGCTGTTCAGCGACGAGGAACTGGACACCCTCCAGGCCGCCACCGAGCTCTACTACGGCGGCCACCGCGACCGCGAACTACCCGCCCGCCCGCCGCGCCTGGCCGCCTGGGAGCCCTCGCAGGGCCCGATCCAGCGGCACAACGACTACGTGCACTACGAGAGCGACGCCATCGGCGCGATCCTGCGCAAGCCGCTGATCGGCGCGGTCGCCGCCCTGCTGGCCGGCGCCGAGGAGATCCGGGTGTTCCAGGCCACCCTGATCTACAAGCCGCCGGTGCCCGGGGAGCCGAGCAACCAGGTGCCCTGGCACTTCGACAAGCACTACTGGCAGACCTCCACCTCGGAGGAGATGCTCACCGCGTTCATCCCGTTCCACGACTGCCGCGAGGAGAACGGCACCATCACCATGGTGGACGGCAGCCACCGCTGGCGGGAGCTGGACTCCGGCGAGGACTCCACCCGCCACTTCGCCGACCGCGACCGCACCGAACTCGACGACATCCTGGCCGCCAACGCCGCCCACAACGGGCAGCAGGTGCGCATCGTCCCGATGCACATCCCGCGCGGCCACATGTCCTTCCACCACTGCCGCACCTACCACGGCAGCGGCCCCAACCTGGCCTCCTTCCCGCGCCGGGCCGTCTCGCTGCACCTTCAGGACGGCGCGAACGAGTACCGCCACCACACCCGGGCGGACGGCGGCCCGGTGGTGTACAACCACGACGTGCTGGTGCGCCGCACCGCCGACGGCCGGCCCGACTACGCCGACCCGCAGTTCTGCCCGACCATCTGGCGAGGGGCCCGGTGACGGCTCCCCCGGCGACCGTGCCCCCCGGCACCGCGGCTCCCGGTACCGCGGTTCCCGGCACCACTGCTCCCGGCACCGCGGTTCCCGGCACCGCGCCGCTGGACACGCCAGCCGAGCGCTACCGGATGCTGCGGCTGATCCGCGGCTTCGAGGAGCTGGCGCTCGGCCTGGTGAAGGCCAGCGCGATCCCCGGCGGCATCCACCCGTACATCGGCCAGGAGGCCGTCGCGGTCGGCGTCTGCTCGGCACTCGGCCCCGCCGACCGGCTCACCAGCACCCACCGCGGCCACGGCCACGTGCTCGCCCGGGGCGCCGCACCGCACCGGCTGCTCGCCGAACTCGCCGGCCGCGTCGACGGGTTGAACGGCGGCCGGGGCGGCTCGATGCACGCCGCCGACCTCTCGCTGGGCATCCTCGGCGCCAACGGCATCGTCGGCGCCGGCGCCCCGATCGCGGTCGGCGCCGCCTGGGCCGCCCGGCAGGCCGGGGACGGCCGGGTCGCGGTGGCCTTCTTCGGCGACGGCGCGCTCAACCAGGGCGTGCTGCTGGAGTCGTTCAACCTCGCCGCGATGTGGCAGCTTCCGGTGGTGTTCGTCTGCGAGAACAACGGCTACGCCACCACCCTGCCCGCCGCCACCGCGGTCGCGGGCAGCGCGACCGGGCGGGCGGCCGCCTTCGGCATCCCCGCCGAGGAGGTGGACGGCATGGACACCGAGGCCGTCCGCGCCGCCGCCCTGCGCGCGGTGGAACGGGCCCGGTCCGGCGGCGGCCCCGGCTTCCTGGAATGCCGCACCTACCGCTACGAGGGCCACCACACCATGGAACGCCGGATGAAACTGCACTACCGCACCCCCGAGGAGGTCGAGGCCTGGCGCGCCCGCGACCCGCTCCCCCGGGCCGCCGCCCAGCTGGAGCAGCCGGCCGTCGCCGAAGTCGACGACGCGGTGGCCCGCCAGCTCGCCGCCGCCGAGGAGTTCGCCCTCGCCTCCGAACACCCCGACCCGGCCGGCGCGTCGGACCACCTGTACGCCGACGGCCTGCGGCCCCGAGCCGGGGCGGTGGCATGACCAGGCTCTCGTACACCAAGGCCCTCAACCGGGCGATCGCCGACGAACTCGCCGACGACCCGGCGGTCTGCGTCTTCGGCGAGGACATCGGCGCCGGGATGGCCGGCCCGACGCTCGGCCTGCTGGACCGCTTCGGGCCCGAGCGGATCGTCGACACCCCGCTGTCCGAACAGGCCTTCACCGCCATGGCGATCGGCGCGGCGCTCGCCGGGCGGCGCCCGGTGCTGGAGTTCCAGATCCCCTCGCTGCTGTTCCTGGTCTTCGAGCAACTCGTCAACCAGGCGCACAAGTTCTCGCTGATGACCGGCGGGCAGGCGAGCGTCCCGCTGACCTGCCTGGTGCCCGGCTCGGGCTCCCGGGACGGCTGGGCCGGGCAGCACTCCGACCACCCGTACAGCCTGTTCGCGCACGCCGGGGTGAAGACCGTGGTGCCCGCCACCCCGACCGACGCCTACGGGCTGCTGCGCTCGGCGATCCGCGACCCGGATCCGGTCGTGGTGTTCGCGCCCGCCGCCGCCCTCCCGGTGCGCGAGACCGTCACCTGGGACCTCGCGCCGATCCCGCTCGGCCGGGCCCGGATCCACCGCCCCGGCACCGACGTCACCGTGGTCGCCGTCGGACACCTGGTGCACGACGCGCTCGCCGTGGCGGACGAGGTCGCCGAGGACATCTCGGTCGAAGTCCTCGACCCCCGCACGCTGTACCCCATGGATTGGGCCGCGCTCGCCGCCTCGCTGGAACGCACCGGCCGGCTGGTCGTCTTCGACGACTCCAACCGCAGCTGCGGCTTCGCCGCGGAGGTGCTGGCCACCGCCGCCGAGGAGATGCGCCTGGTCGCCCCGCCCCGCCGGGTCACCCGCCCCGACGGCACCGTCCTACCGTTCGCCCCCGCCCTCGACCGCGCCCTGCAGCCCGGCCGCGAGCAGCTGCGCCACGCCCTGCACGCCGTCCTCAAGCACCCCTGAGACCCCTGAGACCCCCGAGCAGAAGGAGCCGCCTTGTCCACCAACCGCTACCACTGGGACCGTTCGCACCCCGGCCTGACCAGCCTCCAGCAGGCCATCGACCCGCTGCGCCGCGAGGTGGTCGGCCATGGCGTGTACGGCGGGCTGACCAGCATCGGGCGCGTCCGCACCTTCCTGGACAGCCACGTCTTCGCGGTCTGGGACTTCATGTCGCTGCTGAAGAGCCTGCAGCGCGACCTCACCAGCGTCGAGGTCCCGTGGGTCCCGAGCGGGCCGACCGCCAGCCGCCGGCTGATCAACGAGATCGTGCTGGTCGAGGAGAGCGACGAACTCGGGGAGGGCTACACCAGCCACTTCGAGCTGTACGTCGAGGGCATGCGGCAGGCCGGCGCCGACCCGGGCCCGGTGGAGGAGTTCCTGGGGCTGCTGGGCACCGGCACCGCCGTCCCGGAGGCGCTGAAGGCCGCCGCGGTGCCGCAGGCCGCCGTCGACTTCACCGGCACCACCTGGTCGATCATCGAGAACGCGCCGGTGCACTGCCGGGCCGCCGCCTTCGCCTTCGGCCGCGAGGACCTGATCCCGGACATGTTCGCCCAGGTGGTCGGCATCGACGACCCGGACGGCGTGCTCACCGTCTTCAAGGACTACCTGGCCCGGCACATCGAGGTGGACGGCGAGCAGCACACCCCGATGGCGATGCAGATGCTGATCGACCTGTGCGGCGACGACCAGGCCAAGTGGGACGAGTGCGCCGAGACCGTCCGCACCGCGCTGCGCGCCCGGGTGCAGCTGTGGACGGCGATCGAGGCCGCCTTCGCGTAGCGCGGCCGGGGCGCGGCTCACAAGCGCCTCACGCCACACGCGGTGCGGCTCAGACCACCTTCGGGACGGCGGCGGCCGACGCGGGCAGTTCGTCCGCCGCCGTCCGGAAGCGGTGCAGCGCGGCCCGGCCCTCCGCCCCCCGCACCCGGGCGGCGAGCCGGGCCGGCAGCACCACGGTGGTCAGGTAGCCGGCGCCGCCGAACCCCTCGACCGTCCAACTCACCCAGGGAAGAGGGTAGTTGGCAGCAGGGCTGAAGAACACCGGCCGGTGCCCCTGGAAGCTCACCCGATAGGCCCCGAACCGGCTCCAGTTCGAGAAGCTGAACCGGCGCTCCTGCGGGTCGAAGCCCAGCGGCACGCAGTCCCGCAGCCGGGAGCGGCCGAGCGAGGCCAGGAAGCCCAGGTTGGAACGCAGGTTGAGGTGGGCGGCCGGGAACTCCTCGACCGCCACCCGCAGCGCGCCCGCGAGCGCCGCCGGGCCGCCCTCGGGCCGGTGCGACACGTGGACGTCGCCCAGCAGGTTGCCCACCAGGGCGGGTGAGAGTCCGAGCCAGCGCCGGGCGTTGACCGGTACGGTCAGCCAGCGCTCCGCCTTGTCGCCGTCCAACTCCCTTATGGTGCTGACGACATGGGCGCAGAGCACGTCACCGGAGGAGAGCCGCCGGCTGGCCGTCGCACTGAACTCCGTGCGCATCCGCTCGACTTCGGCGTCCCCGAAGTAGATCTGGACGGTCCGATTGGCCCGCGGACCGAGCGCCACCTCGCGGGCCAGCAGCTGCGCCTGCGCCGTCGAGGGCACCCGGAAGCCGGGCCGTCCGCAGTCCTCGGCCGGGAGCACTCGGTTCAGCAACTCGTCCTGGTCTTCGACCAGTTCGGCCTCCGGCAGCTCCTCGTCCTCGACCGCCGCCGACCAGATCCGCAGCAGCAGCATGAAGCTGTGCAGATCGCCGATCGCGTGGTGCCAGGAGCATCCCAGCACCGTCCCGCCGTCGCCGGTGCGGGTGACCCGGACGGTGAGCAGCGGGACGCCGCCGCCGCGCGCGGCCGGGGCGTCCACCGGATCGACCAGTTCGGAGCCGGCGGCCGTCACCCGGCCCATCGTCTCGGCGAGCGTGCCGTCCACGGTGTAGACGTCCAGCGGGACGCCGGAGTCGTCGCAGACCGCTTCGAGGGCGCCTCCCTCACCGGTGCGCAGCCGCCCGGCGAACACCGGCACCCGGTCCAGTGCGCGGGCCAGTCCGGCGGCCAGCCGGTCCTCGTCCAGCGCCTGGTCGAAGTAGAGCACGACCGAGACGGCGAGGTCCGCCAGCATGGTGTCCATCAGGCCGCAGTGCAGCACCGTTCCGGGGGCGCGGCCGGCCCTGACAGTCCGGGATCTTCGCAACACCGGCCAACTGTTCATGCGTTCCGTCCCCGGTTGTTCTGCGGGTGGCGTGCGGGCACGCCGAACGATAGTGCCGCGCCGTCACAGTGGTCCAGTCCAATCCCGGGATCCGGAAAGGCCGCTGGACTGCTGCGGCGATAGAATGCCCAGCATGGGAGAGCGCCCGGGCGCACCCACCGCGCCGCCCCTCGTCCTGGTCACCGACACCGGGTCGCTGCTGATCGACCCGGCCCTGGCCTACCACCTCGGCCGCGACCCGACCAGCGAGATCGTCCTGGACGACCCCCGGGTCTCCTGGCACCACGCCGTGCTGCGGGCCACCGACGGGCACTGGCTACTGGAGGACGTCGGCAGCACCAACGGCACCTACGACCAGGGCCACCGGGTCGACCGCGAGGACATCGGCCCCGGCACCCGGCTGCGCTTCGGCGACCCGGCCGACGGCCCGTCCGCGACCTTCGCCGGCCTGCCCCGCCCCGACCCCGGCGAGCGGCCCTCCCTGCTCGCCCCGCAGGCCTCCGGCACCTTCCGCAGCCCCAGCTCGGTGCTCCAGCTGCCCGGCCGCACGGTCCGGATCGGCCGCTCGCACGACAACGACCTGGTCCTGGACGACCTGGTGGTCTCCCGCCACCACGCCGAACTGCGCGAACTGCCCGGCGGCGGCCACGAGATCGTCGACCTGGACAGCCACAACGGCACCTACCACAACGGCCGCCCGGTGCAGCGGGCGCCGGTCGGCCCGGCCGACATCGTCGGCATCGGCCACTCCGCGCTCTGCCTCGCCGACGACCACCTGGTCGAGTACACCGACACCGGCGAGATCTCCCTGGACGTACGGCACCTGGTGGTCCGGGTCGGCTCCGACCACCGGGTGCTGCTGGACGACGTCAGCTTCCCGCTCGCCGAGAAGGCGCTGCTGGCGGTGGCCGGCCCGAGCGGCGCCGGCAAGTCCACCCTGCTCAACGCCCTGACCGGGCTGCGCCCCGCCGACGAGGGCACCGTGCTGTACGACGGGCGCGACCTCTACCGCGACTACGCCGAACTGCGCCGCCGGATCGGCCTGGTGCCGCAGGACGACATCCTGCACACCCAGCTCACCGTCCGCCGCGCGCTCGGCTACGCCGCCGAACTGCGCTTCCCCGGCGACACCGCGAAGCACGAGCGGGAGGCCCGGGTCGTCGAGGTGGTCCACGAGCTGGGCCTGGCCTGCCGGGCCGACCAGGTGATCGGCAGCCTCTCCGGCGGCCAGCGCAAGCGGGTCAGCGTCGCACTGGAGCTGCTCACCAAGCCCTCGCTGCTATTCCTCGACGAGCCGACCTCCGGTCTGGACCCGGGCATGGAGCGCTCGGTGATGCACATGCTGCGCGGGCTGGCCGACGACGGCCGGACGGTGGTCGTGGTGACGCACAGCGTGCTGAGCCTGAACGTGTGCGACCGCCTGCTGGTGCTCGCCCCCGGCGGCCGGACGGCCTACTACGGCCCGCCGGGCGAGGCGCTGGCGTTCTTCGGCTTCGCGGAGTGGCCGGAGGCCTTCGAGGCCTTCGAGAGCGAGGACCACGAGGCCTGGCAGCGCCGCTTCCGCTCCTCCCCGCAGTACGAGCGGTACGTCGCCGCCGAGGCGGTGTCCCTGACGCCGGCCGCGGTGCCGGGAGCGCCGGCCGCGGCATCGGGAGCGCCGGAGGCGGCGGGGCCGGCGCAGGCACCGGCGGCCGGGCGGGACCCGATCGGCTGGGAGAAGCCGCAGGGCTGGTTCTCCCAGCTGGGCACCCTGGTGCGCCGGTACACCGCGGTGCTCGCCGCCGACCGGCTGTTCCTGACCATCATGGTGGTGCTGCCCTTCGTGATCGGCCTGATGTGCCGGGTGATGGCCGGCTCCCGGCTCACCCCCGACAACGCCGTGAACTGCCTGCTCACGCTGTGCATCGGCGGCCTGCTGACCGGCGCCGCCAACTCGGTGCGCGAGGTGGTCAAGGAGCGGGCGATCTACCGCCGCGAGCGCGTGGTCGGACTGTCCAGATCGGCGTACCTGGTCTCCAAGGTGGTGGTGCTCGGCACGGTCACGGTCGCCCAGGCCGCCGTGCTGACCGTGGTCGGCCTGGCCGGGGTGGACCTCTCCTGGGCGGTGCCGACCGGGGTGGTGATGCCGCAGCTGCCCGAACTGATCATCGCGGTCGCGCTGCTGGCGTTCTCGGCGATGATGCTCGGCCTGGTGGTCTCGGCGATCGTGGACAAGGAGGAGGCCACCATGCCGCTGCTGGTGCTCCTCTCGGTGGTGCAGATCGTCTTCAGCGGCCTGATGCTCAAGCTGCACGGCGTACCCGGGCTGGAGCAGTTCGCCTGGCTGATCCCGTCCCGCTGGGGCATGGCCGCGATGGCCCGCACCGTCGAGCTGCACGGCATCTTCCCGACCGCGATCACCGCCGACCCGATGTTCCGCCACGAGCGCGCCGGCTGGCTGTTCGACATCGCGGTGCTGCCCGGCCTCGCGGTCGCGTACGGGCTGCTGGTGCTGGCCCTGCTGCGGCGGCACGAGCCCGCGATCATGCGGCGCTGAGCCTCGAAGGGCGACCCCGGGCCCCGGCCGACCACCGCCGGTACAGTGGGAAGCGACCTGTGGTGCGAGTCCCATCGCTATGACCGCGCGCAGCCGCGGGCTCGCGCGGCGGAGGAAATGTAGCCGCCCATGGACGAGTTCGCGTTCCGCCCCACCCACGTCGCCCCACCGGCCGGGATGGCCACCTGGGCGGCCCCGGACCCGGCCCGGCCCGCCACCCGGCTGGACGCGCTGCTGCCGGTGCGGGTGGTCGCCCGGCAGGGCGACTGGGCGCAGATCCTCTGCTCCAACGGCTGGACGGCCTGGGTCGACGGCCGTCTGCTGGTCGCCCTCCCGGAGCCGCCGCCCACCGCCGGGGGCCCGCCCGCCCGGACGGCGGACCCGCGCCCGGCGCTCGTGGAGGCCGAGGCCGCGGTGGCCCGCTACCGGGCCCTGCTGGAGGACCTCGCGGCGGGCGCCCTGGACCTGGAGGCCTTCCGGGAGCGGACCCGTGGCCTGCGGATCGGCCTGGTCGTGGACGCCGAGGCGCTCTGGGTGTTCGACCCGGTGCGCGACCGCTGGTGCTACTGCGACGGGCTCCAGCTCCAGACGTACGCGGCCACCGACCGGCCGGTGCCCGGGTCGTCGCCCACACCGTCCCCCACGCCGTCGCCCGCCCCCGCCACCCCGCCGGGGCCCGCGCCCGCTCCGTACGCCCCCACCCGGCCGGGCGCGCGGTGACCCCGGCCGAACGGGTGCCCGAAGACCACCCTGACCATGCCGATAAGTCCGACCAGCTCGACCACCCCGACCGGCCGTCCGCACCCGGCCTGCCGGCCGGCATGGTCGGGCGCCGGATCGCCGGCTACCGGCTGGAGCGCGAGATCGGCCGCGGCGGCATGGCCGTGGTGTACCGGGCCAAGGACCTGCGGCTCGGCCGGACCGTCGCGGTCAAACTGCTCGCCCCCGAACTGGCCCGCAACGAGGTGTTCCGGCAGCGCTTCATGCACGAGTCCGAGGCCGCCGCCGCGATCGACCACCCGCACATCATCCCGGTGTTCGAGGCCGGCGAGCACGACGGCATCCTGTTCATCGCGATGCGCTACGTCGAGGGCGGCGACCTGCGCGGGCTGATGAACCGGGGCGGCCCCTTCTCGGCCGAGCGGACCGCCCAGCTGGCCCTGCAGATCGCCTCCGCGCTCGACGCCGCGCACGACCACGACCTGGTCCACCGGGACGTCAAGCCCGGCAACGTGCTGGTCGCCGCCGGGACGGACAGCGAGCACCCCGAACACCTGTACCTGGCGGACTTCGGCCTCACCAAGAAGTCCCTCTCGCTGAGCGGCCTGACCAGCGTCGGCCAGATCGTCGGAACGCTGGACTACGCCGCGCCCGAGCAGATCTCCGGCAAGCCGCTGGACGGGCGCTGCGACCAGTACGGCCTCGGCTGCGTGGTCTTCGAGATGCTCGCGGGCGCCCCGCCGTTCCGCCGGGAGAGCGACGTGGCACTGCTCTGGGCGCACCTCAACGACCCGCCGCCCGCGTTGCGCGACCACCGCCCCGACCTGCCCGCCGCCGTCGGGGCGGCGGTCGCCCGGGCGCTCGCCAAGGCCCCCCAGGACCGCTACGCCAGCTGCCTGCAGTTCGTCGCCGAGCTGCGCGCGGCCACCGCCGTCGTGCCCGGCCTCGGCGCCGCGCCGAGGGCGTGGAGCGGGAGCGGGAACGGGCCGCCGACCCGGGTCGTCCAGGCGGTCGTCCCCGGGCTCGCCGCGGCGGCCGTCGTGCCCGAGCCGCCCGCGTGGGCCGCCCCGGTCGTCCACCCGCCGCCGTGGTGAGCGCCGTACCGTCCACCGCCCGCCAGGAAACCGACCCGCCAGGAAACCGCCCCCTCAGGAAGCCGACCGCCATGAACGCCGTGAGCCAGGTCTTCGCCGTGATCGCCGCCGCGGTCCACCTCCTCGCGTGGCCGCTGGAGAGCTTCCTGTACGGCCACCCGCGGGTGCGCTTCCTGCTCACCGGCAGCACGGCGGACGCGCCGGAGGTCCGGCTGTGGCGCTTCAACGTCGGCTTCTACAACCTGTTCCTGGCGCTCGGCCTGGTCGCCGGACTGGTCCTGCTGCACACCGGGCACGCCGCCTCCGGCCGCGCCGTGATCAGCTACGTCGCCGCGTTCATGGCCGCCGGCGGGATCACCCTCTTCGCCTCGGAGCCGAAGGTCTGGCGCGGCGCCCTCGCCCAGGCGCTGCCGGCGGCGGCGATCCTCATCGCCGAGGCGTTCTGAGCGCGCGCCGCCCGGCAGCCGTCACCCCGCCCCGGGCACCTCGCCACCTGGGACCTCACCACCGGGGACGTCGCCACCGGGGACGTCCCCGCTGGAGACCTCGCCCCGGCGGCCGGTGCGGGCGGCCAGCAGGGCGCCCAGCGCGCCGGCCAGCAGGCCCCAGCCCGCCGCCAGCGGGACGGCCGTCCACAGCACCGGGCGCAGGGTGAGGCTGCCGCTGCCGAGGCCGGCCAGCGGGTTGGCGCCGCCGAGGAGCGAGCCGATCAGGTCGCCGAGGCCGCCCTGGCCGACGCCGACGCCGAGCACCGACAGCCCGTAGTCGGCGTCCGCCCTGGTCCAGAGCCCGACCAGCAGCACCGTCACCGCGCTGGCCAGAGCGAACCGGACGGCGTGCTGCCAGAGCCGGACGGTACGCGGCGAGCGGTACGCGGCGAGGAAGCCGGCCGCGAGCAGCAGCACGGCGGCCAGCGGCAGCAGCCACCAGCTGCGCGCGTCCTGGTCGGCGAGGGTGCCCAGGCTGATGGTGGCCTGCTGCCCGTCCGGAGCCCGCAGCACCTCGGCGAGCGGCCTGGGCACCGGCAGGCCGAGCGCGCCGCTGAGCCGCCCGTGCCACTGCGCGCCGAGCCCGACGCCGAAGGCCAGCCAGACCAGGTCGGGCAGGGCGAGCAGCAGCACGGCCAGGGTCTGCCGGGCGTTGCCGTGCACGATCGCGGTCAACACCCCGGCCGCCAGCCCGATCACCAGGTACGCCAGCAGGACCAGCCAGAGCGCGAACGCGGCTGGGCGGACGGCCAGTTGGTAGGGCAGCAGGGCGCGCGGCAGCGGCGCCCGCCGGGACACCGCGAAGGTGCCCGCGAGGACGACGAGCAGCCAGGCCAGCCCGATGCCGACCGTGCTCGGGGCGTCCGCGTGGAAGCCGACCTCCGGGGTGAGCCCGAGCGCGCCGCCGATGGTCTGCGCCAGGTCGCCGCCGAGCGGGACGACGAAGGTGTGCCGGGCGCCGAGGGTGAGCAGCGCGAGGGCGACCAGCCAGAGCACCACCGTGCGGGCGATCCGGCCGAGCAGTTCGCCGCCGCCGGCCACCGCGCGAAAACGCAGCTGCCGCAGGAACACCTCGGCCATCACCACCGCACCGGCCAGCGAGACGGACAGCGGCATGGCACTGATCCCGGCATCCACTGCGGCGAACTGCCCGGCTCCGCCGTCGAGTTGGACGGCGCCGCCGACGGCCAGCACCACCGCCCCGGCCAGCACGGCCGGGAAGCCGCCCCCCGGGAGGTCGTCGGCGCCGGCCAGCCAGAGGCCGAGCGCGGCGACCGCCGCCATGGCGGCGAACCCGGCCAGCACCACGGCGAGCGCGTCCAGCCAGCCGCGCAGGGCGCCGGGCGGGCCCGCGACCCGGGTGGTGGGCTGCTGCATGGCGCCTCCTCGGTGCGTCGGGCTTCGCGTTCCAGGGTGGCCGACACCCGGCGGGCACGCTCGGCGACGGTTTCCGCACCTGCTGTTGCGGCGGGTGGGGAGCCGGGGGGAAATGGAGGCCAGTGGCAGGAGCTTCCCGGGTCGGCGCATCCGCCGGCCGCCTGCGAAACGGAGCCTCGATGAGTTCCCAACCGCCCCCGTCCGGCCCGCCGAGCGAGCCGCCCCACGGCCCCCCGTCCGGCCCGCTGGCCGGTCCCCCGTCGGGCGGCGGCCAGTTCGGGCCGCCGCCCGGGTCATCCGGCCCTTCCGGGCCTTCCGGGCCGTCTGGTCCATCTGGTCCGTCAGGGCCGTCAGGGCCGTCCTCCGGCGGCGGTCGGGGGCCGCACACGCCGTGGTGGCGCTCCGGGCGGGGGCTCGCGTTGGCCGCCGGCACGCTGGCGGTGGCCGTGGTGGCCACCGTGCTGATCGTGAACAGCCAGGGCGGCGGTCACCACGACACCCTGCCGGCCGCCAACGAGGTGGCCCTCCAGGCCCCGGCCGACCCGGGGCCGGACCCGTTCACCCCATCGGTGGAAACCCAGGGGGTGAGCGCCCCCGCCCCCGCCCAGGAGCCGCAGTCCGGGCCGGCGCCGCAGTCCGCCCAGGCACCGCAGTCCGGGCCGGGCGGCCGGTCCACGGCCGCCTCCCCGGCGGTGATCCACAGCGTCGAGGGCAACTCCGCCGGGCTGTACGGCGGGACGATGACCAAGCCCAGCTGCGACACCGAGCGCCTGATCGGGATGGTCTCCAGCGGGGACTCCGGCCGCGCCTGGGCCTCCGCCGCGGGCGTCCAGCAGTCCGAGATCCCGTCCTACCTGCGCTCGCTGACCTCGGCCTATCTGCGGGTGGACACCCGGGTCACCAACCACAACTACAAGAGCGGCGCCGTCGCCGAGTACCAGTCCGCGCTCCAGGCCGGCACCGCCGTCCTGGTGGACTCCCAGGGCGTGCCCCGGGTGCGCTGCTCCTGCGGCAACCCGCTGAAGCCGCCGGTGCTGGTGAGCGACGCCAAGTACACCGGGAAGGCATGGGCCGGCTTCCACCCGACCACGCTGGTCGTCGTGGTGCCCGCGCCGCAGCCGGTGACCGAGATCATCCTGGTGAACATCGAGACGGGCGGCTGGTTCTCCCGCCTGACCGGGCGGATCGACGTGGTCGACCGGAACGTCGGACCGCCCAAGGGGCCGCTGGCGCCAGGCGTCCCGCCGCCGGGGAAGATGACGCCCACCACGCCGGCGGGCACGGCCTCGACGTCGCACTCGACCTCCGCCTCGTCCTCCGGGGCCACCTCCGGGGCGACCTCCGGGTCCGGCTCGGCGACGACCTCGGGTTCGACCTCGTCCGGGGCGACCTCCTCGGGGGCCACGTCCTCCGGAGCGACCTCGTCCGGGGCGACGTCCTCGGGCGCCTCGACCGGGACGGGCTCCGCCTCGGCAACGTCGTCCACCTCCTCGGGCACCCCGACCGGGACGACCAAGACGACCGGCTCCTCGTCCGCGTCCACCGGCTCCTCGACCGGCTCGTCCACGGGGTCGTCCGCAGGCTCCTCGACGGGTTCGTCCACGGGTTCGTCCACCACCAAGACGCCGACCCAGACCCCGACCCCGCCGCCGAGCACCAAGGCCCCGGCGACCACGACCGGTTCCACCACGACGAACACCACCAACGGCACCACCGCGACGGCCACCGAACCCCCGAAGACCGCGACGGCCGGGAGCGCCACCCCCAGCTGATCCGCCCGACTCCCCCGCACCACCCGCCACTACCCGCCGCCACCGGCCGCCCGTCCGCCGGTGGCGGCGGCGCGTCTCAGGGCAGCAGCACCTCGGCGTCCTCGGGCCCCAGCACCCGGCCGCCGGCCGCGCGGACCTCCATCGCCTCGATCGGCGCGCCCGTCCCGCGTTCCACCAGCCGGGCGCGCGGCTCGCCCTCCGCGAAGAACCACTGGTCACCCCACTGCCGCAGCGCGGTGATCACGGGGAAGAGGGCGCGCCCCTTCTCGGTCAGCACGTACTCCTGGTACGGGCTGCCGTCGGCGGCCGGCGCGAGCTCGAACACCCCGTTGGCGACCAGGTTGGTGAGGCGGGCCGAGAGGATGTTCCTGGCGAGGCCCAGGTTCTTCTGGAACTGCCCGAAGCGGCGCAGCCCGTCGAAGGCGTCGCGGACGATCAGCAGCGTCCAGCCGTCGCCGACGACGTCGAGCGGGCGGGCGACCGGGCAGGTCGACTCCTCGTGCGTGGTGCGCTTCGGCACTTCTCCCACCTTCCACCGGTCGGCGCCCAGCCTAGCGGCGAGTCGCGTGGTTGCTTATTGAAACCACATTATGCCAGGGTGGCGTGGTAGCACTTTGAAACCAGTCCGGCCGTGCCCGCCACCAGGAAGTCCCGCCCATGACCTCGCCCACCCGCGCCACCGCCGCCGAAGCGCCCCCACGCGGCCTGCCACCCGCCGCCGCCTGGCTCCTCTCCGTCGCCTGCGGCCTCGCCGTCGCCAACGTCTACTACTCACAGCCCCTGCTCGACCTCATCGCCGCGGACTACGGCATCGACCCGGCCACCATCGGGCTCGTCGGCACCCTCACCCAGACGGGCTACGCGCTCGGCCTGCTGCTGCTCGTCCCGCTCGGCGACCGCGTCAACCGCCGCACCCTCACCACCGCTCAGCTCGGGCTCTCCGTGCTCGCCCTCGCCGCCGTCGCGCTCGCCCCCTCCGCGCCGCTGATGCTCGCCGCGATGGCCGCCGTCGGAGTCCTCGCGGTGGTCGCCCAGGTCGTCGTCGCGTACGCGGCCTCGCTCGCCGCGCCAGCCGACCGGGGCCGGGTGGTCGGTACCGTCACCAGCGGCATCGTGGTCGGCATCCTGCTCGCCCGCACCGTCGCCGGCACCATCGGCGACCTGGCCGGCTGGCGCGCCGTCTACGTGGTGTCCGCCGTCGCCACCGGCGCGATGGCCCTCGCCGTCGCGGTCGTCCTCCCGGCCGAACGTCACCGGCCGTCGGCACCGACCGGGCAGACCGCACGGACCGCACGGATCAGCTACCCCCGGCTGATCGGCTCGGTGTTCACGCTCTTCGCCGAGGAGCCCGTGCTCCGCGCCCGGGCGGTCCTCGCGCTGCTCACCTTCACCTCCATCACCGTCCTGCTCACCCCGATGGTGCTCCCGCTCGCCGCCCCGCCGTTCAGTCTCAGCCACACCCAGATCGGGCTGTTCGGCCTGGCCGGCGCCGCCGGAGCCCTGGGTGCCGGCCGCGCGGGCCGGCAGGCCGACCGCGGCCGGGCCGAACACACCGCCGGCATCGGCCTGTTGGCCATGCTCGCCGCCTGGATCCCGGCGGCCCTGCTGCCGCGCTCGGTGTGGTGGCTGGTGCTCGCCATGGTGGTGATCGACTACGGCCTGCAGTCCGTGCACGTGGTCAACCAGCACCTGCTGTACCAGGTCCGCCCCGAGGCGCAGAGCCGGCTCACCGCCGGGTACATGCTCCTCTACTCCGCCGGCTGTGCGGCGGGCGCGATCGGCTCCACCGTCGTCTACGAGCACTGGGGCTGGACGGCCGTCTGTCTCCTCGGCGCGGCCACCAGTCTGGCCGCACTGCTCTACTGGCTTGCCAGGAAGCAGAATTGACGAAGTCTCGGAACGGCTCCTCGCCCTGATCCGGCGGCGTCCGCGCCAGGCCGTCGGCGAAGTCCACCGCCGTGTCGCTCTCGAAGGGGGCGGCGCCCCGGCCACCGACGGCGCGTCACGGGGCGGGTATCGTCCGGGCCATGAAGGCAGTGTTACGCCGGGTGTGGTCCCTTCCGTTGGCGGGCGCGGTGGTCTCGCTGCTGGTGCTCTGCTGGAGCCTGTTCGCCGCGTCCGCGCAGTGGCGGGCCGCGAGCCGGATAGACGCCGCGCCGCTGCGGGTCGACGGGACGGTCAGCGCCGTGGCCCTGCGCAAGGGCGGCTGGCTCTACACCATCACCTACCGGGCCGGGGATCGCGACTACCGCACGTCGGCGCTCGGCCTCAAACGGGTCGAGAAGCCGCACGTCGGGATGACCGTCCCCCTGGAGGCGGCGGCGGACGACCCGGCCACCGTGCGCGTGGCCGGCGACCACTACCCCAACGACGACATGCCCGCGACCTACGTGCTGGCCGCGGTGGGCGCCACGGCGGTCCTGCTGTGGCTGGTCGGCCTGCTCGTCCAGCGCGCCCGGGGCCGGACTCTCCTCCCGTGACGCCCGGTTCGGCCGCCGAGCCGGTCCGCCCACCGCCTCGTGGGTGCGGCCGCGCGGCGCCCGCCGCCCCCGTCAGTCCACGCAGGGGATGCCGCCGGCCTTGACGGCGGGGCCCTGCATGGGGAGGCCGGCGGCGGGGTCGGTGGCCGCGTCGCCCGGCCCGGTGGTGGCGGCGACGGAGGGGCTGGGGGTGCGGGTGACGGCGAGGGTGACGACGATGTGGCCGGGGGCGACGACGGCGGCCGCGGTGGCGGTGACGCCGTAGCGGGTGGCGAGCTGCTGGGCGTCGGCCTTGGCGCCGCTGCCGTAGGTGACGGTGGTGGCCCTGGTCCTGGCGGCGGCGTCGCCGATCTTCCCCGGCTGGTAGCCGAGTTCGGCGAGGGCCTTGGACTCGGTGGCGGCCGCGCCGGCGCCCGCGACGGCGTTGACGTCCACGACGGCCCTGGTCGCGGTCGGGGAGGCGGCGGACGGCGAGGGGGTGGCGGTCTCGGCGGCCGTCTCGGTGGGCGCGGGGACGGCCTGGACGGGGGCCGGCTCGCGGTTGAACAGCTGCCGGACGATCTTCTTGATCAGCTCCGGGTTGACGGTGTTGACCTCCTGGCCGCCGACGGTCTTGAACCCGGTGATCGGCAGGGTGTTGAACTCGACGTTCCCGCCGGTGAGGTTGGGCGCCTGCTGGGCGAAGTCGAGGATGTTCCACTCGTTGTCGATGACGACGTCCTTCTTCACCACCCCGAACAGCTTCTGCATCTGCCCGAAGTCGTTGAGGATGCCCTGCTGCTTGAGCCGGTACTCGACGGAGGAGATGAACGCCTGCTGCCGGTGTGTGCGGTCGAGGTCGCCGTTGGCGAGGTGGTGGCGCTGGCGGACGAAGGAGAGGGCCTGGGCGGCGTTGAGGGAGCTGATGCCGGCGGGGAGCTTGAGGCCGGTGCCACCGCCCTCGTGGGCGACGGTGCGGGCGGTGATCGGGTCGTCGACGGGGTGGTTGAGGCAGACCTGGATCGGCTCGACGGCCTTGGCGATGTCGTAGAAGCCGATCAGGTTGACCTCGGCGAAGTGGTCGATCGGGACGTCGAGGAAGCCCTGCACGGTCTGGATGGTGGCGGAGCGTCCGGCTTCGCGGCTCTGCCGCTCCAGGTCGGCCTTGGAGAGCCCCTTACCGGCGAGTTTCTGCTCGGCGGCCACCTTGGCGATGCCGTAGGCCTCCTTGATCTTGTGCATCTTTCCGTCGGCGCCGAGGGTCTGCACGTAGTCGTCGCGCGGGACGGACAGCGCGGTGACCTTGCCGCCGTTGGCCGGGATGTGCAGGACGATCAGGGCGTTGGTGTTGTAGCCGCCGATCTCGCTCGACCCGGCGTGCAGTTCGTCCTCGACGAACTGCTTGGGCAGGTCGTTGCCGTCCATGTCCTTGCGGCTGTCGAGGCCGATCAGCAGCAGGTTGACGGACTTGTCGAGGTGGGGCGGGGCGTTCTTCTTGGCCTCGCTCAGCGCGGTGGACTTGGTCATGCCGTCGTCGAGGCTGCGGTACTCGTACCAGGTGAAGCCGCTGGCGCCGAGGACGGCGACGGAGACGGTGCAGGCGAGGGTGCGCCCGGCGACGGTCAGCGGGGCGGGGCCGCGGCGCGGGGCGCGGCCGCGCGGGCGGAGGCGGGCGGCGCGTTCAGCCACGACGGCTCCTTCCGGCCGGGGTGCCCGCCCTGCGGAGCCGTCGGCGGTCGAGCGCGATGCGGACCGCGACGACCAGCAGCGCGACCCCCACCGTCGCCGCCATCACCGGGAACGCCCCCACCACCCACCGCAGCGCGCCGGTGCCGAGCTGCTTGCCCTGGTACGCGTCCCGGTTCGCCAGGTACTCGATGCCGGCGGCGCCGAGCAGCACCACGAGCGGGGCCGCGGTGACGACCCACCAGCGGCCGGCCCGGCTGCACAGTGCCGCCGCGGCGCCCGTCCCGCCGACCGCACCGACCGCGAAGAGCACGCCGACGCCGGGGCCCCCGAGCTCGTCCGCGACACCGCCGAGGACGGGCAGGCCGACGGCGGTGAGCAGCACCGGCAGTCGGACGCCCCGGCGGGCCTGCGGCCGGCGGCGGGAGGCCGCGGGCCGTGGCGGGCGGGCGGCGGGCGGCGCGGTGGGCTCCGCCGGGGCGGCCGCGCGCGAGCGCTGCGCGGGCAGGGCGGGGTCCTCGGTGCGCGGTCCCGCGTCCTGGTACGGCGTTCTCGCCCGCTGGCCGGCCATGCGCACTTCCCTCGCTCGTTTCGGCTGCCGCGGCGCGTGCGCGCCGCTGTGCGTGCCGGGACGCGTTCCGTCCTGGTGGCGGTTCCCAGCTTCTACATGGCTGTAGAAGTTGGGCTGGAGCATACAAACCCATTCCAGCAAAGTCACCCGCCGTCCTTCGGCAGCGGCCGAGCGCCTGGTGGGCCGTCGTTAGGATGGTCATGATCCCCCGCCACGTCGGCACACCATCAGGAACGCGTCAGAGGAGCAGAGCGTCACCATGTTTGAGAGTCTGAAGAACCTCGCGGACAAGGCCACCGACCTCGCCCGCGAGCACAGCGGCGTGCTCGGGCAGGGCCTGGACAAGGTCGGCGACGTGATCGACGACCGCACGGACGGCAAGTACAGCGGCCAGATCGACACCGGCGTCGAGAAGGCCAAGGGCTTCCTGCGCAACCTCGACGGCGAGCAGAAGCCGGCCGAGTAGCCTGCCACCGGGCACGATCGACAGTACGACGGTCGAACAAGGGCACGGGCACACGGGGAGGGGTCGGCAGCGATGAGCGAGGGGCAACAGGGGTCGCGCTGGGGGCGCTGGCTGGTCATCGGCGTACTCGTCGCGGCCGGGTGGGGCATCGTCCACGGCGGTGACCACCCCACCACGGCGTCGTCCGGCGCCTCCCCGTCGGCGACCCCCTCCCCGGACGGTGCCGGGCCCTCCGCGTCCGCCCCGTCCGGGTCAGCCTCGACCGCGCCGTCGAAGCCGTCGAAGCCGTCCGGCCGCTACGACCCCGCCGACTACGCGGCCCCGGTGCGCCGGTTCGCCGCCGAGGCCGGGGTCAACCCGCAGCTGCTGATGGCGATCCTCTACAACGAGTCGTACAAGCCGCACGACCCGGAGCTCGAACGGGCCTGGCAGCGCAGCAAGCCCGAAGCCTCGTTCGGCATCGCCAACATGCACCGCGCCGCCTTCGACGACACCAAACCCGGCCGCCCCTTCGCCGACCGCCAGTGGGAGGAGCTGCCGGACGACCGCGACCTGGCCGTCCAGGCGGCCGCCTGGCACCTGCACGACCTGGCCGGGCAGCTCCCGGCGCGGCCGAGCGCGCCACTGAACCACGACGAGCTCCTCGCCCTCGGCTACAACGCCGGCGCGGGCAACATGCTGGCCTTCGCCCGGGGGGTCAAGGTGGGTTCCCAGGCGCAGTCCTACCTCGACCGGCTGCACGACAACTGGGCCAAGTCCGGCACGGCCGTCCAGTAGCGCGGCCGCCCCCGGGGGCGGGGGCGGCCGCGCCGGGAATCAGCTGGCGTCGAGGCGGGCGGCCCACTGCGCGCGCCAGGCCAGCGCGTCGGCGACGCCCTCGGCGATGCCCCGCCGCGGCTGCCAGCCGAGCAGTTCGCGGGCGGTGTCGACGGCCGCGTAGCAGCCGATCACGTCGCCCGGTCGGGGGCCCGCCTCGCGGACGTCGAGCGTCGCGCCGACGGCCTGCTCGAAGGCGGCGATCAGCTCGCGCACGGTGGTGCCGTCGCCCGTGCCAACGTTGATGACCCGGTAGCGGTCCTCGGCGCCCTCGGCGATCACCTCGTCGAAGCGGAGCAGCGCCGCGACGTGCGCCTCGGCGAGGTCCCGCACGTGGACGTAGTCGCGGATGCCGGAGCCGTCCCTGGTCGCCCAGTCGACGCCGGTGACGGTGAACGGGGTGCCGTTGGTGTGCGCCTCGATCAGCTTGCCCAGGGCGTGGCTGGGGTTGAGGTCCTGGAGCCCGCTGCGCAGCCGCGGGTCGGCGCCGATCGGGTTGAAGTAGCGCAGGGAGATGACCCGCTGCCGCTCGGCGCCCTCCCCCCTGGTCCAGTCCTGGAGCACCTGCTCCATCATCAGCTTGGTGCGCGCGTAGGGGCTGTTGGCTTCGACCGGGCTGCTCTCGTCGACCCGCGCGTCCGGGGTGGGCGCGTAGATGGAGGCGGAGCTGCTGAAGACGACGCGGGTGCAGCCGTGGCGCTGGAGGGCGTCGAGCAGTTCGATGGTCTTGCCGACGTTCTCCCGGTAGTAGTACAGCGGCCTGGCCACCGAGTCCGGGACGACGATCCTGGCCGCGCAGTGCACGGCGGCGTCGATGTCCGGGTGCTCGGCGAAGATCCGGTCGAGCAGGGCCGCATCGGCGACGTCGCCCTGGTAGAACACCTTGCCCTCGACGAACTCGGCCCGGCCCTTAGACAGGTCGTCCAGGATGACCGGGGTGATGCCCTGGTCGAGGAGGGCGAACACCACCGAACTGCCGATGAATCCCGCGCCGCCGGTGATCAGGACCTTCTTCATGCGCGGACGCTCCCTTGCGGTCGGCCGGGCGCCCGGTGGCGCCCGGTGACCTCTGGGACGGTGGTTCGCGCTCGATGGTTCCGTCGGCGGGCTCAGCGGTGGGGGCGGCGGCGGAGCCAGAAGCCGGTGGCGACCAGCACGACGGCCGCGACGGCGGTGCCGATCGCGGCCCAGGTGGCGGCGTCGGGCGTGGTGTCGGAGGGGGTGTCGCGGGCGGCGGAGCGGGCCCGGGCGGCGCTGTCGGCGGCCGGCGGGGCGGTGGGGGCCGTGGGTGTGGGAATGGGAGTGGGGGTGGCCGTGGGAGCGGGCGCGGGTATCGGGGCCCCCGGCAGCGGCGGATCGCCGATCACCGCAGCCTCGACGTCGAGTTCACCCTCGCCGTGCCCCGGCGAGGGAAACGCGCAGTCGACGCTCACCCGCCAGTGCCCGGCCGGGAGGATCTCCCGGGTGGTGTACGTCCCCGGCTCGCCCGGGACGGCGACCAGGCGCCAGGGGCCGACCATGCGACCGTCGGTGGCCGTCGCGGCCAGCGTGCCGGTGAACTCCCCGGTGACCGGGTCGTGGTCGTTCTCCCAGGTGGCGACGGTGCTGACGCGGCCGTTCCGCTGGCCGGAGACGTCCAGGTGGACGGTGTCGCCGTGGGCGGCGACCGGCACGGCGGCGGGCAGCACGGCCGCACCGGCGAGGGCGAGGGCGGCGACGAAGGGTCGGGTTCGCATGGCGGGCAATCCTCGTGAGGGGTGAGGGGCAGGGAGCGGTGACGCCGGGTGCGGGCGCCACCGGGTGGTGGCGGCGCCCGCACCCGGCGCCGCCGGACGGTCTCAGGAGGCCTTCAGCAGCGGCCGGTTGTTGCACGGCCGGCCGTTCGGGCTGCTGGAACTCCCCCCGGGGGCGTGTCTTGTGGATCAGGACACGCCCTAGCCGACCACCGTAGTACCAGCGGCCGTCGAGCCCGAGCACCAGCGCGCCGCCACCCGCCGTGAAGTGAACCGGCCGACGCCGAAGGCGAGTTGCCGCTACGGGGGGCGCGGCTCCGCGCTCCGGCGTCCCATCGCGTTTCCCCTCCTCGTGCGAGGTGCGGGCGCCCTGCCGAGCGGGGGCCCACACCTTCCGGCACTCAGGAGAGCGGTGGGCCGCACGGGAATAACGAAAACCTCTTGCGGAATTCGGCCGCTCGCACGCGGCGGGCCGGGTCGCGCGGAGCTGACGACACCGGGGGGAAGGTCGGGGGCAACCCGTGAGCCCCCGGGGACGGCCCCGGACGCGACGATGCCGGGAAGCGCACTCGGGGGGTGTGCGCTCCCCGGCAACGGGGTGGTGGCGGCCACCCGGCCGGAGTCCCGGGGCCTGGGCTCAGACGGCCGTGACGGGAATGCTAGGGCGTGTCACGGGGCCCTGACCAGAGTCCTGAACTGGCCAATTCCCGCCCAGGACATGCCAGCTGGGGCCGATGACTGACGTACCGTCAACAACCGGCCAGGTCGCCGCCCGGCCACCGGAACCGGTCAGGCCGCCGCCCGCACCGGGGCCTGCTGCGCCGCCGCCCGCCCGCCGGCGCAGCCGCCGTGCAGCCGGGCCAGCCCGGCCGCCAGCCCCGCCCGGTCCCCGGCGAGCCACAGGCGCAGCGCGGCGGACAGCGCGGCGCTGGCCGGTCCGCTCGACGGGCCGCCGGTCCGCGCGATCCGCTCGCCCAACAGCGGCAGCAGGTCCGCGATCGGGGCGGGCAGCCAGAGGGTCAGGGCGCAGGGGGCGGGCCGGGCCAGGACGCGCCGCAGCGGCAGCGCGGAGGCGTCGTCGTGCAGCGCGGGGATGACCTCCAGCAGGCCGTCGACCACCACCTCGGAGACGTCCCCGCCGTGGCCGCGGGCGAGGGCCCGCAGCAGCGCGCGTTCGGCGGCGGTGATCCGGACGGTCAGCATGACCTCGTCGCAGTCCATGGTCCCGGTTCCCCTGTCGTGGAAGTCGTGGCGGTCGTGGCGGTCGTGGCCATCGGGGCCGGTGGGCCCGCCCCGGTGGTTCTCCTGCCCGTCAACGAGGCTCCGCTACCGGCGTTATCAGGCCGTAGTGGCCGTCGTAGCGGCGGTAGAGCACCCGGGCACGGCCGTCGCCGGGGTCGGCGTAGCAGACGAACGGGCCGCCGGCCAGCCAGAGCCGCCGGGCCGCCTCGGTGAGGTCGAGCGGGTCCGCCGGGTCGGCGCCCGTGGACCGGCCCGCCCCGGGCGCGCCGCTGAGCGGGCAGCGGTGGACCAGCGCGTCCCGGCCGGTCACGGCGTCCGCGAAGAGGTGGAACGACCGGTCCAGCGCGAGCAGTTCGCGGGTGGCCTGCTCGGGGGTGCGGCGGGCGAGGACGACCTCCTTGCGCCGGGCGATCCGCCGTTCGGCGAGCGGGCGGGCGGCGTACTGCGGGCGGTAGGCGCTCTCGTGGGCGGCGGCGAATCCGATGTCGCCCTGCTCACGCAGCCGGGCGGCCCGGCCGGCGAGGGTGCCCAGGGCGACGTCGACGGCCTCGCGGGCGGTGGCGGCGGCGAGTTGCACCCGGACCGGACCGGCGCCGGCCAGGTCGACGTCGGCCTGTGCGAGGGCGGGCCGGGTCATGGCCCGGTCGCGCACGCGGGTGAGCCGGATGCGCAGCGCGCGGGTTCCGGGGCCGAGCCCGGCCGCCGTGTCCAGTGCCTGCGCCCGGGCGTACTCGGCGTTCTCGCGCGGCAGCTCGCCGCGGATCTCCACCCGGACGTCGAGGGCGGGCCGGTGGCGCAGACTGGTCATCAGGGTCCTCCTTCTCCCGGACCATGCTGGCCCTCGGGCGGCCGGGCGGCGAGGGTCCAAAGACCCTGCGCGAGGGGACCGGCCCGGATCTTTCCGGTGGGGCCTTCGCCGCAGGTCAGCACCGCGTTCCGGGGCGGTCGGAGCCACTGCGGATGATCGACCGTTGGAGTGATCCACCCGCGTTCGGCGCAACGCCCGTCGAACCGGCGCGTTTGCCATGACGTGCGCCCCTCCAGCCGGGGCACGCGCGGATCCGCGCGAGCCGGCCCCCCACCACCCGGCCGGCCCGTCGGGGCCCCCGGTACCGTCCGCACCGGCTCCTCTGATGAGAGGTACTGACATGACCCTGCTGACCGAGACGCGGCAACGGGACCTCCCCCCGAGAACCGCACCCACCGCACCCCGCACCACCCCCGCGACCGTCCCCCCGCTCGCCCCCGGCGCCGTCCCCGGCCTCGGCCACGCAGCCGCCCTGCTGCGCGACCCGCTCGGCTTCCTCGGCTCGCTCTCCCGGCACGGCGGCGTCGTCCGGATCCGGCTCGGGCCGCGCACCGTCTGCGTGGTCACCGACGCCCCGCTCGTCCACACCCTGCTCGTCGCCCTCGCCTACGACTGCCCGCGCGGCGCCGTCCAGGACACCCTCAAGACGGCGTTCGGCGACGGCCTGCTGATGTCCGAGGGCCAGGCCCACCGCGACCGCCGCCGGATCATCCAACCCGCCTTCGGGCCGGACCGGATGGCCGAGTACGTCGCCGTGATGCACCAGGTCACCGAGGAGCGGGCCAGGCGCTGGCACCCCGGGCAAGTCCTCGACGTGGCCAAGGAGATGAACCACCTCGCGCTGGAGATCGTCACCCGCTCGCTGTTCGACGCCCGGCTGAGCGAGGATGCCACCCTGGCCTTCCACCAGGCCCTGCCGGACCTGGTGAAGGGCCAGATCGTCCAGTCCCTCTACCCGCACCCGGCGCTCGCCCGGCTGCCGCTGGCGGTCAACCGGCGCTTCGACGCCGCCGTCCGGGTGCTCAACCAGGTCGTCGACCAGGCCGTCAGGCCGACGGGCACCCGATCCGCCGAACGGGGCGGCACCCTGCCCGCCCTGCTGCGCGCCGCCACCGACCCGGGCACCGGCCGGCCGCTCACCGAGGCGGACGTCCGGTCCGAGGCGATCACCATGTTCGGCGCCGGCACCGAGACCGTCTCCACCACACTGACCTGGCTCCTCGATGAACTCCTGCGCCACCCCGAGGTGGAGGCCCGGGTGCTCGCCGAACTCGACGAGCACCTGCCCGCCGGAGCCGCCCCCACCCCCGAGGCGCTGGCCAGGCTCACCTACACCCGCAGCGTCACCCAGGAGGTGGTGCGGCTGCACGCACCCAACGCCTTCCTGATGCGCACCGCCCAGGTGCCGGTGGACCTCGGCCCGTACCGGATCCCGGCCGGCACCGAACTGCTCTACAGCCTCACCGCACTGCACCGCGACCCGGACCGCTACCCCGACCCGCTGCGCTTCCGCCCGGAGCGCTGGCAGTCCGGCGGGGCCGGGCGGCACTCCTTCCTCCCGTTCGGGGCCGGAAAGCACAAGTGCATCGGGGAAGCCTTCGCCTGGGCCGAGCTGACGGTCGCGGCGGCCGCGATCCTGCGCCGCTGGCGGCCGGTGGCCGTCCCCGGCGCCCGGGCCCGGGAAGTGGTGTGGACGACGGTCCAGGCGCACGGGCTGCGCGTGCGGCTGACCCCGCGCGGCGCCCGGGTGCCCCGCCCGGACAGCCCGCCGGACGACCGGGTGGGAGAGGGCCGAGCGGGGGACGACCGGGCGGGGGACGACCGGGCGGGGGACGACCGGGCGGGAGAGGACCGGGCGGGAGAGGACCGAGCGGGAGAGGACCGAGCGCGGGACGACCGGGCGGCCGTCGAGGCCCCGCCGGCGGCCCGCTGCCCGGTGAGCATCCCCGCCCCGGCCCCCGCCGCGCCCCAACTCCCGCAACGGTCCGGCGAACTGCGCACCGCCGCGGCCCGGCACGCCGCCTGGGTGGTCGGCCGCAACCTCCTCACCCCGCCCGAGATGACCCGCTACGGGGCCTACGCCCTGCACGAGTTGATCGGCCACGCCTTCCCCCGCGCCCACGGCGCCGACCTCGACCTGCTGGTGGACATGCTGGGCTGGTTCACCATCCTCGACGACCGCTTCGACGGCCCGCCCGGGCGCCGCCCCGTCGAAGCCCGCGACGTCGTCGACCCGCTCATCGACGTCCTGTACCGCACCGGGGCCGATCGGACGGGCGCCTCCGCGCCGGTCGGCGCGGGCCCGGCGCCGCGCTCCGGCGACCACGTACTCCGCGCCTGGCACGACCTGTGGAGCCGCCAGGCGCAGGGCATGTCCCCCAACTGGCGCGCCCGGGCCGCCCGGGAGTGGCAGGCCTGTCTGGAGACCTTCCCCGCCGAGGCCGAACACCGCGCCCACGGCACCGTCCCCGCCCTCGGCCTGCCCGAGACCATGCGGCTGCGCCGCCACGGCAGCTGTCTCTACCCGTTCATGAACATACTGGAACGGGTCCACGGCGCCGACGCCCCCGCCGCCCTCCACGCGGAGCCCGCACTGCACCGGCTGCGTGCCAACACCGCCGACGCCGCCACGCTGATCAACGACCTGTACTCACTGGAGCGGGAGGAACGCCAGAGCGCGGCCGCCTTCAACACCGTCCTCACCCTGCAACGGATCCGCGGCTGCACCCGCAGCCGGGCCGTCGGCGCCGTCCGCTCCCGGGTCGCCCGGCTGCGGCGGGAGAACGACGCCCTGCGCAGCGACCTGCGTCACCGCCACCCGGCCGGGCGCTGGTACCTGGACGGCACCCGGGAGCTCATCGAGGGCGTCCAGGCCTGGACCAGCACCAGCGACCGCTACCTCGTGACGGACGGCCCTCGGACGTAGGAGGTGCCTACTTGCGGCCGCCGAGCGCGAACAGCAGCAGCACGAAGCCGGCGAACAGGTGCGTGGCGAAGATGTAGATGCCCGCCCGGATGAGCATGGCCTTGCGTCGGCGCTTCTCCTCGCGCGTGCCGTCGCTCGTGCTCTCGCTCATGGCGGGGGTTCTCCTCGGGTCGGCCGGCCGGGTCGGGCGCGGGTTCAGCGGGCCCGACGGGCTCGAAGGGTTCAACGGGCTCGACGGGCTCGAAGGGCTCGACACGCTCGACCGGCCCGAGGGCCTCGGCGGGCTCAACGGTGCGGCCGGCCGCCGGGCTCGCGCAGTTCGGTGAGCAGCGCGCCCTGGTCGGTGATCAGCTCGGTCAGGATCCGGCGCGCGGCCCGCAGCAGCTCGGCCACGTCCGGGGTGCTGAGCGCGTACACCACGGTGTTGCCCTCGCGGGTGGCGGCGACCAGTTGGGTACGGCGCAGCACCGCGAGCTGCTGGGAGAGGTTGGAGGGCTCGACCTCGATCTCGGCCAGCAGCTCGCGCACCGGCCGGGGCCCGTCCTGGAGCAGTTCCAGCACCCGGATCCGGACCGGATGGCCGAGGGTGCGGAAGAACTCCGCCTTGGCCTGGTACAGCGGGACGGGCATGGTCCGCGTCCCTCCCTCGGGTACGGCTCGGTGAGCGTGCGGCCGCGTCCTCACCGGCGGCCGGCAAGCATCATCGCCACAGATGAAGATTTCTTCAAGTCGTCACAGTGGGCGCCCGGCCGTCGTCTGGCGGCCGCCCGGCCCACCGGGGCCACCACCGAGTGGTCCACGTCACATCCGGAGGGCGCGCGGGAACGCCGGAAGCCGAGCCCGGGACGCTGCCAACTCCCGGACTCGGCCGTCATGGTGAGGTTCCGTCAGCAGACTACAGGTACATCCACCTCGACCGGGGCCGGCCCCCGCCAGATCGACTCGACGGCGAAGGTCGCGCGGAGGGTCGAACCGCACGGCACGGTGACGCTGACGCCGTCGACCCGCACGGTGGCGGCCGTGAACACGGCGCGCACGCTCGCCGAGCCGAGCGACTCGCCGCCGACCACCCCGGCCGACAGGCGGGTGAGCAGTTCCTGCGGCTTCGGCGGCCACGGGGTGTCCGGGGTGGGCGGACCGGCCAGGCCGATCTGCCCATACAGCACGACGCTGGCGCCGGTGACCTCGGCGCAGACCTTGGTCGACAGCCCGGCCTGCAGGCCGTTGTAGCCGCAGGTCGTCACCGTGGCGGCGGTCTCGGCCGCGCCGCTGGTCGACACGGCGAGCGCCGGCACCGGCGCCGCGAGCAGGGCGACGGCGCCGGCCGCGCCCGAGGCGATCCGGGTGATGCGGTTCATTGCCTCCTCCTTCGGAGGGTACGAGGAACGATCAGAACAGGTGAGGTAGCACATGTGACATTTCACATGCGCCATGAAGAGACTTTGCCATGCGATTCCCATGCCATGACCGCGATTCTGCCTTCGAAGTGCCGAGCAGACCGAAACCAGACCTTTGATGGCGTAATCCCACCCCGGAGGGTCGGGCTCCGCGCACCTGCCACGGCCGGCCTCCCCGGTGCCCGGCGCGGGGCCGGTCGGCCGCCGCCGGCTCAGTCCAGGGAGGCCCGCAGGGCGTCGACCCGGGTGACGGCGGCCGCGAAGGCGGCACGGTCGAGCCGGCCGGAGTCCAGGGCGTCGGCGAGGGCCGTGGTGGCGTCCTCGGCCTGCTGAGGGTCGCGGGCGGAGCAGAGGATCAGGTCCATCCCGGCCTCGGCGGCGGCCACCGCGCGGTCGCCGGGGCCGCCGTACGGGGCGAGGGCCTCGGCCTCCAGGGCGTCGGTGACGGTGACGCCCCGGAAGCCCAGACGGCCGCGCAGCTCGCCCTCGACCACGGCGGGCGACATCCCCGCCGGGCGGTCCGGGTCGAGCACCGGGTAGACCGCCCAGGAGGCCATCACCAGCCGGACGCCCGCCGCGATGGCCGCCCGGTAGGGCTCCTCGCCGCGGGTGCGCAGCTCGTCCAGCGGCACGGACAGGGTGACGGGGCGGTCATCGGTGTTCTCGCCGTTGACTGCCGAGCCCAGCCCGGGGAAGTGCTTGGCGGTGGCGGCGACGCCCAAGCCCTGCTGGGCGGCGAGGAAGGCGCTGCCCAACTCGCCGACGCCGGCGGGGTCCTGACCGTAGGAGCGCTCATGGCGGTCGATGAAGTTGCCCGGGGTGTCGTAGACGTCCAGCACCGGCGCGAGGTTCACGTTGAGCCCCGCGTCCGCGAGCGTCCCGGCGGCGCCGACCCCGGCGCGGCCCGCCGCGCCGAGCGGGTCGGGCTCCGATCCGGTCCGGCGGGCGGAGAGTTCGGGCTCGCCGGGCAGGCGGCGCACCTTGCCGCCTTCCTGGTCGGTCATCAGCAACAGCCCCTCGGACACCGGCGACTGCGCCGCCGCCTGCCGCAACTGACCGACGGCCTCGGCGAGTTGCGCCGGGCTCGTGACATTCTCGGCGAACAGGATGACCCCGGCCGCCCGCCCCTCCCGAATCGTCTGCAGCACGCCCGGCGGCGGTGTCGGACCGGCGTAGGAGAGTACGATCCGGCGCCCCGCGAGCTGCCGCGCGTCCTGGTCGGCCATCTCCGCCGCCACCGTCCCCTCGCCCGGGGCAACTCCCCGCCCCGGTATCGACCCCGGCACGTCCGGTATCGAGGCCCGCGCGGATATTGGTGCGGACGCCGGTGCGGACGCCGACACCGACCCGGCCGGAACCGGCCCGAGCGTGGCCGCCAACACCACCAGCATCGCGCCGAACTGGACGGTGCGCCGAAGCACGGCCATCACGCCTCCCTGAGGTCGGCAGCGGGATACGGCCCGTCAAGGCACCCGAGGCCGTCAAGGCACCCGAGCCCGTCGCCACCATAGCCCGGACCCCGGAGGAGCACACCCGCGCCCGCGCGGACGGGGGACCCGGGTGCCGACGCCCTCAGACCTCAGACCTACCGGCGCAGCAACCGCCCCAGGACGGCGATCCCCTCCGCGATCTCCCCCGGCGCACCCGCCGCGTAGCCGAGCACCAGTCCCGGCGGGTACGGCAGCCGCGCGTGCCAGGACAGCGGCTGCACCTTGACGCCCTCGGCGAGCGCCGCCGTGGCCAGTTCGGTGTCCGTACAGCGGCCCCCGGGCGGCAGGGTGAGCATCAGGTGCAGGCCGGCCGCCGCGCCGTGGACGGTGGCGCCGGGGAGGTGGGCGTGGACGGCGGCGATCATCGCGTCCCGTCGGCGGCGGTGGCGGTGGCGCAACAGCCGCAGGTGGCGGTCGAGTTCGCCGGACTCCATCAGCCGGGCCAGCACCAGCTGCGGCAGCACCGGGTTGCCCAGGTCGGCGAACCGCTTGGCCTCCAGGACGGCCTCGCGCAGCCGCGGCGGCACCAGCAGCCAGCCGGTGCGCAGCGCGGGGGCGAGCAGCTTGGAGATGCTGCCCGCGTAGCAGACCTGCTCCGGCAGGGCGGCGCGCAGCGCGGGGACGGGCGGGCGGTCGTAGCGGTGCTCGGCGTCGTAGTCGTCCTCGATGACCAGGCCGCCCTCGCCCGCCCAGCGCAGCAGTTCGCGCCGCCGCTCGCCGCCGAGGACGACCCCGGTCGGGTACTGGTGGGCCGGGGTGAGCAGGACGGCCGGGGCGCCGGTGGCGCGCAGCGCGTCGACCCGGACGCCCTCGGCGTCGACCGGGACGGGCGGGGTCGCTGCGAGCCAGTGGGCGAGGTGCTGGCGGGCGCCGAGCGAGCCCGGGTCCTCGACGGCGACCTCGGTGACGCCCATCCGGCCGAGGGCCCGGCCGAGCAGGGCGAGGGCCTGGGCCGTCCCGGCGACGATCAGCACCTCGTCCGGGTCGGCGCGGATGCCCCGGTTGCGGGCCAGCCAGTGGGCGACGGCCCTGCGCAGTGCGGGGGTGCCGCGGACGTCGCCGTAGCCGAGGTCGGCGGCGGCGAGGCCGTCGAGGACGGCGCGTTCGGCGCGCAGCCAGGCGGTGCGGGGGAAGGCGGCGAGGTCGGGCACGCCGGGCGTGAGGTCGATCCGGGCGGGCGTGCCGCGCAGCAGGTCGAACACCTCGGGGTCGGGGTCGGCGTGGAACAGGACGGGCTCTGGCCGGGCGCGCGGCGGGGCCGGGGATGTGGCTGACAACGGGGATGCGGCCGACAAGGGGGGCGCGGCCGACAACGGGGGCGCGGGCGGCGCCGGAACCGCGACGACGACGGTGCCGCCCCTGCCCCGGCCGGCGATCTGGCCCTCCTCGGCGAGGCGCCGGTAGGCGTCGGTCACCACTCCCCGGGAGACGCCGAGTTCGGCCGCCAGCCCCCGGGTGGCGGGCAGCCTGCTGCCCGTGGGGAGGCGGCCGTCGGCGATGGCCTCGCGCAGTCGGCGGGCGAGCCAGCCGGTCAGGCCGCCGGGCGGGGCGTCGGCGGTGTCGAGCTGGAGGAAGTCGGCGCCCGGGTCCGCCTGTTTGGACCTGTCGTCTGGCGCTTCTTTGGACCTGTTCACCGGGCCATTGTGGCGTGAGGGTGGGGCCATGACCACGGAAACGGCACCACTGAACGACCGGCAGGACGCCGAAGGCCCCGACCACCTCACCGGCTACGTCCCGGGTTACGTCCACGGCTACTCGGAGACCGAGGCGCAACGGCTCGGCGACCAGGCGGACACCCTCGCCGAGCTGCTGCACGCGGGCACCGCGTACCCGGCGGGCAGCCGGGTGCTGGAGGCCGGCTGCGGGGTGGGGGCGCAGACCGCGCACCTGCTGGCCGCCAGTCCCGGCGTGCTGCTGACGGCGGTGGACGTCTCGGCGGAGTCGCTGGCGCAGGCCCGGGCCCGGGTGGCGGCCGAGGCGCCCACCGCGCGGGTCACCTGGCACCACGGCGACCTGCACCGACTCCCCTTCCCGGACGGCGCGTTCGACCACGTCTTCGTGTGCTTCGTGCTGGAGCACCTGGCCGATCCGGTGGCCGCGTTGACCGCGCTGCGGCGGGTGCTGCGGCCGGGCGGGACGATCACGGTGATCGAGGGCGACCACGGCTCGGCCTTCTTCCACCCGCAGGGCCCGGCGGCCCGCGACGCGGTCGACCTGCTGGTGCGGCTCCAGGCGGCGGCGGGCGGCGACGCCCTGCTCGGGCGCCGCCTGTACCCGCTCCTGGCGGAGGCCGGCTTCCGGGACGCGGCCGTCCGCCCCCGCACCGTCCACGCCGACGGCGCCCGCCCCGCCCTGGTCGAGGGCTTCACCCGGCGCACCTTCGTCGCGATGGTCGAGGCCGTCCGCACCGAGGCGCTGGCTGCCGGGCTGACCACCCCCGACGCCTTCGACCGCGGCATCGCCGAACTGCGCCGCACGGCCGAGCCGGGCGGGACGTTCCACTACACCTTCTTCAAGGCGGTGGCGGTCAACCCGTAGGCCGGTCGGGCGGGGAGGTCCGCCCGCCTGCCCGCCCGCTCACTCCGGGCTGTCGCCGAGGGCGGCCAGGAGGGTGCGCATGGCGTCGACGAGCGCGGCGGTCCGGGGGGCGTCGAGGCCGGCGAGGAGGAGCCGCTCGGTGGCGAGGTGGTCGGGGAGGGCGCGGTCGATCAGGGCGTGGCCCTCGGGGGTGAGCCCGACCACGCGGCTGCGGCCGTCCTGGTCACTCTGGGTGCGGGTGACCAGGCCGCGGGCCTCCAGACGGTCGAGGCGCTGGGTGATGGCTCCGGAGGTGACCATGGCGGACTGCATCAGCCCGGTGGGGGTGAGGCGGTAGGGCGGGCCGCTGCGCTTGAGGGTGGCGAGGACGTCGAAGGAGGCGGCGTCCAGGCCGTGTTCGCCGAAGGTCCGGTTGAGCTCCGCGTCCATCAGGCGGTAGAGGCGCTTGAGCCGGCCGATCACCTCCATCGGGGAGACGTCCAGGTCGGGGCGTTCGGCGGCCCACTGCGCGACTACTCGGTCCACATGATCTGCATCTGCCACAGGTTCAGGGTAGGGGATTCCGCCGGGATTCCTTAGCGATGAGGTAACTGTGAGCCACGTCACCCCGCCAAAGCGGTGAGAGATGTCTTAGCACTGAGATACATTTGCTTAGTGCTAAGAAACCGCCTCGGAATCGTGCTGGTGACGGCGATAGCCCCCGCCGTCTGGGGGTCGACGTACATCGTCACCACCGAACTGCTCCCGCCCCACCGTCCACTCCTCGCGGCCGTCCTCCGGGCCCTGCCCGCAGGACTGCTGCTGATCGCCGTCACCCGCCAGCTGCCGAAGGGCAGCTGGTGGTGGCGCGCACTGGTCCTCGGCGCGCTGAACATCGGCGCCTTCCTCGCCCTCCTCTTCATCGCCGCCTACCGCCTCCCCGGCGGGGTCGCCGCCACCGTCGGCGCCGTCCAGCCGCTGATCACCGCCGGACTCTCGGCCGCACTGCTCGGCGACCGGCTCACACCGCGCACGGTGATCTGCGGCATCGCGGGGATCGCGGGCGTCAGCCTGCTCGTCCTGCGGGCCAACGCCCAGCTGGACGCCGTCGGCGTGGCCGCCGCGCTCGCCGGCGCGGTCGTCATGGCCACCGGCGTCGTCCTCTCCAAGCGCTGGGTCTCCCCCGCCCCGCTGCTCGCCACCACCGGCTGGCAGCTCACCGCCGGCGGACTGCTGCTGGTGCCGGTCGCGCTGTTCGTCGAGGGCGCCCCGCCGTCCCACCTCACCGGCGGCAACCTGCTCGGCTACGGCTACCTCAGCCTGATCGGCGCGGCGCTCACGTACGCGCTCTGGTTCCGCGGGATCCGGGCACTACCGCCGACCTCGGTCTCCTTCCTCTCGCTGCTCAGCCCGGTGGTCGCCACCGCGATCGGCTGGCTGGCCCTCGGGCAGGACCTCAGCCCGCTCCAGGCGCTCGGCGCACTGATCGTCCTCGGCTCACTGATCGCGGCCCAGACCCGGCGACGCCCCAGCACCGCCGCGGCCACTGCGCCCGCCGTACCCAGCGCCCCGGCCGCCGCGCCGCCCGTCCGCGAGAACGCCTGACCCCGCCCCGCTCCCGCCGAACTCCCCTCCGCACTCCCCGACCCCCGCCCAGCAGCCGCTGACACCCCACCGCACCAGGAGAACCTCCATGCACATCACCGTGTTCGGCGCCACCGGCAACGTCGGCAGCCGGGTGGTGACCGAGGCGCTCGCCCGCCACCACCGGATCACCGCCGTCCTGCGCGACCCCGCCAAACCGCACGGCCTGCCGGCCGCCGTCGCCCTCGGTGTCGGCGACGCCCGCAACCCCGAGGACGTCGCCCGCCTCGCCGCCGGGCAGGACCTGGTGATCACCGCCACCCGCCCGGCGCCCGGCAGCGAGCACGAGCTGTCCGCCGCCACCCGGGGCCTGCTGGCCGGTCTCGCCGGAACGGGCGTGCGCCTGATGGCCGTCGGCGGCGCGGGCAGCCTCACCCTCCCCGGCCGCGACGGGACGACCCTCGCCGACGACCCCGGCTTCCCCGCCGAACTCCGGCCGATCGCCCGGGCCTGCCGCGAGCAGCTCGACCTCTACCGCGCCGCCGACCCGGACGTCGACTGGACCTACCTGAGCCCCGCCGCCCTGCTCGAACCCGGCGAGCGCACCGGCCGCTTCCGGCTCGGACGGGACGAACTGCTGGTGGACGCCGAGGGCGCCTCGGTGATCTCCATGGAGGACCTCGCCGTCGCCCTGCTCGACGAGGCCGAGCAGCCCGCACACCGCCGCACCCGCTTCACCGCCGCCTACTGACCTGGGGCGATCCTCCGTGTCCGGGGTGTACCCAGCACCACCCCGGACACGGAACCCCGCATGATCGACCGTCAGGGCGGGCTCGGACAGGATCATTCCCGTGAACACCAACGCATCGAACACCACGGCCTCGCACACCATCACGCCGAGCACCACCGCGCCGAACACCACCGCCTCGCACACCCCGGCGGCCGGCGCCCCCGCCTCCCGCACCCGGCGCGCCGCCGTGGCCGTCGTCGCCGCCGTCCTGGCCGGCCTGGCCGTGCCGGCCACCGCCAGCGCTGCCCCGGACGCCGGTCGGAACCCGGGCGACGCCGAGGTCGCCCCCGCCCGCTACACCCACCAGACCCTCGCCTGGCAGCCCTGCGCCAAGCAGCCGGCGCTGGACTGCGCCACCATGACCGCCCCGCGCGACTGGCACCACGCCGACGCCGGCGCCGACGTGACGATCGCCGTCTCCCGGCACCGCGCCGGCGACCCGGCCAAGCGCAAGGGCACGCTGCTGATGGCCGCCGGCGGCCCCGGCGCGTCGGGCCTGCTGCGCCCGGCGAACCTGGCCACCGCCGCCCCGGCCGTCGGCGCCGCGTACGACATCGTGGGCTTCGACCAGCGCGGGGTCGGCGAGAGCACCCGGGCCGTGTGCCAGACGCCGGAGGAGTTCCAGGACTTCCTGGCCGGCGACTTCCGCGACCAGTCCCCGGCGGCGATCGACCGGGTGGTCGCCAACTCCAAGAAGCTGGCTGCCAGTTGCCAGGAGCGCACGGGCGACCTGCTGCCCTACCTGAACACCGAGCAGACCGCCCACGACATCGACCTGTTCCGCGGCCTGCTCGGCGAGCAGAAGCTCAGCTACTTCGGCCCGTCCTACGCCTCGATGATCGGGGCCTACTACGGGACGCTCTTCCCGCACCGGGTCGAGCGGATGGTCCTGGACAGCAACATCGGCTTCGACGGCACCTGGGAGAAGTTCGAACTGGGCCAGCCGATGAGCTTCCAGCGCCGCTTCGACGAGGACTTCGTGCCGTGGCTGGCGGCCCGCGACGCCACCTACCACTGGGGCTCCACCCCCGAGGAGGTGCAGGCGCGCTGGGAGCAGCGGCGCGCCGCGCTGCACGACCAGCCCATCACCGACGGCTCCCTGACGATCGGCCCGAACCAGCTGGACAACGGCGCGATCAGCGCGATCTACGAGCGGGACACCTTCCCCTTCCTCGCCCAGGCCCTGACCGCGGTCGACGACTGGCAGGGGGCCGACCCCGCGGCCAAGACGATGGCCGGGCGGCTGTTCGGCCAGTACCTCAGCCCGGAGTTCCTCGCCGAGTACTTCTCGGTGACCTGCAACGACACCCCGTGGACCAAGGACATGGACACCTGGGTCCAGCACGGCGCGGAGAACACCGCGCGCTACCCGCTGGTGGGCGCCCGCACGCTGGCCTTCAGCGCGGTCTGCGCGTCCTGGCCGACCGCGCCCGCCCCCAAGGTCAAGGTGACCGGCGCCCACCTGCCGACGGTGCTGATGCTCAACTCGGTGCACGACCCGGCGACGTACTACGAGGCGGCGCTCGGCGCGCACCGCGCGCTGCGCGGCTCCAAGCTGGTGACCGTCACCGGGAGCGGCGACCACGGCCAGTACCCCACCGCCAACTCCTGCGTCACGAACGTCGTCGAGAGCTACCTGCTGGGCGGCCGCGCCCCCGAGCGCGACCTCGTCTGCCCCACCCCGCAGGCGGGTTGAGCGTCCGGCCGCTCCACCGCGGCCGTGGCACGCACCGGGTGAGGCCCGGCGGGGCGCGATTGGCCGAAAGACTGCCAAAGTCCAAGCGGGCGGGCGCCGTTGTGCCTCACCACTCCCGGCTCCGGGGAATACTGCGATGGACGTAGTCGCCACACACAGGAGCGAGCCATGGTGAAGGTCGTCGAGACCACGGATACCCAGATCACCGCCGCAGTGGCCGAGCAGGCGCAGGAGGCCGACCTCGGCCTGCTGCGCCAGTGCTTCCTGGTGCTGACGAAGACACGACTGTTCGGCCAGCCGCGCGAGCAGGAGAAGCTCCGGGTCTACCACTTCGACCACGGCCTGGTGCACGAGGGCGGCGGCCTGGAGCTCACGGTCTTCCGCTGGGACGAGGTCTCGACCGTGATGCAGTCGACCGTCGCCCACTACACGCACAGCATCTACACCGAAACGGACTTCTCCTACCAGTTCACCCGGGACGACGGGGAGACGTTCACGATCGACGGCAAGTACCGCGACCCTCGGCGCGCCAAGCTCAGCGGCGGGGACAAAGGCACCCAGCTGGGCAGGTGGGCGGAGTTGGGCGAGACCGCCGCACACTACGTCGCGGCCACCCAGCTGTCCGGGGCCCGGGCCTCACTGGCGGACGGAGAGGAACTGGCCTTCGGTGACCTGCTGGTCAGCTCGGCCGGACTGAGCACGGTGAAGCGCGGTTTCGTGCCCTGGTCCGACATCAAGTCGATCAGCGTGGTCAACGGCTACCTGGTGGTCAAGAAGGACGGCAAGTTCCTCTCGCTGTCGAACACCGCGGTCAGCCTGATCCCGAACTACGCGCTCTTCATGATGCTGCTGGGCCGTTCCGGCTGACGCACGGCCGGCCCGGACGGACCCTGGAGCGCCGTCAGGACGGCGAGTCGCTCGCCGAACGCCCCAGCCGCGACCGGAGCCAGGCGAAGGCGGCGGCGAGCCCGGCGAAGCCCCCGACGGCGAGCTTGATGCCGGCCTTGGCGACGATCCAGCCGACCCAGGGGACGCTCCAGCCCAGCCAGTGGAAGACGGCCAGCAGGACGGCGGCGCCGCAGAGGGCGGCGAGCACCGTGACGGCCACGGCGGCGGCCCGCGAGAGCTCTCGCGGGCCGTCGCCCGTCGCGTCCTGCGACTGGTCGCCCGTCAGCTGCTTCGTGTCCCCATCACCCATGGGGATCATCCTACGGATTCCTCACCGGCTTCCTCACCGACGGGCGCGATGGGTGTCGCCGAGGTGCTCGCCGGTCTCGTCGTCGGGGAAGCTGACGGCGAGGGTGACGCGGTACTCGTCCACGTCCTCGCGGTGCCCCGGCACCCGGGCCCAGGCCAGCGAGTGCACCTCGGCCCCGGGGGCCTGCCGGCACCAGGCGGCGGCCTCCTCCAGTACGCGGGCGGCCGAACGCCCGGTGCACACCACGGCGGTGTACGCGGCGACGGCGAGGTCCCCACCGCTGCGGGCGACCCGCGAGACCGCCCGGACGGCGGCCGCGGCCTGGGTCAGGTCGCGGGCCAGGTCGTCGACCACCCGAGGAGGGGTCGGCAGGACGACCGCTCCCTCGGCGACGGTCTCGGGCAGGTTCGCGCTCACAGTCCGGGCCTCCATCCGCATGGTCACGGGGCACAGCATGCCGGGCGGAGATTCCTGGCATGCCCTTTTCACCAGAACGTCACCCGTCCAGGGGCGAGTTGGGGCCGCCCCCTGGCGTCCGCACGCCCGCCCTGGTAGGGAAACACCCACCCGGCGGCCGGCATCCACGCAGGTCAGGAGGGTCGACGGCGGGCGCCGCCGGGGAGCCCGGAACGACGCGCACGCACCACCCCCGCGCCCCAGACCGCCGGTCCGGGCCCCTGCACGCCCGGCCCACCACCGGCACGCCCCCGGTCAACTCCCTTGGCAGAAAGGGGATATGCCGCCGACACCCGACCCGGACACCCCTCCGGCGCCGCCACCGGGCCTGTGGACGGAACCTGCGGGGGACGCGCGCGCACGCCAACTCGCTTACCCGGCAGGGCCGTCGGCCCGCCCGGCCGCGACGCGGATCCGGCCCCGAACCGAGCCCGAGCGGCAGCTCCCCCACCCCTGGTGACGTGCGGCTTGTGACGCCGGTGCCGGGCCGGGGCAACCTCCGGCCACCCCTGTCGCGTCAGATCGTCGTGATACTAATCGTTGCGACTGTGGGAGCCGCCGGCCGGCGGCAGGCACGATGACGGCGGTTCATCCGTTCCGGGAGGGCCGGGACGGCTACGGGGAGGGGCACGGTATGACGGCGAGGTTCGGCAAGGTGCAGGGCGGGCGCGGGCTGCGGCTCGGCAAGCGGGTCACGGGGACGGCTGCGGCCTTCACCGCACTCGCCGCGCTGACGGGCTCCCAGGTGACGGGCTTCGGGCTCGCCCCGGTCGCGGCCGCCGACGCCGTGACGGCGCCGGACACCGCCGGCTCACCGGCCGGTGGCGGCCCGACCGCCGGCGCCGGCAGCACCTTCGGCACCGGCCTCCCGGCCGACGGCGGCGGCACCGTCCAACTGCCGCAGCCGCCCGGCACGGTGCCCGGCGCGCCCACCGCCGGCCCCTTCGCCGCCACCGGCCCGGCCCTGCCCGCGACCGTGCTCGCCGCCTACCGCCAGGCCGAGGCCTCGGCCGCGCAGCGCTCGCCCGGCTGCCACCTGCCGTGGCAACTGCTGGCCGCGATCGGCCAGGTCGAGTCCGGCCAGGCCAACGGCGGCCAGGTGGACGCGGCGGGGACGACCCTCACCCCGATCCTCGGACCGGCCCTGGACGGCAACGGCTTCGCCGCGATACCCGACAGCGACGGCGGGCGCTACGACGGCGACGCACGCTGGGACCGCGCCGTCGGACCGATGCAGTTCATCCCCTCCACCTGGGCGACCTGGGGCACGGACGCCAACGGCGACGGCAAGGCCGACCCGAACAACATCTTCGACGCCGCCGAGAGCGCCGCCCGCTACCTGTGCGCGGGCGGGCGCGACCTCGCCGACCCGGCGCAGCTCGACCGGGCGATCCTCAGCTACAACAACTCGGGCGAGTACCTGCGGACGGTCCGCAACTGGATGGCGCACTACGGCAGCGGCACCGTCACCACCGTGCCGAACCGCCCGGCCTCCTCGACCCCGCCGGCCTCGCTGCCGTCCCCGCTCCTGCCGCTCGTGCCGCTGCTGCCCCCGACCGGGACGACTCCGGGCGCCACCACCGGGACGCCAAGCGCCCCCGCGACCACCCCGACCCCGGGCGGGCAGCCCTCGCCGAGCGCGCAGCCGACCTCGCCGGCCCCGACGCAGTCGTCCTCCGCGCAGCCGACGACGGACCCGAGCACCACCCCGACGGGCACGCCCAGCAGCACGCCGCCGTCGACCGCGCCGGCCACGCCGTCCGGCACGCCGTCGACCACTCCGTCGGGCACCCCGTCCGGAACGCCGTCGGGCACCCCGTCCGGAACGCCGTCGGGCACCCCGTCCGGAACGCCGTCCGGCACCCCCACCACGACGCCGACCACGACGCCGACCGGAACGCCCACCGGCTGCCCGAGCCCGACGGCCACGGCCACGACCACCCCGACGGGCAGCCCGTCCCCGACGGCCACCCCGACCGGAACGCCGACCGGCACCCCGGCCACCCCCGGATGCGCCACGGCGACGCCGACCCCCGGCGGCACCCCCACCCCGGGCGGCACCCCCTCCTCCGCCGCCCCGAGCACGACCCCCAGCGCGGGCCTCTCCCCCTCGGCGGCCCCGCCGACCCGCTGACACCGCCTCATCCGCCGACGGCCCGCACCCCTGGTGCGGGCCGTCCGCGTTCCCCGCCCCGCCCGCTACGCTCCCGAGACCGAGACCGAGCCCTACGCCGGATCCGACCCGGCCCCGGCCCCGGCCCCCGGCAGCGCCCCCGGCCCCAGCCCCTCCCGGTGCACCCGCCACCGCGCGAGCATGCCGTGCAGTTCGTCCACCATGAACGCGAAGAAGGCCGCGCTCTCCCCCAGCCGCGCCCCCGCGACGGTGCCCGCGCCGACGGTGGCCTCGCCGTCCCTGAGCACCCGCACCCAGCGCAGCAGGTACTCGTCGCGCCGGGTCAGCGACTCGAACCAGACGTCGTTCAGCACCCGGTAGCGGTCGCGCCGCGAGCCCGGCTCGCGTTCCTTGGCGGCCAGGCCGATCTGGATGAGGTAGCGCATCCCGCCGGACACCGCGGCCGGGCTGATCCGCAGCCGCTCGGAGAGCTCGGCGGAGGTCAGGACGCCGCTCTCCTCGGCCATCAGGCAGGAGAAGAGGCGGGACGGCATCCGGCCCATGCCCGCGGACGCCAGCTCGGCCGCGAACCGTTCGACGAAGTCCGACACCGCCTGCTCGTCGCGCCCCTGCTCCGCTTCCCGCTCCACCACGCGCGCCTTCCCCTCTCCGGTGATCAACAACTCGACTGAACTTTAACGCCTTCCCAATATTCACGTTTTTCTGAAACTACGGTAGCTTCAGCAGCATGACGAAGGCAATCACCCTGACCGGCCTGCGCAAGACCTTCGGCCGGACCACCGCGCTGGACGGCCTCGACCTCACCGTCGAGACCGGCGAGGTGCACGGATTCCTGGGGCCCAACGGCGCCGGGAAGTCCACCGCCATCCGGGTGCTCCTCGGCCTGCTGCGCGCCGACGGCGGCAGCGCCCGACTGCTCGGCAAGGACCCCTGGCACGACGCCGTCGAACTGCACCGCCGCCTCGCCTACGTCCCCGGCGACGTCGAACTGTGGCCCAACCTCACCGGCGGCGAGGCCATCGACCTGCTGTCCCGGCTGCGCGGCCGGCTCGACCGCCGCCGCCGCGACGAGCTGATCGAGCGCTTCGACCTCGACCCCACCAAGAAGGGCCGCAGCTACTCCAAGGGCAACCGGCAGAAGGTCGCCATCGTCGCCGCGCTCGCCTCCGACGCCGAACTGCTGCTGCTCGACGAGCCGACCTCCGGCCTCGACCCGCTGATGGAGGTGGTCTTCCAGGACGTCGTCCTCCAGGCCCGGCGGCAGGGGCGGACCGTCCTGCTGTCCAGCCACATCCTGGACGAGGTGGAGAAGCTCGGCGACCGGGTCAGCATCATCCGCCACGGCCGGGTGGTGCAGACCGGCAGCCTCGGCGAACTGCGCCACCTCACCCGCACCACGGTCGAGGCCGAGACCCACCGCCCCGTCACCGGACTGGAGACGCTGGAGGGCGTGCACGCCGTCCGCACCGAGGGCGCCCGGGTGCACTTCGCCGTGGACGGCGCCCACCTGGACGCCGCCATCCGCCGCCTCGGCGAGGCCGGACTGCGCAGCCTGGTCAGCCACCCGCCCACGCTGGAGGAGCTGATGCTGCGCCACTACGGCGACGAGCTGGCCGCCAACGGGCACCCGCTCGACGGCGAGGCCGCCCGATGACCGCCACCACCACCGCGACCAGCGCGCCCGCCACGGCCCCGCGCCCGCCCCGCCCGCACACCACCCTGGCCGGCACCGCCACGCTGCTCCGCTTCGCCCTGCGCCGCGACCGGCTCCGCCTCTCCGCCTGGGTGCTCGGCCTCGGCCTGCTCACCCTCGCCAGCGCCAACAGCGTGCACACCCTCTACCCGACCGCCGCCGACCGCGCCTCGATCGCCCACGCCTCCGCCGGCTCAGCCGTCCTCGCCATGACCGGCCCCGGGCACTACCTGGCCGACTACACCTGGGGCGCCATGCTCGGCCACCGGCTGCTCGGCCTGCTGGCGGTGCTGGCCGGGCTGATGAGCGTGCTGACCGTCGCCCGGCACACCCGGGCCGAGGAGGAGAGCGGGCGGGCCGAGCTGGTCCGCTCCGCCGCCGTCGGCCGGCACGCCCAGCTCGCGGCCGCCCTGGGCGCCGCCGCCGTCGCCGACCTCGCGCTCGGCGTGCTGCTCGCCGCCGGGCTGCCCGCCCTCGGCGTCCCCGGGCTCGGCACCGGCGGCGCGCTGCTGTTCGGGGCCGCGACCACCGCCGCCGGACTGCTGTTCGCGGCGGTCGCCGCCGTCGCCGTCCAGGTCACCGCGCACGCCCGGACGGCCTCCGGGCTGGCCCTCGCGGTGCTCGGCGCCGCCTACGCGGTGCGCGCGGCCGGGGACGCCGGGTCGAACGAGCTCTCCTGGGCCTCTCCGATCGGCTGGCTCCAGCGCAGCTACCCCTTCGTGGACGACCACTGGTGGCCGCTGCTGCCCGCACTCGCCCTGACCGTCGTCACCGGCGCGGCCGGCTTCGCGCTGAGCACCCGCCGGGACGTGGGCGCCGGCCTGCGCGCCGCCCGCCCGGGGCCGCCCACCGCGCGCCCCGCCCTCGGCACCCCGCTCGGCCTCGCCCTGCGCCTGCACCGCGGCCTGCTGGGCGGCTTCGCGGTCGCGCTGCTGCTGCTCGGCGCGATGTACGGGTCGCTGCTGGGCGGCGCCGACGCGATGGTCAAGGACGTCGACCAGCTGAAGGAGGCCCTCGCCCGGCTCGGCGGCCGCTCGCTCACCGACTCCTTCGCCGCGATGACCCTGCTGGTGGTGGCGGTGGTCAGCGCGGTCTACGCGGTGCTGGCGACGCTGCGCCCGCGCGCCGAGGAGAGCGCCGGGCGGGCCGAGCCGGTGCTGGCCACCGGGGTGTCCCGGTCCGGCTGGCTGGGCGGGCACCTGGCGGCGGCATTGCTGGGCTCGACCGCGGTGCTGCTCGCGGCGGGGGTGGGCTTCGGCCTGGCCGGGGCGCTGTCCACCGGTGACGCCGGCGCGTTCCCGCGACTGCTCGGCGCGGCCCTGGCGTTCGCGCCCGCCCAATGGGTGACGGTGGGTTTCGCCGCCGCCGTGTACGGCTGGCTGCCCCGGGCGACGCAGCTGGCCTGGCTGGTGCCGGCGTACGCGTTCGTGATCGGGTACCTGGGCCCGCTGCTGAAGCTCCCGGCGGGCCTGGACCGGCTCTCCCCGTTCGGGCAGGTGCCCCGGCTCCCGGCAGCCGCCATGGACTGGACGCCGCTAGCGGCGCTCACCCTGGTCGCGGCCGCCCTGATCGCCCTGGCGCTGGCCGGGTTCCGGCGCCGCGACCTGGAAGTGCGCTGACGTCAAGGCCCGCGACGGGGCCGGCCGCGGCGGGCCGGCCCCGGACCGGGTCACAGGTGCTTGACCAGCTCCGGCATCAGGTCCTGGAAGGTCCGCCCGCTGGCCGGCTGCCCGATCGCGGTCATCTGCCAACCGGTGGGCGTGCGCTGCACCTTGGCCATGATCTGCGCGGTGTACGGGCCGCCCCCGGTGAGCGTGTACCGGGCCAGTTCGGCGCCGGTCTGCTCGTCGACCAGCCGGCAGAAGGCCGCCTCGACCTCCTGGAAGGTCTGGCCGGTGAAGGAGTTGACGGTGAAGAGGATCTGGTCGACCTCGGCGGCCATCTTGGTCAGGTCGACGGTGATCGACTCGTCGTCGGTCGCGTCGCCCGCGCCGCCGACCAGGTTGTCGCCGCTGTGCCGGACGGAACCGTCATTGCTGTTGAGGTGCTGGAAGAAGACCACGTCCACCGGCCGCCCCTGGGAGAACAGCACCGCCGAGGCGTCCAGGTCGATCTCCCGACCGGCGGCCAGCAGCTTGGCGAAGAAGCCCTTGGGCTGCGCGGCCTTCCAGCCCAGGCCCATCCGGACCACACTCAGCTGACCGCCGCCCGGCTTCTCCAGGCTGATCTTCTGCCCCTTGGCCAGCGAAACGCTCATCGTGCCCTCCTCGTCCCTGCCGCCGCTCCGTGCCGTGAATCTACAGCACTGTCGAACTTCTATGATCATCCGACCGGCGCGCTCCCCGCACCCCTACCCCGCGCTCCCCCCGCCGTCACCACCGGGGGCGGTCTGCACACTGTCAAGCGCCCCGGGGAGGAGCTTGCGCGGGGCGGGCGCGCAATCCGGCTCGGTCAACCTGGCAACCGGCGATCCGACGTCTGGCGTAGCCGCGAACAGGGGCCGAACAGGCGGGCGGCACGCGGACTAGGGTCGGCTCGGAGGCGCCGCCGACCGGGAGAACGGCCGCCGACGCACCGAGCGTTCCGCGCACGTTCCCGTGATCCGCCAACCCACGCTGGGGGGACCACCATGTCCGAGCACGAAGGAACACCGCCCGCACCCGCCACCGCCGCCACCACCTCGCGCCTCGGCCGCCGCCGCCTGCTGCGGGCCGGCCTGGGCACCGGCGGCGCGCTCGCCGCCGTCCGCCTGCTGCCCGGCGGCCAGGCCTGGGCCGCCGCCCCGGAGTCCGCGCCCGTGCCCGTACCGGAGTCCGCGCCCGCACCCGCACCCCTCCCGGGCGCCGCCGCCACGGCGCAGCCCTGGCCAGACTGGGCCCGGTTCGCCCGCGTCGGCGACGGCACCTTCAACGAGCCCGCCGACATGCAGAGCGCCGTCGACGCCCTCAAGGCGCAGAACGTCAGCGTCATCGAACTCGACACCCTGCTCTCCAACTGGCTCACCGACGCCGAGTTCGCGGCCCACATGGCCGAGGTGAAGACCTTCACCGGCCTGGCGCACGCCGCCGGTCTGAAGGTCGTCATGTACTACCCCTCCCTGGAGCTGATCTCCCCCGGCGGCGAGAAGGGCCGCTCGTTCTACAAGAACGACCAGGGCGGCGCCTGGGTGCAGCGCGACCTCGCCGGAAAGCCCAACGTGTTCTACGGCAGCGTGGTGGTCTGGGTCGACCCGGGCGACGAGAGCGTCTGGCTCAGCCCCAACTCGCCCTGGCGGGACTACTACCTCAAGCGGATCAAGGGCGTGGCCGCCACCGGCGTGGACGGCATCTGGCCCGACGTCCCGATCTACTTCGACGGCGTGCTCTCCTGGTGCGACGCCTCCACCTGGGGCGCGGCCGCCTTCAAGGCCGACACCGGCCTCGCCCTGCCCAAGGCCGCCGACTTCGCCGACCCGGTGTTCCGCCGCTACGTCGAATGGCGCCACCGCAACCTGCTCCAGTTCCAGCTCGACATCGCCGCCGCCGGGCGCGCGGTCAACCCCGACCTGGTCACCTTCGTCGAGACCGTCTCGATGGACTACCGCTACGCCACCTCGATCGGCCTGGACGGCGGCTACCTGCGCCAGGCCGAGGGCGCCGTCAGCCAGGTCTGGGAGGTGGACATCCTCGGCAACTACGACGGCATGCGGCACGCCACCACCTCCGACTGGGTCTGTCTCATCTCGATGTACAAGTACGCGCGCGGCGCCAGCGGAACCAAGCCCGCCTGGGCGTTCTCCTACGGCTGGCAGGCCGACGACGCCTCGCTGGTGATGTCCCAGCTGATCGCGGCCGGCTGCAACCCCTACGAGGTGAAGACGCCGTACAAGAACGACACCGTGGACGCGGCGATGCGCGCCCGGATGTACCGCTTCGTCCAGACCAACCAGGAGCGGCTCTACAACGCCACCTCGACCGCCCAGGTCGGCATCTACCACTCCAGCCCGTCCCGGGACTACGTCAGCCCGGGCGCGGGCATCGGGATGTACGTCAACGCGACCGCACCGGCCGGGATCGCCGACTGGTGGGGCGGCGACGACCCGGAGCAGAGCTGCGCCTCCGTCCCCTGGCTGGGCGAGTTCCGGGGCGCGGTGAAGGCGCTGGTGTACGCGCACATCCCGTTCGACACGGTGCCCAGCCCCGGCCTGGCCGCCGCCGACCTGGCCCGGTTCAAGGTGCTGCTGCTGCCCGACCTCCAGGCGGTCTCGGACGCCGAGGCGGCCGTGCTGCGGGGCTTCGTCGCGGCCGGCGGGACGATCGTGATCACCGGCCCGGCACCCACCGCGCTCGAAGAACTGGGCGGCCAGCGCACCGAGTTCGCCCTCTCCGACGTGCTCGGGCTGCGCCGCGGAAGCCCGCTGCCGGCCGCCAAGCAGAACTCCTACGGCAGCGGCACCTGCTGGTACGTCCGCAACCGGGCCGGGCTCAGCTACCTCACCAAGACCGACCAGGCCTCGGCCGACCAACTGCTCGCCCCCGTCCGCCAGTCCGCACCGCCCGCCGTCACCCTGGCCGGGGACCGCCGGATCTTCCTGGACGCGCGGCGGCTCGGCAACGACACCGTCGTCCACCTGGTGAACTTCACCAACTTCGGCGACACCCCGGCGGCCTTCCGCACCACGCCCGCCAACTGCACGCTCTCCTACGCCCTCCCGGCCGGCGCCGCCGTCACGGCCGTCACCGTCGCCACCCCGGACGGCACCGACCCGACGCCCAAGCCCGTCCCGTACACCGTCACGGGAGCGACGGTCAGCGTGCCGCTGACCGTCGTGCAGTACTCGGTGGTGACGGTGACGGCGGGCTAGGTCTGTCCGGTCCTAAAGCGCGGGCGCGGGGATGCGCCAGAGGGCGGCGGGGTTGGCCTCGCCGCCCGGGGCGGACTCGAAGGCGATCCACTTCCCGTCCGGGGACCAGCTCGGCGCGCCGTCGTACGAGCCGTCGTCGCCGGTCACCCGGACGGGGCGGCCGCCGTCGGCCGCGACCACGAAGACCTGGGCGTTCGGCAGGTCGCCGAGGTTGGAGGAGAACACCAGGTACCGGCCGTCCGGGGACCAGGTGGGATCGGTGTGCTCGCCCGGCACGTCGGTGACCTGGCGCAGGCCGGTGCCGTCCGCGCCGACCGTCCACAGCGCCCAGTTCTCACTGCCGGCGGCACGCCGCTGGAAGACGATCCGGTCGCCCCGGGGCGACCAGTTCGGCTGCCGGTTGTCGGTGCCGGTGCCCTTGCCGTCGACCAGCCGGACCGGGGGGCCGCCGTCGCGGCGGACCTTCCAGAGCGAGTCCTGTTCGGCGTCGTCGCCGTGCACGGCGGCGTGTTCCGGCTCCCAGCTCTGCTGGAAGACGATCCAGGCGCCGTCCGGGGAGAAGCTCGGCTCGCTGTAGCCGCTGCCGTCCTCGTGCCGGGTGACCCGCTCGGGGCTGCCGCCGGGCGTCATCAGCCAGACCTCGTCGTGGCCGGACTCCCGGTCGGTGGCGAAGGTGAAGGCGCCGGTGGCGGCGTTCCAGCTGGTGCCCGGGAGGTTGACGGCGGCCTTGTCGGGATCCTCCAGGACCTTCTGCGGCGTGCGGCCGCCGTCCAGCGGCAGCACCCCGAGGGCGGCGGCGCCCTTGTTGTAGCCCTCGCTGAACTCGGTCAACAGCACCGAGCGGCCGTCCGGGGCGAAGGCCGGGTTCTGGGCGCTGCGACCGGCCTCGGCCCGGTAGAGCAGTTCGGCACCGTCGGCCCGGCGCTCGCCCCCGGTCGGCGGCGCGCCGCTGGCCCGGGTCGGCCGGGGCTGCGGCCCGCCCTCGGAGCCGGATTCGGCGCAGCCGGACAGCAGCAGCGCCGTGACGGCCGCGGCGGCGAAGAACGCGCGAATTCTCATGAATCACAAGCTAGTTGACTCTTCGTCACATCGCGTACGCCGGCAGGCGGATCAGGCGTCGCCGTCCAGCAGGTGCTGGCGGACCTCCTGGAAGGTCCAGGCCCCGCCGGCCGGGCGGGCGAACACCCAGACCAGGTCGAAGCGGTCCGGCCAGGTGGCGGGCGCGCCGCTGCCGGCGGCGCCGAGCGCCTCGACGATCCGCGGGATCCGCGAGTGCTCCCAGCAGATCAGCACCGGCTGGGGCCCCGCCAGGGCGGCGCCGGCCAGCGCCGTCTCCTGGGACTCGGCGTACCCGGTGTCGACGGTCAGCCCGAGCTTGGCGGCCAGCGGGGTGACGGTCTGCCGCATCCGGTGCGCCCCGGCCAGCGGGCCCTGGTCGGTGGCGGCGAGGATCCGGGCGGGGGTGCGCAGGCCGGGGGCGGGCGGGGCGAACAGGGTGGGCAGCGCCCGGGCGCGGGACCAGCCGCGCTCGGTCAGGGACTTGCCGTCGTGGCCGCCGTTCTCGTCCAGTCCCGGGTGACTGCCGTCGGGCTTCTCGCCGTGGCGGATGATCATCACCAGGGCCTCGCCGCCCGCGTCGCTAGCCCTGGCCGCGCCGGCGTCCTTGCCCGCCTTCTTGCCGGCCTTGCCGGAGGCGGCCGAGCAGCCCGCCAGCAGCGCCGGAGCGGCGATCGCCAGGCCGGTGAGCAGGGTGCGCCGGGCCGGCCGCGCCGCCACTCGGTGCTCCATCACCCGTTGCTCCATCACTCGGCCTCCCATCACCTGGCCCCCCGCCACCTGGTCTCCCACCACTCGGTGGCCCACCACTCGGCGCCCCGTCATCACTCGGCACCCCGCTCCAGGCGCACCAGCGCGTCGACCGCGACGCCGTCGCCCTCGCCCTTGTGCCCGGGCTCCGGGCCGACCGTCCGGTGCACCCGTTCGGCCCGGACGGTGCGCAGGCCGCGGTCGGCGAGGTCGGCGAGGACGTCCTCCGGGGTGAACAGCACGGCCGGGTCCTGCGGGCCGCCGACGCCCTCGGTGAGGTTGCTCAGGTCGTGCCCGACCACCAGCAGGGTGCCGCCGGGAGCGAGCGCGGCGGCGGCGCGGCGCAGCGCGGTCCGCCGGTCCTGGGCGGGGACTTGGAGATAGGCGACCAGGATCAGGTCGTAGCCGGCGGCGGGGGCCTCAAAGGTGCGGGCGTCGCCGTGCCGCCAGGTGAGCCGGTCGGCGACCTCGTCGGGCAGGTCGGCGGTGAGCCGCTCGGCGCGTTCCAGGGCGACGGCGGAGTAGTCCAGCCCGGTGACCTCCCAGCCCCGGCCGGCCAGCCAGATGGCGTTGCGGCCTTCGCCGGCGGCCAGGTCGAGGGCGTGGCCGGGGGTGTGGGCCGGGGTGAGGCCGGCCAGTTCGCGGACCACCCAGCGGTTGGGCTCGGCGCCCCACACCAGCTCGGTCGCGGCGTAGCGGTCGTCCCAGTCCTGGCTGTCCATGGCGAGTCCTCCGTTCGGCGGGCCTGCTCCGCAGCGGTCAACCTACCGGGCCCGGGCGGCGGCGGCCCGGAACGGTCCAGCGGGCGGACACCCTTGACGGCGAATATTGGTCCAGTCCAATCTGTGATGTCGTGACGCGAGCGGGTCAGCCGGCCCGCCGCGCCCGCCGTCCGTACGTCGGCACGCTCCACCTGCCCGCGCGCCCCCACAGCGCCAGGGCGGCTCCCCCGGCCCACCCGGGCCACGCACCGCCGGAACCCCCACACATCCGGAGGACACACCGCATGCACGACCGCGTCATGCCCGCACGGCCCGCCCAGGCCGCCGGGCGCCGGACCGCTCCGCGCAGACGGGCCATGGCCCTGGCCCTCGCCGCCACGCTCAGCACCAGCGGCGCCGCCCTCGCCCTGACCCTCAGCCCCGCCTCGGCCGCCCCGGTGAACCTGCTGGCCAACGGCGACTTCGAGGCCGGCACCCTGGCCGGCTGGACCTGCGCCAACGGCTCCGTCGTCACCACCCCGGTGCACGGCGGGAGTTACGCGCTCAGCGGCGCGGCCTCGGCCTCCGACACCGCGCAGTGCCAGCAGACCGTCACCGTCCAGCCGAACACCACGTACACCCTGTCCGGCTTCGTCCAGGGCAGCTACGTCTACCTCGGCGCCACCGGGACGGGCGTCAACTCCTCGGTCTGGACGCCCGGCGGCACCGGGTGGAACCAGCTGAGCACCACCTTCACCACCGGCGCCACCACCACCTCGGTGACGGTCTTCACCCACGGCTGGTACGGCACCGGCGCCTACTACGCCGACGACCTCAGCCTCACCGGCCCGGCCGGGCCCACCTCCACCGGCAGCCCCACCGCGAGCGGCAGCCCGACGGCCTCCGGAAGCCCCACCGCGTCCAGCAGTCCGACCGCGTCCGGCAGCCCCACCGCCTCGACCAGCCCCACCGCGAGCGGCAGCCCGACGGCCAGCGGCAGCCCCACCGGATCCGGCACCCCGACCGCGACGGCCACCGCCAGCGGCCCGGCCGGGGACGGCAAGGTCACCACGCCCACCGGCGTCGCCGTCAGCAAGGTCACCGCAGGCGCCGTGGTGCTCACCTGGCAGCCCTCCACCCTGACCACCGGCGACGGCCCGATCGCCTACAAGGTGTGGTCCAACGGCCAGCTGGTCGCCACCTCGATGGGCACCTCCGTCGCCGTCAGCTCGCTGCTGCCCGGCAAGGCGTACACCTTCAGCGTCCAGGGCTACTCCGGCTCCCACGCCTCCGCCCAGTCCGCCGCGGTGAGCACCACGACGGCCGCCGCGCCCGCGCAACAGCCCGTCCGCTCGGCCTACTTCGACCAGTGGGGCGTCTACGAGAACGCGTACTACCCGAAGAACGTCGACACCAGCGGCGCCGCGGGCAAGCTGGACGTCATCCACTACGCGTTCGCCAACATCGACCCCACCAAGCTCACCTGCTTCCAGGCGGTGAAGGCCTCCGACTCGACCAACGAGAACAACCCCAACGCCGGTGACGGCGCGGGCGACGCCTACGCCGACTACCAGTCCGACTACAACTCCGGCACCAGCGTGGACGGCAGCAGCGACACCTGGGAGCAGCCGCTCAAGGGCAACTTCAACCAGCTGCGCCAGCTCAAGGCCAAGTACCCGAACCTGCGGTTCACCATCTCGATCGGCGGCTGGACGTACTCCAAGTACTTCTCCGACGCGGCCGCCACCGACGCCTCCCGGAAGACCTTCGTCTCCTCCTGCGTCGACATGTTCCTCAAGGGGAACCTGCCGACCGGCGTCGCGGGCGACGCCTCCGGCGGCGCGGCCACGGCGGCCGGAATCTTCGACGGCGTCGACCTCGACTGGGAGTACCCGGGCTCGGCCGGCGGCCACACCGGCAACCACTACTCCCCCGCCGACAAGCAGAACTTCACCCTCCTGCTCAAGGAGTTCCGCACCCAGCTGGACGCCCTCGGCTCCGCCCAGGGCAAGCGCTACCTGCTGTCCGCGGCCCTGCCCAGCGGCCAGGACAAGATCGCCCAGCTGGAGACCGACAAGATCGGCAACTACCTCGACTACGCCGACGTCATGTCCTACGACATGCACGGCGCCTGGGACGCCAAGGGCCCGACCAACCACCAGGACCCGTTGCACGACAGCCCGGCCGACCCGACCACGCCGATCACCCCCGGCACCCGCAAGTACAACGTGGACACCATGCTCGCCGCGTACACCACCGGCCTGCCCGAGTACGGCATCCCCGGCGGCTTCCCCGCCAACAAGCTGGTGCTCGGCATCCCGTTCTACTGGCGCGGCTGGACGGGCGTCCCGGCCGGCTCCAACTACGGCCTGTACCAGAGCGCGACCGGCCCGACGGCCGCCAAGCCGCTGAGCCAGGAGGCCGGACTGGCCGCCTGGAAGGAGCTCAACCCGACCGCCGCCACCACCCACTGGGACCCGGTCACCGAGAGCAGCTGGGTCTACGACGGCACCAACTTCTGGACCGGCGACACCCCGCAGGCCATCCAGGCGCGCGGCGCCTACACCAAGAGCAAGGGCCTCGGCGGTCTGTTCGCCTTCTCCCTGGAGAACGACGACGCCTCCGGCACGCTGCTCAACTCCATGGACGGCAGCCTGCGCTGACGCCCGGCACACCGGTGGGCCCGCGCGGATCTCCGCGCGGGCCCACCGTGCTTCGGCGAGGTTCAGCGGGCCTTGCTCAGCCCTTCAGCCCTTCAGCCCGAGGGAGGGGAACAGGTCGACGAACGGCTGGGTGGTCACCGAGACGCTGCGGCCGAACGGATCGTCGAAGTCCCAGATCATGAACAGCAGGAACGCGATCAGCGCACTGAAGCAGCCCGCCAGGATCAACTCCCTCGGCGTGCGCCGGATCTGCAACGCGAACAGCATGCCGACGGTCACCACCGCACCGGTGATCAGGCCGAACCAGACGACCCCGGGCATGGTCGGCCCGGCGTTCTGCCCGCGCGAGTTGCGGGCGTCGTCGGCCTGGCTGATCCGGTCCATGATCGGCTGGTAGGACTGCGACTCCAGCTCGGAGGCCGGCGGCCGGGTGGCGACGTCCACCCGCAGCTTGTCCAGCAGTTCGGTGCCCTTGTCGGAGATCTCGCCGTTCTTGCGCATGTAGTCCCACTCGACCTTCACCACGTACGAGACGTAGGCGTCCACGTCGGCCCGGACCTGGTCGCGGAACTCGGCCGGGTAGACCACCGCCCGGTCGCTCACCTCCTGCAACGACTGTGCCTCCCGGAACAGGTCGTCCTGGGCGGCGCCGCGCGCCTCCCAGACACCCGCGAGGGCGAGACCGAGGACGATCGCGTAGACCACGCCGATCATCATCGTGATGTAGTCGATGACGTCCGGGGTCTCGTCGACGTTCTTCTCGGTGCCCACCCGGCGGTGCCGCAGCACCACCACCGCCACCACGACGGCACAGGCCGCCGCCATCGCGATGGCCAACGCCAACCATTCGGACATGGGAACTCCCTTCTCTGGCTCGGCTTGTGACGGAACAAAGGGTCGGACTCGGCCCCAGGCAGGTCGGGCTCCAGGGCCGGACCGGGGCCGGGGCGGGCCGCCTCGGTGGGGCGGTCAGGACCGCCCGGAACGGCCGCGGCCGCGTCCACGGCCCGGGCGCAGGGCCGCCGCCGCCAGGATGGCGGGCACGGTGACCAGCAGCATGGTGGTCGTCGCCGGGGCGTTGTGGTGGTGCTGCAGCGGGGCCGGCGGCTGCGCCGCCCGCACGTGGTACACCGGCTGCGCCGCCGGGGTCGGCCACAGCGGGCTCGGGCGCACCGGACTCGGCGTGGCCGGACTGGGGGCCACCGGGTCCGGCGGGGGCGCGGGTGCCGCCGGGGCCGGCGCCGGGGGTGCAGGCGGGTTCGGCGCGGGCGGGTTCGGCGCGGGCGGCGGAGCAGGCGCGGGTGCCGCAGGCGGCGAGGTGGGCCCAGGCGTCCTGCTGGGAGCCGGCGTTGTCGGCGCGGGGGTCGGCGACGCCGTGGGGACGGGTGTCGGAGTCGGACTGGGCTTCGACGTCGGCGAAGGCGTCGGGGTGGCGCTCGGCGTCGGCGTGGCGCTCGGCGTCGGGGTCGGTGTGGGGCTGGGCGTGTGGGTGGGGCTCGGCGTCGGGGTCGCCGTCGGGCTCGGGCAGGGGTGCGGGTGGTGATGGTGGTGGTGCCACCAGTCCCCGTGCCACCAGTCCCCGCCGTGGCCGCCGTCCCCGTCATGGCCCCCGTACCCGCCGTGCTCGTCGTCCGGGCGGCCGGGCTGTTGGCGGACCCCCGTGGTGTCCGAGGGTCGTGGTGAGGCCGGTCCGGGCGCGGCCTTCGGCGTGCGGCACGGATGGTGCCGGTGCGGGGGCTTGGGGCCCTGGTGCCGCGCGTCGGCCGTCGGGGCGACGGTGACGCCGACCTGGACGTCCACGTCGACCCCGACGTTCACGTCCCCGCCCGGCCCGACCTGCACCGACACGTCCGTCCCGGTGCAGACACACGAGTCGACGGTCGTGCCGCGCGGCTGCTCCCCGCCGTGGTGTTCGGTGCCGGACGCCGAGGCGCCGCCGACCAGGGCGCACATCGCGACCACACCGACCGCGGCGCCGATCAGCCTGGTCCGCCGACCGGAGGCCGCACCCCCACCGCCGTCCAGCGATATCCGTCGGGACTGCCGGCGCTGCGGCATGGGCTCCACTCACCTCTCGGGTCGCCAGGGACGGGATCAGAACAGGGCGATCCGCCCGGCCCGCAGGAGGACGCGGGCAGGCGTGATCAGACGTGATGGGGCACGATCAGGCGGACGGCCCGCCTTCCGGGGGCGGGCCGTCCGTCATCAGGTCAAACGATCTTCGAGCCGGCCGGTTACGGCCCGGGCCCCTTGTCGGCCGTCCTCAGTGGCGGCGGTGCGCGATCTCGACGTTCTCCAGGACGCCGACCGCGTCCGGCACCAGGATCGCGGCCGAGTAGTAGGCGCTGACCAGGTACGAGATGATCGCCTTCTCGTCGATGCCCATGAAGCGGACGGACAGCGAGGGCTGGTACTCGTCCGGGATGCCGTTCTGGTGCAGGCCGATGACGCCCTGGTTGTCCTCACCGGTACGGATCACCAGGATGGAGCTGGTGTTCTCCTTGGTGATCGGGATCTTGTTGCACGGCAGGATCGGCACCCCGCGCCAGGCCGGCACCTGCTGCCCGCCGAGGTCGACGTGGTGGGGGTACAGTCCACGGGCGTTGAACTCGCGGCCGATCGCGGCGATCGCGCGCGGGTGGGCGAGCAGGTAGTCGGGGTCGCGGCGGCGGTTGAGCAGCTCGTCCAGGTCGTCCGGGGTGGGCGGGCCGGAGTGGGTCTGGATCCGCTGGTCGAAGTCGGCGTTGTTGAGCAGGCCGAACTCCGGGTTGTTGACCAGCTCGTGCTCCTGGCGCTCGCGCAGCGCCTCGATGGTCAGCCGGAGCTGGTGCTCGACCTGGTTCATCGGCTCGTTGTACAGGTCGGCGACGCGGGTGTGGACCTTGAGGATGGTTTGCGCGACGCTCAGCTCGTACTCGCGGGGCTTGAGCTCGTAGTCCACGAAGGCGCCGGGCAGCTCGAACTCGCCGTGGTGGCCGGCCGACATGGCGATCTCGGCCTCGCCGCGCTCGTTCTGGGCCTGCTGCGGCAGGGCCAGGAACCCGAGCAGGTGCTCCTGGAGGCTCGGCGAGTTGTCCCGGATGGCGGCGAAGTCGCGGCGGGTCAGGGTGAGCGCGACGCCGGCGGTGGCGGTCGTGGCGGTGAACTCCCAGGCGGCGTCCGGGTTCAGCAGGGCGTCGTCGCCGAAGCGGTCGCCGTCGCCGGCCACGCCGACCACGGTGTCGTCGCCGTACTTGCCGGTGCCGATCTTGTTGACCTTGCCGTGCGCGATCAGGAAGATCCGGTCGGCGGCCTCGCCCTGGGTGGTGAGCACCTCGCCGGGGCCGAAGTCGCGCTGCTCGCAGCGGTCGGCGAGGGCGGTCAGCACCTCCTCGTCCTCGAAGCCGCGCAGCAGGGCGAGCTCACCCAGCTCGGCGGGGATCACCCGGACCTGGGAGCCGGTCTTGATGAACTCGACCACACCGTTGCCGACGGTGTAGGTGAGCCGTCGGTTGACACGGTAGGCGCCGCCGGCGGCCTGTACCCAGGGAAGCACCTTGAGCAGCCAGCGGGAGGTGATCTCCTGCATCTGCGGTGCGGACTTGGTCGTGGTGGCAAGGTTGCGGGCAGCGGCCGTCGTGAGGCTGGACTGCTGCGGGACCTGCGCTGTCTCCGGGCTCGTGTCCACGGGCATCGGCAGGGGTCTCCATTCATCTGGTCGGATCACGCGGTCAGGGTCGGACGGCGACGGAGTCGTCCCTGCCCACCCCGACTGATGCCATGACGGATCATCAGACACGCGTATCGATGGGGGTGTTGGCGATTCATCGCGATCACGGCCACCGTCTCCCGGCGGCCCATCGGGAACCCTAGATCACCAGCGCCCGACCGGACCCGCGCGGAGACCGACTACCCCCCGATAGGGTGAATCTGAAGCAGTCCCATTCCGCTCGGCCCCAGGTCGCGAGAACATCCGTTCGCCACCGCGGATCCCGCACGACCGACGCCCGCCCGCGACCGCCCGCACGCCCGGACAAAGCGGACAGGCGGCGTACCTCCCGTACGACATCGGCGGGAGCGGATCGTCAACGGGGGCGGCGAAACGGGCCCGGTGAGCTGCGCCCCGACCATGGGCACCGGCCCGCCACCGGGCTCCGGGCACGCGAACGGCCCGTCAGGTGCCGGGACGGGGGCGGCCGGCACCTGACGGGGGATCGGGGATGCGCAGTGGGGGTGCGACGGGGAAGCGGCGAGGGCAGCGCCGGTCGGGCGATGCGTCAGGCGCAGGCGATCTGGCTGCCGGGGATGCCGACGATGCCGGAGTTCTTGGCCTCGCCCCCCTTGTACTCGTAGTACAGGTAGGAGTAGAAGTCGATCCTGGTCGCCGCGCCGCAGGTCGAGTCCGGCGCCACGGTGTAGGTGACCGTGAAACTGCTGGTGGCACCGGGGGCGAGCGGCACGTTGTACCGGGCGATCCCGCCGTGGACGTTGTCGCTGCAGCCGTTGGTCTGGGTGCCGCAGGCCGTGGCGGCGAACTTGAGGCCGTTCTCCAGACTGGTCTGGTAGGTCGGCTGAACGCTCTGGTACACGAACTGGATCGGCGTGTCGTACGGGTTGCTGAGCGTCAGGGTCAGGGTGAACTCGCCGCCCCGGACGGTCGTTTGCCGGTCGGAGACGGCCGTGAACGGCAGCGGGGTGTCGGCCTGGGCGGGTGTGGCGGAGAGGAGCAGACCGACGGCGAGGGCCGGGCACGCGGCGAGGGCGACACGGCTCAAATGTGTTCTGCGCATGACCAAGGAGCGTAGGGCGCCGTACCGGTTCCGTTGCCCCGCTCCGCCCCGGTCCGTACCGACGCACGAGTCGGGGGCGGACACCGTGGACCAGCCCGGCCGCGTTCCGCCCCCACTCCCCCGCCCGGGGCCCTATGCTTCGCCCGCCGCCCCGGACGGCCACCCGAGGCCCGTCGCCCGGCAGGCCGGTGCCGGTCCGGCCGCCCCGGGTCCGGCCGGTTCAGGCGGGCGGCGGCAGGATGTCGCAGAGCGCGGCGAGCGCCGCCGGGTAGGCGTGGTCGGGCGGCGTGGCGTAGCCCACGACCAGGCCGTCCATGACCGGCATGGCCTCCGGGCCGATCCCCGGGTGCCGGAAGTCGGCGAGCCCGTCCAGGCCCAGGCCCCGGTGGGCGGCGGCCTGGAGCACCGCGTCCTCGGTGCCGGGCTCCAGCCGCAGGACGGCGTGCAGGCCGGCCGCGACGCCGGAGACCCCGACGTGCGGGGCGCGCGCCGCCAGCGCGGCCACCAGCTGGTCGCGGCGCTCCCGGTAGCGGCGGCGCATCCGCCGCACGTGCCGGTCGTAGCCGCCGGAGTCGATCAGCTCGGCGAGGGTCAGCTGGTCCAACGCGCTGGCCCAGCCCTCGCGTTCGCCCTTGGCGGCGAGCACCCGGTCGACCAGGTGGTCCGGCAGCACCATCCAGCCGAGCCGCAGCGCCGGTGACAGGCTCTTGCTGACCGAGCCGAGGTAGACCACCCGCTCGGGGTCGAGCCCCTGGACGGCTCCGACCGGCTGGCGGTCGTAGCGGAACTCGCCGTCGTAGTCGTCCTCCAGCAGCAGGCCGCCGCGCCCGCGCGCCCAGTCGACCACGGCGGCGCGGCGGCCGGCGTGCAGCGGCCCGCCGGTCGGGAACTGGTGGGCGGGGGTGAGCAGGGCCGTCCGGACGTCCTGACGGTGCGCCAACCCGCCGAGCCGGGCGCCGTGTTCGTCGACCGGAAGGGGCACGGTGGCGACCCCGGCGGCGGCCAGCAGCCCGCGGTGGAACCCCAGCCCGTACGCCTCGACGGCCAGCGGCCCGGTCGCCTCGGGCGGCAGGGCGGGCGCCCCGCCGGCGAACAGCAGCCGCAGCGCGTGGGCGAAGCCCGAGCAGACCACGATCCGGTCCGGGTCGGTGCGCACTCCGCGGACGCGGGCCAGGTAGTCGGCGAGGGCGGTGCGCAGTTCGGGCCGGCCCTGCGGATCGCCGGGTCCGAAGGCCTCGTTGGGCGCTGCGGTCAGGGCCCGGCGGGCGGCGGCCAGCCAGGCGGTGCGCGGGAAGGACGCGGCGTCCGGCTGGCCCTGGCGCAGGTCGTGGACGGGCCCCGGCCGCAGGGAGGGCCGAGGGGACGGGCTCGGCGGGACGGGCTCGGCGCGCTCGGCGACGGCGGTGCCGGAGCCCTGACGGGCGGTCAGCCAGCCCTCCGCGACGAGTTCGGCGTACGCCTCGGCGGCGGTGTTGCGGGCCAGCCCGAGGTCGGCGGCGAGCGCGCGGTACGGCGGCAGCCGGGTGCCGGGGGCGAGTCGGCCGCTGCGGATCGCCTCGCGCAGGGCCGCCATCAGCGCGGCACGGCGGCCCCCGACGGCGGGGAGGTCGAGGTGCAGGTCGCTGCCGGTCGGGTGGGCGGGCCCGGTGGGGTGCGCGCCCGGCGTTTCCGTCATGGTCACGCACCCTACCCGCCGCCGCCCGGCCCCCTGCCGGGCGGCCCGGCCGCGCTACGGCACCACGGTGACCGGCCAGCGGCCCGCCTTCACCAGGCGGACGGCGACCGAGCCGATCACCCGGTGCCCGGCCTGCTCGGAGGCGCCGACCACGACGGCGTCGGCGCGCAGTTCGTCCGCGAGCTTGGCCAGCCCCGTATAGGGGTCGCCGCGCATGGTGAGGAAGCGCCATTCCACCCGCCACACCTCCTTCACGTGGTGCTCGGCCTCGCGCAGGGCGGACAGCAGCTCGTCCGCGATCTCCTGGGTGGTCTCCTCCACCGCCGCCCCGGCCAGGGCGGTGGCCGCACCCAGGATCGGCTGGACGTAGGCGACCGCGAGGGTGGCGCCCTGCCGGCGGGCCAGCCCGGCGGCGTAGGCGGTGGCGCGCCAGGAGGAGTCGGAGCCGTCCAGCCCCGCCAGGATCACCTTGGGCCCGTCCGTCCCCAGTTCGAAGCCCGCGGGGGCCGCTGCCACCCCGGGCTCCTCGGCGCCGCCGACGGCCTCCATGTCCTCTGCATCGCTCTCGTTGCTCATGGCCCCGAGGCTATGCCCGCCACCGTGCGTGAGCGGAGGGGGCCCTCCCGGTGAGGGTTGTGGTGCGGGCCACCCGGGGCGCCGGACGGTGCGGCGATTTCGACACCGGGGGCTGGTGGGCCGTCACGCGCTGTCGACGATGTGGGCGGGCTCACAGGACATGCGGCGTGACGCAGGCCACTTCGCCGGGTGGTTTGATCTTGCAAATGGTGGCAAATCGGGCCAAATCATGCCATTTCCTTGATCCTTACGACCGGTAACAGCCCCCTGACGTGCCTAAACCTCCAAATCCTTGAAACCGCCTCAATCGCCCCCGTACCTTCGAACTCGTTGCACCAAGCACTCCGCTCCGGTCGGCCTCACCGCCCCGGAACCGGAACGGTGCCGGACCAGGCGAGCAACGTGTCCCCCGAAACCAACGGCCTTCCGAGGGCCTGGTTCCGCACGCTCGCAGCCCCCTCCGAAAGGACCCGCATGACTTTCCGTAACGAGACTGCCGCTGCCACCACCACTGCCACCCCGAAGCGCCGCAACCGCGTCCGGATGGCTCTGATGGCCGGGGCGATCACCGCCCTGCCGGTCGCCGGCCTCGTCACGGCCACCAGCGCCTCCGCCGCGCCGGCCACGGTCTGGGACAAGGTCGCCTCCTGCGAGGCCACCGGCAACTGGGCCGTCAACTCCGGCAACGGCTTCTTCGGCGGCCTGCAGTTCACCTCCAGCACCTGGGCCGCCTTCGGCGGCACCGCGTACGCCCCGCAGGCCCACCAGGCCACCAAGGACCAGCAGATCGCCATCGGCGAGAAGGTCCTCGCCGCCCAGGGCCCCGGCGCCTGGCCGATCTGCTCCGTCAAGGCCGGTCTGGGCAAGTAGTCCCCACCCCTCGGCCCACCTGTCCAGGGCCCCCGACGCCGCCGCACCCTCCCCGGGTGCGGCGGCGTCGTCGCGTTCCCGCCCGCCGCGGCCGACCACACGCCCGCGCAGCGCCGCACGGTGCCCGTTCCGCTCGTGCACGGGCTTCCCCGGGGGCCCCGGCCGGGCCCCGGCGCGTACCGAGGTGGCGACGTTCCGGCCGCGAGCCGGTCACGAACCGATCCGGCGCACCGCACGGCAGGTACGGTCGGCTCGCCGGGACCGTAGGCGAATCCACCGGGGGGATCATGCGCCGCACCTGGACCCTGCTCGTGCTCGTGGCCTCGCTCGGGCTGGCCGCCTGCGATCCGCACACCGATCCCGGCCGCACGCTGCCGCCGGACGACCGGCCCGGCTACGCGGTCCCCGCACCCAGCCCGCCCCACCCGCCGATGCCCGAGCTGCGCGGCCAGACCGTCCTGGCGGCACGGGCGCTGCTGCCCCTCTGGTACCCGGTCAGCGTGCGGGACGCCGATCCGCGGGGGCGGGTCGTGGTGGTGCAGTGGGAGTGGCAGGTGTGCGGGCAGAGCCCGGCGGCCGGCGAGGTGCTGACCGGGCAGGTGATCGGCCTGACCGCGATGCGCGTCGAGGAACCCTGCCCGTAGCGCAGGCCTGACGGCCCGCAGGGCCTACGCCGTGCCCGGCCGGGGCGGGAGCGGCAGCGGGAGAGCAGGCAGGCCGTCGATGCTGGTGCCGACGTACTGCTTGCCCTCGCAGTAGGTGTTGAACTCCTCCTCGTCCTTGCGGCCGAAGTACTGCGCGTGCAGCTCGCGGTCGGCGCGGAAGTCCATCAGCGGGACGGCGAACCCGCAGGAGTCGCTGACCCGTTCGGCCCGCACCAGCACGATCGCGCGCAGCCCCGAGCCGTCGACGGCCGGGTCGAAGCGGCCCAGCAGCCCGGCGAAGCGCGGGTCGTCGCGGAACACCGGCTCGCCCCGGCCGTGCACCCGCACCACGGTCGGCGGGCCGTCGAAGGCGCACCACATCAGCGTGATCCGGCCGTTCTCCCGCAGGTGGGCGATCGTCTCGGCGGTGGATCCGCCGAAGTCCAGGTAAGCGAGGGTGAGTTCGTCGATCACCACGAGCGTGCCGGAGCGGCCCTTGGGCGAGACGTTGACGTGCCCGTCGGTCGAGACGGGCGCGGTCGCGACGAAGTAGACGGGCTGCCGTTCGATGAACGCCCGCAGCCTGCCGTTGATGCTCTCATACTGCTTTCCCATGCCCATCAGTGTGCGCGCATCTCGCCCGACAAAAAAGCATGATCCACTGAGCGAGACGGACGCTCCACCCGAGGGCACCCGCTGGACGGCCGAACTCGGCCGCCCCGGTGCGCATTTGTCCAGGACGCCCGTTCCACTGCGGTACGCGCCCCTCCGGCCGCCGATACTGGAAACGTGACGACGGAAGCCCCCGAGACGTCCGCAGCCGCAGCCGACGAGGCCGCAGACCCGGCCGCCGACACCGACGCCGGCCTGATCGACGAAGCCGTCCGCGCCCGGCCCGCGCCCGCGCTGCGCCCGTACGTGGCGTGGTACTCCGGGTACCGCCAGCGCGGCATCCCGCCCGCCCTGCACCGCGGCCTGCCGTCCCCGTACCTGACGTTCATCCTCACCCTGGACGAGCCGCTGGTGATCGCCGGGCACCCCGACCCGACACAGCCGCCCGGCAGCTACCCGACGCTGCTCGGCGGCCTGCACACCGGCCCGGCCCTGATCACCCACGACGGCCGGCAGTCCGGCGTGCAGATCGCCGTACACCCGCTGGCCGCCCGGGCGCTGTTCGGGCTGCCCGCCGGCGAGTTGGCCGGGATCGACCTCCCGGCGGAGGAGGTGCTGGGGCGGCTCGGCCCGCGCCTCCAGGAGCAGTTGCAGTCCGCGCACACCTGGTCCGAGCGCTTCGCCGTGCTGGACGGGACGCTGCTGCGGGCCGCCCGTCCGTCCGGGCAGGTGCCTCCGGAGGTCGGCTGGGCCTGGCGGGCGCTGCGGCGCAGCAACGGCGCCCTGCCGGTGGCGGCGCTGGCCCGGGAGACCGGCTGGAGCGCCCGGCACCTCCAGGAGCGGTTCCGCCGGGAGACCGGTCTGACGCCGAAGGCCGCCGCCCGGGTGATCCGCTTCGACCGGGCCCGCCATCTGCTGGCCGCCTCGCCGCCGCCCCGGCTCGGCGACCTGGCCGTCCGCTGCGGGTACTTCGACCAGGCGCACCTGGCCCGGGAGTTCCGTGCCCTGGCCGGGGCGGCGCCGAGCGTATGGCTGGCGGCGGAGGGGCCGGAGGAGGCGAAGTTCCGAAACGTCCAAGGCGCGGCGGCTGCGGCGGCCGCAGAGTGGGAGGCGTAAGCAACCCGAGCCCCCGAGGAGACAGCCATGGACGGCACCGCCCCCGCCCCGCAGGTCTGGCCCAGCCTGCGCGCCACCGACGCCCGGGCCCTGATCCGCTTCCTGGTCGACGCCTTCGGCTTCCAGGAGGTCGTCACCTACGGTGAGGGCGGGTTCGTCGCCCACGCCGAACTGGCATGGCCGGAGGGCGGCGGCGTGATGCTCGGCTCCGACCGGGAGACGCCCGAGGGCGGCGCACCCTGCCCGAGCCGGCCGGGCGGTTTCACCGCGTACGTGGTCACTGCGGACCCAGACGCCGTGCACGACCGCGCCGTCGCCGCCGGGGCCCGGATCACCACCGCGCTCACCGAGACGGACTACGGCTCGCGCGACTTCGCCGCCGCCGACCCGGAGGGCAACCAGTGGTACTTCGGCACCTACCCGGGCGCGCCCCGGCCCGCCGCCCCCGCGCGGGGCTGAGCGTCCCGCCGCCGACGCCGGTGGACCGGCTGCGCCCCCGCCGCCGTCCGGGCAGACTGGCTGCGGGGCCACGCACAGGCCCGCCCAGGCTCCGGAGAGCACCCATGCCGCAGCTCACGGTGGACGGGCGCACCCTCGCGCTCTCCCACCTCGACAAGGTGTACTACCCGCGCACCGGCACCCTCAAGGGCGAGGTGCTGCGTTACTACGCCGCCGTGCACGGCGCCCTGCTGCCCCACCTGCGCAACCGCCCGGTCTCCTTCCTGCGCTGCCCGGACGGTGTGGAGGCCGAGGTGTTCATCGCCAAGAACCCGCCGGCCGGCACCCCGCGCTGGGTGCGCACCGTCGAGGTGCCGAGCAGCGGCGGTGGCCTGCGCCAGGTGGTCCTCGACGACGGCGCCGCGCTGCTCTGGGCCGCCAACCTGGGCTGTCTGGAACTGCACGTCCCGCAGTGGCACGCGGCCGCACCCGGGCTCGCCGACCGCCTCGTCCTGGACCTCGACCCCGGCGCGGGCGCGTCCGTCCTCACCTGCCGCACCGTCGCCGTCCTGCTGCGCGAGCGGCTCGCGGCGGACGGCCTGGCGGCCTGGGTGAAGACCTCCGGCTCCAAGGGCCTGCACCTGCTGGTCCCGATCGAGCCCACCCCCAGCGCCCGGGTCTCGGCGTACGCGAAGGCGCTCGCCGCCGCCCTGGAGGGCGACCGCCCGGAGCTGGTGGTGCACACCATGGCGAAGGCCCGGCGGGCCGGCCGGGTGCTGGTCGACTGGTCGCAGAACAACGCCAGGAAGACCACCGCCGCGCCGTACACCCTCCGGGCCCGGCCGCTGCCGACGGTCTCCACCCCGCTGTCCTGGGCCGAGCTGGAGCGCGCCGGCACGGCGGACGACCTGGTGTTCACCCTCGCCGAGGTGCCGGAGCGCCTCGCCGCCCACGGCGACCTGTTCGCCCCGCTGCTGGACCCGGAGCGGGCCCGACCGCTCCCGGCCGGCCCGACGACCCGGCAGGAGCAGCCCCGCCAGGAGCAGCCCCGCCAGGTGCTCCACCCGCCCGTCGAGGTGATGCGCCCCGCCGCCGTCACCGCCGTCCCGCCCGCCGACGGCCTGGGCGGCGCGGGCGTGCAGTACGAGCTGAAGCTGGACGGCTTCCGCTGCGTCGCCTTCGCCCGCGGCGCCCGCCCGCCCGTCCTGCAGTCCCGCACCGGCCGCGACCTCGCCCCCGAGTTCCCGCCGATCGCCGCCGCCGTCGCCCGGCTGCCCGAAGGGCTGGTGCTGGACGCCGAACTCGTCGCCTGGCGGGCCGGCCGGTTCGCCTTCGGGGAACTGCTGCGCACCCGCCGGGCCCGGGCCGCCGCCCCGGACGTCGTCCTCGGCCTGATCGCCTTCGACCTGCTCGCCCTGCCGGGCCGCGACCTGCGCCGGCTGCCGCTCACCGACCGCCGCCGGCTGCTGCTCGCCGCCCTGGCCGACGTCCCGCCGCCGATCCAGCCGGTCCTGGCCACCACCGACCGGGCGGAGGCACTGGACTGGATGGCCCGCCTCGCCGACACCGGCGTCGAGGGCCTGGTCTGCAAGGCCGCCGGCTCCCCCTACCGCCCGCGAGGCGCCGGCCGCGCCTGGGTCAAGTACCGCCGCAGCGACACCCTCGACGCCACCGTCCGCGCCTTCACCGGTCCGGCCTCCCGTCCGCACGCCCTCGTCCTCGAACTCGACGACGGCCGGGTGCTCCTCAGCACCCCCCGGCTCACCCCTGTCCAGGCCCGCGAGGTCGCCGAGGCCGCCGCTCCCCTCGCCGGCCCGCCCGTCACCGACCCCGAACACGGCCCGGTCCACCCCCTCACCGGCCCGCTGCGCGCCGAACTGACCCTCACCGGCCGCCCACCCGCCGCCGCCTTCGTCCGGCTGCGCGGCGACTGACCGCCCCCGGTGCACCTCAGGTCTCGAATGACCCGGAACTCCCCGTAGCAGGACGCGGGTTCACCCCTTCCGGCGCTTCGCCGCGTGGACGAACTCGGTGACCAGGGTGTCGTTGAAGACCGGCAGGTCGGCGGGTCGGCGGCTGGTGACGAGGGGGCCGGGGCCGGCGCGGCAGACGTGCACCTCCTCGTCCACCCAGTGGGCGCCTGCGTTGCGCAGGTCGGTGCGCAGGCTAGGCCAGGAGGTGAGGGTGCGGCCGCGGACGGCGTCGGCCTCGATCAGGGTCCAGGCGGCGTGGCAGATCGCGGCGACCGGGCGGCCGGAGGCGCAGTAGGCGCGGACGAAGGCCACCGCGGCCTCGTCCAGCCGCAGCGCGTCGGGGCTCGCGACGCCGCCGGGCAGGACCAGGCCGTCGAAGGCGGACGGCCGCGCCCCGGCGACGAGGACGTCGACGGCGAAGGTGTCGCCCGGGGCTCGGTGCCGGACGGCCTGGACGCGGCCGGGCCCGGTGGACAGCAACCGCGGGGTGCCGCCGGACTCGGCCACCGCCTGCCACGGCGAGGTCAGCTCGATCTGCTCCGCCCCGTACGGCGCGACCAGGAAGGCGATCGTCCGGCCGGTGAGCGTGGTGGACGGCCAGCCCATGGCTCAGTGCCGGTGCGGGTCGCAGGCAGAACCCAGATGGACGGCGGCGGGCGGGGTGGGGCTGAGCCGGGCGCGCGGGCAGTCCAGGTGGACGGTCAGCTCCAGGTGGTCGATCCGCGACACCAGGCCGACCGGGACGGACAGCCGGGTGCCCGCCACCCAGGGCCCTGCGTCGATCAGCAGGTGGTCCCCGGTGTCCTGTTCGACCCGGCCGAGCGGGCCGTCGGTCGCCTGCACCTCGTACCCGGTCAGGCTCAGGTCGGCGGCGTGGTGGGGGCCCGGACGGTACTCCCACAGGTCGGTGGTCATCATGCCTCCGGTTGGTCCCAGGGGCGGCGTTCGCGGCGCTCGTCCCGGTCGGGGGGTGCGGCCCGGCGTTCGCCCCGGTCCCGGCCCGCAGCCTGGTCCCGGCCCTCGCCCCGGCCCGCGGCCCGGCGGCGCAGCAGCGCCGAGGTGGCGATCGCCGCCGCCACCGAGGCCGCCCACACCACCCCGAGGGCGGTCAGCACCGCGGTGGTCGGGGTCCGCACGCCGATGCTGAGGCAGATCGCGGACATCACCAGGGCGGTCAGCACCACCCCGGCGGACAGGCGGCGCCCGACGCCGCGCAGCACGCGCCGGGCCCGGCTCGGCGGCTTGGCGCCCATCGTGCTCAACTTCCGGTCGAGGCGCGTGTCCTGGCGCAGATCGGACTCGATCTCCTCAAGGAGCCGTCGCTCCCATCCGCTCAACGCGGGTCCGTCCATCTCGGTCACCTCCGACACTTCCGGTGACGTGCTCGCACCCGGGCGGTTGCCCGGTACGGGCAGGCGCTAACCGCTCAGGGGGCCGCCGGTTACGACGTGTGGTGCGGCGCCGGCGGCGGCGCCCACGGGGCCGAAGGCCCGGGGACGGGCCAGCAGGCTGTCGTCCAGGACGCGCAGCAGGGCGTCGGCGTCGCGGTGGACCTCGACCGCGCCCGCCGCCCGCAGCTCGGGGCCGGCGTCCGCACCGGCCGCCAGGGCGACGCACGGCACCCCGGCCCGCCGCGCCGCCAGCACCTCGCGCACGCTGCCGGCCACCGCCACGGCGTGCGACGCCGTGCCGCCGACCAGTTCCAGCGCGGCCCGCACCGGGTCACGCCCGGGGGCGGTCACGGTCAGGGCCGGTGCCCCGCCGGGCCCGGGCCCGGTCAGCACGACCGTCCAGCCCCGGGCGGCGCACTCCCGCAGCAGTTCGGCGGAACCGGCCGGCGCAGGGCGCCAATCGGTACCGAAGAGAGCCGCCGAGATCACCGTCATGGCCGACCGTTTCCCTTCCCGGGCCACGCACCGTACGCGCCCTTCCAGGTTAGGCCGCTCCCCCGCCGTGCGCGCAGCCTGCGGCCCACCGGTTTCCCGGCACCGGGAGGACCCGCGCGGCGGCCGGTCGGCGGGCCTACCCGGCGTCCGGGTCGGTGGCGAGGCGGGCGTGGAGGTGTTCGTCGACGTAGTCGCCGTCGCCGTAGCGGTAGGACGCCCGGGTGGTGCCCTCGTGGCGGAAGCCGCCGCGGACGGCGACGCGGCAGGAGGCCTCGTTGCCGACTCCGTGCCAGAGCTCGATGCGGCGGGCGTCGGCGGTGGCGACGGCCCAGCGGGTGACGGCGGTGGCGGCGCGGGTGGCGATGCCCCGGCCGCGGGCGGTGGGGAGCAGCCAGTAGCCGACCGTGGCGATGCCGTCCGACTGGTTGGTCCAGCCCAGGAAGGCGTTGCCGTGGAGGGTCCCGTCGAGGGCGTCGGTGATCGCGAAGGCGGCCGCGCGCCCCTCGGCCCAGCCGGTGTCGCAGCGGTCGAGGTAGGCCTCGGCGTCGGCCGGGTCGGCGATCCGCAGCGGGTTCCAGCGGGCGATCTCCGGGTCGGCCGCGGCCGCCACCAGGGCGGGGACGGTGCCGCCGGGCAGGTCGAGGGCCCTGCCCCAGGGGCGCAGCGCGAAGTCGCCCAGGTCGAGGGTGGCGGGCCGCAGGACGCGCCGCTCGGCGGAGTTCTCGGTGGTGCTCATCCGGCCTTCCTATCCCGCCCGCTCCGGTGCCCGCCAGCGAATTTCCCCGGCCGGGAATCCGCCCCCGCCGCCCGGTGACGTCCGGTGAGCGGGACGGCGCACGGCGGGCCCGCCGTGCGCCGTCCGGACGGCCGGGTCAGACGATCCGGGACAGGTACCCGTTGTCGACCAGCCAGAGCACGTTCAGCTTGGCCGGGCCGCCGGGCACCAGGGCCGCGTCGAGCTGGTACTGCAGGCCCCAGCCGGGCTGGCCGAACCACGGGGCGATCGGGCCGGCGTGCACCTTGAAGGGCTTGACCACCTTGTAGTCGTGGTAGTTGCAGCCCGCCGGCGGGGTGCCGTCGAGGCTCTGCGGCGGGATGGAGCGGGTGGAGTAGGGCAGCCCCTCGGGGGCGAGGAAGGCGCCGTACTCGCTGCCGTAGCGGTCGATGTTCTGGTTCGGGTAGAGCGTGAGATCGAACTCGACCGGGGTGCCGTCGGGCAGGGTGACGTAGCCGTCGGACGGCGGGTAGATCCAGCCGCCGGCGCCGTTGTTGCCGGCCGGGTCGTAGTAGGTGGTGAGGAACTGCTGCTCGCTCAGGGAGCCGGTGCGCTGGTAGCCGACGAGTTCCCGGCCGACCCGGCCGGTGGTGGGCAGGTCGGCGGGGCCGAGCCGCTTGTCACCCTGGTAGAAGTCGGCGGAGCACTCGTCGGGGGGCGTGGCGGCCCGGGCGGAGCCGCCCGCGGTGGAGGCGCCCGCGGTGGCGGTGTCGGCCGCGGCGGCCGGGATGCTCGGGGCGATCAGGGCGGCGGCTGCGGCGAGTGGCGCGACGAGCAGGCGAAGGCGAAGGCGCACGGTGTCTCCGTCGTGAGGGGGGGTCGCACGGAGGGGACGTCCTGCTCACCCTCCGTGTCCGTTTCGACACCAGGCAAGCGGATCAGCTGATCATCCGTCAACACGACTAGGCCGAAGACGCACCGAATTCCCCGGTTCCGGCCAACCCCGGGACGCCGGACCGGTTCACCCGAAAGACTGAGCGGTCCGGCACCGACCCCGGCACGCCGCGCAACCACCCGTCAGCGCCCCGGCGCGACCCGCCCGATCAGGTGGAGCAGCCGGTCGAGGGCGTCGTTGGAGTTGGGCTCGGTGAGGTTGACCATGAGCCGGAACGCCACCTTCAGCAACGCCGGGTGGCCGAGCCCGGCGGCGCCGGCCGCGCCGAGCAGCCTGGGCCGGCCGAGCAGGTCGGCGGCGAGGCGGCCGAGCGCGAAGTAGCCGGCGTAGGCGGAGCGCAGCGCCTGCGGGTAGGCGCGCAGGGCCAGTTCGCGGCCGCGGTCGGTGCGCCGGGCGAGGGCCTGGACGATGGTCTCGGCGGCGTAGCGGCCGGATTCCATCGCGTAGGCGATGCCTTCGCCGGTGCCGGGGCTGACCGTGCCGCCGGCGTCACCGATGAGCAACAAGCCGTCGGCGTAGTGGGGTTGGCGGTTGAGGCCCATCGGGAGGGCGGAGCCGCGGACGGGCTCGGTGACGGCGTCGGGGGTGTAGCCGTACGCGGGCGGCAGGCTGTCGCACCAGCGGCGGAGCAGGTCGCGCCAGTCGAGGTCGACGTGGGCGGTGTCGAGGACGCCGAGGCCGACGTTGGCGGTGCCGTCGCCCATGCCGAACACCCAGGCGTAGCCGGGCAGCAGGCGGCGGGCGGGGTCGCCCGGGTCGCGCAGGTCGAGCCAGGCCTCCAGGTAGCGGTCCTGGTGGCGGGGGGTGGTGAAGTAGGTGCGGTAGGCGACGCCCATGGCGCGGTCGGTGCGGCGGTAGCGCTTCATCGCGACGGAGAGGCGGGTGGAGTTGCCGTCGGCGGCGACCACGACCGGCGCCTGGTAGCTGACGGGCCGGCGCTCGTCGCCGAGCTTCGCGGTGACGCCGGTGATCCGGCCGCTCCGCTCGTCCACCAACGGGCCTGCCACGTTGGCCCGTTCGATCAGCCGGGCGCCGGCCGAGGCGGCCCGGCGGGCGAGCAGTTCGTCGAAGTCAGCACGCCGGCGGACGAGTCCGTGGCCGGGGTAGGCGGACAGCTCGGGCCAGTCGAACTCCAGCGCGCGCCGGCCGGAGATCAGCCGCAGCCCCTGGTTGTGCAGCCAGCCGGCCTGCTCGGAGACGTCGATGCCGAGGTCGGTCAACTGCTTGACGGCGCGCGGGGTGAGGCCGTCGCCGCAGACCTTCTCGCGCGGGAACGCGGACTTCTCCAGCAGCAGGACGTCCAGGCCGGTGCGGGCGAGGTGGTAGGCGGCGGTGGAGCCGGCCGGGCCGGCGCCGACCACGATGACGTCGGCGTCCTCCTCGGTCCGGGCGGGCCGGGGGGCCCGACCGCCGTCTGCGGGCACCTGCTGCTCTGGGCCGGGCATCACGCACTCCCACGGGGTCGGATCGGCTGCGGGCCCGACGGGGCCGCAGGGGGCCCCGGACGGACTCGGACAGGGTCATTCGGACGGGGCCATTCGGACACGGCCGGACTCGGCGGTCCGAGACGGACGATAGAGAACCACGGCACCCGCCCGCCGCCCCGACACGCGGGCCCGCCCCGATGACCGGTCAATACCGGCCACCGGGGCGGGCGCGCGGTCACCCGCCGGTTCGGAGCCCGCCGTTGACCACCGCGCCGGACACGGCGCCCGGCCCGTCGGTGGGCCGCCGTCCGGCACGCTCCCCCGGGAGACCGCAGAGCCCCTGCCTCCGACGGCGGTGTCGGAGGCAGGGGCTCTGGGGAACTGCTGCGGCGGCGTCAGGGGTTGAGCGCCAGCACCACGTAGGCGGCCAGCACGGCGAGGTGCACGGCGCCCTGGAGCGGGGTGGCCCGGCGCGGGATGACCGTCAGGGTGCCGAGCACGATGGTCAGGGTCAGCAGCACCATGTGCGCCGGGCCGAGACCGAGGACGAGCGGGCCGGAGAGCCAGGAGGAGGCGATCGCGACGGCCGGGATGGTCAGGCCGATGCTGGCGAGCGCCGAGCCGAGGGCCAGGTTGAGGCTGGTCTGCACCCGGTTGCGCAGGGCCGCGCGCAGCGCCGCGATGGTCTCCGGCAGCAGGACGAGCAGGGCGATCACGACGCCGACGACGGAGTGCGGCAGTCCGGCGTCGTCCACGGCGTGCTCGATGGTCGGCGAGACGCCCTTGGCGAGGCCGACCACGGAGACCAGGGCCACGCCGAGCAGCAGCAGGCTGATCCAGGCGGCCTTGGCGGTCGGCGGCGCGGCGTGGTCCTCCTCGTCGAGCACCCGGCCCTCGGGGGTGACCGGCAGGAAGTAGTCCCGGTGCCGGAAGGTCAGGGTGGTCACGAACAGCCCGTACAGCACGATCGAGGCGGTGGCCGCGAAGACCAGCTGGGTGGTGGAGAACTGCGGGCCCGGGGAGCTGGTGGTGAAGGTCGGCAGCACCAGGCTGAGGGTGGCGAGGGTGCCGATGCAGGCGAGCGCGGCGCCGGTGCCCTCGGCGTTGAAGACGGCGGTCCGGTACTTGATCGCGGCGACCAGGATGGACAGGCCGAGGATGCCGTTGCAGGTGATCATCACGGCGGCGAACACGGTGTCCCGGGCCAGGGTGGCGGACTTGGAGCCGCCGTCGGCCATCAGCGTCACGATCAGCGCGACCTCGATCACGGTGACCGCCACCGCGAGCACGAGCGATCCGAAGGGTTCCCCGACCCGGTGCGCGATCACCTCGGCGTGGTGCACGGCGGCGAGCACGGCGCCGGCCAGGAAGCAGGCGACGACGCCCACCACCCAACCGGGCAGGTCCCGGTGCCAGGTCAGGGCGAGGACGACGAACGACACCACCGGAACGACGACGGTCCATTGCGCGGTGGCCGCGCGGAGCTTCGTGATCATGCCGCCGAGCATCCCAGACCGGGGGCCGCCCACCCGGCTGACCGCGCCGGGATACGTAGGGATGTGGTACAACTCATCCCGTTTTGCCCGCTCACCCGCCGTAGTCGGCGAGATACCGGAGCACCTTGTCGACGTGCGGGCGGACCCGCTCCGGGACACCTTCGGCGGCCGCCACCGTCTTGTCGCTGGTCCGGTAGGCGGCGGTGACCAGGGCCGGCAGGTCGCGGGTGAAGCCCCGGTGCTTGAGCTGCTGGTCCAGCCAGCAGACGTAGTTGCCCATCGCGGCGATCGCGTCGCCCGGTTCCAGGTAGGACTTGGGGCCGTCGTGGGCCGCGGCCTTCGCCCAGGCGTCGAAGACGGCGGGCGTCCACATGGCGATGCCGTACTCGCCGGTCTCGGGGCGGGCCGCGTTCGGGTCGAAGCCGCTCTCGGCCTTGAGCATCGCGGCCAGCAGCACCGGGGTGATCTCGGGCTCGGGGCAGCGCCGGGCGGCGTCCTCGATCATGCCGCGGTAGGCCACCGGGACGTCGGAGCCGGCCGGGATCGCGCCGGGCAGCGGGGGCGCGGCCGGGTGGGCGGCCGACCCCGCGGCGGGTCCGGCGGCGGGTACCGCGGCGCCTTGCTCCGCAGCCTCCGGCTCGGGGGCCCCGGTCAGGACGAGGACGGTGGCGGCGCAGGCCAGCAGGCCGGTGGCGGCCCGCAGGGCGGCGCCGCGGCGGCAGGCCGGACGCGCGACGGCCCGGGCGACCAGCGCGGCGAGGTCGGTGCGGGCCCGCTCCTCCCGCCCTGGGGCCAGGCAGGCGGTGACCACGGCCCGCCAGGGCCCGGGCAGCGCCTCGTCCAGCCGCAGCGGCGCCGCGCCGCGCGCGTACGCCTGGGCGGCCAGCGAGCGGGCCCGGGCGGTGGCGCCGAGGAACGGGTGCAGGCCGCCGGTGAGCACCTGGTGGGCGATCACCCCGAAGGCCCAGATGTCGGCACTGGGGCGCACCGCGACGCCGCGCGCGCCGGTGCGCTCGGACCACCACTCGGGCGGGACGTGGTCGGGCGAGCCGAGCGGCGGCGCGTAGGCGTGGGTGCCCTCCAGTTCGGCGGTGAGGCCGAAGTCCGCGATCTTGGCGGTGCCGTCGGGCATCAGCAGGATGTTGGCCGGTTTGAGATCCCCGTGCACCCAGCCGCCCCGGTGCATGTGGGTGAGCCCGGCGCAGACCTCGGTGAGGACGCGTTCGGCACCGGGCACCGGGGCGCCGGGGCGGGCGGCGGCGAGGACGTCCTGGAGGCTGCGGGCGGCGCGTTCCATCACCAGGGCGACGGCGCCGTCCAGGCCGGGGTGGGCCGGGTCGTCGACGACCGTCACGGCGAGGGTGCGGATCAGGTGGGGGTGGTCCGCGCGGCGGCTGAAGCGCATCTCGCTGCGGGCGACCTCCGTCATGGTCCGGCGCTGGCCGGGGCTGAGCCGGGCGGGGCTGAGCAGTTTGACGGCGGCCGGGGTGCCGTCGGGGCCTTCGGCCGCGTACACGCTGCCCCAGGCGCCGGCCCCGAGGTAGGCGCCGGTGCGGTAGCCCGCGAGCCGGTAGCCGGCCGGCACCTCGAACTGCCGCTCCGGCAGGGGCTGGTCCTTCTCCGGCACCCGCTGCTCGGACGCCGGCTCGACGGGTACCGGCTCGACGGGCGGCTGGCCGGCGGGCCTCACGGTCGGGCGACCGGGCGCCGGGGCGGGAGCAGGGCCAGGTGCTCCTCCCGGACGAGGTCGAACTTCAGTGCCAGGGCCGCGAGTTCTTCGCGCTTGCCGCCTCCGGGTCCGTCCTCGTACGGCTCGCGCAGCCGCAGCTTCGTCCACACCAGGTAGTCGATGTGGTAGTTGACCGCCGAGCGGGTCAGCCCGTGGCAGGAGGGCAGGGCGCGCAGCCGGGCCAGCACGTCCGTCACGCCGGGGACGACGGCGGCGGAGGGCGAGCGCAGCCGGGGCTCGCAGAGCGCGAGCAGCACCAGGAAGTACTTGGCGGTCGGGTCGAGGGCGAACGGGTTGACGGTGAGTTCGCCCTCGACGCCGCCTGGCCGACCCTCCAGGTACGCGTGTTGCGGGGCGAAGACCTTGAACGAGGCGGGTTCGCCGAGGGCGGGCAGCAGCACCCGGGAGAACTCGAACGGGACGGGCGCGCCGAGCCGGCCGGGCGCCACCTTGACGTGCTCGCCCGCGCCCTCCAGGTTCTCCACCACGTAGGTGGCGGAGGTGCTGAAGTTGGACAGCCGCCAGTAGTCCTCGGCGGCGGTGACCTCCCCCGCGCGCCGGGAGACGCCCTGGTCGGGCAGCGGGATGGGGGCCGGGCGGCCGGGCTCGCCGCGCCCGAACACCGCGGCCTCGCCGGGGCCCATCCGCAGCAGGCCGGGCGGTTCGCCGGGTGCCATCACGGGCCCCCGGTCGGGCAGTTGCACGATGACCGTGTCCACGCAGACACCTCCGTGGTTCGGGTCGATGCTAACGGCCCGATTCGCCCCGACGGCAGTTCGCCACTCGGACGAGTGAAGGGACACCGCCAACCCGGCCCGGGCGTCGCCGAGTTGCCCGCAGGCCTCCCACCTGGCGGTCCGTCGACCGCCCGACAGGCGGTTGCAGCACGTAGTTGAATGGTCACCTTGAGTGTGACGCAACACACACGCGACATGACCACGTTCTGTGCAAGACTCATCTCAAGGAGTGAGATTCCCTTAATTTCCAAGGAGGTTCATATCATGCGCGCTCGGATCGCAGCTGTGACGATGATGGTGGCAGGGATAGCAGGCCTGGCGGCCGGACCGGCCATCGCGGCCCCGGCGACGACCGAGAACGAAGCGGTGGCCTGCGCCGCCGTGCTCAACACGCCCTGCATCTCGCACCAGCACGACGGCGAGGGCTTCTTCGGCGTCGCCCAGGTCTCCGCCGACTCGCGCCAGTTGACGATGGTTCAGGTCGAGATGCGGACCCAGAAGGCCTGGGGCAGCCCGTGGGAGACGGTCGCCTCCGCGACCACCGTGCGCCTGGGCTCCGCGAAGGCGGTCACCCCGCGCGTCGTCACCACCGACCTGCGGATCATCTGCGCCACCGCCGGCCCGGCGCTGGAGGCGGCCCAGCAGGTCACCACCTGTACCAACCCGTTCTGACGGGCGGCTCCCGACCCGTCCTGACGGACTGCGCCGCTCCACCAGCACCGAGGTCCTCGATCGACCCGACCCACCCCACCGCCGGGGCGTCCGCGCCCCGGCTCCAGGGCCGGCCGCCAGCGCACCCGGCGGCCGGCCCGTCGGCATGTGCAGCCCCGCAGGCCGGCTCCCGGCGGTCCAGGGGCCGGCAGAGCGGCTCCGACCAGGGCCCGAGTGGACCTGGAGCACCCGTTCACGGCAAACTGGTCTAGACCTCAAGGGTCTAGACCAAGCACCCGGCTCAGAACGGTGGACCAGTATGGAAATCGTGATCGTCCCTGACGCCTCAGCGGCCGGCGAACTCATCGCCGCGGCGATCACCGATCTGCTGACCGGCAAGCCCGAGGCCCTGCTCGGCGTGGCGACCGGCTCGACGCCGCTGCCGATCTACCAGGCCCTCGCCGAGCGGGTCCGCGACGGCCGGCTCGACGCCTCCCGGGCGCGCATCTGCCAGCTCGACGAGTACGTCGGCCTGCCCGCCGGCCACCCCGAGTCCTACCGCTCGGTGGTGCTGCGCGAGGTCGTCGAGCCGCTGGGCCTGACCGAGGACTCCTTCCTCGGCCCGGACGGCAACGCGACGGACATCGCCGCGGCGGCCGCCGCCTACGACCGCGCGCTGGCCGCGGCCGGCGGCGTGGACCTCCAGCTGCTCGGCATCGGCACCGACGGCCACATCGGCTTCAACGAGCCCTGCTCCTCGCTGGCCTCCCGGACCCGGATCAAGACGCTCACCCGGCAGACCCGCGAGGACAACGCCCGGTTCTTCGACAGCCTCGACGAGGTCCCGCACCACGTCATCACCCAGGGCATCGGGACCATCCTGGAGGCGCGCCACCTCGTCCTGCTCGCCACCGGCGAGGCCAAGGCCGAGGCCGTCGCCCTCTCCGTCGAGGGGCCGCTGTCCGCCGCCGTCCCCGCCTCGGCGCTGCAGCTCCACCCGCACGCCACCGTGGTGGTCGACGAGGCCGCCGCCTCCGGCCTCAAGCTCGCCGACTACTTCCGCGACACCTACGCCGCCAAGCCGGCCTGGCAGAAGCTCTGAGGTCGGCGGGCCCGTTCGGGAGGCAGTCGCCTTCCGAACGGGCCCGAACCGCATTCCTTTCCAGCAGCACCCGGCGGTCAGCGCCCGCGGAGCCAGTCGCCGAAGGCCGCCAGGGCGGGGCCCGGATCGCGGCGCCCCAGGCCGATCCGGAAGCGGTCGACGGGGGCGGGCGTCAGGTCGGAGTGGAACATGCTCGCGGGCAGCAGCAGGACGCCCGCCTGCTCGACCAGCGCGGTACAGAAGTCCTCGACCCCGTCCGCCCCGAGGTAGCGCGGGTAGGCGACGCAGCCGCCGTCCGGGGCACGCCACTCGAAGAGGTCGCCGAACTCGGCGAAGAACGCGTCGAACCGCGGCAGGTTCTCCGCGATGATCGCGCGGTTGCGCGCCAGGATCTGCTCACGGGCGTTGATCGCGATCCGGGCCAGCACCTCGCTCGGCGCCGAGTTGCAGATCGTGGTGTAGTGCTTGGCCCGCTCCAGCCGGGAGCGCAACTCCCGGTCGCGGCAGGCGATCCAGCCGATCCGCAGGCCGGGCAGGCCGAGCGACTTCGAGGTGACGTTGAGCGAGAGGGCGCGCGTGGAGAGGTCGGCGGCCTGCGGCAGCGCACGGGCCGGGTCGCGCTCCAGACCGCGGTAGACCTCGTCGGAGAAGAGCCGGATGCCGCGCTCGTCGCACAGCTCCACCAGACGCGTGAAGTCGGCCGCGTCGATGACCTTGCCGGTCGGGTTGTGCGGGAAGTTCACCGACAGCACCCGGGTGTTCGGGCGCAGCGCGGCCGTGACCGCGTCGAGGTCGAGCGCCCAGTCGTCCTTCTCGTCCAGGGCGACGCCGGTGACCTCGCAGAGCGAGAGCGGGATGGTCTCGGCGGACTGGTAGTTGGGGGTCACCACCACGGCGTGGTCGCCCCGGTCGAGGAGCACCTGCATGGCGAGGTTGAGCCCCTCCTGCGCGCCGCCGAAGCAGAGCACGTCGTCGGCGTCGACCTCCTGGTACATCCCGGCGATGGCGCGGCGCAGCTCCGGATCGCCGTAGGTCTCGGTGTAGCCGAGGGCGAGGCCGTCCCAGGCCCGGCGGTCCTCGGGGCCGGCCAGGGCGAGGAGTTCGGCCATCGTCATGGTCTGGGCGTCGGAGGCGGCGAGGTGGTGGCGGGCGCTGAACTCCCAGCGCGAGAAGTAGGTTTCGAGCCTGAAGTCGGGGAGCCTGGTCATCTCTCTGTCACTCGCTCTCGTCGGCGCCGGCGTCGGCGTCTGTGTCGGGGTGCCGGGGCTCGGGGGCCTGCTTGAGCTCGGCGAGCAGGGTGTAGGCGGTCGAACGGGAGACCCGCAGTGCGGTGGCGACGGCCGGGACGGCGCGGCGGACGGCGAACACCCCGGCCTGGTCGAGTTCGCGCAGGACGGCGAGCCGGTCCTCGCGGCCGAAGCGTTCGAGCGGGCGGCCGTGCGCGCGGACGTAGCCGCCGATCACGTCGTTCATCCGCTCCGTCCAGTCGCGTTCGAAGAGCGGTTCGGGGCGGGGCGCGGTGGGCGCGGCGAAACCCGCCAGCAGGGCGGCGGCGTGCTCCAACGGGCCCCGGTCGAGGTTGACGCAGAGCACCGCCGAGGGCCGTCCGGCATCGTCGCGCAGCACGGCGCTGACGGAGGAGAGCCGGCGCCCGTCGGGCAGCAGCTTCTCGTAGGGCCCGTAGACGTCGGGGGCGGACGGGTCGAGGGTGTCCAGTTCGCCGAGCAGCGACGGGTCGCCGGGGGTGCGGAGGGTCATCGGGTTCCAGATGGCCAGCACCCGGTCGGCGGTGGCGTCGTGCAGCACCACCTCGGCGTACGGCCCGAGCAGCAGGGCCACGGCGCGGCAGACCGGTGTCCAGGTCCGGACGCGTGGGTCGGGGGTTTCGGTGGTCATGTTCGGACTGTACGTCCAGACCGGACGTTTAGTCCAGATGTTTCGTTCAGGCGTTTCCTTGATGCGTTTCGTCCGGGCATCCGGCGCCTGCGGCGACGGCGACGACGAAGGCCCCGCCGTGACGCCGGCGGGGCCTTCGGTGATCGGGGAGGGTCAGTGGCAGGTGATCAGCAGTCCGAGGACGGCGGTGCAGCTGCGGGTGTCCCGGCTGGTGGCCGGGGTCGGGTCGGCGGGCACGCCGGCGGTGCGGGCCACCGTGACGTCGAAGCTGCGGATCAGGCTGAGCAGGCCGACCGAGATCGAGAAGTGCCGGGTGGTGCTCGCCCCCTTGGCGAGCGGCCCGGTGAGCTTGCAGGTGAGCTTGGTGCCCGCGATGGTGCAGTCGCTGGAGGTCGCCGCGAGGCCGGCCGGGAGGTCGGCGGAGACGGTGCCCGAGGTCAGCGTGTCGGGGCCCTGGCCGGTCAGCGTGACGGTGTAGTCGACCCGGCCGCTCAGCAGGTTGGACACCGGCGTGGCGGTCAGGGCGACGCCGAGGTGGGCGCTGGGGGCCGTGTAGCTGAAGCGGTCGGCGGCGACGGCGGCGCTGGTGCCGCCGGGCGCGGTGACCCGGACGTCCACCGGCCCGGTCACCGTGGTGGCGGGGGCGGTGGCGGTGCAGCTGGTCTTGGTGCAGTTGAAGGCGGTGGCGGCGCCCGCCGCGCCGAAGGTCACGGCGGTGGCGCCGTTCAGGTCGGTGCCGGTGACGGTCACCGTCGTGCCGCCGACCCCCGAGCCGCCGGACGGGCTGATCCCGGTGACGGCCGGGACGGGCAGCGGGAAGTCGAGCACGTCGACGGCGCCGCCGGTGAAGTCGGTGAGGTAGCCGCGCCGGCCGTCGCCGGTGATCGCCAGGCTGTACGGGCTCGCGCCGACCGGGACGGTCGCGGTGACCGTCCGGCTGGCGGTGTCCACCACGCTGACCGTGTTGTCGGCGTAGTTGGAGACGTACGCCGCGCTGCCGTCCGGGGCGAGCGAGACGGCGTACGGGCCGGCGCCGACGGCGACGGTGCCGACGAGCGTGTTGCCGGTGGTGTCGACCACGCTCGCGGTGGCGTCGTCGGCGTCGGCGGCCCACAGTCGGGTGCCGTCCGGGCTGAGCGCGAGGCCGAAGACGCTGTGGCCGACGGGAACGGTGGCGCTCACCGTGCTGCTCGCGGTGTCGATCACGTTCACCGCCTTCGCACCGGAGGCGGCGACGTAGAGCCGCTTGCCGTCCGCCGAGACGGCCAGCCCGTGCGGCTCGGCGCCGACCGGGACGGTGGCGGTGACCGTGTTGGTGGTGGTGTCCAGCACGCTCACCGTGTTGGCCCCGGCGTTGCCGACGTAGGCGCGCGAGCCGTCCGCGGAGAGCGCGAGGCCCCACGGCTGGGCGCCGACCGGGACGGTGGCCGTCACGGTGTTGCTCGTGGTGTCCACGACGCTGACGGTGCCGTCGAGGTGGTGGGTCAGGTACGCCCGGTGCCCGTCGGGCGACAGGGCGACCGCGTAGGAGCCGGTGCCGGCGGTGAAGGTGGCGGCCACCGTGTTGCTCGTGGTGTCCAGCACGCTCACGGTGCCGCTGCTCTGGCTGGTCACGTAGGCGTGGCCGCCGTCCGGCGTGAGCGCCACGCCCGCCGGGTAGGGCGCCACCGGCACATGCGCCTTGACGGTCGGCGGCGGTGTGGCGGCCTCGGCGGTGGCAGGCTGCGACAGCAGTGCGGCCGTGGCCGCGGCTATCGCGGTCACGGCCGTCCAGGTGCGCCCGGGTGCGCGACGTGTTCTCACGAGTCTCTCCAGCATGGTCGGTCAAGGGATGCAACGCCGGTCGCTCCAGCCCCCTGCGGATCCGGAGCCGCACGAAGCGTAGAAGCCGGTATGACCATCCGTCAGGGACTGATCGGTAATGTCGCCAACTGTTCAGATTCGACCGAGATTCGGACACCAGCAGCCGCCCGCCCCCCTCCCCGTCGCGACCGGGGGTCGGTCTGGGGCCGGGCGCGGGCCGGGCGCGGGCTGGTCTCGGGTGGGTCGGGACCGGTCGGGGCGGGGCGTGCAGGAAATTGGAGTTGTGGAGTCGCATTCGATAGCGTTTCGAACGTGAGGCTGACCAAGAGCACCGACATCGCCCTGCGGATCGCCATGCGGCTGGCCGTCCTGGGCGAGGACGCCAACCCGACCACCCGCGAGGTGGCCGAGGCGGTCGGCGTGCCGTACACCCACGCGGCGAAGGTGGTCAGCCGCCTGCAGCACCTCGGGGTGGTGGAGGCCCGGCGCGGACGCGGCGGCGGGCTGCTGCTCACCTTCGCCGGCCGGACCGGCTCACTCGGCCTGCTCCTGCGCGAGCTGGAGGGGGTCGGCGACGTGGTCGGCTGCGAGGACGACCCGCCGTGCCCGCTGCGGGCCGCGTGCCGTCTGCGCGGTGCGCTGCGGACCGCCCAGGAGGCGTTCTTCGCCTCGCTCGACCCGCTCAGCATCGACGACCTGGTGGCCGCGCCCACCGGGCCCGTGCTGCTCGGCCTCACCACCAGACCCACCGCCTGATCCCCCACTCCCCATCCCCCATCCCCCCGGGGCCGGGCTCACGCACGGCCTTTAATGCGAATCTCACATACCAGTTAGGAGCCGGACTGATGCTGTCCGCCAAGTCCGCCGAGGTCATCGAGGCCACCCTGCCCGTCGTGGGCGGCGCCATCGGGGACATCACCCCGCTCTTCTACGACCGGCTGTTCGCCGCCCACCCGGAGCTGCTGCGCGACCTGTTCAACCGCGGCAACCAGGCCAACGGCACCCAGCGGCAGGCGCTCGCCGGGTCGATAGCCGCCTTCGCCGGCGCGCTGATCGCCCACCCCGACCAGCGGCCGGACGCGATGCTCGCCCGGATCGCCCACAAGCACGTCTCCGTCGGAATCGACAGCAGCCAGTACCGGATCGTCCACGAGCACCTCTTCGCCGCCATCGTCGACGTGCTCGGCGAAGCCGTCACCCCCGAGGTCGCCGCCGCCTGGGACGAGGTGTACTGGCTGATGGCCAACGCCCTCGTCGCCGTCGAGGACCGGCTGCGCGCCGAGGTCGCCGCCGGCGGCGACCAGGCCGACCTCTGGCGCCCCTACACCGTCGTCGCCCGCTACCAGGAGACCGACACCGTCACCACCTTCCTGGTGCGCCCCGCCGACGGCGGCCCCGTCCCCGCCGCCCGACCCGGCCAGTACGTCTCGGTGCGCACCGAACTGCCCGACGGCGCCCGGCAGATCCGCCAGTACAGCCTCTCCGGCACCGCCGACGGCGCGCTGCGCTTCACCGTCAAGCGCGAGCCCGGCGGCGAGGTCTCCGCCCACCTGCACGACCACCTGCACACCGGCGGCCTCGTCCACCTCGCGCCCCCGCTCGGCGACATCGCCCTCGCCGGCGGCGACGGGCCGGTGCTGCTCGCCTCCGCCGGCATCGGCAACACCCCGATGACCGCCATGCTCGACCACCTCGCCGCCACCGGCTCCCCCCGGCAGGTCGTCTCGGTGCACGGCGACCGCGACCAGCTCACCCACGCCTTCCGCGCCGACCTCGCCCAGCTCACCGCCAAGCTGCCGAACGCCACCGCCCACGTCTTCTACGAGCGGCCGCTCGGCGACTGGCCCGCCGAGCGCACCGGCCTGGTCGACCTCTCCACCGTCGACGTCCCGGCCGGCACCACCGCCTACCTGTGCGGCCCGCTGCCCTTCCTGCGCGCCGTCCGCGAGCAGCTCCTCACGGCGGGCGTCCCGGCGGCGGACATCCACTACGAGGTGTTCGGCCCCGACCTCTGGCTCGCCTGAGACCCCCTGAGGTCCCCGACATCCCCCGGCCCGCTCGGTACGATCACGAGCGGGCCGGCCGGTGTCGCCGGACGAAAGGAGGGCCGATGCGGGTCGCACTGTTCGCCACCTGCGTCAACGACGCGCTGTTCCCCGCCACGGCGGTCGCCACCGTCCGGCTGCTCGAACGCCTCGGCGTGACCGTGGACTTCCCCGCCGGGCAGACCTGCTGCGGGCAGCCGCAGTACAACACCGGCTACCGGCAGGCGTGCGAGCCGCTGCTGCGGCGCACCGCACGGGCCTTCGCCGGGTACGAGCACGTGGTGACGCCCTCCGGATCGTGCGTGGCCATGGTCCGGGACAACTACCCGCGGATCGGAGCCCGGGCCGCCGCCGACGGCCGGGGCGGCGAACTCGACTCCATGGCAGCCTCGTTGACGCCCCGGGTGTACGAACTGACCGAGTTCCTCACCGATGTGCTCGGCGTCGAGGACGTCGGCGCGCACTTCCCGCACACCGTCACCTACCACCCCTCCTGCCACGGCCTGCGGGTGCTCGGCCTCGGCGAACGGCCGCTGCGGCTGCTGCGCGCCGTCCGGGGACTGGAGCTGGTCGAACTGCCCGGCGCCGAGGAGTGCTGCGGCTTCGGCGGCACCTTCGCCGTCAAGAACGCGGCCGTCTCGGCGGCCATGGCCGAGGACAAGATCGCCCACGCGCTCGGCACCGGCGCCCAAGTCCTGTGCGGCGCCGACAACTCCTGCCTGCTGCACCTCGGCGGCACGCTGCGCCGCCGGGGCGCGGCACTGCGCCCGCTGCACCTGGCGGAGATCCTCGCCAGCACCGAGGAACACCCGTGGAGGCCCGCATGACCGGCACCTTCCTCGGCATGCCCGCCTTCCCACAGGCGACCTCTGCGCAGGCGACCTTCCCGCAGGCCGCGGCGGAGGCCGTCCGGGACGAGCGGCTCCGCGCCAACCTGCGGCACGCCACCCACACCATCCGGGACAAGCGGGCCCGCGCCGTCGCCGAACTCGACGACTGGGCCGAACTGCGCGCCGCCGGCAAGGCGATCAAGGACCACACGCTGCGCCATCTCGACCGCTACCTCGTCCAGTTGGAGGAGGCCGTCACCGCGGCCGGCGGCGTCGTGCACTGGGCGGCCGACGCCGAGGAGGCCAACCGGATCGTCGCCGACCTGGTCCGTGCCACCGGAGAGACGGAGGTCGTCAAGGTCAAGTCGATGGCCACCCAGGAGATCGGGCTCAACGAGGCGCTCGCCGCCGAGGGGATCACCGCCTACGAGACCGATCTCGCCGAGCTCATCGTGCAGTTGGGCGACGACCGGCCCTCGCACATCCTGGTGCCCGCGATCCACCGCAACCGCACCGAGATCCGGGAGATCTTCGCCGAACGGATGGCCGCCTGGGGCCGCCCCGCGCCCGAGGGCCTGACCGACTCCCCCGCCGAACTCGCCGAAGCGGCCCGGCTGCACCTGCGGGAGAAGTTCCTGCGCGCCCGGGTCGCGGTCTCCGGCGCCAACTTCATGGTCGCCGAGACCGGCACCCTGGTGGTCGTCGAGTCCGAGGGCAACGGCCGGATGTGCCTCACCCTGCCGCGCACGCTGATCTCCGTCGTCGGGATCGAGAAGGTCGTGCCGACCTGGCAGGACCTGGAGGTCTTCCTGCAACTGCTCCCCCGCTCCTCCACCGCCGAGCGGATGAACCCGTACACCTCGCTGTGGACCGGCACCACGGAAGGCGACGGCCCGTCCGCCTTCCACCTCGTGCTGCTCGACAACGGGCGCACCGCCGCGCTCGCCGACCAGGTCGGCCGCCAGGCGCTGCGCTGCATCCGCTGCTCGGCCTGCCTCAACGTCTGCCCGGTGTACGAGCGGGCCGGCGGCCACGCCTACGGCTCGGTCTACCCGGGCCCGATCGGCGCCATCCTGACACCCCAACTGCGCGGCACCACCAGCCCCTTGGACGCCTCGCTGCCGTACGCCTCCTCGCTCTGCGGGGCCTGCTACCAGGTCTGCCCGGTGGCGATCGACATCCCCGAGGTGCTGGTGCACCTGCGCGAGCGGGTCGCCGAGCAGGGCGGGCACCCGCTGGAGCGGGCCGCGATCGCGGCCGCCGGGTACGTGCTCGACCACCCGGCGGCGCTCGCGGCCGCCGAGCGGCTCGCCGGGCGCACCCGCGCGCTGCACCCGCACCGGCTACCCGGCCCGGGCCGGGCCTGGACCGACACCCGGGACCTCCCGGAGGTGCCCGCCGCACCGTTCCGCGACTGGTGGCGAAGGAACCGCTCATGACCGCACGGGAGTTCATCCTCGCCCGGATCCGCGCCGCACTCGCCGACCCCGACCCCGACCCTGGCCCTGACCCTGGCCCGGACCGGGACCCCGACCGGAACCGGGACCGGGCAGCGGAGGAGCCGGTCGCCCGGGACTACCTGCGTACGCACAGTCCGGACGATCCGGCGGCCCTGCTCGACCTGCTGCACCACAACCTGGCCGACTACCGGGCCCGGGTGCACCGCTGCACCGAGGCCGAACTGCCCGCCGTCCTGGCCCGGTTGCTGGCCGAACGCGGCAGCCGCACGGTCGCCGTGCCGCCCGGACTGCCGCCCGCCTGGCTCAGCGCCACCGCCGTCACGGCCGTCCCCGACGACGGCACGCTCACCGCCGCCCGGCTCGACGCCGTGGACAGCGTCGTCACCGGCTGCGCGCTCGCGATCGCCGAGACCGGGACGATCGTGCTGGACGCCGGACCGGGCCAGGGGCGGCGGCTGCTCACCCTCGTCCCGGACCACCACGTGTGCGTCGTCCGGACACCCGGGCAGGTCGTCGCCTCCGTGCCGCTCGCACTGCCCCGGCTCGACCCGGCCCGCCCGCAGACCTGGATCTCCGGGCCGTCCGCGACCAGCGACATCGAGCTCGACCGGGTCGAGGGCGTGCACGGCCCGCGCACCCTGGAGGTGCTGCTGGTCGAGGGCTGACCGGACCGCCGCGGCTCAGCTCATCGTCACGACGCTGTACCTGTCGTCCTGCGAGCTGTCCCAGGCGACCTGCACCCGGCAGTCGACCGGCCGCCCGGAAGCGGCCAGCCCCTGCCCCGCGATGGCCGCCGTCGGGTCGGCCAGCGTGCTGAACAGGCCGCCCGCCGGCGGGGCGCCGCCCGGTGCGAAGCCCAGGTCCGCGGGCGCGACGGCCGTGGGGTAGAACACCGCCCGGCCCGTGATCGTGTACGTCCCCCGGGTGGTGTCCTTGCGCTTGCGGCCGGGGATGACCGAGCACAGCGAGAAGGTGTCCTCGGCGCCGTCCGAGACGTTGCCCGCCGCGTCCACCGTCCACAGCTCCCAGTAGCGGGCGACCGTGGCGTGGGCGCTCGACCCCTTCGCGGTGATGTACGAGTCGATCCGGCTGCCCGACATCGCGTTCCAGTTTGTGCCGTCCCACTCCTCCACGGCGAAGACGCGGTTGATCTCCTGGATGATGACGCCCTGCTGGGGCGCGGCGACGCTCAACTGCCGCCTGCGCTCGAAGTAGCCGCACTCGCCTTCCAGGTCGTCGGCCGTCAGGTGGGTGAGCGCGATCTGCGTCGCCGGCCCGGCCCCGGGTGTGGGGGCCCGCTGGACCGGCGTCCCCGCGCCGCCGGAGGCCTCCTGGCCGTGCCGCTGCTGCTCGACCAGCCGGGCCACCGCGGCGTTGCCGAGGGTGCGTTGCAGGGGCAGGGCCATCGTGGGGGACAGCGGGCCGGCGGCCGCGGCCTCCCGGGCGCCCTCGGCCGGGAGGTCCGCGCTCCGGCGCTCGGGCGCCGCCCTGCGCCGCCGCGCCGCCTCGTCCTCGGATGTGGACGCCTGATCGCGCATGTGGCCCTCCCGTCGGCACGGCACCGCCCCGGATGCCCTGGCCAAGCTCTACCGGACGGCGGGGCGGCCGGGAAGGTCCGCGAGGGCAGCGCGGAGGGCAGTGCGGAGGGCAGTGCGGACGGCAGGGTCCGATTCAGGCGGGCCGCAGCTCCAGCGTGCAGCACTTGGCTCCGCCGCCGCCCTTCAACAGCTCCGAGACGTCCACCGGGACCGGCTGGTAGCCGTGCTCGACGAGCCGCCCGGCCAGGTGTTTCGCCGCCTCGGGCAGCAGCACCCGGCGCCCGTCCGAGACCGCGTTGAGGCCGAACACCTCGGCGTCGGCCCGGTCGGCGAGGAGCGCGTCCGGGTACAGGGTGCGCAGCACGGCCCGGCTGTCGGCGTCGAAGGCCTCCGGGTAGTACATGACGTGGTCGTCGGCGAGCACGGCCAGCGCCGTGTCCAGGTGGTAGAAACGCGGGTCGACCAGGGTCAGGCCGACCACCGGGACGCCGAAGAACTCGCCCGCCTCGGCGTGCGCGGCCCGGGAGGTGCGAAAGCCCGTCCCGGCGAGCACCCGGCCGCCGGCCACCAGGTGATCGCCCTCGCCCTCGTTGACGTGCCCGGCGCGCTGCACCTCGCGGTAGCCGTGCGAGCGGAACCAGGCCTGGTAGGCCTCGGACTCGGCGGCGCGCTCCGGGTAGCGGAAGGTCGCGACCAGCGCCCGGCCGTCCAGCACGGTCGCGCCGTTGGCGGCGTAGACCATGTCGGGCAGGCCGGGCACCGGGTCGATCAGCTCGACGGTGTGGCCGAGGCGGCGGTACAGCCAGTACAGCCGCTCCCACTGGCGGACGGCGAGCGCGGTGTCGGTGGGCTGCGCCGGGTCCATCCACGGGTTGATCGCGTAGTCGACGGTGAAGTACGTCGGCCGGCACATCAGGTAGCGCCGCGGCCTGGCGGTGCGCTCCGGGGTCTGCGTGGGCATTCCTCAACCGTCCTCGGGTGCAGGGGAGTTCGGGGATTCCGTTCCCCAGGCCGCTGCCCCGGCAGGGCTGTTCGCACACCCGCGCGGGCGCCCCCGGCGGGCGCAGGCCCCCGCGCACCCGGCGCGGGCTCCGGCGCACGCGCGGCCGAGTGCCACGGGACGGACCGCGCCGAGCGTCACTGGCAGGCCGCGCCGAACGTCACCAGCAGACCGTCACCAGCGGACCGCGCCGAAGTCCACCGGCGCGGGCCGCAGGCCCCGACAGCGGTCGGCGAGCGCCCGCAGCCGGGCCGCCGCCTCCTCGGCGGGCATCCGGTGCCGCTGGCCGTGGCCGGGCAGCAGCCACTCGAAGCGCAGCGCGTCCAGGCTGCGGTCCAGCGAGGCGGAGAGCTCCTCGATCGAGTACCAGGTGACGGTGTCGTACACCTCCAGGTCACCGGTGGTGCGGGACCAGTACAGGGTGTCGCCGGTGAAGCAGTACCACTCGTCGACCAGGTACAGCACGCTGCCGCGGGTGTGGCCCGGGAAGGGGTGGGCGGTGACGCCGGGGGCGACCTCCACCGGTTCGACGCCGTGCAGCACCCGGTCGGCGTCGGGCGCGGCGTCCAGGTCGCCCTCGTGGATCCAGAGCCGGGCGCCGAGCCGGTCGGCGTACGCCCGGCCGTGCGCCGCGTGGTCGCGGTGCGTCAGCAGGATGTCGGTGACCGGGCCGAGGGCCTCGTACCGGGCCGCGAGCGGCTCGGCGTAGCGGGGCGTGTCGACCATCAGCCAGCCCGCGGGTCGGCGGCAGAGGTAGGAGTTGGCCCCGGCGTTGTGGCGGGAGTTGTGGCCGAGCAGCAGCAGGCCGTCGTCGAGGGCCAGCGGGAAGGGGTCGGTGGCCGGGTCGAGCGGGCCGGTGCCCGGCCGGATGGAGCGGGTGGGGCAGGCGTGGGCGGCGGCGAGCAGCTGGCCGTGCTCGGCCTCGTCCTGCGGCTGGCGGACCAGCTCGGAGCGGCCGGCGCGCTCACGGATCAGTCCTGGCGCGAGCTGCCGGGCCACGTCGCAGTTGGTGCAGCGGTCGTCGACGGACCACTGCCCGGGCAGGCCGGAGGTCGGATTCAGAGCCATGGATGTCTTCCCCCTGGAAGGACGGCGGCCGGGCCGGCCGCGCCCTTCGAGCATCGGCCGGGTGGGCCCAAAAGTGCTAGGGGGGCGGGATCTTGTGGTTTCCGGGGGCCGTCGCTCTGCACTCCGGCTGTATTCCGGGTGGGGCACGTGGCCCATCTCACGTGCCGCCGGGGTCACCTACGGTGGCGTAGGTCACTTGAATGGGTGAACTATCTCCTTCATGCCGAACCTCCAGGAGACCCTTGACCTCAGTTCGTATGCCGCCCTCGGCGACAGCTTCACCGAGGGCCTGAACGACCCCGGTGCCGACGGCGCCTTCGCCGGCTGGGCCGACCGCCTGGCCGGGCTGCTCGCCGACGGACGGCCGCCGGGCGGGTTCCGCTACGCCAACCTGGCGGTGCGCGGCCGACTGCTGGACCAGATCATGGCCGAGCAGGTGCCGCAGGTCCGCCGGCTCCAGCCCGACCTGGCCACCTTCTGCGCCGGCGGCAACGACATCCTGCGGCCCGGCAGCGACCCGGACGAGGTCGCCGAGCGATTCGAGGCGGCGATCGTCCAACTCACCGCCTCCGCCGGGACGGTGCTGATCTGCACCGGCTTCGACACCCGGGACGTACCGCTGTTCAAGCACCTGCGCGGCAAGATCGCCACGTACAACGGGCACATGCGGGCGGTCGCCGACCGCAACGGCTGCAAGGTGGCCGACCTGTGGTCGCTGCGCGCCGTCCAGGACCGCCGGGCCTGGAGCGAGGACCGGCTGCACCTCTCCCCCGAAGGCCACCAGCGGGTCGCCCTGCTGGCCGCCCGTTCCCTGGGGCTGCGCACCGAGCAGGACCCGGAGGCGCCCTGGCCGGCCACCCCGGAGCTGTCCGCCGCCGACCAGCGGCGCGAGAACCTCCAGTGGGCCCGCGAGTACCTGCTGCCCTGGGTCGGCCGACGACTGCGCGGGGAGTCCTCGGGGGACCACGTCGAGGCCAAGCGGCCTGATCTGCTCCCGCTCTGACGTCGCGTCAGGCGGCACCGGGCGCTGCGGTCCTCCTCGCAGTCCTTGCGGCCCTCGCGGTCTACACGGCCTTCGCGGTCCGCAGCACCCGGTGCACCAGCGCAGCGAACGCGGCGCCGACCAGGTACCAGAACAGGTCCGGCGGGTTGAACGTCGACCCCAGCACCAGCCGGGCCAGCCCGCTGCGCCGCCCCAACTCGTCGGGCACACCAGTGATCTGGAACAACTCCACCGCCCAGCTCAGCCCCGCCGCCACCACCGCCGCCCGCCCCGGCCGCACCCTGGGCGCGACCAGCACCACCAGCGCGTACACCAGCACCGTGTAGAGCGCGTCCCCGGCGTACTTGGCGACGTCCCCGCCCAGCCCGGCCCGCACGCCCAGCCCGGCCGCCACCGTCGCCCCGGCCGCCAGCAGCGGCACCGCCCGCACCCGCAGGCGCCCCCAGAGATCATCCACCCGCCCCACCCTACGACCCGCCCGTCGGCCACCGGCGTCCGATGCCGGGGCTGGCCCGGACGGGTGACTTCGCGCATCCGTGACGCCCGGGCGTCGTTGGCCGCTGCGTGACCACACACCGAAGCCTGCTCCGCATGGCCGCCGCCGCCCTGTTCCTGACGGCCGCCACCATCCCCTCCGCTGCCCCGGCCGGCGCCGCCGCCCACACGACCCACCCCGCACCGCGGATCGTCCGCGGCATCCTCGAACCCCCGCTGCCCATCGACCAGTTCCCGCCCCAGGTCGAGGAGGCGTGCCACATCTGGCACGACCTGCACTGGCCGACCGCGAACGCCCCTCGGGACTACCCGGTGGCCGACTCCCCCTACGTGATCCGCGGCAGCAACGTCTACGGCAACCGCAGCGGCGACCTCCCCCAGACCGGCCACTACCGCGAGTACGACGTCAACCCGCGCTCGCCCGGCCAGCACCGCGACGCCGAACGCCTGGTGCGCGACCCCGCCACCCAGCACGTCTGGTACAGCGACGACCACTACGCCAACTTCCGCGAGATCAGCTCGGGATGCTCCTGATCCGACCCCACGGACACCGCCCGCAGGCCGGGCCCGGGCACGTCACTCGCGTGACCACTCGGTCTCGGCCTCGGGCTCGCCGACGGCGTCGGACCCGCCCCAGACCCGGACCCTGACCGCCCGGGGCCCCGGGGCCGGTCGGGACAGCGTGCGCACGAACACCTCGCGGACGTGGTTGGCGGCCTGCTGGGGCGGCCCGTCGTACTCCAGGGGGTTCGGCATGGGCTCGCCGCCCTGCCGGGCCCAGTGGCCGTCGTCGTTCTGGGTCTCCAGGACCCATCGGTAGTGCCGCATCCTGACCTCCTCCGGCCCGGGGCCGCTCCTCGGTACAGTCCGGCCAGCGCAGTCCGGCCAGCGCAATCCGGTCAGGGCACTCCGGTCGTGGGCTCGGAACCGATGCCGGTGTCCAGCAGGATCTGCCGCGCCGAGTCGGTGCCGCCGGCCCGGACCGCGTGGGCCATCGCGGTCAGGGCCGCTTCCCGGCCCGCCTGCGGCGGAACCACGAGCAGACTGAAGTGATCACGGTCGCCCCGCGTGACGATCACCGTGTCGTCGCCGACCGGATACCGGTCGATGCGCACCGACCGGCCGTCGACGACGATCCGGGCCGGCACCTCGTCCCAGGCGTCCGCGTCCAGGCCCACGCTCGCCACGGGGCCGAGGTGTTCAGTCAACGCGCCGACCAGACCTGGCAGTTCGGCGCCGATGTTCCGCGACCGCGGCCACCAGGCGCCGTCCAGTGCGCCCTCGCGGGACCGCGTGGTCTCCAGGCGCAGCAGGACCGTCCCCGGTTTCACCGCCTGCCGGAAGCGGTCCGGCAGAAGCCCTGAGTGCGGGGCACCGGCATCGTCCGACATGGCTCGCCGCCTCTCCGCGGGCGCGGATCGGGCCCGCTGAACGGGGCCGGCCCTTCGGTTCCGCAGCTCGGGCCGCCCCGCCCTCCCACGGTACTCCGACCGCACCGGGGCCGAACGGGCGCGAACGGGCGCCGCCGGACGCCCGCGCGGGAGGGCGCGGTCCTGCTCGACGACCCGGCGGCGGTCCTGCGCCACCGGGAGCCGCGATGCGTAACACTGTGTGTCGTGTCGAATACGAAGAATGACGGCGGTGGCGCCGGGGCGGGCGGCGCACCCAGTCCCGACGCCACGCTGCCGGTCCTCGACCGGCAGCAGGTCGGGGTACTGCGCCGGGTGGGCCGGGAATGGGGCCGGGCGGCCGGGGATCCGCAGGCGTGGCGCCGGGCGCTGCCGGTGGACCCGGAGCTCGGCCGCTTTCCGGCCTCCTCCGAGATCCGGCCGGTGCGCTTCGGCCGCTTCGTGCGGGTGGCCACGGTCGGCGGGCAGCCGCCGGTCGAGGCGGGCGGCAAGGACACCCCGACCTCCCGACTCGGCCGGGCGGGCGCCGGGGTCAGGCACGTGCTGCTCGGGGCCCCGCTGCGCAGTACCGCGATCGCGCACGAGCGGATGCGCAAGCTGGTGGCGCTGCCGGTGCTCTCCGCCGACGCGCTCTCGTCCGTCGCCTACGGGCCCGAGGCGATGCTGGCCGTCCTGGTCCTGGCGGGCACCGCCGGCCTGCGCTACTCGGTCCCCATCGCGGCGACGATCGCGTTCCTGATGCTGGCGGTCGGGGTGTCCTACCGTCAGACGATCCGCGCCTACCCGCACGGCGGCGGCTCGTACATCGTCGCCACCGCGAACCTCGGCCGCCTCCCCGGGCTGGCGGCGGCCGCCGGTCTGCTGACGGACTACATCCTCACGGTCGCGGTCTCGATCGCCTCCGGCATGGAGGCCGTCACCTCGGCGGTCCCCTCGCTGCGGGGCGACGTCGTGCCGATCGGCCTCGCCGTGATCGGCGTGCTGCTCGCCGGGAACCTGCGCGGCGTACGGCAGGCGGGCGTCCTGTTCGCCGCACCGACCTACGCCTTCGTCGTCGCCGTCCTCGCCCTCATCGCCTTCGGCCTGTACGACGCGGCCGGCCACGGCTTCCAACCCACCGCCACTCCGCAGTCGACCGCGACCGAGGGGGTCGGCGTACTCCTGGTCCTGCGCGCCTTCGCCTCCGGCTCGACGGCGATGACCGGCATCGAGGCGATCTCCAACGCCGTCCCGGCCTTCCAGCCCACCGAGTGGCGCAACGCCCGTACCACCCTGACCTGGATGGTCGGCCTACTGATCGTGCTCTTCGCCGGCACGGTCGCGCTGGTCCACCTCGACGGCGTCGTCCCCGACGCCCAGGAGACGGTGCTGTCGCAACTCGCCCACCGCGCCTTCGGCCCGGGCTTCGGCTACGTCTTCACCCAGGCCGCCACGGCCGCGATCCTGCTCCTGGCGGCCAACACCGCCTACAACGACTTCCCCCGCGTCCTCTACCTCCTGGCACGCGACAACCAGGCGCCGCGGATCTTCCTACGGCTGGGCGACCGGCTGGCCTTCAGCAACGGCATCGTCGTGCTCTCGGTCGCCGCGGCCGCGATCTACGCGGCGTTCGACGGCATGACGGCGCCGCTGATCCCGCTGTACGCGGTCGGCGTGTTCCTCGCCTTCACGCTGTCGCAGACCGGGATGGTCGTGCACTGGTGGCGCCTGCGCGACCGCCACTGGCGCAAGAGTCTGATCTTCAACGCCGTCGGCGCGCTGCTCTCGGCGATCGTGCTCGTCACCGCCGCGATCACCAAGTTCACCTCGGGCGCCTGGTTCGCCGCGCTCGTGGTGGGCCTGTTCATCCTGGTGGCCACCAGGATCCGGCACCACTACGAGCAGGTCGCCGCGGCGCTCGCCCTGCACCCGCACGCCGTCGAGGTCCCCGGCCGCGCTCTCACCCGGCCACGCCCACGGGACGGCGCGCCGCCCGCACCCTCCGCGGAGGCGAAAGCGGAGGGTGAGCGCGAGGCGGAGAGCGAGGAGACTCCCGAGGAGATCCACCCCCTGCTGATCGTGCCGATCGCCGCACTGGACCTGGCCGGCATGCGCGCCCTCGCCTACGCCGCCTCGCTCCGCCAGCCCGTCCTCGCCCTGCACATCAGCGCCAGCGAGGAGGAGGCCCGGCGCTTCCGCGCGTACTGGAACCTGTGGGGCGACCACCTGCCCCTGAAGATCCTCCTCTCCCCCTACCGCACGATCGTCGCGCCCCTGGTCAACTACATCGAGTCCCTGCACGACCAGCGCCCGGACCTCACCCTGACCGTCGTCCTCCCGGAGATCGTCGTACGGCATCGGCGCCACCGCCTCCTGCACAACCGACTCGCCCCCCGCCTGCGCAGGGCGCTCCGCCCGCTGCCGAAGATCGTCGTCACCACCGTCCCGTTCCACGTCTGAGGCCCGTCCGGGTGTCCGCACGGGCGCCGCTGACCCGCCGATCCCCGACCGGCCAGGCCTGCCGCCCGGCCCGGACCGGCGCCCGCGGCCTCTGCCAGGATGGGCAGCCTCGACCCCGGGCGCGGCGAAAGGGCGGCACAGTGGTGGAACTCGACCCGAAGAGGCTGCTGATCCTGCGCCGGATCGCCGACGCCGGCAGCGTGGCGGGCGCCTCGCGCGCGCTGGGACACACTCCCTCCGCGGTGTCCCAGCAACTGGGCCGGCTGGAACGCGAGGTCGGCGTCCCGCTGGTGGACCGCACCGGCGGACGGGCCGAACTGACCGCCGCGGGCCGCCTGTTGGCGGGTTACGGCGACCGGATCGGCCAGGCGCTCCAGGACGCCGCCCGCGACCTGCGCGAACTCGGCGCCGCCGCCGCCGGCCCGGTCGCCATCGGCGTGCCACCACCCGCCATCACATTCTTCGCCACCACCGCCGTCCACCTGCTCGCCCGCACCCACCCCGACCTGGCCCCCCGCCTGGTGGAGACCGGACGGCAGGAGGGCCTGCGCGCGCTGCGCCTGGGCGAACTGGACGTCCTGGTCATCGAGGACGACCGGCAGGAACCCACCCCGCTGCCGCCCGGCGTCGAGGCGAGCGTCATGTTCGAGGACGCCTACCGCCTGGTCGTCCCCTCCGACTGGACCCCGCCCACCGACCCCGCCCAGCTGTCCGGCCGCCCCTGGATCGCCGCCCCGACCGGCTCACCCCGGCAGCTGGCCTTCCGACGCCTGGCCGCCCGGCACGACATCGTGCCCCTGGTCGAGCACACCGCCCGCTACCGCTTCGCCGTCTACACCATGCTCGCCGCCCGGCTGGGCGCGGCGATCCTGCCCGCGAACGCCGCCGCCCTGATCGGCCCGGGCGCCGGCACCGTCACCACGCTGCCGGTGCCGGGCGCCTACCTGGTGCGCCTGCTGCGCCGCACCGGACCGTGGGGGGCGCCGCCGGCGGTGCGGGCGGCGGCCGAGGCGCTGCAGAGCGCACTGCTGGCGGCGAGCCAGCGGCTGGCGGCCCAGGGCCTGACCGAGAGCGAGCCGCGCGTGAACGGCCACCTGGTCGACCCCAGCGCGCCGAGCACGCCCGAGGGCCCGCCCGCCGAGCCGCCCGCCGGGGCGCCGTAAGCGCTGCTGAACGCCGGGGGTGAGCGCCGCTTGCTGGTGCCCGGCCCGGCCCTCTGCCAGCGTGGCCGGGTGACCACCATCGCGGACGAGCGCCCCCCCGTCCCTGCTCCTCCCCCCTCCGACCGGCTGCGCCGCCGGGCGCGCGCCGCCACGCGTCTGCTCCAACGGACGGCCTGGGCCACCATGTTGGTCGGCACGGTGACGACGGCCTGCGCGCCATGGGGATCCACGCCCTGGTACGCCGGCTGGATCGGCGCGGCCGGTGCGGCGGCACTCGCGGCGCTGGCCTCGCCGGTGCGGCCGGCCCTGGGCGAGAGCCCGCGCTCCGGCTCCGTCTCCGCCCTGTTCCACGGCGCCATGCTCGCCCTGATGCTCTGCACCTTCGCCGGCTGCTTCGCCTTCTCCCTCAGCGGCTGGTTCCACGAGCGCGACCTGGACCGGCACGCCACGCTGCGGGTGTCCGCCACCGTCACCGGCTGCCACAGCAGCGGCGACACCAGCACCGAGTGCACCTTCCTCTGGACGGCGGACGGGCACGAGTACCGCGCCGCCGAGGGCGCGGACGTGCAGTGGCCCGACGGGCACCGGGTCGACGTGCGGATCGATCCCGTCCACCCGCAACGCGCTCCCGTCACCGACGGCAGCTACTGGCCGCTGTGGATCGCGGTCGTCGTGGGCGGGCTCGGCACCCCGTTCAGCCTGGGCGTCTGGTGGGTCCTGGAGGAGTCCGCGAACTACTGACGCCGCGCCGGGGCGGCAACGGCGACGGCGGGCCCGGCGGGGTATGAGGTGCGGCATCGCGGTCATACTTGATCGGAAGTCGATCGAAAGATATGGTCCGATCAACCAGCCACGGTTCGGAGCAGTACGGGGGACAGGCGATGACCATCTCGGCCGAGGAACGTCGGGACCTGATCCTCAAGGCCGTCGGCGAGGCGAGCGGGCCCCTGCGGCTCGCCGACCTCGCGGCGCGGCTCGCCATTCCGGCGGTGACCGTACGGCGGGACGTCGCCGCGCTGGCCGAGGCCGGCCGGGTGGGGCGCTCGCACGGGTTCGTCGTACGGCGCACACCGGAGAAGCCGACGGACTCCGAGGGCGAGACCCGCACCCTCGGGCTGCTGGTGCCCTCCGTCGGGTCGTACTTCGACGAGCTGATCAACGGCGCCCGGGCCGCCGCGACGGCGGCGGGCGCCCGACTCGTCCTCGGCATCGCCCCCTACGAGGCCCGCGACGACCACACACAGGCCGAACGGCTGCTGGAATCCGGCCTCGACGGGCTGCTGCTCGCACCCAACCTCCTGCCGGGCCGGCCCGCGCAGGCCCACGACTGGCTGGACGACCTGCCGGTGCCCGCCATCCTGGTCGAACGCGGCGCGCCCGAGTACGGGGGCCCCGGCGCCGGCCTGGACTCCGTCGGCTCGGACCACCGGCAGGGCGTCCTCCTCGCGCTGCGCCACTTCGCCGACCTCGGCCACGACCGGGTCCTGCTCGCGGCCCGCGGCGACTCCTGGACGGCCCGGGAGGTCCGGGCCGGCTACCAGCACGGCACCCGGCTGCTCGGACTGGCCGCCCTGCCCGTCCTGGACACCCTCGGTGACGACGGCCGCCCCGCCGACTCCGACCGGCTCGCCGGGCTGATCGCCGACGCCGTGTCCGACGGCGTCCGCGCCGCCCTCATCCACAACGACCAGGACGCGATCCAGCTGCTCCCGCTGCTCCGCGCCCGCGGCCTCGCGGTGCCCGACGACCTCGCGCTGATCGCCTACGACGACGTGTTCGCCGCCCTGGCGGCCCCGCCGCTGACCGCCGTCGCCCCGCCGACCCGCGCGGTCGGCGAGACCGCCGTCGGCCTCCTGCTGCGCCGCCTCACCGCCGGGCCCGACCTGCCGGTGCACCGGATCTCCCTGCTCCCGGCCCTGCGCATCCGCACCTCCTGCGGCGGCTGAACCCCCAGCCTCGGCCGGGGAGCCCTCGTACTGGCCGTACTTGGGCGATTCGGGCGTGCAGCCAGGCGGGATGCCTGGATGCACCTCCCGGCCGCCAGGCTGGGGGGGCGTCGCGGGCCCGGCGAGATCAGTCGGACAGGACCTACCGCCGCAGTCCCGCCAGCCAGGCGGCGGCCGCGCCGAGCAGCGGAGCCAGCGGGGCGGCCTCGGGGTACCACGGCGCCTCGTACTCCCAGCAGACCCAGGCGTCGGCCGGCAGCAGGGCGAGGCAGGCGGCGATCGGCAGGGTGCCGGCGCCGAGCGGCAGTGGCGTGCGGTCGGCGGCCGAGGCGACGTCCTTGACCTGGACGTGGCCCAGCCGGCCGGCCAGCGCCCGGTGGGTGGCCTGCGGCGGCTCCCCGCCGAGGACGGTGTGCTGGAGGTCCCACAGGGCGCCGACGGCCGGGTGGTCGACGGGGGCGAGCAGCCGGGCGAGGTCGCGGCCGGTCGGGTGCGAGTCGTGCGTCTCGACCAGGACCCGGACGCCGAGCGCGGCCGCGCGGCCGGCGACGGCGGCCAGCCGCCGGGCGGCGCGCCCATCAGCCCGTTCGTCGGCCGCCGCCGGGCCGGGCGCGGCGCCGCCGCGCGGGAAGACCCGGACGGCCGGGCAGCCCAGGTCGGCGGCGAGTTCCAGGTGTCCGCCGAGGTCGGCGAGCAGCGGGGCGTCCGCGCCCGGGGCGGCGATGCCGAGGTAGGAGGCCAGCGCGAGCGGAACCGTCCCGGTGGACGCCAGTGCGCGCACGGCGGCGCGCCGCTCGTCGGCGGTCAGTCCGGGGTGGACCGGCTGGCCCGGGGCGCAGCGCAGTTCCAGCCCGTGCCAGCCGTGGTCGGCGGCGAGGCGCGCGGCGGCGGCGAGCGGCAGGTCGGGCAGGCCGAGGGTGGACAGGGCGAGTGGCACGGGTGCTCCTCAGGTCCGGGCGCCGGGCGGAAGCCGGCGGGCGAAGGCCGCTCCCGGCGACAGCTCCGCCTCGTGGACGGCGCCGTCGGGCCACCGCACCCGCAGCCGGTAGGCCCCGTCGGGGGCGGCCGCCACGTCCGCCGTCAGGCCGTCGAGCGGCGGGAGTTCGTCCGCGGCGGCGGTGAGACGGGCTGCGGTGAGGTGAGCGGTGGTGAGGCGGACAGCGGTGAGACGGGCGGCGCACACCAGCAGGTGGGCGGCCCCGCCGGTGGCGCCGGTCAGGACCGGCAGGGCGGCGGCCGCTCCGAAGGCCGTGCCGTCCGGGACGGGGCTGGTGCGGGCGGCGGTGTAGCCGTGCAGGGTGCGCAGTTCGCTGGTCAGCAGCCGGCCGTCCAGCGTGTGGGCGGTGGCAGTGGCGGCGGCGGCAGTGCCGGTGCCGGGCCGGGCGGGCGGCAGGTGGTCTCCGGCGACGGCCCAGCCGCCCTCGCGCAGCGGGGTGCCGGGCGGGGCGCCGACGACCAGGTGGGCGCGGACCTCGTCGGCGCCGTGGGCGAGGGTCAGCGAGGTGACGGTGACGCCGGGCAGGGGCTGTCCGGCGGCCCGGGGGCGGTGGGTGGAGGCCGCCCAGCCGTCGCCGGTGGCGAGCGGGGTGATGGGGCCGCGTTCGGTGGGTTCGCCGTCGACCAGCAGGGCGAGGTGGTTGTCGGCCGGGCCGGTGTGGACGGGGCCGGTGGCGGTGGAGTGGGCGAGCCGCGCGTAGTGCGGGTCGTCGGGGTGGACGCGGTCGGCGGGCTGGTCGTCGCTGCCGTGGTTGTGGAGGCGGACCAGGCCGTCGGCGGCGGTGGACTGGACCAGCCAGCCGGGGCCGGGCAGCGCCCGGACGGTGTCACGGCGTTCGGCGGGCGCGGGCTCCTCGCGGTCGGTCCAGGCGGGGTGGTCGGCGGGCAGCAGCAGGCCGAGGAAGCCGGAGGCCGCCCAGTAGGGCGAGGCGGGGCCGGAGTAGGGCTGGACGAGCGGGGGGTGGGGGCCGTACCAGCCGAGGGTGAGCAGGCCGTCGGGGCCGGTGGCGCCGCGGTCGAGGAAGTGGCGCAGGGCGCCGGAGGCGAGGCGGCGGGTGGTGCCGGGGGTGAGCGGGGTGTGGCCGGTGAGGGTGCCGGCCCAGAGCGGGGCGGCGGCGGCGAACCGGTAGATCAGCGAGCGGCCCTGGTGCACCGGCGCGCCGTCGCCGCCGAACAGGTGGGCGTAGTCGGCGAGGTGGGCGGCGAGCCGGGGGCCGTATTCGGCGAGCAGGGCGCGGTCGTCGGCGAGGTGGGCGTGCAGCACGGGGTAGAGGTGCAGGGCCCAGCCGTTGTAGTGGTCGAAGGCGCGGGGGCGGCCGTCGGTGTACCAGCCGTCGCCGAGGTAGAAGCGGTCGATGCGTTCGAGGCCGCGCCGGACGGCGGCGCGGGCGGCGGGCTCCTCGACGCCGGCCTCGGCGAGGAAGCCGCCGACGGCGAGCGGGAAGAGCCACCAGTTGTTGTCGTTGGGTGTGCGGTGGAGGGTCTCGGCGAGCCATCGGGCGGTTCTGGTCCGGACGTCGGCGGGGAGGCGGTCCCAGAGCCAGGGGCGGGTCAGCCGCAGGGCGAACGCGATGGCGGCGGCCTCGACCATGGCCTGGCCGCGGTCGGTGACGACGGGCCAGGACGCCGGGTCGTCGTCGGTGAGGTCGCGTGCGGTGGTGGGGTGGCGGGTGCCGGCGTCGAGTCCGGCGGCGTAGCGGTCGAGCAGGCCGTGCGGGTCGGCGCCGCCGGCGCCGGCGATCCGCAGGGCGGCGAGGAGGAAGGTGCGGGCGAAGCCTTCGTGGGCGTCGGAGCGGCGGCCGGACCAGCTCGGCGTAGCGCGGGGGAGGTCGATCAGCGCGTGTCCGGGGCCGGCCCAGGGGAGGACGGCGTCGAGCAGCCCGTCGGCGGCGGCCTCCCAGTGGGCTCTGGTCCAGCCGGTGCGGGGGCTGAGGGCGTGGTCTTCCGGGGGCAGCAGCACGGCGGTGTCCTCCATGGCCCGGGGCTCGGGAGTCGTGCCCCGTGCGGGGAATCTAGAAAGCGGTTGATCGTTCGTCAAGGCTTTTGATCGCAACGGATCATTTGATCCCAATCTCTTGACTTCGATCGATCGCCCGCCCAGGATGGCGACCACTTGCCCGCCCGGTCGCGGCCACCGGCAGCCCCACTGACCCCCCGGCCGCGCCCCCCTCTCCCGGAGTCGTGCATGCCCTCACTCCCGCTCCCCCTCCCCCACCCCCGGCGCAGACTCCTCCGCGCCGCCGCCGGCGGCCTGCTGTCCACCGTCCTCCTCGCCGCCTGCGCCGGCAGCGGCGGCGGCGGCGCCCCGAAGGCCGACGACGGCAAGCCGGTCACGCTGACCTTCTGGGCCTGGTCCAAGGGCACGAAGGAGGTCGTCGCCGCCTTCAACGCCTCCCACCCCGACGTCAACGTGGTCTACGAGGAGATACCGTCCGGCACGGCCGGCGGGTACGCCAAGATCTCCAACGCGGTGAAGGCCGGCAACGCCCCCGACGTGTTCAACGTCGAGTACGCCCAACTGCCGGACTTCGTCAGCCAGGGCGCCGTCCAGGACATCTCCGGGCTCGTCCCCGGCGAGCTCAAGGCGAAGTACCTGCCGCAGACCATGGACCTGACCACCCTCGGCGGCCGCACCTGGGCGCTGCCACTGGACGCCTCGCCGCAGGCCTTCTACTACCGCAAGGACCTCTTCGACCGGGCCGGCCTCACCCCGCCGAAGACCTGGGACGAATTCCGCACCGCCGCGCAGAAACTGAAGCAGGCCCAGCCGGACACCCGGATCGCCACCTTCTTCCCCGACGACCCGGCCACCTTCGAGGCGATGGCCTGGCAGGCCGGCGCCCACTGGTTCACCGGCCGCGACGACGCCTGGAGCGTCGACCTCAACGGCGCCGGGACCAAGCAGACCGCGGACTACTGGCAGCAGCTGATCGCCGAGGACCTGGTCCGCGTCCAGCCCTCGTTCAGCCAGCCGTGGACGGCCTCGCTGCAGAAGGGCGAGACCGCCGGCTACCTCGGCGCCTCCTGGGGCGGCGGGGTGCTGAAGGGCACCCTGCCCGACGCGGCCGGCACGTGGGCCGTCGCCCCGGTGCCCAGCTGGGACGGCGCCCCGGCCAGCGGCATGGTCGGCGGCACCACCTTCGCCGTCTCCAAGAACAGCAGGAAGGCCAAGGCCGCCGTCGAGTTCGCCACCTGGGCGACCACCACGCCGGAGGGCATCAAGGCCCGGATCGCCTCCGGCACCTCCTCCGCCTTCCCGGCCGCGCCCGCGCTCGTCCCGGTGGCCGAGGAGGCCTTCAAGGCCGACTTCTACGGCGGCCAGGACGTGTACGCGCTCTACACGGACGCCGCGAAGTCGATCAAGCCGAACTGGCAGTGGGGCCCGACGATGAACGCGACCAACAACGCGCTCAAGGACGCGTTCGGCAAGCTCACCCAGGGCGGCACCGTCCAGGCGGCCCTCGACGCCGCGCAGCAGTCCACCCTGGCCGAGCTGAAGAACCGCGGCCTCAAGGTCAAGCAGTGACCGCCCAGCCGCCCCGCACCGGGCCCGGGCCCGCCGTCGCCGCCCGCGCCCGCCGGCGCGGGCGGTACGGGGCGCCGGCCGTCCTGCTCGCCCCGTTCGTGCTCCTGTTCACCGCCTGCACGCTCGTCCCGATCGGCTACGCCGTCCACCTCAGCCTGTACACCGAGCACCGCTCCGGGCTCGGCTTCGGCGGCGGCGAGACGGTCTTCACCGGCCTCGGCAACTACGCCCGGGCGCTCGGCGACCAGGCGTTCCGCTCGGGCTTCTGGACCACCGCGCAGTACTGCCTGCTCTACATCCCGCTGATGACGGGGCTGGCGCTGCTCCTCGCGCTGCTGCTGGACTCGGCACTGGCCCGCGCCCGCCGCTTCTTCCAGCTGGCGCTGTTCCTGCCGCACGCGGTACCCGGCATCATCGCCGCGCTGATCTGGGTCTACCTGTACACGCCCGGCATCAGCCCGGTCATCGACCTGCTGAACGCCGGCGGCGCCCACCCCGACCCGTTCGGCGCGCCGCTGCCCGCCGTGGTCAACATCGCACTCTGGGAGTGGACCGGCTACAACATGGTCATCTTCTACGCCGCACTCCAGGCCGTCCCGCGCGAAGTCCTCGAAGCGGCCGTCGTCGACGGCGCCGGACCGCTGCGGACCGCCGTCAGCGTCAAGATCCCGCTCATCCGCGCCTCGATCGTGCTGGTCGGCCTGTTCACCCTGATCGGCTCGCTCCAGCTCTTCACCGAACCGATGATCCTGCACGGCGCCTCCCCCGGCGTCGTCTCCACCTGGACCCCCAGCATGTACGCCTACACCGCCGCCTTCGACCGGGGCGACTACGGCCTGGCCGCCGCCGCCTCGGTGCTGCTCGCGCTCGCCGCCGCCGCGCTGTCCTTCCTCGTCACCCGGGCCACCCGCCCGCGCCCGGACCGCCGGACGGAGGCCACCGGATGACCACGCTCGCCCCCGGACGCCGCCCCCGGCAGCGCTCCGCCGCCCGCAGCCACCCGCCCCGCCGGCCGTGGAGCCTCTCCAAGGCCGCCGTCAACGGCGCCCTCGTCCTCGCCACCGCCTACACCCTGCTGCCGCTGCTGTGGCTGGTGACCGCCGCCGCCAAGAACACCGGCGACCTGCTCGGCGGGCGCGCCCTCTCCCCCGCCACCTGGCACCTCGGCGAGAACCTGCACGCGCTGGCCACCACCGGGGACGGCATCTACTTCCGCTGGTACCTCAACTCCCTGCTGTACGCCGGGCTCGGCGCACTGGCCTGCGCCCTGGTCTGCGTCTGCGCCGGGTACGCGTTCCACGTCCACTCCTTCCCCGGCAAGGAGAAGCTGTTCGGCCTGGTGCTGCTCGGCGTGCTGGTGCCCACCACCACGCTGGCCCTGCCGATGTACCTGCTCGCCTCGGACCTCGGCGTGGTCAACACCTTCTGGGCGGTCTTCGTGCCCTCCCTGGTCAACCCCTTCGGCGTCTACCTCGCCCGGGTGTTCTGCGCGGGCTACGTCCCCGGCGAGGTGCTGGAGGCGGCCCGGATGGACGGCGCGGGCGAACTGCGCACCTTCTGGTCGATCGGCCTGCGGATGATGACGCCCGGCTTCGTCACGGTGTTCCTCTTCCAGTTCACCGCGATCTGGAACAACTTCTTCCTCCCCCTGGTGATGCTCTCGGACAACCGGCTCTTCCCGGTCAGCCTCGGCCTGTTCAGCTGGAACGCCCAGACCCACGCCTTCCCCGAGTACTACCCCCTCGTCGTCAGCGGCTCGCTGCTCGCCGTCCTCCCGCTGGTGGCGGCCTTCTTCGGCCTGCAACGCCACTGGCGGGCCGGCCTGACCGCAGGAAGCGTCAAATGACCACCACCACAGCCGACATCCGCTCCCCCGCCGCCCCGGCCCGCCGGCCCCGCGCCCTGCTCGCGATGGACCGCGCCCTGCCCGCCCGGCTGCTCGACCGGCACGCCGTCCAGCGGCTCACCGACCTCGCCGACCTCGACCCCGACCTGGTCGTGGACGACTTCGCCACCCCCGAGGCCGCCGCCGCGCTGGCCCGCACCGAGGTCATCATCAGCGGCTGGGGCTGCCCGCCGCTGGACGAGGCCGTACTGGCCGCCGCGCCCCGGCTGCGCGCCGTCATCCACGCCGCCGGCTCGGTCAAGCACCACGTCACCGACGCCTGCTGGCGGCGCGGCCTCCAGGTGACCTCGGCGGCCTGGGCCAACGCGCTGCCCGTCGCCGAGTACACCGTCGCCGCCGTGCTGCTCGCCAACAAGCGGCTGCTGGCGATCCGCGAGGACTACCGGCACCGGCGCGCCCCGCACGACTGGCAGGGCGCCTACGCCGCCGCCGGGAACTACCGGCGCACGGTCGGCGTCGTCGGCGCCTCCCGGATCGGGCGCCGGGTGCTCGAACTGCTCGGCCCGCACGACCTCGACCTGCTGCTGTACGACCCGTACGTGGAGGCCGCCGAGGCCGCCGCGCTCGGCGCCCGGGCCGTCGGCCTGGACGACCTGTGCGCCTCCTCCGACGTGGTCACCGTGCACGCCCCCGAACTGCCGGAGACCCACCACCTGGTGGACCGCCGCCGGCTCGCCCTGATGCGCGACGGCGCCACCCTGGTCAACACCTCCCGCGGCTCGCTGGTCGACCAGCAGGCGCTCACCGACGAACTCGTCGCCGGCCGCCTGGACGCCGTCCTCGACGTCACCGTCCCCGAGGTCCTGCCCGCCGACTCACCGCTGTACGAGCTGCCGAACGTCCTGCTCACCCCGCACGTGGCCGGCTCGCTCGGCGGCGAGCTGCACCGGATGGCCGCCGCCGCGGCCGACGAGCTCGCCCGCTACGCGCGGGGCCTGCCGTTCGCCCACGCCGTCCACCCCGAAGGCATCCACCGCACGGCCTGACCGCGCCCCCGTCACCAGCTGCACGGCCTGACCGCGCCCCCGTCACCAGCTGCACGGCCTGACCGCGCCCCCGCCAGCACCAACACCACCAGCTGCAAGGAGAACACCCGTGGACCGCAAGGTGATCGGCGTCGTCCTGAACGGCGTCACCGGCCGCATGGGCCACCGCCAGCACCTCGTCCGCTCGATCCTCGCCATCCGCGAGCAGGGCGGCCTCGACCTCGACGACGGCCGGGTGCTCTGGCCCGAACCGATCCTGCTCGGCCGCAACGAGGCCAAGCTGCGCGCCCTGGCCGAACGCCACGGCCTGGAGCACTGGACCACCTCGCTCGACGAGGCGCTCGCCCACCCGCTCACCGAGGTGTACTTCGACGCCCAGGTGACCCCCGCCCGGGAGGCCGCCCTGCGCGCCGCGATCGCCGCCGGCAAGCACGTCTACACCGAGAAGCCCACCGCCGAATCCCTCGACGCCGCCCTGGAGCTGGCCCGCCTCGCCCGGGCGGCCGGCGTCCGCAACGGCGTCGTCCAGGACAAGCTGTTCCTGCCCGGGCTGCGCAAGCTCAAGCGGCTGATCGACGGCGGGTTCTTCGGCCGGATCCTGTCCGTGCGCGGCGAGTTCGGCTACTGGGTCTTCGAGGGCGACTGGCAGAGCGCCCAGCGCCCGTCCTGGAACTACCGCGCCGAGGACGGCGGCGGCGTGATCCTCGACATGTTCCCGCACTGGCGCTACGTGCTGGACAACCTCTTCGGGCCCGTCCGCACGGTGTACGCGCACGCCTCCACCCACATCCCCCGCCGCGTCGACGAACAGGGCCGGGCCTACCCCGCCACCGCCGACGACGCCGCGTACGGCGTCTTCGAGCTGGCCGGCGGCGTCGTCGCGCAGATCAACTCCTCCTGGGCGGTGCGGGTCGACCGGGACGAACTGGTCGAGTTCCAGGTCGACGGCACCGAGGGCAGCGCCGTCGCCGGGCTGCGCGAGTGCCGCATCCAGCACCGGGCCACCACCCCCCGGCCGGTCTGGAACCCGGACCTCCCGGCCACCGACCCCTTCCGCGCCCAGTGGCAGCCGGTGCCCGCCAACGAGGAGTACGACAACGGCTTCAAGGTGCAGTGGGAGCTGTTCCTGCGCCACGTGGCGACCGGCTCCGCCTACCCGTGGGACCTCCTGGAAGGCGCCAAGGGCGTCCAGCTCGCCGAACTCGGCCTGCGCTCGGCGCGCGAGGGCCGCCGGCTCGACGTCCCCGAGCTGGTGCTCTGATGGCCGAACTCGACCTGCCCGGACACGGCCGGCTGCGGCTGCGCGAGCCCGCACCGCTCGACCTGCCCGCACACCCGCCCGCCTCCCGCACGGCCTTCGCGGCCGCCCACGTCGTCGCCGACCCGCTCGGCGCCAACGCCGCCGGCGCCCCGGCCGCCCTGGACTGGGACGCCACCCTCGCCTTCCGCCACCACCTCTGGTCGCTCGGCCTCGGCGTCGCCGACGCCATGGACACCGCCCAGCGCGGCATGGGCCTGGACTGGGCCGCCACCCGCGAACTCATCACCCGCTCCGGCGCGGCGGCCCGCGCCGTCGGCGGCCGGCTCGCCTGCGGCGTCGGCACCGACCAACTCACCGACCCGGCAGGCTCCTTGAGCGACATCACGGCCGCCGCCCTGAGCGAGGTCGCAGACGCCTACGAGGCGCAGCTCGCCGTGGTCGAGGCGGCCGGAGCGCAGCCCGTCCTGATGGCCAGCCGGGCCCTCAACTCCCGCGCCCGCGGCCCGGAGGACTTCCTCCGCGTCTACGACGGGCTGATCCGGCAGTCCGCCCGGCCGGTGATCCTGCACTGGCTCGGCGCCGCCTTCGACCCGGCACTGGACGGCTACTGGGGCTCCGCCGACCTCGACGCGGCCACCGACACCGTCCTCACCCTCATCCGCGAACACCCCGGTCGGATCGACGGCATCAAGGTGTCGCTGCTGGACGCCGACCGGGAGGTCGCGCTGCGCCGCGCCCTGCCCGCCGGGGTGCGGCTCTACACCGGCGACGACTTCCACTACCCCGAACTGATCAAGGGCGACGAACTCGGCCACAGCGACGCCCTGCTCGGCGTCTTCGACCCGATCGCCGGCCACGCCGCGGCAGCCCTGCACGCCCTGGACGCCGGCGACACCGCCCGCTACGACGCGCTGCTCGGCCCGACGCTGCCGCTGGCCCGGCACCTCTTCGCGGCGCCGACCTTCCAGTACAAGACCGGCGTGGTCTTCCTCGCCTACCTGGCCGGCCACCAGGAGCACTTCACCATGGTGGCCGGCGCCCAGAGCGGCCGGTCCGTACCGCACCTCGTCGAACTGCTCCGGCTCGCCGACGCCGCCGGGGTGCTCCCCGACCCCGAGCTCGCGGCCGACCGGATGCGCCGCTACCTCGCCCTGGCCGGGTGGTCGGCATGACCGCACCCCACCCCGCCGAACGGGGTACCGCCGCCCCCGGTCTGGAACGGCTCTCGCTCAACCAGATCACCACCAAGCACTGGTCCCTGCCCGAGGCCGTCCGGGGCTGCGCGCAGGCGGGCATCCCGGCGATCGGCCTGTGGCGGGACAAGGTCGCCGAGACCGGAACGGCCCGCGCCGCCCGGCTGGTCCGCGACAGCGGCCTGACCGTCAGCAGCCTCTGCCGGGGCGGCTTCCTCACCGCCGCCGGGCCCGAAGGCCGCCGCGCCGCGCTCGACGACAACCGGCGGGCCGTCGAGGAGGCCGCCGAACTCGGCACCGACACCCTGGTGCTGGTCGTCGGAGGCCTGCCCGAGGGCAGCCGCGACCTGCCCGGCGCGCGTGCCCGGGTCGCCGACCTGCTCGCCGAACTCGCGCCGTACGCCGGGCAGTTCGGCGTACGACTGGCCATCGAACCGCTGCATCCGATGTTCTGCGCCGACCGCGCCGTGGTCTCCACCCTCGGCCAGGCGCTCGACCTCGCCGCGCCGCACCCGGCCGCCCAGGTCGGCGTGGTCGTCGACAGCTACCACGTCTGGTGGGATCCGGCGCTGCCCGAGCAACTCACCCGGGCGGGCCGGGACGGCCGCATCGCCGCCTACCAGGTGTGCGACTGGACGCTGCCGCTGCCCGCCGACGTCCTGCTCGGGCGCGGCCACGTCGGCGACGGCCACATCGACTTCCGCTCCCTCACCGACCAGGTCACGGCGGCGGGCTACACCGGCTGGATCGAGGTCGAGATCTTCAACGAGCGGATCTGGGCCACCCCCGGCGCGCAGACCCTCGCCACCGTGGCCGACCGCCACCGCACCCACGTGGCCACCGCGCCACACCGGTAGCCGTTGGCCTACCCTGGCAGCCCGTGCCACACCCTCGAAAGCTGGTCACGCGATGATCGAAACGATCGAACTCGACTACGACGACTCCGGATTCCGCCGCAACGGGGCCCCGCACCGGATCGTCGCCGGCGCCCTGCACTACTTCCGCGTCCACCCCGAGCTCTGGGACGACCGGCTGCGCCGCCTGCGCGCCCTCGGCGTCAACACCGTGGACACCTACATCCCCTGGAACTTCCACGAACTGCCCACCGGTGAGATCGACTTCACCGGCTGGCGGGACGTGGCCCGGTTCGTCCGGCTGGCCCAGCAGCACGGACTGGACGTCATCCTGCGGCCCGGCCCCTACATCTGCGCCGAATGGGAGTTCGGCGGCCTGCCCGCACGCCTCCTCGCCGTCGACGGCCTGCGCCTGCGCTGCGCCGACCCCGCCTTCCTGGCCGCCGTGGACGGCTGGTTCGACGCCCTCGTGCCCGAGCTGCTGCCGCTGCTGGCGAGCCGCGGCGGCCCCGTCGTGGCCGTCCAGGTCGAGAACGAGTACGGCAGCTACGGCACCGACGCCGGCTACCTCGCCCACCTGCGCGACGGCCTCCTCGCGCGCGGCGTGGACTGCCTGCTGTTCACCGCCGACGGCGCCGAGGACTTCATGCAGCAGGGCGGCGCGATCCCCGGCCTGCTCGCCACCGCGACCTTCGGCTCCCGCGCCCCCGAGCGCTTCGAGGTGCTGCGCCGCCAGCAGCCCAAGGGGCCGCTGGCCGCCATGGAGTTCTGGATCGGCTGGTTCGACCGCGTCGGCGGGCCCCACCACGTCCGCGACCCGCAGGAGTCCGCCCGCTCCCTGGACGCACTCCTCGCCACCGGCGCCTCCGTCAACCTCTACATGGCCCACGGCGGCACCAACTTCGGCCTCTGGTCCGGCGCCAACCACACCGGCACCAGCCCCGACACCCCGGGCTACGAGCCCACCACCACCAGCTACGACTACGACGCCCCCATCGGCGAGGCCGGCGAACTCACCGCCAAGTTCCACGCCCTGCGCGACGTCATCGGCCGGTACCTCCCCCTGCCCGACGGCGAACTCCCCGCCGAGCCGCCCCGCCTGGCCCCGCGCCGCATCGACCGCAGGACCGGCCGGGCCCGCCTGTTCGACTCCCTGGACGCCCTGGCCACCCCGCACCACCGGCCCGTCCCGGAACCCATGGAGAACCTCGGCCAGTCCCTCGGCCTCATCCACTACCGCACCCGCGTCCCCGGCCCCCGCCCCACCCTGCCGCTGCGCATCGACGGCCTCGGCGACCGCGCCCAGGTCTTCGCCGACGGCCGCCCCCTCGGCACCCTCGACCGCAACGACCCCGGTGCCACCCTCCCGCTGGCCACCGCGCCGGCCGGCACCACCCTGGACATCCTGGTCGAGGCGCTCGGCCGCACCAACTACGGCCCCCAACTCGACGACCACAAGGGCATCCGGCGGGGCGTCTCGCACGAACGCCAGCGCCTCCACGACTGGGAGATCCGCCCGCTCCCCCTCACCGACCTGAGCGGCCTGGCCTTCGACCCGGCCACCGCCGCCACCGACGGCGACCCGGCCTTCCACCGCTTCGAGACCGACCTCGACACCCCCGCCGACGCCTTCCTCGCCCTGCCCGGCTGGGGCCGCGGCCTGCTCTGGCTCAACGGCTTCCTCCTCGGCCGCTACACCGACGAGGGCCCGCAGCGCACCCTCTACGCCCCCGCCCCGCTCTGGCACCCGGGCACCAACACCCTCGTCCTCCTCGAACTCACCCGCCACGGCGAAGCCCTCGACCTGCGCGACCGACCCGACCTCGGCCCCGTCACGGACGCCCCCAGCTCCGAGTTCTGAAACTCCGCCTCACCGACATCGTGACCGCCCTGCTCACCGGCTACGCCGTCGCCTCGACCCGGCCGGCCGGCCGGGGACGGAGCGTCCTGCGGTGGCCACCTACCGGCGCCGGCCCCAGCAGGTGATCAGCGGGGCGGTGGTCACGTCCAGCTCGGTGTCGCGGAGGTTGGCCAGGTGCCGGTCCAGGTCGGCGGCGGGGAGGTCGGGGCCGACCAGCTGGTCGCGGAGCTGACGGACCGTCGCCGCCTCCAGCTCCCGACAGGCCGGGGAGGTGACGGGGAAGTACGCCTCGGCGGCGACGTCCGTCAGGCCCGCCTCGCGCAGCAGCCGGGGCAGGGTGCGGCCGAAGGCGAGGTCGGCGCCGCGCTCGGCGAGCCGGGCCCGGAACGCCCGGCGCACCCGGTTCGCCAGCTCCTGGTCCGGCCCGTGCTCGTCCGGGCAGGCGAGCGGTTGCAGGGCCGGGTCCGCGTCCTCGACCACCAGCCAGCCTCCGGGCCGTACCGCCGACGCCAGCCGCCGCAGCACCTCGGCCCGGTCGGGCAGGTGCACCAGCACCAGGCGGACGTGCACCAGGTCGAACAGCCCGTCGGGCAGCGGGTCGCGGGTGACGTCGTGCCGGCGGACCTCGACGCGGTCGGCGGGCAGTCCGGTCAGCCAGCTGGTGTCGAGGTCGCTGGCCAGGACCCGGCCCGCCGGCCCGACCCGCTCGGCCAGTGCCAGCGGGATGCCCGGGCCGCCCGCACCCACCTCCCAGCAGTGGTGCCCGTCGGCCGGGCCCAGCCGGTCCAAGTGCTCCAGCGTCCACGGGTCGAACAGCTCGGCGATGCCCTCGAACCGTCGACCCGCCTCCCGCTGCCGGTTGTCCAGCAGGTAGCCGCGCTCGTCGCCCATGCTCCGCGCCTCTCGGATCGCCCTTGCCCGTCGCCCCGCCCGTCGCTCGACGCGGCCGACCGCGATGGTAGGCGATCGGTACCGGGTGCGCGAAGGCGCCCCGGGCTGCGGGTGGGAACCGAGGGAAGTCGACCGATTAAACTGATCATCCGAAAGTGGATCAGTTTGCATCCTCCACCGACCCGCCCGAGGTACCCGCGATGAGTCAGTCCTGGAAGCCGCTCCCTGACGATCTTTCAGAACCCGCTCGACGTCTGGCCGAGGAACTGCGCGCGGTCAAGGACGCGCACCGGATCTCCCTGGCCGAACTCGGGAAGAGGACCTACCTCAGCAAGGCCTCCTGGGAACGCTGGTTGAACGGGAAGCGCCTGATCACCCCGCAGGCCCTGGCCGGCCTGATCGCCACGGTCGAGTGCGACGCCGATCTGCTCACCTCCCTGCTGCGGAAGGCCGAGGCCGCGCGCGACGCGCACGAGGCGCCCTCCTCCGAGGCCACGCACGACACGGACGAGGCGCTCTCCCCGGCGCCCGCGCCCGCAGCGCCGGCCGAAGCGCCCGACGCCGCCCCCGCCTCGCCGCGGCCCGCCCCGTGGCGGCGGCCGGCGGCCGGCGTGGGAGCCGCCGTGGCCGCCGTGCTCATCCTGTTCGCGGCCCTGTACCTGCGCGGCCCGCACGGCGGCAACGGCACGGCATCGGCGGCGACGCTCCCGCCGAAGACGGCGGCGGCGACGGCAGCGGCGACCGCCGGGCCGGCGCCGCTCTGCGAGGGCGTCGGCTGCGCGGGCAAGGACCCCCAGGACATGCGGTGCGACGTCGACCAGCGCACCCTGCTGACCGGCAACGTGGGCAAGGTGGTCCTCTACGTCCACTACAGCCCGCGCTGCCGGGCCGCCTGGTCGGGGATCACCGACGGCTCCCCCGGGGACAGCGCCACCATCACCACCAACCACGGCTCGCAGGAGACCGCCCTGATCCACTGGGGCTACGACAACTACTCCGTGATGGTCGACGCGAGCCCCGGCGACACCACCTTGCAGGTGTGCGGCCACCAGAAGGAGGGCGACAACTGCACCGGCGTCGTCACCGACCCCGCGGCCCGCGCGAGCGCCCTCCCCAGCCCCCTTCCTCCGGCCGCCGCTCCCACGCCGACGCCCACGCCGACACCCACGCTCTGAGGAGCCGCCACCGTCGCGGCAAAACCCACTGGCGGCTCGGGCCCGCACGGACGAGCATGGCCCGCATGAGCGACCAACCCGAACGATGGACCCAGGCAACCGTCTACCCCGACATGTGGGCCGACCCGGACGACGACCCCCGCAACAGCGAGGGAGTCTGCCCGGACGGCGAACTCCCCACCCTGAACGACTTCCTGACGAACTACCGCCACACCCTGCTGATGAAGTGCGAGGGCCTGGACCCGGAGCAGCTGGCCCGCCGGTCCGTCCCGCCGTCGACGATGTCGCTGCTCGGCCTCGTCCGGCACCTCGCCGCAGTGGAACGGGACTGGCGCGGCTGGATCAGCGACGGCGATCCGCTGCCGAAGCTCTACGGCAAGCGGGACGCGGACTTCGACGGAGCCGTCGCCGAGCAGGCCGAGGTCGACGCGGCGTTCGCCGACCTGGCCCGCGAACAGGCCGCGACCGACGCCGCCCTGGCCGCGCACCCGGACCTGGGCACGCGGCTGGGGAAGAGCGGCATCGCGGTGCGAGAGCTGCTGGTGCACAGGATCGACGAGTACGCCCGTCACTGCGGGCACGCCGACCTGTTGCGCGAGTGCCTCGACGGGCGGGTCGGCCAGTGAGGCCCGTCCCGGTGCGCTGACCTCGGCGGCCGGCCCCGTCAGGCGGCGCCCCGCTGGAAGGCGGCGCTCCGCCGGAAGACCGCCGACAGGCTCGCTCCCCCGGTGCCCGCCACCGCGCAGCGCAGCACCAGCGGCCCGGAGTCCGAGAGCACCGTGATGCCGGTGCCGCCGCTCGCGAGCCGGTAGCCGTCCAGCGCCAGCGTCAGCTGGACGGTGGACGCCTTCCGGGTGGGGTCGGCGACGGCGACGGAGAGGTCGCCGCCGTTCTCGCGGAGCAGGACGGAGCAGGGGGCGGAGACGGTCAGCGGGCCGACGGTGCCTGGGGCGAAGAAGTTGGCGAGGGTGAGTCCGAGTCCGGGCGCGCTGATCGCCTGGGCGTCGGCCGTGTTGGCGAGCACGGTGGCCGTCGGGGCCGCCGCGCGGGCCGCCGCCTGGTCCGGGCCGGCCCCGGGCATCAGCACGTAGTGGTACGTCCCGTCGACGGGGTCGGTGCCGTGGTCGAGGCCGATCGACAGGTAGGTCCGGGTGATCGGGTCGGGCGCCCCGCCCCGGTTGATGTCGGCCCACGCCCCGGTCCGCCGTTCGCGGGCGAGGTCGAGGGTGGCGCCGTCGGGGAACACCCAGGCGCCCGACCCGGCGAGCGCCGCCCAGCGGACGCCGTCGGCCCGCCGACTCCAGCCGGGGTCGGCGGGCTGGCGGACGCCGTCCAGCACGAACTCCCGGTCCTCGCGGGCCCCGAGGTTGCGGTGGTCGACGGTCGTGCGGACGGCGACGCCGTCGGTACAGCCGATGCCCGCGCCGAGGCAGACGATCGAATCGTCCAGGCAGAACCAGGACTTGCGCCCGACCAGGGTGGAGCCGAGGCCCCGGACGTCCTGGCCGACCACCGACCGGTCGCCGTCGCTCGCCCCGCCCGCCCAGGCGGTCGCCGGGCGGGCCTGGCCCCAGTCGCCACCGGCGCCGTCGGCCAGCGGGCGCGTCGACACGGTGGTGCCGGGCAGCCGGTAGGGGTCGGCGGTGGGCCAGAAGGAGTCGCTGTACTGTTCGTCGCCCTGCTCGCCGCCGTACCAGTAGAGCATTCCGCTGCCGCTGTGCCAGGCCCGCAGGTTCTCGCCGTTCCCGCACTCGTAGAAGGCGGTCCGGGACGAGGACAGGCTGAGCTGCGCGCTCCAGCCGGGCCGGCGGTGGACGGCCCGGTCCATGGTGAACACCCGGCTGCCCGTGCCCTCGTCCGCCGCCCGGGTGCCGGAGTCCGCCAGAAGGGCCTGTGCGCGGGCGAGTTCGGGGATGTCGGCGAGGACGTTGGACAGGTGGGGGAGCACCTGGTCGCGCTGGAGGGAGCCCTTCACGGCGGCGCGCCAGGCCGCCGCCTGGGCCGTCGGCACCGACCCGGAGTCGGCCAGCCGCAGGACGTCCCCGAGCAGGGCGTGGCCGCGCACGTGGTCGTCCAGGCGGGCCCGCCGCGCGTCGCCGGCCTGCACGCCGCGGCTGACGGCGCGGCCCGAAACCCCGTCCATCACCAGGCCGTTGAACAGGAACGGCAGGAACCCCCGGTCCACGGCGGTGAAGACGTTGCGCAGCGCGGGGTCGGTGACGGCCCAGGGCGTACCGGCGAGCAGGCGCAGCAGCCGGCTCAGGCTGCCGAGCAGCACCTCGCCGTAGCTGCCGGTGTACGGCACCCAGGTGTGCTGGACGAAGCTGCCGTCGGCGTAGATCCCGTCGCCGGTGGTCACGTAGCGGAACACCGGTGACAGCCCCCGCTGCGCGGCGGCGACCGGGGCCGCCGAGCGGCCGATGACACCGCGCAGCGCGAGCACCCGGCACAGGTCCACCCGGTTGGCCCCGGTGCTGGTGCCGGTGTACTTGTCGACCACCGAGGACGGGACGAAGTGGTCCACGGCCGCACCGCACGCGGCCGCCCGTTCGGCCGTCAGGAGGTCGCCGAGCAGCACGCACACGTCCAGCAGGGCCTGGGGGGCGCCGATCTGCCAGTCCCACCAGTTCCCGTACGACGTGGTGGTGGCGGTGTAGGCGCGCTGGAGCACCCAGTCCAGGCCGGTCGCGACGGCGGCGCCGAGGCCTGGGTCGCCCGTCGAGCCGGTGGCCGGCCGGGTGAGGGCCAGGGCCATCAGCCGCAGCCGCCCGACCGTCGACGTGACGGCGGCGGAGGCGGAGCCGACCGGCAGGTCGGGCCAGAGCGACCCGGCCTGCGGGCTCAACGCGGCCTGGTGGCGCCGTGCCTGGTCGCCCAGCGCGGTGAGCGCGCGGGCGAACGGCGGCGCGGCCGGGTCGTACCCGGTGCCGGTCAGCTGCTCGGACCAGGCCGCGCGCATCGCGTCGTAGTTGTCGGCGGCCCGGGCCTCGGTGGGCCCTCCGAGCCACCACGCGGCCGCCGCGGCGGTGGCGGCGGCGCTGGTCCTGAGCAGTCCGCGCCTGCTCAGGAGCGGTATCGACGCCGGGTCACCGGTCTTCGTCCACGAGCTGTCCATCGGGCGGTCCTTCCTCGCGAACTCCCTTGTCTGACGGGAGAGTAAGCGCTTTCTATCGCGAGGACAACGCTTCCGGCACGGGCTCGTGGCCGGAGGGCCGGCTACCCGACCGGCCCCGTCGACCCGCGGGGCACCAGCTCGGTGGCGAGGACGGCCCGCTGCGGCTCGGGGCCGGGGCGGTGCAGCGCGAGGCGCAGCGCCGTGCGGCCGAGGTCGAGGTGCGGGATGCGCACGGTGGTCAGGCCGGGCCTGAGGTCCTCGGCCCCGGGCAGGTCGTTGAAGCCGATCACCGAGACCTGTTCGGGCACGGAGATCCCGTGCTCCCGCAGGACCGTCAGCACGACGGCCGCCACGTCGTCGTCGTGCGCGAAGACCGCCGAGAAGTCCGGCGGGCCCTGGGCCAGGCGGCGGCGCAGCCAGGCCCGCGCGCCGTCCCGGGTGTGGCACCCCTCCACCGTCAATTCGGCCGGGTGGCGCAGGCCGTGGGCCGCCAGCGCGGCCTGGTGCCCGGCGAGGCGCTCCCGGGTGGTGGTGGTCACGGCCGATCCGCCGAGGAAGAGGATCCGCCGGTGGCCCAGCGTCAGCAGGTGGTCGACGGCCGCCCGCGCGCCGCCCGCGTTGTCGTAGTGCACGGCCGTCAGCGGCAGTTCCTCCCCCGGGGCGGGCCGGCCGCAGAGCACCAGCCTGGAGCCGGCCGCGTCCAGGATGCCCGCCAGCCGGGCGATCCGGGTGCGGTACCCCGGGCTGTCCTCCACCCCGCCCACCAGCACGACGGCCTCCACGTCGCGCGCCCGCATCTCCTCGACCAGCGTCAGTTCGCGGTCGGGGTCGTCGTCGGTCGCCGCCACCAGGCAGAGGCAGCCCTCGTCCACCGCCTGCCGCTCCACACCGTGCGCGACCCGGTTGTGGAAGGGCGCCGCGAGGTTGCCCAGCAGGATCGCCACCGTCCGGGACCGCCGGCCGGCCAGCGCCCGCGCCTGCGCGTTCACGACGTAGTCGAGGTCGCGCACCGCGCGCAGCACCCGCTCCCGGGTGGCCCCGGCCACCGGGTAGTCGCCCGCCAGCACGCGCGACACCGTCGCCATCGACACGCCCGCCAGCGCCGCCACGTCGTTCACCGTGGGCCTGCCCCGCCGGGCTCTCCCCCCGTCGCTCACCACTGTCCCCCCGGTCCCGACCAACTCCGCGCCCGGCCTTCGACGGCGGGCCGTGCCCCGAGGATACGGGCGGCTGCCGCCTCGCGTCCGCCGGGCTCAGGAACCGTCGTCAGGCGTCGGACGTCACTCCCCCTGCAGAACCGTTCGCGCAGGTCGCGGGCGGGTGGGAGCCGGAAGGGACGGGTGGGGAGCGGTGACGCAGGTGACCGAGGTGACCGAGGTGGCGGACGGGGCCGCGGCCGACGTGGACGGAGCTGCGCCGCAGGGGCGGCGGGCGTTCGCGGTGGCCGGGTTCGCGTCAGGGCAGGGCGGGCGTTCGCGGGAGCGGGGGAAGACGCTGCGCGGGCGCATCCCCCGGGAGCGGCACGCGGAGTTCTCGCCGGTGCCCGGGCGGCCGACGGCCGTCGAGGCGATCGAGGCGTCCAACGCGGGCCGGATCGCCGCGTTGGTGCCGATCCGGGTGGGGCGGATGGCCGCCACGCCGTTCGCGTTCCTGCGCGGTTCGGCCGGGCTGATGGCCGCCGACCTGGCGGGCACCCCGGCCACCGGGGTCGGCGCCCAGCTGTGCGGGGACGCGCACGCCGCCAACTTCGGGCTGTACGGGGACGCCCGCGGGCAACTGGTGATGGACATCAACGACTTCGACGAGACCGTGCCCGGCCCGTGGGAGTGGGACCTCAAGCGGCTGGCCGCGAGCCTGGTGCTGGCCGGCCGCGAGACCGGGGCCGACGAGACCACCGCCCGGGAGGCCGCCCAGCACGCGGCCGGCTCCTACCGCCGCACGATGCGCACGCTCGCCAAGCTGCCCGCGCTGGACGCCTGGAACGCCGTCGCGGACGAGCAGTTGGTCTCCTTCACCGAGGCGCACGACCTGGCCGAGGTGCTGCGCAAGGTCGGCGCGAAGGCGCTGGGCAACACCAGCGCCAGATTCGCCGCCCGCAGCACCACCCGTACGGCGGACGGCGGTCGGCGGTTCACGGCCGCTCCGCCGGTGCTCACCGAGGTGACCGACGCGACCGCGCGGGCCGTCGCGCAGTCGCTCGGCCCGTACGTGGCGACGGTGCCCGCCGAGGTGCGCACCCTGCTGTCCCGCTACCGGGTGCAGGACGTGGCGTTCCGGGTGGTGGGCACCGGCAGCGTCGGCACCCGCTCGTACGTGGTGCTGCTCACCGACCACCGGGACCAGCCGCTGGTGCTCCAGGTGAAGGAGGCCCGCCCGTCCGTGCTGCTGCCGCACCTGGAGCGCGCGGGCCACCCGGTGGCCGGTCAGGACGGCCACGAGGGCCGCCGGGTGGTGCTCGGGCAGAAGCACATGCAGGTGGTCAGCGACACCCTGCTGGGCTGGACGACGGTGGACGGACTCCCCTACCAGGTCCGGCAGTTCCGCAACCGCAAGGGCAGCGTCGACCCGGCCGCGCTGCTGCCGGGCCAACTGGACGACTACGCCCGGATCACCGGCGCCCTGCTGGCCCGGGCGCACGCGCACACCGCCGACCCCGGCCTGCTGGCCGGCTACTGCGGCAGGAGCGAGGCGCTGGACGAGGCGGTCGCCGCCTTCGCCGTCGCGTACGCGGACCGGACCGAGGCCGACCACGCCGACCTGGTCGCGGCGGTGCGCGCCGGCCGCCTGCCGGCCGAGTTCGGCGTCTGACCGGCGCGTCCGCCCCGAGGCGTCCGCGTCAGGACGTCCGCGTCAGAACGTCCGCGTCAGGCGGACAGGAACGGCGCCACCGCGGCGACGAACTCGGCGGGCCGGGCACTGTGCACGAGGTGCCCGGCCTCGATGGTGACCATCCGGCAGTCCGGGATCAGCCGGGCGAGCTCGGCGAGCCGCTCCTGCGGGACGTGGCTCGCCGAGCCGCCCGCGACCACCAGGGTGCGGGCGGTGATCCCGGCCATCCCCGCCAGCCAGGCCGGGTCGGGGGTGTCGACCTGCGTCTTGACGGCCTTCACCACGGCCCAGTCGAAGTGCACCGGCTCGTCCGGCGCGTCCGGCACCGCGCCGGCCGGGCGCGGGTGCGGTGCCGGGATGTCCTCCAGGACCAGCCGGCCGATCCGATCCGGCCGGGCCTGGGCGACCAGGTAGCCGACCACGCCGCCCATCGAGTGGCCGACCAGGTCGACCCGCGCCAGGCCGAGCGCGTCGAGGAAGGCGAGCACGTCGTCGCGCATCTCCTCCAGGCCGTACCGGGCGGTGCGGCCGCTGTCGCCGTGGCCACGCAGGTCGAGCGCGTACACGCGGTGCCCGGGGGCGAGGCCGGGCAGGACGACGTCCCAGTCCGTGGCGCGCTCCCCGAGGGCGTGCAGCAGCACCAGCACCGGGCCGTCCGGCGGGCCGCTCTCACGGTAGGCGAGCGCCACCTCGGGCAGGTCCACGATCCGGTTCTCGGTCATGCCCGCCACCGTAACTGCGGGCCTGCGCCGGACAGAACTCAGCGGACCGCTGTTCGCCCACGGCTCACCGCGACGGGCTCGCCGGCCGCCTCCCGGGCCGCGCGCCGGCCGGCGAACACCGAGGCCAGGACCGCGAGGGCGGCGACCGCCGCGCACACCGCGCTGGTGGCCAGGTAGGCGGAGCGGTGGTCGCCGCCCCCGGCGGTCTGCCGCAGGTAGACGCCGGACAGCGCCGAGACCGCGACCGCCGCCGCGATCCGCTGCGCCATCTGCAGAATGGCCCCGCTCACCCCGGCCGCCTCGGCGGGCGCGTGGCGCAGCACGTACGCCTGGTTGGTGGCGCCCATCACGCCGATCGAGGCGCCGCCGAACAGTTGCAGCAGCGCCAGCAGCCAGGGCAGGACGGCGGCGGGCGCCCAGTGCGCGACCAGTCCGCTCGCCAGCATGACCAGGGCGGAGCCGGTCATGCCCGCGGTGACGGTGCGCCGCCCGAAGCGCTGCACCACCCGCCAGGCCAGCGCGGAGGCGACGCCCATGGCCACCGCCGAGGGCAGCGCAACGAGTGCGGCGCCCATCGGGGAGAGCCCGAGGCCGTCCTGGAGGAACATGGTGAGCACCAGTCCGGCGGCGAGCGAGGAGCCGAACTGGGCCATCGCGGTCACGGTGCCGAGCGCGTACGGCGCGGAGCGGGTGAGTGCCGGGTGGATCAGCGGGTGGCCGCCGGAGCGGGCGTAGCGGCGCTGCCACCAGGCGAGCGCGCCGAGCAGCAGGACGGCGACGGCGACGAAGGCCAACCAGCCGGTCCAGCCGGGCGGTTGGACGAACGGCAGCATCAGGGCGAGGGTGAGCGCGGCGACCAGCAGCAGGCCGACGAGGTCGAGGTCGGCGTGCCGGGCACTCGGGCGCGGCCTGGGCAGGTGACGCACTGCCAGCGCGACGGTGGCCAGTCCGAACGGCACGTTGAGCAGGAAGGTCAGCCGCCAGCCGTGCTCGGGGCCGGCCGCCGCCAGGACCGCGCCGCCGATCGGCGGGCCGAGCGCGAAGGCCAGGCCGCCCGTGACGGCGTACATGCCGAGGGCGCGGGCCCGCAGCTGGCCGTCGAACACGTCCTGGAGGGTGCCGATCATCTGCGAGTTGACGAGCCCGGCGCCCACGCCCTGGAGCAGCCGGGCCGCGATCAGCACCTCGGGTGCGGTGGCGGTCGCCGAGACCAGGCTGACCAGGGTGAACAGGGCGAGGCCGGTGACGAAGAGCCACTTGCGGCCCCTGACGTCGCCCAGCCGCCCGCCGGGGATCAGCGCTAGGCCGAAGGCGAGCGAGTAGCCGGCGACGATCCACTGGAGGTGGGCGGGCTGGGCGTGCAGGCTCTCGCGCAGGGCCGGGATGGAGGTGTTGAGGACGGACTGGTCGAGCAGCGTGGTGAAGCCGCCGGCGACGCAGACCAGCAGGACGCGGCGCCCGGCGGCGTCGAAGCGCTCGCGGGGCGCGGCGGCTATCCGGGTCTTCGGGCGCCTCACGGTTCCACCACCACCAGGGCGTACCGGGCGTCGTCCGGGCCGGGGGCGCGGAAGCGGCTGGTTCCGGAGACGTAGCGCAGGCAGTCGCCGGGGCCGAGCAGGTGTCGCTCGCCGTCGACGGTGAGCTCCAACACCCCCTCGAACACCCACAGGTGGTGTTCCAGGTCCGCCACGCAGGGGCGGTCGTAGGCGATGTCGGCGCCGGCGGGCAGCCGGCCCTCGACGATCTCGGCGCGCAGCGAGCCGTGCGGCGGGGAGACGGAGCGGCGGACGAAGCCGGTGGTCTCGTCCCGCCAGATCCGCTGGTCCGCGGCCCGCACCAGCCGGGCCGGCGCCGACTCGACCTCGGCGAGCAGCCGGGACATGGTCCGCCCGTAGACGGCGCAGAGCCGCCCGAGCAGCGCGGCGGTCGGGCTGACTTCGGCCCGTTCGACGCGCGACAGCGTGGAGCGGCTGACGTCCGCCAGCCGGGCCAGTTCCTCCAGCGTCCAGCCCCGTTCCAGTCTCAATTCGGCGAGCCGGTTGGCGAGCCGCTCGTCGGCGGCCGTCTCGATTCCCATATTCGCGATGCTATCCCGGATATGAGATCACTCCCAGGGGCGCGGGCTGCTGCGGGCAGGGCGTGGGGAAGGGCGGGCGGCGTGGATTCGGCCGGGACTGCGCGCTGCGTTCGACTGCGCGCCCCTGTGCTCCTCGCACCCTCTCCCGTTCCTCCGGCTCCTCCGCCCCTTCGGCTCCTCCGCTCCTCGGCTTCGGCTCCTCGGCTCCTCCGACCCCTCGGCCCGGGAGGGGCGGTGATCATATGATGTTCGGCGGATCAGGGCTGGTCAGCGGCCCACCGGCGAGGGGGAATCATGTTCGGCATCATCAGACCGTGCAAGCACCGGCTGTCCGAACGGCTTCAGGCATCGTGGCTGGCGCACCTGTGCGGGCTCTGCCTCGCGCTGCGCGACGACCACGGCCAACTCGCCCGCACCGCCACCAACTACGACGGCCTGATCATCTCGGTCCTGGTCGAGGCCCAGGCCGCCCGCGAGGACGCCTCCTGGCGGCGCACCGCCGGGCCCTGCCCGCTACGCGGCATGCGCACCGCCTCCGTCGCCCGGGGCGAGGGCGCCCGGCTCGCCGCCGCCGTCTCGCTCGCCCTCGCCTCGGTCAAGATCCGCGACCACGTCGAGGACCGTGACGGCGTGTTCGGCCGCCGCCCGGTCGCCGTCGGGGCCCGCGCGGTCACCCGGCGGTGGGACCGGAAGAGCGCCGGCAGCGCCTCGGCGGTCGGCTTCGACACCGGCGTGCTGCTCGAAGCCGCCTCCCGGCAGGGCGAGTTGGAGCGGTCACTGCCGCCCGGCGGTTCCGTCCTGCTGGTCACCGAGCCCACCGAGACCGCCACCTCGGCCGCGTTCGCGCACACCGCCGTCCTCGCCGGGCGCCCCGGCAACGCCGCCCCGCTCGCCGAGGCCGGCCGGCTCTTCGGCCGGCTCGCCCACCTCCTCGACGCCGCCGAGGACCAGGCCGCCGACGCCGCCGGCGGCGCCTGGAACCCGCTGACCGCCACCGGCACCGACCGCACCGAGGCCGAACGCCTGTGCCGCGACGCCGTCCACGGCATCCGGCTCGCGCTGCGCGAGGTCGAACTGACCGACCGGGCCCTGGTGCACCTGCTGCTCGCGCACGAGACCGAGCGGGCCGTCGAGCGGGTCTTCGGCCCGGCCGCCCACGCGGCCGCCTGCCGCACCCGGAACGCCGGACCCGTCGCCGGCGGGTCCGCCCCCGACGGATCCGCGCACGCAACGACCGGCGGGCACCCGCACAACACCACCGGGGAGCACCCGCACGACGCGCCGCCGCGCCAGGCGCCGCCCGGGCAGACCCCCGGTCAGGATCCCGGCCAGACCCCGCTCCCGCCATGGGTGCCCCAGGGCCCCGGCTTCACCCCGATCGGCGCCAAGCCGCCGCGACCGCGCAACCTGCTGGCCGGCTGCGCGGTGTGGGCGCTGATGGCCTGCACCTGCCAGTTGCTCTGCTGCGACCACAACGACCCGTTCAGCCGGGAGCGCCGGGAGGGCTGGTGCCAGCGGCACGACTGCGACTGCGGCGACTGCTGTGACCCTTGCAACTGCTGCAACGGTTGCGATGGCTGCGACGGTTGCAGCTGTTGTGACGGCTGCGACTGCTGCGACTGCAGCTGCTGACGTGCCGTACCGTCAGCGGTCCGGATTCCACCGCGCCGCCGGCGGCAGCGGCGCCAGCGGCGACGCCGTCACCTGATCGACCGCCACCGGCCCGGAGCGCCCCCGCGGCACCCCGGGCCGGTCCGCCGGCCCGCACGACTCGCCGCGCCGCCAGAGCGGCAGCACCACCACCGGGCGCCGCTCCGGCCCGTCAGGCATCGGACCCGGCCGCCGCCCGGCGCCTCGCCCGGTCCGCCGTCCGGTCCGCCGCCAGCGAGTTCTCCAAGCGCGCCAGCAACTCCCGGAACCGCTCGGTGTCCTGCTCCGTCATCCGCCCCTCGGGCGCCGCCCCCGGCCACTCGGCCGTTATCTCGTTCATGAGTCCGACGTTACGCCCCGACGATCAACAGGCGATAAATGCGGAACGCACGCCTACGGGTGCGGCGGTGAACGGAGCCGGTCCTCTTGGCGCGCGCGGGGGTTGGTGGTTCACTTCTCATGTTAGGCAACTTTCCTAACATGGCATCAGCGCTCGACCGCCTCCCCCGCGAGAGGACCAGCTCCCCATGGGCCGTAGCCGCACCAGGACACTGATCGCCGCGGCGGCACTCGCCGCCCTGCTCCCGCTCGCCACCACACCCGCCGGGGCCGCCGCACCCGCCGCGCACGGCGCCCGGGCCGCCTTCCGGCACCCCGGCGTGCTGGTCGGCGACCAGCAACTCGCCTTCCTCAAGGGCAAGCTGGCGGCCGGGGCCGAACCCTGGACGTCCGCCTTCGCCGACCTCCGGTCGAGCACGTACGCCTCGCTGGACTGGCGGCCCCGGCCGCGCGCCACCGTCGAGTGCGGGTCCCGCTCCCACCCCGACAACGGCTGTTCGGACGAGCGCAACGACGCGATGGCCGCCTACGCCCACGCCCTGCAGTGGGTGCTCACCCGCGACCAGCGGTACGCCGACAAGGCGATCGAGATCATGGACGCCTGGTCGGCCGTGATCCAGGAGCACACCAACAGCAACGCCCAGCTGCAGACCGGCTGGTCGGGCAACAACTGGTCCCGGGCCGCCGAGTTGATCCGCCACTCCGGAGCGGGCTGGCCGACCGCCTCGATCGACCGCTTCGCCACCATGCTGCGCACCGTCTACGTGCCGCTGCTGTCGCCCGGCAGCCCGCGCAAGAACGGCAACTGGGAGCTGATCGAGACCGACGCCCTGATGGGCATCGCGGTCTTCCTCGACGACCGCGGCCTGTTCGACCAGGCGGCAGGAATGTGGCGCAAGCGCCTGCCCGCCTACGTCTACCTGTCCTCCGACGGCGCCCTGCCGGTGCCGCCGCCCAAGGCCGGGATCGAGGGCAAGGCCGCGCTGGTGAAGTACTGGTCCGGCCAGTCGACCTTCGTGGACGGGCTGTCGCAGGAGACCTGCCGCGACTTCGGGCACACTGGATGGGGCCTGGAGGCCGCCGCCCAGACCGCCGAGACCGCCCGGCTCCAGGGCCTCGACCTGTGGGGCGAGGGACGCGAACGGCTGGTCAAGGCCCTGGAGTTCCACACCGCGTACGAGAACGGCGCGAAAGTTCCGAACTGGCTCTGCGACGGCTCGCCGAAGACCGGTCTCGGCCCGGCCGTCCAGCTCGCGTACAACGAGTACCACCTGCGCGAGGGCGTGGCGATGCCGCAGACCGGGCGGTACGTGGCCGCGCACAGCCCGTTCGGGGCCGACCACTTCATCGGCTGGGAGACCCTGACCCACACCAGCGCGCCCTGACGGCGCGGGCGGGAAGCGGCGGCTCCGGGAGTGCACTCCGCCCGGAGCCGCCGTTTCGGCCGCGCCCCTACCGGGAGCGTCCGTTCCGGGAGCGTCCGTTCCGGGAAAAGACCTTCCGGGAACGCCCGTTCCGCACGCAGCTCACCCCTCGGGGAACAGGCCTTCCAGGACGGTGGCCACCCCGTCCTCGTCGTTGCTGCCGATGACGTGGTCCACCGTGGCCAGCACCTCCGGGTGGGCGTTGGCGACACCGTACGAGGTGCCCGCCCAGGCCATCATCGGCAGGTCGTTGGGCATGTCGCCGAACGCGACCGCCTGCTCGCGGGTGATCCCGCGCCGCCGCGCCAGGTCGCCGAGCGCGGAGGCCTTGCTGACGCCCTTCGCGACGGCCTCGACCAGCCGCTCGCCGTTCGCGTGGTAGACCGTCACCAGCTCTCCGAGCACCGGGCGGGCCAGCTCCAGCAGCTCGTCCGCGGACAGCTCCGGGTGACGGCCGATCAGCTTGGGCGCCGGGCGGCCGAACAACCGTGCGTCGTCGAGGCGTTGCACGGTGGTGTCGGCGTCCCAGGCGCCCGCCTCGTAGTGCGCGTCCCCGGCCAGCTCCTGGGCGTACTCGACGGCCAGCCCGATCCCCGGCACGGCCTCGCGCAGCCGCCGGGCGCTCTCGCCGAGCACGTCGACCGGGATCGGGTTCTCGGCGATCACCGCGCGGGTGCGCATGTCGTAGCCGAAGGCGCCGTTGGAGCAGATCGCCACGCCCCGGTGGCCGAAGGCGGCCGCGATCTCGCCCATCAGGCGCGGCGGGCGGCCGGTGACCAGGACGACGAGCCCGCCGGCCCGTTCGACCCGGCCGAGCGCGGCGACGGTGCGAGCCGAGACGGTGCGGTCGCCGCGCACGATCGTCCCGTCGAGGTCGGTGGCCACCAGGCGCGGCGGCCGTATCGGGGTGACGGTGGGTGGGGTGGTGCTCGGGAGGCTCATGGGTCGGTGCTCCGTGCTGGTCGGGGTTTCGGTGGGAGCGGCCGGGCGCGGGGCGTGTGCGGTACGCGCGCGTACGGCGCGGGCGGTGCGCACGCGGCGTGTGCGTGGCGTGTGCGTGCGCGTGGGGCGCCCGATTCGGTGGTGCAGGGAGCTCGCGGGCCGGGCCCGGCGGTGGCCGGGCGGACGGTCGCCAGACGCTCGGACGGTATCACCGGCGCGGCCCGTTCGGCGACGACCGAGCACCGTCTCCGAGACCCAAGCAATTTTATTAGGAAACTTTCCTTACCTTATAGACCGCCGTCGGCCGCAGACCGTACTCTGCTGCCGCGAGCTCGCTCTCCTGCCCCCACAGCGCCCCCGTTCGACCGGCGCGCCATCCCCCACTGCCTCCGGCGGCACCGCCCCCGGAGATCGGAGCACACCCATGCGAGTTTCCCGAACCCGACGCCTCGCCGCCGCCACCGCGGCAGCCGCCCTGGTCGCCGGTGCGGCCTGGGCCGCCACCTCCGCCTCGGCGTCCACCGCCCCCGCCCGGGCGACCGCCGCGGCCGTGCAGCGGGCGTCCGCAGGCGGCCTGACCCCCGATCAGCACCGCCGGGCCGACCAGCTGATCAGCATCTTCGAGAACAGCACCACCGAACTCCAGTACGGCTACGCCGAGAACATCAACGACGGCCGCGGCGTCACCGCCGGCCGCGCCGGCTTCACCACCAACGACGGCGACGCGCTCAAGGTCGTCCGCGCCTACACCGCCGTCTCCCCCGACAACCCGCTCGCCCGCTTCATCCCCGAGCTGGAGCGCCTGGCCGCCGCCGGCAGCGGCGACACCAGCGGCCTGCCCGAGAGCGACTACGTCGCCGCCTGGAAGCAGGCCGCCCAGGACGCCACCTTCCGGCAGGTCCAGGACGACCAGGTCGACCAGCGCTACTTCACCCCCGCCATGAACCAGGCCGACCAGCTCGGCCTCACCACCGCCCTCGCCCGCGCCGAGCTGTACGACGCCTCCATCCAGCACGGCAACGGCAGCGAGTACGACGCCCTGCCCGCCCTCATCGGCCGTACCAACGCCAAGGTCGGCTCGCCGTCCGGCGCCGGCGAGAGCGCTTGGCTGAACGCCTTCTTCGACGTCCGCGTCGACGACCTCACCAACCCGGCCAACTCCTCCACCGCCGACGAATGGAGGAAGTCCGTCGACCGGGTCGAGTGCCTGCGCCGGATCGCCGCCACCGGCAACTACAACCTGGACGGCCCGCTCAGCGTCACCGCCTTCGGCTCCGGCTACACCATCGACTGACCCACCCGCACCCGTCGAGCCCGGGGTCCGGCGTGTGGGACCGGACCCCGGCCCTGCGAGGGCCGCCCCCGGCGGGGCGCGGCCGCGCCGGGCGATCCGACCGCCGGTGGCAGCAGGGAGCCGGGACTCCCCGCCGCCACCGGCGGTCCGCGCTTCCGCTGCGCCTGTCCGCCCGCCGCCCGTCCTCGTTCGTCGGCTGACGGGTGCCCTACGATCGACCGAATGAGCACAGCAGGACGGACTACGGCCACGGACGGGGCGCCGCAGCCCGTCACCCTCGCTCCACTGTCAGGGCCTGGACAACAGCCGTGGAACCGGCAGCGGCTCCGGAGCAACAACGAGTGGCTCCTGCTGGAGCGGCTGCGCTGCCACGGCCCGCTCTCCCGGGCCCAACTCGCCCGCGACACCGGGCTGTCCAAGCCGACCGTCTCCACCGCACTGGCCACCCTCGAACTCGCCGGACTCGCCCGCGAGGCCGGCAGGTTCGCCCCCGAGCGCGGCCGCACCGCCGTCCTGTACGAGACCGACCCGGCCGCCGGGCACGTCCTCGGGCTCGACATCGGCCGGGCCCGGCTGCGGGTCGCCGTCGCCGACCTGTCCGGCTGCGTCGTCGCCCGCCGCGACCTGCCCAACCGCGGCCGCTCGGCCGACGCCGTCGCCGACGCCGTCGTCGCGGCCGCCCGCGAGACCCTCGCCGAGGCGGGCCTGCCCGGCACCGCCGTCGCCCACACCGTGGCCGGCACGCCCGGGGTCTGGGACGAGCGCAGACGCAGCGTCAGGCTCGCCGCCAGCCTGCCCGGCTGGGGCCGCCCCGGCCTGTTCGACCGAATAGCCGACGGCCTGGGCACCACCGTCACCGTCGCCAACGACGCCAACCTCGCCGCCGTCGGCGAGTACACCTACGGCGCGGGCGCGGGCAGCCGGCTCTTCGTCTACCTGCTGGTCGGCACCGGACTCGGCCTGGGCGTGGTCAAGGACGGCGAACTGCTGACGGGGGCGCACGGCGCGGCCGGGGAACTCGGGCTGCTGCGACTGCCGGGCTGCGCCTCCGCCACTGCCACTGCGACCACCGGCACCGGCACCGGCACCACCCTGGAGGAGACCGTCTCCGCCGACGCCGTGGTGCGCACCGCCCTCGACCTCGGGATGCGGCGGCCGCTCACCGCCGAGAAGGTGTTCACCCGGGCCCGGCTCGGCGAGCCCGCCGCGGTCGAGGCCGTCCGGCAGGAGGTGGACCGCCTGGGCTACGTCCTCGCCGTCGTCGCCGCGCTGCTCGACCCGGACGTGGTCGTCCTCGGCGGCGGCATCGGGCGCAGCGCCGACCTGCTGCTGCGCCCGCTGGAGCAGGCGCTGTACGAGCGCTCCCCGCTGCGGCCCCGACTGGAGCCGAGCCGCCTCGGCCAGGACGCCGTCCTGCTGGGCGCCGTCGCCACCGCCCTGGAGGCGGCCCGCCCCGAGGTCTTCGAGCGGCGCACGGCCCCCGTCCCGGGCTGACGGCCCCGCGGTCCGTCAGGCGCGGGCGGACAGGGCGGCGTCGAGCAGCACGCGGGCGGCCGCCTTGGCGTCGGCGGCGGCGCTCGGGTCGCCGTGCACGGCGGCGGTGGTCATCGCCCCCTCGGCGAGCAGCGCCAGCTGGGCTGCGGTGGCGGGCGGGGCGCCGGCGGCCTCGGCCAGGCAGGCGAGGTAGGCGTTGAACTCCTCCTTGTGCTGCCGGGCGGTCGCCGTGACCGCCGGTGAGACGGCGCCCAGCTCGCCGAAGGAGTTGACGAACGCGCAGCCCCGGAAGTCGGGTTCGGCGAACCAGCGGCCGAGCCAGTCGAAGACGGCGAGCAGTTGGTCGCGCGGCAGCGTGGCGGCGCCGGCCACGTAGGCGGCGAGGTTCGCCCGCCAGCGCCCGTCCCGGCGTCGCAGGTACGCCTCGACCAGGTCGTCCTTGGACGGGAACTGCTGGTAGAGCCGGCGCATCGTCAGGCCGGAGGCCGCCCGGACGGCGTCCATGCCGACCGCCTGAATGCCCTGACCGTAGAACAGCTCCTCGGCCGCGTCGAGGATCAGGCCCCGCGGGTCGTGCTGGTCCATCTGCCGCGCCCTTTGCGTGAGAACGATGGTTCTCCTAGGGTAGCCGCTACAGCGAGAACGACCGTTCTCACCGTCGGCTCCGCCATGCCCGAGGAGACCCCGTGACCGAACAGCGCCCTCCCCTGCCCCCGTTCACCCCGGAGACCGCCCGACGGAAGGTCCGCGCCGCCGAAGACGCCTGGAACACCCGCGACCCCCACCGCGTCGCCCTCGCCTACACACCCGATAGCCGGTGGCGCAACCGCACCGAGTTCTTCACCGGACGCGAGCGGATCGCCGACTTCCTCACCCGCAAGTGGCACCGCGAACTCGACTACCGCCTCGTCAAGGAACTGTGGGCGCACGACGGCGACCGCATCGCCGTCCGCTTCGCCTACGAGTGGCACGACGACTCCGGCCAGTGGTACCGCTCCTACGGCAACGAGAACTGGGAGTTCGACCGCGACGGCCTGATGGCGCACCGCCACGCCGCCATCAACGACCTGCCGATCGCTGCCGCCGAACGCCTCTTCCACTGGCCGCTCGGCCGGCGCCCCGACGACCACCCCGGCCTCACCGCCCTCGGGCTCTGACCCGGCGCCAGAATCCGGTCCCGGCACGGCACGGCAGGCCGGGGCGGCCGTTGTTCCACGACCGTGACACGGCTCGCACCGGCCGCTGAACTCCCCCTGGGATGCTGCTCCTCGAACGCGAACCGCACCCGAGGGGGGACCTGGAAATGCCCGTGCGCAACAGATTCGGCACCACCGCCGCGCTCGCCGTGATGACCACCGTCGGCGCCGTCCTCCTCTCCGCCTGCGGCCCCGACAACGCCGGATCGGACACCGCCGCCCCCGGCAGCGCGGCGCCCGGCGCCACCGCTCCGGGGGCCCCGGCCCCGGGCGGCTCCGCCCACCCGAGCACCCCCGCACCGAGCAACCCCGCACCGGGCACCCCCGTGCCGAGCACCCCCGCGCCGGGCACCAAGGAGGTCAACGGCACCAGCGCCGCCAACCACCTGACCGTCAGCACCGGCACCCGGGCCGTCGCGATGAACGGCACCACCGTCGACTTCGGCACCGTCGTCCGCGACCTCGCCTGGTCCCCCGACGGCAAGCGGGCGGCCTTCATCAACGGCAACGGCGACCTCGTCGTCGCCGACCCCGACGGCGGCGCGAAGGTCACCCTCGCCACGGCCCCCGGCGGCGAGACCTGGTCCCACCCGACCTGGCAGCACGCCGCGCAAGGCCCCAGCGACCTCCCCGAATCCGCCGAACGCTTCGACACCATCGTCTTCGCCGCCGCCAAGGGCGGCGTCCTGCGCCTGGAGAAGATCCCCACCAAGGCCGTCGGCGGCACCCCCGAGGTGCTCACCCCGCACACCTCCCTGGACGGCAACGCGAACATGCCGCAGCCGCCGCAGACCGGCAACACCTGGGCCGACGCCGGTGGCCGGCACGGCGAGATCGTCTACGCCAACACCCCCGCCGGCGAGGTCTACCTCTACGACGACTACATCCGCCCCGCCACCCGCGACCTGGGCCAGGGCTCCCAGCCGGCCCTCTCCCCCGACGGCGAGCACGTCGTGTTCGTCCGCTCCGTCGACGGGCACGACCACCTGTTCACCCGCTCCAGCCGGATCGACCAGAAGGACGAGCGGGACCTCACCCCCGCCGCCGCCACCGACTACACCGAACCCGCGTGGTCCCCCGACGGCAGGACCATCGCGGCCCGCACCCCCGACGGCGTCAGCACCCTCCCCGCCGACGGCTCCGCCGCCCCGGCCCCGGTCTCCACCGTCAAGGGCCTCCCCGCCTACCGGCCGTGAGGCCCCCGGAACAACGTGAGCAGCTGACGGCGGAGGGGGCGCGCCAGCTGCCGCGCCCCCTCCGCCGTCGGGCGCTCAGGAGATGCAGGAGATCGTCAGCCTGATGCTGGGGGGCGGGGGCGGCGAGTCGAGGTAGGGGGCGATCCAGACGATGATGCCCCTGCCTCCGTCACTGTCCCTCCACTGCCACCGCTGGTTCGCGCCGAGCCGGGTGCCGTCGCCGTTGGTGATGATCCAGTCGTTGTCCGGGTGCAGGCCCTCGGGGCAGATGGCGGTGACGCCGCTCGGGGAGCCGGTGGCGGACACGGTCTCGGGCAGGTTGTCGGCCTGGGCGGGACCGGCGAGGGTGGCTGTCAGTGCCACCGCCGCCAGGCCTGCGCCGGCGAGTCGTCCGGGGCGCATGGATGTCCTCTCGTCGAGCGGCCCCTCGGATGGGGGCCGAGCGGTCACATCCGTTGCCACGGCGCCTCATCCGCACGCCCATCGCGCCGCACTCCACTCTTCCGCGCCGGGTGGGGCGCGCCAGAGGTCCTGGACGCGGGACAGCCGGACGGGCTGCTCGACAGCTCGAGCAGCCCGGCTCCAGAAGTCGCCTCCCGTCGCGCCGTCCCGCCCGCCGGCCGCACAGGCAGCTGGCGGGCGGGACGGCGGGTGCCCTTCGGACGGACAAGGCCAGCGGAACAGGCCTAGCGGAACAGGCGGTCGCCGCTGTTGGCCATGCGGTGGGTGCCGCTGTGGCGGTTCACCCAGTCACGGACGAGGTTGATGGCGTTGGCGCACTGCCAGCTGTTGTCGTACTCGCGCACGCCGGTGAAGGCGCCGTAGCCCGCGATGATGCCGTCCACACCCGCGTCGCCGAGCAGCTTGTCGACGTACCACGGGTCGTTGTAGGTGGCCGTCCAGGACAGCGTGGCCGCGAGCCGCCCGGCGGCGCGGTCCCCGGCGCCCTTCTTCAGCTCCGCGCACGTGTTGTAGGTGGCCTCCGTGCAGTTGCCGAAGCCCTTGGTGATGTCGGTGTCGCCGTAGTCCATCGCCCGGTGACCGGCCGGGAATCCGGAACCGGACCGGTTGAAGGCGCCCTGGACCTGGTCACGGGTGCCGGTGGACGTGATGCCCTCCAGCGGGCCGAGCTTGCCTTCCAGGCTCTGCCAGCCCCTGCCGCCGACATCCGGGGTGTTGCCGCCGTGGTATTCGAAGAAGCCGTAGAGCACCTGGATCCCGGCGGCCGTCAACCGCTGCGCCTTGTCGCGCAGTCCGGCGACGCTGCACGTGCGGTTGGGCTGTTCCCCGCAGTAGTTCGGGTCCTTGATGTCCAGCCAGACCAGCGACAGCCGGCGTCCGGCGTTGGCGTTGGAGAGGATGCGGTCGATCATGCTGTCGAAGCTGGGGCCCAGGCGGTTCTCACCGGCCGAGGAACAGTCGTGGTAGGCGCGCCATTCGTTCGGGTTCCACCAGGCGCAGACGTCGATCTCGATGGCGTTGGCGCCGTGGCCGAGCGCGGCGTCCACGCCGTCCAGGGTGTCGACCCGGTGCGCGATGGCGTAGATCGCGTGTCGCGAATCGGCCGCCGCCGCAGGGGTCGTACCGAGCGCGGTGAGGCCGACGATCCCGCACAGTGCCGCCAGCAGCGCCAGCACCTTCCGCGCGCCGGTGCCGTGCCTGAGGTGAGTGGTCAAGAAACGTGCTCCTCGATGTCGGTGCCCTGATGCCGTCACTGATGGACGGCCGCCCCCGATCCAGGACTGGTCATGTCCGCCTCAGTCTGCCACTGGTTCGTGCCCGGTACGGGGGGAACAGTGCAAATCCTCCGCTAAAGTCCGCCGCGCGAGGCCAACTCGGCCCGGAGCGCGGGCAGCTGCTCGTCGGCGGACTCGTGCGGCAGGAACTCGACCGGATCCAGGAAACGGAACAGCACCCGGCTCTCGGTGACGGCGAACTCGTAGTCGCCGAACCCGACCACCGCCCCCGCGCCGCCCCGCACCGCCCCGCGCACGGCGGCCGCCGTCAGCCCGTCCACGCCGCCGTGCGCCGCAGCCCGGCGCCGGGCGTTCGGCCGGGCCAGGTACGGGCACACCATCGCCGCGTAGAGCATGCAGGCCCGGTGGCCGGGCCCCTCCATGGTCGGCGCGAGGTTGCGGTACGGTCGCCCCTCCGCGAGCGCGGCCCCGATCGCCGCGCTCTCCGCCGCCCCGACCACGCGCCACACCGGGCCCTGGGCCATGAATCCCCCGCACACCGAACAGAGGCGCTCCAGCGCGCAGTTCGCGCTGCGCTCGTGGTCGGTCAACGCGAACTGCGGCTCGCCGCCACGCCAGGGCGTGATCGCCGGCACCGGATAGCCCCGGACGTCCCGGGGCCGTTCCCCCACCCGCTCCGGCATCGGCACGGCATCGAATCGCACGCCCCCATCCTTGCCGCCCCCCGCGCCGCTGTCGACCTCCGACGCGGCGGCCGCCCCGCGCGGCGGGCGCGGGGCGGCCGGTGGTCCGGGGGCGGTTCCTGGTGGAGGGCCGGGCGGCGGGCCTCAGTTCCAGATGCCGGTGATGTCAGCGGCGTTGGCCGCGTTGCCCGCGTGGGTGGTGGCGCCGGCGAGGTCCTCCAGGGTGCGCAGCACGTTGTAGTGGTTGTAGGTGGCGGCGGAGGTGCTGCCGGGGGTGACGTGGGCGCCGTAGAAGACGGTCGGGATGCGGTTGCCCGCGAGCCGGTTGTCCTCGTCGAAGGTGACCACGAGCAGGCTGTTGTGGCTCTTGGCCCAGGTGGCGTAGGCGCCGAGGTTGTTCTTGATCCAGGTGTCGCCGGTGCCGACCGAGCAGTCGTGCATGTCGCTGCAGAGGTTCGGTACGACGAAGGAGACGTTCGGCAGGGTGGTGTAGTCGGTCGGGAACTGGGCGAAGGTCCTGGCCGAGTTCAGCGGCACGTTGCCGAAGCCGAACCAGGGGTTGTGCTTCTGCGCGTACTTGCCGCTGCTGCACGTGGTGCTGCCCTGGGCGGGCAGGGTCTCGTTGTAGCTGGCCCAGGTCCTGCCGGCGGCGGTGACCTCGGAGGCCAGGTTGGGGCCCTGGAGGGCGCCGACGGAGACGCAGCTGTCGTCGGTGACGCCCTGGGTGGAGCCGGAGAACAGGGCGTAGTAGTTCGGCTGGCTGGGGTGGGTGATGCCGAACGACTGGGTGAGGTTGGCGCCGCCGGTGGCCAGGGAGTTGAGGTAGGGGGCGCTGCTGCTGCCGACGACCTGGTTGTAGGCGTGGTTCTCCATCACCACGACGACGATGTGGTCGGGCGCGGGCAGCGCGGCGGCCTGCGCGGTGGAGGCGGTGGCGGCCCAGAGGCCGGCGGAGGCCGCGACCAGCGCGGCCACCGAGCCGAGGGCGGTGGCGGTGCGGCGGGAGCCGTGCTTGGTGGACGAAGTCATGACAATTCCTCGGGTAGGGAGCGGCCCTGGCGCGGACGCTCGATCAGGGCTGCGCGACGAACCGGTCCGGTACGGCGTCTAGTACGGCGTGCCGTTGGCGAAGTCGCGGGCGGCGGTGGACTCGACGGTGGTCAGCACGCCGGAGTCGGTGGTGATCAGGCCCAGCTCGCGGTTGTTGTTCAGCGAGTTGTCGGAGAAGTTCTCCGAACCGGCGAACACCTTGGCCGAGGGCGTGCCGTAGTCGGCGACGATCGCCTTGGCGTGGATGTACAGGCCCGTGGTCGAGGAGTAGGTGACCACCTGGCCGCCGGCCGTGACCACCTGGTCGAAGTAGCTGCTGTAGGACGAGGGGTTCATGCCCACCACCCGCACGGTGACGCCCCGGCCGGCGGCCGCGGCGACCGCGTCCACCAGGGCCTGGTCGCCGAACTCCAGCTGCTCCAGGTCCAGCGTGTGCTGCGCGCCGTTGATCAGGTCCAGCAGGCGGGCCTGCGAGTCGGTGGGCGACCAGACCAGGTTGTCGCCGTCGGAGGGGGTGATCGAGGTCTGGGCGTAGTCGGCGGCGAAGACCTGCTCGATCGCGGCGACGTCGTTGGCGTCGGTGTCGACGACGCCGTAGTCGCGGCTGCTGGAGTAGTAGGTGGAGTCCAGGTTCCCGGTCAGGATCAGGGACTTGGCGCCGTCCACGGTGACGGTCTTCTGGTGGGTGTAGACGAACGCGGAGGAGGAGTACGTCACCCCGACGCCGGCGGCCCGCAGGGCCGAGTAGGCGGCGCCGTTGACCGAGGTGTGCCGGCCGTCGAGGATCACCCGGACGGTGAGGCCGGCCCGCCGGCGGCCGATCAGGGCGTTGACGGCGGTGGTGTCGCGCAGCTCGTACATGGTCACGTCGACGGAGCGGGTGGCCGAGTTGATGAGGTCGTAGACGACGCCGTGGTCCTGGTCCGGGAACACGATCGGCGTGTACGTGGCGGCGGTGGCGGCCTGGGCGGTGCCGGACAGCGGTATCAGGCCGGCGGCGGCGAGCAGCAGCGCGCCGGCCCGGCGCGCGGAGGTGGCCAGGGGCATGCGGAACTCCACGATCGGTGAGGGGGAAGGCCTGGGCGAAGGTGCGGGAGCACGCGCGAGGCGCCCGAACAGCATCGGGTGGATCGGTCGACGCGGGTAGACGACAGCAGGTAAAACCTTGACCCCGGGTCGGGAAACGGATGGTGCGGCCGATCCGGTTCACTTTGCCAGCCACCGGCCCCGCCGGTGATAGTGGATCTTCGAGGACGTGGCCGACGCCGCGTCAGCCGAGTGAGAGAACAGAGGATCATGGCGAAGATCAGCCTTCTGCGTCCGCTCGCGGTGGCGGCCGCGGGTGTCGTCCTGCTGGCGACCGGAGCCGCGCAGGCCGTGGCCGCCGACCAGGGCACCACCAGCGCGCCCACCCCGGACACGGCCGCGGTGCGCGCCGCCCTCCAGGCCACCACCGACGCGGGCGCCCCGGGCGCCTTCGCGGTGATCCGCGACCACGGCGACGCCGAGACCACCCGCTCGCTGGCCGTCGGCAAGGCCGACCTGGACGGCACCCCGATGAACTCCTCGTGGAGGTTCCGGGTCGGCAGCAACAGCAAGATGTTCAACGCCGTTCTCGTGATGCAGCTGGCGGAGCAGGGCCTGATCGACCTCGACAAGCCGCTGCGCGACTACCTGCCGGCCGGCACCCTGCCGGACACCTGGACCATGACGGGCCGCCAGGTCATGGAGCACCGCGCCGGGATCTACGACCACACCAACGACCTGCTGGAGCAGGCCGGCGAGGAGACCACCAGCGCCTTCGAGGCGCGCATCCGCACCAACGTGTACGCGCCGCGCGACCTGGTGGCGATGTCCGTCAAGCACGGCCAGCAGTACACGCCCGGCAGCCGGTACTCCTACTCCAACACCGACTTCGTCCTGATGGGCCTCGCGGTCGAGCACCTCACCGGCCGCCCCTACGAGGACGTCCTGCGCGAGCGGATCATCGAGCCGCTGGGCCTGAGCAAGACCTCCTTCGTCGTGCCCGACCAGGAGATCCAGGGCGCCCACGTCACCGGCTACCTCACCAACGACAACCGCAGCAAGCCGCTGCTGGACTCCACCCAGCAGACCGGCTCCTGGGTGTGGACCGCCGGCGCGGTCATCTCCGACGCCGCCGACCTCGACCACTTCCTCACCGCGCTGATGGCGGGCAGCTCCGGCGGGCTGGTCTCAGACGACTCGCTGAAGCAGATGACGGCCGCCCTGGCCACCCCCACCGCCAAGATCAGCTACGGGCTCGGGCTGCGCCGCATCTCGCTGTCCTGCGGCGACGTGTACGGCCACGGCGGCATCGTCCAGGGCTTCCAGACCCAGTCGTTCGCCACCCCGGACGGCAAGCGCTCCGTCGTCGTGTTCGCCAACGCCTCCAACAACGGCTCCGTGACGCAGGGCCTGATGAACGCGCTGGAGCCGGCCTTCTGCGGCAAGAAGCCGGCCGTCGCGCCGCGGAACTCGTTCGCCCCGAGCGCCTTCGCCGAGAACCACTCGCTGCCGGTGGTCGAGGACACCCGGATCTGACCGACCCGCACAGTCCGCCGCTCACGCGCCCGCACGGCCCACCCGCCGTGCGGGCGTGCGCGTTTCGGGCCCCGGGCCCGAGGCTCCGGGCCTTCGCCAGCGCGGGCCTCACCCCGTCCGGCGCCGCCCCTGCCGGGGGCCGTCCGCGCTGAGGTCGGTGAGCGCCTCGGTGAGGAGTTCGCGGGCCTCCTCGGCGCGGCCCTGCTCGATCAGGGCGGTGCCGAGCTCGGTGAGGGTCTTGGTCATGCTGTCCGGCCGGCCGACCTCCTCATAGTGGGTCAGGGCCTGCCGGTAGGCCTTCTCGGCGGCCGGCCAGCGCCCCAGCGCGGCGCGGTCCAGGCCGAGTTCGTGGGCCGTCATGGCCGCCGCCAGGTGCATCAGCGGCGAGGACCAGCGCTCCACCAGCTCCAGCGCGCCGGCCAGCGCGCGCCGGCGGGACTCCACCGCCTCCTCGGCCCGGCCCGAGTCGCGCAGGCAGTTGGCCGCGCCGCGCAGCGTGACCAGCCGGCCGATCCAGCCGGCGCGGCTGTTGACGGCGGCGAAGGCGTCCGCGGCCCGGTGGTAGGCGTCGATGGCCTCCCGGTGCCGGTGCAGGTGCCGAAGGCCCGCCGCGAGGTAGGTCAGCGCCCAGCCCTCCTGCTCCCGGGCGCCGATCCGGCGGGCCAGTTCCAGCCCCTCGTTGGCCAGGTCGATGCCGCGCTGGTAGCGGTGCAGGCAGGTGACGTACGTCCACGCCAGGTAGTTGACGTGGACGGCCTCGGCCAGTTGGTCGCCGCAGGCGCGGGCCGCGTCGACCGACAGCTGGAAGACCTCGGCCCAGATGTCCCAGCTCAGCAGCCGGTCGGAGAACCAGTGCATGGCTTCGGCGGTGTCGATCACCTCCCGGTGCCGGCCGGCGGCGAAGGCCTGGTGGAGGGCGGCCAGCCACTCCGGGTGCTCCTCCTCCAGCCAGCGCGCCGCCTCGGTGAGCGGCACCGGGGGGCCGGTCCGGTCCGCGTCGGCGTCGGGGTCGGGGGCGGCGTCGGGGTCCGCCGCCGCGTGGTCCGGGTCGAACCGCAGGCCGTACTCGGCGGCCCGGTTCAGCAGCCAGTCACCGGCCCTGGCCCGGGCCTGCGCCACCGCCTCGGGGCCCTCGTCGGCGTCGAGCCGCTCGCCCGCGTAGAGCCGGACCAGGTCGTGCAGCCGGTAGCGCTCCGGGGTGGCGAGTTGCACCAGCCCGGCGTCGATCAGCTGCTCCAGGACGAGTTCGGTCCGGCCGGGCGGCAGGCCCGCGTAGGCGGCGGCGACGGCGGCGGTGAAGTCGTGCCCGGCGGTCAGTGCGGAGCGGCGCAGCACCAGCTGGGATTCGGCCGGCAGCCGCCGGTAGGACAGCGCGAAGGCCGGGCGGACGGCCAGGTCCCCGGTCTCCAGCAGGTCCAACCGGTGTTCCTCGGCGGCCAGTTGGCGCACCAGATGGCTGACCGGCTGCTGCGGGCGGGCCACCAGCCGCTGCCCGGCGATGCGCAGCGCGAGCGGCAGGTAGCCGCAGAGCCGGGCCAGTTCGGCGGTGGCGTCGGGCGCCGCGTCGATCCGCTCGCGGCCCGCGATCCGGGCCAGCAGGTCGGCGGCCTCGCCCGGGGCCAGGGCGTCCAGCCGCAGGCGGAGCACCGACTCCAGTCCGGGCAGGGCGTTGCGGCTGGTCACCAGGGTCACGGCGGGCCCGGAGCCGGGCAGCAGCGGGCGCACCTGGCTCTCGTCGGCGACGTTGTCCAGGACCAGGACGAGTCGGCGCTCGCGCACCAGGGCCCGGTAGAGGCCGGCCCGCTCCTCCGTCCCGGCGGGCACGGCGTTGTCGGCGACGCCCAGGGCGCGCAGCACCTGGCCGAGCGCGTCGCGGGCGGAGAGCGGGGTGGCGGCCATGCCGCCGAGGTCGAGCGAGAGCTGCCCGTCGGGGAAGAAGGGGGCCAGGGTGTGGGCGGCGTGCAGGGCGAAGGCGGTCTTGCCCAGACCGGGCTGACCGCTGATCAGCACCACCCGGGGGTGGGCGGGCCGATCGTCCTCGGCCAGCTCGGCCAGCAGGGCGAGGGCGCCCTCGCGGGCGGTGAAGTCGGCGATGTCGCGGGGAAGCGCGAGGGCGCCGGGGGCGAGCGGGGCGGCGGGCGCGGCGTCCCCGGTCTCGGCCGGTCCGGCGGGGGCAGGGACGTGAGCGGGGGCGGGGGCGGCCGGTCCACGGGTGGGGGCGGCGGCCGACACCGGCCTGGTCCCCCGGGGGCGGCCGCACTGGGCGGCCCGGTCCAGCGCGGCGGTTTGCGGGGCGTCCAGGCCCAGCGTCTCGGCCAGGGCCCGGACGGTACGCCGCTGCGGCCCGCGGGTGCGGCCGCGCTCCATGTCCCCGACGGCGCGCAGGCTGACGCCGGCCGCCGCGGCGAGCTCCTCCTGGGTCAGGCCCGCCGCCACCCGGTGCCCGGCCAGCAGTCGGCCGAAGTCGCCGGCCCCCTCGGAGTCCGTGCCCGTTCCCGTGCCGCTCACAGCCGTCATGTCCCGCCCCTGCTAGCGCCGTTACTTCTGCCAGGCGTTGTGCCTGATCGACCGTCCCAGGCAGAAGTATTCCCGGGCAGAAGTATGCCTCGTACCCAGCTCTTTCCCAGCATCGAGCGCCCAGCTCAGGCGCCGGGCACCCCGGTGCGGGCCGCGGCGTCCCACCCACTGGTGGGACGGCCGCGCGTGCTGATTCTGCCCATAGTTCCGCCTGTGGTTGCGCCGATCGGACGGGACGAACAGGGCGAGCAGGACGGGCGGGACGGGGCTGCTGCGGCGGCGGGGCGGCGCACCGTCAGCGCTCCCCCGCCGCCAGGGCCCGGGCCTGCCGTCTGGCGACGGCCCCCTCGGTGGTACGGCCCAGTTCGCACAGCAGGTCCGCCAGCAGGCCGTGGGTACGGGACTCCAGCCCGGTGTCGCCGACCGTGCGGCCCAGGGCGACGGCGAGTCGGGCCGTGGACAGGGCGGCGTCGCGGCGGCCGAGCGCCTGCAGGGCGCGGGCCCGGCTCTGGGTGGCGAGGACGGCCTCGACGCCGGAACGGGTGGTGGCGACCCGGACGGCCTCGTCGGCGTGGACCAGGGCCGGGCCGGGGGCGCCGGCCAGGACCAGCGCGTCGGCGAGGTCGGTGAGCGCGCGCACGAGCAGATCGCCGACGGCCGGGGTGCGGGCGGCGCTCACCAGGTCGGTCATCAGCGGCAGGGCCTGGTCGTAACGGCCGGCCCGCAGCAGTGCACCGGCCACCCGGGCCCGGCAGTGGTGGCGCAGCAGTTGGTCGCCGGCCCGGTCGGCGGCGGCCACGGCCCGTTCCAGCTGCTGGACGGCGGTGCGGTGGGCGGCGCGGTCCACGTGCAGGACGGCGAGGTCGGTGGCCAGCCGGGCGACGGCCGCCTGGTCCGCGCAGCCGTGGGCGGCGCGCAGGCCGGCCTCGGTGACGGCGCGCCAGTGCGTCCGGTCGTGGCCGGTGGTCTCGTACAGCAGGCCTATCCGGTGGGCGAGCTGCCAGGATTCGGCGGTCCGGCCGAACTGCTCGGCGCAGACCACCACCGCGCGCAGGGCGCTCTCCTCGCGGCGGAACCAGGCGGCCGCGTCCGCCGGGGCCGCGCCGCCGCCCTCGGGCGTCCAGGCCGCGGTGGTCCAGCCTCCGGTGGTCCAGGCCGCGGTGACCGCGAGGTAGTGGGCGATCAGCCGGTCGAGGGCGACGAACCGGTCGTCGCAGGTGAGTTCGGCGGCCTGCCCGGCCGCGTAGCGCCGGACCAGCTCGCGCCGGGCGTAGCGGCCGGGCGTGGTCTCCTCCAGCAGGTGGACGGCGTCGAGGCGGGTCAGCAGGGTGCGGGTGGTGGCGGGCGGCAGGTCGGCGAGCGCGGCGGCGGTGGCGGTGTCGATCACCGCGCCGGGGTGCAGGCCGAGCAGGGTGAACAGCCGGGCGGGGGCGGGCGGCAGGGTGCGGTAGGTGTGGTCCAGGGCGGTGGTGACGCCGATCGGGCCGCGGTCGGTGCCGGCCAGGGTGGCGAGGCCGGTCTGCTCGTCGGCGAGTTCCGCGGCCAGGTCGCCCAGGGTCCAGCCGGGGCGGGCGGCCAGCCGGGCGGCGGCCAGCCGCAGGGCGAGCGGCAGGTGGTCGCAGGCCGCGGCGAGGTCGGCGGCCGCCTGCGGTTCGGCGGCGACCCGGGCCGGGCCGAGGGTCCGGGCGAGCAGTTCGGCCGCGTCCTCGGCGCCGAGCACGCCCAGCGGGAGCGGGATGCCGCCGTCGCGGACCAGCAGGTCGCGCAGCCGGCTGCGGCTGGTGACGACGACGACGGGGGTGCCGGGGGTGCCGGTGTCCCCGTCCCCGTCCCCGGGGTCCCCGTCCCAGGCCGGCCCGTCCCCCGGCGGGGGCGGGTCGGGCAGCAGCGGGGCGAGCTGCTCGTACGAGCGCGCGTCGTCCAGCACGATCAGCAGCCGGCGGCCGGCCAGCAGTTCCCGGTAGCGCTGCTCCCGCTCCTCGGGCGAGGCGGGCAGGGCTCCCGCCGGCTCGCCGAGGGCGAGCAGGAACCCGGCCAGCACGTCGGCGGATTCGCGGGGCCCGGCCGGATCGAAGCCGCCCAGCTCGGCGTGCAGGACTCCGTCGGGGAAGTGCTCGGCGGACCGCTGCAACCAGTGCTGGACCAGGCTGGTCTTGCCGACCCCGGCCGGTCCGGTGACCAGGATCGGGTGGCCGGAGCGGACGGCGGCGGCCAGGGCCTCGTCGAGCCGGGCGAACTCGGCCGACCGGCCGGTGAACCTGCGGTCCGGCGCACCGCGCCTCGGAAGCCGGGCGGGTCTGGGCGGCCCGTCCCGCTCGGGGCCGTCCGCCGACCGCTCACCGGCGTGGCGCAGCTCCGGGCCGGGCGGGCCGGAGAGCCGGGCCACCGCCCGGTCGTACCAGGCCGCCGCCTCGTCCCGGCGGCCGGCCTGGTCGAGGCAGCGGACCAGCCGGGCGGCCAGCGTCTGCCGGGTCGGGTGGGCGGCCGCCGCCTCGGCCAGCTCGGCGGCCAGCTCGCCGCCGCGGCCGGCCCCGAGCAGGCCCTCGGCGAGCCGGTCCAGGGCGCGCAGCCGCAGGTCGGTGACGTGCGGCAGGGTGCGCTCGCGCAGCAGGACGGACCCGCAGTCGACGAGGGCCGGGCCGCGGAACAGGTCCAGGGCGGCGCGCAGCAGGGGCACGGCCGGATCATGCGGCTCGGGCTCGGTGCTCGCGGCGGGCGCGGCCGGGGCGGGCCGCAGCACGCCCGCCCGGTCGCAGAGCCCGCGGAAGTGCAGCAGGTCCACCCGGTCGGGGTCGCCGGCCAGCAGGTAGCCGGCGCCGCGGGTGCCCAGGGTGAGCCCGGGGCAGTCGAGCAGTTGGCGCAGGGCCGCGACGTGCCCCTGGAGCGCGGCGCGGGCGGTGGGGGGCGCGTCGCCGTCCCAGACCAGCTCGATCAGTTCGTCGGTGCCGACGGTCTGGTTGAGCCGGATGGCGAGGGTGCTCAGCAGGGCGCGGCGTTTGGGGGCCGAGGGTGTGACCGTCGTCCCGTCGTCCCGTCGTACGGCGACCGGCCCGAGCAGGTCGATGTGCATGCGGCCCTCTCCTCCCCTGTCGCCGATCGGATCCGCCGCCGACGACAACCTCCGGCGTCTTCCCGGCGTCGTCAGAGGATAGGCCTGGTCCGGTCACGTGCACGCGGCCGGATGGGGTCTGCTCGGGATTTGTGGATCTTGTCGGGTCGAACGCGGGCCCCGCGGGTTCCGCAGGGCCCGGGCTCGGCGTCCGTTGCGCCGGGCGCCGCCACCCGGTGGCGCCCGGGGAGCGGGCGATCTGGCGCGAACAGGACACTTCAGGGCACTACACTGCTCCACCCCGGGGCACGCCCGGGACATCAATGGGGCGGGGGGACGCCCTGCCCGTCGTGGGGTGAAGTGGGGGTACTGGTGCGGATTCGGCTCCTCGGCCCGGTGGAGCTGCGGGCCGGGGCGGACGGCTTCGCCTCGCTGCCGGGGGCGCAGCGCAGGGCGATCCTGGCGCTGCTCGCGTTGCGGCTGGGCCGGGTGGTCGGGGTGGACGGCTTCTGCGAGCTGCTGTGGGGCGAGCGGCCGCCGGCCAGCGCCCGGGCCGCCTTGCAGGGGCACGTGGCGGCGCTGCGCAAGGCGATCGCCGACACCCCGTTCGTGCTGCACACCCGCTCGTCCGGCTACCTGCTGGCCGGTCCGGCCGAGGAGGTGGACGCGCTGCGCTTCGAGGCGCTGACCGACCAGGCCGCCGAACAGGCCGGACTCGGCTGCGCCACGGCGGACGCGCAGGCGATCGCGCTGCTGGAGCAGGCGTTGCGGCTGTGGCGCGGCGAGGCCCTGGCCGACCTGCCCGACACCGCCGTGCGCGCGGCCGTGGTCGACCAGCTGGAGCAGGCCCGCACCGCCGCCGTGCTCAGCTGGGCCGGGCTGCGGCTGCGCCAGGGCAGCGGGGTGGCGGCGGTGCCGGCCCTGGAGCAGCACGTGCGGACGGACGGGCTGCGCGAGGAGCTGGTGGCGCTGCTGGTGCGCTGCCTGCACCAGGCCGGTCGGCCGGCGGACGCGCTGTCCGCCTACCACCAGGCCCGGGTGCGGCTGGACCGCGAGCTGGGGATCCGGCCTGGCCCGGCGCTTCAGGCGGCGCTCGCCGAGGTGCTGTCCGGGGGCCGGGCCGAGCAGCCGGCCCCGGCCCGCTCCGCGGCCCCTCCGGCCGCGCCCCGGGTGCCCCGTCAACTCCCGCGCCGACCGGTCGACTTCGTCGGCCGGGACGGCGAGGGCCGCTGGCTGGACGGCGAGTGCGGCCCGGAGCGCGCCGGTGACGGCCTGGCCCTGGTGGTCGGACCGGCCGGGGCCGGCAAGAGCGCGCTGGTCACCGCCTGGGCGCACCGCCGCGCCCCGCACTTCCCGGACGGGCAGCTGTTCGCCGACCTGCGGGGCCTCGACCCGGCCGGCCCGGCCGACCCGGAGGCCGCCCTCGGCGGCTTCCTGCGGGCCCTCGGGGTCTCCGAGGGCGCCGTCCCCGAGGACCGGGACGGCCGGGCCGCGCTGTACCGCGACCGGACCAGGGGGCGACGCCTGCTGGTGGTCCTGGACGACGCCGCCGATGCCGACCAGGTCGCCGACCTGCTGCCGCAGGGGCCCGGCTGCGCCGCCGTGGTGACCAGCCGCGGCTCGCTGGAGGGGCTGGTGGCCGCCGACGGTGCGGCCCTGCTGCGGCTGCCCCCGCTGCCCCAGGACGACTCGCTGCGATTGCTGGAGCGCGCGCTCAGCCCCGACCGGCTGCGGGCCGAACCGGCCGCCGCCGCCGAACTGGCCGGGCTCTGCGACCACCTGCCGCTGGCGCTGCGGATCGCCGCGGCCCGGCTGGCCACCCGCCCGGACTGGACGATCGCCGAACTGGTCGCCGAACTCGCCGACGAGCAGACCAGGCTGCCCGTCCTGGACGCCGACGGCGCGACCGGCGTCACCACCGAACTCCTCCTGACGTACCGCCGCCTCTCCCCCGGTGCCGCCGAGCTGCTCACCCTCCTGGCCGCCCACCCGGGCCGGGAGGTGGACACCCTGACCAGTGCCGCCGTGCTCGGCACCGACCCGGCCACCGCCCGCCGGTCGCTCGGCGAACTCGCCGCCCACCACCTGCTCACCGGTGCGGCGCCCGGGCGCTACGGCCGCGCCGAGCTGGTCCGGCTGTTCAGCGCCGGGCTGCTCGCCGAGCAGCCCGAGCCTCGCCGACGCCTCGCCCGGGAGCGGCTGCTGGACTACTACCAGGCGGCGCTACGGCAGGGCGGCGAGTTCATCGAGCCGGGCCAGGACGGTTTCGACACGCTCGTCCACCCGCCGCGGGCCCTGCCGCCGGCCGACGGCATCCGCGCCGCACTGGACTGGTTCCAGGCCGAGGAGCCCGCGATCCGCGCGCTGATCACCGGCACCGCCGACGACCCGGACCGGGTCTGGCGGCTGGCCCAGGCCGCCGGCCCGCTGTACTACGGCTCCAGCCGGTTCACCGACTGGCTGGGCTGTCTGCGCGCGGGCGTCCGGGCCGCCGAGCGGTGCGGCGACGAGCTGGCCGCCGCCCAGTTGCACGGCTCCCGGGCGAACGCGCTGCTCGGGCTGGAGCGCCGTCAGGAGGCGGCCGAGGCGGCGCGCCGGGCGGTGGCCGCCGGCGAGGCCGCGACCGGGCCCGCGGGCCGCGCCGCGTACGCCCGCGCGCTCGCCACCCAGTCGCTGATCACCGCGATCCTGGGCAGCGCGACCGAGGCCGCCCGGCTGGCATCCGGCTCGGCCGCGCTGGCCGTGGAATCCGGCGACCCCCGGCCGCTGGCCGTCGCCCTGGTCCACCACAGCTGGGTGAGCCTGCTGGCCGGGGACCGGCAGGGCGCGCTGCGGCAGGCCCGGGAGGCCAGGGAGCTGCTGCCCGCCCGCCCGGTCACCTCGATCCATCTCTGGTCGATGCTGACCGAGGCGCACACCCTGCCCCCGCACGGGCGCAGCGAGACCGTCGACCTGGCCTGGCACCGGCTGCTGGCCGGCTGCGAGGAGGCGGGCCTGCTCTACCTCCAGGCCATCGCCGAACAGTCGCACGCCGCCTACCTGCTGAGCCGGGGCCGTGAACCGGAGGCCCTGGACCGGCTGCGCTCGGCGCTCGACCGCTTCCGCATCCATGATCAACTGGCCGGGGTGCAGAGCGAGTTCACCACCAGCCTGGAGGAGTCGCTGAACTCGCGCTCGCCACGCCGGCACTGACCGGCTCCCCGTGGCGGCCACCCGGTCGCCGGGTGGCCGCCCTGGGGAGCCGGTCAGCGGTCAGCGCGAGACGGCGGCACCCGAGCGGTCGAGCGCGGCCGCCTGGCCGCGGCCGTCGGCCGGGCCGTAGCCGTGCTCCGCCGCGAGGACCGGGCGCAGCGCCCGGATCGCGTAGAAGTTGCGGGACTTGACCGTCCCCGGCGGCACCCCGAGCCGGGCCGCCGCCTCCACCACCGAGCGGTCCCGCAGGTGCAGTTCGACCAGCACCTCGCGGTGGTGCTTCTGCACCCGGCGCAGGGCCAGCGCGATGTCCCGGGCGACGACCACCTGCTCGTACGGGTCCTCGGCGAGCGGACGGTCCTCCAGCGGCTCGCCGATCACCTCCTTGGCGCGGGCGGCGGCCATCCGGTAGTGGTCGATCGCGATCCGCCGGGCCACCGTGAACAGCCAGGGACGGCTCTGCTCGGCACCGGCCGCCAGCGCCTCGGGGTGCTGCCAGGCGCGCAGCAGGGTCTCCTGGAGGATGTCCTCGGCCTTGCCCCGGTCGCCGCCGGTGGCACGCAGCAGCGCGCGCAGCAGGTAGCCGCCGTGCAGCCGGTGGATCTCGGCGAGCGTGTCCGGGTCGAGGGTCGGGCGGGCCGCCTTCGGCGTGCCGGGCGCGGGGGCGGATCCCGTGGTGGCCGACGGGTCCGTGCCGGCCGGCGGGCCGACGGGCGGCTGGGCGACGGACGTGGGCTGGGCGACGGGCTGCTTCGACACGCGCGGCCTCTCAGATCGGGCAAGGGCAGGGCGACACACCGACCGGACTTCCCCGGCGGCTACAAGCAGCAGACTGCCCGCAGCCGCCAAGGCCGCACCAACGATCCGCCAACGCCCGGGCCCCGCACGGCCGGGCCGCAGGCCAGGACTCCGTACGGCCACATCCCGGACATCTCGCGGCCATCCAGCGCCCATCCCGTGGCCACCAGGCCGCCCCTCAGGCCTCGTTGAGCACGCGCACCAACTCCTGGACCCCGTCCTCCCCCCGATGCTCGATCAACACTGCGACCCAGGTCGCCAGCTGCTCCCGCTCCACCGCCGACCAGGCCGGTGCCGAGGGGTGCTCGTCGACCACCAGCGCCGCCGCCAGCTCCCGCAGCCCCGGTGCGGGCTCCGGCCTCCACCGCTCGGTCGGCAGCGCCCGCAGGGCGAGCCGCCGGGCGGCGGCGGTCACCTCCTCCGCCGTGCCCTCGGGCACCACCAGCGCGGGCGGCCCGGGCCTGCTCGGCTCCTCCTGCCGTACCAGCGCCGCGACGACCTCGCGCACGTCCGGCCCGTCCGGATCCATCGTTGTCCCTCCCCCATCCCGTCCCACGGGAGTCACGCCGGCTGCTCCTGCATGGCACTCGTTCCGCATCGAGTGCCATCCGAAGACGGTATCTACTGACAGCCGGTCCAGCAGAGGGTTTTCCGGTACGGCCGGGCAGCTGCCGCTCAGCTGCCGCCCGCACACCGGTTCGGCCGGCGACGAGGCCCGAACGAGAGGACCTAGCCGACCGGCCGGTGCTCGGGGGTGCAGGCCGGGCGGCCGATGCGGTGGGGGGTGGTGCCCATCAGGTCCTCCAAGCGCGGGGGAGGCACAGTGCGCGCCCCGACCCGCTCAACGGGCCGTCCGCCGGGGGCGGTTCACCCTGCCCCGGCGACGGCGCCGGGTGAACCGGAACCGGGCCGTCGTCCGTAGACATCGCCCGGCTCCACCGGGCCGTGCTGGGCCGCGCACGGCCGGGAGCCCATTCCCGAGGGGGGTGGGACGCGAGTGGGCCGCAGCGTCCCGCGCTCCCGTTGAACGGTGCTCCCGGCCCGGGCCGTTGAACCGATCGGACGGCCCCGTACCCGGCCGGCGCGGGGGGCGCCGGAATCCGGTGCACCAGACAGGGCCGACACGGCGAGCAGGAGGCGAACACATGGCGGCCGACCACACGCACACCGGGCGGGTGCACCGTCTGACGCAGGGCCCGGACTGGGACCTCGCCCCCGACTACGGCCCCGTCCTCCCGGCGGCCGCCGCCCTGGCCGTCGCAACGGCGACCATCCCGAGCGCCGTCCCGAGCGCCGCGCCGAGCGCCGTCCCCGCTGCCGGGCCGAGTGCCGCGCCGCCCGCCGGACACCTCGCCGGGCCGGACTGGCAGCAGCCACTGGATGTGCTCGGGACGGTCCTGGTGCCCCCGCAGGCGCGGCCGGCCCCGGCCGCGCTGCCCCCGGAGCCGTTCGCCCTGCTGCCGCAGCTCCCCCAGGCCGCGCTTCCGGCCCTACCGGCCCTACCGGCCATGCCGGCCCCACAAGCCCCGCACTCCGCGCCGCCGCAGGCCCCCGCCGCACGGCGGGGCCGCCGTACCCTGGGCCTGCCCGCCGGCCTGGGCCTCGGCCGGGGAGAGCGGGAACGGGAACGGGAACGGCTGACGGCGGCCATCCGCACCCCGCTGCACCGCTCCTTCCGGATCGCGGTGATCGGCCTCAAGGGCGGTGTCGGCAAGACCTCGACGACCCTGGCGCTCGGCTCCGTCCTCGCCGAGATCCGCGCCGACAAGGTGGTCGCCGTCGACGCCAACCCGGACACCGGCACCCTCAGCAAGCGGGTCCACCGGGAGACCGGGGCCACCGTCCACGACATGCTCGCCGCCGAGGCCACCATCACCGGCTACATGGACGTCCGCCGCTTCACCTCGCTCACCCCCAGCGGGCTGGAGGTCCTGGCCAACGACTCGGACCCGGCGATCGCCAACAGCTTCAGCGGCGAGCACTACCGACGGCTCGTCGACCTGCTCGCCCGGCAGTACCCGATCATCCTCGCCGACTGCGGCACCGGCCTGCTGCACAGCTCCATGCGCGCCGTCCTCGACCTCGCCGACCAGCTGGTCATCACCGCCACCACCAGCATCGACGGCGCGAGCAGCGCCGACGCCACCCTGGAGTGGCTGTACACCAACGGCTACGGCTCGCTGGCGCAGCGCAGCGTGACCCTGATCTCCAGCGTCCGCAGCAGCGGCCGGACGATCCGGGTGGAGGAACTCGTCGCCCACTTCGAGAACCGCTGCCGCGGCGTCGTGGTCCTCCCCTTCGACGAACACCTGGCTCTGGGCGGGGAGTTCGACCCGGCCAAGCTGCGCCCCAAGACCCGCCGCGCCTACCTCGACCTCACCGCGCTGGTCGCCGAGGGCATGCACTTCGCCCCGCCCGCCGCCGGCCCCCACGCCGCCGCCGCCCTCCACTAGGGCGTGTCTGACAATTCCCGCCGGGCGCGCGGCGCCAGGCATCCCGCCTGGACGCACCGGCGAAACGTCCAAGTACGGCCCAGTACGAGGACGCTTCGCCGGCACGCCCAGCCGGGCGCCCAACACCGCACGCTGATCCGCCGCGAATTGTCAGACACGCCCAAGCCCGGATCGAGCAGCCCGGCGCCTGCACGGCGCGGGCGGCACCGCCGCCCGGTGGCGGGCAGCGTCCGCCACCGGCCGGACAGGGCCTGAACGCCCCGCCCGTGTCGGTGGCACGGGCGGCCCCGCACCGCACCGCCGGCCCAGGGCGCGGAGGGCTCCCGGCGGCCCGTCAGACCGACCAGCGGCCAGGGCGCCAGGCCCGGCGGCGGCCCGTCGCGCAGACCACGGCGGTGCCGACGACCAGGGTGACGCCGGCGATGATCCCGCCGGCGATCAGGGTGGCCTGCCGGGCGGCGGGGTCGGGGGGCGGGGGCTGGACCAGGGACACCGCCAGGGCGGGCCCGAGGGTGGCCGGGGGCCCGTCCTGGAGGGGGGCGCTGAGGGCGGCCAGGGGGTCGACGGTCCCGTACCCGAGGTGCGGGTCGGGCAGGGCGGTGCCGGGGTGGTAGGCGGTGGCCCGGAGCCGCTCGGCGAGCCGGGCCGGGGTGAGGTCGGGCCGGTAGCCGAGGGCGAGGGCGGCGGTGCCGGCCGCCAGGGCGGTGGCGAAGCTGGGCCCGGCGGCGGTGAAGTAGCCCTTGCCGCCGGGGCCGACGCTCAGCACCGCGTCGCCCGGGGCGACCAGGTCGACCCGGACCGCGTCCACCGCACCGCTGGGCGGGGCGCCGTTGGGCGCCAGGTCGGAGACCGCCAGGACGTCCGGGAGGGCGGCCGGGTAGGCCGCTACGGGGGGCGAGTTCGGGGAGGACTGGGAGCCGCCGCCGTCGGGGGCGGCCGGAGCGATCACCAGGGCGCCCTTGCCGCCGGCGTAGCGGACGGCGTCGCCGAGTTCGGCCTCGCCCGTCGACAGCGCCAGGCCGACGGCGATGATCCGGGCGCCGCCGTCGGCCGCGTCCCGGATGCCCTTGGCCAGCAGGGCCGGGGTGGTGTTCCCCACGTCGTCGGTGACGGCCACGCCGAGGATCCGCGCCTCGGGGGCGAGACCGGCGAAGCCGATCCCGTCCTGGCGCCGGGCGGCGATCAGCCCGGCGAGGAAGGTGCCGTGGCCGACGCAGTCGCGGGTGGAGTCGCCTTGGCCGTACTCACGCGGCCCCGGCGTGAGGCGGCCCTCCAGGACCCCGGACGCCGGGTCGACCCCGGAGCCGACCACGGCGACGGTCACGCCGGCGCCGCGGCTGAGCTGCCAGGCGGCCTCGGGCCGCAGGTAGGTCTGCGCCCACGGGGTCCGGTCGGTGCCCTTGTCGGAGGGTTTGACGCAGCCGTCCGGCCGTCCGGCACCCCGGTTCTGGCCGATGACGGGCAGCGCGGCCGGATCGGCCGCGCCTGAGGTGGCGGCCGGCGTCGGGGCGGAGCTCGCGGCGGGCCTCGGGGCGGCCCAGGCGGGGGCGGCCGGGACCAGCAGGGCGCCGCAGCAGAGCGCGGCCGCGGCGGCCCGGGCCGGGCGGCCCGGTGCGCCGGTCACACCGCGCTCCCCTGCGGCAGCCCGGGGATGTCCTGGGGCAGCAGCAGGCTGAGTTCGGACAGGTCGCCGACGTCGAGCCGGGCGAGCCGCCCCGCCTGGCGGGTGACCATCGCCTCCAGCGTCTGCCGGGCGAAGCGGCCGTTGCCGAAGTTGCGGTCCCGGGGGACGGCCGCGCACAGCTCGCCGAGGAGGGCCAGGGTCTCCGGTGCGCAGACGTAGCCGGCCTCCTCCGCCTGGCGGCGCACGATGGTGACGAGTTCGTCCGCGCTGTAGTGGTCGAAGGCGATCTGCTGGGGGAACCGGGAGGCCAGACCGGGGTTGGAGCTCAGGAAGCCCTGCATCTCCTCCTGGTAGCCGGCCACGATCACCACGACCTCGTCGCGGTGGTCCTCCATGAGCTTCATCAGGGTGTCCACCGCCTCCTGGCCGAAGTCGCCGCTCGCGGCGCCGCCGCGCGGGGTGAGGGTGTAGGCCTCGTCGATGAACAGCACGCCGCCCCGGGCGCGTTCGAAGGCGTCCCGGGTGAGCTGGGCGGTGTGCCCGATGTAGCGGCCGACCAGGTCGGCCCGGGCGGTCTCGACCAGCTGGCCGCGCGGCAGCACGCCGAGTTCGGCGAGCAGCGCCCCGTAGAGCCGGGCGATGGTGGTCTTGCCGGTGCCGGGCGGGCCGGCGAAGACCAGGTGGTGGCTGATCCGGGCGGTGGGCAGGCCGGCCTCCTCCCGGCGGCGGGCCTGGGTGATCAGGTTGACCAGGTTCTCGACCTGCTCCTTGGCGGCGGTGAGGCCGACCATGGCGCGCAGTTGGTCGAGCAGGTCGCTGCCGCCTTCGGCGCCCGGTCCGCCGGCCGCGGCCGCGCGGGCCGCGTCGGAGTGCTCCTCGCCGAGGTCCTCGGGCAGCAGTCGGGCGAGGTCGGCGTCGGTGATGTCGGCCAGCTCGGCCAGCCGGGAGGCCTGACGGTCCACCATCTCCTCGAACACCTTGCGGGCGGCGCGGCCGTTGCCGAAGTCGGCGCCCTTGGGCATCCGCGTGAAGTGCGTGCCGAGCACCTCCCGGGTGGCGTCGGCGAGTTCGTAGCCGTGCCCGACCGCGGCCCGCTCGACGATGGTGACCAGTTCCTCCGCCGAGTAGTTGCGGAAGTCCACGGTGCGGCTGAACCGGGAGGCGAGGCCGGGGTTGGAGCCGAGGAAGGAACGCATCTCGTCCGAGTACCCGGCGACGATCACCACCACGTCGTCGCGGTGGTCCTCCATCAGCTTGACCAGGGTGTCGATGGCCTCGCGGCCGAAGTCCGGCCCGGTGCCGCCGGATCCGGCGGACAGCGTGTACGCCTCGTCGATGAACAGCACGCCGCCGAGCGCCGACTGGAACACCTCGGTGGTCTTGATCGCCGTGCCGCCGACGATGGACGCCACCAGGTCGGCCCGGGCGACCTCGGTGAGGTGGCCGCTGCGCAGCACGCCGAGTTCGGCGAGGATCGCCCCGTAGAGGCGGGCGACGGTGGTCTTGCCGGTGCCGGGCGGGCCCGCGAAGATCAGGTGCCGGCCCATCGGCAGGGCCGGCATCCCGGCCTGTTCGCGGCGCCGGGCCAGCTTGTTGAGGTTGACCAGGGTGGCGACCTGCTCCTTGACCCCCTCCAGGCCGACCAGCGCCTGGAGGGCCGCCTGCGGACCCTCGGGCTCGGGCGGCGGCAGGTCGTCGGCCGGGCGCTCGGCCTCGGCCTCGGCGCCGTCGGCCTCGGGCGCGCCGGCCGGGCGGGCGGCGGCCGGGTGGTCGTCGGCGCCGGCGGTCGCGGTGCCGTGGCTGTCGGCCCGCCCGTTGTCCCGGCTGGTCAGGTTCTCCACCGAGAGCCGCTCGCTGGGCCTGGTCTGGCACAGGCCCGAGCCGCGGTTGCCGGTGACGGTGCAGCCGGTGATCCGGATCGGCTCCTCGGACTCGGCGCGCAGCCCGTCCCGGGTGTTGCCCACCAGCTCGCAGCCGGTCAGGGCGGCCCGGCTGCCGGCGGCCAGCAGCACGCCGTGCCGGCGGTTGCCGTGCACCCGGGAACGGGCCATGGTCAGCTCGCCGCCGTCCTCGACCACGATCCCGTCGCCGGTGCACTCGGCCACGTCGCAGTCGCGGAGCGAGGCGACGCCGCCCGGACCGACCTCGATCCCCGGGGTCCCTGCGGTCTTGGCCGTCCCCGGCGCGCCGGTCGCGGCGGTACCGCGGACCGTGGTGCCACCGACCTGGGTGTTGCCGCCGTCGGCCACCAGCAGCGCGGCCCGGCCGGTCGCACCCAGCACGCAGGACTCCAGCCGCCCGCGGCCCTCCCGCAGCACCTCGACGCCGTGGCCGCGCACGTCGGCGATGTCCAGTCGGCGCAGCAGCGGGTTGGCACCGTCCCGCACGCTCACCCCGGCGCCTCCCGCGCCGCGCACCTCCAGCCGGTCGAACTCGGCGGCGCTCTCGCCGACCAGTTCCACCGCCGCCTCGCCGCTGTCGCCGACCGCCGTCCGGGTCAGCGACGGGCTGGAGGACTCGTCCACCACGATCCCGGCCGCCTCCGCGCCGGCCACCTCGCACTCCTCGAAGGTGCCCCGGGAGCGGCCGGTGACGTGGATGCCGTGGCCCTTGGTGCGCATCGTGCGGCAGCGCCGCACCACCGGGTCGGTGCCGCCGGTGAGGACCAGGCCGTGGCCCCGGGTGGCGCTGACCGTGCAGTCCTCCAGCAGCACCTGGGCGGTCGAACTCAGGTAGATGCCGATCGAGGCGTCTCGGACGGTGGTGCGCAGCACCCTGGTCGTGCTGTTCTCCTCCAGCGCGATGCCGGGCTTGTCGGTGGCGGAGATCTCGCAGTCCTCGATCGAGCCGCGGCCCTCGCCGTTGGCGCACACCCCGTTGCCCCGGGCGTCGCGCAGCACGCAGCCCCGGATCACGGGGTTGGCCCGCTCGCCGATCACCACGGCGGAGCTGCCGAGGTGCTCGACCACGCAGTCCTCGATCACGCTGGAGCCGGTGGAGGTCTCCACGATGCCGGCCCCGGCCGGGTTGACGACCCGGCAGCCGCGCATCGCCAGGGCGCCCTGCTGCCGGGTGAGCACGGCCGTCCAGGAGTTGCCCGCCACCTCGCAGTCCTCCAGGGCGGCCTGGCCGCGCGGGACGTCGACGGTGGGCAGCTCCTCGTCCTGGCCCTGGAGCACCAGCCCGGTCAGCTGGACGGCCTCGGCCACCACCTGCACCACCGCGCCCCGCCGCGGCGAGATCCGGACGCTGCCCCGGGCCTCCTCGGCGGTGATGGTCACCATCTTGGTGATCACCAGGTTCTCCTCGTAGCGGCCCGGGCGGACGCTGATCACCGTGCCGCTGCGGGCCGCCTCCAGCGCGGCGCCGATCGTGCGGTAGCCACCGCCGTCGCGCTGCTCCGCACTGACCGTCAGCACATGGCGGGTCATGGTGCGTTCTCCTCCGTCGTTCTTGGCTGTCGTGCCGGTGCTGCCGTACGTCGGTGCAGCGGGGTCACCCGGTGCAGTTGGCCCGGATCGCGGACGCGGCGTGGTGGGCGAAGGTCTGCTTGTCGCTGCCCTGCCAGTCCTGGCCGCGGTCGTGCAGCGTCACGGCGAGCTTGCCGCCGTTGAGCTGGAAGGGGCCGACCGTGACCCACTGGCCCCGGTTGCCGACCTGGTTGACGTTGAACGAGCCCGACCCCGAACCGCTCTGCACCGTGTAGAGGGACGACGTTCCGCCGACCGCCTTGACGTCCCCGCTGTTCGGCACGTACACCGCCAGCTTGCAGGTGCCGGTGGTGACCGACCCCGTGGAGAACGTCCAGACCACCGAGTTGTCGTGGTCCTTGTTGGCGTCACCCGACATCGGCATCGAGTAGTAGCCGCCGTTGCAGCCGTCCCCCGAGTAGCCGCCGGAGTTGTTCCGCCAGCCCTCCTGGCCCTTGTCGTACCAGCCGCGCGCCTGCGCGCCCCCGCCGCTGCACCCCGGGCCCGCCACCGCGGCGAAGCTCGGCGCCGGCGGCGGGGCTGGCTGCGCGGGCTTGGCCGGGGGCTGGGCGGGCGCGGACGGCGCCGGCTGCTGGGCGGCGGCGGGCGGCGGCTGGGGCTGGTTCTGCGTCTGGGGCTGGGTCTGCGGGGCTCCGCCTCCGCCTCCCGCTGCGGCACCACCACCACCGCCGCCGCCACCGCCGCCACCGCCCTGGTTGGCCGGTGCACCGCCGCCCGTGTTCTTGCCCGCGTCCGGCTTCCCGCTGGTCGACGGCGCACCGCCGCCCGCCGGGACCCGACCCGCGAACGGTACGGCCTGGCCGCCGCCCTGGTCCGGCACGGCACCGCCGGCCGCGGCGGCCGCCCCACCGGCCGCAGCCGCGCCGGCGTCACCGGGCGGCGGGCCCTCGACCGGCTGAGCGACCTGCACGGGCTGCTCGCCCACCGGGTTCCCCGGAGCGTCGGCACCCGGGACGAACCCGTTACCGCCGTCCTGCTGCGTGTACCCGGCCGGCGGCGGACCGTCCGCACCGGACGGACCGGGGTCGTCCCCGCCGAACTTCGCGATGCCCAGCGGCACCCCGACCAGTACCAGTCCCGCGATCACGGCCGCGGCCACCATCGGCCGCGAGATCCGGCGCGGCCCGACGCCCTCCTCCTCGGCCGGGGACGGGCCCGGGACGGCGGTCACACCGGCGGGCGCCTCGGCGGCCGCGGCAGCAGCGCCCGTGGCAGGCTTCGCGGCCTCGACGGCGGGCACGGCGCCGGCGGCGGGCACCGCCGCGGGCTCGACCTCGGCAGGCTCCGCCTTCGCGGGCTCGACCTTGGCGGGCTCCGCCTTCGCGGACGCGGCGCTCGCGGACGCAGTGCTCGCGGACGATGCCGGGCGGGCCTCCAACTCCTCGGGCACGACCCATGCCACAGCGGGTAGCTGGATCCCGCCGCCCTCCGCCCCTTCCGTCCGACTCCCCCGGCCGCTCCGGTCCTTGCCCACCCTGGCCCCCTGGCCCTCGATGACGATGCTCGGCAGGGACGGCCGCCGGTCGGCCCCGGTCGAGGCGGCCGAACGGCACGTCCACCCGTCTTGACGGACGCGAGGTGCCCGGAGGTTCAGCTGCGGACGAACTCGTCAGCCGTTCGGCTTCCGGTCCTTGCTCTGGCCACGCCCTCCTCGGTGGCCGCCCCCTCGTCCCCGGCCCCGGCCGTGCCCGGACCCCTGGTTGCTCCCGCCGGTCGGGGTCGACCCGGATCCGCCGGTGGGCTGCGGGGGCGTGGTCGTTTGCGGGGCAGTGCTCGACTGCGGGGCGGTGGAGGATTGCGGAGTGGTGGTGGTTGGCGGAGTGGTGGTCTGCGGGGTCGTGGTCTGCGGGGTCGTGGTGGACTGCCCGGAGGCTTTCCCCTTGGTGTCCTTCGGGGCCGAGCTCGACGACTCGCCGGCGTCCTCGGATTCGGAACCGGTATCGGCGGCGGGGTCGGAGTCGGAGATGTACGGCTCGTCATGACTGCCCATCCCGGGCGAGAAGCCCTGGGGGGCGACGATCACACCATCGACGAAGTCGAGCTTCGCCGTGCCGCCCTTGATGGGCACCTCGGTCCCGGTGATCTTCGCCGTCAGCTCGGCCATCGCCTCCTTGTGCTGCGTGATGCAGTTCGGTGCCGCCCAGCCGCCGAAGATCTTTCCGTGGGTACCACCCGTCACCACGACGAAGCCGAGGTCCTTCGCGATGTGCTTGTTGAAGATGGCATGGCCCCAGTGGCACGCCATGCAGTCGCGCTTCCTGCCACCGATCGGCCACGGCGTGAGCCCCAGCTGGTCGGCCCTTCCCTTGCCCTTCTCCTCGGCCGTCGGCCCACTCCCGCGGCTGGGCGCGTCGCCGTCCGAGTCCTCGCTGTCAGAGTCCTCGCCGTCCGTCTTCTCGGCGTCGGAGTCCTCGCCGTCCGTCTTCTCGCCGTCCTTCGCCTCGCTGTCCTTCTTCTGCTCCTCCTCCGTCGCGTCGTCCTTCGCCTCGGCTTCCTTCGTCCCCTCGCTCGCTGTCTTCCCCTTCTCGGCCTCCTCCGTCTCCTTCTTCTTTGCCTCTTCCGCCGCCTTCGCCGTCTGCGCAGCCTCGAACTTCGCCCTCATCCGCGTCTCGACGTCGTTCAGGAGGTCCATCTCACCGTGGAGGCATCCCGTGCCCTTGTCCCTCTCGTTGGGGTGCCACACGATCTTGTTCGGGTCCTTCAGCGCCTCGCGGACCGCGTCAAATCCTCCACCGTGGTCGTCGAAGCCCAGGAAGTCCTTGTCCCGGTACTTCCCGTCCCGAATCTCGCGGAGCTTCCCCAGGTCGTGGTTCCTGCTGTCCTGGCCCTCCGGCGTGTCGAGGTTCCTCAGACGGTTGGTCGCATCCGCCATCTTGCGCGCGTCCATTCCGGAGTTACCCGCGACATGGACCACGCCGTCAATGACGGTCAGGGCGAGGTGCGGCGTGCCGACGACCTTGAAGTTCGCGCCACTGCCGTACCGGTCGACGTCCATCATGACCCGCGCCATCCGGTCCAGGGAGCGGCCGAAGGCTCCGCGCAGCGAGTCGGTCTCCTGTCCCAGGGGTGCGTCAAGGCTGGGCGCGCGCAGGTCGAGAGGCTGCTCGGAGCCGGCTTCGCCGGGCGTTCCCTTGACGATGTAGAGCTTCCCGTCTCTTTCGACCACGCGCGCGATCTGGCTGCCCGACTGCGAGGTCGAGCGAGGCCCCCTGTTCCCTCCCGTCGCCACGGTTCCAGGCCCACGACCGGCCCCGGGCGGCATCGCAGCAGCATCGGTGTTGGTCCCACGACCACGCCCACGACCAGCCCCGGGCGGCACCGCAGCAGCATCGGTGTTGGCCCCACGACCACGCCCAGCCTGGGTTCCGCCGCCGGAGCCGTTCCCGCCCCCCGCTCCGTTGTTCGGCCCCCGCGACTTCGGCGGGGCCGCAGCAGCCGAACTGCTGCCGGCTCCGGCGGGGTTGAGGATCTGCTGGATCAGGTCGGCCGCGGACGGCGGCTGCGGCGGTGCGGGCGGCTCAAGGTCCTCGACGTCCCCCTCGCCGTCGACGGCGTGCAGGAACTCGCGGAAACCCTCCAGCATCCCGTTGTCCGCGCGGGTCGCGTGGACCGGGTTGACCGGGCCGGCCTGGGCGGTGTCCGGCTCCTCTCCGAAGAGCCGCTCCAGGATCGGCAGCAGCTCGGGCTGGTGCTCGCGCACCCACCCGGCGCCGTTGTTGCGGGGCAAACGGGTGTCCGGGTCGTTGCCGCGGTTGGTCCCGAGGTACACGTTGGCCAGCTGGGCGAAGAACTCCCGCTCGTCCGAGGACGAGTAGTTGCCGACCAGGTTGCCCTTCTCGTCGTACACCGAGCCGTCGGGCCAGGCCGCGGTCGACCTGGTGTCGAACAGTTGGCTCAGGGTGTCGGCCATGTGGTTGCCCAGGAACACGTCCCGTACGAGTTCGCGCTCCTCGTCGGTCAGGCTGAACTCGTGCAGGGCGTGGGCGAGTTCGTGGGTGGTGGAGGAGTAGCCGTCCGCGAAGCCCGACACCTCGCCGGTGTCGGTGTCGGTGTCCTCACCGATTCTGGTCTCCTCGCCGAGCAGGTTCTCCTCGGTCACCGCGATGCGCTCGCGCTCGGCCGCGCCACGGACGGTCTCCCAACGGCGGCCGCCCTCGCCGACGGTGGTGCCGGCCAGGTGGTGGAAGCCCTCGACCTCGGTCATCGCGACGTCGCGCGGCACGACCACCACGCGTACCTCCCGCAGCAGCAGGCCGGCGGCGACCTCCGGGTTCTGGAGGACCAGCTCCAGCTCGGCGTGCGCCTTCTGCCGCGCCGATACCGGCCGGTGAACCCGGTGGTCGACATCCACCAGCAAGCGGGCGGCCACCGTCGCGAACTCCGCCGAGGACAGCCCGTCCCGCAGAGGCCCGACGAAGTCGGTGTCCGCCGCGAGGGAGCGACGGGTCTCGGGCGAGAGGGAGTCCAGGGTCAGGAGGCGGTCGTGCGGACTCAGCTCCAGGATGTCGGACGCCCTCGGCGGCCCGGCGAGCGGAGGCGGCGGAGGCGGCGTGGGCAGCGTGGGCGCAACCGGCTCCACGTGCTCAGACTCAGGCGCAGGCACCGGCAGAGGCACCGGCACCGGCTCCTGCTCTACGTGCGGCGGAAGCGGCGGCACTACCGGCTCCACATGCGCAGGCGCAGGCGCAGGCACCGGAGCAGGCACCTGCTCCTGCTCGTGCTCCACACGCGGCGGAGGCGGCGGAGGCAGCGTGGGCACAACCGGCTCCACGTGCTCAGCCGCAGGCACCTGTTCCACGCGCGGCGGAGCGGTATCGGGTACTGGTACGGGTTGCACGCTCCAAGGGCCGGGGCCGAAATCGGCGCCGCCGGTGTAGAGGTCCGTCGCGCCGATCTCGATGACCCGGTTGACCTCGGCCTCGTCGTCCGTGGGGCTGACGCCGAAGCTCAGCAGCACCGGTACGCCGTTCTCGTCCGTCCGGCCGGTGGCGACGGCCACGTGGTTGCCCTGACCGTAGACCACGATGTCGCCCTCGCGGGGCAGCGGGGTGTCGTGGGCGGTCGAGTCGTAGCTGGTCCTGGTGTGCGGGAGCAGGCGGGAGATCAGGTTCTTCGTCCACTGCGGTCCGTCCAGACCGCTCGCGTACGTGTCGTGGATCCACTCCCAGGAGACCAGTCCCTGAGAGTGTGCGGTGAGCAGGACGGACTCCCAGCAGTTGAGCGTGCTGCCGGCCGCGAGCGGCGGCGGCTGGTCCGCCGGGCCGTCCAGTGCCCAGGTGGCGAAGTCCGTCTTCTCCAGGTCGAGCGCACCCGAGGCGCGCCATTCCAGGACGACCCCACGCCGGGCCAGGTCGCGCATGGCGTCCGCGACTTGGCGGCCGCCGTCCGGAACGGGCAGGTCGAACCGGCCGCCGAGGTGGTCGGCGCGCAACGCGAGCAGGCCGTCGAGGAAGGCCTGCGGCGGCGGGCCCGCGGCGGCTCCGGAGGCGTGGGCTCCGGCGAGGGCGGCGAGCGCGGCGTCGTCGAGCAGCCCGAGCTCGTGCAGTCGGCGACCCGCCGCCAGCACGTCGTCCGGACGGTTCACCGCGCCGGGGCCGATGCTGTCGGTGAGTTCCAGGCCGAGTGTGCGGGCCTGCTCGGGCGACAGCGCCGAGCCCAGGTGCCCGGTCACCGCCCGTACCAGCGGCTCGACGGCCGCCTCGGGTACCGGGCTCTTCAGCGGCGGCGCGTTGCGCAGCCTGACCCGGCGCTCCTCGATCTTTCGGAGCAGCGGCTCGGCCTGCTGCCGTACGGCCTCGGCGTCCACCGGCTCCAGGGCGCCCAGCTCCTCCAGCCGGCGGGTCAACTGCAGGACGTCCGAGGGGGCGTTGTTGTGCCGGCCCTCGGCGCCGACGAAGGCTCCCGAGGCCATCCGCAAGCCTGTCCGGTTTCCGGGCACACCCCGGTTGGCCTGCGCCAGCAGGAACTGGGGCGGCTGCGGGGCGGGTTGTTCCTGCTGGTGCTGCGGCTCGGTGTCGGTGTCCTTCGGCGGTTCCGGGGCCTCGGGCTGCTTGGGCTGCTCCTCGGCCCGGTTCTCCAGCTCGGGCTGCTCCTCGGCCTTGTCGTTCTGCTCGGACTGCTCCTCGGACTGCTCCTCGGCCCGGTTCTCCTGGTGGATCTCCGGCTCGGGCTCCTTGGGCTGTTCCTTGGGCTGTTCCTTGGACTCTTCCGCGTCCTGTTCCTTGGGCTCTTCCTTGTCCTGCCCGGTGGGCTTCGGGGCGGGCGGCTTCAGCTGTCCGGAGGCGCCACCGAGCAGTTCGGCGACCTGCCCCGCGATGTCGTTCGACGCCGGGGCGGCAGGCTTCGGCTCCGCAGGCTTCGGCTCCGCAGGCTTCGGCTCCGCAGGCTTGGGCTCCGCAGGCTTCGGCTCCTCCTCCGTGTCCGGCCGGAGGCTGTACGGGTCGGACGGCCGTCGGCCCGTGCGCCAGTTCTCCTTGGTGAAGTAGGTGTCGTCCGGCCCGGTGTACTCCCGCGTGATCGACTTCTTCGGGATGCCCACCACGACCGGGACGTCACCGGTCACCGTCCGCGGCCGCCACGACCAGGGGCCGGAGCGGTGCCCGAAGGAGATCGTGAACTTCACGTGTCCCTGGAAGCGCACCAGCGGCTCGGGGAACTTGGAGTTGGCCACGGCCCTTTCGGCGAGGGTGCGTTCACCGCCGGTGCGGCGGCCCGCGCCGCCGCCGAAGGTGATCCCGGCCATGATCTTGCCCTTGACCTTGGAGAACTCGACGCCGAGCTGGCCCATCAGCTGGGTCATCCGGGAGGACAGCGCCCGCTCGGTGAAGCGGGTCGCCAGTTCGGCGGACTGGGCGATCTCCGACTTCTTCTCCTCACGCCCCTGGCCGAGGCCGACCAGTTCGGCCTTGACCGTGACGCTGACCGTGTCGAGGACGCCCAGCCGGAGGGTCTTGACCCGCTCCCCTCCCGCCGTCAGGTCCGGGAGGGCGTCGATCAGGGGGCCCCGGTCGAACATCCGCCTGAGCTTGCGCATGGCGGCCGAGTTCTCGTTCAGCCGGAACTCGTTCCGGCCCAGGGTGGTGAGCAGGTTGCGCAGCGAGCCGACGTCGGGCAGGTCGACGACCAGGTCCTCGGAGCGGAGGCCCTCCCAGACCTCCCTGGGCGGCACGGGGTGGGTGATCTCGTTGGTTCCACGCTTCGGCTTGACCGTCTCCCGACCGGGGCGCGGGGCCTGGTAGGAGGCCTCCTCCCGGGTGGTGACCGACTGTGTGTCGGAGGTCTCCAGCAGGACCTCGAAACCCACCTCGACGGCGACGGTGGCCTGCCGGCGACCCCGCCCCCGCGTCGTCGGCGCGGCGGGCGTGCTCGGGCCGCCGGCGCCGTGCGGGGTGGCCGGGGCGGCGTTCTCCGCGTTGCCGTCCTTGGGAGCCTCCTCCTTCAGGGGCTCCTTTCCGGCCTCCTTCGCGGCCTCCTTCGCCGCCTCCTGGTCCCGCCAGGAGCGGGCCGACTCCTGGATCCGCCGGCCCTGCCGATCGAGTTCGTCTCCGAACGGCTTGGGCAGGGGCGCACCCTCAGGCAGCTTCTCGGTCTCGCGACGGAGCGCCTCCTGGCGAAGGCGCTCGGTCCGCGCCTCCTCGGGGAGCGTGCCGCGGACGGGCCGCGCCGACCCCTTGCGGCGCATCTCGACCTGGATCATCGCGGCGCCCTCGAAGACGCTGCCGGCGACCTTGGTCTTGGTCGCCACACCGGTCCGGCCGACGCCGTCGTGCTCCGCGGTCCGTTCCTGGCCCCGGACGTGGCTCAGAGTGCCGCCGGCCACGACGGCGACGGGCACCGCCCCGAGCGGGTCGGTGGTGCCCACCACCCGCGCGGTGAAGGTCTCGTCGGTGCCCCGGTTCTGGCCGGCCGTCCCGTCGGGGCCGCCGTGGGCGACGCCGCTGCTGCCGCCGGTCGCGAACTCGGTCTCGACCGTGTCGGCGGTGTGCCGCATCTCCCGTACGCCGGCCCATCGGAGCACGACGGTGCCACCGGGCACCTTCACGAAGAGCTCCTGGCCGGCCATCAGCGCCCGCAGCCGGGACTGCAGCGCTCCCGGCAGCAGGGCAGGCGCCAACCTCCGCCGGACCCGCCCCCAGCTCGCGCCGTACACCTCCCGTCCGCGGCCGTCGAGCTGGTCCAGCAACGAGGTGCGGACGACCTGGCCGGCGCCCGTCGGCTGGGCGCCGACGGGGGGCTTCGGCGTCCCGTCCTCCTGGCCGGCCGCGCCGCCCTTGGGTTCCGGGGCCCAGACCCGCAGCACCACGTCGGAGCCGCTCAGCACGCCGGAGGAGACGATCCGCTCCGGCACCGAACGGAAGGTGCCGGGGGCCGGGGCGACGCCGGTCTTCGGGTCGATGGGCAGTTCACGGACCGGGAACACGAAGTCCGCCGCGGTGACGGCGGTCGTCCCGCCCGAGGCGTGGGCGAGATTCCGCCGGTCCGACCGGTCGAGCAACACCTTCGGCAGCGTCGACTTCGCCACGATCTCGATGTCGAAGGCCACGTCACCGGTGAACCGGGCCGCGCGCTCGACCGTCTTCTCCTTCTCGGACCGGCCGGTCACGGCGTCCCGTGTCGCGCCCACCGTCTCCTGCACGGCGGACGACTGGCCGAGCGTCACCGCGACGTACGGGAACTTCCCCTCGATCGCCGCCGCCACGCTGACTCCGCTGCGCACGTCGCGAAGCGCCCCGATGGACGACACCGTCTCACCGCCGCGCTCGAACTCGCACTTCTCGATCAGCTCCTGGTAATCCCGCATGGTCACCTTGGCCCGGGCGACCCGGACCTCGACGGTGAACCCTTGATGCGACACCGAGACGCTCAGGCTGCCTCCGGTGGTGAGGGCCGACAGCCGGGGGCGCAGCGCCGTCTCGTCGAGGCGGGGGGCGAGGGCGGCCTCGACCCAGGCCCAGTGACGGCCGAACAGCGGCTTCAGCTTGGCGCCCACGGCGTCGAGGACGGCCCGCGCGTCCTGCAGTCCCAGCACGGGGTCGGACGGTCCGAGTTCGCCGGTCCGGGACACCCGGGACGGCGGCTGCACGCTGGGCGTCCGGTCCGGCGCGAGGATCGGCTTGGGGGCCTTCGGGAGGAGCGGGATGTTCTCGACGCCCGGCGTCTCCTCGACGACCGGGGCCTCCTCCACCTGCGGGGTCTCGTCGACGGGCTGGACCTTCGGGCGGTCGAACACCAGGCGGGCCGGGGCAAGACCCTCGCCCTCCGGCGTGCGGTGCGGTGCGGTCAGGGACTGCGGGACGGCCAACAGCGTCCGGACCAGGGCCCGTTGGGGCGCGGTCGAGCCGTCCCCGCCGTTCTCGACGACCTTGAGGTCGAGCTCGACGGTGGCCAGGTAGACGACCATCTTCTCGGCGAACTTCGCGTTGGCGGTACCGCTGACGGAGTCCGCCGCCCGGTCGCCGCTGCGCCACCGGGTGGTACGGCCGGCTCCGCCGGAGGCCGCCATGACGGTGTTGGGGGCCCTGAACTCGGGCCCGCCCTGGAACTGGCCGCCCGCCGCGTGGAAGGAGTTCTCCCGGACGCCGCCGGCATCCGCCCACTCGTTCACGACGTTCAGCTCGGCGTCCTTCTCGAACTCCCGAACGTACTCCAGCTTCTGGACCTTGGCTCCGGCCAGCACCAGGGCGTCCCGCTCGCCGGTCCTGACCAGCAGCGGCGACTGGAGGTCGATGCCGTGGGTCATCCCGGTCAGCAGGGCCCCGAGCCGCTCGCTGCGGAAGGCCCCGCGCACCAACGGGCCGAGCTCGTTCCAGCCCTGAGCACCGAAGGTGCGGCGCCCCAGCGTCTCCAGGACCTCCCTGAGCGGCCCGACGGGCTCGGTGGTGCTCCCGGGAACGTGCGGGACGACATCGAGCACGACCGTGCCCGGCGGCAGTCCGGTCTTGCCCTTCGCCGGGTCGGAACCCCACAGCTCGGGCTTGGGCTCCCGCGCGGGGGAGCCGGGGTCCAGCTCCGGCCCCTGGAGCGGTCCGGGTTCGGCGTCGGGACGGAACGTGCTTTCCGTGCCGCCGGCTTGGCATTCCGCGGTGTCGAAGAGCACCCGGAAGGCCAGCCGTGTCGTCGCCCGCTCCGGGGAGACGACTCCCTCCGGGTCCCAGTGCGTCAGGGCGAGTTCGGCGGTGCCGTCGAAGAGCGTGCCCTTGATCTTGGCCTTGAGGGCGGTTCCGGTCCGCTGGGAGCTCTGCTCGATGATGTTCCGGTCGCTGCCGCGCTGCCCGTTCACGCCCCCCGTACCGGCGCCCCCGAGGAAGTCCTTTCCGCCGCTCGACTGCTTGGCCGAGATGGCCAGTGCCAACGCCCGGGCCTTGGCGTCGGACTCGGTGACGGCGCTGGTGACGTCGGTGCCGGTGTTGAACTCGCCCGCGTCGGTGTTGCGCAGGTACGTCAGGTCCAGCACCTTCGCCGACACCAGGATGCTGCCCCGGCCGTCGGACAGCGGGATCTCCAGCGGCTCACCGGCCGTCATCGACCTCAGCTGGGTCTGCAGGCTGGGCAGGTCCAGCTGGGCGAGGATCTCGGCCCGCACCGAACTCCAGGCGTCGCCGAACCTCTGCCGCCCGAAGGCCTCCAGCCCGGAGGGCGCGCCGGCCGCTCCGAACAGCGCCGTGTCACCCGCGGCGGCGTTCCCGCGCCCGTGCAGCGTGTCGACGTTCTTGACCACGTCCATCCCGCCCAGCGCCGCCGTCCGCAGCACCCGGGGCGGCGGGGCGTGGCGGATCTCGTCGGGCGCAGGCCCGACGGAAGCAGCCTCGGCGGCCGGCGTGACGATCCGCACCGGCAACGGGACCCGCACCGGCTCCGGACGCTGCTCCGCGCCGGTCCGCCCGGTGTTCACCACCGGGGTCCGGGAGAACGGCGGCAGGAGCGTCCGCACGCCCGGGACCCCGGAGAAGTCGAGGTCCAGTCGGACCGTCGCGTCCACCCACAGCACCGGCTCGGCGGTCTTCCTGCGGTGGGTCATCCGGCCGGTCGCGGTGATCGTCACCGCCTTGCTCCGGTCCATCATCCCGCTCACCGGCCCGGACAACCCGGTGTTCGACGCCGGCTTGCCGCTCACCACCAGACCCCCGCCCCACCGGGACCGGCTCTCACGCAGGGTGCCCGCTCCCGCGGACGAGTCGCCGCCGTCCTCGAACTCGAACTTCTCCGTCCGATGCTTCGTGACGGGCGTCTCCAGCGTGGCGCTGATCCGCAGCGTCCCGGAGCCTCCACCGAGGTCCAGGGGCACCAGCAGATCGTCGCCCCGGGTCATCCGCGACAGGTTGGGCTCCAGCATCCCGACGTCGAGCTGCTCGGCGAGCCGCTGCCGGATCTCCTCCCGCCGGCTCGCCGAGACACCTGCGGGCAGCTGTCCGAGTACGGCCGCCACGACCTGGTCGTCCTCCCCGTCGACCAGCACCACCCGGTCGCCCGCGCTGATCCGGCCCTGCTCCGTCATCCGGCCCGGCGGGGCGGGCAGGGGCGGCGCCTTGGGCGGCTCCGGTGCCTTGGGCAGGTCCTCCTGCTTGGGAGGCTCCTGCTGCTGCGGCAGCTGCTGCTCCTTGGGCGGCTCCTGCTGCTGCGGCAGCTGCTGTTCCTTCGGCTGCTCCTGCTCCTTAGGCAGCTCCTGCTCCTTGGGAGGCTCCTGCTGCTGCGGCAGGTCCTCCTGCTGCGGCTCCTTCTGCCCCTCGTGATCCTGCTTCGGCGTAGGCGCAGGCGTAGGCGTAGGCGTAGGCGTAGGCGTAGGCGTAGGCGTAGGCGTAGGCGTAGGCGTAGGCGTCCGCTCAGGCTCCTTCAGCGGCGGCGGAGTCGGCTTGGTCTGCGACTCGGTGACCACAGGCACGTCGGCCGGACGCGGCGTGGTGGGCCGAGGGGTCGTCGGCTGCATCGCGCTGTAGTGGGTGACGCGAATGTCCTCCTCATTCGAGCGGAGGATGTGGACGATCCGCTCCGACCCCTCGTTCAACAGACGGGGCACGGAGGCCTGGTCGTACACCCTCAGCTGGATGCCGAAGGCGTGGGCGGCCACCACCGCGATCTCGTCGTAGAACGGGGTGGTCCACAGCACCCGGTTGCGCACCGCCATGTCCACGAATCGGCTGAGCGGCAGATCGGTCAGGTCGGACAGCGTCAGGTGCCGGGGGTCCCTGTCCCCCGCCTGCACCCACACCAGCTCCCTGAGTGCCGGCATCCGGTCGAGCACGCGGTCCCAGGTCGCCGTCCGCTGCGGCCCGTCCTCGCCCAACACCGCGAGGAGGTGCTCCAGCACGTCTCCTCTGCTCAGTCCCAGGTTCTCCGCGCCGGCGATCGCCGTCAACTGCTCACGGTTGAAACCGTCATCGGAGAGCAGGAACCGAAGGGGACTCATCCCCAGGGCGTCGAGGTCCGTCCGCTGCCTGGTGCCTTCCTGCCCCCGGAACCACTGCGAGACGGCCGCGCGTGCGCCCCTGACGTCCAGGTGCCCGTGGCCCCAGGAGTCCAGTTGCCGGGGCGCGCTGGCCAGGATCGACGTGAACAGGCAGTTGCCGTCGCCCGGGACCCGCAGGACGTCGAAGTGCGACCCGTCGCCCACCGACCTCTGCCCCGTCACCGGCCACTCCCGCGTGGCGGGCGTCGGCGGGGCCGCCGGCGGGACGCCGCCCTGCCCGGTCTCGCCGAGTGCCCCGAGGCGCCTGTCCTTCGACTTCGCCGTGTCGTCCTTCTTCTTCTTTTTCGGGTCCACCGCCTTCGCCGGCGGGTGCGAACCCTGCTCGGTTTCCGGTTCCGTACCCGGCACGAACTTGACCCAACGGCCTCGGGTGCCGTGCTCGTCACTGAGGAGGCCGAGCGGGGCGTAGCGCTGACCGGCGGCCACGTTGACCGAGGTCGTGGCCGCCCAGACGACCCTGCCGGTGGCGTTGGCGAACTGCTGCGCCACCACCTGGCCGTTGTCCCCGCGGGCGCCCGCCTGGCAGGCGAACAGCACGATCTGGGCGTCGGGGGGCATGCGCCGGAAACTGGGCCGCCTGCGGATGACCTGGCCCAACGCGTCGCCCGAGAGGTGGACCTTCCTGGTCCCGTCCGTCTGCTTCGACAGCGTGGGCAGGAACGTCGCGAGGTGCGTGGCGTGCGTCATGACCGCGTAGATCGGGGCCGCGACGTTCCAGGGGACGAGCCCGATCGTGCTGAGGTCGGGGTTGTCCGAGGCCCCGGCGGCCGCGATGTCCTCCTGGTCGTAGAAGTCGGACGGCAGGTACTCGAAGTGCGGGTTGGTCGGGTCGAACCCGTCCCGCACCTTCTCCCAGTTCCGGGTGAGCGAGTCGTCCCGGAAGAGCCGGCCTCCCGACTGCCCGCCGAGCGGGAACAGGATGGGCTGGCTGTCGAGGTCCGTCGCGTCGATCGGGTAGGTCGAGTTCGAGTCGACCAAGCGGCCGTTGTCCTTGTGGACCTTCCTGACCTGGACGGTGTGGGAACCCTGCTCCTCCACGAGGGCCGGGTCCGGCGGAACCTCCTTGATCCAGAACCCTCGCTCCACCTTCGCGCCCGGCTTGTCCGCCAGTGCGGAGCGCAGTCTGCCCTTCACCCTGATGACACCGCCGGACATCGAGGTCGCCACGGAGTTGGTCCACACGGTCCGCCCCGTCGCCTTGGCCAGGGCACGGGGGAACACCAAGTCCGCCCCCAGGCTCGCAGGGCCGACGAGCACCAGCGGGGTTTCCGGGGTGATGCGGTCGAGCGGCAGGTCGGACGCCACGCCCTCGGCGAGCTTCTCGGGGTCGAGGTCGTCGAGCTTCTTGGGCATCAGCACCAGGAGCGGTTCGGGCCCGGTGACGTCGGTCAGGCTGTAGTGCTTGCTCGTCTCCGGCGCATCGGCGCCGGGCTCGGTCCCAGGCTGCGGGACGGGTTTGGGGCCGCCGTCGGACACCTTCTTGGGATCGTTCCAGTAGTAGACGTTGCGCGCGGTCTCCAGCAGCTCCGGCGGCGCCTCCGACCAGCTTTCTCCCCGCACCTCCAGCGCGACCACGGCTCCACCGGGCGTGGTCACCAGGCGGGTCCGGTACTCCTCTTCGCGCGGCTCCTGCCCCTGCGGCGCGGGTTCGACCTGGTCGGGGGCCGCGACGGGCTCCTCGTGCGGTGCGTCCACCGGCGGCGTGTCCGCCGCCAGCCGCTCCCGCAGGGCGGCCCGGAGGGCGGCCCCGGTCAGCGCCGGGTCGACCAGCACGGCCGTGTCCACCAGCCTCCGCAGGTGCTCCGGCACCGGGCGCTGCCGGTCGGGCAGCGCGTGCAGTTCGTGGGCCATGCCGCCCAGCCAGCCGCCGGTCAGGAAGGGCACCCGCATCCGGTACTCGTCACGGGCGAGACGCTCCAGGCGCCGCAACGCCCGGACCCTTTCGAACTCGCGGGTGACCCCACCGGGGGGCGCGTCCGGGTGGAAGAGGTCGTCGTGCAGCTTGAGCAACGCCCCCGCGGCCAGCTTCTCCCGCGAGGACGGCGCGGACGCCGAGGACACCTCGCCGGGCGGTACGGTCGTCGACTCGCCCGGTTCGTTGGCGAGTTCCCTGGCGGCGTGGTCCAGCGCATCCCGGTCGACGGTGCCACCGGCGCCGTCGATACCTCGGGTCACGACGGACGCCGGCTGAGCGGCCTTCTTCGCGGACTTGGCGGTCTTGGGGGCGAGAGCGGTGTCGTCGCCGCCGAGTCGGTTCCGGTCGGACGTCGGCTCGATGTGCTCCGCCTTGGCGCCGGGTCCGCGCTCCCCCGGTCCTCCCGCAAACCCAGGCATCAGGCCATGACGCCGCAACGACTCGACGTTGATGCCCAGTTCGGAGGCCAGCCGGTGAGCAGGGTCGGCGACCCCGTTGGAGCGGTGTTCGGCGAGCAGCCTCCGCGCCTCGGCCAGGGAGACATCGCCGTGCAGACCGCCGCCGCCACCCGACTTGTCCCGCAGGTCGGCCAACTGCTGCTGCCACTCGGCCTCCTCGGCGGCGTCCTCGGCGGCCTCCCGGCGTACCTGCCGCTCGGTTTCCCGCTGATCCTCCTCGGCCCGCAGACGCTGCCGCTCGGTCTCCCGCTGCTGCTCGCGGGCCTCCTCCTCGGCGCGCAGCCGCTCCCGTTCCTTGAGGGCCTGCCGGTCGGCCTCGGCGCGGACGGCCGCGTCGGCCGCCCGCTGCTTCCGGCGCTCGGCCAGCTTCGTCTCCGCCTCCGCGGCCTCCTGTGCGCGCCGCGCGGCCTCCTGCTGGAAGGCCGGATCGTTCTTCTGCTCCTCCCGGCGCTGCTCGGCGGCGTCGCGGCGCTGGTCCCGCTGGCCGGACTCGGTGACCCGCCCGTCCCGGGTGGCGTCCTCGCCGCCCAGCTTGGCTCCCTTGCCGGGGAACTTCTCAGCCGGGGTCTTGCCCTCCGACCCCGCCGTGCCCGAATCCTTCAGGTCGCCGAACCCGTGGATCCCGGACTTCGGAGCCGGCTGCTGCTGCTCGCCACCGTCCGAGCCCTGCTTCCCCTCCTCCTTCGGCGGCACCGCCGGCGGGTGCTCCTCCTGCGGGCCCGCCACGGTCTCGTCCGTCAGCAGGTGCCCCTCGCCGGGGAACTTCTCCGCCGGAGCCTTCTCCTTGCCCGGACCCTTCACATCGCCAAGCCCGTGAACGCCCGTCTTCCGATCCGGAGGCACCGTCCCAGTACCACCGCCCGAACCCTCAACCACCCCATCCTTCGGCGGCACCGACGGCGGACCAGCAGCCGTCCGCCCCTGACCGGGGAACTTCTCCACCGGAGCCTTGACCTCCGGACCCTTCACATCACCAAGCCCGTGAACCCCGGACTTCCGATCCGGAGGCACCGTCCCAGCACCACCACCCGGACCCTCAACCACCCCGTCCTTCGGCGGCACCGCCGGCGGACCAGCAGCCGTCCGCCCCTGACCGGGGAACTTCTCCGCCGGAGCCTTACCCTTCCCCGAATCCTTCAGGTCATCGAACCCGTGAACCCCGGACTTCCGATCCGGGCGCAGCTGCTCGCCACCACCCGAACCCTCCGCCCCGTCCTTCGGCGGCACCGGCGGAGCATCATCCGTCAACAAGTGCCCCGCGCCGGGGAACTTCTCCGCCGGAGCCTTACCCTTCCCCGAATCCTTCAGGTCACCGAGCCCGTGAACCCCGGACTTACGATCCGGACCTTGCTGCTCGCCACCACCCGGACCCTCGGAGTCGGCGGGGGCCGGCTCCACCTGGGTCTGGCTGCCCTCGGACCGTCCTCGGTCCTGCACTCCGCTACCGGCAGGGCCGGGCCCGCCCTCGGGCCGCCCGTCCGAGCCGGAGTCCGGCGCGGCGGCACCGGAGCCGTCGCCCTCCTTCTTGGCGTTCAGATCGTCGATCGTGCGGAATTTGAGCTCCCGTGTCGAACGCGGCCTCTTGGCGTCGGCCAGAGCCTTGGCCTCCTCGCGCTCCACGAAGGACGGATCCGACAGCGCCTTCGCCTTGCGATCCGCCTCGCCCTGCTCACGCAGCTGCCGGTGCAGCTCGGCCTGCGTCAAGTACGCGGGATCGGGCAGCGGCTCCTTCTCACCGTCGCCACCAGGCTCCTTGGGCGCCTCCTCATCCGCCTTCGGCGGACCAGACGCCTCCTTCGCCTTACGAGCAGCCTCAGCAGCCGCCGCACGATCCTTCTCACCCTGCTCACGCAGTTGCCGGAACGCCTCAGCCTGCGACGAATACCCGGGGTCAGGCTGCGGCTCCTTCTCGCCATCACCCGACTTCTTGACCCCGTCACCGTCCGCCTGCGACGGACCCGACGCCTCCCTCGCCTTACGAGCAGCCTCAGCCTGCGCACGCAGATCCCGCTGCAGCTCACCCTGCGCACGCAGATCCCGGTGTATCTCACCCTGCGCCGTGTACATCGGGTCAGGCCGCGGCTCCTCCTCGCCATCACCCGACTTCTTGACCCCGTCACCGTCCGCCTGCGACGGACCCGACGCCTCCCTCGCCTTACGAGCAGCCTCAGCCTGCGCACGCAGATCCCGCTGCAGCTCACCCTGCGCACGCAGATCCCGGTGTATCTCACCCTGCGCCGTGTACATCGGGTCAGGCCGCGGCTCCTTCTCGCCATCACCCGACTTCTTGACCCCGTCACCGTCCGCCTGCGACGGATCCAACGCCTCCCTCGCCTTACGAGCAGCCTCAGCAGCCGCCGCACGGTCCTTCTCGCCCTGAAGGCGTTGTTCCCGGAGGTGTTCGCGCTGGAGTTCGTACTCGGACTTGGGGGTGTCCTTGCGAGGACCGTTCGGGTCGGGGTCCTTGCTGCCGTCCGGACCGCCCTCGGTCTTGGGAGGCCGTCCGTCGCCCTCCTTGGACGGCTTCGGGTCGGGCTTGTGGTCGGGCTTGGGGTCAGGGTTCGGGTCCCGCTTGGGGTCCGTCGTGCGGTCGGGGTTCGGAGGGTCGGGCGTGTGGTCGGGCTTGGGGTCCGGCTTCGGGTCCGGCTTGGGATCCGGCTTCGGGTCCGGCTTGGGATCCGGCTTGGGATCCGGCTTGGGATCCGGCTTGGGATCGGGCTTCGGGTCCGGCTTGGGATCGGGCTTCGGTGCAGGCCGCGGATCCGGCTTCGGGTCGCCGCCACCCGCCGTCGCCGTGTTGCCACCCGTCTGCTTGCCCTGGTCGCCCCCGGACTCGGTGGGGCGGCGGGTGGCGGGGTCCGGCGTGGTCCGGCCACCGTTGCCGGTCTGCGAGCCGGGCTTGGAGGTCTTGTCCCCGCCCGGCGTCTCCGTGCCGATCGACGGCTTCGGGCCCGTCGACTTGCCGCCCTCGGTGCCGGCCGCGTTCGACCCGCCGTCCGTCTTGGACCCGCCCTCGGTGCTGGGCCCGCCGTCGGTGCGGTGCGAACCGGACGGCGGGGTGAGCGAGGTGGTGCGGCCGCCGCCCTCGGTGCTGGTCAGGTGCGGGCCGCCCTCGGTCGGGGCGGGGAGGCGCTCGCCGAGCCTGGGCACCGGGAACGGCGCGGCGTGGCCGGACAGGTTGGTGGCCACGGACAGCAGGGTGAGGGGGTGGAGCGGGTGGAAGTACTTGCTGCCGTCGTGGGGGATGTCGGCGTGCTGGAGGTCCCGGACGAAGTTGACGTACTTGGTCATCAGGGGCGAGGTGAGGCCGTGCATCAGGTGGCGCGCGCCGCCCATGAGGAAGCCGCTGAGGAAGCTCGCGCCGCTGGCCGAGAACTCGTGGTTCGGCTCGAAGATCAGGTTGTAGAAGCCCTCGGTCAGGTACTGGTTGAGACCGTTCTTGACCTGCTCGCCGAGCACGTGGCCGAGCACGAACATCGTGTTCATCTTGCCGACGCGGCCGGCGAGTTCGGGAAGCTTCTCGGCCAGGAGCTTGAGTTCTCCGGTGGCGACCTTGGAGTTGTTCGCGATCTCGCGCAGGGCGGCGGCCAGGCCCGCGCGGGCTTCCCCCGACTTGGCCCACTTCTGGGCGAACTCCTTGCCGAACGCCGTTCCCAGCTCGCGGGCGAGGTCCTTGCCGAGGGCGGGGCCGAGGTGCTTCTCGAAGGACTTCGCCATGTTCTCCGCGAACTGGGCCCCGGCCTTGGCGCCGGTCTTGCCGCCGGCCGCGAAGCCCTTGGAGAGGAAGGCGGAGTTCTCCCGCAGGAGCTTTTCGAGGCTGTTGGCGAACTTGTTCGCCGCCTCGTCCCCGATCGCCCGGCCGGCGCCGGCCCCGGCCTCCTTCGCCCCGGCCTTCCCGAGCCCCTTGGCCCCGGCGTTGCCGAGTTCCTTGGCCCCGACATTGCCGAGTTCCTTGGCTCCGAGGTTCGCGAACTCCTTGGTCCCGCCCTTGGCGATCCCGGCAGCCAGGTTCTTCAGCGAGGCGCTCAGTTCCTTCGAGACGAAGAGCTTCCCGAACATCTTGCCGAAGAGCTTGCCCAGGCCCATGCCCAGCAGGTGCAGCGGGCCGGCGATGATGCCGCTGATCGCGCCGAAGATCGCGGCCTGCTTGGTCAGGTCCTTGTCCCACTCGTGCCGGTTGCCCTGCCCGAACTGGATGCCCTGGATGATCCCGTCCATCACCAGGCCGCCCACCACACCGAAGAAGGTGTGCATCAGGATCACCTGGAGGAGCTTCTTCAGCAGGTTGATGATGATCGTCTTGACGACCTGCTTGACGGGCTCGACCGCGAGGAGCGAGGTGCCGGCGGTGAACGGGGACCAGAAGATGGCCAGCGCGATCTCGATCAGCAGCTGGACGATCTGGCCGATGATCATCCACTTCGTGTACTCCACGGTGTTCGCGACCTTGCCCGCGAACTCGCTGAGCTGCTTGCAGAGTTCGGTCGCCGTGGCGATGTAGTTGGTGCCCTCCTTCCCCTGGCCGACGAACCGCCCCATGTCCTGCTCGAAGGCCTCGGCGGTCTGCCCCTCGAACTGCTGCCGGCACTTGGCCACCAGATCCACGATGTAGGCCTCGAGCTGCGGCAGTTCCTCGGAGAGCGTCTTGTACTCGTCCCGGACGTCGCGCAGCAAACCCTCGTTGGACTCCGGCCACGGCATCCCGGTGAGGATGTGGAAGAAGGTCGCCACGCCGGGCGAGACCTGGATCGAGGAGTGGGCCATGGCGGGGAGCCTCCGGCTGCGAAGCCTGCTGGTGCTGTGCGTGCGGTGCGGGTGGGGAACGGCGCCGTCCGGCGCTATCGGCGGGTCACTTCACCAACCCGGCATTGTGCTCGTCGGTCGAGTCGAACAGGTCGGCCACGTTCATGCCGTTCTTCGCGACGCGCGCCAGCTTGTCCCTGATGCCGCCGACCAGTTCGAGCAGATTGGTGGTCGGCTCGTCCACCTTCTCGTGGTACTGCTGGCCGATCTCGTCGGATCCGGCCGCCGTGCGGTTCACCTTGTTGACGTGGTCGATCTGGCCGTAGACCTTGTCGACCAGCTCGGACATCTTGTCGAAGTCGCCGAACGCCGCCTTCAGGTCCTCAAGTTTCACCAACTGCTTAGCCATTGAACTCCTCCTGCTTGTGGGCCTTGGTCTGGTCGGCTCCCGGCCGCATCGCGGTGAGCGGCTCCAACAGCGCGTCCAGGTCCAGTCCTCCCAGCATCGACAGCAGGGGGTCCTCCTCCTGGTCACCGGTGACCGCCAGGCGCAGCGACTCGCCGACCCCGTCGAAGGCGCGCATCGACCGGGTGATCTGCTCGCCCATCCGGGCCTTGGCCTCGTTCAACACGTCCTTGAGGACGGCGGCCAGGTGCGCGGGGGCCATCTCCTGGTAGGCGGTGGTGTGGAAGGTCAGCGCGAGCACCTCGCCCTGCGCGCCCACCTTCACGGTGAGCATCCGGTCCTTGGTCGTCACCGAGGCCGTCGCCGCCTGCAGTTGCCGGGTCATCTCGGCCATCTTGACCTGCTGCTCCTCCAGGGCGGCCATCGCCTGGGCGAGCTGCTCCTCGAACGAGAACGTCATCTCCGTGTTCCTTTCCACTCCCGTGACGCGGCGCCGACTCAGCGGCCGATCACTCCGCTGACCGCACCGGTGTCGGTGCCCCAGACCTCTTCGTCCTCGGCCAGCCAGGTGGTCCGCTGCCGGCCCTTCTCGCCCTGGCCGCCGCCCATTCCGCCGCCCATCGGCGGGACCATGGGCATCCCGCCGCCGCTGGTGTTCACCGAGCGGCCCCGCATCGCGGCGGCCTCCTCGGCGGCGAGTGCGGAGGCCTTCTGGCTCATCGTGGCCTTCTCGGCGGCGGCTGCCCCGGCGCCGGCGACCTTGGCCGCGGGCGGCGGTCCGCCGTTCTCCGCCACCCGGGGGCCGACTCCGCTGCTGGTGTTGAGGATCCGGGGGGCCTGGCCGCCGCCGGAGGTGCCGAGGCCCTCGTACGCACCCCCACCGACGCCGCTGAACATCCCCGGGTAGGTGCCGACCGCGCCGAAGCCGTCGCTCTGGTCGAGGCTGCTGCCCCCCGACCCCAGGTTCAGGGTCCAGGGCGTGCCCCCACCGGTGGACGGCGGGCGCGCACCGCTGATGTCGCCCCAGGTGATGGTTCCGCCACCACCACTGCCGCTGCCGCTGCCGCTGCCACTGCCGCCCACCGAGGCCCAGGCGTGCTGGAGGTCGCGCGAGCGCTGGATGTAGTCGGAGATCGGCTTCTTCTGGGGGTCCAGCAGGGTGCCGTCGTCGGCGATCGAGGAGCCCTTCTCGACCACGATCGGGTTGCCGTTGGCGTCCAGGATCTCCTTGCCGTTGGGGTCGACCACCGTGCCGTCCTCGCGGATGGTCGATCCCTTCGGCACCTTGGCGTTGGGGCCGTACACGCCTCCGCCGGTGCCGGCCGGCACGTTGGCGCCGGGGGGCACCACGATCGGCTTGCCGTCCTTGCCCAGCACCTCCTTGCCGGAGGAGTCGTAGACCTTGCCGCCCGAGATGTAGCCGCCGGGCGGGAGGAGGATCGGCTTCTTGTCCTTGTCCAGGAGCACGTTGCCGTCCTTGTCGCGGATCGGCGTCCCGGCGCCGAGGCCGCCACCGTTCCCGCCGGCGCCGTCGCCACCGATGATCGGCGGCGGGGGGATGTGGGTGTTCTTGTTCCCCTTGCCGCCGCCCCCGCCACCGCCGCTGCCACCGGCGCCGTCGCCACCGATGATCGGCGGCGGGGGGATGTGGTTGTTCTTGTCCCCGCCGGCCCCGCCGTCTCCCCCGCCGGCTCCCCCGCTGCCGTCGCCGAGACCGGGCGGTGGGGGTGCGTCGGGGTTGTTGGGGTTGTTGGGGTTGTTGGGGTCCGGAATCTCCTTCGGCGGAAGCGTGATGCCGACCGGCATGAGGTCGAACCCGAGCTTGGTGATCAGCGGGTCGTACGCGCTCCCCAGTGCCGCCATCGCGTCGTCACCGGGCTTGTCCAGGTAGTCGGCGACCTTCTTCAGCCACCTCTCCTTGGCCTTCTGGTCGAGAGCGGTGTAGAAGGCGTCGTTGCGGGGGTCGCCCAGCGAGGAGGTGTCGTACTTCCAGGTGCTCTCCGCGGTCCAGGACATGGGGGCCTTGTGCATCTCCTCCCACAGGACCTCCTGGATGCACTGGTACGGGAACCCGGTGCTGTACCAGACCGTCTGCGCCGTCCTGACCGCCTTGATGACGACGCCGATTCCGTACGCCGCGTACTCCAGCGAGGGCCCGTAGTTGGCCCCGATCAACTGGTTGCGCAGGTCGTCGAGTTCGACGGCGAACCGTTCGAGGAGCTTCTTGAACTCGCCCGCCGCGTCACCCTCCCAGCTGTCGCCCGGGCCGTCGATCTGCTCCGCCCACTTGCGGAACGCTTCGGCCTGGGTCGACAACCACTTCGTGGTGTCCTCGATCGCCTTGGCCCCGGCCAGCAGGCTCTGCGGGTCGATCGTGTCGTTCCCGCGGGTACTGATCGGGAGCTTCGCCTTGGAGTCCGGAGCCACGTCGGTCGAGACGTCCGGCATGATCGGGTCGAGGATCAACTCGGCCTGGTGGTTGAACTTGGAGAGCACGCCGTTGGGGTCGTTCCCCCACTTGTCGTAGTCGATGTGGACGTTGATCTTGAAGTGGCGCGGGCCGCCATCGCCGTTGTTGGCGGTGCCGTCGTAGAAGTTCATCGCCCACCAGACGTCCGGGTTTCCCAGCCCCGTGCCGTCCGTCAAGTACGTCTGGGTGGACGCGTCCTTGGGGTCGAAGTACCCGTCCTCGACGGACATGTTCCCGGACTTGATCCATCTCTCGGCCTTCGCTCCCGCGATCTTGTCCCGCGTGGTGATCTCCACCGGAGCCTGCTTGGAGTTGAAGGCGGCGAGCGTCGTCTCCCAGAGCATGGGCACGGAGGTCTCCAGGTGAGTCAAGGGGTTCAGGGGTACTACAGGGAGCCGACCGGAAGGGGAAGAGCGCTACTTCCCGCCGCCGCCACCACCACCGCCGCCACCGCCACCGACGGCGATGACGTCTTGCAGGATCTGCATCACTTGCGCGGCCGTCAGAGCCTCGTCGTGAGCCGTGTCCATCAGGTTCAGGAAGCTCAGGACGTCGAGCCGGCCCTTCTCCATCTGGTTGTGGAAGGTCTTGAAATCACCCACCACGGTGCTGGCGAGGTGCGTGAACCCCTTCGCCAGGTTGGTGCCGCTCTCGAAGTTCCCGGCCAGCAGCGAGACGTAGTGGTGTTTCGTGGTCACCGTGCCCTGGCCGCTGAAGCCCAGCATGGCCGAGTAGCCCGGGTCGGTCTCCAGCTGGCTCAGGTACGACGGCAGGATCGAGTTCGCGAAGTACTCGAGGTCGTCGTGGTTGACGCTGAGCGTGTGGCTCATGTCCGGTGCCGGGGGCCCGGGCGCCGGCGGGGTCAGGGTCGGTGCGTCGGGCACCTTCGGCGGCTCCGGCGGGCTAGTGGGCATCGCGCCCGCCCCTCCGGTCGAGCCGCTCCGCGGCCGTCATCAGATGCCCGCCGCGCCGCGCCGGTCCGCGTCGCGGAGCAGGCCGTGCATGGTGCGCAGGGTGTCGGCGCCCTGCTGGATGTCGGTGGTCATGGTGGCGTCCTGGCCGGCCAGCACCAGGTAGAAGGAGTGGGCCGCGGCGGCCAGGTCGCCCTTGAGCTGGTGCTCGGCGGTCTGGATGGCCTGGAGGCAGTCCTCCATCGCGGAGTGCATGCCGTTGCCGGCCTGGGTCAGGGCGTCCGCCGCCTCGTCGATGTTCGCGTGGTGGAGCTCGATGCTTGCCATGGCTGGTCCTTTCGGTCGGCTGGGGTCCGGCCCGGGCTGTCCGGGTCCGGCAGGTCTGTCGGCGCGGGCTGGATCAGAGGTTGAGGCCCTTGTAGACCTCGTCGCCCGCGCCGCCGCCCCAGCTGTTGGTGACGCCGTAGGCCTCGTCGTGGGCGGAGTTGATCTGGGTGTGCCCGGTGGAGAACCGGTCCTGGAAGGTGGCGTAGGCGCTCTTGAGCCGCTGGTACCGGGTCTGCCAGTCGTCGATCTTCCCCTGGTAGGCGGTGCTGCACGCGGCCTTGAAGTGGTTCTGGACTTCGAGGTTGACGTCCTCGACCTGCTGGCCGGCCCGCATCATGGCCTGGATGTGGGTGTCCAGGGTCGCCAGGACGGTCTTGACGGCCGCGTCGTCGGTCTGCAAGCCCGGAGGAGTGGTCATTGCGCTGCCTTTCGTCGGTACGGGTTCTCGGCTGCGGCGGATGCCGCCCGAGCGGGTCGGCCGACCCGGTCCATCTGCTTCAACGGACGCGTGCCGGGGGGTGGTTCACCTCGCGCAGGACGGTCCTGAGGGCCGCGGCGCGGGGCTCGCGGCGCCGGTCAGCGCGGCCGGGTCGAGGCTGGGGCCGGTCGGCAGCAGGGACAGCAGGGCCTCGGGGACGGCCGAGGGGACGACCTCGCCGTAGCCGAGCTGTTTGACCGCCACGGCGGAGGCCAGCGGGTACTTCACCCCGGCGTCGGTGACCAGGTACAGGGTCGCGCCGACGCCCGCGCTGGACAGCGCCCGCACCAGGGCGCCGCCACCGGGCTTGACGGCGATGCTGTCGGCGCCGGCGCAGGCCGGGTCCACGCCCGGCTGGGCGGCCGGCGGCGGGCCCTCGACGGCGGCGGCGTCGACCAGGGTGACGGAGGTGGTCGGCGCCTGGTCGGTGAGCCGCAGGTCGGCGCAGACGCCCCGGTTCTGGGGGATCGTCACCAGCTCCGGCGGCGCGGCCGGCAGCCCGCCGGCGGCGGCGGACGGCTGGGCGGCCGGGGCGGTGTGCCCGGTGAGGTCGGCCGGGCCGAGCTGGACGGGGGCGACGACGTCGCCCCCGTAGGCGGCGCTCTGCGTGCGGGGGTCGTTGCGCAGCAGCTCGAAGGCCATCCGGCTGAGCGGGGTGAACCCCGCCGTGGTCAGCAGGTAGGGGTCGCCGCCGGGGCCGGTGAACAGCTGGCCGACCCGGGTGGGGTGGGCGCCGAGCTGCGGGCCGGCCTTGCCGCGCTCCCCCGGGTCGGGAGCGGCCAGGTCGGGGCCGGCGGCCAGCGCGTTGAGGAAGGCGGCCGTCACCGGGTAGGGGGCGACGGCGCTCTGGCCGAGGGCCTGGCGGGCGCCGTTGACGGTGTCCAGGCGCAGCCGGCGGCCGTGCCAGAGCAGGTACTCGGCGCCGTCCGGGGCGGCGACCAGCGCGCCCTGGCCGTCCGTCAGCCCGGTGCCGCGGCGGCCCGGGCCGACCGTCAGGGCCAGCTCCGCCAGGCGGCCGCCGGACGGGCCGGGCCGGCTGACGGCGCAGGCGAGCCAGGGCGCGTCGGCGAGCTGCTCGGCCCCGGGCAGGCCGTCGGGGGCGCCGAGGATGCCGATCGGGACGCCGCGCGGGGTGTCGGCCAGCGAGCGCACGCTGACCTGGTCGACCACCAGCTGGTCGCCGGCCAGCAGCCGGGCGCTGGCCTCGTTCAGCACGGGGTGCAGGCTGCCGTCCAGGAAGAGGTAGCGGGCGCCGCTCTCCTTCACCACCACCAGGGTGCCGGGCTTCTGCCAGCCGGTGGCGCCGCCGGGGACGATCACCCCGTACACGGCCGCCACCAGGCACACCAGCACGGCGATGACCAGCCCGATGACGGTGCCCCGCGAGGTGCGCCCGGCCGGGGTGTCGGCCGCGTCGGGCTCGCCGCGCAGCATGCCGGTGGCGAGCCTGCCCATCACGAACAGGTGGGCCTGCACCTGGTCGCGCTTCGACTGCATCTCGTGGTTCTCCTCGGGGCGGCGGAAGGTGCGGGGCCGGGCGGCGCACGGCGCAAGGTGCCGGGCCGGGCGGCGGGATGTGCGGGGCCGCCAGGGTCCGGCGGCGGGAGGTGCGGGGCCGTCAGGGTCCGGCTCAGCCGGCCAGGGCCCGCAGCTCGTGGTAGACCCCGGCCACGGCCAGCGCCAGCGGGATCACGGCCATCCCCGCGGTGGTGTGCAGCAGGTCCGCGGCCCGGCCCCAGTAGGGCAGCAGCCGGCGCCCGGGGATCGTCCAGGAGACCACCGCGAGGGCGGCCGCCAGGGCGAGCAGGCCGACCAGCACCAGCAGGCGCCCGCCGCTCCGCTCGCCGACGGCCAGGTGGCCGAGCAGCAGCGCCAGGCCGTAGGCGCCGGGCAGGAGGACGGACAGCCGCTGCGGGATGCTGCCGATCGCCCGGGAGTGCAGCAGCAGCAGGACGGACAGGGTCACCGTCAGGGCCGTGGCCGCCCAGCCGGATTCGCCGGCCACCAGGGTCAGGCATCCCGTGAGGACCGTGCCGAGCGCCAGGTGGAAGGCCGTCAGGAAGCCGTCGGCGACATCGCTGCGGCTGCGTACGGTGGCGCTCGGGACGGGCGCGATGCCCTCCTGGAGCTCCTCGGCGTTTCGCGGCAGCGCGGGCAGCCGCAGCCCGGACAGGCGGAAGCAGATCCCGGGGACGAACGCCCCGAGGATCACCGCGAGCACCGCCAGCACGGCCGCCACCTGCGGGCCGTCCTCCCCGCCCAGCGTCAGCCCGCCCGCCACCATGACGTACAGGGCGAACAGCACCGCGCCGAGGAACAGCGGCGCCGAGCAGCCGACGGCGGCCAGCGCCAGCACCGCCGCACCGGCGGCCGCGCAGCCGCCCGCCAGCATCCGGGCGCCGACCGCACCGGCCCCGCCGCCGGCCGGCAGCAGGGCCCCGGCCATCGCGAGGTAGGGCACCGCCATGGCACCGAGCGCGGTGCCCGCGCCGGCGTCGCCGACCGCCCGGGAGGCGCTCAGCGCACCCAGCAGCAGGAGCAGGCCGGTGACGGCGGCAGCAAGGGCACGGGTCTGCTCCGGGCCGGGGAGCAGCAGCACGGCGAGCCCGCCGGCCAGGACGGCCACGGCCAGTCCGAGCGCCACGTGGTGGGTGAGCACCGGGCGCCAGGTGTCGGAGCGGGCCCGCATGCCGGTGGCGACGCCGTCGGCCAGGTCGTCGTAGTGCACCTCGGGCAGGGCGTCGCGGCGCGGGCGCAGGTACAGCTCGTCGCCGTCGTGCAGGTCGAGCGCGTCGGCGCCGAGCTCCTCGTCCAGCGGCGGGCCGCCGAGGCGCTGCAGGACCCAGCCGTCGTGCTCGACGCCCTGTTCCTCCAGCTCGGGGCCGGCGTGCGCGAGGACGGCCGGCAGCAGGTCGGCCAGCGGTACGTCGGCGGGGACGGCGAGTTCCAGGACCGCCTCGGGCGTTCGGAACCTCAGTCGGCACAGTCCGGCGACGGCGGTCCCGTTCGCGCTCCCGTTCACACTTCTCCCTTTTGCCCTGGCCTCCGAACGGCATGGCGAGGTGACGGCCCGGGGGCGCCTGGGGGATGGACGAGCCCGGGCGTCACCTCACCAGGAGGCACGGACGGCGGGGCCCGCAGGGTTCACCGCCTGCCGGAATCCGTTTCGCGGCGGCCGTCCGCGGGCGTTCACAGCCGTTCACGGCCGTCCTCGGCGTCGGCGCCGCGCCCGCCCCGCCGAACCGGGTGAACCCGGCCGGGCCCGCCGCCCGTCGTCCCGGGTGGACGGTGCGCGTCCCGGGCCGCCGACGCAGTGAGCGGCCGTTCCCCTGCGCGAGGAGCCCTTCGTTGAGTGTGGTGCTGGTCAACCGTCCGCCGCGGCGCCCTGGCCCGGCGATGCCCGACGGCGAGATCCAGTTGCAGGAGCCGCCCGTCCTCCCCGAGGCGCAGAGCGGCATGTCGAACATGATCGCCATGGCGCCGATGGCGCTCAGCTCGCTCTCGATGGTGTTCATCTTCCTGCGCCCCGGCGACAGCGGCGGCATCCTGACCTACGTCGCGATCGGCATGATGGCGCTGTCCGCCGTCGGCATGCTGGTCACCCAGCTGATCCGCGGCGCCAGCGACCGCAAGCGGGAACTGCGCGCCGAACGCCGGGACTACCTGCGCTACCTCTCCCAGGTCCGCCGCCAGGTGCGCGGCCACATCGCCCGCCAGCAGGAGGCGCTGGCCTGGCGCCACCCCGCCCCCGACGCGCTCGGCTCGCTCGCCCGCACTTCCCGGCTGTGGGAGCGGCGCAGCACCCACCCCGACTTCGGCGACGTCCGGATCGGCCTCGGCCACCAGCGGCTCGCGGTGCGGCTGGCGCCGCTGTCCACCAAGCCGGTGGAGGACCTGGAGCCGCTGTGCGCGCACGCGCTGCGCCGCTTCATCAACGCCTACGGCACCGTCGCCGACCAGCCCATCGCCGTCTACCTGCGCGGGTACGCGCAGGTCCTGCTGCGCGGCGACGACCGGGCCGCGACCCGCGCCCTGGCCCGCGCCATGCTGGCGCAGCTGGCGCTCTTCCACGCCCCCGACGAACTGCGGATCGCCGTCGTCACCGACGCCGAGCACCAGGCCGAGTGGGAGTGGACCAAGTGGCTGCCGCACGCCCTGCACCCGGAGGACACCGACGGCGTCGGTCCGGTGCGGCTGGTGGCCGGATCCGTGGTGGAGGTCGAGCAGCTGCTCGGCGACGAGTTCGCCGGCCGGCCCCCGTTCGAGCCGGAGAGCCAGCCCGGCCGGGACGAGCCGTTCACCGTGATCGTGCTGGACGGCCCGCAGGCCGGGGCCACCAGCCGGGCCGCGCTGGCCGGCTGGCGCAACGCCGTCCTGCTCGACCTCGGCGACACCCTCGACTGGAAGCCGCTGCGCTTCCGGCTGCGGCTGCGGATCGAGGACGGCCGGCTCGCCATGATCGGCGCCGACCGCAACCACCGGGACGACGTCACCGACCTCGGCCGGCCCGACGCCCTGTCCACGACGGTCGCCCGCCGGCTGGCCGCCCAGCTCGCCCCCTACCGGATCGGAGACTCGTCGGAGGCCGGGGAGCCGCTGGCCACCGACTACGACCTCGCCTCCCTGCTCGGCATCCGCGACCTGCACCGGCACGAGATCGCCCAGGGCTGGGCCGGGCGGGGCGTCCGCGACCGGCTGCGGGTGCCGCTCGGCGTCTCCGGCGACGGCACGCCCGTCGAACTGGACATCAAGGAGTCCGCCCAGGGCGGCATGGGCCCGCACGGCATGCTGATCGGCGCGACCGGATCCGGCAAGTCCGAGCTGCTGCGCACCCTGGTGCTGTCGCTGGCCCTCACCCACTCCTCCGAAGTGCTCAACTTCGTCCTGGTCGACTTCAAGGGCGGCGCGACCTTCCTCGGCCTCGACCGGCTGCCGCACACCTCGGCGGTGATCACCAACCTCGCCGACGAAGCCGCCCTGGTCGACCGGATGCGCGACGCCCTGCACGGCGAGCTCGTCCGCCGCCAGGAACTGCTGCGCTCCGCCGGCAACTACAGCTCGCTGCTCGACTACGAGACCGCCCGCGCCGCCGGCACCCCACTGGACCCGCTGCCCACCCTGTTCGTCGTGGTCGACGAGTTCAGCGAACTGCTCGCCGCGCACCGCGACTTCATGGAGCTCTTCATCATGATCGGCCGCCTCGGCCGGTCCCTCGGCGTGCACCTGCTGCTGGCCTCCCAGCGCCTGGACGAAGGCCGGATGCACGCCCTGGAGTCGCACCTGTCCTACCGGATCGGCCTGCGGACCTTCTCCGCGATGGAGAGCCGGGGCGTCCTCGGCGTCCCCGACGCCTACCAGCTGCCCTCCCAGCCCGGCAACGGCTTCCTCCGCAGCGACATCGCCACCCTGACCCGCTTCAAGGCCGCGTACGTCTCCGGCCCCTACCGGGCCCGGCGCCCCGCCACCGCCCGCCAGGAGGCCGCGGCCGGCCAGGTCGCCCGGTACGGCACCACCTACGTGGCGCCGCGTCAGCCCGTCGCCCTGCCGGCCGCCGAGGAGCCCGAGGAGACGCCGGAGCAGACGCACACCCTGCTCGACCTCGCCGCCGAGAAGCTCACCGACGCCGGCCCGCCCGCCTACCAGGTGTGGCTGCCGCCGCTGGGCGTCCCGCCCACCCTCGACCAGCTGCTGCCGCCCCTCGCCCCGCACCCCGAGCACGGCCTCACCACCGAGAGTGACGCCGACCGCGGCACCCTGACCGTCCCCATCGGCGTCATCGACCGCCCCTTCCAGCAGATCCGCGACCTGCTCACCGCCGACCTCTCCGGCGCCGGCGGCCACGTCGGCATCGCCGGCGGCCCGCAGAGCGGCAAGAGCACGCTGCTGCGCACCCTGATCACCGCCCTCGCCCTCACCCACACCCCGGGCGAAGTGCAGTTCTACTGCCTGGACTTCGGCGGCGGCACGCTGTCCTCGCTGCGCGGCCTGCCGCACGTCGGCGGCATCACCGGGCGGCACGACCCCGAGCGGGTGCTGCGCACCATCGCCGAGGTCAACAGCATCCTGAACCAACGCGAGCAGCGCTTCGCCGAACACGGCATCGACTCCGTCTCCGCCTTCCGCCGGCGCCGCGCGGCCGGCGAACTGCCCGACGAGCCGTACGGCGACGTCTTCCTGGTCATCGACGGCTGGAACACGATCCGCCAGGAGTTCCCCGACCTCGCCCCCGCCCTCACCCTGATCGCCCAGCGCGGCCTCAACTACGGCATCCACCTGATCGTCGGCACCACCCGCTGGGGCGAGGTCACCAGCGCCCTGCGCGACCTCTTCGGCACCCGCTTCGAACTGCGCCTCGGCGACGCCGTCGACTCCGCCGTCAACATGCGGGCCGCCGCCACCGTCCCGAACATCCCCGGCCGGGGCCTCACCTCCGACCAGATGCACTTCCTCACCGCCCTGCCCCGGCTGGACGGCAGCGGCACCTCCACCGACCTCGGCGAAGGCGTCGCCGACCTGGTCGACGCCGTCGCCGACCACTGGACCGGCCCGCGCGCACCCGAGATCCGGATGCTGCCGCTGCAACTGCCCGCCGCCGCCCTGCCCGCCCCCGAAGGCCGGCTGCGCATCCCGCTCGGTCTCCAGGACGTCTCACTCACCCCGCTGTGGCACGACTTCGAGGAGACCCCGCACCTGCTGGTCGTCGGCGACAGCGAGGCCGGCAAGACCAACCTGCTGAAGCTCGTCGCCGCCGGCATCACCAGTGCGTACCGGCCCGACGAGGCCCGGATCATGCTCATCGACTACCGCCGGGTCCTCCAGGACGCGGTGCCCGAGGAGTACCGGCTCGGCCACGCCGTCAGCGTCGACGTGCTGCGCCAGATCGTCGACGGCGCCGCCCGCGCCATGGCCAACCGGTTGCCCGGCGCCGACATCGCCCCGGCCCGGCTGCGGCTGCGCGACTGGTGGCAGGGGCCCGAACTCTTCATCGTGGTCGACGACTACGAACTGGTCTCCGGCTCCCCCGGCGGCCTCAACGCCCACCCCTTCGCGCCGCTGCTCGACTACTTGGCGCAGGGCGCCGAGCTCGGCCTGCACCTGATCGTCGCCCGCAGCGCCAACGGCATCGGGCGGGCCTCCTCCGACCAGCTCCTGCGCAAGCTGGAGGAGGTCAACACCCCGGTGGTGCTGCTGTCCTGCCCGCCCAGCGAGGGCTTCCTGTTCGGCTCCACCAAGCCCCGCGCCTTCCCGGCCGGGCGCGGCCTGCACATCACCCGCCGGCGCACGGTCCAGGTGCAGACCGCCGTCATGGCGGAGGACGGGGACGAGGGGTGAGTCGGGCGAGCCGGGCGAGCCGGTGAACCCGGCGAGGCGAGGCGGCCGTAGAGCCTGGTGACACGTGCGGCAGACGCGGCCGCGCGGACGGAGGGCGGGCGGGACGATGAGCACATCAGCGCAGGCGGCAGGGGACGCGCCGGGCGCCGCCCCGGCGAAACGCCGACTGGCCTTCCGTCGGAACACCCCCGCCGCTGGGCCCGCCGCCCTGCACCAGGTGGGCCCGCACTTCGTCATCGCCCCCGGCGGCGCGGACGGCACCGGCCCGGCGGCCCTGCCCGCCGCGATGACCGCCGCGCTGGGCCGGCTCACCGCCGTCACCCGGACCGTCACCGTCCTCGCCGCCGCCCCCGACGCGCCGGCCGTCCTGTTCGGCCGGCTCGACGAGCTGACCCGCACCGCCACCGCCCGGGACGCCACCGCGCTCGTCCTCGCCGCCTCCGGCCTGGCCACCGCCCCGGACACCGGGCCCCGCCCCGCCGAACGGATCGCCGAACTGACCGGCATCGGCGTCGTCGCCCCGGACGGGCTGGTCACCCTCCGCCCCGACGGCACCCTGCTGACCAGCGGGCCGACGGACGACGCGCCGTCCTCCTGGTGGCTCTGCACCCCGGCCGGACAGGTGCGCCGGCTCGGGCCGGTCTGGCCGCTGCCGACGGAGCCGACCGCCGCACCGGCCGGCTCGGCTGGCTCAACCGGCTCGGCCGGCTCGGCCGCGGAGACCGTGGTGATGGAGCGTCCGATGGCGGAGACCGCCGTGCTGGAGCTTCCGGTGGCCGCGCCCGTCGTGGCCGCGCCCGCACGGGGCGTTCCGTTGGGCGCCGTGTCCGCACCCGGCCCCGCCGCAGCGGCCCCGGAGCCCGCCGCCCCCGCCCGGCGCGTCGAGGCCGCACCGCCCGCCGCGCCCACACCGCCCGCCGCGCCCGCCGACCCGCTGGTCACCGCGCTGCCGCACGGCTACTGGTTCCGCAGCGAGCCCGACCCCGACGGGCCGTCCGGCCCGCTCACCAGGGCCACCGCCGACGAGGGCACCGTCATCCTCGTCGTCGGCCACCCGGGCGCGCCCCTCCCCCCGGCCGCCGAGCTCGCCGCCCGGCTCCGCCGCCTGCTCCCCGGCCCCGAGGCCGACCTGCTGCTCAGCGCCCCCTGGGCCGCCACCGGCGCGCTCACCGCCCTCGCCACCGGGCTCGCCACCGAACTCGGCCACGACCTCCGGGCCGCCGTCGGCCTGCCCATGCGCACCACCAGCGGCTTCTCCTCCCGCGTGCTGGCCGCCGACGGCACCTCCACCTGGGAACCGTGGCTGACCGAGCTGACCGCCTCCCCCACCAGGCGCCGCGTGGTCGCCTCCGCCTGGCGCACCACCCCCGGCGGCCCGGCCGCCTGCGGACCGGCCCTCTACGAATCCCCGGTCACCGGCTGGCGGTTGGAGGCCGTGCCGGCCGGCCTGTGGCTGCGCCCCGAGGAGCCGCCACAGGACCGCGGGCCCCGCCTGCGCGACCCCGACCCGGCCCACCCGCTGCTGATCGCGGGCGCGGACGGGCGAACGGTGCCGCCTGAGGTGCTCGCCGTCCTGGACGAGCTGCGCGCCGCGCTCACCACCCCCGGTGCGGCCGCACCCGAGCTGCTGATCGACGGCGCACGCCGCGGAAGCTTCCTCCCCGCGGCGCAGCCCACCCAGCCCGCCCAGCCCGCCGTGCCGGCCACCGTGCAGGCCGCCGCGGTCGACCCGCAACGACCGGCCCCCGAAAAAGAGTTCGCCACCGCCGCCACCATCACCGCGGCCATCCCGCCGGCCTCGGCGGTCCGGACCCAGACCGCCGCCACGGCCGACCCCGACGCCCAAGTCCCCGCCCCGGACGAAGAGTTCACCGCCGCCACCGCCACCCTCCCGGAGCCCCCGGCCCCGGTCCAGGCCCAGCCGCAGATCCCCGAACCGGCCACACCTCCCGCCGCCGAAGCACCCACGCCCGAACCGGCCCCGCTCCCGGACCCCGAGCCCACCCTCGAACCCGAGCCCGAGCCCGAACCGGTCCCCGAACCCGAACCGGCTCCCGACCCCGAGCCCACCCCCGAACCCGAACCCGCCCCCGCCCCGGAGCCCGAAGCCCCCACCCGCGCCCGCCTCCTCGCCCCCGACGGCACCGCCGTCTCCGGCCGCCCGAGCACGGCCGCCGAGCGGACCGCCTTCCGGGCGCTGCTGGGCGAGCACTTCCAGCGCTGCGCCAGCCGCGCCGAGCAGGTCGCCATGCGGCTGCCGGCACTGCGCTCGCACTCCCGGGACGACCTCAAGAGCGACCTCGCGGCGGTCTACCTGCACCACGTCGACACGGGCGTCCCGGTCCTGCACACCGAGCTGGTCGTGGCGGCCCGCCGACCGGGCTCCGGGCCGCTGGACCCGTACCTGGCGTGCCTGGGATCCGGCCTGCGGCGGCTGCCGAACCACCGGGGCGCCGTGCTGCTGGGCGCCGACGCGGGCGAGGAGGAGCTGCGTCACTACGTGCCGGGGACGCTGCTGGTGGAGCCCGCGCCGGTGGTCGGGACGCCGGCGTTGGAGGTCGCACCGGGGACTCCGGTCGAGTTCCTGGTGTGGTCCGCGACCGGCCGCCGCACCTCGGTGATCGCCGAGGACGGCGAGCCCGAGGTGGTGTTCCCGCCCGGTTCGTGGTTCTCCGTCCTGGAGGTCATGCCGGGCGAGGACGGCGAGCCGACCCGCGTCCTGCTGCGCGAGGTCGGCCCGGGCGCCACGGCCGGGACGGCGGACGAGCGCGACCAGCAGGCCCTGGAGCGGCTGCTCGCCTGGCAGGCCCGCCGCGACCTGCTCGCCCCGGAGGACCTCCGCTCCCCGTCCCGCCCCGAGCGACTCCGCCTCACCCCGGGCGTCACCGCCGCCCGGTGACCGGCGTCGGCTGGAAGGGCTACGCCACTGACGCCGGACCAGTTCAGGCCGGCCCTCGGACCTGACGGATCCGCCGCCACGTCCCGCGCCCGTGGCCGACACGGCTTCCCCGGCGCGGACTTGACGGTGGCTCCCGCACCGCCCGACAGACCGACAAGTTGTCTGTACAGCTCCGGGCCCCTTGGCGGCCATCGGATCGTCATCGAACTCCCCGGCCCCGGTCACCTCGGTCGCTTAGAAACGTGACTGGTCCGGGTCGAACCGATGGTCCGGCGCCCGTCAGCAAGGAGCCCCACCCGATGAGTCCGATGCCCGAACTGTCGCGCCGCAGCCTGCTCGGCGGCGCGGCGGCGGCCGCCGTGCTGTCCGCCCTCCCGATCAGCGTCCAGCAGGCGCTCGCCGCGCCGGCCAAGCCCGGGCGGCTGGCGGACATCCAGCACGTCGTGGTGCTGATGCAGGAGAACCGCGCGTTCGACCACTACTTCGGCACCCTGGCGGGCGTCCGCGGCTTCGGCGACCGGACGGCGGTGCGCGGGATCAACGGGCGCTCGGTGTTCCACCAGCCCGACCCGGGCCGCAAGGAGGGCCACCTGCTGCCCTTCCCGATGAACGCCGCGCACACCAGCGCCTACCAGCAGGGCGCGCCCGCCTTCGGCTTCGTGGACTCGATGAAGGCCTGGAACGACGGCCTCGCCGACGGCTCGGTCACCCGCCGCTCCGGCGGCTGGCTCGGCCAGGGCTACTACGAGAGCGCCGACATGCCCTTCTACCACGCGCTCGCCTCGGTGTTCACCACCTGTGACGCCTACTACGCGTCCGTCCAGTGCAACACCAACACCAACCGCGACCACCTGATGACCGGGACCAGCGGCGGCACCGTACGGGACACCCCGGTGACCGACAACACCGAGATCCCCGGCGGCTACGAGTGGACCACCTACGCCGAGCGCCTGGAGCGGGCCGGCGTCAGCTGGAAGACCTACCAGGCGCTGGACAACTTCGACGACAACGCGCTCGCCTGGTTCGCCCCCTTCGTCAAGGCCAAGCCCGGCGAGCCGCTGTACGAGCGCGGCATGCGGGCCGTCGGCGACCCGGCGAAGAAGAACGACCCGTTCGCGATGGGCGACGCCCTGGTCGACGCCTTCGCCGCCGACGTCCAGGCCGACCAGCTGCCGCAGGTGTCCTGGATCGTCGCCCCGGCCGCGCTCTCCGAGCACGCCAACTACGCGCCGCCGAACGGCGAGCACCTCACCGCCCGGCTGCTCGCCGCCCTGGCGGCGAAGCCCGAGGTGTGGCAGAAGACCGTCTTCATCCTCAACTACGACGAGCACGGCGGCTTCTTCGACCACCAGCTGCCGCCCGTCCCGCCGCTGGCCACCGGGCGCGGCAAGTCGACCGTGCCGGTGGACGGCGAGGTCGTCGTCCGCGTCAGCAAGGGCTCCGCCACCTACCACCGGGTCGTCGGTCAGGACGGCAAGTACCGGGTCAAGGCCGCGGACGGCTCGCTCACCTGGTCCGACACCCTGCCGGCCGGCGAGACCCTGGTCTCCGGCCCGTACCCGATGGGCCTGGGCGTGCGGGTGCCGATGGTCGTGGTCTCGCCGTGGACCCGCGGCGGGGTCGTCGACTCCACCGTCTACGACCACACCTCGGTGCTGCGCTTCCTGGAGCAGCGCTTCGGCGTCCAGGAGCCCAACATCAGCCCGTGGCGGCGCACCGTCTGCGGCGACCTCACCAACGTCTTCGACTTCTCCGGCCGCAACCCGGCCTGGCCGCAGCTGCCCGACACCAGCGGCAACCGGCAGAAGGTGGTCGACACCGGCAAGCTCCCCGCCCCCACCGTGCCCAGCCCGCAGGCCTTCCCGCAGCAGCAGCGCGGCACCCGCTCGGCCCGCCCGGCGCCCTACGACCTGCTGGTCAAGCCCCGGCTGAAGGGCGGCGAGCTCACCCTCGACCTGGCCAACCAGGGCCGCCAGGGCGCGGTGTTCGCCGTCTACCCGGCACCGGGCGGCGCGCCCCGGCACTACACCGTCGGCGCGAAGAGCCGGCTCTCCGACGTCTGGACGGTCGGCCCGGAGGGCTACGACCTGCGCGTCCACGGCCCCAACGGCGCGCTGTGGCACCTGCGCGGCGACGCCGCCGGCACGTACGAGGTGTCGCTGTCGGAGGAGCGCAACGGCAAGGTCCTCGAAGTCGACGTGATCAACCGCTCGCGCACCGCCCAGACCTTCCTGGTCGGCGACCTCGCCTACGGCGACGGGCTGCGCGAGGTGCGGGTCGCGGCCGGCGACGACCGGACCGTCAACCTCGCCGTCCGGCCCGAGGGCTGGTACGACGTCGCGGTGGCTGTCCGCGGGGACCTCACCTTCCGCCGCCGCATCGCCGGCCGCTTCCCCTGGGACGACCGGACGGTCACCGACCCGGCCCTGGGCCTGGCCGACCCGCTCGCCGTGGACGTCGCCCTCGGGGCCGCCTCCGGCACCATCGACGAACCCGTCCTGCTGCCCGGCCGCCCGGCCCGGGTCTCGGCCGTGCTCACCGCCACCGCCGCGCTCACCGCCGTCGAGGCGCAGCCCGTCGTCCCGCCGGGCTGGACGGTCACCGCCGTCACCGCGCCGCCCGCCGCGCTCGCCGCCGGCGCCACCGCCACCGCCGTCTGGGAGGTCACCCCGCCCGCCCAGCTGCCGGACGGCGCCACCCACCGGATCCTGGTCACCGCCCGGGCGCTGGCCGGCGACCGCTTCGCGATCGCCGACGGCGAACTCGCCGCCCGCCCCGCCCCCGTGATGGCCGGCCACCTGCTGGGCGAGGACTTCGAGTCGCTGGCCGGCGTGCTCCAGCCGCAGGACGGCGTGCTCGGCTGGACGGCCCAGGCGCCGCAGGGCTGGTCGGTGGTCAACGCCCCCGGCATGCCGCAGGGCACCGTCCGTCTCCAGGGCTGGACCTTCCACACCAAGCGGGAGTGGTCCACCCCGGCCGGGCAGGACCGCGGCAACTTCACCCGCGGCCTGGGCGTCCTCGCCGTCGCCGACCCGGACGACTGGGACGACACCGGCTCCCCCTCCCGCAAGGGCGTCTTCGACTCCACGCTCGTCTCCCCCGCCGTCCGCCTCCCGGCCGGCGCCGACACGCTGTACCTGGCCTTCGACTCCCACTACCGGCAGGAGGCCCCGCAGAAGGCGTCCGTCACCGCCGTGTTCGACAACGGCACGGAGACCCGCCTGATCTTCTACAGCGCCGACGCCACCGGCAACGACAACGCCGGCAAGGACGTCCAGAACACCCTCGTCACCCGCCGCCTCGCCGTCCCGGCGGGGGCGCAGGCGGTGACGCTGAAGTTCCGGATGTACGACGCGGGCAACAACTGGTACTGGGCGGTCGACCACATCCGCCTGGACAGCCGGCCGATCACGGGCTGACCGGCCGAGAGCGGCCCGATCGGCCGTGCCGCGCCGAGCCCGGAAGCCGGGGCGGCTCGGCACGGCACGGCCGGTCGGTCAGGCCGGGCCCGAGGAGCCGCCGGAGGCCCCGGCGGCGGCCTCGGGCTGCTGTTGGGTCGAGCAGTGGATGCCGCCACCGCCGGCCGCGATGGCGTTGATGCTCACCGGGACGATCTCGCGGCCGGGGTGGAGGTCGGCCAGCACGCCCGCCGCCCGGTCGTCGGAGGCCTTGTCCCCGAACTGGGGCATGATCACGGCCCCGTTGACGACGTAGTAGTTGAGGTAGGTGGCCAGGAAGTCCTTGCCCCGGTCCGGCTGCCCGGTGAGGTCGGGTTCGGCGAGTTCCACGATCCGCGGCTTGCGGCCCTTGGCGTCGGTGGTGGAGCCGAGCACCTGCAAGGCCTGGTCGGAGGCGCGGGACCAGATGTCCGGCGGGGTGTCCGGGCCGGGGCGGTGGATGACGACCACGCCCGGCTCCGCGAACCGGGCCAGGGCGTCGATGTGGCAGTCGGTGATGTCCTGCCCGGCCACGCCGGCGAACCAGATGACCTTCTGAACGCCGAACAGCTCCTTCAGGGCCCCCTCGATCTGGTCGCGGCTCGTGCCCGGGTTGCGGTTCGCATTGACCCACGAGCTCTCGGTGGCCATCAGGGTGCCCTCGCCGTCGACCTCGATCGCGCCGCCCTCGCCGGTGATCGGCGCCTGGATGCGCCGGATCCTGTAGTGGTCGAGGAGGTACCGGGCGACCTTGGCGTCGTTGTCGTGGGTCTGTTTGCCGCCCCAGCCGTTGAAGTTGAGGTCGACGCCGGCCAGTCCTGCCGGGCCGGTGACGAAGGTCGGGCCGGTGTCGCGGGCCCACAGGTCGTCCACCGCCAGGTCGAGGACCTCGACGCTGGAGCCGCACAGCTGCCGGGCCGCGGCGCTCTGGTCCGGGCGGGCCATCAGCACCACGGGTTCGAACCGGGCGACAGCCTGCGCGACGTGCGCGATGTCCTGGCGGACGGCGGGCAGTTGGTCGCCCCACACCGAATCGAGGGCCGGCCAGGCCATGAACGTCCTGGTGTGGGGGCGCCACTCGGCCGGCATGGCGTACGACGCGGCGGCGCTCGCGGCTCCGCCCGTGCCCGTGCCGGCGGCCGTGGTCGGCTCGTCCTTCGGGGACGAGGCCCCCGACGAACCGCAGCCTTCCACCATCGCGACCACGGCCGCGGCCGCCCCGGAGCGCAGCACGGCCCGGCGGGACAGGGCGGGTTCTCTCATGGCAGGTCCCCTCGTCGACACGGATTCCACCCCGAAGCGGGCGATATCCGACAGTAGGGGTGGCCGGCGGGTCCGTCGGCGAGCCCGCGCGGCGCCGATCGGGCGAATCGGGCGATCCGCCGGGCCGGGAGGCCGGGGCGGGCGCCTCTCAAGCCAGACTAAAAGTTCAGTCAATATTTCGAGTACAGTGGACCACCATGCCAGACCGTCGAACAGAGATACTGAGAGCGGCCACACGACTCATCGCGCGACGCGGCGTACGCGGACTGCGGGTGGGGGAACTGGCGGCCGAGGCCGGGGTGTCGACCTCGCTGATCTACTACCACTTCACCGACCGCGCCGGGATCCTCCGCGAGACCCTGGAGTTCATCGGCGAACGGGCCGACCGCTACACCGCCGAACCGGAGCCCGGGGCGCCCGCGGACGACCCCTGGAGCGAACTGGCCCAGGCCCTGCTGCTGGAACTCCAGGACTCCACCGAGGTCCGCGAGAACAGCACCGCCTGGGGCGAGTTACGGGCGAGCGCGGTCTTCGAGTCCCGCCTCCGCGAGGACCTGGCCAGGGCCACCCACACCTGGGTGCACGAGATCGCCGGCCTGCTCGGCCGCGCCCACCCGTTCGGCACCGCGCCCGCGCACGCGGCCTCCGCCGAACGCCTCACCGCGCTCCTGGAGGGCCTCAGCATCCGGTGGCTGAGCGGCTCGCTGCCGCTCGACCGCGCGCGCAGCCTGCTCGGCGAGGCGATCGGCACGGAGATCGCGGGCTGGCGCGCCTAGGGCGCGTCTTCAGGATCTGCTGGGCCCGGTCGACCGGACAGGCCCTAAGGCAGCGGTTCCTGCATCGTGGAGCAGTGGATGCCGCCGCCCCCGGCCATCAGGCGGTCGACGTCGAGCTGGACGACCTCGCGCCCGGGGAAGGCCTCGGCGAGGGTGCGCCGGGCGGCCTCGTCCTTGTACACGTCGCCGAACTGGGCGGCGATCACGCCCCCGTTGACGACATGGAAGTTCAGGTACGAGTCGACGAACTTCGAGTCGCGCGAGCGGACGGTGTCGGGACCATCCACCCGGATCACCTGGAGCCTGCGGCCCCTGGCGTCGGTGGCCCGGGAGAGGATGTCGAACTGCTCCCGGGCGTCCCGGGCCCAGACGTCGTGGCGGTCCGCCGGGGGCAGTTGCACCAGGACGACGCCCGGCCGGACGAACCGGGAGGTGACGTCGATGTGGTCGTCGGTGATGTCCTGGCCCTTGATCCCGGGGACCCAGATCATCTTGTCCGCGCCGTACACCTCCAGGACGGCCTCCTCGATCTCGTCCCGGCTCATGCCCCGGTTGCGGTTCTTGTTGACCAGGCTGCTCTCGGTGGCCATCAGGGTGCCGTCGCCGTCGGTCTCGACCGAGCCGCCCTCGCCGACGAACTCCGCGTAGGAGAAGGGGAGTCGGAGCATCTCGGCGATGCCGCGCGCGACCTCGGCGTCGTCCCGGTGGGTCTGCTTGCCGCCCCAGCCGTTGAAGTTGAGGCCGACGGCGTCGAGCCGGCCGTAGCCGTCGCGCCGGAACACCGGGGCGGTGTCCCGCATCCAGAGGTCGTCGGTGGGGACGGCGTCCGTCACGGTGACGGCGGGTCCGCACAGGGACTGGGCCTCCCGGACGCTGTAGTCGTCCGGGGCGCACATGACCACCGGCTCGAAGCGGGCGATGGTCCGGGCGATGAGCGCGATGTCCTGCTGGACACCCGCCAGCTGCCGGCCCCAGACGGACTTGCGGGACGGCCAGGACATCCAGGTGCGGGCGTGCGGGACGTCGTCGCGGTCCACCCACCACTGCGGGAGCCCGGCCTCGCCGGCGTACGGCAGCCCGTGCTCCGCCTGGTGCGGGGGCGGGGTCGGGGCCCCGAAGAGGCGGTCGAACAGGGAGCGGTTGTCACCGTGGGTGTTGCTCATGACGGATCTCCAAATCAAGTATTGCCCACCGAGTGACCGGTGGCCCCGCAGCCGCAACTCTGACATTGACTGAATTTTCAGTCAAGCTCCAGATCATGGAACTGCCCGGCCGACCCCGACACGGGAAAAGGGCCCCGGGCCGCCTCGCCCGGGGCCGGAACGCGACGCACGCTACCCGCGCAGTCGCTCCACTTCGGCCTCGATCGCGCCGGCCATCAGCTCACGCGCGTGCGCCACCGGCAGGCTGCCGCTGAGCCAACGGACGCTCAGCCCCTCCAGCAGCGCGGTCAGCCGCTCGGCCGAGGCCGCCAGGGCGGCGGCCCCATTCATCGGCCGCACCTGCCCGAGCAGCTCCGCGACCTCCTGGACCCAGACGAGGGTGGCCCGGGCCAGGTCCTCCCGCAGCTCCGGGTCGAACACCGCACTCGCCCGCAGCTCGCCCCAGGCCGTGCTGTTCTCCCGCACCTCGGGGGTGTCCTGGAGCTCCAGCAGCAGCGTCTGCTCCAGCTCGCCCCGGGCGTCCAGCGGCGGCGCGTCCGCCGCGCGCTCCGTCGTGTAGCGCTCGGCCCGGTCGTTGATGAACTCCAGCGTCGCGCGGAGGATCCCCGCGCGGTCCTTGAAGTGGTAGTAGATCAGCGCGGTCGAAACACCCGCCTCCGCCGCCAGTTCCTCCACGCGCAGCCCGCGGACGCCGCGCCGGGCGATGACCCGCGCAGCCGCTTCCATGATCAAGGTTCGACGGTCAGCCACAAGGAATCACCTTACCCGGAGGGGGCACCGGCCGATCGGAGGACCCCATTCCTGACTGAAATCCCAGTCGGGTTATGATCCGGTGCGCTTCACGACGCCGACGTCCGTCCGGGCCCCGGCCCGACCGCCCGCCGCGCCCTCGCCTTGCCCCGTCCTGCCTTGCTTTGCCCCGCTCCGCCACTCCCCCGTCCCACCCGCACGACCCGCTGGGAGCCAGCATGACCGCAGAGCCCTTCGGCGCCCCGTCGCCCACGGCGTTCCAGGCGCTGTCCCCGGACGACCCCCGCGAGGTCGGCGGCTACCGCCTCTGCGCGCGGCTCGGCGCGGGCGGCATGGGCCTCGTCTACCTGGCCTACACCCCCGGCGGGCGGCCGGTCGCGCTCAAGGTCGTCCGGCCCGAACTCGCCGAGGACCCCGAGTTCCGGCACCGCTTCGCCCAGGAGGTCGCCAGCGCCCGGCGCATCCACGGCCTCTACACCGCCCAGGTGGTCGACGCGGGCACCGACGCCGCCACTCCCTGGCTGGCCACCACCTTCGTGCCCGGCCCCTCCCTCCAGCAGGTCGTCCACCACTACGGACCGCTGCCCGAACGGACCGTCCTGCTGCTCCTCGCCGGCATCGCCGAGGCCCTCCAGGCGATCCACGCGGCGGGCGTCGTCCACCGCGACCTCAAGCCCGGCAACGTCCTCGTCGCCGCCGACGGCCCCCGCGTCATCGACTTCGGCATCGCCCGGGCCGCCGACGCCAGCCCGCTCACCGGCATCGGCCTGCGGATCGGCTCGCCCGGCTTCATGGCCCCCGAACAGGCCCTCGGCCTGTCCGCCGCCCCGGCCACCGACGTCTTCGCGCTGGGCGCCCTGATCGCCTACGTCGGCTCCGGCACTCCCCCCTTCGGCGACGGGCCCGAGCCCGCCTCGCTGTACCGGGCGGTGCACGAGGAGCCCGACCTCTCCCACCTGCCGCCCGGACTGCACGAACTGGTCCGGCACTGCCTGGCCAAGCGCCCCGAGGACCGGCCGGGCACCGCCCAGCTGATCGAGGCCGCCCGCCGGCACCCCGCCACCGGCGGCGAACTCCGTTTCTCCGACGACTGGCTGCCCCAGCAGGTCAGCAGCGCGATCCGCCGCCACAGCGACCTGCCGACCACGCCCGCCACACCCGCCCCGCCCGCCACCGTCCTCTCCCCGGCCCGGGCCGCGGCCGACGCCCCGACCACGCTCGGCCTCCCCGCCCCGTCGCCCACCCGGCTGCAACCGGCCCCCGACAGACCCGAGCCCGCCGCCCCCGCCCGCCGGCACACCCGCACCCGCACCGTGCTCCTGACCACCGCCGCCCTCCTCGTCGGCGCCGCGGCCGCGTTCGTCCTGCTCGATCCCGAGTACCTCGACGACCTCGACGACCAGAACGTCGCCGCCGGCCTCACCCCGTCCGCCGGCGCCGCCACCACCCCGTCCGCCACCGCCCCGGCCACCACCGCCGCCACACCGGCCCCCGGGTACACCGCCGTCCACACCAACCTCGAACTCACCTCCCCCGACCCCAGCTACGAGTTCGACCTCAAGGCCGGGAAGGTCACCGCCCAGGACGCCTCCACCTGGTACCTGGGCCGCCACGCCGGCGAGTTCTACATCCCCGAGGACAGCGACGCCTACGTCGCGCCGACCGGCCGGCTCACCCTCCCCGACTGCGTCAAGGGCGTCGAGACCCAGCCGGTCTCCACCCTGCCCTTCAACGCCCTGCGCACCGACCGCAGCTTCTGCGTCCGCGCCCAGGGCGGCCAGGACATCGCCATCGTCCGCATCCTCGCCACGGCCGCCGACGACGGCCCGGTCCGGATCTCGCTCACCTCCTACCACCGCTCCGCCTGACGCGGCGCCACCCCGGCCGGACGGCCCCGTTCCGCGCGCAGGCGTGACCGGACGGGGCCCGGCCACCGGCCCGGCGGCACTGTCGGTGACGGCTGGTACGGTCCGCCCATGATGAAGCGCGTACCGTTCACCGGTGCTGAGAAGGACAGTCTGCAGGTCGCCCTCGACCGGCACCGCGACGCGGTGCTGTGGAAGCTCGACGGCCTGGACGACGAGCAGCTGCGGCGGCCGATGACCCCGTCGGGGACGAACCTGCTGGGCCTGGTCAAGCACCTGGGGGGTGCCGAGCTGGGCTGGTTCTGCGAGGCGTTCGGCCGCGAGACGGGGCCCCTGCCCTTCGACCTGGAGGCCGACGAGACCTCCGACATGAGGGTGGAGCCGCACGAGTCCACCGAGGACGTCCTGGCGTTCTACGCCCGCGCCCGCGCCGCCGCCGACCAGGTGATCGGCGAACTCGACCTCGACGACCTGGGCAAGGCCTGGTTCGGCGACGCCGTTTCGCTGCGCTGGGTGCTCATCCACATGGTGACGGAGACCACGCGGCACGCGGGCCACGTGGACATCCTGCGCGAACTCCTCGACGGCGCGGCCGGCGACCACAACCGGGGCTGAGCCGGGCAGGGGCCGCACCTGCGCCATCCCTCGTCGTCCCGCGCCATCTCCGGTGAACGCCTGACGTGCCCGCCCGGCGCCTTCACACTGGTGGTGAAAGACGCAGGCCGACCTGCGACCGCGAAACCCCGAAGGTGCACATGAGTGAGCGATTCGCCGCATTGGACGACCTGGCCGAGCGGTGGGGCCTGAGCGGCCTGGAACTCGTCGGCAAGGGCCTGGAGTTCTCCGTGTTCCGGGCGCAGGCGCAGGACGGCCAGCCCGTCGCGGTGCGGCTCGCACGCCAGCGGTTCGAGTCGAACGCCAACGACCCCCACGTGGACACCCGGACCCTGCTCCGGCAGGAGTACGTCATCGCGAAGCACCTGGCCGCCCACGGCCTGCCGGTCGCGCAGCCGAGGGAGCTCGTCCTGGCGGACGACCCGGCCGCCCCCGACGTGCTGCTGTCCGCCTACGTCCCCGACGACGGCTCGGACCTCGACTCCTTCGAGCTGGGTCACCTCCTCGCGCGGCTCCACCGGGTGCCGCCGCCGAAGCTGAGGCCGGTCGCGGCGGAGGGAACCAGCACGGCGGCGGCGATCGCCGCACGCATCGGGCGCCGCTGGGCCGAGATCGGCCGCCGCGTCGACGACTGGCCCGAGCCGCCGGCCGCTTCCCTGGTCGCCGGCCACCTCACCGGCTGCACCGAGGACAGCCTGCTGCACCTCGACGTGCGCAGCGACAACATCCGCCGCCACCAGGGGCGGGCGGTCGCCCTGCTGGACTGGTCGAACGCCCTGCTCGGGCCCCCGGCCGTGGAGTTCGGCCGGCTCGTCGAGTACGCCCGGTACCCGGAGAACGGCCTCGACCCGGCGGCGGTCCGCAGCGGGTACGCGAGGACGGCGACCGCCCCGGCCGACGACGATCCGTGCCTGGTCGTGGGCCGGCTGGACGCCGCGCTGATGCTGGCGCTCGTCTTCCTCTCCGAGGCGCCCGACTCCGGCCGCGGCCCGGCGGCGGCCGACCACGCCCGCGAGCTCGCGCTCAGAATGGGCGCCGGTCGCGCGTGAGGAAGCCCGGGAGCAGGGCTCTCAGGGCCGGCCGAGGACGCGGTCGACGGCGATCTCGATGACCACCCGGTCCGGGTTCGCCCGGGGTTCGCGGTAGCGCTCGGTGTAGCGCCGCTCGGCGTCGGCGACCTGCTCCGGCTCGTCCCGGACGACGGCGACACCCTCCAGGGTCGACCAGCGGGCCCGGTCCACCTGGCAGACCGCGACCCGCAGGCCCTGCGGGCCGGCCGCCGCCACGTTGCGCGCCTTGCGGCTGGTGCGGCTGGTGATCACCCGGGCCGTCCCGGTCTCCGGCTGGTACGTCACGCCGACCGGCACCACGTGCGGCGAGCCGTCCGGGCGAGCGGTGGTCAGGGTGGCGATGTGACGCTCGCGCCAGAAGGCGAGGAAGGCGTCGTCGAGGTCGCGGGGATCATGGGCCATGATCGCGATGCTACGGCCCCCGGAGCACGCGGCGTGCTCCGGGGGCCGTTCGCGGTCAGTGCCCGCGGGCGATCCAGTCCGGCAGGGCCGGGGCCTCGGCGCCGATGGTGGTCGGGTCGCCGTGGCCGGTGCGGACCACCGTCTCGGCCGGGAGCGACAGCAGCCGCTCGCGGATCGAGTCGATGATCGTCGGGAAGTGCGAGAACGACCGGCCGGTCGCGCCCGGGCCCCCGTGGAACAGGGTGTCGCCGGTGAAGACGGTGCCGAGCTCCGGCGCGTACAGGCAGACCGCGCCCGGGGCGTGGCCCGGGGTGTGCAGGACGGTCAGCTCGGTGCCGGCGACCTCGATCCGCTGCCCGTCGGCGAGTTCGCCGTCCGGGAGGCGCTCGGGGTGGGTGAGCTTCCACAGCGGCAGGTCGTCCGGGTGCAGCAGGATCGGCGCGCCGGTGCGGGCCGCGAGGGCCGGGGCGGCGTCGATGTGGTCGTTGTGCGCGTGGGTGGAGACGATCGCCAGCAGCCGGCGCCCGCCGAGCGCGGCCTCGATCGCGTCGGCGTCGTGCGCGGCGTCGATCACCACCGCCTGCTCGTCGTCGCCGACGATCCAGACGTTGTTCTCCACCTCCCAGCTGCCACCGTCGAGTTCGAAGGTCCCGGCGGTGACCAGCCGGTCGATCCGCGCGTTCACAGGACCACGACCGAACGGAGCACGTCGCCCTGGTGCATGCGCTCGAACGCCTGCTCCACCGCGTCGAGTTCGATGGTCTCGGTGACGAACGCCCCGAGGTCCAGGCGGCCCTGGAGGTGGAGGTCGATCAGCATCGGGAAGTCCCGCGAGGGCAGGCAGTCGCCGTACCAGGAGGACTTCAGCGCGCCGCCGCGGCCGAACACGTCGAGCAGCGGCAGCTCCAGCGTCATCTCCGGCGTGGGCACGCCGACCAGGACGACGGTGCCGGCCAGGTCGCGGGCGTAGAAGGCCTGCTTGTACGTCTCCGGGCGGCCGACCGCCTCGACCACCACGTCCGCGCCGTTGCCGCCGGTCAGCTCCCGGATCGCCTCGACCGGGTCGGTGCTGCGGGAGTTGACGGTGTGGGTGGCGCCGAGCCTGCGGGCCGTCTCCAGCTTGCGGTCGTCGATGTCGACGGCGATGATCTTCGACGCGCCCGCCAGCCGCGAGCCCATCACGGCCGCGCCGCCGACGCCGCCGCAGCCGATCACCGCGACCGAGTCGCCGCGGCCGACGCCCCCGGTGTTGATGGCGGCGCCGATGCCCGCCATCACACCGCAGCCCAGCAGGCCGGCGACGGCCGGCGAGACCGCCGGGTCGACCTTGGTGCACTGGCCGGCCGCGACCAGGGTCTTCTCGGCGAACGCGCCGATCCCCAGCGCCGGGGACAGCTCGGTGCCGTCCAGCAGCGTCATCTTCTGCTTGGCGTTGTGGGTGTTGAAGCAGTACTGCGCGCGGCCGCGCCGGCAGGCGCGACACTGGCCGCACACCGCGCGCCAGTTGAGGACGACGAAGTCGCCCGGCTCGACCTCGGTGACGCCCTCGCCGACCGACTCGACGACGCCCGCCGCCTCGTGCCCGAGCAGGAACGGGAACTCGTCGTTGATGCCGCCCTCGCGGTAGTGGAGGTCGGTGTGGCAGACCCCGCAGGCCTGGATTTTGACCACCGCCTCGCCCGGCCCCGGGTCCGGCACCACGATCGTGGTCACCTCCACGGGCGCGCCCTTGGCGCGCGCGATGACTGCCTTGACCTGCTGGGCCATCCGATTCCACCTCCGTCGGCCGATGCGGCTCTGCACCGGCGTGACCTGCGACAAACGACTGCCCACGAAGCGTAGCGCCCGTAGCGACGGGCGCCGACGGGGCGGGCCCGGTGATCCGGCTCACCGCACCGGCCGCAAAGGCGTCATATGCCGTCGAGATATCCGCCGGACCCCCCGGCGTGGCCCGCAGGGCAGGGCGCGCGGGCGGCGCCGAGCGCCCGTCAGCGTGCCTCGAAGTGCCCGGAAAGGAGCGCCGTTGGCTGGAAGTGCCGCTGACGCGCGCACCGCCGCCCACGTACGGTCGTAGCAGAAGCGGTCCACGCGACCACGCTCAGCACATCCGCCCCACCCGACGGTGCGCCACCGCGCGCCGTCCGCGCCGAGGCGTACCGACCGTACGCCGTCGCACGATTCGCGCCATCCCCCGTTCCGGTCCGCGTTCGCCTTCGCTTCCGCCTTCGATCCGCCGTTCGTCCCACCTGATCCGCCGTTCGTCCCGGTCCGCCGTCCCACCCGATCCGCCGTTCGTCCCGGTCCGCCGAACCCGGCCCGGGCCGAGCCGCCCGCCGGCCCGCCCCACCCGTCCCCGCACCATCCCGGTTCCACCCCCCGTCGGGCCGTCACGTACGGCCCCCCGCCCTGGAGTCTGGAGTACGGATGTCCGCCGAGAACAGTGCGACCGGTGCCGGAACCGGCACCGTCCCGCTCATCCCGATGCACTGCCTGCGCCGCCTGGAGCCCGGCCCGCCCCGGCTCGCCGCGCTGCCGACCGGCACGCCCGTCTGGCTGGTCAGCCGCCACGCGGACGTGCGGCAGGTGCTGACCGACCCGCGCCTGGGCCGCGCCCCGCTGTACGCGCCGGACGCGCCGCCGATCGCCGTCATCCCAAACATCCTCGACAGCCCGCAGGGCCTGCTGAACATCGACGGCACCGAGCACCAGCGGCTGCGCCGCACCGTGCAGCGGGCCTTCACGCCGCGCGCCATCGCCCGCTGGCGGCCCTGGGTCGCCTCGGTGGTCGAGGCCCTGATCGACGAGATGATCGACCACGGCTCCCCCGCCGACATCGTGGCCGGTTACAGCCGCAAGCTGCCGGTCCAGGTGATCACCCGGCTGATGGGGCTCGACAACCTGGACGGCAAGAAGCTCTCGCACTGGAGCGACCACGCGCTCTCCGCCACCGCCTACACGGCCGAGGAGATCGCCACCGCCATGGCCGAGTTCGCCGGCTTCGGCGCCGCGGTGATCGCCGAACGCCGCGCCGACCCCGGCGAGGACCTGGTCAGCAGCCTGCTGGCGGCCGCGGCCGAGGACGGTTCGATCGCCGAGGAGCAGTTGGTCACGCTGGTCATCGGCCTCGTCGTGGCCGGCCACGAGACCACCATGACGAGCCTCGGCAACGCGCTGGTCTACCTGCTCACCGAGGACCGCGAGGCCTGGCAGCGGCTCGCCTCCGACGAGGCCAGCGCGACCGCCGCGACCGAGCAGATCCTGCGCGCCGTCCCGCTCGGCGACGGCCAGCACCTGCCCGGCCTGCTGCGCCGCACCATCGAGGACGTCGAGATCGGCGGGGTGGTCATCCCGGCGGGCAGCGTCGTCGCCGCCGACACCGTCGCCGCCAACCAGGACCCGACGGTCTTCACCGGGGACCTGCTCACCGAGCTGTTCTCCCCGCTGGCCGCGCCGATGCTGACCTTCGGCGCCGGGCCGCACCACTGCCTGGGCGCCTGGCTGGCCCGGATGGAGCTCGAACTCGCCCTGCACCGCCTGGCCCGCCGGCTGCCCTCGCTGCGCCTGACCGGGCCGGTCGAGGAGATCGACTGGCGGCGGGGCCTGCTCACCCGCAGCCCCGAGACCCTCCAGGTCGCCTGGTGACGGCCACGCCGGGGACGGGCGCCGACGCGGTGGTGGTCCGGGTCGACCGGGACCGCTGCATCGGCTCCGGGATGTGCGCCCTGAGCGCCCCCGGCTCGCTGGCGCTCGGCGCCGACGGGCTGGCCGAGCCGGTGGCCGACTACGCGGCCGACGGCGCCGAGCTGACGGAGGCGCTGGCCGACGCGGTCGACTTCTGCCCGGTCGAGGCGCTGACCCTCTACTCGGCCGCGGGTGGCTACCGGATCGCCCCGGCGGAGTGACCGCGCCCCCCGGCGCCGCCTGCCGCACCACGGCGGGCGGCGCCGGGGGCGTTCCCGGATCGATGAGCCTGGCTAATCGACGGATGAGCTCATCGATCTTGTTCCGCCCTCGGCGCGGCTGATGGGCTGGCCCCATGACCGACGCCGACACCCTCGCGCCCCCGGCCGCCCCCGGCAGCCCGCCCCGCTGGGCACCGATCACCGCCGTGGCCCTCGCCACCTTCACCGTGGTCTCCGCCGAGATGATGCCCGTGGGGCTGCTGACCCCCGTCTCGAAGACCCTCGGCGTCTCCGACGGCGTCACCGGGCTCTCCCTGACCATCACCGGGCTCCTCGCCGCCGTCCTGTCCCCGTTCGTTCCCGCGCTCACCGGGCTCCGGGACCGCAAGCACGTGCTGATCGCCTTCATGCTGCTGCTGTCGCTGGCCAACGCGCTCACCGCGCTCGCCCCCAGCTACCCAGTACTGGCCGCCGCCCGCGTCCTGCTCGGCCTCGCGATGGGCGTCGTGTGGGGCATCACCGCGGGGCTGGGCCCACGCCTCGCCGACGGGCCGCGGATCGCCCTCGCCACCACGCTGATCTTCTCCGGCGTCTCCATCGCCTCGGTGCTCGGCGTCCCCCTCGGCACCTACCTCGCGGCACTGCTCGGCTGGCGCTCCGCGTTCTGGGCCCTCGCCCTGCTCGGCGCGGTGTCCGCCGCCGTCCTCGCCCGCACGCTCCCCGCCCTCCCCGTCCACGAGCGCGGCCGGCTCGACCGGATCGCGGACGCGCTGCGCAACCGGGGCGTCGCCGCCGGACTCGCCGTCACGGCGCTGGTCGTGCTCGGCCACTTCACCGGCTACACGTATGTACGGCCGGTGCTCGAACTCGACGCAGGCCTGAGCAGCGGCGTCATCGCCGCCTGCCTGCTGGTCTACGGACTGGCCGGCGTCGCCGGGAACTTCACCCTCGGCCCGCTGGCCGGCCGGCACCCCAAGGCGGCCGTGGCCACCGCCCTCGCGGGCGTCGCGCTCGCCACCGCCCTGCTGCCGCTCCTCACCGGGAGCGTGGTGGCGGTGCTGCTCGCGCTCGTCGTCTGGGGCGCCTCGTACGGCGGGGTCTCGATCTCCACCCAGACCTGGGTCCGGATCGCCGACCCCGCCCGGATCGAGGCCTCGGCGGCGCTGTGGGCGGGCGTGTTCAACGCGAGCATCGCGCTGGGCTCGCTCGCCGGCGGGCTGGTCATCGACCGGGCCGGGACCCACGCCGTGCTCCTCACGGCGGCGCTGATCACGGCGGCCGGACTGCTGCTCGCCGCCGTCACGCGCCCACGGCGGTGAGCGCCCGTACGAAGGCCCCGGCCAGCGGGTGCGGCCGCCGCTCGCCCTGCACCACCAGCAGCGTGGACGGTTCCAGGCCCGGCACCGGCAGATAGCGGATGTCCGGCCGCTGGACGTACGCCGTGCTCGCCTCGCACAGCAGCAGCCCCAGGCGGGTGCTGGCCACCGTCGACAGCCCCTCCTGGAGCGTGGCCGCGCCCGCCGGGTAGGCCAGTTCCCGCCCGTCCGGCGCCTGCCGCGGGGCGTTCACCCGGCGCCAGTAGTCCGGGGCGGGCCCCCGCGGTTCGATCAGCGCCAGCCCGGCCAGTTCGTCCGTGGAGACGCTCGCCGCCCCGGCCAGGCGGTGCCCGGCGGAGAGGGCGACGTACATCGGCTGCCGCGAGAACTCCAGCAGCACCCGCAGGCCGTCCTCCCGGCACGGGGACAGCACGATGGCCAGGTCGATCTCACCCCGGCCCAGGTGCGAGAACGGATCCCCCCAGGACAGTTCGACGAGCTGGGCCGCGCCCTCCGGAAGGCCCGCGATCGCCCTGGCCACCGGCTCGTACACGGCGCACTGGAACCCCAGGCGCAGCGGCCGGTCCGTCGAGGCGGCCCGGGCGCGGGCCGCCTCGAAGCCCTCCCGGAGCCGGTCGACGGCGGGCACCACCTGCTCGGCCAGCTCGCGCCCCAGCTCGGTCAACTCGACCCGCCGGCTGGTCCGTTCGAACACCGGGGCGCCGACCCGGCCCTCCAGCCGCTTGATCAGCTGGGAGACCCGGCCCTGCGAGACGCCCAGGAGCTGCGCCGTCCGCCCGAAGTGCAACTGGCGCACCAGGACGGAGAAGCACTCCAGTTCCTGGAGCGGCAGCTCCGGGAGCACGGGGCCTGGCGTCGTCCGATCCACCCCGGCAGTCTAGGGCGCGTCCTCGGTGTTCTGACCCGTGAGGTCGGGAACGCCACAGGCCAGCGCCGCGCGCAGCTCGGCGGCCGGGTCGCCCGCGTGGTACGGGCGTTCGCTCTCCTCGATGTGGTCCAGGAACTCCTGGTAGCGCAGCGCGTAGGACAGGTGGTACAGCGGTTCGACCAGCTCCAGCGCGCGCCACGGCCGGGATCCGGGCGCGTGCTCGCTCCAGGCCTTCAGCCAGACCTCGACGAGGTGCTGCCAGCGCTCCGGCGAGAGGTAGGCGCGCGGGCGCAGCCCGTCCAGGGCGGGGTGGCCGAGGTAGGAGTCGGCGTAGTCGACGACCACCGGACGCTTGCCGTCGGAGCGCCAGTTGCCGGGGTGGAAGTCGCCGTGCACCAGGGTCTCGGGGAGGCCGCAGGCCGCCAACTCCTCCAGCAGAGCGGGGAGTTCGGCGACCAGTCGGCGGACGCCGGCCAGTTCCCCGGGCGTCAGGTCGGTCTCGCCGGGGAGCCGGTCGAGCAGCGCCTGCGCCTGGGCGAGCAGGGTGCGGGGCGTCCGGTCGCGCAGCCCGGCCGTCGCCGCGCGCCCGTCGGCGGCCAGCGCCGCCTGGGCGGCGACCAGCCGGGGCACCACCTCCTCGACGGTGTCGAGGGACGGCGACCAGCAGTCCTCGCCGGGCACGTGGTCCAGCAGCAGCCGCCCGCCCGCCGGGTCGGCGGCCAGCACCGGCGGCACGAGCCCCGGGTCGACGCTGCCGAGCAGCGCGATCACCTCGCCCTCCCGGGCGTTGAAGGCGGGCGTCGTGGTCTTCAGCCAGGCGTCGCGGCCGGTGGCCGTCGGGAGGCGGACGAGGCCCGACAGGTTCCACGTCCGGATCTGCCGCGCCGGGCCGGCGACCGGACGGCCGACCCCGGCCAGCTCCGCCTCCGCCCAGGCCAGCGCCTCCCCCAGCCCGGCCGGCGTGGCCCAGGCCGCGCGGCGCTCGGCGGGGCCGAGCAGCGCGGCCGTCCCGGCGTCCAGCGGCCTGGCTTCGACGGCCGTCGGCCGCTCCAGCGCCTCGGCGTGGTAGCACACCTGCCCGCCGTGCCCGCCGCGCCCGCCCTGCTCGCTCCGCCCCTCCACCAGCCGCAGCACCAGCACCGGCACCCCGGCGAGTTCGGCCGCCCGCGCTCCCACCCCGTCCACCGACGACCACCACCCGCCCGCCGCCTCGAACGGGCCCACGGGGCCGAAGTACTCGCCCCCGTGGGTGAGATGGACCGTGACGGTGCGTTCGTTCGCTCGCTGCATCCGGGCAGCTTCGCCCACCCGGGCCCCGTATGCGAGCGAATTTCCGGACGCCTCGGGCCGGGACCGGGCCGGGACCGGGCCGGGACCGGGCCGGGACCGGGCCGGGACCGGGCCGATCGCGTTCGCGTTCGCGCTACGGGATCGCCACCGCCGCGCCGGACACCCGGATCCGGCTGTCCGCCGTCCGCAGTTCGACGTGGAGCACGCCCGGGCGGCCCAGGTCCTCGCCCTGGTGGAGGGTCAGCACCGTCGGGGCCGCCGCCGCGCCCTGCTCCCGCAGGTAGGCGCCGAAGGCGGCCGCGGCGGCGCCGGTGGCCGGGTCCTCGACGACGCCGCCGACCGGGAAGGGGTTGCGGACGTGGAAGACGTCCCGGGCCTCGCGCCAGACGAGTTGGAGGGTCACCAGGTCGCGGGCCCGGGTGTAGGCGGCGAGGCCGTCGAAGTCGTAGTCGAGGCGGGCCAGGCGGTCGCGGGTGGCGGCGGCGAGGACGAGGTGGCGGGCGCCGGCGTAGGCGATCCGGGGCGGCAGGGCCGGGTCGAGGTCGGTGCGGGCCCAGCCGAGCAGGGCGAGGACCTCGTCGACGTCGGCGTCGGTCACGTCCTCCACCTGCGGCTCGACACTGGTCAGGGTGGCGCGCAGGACGCCCTCCGCGTCCTGGTCGACCTGTACGGGGACTTCGCCCGCGGCCGTCGTGAAGACGTAGTGCCCGGGGCCGGTGCGGGCGGCGAGCGCGACGGCGGAGGCGACCGTGGCGTGGCCGCAGAACGGCACCTCGGTGAGCGGGCTGAAGTACCGGACTCCGTAGGCGCCTTCGGCCGCTCCCGCGGTCAGGAAGGCCGTCTCGGAGTAGCCGAGCTCGGCGGCGATGGCGAGCATCCGCTCGTCGGTCAGGCCTGCGGCGTCGAGTACGACGCCCGCCGGGTTGCCGCCCTCGGGGCGGGTGGTGAAGGCGGCGTAGCGCAGGATGCGGGGTGAGGCGTCGTCGGTCATGCCCGGACGAACGCGTTCCGCTCCCCCGCTGTTCCCGCTCACCTGTTGCCGGTTCGCCGGCCCGCCGGTCACCACGACACCGCTCACCGCAGCAACGCCTCCAGGAAGTCCGAACCGAGCCGGGCGCTGCCCGGAAGGTCGAGCTGGTAGAGCATGTACCGCCCGCGCCGCTGGGTGATGAGCAGCCCCGCCTTGCGCAGGACGGCCAGGTGCCGGGACACCTCGGGCGCGCTGAGCTGCCAGGTGGTGGCGAGTTCGCCGGTGGTGTGCGCGCCGCGGGCCATGGTGCGGGCCAGGCGCAGCCGGACGGGGTGGGCGAGGGCCTCCAGCCGCTGCTGGACGAGGGCCAACGAGACGGGTTCGGGGATGCCCGCCTCGGCGACGGGGTACTGGAGGACGGGACGCCAGCCGGGGGTGTACACCACCACGAGGTGGGGCCGGCCGAAGGCGGTGGGGATGAGGGTGACGCCGCCGCCGTCGGTGCCGCTGGTGGCGTTGTCCTGGAGCTTGTCGATGACGATCCGCCGCCGCCCGTCGGCGCTCTGGTCGAGGGTGACGGAGGGTGAGACCGCGGCCAGCGCCTCGGCGGGGCCGCGCCGGGCCAGCAGGTCGGCCTTGCGCCGGGCGTCGGCGGCCAGGGCGGGCAGGACGCGCTGCCAGGCGTCGGCGAAGAACGCCGACTCGCAGTCCTCCAGCATCCGCCGGACGAGGGCCCGGACGGCGGGCGGGTCGGCGAGCAGCCGGTCCGCGAAGGCGGCCTGCCGGGGGCCCCGGGCGAGCGCGAGTTCGCGGGCCCGCTCGTTGGCCACCGGGTCGGTGAGCGGGGAGGACACCCGGCGGGCCGGCCGGGAGGAGCCGCAGGTGGTGACGAGGGCGGCGGCGACGTACAGCTCGTCGTCCATCCGGTCGACGGCGTCGAGCTCGTCGGCCAGGGTGGCGCCGGGCAGGCCGGGGACGAGGAAGTCGGCGCGGGAGGAGCGCCAGAGGAAGTCGGCCTCCAGCAGCCGCTCGGACAGCACCGGCGGGATCGTCGCGGCGGTGCTGGACGCCCAGCCGTGCAGCGCGGGGTGGTGCGCGGGCTCGGCGAGGACGTCCAGCATCGCGGTCAGCTCGCCCAGCGGGGACGGCGTGAAGAGCAGGCGCTCGTCGGGCAGGCCGGTGATGTCGATGGTCACGGTCATGCGCCCGCCGTGCTCCTCCCGGCAGGGGCGTCCGCCCACCCGCGCCTCTTGGTGATCGGTTCGCTCACGACGGCGATCCTGCCACCCGCCCGGATCCGCTCCCGCGTCGATTGACGGTTAGCGTCAATCGACGTGCCCGGCGGGCCGGGCAGGGCGGACGGTACCGGCCATGAGCCTGATCCAGGAGAAGTCCGTCCATGACCACGCCGCCGCCCGCGACCACACCGCCGCCCGCGACGGCCGGCCGCCGGCCCCGCCGATCGGTACGAGCCGCCGGGGCCCGTTCACGCTGCTGCGGCTGCTGACCGCCGCGGGCGGGCCCCGGTACGCGGCCGCGCTGGTGGTGGACGCGGTGGGCTCCGGCCTGCTGCGGCCGTTCCTGCTGCTGTACGGGATCGGGGTGCTGCACCTGGGCGCGGCGGCGGCGGGGCTGGCGATGTCGGCGGGGATGGTGGCGGGCCTGCTGGTGATGCCGCTGACCGGCCGGTGGATCGACCGCGGCGCCCGGACCCTCCCGGCGGCGGCCACCTTGGCGGTGCGGGCGGCGGGCGCGCTGGCGCTGCTGGTCGCGGACGGCCTGCCGGGGTTCGTGGCGGCGTCGGTGCTGATCGGGGTGGGCAGCCAGTCCTGGCCGACCACGCACGCGGCGGTGGTCAGCACGCTGACCGAGGGCCGGCTGCGGGACGCCGCGCTGGCGGCCGGGCGGTCGCTGCGCAACGCGGGGCTGGGCGCGGGGGCGCTGCTGGCCACGCTGGTGGTGACCGGCGGGGCGGGCGCGATCCGGGTGCTGGCCGGGGCGACGGGCGCGGCCTGCCTGGCCGCCGCCGCGCTGGTGCTGTCGCTGCGGGTGCGCGCGCCACACCGGGCCGCCGACCGGGCGGTGGACGTGCGGGAGCAGGGCGAGTCGCTGCGGCGGATCAGCCTGCTGAGCCTCGCCAACCTGCCGTACGCGTTCTGCTTCGACGTGCTGGAGGTGGCGCTGCCGGCGCTGCTGGTGCTGCACCTGCACGCCTCCCCGGCGTGGTCGTCGGGAGTGTTCGTGGGCAACACCGTGCTGGTGGTCGCGCTGCAGCTGGTGCTGGTGCTGCGGCTCGCGGACCGTTCGCGGCGGGCCGTGCTGGCCGCCTCGGGGGTGACGCTGGCCCTGGCCTACCTGGGGTACTGGGCGGTCGGGTCGCTGGGCGGCACGGCGGGCGCGGCGGGCGCCGCGGCGGTCTCGGTGGTGTTCACGCTGGGCGAGATCCTCTACACCGGTGCGGGGACGGCCCTGGTGACGGCCGCCGCCCCACCACACCTGCTGGGGCGGGCGCTGGCACGCTGGGAGCTCTCCTCGGGCGTGGGCCGGGCGGCGGCGCCGGCGACGCTGATGGCGCTGCTGGCGGCCGGTCCGGGGGTGCTGTGGCCGGTGCTGGCCGGGGCGACCCTGCTGGGGGCGCTGGCGGTGCTGCGACTGGCCCCGACGACGTGAGCCCCCGGCGCGGTTCGGATCGGGCCCGGTCCCACCCCCGCCCCTCCTCCGGATGCGGAGCGCACCCGCAAGGCCGATGCTGGCGGCGAGGCGTGCTCGGCAGGAGGAAGGACAACAGACCCATGAGTGCTCTCGACTTCGAGATCATCGACAGCCCCGACAGCTCGCTCAACAAGACCTCCGTCCTGGTCACCGGCCCGCAGGACGCCCTGCTGGTGGACGCCGGGTTCACCCGCTCCGACGGCCGCCGGCTGGTGGAGCGGATCCGCGCCGCCGGCAAGCGGCTGGCAGCGGTCTTCGTCAGCCACGGGGACCCGGACTTCTACTTCGGCGCCCAGGAGGTCCAGGACGCCTTCCCGGAGGCACGGTTCCTGGCCACCGCCTCCACCGTCGAGCACATCCAGGAGACGTTCGAGGGCAAGCTCAAGGCCTGGGCCCACCTCGGCCCCGAGCTGCCCACCCGGCTGGTCCGCCCCGAGGTGCTGCACGGGGACGAACTCGTCTTCGAGGGGCACCGGTTCGAGCTGCGCGGCGCCGACTTCCACCTGCCCGACCGGCACTACCTCTGGCAGCACCACCACCACGCCGTACTCGGCGGCGTGCTGCTCTTCGAGGGCCTGCACGTGTGGACGGCCGACACCCCCGAACAGGCCCAACGCGCCGCCTGGATCGACCTGTTGGACGGGATCGAGGCGCTCGAACCGCAGTTCGTCGCGGCCGGCCACCGCACCGCCGGCGCGGCCACCGACCTCACCTCCGTCCGCCACACCCGGGACTACCTGCGCGCCTTCGAGACCGAGATCGGCCGGGCCCCGGACGCGACCGCCGCGAAGGAGGCGCTGGAACGGCGCTTCCCCGACCTGGGGCTGAAGATCGCCGTCGACCTCGGCACCAAGGTCGCCATGGGCGAGATGGCCTGGGGCTGAGCGACGATGATCGAGATCCCGAGGGACACCGCCTCGTTCGCCGAGTCCTCCGCCCCGGCCGACGTGGTCCGCCGCCAGTACCTGGCCTCCGCCCACGGCGACCTGGCCGCCCTGCGCGCCACGCTCGCCGACGACGTGGAGTGGACCGAGATGGCCGGCTTCCCGCTGGCCGGCACCTACCGCACCCCGAAGGGCGTCACCGCCAACGTCATGGAGCGCCTGGCCGCCGCCTGGGAGAACTGGACGGCGCACGACGACACCTACGTGGTCGACGGCGAGAACGTGGTGGTGCTGGCCCGCTACACGGCCGTGCACAAGGCCACCGGAAAGCCGCTCGCGGTGCGGGTCGCCCACCACTTCACGGTGCGCGGCGGCCGGATCGTCCGCTTCGAGCAGTTCGCCGACACCGCGCTGGTCCGGGAGGCGATGACCCCGTAGCGAGCCCCGTAGCGGATTCCTTGACCGCCCCCGTAGCGGTTCGCGCACCGGACTCGCGCACCGGATCGCGTTCACCCGTACGGGGGAGCGCGGCGCGGCGCGCCCGGCACGGCCTCGACACGCCACCCGGACGGCGGCAGGCTGGCCCCTGATTCCGGCCGGAGAGCGAGGAGTTCAGCATGGGCACGGGCACGGCGGGAACAGCGGGAACGGCGGAGGGCGGCGGGCGCGAGCGGCCGATCGTGATCGTCGGGGCGTCCCTGGGCGGCGCGAAGGCCGCCCAGGCGCTGCGCGAGGCCGGGTACCGGGGCGGCATCGTCCTGATCGGCGACGAACACGACCGCCCGTACGAGCGGCCGCCGCTGTCGAAGGGGTACCTGCTCGGCAAGACGCCCCGGGAGAAGATCTACGTCCACCCGCCGCAGTGGTACGGGGAGCAGGACGTCACGCTGCGGCTGGGCACGGCGGTGGCCGCGATCGACCCGGCCGGACACACCGTGACGCTCACCGACGACGGCCAGGTCGAGTACGCCAAACTGCTGCTCACCACCGGCTCGACCCCACGCCGGCTGCCGGTGCCGGGCGCGGACCAGGACGGCGTGCTCTACCTGCGCCGGGTCGAGGACAGCGACCGGATCAAGGCCGCGCTGCGCCCCGGCGCCCGGGTCGCGGTGATCGGCGCGGGCTGGATCGGCCTGGAGGTGGCGGCCGCGGCCCGGGAGGCCGGCGCCGAGGTGACGGTGCTGGAGGCCGCCGAACTGCCGCTGCTGCGGGTGCTGGGCCGGGAGGTGGCGCAGGTCTTCGCCGATCTGCACCGCGACCACGGCGTCCAGCTGCGGTTCGGCGTCGAGGTCACCGAACTGACCGGCTCCGGCGGCACGGTGAGCGGCGTGCGGCTGGGCGACGGCACCACGGTGCCGGCCGACGCGGTGGTGGTCGGCATCGGCATCACCCCGGCGACCGGCCTGGCCGAGGCCGCCGGGCTGGAGATCGACAACGGCATCAAGACCGACCAGCAGCTGCGCACTTCGGACCCGGACGTCTACGCGGCCGGCGACGTCGCCAACGCCTACCACCCGCTGTTCGACACGCACCTGCGGGTCGAACACTGGGCCAACGCCGTCAACCAGCCGCAGACCGCCGCCCGCGCAATGCTCGGGCACCCGGACGCGGTGTACGACCGGATCCCGTACTTCTTCAGCGACCAGTACGACGTTGGCCTGGAGTACGTCGGCTACGTCGAACCGGACGGCTACGACCAGGTGGTGTTCCGGGGCGACCCGGCCACCCGCGAGTTCATCGCCTTCTGGCTGACCGGCGGCCGGGTGCTGGCGGGCATGAACGTCAACGTCTGGGACGTCACCGACCCGATCCGCGAACTCGTGCGCTCCGGCCGGACGGTGGACCCGAAGGCCCTGGCCGACCCGGACACCCCGCTCGGCAAGATCTGACACAGGGACGAACACTCGCCGTCCGCACCACCACGCGGATCGTCCGCCTCTGACCCCCCCAACGCAACGATGCCCCTCCCCGTTTCGGGGAGGGGCATCTGAAGTCAGTCCCTCAGCACTGGGGGAGGCCGTTGCTGCCTCGCGCGTGCCACAGGTCATAGTTGTCGACATATGCGCCATACACATAGTCGTTGAAGTATTGCCGACCGATAGACCCGTAGTAGTACTCGGTGTTGATGTAATACCAAACGTCGCCCTGCTGGGCGATGTCCTCACCAACCGCCCAGCAGCGGACGTTCACAAAATCCCCGGGGGCAAGGTCACGGTGGATGTCCTTGTTGGCCGTCCAGGGCGACCAGTACAGCCCCACATGGTGGGTCGTCTTCAGGGTGACCGGGTAGTCCCCGGTGTCCGCGTGGGCGGGTCCGGTCGTCAGCGCGAGCCCTCCGGCTGCCAGAGCGCCGGCCACGGCAGTCCGCACCAGGCGCTGCCTCAGGTTCCGTTTCATTCTGGTCCCCCCGTGAAGATCGGTGCCGACGCCGCTGATGCCACCAGCCTCAACGCTGAGCTTGGCAGCTTGCCCGCCATCCGACAACGGCCAGTTCCCGCCAACCCCAAAGCAGTTGTGACAACCAATCCTCACGCATGTCACGGGCCCGGCAGACCATCTGATCCAGGACGTAGAGAAGCTCCTCCCCCCAGATAGGGGGAGGGACCCCTTTCGTGTTTCAGGCCGGCTTTCGGTGCCTGCCAACCGAATTCTTACGGGCTGGCGGTGGCGTTCCTTGAATCACCCCGTCACCCGAGATGCCGTGCAGAAACCTCTGAGCGCTCGCGTAGTTCTCGGCGTAGCCCTCAGGAGTCCACTGGTAGCCGTCCCAGCGGAGGAGGAGGCGAGGAAGGTCCGGGTGGAGGTGAGAGGGCCGGTTCTCGTGACCGACGATGACAGCCTTCAACTGACCCACCGGGCGCAGGTGTCGATCGCGTCGCTCCGCCCACTGTGACAGCGATTCGTCGTCCATCCAGGCGTTCCTTCACTCGGGGTAGTTCGCCAACCAGGCTACCGGCGGTCCTGCTGAGCAGCTGTCGATGATCAAGTCAGGCTGTGCTGCCAGCGAAGCGCCGGGTTGTCGGCGATCCAATAGATGTGGGCGTCCTCGGTGATGCGGAGCTGCACCGCGGTGATGCATGGTTTTCCCGCGTCCCCCCATGCCAGAAGCTGTCCTGGTCGTGGCCCTGGTCGTTCTTCGAGTCCTGGTTCGTGGTGGTGTTGGTCTCGGTTCCCGCGCTGGTACCGTGCCTGCCCATCTCAACCACCAGGCCGGCGCTGTCGTGGAACACGCCGAGCTGCGTCACCGGGTCGATGGTGACGGTGGAGAACGGGAGGCGCACGGAGGCCGAGTACGGCGCGAGCCGACCGGCGCCCCACGGGCGGGAAGTAATGGCGGGCAGCGTTGCGGTGTCGTTCACAAACACTCCTCACGTTGCGTTGCGGCGCACATGCTGAACATTGCGGTGATGCCGCCCCTCCAGCTCCATCAACTACCCGACCCGGAGGGAGCGTTTGGGGCGCGTGCCAGTGCGAACACTGGCTCCCGCCCCCGGGGTCGCCGGGGGCGGGAGTTTCAGGCCCGTCCAGGTTGTCCGCGTGACCATCTAGCGCGGGCCAGAACGGGGGTTCCGGTCAGAGGAGGTCAGGACTCCACCGGCCGGTGATTAAGGGGACGGCCGCTCCCCGCCAGAAGGGGGTGACTGGCGGGGAGCGGTGTGGCTCGACGAGGGCCCGGCACCAACACGCCCTCGGAGCCGACCGGCAGGGAAGTAGGCCCGCCGGTACTCACCCGTCCGCGGCCGTCTTTCGCGGACGGGCGTTGAACCCCGTCGTCGCAGACGATGAGCACTCACGCTGCGACGACGGGAGCCTGTCAGTCCGGCGGGTCCGGTTCCCACCCGCACCACACGCCGGCCGGAGAGATACATCGAAGGTCACACTGAGCGGCAGTCATGACATCAACTCGACGTTCATTCAAGGAGATTCACCTCTTCGCCACACGAGGGCGAGGGCGCATCGCGGGTCGGAGCGGCGGCGATGCCCCCGCCAAGGCGGCCGTTGCGGCGGCCAGTTCGACGGTCACGAGAGCGGCCGGCGGCGCGGGTTGCACCCGGCGCCGGGCGCGATCTCCCGGGGGTCGCACTGCCGCAACTGGTCCGGCCTGGTCGTCCACTCCTGTCCCCCGCCGATCGGCCTCAGGAAGGCCGCCCCGCAGAGGATCTCCATGAAGACCCCCTCTCGGGGCTTGCCGTCGGCGTCACGGTGCTTCAGGTCCCGCACCACCTCGTTGCGAACGAAGTCGGGCAGCGTGGATTTCGAGTCTTCGGACATGGAGGGCTCCGATCCGTAGTGCGATGACTACTCAGGGGCACCAACTGTCCTCTAGGCTTGACGGGTGTTCAACCTGACGGATCTGCTTGCTGAGTAGAAAGTTTGGCCCATGAACAGGTCTGAGCTAGACCCCGCCGCCTCCCCCCCAGGCCAAGTTCGGCGCGTTCCTCCGCAGTTCGCGCGAGGAACGGCGGTGGACACAGAAGGACGTGGCAGAGATGATCGGCTGTTCCCCAACCCACATCTCGCATCTGGAAAATGGTCACCGACGCCCGACTCCACGCGTGGCACGGCAACTTGACACCGCATTTGGGATGGATCGAGTCTTCACCAATAAGGCGCTTGAGGTCGAGTCTTCGACTCTGCTTGAGGGGTTCCCGGCATACGTGGCCAAGGAATCGAAGGCTCGAGAGCTTCGGCTGTTCACCTTGGGCATCGTGCCGGGGGTACTTCAAACCATGGAGTACGCACGGGCCATTGCAGCGGCAGCCGTAGACCGAGGCAGCATCACAGAGGATCAGGCCGCCGAACGGGTGCGATATCTTGAGCGTCGACAAGCGAAGTTGAACCGTGAGCCTCCGCCCGTGATCCACGCCGTCCTGGATGAGAGCTGCCTCCGTCGGCCGGTCGGCGGCGATGCGGTGATGGCAGCCCAGTTTGACCGTCTGCTCAGCTTTGCCCGCCTGCCGCACACCGTGCTTCAGGTCGCCCCGTTCTGCATAGGGGAGGCCAGGGCTTTCGATCTCCCCGTGTACATCCTCACCCTGGCTGACCGCTCCCTGATGTCGTACGCCGAGAGTGCCCAGCAAGGGAACCTGGAGCGGGACAGCGACGCTGTACAGCCCATGCTCACGACCTACTATCAACTACAGGCCCGAGCACTCTCGCAGGATGCGTCCGTGGCCCTGATCACGCAGCTAAGAGAGGATCTACCGTGACCGCCGAGCCTCAGTGGTTCAAGTCTTCGTACAGCAGCAACGGCGGCGAGTGCGTCGAGGTAGCCGGGAACCTGGTCGCAGAGGGTGCCGTTCCCGTCCGCGACTCCAAGGACCCCGAGGGGCCTGCTCTCATGTTCCCGGCTTCGGCTTGGTCGTCCTTCGTCGCTGCCGTCCGTACCGGCGAGTTCGGCGACGTCTGACGTACGCGCGCTGCCCCGAGACCCCGCCACTCCTTTCCGGAGTGGCGGGGTCTCCTGGCTGACCGCTCCCTGATGAAGATGTTGAAAGCGCGCCCGGCTCGGGCAGCCGGAGCAAGATCTTCAAGAGGCTTCCAGGGATCCGGCCAATGGCTTCGGGTCAGGTCCGCTTGCGGCTCGCGATCTCGTCAGCGAGCTGCTGCACGTGGGCGGGGTCCGCGTCCCGGGCAAGGGCGACGTAGTGGTCCATGACGGCCGGCCGGTAGCGCACGGGGAACGTCTGTCCCGGGGCGAGTCGGGTGAGCTCGGTGATCGTGAGGTTTTCGTCCGCGATACCGCGGAACGAGATACCGCTGGCGGTCTCCACGTCGAGCATCAGGACCACGCGTGGATTGCTGTTGACCTCCCGCCAGTCGACGAGAACGCCGAGCGCAAGCGCCCCCGTACGCAGTTCCGCATTGCGCTTGCGTGCATCACTGCTCAGCAACGGGTTCGGGGCGACGCCCGGGAAGTCGGGCCCGACACCGAGCGATTCCCGACTCAGGTCGGGCCTGAGCTGCGCCATCATGTCGTTGAGCTTCTTCCGCGAACCGAACATCCTGGCCCCTCCCTCACACCGGTGCCGGAATCTCGGCCTGGCGCTTCGCCTTCACTGCGATTGTACGTCGCGGCCATTCCCGGCCTCCGGCGCATCGCCCCGTCCCGGTGTTGTCCCCGTCCGCGATTCCAAGGACCCCGAGGGCCCGGCCCTCGCCTTCTCCCCCGATGGCTTCGCGGCCTTCGTTGCCGCCGTCCGTACCGGCGAGTTCGGCGACGTCTGACGTACACGCGCCGCCCTGAGGGCCCCGTCACCCCTTTTCCGGAGTGGCGGGGCTCCACCGTGAACTGGGTGGGTTCCAGGCGTCAGGAGTGCCTGCGGTCGGCAATACTGGGGTGTCCGGGGGCGATTCGGACAGGGAGGCGCGGTGGGCGGGACGGCCGGATTCGCCGTGGTGGTGTTCGGCGGCCTGGGCGGCGTGGTCGCCTACCTCGCCGGGGTGGTCGGGCTGCGCGACCTGCGGCGGCTGCGCCGGGTCGGCGTCCCGGCCCAGGCCCTGGTGCGCGCCCGCGTCCCCGCCCCGGAGGACCGCGCGCTGCCACCGCGCCCGCTGCTGCAGTTCGAGACCGAGGACGGCCGGGTGGTGGAGGTCTTCTCGCCCGTCCCGTCCACCCCACGCCACCCGCTGCCGGACGGCGGCCACGTGCAGGTCCGCTACGACCCGGCCGACCCCCGGCAGGTCCTGGTGGACGGCCGCGAACGCAGGCCCCTGGAGTACGGCTTCGTGGCGCTCGGGCTGCTGATGGTGCTGGTCGCGATCACGCTGGCGGTCGCCGTCCTGTGAGGCTGCCCGATAGTTGCGACGTTCATCAGAACCGAGTCGTGGGGCGGGCCCGGCGCCGTTGCCGGCTCAGGTGATGACGGTGGTGGCGGCCGTGGTGGCGATGGTGACGGCCGCGATGGCGGCCACGGCGGCCTGCATGTTCCGGATCGCCTGGCCGACGGACTCGCCCGCCCAGTCGCCCTCGGCGATCTCCGCGAAGCGCGGCTCGACCTGCTTGCGGGGCTGCTCCGGGAAGGCCACCTTGTACAGGCGGGCGGTATGCAGGAGGGCGATCAACGTGGCGGTGCGGACGTCCGGTTCGGCGCCGTCCAGGACCACGGCGGCCAGGCGTGCGCGCAGGGCGCGCTCGACGGAGCCGTCCGCCTCCGGGTAGCGGCGGACCGGGAAGAGGCCGAGGGCGCGGTGGCGCTCCTCGACGACCAGGCCGCGCTCGCACAGCCGCTGGACGGTGTCCCGGATCGCCGTCGGCTGGTCCTTGGCCAGCCACTCGGCCGGCTTGGCCTTTCCGGCGCCCTTGCGCTCCGCCCACTCGGCGAGCCGGTCGAGACGCCCGTCGAGCAGGGGCTCGCCGGTCGGCGTGCGGTCGGTGACGGTCAGCCGACCGTCGTCCACCACGACCCGCCCGGCCAGCGCGAGGTCCGCGAGGAACCCGCCCGCCACCGCCCAGCCGGCGGTCGTACCCGCCTTCGCAGCACCGGACTTGTCGTCCAGCGACAACAGCATCAGCTCCTCGGCGAGGGTGACGTGCATGCTCCATTCCTTTCGCGGATCAGAGGCGATCACAGGCAACCGGCAACTACCAGCGGTACCCATCGGGCTCCCCCGCTTCCCCTGCCGTCCGGCGCGGCGGCTCGGCGGCGCGCCTTCGTGCCGCGCGCGGCGTGGTCGAGCCGGTTCCGCGGCACCGCCGAAACACCGGCGCTCCGGCGGTTCGACCACGGTATTCCGGCGCTCCGTCGCCGGCCGGAACAGCCGGGGCGAATATGACGCCCAGTCATCGGAAAGTCACGCATTTCCATGGTCGGCGCGCACCCGCGATATTCGCGGCCCGATTCCCACGGACGGATCCCCGTAGTCGGTTCGTCACGCCCCGCATTCGCTCCGTCCGGAATTCCACGCGTGAAACGCGGCCCGCGCGGGCCTTCCGGGCGGGCCTTCGGGCAGCCCTTCAGGCAGGGCTTCCGGGCGGGCCTTCCGGACGGGGCGCGGAGACCCGGGCCGCCGGCCCGCCCTCGGCTAGACGTCGAGAGCGGCCTCGATGCGCTTGAGACCGTGCCGGGCGAGCGCAAGGTTGCCGCGCGAGCGGTCCAGCGCCAGGTAGAGGAAGAGCGAGCCGTGACTGCGGGTCAGCGGGCGGATCAGGTGGTACTGGGTGCCGAGGGTGATCAGGATGTCCTCGATGACATCGTCGATCGACAGCGCGGCCAGGGCGCGTATCTTCGCACGAACGACCTCGGTGTTGGCGGCGGCCGCAATCTCCAGGTCGAGCTGCTGCCCCCCGCCGAGGGACCCGAGTGACATACCGCTCTCGTAGTCGGCCACGGCCACTCCGATGGCCCCCTCGATGGCCATCGCGTCCTTGAGTGCGTCGTCAATGTTCATGCGCTGTTCGTCCTTTGCGTGACTTCCGGGCAGAACTCCCGTGTGCAGGAACAAAATAGCAAGAAGTCGCCGGTTGTGGTCGCCTCGTGAAAATGATGGAATAAAGTACGCTACCGGGGTTCAGAACGTGAAGGGGTACTGGTGCGCGCACTCGAAGCTTCTCTCTCCGATGTGCTCGGCTCCCCCGGAGTGGTCGGTGCCGCGCTCGTCGACGCCGTCACGGGTCTCAGCTACCAGTCCGCCGGGGACCACCGGCTGCTCGGGACCGGGGCCGAACTCGCCGAGCTGACCAACCTGATCGGCGAGCGGCTGTACGAGGCAGGGGCGGAGAGCGAGTTGGAGAGCCTGGTGGTCACCAGCACCCGTCATCACCAGGTCGTCCAGGTGGTGTCCCGAATGGGCGACCCCCTGCTGCTGGCCACCGTGCTGGACCGGGAACGGACCAACCTGGCGCTGGCCGTCCGCCAGACCGCCGACCGCGCGCAGGACTTGCTGGCATGACCGACCCGTCCCACGACACGGCGCCGCCCGCCATGCCCGCAGTTCCCACGACGCCGGCTCCGCCCACCGCGCGCAACGTGCCCGCGCTGCTGCTCGCGCTGCGCCGGACGGAGTTCACCGGCTCGGTCACCGTCTCCAGCGCACCGGGCGGCACGATCCACCTGGAGCAGGGTCTGGTCGCCGCGATCGAGACCCCCGGGGCCCCGACCGCCGCGACCCTGCTGCTGAAGTCCCGGCGCGTCGGCGAGGAGGAGTGGGCGTCCGCCGAGACGGCCGCGTCCGTCGGCCGGCCGGCCGACGCTCCCCCGACCTGGGGCGGCGACCTCGGCGCGGCCCTGGTGGCTCAGGGGTCGATCGGCGCCGCCGAGCTCGAAGCCGTCTGCGCCGCCGCCGCCTTCGACGGGGCCTTCGCCCTGGTGCTGAGCCCGCCCGGCAGTTGGGAGACGGCCGAGGCGGCGCCGCCTGCCAGGATCGCGCTGCGCCCGGGCATCGAGCCGGAGCAGCTCTTCGAGGAGACCGCCCGGCGGACGGCCCTGCTGACCCGCCTCTGGGGACCGCCCGGCGAACTGGCCCGCATCCGGATCCGTCCTGCCGCCCGGGCCGAATCCGGCGCGCTGCGGATCCCGGTCCGCTACCGGGAGATCCTGGCCGCCGCCACCGGCCGCCGCACCGCGCGCGACCTCGGCTTCGCCCTGGGACGCGGTGTGTTCGCGGTGCTCCTCGACGTCGTACGGATGGACGCCCGGCACCTGCTCCACCGGGAACCGGCGCACCCCACTCCCCTGGCACCGAGCGTGGCCCCGCGCATGCCGACGGGCGAACCGCCGCCGGCCGACACCGGGCCGCTGCCGCGCCGCGTCCGCAGCGGACGCGGCGCGGGTGGTCCGGGCGGCCCCGGCGGCCTGCCCACCCGATCCGAGGGAGCGGCGGCCGCTTCCGAGGGTCCACCGAACGCACACCGCGCCGAACACACCGCGCGTACCGAGACGACCGAGCAGAGCGAGAAGAGCGCACCATGAGCAGCCAGACACCGACCGCCGTGCTGGTCGACGAGTTGAAGTCCCTCCGCGACCGGGTCATGGGCATCTCGGAGAGTGTCATCTCCACCACTGACGGCCTGCTGGTGGCCGCCGACACGGCCGCCGTCCACCCCGAGTCGGCCGCCGCCCTGTCGGCCGCCATGCTCGGCCTCGGCCGGCGCACCGCGGCCGAGGTCGGCGTGGGCGGCCTGCGCGACGTGGTCACCCGCTGCAACAGCGGCTACGTCGTGGTGCTGGCGATCGGGGAGCAGGCGCTGCTGATGATCCTGGGAGACGAGGGCCTCGACGTCGCCGGCCTGCACCGCGAGTCGCCCGCCACGGTCCGCCGCCTGAGCGAGTTGCTCGGGATGGTCCCCGCGGTCTAGGGGCTCTCTTTCGGATCACGCCGGGCGAGCGACGCCGGAGCACGCACCTCGCCGCGTTGTCGTCGGTCGCCGATACTCCGCATGGACTCCCTCCTCCGCCTTGCGATGCACGCACTCCGACGCCGCGCGCTGATCCGACGTGATCCGAAAGAGAGCCCCTAGTCCCAACGCCGTTCAGTAGTAATCAGGGGCGATCGAGCCGATCTCCGCACAGGGCCTCGACCAGCCGCCGGGCCCGGGTCTCCTCCGAGAGGAGCGTCTCCACCAGCGGCCCGGTTCCCTGCCTGTCCGTGGCGCCGGAGAGGTAGGCCTCGACCGCTCGTGGGTCGGCCGCGAGCGGCACCCGACCGGCGGTGAGCGCGGCGTGGGCCCGGGCGTAGTCCAGGCCGAGCCGGGCCAGCCGCACCCCGCCCGCGTGCCGCTCGGCCGGGTCCGCGCCGCCCTCGCCGGCCAACTGCGGGTGCCGGCAAGCCACTTCGTGCACGGCGAGAACGGCCAGCAGCACGTGCTCGGTGCCGGGCGCACGGCGACCGAGGCGCTGCGCCTGCCCGTCGACCTCCAGCCGGACCCAGGCCATCGGCGCGACCGCGATGTTCATCTTGGCGAAGCCGGGCACCAGCAGCCGCTTCCAGCGCGGCAGCCGGTACGGCGTGCGGCCGAGCAGCGCGTCCCGGGTGGGGCGCAGCAGCGGGTCGAGGTCGTCCAGATCATCGGGGGCGCCGGGGCCGTCCGGCGCCCCGAGGCCGACGGGCGCCGCCAGCCGCTCCAGCACCGCTCCCGGCGCGACGCCCGCCGCGTGCAGCAGTTCGGCGGCCCGGGCGTGCGGATCGGCGAGCAGGGCGCGCAACAGGTGTTCGGCGCTGAACTTCCGCTCGCCGTCCTGCCGGGCCCGCTCCATGGCGCCGGCCAGGGCGCGGGCGGCGGCGCCGCTGAGCAGCAGGCCGCGCTCCCCGGTCGGGCCGAGCACGTCGCGGGCCGGCACGCTCGCACCGGCCCCGTCGTCCGAGCCCCAGCGTGCCGTGTCGACCCCACCCTGGCGGTCGCGCAGGACGGCGAGCAGGGCGGTCGCGGTCGCCCCGGCGGCCGACAGGGCCTCACCGGCCGGGCCCTTCGCCCCGGCGACGGCGGCCAGCAGGTGTTCCGTCCCGAGGCGGCCGTCACCCCCGCCGCGTGCGCCCCGGGCCGCGCCCAGGACGCCGAGCGTGCGCCAGTCCGGTTCCAGCGTCGTCTCCATCCGGCCCCTCCCACCACGATGCTTTGCCCGAACTATATGCCTGCTTTGCTCGCCCTTTACACGTGACTGCGCGTCAAGGAAACGTCAGAACCGGCCGGTTCTGGACTCAGGGCGCGGAGGCCGGGTCGGCGGCGCTCACCGGGACGTCCGGGTGGCGGAACCAGGACCCCTGCACCAGCCGCTGCACCAGCATCAGCACCGCGCCGAGCAGCAGCGCGCCCAGCCCGATCACCGTCACCCCGCCGACCCGGCCGATGCCCGGCAGGTCGATCGAGGTGGCGCCGTAGTCCGGGTCGGCGTAGACGTCGAAGGCGCCGTAGGCGAAGAAGTACAGCAGCATCAGGCCGCCGGCCAGCGGCAGCACGCCCTTGAAGACGAAGTCCCGGACGCTGCGGGTGAGGACCCGGCGGTAGTACCAGACGCAGGCGAAACCGGTCAGGCCGTAGTAGAAGGCGATGCCGAGGCCGACCGAGGCGATCGAGTCGGCCAGCACGTTGCCGCTGATCGCGGTGAGCAGGACGTAGAAGGCGATCGACGCCAGGCCCATGGCGACCGTCGACCAGGTCGGGGTGCGGTGGCGCGGGTGCACCCGGGCGAAGCCGGTCGGGATGGCCCGGTGGGTGGCCATCGAGAAGGTGGTGCGGGCGGTGGGCAGGATCGTCGTCTGGGTGGAGGCGGCGGCCGAGGTCAGCACCATCAGGATCAGCAGCCGGCTGAGCACCGCGCCGATCCCGGTGGTGCCGAACACCGCGTCACCCAGGCCGGACAGCACGTCCCCCGAGTGCGCCGGGTTGCCGAGCCCGATGCCGTCCGTACCGACCCCGGCGAAGGACTGCGCCGAGGTCGCGACCAGGACGTAGATGAGGAGCAGCAGCACGGTGGAGATGACGGCCGCGCGGCCGGGGGTGCGGGCGGAGTCGGCGGTCTCCTCGTTGACGGACACGGCGGTGTCCCAGCCCCAGTAGATGAAGACCGCGGCCAGCATGCCGGCGGTGAACGCCGAGGTCGAGGGCACGTTGAACGGGTTGAACCAGGACGCGTCGACGGGGATGGCCGTCGGGGGCGCGGCGGAGCCGTACGCCTTGACGAGCGCGGTGAGCGAGAAGGCGACCAGCATCACCACCTCGACGGCCAGCAGCCAGCGCTGGAGGGTCGCGGACAGCTCGATGCCGATGTAGCAGATCGCGGTCATCAGGACGATCCACAGCACCCCGGCGCTGGTCGTCCACACCCGGCTGTCCGCGAGCGAGTCCAGGCCGACCAGCCGGAAGCCGTACACCCCGGCGATCTGCGCCAGGTTGGCCATCACGATGACGTCGGCGACGACGATGCCCCAGCCGCCCATCCAGCCGGTGCGCGGGCCGAACGCCCGGGCGGCCCAGGTGAAGGTGGTGCCGCAGTCCGGGTCGGCGGCGTTGAGCTCCTTGTAGGCGTAGGCGATCAGCAGCATCGGGATGAACGCCAGGACGGTGACGACGGGCGCCTGGAGGCCGACCCCGACCACGACGATGCCGAGGGTCGCGGCCAGGCTGTAGGCGGGGGCGGTGGAGGCGAGGCCGATGCACACCGAGGACAGCAGGCCCAGGGCGCCGGTCTTCAGGCCCTTCTCGCCCGCACCGGAACCCGTCGGACGGTCGCTCGGACCGCCGGTCGGGGGGCTGGTCGGGGACGCCGGCACTGGCCCCACCCCCTTGAGTGCGCAGCGGGGGCCGCGAGGACCGATCTGGTCGTCTCAGCGTAACGCCGCCCTCGACGGGCGGCCCGGGGACGGCGAGCGGGCAGCCCGGCGGCCTGGGCGCAGGGTTGCCGGGCTTCCGGACTTCCGGACTGGACGGACGACGCGCGGCGCGGGCCGTGGTGCGGTCGCGGCGGTGCCCGCCTCGCTCAGCGGGCCCACTGTCCGAACGGCGACCGCTCCGCCGCCACGGCGCCGCGCGCCTCCCACCTGTTTTCCACCGGTTGCCGAGGGCTCCGGAGTACCGGCCGGAGCCCTGGTCTCGGCGTGGTCCGCCCGCCGGCCCGAAGGCCGGTGAGGGACCGTCTGTGGGGTCTCACCCGAGTTGGTCGAGGCGCAGCCGCGCCACCCGGACCGTCCGGCGCGGCAGGGTCGTGGGCAGGGCCACCAGCAGGGCGGTGGCGGTGAACACCGCGAAGTGCGAGCCCTCCGTCCAGGGCCCGGCCCAGCCCAGTTCGCCGTGCCGGTGCTCGGCGAAGGCGTTGCAGCACAGCCAGGCCGCCAGTCCGATCAGCGGCGCCGCCCGGGGCCGGGAGAAGCCGCCGAGGATCGCGCACAGGCCGAGGTAGGCGACGTAGGCGAGCCCACCGGAGTGCAGTTCGCCGAGCCCGCCGAGGCCCATCGCCAGGACTCCGCCGGCGAGCAGGGCCACCGTGCCCGAGGTCGGGGCGGAGAGCCGCTCCAGGACCGGGTGGTAGCGCCGCCCGCCCGGCCGGGCCGCGTACATCCGCACGCCCTACCCCTTCGCGGCGACGAGTTCGGGCGCCGGGCCGACCGGCAGGTGCCACCGGGTACGCCGGTGCAGCGCCTCCAGCTCGTGCAGCAGCTCGGGCACCGGGACGGTCAGCACCGGGCAGCCCGCCTCGCGCGCGCAGTGCGCCGTGACCGAGCGCCGCAACCGACGCCGCAGCAGACTGCCACTCTGGCCGAGAACCAGCAGGTCGTCCGGCCGGTCGGCGGCCTGGACGAGGGCGGGCCCGGTCTCGCCCCTGATCACCAGCGGGCGCAGCGGCACGCCGGGGTCGGCGCCGCCGAACGCCGCGTCGAGGGCGTCCCGCAGCCGCTGTTCGGCCGCCTCCCGCACCGCCGCGAGCAGCGGCGGGCACGGCGAGCGGCGGTAGCCGAGTTCGCCGCCGGGCGGCTCCCAGGCGAGTACCGGGACGAGTTCGGCGCCACGGCTGCGGGCTTCCGCCACGCCGCGGTGCAGGGCGGCGAGGCTGCCGAGCGATCCGCTGACCCCGACCACCACCCTGCCGGTGCCGCTGCCCTGGTACCGCCCGTTGCCGTGCATGGTCCGTCCTCGCGTCGTCGTTCCGGTACCCGGCGTGTCGCCCGGTGTGTCACCTGGCGCGTCACCTGGTGTGTCGTCCTCCACCCAACCGCCGCGCCGGCCGCCAGCCGCCCGTCCTTGACGCCTTCCTGACGCCCCGGGCCGCCTTCCCAACGCGCTCCATACGCCGACCGCCCGCCTGCCTCCCGCCGCCACCTGGTTTCACCCGTTCGGCGAAGGCGGGAGGCGGCGCAGCGGAGGCGGGAGATGGGAGGCGGCGCGGTGGGAGGCGGGAGGCGGAAGGCGGAAGGCGGCGCGGTGGGAGCCGGAAGGCGGGAGATGGAAGGCGGGAGGCGGCGCGGCGGAAGGCGGGAGCCGCGCAGCGGCACGGCGGCCCGGATGCCGGATCGCGGGCGATCAGCCGTGGCGTCAGGCCGGGGCGCGGGCGAGGTCGAGGGTGTAGGCGGTGCCGCCGGCGGGGGACGGTTCGACGGTGAGCTCGCCGTTCATCGCCTCGACGAAGCCCCGCGCCACGGTGAGGCCGGTGCCGTCGGCGGCCGGGCCGGGGGCCCGCACCCGGAGGTGGATCCGCCCGGCCACCGCGCCCGCGTCCACCAGGGCGGGCCTGCCGGCCCCCGCCAGGACGACCGTGAGGGCGCGTTCCAGCAGCCCGGCGTCGGCGAGCACGGGCGGCAGGCCGTCCGGGAGCGCGAGGCGCACGTCGCGCTGCTCATCGCGCTGCTCGCCGCTCTGCTCGGCGGGCGAGGCGGGCAGGGCGGGCAGCGCGGCCAGCACGGCGGCGAGCACCGGGGCCAGCGCCGTGGGGCGCAGCAGCACCGGTTGCTCGCCGGCCCGCAGCCGGTCGAGGTCCAGCAGGTCGGCGACCAGGCGTTCCATCCGCCGCACCTCGGCGGCGATCCGCCGCCCCGGCGGCCCCGGCAGGTCGGCGGCCTCGCGGCGCAGCGCGGCGAGCGGGGCGCGCAGGTCCTGTCCGACGGCCTCCAGCAGTGCGGTGTGCAGGGCGTCGGTGTGGGCGAGGGTCTCGGCGGCGGCGGCCTGGGCGGCCAGCCGTTCGCGTTCCCGGGCCAGTCGCAGCTGGGTGACGTAGGGGCCGAGCAGTCGGGTGTCCTGCTCGGTGAGCGCCGGTCCGCGCAGGGCCAGGACGGCGTCCGGGCCGAGGTCGACGGCGAGTGAGGCCTCTTCGGGGCGCTGCGGGAGGGCGGTGCCGGAGGCGGCGGCGGGGCGCCAGAACCGGCCGGTGCGGACCAGGACGGCGGCGCCCTCCAGGCCGAACACCTGGCGCAGGTCGGCGACCAGGTCGGGCACCGCGCGGGCGCCGGATTCGACCGCCGCGCCGGCCAGCCGGGCCAGCACCGCCGCTTCGGCGCGGGCCCGGTCGGCCTGCTGGGAGCGGCGGGTGAGGCCGTCGATGAGGTGGGCGATGATCCCGGCGACGGCGAGGAAGAGCAGCAGTGCGGCGAGGTCGGCGCCGCGGGTGACGGCGAGGCTGTGCCAGGGCGCGGTGAAGAAGTAGTCGGCGGCGAGCACCCCGGCGGCGGTGCTGGCGGCGGCGGGCAGCAGGCCGCCGAGCCGGGCGGTGGCGGCGACGGCCAGCAGCAGGCAGAGCAGGGCGCCGGGGAGGGCGAGCGAGTCGCGCAGCGGGGAGAGCGCCCAGGCCAGGGCGGCCGTTGCGGCCGGGCCGGCCAGCCAGGCCAGGCGCCGGCGGCGCGGCGGGACGGCGGCCGGGCGGCGGCGCCGGGGTGCGGGCGGGACGGCCAGCAGGCCGGGTTGGGGCGGGGGGACGACCCGGACGTCGATCGGGCCGGCCAGCCGGATGACGCGGTTGATCACCGAGCCGGAGACCAGTTCGCGCAGGCGGCTGCGGCTGGTCGGCCCGAGCAGGATCTGGGTGGCGCTCTCGGCGTGGGCGAAGTCCACCAGGGCGCGGGCGGCGTCGGTGCCGTCGACCTCGATGTAGCCGCCGTGGAGTTCGTGCAGCAGGGCGCGCTGGCCGGCGAGGGCGGGCGGCTCGTGGACGGTGGCGCCGTCGTCGGGCCGGACGTGCACGCCGATCAGGTCGCCGTGCACCCGGGTGGCGGTGCGGGCGCCGCGGCGGATCAGGTGCTCGCCCTGCGGGGCCCCGTTGAGGGCGACGACGATGCGTTCCTTGGTCTCCCAGGGCGCCCGGATGCCGTGCCGGGCGCGGTAGTCGGCGAGTTCCTCCTCGACCCGGTCGGCCAGCCAGAGCAGGGCGAGTTCGCGCAGGGCGCCGAGGTTGCCGGCCCGGAAGTAGTGGTCCAGGGCGACGTCGATCCGGTCGGGCGGGTAGATCGCGCCCTGGGCCATCCGGGTGCGCAGGGCCTGCGGGCTGAGGTCGACGAGTTCGATCCGGTCGGCGGCGCGGACCACCTCGTCGGGGATCCGCTCGCGCTGGGCGACGCCGGTGATCTGTTCGACGACGTCGTTGAGGCTCTCCAGGTGCTGGATGTTGACGGTGGTGGCCACGTCGACGCCGGCGTCGAGGAGTTCCCGGACGTCCTGCCAGCGTTTGGGGTGGCGGCCGCCGGGGGCGTTGGTGTGGGCGAGTTCGTCGACGAGCGCGAGCTGCGGGCGGCGGGCGAGCAGGGCGTCGACGTCGAGTTCGGTGAGGGTGGTGCCGCGGTGGCCGACGGTGCGGCGGGGCAGTACGGGCAGGTCCCCGAGCTGGTGTTCGGTGCCCCGGCGGCCGTAGGTCTCGACGAGTCCGACGACGACGTCGAGGTCTTCGTCGTCGCGCAGTCGGCGGCCCTCGGCGAGCATGGCGTACGTCTTGCCGACCCCCGGCGCAGCCCCCAGGAACACCCGCAGTCGTCCGCTCACCGCCGTGCCGCCACCTCCTCGGTGTCCATGCTCCGCCGGGGCGCCGGGGTGCGCGAGGGGGCGGGCGCTCCGGCGGGGTGGCGGGGCGCGCGAGGCGGCCGACGAGAGATCTGGATGGTGCTATCGTCATTAGCACCATGTTGCTGAAGCTGGACACCGGCGACGCCCGCCCCCTGCACGAGCAGGTGGCGGGCGCGATCAGGCGGGCCGTCGCCGAGGGCGAGTGCGCCCCCGGAGACAGGCTGCCACCGGCCCGGGAGCTCTCCCGGGCGCTGGGGGTGAACACCAACACCGTCCTGCGCGGGCTGCGCACGCTGCGCGACGAGGGCGTGCTGGAGTTCCGCCGGGGCCGTGGCGTCACGGTCGCCGAGGACGCCGACACGCGCTCCGAACTGGCCGAGCGGGTACGGCAGTTGGTCGCCGATGCGGCCCGGGCCGGCTACAGCAGGAACGATCTCGTGGACATGATCAGGGGGATGTCGTGACGGACGGGAAGCTCATAGCGAAGGAGCGCCGGGAGCCCGGGGCGGGGCGCGGCGCGTTCTGGGGCGCGGTGGCCTGGTCGGCGGGCGTCCTGGCCCTGCTGATCGCGCTGCCGTGGGCCGCGCGCCACCGGCTGCCGGACCCGCTCGCCACCCACTGGGGCGGGCAGGACCCGGACGGCTCCATGTCACTGACGGCGGCCGCGCTGTTCCCGGCGGCGGTCTGGCTGGTGCTGGTGCTGGCCGCCGCGGCCACCCTCCGGTTCCGGGCCGGGACGGCGCGCGGTGCCATCGGGCCGGCGCTGGCGGCCGGCGGAGTGCTCCTGACGGGGGCGCAGACTTCCATCGTGCACGCCAACCTGGACCGCGCGCGCTGGCAGGAGGCCGCGCCGATGGGCTTCGAGGTGGTCGTCCTGGTCGTGGCGGCGGGCCTGGCCGGCCTGCTGACCTGGCTGGCCGTCCGCCCGCGCGTCGACTCCCCGACCGGCGGGCGACCGGCGGCCGGGGCGCCGACGCTGACGGCCGTGCCGGGCGAGCACCTGGTCTGGCTCTCCCGAGCCGCCAACACGTGGCTGCAACTGGCCTCGGCCGTCCTCGCCCTGGGCGCCCTGGGCGCCGTGCTGGCGCCGGCCAGCGGGCTGATCGCGCTCAACTGGTCGCTGATCGTGCCGTTCGCCTCCACCTCCGTCATCACGCTCGGCTGCTCCTCGGCCACGACCCGGGTGACCGCCGACGGCCTGTCCGTCGACTTCGGCCCGTTCGGCTGGCCCAGCCGGCGCTGGTCCCCCGCCGACCTCGACTCGGCCCGCGCCGAGCTGCGCACCCCCGCCCAGGCCGGCGGCTGGGGCTACCGCGTCAACGGCCTCGGCACCACCGTGATGCTGCGCCGCGGCGTCTGCCTGGTGGTCCGCACCCGGCGCGGGCGCGAGTTCGCCGTGAGCGTCGACGACGCCGAGCGCGGCGCGGCCCTGCTCAACTCCCTCATCGCCAGGTCCGCCAGCCCCACCGGCTGACCCCCGTCACGCCGCTGGGGTCCGTCTTCAAACCGCCCGTTCAGGTGGTGTGGACAGGGGCCGCACCGTGGGTACACCAGCTGACAGCTGCTCATAGTGCAGAGGGCAAGGAGGCGTCCGTGACCCACGAACGGCGGACGGCGGGAGACCCGGAGCGCGACGCGGTCGTCGCCCGGGGAGGCACCAACCAGGACGAACGGACCATCACCTTCCTACGACTCGGCGTCGGACTGATCGGCATCCTGCTGCCGCTCGCACTCCCCCTGGGGAACTGGCTGTTCGCCGAGCTCAGGGGCCAGAGCACGGCGGGATTCTGGCCGGCCTCGATGAGCGGCTCGTACTACACCAGCACCCGGAACCTCTTCGTGGGCGGCCTGTGCGCGCTCGGGGTGTTCCTGATCTGCTACCGCTTCGACCGCCGGGACGACCGCTGGAGCACCGCCGCCGGCGTGTTCGCGCTCGGGGTCGCCCTGTGCCCGACCGCGCCGCATGGCGCGACCTCGTTCCAGAGCGCGGTCGGCCTGCTGCACTACGCCTTCGCCGGACTGCTGCTCTTCGTGCTGGCGATGTTCTGCGTCTACTCCTTCCGCAACCCGCGCTCCACCCAGCCGTCCTGGGTCAGCCGGGCCTACCTGGCGGCCGGGGTGCTGATCCTGGTGCTCCTGCTGCTCGCCGTCGTCGCCGGGGTGGCCGGCGTCGGCACGGACTGGGCCGTCCGGCCGCTGTACCTGTGCGAGTGGTTCTCGACCTGGGCGTTCGGTGCCGCCTGGACCGGCGCCGCGCTCGAACTGGCCGCCGCCGGTCGATCGTATGGACACCACCCGCTCCTCCCGGGGCAGAGCGGCTCCCCCGCCACCGGCAGCCCGGCGGCCCAGCCCTAGGATGCGCTCTTAAGGGGGCCTTAACCCCAAGAGATGGTCATCTTGTCGTCCCGGAACACCGTTACCATGCGCACCAAGGCCCGCCACCAGGGCGGCCGGTGACGGAACCCCAGCAACGGGAGGACGAGTATGTCGAACGAGGTCCGGGCAGGGCGCGGTCCGCAGGAGGAGTACCCGTCGGTGGATCTGCGGATGGACGTACCGCACTCGGCGCGGGTCTACGACTACCTCATCGGCGGCAAGACCAACTTCGAGGCGGACCGCGTCGCCGCGCACGCCTCGGTGCAGGCCTGGCCGTCGCTGCCGATCTCCATGCGCACCACCCGCGACTTCATGCAGCGCGCCGTCCGCCACCTCACCGAGGAGTACGGCGTCCGGCAGTTCCTGGACATCGGCACCGGCATCCCCACCTCGCCCAACGTCCACGAGATCGCCCAGTCGATCGCCCCGGACGCGCGGGTCGCCTACGTCGACAACGACCCGATCGTGCTCACCCACGCGCGGGCCCTGATGTCCAGCACGTCGCAGGGCCGCACCTGTTACGTGGACGCCGACTTCCGCGACCCGGAGTCGATCATCCAGAACCCCCGGCTGCGCGAGGTCCTCGACTTCTCCCAGCCGGTGGCGCTGTCGCTGATCGCCATCGTCCACTTCGTACTCGACGAGGACGACCCGCAGGGCATCGTGCGCCGCTTCATGGACGCCCTGGCACCCGGCAGCTTCCTCGCCCTGACCGTGTTCACCGGGGACACCGACCCGGTGGGCGTGGGCGGCGTCGGCCGGGAGTACAACGCGCGCGGCATCCCCCTGCAGATCCGCGACCAGAAGGAGACCGCGGCCTTCTTCGACGGCTACGACCTCCTCGACCCCGGCGTCACCCTGGTCCACCACTGGCGCCCGGACACCGGGGCCGCGCCGATCCGCGACCAGGACATCGCGATGTACGCGGGCGTGGCGATCAAGCGCTGAGCCTGCCGACGTCAGCCGGGGACGGCGACCAGGCCCGCCTCGTAGGCCAGGATGACGAGGTGGACCCGGTCGCGGGCGTCGAGCTTGGCCAGCAGCCGGGTCATGTAGGTCTTCACCGTGGCGATGCTGAGGACCAGTTCGGCGGCGATCTCGGTGTTGGACAGGCCCCGGCCGACCAGGGTGAGGATCTCCCGCTCCCGGTCGGTGATCGCGCCCAGCCGCCGGGCGGCCGGTGTCGGCCCGGGGGCCGGCACCGGTGCAGCGGCCGGTGACGCGGCGGCTGCCCGGCCCGGGGCCGGCCGCTGGTCCGCGAAGGAGGAGATCAGCCGGCGGGTGACGCTCGGTGCGATCAGGGCGTCCCCGGCGGCCACCACCCGGACGGCGGCGAGGATGTCGTCCAGCGCCATGTCCTTGACCAGGAAGCCGGACGCCCCGGCGCGCAGCGCCGCGTACACGTGGTCGTCGTCGTCGAAGGTGGTGAGCACGACGACCCTGGTCGGCCCACCGCCGCCGGTGATCAGGCGGGTCGCCTCGATGCCGTCCATGCCGGGCATCCGCAGGTCCATCACGACGACGTCGGGCCGCAGTTCACCGGCCAGCCGGACGGCCTCGGCGCCGGTGCCGGCCTCGCCGACCACCTCGACGTCGGCGGTCTCGGTGATGACCATCTCCAGTGCGGCCCGGACCAGCGGCTGGTCGTCGACCAGCAGGACGCGGGTCATGCATTCACCTCCACGGGGATCGGCAGTCGGACGGCGACCCGGAAGCCGCCCTCGGGGCGCGGACCGGCCTCGAACTCGCCGTCCAGCAGGCCGACCCGCTCGCGCAGCCCGGCCAGGCCGAAGCCGGTGCCCCGGCCCGGGTCGGTGCCGGGGCCCGTACCCCGGTCGGTGATCTCCACGGCCACCTCGCCCGCCGTGCGGCGGTCGACCAGGACCTCGCAGGAGCGGGTGTCCGCGTGCCGCACCACGTTGGTGACGGACTCCTGGATGACGCGGAACGCCGAGAGGTCGATCTCCGGTGGCAGCGGGCCCTGTTCACCCCGCCGCCGGACCTCGACCCGGACGCCGGCGGCGGTGGTCGCGGCGGCCAGCCGGTCGAGGTCGGCCAGGCCCTGGGGGGTGGTCGCCGACGTCTCGCCGTCGGCCTGGCGCAGCGCGACGAGCATCCGGCGCAGCCCGGCCAGGGTGTCCCGGCCGGCGTTCTCGATCTCGCCGAGCGCCTGCTTGGCCCGTTCGGGGCGGGTGTCGATGACCCGGCGGGCGGCGCCGGCCTGGAGGGCGACGATGCCGATGGTGTGGGCGACGGTGTCGTGCATCTCGCGGGCGATCCGCAGCCGTTCGGCGGTGACGGCCTCGGTGGCCGCCCGGGTGCTCAACGCCTGGGCGTGCTCGCGGTTCTGCCGCATCGAGCGGCCGATCAGCCAGGCGACCAGGGCGAGCAGCGCGGCGCCGTCGGCGGAGCCGATGTGGGTGCCGGTGAAGATGCCGACGGTGTTGCCGTGCACCAGGCCGATGTGCAGCACGAGCAGGCTCATCACCAGCGCGAACGCGGCCCGCGAGCTGCGGCGCGGCCGGGTGACGGTGATCAGGCAGAGCGCGACGTCCACGGCCAGCAGGGAGGCTGGCGGCACCTGGGTGTCGGCGGCCCAGCCGTCGGTCTCCGTGAAGGCGGCGACGAACAGCAGGGCGACCGCGAGCACCGGGAGTCGGCGCACCAGCGCGGCGCCGGCGAAGGCCACCACCGTGGTGGCCAGGGTGAAGGACAGGCCGCCGTGGGCGGCGGCCCCGCCGTGGTACCGGGCGTTGCCGCCGAGCAGGACGGCGGGGTAGGCGGCGGCTACGCACCAGGCGAGTCCGACCCAGACCTCGGGCGGAACGCGCCGGAACAGGGGCGGAGAGGGCGTCGCAAGCATACGAAGATCGTATCGGCGGCCCGAGTCACCGTCATCGGACCGTGGTTGTACGACCGGGGGTGACAGCCGGGGCGCGCGGTGTCAGCGCCGGTCCGATGCGGCGGCCCGGCCCCGCCCGGCACCGTTGAGCCCATGATCGAAGTCACCGAGCTGACCAAGCGCTACGGCCGCACCACCGCCGTCGAACGCCTCACCTTCACCGTCCGGCCCGGCCATGTGACCGGCTTCCTGGGCCCCAACGGCGCGGGCAAGTCCACCACCCTGCGGCTGATCCTCGGCCTCAACGACCCGACCGGCGGCACCGCCACCGTCGACGGCCGCCCGTTCCGGTCTCGGCCGCGCGGCCTGCGCGACGTCGGCGCCCTGCTCGACGCGGGCGACGTCCACGGCGGGCGCAGCGGCGTGGCCCAACTGCGGGCGCTGGCCCGCGCCAACGCGATCCCGGCCGCGCGGGTCGAGGAGGTGCTGCACGAGGTCGGGCTCACCAAGGCCGCCGGGCGCCGGATCCGCGGTTACTCGCTGGGGATGAAGCAGCGCCTGGGCATCGCCGGCGCGCTGCTCGGCGACCCGCCCGTCCTCCTCTTCGACGAGCCGCTCAACGGCCTCGACCCGGAGGGCGTGCTGTGGGTGCGCGGCCTGTTCCGCCGCCTCGCAGCCGAAGGGCGGACGGTCTTCGTCTCCAGCCACCTGATGGCCGAGATGGAGCACACCGCCGACCGCCTGGTGGTGATCGGCCGGGGCCGGCTGATCGCCGACGAGAGCCTGGCGGAGTTCTCCGCCCGGGCCGGCCGCACCGGCGTCACCGTCCGGGCGGCCGAACCCGACCGGCTGGCGGCCGTGTTGACCGCGGCGGGCGCCACCGTCCGCCCCGGCCCGGACGGCGCGCTCGCCGTGACCGGCCTGGACGCCACCCGGATCGGCGAACTCGCCCTGGAGCAGCGCCTGTTGCTGCACGCCCTGACCACCCGCACCGCCTCCCTGGAGGAGGCGTTCATGGAACTGACCGCCGACAGCGTCGACTACCTGGCCGGAGAGCCCCGATGAGCACCGCGACCACCACCCCCCGCCCCCTTCCCCGGCCCCTCCGCCGGCCACGCGCCCGCTTCGGCGACCTGCTCGCCGCCGAGTGGATCAAGTTCTGGTCCCTGCGTTCGACCGTCTGGGTGCTGGGCCTGAGCGCCCTGTTCATCATCGCCGCCAACCTCAAGGCGGCCCGGTACACCTACGACCACTACACCGTCGGCGACGGCGATCCGGCGACCATGCTGCAGGTCGCGCTCGGCGACTCCTTCACCATGATCGCCGCCGACGTCGTGATGATCGTCGCGGGCAGCGTCGGCGCGCTCGTCCTGGTCGGCGAGTACGCGAGCGGGCTGATCCGCACCACGCTGGTGGCCGTCCCGGACCGCCGGGCCGTGATCGCCGCCAAGGCCTGCGTACTGACCGCGGTCATGCTCGGCTACGGCGCCGTCACCGCGGGCGTCTCCTTCGGCGCCTGCCAGGCGGTCCTCGCCGACACGCACATCGGCGTGTCCGTCACCGACCCGACCGCGCTGCGCTTCGTCGCGGCCGCCGCCCTGTTCGCCCCGGTCTGCGCCCTCGCCGGATTCGCCCTCGGCGCGCTGATCCGGCACACCGCCGGAGCCGTCGTGGGCACCGTCCTGGTGCTGTTCTTCCTGCCGGCGTTCTTCAACGAGCGCTACCGCTGGTCGGCCGACCTCCTGCACGCCATGCCGCTCCAGGCCTGGCGCCGGCTGGCCCAGGTCGACCTGACCCACTCGCTGCCCTCCGCGCACCCGGCCACCGTCGCCGGCTCCTGGGCCACGTTCGCGCTCTGGGCGCTCGCCTCGGTGGTGGTCGCCGCGGTCGCCGTCCAGCGCCGCGACCACTGACCCGCCGTCCGGCGGCGGCGGCGCCGGAAACGCTGCTCACCCGTCGCGGCGGCCTGCCGCCACATCCGCCAGAGCCACCAGCAGCGCCGCCAGGACCAGGCCCGCCGCGACCGTCACGCCCAGTTGGAAGGCCAGCGCCCAGTCCGGGCGCGGGCCCTGGGCGTGGGCGAAGAAGACCGAGCCGACGATGGCGATGCCGACCGCCGAGCCGACCCGCTGGGCGGTCTGCATGACACCGCCGGCGCTGCCCGCCCGGGCGATCGGCACCTGCTGGAGGGTCAGGGTCTGGTTCGGCGCGATCACCAGCCCGCTGCCCACCCCGGCGACCAGCAGCGGCAGCACCGTCGCCCAGCCGATCGCCGACCCCGTCCACAGCTGCACCGCCAGGGCCGAGGCCAGCAGGCCGGCCAGGACCAGCACCAGGCCGAGCAGCACCAACCGGCGGCCCAGCCGGTGCACCAGCCGTCCGCCGATCGCCGCGGACACGCCCGAGCCCAGCGCGAACGGCGTGATCGCCAGGCCCGCCGTCAGCGCCGAGTAGTGCAGGCCCGCTTGGAGGTAGAGCGTGAAGATGAAGAAGATCGCGGTGAACCCGGCGAAGTACACCAGCGACAGCGCCACCCCCGCCGCGTACGGGCGCACCGCGAACAGCGCCATGCTCACCAGCGGCTCCCGGCCCCGCGCGTAGTACCGCTCCCAGCCCACGAAGGCCCCCAGCAGCACCGCCGCCAGCGGCAGCAGCAGCCAGCGCGTCGAGCCGTGCCACTGCTGCGCCTGGACGAACGGCAGCAGCAGCGCGACCGTCCCGGCACCGAGCAGCAGCACCCCGACCGGGTCGAAGTCCCGGTGCCCGGCCCGCGAGGCCGCCGGCGGGGGCGGCGGGAGCAGCCGGTAGGCGATGGGCAGGGCGGCGACGCCGATCGGCAGGTTGACCAGGAACACCCAGCGCCAGCCGTTCTGCGGGCCGAACAGGTGGATCAGCAGGCCGCCCAGCAGCGGGCCGACGGCGGTGGACAGACCGATGGTGGCGCCGAGCGCGCCGAAGGCCCGGCCGCGCTCGGCGCCCTGGAACAGGACCTGGATGAAGCCGGAGACCTGCGGCACCAGCACCCCGCCGGCCGCGCCCTGGAACAGCCGGGCCAGCACCAGCCACTCCTGGTTCTGCGCCGCCCCGGCCAGCGCGCTGGCCGCGGTGAACAGGGCGAGCCCGGTGAGGAAGACGGCCCGGCGGCTGCGGGCGTCGCCGAGCCTCCCGGACGGGACCAGCACCAGGCCGAAGGCGAGCGCGTAGCCGCTGAGCACCCACTGCAGGCCGCTGTCGGACATGTGCAGCCCGGCCCGCACGGTCGGCAGGGCGACGTTGACGATGCTGACGTCCAGCAGCGTCATGAACCCGGCGACCAGGCAGACCGTCAGCGCCCGCCAGCGCCGCGCCTCGGCCCGCCGGCCCGCGGCGGATGCGCCGGGCCGCTGTTCCGGGGGGCTGCACGGGGGTTGGGCCGTCATGGGAGCACCTTCCGGGCGTCCGGCGGTCGTCTGGCTTCGCGTCCGGCGACCGGCCGTCGACCGGTCTTCCCGGTCCGACTGCCCGCCCGCCGCGCGCGGCCCCCCTCCGAACGGCCATCGTGGACGGCGCGGCCCCGGAGCCGCCAGCCGGGCTGCGCCGCCCGCGCCGCCGCTCACCCGGACGGCCGAACCCGATCGCGGCCTCTCCCGGCGCCCCGGAGGCTGAGGACATGAACGCCGCCACCGAAACCCCGCCGACCGCCCCGCCGGTGCTGGACGTCCGGCAGCGCAACGTCGTCTTCGGCACCATCGTGCTCGGCATGCTGCTGGCCGCGCTCGACCAGACCATCGTCGGCACCGCGCTGCCCACGATCGTCGCGGACCTCGGCGGGGCCGCGCACATGTCGTGGGTGGTGACAGCCTACCTGCTGGCCGAGACGGTGGCCACCGTGCTGGCCGGCAAGTTCGGCGACCTGTACGGGCGCAAGCTGCTCTTCCAGGTCTCGGCGGTCGTCTTCATCACCGGCTCGTTCCTCTGCGGCCTGGCGACCAACATGACGCTGCTGATCGCCTGGCGGGCGCTCCAGGGCATCGGCGCGGGCGGCCTGATGGTGACGGCCATGGCACTGATCGCGGACGTCATCCCGCTGCGCGAGCGCGGCAAGTACCAGGGCGCGATCGGCGCGGTGTTCGGCGTGGCGACGGTCATCGGGCCACTGCTGGGCGGGCTGTTCACCGACCACCTGTCCTGGCGCTGGGCGTTCTACGTCAACGTGCCGATCGCGATCCTGGTGGTGATCGCGGCCGCCCGGACCATCCCCTCGGTGCGCTCGGCGGTGCGCCCGGTGATCGACTACCTGGGGATCGCACTCGTCGCGATCGGCGCCAGCGCCCTGATCCTGGCGACCAGTTGGGGCGGCAACGAGTACGCCTGGGGCTCCGGGGTGATCATCGCCCTGTTCGCCGGCGGCGCCGTCGCCCTCGGGCTGTTCTGCTGGGTGGAGAGCAGGGCCGTCGAACCGATGCTGCCGATGCGGCTGTTCCGGAACCCGGTGTTCGCGGTCTGCTCGGTACTCAGCTTCATCGTCGGCTTCGCGATGCTCGGCGCGCTGACCTTCCTGCCGACCTTCCTGCAGTACGTCGACGGCGACTCGGCGACCGTCTCCGGCGTGCGGACGCTGCCGATGGTGATCGGGCTGCTGCTCGCCTCGATCGCCAGCGGCAACGCCGTCAGCAAGACCGGCAGGTACCGGGTGTTCCCGATCGTCGGCACCCTGGTGATGGCCGTCGGCCTTTACCTGCTCTCCCGGCTCGAACCCGGCACGGGCACCGCGCTCGCCTCCCTCTACATGTTCGTGCTCGGCGTCGGCATCGGGCTGAGCATGCAGGTGCTCACCATCGCCGTGCAGAACACCGTCGACTACGCGGACCTCGGCACCGCCACCTCCGGGGTGACCTTCTTCCGCACCATCGGCAGCTCCTTCGGCACCGCCGTGTTCGGCACCATCTACGCCAACAGCCTCAAGACCGAACTCGCCCGGGGCGTGGCCTCCTCGGCCCACCTCACCGGCGCGGACCCGGCACTGCTCACCCGGGCCGCCGAGAGCCCGCAGGGCCTGCACCGGCTGCCCGCCGCGCAGGCGGCCCCGATCATCCAGGCCTACTCCGACGCCCTGCACACCGTGTTCCTGTGGACGGTGCCGGTCGCCCTGGTCGGGTTCGTGGTCGCGCTCTTCCTCAAACAGGTGCAACTGCGGGACACCGCCCGGGCCGGCTCCACCGACATGGGCGAGGGCTTCGCCCAGCCGACCACCAGCGACTCCGACCCGCACCTGGAGTACGCCGTCGGCAAGCTCGTGCGCGGCGTGGACCTCGACACCGTCCGCTCGATCGTCGACGACGCCGACACCCGGGTCGACCTGGCCGGGGCCTGGGCGCTGATGGAGGTCGCCGGCCACACCAAGGCCGTCGGCCAGGCCTCCCTGGACCTCATCGCCGCCCGCAAGCGGATCCCGCCCGAGGTCCTGGAGCCGGTCTTCGACCGGATGGCCGCCGAGGGCTACCTCACCCGCGACGGCGACCGGCTCTCCCCCACCGACGCCGGCTCCCAGGAGGTCCGCGTCCTCGCCCAGGCCTGGTCGGACTGGCTCAACGCCCGGCTGGACGCCGACGCCGGCCGCCCGCGCAGCCCCCAGCTGCGCACCGCGGCGACCGCCATCGCCTGGCGCCTGATGGTCGAGGACCTCGCCAACGGCCTTCCGGCCCACGCCCGTTCGAAGGCTGCGGCGCGAACCTAGGGCGTGTCTTCAAACTCCCGCCTGCGCGCCGACGCCGGGGCACGCACCTCGCCGCGTTGTCGTCAGTCGCCAATACTCCGCATGGACTCCCTCCTCCGCCTTGCGATGCACGCACCCCAACGCCGCCACGCCCGCCCTCCGGGCGGACGACGGGAGTTTGAAGACACGCCCTACGCCGCCGCCAAATCTAGGGCTTCCTCGCCAGGATCAGTTCGCGCCGCACGCCGTCGGCCATCAGGTCGCCGGGCTCGTCGGTCTCGGCGAAGCCGTTGCGGCGGTAGAGGGCGATGGCCGCGTCGTTGTCGGGGTTCACCGCCAGCTTGAGGGTGGTGAACCCCTGCTCGGCGGCCCAGCGGGCGATCGCGCCGATCAGCCGGTCCCCCACGCCCCGGCCGCGCGCCGCCGGGCCGACCCACAGGGAGATCAGCTCGGCGGCCGCCCCGCCCTCGTCGGCCGGGACGCCACTGGCCATCGCGACCGGGCGGCCGTCCAGCACCGCGACCAGGTCGAGGGCGCCGGGGATCTCCAGGCGGGAGCGCCAGCGGGCCTCGTGGTCGCCGGCGCCCTGCCAGTCCGCCAGGGTGGAGCCGAAGGCGTACGGCGCCTCGGTCAGCGCGGCCAGACGCAGCTCGCGCCAGAGCGCCCAGTCGTCGGAGCCGAGCCGGCGCAGGTCGGGTTCGCGCAGGTCGGGTTCGCGCGGTTCCGGTTCGCGCGGTTCCGGTTCGTGCGGTTCGGGTTCGTGCAGTTCGGACATGGTGCGGACCTTGCCGCAGGCCGGGCGGCACGGCAAGCGGATTACCCGGTTCAGCCCACGAGCGGCGGGTTGAGGCGGGCGAAGGCCTCCTGCCGGCGGTAGGGGAAGTACGGGTACGGCGCGGTGCGGGCGCTGGCCGCGTCCAGCCGGGCGACCTGCTCGTCGGTCAGCGACCAGCCGACCGCGCCGAGGTTCTGCCGCAGCTGCTCCTCGTTGCGGGCGCCGATGATGACCGAGGAGACGGTCGGGCGGCGCAGCAGCCAGTTGATGGCGATCTGCGGGACGGTGCGGCCGGTCTCGGCGGCGATCCCGTCGAGCGCGTCGACCACCTGGTACAGCAGTTCGTCCTCGACCGGCGGGCCGTAGTCGGCGGTGTCGTGCAGCCGGCTGTCGGCCGGGAGCGGTCGGCCGCGCCGGATCCGGCCGGTGAGGCGGCCCCAGCCGAGCGGGCTCCACACCAGGGCGCCGACGCCCTCCTCCTGGGCGAGCGGCATCAGCTCCCACTCGTAGTCGCGGCCGACCAGCGAGTAGTAGACCTGGTGGGCGGCGTAGCGGGGGCGGCCGTAGCGCTCGGCGACGGCGAGGGACTTCATCAGCTGCCAGCCGGAGAAGTTGGAGACGCCGGTGTAGCGGATCTTGCCGGCCCGGACGAGGTCGTCGAGGGTGGACAGCACCTCCTCGATCGGGGTGCCGGCGTCGTAGGCGTGCAGCTGGAAGAGGTCGAGGTAATCGGTGTCGAGGCGGCGCAGCGCGTCGTCCACGGCCCTGGTGAGGCGGGCCCGGGAGGTGCCGGCATCCTGCGGGCCGTCGCCGGTCGGCAGGCCGGCCTTGGTGGAGACGAGCACCTGGTCGCGGCGGCCGCGGATGGCCTGGCCGAGGACCTCTTCGGAGGCGCCGTCGGAGTAGACGTCGGCGGTGTCGAAGAGGGTGACTCCGGCGTCGATGGCGATGTCGAGCAGGCGGCGGGCCTCCTGGACGTCGGTGGTGCCCCAGGCGCCGAACAGCGGTCCCCGGCCGCCGAAGGTGCCGGTGCCGAGGCTGAGCGCGGGGACCTTGAGGCCGGACGAGCCGAGCCGGCGGTATTCCATGGCGGTTGTCGTGCTGGTTGTCGTGCTGGCTTCCATGGCAGTTCTCCCCTCAGAGCCCTTAACGGGACTCCCATTCCGTTAGGATGGTTCGACCCTAGCAGGGCGCATCGACCTAATGGAACAGGAATCCCGTTAATGACTGCCGAGCCCTCCGCGCCGGACGCCCCGGACGTTCCAGAGACCCCGGACGCCCCGGACGGCCCGGAGACCCCCACGCCCGGGGCGCGGCGCCCCGGCGGCCGCACCGCCCGGGTCCGCGCCGCCGTCCTGCGGGCCGCCGAGGACGCCCTGGTCGAGCACGGCTTCAGCGGGCTCGACCTCGGCGACGTCGCCCAGCGGGCCGAGGTCGGCCGGACCACCGTCTACCGGCGCTGGGGCACCACCAGCGCGCTGGTCGCCGACCTGCTCGCGGACATGGCCGAGCAGTCACTGCCGCGCACCCGCAGCGGCTCCCTCGCCGAGGACCTGCGGGCCAACGCCCGGCTGGTCCAGCGCACGCTGGCCGACCCCCGGCAGGGGGCGCTGTTCCGCGCGGTGATCGTGGCCGCCACCTGCGACCCGGGCACCGCCGAGGCGCTGCGGCACTTCTACCTGCGTCGGGTCGAGGAGTGGGCGCCGTGCGTCACCGAGGCCGTCGACCGCGGCGAACTCCCGCCGGACACCGACGCGTTCGAGGTGGTCCGGGCCGTCTCCGCGCCGCTCTACTACCGGATGCTCACCACCGCCGAGCCGCTCGACGAGGCCGCCGCCGACCGCGCCGCGGCCGCCGCCGAGGCGGCCGCCCGGGCGGGGGCGCACCGACGGGAGGGCATCTGAGAACGTCCGGGAACGCCGCCGGCCGCGCAGTTCGTCGAACTGCGCGGCCGGCCGGAGGGCTGGCGGTCCAGGGGCACCCTGGGGAACGCCCTAGAAGAAGCTGTCGTCGTCGCCCTCGTAGTAGTTGTTCACGACCACCTCGGGCGTGTCGTCGCTGAACGCCTCGTTGAGCAGCGCGCCGCCGACCAGGCCGGCCGCGCCCGCGCCGATCAGCGCGCCGGTGCCGAAGCGGCGTCCGCCCTGGCCCGGCTGGCCCTGAGCGGGCTGGCCCTGGACCGGCTGCGGATAGCCCTGCTGGACCGGCTGCGGGTAGCCCTGCTGCGGGGTGTAGAACGGCGGCACGGTGGTCTGCACCCGCTGGGCGCAGGCGGCGCAGGTCTCGATCTGGCGCGGCACGCCCCACTGCGGCGACCACAGCACCGCCGTCGAGCCGAGGCCGTGCGAGGGGTCGAAGAAACACGTCACGGGGGAACTCCCTGGTCCTGGCTGGGTCATCGGGGCAGCGGGCGCCACGGCGGGCACGGCGGGCGCCATGGCCGGCGCGGCGGGCACGGCCGGAGCCGGCGCGGGCACGGGGGCAGCGGGCGCCGACTGCAGGACGTCCACCCCGAAGTCGGCGGCGATACCCGCGAGCCCCGACGCGTACCCCTGCCCGACGGCCCGGAACTTCCAGTCCGCGCCGTGCCGGTAGAACTCGCCGAACACCATCGCCGTCTCGCTGCCCGCCTCGGCCGCCACGTCGTAGCGGGCCGCCTCGGCGCCGCCGTCCGGGTCGGTGAGCCGGATGTACGCGCCGCGGACCTGGCCGAAGCTCTGGCGCCGCTGCACCGCGTCGTAGACCGCGACCGCGAAGACGATCTTCTCCACCCCGGCCGGGACGTCCGCGAGCCGGACGTCGATCTGCTCCTGGTCGTCGCCGCCACCGGCGCCGCCCTGGTGGCGGACCGAACCGTCCGGGCTCTGCAGGTTGTTGAAGAAGACGAAGTGCTGGTCCGAGACGACCTTCCCGGAGGCGTCGCAGAGCAGGGCGCTGGCGTCCAGGTCGTACCCGGCGCCGGCCGTCCAGCCGAGGCCGACCCGTACGACCCGCAGCCCGGGGGCCTGCTTGCCCAGGGAGACGTTGCCGCCCTTCGTCAGGGCCACACTCATGACACTTCCTCCGCCACCGTTCGAATGACCGCTGTTTCCACTGTTCGACCACGACAACGCTGTAGAGCTCGCGCCGGTTCCCGACTTCCCGTCAGTGCTGGACGGGACGTTCCAGCAGGCCACGGGCCCGCGGCGCGGTCTTGCCGGCCGGGGCGCTCGGGCGGGGCGCCCTGGCGAGGTGTCGGCCCCCGACCTATTGTCAGGTGACATGACACGCCTTCGTCGCGCCGCCACCCTGGCCGCCGCCCTCAGCGGCACGCTCGCCGCCCTGCTCACCCCGGCCGCCGCCCAGGCTGCCCCGGCGGCCTGCCCGGTCGTCGCCACCGCCCCGGTGGACACCGAACAGGCCCGGCTCCAGGACCAGCGGACGACCGCCTTCACCGAACGCTCCGGCCTGCGCGACCTGCTCCGGGGCTTCCCCGCCGCCCTGTGCGCCGCCCGGAACGCCCGGCAGGCGGAGCGGGTGGCGGGCGCCTGGGGCCGGGCACTCTGGCAGGCCGGGGTGGACCGGGCCCAGGGCCGGCGGCCCAGCGGCGAACTCCCCGCCCGCGACGACCGCCCGCTGTACTGGACCAGGCTCGCCATGACCGTCCAACTGGCCCGCTGGCAACCCGGGTTCGATGTCGACCCGGCCGACCTGCGGGCCCGCTTCGAGGACGCCTCCCGAGGCCTCGACGACGGCTTCACCGCCGCCCCCGGCATCCGGCGGATCTTCGTCAGCGGCTTCGACCCGTACGGCCTCGACACCGAGCCGCGCCGCGCCAACCCCTCCGGCGCCGCCGTCCTGCAACTGCACGGGCGGCGGATCACCCTCGCCGACGGCAGCCCGGCCGAAGTCCGGGCCGTCCTGCTGCCGGTCCGCTACGGCGACTTCGACGACGGCGTCGTCGAGCGCGCCTTCGGCCCGCACCTCGCCCCCGGCCCGCAGGCCGCCGACCTGATCACCAGCATCAGCCAGGGCTACCCGGGCCTGTTCACCCTGGAGGCCTGGGCCGGGCGGGCCCGCTCCGCCGATCCCGCCACCGACAACACCGGCACCCTCTCCGGCGGCACCCGGCAGCACCCGGTCACCGCCCCGGGCCTGGACGACGGCCCGGAGTTCATCCGCACCACCCTGCCCACCGACGCCATGACGGCCGTCCAGCAGCCCTACCCCGTCCGCCTCAACACCACCGTCACCGAGATCCCCGAGGGCGGCGTCGACCCCGTCGACCGCGCGGACGGCCCCACCCCCGGCTCCCGAGCCGTCGCCGGTGGCGGCGGCGGATACCTCTCCAACGAGGTCGCCTACCGCTCCAACCGCCTGCGCCTCGACCTCGCCCCCGACCTCCCCGGCGGCCACCTGCACACCCCCGTCCTCACCGGCCTGCCCGCCCAACAGGACCGCCTCACCGCCCCGGAGTTCGAGCAGAACGAGGCCGCCATCGCCGACCAGGTCCGCGAGATCCTGCGCCACGCCCGGTTCTGAGCCCCGGCGCCACGCCCGGTTCCGAGCCCCGGCGCCACGCCCGGTTCCGAGCCCCGGGCCCGCGCGGCGGGCCGGCTACACCGGCCGGGCGAAGCACGTCCCCGCCGCGCGCGCCCGGGACTCGGCGATCTGCGCGTACGCGGCCTCCCGGTCCGCCCAGTGCGAGCCCTCGACCGACTTGCCGCGCTCCAGGTCCTTGTAGACCTGGAAGAAATGGGTGATCTCCAGCAGGTCGAACTCGCGCAGGTCGCCGATGTCCCGCAGGTCGCCGTAGCGCGGGTCGTGGGCGGGGACGCACAGCACCTTCTGGTCCGGCCCGCGTTCGTCCCGCATCACCCACATGCCGACCGCCCGGCAGGTGATCACGCACCCCGGCACGGCCGGTTCGCCGCCGAGCACCAGCGCGTCCAGCGGCTCCGCGTCGCCGCCGAGGGTGCCCTCGACGTAGCCGTAGTCCACGGGGTAGCGGGTGGCGGTGAACAGGGTGCGGTCGAGGCGGATCCGGCCCGCCGCGAAGTCCATCACGTACTTGTTCCGCGACCCCTGCGGGGTCTCGATCAACACCTCGAACTCCACCGCGGCCTCCTCCTCTGCGTCTGGGGAGATTGTCCGCCGTCCCGGCCGTCCGGGCACCCTCCGCAAACGCCCTCCGCGGCCCGGCGGGGTCCGTTAGCATCCGGATCATGGGGAGTTGGCGTGTCACCGTCCAGAACCACCACCGGCGCAGCGGCGGGCGGCCCCAGGGGCGCCCGGAGGGGCCGCTGGCCCGCCGCGGCGACCTGGCGCTGTACGGCCGGAACGGCGAGATCAGCTGTGTCGACGCCGAAGGCCTGGTCCGCTGGCGCCGCCCCTGCGCGGGGCGCCCGAACGCGGCCCACCTCTCCGGCGGCCGGGCGCTGGTCACCACCGACTCCTTCGAGTACACCGCCTGGGGACACCTCGGCCCGGCCCTGCTGCTGGACCTCGACGACGGCGCCCTGGTCGCCGAACTGCGCGGCGAGCGCGGCACGGCCCTGGGCGACGGCCGCTTCGTGCTCGGCCTGGAGGGCTACGGCACCTTCGACACCTGGGCCTACGACCGGGACGCCACCCTGGTCGACTCCTGGCGCAGCTACGGCCACTACGTGGTCGGCGACGGCCTGCGCGTCGTCGAGACCGACCGCCGCCGGCCGACCGGGAGCCGGGTGGTGCGGCTGCTGCCCGGCGGGGGCATCGAGAGCGGCCCGCTGCTCGCCGACCCGCAGGCTCCCGCGCCGGTGGTGCTGGCCGACGGCACCGTCCTGGTGCTGGACGCGGGGGTGCTGCGCGCCGTCGGGCGCGACCTCGACGCCACCGTGCTCGCCGAACTGCTCCCGCTGTCCGGCGACGACCTGCACCGGTTCACCGGCACGCTGCGCCGCACGGCCGACGGCCTGGCCGTGACGCTCGTGGAGCGCCACCCGACCCGGATGGGCGGCTACACCACCCACCGCTGGACCCTCGGGCTGGAGTCGCCGAACTAGCGCGCCGGGCTGGTCCCCGGGCCCCCGGCGTTCCTCGGCGGCCACTCTCCGCGACCGCTCCCACGGAGCAGCACCGGGCGCGCGGCCGCTCCGGCGGCGGTAGGACGGACACAGACGTGCCCGGGAGGAGAGACCGTGAAGATCGTCGTCGACCTCAACCGCTGCCAGGGCTACGCGCAGTGCGCGTTCCTCGCTCCCCGAGTGTTCGAGCTGCACGGGGAGGAGGCCCTGCTCTACACCCCGCAGGCCCCCGAGGACCAGCGTGACCGCGTCCGGCGGGCCGTCGCGGCCTGCCCGGTGCAGGCCATCCTGGTCGAGGAGGAGGACCGGTCCGATGTCCGATGACCTCAAGAACGGCCGGATCGTCATCGTCGGCGCCTCGCTGGCCGGTCTGCGCGCCGCCGAGACGCTACGGGACGAGGGCTTCACCGGAGAGCTGACCGTGGTCGGCGAGGAACGCCTCCCCCCGTACGACCGGCCGCCCCTGTCCAAGCAGGTGCTGCTCGGACGGGTGCGCGCCGAGGAGACCGCGCTGCCCCGGCGCCGCGAGGTGGACGCGCAGTGGAAGCTCGGCGTCCGCGCCACCGGTGTGGACGGGGACGGCAAGCAGGTCCTGCTCGCGAACGGCGAGCAGCTGCCCTTCGACCGGCTGCTGATCGCCACCGGCACCCGGGCCAGGCCCTGGCCGAAGGCCGAGCAGGCCGCACTCGACGGGGTGTTCACCCTGCGCACCGCCGAGGACGCGGCCGGCCTGGCCGAGCGGCTGGACGCCGGCCCGAAGCGGGTGCTGGTGATCGGCGCCGGGTTCACCGGCTCCGAGATCGCCTCCGCCTGCCGGGAGCGCGGCCTGGCGGTGACCGTCGCCGAGCGCGGCCCCGCCCCGCTGGTCGGGGCCCTCGGCGGGGCCTTCGGTGCCCTCGCGGCCAAGGTCCAGCTCGCCCACGGGGTCGACCTGCGCTGCGGGGTGACCGTCTCCGCGCTGACCGGCCGCGCCGGCCGGCTCACCGGCGCCGAGCTCTCCGACGGCAGCCGGATCGAGGCGGACGTCGCCGTGGTCGCCCTGGGCGCCGTCCGCAACACCGAATGGCTGGCCGAGTCGGGTCTCGCCGCCGGTCCGCGCGGGGTAGCCTGCGACGCGGGCTGCCGCGCCTTCAACATGTACGGGATCGTCACCGACGACGTCTTCGTCGCGGGCGACGTCGCCCGCTTCCCGCACCCCCTCTTCGAGTACCAGCTGCTCTCCCTCGAACACTGGGGCAACGCGGTCGCGCAGGCCGAGGTGGCGGCGCACAACATGGTCAGCCCGGGGCCGCAACGGCGGCCGCACCTGAGCGTGCCGTCCTTCTGGTCCAGCCAGTTCGGGCTCAACATCAAGTCCGTCGGCGTGCCCACCTTCTCCGACCACGTGGTCCTCGCCCAGGGCTCGGTCGAGGAGCGGCGGCTCGTCGCGGTCTACGGGTACCGGGGCCGGATCACGGCCGCCGTCAGCGTGAACCGGGCCAAGTGGCTGGAGCACTACCAGCGGCTGATCGAGGCCGCCGCGCCGTTCCCGCCCGACTGGGACGGCGTCGAGCCGCCCGCCTCCCGCATCCCGGTCCCCTCCGACGTGCCCGACCCGAAGGTGCTCTCGCACGGCCCGACCGTCGCCCTCACCGGCCACCTGCCCGACCGGCGGCTGACCCTGCGGCGCTGGGGCGGCTGAGCCCACCCGCCACCGCTCGACGGGCGCACGCCCACCGGGCCCCGCCGCCCGTCGAGGACCACCACCACCGCCGCCGCCCGTCGAGGACCACCACCACCACCGCCGCCGCCCCGAGGAGCCACCGCGCATGGCCGCCGCCGACACCCTGTTCCGCCGGATCACCGACTACGCCAACCGCGCCGACCCCTACCCCCTGTACGCCGAGCTCCGCGACCACGGCGTGGCCCGCCAGGACGACGGCAGCTACCTGGTCGGCACCTACCACGAGGTCGCCGCGCTGCTGCACGACCCGAGGATCAGCTCGGACCGCCGCAACCGCACCGTCCCGGACGAGCTGCAGGGCAGCGTCCCGGTCGCCTTCATCGGCCGGGACGACCCCGAGCACGAACGGCTGCGCACCATCGCCATGCGGCCCTTCGGCCCGCCCCACGCGCCCGACCGGGTCGACGCCATGCACGACGAGATCGCGCGGATCACCGGGGAACTGGTCGACGGCCTCCGGGGCCGCGACCGGATCGACCTGGTCGAGGACTTCGCCTACCCGCTGCCGGTCACCGTCATCTGCCGGCTGCTCGGCGTGCCGCGCGAGGACGAGCCGCGGTTCCACGCCTGGTCCGAGACGCTGATCGCGGGCTTCGACCCCACTCCCGACAGCGATCCGTCCGAGCGCCAGCAGGCGGCCACGCAGGCCCGGATGGAGATGGGGCTGTACCTCGGCGAACTCGCCGAGAGCCGCCGGGGCAAGCCGTCCGACGACCTGCTCTCCGCCTTCGTCAACGACCCCGGCCCGTCGGGCGGCTTCACCCAGACGGAACTGATGGCCACCGCGGTCCTGCTGCTCATCGCCGGGCACGAGACGACCGTCAACCTGATCACCAACGGCGCGCTCACCCTGCTGCGCCACCCCGAGAGCCTGGAACTGCTGCGCGACAAACCGGAGTTGATGCCGCGCGCGGTGGAGGAGCTGCTGCGCTACGAACCCCCGGTCCAGCTGTTGCCGCAGCGCACCGCGCTCACCGACATCGAGGTCGCCGGGGTCACCGTCCCCAAGGGCGCGCCGCTGATCCTGGTGCTCGCCGCCGCCAACCGGGACCCTCTCCGGTTCCAGGAGCCCGACCGCTTCGACCCGACCCGCCCGGACAACCAGCACCTCGGCTTCGGCAGCGGCGTGCACAGCTGCTTCGGCGCACCGCTCGCCAGGGTCGAGGCGCAGCTCGCGCTCACCGCGCTCATCCACCGCCTGGACGGCCCCCGGCTGCTCCAGGACCCGCCCGAGTACCGGCGCAGCCCCGTCCTGCGCGGGCCCCGGCACCTGCCGCTCACGCTCTCCGGGGTCAGGGACTGAGCAGCCCGGGCCCGGGAGGCGGCATCGGCCTCCCGGGCCCGGGCGCGTTCGGCGACGACCGGACCGGGCCTACGGGGTGCTGCGCACCACCGGCAGCTCCAGGAAGGACGGGTCGGCTCCGCCGTGCCCGATCCGGTAGCTCGCCCGGCCGTCGGCCGGGAGCAGTTGGAAGGAGTCCGGGTTGGCGGCGGCGACGGTGAGCCGGATCCGCTCGCCGGCCCGGAAGAGCACCGCGACGGGTTGCAGGTCGATGGTGACCTGCCGGGCCCGGCCCTGCGGGAAGGGCGCCGCGTCGGTGGCCGCGTAGCTGCGGGGCGTGCGCAGCCGGCGCCAGTCGGGGTTGTCGTCCCGGTCGGCCACGGCCCGGTCGGCGAGGGCGAGTTGGCCCTCGGTCAGGTAGGTGACCCGGCCGTCGGGGGCGACGTCCTCCAGGTAGACGTGCAGGGCGCCCTGGGCGGTGCCGTCGAGGCCGGTGACGTCGAGCGTGACGCGGCCGTTGCCGGTCACCCGGGTGTCGCCGGTCAGCGGCGGGGTGGTGTAGCTGAGGAGTTCGGCGTCCACGGCGGCCCGGTCGGGGTAACTGACCTGGTTGCCGGTGAGGTTGGTGTTCCAGCGGTCCAGTGGGCCGGTGCCGGCGGTGGGGTCGAGGCGCAGCAGGTCGGCGCCGGGGCGGTCGTCCGGCTCGGGCCGCCGGCGGCTGAGCGTGGTGTCCTCGCCGAGGTAGAGCCGCTGCGGGCGGGTGCCGGGCAGCGGCCAGCGGGTGGTGGTGCGCCAGACGCCCTCGTTGAAGGTGTAGTAGTGCAGTTGCCGGGTGCCGTCGGGGCGGCCGTCGGCCCGTACGTAGCGGTCGAAGAAGTCGAACGTCCGCTGGGCGATCTGGGCGCGTTCCTGGTCGGTGAGGTGGCGGGCGGGCTGGAAGGGGTCGGCGAGGTAGCCCTGGCCGTGGCTCCACGGGCCGATCCAGGCGTCCTGGGTGTTGGACAGGCCGGTGAACTGGGAGAGCACGCCGTTGGCGGTGCCCGCGTCGAGCCAGCCGGCGTCGGTGAGCACGGGGACGCCGCCGGCCTCGACGGCGTCGGCCTTCTCGCCGACGCTGCCGACCGTCCAGCTCTTCGGGCCGTCCTGGTAGTCGCGGTAGACGCCGGCCTCGGCCATGTCGACCAGGTTGGCGTTGCCCGCGTGCTCGGCGCGCGCGGCGGCGAGCAGGGCCGGTCCGTCCGGGCCGTCGACCGGCCGGGGCACGGCGCCGGTCAGGCCGGTGGCCGCGCAGACCTGCCGGGTCTGCTCGTCGGTGTCGCAGGTGGTGCCGCCGGCCTGGTCGAGGATGCGCAGCAGCAGCGCGTACGGGGCGATCCGGGGCTCGATGAGCAGGCCGCCGGGGCGTACCAGGTCCTCGTACGGGTCGAAGTCGTAGGAGACCGGGGCGGCGGCAGTGATGTGGTGGTTGCCGAGGGCGGTGGCGAGCATCGCGGTGTCGCCGCCGTAGGAGACGCCGGTGGTGCCGACCCGGCCGTTGGACCAGGGCTGGGCGGCGATCCAGTCGCTGAGCGGGCCGCTGTCGGCGACGGTGTCGGCGCCGAGTTCGGAGCTCAGGGTGCCGAAGGAGGCGCCGGTGCCGCGCAGGTCGGCGACCACGTAGGCGTAGCCGTGGGCGTTCCAGCCGTCGGCGTCGCTGCTGCGGCCGCCGTTGCCGGGCGCGCCGGGGTAGACCCGGGCCCGCCAGTAGCGCTGGGTGACCAGGACGGTGGGCAGGTTCGCGCCGGCCGTGGTGCCCTCGGGCAGCCAGACGTCGACGGCGAGGCGGACGCCGTCGGGCATCGTGACGTAGCGCGACTGGAGGTGCGGCTCGGCGGCCGGGGCGGCCGCGGCGGGCGCCACCGAGAGTCCGAGCACGGCCGTGGCCGCGACGAGCGCCGCCAGCGGGCGGCGCAGGATCCCCCCTGCCCGGCTCACCGGGAGGTCGCCTTCCAGGGGCCTTCCTCGGGCCTGGCCTCGGTGTCGGTGCCGGGCCAGGGCGGCATGGTGACGGCGGCGATCCGCAGCGGCCGGTCGGCGTCCTCGTCGGCCCGGAACTGGAACGCCGTGCCGAGCGGGATCGAGGCCGCCGTCCCGGGCACGAGCCGGACGGTCTCCTCCCGCCCGCCCTGGCGGCGCCACAGCTCCCCGGCGCCCTCGACGACCTGCCACAGCTCCTGCACGGTGGCGTGCGACACCGCGTGCGACACCTGCCCGGGGGCGAGCTCGAACACCGCGAGACTCCCCTGTCCGTCCAGGACCAGCAGCGGGAACACCGCGGCCCCGTCCGGTGCGCGCACCACCTCGACGTCATCGACGTCCGCTGTCTGGAACGGTTGTTGCACTGGCTGACTGCTCATCCGACCCGGCCTCTCTCGCGTCACGGAGTACCTTGGTCTCGTCCCCCACCGCCGATGAGAACACGCCTCTGCGCCCGGCCGCCACCCTGAGATGTCCCGTAGTTCGACGCGCCGACCTCGCGCCGGTCTCGCGCCGGTCTCAGCCCCCGGCGGGTGTGCCGAACTCGCGCAGGGCGTCGGTGACGATCGCGTCCAGCCGGGCGTGGTGGGCGCCGCGCCAGTAGGCCTGGCCGCAGTCGACGCACTGGGCGAAGACGTCGTAGGAGCGCTCGGTGCCGTCCCGCAGCTGTTCGCGCACCGAGGTCTTGTCGGCCTCGCGCAGCGTGCCGTTGCAGGTGGTGCAGCGGCTCCACGGATCGAGCGGGGGCGCGAAGCGGGAGAGCACGTCGCGCAGCTGCTCGTTGGGGCGGTGGCTGTAGACGTAGGCGCCGGCCCACAGTTCGCGGCGGCGCAGCAGCCCCCGGTCGCGCGAGAGCAGGACGCGCTGCTCGGCGGCGGAGCGGGCGGCGAGCGCGGCGTCGCCGATGTCCGGGTTCTCGTAGGCGGCGTCGACGCCGAGCAGGCGCAGCCGGCGGGTGAGGGTGCCGAGGTGGACGTCCAGCAGGAAGCGCGGCGGGGTGGGCGAGGGCTGCGGCCGGTCCACGGCCCGGACGGTGACGTGTTCCTCGTCGAGCGGCACGTACGACCCGGGCACCGGCCGGCCGTCCACCAGCAGGGTGCCGACCTCGGTGAGCGGGACACCCAGGGACTCGACGACGTGGCCGAGCGTCGAGGTGCCGTCGGTGCGCAGCGCCGAGCGGCCGGCCCGCCGGGGCCCGGAGACGAAGAGGTGCAGCTCGGGGGCGAAGTCGAGCCAGATCTGGGGTCGGTCCACGCGGCCAGCATGCCAGCGGGCGGCGGCCCGGGCCACCGGTTTCCGGTCAGCCGCCGGAGCATTCTCGGGCGGGCTCGCGGTGGGGGCGGCGGGCGACTGGGGCGGGGCCTGGTGGGCGGGGCGGCGAGGAGGGCGCCGGGGCGGCGGGGAAGGCCGGTGAGAAGGGCACCCGGCCGGCGCGGGCGGCCGCTACGGGACCGCGACGGCGGAGGCGACCGGCGTCGGGCGGCCCCGGTCGCGGTCCCGCTCGGCCCAGCGGACGACCGGCCCCATCGCGTACCCGGCCGCCAGGAAGAGACCGCCCAGGACGAGCCAGCCCGCGAGCCCGCCGTCCAGCAGCAGGGTGGTCAGCAGCAGCGGCCCGAGGGTGCGGGCGACGGCCACGCCGGTGCCGAAGAAGCCCTGGTACTGGCCGATCCGCTCGGGCGGGGCGAGGTCGAAGCTGATCTGCCAGGAGCCCGCCGACTGCCGCATCTCGCCGATCACCTGGAGGACGGAGGCCGCCACCAGCAGCGCGGCGACCGCCCACACCGGGACGTCCAGGGCCGACAGGCCGAACACCGCGCAGGAGGCGAGCAGCACCACCCCGGCCGAGCGGACGGCCCGCGCGGCCGAGCCCAGGCCGGTGACGCCGCGCGCCGCCCGGACCTGGAAGGCCAGCACGGCCAGGGTGTTGAGGACGAACAGGGCCGAGCCGAGCCAGCTGATCCCGGGCGCCCGGTCGGCGATCCAGAGCGGGATGACCAGGCTGAGCAGCGGCATCCGCAGCAGCAGCACGGTGTTGACCAGCGCGACGGCCGCGTACCGGCGGTCGCGCAGGACGGCCAGCCGGGGCCCGGCGGCCGACCGGGCCGGGGCGGGCGGGGCTTCGGGCAGCCGCAGCAGGATCAGCGCACCGGCCAGGAAGCCGAGCGCCGTCACCACGAAGGCGCAGAGGAACGCGGCCCGGGTGCCGACGGTGAGCGCGATGCCGCCGACGGCGGCGCCGACGGCCAGCCCCCCGTTGAGGGTCGACTGGAGGTGGGCGAGCAGCCCGGTGCGCTGGGCGGGCGGCACCAGGGTGGCGACCAGCGCCTGCCGGGCGGCGGTGAGCCCGGACTGCGTCGTGGCGTAGAGGCAGACCGCGACCAGGAACGGCCCGTAGGAGCGGATCACCAGGAAGGCGGCGACCACCACCGCCGTGGCCAGGGCGAGCGCCACGGCCGTCCGGCGCGGGCCGCGGCGGTCGGCGAGGGCGCCGAGCGGGACGCCCGCCAGCGAGCCGAGCGCCCAGGCCGCGGCGAGGCCGGCGCCGAGGGCGGTCGCCGACATGCCGACGATGTGGGTGAAGTAGAGCGCGGAGCAGGTGTAGTAGGCGCCGTCGCCGACGGCGCTGGCCAACTGGGCTGCGGCGAGGGTCCGTTGGGGCCCCGCGGGCGGGATGAGGGCGGGCGCCGGGGCGCTGCTGGTCGACACGGGTCTCCTGGCTGGGGGCGGCGCGCGCGCCGGGTGTTCGCAACGGTTCGCGGCCCAGCCTAGGCAGGAGGCGGACCGGCGGTAAGGTCCAGTGATCACGGAACTCCTTGGTCCACTTCCGGGCCCCACCGCACCGGCGGGCGAGCCCTGAACCCCCGTACGACGGCGGCGAATCGCTCCTCCACTGGGCCCGGAACCGGCCCCGGCCGTACCGCCGCCGCCCCCTCCGTACCCGCTCCGAATCCGCCTCGCCCAACGGCCTTCGGGCATCACCGACCCCGCCGAAGGGCCAAGTTTTGCCGTATTGACCGGTCAGTAACGCCCTCCTATGCTCAACGGCATTCGCGATCCGGCACCGGGCCCGGCGCCGCCGTGCCCGCCCGATCCGCCGCCGTCATCGGCTCGAAGGGCTCTTCCCATCAGCACCTCCATCGCCCGCTCGGACGACACCGGCCACCCGGGCACCGCACGGGACGACGCCGGCACCCGCCGCCGCCGGTTCCTCACCTACCTGCTGGCCGCCCCGACCCTCACCGTCGGCGCCCGGCTCGGCCTCGACGCCGCCGCGCCCGCCACCGCGCGGGCCGCCGTCCGCGCCGCCGCGGCCGCCCAGGACGCCGCCGCCCCCTCGCAGCTGATCGGCCTACCCGGCATCCCGGACATCCTCGACCTCGGCGACGCGCTGATCGTCGCCGGCCTGCCGACCTCGCACCTGCTCGTCCTGGAACTCACCGCCGCCGGGCGCGCCGTACTGCACCTGCCCCGGCTGGAGGTCGGCCAGGGCCTCACCACGGCCATCGCGATGCTCGTCGCCGAGGAACTCGACGCCCGGATCGGCGACGTGGACGTGCCGCTCTCCGACGGCCGCCCCGAACTGCTCTTCAACCAGCTGACCGGCGCCTCCAACTCGGTGCGCTCGCTGTACGACCCGGTGCGCGCCGCGGCCGCCGCCGCCCGCGCCCGGCTGGTGACCGCCGCAGCGCGGCGCTGGAACGTTCCGGCAGACACCCTGCGCACCGCCGACTCCGCCGTCCTCGCCCCCGACGGCCGCCGCGCCGGCTACGGCGACCTCGCCGCCGAGGCCGCCGCCGTCGCCCTCCCCGCCGTGTCCAGCTCCCCCAAGAGCGCCGACCAGCTGCGCCTGGTCGGCCGGCCCACCGGCCGGATCGACGCCCGCGACATCGTCACCGGCCGCGCCAAGTACGCCGGGGACCTCGCGATCCCGGGCGCCGTCCCCACCGTGGTCGCCCGCCCGACCACCATCAACGGCACGCTCAGGACCCTGGACGCCTCCGCCGCCCGCGCCATGCCCGGCGTGCTCGGCGTGGTCCGGATCCCCAGCGGCGTCGCCGTCCTCGCCGAGACCTTCGACCAGGCGCTCAAGGCCCGCGACGCGCTGCGCACCTCCTGGAACCCGGGCCCGGTCGCCAACCTGTCCACCTCCGACATCCGCGGCCAACTGCGCGCCGCCCACGCGCCGTTCCTCATCCCCCCGCTGCTCACCCAGTACGTGGACGGCGAATTCGACTTCGCCTTCGTCAACCACGCGCCGATGGAGGTGCTGACCGCCGTCGCCGACGTGCGGCCGAACCGGGCCGAGCTGTGGTTCGCCGCGCAGGCGCCGATCGTCGCCCAGCAGGCCATCGCCGCCGAACTCGGCCTCCCGCAGAACGCCGTGACCGTCCACGTGGTGCGCGGCGGCGGCTCGTTCGGCCGGCGCCTGTTCTTCGACGCCGCCCTGGAGGCCGCCCAGATCTCCAAGGCCGCGGGCCGACCGGTCAAACTCATGTGGACGCGCAACGACGACATGCGCCACGGCCGGATGCGCCCGGCCAGCCACCACCGGATCCGGGCCACCTACGCGCTCGGCCAGGTGCTCAGCTACGAGCACCGCGCCGCCACCGTCAAGACCGACTTCCGGCACGGCCTCGGCGAGATGCTCACCGCCGCCGGCTTCAACCTCTCGCTCGCCGGGCTCAGCCTCGCCCAGGTCTTCTTCCTGCTCAGCGAGAAGAACCCGTACAACGTCGGCATCCCCACCCAGCTGCTCGCCGAAGTGCCGCTGGACATGCACACCGGCAGCTGGCGGTCGGTCTACTCCGGCACCGTCCGGGTCGCCGACGAGATCATGATGGACGAACTCGCCCGCCGGATGGGCCAGGACGCCGTCGCGTTCCGCCGCGCCCGACTGCGCAGCGCCGCCGGCCGGGCCGTCCTCGACACCGTCGCCAAGGCCGGCGACTGGGGCCGCCCGATGCCCCCCGGCCACGCCCAGGGCATCGGCTACCACGACGAGAACAGCGGATGCGCCGCCTACCTCGTCGAGCTGGACGCCACCGACCCGGCCGACCCCAGGGTCACCAAGGCCGTGATCGCCGCCGACGTCGGCCGGGTCATCAACCCCCGGGGCCTGGAAGCCCAACTGACCGGCGCCCTGATCGACGGCATCTCGGTCATCCTGCAAGCCGGCAACCACATCGACAACGGGGCCGTGCGCGAGGGCAGTTACGCCGACTTCCGGTACGCCCGGCAACGGCACACCCCGCCGGCCGTCGAGATCCACCTCATGCCGCCGAGCGGAGCCCCCGGCGGCGCCGGCGAGTTGGGCGTCCCGGCGGCCTCCGCCGCGGTCGCCAACGCCTACGCGCGCGCGACCGGCACCAGCCCGCGCTCCTTCCCGATCAACTTCTGACTCCCCCAGCCAAGGAACCCCACCACCCCATGCCCACCCACACCTTCGTCCTCAACGGGCACCCCGTCACCGTCGAGGCCCCGGACGACATGCCGCTGCTCTGGGTGCTGCGCGACAAGCTCGGCGTCACCGGCCCCAAGTACGGCTGCGGGGTGGGCGTCTGCCGCGCCTGCACCAGCCACCTGGACGGCGAGGAGTTCCAGCCCTGCACCCGCTCCGTCAAGGACTGCGAGGGCCACCGCGTCACCACCATCGAAGGCCTGGCCGACGGCGACACCCTGCACCCCGTCCAGGAGGCCTGGCTCGGCTGCGACGTCGCCCAGTGCGGCTTCTGCCAGCCGGGCCAGATCATGACCGCCGTCGCCCTGCTGCGCCGCACCCCGAACCCGACCGACGCGGACATCGACCAGATCCAGAACATCTGCCGCTGCGGCAGCTACCCGCGCATCCGCGAGGCCATCAAGCAGGCGGCGGCCCGGCAGTCCTCCGGCTGACGGCACGCCACCCCGCCCGGGGCACGGGCGGGGTGGACGGGGTCAGCGGGTCGTCAGCACTCCCGCAGGCCGTTGTGGAAGTACCAGTTGCCGTCGGCGTACGCACCGTAGACGTAGGACGTCGGGATGAAGGTGCCGTTCGTGCCGGCCACCTGGTACCAGACGTTGCCCTGGCTGTTGATGTCCTCGCCCCGGGTCCAGCACTGGATGTAGATCTCGTCCGACGACCACGAGTACGACCCCAGGTCGCCGGCGGTCTTGGACGCCCAGGAGTACGGCTGCGAGTAGACGCCCACGCCGTGGCCGCTCGCGTGGTAGCGGAGCGCGTACCAGCCGTCGGCGAACGCGCTGCCCGCCGAGACGCCCACCGCGCCGGCGGCCACCGCCACCACGGCCGCCGCGGTCGCACCACGGCGGCCGATCTTCTTGAGGATGCCCTTGGTCATCTCAATTCCCCTTTTCGGTCGGACCGTTGCGCCGCCCCGATGGCCGCGACGACTGGGACAGCTGACCCGACATCCCACCGTGTTCGGTACCGCCTGACGGAAACTGACAACAGCTGACACCGGCCGCCGCCCGCGCCGAACACCCCGTCCACCCAACCGGAGTCCGTCGATCACGTAACGCCGCGGTCACGCGTCACTATGATCCGTACGCGACAAGCAACACCGGTCGCCGCTGGATCTGACATCTGACAACAGGGGGACGCCATGGCGGAGCAGGAGTCGCAACCCGCGGAGAGAGACCCGGCGCCGAGCGCGGCGGAGGCCCTCGCCGCCGAGCTGCGCCGGTTGCGCCTGGAGGCGGGCCAGCCCTCGTTCCGCACGATGGCGAAGACCGCCGGCTCCATCTCCCACACCACGCTCTACGAGGCGGCCTCCGGCTCGCGCCTCCCGTCCTGGACCACGACCAGGGCCTACGTCCGGGCCTGCGGCGGCGACGAGGCCGAGTGGCACCGCCGGTGGACCGCCGCCGCCGACGAGGGGTCGGCCCCACCAGCCCTACCAGCCCTACCGGCCCAACCTGCCCCGCCGGCCTCACCGGTCGAGCCCTCGGGACCGCCGGTCGCCGCGAACACCACGGCCGACACCACGGCCGACACCAGGGCCGACAGCACAGCTGCCTCCGCCGCCGCCGAGCCCCCGGCCGGACCGGGCCGGGGCCGCCGCCCGATCTGGACCCACGCGTTCTGCCTGCTCCTCGGCGTGGCGCTCGGCGTCGGCAGCACGCTCGCCGTGGTCGGCTTCCGCACGCCGGACGCCCCACCCCCGTCCGCGCACGGCTGCCCGTCCGGGGACACCGAGTCCGCACCCGCCGAGGCGGCCGCCCGCCCCGCGCCGGGCCCGCGGCCGGCGGCGGCGCGCACGGCCACCGACGACAGCGCACCGTCCTGGGCCTCCCGGATCGCCTTCGACCAGCAGGCCGTCTCCAGTACCGAGGTCGTCCTTCCGGTGCTCTCCCCCGTCACCCCGGGTGACGCCCTGGTGGTCACGATGATGCTGACCAGCACCTGTCCCGGGGCGGTCACGGTCACCGACAGCCGGGGCGACCGCTTCCGGATCGTCGGGGACGTCACCGACTCCCTCCGGCACCGGGTGCTGCTCCTCGCGGCCTTCGGGGCGGCCGCGCTGACCGCGGAGGACTCGATCCGCGTCGCCCACCCGCGGGCGAGCAAGTACCACGTCGCCGTCGACGAGTTCCGCGGTGTCTCCGCCGTCCGGGCCGTCGGCCGCGCCTCCGGTGACGCCGGCGGGACGACCTTCTCCACCGCGGCCAACGCCGCCGCCTGCGCGCCGGGCGACCTCCTGGTGAGCACGGTCGGCAGCAACAGCGGCAGCGCCCCCGAATTCGGCACCAGCTGGACCAGCCTGCCCGCTCTGCGGCTCTCCTCCTACCGCCTCACCACCGCCCACCGGATCGCGACGGATCCGGACCACTGCGCCGCCACCGGACAGACCACCTCGCAGTGGGGCGCCGTCCTCGCCGTCCTGCGCTGAGCGTCCACGCCGCTCCACCATCCCTGGTCCGACCGGACCGGAGCATTTAGGCTGACCGGACCTCAACCACCCCACCACCGAGGGATACTGGATGATCAGGCGCCGTTCACTGCTGGCACTCGCGGGCCTGGGCGGCGCCGCGGCCCTGCTGCCCGCCGGGCCCGCCCAGGCAGCTCAGGCCGCCCGGCCGCGCACCATCGACCTGCCCGCCCCCACCACCGGCCGCCTGGTCGGCACGACCACCCTGCACCTGGTCGACCACGACCGCCCGGACCCGTTCGTGCCCGCCGCCGGCCCGCGCGAGTTGATGGTGCAGCTCTGGTACCCGGCCCGCGCCACCGCCAGCCGCCCCCGCGCGCCGTACACCACGCCCCGGGTCGCCGCCGCCATCGATCAGCGCCTGCCGCTGGATCCGGGCACCATCGCGGCCGTCCGCCCCACCGCCCGCACCGACGCACCCGCGCTCCCCGGCCCGCTCCCCCTGCTGCTGCTCGGCCACGGCCGCACCGGATTGCGCAGCAACTGCACGGCGCTGGCCGAGGAGTTGGCCGCCCACGGCTACCTCGTCGCGTCGGTCGACCACACCTACGACGCCCTCGCCGTCGAGTTCCCGGACGGCCGGGTGGTGCGCACCGTGCTGGAGGACGAGCCGGCCGACTGGGAGGCCGCCGAGCGCCGCGAGATCGCGGCCCGGGTCGCCGACCTCCGCTTCGTCACCACCGAACTGACCGGTCGCCAGGACCGTTTCCGCGTCGACGGGGGCCGGGTCGGCGTGCTCGGCCACTCGATGGGCGGCTCGGCGGCCGCCGAGGCGATGCGCCAGGACGAGCGGTTCCGGATCGGCCTCAACCTGGACGGCGGCCTGTTCGGCTCGCCCGTTCCCGACCTCGGCCTGGACCGGCCCCTCCTCCTGCTCACCTCGCTCGCCGACCACGAGACCTGGCAGCGCTGGCGCAGCCACCAGCACGCCTGGGGGCGGCAGTTGCGCACCCTCGGCGCCGGCCACCTCAGCTTCACCGACCTGCCGCACGCCGCCCTCCCCGGCAATCTGCCGGGCCACCTCCCCGCCGACACCTACGCCGCGCTGCTCGGCACCATCGCCCCGGCCCGGGCGACCGCTCTCACCCGCGCCTACACCCGGGCGTTCGCCGACCACTTCCTCCGCGGCCGCCCCGCGCCCCTCCTCGACGGCCCGTCACCGCGCTTCCCGGAGGTCGAACTCCGCTGGAGCCGCGACTGACGCCCGACCGGGGCCGCGTCCTCGGGCGTCAGGCCCGCCGGGTCGCCCGCAGCGAGTTGCCGTCCCGCCGCACCCGGAGGAAGAGCACCGTCAGCGCCACGACGGTGAGCGCCACCAGGATCCCGGTCTCGACGAGCTGGATCGGCACGAAGTGCCCGACGGGGTGGTACTCGATCCAGTTGCTCGTGGCACCTTCGCAGCCCCTCGTCCGGTCGCCGTCCCAGCAGAACTGGTCCGAGGCCCACCGGCCGTCCTGGAGCACGACCCCGCGGTCGACCAGCCACGCGTTGGTGGGCTGCCCGAAGTAGACGCCGCGCGGGACCATCTCCTTGACCGACGGGTAGAAGGAGGCGCGGCCCCACCGGAGCAGGCCGTGGACGACCGCCACCAGGACGCCGGTGGCCAGGACCGAGGCCACCGTGCGCCGCAGCAGCTGCCCGACCAGCAGGCCCAGTGCCAGCGCGAACAGCGACCAGGCGACCGGCACCACCCCGAGGACGGGGTAGGTGAGGCCCTGGAACGGCGGATCGAAGGCGAACGGGCTGTGCGCGATGTCCGCGTTCCACACCCACGTCGCCAGGACGGCGAGCACCCCACCGGCGGCCAGCACCGCCAGCCCGGGCAGGGCGATCCGCGCGGTGAGCCAGCGCAGCGGGCTGACGGACTGGGTCCAGGCGAGGCGAACGGTTCCGCGCTCGTACTCCTGGGCGAGCATCGGGGCGCCGAGGAACATGCCGATCAGCAGGGGGACGGCGACCAGGGCCGGCTGGAGCCACGTGGTGTACAGGTAGGCGCGGCGGGTGATGGGCGAGACCATGCCCTGGCAGCCGGCGTTGGACCAGCTGGCCCCGTCGGAGCACCCGGCCCGGCGCAGATCCGCCATCAGCGGCTGGACGGAGAAGTGCAGCCAGAGCAGGGTGGCCGACGCGGTGACGACCAGGGCGGCGATCGCCCACAGCGCGGTGCGGCTCTGGCGCCAGCTCAGCCAGAGCAGGCCGCCCGGGCGGAGCGCGGTCCGCGGCTCGCGCGGTGGCGCCTCGGTGGTGGCGCGGTCGGCCAGGACGTTGGTGCTCATGCGGCGATCCCGTTCTCGGTCGTCTGGGCCTGCGGGCCCGGTCCGGTGGCGGCCCGGGCGGTGCCGGCCGGGGTCCGGAGGTAGCCGAGCAGCAGCTCCTCCAGGCTCGGCCGGCCGCTCTCCCACGGGCCGTCCACCGGATCGCCGGTGCGGACCAGCGCGTCGATCCGGCGGCCGGTGGAGCGCTGTTCGACCAGGACGTCCTCGGGGAGCGCGCTGCCGGCCGGGCCGGTGAGCAATTGGTGTCCGTCCAGCAGGTCCTCCACGTCGCCGCAGAGCCGGATCCGCCCGGACTGCACCAGCAGCAGGTAGTCGATGACGCCGTCCAGCTCGGGGATGATGTGCGAGGAGACCACGATGGTGGTGCCGCGCTCGGCGGCCTCGGCCATCAGGGTGCCCATCAGCTGGTGCCGGGCGAGCGGGTCGAGGTCGGACATCGGCTCGTCGAGCAGCAGCAGGTCGGGGCGCTTGCCGAGGGCGAGCGCCAGGGCGACCCGGGTGCGCTGGCCGCCGGAGAGCGAGCCGATCTTCGCCCTCATCCTCAACTCGCCCTGGTCGATCACCTGTTGGGCGAGGTCCTGGTCCCAGGACGGGTTCAGTTCCCGGCCGAGCCGCAGGGTCTCGGCCACCGTGAAGCCGGGGTAGAGCGGCTTGTCCTGGGCCACGTACGCGACCCAGGCACGCAGGTCCTCGGTGGTGGCGGGCTCACCGAACACCCGCAGCTCGCCCTCGGTGGGGGTGAGCAGCCGGGCGGCGATGCCCAGCAGGGTGCTCTTGCCCGCACCGTTGGGGCCGGCCACCCCGCAGATCCGCCCGGCCGGAACGGCGAACGTGCAGTCGCGCAGCGCCCAATCGCCCCGGTAGCGCTTGCCCAGGCCCTCGGCCGCGAGCGCCGCCGGGGCCCCCGGTGTCGCCGATGCCGGCGGTGTGTTCATCGGGTCGTTCACCCGGTCCCCCCACTGTCCTCTAACTCGGTGTTTCCGGGGAGACCCCGGTGTCGAATCGCTGCTCCAGGACGGAGGCCATCAGCGCGGCGATGTCCTCACGCTCCAGTCCGACCTCGCGGGCCCGGTCCACCCAGCCGACCAGGTCCGCGCGCAGCGGCCCGTCGGCGGCGGCCTCCGGCCGGGCGAGCGAGCGCCGGACGAAGGTGCCGAGCCCCGGCCGGGGCTCGACCAGGCCCTCGCGTTCCAGTTCGCGGTAGGCCTTCAGCACGGTGTTGGGGTTGATCGCGGTCAGCTCGACGACCTCCCGCGCGGTCGGCAGCTTGTCCCCGGGCTGGAGCAGTCCGAGCCGCAAGGCCTGCTTGGTCTGCTGAACGATCTGCTGGTAGGTGGAGACGCCGCTGCGCCGCTCGATGCGGTACTCGATCACACGCGATTCGACCTTTCACTAGTCCAATAGTGGAATAGTGACCCACTGTGGCGCCCGGGTCAAGCCAGGCCGGGGGGTGCCGGGCGATACGGACGATCAGGGCCGCTGCAGCAACAGGAGGGAGTCCTGGTCGGCGACCCGCCGGTAGCCGTGCTGCTCGTACTCGACCAGCATCCGGGCGGTGTCGGCGGTCGCGCACGGGGCCTGCACGCTCGGGTCCGTCCGGTCCACGACCACCCACTCGGGCCCCGGCCCGGCCGGCGCCTGGCAGACCAGGGTGACGGCGGCCCGGCCGGTCAGCTGCGCGGCGAGGCGGTTGGAGGCGGCGACGGTCGCGCCGTCGGGTATCGAGCCGAGCAGCGCCCGGGTGTACGCGAGCCGGGGCGAGGTGCGCCACGCCTCGGGCATCACCACCTCGTGCAGCGGATAGACCGGCACCGTCACGGCCGCCACCAGGGCGCTGACGGCGAGCGCGCGCCGCGCCCGGCGCGGGTCGGTGCGGGTGAGGGCGTCCACCAGGGCGGCGAGCACCAGCGGCATCAGCACCGCGCTGTAGTGGTAACTGACGCCCCAGTAGTGCGGGTTGGCCGAGAGCAGCCGCCAGCCCAGGGTGGGCACGCAGAGCAGGACCAGCGGCGAGCGCAGCCCGAGGAAGCCCGCGGTCGCGGCGAGCAGGAAGAGCAGCAGCCACTTGATCGGGGGCCAGCCGATCCGGGCCGCCAGCGACCAGGGCGAGGGCTGCCCGCCGCCGTCCAGCTGCTGCCAGTAGTCGAACCCGCCGTGCGGGTTGAACGAGGGCAGCACCACCGTCACGGTGAGCACGGTGGCCGCGACCCCGACGCCCGCGAGCACGAGCCCCGGCAGCGGGCCGCGCCGGCCCCGGCGGGCCTGCCAGGCGATCAGCAGGCCGAAGGCGGCCACGGTCAGGCCGAGGTCCTCCTTGACCAGCAGCAGCGGCAGCGACCACAGCGCCGCGGCCAGGTGGCGGCGCCGGCCGAGCGCGGTGGCCGCGAAGGCCAACAGCGGTACGGCAAAGGCGATTTCGTGGAAATCGTCACTGACGGCCCGGACGATCCCCCAGGACGCCCCGGTCACGCATCCGATCACCAGCGCGACCCGCGGCCCGCCCGCCTCGTACGCCCACCGGGTGAGCGGCACGACCGCCAGCGCCATCAGCAGCGCCTGGGCGACCAGCAGGGCGACGGCCCCCGGGAACAACCGGTAGACCGGGGCGAGCACGGCGATCAGCGGGTGGAAGTGGTCCCCGAGCAGGTGGTAACCGGGCCCCTTGAGCGGCACGATCGGCGCCTGCCCGTGCGCGTACGCGCGGATGGCCTGCTCGAAGATGCCCAGGTCGTAGGCCTTGCTCAGGCCGCGCCGGTAGCGGTTGACGGCGACGCAGGTGTAGAGCGCGGCGAACCCCGCGGCCAGGCCCCAGGCCAGGACGGCGGGTCGACGCGGCGGGCGGAACAGGCGCATCGGCAAAGTACCCTTTCACTATTCGATTAGTGGAAGGGTGGTGGAAGGGCACACCGTCGTCAACCCCGGTCCGGCCGCGCCGACCGGGCCTCTGACCTGCCCGGATACGGTCCGCTAGGCGGGTGAGGTGGAGCCAGTGGAGCCCGTGCAGCCTGTGGAGCCCGCCGGCTCAGTGGAGCTCAGGGCCGCACGGCCTCCGGGTCGCGACCGAAGAAACCGGCGAGCCGGTCGTACGGCGGGGCGTCCTCCGGCACGGCGACCTCGGGGCCGAAGGCGTGCTGATCCTCCTCGGCGCCGCGGTACCCGGGCGTGAGGGCGCCGCGGGCCCAGGCCAGGGCGGCGAGGGCCACCTCATGGTCCAGCCCCTCGGTGGACTGGTCGGTGGCATGGGCCAAGTCCCAGTCGTGGACGGCGAATTCGGCGATCTGCTGGTCCACCGGGAAGCGGGCCGGCAGGGCGCCGACGCCGGGGACCTCCAGCGTGCCGGTGAGGTCGCCCGCCGCCCGCCAGGCGTCGACCAGCTCCTCGGCGCCGGCCTCGAAGGCGTGCAGCCAGTCCTCCTCCACCCGCTCGAAGGGCTGCGACCAGTCCGGCTGCCCGCCCCCGGCCCGGACGGTGAACTGCCGCAGGTCGAACAGCAGATGGCTGACCAGGTCGCCGACGTCCCAGGAGCGGCAGGCCGTCGGGTGCCCGGCCAGCTCGACGCCGACGCCGTCGATCAGCCCGGCGGTCTGCGCGAGGGCCCGGGCGAGCAGGTCGATCGGGTCTTCCGCTGCGGTCATGGCACACCTCTCGGTCGGGAGCGCGTCGCCGGCGTGGCCGGGTCCGGTCGGGGGCACCGCTCGGACCGGGCGATCGTAAACGCGTCCGTCGACGACCGCCCGCCACGACACCGGCCCGGTGGTCGCACCACCGGGCCGGTCTCCGCACAACGACGTGCTGCGAGCCGTCAGGCTCCGAACCGTCAGGCCCGAACCGTCAGGCCGCGAACCCGCCGTCCACCGCGAGCTCCGCGCCCGTGACGTACCGCCCCTCCTCGCCCGCCAGGTAGGCGACGGCGGCGGCGATGTCCGCGCCCGCGCCGAAGCGGCCGAGTGCGGTCAGGCTGCTCTGGAACTCGGCGGCCTCACCGTCCGCCGGGTTCATGTCGGTGTCGATCGGGCCGGGGTGGACCACGTTGGCGGTGATCCCGCGCGGGCCGAGCTCCCTGGCCAGCGCCTTGGTCAGGCCGATCATCGCCGCCTTGCTGAGCGAGTAGATGGTGGCGCCGGGGAAGGCGACCCGCTTGGCGATACAGCTGCCGATGGTGACGATCCGCCCGCCGTCGGCCAGGTGCGCGGAGGCGGCCTGGGCGAACAGGAACGGCGCCCGGACGTTCACCTCCAGGACCCGGTCCACGTCGTCGAGCGCCAGGTCACCGATCGGGCCGAGGACACCGACGCCCGCGTTGTTCACCAGGATGTCCAGCCGCCCGAACCGCTCCGCGACCGCCGCGACCACGGCCTGCACCGCCTGCGGGTCGGCGCTGTCCGCGCGGACCGCCCAGCCGCGGCGCCCCATCGCGGTGATCTTCGCCGCGACCTCCTCGGCCCGCTCGGCCCCGCCCTGATAGGTCAGGGCGACGTCGGCACCGTCCTCGGCCAGCCGCAGCGCGACCGCCGCCCCGATCCCCCGGCTGCCGCCGGTCACCAGGGCCACCTTGCCGTCGAGCTTCGCCGCACCGTTCATCGTCATATCTCCAGAACTCCTCATTCGGATGTGATCCGACTCGTTCCGATCAGAACCCCCGGTTCCGATCTCGGACATGACTCGATCCTGGGCCTCGGCGCCGGAAACCTCCGGCGGTATTCAGACGTCGCGTTCAACCTTCAACTATCTCCCGAAGCGCCTGCGTGCACGCCCTCACGCCCGCTCGCACGCTCCCTCCCTCGCACCCGATCCCGGAAACGCGCCCGATCCCGGAAATACGCCCGGCCCCGGAAACACGCCCGGCCCCGGAAACGCGCCGGGCCGAGCGGCCGGGCCCGGGGTGGGGCGGCCGCTCGGCGCGGGTGCGAGGAGGTGTCAGACGGTCAGGGTCTGGCCCGGGAAGATGAGATCCGGGTCGCCGCCGATGGTGCGGGCGTTCTTGTCGTACAGGTTGCCGGTGTCGGTGCCGAACTTGGCCGCGATGCCGCTCAGCGTGTCACCGCTCCTGACGGTGTAGCCGCCACCGGAGGTGTTCTTCTCCGAGGACGGCGCCGACTGCGCCGGCTTGGCCGACTGCTGCGGCTTCGACGTCTCCTGCTGCTTCGGCGCCGGCTTGCTCTTCGGCGCCTGCTGGGCCTGCGGCGCCTGGGTCTTGGGCGTCTGAGCCTTGGGCGTCTGGGCCTTGGGCGCCGGCTTGGCGGCCGGCTTCGAGGGTGCGGTGTCGGTGGTGTCGACGGCGGCCGGGGCGCCGCCCTTGCTCAGGCCCGCCTTGGCCGAGCAGACCGGCCACGCGCCGGGCCCCTGCGAGGCGAGGACCTTCTCGGCGACCGTGATCTGCTGCGCCTTGCTCGCCTGGTGGGCCTGGGGGGCGTAGGCGGTGCCGCCGTACGCCCTCCAGGTGCTGGGGGTGAACTGCAGTCCGCCGGAGAATCCGTTGCCGTTGCTGATGCTCCAGTTGCCGCCGCTCTCGCACTGGGCGACGGAGTCCCAGCTGGAGGTGGGCGCGGCGGAGGCCGAGGTGGCCGTGACGAGGCCGGCCACCGGCAGGGCCGCGACAGCGGCGCCCGCGACGACCGCCATCCGCACGCGGTTGCGCTTGGTGGCGGTGGTGTCGGTGGCAGCGGCGGTCTCGTGACGGGAAGTCATATAAGTCCTCTCGGCAAGCCCCGGGCGGGCAGGCGGAACCAGACCCATGACGGGCCGATAGTCACGCTCACCTCGCTCGACGGGCGGCCGGACACGCCTGGGACGTGCCGTGCCGCCCCGGCCACCTCCACTCGCCGACGACCTGTTCGAGCTGGTCGCGTCGGCGGGCACGGCCCTCGCGCCGGGGGTCAGGTCGGCGGGCCGTGCGTCGGGGTGAACCCGGGTGGTGCTCGTTGCACCGCCAATGAAGCTACGGGCCACCTCGGGGTGCAGCAAGCAATTCTTGGTCTCCGCAGGTCAGTTGACTGTTACCGGCGGTATTGATCAAGGTGCCGTGCCCAGTTCGACCGGGTTTGACCGCATTCTCAAGATCAACTGATCAACTTTCACGCCCCCCCTTCACCTCTGTCCACCTGTGAGCCCGAGCACACCATCCACCCACCGCGACCACGAGTTGACGCACCGTCACCAGTGAAGCCGGAGTTCCCCGTTCCGACGGGCCATCAGGTGGCATCCGCCACACCCGACACGCTCCGCGACCGGTCGGACGCGCTCAGTCCCGGGCGCCGAGCTCCGCGTCCCGCGCCAACAGCGCCGCCTGCACCCGGTTCTCACAGCCCAACTTGGCCAGGATCCGGCTGACGTACGTCTTCACCGTCGCCTCGCTCATGTGGATCCGCGCCCCCGCGTCCGCGTTGGACAGACCCTCGCCGAGCAGGGCCAGCACCTCCAGCTCGCGCGGCGTCAGCACCTCCAGCCGGCGCCGGGCCTCCGCGCTGCGGGCGGCCGCCGAACCGCTGCGCCCGGAGGCCAGCGAGTCGACGATGTGCCGGGTGGCGGCCGGGGACAGGAAGGCGTAGCCGCCGGCCGCCGCGCGCACCGCCTGGATCAGCTCGTGCGGCGCCGTGTCCTTGAGCAGGAATCCGGCGCCGCCCTCGGTCACGGCGCGCAGGACGTTCTCGCGCTCCCCGAAGGTGGTGAGGATCAGCGCCCGCGCGCCGGGCGCGACCCTCGGCAGCTCCCCGAGCGCCGTCAGCCCGTCCATCACCGGCATCTGGATGTCCAGCAGCACCACGTCCACCCGGTGCGCCCGGGCCAGCTCCAGCGCCTCCCGCCCGTCGGCGGCCTCGGCGACCACCTCGATGTCGGCGGCAGAGCCCAGGATCATCCTGATCCCGGCGCGGATGAGCGGCTCGTCGTCGGCGACGAGGACTCGGATCACGGCTGGTCATTCCCCTCGAACGGTGCTGCGGCAGGAACACCATCCTCACATCCGGCCGAACCCCGCGTCCCACCCGGTCAGGACGGTCAGAGCAGTCAGCCCGGTCAGCGCGGTCAGGGCGGTCAGGGCGGTCACGGCGGTCAGGACTTCGTGAGGTAGTGCTCCTTCTCCACCAGCAGCCCGTCCTTGAAGCAGAACCGCATCACGTTGTCCTGGCCCCAGGCGTCGCTGAGGTCACCGGACAAGTACCAGCGGCAGTGCGCGCCCTCCGGGGGCTTGGGCCCGCTGCCCTGGTAGTCGTCGGTGAAGAAGGTGTTCCCCGGCGGCAGCCGGTGCAGCACGTCGGCCTCCGGCGTGCCGACCTCCAGCCCGTCGTACACCGACTTCGGCACCGTCGCGTCGCCGGTGCCCTGGACGAAGGCCACCACGCCCCAGATCAGCAGCCCCAGCACGGTCAGGCCGACCGCCCCCACCCCGACCGCGCAGCCGATCGCCGGACTGCGCCGCCCGTCCTCCGCCCCGACGACCGGCGGCAGGCCGTCCAGCACCCAGTCGTCGACCCCGGCGATCGCCGCGGCCCCGTCGCCCGTGCCCTCCGCCCCCTCGTACGGCAGCACGCCGGCCAGCCGGAACCCCTGGTCCGGCGTCGGCCCGGCGTGCACCATGCCGCCGACCAGCCGGGCCCGCTCGCGCAGGCCGGTCAGCCCCTGGCCGCCGCTGACCGCCGGGCCCGCGCCGGCGCGCACGCCCACGGGCTCCGGCGTGCACGGGTTGACCACCTCCACCACCAGCGCGTCCGGCTCGTACCGGAGCGCGACGGTGATCGGCGCGCCGGGGGCGTGCTTGTGCGCGTTGGTGAGCGCCTCCTGCACCATCCGGTACGCCGCGTGGTCCACCGCGGCGGCCAGCGGGCGCGGCTCGCCCTCCCGGGAGAAGGAGACCAGCGCCCCGGCCGCCCGCGAGGAGTCGACCAGCCCCTCGATCCCGTCCACCCCGCCCCGGGCCGGTGCCGCGGCCGTCGCCGGCCGCACCACCGTCGACTCGTCGTGCAGGACGCCGACCACCTCGCGCAGCTCGCGCATCGCCGCGACCGCCGCCTGCCGCAGCACCCCGACCGCCTCGCGCTGCCGGTCGTTGAGCGTACGGTCCACCTCCAGCGCGCCGGAGTGCACGGAGATCAGCGCGAGCTGGTGGCCCAGGCTGTCGTGCATGTCCTGGGCGATCCGGTGCCGCTCGCGCAGCCGGGCCTGGTGCACCACCATGACCCGCTCGCGCACCAGCTGGTCGTTGCGCTCGCGCAGCGCGTCCAGCAGGGCACGGCGCTGCGCCCGGTAGCGGCCCCACAGCGCGGGCAGCACGGCGACCAGCAGGAAGCCGCCGAGCGAGAGCCCGACGATCAGCTTGGGCGAGGCCGAGCCGGCGTCCTTCAGCACCCCGGTCACCATGAACAGCACCCAGCTCAGCACGAAGGTGCCGACCAGCGCGGTGACCCGGCGCAGCCTCGCCCCGGCCGACCAGCCCGCGCAGACCAGCAGCGGCATCGGGCCGACGGCCCAGCCGGCCGCGGCCGAGGTGAGCACCAGCACGGTCGCCGGGAAAGCCGGCCGCAGCACCCACAGCAGCGCGACCCCCAGCCCCACCAGGACCGGGTGGCCGACACCGGAGGCCACCTCCAGCAGGACCGCGACCCCGCCCATCAGCAGGGCCAGCGCGCCCTGGCCCACCACCCGCCGGGGCGGCCAGGGCCCGGGAAACGCCGTCCGTACCGCCTTCTTCCAGGCCCGCGCCATCGCATCCACCCGTCGAGGCTATCGGGCCGCGCCACCCGTCCGCCGCCACCGTTCGTCGCCCCCGCCCCCGACGAAAGTCGCCGCTCACGGCGTTCGGGGCACCTCCGTGGACACCCCCGTGGGCGCCTCCGTGGACGCACCCGTGGACACGTCCTCGTCGAAGGCCGTGAGCAGCAGCGCCACGTCGTCCACCCGGTGCGAGGAGCCGACCTCGCGCAGGATCCGTTCCGCCAGCAGCTCCAGGCCGTCCGGCCCCTGCTCCTCGCCGCGCCCGAGCGCGGCCCGCAGCAGGTCCACCCCCTGGTCGATCGCCACCGCCGGATCCTCCACCAGCCCGTCCGTGTACAGCGCGACCACCGTGCCGGGCGCCAGGCGCAGCTCGCTGACCGGGTACTCGGCCAGGTCCTCCACGCCCAGCAGCGGCCCGCCCGGCACGTACAGCGCCTCGGCCCACCCGTCCGGGAAGCGCAGCACCGGCGGCAGGTGCCCTGCCCGGGCGATCCGGGCGCGGCCGTCGGCCGGGGTGAGGCGGACGAGGCAGCAGCTGGCGAGCAGTCCGGGGTCGAGGTCGAGGAGGAGCCGGTTGGTGCGGGCGAGCACCTGGTCGGGCGGGTCGCCACCGGTGGTGAAGGCGCGGACGGCGCTGCGCAGCTGGCCCATGGTGGCGGCCGCGCCGACGCTGTGGCCCTCGACGTCGCCGATCACCAGGGTGACGTCCCCGCCGGTGACGATCGCGTCGTACCAGTCGCCGCCGATCTCCATGCCCTGGGTGCCGGGCAGGTAGCGGGCGGCGATCCGGATGCCGGGCACGTCCGGGAGGCGGTGCGGCAGCAGCGCCTGCTGGAGGCCGCGGGCCAGGGCGAACTCGGCGTCGTACAGCCGGGCCCGTTCCAGGGCCTGGGCGATGAAGCCGCCGAGGGCGGTGAGCAGGCCGCGGTCCTCGGCGGTGAAGGGGCGCGGCCGGTCGAAGCCGAGGATGCAGCTGCCGACGGGGTGGCCGGAGGCGATCAGCGGCAGGAAGGCCCAGGCGCCCATCTCGTCGAGCGCGATGCCGGGGTAGGCGGCGGCGAGTTCGCGGACCGATTCGAAGAAGATCGGGGTGCCGGTGCTGAGCGTCTCCGCGCCGGGGATGCGGGCGGCGACGGGGGTGCCCTCGAAGCCGTCCAGGAAGCCGTCCGGGTAGCCGGTCTGCGAGATCAGGTGCAGGTTCTTGTCGCGCACCCCGTAGATGGCGAGCTCCTGGCCGCCGAAGGCCGGCAGGATCTCCTCGGCCACGGCCCGGCAGACCTCGCGCACGCTGACGGCCTCGGTGAGCGCGCTGGCGAGCTGGAGCAGGTGGTAGGTGCCGCCGATGCCGGCGGGGGCGTCGGTCCGGGTGGCGCCGCGGGCCGCGGGCGGCGGGGGCGCGGCCCGCGGTTCGGCCGCGCCCGGCGGGGCTTCGGCGGCCACCACCCGGCCGGTGACGCCGTGCGTGTCGGGGTAGAGCGAGAAGGCGAGCCAGCCGTCCGGCGGGCGGGCGGCCAGGAAGGCGGTGGGCTGCTGGGAGAGCAGGGCGGCCCGGTAGCGGTTCTCGAAGAAGGGGTCGGCGAGCCAGGGCAGCACGTCCCACAGGTGGTGGCCGACCAGGTCCTCGCGGCGCGCCTGGAGCAGTGGCTCGGTGGCGCGGTTGGCGTAGCCGACCCGGCCGTCCGGGTCGAGTGAGAAGACGCCCTCGCGCAGTCGCTCGACGGCGGCCGCGGCCGCGGTGAGGGTGCGGGCGTCCAGCACGGCGCCGACCAGATGGGTGCGGCCGTCCGCCGAGATCGCCGAGGGCACCCGCGCCCAGAGCTCCACCGGGTACGGGTGGCCGTCCGGCCCGAGCACCCGGACCCTGGCCGCCAGCACCTCGCCCAGGGCCAGGGCGGTCCGGGCGGCGGCCCGGAACTCGGGCAGGTCACCGGGGGCGATCCGGCTGCCGAGGGCGGCCGCCGTGCCGTCGAACTCGTCGGGTGCGAGGCCGAAGATCGCGAGGAACTGCTCGTCGGCGGCCAGCGCCCCGGTGGCGACGTTCCAGTCGAACATCCCGACCCGGCAGGTCGGCGCGGACGGCGGCGGCAGCTCGACCACGGCCGCGTCGCCGCCCGGCTCCACGGGGTGCCCGGCCGCCGCCAGGCCCGCCAGCCCGGCGGCCAGCCGCCCGGCCACCTCCGCCAGCCGCGGCTGGGCGTCCTCCGGGACGCCGTCGTCGGAGGCCGGCCAGAACACGCTGAGCACCCCGAACCGCTCCTTGCCGCCCGCCACCGGCACGCAGGCGGAGGCGTAGTCGTACGGCATGCCGACGGCGAGCTGCGGGAAGCGCCGCATGGTGTCCTCGGTGTCGGCGAGGGTGATGGTCCGCCCGGTGCGGAAGCTGACGGCGACGGGCAGCGGGCCGGCGGCGGCGATCCGCCGGAACGGGCTCATGATCGACAGCGGTACGCCCGCGATCGTGCAGAGCACCAGCGAGCGGCCGTCCCGCGAGCGCAGGTACACCATCGCCCCGTACGCCCCGGTGCCGCCGAGCGCCCGGCGGACGGCGCCCGCCAGCAGGTCGTCCCGCTCGACCGCCGCCGGGGCGGCGTCAAGCTCCTGCGGCCGGTGCGGGCCGGGCGGCGCCGCCCGGTCACGGCCGCCCGCGTGCGGATGGCGCATGCTCTTTTGCTACGCCGGGCCCCGGGGCGTGTCAAGGCGAGCCCCCCGGGGCCCCGGATGCCCGTCGGCCCCGGTTGCGCCAGCATGGACGGCATGCCGACCACCTCCGGCCGCACCACCGTGGTCAACCTCAAGGGCCACCGCGACGACCCCTCCTGCGCCGACGTCGTCTACGTCGGCCGCGCCATGCACCGCGGCGGCTGGCACCTGTCCGAGTCCCCGCTGCACTGCCCCTACCGCCCCGGCCCCGACCTCACCCGCGAGCAGATGGTCGCCGACTACCGCGCCTACCTCCTCGCCCGCCCCGACCTGCTCGCCCTCGTCCCGCCCCTGCGCGGCCACCGCCTCGGCTGCTGGTGCGCCCCGCTCCCCTGCCACGCCGACGTCCTCGCCGACCTCGCCGACCACCCCCCGCAGCACTGACGGGCGGGCGCCTCACAGCCCGGAGAGGTCGGCCTCCACCGCGTACGGCACCACGGCCTTGACCCGGCCGGTGAACAACTCGCCCGCCCGGTACGAACGGCTCGCCGCGTCCAGCACGTAGGTGTGGACGATCGGGACGCCGTCGGCGACCTGCTCGACCCGCCAGTAGAACGGGATGCCCGCCTTGGCGTACTGGTCCAGCTTGACCACCCGGTCGGTGGTCTCCGAACCCGGTGAGACGACCTCGACGAGCAGCAGCACGTCCGCGGGTCTGGTGGGCGACTCGTCGATCGTGTCCGCCCGGTAGACCACCACGTCCGGGCGGCGGTTGTTCAGCGGCACGTCCTGGAGCCTGACGTCGAAGTCCGTGTCGGCGTTCCACTCGGCGCCGCCGGCCGCGTCCAGGGCGTTCGCCAGGAACCGTGCGAGCCGGTTGTGCCGTTTGGAGGCGCTCGGGCTCACGACCACCATCCCGTCGACGATCTCGATGCCCGCGCACTGCTCCACGGTCCAGGAGTCGTACTGCTCGCTGCTGATCTGCCGGTGCATCCACTCGGGTGCGATCATCTCGGCCGTCACGCCGTACCTCCCCCGGGGCTGCTGGGCGGGCCTGTGCTGTGCCTCAGCCTAGTACGCCGCCGGTCGGGGTTTCGGGTGGTTCGGGGGCTGTTCGATATCCTCCGGGCGAGTGGTGGCGCGTGGGGCGCCGCGGGGGAGGTGGGAGCCGGTATGCAGTCGCCGTCGTCCGAGGGGCCCGTGCGCGAGACGTCGTGGCAGTGGGACGGGGAGGCGGACGGCGCCGCGCGGGAGCCCGCGGACGTGGTCGGCGGGGGCGGGGACGGGCCGCGGCTGAGCCGGCGCGGGCTGCTGGCGGGGGCCGGGGCGCTGGCGGCGGGCGCGGCGGTGTGGGCGTTCAGCCGTTCGGGTGCGGACCAGCCGGCTCCGCCGCCGAGGCCGCAGCCGACCGCGCTGTCCGGGCCGACCCCGCTGTGGACGTACCGGGGGCCGGAGGCGATGACCCCGGAGCGGCTGACCGGCCCGCCGACCCGGCCGGTGTTCCTGTCCCGGGCCGGGCTCCAGGTCCTGGACCCGGCCACCGGCGAGGCGGCGCGGCTGCTCACCATCGACCCGCCGCGCGGGAACTGGCCGAGCGACCTGGAGGTGCTGGGCAAGGTGGTGCTCGGGCCGGACCGGCTCTTCACCACCTCCCCTGGCCACCTGGACGCCCGCCACCTCGGCGACCCCGCCGCCGACTGGAGCCTGCCGCTGCCCGACGACCTGCAAGGCTCCGTCCAACTGTCCGGCTTCGACGACGGCACCCTGTACGGCTACGTCTGGGACTGGTCGCGGGAGAGCTCGACGCCGGACGGCCGGCTCTTCGCCGTCCGGGTCGCGGACCGCTCGATGCTGTGGCACCTCCCCACCGACCGCAACGAGCAGCCGTTCACCCCGGTCACCGCGCCCGGCGGCCGCCTCCCGTGCCTGCGCAACCTGGGCAACGGCAGTGAACTGGTGGTCCGGGACACCGCCGACGGCCGGGAGCTGTGGACGGCCCCCGGCGCCGGGGACCTGGGCTGGTGCGTCGGCGGCCCGGTGCACGTCTACGTCCCCGACGGGGCCGGCGGCGTCCGCGCGCTGCGCCCCGGCGGCGAGCCGGCCTGGACGGTCTCCCCCGGCCGGGGCGAGTCGTGGCGGGCGATGCCCGCGGTCTCCGACGGCCCGCGGGTCTACCTGGCCCGCGACAACGGCCTGGTCACCGGGCACGACGCGGTCACCGGCGCACTGCAGTGGTCCTACCGGCTGCCGTTCCTGTTGGACCGCCGCAGCCATCCGCTGGTGGCCGGCGGCACGCTGTTCGTCCCCGGACCGGCGACCGCCGGGGTGTGCGCGATCGACACCGCGAGCGGCACACCGCGCTGGACGTTCCTCGACTCGGGCCCCGGCAAGGACGTCTGGTCGCTCGCCGTCGACGCGAACCACCTCTACGCCGGCCACGACGACGTCCTGCACGCCCTCCCGCTCACCTGACCCTGACCGCCCGGCACCACAGCCACGACGGCACGACGGCACGACAGGATGGCCCGATGCAGGTACACCCGATCTCCCCCGACCGGCTGGCCGAAATGCTCGCCGACCGCATCGCCGCGCTGTCCGACCCCGGCGGCCGGTGGCTGCGGGTCGCGGTGGACGGCGCGCCCGCCGCCCGCCCCGACCTGCTCGCCGACGCCCTGGTGGAGCCGCTGCGGCTGCGCGGCCGCCCCGCGCTGCGGGTGTCGGCGGCGGGCTTCCTGCGCCCGGCCTCGATCCGGCTGGAGTACGGCCACCAGGACGCGGACGCCTTCCACGACCTCTGGCTGGACGACGGCGCCCTGCTGCGCGAGGTGCTGGACCCGCTGGAGCCCGGTGCCAGCGGCCGCGTCCTGCCCTCGCTGCGCGACCCGGCGACGGACCGCTCGACCCGCGCCCCGTACGCCGAACTGCCGCCCGGCGGCGTGCTGTTGCTGGACGGCGCGCTGCTGCTCGGCCGCTGGCTGCCGCTGGAGCTGGCCGTCCACCTCGCGCTCACCCCGACTGCCCTGGCCCGCCGCACGCCCGCCGACCAGCAGTGGACGCTGCCCGCCTTCGCCCGCTACGAGGCGGAGACCGGCCCGACCGAGGCCGCCGACGTCACCGTCCGGGTGGACGACCCGCGTCACCCGGCCCTGGTCGAGCGGAGCTGACGCCCGTACCGGCCGGGGCCGGGCCGCGCTGGCAGTAGGGGCACCAGTACGCCACCCGGTCCTGCGGGGGCGCGCCCTGGCGGGCGGTCCGGACGAGGGTGCCGCAGCGCGGGCAGGGGCGGCCGGCCCGGCCGTAGACCCAGTGCTGGTGGCCGCGCCGGGTGTCGCCGGTGGTGACGTGTCCGGGGCGCAGCCGGTTGGCGTCGAGGAGCTCCCGGGCCCGCTCCACCAGCCGGTCGGGGCGCGGGAGTTGGCGCACCTCGGTCCACGGGGTGACGCCGGCCAGGTAGCAGAGCTCGGCGGCGTAGACGTTGCCGATGCCGGCGAGGTTGCGCTGGTCGAGCAGCGCCTCGGCGAGCGGGCGGCCGGGGTGGGCGAGCAGCCGGCGGACGGCCTCCACCGGGTCCCAGTCGGGGCCGAGCAGGTCGGGGCCGAGGTGGCCGACGGCGCGTTGCTCGTCGGCGGTGCGCAGCAGGTCGACGACGGGCAGCCGGTAGCCGACGGCGGTGCCCCGCTCGGTGCCGAGGACGGCGCGGATCTGCCAGGCGGGGCCGCCGGACCAGCGCTCGCCGGGCCGGTAGACCTCCCAGCGGCCGTCCATCCGCAAATGGGTGTGCAGGGTGAGGCCGCCTTCGAGGCGGGTGAGCAGGTGCTTGCCGCGCGGGGCGACCTCCAGCACCCGGCGGCCGGCGAGGACGGCGGTGGCGTGCGCGGGCACCCGCAGGTCGGCGCTGGTCAGCACCTGCCCGGCGAGGGCCTCGTGCAGCCGGGCCGCCGCGCGGTAGACGGAGTCACCTTCTGGCATGTCTCCATCCTCCACCGCGCGGCGGCCCGGCGGGGCGGCGCGCTACTCGCCCTCGGCCACCTGGCCCTCTCGGACGACGACGACCGGGCAGGGCGCGTGCTCGGTGAGGTGGCGGCTGACCGAGCCGAGCAGCACGCCGGAGAAGCCGCCGAGGCCGCGGCTGCCGACGACGAGCAGCGCGGCGCCCTTGGCGGCCTCCAGCAGGGCCTGGGCGGCGTTGCCGGGCATCACGCTCTCACTGATCCGCACGCCCGGGTCGTCGCCGACGACCCTGACAACGGTGTCGGAGAGGGTCTTGCCGGCCAGTTCCTCGGGGTTGAAGACCTCGGCGGACGGCACGCTCGGCGCGGCCCAGCCGTAGAACGCCGGGTACTCCCAGGCGGCGATCGCGGTGATGGTCCCGCCGACGGCTCGCGCGTAGTCGACCGCCCAGCGCAGCGCCTGCTCCGAGGCGGGCGAGCCGTCCACGCCGACGACGATCCGGGGGTTGGCACTCATGGCGTTACTCCTTGGCGCTCAGTTCCTGCTCGGTCCCGACACCCCGAACATAGATCAAATCGGGTGTGTGGTCGGCATTTGCCACGCCGTGATCGGCGTTTTACATTCAGATCGATGGCACATGGCCTGGCCGATCTGCGGTTCGGCGGTTCTGCGGTTCTGCGGTTCTGCGGTTCTGCGAGAGTGCCCGGGTATCGGACCAGCCCCGACGACTCAACTCCGGTAAGCGGCCCAGGAGTCGGCCATCCGCTGGACCTGGCCGGGGGTGAACTGGCTCATGCAGGAGTCGTAGCTGTAGTCCATGAAGTTGTGGATCGGGTCCAGGCCGGGCCCGGTGCAGGTGCGGCGGCCCTCGGGGCAGCCGTAGGCGGGGGTGCGCTCGGGCGGGGTGTCGTCCACGTAGTCGCCCGGGGGCAGGCAGCCGCCCTGGAAGGTGTGGAAGAGGCCGAGCCAGTGGCCGATCTCGTGGGTGGCGCTGCTGCCCTCGTTGTAGTGGGCGGCGGCGCCGCCCGGCAGGGAGGCGTCGAGGACGACCACGCCGTCGTCGGCGGGGTTCGAGCGGTAGGCGCCCGGGAAGGTCGACCAGCCGAGCAGGGACTGGCCGAGCTTGGCGGTGTAGAGGTTGAGGGTGCCCGCGTCGCCCTTGCGCAGCGCGTTCTTCATTCCCGTCTCGGTCCCGGAGCCGGGGGTCATGCCGTCGTACCAGGAGGCGTTGTCGGTGTAGTCGGTGCCGGCCAGCTCGAAGTGGAACGGGCTGGGGGTGTTGCCGTCGCCCTGGCCGCCGTAGGTCGCGTTGAGGTGGTCGATCTGGGCGGCGACGACGCCCCCGTCGAGCCGGCCGGCGTCACCAGCGTGGATCACGTGGACGAAGACCGGCACCGTCGTCGGGGCGCCGACCCGGGCGTGCGCGGAGGAGAGCTGGGCGAGCCGGTCGTCGAGGTCCGCCTGCATCGCCCGGGCCTCGGCGGCGGTGACGGCGTTCGGGTCCTGCCCGGCCTGACTGCCGGCCGGCTTGCGGGCGGCGGCAGCGACGGCGACGGCATCGACAGCGGCGGCGTCGGCGTCGGCGTCGGCGTCGGACCCCGCACAGGCCGCGGTCACGGCGGCCGCGGCGGTCACGGCGGCGGAGTGCGGGGCCGGGGCGGCGAGCTGGCTGAGACCGGCGGCCGCGACCAGCACGGCGGCCCAGGGGAACAGACGGGGGGTACGCGAGCGCACCCGGGCAGTACGGCGCATCTGCGCTCCTGACAAGGGAGTTGGCGGATTGTCGGCCGCGCCCCGGGCCCGCCCGGCTCGGCGCGGACCCGCCGAGACTACGACGCGGCGAAGACGATCTCCCGCAGGGCGCGCGCGGCGGCCCGGTCGAGTACCACGGCCGACGCACAGCCCTCCGGCGCCCGTCCGGCCCCGGTGAGCCGGCGCCGCAGCCTGTCGACGGCGGCCCGGTGCCGGAGGAAGGCGTAGCGGGAGACGCTCTGCCCCCGGCTCTGCTGGCCCTCCCGCGCCTCGGCCGGTTCGGCGTCCAGCAGCAGCAGGTGCACCCGGCGGCCCTGCCGGGCGGCGGTGCGGGTCAGCCAGAGCCGCACCCAGGACAGCGATCCGCAGTCGTGGACGGCGAGCGGCCCGCCGGCCAGCACCGCGCGCCGCAGCCGCCGGTAGTGCGCGATCCGCGCCAGCGGGCGGTAGAGGGCGTACGGGAGGCGGCCGGGCAGCCTGGCCGCGTACTCCTCGCGGACCAGCTGGGAGTCGACCAGTGGGGCGCGCACGCAGCGGCGCATCAGGGTGCTCTTGCCGCTGCCGGGCAGACCGGAGACGACCAGCAGGTCGCCGGCGGGGTAGTGCAGCGCCACCGGGGCGGGGCCGGTCCGCAGGTCGTGCAGGCCGGGCTGCACCCGTAAGGCCTGCGGGGCGCCGGCTGGGCCCTGTCCAGGAGGCGACGGCACCCGGGGTGCCGCCGCCTCCGCCGTTCTCGTCCTGGTCACCGGTCCTCCCCGCGCCGTTCCCTCCCTTGGAGCATTACGCATTCCCAAGAGCGAGTAAAGAGCGGTGATCGCCGGGCCCGGCCGGCCGGTACCGGATCAGGGCGTGCCGTGCGGGCGGGTCAGCCGAGCTGGGGGGCGACCCGGGAGGCGATGAGCTCCAGGTGGTCGAGGTCGTCCAGGTCCAGGATCTGCAGGTAGACCCGCTCGCTGCCGACGGCCGCGTACCGGCCGATCCTCTCGGCGACCTCGTCCGGGGTGCCGGCCAGGCCGTTGGCCTTCAGCTCGTCCACGTCCCGGCCGATCACGGCCGCCCGGCGGGCCACCTCGGCGTCGTCGCGGCCGACGCAGGCGACCAAGGCGTTGGAGTACACCAGGTCGCCGACCGAGCGCCCGGCCTGCTCGACGGCGGCCTTGACCCGGCCGAACTGGGCGGCGCTGTCCTCCACCGAGGCGAACGGCAGGTTGAACTCGTCAGCGAAGCGGGCGGCCAGCGCCGGGGTCCGCTTCGGGCCGAGGCCGCCGACCAGCACCGGGATCCGGTCCTGGGCCGGCTTGGGCAGGGCCGGCGAGCCGGTCAGCGTGTAGTACTCGCCGGCGAAGTCGAAGGTGTCGCCGAGCTTGGTGTTCCACAGGCCGGTGATGATCGCCAGCTGCTCCTCCAGCCGCCCGAACTTCTCCTTCGGGAAGGGGATGCCGTAGGCGGCGTGCTCGGCCTCGTACCAGCCGGCGCCGAGGCCGAACTCGACCCGGCCGCCGCTCATCGCGTCCACCTGGGCGACCTGGATCGCGGTGACGCCGGGCAGGCGGAAGGTCGCGGCCGTCATCAGGGTGCCGAGGCGGATGGTGCGGGTGTCGCGGGCGAGGCCGGCCAGGGTGATCCAGGCGTCGGTCGGCCCGGGCAGGCCGTCGACGTCGCCCATCTTCAGGTAGTGGTCGGAGCGGAAGAAGGCACTGAAGACGCCCAGGTCCTCGGCGGCCCGGGCGACCGTCAGGAGGGTGTCGTAGCTCGCGCCCTGCTGCGGTTCGGTGAAGATGCGGAGATCCATGCGGACCATTCTGGTACAGACCACCCGTGGATCGGTGCAGAGAACCGGCCAAGCCGCCGAAACTCCCGAAGGTGGCCAAGGTCTCAGCACGGAACCGTCACGAGCCGCCGGTCCGGCCGACCCGCTCGCCTACGGTGGACGGATGTTCGCCACCCCCGACGAATCCTTCCGGCGCTCCCCCGACGATCCGGCCGGCTGCCCGCTGCCCGGCATCGTCGCCGCGTTCACGCCCCGGCTGTCCGAGTTCGCCTTCGAGCCCGGCTTCGTCGCGATGGTCGACCAGCACGTCGCGATGCTGCGCGAGCTGCTGTACGCGCAGGGGCCGGAGCTGGCGCCCCGGCCCCTGGACCGTGAGGAACTGTCGGACTACGCGCTCGGCTTCCTGGACGCGCTCACCGAGATCGGCTGGCGGGAACCGGTGGGGTACGACTACGCGGTGCACCGGCTGACCGCGATCTGCTGGCTGGTGCGCGAGCAGGGCCTGCTGCGGGCCTGAACCCGCTGCGGGTCGCTGCCTAGCTCGGTTGGTCGCCCGGGCGGCCCGGGTCGATGCCGGGCGGCGGCGGGGTGGTGCCCGGGGCGGCCTGGGTGGTCGGCCGGGCCGGCTGGTTGGCCAGCACGTCCGCCCGGCCCGCCTGGTAGGCGCTGCCGCGCAGTTTGGCGCTCTCCTGCTCGGCGTGGTCCAGCCAGCGCTCCCAGCGCTGGCGCATCGGCAGGATCAGGCCGCCGCCGACACCCACCACCAGCACACCGGCGATCGTGGCGAGCACCGCGATCAGCACCGGTCCGGTGATCGCGGTGGCGATCCCGGCCTGGCCGAGCGCCGCGATCACGCCCAGCGCGACGATGAACGCCCAGGCGATCGTGGCGACCGTACGGCCGTACGAGGCGCCGGCGAGCGCGTTGCGCACGATGTCGCGGACGCCGTTGGCGATGGCCATCGCGACCACCACGATCGCGACCGCCACGATGCCCCGGGGCAGCCAGGCGACGATGCTGTGGATCATCACGCTGATCGGGTTCGGGCCGAAGACGCCGAACGCCAGCTGCAGCACCATCAGCAGGATCGCGTAGTAGACGATCTTGCAGATGATGCCGGTCATGTCGTAGTTCGACCCGCTCAGGTGGCGGGCCATCCCGGCCCGCTCGGCGACCCGCTCCGAGCCGACCTTGCGCAGCACGCGGTCCAGGACCTTGGCGATCGCCTTCGCCACGATCCAGCCGATGACCAGGATCGCCAGGAAGGCGATGAACTGCGGGACGAATTTGGCGATCTTGGACCAGGCGTCGGTGAAACCCGATCCGAAGTCCACGGAGAGTGCGAGCTGCTGAGCCACGGAGTCCTCCACTCGGTGACACGGCGCCACGAGCGGCGCGTGCGGCCCCCCACCCTTCGTGGATAGCAGCACCCCGCCCGGCCCGCGCGCGCCTGGTCCCCGGGCTGCTCCCCCCGGGTGAAACGGGCCCGTAGACGCCCCGCGTAAAGTGATGTTCAAGGGCACGGGACGGGGGCGGGACGGGACAGGACGGTGCGGGTGTGAGCAGCGACACGGTGGACGGCGGCACGACGACCGGCAGCACGGCCGGCAGCACCGCCGGGCACCCGGCACTGCGCTGGCGGGTGCGGCCCGAGGCGCCGCGCGCCGCCGTCCTGGTGCTGCACGGCGGCGAGGAGCACAACCTCGCCCGACCCGGCCCGGTCAACCTGCCGCTGCTGCGGATGCACGGCTTCCTGCGCTCCCTCGCCAAGGACACCGCCGGCGCCGACGTGGCCGTCGGCACCGTCCGCTACCGCCACCGGGGCTGGAACGGGCAGCGCGCCGACGCCGCGCTGGACGCCCTCGCCGCCCTCGACGAGCTGGCCCGGGAGCTGGGCGAGGTGCCGACCGTCCTGATCGGGCACTCGATGGGCGGGCGCGCGGCCCTGCGGGCCGGCGGCCACCCGGCCGTCACCGGCCTGGTCGCCCTCGCCCCCTGGTGCCCAGCCGAGGACCCGTGCGAGCAACTGGCCGGACGGGACGTGCTGCTGCTGCACGGCGACCGCGACAAGGTCACCCCGCCCGCCGAGACCCGGGCCTTCGCCGCCCGCAGCCGGGCCGCCGGCGCCCGCGTCTGCGGCTACACCGTCACCGGCAGCGGCCACGCCATGCTCCAGCGCATCCCCGACTGGCACCGGGCCACCACCCGCCTGGCCACCGCCCTGCTCGGCCTGCGCCCGCTCCCCGCCGAGACCGTCTCCGCCCTCGCCCTCCCGCCCGCCTCCCCCGAGGCCCTCACCCTCGCCCTGCCCCGCCAGCCGCGCGGCTGACCCCGCACGGGCCGGCGGCCGCGCAGCGGCGCAGCGGCGCGGGCGTCAGCGGGCCAGGCGGCCGAGGAGCGCGGAGGCCGCGGTGATGCCGAGCACGGTGGCCACGGTCAGGACGGCGAAGTCGAGCGGGAGGTGGGCGCGGGTGCCGATCAGCAGGCCGCGCAGGGCGTCGACCTGGTAGCTGAGCGGGTTGGCCCGGCTGACCACCTGGAGCCAGCCCGGCATCAGGTCCACCGGGTAGAGGGCGTTGGAGCCGAAGAAGAGCGGCATGGTGATCGCCTGGCCGATGCCCATCAGTCGGTCACGGGTGAGCACGATGCCGGCGATGGTCATCGAGAGGCAGGAGAAGAACGCCGAGCCGAGCAGCACGGCGACCACGACCCCGAGCAGCCGCAGCGGGTTCCAGGTCATCGCGACTCCGAGCAGGGCGGCGATCACCACCACGACGACGGCCTGGATCACCGCCTTCACCCCGGCGGCGAAGGCCTTGCCGGTCACCAGCGCCGCGCGCGGGGTGGGGGTGACCAGCAGCTTGGTGAGCACCCCGGAGTCCCGCTCCCAGATGATCATGATGCCGTAGAAGATCGCGATGAACATGGCGGACTGGGCGATGATCCCGGGGGCCAGGAAGTCCAGGTAGGGGATGCCGCCGGTGGGGATGGCCTTCAGCCGGGTGAAGGTCTCCCCGAAGATCAGCAGCCACAGCGCGGGCTGCACGGCCCGGGTGTAGAGCTCGGTGCGGTCGTGGCGCAGCTTCTGCAGCTCGACGGTGCACATCGCCAGCGTCCGGGCGGGCACCAGCCGCCAGCCGGTGCGGGCGCGCGGGGGGACCAGCAGCAGCCCGAGGTCGGAACGGGCGGCGGTCGCGGTCGCGGCGGCAGTGGCGGGGCCCGGGGGCTCAGCCGACGCGGGAGGCGGTGCGGCGGGTACGGCGGACATCGCTGAACTCTCCTTCCGGGGCCTCGCCGGGGGCCAGCTCGCGGCCCGCGAAGTGGCGGAACACGTCGTCCAGACTGGGGTCGGCGAGCTGCGGATCCTGCGCGCGGACCACGGTCTTCAGCTCCTCGGTGGTGCCGAGCGCGCGGATCCGGCCGCGGTCCATCAGGGCGATCCGGTCGCAGTAGCGGTCGGCCTCGTCCATGTAGTGGGTGGTGACCAGCACCGTCATCCCGGTGGCCCGGCGGACCGCCTCGACGCACTCCCAGACGCCGGTGCGGGCGATCGGGTCCAGGCCGATGGTGGGCTCGTCCATCACCAGCAGGCGCGGGGCGCTGACCAGGGCCTGGGCGAGCTCCAGCCGGCGGACCATGCCGCCGGAGTAGGTGCCGGCCATCCGGTCGGCCGCCTCGGCGAGGCCGACGGCGGCCAGCGCCTGGGCGACCCGCTCGCGGCGCTCGCCGTGCGGCACGTCGAAGACGCGGGCGAACAGCGCGACGTTCTCCCGACCGGTCAGCCCACCGTCCGCGGAGAGCTGCTGCGGCACGTAGCCGAGCAGTCGGCGGACCTCCATCCGCTGCCGGGCGGGGTCGTGGCCGAAGACCCGCACCATGCCGGCGCGGACCGGCAGCAGGGTGGTGATCGCCCGGATCGTGGTGGTCTTGCCCGCGCCGTTGGGGCCGAGCAGGCCGAACACCTCGCCGGTGCGCACGGTCAGGTCGACACCGTCGACGGCCTTGGTGCTGCTGCCCTTCCCGCGCCCGTGGTGGAAGGTGTACTCCAGGCCGCGGCAGACCACCGCCTCGTCACCGCCGTTCTCCGGGAACGTCATCGCTCCTCCTCCCCCGGCTCGCCCGGTCGGGTGCGCAGGCCCGTCGCCACCTCGCGCAGCGCGGGCACCGCGGCGGCCAGGGCCGCCCGGGAGTCGGCGGGCAGCCCGGCCACCACCTCCCCCACCAGCGCGGCGCGCCGGGCCCGCCAGACCGCGAGGCGTTCGACGGCCTCGTCGGTGGCGTACAGCAGGGCCGCCCGGCGGTCGGCCGGGTCCACCTCGCGGCGCAGCAGCCGCAGCGCGACCAGCTGGTTGACCAGGGTGGAGACCGAGTTGCCAGCGAGGCACAGCTCCTCGGCCGCGTCGGACACCCGCAGCCCGGGGGTGTCCATCACCAGGCGCAGCAGTTCGATCTGCGCCCCGCGCAGCCTCGGCTCGGTGAGTCCCTGCCGCAGTCGGCGGCGGACCAGGCGCTGGATGCCGACCAGCAGGGCGGAGAGTTCGTCGGCCACGTCGGGATCGGGGGTCGTCGGAAGGTCGACGGCCGGTGCGGGGGTGAGCGTCTCCGGTGTCGCACTCATACCTCCGATTTTAGCTCTCAGTGAGAGGTATTCGTCCAGAGGGCGGACGGGGTGGACCGGAGGACTGCCGGGCGGGGCGCGGCTGTGCCAGGATCCCGGGTGACCGTGTACGGACACCCACCCACCCTCACCGCTGGGAACCCTCATGAGAAGACTCGCGCTCCGCGTGCTGTCCGCGGCAACGGCGCTGTCCGCGTTGCTCGTTGTGCCGGCGGCCACTGCCGCTACCGCCGCCCCGGACATCGCCACCGAAAGCGCCACCACCGCCGCCCCGGCGCCGCTCAGCGGCGCGCAGTTGGCGGCCTCCTGGGCGGGACCGCTCAGCACCCGGGGGCGGTACGTCGTCGACGCGTCGGGCGACCGGTTCAAGTTGAAGTCCGGCAACTGGTCCGGCGCGCAGGGCACGTGGCAGGGCAGCGGCTCGACCACCGATCCGGCGAACAACCAGGCCGGCCAGGTCTCGTACAACCTGCCGCTCGGCCTCGACCGGGCGCCGCTGTCCGAGATCATGGCGGGCTTCCACAGCCTCGGGCTCAACAGCGTCCGACTGCCGTTCGCGGACGCGATGATCCGGGACACCGCCGCCGTCCCGGACGCCGCCGTCGCCGCCAACCCCGGGCTGCGCGGCAGCACCCCGCTGCAGGTGTACGACGCGGTGGTGGCGGCGCTCACCGCCGACGGGTTCGCGGTGATCCTCAACAACCACACCACCGGGTACCGGTTCTGCTGCGGCCTGGACGGCAACGAGCGGTGGAACAGCGGCCAGTCCACCGAGACGTGGGAGCAGGACTGGCTGTTCATGGTGAACCGGTACCGGGCCAACAAGCGCGTGGTCGGCGCCGACCTGCGCAACGAGGTCCGCCGCGACACCTGGGACGACCCCAACTGGGGCCTGGGCGACGGCCACGACGCGTACGCCGCCTTCGAGGAGGCGGGCAACCGGATCCTCCAGGCCGCCCCCGACCTGCTGATCATCATGGAGGGCACCAACTGGCAGGGCGTCCCGCTGGCGGGCCTGCCGCACGGCCGTCCGATGCTCAAGCCGGTGGCCACGCTCTCCCACACCCTGATCGACTCGGGCAAACTGGTCTACTCGGCGCACTTCTACGGGTACACCGGCTCGGCCAACACCGGTGCGGGCAGCGGTCCGGGCGCCACCGGCGATCCCCGCTACCAGGACTTGACGCCCAGTCAACTCGCTGCGGTGGTCGACGAGGAGGCGCTCTTCGTCACCCGCGCCGGGCAGCACTTCACCGCCCCGGTCTGGATCAGCGAGTTCGGTGCGGGCGGGCGGGGCCCGACCGACGCCAAGGAGCAGGCCTGGTTCGACCGCTTCACCGCGATCCTGGCCGAGCACGACACCGACTTCGCCGTCTGGCCGCTGGTCGGATGGCACAACGACGGTGTGCCGCAGGACAGTTGGGCGCTCCTCCACTACGACCAGGCCGGCCGGCGGCTGAGCGTCGAAGACCCGGGCGACTGGCGCGCCGCGGACTGGAACCGGCTGGTCGCCACCCCCGGGTACACCGGCCCGGTGCCGGCCGCCGCCCGCTGGAACCTGCTCGACCTCGACCACACCGACCAGAACGCCTCCCGGCGGATGCTGGCCCTGCCCGACTGGAGCAGCGGCAACCGCAAGGGGAACTGCCCGGACGGCCAGCGCCTGATCGGCCTCGGCCGCGGTGACGGCCGCGGCCTGTGCACCGACGCCGGGCAGCCCGCCACCGGGCCGGACGCCTGGACGACCGTCACGGACGAGCGCTACGTCACCGGCGGCGACTGGGCGCCCGGCTACAACAAACTCCAGTGCCCGGAAGGCCGGTTCGCGGTCGGCTACAGCGTCCGCGCCGACGCGATGGCCGCCCTGCTCTGCGCCCCGGCCGTGTCCGCGCCGCCCGCCGCGCCCGACCGGGTGCTCTGGTTCGACCACGGCGACAACCGGCCCCCGGCCGCCACCGGCGCCGACTCGGCGGCCAGCGACTGGGCGCCCGGGGCCTACAAGGGACAGTGCGCCTCGAACGAGTACGTCGCGGGGGTCGCCTTCACCTGGCGCTGGCTGCACGCCGGCGTCCCGGACGCGCTGCTCTGCCGCCCACTGGCCTGACACCGCCGCTGTCGGGGCCCGGCCGACGGGCCGGTCCCCGACGGAAACGGTTCAGCTCAGCGCGGCCTGGGACTCCACGACCACGCCGTACAGGTCGCCGATCGTCGCCAGGGCGCTGCGGTGCAGCTGGGCGGCGGTCACCCGGGTGCCCGCCGAGGCGAGCGGGCGGGTCGCGCAGGCGTCGGCGACGACGGTCGGCCGGTTGCCGCGCAGGAAGGCGCCCGCGGTGGTGAAGGCCACGCACATGTGGGTCATGAAGCCCGCGACCACCACGTCCTGGTGGCCGGCCTCGTCGAGCAGGGCGCCCAGGCCGGTGCCGACGAAGGCGTCCGGGGCCTGCTTGACGACCACGGCCTCACCCTCGGCCGGTGCCACGGCGGGGTGGATCTGCCCGATCTCGGCACGGACGTCGTACGGGGTGCCCGCGCCGCCGTCGTTGATCACGTGGATGACCGTGGCGCCCGCCGCGCGCGCCCGGGCGAGCAGGGCCGCGGCCGCGTCGAGCGCCTCCCGCCAGCCCTCCAGCTCCATCACGCCGCGCACGTAGGTGTTCTGGTAGTCGATCAGGATCAGCGTGGACGCGGCGAGCGTGGCGGGCGTCTCGTCGAGGCCGTTCAGGGCGCGCAGGGTCGTCGTGGGCATGGGGGGGACCACCTTCGGTTCGGTACACGGGTAAGGGCGGGCGGCGGCTGCGACGGCCGCGGCGGCCCGGCCCCTGGAACGCTACGACCGGTCACCAGATGTCGGCAATGCCGTCTAACCTGCAGATTCCGACATCGAGAGAGCACGAAGAGAGCGCAGGTGGGGCCGTGGGCGCCGTACAACGACTGATCGTCATCGTCCTGTTCGAGGGCGTCGACCTGCTCGACGTCACCGGACCGCCCGAGGTGTTCTCCCTCGTCCGGCGGGAGACCGGCGACGCGACCGGCTACCGCGTCGTCCTCGCCGCCGCGACCACGGACCCGGTCACCACCGCCGCCGGCGTGCGGATCCTGCCCGACCTCACCTTCGACGAGGCCGCCGCGAGCGCCATCGACACCCTGCTGGTGCCCGGCGCCGTCGAGGTGGACGGCCAGCGCCTGGTCCGCCCGCGCACCGACCCGGCCGTGGTCGACTGGGTGCGCGCCCTCGCCGGGCGCTCGCGCCGCATCGCCTCGGTCTGCGTCGGCGCGCACCTGCTCGCCGCCGCCGGACTCCTCGACGGCAAGCGCGCCACCACCCACTGGTCGACCGCCGCACAACTGGCCGCCGAGTACCCGGAGATCGAGGTGGACGCCGACCCGATCTTCATCCGCGAGGGCGACGTCTGGACCGGCGCGGGCATCAGCGCCTGCCTCGACCTCTCCCTCGCCCTGGTCGCCGAGGACTTCGGCGAGGAGCTCGCGCTGAGGGTCGCCCGCCAGCTCGTGATGTACCTCAAACGCCCCAGCGGCCAGAGCCAGTTCAGCGTCCCGCTGGAACCCGTCTCCACCACCCGGCGGGTCGAGGAGCTGCGCCACCACGTCCTGCGCAACCTCACCGGCCGGCTCACCGTCCCCGACCTCGCCGCCCACGCCCACGTCAGCGAACGGCAGTTGACCCGGATCTTCAAGACCGAACTGGGCACCACGCCCAGCGCCTACATCGAGTCGGCCCGGGTCGAACTCGCCCGCCACCAGCTCGAATCCACCGATGCCACGCTCGAACGCGTCGCCGCCGACTGCGGGTTCGGCACCACCGACACCCTGGTCCGGGCCTTCCGCCGCCGGCTCGACACCACCCCGACCGAGTACCGCCACCGCTTCCGCACCACCAGTCCCGCGCCCCCGGTCAGAGCGGCAGCCGGACGGTGAACACGGTGCGGCCCGGCCGGCTCGCCGCGTCCACCGTGCCGCCGTGCGCCCGGACCACCGCCCGCACGATCGACAGGCCGAGCCCCGTCGACCCGGTCGAGCGCGAGCGGGCGCGGTCCCCCCGGACGAACCGCTCGAACATCCGGTCCGCCAGCTCCGGCGTGATCCCCGGGCCGTCGTCGGCGACGGCCAGCCGCACCTCCGCCCCGGCCGGCTCCAGGCTCAGCTCGACCTCGGTGCCGGGCGGGGTGTGGGTCCGTGCGTTCGCCAGCAGGTTGACCACCACCTGGCTGAGCCGGTCCGCGTCCCCGCGCACCAGCACCGGCTCCTCGGGCAGCGCCAGGCGCCAGCGGTGCCCGGGCCCGGCCGCCCGGGCGTCGACCACCGCGTTCAGCGCGATCCGGGTCAGGTCGACCTCGGCGTCGGCCAGCGGCCGGCCGGCGTCCAGCCGGGCGAGCAGCAGCAGGTCCTCGACGATCGCGCCCATCCGCACCGCCTCCGCGTCGATCCGCTCCAGCGAGTGCCGGACCGGACCGGGCACCGCGCCCGGGTGGCGCAGCGCGAGTTCGGCGTGGCCGCGGACCGCCGCCACGGGGGTGCGCAGCTCGTGGCTGGCGTCGGCCGCGAACGCCCGCAGCCGCTCCTCCACCGCGTGCCGGCGGGCCAGCGCGTCGCCCACGTGCCCGAGCATCCGGTTGAGCGCCGCGCCGACCCGGCCGACCTCCGTCCGCGGATCGTCGTCCGGGACGCGTTCGGCCAGCGTGACGGCGCCGCTGGCGAGCGGCAGCGCGGCCACCCGCTCGGCCGTGCCCACCACCCGCCGCAGCGGACGCAGCGACCAGCCGACCCAGACCGCCCCGGCCGCCCCCGCCCCGGCGACGGCGATCGCGAAGACGGTCAGTTCCAGGGTCGCCAGCCGGTCCACGGTGTCCTCGGCCGGGCGCAGCGGCAGTCCGCTGACCAGCACGTCGCCGTCCCGGCCGGCCACCGCGCGCACCCGGTAGTGGCCCTGCGCGCGGCCCAGGTCGACGGTGCGGGCCGGCCCGCCGACCGGCAGGGCAGCGAGGGCCCGCTGCTCGGCCGGCGAGAACACCAGCCGGTCGTCGGCGCTGGGGCCGTTGGCGTCGTCGGCGTCCCCGTCGACCACGCCCGCCGCGGTGACCCGGCCGTCCAGCAGCCGGGCGCCCAGGGTGCCGGGGGTCTGCGCCCGGGTGTCGGTGCCGCCGCCCTGGCCGGCGTGCTCCAGGCTGGCGGCGTAGCGCCCGCCGGCGTCGGCGAGCTGCTGGTCCAGGCGGTCCACCAGGAAGTGGCGCAGCGCCGCCGTGGTGGCGAGGCCGACCGCGGCGCAGGTCACCACCAGCAGCACCAGCAGGCCGGCGATCAGCCGGGCCCGCAGCGTCCGCGGCACCAGCCGGGCGGCCCGGCGGCGCGCCCTGGCGGCGCCCGTGATGGGGCTGCCCGTCGTGGGGCCGCCGGTCACGGGGCCGCCTTGATCAGGTACCCGGCGCCGCGCACCGTGTGGATCATCGGCGTCCGGCCCGCGTCCAGCTTCTTGCGCAGATAGCTGATGTACAGCTCGACGACGTGCGCCTGCCCGCCGAAGTCGTACGACCAGACGGCGTCCAGGATCTGCGCCTTGCTGAGCACCTGCCGCGGGTGGTGCATCAGGTGGGCGAGCAGCGCATACTCGGTCGGGCTGAGGTCGACCACCTCACCGGCCCGGGTGACCTCGCGGGCCCGCTCGTCGAGGACGAGGTCGCCGAGCACCAGGGCGTGTGCGGGCGGCTGCCCCGCGGCCCCCGGCGGGGCGGCCCGGCGCAGCAGCCCGCGCAGCCGGACCACCACCTCGGCCAGGCTGAACGGCTTGGTCACGTAGTCGTCGCCGCCCGCCGCGATGCCCGCGATCCGGTCCTCGACGGCGTCCCGGGCGGTGAGGAAGAGCACCCGCACCTCGGGCCGCTCGGCGTGGATGCGGCGCAGCACCTCCATGCCGTCGAGGTCGGGCAGCATCATGTCGAGCACCACGGCGTCCGGGCGCCAGTGCGCCGCCGCCCGGACGGCGGCCAGACCGGTGGTCTCGCCCCGCGCCTGCCAGCCCTCGTAGCGGACCGCGCCGCAGACCACCTCCACCAGGTCCGGTTCGTCGTCGACGACCAGGACCCGCCAGTCCTGCCGGTCGGCGCCCCGCTCGGCGGTGTCGTCCATGGTGCTCCCTGGGTGCAGGCGGTCGGCCGCCTTCATCCTGGCCCACCGCGATGAGAAAGCCCTGAGACCGGCAGTCGCCCGCAGAACCCGCTCCACCCGCCCTGACCTGCGGCGACACCGCCGGGGGCGACGGGGGCGGCGGCACCGGTTCAGAGCCGGCTCAGAGGTTGCGGTGCGATCGTGGTGCGCCCCGGCGGTGCTCGCCCGCCGGGCCCGAAGGAGGATCCCCGATGGCCACCGCCGCCCCGCCGAGACCCGCCGCCCGCACCCGCCGGGCGGCCCCGCGCCGCCCGGCCGCCGCCCGGCCGGACGCGGTGCTGGGCCTGATCGCCGCCGGGGCGCTCGGCGTCCTCGCGCTGTGGTGGTCCGACACCCCTGCGGTCGCCGGCGCGGCCGGCTGGCTGACCGGGGCGGGCCGGATCACCGGCCTGCTCGCCGGGTACGCGGCGCCGGTGCTGCTCCTGCTGATGGCCCGGCTGCCGCCGGTGGAGCACGGGGTCGGCGCCGACCGGCTGGCCCGCTGGCACGCGTTCGGCGGGCGCTGGCTGGTCGCCGTGGTGACGGTGCACGTGCTGTCGGTCGTCTGGGGGTACGCGCTGACGGACGGGCGCGGCCTCTTCGGCGAGGGCGTGGAGATCGTCTTCCACTACCCCGAGATGCTCAAGGCCGCACTGGGCACCCTGCTGATGCTGGGCACCGGCGCCGTCTCCGCCCGCGCCGCCCGGCGCCGCCTCCCGTACGAGGCCTGGTACTACCTGCACCTGGCCACCTACCTCGCGGTGGCGCTCGCCTTCGGCCACCAGCTGGCCACCGGCGCCGACCTCGGCGACGGCCCGGCCCGCGCCGCCTGGTACGCGCTCTACCTCGGCACCGCCGCCCTGCTGGGCTGGTACCGGCTGGCCCGGCCCTGGCTGCTCGACCGCCGGCACCGGCTGCGGGTGGCGGAGGTCCGGCGGGAGGGGCCGGGCGTGGTGTCGCTGTTCCTGACCGGTCGGCGGCTGGACGAACTCCGGGCCGAGCCGGGCCAGTTCTTCCGTCTCCAGTTCCAGGCGCCCGGCCTGCGGTGGGCCGCCAACCCGTACTCGCTGTCCGCGCCGCCGCGCCCGGACTTCCTGCGCTTCACCGTCAAGGACCTCGGCGGGCACAGCGCCGCGGTGGCCGCGCTGCGCCCGGGCACCCCGGTGCGCGCCGAGGGCCCGTACGGGGCGTTCACCGGGCGGCTGCAACGGCGGCGCCGGGTGCTGCTGCTCGGGGCGGGGGTGGGGATCACCCCGCTGCGGGCGCTGTTCGAGACGCTGCCGGGCGAGCTGACCCTGGTCCAGCGGGCCGGGCGCCCGGAGGACGTGCTGTTCCGGGCCGAGCTGGCGGAGGTGGCCCGGCGGCGGGGCGCCGCGGTGCACGAACTGGTCGGCCCGCGGGCGCGGATCGGCGACCTCGGCCGCGCGCTCGCCCGGCTCGTCCCCGACCTCGCCGAGCACGAGGTCTACCTGTGCGGGCCGGACGCGCTGGCCGAGGAGGCCGTCCGTTCGCTGCGGGCCGCCGGGGTGCGGGCGGGGCGCATCCACCGGGAGTCCTTCGACTTCTGAGCCCGCTCGCCGAGCCCGCCGGACCTGCCGAGACCCGTCACAACGCCACCTCCGCCACACCCCCGAGGAGCCCCGCCCATGCGCCGAGCCGTCGTCACCAGCGCCGCCACCGCGGCCGGAGTCGTCCTGCTGCTCTCCCTCAAACCGCACGGGGCCGCCGGGCCCGCGCCGGTGATCAGCTCCGGCGGCACGGGCTCGTCCGGTACCGCAGGCTCGTCCGGCGGCGCGGGTTCGTCCGGCACCGCCGCCGGGGCCTCCGACGCCACCGCCGGGCCGTCGGTCTCTCCCAGCGCACCGGCCGCCGGTGCCGCGGCCGGCGCCGGCGGCACCCGGAAGGTCACCGGCGACGCCGTGAACACCCGCTACGGCCCCGTCCAGGTCGAGGTCACCCTCGCCGGCAGCCGGATCACCACCGTCGACGTCGTCAAGTACCCCACCGAGGACCGCCGGGACCGCGAGATCAACAGCTCCGCGCTGCCCCTGCTCAACCAGGAGGCGATCGCCGCACAGAGCGCCGGGATCGACGTGGTCAGCGGCGCGACCTTCACCAGCGACGGCTACGTCCGCTCCCTGCAGAGCGCGCTCGACCGCGCCGGGCGGTGAGGCGCGGTGCTCCGCCACGCCGAACCCGTCATGGGCACCGTCTTCTCGATCGCCGTCCGCGATCCCGGCCCGGACACGCCCGCCGCGCTCCGCCGGATCGCCGACCGGCTGCACCGGATCGACGCGGTGTTCTCGCCCTACCGGCCGGACAGCGACATCAGCCGCCTCGACCGGGGCGAACTCGCCCTCGCCGACTGCGATCCGCAGGTCCGCGTCGTCCTGGCGGCCTGCCGCGAGGTCGCCGCGCAGACCGACGGCTTCTTCACCGAGCGGCCCGGCGGCCGGCTCGACCCGAGCGGCTGGGTCAAGGGGTGGGCGGTCGAGGAGGCGGCCGGGCTGCTGGCCGCCGCCGGGGCCCGGCAGTACTGCGTCAGCGGCGGCGGGGACGTGCAGACCGCCGGCGGCCCGTGGCGGATCGGGGTCGCCCACCCGCTGCGGCCGGACGCGCTGGCCGCCGTGCTGGGCGGCGACGGCCTCGCGGTGGCCACCTCCGGCACCGCCGAGCGCGGCGCGCACATCCTCGATCCGCACACCGGCCGGCCGGCGTCCGGCCTCGCCTCGCTGACCCTGGTCGGCGCCCCCGGCACCGGGATCGCCCGCACCGACGCCTGGGCCACCGCCGCCTTCGCGATGGGCCCCGACCGCGCGCTCGCCTGGGCCGCCCGGCAGCCCGGCGTCGAGGCCCTCGCCGTCCTGCCCGACGGGACCAAGCGCTGGACGCCCGGCCTGCCCCGGCACCTCCCGCCCGCCGGCCCCGCCGACTGGCGGCCGGCCGCCCCGGCGGCCTGAGCAGGGCCGTTTGCGCGCCAACTGGCGTTCGAACGCTGATAGTTCACTCCATCAGGTGAAGAACTCGATCATGACTCATCCGCTCCGACCCGGGTGGCCGATAGTGGGGAGACCGATCGGACGCACACCATCCGGTCCCACCGGAACGCGTGGACCCACGGACACGCGTGAACCCACGGAAAGAGGTAGCGACACATGCCCACCGAGGCCACCCGGCGGATCGACCTCGTCTTCTCCCTGTTCGACGCCAACCGCAACGGCGTCGTCGAGGTCGACGACTTCAACCTGATGACGGCCCGCGTGGTCGCGGCCGCCGCCGATTCGGACGAGGCCGCGAAGGCCGCGATCCGCGCCGCCTTCCGGCGCTACTGGACCACCCTGGCCGACGAGTTGGACACCAACGGCGACGGCGTGATCAGCCGCGAGGAGTTCGGCGGCTTCGTCCTCTCGCCCGAGCGCTTCGGCCCCGCCGCCGGCGAGTTCGCCGACGCCCTGTCCGCGCTCGGCGACCCGGACGGCGACGGCCTGATCGAGCGTCCGCTGTTCGTGGCGCTGATGACCGCGATCGGCTTCGAGCACGCCAACATCCACGCCCTCTTCGACGCCTTCGGCCCCACCCCCGAGGACCGCATCACGGTGGCCGTCTGGGCCGCCGGGATCCGCGACTACTACGCCCCGGACAAGGCCGGCATCCCCGGCGACCTGCTGGTGGGCCAACCGGCCGCCTGATCTCCCCGGGGCACGCACCCCGGATCGGCTGAGCGACGGCGCCGCCGCCCCGCGCCTGCCCGGCGGCGCCGTCCCGCGCTTCACGCACCGGGCCCATGGCGCCCGCGCCACCACCCACGACCGGTCCGCCGTCCAGCCTGTCCGGCCGATCCTGCCGGACAGGACCTGGTCGCGGCTTCCCGAAGTCCGAACACCAGGAGGGACCATGGCCACCGCCGCCCGCCCCCGTGCCGGCGTCGACGAGGGCGTCGGACCGACCGCCCTGATGGTCGCCGCCGCCCGCGCGATCGAGACCCACCGCCCCGACGCCCTCGCCCGGGACGCCCACGCCGAGCACTTCGTCCGCGCCGCCCGGTCCTCCGCGCACTGGCCGGTCCACCCCCGGGACGTCCCGGACGGCGAGGCCGATCCGCTCTGGGGTCGGCTCGGCCGCTACTTCGCCCTGCGGACCAGGGCGTTGGACGACCAGCTGCTGTGGTCCGCCCACCTGGGCGTCCGCCAGGTGGTCCTGCTCGGCGCCGGCCTGGACACCCGGGCCTTCCGACTCGACTGGCCCGCCGACCTCGCCGTCTTCGAGGTCGACCGGCCCGAGGTCCTCGCGTTCAAGCAGCGCGTCCTCGACCGGCTCGACGCCCGGCCGGCGGCGCGCCGCGTGCCGGTGGCCGCCGACCTGCGCGGCGACTGGGCCGACGCCCTCACCGCGGCCGGCTTCCAGCCCGCCGAGCCGACCGCCTGGCTCGCCGAGGGCCTGCTGCCCTATCTGCCCGCCGCCGCCGAACAGCGGCTCGCGGCCACCGTCGACCGACTCGGCGCCGCCGGCAGCACCTTGGCGTACGAGGCCAGGCTCGGACCGGAGTCCGCGGCGGTCCGCGACAACCCCGTCTACACGACCGCCCGCGAGCGGCTCGGCGTCGACCTGCTCGCCCTGTTCGACGCCGGGCCGCGCCCCGACACCACCGCCGATCTCACCGCGCGCGGCTGGTCCACCACCGTCCACACCCCGTTCGACTTCACCCGCCACTACGGCCGCGGCCCCCGGCCCGAACCCCACGACGCCTTCGCCGCCGACCGCTGGGTCTTCGCCACCCGGTGACGCCCCCGCTCCGGGCCGCCCGGCCGGCTTGCGCGGTTCTGCGCACAGTCCGCCGCCCCACGGGCCCGGCGTGATCCAACGGACACGCCCTAGACTTCGGCCATGCTCAAAGCCGACCGTACCGCCCGGATCCTCGCCCACATCACCGAGGCGGGCAGCGCCGATGTGCACGAGCTGGCCGGTCTCCTCCAGGTGTCACCGGCCACCGTCCGCCGGGACCTCCAGGAACTGCACGAGCAGGGCCTGCTGCACCGCACCCGTGGCGGGGCGGTCACCGGTGCCGTCAACCTCGAACTGCCGCTGCGCCACAAGCACGGGACGCGGCAGGCCGAGAAGCGGCGGATAGCGCTGGCGGCCGACCGGCTGGTGCCGGACGGCTCCGTGGTAGGCCTGACGGGCGGCACGACGACGAGCGAGCTGGCCCGGGTGCTGGCCGAGCGCGGCGGGATCACCATCGTGACCAACGCGGTCAACATCGCGGCGGACCTCATCGTCCGGCCGGACGTCCGCCTGGTGGTGGTCGGCGGCCTGGCCCGGACCACGAGTTACGAGCTGGTGGGGCCGGCCGCCGACCGGATGCTCGCCCAGTACCACCTGGACCTCGCGTTCATCGGGGTGGACGGCCTGACGGCGCAGGAGGGCTGCACCACGCACGACGAGATGGAGGCCCAGACCGACCGCGCGTTCCTGCACGCCAGCGCGCGCTCGGCGGTCCTGGCGGACAGCACCAAGATCGGCCGGGTGACCTTCGCCAAGATCTGCCCGCTCGCCGAGGTGCACGACCTCGTCACCGACGACGAGGCCACCGCGGCGCAGGAGAAGGCGATCGCCGCCTGCGGGGTCCGGGTCGCACGCGTCTGACCTGTTCACGCGGGGTGCCCGGCCGGGGAGAACCGGCCGGGCTCTCTGCTGCACCGCCAGTTGTCATGCAACGGTCCGATAACGACATCCGGGCGACACCTCGACCCCGCCGGTCCGCCTCGTGAATACTGCCCGACGCCACGCTCTTTCGAATCTGCTCAGAACCAGCGCTCTTCAAGCAACTAGGATCAAGCGGCGTACGAAGGCGGTAACTGCGGTGAACACACGTGTACGTGCCCTCTGGGCGGTCTGTGCCGTCGGCGCGCTCGCCCTCACGGCGTGCGGCGGCAGCAGTGGCGGGTCCTCCCCGAACGGCCCCGTGACGCTCAAACTCGTCGCCGCCGACTACGGCGAGAAGGAGTCCAACAGCTCCAAGGCCTACTGGAACGGCGTCGCCACCGCGTTCACCGCGGCCAACCCCGGCATCAAGGTCGACGTCCAGGTGATGAACTGGAACGACATCGACAAGCAGGTCAAGACGATGATCCAGAGCGGCAACGTCCCCGACGTCCTGCAGACCGGGGGCTACGCCGACAAGGTCGCCGACGACCTCCTCTACAAGGCCGAGGACGTCCTGTCCGCCGACACCCGGGCCGACCTGATCCCGAGCTTCGCCGACGCCGGCCGGGTCGACGGCGTGCAGTACGGCATCCCGTTCGTCTCCTCCGCCCGCGCCCTCTTCTACAACAAGGCCGTCTTCCAGCAGGCCGGCATCACCCAGCCGCCCACCACCTGGGACGAGGTGCGCAAGGACGCCGAACTGATCAAGGCCAAGGCGCCCGGGGTCACCCCCTACGCGCTGCCGCTCGGCCCGGAGGAGGCCCAGGGCGAGAGCATGATCTGGGAGCTCGGCAACGGCGGCGGCCCCACCGCCAAGGACGGCACGTACGCCATCGACAGCCAGGCCAACGTCGACACCTTCCGCTGGCTCAAGGCCAACCTCGTCGACACCGGCCTGACCTACGCCAACCCGGCCACCACCGACCGCAAGACCGCCTTCGCCGACTTCGCCGCGGGCAAGGCCGCCATGGCCAACGGCCACCCCTCGCTGATCCAGATGTCCAAGGACGGCAAGGTCGACTACGGCGTCGCGCCCGTCCCCGGCAGGACGGGCCCGCTCGCCTCCACCCTCGGCGTCGCGGACTGGACGATGGCCTTCAAGAAGAACGGCCACCGCGACCAGATCAGGAAGTTCCTCGACTTCGCGTACTCCAAGGACAACACGCTCGCCTTCGACGAGACCTACAACCTGCTGCCGGTCACCCAGGGCACCCTGCGCGAGATGACCGCCAGCGGCAAGCACAAGGACCTCGAACCGTTCTTCGCCCTCCTGCCGAACGCCGCCTTCTACCCGCTCGGCAACACCACCTGGGACGCGGTCTCGGCCGAGCTCAAGAAGAGCATCGGCACCGCCGTCGCCGGCGACCCGGCCAAGGTGCTCGGCGACCTGCAGAAGAAGGCCCGGGACGCCGTCGCGAACAAGTAGGGCACGCCCGCCCCGGCCCGCGCCCCGTCCGAAAGGCACCGCCGTGTCCCTCGACTCCCCCACCCCCCAGGCCTCCGGGCCCGGCCGGCCCGCCCGGACGGGCTCCGACCCCGGCCGGCTCGGACCGCTGCCGTGGATCGCCCCGGCCGTCCTGCTGATCCTGGCCGTCGTCCTGTGGCCCGTCTACGAGATGGCCCGCACCTCGTTCCTGCGCATCAGCACCAGCGGATTCGTCCGCGGCTCCGCCGGGCTGGACAAGTACCGCAAGCTCTTCGGCGAGGCCGACCTCGGCCGGGTGCTGCTCTCGACGGTGGTCTGGACGGTGGCCGTCGTCGGCCTGACGATGGCGCTCTCGCTCGGCCTGGCCCAGCTGTTCAACCAGCGCTTCCCCGGGCGCAGGTTCGCGCGCTGGGCCCTGATCGCCCCCTGGGCCGCGTCCGTCCTGATGACCGCCATCGGCTTCCGGTGGATGCTCGACCGGACGGCCGGCGTGCTCAACACCGCGCTGACCGACCTCGGCCTGGTCGACGGCCCCCGGGACTGGCTCGGCGACCCGTCGACCGCCTGGCCCTGGATGGTCCTCGTCGCCGTCTTCGTCTCGCTGCCGTTCACCACCTACACCCTGCTCGCCGGCCTGCAGACCGTCCCCGGCGAGCTGTACGAGGCGGCCCGGGTGGACGGCGCCTCCCCGTGGCAGGCCTACCGGAGGATCACCCTGCCGCTGCTGCGCCCGGCCTTCCTGGTCGGCCTCGTGATCAACCTGATCAACGTCTTCAACTCCTTCCCCGTCATCTGGGGCATGACCCAGGGCGGCCCCGGCAGCGCCACGGCCACCAGCACGGTGTTCATGTACCAGCTGAAGAACACCGACATCGGCGAGTCCGCGGCCATGTCGGTGGTCAACTTCGCCCTGGTGGTGCTGATGGTGCTCGTCTTCCTCAAGGTCGGCCGCTGGAACGGGGAGGAGCGTTGACGGCCCGCCCGCCCACACGCCGGCCACGCCCGCCCGCGCGCCGGATCCGGCCGCAGACCGAGCCGCGGATCCGGGCTCGGATCCGGCCGCGCACCCTGGTCATGGCGGCGGCCGCCTGGCTGCTGGCGGCGGTCTTCCTGCTCCCGTACCTGGAGATGGCCGTCACCGCGCTGCGCCCCGCCGACGAGCTGCGCGACGCGGGCTACCTGCCGCACCACCCCGCCTGGTCCAACTTCGTCGACGTCTGGCGCGAGTCGACGCTCGGCGCCAACCTCAAGGTCACCCTGCTGGTCGCCGGCGGCTCCACCGTGCTGGCGCTGCTGGTCGCGCTGCCCGCCGCGTACTGCACCGCGCGGTTCAGGTACCGGGGCCGCAAGCTCTTCCTGCTGCTCGTCCTGGTCACCCAGATGTTCCAGCCGACCTCGCTGCTGGTGGGCCTCTACCGCGAGTTCTACCAGCTGGACATGCTCAACTCGGTCTGGACGCTGATCCTCTGCAACGCCGCCTTCAACCTGGCCTTCGCCGTCTGGATCCTCACCGCCTACATCGGCTCGATCCCGGTCGAGTTGGAGGAGGCCGCGCTGCTCGACGGCCTCGGCCGGCTCGGGGCGCTGCGCCGGGTGGTGCTGCCGCTGGCCATGCCCGGCGTGGTCACCGCGGTGATCTTCACCTTCATCTCCGCCTGGAACGAGTTCGTGATGGGCCTGACCCTGTCGACGGCCCCGGAGAGCCAGCCGCTGACCGTCGGTATCAACGGCTTCATCGGCAACTACACCGTGGAGTGGAACTACCTGTTCGCCGGATCGGTGGTCGCGATCGTGCCGGTCGTGGTGCTGTTCGCCGTCATCGAGCGCCACGTCGTCTCCGGGCTGACCGCCGGATCGGTGAAGTAGCCCCGGCCGCCGTCCGGGGTGTCGAGAACGGCGGCTCCACCATTGACATGGACCGGCCATAACTGTGAATGTTGCTTGTATTCCCCCATGTTCAAGCAGCTTCGCGCAGTAAGTGAACATCTCTTGCTCATCCGACGGGAGAACACACCGTGCGCTTGGTACGACCTCGCCTCCGCCGGGCCGCCCTCACCGTGGCCCTCACCAGCATCGCCGCCATCGCCGGGCCCGCCCTGCCGGCCCGCGCCGCCACCCCCGGCTCCGCCGTCCTCGACGGCAGCCACCAGAGCACCACCTGGCAGAGCCCCACGTACGCCAAGGGCACCCTCGGCGGCGCCGCCTCCTGCCCGTCCGCCGCCCAGGACCCGGACGGCACCGTCTGCGGCCGCTTCGACCTGACCGTCGACGCCCCCGCCGGCTACTGGGACGACAACCCCGAGGGCGGCGTCCCGCTCTCGATCCAGTGGCAGAACCCCACCGACGACTTCGACCTCTACATCTACGACGCCAACGGCAAGGAGGTCGCCGAGAGCGCGGGCACCGCCAACCCCGAGGCGACCGTCATCCCGAAGGCCTCGGGCACCTACCACGTCCTGGTCGTCCCCTACGACGTGCACGGCGGCTCCTTCACCGGCCGCGCCTACCTGCCGCAGACCGCCGACGCGGGAAACCTCACCTCCTTCTCCGGCGGCCAGGGCAGCTACGACATCGCCGCCGGCACCCTCAAGGCCAAGGTCGACTTCCTCGCCGACGACCAGCTGCGGCTGCGCGCCGCCCCGGACGGCGTGCTCACCGACCCGGCCGGCAGCACCATCATCCGCAAGCAGCCCGAACTCCAGCGCAGCACCTCGTCGTTCGACGCCGGCGACTACTACGGCATCCGCTCCAAGGACCAGGTGCTGCGGGTCTACAAGCACCCCCTGAGGTTCGGCCTGTACAAGGCCGACAACCGCACCGCCGTCTGGCAGGAGGACGCCCCGCTGCGCTGGTCCACCAGCGGGCTGCGGCAGAGCCTGGTCCGCGGCGCCGACGAGCAGTTCTTCGGCGGCGGCGAACAGAACGGCTCCTTCTCCCACCGGGACAAGACCGTCCACGTCGCCAACAGCACCAACTGGAACGAGGGCGGCTACAACAACTCGCAGCCGTTCTACATCTCCACCGCCGGCTACGGCGTCTTCCGCAACACCCTCGCACCGGGCATCTACGACTTCGGCTCGCCCGTGCACACCGGCCAGCAGGAACGACGCCTGGACGCCTACTACTTCACCGGCGACGTCAAGTCGGTGATCGGCAAGTACACCGCCCTGGTCGGCAAGCCCTTCATGCCGCCCGTCTACGGCCTGGAACCCGGCTCCGCCGACTGCTACCTGCACAACGCCAACCGCGGCGAGCGCCACACCACGGATTCGCTCAAGGTCGCCGACGGCTACGCACAGAACCAGATGCCGCTCGGCTGGATGCTCGTCAACGACGGCTACGGCTGCGGCTACGAGAACCTCGCCCAGACCGGCGAGGGCCTGCGCAAGGACCACGCCCAGCTCGGGCTCTGGACCCAGAACGGCCTGCCCGACCAGGCCGCCGAGGTCAAGGCCGGCGTCCGGGTGCGCAAGCTCGACGTCGCCTGGGTCGGCAACGGCTACGACTTCGCGCTGAACGCCTGCGACCAGGCCAAGGCCGGCATCGAGGACGGCAGCGACGCCCGCGGCTTCGTCTGGCTGCCCGTCTCCTGGGCCGGCGCCCAGCGCTGCGGCGTCCTGTGGAGCGGCGACCAGAGCCTGTCCTGGGACTACATCCGCTGGCAGATCCCCACCTACGCCGGCGCCACCATGTCCGGCATCGCCTACAACACCGGCGACGTCGGCTCCATCTACCGCCGCGACCCGAAGATGTACACCCGCGACCTCCAGTGGAAGTCCTTCCTCCCGGCCATCATGACCATGGACGGCTGGGCCAAGGACATGGCCGGCAAGGAGCAGCGCGACCAGCAGCCCTGGCTGGACGGCGAGCCCTACACCTCGATCAACCGCAAGTACCTCCAGCTGAAGGAGCGGCTGCTGCCGTACATGTACACGCTGTCGGCGGAGGCCACCAAGACGGGCGTCGGCGCGGTGCGCCCGCTCGCCCTGGAGTACCCGGACGACCCGGCGGCCCTCGGCCCGAACGCCAAGTACGAGTTCCTGGCCGGGCCGGACTTCCTCGTCGCGCCGGTCTACTCCGACACCTCGGTGCGCGACGGCATCTACCTGCCCAAGGGCACCTGGACCGACTACTGGACCGGGCGCACCTACCAGGGCCCCACCACGATCAACGGGTACTCCGCGCCGCTGGACACCCTGCCGCTGTTCGTCAAGGGCGGCTCGATCGTGCCGATGTGGCCCGAGGGCACGCTGTCCTGGGAGAACCGGGACCGCACCCGGCTCGACTACGACCTCTACCCGCAGGGCGACTCCTCCTACACCCTGTACGAGGACGACGGCGTCACCCGCGGCTTCGCCGCCGGCGCCTCGGCCACCCAGCGGGTGGACGTCCGCGCCCACGGGCCGGTCACCGTCGTCAAGGTCGGTGCCAGCGTGGGGAGTTACACCGGCAAGCCGGCCGAGCGGGGGTACCGCTTCACCGTGCACGGCAAGCCCGCCCCGCGCCTGGTCGTCACGCAGGGCGGACCGCTGCCCCGGCTGGACTCGGCGGCGGCGCTCGACTCGGCCGCCTCGGGCTGGTACTACGACGCCGCGACCGGGGTCACGCAGGTCAAAACGCCTGCCGTCTCCACCGACCACGGCTTCTCCGTCGAACTGATCCACGGCGGCCGCTGACCGGCCGGATGCCGCAGGGCCCCCTCGCGAACCGCTGCGAGGGGGCCCTGCGGCGCTCCGGGGCCGCCGTGTCCGGGGCATTCCCCGGCCCGCCCCCGTCCCGTAGCGTGGCGGGGGTGAACGCGAACCCGTCCACCCCCGCCCGGTACGACGCCGTGATCGTCGGCGGCGGCCACAACGGGCTGGTGGCCGCCGCCTACCTCGCCCGGGCCGGACGCCGGGTCCTGCTGCTCGAACGGCTGCCCCGGGTTGGCGGCGCCGCCGTCTCCACCCGGGCGTTCCCGGGCGTGGACGCCCGGCTGTCGCGCTACTCCTACCTGGTCAGCCTGCTGCCGCGGAAGATCGTCCAGGACCTGGGCCTGCGGCTCGACCTGCGGCGCCGCCGGATCGCCTCGTACACCCCCACCGTCCGGGACGGGAAGCCCACCGGCCTGCTGGTGGACGCCGCCGACCCCGGCCGGACCGGGGAGTCGTTCCGGGCCCTCACCGGAACCGACCGGGAGTGGGAGGCCTGGCAGCGCTTCTACGGCATGACCGGGCAGGTCGCCCGACAGGTCTTCCCGACCCTCACCGAACCGCTGCCCGCACGCGCCGAACTGCGCCGGCGGATCGCCGACGACACCGCCTGGACCACCCTGTTCGAACGGCCGCTGGGCGAGACGATCGAACGGACCTTCAGCGACGACCTGGTCCGCGGGATCGCCCTGACGGACGCGCTGATCGGCACCTTCACCCACGCCCACGACCCCTCGCTCCGGCAGAACCGCTGCTTCCTCTACCACGTGATCGGCAACGGGACGGGCGACTGGGACGTCCCGGTCGGCGGCATGGGCGCGGTGACGGACGCGCTGGCCGAAGCGGCCCTGGCCGCCGGCGCGGAGCTCCGCACCGGGTGCGAGGTCACCGCCATCGCCACCGACGGCCACGGCGACGCCGAGGTGACGTACCGCCACCAAGGCGGCGAGGCCACCGCGGCGGGCCGCCGGGTGCTGGTCAACGCCGCCCCGGCCACTCTGGCCCGCCTCCTCGGCGAGGAACCCGGGCCCGCGCCCGAGGGCGCCCAGCTGAAGGTCAACCTGGTGCTGCGCCGGCTGCCGCGGCTCCGGGACACCGGCGCGGACCCCCGGGAGGCCTTCGCGGGCACCTTCCACATCGCCGAGGGCTACCGGCAGTTGGAGACCGCCTACGCCGAGGCGGCGGCCGGCCGAATGCCCTCCGCACCCCCGTCGGAGATCTACTGCCACACCCTCACCGACCCCACCATCCTGGGCCCCGAAGCCGTCCGCCAGGGCCTCCAGACGCTGACCCTGTTCGGCCTGCACATGCCCGCCCGGCTGTTCACCGACCCGGCCGCCAAGGAGCGCGCCCTGGCGGCCAGCCTGGCCCAACTGGACGAGGTGCTGGCCGAACCGATCGCCGACTGCCTCGCGCCGGACGCCACCGGCCGGCCCTGCGTGGAGGCCAAGACCCCGCCCGACCTGGAACGGGAGATCGGCCTGCCCGGCGGCCACATCTTCCACCGGGACCTCTCCTTCCCGTTCGCGACCGGGCCGGTGGACGGCCCCGCCGCCCGCTGGGGCGTGGCGACGGCCCACCCGAACGTCCTGCTGTGCGGCGCGGGCGCCGTCCGCGGCGGCGGAGTCAGCGGCATCCCCGGCCACAACGCCGCCCGGGCCGCCCTCGAAGCCCTGTCCGGTTAGCCCCGTTCGGCGTCGGTCAGCGCCGGTCGGCTTCGGCCTCGGCGGTGGTCTTCAGGTCGTGCAGCCACCCGTCGAGGCCCTGGCGCAGGATCGCGGTCGCGGTGGGGACGTCCGCGTCGACCTGGGGCCCGGTGTGGGTCTCCTCGGTGCTCACCCGGACGCCGCCCTTGACCCGGGTGAAGTTCCACACGTGGACGCCGTCGATGTGCAGCCCTTCGGCGTCGGCGGGGCCGGTCCAGCGGAGGCAGGACTCCCGCTTGAGCTGCTGGACGGTCGAGGTGATGTCCAGGCTGGTGGCGGTGGTCGCGGGGTTGGGCGGGAGCGGGGTCGTCCACCGGAACGCCGACCCCGGGCGCAGGCGGCCGTGGTCGAGGCGCTCCGCGCTCGCGACGGGGCCCTGCCAGGACGGCCAGCGCTCCACGTCGGTCTGCAGCTTCCAGATGGTGTGCAGCGGCGCGTGGATCACCGTCTCGGCCCGGTAGCGGACCTGGGCCCGGGGGTCGACGCCCTCGCCGCGGCAGGTCAGGGACGGACCGGGGCGCGAGGTGGCGGCCCCGGCGGGCGCGGCCGCGGCGCCGAGGAGGCTGACGACGAGCGGGACGGCGAACAGGGCGGCGCGGACGCCGGTGCTGCGGGTGCCGGACATGGAATTCCCCTTGATCGAGTGTCAGTTGGTGGGCTGGCGTTGCCCGTCGAGCTGCGAACGCGGCTGCGGCGACCCTGCGATCGATAGATGCTTGCGCGTTCGTTAGAAGTTATAACGCGGATCTGCGCGAGAGGTCAACAGCTTTCGTGACACCCTCTAACCAGAGGCTCGAACGGTGAGCGGCGAAGCGCCCCCAAACTCTCCTTATGGGACGGAACGTGTCGAACCCGGGACCCTACGTGACCTTCGCCCCCACCCCGGTCGGCGCGACACCGGGCCACCCGGCCATAAGTCCTGCTTGGCGAGGGGCCTATGAACCGTCGTTGGACGCGGCGGCGCGATCGGCTCGATGTTGGCCACATGACGTCTCCCGCCGCGTCCGACGCGGCCGCCGTGAACCAGAGCAGCACCCCGCAAGAGATCGCCGTGGTGGGCGCAGGCGCCGCCGGCACCCTCACGGCTCTGCGCCTGCTCCACCACGCGGCCGCCGGGAGACCCGCACCGGCCCGGATCTGGCTCATCGACCCCGGGCCCGCGGGCCCGGGGCTGGCGTTCGGCACCGACGCGCCGCACCACCTGCTGAACGTCCGGGCCGGCCAGATGAGCGCCCACCGGGACGACCCCGGCCACTTCGTGCGTTGGCTCGGCGACCGCGGCGGCGAGCACGACTTCGTCCCCCGGCGCCTCTTCGGCCGCTACCTCGCCGAGAGCCTGGCGGCGGCGGCCGACCACCCCGACGCCCCCGACCTGGTCCGAGTGCCCGACCGCGTCGTCGCCCTCACCCACCGACCGCAGACGACCACCCCGCCGCTGCGCCTGTGGCTGCACGACGGGCCGCCGCTCGACGTCGACGCGGCGGTGCTGGCCCTGGGCAACTTCGCACCCGGCCAGGCCTGGGCACCGCCGGCGCTGCGCGACTCCGGGCGGTTCCTGGCCGACCCCTGGGCTCCCGGCGCCCTGGCCGCCGTCCCCGAGGACCGCGACGTCCTGCTCGTCGGCACCGGCCTGACCATGGTCGACATGGCGCTCAGCCTGCAACGCCCCGGACGCGTCGTCCACGCCCTGTCCCGGCACGGCCTGGTCCCCCGACCGCACGCCGCCACCCCGCTCACCACGCCGGCCACGCCGGCCACCCCGGTCGCCCCGGTCGCCCCGGTCGCCCCGGTCGCCCCGCAGCTCGACGCCCGTGCGGGGCTGCCCGCGCTGCGCCGGGCGGTGCTGTGCCAGATCGCCCGCTGCCGCCGCGTCCACGGCGACTGGCGGGCCGGGGTCGACAGCCTCCGCCCCCTCACCAGCGCCCTGTGGCAGCAGCTCCCACCCGCCGACCAGGCCCGGCTGCTGGCCCGGGACCTCCGACTCTGGGAGACCCACCGCCACCGGATCCCGCCGGTCAGCGCCCAGGCCCTGCGCGCCGCCGTCGACGCGGGTCTGGTCAGCATCGGCCGGGGCACCGTGGCCGACGCCAAGACCACCTCGGACGGCCCCGACGGGGGCGGCGAGGTCAGGGAGGTCGGCGAGGTCGGCGAGGTCATCGACGTCCGGCTGGACGACGGCCGCGCGCTGCGGGTGGGGGCGGTGCTGAACTGCACCGGCTCCGAAGCCGAACTCACCCGGGTCGACGACCCGCTGATCACCGACCTGCTCACCACCGGCCTCGGCTCCCCCGCCCCCGTCGGCGGCGGCTTCGACACCGCCGCCGACGGCCGGCTCCTCCCCACCGGCGGCCGGGCGCCGGCGCCGCTGTGGACGCTGGGCTCGCTGCGGCGCGGCAACCTGCTGGAGACGACCGCCATCCCGGAGATCCGCTGCCAGGCCGACGACCTCGCCCTGCTGCTGGGCCGCAGCACGGTGGGGACGCCGAGCGGGCCGGGAGCGCCGAACGGAGCGGTACCGGCCCGCTGAGCGGGCACGCACGTCAGCGGCCCGCGGCGCGACCGGACGCGCCGCGGGCCGCGGTCATACCCGGCCGGGCCCGGTCAGGCCTGGTCGGTCGTCGAGAGCGCCACCACCTTCGTCACCGAGCCGTCGTCCCCGACGACGTCGCGCAGGTGCCGGAAGCCCAGCCGTCGAGACATCGCCAGGCTCGGGGCGTTCTCCGCGCCCACCATGCCGTAGACCTCCTTGAGGCCCAACTCGTCGGCGGCGTACCGGATCAGGCCGCGGACCACCTCGGTGCCCAGGCCCCGGCCCCAGAACTCCGGGGCGAGGGCGGTGACCAGCTCGTGGCCGTCGACGTTCCCGGTCTTCTTCACCTCGGCGTGGCCCGCGTACCTCCCGTCCAGCCACAGGCCCCACACGTCGAAGAGCTGCTGCGGGTACACGTCGGTCAGGATCGCGCGGAACAGCGCGCGGATCTGCGGCTCGGGCACCAGGTCCTGGCCCATCCAGCTGCACACGTCAGCGTTGCGGAGGAGGGAGACGAAGGCGTCCTCGTCCTCGGCCCGGTAGGGGATGAACTCCAGGTGTTCGGTGCGCAGCGAAGGGGTCACGGTCAGCTCCTCGGGGTTGTCGTGGGACGGAAGTACTGCGGCCGGTCAGGATCCGGCGTTCTCCATGCGCTCGCGCAGGCTCCGCGGCCGCATGTCGGTCCACACCTCGTCGACGTAGGCGGTGCACTCCGCCTCGGTGCCCTCCTGGCCGACGGGCTGCCAGCCAGCGGGCACGTCGAGGTCGACCGGCCAGAGGGAGTACTGCTCCTCGTCGTTGCGCAGCACCTGGTAGCGGGTGTTCTCGTCCATGTCGTGCTCCTTCGTCGTTGTCGGGTTTCCAGCGGTGGTCATGCAGCGGTGGTCTTGCGGCGGTGGTCTCTTCAGCGGCGGGTGGGCGGCCGTCACCGCCCTCCCCGGGCGTGCCGGGCGATGTGCCGCAGCGCCACGGCGAACTCCTCGGCCACCCGGCGCACGGTCGCCGTGTCGTGGAGGGCGGGGCGGTGGTGCCAGGTGAAGGCGAGGCGCCCGTGCTGCGCCGCGCCCACCACCTCCACCGGGTGCGAGCCGCCGTCGCGGGGGTCGTGGTCCTGCCCGAAGGAGCCGTACTCGGCGCGGACCAGGCCGTCGCCGGCGGTCTCGGGCCGTACGTCCCACTGGCCGAGGTAGTTGAAGACCACCTGGCCGTGCGCGCCGGCGGCGAGGCGCTCGCGGACCTCGGGCGGGCCGAAGGTGCGCAGGGCGCCGAAGCCCAGCCCATTGCCCGGCACGGCGCGCAGCTGGCGGCGGATCGACTTCACCAGGGCGCGCCAGTCGCGGTCCGGGCCGAGGTCCTCGGGGTCGGGGACGTGGAAGGTGACCGGGTGCATGGTGGTGAACCAACCGACCGTACGGGACAGGTCCACGCCCTCCACGACGTCCTCCCGGCCGTGCCCCTCCAGGTCCAGCCGGATCCGCTCGTGGCCGGTCCAGCGGGCCAGTGCCAGGGCGAGGGCGGTCAGCAGCACGTCGTTGACGCGGGTGCGGTAGGCCGCCGGGGCCGCGCGCAGCAGTGCCTCGGTGTCCTCCTCGTCCAGTTCGACGGTGACCGTCGCGGTCTCGGCGGCACCGGTCTCGGCGGCACCGGGGTCAGCGGCACCAGGCTCGGCGGGTCGGTCGGGCAGCGCCTCGGCGGCGCTCACCGCCTCGTCCCAGTAGGGCAGTTCGTGGTCCAGGCCGCCGTCGGCGACATGGGCCGCGAGCCGGAGCGCCCAGTCCCGGTAGGAGGTGCCGCGCTCCCCCAGCGTGATCTGCGTGCCCAGGGCGGCCTGCCGGTAGGCGCTCTCCAGGTCGTCGCGCAGCAGGCGCCAGGAGACGGCGTCGACGACCAGGTGGTGGGCGACCAGCAGCAGGAGCGCCGGGCGGTCCGGGGCGCCGGTGAACAGGGCCGCCCGCAGCAGCGGGCCCCGGGCCAGGTCGAAGCCGCCGTGCAGTTCGTCGGCCGCCTTGGCCATCGCCACGTCGGCGGCCTCGGCGCTCTGCCCGGCCAGGTCGTACCGGACGAGGACGTCCTCGGCGGGAGCGGGCGGCGGGTTGAACTGGTGCCAGCCCGTCTCGTCGTGGGTGAAGCGCAGGCGCAGGGCGTCGTGGTGTTCGAGCAGGGCGTCCAGCGCGGCCCGCAGTGCCCGCGGGTCGGGGTCGGCGCCGAGTTCGAGCAGGGTCGACTGGTTGAAGTGGTGGTGGGCGGCGCGCGGGGTGGTCAGGAACCACTCCTGGATGGGGGTGAGCGGCACGTCCCCGGTGACCGGGCCGTCGTCCTCGCGGTCGGGGGCGGTGCGCACCACGGTGGCCAGTTCGGCCACCGTCTGGTGGGTGAACAGCTCCCGGGTGGCGAGGTACAGGCCGTCCCGGCGCAGCCTGGACACCACCTGCATGCTGAGGATGGAGTCGCCGCCGAGCAGGAAGAAGTTGTCGTCGGCGCCGACCTCCTCGATGCCCAGGACGTCGGCCCAGATCCGGGCGATCCGGCGTTCGGTGTCGGTGCCCGGCTCCCGGCGCGGACCGGCCGCGGCCTGCGCGGGCCCGGGTTCGGGCAGGGCCCGCCGGTCGAGCTTGCCGTTCGGGGTGAGCGGCAGCCGTTCCAGCGGTACGAACACCGACGGGACGAGGTGCGGCGGCAGCAACCCGGCCAGGTGGGCGCGCAGTTCGGCGGCGGGCAGGCCCGCAGCGGCCCCGCCGTCGCCGTCGTCCTCCGGTGCGGCACCGCCCGGTGCGGCACCGCCCGCCGGGACGACGTAGGCGACCAGCCGGCCGGCCCCGGAGCCCGTACCGCTCCCGGGGGCGTCGGCGCGCACGGTGACGACGGCGTCGCGCACCAGGGGGCTGCGGCGCAGCGCGCTCTCGATCTCGCCCGGTTCGATCCGGAAGCCGCGCAGCTTGATCTGGGCGTCGACGCGGCCGACGAAGCGCAGTTCGCCGTCGGCGTCCCGGTGGGCGAGGTCGCCGGTGCGGTACATCCGCTCGCCCGGCGCGCCGAAGGGGTCGGCGAGGAACCGCCCGGCCGTCAGTCCCGGGCGGCCGAGGTAGCCGCGGGCGAGGCCGGGGCCGGCCAGCCAGAGCTCTCCGGTCACGCCGGGCGGCACCGGCCGCAGGGCGGCGTCCAGGACGTAGCTGCGGGCGGCGCCGCCTGGGCGGCCGATCGCGGGTGTGCCGGTGCCGGGCGACAGCGGGCCCGTCCAGGTGGCGACCACGGTGGCCTCGGTGGGGCCGTAGGCGTTGATCATCCGGCGGCCGGGGGCCCAGGTGTCGACCAGGTCGGCCGGGCAGGCCTCCGCCCCGACGACCAGGGTGCGCAGGGCGGGCAGGGTCGCGGCCGTCTCCGGGTCCACGGTGGCCAGGGCCGCCGGGGGGATCAGGGCGTGGGTGATGCGCCGTTCGGCCAGGACCTCGGCCAAGCGCTCGCCGACGAGCGGCCCCTCCTCCCCCGTGACCAGGGTGGCCCCGCTGAGCAGGGAGACGCACAGCTCCAGGACGGAGGCGTCGAAGCTGGGCGAGGCGAACTGGAGCACCCTGGCCCCGGGGCCGGCGGTGTACTGCTCGGCGGTGGCCGCCGCGAAGGCGGCGAGTCCGGCGTGGGTCACCAGGACGCCCTTGGGCGTGCCGGTCGATCCGGAGGTGTAGATGACGTAGGCCGGGTGTCCGGGGGTGAGCGGGGTGGCGCGGTCGGCGTCGGTCGGCGCGGTGTCGTGGTCGGTGTCGGTGTCGCGGTCGGTGGCGCGGTCGGCGTCGGTGGGCGGGGTCTGCGGCCCGTCGGCGGACCACACCTCGGCCGGGTCGTCGAGCACCAGGTGGGCGCCCGCGTCGCGCACCATGAACTCCCGCCTGGGCGCCGGGTAGTCCGGGTCCACCGGGAGGAAGGCGCCGCCGGCCTTGGCGACGGCGAGCTGGGCCACCACCGCCGCCGCCGAGCGGGGCAGGGCGAGGGCGACCAGCCGCTCCGGCCCCACGCCGCGCCGGATGAGCCGGTGGGCCAGCCGGTTGGCCGCCCGGTCCACCTCGGCGTAGCTCAGCTCGCGGCCGCCGTCGAGCAGCGCCACCGCGTCGGGGTTGCGGGCGGCCTGGCGCTCGAAGAGTTCGGCCAGGGTCGCCTCGGGGACGGGCCGGAAGGTGCCGCGCGCCCGGTCGAGTTCGGCGGCCAGCTGGTCGCCGCCGGCCAGCGGGAGCGCGCCGATGGCGCGATCCGGGTCCTCGGCGACGGCGGTCAGCAGGGTGGCGAGCTGGCCGGCCATCCGCTCGGCCGTGGCCGGGTCGAACAGGTCGGTGTTGTAGGTGATCAGGCCGTGCAGCGCGCCGGAGTCGGCCTCCGCGAATTCCAGCGCGAGGTCGAAGGCCGCCTGCGTGGTGTCGGTCTCGACGTCGGTCACGTGCAGGCCCGGGAGGTCGAGGTCGGCGGCCGGGGTGTTCTGGAGGACGACCAGGGCCTGGAAGAGCGGGCTGCGGCTGGTGTCGCGCACCGGCTGCACCTCGTCGACCACGCGCTCGAACGGCAGGTCCTGGTGGGCGAAGGCGTCCCGGACGGTCTGCCGGACCTCGCCGAGGAAGTCGCCGAAGGGCTGCCCGGGCTCCACCCGCGAGCGCAGCACCAGGGTGTTGACGAAGAAGCCGACGAGGCGCTGGGTCTCCGCCTGCTCGCGGCCTGAGGTGACGGTGCCGACGGCGATGTCCTGGTCGCCGCCGAGCCGGGCGAGGTAGGCCTGCGCGGCGGCGACCAGGGTGGTGAACAGGGTGGCGCCGCGCTCCCGGCCGACCCGGGCCAGTCGGCGGGCCGTGTCGGCGGGCAGCTCCAGGCGGGCGGTGGCCCCGTTGGTGGTGCGCACGGCGGGCCGGGGCCGGTCGGTGGGCAGGCGCAGCGTCGAGACGTCGGCCAACTGCTTCTTCCAGTAGGCGAGTTGGTCGGCCCCGGCGGCGCCGACCGTGCGCTGCCAGTGCGCGTAGTCGGCGTACTGCACCGGCAGCGGCGCCAACCGGCTCTCCCCGGAGCCGAGTTCGACGCGGTAGAGGTGGGCCAGATCGGTGAGCAGGACGGCGGTCGACCAGCCGTCGGTGACGATGTGGTGCAGGGTCAGGGCCAGCACGTGGTCGCCCTCGGCCAGCCGCACCAGGGCGGTGCGCAGCAGCGGTCCGCGGCGCAGGTCGAAGGGGCGGGCCCGCTCGGCGGCGAGCAGGCCGCGCAGGGCCGCCGCCCGCGGCTGCGCCGGCCGGCCGGACAGGTCGTGCAGCGGCAGCGGCACGTCCTGCGGCGGGTGGACGAGCTGGACGCCGTGGCCGTCGACGCTGTCGAAGGTGGTGCGCAGCGACTCGTGCCGGGCCGCGAGGGCGCACAGGGCCGCGCCGAGGGCGCCGGTGTCCAGGGCGCCGCGCAGGCGCAGCGCGAGCGCGGTGACGTACTCGGCGCCGCCGGGCGCGAACTCCTCCAGGAACCAGAGGCGTTGCTGGGCGTACGACATCGGCGCGGCGCCGTCGCGGGCGACCGGGAGGACGGGCGGGCGCCCCGCACCGCCCGGGCGGCCCTGCTCCTCGGTGAGCAGGCGGGCCAGGCCGGCCGGGGTGGGGTGGTCGAAGACGGCGCGGGGGGTGAGGTCGGCGCCGAAGGCCTCGGCCAGGCGGGCGGCGAGCCGGATGCTGAGGATGGAGTCGCCGCCCAGTTCGAAGAAGCCGTCCTCCACGCCGGGCGGCCGGATGCCCAGGACGTCGCCGAAGACCTCGGCGGTGCGGCGTTCGGCGTCGGTGCGCGGCTCGACCCGCGCGCGGCGTCCGCTCCCGTGCTCCTCGTCCGGCGCCGGGAGGGCCGCCCGGTCGACCTTGCCGTTGCGGCTCAGCGGGAGGGCGGCGAGCGGGACGAAGGCGGCGGGGACGAGGTAGTCGGGCAGCGCGCGGGCGGCGAAGGCCCGCAGTTCCTCGGGTCCGTCGCCCGCCGGGCCGACCACGTAGGCCACCAGGCGCCGGGCGCCGGGCCGGTCCTCGCGGGTGACCACGGCGACGTCGGTGACCTGGGGGTGGCGGGCGAGTGCGGCCTCCACCTCGCCGGGTTCGACCCGGAAGCCGCGGATCTTCACCTGATCGTCCGCGCGGCCCAGGAATTCGACGGTGCCGTCCGGGCACCGCCTGGCCAGGTCGCCGGTGCGGTACATCCGGGCGCCGGGCGGGCCGGAGGGGTCGGCGAGGAAGCGGGCCGCGGTCTCGCCGGGCCGGCCCAGGTAGCCGCGGGCCACGCCCTCGCCGGCCACGTACAGCTCGCCCGCGCAGCCCGGCGGGACGGGCCGCAGGAGCCGGTCGAGGACGTGTACGCGGCGGTCGTCCAGGGGGTGGCCGATCGGCAGGGTGTCGGGCACCGCCGCCGCCTCCGCGACGGCGTGGGCGGTGGCGAAGGTCGTGGTCTCGGTGGGCCCGTAGCCGTCCACCACGGTCAGCCCGGGGCAGGCCGCCAGGACGCGGCGCACCGCGGCGGCGGGCACCACGTCCCCGCCGGTCCACAGCGTGCGCAGGCCCGCGAAGCAGTCCGGCGCGTCCTGGGCGAGCAGCCGGAAGAGCCCGGCGGTGAGCCACAGCGCCGTCGGCCCGTCCGGTCCGGCGAGCCGCCGCAGCAGGGCGGCGTCCACCGGCCCGGCGGGGGCGACGAGTACGCAGCCGCCGCCCAGCAGCGGCGCCCAGACCTCGAAGGTGGCGGCGTCGAAGGCGACCGGCGAGTGCAGCAGCACCCGGGCGCAGCGGCCGTCGGCGAAGCGGCTGTCGGTGGCGAGCGAGGCCACGTCGCGGTGCCGTACCGCCACCGCCTTGGGCACCCCGGTGGAGCCCGAGGTGAACATCACGTACGCCAGCCGGTCGGGGTCGGCGGGCGGCAGGGCCGCCGCCGGCCCGGCCGCGCCGGTGCGCGCGGCGGCGACCTGCTCGGCGGTGAGCCGCAGGGCGGCGCCGACCTGGTCGAGCAGGGCGCGGCGGCGCTCCTCGGGGGCCCGGAGGTCGACGGGCAGGTAGGCGCCGCCCGCCTTGAGAACGGCCAGCTGGGCGGCGACGAGTTCGGCGGAGCGGTCCATCAGCAGCGCCACCCGGCCTTCGGGGGCCAGGCCGTCGGCCAGCAGCCGGGCCGCCAGGCGGTCGGACCAGTCGTCGAGCTGGCGGTAGGTCAGTTCGCGGTCGCCGTCGCGCACGGCGGGCGCGCCGGGGGTGCGCCGGACCTGCTCGGCGAAGACCTGGAGCGGGCTGCGCGGCGCCGCCGGGCGGGCGGTGCCGTGCCAGGAGGCCAGCTGCTCCCGGTCGGCGGGGGTGAGCTGGTCCAGCTCGGCGAGGTCGCCGTCGAGGCCGTCGGCGAGGGCGGTGAGCAGCAGGACCAGGCGGTCGGCCGCACCGTGGGCCGTCCGGTGGTCGAAGAGCGCGGGGTCGTAGGCCAGGTCGAAGCCGAGCCGCTCGGCCAGGTGGGCGCGCAGGCACCAGGGGAAGGTGGTGGCGTCGTCGGCGCGCACCTCGACCACCCGCACCCCGGTCCGGTCGGCGGCCGACTCGTCGACGGGGTAGTTCTCGAAGACCGCCATGCTGTCGAACAGCGGCTCCCCGGCGGGCAGGTCGCTCAGGGCCTGGACGCGCGGCAGGGCCAGGTGGTCGAAGCGGCGGCCGTCGCTCTGGCGTTCCTGGAGCTCCCGCAGCCAGGGCAGCACACCGCCCGAGGGGATCGGGACCCTGGTCGGCACGGTGTTGATGAACAGGCCGATCATCGACTCGACGCCGGGCAGTTCGGCCGGGCGCCCGGACACGGTGGTGCCGAAGACCACGTCGTCGCCGCCGCTGTAGCGGGCCAGCAGCAGCGCCCAGGCGCCCTCCACCACGGTGTTGACGGTCAGTCCGGCAGCGGCGGCGTTCTCGCGCAGCCGCCGGGAGAGCGTCTCGTCCAGTTCGCGGTGGGCCGCGGCGCTGGAGCGGGCGCGGTGGGCCCGGGTCGGCGGGCGGTCGTACGGCAGCGGGGTCCGGCCGGTGAATCCGGCCAGCAGGCCGCGCCAGTGGGCCTCGGCCGCCTCCTCGTCCTGGTCGTGCAGCCAGCCCAGGAAGTCCGCGAACGGCCGTCGGACCGGCCGGGGCGCCTGCGGGCCGCCGGTCAGCGCGGCGTACTCCTCGCACACCTCGGTGAGCAGTTGCCCGGTGCTCCAGCCGTCCAGGATCAGGTGGTGGGTGGACCACAGCAGCAGGACCTCGTCGCCGGGCAGCGCGGCCAGGGTCAGCCGGGTGAGCGGCGCGGTGGCGAGGTCCATCCCGGCGGCGCGCTCCTCGGCGAGCAGCCGCTCCGTCCGGTCGGCGCGCTGCCCGGGCGCCAGGTCGCGCCAGTCGAGGTGGCGGACGGGCAGTGCGGCGTGCCGCGCGACCACCTGGACGGGGTGCGGCAGGCCGCGCCAGTGAACGCTGGAACGCAGTGCCGGGGTGCGGTCGGCGACCAGCTGCCAGGCCTCGGCGAAGGCCCGCGGGTCGGCGACGCCGGCCAGGCGCACCGCGATCCGGTCGACGTAGGCGCCGTCGGCGTCGACGAGCCCGTGGAAGAGCATGCCGGACTGCAGCGGCGTCAGCGGCAGCACGTCGTCGGTCTCGCGCCCGTCGCCGACGAGCCGGTCCAGCCGGTCCTGGTCGAGGCCGGCGAGCGGGAAGTCCGACGGGGTGCGGCCGCCGGCGTCCGGGCGGGCGCAGTGCGCGGCCAGCTCGTGCAGCGCGGCGCCCATCTCCTCGGCGAGCCCGCGGACGGTCGCCTCGTCGTAGACGGCGGCGGGGTAGGTCCACGCCAGTTCGAGGCGGCCGTCCTGGACCGCGCCCGTGATGTCCAGCAGGTAGGGGCGGGGCTCGTCGGGGTCGGTGTCGCGACCGGCCGGGGGCAGCGCGCCGCGGACCAGGCCGTCGGCGCCGCCGCGGGTGTCCCACTGGCCGTGGTAGTTGAAGCCGATCTGCGGCGCCGCCGCGCCGGTCAGCGGGCCGCCGGGCCGCAGGTGGCGCAGCGCGCCGTGGCTGAGTCCGCGCAGCGGGACGGCGCGCAGCTGCTCCTTGACCGAGCGCAGGGTGTCGTGCCACCCGGCGTCGGGGTCGACGCGCAGGGCGAGCGGGAACTCGGCGGTGAACCAGCCCACCGTCCGGGAGAGGTCCAGGTCCTCGAAGAGGTCCTCGCGGCCGTGCCCCTCCACTCCGACCAGCACGGTGTCCCGGCCGCACCAGCGGGCCAGGGTGCGGCCCAGGGCGCTGAGCAGGACGTCGTTGACCTGGGTGCGGTAGACCTCGGGGACGCGGCGCAGCAGTGCCTCGGTGGTCCGCTCGTCCAGCGTCACCTGGACGGTGGCGGCGGTGGCGTGGGTGTTGGGGGCGTTGGTGTTCGGGGCAGGGGTGTTGGGGGCGTCGGTGTCAGGGGCGGGGCGGCCGGCGGGCAGGTCGGCCGGGGCCGCGCCGGTGCGCGTCCAGTGGCCGAGGTCGCCGTCCAGGGCGCCGGCGCGGGTGTGCCGCTCCAGCCGGGTGGCCCAGCGGCCGTAGGACGTGCCGGTCGGCGTCAGGGCGACGGGGGCTCCGGTGCGGGCCGTGCGGTACGCCGCTTCGAGGTCGGCCAGCAGGATGCGCCAGGAGACGCCGTCCACGGCCAGGTGGTGGACGGTGAGGACGAGTTGGCCCGGCTGCCGGGGACCGGGGTCGAAGAACAGGGCGCGCAGCACGCGGCCCTCGACGGGGTCGAGGGAGCGCTGGGCCTCGTCGGTGGCGCGCTGGACCTGCGCCTCCAGGTCCTGGCCGGTGAGGTCCGGGTGGCTGACGTCGTGCCGGGTGAAGACGCCGTCCGCCCCCTGGGGAAGCACCTCCTGGCGCCAGCCGGCCTCGGTGCGGTGGAAGCGGGTGCGCAGGGCCGCGTGGTACTCCACCAGGGCCAGCACCGCCCGGCGCAGGGCCGCCGGATCGGTGCCGGGGGCCAGTTCCAGGCGCTGGGTCATGGTGAAGCGCAGGGTGTCGCCGGGGTGGCGGCCGTCGAGGTACCAGTGCTGGATCGGGGTGAGCGGCGCCTCGCCGGGCTCGGCTTCGCCGATTTCTTGACTATTGGTCAGATCTCCTGCGCACAGGGCGAGTTCGGCGATGTTCTGGTGCCGGAAGACGTCCTTGGTGGTGAGGGCGAGTCCGGCGGCGCGGGCGCGGGAGACGATCTGGATGCTGAGGATGGAGTCGCCGCCGAGCGCGAAGAAGTTGTCCCGGGTGCCGACGCGCTCCACGCCCAGCACCTCGGCCCAGATCGCGGCGAGCCGTTCCTCGGCACCGGGCCGCGGCGCGACGTACGGGGTGGTGCGGTCGGGCTGGGCGGGCGGCGCGGGCAGCGCGCGCCGGTCGGTCTTGCCGCCGGCCGTCCGCGGTATTCGGGCCAGCGGGACGAACGCGGCGGGCACCAGGTGGTCGGGCAGCGTCCGCCGCAGCCAGGTCCGCAGTTCCTCGGCGGTCGGCACGCGGCGGCCGGCGGGCACCGGGTAGCCGACGAGCACCGTACGGCCGGCGTGCTCGCGCGCGGCGACCGCGCAGTCGGCGACGTCCGGGTGGGCGAGCAGGGCGGCCTCCACCTCCCCGGGCTCGATCCGGAACCCGCGGACCTTGACCTGTTCGTCGGCGCGGCCCCGGAACTCCAGTTGCCCGTTCGCGTCCCAGCGGGCCAGGTCGCCGGTGCGGTACATCCGGGCCCCGGGCGGGCCGTAGGGGTCGGCGAGGAAGCGTGCGGCCGTCAGTCCGGGCCGGTTCAGGTAGCCGCGGGCGACCTGGTCCCCCGCCAGGTACAGCTCCCCCGGCATGCCGGGCGGCACCGGCCGCAGGGCGCCGTCGAGCAGGTAGGCGCCCAGGTTGCGGCCGGGGCGGCCGATGACGGGGCGCTCGGGGTGGTCCGCGCACCGGGCGTAGGCGGCGTCGACGGTGCACTCGGTGGGCCCGTACATGTTGTAGGCGGTGACGCCGAGGTCCGCGTGCGCCGCGCACAGCTCCCGCCAGGTGGCGGCGGGGACGGCCTCGCCGCCGACCAGCAGCAGGCGCGGGTGGTGCGGGCCGGGGGCGAGCAGTCCGGCGGCGGTGAGTTCGCGCAGGAAGGAGGGGGTGACGTTGACCAGGTCCAGGCGGCGGTCGACGACCTGGGCGCAGAACGCCTGCGGGTCCAGCCGGACGTCCTCGTCGATGAGGTGGAGCTCCTGGCCCAGTGCGAGCAGCAGCGGGCCCTCCCAGCTGGTGTCGAAGGAGAAGGAGGCGCTGAGCGCGGCCCGCAGCCGCGTCCCGTCGGCGGTGTGCGGCGCGACCAGGCCTTCCTGGTGGTCCCGGCAGAGGTTGACCAGCTGGCGGTGTTCGACGACGACGCCCTTGGGGCGGCCGGTCGAGCCGGAGGTGTGGATGAGGTAAGCGGCGTGCTGCGGCAGCAGGGGGGCGGTCCGCTCGGCGTCGGTCAGGTCGTGGGCGGGCAGCGCCGCCCACGGCACCTCGCGCAGGGTCTGCCCGGTCAGCACCACCCGGGGCCGGGTGTCGTCGAGGAGGAGGGCGGCCCGCTCCTCGGGCAGGTCCGGGTCGACGAAGAGCAGGGCGGCGCCCGCCTTGAGCACCGCGAACAGCGCGACCAGCAGGTCCGAGGTGCGCGGCAGCCGGACCGCGACCACCTGTTCCGGGCCGGCGCCGAGGGTGGCGAGGTGGCGGGCGAGCCGGTTGGCCCGCGCGTTGAGGGCGGCGAAGTCGAGCGTGGCGTCCCGGGCGACCAGGGCGGTGGCGTCCGGGGTGCGGGCGGCCTGCGCCTCGAACAGGGCGGGGAAGGTGGTGTCCGGCGCGGGCAGCGGCGCGCCCCGCCCCTGCCGCAGCACCCGGCGGCGTTCGTCGGCGGTCATCAGCGGCAGCGCCCCGACGGCCGTGTCCGGCGCCTCGGCCACGGCCTCCAGCAGGGTGCCCAGCCGGCCGGCCAGGTGCTCGGCCGTCCGCGCGTCGAACAGCCCGGTGTTGTACTCCAGGTAGCCGGTCAGGCCGCCGTCGCGCTCGACGAAGTCGAAGGAGAGGTCGAAGGTGGCGCCGTGGACGGGCGGGGTGACCGGCTCCACCGTCAGGCCCGGCAGCCGCGGCACCTCGGCGCCGAGGTTGTGCAGGGCCACCATGACCTGGAAGAGCGGCGTGCGGCTGGTGTCGCGCTCCGGCTGGAGGGCGTCCACCAGCCGTTCGAAGGGCACCTCCTGGTGGGCGAGCGCCTCCAGGACGGTGCCGTGGGCGGCGGCCAGCAGTTCGCGGAACGACAGCTCCGGCCGGACGGCGCCGCGCAGCACCAGGGTGTTGACGAACATGCCGACCACGTCGTGGAGTTCGCCCTGCTCGCGGCCCGAGGTGACGGTGCCGACCGCGATGTCCTGCTGCCCGGACCAGCGGGCGAGCAGGACCTGGCAGGCCGCCAGGAGCGTGGTGTAGAGGGTGCCGTCGACCTCCCGGCCCCGTTCGCGCAGCCGCGCGGTCAGCCCGGCGGGCAGGGTGAAGGCGACCAGCGCGCCGTCCCGGGTGCGCACGGCCGGGCGCGGCCGGTCGGTGGGCAGCTCCAGCGGGGTCAGGCCGTCCAGGGCCCGGCGCCAGTGGGCGAGGTCCGCCTCGGCGAGGTCGGTGCGCGCGCGCTGCCAGGACGCGTAGTCGGTATAGCGCACGGGCAGCGCGGGCAGCCGTGGCGGGCGCCCCTCGCGGGCCGCCGCGTACAGCTCGCCCAGGTCACGGCCCAGGACGCCCATCGACCAGCCGTCGGTGGCGATGTGGTGCACGGCCAGCGCGAGCACGTGCTCGTCCGCGGCCGTCCGGACCAGCCGGGCCCGCAGCAGGGGCCCGGTGGCCAGGTCGAACGGGGTGGCGGCGATCCGCTCCAGCAGCGCGTCCAGGGCCGCCGGGGGCGCCCCGGCGAGGTCCTCGCACGGCAGCTCGACCGGCTGCGGCGGGCGCACCACCTGCCGGGCGCGGCCGTCCCGCTCGGCGAAGGTGGTCCGCAGCGCCTCGTGCCGGGCGACCAGGGCGTCCAGGGCGGTGCCCAGCGCGGCCCGGTCGAGCTCGCCGCGCAGGCGCAGCACGGAGAGCGAGGTGTACTCGGTGCTGCCCGGCTCGAACCGGTCGAGGAACCAGAGCCGCTGCTGGGCGTACGACAGCGGCGGCTCGGCCGCCGGGTCCGCGGCCGGGATGACCAGGGCCGACGGGTCGTCCGCAGCGCCCGGCCCGCCGGGCGAGCCGAGGGCCTCGGCCAGGTCCGCCAGCACCGGGTGGGTGAACAGCAGCCGGGGCGAGAGCTCCGCCGCCCCGAAGGCCGCGCGCAGCCGGGCGGTGACCCGGACGGCGAGGATGGAGTCGCCGCCCAGGGCGAAAAAGTCGTCCTCGGCGCCGATCTCCCCGGTGTCCAGGACCTCCGTCCAGGCCGCGGCGACCAGCCGCTCGGCACGGGTGCGGGGCGCGGTGCGCTGCCGGCCGGCGGCGAAGCCCGCCGGGCCGGGCACGGGCAGCGCGCGCCGGTCGAGCTTGCCGTTGGGGGTGAGCGGCAGGGCCGCCAGCGGGACGTACGCGGCGGGCACCAGGTAGGCGGGCAGCAGCCGTTCGAGGTGGGCGCGCAGGTCGGCGGCGGCCGGGGGGTGGGCCGAGCCCGGACCGGCGACGACGTGGGCGACCAGCCGGCGGGTGCCGGAGGCGTCCTGGTACACGCCCACGGTGGCGGCGCCCACGCCCGGGTGGGTCTGGAGGGCGGCCTCGATCTCGCCGGGTTCGATCCGGTAGCCGCGGATCTTGACCTGCTGGTCGGCGCGGCCCAGGTAGCGCAGGGTGCCGTCGGCCTGCCGGCGCGCCCGGTCGCCGGTGCGGTACATCCGGGTGCCCGGGGCGCCGAACGGGTCGGCGAGGAAGCGGGTGGCGGTCAGGCCGGCCCGGTTGAGGTAGCCGCGGGCCAGGCCCTCCCCCGCCACGTACAGCTCGCCCACGGCGCCCGGGGGCACCGGGGCCAGGTCGGCGTCGAGGACGTACAGCCGCAGGTCCGGGAGGCCGGTGCCGATCGGTGCGGGGCCGCCGGCGGCGGCGGTCGCGCGCTCCAGCGGGGCGTGGGTGACGTGCACGGTCGTCTCGGTGATGCCGTACATGTTCACCAGGCGCGGCGCGTCCTGCGGGTGGCGGTCGTACCAGTCGGCGAGGCGGCCGGCGTCCAGGGCCTCGCCGCCGAAGACCACCGTGCGCAGCGCCAGCCGGCGGGAGAGCTCGGGGTGTTCGGCGTCGGCGCGGGCCAGCGGGTGGAAGGCGGACGGGGTCTGGTTGAGGACGGTGACGCCTTCGTCCACGAGCAGCCGCAGGAAGTCCTCCGGGGAGCGGGCGGTGTCCTCGGGCACGACGACGAGCCGGCCGCCGTGCAGCAGCGGGCCCCACAGCTCCCAGACCGAGAAGTCGAAGGTGTAGGAGTGGAACAGCGTCCAGACGTCCTCGGCGCCGAAGCCGAACACGCCCCTGGTCTGCTCGAACAGCCGCACCACGTTGGCGTGCGGCACCACGACGCCCTTGGGGCGGCCGGTGGAGCCGGAGGTGAAGATGGCGTAGGCGGGGCTGTCGGGCAGCGGGCGGTGCCGGGCGGCGAGCGGGGCGGCCGGGCCCCGGGCCAGGTCGGCGCGCAGTTGCGGGTCGGCGAGGGAGAGGACGGGCACCCCGTGCTCGAAGCTCTCGGACGGCCCGCCGGGTCCGTGGGTCACCAGGGCCACCGGAGCGGTGTCGCCCAGCAGTTGGGCTCGGCGCTCGGCCGGCAGGCCCGGGTCGAGCGGCAGGTAGGCCGCGCCCGTCTTGAGGACGGCGAGGACGGCCACGACCAGGTCGGCCGTGCGGGGCAGCGCGAGGGCCACGAACCGCTCGGGCCCGGCGCCGAGTCCGGCCAGCCGGTGGGCGAGCCGGCCGGCCCGCGCGTCCAGGGCGGCGTAGTCGAGGTGCTCGTCGCCGCAGGTGACGGCCTCGGCGTGCGGGGTGCGGGCGGCCTGCGCCTCGAAGAGGTCGACCAGGGTCCGGTCGGGGCGGCCGTGCGCGGTGCCGTCCCACTCGGTCAGCTGCCGCCGCTCCTGCGCGGTCGTCCACTCCAGGGCGCGCAGCGGCCGGTCCAGTCCGGCGGCCAGGTCGGCGAGCAGCAGGCAGAGCCGCTCGGCGAGGGTGCGGACCGTCGCGGCGTCGAACAGCTCCGGGTCGTAGGCGAGGTCGAAGCCGAAGTGCCCGCCCTGGTAGGCGCGCAGGACGAGCGGGTAGTTGGTGGCGTCCCGGGAGGTGACCTCCACCAGGCGCACCCCACTGCCGGCCGTGCGGGCGTCGTCGAAGGGGTAGTTCTCGAAGGCGACGATGCTGTCGAACAGCGTGCCGCCGGACGGCACGCCGCTGAAGGCGGTGAGTTCGGCGAGGGACACGGCGGCGTGGCGCCGGGCCTCGGCCTGGGCCTCCTGGAGCTCGCGCAGCCAGTCGGCGGCGGTGCGGCCGCCGTCGACCAGGACCCTGGTGGGCAGGGTGTTGATGAACATGCCGATCATCGACTCGACGCCGGGCAGTTCGTCGGGGCGCCCGGAGACGGTCGTCCCGAACAGCACGTCCGGCTCGCCGCTGTACCGGGACAGCAGCAGGGCCCAGGCGCCCTGCACCACGGTGCCGAGGGTGAGCCCGGCCCGCCGGGCGGTGCGGGCCAGCCGCTCGGAGGCCTCCGGCGACAGGCCTGCGGTGTGCGCGAGCGCCGAACGGGCCCGGTGGGCCTCGCGCCGGGCGCGGTCGGCGGGCAGCGGGGTGGCGGTGGCGAAGCCGTCCAGGACGCCCCGCCAGTGCGCGCGGGCGGCCGCGGTGTCCTGACCGGCCAGCCAGTGCACGTAGTCGGCGAAGGGCCGGCGCACCGCCGGTGTCGGCACGCCCCCGGTGGTGAGGGCCGCGTACTCCTCGAACACGTCGGTGAGCACCTGGGCCAGGCTCCAGCCGTCCAGGATCAGGTGGTGGGAGGTCCACAGCAGGTGCAGGCGGGCCTCGGGCAGCCGGACCAGGGTGAGCCGGGTGAGCGGCGCCGTGGCGAGGTCCAGCCCGTGGGCGAGGTCGTCCGCGCGCAGCCGGGCCAGCCGGTCGGCGCGCTCGCCCGGGTCGACCGCCCGCAGGTCCAGGTGGGTCACCGGCAGCCGGACGCCGCGGCGCACGACCTGGAGGGGGGCGGGGACGCCCTCCCACACCACCGAGGTGCGCAGCGCGGGCGTGCGGTCGGCGACCCGCTGCCAGGCCAGGGCGAAGGCGTGCGGGTCGCCCACGCCCTCCAGCAGCAGGCCGGCCTGGTCCACGTAGACGTCGTCGGGGCCGCCGACCAGGCGGTGGAAGAGCATGCCCTCCTGGAGCGGGGTGAGCGGCAGCAGGTCCTCGACGTCCCGCCCGGCGCCGGCGATCCGGTCCACCCCGGCCTGGTCCAGTCCGGCCAGCGGGTAGTCGGAGGGGGTGCGGCCGCCGGCGTCGGGGCGGGCGCAGTGCTCGACGATGCCGGTCAGTGCCGAGGCGGTGGCCTGCGCCAGCGCGCGGACGGTGGCCGTTTCGTGCGCCTGGTCGCTGTAGTGCCAGGTGAGCTCCAGCTCGCCGTCGGCGACGACGGCGGAGACGTCGAGCAGGTGGTCCAGGGGCTCGTCGGCGGCGAGCTCCCGGCCCGGTACCTGGCCGGCGGGCGCGAAGTCGCCGGTCCCGGGGGCGGTCCACTGGCCGTGGTAGGTGAAGCAGACCTGCGGCAGCGGACGGCCCTTCAGGGCGCCGGCGGCGGGCTGGCCGAGCCGGGCCAGGGCCTCGTAGCTCAGGCCCCGGCGGGGTACGGCGCGCAGCTGCTCCTTGACCTGCTTGAGGGTGGCGGCCCAGTCCGGGGCGCCGGCCGGGCCGGCCGGGGCGAGGGTGACGGGGTACTGGGTGGTGAACCAGCCGACCGTCCGGGAGAGGTCGACGCCGTCGACGAGCTCCTCGCGGCCGTGGCCCTCCAGGGCGATGGTCACCCGCTCGGTGCCCGTCCAGTCGGCGAGGGCCCGGCCCAGCGCGCTGAGCAGCACGTCGTTGACCTGGGTCCGGTAGGCCTCGGGGACGCTGCGCAGCAGGGCCTCGGTGGTGACGCGGTCGAGCCGGGTGCGCAGGGTGCGCACGGAGCCGGCCGTGGGGGTGCCGGGGTGGTCGACGGGCAGCGGGGCGGCCGGGGCCCTGGTCTCGGCGCTCCAGTAGGGCAGGTCGTCGTCGAGGCCTCCGGCCCGGACCAGTTCGGCGAGGTGGTGGGCCCAGTCGGTGAACGGGGTGGGCTCGGGCTCCAGGTGCGGGGCGTCCCCGGCCGCCGCCTGCCGGTAGGCCTGTTCCAGGTCGGCGAGCAGCACCCGCCAGGAGACGCCGTCGACGGCCAGGTGGTGGGCGGTCAGGACGAGTTGGGGCCGGGCGTCGCCGCGGGCCCGGAACAGGACGGCGCGCAGCAGGGTACCGGTGGCCGGGTCCAGGGCGGCGCGGGCGGCGTCGGCGGCCTCGCCCCGGGCGGCTTCAGAGCCGGTGTCGGCGCCGGGGGCGGGCGGGTCGAGTCTGGTCAGCAGCCCGGTGCCCGGGTCCGCGACCGGCTCCTGGCGCCAGGTGCCCCCGGCGCGGGTGAAGCGGGTGCGCAGCGCCGGGTGGGCGGCCAGGACCGCCCGCAGCGCCTGGTCCAGGGCCGGCTCGTCGAGGTCGCGCGGCAGGTCGAGCAGCATCGACATGGTGAAGTGGCGCAGCGGGCCGTGGGCGGCGAAGAACCACTCCTGGACCGGGGTGAGCGGGGCCGGTCCGTCCGCGCGGCGCGGCCGGGGGGCCGGGGCGGTGACCGGGCGGGCGGCGGCGACCAGGTCGGCGACGGTCTGGTGGCGGAAGACGTCCTGGGAGCCGATCCGCAGGCCGGCGGCGCGGGCCCGGGAGACGGCCTGGATGCTCAGGATCGAGTCGCCGCCGAGCTCGAAGAAGTTGTCGGTGACGCCGACCCGTGTCACGCCCAGCACCTCGGCCCAGATCCCGGCGAGGGTCTCCTCCTCGGGGGTGCGCGGAGCCACGAACTCCCCTTCCCGCCCTTCGCCTTCGGGGTCGGGGGCGGGCAGTGCGCGGCGGTCCAGCTTCCCGCTGGTGGTGAGCGGCAGGGTGTCGAGCGCGGTGAACGAGGACGGCACCAGGTGGTCCGGCAGCACCCGCCGCAGCGCGGCGCGCAGGTCGGCGGACGGGCGGGCCGCGCCGTCGGCGAAGACCAGGTAGGCCGCGAGCCGGGTGTGGCCGCGCGCGTCGGGCACGGCGGCGACCGCGGCCGCGGCGACCTGCGGCAGGTCGAGCAACGCCGCCTCGATCTCGCCGGGTTCGATCCGGTGGCCGCGCACCTTGACCTGGTCGTCGGCGCGCCCGAGGTACTCCAGGCTCCCGTCGGCCGTCCAGCGGGCCAGGTCGCCGGTGCGGTACATCCGGGCGCCGGGCGGCCCGTACGGGTCGGCGGTGAAGCGGGCGGCGGTCAGCCCCGGGCGGCCGGCGTAGCCGCGGGCGACCTGCTCGCCGGCGAGGTGGAGTTCGCCGCTCACCCCGGGCGGCACCGGCTGGAGCCGGTCGTCGAGGACGTAGGCGCGCAGGTTGGGCAGCGGGCGGCCCACCAGGGGCCGGTCACCGCCCGCGATGCGGCAGGCGAGCGCGTCGACGGTGCACTCGGTGGGGCCGTAGTAGTTGTAGGCGGCGACGTCCGGGTGCCCGGCGAGTTCGCGCCAGAGCCGGGGCCCGACGGCCTCGCCGCCGAGCATCAGCACCCGGGGGCGGTGGCGCGGGTCGTCGAGCAGCCCGGCGGGCAGCAGTTGGCGCAGGTAGGAGGGCGTCAGGTCGAGGAAGTCGACGCGGTGGCGCACGACGTACTCGACCAGGGCCGCCGGGTCCATCCGGGTCGTCTCGTCGACCAGGTGCAGCGGGTGGCCGTCGGCCATCAGCAGCACGCCCTCCAGGGAGGTGTCGAAGGAGAACGAGGCGGTCAGCGCCACGCGCAGCGGCCCGCCGCCCGCGTCGGCGACGAAGCCCGCCCGGTGGGCGGCGAGCAGGTTCACCACCGCGCGGTGCGGGACGGCGACGCCCTTGGGGCGGCCGGTGGAGCCGGAGGTGTAGAGCACGTACGCGGTGTTGGCGGGGTGCAGCGGGGCGGTCCGGTCGGCGTCACCGGGGTCGGTGTCCGGGCCGGTGTCGGGCAGCGCCCGGAGCGCCTGCTCGTCCAGGACCAGGGCGGGGCGGGCGTCGTCGAGCAGGTAACGCTGGCGCTCGGCCGGCAGGGCCGGGTCCAGGGGCAGGTAGCCGGCGCCGGCCTTCCAGACGGCGAGGATCGCCACGATCATGTCGGCGGTGCGCGGCAGCCGCAGCGCGACCAGCCGTTCGGGGCCGGCGCCGCGGGCGATGAGCTGGTGGGCGAGCCGATTGGCGCGGGTGTTGAGCGTCGCGTAGTCGAGCAGCTCGGCTCCGGCGACCAGGGCCGGGGCGTGCGGGGTCAGGGCGGCCCTGCGCTCGAACAGCTCGGGGTAGCCGGTGTCCTCGACGGGCAGCGCGGTGGCGTTCCAGTCCCGGGTGACCTGCCGGGTCTCCCGGGGCGAGAGCAGCGGCAGGGTGCCGAGCGGGCGGTCGGGTTCGGCGGCGGCGCCGGCCAGCAGTAGCAGGAGCTGGTCGGCCATCCGGCGGGCGGTGGGCGCGTCGAAGAGGTCGGCGCGGTACTCCAGCAGGCCGGTGAGCGCCTCGCCGTCCGGGACGAACTCGACGCTGAGGTCGAAGGTGGCGGCCTGCCGGGGCACGGCGACCGGGGCGGCTGCCGGCCCGTGCGGGGTGGTGGCCTCGGGCGGCGCGGGGTGCAGCAGGACCAGCACGTCGAACAGCGGGTTGCGGCCCGCCTGGCGGGGCGCGCCGACCGCCTCGACGAGCCGTTCGAAGGGCGTGTCGCCGTGCGCGAGCGCGTCGTTGCCGGTCTCGGTGGCGGCCGCGAGCAGGTCGCGGAAGGATCCGGCGGGCTCGACCCGGGTGCGCAGGACGACGGTGTTGACGAAGCAGCCGACGGCCCGTTCCAGCTCGGTGCGGGAGCGCCCGGGCGTCAGGGAGCCGACGGTGACGTCCTGCTGGCCGGACCAGCGGGCCAGCAGCGCCTGGGTGGCGGCGACCAGGGCGGTGTGCAGGGTGCCGTGCCGCTCGGCCGCGAGCTCGCGCAGCCGGGCGGTGAGCGGCGCGGGGACGGTGAAGGCGTGGACGGCGCCGGGGCCGGCCTCCTCGCCGCGCCGCGGGTGGTCCAGCGGCAGCTCCGGCGGCACCGCACCGGCCAGTTTCGCCTTCCAGTGGGCCAGTTGGCCTTCCAGCCGGGCTCCGGAGAGCTGTTCGCGCTGCCACACCGCGAAGTCCGGGTACTGGACGGCCACCGGGGGCAGGTCCGGGGCGGCGCCGCGGGCCAGGGCCTCGTAGCCGGTGCACAGTTCGTCCAGGACGACGCCCATCGACCAGCCGTCGGTGACGATGTGGTGCGCCGTCACTTGCAGGACGTGCGAGCGGTCCGACTCGCGCACCAGCAGGGCGCGCAGCAGCGGCCCCTGCCGGAGGTCGAAGGGGCGGGAGTACTCCTGGAGCAGGATCGCGTCGAGGCTCTCCCCGTCGGCCGGCTCCCGGACGGGCAGCGGCACCGGACCGGCCGGCCGCACGGTCTGCACCGGGCGGCCGTCGGCCTCGTCGAAGGTGGTCCGCAGCCCCTCGTGGCGGGCCACGACGGCGGCCAGCGCCCCGGCGAGCGCCGCGCGGTCCAGCGGGCCGGTGAACCGTACGGCGACCGCGCTGTTGTAGCGGGGGTCGCCGGGGCGCAGCCGGTCCAGGAACCACAGGCGCTGCTGGACGAAGGAGGGCGGCAGCGGTCGGCTGCGGTCGGCGTGCGGGATGGACCGGTCGGCGGCGGCCCGGGCGCCGCCGGAGCGCCCGGCCAGCCGCAGGCGCAGCGCTTCGCGCAGGTCGGCGGGCAGGGCCTCGGCGCGGTCTCGCTTCGAAGGCGTCATGGTCGTCGGATCCTCACCGTTCGTCATCGTTCGTCATCGTCCGGGCCGCCGGACGCGGCGTCTTCGAGTTCGCTCAGCACCTGGTCCTCCACCAGTTCCGCCAGGGCGGCCACGGTGCGGGAGACCAGGACGTCGCGGGGGGTGAGCGTGACGCCGAAGGCATCGTTGGCGCGGGAGGCGATCAGCAGGGCCCGCATGGAGTCGCCGCCCAATTGGAAGAAGTCGTCCGTCACGCCCACGGCCGTCCGCAGGGTCTCGGCCCAGATCTCGGCCACGGCCTCCTCGGTGGGCGTGCGGGGCGCCAGCCGGTCGGGCCGCTGCTCCTCCTCGGGTGCGGGGGCGGGCAGCGCGGCGCGGTCGGTCTTGCCGCTCGCGGTGAGCGGGAAGCGGTCGAGGACGGCGAAGGCCGAGGGGACGAGGTGGCCGGGCAGGGAGCGGGCGGCCAGGGCGCGCAGTTCGGCGCCGGTCGGCGGTTCGGCGCCGGGGGCCGCGAGCAGGTGCGCGACCAGGCGGGGCAGCCCGGGCTCGTCCTCCCGCACCGTCACCACGGCGTCCAGCACGGCCGGGTGGCGCACCAGGACGGCCTCGACCTCGCCCGCCTCGATGCGGTGGCCGCGCAGCTTGAGCTGGTGGTCGGTGCGGCCCAGGTAGTGCAGTTCGCCCCGGTGGTCGCGGCGCACCAGGTCGCCGGTGCGGTACATCCGGGTGCCGGGCGGCCCGTACGGGTCGGCGGTGAAGCGGGCGGCGGTCAGGCCCGGCCGGCCGAGGTAGCCGCGGGCCAGGGCCGGTCCGCTCAGCCACAGTTCGCCGGTGACGCCGTCGGGCACCGGCCGCAGGCGGGCGTCCAGGACGTAGGCGCCGGTGCCGGGCAGCGGGCGGCCGATCGGCGGCGCGGCGCCGTCCGGGGCCAGCGGCGCGGACCAGGCGGCGACCACGGTGGCCTCGGTGGGGCCGTAGGAGTTAACCATGCGGTGGTGCGGGGCCCAGCGGGCCACCAGGTCGGCGCCGCACGCGTCGGCGCCGACCACCAGGGTCTTGAGCGCGGGCAGCGTGCCGGGGGTGTCGGCGGGCAGGGTGGCGAGGGCGGCCGGCGGGAGCAGGGTGTGGGTGATCGCCTCCGTCCGGAGCACCTCGGCCAGTTGGGCGCCGAGCAGCGGTCCGGGTGCGGGCACCACCAGCCGGGCGCCGTGCGGCAGGGACATGCACAGTTCGAGCACGGAGGCGTCGAAGCTGGGGGTGGCGAAGGCCAGCACCCGGTCCCCCGGGGCGACTTGGTAGTGCTCGGCCTCGGCGGCGGCGAAGGCGGCCAGCCCGCGGTGGGTGAGGACGACGCCCTTCGGGGTGCCGGTGGAGCCGGAGGTGTAGATGACGTAGGCGGGGTCGTCCAGGTCGAGCGGGCGGATCCGGTCGGGGTCGGCGGGGCGGTGGTCGGGGGCGCCGTCCGGCGGGGCGGCCAGCAGCGCCGCGACCTCCTTGGCGTCCAGGGTGAGCGCGGGCGCCGCGTCGCGCAGCATGAACTCGACGCGCTCGTCGGGGTAGTGGGGGTCGACCGGCAGGAACGCGGCGCCGGTCTTCGCCACCGCCAGCTGGGCGAGCACCATGTCCGCCGAGCGCGGCAGCAGGAGGGCGACCACCTCGCCGGGGCCGGCGCCGCGCGCGATGAGCCGGTGCGCCAGGCGGTTGGCGTGCGCCTCGGCCTCGGCGAAGGTCAGCTCCAGTCCGGGGGCGCTCAGCGCCGGGGCGTGCGGCCGGCGGTCCACGGCGGCCTCGACCAGGGCGGGCAGGGCCGCCGGGGGCACCGGGGCGCCCGCCGGGCGAGCCGGGCCGCGCAGCAGCCGCTCACGTTCCCCGGGCGGCAGCAGGTCGAGGTCGTCCAGGCGGGCGGTGCCGTCCGAGCCGGCCAGGGCGGACAGGGTGTGCAGCAGCTGGGCGGCCAGTTTCTCGGCGGTGTCCCGGTCGATGTACCGGGGGTCGTGGCCGAGTTCGACGGCGAGCCGGTCGCCGGGCGAGACGACGACGGTGAGCGGGTAGTTGGTGGCCTCCCTGGCGTCCAGTTCGCGGATCAGCAGGCCGTGGGCGCCGGCCGTCGCGTCGCCGACCGGGTAGTTCTCGAAGACCACCAGGCTGTCGAACAGCGGCGTCCCGGGCGCCAGCCCGCTCAGGCCGTGCATCGCGGCCAGCGGCAGGTGGTCGAAGCGGCGGTCCTCGGCCTGTTCCTCCTGGAGCGCGCGCAGCCAGGCGGCACAGGGCTGGGCGCCGTCGACGGTGACGCGGGCGGGCAGGGTGGTGATGAACAGGCCGACGATGGCGTCGGAGCCGGCCAGGTCGGCCGGGCGCCCGGAGACGGTGGTGCCGAAGCACACCCGCTGCTCGCCGCTCCACCGCGACAGCAGCAGCGCCCAGGCGCCCTGCACCAGGGTGTTGAGGGTGAGCCGGTGCCGGCGGGCGAACTCCTGGAGCCGCTCCGTCTCGGCCTCGGCCAGGCGGTGCGAGAGCCAGGCGCCGGAGCGGGCCGTGTCGCCCTGGGCGGGCCTGCGGTCGTAGGGCAGCGCGGTGGTGGTGAGGTCCGCCAGGACGCCGCGCCAGTGCTCCGTGGCGGCGCCGGTGTCGCGGGCGGCGAGCCAGCCGACGTAGTCCGCGAAGGGCCGGCGCTCGGGCAGGCCCGGCCGGTCGCCGCGGGCGAGCGCGGCGTGGGCGGCCAGGACGTCGGACAGGACGTGGAAGACGCTCCATCCGTCGAGCAGCACGTGGTGGAAGGTCCACACCACGCGCGCCGCGTCCGGCCCGAGCCGGATCAGGTCGAGCCGCAGCAGCGGGGCCCGGTCCAGGGCCAGCGGGCGGGCCCGCTGGTCGACGAGCAGCCGCTCCAGGCGGGCTTCGCGCTCGGCTTCCGGCAGTGCGCTCCAGTCGTGTTCGGTGACCGGCAGCGTCGCCTCCCGGTGGACCACCTGGAGGGGTACGGGCACGTCGCGCAGGACGACGGCGGTGCGCAGCACGGGGGTGCGGTCGACGACGTGCTGCCAGGCGGCGGCCAGCGGCCGCAGGTCGCGGGCGCCGTCCAGCACGAAGGTGATCTGCTCGACGTACAGGCCGTGTTCGGCCTCGTCCAGGCCGTGCAGCACCATGCCGGTCTGGGTGGGGGTGAGCGGCTGGATCTCCGTCACGTCCCGTCCGGTGCCGGCCAGTCGGTCGACGGCGGCCTGGTCCAGGGCGGCCAGCGGGTAGTCGGCGGGGGTGCGGCCGCCCGCGCCGGGTTGGGCGCAGTGGCGGACGATCTCCCGCAGCTCGTCCAGCAGTTCGGCGGCGAGCCGGGCGACGGTGGCACGGTGGTGCACCGCGCGGGAGTACGACCAGGTGAACGCCAGCTTCCCGTCGCTCACCCGGCCGAGCACGTCCAGCAGGTGCGGACGGTCCGCGGCCCGGTCCATGCCGCCGGTGAGCGGGCCGGCCGGGGCGTGCAGCAGGCCGCCGGGGGTAAGGGTCCGGTCCTGCCGGCCCAGGTAGTTGAAGCCGATCTGCGGTAGGTCGGGCAGCCGCCGTGGCGGGTCGGGCAGCCGGGGGTCGGCGGCGGGCCGCAGGTGGCGCAGGGCGCCGTAGCCGAGCCCGCCGCGCGGTACGGCGCGCAGGTTCTCCTTGACGGTCTTCAGGGCGGTGCCGGTGTCGGCGTCCCGGGGCACGTCCAGGGCCACGGGGTACAGCGTGGTGAACCAGCCGACGGTCCGGGAGAGGTCGACCCCGTCGAACAGTTCCTCGCGGCCGTGGCCCTCCAGGGCGACCGTGACCCGGTCCCGGCCGGTCCAGCGGGCCAGCACCCGGCCCAGGGCGCAGAGCAGGACGTCGTTGACCCGGGTGCGGTAGACCTCCGGGACGTCCTGGAGCAGCCGGCGGGTGTCCTCGGCGTCGAGGGCGAGGTCCAGCGACTCCTCGGTGGCGGCCGTGTTGGCGCCGTCCAGGTCGGTCGGCAGGGCGGTCGCGGCGCCGTTCTCCAGGCCGTACCAGTGGGCGTGCTCGTCGTCGAAGCCGCCGGCCTCGGTGTGCTCGGCGAGCCGTTCGGCCCAGGCCCGGAAGGAGGTGGTCTTGGGGCCGAGGTCGGGCCGCCCGCCCGCCCGCAGCGCGCGGTGGGCGGTGTCCAGATCCTCCAGGAGGACGCGCCAGGACACCGCGTCGACCACCAGGTGGTGCGCGGCCAGCAGCAGGACGGGGCGCCGCTCGCCGTCGAAGCGGCACAGCGCGGCCCGCAGCAGCGGCCCTTCGGCCAGGTCGAAGCCTGCGGCCAGGCGCTCGCCCAGCTCGCGCAGCGTCGCCTCGCGCTCCAGCGCCGGGGCGGCGGGCAGTTGATGCGTGCGCAGCTCCGGCAGGTCGCCGGGCGCGGTGCCGTGCTGGCGCCACCGGCCGTCGCCGAGCGGCTGGAACCGCAGGCGCAGCGCGTCGTGGTGGTCCAGGACGGCGGCGAGCGCGGCCCGCAGCAGGGGCTCCTCGGTGTCGGGGGCGAGGGTGAAGGAGACCGACTGGGTGAACTGGGCGGTGTCCCCGCCGAGGGTGTCCAGCAGCCAGTGCTGGACGGGGGTGAGCGGGGCGTCGCCGACCACGGCGCCCTGTTCGGCGGCGACCGCCGGGCTCGGCGACTCTTCGGCGGCGAGGGCGAGTTCGGCCAGGGTCTGGTGGGCGAACAGGTGCCGGGGGGTGAGCGCGAGGCCGGCCCGGCGGGCCGCCGAGACGATCTGGATGCCCAGGATCGAGTCGCCGCCGAGCGCGAAGTAGTTGTCGTCCGCGCCCACCTCGGGCACGCCGAGCACCTCGCGCCAGATCGCGGCGAGGGTGCGTTCGGTCGCGGTGCGCGGCGGTCGCTCGCCGCGTGCGGCCGGGGCGGCCCACACCGGGGCGGGCAGCGCGCGGCGGTCGAGTTTGCCGGTGGCACCGAGCGGCAGCCGCTCCAGCGGCACCACCAGCGCGGGCACCAGGTGGTCGGGGAGGGTGCTCCCGAGGAAGGCGCGCCACTCGACGGGGTCGGGCAGTGCGCCGTCGCGGGCCACCGCGTAGCCCACCAGGCGCCGGTGGCCGTCGTGGTCGACGACCCGGGCGGCGGCGGCCGACACCTGCGGGTGGCGGGCCAGGGCGGCCTCGACCTCGCCGAGTTCGATCCGGAAGCCGCGCACCTTGACCTGGTCGTCCGCGCGGCCGAGGTAGCCGAGGTCGCCGTCGGCCGTCCAGCGCACCAGGTCCCCGGTGCGGTACATCCGGCGCCCGGGCGGGCCGAAGGGGTCGGGCAGGAACCGGGCGGCGGTCAGGCCCGGGCGGCGCAGGTAGCCGCGGGCGACGCCGGTGCCGGCCAGGTACAGCTCCCCCGGCGCGCCGACGGGCACCGGGCGCAGCCGGTCGTCCAGGACGTAGGCCCGGGCGCCGCCGACCGGGCGGCCGATCGGCGGGTCCCGGTCGGGGTCGGCGGGGTCGCAGGCGAAGGCGGTGGCGTAGACGGTGGCCTCGGTGGGGCCGTAGATGTTCAGCACCCGGCAGCCGGGGACGGCCTCGCGCAGCCGGCGCACGGTCCGGGCGGGCAGGGCCTCGCCGGCCAGGACGACGGTGTCCGCGCCGAGGTGCACGGCGTCCTCCGCGAGGAGGCCGCCCAGGGCGGAGGGCACCGCGCTGAGCAGGCCGGCCCGCCACGGCCCGGGGCGCTCGGCCAGGGCCAGCAGGTCCCGGACGAGCTCCACGCAGCCGCCGGCGAGCAGGGGCGAGAAGATCTCGAACACCGACACGTCGAAGTTGAGCGAGGTGGCGGCCACCACGTGGGCCAGGCCGTGGTCGGCGAACTCGGCGGCGGCCCAGTCGGTCAGGGCCAGCACCGAGGCGTGGACGACCACGACGCCCTTGGGGCGGCCGGTCGAGCCGGAGGTGTGGATGACGTACGCGGGGTGCTGCGGCAGCAGGGCGCCGAGCCGTTCGTCGTCGCGCACGGCGTCGGGGCGGGCGGCGGCGAGCCGTTCGGCGCACCCGGGGTCGTCGAGCACGATCCGGGTGAACGGGCCCGCCGGCAGCCGCCCTCCGGTCTGCGTGTCGGTGACCACGGCGTCGGGGCGGACGTCCGCGAAGAGGAACGCGATCCGCTCGGCCGGGTACCCGGGGTCGACCGGCAGGTAGGCGGCGCCGCTCTTGAGCACCGCCAGCAGCGCCACGGCCAGGTCGGCGGTGCGGGGCAGCGCGAGCGCGACGAACCGCTCGGGCCCGGCGCCGGCCGCGATCAGCAGCCGGGCCAGCCGGTTGGCCCGTTCGTCGAGCTCCCGGTAGGTCAGCAGCACGTCGCCGCAGCGGACGGCCGGGGCGTCGGGCGTGCGGGCGGCCTGCCGGGCGAAGGCCTCGGGCACGGTGTCCTGCGGTGCCTCGACCACCGCCCCGCCGAAGCGGTCGACGAGTTCGCGTCCTCGCAGCGGGTCGAGCAGCGGCAGCTGCGCCGCCGGCCGGTCGAGGCCGGCCGCCATCGCCGTCAGCAGGGTGTGCAGGCCCGCCCCGAGCGCCTCGACGGTGGCGGTGTCGAAGACGGCCGGGTCGTGGTCGAGGCTGACCGCGATGGCGTCGCCGGGGGCGACCACCACGCCGAGCGGGTAGTTGGTCGGCTCCAGGACGTGCTCGGTCTCGACGCCCAGGCCGTGCCGGGTCAGCGCCTGCGCGTCGAACGGGTAGTTCTCGAAGACCACGATGCTGTCGAACAGGGCGGTGCCGCCCGGCAGTTCGCTCCAGTTCTGGAGCTGCGCCAGGGAGACGGCGTCGTACCGGCGGGCCTCCGACTGGGCGTCCTGGAGCTCCCGCAGCCACTCCAGCAGCGAGCGGCCGGCGTCGATCCGCACCCGGGTGGGCAGGGCGTTGATGAACAGCCCCACCATCGAGGTGACGCCCGGGAGTTCGGCGGGCCGGCCGGAGACGATCGTGCCGAAGACCACGTCGTCCCCGCCGCCGTAGCGGGAGAGCAGCAGCGCCCAGGCGCCCTGGAGCACGGTGTTGACGGTCAGCCCGGCCTGCCGGGCGGTGGTCCGCAGCCGTTCCGACAGGTCGTTGTCGAGGGTCACCCGCACCGATGCCGAGGAGGAGGCGCGGTGCGCCTCGGCCGGGCGCCGGTCGCGGGGCAGTTCGGTGGGGGCGGGGAACCCGGCCAGGGTGTCGCGCCAGTACCGCTCGACCCGCGCCGGGTCCTGCCCGGACAGCCAGCGCAGGTAGTCGGCGAAGGGGGCGCGCACGACCGGGTTCGGCCGGCGCCCGGCGGCCAGGGCGGCGTAGCGCTCGCACACCTCGTCGAAGACCTGGGCCGCGCTCCACCCGTCGAGCAGGACGTGGTGGAAGGTCCACACCACCCGCACCCGGGTCGGCGACAGCCGGACCAGGGACAGCCGCATCAGCGGTGCGGCGGCCAGGTCGAGGCCGGCCGCGCGGTCCTCGGCGAGCAGCCGGGCGGTGTCCCGCTCGATCCGGTCGGCCGGGCGGCCGGTCCAGTCGTGGTGGGTCACCGGGACGGCGGCCCGGTGCTGGACGACCTGGAGCGGCTCGGCGGTGTCCTGCCAGGCGAGCCGGGTGCGCAGCACCGCGTTGGCGTCCACGGTCTGCTGCCAGGCGGCGGCCAGGGCGTGCGGGTCGGTGACGCCGGAGAGGACCAGCTGGACCTGGTTGACGTAGGTGTGGGCGTCCGGGTCCAGCAGGCTGTGGAAGAGCATGCCCGCCTGCATCGCCGTCAGCGGGTACACGTCCGCGACGGAGCGTCCGTCCCCGGCGATCCGGTCCACCGCCGCCTGGTCCAGCCGGGCCAGCGGGAAGTCGGCGGGGGTGCGGCCGCCGGCGCCGGGCTCGGCGCAGTGGGCGACGAGGTCCTCCAGGGCGCGCAGCATGGCGTCCGCGAGCGCGGTGACGGTCCGTTCGTGGTGCCGGCCGGCGCTGTAGTACCAGCCGATCTCCAGCCGGTCGTCCTCGACCCGGGCGACGACGTCCAGCAGGTGCGGGCGCTCGGTGCCGGGCGCCTCCGCGCCGCCGAGGCCGCCGGGGACGGCGCGCACCAGGGCGGCGCCGTCGGCGGACCAGTCGAAGCGGCCCAGGTAGTTGAAGCTGATCCCGGGGGCCGGGGCGTCGGCGAGCTGTTCGTCCCGGGCGAGGTGGCGCAGCGCGCCGTAGCCGAGGCCGCGCTCCGGCACCGCCCGCAGCTGCTCCTTGACGGCCTTCAGCGCGGTGCCCCAGTCCCCGTCCGGGACGTCGAGGGCGACGGGGAAGAGCGAGGTGAACCAGCCGACCGTGCGGGACAGGTCGACGTCCTCGAACAGCTGGTCCTCGCGGCCGTGCCCCTCCAGGCCGATCGCGACGGTGCGCCGCCCGGTCCACTCGGCGAGCACCCGGCCCAGGGCCGTGAGCAGGACGTCGTCGATCCGGGTGCGGTAGACCCCGGGGACCTTGCGCAGCAGGCGCCCGGTGCGCTCGCGGTCCAGCCGGACGGTGACGGCGCGCAGGTCGGCGGCGGTGTTGCCGCCGTCGCCGTCCACCGGCAGCGCGGCCGCGCAGTGCCGGGCCGCCGCCGCCCAGTGGGCGCGCCGGCCCGCGAAGCCGCCGGCCGCGGTGTGCTCGCGCAGGCGGCGGGTCCACTCCCGCACGGAGGTGGTGCGGGCGGGCAGGCGCAGCGGCCGGCCCTCCACGGCCTGCCGGTAGGCGGTCTCCAGGTCCTCCAGCAGGATCCGCCAGGAGACGCCGTCGACGACCAGGTGGTGGACGGCCAGCAGCAGCCGGGCGGGCCGGGTGCCGTCGGTGGTGAACAGGCGGGCGGTGAGCAGCGGGAGGGTGTCCAGCCGGAACGCGGCGTGCGCGGCCTCGGTGGCCCTCGCCTCGGCGGCCTCGGCCGCCGCCCGGTCCAGAGCGCCGAGGTCGACGACCTCCAGCAGCTCGGGCGCGGCGGCGTCCGCGGGGGCGCAGTGCTGCTGCCAGGCGCCGTCCGCCCCGGTGGTGAAGCGGGAGCGCAGGGCGTCGTGGTGGGCCCACAGGGCGGTCAGGGCGCGGCGCAGGGCCTGCGGGTCGACCTCGGCCGGCGCCTCCACCACGACGGACTGGTCGAAGGACGCGGCGTACGGCGGGTGCGGGTCGAGGAACCAGTGCTGGATGGGCGTCAGGCCCACCTCGCCGCTGACCGGTTCGGTCCCGGCGACGGTGGCGGCGGTGCCGGCGACGGCGGCCAGCGCGGCGACGGTGGGGTGCCGGAACAGGTCGCGGGGGGACAGCGCGAGACCGGCGGCGCGGGCGCGGGAGACGACCTGGATGCTCAGGATCGAGTCGCCGCCGAGCAGGAAGAAGTCGTCGTCGACCCCGACCCGCTCCACGCCCAGCAGTTCCGCCCAGATCGCGGTGAGGACGCGCTCGGTGTCGGTGGTCGGGGCGCGGTGGGCGCGGTCGCCCGCCGCCGACCAGTCGGGGGCGGGCAGCCGCCGGCGGTCCACCTTGCCGTTGGCGGTCAGCGGCAGTTCGGAGACCGTGACGAAGGCTGCGGGCAGCATGTAGTCGGGCAGGTCGGCGGCCAGGTGGGCGCGCAGCGCCGCGGCGGAGGGCGGCTCGGCGCCGCCGGCCGGCACCAGGTGGGCGGCCAGCCGCTTGCGCCCCGCGTCCTCGTGGAGCGAGACGACGGCCTCGGCGACGGCCGGGTGGGCGGTGAGCCGCGCCTCGATCTCGGCGGGTTCGATGCGGAAGCCGCGGATCTTGATCTGGTCGTCCGCGCGGCCCACGAAGTGCAGTTCGCCGTCCTCGCTCCACCGGGCGGTGTCGCCGGTGCGGTACATCCGGCCGCCGGGCGGCCCGAAGGGATCGGCGAGGTAGCGGGCGGCGGTCTCGCCGGGCCGGCCCGCGTAGCCGCGCGCGACGCCGGCGCCGGCGATGTACAACTCGCCGGTGATGCCGGGCGGTTGCGGCTGGAGGGCGCCGTCCAGCACGTACACCCGGGTGTCGTCCAGCGGGCGTCCGATCGGCAGCACGGCGGGCAGCCGGTCACCGGGGCGGAAGGCCCGACGGGTGGCGAAGGTGGTGGTCTCGGTCGGGCCGTAGCCGTCGACCACGGTGAGGTCGGGGCAGGCCTCCAGGACGCGGCGCACGACCGCGCCGGGCACCGCCTCGCCGCCGGTCCACACCTCCCGGGCGCCGCGCAGGCAGCCCGGGTCCTCCTGGGCGAGGAGCCGGAACAGGCCGGCGGTCAGCCACAGGCACTGCACGCCCTGCTCGGTGACGGCGCGGCGGACGGCGGCGGCGTCCAGGTCCTCCGGCGGGGCCAGCACGGCGGTGCCGCCGCGCAGCAGCGGCACCCACAGCTCGTAGGTGGCGGCGTCGAAGGCGTGCGGGGAGTGCACGAGCACCCGGTCGTGGCCGGTGAAGGCGCGGTCCAGGGCGAGCGCGGCGACGTCGCGCCGGCGCACCGCGACGCCCTTGGGGGTGCCGGTGGAGCCCGAGGTGAACATCAGGTACTGGACGTTGTCGGGGTGGAGCGCCGGGGCCGGGGCCGGGGCCGGGGCCGGCCGGGCCGCGAAGGTCTGCCCGTCGACGCGAAGCACTTGCCCGTCCGGCCGCAGTTCGCGGGCCATCCGGTCCCCGTGCGCGTCGGTGAGCAGCAGGTCCGCGCCGGCCTCGGCCAGCATCAGGTGCAGCCGCTCGCGCGGCGCCCTGCCGTCCAGCGGCACGTAGACCCCGCCGGTCCGGACCAGCGCCAGCTGGGCGACGACCAGGTCGACGGAGCGGTCCATGAGCACGCCGACCGGGCGTTCGGCGCCGACGCCGAGCGCGGCCAGCCGGCCGGCCAGGGCGGCGGCGCGGGCGTCGAGGTCGCGGTAGCCGAGGCGCTCGTGGCCCGCCTCCACGGCGACGGCGTCGGGGCGGCGGCGCACCTGCTCGGCGAACAGGTCCGCGATGTCGCGCTCGGCCCGTCCGACGGCGGTGGCGTTCCAGTCGACGAGGATCCGTCGGCGCTCCCCGGCGGTCAGCAGCGGCACGCGCGCGGGCGGGCCCCCGGCGCTCCCGGGCAGTCCCGTCAGGACGGCCGTGAGCTGCCCGGCCATCCGCCGGACGGTGGCCTCGTCGAACAGCCGCGGGTCGTAGCACAGCCGCAGGGCCAGCTCCGGCCCCGGATAGGCCAGCAGGGCGAGCGGGTAGTTGGTGGTCTCGATGCCGTCCAGGTCGCGCAGGCGCAGGCCGTGCGCGGCGGCCGCGTCGTCCTCGACCGGGTAGTTCTCGAAGACGACGATGCTGTCGAACAGGGCGGTCTGCTCGGGGAGGACGGTGGCGGCCCGCAGGCGGGTGAGCGGGACGAAGCCGTGGCGCCGGTCCTCGCCCTGCTCCCGTTGCAGCGTGCGGAGCCAGTCGAGCAGGGTGCCGTCGGCGGGCACGGCCGTCCGGGTGGGCAGGGTGGTGATGAACAGGCCGGTCATCGTCTCGACGCCGGGCAGCTCGGGCGGCCGCCCGGACGAGGTGGTGCCGAACACCACCTCGTCCCGGTTCGCCTGACGGCCCAGCAGGATCGCCCAGGCGCCCTGGACCAGGGTGTTCAGGGTCAGGCCGGAGCCGCGCGCGAGGCCTTCCAGCGCCCGGGTCCCGGCGGCGGGCAGGGTGAACGGCACGGCCCGGGTGGATTCCGCGCGGTGGCTCTGGCGCGGCTCGCGGTCGTACGGCAGCGGCGTCGGCTCGGCCAGCCCGGCCAGGCGCCCGCGCCAGTGCCGCTCGGCCTCCGCCGGGTCGCGCTCGCACAGCCAGGCCACGAAGTCGCGGTAGGGCCGGCGCTCCGGCACCGTGCCGTACGGGACGGTGCCGAAGGACTCGGTGCCGGAGGGCAGGGTGCCGGACGGGACGGTGCCGGATGGCAGGGTGCCGGACGGGACTTCTCCCGTCTCCGGCCCGGAGCGGGTCAGCGCGGCGTGCACGGCGAACACGTCGGACAGCACCTGGAAGAGGCTCCAGCCGTCCAGGACGAGGTGGTGGAAGGACCACAGCACGCGCACCCGGGTGTCGGAGAGGCGGATGAGCAGCAGGCGCTGGAGCGGGGCCCGGGCCAGGTCCAGGCCGCGGGCCCGGTCGCGGTCCAGGAGCTCGGCCAGCCGGCCCCCGCGCTCGGGCTCGGGCAGCTCGCGCCAGTCCAGGTGGGTGACCGGCACGGCCGCCCGCCGCCGCACCACCAGCAGCGGCTCGGGCACCTCCTGCCAGCGGACGTGGGCGCGCAGCACCGGGGTGCGGTCGGTGACCCACTGCCAGGCGGCGGCGAGCCGCCCCGGGTCGGGCACGCCGTCCAGGACGAAGTCCAGCTGCTGGAAGTAGGCACCGCTGTCCTCCTCGGCGAGGCCGTGGAAGAGCATCCCGGACTGGGTCGGCGTCAGCGGGAGGACGTCCTCCACCGCGCCCGGGTCGTCGCCGGTGATCAGGTCCACGGCCGCCTGGTCGAGCCGGGCCAGCGGGAAGTCGGACGGGGTGCGCCCGGCGGCGCCCGGGCGGGCCGCGTACCGCGCGAGGTCGGCCAGCTCGGCGGCGAAGCGCCGGGCCAGGGCCTCGACGGTGTCGCGCCGGTGCACGGCGCCGGAGTAGAACCAGCTGAACTCCAGCGCGTCGCCATCGAGCCGGCCGACCACCTCCAGGGCGTGCGGGCGTTCGACGTGCGGGTCGGCGTCCAGTTCCAGGGGCCGGAAGGTGCCGCGGTAGAGCCCGGCCGCGTCCTGCGGGAAGGACATCCGGCCGAGGTAGTTGAAGCTGATCCGCGCGGCCGGGGCGTCGGGGGCCGTGCCGGGGCGCCCCAGGTGGCGCAGGGCGTCGAAACCGAGACCCCGTCGGGGGACGGCGCGCAGCTGCTCCTTGACCCGCTTGAGGACGCCGTCCCAGTCGGCCCCGGCGGGCACGGCCAGCGCGACGGGGTGCCGGGTGGTGAACCAGCCGACCGTGCGGCTCAGGTCGAGGTCGGCGAACAGCTCCTCGCGCCCGTGCCCCTCGACGTCCACCACGACCCGCTCCAGCCCGCTCGCCCCGCACAGGACCCGGCCGAGGGCGCTCAGCAGCACGTCGTTGGCCTGGGTGCGGTAGGTGTCGGGCAGGGTGCGCAGGAGGGCGGCAGTGTCGGCGGCGTCGAGGCGCACGGTGACGGAGCGGGCCGAGGCGTGGGTGTCGGCCCCCGCGAGGTCGGCCGGGAACGGGTCCACCGGGGCGTCACCGTCCTGCCCGGGGACGGCCCGCGCCCAGTACTCCGTCTCGTCCTCGAAGCCGCCGGCCGCCGCGTACGCGCCGAGCCGCTGCCCCCACTGCCGCAGCGGCGAGGACTTCGCCGGCAGGGCCGCCGCCCCGTCCCGGCCGTCGCGGCGGGCGCGGTAGGCCGCGTCGAGGTCCTCCGCCAGCACCCGCCAGGAGACCCCGTCGACCACCAGGTGGTGGACGGCCAGGTGCAGGACCGGCGGCAGCCCCGCACCGCGCTCGTGCAGCACGGCGCGCAGCAGCGGGCCGTCGCCGCCGCCCAGGTCGAAGGGGCCGAAGTGCGGGGTGTCGCCGTCCGGGCCGGTGTGCCGGCCCAGGCGGATCCGGGGCGCCCGGTCGTCGATCCGCCAGCGCACGCCGGGGCCGGTACCGGGCTCGCCGTCGCGGGGCTCTGCGGTGCGGGGCTCTGCGGTGCGGGGCTCGCCGACATCGGGCTCGCCGACATCGGGCTCGCTGGCGTCGGGCTCTCCGACCTCGGCCGTGAAGGCCGAGCGCAGCGCGTCGTGGTGGGCGACCACGTCGTTCAGGGCGTCCTCCAGCGCCGCCCGGTCCACGTCGGCGCCCAGCAGGAGGGAGAGCGCCTGGTTGAAGTGCCCGGCGCGCCCGGCGGCCCGGTCGAGCCACCAGCGCTGGATCGGGGTCAGGACGCCCGCCCCGGTGGCGGCCACCCGGGCGGTCACGGCCGGCCGTTCGGCGTCGTCCGCGCACCGGGCCAGCGCGGCGACCGTCTGGTGCCGGTAGAGGTCCCCGGAGGTCACCGCCAGCCCCACCTGCCGGGAGCGGGCCACCACCTGGATGCCGAGGATGGAGTCGCCGCCGAGGTCGAAGAAGTTGTCGTCCGCGCCGACCCGTTCCAGCCGCAGCACCTCCGCCCAGATGGTGGCGAGCGCCTGTTCGGCGGGGGTGCGGGGGGCGACGTGGCGTACGGCGGGCACGGCCGGCCCCGGGTCGGGCAGCCGGCTCCGGTCGAGCTTGCCATTGGGGTTGAGCGGCAGCGCGGGCAGCGGTACGACGACCGAGGGCACCAGGTAGTCGGGCAGGGCCAGGCCGAGCGCCCGGCGTACGGCCTCGGGCTCCACCCGGCCGCCCGGGACGGGGACCACGTAGCCGACCAGGCGCCGGTTGCCCTCGCCGTCGGCGACGGTGGCGGCCGCCTCCGCCACGCCCTCGCAGCGCCGCAGCGCCTCCTCCACCTCGCCCAGTTCGATCCGGAAGCCGCGCACCTTGACCTGCTGGTCGATCCGGCCGAGGTACTCCAGCTCCCCGTCGGCGTTCCACCGCACCCGGTCTCCGGTGCGGTACATCCGCTCCCCCGGCACGCCGTACGGGTCGGCGACGAACCGGGCGGCGGTGAGCCCGGGGCGGCCCAGGTAGCCGCGCGCCAAGCCGCCGCCCCCGAGGTACAACTCGCCGACCACGCCCGGCGGTTGCGGGCGCAGCCCGGGGTCCAGGACGTACGTCCTGGTCAGCGCGAGCGGCCTGCCGATCGGCGGTGCCTGCTCCGGCAGCCGGTCACCGGCGAACCAGGCGGTGGCGTAGACGGTGGCCTCGGTGGGGCCGTAGATGTTGGCGATCGCGCTGCCGGGCAGGGCGCGCCGCAGGTCGCCCACCGCCTGGGCGGAGAGGGCCTCGCCGGCCAGCACGACGGTGCCCGCGTCGACCGGGGCGGCGCCCCCGGCGAGCAGTCGGGAGATCACCGAGGGCACGCCGCTGACCAGGCCGACGCGGCGCGGGGCCGGCTCCTCGGCGAGGGCGGCGAGGTCGGCGACCACCTCGACGCTGCCGCCCGCCAGCAGCGGGCAGAGCAGTTCGAAGACCGACACGTCGAAGTTGAGCGAGGTGGCGGCGAGCACGTGGTCCAGCCCGCCGGGCCCGAACCGCTCGGCCGCCCAGCGGGCGAGGGCGACGACGCTGCGGTGGGTGATCACGACGCCCTTGGGGCGGCCGGTCGACCCCGAGGTGTAGATGACGTAGGCGGGGTGCTCCGGCAGCAGCGGCCGGAGGCGGTCGGCGTCCGTGAGATCGGCGTCCGCCGAATCAGCGTCCTCCGGGTCGGCGTCGGCGACCAGGCCGGCGCCGTCCTCCAGCAGCAGGACGGGCCACCCCTCGGGCAGCGCGGCCGCCGTCTCCCGGGTGGCGAGGACCAGCGTGGGCCCGGCGTCCGCCAGCATGAAGCGGATCCGCTCGGCCGGGTAGCCCGGGTCCACCGGCAGGTACGCCGCACCCGACTTGAGCACCGCCCACAGCACCGACGGCAGGTCGGCGGAGCGCGGCAGGCACAGCGCGACCAGCCGCTCGGGGCCCGCGCCCCGGGCGACCAGCAGCCGGGCGAGGCGGTTGGCCCGCCGGTTGACCTCCGCGTAGTCCCGCCGCACCGGGCCGCAGCCGACGGCGGTCCGCCCGGGCGTGCGGGCCGCCTGCGCCTCGAACAGCGCGGGCAGCACGGGCAGCACGGGCAGCACGGTGTCCGGGAGGTCGCGGGCGCCGTGCGCGGGCGGGTTCCAGGAGTCGAGCAGCGTGCGCTGCTCCTCCTCGGAGAGCATGGGCAGTTCGGCGAGGATGCGCTGCGGGCCGTCCGCCATGCCCGCCAGCAGGCGGTGCAGGTGGCGCGCCATCCGGGCCACGGTCCGGGCGTCGAACAGGTCCGTGTTGTACTCCACCGTCAGCGCGCAGCCGTCGGTGTCCTCCGGGGTGAACTCCAGCACCAGGTCGAACCGGGCGGCCGGGCGGGGCAGCGGGTGGTCCTCGAAGCGCAGGCCTCCGGCGGGCGGCGGGGTGGTGGGGCTCTGCTGGACGACCATGACCTGGACCAGCGGGGTGCGGCTCGGGTCCCGGGGCGGGGCCAGTTCCTCGACCACCCGGTCGAAGGGCACCGCGGCGTGGGCGAAGGCGTCCAGCAGGGTGGTGCGCACGCTCTCCACGAACCGGTCGACGGTGGCCCGCTCGTCCACGTCGCCGCGCAGCACCACGGTGTTGACGAAGAAGCCGGTCACCTCCTCCAGCTCCCGCCGGTCGCGCCCGGTGGTGACGGTGCCGAACGCCACGTCCCGCTGGCCGGAGTAGCGCGAGAACAGCAGCGCGGACGCCCCCGCGAACAGGGTGAACAGCGTCGTGCCGCGGCCCGCGGCGAGGTGCCGCAGCCGGGCCACCAGTTCGGCCGGGAGGCGGTGGCGGTGCGCCGCGCCGTTCGTCGTGCGCTGGGCGGGCCGGGGCCGGTCGGTGGGCAGTTGCAGGGGTTGCAGCTCCGCCAGGTTCCGCCTCCAGTAGGCGAGGTCCGGCGCGTCCTCCGCCCCGGCGCCCTCGGTCCGCCGGCGCTGCTCCCAGCGCGCGAAGTCGGGGTACTGGAGGGCGGGGGCGGCGAGCGCGTCCGGTTCTCCGGAGGCCTCCGCCCGGTAGAGCGCGGCCAGTTCGCGGGTGAGGACGCCCACCGACCAGCCGTCGGTGATGATGTGGTGCTGCGCCAGCAGCAGCAGGTGCTCGTCGGCGGCGAGCCGGACGAGCAGCGCCCGGGCGAGCGGGCCGTCCGTCAGGTCGTAGGGCCGGTTCAGCTCCTCGGTCAGCAGCCGTTCGGCCGCTTCGGCGCGCTCCCCGGCCGGCCGGTCGCCGACGTCCGCGGTGCGCAGCGGCAGGGTGCCCGCCGCCGCGACGCGTTGCACGAGCTGCCCGTCGACGGTGGCGAAGGTGGTGCGCAGCGAGTCGTGGCGGGCGGCGAGTCGGCCCAGGGCCCGGCGCAGGGCCTCCGGGTCCGTCGTTCCGTGCAGCCGCAGGGCGACGCCGGTGTTGTACTCCGTCCCCCCGACGGTGAGGTCGTCGAGGAACCACAGGCGGCGCTGGGCGCTGGACAGCGGCAGCGGCTCCTCGCGCGGGGCGGGCGGGATCGGGTCCGGCGGCGCGGTGGTGTGCCGCTCGTCCACCAGCGGGGCCAGGGCGGCGACCGTCCGCGCGGTGAAGACGTCCCGGAGCGTGAGGCGGACGCCCAGCCGCTCGGCGACCCGGGCCAGGGTCCGGGCGGCGAGGATCGAGTCGCCGCCCAGGTCGAAGAAGTCGTCCGTCGCGCCCACCGCGTCGAGGCCGAGGACTTCGGCCCAGATGGCGGCCAGGGCGCGTTCGCGCCCGGTGCGCGGGGCGACGGGTCCGGCCGCCCCGGGGCGGGCGGGCGCGGGCAGCGCCTGCTGGTCGATCTTGTGCTGCGGGGTGAGCGGCAGCGCGGCCAGGACGACGACGGCGGACGGCACCAGGTGGGCTGGCAGGGTGGCGGCCAGTGCCGCGCGCAGCTCCGCCGGATCCGGGGCGTGCTCCGGTTCGGCGGGCGTGGCGTAGCCGACCAGGCGTTCGCGGCCCGGTTCGTCCTCCCGGACCACGACGACGGCCTGGTCGACGGCGGGGTGCGCCCGCAGGGCGGCCTCGATCTCCCCCGGTTCGATCCGGAAGCCGCGGATCTTCACCTGCCGGTCGAGCCTGCCGAGGAACTCCAGCTCCCCGTCGGCCGTCCACCGGGCCTGGTCGCCGGTGCGGTAGAGCCGGGCGCCGGGCGGGCCGAAGGGGTCGGCGACGAAGCGCCCGGCGGTCAGGCCGGGGCGGCCCAGGTAGCCGCGCGCCACGCCCTCGCCGCCGACGTACAACTCGCCGTCTACACCAGGTGGTTGGGGCCGCATGGCCGCGTCGAGCACGTACGCCCGGGTGTGCGGCAGCGCGCCGCCGATGGGGGGTGCGCCGCTGCCGGCGGTCAGCGGGCCGGTCCAGGTGGCGACGATGGTCGCCTCGGTCGGGCCGTAGGAGTTGATCATGCGCCGGCCGGGCGCCCAGCGGTCGACCAGGTCGGCGGGGCAGGCCTCTGCTCCGACGATCAGGCTGCGCAGGTGGCGGCCCGTGCCGCCGGGCACGGTGGCCAGGGCGGCCGGCGGGATGAGGGCGTGGGTGATGCGGTGCTCGTCGAGCACGGCGGCGAGTTCCTCGCCCAGCCAGGGGCCGTGCGGGGGGATCACCAGCGTGGCGCCGGCCAGGACGGAGATGAACAGTTCGAGGACGGAGGCGTCGAAGCTGGGCGAGGAGAACTGCAGCACCCGGTCGCCGGGGCGCACCGCGTAGTGCGCGCGGGCCGCCTCCGCGAAGCCGCCGATGCCCCGGTGGGTGACGACCACCCCCTTGGGCGTCCCGGTGGAGCCCGAGGTGTAGATCACGTACGCCGCGTGGTCGGTCCCGCTCGGGCCCGGCAGCGCGGTACCGGTCGGGCCCGCCAGGCCGGTGTCGGGCGTGTCTGCGGCGCCGGCCGGGTCCGTCTCCAGCAGCGCGCGGACCCGGGCCGGATCGTCCAGGACGACGGCGGGGGCGGCGTCGGCGAGCATCAGCGCCCGTCTCCCGGCGGGGTAGGCCGGATCCACGGGCAGGAAGGCGGCGCCCGTCCGGGCGACCGCCAGCTCCGCCGCGACCAGTTCCATGGAGCGCGGCAGGACCAGCGCCACCGTCCGGTCCGTCCCTGCGCCGCGCCGTGCGAGGTCGCGGGCCAGGCGCTCGACCCGGTCGGCCAGTTCCCGGTACGTCCAGCTGCGCCGGCCGTCGGTCACCGCAGGCGCGTGCGGCGCGCGGTCCACCTGGGCGGCGAACAGCGCGTCGAGCGTCCGGTGCGCCGGCGGCGGGGCGGCATCGCTCCCCGGGGCGGCACCGGTCCCCGGGGCGCCAGGGGTGTCGCCGGCCTGCGGCGGAGCGGACGAACGCACGGGCTGGGCAGGCCGGTCGGTCATGGCGGAAGGTCCTTCCGGACGGGGAGGAGGCGATGCGGGCGCCGGGGCAGGCGGGGGCCGGCCCTCGGGCCCGGGGGGAACCGGGCCGGGGGAACGGAACGAGCCGGGGGTGAGCCCGGTGGAGCGGCGCCGGCGGGAGGGCCGCAGGCGGCCAGGACGAGGCCGGGCGCCTCAGGCGGGGTCGGCGCGACGCGCCGTGCGCCCGGACACCTGCACCCGGTCGATCACGCCCGTGGCGGGATCGCGGTGGAAGCGCCCGCCCGGCTCGGGGCGGCCGGTGTCGGGGGCGAGCAGGTCGTAGGAGAGGTCGGCGAAACAGCGCAGGGGCAGCGGCAGGTCGCCGTCCACGGAGAGCGTGGACGATCCGTCGCCCGCGGGCTCGACGCGGTACCGGATCGAACCGTTGCGGTAGGTGCCCGCGCACTCGGGCAGGGGGGCGGGCTCGCCCGCGCCCACGGGCGCGATCGCGGCGGGCACCCGGACACCCGCCAGCTCGGCCAGATCGGCCGCGAGCTCGCGCCAGAGCGCGGTGGCGGTGCCGGAGTTGCCCGCGAAGGCGACCACCACGCCGCTGTCCGGGTCGGCCCTCAGGTGGCAGGACGTCCCCATGGCGTTGCCGTCGTGGCCGCACCACAGCCGGCCGTCCTGCCGGTAGAGGGCGAGCCCCGGGCCCCAGCCGTCCGCGAGCGCACCCGGCCGGGCGCCGGGCTGCGGGCGGCGCATCTCCTCGGCGACGGCGGGGGGCAGGGCCTTGGCCCGGCCGACCAGGGCGCCGCCGAGCGCGGCGAGGTCCGCGGCGCTCGCCAGCAGGGCTCCGGCCGGGGCCTCCAGCGGGGCCAGGTTCTGCCGGACCGGCCGGGCCCGGCCGGTCGCGGCGTTGAGCGCGTGCCCGGCGGCGACCGGGCGGGCGGGTGCGCTCTCGTCGACGAACACGGGCACGGTGCCGAGCGGTTCGAGCAGCAGGGCGGCCACGGCCTCGTGCCAGGGCATCCCGGTCACCGTCTCCACCAGGCGCCCGGCGGCGACGTAGCCGGCGTTGGAGTAGGAGAAGTCCGTCCCGGGCGGGAAGAGCGCGTCCCCGGCCGTGCACACGGACGACAGGTAGTGCGCCGCGGTGGTCCGGGCGGCGGCGTCGGAGTCCGGCCCGGTGGGCAGTCCGCCGGTGTGGCTGAGGAGTTGGCGAATCGTTACTGCGGGCATCCGGCGGAGCTCGGGCAGGTGGTCGGCGACCCGGTCGTCGAGGTCGAGGTCGCCGTCGTCGGCCAGGAGCATCACCAGGGCGGCCGTGTAGGGCTTGGTGAGCGACCCCACCGGCACCACGGTGTCCCCGGTGAAGGGCGCACCGGTGGCGGCGTCGGCCACACCGGTGTGCAGGGCCACGACCTCCGAGCCGGTGTCCAGCACCACCTGGGCGCCGGGCACCCGGTGGGTGCGCGCGAGCGTGTCGAGCCGGTGCTGCAGTTCGCGCTGTAAGCGGCGTAAGAGGAACGGCGCGCGCTCGCGGACGGGCGCGGAGCTGGGGTACGGCATGGGCGGACGCTCCCGTTGACTGGTTCTCAGATGCGGGCGCGGCAAGCGTCCGCGGATGAATTCCGGATTACTGTGGAGCACACCGTGAAATTTCCTGCCACCTGCGCTCCTCGACTCAAGACTCGCGGGAACAACGGGAATCGACGGAAGTCCTGCCGATGACGGCCGGCTGGGTGTGAACGGGAATCCCCGACCGCTCCCGGCAAGGCGCCGCACCCGCCCGAGGGGAACCGTTCCCGGCCGCTTCGGCGCTCCCCGACCGGACGGTGCGAATGCGACCCGAATTCCACGCCGCCCCGGAACGGCGAACAGGGGAACGGTGAGCGGGAACGGTGAGCGGCGAACGGCCGACCGCCGAATGACCTCACCCCACAGGCGGGGCCGGACAGGAATCCCGAACGCTCCAGTCGGCCGCTCCGACGGCCCTGACCTGCGCGATCGTTGCGCCCGGCATGCCTATCCCCCCTGCGATCCCTCCCCGCAGCCACCGTGCGGAACCTGCCACAACCGTCGCGAGGACCGGGCAATACCTTGACGGCCCGAACGCTCGGAACGACGAACGCGGAACAGTCTTCACGGCGGGTCACCCGCTCGCAACCCCTGGCGATTGAACGGAAAGCAACTCTCCCCGGAATCGGAACCGCAAAATCGCTGGTGTGACTCCCGGCCACGCCCGGAACGCCTGATGACGGGTGTGAATTCTTTGGCCGAAACTGTGACACCCCGATCCCCCTGGCCACCCGGCCGGGTTTCCGCGGGGAATAGCCGAGTGATTCCCCTGACGCCTGGGGCGCTTGTGCAGGAATGCGACAGGATCGATCGGGTGCGTCGCGGATGAATCAATGAGGGCTCTGATGCGCGTGTGCCCTGATGCGCTTGTGCCGTGGTACGCGCGTGCTCTGATGTACTTCTGCCGCCCCCGGGTCGTGGAAGGACTGCCGCGCTCGGCCGCCCCGGGGGCGGGGCGGCCGAGCGGATCCGCCACGCGCCGGAACGCGGGCGGGCTCCGGGCTCAGAACACCCGTCAGCCCCGCCAGGAGCTGCCGGTAGAGGGCCTGGTCGCCATGCCCCCGGTGGACGTCACCGCACGCGACGGAGCGGACGGGGCCGGGCCGGCCGATCCGGTCCCCGAACCGCTGGTCCGCACGGTCGGCGCCGACGAGGTGGTCGACGTCCCGCGCACCGGCGCGGCCGAAGTCCGCGGGGCCGACGCCCCGGACGCCGCCGACTGGCCCGCCGAGGTGCGCGGCGCGGTGGCGCGGCCCTGCGCGGCCACGCCCACGGGCGCGCCGTCGCCCGGTTCGACGCGCTCGATCCGCAGCACCAGGTTCCGGTCGCTGCGGTCACCGCCCCCGTCCCGGTTGCGGCTGTGCACCAGCTGCGTCAGCACACCCCGGACCTCCTGCCAGCGCCCCTGCACCGCGCGGATGTTGGGGCACCACTCGCCCTCGCGCCGGTGCTCCAGGTCGAGCTCCCAGCGCTCGGCGTCCACCAGGTGGCTCGCCCCGACCGTCCCGGGAATCTCGACCGGACGGCCACCGCGCACCGTCACCACCGCCCGCTGCGGCCACTGCCCCTCCACCGCCGTCACCGTGATCCGGCTCCGCCCCTGGTACCAGGCCATCGCTGTCCTCCTCCATCCGTCCTCGTGCCGGCCGCCGACCGCCGACCGGCCTCGGCCGGTATCACGGCCGGCACCCCCTCCCGGGTTCGAACGGCGGGCACGACAGTGCACGTCAGGGGGCGTGGGAGCCCGAGGGCAGCACGCCCATCGAACATTTTGCCGACAGGTTCAGGTCAGGGCGATGGCTAGATCACCCCCTTGTCTGTAGTCGTATACACACATAGCGTGACTGCCCTGCCGCGGTGCGGCGGTTCGCTCACCTACCCATGGAGGTGGCTTCGCCATGTCCGGAACGTCCTCGTACACCGAGCCCATCGAGCCCACGCCCGCCACCGCCGAAGCGAACCGGAAGGCCGCCGAGGCGGCCAGGATCGCCGACGAGAAGGACGGCCGGGACTTCGCCGACGCCAGCCGGTTCATGATCGCCCCGCCGGACGTGCCCGTCATCATGTCCCGCAAGAACCCGTCGGAGGTGGTCTGGGACTTCACCGCGTACGAGTTCCTCCAGCCGGACCTGCGCACCGAGATGCCCACGGTCAACGGCAGCCTGCACCGGCAGGGCGAACTCACCGCCATCGCCGGGCTGTTCCACGTCACGAGCTGTCCCGCGTACCGGATCTACCAGGTACGCGGCTACGACCTGTCGAACATGACGATCATCGAGAGCGACGCGGGCCTGGTCATCATCGACCCGCTGGCCTGCTACGAGACCGCGCAGGCCGCGCTCCGGCTGTTCCGGGACAGGACCGAGCTCACCCGGGAGCAGCGACCCGTCCTGGGCGTCGTCTACACCCACTGCCACGTCGACCACTTCGGCGGTTCCCGGGGCCTGTTCGCCGAGCAGGGCGACCCGCTGGAGCCGGGCGTCCCCGTGGTCGCGCCGGAGGGCTTCCTGGAGCACGCGATCAGCGAGAACGTCTACGCGGGCCCCGCGATGGCGCGGCGCGCGCAGTACATGTACGCGGCGCAGCTGGACAAGAGCCCGACGGGGCAGGTCGGTTCGGGCCTGGGCACGACCATCTCCACCGGCGAGGTGACGCTCGTCCCGCCGACCGACTACATCGGCGGGCCCCGTCACCAGCCGGTCCCCAAGGACCAGTGGAGCGACAGCACGTACGTCATCCCCTGGCGGCCGGGGCTGTACCAGTTCAACCTGGCCGGCGTGCAGATGGTGTTCCAGCTCACGCCGGGCACCGAGGCCCCGGCGGAGATGAACATCTACTTCCCGGACGCCCGGACCCTGTGCATCGCGGAGAACGCCACCCACACCATGCACAACATCCTCAGCCTGCGGGGCGCGCAGGTGCGGGACGCGCACGCGTGGTCGAAGTACCTGACCGAGGCGATCCAGACCTTCGGCAAGGAGACCGACGTCCTGTTCGCCTCGCACCACTGGCCGATGTGGAGCGAGGCGGGCGAGGGCAGCGCGCCCGGCAACGCCCGCATCCTCGAATTCCTCAACACCCAGCGCGACATGTACGGCTACCTCAACGACCAGTCGCTGCGGCTGATCAACGCCGGCCGCACCGGCATCGAGATCGCCGAGGAGCTGGAGACCCTCCCGCCGGGCCTGGACGACCACTGGTACAACCAGGGCTACTACGGCTCGATGAGCCACAACCTCAAGGCGGTCTACCAGCGGTACATGGGCTGGTACGACGGCAACCCGGCCCACCTGTGGCAGCTCCCGCCCGTCAAGGCCGGCGCAGCGTACGTCGAGGCGATGGGCGGCGCCGAGGCCGTCGTCGGTGCGGCCCAGCGGGCCTACGACACCGACACCCCGGACGGCTTCCGCTGGGCCGCCGAACTCCTCGACCACGTCATCTTCGGCGCCGCCGCCGAGTCGGGCAGCCCGCTCGCCGAGCCGCAGGTCGCCCGGGCCAAGCAGCTCCAGGCCAAGGTCTTCACCCAGCTCGGCTACGGCAGCGCCAACGGGACCTGGCGCAACGCCTACCTGACCGGCGCCCAGGAGGTCGTGCTCGGCCCGCAGCCGCTGATCACCAGCCAGACCTCCGCCGACCTGATCCGCAGCACCACCCTGGACCAGTTCTTCTCCGCCCTCGCCCGCAGCGTGGACGGACCGACGGCCGCCGAGCGGAACCGCCTCCCGATCACCCTGAACTGGGTGTTCACCGACACCGGCGACACCTGCACCACCACCCTGCGCAACGGCGTCCTGGTCTACGTGGCCGGCGGCGACCGCCTCGTCGACGTGCCGGACGCCACCATCACCCTCAGCCGCCAAACCCTCGACGACCTCGCCCAGACCCCCGGCTTCCGGCACAACTTCGACCAGGCCGTCCAGGACCAGCGCATCACCCTCGCGGGCGCGAACGCCCAACAGGCGGCCGACGCCGTCTTCGACACCCTGACCCTCCCCGACCCGAAGTTCCCCATCGTCACCCCGCCCACCCGGTAAACGGCGAGGGGGCGCCTTCGATCTTCCGACTCGATCCGATCTGAGGCCTTGAAGTCCCAAAGCCCCGGAAATGCAGAGAACCCCCATCCGGTTTCCCGGATGGGGGTTCTCTGTGAATGATTGTTCGGCGGCGTCCTACTCTCCCACAGGGTCCCCCCTGCAGTACCATCGGCGCTGTAAGGCTTAGCTTCCGGGTTCGGAATGTAACCGGGCGTTTCCCTCACGCTATGACCACCGAAACACTATGAAACTGTCAACCGCACCAACCCCGTAGCCAAACGGGTTGGGGTCGTTGTTTCAGAACAACACAGTGGACGCGAGCAACTGAGGACAAGCCCTCGGCCTATTAGTACCGGTCAACTCCACCCCTCACAGGGCTTCCATATCCGGCCTATCAACCCAGTCGTCTACTGGGAGCCTTACCCTCTCAAGGAGGTGGGAGTGCTCATCTCGAAGCAGGCTTCCCGCTTAGATGCTTTCAGCGGTTATCCCTCCCGAACGTAGCCAACCAGCCATGCCCTTGGCAGGACAACTGGCACACCAGAGGTTCGTCCGTCCCGGTCCTCTCGTACTAGGGACAGCCCTTCTCAACACTCCTACGCGCACAGCGGATAGGGACCGAACTGTCTCACGACGTTCTAAACCCAGCTCGCGTACCGCTTTAATGGGCGAACAGCCCAACCCTTGGGACCTACTCCAGCCCCAGGATGCGACGAGCCGACATCGAGGTGCCAAACCATCCCGTCGATATGGACTCTTGGGGAAGATCAGCCTGTTATCCCCGGGGTACCTTTTATCCGTTGAGCGACGGCGCTTCCACAAGCCACCGCCGGATCACTAGTCCCTACTTTCGTACCTGCTCGACCCGTCAGTCTCACAGTCAAGCTCCCTTGTGCACTTACACTCAACACCTGATTGCCAACCAGGCTGAGGGAACCTTTGGGCGCCTCCGTTACTCTTTAGGAGGCAACCGCCCCAGTTAAACTACCCACCAGACACTGTCCCTGATCCGGATCACGGACCCAGGTTAGACATCCAGCACGACCAGAGTGGTATTTCAACGACGACTCCACAACAACTGGCGTTGCTGCTTCAAAGTCTCCCACCTATCCTACACAAGCCGAACCGAACACCAATATCAAGCTATAGTAAAGGTCCCGGGGTCTTTCCGTCCTGCTGCGCGAAACGAGCATCTTTACTCGTAATGCAATTTCACCGGGCCTATGGTTGAGACAGTCGAGAAGTCGTTACGCCATTCGTGCAGGTCGGAACTTACCCGACAAGGAATTTCGCTACCTTAGGATGGTTATAGTTACCACCGCCGTTTACT
>NZ_LJJF01000001.1:6312500-6802500 GCF_001625365.1 Streptomyces sp. MJM8645 | reverse complement strand
AACTCGTCCACGACGTCCTGCCGTCGGACAGCGTCCAGGCCTCCGTCGATCGGGCCGAAAGCACGCTGCCCCAGGGCGTCCTGGACGACCCACAGGACATCTCGGAAGAACGAGAAGACAACGACCTTCAACCCGTTCTCCGCAGCCTCGTCGACGACCTCCATCAGCCGCAGCAGCTTCGCCGACCCTTCCGGGTCCGCGTACGCGGCACGGCGCATGGCCATGAAGTTCCCCTCGGCGACCGCCGAGCGGTAGGCGACGAGATCGGACGCCGACAGTTCCTCCCATTCGTCGACATGAACGACGTCGGGGAGCTCCGTCAGGACGTCCCGCTGGTTGCGGCGCAGGTAGGCCGGTGCCACTGCCTTGCGAAACGACGTCGGCCCTGCGGCGGCCGAACTGCTGTGGATTCCGGGCAGAAGATCAGGCTGCAGATAGCGGACCAGGTTCCGGAACTCCTCCACCCGGTTCTCCATCGGGGTGCCGGTGAGGAACAGGACACGGTCGACGCGGGCGGTCCACTCTGCCACCGCCTGCGAGCGCTTCGTGCTGTGGTTCTTGACGTAGTGGGCCTCGTCCACCACGACCATGCCGACCGTGACGTCCTCCGGGACCTCCAGGCGACGCAGTCCGTCGAAGGTCACGACGGCGACACCTCCGCTGCGGAGCCATTCGGTGCGCGCGGCTTCCCGCTCCTGGCCGTGGAATCGGAACGCCCTCAACGTGCTGCGCGACTCGATCTCCCTGATCCAGTTGATGAGGACGCTCGCCGGGCAGACGACGAGGAAGTGTGCGCTCCCGTGCGCCCGCAGATGCGCGAGTGCGGCAATCGCCTGGATCGTCTTCCCGAGGCCCATCTCATCGCCGATGATCACCCGCTTCTGGGCGAGGGCGAAGCGGGCTCCGAACGCCTGGTAACCACGGAGCGGGACCGTGCACCGGGTGTCGTCCAGCGGCTCGGCCCGGACCCGGTCCGACAGGCTCTCCGGGAGGAAGCCCTCGGAGGCGGTGAGCCCGTCGGAGCCGGATCCGGCGAACTCGCCCAGGACGCCGTAGAACTCGGCCGAGCGGACTTCGAACTCCGCCCAGGCCTCGATGTCCGTGGCCGGTGGGCGGAGGAGGTCCACCGAGGCCTGGGCGAAGAGCATGGACGTTCCTCGGCTCTCCGTCTCCGCGAGCAGGGCGTCCAACCGGTCGACCGCGGCGAACGCCTCCTGCCGGCGCTGCCGCCCGGCGAACAGGCCTCTCACAACGCCCCGGGCCGGCTGGGCGGCGGCGATCAGGGCGGAGGCCTCGCCGGCGACACGCTCCGCCAGCTCCCTGGCCCGTCTCGCATCGGGCCCGGCGGCGACCAGCCGTTGGAGTGCGACGACCAGCGCGGTGCCGGCCGTGTCCTGGTGGTCGACGTCCAGCCGGATCGCCACGGCCTGCTCCGCTGCCCGGGCGATCTGCCCGGCGGCGGCGATGGCCTGGAGAGCGCTCTGGGCTCCGATTCCGGGCAGCAGTTGGAGCGTGTAGGGCGTGGCGTCCACCACCTGCCGCACGGTCCTGATTCCAGCGGCCTCCAACGCGCCGACGCGCAGACGCCCCTCGGTGACGTCCTTCAGCCGGGCCACCGGAATGCCGTCCAGTTCGTCGCGGACCAGCTGGCCCCGCAGACCGGCCGCGGCCTGGCGCACGTGCTCGACAGCACCCTGGTGATCGTCGACGACCGCGCGGGCGACCGCATGGAGCCGCTCCCCGTCCGCCAGCACGACCTTGGGCTTCCGGACGGCGCGCTGCCTCTCTCCCACCTACGGCTCCTGTCCCGACTCGACCCTGCGGCACCCTCTCCGGGCGTCCACATGATTCCATCCAGGCACCGCCGACCGCCCCGGATTCCCGACCACACCCCCGGCCGCCCAGCGGCCGCGGTGAAGGCGAATCCCCTTCACCGCGGCCGCCCGGGTCGCGCCTTACCGGCCGACGGTCAGCGCAGGACCCTGATGGCCATGACCGAACCGTCCTGGCTCAGTGAGACAGGCCCGCCCCACTTGGTGTCCCACGCCTCCTCGGGCCATTCCGAGCGCAGCGCATGGGCCTTGTACCGGTACTGCTCGACCCGGCCGGCTGCGAGGTCCTTGAAGAGGTCCCTCGCGATCCCGGAGAATGCCTCCACCCGTGTGCCGTTCAGCCGGAAGACGTGGTCGGTGCCCACGAAGTCGATGCCGTGCACGGAGTACGCGATGTCCTGAACGATGCCCGTCCCCGCATGCGTGTACTGCTCGAAGTGGCGCTTCCCCTGGCGCTGCGACAGATAGCGCGCAGTGGGCTCGCCCCCTCCCGTGAAGGCCATCAGACCCGCCGCGTCCACGTGCGCGAGGACGCGGCGGAACCATGTGTAGTCCTCTGGCCGCACGTGATAGCCGGACACCACTCGGGGCTTTTCACCGGTCCCCCACGCAAGGTCGATTCCCGGTACGACGGCATGGTCCTCCGGCGGGCTGTCCAGGTTGACCTCACGGGCTCCGGCGGGGAGGTGCAACACCCCGTCCCCCGGGGTCTCCAGCAGGTGGAGGGTGATGGGGTCCTTGCCCGGGATCTCCGTGCCGAACACCATGGCCGGCGTCTCGTCCGGCTTTCCGATGTGCACCGCCTCGACGTGCGCTGCCGCAGTGGACAACTGGGCGTGCACCTGCGCCGCCTTGCCGTGCCGGCCCTTGCAGGCAACGAGCACGACCTTGGAGGGCTCGCCGGGCTTCCATACCTCCAGGAAGAAATGCGGACGCTTGGCTGCCCGATGGGACGAGTCCTCCTTGCCGGTCAACGTCCACCCCGCCCGGAGAGCGATCTCAGCATCGATGACGGAGACCGAGTGGTCCGGGTACCGCCGCCTGAGGACTTCCTGGGCGACGGCCAGGGCGAACCCGATCCCCAGCTCCCCCGACTGGACGGCCTTGTAGTGGCGCATCGGATTGCGGCCCTCGTCGGACAGCGTCATGAAACTCCCGTGGTTGCCAGCCAGCGCCTGGCAGTACTTGAGGCTCGCCCAGTGTTCGGCCAGCCCCCGGCCCGCTCCCTGCCGCGCCAGGACGTTGGCCCGGCCGAGCGTGTGCAGCAGCTTCCACGGGGCGAGCTCGATCGACTGACCGCGGTCGCGGACGGGCACGGCGCCCAGCCCCGGCTTTCGCCGCAGCAGCTCCTGGTTCTTCTCGCGCCGTCCCTTGTCGTCCAACTCGGACACCTCCGCGACGCTCCCGGCCAGGCCGGAGGTCGAGTGGATCGACACGTTCCACGGCTGGGCGAGGTCCTTCAGTACGGCAGCTGCCTTCTTCACCAGGGTCTCTCCTTCAGTAGGTTGCGGTTCCCGCTGCTCGGTGTCGGTCGGTCTCCGGTACGGCTATCGCGCACGGCCTGGGTGCGTCTCATCGAGGTCGTTCAGGGCGGCGTTAACCACCTGCCAGCAGATGCTCAGGGTGTCGCGGTCCGGCCGGTGGCTCTCGCGGGACTCCGCCTTGGGGTGGACGAAGTTTCGGTACTTGCGCAGTTCGTGGCTGAACTTCTCGGCATCCGCCCCGATCCACCCCGCCCGGTGGCAGGCTTTGATCAACTTGTCCAGGTTGACGCTGTCCTCGGAGTCCCGACCCAGTAGGGAGGGGTCGCGTTCCACCACGGTCCGAAGCAGCACACCCTCCAACAGGGAGCCGAGCATGATGATCGCCGCGACGTGGGCACCGTTGGCATAACACGTCCGGGCCTCGTCCAGCCGCCACTGGAGGAGATCGGCCATGGCCTCGTCCGCGATGAGGTCAGACATCACGACCTTGAGCTCGGCGGCCCCGTAGTGCGTCGGATGCGCCAACGCCGGGTCGCAGGGAACGAGCCGGGCGCTGCCGCCGGGGTTCTCCAGCCGGTACCCCTCGTGAATGAGGAAGGAGTTGACCGCCGCCACGACGTCGGCGAGCAGGCCGGGCTCATCGAGGTACTCGCGGGGGTCTGCCAGCCTGAGCAATACCTTCTCGATCTCCCCCGGCTGGTCCCGTCGTTCCAACAGCAGTTCGGTCGCCCAGTCCCTGCGGTACTGGCCGTCGTACTCAGGGAGGCCGTGCCAACCGGCCCGCTTGAGGAAGCCCGCGATCTCAAACCCACGGCGGTAGTAGAGGTCATCGTCGCCCGCGACGACGCGTGCGAGCTCCGTGAGGGTGTTCTCGTCGAGTGTGAGGTCGTGCTGCCGGGTCTGGGACTGGGACTGGCTCATGCCGTTCCTTCGGTCGAATCGGATTCCGGGCTGGGGTCGGATCCGGTGTGGATTCCGTCCCCGTCGTCGAGGCTCTTCGACATCTCGGGCTCGTGGTCTTCCGCCCCCTCGTCGGGGAGCTCCGCACCGCCCGGCAGTTCGAGCGGCGCCCACAGCTGCGCATCTCCCGGCGGCGCGGACGGTCGGGAGTAGTTGGCCGGGCGGATCCCCTGGCGGTCGAGTTCTTGCCACAAACCTGCCAAGGCTTCGTCCGGGTCGAACCTGAACTCGCTCTCGCGGATGCGCCAGAACCGCCATCCGACGCGCTGCAGTTCGCGGTCACGCTGGTGGTCGTGCCGGATTTGGTCGAGGGTCGAGTGGTAGTAGTCGCCGTCGCATTCCACACCCAGTCGCCCTCGTGCGCCGACGACAACGAGGTCGATGCGCTTGCTACCGGCCGGATACTGCGGCACCACGTGGTACCCGCGGTCCTTCAACCGCAGGTAGACCTGCTGCTCGAAGAGGGAGTCGAAGGGAGTGCGACGCACGTCGGGCAGCACGGCGCCGATATCGGCGGCCTCTGCCAGAGCTGCGGGCGGATTCTGCATGTAGCCCAACAGATTGAGCCGCAGGTCGCCGGACTTGAGCTGGTCGAGCGGCACGGAGTAGAAGAGCCGCATCTGATCCTGCGCTCGACTGGCCGCGACGTTGTACGCCTGCTGCTCGCTCCGCATGCCCCCGGCGATGCGACGCACCCGGTCCACGACCATCGACAGCAGGATGACGTGCCGCTCGTCCCCCTGGAACTGCGCCGGGGTGCCCACCCGGATGCGATGGCGTTCCCGTACCGGAGCGGGCAGGCGTTGCTCGATCAACTGTTCCAGCAGCTTGACCTGGCCGAACGTCCCCTGGAGCACGATGACGCCCATGGTCTTGTTCTCGTACGCCGGATCAGCGGTCAGCTCGGCGAGGCAGTCGACGATCGCCGCGGCCTCCTTGGGGTTCCGGATCCGGCTGTCGCGTCCTTCCGCCACTCCGTCCTCGACGTAGTGGGTCAGCAGCGGATCGAGCCGCTCGCCGCCGTACTGCCGAAGGGGGATGAGACCCGGCGGAGTGTAGAAGGTCTCCGACGACCAGCCGATGATCTCGGGCATGCAGCGGAAGTGCTCCTGCAGACGGATCGTGGACGGGAAGAGTGCCGACAGCAGCTGGTACAGGTTGGAGTGGGGCATGTAGAGCTGACGCAGGTGGGCAGGAACTTCCGGAAGGTGCGCGGTCAGCCGGTCCTGGATCTGCTGGGTGCGGCCGTATCCGGTGACCGGGGGCGTGCACTGCTTGTCGTCACCGACCACGATGATGCGCGGCGCGAGCCAGAGCAGGAAGAGCGCGTCCATACCGGCCTGGCTGGCCTCATCAACGATCACCACGTCGAAGGCGTCCTGCCTCGGCTGGATCATCTCGGCCACCCGCCCGATGGGCATCACCCAGGCCGGCACGGCGCCCTGAGCGATGTTCATCGCGCTGCGGGCGGCCGCCTTGAACTGGGACGCGTTCTTGCCCTTGCCCTTGCCGTACGAAGCCATGTGAGTGCGGTAGGCCTGCAGAGCCGAACGCTGTTCCGGAGTCATCCGGACCAGGCAATGGAGCCTGCCGTGAGCGGCGGCGAGATCCCCCGTCAGCTCCTCCAGCTTGGCCTCGTGCTCGCTCAGCTCACCGTCGAGACGTTGCTCCCGGCCGGGGGCGCGTTCGTCGTCGATGAACCGGCACGCCCTCGCCCACGCCCACGCCTCCCCGAACCGGCCGAACCGCTCGTCCCAGGCCGGGTTCTCGGCCTCGGCTTCTAGTCGGCCCGCGAGGGCGGGCGACGCAGCCCGCAAGCCTTCCAGCAGCTCAGCGCAACGCCGCCGCCGGTGGTCCCGCCGCTGCGCCGCAGCGAGCGCTTCGAGTTCCTTCGTGTACCGGTCCACGTCGCGGTCGGCCAGGGCCCGGGCCATGCCGAGGGCTTCGACCGGCGGCGCCGCACCGTCGTCCACGCCGCGCAGCAGCCGGTCCCACCGCTCGATCCTCGCCGACGCCGCTTCCGCGCGCTGCCGCCCGGCCAGCGCCGACACGGCCTCGGTGAAGTCCTGCCATGCCTGCGGGCGGGTCAGGTCGAGGTAGACGCCATGACGCACGAGGAGTTCGTCGACCTGCTCGCGAATCCGGCCGAACTCGTCGACCTCGACGAGGTGTCGGTACCGCTCACGCATCGCAGCCAGCCGCACCTCCAACGGCGCCTCCGCGAGGGCCGCATCCACCTGTTCCCAGCGGCCGGCCACAGCCACGAGTGCCGTGTAGGCCTGCAAGTACGCCAAGACAGCACTCAGATCGTCCTCGGTGGTCGGCGCCTTCCCGTCCACCCGACAGGTGCTCAGGAGTTCGTCGGCCTCCCTCTGTGCCTTGGACGCGAATCGTGTGCGCAACTGGCGGCCCCCGGCGAGGTACTTCGTCAGAGCAGGGATCGTGGCCGCCATGCGGTTGGCACGCTCCGGCGTCAGTGTGTCCGGAAGGACAATCGTGCGCAGACCGATCCGGTCGAGACCGCCGGCCACCTCGGAGAGGACACCCGCCACATCAGTGACGCGCTGCCAGAGATCGGGGCGGCGTCGCGCGAGCCGATCCGTCAGGGCACACACCACCCAGCTCGTACCTCCCCAACGCGTGGCTTCCCATGGAACACCCAGGCGGTGCAGCCGGCTTCGACCGGAGTCGAGCAGTGTCGTCAGCCGGTCGGTGGCAGAGGTCTCCAACGAGGCCAGCACGTTTCGCACCTCGATGGCGGCCGACGAGAGCCCGCTGGTGCTCAACTGGCTCGCGGCGAGGGCTGCCGCGACCTGGCCAGGCGTCGGCAGGGTCTCGGCCGACTGGAACACGCCGGACTCCGCCCACTGCCCGGCCCCCTCCCTCAAGAGTGCGAGCAATTCCTCCGCCTCGATCGGCGACAGCGGAGGCGCCGTCGGAGCCCGGTCGGGCAGCCTCCCGATCCAGCTCAGCCGCACCGCCTCGTCCTGCACCGTCTGCACGATCGCAGCGAGCGTCCCTCCGTAGCCCGGAGCGACCTCCGGATGCTGGTACACCTCCGCTTCGCGCAACGAGATCACCTGCTCCGTCAGCAGTTTGATCCTGCTGCGCACCTCGTACCGGCGCTGGGTCAGTCGGCGGATCTCCTCCCGCAACTGGTCGGTGTCACCCATCGCCACCTGGTCGCTCAACGCGTTGATGGTGCGTTCGAGCTCGTTCGCGCCGTCCTGACTGGTGCTGCTGAGCAGGAGTACGCAGAGGTCCCGGACGGCCGGGGGCAGCTTGTCCCGGAGAACCGTCAGCGCCTGGTCCCGCGCGCTGGTGACGAGGACCCGCTGTCCCTGGGCCAGCAGTGCGGAGACCAGGTTCGCAATGGTGTGAGTCTTCCCGGTGCCCGGCGGTCCCTGCACCACCACGCCGGTATCCCGCTGCAGCCGTTGGAGGACGGAACGCTGCTGGGCGTTGGTCTTGCCAGGAAAGAGCGGTTCTTCACCGAACAGAGCGGGGGCTTGCCTTCCGCCCCAACTCTTCCGGTCCTCCGGATCCAGTGACATCACCAACTGCGCCAGTCCGAGCGGGGCCTGGCGTTCCGACACCACGCTCTCGGCGATGCGGTCGTAGAAGCCCAGCACCGCGTTACGGTCCCTGGGCCGCATCAGGAGAGCCGGTGCGAAGGTCAGCCTGGCACCCACCTCCGGCCCCGCCGGAGGCCGCCAGTTGGCACTGAACGCGACTGGCCGGGGCAGCACCAGGTCCTGCCACTGGGCGAGACACTCCAGCGCTTCCCCGCTCAGCAGGTGGAGGGGCCTCGCGGAGAGCTCCTCGTCGAACGCCGCAGAGCGTTCCGCCACCCATCCGTCGTCCGTGTCGAGAAAGTCCCGGTCCTCCAAGCGGACCGCCCCGCTGCTCGTGAGGCGCACGGTGATCCGCGCGGTCCGCCGATCCACCTGGGTCTCCACCCGGCGCGAGAGCACGTGCCGGTGAATCACCCCGCCATTCGGCTCGCTCCAGGCCAGGAGGCCCACCGCGAGCACGAGTTCATACTGGTCGTCCTGTTGCACCAACTGCTGGTGCCAGTGGTAGACCCTCTCGTAGAGCTCCCGCTGCGACCTCTCCACCCGCTCGCGTTCGGCCCAAAGCCGCCAGCGCGCGAGCCAAGGCCCGTACGCCCGCAGGACTTCCTCTGCCTCCTCCCTCGCAACGGTCGCTTCACCGTCCTGCCAACGGTCGCGATCGTCTGCCCCCGGCACCCACCTCCGGTAGGGGCCCTCCTCCGCCAGAGGCGGATCCACAGCATCCGCGTCCTGACAGAGCCTCTCGTCGATCCACCCTTCGAGCACCGACGGAAGCTCCGGCGCTGCCACCTGCGGAACATGGTCCAAGATCAGCAACGGCCGATCGTCCTCGTCAGACGGCCGGGGCACCCTCACCGGAAGATCCGCCAACCAGAACGGGCTCCACGAGCGGGTGTCCCGAAGCCTCTGATGGCTGCTCTGTACGACCTCGCGCAGGAACCCGACCAGCGCAGCGGTCTGGCCGATGACATCGGGATCACCCGCATGTCGCCGTGGAACGCTCACCATTCTCCCCTCGGTCGGTGACGAACGTTCCAGGATGGGGGTGACAGCCGAAGTCGGAGGGAGAGAACGACAACATGGCCGATTACACGCCGCGTGATGTCTTATATACGCTGAGTCCCATCTGATCGATCCAATCCCAGCCCCCGCTTAAGCGAACACCTGCGCGACTGCGGCAAATAGGTGCGCGCAGGTCGCCGCGCACTAGAGTCGCTCGGCCGCACGGAGGAGGCGCTCGCCTTCGTCGACGAGGCCGCGGTCGGGTGGCTGACGGCGCGAAGGCCTGGCACTACGACGTCCTGCTCACTGCCGCAACCTGAGCAGGGCCCGCAACTCCCACGACACCTGATTTGCCGACCCCACGGCTCCCGGGGCCTCTCCGGACACCTCGTTCTGACGAGCCGGTGGGTGATCTCGGTGGGGATGCGATGACCTGAGTTGGGGTTTTCCTGGCGATACAGCCGGACGCCATGATGCTGGACGGGCGCCCGTGGCGGGAGGCCCAGTGCCCCGCGACCGCGCAGCTCACTCCGCCCCGGCGGAGTCTCCGGGCCGGGGGCGGCCGTACGTCCGTCTCCATCGACGGCGGTCACCCGGCCGTCAGCCGGCGGTCACAGCGCTGCCAGGGCTGCCTCCAGGTCGTCCAGGCCCAGGGAACCCTGCCGCAGGGCCTTCATGTGCCAGTGCTTGAGGTCGAAGTCGGAGCCCAGCCGGCGGCGGGCCGCCTCGCGGCCGGCCAGCCAGGCGCGCTCGCCGAGTTTGTAGCCGATGGCCTGGCCGGGCCAGCCGAGGTAGCGGACGATCTCACTGTGCAGGTGGGCGGGCGCCAGACCGACGTAGTCGGCCATGAAGGCGGTGGCCAGCTCCGGGGTCCAGCGCTCGCCCGGGTGGAACGGGGAGCCCGCCGGAATGACGCTCTCCAGGTGCATGCCGAGGTCGACGATGACGCGGGCGACGCGCATCATCTGCTTGCCGAGGTAGCCGAGGCGGCGTCCGGGATCGGTGAGGAAGCCGAGCTCGTCCATCAGCCGCTCCGCGTACAGGGCCCAGCCCTCCACGTTGGCGCTGATCTTGCCGAGGGTGACCTGGTAGCGGGACAGCTGCTCCGCCGCCGCGGTCCAGGAGGCGAGCTGCAGATGGTGCCCGGGGACACCCTCGTGGTACCAGGTGCTGACCAGGCGCCAGGTGCGGAACCGCTCCTGCGCGTCGCCGTTGGCCGGCGGGAGGAAGGTCCGGCCCGGGCGGGCGAAGTCGAGGCTCGGTCCGCTGTAGTACGGCGCGGCGGCGCTGCCGGCCGGGGCGATCCTGGTCTCGACCCGGCGCAGCGGGCCGGTGATATCGAAGTGGCGCCCGTCGAGTGCCTCGATCGCGTCGTCCGTGATCTGCTGCAGCCAGCCGCGCATCTGCTCGGCGCCGTGCACGGTGTGTCCGTGCTCGTCCAGGTGGGCCCGGGCTTCCCGGACGGTGGCGCCGGGCAGCACCCGTTCGGCCTCTGTGCGCAGCTCGGCCCAGACCCGGTGGAACTCCTCCCAGGCCCAGTCGTAGGTCTCGTCCAGGTCCAGGTCGGCGCCGGTGTACCGGCGGGCCCCGAACAGGTAGCGCTCGCGGCCGACGGCGTCCGGCGTGCCTTCCGCAGCGGACCGGTAGCTGTCGCGGAGCCAGTCCCGGAACGCGGCCACAGCGGCGGTCGCCTCGTTCGCGGCGGTGTCCAGTTCGGGGCGGAGCCGCTGCGGCGCGGGGGCGACGAACTCGGCGAACCAGCCGGGGCCCCCGGCCGTCTCGCCGGTCCACGCGGTGAGCTGCGCGCACAGCACGTCGGCCTGGCGGGGCGCGGCGAGCAGTTTGCGGGCGACGCCCTCCGCCAGCGTGGCACGGTAACCGTCCAGCGCGGCGGGCAGGTTGCGCAGTCGGCCCAGGACCGGGGCCCAGTCGTCGTCGGTGGCGGTGGGCATCATCGTGAAGATGCCCCGGAGCTGGTGCACCGGCGTGTGCAGGTTCCGCACCGCGCGGAAGTTCTCGCCGGCCTCGTGCACCCGCACCTCGGCGTCGAGCCGCTCGCGCAGCAGCCGCGCGCACACAAGCTCCGCCGGATCCCCGTCGGGCCCGGCCTCGGGGACGGCCTCGGGGACGGCGTCCAGACGCGCCAGCGCCTCCCGCGCGAGCCGGACCGTCTCCTCGACGCCGTCCGGCGACAGGTCGGGCATCCGGTCGTCGCCCGGAGCCAGGCCCAGGGACGTGGAGGTGACGGGATCGTGTGCGGCGACCCGGGCCACGTAGTCGTCGGCGATCTGTCGTGGAGTCATCGTCAGCTCCTTCGGTCGGCGATCGGTCGCGGTACCAGGCGTAGGAGGCCTTCGGGGTGCGCCGCTGCGCCACGAAGTCGCTACGCCGCGAAATCACTGCGCCACGAAGTCACCGCGCCGCGAAGTCGCTGCGCCACGAAGTCGACGTGGACGAGTCCGGAGCGCCGGCGGAAGGCCTCAGGCCGTCGAACACGTCGTGATTGTAGCCAGGGTCCGCCCTCCCGCCCCGGACGGCCGCCAAGTCCGCACCGCAGCAGACGGGTTGGGCCACGACCGGGCGCGACGGGACGGCCGCCCCCTCCGGTGCGCAGTGGCGCTGATCACAGCAGGTTTCGCGCAGTCGGCGAAATGCGGAGACCACTCGGGTTGTTTGCACAGGCAACCAATTCCGCCCCGGCGCACACCACCGGCACCCACGAGGGATCCCATGACCGTCACCGAGCCCGCAGCCTCCCGCGCGGCCGAAATCCTGTCCCGGCCCGTCACGCTCAACGGGCTGACCGTTCCCAACCGCATCGCGATGGCGCCGATGACGCGCAGGTTCTCCCCGGGCGGCGTGCCCGGCGAGGACGTGCGCTCGTACTACGCCCGCCGGGCCGCCGCGGGCGTCGGCCTGATCATCACCGAGGGGACGTACGTCGGCCACGAGTCCGCCGGCCAGAGCGACGACATCCCGCGCTTCCACGGCGAGGAACAGCTGGCCGGGTGGGCCCGCGTCGCCGAGGACGTCCACGCGGCGGGCGGCACCATCGTGCCGCAGCTCTGGCACATCGGCATGGTGCGCCAGCAGGGCGACCCGCCGTTCGCCGACGCGCCCGCCGTCGGCCCGTCCGGGATCCGCCTGGACGGCACCGAGGGAACGGGCCGGGCGATGACCCGGACCGATCTGGACGCCGTCATCGGCGCGTTCGCCGAGGCCGCCACGGCCGCCGAGCGGATCGGCTTCGACGGCGTCGAGCTGCACGGCGCCCACGGCTACCTGCTCGACCAGTTCCTGTGGGCGGGCACCAACCGCCGCACCGACGCCTACGGCGGCGACCCGGTGGCCCGGACGAAGTTCACGGCCGAGCTCGTCGCCGCGGTGCGAGCGGCCGTCTCCCCGGAATTCCCGGTGATCTTCCGCTACTCGCAGTGGAAGTCCGAGAACTACGAGGCCCGCCTCGCCGAGACCCCCGAGGAGCTGGAGGCGATCCTCACCCCGCTCGCCGAGGCCGGCGTCGACGCCTTCCACGCCTCGACCCGCCGCTACTGGGTCCCCGAGTTCGACGGCTCGGACCTCAACCTGGCCGGCTGGACCAAGAAGCTCACCGGCCGCCCCGCCATCACCGTCGGCTCGGTCGGCCTCGACGGCGACTTCGTCGGCGCCTTCAGGGGCGAGGGCTCCCCGGTCCAGGCCATCGACAACCTGCTCGACCGGCTGGAGCGCGACGAGTTCGACCTGGTCGCCGTCGGCCGCGCCCTCCTCCAGGACCCGCAGTGGGCCGCCAAGGTCCTCTCCGGCCGCCACGCCGACCTGCGCCCCTACGACGCCGACGCGCTCCGCACCCTCAGCTGACCACCACCCCCCGAGGACCCGGCCGCGCGGCAGGTGCAGCGGCAAGTACGGCGGGGCCGGGTCCCTTCGGACTCCCGCAGGACCACGCCGACAAAGACGAGATGTCAACAAGCTTGCGAGAGCTGCGTTTTCGGACGAAATCGACGTGGACGAGGCCGAGGGGCCGCTGGTGGCCCTCGGCCTGCTGCCCCCACTGCCCTGCGCAGTGGCCCCTGCGGCCTTATGGTGAAGAAAGGCCCCCCGGATGGACCCCTGAGCAGCCTGCCGACGTACGGCGACGACTTCCCGGAGGAGCGCCGATCATCTTCCCGGAGGAGCGCTGATCATGAGTACCTATCGAGTGGCACAGGCGACCGCCCCGGGCGGTGCGCTCCACCCGGCCGAGCGAGAGGTGCCGCAGCCAGGACCCGGCCACGTGAGGATCGCCGTGGAGGCGTGCGGCGTCTGCCACTCCGACACACTCTTCGTGAACGCAGCGCTACCGGGCGTGTCGTTCCCCGTGGTGCCCGGACACGAGATCGCCGGGCACATCGAGGAGTTCGGCGAGGGCACTCGGGACCGTGGATGGCAGATCGGCGACCGGGTGGCGGTCGGCTGGTTCGGCGGCAGCTGCGGCCACTGCAAACCGTGCCGCCAGGGCGACTTCATCGTGTGCCGGAACCTGAAGGTCCCGGGATGGGCGTATGACGGGGGCTTCGCCGAGAAGGTGATCGCGCCCGCCGACGCACTGGCCCGGATCCCCGACGAACTGGCGGCGGGCGATGCCGGGCCGATGGCCTGCGCGGGCGTGACCACGTACAACGGGTTGCGGCGCAGCGCCGCCCGGCCCGGCGATCTGGTCGCGGTGCTCGGGCTCGGCGGGCTCGGGCACCTCGGGGTTCAGTACGCGGTCGCGATGGGCTTCGAGACGGTGGCGATCGCCCGGGGAGCCGAGAAGGCCGGCTTCGCCGAGCAACTGGGCGCCCACCACTACGTCGACAGCACCGCCGGCACCCCGGTCGCCGAGGCGCTGCAATCCTTCGGCGGCGCCAGGGCCGTGCTGGCCACTGCCGGGAACTCCGAGGCCATCGCATCCACCCTGGACGGGCTGGCCCCCCGCGGGGAGCTGGTGGTGATCGGGGCGGACGCCGCTCCGATGGCGATCAGTCCGGCCGGACTGCTCATGGGTGCCAACGTCGTCCGGGGCCACCCGTCCGGCACCGCGCAGGACGTGGAGGACACGATGGCGTTCAGCGCCCTGCACGGCATCCGCCCGATGACCGAGACCGTGCCGCTGGACCACGCCGAGGAGGCGTACCAGAAGATGCTCGCCGGGAAGGCCCGCTTCCGGATGGTGCTCACCACCGGCTGACCCGGATCGACCACCACGGGCCTACCCCGGCTGCGGGCCTGCCGAGCATGGGCTTTCCCCGGCTACTCGAGCATCGGCCAGGCCATCGAGGCACTCGGCTGCAGCGACTGCTCGGCCCAAATGATCTTTCCCCAAGGGGTGTAGCGCACGCCCCAGCGCTCGGCGAGCCGGGCCACGAGGAACAGGCCGCGGCCACCCTCGTCCTCGGCGGCCGCGTAGCGCAGGTGCGGGGCGGTGCTGCTGGTGTCGGCGACCTCGCAGATCAGCGTGCGGTCGTACAGCAGCCGCACCTTGATCGGTTCGGTCCCGTGGCGAATGGCATTGGTCACCAGCTCGCTGAGCACCAGCTCGGTGACGAACACGGCCTCCTCAAGGCCCCACTCGGTGAGCTGTCGGGTCGCCTCGGCCCGCGCCCGGCCCACGGCCTCGGGGGTCGCGGCCACTTCCCACTCGCTGGTCCGATCGGGTGCCAGCACCTGGGTGCGGGCGACGAGCAGGGCGATGTCGTCGGTCTGGCGGACGGGCAGCAGGGCGTCGAGCACGGCGTCGCAGACCTCCTGGGGCGACCGGTCGGCGCGGCCCAGGGTGGCGGTGAGGACGTCCAGGCCGACACCGATGTCGCGGGTGCGGTCCTCGATGAGGCCGTCGGTGTAGAGGACCAGGTTGCTGCCCTGGGGCACCCGTACCTCCGTGGCCTCGAAGGGCATCCCGCCCAGGCCGAGCGGCGGACCGGCGGGAAGGCTGAGGACCTCCACCGTGCCGTCCGGGTGGACGAGCGCGGGCGGCGGGTGGCCCGCCCGGGCCAGGGCGCAGGTGGCGGTGGTGGGGTCGTAGATGGCGTAGAGGCAGGTGGCGCCGGTGATCGCGAGCTCGCCCTCGGCTGCCGCCGTCTCCTGGTCGATGTGGGCGACCAGTTCGTCCAGGTGCCCGAGGAGCTCGTCCGGCGGCAGGTCGAGGGTGGAGAAGTTCTGGACCGCGGTGCGCAGGCGGCCCATGGTCGCGGCCGCGTGCAGGCCGTGGCCGACCACGTCCCCGACGACGAGCGCGACCCGGGTGCCCGACAGCGGGATGACGTCGAACCAGTCGCCGCCGACCCCCGCCTGGGCGGGGAGGTAGCGGTAGGCGATGTCGAGGGCGCTCTGCTCGGGCAGCGCGCGCGGCAACAGGCTGTGCTGAAGGGTGACGGCCATCATGTGCTCGCGCGTGTAGCGGCGGGCGTTGTCGATGGACACGGCGGCCCGGGCGGCCAGCTCCTCGGCCAGGGACAGGTCCTCCTCCTCGAAGGGACCTCTGTCACGGCTGCGCCAGAAGCAGGCGATGCCCATCAGCACACCCCGTGCCGACAACGGAACGGCGATCAGCGATGCCAGGCCGAACTCCAGCACCGCCTGCGTACGCTCGGTGTCCTGCATGCGCCAGCCGGCGTCGGTCGCCAGCTCGGTGACCAGCGTGGGACGCCCCCCGACGAAACCCGCCGCCTGCGGGGTGCCCCGGTCCCACCTGACCAGCTCCCCTCGGGGGTACAGCGGCGAATCGTCCCGGGCGCCCGCGAGCGCCACCCGCTGCAGCTCCACCGGGGCATCGACCACCAGCACCCGTGGTTCCTCGCCGTCCAGGACCGCTTCGGCGAGGTCGACAGTGGCGTAGTCGCAGAATTCGTGGGCGGCCGTCCGGACGAGCTCCTCCGCGGTGCGCCGGACGTCCAGGGTCGTGCCGATGGCCAGGCTCGCTTCGTACAGCAGCCTGAGCCGGCTGCGGGCGACCTCCGCCCTCCCCGCGAGGGCGCGCAGTTCGGTGGAGTCGCGCAGGGTGGTGACGCTGCCCGACGGTCCTCCCCCGCTGTCGGTGGGGCGGCTGTTGACGGCCAGCAGGCGGTCTCCGACGGGGAGCACCTCGTCGGTGACCGCACGGTCGGAGAGCAGCAGTTCGGCCGTGCGGGGGGCGAGGCCGAGGTCGGCGACGGTGCACCCCTCCACGTCGGGCGGCAGGTCGAGCAGGCGGCGCGCCTCGTCGTTGGCGAGCAGGACCCGGCCGTCGCCGCTGACGATGGCCACGCCCTCGCGCACCGCGTGCAGCACCGCGTCGTGGTGCTCGTACATCCGGGTCATCTCTTCCGGCCCCAGGCCGCGCGTCTGCCGCAGCAGACGCCTGCCCACCAGCGCCGTGCCGGCCGTGGCCAGGCCCAGCGCCAAGGCGCCGACGCCCAGGACGACCGGCAGCTGGCGGTTGAACGCGCTGCTCACGTTGGAGACCTTCATCCCGGACGAGACGATGCCCACGACCGCCCCGTGGGAGTCCTCCACCGGGACGACCACCTGGTACTCGGAGCCGAGTGGGCCGTTCACGTCCTCGACGGTGACCTGGCCGTGCAGCGACGGCCCGATGGTGCCGATGAACATCTTGCCGATCAGCTCCGGATCGGGGTGGGTGTAGCGGATGCCGTTGCGGTCGGTCACCACGATGAAGTCGACCCCGGCAGCCGTGCGGGCCGCTTCGGTCAGCGGCTGGAGCACCGCGCTGGGGTCGGGGCCCTGCATCGTCGCCACCAGACCGGGACCGTGGGCGAACGCCTGGGCCGCGGCGAGCGTGCGGCCGTGCGCCGCTTCGAACCGGTCGCTGCGGGACTGGACCAGCAGCACGACGACGGCCGTCACCACGAGCAACAGCACGATCAGCACCTGCAGGACGAACATCTGACCGGCGACACTCCGGATGCTCATCACCGACCACAGGCGATGCGCCGACTGCTCCCGCGGGGCTGAGCGTGGGTGTCGCCGCTCACGACGGCTACCCGATCGACGCAGGGGCAGCCAGGAGGAGCGGCCCGTGTCTCTGGCCATACACCCATGATCCACCGCACCCCGGTCACGAGCGGGCCACACTACGCTGATGGGGGCGAAGCGCAGGTGGCAGCGTGTCCCGCCGCAGCGCCGAACGGCTCACCCGCCCCGCGGCCGGCCGGCCCTCACCGTTCCTCTCCTCCCTCTCCTCTCGTCTCCTCTCCTCTCGTCTCCTCCACGACCGAACAGTCCTCGGCGCGGATGTCAGGCGGGGGACGGGGAGGTGTGGAACTGGCGGGTGAGGTAGTTGGACCAGGTCTGGTGGAAGGTGGTGGCGAGTCGGGAGTGGGGGGCGATGAGGTCGAAGGCGTGGTAGGCGCCGGGGTAGAGGTGGAATTCGACCGGGACGCCGTGGGCCCGCAGGCGGGTGGCGTAGTCGAGGTTCTCGTCGCGGAAGCAGTCGAGGTCGCCGACGGTGATGAAGGTGGGTGGCAGGGCGCTGAGGTCGGTGGTGCGGGAGGGGGCGGAGTAGGGGCAGACGTCGTCGGTGCCGGCGCGGTCGCCCAGGATCGCCTGCCAGGCGAGGAGGTTGGTCGAGCGGTCCCAGATGCCGATGTCGGTGATCTCGTGGCTCGATGCGGTGCGGTTGCGGTCGTCGAGCATCGGATACGTGAGTGATTGGAACAGGGGTGTCACGCCGCCGCGGTCGCGGATCAGGAGGGTCGTGGCCGCCGCGACGCCTCCGCCGCCGCTCTGGCCCGCGATGCCGATGCGGGCGCCGTCCAGGCCCAGGGCGTCCGCCTCGCGGCCGAGCCACTGGTAGGCGGTGAAGCCGTCCTCGGCGGCGCCGGGAGCGGGTGTCTCGGGGGCGAGCCGGTAGTCGACCACGGCGACGGCGCAGCCGAGGCTCGCGCCCAGCCGGGTGAGCCACGGGTCGTCCTGGGCGGCGAAGCCGAGGACCTGTCCGCCGCCGTGGAACCAGAGCAGGACCGGTAGAGGCCCGGGCGCTTCGGTGGGGCGCAGAAGGCGGATCGGTACGTCGGGGCCGTCCGTGCGGCGCGCGAGGTGCGTCTCGATGGTGACCGACGGATCGCCGGGCTGGGCTTCGGCGGCGGCCTCGGCCTGGGCGCGGAACGCCGCGCGCGTTGCGGCGAGGTCTGTCAGGTCGAACGCGCCGTTGGGGGTCATGGGGACCGCGTCGAGGGCCAGGCTCAGTTCCTGGTCCATCAGTTGACGGGATGCGGGCATGGCCGTTCCTGCTTTCGGGGGGAGGTGTTTCGAGGGGGCCGGGGGGAGCCGCTTCAGGGGCGGAACGAGTCGATGACGACCACGCCGGTGGGTCCGTACGTCTCCAGGGACTCCAGGACCTCGCTCGCCTCGTGGAGGCCGACGGTGCGCGAGACGATGCGGCCGGGGTCGAGGCGGCCGGCGGCGATCATGTTCAGCATCGTGCCGAAGCGCTGGCCCTGCATGCCGAAGGCGCTCAGGAACTCCAGCTCCTTGACCATCATGACGTCGACCGGCAGCGCGACGTCCCCCTGTTCCGCAGCGGTGGTGTGTCCGAGCTGCAGGTGGCGGCCGCGAGTGCGCAGGGAGAGGACGGAGTTGCGGCAGGCGGCGGCGATGCCCACGGCGTCGACCGACACGTGCGCACCGCCGCCGGTGAGGGTCTTCACCGCTTCGGCGGGGTCATCGGTCGCCGCGTTGACGGTGTGGACGGCGCCGAGCGCGCGGGCGGCGCCCAGCTTGTCGTCCGTGATGTCGATCGCGATGACGTTGGCGCCCGTCGCCGCGGCGATCTCGACCGTCGACAGCCCCATGCCGCCCCCGGCGCCGTACACCGCGACCCATTCGCCGCCGCGGACCTTCGCCTGGTCGACGACGCCGTGGAAGGCGGTCATGTAGCGGCAGGCCAGCGCGGCGACGTCCACGAAGTCGACGCCCTCCGGCACTTCGACCAGGTTGACGTCGGCGAAGCGGACCATGACGTACTCGGCGAAGGCGCCCCAGTAGGACACCCCGGGCACGAGCGAGTCCACGTGCTCGCAGACGTGCTGATTGCCGCTGCGGCACATCTCGCACGCGCCCTCGCCGGGGTTCATCGGGAAGATGACGCGGTCGCCCTCCTTCCACCCCCGCACCTCGCGGCCGACCTCCACGACGGTGCCGGCGAACTCGTGGCCGAGGACGAACGGGGCCTCGACACGCGGCCCGCCCGTCCAGAACTCCCCGGCCCACAGGGCCCAGTCGGTCCGGCAGATCCCGTTCGCCCCGACGCGCACGATCGCGCCGTCCGGCGGGCAGGAGGGATCGGGCACCTCGCGGATGACGAGCGGCTTGTGGAGTTCCTCGATGACTGCGGCGCGCATGGCGCGGCCTCCTCGTGCTGGGAGTCGACGGGAGCAGGGAGCAACCGTCTAAAGTCCACTGGTTTAAGTGGTGGACTTTGAAGCTAGCCGCTTGCCCGGAACCATGTCAACCGCATAAAGTGGTGGACATGGACGACAGCCGCGAGGGGCGCCAGCGCGCCAAGGCCGACTTCCGCTTCGACGACGCGCGGCTGTGCTTCGCCTTCGCCGGCACCCTGGCCGACCGCGGCGCGGACACGCCCTTCGAACGGCTCGCCCGGCCCGAGGACTTGAGCCGCTGGGCCGTCGAAAGCGACTGCACGACAGCGCCGCCGCCCTGCACCGAGGCCGACCTCGGCCGCGCCAGGCAACTGCGTGAGGCGATCCAGCGGACCGGCCGCGCCCTGGCGGACGCCACGCCGCCCTCGCCCGAGGACATCGCGCTCGTCAACCGCGCCGCCGCCGAGCCCCCCTCGACACCCGAACTCGCCCCCGACGCGACCACCGTGCGCTGGCACGGCGACGCACTCGCGGCAGTGCTCTCGATGGTCGCCCGGGATCTGATCGCCCTCTGCGCATCGGAGCACCGCACCCGCGTCCGCATCTGCGGGAACCCCGACTGCGGCGCCCCCTTCGTCGACACCTCCCGCGCGGGCGCCCGCCGCTGGTGCTCGATGAAGACCTGCGGCGCCCTCGTCAAAAAACGCGCCTACCGGGCCAGGCAACAGACACCCGCCGACGGCCCCCGGTAGCGCATCGCCGCGCGCGGCGAAATCGGCACCTACTCCTACCAGGTCCACGGAGCAGGCTGCCTCTTCATCAGCGACAACGGCACCGAGATCGACGTGGACTTCGCAGCCGACGGCAGGGAGATCTTCGATTTCTGGCGGCTGCGCCGCTATGGCCGGAGTTTGCCCGCGCCTCACGACCCCACGGAGCAGGACCTGCGGTCCGCAGCGGAATCGCTGAAGCCACCGCTGGTCGAGGTGCGGCCAGGGTGGTTCAGCGTGGCCGAGGTCAAGACTTCAGCGTGAGACCGGCGCGGTCGACGACGAGCCCGCCATTCAGCGACTGATCACGAGGTCGTAGGTCGCGGGGCCACGAACCCCCGTGCTCGCGATTGCTTCGGAATCCTGGGGTATCGCTGGCACTACTGGCTCGTTCTGAGCAGGTGTTCGGGCCGCGGTACACGCGGACGGATCATGCGGCCGACCGCGCTGACGTCGAGAGTCAGGAGGGCCCGGTCTCTTCTGTCCCCGCCATCCCGCTCGCCTCTGCGATTCCCTCGACCGTCGCGCGGTCGCTCGCCCGCCGGCCCTCAGCGGCGTCAAGCCGGTCGCGCATTTCCCGCAGTCGGGCCGGGTCGGAGGCGACCTCCAGCGGTACGAGCGACATGACCTCCTTGGCCCACTCCCCGTCGCCGAGGTCGGCCACCACACGGTCGGCGCGGTCCTCGTGTCCGGGTGTCAGGGCACCGATCAGGCCGAGGAGAACGAGCAGTTCGCGCTGCACCGCAGGTGTGAACAGCTCCCGCTCCTCGTCGTCCAGCTTCACCGCGATCCGCCCACCGCCGAGCTCGGCATAGCCGCGCAGGACGTCCATCAGAAGCTTGAACTGCCGCTCGGGCATCAGGACCTGGAGCGACTCGACGTAGAGCTTCAGTCGCAGCGCCGGCAGTTCCGAGGGGTTCGCATCGCCGTCCTCGTGCTCGCTGTCCGCCATCAGGGCCCTCCCTGGTGTGTCGGTCGACCGGCATCCTCACCGTTCATAGTCACCCGATGGCACGGGTGGTGAGGACAAGTGACGGCGCCTGGAGGCGGGCGGAGTTCCCATTGCCGTCAAGGATCAGACGATACTCGGAGCCGGGACGGGCGCGATCGACGGGCCGGGGCCGCGGCGGCCCCCGGCCGAACCGCTGGCGAAGACCGTCCGACCTATCGGACACCCTGTCATCACCGCCGAGCGCGGGGCACTCGGCTACGGGTTCGCATTTCGCCAGTCGCTTCCTTCCCAGTCGCGATCCTGACTCGCACCCCTCGCCCAGCTCGCAACTAACGTCCAAATTTCGCATGATGACTTGCAATCAGATCGTGGTACCAGGCGTAGGAGGCCTTCGGGGTGCGCTTCTGCGTCTCGAAGTCGACGTGGATGAGGCCGAAGCGCTGGTGGTAGCCCTCAACCCGTCGAACAGGCTGTCATTCTATTCGTTTCGGTGGTCTGCCAAGTCATCGAGGAGGAAATCTGCGACCACCTCCTCGACCACTGCGGTGCGCAGGTCGGCCATGGAGTCGACGAGCTCCCGGTCCCACGGGGCGGGCGTCAGGCGCCCGGGATAGGGGCCCGAGGGGACCAGGGGCGCGGCGGCCCGGTAGTCGTCGGCTGCCATCCGCCGGGGAGCGGCACCGGCCTTGGCCATCACATGGGCTGCGATGCGGATGCCATCGCCATCGAAGTCACCGTGTTAGCGCAGGGAAGCGCCGTCTTCGGCGAGTCGGCGCAGCGGGTAGATCACGGCGGTGTTGGGCCAGCCGGAGGTGCAGACCAGCGGTGGGCAGTGCGGCCGAAGCACGCAGGGCCGGCCCGAGCACGCTGGGATTCTCGGTGATGTGCACCGGTCCTGCGGGACCGGTGCAGTCACTGGGTGTACTCAGTTGGGCAAGGACCGTCAGCGGGCCCCGGGTCCCAGTCGGGAGAGCCGCCGAGAGGCCGTTGGCCCGCTCCTCGCATCGTGGCGCGGCTCGCTCGGACTCGGGGTGGACTTGGGCGGTTCCGCCGCCACAACGGCCGTCACATGAGGCGCTGACGCAGGTCGTGGACCACCCGCCACGCTTGTTCCGCGGACTGCGCCCGCGCGACGTACTTCTCCTCAAGCTCCCCGCGGGCGCACTCCGGCTCGCCCCGGAAGGCCGGAGGAAGCTCGGCCGTGGTCTGAGCGGCCTCCCTGAGGGCGGCAAGTGTCGGCGCACTCTCACCGAGGTCCAATCGGCACTCGGCTGCGCGAAGCCGCGCAGTGATCGCGGCGGCACGTTCCTCTGGCCCATTGGCGTGTGTGAGGTCCCGCGCGATCCCTTCGTACAGCCGGCAGGCATGCCTCCCGGCCCCCGCCTCCGCCCTCAGTCCGTCGGCTGCCAGAATGAGCGCGTCCCGAACCACTGCACGGCGCAGACCCAGCTGCTGCTGGCCGAGGAGCGCCAGCCTCGCAAGTTCCTCGATGCGCTCCACCACTTCGTCGCCTGCCGGATCCCCACTGTCCAGCAGCACCTGGACAGCCTCCATCGCCTTCCTGAGATCGGCCGGCCCCACCCACGGCATGTCCTCCTGCTGTTCGAGGTCCTCCCCGGCCGCCTCGGTCGTCGGAGCAGGATTCTCCAGTAGCCGGAACGGAATGGTCGGGTCGTACTCAAGGCGGGGCGAGGGAGGAGGATCCCCGGGCGCCGGAAGGTGTCGGGCCATCACTTCGCGGATCTCGGCGAGCGAAGGCCGGTCCTGATAGTCCTTGGCCAGTCCCCTCAGAATGACCTCAGCCACATCCACCGGGACCGCTGAACCGAACGGCTTCGGCTGCTCGTACAGGTGCTGATCGCGTAGGGCACCCTCGGTCTGGCCGTCATGCGGGGGGGTTCCCTCGAAGAGAAGATAGAGGACACAGCAGAGACTGTAGATGTCGCTCGCCACAGTTGGCTGACGGTCCATCAACTGCTCAGGGGACTTGTATCCATGACTACCCAGAGTTGATTGATGAACAGTCAGTTGGGACACACCAAGGCCGAGCGGCTTGGCAATTCCGAGGTCGACCACGGAGACCAGGCCCGAAAGAGCGATCATGATGTTCATGGGCTTGATGTCCCGGTGCACCAGCGGCAAGGCGTGGACGTGCGCGAGGGCGTCGATCACCTGCACCGCTACCGCTGCGGCTGCGGCGTGCGGCAACGGACTTCGCTGCTTGAGGATCTCATAGAGCGTCCGGCCATCGATGTACTCCATCGCGAGGTAGCGCTCGCCGCAATGCTCCCCGTGCCCCAGCAGTCGGGGGATGCCCGGGAAACGCAGCCGGCCGAGTTGGTGGACCTCCCGCTCGAAGCGGGCAAGGAGGGTCTTCCACTCTCGTTCTCGCTCGTCAGGATCGAGCCGCTTGAGGCACTCCCGGTCCGAGCGCATGAACTTGAGGGCCACGGCACCGCCATCGGCCAGGTCGATCCCCCGGTAGACCCGGGCCATGCCCCCCTTGCCCTTCGGCTCGACCACCTCGTAGCGCCCGCCCACCCGTTCGCCCGGAAGCAGTTCGCGGTCGTCCACGGTCCCCCAATCATGCAATCGTGCCGAGCGCACATCGTTCGGGCACGCCGCCTGCATCTTGCGCACACCTTAGTACGCATCCATGGCGCTCAGTGACGCATTGACCGCGTTCGGCTACCTCTGCGATGCTCCTCCGGTCGTCATGCCGCAGCACCTTCACCACGCAAGGCGTCCATCTGCCACGGAGGGATCCCGTGAATCGTCCGATTCCGCCGCCGGGCCTCACGGGGGACGGCTGGCTGCTCCGGCTGTCCAGCACAGCCGCACGGGAGGAGCCCAACGCCTGCCCACGAGCCAAGGCTGCCAAGCTCCGACCACTGATCCTACCGAGTTCCCACCAACCCCCGCGGCGGAAAGGGCTCCAGACCTTCGGCATGGCGCCCTTCATGACAGCACTCGACCTGATCGAGCATCAAGATCAGCCGGTTGAACGCGTTGTCGAGCAACTCTTCGCCAGCGAGGGAACATTCGGGTACGGGCCGCCCGCTCACCCGTCCTTGCTCGACTGGACCTCTCAGGCCATCACCCGATTCCTCGTCGCCCGCCGGAGCCAGCAGACTTCCGCCGCCGGAGTCTCACCCACACACCCCTTGCGAAACCTCGAATGGGTCGCCTTCCGGGGACGCCGCACCGACCCGGGCGATCTCGACACCGCGGCCGTCCGCGAGTACACGGCCTGGGGACGGCGCTACGAGTCGGCCGACGGACGGCTTCGTGAGCTGTGGCTCCCTTCGTACGGCAAGGCCAAGCAGAATCGGTCGATCGCCGAACAGGCCGCCATCGCCCACGTCCTCTTCCGAGGAGTGCCGTGCAGACGTCCCCGATTCGGCCAGCCCTACACCCGACCAGACGACTCTGCGTTCCGCGGACCGGACCGCGTCAGGGTGTACGAATTCGGCTGTGCCGCAGGCGACTCGACACTCCTACTGAACTGGTCGACACAGGAGGCCGCTGCAGCATTTGCCGCACACACCGCCCCGCTGCTGGCCCGCGCCGAGGTCGACATCACCACCCGGCCAGGGACGAGTTGCACCGATTGCAAGGCCATTGAAGGGTGCGGCTCCCTACGCCGGGCCGAAGGACTGTGGCCGGGAACCCCTTCGCTGCAACATTCCCGCAGGGACATCTCCGCCTGGGATCTGCGAACGTACCGCTCCTGCCCAGCTCGCTACCACCTCGACCGGCAGCTTAACCTCCGTGCCCTGGAGGAGAAGGAGTCCGAGGAGACACGCCGAGGCCGAGCCGTGGATGCCTGGCTCAACGACCAGCACAGCACCAGGCCCGGGCGCAGCTGTCGCCACCTCGCTGGCCCTGCGGACCCTGACGACTGGGAGGCCGGCGGGCACCGGCTCACCGGAGGGATCGCAAGCCAGGCCGCCGCGATGCTCAGCTGGCACCGAACACTATGCCCCCTCGACGCTCTGGGCCCCGAGGAGAGGATCCTGGTTCAGCACACGTCAGCGGTCCACATACCGAGCCTCGGCGTGCTCCTTATCGCCACACCCGATCTGCTCTACACCAGGGACGGCGGCTGGTTCTGGCGCGAGACCAAGACCGTCTCCCGCCTGCCTGGTCAGGGCGTCTCACTGATGCGACGTCATCCACAACTGGCCATAGCCGTCATGATGCTGGCGTCGAGATTCGATCCGGAGACGACCCGGCGCTCCCGGGTCGAACTGGAGCTGCTGCACGAGGACTACCCCAGCCTGGAACAGCTCGACCCGAGCCGTCCCGAGACCGTGGAGGAGGCCCGGCTACTCCTCGCGGAACTGGCTGAACCACTCCTTCATGACACGCTCTTCGCCCCCGCGCCAGGACCGCACTGCGCCGACTGCCCGGCCCGCTCCTGGTGCCGGCCCGGCGCCCAACACCTGGCCGGACACACGACGCGGGAGACGGTTCCACCGACACGGGAGCCCAGGAGTCGAGCATGATCAACGTACCGCTGCTCCACGTCCTTGCGACGGCCATCATCGAGATCGCCGAACAACGCGAACAGACGATTCCCCCACCTCCGTACCCTCCCGAGGCACAGCGCGCACTGGACCAGGTGGTGTTGGAATGCCTCCGCGGGAGGATCACGCCCCCTTCCGGGCTGCCCGAGTTGATCAGCTGGTGCCGGACCCGGCCGTTGGACCGCTGGCCCCTACAACTTGCCGACGAAGAAGCCGAGGAGGCCTTCGGTTCGGGAGATGTCCTGATCGACCGTCACTCAGGCATGCCCACGGAGCTGTGCCTGGAGTGGAAGGTCGACGGCGGCAAGGACAGCGCCGCAAGGCAGTACGACCGTCGCACCATCGCCGTTGCGCTCCAGGCATGCCTCGCCGTCGATTCCCCCGAGTCCTACACCCGGTTCCGCCGCGTTCTGGTCGATCAGCCGGTGCTTACCTCCGCTGACTGGTCCGAGCTCGCCGGGGATCTCTACCTGTGTCCGGTGGTGTCCCTGCTGAGCGCCATTTACCCGACTGCACCCGATCACTACCTGCGCGACGGCCGCTACACCCCCTGCGAGCGCTGCCGGACCCTACTCGTCCCACTCACCGACGGCGGTTGGTGGTGCGAGCGCGACGAGTGCCGGCAGCAGGGACCGCCACCGCCTGGCCGGTCGCTGATGCTCAGCGCGACCGGGAAGGTCCTGCAACTGCGGCGCCCGCTCCGACAGTTTGTGACAGGGCCTGGCCGTGCCGAGGTCGGACTGGAGGATGCGTTGCGCAGCCTGGGTCTCACCGTGGAGATGTGGCCGGCCTATGACGCCTACGACCTGCGGGTGACCTTCCCTGACGACCATGTGTGGGCGATCGATGTCAAGGACCGCGTTCATCCGGGTCTGCTCGGCCGCAAGGCGTCGCTGGTTCCCACGACGCCCCCCTATCACGAGGCCTGCTGGGTCGTTCCGCGGTACCGCGTCCGAGGCCACCACGACTATCTGGGGGCCTTCCGCCGGGCACGCCCCGCCTCGGCACGCGGACTGCACCTGCTGGTGGACGACGATCTGGTGCTGCGAGCCCGCGCCAGACTGCGCGGAGGCCGGGGCTCTGAGGCCCGGTTGGACGGAGGCTCCGATGCGTGACCGCAGCTCCTGGCACTCCTCACTGGTGCGATTGCTCAAGCCATGGCCCACCGAACATCAGGACACCAAACCGGCAGTTCTGTGCCAGGTCGAGCTGGGGCTGAGGCTGTTGGAGCGCATCGCGCCCGACGAAAGCGCCGACAGCGTTTGGACTCTCCTCAGCGGCTACCCTTTCGCGCTCGCATCCGGCTTGGGGATCACGCCCAGCGATCAGGAGATCCTCTACAACGCACGGCAGCTGCTCTGGACCCTGCGCCGTCGGCGCCTGTGGCAGCAGAGTCTGGAAGCCTACCGGCGGCTTCCGGAGAGACTTCGGGCTTATCGTGTCCCCGTCCACGGCGGTCCGGCCCACTGGGTGGAACCGCGCATCGCAGGGGGGCGTCTCGCCCTCTACGACAACGCACTTGACTCCTCCGCACCGTTCTCCCGCACCCCGTTGCCCCCGGCCACGGCCGGCTCGCACCGATTCACCGAGCAGCGCCGCTACGCCTCCGTCACCATCCCGGAGGGGTTGGCACTGAGTGCCCCAAACGGCCACGACCTCAAGGCTGGCCGGCCCGGTGAGGGCGGCCCGATCGACGTCCCCCTGGCCGAGCTCATGGTGACGGCGCAGTGGATGGACCAGCAGGAACCGGGCCCCGCCCAGCACCAGAACCACTGGGAGGAGCGACTGAACAACCTGCGGCTGGATACCCGCCACTCCGACGGCGTCCGCTTCGAGCCCGCAACCGTCCTGCGGCTTGACCAACTCGTCCACATGGTCGGTATGGTCGGGGCCGGGAAGAGCACCCTGATGATGCTCATCGCTGTGTGGGCGGCGCTACGCGGCTTGAGGACCACCCTCGTCGTGGGTGATGTAGCCGAACAGCTCACGCTCACGGCCCAGTTCCGGGAGCTGTTCCGGGCCCGCCCGGACCTGGACGTCGCCCCCGTGATGGGCGGGACCATGCGTGAGCGCCACACCCAGCGTGTACACCGACGGCTCACCGGGCGCGGCAAGTCCTCACTTCTGCTCCACGAGAGCCCCGCCTTCACGGACCTGAGTACCGCATGCCCGCTGGACGCACTGCGGGGCATCGACGCGCACACCCCGCTCCGCTTTGCCGACGCCCCATGTACCGGCCTCCACCCGGCACGTACTCCCGGAAGTCAGTCGGCCCTCGACACCGAGTTGGCCGTGTTGCACCTCGGGGACACGCGAACCGCCGACCAGGCCCCGGGCACGGACCGCGACGGCGACTGGCATTCGACGGCGCACGGGTGCCCGCTGTGGAGCGGCTGCCCGCGCCACAACGCCTCCCGCAGGCTGGTGAACGCCTTGGTCTGGGTTGCCAATCCGATGAGCCTCGTCCAGACATCGGTCCCACGCAACCTCAACGAGGAACGGATCCGATACCTCGAACTGGCCGCCCTGCGCAGCGACATCATCATCGTGGACGAGGTCGACCGCGTGCAGATGGGGCTGGACCGGGCCTTCGCCCCCTCTGCGACCTTGGTGGTGCCGGGGCGCAGGCTCGACTCCTGGCTCGACCGACTGGACACCCACAAGATCGAGGAGCTGGCCCGCCAGAGCCGGCTACCGCTGGCCGACCGCGACGTGCAGCGCTGGGCAGCCTCACTCGGTGTGGTCAGCAACGCCGCCAACCGGCTGTACGCCCTGCTGATTTCTAACCCTGGCCTCCAGGCATGGGTCGAGACCGACTACTTCAGCGCATGGACTCTCCAGGAGAAGCTGCTCGCCGACTGGTACCCACGGCCACACGACGACCTCTCGGAGACCCTGGCCGACGAACTCAGCCTCTACGACCTGGATGAGGCGCTCGACCCGACCCCGGATGCAGCCCCGCCCCCGGCCGCTGGCCGCGAACCATGGGCTGCGAGGCGCAACGAGCTCACTCACGTCATGGACGTCTTCCGCGACGATCCACTCGGCGACTTGGGACCGCACGGGCCGGACTCCGATCTCCTCACCTCGGCTGCGCAGGACCTGCTGCACACCCTCGCAGAGGGGAACACCCGCGCCCGGGTCCACAAGGTTCTGGAAAGGCTGCTCGACGGAGCACCGGACCTTAATCCCGTCGGGAGTGCTGCAGCGGGACAGCGTGGCAGCACGGCCTGGTTGGAGTGCAACGCCGAGAGGCTGGAGTTCACCCTGCTCCTGGCGACCTTGCACCATCGACTGGATCAGGTGAGCTTCCTGTGGCCGCAGGTCGAGGCCACCCTCCATCTCGACGCCAGCGGCAACGACCTCAGTCGGCGTCCCCCACTCGACTACGCCTCGGTCATCCCCGAGTCGCCCATGGGCAACGTCCTCGGCTTCCAGTACCTGCCGGACGAACGCGACGGTCCGAAGGATGCCGACGGCCTCCGGAGCGGGACCCTGCGGTTCTTCCGCTGCGCCGGGGTGGGCCGCGAGCTGCTCTACTCCCTGCCTCGTCTCGGTGCCGACCCAGATCAGGGGCGACCGGGTCCCAACGTCCTGCTGATGTCCGGGTCGAGCTGGGCCGGAACATCGACCAGGGCGCACGTACTCGCGCCGGTTCAGGCGGTGCTCCGACCGCGAGCGGACGCGATCGACAGGATCAGCAAGAGCGTGTTCCGCACCCAGTTCGTCTACTACTCCGACGGCACGCCGATCCGGCTCTCCGGCGCGCGTCGGGAGAACCACGACAAGGTCCTGCGCACCATGGTGTGGCAGCTCGGCAAGCCCGGGCCAGCCGAAACTGCGGGCCTTCTCCAACGAGAACTGGCCCGGATCCCCGACCAGCACCGAAGGCGTGCCCTGCTCCTGGTCGGGAGCTACCGCGACGCTCTGACAGCCGCCGACGTGCTCCAGCAGATGGACCGCTGGCGCACGAGCGTCCGGGTCCTGATCGCCGATGACGCCGACCTGGAGCAGGACCTTGCGACGTCGCTCCCGGGAACCGTGCGCCGCGGTGACCTGGCCTCATTCGCCGAGGACGACACGGCCGAGCTGCTGGTGGCGCCACTCCTGGCGGTCGAACGCGGGCACAACATCCTGACGGTCCCCCATCGGCCTGGCGAGGAAAGGGTGGCGGCCTTCGGAACCGTGCTGTTCCTGACTCGCCCCCACCCCGTGCCCGACGACCTCTACCTCTCGGTCTTCGCCATCAACGACTGGGTGACGCGCTTCGCACGTAACCTTCCCGGATTGCAGCAGGGCACCTTCAGCGAGCTCGTCGCCAAGGCCGGCGGCCTGGACTCCTCGGGGCTCGCCTTTCGCCATGCGGCCCGAGCCGAGTGGCGACGGCTGCTGTCCCGTCGCTACATGTACTCCCGGCTCACCCTTCGGGAGAAGGAGTCGTTCGCATGGGATCAGCTGACCACGATCTGGCAGGTCATCGGCCGTCTCGTCCGCGGTGGGGTCCCCGCGCGGGTGGTCTTCGTGGATGCCGCATTCGCCCCGGCGCTGGCAGCCTCCTTGGCTCCGGAGTCCACCGTCCAGGAAGCGGACCCCCGTGCCCTCACGGATCACGACCTCGCCACTCCTCCCGACCGCTCCGACGCAAGTCGCCGTTGGGAACTCGATGACGGACTGCTCTCCCGCCTTCGCCAAGTCCTCGCTCCGTACTTCAGCGGGCGTGCCGAACCGGCTGATGCGGCCCTGGTTCGAGCTCTTTACCAGCCGCTGTACGACGCTCTGAGCAGCCTGGAGACGTGATTCTCTCTCAACCACGTCATGCGGCCGACCGAACGAGGAGTCTTCCGTGGCCCTGTACGACACCCTTCGCCGCGCCGCTTACGTGAGCACCCCGGATGCAAGCCCGTGGACCGTCGACTACCTCGCTCTGCCCTTCCCCGAGCATCTGAATCCAGGGGTGCTGGAGCTGTGCAACATCGGCCGCACGGAGCAGCACCGGTGGCAGACAGCGCCCACCCGACGGCTGGACGGCGCGCTGCAGACCTTGGCGCCGGATCTGATCGTCCGTCCGCGATACCGGCCACCGGCCACCGTTGATGGTTCCTCCCTCGACGACTTCTGGCTCTATCGCCGATCGGGGGACGACCACCCGCTGCCCGACCCACTGCTGAGCCGCTTCCTGACCGTCTGGCTGCGGACGCTGGGGCGACCGGAGACACTCGGCACCCCGGAGCACCATCGGCTGCTGCTGAAGGTTGCGACAGGCATCGAGAAACAGCCTCCCTCCTGGCAGCCGGTGTCCGGCATCGCCCTGCTGCAGACCCCCACCAGCAAGGGCGGCACCGCAATCCCATCCGCGCTCCAGTTCCAGCTTGCCACCGATGAGTTGGCGCGACGGATCGCAGCCCTGCCGCCCTACACCTTCGAAGGAGGTGAACTGCGGTTCCGCACCGTGACGCGAGGGCCGCGGCAGCAGGGGGCCGAACTGATGTCACAGCCCTTGCAACACGTCACCGGCCGCGCGTCCTGGTGGTACTCCATCCTGCTGAACGTAACCCTGCACACCGTTCCCTTCGATCCACGACCACGGCTCCACCTCCACCTGGGCGTCCGCCGGTGGGCCACGCGTCCCCGCACCGATACCGGCCGACTCAACCTGCGCTATCAGGGCGCGACCTCGGTTTACCTACGCCCAGCCTTGCCGTGGCTTCCCGGCCTCCCGCTCAGTAGCCGCTGGTCGGTGGCCAGGCTGGCACGCGATCGGCAGGCGCAGGCCTTCGACTGGCTCGGCAACGACCCTGCGGGGCTGCTGAAGGGACTCTCCCTGGACTCCGCCTTTCCCGCTCCGGACAAGCTGCTCGCCGAGCCGGAACCGTGGCTCGCCGAGGACGGCTCAGGCATCCAGGCCGCTGTCGTCCACAGCACCCGAATGGGCGCTCACGCCGTGGGAACCGGTTTGATGCCGCAGCAACGGTCGGCGATCATCGCCTGGGCCGAGCAGGCGTTGCCCGATGGACTGATCCGCGTGCCGGACCTCAAAAGCTGCGGCACCCGCTCAGCCCAACCCGCCAACGCCCGGCCCAAGAGCATCACGGACCAGTACCGGGAGGGCACCGCCCAGCTCCGACGGGTGGCCCTTGCTGTCGATGCCCGCCGCCGAACCGGTACCGACGGTGTCCCGACCGTGGAGATCCGGTTGTTGTGGCAGAGCAATGAGTTGCGAAAGAGCGCTACAGAAGCCCTGATCGGCACACTGGGGCTCTGCGGTGACGGCGGCGCCCCCGTGGGAAGTGCGGACCAGGTGGAGGCCGTCTTCGAAGCGGCGGGCCCAGGCAGCCCCGTCGTCCTCGAGTGGCAGGCACCGGAGCTGACCGTCCAACTCCGTTGCCTGCCGTTGACCGGGGGACTGGCCGATCCCCTTCAACTCGACCCGTCCGTGCCCAGGCGTGGAGCCCGCCTCGCCCAGGGCGTGAGTTCCCGGCGGTCGGCGATCCGCGATCATCTGCTGGCGGACGGCGCGGTACCCGGGACACCAGCACTGGCGCTCGTCGAGATCGCGCACCCGAGCGTCTTCAGGCCCGCTGACACCGACCCCAAGTTCGCCATGCGCCTCGGGTGTGCCGACTCCGGGGTGCTCACTCAGTTCACCGTGGTTCCGGACACCGTCCCCCGTGCTCTCGGAGCACAGCAGGAGAGTGGAGGCAGTCTGCCCCACCGGCTGCGCTCGGCGTGGGAGGACGGGCTGCGCCAACTGGGAGTGCGCGCTCTGCCGCAGTTGTCGAACGACGTCGATCTGCCGGCAGACCTGCGGTACGCAGCCCTGTGGATGGTCAAGCGCCGGAAGGACGGACCGACCCTGCTGCCGAAACACCTCCCGGTGGCGGTGCTGGTCACACCGGCGGCAGAGCACGTGGGACTGGCGCAGGTGCAGGGCTGGGACGACGACCCGACGGTGCAGGACTGGATTCCCTATCCGGAGCTGCTGCTCAAGCTGGTCCGGAAGGCGGAGATCGATCCGACAGACGGCCATCCTCCGCAGCCTCTCCTCCCGGCACCGCGAAGTGCACCGGACGACGCCGGCGACCCGGCAGTCCCGAATCGGACGTCATGGCGAGCGAACCTCGCCCAACAGCGTCGCGAGACCGCCTCCTTCATCCAGCGGATGCTCTTCTCCCTGCGGACTACCGGCGGCCGCACCGTCCTGATCACCCACTCCCAGAACAGCCGGATGCACTGGCCGTGGCTGCAGGACGGGCGCGTGGAACCGGATGCGGTGGAGGACGGGGCAGCTGGTCCGCGGGGACTCGACCCCGGGCTTCGCCTGGTCAGGATCAGAGGGGGAGCCGGGCGCGAGACACCACAGGGCTGGGGGCTGGCCGAGGACGGCGGTGACAACGGTATCTACGCCGGGCTCTGGGGCGAGGAGCTGCCTGCCGGAGTCCACCGTCCGCTCGATCATCGGGTCTTCTACAGCACCACCCGCAAACCAGTCACGTTCACCAAGACGGCCGTCACCCTCGATCGGCTCGCGCTGCGCCGGAACAGCAAGGGAAACCTGGTGAATGAGGTCGGCAAGCAGGCTTGGAACCCCGCGCTAGTGGAGATTGCCGTCCTCGGCTGTCGATCGAATGGTTCAGCGGCCGGCGATCGCCCCGAGGCTCTGGCGCTGGCCATGCACCAGCTGCGCCACGCGCCCGAGTACACCGACCCGATCTCGATGCCGCTGCCCCTGCACCTGGCAGGCCTCGCGCAGGAGTACGTGCTACCGATGCAGGCCGAGGGCGGAGAGCAGGATCCTGAGCAGGACGACTCGGGGGACGCAGCCGCCGCAGTGGATCCCTCGCTGGCCCCCGCCCCAGGCCTCGCGGTCGAAACGGATCCGGAGGAGGAAGGCCAACTTCAACTGTTCTGAGCCGTCCCGGCAACCGAACCGGACTCCCCTGCCGCAGTCGATCACGTGCGCCACAGCTCCACCGGCGAGGACAGGTGATCCGCCGGCAGTTGGGCCCCGAACGCCGGGTCTCAGATCGGCCACGAACGCCACCGGCACCGCACCACGCACTAGGCTCGTTCAGCGCGCTCACCTGCGCTCCCCTGCTTATGACAGAACGGAGTTGTCCGGCTTGGAACACCGACGCCCCGGAAGTCGGAGTGGCACCGACCCGTTGGAAGGACTGCTCGACCACTGGCAGAAGGCCCTCATCGATCTCGGCTTCCGCAACCGGCTGGTGAGTTACCGTCGCACCAAGAGCCAGGCTGGTATGGACATCACCGCTCCGGGAATGTCCGCCATCCTCGACCGGCTGCCCGACGGATGCATCTTCGCGCCGGTCAACGATCCCGAGCCTGACTCCGGGGCGGCACAGTCGGGCCTGCCCGTACCGCTCGACAAACCAGTACGACAAGCGGCAACTCTGGCCGGGAGCCGGCCGATCGACACCCCGGCCTCCCGGGTCGGTGCCAGGCGCCCCGTCCAGCGACTGGAACTCGTCACGTCGAAGACGACGCAGGCCGAGCAAGATCGCCATCTGCGACGGCTGGTGACCGTCGCGAAGGAGAAGTTCAACGACTACGGCCTCTGGGTGCTCCACCTGGGCGTCGGCTTCCTCGAGTGGCGGCCGGCACCGTCAGCGGACAGCGTCGCCTCACCGCTGGTGCTGGTTCCCGTCACGCTCCGCCGGTGGAAGGGCGACTCCTACCTGCTGGAAATCAACGGCGACGAGGAAGTGACGTTCAACCCGGCCCTGGCAATCAAGATGGAGGAAGTCGGACTCGACTGGCCGAGCCCGGAACAGGTCGACCTCCCCGATGTTCCGGAGCTGCTGGAGCAGGCTCGCCGGAAGGCCTCGAAGCGCGAGGGGTGGTCGGTCCATGACCGGGTCGTGCTCGACGCCTTCAACTCCAGCAAGGAGGCCATGTACCGCGACCTCAAGGACAACCGGGCCCGCATCCTGAAGAGCCACTTGGTTCGTGCGATCGGCCTGGGTGGAAGCTCGAACCTTCCCGCCGCCACCTTCGACTTCGACCCGGTTCCACTCGACCGGATCGACCAGCTCCAGCCTCCCGAGCAGACTCCCCTCATCCTGGACTCCGATTCGTCGCAGCGCCAGTGTGTGGCCGCTGCGGTCGAAGGCCGGAGCTTCGTGATGGACGGGCCGCCCGGCACCGGCAAGAGCCAGACGATCACCAACATCATCGCCGGGCTCCTCGACCAGGGGCGAACCGTCCTCTTCGTCAGCGAGAAGGCGGCAGCTCTCGACGTCGTACGCAATCGGCTCAAGGACGTGGGTCTCGGCGACTACGTGCTGGCCCTGCACAGCAACACCATGGGTCGGAAGCAGGTCGCCCAGGAACTCGGCAGGGCACTCGAAGCCCCTCCGCGCTCGTTCCCCGGCCCCAGAAGCGGCGAACGCTCCGCGGCGAAGGACCTCCGCGAAGAACTCTCCGGCTACGCCGCGGCGATGAACGAGCGCCGCACCGGCCTCGGTGCGTCCCTCCACACGGTTCTCGGCCGCATCGCCCTGCTGGAGAACATCCATCCGCTGCGTCCGGAGCCGTCCTTCGACGCGGGCGGGCTGTCGGAGGAGGTTCTGCACCAGATCACCGAGGCCGCCGGCTGGATCGCCCGGTCCTGGCGTCCCGCTGTCGAGGGCGAGGCCTTCGTCTGGCGTGATCTGACCGGCGTTCGTGGCGAACTGGAGGCCTTGGACCGGGCATTGGAGGAGCTCGACGGCATCCGCCGCACTCTCGCCCCGCACGCAGCCCTGCTCGACGCCATGGGGTGGGAGGGCCTGCACGACGCGGCCTGTCTGGTCGCGGCACTGCGCATCGGCGAGAAGCGTCCCTTGCTTCCCATCGCCTGGCTCGGACTGGAATTCCCTCACCTCAGCTCCACGGTCGAGTCGTTCATCGGGCGGTACACCCACGCCGTTGAGGCGGAGGAACGAGCGATGGTCGCGCTCGGCGCCAACTGGATGGATCTCGCATCGACCGGTTCTCGTGCCGAGGCGACCGAGTGGTCCGCGCCCTCGAACCTCCCATCCTCCACCCTCGATCTGCTGGTTCTCACAGCCGATCAGGCGAAAGCACTGATCGATCAACTGGCGACCGACGCCGACGCGCTGGACCAAGCCTGCCAGCTCTCCACCGGTGCGGCCAGGATGTACGGCGTCCCGGAACCGGTCACCTGCGAGGACGCCCTCCGACTGGCTCGGCTGGCCGAATTCTCGGCTGCCCCGCCCACGCAGAAGCCGCCGGCCTGCTGGCTGACCCCGGAGGGGCTCAGCGCTGCCCGGACGGCCCTGTCCCGGTTGTCCGAGGCGATCGGCAGCCTGCGAGCGGCACGGGGCAAGGCCCAGCAGGTCTTCACCGACCATGTGCTGGAGGAGGCGTCGTTGGCGGAGGTCGCACAACGCTTCGCCACCGTTCACCAGACCTTCGCCGGCCGGTTCTCAGCTGCTCGCCGGACCGACCGTCGACTCGTCCGCACACTCCTTCCCGGTCAGGGCAAGTGCACCAAGAACGTCATCGCCGCGCTGCCCGGCGCGGTCGAATGGCAGAGGGCCCACAGGGCACTCTCGCAGGAAGCCCGACTGGAGAGCCCCGCGCTGGCACACCTCTGGAAGGGCGAGGACACCGACTTCGACGCCGCCGCAGACCTGCTCGGCCGCGCCCAGGAGATCCTGGATCTCGCTCCGCAGGTGACGAACCCGGAGGCCCTACGAGGAGAACTCGCGCACGGCGGAAGTCCTCGTGCGGCCGCGCGGACCGCCGCGTCGCAGGCCGCGGAGGTCCTCACCCGGTGGCGGGACACATTGGTCCCCCCGCCGGCCGTCGGCGCTCCCTACACGCTGGAGGACGAGCCGATCACCTCGGCCGCCCAGTGGAGTCGGGACCAACTGCCGCTGCTCCAAACGGCGATGGACGTCCTGCGGACCGTAGGCTCGGTGTCGGGCCGCACCGACTGGACCCTGCGCGGCGCACTGGATGCCCTGAAGCGGGTGTCTGCCGCCGTCGCGGCGAACGAGCAATTCGAGGCTCCTGCCGCACAGGACCTGCAGCTCCTTGAGGACCTCTACCATGGACGCGCAACCGATCCGTCGGCCCTCCGCGCAGCCGTCGCCTGGGTCGCCGAGCTGCGAACGGCCTGTGGCCTCGTCACCAGCCAGGTCTTCCCGGTCGAAAGCACGAAGCCGCTCCACGCCGCCAGGCGGGATGCCGAGCTGGAGGACGCCGTGGCCGGTTGGTCCCGCGCGAGCACCCAGCTGACCGGGTTGTTCATCGCCGAGCGGGAGCAGCAGTTGCGACTCGCCCTGACGCGGGACCTCGCGTCGGCCGAGACCCTGCTCGCCCAGTTGGACGGTGACCGTGGTGGACCGGACGAGTGGGCAGCGTATCTGCGCGGTCGGCGCGTGCTCGATGCTCGACGCCTCGGCGACCTCGTGATGCGCGCCGTCAAGGCGGGCGTGGGACGGGACGACTTCCGCGCCGTCGTCGAGAAGGCGGCCCTCCGCTCATGGGCGGACCGCGTCATCGAGAACGACGGCCGACTGCTCTGGACCCGGTCCCAGGACCGTGACGACCGGGTGACGGAGTTCCGAAGGGTCGACCGGCTCCTGCTCGAACACGCACAAATCCGGGTGGCACGAGCCTGCGACGCCCGTCGGCCTGGCGTCCTGCAGGACGCGGGCACCAGACTGCTGAACACCGAGGGCCGCAGGAAGACCCGTCACAAGCCGGTACGTACGCTGCTCAGCGAGGCTGACAGAGCCGTACGGCTCGTCAAACCCTGCTTCATGATGAGCCCGTTGATGGTCAGCAGGCTGCTCCCGCCGGACTTCATGTTCGACGTGGTCATCTTCGACGAGGCGTCCCAGGTCCTGCCGCAGGATGCCGTCAACTGCATCTACCGCGGCCGTTCGCTGATCGTCGCCGGCGACGAGAAGCAGCTACCGCCGACCGCATTCTTCTCCGCAGGCGAGGACGAAGAGGAGGACGACGCAGTCCCAGGCGAGGCCGAGGACAAGCCGACCAGCTACGAGTCCCTGCTCACGCTGGCCAAGGGCAGCGGGATGCTCAAGAACCTCTCACTGCGCTGGCACTACCGCAGCCGCCACGAGCACCTGATCGCCTTCAGTAACCACGAGTTCTACGACAAGTCGATGACCACCTTCCCGGGCGCGCTGGCCGACGGCCCCGATGTCGGTGTGGCCTTCCTGAGAGCGACGGACGGCTGCTACCAGCCCGGAGCCAGTGCTCGTAACAACCCGTTGGAGGCCAGGGAGGTGGCCCGCCGGGTGATCCACCACTTCGACACCCGTTCCGACCGCTCGCTCGGCGTGGTCGCCCTCTCCCAGGCCCAGGCGGACGCCATCCGCGAGGCCGTCGACGACGCCCGGCACGGCCGCCCCGACCTGGACGAGCACTTCTCAGAGGACCGTCTGGACGGTTTCTTCATCAAGAACCTGGAGACCGTCCAGGGCGACGAACGCGACGTCATCATCATGTCGGTCGGTTACGGCCCGCAGCAGCCCGGCGGCAAGGTCTCCCGCAACTTCGGCCCGATGAACCGGGCCGGCGGCTGGCGTCGTCTGAATGTCGCCGTGACCCGAGCACGGTACCGATTCGAGGTCGTCGCCTCCTTCGACCCCGACGAGATCGGCGAAACCGGAGGCGAGAGCTTCCGCTACTTCTCCCGCTACCTGAAGTACGCCAAGCACGGCCCGTCCGTGCTGGCCCAAGAACTGGAGGGGGAGGAAGCACCTCCTGAGAGCCCGTTCGAGGAGTCGGTCCTGGAGGCACTGCGAAGCTGGGGCTACACCGTGCGGCCCCAGGTCGGCGTAGCCGGCTACCGGATCGACCTGGGCATCCGCGACCCCCGACGGCCGGGGCGGTACGCACTCGGCATCGAGTGCGACGGTGCGATGTACCACTCGTCGAAGGTGGCACGGGACCGGGACCGCCTCCGCGAGTCCGTGCTCTCCGGCCTGGGATGGAAGCTGCACCGGATCTGGGGTACGGACTGGTACCGCAACCGGGCAGGCGCCGAGGCCCGGCTCAAGGATGCCGTCGAACACGAGGTCGGCCCTCCGGAGCAACTGCATGAGGCGTTCCGCATCCCCGGCCAACAGACCTCGGACCGGACCGGCTCCGTACCACCGCCCACAGTCGCGGGCCTGGCACCCGCACCCGAGGTTCCTGCCCCCGGCTCGCGGGTTACGGCCCGACAGGAGTTGCTGTCAGGGCGTGTGGGGCAGCGCATCGACCACGAGCTGGGGCAGATCCGTACGAGGCTGGAGCAACAGGCCTCGTCCGACCACCGGGCCGGGCCGCGTACACGAGCAGATCAGCTCCGACGCGAGCGGGACCAGCAAGCCGACCTGGAAGCCCGTGCGACCGTCCTCAAGGACTACCTCACCGGCGACCGCACCGCACCGGCTGACGTCGTCAGTCCCGGCCGCGTGGTGACCCTGTTTTTCGACGGCGAGGGCGAGGAGCAGGAGTACGAGATCACCTCTGGAAGGCCCTTCGACGAAGGGACCACCCAACTGAGCCCCTTCACAGCCTTGGGTAAGGCACTCACCGGCAGCCCAGCCGGAATCACTGTCACTTGCGACGAGAACGGACGACGGATCGCCGTCCACATCCGCAGCATTCGCGATTGAGTTCTGAGCGGGCGGTGGCTTGTCACCGCCCGCTCGATACTCAATCCGTACGTGGCGTGAGCAGCTGCTACAGGCGCACCATCCAGGTCGCCACTCGACCGCTGCCAGACAGCCGTACATCCCGCACCCGCTGGAGGGCAACTACCTTGGACGATGGGGCCCGGTGGGCAGCGATCAGATCTTGATACCACGCATACGAGGCCCTCGGGGTGCGCTTCTGGGTGGCGAAGTCGACGTGGATGAGGCCGAAGCGCTGGTGGTAGCCCTCGGCCTGTCGAACGGGCTGTCATTCTATCCGTGTCGGTGGTCTGCCAAATCGTCGAGGAGAAGGTCGGCGACCACCTCTTCGACCACTGCGGTGCGCAGTTCGGCCATGGAGTCGACGAGCGTCCGGTCCCATGGAGCGGGCGTGAGGCGACCCGGATCGGGGCCCAGGGGAACCCGCGACACCGCGGCCCGGTAGTCGTCGGCTGCCATCCGCCAGGGGACGGCTCCGGTCTTGGCGAGGACGTGCGCCGCGATGCGGATGCCCTCGCCGTCGAAGTCGCCGTGGTAGCGCAGGGACGCGCCGTCGTCGGCGAGTCGGCGCAGCAGGTGGATCACGGCGGTGTTGGGCCAGCCCGAGGTGCAGACCAGCGGCGGGCAGTGGGGGCCGAAGCGGCGCAGGCTCAGGGCGAGCACGCTGGGGTTCTCGGTGATGTGCACGGGTCCGGTGGGACCGGTGAATTCGCCGGGTGAGCGCAGTTGGGCGAGGGTGAGGCTGACGGGGTGGCCCGCTCCGGCGCAGATCCGGGAGATCTCGGCCACCGGGCCCTCTCCCCCGGGGCGGAGACCGACGGCGAGCACGGTGGCCGACAGCTCGTCGTCGGCCACGCCGGCTCGACTCCACAGTGCGCGCCGCCCTTCGGCCGTTTCGGGCATGTCAGTGCCGTACAGCACCGCCAGTGCCCGCAGGACCAGGGAGGAGAGCCGGGTCCCGTCGTCCAGGGCGTGGGAGTCGCCGTCGAGGAGGCGCGCGGCGAGGACCGGTAGTGGCTCACCACCGGCCGGGAACGCGGCGAGGACGGTCAGCGCCGCGGCGATGAGGCCCCGGGTCCGCTCGGGTGAGCCGTCGACGAGGCCGCCGGCCCGCAGGTGGCCGACCCAGTCCAGCAGGGCCGGCTGGACGGTGACCACCTCGTGGCCGGCCAACCACGCCCACAGGGCCTCGCGTTGGCCGGTCCTGTGGTGGCGCTCGGCGGCCCGGTCGTGGATCGGGCCGAGGATCGCGGTCACCACGTCCCGGACGGGTCGGCCGCAGGCGTCCAGCACGGCACTGTCGAGCCCGGCGAGAGGGATCGTCGGTTCGGCGCCGGGGAGCCGGTCGAGTCCGAGGAGGTCGGCCAGTGCCTCCCGGCCCGCCTCGTCGAGTGGTCCGGACCGTACCCGGCTGACGGGGCGACCGGTCGAGAGACGGCCGTGAACGGCCGACCACAGGGGTCGGAGCTCGGGGAGGTCGAGGGGGTGGCGGTCCGTCATGCCTGTTCTTCCGTGTCGGCTTCGTCGGGCAACAGGTCGGTGCCCGTCCAGGTGAAACGGGCACTGGTGACGGCGTCGTCGCCGTCACCTCCGGTGATCAACTGGTGGACGGCGATGCCGGAGAGCTCCCGGTAGGTGCACCATTCGTGGTCCGAGGTGAGCACCAGGTCGAGGTCGAGTGCCGCGAGGAGGCCGAAGACCTGCCCGCGGTTGACGGTGTCGACGCCGACGAAGACCTCGTCGAGCAGGATCAGCCGCGGAGACTCCGGCACCGCCTCGTAATGGGCGGCCACGGCGGCGAACAGCGGCAGGTGGAGGGCGATGGCCTTCTCACCGCCCGAGAGCGCGCCGTGGAGCTTCTTGGTGAGCAGCTGCCACCCGGAGCCGTTGGCGCGGTCCAGTTTGACGACGAACTGGTGCCAGGCCGTGTAGTCGAGGACCTCGGCGAGCTGCTCCTCCCAGGTCGCCGCCGTGTTGCGGGTCTTCGCTTCCTCGATACGGCCCCGGAAGAAGGCGTGGAGGGCCTCACGGTCGGCTTCGGTGATCCGCGCCGGGTCCTTGAGCAGCAGCTCACGGGCCGTCCGGGTACCGGCGGGCAGGTCGGGGTGGATCTGCCACACCAGACGGACGGCCACCCGTGAGGCAGTGCGGATCCCTTCGAGGTGACCGTTCATCCGCTCGACGAGTTCACCGGCCTGACGGATCCGGGAGGCGAGGTGGCGGCGCGTGTCGCCGGTGAGGGTCCGGTCGAAGAGGCCGCGTTCGGCTGCGGTGATGTCGTCCTGACCGCGGTCACGCTCACCGGTGAGGATGGCGAGGAGGCCGGTCGCGCCGACCCGGATGCCGTCGACGGTGGCGGTGAGGACCTGGACGTCCTCCTCCGCTTCGAGCTCGAGGTCGGCGCGGCTGCTGAGGCTCTGGCGGGCTCGGTGGACGGCCTCGGAGAGACGGTTCAGGGAGTCACCGAGGTTCCTGGCGTTGTGCGGCAGGTTGGGCCACGCGGCAGCGGTCTCGCGCGCCGCTTCGAGGGTGGCACGGGTGCCGTCCGCGGAGGTGAGGACGAGCCCGAGGCCCGCGTCCTCGGGGAATCCGAGGACGCACAGGCGCCGGAAGCCATGGGCGGCCTCGTTTCGGGCCTCGACGGCCCTGTCGTGCAGGGCCTCGTCCTGGGCCGCGGTGGCGCCGAGCGCGCCGATGCGGCCTTCGAGCGTGAGAAGTGCCTGGGTGCCGGATTCGAGGTCGCGGCGAACGCGGTCGAGGGACTTCCGGAAGTCACTGATGCGGGCGGCCACTTCGCGGTAGTCCTCACCGACGGTGCTCTCGACCGCCCGGAGCGTGGAGCGGAGCCCACGGGCGGCGGCCTCGGCAGTCTCGGCCTCCGCCAGGCCCTCGGTCGCAGCCCCCCTCGATGCCTCGGCATGGCCGCGCGCGGAGTGCCAGGCGTGGTCGGCGGCTGTCCAGGCGAGATGGGCGTCGAGCCAGACGTCGGCCTGTTCGCGCAGCGCTTCGACGGCCGCAGCGGTCTTGTCCAGGGCGGCGCGTTCGGTCGGCAGGGCATGCTCGGCGGAGGCGACGGCGAGAACGCGCAGCGCTTCCGCGACCGCCTTCTCCTGCCGCGCGAGCTGTTCGACGGCCTCCCGCACGGCGTCCTCCCGAGCGCCCACCTCGGACTCGGCCCGGTCCCAGACGCCCTTGGCCTCCTCCACGTCCCGGTGGTGCGGCCGGGAGCGGAGGTCGGCTTCGAGGCGCGTCCGGCGGTCGGCGAGGGCGTGCAGCCGCGTCTCGTAGCCGACGACGGCGGTGTCGGCCTCAGCCAGTTCGGTGGTGAGTTCCGCGATCCGCCGCTGCCTGGCGCGTTCCCGGGCCGCGGCGCCGATGTGGCTGGACTCCTCCTTGGCCCAGGAGCCGACCGCCATCGCCAGCCGCCAGCTTCCGTCGGCGCCCACGACGGCCGGGTGGTCCGTCGTCAGTGCGGGGCCGTAGGCGATACCGGCAAGCAGCCGCCGCACCCGGGCGGGCGACACCGGGCCGTCGGGTTCCGGAGCCAGGACGTCGAGCAGCGAGGGGCCCGGTGCGGGCGTGGCCGCTGCCGGATCGGCCAGGACGTCGTGCCCTGCGACGACGAGACCGCCGTCGGGGGTCATCCAGGCGTCGAGCAGGCTGGCCGCCTCGAGGGCCGCTTCGACGCCGACCTGATCGGCGGGCGGAACGTCCGGCCGGAAGGCCAGCAGACGCCACAGTGGGGCCCCAGGCAGGACCGACCGGTCGGCCGTGCGAGTCCGTGGTGGCACCGGCGGGAGATCGGCCGCGGCCGCGATGCGTTCCAGTTCCCGGAGGACCCGGTCACGCCCGGCGCAGGCGTCGTCCCGGCCGGCGCGGGCGGTCGTCTCGTCGGCGGTGATGGAGCTCTCCGCCGCCCGGGCCGCGGCCTCGACCAACACGAGGACATCAGTCTCGACGGCGGCACGGGACGCGAGTTCCTCGGCGTCGTCGATCGAGAGTTCCACGCAGTCCTCCCTCGCCCAACGACGCAACAGGACGGCGTGGGCGTCGACGGCGGCCTGGTAGGCGCGGGCGTTCCCCTCGCGCTTCGCGGTCGCCCCGGTCAGTCGTTCGCGCGCCGAATCGAGGTGCTGCTCCGCCGTCGTCCGGCCCGCGAGGGACCGCTCGTGGCGCTCAACGGCGGCTCGGACGTCGGCGATCTGGTGGTGCCGCGAGACGACCGCACCGCGCAGCAGACGGCGCGCCGTACGCCCCTGCTCCTCGTTCTCTCCCGACGGACCCGGTGCGGTGCCGAGCACCGTCTGCACCTCGGCGCAGACGGACTCCATGGCTGCTCGCCGCGCCGCGCCGCGTGCCTCCTCGCGAGCGGCCCGGGTGTGTTCGGCCCGCTGTTCGGAACGCAGCCGCGCATCGTCGGCACGCCCCGCGTCCTCGCTGGCCGCCCGAACCTTCCGGTCGGCGGCGGTACGGGCCCGGGCGGCGGTCTGGTCGGCCTGCTCGCTCCTACGACGGAGCTGGTCGAGCTCCTGCCCCTGCCGGTAGACCTCGGAGTCGAGCAGCCCCTCGATGGCGCCCTCGATCTCCTGCCGCCCGTGTTCGAGTTCCTGTTGCGTCCGGTTGCTCTCGTCGCGCTCACGCACGGCTCCCGCGTGTGCCTCCCCGCTTTCCCTCGCGATGCGGGCGAGGTTGTCCATCTCGGTCGTCGCGGAGATGAGACCGGCCGCTCCGGCACGCAGGACGCGCTGGGCGTAGCCGCGTTGCTGGTTCGCGACGGCGGTGGCCGCGGCCACCTCGTCGTCCAGTGTCTTCAGGTGCTCGCGCTGGCGGTCGAGGCGCTCGAAACCCTCGGCCAGTTCGGTGATCTCGCCCTGGCCGAGCGGGGGCAGCGCCCGCGAGAGCAGGGAGGACAGCAGCGACGGATCCAGGCGCTCCGAGAGCTTGGGGGTGCGGAGCTGGAGCAGCGCGGTGATCAGGGCGTCGAAGCGCTGCTCGCTCAGCCCCGGGAAGAGCGTGCTGCGGACCGTGTTGCGGTAGTCGGTGGGTGACCCGTGCAACTCGCCTTGGCCGTGCAGGGCATCGGCCAGGGCGGCGCGAGTGAGCGGCTGGCCCGCGTCGTTGACCAGGGAGAGACCTCCGGGGCGGTCGACCCGCGCGCCGGTGGTGAAGTAGTCGACGGTGACACCGGTGGTGTGCGTACTGGCCTGGAGCCTGGCGCCGCAGGTGAACCACCCGGGATCGCCGTCACCGCGGACGAACTCCAGCCACACGTACCCGACGCGGGTCTTGCCCGTGGCGCCCTCCCCCATCAGGTTCCAGTGCATGGTGCGCTCGGAACCGCCGAAGGTGGACAGCCGGTTGGGTCGCAGGCTCGCGTCGAACAGGAACGGCAGGAGCACCTCCAGTGCCTTCGACTTGCCGGTGCCGTTCTGCCCCCGCAGGAGCAGCCGGCCCTTGTGGAAGGTGAAGGTCTCGTCGTAGTAGCGCCAGACGTTGAGGATGCCGGCCCTGGCGGGCCGCCATCGCACGGCTGCGGCCGTCGCCGGGGGCACGGGGCTCTGCGGTGGCTGTGTCACGGTCATCGGAGGTCTTCCCTGGTCAGGTTGCGGGACCGTCGGTCACGGTGGTGCGGTACCGGAACGCCGCGGGCCGGGGAACGGTGCGGTCGCCGATCCGGCGGGCCAGGCCGAAGTCGTCGAGGACACGAAGGGCATCGGCCGTGAGCCGCTGGGCACCGTCCTCGGACTGGTAGCCCTTCGCCCACCGCGGGAAGCGCCGCAGCAGCGTGTTCGCCTCGGCCTCGAGCTGTTCCGGTGTCAGCCCGTCCGGGGCGGCCGTCAGCGGTTCCAGCAGGAGCAGGGCGGCGACGCGGGCCGTCGCGGAGTCGTCCGGGAAACGGCTGTCGGTGGCGATGGCCTCCGGGTCCACGAACAGCAGGCCGTCGGCCCGTTCCTCCAGCACGAAGCCACCCTGCTCGGCGGCGCGCTTGACAATCTGGCGCCCCGTCGGCGAGGCCAGGTAGGCCAGTTCGTCGGCGCCGAGTTCGTCGTGGTGCAGGACGGGATCGTCGAGGAGCCGCCGGAGCACCGAGTGCCGGAGCCGGAGGTTGCGCTGCGCGTCGGAGGCGTCGGCCCCGCCGTACCGGCTCTCGCGCACCGTGCCCCGCAGGAGTTCCTCGAAGCGCAGCGGCACGTCCTGCGCCGGAACGGCCAGCCGGGACGGGCCGACGGGCGCGGCGAGCAGGCGCATCAGGACGGTGGCGTCCACTCGGTAGAGGACCTTGGCCTTCGCCGAGTCGACGAAGCTCTCCGTGACGCCGTCCACGGTGAGGAGCGCGCCGTAGGCCTCCAACAGCTTGAGCACGTCCACGAACGCCATGCGCTCGGACTTGCTCGCCGTGTCGAAGGGCGGCAGTGCCTCGTCGGTGGCACAGGCGTGGACGACCCGGTCGGCGAGCAGGCCGACCGTCGTGACCGGCACCGGAAGCAGCTCGGCCGCGACGACGCACAGCAGCGTGTAACGGCGGCGGTCGAACGGGGCCTTGCCGGACCGCAGCCGACGGGCGGGGCGCGAGGCGTCGGGCACCTCCCGGATCTTGAGCAGGCGCGCGTACCCCAGACGCGGCTCCACCACCAGCTGCCAGCCGCAGTTGTAGTCGAACCACTTCGTCAGCGGGTCCTGACGGCGGCGGATCAGCTCGAAGGCGGGCGGGTCACCGCGCTCGGTGATCAGCGGCAGGCCGAGGAGCAGTCTGATTCCTCGGGCTATATCCTGCCGCTCGGCCAGGACCAGCTGGTTGGCGAGAGTGCTCATGTGCCGCTCCTGGTGGTGTTCATGCGCTGTCCTCCCGGATGACCGCCCGCAGTGCGCTCGGGCTCCGGATCTCCACCAGGTAGTCGGGCCCTTCGAACCGGCCGTGGGAGGTCCGCAGGACGGCCCGTCCGCCCTCGGGAGAAGGCCGGAGCACGATCTCCACGCGGCCGTCCGAGGTGACCGCCCGACGTGCCCCGCCGGCGTCCGGTCGTACGGCCAGCGCCCGGCCGAGGAGGTCGAGCAGCCGCTCGAAGACGGTGTGGTCCAGCACGCGGAGGTCGGAGAGCCGCACCGGGCCGTCGGTTCCCAGGACGTCCCAGGCCGCTTCGAGTTCGGCCCGCTCCTTCCGGGCCCGCTCGGCCCGGGCCGCCTTGATGCCTCCGATGTCGCGCACCTTCCCGGTGCGGGTGAACCGCTCGGTGCGGCCGCTGGTGCGCAGCAGCGCCGAGACCTCCACCGGCGGGGTATCGGCCCAGCTGCCCGACGACGGCACCGACTCCGGATCGGGGTGCGCGAGATGGGCGTGCCGGGCCGGGCCGAGGCCGAAGGCGGCCGACCACAGGCGGTGCAGGTTGTCCTCGCCGGGCGCGGCGGCGAACCAGCGGGCCAGCTCCCGGAAGTCCTGGACGGCACTGGTGGAGCGGCGCCGTGACTCGGTGATCCGGTCGAGAACCTGGAGGAGCGTCACGATCGCCCGCCGCGCCACGTCGTGCAGTTGCTCCACGCGGGGCCGCGCCCCGTCGGCCGGCCGGAACCAGGACCGGAGCCCCTCCCAGCGCGCCCGGCGCCGCTCCAGCCAAGCCGGCGCGGGATCGCCGTCGGCGACCGGCGGCAGCTCGGCACCCCGCAGCGCCCGCGCGTGCAGCAGGCTCACTCCGCACCGCTCGACGCGCTCGACGGCGGTGGCGACCGCCTGGCCCCGCTGGTCGAGGTTGACGAGGAACTCCTGGAGATAGGCCACCGTCGCGGCCTTCACCTCGCGGAAGGTCGCCAGGTCCACTCCATCGGCGCGCAGCAGGCGCTGCAACTCGCCGTTGAACGCCTTGGTGTTGGCCAGCAGCGCCTCCAGGTGGCCCTCCAGCTCCTGCAGCGTGGTGAAGACCCGACGGTCCGAGGATGTGGAGTCGCCCAGCAGGACGTACAGCTCGTCGAGCCGGTCCGTGATCGCCTCCAGCACCGCCGTCTGGAGCGCCCCCGTCGAGGCGAGCACCGACAGGGCGTGCTCGACCCCGGCGAACGCGGCCTCACCACGCCGGGTCAGCGAGTACTGGAGGTTGCGGCGCTCGTACTCCTCGGCGGTGCGGTAGTTCTCCGCGTGGTTCTGGACGACGTCCAGCAGCTGCCACTCCCTGAGCTTGCGCAGCGCCTCCTGGAGGTCGTCGTCATGGACCGCGTCGAGCCAGCCCACCGTCCGCAGCCGGGTGCGGACCTCGTCCAGCCCGAGCGCGGTCTCCAACCGCTCGTTGGCCGCTCCGAAGGCCTGGAGGATCGCACCGTAGAGTTCGGCCCTCTCCCCCGTCGTGAACCGGAACATCTCCGGCGGCACCCTGCGCAACGGCTCTCCCCTCCTCCCCGTCGGGCGTCACAGTACGTGGACGCACACTGCTTCTCAACGCGGCCCGGACCGGTGCTCAGCGCGTTCCAGGTGCGTCATGACCACCTGGTGGGCGCGCCAGCCATCCGGGAACTTGGGTGGGACGTCCAGGTGGATCGGACTGCTTCGGGGGTGCCGGTCGAGGAGGTCGGTGATGCCGGCGCGGGCCACCACGATGCAGGCGAACCGGTGCCGGGAGAGCAGGACGCACAGCCGGCCGGTCTCCATGTGGAAGGCGGAGGCGTCCGGGCGGCCGGAGAGCGGGTGCCAGACCAGGGTCACGTCGAACTCCCGGCCCTGGAGCCGGTTGGCGGTGTCCACGGTGATCTCGGTGAGGCCCCGTTCCGCAGCCTTGCCCGCACCGCGTCCACCTGGACAGTCCGCGCCGCGCCGATCGCGATCCGGGCCTGCACCAACGGTTCACCGTTGACCAGCGCGCCCCGTTCGAGCAGCCGGGACGCGGTCGAGGCGAGTGCCTGGGCCATCTGGGGGTCGTGGTCGAGGGTGTGACGTCCCGGGAGTTCGAGGTAGCCCCAGCCGGAGTCGGCGGCCCGGGCCAGCACCGGGTCCTCCGCCACCGGCCGATGGGGCAGGCTCCCGTAGGTCAGCACGCGGTCGCTCGCCGTGGTGCCGGACTCGAAGGGGTAGTACGGGTAGAAGGCCTCCGCCACCAGGGGCGCGGCCATCTCGGGCAGCCGCCAGGAGATCGGCAGTTGGTGCCGGAGCAGGTCGGGTTCGTGGGCGAGCGTGACGTCGACGGCGTTGCGCAGCGGATCCCAGCTGAGGCCCTGCCACCGGTCGGTGTCCACGGTCGCGAACGGGTCGAGCTGGCCGGGGTCCCCCACGAACAGCACCTGGGAGTCGGGCGCGTCGAACAGCGGCGCCGCCGCGAGCAGGGCGTCCGAACGCATCTGGTAGGCCTCGTCGATGATCGCCCACCGCCAGGTGCCGGACTTCTCCGCGTCCACGTGCCGCCACTTGGCGGCCGTCGAGACCACGACCGGCAGGTGACGCAGGGCGTCGATCCCGGTGTCGCCGGAGACGTTGGGGCGCCGGGTCACGCGCTCCGGCAGGGCGAAGCCCGTCGCGTGCAGGCGGCCCACCGGAAGTTCCGGGTACTCCCTCGCGATGTTGTCCACCAGGTCGTCGACCTGCTCGTTGGTCTGCGCGACGATCATCACCTGGTTGCCGGCGCCGGTGAGGTGCCCGGCGGCGCGCTTCACCAGGGTGGACTTGCCGGCGCCGGGCGGGGAGTCCACCACCACGCCCCGCCCGGTGGGCCGGTCGAGGTCGGCCAGGATCCCGGCCACCGCACGGTCGGCCCGGACCCCCGGGCCCGTCGCCTCGTCGGCGGGGGTGCGCGCGGCCGGGATCGCCGCCGCCACCGTCGTGGTGTCGTTCACGCCCACTCCTCCTCGGCGTCCTCGTCGGTCGGTTCGTAGGGCACCGGCGGGCCTCCGTGGGTCCACGGGGTGTTCTCCTCGGCGGGCAGTTTCGCCGGCCTCGAGTCGACGCCGAGCGTCGTGTAGGTCACCGTCTCGCCGGTCTCGGCGAGGGTGCCTTCCGGTGCGGGCGGCCTGCGCTTGTTCGCGAAGCCGCCGGAGAGTTCGAGGGTCACCAGGTGGACCTCCTCGTGCGGGGTGAGGTCGATGATCTCGGCCGGCTGCTTCAGGCGGCCGGGCGACTTCACCTTGGTTCCGACGGTGAGCCGTACCGGGCGCTCGCTGCGCACGGTGATCGTCGGACGCCAGCGCGGGGTCCTCTTACCGGGCTCGAACCGGTCCTCGTCCCGGGCGACGACGGTGCCGCTGAACGCTTCTCCGCTCAACTCGTACTCCGCCATCACCAGCGGGTCGTCGTAGGCCCGCTGGGTCTGGTAGCGGGACGTGTCGTCCTCCAGCAGGCCCAGCCGCCGGGCCGCGCCCACCGCGCGGTCGCGCTTGCCCTGCGGGTGGCCGTGCTCCTCCAGGTAGGCCGCGTAGTCGGAGAACCGCCGACGGTCGCTGGTCCACCGTTCCTCGACGTGTCCCCCTTCGGGCAGGGCGCGCGCCAGGCCGACACCCCGCCAGACCAGGTCCCACGTCGGCCGCAACTGCTCGCACAGGGCGCGGTCGATGCGCTCGCCGAACCGCACCCGCACCCGTCCCTCGGCTTCCGCGTGGCGGGTGAGGAGGTCGTCGAGGAGCGCGTCGAACCCGGCGTCCGTGGCAGGTCCAGCAGGCGGCCAGAGCAGCGGGTTCTCGGTCTCCCGGGCGGCTTCCGCCCCCGTACGGCCGTCGGGCGGATCGATCCAGGCGACGACGGCCGCCAGGTGGGAGTCCTCGGCGGAACTCTGGCCGGTCGCCCAGTGCGCGGTGAGCACCCGGCTGACGGCGAGCATGGCACTCGACCCCGGGAACTCCGCCCGACCCTCGAACCACGTCAGCCACTTGCCGAGCTTCGGCACGTCGGGATGAACGGCGTGCGGTCCGTCGGTGCTGCGCAGCCGGGTGAGCCGGCCGAGCCGTCGGAGGTAGGCGATGCCTTCACCGTTGGGGACGAGCAGTTGCGGTGCGCGGCGCGCCTGTTGGCGCTCCTCCGCCTTCTCGCCCTTGCCGACGGTGTAGGTCTCGGCCTCCGCCAAGCACTCCTCGAAGTAGGGAAGCAGAAGGGCCGCCAGCTCCTCCGCGAACCGGAACCGCTGGACCCGGTCCCTGGGCCGGCGGACGGTCAGCAGGGTCGGGTGGTCCGGGTCGGTGCCCGCCAGTGCGGCCAGCGGCGCACAGGCCTCCCCGGCGAGGGTCAGCGGCACCAGGACGAACGGGTGGTCGTCCAGGTGGTGGTGCCGGACCGTGGCCAGGGGCTGGGCCCTGCCGGTCTGGGTCGCGCGGAGCGTCGCGACCGTGGCAAACATGCTCATGCGGTCTCCTCGGTGCGCAGCCGGAAGAGCCAGTCGGCGGCGATGAGCAGTTCGACGGTCTCGGCGTTCTCCGCGCCGGGCGGCAGACCGCTGTCGAGGTAGGCGAGGGCCGTGCTGGTGGAGTCGATGCCCGCCAGGGCGTTCCGTACGGTGCTGCCCAGCCGGGCGGGGTATCCGTGGGCGTCGGCCTCGTCGCGGCAGTGGTGGGCCATCTCGCAGAAGGAGAGGCAGTCGGGGACGTAGGAGGCGGGCAGCTGCTCCACCGACTCGTGGAGCACAGCCGGGTCCCGGTCGATGTCGAGGGTCGCCGTCGCCGGAAGACCGCGCGCCAGGTCCTCGGCGCGCCGCAGCCGGTTCAGCTGGAAGTCGAGGGCGGCGAGTTCCTGACGCAGGTCGATTCGGCTGAGGCATGGCCGGTTGGAAAAGTCCTTGGGGCAGACCAGCAGGAAGGTGCCGGCGATCTGCTCCGCATCCAGCCCTGCGGCCGCGAACGCGCGCCGCAACGCCAGCACATGAACGGAGGCCTGCTTCGCGGTCTGGGCGACGGCGGTCGGATCGGCCTGACCGTCGATCACGGGGAACGACCTGATCGCCACGACGTGAAACCTGCCGTCGATCCGGTGGGTCAGGGCATCGGGTTCCAGGTAGGCCAGTCGGCCGGCCACCTCCACGGTGAGCACCGGGTTCTGCAGGATCAACCGCTCCTCGTCACCGGCGGCGATCCGCTCGATGACACCGCGGGTCTCCCGTTCCCGGACTTCGAGCGAGGTGATCCCCCCGACCTCGCCGAGGTCCTGGAGCTTGGCCTCGTCGACCGGTACGCCGAGGTCCTCCCGCAACAGCCGGATCAGTTCGGCGTACGAGCCCCAGCGCACGGTGGCCTTGAAGGCCTCCTCCCGTGCGATGGCGAACGGCGACTGGCCGAAGCGCGGTTCATGGCCCAGCCGCCGGGCCAGAGCGGTCTTGTCGACCCCTGAGGCGTCCAGGACGGACCGCCGGGCACAGGCCGGATTCGCCGTCAGCGCAGTGATCTTACGGGCGGTGTACGCCAACGGCGGCCGCGCGCCGCGAAGTTGAGCCAACCGGTCGGGCGGCTCGGATGAGTGGGAAGGCATGGCCTCTCTTCGTTCCGGGGTGGCGCCGATCTCCTGAGGTTCCGATGCGAATGCGGGACCCCGCGACTACAGGACCCCTCCCCCGCTGCGGAGGGCGTCATGGAGTTCCCTCGCACCGAAAAGCTGCTGCACGTCGCTGAGTTGTTCGCGTGCGCGGCGAGCGGCGTCGATCCGCTCCCGGCTCCCCTCGCCCTGGTGGACCTCCGCCTCGGCTCGCGCGGCGGAGAGCACCCGCTCCGGGTCGGGCCGCAGGGCCTCGCTGTAGGCACCCGGAATCGTGAGCGCGAAGCGGCGCAGCAGCCGCCATGCCGCCTCGGACGGCGGATTGCCCGCGTTGTCGAGGCGCTGGATCTGCTCGGCCGTCCCGATCGCGTGCCGAAGGAAGTCGGCACGCGGGCTGAGCGGAGTGATCAGGCGCTGCTCCAGCGACCAGACCGAGACCGCGAGCAGGCCACGGGCCGCGGTGAGGCGGTCGTGGTTGATCGCAGCGCAGATGTAGTAGGGGCGGGAGTAGCCCTGCGCGGTGAAGGAACGCTCCTCATCACGCCGCAGGGAGGCAAGCTTGGTGGCGACCAGCGACTCAGAGAAGAAGGCCTCGTACACCGAGGAGATGAGCTTCGGCGCGGCGGGCGCGCCAAGGATCGTCAGTGACTGGTAGACCTGCTCGCGCACCGGGACGGCTCCACGGCCGGGCAGACTGGGCGGCCGTTGCTCGTCCCGCACCGGCGGCGTCACGGCAGGCGACCCCTGGAGGGACTCCTCCGCGTCCAGTGCGGCTTCCCACTTCGCTTCAATCTCACGTAGTTCCTTGCGGATCCGCGCGCCAGCGGTCGAATCGCCGGCACGTCGCGACTCCCTCAGTCGGGCACGCAGAGCCGTGAGGCGCTGTTCGAGTTCCTCCACTGATGCGGCCATGCTCCCAGGCTAGTGCATGGTCCATCATTTTCCAAGAACAACCAAGATCACCCAAGGAACTCACCCAAGCTTTTCCAAAGTCGTGCGCTATCATCGTCGCCAGGCACCGGTCGCTCCATGGCGGCGAGGCGTGGTGCCACCGCCGCCAGAAGGAGAAGCATGGTCAAAGGCACACATGGACGGGGTACCGGTGGCCCCGCGTCCACTGCATCGGCGAACCCGCCGGGCGGCAGCGCACCCGGGCGCCCGTCCCGCTGGCTGGCTCCGACGGCCATGACCGCTACGACCGCGGGCCCGACGGTGGCGGGTCTCCTGGGCAACACGACCATCGCCGTCATCTCTGCCGCGCCGGGCTTGGCAGTTGGCCTGCTGTTCTTCTTCGGGGTGGTCTGCCCGGCCGTATGGTCGAGGAAGCCCCAGCGCAGGCGAGCGGCCCTCAATGCGATGAACGCACTCATCGGCCGCAGCCCGTTGACCACACCCGAGCCGCCGTAGGCCGTGGAGTCAGGGCGGACGAGCGCCCTGACCCCACGGACCCGCCAGCCCGAACCGCTTCTTCCGGCCCTGGCGACCGACTACTTTTGGCGCCGCGCCCGGTGTGCGGCAATCAGGTCGCGGTACCAGGTGTAGGAGGCCTTCGGGGTGCGCTGCTGGGTGTCGAAGTCGACGTGGATGAGGCCGAAGCGCTGGTGGTAGCCCTCAGCCCGTCGAACAGGCTGTCATTCTATCCATGGCGGTGGTCTGCCAGGTCAGCAGCCTGCGACAAGCCGGTACGACCCGACCTCGCGCCGCAGCAGCCATTGGTCGAAGACTCGGCGAAAATCGTCTTCCCCGTGCCTGCCGGCCTGCGCTTCAGCAGTGGCCTGGTAACCATCGGTGACTCCTCGCGGCTCGTCGTCAGGCCCGTCCTCTAATGGTGGCAACCCAGGCGTATAGGATCACCGCCGCCAAAGTTGAACGGTTGGCTGCAGGGAGGCGGGAAGCGCGTGAACCCGTGCACGACCACGGCGAAGACAGGCGGTCGCGCCTGCAGCAGGTCCCAGTGGTAGAGCGCGTGCAGCGGAGCAATGCCGGCCTCCAACAGCCCGTCCACCAGCCGCTCGTAGAAGTCGAGCCCGGCACCGTTGACCTCGCCCCGGCCGGCCGGCTGCACGCGCGACCAGGCGATCGAAAACCGGTACCCGTCGAGCCCCAGGCCGCGCATCAACCCCACGTCCTCGGGCCACCGGCGATAGGGGTCGCACGCCACCCGGCCGGTGTCGCCGCCCCTTACTGCGCCGGCCCGGTCGCAGAAGGTGTCCCACACCGACCAGCCGCGGCTATCCTCGTCCATCCCGCCCTCGATCTGGTAGGCGGCGGTGGACACGCCCCAGCGGAATCCGGGCGGCGGGTCGCGACGGTCCGTCATGGATGAATCCCTTTAAACAACACGAGCCACAAATGCGAGCAGGGCTCATTTCAAGGCGAGCCGGCGGCCCAAATCCAGAGCCGAGTGCCATATAGCCCGCAAGGGCCTGGCCCTCAGGGGCCGCCGCACCGATCACCCCACCCGGCCACACCGACCACAGGTTCGCCATCGCAACCCCAGAACCAGAGTCACGATCATCAGATCGCCACGTGGTGGAACTTCATCGGCCGCACCAACGAGGGGATCGCCCAGACCCGCGCCGACTGGCAGTCCGGCACCCGCTTCGGCGAAGTCCATGGCTACGCCCGCGCCCGCCTGCCCGCCCCGGAGTGGCCGCTGACGCCACTGAAGCCGCAGGGCCACGAGCGCTGAGCTGGCGCCGGTAGCTGTGCGGTGGGCCGTGTCATGGGCGCATCGATGGTGCTCGACACGCCCCACCGCACTCCGGTGCGTTCGGCGGCGTTGTTCGGATCACCCGTTCGCGCCAGGGGCGATGTGATAAGGATAGCGGTTGACGGCGGGCCGGACGGGGGAGTCGGAGACATGCGCGATCCGTTGGAGAACGTGGAACTCACCGAGGCCGTGCAAGGTCTGCGGGACCAATTGATGGCCGCCGCGGACGCTGCGGACGGTCAGCGCATCAAGTTCGAGGTCAACGAGATCACGCTGGACTTCTCGGTCGAGCTGCGACGCGACGCGACGGCCAAGGCGGGGTTCAAGGCATGGGTGGTCTCCGGCGACGCCCAGGTGGGGGTCGCGCAGAACGCCGTCCACAAGGTGTCCGTGAAGTTGAAGCCGACGGACTCGGCCCTCGGCGGGCCGATCGAGATCGGCAGTCAGGCCGCTGTCGACCTGGGTGACTTCGAGCATCCGTCCGGGCTGCGCGGCGGATGAGCGTCCGGTCCGTCGAACGCATCGCCATCGTCCAGGGAGCGCGGCAGGGCAGCGGCTTCCTGTTGGACTCCCGCCTGGTGCTCACCTCGGCGCACCTGTTCGACGGGGACAACGGGGCCGCTCGCGTCGCCGTCCCCGGAGGGGCGGGGACGCGCAACTGCCGCCTCAGGTGGCGCCGTTACGACGAGGCGTGCGACGCGGCCCTACTCGAAGCGGACGACGACCTGGTCAGGGACGCCACGACGTGCCGGATCTCCGACGTCCGCTGGGGCCGGACGGCGGGCCTGGCCGCGTGGGAGAACTGCGAAGCCGTGGGGTACCCGCTCATCTCACTGCGGGACGGGGCGAGGCCGGACACCGAGCAGATCGTCGGCACGCTGAAGCCGGGCTCGTCGATCCTACGCGGCCGCTACATCCTGGACAGCTCCCACACACCGCCGCCGACGGCCAGCACTCCCGGCACATCGCCCTGGCAGGGGATGTCGGGTGCCGCGCTCTTCGCCGGAGAATTCCTGATCGGCGTGGTCTCCGGGGACCCGGGACGGTGGGCACACGCACGGGTGGAAGCCGTTCCAATATCGGTCGTGGTGGCCGACCCCGAGTTCCAGCAGGCGATGGAGGCAGCCGTAGGGCTGCGGCCGGAAGTGGTGGAGATTGACAGGTCGGTAGCGCACACGGTGCGCGAGGCCGCCACCTCTCGCCAAGGCGACTGGCTCCGGATCGCCGACGCCGATCCGATCTCCTTCGGCGTCCATCGCGCGTCGGACGCCGCCGGCCATCCGGAAGTGGTGCAGTACGTGCCGCGCAACGTCGACGCCCAACTTGACGCCCGACTCGAAGCGCTGGCGGAGACCGGCGGCATGCTGCTCCTGACCGGGGATTCGGCGGCGGGCAAGTCGCGGGCCCTGTTCGAAGGCATGGTCCGCAATCTCCCGGACCGGTCGGTCTGCAAGCCGGATCCCGACGCCGACCTGGCCTTCCTGCGCGTGTCCTCCGGAAACGACTACGAGAACGTCGTGTGGCTCGACGACCTACACACCTACCTGCGGTCCGGCGGGCTGACGCCGTCCCTTCTCGACCAGCTTGTCCGCCGGGGCACGGTCGTGCTCGCGACGCTGCGCACCGAGTTCTACGAGCACTACACGGATGAGGAGGACGGGCCGTCACTCTGGCAGGGCACCGGACCGCGTCTGCCGTCCTCGCCGGGCAGGGTGATCCGCGCTGCACACCACCTCACGCTGGACCGGATCTGGACCGACGACGAGCGGCAGGCCGCGTCGGCACGCCAGGACCCGCGCGTCGTCGCGGCCTTGAGCGCCAACCGGGCGCACGGGGTGGCGGAGTACCTGGCGGCGGGGCCGCAGGTCCTCAAGCGGTGGAAGGCCGCCTCCCGGGTACGGGGCAACCCCCGGGGGGCCGCGCTCGTCGAGGCTGCAGTCGCCCTTGCCCGCACGGGTGTGGACAGTGCGCTGCCACCGGATTCACTGGAACGCCTCCACGAGTACTTCCTCGACCTGGCGGGCGGTCCAGCGCTGCGTCCGGAGGACATGGCGGACGCATGGAAGTGGGCGTCCCGGATCGTGCTGGGCGTGACCAGTCCCCTGGTGCCGGGCCGGGGCGGAACGTGGAAGCCGTTCGACTACCTGGTGTCCGATGCTGCGCGCCGGGCCCGTCCGAACGAACTCCCGGAACAGGTGTGGGAAGAGACGCTGCGCGTCGTGGACGATACGCGCCGGGTGCTGGTGTCGACCGTCGCCAAGGCGGCGGGCCGGCCGGAGGTGGCCAAGGAGGTGCTCCGTCCCCTCGCGGAGGCAAACGATCCAGACGGCCTGATCAATCTGGGGGCGCTGCTGGCAGAGGAGGAAGACTATGACGGCGCCGCCCGCTGCTTCGAGCGCGCTGCCGCTCTGGGCGACTCCATGGGGGCACACAATATGGGTGCCGTCTCCTTCATGCGGGGGGATCTGGAAGCGGCCCGGGAGTGGTACGAGCGCGCGATCCAGAGTGGGGAGCGGATGTCGATCGGAGCCCTCGGCCTGGTTCACGAGAAACTAGGCGACCAGGACGAGGCGGTGGCGCTCTGGAAGCGCGGTACCGAGGCCGGAGATCCCGGGAGTGCGCTGCACTACTCGGACTGGCTGAGGTCGAAATGGCAGTCGGACGAAGCCGTCGAAGCCCTGAGAGTTGCTGCCGACGGCAAGATCCCGCTCGCCGCCCTCTCGTACGCCGGCGTCCTCCTACATAGGAAGGACCACGAGACGGCGAATGCCTACGTGTCGCGTGCCTACGCCGCAGCGGTTGAGCAGGGGGAGCTGGGTGATCCGATCGGCTGTCTGATGGCCGGTGTGACGGCGTACTCCTTCGGCGACGTCCGGCTGGGGAAGAAATGGTGGAGCCGGGCGCAGGAGCGTGGCTGCCCCTCGGACTGGGTGGTCCTGGAGGCAGAGGAGGGCTCGTCCGGACTGCGGCACCTGGCCTTCAGCCAGGTCTGCCTGGACAGACTCGGAGAGGAGGAAGCCCGTTCGCTCATGCAGTTGCTCTGGGCCGGCGACTGCCAGGACTGCGGGTACCCCCTGGGCGACGGTGTTCCTGCGCTCTATGTGGACGACACCTTCATAGCGGCCAACGCGCGGCTGTTCCACTTCGGACTGTGCCGGTATCCGCACTGGAACGAGTCAGCCCTGACCCAGATAGCCAAAGACGCGGGCATGAGGTGGACGGCATTCACCGCCGGAGTGCCCATGGGGGAGGGATTCGGCCCGCTTTGCGTTCCCGCCCTCGTGGTCAACCCGTCTTTCGAGATCGCTCAATTGGTCCGCAGCGGGGACCGCTGGACAGCGACGGCGGCGTGCGGGCCCCGGTCGGATGGCGCCCAGCTGATCGACCTGCGACCGGTGTGGTCCGGGCTGCCGCCCAGGTCCTCCGACGGGCGCGCCTGGGCACTCACCGGCCCCGGCGAGGTTGCGGTGGTAACGCCCGGGCAGGCCTGGAGCGCTCCGGCGACCGAGGCGTTCATCGCGCTGGTGGAGCAGTACGGCGGAATGCTGCTCATCACGGCGAGCACCGTCGGGCCCGAGTCCGAGGCCTCGGTGGATGTCCTGGCGGATGTCCTGCAGGCCTGGGACTCGATGACGAGGTGGGTCCCCTTGGAGCCTGGGGCTCTGGGGTAGGCCGTTCCCTGCGGATCATTCGATTGTTGGTTGATGCGCAATAGGCGCGGGCAGAGCCGTTGGGGCCGTACCCTACGCCTCGGCGCGGGCGGACGGTGGCGTGATCATCGGGAGGTGATCGACGCGATCGTGTTCAAGTACCGGACCGGGACGCCGTAAACGGAGCTGCAGGAGCGGTTCGGGGTCGTGGAAGGGCGTCACAACCGGCCATGGAGGTCGGCACTGGACGGTACGTGGGAGCGCGCGCTCACCGCGCTGCTCGCGCTGGCCGAAGCCGAGGGCGACTTGGACCGCGTGGTCGCGGTCGACTCGACGATCGTGCGCGCACCAACACGCCGCCGGGGCCGAGTGGACCCTCACGCGGCAGCGCCCGCTCACCCAGACCGACTGGCTGCTGCCCATTGCCGACGCCCCGCAGCACGAGATCGACCGCCGCTTCCACGCCATCGTCACCGACGTAGTCGGCGCCCCGACCGAACTGGTCGACGAGCACGGCGCCCTGGCCTGGCAGCAGCGCACCGCGCTGTGCGGCCACCCGCTGCCTGACGCGGTCGAGAGCATCGACTGCCCGCTGTGCTTCCCCAGGCAGTTCCACGACGCCGAGACCGGCCCGCACTGCAACGTCTTCCGGTACTACGACCCGGCCACCGCCCACTCTCTCAGCCCCGACCCGCTGGGCCTCGATCCGGACCTGATCGACCTGTACCACGCGATGCCAGCAGCGTCGAGCAGAAACAGGCCCACAACTGGGCCAACACGGCGATCACGCCTGGCTTCAAGGCCTCTACAAAATCCGATTCAGCTCAAACCGCTGGTGACGGCCTTCTCAACCATCGAACACCCTGTCTTCACACCCTATGGCCGAGCGCGGCCACCTGCCCGCGCTCGACCAGCGCACTCATCAACCTGGACCGGTCCCACCATGTGCCACGGCCGCCATCGATCTCAACTACCCAGCCCGATAAAGCCAGTGAGTGGCAATCAGGTCTCGGTACCAGGCGTACGAGGCCTTGGGGGTGCGCTGCTGCGTCGCGAAGTCGACGTGGATGAGGCCGAAGCGCTGGTGGTAGCCCTCGGCCCATCGAACAGGCTGTCATTGTAGTCGCGACCCTCTGCAGCCCCGCTGCCGCCCGGCCTGCGCCTCGCAGCGTCCCCAGCAGGAATGTGAAGCAGAGGCGCCCCGGCCGCCGACGCGGCGGAACTGAACCCCTTGACCCCCAGCACCTCAGGAGGAAAGCAGTCGTGAGACTCAGGAGAGTCCTGGCCTTGTCGGGAAGAATCCGTGCCGGCCGTCACCAGTCCGACGGAACATCACGACATGGGCCTGCTCGACGACGTCGGGGGGCGGTGGCGTGTTCTCAACGATGATCGTCTGTCCCGGTGAATGGAGGAAGTGCCGGTAGAAGCTGTCGTTGACCTCCGGGGCCAGGCGTGCCTCGTCCTCGTCACGGAGCTGCCCGTAGGTCACCAATGGTGAGTCCAGCACGAGGAACCCCAGGTGCGGGAGCCTACGGTCGATGCAGTACTCGGCAAGCGCTGCGGAGAACGCGGAGCGCAGCAGTGCCTGCATCCCCCGGCCGTGGTCAGCACGGGCCTGGCCGCCCGCGCGGACGTCGCCGCCGTAAGGGTCATATCCTGCGTGCTCGGTCCCTGGTACGTTCCAGCGTTCGAGGATCCGCTGGAGTGCGGAGTCGAAGACCCGTACCGTCCGGCCGGGAATCAGCGAGTCGGCGCGTTTGGCGGCCACAGCTCCGGCGGCGACTAGTTCTGCGCGATGTTCGTCGAGTTCACCGATGCGCGCCAGCACTTCGAGGTTGCGCTCGATCTCCGACCGCTCCGTCAGGACTTGGTCGAGCTCGCCCTTCGCCGGGAGGAGTTGCTCCTCGATCATCCGGATCGTGCGATCGAGTTCGGTTCCTCGGATATGCATCCGCTCCTGCCGGCGGAGCAGATCGTCCCGCTGTTCCTCCAGGTCGGCGATGGTGAGCCGGAGGTCCGCCAGGAGGGCCCGGGTCTTGGCACTCTCCGCAGTGACGGCCTCGTGCAGGTGGGTGGTCTCGTGATTGTCGTGTGCGGGTTCCTGGCGCTCGGGCTCCGCCCCACAGAACACGCAGCGTCCGGCCCGGAAGTAGCCGAGTAGGTTGCCTGCTTCACCGACCATCTCCAGTCGAGCGAGGTCCGACTCGTACTGCTGCCGGAGAATGTCAAAACGCCCCAGCAGGTCGCGAACCTCGCCAAGCCGCACCGCCAGTCCTTCCTCGGCTTCGGTGTGCTGCGTCCGCTCGGCCGCGATCCGACTCTGCCGCTCTGTCGCCTCGCGCAGCGAAGCCGTGACCGTCTCCAGGGTGATGGCCAACCGGGCCTGGCGTGCCCGGAGCTGGTCCCCGTTCTCCTCGGTGGTCTGCTTGGCCGACAGGTCGATCACCAGTTGATCGAGCAAAGCGATCTTGCCCTTCTGGATGCGGCGTTGGGCGGCGTTGGGCACCTTGCTCGCCGGCGGCTCGTCCTCGCCGGTGAGGACGAGCTTCATCACGGACCTGGCGGCGGTCTTCGCGGCATTGCCCCGAACCCGCTGCGAGGGCGGCGTCTGGTCAACCATCCGTCCATCGGTGACGATCGCCAGGTGGGTGAGATCGGCGAGCCTGAGGTGCTCGGTGTTCCCCGCCTCGTTGGTACGGATGTAGGCGTCCGCCAGGCCGAGCCGGTCCAGCACGTAGTGGGAGACGTCGCGACGGTTCTTCGTCCGTCGGACGGACAGCACCGCGTCGGGGGCGGCATGGACGAGGCCCCTCAGGTCGGCTTCGTGGACGTGCACGTTGTTGCTGCCTGGTGCCCGAACAAGGGTGAGCGGGCTGCCGTCCGGCAGGAGGAGCCCGAGCAGGATCTGGCTGTAGCCCTCTGCGTGCGGGATCGCAGGCGTGGTGTGCCCGCCAAGCATGTAGTCGATGGAGTCGACGATGAAGGACTTGCCCGTATTGGAGTCCCCACAGACCAAGGTGAAGGTCGGGGAGAAGGCAACTTGCGCGTCTGGGAGGCTGGAACCGGCGTAGGTGAGGTGCGTCAGCGTTAGGTCATTCATGTCCGTCCCCGGGGTGGTGCGCGCTCGCGGCGAACTGCTCGCGCCAGGTCTGTGTGATGGCCCGCGTGGACGCCAGCGGGTCTGTGTGCGGGGCGAGCTGTTCCACCGCCCAGGTCGCCCTCTCGCACAGTCGGCCGACGTATGGCGCTTCGAAGATCCCCAAGAAGCTGGAGCCGCGGGCGGTCGCCCGGTAAACCAAGCCTTCGGTCGTGGCATCGATCGACGCCAGGCCGGCGCGCATCAGGACGGCCAGGCCCTCATGGAGGAGTTCGCGTTTGCGACCGAGTTCGCCCGGCTGAGCGGGCAGTTCGGGCAGCAGGCTGGGTGGCCCACCGAACCGCTCGCTGTGCAGGACCGCGTGGTCGAGCACGACGAGCGCGGCGAGGTCGAGCGCCTCCGGGTGGGCCTCGGAGAGCAAAGCCAAGGCCCGCATGCCCACCTCCACCGGGCCGTTGAGGACGTTCACCACTCTCCTCCGTCGCACCATGTCAACTTGTCGTCGTTCGCGAACTGGTGGCACATTCCCTTGCGCTGGACCTGCTGGAAGTACGACGCGATGACTGATCCCGACACCTGCAGGTTCCCAGCCTGGGTGACGACCGCCCGCAGCCGGTGCCAACCCGATGCGTGGTCGTCTTCCGCCACCTCCACCAGGTTGGCGAGCACGTCGTCCTGCAGCTCCGTGTAGGAGTCGCCCGGGACACTGTCGCGGGCGTACAAGCGCAGCGCCTCCGCCGCGTAGAAAGCCTCGCGCTGGCGCCGCAGGTGGCTTCCTGACCTGGTGTGGTCGAAAGCGTCGTCCACCGTCACGATCTGCTGCCCGAACCGCTCCCGGTACACATCGACCAGTTGTTCCAGGAACCGGGCCTCGTCAGCGGCAGGCTCGGGCGGCACGGGGAGTTTCGCGGGTTCTCCGGAAGGCGGGTAGTTGAAACGGGCGGCAAACAGCGGGGACTTGCTGTAGACCTCCAGCATTTCGTCCAGGTTGACGGTCCAGAACATGGAGAACTCGGTGGCCTCGGCGAGCTTGACGACAGCGCTGAGGAGCTGCGCGGGCAGCTTCGCCACGCTCTGGGAGCGGCCACCTAGGTACGCCAGGAAGCGGGACTTGAGCTCGTCGGGCGTCAGCACCAGGTCTTTGAGTCTCGGGTGAATCCTGGGAGCGACGAAGGTGTAGCGCGTCGGCAATGTCCTAGTGGTCTCCACCGCCGCGACGAAGGGCTTGACCATCTCCGGCAGCGCGTCGGCGAGTACCAACTCCTCGTGGTAGAGCTTGCACTGGAAGCAGTGCCACTCCCCGTTGAGACGCCGCTCGGTGAAGAACGCCACCACGTCGGCGCCCCGGTCGTTACTGCCACCGATGATCTCGGTGCCCAGGTAGCCCTCATCCAACGCCCGCATGCGCACCCACTCGCAGGTGAAGCGTTCCCACTCGTCGGGCTCCCAGAACCAGACCTGCTGCAGCGGCGTGCGCCGGTCGAACCGGTTTGGCGGCACGAGCGCGCCCGGGACGGCGTACTGCGAGACGGTCACCACGCTCACCCGCCGGTCCTGTCTCTGTGACAGGTCTTCCATTCCCACCCCCAACGCGCTCCGTGATCAAGCGCACTGGGTGTCCATACCACCACGGGCCACCGACGAAAACTCACTTCCTGGCAATCGGTTGCGGCGTGACCGCAGATCCAGGGGGAACCGGCCAGTGCCAGCGACATGTCGTATCGGCGCCGTCCGACGTCACCACGGCGTCCAGCACGGCGTGGATATGGGGTCGGCCATTCTGATCGACGCCACACTGGTCCGACTGCTGCTGGTACCGGCCGTGATGCGACTGGTGGCTGCCCAGCTGGCTGGACCGCCGCCTGCCCCACCTCCACGTCGAAGGACACACCGACTTCTACCAGCCGGACGCCGCCGCCGAAGCATCCCGCTCCCCGGCGGCGGGCGGCTAGTCACACCAGCGGTAGTCACACCAGCGGACCGCGGGCGCCCCACGAAGCCCGCGGTCCGCCGTCACGGAACCGACGTCACCGACCCTCCTTCGCACACCGCGCCCGGTGGGCGGCGATCAGGTCGCGGTACCAGGCGTACGAGGCCCTCGGGGTGCGGCGCTGGGTCTCGAAGTCGACGTGGATGAGGCCGAAGCGCTGGTGGTAGCCCTCGGCCCACTCGTAGTTGTCGAGGAGGGACCAGGTGTAGTAGCCGCGGATGTCGATTCCCTCAGCGGCGGCTTGGGCGAGGGCGTCGAGGTGGGCGGACATGAAGTCGATGCGGGGTTGGTCGGGGGTGGTGGACTCGGTGACGGAGCAGCCGTTCTCGGTGATGGTGATGGGCGGGAGGGCCTTGCCGTAGGTGTCGCGGAGGTGAAGAAGGAGGGTGGTGAGGGCGTCGGGGACGACGGGCCAGCCGAAGGCGGTGTGGGGGACGTCGGGGATGTCGACGAAGTCGAAGGGGAGGCCCGGTTCGGTGGGGGCGGCGATGCGGGTGGGGTTGTAGAAGTTGAGGCCGAGGCCGTCGAGGCCGGGGGTGTGGATGAGGTCGGTGTCGCCGGGGTGGAGGGCGCCGTAGAGGTCGTCGGGGACGCCGAGGGCGGAGAGGTCGGGGTAGTGGCCGAGGAGGACGGGGTCGGTGAACAGGCGGTTGTGCAGGGCGTCGTAGGCCTCGGCGGCGGCCGTGTCGGCGGGCGAGGCGGAGGCGGGCTCGACCGGGGTGAGGTTGTTGGAGAGCATCACCTCCAGGCCGCGGTCGTGGAGCACCGAGGCGGCCAGGCCGTGGGCGAGGAGTTGGTGGTGGGCGGCCGGGAGGGCCTCCAGCATCAGGGTGCGGCCGGGGGCGTGGGTGCCGAGGGCGTAGCCGAAGACGGTGTGGACGAAGGGCTCGTTGAGGGTGATCCAGGCGGGGACGCGGTCGCCGAGGCGGTCGGCCATGACGGTGGCGTACTCGGCGAAGCGGTACGCGGTGTCGCGGTTCAGCCAGCCGCCGTTGTCTTCCAGGCCTTGCGGGAGGTCCCAGTGGAAGAGGGTGGGGAGCGGGGTGATGCCCGACTCCAACAACGCGTCCACCAGGCGGTCGTAGAAGGCGAGTCCGGCGGGGTTGACTGTGCCCGCGCCGGTGGGGAGCACGCGGGGCCAGGAGATGGAGAAGCGGTAGCCGTCCAGCCCGAGGTCCTTCATCAGCGCGATGTCCTCGGGGTACCGGTGGTAGTGGTCGCAGGCCACCGCACCCGTGTGGCCGTCGCGGACAGCGCCGGGGCGGGCGGCGAAGGTGTCCCAGACGGAGGGCCCACGGCCGTCCTCCGCCACCGCCCCCTCGATCTGGTAGGCGGCGGTGGCGGCGCCCCAGCGGAACCCCGTCGGCAGGTCGTAGCGGTCCGGCATGACTGCCTCCTGACATGAACGTGAGGGGAACTCATGTTACTGGCGCGACACCGAAACGCCAGGGGCAACCGGCCACCACCACAAGGGAACAGCCGCCACCCGCACGCCCCGACCGTCCGCGCGCCATCCCACCGGGCCCCGTCCGGTGGCCGACCGCCGGGGAGGGGGGTTGCATGGGGTGACCGGGCCCCAGCGATTCGGGAGGCTACCGTGTACGAGATGTGGGCCGAGCACGACCCGGCGGTGTCACCGCCGGCCGTGGTGTGGCACGTGGTGACGAAGAACGACTCGTCGACGTCCCTGTGCGGACGCTTCCTCGAACCCGCCCAGCGCGTCGCGCCGGCTGCGGGCGTCGAGGATTCGGTGGGCCCGGACCGTTACTGCGATCCATGCCTGATCACCGTTCGCGAGGCGATGGCCGCGGCCGCCCGGTGACCGAAGCCGTCAGGTCGCCCTGGGGTCCACCTGAGGACGGACCCCAGGCCTGTCCGACCGATATTGGTGGGACAGGACCTGGGCGTTCGAGGGCGGCGTCGACGGCAACGGCGTGAACAGGAACGCGGGAGCGGGGGGTTGGGCGGTTCCGGCCGTCCGGGCCGGTCAGTAGGGCCCGGCCAGCGCGGCCACCCCCGGGAAGCGGGCGATCGCCTGGCCGGCGGTCGGCGGGTGGGCGCGCCGGGGTCGCAGTGCGCCGAGGGCCACCGCGGGTCTGGCCAGCCGGGCGGGTCTCGCGGCGAGGGAGAACACCTCGAAGTAGGCGGCCGAGACGGCGGGGTCGGTGAGGGCCGCGCCCAGCACCCGGCGGGTGTACCAGCGGGTGAACACGGCGGCGGGCCCGGCGGCGGTGGCGGGGTGGCTCGACAGCGCGTCCGGGAAGCCCTCGTCCTGGTCCTTGGCCATGTCCCAGGGCGTGTCGACGACCCTGGCGATCCGCCGCTGGATCAGTGCGCTCACCCCCGGGTGCAGGCCTTCGCTGTCGACGGCGGCGCGGATGGCGGCGGCACACTGGGCGGCGACCGTCATGCCGTGCCCGTACACCGGGTTCAGCGCCGCCACCGCGTCGCCGGTGGCGGCGAACCCGGCCAGCTGGCCGCCCTCGTAGCACTCGTAGCGGCGCCGGCGGTTCAGCGTCCCGTGGCAGGTGCGGATCGGGCCGAGCGGGCGGGCGGCGCGGGCGAGGTCGTGGACGACCGGGTGGTCCAGCGCCTTCAGGAAGTCGTGGAACTCCCGCTCGCCCCGGGCGGGTTCGCCGCCCCGGGTGCCGGAGAGCGTGACGATCCAGCGCCCGTCCTCGATCGGGATGATGGTGGCGCCCCGACCGGGCCGGCCGCGCCCCGGGACGGGCACGATGCTCACCACCGGGAAGCCCTCGTTTCCGCCCGGCGTCTCGAACACCCGGGCGGCGTAGGCGAGTCCGGCGTCCACCGTCTCCTCGCACAGGCCCTCGACCCCCAGGGCGCGCAGCCACTCCGGGGCGCGGGAGCGGCGGCCGGTCGCGTCGACGACCAGGTCGGCCCGCAGGGTCTCCCGCGATCCGTCCGGGTTCTCGATGTGGACCCCGACGATCCGGCCCGGGCCGCCCACCAGACCGAGGACGGAGGTGCGTTCGCGGACCGTCACGTTCGCCTGCTCGCGCAGCCGCCGCCGGACGACGTGGTCGAGCAGGTGCCGGCTGCACGCGATCAGGTAGGCCGGCGAGTCGAAGCCCTGGAGCCAGCCCGGCCCGAGACGCATCAGCAGGCCGGCGGGGATCGAGCGGTAATGGGCGCCGGCGGCGAGCAGGGCGTCGAGCGTTCCGGGCAGGACCTCCTCGACGGCGTCCGCGCCGCCGCCGAGCAGGATGTGGCTGAACTCGCCCTGCGGCAGGCCCCGGCGCGGGCCGGGCAGGACGGGCAGGACGTCCTGTTCGAGAACGGTGACGCTCCGGGCGTGCGGCGCCAGGGCGGCGGCCGCCAGCGTGCCGGCCAGGCCGCCGCCGAGGACGAGGGCCGTGCTCACCCGGCGGCCCCGGTGCGGACGAGGCCGTCACGGCGGGTCGCGCGCATCCACACCGGGCCGGGGCGCAGCGTGGCGAGCGGCATCTCGCGGACGGTCCGGCCTGGGACGTGCTCCAGGTGCCAGGCCCGCATGATCGTGGCGAGCAGCAGGACGGACTCGGTCATGCCGAACTGCTCACCGACGCAGCGGCGCGGTCCCGCGCCGAAGCCGATGAACGGGCCGCGCTGCGGGTGGACGCCCACCCACCGCTCGGGGTCGAAGCGGTCGGGCTCGGGGAACAGGGCGGGCTGGCGGTGGAGCAGGTAGGGGCTGTAGATGACCGAGGTGCCCTCGGGCAGGCGGTGCGCGCCGAGTTCGGTGTCGGTGGTGGTGACGCGGGTGAGCAGCCAGCCCGGGGAGTACAGCCGGACGGCCTCGCGGACGACCCGGGTGGTGAGCTCCAGCCCGTCCACGCTCGCCGACGTGCCGGCCACGCTCGCTGACGTGCCGGCCGCCGTGGTGGCGTCGGCCTCGGCCCTGTCCGCCTCGGCTACGTTCACCCCGGTCGCGTCGACGCGGGCCGCGTCCACCTCGGCTCGGACCCGGTCTGCGATGTCCGGGTGTTGGGCGAGCAGGTGCAGGGCCCACACGGTGGAGTTGGCGATGGTGTCGAAGCCGGCGGCGAAGATCGTCATCACCTGGTCGGTGACCTCCGCGTTGGAGAGCGCCTGCCCGCCCGCGTCGGCGGCCACCAGCGTCGACACCAGGTCGCCCCGGTCCTCCGGATCCGCGCGGTAGGCGGTGACGACCTCGTCGACCAGGCGCACCAGCCGGGTGCGGGCGGCGTCGTAGCGGCGGTTGGCCGGCAGCGGGATCCGGTTGAGCCGGTGGGGCAGCAGCATGCGCCGGTAGGAGCCGCCGATGAGCAGGACGAAGTCGTCGACGGTCTCCTGGAGGCCGGTGAACGGCAGCCGGGTGAACAGGGTCGAGACCAGGCTGCGCCCGGCGGCCAGGCTCAACTCGGCGGTGATGTCGACCTCCTGCCCGTCGCTCCAGGACCCGGCCAGCCGTCGGGCCTCCCGGGCCATCACCTCCGTGTACCGCGCGATCCGGTCGGCGCGGAAGGCGGGCTGGACGTAGCGGCGCTGGCGGCGGTGGTCGGCGTGGGGGCAGGTCACCAGGCCGTTGCCGGCGAAGTCGCGGACCCGTTCGAACAGGAACCCGCCCTTGTCGAAGACCCGGTCCTCGCGCAGGACGTGCCGGGTCAGCTCCAGGTCGCAGACCACCACCGCCGAGACCGGCCCCAGTCTGATCTGGACGAGGCCGCCGTACCGGGGCAGGGAACGCAGGAACGCCAGCGGGTCGCGCAGGAACGGCACCAGGTGCCCGAGCAGCGGCAGGCCGCCGGGCGGACGGGGGATCATCGCGGTGACTCCGTACGGTAGCGGGCGGCCGTCGCCGTCCAGTGGATGAGCGCGCGGGTGAAGCGGACCAGCCCGAGGGCGAAGGCCCGGACCTCGCCGGGCGACGACGGGTCGCGGGCGATGCCGTCCGCCAGGAACTCCAGCGTCGTCGACTCGGCCTCGCACAGCGCCCCGAGCCGGGCCGACGCCTCTTGGGGGGCCAGGCCCTCGTGGACGGTGAACGAGCGCAGCAGGTTCTTGCCGTTCCCGGCGGCGGACTCCCCCTCGGCGGAGTAGAGGTCGTTGACCCAGCAGACGACGTGGTTGAAGCGCATCAGCAGGTCCGCCACCCTCGGGTGCCGGAACACCTCGTCGGCGAGGTCCAGGCCGTGGGCGAGTTCGATCCACCCCGCCGCGCACGACACGGCGCCGTCCTGGTCCCGTCGGCGTAGGTACTCGGGGACGGTCTGCACGGCGCCGGCCGGGGCGGCGGTCCCGAGGTCGTGGAAGGGGGTGTCGCGGAAGGGCGCGTCGTGGAAGGCGGTGTCGCGGAAGGCGGTGTCGCGGAGTGAGGCCTCGTCGAGGTAGCCGAGCGAGGTGTCCAGGTACGCGCGGAAGTACGCCGCGTAGCGCGCCCGCCACTGCGGCGGCGTCAGCTCGACCGTCTCCCGCCACAGCACCGCGAACGCCTCGACGAGTGCGTCGCCGGGCGGCTCGATGCCATCCCAGCCGCCGTCCGAGACACCATCCGGGCCACCGCCCGGAACGCTGTCCGGAACGCTGCCCGAGCCGACGCCCGAACCGCCGTCCAGGACGTCCGTGAGCGCCCGGACGGTCCGCCGGGCCGCCGTGACGGGCCGGCCGATCCACTGGTCGTCGAAGCGGTCGTCGAGGATCCAGGTGAGCACCAGCCACTTCGCCGCCGCGACCAGCCTCGGCCCCCGGGGGACGTCGCCCCACGCCTCCGCCACCAGGTCCAGGTGGCCCTGTGCCAGGAACCCTTGGACGTCACCGCCGAGCACCCCGCTCGCCACCAGCCACGCCCCGACGTCGCGGCGGAGGGCGCCGGCCTCGCCGTGCGGCGCCGGTCTGGCGACTCCCGCGAGGAGGTCCGGGCCTCCGGGGTGCTCGGCGGCGAGGCCACACATGCCGCGGTACGACGAAACGCCCATGCCCGTGCTCCCCCTCGCTCACCACCTCCGACCGGCCGGTCGGAGAAGGACCAGTCTGGCCAGCCACCGCGACTGTTCAAAGCGCAACCATCGCTTTTCCCCCGCACGAGTGATCGCGCCGTCACCACGTCGACACGGACCGTGACCGTTCCCCGCATGCCGCCCGGCCCCTCCCGGCACGCCCCACCCGGCCGCGGCCAGGCTCTCGCCGGGCGTCCGATATCCGGTTGGGACATGGCACCGGGATCGCTACGGTGGCGGGATGGCGACTCAGGTGATTGTGCTGAACGGTGGTTCCAGCTCGGGCAAGTCCGGGATCGCCCGGTGTCTGCAGGCGGTGCTGCCGGAGCCCTGGCTGACGGTCGGGGTCGACACCCTGATCGAGGCGATGCCCGCGTCCCTGCACGATGCGGACGGGGGCATCGGTTTCGCGGCCGACGGCGGGGTGAGCGTCGGGTCGAAGTTCCAGGCCTTGCAGGCGGCGTGGATCGCGGGGGTCGCGACCATGGCGGGGGCGGGCGCGCGGGTGATCGTCGACGAGGTCTTCCTCGGCCGGGCTGAGTCCCAACTCCGGTGGGAGAAGGCGCTCGTGGGGCTGGACGTGCTGTGGGTCGGGGTCCGCTGCGAGGCGGCGGTGGCCACCGGCCGGGAGCTCGCCCGGGGGAACCGGATCCTGGGGATGGCCGCTTCGCAGGCGGAATTGGTCCACCAGGGCGTGCGCTACGACCTGGAGGTGGACACCTCGCGCACCGAGTCGCTGGAGTGCGCGCGGAGGATTGCCGCCCACCTCGGAGGCGACGCCGCCGGATCCGCCCCCGTCGGCGGGTGACCCGGGGCCGGGCCCTGGCCCTGGCCGACGCAGAGTCGGCGTCGGCCAGGGCCAGGGCCAGAGTCAGAGCCAGGGCCAGGGCCAGAGCCAGGGCTCGGGCCTGAGGTCAGGGGTTCTCCCGGTGCCGCCACCGCACCGGGTCGGCAGCGCCCGCCACCGACGCGCCCGCCACCGAAGCGCCCGGCATCGACGCGCCGGCTCCCGGCGCCCCGGCCCGAGCCAGCGGCCGGTAGTCGGCGCACGACAGCACGAGCAACTCGTTGTCCCCGGGCTGGAATTCGTACTCCACCCGCTCCACGCGGCTCGGGATCCCGAGGGCGTCCAGGTGGTGGCGCAGCCCGTCCAGCTCCCCGTAGCGGACGCCGGTGTCGTACACCATGACCGGGAAGAGCCGGACTTCGCGGCGGGCGATCCGGGCGAGTTCCAGGAGGGCCGCCAGGTGGAAGTCCCCGTCCAGCCGGTTGCCGTAGGAGAAGAGCAGGTGCGAGCTGAGCACCAGGTCGAAGGAGTCGTCGGCGAACGGGAGTTCGGGCAGTGAGCCGGCGACGTAGCGGTCCGGGCGGGCGGCGATGTCGGCCCGGAAGTCGCGGGCGCTGTCGATCCGCAGGCGGGTGAGACTGTCCGGGTCGCCGTGCCACGTCCAGACGAAGTCCGAGGCGTTCTCGACCAGTTGGTCGCGCTTGTGCCGGGTCTCCCGTTCGACGAGGACGCCGAGGTCCTCCCGGTGGTGGGCGTACTCGCGGTCGACGGCCACCGCGTCGACGCCGCGCCGGCCGGCCTCGGCCGTGAAGGCGGCCGCGCCGCCCGGGCAGTCCAGGATGCGCCGGCCGGGGGCGAGGTCGCCGTCGGTGAGCGCGAACATCGCGCGGTACTCGTCGAAGGAACGTGCGCTGACCAGCACGGTTCAGCCCCTCCCGACGTACGGCATGGTGGTGGGCAGGACGGTCAGGGACTGGACGTTGGTGTCCGGCGGCATCGAGGCCATCAGCAGGACGGCCTCGGTGAAGCGTTCCACCGGGATGGTCGCCTCGACCGCCATCGTGCCGTCCGCCTGCATGGCGGCGGGCTGCGGTCCGCCGTCGACCGGGGTGACGTTGCCGACGTCGATCTGGCCGACCGCGATGCCGTACGCGCGGCCGTCCAGGGAGAGCACCTTGGTGAGGCCGAGGACGGCGTGCTTGGCGGCCGTGTAGGCGATGGAGTTGGGCCGCGGGACGTGGGCGGACGGCGCGCCGTTGTTGATGATGCGCCCGCCCTGCGGGGACTGGGCGCTCATCACCCGGAAGGCCTCGCGGGCGCAGAGGAAGCCGCCGGTGACGATGGTGTCCAGGACGCGGTTCCAGTCCTCGAACGGGGTCTCGGTGATGGGTCGGCGCGGGGCGGCGGCGCCGGCGTTGTTGAACAGCAGGTCGACCCGGCCGAAGCGGTCGCGGACGGCGTCGAACAGGGCCGCGACCTCCTCCGGTTGGCGGATGTCGGTCGGGACGGCCAGCACCCGGGCGGGGTCGACGTCGGCGAGGGCGATGGTCTCCTGGAGGGCGTCCTTGCGCCGCCCGGCCAGTGCGACGGACCAGCCGGCGCCCAGCAGGGCCAGGGACACGGCCCGGCCGAGCCCGCTGCCGCCGCCGGTGACGACGGCGGTCCGCCCGTGCGGTGTCTGCGCGCTCCCGGTCACATGTCCTCCGTGTTCATCCAGATCCGCAGCATCCGCCGGGAGTTGGGCGCCGGCTCGTCCACGTAGGCCGAACGCCCGTGCAGGACCCGGCTGTTGCGAATGATCAGCAGGTCTCCGGCGGCCATCGGGAGGCCGAAGGCGATCTCGGGCCGGTAGAGCACCTCGTCGAGCACGCCGAGCGCGTCCCACTGACGGTCCGTCAGCGGCGGGCCACCGCGATCGGGGGACGAGCGGACGGTGCGCGTCTGGTAGTAGCAGGCGATGGTCCCGTCCTTCTGGGTGTAGAAGATCGGGGAGACCACGACCTGGGGCCCGGCCCGACCGGTCCGGTCGAAGGTCCACTCCTCGGTGAGGGTGGCGAGGGCGTCCGGCCGTTCCCGCCCGATCAGGTCGTAGACGTGCCGCGCGCTCGCCAGCTTGGTCAATCCTCCACCGTTGTAGGCGGGTTGGATGCAGAGCAGGACGAGCAGGTCGCAGGTGTCGCAGTGGAAGCCGAGTTCGGTGTTGCCGTCGCCGTCCTGGTCGCGCAGCACCTGGGTGAGGTCGCCGCGCCCGTTCTGCGGGACGATCTCGCCGAAGTCCCGCAGCAGGAAGGACAGGGCGGCCGCGACCTCCTCCTCCGGGGCGGTCGGATCCATCAGCCCCACGACGTGGGCGACGCCGACGGAGCGGGCGCCGCCCTGGACGAGCGCGCGCAGCTTCGCCCGGACCGGCTCGGCCGCGCCCCACCGCTCGGCCCGCGCGTCCGCCCAGAGCAGTTGTCGCTCCCCCTCGTCGAGCGGGAGCGACCACTGCTCCCGCCGAGCCTCCAACTCCTCGCTGCTCCAGCCGATTTCGGACACCGTGTCGTCGTACATGTGCGGAACCACTCCTCTCTACCGCTGGGCGGCGGCCGCCGCCACCGCCTTGGACCAGAGCGCCAGCGCCTCGTCGACCTGCCCGGCCGTGACGGTCAGCGCCGGGATCATCCTGACCACGTTCAGGTGGACGCCGCAGATCAGCAGCAGCAGGCCGAGGTCGGCCGCCGCCTGCTGGGCGCGCTTGGCGGTGTCCGGGTCCGGGGAGCCGTCCGGGTGGCAGAACTCGTTGCCGATCATCAGCCCGAGGCCCCGGACGTCGGCGACGCCCGGCGCTCCGGCGGCGACCGCCCGCAGGCCGTCCAGCAGCCGCGACCCCTGTTCGGCGGCGTTGTCGACCAGTTGCTCGTCCCGGATGACGTCCAGCGTGGCCAGCGCGGCGGCGCAGGCGACCGGGTTGCCGCCGTAGGTGCCGCCCTGCGAGCCGGGCCAGGCCCGCCGCATCAGGTCGGTCGGCGCGGCGATCGCGGACAGCGGGAAGCCGCTGGCCAGGCCCTTGGCGGTGATCAGGACGTCAGGCACCACGCCGTCGTGGTGCAGGTGGGCCCAGAACCGGCCGGTGCGGCCGAAGCCCGTCTGGATCTCGTCGACGACCAGCAGGATGCCGTGCCGGTCCGCGCGCTCGCGCAGCCCGGCGAGGAACCCGGCGGGCGCGGGCACGTAGCCGCCCTCGCCGAGCACCGGTTCGACGAACATGGCGGCGGTCTCGGCGGGGGCGCTGACGGTCGCGAGCACCTGGTCGAGCCCGCGCAGGGCGTGCTCCACGGCCTGCGCCTCGCTCAGCCCGAGGCTCAGGCCGAGCCGGAAGGCGTCGGGGAACGGCGCCACCGCGACACCGGGCATCACCGGGCCGATGCCCGCGCGGAAGCGGCTGCCGGCCGTGGTGAGCGCGGCCGCGCCCATGGTGCGGCCGTGGAAGGAGCCCTCGAAGACGATCACGTTCTGCCGGCCGGTGGCGTGCCGGGCGAGCCGCAGCGCCGCCTCCACCGCCTCGCTGCCGGCGGTGGCGTAGAACAGCGAGTCCAGGCCGGGCGGCAGCACCTCGCCGAGCCGCTCGGTGAGGGTGAGCAAGGGGTCGTGCAGCACGGTGGTGTACTGGCCGTGGATCAGCCGGCCGGCCTGCTCGCGCACCGCCTCGACCACCCGCGGGTGGCAGTGGCCGGTGCTGGTCACCCCCACGCCGGAGGTGAAGTCGAGGTAGCGGCGGCCGTCGGCGTCGAAGAGGTGGAGCCCTTCGCCGCGGGTGGCGACGACGGGGGTGGCCTGCTTGAGCACCGGGGACAGCTGGGACACGAGGTCCGCCTTCCATGGGTCTGGGGGTACGGGTCGGTGGGGGCGCGGCTCACGGGGCGCGGCTCACGGGGCGCGGCTCACGGGGCGCCGGCGCGGCGGACGGATCGGTACGGCGGACGGGGGTCGGTCCTACGGACGGGGGTCAGTGCGGCGGCGCGACGGGCGGCAGGTAGCCGGCCTCGGCGGCCCGGGTGAGCGCGGCCGACCACCACTGCGGGGTGGGCTCGGCGAACCGGACGCCCAGCCGGTCCAGCACGGAGGTGGTGTACGCGCGGTCCACGAGGACGTTGCGCTCCTCCTGGAGGGACCACGCGGCGGCCAACCCCGCCGCCGTCGGGTGGTCGCGTTCGGCCCGGGCGATCGCCGCCGCGAAGGCCTCGTCGTCGGTGAGCCGGACGGGGTGGCCGTGGCCGGCGAGCCAGCGGACGAGTTCGTCGTGCGGCGTCTCGTGCGGGCTCTCGACGTGGTAGGCGCCGGGCGCGGCGTACGGGTCCAGCGCGATCGCGGCGATCCCGGCGGCCACGGTGTCGACGTAGGAGAACGCGTAGGTGGTGCGCGGCCGGCGCGGGGCGGCGCCGGCCAGCAGGTAGCCGCGGATCAGCTGGTAGATCCGGTTGTCGCCGATGTTGGCCTGGAAGGCGCCGGTCCGGCTGTGCGCCGCGATGTGGCCGCTGCGGTACAGGTAGGCGGCCCGCCCGGTGGCCGCCCAGGCGCGGACGGTCTGCTCGGCGGCGAACTTGGTCCGCTCGTACGGGGTGCGGAAGTGCTGGCCGATCCGCAGGTCGGCCTCGCTGAAGCGGCGGGGCGGGCCGTCCACGCCGCCCGCGACGGCGAGCGTGGAGACGTGGTGGACGCGGGCCGCCGGGGCGTGCTCGTCGATCCAGTCGAGCAGCCGCCGAACCGCGGTGTGGTTGGTCCGCTCCAGGTCGTCGGGCGAGGCCACCAGCCGGACGTCCGCGGCGGCGTGCACGACGAGCTGCGCGCCCCGGGCCCGCGCCAGTCCGGCCGGGGACAGGCCCAGCCCCTCCCGGTCGATGTCCCCGGCGACGACCTGGATCCGGCCGTCGTCGGCGCCCGCGCCCGCGCCGACGCCCGCGCCCAACCGCCGGACGGCACCGGCGTCGTGCTCGGCCCGGACCAGGCAGGTGACGTGGGCGCCCCGCTGGACGAAGGCGTCGAGCAGGTGCCGCCCCAGGTAGCCGGTGGCGCCGGTGAGCAGCACCCGGGCGGGTTCGCGCACCATGGTACGGGCCGCCGGTACGGCGGGTGCCCGGGTGCCGGGGTGGAGCAGCTGGCCGGAGGTCGACAGCGGCGCCCGGACGGGCCGGGCGGCGGTACCGGCACCGACACCGGCCTCGACACCGGCCTCGGCACCGGCCTCGGTGGCCACCGTCCCGGCGAACGCGGCGACGATCCGCTCGGCGGCGGGGTGCGGCAGGCCGGGCCACCCGTACACCAGGTCGGCGACCAGTCGGTTCTCCACGATGCGGGCGGTGAGCCGCAGGTCGTACAGCGGGTCTCCGCCGGTGCAGCGGGCCACTCCGGCCTGCTCGTCCGCGACGGTCCAGTCCAGTGCGGGCTCGTCGGGCAGCCGGAAGGTGCCGAGGAAGTTGAACCCGGCGGCGGGGCGGGTGCCGGGTGCGTCCATCGCCTGGACGGGGGCCTCGCGCAGGCGCTGCGCGGCGCCCTCGGGTCCGGCCGACGCCTCGACCACCAGCCGTTTGACGGCGGTGAACCAGCCGACGGTGTCCAGGAATTCGCCCGGATCGCCGGCGGCGTCCCGGCCGTGGGTCTCCACCTCGACGGGCAGCCGCGGGTGGCCGCTCCAGCCGGTGACGGCGTCGGCGAAGGCGGCCAGCAGGAAGGCCTCCAGGCCCGTCCCGCCGCCGTGGCGGCCGACCAGCCGGGCGGTGCCGTCCTCGTCGAGCGTCCAGCCGACGGCCGCCGGCTGCGCGCGGACCACGGACTCCGGCGCGGACGCCGGCACGGACGCTGCGGGAGGCGGCACCGACGCCGGGGGCGGCGGCGCGGCGGCGGCCCACTGGTAGAAGTCCGGGGTCGGCGGCAGGTCGGCCGGCTTCTGGTCGAGCACCGCCCGGTAGGCGTGGGCGAGGTCGTCCAGCAGGATGCGCCAGGACAGCCCGTCGACCACCAGGTGGTGCGCGATCAGGGCGAGCCGGTCGTCGGTACCGGGCGGGCCGGTGAACAGGTGGGCGCGCAGCAGCCGGCCGGCCAACGGGTCGAGGCTGCGGTGGAGTTCGGTGCAGACCCCGGCGATGGTCTCGGCGATCGGGGCCGTCCCGCGCGGGATCCGGGAGAAGGACAGCGGGTCGAGGTCGGCCACCGGCCGGGGTGCGTCGTAGCCCTCCGGCGAGACGGGCCGCCGCAGCGCCGGGTGGCGTTCCAGGACGGCCGCGAGAGCGGCCGAGAGCACGGCCGGGTCGACGGCCGTCCGGCAGCGCAGCAGGACGGACTGGTTCCAGTGCCGCAGGTCGTCGACGGCCTTCTGGCGGTACAACCACCTTTGGGCGGGCGCGAGTTGACTCCCCTGGTCGCCGCTTCCGGCCCGCCCGGCCGGAGCGGCGGCCGGAACCGGAACGGCTGCGGCGGCCGCGGCCGCGGCCAGGCCGTGCGCGGTCGGGTGCCGGTAGAAGTCGTCGTAGTGGACGCGCAGGCCCGACCGGCGCAGGAAGGCGACGGTGCGCATGGCGAGGATGGAGTCCCCGCCGAGGTCCAGCACGTCGGTGTGCGGCCCGACCCCGGGCAGGCCCAGTGCGGCCGCCCAGAACCCGGCGATCGACCGGGCCAGCGCGTCCCCGTCCGACGGCGGCCCCGACTCCGCCCGGGCCTCGACCAGTTCGGCGACCAGCTCGGCCAGCCGCTCCCGGTCGAGCTTGCCGTTCGGCCCGACCGGGAACTCCGGCAGGGTCAGGATCGGCTGCGGCACGGAGTAGCCGGGCAGTCGGTCGCGCAGGTAGGAGCCGATCCCGGCCAGCCCGGCGCCGTCGGCCGACAACCGTACGGCGGCCAGGAGTTGGTTCCCCACGGCGGTCTCCCGGACCAGCACCGCGGACCGGGCGACGCCCGGGAAGTCGTCCATCGCCCGCTCGATCTCGGCGAGGTCGACCCGGTAGCCCCGGATCTTGACCTGGCGGTCCACCCGGCCGAGGAAGACCAGGCTCCCGTCCGCCCGGCGGCGGCACAAGTCGCCGGTGCGGTACATGCGTTCACCGTCGTGGCGGACGAAGCCGCGCGCCGTCTCGGCGGGCCGGCCGAAGTAGCCGGCGCTGACGCCCCGGCCGCCGATCAGCAGCTCCCCCACCGCGCCGTCGGGCACCGGCCGCCCGTCGCCGTCCAGCAGGGCGAGCCGCACCTCGCCGATCCCGGTGCCGATCGGGACGGTCGGCTCCTCGGCCGGCAGCTGGCGGGCGGTGGCGGCGAGGAAGCAGGTGGCGCCGACGGTCGTCTCGGTCGGGCCGTAGTGGTTGACGAGCCGGGCGGTGACGCCGGTGTCGAGCAGGGCGGCCGCGAGCGGGCGCGGCAGCGCCTCACCGCCGAGCAGCACGGTGTGCAGGGGCGGGGCGTCGCCGGGCCGGCCCTCCAGCAGGACGGTCAGGTGCGAGGGGGTGGTCTTCAGCACGGACACCCCGGCGCGCCGCAGCGACGCCCAGAACGCCTCCGGGTCGCGCACCTCGCCGTCCGGCACCACGTGCACCGAACCGCCGACCGCGAGGGCCAGCAGCCAGGCGGTGTGGCCGAGGTCGGCGGCCAGCGTGGTGACGTGCGCGACGCACGGGGCGTCGGCCGCGGTGAAACCCAGCCGGTCGGCCAGCGCCCGCGCGTAGTGCACCGCGTTGGCGTGGGTGACGGCCACCGCCTTGGGCTCGCCGCTCGACCCCGAGGTGAAGGACAGGTACGCGGGGTCCTCGGCCGCACCGAGCATCAGCTCCTCGGCCCCGCAGAGCATGAGGTCACCGGCCCCGCCGGGCACGAGGCCACCGGTCGTACCTAGCGCGCTGCCCGGTGCGTCGGGCAGGCCCTCGGGCCCGGCCAGCCGGTCGACGTCCACCACCTCGGCCGGATGGCCCTCCGGCCCGGGGAAGGCCGCCTCGGTGCTGAGCACCCGGCCGATCCGGACGGCCGCCAGCCGCCGGGCGAGGTCGGCCGCCGACCAGTCCGGGTCGGCCATCACCGCGGCCGCGCCCGAGCGCAGCACGCCGTGCAGCAGCACCAGCATGCGGGCGTCCCGGGGCCCGAGCAGGGCGACCCGGTCGCCCGGGCCGGTGCCGGACGCGGCCATCCGGGCCGCGATCCGGCCCGCCGCGGCGTCGAGGGTGCGGTAGTCGAGGGTGCGGTCGCCGTCGGTCAGGGCGGTCCGGTCCGGGTGCTCCCGGGCGAGCCGTAACAGGAACCCGGAGAGCGACCGGGTGGGCGACGCGGCCTGGTTGGACGGCGTGGACGGTGTGGACGGCGTGGACCGGACGTGCTGCGTCGCGAAGGTCACTCCGGCTCGCCTCCCGTCCGGGCCGCCCGCCCGGCGCGGACCGACCCGGTCGCGTGCGGGTCCGCGAGCCGGGGGTCACCCGCGAGGAACGCGTCCAGGCGGGGCCGGTCGGGCAGGCGTCCGGCCAGCTCCCAGGCCAGCATGCGGTGCAGGCCGTCGATGTGGATCAGTCCCTCCCGAACCAGCAGGTCCGTGTAGTCGGAGTGCTCGACCGCACCGGTGCTCAGGTAGACGGGGGTGAACGGGGCCCACCGCAGCAACCGGAGCTTGGCGGCGCAGACCGGGTTCGCGGCCGACCAGGCGGCCTCGTCGGAGCGGATGCGCTCGGCCGCCTCGGCCACCGTCAGGCCGGAGCGGGGCACGAGTTCACGCGCGCCGCCCTCGCTCAGGTGCCAGGGCAGGACGACGCCGAGGACGTCCGAGCGCGAGAGCCGGACGCGCCACCAGCCGCCGGGGATCCGGCCGGCGCGTTCGACGTTCTCCTCGCCGTCCCGGTTGCTGTTCGCCTCGTGGGTGCGCTCCACCGGGTGGTCCCGCAGGTAGGCGTGGTGGACCTCGGCGTAGGCGACGGCGGTGACGATCTCCACGCGGTGCTCCTCAGACAGTTCCGATCAGGCTGTTCCGATCAGACGGTTCTCGCCGGACGGTTCTCGCCGGACAGTTCCGGTCAGGCGGTTCCGACGTACTCGGTGAAGTGCCGTTCCGCGAACAGCTCCGGCCACCGGCCCTCCGCCAGGCCGAGTTCACGGGCCCGGGTGAGCATCAGCCGCCAGTGCGGCTTCACCGGGCGCCAGCGCGCCCCCACCTGGCAGTAGGACGCGTCGATGAAGTACCGGGGCCTGCCCGGGCCGTCCGGCGCCGGTCTGCGGGTGTGGAACAGCGCCGAGTTGAGCAGCACCGTGGAGCCGGGCGGCAGCCGGTCGATGACCACCTCGCCGGGCAGTTCGGCGGTGCCGTGGTGGGCGTACGCGGTCTTCCCGACGGTACGCCGGTGCGAGCCGGGCAGGACGGCCAGGCTGCCGACCTTCTCGTCCAGGCCGCCGAGGTAGTGCAGCGCGTGGACCATCAGCAGCGACGGGTCGGCGCGGTCGTTGGGCTCGCAGTCGTGGTGCCAGGCCTTGCCGGGGATCCCCGGGGCCTGGCGGTCGCTGTGCAGGTGGTGGAAGACGAAGGACGGCCCCATCAGACCGGACAGCGTCCGCAACAGCGGTGGGTGGGTGAGGAGTTCGCCGTGGGCCGGCAGTTCCAGCTCCAGCACCGGGGGCGGGCCGTGCCGGGCGGGGTCGGTGCAGGCGGCGATCGAGCGGGCCCGTAGGCCCTCGTCCACCCAGCGGTCCACCTCGGGGGCGAGCCTGGCCCCGAGCGGCTCCGGCACCAGGCCGGGCAGGACCAGGTATCCGGACTCCAGGAACTGGCGGTGTTGCTCGGTGTCTAGGGCTTCACGCCCTCCGGAAGTCTGCGTCACCGAACCGGCCCCCTCCTTCCGGATGACGGGTCGCACAGTCGGGCACGGCGGATCGGACCTGAACAGGTTCGGGTTCTATGAAACGCACGGGATCATCCAGACCTCGGGTGGCGCCGGGTTCGTCCATCGTCGCCACAGCTGACACACGTTCACCACGAAAGGGCACGAGTTGATCACGCAAGGTAGTCCGCTGAGGAGTATGAACCGTTGATCGTGTCCACCACAAGACCACCGCCGACTCCTGGACACCTTCCCGCCACCGTGACGTTCAGCTCCAGCCACCAATCGACCCGTTCCCCACCCGAAACTCCGGACCCATTGCGCCCCGGTGATTCGCCGCTGGCACAGCGGATGCGGCACAGTGACGTCATGAGCGGCGACACCAGGAGTCACGAGAGCGCCGGGCGGGGCCCCGTGACCAGGCGCCGTCCGGTCCAGCAGCGCAGCCAGGAGCGGTACGGCCGGATCCTCGACGCCTGCGCCGGGCTGCTCGACGAGGTCGGCGCCACCGCGCTCACCACCAAGGAGGTCGCCCAGCGCGCCCAGGTACCGATCGGCACCCTGTACCAGTTCTTCGCCGGCAAGGAGGACCTGCTGGCCGCCCTCGCCGGCCGCAACCTCGACCGCTACCTCCAGCGGCTCGACCACCGGCTGGCGACCGCCGCGCCCCTCGGCCCGGCCGGGTTCACCGACCTCGCGGTGGAGGAGTTCGTCGCGATGAAGCGCGCGGTGCCCGGCTTCGGCCAGCTCGACTTCGGCCTCGCCGACGCGACCGCCCCCGCCGGGCTGCGGGACGACCGGCACCTGCTCGACCCGAGCGTGGACAACAACACCGCCGTCGCGCTGCGCCTCCAGGCGCTCGGCGGCGAGGTGTTCGCCACCGGCGACCCGGCGGCGCTCACCCTCGCCCTGCGGGTCGCCCTGGAGGCCGCCGACGCGGTGCTCAAGCTGGCCTTCCGCGGCGATCCGCAGGGCGATCCGGCACTGATCGCCGAGTGCAAGCGGCTGGTCCGCGGCTACCTCGCGGAGCAGCCGCCCGCCGGCTGAGACCGGTCCCCGCACGCCCCTCGGGTCCCGCCCCGCTCCCGCGTCCCGCCCGCCCGCGCCGTTGCGAGCCCGCCGCCGCCGCAGCACAGTGGAAGGCGGAACGGCCGCGGAGGCGGCCGCCACGACCCGAGGAGCAGACCATGCACGCAGCGGTAGGTGACCAGCTCCACATCCACAGCAGGTCGGTGGGCATGACGGACCAGAAGGGCGAGATCGTCGAGGTGCGCGGCACCGACGGCGAACCGCCGTACATGGTCCGTTTCGAGGACGGCCACGAAGGCCTGGTCTACCCCGGCCCCGACTGCAACATCGAGCACCGCCCAGCGGACCGCTGACCGACTCCCCCGCCGCCCCGCCCCCACCCGGGCGAGGTGGTGAGCAGCGGTGACCGCCCCCACGGCCCCGCTGCCCGGAACGCTCGCCGGGCTCGCCGGGCTCGCGCCACTGCTGGACCACTACGGGTACCTCGCGGTGGCGCTGCTCGTGCTGCTCGACAACTGCGGCATCCCGGTGACCGGGCAGACCGCCTTGGTGCTCGCCTCCGTGTACGCCGGCACCGACACCGGGTAACCGGGCAGCCAGGCCGCGCAGCCGGGCAGCCGGCCCATCCGGGTGGCCGCGCGGCTCAGCGCAGCGGGAACACCTCGAACGACGCCGCGAACCGCACCCCGAGCCGGCCGCCCGCTCCCCGCCCGGCCCCCTCCAGGAACTCGCGCGCGTCCGCCATCGCCCCGCCCAGCCCGGCCAGGTACGCCTTGTGCTCCTCCAGCGAGGCCACGCCCAGGTCGAAGTGCTCGGTGGTGTCCACCGCGTGACCCGACTCCGGCGAGGCCGCCGCCCACACCTGCCGGACGCCGTTCCACGGCTCGTGGCCCTCGGCCAGCAGCTCCCGGAACACCCACCGGTTGCCGGCGTCCCGAGCCGCGTCCAGGGCGGCCCGCCCGACCGCGATGTGGTCGGCCTGGTTGGGGACGGTCCCGCCGTAGGTCTCCCGGAAGTTGCTGGTGATCACGATGTCCGGCCGGTGCCGGCGCACCGCCCGGGCGATGTCGCGGCGCAGCGGCAGCCCGTACTCCACCGTCCCGTCCGGATGCCCGAGGAACTCGACCACGTCGACGCCGACCACCCGCGCCGAGGCGATCTGTTCCGCCTCCCGCAGCGGCCCGCACTCCTCGGGGTTCATCGAGTCGATCCCGGCCTCGCCGCTGGTGACCATCACGTAGACGACCTTCTTGCCCTGCGACGTCCACCGCGCGACGGCCGCGGCGGCGCCGTACTCCATGTCGTCCGGGTGGGCGACGACGGCCAGCGCGGTCTGCCAGTCCTCGTCGACGGGCTGGTAGGGCTCGACGGCCTGCTCACTCATGGTGCTCGTCCCTCTCGGTGCGGCTCACAGTCGCATGGTCATACGGTCGTTCCGCAGGCGACTCTAGAAGACCCCCACACCCACACCCCGTCGGACACCCTCCCGGGCCGGCCGGGTTGCCCCTGACGCACGGGTCAGGGGTTAGCGTCCGGGCACCTGCGGCGGATCGGCCGCCGCGTCGGTTCTGGAGGAGTGCTGCGATGACGCTGCCCACGACGGCCCGGGTCGTCCGGTTGGTCACCGAGCCGGGCGGGTTGCCCGGGCCCGGGGACTTCGCGGTGGTGGAGGAGCCGTTGCCGGCGCCGGGGACGGGCGAGGTGGTCGTCCGCAATCGGGCCTTCCTGGTCTTCCCGGGCCTGCGCACGCTGATCGGGGGCGAGCTCACGGGGGCGCCGTTGCCGGCGATCGGGCCCGGGGACGCGCTGTACGGGCCGGCCCTCGGGGAGGTGCTGGCCGCTCCGGCGGGCGGGCACCTTCGGCCGGGCGACCTGGTCACCCACCTGCGGGGGTGGCGGGACCTCGTGGTCGCGGACGCCGCAGGGTTCACTCCGGTCGACCCGGGGTTCCCGGACCCGGTGGCGCTGCTCTCCCCCGGCACGGCCGCCTACGGCGGGCTGACCCGCAGCGCCGGGGTACGCCCGGGGGACGTGGTGCTGGTGACCGGCGCGGCGGGCGCGGTCGGCACGCTGGCCGGGCAGGTCGCCCGGCTGCTGGGCGCCTCCCGGGTGATCGGCACCACCGGCTCCCCCGCCAAGGCGAAGCGGCTCACCGCCGAACTCGGCTACGACGCGGTACTGGTGCGCGGCGAGCGGCCGTTCGCCGCGCAGCTGGCCGAGGCCGCGCCGGAGGGCGTCGACGTGCTGCTGGACCTGGTCGGCGGGGAGCAGCTGACGGCCGCCGTCGACGCGGCCCGGCCGGGGGCCCGGTTCGCCCTGGTCGGCGCGCTGTCCGGGCAGTTGGCACCGGAGCGGCGGGGCGGCAGTTCGCCGGCTCTGGTGGACAGCTTCCGGGCGATCATGCTGGGCCTGACCCTGCGCGGCTTCACCGGCGTGGACCACCCGGACCTGGAGGCCGAGTGGCGGCAGCGGTTCGGCGGCTGGCTGCGCACCGGCGAGATCGTCTTCCCGTCGACGCGGGTGGCGGGCATCGACCAGGCGCCGCAGGCGTTGCGGAGGTTGTTCGACGGGGACACCTTCGGGGCGACGATCGTCGACCTCGCATAGCACCGAGGAGGAACGGCCATGCGGATCGGGGACGCGGCGGCAGCGGCGGGCACCACGCCCAGGGCACTGCGCTTCTACGAGCAGCGGGGGCTGCTGCCGCCGCCGCCCCGGTCCGCCTCGGGCCAGCGCGAGTACGGGCCGACCGAGGTCGCCCGGGTGCGGGCGATCCGCCGGCTGCTGGCCGTCGGGCTGACCGTCGACGACCTGGCCAGCCGCCCGCACCGCCTGGACCTGCTCACTGAGGAGCCGCCGCGCCGCTGCTCGGACTCCCCCGGCCTGGAGACCTTCGCCCCGGTGGTCACCGCCCGGCTCGCCGCCCTGGACGCCGAGATCGCCCGGCTGACCGCCCTGCGCGAGCGCCTCGCCCGGCACGTCGCCGCCGGGGGCGCGGACCTGCCGGGCTGACCCGGTCCACCATCCGGAACACGGCTCGCCCGGAACACGGCTCGCCCGGAACGCCGCGACGGGGGAGGCGCGGCGTTCCGGGCGAGGTCTGCGGGGGGAGCTAGCCGGCGTCCGGGGCGAGTCGGCCGTCGAGGGGCTCGGGGTGGGGCTCCGGGGCGGGCCAGCCGATCCGGGTGGCGCAGAGCGAGACGACCGCGGCGGAGACGGCGACGGCGGCCATGCCCCACACCAGGCTGGTGGCGTCGGCGATGAAGCCGATCACGGCGGGCCCGGCGAGCAGCCCGGTGGTGCCCATCGCGGCGACCAGGGAGAGCGCGTCCGAGCCCTGGCGGGCCGCGGCGACGTAGACGCACGGGGTGACCGCCGCGACGCCGAGGCCGACGCAGGCGAAGCCGATCAGGGTCGGCACGACGCCGCCGACGAGCAGGGCGAGGGCCAGTCCGGCGCCGGCCAGCAGGCTGCCGGTCCGCACGATCCGGCCGTCGCCGAAGCGGGTGCGCCAGCCGTCCGCGAAGATCCGGGCGAGCACCATCATCACCGAGACGACGGCGATGCCCAGCGGGGCGAGCCCGGCACCGGCGTTCACGACGTCCTTGAGGTAGAGCGCGGACCAGTCGTTCATGGCGCCCTCGGTGACGGTGCCGAACACCATCGCCAGGCCCATCCAGAGGGTCGCCGCGGCCGGGAGGGCGAAGCGGCGGCGGTCCTTCTTCGCGGCCGACGCCTGCTCCTGGTCCGGTTGCTCCTGGTCCGGCCCGTCCTGCGCCGCGGCCGGCGCGTCGTCCGTGAGCAGTCCGGGCCGGGCGGCCACGACCAGCACCGCGAGCAGCGCGGCGGCGACCCCGAAGTGCACGGCGAGCGTGCCGGTGAAGGCGGTGACGCCGGAGGCGAGCAGCGCGGCGAGCAGCGAGCCGGCGCTGAAGGTGGCGTGCAGGCGGGACATGGTGGTCCGCGCGTAGCGGGCCTCCAGCGCCGCGCCCTGGGCGTTCATCGCGACGTTCAGGCAGCCCACGGCGACGCCGTCGCAGAACAGCACCAGCAGGGTGAGCGGGTAGTCGGGCACCACGGACAGGGCGACCAGGACGACGCCGAGGGCGAGCGCGGAGAGCACGGACAGCAGGCGGGAGCCGAACCGCCGCATCAGCACCGCGACCAGCGGGAAGGACACCGCCGCGCCGACCCCGCAGGTCATCAGCAGCAGGCCGATCTGGGCCTCGCCGAGGTCGAGCCGGGCCTTCAGTGCGGGGATCCGGGAGACCCAGGTCGCGTACTGGAATCCGAGCAGGAAGAACAGTGCGGCGATGGCCAGTTGGGACCGGCGGAAGTCGTCGCGAACGGGGGACATGTGCATCAGCCCACTTCGGCTCTGGGTGGGAACCCGAGGGACGGGTCGGTGGAGGGGGTCAACGCCTGGACGACGACCGGGACGGCGACCGGGGCCGGGGCGGCGGCCGGGCTCAGCGGCATCGCCATGTAGAGCGCCTCGGGGCCGTAGCTCCCGGGCAGTCCGATCTCGGGGCGGGCGCGGTAGCCCAGCGGGGCCCACACCACCTGCGAGCCGCGGACGGCGACCAGGGACATGGTGCGGTAGCCGCGGGCCCGGGCGGTCTCCTCCAGGCCGCGCAGCATCCGGTGGGCCAGGCCGCGGCCGCGCAGGTCCTCGGCGACGACCAGGTCGTGGAGGTGCATGTTGGTCGCGCGGACGCCGCCGGCCTCGGCCCGGCTGAGGTCGGGGCACTGGAACAGCGGGTAGGGCAGGGCCAGCAGGTAGCCGCCGAGGCCGCCGGCGTGCTCCAGGACGAAGCAGGTGTCGGGCGAGGCGCGGTGGCGGGAGCGCAGCGCCTCGCGGCCTTCGGACAGGCCGCTGGCGGCGTAGGCGCGCTCCTCCAGCGCGACGACGCCGTCCCAGTCCTCCTCCTGGAGCAGCCGGATGCTCAGGTCGGTCATCTGCCGCTGTCTCCGTCCGGGCCGCCGGCTCCGCCGATGCAGGTGTAGGGCAGCGGCTCGAAGCCGTTGAACCCCTGGGTGGTGTAGGCGGTGGCGTAGGCGCCGCAGGAGTGGATCCAGACCGGTTCGCCGGAGGCGATCGCGCGCGGGACGCGGACCAGGCCGTCCTCCTGGGCGTACGCGTCGTCGCTGTCGCAGGTCGGGCCGGCGACGACGGCGTTGACGAACTGGCCGCCGGGGTGGGTGGGGAATTCGAGCCGGTACTGGAGCTCGTCCATCTCGTACAGGCCGTTGAACTTGCCGCAGCTCAGGAAGAGCCAGTCCTCGCGGGTGCCGTCGAGCTGGTGCCGGGAGGAGAGCCGGGCGACGTGGGCGCGGATGGCGCCGTGGTCGGCGACGAGGTGCCGGCCGGGCTCCAGCAGGAACTCCAGCGGCGCGGCGTTGACGGTGCGCAGCCGGTCCATGCCCTCGCGGATGACCGCGAACATCTTGTCCAGCGGCGGGTCGAGCGGGCGGCCGTGCCGGTCCAGGACGCCGAGGGCGGGCAGGCCGCCGCCGAGGTTGATCCGCTGCGGGGTGATGCCGCGCCAGTTGAGCGCCTCCAGGACGGCGGCGAGCGAGTCCACGGCGGCGCCCCAGGCTTCGGCGGTCATCTGCTGGGAGCCGACGTGCACGGAGAGTCCGGACGGGGTGAGGCCGGCCGAGCGGGCGGCGTCCAGGACGCGCAGGGCGTCCTCGGGCGAGCAGCCGAACTTGCGGCTCAGGCCCCACAGGGCGCCGTCGCCCGAGGTGGCGACCCGGCAGAACACCCGGGAGCCGGGGGCGTGTTCGGCGATGGCGGCGACGTCCTCCAGGCTGTCGGTGGCGAAGTCGCGCACGCCCAGCCGGTAGGCCTCGGCGATGTTGCGGTCGGACTTGATGGTGTTGCCGTAGTGGATGCGGTCGGGGCTCACCCCGGTGCGCAGGGCCTGGGCGATCTCCTGGGGGCTGGCCGCGTCGAAGCCGGAGCCGAGGGCGGCGAGGCGGCTGAGCACCTCGTCCACCGGGCAGGCCTTCATGGCGAACCGGACGGTGACGTCGGGTAGTTCGCCGATCAGGTCGGTGTACTGGCGCTCGATGCCGTCGAGGTCGTAGATGATCCGGTCGTCGGTGGCGGCGGCGAGGGCGGCGCGGAGCGCCGTCCGGTCGTGCGCGGCCGGGTCGGGCGCGACGCCGGTGTGGGCGGTGGTGTGGTGCGCCGGGGCGCGGTGGGCGATGGTCTGACGTTTCACGAATGGCTCCCGGTGCGGCTACCGCGGCAGCCGGTCGGCGGGCGTGGCCTTGCTCGCCCGCATGAGCGGACCCCACGCGTCGATCAGCAGCGCGAAGTCCTCGATGTCCGCCTGCGCTTCGTCGAGCAGACGCGCCCGCTGGGGCGCCAGGTGGTCGGCGAACTCGGCGTACTTCCCGCCGAGTTGCCGGTAGCAGTGGTCCAGCGCGTCGAGCCGTCGGTGGTTCTCCGCGCGGTCCGTCGCGGCGCTGCGGCGGGCGGAGTCGGCGATGACGTCGGCGCGGATGTGGTGCGCCTCGTCGAGGAGGGCCCCGCGGGCCGCCTCCATCTCGGAGTAGACCGGGTAGAGGTAGAGCATGGAGAGCAGGAACTTGGCGTAGCGCAGCTGGTAGGCAGTGAAGCCCGTGCCGGTGCGACGTTCCGGGGTGTAGTAGTTGACGATGTGCCGGTTGTGGACGACGCCGGGCAGGGTGGCGTCGCGGACGAGGTGCAGCAGGAAGTAGTCGCTGCCGATGGTGGCGGTGGCGGGCGGCAGCGGGACGCGGTCGTAGACCTCGTGGTCGAGGGCGACGTTGCACATGTCGATCCGCCAGATGTCGGGCAGGTCGAGCACGGCGCGGTCGCGGCGGAACGGGTCGGTGCCGCCGCCGGTGAAGGAGTCGGCGACGAGTTCGCGGCGTTCCTGCTCGCTCGCGCCGGTGGGCGCCCAGAGCGCGACGACCTGGTGGTAGGCGTCCGGGTCGAGTTCGCGGATCTCGCCGATGTCGACGGAGAGTTCACCGATGAAGGAGCCGCCGACCAGGGCGACGGGCTTGTCGGCGTGCACCGGGTCGAGGGTGACCTTGGTGACGGCGGCGGCCGCGTCGGCCGCCTTGAGGCCGAGCGTGGCGAGCTCGCGCTCGATCGGGAACACCGGTTCGCCGTCGAGCAGTTGGTACGCGCTGTCGGAGTCGCGGCGGTGCACGGAGGCGCAGCCGAGCGCACCGGCGAGCAGGAACGCCCGGTTGGTGCAGGCGCCGTAGGAGACGGCGTCGGGGAGCATCAGGTCGAGCAGTTTGTCGCCGAGCGGCCCGTCGGGGCCGGCGGCGCCGGAGCGCTCGATCACGTCGCGCAGGAAGGCGCGTTGGGCGGCCTCGTCGAGGTGGTGGACGACCACCTCCCCGGCCTCGAAAGCGGCACCAGAGCCGACACCGGGCGCAGCACCGGACCCGGCGGCGGGCAGCGCGGCGACGGCCTCGGCGTGCCGCCGGTAGGTGGCCGGATCGGCGGAGTCCAGGATCAGCAGGTGCACCCGGACGCCGAACCGCCGTGCGGCGTAGGCGGCTTCGGCGCCGATCGCCGCGATGGTGGCCGCGCACTCGCGGTTGGTGGGCAGGGTCAGGCAGACGGCGCGCATGCCGGCTCCCCCGTGGACTCGGCGGGCTGCGGGGCGGGCCGGTCGTCCGTGGACTCCGGGCCGTGCCAGGAGCGCAGGCCGAGCAACCGCTCGCCGAGTTCGGTGAGTTCGGCGGGCCCGTAGCGCAGCGACTCGTGGCGGGTCGCGTCGCCGACCAGGGTGCGGTTCCAGTCCGGGGTGGCGAGGGTGCGCCAGGACTCCACCCGGGAGCGGCGCAGCTGCGCGGCCTCCTCCAGCGCGGGCATCATCGACAGGTACTGCACGGCGCGGACGCCGTTCTCGGAGGTGTTGCGGGCGACGCCGTGGGCGAGCAGGCCGTTCCAGATCAGCAGGTCGCCGGCCTTCAACTCGGGCCGCACCACCGGGAACTCGGTGCGGTCGACGTCCGGGCGGATCGGGTCGCGGTCGGCGGCCTGGGCGGCCTGCCACTCGTTGAAGCGGCGGAACAGCTCCGGGTTGCACTGGAAGCCGCCGTGGTCGGGCCGGGTGTCGTCGAGCGCGATGATGCCCTGGACGCGCTGGGGCAGCATGCCCTGGGTGGTGTCGACGTCCCAGTGCAGTTCGATGTCGAAGCCCCGGTCGGTGGGCTCGATCAGCGCGCGGTCGCGGTTGCGGATGTTCGGCGGGTTGAGGTTGAGCCGGTCGAGGGTGACCCAGAGCTCCTCGCAGTCCCAGACGTCGACGAAGGCGTCGTAGACCCGTCGGGCCTGTCTGCTGTCCCAGATCAGCTGGTGGTGGTAGGCCTCGACGAAGCCGTAGATGTGCAGTTCCCGGTCGAGTTCGTCGCGGTGGTCGCATTCGCGGTACCAGTCCTCGGGGCGGTCGGGCGAGAGGCCCTGGAAGTCCCAGGCGAAGTCGAGCAGGCGCCGTGCGGCCTCGGCCGGGATGGCCTCCTTGACCACGATGTAGCCGTAGGTCTGCCAGAACGCGAAGTCCTCCTCGGAGAGCACCCGCAGCGGACGCTCCTTGCGGACTTCGCGCAGCGCCGTGCGCGCGAGGTAGCTCTCCCCGTCCTCGCTGAAGTAGGGGCGCGCCGAGGCGGCTCGGTGCAGATATCCGTCAGGGCTCGGCATGGGCAGTCACTCCATGGTTCGTAGTCGACGCAGCGCTTCCTGGACGCACAGTGCGGGCACGGCGAGCCGACGGCCCGTCACCGGCCGTGCGTGGAATTCAGCCCGCGGACCGCATGCCGTCCGCATGCGCTCCACCTCGCCCGGGCCCCGGCCGTGCAAGGTTCCGCCACGTCAGAGGGCCAACTCGCCGGTCCGGCAAGGCCCCTCACCCTGCCTCAGCCCTGGCCGAACCGCGCCCCTCATACGTTGGACTAGACCAACTAATGGTGTCAACCCTCGACGGCTGGTTACCAATAGGGAAATCCCTGCAGTTCAGATGGCCCCTTGGGGTTCGCTTTATGTTTCGGAGAGTGACATAAGCCGGAGTATGTTTCGAGAATTGACATACCCGGGCGTGAACCAAAACGAGTTCCCCAGCGTTGCGCCCTGACCTTCGCGCCGTACGTTGGGCCTATGGCACACCGCCCCGCCGCCACCCGGCTCACCCCGCCGGGCTGGCTGACCGCGAGCCTGCGCCCCAAGGCCGCGCCGGTCCCCTGGGCCGCCGCCGCCCGGGCCTCGGTGGCGCTGGCCGCGCCGCTCGCGGTCGGCACGGCCACCGGCCGCCCCGGGTACGGCGCGCTGGTGTCGATGGGCGCGCTGTCCGGGGTCATCGGGGACACCGCGGACGCCTACCGGATGCGGGTGTTCAACATCGCCGTGCCGCAGCTGTTCGGCGCCCTCGGGGTCCTGCTCGGCACCCTGGTGTACGGTGCGGGCTGGACGGCCGTCGCCGTGCTGACCGCCGTCGCCCTGGTCTCCGGCATGATCTCCTCGATCGGCGCGGTCGCCTCGGTGTCCGGACTGCTCCTGCTGCTCAACGCGGTGGTCGGCGCCGGACTGCCGCTGCCCTCCCCCTGGTGGGCGCCGCCCGGACTGCTGCTGCTCGGCGGCCTGTTGGTGCTCGGCCTCACCCTGCTCGCCTGGCCGCTGCGCGGCGGCGCGCCGGAGCGCTCCGCCGTGGCCGGCACCTACCGGTCGGTCGCCGCCTTCCTGGAGGCCGCCGGCACCCCCGGAGCCGACGACGCGCGGCAGGCGCTCACCCAGTCGCTGAACCAGTCCTACGACCTGCTGCTCGCCCGCCGGGCCCGCCGGCACGGCCGCTCCCCCACCCTGGTCCGGCTGCTCGCCCAGCTCAACGCCGCCATCCCGGTGGTGGAGGCCGCCTCGGCGGCGCAGCTGCGCCCGCGCGAGTACGGTCCGCTGCCGCCCGCCTACCCGGCGGCGGTGCGCGAGCTGGCCGCGGCCGTCGAGCGGGGCCGCTCCGGATCGACCCCGCCGCCCGGACTGCCCGATCCGGCCGGGCCGTCCACCCGCGCCCTGGTCGCCGCGATCGGCCACGCCCGGGCCGTCGCGCACGAGCCCGCACCCGACCCGTACGCCGACGGCGACCCGCTCGGCCGGCCCGCCGCGCTGCGGGTCCGCACCCGCCGGGCCGCCCACGCGCTGCTGCTGTCCGGCGCGTCCTGGCGGTACGGGCTGCGGCTGGCCCTGTGCATCGGCCTCGCCCAGATCCTGGTGTCGGTGATCGCGGTGCCCCGCTCGTACTGGGTGTCACTGACCGTCACCTTCGTGCTGAAGCCCGACTTCGGCTCGGTGTTCTCCCGGGCGGTGCTGCGCGCGCTCGGCACCGCCGCCGGGCTGCTGATCGCCATCCCGGTGCTGGCCGAGGTGCCGCACGGCTGGTGGGACGTGCCGGTGATGGCGGCGCTGGCGGCCCTGATCCCGGTGCTGTCGGCGAAGGGGTACGCGTTCCAGACCGCGGCGATCACCCCGGTGATCCTGCTGCTCTCCGACCTGCTCAACCACCGGGGCTTCCACCTGGTGCTGCCCCGGCTGTACGACTCGCTGATCGGCTGCGGCATCGCGCTGCTGACCGGCTACCTGCTGTGGCCGGAGTCCTGGCACACCCGGATCGGGGAGCGGCTGGCCGACGCCGTCGCGGACTCCGCCGCGTACGTCTCGCTGGCCTTCACCACCGGGCCCGGGGCCGACCAGCCGGCCCGCGCCCGGTACCGGCGGCGGCTCTACCGGGACCTGTCCGCCGTGCGCAGCGAGTTCCAGCGGGCGCTCACCGAACCGCCGCCGGTCGGGGCCCGGGCCGAGGCCTGGTGGCCGCTGGTGATCGCGGTCGAGCGGATCGTGGACACCACGACCGCCACCCGGGTCCGGGTCGAGCACGGCGCTCCGGCGCCGTCCCCGGCCGAGGTCGGCGCCGTCGTCCGGGAGCTGTCCGACCTGGCCGGGGCGCTGCGCAGCGGCGGGCCGCTGCCCGAGGCCGGGCCGGACGACCTCCGGCCCGACTGCGCGCTGGGCCGGCTGCACCGCGAGGTGCAGGCGGCGCGGGCGGTGGTGCCCGCCTGAGGGCCGGGCCGGCCGGGGCCGGCCGGTCCTGGAGCGGCCGCTCGGGCATCCGCCCCGTCGAAGGCCGGGCCAGTCCCGCCGCAGGCCCGGTCAGTCCTGGATCCGCCGCCAGGGCCGGTCCGCCTCCAGCTCGAAGGCCAGCTCCAGCAGCAGCCGCTCCTGCCCGTACGCGGCCGAGAGGTGCACGCCGATCGGCAGGCCGCTCGGCGCGGCGCCGGTGGGCAGGGCGATGCCGGGACCGCCGGTCACGTTGTTGACCGGGGTGAAGGCCACGTAGCGCTGGAGGCGCTCGATCAGCTCGTCGAAGGCCACGTTCGGGCTGAGGTGGCCGATCGGCGGGGCGGCGTGCGCGAGGACCGGCGAGAGGATCACGTCGTGGGTGCGGAAGAGGCCCGCGTACGCGGCTTCGGCGCCGCGCAGCCGGCGCAGCACGGCCGGGGTGTGCAGGAACTCCCGCTGGTAGAGCCGGCGCAGCCCGGTGGTCAGGCCGTCGAGCCGGTTGATCCGGAAGCTGCGGTCCAGCATCAGCCGGCCGCTGACCGCGATGGCGAAGGCGATGTAGCCCCAGTAGAGGACGAAGTCGCGGGAGAACTCCTCGCCGAACGGCAGAGTGGTCTCCTCGACGTGGTGGCCCAGTGCGGCCAGCCGGGCGGCGGTCTGCTCGACGGCGGTGCGGGTGGGCTCGTCGGTGCCGGCGAGCGGCGAGTCCACGACCAGTCCGATCCGCAGCCGGCGCCGCCCCGGGCCTTCGACCAGGCCGAGCGGGGGCAGCGCGGGGTTGCGGTGGTGACACTCGGCGGCGGCGTAGAAGGCGGCGGTGTCGCGGACGGAGCGGGTGAGCACGCCGTCGGTGACGAGGTCGATCGGCAGTTTGCCGCCCTGGGCGTTGGTGACCAGGCGGCCCCGGGTGGGCTTGAGTCCGACCAGTCCGCAGCAGGCGGCCGGGATGCGGATCGATCCGCCGCCGTCGTTGGCGTGCGCGATCGGCACCACTCCGGCGGCGACCAGCGCGGCCGAGCCGCCGGAGGAGGCGCCGGCCGAGTGCGAGGGCTTCCACGGGTTGCGCACCGGCTGGGCGGTGGCGAACTCGGTGGAGGCGTTGAGGCCGAACTCGGGCAGCCGGGTCTTGCCGAGGACGGCCAGGCCGGTGGCGAGGAACTGGTCGGTGAAGCGGGAGTTGCGCCGGGCCGGGCGGGCCTGGAAGGCCTCGCTGCCCATGCCGGTCGGCAGGCCGCGCAGGTCGACGTTGTCCTTGAGGAAGGTGGGGACGCCGTACAGCGGGCCGTCGGTGCCGTCCGGGCCGAGCCGGGGCCGGTCGTAGGACGGGTGGGCGACGGGGGTGAGCGTCCGGTCGACCCGGGCGGCGCGGGCGGCGGCGGCCGCGGCCAGTTCGGCGGGGGCCACCTCGCCGGCGCGGACGAGGGCGGCCAGGGCCACGGCGTCGTGCGCGCCGAGGGCGTCGTCGGTGAACCCGTGGGCCCGCTCGTCGGTCATCCGAACTCCCCAATCCCTACTGACCGGTAGTCGCGCAAGAGTTCGCAGTGTAGGCGCGGGGCGGCGCCGAGGGATACCCCACCCCCGGCTCCCGCCGTCGGCCCCCGACGGCGCACGGGCGTTCGGCATGCGCCCCCGCGTTCACCCCACCCGCCGGTCGGAGATCGTTTCGCCGACGGCCCCGGGGAAAGGCCGGATCACGAACCGATCCGGTCCACCCCCCACCCCAAGGTGACGCCCGTGCCCACCCAGTACACCTCGGCCACCGCCCCCGGCGCCCTCCCCTTGCTCGGCCACGTCCCCGCGTTCGTCCGCCGGCCGCTGGAGTTCGTCGCCGGCCTGCCCGCCCACGGCGACCTCGTCCGGCTGCGGCTCGGCCCGCTGGACGCGTACGTCGCCTGCCACCCCGAGCTGGTCCGCCAACTGCTCACCGAGGACCGCACCTACGACAAGGGCGGGCTCGTCCTCGACAAGGCCCGCGAGGTCTTCGGCGACGGCCTGGCCACCTGCCCGGCCGCCGCGCACCGGCGCCAACGCCGCATGCTGCAACCCGCGTTCCACCGCGACCGGCTGCCCGGCTACGCCGCGATGATGGCCGAGGAGATCGCCGGCACCACCGCCTCCTGGAGCGACGGCGACGTGGTCGACGTCCCCGCCGCGATGTACCGCCTCACCACCGCGGTGACCGCCCGCTGCCTGTTCGCCGCCCACGAGCGGGCCGGCTCGCTGCCCGTCCACGACAGCATGGACGTCATCACCCGCGGCGTCGGCCGGCGCGTCATGATGCCGCTGCCCGGCACCGACCGCATCCCCACCCCGGGCAACCGCCGCTTCCGCCGCGCCCAACAGGACCTGAAGGAGGTCACCCGCCGGCTGATCGCCGACTACCGCGCCGCCGGCACCGACCACAACGACCTGCTGTCCACGCTGCTCAGCGCCCGCGACGAGGACGGGCGGGGGCTCACCGACGCCGAGATCCACGACCAGGTGGTCACCTTCCTGCTCGCCGGCATGGAGACCACCGCCGCCACCCTCTCCTGGGCCTGGACCCTGCTCGCCGCCCACCCGGCCATCCGCGACCGCCTGCACGCCGAGCTGGACACCGTGCTCGACGGCCGCCCCGCCCGCCACGAGGACCTGCCCGCCCTGCCGCTCACCGCCAGGGTGGTCACCGAGACGCTGCGGCTCTACCCGCCGGTGTGGATCCTCAGCCGCGTCGCCGCCGCCGACGCCGAACTCGGCGGCCACCGCGTCCCGGCCGGCGCGACCATCCTGTTCAGCCCGTACCTGCTGCACCGCCGCGCCGACGTCTTCGCCTGCCCCGCCCGCTTCGACCCCGACCGCTGGCTCACCATCACCCGCCCCTCCCCCGGTACCTACGCCCCCTTCGGCCTCGGCGCCCGCCGCTGCATCGGCGACGTGTTCGGCACCACCGAGGCCGCCCTCGCCATCGCCACCATCGCGGCCCGCTGGACCGTCACCCCCACCCCCGGCCGCCCGGTCCGCCCCGCCCGCAGCTCCTCGCTGTCCCCCCGCCCCTTCACGGCCACCCTCGCCCGCCGGGCCTGGTGACCGGGGCTCCCGCCCCGCGCCGGCGGCGGGCGGGAGCCCGCCTGACGATGCGTCACATGGTGCGCGGCGGGCGGGGGATGCCCTGCCAGCGGTAGAGCATGGAGTCCCACGTGTAGGTGTAGGTGAAGGTGACGTCGAAGCTGGTGGTCCGCTCCAGGTGCGGCTGGCCGGGGGTCTCCGGGTCGAGCCAGGTGGTCGCGCCGTAGACGGACGCCCGCGGGTACACGCAGATCGTCCAACGGAACCAGCCCGAGGAGAGCTGGACGTCCTGGGACGGCACGTTGCCGCCCGGCGTGCTGAAGCTCCAGGCGTACGTGCCGGCGTCCAGGAACAGCCGCCGCTCGACGCACTGCTGCGCCGGCGTCACCGGAGCCGGCAGCGGCACCAACTGCCCGTAGCCCTGGAGGAATTCGCGTTCGGTCGCGGCGGATGCCGTCCCGGCCGCCGGCCCGGCCACCAGGGCGAGCAGGACGGCCGTCAGGGCCGGGATCCAGGAGAGTCTGCGCAGCATTCGATCCTCCGGCCGGACGGAGGCCCGGCGAGTGTGGACGGAAGTGGTCTACGCCAATCCTGCCGGGCCGGGTGCGGCCGTTCCCATCCCAGACCTCTGGGGTGGCCGCCGGGTCAGTCCTCGCCGCGCCGGTCGGCCGCCAGGGTGGTGAGCAGCCGCTCGATGGCCTCCAGCCGGCGGTGCAGGTCCTCGACGTCGCCGCGGGTGGCGCTCTGCTCGGCGGGCTTGAGGGTGATCACCAGCTGGCCGTCGGGCTCCAGCCGCCCGACCGCGACGTCGCGGATCGTGTCGCCGTTCTGGACGCGGACGGCGTGCTCGATCTCGGACGCGCGCAGCGCCAGCCCGCGCAGCGCGCCCGGGACGAGCTTGCCGTCGCGCACCACGGTGGTCGGGGTGCCCTCCAACAGCCGGGCGGCACGCGGGTCGTGGGCCAGCCAGCGGGTGACGGCGGCGTTCACCGCGATCAGGGTGACCGCACCGATGGCGCCGCCGAGCAGGCTGTTGTCATTGCCGATGATCGCGTTCTGCACCACGTTGGACAGCAGGAAGATGACCACCATGTCGAAGGTGTTCAGGCCCGCCAGCCCGCGCTTCCCCGCGATCCGGAACAGGATCAGGATCAGCGCGTAGACCGCGATCGTGCGGAGGATCTTCTCCACGATCGGAATCTGGACGATCACCAGGTCGTGCCACATGGCCCCGCTCCTTCAACCCCTCGGCCGGACGGGGCGGGCAGCGCCCGGGCCCGACGGTACGCGCCCCGCCGGGCCCCGGCCAGCACCCGGACGAACCCGGGTCCCCGGCCGGACAGGACCTACGAGCGGCGCTTCGGCTTGCCGCGCTTGGCCGCGGCCGCACCCCGGCCGCCCGCCGCGGGCTTCGGCCGGCCCTTCTGCTGGCCGCCCTTCTGCTGACCGGACTTCTGCTGACCGGACTTCTGCTGGCCGGACTTCTGCTGGCCGCCCTTCTGCGGCTGGGACTTGCGCGGCGCCGCGGCCTTCTGGGGCTCGGCCGCCGGCTGGGCGCCGCGCCCGCGCGAGCTGTTGACCGTGCGGCCCCGGACGATGCCGATGAACTCCTCGACCAGCTCCGTCGTGCGGTCCTCCGGCCAGGCGAGCGCCACCTGGGACTGCGGCGCCTCGGCGACCGGCCGGAAGGTGAGGTCCTTGCGGTGGTGCAGCCGGGCCAGCGACTGCGGCACCAGCAGCACGCCGACGTTGGCCGCGACCAGCTCGATGGCGTCGGCGGTGCTGGCCGGGCGCTCGATCGCCGGGCGGCCGGGCAGCCCGCCCGGCCAGCCGAGGGTGTCGTCGAGCGGGTGGAACACCACCTCCTCGGCGAGGTCGCCGAGCGCGACCTCCTCGGCGGCCGCGAGCCAGTGGTCCTTGGGGAAGACCACGACGGTGGTCTCGGCGTAGAGCGGGATCGCGCTGAGCACGTCCCGGTCGACGGGCAGCCGGACGAGCCCGGCGTCCGCGGTGCCCTCGCGCAGCGTCCCCTCGCCGTCTCCGGCCGGGACGGCGAGAAGGTCGAGCCGCACGTCCGGGAGCCGCTCGGACCACACCCGGACCCATTTGCCGGGGGTCACGCCCGGGACGTACGCGAGCCGGAAGGACGGGTTCACCTGCATGTCTGTCACAGGGCAAGGCTACCGACCGTGACCGGGAGCGCCCGCGCACTCCCTTACCCTTGTCACCATGACATCGCTCAAGCAGAAGACCAGCCAGACCATGAAGCCGGCCACCGCCGCCAAGAAGCTGGGGATCTACCTCGACGCGGCGCCGACCGGCTTCCAGGAGGGTGTGGTCTCCCGCGAGGAGCTCAGCGCGCTTCAGGCCGACCCGCCGCAGTGGCTCCAGGAGCTGCGCCAGAACGGCCCGCACCCTCGCCCGGTGGTCGCCGCCAAGCTCGGCGTCTCCATCGCCGGCCTGGCCCGCGGCGGCGTGACCGAGGCGCTCACCACCGAGCAGATCGAGGCCCTCAAGGCCGAGAACCCGCTCTGGCTGCAGCACGAGCGCGCCAACCAGGTGGACGTCCGCAAGGAGGCCGTCCGGATCAAGGAGAAGCAGGAGAAGGACGCCGCGGCGCAGGCCGCCAAGGCTGCCAAGGCCGCCAAGGCCGGCTGACCCGCGCGCTCCGGCCGCCGGCCGGGCCCGATTGTCAGACCCCTGCGCAAGGCTGGTGCCGACGTCCGTTCCACGGGCGTCGGCACAGTCGTCGGCGGACATGCGGACAGGGAGCTTGCGGATGGCACAGGCAGCAGGGGAAACACGGGCAGCACGGGCGCTGGACGGTCGGATCGCCCTGGTCGCGGGGGCGACCCGGGGCGCCGGGCGGGGCATCGCGGTGGAGCTGGGCGCCGCCGGGGCGACGGTGTACGTCACCGGGCGAAGCACCCGCGAGCAGCGCTCGGAGTACGGCCGGCCGGAGACCATCGAGGACACCGCGGACTTGGTCACCGCGGCCGGCGGCCGGGGCATCGCAGTGCCGACCGACCACCTGGTCCCGTCCCAGGTGGCCGCCCTGGTGCAACGGATCGACGCCGAGCAGGGCCGGCTGGACGTCCTGGTCAACGACATCTGGGGCGGCGAGAACCTGTTCGGCTGGAACGTCCCGGTCTGGGAGCACGACCTGGACGACGGCCTGCGGCTGCTCCGCCTCGCGGTGGAGACGCACGCCGTCACCAGCCACCACGCCCTCCCGCTGCTGCTGCGCCGCCCGGGCGGCCTGGTCGTCGAGATGACCGACGGAACCACCGAGTACAACCGCGACACCTACCGGAACTCGTTCTTCTACGACCTCGCCAAGGCCTCCGTGCTGCGGATGGCCTTCGCGCTCGGCCACGAGCTGGGCCCGCGCGGCGCCACCGCCCTGGCGCTCACCCCCGGCTGGATGCGCTCGGAGATCATGCTGGAGCACTTCGGCGTCACCGAGGAGAACTGGCGCGACGCCCTGGCCCGGGAGCCGCACTTCGGCATCTCCGAGAGCCCGTACTTCGTCGGCCGGGCGGTCGCCGCCCTCGCCACCGACCCCGAGGTCTCCCGCTGGAACGGCGGGTCGGTGTCCAGCGGGCAGTTGTCCCTGGAGTACGGCTTCACCGACCGCGACGGCAGCCGGCCGGACTGCTGGCGCTACCTGGTCGAGGTGCAGGACGCGGGCAAACCGGCCGCGCCGGAGGGCTACCGCTGACGGGGCGTCGGCGGCGGCGCCACCGGGCGCCGGGGAGAACCCCTTTCCCCGCGCCGCGTATTGACCGCGCCGCCACCGACTCCGAATAATCGGCGCCACCGGGGCGCCCAGGCAACCCTCGTCACTCTGACCACACCGGACCGGGGAGCGCCCATGACCGACCAGCCGCACCACGACGAACCCACCGCACTCGCCGCCCCCACCGCACTCGCCGCCCTGGCCGAGGAGTACTTCGCCGCCGAGAACGCCCACGCCCCGTTCGACGCGACGCTGAGCGGGGTCGAGGGCTACGCCCACGAGGTGCCCGACCCGTCCCGCGCGGCCGCGCTGCGCCACCGGGACGCGCTGGCGGGCTTCGGAGCGCGACTGGCCGCGATCCCGGTGGACGCGCTGGCCGGCGAGGACCTGGTCACCCACCGCGTGCTCGGGCGGCTGATCGACAACGGCACCGGCCGGATCACCCACGGACTGGGCGACTTCAGCATCTCGGCGACCATCACCGCACCGCAGAACGAGGCCTTCACCTCGCTCGCCATGACCTCCGTCGACCAGGAGGGCGCCGACGCCTACCTGGAGCGGCTGGCCGGCCTGCCGGGCTACTTCGACGCCGCCCTGCAGCTCCACCTGGACGCCGCCGCCGAGGGCCGCACGCCGCTGCGCAGCGGCGTCGACGCCGCCCTCGACCAGCTCGACGCCTACCTGGTCGCCAACCCGGACGACGACCAGCTGCTGCGCGCGCTGCAGGGCCGCCCGGAGTTCGACCGGGGCCGGGTGATCGTCCGCGACGGCGTGCGCCCGGCCGTGGCCCGCTACCGGGCCGGCCTGGCCCAGCGGCTGGCCGCGGACGCCCGGCCGGAAGACCGGGCCGGGGTCTGCCACGTGCCCGGCGGCACCGAGGGCTACGCCGACGCCGTCACCCGCTACACCCGGCCCGGGCTCACCCCGGAGGAGGTCCACCGGATCGGCCTGGACACCCTGGCGGGGCTGCGCGAGGAGTTCGCCGAGCTGGGCGGCAGGGTGCTCGGCATCACCGACCCCGACGCCGTGCTGGCCGCGCTGCGGGAGGACCGCGCGCTGCGCTTCGGCAGCGCCGAGGAGATCATCACCCTGGTCGACGAGGCGCTGGAGCGCGCCCGCCGCGCCTCGGCCGACTACTTCCGGGCCTACCCGATCGCCGACTGCGTGACCCGGGAGATCGACCCGATCGAGGCGGAGACCGGGCCGCTGGCCTACTACCAGCCGCCGGGCCCGGGCGGCCTGCCCGGCACCCACTGGATCAACACGCTGCGCCCGCAGACCAGGTTCAGGTACGAGTACGAGGCGATCGCCTTCCACGAGAGCGTGCCCGGGCACCACCTGCAGATCGCCGTCGCCCAGACGCTGCACCACCTGCCGGAGTTCCGGCGCCGGCCGAGCGGCCAGCTGACCGCCCACGTCGAGGGCTGGGGCCTGTACACCGAGCGGCTCGCGGACGAGATGGGGCTGTACAGCTCGGACCTCTCCCGCTTCGGCATGCTGTCGCTCGACGCCCTGCGGGCCGTGCGCCTGGTCGTGGACACCGGGCTGCACCACTACGGCTGGTCCCGGGAGCGGGCGATCGCCTTCATGCGGGACAACACGGCCACCACCGAGGCCAACGTCCGCAACGAGATCGACCGCTACCTGGCCTGGCCGGGCCAGGCGACCGCGTACCTGATCGGCCGCCGGGAGATCGTCCGGCACCGCGAGCGCGCGCAGGCGGCGCTGGGCGGCCGGTTCGACATCCGGGAGTTCCACCACGAGCTGATCGGGCACGGCAGCCTGCCGCTGGGAGTGCTGGACACGCTGGTCACGGACTGGATCGCGGCGCAGTAGGGCCCGCCGCTCCGACGGTGCGCGCACCGCGCACCGTCAGGCCGGTTCGGCTGCTACGCCGGGGTGACGGGCGGGCGGCGCTTGTGCTCGGTGCGGCGGTAGTGGCCGAGGACGGTGCGGAAGACGTCCTCGCTCACCGGCCGCTCCTCCAGGAAGTCGTCCAGGGCCTCGTAGGGGACGCCGAGGGCGTCCTCGTCGGGGCGGCCGGGGGCGAGGGTCTCCAGGTCGGCGGTGGGGGTCTTGTGGACGAGGTCCGCCGGGGCCCCCAAGGCCTCGGCCAGGGAGCGGACCTGACGCTTCGTCAGCCCGTCTAGCGGCATCACGTCGGCGGCGCCGTCACCGTACTTGGTGAAGAAGCCGACGGCCGCCTCGGCGGCGTGGTCGGTGCCGACGACCAGGCCGCCGGTGGCACCCGCGACCGCGTACTGGGCCACCATCCGCTGGCGGGCCTTGACGTTGCCGCGGACGAAGTCCTCGTGGGAGCGGTCGGCGAAGGTGAGGCCGGCGGACGTCAGCGCGTCGAGGGCGGCGTCGGTCGCGGGCCTGATGTCGACGGTCAGGGTCCGGTCCGGCCGGATGAAGTCGAGTGCGCGGCGGGCGTCCGCCTCGTCCGCCTGGGTGCCGTAGGGCAGCCGCATGGCGCAGAACTCGGCCTGGTGTCCGGCGGCGCGCAGCCGGTCGACGGCGAGCTGGCAGAGCCGCCCGGCGGTGGTGGAGTCGACGCCGCCGCTGATGCCGAGCACCAGCGTGCGGGCGCCGGCCGCCCGGAGCTGGTCGGCGAGGAAGTCGGCCCGGCGCTTCGCCTCCTGCTCGGGGCTGGGGACGGGGGCCACCCGCAGGGTGCGGGCGATCTCCCGCTGGAGGTCGGCGGACAGGGGTTCGGTCATATCGACTCCCGGGTGAAGGTGACACGGTGGGTGCCCGCCCTGGACGCTACCAGCGGGTTCCGCGCGTTCGACGAGGTGGTGGCGGTGCTGCGGCAGGCCGGGGCGAGCGCCTACGCGGGGTGCCGCAGGATGTCGAGGACGACGGCGCCGTCGACGGTCTCCTGGGCGACCAGCAGGGCGGCCAGTTCGTCGAGGTGGTGGCGGTGTTCGCGGAGCAGGTCGACGGCACGGCGTTCGGCGCGGCGCAGCAGACGGGCCACCGCCTCGTCGACGGCGCGCTGGGTCTGCTCGGAGTACGGGCGGCGGAACAGGTCCTCGGGGCCGTCGCCGAGGTAGTTCGGGGAGCCGCTGGAGTAGCCGACCGGGCCGAGTTCCGGGGAGAGGCCGAATTCGCGGACCATCCGGGTGGCGACGCCGGTGGCGTGGGCGAGGTCGTTGGCGGCGCCGGTGGAGCCCTCCCCGAAGACCACCAGCTCGGCCGCCCGCCCGCCGAGCTGGACGGTGATCAGGTCGATCAGGTAGCCCTCGGTGTACAGGTGGCGTTCCGCTTCGGGGAGTTGTTCGGTCGCGCCGAGGGAGACGCCGGCCGGGAGGATGGTCACCTTGGCGACGGGGTCGGCGTGTTCGCACAGCGCGGCGGTCAGGGCGTGCCCGGACTCGTGGACGGCGACGGCGTGGCGCTCCTCGGGCAGCAGCGCGTTGGAGGAGTCCCGGCGGCCGAGCAGGACGCGGTCACGGGCGGTGTCGAGGTCGTCGGCGGTGAGGGTGGCGCGGTCGGCGCGGACGGCGTTGATGGCGGCCTCGTTGACCAGGTTGGCGAGGTCGGCGCCGGAGAAGCCGGGTGTGCCGCGGGCGATGCGGTTCAGGTCGGCATCGGGGGCGAGGGTCTTGCCGCGGACGTGGACGGCGAGGATCGCGGCCCGTTCCGCCTGGTTGGGCAGCGGGACGGTGACCTGGCGGTCGAACCGGCCGGGGCGCAGCAGGGCCGGGTCGAGGGCGTCCGGGCGGTTGGTGGCCGCGATGACGACGATGCCGGTGGTCGGGTCGAAGCCGTCCATCTCGGAGAGCAGCTGGTTGAGGGTCTGCTCGCGCTCGTCGTTGCCGCCGAGCCGGGTGCCGCCCGCGCGGCGGCCGCCGACGGCGTCGATCTCGTCGATGAAGATGATGGACGGCGCGCGTTTGCGGGCCTCGTCGAAGAGGTCGCGGACGCGGGAGGCGCCGACGCCGACGAACATCTCGACGAAGCCGGAGCCGGTCACGGAGAGGAAGGGCACCTCGGCCTCTCCGGCGACGGCCCGGGCGAGCAGGGTCTTCCCGGTGCCGGGCGGGCCGACCATGATCACCCCGCGCGGGCCCTTGGCGCCGGCGGCGGCGTAGCGTTCGGGGCTGCGCAGGAAGTCGACCACCTCGCTGACCTCCTGCTTGACGCCCTCGTACCCGGCGACGTCGGCGAAGCGGGTGGCGGGCCGCTCGGCCTCGATGATCTTGGCGCGGGAGCGGCCGATGGCGCTCAGGCCGCCGCCGAGCGAGCGGGCGGCCATCCGGCCGGACCAGAGGAACAGCCCGCCGAAGAGCAGCAGCGGCAGGAACAGCAGCAGCGTCGACCAGATCGAGCTGCCGCCGCTGTGGCTGGCGGTGATGTCGACGTGCTGGCCGGCCAGCTCGCCGCTGAGCTGGGAGGTGTCCAGGGCGGTCGGGATCTGGCTGGTGAAGTGCGTGCCGTCCTTGAGGGTGCCGGTGACCCCGCCGGTGTCGGTGATGTCCACGGTCTGCACCTGGCCGGCGCCGACCCGGTTGAGGAAGTCGGTGTAGCCGTAGTTGGCGCCGGTCGAGCCGGAGCGCGAGAACAGGATGAGCAGCAGCAGGGTCACCAGGACGGCGACGGGCAGCAGCCAGCGGCGCATCGCGGGCGGGGGCGGCTTGGGCGGCGGCGGGCCGCCGGGGGTGCGGGGCCGCTCGGGGCCCCCGCCCGGGGGCGGCGGGGTCGCGGGGTGGCGGGCGGCGCGCAGCCGGATTCGGGTGATCATCCGCGCCCACCACCTCTCCGCCGCCGGGCCTTCCCCTCCATGGTGGGGCGAGAAGGGCCCGGACGGGAGGTCCAGGACGAACCGGCCGGCCCCGGCGCGGGGGCCGGCGGCGCCGTCAGGAGAAGTCGAGCGAGCCGGTCCGGGTCCGCTTGAGCTCGAAGAAGTTCGGGTAGCCGGCCAGCAGCCGCACCCCGTCGAAGACCCGGACGGCGTCCTCGCCGCGCGGGATGGCGCTCAGCACCGGGCCGAAGAAGGCGACGCCGTCGACGTGGATGGTCGGCGTGCCGACCTCCTCGCCGACCGGGTCCATGCCCTCGTGGTGGCTCTTGCGCAGCGCGACGTCGTACGCCGTGCTGTCGGCCGCGGCGGCGAGCTCCTCCGGCAGTCCGGCCGCGACCAGGGCCTCCCGGATGACGGCGTCGTCGGCGGGCCGGTCCTGGTCGTGCAGGCGAGTGCCGAGTTCGGTGTACAGGTCGCGCAGCACGTGCTCGCCGTGCTGTTCGGCGGCGGCGATGCAGACCCGGACGGGGCCCCAGCCGGTGGTCATCAGGCGCTGGTAGCGCTCGGGCAGGTCGGTGCGGCCCTCGTTGAGGACGGACAGGCTCATCACCCGGAAGGTGAGGTCGAGCTCGCGGTGGCGCTCGACCTCACGGATCCACCGGGAGGTGATCCAGGCGAACGGGCAGATCGGATCGAAGTAGAAATCGACTTTGGTGGTCACGGTGAAGAGCCTAGACGCCGAGTGGACCGCTTTCCAGGGCCAATCGATCACCATTGCGGTGGGCCACTTCTCAGCTGCAGGTCTTCCCGTCGGCCGGCACCGTGCCATCCAGCAGGTAGGCGTCCACGGCCTGCTTCAGGCACGGGTCGCCGGTGTTGTAGCCGCCGTGGCCCTCGCCCTGGAGGGTGACGTTGACGCCGACGCCCGGGCCGAGCTGCTGCGCCATCGCGTGGGCGCCCTCGACCGGGGTGGCCGGGTCGCCGGTGGTGCCGACCACCACGATCGGGGCCGCGCCGGCGGCCGAGACGTCCGGGTGGTCGGCCTTGCCCGGCACCGGCCAGCCGGTGCAGCTCGTCAGGCCCCAGGCGGAGTAGGGGCCGAACACCGGGGAGGCGTCGCGGAACTGCGGCAGCTGCTGTTCGACGTCCTGGTCGGAGTAGCGCTGCCGGGCGTCCACGCAGTTGATCGCCCGGTTGGCGGCGCTCAGGTTGGTGTAGCGCCCCTGCGGGTCGCGCCCGAACATCGCGTCGGAGAGCTGGAGCAGTGTGTTGCCGGTGCCCTGCTGCAACGCCTCGGTGAGCCCGGCGGCCAGGACGGGCCAGGTCTCCTCGCTGTACAGGGCGGCGGCGATGCCGGTGACGGCCAGGGTCTCGGTGAGCTGCCGCCCGCCGGTGGTGGGCAGCGGGGACTGCTCCAGCTTCTGCAGCAGCGCCGTGACCGCCGCCGTGCCCTCGACGCCGCCGGCACCCGTCGGGCAGACGGCGGCCTCCTCGGCGGCGCAGGCCTTCATGAAGTTGTCGAAGGCGAGCTGGAAGCCCTTGGCCTGGCCGAGCGCGGACTGCTGCGGGTCCTTCGTCGGGTCGACGACCGAGTCCAGGACGATCCGGCCGACCTCGTGCGGGAACAGGTGCGCGTAGACGCCGCCGAGCTGGGTGCCGTAGCTGATGCCGAAGTAGAAGAGCTTCTGGTCGCCGAGCACCTGCCGCATCAGGTCGAGGTCGCGGGCGGCACTCTCGGTGTCCACGTAGGGCAGCACCGGACCGGAGTTGTGCTCGCAGGCGGCGGTGAACTGCGCGTTGCTGGTGTCCAGCGCCTTCACCGCGTCGGGGGTCCCGGGGGTGTTGTCGATTGCCAGGCTGACGTCCATCGCCTTGTCGTCCAGGCAGCTCACCCCGGCGCTGGCGCCGACCCCGCGGGGGTCGAAACTCACCAGGTCGTAGCGGGCGTTGAGGGAGGCGTAGTCGGCGGCGAGGGCGGGCAGCGTGGCGACGCCGGAGGCGCCGGGGCCACCGAAGTTGAACAGCAGCGAGCCGATCCGGTGCTTCTCGTCCTTCGCCCGGCTCCGGATCATGGCCAGGTCGATGGTCTCGCCGTCCGGCTTGCCGTGGTCCAGCGGCGCCTTGAGGGTGGCGCACTGCCAGTCACCGGCGGGCGCGGTGCCGCTGCCCTGCGCGGGGCTGGGGGCCGGGCAGGCCTGCCAGTCGAGATGCTGGGCCGCGAGTCCGGTCGCGGACGCGGCGGGTGAGCCGGGCGAGCCGGCCGGGGAGGTCGGCGCGGGCTCGACGGCGGAGCGGGCGTCGCCCTGGCAGCCGGCGGCACAGGCGAGCAGCAGCGCGGCCAGGCCGAAAGCGCCGGCGCCGCGGACGACGGTGTGCATGGAGCGGTCCACCTCTCGGGTTGCCGGGCGCGCCCCGGCGGACGGCGGGGCGGCGTACGCCCCGGCGCTCGGCACGGTCAACGCACCACAGACCCTAGGGGCGGTGGTGCGACTGCGCCCGCCGGAAGGGCCGGTGGAGGGGCGTGCGGCGGTCCGGCTGCCACCCGCCGTCCGGGTGAGGTCGCTCCCGTGGCCCTCGTCCGGACCGCCCACTACCTGGCGTCGCATGCTATCTTGCATCGCATGGTACCTGGCATCACACACCACGACGGCGACGCCGGCGCGGCCGACGGGCCGGTGGCGACGCAACTGCGCAAGGGCGTACTGGAGTACTGCGTCCTGGCGCTGCTGCGGGACGGCCCCCGGTACGGGGTGGAGCTGCTGCAGGAGCTCGGCCGGTTCCCGATGCTGGCGACCAGCCAGGGCACCATCTACCCCCTGCTGTCCCGGCTGCGCCGGGCCGGCCTCGCCGACACCTTCCTGCGCGACTCGGCCAGCGGCCCGTCCCGCCGGTACTACACCCTCACCGACACCGGCCGCAGCGCACTGGAGGAGTTCGCCACGCTGTGGCCCGCCTTCCGCGAAACCGTCGACCACGTCCTGGCCCCGGGAGAGAACCCGTGAACAACCCCATCGAGCACCCCCTGGTCCGCACCCACCTGGCCGCGGTCGCCCGGTACACCGCTCCGCTGCCCGAGCCTCGCCGCCGCGAACTGCTCGCGGACCTGCGCGAGCACATCGAGGTCTCGCTCGCCGAGTGCGACCCCGCCGACGAGGCCGCCGTCCGGCGGGTCCTGGAGCAGCTGGGCAGCCCCCGGCGGATCGCCGACGCCGCGCTCGACGAGGAGGGCGGCACCCGACCGGAGCCGGAGAGCCGCGGCCGCACCGCCCGCACCCTGGTCTTCGCGGTGCTGCCGGTTCCGCTGTCGTTCGTCCCGGCCATCGGGCCCCCGCTCGCACTGGCCGCCGCCGTCATCGCCGCGAGCAGGGTGTGGCGGTCCACGCAGTGGAGCCGCCGGGAGAAGCGGCTGGCAGCCCTGCTGCTGCTCTCCCCCGTCCTGGTCACTCCGCTGGCCGGCATCGCCGCCGCCGTCGTGTCCCCGTTCGGCCTGACCGCGACCGCCGTCCTCGCCGCCTGCGTGGTGGGCTTCTGCCCCGCCCTGCTCGCGGCGTTCCTCCTGGCCCGCTCCGCCGCCCGGCTGCGCAACGCCGCACTCACGGCCTGAACCGGCTTCACCAAAGAACACTGACGTTTCACCGGCCCCCCCTGGTGATGCCGGAGGCCGCCCCCATGTACAAGGGGGGCGGCCTCCGCACGTCGGAGGCTCGCGCTTGCGCGCGCCTCTGCCCGGCGGCTAATGTCTTACCTGTTTCTCACCATCAAATCCCTTTTCGGCCAAGGCCGTTCATACGGTTAACGAAAACCCGCATACAGTGTGCGGACCTGGGGAACCCGAACCGCCACCCCCTCCGTCTGGGGGCTTTTCCATTACGCGGGAATCAAGGCAACTCACTTTACCGTCAGGCTCGTTGACCCCGTTCTCCGGCGGCTGCTTTGCTTCTCGGCGGCCGAGGCGGGCCTGTTTCCCCCCGGTGATCCGTTGTGCGGCGGGTCATCCAGGCGTTCCACCGCCTCCGGCCTCTCCCTGTCCTTCGCGACCACCCGTCACCCACCGGTGCCCGGGCGGTCGGCATGAGAGAGGCAACCCTCACATGGGCCGAACCCCCACGTTCCGTCTCGCCGGACGGGCGGCGCTCACCGGCGTCGCCGCGCTCGCCCTCGCGGCGGCCGGCTTCACCGCGGCACCCGCCCAGGCGCAGCCCGACGACGCCGCGCACCCCGCGGCGTCGGCGAACCACCCGTACCGGCACGGCGCCGTCCCGCTGCGCGGCCACCAGGCCGCACCGAACGCCACCTCCGCCAACAACCTCAACTACGGTGGCGGGGCGGGCAGTCCGAGCATCGGCGTGACCACCGGACCGGAGCACGTCTACCTGGTGTTCTGGGGCTCCCAGTGGGGCAGCTCCGGCACCGACACCAACGGCAACACCACGCTCAGCGGCGACGCCAAGGGCATGGCCCCGCGCCTCCAGCAGCTGTTCAAGGGCATCGGCGCGGGCAGCGAGCTCTGGTCCGGCGTCATGACGCAGTACTGCGAGGGCGTCGCCGCCGGCTCCCAGACCTGCCCGGGCAACTCCGCGCACGTCGCCTACCCCACCGGCGGCGCGCTCGCCGGCGTCTGGGTGGACACCTCCGCCGCGGCGCCCGCCTCCGCGACCGGCAACCAGATCGGCGCCGAGGCGGTCAAGGCGTCCGGCCACTTCGGCAACACCACGGCCGCGGCCAACCGGAACGACCAGTACGTCGTCGTCTCCCCCACCGGCACCACCCCCGACGGCTTCAACACCGCGTCCGGCAACTTCTGCGCCTGGCACGACTACACCGGCGACACCACGCTCACCGGCGGCGCCGTCTCCTCCCCGTACGGCGAACTGGCCTTCACCAACCTGCCGTACGTGACCGACGCGGGCTCCGGCTGCGGCCAGAGCTTCGTCAACGCGGGGACGGCCGGCACCCTGGACGGCGTCACCATCGTCGAGGGCCACGAGTACGCCGAGACCATCACCGACCAGAACCCGGCCGGCGGCTGGACCGACAGCAGCGGCGCCGAGAACGGCGACAAGTGCGCCTGGGTCAGCAGCGGCCAGGGCGCCTCGGCGAACGTCGGCTTCACCACCGGCAGCTTCGCCATGCAGTCGACCTGGGCGAACGACTTCAACAGCGGTGCGGGCGGCTGCGAGATGTCCCACCCGATCGTCGGCGGCACGACCGGCAACACCGTCACCGTCACCAACCCGGGCGCCCAGACCGGCACCACCGGCAAGGCCGTCAGCCTGCAGATCGCGGCGACCGACAGCGCCTCCGGCCAGACCCTCACCTACACGGCGAGCGGCCTGCCGGCCGGCCTGTCCATCTCCGCCTCCGGCCTGATCAGCGGCACCCCGACCACCGCCGGCACGGCGAGCGTCACGGTCACCGCCAAGGACGCCACCGGCGCCTCCGGCTCCGCCGCCTTCGGCTGGACCGTCACCTCCACGGGCGGCGGCGGCCTCACCAACGGCGGCTTCGAGACCGGCACCCTGAGCGGCTGGGCCTCCACCGGCAGCGCCGCCGCCTCCAGCGCCGCCAAGCACACCGGCGGCTACGGCGCCATGCTCGGCTCCACCGGCCCCACCACCACGTCCACGGCCAGCCAGACCTTCACCGCCCCGACCGGCAGCAGCAAGGTCGCCTTCTGGTACGACGTCACCTGCCCGGACACCGTCACCTACGACTGGGCGACCGCCACCCTCAAGGACAACACCACCAATACCACGGCCACGGTGCTCGCCAAGACCTGCACCAGCGGCCTCGGCTGGAAGTCCGCCTCCGGCACCGTCACCCCGGGCCACAGCTACACGCTCACCCTCACCAACGTGGACGACAACTACCCGGGCGACCCGACCTACACCTACTACGACGACGTGACCGTCTCCTGACGGCCGCCCGTCCACGCCCCTGACGCCGCCGGGGCGGGCCACCACGGCCCGCCCCGGCGGCACCGCGTCCCAAGGACACTGCGCCCCAAGGACACCGCGCCCCGACAACATCGCGCCCTGTGAAGGAGGAGAGCCGTGACGGTGCGAAAGCTCGCGGCAGCCGCCCTGCTCGCCCTGGCGGCCGGCTGCTCGTCGAACCCCGGCCCCGCCGCGCCGGGCCCGCCCGCCCTGGTGCTCGACGAGCACGCCGACGGCACGACCGTCCGGGTGGCACCCGGCACCGTCATCCGGGTCGAGCTGCACAGCACCTACTGGTCCCCGGCCGCCGGCGACAGCCCGCGGACGCTGCGTCCGACCGCCACCGCGACCACCCCCGCCCCCTCCTGCCGGCCGGGCGGCGGCTGCGGTCAGGTCACCGCCGGCTTCCTCGCCGCCTCCCCCGGCACGGCCCGCCTCTCCGCCCACCGCACCACCTGCGGCGAGGCACTGGCCTGCCCGCCCGGCCAGCGGGCCTTCACCGTGACGGTGACAGTCGGCTGACGGGTCAGTGCTGGACGCCGGAGGACAGCGAGAAGTCCGCGAAGTAGGCGCGCTGGGTGCTCGCCGGGCCCCAACTGGTGTCGTGGCCGCCGTAGAAGGTGGAGAAGAACACGCCGCCGAAGGGGATCCCGCCGATGCCCGAGGCCACCCCGCGCGCCGCGTAGACCTGGCGGCCGTCGTACCAGACGGTGACGTCCCCGGTGCCGCGGTCGACCAGCTGCTCGACGCTGTGCCACGCGCCGTCGGCCTGGAACCGCCAGTCGCCGAGCCCCTCGTCCACCCCGTAGCCGGTCGGGCCGGAGTTGGTCGGGGTGTAGAGGTAGACCTCGCCGTTGTCCGGCACGCCCTTGGCGCCGCGCCACATGTAGCGCGTCGACCAGCCTGCGCCGTGGTTGCCGCCCGACTCCTCACCGATCCTGCCGCCGTACAGTCCGGGCAGCTTCCCCGCCTTGCCCCAGTCCCGGCCGGCCGGGAACTTGAGGGAGTACTTCAGGTCCAGCGTCTTGCCCTGGGCCAGGGCGGACAGGCCCAGGCTGGTCAGATCCGTGTAGAACTGGCCGCCGCCCGGGTTCGGGCAGTCGGCGCACTGGTTGGAGGAGGACCCGGCCCCGTAGACGACCTGGAGCGCCGAGCCGCCCCCGGGAGCGGCCGCGTCGTCGACCGCGCTCAAGTCCGAACCGCCCCACGTCCCCTGGTCGGCCGCGCCCCAGGCGTGCTTCCACTGGTCCGTCCCGTAACCGCGGAACTGGCCGGTCCAGGCCGTCTTCCCGCTCGCCACCGCGGCCGGCGCGGCTCCCCTCGCTCCCTCGGACCCCGAGGCGGCCGGCGCGGCGATCGAGGCCGCGGCGGGTGACGTCGACGGGGCGCAGGCGGCCAGGGCGGCAGCCGCGAGCACCGATCCGAACACACGACGAGTGCTTTTCATGACTGCCCCTCCCGACGGGACCGGGCCGGGACGGCCCACCCGCTCCATGTGACGCTCCGCCACCGGGTCACAGTAGCGGCGCCCGATGTGACGTGGCCACCACACTCCCGGGTGACGGCGGGGCGGGGTCCCCGGCCCCCGGCCCTCCCGATGCGGGCGGGGTGCGAGGTGCGAGGTGGCGCTGCGGCCGCGAAGATTCATCCGATCTTCCGGCGGAGGACGTCAAGACCGCGGCGACGGCTCCGACCACCGGTCGAGGAGCCCAGCCGGGCCCGCGAACCACGAGGAGCACGAGATGAAGTTCCTGATCAGCCTGCACATCAACCCGGCCGTGATGGACGCGCTGACCGACGAGGAGAAGGCGGCGATCGGCCACGGCCACGGCGAGTTCATCGAGGCGCTGAAGGCGTCCGGAGAGCTGATCACCACCCAGGCACTGGTCGATCCGACCCAGGCCGCCGTGGTGACCGTGCGCAACGGCCAGCCGGTGGTGACCGACGGCCCGTTCCTGGAGGCCAAGGAGTACCTGGGCGGCTTCTACCTGATCGATTGCGAGGACAAGGAGCGGGCGATCGCGCTGGCGGCGCTGATCCCGGACACCGCGATCGAGGGCCTGGGGGTCGAGGTGCGGCAGGTGATGTTCGCCGACGGACACTTGGAGGCATGACAGCACCGGACTTCGAGGACCTGCTGCGTGCGCTCACGCCGCAGGTCCTCGGCACCTTGGTTCGCCGGTACGGCCGGTTCGAAGGGTGCGAGGACGCCGTCCAGGAGGCCGTTCTCGCCGCCACCGTGCAGTGGCCGTCCGAGGGGGTGCCGGACAATCCGCACGGCTGGCTGGTGACCGTCGCGGCCCGGCGGCTCATCGACCAGTTGCGCCGCGACCGCGCGCGCCGCGAACGGGAGTCGGCGACGGCCGCCGAGGCGGTGCCGCCGGAGGTGCCGGACACCGACGACACGCTCGTCCTGCTGTTCCTGTGCTGCCATCCGACGCTCACCGCGGCCTCCCGGACCGCCCTGACGCTGCGGGCGGTCGGCGGTCTGACCACCGCCGAGATCGCCCGCGCGTTCCTGGTGCCGGAGGCCACCATGGCGGCCAGGATCAGCCGGGCCAAGCAGCGCATCAGGGCCGCCGGCAGCTCGTTCGCCCTGCCGGACGGCGCGGAGCGCGAGGAACGGCTGCGAGTCGTGCTGCACGTGCTCTACCTGATCTTCAACGAGGGCTACACCGCCACCTCCGGACCGGAGTTGCACCGCCCCGACCTCGCGCGCGAGGCGATCCGGTTGACCAGGACGGTGCACGCGCAGCTGCCCGGGGACGACGAGGTGACCGGGTTGCTCGCGCTGATGCTGCTGACCCACGCCCGCCGGGAGGCCCGGACCACCCCGGCCGGCGACCTGGTGCCGCTGGACGAGCAGGACCGCAAGGCCTGGGACCGGGCGCTGATCGACGAGGGCGTCGGACTGGCCGAGGCGGCGCTGGCCGGCCCGACCCTGGGGCCCTACCAGTTGCAGGCCGCCATCGCGGCCACGCACGCCGACGCGGCCACCGCCGAGGAGACCGACTGGCCCCAGGTGCACGCCCTCTACCTGATCCTGGAACGGATCGCGCCCAACCCGATGATCACCCTCAACCGGGCGATCGCGCTCGCCGAGACCGACGGCCCGGCCGCCGGGCTGGCCCTGCTGTCCGCCCTGGACGGTGACGGGCGGATGGCCGGGCACCACCGGCTGCTGTCCGTCCGGGCGCACCTGCTGGAGAAGGCCGGCGACCCGGCCGGCGCCCACGAGCACTACCGGCGCGCCGCGAAGGCCACCGCCAGCCTCGCCGAGCGGCGCTACCTGGAGGCCCGGGCCGCCCGGACCGGGCCACGCTCCGGCTGAACACGCGTCCGGGGCGTCCAAAACGTCCAGCGCGCGGCCGGGGCGGGCCCGGGGCCGGCCCCGGCTCAACGACCCGGCGGCTCCATCCCCGGCCTGCCCCGCACCGCGTACGTCGGCAGCCGCAGTTCGCCGAGGACGGCCCGGGGCAGGCTCAGCCCGAACCGCCGCCCGACCGCGCCGAGGGTGCGGCGGCGGACGGCCGCGGGCGGCTCGCCCCCGGGACCGCGGGTGATCCCGTCGGGCTCCAGGACGCCTGCGGCGACCAGCTCGGGGACCAGCAGGTCGGGCTCCCGGCCCCAGCGCCAGCGCTCCTCGGCGAGGCCGAACCCGCACAGCACGGCGCCGTCGCGGGCGTAGTCGAGCAGCGCCGGCGGGTGGTCCGGCATCGGGCGGAAGTGGACCACCTCGACCCCGTCGCACGCTATCTCGGTGAGCCGTTCGCCGCCGGTGGAGTCGCCGTACTCGACCGCGAAGGACCACTCACCGGACTCGCCGACCCGGATCACGCCGTCGCCGTCGTCGCTCGGGCGGAACACCTCGATGTCGAGGTCCCACACCTCGGTGCCGCTGAGCGGCCCGGCCGCGGCGGCCGGATCGGCGCCCATCCGGCGGGCGAGCTCCTGCGGCGGTATCCCCCGGGCGAACAGGACGCCGTCGACGGAGCGCCCGGCGTCCGCGAGCCACCGGATGCCCTCCTCGCCCCCCGCCCCTTCGGTACCGTCCGTCATGACGCCCCCTCACCTCGCGCCGGCCCGCGTGGCCGGGCCGCCGGTCCGCACCCTAACGGACGCCACTGACAACCGGCGGCCCCCCGGAAGCGTCCCGGCCGGGCGTCCTCAGCACCCTTCGGAGGAAGGGCAGTTCGACGGGGGCCGTCGGACGGCCGCGCTCAGGCGCCCCGGCGGTTCAGCTTCCCGCGCATCAGCACCGCGTACACCGCCGCCGCGACGACCATGCCGACCGGCAGCGCGAGGTCCGCACCGACGAGCGCGGCCACCGGCCCGGTGTACAGGGTGTCCACGCACAGCGCGGCGCCGGCCACCCCGGCCGCGAGGGCGAGCGCACCGGCCGGGTTGACGCCCGCCCGGTACCAGAAGGGGCTGCCCGGGGTCTCGTCCGTGAGCGCGCGGCCGTCGTAGCGGTTGCGGCGCAGCAGGATGTCGGTGGCGTAGATCGCGGTGCTGGGGCCGAGCAGGACGACGGTCAGCTGGAGCACGTTGCTGACGGTGTCGAGGAAGTTGGAGACCAGCAGCGCGTACAGCGTGAGGCAGACGGCGACGGTGCCGTCGACGAGCACGCTGAGCGTGCGGCGGATCCGGATGCCGACGGCTTGCAGGGCGAGTCCGGCGCTGTAGGCGGTGAGCGCGTTGACCGCGATCGTGCCGACGACCAGGGCGAGCAGGAAGACCGGGTCGAACCAGCCGGGCAGGATCCGCTGGAGGGCGGCCTGCGGGTCCGTCATGTCGACGGCGCTGGCGGCGAGTACGCCCAGGCCGCCGACGGCGACGCTGGGCAGGAAGCCGCCGAGGGCCGTCCAGCCGAGGACGGCGCGCGGGGAGGTGGTGTGCGGCAGGTAGCGGGAGAAGTCGGCGCTGGTGGTGTAGGACAGCGGGCCGGAGGCGATCAGGGTGACGCCGGCCAGGACGGCGGACCACAGGCGGGTGCCGGAGAGCGGTTCGGCGGGCGTGTAGCCGAAGTCGGCGTGCCGGAGCACCACGTACCCGACGACGGCGAAGGCGGCGGCGAGCGCCAGGGTGATCGGCAGGTAGAGCCGGAGGATCGCGGCGTGGCCGTAGACGCTGATGGTGAGCGTCACCACGACGATGGCCACCACGATGGCGATCTTGATCGGGGTGGTCGGGGTGATCCCGGCCTGCTCGGCGAGCGAGAACGCGGCGACGGCGGCCGCGGCGAGGTTGAGCGCGAAGTAGCAGACGGAGATCATCCAGCCGGTGACGGCGTTGTTCACGCGGTTGCCGAGGACGCCGTACATCGCGCGGGTGATGACCTCGCTGGGCGCGCCCGCGGCCGGTCCGGAGACCGCCAACAGGCCGGTGCCCAGCCAGAACAGGTTGCCGACGACGACCACCGCGAACGCCTGGGGCAGGTCGAGCCCGGCCAGGACGAGGGCGCCGCCGACGACCAGGTTGAGGTAGTTGACGCTGGCCGCCGCCCAGACGGGGAAGAGTTCGCGGGCGCGGCCGCGCCGTTCGGTCTCGGGGATGTGGTCGATGCCGTGGACCTCGACCCGGCCGGCCCGCTCCTGCTGGAGCGGCGCGGCGGCGCGGGTGTCGGGGTGGGGGTGGTCCGGGAGCGTGGACGCCATTGGGGGCCCTCCGTGGGGGTGTCGTGCCCACCTACTTGCTTATTGGTCGCACACTCAATAGCATCCGGCACATGACGTCAAGCGTTCAGCGCAAACGGGTCCGCAAATCCGCCGACGACCGGCGGGCGGAGATCGTCGAGGCAGCCGCCGCCGTCGCCCTCACCGAGGGCCTGGAGTGCATCACGCTGCGCAGGATCGCCGAGCAGCTCGACGTCAGACCCGGTCTGATCAGCCACTACTTCCCCGCCGTCGAGGACCTCGTCGCCGAGGCCTTCGGCAGCGCCGCCACCGCCGAACTGGAGACGCTGCTGCCCGCCGACCCGCACGACGGGTCGCCGCTGCACCACCTCGCACGGTTCTTCGCCCGCGCCACCGGGCCGGCCTACGACGACATGAGCCGGCTCTGGATCAACGCCCGCCACCTCAGCCGCTACCGGCCCGTCCTGCGCGACCGGGTCCTGGAGCAGCAGGCCGGCTGGCGCGGACGACTCGGCGGCGTCATCGAAGCGGGCGTCACCCAGGGTGAATTCCGCACCGATGACGTCGACGTGACGGCTCTTCAGATCCTGGTCGTGATCGACGGCCTCGCCGCCCACGCCAACACCGGCCTGCGCGACCACCCTTCCGCCGTCACCCGGCTCGCCGTGGCCACCGCCGAACGCGAACTCGGCCTGCCCGATGGCTCCCTCACCTGGAAAGACTGACCACTCCACCCCTCAACTCCCCCGCCCCGCAGCACCGTTGGAGCCGATGTGCGCACCTCCCTCGTCCTCCTGTCCGCCCGCCTGCTCGACCCGGCGACCGGCGGCCCCCTCCCGCAGACCGCCCTGGCCGTCGCCGACGGCCGGATCGCCGCCCTCGGCGACGACCGGGAGATCCGCCGGCTCGCCGACGCCGCCACCACGGTGGTCGACCTGAAGGGCGCCGTCGTCACCCCCGGGCTGGTCGACGGGCACCTGCACCCGGTCACCGGCGCCGAACTCACCCACGGCCTCGACCTCTCCGGCTGCACCGACCTCGCCGGGGTCCGCGCCGCCCTCGCCGCCGAGGTCCGCACCCTCGCCCCCGGCGCCTGGCTGCACGCCTGGGGCCTGGACCCGAACGTCTTCGGCGACCGGCCGGTGGAGTCCGCCGCACTCGCGCCCGTCCTCGACGGCGTCCCGGCGCTGCTCCAACTCTTCGACGCCCACTCCATGCTGGCCAGCCCGCGCGCCCTGGAACTCGCCGGCGTCGACGGCCCGCGCAGCTTCGCCCAGGCCGCTGAGGTGGTCTGCGACGCGACCGGGCGCCCCACCGGCCTGCTGCTGGAGGACGCCGCCTGCGAACTGGTCGAACGCGCCGCCCCCCAGCCCACCCGGGCCGAACGCCGCGCCCGCCTGGCCGCCGCGCTCGCCGCCATGGCCGCCGCCGGCCTCACCGGCGGCCACGCGATGGACGCGAACGGCGACAGCCTCGACCTCTACACCGAACTCGACGAGGCGGGCGACCTGCCGCTGCGGCTGCGGGTCGCCCCCTGGTGCCAGCCCGGGGTGGACGCGGACGGGCTGCGCGCCCTCGTCGAGCAGCAGCACCGGGGCGGCCGGCTCTGGCGGGTCGACGGCGTCAAGCTGTTCATGGACGGCACCATCGACAACGGCACCGCCTGGCTGGAACGCCCGGACTGCCACGGCGAGTCCACCCACGCGTTCTGGCCCGACCCGGCGGAGTACACCCGCGTCATCGCGCACCTGCACCGCGCCGGCGTGCCGACCGCCACCCACGCCATCGGCGACGCCGCCGTCCGCCACGCGCTCGACGCCGTGGCCGCGGCCTCGGCGCAGGCCCCGGGGACGGCCGCTGCCGGGGCGCGAACCGTCCGGCACCGGATCGAACACATCGAGACCGTCCCGGACTCCGTCGTACGGCGCTTCGCCGAGCTGGGCGTGACCGCCTCCATGCAGCCCACCCACTGCTGCGACTTCACCCGGGCCGACCACACCGACAACTGGTCCCGCCGCCTCGGCGAGGAGCGCGCCGACCGCGCCTGGCGCTGCCGCGACCTGTGGGACGCGGGCGCCACCGTCGTGCTCGGCTCGGACTGGCCGATCGCCCCCTACCCGCCGCTCGGCGTGCTGGCCGGCGCCCGCCACCGCCGCCCGAGCCGCGACCTGACCCAGCCGCCGCACCACCCCGGGCAGGCGCTCACCGCGCTGGAGGCGCTGCGGGCGATGACCGTCAACGCCGCGCACGCGGCCGGGGAGGAGCAGCAGGCCGGCCGGATCGCCGTCGGGCACCGCGCCGACCTCACCGCCCTGGCCGCCGACCCGCTCACCACCCCCGCCACCGAACTGCCGGACGTCCCCGTGCTGCTCACCGTCCTGGACGGCCGCCCGACGCACCGCGCCGCGGCGCTCTGACCCACCGGGCGGAGCCCGCATCGACGCAGGTCGGGGGTTATCCCCCCGAAGAACCCGGCGGTCGGCCCCAGCGCGCCGCACCCCCGCCGCGGACGATGATCATCTCACCGAGCTTTCGGGACAAGGAAACTGAGGAGAGATCATGACCACGGCGAACAAGCGGATGATCGGCCGGCGCGGGCTGATCGCGGCGACGGTGGCGGCCGCCACCACCGCCCTGCTGGCCCCGGTGGCCTCCGCCGCCCCTGCGGCGGACGGCCAGCGGGGCACGGTGGTCCGCGCGTTGGAGCGGTCCGCGCACCCGCTGCGGTCGACCGAGCCCGGCGGCAGCACCAGCGACCTGCGGGCGCTCGGCGCGATGGTCGGGGACGCCAAGGTGGTGGGCCTCGGCGAGGCCACGCACGGCTCGCACGAGTTCTTCACCATGAAGGAGCGGGTCTTCCGCTACCTGGTCCAGGAGAAGGGCTTCACCACCTTCGCCCTGGAGATGAGCTGGTCGGCGGGCCTGAAGATCGACAAGTACCTCCAGGACGGCAAGGGCGACGCCCGGCAGATCGTCAAGGACGAGCTGGGCAAATCACCGTGGGAGCGCCAGGAGTTCGTGGACCTGATCAGCTGGATGCGCGAGTACAACCGCCAGCACCCGGAGCGCCCGGTCCACTTCATGGGCGACGACGTCGGCGCCCCCAAGCTCGGCGAGGAGGTCTTCGCCCGGGTCGACGCCTACCTGCGCAAGACCGACCCCGCGGCCCTGGCGCGCGTCGACGGGCTGTACGCGGGCCTGCGCCCGCTCGACGACACCGTCGCCTACCTGATGAACCGGCCGGTGGCCGAGCGGAAGGAGAACGCCGCCAAGGCGCAGCAGGCGCTGGACCTGGTCACCGCCGCCAAGGGCGCCGGCGGCGAGGAGTACGACTGGGCCGTGCAGCACGCCCGCATCATCGCCCAGACCTTCGCCTTCGCCACCTTCGAACTCACCGACAAGGCCTCGGTGAACGCCGCGGAGGTCCTCCGCGACCAGGCCATGGCCGACAACACCGCGTGGTGGCAGCGCCACACCGGCGACCGGATGCTGCTCTCGGCCCACAACGGGCACGTCGGCTACCTGGCCAGCGATCCCGAGATGTACCCCAAGACGCAGGGCGCGATCCTACGCGACACCCTCGGCCCGGAGTACCTGAACATCGGGTTCACCTTCGACCGGGGCTCCTTCCTCACCATGGGCGCCGCCCTCGGCACCGACTGGGAGAAGAACACCGTGCCCGCGGCCACGCCTGGCATGAACGAGTACACCCTGGACCAGGTCCGCCGCCAGGACTACTACGTCGACCTGCGCACCGCCCCGCGCGTGGTCCGCGACTGGCTGGACACCGCCCGACCCGTCTACGAGGCCGGGTCCACGTTCACGAAGGACCCGCTGCCCTCCGTCGCCCTCGGGCGGGCCCACGACGTCCTCATCCACCTCCACCAGGTCCACGAGGCCGAGAAGCTCTGACCTGACTCCGGCCCCGCCTCGGACCGGCGGCCCCGCCTCGGACCGGCGGCCCGGCCTCAGGCCGGCGGGGCCGCCGTCTCGGGGAACGCCCGGTCCAGCAGCGCGCCCAGGGCGGCCCGGTCCTGGCCGGAGAGCTGTTCCAGCGCGGTCAGTCCGGACATCAGGTCGGCCCGGATCAGCCGGACGGTCTGCTCGCCCCGGTCGGTCAGGGCGATGCTCTTGACCCGGCGGTCGGCGGGGTCGGGCTCGCGGCGGACCAGGTCGCGGCCCTCCAGCCGGTCGACGATTCCGGTGACGTTGGAGGCGTCACAGGACAGCAGACCGGCGAGGGCGCGCATGGAGCGCGGCCGGGTGAGCAGGCTGAGGGTCTTACCCTGCATCAGGGTCAGCCCGTGCCCGGCCGCGGCGGAGGCGAAGTGGCGGTAGTAGGCCGCGGCCACCCGGGCGAGCTGATCCATCAGCTCGATCGGCGTGGCCGGTGGGTCCGGGTGGGGGTTCTGGTGCACGGTGTCGAGCATAGGCACATTGCTTGACATCCTCAACCATTGAGGTTTACCGTCCAAGAATGCTTGAGGTCATAAACCATCGACGTCCTCAAGCCAGCTGGAAGGACCGCGAGACCCTCATGAACCACACCCCCGCCGCCACGCCGGAAGCCGTCCCGGAAGCCCCGGAGACCGCCGCCGCCACGGTCGCCCGCCTGCGCGCCGCCTTCGACACCGGCCGGACCAAGCCGCTCGCCTGGCGCCAGGCCCAGCTGGCGGCGCTGCGCTCGCTGCTCACCGAGCAGTCCGAGGCGTTCCTCCAGGCCCTGCACGAGGACCTCGGCAAGAGCACCGCCGAGGCCTACCGCACCGAGATCGGCTTCACGCTCAACGAGCTCGACCACACCGTCGCCCACCTGGAGCAGTGGCTGCGGCCGAAGCCCGCCGCCGTACCCGAGTTCTTCCAGCCCGCCGCGGCCCGCGTGGTGCGCGACCCGCTCGGCGTGGTCCTGATCATCGCGCCCTGGAACTACCCGCTCCAGCTCGCCCTGTCCCCGCTGGTCGGCGCACTGGCCGCCGGGAACGCGGCCGTCCTCAAGCCCAGCGAGCTCGCCCCCGCGACCTCCGCCGCGCTCGCCCGGCTGCTCCCGCGCTACCTCGACCCGGCGGCCGTCGCGGTCGTCGAGGGCGCCGTCCCGGAGACCACCGCGCTGCTGGAGCAGCGCTTCGACCACATCTTCTACACCGGCAACGGCGCCGTCGGCCGGATCGTCATGACGGCCGCCGCCCGGCACCTGACCCCGGTCACCCTGGAACTCGGCGGCAAGAGCCCGGTGGTGGTCGAACCCGACGTCGACCTCGCGGTCACCGCCCGGCGGATCGCCCGGGGCAAGTTCCTCAACGCCGGCCAGACCTGCGTCGCCCCCGACTACGTCCTCGCCATCGGCGAGAGCGCGCCCGCGCTGGAGGCCCACCTCGCCGACGCCGTCCGAGAGCTGTACGGCGACGACCCGGCGGCCGGCGGCGAGTACGGCCGGATCGTCAACGAGCGCCACTTCGACCGGCTCACCGCGCTGCTCGGCGACGGTCGGACCGTCACCGGCGGCACCCACGACCGCGCCGACCGCTACCTCGCCCCGACCGTCCTCGCCGACGTCTCCCCCGAGGCCCCCGTGATGCGGGCGGAGATCTTCGGCCCGATCCTGCCCATCGTCGCCGTGCCCGACCTCGACGCGGCGATCGCCTTCATCAACGAGCGCGACAAGCCGCTCGCCCTCTACGCCTTCACCGAGTCCGCGCACACCAAGCAGCGGCTGACCGAGGAGACCTCCTCCGGCGCGCTCACCTTCGGACTGCCGGTCTCCCACCTCGCCATGCCCGAGCTGCCGTTCGGCGGCGTCGGCGAGAGCGGCATGGGCCGCTACCACGGCGAGTACTCCCTCGACACCTTCAGCCACGCCAAGGCCGTCGTCGACAAGCCCCTCGCCTGACCGTTTCTCCCTCGTCCGACCGTTTCCCCTGGTCCGACCGTTTCTCCCCGCCACCCCGACACCGAGCGAGCACCCTCATGACCACCATCGACCACGGCGCCGCCGTCGCCGCGGAGACCGCCCGCCTCGTCGCCGCCCTCCAGGACGCCGACCCGACCACCCCGGTGCCCACCTGCCCCGGCTGGACACTGACCGACCTCACCCGCCACACCGGCAGCGTGCAGCGCTGGTTCACCGTCCTGCTCCGGCAGCGGATCCAGCAGCCGCCCCGCAGCCGCGAGGTCGACCTGCGGCTGCCCGCCGGGCCGGACGGCTACCCCGCCTGGCTGGCGGAGGCCGCGGCCGAGGCCGGCGCCGCGTTCGCGGAGACCGACCTCGACGCCCCGATGTGGGCCTGGGGCGCCGACCAGCACGCCCGCTTCTGGGTGCGGCGGATGCTGTTCGAGACCCTGGTGCACCGCGCCGACGCGGAACTCGCCCTCGGGCGCACCCCGGTGCTCGACCCGGAGCTGGCCACCGACGGTGTGTCCGAATTCCTCACCAACCTGCCCTTCGCCGCCTTCTTCGCCCCGGGGATCGCCGAACTGCGCGGCGCGGACCGCACCATCCGCTTCACCCGCACCGACGGCAACGCCACCGACGGCAACGCCACCGCCGCGGGCGGCGACTGGCTGATCCGTCTGCGGCCCGACGGCTTCGGGCTCGACGCGGACGGCCCGGGCCCGGAGGCCGACGCGACGGTCCGCGCGAGCGCCGCCGATCTGCTGCTGCTCCTGTACGGCCGGCTCGACCTGGCCTCCGCCCGCCTCGACGTGCATGGGGACGAGGAACTGCTCGCGCACTGGTGCGCCAACTCGGCGTTCTGACCTGCCCGGACGAGGGGCGGCGGCCGGGCCGCCACCCCTCCCCCGTACGGGTGATCGACTGTCGGTGGCCGGTGCTAGCGTGCCGTTCCGTCAACAGACGATCAAGGAAAGGCGGCATCGGATCGTGGACGTCGACGTCACGCGCCACCAGGTCGCACCCCAGCGGATCACCCAGGCCCTGGAGGGCATCGAGGACCGGGCCCTCGCCAGTTGGTACCGGATCCACTACGGCCGCCTGGCCATCAAGGAGATCCGGACGATGGGCGAGGAGCTCCTCGACCACATCGGCGCGCTCACCCTGGGGGGCCGGCCGCTCAGCGGCTACCCCGCCCGGGTCATCCTGGAGACCGCGGCCGAGTGCTCCCTCGGCGTGCTGGCCCTCGGCTGCTTCCCCCGCGGCGACTTCGAGGTCCCCTTCCCGTTCATCGGCGAGACGCTGACCAGCGAAGAGACCAGCTTCGGCGACACCGTCGACTTCGCCCCCACGGCCGCCACCTGGGTCGACGCCTTCGCGATGTGCGTGATCAGCGGCCTGATCCAGGAGCGCCACCGCATGCTCGGCCCACTGCTGAAGGACGACTACGGGCCCTCGGTCCGCAAGGGCCTGCCCTACTCGGACCTGGACTCGACCTCCGATCCGGCGAGCCTCGCCGAGTTGGACGCGCTCTGCTCCTACCTCTACGTCGTACCGACCGCCGTCTCACCCTGGGTCGCCCCCGGCCCCGTGCCCCTGCGCAAACCGGACGCCGAGGAGCGCACCGCGGCCGCCCGGGCGCTGGACGCCGCCGGTCGGCTCACGCCGGACCAGCAGTTGCTGCGCGTCCTGCTCGACGACGACCAGAGCACCTTCGAGCGGGCCCTCGCCGCCCGCCTCGACCAGCACCGCGAGAGCAGCGCTCCGGACGCGGCCCCGCGCAGCCTGCTCCCGGTCATCCCGATCGCCCTGGCCGCACTCGCCGTCCAGGCACACGGCTGGCAGCTCGGCCTCTCCTCCGGCTACCTCCCGGCGACGCTCATACAGCCCCCGTCGCTCTGACCGCCCCACCGAAGCCGCCCGTCCGCCTGCCTGTCCGTCCGCCTGCCTGTCCGTCCACGGAGTGTTCAGTGGTTGTCCAACAGACGAAACATCCCACCTTTCGAGCGACAGTGCGCCTATCATCCCGTGGTCCCCCGTCACCCATCCGGAGTCGCCCACGCATGCCCACCTCACAGCCCGCAGACACCACCAGGCCGCACCCGTTGCACGCCCTGCGGGCCTCCGTCTTCGCCGTCGGCGCCCTGCTCCTGCTGGCCGGAATCGGCATGGTGGTCCACCAACCGCTGCTGATCCCGCCGGTGGCGGCCAGCGCCGCCCTGGTGCACGGCGCCCCCGGGCTTCCGATCTCCCAGCCGCGCAACGTCGTCGGCGGCCAACTGCTGTCCGCCCTGATCGGCTACGCCACCCTCGCGGTCACCGGCAGCACCGCCTGGGGAGCCGCGATAGCCGCCGGTCTCGCACTGGGCGCGATGATGCTCACCCACCTCTCCCACTCCCCGGCCGTCGCGAGCGCCGTGGTCGTGGTGCTCCAGGCCCCGCCCGCCCTGCCGTTCCTGCCGCTGCTGGTCCTCTCGACCGGCATCCTGGTGGCGATCGGCCTCCTCCCCGGCCGGATCGGCGGGCACCCCGTCCGCTACCCGGTGTCCTGGTGAGCGCGCACGCCCCCAATAAGCGCTGAGCACCCCCCTTGTGAGCCGCGACTGCCAGCCGCGCCCGTGAGCCGCGACGGCCGGGTCATCCGATCGGATGGCCCGGCCGTCCGCGTTGCCGTCGTCCTGGCCGAAGAACGCCGAGTCCAGCCCGGAACCACCGGCACCAGGGGCGCGAGCCGGTCTCAGCCGGCGGCCGGGCGGTCCAGGAAGCGCCGGAGCCCCTCCCGCACCCCGTCCGTGGGCACGGTGGCCGCGAAGCAGGCCGCCTCGACGGCGAGGCCCTCGTCGATCGGCAGGTTGATGCCGCGGGTGACGGCCCGCAGGCAGGCGGACACCGCGGTCGGCGCGTGCCGGACGATCCGGTCGACCAGGCCCCGTGCCGCGTCGAGCAGTTCGCCGGCCGGGACGACGGCATTGACCAGTCCGATCTCGGCGGCGCGGGCGGCCGGGATCGGGTCGCCGGTCAGGATCAGCTCCAGGGCGCGCTTGCGTCCGACGTGCCGCGGCAGCCGCTGGGAGCCGCCGAACGGCGGCGGGAAGCCGAGCGAGATCTCCGGCTTGGCGAAGGTCGCGTGCTCGGCGGCGACGGCCAGCGGGGCGGCCTCGGTGAGCTCGCACCCTCCCCCGTAGGCGAGGCCGTTGACGGCGACGACGATCGGCTTCGGGAACTCCTCGATCCGCCGGGTCAGCGCGTGGCCGCGCCGGACGACCTCGCGCAGCGCCCGCTCGGGCCCGCCCGCGATGCTCCCGGCCAGCGACGGGATGTCGGCGCCCGCGCTGAACGCCCGCTGCCCGGCGCCGGTCAGCACGACCGCTCGGACGGTGTCGTCGGCGTCGACGCGGTCGAGTTCGGCGAGCAGCGCGTCGATGGTCAGGTAGTCGAGGGCGTTGAGCTTCTGCTCCCGGTCGATGGTCAGGGTGACGACGTGCTGGTCCCGCTCGCTGCGGACGGTCATGCCGGGTGCTCCGTTTCGCCTGGGCGCGGACGCCCGCAACCCGGCGGACGCCCGCGCGATGGCGGGCGCCCCCACGGCGCCCGCCCGGTTGCGGACGGCACCGAGGCTAGGAACAACCCTCCAGGACAATCCAGTTATTGTCCTGGATACACCCTGGACCCTCATCGCCCCACGACGGCAGGTGCCGCATGCGACCGCCCTCCTACAAGGCCATCGTCGACGAGTACGCGGCGGCCATCCGCTCCGGCGCGCTCCCGGCCGGCACCCGGCTGCCGACCCACCGGGCGCTCGCCCGCGAGCGGCGGATCGCCCTAGCCACCGCCACCCGCGTCTACACCGAACTCGCCGCCGCCGGGCTGGTGGTGGGGGAACAGGGCCGGGGGACCTTCGTCCGGACGCGCTCCGGCTACGACGGGATCGAGCCCTCGCGCGCCCTCCCGGTGCCCCGGGTCGCGGACCTGTCGTTCAACCAGCCGCTGGCCCCCGGGCAGGGGGACCTGCTCCGGCAGGCCCTGCGCACACTCGCCTCCTCCGGCGACGCCGAGGCGCTGCTGCGCCAGCACCCGCCAGGCGGCCACCGGCACGACCGGGCGGTGGTGGCCCGGTACCTGCTGGGGCGCGGCGTCGACACCGCCCCGGAGAACGTGCTGCTGACCAGCGGGGCGCAGCAGGCGCTCGACTGCGTGCTGCGCACGCTCACCCGGCCCGGCGACGTCCTCGCCGTCGACGCGCTCAGCTACCCGGGGGTGAAGCTGCTCGCCGCCGCCCACGGCCTCGACCTGGCGCCCGTCCCGGTCACCGCGACGGGACCGGACCTCGACGCGCTGGAGCGGCTGTGCCGCGCCCGGCCGGTCCGCGCGGTGTACACCATGCCCACCGTCCACAACCCGCTCGGCTGGGTGCTCGACCGGGCGCAGCGCGACCGGCTGGCCGCGATCGCCACCGCCCGCGGCTGCGTGCTGATCGAGGACGGCACATACGCCTTCCTGGAGACCTCGCCGCCCGCGCCGCTGCACGCGCTGGCGCCCGAACACACCTGCTACGTCGCCGGGTTGTCCAAGAACGTGGCCCCGGGCCTGCGGTTCGGCTTCGCCGTGCTGCCCGGGCGCCTGCTGCGGGCCGCGACCAGCAGCCTGCGCGCCGCGGCCTGGGGTGCGCCCGGGCTGGTGACGGCGCTGGCCACCGGCTGGCTCGCGGACGGCACGGTCGCCCGCCTGGAGCGGCACCGCCGCGCAGACGCCGCCGCCCGCCAGCGCATCGCCGCCACCGCCCTGGCCGGCCTGGACGTCACGGCGCACCCGGCCTCGTACCTGGTGTGGCTCGGCCTGGCGGAGCACCAGCGGCCCGACCAGGTCGCGGCCGTCCTCGCGGGCGAGGGGATCCTGGTGTCCACGGCGGACGCCTTCGCCACCGGCCCGCACCGCCCCCGGGCCGTCCGGCTGGCGCTGGCCACGCCGCCGCTGGACGCGTTGGCGGGCGTGCTGGGGCGGCTGCGCGCGGCCGTCGAGGCGATCCCGCCGTGAGGACTCTCGCGGCGCACGGCCCGCAGGCCTGCCCGCTGTGGGACCGACCCGCCGCACCCGCAGCACCACCCGCACGAGAAGTCGGCCCGCCCGACGTCCCGCTCCGACGCCCTGCTCCGACGTCCTGCTCCGACGTCCTGCTCCGGTGTCCTGCTCCGACGCCCTGCTCCGACGCCCTGCTCCGACGTCCTGCTCCGGCTCCCTACTCCCCCGCGCCGCCCCGCGCGGCCCGGGAGAACCGCGCGCCCCACTCCCCGACGAGGTCGAGCAGTTCGGGCGGGCCGAGGACGCGGAAGTCCGCGCCCAGCGAGCCGAGCGCCATGGCCGGCCAGTCCAGGGAGTCGGCGGTCATCTCCAGGTGGCAGCGCCCGGCGTCGACCTCCTCGACGGTGCCCCACCGGCCGACCCGTGCGCGGACGGTCGCGGCCGGGGCGTCCACCAGCGCCGTCACCCGGTACGGGCGCGGCACGCCGTTGAGACCGGCCCGGACGAACTCGGCGGCGTCGGCGGCGGGCAGCGAACGGGGCCCGAACCGGACGCCGCCGCCCTGCGGCGCGCTCAGCCGGTCGAGCCGGAAGGTGCGCCAGTCCTGCCGGTCGAGGTCGTAGGCGACCAGGTACCAGCGGCGGTGCAGGCAGACCAGCCGGTGCGGTTCGACCTGCCGTTCGGCGTGCCGACCGTCGGCGGCGGTGTAGGAGAAGCGCAGCCGCTCGGTGTCCCGGCAGGCCAGCGCGACCACGGTGAGCCGGTCCGGGTCGACGCCCGACCCGGCCGGGGCGCCCCCGCCGACGGGTACGGTCACCGCGCGCAGCGCCTCGACCCGGCGCCGCAGCCGGGCGGGCATCACCTGCACCACCTTGGCCAGCACCCGTACCGAGGCCTCGGCGATGCCCTCCACCGGGCTCTCCGCCGCGGCCTGGAGGCCCACGGCCAGGGCGACCGCCTCCTCGTCGTCGATCACCAGCGGGGGCAGCGCGGCGCCCGCGGCGAGCTGGTAGCCGCCGTCGACGCCGCGCTGCGCCTCCACGGGGTAGCCGAGTTCACGCAGTCGGTCGATGTCGCGGCGCAGGGTGCGGATCGAGACCCCGAGCCGGTCGGCCAGTTCCTCGCCGGGCCAGTAACGGTGGGTCTGGAGCAGGGAGAGCAGTCGCAGCGTCCGGGTGCTGGTGTTCGCCATGACTCCCATCATCCCGGAATTCAGGACAGAAAGTGGCCGCTATCGCGTTTAGCGTGGACCTTGTCCGAAGGAGCAGGAACCGAACGGAAGGCCACCACCATGACCACGACCCCGAACAACAGCACCGCCACCGGCGAGCGCGCCGACCTGCTGGCGGCCCTGGCCAAGCAGCGGCACTTCCTGCGCTTCACCACCCGCGACCTCACCGACGAGCAGGCCGGCCTGCGGACCACCGTCAGCGCACTGTGCCTGGGCGGCCTGATCAAGCACGTGAGCACGGTCGAGCGGTTCTGGGTGGACTTCATCGTGGAAGGCCCGTCCGCGATGCCCGACTTCAGCAGCTTCACCGAGGCCGACTTCGCCCGCCGCGCCGACGAGTTCCGCCTGCTGCCCGGCGAGACGCTGGCCGGCGTCCTGGCCGAGTACGCCGAGGTGGCCCGCCGCACCGACGACCTGGTCGCCACCCTCCCCGACCTGGGCGCCACCCAGCCGCTGCCGAAGGCCCCCTGGTTCGAGGCCGGCGCCGAATGGTCGGCCCGCCGGGTGCTGATGCACATCGCCACCGAGAGCGCCCAGCACGCGGGCCACGCCGACATCATCCGCGAGGCCCTGGACGGCGCGAAGAGCATGGGCTGACGCCGGTCTACGGCCCGGGTGCCCGGGGCCGGTCCGGCGGATCTGCCGGACCGGCCCGGGGCCGGCCCTCCCGCTCGGTCGGTTGCCGGGGGCGGGTCAGCCCCGGCCGACGAAGGTGAAACCGGCCCCGCCGACCGCGCCACGGAGCACGGCGTCGTCGAGCGGTTGCGCGGACGCCACGGTGACGCGGCCGGTCGGCGCGTCGGCGCTGACCTCGGTGACGCCGGGAAGGGCGGCCAGCCCGGCGCTGACCGTCTTCTCGCAGTGGCCGCAGCTCATGCCGTCGACGGTGAGGACGGTGGTGATGGACATGGCGGTGCCTCCGGTGGGGTGAGGTGGGGTGAGGTGGGGTGGGGAAGCCCGGCCGGGCCCGCTCGGACGCGGCCGATGATCAACGTGCACCACGACAGCGGAAAGCGCCGCCGACGCCGAGGGACACGCCGCACGGGTGGCACCTTCGAGTGGTTCCGGGAACCGATCGGGCCGCGCGACCGACGGGCCGTCATCGACCGGCTGAACCGGTGGTCCGCTTTCGCCCGTTCCTCCCCATAACGCCCTTCCTTTCCGCGACCGAACCCCGTCCGAACCCGTCTGGACTCGTCCGAAACTTGTTCGAACGCCGCCTAGACTCGTCTGATCCCGACCGAACCCGCCCAGGAGCCTGTCACCGCCATGCCCACCCCGACGCCCCACACCTCCATACCCGGCGGGTCCACCGGACCCGACCCGACCACCGGAGCGAGGGCGCGCCTCGCAACCGGGGGCAGCCGATGAGGAAGTTCACCGGATTCCGGCGCCTGAGGCTCTGGCACGGCGCGCTCGCCCTGGTGGTGGCCGGCGCCGTGACCGGCGGCCTGCTGTGGTGGCACCCGTGGGCCCCGGGCGACGGGCCGAAGCCGATGGAGTTCACCACGGCCGCCGGCGGCTCGCCCCGCTTCGGCACCGGCGAGCACCTGTACCGCTACAAGGTGCGGGCGGAGAACGGGATCGCCGAGAGCCCCGGGCAGTTCGCCGCCGAGGTCGACGCCGTCCTCGGGAACGTCCAGCACGGCTGGGCCGCCGGTGGCACCGCGTCCTTCCAGCGCATGCCCGCCGACCCGGTGGACTTCACCGTCTACCTGGCCACCCCGGAGACCACCGACCGGATCTGCGGCCAGTACGGCCTGGACACCGGCGGCACGGTGAACTGCGGTGTGGGCCACCAGGTCGTCATCAACCTCAAGCGCTGGACGGAGCTGTCGGAGTTCTACGTCGGCAAGCCCGAGCTCTACCACGCGCTCGCCGTCAACCACGAGGTCGGCCACGTCCTCGGCAACGGCCACGTCGACTGCCCGGGCGCGGGCGAGCCGGCACCGGTGATGATGCAGCAGATCAAGGGCCTGCACGGCTGCGTCCCGAACGGCTGGCCCTACTCCGACACCGGCACCCTCCTCACCGGCCCGCCCGTCCAGGCCCCCACCTCCGCCCCCTGACGGATGAACCCGGTCAAGAATATGACTTGATTGCCTTTTGGGTCGCAAAGCGGCCCGCCGTGAAGCGGCCCCACGCCGCCACCGACGATCCTTCGCACACCCCGGAGCACGGATAATCCTGTATCGGACCAGGTCGTGGTCCTGATCGTGCTCATGGAGGAACAGCGTTGAACGGTATGCCCGCCGGAGAGAAGCTCGACTACCGGCTGCTGCTGGATGCCGCGGCGGCGGCCGCGCGGGCGACGGGCGACCAAGGGCATGTCGCCGACTACATCCCGGCCCTCGCCACGGTCGACCCGGACGCCTTCGGCATGGCGGTGGCCACCGTCGACGGCGAGCTGTACGGGATCGGGGACTGGGAGCAGCCGTTCTCCGTCCAGAGCGTCTCGAAGCTGTTCACCCTGGCGCTGGCCCTGGCCCACGGCGGGGACACGGTTTGGCGCGGGGTGGGGCGGGAGCCGTCCGGCAATCCCTTCAACTCGCTGGTGCAGCTGGAGAGCGAGCACGGCATCCCGCGCAACCCGTTCATCAACGCCGGCGCGCTCGTGGTGACCGACCGCCTGCAGACCATGACGGGCGACGCCGCCGGGGCGGTCCGCGAGTTCCTCCGCCGGGAGTCCGGCAACCCGCTGCTCGACACCGATCCGGTCGTGGCCGCGTCCGAGGCCGAACACGGCCACCGCAACGCCGCCCTGGCCCACTTCATCGCCAGCCACGGCAATCTGGAGAACCCGGTCGAGACCGTCCTCGACCACTACTACGCGCACTGCGCGGTGTCCGCCAGCTGCCGGGACCTGGTCCTGGCCGGCTCCTTCCTGGCCCGCTACGGGGTGCGCACCGACGGCACCCGGCTGATGTCGCGCAGCGAGGCCAAGCGCGTCAACGCCGTCCTGCTCACCTGCGGCACCTACGACGCGGCGGGCGAGTTCGCCTTCCGGGTCGGGCTGCCGGGCAAGAGCGGCGTGGGCGGCGGCGTCCTCGCCATACTGCCCGGGCGGGCCGCGGTCTGCGCCTGGGGCCCCCGGCTGGACCAGGCCGGCAACTCGGTGGCCGCGGTCACCGCCCTGGACGCCCTGACCACCCTCTCCGGCTGCTCGATCTTCTGACCCGTCGGCTGCCGCCCCGGCGTTCCGAGGGCTCGCGCGCCGCACCCGTCCGTCGCCTAACTTGTGGCGTTGATCCGGCTGTTGGGCACCGACCGGCCGGTCGTCCATGGCATGCTCCAGGCGGGGGCGCCGATCGTGATGACGATCGGCCGGCCATGAGGCATACGACCAAGAGGAAAGTGGGGGTCCCGTCCCATGCGAACCGCCGTAGCAAGCTTGTTGGCCCTGGCCGGCGCGGCAGGGCTGGTGCTCAGTTCGTTCCAACCCTGGTACGCCAAGAGCGATCCGAGGTCCGTACCGGTCGCCGACCTGTTCCGGGGCATGTCACCCACCCGCACCACGTCGACCGGCATGTCGATGTTCCTGCTGCTGGCCGTCGCCGCGGCGATCGCGGTGCTGGCGCTGCTGGTGCGCTCACGCCCGGGCCTGCTCCTGGCCGCCGTGGTCGCGGTGGTCACCGGCGTGCTCTGGGTGTACCAGAAGGGGCGGGAGCTGAAGCCGACCTCGCTCGGGATCGGCAATCTGGAGAACGGCTTCTGGAACGCCTGCGGCGGCGTCCTGGTGCTCCTCCTCGCACTGGCCGTGCTGCCGCCCAAGCGTTCCTGAGCCTTCCCGCCTCCCGGCCCGGTCGCCCCCACGGCGGCCGGGCCGGAGTCGTTTCCGCTTGAGGCAGCACTCCCCATCACTCCCTAAAATTACCTTTACTTCACTCCTCGCAGTAGTTTAAGGATAGATACCACCCTATCGAGCGAGTGGAGTACGGCATGACCATCTACACCTCCGACGAGGGCGCCCGCGTCCTCGCCCGGGAGTACACCGCCCTCCTGGACCGCTGGCCCGTGCCCGCCGAACGGCTGCACGTCCCCACCCGTCAGGGTTCGACCTTCGTCCTGGCCTGCGGCCCCGAGGACGTGGCGCCCCTGGTCCTGCTGCACGGCTCCGGGGCGAACGCGGCGATGTGGGCGGACGACGTGGCCCTGTGGGCCCGGCACTTCCGCGTCTACGCCGTCGACGTGATCGGCGAGCCCGGTCTGAGCGCCCCCGTGCGCCCCGAACTGCACTCCGACGCGCACGCGCTGTGGCTCGACGACGTGCTGGACGCGCTGCACGTCGAGCGCGCCGCCTTCGTGGGGACGTCGTTGGGCGGGCTGCTGGCACTCGACTACGCGATCCGCCGCCCGCAGCGGGTGGACCGGCTGGCGCTGCGCTGCCCCTGCGGGATCGGCCGCCAGAAGCGGGGGGTGCTGGTCGCCGCGCTGTTCGTGCTGCCGTTCGGGGACTGGGGGCGGCGCACGATGCTGAGACTGGCCCTGGGCCCCGCCCCCACCCCCGTCCCGCCCACGGCCAAGGAACGCGCCTTCGGCGAGTACGTGCTGCTCATCCACCAGCACTTCCGGCCGCGCCGGGAGAGGCTGCCGGTCGTCACCGACGGCGACCTGGCGGGCCTGGAGATGCCGGTGCAGGTCACCATCGGTGGCCGCGACCGGCTCATCGACTCCCACGGCACCCGCCGCCGGCTCCAGCGGGCCGCACCCCGGGTCTCGGTCACCTTCCTCCCCGAGGTCGGCCATCTGCTCAGGGACCAGACCCGGCCGGCCCTCGACTTCCTCCTCGCCGAGGAAGGCGGCCCGCCCCGGGCCTGAACGCGAGCGGCCCCGTGCTCCACCGCCCGTCGGGGCGGGGAGCACGGGGCCGTCGTACCGGGCCGGTTCGCACCGGGACCGGCGCGAACCGGGTCAGGACCGCGCGGCGGACTTCACGGAGCGCGGATGACGGGCGGCGGCAGCGCCGGCAGGACGGCGGCGGCCACCACCGACGGCGCCCCGGGCGGAGCGGCGGGGACGCTCGACGACCGGGTCGGGGATCGTCACGGGGATGCCGGTCGGGACACGGGCGCCGGTGAGCCGGGCGAGTTCGTCGTCGTCGGAGTGGACGCGGGTGGCCGTGGGGGCGATCCCGGCGGTGGCCGCCAGCCGGGCCATCTGGCGGCGCTGGCTGGGCAGGACGAGGGTGACGACGGTGCCGGACTCGCCGGCCCGGGCGGTGCGGCCGCCCCGGTGGAGGTAGTCCTTGTGGTCGACCGGCGGGTCCAGGTTGACGACCAGGTCGAGGCCGTCCACGTGGATCCCCCGCGCGGCGACGTTGGTGGCGATCAGCGCGGTGACCTGGCCGGTGCGGAACTGCTCCAGGGTCCGGGTGCGCTGGGGCTGGGACTTGCCGCCGTGCAGGGCCGCGGCCTTCACCCCGTTGGCGAGCAGGTCCTCGACCAGCGCGTCGGCCCGGTCCCGGGTGTCGGTGAACATGATCACCCCGCCGTCCCGGGCCGCGATGCGGACGATCAGGGTGTTCTTGTCGTGGTTCTGCACATGCAGCACGTGGTGCTCCATGGTGGTCACCGCTCCGGCCGACGGATCCACCGAGTGGGTGACCGGGTCCTTGAGGAAGCGGCGCACCAGGCGGTCGACGTTGCGGTCCAGGGTCGCGGAGAAGAGCAGCGTCTGGCAGCCTTCGGCGACCTGTTCGAGGAGCTCGGTGACCTGCGGCAGGAAGCCGAGGTCGGCCATCTGGTCGGCCTCGTCCAGGACTGCGATGTCGACGTCGTCCAGTCGGCAGTGGCCGCGCTCGATCAGGTCCTTCAGCCGGCCCGGGGTGGCGACGACGACCTCGGCGCCCCGGTGCAGCACCTGGGACTGGCGGCCGATCGACATCCCGCCCACCACGGTCGCCATCCGCAGCCGCACCGAGTGCGCGTACGGGGTGAGCGCCTCGGTGACCTGCTGCGCGAGCTCCCGGGTGGGGACCAGCACCAGGGCCAGCGGGCTGCCCGGCTCGGTCTTGCGGCCGGCGGCACGGGCGGCGGTGCGGGCCAGCACGGCCAGACCGAAGGCGATGGTCTTGCCGGAGCCCGTGCGGCCCCGGCCGAGCACGTCGCGGCCGGCCAGCGAGTTCGGCAGCGTGGTGGCCTGGATGGGGAACGGCGAGGTGACGCCCTGGCGGGTCAGCGTCTTCAACAGGGCCGCGGGCATGTCCAGTTCGTCGAACGACTCGACGGCGGGCAGGGCGGGGGTGGTGCTGGCCGGGAGTTCGAACTCCTGCTGGGAGGAGCGGCCCTGGGCCCGGTTCGGGCCTCCGGTCCGGCGGTGCGGGCTGCGGTGCGACGGGCGGTTCGAGCGGTTCATACGGAACCTTCCTCAGGACGGCACGTCGCGAGGTCGGCTCCGCTGCGCGGGCGCGCGGAGATCACAAGAAACGGGCCGGAGATGTGCCGGGCGGGGCGCGGACGATGCGGCCGGGCGAGGCATGGACGGTGCAGCCACCGGTGGGCGGGCGCCGGTGCGCGGTCGGCGCAACACGGCCCGCGCGGGACGGCGGACGACGGCCGAAGGCGGATCCACAGGGCCCGGTACGGCCGGGGCGGCCTGGCGGCCAGGACGGCCGGAGGCGATGGGGGGTGGAACGGCCGAGGGGCCCGCACCGGGCGTAGTGCACGGTGCGGGCCCCTCGCTACCAGGCGAGTGCCGTGGCAGAGAACTACAGCGGGCGAATGTTCTCGGCCTGCGGGCCCTTCTGGCCCTGCGTGACGTCGAACTCGACCTTCTGGCCCTCGAGCAGCTCACGGAAGCCCTGGGCGTTGATGTTCGAGTAGTGGGCGAAGACGTCAGCGCCGCCGTCCTCCTGCTCGATGAAGCCGAAGCCCTTTTCCGCGTTGAACCACTTCACGGTACCAGTAGCCATAAAAAAATCTCCTTCGAGAGACGTACGAAGTCCGCACCGTGCGGACGTCGAGTCGCCGCGATGAGCACCCGCCGGGGAAAGAGCCGGAAAACAAAAAATGCGCCTGCAATACATCAGCAGGCGCACACAAAGTTCATGGGAACCACTACTGCAACTAAATCGACTGTAGCAGGCCCTGGCTCGTCGCGGTGGATGTTCCGCAGCCGGTCTTTCCGACCCCTCCCCCACGGGGGCGGCTCACCCGCCGACGGGATCGGCAACGGGTGGCGCCGCCAGGGCAGTTGGGAGGTCGGTGGCGGGGCCCGGTCGGGCGGGTAAATTTTTCGGGCCGGGCGGGTCCGCCGAGCCGGGGCCGGCTGGTCCTGCCCTGTCACCCGGCGGGGTTCCGGCCCTCCGGAAGGGTCCGCTCCCCGGTTTTTCGGAGCATACTGATCGGGATGACGAAATCACCGGCAGTCCGGCGCCACCTGCCCACCAGTCCCTTCAAAGCCCCGGCCGAGGTGCCCCGCAAGCGGTTCGCCGCGGGCGACCGGGTCACCCACGACAAGCACGGCCTCGGCCGGGTCGTCGACGTCGAGGACGGCAGCGACATCGCGGTCCTCGTCGACTTCGGCTCCCGCCAGGAGCGACTCACCCCTCCGTACGCCGAGATGTGGAAGCTCTGACCCGGGGCTCCCTCCCGGGACACCAGGGCCCGGGCCCCGGAAAGATCCACGAGACCTTCCCCAGGACGCCGGACCGTGCGTAGGCCGTAGGACAGGCCGCGCGCACGGTCACGCGCCCGGCCTGCACCGAACCGTGCACGACGCCACCGAAGCCGGCGGCGGCGCAATAGTCTGGGTGCATGTCGAACTCTGATGAGCTCCTCGTTGACATCGCCGCCATGGTGGAGTCCGAGCACAGCAACCAGATGTCCTTGACCGTGGTGGTCCCCGGAGCGGTCATCACCGGCCGGCTCGCACCGATGGCCCTCTGGTTCGAGCGGGTGTCGGAAGTCCTGCACACCTCACAGCACTTGAAGCCGTTCGCCGCCCTCTTCTCCCCGCCCTCCGCCAGCGTGCCCGCACGGCCGACGCACCTGCACCTGCACCGGGCGCGGATCCTCCAGGGCGACTTCGGACTGCCCCACACCGGCGGCATGTACCGGATCGCCATCGAGGACGTGAGCAGTTGGACGGTGGGTGACCTCAGCTACTCCGACGCCTGACCTCCGAGCCTGACCTCCGACAGGCCCCGGGCGCGCCACACGGCCGCCCGGGGCCCTGTCCGTGAACACGGGCCTGCGCCGCGCCGTCAGCGGCCGGTGAGCGAGCGGAGCTCGGCGGCGTAGAGCTGGGCGGGGTCGAATCCCATGCCGGTGAAGTGGCCGGCGAGTTCGAGGGAGAGCACGCCGTGCAGCCTGGTCCAGACGGCGAGGGCGAGGTGGAGGACCGCCGGCGGGGCCGGGTGCTCCCCGGCCCAGGCCCGGTGTTCGGCGAGGTGGGCGTCGAACAGGGACGGCGACACGGCCGGTGACTGCTCCGCCGGTGACAGCTCGGCGGTGCAGGCGTCGAGCAGGACGGCCATGATCTCGACGGAGATCCGGGTGGTGTCCTCGGGCGCCCGGTAGCCGGGCACGGGGGTGCCGTAGACGAGCAGGTACCGCTGGGGGTCGTCCAGGGCCCACTGGCGCAGGGCCTGCGCCAGTCCGGCCAGGTCAGCACCCGCGGCGGCCCGGGCCTGGAAGGCGTCGGCGAGGCTCCGGTAGGCGTCCCGGACGAGTTCGGTGATCAGCTCGTCGCGACTGGCGAAGTACCGGTAGAGGGCCGGGCCGCTCATGCCCATCCGCTTGGCGATGGCGTTGAGGGACAGCGCGGAGGCCCCGGCGGTGGCGATCTGCTCCCAGGCGCGCTCCTTGATCTCCTCCTGCACCTGGGCGCGGTAGCGCTCCCGGGGAGTCCTCACATCCGACGCACCCATGGCCGCCTCCAGACCTCACGACGATGACATCACCATCTCGTTAGAGGCTATCACTCTCCCTCTTGACTCTCACCGACGCCTGCCGTTATAACTTCTAACGAAGGCAATAACATCTATCGAGAAGGAGGGCGTCATGGACACCGAACGCCTCGTCCAGGTCGTACTGCCGGGCATCGTGGCGCCGGAGGGCCTGGAGATCCGGCACGGAGCCGTGCCGCAGGCCGGCCGGGGGCAGGTCCTGATCGCCATGGAGGCGAGCGGCGTCTCGTTCGCCGAGCAGCAGATGCGCCGCGGCCGGTACTACGACCAGCCGCCGTTCCCGTTCGTCCCCGGCTACGACCTGGTCGGCCGGGTGCTGGCCACCGGCGAGGGCGTCGACCCGGGGCTGGCCGGGCAGCGGGTGGCCACGCTGATGAAGGTCGGCGGGTGGGCCAGCCACGTGGCGGTCGACGCCGCCGACGCCGTGCCCGTCCCGGACGGCCTCACCGCGGCCGAGGCGGAGACCGTGGTGGTCAACGGCATCACGGCCTGGCAGCTGCTGCACCGCCGGGCACGGGTGCGCGCCGGGCAGCGGATCCTGGTGCACGGCGCCTCCGGCGGGGTGGGCTCCGTCCTGGTCCAGCTGGCACGCGCGGCCGGCGTGCAGGTGATCGGCACGGCGTCCGCGCGGCACCACGACGCCCTGCGGGAGCTCGGCGTGACCCCGGTCGACTACCGCACGGAGGACGTGACGGCCCGGGTCCGGGAGCTGGCGCCCGGCGGGGTGGACGCCGTGTTCGACCACGTCGGCGGGCGCAGCGTGATCGACTCCTGGCACCTGCTCGCCCCCGGCGGCACGCTCGTCGCCTACGGCAGCGCCTCCACCCGCGACGACACCGGCTCCAAGCAGTGGCCGGTGCTGAAGATCCTCGCCCGCACCTGGCTCTGGAACACCCTGCCCAACGGCCGCCGCGCCCACTTCTACAACATCTGGGCGGGCCGCGCCCTCGGCCGGGACCGCTTCCGCGCCCGCCTCCGGTCCGACCTCGCCCAGGTGTTCGCCGCCGTCGCCCGCGGCGACGTCACCGCCCGGATCGCCGCCCGGCTCCCGCTCGCCCGGGCGGCCGAGGCCCTGCGACTGGCGGAGTCCGGGACCGTCAGCGGCAAGATCGTCCTGATTCCCTGACCTGCGGGCGCGAGGGCGCGGGGCACGGCAATGGCCTGGCAATGACCCGGCAATGGTTCAGACCATTGACGGCCCGGACGGGGGCTTCTACGGTGTCAGCACCGACCTGACGCAGGCATGCCACGATCTTCGGCCGCGCCCCCACGCGCGCGCCCTACGTCGGGCGCACACTCCATCCACCCCCACGGAGGAGCACCATGCGCAAACGTCATCTCACCGTCGCGGCCGCAGCCGCGATCGCGCTCCCGCTCGTGCTGGCCCTGCCCGCCCAGTCGCACGGCTACATCAACCTGCCGCCCAGCCGGTCCGCGCTCTGCGGAGCGGGCGGGGTGCCGTGGGACTGCGGCGACATCCAGTGGGAACCGCAGAGCGTCGAGGGCCCGAAGGGCTTCCCCGGCCGGGGCCCGGCCGACGGCACCATCTGCGCCGGCGGGGACGCCCGTTGGGCCCCGCTGGACGACCCGCGCAACGGCACCTGGCCGACCACCCGGGTGACGGCGGGCCAGCAGCTCACCTTCACCTGGTACATCGAGGCCCGGCACTCCACCACGAACTTCAGGTACTACCTCACCAAGCCCGGTTACGACGCGAGCCAGCCGATCACCCGGGGCAGCCTGGACCTCACCCCCTTCCTGACCGTCCCCTACAACGGCCGCCAGCCCGCCGCCACCACCACCCACACCGCGACCCTCCCCAGCGGTCGCACCGGCCACCAGGTGGTGGTGGCGGTCTGGGACGTCGCCGACACCGGAAACGCCTTCTACTCCTGCACCGACGTCCAGTTCTGACGGTCCTGACCGCTGCACCGTACTGACGGCCCCGGTCCCGCCGCCCCCGACCAGGGGCGGCGGGACCGGGGCCCCAGCCGTCAGCCGTCAGCCGTCAGCCGTTGGGGAGGATGACGGCGCGCCCGTTGATCCGGCCGCTGTGCAGACGCTCGTAGGCGAGCGGCGCCTCGTCGATCCCGTAGGTCTCGACGTGCACGTCCACCGCGCCGACCCGGGCGAGGTCGAGGACCTCGATCAGCTCGGCGCGGGTGCCCCAGTACGGGGAGGACACCGAGACCTCGTACGGCAGGGCGCCGAAGCCGACGGCCAGGGTGCCGCCGCCGAGGCCGACGATCGTCACGTCGCCCTCCACCGCCACCATCGCGCCGGCCGCGGCTGCCGTGGGCGGGGCGCCGACGAAGTCCAGCACCACCTGGGCGCCGATGCCGCCGGTGAGTTCGCGCACCCGGGCGGGCGCGGAGGCGTCGGAGCGGACCGTCTCGTGCGCGCCGACGCTGCGGGCCAGCGCGAGCTTCTCCTCCGTCACGTCCAGGGCGATCACCCGGGCCGCGGTCATCGCGCGCAGCAGCTGGATCGCGACGTGGCCCAGGCCCCCGGTGCCGATCACCACGGCGGTGCTGCCGGGCGTCAGCTTGCCGAGCGAACGCTTGATGGCGTGATACGGGGTCAGGCCGGCGTCCGTCAGCGGCACGGCCCGGACCGGGTCGAGGCCGCCGAGCGGCACCAGGTGCCGGGGGCTGTCCACCACCATGTACTCGGCCATCGCCCCGGGGGCGCCCAGGCCGGGCGGGCGGATGCCCAGTTCGGCGGCGCGCAGGCAGTAGTTCTCCTTGCCCTCCGCGCACTTGGCGCAGTTGCCGCAGCCCCACGGCCCGTAGACGGCGACCGCTTCGCCCTCGGCCAGGCCGGTCACGCCCGCGCCGAGCGCGGCCACGGTGCCGACGCCCTCGTGCCCGAGGGTGAGCGGCAGGGGGAAGGACAGCCGCTCGGCGGGCATGCTCATCACGGCGATGTCGGAGTGGCACACCCCCGCCGCGGTGACCTTGAGCAGGACCTGGCCGGGGCCGGGCTCCGGATCGGGGACGGTGACCACCTCGGGGGCGGCGCCGACGCTGCGGTACTGGACTGCCTTCATGGGTTTCGGACTCCCTCTCTCTGCCCCCGGACTCGACTGTCCCCCCGGTTGCGCTGCCCCGGCCACCGGACGGGCCTGGGCAGCGGGCCGGTCAGCGGGCCGCGTAGGCGCCGTCGACCAGGTGGTAGCTGCCATGGATGAAGGAGGCCCGGTCGGAGAGCAGGAAGGCGGTCAGTTCGGCGACCTCCTCGGCGCGGCCGAGCCGGCCGGCCGGGTGCAGGGCGACCAGCGCCTGACGGGCCTCCTCGTCGGCCGCGCTCAGCAGCGGGGTGTCGATGAAGCCCGGACCGACGGCGTTGATCCGCACGCCCTGCGCGGCGTACTCCAGGGCGGCGGTCTTGGTCAGGCCGACCACGCCGTGCTTGGCGGCCGCGTAGGCGGGCGAGCCGGCGAAGCCGTTGGTGCCCAGGATCGAGGCCATGTTGACGACGGCGCCGCCGCCGGCCGCCAGGATGGCGGGGATCTCGTAGCGCAGCGAGTAGAAGACGCCGTCGAGGTTGGTGGCCAGGACCCGGCGCCACTGCTCGGGCTCGTACGCGCCGGTGGGGGCCTTCGCGCCGCTGATGCCGGCGTTGTTGACGGCCAGGTGCAGGGCGCCGAGGCCGTCCACGGCGGCCTGGACGGCGGCCCGCACCGACTCCGGGTCGGTGACGTCCGTCCCGATCGCCAGGGCCCGGGCGCCGGCGGCCTCCAGTTCGGCGGCGGCCCTGCGGGCGCCCTCCAGGTCGAAGTCGGCGACGGCGACGGCCGCGCCGCCGGCCGCCAGGCGGCGGGCCACGGCGAGGCCGATGCCGGAGGCGCCACCGGTGACCAGTGCGGCCTTGCCGGTGAACTCCTGGGGGTGGTCGGTGCCGGTCATGGCGTACGTCCTTTCGTGCGGGTGCGCCGGGTGGGCGCGGTGGTTCAGGCCGCCGGGCCGTCGGGGGGCGGTTCGGCGGCGAGCAGGTCGAAGGCCCGTTCCACGAGGTCGGGCAGATCCGGCTCGTCGGCGCCGACGGGGTGGCGGACCCAGGCGCGGGAGGCGGCCTGGAGGGCCGCCACGCCGAGGCCGACGGCGACGGCCGGGCGCAGGTCGTACTCCGCGTCCAGGCCGAGGCGGGCGGCGGCGATCCGGATGGAGGCCTCCTCCTCGTCGACGCAGATCCGCCGGTAGGCGGCGGTCAGCGAGGGCTCGGCGGCGATCAGGCCGAACAGCTCCCGCACACCGGGGCGCCGGTGCCAGGCCGGGTCCCGCTCGTCGCCCAGCCAGATCCGCAGCGCCGCGCGGTAGGCGGCCACCGGGGTCTCGGCGGCGGGGCGGGCCGCCAGCGCCGCGTTGATCCGGCCGAAGTCGGCGCGCAGGCAGTCCAGCACGGCGTCCTCGCGGGAGGCGAAGTACCGGCTGAAGGTGCGGCGGGAGACGTCGGCCCGGTCGGTGACGTCCTCGACGGAGACGGCGGCCAGGCCGCGGTCCAGCACCAGCTGGAGGGCGGCGGCGGCCAGTGACTCGCGGGTGCGGCGCGCCTTGCGGTCACGCCGTCCCTCGGTAGTGTGCTCGGCCTTCTCGGTGGTCACGGGAGCCACCGTACACCCGGAAATGTCCCATTGGGACATGAGTCCCTCTGGGACACGAGCCCGCCCCGGCCCCCACGGGAAGGCGGGGGCCGGGGCGGGCTCGCAGACGGGCTCGCAGGCGGGTCGAGTGGAACGGGTCAGGCCGGGCGGGTCAGGCCGGGCGGGTCAGGCGGGGCGGGTCAGGCGGGGACTATCGCGAAGGAGCCGTTGCTGAGCGGGGTCTCGGTGTAGGGGCCGCTGTCGATGGCCTGCGGGGAGTAGCCGTCGAAGACCTGGCCGTTGACCGTGACGCCGGAGAAGTCCAGGCGGCTGAAGGAGGGGTAGCTCTGGCTCGGGGACTCGATCACGGCCTCGGCGCTGACGTTCTGGCCGTCGAGCTGCTGGGTGGTGGTCTCGGTCCAGCCCTTGGTGTTGTCGGTGATCTGCAGGGCGTAGCTGGAACCGCCGCTGTTGACCACCGAGGCGGTGAAGCTGTCACCGGCGTCCACCGGGTCGCTGAAGTACTGCGGCGGGGCCGGGTACATCTCGTACCAGGCCGAGTAGACCGGGGAGCCGCTGGAGCAGTCGGCCTGGACACCGGTCTGCTCGACGGTCTGCGAGCCGTAGCCGTCGATCCCGACCCAGGGGGCGAACAGGTCGTTGGCGGTGTTGCACTGCACGGCGGGCATGGTCCAGGAGCCGGAGACGCTCTGGAAGCCGCTGCCCTGGGCGACGTAGCCGCCCCAGACTCCGCCGTCGTAGCGGGCGCCGTGGCCGAACCGGTGCGCGGAGCCGTAGCCGTGCGCGGCGGCGTGGGTGGCGGGGGTGGCCGTCGCGGGGGTCGCGGCCGCGGCGGCCGGGAGGGCCAGCAGGGCGGCGAGCACGAGCCGGCCGGTGCGGGAAAGGGCCATGGGGGGCTCCTTCACTGGGAGTTGAGGGGGTGCCGCCCAGCTTGCGGGCGCCGCGGGCGGGCCGGGAAGGGAGCCGCGTGGGCAGGAACCCGACATGGCGGGAACATGTCGCCCGATCAATCCCTTGATTTCGGGCACCGAGTGGCGCACAGTCGGCTCGTCCACTGGCGGTGCAGGACGAGGAGGACGCAGTGTCGGGGACGGGCATGCTCGGCGGACTCGGCCTCGGCGCGGTCGAGGAGCAGCTCTACCTGCGGCTGCTCGGCGTCCAGGCCGCCGACCCGCAGTGGCTGGCCGCCCAGATGAACCTCCAGGCCTCGATCGTGCTCGCGGCACTGGTCTCGCTGGCCGCGCAGGGGCTGGTGGAGGCCTGCGCGGCCGGGGCCTGGGCGGCGGTGCCGCCCGACGTGGCGGTGGAGGAGCTGCTGCTGCGGCGCGAGGTCGAACTGCGGCGCGCCCGGGGCCGGATGGGCGAGCTGATGCGCACCTACCGGCAGGGCCGGGACGGCACCGGCTCCGACGCGCCGGTCGAGGTGATCTGCGGGCGCAGATCGGTCGCCGAGCTGTGGCGCACCCTCCAGTTCGGGGTGCGCGAGCGGCTGCGGGTCCTGGACCGGCCCCCGTACATCCGGCGCAGCGATCCGCAGACCGAACTGGCCCTGCTGGCACGGGGGGTGACGACCAGGGTGGTGTACCACAGCCGGGTGCTGCGCGATCCGGAGCGCCTGGCGGAGATCCACTCCTTCGCCACGGCCGGGGAGCAGGCCCGGGTGCACACCGAACTGCCGCTGAAGCTGGCGCTGTTGGACGACCGCTGGGCGCTGCTGCCGGTCAGCGCGGGCACCGAGTTGCAGAGCGTGCTGCTGATCCGGCCCTCCACCCTGCTGGACGCGCTCGCCGGACTGTTCGAGCTGTACTGGGCGCAGGCGATGCGGCTGCCCGCCCTGCCGGAGGAGAATCCGGAGGACCGGCACCGCCAACTGCTCCCGCTGCTCGCGGCGGGGCTCACCGACGAGTCGATCGCCCGCCAGCTGGGGGTGTCCACCCGGACGGTGCAGCGCTGGGTGCGGGAGCTGATGGACCGCTTCGGGGCCCGGACCCGGTTCCAGGCGGGCATCCAGGCCGCCCGGGCCGAGCTGCTGTGAGCCGGCTGCGCCGCCCCCGGGCCGCGTGAGTGCGCAGGTCAAGGCCGGGCCGGGTGCGCGCGGCAGGCCCGGTGACCGGGAGAATGGTGCGGACAGTTCACCGGAAGTACAGAGAAAGCGAACCCCCACCATGGATCTCGGCGTGCGCTGGAAGCTGCACGGTGACGGGCGTACGCCCGCGCCGGGGGCGGTCGTCCGCCCCGACGAACGGCTCTCCTGGCCCCGCACGGCAGGGCTCGGCGCCCAGCACGTGGTGGCCATGTTCGGCGCGAGCTTCGTGGCGCCCGTGCTGATGGGGCTCAACCCCAACCTGGCGATCATGATGTCCGGCGTCTCGACGATCATCTTCCTGCTGGCCACCCGCGGCCGGGTGCCCAGCTACCTCGGCTGCTCGCTGTCCTTCGTGGGCGTGGCCGCGGTGATCCGGGCGCAGGGCGGCACCAGCGCGACCGTGACCGGTGCGGTGTTCGTGGTGGGCGCGGCACTGTTCCTGGTGGGCCTCGCGGTCCAGCGGTTCGGGGCGCGGATCATCCACGCGGCGATGCCGCCGATCGTGACCGGCGCGGTCGTCATGCTGATCGGCTTCAACCTCGCCCCCGTCACCGCGTCGACCTACTGGCCGCAGGACCAGTGGACGGCGCTGCTGGTGATGCTGTTCACCGGTCTGGCCGTGGTGTGCCTGCGGGGCTTCTGGTCGCGCGTGGCGATCTTCCTCGGGCTGCTCTTCGGGTACGGGATCTCCTGGCTGTTCGACCGGGTCTTCGGCAAGATCCACTCGGTGGACGCGGGCGGCCACCTCACCGACCACTGGCGCCTGGACCTGTCGGGCGTCGGCAAGGCGGACTGGATCGGCCTGCCCGACTTCCACGGCCCCTCCTTCCAGTGGTCCGCGATCCTGGTCGCCCTGCCCGTGGTGATCGCGCTCGTCGCGGAGAACGCCGGGCACGTCAAGGCCGTGGGCGAGATGACCGGCCAGACGCTGGACGACAAGCTCGGCGTCGCGATCTCCGCCGACGGCGTCGGCTCCATGCTCTCCACCGCGCTCGGCGGCCCGCCGAACACCACCTACTCCGAGAACATCGGCGTCATGGCCGCCACCCGGGTCTACTCCACCGCCGCCTACTGGGCCGCGGCCGGCTTCGCGCTGCTGTTCGGCGTCTGCCCGAAGTTCGGCGCCGTCGTGGCCGCGATCCCCGGCGGGGTGCTCGGCGGCATCACCGTCATCCTGTACGGCATGATCGGCCTGCTCGGCGCGCAGATCTGGATCAAGTCCAAGGTGGATCTGCGCAACCCGCTGAACCTGGTGCCGGCCGCCGCGGGCATCATCATCGGCATCGGCAACGTCACCCTGAAGTTCACCGACACCTTCAGCCTCAGCGGCATCGCGCTGGGCACCCTGGTCGTCATCACCGGCTACCACACGCTGCGGGCGCTGGCCCCCGCGCACCTCAAGACGCAGGAGCCGCTGCTGGACGAGGGCACCTCCTCCTACGACGAGGGCTCCGAGGGTGCTGAGGGGCCGCGCAACCCGTAACGGACGGGCCCGGGTTCGGGTTCAGGTCGACAGGACGGCCGGCGGAAGTGTCCGAAAAGGCTCTTCCGTCGGCCGTTCCGTCTGGCCGGACGGGCCGGGCGGTGGTCGAATCGCCGCGTACACCCGTCCCCCGCCCCGCGCCACTCATCCCCCCGGGAGAGGCATGTCCCTTCTGACCCAGCGCCGCAAGACCGCCGCCGCGGCCGCCGCCCTCGCCACGTTCGCGCTCACCTGCGGCGGCCAGGCCTCCGCCGCCGACGCGGGCAAGGTCCTGTGGACGCCGAGCACCAGCACCGGCCCGTCCTCGTTCAAGGCGGTCCAGTGCGCGGCCGGCAACTTCGGCGTCGTCAAGGACTCCGTCAAGGGCAGCGTGTGGCGGGCCTTCCAAGCCGCCGGCGAGGAGCGCTGCGAGACGCTCAGCCCGGACCTGAAGGAGGGCGACACCTTCTACCTCGGCTGGTCGTCCAAGGTGGACATCAAGGACACCAACAGCCGGTACGTCTTCCAGCTCAAGTGCTCGCCGAGCACCGGCACGGCCAACCACCCGATCGAGATCGACATCGTCAACGGGCGCGTCCGCCTCCAGGAGTGGGACACCGACCACGTCGCGCACTCCCTGTGGACCGCGCAGACGACCAACAACACGTGGCACTCGTACGCGCTGAAGATCCGCCTGGGCCGCACCGACGGCACCATCGACTTCTGGTTCGACGGCGTGAAGCAGACCTTCACCACCGGCTCGGACACCTTCAAGGGCACCACCTGGGACGGTGACCGCAACTACCTCAAGTGGGGCTCCTACCACCCCTCCACGGGGGATGCGACGAACACCTTCACCAGCCCGGTGATGGCCACCACGCTGGAGGCGGCCACCGCCGGCTCGTGACGGCGCGCAGGCCCGGACCGGTGAGCGGTCCGGGCCTGCGGTTTCAGACGTCGCCGAACTCGCCGCTGCGGACGGCGACGACGACGAGTGCAGACGCGGCCCCGACCGCTGGTCAAGCGGTCGAAGACGCCTGGGACTCCTGGGAGCATGGCGACGGCATCCCCCTTCTCCTTCAGGGCGCCCCGGTCCCGATCGGCTGATCAAGCCCGGCCCTTCTCCCCACCAGGACTCCCCCGCACAATCCTTCTTGAGGCACCCGCCATGCTCACAACCCGCCGCCCCGCACCTTCGTCGCCCGTCACCCCCGCCACCGTCTGAAAGCCGCACCACCCATGCACCTCACCAACCTCGCCAAACACACCCTCTCCCGCGGCGCCACCCCCGCCGCCACCTACGCCCTCCTCGCCCGCCTCGGCCACCAACCCCGACCCGCCGCCCAAGCCGTCTGCCTCGCCCTCGCCATCCCCCACACCGAGACCACCCGCCGCCTCGACGACTGCCACGACGCCCTCCTCGCCAACCCCCGCCCCGACTCCGAAACCGACACCGGCGAACTCCTCGAAGCCCTCGGCATCTTCGACATCCCCGCCACCCTCACCCCCACCCAACGCACCGTCATCGACCACCTCCTCACCGCCGTCAACGCCCACGGCGACATCCGACCCGGCCACCACCACGGCCTCAACCGCTGGTTCACCACCGGCAACCTCACCACCGCCTACCTCTCCCTCATCACCACCCCACCCCTCCCCCGCACCGGCGACCCCACCGCCTACTGGACCACCCTCACCACCGCCGGCGAACTCCTCACCACCACCAACCCCGACCCCCGCCTCAAGTGCGCCCTCACCCACTGCCGCACCCAAGCCACCCAAGCAGCCCAAGCCACCCGCCCATGAGCACAGGAAGTCGACCCCACCGACTTCCTGCGCAGCACGATCACCGGTGGCACAGGGATGGCGGCCGCCGGATAAATGCCGTGCGTGCCTGGCAGCCGGTGGCTACACTTGCGCGGACTTCGACCGTCCGTATGCCGAGGAGACCAGACGTGGTGGTGGACGACGACATCTCCGGGTGAGTCCCGGACCCGGCAGGCCACCGACCGGTGCGTGGAAGCACCGTCGGCGTGGCCCCGTCGTCGTGCCCTCCTCCCATCCGTCTGCCCCCGGGCGCCGGCTGTCTGCTGCGCCGCGCCCTGCCCCCCGGTGAGGCCACCTCCATGTCCGGCGCTCTCGTCGTCTGCTCGAACCACCACCGTCTCCACGACGCCCTGGACGACTTCCGCGGCGGCCTGCTCCTGGTCAGCCACGACCGCGCCCTGCTCGACCGGATGGAGCGGATCGCCGAACTCGACCGCGGCGAACTGCGCTTCCACGGCGGCAACTTCACCGCGTACGAGGAAGCCGTACGGGCCGAGCGGGAGACCGCCGAGAAGAACGTGCGCAACGCCGAGCAGGAACTGCGCCGCGAGAAGCGGGAGATGCAGCAGGCCCGCGAACGCGCCGAACGCCGCCAGGGCAACGCCGCCCGCAACCTGAAGAGCGCCGGCCTGCCCCGCATCTTCGCCGGCACCATGAAGCGCGGCGCCCAGGAATCCGCCGGACGGGCCGGCCAGATGCACGCCGAGCGGGTCGGTGAGGCGAAGGCCCGGCTGGACGAGGCCGGGCGCGCACTGCGCGAGGAGCAGCGCCTCGCGCTGGACCTGCCCGACACCACCGTGCCCGCCGGACGCACCCTCTTCCTCGGCGAGCGGCTGCGCGTGCGGCTCGGCGACCGGGAGGTGTTCACCGGCCGGGGCGTCGACCTGACGGTGCGCGGCCCCGAGCGCATCGCGCTCACCGGCCCCAACGGCGCGGGCAAGAGCACCCTGCTGCGCCTGCTCAGCGGGGACCTCACCCCCGAGGGCGGCGACGTGCGGCGGGCCGAGGGGCGCACCGCCTACCTCTCGCAGCGCCTCGACCTGCTGGACCCGGAGCGCACGGTGGCCGAGAACTTCGCCGCGTACGCCCCGCAGCGGCCCGAGGCCGAGCGGATGAACCTGCTCGCCCGCTTCCTCTTCCGCGGCGCCCGCGCCCACCTGCCCGTCGGGGTGCTCTCCGGCGGCGAGCGGCTGCGCGCCACCCTGGCCTGCGTGCTGTGCGCGGAGCCGGCCCCGCACCTGCTGCTGCTGGACGAGCCCACCAACAACCTCGACCTGGCGGGCGCGGCCCAGCTGGAGAGCGCCCTGAACTCCTACCGGGGGGCCTTCGTGGTGGTCAGCCACGACGAGCGGTTCCTGCACGGGATCGGCGTGCAGCGGTGGCTGCGGCTGGCCGACGGCGGGCTGGCGGAGGGCGCGCCCGCGTAGCGGACGCGGGCGCGCACCGGGCCGCGCCGTTCGGCGGGCGCGGGCCGGTGCGCCCGCCGGCGACACGGCCGGATGTGGCGCCGGTCACACGATCGGGGCCCTCGGGGGCCTCCGGGTGAGAAGGGTCACGCCCGGCGGGCGGGCGGGTGCCCGGGCGGCGGCAGGGCCCGGCAGGACTGGGCGGGCGGGGTCGCGACACGGTCCGAGGTCCTGTCCGCTTCGGGACCTTGGTCGCGACTCCGGCCGACCTTCGGCCCGGTGGCGGCCCCCTCGTACCCGGGCAACCGTGGACGGTCGCCCGGTGTGAGCGGGTGATGGCGCCGTCCGCCGGACGGCGTCTTTTCTTGCCGTCTACCCGGCGCACGGTGAGCGGGCCATCCGCCGCCGTACGCTCCGGAGGACCCCCAGCACATGTCCCAGACCATCGACAACGCCCCGTATACCGCCTTCCACCGGAGACTGGCCCTCGCCTGTTCCGGTGGGCCGCTGCTCGACGGCTACATCCTGAGCATCGTCGGCGTCGCCCTGATCGGGATGCGACCCGAGCTCGGCCTGTCCACCGCGGAGGTCAGCCTGATCGGCGCCGCCGCGCTGGTGGGCATGTTCGTCGGCGGCGCGCTCTTCGGCGTGCTGACCGACCGGATCGGCCGGGAGGTGATGTACACCGCCGACCTGCTCGTGATGGTCGCCTGCTCGGTGCTCTCCTTCTGGGTCGACACGGTGTGGGCGATCGCCGTGCTGCGCTTCGTGCTCGGCATGGCCGTGGCCGCCGACTACCCCATCGCCACGTCCCTGCTCGCCGAGTGGCTGCCCGCCAAGCAGCGCGGGCGGCTGCTCGGTCAGCAGATCATCGCCTGGTACGCCGGCTCCGTGCTCGCCTACGTGGTGGGCTACGCGTTCCTGGAGCTGGCCGGGCCCGGCAGTTGGCGGTGGATGCTCGCGAGTTCCACGGTGCTGTGCGTGGTGTTCCTGGTGATCCGTCGCGGTACGCCGGAGTCCCCGCGCTGGCTGGCCGCCCACGGGCGGGTCGGCGACGCGGTGCGCGTGGTCGAGAAGCACCTCGGCGTACGGGTGGACGGCCGCGAGTTGATGCCCGACCCGGCCGAGCGCGGCCGCCCCGGCGGGCTGCGCCTGCTGATGACCCCGCCCTACCGGCGCCGCACCCTGTTCTGCGGCCTGTTCTTCCTCTGCCAGGTCGGCCCGCTGTTCGCGATGCTCACCTTCGGCCCGCAGATCCTCTCCTCCTTCGGCATGCCCGGCGGCACCGTGATGGAGACCCTGGGCACCGGGCTGATCAGCCTCGTCTTCCTGCTCGGCTGCTTCCCGGCGCTGCGCCTGATCGACACCCGCGGCCGACGCCCCGTCATCATCTGGTCGTTCGCCCTGATGGCCGTCCCGCTGGCCCTGCTGGGCGTGTGGCCCACCGCTCCGGCGGCCATCGCCCTGACGGCGCTGTGCGCGTACGCCTTCCTGTGCGGCGGGCCCAACGTCCTCGACTGGACCTACCCCAACGAGCTCTTCCCCACCGAGATCCGGGCGACGGCGGTGGGCGTGGCGACCTCGGTGAGCCGGATCGGCGCGGCCGTCGGCACCTACCTGCTGCCGCTGTCGCTGTCCGGGCTGGGCACCGGCCCGACCATGCTCATCGCGGCCGGCACCACCGTGGTCGGCCTGCTGGTGTGCGTGCTGTGGGCCGAGGAGACCCGGGGCACCGCCCTGGGTGCCGCCCCGGCCGCCGGCCGCAAGGCCGCCAGGCCGGCCGTCCCGGGACAGCGCGTCCCGCAGACGGCGCGCTGAGGGCGCGCCGAGCTGCGCTGCGGGTGCGCTGAGCTGCGCTGACGGCCACCGCGTGACGCACCGGCGGCGCTGCCCGGGACCCTCCGGGCAGCGCCGCCGACCGACCGGACCCCGGGGTGTGACGCTCGTCACAGACGCCCGGAACGGCTCGCCGACGCCCTCGGGGCGGTGCGGGGCGGCCGGTGCCTGGTCGCCGCCGCCTGTCGCGCCGGAGGGCGGGCGGGCCGCCGCGGCAACGGGCCCCGGCCGCCGCCGCCGACCGCCCGACCTGGGGGGTCGAGACGCGCCGACCGGGGGACGGTGTCGGCGCCGCCCGCCCGCTTCACCCCTCGGCCCGTCCGCCCGGGACGGGCCGCCACGGCGCATCGCGATGGCCGCCCCGCGGCGCGAAGCTGGCCGATCCCGGGCTGGTTGGCGGATTCTCGCTGAACCGGACTCAGATGTTCATCCGTAGGTTATGCGACGGTCGACCGGTGGTGGGCCGCTGGACGGAGGGATGGACGATGGGACGAGTTCTGACCGAATTGGTGGGCGACGCGGCGACGTTCGCCAAGGCGCTGGAGGAGCGCCGGCCGCAGGTGTTCCGCACCGCGGGCTGGCCAGCGGGGCTGCCCCGGCCGGGCGAGTTGGACGAGGCGCTGCGCGGCGGACTGCTGCGGGTGCCCTACGTCGAGATGGTCCGGGCGGGTGAGGTCGTCCCGCCTGCGGAGTTCTGCACGGCCCGGGTGGTCGCCGGGCGCCGGGAGGAGGGCTTCGCCGATCCTGACCGGATCGCCGCCCTGCTGGCCGAGGGCGCCACGTTGCTGCTGCCGCAGCTGGACCAGTGGCACGCGCCGGTGCGCGCGCTGGCCACCGACATCGCGGTCGAACTGGGCCGCCGGACCGAGGCGTTCTGCTTCGCGACGGGTGCCGGCCGGCGCGGGCTGGACGTGCACCGGGACGACGCGGACGTGCTGGTCGTCCAGCTCGCGGGGAAGAAGGAGTGGACGGTCCACGAGGCTCCCGCCGACGGGCGCTGGCGCCCGGGGCTGGCCCCCGAACCCGGCGCGGTGGCGCTCAACTCGGTGCTCGGGCCGGGCGAGGTGCTGTACGTGCCGCGCGGGGCGCCGCACACCGCGACGGGCCACCAGGGCCTGTCGGTGCACCTCTCGTTCACGATCCGGGAGGCGGGCACGGGGCAGCTGCGCGGCGCCGTCGGCGAGTGGCTGGCCGGCGGCGACTGGGCGGCCGGGCTGCCGGAGCGCCCGGCGACACCGGCGGAACTGCTGGACACGGCCACGGAGGTGCTGCGACTGGGCCGCGCCCGGCTGGCCGAACTGACCCCGCAGGAGCTGCTGCGGCTGGCCCGGGGGCCGCTGCCCGCACCGGTGGCGGACGACGGTCGGGCGGTGCCGGGTCACGGACCGCTGGCCGCCGGCGGCTGAGCCGGGCTGAGACCGGGCGGGGCCCGGACGCACGAGGGCGCGGTCGCCCGGACCGTCTGGTCCGGGCAACCGCGCCCCGTAGTGCCGGTACTGCTACCGGACTAGATGCACCACGGACGGGTGCAGGACCCCTCACAGGAGATGCTGAACGCGGACTCCTCCTGCTCGCCGAGCTCGGTCGAGACCAGGTCCTGCACGTCAAGGTCGAACAGCTCCAGCATGTCGTCGGCCATGAGGGCCTCCCTTCGTCAGTGCCACGGTTGACCGCAGCGGACTGCAGCGGACGTTAGGCACTCCTGCATGGACCCAGCAATGGTTCTGCACGGATGAATGGATTAACTCAGCCAAAAATCGAAACAGTTCGATCGATGGTGGACAGTTTTCGATCGCCGGGGTAGACACGACCCGACCCACCGTCAGGAGTGCGAACCGCGCGGCGGCATCGGCACGAGGCGTGTGGCACGAGGCACCGAGGCACGAGGAGCACAGTGGTCGAGACGCACGGAGCGCCCCAGGACGGACTCTTCACCGCGACCGGCCCGGTCCTGCTGCGGACACCCGCGCTGCCGCGCTCGCACCGTCACGCCGTCCCGGCCGACCCCGCGCACCCCGCGTCGGGGTCCGCCGACACCGCGCTCCTGGCACACCTCGCCGAAGCCGCCGCCGACCCGGCCCTGCGCGAGGCGATCGAGCTCTCCAGCCCCTCCCTGGCCGACCTGCTCGACCAGGTCGCCGCAGGCGCCGTGCCCCGCCCGGCCGCGCTGCGCCGGGCGGCCGAGGCGGTCAGCCGCTACCGGCTGCGGATGGCCACCCGGCCGACGCCGTTCGGGCTGATGGCCGCGGTGGTGCCGGCGCGCTTCGGCGCGGCGGCCAAGGTCCGCTGGGGCGGGGCCGACCGCCGCGCCCTGCGGCCCGACCTGGGCTGGCTGCTCCCGCTGCTCGACCGGCTGCGGACCGACCCGGCGGTGCTGCCCGGCCTGCGACTGGCCGTGGACCAGCAGGCCCGGCTGCGCGGCGGCCGCCTGGTGCTGCCGTACCTGCCCGAACGTCGACCCGCCGCCGGTCCCGGTGCCAGCGCCGGTGCCAGTACCGAGGCGGAGCCGGTCGCCGAACGGACCGTACGGGCCACCGCCGTCGTCCGGGCCGCGATCCGGACCGCCGCCGAGCCGGTCCGGCACGCCGACCTGCTGGCCGCGCTGGCCGCCGACTTCCCCACGGCCCCGGCCGAGGCCGTCGCGGCCCTGGTCCGCTCGCTGGTCGGCCAGGGGTTCCTGCTCACCGACCTGACACCTCCGCCGGACAGCACCGACCTGCTCGGCCATGTGCTCGACCGGATCCCCGCCGACCACCCGGCGCACCCCGAACTGACGGCCGTCCGCACCGCGTTGACGCAGGCGGCCGCCCTGCCCCGCGGACAGGCCACCGACCTGCTGCGCGAGCTCCGGGCCCGGATGACCCGGCTCGCCCCGGCCGACCGCCCGCTCCACGCGGATCTCGCCCTGGACGCCGAGGTGGTCCTGCCGGACCAGGTCCGCACCGAACTGGAGCGGACCGCCGCGCTCCTCTGGCGCCTGTCGCCGCAGACCCCCGCGCCCGAACACCTGCGCGCGTACCACGCGGAGTTCGTCGAGCGGTACGGCACGGACAGCCCCGTCCCGCTGGCCGAACTGCTCGACCCCGACACCGGCCTGGGGCCGCCGGCCGGCTACCGGCGCCCGGCCGGCCCCCGCGGCACGGCCAACCCCCAGCCCGCCCGGGCCCGCACCGACGCCGACGCGGCCCGCGACCGGCTGCTGGCCGAACTGGCGGCGGGCGCCCTCGCCGACCGGGCGCCGGACGGCACACTGCCCGAAGTGCTCCTGGACGACGACCTGCTGACCCGGCTGACCCCGCCGCGCGACGAGGCGGGCGGCGCCGCCGACACCCCGCCCGCCTCCCTGGAGCTGTACGCCGAACTCGCAGCGGACTCCCTGGAGGCGCTGGACGCCGGGGACTTCCGGCTCGTGCTCTCCCCCGTCGCGGGCAGCGACCGCGCCGGAGCCAGCTTCGGCCGCTTCGCCACCCTGCTCGCGGGCGCGGGCAGCGACCCCGACCCGGCTGCCGACACCGGGACCGACCCGGGCCGGTCGGCGGGTGACCCCGCCGCGGCCGGCGGGGCGCTGCTGGCCGAGGCCGCCGGGTCCGTGCGGTCCGCCGGGCCCGCCGGGCCCACCGGGCCCACCGGATCCGGCGACGACGGCGCACTCGAAGCGCACCTGGAGTTCACCCCGTACCGCGCACGCCATGCCAACATCGCCCTGACCCCGCGCTGGCTCGACCACCGGGTGGTGGTCAGCGCCTTCCCCGACCCGGGCGGCCCCTCCGTACTGCCGCTGGACGACCTGGTCGTGCTGGCCGACCCCGACCGGCTCGCGGTGTACTCCCGCCGTCTCGGCCGGGAGGTCCGCGTCGCCACCCACCACGTGCTCAACCTGCGCAGCGGTGCGCCCAACGCGGCCCATTTCCTCCAGGAGGTGACGCTGACCGGGCAACGGCCCTGGCAACCCTGGGACTGGGGGGCGGCGAGCAGCGCGCCCGTGCTGCCGCGGGTCCGCCGGGGCCGGGTGGTGCTGGCCCCGGCCACCTGGCGGCTGACCGCGCCCGTCCCGGCGGCCTCCGCCCCGTTCGAGCAGTGGGACGAGGGCCTGGCCCGCTGGCGCCGACGGTGGGGAGTGCCGGCCGCCGTCCGCCTGATCAGCGGCGACCAGCGGATCAGCCTGGACCTCGACCTCCCGTGGCACCGGCGGCTGTTGCACAGCCAGGCGCGGTCCGCCGAGCCCACCGTGCTCCAGGAGGAGCCCAACCCGGCCGGCGACGGCGGCTGGCTGTGCGGACCGGATGGTGCGCGGACCGCCGAACTGGTGGTCCCGCTGCGCCGCAGCACGACCGGGCCGGCGACGGCCGGACCACGCCGCCCACTGCCCGCCCGACGCGACCGGACCGTCGAACTCCCCGGCGGATCCTGGCTGTTCGCCCGACTGGCGGCCACCGAGGCACGCCAGGAGGAGATCCTGGTCGAGCACCTGCCCCGGCTGCTCGACGCCCTGCCCGCCGACGTGGACCGCTGGTTCTTCGTCCGCTACCAGGACTCGGCGCCGCACCTGCGGCTGCGTTTCCACGGTGCGCCGCCGATCCTCGCCGCCCAACTGCTGCCCACCGTGCACGACTGGGTACGGGAGCTGCACCGGGCCGGGCTCGCCGCCGACCTGCGCCTGGAGGGCTACGCGCCGGAGACCGACCGCTACGGCGGCGCCGAGGTGCTCGCCGACGCCGAGCGGGTCTTCCAGGCCGACAGCCTGGTCGCGCTGGCGGCACTGCGACTGGCCCGGACGGAGCGCTCGCTCTCCCGGGACCTGCTCGCCGCCGTGAACCTCGCCGGCACCGCGCAGGCCTTCCTGGCCGGCCGCGCGGGGCAGTCGGCGGGGCAGCTGGCGGGGCAGTCGGCGGAAGACCGCGTTCCTGACGGCGGGCCCGAGGGCCGCACCGACCTGCCCGCCGACCTGCCCACCAGCCTCTCCGCCGGCCGGCAGGCCGTACCACCGACCGTCCCCGGCGTGCCCTCGGTCGGGGCCTGGCTGGCGGGGGTGTATCCGAAGTCGGAGCGCCACCACCAGGCGTTCCGGGCCCAGCGTGCCGCCGCGTTGCGGGCGATCGGCCCCGACGGGCCGACCGTCCCGGCGGGCGGCCTGCTGCCCGCCGACCCCGCGCTGGCCGACGCCTGGCGGCAGCGGGCCGTCGCACTCGCGCGGTACGCGAGCCGGGTGGAGACGTCGTCGGCCGACCCGGTGCTGGCCTCGCTGCTGCACATGGGCCACAACCGGCTGATCGGGATCGACCGCGAGGCCGAACGCCGGGCCTACGCACTGGCCAGAGGCGCCGTCGAGGCCCACCGGGCCCGCCGCTCCAGCCCGCGGGAGGCGCGATGAACACGACGGATCCGATCCGCGCGGTGGCCGAGTTGCTCAGCAGGCCCGGTGCGCTCGAAGAACCCGCCGCCGACGCCACAACGCCCTCGGCGTCCGCGCCGCCCGCAGCGGCGCACGCGCTCGGGGCCGGCCGCAGCGGCGCCGCGCTCGCGCTCGCCGTACTGGCCGACCGCGAGGACGACGCCGCGCTGCGCCGCGCCGCCCACGGGCACCTCGCGGCCGCCGTGAAAGCCCCCGGGGCGATGCGGGGCGGCGGACTCTTCTCCGGCGCCGCCGCGATCGCCTTCGCCGCCCGCACCATGGCGCGGCGCCCCGGCGAGTACCGCACGCTGCTCGACGGGCTGACGCCCCGGGTCCGGCAGGCCGCGGCCGGGCGCGTCGCCGACCTGCGCGCCGATCTGGCCGCCGGCACGGGCCTGCGCGCCCACACCTTCGACACCGTCTCGGGCGCGGCGGGCCTGGGCCGGCTGCTGCTCGCGCTGGAGCCGGCCGGCCCGGCGCTGGCCGACCTGCTCACCGCGCTGGTCGCGCTGGCCGAACCCACCGGCGGCGTGCTGCCGCGCTGGTGGACCGCCGGTGGACCGGGACTGCCCGGCGCGGATCCCGGGTTCCCCCGGGGGCACCTCAACCTGGGCCTGGCACACGGAGTCCCGGGCCCGCTCGCCCTCCTGGCACTGGCCTGGCTGCGCGGTGTGCAGGTGCCCGGACAGGACGAGGCGATCGAAGCGCTGGCGAGCTGGCTCGCCGCCCGGCGGATCCCCGGCCCGCTCGACCCGGTCGATCAGGGCGCCCCGGTCGACCCGGCCAGGCCCGCCCCGACCGAGTCGGCGCCCACGGGCCCCGACGCTGCTGGGGGTCGGCCCGGTAGGGGCGGTTCCTGGCCGATGACCGTGCGCGTCGAGGACGAGGAGGCCGGCCGGCTGCCGGCCGACCAGCCGACGCGGGCGGCCTGGTGCTACGGAACCCCCGGTGCGGCCCGCGCACTCTTCCTGGCGGGCGCGGCCCGCAGCCGCTCCGACTGGCGGACCACCGCCGTCGCGGCGCTGACCGACACGCTGCGCGACCCTGCCGGCTGGAACCTCCAGGGCCCCGGGCTCTGCCACGGCACCGGCGGCCTACTGCGGATCGCCCAGCGGATGGCCGAGGACTCCGGCTCCGCCGAACTGACCGCCTGCCTGCCCGCGCTCGCCGCCACCGTCGCGGGCCGGCTCGACACGGCACTCGGCGCCGGCGACCCGCCCGGCCTCCTGGAGGGGACGGCAGGCGCGGCCCTCGCCCTGCACGCCCATGCCCGTACCCATGCCCGAGCCGCCGCGCAGGCATCCTCGGCGGGCACCGGCGACGCCGCCGAGGAGTGGGACGCCTTCCTTCTGATCTCCTGATCTCCTGATCTGCCGAGCTGTTGAGCTGCTCAGCTGTTGATCAGCAGGAAAGCCGTCCCACCCGCCAGGTCGTCACATCTTCGGGGCGCCCTACTCCACCGTCACGCTCTTCGCCAGGTTGCGCGGCTTGTCGACGTCGCGACCGAGGGCCACGGAGGCGTGGTAGGCGAGGAGTTGGAGCGGAATGTTGAGCAGCAGCGGGTCGAGCTCGGGCTCGCTCTTGGGGACGAGGACGCAGTGGTCGGCGAGCTTGTCCTCGGGGCGGCGGTGCGCGATGGCGATCACGCGGCCGGAGCGGGCCTTGATCTCACCGAGGGTGGTGAGGTTCTTGTCGAGCAGTTCGTCGTCCGGGACGAGTGCGACGGTGGGCAGTTCGGGGCTGATCAGCGCCAGCGGGCCGTGCTTCAGCTCGCTCGCCGGGTAGGCCTCGGCGTGCACGTAGGAGATCTCCTTGAGCTTCTGCGCGCCCTCCCGGGCCACCGGGTAGCCGCGGACCCGGCCGATGAACATCATGCCCGCCGATCCGGCGTACTCGGCGGCGAGTTCGGCGATGGCCTCGGTCTGCGCGAGCACCTCGCGGATCTGGTCCGGCAGCGCCTTCAGGGCCGCGACGATCCGGCGGCCGTCGGCGGGCGAGAGGTCGTGGATGCGGCCGAAGTGCAGGGCGAGCAGCGCGAAGGCGACCACGGTGGAGGTGAAGGCCTTGGTGGAGGCGACCGAGATCTCCGGACCGGCGTGCAGGTAGATGCCGCCGTCGCACTCGCGGGCGATGGCGCTGCCCACGGTGTTGACGACGCCGAGCACCCGGCCGCCCTTGCGCTTGATCTCCTGGACGGCGGCCAGCGTGTCGTAGGTCTCGCCGGACTGGCTGACCGCGATGTAGAGCGTGTCCGCCTCGATCACCGGGTTGCGGTAGCGGAACTCGGAGGCGGGCTCGCTGTGCGCGGGGATGCGGGAGAGCTCCTCGATCAGCTGGGCGCCCATCTCGCCGGCGTAATAGGCGGATCCGCAGCCGAGGATCTTCACCCGGCGGATCTCGCGCAGCTCCCGGGCGTCCAGGTTGAGGCCGCCGAGGTGCGCGGTGGAGAAGCGCTCGTCGAGCCGGCCGCTGAGCGTGCGCTCGACCGAGCCGGGCTGCTCGTGGATCTCCTTGAGCAGGAAGTGCTCGTAGCCGCCGGTGTCGTAGGAGTCGATCTCCCAGTCCACGGTGGACGGCTGGTGGTGGGTGGTGCGGGCGTCGGTGGTGAAGGTGCGGAAGCCGTCGGCGCGGACGGTGGCCAGCTCGCCGTCCTCCAGGTGGACGACCTGGCGGGTGTAGCGGACGAGGGCGGACACGTCGGAGGCGACGAACATCTCCTTCTCACCGAGGCCGAGCACTATCGGGCTGCCGTTGCGGGCGGCCACGATCCGGTCCGGCTGCTCGGCGTCGAGCACCGCGATGCCGTAGGTGCCGACCACCCGGCCGAGGGCGGCGCGCACCGCGTCCTCCAGCTCGACGCCCTCGCCGACGTGCGCGGCGATCAGGTGGGAGAGCACCTCGCTGTCGGTCTCGGAGCGGAACACGACGCCGTCGGCGGTGAGCTTGGCGCGCAGTTCGTCGGCGTTCTCGATGATGCCGTTGTGGACGACGGCGATCCGCTCGGCGCCGTCCAGGTGCGGGTGGGCGTTGGCGTCACTGGGCACGCCGTGGGTCGCCCAGCGGGTGTGGCCGATGCCGGTGCCGCCCTTGAACCGGGCCGGGACGGCGGCGGCCAGATCGGCGACCCGGCCCTTGACCTTGCGGACCTTGAGCCCGCCGGTGCGGCCGGTGACGGCCACGCCGGCCGAGTCGTAGCCGCGGTACTCCAGCCGGGCCAGGCCCTCCAGCAGGAAGGGGGTCGCGTCCTTGGGGCCGATGTAGGCCACGATTCCGCACATGCGTGGTCTCCTCTTCGTGAATGCCGTGAATGCCGTGAATGCCGTAAATGCTGCAAGTGCCGTAAGTGCCGTGAATGCGCCAGCGCCGTGAATCCACCAGTGCCCCGCCCCGGCAGCGCTCAGCCGTAGACGATCCGGCGCAGCTGGCGGGCCGAGAGCTCGGGTGCCGCGACCCGGCGGGCGGGGAGTTCCTCGGCGAGCCGGGTGAAGATCCGTTCGTTGGTCAGTCCGCGTGCCTGGAGCTCGCCGTGGCGGCGGCGGACGTACTCCTCGGTGCTCTCGGAGAAGTACGCCAGCACCTCCGCCACGACCCGCGCCGCCTCCCGGGGCCCGAGCGGGCTGGTCCGGGTGAGGTGGGCGAGGAGGTCGTCGTGAGGGTGGGGTGAGCTCGGCACGAGTGAGGAGCCTAGGCCGCGCCGCCCGCCGGGTCCAAGAATCTTGCCCGAATTCGGGCAGACTTTACGACTTTCAGCTCAAACAACCAGTCACATGGTCATCCCAAGCCCCTCCCGACCCCTTCCCGACGCGCCCTTGTAGCCACACCCCTCCGACACGTAGCGTCATTTTCCGCATACGTAGCGGAAGAACCGGAGGCTTGCTGATGTGCGGGATCACCGGATGGGTCGCCTTCAACCGTGACCTCACCGCCGAACGGGCCGTCCTCGACGCCATGACGGCCACCCAGATCTGCCGCGGCCCGGACGCCGGCGGCGTCCACCTGGAGCGACATGCCGGCCTCGGCCACCGCCGCCTCGCGGTGATCGACCTGGAGGGCGGCGTCCAGCCGATGACCGTCGAGCACGACGGCCGGCTGCTGGCCGCGCTCACCTACAGCGGCGAGGTCTACAACCACCGCGAGCTGCGCGCCGAACTGAAGGCGGCCGGACACCGCTTCCGCACCCGCAGCGACACCGAGGTCGTGCTGCACGCCTACCTGGAGTGGGGCGAGGGCCTGGCCGAACGCCTCAACGGGATGTTCGCCTTCGCGATCTGGGACGCCCGCAGCGAGGAACTGCTGCTGGTCCGCGACCGGATGGGCGTCAAGCCGCTGCACTACCACCCGACCCCCGACGGCGTGGTCTTCGGCTCCGAGGTGAAGGCCATCCTGGCCCACCCCTCGGTCCACCCGGTGGTCGACCTGGACGGGCTGCGCGAACTGCTCGCCTTCACCCGCACCCCGGGCATCACCCCCTACCGGGGCATCGTCGAGGTCCGGCCCGGGCACGTCGTCCGGGTCCGCCGCGAGGGCGTGTCGGTGCGCCGCTACTGGGCGCTGGAGGCGCGCGAGCACACCGACACCCTGGAGGCCACCGTCGCCACCGTCCGGGCCCTGCTGGACGACATCGTCCACCGCCAGCTCGATTCGGACGTCCCGCTCTGCTCGCTGCTCTCCGGCGGCCTGGACTCCAGCGCCGTCACCGCCCTCGCCGCCCGGGTCCTGCGGGCCGAGGGCGCCGGCCCGGTGCGCTCCTTCGCCGTCGACTTCGCCGGCCAGAGCGAGAACTTCCACGCCAGCGAGGTCCGGCCGACCCTGGACGGCCCGTACGCCCGGATGCTGGCCGAGCACGTCGGCGCCGACCACAACGTGATCGAGCTGGACGCCGCCGCGCTCACCGACCTCGCCCAGCGGGACGCCGTCCTGCGCGCCCGCGACCTGCCCGGCGGCTTCGGCGACATGGACATCTCGCTGCTGCTGCTCTTCCAGGGCGTGCGCCGCCAGTCCACCGTCGCCCTGTCGGGCGAGTCCGCGGACGAGCTGTTCGGCGGCTACCGCTGGTTCCACGACCCGAAGGCCGTCGCCGCCGACGACTTCCCCTGGGCGGTCTCGCTGACCGGCCTCGGCGGCCAGGGCGCCGGCCCGCGCGAACACCTGCTCGACGCCGGCCTGCTCGCCGAACTCGACCTGGTCGGCTACCGGAAGGCCCGCTACCGCGAGGCACTCGCCGAAGTCCCGCACCTGCCGGACGCCGATCCGCTGGAACGGCGGATGCGCGAGATCTCGTACCTCCACCTGACCCGCTTCGTCTGCATCCTGCTCGACCGCAAGGACCGGATGAGCATGGCCAACGGCCTGGAGGTGCGGGTGCCGTTCTGCGACCACCGGCTGGTCCAGTACGTCTTCAACACGCCGTGGGCGATGAAGCACTTCGACGGCCGGGAGAAGAGCCTGCTGCGCGCCGCCGTCCGGGACGTGCTGCCGGACGCCGTCGCCGACCGGGTGAAGAGCCCGTACCCGGTCACCGAGGACCCGCACTACCCGGCGCTGCTGCGGGCCGAGCTCGCCCGGCTCACCGCCGAGCAGAAGTCCCCGGCGCTCGCCCTGCTCGACCGGCGGCGCCTCGCCGACGCGCTCGACCCGGACACCGACCCGCAGTCCGTCCGGCTGGCCGTCGACCTCGCGCTCGAACTGCACACCTGGCTGACGGACTACCAGGTGACGCTGGACATCTGACGGCCGCCACCCCGGGCGGCGCGGCGGCTGCGACGGCAGGCCGCTGCGCCGTTCGGGTGATTGATCCGGGTGACGGATCCCGGGTGATCATCCGGAACCAACCCGCCGCGCCCAGGCGTCGGACGGTGCGGTAGCGTCGCCGACACCTCCCGAATGGCGGGCGAAAACGCGGACTCCTGCCGGCGTGCCGTCAGGATGGGAGCGAACCGTCCACCTCGATCCGCCGGGGGATCACCTCATGCAACCGCGGGTATTCGCGATTCTCACCGCCCTGCTCCTGGGCGTCCTGGGCCTCGGGTCGGTGGCCGTCACCGACTGGTCGCCCGCGCCCGGCGTCGCGGCGACGGCCCCGGCCGCCACCGCGGGCACCGGCGCCGCCGCACCCGGTGTCGCGCCGGCGGCCGCGAGCGCCACCCCGACCGGCGACCCGGCGGTGTGGACCCGCTCGACGCTGCGCAACAAGCTGATGGCCGAGATGGACGCCACCGACCCCGGCGTCGCGCTCGCCGACCTCGACAAGATCACCAAGGAGAAGCCGTACACCGTGCGCTTCTGCCACCCGATCGCGCACGAGCTCGGCCACTCGGCGGTCAAGCGCTTCAACGCCGACTTCCAGAAGGTCATCTCCTTCCCGCACGAGACCTGCGCGGCCGGCTACCTGCACGGCGCGGTCGAGGAGATGCTCAACGCCTCCGCCCAGCCCGAGGTGGACCTGCTCAAGCTCTGCGCGCCCAAGAACACCGGCCCGTGCATCCACGGCGTCGGCCACGGCACCATGTTCGTCGCCAAGCAGGACGTCCCCAAGGCGCGCGAGCTGTGCAACAAGTTCCCCACCGACCAGAACAAGATCCGCTGTTCCGAAGGGCTGTTCATGCAGCTCTTCGGCCCGGACGAGGAGGACGAGAAGGCCAAGGCGAACCTGCCCGCCGACAAGCTCGCCCAGGACCCGCTGTACCCGTGCAAGGACCAGCCGGCCCTGTTCCAGTCCGCGTGCTTCTTCTACGCCCCGACCTTCTACCTCTCCTCGCACGACTACCCGAACCACCCCGAGGTCTACGCCGACGCCCTCAAGTGGTGCCTCAGCGGCAAGGCCAGCGGCGGGGCGACCGACTGCAGCCGCGGCGTCGGCTCGCGGACGATGAAGTACAACCTCGACCGCGAGGACTGGGCCGCCCAGCAGTGCGGCACCGCCGCCGACGGCTGGCAGCGCAAGGCCTGCGCCGAGGGCCTGGTCAGCTACTACACGGTGAACTACACGGACGACGGCGCGGCCGGCCGGCTCTGCGCCAAGATCACCAACAAGGAGATGCAGGGCTACTGCCGCTCCGCCAGCGGCCTGTCCGGCTCGCTGGACTGACCCCGCCGTCCCACCGGGACCGACCACCCCGTCTCACCTGGAGGGCCCGCGCCGCACGGCGCGGGCCCCTTCCGTAGGATCGGCCGACCGGTCCACCGGACCGAACGATCAGGGTGCGCCGAGGACGCCGCGCCTCCCCCGCCCCTGGAGAGCCGCCATCATGACCACCGAGGACTTCCGCGCCGCCGCGCACACCGCCGCCGACCTCGTCTCCGACTACCTCGCCGAACTGCCCGGGCGCCCGGTCTGGCAGCCGATGGACGACACCGCCCGCCGGGCCCTGCTCGACGCCCCGCTGCCCGCCGACGGCCGCCCGCTCGCCGACCTCCTCACCGCCATCGGGCAGGACGTCCTCCCCCACCCGATGGGCAACGGCCACCCCCGCTTCTTCGGCTGGGTCAACTCCGCCCCCGCCCCCGCCGGAGTCCTCGCCACCCTCGCCGCCTCCGCCATGAACCCCAGCTCGGCCGGCGGCGACCACGCCGACGTCCACCTGGAACGCGCCGTGGTCCGCTGGATCGCCGAACTCGTCGGCTTCCCGCACCCGGCCGGCGGCGGCCTGCTCACCTCCGGCACCTCGATGGCGACCATCGTGTGCCTGGCCGCCGCCCGCAACCGCGCCGCCCGCCGGGCCGGCTGGGACGTCCGCGAGGACGGCCTGGCCGGCCTGCCGCCACTGGTCGGCTACGTCACCGGCGAGACCCACTCCTGCGTCCGCAAGGCCGCCGAACTCCTCGGCCTCGGCAGCCGGCACCTGCGCACCGTCGCCACCGGGCCGGACGGCCGCCTCGACCCCGCCGAACTGCGGGCCGCCGTCGAACGCGACCGGGCCGCCGGACTGCTGCCCTTCCTGGTCGTCGCCTCGGCCGGCACCGTCGGCACCGGCGCCGTCGACGACTTCGGCCCGATCGCCGACCTCTGCGCCGAACAGCGCCTGTGGCTGCACGTCGACGGCGCGTACGGGGCCTTCGGCAGGCTCGACCCGGCCATCGCCCACCGCTACGCCGGCCTGGAGCGCGCCGACTCCCTCGCCCTCGACCCGCACAAGTGGCTGGGCGTGCCCGTCGACTGCGGCTGCGCGCTGGTGCGCGACACCGAGGAACTGCGCGCCACCTTCAGCCTCGTCCCCTCCTACCTGCGCGACGAGGCGGCCGGCGCACTCGGCTGGTTCTCCGAGTACGGCACCGAGCAGACCCGCCCGTTCCGCGCGCTCAAGGTCTGGGCCACCATCGCCCACAAGGGCCGCGACGGCATCGCCCGGGACATCGCCCGCTGCACCGCCCTCGCCCGCCGCCTCGGCGAACTGATCGAGGCCGACAGGGAGTTGGAGCTGCTGGCCGAGGTGCAGACCTCCATCGTCGCCTTCCGCCACCGCACCCCCGGGCGCGACGAGGCCGCCGTCGACGCCCTCAACCGCGAACTCCCCGCCGCCGTCCAGCGGCGCGGCCGGGTCTTCGTCACCGGAGCCCGTCTCGGCGACCGCGAGATGCTCCGGGCCTGCCTGCTCAACGCCGCCACCACCGAGGCCGACCTGGAGCTCCTGCTCGCCGAGGTCAAGGCGGCGGCCGCGGACCTGCAACCGTAACGCGGGCCCGGCGACCTTAACCACCAGGTCACGGCGGGTTCGTGGACAGGAAACACCCGTCGGGCAGGGTGCTGTCATGGAGCAGACGGAGCACACGGAGCACCCGACCACGCAGCCGACGCCCACCCTCCCCCGGGCCCGACGACGCGGCGCCAGCACCCACCGCTGGCGCCGCGACAGCGTCGAACTCGCCGCCGTCTTCGTCTCGGTCACCGCGGCCGACCTGGTCGCCAAGATCGTCGTCCGCGGCCCCGACGGCCCGGTGGTCCTCGCCGCCGCCGCCCTCGCCCTCCTCGCCACCGCCCTCTTCCACACCTGGTGGTCCCAGCGCCACCACCCCCACTCCCCCGCGCCCCCGACCACCCTGTGGCGCGTCCGCACCGCCGCCCGCAGCACCCCCGACGGCCTGGCCCGCGTCCACACCGCCCTGGCCGACCAGCACGTCGCCATCCTCTCCCGCCAGCCCCACCCCCTCCCCGGCACCACCGTCGACGAGCTCTACCTCCGCGCGCCCCACACCCTCACCCCCACCGACCTCACCACCCTCCTCACCACCACCGGCCACCCCCTCCTCGACACCCCCACCCGCATCGGCTGACTGCGGCGGCGACGCTGCGGGTTCCGCAACTCCGCCACGCAGGAGGGGGTTTGACGACCCTCCCGCGAGCCTTCCCGCCGCCTCCGGCTCAGGACTGCGGGCCGGCCGGAGTGAGACGGTAGGCGGGCAGGCCCCGACGGCGGATGAGGAATTCGGCGACTATCAGGTTGGGCAGCCAGCAGAGGAACGGGACGGCGGCGTAGGCGTTGTCGAAGAAGCGCTGGCCGTCGACGTGCCCCTGGGCGGTGAGCGTCTGGAGGAGGATGAGGACGCCGAGCCAGGACCGGAGGGTGACGGCGGCATAGGTGAGGGCGAAGCTGCGGATCATCCAGGCGCGGTGGCTCGGCAGGTCGCGGTCACGGACGGCGCGGTAGCCGCGCCAGGTGGTCCAGGCCCAGAGCAGGGCGAGGCCGCCGAAGCCGAAGAAGCCGTTGAAGGCCACCGAGTTGAAGAACGCCATGACGAACGCGGCCAGGGATCCCACCGCGACCCCGAAGACGTAGATACGGCCCGTCCAGCGGTGGACGGCGGGGGACCGCCGGCGCAGCGCGGTGGAGAACTGGAACGGACCGACCAGCAGCGCGAGCGCGGCCGTCACGATGTGGACGTAGAAGGTGACTTGGACGGCCATCGGGCGCTCGGCGTAGGTGGCGGGCAGGCCGCCCTTCGACGCGGCGATGGGCAGGTCGGCCTGGGCGTACGTCCCCACGGCGTACCCGACGATCGCGAGCGAGGTCAGCAGGACGACGGTCCAGCGGAAGCGCCCTCCCCTCCTGCTCGTCGGGTCGGGGGCGGGGGCGGTCGCGGCGTGGGCGGCGGTACTGGTCATCGGTGGACCCCGATCGGCTGGAGGTGGGACGGCATCACGTGCGCGGTGCGGCGTCGCGCGGTCGGCCGGCGCTCTGCTCACGGCGCCCATCACCCCGGAACGGGGGCCTACCACCACGCTGTTCGAACCGCTGCCAGTGTGTCCGGGCCCGCGACCCCGGGCCATGGAGCGGCCCCCCGGACCGGGAGGGGGGTTACCCCCAGGGCGTGTTTCATCATTCGCGTCGGATCAGCGCGCGGCGTTGGGCGCCCGGCTGGGCGTGCCGGCGAAGCGTCCTCGTACTGGGTGTACTTGGACGTTTCGCCGGTGCGTCCAGGCGGGATGCCCGGCGTCGCGCGCCCGGCGTGAATGATGAAACACGCCCTAGGACCCGACGGGGCGTCAACCGGACGGCCTCCCACCGCACGGGCACCGCCGCCACCACCCCGGCCGCAACGGGCCCCCGGGGTTCGTTACGCAGCCGATGGGCGGCCGTGACACGACCGGCCGGGGACCGCGACACGGGCCTCCTACCGTCATGGACGACGCACCGGCCGCCCCGGCCGGGAGGCGTCCATGACGAAGGAGAACACCGTATGAGCAGGAGCCGTACCCACCGCTCCCCCGCCCGCCGCGTGCTGGCCGTCTGCGCCCTGACCGGGGGCGCGCTGCTGACCGTCGTCACCGGCGGACAGGCCTTCGCCGACGGGACCCCGTCCGCCGCGCCTGCTGCGGGTGCCGGCGTGTCGGCCACCCCCACCTCGACGCCCAGCCCGGCCAAGCCCGCCCCGGCCGCCCCGGGCGCCCCCTCGGTCGCGGGTGCCACCCCCACGGCGACGCCCTCCGCCGGTACCGGGCCCGCCGTGCAGCCGGCCGCCGGTGGCGCCGGGGTCTCCAGTGACGGCAAGGCCCAGGTCCGCGAGGTGCCCAAGGGCGCGGCCCAGGCCGGCGACGGATCCGGCGAGACCGACAGCAACGGCCTGATGCTGGCCGGTGGCGGGGCCGTCGCGGCCGTCGGCGCCGGTGCGCTGGGCTTCGCGATGCTGCGCCGCCGCTCCGGTGCGCGCGGCTGACACCGGCCCCGAGTCCGCCGGGCACCCCGGCGCCGTTCCCCCGCCCTTGACCGGGCGGGGAGGCGGCGCCGGGGGCCCGGTGGGTACCGGGGCCCCGGCGGGCGGCGGGCAGCCCGACAGGACGCCCGCCGCCGACGGGCCGGCCCGCCACGGCCTCCCGCGCGGTGGCCGCAACCGGCGGCGCCGCAAGGCCTCCCCCGGCCCGGGCACACTGCGCCGGACGGCGTTCGGTGCGGCGGGCCTCGTCTGCCTGGTGCTGGGCACCACCGTGGCGTTGTCCGGCCAGCACACCCCGGTGGTGCGGGTCGAGCCCTCGGTGCACGGCAGTACCGACAACCCGGCGGCCGCGCCCTCGGGAGGCCCCGGAACCGCGGGGACCACGGGGACGGCCAGGACCGCCGGGAGCCCGGCCGGCGCGCCGAAGCCCTTCGCCGCTTCGGCGCCGACCCGGCTGCTGGTCCCGGCCGCCGGGGTGGACGCCCCGGTGACCGGCCTCGGGCTGAATCCCGACGGGACGGTCGAAGTGCCGGCCGCCGACCGGGCCGACGAGGTCGGCTGGTACCGCAACGGGCCGACGCCCGGGGAGGCCGGCCCCGCCGTCCTCATCGGGCACTACGACACCGCGCACGGCCCGGCGGTCTTCCACGGCGTGCCGAAGCTGCGGCCGGGCGACCTGATCCAGGTGCGGCGCGCGGACGGCAGCACCGTGGACTTCAAGGTCCGCTCACTGCTCCAGGCCGCCAAGGACCGCTTCCCGACCGAAACGGTCTACGGTGACACTCCCGAACCCGCTCTCAGGCTCATCACCTGCGGCGGGAGGATCGGCTCGGACGGGCACTGGACGGACAACATCATCGTCCTGGCGGACCTGGCCGGTCCGGGCGGCGCGACCGGCTGAAGCCGCCGCGCCGTCCCGGTCGTCCCGGCCGTCGGGTCGTTTCGACTGTCGAACAGGCGCGGCGGCCGGGACGGCGGGACGGGAACCACCGACCGCCGTCCACGCGACCTACCACCGAGGCCGGTGCGGGGACGAACCGGCGCATCGCCGCAGACCAGGAGGACGAGCACCGACCGTGGCAGCAGCATCCCCACCCCGCCGCCGGCCCGTCGCCGTGCCGGTGGCGGCCCTCGCCGCCCTGGCCGTCCTCGTGACGCTCGCGGCCCTGGCCCTCGGCCGCGCCACCCCCGGCGGGCTCCAGGACCACGGCGCCACCCAGCCGGTGGCGCCGCCGCTGGTGGCCCAGCCGCTCTGGCCCGACCTGGCGGCCTCCCCGCCGCCGCGCCCTCCCGCCACCGGCGCCGGGGCCGCCACCCAGGCCGCGCCGCAACCCGTCCCGGACGTGACCGTCCCCGGGCACGACATCAAGACGGTCGACGTCCGCACCGTCCTCGCCAAGGACTCCACGGTGGGCCCGGAGGAGCGGCGCGCCCTGGACTCCTGCCCCGCCTGCGACGTCCGCAGCCCCGAGTTCCGTGACCTCACCGGCGACGGGCGGGAGGAACTGGTCGTCGCCGTCGCCACCCCCGGGCCCGTGGTCCTGCACGTCTACCTGCTGGCCGACGACCGGCTGCTGCCCATCCTCCAGGTCGAGGTGCTGAAGGGGTTCAGCGCCGCGACCGTGGGATCCGACCTGTGGCTCTACGAGCCGACCGGCGCGTTCGTCCGGACCAGCAGCCACTACCAGTGGGACGGCGTCCGGCTCGGCCTGCTGGAGCGGAAGGTCGAGGACACCGGCCCGATCTCCGGCCCGATCGCCGGCCCGGCCGGCGGAGCCACGAACGGCGCCGCACAGACGCCCACCAGCACGCCCTCCGCCGGCCCCGCCGTCGCCCAGCGCAGCGGCCGCCCATCCGCCCAGCCGCAGCCCTCCCTGCCCGAAGCCGGCGCCGGCGCGGGCGTCTCCTCCCCGAAGACGGCCGTCCCGGTCCCCGTCCGCCCGCCCTCGGCTCCCTCGGAAGCGAAGCCATGACCCCCGCAGCCGCGCCCGCCCACCCGCACATCCTGCTCGTCGAGGACGACGAGGTGATCCGGGAGGCCACCCGGATGGCCCTGGAGCGCTACGGCTTCCCGGTCACCACGGCCGCCGACGGCCTGGAGGGCCTGGAGGCCTTCCACGCCGTGCGCCCCGACCTCCTCCTGCTGGACGTCATGCTGCCGCTCCTCGACGGGGTCGGCCTCTGCCGCCGGATCCGGGAGGAGAGCCAGCTGCCGATCCTGATGATGTCGGCGCGCACCGACCCGGTCGACGTGGTGTCCGGTCTGGAGGCCGGGGCGGACGACTACGTCGTCAAGCCCTTCGAGAGCGCCGTGCTGGTCGCCCGGATCCGCACCGTGCTGCGCCGGGTGCGGGTGGTCCCGGCCGAACCCGCGCTGCCCGAGGAGCCGGTGGACCCCGCCGCTCCCGTCACCGCCCCTGCCGCCGCCGTTCCCACCGCCGCCGTGCCTGCGGACGCCCCTTCCTCCGCGCTGCGCAGCTTCGACGGCATGCAGGTGGACACCGACAGCATGGAGGTGCGCGTCGACGGCCACCTCGTCCCGCTCACCCCCACCGAGCTGCGGCTGCTGCTGGAGTTCACCGCCGCGCCCGGCATCGTGCTGGAGCGCTCCACCCTGCTGGAACGCGTCTGGGACTACGACTGGGGCGCCGACACCCGGGTGGTGGACGTCCACGTGCAGCGGCTGCGCGCCAAGATCGGCTCCGGCCGGATCGAGACCGTCCGCGGGTTCGGCTACAAGCTGCGGCGTCCGGCATGACCCTGCGCCGTCAGATCGCCACCGCCGTCGCCGCCATCGCCGTCCTGGTGGCGGTGGCCGTCGGCCTGCTGGTCCACCAGGCGATGATCCGTCAGCACGTGGACCAGGCCCGCGCCGCCGCGCTCGCCGCGCTCGGCTCCGCCGTGGACACCTACAAGCGCGGCGAGGTCACCGACCGGTTCGCCCTGGACGACCCGGCGTTGCCCGAGGGGCTGCGGACGCTCGCGGCCGACGGCCGTGAGGGCTCGCTGCTCGCCGGCGGTCCGCAGGGCGAGTCGATGTGGGCGGCCCGACCGGTCCAGACCGGGGTGCTCTCCGTCCGGGTGGACTTCACCCAGGACCGGCAGGCGATCGCCGACCTCGACCGGATCATCCTGATCACCGTCGTCGCCGCGGTCTTCACCACGGTCCTGGCCGGCGTGCTCGTCGCCGACCGGATCAGCCGCCGACTGCGCACCGCGGCGACGGCCGCCCGGGGCATCGCCGCCGGCCGGACGGACACCCGGATCGGCGAGCTCGTCGACGGGAAGGACGAGGTCGCCGACCTCGCCGCCGCCGTCGACCTGATGTCCCGCACCCTGCACCAGCGGCTGGAGGACGAGCAGCGCTTCACGGCGGACGTCGCCCACGAACTGCGCACCCCGCTCACCGGCCTGGTCACCGCGGCCGAACTGCTCCCGCCCGGCCGCCCCACCCAACTCGTCCAGAACCGGGTGCAGGCCCTGCGCTCGCTGGTCGAGGACCTGCTGGAGGTCTCCCGCCTCGACGCCGACGCCGAGATCCCGGACTTCGCCCCCGTCCCGCTGGAGCGCGCGGTGCGCCGCACCGTCACGCTCACCGGCCTGGAGGTCGACGTGGACGTGGACGCGGCCGCCGACCGCCAGGTCCGCACCGACCTGCGCCGCCTCGACCGCATCCTCGGCAACCTGCTGCTCAACGCCCACCGGCACGGCACCGCGCCGATCCGGCTGCACGTCGACGGCCACCGGATCACCGTCCGCGACCACGGCCCCGGCTACCCCGACGACCTCCTCGCCCGCGGCCCCCAGCGCTTCCGCACCAACGCCCCCGAACGCGGACGCGGCCACGGACTCGGCCTCACCATCGCCACCGGCCACGCCCGGGTCATCGGCGCCGACCTCACCTTCACCAACCACCCCGACGGCGGCGCCCTCGCCACCCTCACCCTCCCCGACGACCCGTCCCACCCCTGACCGCTCAACCGCAGCCGTGAGATATGGCCGCCCAGGTGGCATCGGTGGCCGGGGCCTGAGGCGGTCCCTCGGGTGGCCCCGGCCCGCCGGGTCGCTCGGCCGTCGCCCGGCCGCCGCTCAGTTGTCGCTCAGCTGTCGCTCGGCTGGACGACGCACGCCGAGTTCGCGAGCATCGACCCGAAGCCGCCGAGCAGCGTGGAGACGACAGCCTTGCAGGCGGCGGCCTCCTGCGGGGTCTTGGGCCCGTCCGCGGCGGCCGCCGGCTGGGCGAGGGCGATCGGCGCGGCCAGCAGCAGTGCGCAGCACACCGCGCCCAGTACGGACCGCCGCACGAGGGCGGACTTCTTCAGGAGGGACGAGGGGAAGGACATGTGGGCCCCTTCGGGGGAGGTGGGATCGGCGGAAAGCCGAGCCATCCCTATCCGAAGGGGCTCGTCCGTTCCCGGATTCTGCGCCATCCGTGAGCGTGTTCAGGTCAACAGCCCGATCGGGGCCGGGCGAGCACCCCAGGCCCGTCGGCCACCCTGGTGTCCGAGCCCGGTCGAGTCCGATCGAGCCCGGTCGAGCCCCGTCGAGCCCCCGGAACATGGCCACGCTCGTCACGCTCCGGAACCGCCCAGGTCATTCCTGCGTTCACGATCACGTAACCGGCCGGAAGCGCGGCGTCGGTAGCGTCGGCGGCATGACGGCATCACGCACTCGCCCCGAACGGCTCTGGCACCGGCCTTTCCGCAGGTCCGACCGCAGGTGCGCGGCGCCCGAGGGCCAGGCCAACCGGCTGCCCGCGCTCGCCGGGGGCCCGTTGCGGCCCGCCCGTCCGCACCCCCCGGTCGACCGGCCGCGAGCCGTGACGGAGCCGGACCGGGCGGCGCCGTCCCGCCTGACGCTGGCGGACGGGACGGCACTGACGCTGCGCCCCGCCGGACCGGCCGACCGGGCCGCGGCCCTGGCGATGCACCTCCGCTGCTCCCCCGCCTCGCTGCGGCTGCGCTACCACGGGCCGGTCCGCGACGCCGGCCGCTACCTGGACCACCTGCTGGACGCCCGGCACGGCCACAGCCTCGCCGCGACGGCCGCCGACGGGCGGATCGTCGCCCTCGGGCACCTGATGTGGGACGACGACGAGGCGGAGCTGGCGGTGCTGGTCGAGGACGCCTGGCAGCGGCGCGGACTCGGTCCGGCCCTGCTGCGGCAGCTCTCGGCGGCGGCCCGGGCGGCCGGTGTGACAACCGTGTACGCGGTGACCCACGCCTCCAACACCGGGCTGATCACCGCGATGCGTCGGCTGGCCGCCCCGCTGGACTTCCGGGCCGAGGACGGCACCCTGGTGATCACCGCCACGCTGGCCGCGGACGAGCCGGTCTCCTGCGTCCGTCCGGGCCGCTGATCTTTTCTTCACCACATCCTCACCCGGGAACCCCGAGAGCCCGGAGAGCGTCCCAAGCGACGAAGGCCCCCTCCGTACACCGTCTTCCCCGACGATCCGTCAGGGCGCCCGAGGCGGCGCCTCCGGCCGCGTCGCAGCAGGCTGCCTGGGGTCCGGATCGTCGAGCCGGGCGGCGGAGTCGGTAGGCTGGCCCCGTCCCCGCCGCCCGACGGCCCGTTAATCCGGACCCGGGTGGTGCCGCAGCAAGGAGGAACCACTGAGCATGGCAGGCACCGAATCGGAGCCCACAGGCGCACGCGACGCCTCGCTGCCGGCCCGCGCCAAGATCGCGGTCACGGCCGGTCGGGTCGCTGCCGCCGTGTCCCGCAAGGCCGGACGCGGAAGCGGCTCGGTGATCGGCGGCAAGGTCGCCCTGAGGCTCGACCCCGACCTGCTCGCCACCCTCGCCGACCACCTCGACGTCGTCCTGGTCAGCGCCACCAACGGCAAGACCACCACGACCCGCCTGATCGCCGAGGCGCTGCGCGCCGCCGGCCCGGTGGTCTCCAACGCCCTGGGCGCCAACATGCCGGCCGGCATCACCTCCGCCCTGGCCGGCGGCTCGGACGCCCGCTTCGGCGTGATCGAGGTCGACGAGAAGTACCTGGCGGGCGTCGCCCGCGACACCCGCCCCAAGGCGATCGCCCTGCTCAACCTCTCCCGCGACCAGCTCGACCGCGCCGCCGAGACCCGGATGATGGCCGAGAAGTGGCGCGAGGGCCTTCAGGACACCGAGGCCGTGGTCATCGCCAACGCCGACGACCCGCTGGTGACCTGGGCCGCCTCCTCCTGCAAGAAGGTGGTCTGGGTGGCCGCCGGGCAGGCCTGGAAGGAGGACGCCTGGTCCTGCCCCGCCTGCGGCGGTGTGATGCAGCGCCCCGGCGACGACTGGTTCTGCCAGGAGTGCGGCTTCCGGCGCCCCAACCCGCACTGGGCGCTCCAGGGCACCCACGTGATCGACCCGCAGCGCGGCGCCTGGCCGATCCAGCTCCAGCTGCCCGGCCGGGCCAACCTGGCCAACGCCACCAGCTCGGCCGCCGTCGCCGCCGTGTTCGGCGTCTCCCCGCAGGTCGCGCTGGAGCGGATGCGCTCGGTCTCGGCCGTCGCCGGCCGCTACGACGTGGTCCAGTACCAGGGCCGGGACATCCGGCTGCTGCTGGCCAAGAACCCGGCCGGCTGGCTGGAGACCTTCTCGCTGATCGACGGCCCGCCCGCGCCGGTGATCCTCTCCGTCAACGCGCTCGACGCCGACGGCACGGACACCTCCTGGCTGTGGGACGTCGACTACGAGCGCCTCGCCGGGCACCCGGTGTTCGTGATGGGGCAGCGCAAGCTGGACCTGGCCGTCCGCCTGGAGGTCGCCGGACTGCAGTTCCACGTGGTGGACACGCTGGAGCAGGCCGTCCGGATGGCCCCGCCCGGCCGGATCGAGGCCATCGCCAACTACACCGCCTTCCAGCAGCTGCGGAAGGTCGTGGCCGGCTGATGCCGCGCCTGCAGCCCCATCTGATCGTGACGGAAGGCCTTCGAGGATGAGTGAGAGCAGCCTGCGCGTGGTCTGGGTCTACCCGGACCTGCTCAGCACCTACGGCGACCGCGGCAACGCCCTGGTCGTGGAGCGCCGGGCCCGCCAGCGCCATCTCAACGTGACCCGGATCGACGTCCGCTCCGACCAGTCCGTCCCCACCAGCGGCGACATCTACCTGATCGGCGGCGGCGAGGACCGTCCGCAGCGGCTCGCCGCCGAGCGGCTGCGCAACGACAGCGGCCTGATCCGGGCCTCCGAGAACGGCGCGATCATCTTCGGCGTCTGCGCGGGCTTCCAGATCATGGGCCACGAGTTCGTCAACGACCTCGGCGAGCGCGAGCCGGGCCTCGGCCTGCTCGACGTCTGGACCACCCGCGGCGACGGCGCCCGCTGCGTCGGCGACGTCCTCGCCGACGTCGACCCGCGCCTCGGCCTGCCGCAGCTGACCGGCTTCGAGAACCACCAGGGCGTCACCCACCTCGGCCAGGGCGTCCAGCCGCTGGCCACCGTGGTCGCCGGCCGGGGCAACGGCACCGGCGACGGCACCGAGGGCGCCTGGCGGGACACCGTGTTCGGCACCTACCTGCACGGCCCGGTGCTGGCCCGCAACCCCGCCGTGGCCGACATGCTGATCAAGCTGGCGCTGGACGTCAACGCCCTGCCGCCGGCCGACACCACCTGGTACGACGCGCTGCGCGCCGAGCGCATCGCCGCCACGACGCGCCCCGCGTAGTACGTCCGCCCGCCCCGGAGCCCGGGTGCCCGCGATGCGGTCACCCGGTTCAGGGGCGGCCCCGGACGTACCACAATGGGGCTGCCTACTGCACACCCTCCTCGGCAGCAGGCTGCACTTCCGCGCGGGGGCGCCGACGGCGCCGCTCCCGCGTCGGCTCCTGCCCGGCCGGACCAGGGGCCGTATGCTCGACTTCGCGGCCGTTTTCGGGCGTTCTGTCCGGATCGGCCGGTCCTTCACCCCGCGGCCACCTCCCCGCCACTCCGGCGTGGGAGCGCCCCGCTACGGTGACGGCTCGTCGTCCCAGCCTGTAGTCCGGCCGTTCCTCGGTTCTGCTCGGGAGTTGCAAAGCTAATGCGTATCGGAGTGCTGACCAGCGGCGGTGACTGCCCCGGCCTGAACGCGGTGATCCGTTCCGTGGTCCACCGGGGGGTGGTCGACCACGGCGACGAGATCATCGGTTTCCAGGACGGCTGGCGCGGTCTCCTGGAGGGCGTCCACCGGCCGCTCACCCTCGACTCGGTGAGCGGCATCCTGGCCCAGGGCGGCACGATCCTCGGCTCGTCCCGGGTCCAGCCCAGCCACCTGCGCGACGGCGTCGAGCGCGCCAAGCGACTGTGCGCGGACCTCGGCATCGACGCGGTGATCCCGATCGGCGGCGAGGGCACCCTCAAGGCCGCCAAGCTGATGAGCGACGCCGGACTGCCGGTGGTCGGGGTCCCGAAGACCATCGACAACGACATCGCCTCCACCGACGTCACCTTCGGCTTCGACACCGCCGTCTCGGTCGCCACCGAGGCGCTGGACCGGCTGAAGACCACCGCCGAATCCCACCAGCGGGTCATGGTCGTCGAGGTCATGGGCCGCCACACCGGCTGGATCGCGCTCAACGCGGGCATGGCCGCCGGCGCGCACGCCATCGTCGTCCCGGAGCGGCCGTTCCACATCGACAAGCTGACCGCCGTCGTCCGCGAACGCTTCGACCGGCAGAAGAAGTTCGCCATCGTGGTCTGCGCCGAAGGCGCCAAGCCCGAGCCCGGCACCATGCACTGGGAAGAGGGCACCAAGGACATCTACGGCCACGAGCGGTTCACCGGCATCGCCACCCAGCTCTCCCGCGAGCTGGAGCACCGCCTCGGCAAGGAGGCCCGCCCGGTGATCCTCGGCCACACCCAGCGCGGCGGCACCCCGACCGCGTACGACCGGGTGCTCGCCACCCGCTTCGGCTGGCACGCCGTCGAGGCCGTCCACAAGGGCGCGTTCGGGCACATCACCGCACTGCAGGGCACCAACATCAACCTGGTGCCGATCGCCGAGGCGGTCGCCGAGCTGAAGACCGTCCCGCAGGAGCGCTACCTGGAGGCGGAGACGGTCATCTGACCTCCCCCGCCCCGTCGAGGGCCCGGACCGCCACCGGTCCGGGCCCTCGTGCGTCCGACGGGCGCCCCCGCGACGGCCCCGCTAGCGTGGCCGGTGGAGCGGACCACTCGCGGAAAGGCAACCGATGGAGATCCTCGCGTACGGGGTGCAGGCCGACGAACGGCCGCTGCTGGAACAGGCCTTCGCCGGCCGGCACGGGCTGCGCTGCCTGAGCATGTTCCTCAACCGCGACACCGCCCCACTCGCCGCCGGCTACCCCGCCGTCAGCAGCAGCGTCAACGCCGTCCTCGACGCCGAGACCCTCACCGTCCTCGCCGCCGGCGGCACCAAGCTGATCGCCCAACGCTCCACCGGCTTCAACAACATCGACCTCGACGCCGCCGCCGACCTCGGCCTCACCGTCGCCCGGGTCTCCTACTACAGCCCCTACGCCGTCGCCGAACACGCCTGGACACTGGCCCTGGCCGTCAACCGCCGCCTCACCCGCGCCGCCACCCGCACCCGCGAGTTCGACTTCCGCCTCGACGGCCTCCTCGGCCGCGACATCCACGGCATGACCATCGGCGTCATCGGCACCGGCAAGATCGGCGAGTGCTTCACCCGCATCGCCGCCGGCTTCGGCACCGAACTCCTCGGCTGGGACATCGCCCCCAACCCCGCCTGCCTCGACCTCGGCATGACCTACACCGAACTCCCCGAACTCCTCACCCGCGCCGACCTGATCAGCCTGCACGTCCCCCTCCTCCCCGCCACCCACCACCTCATCGACGCCGCCGCCCTCGCCCGGATGAAGGACGACGCCATCCTCGTCAACTCCAGCCGCGGCGGCCTCATCGACAGCGCCGCCCTCGTCGAAACCCTCCGCGCCGGCCGCCTCTCCGGCGTCGGCCTCGACGTCTACGAAGAAGAAACCGGCGTCTTCTTCACCGACCGCTCCATCGAAGGCATCACCGACGACACCCTCGCCCGCCTCGTCACCTTCCCCCAAGTCCTCGTCACCAGCCACCAGGCCTACTTCACCCACACCGCCGTCACCCAGATCATCGACGCCACCACCCGCAACATCGACGACTACGCCAACGGCCGCACCAACGAGAACACCCTCGTCCCGAGGAGCTGACTCCTCGTCGAGGTGGGCGGCCCGGAGGGCGGTCGTGTTCAGCCGTGCTTGGACTCCGGGAGGCGGGCGCGGGGGGTGCCGTCCGGGGTGGCGGGGGCGGTGGTGTCCCAGGCTCGTAGGGCCGTGAGGGCGGCGGCGCGGGCGGGGGCCGTCGGGCGGACGCCCTCCGGGGCGAGGAGGAAGTCGGCGACGGGGGTGAGCAGCAGGGTGGCGGGTCCGGCCGGGAGGAGGCGGGCCTCGTCCCACTGGTGCCGGATGACGGTGCGGCGCAGCAGGGTGCCGTGCCGCGGTCGGAGCGGGCGGGTGAGGGCTTCGCGGCGGTGGAGTTCGGGGGCGACCTCGGCTTCCAGGACGGTGCGCACGCCGCCCAGGGAGCCCAGCGGCACGTGTTCGGCGGCGAGGTCGAGGAGCGCGACGGCCTCCGGGGCGAGCCGGTAGGCGGCGACCACGGCGGCGGTCTCGACGGCTTCGAAGGACTGCCGGGCCAGGCGGGCCACGTCGATCACGTCACCCGCCCGGAAGGCGCGGCCGAGCCCCTCCTCCGCGAGGGCGATCAGGCATTCGACGTGGTCGTCGGCGGCCAGGTAGGGCCGGACCGGGACGGTGGCGAGGTCGCCGGTGAGCGCGGCGGTTCCGAGCCGGACCTGGTACCACGGGTCGAGCAGCGGGTCCTCGGCCGGCCAGCGCAGGGTGACGGAGGTGTGCCGGGGGCGCTCGCCGAGCAGGGTGACCTCCACGGACTCCACCGGGTGCTCGGTGACCAGCCGGCTGACGGCCTGCCAGAGCGCGGCCTCGGTGGGGCTGACGAGGGTGAGCTCGCCCAGCGGCCGGGGCAGGTCGGACGGGTAGTAGCCGGCCAGCGGGAGGTCTCGGATCGGGCGCACCCCGGTGGCGTCGGCGAGGTCGCGGGCGAGCCGGGCGTAACAGTCGGCCCGGTCGCGGGCGCGCTGCAGTTCGGCGCGGGCGTGCTCGCCCATCCGGACGTCCTCCCGGACGAGCGCGGCGAGCACCAGGTAGGGGAGGTCGCGGGCGCCGCGGGCGCGGTGGAGCAGTTCGACCGGTCCGGCGACCGGGTCGACGTCGAGCAACCGGTAGAGCAGGTCGGTGTTCACTGGCGTCGGCCTCCGAGAAACGTGGTGGTCGCCCGGGCGGCGGCACCCGGGGGGTGTGGCGGGCCCGGCGGGTCGTACCGGGCCGACGGCTGGGGGGCCACACCAGTGATTGTGACGGTGGGCGATCAACACCGGATCACTACGGGGTCGACGATCTCTCGACAGCCCACCGGCTGGCGTGGGTTGATAGGGACTCATCAATCGGGGGGCGGACGCGTGCGTGGGCGGGGGCGGGCACATGAAGCGGGCAGGTGCACGAATGAGTGATTTCCGGTTCTCGGTGCTGGGGTTGATGAGAGCGCAGCGCGGCACGACCGTGCTGAAGGTCGGCAGTCCCCAGCAACAGGCGATGCTGGCGGTGCTGCTGCTCCGGCCGGGGCACGGCGCGAGTGCCACGGACCTGATCGACGCCCTGTGGGGTGAGGAGCCGCCGAGCACCGCGGTGACGACGGTGCGGACGTACGCCTGGCGGTGGCGCAAGATCCTGCACGGCGACGAGCCGGACGCGCCGACCGTGCTGACCTCGGTCGGGGACGGCTACCGGCTGGTGCTGCCCAAGCACTCGGTGGACGCGGCGCAGGGCGAGGAGCTGGCGGCGCAGGCCGAGCGCACGGCGGCCGCCGGACAGCCGCAGCAGGCGCGTGACCTGCTGAACCAGGCGTTGGAGCTGTGGCAGGGCGAGCCGCTGGCCGGCATCCCCGGCCCGTTCGCGCAGCGGCAGCGCCAGCGGTTGCAGGAGCTCCGACTGACCCTGCTGGAGGAGCGGATCGCCCTCGATCTGACGCTGGGCCGCTTCTCCCGGTGCATCCCGGAGCTGACCGCGCTGACCACCGAGCACCCGCTGCACGAGCGGGCGTACGGGCTGCTGATGCGCGCGCTGTACCAGGCCGGGCGGCAGGCGGACGCGCTGGCGGTGTACCGGGGCGTGCGCCAGTTGTTCCTGGACGAGCTGGGGGTGGAGCCCGGGGCGGAACTGGACCAGCTGCACCGGCGGATCCTGGAGGGCGACCTGTCGCTCGCCGCCCCGGCGCCGGCCGCGGCGCTGCTCCCCGGCCCGGTGAAGCCGGCCGGGCCCGGGCCCGAGGCGCAGGATCCGCCGGACGGCCCCACGGCGGCGGGTGCGCCCGCCGCGCCCGCCGGCACCACCACGACGGCGCCCAGACCGGCCCAGCTGCCGCCCGACGCGGCGGACTTCACCGGCCGCACCGTCCAGGTCGAGCGGCTGGGCGAGGCCCTCGGCGCCCCGGGCCAGCAGGCGCTGGTGATCGCGACCGTGGTCGGCATGGGCGGGGTCGGCAAGACCGCGCTGGCCCTGCACGTCGCCCACCGGGCCCGCGACGCCTACCCCGACGGGCAGCTCTACGTCGACCTGCGGGGCGCCGACACCACGCCGGCCGACCCGGAGGCGGTGCTCAGCAGCTTCCTGGTGGCGCTCGGCGTGCCGGCCGACGGGGTGCCCGAGGGGCTGGACGCCCGCTCGGCGCTGTTCCGCTCGGTGGTCGACGGCCGGCGGCTGCTGCTGGTGCTCGACAACGTCCACGACACCGCGCAGATCAGGCCCCTGCTGCCGGGCGCGGTCGGCTGCGCCGTGCTCACCACCAGCCGTACCCGCCTCTCGGGCCTGCCCTCGTCCGTCCAGGCCGACCTCGGCGTGTTCGAGCCCGCGGAGGCACTCGAACTGCTGGGCCGCACGATCGGCGCCGAGCGGCTGGCCGCCGAGCCGGAGGCCGCCCGGGAGCTGCTGCTCGTCTGCGGCCACCTGCCGCTCGCGGTGCGGATCGTGGCGGCCCGGCTGGCCGCCCGGCCGAGCTGGACGATCCAGACGCTGGGCCGCCGGCTGGCGGTCGAACGGCGGCGGATCGACGAGCTGCGCATCGGCGACCTGGCGGTGGAGGCCGCCTTCGAACTGAGCTACCGCCAGTTGACGCCCGCCCAGACCCGGGCGTTCCGGCTGGCCGCCTCGGTGGACGGCCCCGACATCGGGCTGCCCGCTGCGGCCGCCCTGCTGGACCTGGACGAGTACGACGCCGAGGACCTGCTGGAGTCCCTGGTGGACGTGGCGATGATGGAGTCGCCGTTCCCCGGCCGCTACCGCTACCACGACCTGCTGCGTGCCTTCGCCCGGCGGCGCCCGGACCACCCGGGCGCGGCCGTGGAGGCCCGTGACCGGCTGCTGGACCACCTGCTGGCCACCGCGTGCGCGGCCTTCCAGCACGCCGTCCCGGGAGATCCGGCCGCCGGTGCGCTCGGGCCGGCCCGCAGCGCGGGCGTGGACCTCGGCGGCCCGGACGGCGCCCGGGCCTGGGCCGAGGCGGAGGGTTCCGGGGCGATCGCGCTCGCCGCCCAGGTGGCGTGCTGGACCGTCGCGGACGACACCGCGCCGGCCCCGGCCGACGGCGGCGCGGCACCGGATGCGTTGCGCGCCGCGATCGACCTGCTGATCGCGCTCACGCCGTTCGTCCTCGCCCCGCCCAGCCGCCAGCTCGCCAGTACGGCAGAGGCCCTGGCCACCGCCGCGGACCACCACACCGACCACCGGGCAGCTGGTCGGGCGCACTTCCTCCGCGGCAACGTCGCCCTGGCCGCCACCCGCCTGGAGGAGGCCGAGGCGGCCTCCCGGCTGGCGGTGGCCGCCTCCCGCTCGGCGGGCGACACGGTGATCCTGCGCCAGGCGCTGAACGACCTCGGCCTGGTCTGCCAGTTCCTCAGCCGCTACGACGAGGCCGTCGGGCACTACGACGAGGCACTGCTGCTGGCCCGCGAACTCGGCCACCGCTCCGGGGCGCTGGTGACGACGGTGAACGCCGCGCTGGCCCGGGTGCGCAGCGGGCGGGCCGCCGAGGCCGTACCGATCTGCCACGAGGCGCTCGCCGAGCTGCGGACCCGGCACGACGATCCCGGCCGGGCGTACACGCTGTACGTACTGGGGCTGGCGCTGCACGGGCTGGGGCAGCACGAGGAGGCCGTCACCTGGTTCGGCGAGTGCCTGGCGGTGGCCTCGGCGGCCGGGCTGCGGGCCCGGGCCGCGCACGCCCGCTACCGGATGGCGGACAGTCTGCGCTCGCTGGGCCGGACGGACGAGGCGCTGGAGCACGCCGGGCAGGCGCTGACGCTGTGCGAGGAACTGGGGGCCGAGCGGGACCAGGGCCACGCGCTGGTGGTGCTGGGCCGGACGCTGGCGGACCTCGGGCGGGAGGCCGCGGCGTGGGGCCGGCTGCGGGAGGCGCACCGGATCTTCGTCCGGCTGGGGCTGCCGGAGGCGGAGGAGGTGGCGGGGTTGCTGCCCCGGGGGGAGGGTTCGAACCCTCCGGCCGCTACGGCTGCTTCGAGCTCTTCGGCCTCTTCGGCTCCGTCGACGCCGGCGGCTCCGTCCGTCTCGGATGGGCGTCGGGGCGGTGGCCGGGGGGCGGCGGGCGCTCCGGTGACGAGCTGCGGGCCGGGCCGCTGACGAGCTGATGACCAGCTACTGAAGAATCGATCCTGCTTCTGTTCCGGTGCGGTCTGGAGCCAGTGCGGCCAGGAGCCAGTGAGGCCAGGAGCCGGTGCGGTCAGGAGCCAGTGAGGCCAGGAGCCGGTGCGGTCTGGAACCGGTGTAGTCAGGAGCCGGTGCTGTTCCAGTCGCCGGTGCTGCCGTGGACGGTGCCGGTGGGGCTGGGCTGGGCGGGGGTGGGCGTCGGCGTCGCGCCGCCGCTCACCACCGTCGCCGTCCCGGTGCCGGCCGTCTCCGCCACGGCGGCCGTGGCGGAGAGACCGGCACCCAGGGCGACGGCCACCCCGAGACCGACCGTGAACAGGCGGAGGCGGATGGGGGCGGTGGCCGGACGCTGCGTCATCTCTGGTGCTCCCTTGGCTCGCTTCCCTGGTGGGGAAGGGCTTCCTTCGTGGTGTGGCACCAGTCTGGCCGGGGGCGTTCAACGGCGGATCTACAACCGAGCACCGGTGATCACTGCCGCCCACTCAGGCCGCCCGCTCAGGCCACCCGTCGAGGCTGCCGTTCAGGCCGCCGCGCGGATCTCCAGGGTGCAGCACTTCACGCTGCCACCGCCCTTGAGCAGCTCGCTGAGGTCCATCCCGATCGGCCGGAATCCGCGCTCGCGCAGCCGCGCGGCCAGGCCGACGGCCGCCTCCGGCAGCACCACGTGCAGGCCGTCGCTCACGGCGTTGAGGCCGAACACCGCCGCGTCGGCGCCGTCCACCAGCAGGGCGTCGGGGAACAGCCGGCGCAGGACGGCACGGCTGCCGGCGGAGAAGGCCTCGGGGTGGTACATGATCTCGTCGCCGTCCAGCACGGCCAGCGCGGTGTCCAGGTGGTAGTAGCGCGGGTCGATCAGCTCCAGGCCGATCACCGGGCGCCCGAAGAACTCCTGGGCCTCCGCGTGCCCGTCGGCCACGCTGCGGAAGCCCCGCCCGGCCAGCACGGAGCCCGCGGTCAGCAGCAGGTCCCCCTCGCCCTCGTTGACGTGCTCCGGATCGCGCGTCTCGAAGCCCCGGGCGCGGAACCACTCCAGGTAGGCGGGGCCCTCGGCGGCCCGCTCGGCGTTGCGGAAGCGGGCGCCGAGCACCTTGCCGTCCACCACGGTGGCGCCGTTGGCCGCGTAGACCATGTCGGGCAGGCCCGGGATCGGGTCGATCAGGTCGACCCGGTGACCGAGCTCCTGGTAGAGCACGTACAGCCGCTCCCACTGCGCCACGGCGAGCCCGGTGTCGACCGGCTTCGCCGGGTCCATCCACGGGTTGATCGCGTAGGTGACCTCGAAGTGGGTCGGACGGCACATCAGGTAGTGGCGCGGGCGGGCGGTGCGGGTCATCGGGGGGCTCCGGGGTGAGGGATCGGGCGGGCGGGGCGGGGTGTGCGGGGTCGGACGGCGGGCTCAGACGGCGGGGTCGGACGGCGGGTCAGACGGCGAGGTCAGACGGCGGGCTCGGGCCGCACGTCGTCGGCGCGGTGGTCGCCGTGCTCGGGGCGCGCCGGGAAGTCGCGCATTCCGCGCAGCGGGCTCGCCAGCAGCACGGCGCCTGCGGACAGCAGCACGCCCGCCATGATCCAGATCGTGGTGCGCGGGCCCAGCACCTCGCCGAGCCAGCCGCCGAGCAGGGCGCCGAGGGGGATCGCGCTGTAGTTGACGGTCGAGGCGCTGGCCCTGATCCGCCCGATCATCGCGGGCGGGCAGTAGGACTGGTAGAAACTGCCGGCCAGCACGTTCCCGGCCACGACGCCGCAGACGGCCACCGACCACGCGAGCGCGCTGACCGCGAGCGGCAGCTGGTCGCCGGCCATCGGCAGCAGGAAGATGAAGGGCGCGACCACCAGCTCGCACAGCAGCAGCCCGCGGGCGCTGCCCAGCCGCCGGGCCAGCCGCCCGGCCACCGCCGCGCCGGCCAGCCCGCCGATGCTCACCACCGCGAACACCAGGCCCACCTCGCCGGATCCGATGCCGACGCTGCGCACCAGGAAGACCGTCTGGACGGCCTGGATGCCGTTCAGCCCGAGGTTGCCGACCGCACCGAAGCAGGCCAGCGTCCGCAGGTACGGGTCGCGGGCCAGGAAGCCCACGCCCTCGCCGATCTCCTTCAGGATGCCCCGCCGCTGCGACGGCGGCGGAGGCTGCTCCACCACGGTGATCCGGGCCACGCAGACCGCCGAGACGAGGTAGCTCACCGCGTCGGCGAGCAGGCCGCTGGTCGCGCCGAAGACCTGCGACAGCAGGCCGGCCGCACCGGGACCGGCGATCTCCACCGCCGACTCCCCGGAACGCAGCTTGACGTTCGCCTCCAGCACGTCCTCCTTGGCCACCAGCGACGGGAGCACCGCCCCGTACGCGGTGGAGAAGAACACCTTCACTCCGCCGGTCAGCAGGGCCACCAGCACCAGTTGGGCCATGGTCAGCACACCGAGCCAGCCGGCCACCGGCACGCTGACGAACAGGACGAGCAGCAGCAGGTCGCAGACCAGCATCACCCGCAGCTTGGGCCAGCGGTCCACCCAGGCACCGGCCGGCAGCCCGAGGAAGAGCCAGGGCAGCCAGGCCGAGGCGGTCAGCAGGCCGACCGCGAGCGGGCTGGCGTGCAGGGTGACGACGGCCACCAGGGCCAGCGCCACGTTGCCGACCGCCGTACCGAGACCGCTGGTGGTCTCACCGATCCAGAGCCGACGGAAGTCGGCCTGGGCCCACAGCCCCCAGCGACTGCGGGACGGCTCCGGCGGAGCCATGGCGGGGGTGGTGACGGACATCGCGGGTCACTCTCCAAGCTTCTCGGCGAGCACGGAGGCGATCCGTGCGAGGGGTTCCGGGCGGGTCAGCTCGCCGTGCGCGCAGGCGAGGCGGTGGGGCTCGATCCGGCCGTCCAGGTACGGCCGCCAGGACCGTTCGTAGGGCCAGTCGGCGGGCTTGTCGAGGGTCGCGCCGAAGAAGACGGCGTCGCCCCGGTAGCGGCCGGGCACGTGCTCGGCCATGAGTTTGCGGTGCCGCTCGAACATGCCGGGCAGCTCGGCGGCGGCCTCCCCCAGGACGGCGGCCAGCTCGGCCTGGCCGCGCCCGGCCTCCGGGTCGTAGCCCAGTGACAGCAGCAACTCGGCCAGGGTGTCGACGGGTTCGTCCTCCTCCGGCCCGTCGGCGGCCGCCGGACCGTGGCCGGTGACCGGTGCGCCGTCGAGCAGGGCGAGCACACCGACCGGTGCGCCCTCGGCCTGGAGCCGGACGGCCATCTCCTGCGCGACGACCGCCCCGAAGGACCAGCCGAGCAGGTGGTACGGGCCGGACGGCCACACCGCCCGGATCTGCCGCACGTAGTCCTCGGCGATCTCGGCGACGCTCGCCGGTGCCTCCCCGCGCAGGCCGCGGGCCTGCAGACCGTAGACCGGCCGGTCGGCGCCGAGGTGCGGCAGCAGGCCGGAGTAGACCCAGCTGATGCCGGCGGCCGGGTGGACGCAGAACAGCGGGGCCAGGCCGCCACCGGTGCGCAGCGGCAGCAGCACGTCCAGGGCGTCGGCGGCCGGCCCGGCACCGAGCCGGTCGGCCAGTCCGGCGACGGTCGGGGCCTCGAACAGCGCGCGCATCCCGAGGTCGGCGCCGAGGGCGGCGCGGATCCGGGCGAGCAGCTTCATCGCGAGCAGGGAGTGACCGCCGAGCGCGAAGAAGTCGTCGTCGATGCCGACCCCGGCGATCCCCAGGACCTCGGCGAACAGCCCGCAGAGGACCCGCTCCTGTTCGGTGCGCGGCGCGCGGCCCCCGGCGAGTTCGGCGAAGTCCGGGGCGGGCAGGGCCCGGTGGTCGAGCTTGCCGCTGCCGGTGAGCGGCAGCGCGTCGAGCGGGACGACGGCGGCCGGCACCATGTAGCCGGGCAGGAACCCGCCCGCGAAGGCCCGCAGACCTGCCTGGTCCAGCCGGCCGTCGGCCACCACGTAGGCGACCAGACGAGTGCCCGCTGCCCGGTCCTCGACCGGGCGGACGACGGCCGCCGACACCCGGGGGTGCCGCCTCAGGACCTGTTCGATCTCGCCGAGTTCGATCCGGAAGCCGCGGATCTTGACCTGCTGGTCGGTGCGGCCCAGGTACTCCAGCTCACCCTCGCGGGAGCGGCGCACCAGGTCGCCGGTGCGGTACATCCTCTCCCCGGACGCGAACGGGCAGGCCACGAACCGCTCCGCGGTCAGCCCCGGCCGGTTCAGGTAGCCCCGGGCCAGACTCGCCCCCGCCAGGTACAGCTCACCGGGCACCCCGGCCGGCACCGGGTTCAACCACTCGTCCAGCACATAGGCGTGCGTCCCGGCGACCGTACGGCCCAGCACCGGCTGCTCCGTCGCGGCCAGCGGGTGGACGAGCGTGTCCACCGTCGCCTCCGTCGGGCCGTACAGGTTGTACGCCTCCGTCGCCGGCGCCTCCCGCAACCGCGACCACAGGGCCTGGCCCACCGCCTCACCACCGAGCAGCAACAGCTCCGGCGCCGACTCGGCCAACAACCCCTCCTCCACCAGCTGTTCGGCGAAGGACGGCGTCACCTCCAGCACCCCGATACCGCGCTCGCGGACATGGCGCACCAGCGCTGCCGCGTCCCGGCGCACCTCATCACCGATCAGGTGCAGCTCATGCCCGGCCACCAGCCACAACAGGCCGTCCCAGGAAGCGTCGAAGCACAGCGACGCCGTCAACGCCACCCGCGACCGCACCCGACCCGCCATCACACCGGTGCGATGCGCCGCCAGCAGAGCGGCCAGGCTCCCGTGCGACACCACCACACCCTTCGGACGACCCGTCGAACCCGACGTGTGAATCACATACGCCGCGTCCCCGGCCGAAGCCCGCGCGACCGGGTCCGACTCCGGACCGGCCACGTCACCGGCCTCCACCACGGTCAGCCCGGCCAGCAACTCCGGGTGCGGCCAGCGATCGTCGGTCACGGCGAGGACGGGCTGCGCGTCGGCGAGCGTACGGGCGGTGCGGTCGGCGGGGTACTCGGCGTCCAGCGGCAGGTACACCCCGCCGGCCTTCAGCACCGCCAGCAGCCCCACCACCGACTCCACCGAACGCGGCAGCGCCAGCGCCACACCCGACTCCGGCCCCACGCCCGCAGCGATCAGCCGATGCGCCAGCCGATTCGCCCGCACATTCAACTCGGCGAACGTCAACGTCTGGGCGCCGCACACCAGCGCCACCGCCTCCGGAGTCCGCGCGACCTGCGCCTCGAACACCTCCGGCACCAGCGACACCCGCGACGGCAGCGACGTGAACCCGCCACCCACCAGCCCGGCCCGCTCGTCCGCCGCAAGCAACTCCACCTGGCCCACCGGCAGTTCCGGGCGCTCCACCACGGCCCGCAGCAACCGCCCGAACCGCACCGCCAGCGACTCCACCGTCTCCCGGTCGAACAGATCCGTCGCGAAGTCGATCGCGCATTCCAGGCCGGCGGGCTCGCCGTCCGCGTCGAAGGTCTCGCCCATGCCGATGCTCAGATCGAACTTGGCCACCGATCCGGCCGTCGACTGCACGGTGGCGGGCAGGGCGCCGAGGGTGAGCGGCGCCGAGGCCGTCCGGTCGCCTTCCAGCAGCAGCATCACCTGGAAGAGGGGGTGGCGGGCCAGCGACCGCGCCGGATTCAGCTCCTCCACCAGACGCTCGAACGGCACATCCTGGTGCCCGAACGCCCCCAGATCCGACTCCCGCACCCGACCCAGCAACTCCGCGAAACTCGGGTCACCCGCCGTATCGGTGCGCAGCACCAGCGTGTTGACGAAGAACCCGACCAACTCGTCCAACGCCTCGTCCGAACGACCGGCCACCACCGTGCCGATCGGCACATCCGTCCCCGCACCCAACCGGGTCAACAACGCCGCCAACGCCGCCTGCACCGTCATGAACAACGTCACCCGATGCGCACGCGACAACCCCACCAACCCACGATGCAACTCCACACCCAACGGCAGCACCACCCGGTCACCCCGATGCGACGCCACCACACCACGCGCACGATCCACCGGCAACGCCAACTCCTCCGGGAGATCGGTCAAGATCCCGCGCCAGTAGTCGAGTTGACGCGACAGCAGGCCGTTCTCGTCCGACTCCTCCCCCAACAGTCCGCGCTGCCAGAGCGCGTAGTCCGCGTACTGCACCGGCAGCGGCTCCACCACCGGCACCTCGCCACCGGACCGCACCGCGTACGCCGTCGACAGATCCCGCAGCAACGGACCCATCGACCAGCCGTCACCGGCGATGTGGTGCAGCACCAGCACCAGCAGGTCTCCGTCGGACCCGCCCGGAATCACCTGGACGCGCATGGGCAGGTCGGCGGACAGGTCGAACGGCCGGTCGACGCAGCTCTCGGGGTCGGTGCCCACGGGCAGGACCTCGACGGTGACCCGGGCCTCCTCGGGCGGCAGGATCCGCTGGTACGGCTCGCCGTCCACCTCGGCCACGAGCGTGCGCAGACTCTCGTGCCGCGCCACCACATCACCCAGCGCCGCCTCCAGCGCCGCCACATCCAACTCGCCGCCCAAGCGGAGCAGCACGGGGAGGTTGTAGAGCCCGCTCGGGCCCTCCATCCGGTCGATCAGCCACAACCGCTGCTGCGCGAACGACAACGGCACCCGCTCCGGACGCTCGACGCCCCCCGACAGCACCAGACGACCGACCCCGGCACCCGAACGGGCCGCGAGCCCCGCCACCGTCGGCGCCTCGAACACATCCCGCACCCCCAGCTCCACCCCCAGCACCGACCGCACCCGGCTCAACAACCGCGTGGCCAGCAGGGAATGACCACCGAGCGCGAAGAAGTCGTCGTCGATGCCGACCCCGGCGATCCCCAGGACCTCGGCGAACAGCCCGCAGAGGATCTCCTCCTCCGCCGTCCGCGCCGCCCGGCCACCCGCGAACTCCGCGAAGTCCGGCGCCGGCAGGGCCCGGTGGTCCACCTTTCCGCTGCCGGTGAGCGGCAGAGCGGTGAGCGGGACGACGGCGGCCGGCACCATGTAGCCGGGCAGTGCCCGGGCGACGAACTCCCGCAGGTCGAGGGCGATCCCAGGGAGCTGCTCGGTCACCGCGCAGTAGGCCACCAGCCGGCGGTCGCCGTCGTCGCTCTCCCGGGTGGTGACGACCGCCTGGCGGACAGCTTCGTGGCGGACCAGCACCTGTTCGATCTCGCCGAGTTCGATCCGGAAGCCGCGGATCTTGACCTGCTGGTCGGTGCGGCCCAGGTACTCCAGCTCACCCTCGCGGGAGCGGCGCACCAGGTCGCCCGTGCGGTACATCCTCTCCCCGGACGCGAACGGGCAGGCCACGAACCGCTCCGCGGTCAGCCCCGGCCGGTTCAGATACCCCCGGGCCAGACCCGCCCCCGCCAAGTACAGCTCACCCGCCACCCCGGCCGGCACCGGGTTCAACCACTCGTCCAGCACATAGGCATGCGTCCCGGCGACCGTACGGCCCAGCACCGGCTGCTCCGTGGCGGCCAGCGGGTGGACGAGCGTGTCCACCGTCGCCTCCGTCGGGCCGTACAGGTTGTACGCCTCCGTCGCCGGCGCCTCCCGCAACCGCGACCACAGGGCCTGGCCCACCGCCTCACCACCGAGCAGCAACAGCTCCGGCGCCGACTCGGCCAACAACCCCTCCTCCACCAGCTGCTCGGCGAAGGACGGCGTCACCTCCAGCACCCCGATACCGCGCTCCCCGACATGGCGCACCAACGCTGCCGCGTCCCGGCGCACCTCATCACCGATCAGGTGCAGCTCATGCCCAGCCACCAGCCAGAGAAGGCCGTCCCAGGAAGCGTCGAAGCACAACGACGCCGTCAACGCCACCCGCGACCGCACCCGACCCGCCATCACACCAGCCCGATGCGCCGCCAACAGAGCCGCCAGGCTCCCGTGCGACACCACCACACCCTTCGGACGACCCGTCGAACCCGACGTGTGAATCACATACGCCGCGTCCTGCGCGGTGACGCGGGGGGCCGGATCGCTCTCGGGGCCGGGGCCGTCCTCGGTGACGTCCAGCGTCCGCAGGCCCGCCAGGACCTCGGGCAGCGGCCACCGCGGGTCGGTCAGCACCAGCGACGGACGGGAGTCCGCCAGGGTGTCGGCGGTGCGGTCGGCGGGGTACTCGGCGTCCAGCGGCAGGTACACCCCGCCGGCCTTCAGCACCGCCAGCAACCCCACCACCGACTCCACCGAGCGCGGCAGCGCCAGCGCCACACCCGACTCCGGCCCCACGCCCGCAGCGATCAGCCGATGCGCCAGCCGATTCGCCCGCACATTCAACTCGGCGAACGTCAACATCTCGGCGCCGCACACCAGCGCCACCGCCTCCGGAGTCCGCGCGACCTGCGCCTCGAACACCTCCGGCACCAGCGACACCCGCGACGGCAGCGACGTGAACCCGCCACCCACCAGCCCGGCCCGCTCCTCCGCCGCCAACAACTCCACCCGGCCCACCGGCAGTTCCGGACTCTCCACCACCGCCCGCAGCAACCGCCCGAACCGCACCGCCAGCGACTCCACCGTCTCCCGGTCGAACAGATCCGTCGCGAAGTCGATCGCGCAGTCGATCCCGGCAGGTTCGCCGTCCGGGCCGAAGACCTCCTCCATGATCACGTTGAGGTCGAACTTGGCGACCCCGGTCCCGGCCGGCAGAGTCTCGACGTGCAGTCCGGGCAGCTCCAGTTCGGCTTGCTCGTTGCTCTGCAGGACCAGCATCACCTGGAAGAGGGGGTGGCGGGCCAGCGACCGCGCCGGGTTCAGCTCCTCCACCAGACGCTCGAACGGCACATCCTGGTGCCCGAACGCCCCCAGATCCGACTCCCGCACCCGACCCAGCAACTCCGCGAAACTCGGGTCACCCGCCGTATCGGTGCGCAGCACCAGCGTGTTGACGAAGAACCCGACCAACTCGTCCAACGCCTCATCCGAACGACCGGCCACCACCGTGCCGATCGGCACATCCGTCCCCGCACCCAACCGGGTCAACAACGCCGCCAACGCCGCCTGCACCGTCATGAACAACGTCACCCGATGCGCACGCGACAACCCCACCAACCCACGATGCAACTCCACACCCAACGGCAGCACCACCCGGTCACCCCGATGCGACGCCACCACACCACGCGCACGATCCACCGGCAACGCCAACTCCTCCGGGAGATCGGTCAAGATCCCGCGCCAGTAGTCGAGTTGACGCGACAGCAGGCCGTTCTCGTCCGACTCCTCCCCCAGCAGTCGGCGCTGCCAGAGCGCGTAGTCCGCGTACTGCACCGGAAGCGGCTCCACCACCGGCACCTCGCCACCAGACCGGACCGCGTACGCCGTCGACAGGTCCCGCAGCAACGGACCCATCGACCAGCCGTCGCTGACGATGTGGTGCAGCACCAGGAGCAGCACGTGGCTCTCCTCGGCCGTCCTCAGCAGGGTCGCGCGGAAGGGGGGTTCGGCCGCCAGGTCGAAGGGGCGGCGGGACTCCTCGTCCACGGCGTCGGCCAGCGCGTCGGCCGGGCAGTCCCGGCGTTCGACGGTGACCCGGGCCTCCTCGGGCGGCAGGATCCGCTGGTAGGGCTCGCCGTCCGCCTCGGCCACGAGCGTGCGCAGGCTCTCGTGCCGCGTCACCACATCACCCAGCGCCGCCTCCAGCGCCGCCACGTCCAGCTCGCCGCCCAGTCGCAGCGCGACCGGCACGTTGTAGAGCGCGCTGGGGCCCTCCATCCGGTCGATCAGCCACAACCGCTGCTGCGCGAACGACAACGGCACCCGCTCCGGACGCTCGACACCTCCCGACAGCACCGGCCGGCCGGCCGCCGCGCCCGAACGGGCCGCGAGCCCCGCCACCGTCGGCGCCTCGAACACATCCCGCACCCCCAGCTCCACCCCCAGCACCGACCGCACCCGGCTCAACAGCCGCGTCGCCAGCAGGGAATGACCACCGAGCGCGAAGAAGTCGTCGTCGGCGCCCACCCGTTCGACGCCGAGGACCTCGGCGAACAGCCCGCAGAGGATCTCCTCCTCCGCCGTCCGCGCCGCCCGGCCACCCGCGAACTCCGCGAAGTCCGGCGCCGGAAGCGCGGAGCGGTCCAGCTTGCCGTTGGCGTTGAGCGGCAGCGCCTCCAGCGCCACGAAGGCGGCCGGCACCATGTGGGCGGGCAGTTCGGCCGCGACGGCGGCGCGCAGCTCGGCCGGGTCCGACGCGGCCGGGCCGACCAGGTAGGCGACCAGCCGCGCCCCGCCCGGGCCCTGCTCGTACGGCAGCACCGCGGCCTGGAGCACCCCGGGCTGCGAGGTCAGCGCGGTCTCGATCTCGCCGAGTTCGATCCGGAAGCCGCGGATCTTGACCTGCTGGTCAGTGCGGCCCAGGTAGTCCAGGTCGCCGTCCGGGCGGCGGCGCACCAGGTCGCCGGTGCGGTACATCCTCTCCCCGGGCTCGAACGGGCAGGCCACGAACCGTTCGGCGGTCAGCTCCGGCCGGTTCAGGTAGCCCCGGGCCAGACCCGCCCCCGCCAGGTACAGCTCGCCGGGCACCCCGGCCGGCACCGGGTTCAACCGGGAGTCCAGCACGTAGGCGCGGAGGTTGCCGAGCGGGCGGCCGATCAGCGGGCGCTCGCTGTCGGCGAGGCGGTGGTACAGGGCGTCGACGGTGCACTCGGTCGGGCCGTACAGGTTGTACGCGATCAGGTCCGGGGCGTCCCGCAGGGTGGTCCACAGGGCCTGGCCGGTGGCCTCGCCGCCGAGCAGCAGCAGGGCCGGCGGGCAGCGGGTGAGCAGTCCCTCCTCGATCAGCTGGTCCGCGTAGGTGGGAGTGAGGTCGAGGACGTCGATCCCGGTGCGCTCGGCGTGGCGCACCAGCGCGGCGGCGTCGCGGCGCACGTCGTCGCCGATCAGGTGCAGCTCGTGCCCGGCCGCGAGCCAGAGGTAGCACTCCAGGGAGGCGTCGAAGGACAGCGAGGCGGTGAGCGCGACCGTCAGCCGGCGGCCCGGCCGGGCTCGCTCGACGGCGGCCCCGACCTCGGCGCGGTGGAAGGCCAGCAGATTGGCGAAGTTGCCGCGGGAGACCACGACGCCCTTGGGCCTGCCGGTGGAGCCGGAGGTGTAGATGATGTAGGCGGCGTGCCCCGGGTGGGCGGTGTCGGGCAGGTCGTGGTCGTCGTGGAAGGCCCACAGCTCGTCGTCGACGGGCAGCACGGTGCGTCCGTCCAGCGACTCGGCGAGCGGCCAGCGGTGGTCGGTGAGCACGACCGCCGGGGCGGAGTCGGCCAGCATGTGGGCGATCCGCTCCGCCGGGTACTCCGGGTCCAGGGGCAGGAAGGCCGCGCCGGCCTTCAGTGTCGCCAGCGTGGCGACCACCGACTCCACCGAGCGCGGCACGGCGAGGGCGACCACGGTGTCCGGCCCGGCGCCCTCGTCGGCGAGGGCGCGGGCCAGCCGGTTGGCCCGGGCGTTCAGCTCCGCGAAGGTCAGCGACTCGGGGCCGCAGACCAGGGCGACGGCCCCGGGGGTGCGCGCGGCCTGCTCCTCGAACACCGTCAGGTAGGGCGCGCCGGCGTCCGGCAGCGCCGTGTCGTTCCATGCGGCGAGAGCGTCCCGCTCGGCCTCGTCGAGCACCTCCAGGGCGGCGACCGGGCGCTCGGGGTCCTCGACCGCCTGGCGCAGGATCAGCTCCAGGGCGGTGGCGAGCCGCCGGACCGTCTCCCGGTCGAACAGGTCGGTCGCGTACTCCAGGCCGCCGCTCAGCCCGGCCGGGGAGCCGTCGGCGGCGAGCCGCTCGACCAGGCTGAGGGTGAGGTCGAAGGTCGCGGTGCCGAAGTCGACCGGCTCCTCGGTCACGGTGACGCCGGGCAGGTCCGGCCCGTCCTCGGGGGTGCCGGCGAAGGCCAGCATCACCTGGAACAGGGGGTGCCGGGCCAGTGACCGGGCCGGGTTCAGCTCCTCGACCAGCGACTCGAACGGCGTGTCCTGGTGCTCGTACGCCGCCACGTCGGTGTCGCGGACGCGGTGCAGCAGGGTGGCGAAGCTGGGGCGGCCGGAGACGTCGGTGCGCAGCACCAGGGTGTTGGCGAAGTAGCCGACCAGGTCGGTGACGGCCTCGTCGAGGCGGCCGGCCACCGGGGTGCCGATCGGCAGGTCGGTGCCGGCGCCGAAGCGGTGCAGCAGGGTGGCGTAGGCGGCCTGGAGGACCATGAACAGCGTGGCGCCGTGCTCGACGGCGAGGTCGCCGAGGCGTGCGTGCAGTTCGGCGTCGAGCTCCAGCGGGAGGACGGTCCCGCGGTGGCTGGCGACCGGGGGCCGGGGCCGGTCGAGCGGCAGCGGCAGCTCCTCCGGCAGGCCGGCCAGCGCGTCGCGCCAGTAGGCGAGTTGGCGGGCGGCCAGGCTCTGCGGGTCGTCCTCGTCGCCGAGCAGGGCGTGCTGCCAGAGCGCGTAGTCGGCGTACTGGACGGGCAGCGGCTCGCCGTCGGGGGCGCGGCCGGCGAGCCGGGCCCGGTAGGCGTCGGTGAGGTCGCGGTAGAGCGGGCCCAGCGAGGCGCCGTCCCCGGCGATGTGGTGCAGGACGAGGACCAGGACGTGCTCGTCCGGGCCCTCGGGCCGCAGGTAGGCGTGCAGGGGCAGGTCGGCGGCCAGGTCGAAGGTGTGGCGGGCGAGTTCGTCCACCGGCCGGTCGGTGGTGGTGAGCAGCGGGGCGGTCGGCCCGTCGAGGACGTGCTGGTACGGGACGCCGTCCTGTTCGCCGAAGACGGTGCGCAGGGCCTCGTGCCGCCGGACGGTGTCGCCGAGGGCGTCCGCGAGGACGGCGGGGTCGAGCGGGCCGCGCAGCCGCAGGGCGAGGGTCACGTTGTAGGTGCTGGCGGGGCCGTCCGCCTGGGCGAGGAACCAGAGGCGGCGCTGGGCGAAGGAGAGCGGCACCCGGTCGGGCCGGGGGCCGGGCCGCAGCGCCGGGCGGGCCGGGGCGGGCGCGTCGGCCGCGCGGTCGGCGAGCCGGTCGGTGAGCCCGGCGACGGTGGGGGCCTGGAAGAGGTCGCCGATGGCGAGTTCGATGCCGAGTTCGGCGCGGGCCCGCCCGGTGAGGCGGGTGGCGAGCAGCGAGTGCCCGCCGAGCGCGAAGAAGTCGTCGTCGATGGTGATGTCGTCGATGCCGAGCAGGTCGCCGAAGAGCTCGCACAGCGCCCGTTCGCGCTCGTCGCGGGGCTCGCGGCCGGTGCCGTCGGCGGCGACGTCCGGGGCGGGCAGGGCCCGGCGGTCGACCTTGCCGTTGGCGTTGAGCGGCAGGGCGTCGAGCAGGACGACGGCGGCGGGGACCATGTAGCCGGGCAGCGTGGTGCCGGCGAAGGTGCGCAGCTCGGCCGGGGTGAGCGAGGCGTCGGCGGTGCAGTAGGCGACCAGCCGGGTGTCGCCGGGGCGGTCCTCGCGGGCGATCACGATGACCTGGCGCACGGCGGGGTGGCGGGAGAGCGTCGCCTCGATCTCGCCGAGTTCGATCCGGAAGCCGCGCAGCTTGACCTGTCCGTCGATCCGGCCGAGGAACTCCACGGCGCCGTCGGCGCGCAGCCGCACCAGGTCGCCGGTGCGGTACATCCTCTCCCCTGGCGCGTACGGGCAGGCGACGAACCGTTCGGCGGTCAGGGCCGGCCGGTTCAGGTAGCCGCGGGCCAGGCCGGCCCCGGCGATGTACAGCTCTCCCGGGACGCCGGGCGGGACGGGGCCCAGCCGGGCGTCGAGGACGTAGCTGCGCATGGCGTCGAGCGGGCCGCCGATCGGCACCCGGGGGCCGTCGAGGTCGGCGTGGACGAGCGGGTGGTGGGTCGCGAAGGTGGTGGTCTCGGTGGGCCCGTAGACGTGGGCGAGCAGCAGGTCGGGGCAGGCGTCCAGGACGCGCCGCATCAGGGTGCCGGAGGCGGCCTCGCCGCCGGTGCAGACGACCCGCAGGGCGGCGAAGGTCTGCGGGGCCTGCTCGGCGACGAGGTCGAACAGGGCCTTGGTGAGGAAGACGGCGGTGACGCCGTGGCGGGTGGTGACGGCGTGCAGGGAGGTGGCGTCGAGGGCGCCGGGCGGGGCGACCACGACGGTGCCGCCGGCCAGCAGGGGCGTCCAGATCTCGTAGGTGGCGGCGTCGAAGGCGTGCGGGGAGTGCAGCAGGACCCGCTCGTGCCGGCCGTCCTGCCAGCGCCGGTCGGCGGCGAGGTCGAGGACGTCGCGGTGGCGGACGGCGACGCCCTTGGGGCGGCCGGTGGAGCCGGAGGTGTACATCGCGTAGGCAAGCTGGTCCGAGTGGACGGGCACGCCGGGGCGGTGGGCGGGGGCGGCCGCCTCGTCGCCGGGGCGGACCACCACGGCCCGGTGCGGGAAGCCCGGGTCGGCGCGGTCGGTGAGCAGCACGGGGGCGCCGGTGTCGGCGAGCACGTCGGTCATCCGCTCGGGCGGCAGGCCGGGGTGCATGGGCACGTAGCAGCCGCCGGCCTTGAGGATCGCCAGGGTGGCGACGACGACCTCGACGGAGCGCTCCATCAGCATCGCGACGGGGGTCTCGGTGCCGACGCCGAGGGCGATCAGGTGGTGGGCGAGGCGGTTGGCCCGGGCGTCGAGTTCGGCGTAGTCGAGGGTGCCGCCGTCGTGGGCGAGGGCGGTGGTGTGCGGGGTGCGGTCGGCCTGGCGCTCGAAGGACTCGGCGAGGGTGCCGGGCCGGGCCGGGGCGCCGGTGGCGTTCCACTCGGTGAGGATGCGGGTGCGCTCCTCGGGGGCGAGGACGTCGAGGGTGCCGATGGGGGCGTGCGGGTCGGCGGCGGCACCGGTCAGCAGCAGGCCGAGCCGGGCGGCCAGGGCGGCGACGGTGGCGTGGTCGTAGAGGTCGGCGGCGTACTCGATCGAGCCGGTGAGCCCGGCGGGGGCGCCGTCGGGTCCGTGCCGTTCGGCGATGCCGATGTTGAGGTCGAACTTGGCGACCCGCAGGCCGATCGGCTCGGGCGCGGACTCCAGCCCGGGCAGGTCGAGTTCGGCGTCCTGCCCGTGGTTCTGGAGCACCAGCAGGGTCTGGAACAGCGGGTGGCGGCCGAGGGCACGGGTCGGGTTGAGCTCCTCGACGAGGCGCTCGAAGGGGATGTCCTGGTGGGCGAAGGCGTCGAGCTGGGCCTCCCGGACGCGGCCGAGCAGCTCGGCGAAGCTCGGGTCGCCGGACGTGTCGGCGCGCAGCACCAGCGAATTGACGAAGAAGCCGACCAGGTCGTCCAGGGCCTCGTCGGCGCGGCCGGCGAGGCCGGTGCCGAGCGGGATGTCGGTGCCGGCGCCGAGCCTGGTGAACAGTGCGGCCAGGCCGGCCTGGAGGACGGTGAACAGGGTGGTGCGGTGCGTCCGGGCGAGGCCGAGCAGGGCGGTGTGCAGGTCGGCGTCCCAGGCGAGGTCGACGGAGTCGGCGGCGCCGGTGGGGGTGGGCGGTCGGGGGCGGTCCGTCGGCAGCTCCAGTTCCTCCGGGAGTCCGGCCAGGGCGGTTCGCCAGTGGTCGAGTTGGCGGGCGAGCAGGCTCTCGGGGTCGCGCTCGTCGCCGAGCAGGTCGCGCTGCCAGAGCGCGTAGTCGGCGTACTGGACGGGCAGCGGCTCCCAGTGGGGGGCGCGGCCGGCGAGCCGGGCCCGGTAGGCGGTGGCGAGGTCGCGCAGCAGCGGGCCGAGCGACCAGCCGTCACCGGCGATGTGGTGCAGGACGACGAGCAGCACGTGCTCGGTCGGAGCGAGAGTGAACACCGTGACCCGGATGGGCAGTTCGCGGCTCAGCTCGAAGGTCTCGGCGGAGGCCGCGTCCCGGCGGGCGGGGTAGTCGTCCGGTGCGCAGTCCACGACCAGGAAGCGCGGCTGCGCCTCCTCGGCCGGCAGGATCTGCTGCACCGGGACTCCCCCGTCCACCGGGAACACCGTACGCAGGGCCTCGTGCCGGGCGACCACGTCCACCGTCGCGGCGCGCAGCGCGGCGGTGTCGAGCTCGCCGCGCAGGCGCAGGGCGAACGGAAGGTTGTACAGCGCGGTCGGCCCCTCGATCTGGTCGATCAGCCAGAGACGCTGCTGTGCGTACGAAACCGGGATCACGGTGCTTCCTCTACTCACGTCACGGCACGGGGTGTTCGAAACCAGCGGTCAGGCGACGGCCAGGGTGGGCCCGCTGGGCCGGCAGTCCAGGACGTCCAGGGGCTGCCCCATCGCGACGGCGATCCTGCGGTCGCCGCGGTACGGGTCCCGGCCGTGCGCGCACAGCACGTTGTCGACCAGCATCACGTCGCCGACCTGCCAGCGCTCGCGCACGGTCGCGGCGTGGTACGCCTCGTTGAGGGCGTCGACGTCGGCGCGCTCCAGCGGTTCGCCGTCCCCGAAGCCGGTGTTGAACGGGAAGCCGTCCGGGCCGAACTCGTCGGTCATCGCCTCGCGGATGTCCGGGTCGAGCGACCACTCGCTCCAGAAGGCGAGGTGGTTGAACCAGACCTCATCGCCGGTCGCCGGGTGGTGGATGGTGCCGGGGCGCAGCTGGCCGGTGCGCAGGTTGCCGTCCGGCAGCCACTCCCAGGTGATGCCGTTCTCCCGGCAGTAGGCCTCGACCGCGGCCCGGTCCTCGGTGGCGAAGGCGGTGCGCCAGCCGAGGGAGACGTAGTCCGAGTAGTTGCGGGTGAGTGTCCAGCCGGACGTCCGCATCCGCTCGACCAGGTGGGCGGGCAGGTGGTCGAGCACCTGGCGGCAGTCGGCGGTCGGGGTGGCGCCGCCCTCCTCGGGGGCGGTCAGGCAGGCGAAGAGCAGCCGGCCCGGGAAGGTGAGGGTGTAGCTGTTCTCGTTGTGCATCCGGATCGGCTGGGGCGACGGCAGGTCGGTGGAGGAGAAGACGCCGTTGCCGTAGTCGCTGCGCGGGGTGGCCTTCTCCCGGTAGGGGGTGCGCTCGGGGATGAGGACGTCGCGCACGGCGGCGACGTCCTCGGTGCTCGCGACCGGCAGGCCGCGCAGGAAGATCGTGCCGTGCCGGTGGAGGGCTTCGGTGAGCTCGGTCTCGTTCTCGCGCAGCCACGCGCCGGCCTCGCCGATGTCGGCGGTGCGCGGGGCGTGGGCGAGGGCCGGGCGGCCGGGGTTCAGTTCCCAGTTCAGCATGGTCGCGCTCACTGCCGGGCGAGGGAGGCGGTCAGGCTGGCGGGCCGGATGTCGGTCCAGTTGGCCTCGATGTGGTCGAGGCAGCCCTGGCGGGTGTCCTCGCCGTGGACGGTGGTCCAGCCGGCCGGCACGTCGATCCAGACGGGCCACAGCGAGTGCTGGTTCTCGTCGTTGACCAGCACCAGGTAGCCGGCGTTGTCGTCCTCGAACGGGTTGCTCATGGTGTCCTCCTTGGGTTGCTTCGAAGGTAGGGGCGGGCCGGGGGGCGCAACGGCAGGAGTCGCGGCAGGAACGCGGCAGTTCGACTCGGCCCCCGTCGGCGGTCCGCGGCGGGCAGGTTCAGCGCGGGGTGAGGCGGGCCGGTTCAGCGCGGGGTGAGGCGCACCGGGAAGTGGTCCAGGCCGAAGTTGATGATCGAGCGGTTGTGGACGACCGGCCCGGTCGGTTCGATCTCGGCGACGCGCTCCAGCATCGCCGTGAACAGGGCGCCGAGTTCGGCCTTGGCCAGCGGCGCGCCGATGCAGTAGTGGGCGCCGAGGCCGAGGGCGAGGTGCTTGTTGGGGGCGCGGTCGAGCAGGATCTCCTCGGGCCGGTCGAAGGCCTCCGGGTCGCGGTTGGCGGACCACACCCAGACCGCGACGCGGTCGCCGCGCCGGATGGTGCGGCCGTCGAGCTCGGTGTCGCGGCTCGCGGTGCGCAGGGTGTGCAGCCCGACGGACGTCCAGCGCAGGAGTTCGTCCAGCGCCGAGTCCATGCCGACCTCGCCCCGCTGCAACTGCCGCCACAGTTCCGGGTGTTGGACGAGGGTGTGGAGGCCCATGGCGGCGGTGTGGCGGACGGTCTGGACGCCGCCGACCACGATGTTGTCCAGGTTGAGGACGACGTCCTCGATCGGCAGCAGCTTGCCGCCGACCCGGTAGGTGGCCATCTTGCTGATCAGGTCGTCGCGCGAGTCGGTGCGGCGCAGCATCACCTGGTGCAGCAGGTAGGGGATGAGCTGCTGGTGGCCGGCCCGGCGCTCCTCGGGGGTGCGGCCGAGGAAGGCGACGTCGCAGACCCGCTCGACCATCTCGCGGTCCTTCTCGGGGACGTCCAGGAGGTCGCACATGACGGACAGCGGCAGGGCGGAGACGGCGTCGACGAGGTCGACCTCGCCCAGCTCGACGGCCCGGTCGACGATCGAGGCGGCGAGTTCGGTGATGCCGCGGGATGCTCCGCGCACCGGGCCGGGGGCGAAGAACGGGTTGGCGGGCGCGCGGAGTTCGCGGTGCCGGGGCGGGTCGGTGAGGGCCATCATCCGGCCGGATCCGACCGGGACGTTGCCTTCGCCGGCGCCGAGCAGCGAGCCCTGCTCGGAGCTGTAGAGCGTGGCGTTGCGCAGCACCTCCGCGGAGTGCCGGTAGGAGAGCACCGACCAGATCGGCCCGTCGTCGACGGTGTCGGTGCGGTGGACGGAGGCCTCCCGGCGCAGCTCCGCGACCAGGGCGGGGGTGTCGGGGCGGGCCCACAGGTCCGGGTCGGTGAGGTCGACCGGGGTGGTGGTCAGCATGGCTACTCCGTCGTGGACTGGTCGGCGGCGGCGCCGGCCCGGTGGCCCGGGCCCGGTCGCTCGATGAGGGAGGTCAGCAGGTCGACCGGGCCGGGCCCGTCGACGGTGGCGAGCAGGTGGCCGCCGGGGACGACGTGGTGGCCGCTGGCGCCGCGGGTGTGGACGGCCCAGCCCTGGAGTCCGGCGGAGGCGAGCATCGGGTCGTCGGCGCCGGCGACGGTGTGCAGGTCGGAGCCGATCGGCGGGTGCGGGCGGGGGCGGTAGGTGGCGACCACGGCCAGGTCGGTACGGATGCCCTGGAGCGCGTGCTCCTTCAACTCCTGGTCGCCCTGGATGAGTTCACCCATGCCGGCGAGGCGCAGCAGGTCGTCGGCGGTGTGCTGCGGGCGGTCCCGGCCGGCCCAGGTGGCGGGCGGCGAGGCGGAGGCGGCGACCACCAGTTCGGGCCGCCGCTCGGCGGGCAGCGCCCGGGCGACCTCGTAGCCGAGCAGGGCGCCGAAGCTCTGCCCGTAGAAGCCGAACCGGCCCGTCAGGTGCGGGGTGAGGGCGTCCACGACGGCGTCGACGAGCAGGTCGAAGCTCGCGGGCATCGGGTGGCCGAGGCGGCCGCCGCGGGCGGGCGGACGCACGGCCCAGACCTCGGCGGTCGGGGCGAGGGCGCGGGCGAGCGGGGTGTAGGCGGTGGCGTCGCCCCCTGCGTGCGGGAAGCAGAACAGCCGGAACGGGCGATGTGGTTGGGGCGCGGGGACGAGCAGCCAGTCCCCCTCGACGCGGGGGCGCACCCGCGTGGCGGTGGTCATGCGCCGCTGACCCGGGCGCGGGCGGTCAGGGCGGGCCGGGGGGCGGCGGTGCCGGCCTCGACGGCCTTCCCGACGGTGGCGGTGAAGGCGGCCAGGTCGGCCGAGTCCAGCAGGTGGCGCAGCTGGAGCTCGATGCCGAGCCGGCGGCGCAGGAGGTGGACGACGCGCAGCGCGGCGAGCGAGTGGCCGCCGAGCGAGAAGAAGTCGTCGGTGGGCGTGACGCCGGTCAGGCCGAGCACGGTGCGCCAGACCTCGGCGACCTGCTCCGCCAGCCCGTCGGCGCCCTCGGCGAGCGTCTCCTCGGCCGCGGGGGCGGGCTGCGCCGCGGGGGCGGGCAGGGCCGCGTGGTCGACCTTGCCGTTCGGGGTGAGCGGCATGGCGTCCAGCACGGTGATCGCCGAGGGCACCAGGTGTGCGGGCAGGGTGGCCCGCAGGCGCTCGGTCAGTTCGGCGGCGGTGGCGGTGCCGGTGACGTAGCCGATGAGCCGGCGGTCGCCGGGGGCGGGCTCGTGGACGGTGACGGCGGCGGCCTGGACGCCGTCCAGCCGGGCCAGCGCGTGCTCGACCTCGCCGAGCTCGATCCGGTAGCCGCGCAGCTTGACCTGGCGGTCGACCCGGCCGACGTACTCCAGTCGGCCGCCTTCGCCGCGCCGGGCCTGGTCGCCGGTGCGGTACATCCTCTCGCCGGGGGCGGTCGGGTCGGCGACGAAGCGTCCGGCGGTCAGCCCGGGGCGGCCCGGGTAGCCGTGGGCGAGCCCGGGCCCGGCGAGGTACAGCTCGCCGACGAGGCCGTCGGCGACCGGGGCGAGCTTCTCGTCCAGCAGGTGGAGGCGCACGCCGGGCAGCGGCTCGCCCAGGTGCGGCCCGGGGCCGCTGATCGGCGCGGTGACGGCGTCGACGGTGCATTCGGTGGGCCCGTACAGGTTGAGCGCGTCGATGCCGCCGTCGGCGAGCTCCCGCCAGGTGTGCTCGGGGACGGGCTCGCCGCCCATGAACAGCCGCGGCACCCGGGCGCCGGTGAGCGGCTCGCGCAGCAGCTCCCAGTGCGAGGGGGTCAGGTCGAGGTCGGTGACGGCGTGCTCGGCCAGCAGGGCGGCCACCCGGGCCGGGTCGGCGCGGTCTTCGTCGCCGATGACCAGGACGGTGTCGCCGCGGCAGATCCGGGCCCACTGCTGGACGGAGGCGTCGAAGGAGACGCTGGCGTTCCAGCCGACCACCCCGGGCTCGGCGCGGTAGGCGCCGGTGGCCTCCAGTGCCTCCACCAGGGCGGCGACGGCGCCGCGCGGCACCTCGACGCCCTTGGGGAGCCCGGTGGAGCCGGAGGTGTAGATGACGTAGGCGGGGTCGAGCGGGTCGGCCGCCTCCGGCAGCTCAAGGCCTTCGACGGTGTCCGGCCCGGCGGCGTCCGGGCGCAGGACCGGCACGCCCTGGGCCGCCGGGAGGCCGTCCGCACTGATCAGGGCCGCGAGCCGCGCGTCGGCGGCCATGAAGGCCAGCCGCTCGGCGGGGTAGGCCGGGTCGAGCGGGACGTAGGCGGCGCCGGCCCGCCAGACGGCGAGCAGGGCGACCGGCAGGTCGGCGGTGCGGGCGAGGTGGACGCCGACCCGGTCGCCGCGGCCGACGCCGTGGGCACGCAGGGCGCGGGCCAGCGCGGCGGTGCGCAGGTCGAGTTCGGCGAAGTCCAGGCGGGCCGTTCCGGCGAGGACGGCGGTGCGCTCGGGGTGGGCGGCGACGGCATCGCGCAGGCGGTGCAGGAGGTCGGTCATGACGGTTCCTCAGGACTCTCGGACGGAGGCGGCCATGGCGTGCAGGGCTGCCGTGTAGGTGTCGATGAACTGCTCGGCGGTGGTGTCGGTGACCAGGGAGCGCTGGTGGTCCACGGCGAGCAGCACGCGCTGCGAGACCGGGTCCTGGATCAGCGAGGCGCCGAACGCGAAGCTGTTGGGTTCGTGGCGCAGGGTCGGCTCGCAGCCGATCCGGCCGTCCACGATGCGGGCCGAGCTGAGCTGGCCCAGGGCGTGGAAGCGCAGGTAGCCGAACTGGCTGTCCAGCGCGGTGTCGGTCATCAGCCGGGCGAGCCGGGCGAAGGGCACCCGGCGGTGCGGCATCATGTCCAGTTCCTCCCGGTGCACCTCGCGCACCAGGGCGAGCAGGTCGTCGGTGGGCTCGCAGCTCAGCGGGACGGTGTTGAGGAACAGCCCGTACACCTCGGTGCCGCCGAGCCGTTCCAGCCGGCCGTTCACGGCGAGGCCGGTGGTGACGCGCTGTCGCCCGGTGATGGCGGCGAGGGCGTGCAGGTGGGCCGCGAGGGCGACCGACTTGAGGGGCACCGCGAGTGCGTCGGCGACCTGCCGCAGCTGTTCGGGCGCCTCGGGCAGCACCCGCTCGACGGTGCGCGGCGCCTCGTGCACGTCCTCGCTGCCGGGGAACAGCTGGCCGCTGACGCCGGACAGCCGGTCGCGCCAGTAGGCGAGCGACCGTTCGTCCCCGGCGGCCTGCCGTTCGACGGCCACGAAGTCGCGGAAGGCGGTGCGCGGCGGCGGGGTGGGGGCGCCGAGCGGGTCGGCGGCCAGGGCGGTGTGGCGTTCCAGGATCTCGGTGAACAGCGAGGTGAAGCTCCAGCCGTCGAGGATGGCGTGGTGCTCGGAGATGGTGAGCTGGAAGGCGTCCTCGGCGAGGCGCTGCACGGTGATCCGGAACAGCGGCGGGGTGGCGAGGTCGAAGGGCGTCCACCGGTGGGTGTCGAACACCTCGCGGACCGCCGTGTCCTGGTCGGGCTCGCCGCGCAGGTCGGTGAACTCGACGGGCGCGGGCAGCCGCCCGTACACGAGCTGGAGCGGTTCGCCGTAGCCGGACAGGTCGAGGCCGGTGCGCAGCACCGCGTGGCGATCCATGGCCTCGGCGACCGAGCGGCGGAAGGCCTGTTCGTCGAGGTCGCCCGAGATCCGGTAGGAGTTGACGTTGTGGTAGCTGTCGGTGCCGCCGGCGATCTCCATGTGGAAGACCATGGAGAGCTGCATGGAGACCATCGGGTAGGCGTCGGCGAGGCCGGGCGGCAGGTCCTCGCGGTCCTCCGGGGTGATCAGGGCGAAGGGCTCGTGGTCGGCCGGGCCTTCGGCGACGGGCTCGGCCAGCGGCAGCAGGGCGGCGACCGTGGGCGCGTTGAAGACGTCCCGCAGGCTCACCCCCCAGCCGCGCTCGTGCAGCGCGCCGGCGAGCTGGACGGCCCGGATGGAGTCGCCGCCGAGGTGGAAGAAGTCGTCGTGGACGCCGATGCCGTCCACTCCGAGGACCTCCGTCCAGACGGCGGCGAAGGCCTCCTCCTCCGGGGTGTGCGGCTCGACGTGGCGGCCTCCGGTGGCCGTGCTGCGCTGGCCGGGGGCGGGCAGCGCGGCGCGGTCCACCTTGCCGTTGACGGTGAGCGGCAGCGACTCCAGGACGGTGAAGCTGGCCGGGACCATGTACGGGGGCAGCGAGCGGCCGAGGAAGGCGCGCACGTCGGCGGGCTCGCGCCCGGTGACGTACGCGGCGAGCCGGTCGTCGTGCACGGTGACGACGCAGGCGTCGACGTCCGGGTGGGCGGCGAGCGCGTTCTCGATCTCGCCGAGCTCGATCCGGAAGCCGCGCAGCTTGACCTGGAAGTCGGCGCGTCCGATGTACTCCAGGCCGCCGCCGGGCAGGCGGCGGGCGACGTCGCCGGTGCGGTAGAGCCGCGCGCCGGGCGGGCCGTAGGGGTCGGCGACGAAGCGGCCCGCGGTGAGGCCGGGGCGGCCCCAGTAGCCGTGGGCGAGGCTGCCGCCGCCGATGTACAGCTCGCCGGCCGCGCCGGGCGGCACCGGGCGCAGCCAGTCGTCCAGGACCTGGGCGGTGAGGTGCGGCATGGGCGCGCCGATCAGGCTGCGCTCGAAGCCGGCGCTGCCGGCCAGGTCGTGGGTGGTGACGTGGACGGTGGTCTCGGTGATGCCGTACAGGTTGCAGAGCCGGGCGGGGGGCGGCGGGTCGAGTTCGAACCAGCGCTGGACGACGCCCGGGTCCAGCGCCTCCCCGCCGAGCATGATCCACTTCAGCGCGGACAGGTCGCGCGGGCCGCGCCGCAGCACGGGCTCCAGCTGGCGCAGCGCCGAGGGGGTGAGGCAGAGGAAGGAGACCCGCTCCTGCTCCAGCAGTTCGGCGAACTCCTCCGGCGAGCGGCTGGTGACGTAGGGGACGACGACCAGGCGGGCACCGTGCAGCAGGGCGCCCCACATCTCCCAGACCGTCCAGTCGAAGGCGTAGCTGTGGAAGAGCGTCCAGGTCTCCTCCGGGCCGAAGCCGAAGTGCTCCGCGCCGTCCGCCATGAGCCGGCTGACGTGCTCGTGGGCGACGGCGACGCCCTTGGGGCGGCCGGTGGAGCCGGAGGTGAAGATGATGTAGGCGACGTCGCCGGGGCGCCCGGCGGCCGGCGGGCGGTGGTCCGGCCGGGCGGCCAGGTCGGCGGCCTCGGCGGTCAGGTCGTAGGCCTGCCAGGGGCCTTCGGGGGCCCGGTCCGGGCGGTCGGTGACGACGAGGGTGACGTCGGCGTCGGCGAAGACGAGCGCGGCGCGGTCGGCGGGGGCGGCGAGGTCGACGGGCACGTACGCGGCACCGGTCTTGAGCACGCCGAGGACGGTGACCAGGACGTCGGCCGTGCGGTCCAGCAGCATGCCGACGCGGTCGCCGGGGCCGGCCCCGCGGGCGCGCAGGGCGTGGGCCAGGCGGTTGGCCCGGCGGTCGAGTTCGGCGTAGCTCAGGGTGTGGCCGGAGTCGCTGACGGCGGGCCGGTCGGGGTGGGCGTCGACGGCCTGCTCGAACAGCCGGTGCAGGCAGTGGCCGGGGGTGTCGGTGGCCCGGACGGCCTCGGCCGCGGCGGTGCGGCCGGTCAGCCGCAGCACGGTGGCGTCGGGGTCGTCCAGGGCCGCGGTGAGCAGGGCGCCGTAGTCGGCGGCCAGCCGGCGCACCGTCCCGGCGTCGAACAGCTCGCTGCGGTACTCGGCCTCGCCGCGCAGTTCGCCGCCGGAGCCGCCGGGGCCGCCCGTCCCGCCGCCGGCCCCGCTGCCCGTCCCGCTGCTGTCGAAGACGGACCAGGTGAGGTCGAACTTGCTGGTGCCGTTGGAGCGCACCCGGCTCTCGGCGGTGGCCGGGCCGAGCACCAGCGGGGTGCGGTCCTCGCCGTGGGCGCCGAACACCACCTGGACCAGCGGCGGGTGCTGCGCGGTGCGGGCGGTGCCGAGCTGGTCGACCAGCTGGTCGAAGGGCACGTCGAGGTAGCCGTAGGCCTCGAAGGCGACGTCCTGGACGTGCTCCAGCAGGGCGCGGAAGCTCAGCCCGGGCGCGAGCCGCAGGCGCAGCGGCAGCAGGTTGACGAAGTAGCCGAGCAGGTGCTCCAGTTCGGGCCGGTTGCGGGTGGTGACCGGGGTGCCGATCACCAGGTCGTCGGCGCCGGTCCAACGGTTCAGCAGCAGGGCGAAGGCGGCCAGTTGGACGGTGAAGGGGGTGACGCCCTCCGCCTCGGCCAGGGCGCGCACCTTCGCCGCCGTGCCGGGGGCGAGCCCGAACTCCTCGGTCCGTCCCGCCGCGCCGCGCTCGGCGGGCCGGGGCCGGTCGGTGGGCAGCTCCAGCAGGGCGGGTGCGCCGTGCAGCTGCTCCTTCCAGTAGGTCAGGTGCTCCTCGAAGGAGGTGTCGAGCTCCTCCACCGCGTAGTCGGCGTACTGCACGGTCAGTTCCGGCAGTTCGGCGGGCCGGCCCTGCACCGCGGCACCGTACAGGTCGGCGAGTTCACGCTCGAAGACCTCGGCGGACCAGCCGTCCCAGACGATGTGGTGGACGGTGAACAGCAGCGTGGTGCGCTCGTCCGCCAGTTGGAAGGCCTCGGCGCGCAGCAGCGGGCCGGCCGCCAGGTCGAAGGGTTCGGCGCAGCGGGCGGTGAGCAGTTCCTCCAGGCGTCCGGCCTGCTCGGGGCCGCCCTGCGGGCGCAGGTCGGTCACCGCGAGCGGCAGGGCGAGGGTGTGGTGGACCTGCTGGCGCGGGCCGTCGGGGTGCAGCGCGAAGGTGGTGCGCAGCACCTCGTGCCGGGCCACCAGGGCGTCCAGCGCGCGCTGGAGCAGCGGGAGGTCGAGCGGGCCGGTGACGTCGACCGTCCAGGGCGTGCAGTAGGTGACCTGCCGCGGATCAAGGCGGTCGAGGAACCAGAGGCCGCGTTGCAGCCCCGAGGCGGGCGCGGTGCGCGCCGGGTGGTCGGACGGGCTCACGGCCTCGTTCCCTTCGTGTGCGGTGCGGCCCGTCATCGGGCGGCCAGCCGTTCGGCGATGGCGCTCACGGTCCTGGCCCGGAACACCAGTTGCGGGGGGACGCGGGTGCCGGTCTCCCGGGACAGCCGCATCGCGACCCGGACGGCGGCCAGCGAGTTGCCGCCGATCCGGAAGAAGTTGTCCTCCCGGCCGACCTCGGTGAGGTCGAGGACCTCGCACATGGCCTCGGCGACCAGCCGTTCGGCTTCGGTCAGCGGGTCGCGGGCGGCGGCCCGGCGCCCGGCGGGGGCGGGCAGCGCCTTCCGGTCGACCTTGCCGTTGTGGTTGAGCGGCAGGGCGTCCAGGACGTCCAGGGTGGCGGGCACCATGTGCTCGGGCAGCAGGCCGGCCAGGTGGTCGAGGAGCACCTCCGGGTCCGGTGCGTCGGCCCCGACGGTGACGTAGGCGGCCAGGCGGTGGTCGCCCGGGGCGGGTTCGTGGACGGTGACGGCGGCCTCCTGGACGGCGGGGTGCCGGGTGAGCGCGTCCTCGATCTCGCCGGGCTCGACCCGGAAGCCGCGGATCTTGACCTGGTCGTCGATCCGGCCGGTGACCTCCAGCAGGCCCCCGGCGCTGACGTAGCCGAGGTCCCCGGTGCGGTAGATGCGCTCGCCGGGGGCGCCGAACGGGGAGGCGACGAAGCGCTCGGCGGTGAGGCCGGGCCGGCCGAGGTAGCCGTAGGCGAGACCGCCGCCGGAGGCGTACAGCTCGCCGGTCACGCCGGGCTCGACGGGGCGCAGCAGCTCGTCCAGGACGAGGATGCCCTTGCCGTTCAGCGCGACGCCGATCGGGACGGAGCTGCCGGTGACGTCCTCCGGGCCGACCTGGTGGCAGGTGGTCAGGCCGAGGCTCTCGACCGGGCCGTAGCCGTTGGCGACCACCAGGCCGGGGTAGGTCTCCAGGGCCTTGGCCACATGGGTGACGGAGGCCCGCTCGCCGGCGGTGATGGCCAGTTTGAGGCCGTCGTAGGTCTCCGGGAGCTCCTCCAGCAGGAAGTTGAACAGGCTGGCGGAGAGCTGGAGTTCGGTGACGCCGTGGCGGCGGGTCAGCTCGGCGATGGCCTGCGGGTCGGGGCGCTGGCCGGGCTGCAGGACGCACGCTCCGCCGAAGCAGAGCGCGCCGTAGAGCTCCAGCGCGAAGGCGTCCCAGGAGACCGGCGAGCACTGCAGCCAGACCTCGTCCGGGCCGAAGCGGGCGTAGTCCTGGCCGAGGTAGGTGGTGGTGAGCGCGCGGTGCGGGACGGCCGCGCCCTTGGGGCGGCCGGTGGAGCCGGAGGTGAACATCACGCAGGCGAGGTCGCCGCCGTCGACCGGCAGGCCGAGGTCGTGCGCCGCGCACCGGGCCAGTTCGGCGGCCGCGGCGTCCAGGTCCACCTGGCGCCGGACGGCGAACGGCACGGTGGCGTGGCCGTGGGTGATCACCGTGGCGGCGCCGGTGTCGGCGACCGCGCCGGCCAGCCGCTCGGCCGGGAAGTCCGGGTCGAGCAGGGTGTAGGCGGCGCCGGTCTTGAGGGCGGCCAGCAGCGCGGTGACCATCTCCGGCCCGCGCTCGGCGAGTACGGCGACGGTGTCGCCGCGGCCGATGCCGAGGCCCACCAGGTGGCGGGCCAGCCGGTTCGCGGCGGCGTTCAACTCGCCGTACGGGACAGTCCGTTCACCGGAGATCAGGGCGGTGGCCTGCGGGGCCCGGGCGGCCTGCGCCTCGAACAGGGCGTGCCCCGGCACCTCCAGGGCGGCGGCCAGGGTACCCAGCCACTGCTCGCACAGGCCGGCCATGGTGGAGGCCTCGAAGAGGTCGCTGTCGTACTCGAAGCGGCCGGTGAAGCCGGTGCCCCGGTCGTCCACCGAGACGGACAGGTCGAAGCGGGAGACGGGGTTGGAGTGCAGTTCGCGGGTGACCTCGCAGCCGCCGACGGTCAGCGGGCGGGTGTCCAACGGGTGCAGCTCCAGCAGCACCTGGCACAGCGGGTTGCGGTCCTCGGGGCGCTCCTCCACCACCGCGTTCGCGATGTCGTCGAAGGGCACCTCCTGGTGCCGGTAGCCGGCGATCGACACCTCGCGCACGTGCCGGACCAGCTCGCGGAAGGAGACGCCCTCCTCGACCTTCAGGCGCAGCGGCAGCAGGTTGACGAAGTAGCCGATCAGGCCGTCGAGTTCGGCCCGGCCACGGACGTTCACCGGCGAGCCGAGCACCAGGTCGCGCTGCCCGGAGCGGCGGTGCAGGGTGAGCGCCAGCCCGGCGAGCAGCACCATGAACGGGGTGGCATCCTCGCTGCGGGCGAGCGTCCGGACGGCCCCGGCCACCGGATCCGCCATCGCGAACCGGTGGAACGCGCCGCGGAAGGCCTGCTCCTCGGGGCGGGGGTGGTCCGGCACCAGCGCGTCGGCGTCCGGCACGTCGGACAACTGCTCGCGCCAGTAGTCGAGTTGCCGCTCGGCGATGTCGTCCTGGTACTGCCAGGCCGCGTAGTCGCCGTACTGGACGGCGAGTTCCGGCAGCTCGGCCGGGCGCCCCTCGGCCGCCGCGGCGTACAGCTCCTGGAGTTCGGCCTCCAGCACCGGCAGCGAGCCCTCGTCCCAGACGATGTGGTGGAAGAGCAGCAGCAGCGTGGTCGCGCCGGCGGCCCGGAAGACCCGCGCCCGCACCAGCGGCCCGGCCTCCAGGTCGAAGGGCTCCAGCGCGGCCTCGGCCACCAGGTCGTCCACCTGGTCGGCGGTGGTCTCGGTGAGCGTGAACGGCAGCTCCACGGCCGGGTGGACGACCTGGCGCGGGCCGTCCTCGGCGAGCTCGAAGGTCGTCCGCAGGCTCTCGTGCCGCGCCACCACCCCGGCCAGCGCCTGGCGCAGCAGCTCGGGGTCGATCGGCCCGGCGAACCGGAACACCCAGGGCACCACGTAGGTCGGCGCGTCCGGGTTCCACTGGTCGAGGAACCAGAGGCCGCGCTGGAACTTGGACAGCGGGGCCTCGGTGGCGCCCGAGCGGACCAGCGCCGGGCGCTCACCGCCGGAGGCGGCGGTCACCGCGGCGGCGAACTCCGCCAGCGTCGGCGCGTCGAAGATGGTGTACGGGGACACCATGCCGAAGACGTCGAAGACCCGGCCCACCACCCGCACGGCCGTCAGCGAATCGCCGCCCAGGTGGAAGAAGTTGTCGTCAGCCCCGACCTCGGGCACCCCGAGCACGTCCGCCCAGACCGCCGCGATCAGCTGCTCGGCGGGCGTGCGCGGCGGGCGTCCGGTCGGCTGGCCCTCGGGGGCTGCCTGCGGCTCGGGCAGGGCCTGGCGGTCCACCTTGCCGCCGCCGGTCAGCGGGAAGGCGTCCAGCGCGGTGAGCGTCGCCGGGATCATGTGCTCGGGCAGCCGCTCGGCCAGCCAGGCCCGCGCCTCGGCGTACTGCGGCGCGGCGCCGGTCAGGTAGCCGGCCAGCCGGCCCTCGCGCGCCACCACCACGCAGCCGGTGACGCCCGGGTACCCGGCCAGCACCTGCTCGATCTCGCCCGGCTCGACCCGGAAGCCGCGGACCTTCACCTGGTGGTCGCTGCGGCCGACGAACTCCAGCGGGCCGTCCTCGGTCGTGCGGCGCACCACGTCGCCGGTGCGGTACATCCGCGCGCCGGGAGCGCCGCTCGGCGCTGCGGGCGCCGGCCCGCCCGGGTCCGCGAGCGGGTCTGCGAGCGGGGCCACGAACGGGTCCGCGACGAAGCGGTCGGCGGTCAGGCCCGGGCGGCCCAGGTAGCCGGAGGCCAGCAGCGGCCCGCCGACGTACAGTTCGCCGGCCGTGCCGGGCGGCACCGGACGCAGCCGCTCGTCGAGCACGTAGAGCCGCCGCCCGCCGAGCGCGGTCCCGATCGGCACACCCGCCTCGGGCTGCTCGCCCGCGAGCCGGTGGGTGGTGGCGGTGACCACGGTCTCGGTCGGTCCGTACGCGTTCAGCAGCGGCACCCCGGTCGCGGCCCACCAGGCGGCGGCGGTGGCGGGCTCCAGCTTGTCGCTGCCCGAGATCATCAGCCGCAGGGTGCGCGGCACCCGGCCGCCCAGGGCCGCCACCACGTCCTGGAAGTAGCCGGCGGCCAGGTTGGCGACGGTGACGCCCTCGGCGTCCAGCAGGTCCAGCAGTTCGGCCGGGGAGAGAAGTCGGTGCTCCGGGAGGACCAGGCAGGCCCCGGCGGACAGCGCGCCGAGGACCTGCTCCACGGCCACGTCCACCGTCGGACGGGCGAACTGCAGCACCACGTCCTGCTCGGTCAGGCCGAAGGTCCGGGCGGCGGCGGCCAGGTGGCCGGTCAGCGCGGCGAGCGGGACGTGCACGCCCTTCGGGCGGCCGGTGGTGCCGGAGGTGTAGATGACGTAGCCCGCACCGGCAGCGGCACTGCGCCCGGTGAGCTCGGTGAGCTCCTCGCCGCCGAGGGCGAGGGAGGCCCCGGCGTCCTCGGTGATCCAGCGGTTGCGCTCCTCCGGGGCCTCCCGGTCCAGCGGCAGGTAGGTGGCGCCGGCCCGCAGGACCGCCAGCAGCGCGACCACGTGGTCCAGCCGGTCGCGGCCGGTGACGGCGACCGTCCCCCCGGGGGCGAGCCGGGCGGCGAGCGCGGCGGTCAGGCCGTCCAGCTCCCGGTAGCTGACGGTCCGGCCGCCGGTGCGGACGGCCGGCCGCTCCGGAAAGCGGCGGACGGCGGAGGCGAACGGCTCGAAAGCGGGCGACTCGAAAGCGGACACCGTTATTTCAGGCACCGTGATTTCGGGCGCCGTGCTTTCGGGCGCAGCATTCTCAGTAGGGAAACCGCGAGAGGACATCATCCAGCCCCAGAAGTGAGATGAATCGGCGACGAGTTCGACGATAGGGGGAATTCGACGGCCCTATCGGCAGGAAAGGAGGAAGGAAATCGGCAGTTTTCCGCTGCCGCTTTCCGGGCATGCCGCAGGAATCGACCCGGGCAGGCCGGGGCTACCGGCCGGCGGTGATTCCGCATTCCTCGGGGGACCAGACGTCCTCCCGGTCCAGGGCCTGCGGAGCGTACTTTCCGAGCGCGCTGATCAGCAGTCGGAGTTCCAGCGCCAGACAGTCCACGAAACGGCGGAGCCCGGATTCCCGGTCCTCCGCCACGGCGATCAGCGCCGCCCGCCCGAGGCCCACCGCACGGGCCCCCGAGGCCAGGCTCTTGACCGCTCTGGCGCCTTCCCAGATCCGCCCGGAGACCAGCAGCGAGGGCGGCGGCGCGACCGCCAGCCGGCGCAGGCACTCCGCGAGCGGCAGTCCGACGTGCGGCAGGAACACCCCGGGCGCCCAGCCGGTTCCGCCTTCGGCGCCGTCCACCACGACGGCGTCCGCCCCGGCCTCGTGCGCCACCCGGGCGGCCTCGGCCACGTCCCGGCCGGGGTAGAGCTTCACCCAGATCCGCACCCGCGGGTAGTTGTTGCGCATCAGCCGGATCTGCTGGCGCAGGATCTCCGCGGTGAAGGTGCCCGGGGTGGCGGCGCGCAGCACCCGCCCGTCGCCGAACAACGGGTCCAGCCCGAAGCGGTCGCCCAGCGCGGCGGCGGCCTCGGCCTCCAGCACCGTCATGCCGCCCAGGCCCGGTTTGGCGCCCTGGCCGACCTTCAACTCGAAGGCCAGCCGCCCGGATTCCAGCAGCGGCAGGGCGGCCGGGTCGCTGTGGACGAGGTTCCACACCTCGGCGTCGGCGTCCTCGGTGCTCTGCTGGACGGCCACGCCGCCGAGGCCGTCCGGAAGTTCTTCGGTGTAGGCGCGCAGCCGGCCGAGCAGCGTACGGTCGGCCGCCTCGCCGAGCCGGCCGTAGCCGTTGACCGGGACCACGTTCTCGCCGATCACCATCGGGATGCCGAGTGCCCCGGCCTGCCGGCTCAGCGCCAGCCCGAGGTCACCGCCGGCGGCCCGGGTGGAGCCGGTCGCGGAGACGTACACCGGCAGCGCGGAGGCGAACCCGCCGATGACGGTGGCGAGTTCGACGTCCCGGTAGTCGGGCTCGCGGCCGAGGTCGATCAGCTTGGCCAGCCGCTGCGGCAGGAACAGCGGCGGGACGATCCGCAGCGCGTCCAGGGCGTCCGGCGGCGCCGCCCGGTCCGCCGCGCCCGGCTGGCCGGCGCCGAACAGCACGTGTCCGTACTCCTCGGCGGGCGGGAAGGCGGCGGCCGCCCCGGCGCGGGCCCGGTGCCGGACCTCCTCCTCCGGGAATCCCGGCGCGCTGAGGTCGCTCACGGGGACACCACCCCGGCGATCTTCGGGAAGGCGCTGGCCTGCCAGACGGCGTCCAGCCCGGCGACGTACCGGGTGAGCCGCTCGACCCCGATGCCGAAGCCCGCGCTGGCCGGCACGCCCTCGCGCACCAGGTCCAGGTACCAGCGGTACTTCTGCGGGTTCTCGCCGGTCTCCCGCATCCGGGTGACGATCTCCGCGTAGTCGTTGGTGCGCTGGCTGCCGCTGCACAGTTCGCCGTAGCCCTCAGGCGCCAGCAGGTCGAAGTTGCGCAGCAGGCCCGGGTCGTCGGGGTGCTCGCGGTCGTAGAAGCCGCGCGAGCCCTTCGGGTAGTCGGTGACGAAGAACGGCCGGTCCCGCCGGGCCGACAGCAACGCCTCGCCCTCCCAGTCGAGTTCGGCCTCGGGGCTCTGCGGGTGCCCGATGCCCTGGAGTTCGGCGACCGCCTCCGCGTGCCGGATGCGGCCGAAGGAGCCCTGCAGCAGTTCGGCGAAGGCCTGCGGGTCCCGGCCGAGTTCGGCGAACTCCTTGGGCAGCGCGCGGACGGTGCTGTCGACCATGTGCACCACCAGGTCCTCGGCCAGCTGGACGGCGTCGTCCCGGCTCGCCCCGGCGACCTCCACGTCCAGCTGGTGGAACTCGGCCAGGTGCCGGTTCGTCCCGGCGGTCTCCAGCGGTTCCAGACGGACGTTCGGGGCGATGCAGAAGATCTTGTCGAAGGCGAGCAGCGAGGCCTGCTTGTACAGGATCGCGCTGGTCATCAGCTTGTAGCGGTGGCCGTAGAAGTCGATGTCCACCTGCTTGGAGCCGCGCGCACCGGGATCGGTGACCGGGCCGATGATCGGTGGCAGCAGTTCGGTGAAGCCCCGGCCGCGCAGGAACTCGCGGGCCGCGGTGAGCAGGTGCTGCTGGATCCGGAGCGCGCTGCGGGTGGCCGGCGCGGTCAGGTGCCGGCCCGGGTCGGTCGGCGGCAGGGGCGTGGTGTCGGGCATGGTCGGGGTCCTCTTCTCTCGTTCTCTCGTGGAGCGTGGAGCGTGGTTTCTCAGCGGGCGTTTCACCGGGCGTTTCACCGGACGTCTCAGCGGGCGCCTCACCGGGCGTCTCACCGCGCGGCGGGCAGCCCCCGCAGTGCGGGTGCGGGCGAGCGCCCGGCCCGGTCGTCGTAGCGCTGCTGGACCTGGGAGAGCGCGGCCAGCAGCCCGGCCGAGCCGAGGATCGGCGCGCGGCCGCCCTCGGCGAGCCCGGCGATCGGCATCGAGCCGACGGCGGACCACAGCAGCCGCCCGTCCGGGCCGAGCGAGCTGCGCGTCCGCCCGGCGTTGTCGGGGTGCAGGCAGTACGGCACGTCCAGGTACCCGGCCGCGAACGCCCGCACCAGGGCCCGCCCGAGGTCGGCGTCCAGGTCGAGCACCGCGCCGATCAGCGCCCTGGCCTCGGCCTCGATCCCGGTGTCCGGCGGGGCGGCGGGCCGGGGGCGGGCGCGTTCCGCCGTGGCGGCCGCGGCGGCGGTCTCCAGCGCCCGGACGTTCTCGGCGACGGTCGGGATGCGGTGCGCCTCGGCCGTGGTCTTGACGATCAGCCGGGCGGCGCCGCCGCGCACCGCGAGCCGCGCGGCGTCCTCCAGCAGCAGTCGGGCGCCGCCGGGCGAGCGCGGGTACACGCCCATGTACGCGTACACCACGAGGTGGTGGTCGACGTCCGCGAGCAGTTCGCCCGCGATCCGGCCGAGCGCGGCCAGCGCCTCCTCGTCCTGGCGGGCGTTGGCCTGCTGGGCGTAGCTGAGCGAGATGCTGCGCAGCCCGTGCTGGCGGAAGAACAGCGCCTCCAGGACGCTGATGGCGATCAGCAGCGAGGGCGGGCAGAGCTGGCCCATCATGCAGCCGCCGAAGGTCTCCAGGTGCGGATCCGCACCGAACTCCCGTATGGACGACAGTAGTTCGCAGCTGCGCTGCCAGCGGGCCACCGCCTCGTGCAGCGGGGTGCGGCCGTACGGCAGGCAGTAGGAGACCGGTCCGCCCTCGGTGGCGTCCAGGCCGGCCGCCAGCAGCGCCCCGATGATGTGCTCCGGCGCGGCCGAGCCGTGCCGGACCTGTACCGGGAAGCCCGCGTCCGCCACCCCGGCCAGGACCGACCGGGTGACGTCGACCGGGTGGGTGGCGATCGGGTAGCCGTTGAGGCCGGCCCCGGCGGCCAGGGCCCGCCGCGCGGCGTCGAGGTCGCCGGTGCGGGTGTAGCTGTCCAGGGTGATGGTGCCGACGGTGACGGCGGCCGCCGCCCGGGTGGCGAGCAGGCCCTCCCGCATCCGGGCCGCCTGCGCCATCCCCATCCGGGGCTGGACCACCAGTGCGCCGGCCTCCGCGGCCTGCGCCACGAACGCGCCGAAGCTCGTCACAGCAGGACCCGGGAGTGCAGCCCGTCGACGAACTCGCGGAACCCGGCCACCGCGGAGTCCTCCTCGAAGACCCGGTCGAAGCCGGCCGCCAGCAGTGTGCGCTCGCGGTCGGGGTCGTCGGTTCCGGCGATGCCGAGCTTGCCGCCGATGACCGTCGGGGTGCGCCGCAGTTCCGGGCAGGCGCGCAGGGCCGGGATCACCCGCAGCCCTTCCTGGTAGCCGTGCCCGTTGACGCTGCTGACCACGATCAGGTCCGGTTCGATCCGGCGGCATTCGGAGAGCAGCAGGGCGTCGGGGACGCACGCGCCCAGGTTCGTCACCCGGTGGCCCATTTCCTCCAGCAGCAGTTGCAGGAACACCAGGTTCCAGGTGTGCGAATCCGAGGCCGTCGTCGTCACGACGACGTCCAGTCTGCTCTCTCTTGCATTTCCGTGCTCCACAATCCAGCCCTCGTCGGTAGCGATCCTCGATGGAATTCCGCCGACGCCCCAGCCGGCGGCCCGGGAATTCCGGCGCGTATTCCGCGGCGGTCCAGCCCCACGGAGAACGCTAGGAACGATCGGGCCCGGCGACCGGCAGCTCGTGCGGCAAGATGCGGGCAAGATGCGGCAGTATCGACACCCGGCCGGCCGCCGCGTGGTCAGCCCGCGACGGCGAGCAGCTGGACGTCCCCGGCCGGCGCGAACCGGTGCCCGGGCTCCTCCCGGAGGAGGCGGCGGCACACGTTGAGCACCGTGAAGCGCACCCCGTCGCGGGCGGGCACGCTGCGGATCAGTCCGCGCGACAGCAGTTCGTGCACCGTCGCCAGGCAGGTCTGCGGCGCCCAGCCGCTGCGGACCACCGCGTCCTCCCCCGACCAGTCGCCGGGCTCGTCCACGAGCACGTCCAGCAGGGCCCGCTGGCGCTCCGTCAACCGCTGGATCGCCGGCTCCACCTCGTCCCGGACGTCGCCGCGCGTGCCGTACACCACCGGCGGTGCCGCCAGCGTGAACGGGCCGACCGACAGCCGGGCCAGCAGCTGGGCGGTGGACTGCACCAGCGTCCACCCCGCCGCGCGCTCCAACGCCCCCGGCAGGCCGTCCAGGTGGCGGCAGAGCGCGGCCACGGCGGGGGCCTCGGAGCGCTCCAGGGTGTAGCCGGGGCGCAGCCGGCGCAGGTGCGAGAGCAGCAGCCGGACGGCGCCGATCTGCGCCAACGCCTCCGGCTCGACGTCGAGTTCGGGGGCCGGTACGGGCAGCGGCGCGAGCGGGACGACCTGCCCGCCGGGCAGCGGCCAGGCCTCCCGGGCGGTGATCAGCACCCGCAGCCCGGGGCAGTGGTGGAACAGCCCGTCCAGCCGGCCGGCGTCCACCCCGCCGTCGGCGCCGTCCAGCACCAGCAGGGCGGGCCGGTCGCCGATGTCCCGGACGATGTCGTCCATCCGGCCGTGCCAGGGGGCCGGGTCGCCGGCGCAGTCCACCCAGCGCACCGACCAGCAGGCGGCCAGGTGCAGGCGGCGGGCCACCTCCAGGGCGAGCCGGGTCTTGCCGACCCCGCCGAGCCCCACCAGCGAGACCAGCCGGTCCCCGTGCACGGCGAAGGCGTCGGACAGCACCTCGGCCTCCATCTCCCGGCCGACGATGGCCCCGCGCGCCACCGGCGGGGCGACCGGCGCCACGGCCGCCGGCTCATCGGCGAGCGGGTGCCGACGGGCGGCCTCCTCGAAGTCCGTCCGGCTGCGGCCCTCCAGCCGCAGCGCGTCCGCCAGCAGCCGGACGGTCTCGTTCCGCGGCCTTCTGACTCGGCCGCTCTCCATGTCCCGGATCGCCCGCACGCTCAGGGTGGCGTGATCGGCCAGGCACTGTTGGGTCAGGCCGATCCGCTCGCGCCGTACCCTCAACTGCTCGCCGAAGCCCGCCGCCGGCCTCACCGCTTGCACCCACTGCCCGCCGTCCATGCCTCGTCTGCCCTTCGTGGTCCGGACTCCTGATGGGGGTCGGGACCGGTGGCGGCATCAGCGCTGGGCACCCGCGCGGTCCGTGGTCCGACCGCGTGGGTCCCGGTGGTCAGGCTGTGGCCTCCGAACCGGTCCCCTCCGGTTCCAGATGCTGCAGGCTTGCCGTCTACGCCCGATCAACGGCCGATCACCGGCCCCACCCATGACCTTCACGCTGGCCTCACAGCCCGTCGGCGGCCACGACGGCACCCGCCGGGGGGGGTTCAGTCCAGGAGCTTCGCCAGGACGCGGTCGAGCGCCTGGATGTCCTCCGGGGGCAGGGCGAGCAGGTCGTCGGGCGGGGTGGTGAGGATCCTGGCGGCGAGGGCGGCCTTCGTCTGGCCCTCCTCGGTCAGATGGACCAGCTTGGACCGGCGATCGGCGGGATTGGTGACGCGTTCGGCGAGGCCGCGCCGCACCAGGTCGTCGACGATGACGGTGGTGTAGGGCGGGTCGCTGCCCAGCCGCTCGGCCAGGTCCCGCAGGGTGATCGGGTCGGCGCCGAGGCGGCGCAGCGCCCTGACCCGGCTGAAGCTCATGCCGAGGGCTTCGGCGACGGTCTTGCGGCGGTCGTAGCGCTCCAGGACGAGCACGTTCAGCCCCTGCCAGACCCTGGTCGCCGTACTGGTGGCGGCCTCGTCCCCCTCGTGGTGCTCGCCGGTGTGCGGGCGGTCCATCAGGTGTTCACCGTCTCCTTCATCTCCCTCGCCCCCGGCGCCTCCGGCGTCTCAGGCGCCTCAGGCGTCTCCTCGGCGGCGAGCCGCTCCGCCGTGCGCAGGGCCGCCTCCCGGGCCCAGCGGCCGGAAGTGAGCGTACCCGTGACCAGCACGACGGCGCCGCAGCCTGCGATGATCCACCACGCCGTCCGCCCGGCGTCGGTGAAGGCCGCCGTGTGCGCGTACGCCCCGCCCGCCATCAGGGCGCCGACGACGGCCACGCCGAGGGACTGGCCGATCTGCCGGCTGGTGGAGGCCACCGCGGCCGCGACACCGGCCTGCGAACGGGGCATGCCCGAAACGGCGGTGTTGGTGATGGGCGCGTTGACCAGGCCGAAGCCGGTGCCGAAGAGCAGGTACGCGACGACCAGCACGGCCGTCGGAAGGTGCTCGGAGTAGGTGAGCGCCTGGAGCACGGCGCTCGCGCACAGGGCCGCCCCGGCGAGGAGCAGGGGGATGCGCGGACCCCGGGAGGCGACCATGCGGCCGGACACCGGCGCGGTCAGCAGCGCCATCACCGCCATCGGCAGCATGAACAGTCCGGCGTGCAGCGGGGTGAGCCCGCGCACGTTCTGCAGGTAGAGGGAGCTGACGAACAGGAACCCGCCCAGGGAGGCGAAGGCGGCGACCGCGATCACGGTGGCGCCCGCGAACGGCGCGGACCGGAAGAACCGCAGCTCGATCAGCGGGTCGGTGCGCCTGGGCTCGTACCACAGCAGGCCCAGCAGCGCGCCCAGCGCCGCCGCCGCGCAGCCGACGACGAGCGGCGAGGTCCAGCCGCGCTCCGGCGACTCGATGATCGCGTACGTGAGCGCGGTGAGCAGGACAATGACGAGCACCTGGCCGACCGGATCGACCCGGCGGGGCCGCGGCGCCCGTGATTCCGGCACGTACCTGCGGGTCAGGAACAGCGCGGCCAGGCCGATCGGCACGTTGATCCAGAAGACGGCCCGCCAGCCGGCCGACTCGACCAGGGCGCCGCCGACGATCGGTCCGGCGGCCATGCTGATGCCCACGACGCCGCTCCACACGCCGATGGCGCGGGCACGCTGCCGGGAGTCGGTGAAGGTGTTGCTGATGATCGACATGGCGACGGGGTTCAGCATCGATCCGCCCACCGCCTGGAGCATCCGTGCGGCGACGAGCCAGCCGAGCCCGGGGGCCAGGCTGCACAGCAGCGACGCCGCGGTGAAGACCACCAGTCCGATCTGGAAGACCCGGCGGCGGCCCACCCGGTCGGCGGTGGAACCGGAGAGCATCAACAGGCTGGCCAGCACCAGCGTGTAGGCATCGACCGTCCATTGCAGCCCGGACACCGAGGTGTGCAGGTCGCGCTGGATGGCGGGCAGGGCGACGTTCAGGATCGTGTTGTCGAGGCTGACGATCAGCAGGCTCATGCAGCAGATGGCGAGCACGAGCCAGGGCCGTCGTGGGGCGGCGTCCGGCATGGTAGGGGCTCCACAAGTATTTGTATTGTTGAAATCATTGTGAGCATATAACTAAATCACCGAACGGCCCAGCCCCGTGCAACCCAGCCCGCGCAGCCCAGCCCGCCGGCCTCCCCCGCGAGCCGCCCCCGTCATGGTCGGGGGGCCGGCTCCGGCGGCCAGGCGCCGGCGGCCAGGACGCCGGTGGCGTAGGCGCGGGCGACCAGTGCGGTGCGGTTGGGCAGCTGCCAGCGGCGGGTGAGCCGGGCGAGGTGGTAGTTGACGCCGTCCGGGGTGAGGCCGATCTCCCGGCCGATCTGGGCCGTGGTGGCGCCGCGGGCGGCGGCGGCGAGGATCCGGGCCTCGACCGGGCTCACCTCGGGGCGGGGGGCGGCCGGCGGGCCGGCGGGCCCGGTGCGGACCGGCAGCGAGAGCAGCAGGTTCGGGGCGTCCTCCGGGGTGTCGCCGACCAGGGCGACGGTCATCTCGCCGCTCCGCTCGGTGCCGTCGGCGGCCGACCAGGAGACCGGCGCCGGGTACTGCGAGCGGCGGTGCAGGCGGACGGCCTCGGCGAGCGCCGGTATGGTGGCGCTGTCCCGGAGGGTGAAGAACTCCAGGATCTTCCGGTTGCGCAACTGCCCGGGCAGCAGGCCGAATTCGGCGGCCATCGCCCGGTTGACGATCATGATCCGGCCGCTGAACTCGCACACCGCCAGCGCCACCGGCACGTGGTCGAGCAACCGCAGCGTCCGGTTGCGCCAGATGACGGCGAGGTCCTGCCAGCTCTCCGCCGTCGACTCGCAGTCGGTCAGTCTCATCCCGGCCCCTCCCGTGTACAACTTGCGCGTGCAGCAGACCTGACGGTCCGTTGACAAGTCTTCCGCGACCGCCGCTACTGCACAAACATGTAGTCCTCGGGCCCGGGTTCCTGCCCTGTTCGGGTGAGAGTGGAGGACGACGAGGTTTCTCCTGCCACGGAAGGCGACAACCCATGACCGAGACGATGACCCCGGCGGCAGCCGAGGCTGCGAATCCGGCTGGAGCCGGGCTCCCGCCCGGGACCCTGGTGCCCCGGCAGAGCCCCGCCGGGGTGCCGCTGGTCGACATCTCGTCGGCGCCGCCGATCGCCGCCCCCCTGCTGCGCACCATGGAACTGGCCCGGCGGCACGCCCCGGCCTTCGTCCAGCGCCTGCACGGGCGGGACACCCTGATCGTCAGCGGCCTGGACCTGGTCGAGGAGCTGGCCGACGAGGAGCGGTTCACCAAGTCGATCGGACCGGCCCTGGAGAACGTCCGCGAGTTCACCGGGGACGGCCTGTTCACGGCGTACAACGCGGAGCCGAACTGGGCCAGGGCGCACGACATCCTGATGCCCGCCTTCGCGCTCGGCTCGATGCGCACCTACCACCCCGTGATGCTGCGGGTGGCCCGCCGCCTGATCGAGTCCTGGGACGGCCGGTCGGCCGCCGGGCTGGTCGTGGACGTGCCCGGCGACATGACCCGGATGACCCTGGACACCATCGGGCTGGCCGGTTTCGGCTTCGACTTCGGTTCCTTCGACCGGGAGGAGCCGCACCCCTTCGTCGAGGCGATGGTCCGCTCCCTGAACTGGGCGATGAACAAGCTCCTGCGCGACCCGGAACTCGACCACAACGAGCCCGACGAGGCCGCCCGGGGCGACGCCCGGTACCTGGCCTCGGTGGTGGACGAGGTGATCGCCGCCCGCGCCGGCAGCCCCGAACAGGGCCCGGCCGAGGACCTGCTGGGCCTGATGCTCGACGCCGTGCACCCCGCCGACGGCAGCAGACTGGACGCCGAGAACATCCGCAACCAGGTGATCACCTTCCTGATCGCCGGCCACGAGACCACCTCGGGCGCGCTCTCCTTCGCGCTGTACTACCTCGTCAAGCACCCCGCCGTGCTCCGCGAGGTCCAGCGCGAGGTGGACGCGCTCTGGGGCGACCAGGCCGATCCGGAGCCCTCGTACGAGGACATCGGCCGGCTCCGGTACACCCGGCAGGTGCTCAACGAGGCGTTGCGGCTGTGGCCGACGGCCCCCGCGTTCAGCCGCGAGGCCCGCGCGGACACCCTGCTCGGCGGCCGGATCCCGGTCCGCGCCGGGGAGCCGGTCCTGGTGGCCACGATGATGCTGCACCGCGACCCCGTCTGGGGCGACAACCCGGAGCTGTTCGACCCCTCCCGCTTCGACCCCGAGCCGGAGGCGGCCCGCTCACCGCACGCCTTCAAGCCCTTCGGCACCGGCGAACGCGCCTGCATCGGGCGGCAGTTCGCGCTGCACGAGGCCACCATGCTGCTCGGCATGCTGGTCCACCGCTACCGGCTGATCGACCACGCCGACTACCAGCTGACCATCAAGCAGACGCTCACCATCAAGCCCGACGACTTCACCCTCGCCCTCGCCCCGCGCACGCCCACGCCCCCGGCGGTGGCGGACGCGCCCGTCCGCGCCGCCGACCTGCCCGGGCGGGTCCGCCAGGGCACCGGCCTGCTGCTCCTGCACGGCTCCAACTACGGCGCCTGCCGCGAGTTCACCCGGCAGCTGGCCGACGCGGCGGCCGCACTCGGCTGCGACACCGCCGTCGCCCCGCTGGACGCGTACGCGGACGGGCTGCCCACCGACCGGCCGGTGGTGATCACCGCCGCCTCGTACAACGGGCAGCCGACGGACGACGCGGCGGAGTTCGTCCGCCGGCTCCGGGCGGCGACCAAACAGGCCGAACAGGCCGAACAGGCCGAGGGCGGCGAAGGCGCCGAGGGCACCGCCGGGTTCGCGAAGGACGTCCGGTACGCGGTGCTCGGCATCGGCGACCGGACGTACGCCGCCACGTACCAGCGCGTGCCGACGCTGATCGACGAGGGCCTCGCCGCCCTCGGCGGCACCCGGCTGCTCGCCCGGGGAGCGGCCGACGCCTCCGGCGATCTGGCCGGGAAGGTGGCGGAGTTCACCACGGCGCTGAGCCGGGCCCTGCTGGAGCGGTACGGCGACGCCGCTGCACCCGTCGTCGCCCCCGCCCCCGGCACCGGCACCGCGCCCGCTCCCGCCGAGGCCGCCGCCCTGGAGACGTACACCGTGACCGAGCTGGCCGGCGGCCCGCTGGACGCCCTGGCCGCGAAGCGCCGCGTGATCGGGCTGACCGTCACGGCGGTCGGCAGCCTCACCGACCCCGCCTACCCCCGGGTCAAGCGCCTGGTCCGGCTGGCCCTGCCGGAGGGCGTCGACTACCGCACCGCGGACCACGTCTCGGTGCTGCCGGCCAACGACCCGGCCCTGGTCGAGCGCGCCGCCAAGGTGTTCGGCACCGACCCGGACACCCTGCTCGGCATCGTGGCGAACCGGCGCACCATCCTCGCCGTGGACCGGCCGCTGACGGTCCGCGAACTGCTCACCCACCACGTCGAGTTGCAGGACCGCCCGAGCGCCGCCCAGCGCGCGACGCTGGCCGACCTCAACCCCTGCCCGCCCGAGCAGGCCGCGCTGCGGGCGCTGCCCGAGGACGACCCGCGGACGCTGCTGGAGCTGGTCGAGGACCACCCGGCCCTGCGGGAGGTCCTGACCTGGCCGGTGCTGCTGGAACTGCTGCCGCCGATCCGGCCCCGGATGTACTCCATCTCCACCTCGCCGACCAGCGCCCCGCGCCACGTGGACCTGATGGTCTCCGTGCTCGACGCCCCGGCCCGCTCCGGCCGGGGCTCCTTCCGGGGCGTCGGCTCCGGCTACCTCGACCGGGTGGCCGTCGGGGACACCGTGCTGGCGCGCCTCCAGCCGTGCCGAGAAACGTTCCGGATCGGCCACCGCACCCCGGTGATCATGATCGCGGCCGGCACCGGCCTGGCGCCGTTCCGCGGCGCGGTCGCCGACCGCCGCGCCCTGCTCGCCACCGCCACCGCCACCGCCGACAAGGCCACCGCCGACGAGGCCACCGCCAGGGACACCGAACTCGCCCCGGCCCTGCTCTACTTCGGCTGCGACGCGCCCGACGCCGACTACCTGCACCGCGACGAACTGCTCGCCGCCGAGCAGGCCGGCGCCGTCTCGATGCGCCCGGTCTTCAGCGAACGGCCCGTCGACGGTCGGCGCTTCGTCCAGGACCGCATCGCCGCCGAGGGCGCGGAGGTCTGGAGCCTGCTCGCCGCCGGCGCCGAGGTCTACGTGTGCGGCGACGGCGCCCGGATGGCCCCGGGTGTCCGCGCCGCCTTCCGCGAGCTCTACCTGAGCCGGACCCCCGGCGCCGACGAAGGCCGGGCCCAGGCCTGGCTCCAGGGCCTGATCGACGAGCGCCGCTACGTCGAGGACGTCTACGCGGGCCGCTGAGCCCGCCCGACCGGAGGCCGGCCGCACCCACCCGGGGCGCGGCCGGCCTCCGGTCGCACACCTATCTCCCAACTCCCGTCCCATGCAAGCCTCGACACATTGTCGATCAAGGTGTTCTGATGTTCGCACCATACGTATGACTATCTGACCAGCATTTGACGGCAGGTCGGAGAAACGGAGGAACGGTGCGGCCTGCTCGTGGCGTGGCTGTCCTGCTGGCAACGGGGGTCGTCGTGGCCCTCGGCCTGGGCACGGGAGGCCCCGACTCGAAGGGCAGACCGGCCACCGCCGGCGCCGCGCCGGAGAGCACACCCGACCCGAGCGGCACACCCTCCGACAGCCCCAGCAGCCCCGGTGCCACCCCGACCCCCAGCGCCACGCCGACCTGGGACGGCCAGGTCAAGGTGCTCGGCGACGGCTCCACCTCCGACACCGGCCCGCAGCCCAGACAACCCCGGCCCGAGAAGCTGAAGCCCGGTGAGAAGCCGCCGCAGTTCGTGGTGTTCTCCTGGGACGGCGCGCTGGAGGGCGACGACGAACAGTTCTCGCGCTTCCGCAAGTTGGGCACGGAGAACAACGCCCAGATGACGTTCTTCCTCAGCGGCATCTACACCCTGCCCAAGTCCAAACGCACGCTCTACCACCCGCCGCAGCACGACGCCGGCGCCTCCGCCATCGACTTCGCCACCGACGCCCACATCAAGGACACCCTGGAGCAACTGCGCCTGGCCTGGCAGGACGGGAACGAGATCGGCACCCACTTCAACGGGCACTTCTGCGACTCCAAGGGCGGCGACGACTGGAGCACCGAGGAGTGGAAGAGCGAGCTCGACCAGGCGATCTCCTTCGTCACCAACTGGAAGACCAACACCGGCTTCAAGAACCTCCCGCCGCTGCCCTTCGACTACACCAAGGAGGCGGTCGGCGGCCGCGCCCCCTGCCTGCAGGGCCAGAAGAACCTGCTCGCGGCCGAGAAGGCGGCCGGCTTCCGGTACGACGCCAGCTCACCGGGTGAATTCCAGGTCTGGCCCGGCAAGAAGGGCGGCATCTGGAACTTCCCGCTCCAACTGCTGCCCTACCCGGGCAAATCGACCCAGGTCCTCTCGATGGACTACAACTTCCTCGCCAACCAGTCCGAGGACACCACCAAGGGCGATCCGAAGAAGTACGACGCGTGGGAGAAGGAGACCCGGAACGGCTACCTCAACGGCTTCGAACGGGTCTACAACGGCAGCCGGGCCCCGCTCTTCATCGGGAACCACTTCGAGAGCTGGAACGGCGGCATCTACATGCAGGCCATCGAGGACGTGATGAAGAGCGTCTGCACCCGGGAGGGCGTCCGCTGCGTGTCCTTCCGCCAGGTCGCCGACTGGCTGGACGCCCAGGACCCCAAGGTGCTCGACCAGTTGCGCGCGCTGGACCCGGGGCAGCCGGCCGACTGGTCCCGCCTGGTCAAGTGACCCGGCCCGGGCGGCCGCGGGGCCGTGACACCACGCCCCGCGGCCGCCCGGCCCCACCGGCCCCAGGACCTACCGGCGCCCCAGGCCCTACCGGCCGCTCGCACCTCCCGGGCCACCGGCCGCCTTCATGTACGAGGTCCAGATCTGGGTGGGCAGCGCGGAGTCCGGGGTGTCCGGGGCGGCGCCGCCCAACCCCTCCAGTGAGAGCAGCTTCATGTCCTTCAGGTCCGCCCGGAAGACCGTGACGGCCGTGGACATCCGCGCGTCGTAGCCGACGAACCACCCCGCCGTGCGGTCCGGAGTCGTTCCCGGCTTCCCGGCCAGGTCCGGCCCGGCCTCCGCCACCGACCTGGCGCTCCCGGTGCGGACCGCGCTCTTGAGCGCCGCGTCCACCTCCCCCGCGACCTGCGGGGTCAGCGCCTGTACGGCGGTCGGCAGGCGCAGCCCGAGCGGCTCGCCGTTCCGGGTGATCCGCAGGACGGAGTACGGGTCCGTGTGGCTGCCTCCGGCGGCGAAGGCGGCGTAGGCGTCGGCGGTCCTGATCGCGCTCGGTGTGGAGTTCCCGACGCCGAAGGCCGGCACCAACTCCCCCATGCTGCCCGGGAGCAGGCCCAGGTCGGCGGCGGTCTTCTGCACCCGGTCCAGGCCGACGTCCATGGCGAGCTGCATCATCGGCCCGTTGACGGACTGCTCCACCGCGCTCCTCAGGGTGACCGTCCCCCAGCTCCGCTTGCCGTCGTTGGCGGTCTTCGCTATCCGCCCGTTACGCCCCCAGTACGGCCCCTCCGGGGTCATCACGTTCACGCCGTCGTCGCCGTCGTAGGTGGTGGCGGGCGTCACCGGGGTGCGGCTGCCGCCCCGCTTGCGCTGCACGCCCTCGCTCAGGCCCGCGGCGTAGACCAGCGGGGTGAAGGCCGAACCGACCGGCACCGTGGAGGTGTTGGCGTTGTCGAAGCCCTGTTTCAGGTAGTCGGTTCCGCCGTAGAGCGCGACGATCCTCCCGTCCGGGGCCACCGAGGCGGCACCGACCTTCAGTAACCGGTCGGCCTCGCGGCTGTCGGGGTCGATCCCCTTGGTGGCGTCCCGCACCGCGGCGGCCAGCGCGTTGACCTTGGGCTTGTCGAAGGTGGTGAAGATCTGGTGGCCGCCGAGGTCGAACTGGGCCTGCGTGATGTCGCTGTGGCCCTCCACGTAGGTCCTGGCCATGTCCACCAGGTACCCGACCTGGCCGCTCAGCCCCGCCGCCTTCGGCTGGGTCCTGGGCTCGGGGAACACCGTGTACCGGGCGCGCTCGGCGGCGGAGAGCCTGCCGACCTTCACCATCCGGTCCAGGATCCAGGACCACCGCTCCTCGGCCCGCCGGTGGTTGTTCGCGCTGATCCCCGGATCGAACTGCCCGGCCCCCTTCAACAGGGCGGCGAGGAAGGCCCCTTCGCTCGGGTTGAGCTGCGAGACGTCCTTGCCGTAGTACGCGGCCGCGGCCCGTTCGATGCCGTAGCTGCCGCGCCCGAACCAACTGGTGTTCAGATAGCCGGCCAGGATGTCCGGTTTGCCCATCCGCCGGTCCAGCTTGATCGCGATGACGATCTCGCTGAGCTTGCGCGAGAAGTCCTGACGCTGGTTCAGGTAGTTGTTCTTGACGTACTGCTGGGTGATGGTCGAGCCGCCCTGGGTCTCACCGCCCGAGACCATCTGGTAGACCGCGCGGCCGATGCCCGTGAAGGAGATCCCCGGGTCCGAGTAGAAGGTCTCGTTCTCGGCGGCCAGTACGGCCCACTGCACCGACTCCGGCACCTGGTCGAGCGGCACCTCCTGCCGGTTGGTCTCGCCGATCCGTGCCATCTCGGTGCCGTCCGCCCAGAAGTAGACGTTGTTCTGCTGGGTGGCGAAGGCGTTCAGGTCCTCCGGGACGTGGGTGGTGACGTAGAACCAGGTCAGCCATCCCGTCAGCACCGCGGCCCCGGCCCCCGCCACCAGGAGCAGCTGCCGCCAGGACGGGAGCCAGCGGCGGACTCCGCGCCGCCCTCTGCGCGGGTAGTCGATCCACCGCCGCCCTCCGGGCTCCTCCCCTCCGGCCTCCCCTCCGGGCTTCTCCTTCTCCGCCCCGCCACCTTGGTCAGCACGCACAGTCCGGTCTCCGATTCGCTCGTGGGCACAGACCCCCGAACTCAGACGCGATGGGGGCCGGACCACGGCACAACGGAATTGATGTGATCACGGTCATACCGAGCGGACCGACGGGACGGCACGGACCCACCCGGCCTGGGGCGGAACAACGCCGGCCGAGGAGGTGGACCACGGGGAAACGACGACGCCGGGGTGCCTTGTGGCACCCCGGCGGGTGGTCGAGGGCGAGGAAAGCGAACGGGCTATGTCAGGTGGTGTGAGAAGGAAGCCCGTTCATGGCCTCGCCGGGGCCAACGCTAGCAGTCAGGCGGGGATCAGGTCACGCAGGTTTTCCGGGGTGATGACGACGGAGTCCGGGTGCAGGCCCTCCGGGCGTTCCAGACCGATGTACGTGACCGGGCCGGCCGGGAGCGACGTGCCGTCCCACAGCGTGGTGGCGGTGGCGCGCTCGCCCATCAGCTCGGTCAGATGGCGGACCGTCAGGTGGTCACGCCCGACGATGCCCCGCAGCAGCGTGGCGACCGACATCCGGTTCCCCTCGACCCGGTTGGCGTTCGGGTTGCCCTTCAGGTACAGGTGCAGCCACTTGGCGTGCCAGCGGCCGTCGTCCCCACGCAGGAAGGCCAGCGGCAGGGCGACCCTGCCCGGGCCGCGCAGGTCCGACTTCATCCGGACGGTGCGCGGTTCGAAGGGGCGGCCCTGCTGTTCGGCGTCGCGCAGCATGAAGCCGAAGAAGGACTCCTCGACCTCCTCGAAGCCCTCACCGGAGAAGATGTTGACCTGCGGGACGATGGCGCTGCCGCGTACGGCGCCCAGGCGCAGGTTGATGAACTCTGAGCCGCCGTCGGGGGCGTCGGTGACGTCTCCGGAGTGCTCGCCCTCGACCTGGCTGAGCGAGGTGTAGGAGAGCCAGCCGAGCGTCTCGTAGGAGTCGTCGAGCATCAGGGCGGACAGGTCGAAGTCGGTGCTGTGACCGGTCTGCTTCCAGTAGACGAAGAAGCGCAGCAGTTCGCCGTCGACCGGGGTGAGGGAACCCCGGGGCAGTACGCCGAGTCCGGCGGTGGTGGCCTTGCCGCTGAGCGGGAGTGCGACGTCGAGTACGTCGGGGTCGATCAGCAGGTGCCCGGGGTCGGGGAGGCGGCGGCTCGTCTCGGCGTCCAGGGCGGCGAGCAGGCGGTCGCGTTCGGGTGCCGGCAGGGGCGGTCGGGTGTCGGTGGTGACCCAGGCGCGGCCGAGGCGGTTGACGAAGAGGCGGCGCCCGTCCGCTTCCCCGGTGCGGTTGTGGAGGTGTTCGCGGACCGACAGCAGGACCCGGCCGGAGACCAGCGGGGCGGCCTGCTCGACGGCGGCCACGACGGTGTCGCGTTCCTCCGGGGTTCGGCCCGCACGCAGCAGACGGTCCAGGGAGCGGAACAGCATGCCCGGGGCGGCGGCCAGCAGCCGTACCGCGCCGGTGACGTCGCCGGCGCCGAGGAGTTCCTCGACGCGGCCGGTGAGGGAGCGGGCCGTCACCTCGCCCCGGGCCACGGCGAACACCTCGGCGGCGCGCGGCCAGCGCGGGTACTCGTGCGGGTGGAGGCGCTCACCGAGGCGCTTGAACGCCTCGCGGTGCCCGCTGACGTCGGCGAGCTTGGCGGGGTTGGCGCCCACCACGGCGTCGAGGCCGGCCAGCAGGGCACGGCGGGCCGGTCGGGACAGCGCCCGGAACCGGGTCGGTTCCGCCAGGGTCACGTCGCCGTCGGACAGTGCGCAGGCCAGCCGGAGCACGTCGGTGACGGTGTCCAGGAGGAGGTCGGCGCCGGCCTGGAGGCGGGCGAGGTTGACGACGGCGCGGTTCTCCCGGACCGGGATCGCCTCTGGCTGCGGACCGGCGACGCAGTGCCCGGCGAGCACGCCGAGGTCGCGCAGGCCCTCCTCGCCCAGCGGCGTGGTGCTGCCGGCCAGGGCCAGGTAGAGGGCCGTCACCTCCTCCTCCAGGGCGCCGCCCAGGTGCAGGACCGTCATGCGGTCGCCCGCAGCTGCGATCAGCTCGTCGTGGGCGGCGAGCAGTTCGGCGTAGCTGTGCTGGTAGCGGCCGTAGGACGGGAGGGTCAGCAGGTCGACCACGCCGGTGCGCAGTTGGGCGAGCACACTGCCTCGCGACGCGTCGTCGGCGAGCGCCCCGGCGATGCAGTGCGTCCAGAACTCGAAGGTGTCCGGCACGTTGAGCGGGAAGTCGATGAAGTAGGCGTTGTGCCCGACGTGGTCGCCCACCGACTCGCGGACGGTGCCCAGGGTGCGGGCGGCGGTGTCGACGACCGTCGCCTCGGGCAGCCCCGACAGGTACTCCAGCAGGTCCGCCGAGAGCTTGAAGCCCACGGACATCAGCGCGGCGTCGAACTGCCGCGCCACGACAGCGCCTTGCCCCGCCGGAGCGCCCGGCCGGGAGGGGGCGGGGAGGCGATGGGTGTGCCGGACGACGATGGGTTCGAGACGGTGGACCATGCGGTCATGCTCGCAGAACGGTGCGGGGCGACGCATGCGGGTTTCCGGGCCCGCCGCCGGTGGGTCCGGGGAAGTTGGCTAGACAGGAATTGGCTGAAAACTCATGCGGCGTTCGCTGGGGGACCTCGTACGGCCTGGCTGCGGCACCTATGTTCGAACCTTCTTGGCACCCCCCTGTACCCCGAGAAGGAAGGACACCACGTGGCCTCCATCGACCGGCGCCGATTCCTCCAGCTGAGCGGCGCGTCCGCAGCCGCCGCAGGCCTCGGCGCGTTCCCGCCCGCGGTCAGCAAGGCCCTGGCACTGCCCGCGATCGGCCGGACCCGCTCGATCGAGGACGTCGAACACGTCGTCGTCCTGATGCAGGAGAACCGTTCCTTCGACCACTACTTCGGCACCCTGCGCGGCGTGCGCGGGTTCGACGACCCGCGCCCCACGCTGCTGCCCGACGGCCGGCCGAACTGGCACCAGCCCGCCGCCGCCGTGAAGACCGGCCGCTACCACGACCGCGGTCTGCCCGCCTCCGAGCAGGAGGTGCTGCCCTGGTACATCGACCCCAGGAACACCACCGAGTACCAGGCCGGCACCGACCACGGCTGGAGCAGCGGCCACCTCGCCTGGAACGAGGGGCGCCACGACCAGTGGGTGAACCAGAAGCAGGACGTCATGACGATGGGCCACCTCAAGCGCCAGGACCTGGCGTACCACTTCGCCCTGGCCGACGCCTTCACCCTCTGCGACTCGTACTTCTGCTCCGTCCACGCCGACACCGCGCCCAACCGCATCTACCTGTGGACCGGCACCAGCGACCCGCGCAACGTGTACGGCCGCAAGCCCAACGGCCCCGGCCTGGAGGAGCGCAACAACACCAACGGCTACACCTGGACCACCTACCCCGAGCGCCTGGAGAAGGCCGGCGTCAGCTGGAAGCTGTACCAGGGCGGCTCCGGCGAGCCGGGCACCCCCACGGACAACTACACCGACAACTCGCTGATGTTCTTCGAGCGGTACCAGGTCGCCGAGGGCGCGTCGGGCCCCCTGGTGGACAAGGGCGCCACCGACCACACGCTGAAGGAGTTCCGCGCCGACGTCCAGCAGGGCCGGCTGCCGCAGGTCTCCTGGATCGTCCCGCCGTACAAGTACAGCGAGCACCCGTCCGCGACACCCACCGACGGCGCGTACTACATCAACCTCGTGCTGGACGCGCTCACCTCCAACCCCGAGGTCTGGGGCAGGACGGTCTTCCTCATCAACTACGACGAGAACGACGGCCTGTTCGACCACGTCGTCCCGCCGATGCCGCCGGTCGTCAGCGGCCCGGGCGGCCAGGGCATCGTCTCCGCCGACCTGAGGGCGAGCCTGCGCGACGAACTGCTCGACCTCGGCAAGCACCCGGGCGAGATGGGTCCGCTGGTCCCCGGCGCCGACCCGGGCGGCCTCCAGCCGATCGGCCTCGGCCCGCGCGTGCCGATGCTGGTCATCTCCCCGTGGTCGCGCGGCGGCTGGGTCTGTTCGGAGACCTTCGACCACACCTCCGTCCTGCGGTTCCTGGAGGCCCGGTTCGGCATCGAGGAGCCCAACATCAGCGCCTGGCGCCGGTCGGTCTGCGGCGACCTCACCTCGGCGCTCGACTTCTCCGGCGCCGACCCGCGGCCGGTCTCGATCCCGGTGCCCGCGCCGATCGCCTCGCAGGGCAAGCCGTACCAGGTGCCGCTGCCCCAGCGGATGCCCACCCAGGAGCCCGGCGTCCGGCCGGCCCGCGCCCTCCCGTACGACCTGGTGGTCAACGAGGAGGAGACGGACACCCCCGGGCGGTTCCAGCTGGATCTGGAGAACCGGGGCGAAGCGGGCGCCTGGCTCTACATCTACGACCGGACCGCGCCGAAGGCCGCCCCCCGCCGCTACACCGTCTCGGGCGGCGACACCCTCGGCGACTTCTGGCCGCACTCCGCCTCCGGCGACTACCACCTCGCCGCCCACGGCCCGAACGGGTCGGTGTACGAATTCGAGGGCAGCGCCCGGACCGAGCTGGTCGCGCTGTTCGACCCGCAGAAGTCCAAGGTACGCGTCAAGATCACCAACAACGGGCCGGTCGCCCGGACGGTGACCGTCGCCAACGCCTACGCCAAGGGCTCGCAGCAGAGCCGCAGCATCCGGCGCGGCGCCTCGGCCCAGTTCACCTTCGACATACGCCCCGACAGCCGCTGGTACGACATCACCGTCGCCGCCACCGACGGCCCGACCTTCCGCCGCCGCTGGGCCGGCCACCTGGAGAACGGCCGCCCCGGCACCAGCGACCCCGGCACCAGCTGACCGACGGCGCGGCCCTGACCGTCGGCACAGCGCCCGACCGACGGCACGGCGCCTGAACCGGCGCGCCGCACCGGCGTTTCGTCCTACGCCGGTGCGGCGAGCCCCAGCGCCTGGCGGTACCAGGGGGCGGCGGCGGGCAGCCGGGCGAGGGGGCCGGGGCCGGGCGGGCAGGCGGCGAGACGCCAGACGTCGTCCCCCCGGTACCAGTGGTCGCGGGCGATCAGGGAGAACTGCCGCTCGGAGACGCGGCCCGGGGTGGCGGCGAGCAGACGCCGGCATTCGTCCCACGAGGCGCCCGGGTCGTCCGGGCCATCCGCGCCGTCCGCGCCGTCCGGGCCGTCCGCGCCGGGCAGGGCGGGCAGCAGGCCGAGGCCGGCCAGGGCGGCGAGCAGGTCGCCGGCCCGGACCGGGTCGGGGTGGCTCGCGTGCTGGACGCCGGGCGGGACGGCGTGGTCGTCCAGGGCGAGCGCGGCGATCAGCCGGGCCAGGTCGGCGCGGTCAACCACGGAGAGCCTGGCGTTCCCGCCCGCCCAGGGCACCGGCACCCGGCGGACCAGTTCGGCCAGCGCGGGAACCACCCAGCGGTCGCCCGTCCCGGTCACCAGGCCGGGCCGCAGCACGACGGCGCCGGCCGCCAGCGCGACGCGTTCGCCGAGCAGCCTGGTCCGGCTGGCCTCGGAGACCGGGGCGGCCGGCACCTCGTCGACCCCGATGCCGGAGTGCGGTCCCTCGCCGTACACCGCGGTCGTCGACAGGTGGACGATCCGGCGCACCCCGGCCCGGGTCGCGGCGGCCGTCACCGCCTCGGTGCCGTGCACGTTCACCACCGCGCACTCCTCGGCGCCCCCGGAGACCCGGGAGGCCAGGTGGAGCAGGACGTCGGCACCCTCGCAGAGCGCGGCCAGCGCCGCCCCGTCGGCGAGGTCGCCCGGCACCCAGACGGCCGGGCCGCGCCCGTCCGGCACGTCGCGGGCCAGCGCGCGCACCCGCGCGCCGCGGGCGGTCAGGGCGGCCAGCACCGCGGAGCCTATGAAGCCGGTCGCCCCGGTCAGCGCGACCGTGGTGCGCTCCGGGTGCCGCCGTCCCGCCGCCATGCCGCACCCCTCGCCGTCCCACCGTGTCGCCGTATCGGCGTGTCCCGTGTCGCCGTATCGGCGTGTCGCCGCCGACCGGCCGGTCAGTCTATCCAGCCGCCACCCGCCCGGCGGCCACCCGTACGGAGGGGGCGGGGCACGGCCCGAGGTAAGGCCCACCTAGGCTGTAGGCCAAGCAAAACGGGCGAACCGGACCCCCTCCAGGGGCCACCAGGACGGAAAGCAGGGCCCCCCGATGGGCGACGGAATGTCAGGCATGCACCACCACGGCGGGATGACCCAGCTAGGCCCGTTCACCTTGTCCAACGTCTGGACCTGGTCCCCCGACTGGGTGTTCCTGCTGGGCGGCCTGGCCGCCCTCGCGCTGTACGCGGCGGGCGTGGTCCGGCTCCACCGGCGCGGCGACCGCTGGCCGGTCGGCCGGATGGTCGGCTGGGCGGCCGGTGTCGGCAGCCTGATCCTGGTCACCTGCACCGGGCTGAACGACTACGGCATGGTGCTGTTCAGCGCGCACATGATCCAGCACATGGTGCTGTCCATGCTGACGCCGATCCTGCTGCTGCTGGGCGCCCCGATCACGCTGGCGCTGCGCGCCCTGCGGCCGGCCGGCCGGGGCCGCCCGCGCGGGCCGCGCGAGCTGCTGGTGGCGCTGCTGCACAGCCGGTATGTCCGGGTGATCTCGCACCCGGCCTTCACCATCCCGATGTTCATCGCGAGCCTGTACGGGGTCTACTTCACCCCGTTGTTCGACTTCCTGATGCAGTACCGCGCCGGGCACATCTTCATGATGGTGCACTTCCTCCTCACCGGTCTGACCTTCTTCTGGCCGATCATGGGCGTGGACCCGGGCCCGCACCGCCCCAGCCATGTGATGCGGATCATCGAGCTGTTCATGGGCATGCCGTTCCACGCCTTCTTCGGCGTGGCCGTGATGATGGCCAGCCACCCGCTGGTCACCACCTTCACCGTGGAGGGCTCGCCGCCGGGCACCGACCTCCTGGAGGACCAGAAGCTGGCCGGCGGCATCACCTGGGCGTTCGGCGAGATCCCGACCGCGATCGTGCTGATCGCGCTGGTGTACCAGTGGATGCGCTCCGAACAGCGGCAGGCCCGCCGCAGCGACCGCGCCGAGGAGCGCAGCGGCGACGCCGAGCTGGAGGCGTACAACGCCTACCTGGCCTCGCTGCACAAGCGCGGCCCGGGCCCGGCGGCCCCCGCCGCCCCGGCCTCCCCCGCCGCCGCTGTCACCCCCGTCACCCCGGCGGCCGACGTCGGCTGAGCCCGCCGCCGCCTGCACCACGGAACCCTCGTCCCCTGGAAACCGCCCAGTGGAACGGGGGTTCCGCCGTATACGTTCGGACGGTATGCACGTTCTGCTGATCGTCGCCGTCCTGCTCGGCGGGTACGTCCTGCTCTGGCTGCTCGGCTTCCTCGGCTGCGCGCTGCGGCAGGGGCGCCGCCCCACCCCCGTCGGGGCGGACTACCTGGTGGTCCTCGGCGCCGCCCTGGACGGCTGCGAGCCCGCCCCGCCGCTGGCGGCCCGGCTGGACGCCGCGCTGGAACGTTTCGCCGCCGAGGAGGCCGCCGGGCACGCGCCGCTGCTCCTGGTCACCGGCGGGAAGGGCCCGCACGAGGAGTGCACCGAGGCCGCCGCGATGGCCCGCTACCTGACCGCCCGGGGCGTCCCGGCCGACCGGATCCGGCGCGAGGAACGGGCCGTGAACACCGTCGAGAACCTGCGTTTCAGCGCGGCGCTGATGGCCGCCGAACGGCCCGGCTACCGGTGCACGGTCGTCACCAGCGGCTTCCACACCGCCCGCACCGCACTCGCCGCCCGCCGGGCCGGCGCCCCCGGCCGGGTGGTCGGCGCGGACGGACTGCTCGCCCACGGCCCGTACGCACTGCTGCGGGAGGCGGTCGGCACGGCACTCGCATACCCGCGCGCCAACGCCGCCGCCCTCCTGCTCCTCACGGGCACCGGGGCCCTCCTCGGCTAGGCCCCGGACCCGGCGGCTGCTACTGGAGCCTCCACTGCTGGTTCCAGCCGCTGTCGCAGGTCCAGACGCCCAGGGCCTTGGCGTCCTCGTCGTAGGTCAGGCAGTCCTGGTCGGTGATCCGGATCCGGTACTGGCCGTCGCCCTGCGCGACGAGCTGCCACTTCTGCTCGTCGGCGCCGGTCCACGGCTTGGCGTCGGCGACGTAGCCCTTGGTGTTCTCGGTCAGCGCGAGGCCGGACACGGCGCTGGTGATCTTGTAGCGGCCGTTGCCCAGCGCGGTGAACTGCCAGCCGGTGTTCTTGGGGCCGCTGGTGCCGGCGAGGATCGAGGGGCCGGAGGCAGCCCCGGTGGCCACCGGGCCCCGGCCGGTCTTCACCTTCGGGTACAGCAGCCCGGTCACGGCGTCACCACCGCCGCCGCCCTGGTGCGCGGGCACGCCGGGAGTGGCGGTCCCGCCGGTGCCCACGCCCGGCGCCGTACCGGGCTTGGCCGGGACGCCCGGGGTGGCAGTCCCGCCCGTACTGACGCCCGGCACCGTACCGGGCTTGGCCGGGACACCCGGGGTGGCGGTCCCACCGGTACCGACGCCCGGCACCGTACCGGGGATGCCGGGAGTGACGGGAACGCCCGGGGTGCCGGGGGTCCCCGCGATGTCGGCCGGGATCTCGCGGGCCGGGAAGTGGATGATCCGCTTGCTGTCGTAGCAGCGGATCAGCACGCAGGACCGGGAGGTGGTCACGGTCCGGTCCGAGTCGCTGCCGACGAAGGCCCAGTTCCCGTAGCCGCCGTCGCCCTTGTTGGTGAAGGTCGACTCGCCCGCGAAGACCCAGATCCGGAAGTCGTCGTAGCCGGTCGGGCCGCCCTCGCTGTCGTGGTGCTCCAGCTTGACGGTCTGGTCGATCAGCACCCCGCGCATGTCCGCCTCGTAGACGTTGCGGAACCAGAGGGTGTCGTACAGGTCGGTGCCGTCGTACTTGAACACCATCACGTTGAACCCCGGTGCGGCGGCGCTCAGTTGGCCGGCCATCCCCTGGGTGAACGCCGCGTTGTCGGCCTGCGCGGTGAGGGCCGCGCTGCGGAAGCCCCCGATCATGGCGCCGATGGAACTGATCAGCGCGCTGTAGCAGTTGCCGTTGCCGATGTTGGCGGGCCCGCCGACGCCCGGCTCGATGCCCGGGCAGTCGGTCGCCGCCGAGGCCTGCTGCGGCACGGCCATCAGGCCGGTCGAGGCCAGGGCCGCCAACAGGGTGCCGGCGACGGCCCGTTGGGTGGCCCTGGTCGTCCGGCGGGAGGAAGCGCGCATGCTGAAGTGCCCCGATCATTCGGCGAGGTGGCGTCCGCCTGCGGATCCGCGGCGGAGAACGGTCCTCCGGATGCTAGGGCCGCTCACCGGCACCACCCGTGATCTTGACGGCTCCCTGACGAACCGTTGATGATCTTCCTCCGCACTGGCGCCGCAGCGCCGCGGAGGCCGCCCGGAAAGCCGGGAGGCTCCCGGGTCCGGTACCGGACCCGGGAGCCTCCCGGTGCTTCGACTCCCCTGGGATCAGGCGAGGTTGGCGAGCGCCTCGTTGAAGGTCTTGGACGGGCGCATCACCGCCGCGGCCTTGGCTGGGTCCGGCTGGTAGTAGCCGCCGAGGTCGACCGGCGAGCCCTGCACGGCGATCAGCTCGTCGACGATGGTCGTCTCCTGCTCGCCGAGCGCCTTGGCCAGGCCCTCGAACGCCTGGGCCAGCTCGGCGTCGGCGGTCTGCTGGGCCAGCTCCTGGGCCCAGTACAGGGCCAGGTAGAAGTGGCTGCCGCGGTTGTCGATGCCGCCGAGGCGGCGGCTCGGCGACTTGTCCTCGTTGAGGAAGGTGCCGGTGGCGCGGTCCAGGGTGTCGGCCAGCACCTGGGCGCGGGCGTTGTCGGTGCTGGTGGCCAGGTGCTCGAAGCTGGCGGCCAGGGCGAAGAACTCGCCGAGGCTGTCCCAGCGCAGGTAGTTCTCCTTGACCAGCTGCTGGACGTGCTTCGGGGCGGAGCCGCCGGCACCGGTCTCGAACAGGCCGCCGCCCGCCATCAGCGGGACGACCGACAGCATCTTGGCGCTGGTGCCCAGCTCCAGGATCGGGAACAGGTCGGTCAGGTAGTCGCGCAGCACGTTGCCGGTCACCGAGATGGTGTCCTCACCGCGGCGGATGCGCTCCAGCGAGAACGTGGTGGCCTCGACCGGGGACTTGATCTCGATCTGCAGGCCGGTGGTGTCGTGCTCCGGCAGGTACTTCTTGACCTTCTCGATCAGGACGGCGTCGTGGGCGCGGTTCTCGTCCAGCCAGAACACCGCCGGGTCGCCGGTGGCGCGGGCGCGGGTGACGGCCAGCTTGACCCAGTCCTGGATCGGCAGGTCCTTGGTCTGGCAGGCACGGAAGATGTCGCCCGGCTGGACGGCCTGCTCCAGCACCACGTTGCCCTCGGCGTCGACGAGGCGGACGGTGCCGGCCGCGGCGATCTCGAAGGTCTTGTCGTGGCTGCCGTACTCCTCGGCCTTCTGGGCCATCAGACCGACGTTCGGGACGGAGCCGATGGTGGCCGGGTCCAGGGCGCCGTGGGCGCGGCAGTCGTCGATGACGGCCTGGTACACGCCGGAGTAGCTGCTGTCGGGCAGCACGGCGAGGGTGTCGGCCTCCTGGCCGTCTGGGCCCCACATGTGGCCGGAGGTGCGGATCATGGCCGGCATCGAGGCGTCGACGATGACGTCGCTCGGGACGTGCAGGTTGGTGATGCCCTTGTCCGAGTCGACCATCGCCAGGGCCGGGCCCTCGGCGAGCTCGGCCTCGAACGAGGCCTTGATCTCCGCGCCCAGGTGCGGCACGCCGTCCAGGCCGTTGAGGATGCCGCCGAGGCCGTTGTTCGGGTCCAGACCGGCGGCGACCAGCACCTCGCCGTACTTGGCGAAGGTCTTCGGGAAGAAGGCGCGGACGACGTGGCCGAAGATGATCGGGTCGGAGACCTTCATCATGGTGGCCTTGAGGTGGACCGAGAACAGCACGCCCTCGGCCTTGGCGCGCTCGACCTGGGCGGTCAGGAACTCGCGCAGGGCTGCGACGCGCATCACCGAGGCGTCGACGACCTCGCCGGCCAGCACCGGGACGCGCTCGCGCAGCACGGTGGCGCTGCCGTCCTCGGCGACCAGCTCGATGCGCAGCGCGCCGTCGGCGGCGATCACGGCGGACTTCTCGGTGGAGCGGAAGTCGTTCTCGCCCATGGTGGCGACGTTGGTCTCGGAGTCGGCCGACCAGGCGCCCATGCGGTGCGGGTGGGTCTTGGCGTAGTTCTTCACCGAGCCCGGGGCGCGGCGGTCCGAGTTGCCCTCGCGCAGGACGGGGTTGACGGCGCTGCCCTTGACCTTGTCGTAACGGGCGCGGACGTCCTTGTCCTCGTCGGTCTGCGGGTCGTCCGGGTAGTCCGGGAGCGCGTAGCCCTGCGCCTGCAGCTCGGCGACGGCGGCCTTCAGCTGCGGGATGGACGCCGAGATGTTCGGCAGCTTGATGATGTTGGCGCCCGGGGTCTTGGCGAGGTCGCCCAGCTCGGCGAGGGCGTCCTCGATCCGCTGGCCCTCGGCGAGACGCTCCGGGAAGCTCGCGATGATCCGCCCGGCCAGGGAGATGTCGCGGGTCTCCACGCGCACACCCGCCGTCGAGGCGTATGCCTGGACAACCGGCAGGAACGAGTAGGTCGCCAGGGCCGGAGCCTCGTCGGTGTGCGTATAGATGATGGTCGAGTCAGTCATCGGTACTCCGCTTCACGTCTCCAACGTCTTGACGTCAAGATATCTCGTCACGGCCCCCTAGCTCCACCTCCCCCCGCCCCGGAGCGTGCGCCGGGTGCCCCAGGGGCGCGCCGACGGTCAGCTCCACCGTGGTCCCGGGGCGGGTGCGGGGCAAGCGGAGAACGCTCAGACCTCGGCGAACCTGGCCGCCAGCTCCGTCTCGTCGGCGAGGAACCAGAGCTGTCGGCCGCGGTTGCTCTCCCGGACGAAGTCGCGCAGCGGGTCGCTCGCCGCGACGTGGTCGGCGATGTCTCCGAGGACCACCAGGCCGACGCGGTAGTTGACGAATTTCTGCACGATGCCGCCGGCGACCCGGGTGCGCAGTGTGAAGAAGTCCGGGTGCAGCCGGGCGACGGGGACGACCACCCAGGAGGCGCCGCGGCCGAACGCGTCGCCGATCACGTCCATGGCGTCCTGCTCCTCGCGGATCGGCGCGCCCTCGGCGGGCAGCCGCAGGACCGTCGTGCCGTACTGCTCGGACATTGCCGTTCTCCCTGGTCGATGTGGGTTCGCTGTGGATCCGATGTGGATCCGGTGTGACCGACGCCATCCGGCGCGGCCGGCGTCAGCGCCTGGACGAGGCCTCAGTGCATGGACGAGGTCATCGTGTGGACGATGCCGAGCAGCGCGGCGGTGTCGGCCGGATCGCCGAGGACGACGAGCCGCAGGGTCTCCCGCTCCTCGTCGTGGACGGTCTCGACGTGCAGTGGCCAGCCGCCCTCGCGCGGGCCGGCGATCGCGGCCAGCACGGCGTTGGACAGCCGGTCGGCGGCGACCCGGTCGACATTCTCGATCCGGACGACGGCGGACACCTCGGCGCGCCGCGGGCCGGCACCGGGCACGGGTGCGGGCGGGGCGGCCGGGGCGCCGGTGAAGGCTTCCAGGTCCGCACGGGCGATCCGGTACTGCTTGCCGATCCTGGTCGCGGCGAGCCGGCCGTCGCGGATGTAGCCGCGGACGGTGCGCACGTGCAGGCCGAGCAGTTCGGCCACCTGTTCCACCGAGTAGTACTGCGCCACCTGCGACCATCCTCTCGAACGTCCTCATCCGCAGGAAACATACCATCCGATAGGGATGTTTACGTAATGATAGGGAGTGGTTTAGTCCACTCGGGTGAACCGACCGTCAGGGGTGCGTCAACGCACCACCTCATTCGGTCAACGCCGCGTCAGGACCGGCGACGCCCGGCGGAACCCGGCCTAGCGTCGAAGCAGCAGTTCCGGCAGGCACCACCACCCCACCCGGGAGCACTCGCATGGCCCGCGTCGTCTGGCACGTTCCGGTCACCGTCTCCAGTACCGGCACCACCACCGCCCTCCGCCTCTTCCGCCTGCGCGACGGCCGCCGCTGCGCCGTCGGCTTCTCCAGCCCCGAGTCGCTCGCCGCCCTCTTCGGGCCGGACCAGGCCTTCACCGAATTCGGTGAACCCGCCCTGCGCGCGCTCACCGCCCCTCTCGGCATCGACACCCTCGTCCTCGACCCGCGCCTGGTCGCCCCGCCCGTCACCGCACCCGCCACCCCGCTCGCCCCCGCCCCGACCGCACAGCTCCAGCACCGGTGACCGCCCTCCAACTGGTCCCCGAAGACCCTGACCCCGAACCGGAACCACCCGAACCGGCCCGGGCGCTGCACGCGCTCGCCCGGGTCAGCTACGGGCCGGTCCCGCTCGACTTCGACCGGCTGGCGGCCGAGCACCCAGCCGTCCAGGGCGGACTCTCCCTCGCCGGCGACGCCGACCTGGAGCTCCGCCTCGCCTGCACCGGCCCCGAGGAACTGCGGGCGGTCGCCGCCGCCCTCCAGCGCGCCGGGGCCGCCAGGATCCGGATCGACCTGGTGCTGCGCGCCCTCACCCCCAGACCGGTCACCCTCCGCCCGGTTCCCTAGGCCCTGTCCGGCCCTGGCGACCTCCTCCCCGCGCCCCGGTCGGGCGGCACCAGGGCCCCGCCCCGGTGCCGCCCGACCGTGATCCTTTCCTTGTCCCGCGCCCGCGACGTACCGTCAAGCCCAGAGGCGACGCACCCGGCTTGAGGAGCAGGCACGATGGACCGATTGACGTACGACGAGGTCAAGGCCGCCGGTGAGCGGATCGCCGGGAGGGTGCGGCCGGTCGTGGTCGCCCCCGGGGACGACCACGGGCGGACCTGGCTGGCGCTGGAGTTCCTTCAGCACACCGGCAGCTTCAAGGCCCGCGGCGCACAGAACTTCCTGCTCGCGCACGCCGAGGCGGGCACCCTGCCGGAGGCCGGGGTCACCATCGCCTCGGGCGGCAACGCCGGGCTGGCCTGCGCCTGGGCGGCGCGCGAGCTCGGCGTGCGCGCCACGGTGTTCCTGCCCGAGACGGCCTCCCCGGTGAAGCTGGCGCGGCTGCGCTCGTACGGCGCCGACGTGCGGCTGGTCGGCCGGGAGTACGCGGAGGCGCTGGCGGCCTGCGAGGAGTTCGCGGCGGGCAGCGGGGCGCTGGCCTCGCACGCCTACGACCACCCGCTGATCGCCGCCGGCGCGGGCACCGTGCTGGAGGAGATCAGCGCCCGGGTCCCCGGGCTGGACACGGTGGTGGTGTCGGTCGGCGGCGGCGGGCTGTTCGCCGGGGTGGCCGTCGCGGCCCGCGAGCACGGCGTCCGGGTGGTCGCGGTGGAGCCGGAGGGCAGCCGGGCCCTGCACGCCGCCCTCGCCGCCGGCCACCCCGTCGACGTCCCGGTGTCCTCCGTGGCCCAGGACGCCCTCGGCGCCCGCCGCGCCACCGCCCTCGCCGTCCACGCCGCCCGCCACGAGGGCGTCCGGTCCGTCCTGGTCGACGACGAGTCCATCGTGCGCGCCCGCCGCCGGCTCTGGGAGGACCACCGCATCGCCGTCGAGTACGCGGCCTCCACCGCCCTGGCGGCCCTCGACCACGCGGAGGGCGAGCGGGTCGCCGTCCTCCTGTGCGGCGCCAACACCGACCCGTCCGACCTCGCCGCACCCTGACCGACGGCCGCCGGACGGCGGCTCCGGCCGCATCCGCCCCACACACACGAAGACCTGCCCGCCGGTTGCGAAACCGGCGGGCAGGTCCCGTTGTCGGCCACGCCCTACAGACTCAGCACCGCCCGCAGGGCCCCGGCGACCTCCGCCTCCGGGTCGTCCGCCGCGCCCGTCGAGCGCCAGGCGACGAAGCCGTCCGGCCGGACCAGCACGGCGCCGGCCGGGCCGATCCCGTGCAGCTCCGCGAAGTCCGCGCCCGGCTCCGGCGCCAGGTCGTCCTCGGCGCCGCCGCCGATCCGGTAGGCGTCCAGCGGGACGGCCAGCCGGTCGGCCGCCCGCCGTGCCCCGGCCTGCCAGGCCGCGCCCTCGGGGCCGGTGAGCAGCACCATCGCCTGCTCGTACAGGTCCAGCGTGGACAGGCGCACGCCCGCCCGCAGCAGCCACTGGTGCGGGGCGCGGCTGCCCGGCTCCCCGGCCGACTCGAACTTCTCGGGGACGACCGCGCCCGCCGGGTCCGTCCCGGTCACCGCGCCCACCGGGTAGCGGTAGCCGAGCGCCACCCCGAGCACCCCGGTCTGCCGCCCGGCACCCGGCACCACCGCGTACCCGGGGTGGCTGTGCTCGGCCGAGCGGGCCGAGGCGCGCTCGCTGGTCACCTGCGCGACCGGGCGGCGCTCCTGCCCGTACGTCTCCAGCAGTTCCGGCCCGGCCCACCCGCAGAGCACCGCGGCGAGCTTCCAGGCCAGGTTGTGCGCGTCCTGGATGCCGGTGTTGGAGCCGAACGCGCCGGTCGGCGACATCTCGTGCGCGGAGTCCCCGGCGAGGAAGACCCGCCCGGCGCCGTACCGCTCGGCCACCCGCTCGGCGGCGTGCCAGGGCGCCCGGCCGGTCACCTCGACGTCGAGCTCCGGCAGGCCGACGGCGGTGCGGATGTGCCGCTCGCAGCGCTCGTCGGTGAACGCCTCCAGCGGCTCGCCGTGCTCGGGGTGCCAGGGCGCGTGGAAGACCCACTCCTCCTGGTTGTCCACCGGCAGCAGCGCGCCGTCCGCCTCCGGGTTGGTCAGGTAGCAGGCGATGAAGTGCCGGTCCCCGACCACGTCGGCCAGCCGCTTGGCGCGGAAGGTGATGCTGACGTTGTGGAACAGCTCGCCCTGGCCGCTCTGGCCGATGCCCAGGCGCTCGCGGGCCGGGCTGCGCGGGCCGTCCGCCGCGATCAGGTAGTCCGAGCGCACCCGGCGCTCCTCGCCGGTCTCCCGGCTGCGCAGCACCGAGGTGACGCCCTCGGCGTCCTGCTCGAAGGAGACCAGCTCGGTGTTGAAGCGGACGTCGCCGCCGAGGTCGCGGGTGGCGCGCAGCAGCACCGGCTCCAGGTCGTTCTGGCTGCACAGGCACCACGAGCTGGGGCTGAACCGGGCGAGCCGCCCGCCGGGGTCGATCTCCCGGAACAGCCACTCCTGCTCGGTGCCGGTCAGCGAGGGCGCCTGGAGGATGCCGTGGTTCGGGGCGAGGACCGACGCCGCCTCGCGGATCGCCGGCTCGATCCCGGCCACCCGGTACAGCTCCATCGTGCGGACGTTGTTGCCTCGGCCACGCGGGTGATGCGAGGTGTCTGCGTGCTTCTCGACCAGCAGGTGCCTGACACCCAGTCGGCCGAGGAAGAGCGAGGCCGACAGCCCGACCAGCGACCCTCCCACGATCAGGACCGGCACCCGGTCGTCAACCTTCGGATTCATCAATTGCTCCGCCCTGTCAGGGGATTCAGCGGACCGGTGGCTGGGATCGGGGCCGCCCTCGACGCGACCGCGCGACCGGGGGCCCCGCTCTTCCATCCCCCGCCCGAGGGTGCTTGTGCCGCCTCTTCGCCCGGATGGCCCGCAAATATCGCGGCACCCCGGTACGCCGCTCACGATCGACTTCAGGCCTGGCGCCGACCGACCGGGCCGATCGCCGTCGCACCGCCCTCCCAAGCCGGGAGCACCCCCCGGACGCGGCCCACCGCGGCCCGCAACGTGCGGCCCAGAGCAGAAAGTGGATCATGACAACTCTGTCCGAACCGCAGCGGAAGCAGCAGGCCGACTCCGACACCCGGCTCCGGGTGGTACTGATGCTGGAGATCCAGGACGGCGCCCAGCAGCGCTTCCTCGACGTCTACGAGCAGCTGCGCCACCAGGTGGCCTCGGTGCCCGGCCATGTCAGCGACCAGCTGTGCCAGTCGATCAACGACCCCCGCCAGTGGCTGATCACCAGCGAGTGGGAGGACCAGGACACCTTCCTGGAGTGGGTGGACAGCCCCGCCCACCGCGAGATGGTCAAGCCGATGCACGGCTGCGTCAGCGACAACTTCCGCTCGCTGCGCTACGGCATCCTGCGCGAGACCTCGGCGGCCGGCTCCACCGGCACCCGGGCCCCGCTGGAGGTCCCGCCCGGCCTGCCGCGCACCGAGCCCGCCGGGCACGTCGGCCCGCCGAAGGCCGAGCCCGGCCCGGACGGCGTGGTCCGGCACGCGCTCACCTTCACGGTCAAGCCCGGCAGCGAGCACGAGGTGGCCCGGATCCTGTCCGGCTACGCCTCGCCCCGGGCCGAGGTGGACGAGCACACCCGGCTGCACCGCACCTCGCTGTTCATGCACGGCAACCGGGTGGTCCGGGCCGTCGAGGTGGTCGGCAACCTCGGCGACGCGCTGCGCCACGTGGCGATGCAGCCGGAGGTGCGGGCCGTCGAGGAGGCGATCAACCCGTACCTGGAGGAGGCCCGCCAGCTGGGCGACCCGCAGGCCGCGCGCGCCTTCTTCGCCCGGGCCGCGCTGCCGGCGAAGCACCAGGCGATCGCCAGCTCCCCGACCTCCGCCCGGCTGCACCGGCACGCCGTGCTGTACCCCGTCCGCCCGGGCGAGGGGCAGGCCGTCGCCGAGCTGCTCGCCGACTACGACAACCTCGCCACCGCCGACCCGACCGGCCCGGTCGCGGCCAGCACCGTGTTCCACCGGGCGGACGTGGTGGTGCGCCTGGTCGACCTGCGGGTGCCGGCCGAGGCCGACCCGGCGGCCGCCCTCGGCGTGGCGGGCGACCAGGAGGCCGCCGCGCTCGGCCGGCTGCTCGACCTCGGCCCGCAGGGCGACCTGCGCACCGCCACCGGGCTCGCCGCCGTCCTCGCCGCCCGCGCCATGAACCCGGTCACCGACCGCAGCTCGCAGGACAACTGAAGAACCAGCCGCATCTCTCGGAGGAAAACACCATGACCACGCAGTACCCACGGATCGTGCACGTCGACGAGGCACCGGAGAACCGTCGGCGCGGCGGCGACCTGCGCGCCATGCTCACCCCGACCACCTGCGGGGCGACCAGCGGGTTCATGGGGCTGGCGATCGTCCAGCCCGGCGAGCGGATCGGCGAGCACTACCACCCGTACTCCGAGGAGTTCGTGTTCGTGGTCAGCGGCGACCTGGAGGTGGACCTGGACGGCGAGAGCCGTCCGATCAAGCCCAACCAGGGCCTGATGATCCCGATCAACATGCGCCACCGCTTCCGCAACGTCGGCGACACCGAGGCCCGGATGGTGTTCCACCTCGGCCCGCTCGCCCCCCGCCCCGAGCTCGGCCACGTAGACACCGAGGAGACCGGCGCCGCCGGGCCGCCGGAACACGCCAAGGTGGCCTCGTGACCCGGCGCGTCGCCGTCACCGGGATCGGCGTCGTCGCGCCCGGCGGGGTCGGGGTCCGGGCGTTCTGGGAGCTCCTCACCGCCGGCCGCACCGCCACCCGGGGCATCACGCTCTTCGACCCCACCGGGTTCCGCTCCCGGATCGCCGCCGAGGTCGACTTCGACCCGGCGGCCCACGGGCTGAGCCCGGCGGACGTCCAGCGGGCCGACCGCTACGTGCAGTTCGCGATGGTCGCGGCGGACGAGGCGATCGCCGACGCGGGCCTGGACCTGGCCGCCGAGGACCCGTGGCGGATCGCCGTCTCGCTCGGCACCGCCGTCGGCGGCACCACCCGACTGGAGCACGACTACGCCCTGGTCAGCGCCGGCGGCGCCCGCTGGGACGTCGACCACCAGCGGGCCGAACCGCAGCTGCACCGGGCCTTCGCGCCCAGCACGCTGGCCTCCACGGTCGCCGAGCGCACCGGCGCGCACGGCCCGGTGCAGACCGTCTCCACCGGCTGCACCTCCGGCCTCGACGCGATCGGCTACGGCTTCCAGGCCGTCGAGGAGGGGCGCGCCGACATCTGCATCGCCGGCGCCTCCGACTCGCCGATCTCGCCGATCACCGTCGCCTGCTTCGACGCCATCAAGGCCACCAGCGAGCGCAACGACGACCCGGAGCACGCCTCCCGGCCCTTCGACGCCCACCGGGACGGCTTCGTCCTCGGCGAGGGCGGCGCCGTCCTGGTGCTGGAGGAACTGGAGCACGCCCGCCGCCGCGGCGCCCGGATCTACGGCGAGCTCGGCGGCTTCGCCACCTTCGGCAACGCCTACCACATGACCGGCCTCACCCAGGAGGGGCTGGAGATGTCCCGGGCGATCGACGACGCGCTCGCCCACGCCCGGGTGGACCGCACCGACGTCGGCTACGTCAACGCGCACGGTTCGGGCACCAAGCAGAACGACCGGCACGAGACCGCCGCCGTCAAGCGCTCGCTCGGCGCCCACGCCTACCGGACGCCGATGAGCTCCATCAAGTCGATGGTCGGGCACTCGCTCGGCGCGATCGGCGCCATCGAGGTGGTCGCCTGCACCCTGGCGCTGGCCCACGGCGTGGTGCCGCCGACCGCCAACTACGAGACTCCCGACCCGGAGTGCGACCTCGACTACGTGCCGCGCACCGCGCGCGAGCTGCCGCTGAGCCACATCCTCTCGGTCGGCAGCGGATTCGGCGGATTCCAGTCCGCCGTCGTGCTCAACAGAACGGGGTGAGTGTCATGACGTCACGTCAGCAGGGCCGCCGGGCGGTGGTCACCGGCCTCGGCGTGGTGGCGCCGAACGGCGTTGGGGCCGACGCCTTCTGGAAGGCCACCAGGCAGGGCGTGAGCGTCCTCGACCGGATCACCCGCGAGGGCTGCGACGGGCTGCCGCTGCGCGTCGCCGGCCAGGTGCGGGACTTCGACCCGCGGGCCGCGATCGACAGCCGGTACCTGGTGCAGACCGACCGGTTCACGCACTACGCGATGGCCGCCGCCGACCTGGCGGTGGCGGACGCCGGGTTCCACCCCGACCCCGAACATCCCTTCGCGGTCGGGGTGGTGACCGCGGCCGGCTCCGGCGGCGGCGAGTTCGGCCAGCGCGAGCTCCAGCAGCTCTGGGGCCAGGGGCCGCAGTTCGTCGGCCCGTACCAGTCCATCGCCTGGTTCTACGCGGCCAGCACCGGCCAGATCTCGATCCGCGGCGGCTACAAGGGCCCGTGCGGGGTGGTCGCCAGCGACGAGGCCGGCGGCCTGGACGCGCTCGCGCACGCGGCCCGCACGATCGAGCGCGGCACCGACGCGGTGGTGGCCGGCGCCGCCGAGGCACCGCTGGCGCCGTACTCGATGGTCTGCCAGCTCGGCTACCCGGAGGTCAGCCTCGCCGGGCAGCCCGACCGGGCCTATCTGCCGTTCACCGCGCAGGCCTGCGGCTTCGCCCCCGCCGAGGGCGGCGCGATGCTGCTGCTGGAGGACGAGCAGGCGGCCCGGCGGCGCGGTGCCGCCGTCCGGGCCCACCTGGCCGGACACGGCTCCACCTTCACCGGGGCCTCCCGCTGGGAGGAGTCCCGCGAGGGGCTGGCCGCCGCGATCCGCATCGCCCTGGACGAGGCCAGGATCGCGCCCGAGGAGATCGACGTGGTCTTCGCGGACGCGCTCGGCGTCCCGGCCGCCGACCGGGCCGAGGCGCTCGCACTGGCCGACGCGCTCGGCCCGGCGGCCGAACGCGTCCCGGTCACCGCCCCCAAGTCCGGTACCGGACGGGCCTACTGCGGCGCGCCGCTGCTGGACGTGGCGGCCGCCGTCCTGGCCATGGAGGACGGCGTGCTGCCGCCCACCCCGAACGTCACCGAGGTCAGCCACGACCTCGCCCTGGTGACCGGCCGCGCCCGTCCGGCCGAACTGCGCACCGCACTGGTGCTCAGCCGCGGGCTGATGGGTTCCAACTCCGCGCTGGTGCTCCGGTGCGGAGACCGGCCCTGAGAACGCACCCGCAATTCCACCGAAGGGACACCCCGTGAGCAACACCCTCAGCTATCCCGAGCTGGCCGCCCTGATCCAGGCCCGGGCCGGCGTCACCGTCGACCCGCTCCACCTGGAGCGCCCGGGCGCGCAGTTCGACGAGTTCGGCGTCGACTCGCTCGGCCTGCTCGGCGTCGTCGGCGAACTGGAGAACCGGCACGGCCTCAAGGTCACCTCGGGCGCCGAGTCCGCCAAGACCCCGGCCGAGTTCCTGGAGCTCGTCAACACCTCCCTCCTCTCCCCGAAAGCTGGTGCCTGAGATGCCCGGACACACCGACAACGAGATCGTCATCGCCGCCCCCCTCGACCTGGTCTGGGAGATCACCAACGACCTGGAGAACTGGCCGGACCTCTTCAGCGAGTACGCCTCGGTGGAGGTGCTGGAGCGCGACGGCGACAGCGTCCGCTTCCGGCTCACCATGCACCCGGACGAGAACGGCCAGGTGTGGAGCTGGGTCTCCGAGCGCACCACCGACAAGTCCTCGCTCGCGGTGCGCGCCCGCCGGGTCGAGCCCGGCCCGTTCGAGTTCATGGACATCCGCTGGGAGTACGCGGAGGTCCCGGCCGGGACGAGGATGCGCTGGATCCAGGACTTCGCGATGAAGCCCACCGCCCCGGTCGACGACCACGGCATGGTCAACCACATCAACCGCAACTCCCGGATCCAGCTGGAGCTGATCCGCGAGAAGGTCGAGAAGCGGGCGGCGGAGCGGTGACCGGGATGCACCGCGCCCTGATCGTCGCCCGGATGAAGCCGGAGGCGGCACCGGACATCGCCGAGGTGTTCGCCACGTCCGACCAGGGCGAACTGCCGCACCTGATCGGCGTCACCGGCCGCAGCCTGTTCCAGTTCGGCGACGTCTACCTGCACCTCATCGAGGCCGACCGCCCGCCGGGCCCGGCCGTCGCCAAGGTCATCGGCCACCCGGAGTTCCGGTCCGTCAGTGACCAGCTGACCGCCTTCGTCCAGGCCTACGACCCGGCCACCTGGCGCGAGCCGAAGGACGCCATGGCGCACGAGTTCTACCGCTGGGACCGCTGACCCCGTCCCACCCGTCCCGCTCGTCCTGGGCCCGCCCCCGGCCATCCGCCGGGGGCGGGCCCACGTGCGTGTCCGGCCCGATCGGACGTGGCGTCAGCGCCGCCCGCGCCGGCCCGACGCGGCGTCAGCGCCACCCACGCCCGCCCGACGGCACGTCAGCACCATCCGAACCGCCCGACGCGGCGTCAGCGCCTTCCCGGGCCTGCCCGACGCGGCGTCAGCATCGCCCCGGACCCGCCCGACGCGGCGTCAGCGCCTTCGGGACGGACCGACACGCCGTCAGCACAGGACCGACTCGGCCCGGACCGTCGCGAATCCTTTTCACCCGTCTCACTGGGGCACCCGGGTGAACCGGGCCGGGACTCCACTCGAATCGAGCACAGTCCGTACCCAAGTCGCCACTCTCCGGTGGCGGCGGACGTCGCGGTGGTTGACGGTGAATCAGACGCAGTTCCCACGAATTCCCTTGTCCGGCGCCGTGCCGGCGATCGCGGGCCTGTGTATCGGAAGGATCAACCTCATGCGTTCTGCACGCACTCTGCTCGCCGGGGCGGCTGTCGCCGCCGTTCTCACCGTCGGCACCCCCATGGCCTTCGCCGACGGCTCCGCCGACCAGGCGAAGAGCCTCACCTCGCAGGACCAGTCCGACCGCGGCGACGAGCACGGTCGCGGCGACGACCGGGGCGACGAGCACGGCCGCGGCGAAGGCCGTGGCGACGAGCACGGTCGCGGCGAGGGTCGCGGCGACGAGCACGGCCGTGGCGAGGGTCGCGGCGACGAGCACGGCCGTGGCGAAGGCCGTGGCGACGAGCACGGCCGTGGCGAAGGCCGTGGCGACGAGCACGGTCGCGGCGAAGGCCGTGGCGACGACAAGGGCGGCGAGGGCCGCGGCGGCGACAAGGGCGGCGAGGGCCGCGGCGGCGAGCACGGCCGTGGTGGCGAGCACGGCCGCAAGGGCCCGCACGGCGGCGTGCACGCCGGCGGTGGCGGCCTGGCGATGGTCGAGACCGGCACCACGCTGTCCGGTGGCGGCCTCGCCTCCGGCGCCGTCCTCCTGATCGGCGGCCTCGGGGCCGGCGCGTACGCGCTGCGCCGCAACCGCCGCAACACCGGCGCCACCATCTGACGTCCGGCATCTGACGCCGCCCCCACGCGCCTCCCCACCAGGGCGGCGCGCACGGGGGCGGCGGGTCGTTTTGGACCTTCTGGACCTTTTCGGGCCGTCACCGGCCCGGCTGCGCATGGGAATGGAGAAAGAGGAGCGATGGGCGGTCCCGTCCCTGGAATGTCCCGACTGCTGCGCACCGGCATCGGTGCGGCGGCGGTCGGTCTGCTGCTGATGTACAACTCGGTCGACACCACGCCGAAAGCCAACTCGGCGTCCGGCGTGATCCGTCCCCCGGCGATCGTCGCGCCGGCCACCCCCCGCCCGTCCCCACCGGCCACCACCCCCGCGGACGCCCCCACGGACGCCCCCGCGGAGGCCCCTGCGGAGGCCGCCCAGGACCCGGCCCCCGCGCCACCGTCGCTGGGCCGCGCCAACCCGACCCGGCTGCGGATCCCGCAGATCGGCGTCGACGCCCCGTTCACCGAGCTGACGCTCGATCCGGAGGGCCAGCTCACCGCCCCGCCGCCGGACGACGACAACCTGGTCGGCTGGTACCGGGACGGCGTCTCCCCGGGCGAGCTCGGCAGCTCGGTGGTCGCCGGGCACGTGGACACCACCACGGGCCCGGCGGTGTTCGTGATGCTGAGCCAGCTGCAACCGGACCAGCAGATCGAGGTGGGGCGCGCGGACGGCACGGTCGCGGTGTTCTCGGTGGACTCGGTGGAGGCCTTCCCCAAGAACGCCTTCCCGGACGACAAGGTGTACGGCCAGACGCCCGACGCCCAGCTGCGGCTGATCACCTGCGGCGGTACGTACGACAAGGGCCAGAAGGACTACTCGGACAACGTGGTGGTCTTCGCGCACCTGGATTCCTCGCACCCGGCCTGACCGGCAACGCGAACGACCGCCGCCCCCAACTCCCTGGGGGACGGCGGTCGTTCGCGTAAGGGCCGGTGCTCAGCCGCGCACGGTGGCCTCGAAGGCGTGCAGGTAGGGGTTGACCGGGTGGACGTCCGCGACGTCCAGTCCGGCGTCCTCCATCAGCCGCACCATGCTCTCCTTGGAGTGCTTGGCGCCGCCGACGTTGAGCAGCAGCATCAGGTCCATCGCGGTGGTGAAGCGCATCGACGGGCTGTCGTCGACCAGGTTCTCCACCACCACGACGCGGGCGCCGGGCCGGGCCGCGGCGACCACGTTGGCGAGGGTGCGGCGGGTGCTCTCGTCGTCCCACTCCAGGATGTTCTTGATGATGTAGAGGTCGGCGCGGACCGGGATCTCCACCCGGCAGTCACCGGGCACCAGCCGGGCGCGGGCCGAGAAGGCGCCGCCGTCCTGGAGCCGGGGTTCGGCACCGGCGACCACCTTGGGCAGGTCGAGCAGGGTGCCGTGCAGCGCCGGGTGCTTCTCCAGCAGGCTGGCCAGCACGTGCCCCTGGCCGCCGCCGATGTCCGCCACCGAGTCGACGCCGGTGAGGTCCAGGTACTCGGCGAGGTCGTGGGCGGACTGCCGGCTGGAGGCGGTCATCGCCTTGTCGAAGACCTTCGCGGAGTCGCCCGCGTCGCTGTGCAGGTAGTCGAAGAACTCCTTGCCGAACAGCTCGGGGAAGACGTTGCGGCCGGAGCGGACCGCCTCGTCCAGCTTGGGCCAGGCCTCCCAGGTCCACGGCTCGGTGCACCAGAGGGAGATGTAGCGCAGCGAGTTGGGGGCGTCCTCGCGCAGCAGGCGGGACATCTCGGTGTGCTCGAAGCGGTCGTCGGAGGTCTCGGAGAAGATGCCGTAGCAGGTGAGCGCGCGCAGCAGGCGGCACAGCGGCAGGGGCTCGGTGTCGAGGGCGGCGGCGAGTTCGGTGACGCTGGTCGGGGTGTCGCCGAGCACGTCGGCGACGCCGAGCCGGGCGGCCGCGCGGACGGCGGCGGCGCAGGCGGCGCCGAAGACGAGCTCGCGCAGGCGCATCGCGGCCTGGGGAGTGGGGGGCGGTGCGATGGTCATGGGAGGTCTTCCTTGTCGACGGGGGCGGGGGTGCCGGGGGCGCGTACCGGGAGCGGTTCGTACCAGGTGCGGGTCGTACCGGGTGCGGGTGCCGCGGTTCAGCAGCGGCCGGACGGATCGGACCGCGCGCAGGTGTTGCGGGCGAACGCGTTCTCGCCGGTGTCGCGGTCGGCGATGTCGGCCGGGCTGTTGCCGCTCAAGTGGTTGTCGGCGACGGTGTTGCGGGCGTTGGGGACGCCGACGGCGCTCTTGAAGAGGACGATCCCGCCGGAGAAGTCCGAGCTGCCGACGTTGTCGTGGACCTCGTTGTCGGTGACCCGGGTGTCCTCGACCCCGGTGAGCACGATGCCCGCGCCCTGGATGGCGCCCAGCCGCGGGTTGGCCGGGCAGAACATGTTGTTGGCGACGACCCGGTTGCGCCGCACGTCGAGGTCCCCGGCCCGGGGCACGCCCTCGTCGCCGACCACGAAGACGCCGGCGCAGTTGCCGCGGAGCTCGTTGTCCTGGACGGCCAGCCCGCGCAGTCGGCGGACGGTGACGCCGACCCGGTTCTCGGTCAGCTCGTTGCCCTCCACGACGGTGCCCCCGGTGTCGGGCGCGCCGCCCTCGCGGTAGGCGTAGTTGGCGAGGAAGACACCGGACTGGCCGTTGCGGGTCGCGCGGTTGCCGACGATCCGGGCCCGGGTGGAGATCTCCTGGCTGATGCCCTGCTGGGCGTTGTCGTGGACGTAGGTGTCGCGCACGGTCAGGCCGGTGGTGCCGCTGGCGTCGATGCCGTTCTTGCGGAAGCCGGTGACGGCGAGGGTCTCGATGGTGACGTCAGACAGCGGGGCCGCCTCGGTGCCGTCCACGCAGAGGCCGTGTCCGGCGGTGGCGCAGGCGTTCTCGGTGCCGTCCCCGGGGGTGATCACGCTGTCCGCGCCGGCGCCGCGCAGGGTGAGGCCCGGGGTGGTGATGCGGACGCTGCCGGGGTAGGTGCCGGCGAGCAGTTGGACGGTGTCGCCGGGGAGGGCGGCGTCGACGGCCTGCTGAATCGATTCGCCCGGCGGGACGACGTGCAGGCCGTCGGCGGCGTGGGCCGCGGGCGCGGCGGCCAGGGTGGCGAGGACGGTGGTCAGGGCGGTGGCGGCGGCGGTGGCCGCGGCGAAGTGGTGGACCCGTCGCGTGGGCATGAGTGGTGACCTGTTCTTTCCGGCGCGCTCGCCGGTGTGCGGCCGGAGCCTGCCGGGCAGCGCGCTAGGTACGCGGTGTCTGTTCTTACACGGTGTGCTTGGGCAGTGACGGCCGGTGGGTGCGGCCGACTCGACGCTATGGGCCACCGGGTGGGCCCGCCACCAGGGCTGGGCTGCGGGACTGACGGGGCGTCGGCCGGTGGTGGGACGGCCCGGCGTGGCGCGTGCGGCGCGGCGCGCTCCGAGCCGCGCCGCACGGCACGCCACCGGACCGACCCCGGCACCGCCGGCCGGGCCGCGTGCCACCGCCGGCCGGCGGCGTGACATCCTCGGGGCCATGACCACCGCACCCGCAGCGCCCCTCGGCACCCTCCGCAACCCGGTCGGCGCGCACGTCCCGGTGGCCGCCCGCGGGCTGGCCGGCACGGGGCTGGCGTACGCGCGCCGGGTCGGCGCCGAGACCGTGCAGGTGTTCGTGGCCAACCCGCGCGGCTGGGCCACTCCGCCGGGCAACCCCGCGCAGGACGAGGAGTTCCGGGCGGCCTGCGCCGAGCAGGGACTCCCCGCCTGGGTGCACGCGCCGTACCTGATCAACTTCGGCTCGGACAACCCGGCCACCCGCGAGCGCTCGGCCGACTCGCTGCGGCACTCACTGCGCCGCGGCCACGCGATCGGCGCACTGGGCGTCGTCCTGCACACCGGCTCGGCGGTCGGCACGGCGCCCGGCGGCGGCTCCCGGCGGGCCGAGGCGATGGCACAGGTCCGGGCCGACGTGCGGCCGCTGCTGGACGAACTGGACGCCCTCGGCGAGGACGCGCCCTGGCTGCTGCTGGAGCCGACGGCGGGCCAGGGCAGCTCGCTCTGCTCCCGGCTGGAGGAGCTCGCCGAGTACGTCGAGGCGCTGGACGGGCACCCGAAGGTCGGCGTCTGCCTGGACACCTGCCACGCCTTCGCCGCCGGGCACGACCTGGCCGTACCGGGCGGGGTGACGGCCGCGCTGGACGCCCTGGCGTCGGCGGCCGGGCCGGGCCGGCTGCGGCTGATCCACGCCAACGACTCCGAGGACGTCGTCGGCGCGCGCAAGGACCGGCACGCCAACATCGGCGCCGGGATGATCGGCGCGGAACCGTTCCGCGAGCTGTTCGAGCACCCGGAGACGGCCGGTGTCCCGCTGCTGGTGGAGACCCCGGACCGCAAGCACGGCGGGGACGGCACCGGGCACGCGATGGACATCGCCGTACTGAAGGAACTGCGCGAGCGGGCCGCCGCCCCCGCCCGACCGTCCTGACCTGCTCGGGCCGCCGCCCCGACCGGCCCGCCCGATCCGCCCGACCGGTCCGGCAGCGCGCCGCACGGCACCGCACCGCGCCTCGCCGCGCGGACAGCCGTGAGCCCGGAGACCCACAGCGGCCCCCGGGCTCCGAGCTCGGACGGATCAGCCCTCGCTGTGCTCGTGGTAGTTGAACCAGTTGGCGTGCGGGCCGAACAGGCCGACACCCGCCGAACCGGACTCCAGGCCCTGCCCGGAGGACGGCACCGGCGTGTGGCCGAACGCCATGGCCGAGGTCGGCACGGCCACCACGGCGGCACCCGTCACGGCCACGATCACCGCGAGCTTGCGGATCTTCCCACGAAGCGACATCTACTGTCCCCTAGTTCGTCTCTGGTCCTCTGACCCGCGCCCCCGACCGGCCACGTCGACCGCCCGCAGGCTGGGCGACGCCCCACGGGGAGGCGCCGGGCCAACGTTTGCACACGAACGCGCACGCGCCGCGGCACGCCGCAACCCGGCTGAGGCATCCGGGTGACGACATCCCTCCCCCGGGTGAACGCCCTCGGACACCCGGCCGCACGCCGAACGGCCGCGCCGGACCGGCACAGGACGAGCGCCCGTCCGACCGGCACAGGACGAGTGCCCGTCCGACCGGCACAGGACGAGTGCCCGTCCGACCGGCGCGGGACCGCAAGTCTTGCGGTGACATGCCAGGCCGACTGAACAAATCCCATCGATTTGGTACAGAACGCCACCCGGTTCGAGCATGAACGGTGGCTCCACCGAGCACGAGCAGGACCACGAAAGGCGCACCACCCTCATGCAGACCAGCCCGGCCGCACCCCGGCAGGCGACCCGACCGAGCCCGCCGCAGACGCCGGAAGCGGTCACCGCGACACCCCGCAAGGGCGGCCGCTTCGGCCTGCCGACCGCCACCGCCCTGGTGATGGGCAACATCATCGGCGGCGGCATCTTCATGATCCCCGCCGCCGTGGCCCCCTACGGGACGGTCAGCCTGGTCTCCTTCGTCGTCCTGACCGTGGGCGCGATCGCCCTCGCGCTCGTCTTCGGGCAGCTCGCGCGCCGCAACCCGCGCACCGGCGGGCCCTACGTCTACGCCCGGGAGGCCTTCGGGGACTTCGCCGGGTTCCTGTCGGCCTGGTCGTACTGGATCACCACCTGGGTCAGCAACGCCGCGCTCGCGGTCGCCGCCGTCGGCTATCTCGACGTGCTGCTGCCCGTCGGCCACTCCATCGGGCTCAGCATCGCCGCCGCGATGGCCTTCCAGTGGCTGCCCGCGCTGGCGAACCTGGCCGGCACCCGCTACGTCGGCGCCGTCCAACTCGTCTCCACCGTCCTCAAGTTCATCCCGCTGCTGCTGGTCTCGGTGGGCGGTCTGGGCTTCTTCGACGCGCGCAACCTGGGCCCCTTCGACGCCACCGGGCACGGCTGGGCCGGCGGGATGACGGCGGCCGCGGCCATCCTGCTCTTCAGCTACCTGGGCGTGGAGTCGGCCGCGATGAGCGCCGGCCAGGTCCGCGATCCGGAGCGCAACGTCGGGCGGGCCAGCGTGCTCGGCACGGCCGGTGCGGCGGTGGTCTACCTGCTGGGCACGCTCGCGGTCTTCGGCACCGTCGCCCACGACCGGCTGATCCACTCCACCGCGCCGTTCTCGGACGCCGTGGACGCCATGTTCGGCGGCACGTGGGGCGGCACGGCCATCGCCGTCGCCGCGCTCGTCTCGATGACCGGCGCGCTCAACGGCTGGACGCTGCTGGCCGCCCAGGCGCCGTACGCGGCCGCCAAGGACGGGCTGTTCCCGGCCGCCTTCGCCAAGGAGCGGCGCGGCGTCCCGGTGTTCGGCGTCGTGACCAGCGTCGCGCTGGCCTCGGTGCTGACCATCCTCAACTTCGCCACCGGCGCCAAGGGCGCGTTCGAAATCCTGGTGCTGGTCACCACCTTCACCGCGACCGTCCCGTACCTGCTCTCCACCGCCGCGCAGCTGTACTGGCTGGTGCGCGGCATGCCCGACAAGGTCTCCGGGGGCCGGCTCGCCCGGGACGCGGTGCTGGGCCTGGGCGCCTTCGGCTTCTCCCTGTGGCTGGTGGCCGGCGCCGGTTACGCGGCCGTCTACCAGGGCGTGCTGTTCCTGTTCGCCGGAATCCTGGTCTACGTCTGGATGGCGGCCCGCCGCCGGGACTGACGGCCCGAGGGCCGGGGCCTCGGCGGCTCGGAGTGACGAGCTCCTGACGGATCGTCACACGCCTTGCCGGAGGCGGCAGATGTGGACATCCTTGGCCGGAGGTTTCCCTCCCGGGCGGCTCCGCGCCATCGGCCGGGCCACCCGCACCGGATAGACGGGAGGCCGGAACCTCCGCACCCTGCACCGCCGTTCCACGCGAACCTCCGTTTCCGTGAACCTTCGAGTACCGGGAGTGCCATGAAGATCCTGAGGCTGTTGACAGCCCCCGCCGCCGTCCTCGCCCTGACCGCCGGCACCGTCACCGCCGCCGCAGCGGCCCCGGCACGGCCGGCCCTGAACGACGTCGTGGTCCTCGGCGCCGCCTCCAACGGCCAGACCGTGCAGGTCCACCCGGGTGACGTGGTCCAGATCAACCTGCCTCCCTACCGCGACAGCACCGTCACCTGGCTGTCCTCCGTCCCGGCGACGACCGCGCCCTCGGTGCTGCCGCAGACCTCGGGCAGCACCGACCCCGACAACACCGCGCACGCGACCTTCAACGCGGCCGCCGCCGGGACGAGCGACATCACCTGGATCTGGCGCTGCGCCTTCCCGGACCGCGGCTCGGCCTGCCCGCCGTTCGTCTACTACCTGCGGACCACCATCGCCGTCTCCTGACCGCACGCACTCGAACGGCCGGGGTCCGCAGTCTGCGGACCCCGGCCGTTCGGGTGGGGGCGAAGGTCACCCGGGCCCGTGGTCCCGCTCACCGGGAAGCCGTGCCTCGGACGCGTTCACCGCGACGGCCTCCGGGCGCCCGGCGGCCGATCCCGCGAAGCGGGGGCGCGGGGCGTCCGGCGGCTGGAGGGTGAGGACGTGGTCGGCCAGCGGGAGGAAGGCCGGGTCGTGGGTGATCAGGATCGTGGTGCGGCCCGCCATCAGGCGGCGCAGCGGGGGGATCAGCTGCTGGACGGTCTTCGGGTCCAGGCCGGTGGTGGGTTCGTCCAGGACGAGGACCGGCGCGCCGCGCAGGAAGGCCCGGGCGATGGCGACGCGCTGGGCCTGCCCGCCGGAGAGCTGGAAGCCCTCGTCGCCGATGACCGTGCCGTAGCCCTGCGGCAGCGCGGTGATGAAGCCGTGGGCGCCGGCGCTGCGGGCGGCGCGTTCGATCTCCTCCTGCGGGGCGTCGGGCCTGCCGTAGGCGATGTTGTCCCGGATGGTCGCGTGGAAGAGCTGCGCCTGCTGGGGCAGGAAGCTCATCGCCCCGCGCAGCGAGGCGATGGTCAGGTCCTGGATGTCGGCGCCGTCGAGGCGGACGGTACCGGCCTGCGGGTCCAGGAAGCGGACCAGGAGCTTGGCGAGCGTGGACTTGCCGCTGCCGCTGGGGCCGATGACGGCCAGGACCTTGCCGGGGCTGACGTCGAAGCTGACGTCGGACAGCACCGGGGCGTCGTAACTGCCGGGGTAGGCGACATGGACGCCCTCGAAGGAGACCCGGCCGCGGACCGCGCCGGCGTCCCGCGCGGCGGGGCTCTCCCGGACCGGACTGGACAGGTCGTGGATCTCCAGCAGGCGTTCGCCCGAGGCACAGGCCGCGCCCGCGAGCGGGACGAGCCCGGCGAGCTGCTGGATCGGCTCGAACAGCTGCGCCATGAAGGCGGCGAAGGCGAGCAGACCACCCAGGCTCAGCTCGCCGCGGATCACCTGGAGCGCGCCGACGCCCACCACGACCAGCCCCGCGAGCATCTGGAGAACGTTGAGGAGGGGCTGGTAGAGGTCGGACATCCGGGCGGCGGAGAGCTCGGCGTCCAGCAGGGCCTTTCCCTCGCGGTGCACCCGCTCGACCTCGCGCTCCTCCTGGCCGCAGGTGCGGGTGACCACCACGTTGCGCAGCGTCTCCTCCAGCAGCGCGGTGACGCCGCCGGCGCGGCGCTGGACCTGCCGCTCCCGGATGCGGATGCGGCGCCCGAAGAAGCCGGTGGTGAAGATGAACAGCGGCGCGACGATCAGCGCCGCCAAGGTGAGGGGCCAGCTCAGGTAGAACGCCGCGCCGGCGAACAGCACCAGGCTGGTCGAGGCCACCGCGCCCTCGACCAGGCCGGTCGCGACCATCTGCTCGATCGTCGCGATGTCGGCGGTCATCCGGGCCACCAGGTCGCCGCGCCAGCGGGTCTCCAGGGTGTCGGGCGGCAGGGTGTGCAGATGGGCCAGTGTGCCGGTCCGGAGCCGGAGCAGGTAGCGCTCGGCGATCCAGGTGCCGGTGTAGGTGCCCGCGAAGGTGAACAGCGCCGCCGCCGCGGCCGCGGCGAGCATCGTGCCACCGAGCGGCCAGAATTCGGCGAAGTGCCGCGGCACCAGGACTTCGTCGATCAGGTCCTTGAACATCCAGACCGAGACGACCTCGCCGAAGGCGCCGAGAACGAGCAGCACCGCGCTCAGCGGCAGCCAGCGCACGTCCGGTCGGACCCACGGCCAGAACCGCCGGAACAGCTCACGCAGCGAGATGACGGGCGAGTCCGCCACCGGCCCCTGGTCGATGGCCCGGTCGGCTGCCCGGTCCTCCGGACCCCCCATGGGCGTCGCACCGTGCATGGAGGAACCCCACTCAGGATGAGGGGCCGGCGGTGATACCGCCGGCCCCAGGGATGGGTGTCATGCCGGGCTGTTAAGCACAGCCCGGACCGCCCTTATCTGTCACCAGAAGCCAAACCGACGACGGCGGCCGTGGCGACGGCGGCGACGGTCACGTTCACGTCCGCGACCGCGGTCCCTGCGGTTGAAGTAACTCATCACGACTCCATTTCTTCCCTTGCATTGGCACGCCGCACGTCCACGGCCGACGCCGACGGCGCGGACCCGGGGAGCACGACAGAGACTGCCGTTGCCGTGAGACAGCCCTAAGCGGCGGGCACGTCAGGGATGTGCCTGCCAGAGCCGTTCTCACATCTCCAGTATCCGCCTGACGCCCCGGCTCGCAGCTTCTGGACGGCAACCGCGAACGGTCCTCGGCATGCAAAGGGCCCCCCGACAGGACCGCCCGACCCACGCCTCGACAGCCGGTTCCGGCCCTCCCGCCCGGCCCCCCGACGAGCCGGGTCGGGCGAGGATCCGCCCGGTCGACTCCTCGACTGACCCACCGTCAAGTGCCGTTCGTCCGGCGTCTCGAAACAGCCACTCCCGCGCACCGAGCGCCGCCGCCCACCGGTCGACCGCAGGCCCCCGCGACGGCGGCTTCGGCGCGAGCCCCCGTCCCCCGCGCCCCTCCCCGAGGACCCCCGCCCGGGCCGCCGACCCCGCCCGCCGAGGCCTACCCGGATGGCGCAGCCGACCGACGGGGCGGGGGTGCGCACCCCCGCGCGGCGAGAGGCGAGACCCCGCGTCGAGCCCCGCGGAAACCACCGGAACGACGCCCCGGCACCGCCGACGCCACGGCAGGTCCGCCTTGAGGAGGCGCCCCGGAGCCGCCTTCCGGGCGACTCCGGGGCCGCGCGAGGACCCGAAGCGACTGCGTTCGGGTGACGGCGCCATCATCAGCGGCACCATCAGCGGCACCCCCCGCCCCACTCCCCGCCCACTCCCCGGCCCGCCCGCCGGCTGCCCGTGCTGCTCGGCCCCTCCGTGGCCGCGCCGGTATCGCAGCTACGGGGCGGCGTTCCTCGTCACAGGAGCCTTCGTCCGGGATGCCCCTTTCCCTGGAGGGTGCTCCGAAGGAGACGCCGGTGTGGTGGTGGGGGCGGCCGTAGGCTCGGGCAGCTGGGTGGGTGAGGCCGAGGGCGAGTAACTCGGCGACGGCGCCGCGGCGGGCGAGGAGACCTCAGAGGTCGGGGTCGGGGTCGGGGTCGGGGCCGGTTGTACCGGCACCGGCGTCGCCGGGTGCGAGCCGCCTCCGCCCCCGTTCGTCGAGGGGCCGCTGAGATGGCCCGCCACCTCGACCACGCCGCCGCAGGCGAGCAGCACCGCGGCCAGCACGGACAGCCCGGCGGAGGCCCTCAGCGCCCGGGGCGCCGTGGTACGCGGGTCGGTGTCCACGCTCAGTCCACGTATTCCTGGGCGACCTGCACGTACTCGAAGCCCTTGACGTCCGTGGCGATGTGCATCTGACCGGTTTGCGAGGAGGCGATCAGGGTGTTGAGCAGGCCGGTGATCGCCCCGCTCAGCGCCGACTCGGTGTCCGAACCGTCGGCGATGAACAGCGCCTTGGTCGCCACCTCCTTCAGCACGTCGCGCCTGGCGGCGCCGAAGCCGTAGGCGATCACGTGCGGGTGGCGCGGCCAGTTCCGGTCCACCAGCCTGCGGAAGGAGTCCTGCCACCTCGCGTCGGTCGGGGCGCCGTCGGTCAGGAAGAAGATCGCCGGCCGCAGCACGCTGTACTGCTGTGCCCGCAGGCTGCTGACGTCCTGTTCGATGCTCTGCCGCAACTGGTCGAAGGCCTTGCCGTACTCGGTGCCCCCGCCGCAGATCACTTCGGGCATGCTCGGGACCTGCTCCATGTCCGACATCGGGATCACCACGTGCACGTCGGTGGAGAAGGCGACCACGCTGACCCTGGCGAACTCCGAGACGCGCGGATTCGTCGCCAGGTTGTAGTGCAGACGCGAGAGGGTCGCGTTGAGCACTGCCTCGTGCGGCTTCATCGACGAGGAGGCGTCGATCACCACGTAGGTGGGCAGGCAGAGTGACATTGTGTGCACCTCTGAGCTAGCGGTTGGAGGCGATGACGATGACGATGACCAGGATCACGACGAAGGCGAGCACCCAGATCCACCCGGTCTTGGGCTTCTGCTGCTCCTCGACCGTGCTGATGCGGGCGACGGCGGGGGGCTTCGGGATCGCGTTCGGCGAGGGCTGCGGAAGCACCACCGTCGGCTGCTTCGGGGGCAGTTGGGGCAGCGACGTACGTGTCGGACGCGGCACGGCCCTGAGGTAGGGCCCGTTGTTCAGCGCCTGGTTCAACTGGGCGGCCGCGGGCCGTCGCTCCCGGTCGGTCGCGAGCAGCATGTCCAGCAGGACCTCGGAGACGGCGGGCTGGTTCAGCCAGTGGGACGCGGCGACGCCGTGGAAGGTGCTCGCGTCGCGCCGGCCGGTCAGGCACTTGGCGACGAGCAGGGCGAGCCGGTAGCGGTCGGTGTACTGGTCCGCGTCGGAGCCCGGCGGCGTGAGCGGGTCGGCCCAGTTCGGCTGGTGGATGTCGGGCATCTTCTTCGGCTGGCAGCCGTCGACGTCGATCAGGTAGACGGAACGCCCCTCCGGGCTCCAGAAGGCGTTGGAGAACGACCAGTCCGAGTAGACCAGGCCCAGGCCCTCCAGGATCGCGGCGAGCTCCGTCAGCCGGCGGCAGGCAGCCAGTCGGCCCTCGAAGCCGGGGCACGGCAGGCCGACGCGCCGGATCGACTCGTCGGACTTCGCCAGCCAGTCGATCTCCAGGAACCGGCGCTCGCTGAACTTGCCGCGCCGCAGCTCGGAACGGTACTGCTCGGGCGCCATCGGGATCACGCACCCGACGGCCGGGTTCCCCGGCTCGCGGATCCGGGCCGCGGGCCAGCACGTCCCGGCGTACAGGCTCGCCCGCTCCGCCTCCGGCAGCGTGTCCGGAGCGGAGATCAGCAGGTCGATCCGGTGGCCGTCCTCCTGGTGCGGGCCGGGCCGGTAGAGCTTGGCCAGCCAGCCCGGGTGGTCCGTCAGCGGCCGTACGGCGACGGCCTGGCCGTTGTGTTCGGAGATCGGCTCGGCGAGCGGTCCGAGATCGCCGAGGCCCACGGTCCTCGGCAACGCCCAGCCCCGCGGGTCCACCGCCGGGGCGCCGCCGCCGGCGACGGGATCGGAGTCGGTCATGTCCCGCTGCCGTTCCACACCACGACGGCGGTGCGGTCGTCGAGGCACTGCGGTGCGTCGAAGCCGACGTCGGCGGTGAACCGGGTGGCCGGGACCGGCGAGCGCCAGGCGTTCGCGAAGTACTCGTTGACGTTGCCCGCCCGGTCCGCCCACGCGTCGCCGATCCCGTCCGTGACCAGGGCGAGGGCGGCACCGGCCGCCAGGTTGACGTAACCGTCCACGGCCAGGTGCGGCGTGTCCGGCAGTCGGCCGGCGACCTCGTTCGAGACCACCGCGGCCGCGCGGTCCTTGGCTTCGCCGGCGGAGAACTGCCACAGCGGGACACGCGGGTCGAGTGTCCAGGCCGAACTGTCACCGAGCCAGCCGACCCATGCCCGCGCCACGCCGTTCGCGTCCGGCTCGGCGATCACCGCGGTGATCAGCACGGTCGCCAGGTGCGAGGTGCCGACGCCGCGTCCGGCCGCGTGCGCGGCGATCGATTCAGCGACCCGCCCGTACAGCGCCTTGACGTCGAGCCGGTCGAAGCCGACCGCCTCGATCTGCTCGCGCAGCAGGGTGACGGCCTGGCTGGAGGCCGCGGTGGCCCCGATGTCGGACCAGGCAGCGCTGGACAGGCCGTCGGCCACGGCCACGATCGCGTACCGGCTGTCCGGGCTCCGCCCGATCCGGTAGGAGTCCTGTCGCGGCTCGGCGGGCTGGCCGCAGCGGTGGCCGGGCCCGACGACGGAGGCGGCGCGGATGGTGAGGGCACCGACCCTGGCTTCGTCGGCGGCGATGCCGTTCTGCACCGTGCGCTCCGGCAGCAGCCAGGGGTAGCCCTGTGCCCGCGCGCCTTCGCCGAAGCGGGGCACGCTCAGGTCGGTCGGCCGCTCGCGCAGGAACGGCCGGGGCCTGCCGGGCTGGGCCGTCGACACCGCCGGTGCCGCGACGAAGCGGCAGACCGGCGCCGTCGCGTCGGGCCGGGGCCCCCGTTCGGGCCGGTCCCGCTGCCGGGCGGGCGGCGCGGCGGCCTCGGACCCCAGTGCGGCCGCCGCGCCGACGACACCCACCGCCGCGAGGGCGAACGCGTCCACCAGCCAGCCGTAGTGCCGGTGCGGCGTGCCGACCTCGGCGAAGGCCCCGATGACGACGGCTGCGAGCAGCCCCGCCCGCACCCAGCCGTCCGTCAGGCCGTCCCGCCGGCCGTCGCCCCCGCTCACGGCCGCTCCTCACGATCGCGGGACCTCGGCCCCGAGGCGAAGTGCTGGTCACCGTGCTGCACCGCGAACACCTCACCGGAACCGGTGGCGGAGTTGACCTGGACCACGACGTCCGGCCGTTGCGCGGTCCGCAGCGTCGCCAGAGCTATGACGTCCTGGGCGAGAACCGGGTCCCGGTCGAGCAACTGGAGCAGGGCCTCGGTCCAGAAGTCCACGGCCGCGGCGTCGACCGCTCCCCTCGTGGCGGTCGACCCCCGCTCCAGCGCGACGGACAGTTCCCTGCGGCGGCTGCCGTGGGCCCGGGCGATGACGCCGCTCATCAGTCGCCTCGCCTCGTTCCACAGATCGGTGCCCATCGCGGACACCAGAGCGGTGGCTCCGCTCGCGGCCAGCTCGGCGAGTTCCTGGTTCATCGGCGCTTCAGCCCCCTTCGTTGTAGTGGATGTGCTGGCCACCTCGGCCGACGGCGAAGACCGTGCCCTTCCCCGTGGCTTGGACGAGTTGCTCCACGGCCCGCGGCTCGGCTTCCGCAGGCCGCTCGCGGGAGCCGGATTCCGGGCCGGGACCGCCGTGCGGCCCGACCGGACTGCCCGGGTACCAGAGCCAGGCCCGTGCGGCGTACTCCTTGACCCGGACCTCGGCCGCGGTGAAGGCGCCGGCTTCGAGCCCCTCGTAGCCGTGCCCGACCGTCTCCTCGTAGTAGTGCTGCGACAGCACCGCGGCCACCGGGGTGCCGTCCGGACCGTCCAGGAGCGCATGCCGCAGCGGGGGCGAGTCGAGCAGCCGGGCGAGCGCCTCGAACGGGGTGCCCGAGACCGTGCCGTCCGGATCGAGCCGAACCTCCCCCGCGTGCGCGGCGGCCCGTACCCGCAGCCGGGTGTCCGGGCCGGCGTGCCGGTTGTGCTCGCGGATCCGCGCGCCCAGCTCCGGCAGCAGCGGGACCAGCAGTCCGGCCTTGGGCAACCCGGCCGGGGCGACGAGCCGGCAGCCGTCGCCGGTGTCCACGTACGCGAAGTCCCGCCGGTCCAGCTCCGCGACGCCGAGGGCGCCGAACAGCGCGGACCGCAGCACGCCGCGGATCTCCTGCAGCCGCTGCTGCCCGCGGCCCGCGGAACCCGCGATGTCGCACGCCAGCAGAGCTCGGTACTCGTACCTCGGATTCACATTCCCTCCGCGATCACGACGAGGGCCGGCGGTTCGAGGATCGAACTGCCGTCGGCACCGAATTCCCGGTGCCGACACGATGGTTAACCAGAACGTAGAGGAGGGGTCCTCGGGTAAACCGGCTACTAATACGGCTTGTCCGGCTTCGGCCGGACGAGGAGGAGGAGTGACCGATGAGCAACACACGGATGCGCGGGGCCGGGGCCTACTGGCCGACGACCGGACTGCTCGGCCGGGTCGGCGAGGCCGATCGCCGAGTCCTGCTGGAGCTCGGCCACGGCGTGGCCTACCCGGCCGGTCAGATCACCATCCGCGAGGCCGACACCTCGGACTTCTCGCTGCTCCTGATCGGCGGCACGGTGAAGGTCACCGCGCACGCACAGGACGGTCGGGACGCACTGCTGGCCGTGCGGATGGCCGGGGACCTCGTCGGGGAGTTCGCCGGGATCGACGGTCAACCGCGCATCGGCACCGTGACCGCCTGCGGCCGGGTGCTGGCCCGCTACATCCTGCCCACCGAACTGCTGGCGTGCACGAAGCAGCACCCCGCCATCGGGCTCGCACTCAACGCGAGCGTGGTGGCCAAGCTGCGCACGGCGACCAGCCGGATCGTCGACTTCACCGGTTGCGACGTGCTCGGGCGGCTGGCCAGGATCCTGCACCACCTCGCCGTCACCTACGGGCGCCCCGGCCGCAACGAAGCCCATCTCCCGCTGTCGCAGCCGGAGATGGCCACGCTGGTCGGCGCCGCGGAGTCGTCGATCCACAAGGCCCTGCGGGCCCTGCGGGAGTCGGGCGCGGTCGTCACGGGCTACCGCAGGATCACGATCCTCGACCTGGACCACCTCGCCCGGATCGCCGCCGCGGCCGAACCGGCCGGTTCACGGGCGATCTCACCAAACAGGTAAAAGCGCCGGGTTCCGACGACGGGTCGGCGCCAGCATGACCGAGTGCCGGAACCCGAGCGTTGGAGAGGACCGGAGAAACAGATGCCAGAGAACAACGGTGCTCCGGACGGTTCCACGCGAATCCGGGCGGGCGACGTGTCCGGAACGATGATCGTCGGCAACCGGAACACCGTGACCAACCTCAACATCACCACCGGACACGGTTCGGCCATCACCGTGAACGCGGGGCCTCCGCCCAACCCGGTCAAACGTCAGCCGATCTCCCACCTGCCGCGTTCCGCCGCCGATCCGCTGATCGGCCGGGACCGGGAGCTCCAGGAACTGCAACAGGCCATCGGGGCACGCCAGTTGGTGCAGATCTGGGGCGCCTCCGGGGTCGGCAAGAGTGCGCTGCTGCGCCACCTCGCCCGCACCCTGCCGCGCGGGCCCGAAGGCGCGGCCTACATCGAAGCCGGCGGCCGGACGGCCGACGACCTCGCGCAGGCGATCTTCGACATCAGCTTCGACGCACCGAACTACAAGCCGTCGCTGGAGGTGCTGAAGGAGCACCTGAAGACCCTGCGGCTGCGGATCTACCTGGACGACGCGGGACTCGACGAGAAGGACCTGCACCGGCTCTTCGACCTGGCCGAGCACTCCACGTTCGTCTTCACCTCGCAACGCCGGTCGTCGGTCACCGGCGTCCACCCGATCCGGCTCGACGGACTGGCGGCCCCGGCAGGGGTGGTCCTGGTCCAGACGGTCCTGGCCCGCGCGCTGCGGCCCGACGAAGCGCGGACCGTGACGGCGCTGTGCGACGCCCTGCACGGCAATCCGCTCCGACTGCGGCGCATCGCCCTGTCGGCCGCGACCGGCAAGGGCCTGCCGGGCATCGCCGATCTCCCCGCGCTCCTTCCCGCGCTGCTCAACAGGCTCCGGCCGGAGGAGCGGGACCTGCTGTACCTGCTCGGCTCGCTCTCCGGCGCCGAGTTGGCCGCCCGGCAGCTCGACGCCCTGCTCAGCCGGACGGACAGCGACGCGCTCGCCAGCGGGCTGGTGCGGCACGGCCTGCTGGTCGCCTCGGAAACCGGCTACGGGTGTCCGCCGGACGTCGCCGAGTGCGTGCTCAAGAGCCGGATGACGCAGTACCCCGCCGCGCCGCTCTGCCGGGCGCTCACCGCGTGGGTCCAGTCGCGGGAGACCACCCCGGACGAGGTCGCGGCCCACTTCCAGGCCCTGGACGTCGCGGTGCTGGGAGCGGAGCGGAGCGGACAGGCGCAGCTCGGCGTGGAGTTGGCCCGTGCCGCCTCGCCGAAACTGGCGCTCTCCCGGCAGTTCGACGCCTGGGGCAGCCTCCTCGGAGCCGGCTGGGCCGCCGCGAAGAGCGCGGGAGACCGCGCGGGCGAGGAGTTCTTCCTGGGGGAGGCGCGCACCCGCCGCAAGGCGATCGGCCGGGCGGCACTGACGACGACCCTGGTGCTGGAGGCGGGGGCGCTCTGGCAGGAACTCGCCGCCCTGCAAGCGCACTCGGTGGCCCACCAGGCCGCCACGACGACGATCACCGCCGTGCCGCCGATCGACCCGGCCACCACGGCACACGCCATCGGCCAGTCCCCGCTGATCACACACCCGGCGGTCAGCCCGCCGACGGTCACCCACCCCGTCGTCCAGCCGGTCGTCCAGCCGCCGACCGTCACCCACCCCGTCGTCCAACCACCGGCCGTCACCCACCCCGTCGTCCAACCACCGCCCGTCACCCACCCGGTCGTCCAGCCGCCGGCCGTCACCCACCCCGTCCCCGCCTCCGGCGCTCCGGCGCCCGTGCACCCGCCGGGTACACCGCACGTGATCGACCTGTCCCAGTCCGCCCAACAGCCCCCGCCCGGGGGCCATGTGGCCGGCGCACACTCCCACTCGCAGGCGGCGCCGCACCGAATCGACCTCTCGGGGGCGCACCACCCGCACACCGCGAGCGCCACCACCACGTCCAGCACGGGCCACGCGGTCACCACCGCCGGCGCAGCGGCCGCCAAGGGCGGAGCAGCCCTCGCCGTCGCCTGCGTGGTCGGCGCCTCAGCCGTACTCGGCGTGGGCGCCATGGTCTACACCCAGAACCAGTCGAACCTGGCCAAGCCGGCCCAGCCCACCTACCCACCGATCCCGACCCGGCCGGTCTACACCCCCAAGCCGCCGATCCCTGCCCCCGTCGTCACACCGGACCCCGTCGATCCCGTGTGCGCAACGGTGGCACCGGAATTGGGAAAAGAGATCCAGCAGCACAACACCGACCTGACCGCCGTTCACAGCGCCCTCGACTCGTACAACAACGCCGTAGCCGCGTACAACTCACGACGGACCTCCACCGTTCCCGACGACAGCACGGTGAAATCCCGTATCGACATCATCCTCAAAGACCTGCGCACCAGCGAGTCCACGTTGCGGGGAGCCCTATCGCAAGCGCGGGACGGATCCGTGGTATCCGACCTCAAGGGCCTTCTGACCGCTAGCCAGCAGGAGGAGAACCAGTTCCGCTCGTTTCGGAACCATCCGTCCGGTGCCACGATCGACACGAATAGCCAGGCGTCGGCATATAACTCGGCCTGGCGCAGCCTGGTAACCCACTGCGGAGGCTGACCTCCACAGGACCAACCGAGAAAGGCCGACCATGCCTACGGAATCCACCCCCGGCACCATCCACGCCGGAGACGTCTCCGGCACCTTCATCGTGGGCGACAACAACCACGTGACGAACACGAAGCATCACCCCGAACAACCGCAGCCCCAACCGCGCCAGCAGAACTCGGCCGAGGACCAGGCAGCCGTCTTCGCCGTGGAACACGGCACCATGCACGTCACCTACAACCACAACGCCGAAGCCACGCCCGGGACGGAGGCCTGAGAAACGCGTCAACCCTGATCGGCCAGCAACTCCAAGTCCTGGGCGTTCAGCGTCGCCGTCTTCAGCAGTTCCCTGATCAGGTTGACGCTGAGCGTCGAGCCGACCGGCTCGCCGACCTCGTCGCGCGTCAGTCCGCGCACGCCCCGTCGGCGCAGCCGTTCGCGCACGTCCTCGACCGTGTTGGCGACCGACTTGTGGGTCCAGAACTTGGTCACGTGGGGCGAGGCGTTGACCAGCCGGGCGGTCTCCTCCCAGGCCGACGGGAGCGGGAAGGCGTCCTGGCCCTCCAGGTAGCGCCGGGCGAGCGCGGTGAGCACCAGCCGCTCCTGGAGGGAGAGCAGGTAGACCGTCTCGGGGGCCGCGGTATCGGCGCCGCTCGTGGAACGGGGGTGCAGGTCGTCCCCGTCCACGACGCGGACCTCCACCAGGTGGGACCGCCGCTTGGACGAGTTGATCACCAACGGGGTGTACCCGGGCCCGATGATCCGCTTGTGGCTGGTGAGCATCAGCACGCCGTCGGGCAGTTCGATCGGCAGATTGCCGGTGTTGACCAGCCACCAGTCGCCGTCCGCGCCAGCGCAGGTGAAGACGCCGTGCCGACGGCTGACGGTCGGGTCGTCGACACCGACCGGTACGTGCACGTCCTCGCGGTCGCGCCCGAACAGCAAGGTGTACCGGCGCGGCGGCACGGCGTACCCACCCTCCGGGCCGAGCACGAAGATCGTCCCGGGTGGCGCCGAGGGCACTCTGCCGGAAGGACTGCCCGGCGGCAGCATCTGGGGTGGGAAGTTTTCGTACGCCATCTCACATACCTCCGCCTCGGGTCGCGCCAGTGTATGAGCGCACCGGGAGGACCAGTCCTCCTGCGAGCATGCGGCGTGCCGAGCTTGCGGAACCACCAACTCCGCTTGTCCGGAGTGGACTTGCCCGATAGCCTGCCCGCCGTGAGCGAGATCAGCCGGCGAGCTGCTGCGATCGACAGCGTGGTCGCCGAACCACTCGGTCCGGGCGATCCGCAGGAGATCGGCAGCTTCAGCATCATCGGCCTGCTCGGCACCGGCGGCATGGGCGAGGTCTACCTCGGGGTCTCGGACAGGGGCTACGCCGCTGTCAAGCTCGTCCGGCCGCGGCTGGTCCCCGGCGAGCGCTTCGAACGAGAGGTCGGCATCCTCTACCGTGTGCCGCTCGGAGTCGGACCGCGGGTGCTGGCGAGCGACGCCACTCAGGAACGCCCGTGGTTCGCCACCGAGTACGTCCCCGGGCTCACGGTGGACGAGGCGGTCCGGCTGCACGGCCCGCTGCCCGCCGGGGCGCTGTGGCTACTGCTGGCCGAGACGGCCGCTCAACTGCGGGCCGTACACGCGTCCCGGATCGCGCACCGCGACATCAAGCCCGCCAACGTCATGCTGGTGCGCGACGGCGTGAAGCTGATCGACTTCGGCATCGCGCGCGCCGCGGACCAGGCGAGGCTCACCAGGAGCGGTGGCAGCTACGGAACGCAGGGCTTCTCGGCACCGGAACAGCAGGCCGGGGAGGAGGACGTGGCAGCGCCCGCGGACGTCTACTCGCTCGCGGCGCTCCTGCTCTACGCCGCCTCGGGTCGCACACCCGGCGCCGTCCCCGACGTGGAGCCGCTGCGCGCCGTGGACGCCGACCTCGCCGCCCTCCTCGGGCCCTGTCTCGCCACCGACCCCGGCGCACGCCCCACCGCCGACGAGATCGTCCTGGCGACGCGCACGCACCGGCCCGCCCCTCCCCCGTCCTGGCCGCCCGAGGTCATGTCACGCATCGGCGCTCGACGTGCGTTCGCCGAAACGCCCGTCGGCAAGCTGGAGACCGTCCCGCCACCGGATACGAGCACGGACCCGAAGCCCGACGTCGGGCCCGCACCCCTCGCATCACCTCGCCGCCCGCGCAAGCACCTGTTCCTGTTGCCGATCGCCGCGGCGACCGCCCTCGGCGCGGTCGCGGTGTTCGTCCTCAGCCCGTCCACCTCCCCGCAGCACCACGACGCGCAGGAGTCCGGCGGCGTGCAGGTCGCCGTCGAGCCCTTGGCCGGGACGACGCAAGGACCCTCCGCGAGCCCGAGCGCCTCGATCTCCGCCACCGCCACCGCCACCGCCGAACCCTCTCCCCCGCCTTCAACCGCCCCGGCCGCCACCACGCGGGCGCCCTCCCCGAGCCCGCGGCCCTCGACCTTCGCTGCCGCCAAACCCGCTACCCAGCCCCCGACCACCCCGCCTGGCGAAACGGCCACCCCACCGAACACGGCCACCGCCGCACCCTCAACGGCCGCCCCCAGCCCCACCTCGTCATCGATCCGCGGCATCAACGGCAGCGACGACCCGGCACAGGTCAAGGGCTCCGAGGCGGACACCGACTGGCTCGGCCCCACCGCCGCCTGTTCCGCCTGGCTGGACGACAACGGCTCCGGCTCGCTCGCGGGCGTGCTCAACACCTCCCTGACCCAGACCTGCGTCGCCGAGCTCGCCCGCAGTGACGGCATCACCTACACCTTCCGCGCCTCCGTGGGCGCCGCGAAGACGAGCTTCGTCCCGGACATCGGCTACACGATGTGGATCTGCGTGTGGAACGCGAACAACCGATCCGGCGAGCAGTGCTCCGCTCGCTTCGGCATGAACGGCACCACCCCGGTCCGCCGGTGAAACGAGGCTTCCGCGAGGAGCACTCCCGGGCCACCACGCCCAACCGCCCGCAGGCCCACAGCTCCCCCGCGAGCACCACCTGACCCGAACGGGCCAGGTGGGCAGGGCCGGATGACTCGGATGCCCCAGCCGGCGGGCGGAGCAACCGGGCTGGCCCTACGGTGCGGTGCGAGGGGGTCACCTGAACGGAAGGCTGTTACAGGCATGGCTGGAAAGTTCGAGCTGTACAAGGACGAGAGCGGGATGCACCGCTTCCGACTCAAGGCGAGCAACGGGACGGTCATCGTCACCGGGGACCCGCACGAGAGCAAGGACGAGTGCCTCAGGAGCATCGAGTCGCTCCGCAAGCTCGCGCCGTACGCGGAGCTCAAGGAGGCGGCCGGGTCGCACTGAGGCGGCGCGGTGCGGGCGCGGGTCGGCGGTGCAAATCGCCGACCCGCGTTCGCTTGTACGACAGATCCCTTTGGCCGGGTGCACGCCGGGCGCGGACAGAACTCTGGCATGCGCGTCGTCATCGTCACCGAATCCTTCCCGCCCGAGGTCAACGGAGTCGCCCACAGCGTGCTGCGGACGGCCGAGCATCTGGTCCGCCGGGGCCACCAGCCACTCGTCGTCACCCCCGCACCCGCGCGGGGCGCCACGTGCCCGCCGCACACCTTCGGCGGCTCCGAAGCGGTGGAGCTGCCGGTGGTGCGCATTCCGTCGGTGCCGCTGCCCGGGTACCCGCAGGTGCGGATCGCGCTGCCGAGCCGGCAGTTGGCGGCCGCCGTCGCCGGGCACCGGCCGGACATCGTGCACCTGGCCAGCCCGTTCGTGCTCGGCGCGCGCGGGATGCAGGCCGCGGCCCGCCTCGGCGTCCCCGCCGTGGCCGTCTACCAGACCGACCTCGCCGGGTACGCGCACGCCTACCGGGCCGGGCGGGGCCTCGGGGAGGCGGCCGCCTGGCGGCGGATCCGGGCCGTGCACCGGGCCGCGGCCCGGACGCTGGCGCCGTCCACGCCCGCCGCCCAGGACCTCACCGCGCACGGGGTGCCCCGGGTGCAGCTGTGGCCGCGCGGGGTGGACTCGGTGCGGTTCCACCCCCGGCACCGGGACGAGGCGCTGCACCGGGCGCTCGCCCCGGGCGGCGAGGTGCTGGTCGGGTACGTCGGGCGGCTGGCGCCCGAGAAGCGGGTCGACCTGCTGGCCGCCGCGTCGGCCCTGCCCGGGGTGCGGGTGGTGGTGATCGGGGACGGGCCGTCCGGGCCCGGGCTGCGGGCCTCGATGCCCGGCGCGGTGTTCCTCGGCCGCCGGACCGGCGAGGAACTGGCCCGCTGTTTCGCGACCCTGGACGTGTTCGTGCACACCGGCCCGCTGGAGACCTTCTGCCAGACCATCCAGGAGGCGATGGCGAGCGGCGTGCCGGTGATCGGCCCGGCCGCCGGCGGCCCGCTGGACCTGGTCGCGCACCACCGGACGGGCCTGCTGGTGCCGCCCCGGGACGGCGCCGCGGTGGCCCGGGCGGTGGCGGAACTGGCCGCCGACCCCGGGCGGCGGGCCGCGTACGGGCGCGCCGGACGGGCCGAGGTGACCGCGCGGACCTGGGAGGCGGTCGGCGACCTGCTGCTGCGGCACTACGCGGAGGTCCTCGCCGAGCACCGGGGCACACCGGTGGCTCCCCCTGCCGCTCCCCCGGCGGTCGTCGAGCCGGTCGCCGTCGTGGAGGAGCTGCCGGCATGACGGACACCGCCGACCGCGAGCCACTGACCATCGTGCGGCTCGCGAACTTCGTCACCCCGGTCTCCGGGGGCCTGCGCACCGCGCTGCGCCACCTCGGCGCCGGCTACCTGGCCGCCGGGCACCGGCCGGTGCTGATCGTGCCCGGGGAGCGGCGCAGCGAGGAGGAGTGCGAGCAGGGCCTGGTGGTCACCCTGCCCGGGCCGGTGCTGCCGGCCAGCGGCGGCTACCGGGTGCTCACCGACCGGCGGGCGGTGGCCGCCGAACTGACCCGGCTGAAACCCGACCGGCTGGAGGTGTCCGACCGCACCACGCTGCGCTGGACCGGCAGTTGGGCCCGGCGGCACGGCGTCCGCTCGGTGATGGTGTCGCACGAGAGCGCCGTCGGGCTGCTGCGCGCCTGGGGGCTGCCCCGCCCGCTCGCCGACGCGGCCGCCGACCGGCTCAACGCGGCGACGGCCCGTACGTACGACGCGGTGCTCTGCACCACCGACTGGGCGGCGGCGGAGTTCCGGCGGATCGGCGTGCCCAACCTGGTCCGGGCCCCGCTCGGCGTGGACCTGGACGCGATGCGCCCGCTGCCGCCGGCCGCGCGGGCCCGGGAGCGGGCACGGTACTGCGGGCCGGACGACGTGCTGCTGGTGCTCTGCTCCCGGCTCTCGGCCGAGAAGCGGCCCGAACGGGCCGTCGAGGCGCTGGCCGCGCTGCGGGCCCGGGGGCTGCCGGCCGTCCTGGTGGTGGCCGGGGCCGGACCGTTGCGGGACCGGCTGGCGGCCCGGGCGGAGCGGCTGCGACTGCCGGTGCGCCTCCTCGGGCACCTGGGCCGGCGGGAGGAACTGGCCAGGCTGCTGGGCTGCGCGGACGTGGTGCTCGCGCCCGGGCCGGTGGAGACCTTCGGGCTCGCCGCGCTGGAGGCGCTGGCCTGCGGGACTCCGGTGGCGGTCAGCCGCTCCTCCGCGCTGCCCGGGCTGATCGGCCTGGCCGGGATGGCCGCCGCCGACACCGGGGCCGGATTCGCCTCGGCGGTACGGGAGTTGCTGGCACGCCCGGAGCAGGCGCGGCGGGCCGGCGCCCGGGCCCAGGCCGAGCGGTACGGCTGGCCGGCCGCGGTGGCCGCGTTCCTCGCGGCCCACAGCGTTCGGAACCCCGGCATGCGGAACCCCGGCGTGCGCAACCCCGGTGCGGTGGAGGAGGGTTGGGATGAGCGTGCTCGGCACCGGGCGTGACCGGTCCGCGGACGGCCGCCCGGCCACCAGCGGGCCGGTGCGGTTCGTCGCGCTCGGGGACTCGCTGACCGAAGGGGTCGGGGACCCGGTCGGCGAGGGGTGGCGCGGCTGGGCCGCCGTCCTGGCCCGGTCGCTGGCACCCGAGGGCGGCGTCGAGTTCACCAACCTGGCGTGCAGCGGCGCCCTGACCGCTGATCTGACGAATCGTCAACTCCCCGCCGCACTGGCACTGCGGCCGCGGTTCGCGGCCGTGGTGGTCGGCGGCAACGACACCCTACGGGCGGGCTTCGACATCCGGCGCACCACCCTGGAGCTGGACGCCACCCTGGGCGAACTCTCCAGCCACGGCGCCGTCCTGCTGACCGCCTGCCTGCCCGATCCGGGCACCCTGCTCCGCCTGCCCGCGCCGCTGGCCCGACCGCTGGCGCGGCGGATGCAGGCCGTCAACACCGTCGTGCACGCCCTCGCCGCCCGGCACCGGGCGGTGCACCTGCACATCGCCGAGCTGCCCTGGTGCGCGCAGCGCCGGCTGCTCAGCGTCGACCGGCTGCACCCCAGCGCCGAGGGCCACCACCTGATCGCCCGCCGGTTCCACGAACTGCTCGCCGCCACCGGCCACCCCCTCGGCCCGCCGCCCGTCGACACCCCCGCCGAGGCCCCGCCCGGCCGGGCCGCCGACCTGTGGTGGATGGCCACCCAGGGCACCCGCTGGGTCGCCGCCCGCAGCACCGACCTGCTGCCCGGGCTGCTCGCCCTGGCGGCGGCCGAAGGCCTCGCCCGGCTGCGCGGGTCCAGCGGGCGGCACGACGAGCAGATGGCCCGCGCGGCGGCCCAGGCCCTCGCGTCACTGGGGTGAGGCGGCGGGGGCTCGGCTAGGACGGCTCGTGGGGGGAACCATGAAAGGGGTCCGCCGAGTCGTCGGGGGGACACGGCCTTCGAACCGGGCCTGACGGAGGGAGCAGCGGTGGACGCGTCATCCGGGAGCGGGCGGGAGTTGCTGGCGGCGGCGGGGGTGCTGTTCCCGGACGAGCGGAGGCGGGTGCTGGTGGTGCGGTTGCCGTACGACCGGAAGCATCCTGTGGCGATCCCGGGCGGCGGGTGGGAGCCGCAGGACCGCTCGCCGCGGGAGACCGCGCTGCGCGAGGTGGTGGAGGAACTCGGGTTCACGCCCCGGCTGGGGCCGCTGGCCTGCGTCGACTGGACGCTCGACCACTTCCGGCCGCCGATCGCCGCGTACCTGTACTGGGCGCAGCCGCTCACCGCCGAACAGGCCGCGGCGATCCGGCCGGACGCGGCGGAGGTCGGCGGCTGGGCCTGGCTGACCCCGGAACAGGCGGGCCACGCGCTGCCGCCCCTGCTGTCCCGCCGGGTCACGGCCTGCCTGCGGGCGCCGCGGTCGGCCGGTCCGCTGGAGCTGGAGGACAGCAGGCCCGTGGGGCACACCCTCGACCACCTGCCGGCGGACGAATCGCCGCCCGCGTACACCGGGCTGGCCGACGCGCCCGCCCTGGGCTCCGCCCCCGGCGGGCCCGGGTACGAGCCGCCGATGGACCGGGCCACCTACATCGCCACCCGCCCGCGGATCCGGGCCAAGGCCCGGGCCCTGTTCACCGACGACGCCGGGCGGGTCCTGCTGGTCCGGCTGCGGCCGTGGGACGGGCCGCGCGGCCGGGTGCCGTACTGGACGCTGCCGGGCGGCGGGATCGAGGCGGACCGGGAACTGCCCCGGGCGGCCGTCCGACGCGAGATCCGCGAGGAACTCGGCTGGGAGGTCGAACCGGGGCGGCTGCTGGCGCTGGACTGGCAGCCCGGGGCGGCCGCCGATCCGGAGGCCGACCCGGCGACCGGGCGGGACACCGCCGTGCTGGTGTCCGTGTTCGACGGGGGCACGGTGACGGAACGGATGCTCGGTTCGATCGCACTGCCGGAGGAGGAGCTGGTGGAGTGGCGGCTCTGCGGCCCCGCCGAGGCACGGGCGCTGCTGACCGGCCCGTCCTGGGCCCGGACGGCCGCCGCGCTGGCCGCGCGGGAGCGGGCGGGCGGGCCGGCCGAGCTGGTGCGCGGACGCGCCGCCGGGTAGCGGCGGGCGGGCGGGTCGAGCGGGTTCAGGAGGGTTCAGGAGGGCGCGGCAGGGGGACCGGCCGGTCGGGCGGGGCTGTTGGGCGGGGCTGTTGGGCAGGGCGGACAAGGCCGGGTCGGGTGGGTCACACTGGGGCCATGCAGAACGGGATCACGCAGCACGGGATCACGGAGGCGCTGGCCGGCCGCCGAGTGGCGTCGGTCAGCGGCGGCGACCGGCTGGACCTCACCCTCGACGGACCGGTGACCGTCCGGGTGGCGCACGAGTTCCGCCTCGCCGCGCCCTCCTTCACCGCCCCGGCGGAGGTCGAGCACTACTTTCCGGCGCTGACCGTCCGTCCGACCGGCACCCTGCTCGCGCTCGTCGGCCGGACCGTCGACACCGCCGAGATCACCCTCGCCGGCGGCCTGGAGCTGGCCTTCGCGGAGGGCGGCGCGCTGTCCGTCCCGCCGCACGCGCAGCTCGCGCCGTGGAGCGTGGAGACCGCCGAGGGGGCGGTGTGCGCGGGGCTACCGGGCGGCGAGGTCCGGTGGACGGCGCCCGGCGCGGCCTGAGCCGGCGCCGGGCCGACGCGTCGTCCGGTCGGACTCTCCGGCCTGTCCGAGCTTTTCGAGCTGTCCGCCTGTCCGACCTGTCAGACCTCCAGGTCGGCCTCGATCCTGGTGAGCTGGTGGCGGGCCATCGCCAGGTTGGCCCGCGCCTTGTCCAGCGCCAGGTAGAGGAAGAGGCCCTTGCCGGTGCGGCCGGCGAGCGGCCGGATCAGGTGGTACTGGCTGCTGAGGGTGATCAGGATGTCCTCGATCCCGTCCTGTAGGCCGAGCATGTCCATGGTGCGCATCTTGGCGCGGACCACGTCGGTGTTCCCCGCCGCGGCCACGTTGAGGTCCAGCCCGCCGGGGCCGTCGAGGGTGGCGAGCGCCATGCCGCTGTTGTAGTCCACGAGTGCCGCGCCGATGGCGCCCTCGATGCTGGTCATGGCCTGCTTGAGCGCGCCGGCTGCGTCGGTCATCTGGGTAACTCCCTTTCGATGGTGGGGTGCTGGGGTGATAGGTGAGGTCGGGCCGGGGGCCTGGCCGGTCAGGCCGGTCAGGTCGGGTCGCGGGGGTCCTTCGGCAGGAGGCTGTCGCTGAGCAGCCCGGCGATCCGCTGGGCCGAGCGGCGGGCCTCCAGGTGCAGCCGGCCGACGTTGACGTCCGGGTGCGCCAGCAGGGCCAGCACGCAGCTGCCCCCGGCCGCGTAGGTGGCGACGTAGCCGTGCTCGCCGCGCACCAGCGACTCGCGGAACTCGCCCTGGCCGGTGGTGTCGGCGAGCCGTTGGGCCAGCGACAGCGAGGCCGCCGTCATCGCGGCCAGGCCGGAGGGTTCCGCCCCGTGGGTGTCGTGCGCGACCAACAGGCCGTCCACGCTGGCCACCAGGCCACCCGCGAGGTGCGGGACGCGCTGCTTGACGGCGCGGAGCTCGGCGAGCAGTTCGGTCTCCAAGGCGATCAGTTGTCTCCTTCCGACACGCTGCTTGAGCACCCGCCTCATGGCCGGGACGGCGGGGTCGCGGGTGGAGAGTGGTTCAAAGTCGGGCCTCCAGAAGGGTTCGGACCCGGGTCAGCAGCGCGATGTCCGGGTCGGGGACGGCCAGCGGCGGGTGGGCCGCTGCCGTGGTGGGCGGGCGATCGGAGCGGGCGGGGGCCACGGGACCGGACGGCGTGGCGCCGGTGAGGGTGGCGCCGGGGACCCGGCGGTGCAGGCCTCCTCCCGGCGGGCGGGCGGGGGCCGGCGCCTCGGGAGCCGGCGCCTCGGCTTCCGCGACGGGCGCCGCGGGCCTCGGCGCCCCAGGTGCCACGGGCGTCACCGGTGCCACAGGTGTCGCGGCGCTCGGTGCCACCGCCGGCGCGGCCGCCGGTGCGGCGTACCGCGGGGCGTCGAGCAGCCCGGCGGCGGCCAGGCGGCGGACGTCCGCCGTGACGCCGAAGCCGGACCGGCCGAGCAGGCGCGCCAGGTCCGCCGGGGTTCTTCGGCCGTCGGCGTGGTCCAGCAGTTCGCGCCGGCGGCGGCCGGGCGGGCGGTGCGACGGCCGTGGGACCGGCACCACCGGGCGGACCGGCGCGGTGTCGAGCTGCGGCCAGGGCCAGATGCGTTCCAGCAGCCGGCCCCGGCGCTCGACCTCGCGGCGCAGCCGGCCGGGGTCGACCGTGGCCACCGGGCCCAGCCAGTGCCGGGCGTCGGACTCGAACCGCCAGACGCCGCCGGTCCGGTCGGCGAGGACGAAGAACGCGGCGTCGAAGAGCGTGCCCAGGTGGCCGAGTTCGAGCTCGCCCCGGGTGAGCAGCCGCCGTTCGACCAGTGCCTCACCGACCCGGGCGCGCGGGCCGTCGAGCCGGAGCAGCTCCGCCCACTGCCCGGGGGTGATCCGGCCGCAGCCGGTAAGCAGTTCGGCCAGGCCGGGCGCGCGCGGGGAGTCGGCGTGCGCCACCTGGCCGTCGACGAGGTGCAGGCTGCCGAGCGGGCCGCACAGGGCGCCGGTGGCGCGGCGGGTCGCGAGCAGGCCAAGGGCCTCGCCGGGGGTCTGCGGCATGGCGGGCGGGCGGACGGCGGCGGGCGCGGCGTTCATCGGGGCCACCGCCCGGTGGAGCGCGGGCGGCGGGGGCGGCCCGTCCGGCGTGCTGGCCGAAACCCGATGGCCGCGATGGGCGTCCCGCTCACCCCAGCACCAGTTCCTCGGCGAGCGCCTGGAGGCGGTAGCGGGCGGCGGCGAGGTTGCCCTGGGCGCGGTCGAGCCAGAGGTGGAGGACGAGGCGGCTGTCGAAGACGGTGTCGATGAAGCAGATGAGGTGGTAGCTGCGTCCGGCGGTGACGATGACGTCCTGTAACGGCGACCGCCGATCCTCCGCCCCGGTGAAGGTCTGGCTCTCAACGGCCGCCCGTACCAAGTCGGTTGTCTCGGCGGCCGCGGTCTCGTGGTCACCGGTCGGGCACTCGCCGAGGCTGCCGAGTGCTAGTCCGCTGCTCCAGTCGACCAGGCTCGCGGAGCGTGCCCCGGAGATCGACATCGCTCCGGCGAGGCATTCGTCGATACCCGGCACACCGGCTCCTTCGAGGGGGTCTGGGCAGCCGGGCGCAGCACGGCACGGCCGGGCCGCCACCAGCAGTGGCGGGCTCGACACGGAAGGCTACTGCCGGATTCCATATGACGAACATTCCAATGGCATATTCACATCAGTAGCGTCCACTTCCGGCCAAGGTGTGACAAGGCGTCAGCCACCGCTGCCGGGCGAACCCGCTGGCCCGGGGACGGTCGCGGACCGCAGCCCACCGCCACCCGCCGACCACCTGGCAGGGGAGCTTGGCCGAGAACCGGCCGCACGGCAGGGTTTCGACCGCCGACATGCGATAGGGGCCCGGGCAAACAGGTCTACACCACCGGGTCGCCGCCCGACTGCCGCCGGAGCCCCCGGGCATGACGAAGGGGCCCGTTCCGCTGGACGGAACGAGCCCCTTCGGGTGGAGCGCCAGGCCCGGGTCGCACGGACTCTTCCTACTGAAAGTAGGACGTGCTCTGGTAGCACCGCTGACGCCTGCTCGGGAGTTTGTTTCCCTCCCGACGAGAAGAACATTAGCAGGTCATCACGCCTGCTCAGAAACCGGATGGAGGAACGGGACCGGACCCGGCGGAACTGCGGCGACCCGACCCCGGCGCGCCCCGGCTCCAGCACGGAGGGCGGTCAGGGCAGCAGCGCCCGGTAGCCCGCGATCAAGGCGGTGAGGCCCAGCTCGAAGGCCCGGTCGGCGCGTTCGCGGCCGGCGGGGACGGCATCGAGGGCGTCGGCCAGGCGAGGGGTGGCGTCACGGTCGACGGCGTCGACCATGACGTCCGGGGCGACCAGGTCGAGGGCGGAGCCGAGGATGAAGCTCTCCAGGGCGGTGATCACGCCCATCACGTCCCGGGCGGCGAAGCCCGCGCCCTCCAGGGTGGCGACGGCACGCTCGTACAGCTCGTGCATGAACGGTTCGGCGAGCGGGGCGGTGGCGAGCAGGCGGACGATGCCGGGGTGTTCGGCGAAGGCGTCCCGGTAGGCGTGCGCCCAGGTGCGCAGCGCCGCGTCCCAGCGCTGGTCCCACATCGACTGCTCGCCGATGGTGCGGACGAGTTCGGCGCGCATCAGGGCGACGATCTCGGCCCGGCCGGCGACGTGGTGGTAGAGCGCGGAGGGGCCGACCTTGAGGGCGCCGGCGAGGCCGGGGATGGTGAGGTCGCCCGACTCGTCGACCAGCCGCAGCGCGGTGTCGACGATGCGCTGCCGGTCCAGCAGGGGTGTGCGCGGCCTGGCCATGCCGGTTCCTCGCCTTTCGGAGAGTCTTTCGGGGAGTCCTTCGGGAAGTCGCTCGGGGAGCCTTCCGGAGGATCTTCGGGAGGGCGAGGGGCCGGGAGCCTTCCGGAGAACCCTCAAGATCATAGTTACCCAAGCGTTACTGAATGGCTTTCAATAAAACTCTTCCGCACCCGCCGGTGCCGCGCCTACGGTAACCGAACCCCATTCGGTTTAGGCAGGTCGCCCTCGTCGCCTGCCGCGACCCGGAGAGGACGCTCCCCCATGCGTGCCGACACGATCTTCACCGGCGGCCGGATCCACACCGGAGACCCCGCCCACCCCGCCACCCACGCCCTCGCCGTCACCGCCGGGCGGATCACCGCCCTCGGCGACGCGGCGCTCGCCCTGCGCGACGACCGCACCGAGACCGTCGACCTGGCGGGCGGCGCCCTGTTGCCCTCCTTCGGCGACGGCCACCTCCACCCGCTGATCGGCGCCATCGGGCTGCGCGGCGTGCCGGTGCGCGACTGCACCAGCCTGGAGGAGGTCGTCGAGGCCGTCCGCACCTGGGCCGCCCGGCACCCCGAGGCCGAGTGGATCACCGGGGACGCCGTCGACCCGTGGCTCGCCGAGGGCGGCCTGTTCGACGCCCGGCTGCTCGACGCCGCCGTCCCCGACCGGCCCGTCCTGCTGCGCACCATGGACCACCACACCGGCTGGGCCAACAGCGAGGCGCTGCGCCGCGCCGGGTACGGGCCGGACACGCCCGACCCCGTGGGCGGCGAGATCGTCCGCCGCCCGGACGGCGCCCCGCTCGGCACCCTGCGCGAGTTCGGCGCCCTCAACCCCGTCCTCGCGCTCGTCCCGCCGCTCCCGCTCGCCGAGCAGGTCGCCGCCCTGCGCGAGACCACCGCCGCGCTCGCCGCCGCCGGGCTCACCTGGCTCCAGGACGCCTGGATCGAGCCCACGCAGGTCGACACCTGGCTCGCCGCCGTCGCCGAGCACGACCTGCCCGTCCGGGCCGGGCTGGCGCTGCTGCTCGAACCGGACGGCTGGCGCGCACGGCTCCCCGCCCTGGCCGCCGACCGGGAGCGGGTCGAGGCCGGCGGGCGCGGCCGGCTCACCGCCCGGGCGGTCAAGTTCTTCGCCGACGGCGTCGTCGAGTCCGGGACAGCCGCCCTCCTGGCGCCCTACAGCGACTGCCCGCACTCCCACGGCGTCGCCAACTGGACCGGCGCCGAACTGGCCGACGCCGTCACCGCCGTCGACGCGCTCGGCTTCCAGCCGCACATCCACGCCATCGGCGACCACGGCGTCCGGATCGCCCTGGACGCCGTCGAGGCCGCCACCCGCCGCAACGGCCTGCGCGCCCGCCGCCCGGTGATCGCCCACGTCCAGCTCGTCGACCCGGCCGACCTGCCCCGCTTCGCCGAACTCGGCGTGATCGCCAACTTCGAACCGCTGTGGGCCCAGACCGACCCGCTGATGACCGAACTCACCCTCCCCCGGCTCGGCCCCGAGCGCGGCGCCCGGCAGTACCAGATCGCCGCCCTGCTGCGCGGTGGCGCCCGGGTCTCCTTCGGCAGCGACTGGCCGGTCACCCGTTACGAGCCGCTGGCCGGTCTCGCCACGGCCGTCACCCGGCAGACCCCGGACGGCCTGCCGGCCGGCGGCTGGCTGCCCCAGGAGCGGATCGGCCTCACCGAGGCACTCGCGGCGTACTCGGCGGGCGTCGCTCACCAGGCCTTCGAGGAGGCGGAGTGGGGCGTGCTGCGCCCCGGGATGCGGGCCGACCTGGTGCACCTGGCGGCCGATCCCTACGCGGTGCCGGCCGCCGAGCTGGCCGCCGTCCCGGTGGCCGGGACCTGGCTCGGCGGCCGACGCACGCACTGACCCCCCGGGATCCCCCCCCCCCCCCCCCCCCCCCCCCCCCCGGTACCCGCCCGCCGGAACCCCCCCACGGCGTCCGCTCCCCCCGTCGACCGCCCGCACCCGATCGGCGGCCGACCGCTCTACCCTCGTCCGTACGACCCCAGGAGAGCTCCCCCATGACTCTGCCCTCCGACGCGGCCTCCCCGACCGCACCCGGCTCCCCCCGCACCGGCCCCGACACCGGCCGCGCCGGACCCAGCGCCGGGCCCGGCACCACCGGGCCCGGCACCGCAGCCGCCGGCTCCACCGGCCCCGCCCGCCTGGAAGGCGGCGTGCTCGGCACCGGCGACATCGTCTTCTTCGTCGTGGCCGCCGCCGCACCGCTGACCGTGATGGCCGGCGTGGCGCCGTTCGCGATCGCCTTCGGCGGCATCGGCACGCCCGTCGCCTACCTGGCCACCGGCGTCATCCTGGCGCTCTTCGCGGTCGGCTTCACCACCATGACCGCGCACATCCGCAACGCCGGCGCGTTCTACGCCTACGTCACCCGCGGCCTCGGCCGCCCCGCCGGGCTCGGCGCCGCGCTGCTCGCGGTGCTCTCGTACAACGCCATCCAGATCGGCATGTACGGCGCCTTCGGCTTCTTCGCCCACACCACCGCCGCCGACCTGCTCGGCCTGGACCTGCCCTGGCCGGTCTGGGCGCTGCTCGGCGTCGCGGTGGTCTGGCTCCTCGGCTACCGCTCGATAGACCTCGGCGCCAAGGTGCTCGGCGCGCTGCTGATCGCCGAGACCGGCATCCTGCTCGTGCTCGCCGTGGCGGTGCTGGTGCGCGGCGGCGCGCACGGGCTCGACCTGTCCTCGTTCGCCCCGCACAACATGTTCTCCGGGGGCATGGGCGGGGTGCTCGGGCTCTCCTTCGCCGCGTTCATCGGCTTCGAGGCCACCGCCATCTACCGCGAGGAGGCCCGCGAACCACGGCGGACGGTGCCGCGCGCCACCTACGCGGCGATCGCCTTCCTCGGCCTCTTCTACACCTTCATCACCTGGATGATCGTGCAGGCCTTCGGCGCCACCGAGGCCGTCGCGACCGCCACCGCCGACCCGGCCGGGATGTTCTTCACCGCGATGACCGACTACGTCGGCGCCTGGGCCACCGACCTCCAGCGGGTGCTGATCGTGACCAGCCTGCTCGCCGCGCTGCTCGCCTTCCACAACACCATCACCCGCTACGGCTACGCCCTCGCCACCGAGCAGGCCGCCCCGGCCGCGCTCGGCCGGGTCCACCCGCGCCACGGCTCCCCGTGGATCGGCGGCATCGCGCAGTCGGTGCTGGCGGCGGTGGCCGTCGTGGTGGCGGCGCTGATCGGGGCCGACCCGTACAACCAGTTCTTCCTCTGGGTGAACTCCCCCGGCGTGGTCGGCATCCTGGTGCTGCAGGCACTCGCCGGGCTGTCCGTGTACGCCTTCTTCCGCCGCAATCGCGAGGCGGCCGCGAGCGCCGGGGTGTTCCGGACGGTCGTGGCGCCGGTCGCCGCCACCGTGCTGCTGTGCGGGGCGACGGCGCTGGTGGTGTGGCGGCTCGACCTGTTCACCAATGCCGGGCCGGAGGTCAACTGGCCGCTGGTGGCGATCGTGCCGGTCGTGTTCCTGACGGGCGTCGCCATCGCGCTGCGGCTGCGGGCGCGGCGGCCCGAGGTGTACGCCCGGCTCGGGACGTCGGAGGTCGACGCGGGCTGAGCGGGCGGCGCCGCCGCAGGGCCGGCTCACCTCCTCAGGCCTGGCCCGACCGCCGCACACCCGGCCGGCGGCCTTCAGGCCTGGCCGACCGCCTCGGCGAGCAGCCGGTAGGAGTCGAGGAGGGCGGCGCGGTCGTAGGTGCTGGTGGTGACCAGGAACTCGTCCGCGCCGCTGCGCGCCACCAGGGCGGCGAGTTCGGCGGCGGCCCGCTCCGGGGTGCCCGCGATGTGGCCCTTCAGCGACTGCTCGTAGGCGGCGTGCTCGCGCGGGCTCATCGGCCGGGCCAGGATCTCGGCGGCGGGCGCCAGCGGCGGGAACTCGCCGTGGGTGCGGGAGTACGCGCCGGACCACGCCTCCGGGACGAGCAGCTCCCGGGCCCGGTCGGCGCTCTCGGCGACCGCGACCGTGCCCGAGACCACCACGTACGGCTCGGCGGCCTGCGCCGAGGGGCGGAACAGGCTGCGGTAGCGGTCGATCGCCGCGAGCATCCGCTCCTCTCCCCGGGCGGCGGCGATGACCAGCGGCAGCCCGGCGTCGGCGGCCAGGTCGGCGCCCGCGCCGGTGGCCAGGACGAAGGCGGGCACCCGCAGGCCCTCGGCCGGGCGGGCGTGGACGCCGGGGTGGGCCCGCTGCGAGCCGTCGAAGTAGCCGAGCAGTTCGACCAGCTGGGCGCCGAAGTCGTCCGCGGAGTCCTTCTCCCGGCCCAGCGCCCGCCGCACGCCGTCGGTGAACCCGACCGAGCGGCCGAGCCCCATGTCGATCCGGCCGGGGAAGAGCGAGGCGAGCACCCCGAACTGCTCGGCCACCACCATGGGCTGGTGGTTGGGCAGCATCACCCCGCCCGTGCCGACCCGGATCCGGGTGGTGGCCGCCGCCACCGCCGCGGCGAGCACCGTCGGCGCCGATCCCGCGACCCCGGGCACGCCGTGGTGCTCGGAGACCCAGAAGCGGTGGTACCCGAGCCGCTCGGCCTCGCGGGCGAAGGCCACCGTGTCCCGCAGCGCCTGCGCCGGCTCCTCGCCCCGTCTGGTCCGGGAGCGGTCGAGGACGGAGAGCCTGGTGATGGGCGCAGCGCTGGTCACGCGGTGGACAACGCCCGCCGCCGAGCCGAGCATTCCCCCACCACCACGCCCCGGATACGGAGGGGCCCCGGTCAGTCCGTGACGGCGAAGCCCTGTGCCGCGCCCAGCCGGTGTAGCGAGTCCTGCCCGGGGATCCCGTCGGCGGCGGCGTCGGTGTACCCGCACCGGCGCTGCCACCCGGCGTAGGCGGTGACCGTCAGGCTGCCGAACGAGCCGTCCACCCAGCGCTGTTCGAGCAGCCCCTCGTCCGCCAGGGCCTGCTCGACGATCGCCACCTCGGCGCCGTACGTCCGGTGCCCCTGTTCGGCGCCGGGGTCGGTGCGGGCGGCCGCCACGATGTGCGCGAGCGACACCGTCCGGGGACCGGGCAGGTAGCCGAGCAGCCGCCGCAGCGAGCTCTCCCCCGGCACGCCGTCCGCCGCCTGGCCGGAGTAGCCCAGGCTCTGCTGGTAGTCCGCGTAGTTCTCGGTGTCCGCGTCGCTCCAGTTCGGCCCGGGGCCGGAGCGGTAGTGGGCGCCGAAGCCCTGGGCGACGAGCCCCCGGCCGACCACGGTGACCTGGTAGCCCTGGGCGCCGTAGCCGTACGGGAGGCCGTTGATGGTGGTCTGGTACCGGGCCGGGGTCGGGTCCGCCGGGGGCACCGGGGGGTGCTGCGAGGGCGAGGGGATCGGGGTGCCGGGGCCGGCCGTGAAGTCGGGCCAGGAGCCGGGGTCGGTGTGGTCGTTGAACGGGACGTGGGCGTGTGCGTACCAGCCGCCGCTGGCCTCCCACACCTGCTCGTCGCGGTGGCTGGTGAAGTCGGCCGGGTGGCCCATCGGCCAGACGTCGGGCACGCCCCAGGAGGCGATCCAGGCGTGGATCCGGTCCCAGCCCGCGCACGGGGTGTCGACCAGCCGCGCGTACACGGTGCCCTGGTAGTTGCAGTAGGGGAAGAACACCGCCTCGATCTGGATCACCACGCGCCCGGCCCGGTTGGTGCGGGTCGGGCTCGTCGTCGGGCTGAGCAGGCTCTTCGAGCGGGAGTCGGCCGGGAACAGCTGGGCGATCCGGCCGCTGAACGGGTCCCAGATGAGGTGTGGCGCGTCGCCGGCGCCGCTGCCGGTGAAGTAGCTCACCAGGTCCTCGTAGGTGCACCAGTCCTGCGGCGCGGCGGCGGTCGCGTTGCGGTCCCAGGTGATGTGGGCGATGGCCCTCGGGGGGTACTGCTGGTCGGTCGGCGCGTGGTCGCCGAGGTCGTGGATCTCGGCACCGGGCAGCCACAGGTCGGACATGCGGTCTCCTCCAGGCGGCGAACGGACGTCGTTGCGGGTATCGGCAGGTTCACCCTCCGGATTGACCCCAACGGCGCAATACACGGCAATGAACCACCCATGCTCGCGCGCCCGTTCGGATCTGTAACGGGAATTCGTCCTCGCGTACGGACCCGGGGGCCCGCACCGCGTGCCACCGGACCCGCGCTCCGCCCTGCCCGGAAGGAAGCCCGAGAGGCTCCGGAAAGCCGTCGGGCGGGGGCGCATTCCACCCCGCCGCAGCCGCTCTGTCAATCGTTGACTTCGGAACTGGTCTAGTCCACGGTGGTGCGCGAAAAGCACTCATACCGTCATCACCGCCACGATTCTGACGAACCGACGGAGATTCCACCGTTATGCAACGAGTCTGCCTCGCCCTGCCCACCATGCGATCCTGCCCCGACACCATCGTGGAACTCGCCGAGGAAGCGGCCTACGCCGTCGCGAACTTCGACGTCGAGGTGCACCTCCTCATCCTCGACACCACCGACGCCGTCCAGTTCGCGAAGAACGCGGGCGCCGTGGCCGCCCTGGAGCCCACCCCCGGCGTGGTCGTCCACCACCTCGGCAACGCGCAGCAGCGGGAGTTCCTGCGCCGGGTCGCCGAGCGCTCCGGCGCCGCCGACCCCGGACTGCTGCTCGACATGATGCTCCCGCCGGCCGTCGCGTACGGCTCCTGCGTCAACCGGCTCTTCCTGGGCGCGGCCGCCCTGGGCTGCACCTCGGCGCACCTGCGCAACGACGACGCCGACTTCCAGGTCGTCGACGGTCGGAAGATCTTCCCGATCCACCACGAGCTGCTCTCGATCGGCCGACCGGCCGGCGAGGCGGCGGCCGGCGTGACCCGCTCCGAGCTCGACCCGGCCGACGCCGACAAGCCGGTGATGCTGGTCAGCGGCTCCTTCATCGGCGAACTCAACGTGGACATCAGCGAGATCCACGAGTTGGACCCGGACATCTACCGCGACGTGGTGCGCCTGTGGACCCCGCCGGTGTGGCCGGAGGAGGACCGGGACGCGATGGTGGACGTCTCCTTCAAGGGCGCCGGCTCCGAGCCGTTCACCACCGACGAATCCGTCCTCGGCGTGCCCGACATCTGGGACGTCTACATGTGCAACATCGCCCTGGACCACCGGGCCTACGAGGTGCTGCCGCTGCTGCCCTCGGTCAAGACCATCGGCAGCGACTACGCCCTGCTGCACGCCATGGTCCACTCCCGGCTGCCCGGCGTCGTCCACAACCGCCACATCGTCAACTACTACACGCCCGAACGCCGCATCGGCGACGGCTTCATCTCCTACCAGATGCGGTTCGTCAAGTTCCTGCTCTCGATGCTGTACCTGTACCCGGTCTACGGCGGCATGATCGACCTCGGCCGCGACCTGCTGGACGAGCGGCACGGGCTGAAGATCGAGCCGATCCTCGACCTGGTGCGGGGCAGCGTCGACTGGGACCGGGCCGGGAACGAGCACTGCCTGGACGTCCTGGACCGCTCCTACCGCAAGCTGGGCGGCAAGTACACCGAGCTCGCCGACGCGGTGGCCGAGCAGCGCGAGCAGCTCCTGGACGAGGCGCAGGAGGACGCCGAGCGCTGGGCGGTGCTGATGGGAGCCTGGGCGGCGCTGGTGGCCGCCTCCCGCGCGGAAGGGCTCGGCACCGCCTCGGAGGTCGCGGCCGGGTGAGCGAGGACCTCCGGATCCGGCTCCTGGCCGACGGCGACTGGGACGCCGTGGTCGCACTGGAGCACGACGCCTACGCGGCCGACGGCCTGTCGGAGGGCCGGGAGGCGCTGCAGTCCCGCGCCCTCGCCTCGCCGCGGACCTGCTTCGTGCTGGAGCAGGACGGCACCGTCCGCGGCTACCTGCTGAGCCTGCCGTACCCGCCGCTGCGCTGCCCGAGCCTCGACCGGCCGGAGGAGGCGGTGTTCGCGTCGGACAACCTGCACGTGCACGACCTGGTGATCGCCGAGGACCTGCGCGGCCGGGAGGTCGCGCTGGGGTTCATCCGGCACTTCCGGGAGCAGGCGTCCGAGCAGGGCTTCGAGCGGATCTCCATGGTCGCGGTCCGCGGCACCGACATCCTGCTGCGGCTGCTCGGCTACCGCGCCCACCGCGAGGTGGCGGTGCCGGCCTGCTACGGCAAGCGCGCCGTCTACATGTCGATGCCGGTGGCGGCCGGCTGACCTTCACTCGTCCACTCGTCCACTCGTCCGCTCGTCCACTCGTCCGGAGTAGTCCGGGCTGCGGCACTCATCCCGTCGAGTGATGCTGCTGACGGCTGCGCCCAGCCGCCAGCAGCATCACCACCGCCCGAGGGAGAGCGCATGAAGGCCGCCGTCGTCCACGACTTCACCGCGCCGCTGGTCATCGAGGACCGTCCCGTCCCCGAGCCCGCGGCGCACCAGGTCCGGGTCAGGATCGAGGCGTCCGGCCTCTGCCACACCGACATCCACGCCGCCCACGGCGACTGGCCGGTCAAGCCGAACCCGCCGTTCGTGCCCGGCCACGAGGGCGTGGGGATCGTCGAGGCGGTCGGCGGGGAGGTGCGCAACGTCCGGGTCGGCGAACGGGTCGCCATCCCCTGGCTGGCCGACGCCTGCGGGCGCTGCGACCAGTGCGTCTCCGGCTGGGAGACGCTCTGCCTCCAGCAGCACAACAGCGGCTACTCGGTGGACGGCGCCTACGCCGAGTACGCGCTGGCGCACGGCGACTACGTGGTGCCCGTCCCCGACGGCCTCGACCCGCTCGACGCCGCGCCGCTGTCCTGCGCGGGCGTCACCACCTACAAGGCGCTCAAGGTCTCCGGCGCCCGCCCGGGCACCCGGGTCCTGGTCTCCGGCATCGGCGGGCTCGGCCACCTGGCGCTGCAGTACGCGCGGATCTTCGGCGCCGAGACCATCGCGGTCGACGTCACCGACGACAAGCTCGCCCTGGCCCGCGAACTCGGCGCCGACCACGTCCTCGACGCCCGCACCCAGGACGTCGCGGCCGAGGTCCAGGCGCTCGGCGGCGCCCACGCGGCCATCGCCCTCGCCGTCAGCAACGCCTCCTTCCAGGCCGCTTACGGGGCCCTGCGGCGCGGCGGCACGCTCGTGCTGGTGGCGCTTCCGGCCGGCGGGAAGCTCGAACTGCCGGTGTTCGAGACCGTGTTGAACGGCACCAGGGTGATCGGCTCGATCGTCGGCACCCGCCAGGACCTCGCCGAGGTCTTCCGCCTGCACGCCCTCGGCCGCACCCGCGTCATTCTTGAGCCCCGCCGCCTGGAGGAGGTGAACGCCTGCTTCGACGAGGTGCTGGGCGGCAAGGTCTCCGCCCGTCTGGTCTTCGACCTGCGCTGAGCGGCCTGCGCTGAGCACGGCCCCGGCCGAGCAGGTGCGCCTGGCATCCGTCCGCCCCCTTGTCAGGACACAGCTCGCGGCCGATCCGCCCCCTCGGCCGGCCCGTTCGGGCACCAGTGGCCCCCCGGGTCACGCCCGCCCCACGTCCGTCCGGGCCCGGTTGCAGTTCCGTCTCCGTTCCGTCCGGTGGGGGGCACGGCGCCGTCCGGTCCGGGATCGTGGGGGCAACGACTCGTGGGGCGGGGGGAGTTGCCATGGGGGACGGCCAGGAGTTGGTGCCCGTGGTGGTGGGCGTGCTGGTGCGGGCGGCCGAGGGGGTGGCGGGCGGCCCGGGGCGGGCGGTCGCGGATCTGGTGCGGGCGCGGCTGCGGGCCACGCCGGAGGGCGCCCGGGCCGTGGACGCGGTCGACGCGAGCCCGGGGGATGCCCAGGCGCGGGCCGGGCTGACCGCCGCCGTCGGCGAACTGCTCACCTCGGACCCGGCGTTCGCCCGGTACCTGGCCACCACCGAACTCGGCCGGCCCGCCGACCCGCCGACCGTCCACCTCCGGGTCGATCCGGCCGTCGCCGGGGCCCAGGCCCGGGCCGCCCGGATCGGCGCCGCCCCCGTCCTCGTCACGCTGGCGCTGATCGTGGTCGCCGCCCTGGTCGCCGTCGGGATCAACCTGGGCTCGCGCCCGCTGCTGCGGCCGGGCGGGCCCGACCTGGCCCACGCCGGGCGGACGCTGCGCGACCCCGCCCAGGTGCAGGGCGTACTGCCCGATCTGCGGGCCATGCCGGGCGGCTGGCAGGTGGAGAGCGGCCCGCAGTCCGGAGCGGGCCCGGGCGAGGACGTGCCCTGCCTGCTCCCGGACGCCTGCGACCAGCAACTCGCGTACGCCACCGTGACGTTCCGCGCCGTGACCACGCACAGCGCACAGTTCACCGTGGTCACCTTCGCCTCCGCCGACGCCGCCGGCCGGGCCTTTGACGCGATGCTCGCCCACGTCGGCGGCGCCGACGCGGCCGCCGCCGTCCCCCTCCCCTCGATCGGCGACCAGCGGGCCGCCCGGACGCACGGCGCGGAAGGGGCGGAGGCCCTGGTGCGGGTCGGCACCACGCTGCTGTACGTCCGCGATTCGGGCCCGGGCGCCGACGCCGCCATGCCGGTGCTGGTTCTGTTCGCCCGCCTGCTGGCCGAACGCGCCCAGCAGGCCGAGGACGGCCGCGAGCCCGACGCCGCCGCCCAGGGGGCCACCGCCTGACCCGGCCGCACCCCCGCCTGCCGCAGCCCCTACCCAACCCGCCGCACCCCGACCGCACCGGTCGCCGGGTGCGGCTGCCGTTGCGTGGGGACACCGGTGGGGCCACCGGTGAGGCCGCGCGGCGCCGGCTCCTCCGAATGCATGTATCGCTCTCTTGACTGGCGTCACCAACACGCCATACTGGCCTCACTCCCGCTCGCACGATGAGGTGCCCGCCCATGGAGCTATCCCCCTCCGCGCACGTGGACACGTTCTGCCGCGACCATCTCCCGCCCTTCGATCAGTGGCCCGAACTCCTCTTCGACATACCGGAGTTGGCCTATCCGGACCGACTGAACTGCGCCCAGGCGCTGCTCGACGCAACGATCACCCGGTACGGCCCCGACCGCCGCTGCCTGCTCACCCCGACCGGCCAGTGGACCTACGGCGAACTACGCGACCACGCCGACCGGGTGGCCCGGCTGCTGACCGAGGACCTCGGCCTGGCCACCGGCAACCGGGTCCTGCTCCGCGGCCCCAACACCCCCTGGCTGGTGGCCTGCTGGCTCGGCGTCCTGAAGGCCGGCGGCGTGGCCGTCAGCACCATGCCGCTGCTGCGGGCCGCCGAACTGACCGGACTGCACCGGATCGCCCGGCCCGCCATCGCCCTGTGCGACCACCGCTACCTGGACGACCTCGCCCGGGCCGAGACACCCGGCCTGCGGGTGCTCGCCTTCGGCGGGCCCGGCCCCCAGGACCTGACCGCCCGCTGCGCCGCCAAGAGCGGCGGCTTCACCGCCGTCCCGACCGCCGCCGACGACGTCGCGCTGATCGCCTTCACCTCCGGAACCACCGGACGGCCCAAGGCCACCCTGCACTTCCACCGCGACGTGCTCGCCAACGCCGACACCTTCTCCCGCCACCTCCTGCGCCCCACCCCCGACGACCTGTTCGCCGGCACCCCGCCGCTCGCCTTCACCTTCGGGCTCGGCGGCCTGGTGGTCTTCCCTCTGCGCGCCGGCGCCGCCAGCCTGCTGCTGGAGCAGGCCACCCCCGAGCAGCTCGCCGAGCAGGTCCACCGGCACCGGGTCGGCGTGCTGTTCACCGCTCCGACCGCCTACCGGGCGATCCTGGCCGCCGGGCTCGCCGACCGCCTGTCCGGCGTACGGCGCTGCGTCTCGGCCGGCGAGCACCTGCCCGCCGCCCTCTGGGAGGCCTTCCACGCGGCCACCGGGCAGCGGCTGATCGACGGCCTCGGCGCCACCGAGCTGCTGCACGTGTTCATCTCCGCCGCCGACGGCGACATCCGCCCCGGCGCGACCGGCCGCCCCGTCCCCGGATACCGGGCCGCCGTCCTCGACGAGCAGGGCCGGCCGGTGCCGGACGGCGTGCCCGGCCTGCTCGCCGTCAAGGGCCCGACCGGCTGCCGCTACCTGGACGACGAGCACCAGCGCGACTACGTCCGCAACGGCTGGAACCTCACCGGCGACACCTACCTCCGCGACCGGGACGGCTACTTCTGGTACCAGGCGCGCAACGACGACATGATCGTCTCGGCCGGCTACAACATCGCCGGCCCCGAGGTCGAGCAGGCCCTCGCCGCCCACCCCGACGTCGCCGACTGCGCGGTGGTCGGGGCGCCGGACGAACGGCGCGGCACGGTGGTGAAGGCCTACGTGGTGCTGCGCGAGGGCGCGCCCGCCGGGCCGGAGCAGGTGCGGAGCCTCCAGGAGCACGTCAAGCGGACCATCGCCCCGTACAAGTACCCGCGCGCGGTCGAGTTCGTCACCCGGCTGCCGCGCACCGCCACCGGCAAGCTGCACCGCGCCGAACTGCGCCGGCGGGCCGCGACCGCCCCGGCCAGCGTGGCGATCGAGCGCCGGGTCGAGTGGTCCGACACCGACGCCGCCGGGCACTACCACTTCTCGGCCGTCCAGCGCTGGGCCGAGGCCGCGGAGGCGGCGCTGCTGCGCCGGCTGGGCCTGGCCGAGCTGTTCGGGCGGATCCCCCGGGTGCACTTCGAGGCCGACTACCGCGAGCGGCTCTGGTTCGGCGACCTGGTCCGCACCGAGCTGCGGGTGGTCCGGGTCGGCGGCTCCTCGCTGCACTACGCCTTCGAGGTGCACGGCCCGCAGGGCCTGGCCGCGTCCGGGCGGATGTCGGTGGTGCACGCCGCGCCGAACGCCAAGGGCGCCGAGCCCTGGCCCGCGCCGGTGCGCCGCGCGCTGGCCGAGGCCGGACCGCAACAGCCGGAGGTGGTGCGGTGACCACCGCGGCCCGCACCACCACACCCGCCGCCGCCCGCACCAGCGCGGCCCGCCGCATCGCGGTGATCGGCGCCGGTCCGGGCGGGCTCTACTTCGCCGCGCTCGCCAAGCGGTTGGCACCGCACCGGGAGATCACCGTCTTCGAACGCGACGGCCGGCAGGACGAGTTCGGCTTCGGCGTGGTGTTCTCCGACGAGACGCTGGACGGCATCGCCCAGGCCGACCCGGAGGTCTTCGCCGCGATCGGCGCCGAGTTCGCCCGCTGGAGCGACATCGACGTGCGCTACGCGGGCGAGGTCCGCACCTGCGGCGGGCACGGCTTCGCGGCACTCGACCGCAACCGGCTGCGCGCGATCCTGCAACGGCGCTGCGAGCAGCTCGTGGTGGACGTGCGCTACCGCACCCCCGCCCCTCCGGTCGACCGGCTCGCCGCCGCGTACGACCTGGTGGTCGCCGCCGACGGCATCCACTCGGGCACCCGCGCGGCCTACGCCGACACCTTCCGGCCCGACCTGGACGAGCGGCACTGCCGCTACATCTGGCTCGCCACCGACAAGGTCTTCGAGGCCTTCACCTTCATCGTCGAGCGGTTCGACTTCGGCACCCTCCAGGTGCACGCCTACCCGTACAGCGCGACCCGCTCCACCTTCATCGTGGAGATCGCCGAAGACGCCTGGCGCCGGGCCGGGTTCGACGCCCTCGCCGCCCGGGAGCCGGCCCGCGGCGAGAGCGACGAGGCCAGCGTGCGGCGCTGCGCGGACCTGCTCGCCGGACACCTGGACGGCCACCGGCTGATCCCGAACGCCTCCCGCTGGATCCGCTTCACCACCGTGCGCAACGCCCGCTGGCGCCACCGCAACGTGGTGCTGCTCGGCGACGCGGCGCACTCCGCGCACTTCTCGATCGGCTCGGGCACCAAGCTCGCCCTGGAGGACGCCCTCGCGCTCGCCGCGAGCCTGCACGAACAACCGGCGCTGGAGCAGGCGTTGGCCGCCTACGAGGCGGAGCGGCGCCCGGTGGTGGAGTCCACCCAGCGGGCCGCGCAGGCGAGCCTGGAGTGGTTCGAGACGGTGGAGCGGCGCACCGGGCAGGGCGCCGACCGGTTCACGTTCAACCTGCTCACCCGCAGCCGCCGGGTCACCTACGGCAACCTGCGGGCCCGCGACCCCGGCTTCGTCGACGCGGTGGACGCCGCCGCCGGCGGCCCGCCCGGAGTGCCGCCGATGTTCCGGCCGCTGAAGCTCGGCGCCCTGGAGCTGCGCAACCGCGTCGTGGTGCCCCCGCTCGCCACCTTCACCTCCACCGACACCCTGCCCAGCGGCTTCGACCGGGCCCAGCTGACCGCGCACGCGCTCGGCGGCGCCGGGCTGGTCCTCGCCGGGATGGCCGCCGTCAGCCCCGGGGGCCGGGCCACCGACCGCTGCCCGGGGCTGTGGAACGACCGCCAGGAGACGGCCTGGCGCGAACTCGTCGACGCCGTCCGCGCGGTGAGCGACACCCCGGTCGGCCTCCAGCTGACCCACGCCGGCCGCCGGGGCGCCACCGCCGCACCCGGCCCGGACGGGATCGGGCGCCCGCTCGCCGACGGCTGGCCGCTGCTCGCCGCCTCCCCGCTCCCCTGGGGCCCCGACAGCCCTGCCCCGCACGCGGCCACCGCCGCCCAACTGGCCACCGTGGTCGCCGACTTCGCCGAGGCGGCGGAACGCGCGGCGCGGGCCGGCTTCGACGCGCTGGAGCTGCAGTTCGGCCACGGCCACCTGGTCTCCGGCTTCCTCTCACCGCTGACCAACCACCGCACCGACCGCTACGGTGGCCGGCTCGCGCACCGGCTGCGGCTGCCGCTGGAGGTGCTGGCGGCCGTCCGCGCGCTCTGGCCGGCCGGGCGGCCGCTGCTGGTGCGGATCTCGGCCTGCGACTGGGCGCCCGGCGGCACCACCGCACCGGAGGCCGTCACGATCGGCCGCGCGCTGGCCGACGGCGGGGCGGACGCGGTGGACGTGTCCACCGGCGAGGTGGTCGCCCACCAGCGGCCGCCGTACGGCCGCGGCTACCAGACCCCGTTCGCCGAGCTGATCCGCGCCGCAACCGGCCTGCCGACCATCGCGGTCGGCGCGATCTCCGGGCACGACGACGCCAACTCCGTGCTGCTGGCCGGGCGGGCCGACCTGGTCGCGATCGGGCGGGCCCAGCTGTACGACCCGCTCTGGACGCTGCACGCCGCCGCCGAGCAGGGCTACACCGGGCCGGGCGCGCGCTGGCCCGGCCCCTGGTCGGCGGGCAGCCGCAGACCGCCGGGCCCGAACGCCGACCGGGTCGCACCGCGCCTGCACCTGCTGGCCGAGCCCGCCGCGCCGGTGCACCGCCGCTGGCCGCCGCCCACCCCCGAACCGCGCTGAGCAGCCGAGGAGGAACCATGCCCGACCTGCCCCGCTTCACCGCCGCGGCCGTCCAGGCCGCCCCCGTCTACCTGGACCCGGCCGCCACCGTCGACAAGGCCGTCGCCCTGATCCACGAGGCGGCCGGCCACGGCGCCGCCCTGGTGGTCTTCCCCGAGGTCTTCGTCCCCGGCTACCCGTACTGGAACTGGACGATGAACCCGGTGCAGGGCTCGCCCTGGTACGAGCGCCTCTACCGCGCCGCCGTCGACGTCCCCGGCCCGTACGTGGACACGCTGCGCGCCGCCGCCCGGCAGGCCGGCGTGGTGCTGGTGATCGGCGTCAACGAACGCGGCCGGCACAGCCTCGGGGTGCTCTACAACACCCTGCTGATCATCGGCGCGGACGGAGAACTCCTCGATGTGCACCGCAAGTTGGTGCCGACCTGGGCCGAGAAGCTGACCTGGACGCCCGGCGACGGCAGCTCCCTGCGGGTGCACCGCACGGCCGTCGGCCCGCTCGGCGCGCTGGCCTGCGGCGAGAACACCAACACCCTGGCCCGCTTCACCCTGCTGGCCCAGGGCGAACTCGTCCACGCCGCCAGCTACATCGCCCTGCCGGTGGCCCCCGAGGACTACGACATGGCGGAGGCGATCGCGCTGCGCGCCGCCGCGCACTGCTTCGAGGGCAAGCTGTTCACCGTGGTCTCCTGCTCCACCATCTCGCCCGAGATGGTGGACCTGATCGCCGGTGACGACCACCAGGTGCGCAAGCAACTCGCCCGCCCGCGCAGCGCGTTGTCCGGAATCTTCGGCCCCGACGGACGCCCGGTGGGCGAGCCGCTGGTGGACGAGGAGGGCATCGTCTACGCCGAGATCGACCTCGGCCGGTGCATCCAGCCCAAGCAGATGCACGACATCGTCGGCCACTACAACCGCTTCGACGTCTTCCGGCTGCACGTGGACAACCGCCCGCTGCGACCGCTGGTGTTCCCGGAGGAGCAGGCATGACCAGCCACGACGGCACCGACCCCCACGACACCACCGACCAGGGGCGCACGGCCGACCACGACGACGACCAGCTCGGCCGCGCCAGGGTCACCGACAGCCCCGAACTCACCGCCTACTACGAGGAACTGGCCGAACACGAGGCCGGCGCCCTGTGGACGGTGGCGAACGAGATCGAGCCCTGGTACCCGCAGCCCAAGTCGGTGCCGGTGCTCTGGCGCTACGCCGACCTGCGCCCGCTGGTCCGCAAGGCGCTGCCGCTGGTCAAGGCCGACGACGCCGGCCGCCGGGTGGTGATGCTGGTCAACCCCGGGCGTCGCGAACTGAGCGCCGCCGTCGGCCTGCTGTACACCGGCCTCCAGATCATGGGCCCCGGTGAGGCGATGACCGCGCACCGCCACCAGGCCGCCGCCCTGCGCTTCGTCCACGAGGGCACCGGCGCCTGGACGGTCGTGGACGGCCAGAAGCTCAAGGTCGGCCCGCGCGACTTCGCCATCACGCCCAACAACTCCTGGCACGAGCACGGAAACGAGTCCGACGACGCCCCGGTGATCTGGCAGGACGGCCTGGACATCCCGCTGGTCAACATGCTCGACGCGAACTTCTACGAGGTCCACCCGGAGCTGTACCAGCGGCCCGGCACGGTGGTGAACTCCTCCCTGCTGAGCTACGGCGGCAACCTCCTCCCGTACGGCGTCGAGACCTGGAGCAGGCCCTACTCCCCCCTGCTCGGCTGGCCCTGGGAGCCCAGCTACCACGCGCTGCGCCAACTCGCCCGCGCCACCGGGGGATCGCCGTACGACGGCGTCATCATGGAATACACCAACCCGGCCACCGGCGGCCCGGTGATGCCGACCATGGCCGCCCACTTGCAACTGCTGCGCCCCGGCCAGGCCACCCGCGCCCACCGCCACACCGGCTCGGTGGTCTACACGGCGGCCAAGGGGCGGGGCGTCTCGGTGATCGCCGGGCGGCGCTTCGAGTGGCAGCAGGGCGACGTCTTCGTCGTCCCGTCCTGGGCCTGGCACGAGCATGCGAACCTCGACCCCGGCGAGGACGCCTGCCTGTTCTCCTTCAACGACTTCCCGGTGATGCACTCGCTCGGCCTCTACCGCGAGGAGGCCCACCCCGCGCACGACGGGCACCAGGGCCCGGCCTGACCCGCAGGACACACCCCGGCCCATCAGCGCCCGGCACCCCCAAGGAGCCCCGACCATGCACCTGTTGACCTACTGCACGGACGGCGACGAGACCCCGCGCCTCGGCGCCCGGCTCGGCGACCAGGTCGCCGACCTGACCGCCCTCGCCACCGCCGCCGACGCCCGGCTGCCCGACGGCCTGCTCGGCCTGGTCCGGGCCGGCGAGGCCGCGCTGACCACCGCCCGCACGCTGCTGGCCCACGCCGGTCCCGGCCACCCCGCCGTCCGCCCGCTCGCCGAGGTGTCGCTGCGCGCACCCCTGCGGCCCGGCAAGATCGTCGGCGTCGGCCTCAACTACGTGGAGCACGTCGCCGAATCGCACCGCACCCTGGACACCGAACGCGAACTGCCCGACCGGCCGGTGCTGTTCAGCAAGCCCGCGACCGCCGTCACCGGCCCGGGCCAGCCCATCCGGCACAACGCCGACCTGACCAAGCAGCTCGACTGGGAGTGCGAACTCGCCGTGGTGATCGGCGAACCGGCCTTCCGGGTGGCCGAGCAGGACGCCTGGCGGCACGTCTTCGGCTACAGCATCGTCAACGACGTCAGCGCCCGCGACCAGCGCCGCTCCGGGCAGTGGTTCTTCTCCAAAGGGCAGGACAGCTACGCACCGTTCGGCCCGGTCGTGGTCACCGCCGACGAGATCCCCGACCCGCAGGACCTCGACCTCTCACTCAGGGTCAACGGCGAGCTGCGGCAGGACTCCAACACCCGCCACATGCTGTTCGGCATCGCCCGCCTGATCGCCGACATCTCCTCCGGCGTCACCCTCGAACCGGGCGACGTGATCGCCACCGGCTCCCCGTCCGGCGTCGGCGCCGGCCTGGTGCCACCGCAGTTCCTCCAACCCGGCGACCTGGTCGAGGCCACCATCGAGCGGATCGGCACCCTCGCCAACCCGGTGGTCGACGCCCGCTGAGCGGAGCACCCCACCCCGGCCAGCTCCCGAGAGGAGCCCCAGCACCCCATGACCACCTACCGGATCGGCCAGATCGTCCCCAGCTCCAACGTCACCATGGAGACCGAGGTCCCCGCCCTGCTGCGGGCCCGCGAGGCGGTCGCGCCCGAGCGGTTCACCTTCCACTCCAGCCGGATGCGGATGACCAGGGTCACCCCCGAACAACTGCGCGCCATGGACGCCGAGTCCGACCGCTGCGCGGCCGAACTCTCCGACGCCCGGGTCGACGTGCTCGGCTACGCCTGCCTGGTCGCCGTGATGGCCACCGGGCCCGGCTACCACCGCGAGGCCGAACAGCGCCTGCACCGGCGCACCGCCGAGAACGGCGCCCCCGCCCCCGTGGTCACCAGCGCGGGCGCCCTGGTGACCGGCCTGCACACGCTCGGCGCCAAGAAGGTCGCCCTCGTCACCCCGTACCTGCGGCCGCTGGCCCGGACCGTGGTCGACTACCTGGCCCACGAGGGCATCGAGGTGCTCGACTACGCGGCCCTGGAGATCCCCGACAACCTCGACGTGGCCGCCCACGATCCGGCGCGGCTCCCCGCCATCGCCCGGCGCCTCGCCCACGCCGAGGCCGATGTGGTGGTGCTCTCGGCCTGCGTGCAGCTGCCCTCGCTGTCCGCCGTCGAGGAGGCCGAGCAGCAGCTCGGCAAGCCGGTCGTCTCGGCGGCGATCTGCACCACCCACCAACTGCTGCGCGCCCTCGGCCTGCCGGCCGTCGCCCCCGGCGCCGGGCACCTGCTCTCCGGCGCCTACGCCCACGCCTGACGCGGGGCTCCCACCGCTATGATCACCACGAGCTGCCGGGGAGGAGGCGCACCATGTCGGAGAGCACGCCCCGGCCCAGCTCCCTCATCCACACCGTGTACGGCGAGTTCGTGCGCCGCCTCGGCGGCTGGATCTCGATCGCCGACCTGATCGCGCTGATGGCCGAACTCGACGTCGACGGCCCGGCGGTGCGCTCGGCCATCTCCCGGCTGAAGAAGGCCGGCACCCTGTTCCAGGAGCGCCGCGACGGCACCGGCTACCGGCTCGCCCCGGCGATGGGCCCGGTCTTCGAGGAGGGCGACCGCCGGATCTTCCACAGCCTGGAGCCCGCCGAACTCGCCGACGGCTGGGTGGTCGCGGTCTTCTCGGTGCCCGAGTCCGAGCGCGCCCACCGCCACCAGCTGCGCTCCCGGCTGAGCTGGCTCGGCTTCGGCAACGCCGCCCCCGGCGTCTGGCTGGCGCCCGCCCGGCTGCTGCCGGACGCCCGGCGGCTGCTGGAGCGCCTCGGGCTGAGCGCCTACGTGCACCTGTTCCTGTCCGCCGAGTACGCGGGCTTCGCCGAACTACGCACCGCGGTGGCCGGCTGGTGGGACTTCCCCGCGATCGAGGCGCAGTACGCGGCCTTCGACGACGCCTGGCGCCCGGTCGCCGCCGAACTGCGCGGCCGGCCGCGGGTCGACCCGGTCGAGGCGTTCCGCGACTACGTCCCGATGCTCACCCAGTGGCGCCGGCTGCCCTACCTGGACCCGGGCCTACCCGAACCGCTGCTGCCCGCCGACTGGAACGCCGTCGCCGCGCGGGCCGTCTTCACCGAGCTGCACGCGCTGCTCGCCGAGCCCAGCCTGCGGCACGTCGAGAAGGTCACCGGCCTGCCGGCCGGCGCCCCACCCCACCAGGAGCCGCGATGACCGACCCCGCCCCCGCCGACCTCCTCGTCCGCGCCGCCGCCGTCCACACCCTCGTCCCCGGCCGGCCGCCGCAGCGGGCGATCGCCGTCACCGGAGCGCGGATCACTGCCCTGTCCGCCGACCCGCACGGCCTGGACGACCTGATCGGACCGGACACCGAGGTCCTGGACGCCCCCGCCGCCACGGTGCTGCCCGCCTTCGACGACACCCACACCCACCTGATCCTGGCCGGCCACAGCGTCCACGGCGTCCCCGTCCACCGGGCCCGCGACCTCGCCGCCTTCCTCGACCTGATCCGCGAACGCGCCGCCCGGACCCCGCCCGGCCAGTGGATCCACACCACCGTCAACTGGCAGGAGGTGCTGCTCGCCGAACAGCGGCTGCCCACCACCGCGGAACTGGACGAGGCCACCGCCGACCACCCCGTCCTGGTCCGCCGCGGCGCCTACAACATGGTGCTCAACTCGGCCGCGCTGCGCCTCGCCGGCATCACCGACGACACCCCCGACCCGCCCGGCGGCCTGCTCGAACGCGACGACCGGGGGCGGCTCACCGGACGGCTGGTCAACAAGGCGGTCGAACTGGTCGAGCGGGTGCTGCCGCGCCCCGCGCTCGCCGAACGGGTGGCCGGCCTGCGCGCCGCCTCCGCCGACTACGCCGCCACCGGCATCGGCACCGTCCGCGACTGCCTCGTCCCGGTCGAGGACCTCGACGTGCTGCTCGCCGCCCGGGCGGCCGGCGCGCTCGCCGTCCGGGTCCGGGCGCTGGTCTCCGGCTTCGCCGCCCGCACCCCCGAACAGGTCGACGAGCTGCTGGACCGGATGGACGCCTGGCGCGCCGCCGGCGAGGACGACGACCTGCTGCGACTGTGGGGGGTGAAGTTCGGCATCGACGGCGGCTTCGAGGCCGGCGCGCTGGAGGAGCCGTACCAGGACCGGCCCTGCTACCACGGCCGGCTGCTCTGGGAGCCGAAGGAACTGGTCGCGGCCGTCGACCGGGTGGTCGGGCGCGGCTGGCGGGTCGGCGTGCACGCCTGGGGCGACCGCGGCCTGCGCACCCTGCTGGACGTCTTCGAGGAGGTACTCGACCAGCGCCCCGGCCTGCCGCCCGGCACGCTGGTGGTCGAGCACGGCGGGCTGGCCCGGGCCGACCAGCGGGCCCGGGCGATCGCGCTCGGCATCCCCGTCACCGTGCAGCATCCGCTGCTGCACGACGGCGCGCTCGCCCAGCAGCGGGCCTGGGGCGAGGAGCGCACCGCCGGGATCTTCCCGCTGCGCGAATGGCTCGACGAGGGCGCGCTGCTGGCCGCCGGCTCGGACTTCCCGGTCGGCCCGTACGGCGCGATGGTGTCGGTGTGGGGCATGACGACCCGCCGGACCACCGCCGGGGTGGTCGGGCCCGAGCACGCCGTCGACCGGGCCGAGGCGGTCGCGCTGCACACCGTCCACGCGGCCCGGCTGATGGGCGAGAGCGCCGAACGCGGCAGCCTGCGGCCGGGGGCGCTGGCCGATCTGACGGTGTGGCCGGTCGATCCGCTGAGCTGCCCGGTCGACGTGCTGCGCGAGCTGCGGCCCGAGCGCACGGTCGTCGGCGGGCGGACCGTCCACCCCGCTCCCGCGTAACGGTCCACCACCACCGCGCACCGGGTCCAGCAGCACGAGCCGGACCCGGTGGTGGAACGCCACGGCGGCAGGGCAGTGCCCGGGGCGTGGCACCACCCTGCCGCCGAAACGTTCGACCGCCGGGGCCGTCAGCCCCCGACGTAGGCCGCGAGGTGCTCGCCGGTGAGGGTGGAGCGGGCGGCGATCAGGTCGGCGGGCGTGCCCTCGAAGACGATCCGGCCGCCGTCGTGGCCGGCGCCCGGGCCGAGGTCGATGATCCAGTCGGCGTGTGCCATCACCGCCTGGTGGTGCTCGATGACGATGACCGACTTGCCGGAGTCCACCAGCCGGTCGAGCAGCCCGAGCAACTGCTCGACGTCGGCGAGGTGCAGGCCGGTGGTCGGCTCGTCGAGGACGTAGACGCCGCCCTTCTCGGCCATGTGGGTGGCCAGCTTGAGCCGCTGCCGCTCGCCGCCGGACAGCGTGGTGAGCGGCTGGCCGAGGCTGAGGTAGCCGAGCCCGACGTCGGCGAGGTTGGCGAGGATGCGGTGCGCGGCCGGGATGCGCGCCTCGCCGGTGCCGAAGAACTCCTCGGCCTCGGTCACCGGCATCGCGAGCACCTCGCTGATGTCACGGCCGCCGAGGTGGTACTCCAGCACCGAGGCGTCGTAGCGCTTGCCCTCGCACTCCTCGCAGGTGCTGGCCACGCCGGCCATCATCGCCAGGTCGGTGAAGACCACCCCGGCGCCGTTGCAGTTGGGGCAGGCGCCTTCGGAGTTGGCGCTGAACAGGGCCGGCTTGACGCCGTTGGCCTTCGCGAAGGCCTTGCGGATCGGCTCCAACAACCCGGTGTACGTCGCCGGGTTGCTGCGCCGGGAGCCGCGGATGGCGCCCTGGTCGACGGACACCACGCCCGCGCCCTTCGGGATCGAACCGTGTACCAGCGAGCTCTTCCCGGAGCCGGCGACGCCGGTGATCACGGTCAGCACCCCGAGCGGGATGTCGACGTCGACGTCGCGCAGGTTGTTCGCCGTCGCGCCGCGGATCTCCAGGGTGCCGTTCGGCTCGCGCACCGCCTTGCGGACGGCGGCCCGGTCGTCGAAGTGGCGGCCGGTGACGGTGCCGCTGGACCGCAGCCCCTCGACGGTGCCCTCGAAGCAGACCGAGCCGCCCGCCGTCCCGGCGCCGGGGCCGAGGTCGACGACGTGGTCGGCGATCGCGATGGTCTCCGGCTTGTGCTCCACGACCAGCACCGTGTTGCCCTTGTCCCGCAGCCGCAGCAGGAGTTCGTTCATCCGCTGGATGTCGTGCGGGTGCAGGCCGGTGGTGGGCTCGTCGAAGACGTACGTGACGTCGGTGAGCGCCGAGCCGAGGTGCCGGATCATCTTGACCCGCTGCGCCTCGCCGCCGGACAGCGTGCCGGAGGGCCGGTCGAGCGAGAGGTAGCCCAGCCCGATCTCCACGAACGAGTCGAGGGTGTGCCGCAGGGTCCCGAGCAGCGGCGCCACGGCCGGCTCGTCGAGGTCGCGGACCCAGGCGGCCAGGTCGCTGATCTGCATCGCGCAGGCGTCGGCGATGCTGGTCCCGCCGATCAGCGACGACCGGGCCGCCTCGCTGAGCCGGGTGCCCCCGCAGTCGGGGCAGGCGGTGAAGGTGACCGCCCGGTCGACGAACGCCCGGATGTGCGGCTGCAGCGCGTCCCGGTCCTTGGTGAGCATCGACTTCTGGATCTTCGGGATCAGCCCCTCGTAGGTGAGGTTGACCCCGTTGACCTTGACCTTGGTCGGCTCGCGGTGGAGGAAGTCCTGCATCTCCTTCTTGGTGTACTTGCGGATCGGCTTGTCCGGGTCGAGGAAGCCCGAGTTCGCGTAGATCCCCACCGTCCACCAGCTGTCGGTCTTCCAGCCGGGGATGGTGATCGCGCCCTCGGAGATCGACTTGGTGTCGTCGAAGAGCTGGGTGAGGTCGATGTCGGACACGCTGCCGCGGCCCTCGCAACGCGGACACATGCCGCCGGTGATGCTGAAGCTGCGCCGCTCCTTGACGGTCTTCCCGCCGCGTTCGACGGTGACGGCGCCCGCCCCGCTGATCGAGGGGACGTTGAAGGAGAACGCCTTGGGCGAGCCGATGTGCGGCTGCCCGAGCCGGCTGAAGAGGATCCGCAGCATCGCGTTGGCGTCGGTGGCGGTGCCGACCGTGGAGCGGGGGTCGGCGCCCATCCGCTGCTGGTCGACGATGATCGCGGTGGTCAGCCCCTCCAGCACGTCGACCTCGGGCCGCGCCTGGGTCGGCATGAAGCCCTGGACGAAGGCGCTGTAGGTCTCGTTGATCAGCCGCTGCGACTCGGCGGCGATCGTGTCGAACACCAGGGAGCTCTTGCCGGAGCCGGAGACGCCGGTGAACACCGTCAGCCGCCGCTTCGGGAGCTCGACGCTGACGTCCTTGAGGTTGTTCTCGCGCGCGCCGTGCACGCGGATCAGGTCGTGACTGTCGGCACCGGGTGCCGCCGGCGGCTGCGCGGCCGTCCTCGTGGGCTTGCTCATCGTCTTCCCCATCTGTGCGGCGGAGCCGCCGTCGCGGTGGATGATCGCCAGCCGCCGCACCCGGGAGGGGAGCCCCGTCCACCGGTGCCGGCCAGGCATGGCGGAAGCCTAACCGCCGCCCCGGAGACGGCCCGGCCGGTGGGCCCGCGGATCGGCGTCCGGTACCGGCCGCATGGCGTGGCACGACCGCCGGGGCGGCCGGACGGGGGAAGCCCGCCCGACCGCCCCGGCGGGCGTCAGTCCTTCACCGCCCCGGACGGCTCAGTCCTTCACCGCGCCCGCCAGCCCGGACACCAGCTTGCGCTGGACCGCGATGAAGAAGATCAGCACCGGCACCGTCATCAGCGTCGACGCCGCCATGATGCCGCCCCAGTCGTTCTCGTCCGGCTTGAAGAAGACCAGCAGCGCGGACGGCAGGGTCTGGTTCTGGGTGGCGCTGATGATGAAGGTCTTCGCGAAGACGAAGTCGTTCCACGCGGCGATGAAGGAGAACACGCTGGTCGCGGCGAGGCCCGGCGCCACCAGCGGCAGCAGGATCCGCCACAGGATGCGGGTGCGGCTGGCGCCGTCGATCTGCGCGGCCTCCTCGATCGACACCGGGACGGCCGCGACGAAGCCGCGCATCATCCAGATGCCGAACGGCAGCGAGAACGCCAACTGCACCAGGATCAGCGAGGCGAGGGTGTTCAGCCCGATGCCCGGCGCGAACCGGCCGGCGTCACGGAACATGAAGAACAGCGGGATGGTGAGCGCCTCGACCGGGATCATCTGGGCGATCAGGAACATCACCATGATGGTGGTGCGGAACCTGAACCGGAACCTGGTCACGGCCACCGCCGCCAGGAACACCACGACGGCCGAGAGCACCACCACCGACACCGCGATCACCAGGCTGTTCACGAAGTACCGGCCGAAGCCGTCCACGCTGAGCACCTGGCGGAAGCTCTCCAGCGTGGGGTGGGCCGTCCACGGCTTCGGGTCCAGCGACCGCACCTCGCCCTTGGGCTTGAACGCGGACAGCACCATCCAGAAGATCGGGAAGGCGGTGACCACGGCCAGCACGATCGCGCCGGTGTTGGCGGCGAGCCGCCAACGGCCGCGGGTGTTACGGGTGTTACGGCTCCGGGTGGTGCGGCTCCGGGTGGTGCCGGTTCCGCCGGTGCCGGTCCGGGAGTCCCGGACGGGGTTCAGGGCGCTCACAGTTCGTTCCCCGTCCGTCGCAGGGTGCGGATGTAGAGGACCGTCGGGATCACCAGGATCAGCAGCATGATCACGCCGATCGCCGCGCCGAGCCCGTACTGCGAGGAGGCGAACGCCTTCTGGTACGCGTACACGTTGAGCACCAGGTTCTGGCCGGCGATGCCGCCGCCCTCGGTCATCACGTAGATCTGGGTGAAGACCTTGAAGTCCCAGATCACCGACTGGATCACCACGATGGTCAGGATCGGCCGCAGCATCGGCGCGGTGATCCGGCGGAAGGTCGTCCAGGTGTTGGCGCCGTCCAGGGCGGCGGCCTCCATGATCTCCTCCGGGATCGCCCGGATCCCCGCGTAGAGGGTGACCATCACGAAGGGGAAGGAGTGCCACACCACGACGGCGCCGACGATCAGGAACGCCGTCCACTTGTCGTAGAACCAGTTGAACTCGTGGAAGCCGGTGAGCCCGAGCTTCACCAGCGTGTGGTTGACCAGGCCAAGGTTGGTGTCGAACAGGAAGCTCCACACCGTCGAACCGGTCATCGCCGGCGCCGCCCAGGCCGCCATCGCGGCGGTGGTCAGCACCAGCCTGGGCCACCGCCCGACCTTGGTCAGCAGGACGGCGAGGGTCGCGCCGACGGCCAGGGTGGCGACCACGCAGAACGCGGCGAAGCCGACCGTCTGCAGCAGCACCGACCAGAACTGGCCGTCGCTCAGGATCTTCGAGTAGTTGCCGAAGCCGACGAAGGAGGTCGGGGCGCCCCCCGAGGCCTGGGCCTGCCCGAAGTCCAGCACGGACAGCAGGCCCAGCTGGTAGATCGGGTAGGCGACCAGCGGGATCAGGATGACCGCGGCCGGCAGGAGCAGCAGCAGCGGGGGCCGGCGGCGCCGGCCGCCCGAGGGTGCGGCCGGCGCCGTGCCCCCACGGCGCCCGCGCGGGGAAGGCGGCGCCGTCGGGGCGGTCGTGGTGGATGCGGACACGTGCGGGACCTGCTCTCTTCCGCGGACCGTGAGGTCGGTGCGGGACCAGGAGGTGGTACGGGACCAGAGGTTGGGGGTGGGTGGGCAGCCGCCGTCAGTGCGCGGCGAAGGCCGAGGTGATCTGGTTCGCGGCGTCGCCCGAGGCCTTCGCCACGTCCGCCTTGCCGGTGACCACCTGCTGCAGCATGGTCGGGATCACCGCCTGGGCGTCGATCTGCGCCCACGCCTGGTCGAGCGGGACGAACCTGGTGCCGGCCGCGATGGTGTCGGTGAAGGGCTTCAGGAAGGCGTCCTTGGCGGCGACCTTGCCGCTGACGGACTTGAGCGTCGGCAGGTTGCCCATCGCGTCGTACATCTGCTCCTGGTACGCCGGGCCCGCCAGCAGTTCGGCGAATTCGAGGGCGAGCGTGCGGTGCTTGGCCGCCTTCATCACGCCGAGGTTGTTGCCGCCCGCGAACGCCGGGGCGATCGAGCCGGCCTTCTCCCCGGGCAGCGGCACCACACCGTACTTGCCCTTCACCGGGCCCCCGTCGACCTTGCTGCGGCTGGAGTTGGGCAGGATCGCCATCGCCGACTTGCCGGCCGCGAACAGGTCGACGGTCTTGCCGCCGGTGAGGTCGGCGCACTGCTGGGCGGGGCAGCCGTCGGCGCCGAAGAGATCGGTGTAGCGCTTGATCCCGGCCTGCGAGGCGGGCGAGTTGATGGCCGCCTTGTACGCGGAGCCGTCCTTGGCGGCGATGTCGCCGCCCGCGTCCCAGACGAACGGCAGCGCCCCGAAGGTGTACTTGCCGCCGACGGCGATGCCGAAGGTGTCGGGGTGCGCGGCGTGGATCTTCTGGGTGGCGGTGACCAGTTCGGCGTACGAGGTCGGCGGGGTCAGCCCGGCCTCGGTGAACAGGTCGCTGCGGTAGTAGAGCGCGCGCACGGCGACCCACCAGGGCAGGCCGTACGTCTTGCCGTCCACCACGGCGGTCTTGACGATCGCCGGGTCGAGGTCGCCCTTGTCCTGCCACTTGTCGAGGTCGGCGCCGATCTCGGCGAGGCCGCCGGCCGCGACGTAGCCGGGGAGGTCGGTGTTGCCGAACTCGACCAGGTCCGGGGCGCTGCCCGGGTCGTTGAAGGCGCCCTTCATCTTGGCCGCGCGGGCGGAGGCGTCGGTGTCGATGTAGCTGACCTTGACGGTGACGCCCTGGTGGGAGGCCTGGAACTCGCTCACCGCCTTGCCGACCACGGCCTCCTTGGCCGCGTTGCCCGCCTCGTTGTACAGCCAGACCTGGAGGGTGCCGGTCCGGTCGTCGGCGGCCTTGTCGCCGGCCGGCGCGGCGGTGCCCGGCGCGCAGGCGGTCGCGGCGAGGCAGCTGGCGGCGAGCACGGCGGCCGCGGCAGTCCGTCTGATGAGTCGCATGGGTGGAGAACCTCCCCTCCCGACAGTTGCCGCCGAGACGTGCGCCGCTGGGGACGGGTACGTCGAAGCAGGCCCTGACCGGGGCCGATGGTGGGTGTGGGTGGAGGACGGCCCGGACGCGTTGGGGGGCGTCCCGGGCAGGCCGGTACGGGGGTGCGGCAGGGCGGACCGTTCGGGTGGGGCGGCGTCGCCTGCTCGATGGCAGGGACGTTAAGCGCGGGCGATCGGCGCCAACAAGAGGGGGTTCGGGAAGTTTTGCACTGCACAACGTTGTGTCGAAGAAGCGGCGTTGCGAACGCGAACGGGTACCTTCTGACAACCGCCGCCGTCGAGCGGGGGAACACCGGCAGAACGCGGCATCAGCACACGGCAGCAGTACACGGCAGTAGCACTCGACAGCGGAACGAGACAGGGGACGGACCACCCATGACGGAGACGGGGCCCGACGCGGAGACCGAGCGGCCCGCGGGCACGGCGGCCGACAGACCCACCGGCGCGGCGGCCGAACGGCCCTCGGGCGCGGCCGCCGGGCGCAAACCCGCGACCGAACGCAACCAGTCGTCCTCGCTGCGCCGCGCGCTCGCCGTCCTCGGCCACGTCCGCGACCACAGCGACGGGCGCGGCGTCCCGCTCGCCCAGCTCGCCGAAGCGCTCGGCCTCAACAAGAGCACCGTGCTGCGGCTCGCGGGCCCGCTGCTCGACGAGCACCTCCTCGACCGCGACCGCGAGACCGGCTGGTTCCGGCTCGGCCACGGCTCACTGCGCCTCGGCCAGGCCTACCTCTCCACCCTCGACCTGCGCAGCGTCGCCGCCGAACACCTGCGCCGGCTCCAGCGCGAGGCCGGCGAGACCGTCCACCTGACCGTCTGGCAGGCCCCCGGAATCGTCTACCTGGACAAGGTCGAGGACGAGACCAACGTCCGCATGGCCTCCCGCGTCGGCAGCCGGGCCCCCGCCTACTGCACCGCCACCGGAAAGGCCATCCTCGCCTGGCTGCCCGACGAGGCCGTCACCGAGGTCGTCGCCGCGGGCCTGCGCCCGGTCACCGCCTGGACCATCTCCGACGAGACCCGGCTGCGCGCCGACCTCGCCCGGATCCGCGCCCGCGGCTACTCCATCGACGACCGCGAGAACGAACCCGAGGTCCGCTGCGTCGCCGCACCGATCTTCGACCACGCCGGCGAGGTCACCGCCGCCCTGTCGGTCTCCGGCCTGACCTCCCGCATGACCGCCGCCCGCGTCCGCGCCCTCGGCCCCGTCGTCGCCCAGGCCGGATTGCGGATCTCCCGCGAACTCGGCTCCGACCGCCAGCCGTCCTGAATCCCCGGCGGAACTCGCCCGCCCCACCAAGTCCTGACCGCGCACCGAAACAGCCCGAAAAAGCGAATGAGGCCCGGCGCCTTTTGAAAGGCACCGGACCTCGTCCGACTATTGGAGCGCCAGGCCCGGGTCGCACGGACTCTTCCTACTGAAAGTAGGACGTGCTCTGGTAGCACCACTGACGCCTGACGAGGAATCATCTCCCTCGCGACACCCAGAACAATACCAGCCCCACAGCCACACACCGAACCCCCGCCAACCCGCACCCCAAAAGCAAACAAGGCCCGGCACCCTTTGAAAGGCACCGGACCCCGTCCGACAATTGGAGCGCCAGGCCCGGATCGCACGGACTCTTCCTACTGAAAGTAGGACGTGCTCTGGTAGCACCACTGACGCCTGACGAGGAATCATCTCCCTCGCGACACCCAGAACAATACCAGCCCCACAGCCACACACCGAACCCCCGCCAACCCGCACCCCAAAAGCAAACAAGGCCCGGCACCCTTTGAAAGGCACCGGACCTCATCCGACAATTGGAGCGCCAGGCCCGGATCGCACGGACTCTTCCTACTGAAAGTAGGACGTGCTCTGGTAGCACCACTGACGCCTGACGAGGAATCATCTCCCTCGCGACACCCAGAACAATACCAGCCCCACAGCCACACACCGAACCCCCGCCAACCCGCACCCCAAAAGCAAACAAGGCCCGGCACCCTTTGAAAGGCACCGGACCCCGTCCGACAATTGGAGCGCCAGGCCCGGATCGCACGGACTCTTCCTACTGAAAGTAGGACGTGCTCTGGTAGCACCACTGACGCCTGACGAGGAATCATCTCCCTCGCGACGAGAAGTACAGTACCAGCTCCGTGATCAGGCACCGAACCGGAGGCGAACCCCGCATGACGAGCGCTCAACCCGAGGCCATCCCGTACGCCGACGGGCGGCTGATGGACGTGCACCGCCCGCCCGCCGGCACCGTCGGGCCCGCGCCCGTCGTACTGCTGTGGCACGGCCGGGGCCCTGACGAGCGCGACGTGCTGCGGCCGCTCGCCCGGGAGGCCGCCGGGCTCGGCCTGCTGGTGCTCGTCCCGGACTGGCGCTCCGACCTGCCGGACGGCGGCCGCGCCGAACTGCTCGCCTCGCTCGCCCACGCCCGCCGCACCGCCGCCGCGTACGGCGGGGACCCGGACCGCCTGGTCCTGGCCGGCTGGTCGCTGGGCGGCCGGGAGGCCATAGCCGTGGCCACTCACCCGGGCACCCCCGCCGAGCAGCGTCCCATCGCCGCCGTCGGCATCGCCTCCAGCTACGCCCGCCCGGCGATCACCACCGGGGACGCCCCCCTCGACCTGCTGGCCGAGCAGCCCTCCCCCGTCCCGCTCTGGCTGGTCCACGGCACGGAGGACGGGGTGCTGGACATCGAGCACACCCGGCAACTGAGCGCTGCTCTGGCAAAGCAGAGGTCGGCGGTACGGGTTCTCGAACCCGCCACCGACCACGCGGGCGTCGTCATGACCGTGTACGACGCCGGCGCCGACCGCTGCCTCCCCACCACCACCGAAACCGTGCTGCGCGCCGGCCGCCGGACCGCCGCCGTCCTCGCCGAGGCGGCCGGGCTGTCGTAGGTGGGCGAGCTGTCGTAGGTGGGCGGCGCCGCGGGCGGGCGCGGCCTACCGCCCCCCGACGAGGGAGCGCAGGCCGTGGCCGCGTTCCATGGCCTCCAGGTCGCGCTGCAGCGGCGGCCGGGGGACGGCCAGGACGGGGCAGCTCGCGTGCCGGACGCAGTAGGCGGCGACGGAGGGGCGCAACGCGCGGGAGAGGCAGCCGCGGCTGCTGCCGGCGCCGAGGACGAGCAGGTCGTCGGGGTGGTCGGCGAAGCGGACCAGGGTGTGTCCGGTGTCGCCGCGGACGGCCTGGCAGCGCAGCCGGACTCCGGCGTAGCGGCCGGCGAAGGCCTCGTCGAGGGCTTGCCGGAGCCGGGCGACGGCGGCGTCGCGGCCTGCGGTGATGGCGGCCGGGCAGGGTGTGCGGCGGTAGCCGATCTCTTCGCCGGGTGAGGTCCAGCAGAGGAGGGCGAGGACCTCGGCGTCGGTGCGGTGGGCTTCGGCGACGGCGTGGTGGAGGGCGGCGAGGCTGCCGAGCGAGCCGCTGACGCCGACGACGATCCGGCCCGCGCGGTCGGCCCGCTCCGCTGCCTCGTCCGCGCCGGATATCTCGCTGTCCGCCATGGTTCGCCCCGCCTCTCGGTCCGTACCGCCGTGCCGTGCTGTCGTCCTCCAGCAAAGCGGGCCGGCACCGTACCTCCGGCGCCCGTTGACACGCCTCTGACGCGCGCGCGGGCGTTCCGTACGTGTCCCTGATGCTCCGGGGCCGCTACGGCGTGAAGCAGCTCGCCTACGCCCCGGGTGGTTCGGCTTCCCAGAGGTCGGCGAACATCCGGTCGAGGTGTTCCTCGCCGATCGGGGGGACGGGCAGCGGGTGGATGGCCTGGGCGCGGAAGCCGTCGAGGAGCAGGGCGAGGTAGCGGCGCCAGAGGTCGGGGCGCAGGTCGGTGGTGGCGGGCAGGGCGCGGCAGAGCGGGCCGAGCAGGAAGAGCAGGTCCATGGCGACCACGTCGCGCCGCATGGTGCCCTGGTCCTGGGCGCGGGCGATGAGGGCGCCGACGGTGGCGGCGTTCCGGCGGCTGATCTCGATCATGCCGGGGATGGTGGGGATGGCCTGGGTGACGAGGTCGTTGATGCCCCGGTCCGCGGCGACGAGTTCGAAGATGCGCTCGAAGTAGCGTTCGAGGGCGGTCCAGGCGTCCGCGGCGGCGAGGGCTTCCTCACCGGCCCCGGCCAGGCCGACGGCGGCGTCGGCGAACACCTCGCCGATCAGCGCCTCACGGGTCGGGAAGTGGCGGTAGAGGGTGGCGTTGCCGACGCCGGCCTCCTTGGCGATCTGGTCCAGCGGGACGTCGAGGCCGTGCCGGGAGAACATGCCGCGGGCGGCGGCGAGCAGCAGATCGCGGTTGCGCTGGGCGTCGCGCCGGAGCCGTCCCGGGGGGTTCGCGCTGCTCGGTGCCATGTCCCGACCCTAGCAATCCCGGGGGCGGGCGGTCGGGCGGCGGTCGGGGGGCGGTCAACTACCCTACGGAGGCGTTGATTCCGCACGGGGTCCGCGGCGGCCCGCGAGGGGCTGCGGTGAGTCGAGGGGGCGGCCATGGCCGAAGTGGTGGAGTTGCGGTACTACCCGGTGAAGGGGTGTGCCGGGGTCGAGGTGGCGCGCGCGGAGCTGACTCCGGCGGGGCTGGCCCACGACCGGGCGTTCATGGTGGTGGACGAGGACGGGGTGTTCCGTTCCCAGCGCCGGGACCGCCTCCTGGCCACGGTCCGCCCGACGGTCGGGGAGGACGGCCGCCGGCTGACGCTCGACGCCCCGGGCGTGGAGCCGGTGACCGTCACCGTGGACACCGAGGGTCCGCGCCGGGCGGTGCAGCTGTTCGGCGCCCCGTTCTTCGGGATCGACCAGGGCGAGGAGGTGGCCGGCTGGCTGTCCGGGGTGCTGGGTGTCCGCAGCCGGCTGGTCCGGGTGCCGCCGGAGCACGACCGGGTGTCCGACGGGCTGGTACCGGGCACGTCCGGCTACGCCGACAGCTGCGCGGTGCACCTGCTGTCCCGTGCGTCGCTGGAGCGCTTCAACGCGCTGAGCGGCGAACTCCCCATGTCGGTGGACCGGTTCCGCCCGAACGTGGTGGTGGACGGCTGGGACGAACCGCACACCGAGGACCTGACCCGCCGGATCACCGTGGGCGGCGCCGAGCTGGCCTACGCCAAGCTCGCGATCCGCTGCTCGGTGACGCTGGTCGACCAGTCGACGGGCGCCAAGGCCGGTCCGGAGCCGCTGCGGACGCTGGCCGGCTACCGCCGGGCGGCGGGCGGCGGGGTCGCGTTCGGCAGCAAGTTCGCTGTGCTGCGGCCCGGCACGCTGCGGGTCGGGGACGAGCTGGTGGTGGACGCCTGGGGGCCGTCCGAGCTCTGAGGCCGGTCGCGGCGGGCCGCCGGGGCGGGGGTCGCCCCTGGCGTTCCTGCGGGCCCGGCGGCCCCGGCGGAGACGTGCGCCGGGGCCGGGAGGGGCGTGGGGCGCGTGTCAGCAGCCCTGGTCGATCAGCGAGAACGTGACGTAGTGGTCACCGGTGTAGTAGTCCTCCTGGGTCGCCTGGCCGGTGATGATCCGGCGGGTGCCGCGGGTCGGGGCACCGGGCGTGATGACGGTGTACTCGTGGTAGTAGCCGTAGGACTGGCCGGGCAGGACGTGCTCCCTGTTCTGGAACACGACGCCGTCCTGGGAGTACGGGAACGGCCCGTCGGTGGCGATCAGGTTGAGGGTGTCGGTCGCCTCGGGCGGGAGGGTGGACAGACACACCGTGCCGCTCACGTCGGCGTGCGCCTCGGTGGCGACGGCGACGGGCGCGAGGGTCATCAGGGCGACGGCGGTGACGGCGGCAGCGCGGGTCTTCCACGCGCGTAGAGTGCGGGTCATGTCCACCAGTGTGACCAGCCACCGACAACTCCGGAAGCCCTGCGACAAACTATTAACCGACGGGTAACTCACTTGCCTGACCAGCGACTTGAGCCGTATCCCGACCCCGGCCCGAGCCCCGCCGGAGCCGTCCACGAACCGCCCGGACACCCCATGGGTCGACCGCCGTCGAACTAGCGACCTGACCGCTGTCGGCCTCCTCACAGCTTCCTCACGTTCGCTCCCCGCTCCAGTCGCGCCGCATAGAGTGACGGATCATGTCGGGCCGGAACGACCGCTGACGGGGTGGGCATGAACACGGGGACAACGGGCACGGGAACGGGCGCGGGAGCGCACCCGAGCCCGAGTGCGGGAACGGGCACGGGCGCGCCGCTGACCGCGCGGCAGCTGATCGGACTGCTGGTCGACCCGGGCGCCTTCCAGGGCTGGGACGACCCGCCGACCGACCCGCCCGCAGGCCCGCCCGCCGACCCCGGCTACCGCGCCTCACTCGACCGGGCCCGCGCACGCACCGGTCTCGACGAGGCCGTCCTCACCGGTGCCGGCCTGGTCGGCGGGCGACCGGTGGCGCTGGTCGCCTCCGAGTTCGGCTTCCTCGGCGGCTCGATCGGCGTCGCCACCGCCGAGCGGATCACCCGCGCCGTCGAGCGCGCCACCGCCGAGCGGCTGCCGCTGCTCGCCCTGCCCGTCTCCGGCGGGACGCGCATGCAGGAGGGGTCGGCGGCCTTCCTGTGCATGCTGCGGATCACCGCCGCTGTCCAGGCGCACCGCGCGGCCGGTCTCCCCTATCTCACCTATCTACGGAACCCGACCATGGGCGGGGTCTTCGCCTCCTGGGGCACGCTCGGCCAGCTGGTGTTCGCCGAGCCGGGCGCCCGGCTCGGCTTCCTCGGCCCGCGCGTGTACGAGGAGCTGCGCGGCGTGGAACTGCCCCCGGACGTGCAGCGGGCGGAGACGCTCGCCGGGCGCGGCCTGGTGGACGCCGTCGTGCCGCCGCAGGAGCTGCGCGAGCTGGTCCGCCGCACGCTCGCCGTGCTCGCCACCACCGCGCCCGCCCCGGGCAGCGCCGACGCCGGCGGCACCGGCGCTCCCGGCCCCGGCCCCGACCACACCCCCGACCACACCCCCGACCACACCCCCGACAAAACCGCCGACGAGACCGCCGAACGCCCCGACGCCTGGGATTCCGTGCGCCGCACCCGTCGCCCCGACCGCCCGGGCACCCGCGAGCTGCTGCGCCACACCGCCGAGGAACTGGTGCTGCTGGACGCCCCCGGCGGGCGGGACGGCGCGCTGGTCCGCGCCCTCGCCGTCCTCGGGGGTCGGCCGGTGCTGGTGGTCGGCCAGCAGCGGCAGACCCCGGAGCACGAGCGCCCGTTCACCGCCGCCGACCTGCGGGCCGTCCGGCGCACCGCGCGGGTCGCGGAGCAGCTGGGGCTGCCACTGGTCACGGTCGTGGACACGGCCGGGGCCGAACTGTCCGCGCAGGCCGAGCTGGACGGGATCGCGGTCGAGATCGCGCACTGCCTGACCACCCTGCTGGCGCTGCGCACGCCCGTCCTGGCTGTGCTGCTCGGCCAGGGCTCGGGCGGCGGCGCGCTGGCGCTGCTCCCGGCCGACCGGGTGCTCGCCGCCGGGCACGCCTGGCTGGCGCCACTGCCGCCGGAGGGCGCGTCCGCGATCGTCCACCGGGACGGCGGGCACGCCGCCGAGCTGGCCCGCTCCCAGGGCATCGGCGCGGGCCACCTGGCGGAGGTCGGGCTGGTGGACGAGGTGGTCGAGGAGCGGCCGGACGCGGCGGACGAGCCGGAGGCGTTCTGCGCACGGCTCGGACGGGCGGTCGGTGCCGCGCTCGGCGGGCTGGCGGCGCTGCCGGAGCCGGACCGCCTCGCGGCGCGGGCACTGCGTCACCGCCGCCTCGGCGATCTCCGCTGAACGTCGGCGACCGCCGCTGAACCCCTGGTGGGGGCCGTCGATCTCCGCCGCAGCCCGACGGTCTCCCCCGGGCCCCAGCGGGTGTGGCGCCGGTCTCAACGGGGGCGAGATCGTCTGTACCCAACGTGCCGGCCGCAGACCGGCGGGTGACGGCCGCAGCGGCCCAAACGGTGAGTGCGCTCACACCGGAATGCGGTCCACGACGGGCGATAGTGGCAGCTTCCGGGCACCCGCGCCACAGCCTGCCGACGGGGTGTTCGCACAGGTCACGACCGGTCGGCGCGCCCCGCGCAGCCGGCCCTTCGAATCCACGGCGGCCGCCCCCCGTACGACCGGGGGTCGTAACAAGGGGGTCTTGGCGGCGCCCGATCCGGCATGCCAACAATGGCTCAGTCGTCAGCCGCACCGGCACCTGTCCCGCCGGTAGCGACTTACTGCCAGGTCACGCCCCACGATCGTTTCGGCCCCTGTCCGGCCGTGGTCCAAGGCGGGGCGTGACCCGGCCCAACCTGATTGAGGTCCTGTTCTAGATGCCCACTTTCAAGCTCCGTATGCGCACTTCCGCCGCGATCCTCGCCGGCGCCGCCGGTCTGACCGCCCTGGGCGCGGGTGTGCTGCCCGCCACCGCGAACGCCGCCACCCTGTCCCCGCAGGCCGTGGCCGCCCAGATCGTCCCGGCGAACCAGCTGGCCTCCTTCAGCCAGATCATCGCCCACGAGTCCAGCTGGAACGTGACCGCGACCAACGCCAGCTCGGGCGCGTACGGCCTGGCCCAGGCGCTGCCGGGCTCCAAGATGGCGACGCACGGCTCCGACTGGAAGACCAACGCGACCACCCAGATCAAGTGGGCGCTGGACTACATGAACACCCGCTACGGCAGCCCGAACGCCGCCTGGAACTTCTGGCAGGCCAACCACTGGTACTAAGCCGACCACCTCGGCTCACCGGACTCCACCCGCATCCTGACCACTCCCCCCTCACCCCGGGGGTCGGACAGGGATCACCGGGGTGACCCCAGAGGGCCCGGGCCCGCGCGATCCGCGTGGCCCGGGCCCTCTCGTGGTTCGCGCACACCTCTCGCAGGTCGCGCGGCGCCTCCCGCCGTTCGCCCAGCCCGCGCCCCGGCTCGCCGCTCAGAGCTCGCCGGTGAGCCCGAGCAGTTCCCGCATCCGCGCGTACTTGGCGGCCAACCGCTCGGCGGTGGCGGCGTCCAGCGCGGCCAGCCGGGCCGGGTCCGAGTTGTGGGCGAGGTCGGCCCGCTTGACCAGCAGCGCGCCCGGCGTGGCCAGGACCCGCGCGGTGTACGCCTCGACCGGCTCGTCGGGGCGGCGGGTGAGCGCGTCCACGATCGTCTTGGTGGCCCCCGGCAGCGCGGCCCCCGCCAGCCACTCCCGGCTCAGCCGGTCGTCCTCGACGGTGTCGTGCAGCCAACCCGCCGCGATCTGGGCGTCGCTGCCACCGCGCGCGGCCGTCCCGTGCGCGACCGCCGCGATGTGCTCGCCGTACGGGTGGCCGTTCTTGTCGACCTGCCCCTCGTGCGCGCGGCGGGCGATCGCCTCCACCTCGGCCAGGCTCAGGTACTCGGGTTCCGTCGGCGCGTTCTCGGGCTCCATCGGCTCATCGTAGGCCCGTGGTCTGCCCGTTCACGCTCACTGGTTTACTGCCCCGGGGCGGGAGACCCCCGGCCCACCCGGCAGACTGTCCGAGCGATCCGAGGAACCATGCCATCCCTGCACCCCCTGCTGTCCGGATTCGCCCCGATCTGGGCGCTGACCGGGATCGGCTACCTGGTCGGCCGGACCGGGCTGCTCGGGCCGCACGCGGAGCCGGTGCTCAACCGGTTCGTCTTCCACGTGGCGATGCCGGCCTCGCTGTTCCTGATGATCGCCCGCACCCCGCTGGACCACTTCGCCAACCCCTCGATGCTCGCCTTCACCGCCGGCACCGTCGTCTCGATCGGCCTCGGGCTGCTCGCCGGGCGCCTGCTGTTCCGGCGCAAGACCGGCGAGTTGGCGATCGGCGCGATGGCCTGCGGGTACGTCAACTCGGCCAACCTCGGCATCCCGGTGGCGATGCAGCTCCTCGGCGACGCCTCCTTCGTCGCGCCGGTGGTGCTGTTCCAGATCCTGGTGGTCACGCCCGCGGTGCTGGCCGTCCTCGACGGCGGCGCGGCCGGCCGCCGGGCCCTGCTCACCCTGCCGCTGCGCAACCCCATCCTGTTGGCCACCGCGCTCGGCGCCGCCGCCTCCGCCGGCGGGCTGCACCTGCCCGCCGAGCTGAACCGTTCCTGCGAGCTGCTCGGCGGCGCCGGCGTGCCGACCGCCCTGGTCGCCCTCGGCATGTCGCTGCACAACCGCCCGCCGGCCACCGGCCGTTCGCGCCACGCCGAGGTCGGGCTGACCGTCGCGGTCAAGACCCTGATACAACCGCTGGTCGCCTTCGCGGTGGCCGGCCCGCTGCTCCACCTCCCTGCGCACCAACTCCTCACCGTGGTGCTCTTCTCCGCCCTGCCCACCGCGCAGAACGTCTACGTCTACGCCCGCGAGTACGGGCAGGGCACCGGGCTCGCCCGGGACTCGGTGCTCTGGTCGACCCTGGCGTCGATGGCGACCCTGTCGGTGATCAGCTGGTCCCTCGCCGCGTAGCCGGAGCCTTCCGGAGAGGTGACGGCCACCCGTACACGGCACGACAGTTGTCACCCGCGAGCCGTACAAAAGCGGGGAACCGGGGCCCTCGCCGGGCTCCCGGTGGAATGCTGGCGGCCATGAGCCAACCGGACCTTCGTTCCGCAGAGTTCCACCACTGTCCGTCCGTCGTCACGCTGCCGCAGACGGACGTGGACCACTACAACACCGTTCCGCGCGGCGCCTTCCTGATCGATCCGCGCCTGCGCTGCGACCTCGCCGGCGGGCACGGCGGCACCCATTCCGCGCTGGTCCAGGGCGTCGGCTTCGACCTGCACTGGGCGTCCTGGCCCGAGTACCTGGTCGAGGTCGGGCCGCGCTGCCCGGCCGTCGGCCCGCACGAGGGGCCGGAGCCGCCGCGCGACCCCAACATCTGCCTGCTTCGCGAGGACCACCCCGGGCCGCACTACGGCGAGACCTGGTTCTGACGCCCCGCCGGTCGCTCCACCAGACCGGTGGTGCCCGCCGAGTCCAACCGCAACGCCTTCCCGAGCCGGCCCGGGGGCACCGCCCGGCCGGCCCGGGAGGCGTCCAACAGACGGATCAGCGCCCGCAGACCGGTCGGGTGCCTCCTTACACCCCCGCGGAGGCCCATCATGTCCGCCCGCACCACGCCCTCCCCCACCCGCACCGCCGCCTTCCTCACCGCCTACGACGCGCTGCTGGCCCGCTGGCCCGTCCCGGTCGAGCACCTCACCGTCCGAACAGCCCACGGCACCACCCGGATCAACGCCTGCGGCCCGCCCGACGGCCGCCCCCTCGTCCTGCTGCACGGCGGCGGCGCCACCTCCACCATGTGGTTCGCCAACGTCGCCGCGTGGACGGCCGCCGGGCACCGCGTCCTCGCCCCCGACCTCATCGGCGACCCGGGCCGCAGCGTCCACGACGGCGCCCCACTCGCCGGCGTCCCCGGGCTGCTCGGCTGGCTGGACACCGTCCTCGACCGACTCGGCCTCCCCCGGGCCGACTTCTGCGGCCACTCCTACGGCGGCTGGATCGCCCTGGAGTACGCCCTGCACGCGCCCGCCCGGGTCGGCCGGCTCGCCCTCCTCGATCCCACCCAGTGCTTCGCCGGCTTCCGCCCCGACTACCTGCTGCACGCCCTGCCGCTCTTCCTCCCCCGCCGCACCGCCGCCCGGGCCCGCTCCTACCTCGACTGGGAGACCGGCGACGGCCCTCGCCCGGACCCCGGCTGGCGCGAGGTCTACGCCCTCGGATACGCCGACTTCCCCGCCACCCGCGTCATCACCGGCCCCCGCCCCGGCCTCGACCGGCTGCGCTCCCTCACCGCCCCGACCCTCGCCCTGTTCGCCGAACACAGCCGCACCCACCACGCCCCCCGGGTCGCCGAGGCCGCCCGCCGCGCCCTGCCCGAGGCGACGGTCGCCGTCCTGCCGGGCCTCTCGCACCACCACCTGCCCATGGCGGGCGCGGCGGAGGTCAACGCCCGGCTGACCGGATTCCTCGCCGCCTCCCGCGGCTGACGGCGGGACCGTTCGGACGGCACGGACGCCACGCCCGCGCCGAACCGGCCCGGCCGCTGCGCGCAAGCCGCCGGCGACGGATTGGCCCGAACTCGCCAGTGTCGCCAAATCCCTTGTACCGCACTCGACTTGGCGCTGGCAGACTGGCGTCGCCACGTCGGCCCACCACTCCCTGGAGCAGCCATGCCCACGTTCGTCCGACGCCTCGCCCCCGCAGCGGTGCTCGCGCTCACCGCGCTGGCCGCCACCCCGGGCAGCGCGTTCGCCGTGGACCGCGACGGGCCGGCCGTCGCCGCCTCGGCGGGCGAACACCCGGGGCTGACCTGGACCGCCCTGGAACAGCGCGCCGGTGTGGTGCACGTCGGCACCGACGGCGCCAGCAACCCCTACCTCGGGGACACCTCCGCCGACACCGAACTGCCGGTGCTCTGCCTCCACCAGGACGGCCGCCCGGCCCCCACCGGGATCCCCACCGCCGGCTTCCACAGCTGGGCGGGCGGGGAGGTCGCCGCGACGGCCCCGACGGCCGGGTCCGACCTGACCAGCCGGGACGACGCCGACGGGCTCTGCGAGGACTCCTTCGGCGCCGACTGGCGAATGGCCGAGTTCCACGACGGGCAGGGCTGGTCGCTCTGGGCGGCCGGCACCCTCCCGGCGGGCACCCGGTTCTGGACGGCGATCAACGACCAGCCGGCCAACCCCTGGTCCTGACGCCCGCGCGGCCCCGAGCCGCCCCGCGCAAGCGCGGCGGCGGCGACGGGGATCAGTAGATCAGGTACCCCGGGCGGTGTCCTTCGTCGTCGATCTCCCCGGTGGCCTGCGCCCGCAGCTTGCGGGACAGCTCCTCCAGGGCGCGGGAGGCCGCGACCTCCTCACCGATCCTGGCGAGCGGGCGGTCGTCCGTGCTCTTCATCGACTCCCCGTGGGCGCGCAGGCCCGGCGCCCGCGCACCGGTCAGCCTGGCCTCGCACGCCGTGTGCACTCCGTCTTCCTCGAAGCTCAGCTCCACGTCCCACTGGTTGTGCATGCCACACCTCCTGGCAGCGGCCCCCTCGCGCCTGTCCGGACCGGCACGGACGGTGAGCCGTGGCGGCCGCTCACACCAGCGTGCGCCCGTCCGACCCATGGCGGCAAGCGGGCCCGGCCCGGGGCTGCGGGCCCGGCCCCCGGAACCAGCTCCCCCGCCCCGGAGCTCCCGGCCCCGCCTGCTCCCTGCCTGCTCCCCGCCTGCTCCCCGCCTGCTCCCCGCCTGCTCCTCGCCGCCGACCGGGCCCCGCCGCCGACCCGGCGGTACGCTGACGAAAGCGCGCCGCGACCGCCGACCGAACCCGGACCCGCCGGCGCGGCGCGGGCAGTGACAACCGGGTGGTCCCTCCGTGGCGGTCTTCCTCCTCGCCCTCGGCGCCGCCTGCTGCCTGGGCCTCGGCTTCGTCCTCCAGCAGCACGCGGCGCAGCGGGCGCCCCGTGCCGACCTGCTGCACTGGCGGCTGCTCCTGGACCTGATGCGGATGCCCGAGTGGCTGCTCGGCACCGGGTTCATGGTGTGCGGACTGATCCTGTCCGCGCTCGCCCTCAACCAGGGCGAAGTCTCGCTCGTCGAACCGCTGCTCGCGACCAACCTGCTGTTCGCCATGGCGCTCTCCCGGGTGCTGACCCGCCAGACCCTCGGCCGCTCGGGCTGGGTCGGAGTGCTGCTGCTCGGCCTCGGGGTGACGGCGTTCATCGTGGCCGGCCGGCCCACCGGTGGCGGTGCGCCCGCCGGGGAACTGCGGCACTGGCTGGTGGTCGGCACGGTGGTCGGGCTGACCCTGCTGCTGGTCTCGCTGGCCCGGCGGCTGCCGCTGTTCGAGGAGGCCACCCTGCTGGCCCTCGCCGCCGGCCTGCTCTACGGCCTCCAGGACGCGCTGACCCGCACCACGACCCAGCGCCTCGACCACAGCGGACTGGACGCGGTGCTGCGCAGCTGGCAGCCGTACGCGGTGGTGGCGGCGGGCGTGGTCGGGCTGCTGCTGGTGCAGAGCGCCTTCGAGGCCGCGCCGCTGCGGATGTCCCTGCCGGCACTGACCGCCGCCCAACCGCTGTCCGGGATCGCCTGCGCGGTCGGCTTCCTCGGCGACCGGCTGCGGGTGACGCCGGGTGCGCTGGCCTGGCAGTCCGCCGGACTGCTGGCCATCGTGGTCGGGGTGATCGTGATCGGCCGCCACCCGGCGATGCCGGGCAGCGTCCGCGAAACCCTGGAGGGCGTCGGGGCACCACCGGAGGACGAGCGGCCCGCGGAAGGCCCCAGGAGCCGCCCTGGAAACAGTCCGGCCGAGAACCCGAACGACCCGGGGCACAGCTCCGGGGCCGGAGCGTAATTCGCTTGACCGGGCCACGGGTCAACGCTGCACTGTGGCGAGGCACACGAGCCGTGGTGCCGTCGTCATCCAGGGGAGGAAGCGGCAGCAATGGAGATCCGTCCGACAACCGATCAGGACCTCGACGTCTACGTCGACACGCTCCATGCCGCGTTCGGGCTCTTCCCGGAAACCCCGACCGACGGCGGCGGGCTCTGGTGGTCGGCGACCGAGATGGACCGCAACCTGCTCGCCGTGACGGCGGACGGGCGGCCCGTCGGCACCGCCGGCGCGTACACCTTCGAGCTCACCCTGCCCGGCGAGGTCATCGTCCCCACCAGCGGGGTGACCGGCGTCGGCGTCCTGCCCTCGCACCGGCGCCAGGGCGTGCTCACCGCGATGATGCGGCGCCAGCTCGCCGGGTTTCGGGCCCGTGGGGAGTTCCTCTCCGTACTGCTGGCCTCCGAGGCCGTGATCTACCGCAGGTTCGGCTACGGACCGGCGACCTACACGCAGCGGCTGACGGTGCCGCGCCACCGGGCCGCCTTCGCCCTCCCCCGGGCACGCGGAACGGCCGCCACCCCGGCCGACACCCCGGCGCCCGGCCCGGACACCGGCTCGATCGAGCTGCTGCGGCGTGCCGAGTGCGGCGAGATCCTGGAAGCGGTCTACGACCGGTACCGCCGCACGCAGCCCGGCGCGCTGTCCCGGCCGCACCGCTGGTGGGCCTTGGGCGCGGGGCGGCCCCCGGTCTCCTCGGCGTCGCGCTACGTCGCCGTCCACCGGGATGCCGGCGGTGTCCCGGACGGCTACGCCTGCTACTCGCTCGCCGACGGCACCTTGACGGTCGACGAGACCATCGCCACCGACGACGCCGTCGCCACGGCCCTGGCCCGGTTCGCGCTCGAACACGACCTGGTCTCCCAGGTCGTGTTCAAGCACGTTCCGTCCGACCACCCGCTGCGCTGGCAGCTTGTGGACTTCAACGCCGGCGAGAGGAGCAGCAGCACCGACTGGCTCTGGGTGCGGCTGCTGGACGTCCCGCGTGCGCTGACCTCGCGCGGCTGGTTCGTGGACGGCGAGCTCGTCCTCGACGTCGACGACCCGTTCCTCGGCGAGCACGGCCGCTATCTGCTGACCGTCCGGGACGGGAAGGCCGAGTGCGTCCCGACGGACCGGGAGCCCGACCTGTCCCTGGACGTGAGCGACCTGGGCTCGGTCTACCTCGGCGGCACCACCCCGAGCACGCTCGTGCGGGCCGGGCACATCCGGGCCCACCGCCCGGGCGCGGCCGCCCTCGCCGACGCCCTCTTCAGCGCCGAGCGCGCCCCGCACTGTCTGCACTGGTTCTGACCGGCTGGTTCCGACCGGACGCTCGCCTCGCCGCACCTGCACGACAGGCCTACGGGCGTGCCGGGATCGACGCGGGCGCAAGCTCGGGCTCGGGCTCTGTCCCGGGCTCGGGCTCTGTCCCCGGCTCAGACTCGGGCTCGGGCTTCGCCCCGTCGACGGTGCCCGTCCGGCCGCGCCGGCGGTCCATCTCGCGCCACTCCGGCCGCAACCCGGCCAGGTTGGTGGAGGCGAAGTAGAGGGCGCCGCCCGCGACCAGGGTGGGTATCAGCCCGATGAGGCTGACCGCTGCGCCGGCCAGCAGGCCGCCGAGCGGGATACCGGCCCAGGCGAGGGAGTCGCCGAGGGCGTGGACGCGGCCGAGCAGGTGGCGGGGCACCCGCTCGAAGAGCACCGCGCCGAGGATCGGGTTGAGGAAACCGCCACCGAAGCCGCCGACCGCGAAGACCGTGAGCACCACCCACAGCGGCGCGCCGCACGCGAGCACCAGGAAGCGCGGGGCCCCGACGAGCAGGAAGCCGGCGAAGAACACCGTCCGGCGGGGCAGCCGGTGGGCGACGGCCGCCGCGATCAGACTGCCGACGACCGCCGTGATCCCCCCGGCGGTGCCGGTCAGGCCGATGGCGGCCGGGCCGTTCCCCGACTCCCGCGCCCAGACCGGGAGGAGGACCGTGAGGAACCCCGCGTCGAGCAGGTTGGTGATGCCGACCAGCACCGTCACGGTGAGCAGCAGCGGATCGGAGCGCAGGAAGGTGAAGCCCTCGCGGAACATCCGCCAGTAACCCGCCGATCCGGCCTCAGTTCCGGCCTCAGTTCCGGTCCCAGTTCCGGCCCCAGTTCCGGTCCCGATCCCGGCCTCGGCTTCTGCGGCCTGCGCGGCAGCGGGTGCCGGGGCCGCCGCGCGACCCATCCCGCGCGGCAGGGCGAAGGCGATGACGAGGGACCCCAGGGCGAAGGTGGCGGCGTTGAGCGCCAGCCCGGCCAGCGGACCCATCAGCGCGACCAGCCCGCCACCGACCGCCGGGCCGACCGTGGAAGCCAGCCGTTCGGTGACGCCGGAGAGACCGGTGGCGCGCTCCATCGGCACCCGGGCGCGGTCGGCGGCCTCCGGGACCATGACCGACTTGGCCAGATCCCCCGGGCCGCGCATCGCCCCGATCACCGCGACCATCGCCAGCAGCACCCCGAACGGCAGCAGCCCCAGGGCGTGCAGCAACGGGACCAGCCCGGCCGCGACGGCGCTCACCAAGTCCGTCGTCCAGGACACCACCCGCGGCCCGAGCCGATCGACCAGTGGCCCGGTCAGCGCCTTGACCAGCACGTACGGCGCCATCTCGGCGAAGGCGACCAGGCCCGTCATGGTGGCGCTGCCGGTGGTGGCCAGGACGAACCAGGGCAGGGCGATGGCCGAGACACGCGTCCCGGTGATGGAGACGGCCATGGCGGAGAGCACCCCGACCAGCGGCCGGAGGCTGCGCGCGGGCGCGTCGACGACGGTGGTCATCGGGACCCCGCCTCACCGGTATCGGTGTCGGTGCTGGCATCGCTGTCGGCAGCGGTGTCGGCATCGGTACCAGCGCCGGTGCCGACGCTCGCGTCGGGCAGCACGTGGACGACCACGGCGACCCGCTCGGTGCCCTCCGGGGCCGGCCCCTCCGTATCCAGCGCGCGGTAACGCCGCACCACCGCGGACAGATCAGCGGCCAGTTGCCCGGCCTCCTCGGGGGTGAGCTGCAACAGCACGTCGCTGAGGCCGACCGCCTTGCGCCACTCCCGCGGCATCGTCTCGAAGGCGTCGACCGACCGCTGTGCCGCCAGGGCGTGGGCGGTGAGGACGGACCGCAGGAAGCCGACGGCCGTGTCGAGCTCCTCGTCGGCCATGTCGTCACTCGTCCAGACGGTGAACTTGTGGGCCGAACGCCACCACCGCTCCCGGGCGTTTCCGCGCTCGGGATCCTCCTCGACGAAGCCCGCGGCGGCGAGCTGGCGGAGGTGGTAGCTGGTCGCCCCGGAGTTGAGCCCCAGCTGCTCGGCGAGCCTGGTCGCCGTGGAGGGACCGTGCTTGCGCAGCAGCCCGACCAGCTGCATGCGCACGGGGTGGGCCATCGCCCGCATGCCCTTGGCCGTGAGGACGATGTGCGGGTCATCGCTGTGCATCCAGCCGCGTTCATCGGTCATGGCAGGAGCGTAGAACCGCAAAGACATCTTTGCAAAGGGTTTTTTGCGAAGAAGTCTTTGCGGTGAAGGATGGAGCCCCGAAGAGCTGCCCGCCGGCCGTCCGTCAGTCGTGCGCGACCACCAGCAGCAGCACCACCGTCAATCCGCCGCCCGGTGTGGCCTCCACCGCCAGTCGCCCGCCCGCCGCCAGCACCAGGCTGTGCACGGCGGGCCCGACCGGCCCGTCGGCGCGGGCGCCCGCGAGCAGCCACTCCCGCGCCCCGGGCAGCTCGGACGACCCCCGGTCGGCCACCCGGATCTCCACCCGCCCGCGCGGTCGCGCCGCCCCGCTCAACCCGGCCGCCCGCAGGGCCGTCGCGGCCGGGCCCGGCCCGCCCGCCACCTCGGCGCGGACCAGCACCCGCCCGCCGGGCGGGTTGCGCCGGATCGCGTGGTCGACCAGGCCGGCGAGCGCGTCCTCCAGCCGCCGGGCGTCCCCGACCACCACCGGCAGCCCCGGCGCCAGCCGGGCCGTCACCGCCGCCGCCCGGCCGCCGCCGCGCACCACCCTGCGGACCACCTCGGTCACCTGGACGTGCCGCGCCTGCGGCTCGCAGCCGGCCTGCCGGTCGGTCCACTCGACGCGCTCAAGTTCCGGCCGGGACAGCGCCCGGGGCCCGGCCATCTCGCCCGGTCTGAACGGTCCGGCCTCCTCGCCCGCCACCGCGCCGCCGGGCCCTCCCGTACGGCCGGGGCCACCCGGCCCGCCGAGGGCGCCGAGCGCCCTGGCCCCCGATGCGACATAGCCCCAGAGCTTCCCGCTTGCCATCGCCCTGCCCCTCGTGCATCGCCGGCGGCCGTCATCAGTGCCGCGGCCGACCGGCGCGGGCCGCTTCCCAGGCCCTGCTGTCAGCCTGCACCTCACTCGTTCGGGTGACAATCCGGCTCCGGGACGCGAACCGGGCACCACCCCCGCCGGTCGGCCGATGCCACACCCGCCGACCGGCGGGGCAGGCCCGGCCACCGGCCCGGCCCAGCCCGCCCTGGGCCCGCGACGCAGCGCCGCCCCGGGCCCGCGACGCGGCGCCGCCCCGGGCCCGCGACGCGGCGCCGCCGGCCCCGGGCCGGGCCTCACGAACTCCCTTCGCCCGCCCGGAGGGCCGCCGCCCAGGCCGGAGCCCGAGGAGCCGCCCTAGACTGGCCCCATGCCCCGGCTCAACGACCAGGTGCGGGAGCTGCTCCAGGAGTACGCCGACCTGATCAACATCACCGGCGGGGACGCCTTCCGGGCGCGGGCCTACGAGAAGGCCGCCCGCGCGGTGGGCGGCCACTCCGAGGACGTCGCCGGCCTGGACGTCAAGGGCTTGCAGCAGATCCCCGGCGTCGGGAAGTCCACCGCCGAGAAGGTCGCCGAGTACCTCGCCACCGGGCGGATCGCCGCCCTGGAGGCCCTGCGCGCCGAAGTCCCGTCCGGGGTCCGGGAGATGACGGCCGTACCCGGCGTCGGCCCCAAGCGCGCCCTCGCCCTCCACCGCGACCTGGGCATCTCCTCCGTCGACGACCTGGCCGAGGCGGTCCGCTCCGACCGGCTGTCCGGCGTGGCGGGCTTCGGCGAGCGCAGCGGCGAGAAGATCCTGCACGGCATCGAGTTGCTGCGGCGCTCCGGCGGCCGCACGCTGCTCGACGCGGCCACCGAACTGGCCGAGCAGCTCGTCGCCGCGCTGTCCGCCGTGCCCGGCTGCACCCGCTGCGCGTACGCGGGGTCGCTGCGCCGGATGCGCGAGACGGTCGGCGACGTCGACGTGCTGGCGACCGCCGCCGACTCCGCCCCGCTGATGGCCGCGCTCACCGGACTCCCGTACGTGGCCGAGGTGATCGCGAGCGGTCCGACCAAGACCTCGGTGCGCACCACCGGGGGCGTGCAGGTGGACCTGCGGGTCGTCCCGGAGGAGGACTGGGGCGCGGCGCTCGTCTACTTCACCGGATCGAAAGCGCACAACATCAGGCTGCGCACGATAGCCGTCCGGGCCGGGCTGAAGCTCTCGGAGTACGGCCTGTTCCGGACCACCGCCGAAGGAGAGGGCCGCGAAGGAGAGGACGGCGAGAAAGAGGACGGCGCCAAGGTGGCGTCCGCGACCGAGGACGAGGTGTACGCGGCGCTCGGCCTGCCGTGGATCGCGCCGCCGCTGCGCGAGGACCGGGGCGAGATCGAGGCCGCCCTGCGCGGTGAACTCCCTGATCTGGTCCAGGAGTCGGACCTGCGCGGCGACCTGCACACGCACACCGACCTGACCGACGGCCTGGCCACCCTGGAAGAGATGATCGACACCGCGGCCGCCCGCGGCTACTCCTACTACGCCGTCACCGACCACGCCCCGGACCTGGTGATGCAGCGGATGACGGACGAGAAGATGCTCGCCCAGCGCGAGCGGCTGCGCCGACTCGCCGACCGCCACCGGAAGCTGCGCCTCCTGCACGGCACCGAGCTGAACATCGGCCCGGACGGCGGGGTGGACTGGCCGCCCGGGTTCCTGGCCGGCTTCGACGTCTGCGTGGCCTCCGTGCACTCGCACTTCACCGCCGACCGGGCCGCCCAGACCCGCCGTCTGATCCGCGCCTGCGAGAATCCGCACGTGCACGTCATCGGCCACCTCACCACCCGGAGGATCGGCCGCCGCGGCCCGATCGACGTCGACCTGGACGCGGTGTTCGCGGCCGCCGCGCGCACCGGCACCGCGATCGAGATCAACAGTTCCCCGCAGCGGCTCGACCTGCGCGACGAGGACGTCTTGCGGGCGAAGCGGCACGGCGTCCGCTTCGCGATCGACAGCGACGCCCACGCGACCGGGCAGCTCGCCTACCCGCGCTTCGGCATCGGTACGGCGCAGCGCGGCTGGCTCACCGCCGAGGACGTGATCAACACCTGGCCCTGGCAGCGGCTGAAACGTTTCCTCCGCAAGGACGCACTGCGCTGAGCGAGCCACCGCGCACCCCGGCGGGCGGCCCCCACGCACGGGGCCGCCCACCACACGGTCAGCTCGACGCCGCCCCGAGCCCACCCCGACGCAGCCTCAACGCCGCCCCGAGCCCGCCCCGACGCAGCCTCAACGCCGCCCCGAGCCCGCCCGACGCCGCCCCCGAGGTCACCGCTCCGCGAACGAGGTCATCGCTCCGCGAACGAGGCCCCCGGCGTGGCCAGCACCCGGGCCGCGCTGCGGTGCCCGAGGCCGGCGGCCAGGTGCAGGTCGCCGGTCTCCAGGAAGCCGGCCAGGAATCCCGCCGCGAAGGCGTCCCCAGCGCCAGTGAGGTCGCGCACCTCGCTCACCGGCGGCACGGGCACCGTGAACGGCGCGTCCCCGGGCACGTCGACGGTGGTCGCCTGGGCGCCGGCCTTGGTGACCACGGTGGTGGCCGCCAGCCGGGCCCGCTCCGGCCCCGGCAGCCCGCCCACCAGCAGGCCCAGGTACTCCGCCTCGGACCGGTTGGCGAACACGAAGGTCGGCGCCAACTCGGCCAGCAGGGCGAGGAAGCGCTCCCGCCCGTACTGCTCCAGCATGCCGGTCGAGGAGGCGTCCACCGAGGTGGTGCCGCCCGCCCGCCGGACCCGCACCAGCGCGTCCACCGCGGAGCGGCCGACCGGGTCGCCGTCGAAGGAGTAGGCGGGCACGTGCAGGTGGGTCAGGCCGGCCAGCCACTCGTCCGGCACCCGGTCCAGCAGCTTGGCCGCGCCGCGGTCGGGCAGCATGGTCCGTTCGCCGGCCTGGTCGATCAGGACCACGATGCTGCCGGTCTGGCCGCGCCGGGCGACCCGTACGTCCACGCCGTGCCCGGTCAGTTCGGCGACGATGCCGTCCCCGACCGGGTCGGCGCCGACGCAGCCGATGAACCGGGCCGGGTACTGACCGGCGGCGAAGCTCGCGACGTTCGCCGCGCTGCCGCCGCGCCGCCGGAAGACCTGGGCGCTGGAGTCGGTGCCGTGCCGCAGCGGGCCGTCGACCCAGACGACGATGTCCTCGACGAGGTCGCCGAGCACCCCCAGCACGGGTCAGGCCCCGCTGCGGGCGGCGGCCGCCAGCGCGGTCGCGATCTGGCCGCCGAGCCGGACGTTGCCCCGGTAGACCTCGACGTTGACCTCCAGGCTGCGGCCGTGGGTGTCGCGCTGGATGTGGTCGAGCAGGAACGGCGTGGAGGCGTTGCCGGTGACGCCCTGGCGCTCGGCCTCGGCCCAGGCGCGCTCCAGGATGCCGTCGAGCTCCTCCGGCGGCAGCTGCTTGGCGGGGTCCACCGGGTTGGCGATCAGGACGGCCTGCGGCAGGGCGAGGCGGTCGCGGGCCTCGATGAGCCGCGCGGCCTCCTCGGGCGACTCGACGCTGAAGTTGATCTCGTGGCCGGAGTCGGTGACGTAGAAGCCGGGGTACTTGCGGGTGCGGTAGCCGATGACCGGGATGTTGAAGGTCTCGAAGCGCTCCAGGGTGGCCCGGATGTCGAGGATCGACTTCACGCCCGCGCTGATCACGGTGACCGGCGTGGCGGCCAGGGTGGTCATGTCGGCCGACTCGTCGAAGCTCTCGGAGGCGCCGAAGTGGACGCCGCCGAGGCCGCCGGTGGAGAACACCCGGATGCCCGCCCGGTGGGCGAGGAAGGCGGTGGCGGCGACGGTGGTGCCGCCGTGGCGGCCGAGCGCGGCGACCACCGGCAGGTCGCGCAGGCTCACCTTGTCCAGGCCGTCCGTCGCGGACAGTTCGGTGATCTGCTCGGTGCTCAGACCGACCGTGGGTACGCCCGCGTGCACGCCGATGGTCGCCGGGACGACGCCCGCCTCGCGCAGCTGCCGCTCGGCCTCCAGCGCGACGGCCAGGTTGCGGGGGCGCGGCAGGCCGTGGGTGAAGATGGTCGACTCCAGCGCGACCACGGGCCGGCCGTCGGCCACGGCCTGCGCGACCTCCTCGGAGACGTGGATGGCCCGCGCGGAACGGGTGGCCGGCGCGGAGCCGGCGGCTTCGGGGGTGCTGGGGGGCAGTCCGGTCATGGTCGGATCTCTCTGTGAGATGCCACTGCGGTGGGGCAACGTGTCGCTCAGCGTATGGACGGTTCGCATCGGAATCCAGAATGAGTCCTGGGGCTTTCCATAGGCTCTGGCCTATGAGTTGGCTTAGGCTTGGGCCATGGGCTTCACCTTGCGTCAACTTGAGGTCTTCCTCACCGTCGCCGAGACACTGCACTTCGGACGGGCCGCCGAACGGCTGCACATCTCCCAGCCGACGGTCAGCCAGGAGGTCGCCCGACTGGAGCGGACCGTCGGTGTCGAGCTCTTCGACCGCAGCCGCCGCTCGGTGGCGCTGACCGAGGCCGGCGAGGTGATGGCCGCCGAGAGCGCCCGGCTGCTCGGGCAGGCCCAGACGCTGCTGGCCCGGGTACGGCTGCACGAGGAGTCCCGGCTGGGGACGGCCCGGATCGTGGCCTCCCCCAGCGTGGTGAACCGGCTGCTGCCCGCCGTGGTCAGCCGCGCCGAACAGGAGCTGCCCGCACTCACCACCGCCGAGGTCGCCGTCGACACCGGCCAGGTCTCCACCGCACTGGCCGCCGAACTCGCCGACATCGGCCTCGGCCGCTTCCTCGACGAGGTGGCCGGCTACCGACTGGAGCGGATCGCCGACGAGCCGGTACGGGTCGCCCTCGGCCGGGACCACCCGCTGGCCGGTCGGACGAGCGTGCGCCTCGGCGAACTGCGCGACCTGCCGCTGCTGCTGTGGCCGCGCGAGCAGCACCCGCGCTACTACGACCACGTGCTCGGCCTGTGCGCGGACCACGGCGTCGACCCGCCGGTGCTGGTCAGCCCGCCGCGGATCGTCGGCTCCCGGCTCTACCTGCTCGCCCGCAACCGCGCGTTCTCGCTGGTGCCCGGCTCGATGACCGGCCACCTCACCGAGGACGTGGCCACCGTCCGGCTGGACGGCCGGGCCACCCTGCCACTGGAGATGCAGTGGCGGCTGGACGACCGCCGGCCCCGGCTGGCCACCCTGCGCGACCTGATCCGGCAGGAGGCGGCGGCCCTGGAGGTCGACTAGGCCCTTGCCGGGCCCGCGACGCCAGGCACCCGAAGCGTCCCCCTCCCCGGCGAATCCTTGACGCTGGCATGCCACCGCCGAAAGGATGCCCGGACCGCCCACCCGGCCCGCGGCAGCGCCCGCCGGCCGCCCGACCCCTGGGGACCAGCCTTGGCCGTCCGCCCGCTGCTTCGCCGCGCCGCCCGCCTCCTCGGCGCCGCCGCCCTGACCCTCGCCGGCACCCTCACCGCCGCCGCCCCCGCCCACGCCGACTTCGGCACCGACTACCACGACCCGGTCACCGCCACCCGGCCGCTCACCCGCCCCGACACCCGCTCCTGCACCGTCGAGGTGATGCACGACCAGCAGTTCCGCAACGGCTACGGCAACCCGCCCGACACCCCGTACACCACCACCCTCACCCCGCCCGCCGACTGCGCCGGGCCCTGGTCGGCGGTGGTCCTGGACCTCCACGGGCAGGTCGCCGGGCGACAGTTCGACCGCATCTTCAGCGCCCGCGTCGGCGGCGTCCAGGTGCTGCTCTCCTCCACCCCCGAGCCGTCCAAGGACGGCATCGAATGGAAGCTGGAGCGCGATCTCACCCGCTACGCCCCGCTGTTCGCCGCCGGACCGCAGCCGTTCTCCCTCGACCTCGCCAACGTCACCGACGCCACCTACACCGGCGTCTTCACCATCAGCGCCAGTGTCACCTTCTACACCGCGAACGACCGCCGGCCCGCCGCCCACGCCGCCGACCGCCTGCTCACCACCGGGCCGTTCGCGCTCACCCAGGCCGCCCCCGCCGCCACCCGCGAGCTCACCTTCCCGCAGAACCTCGAACGCCTCACCGCCGAGGTCTACACCCGGGGCGGCGGCGCCTGCGAGGAGTTCGCCTACGCCTCCGCACCCGACGCCTTCGTCAGCGCCAACCCCGGCCTCGGCTCCTGCGGCAAGGGCCCGTTCCGCGAACTGCGGCTCACCGTCGACGGGCGGACGGCCGGCGCGGTCTGGCCCTACCCCGTCATCTACACCGGCGGGTGGGACCCACTGCTCTGGCGGCCCGTCCCCGGCGTCTTCGCCTTCGACCTGCCCGCCTACCGGCTCGACCTCACCCCCTACGTCGGACTGCTGCTCGACGGCCGCCCGCACACCGTCGGCATCGCGGTGAACGCCAGCGAGGCGCAGAACAACGACACCTGGACCGGCCAGATCAACCTCTTCGCCGACGTCGACCACGGCGCCGCCCGCACCACCGGGCAGCTCACCGACCACCGGGTCGCCCCCGAGGCCGCCGTCGACACCCGGCTCACCGACCACGGCGGCGGCAGCGGCGACTGGACCGTCACCGCCGGCCGGCACGACCTCGCCCGCGGCTGGGTCCAGACCTCGCACGGCCGGATCACCACCGAGGTCCGCGACGACCTCGCCTTCCGCTCCGCCCAGCAGCTGCGCGACAGCGGCAACGACGTGACCCTGCACAACCGCACCGACCTCACCCGCACCACCGCCACCTGGGGCGGCGGCCCGCACCGCACCACCACCGTGCGCGAGGGCGAACCGCTGGACGTCACCTACCGCGTCACCCACGACGCCGCCGGCAACACCGACCAGCAGACCGCCATGGACCTCGGCTACCACCGCGAGAGCACCGCGGCCACCGGCGGCCACGTCACCGAACGCTCCACCGTCGACCACACCCTGTGCCCCACCGCCCGCCGCCACGACGGCGACTCCACCGTCCGCACCGGCACCAGCACCGAGGACTACCGCAGCACCGGGCCCGACGGGCCGTACCACCGCACGCTCTCCTTCGTCGACGGCTGGCCGAAGCCGTAACGCCGCCCGAAATCTCCCGACTTGCGAAATCCATCCGATTTCGGGCGGTTGACCCCTGGTGCACACGGCGTGGGAAGCGCATGATGGGAAGTGGACCTGCGAGGCAGCTGAAGGAGTTCGACCGCAGGAGGCAGTGGTGACAGATCGAGACGGATCAGGGTCTGCCACTGGTACTACCTCGGTCGACGATCGAACTGCCGGCCGGAGGACACGATGTCCGGAGGCCACCCCCGCCTCGTAGGTTCCCCGCGTCCACGGAGCGCCCCCTCGGCTCCGTGGACGCGTCCGTCGCGGCAGGGGCCCGTCGCCGCGGTGCCCGTCACTGCGGCACCGGGTAGCCCATCTCCCAGGCGTGGACGGCGATGCCGACCCGGTTCGCCACCCCGAGCTTGCGCTGGACGCTCGCGACGTGCGTCTTCACCGTGCCCGGCGAGATGAACAGTTCGGCGGCGATGTCCGCGTTCGTCCGGCCCGCCGCCACGTGACCGGCGATCTCCATCTCCCGCTCGGTCAACGGGACCACCGGCGCCGAGCGGGGCTCCGGACGGCGCGGCGCCGTCACCTGCCGCAGCAGCCGGACCGTGACCGACGGACTGATCAGGCTCTCCCCGTCCGCCGCCGCCCGCACCGCCTCGACGAGCAGCGCCGGCCCCGAGCGCTTCAGCAGGAACCCGGACGCACCGTGCCGCAGCGCCGGGTACACGTACTCGTCCAGGTCGAAGGTGGTCAGCACCACCACCCGCACCGGCTCCGCCACCCCCGGCCCGGCCAACCGCCGGGTCAGCTCCAGTCCGTCCATCCGCGGCATCCGGATGTCCACCAGCGCGACGTCCGGGCGCAGTTCGGCCGCCAGTTCCAGCGCGGCCAGCCCGTCGGCGGCCTCCCCCACCACCTCGATGTCCGGCTGCGCCGCCAGGATCCGCCGGACGCCGCGCCGGACGCCCTCCTGGTCGTCCGCGATCAGCGTACGGATGATCCGCGGGCACTCACCGTTCGCACTCGTCACACCGTTCGTACTCGTCACGGCAGGCAGTCTGCCACGCCCGTCCGGACCGCCGGCCCCGCCCGCCGCCAATGCGGCCCGGTGGGTGGGAAGTTCACGTCACGGGCCCGGCGCGGTTCACCAACACCCGGTGAGGCTGGCGGCCATGAACGCTTCCAGTGGACATCCCCCCGTCAGCCGGCGCGGGATCCTGGCCGGTGCCACCGGTCTCGGTCTCGGCGGCGCCGTCTCCCTCTCCGGCATCGCGGCCACGCCCGCCGCCGCCTCCCCGCTGCTGCTGGAGCGGCCGGACCGCTCCGGCGCCCCGCGTGTCGCCGGGCTGCACCTCCAGTTCGGCTCGGACGCCTCGCGCGAGGTCGTGGTCTCCTGGCACACCACCGCCTCGGTCGGCAACCCCCGTGTCCGGTACGGCACTTCGAACGGCGGCTTGGGCCGCAGCGTGCAGGCCGACACCAGCACCTACCGGGACGCCAAGTCCGGCACCGAGGTCCAGATCCACCACGCCCGGCTGAGCGGCCTGCACCCCGACACGGACTACGTGTACGCCGCCGTCCACGACGGCGCCACCCCGGAGCTCGGCACCGTCCGCACCGCCCCGCGCGGCCGGGCCGCCTTCACCTTCACCAGCTTCGGCGACCAGGGCACCCCCACCCTCGGCAAGAAGACCGCGAACGGCTACGCCAACGACAACCTGGGCAGCCCCGCCGCCGGCGACACCACCGCCGGAGTCGAGCGGATCGCCCCGCTGTTCCACCTCGTCAACGGGGACCTCTGCTACGCCAACCTCGCCACCGACCGGGTCCGCACCTGGTCCGACTGGTTCGAGAACAACAGCCGCTCCGCCCGCCACCGTCCCTGGATGCCCGCCGCCGGCAACCACGAGAACGAGCGCGGCAACGGCCCGACCGGCTACGGCGCCTACCAGGCCTACTTCGACCTCCCCCCGTCCGGCTCCGACGACGAACTGCACGGCCTCTGGTACGCGTTCACCGCCGGCGCGGTCCGCGTCATCAGCCTCAACAACGACGACGTCGCCTACCAGGACGCCGGCGACTCCTACGTCCACGGCTACTCCGGGGGCGCCCAACAGCGCTGGCTGGAACGGGAGTTGGCCGCCGCCAACGCGAACCCCGAGATCGACTGGATCGTGGTCTGCATGCACCAGGTCGTCATCTCCACCGCCGACAAGTTCAACGGCGCCGACCTCGGCATCCGCGAGACCTGGGTACCGCTGTTCGACAAGTACGGCGTCGACCTGGTGGTCTGCGGCCACGAGCACCACTACGAGCGCTCGCACCCGATCCGCGGCCAGCAGCAGACCGACACCCGCACCCCCATCCCGGTCGCCACCGACACCCGGACCATCGACACCACCCGGGGCACCGTTCACATGGTGATCGGCGGCGGCGGCACCTCCGCCCCCTCCAACGGCCTCTTCTTCGAGCCCGCCAAGGCCCGCGTCATCACCGGCGTCGGCGCCGTCGACCCGGCCACCGGCAAGCGGCCCCCGCAGTACGTGATCGAGGACGCCCCCTGGTCGGCCTTCCGCGACGCCGACAACCCGTACGGCTTCGCCGCCTTCGAGGTCGACCCGGGCGAGCGCGGCGGCCGGACCACCATCGACGTCACCTACTACTCCGTCAGCGGCCCGTACGGAGACCTCGTCCCCGTCGACCGCTTCACGCTCACCCGCCCGCGCGGCGCCCGCGGCGGCGGCCGAGGACACTGACCCCGGCCGAGCCCGTCGGGGTGGCGCGCTCACCGGCCGCCACCCCGACGGCGCGGTACCGTTCCTCCGCGCGCCCGAACGCACCGATCACACCGATCACCCGAGCGCCCTGAACGCCCTGGAGGCCCGCCCGATGCCCGTCGACCGCCCCGCCGACGGCACCGGGAACGCCGGCCGCCCCGACTACGGCCGACTCGCCGCCGTCGGCCCGTACTTCGCGCTCGACACCCCCGCCGAGCCCGGCGCGGGACCGCCCCCGGGCTTCCGGCCGCTGCCCGAGCTGTACGGCACCGGGCCGGACGCGCCGCTGGCCCGGCGGATCCGGGTGGTGGCGCAGCGGCTCGGCACCGCCGAGCCCCGGGTCGCCGCGTCGATCCTGCACCTCGGACTGGCCGCCCGCTTCTGGTCGGTGGGCCTCGGGGCGGCCGTCCTGCTGGGCACGGTCCCGACGCTGGAGCACGCCTGGGTACGGATCCCGGATCAGGGGCCGCTCGACCTCTGGACGCCGCCGGAGCCCCCGCTCCCCGCTCCGTTCCCCGCTTCGCTCCCCACTCCGATCCCGCTCGCCGACCAGCTGTACGGGGCCGTCCTGGTAGGCCAGTTGGAGCCGCTGGCGGCGGCGGTGCGGTCCGCCGTCCCACTCTCCGCCCGGCTGCTGACGGGCAACGCCGCCTCCGCCCTGGCCGGTACGCTGCGAGTCCTGGACGCCCACGCGCCGGTCCCCGCACGGGCGTTGGTCGCGGAGCTGCTCGCGCGCCCGCCGCTGGCCGGCACCGGGACGCTGCGGACCGGCCCGCGCGGCGCAGCCTTCCGACGGACCAGCTGCTGCCTGTACTACCGGGTGGGGCCGGGCGCCGGGGTCTGCGGCGACTGCTGCTTCACCCGGCCGCCCGCGCCAAAACAGGGCTGATACATCCAGGAGTGCAGGTCATATCCGGGCCTCCGGTCAGCCGTCGTCCGTCAGCCGTGTCCGTCAGCCGTCGCCCGCCAGCTGGAGGTGCCCCCGCACCAGGTGGTGCACGCAGGCGACGGTGTGCACCTCGGCGGCGGTCCGGGCCCCGGCCGCGTCGCCGGCCAGGACGGCGACCAGGATCTCCCGGTGCTGCTCGGCGAACCGTTCCTGGTCGGGGCCGTGCGGTGCGGGCAGCCAGAGCAGCGGGCCGAGTTCGGCCTGGAGCCGTACGGCGAGCCGGGTGAGGCGCACGGACTGGGCGGCGACGGCGAGTTCGATGTGGAAGCGGGCGTCGGCGCGGCGCTGCTCGGCGGGCCCGGCGGCGTCGCGCAGGTCGTGCACCAGCCGGGTGAGCCGGGGCGCGAGGTCGGCGGGGGCGCGTTCGGCGGCGAGCCGGGCGGCGGTGCCGGAAACGGCCAGTTCCTCGTCGCCGAGATCGCGCAGGTCGACGGTGGCGAGGTCGCGCAGCCGGGCGAGTTGGAGGCGTTCGGAGCCCTCGCCGGGGGTGCGGACGAAGCTGCCGCCGTTGCGGCCGCGCCGGGTCTCGATCAGGTCGGCCTCGCGGAGCAGGGCGAGCGCCTCGCGGACGGTGCCGTTGGCGACGCCGAGCCGGTCGGCGAGGTCGTTCTCGCTGGGCAGTTGGTCCCCGTCGACGACCAGGCCGAGGGCGATCGCCTCGGTGATCCGGCGGGCCACGGCATCGGCGCGGCCGAGGTCGGTCAATGGCGCGAGGACGGCGCTGAGCAGCGGGGTCGTGCTCCCGATCGTCGCCACGCCGGCCCCCTCCTCGATCACCGTCGGACTGGGTGCTCCCGGCAGGGTACCTCCCGGTCGGGCACGCACCCTTGCCGCTAGAAACCCGATCTCATATGTTTTCCCGCGATCCCGGTCCGAGCACCACCCCCGGTAAGCCCTCACGCGTCACGCCACGTTCCCAGGAGCAGGAGCAGGTCATGACCGATGCCAGCGCACGTGCCACCTCCCCGACCGGCCCCCTCCCCCCTCAGGGCCCCGACATCGATGCCGATGCCGATGCCGCTCGGCTGGCCGCCCTCGGCTACACCTCCGAGTTCAAACGCGACATGAGCCTCTGGGCGAACTTCTCCCTCGGCTTCACCTACCTCTCCCCGGTCGTCGGCGTGTACACACTCTTCGCTTCCTCCCTCGCGACCGCCGGCCCGCCGATGGTGTGGAGCTTCCTGATCGCCGGCGTCGGCCAGTTGCTGGTGGCGCTGGTGTTCAGCGAGGTGGTCGCCCAGTTCCCGGTGGCGGGCGGGGTGTACCCGTGGGCGCGCCGGCTCTGGGGCCGCACCTGGGGCTGGCTGACCGGCTGGGTGTACCTGCTGGCGCTGATGTCCACCATCGCGGCGGTCTCCTACGGCGCCGGCCCGTACGTGGCCGCGCTGCTGGGCGTCGAACCGAGCACCGCGACGACCGTCTGGTGTGCGCTCGGCCTGCTGCTGCTCGCCACCGTGATCAACCTGGGCGGCACCAAGGTGCTGTCGGCGGCGGCCGTGTTCGGCTTCGCCGCCGAGCTGCTGGGCGCTCTGGCGGTCGGCGCCTGGCTGCTGCTGACCCACCGCTACCACGGCCTCGGCGTGGTCTTCGACCGCTTCGGCGCGGGCGACGGCGGCTCGTACACCGACGCCTTCCTGGCCGCCGGACTGATCGCGGTCTTCCTCTTCTTCGGCTTCGAGGCGTGCGGCGACGTCGCCGAGGAGGTGCCGAACCCCGGTCGACAGATCCCCAAGTCGATGCGGCGCACCATCTACGTCGGCGGCGCGGCGGCGATCGGCGTCAGCCTGGCGCTGGTGATGTCGATCCAGGACATCGGCGCGGTGGTCTCCGGCGACGACAAGGACCCGGTGGCCTCGGTGCTGCACGACGCGTTCGGCGCCACCGGCGCCCGGGTGGTGATCGGCGTGGTGCTGATCTCCTTCCTGTCCTGCGTGCTGAGCCTCCAGGCGGCGGCGAGCCGGCTGGCGTACTCCTTCGCCCGGGACCGGATGATCGTGGGCAGCCGGCTGCTCGCCACCGTCTCGGACCGCCTGCGGGTGCCGCCGTACGCGCTGCTGCTCGCGGCGGCAGTGCCGGGCGTGATCATCGTCGGCGCCTCGGCCCTCTCCGAGGGTGCCCTGACGAAGATCATCTCCTTCTCCAGCATCGGCATCTACCTGGCCTTCCAGATGGTGGTGCTGGCCGCCCTGCGCGCCCGGCTGCGCGGCTGGCGCCCGAGCGGGGACTTCCGGCTCGGCCGCTGGGGCCTGGCGGTGAACATCGGCGCGCTGGTGTACGGGCTCGCCGCGATCGTCAACATCTGCTGGGGCCGCACCCCGGACGCCGCCTGGTACGACGACTACCTCGTGCTGCTCTCGGCCGTGGCGGTGCTCGCGGCCGGCGGGCTCTACCTGCTGCTGGCCCGCCCGCACCTGCGCAGTGACGCCCCGTCCGGCGATGCGACAGCCCCCGCCGGGGACGCCCGATGACCCTCACCCCTGGAGGAATCCCCGTCGCCGCCTCCGGCCGCGCCCCGGACGACGGGCACCCCGAAGGCGCGCCATGAGCCCGGAGTCATGAACCCGGAGCCACGGAACCGGAGTTACGAAACCGGAGCCATGAGCCCGGAGCCACGGAACCGGAGCCGCGAAACCGGCCCGCGCCCGGCTTGTCCAGAGCCGGGCGCGGGCCGTCGGTCCCCACCCGGTGCCGATGCCCTCAGCGCCGGATGGAGTACTCACGTGCGGTGCGGTCAGACCGCGACCGCCTCCGCCATCTCCTCCTCGGCCTCCACCGGGCTCTCCACCGCCCGGCGCCCGCGCTCCTCGTGGAGCGCGGCGGCCACCAGTGCGGCCCCGCCCAGCAGCAGCCAGACCACCAGGGTCACGACGTGCCCGCCGAGGCCCGCGCCGCCGTCGAAGTACAGGATGCTGCGCGCGCCCTCCAGGAAGCCGGCGCCGGTCCAGAAGCCGTGCAGCGCGCCGAAGAAGCCGTTCTGCAGCTCGGGCCGGAAGATGCCGCCGGAGCTGGTGAAGTTCAGCATCACGAACAGCACCATCAGGGCCAGGGTGGTCCACTTCTTCAGGAAGCTGTGCAGGCCGATGCCGATCAGGACGATGCCCGCCGAGTAGAGCCAGCCGAGCGCCCACACCGCGGCCAGGTCGTGGTCGACCACATGGAAGACCGGTCCGGCGGTGACGATCCCGATCACGCTCACCACCAGCGACACCGCCACGCCGACCAACGCCCGGATCCGGATGCTCAGCCCGGCGCCGGCCGCGCCGATCACGGCGACGCTGGCGTAGGAGCCGATGCTCAGCGCGACCAGCAGGAAGAACAGGCCCTGGCCGGTCGGGTCGCCCTCGGCCGGGGTGGTGAGGTCGGTGACGTGCAGCGGCACGCCCTGCCGGTCGGTGACGTTGCTGAACACCGCCGTGGCGGCCACCGCCGAGGTGTCCGAGTTCCCCTTGGCGACGAGCAGTTCGGGGCTCCTGGCGTCCGGGAGGAAGGCCCCCACCAGATCGCGGTCGCGCAGCTGCTGCTCGGCGGTCGCCCGGTCGGGCAGGGTGCGGACGTCGACCGCCGCCCCGGCCTTGGCCTGGATCGCCTGTGCCAGGCCCTGCGCCTGCGGGGTGGTGCCGACCACGGCGACCTTCAGGTGGTGCGGCTCGGGCTGGTGGAAGGCGCCCTGGTAGGCGAGCGCCATGCCGAGGCACATCAGCAGCGGGGTGATCAGGTGGACGGCGAGGTGCTTGAGCGAGTGCCCCAGGGCGGGCGCTGCGGCGGGGGTCTGGGGTGTGCTCATGGCGTTCGTACCGTCCTCCGGTGGCGTCGAGTGGAGATGAGTGGCAAATGCAACCATCAAGGGTGCCACGTGCACCCACATCAGGTGGTAAATGCAACTATCTATGGATGTAGCTTACAACTATCCGACGCCGATCGAAAGCCGCCCGCCCCAGCGGGGGCCACGGCCGAACGCTCAGGACAGCTCGAACACGCCGTACGAGAAGCCGTCCGCCCGCAGCTCCCCGTCCGCCACCCGCACGCCCCGCACCTCCAGCGGGCGCGCCCCGCCGTGCTCCAGCCGCACCACCCCCGGCTCCCGGCGCGGGTTCACCGCCACCAGGTACCGTCCGGCCCGGGTGTACACCAGCGGGTACCCGGCGCGGCGGACCTCCACCCCGCCGGAGGCGCCCAGCCCCGGATGCGCCCGGCGCAGCGCGATCAGCCGCCGGACGGTGTGCAGCAGCGAGGTCGGATCGGCCCGCTGCGAGAGCACGTCCGGGCGCCGCGGGTCCGGGTCGACGGGCAGGTAGAGGCGCTCGGGCGGCGCGCTGGAGAAGCCCGCCGCCGGCCCGGGCTCCCACTGCATCGGGGTCCGCGAGCCGGCCCGGTTGTACCGCGGGCCGAGCACGCTGCCCTCGACGTCGGGCAGTCCGGGCAGGTAGCGCATGCCGATCTCGTCGCCGTAGTAGACGGCCGGCAGGGTGGGCCAGGTGAACAGGAACGCGAAGGCGGCGGCGAGTTGCTCGTCGGTGCGCGGGCCGGTGGCCAGCCGGGAGAAGTCGTGGTTGGCGGTGGGCAGGGCGATGTGGCCGACGCCCTCGGTCGCTTCGGCGGCGGCGCGCCAGGCGTCCAGGAACACCTGCGGGGTGCCTCGCCCCTCGGCCTCGAAGTAGCACGGGCCCTGCTGCCAGAACTCCTCGACCGTGCCGGCGCCGTTGTTCCACAGCGAGCGCAGCGGCAGGCCGCGGTCGGCGCCGCCGAACTGCAGGAAGAAGTCCGCGTGGAAGCCCGCCGCGACGGCGGCCGCCGGATCGCCCCACTCGGCGAACAGCGCGGCCTGCGGGTGGGCGCGGTCCAGCCAGCCCCGCAGCCCGGTCCACAGCTTGGCGGTCTCCACCAGGCCCGGGTCGTCCTTGACCAGCGAGGAGGCCATGTCGACCCGGAAGCCGGCCAGGCCGAGGCCGAGCCAGTGCGCCATGACGTCGCGCAGGGCCGCCCGGTTGGCGCGCGGGCCCTCGGCGTCCACCGGCTGGCGCCAGGGCTCACCGGAACTGGGGCGCGCGTAGCCGAAGTTGAGCGCGGGCTGGCAGTCGAAGAAGTTCGGCCGGTACCAGCCGGGGCGGCTGCCGGGCGAGGCGACGAAGCCGTCCACCCGCTGGTCGGACCAGATGTACCGGTGGTCGGCCGGGTCCTCGGCGGCGGCCAGGAACCAGGGGTGGCGGTCGGAGGTGTGGCCGGCGACCAGGTCGAGCAGGATCCGGATGCCCTTGCGGCGGGCGGCCTCGACCAGCACGACCAGGTCCTCGGTACCGCCGTAGCGCGGGGCCGGGGCGAGGTAGTCGGCGACGTCGTAGCCGGCGTCGCGGAACGGGGAGGCGAAGCAGGGGTTGAGCCAGACGGTGTCGACGCCGAGCCAGGCGAGGTGGTCGAGGTGCGCGGCGATGCCGGCGAAGTCGCCGATGCCGTCGCCGTCGGAGTCCGCGAAGCTCTGCGGGTAGATCTGGTACAGGACGGCGTCGGCCAGCCAGTCGGGGCCGGGGCGGGGCGAGGTCATGGGGGTGGGTCCTCCTGCCGGATCCGGGGGCCGGGGCCGGGGCCAGGGCTGGGGCTGGGGCTGGGGCTGGGGCTGGGGAGCACGATTCTCGCCCATCCCCGGCCGTCCCGACAGCCCACCGACCAGCCGTCCCTAATACCCGCCGACGGCCGTCCCGACAGCCCCGACAGTCCGCCGACCGCCGCCCCGGCACCCCGCCACCCGCCGGCCCCTCAGGCCCGGGCCACCGCGCACGCCGCAGTGAACGCCCGGGCCCGCCGGGTGATCTCCGCCCAGTCCCCCGCCGCGACCGCGTCCGGCGGCACCACGTCCGTGCCCGCGCAGACCGCGAGCGCGCCGTGCGCCAGGAAGTCGGCGGCGTTGCCCGCGTTCACCCCGCCGGAGGCCACCAGCGGGACGTCCGGGTACGGGCCGCGCAGGTCCTTGAAGTAGCCGGGGCCGAACGCCCGGGCCGGGAAGATCTTCACGGCGGCGGCCCCGAGGTCCACCGCCCGGGCCACCTCGGTCGGGGTGAGCGCCCCGAGCACCACCGGCACCCCGGCGGCCCGGGCGGCCTGCGCCACCTCGGGCCGGCAGCCGGGGGTGACCAGGAAGGACGCCCCGCTCGCGACCCCGCGCTCGGCCTGCTCGGCGGTCAGCACGGTGCCCACGCCGACCCGCCAGCCCGCGTCCGCGGCACGCCGCAGGTGCGTCGTCACCTCCGGTGTGGTGTAGGTGAATTCGGTCCAGTTGATGCCGCCGTCGGCGAGCGCGGCGCACAGCGCGGCCGCGTCCGGGATGCGGGGCGCGCGGACCACGGCGATCACCGGGTCGTCCCGCAGGTCGGCGAGGGGGTTCACGGAGGGAGGATTCACGGAGGGGGGATTCACAGGGATCTGGTTCCTCGGTCGGTGCGGCGCAGGGCGCGCCCGGGCCGGGCGCCCGTGGTGCGGCCCTGCCGGACGACGGCGGTGCCGTTGACGTACACGTGCTGGACGCCCTCGGCGGGCAGCCGGGGGTGCTCGAAGGTGGCGGCGTCCCGGACCTTCTCGGGGTCGAGGAGCACCAGGTCGGCGTGGTGGCCGGGGGCGATCCGGCCGCGCCGGTGCAGCCCGAGCCGGGCGGCGGGCCGGCCGGTCATCCGGGCGATGGCCTCCTCCAGCGTCAGCACGCCCAACTCCCGGCTGTAGTGGCCGAGGTAGCGGGGGAAGGTGCCCCAGGCGCGCGGGTGCGGCCGGGCGCCGACCAGCAGCCCGTCGCTGCCGACGGTGTGCGCCGGGTGGCGCATGATCGCCCGGACGTTCTCCTCGTGCCCGACGTGCTGGAGGATCGTGGTGGCCAGTTCGTCGCGGCGCAGCAGGTCGAGGAAGACCTCCGTCCCGCTGCGGCCCTGCTCGGCGGCGAGTTCGGCGACGGTCCGGCCGACCGTCCGTGCCAGCTCGGCCGTCCGGACGCCGGAGATCTGGATCGTCGCCCAGTCGGTGACGACGCCGTGGCAGCCGTCGCTGCCCTTCTCCTCCACCTCGTACCGGATCCGCTCGCGGGCGGCCGGGTCGGCGAGCCGGGTGAGGGTCGCTTCCGGGCCGCCCTCGGTGGCCCAACTGGGCAGCAGGGCGGCCAGGGTGGTGGAGCCGGGCAGGTAGGGGTAGCTGTCCAGGGTGAGGTCGACGCCGTCGGCGAGTGCCTGGTCGACCAGTTCCAGCAGTTCGCCGGCCCGGCCCCGGTTGACGCCGAAGTTCATCGTGGCGTGGGTCAGGTGCAGCGCGCAGCCGGTCCGCCGGGCGATCTCCACCATTTCCGCGTAGCCATCCAACGCGCCTGCGCCGTACGAGCGTTGGTGCGGGGCGTGGAAGCCGCCGTAGGCCGCGACCACGGTGCACAGCTCGACCAGCTCGGCGGTGTCCGCGTACATCCCGGGGGTGTAGCTGAGACCGCTGGACATGCCGACCGCGCCGTCCAGCAGGCCCTGCGCCAACTCCTGGCGCATCCGGTCGAGTTCGGCCGGGGTGGGCGGCCGGTTGGCCCAGCCCATGGCGAGCATCCGCAGCGAGCCGTGCGGGACGAGGTAGCAGGCGTTGACGGCGACGCCGGTGCGGTCGATCCGGTCCAGGTAGCCGGCGACGCCGCGCCAGTCCCAGTCGAAGGCCTCCGGATCGCCGTTCCAGCCGGCCAGTTGGCGGCGCAGCGCGGGCAGGGTGGTGTCGTCCACCGGGGCGTAGGACAGGCCGTCCTGGCCGAGGACCTCGCAGGTGACGCCCTGGGTGACCTTGGCCGGGTGCTCGGGTTCGAGCAGCAGGGCGAGGTCGGAGTGGGCGTGCATGTCGATGAAGCCGGGGGCGAGGACCAGCCCGTCGGCGTCCACCACCGTCGGCGCGTCGAGGCCGGGGCCGATCCCGGTGATCAGCCCGTCGGTGATCCGCACGTCCGCCCGGTAGCGGTCCGCGCCGGTGCCGTCGACGACGGTGGCGCCCCGGAAGACGGTGTCGGGCGCTCTGCCGCCCGCCATCAGAAGAACGTCCTGACCAGCCCGGTGACCTTCGGCTCGGCCGCGTCGGCGGAGTCGAGCACCGGGATCGCGGTCCACTTGTCGAAGGCCGTGCACGGGTGGGAGACGCCGAGTCGCAGCACCGCGCCGATCGGGGCGAGGTCGCCCGCGTCGCGCAGGAAGGCGTGCTGGTCGTTGAGTGCGGTGATCCGGGCCGCAGTGCCGGTCAACTCGGCTCCGCCGCGCACGTGTTGCGGCTCGGGCAGGCCCTCGTCGAAGGGCAGGTCGCGCTTGCCGGCGTCCAGCAGGGCCAGTTGCGGCTCGGGCCGGGACACCACCCGGGCCCAGCCGTGCAGCGCGCTGCGGAACGGCGTGGCGCCGGCGCCCCGGACCAGCGGCGAGATGCCCCGGTAGAAGCCGTCGTCGTGGGCGATGTACGCGCCCGAGCGCAGGACCACGAGGGCTTCCGGCAGGCCTGCGAGTTCCTCGACGACCAGGTCGAAGTAGGCGCTGCCGCCGGCCGTCACGATCGGCCGGGCGTCGTCCGGGTAGGCGCGGGCGAGCCGGCCGTGCAGGTCGGCGAGCGCCTTGAGGTAGCCGCGGACGGTGGCCAGCCCGTCGGCGGTGGCGTCGTGGGCGAGCGCGCCCTCGTAGCCGCCGACGCCCGCGAGGCGCAGGGTGGGCGCGCGCAGCACGGCGGCGGCGATCTCGACGGCCGCGTCGACGCCGCGGGCGCCGGTGCGCCCGCCGGGTCCGCCGAGTTCGACCAGGACCTCGACGGGCCGCTGGGCCCCGGCGGCGCGCAGCGCCTCGTCCATCAGCCGGACGCTCTCGGTGGAGTCCACCCAGGAGACGAAGGCGAACGCCGGGTCGGCGGCCAGTTCGGCGGCGAGCCAGGCCAGTCCGGCCGGGTCGAGCAGGGTGTTGGCGAGCAGGATCCGCTCGACTCCGAAGGCCCGGGCGACGCGCACCTGCGGCAGGTTGGCGAGGGTGATGCCGTGGCTGCCGGCGGCGAGCTGCGCCTGCCAGAGGGCGGGCGCCATGGTGGTCTTGCCGTGCGGCACGAGCGCGACCCCGGCCTTGGCGCACCAGTCGGCCATGGTGCGCAGGTTGTGGTCGAGCGCGGCGCCGTCCAGGGTGAGCAGCGGGGTGCCGAGCCCGGTGAGGGTGGGCCCGGTGGCCAGCCAGTCGCGGACGGAGTGCCCCCAGGCCTCCGGCGGGGCGGCCTTGAACCGCCAGTCGAGCGTCTCGTCGGCGAGGGCCGCCACCGCGCCGTCGTCGATGCCCGGCCCGGTGCCGATGCTTGCGAAGGTCTGCTCCACCGTCTTCCTCCATCTGCCGTGTTGCAACATGTGCAATGAGGGTTGCACATGTTGGCATGACGGTTCTAGCATCGGCGCCGGATCACGGTCAACGGAACGGCCGCCGCAGACGGAGGAGCCCAGCAGATGCCGCGACAGGACACCCCGGGCCCGGCCCGCCCCGGTCCTTCCCCGACGGCCGTGTGCGTGGGCGAGTCCATGGCGGTGCTGCTGCCGGACCGGCCGGGCCCGCTGGAGGCCGTGGAGAACTTCCGGTTGTCGGTCGGCGGCGCGGAGTCCAACGTGGCCGGTGCGCTGGCCGCGCTCGGCGTGCCGACCGCCTGGATCAGCCGGGTCGGCGACGACGGCTTCGGCCGCCGGCTGCTCGCCGAGGTCGCCGCCCGCGGCGTGGACGTCTCGGCGGTCGCCGTCGACCCGCACCGCCCCACCGGCCTGTACCTCAAGGAGGTCGGCGGCGCCACCGGCCACCACCACGACCTCGGCCCCGGCCGCAGCCGGCTGCACTACCACCGGCGCGGCTCCGCGGCCGCCGCGCTCTCCCCCGCCCTGCTGGCCGACCCGGCGGCCGTCCGGCTGCTGTCCGGCGCCCGTCTGCTGCACCTGTCCGGCATCACCGCCGCGCTCTCCGACGACTGCCTGGCGCTGCTGCGCGCCCTGCTCGCCGACCGCCCCCCGGAGCGGACCATCAGCTTCGACCTCAACTGGCGCCCCGCACTCTGGCACGACCGCGACCCGGCCGTCCTGCCGCCGCTGCTGGACGCCGCCGACCTGCTGCTGATCGGCGCCGACGAGGCCGAGGCCGCGTTCGGCACCGGGGAGCCGGTCGCGCTGCGCCGCCGCTTCGCCTCCCCGGCCACCGTGGTGGTCAAGGACGCCGCCCGGCTGGTCACCGCCCTGGAGCGGGACGGCACGTCGGTGAGCGAACCGGCCCTGGCCGTCGAGGTGGTCGAGGCCACCGGCGCGGGCGACGCCTTCGCCGCCGGCTACCTGGCCGGCACCGTCCGCGGCCTGGACCAGCGCCGCCGGCTGCGGCTCGGCCACCTGAGCGCCGCCTGCGCGCTGACCGCCCACGGCGACCAGGCCGAACTGCCGCCCGCCGCCGTGGTGGCCGCGCTGCTCGACGCCTCGCCCGCCGACTGGGCCGCCACCCGGGTCTCGGTGGAGGGCATCACCGGCCCGGCCGTCCCCGCGGACCGGTCCCGCGGCACCCGGCGGGCCCGGGCACAATGAGCACCAACCCGAGCCCGAACGACCCCGGCGGAGCACGATGAGCCAGACCGTCACCCGCGCCCTGCGCCTGCTCGCCGAACTCGGCGAGGGCGAACGCTCCCTCGACCAGCTGGCCGAGGTGCTCGGCGTCCACAAGACGACCGTGCTCCGACTGCTCCAGAGCCTGGAGGAGGAACGGTTCGTCTACCGTGACGCCGCCTACCGCTACCACCTGGGCGCCGGCCTGTTCGCCCTCTCCGGCCTCGCCCTGGAACAGCGCGGCGTCCGCCGGATCGCCGCCCCGCACCTGGCCGAGCTGAACGCCACCACCGGCCAGACCGTGCACCTGGCCGCGTACGAGGGCGGCGAGGTCGTCTACATCGACAAGTTCGACTCCCGGCACCCGGTCAGGATGTACTCCCGGATCGGCCTGCGCGCCGCCCTGCACAGCGCCGCCGTCTCCAAGGTGCTGCTCGCCGACCTGCCGCTGCCCGAACGCCGCCGGGTGGCCGCCGGGATCGACTTCACCCCGCACACCCCGCGCACCCTCAGCACGCCCGAGGCGCTGCTCGCCGAGCTGGAGAAGGTCGCCGTCCAGGGCTGGGCGCAGGACCACGCCGAGCACGAGGCGTTCATCAACTGCGTGGCCGCCCCGATCCGGGACGCCAGCGGCCGGGTCGTCGCCGCCGCGTCCATCTCCGTCCCGGACGTCGTCCTCCCCTACGAGCAGGTGCTGGACCTCCTCCCGCAACTGCTCGCCACCACCCGCGCCATCTCGGCCGACTGCGGTCGCCCGGACCACAACTGATGAACCGTCAGATCGTAAGGAACCCCATGAACGAGCAGCACCCGACCAACGGCAAGACCGAGATCCGCACCGACGGCGCCCCCGCCCCCGCCTGGATGTTCTCCCAGGGCGTCCGCAAGGGCCCGATCCTCCAGGTCTCCGGCCAGGGCCCGCAGGACCCGGCGACCGGCGAGTACCTGTACCACGGCGACGTGAAGGCGCAGACCCGGCGCACGCTGGAGAACGTCAAGGCGATCGTCGAGGCCGGCGGCGCCACCATCGAGGACGTGGTGATGTTCCGGGTCTACCTCACCAAGCGGGCGGACTTCCCGCTGATGAACGAGGTGTACGCCGAGTTCATCGACGAGAACATCAAGCCCGGCGGCGTGAAGCCCTGCCGTACCACGATTTTCGTCGAGCTGCCGCAGGAGCCGATGCTGGTCGAGATCGACGCCCAGGCCGTCGTCGCCTGAAACACCGCCGAGCAGCCCGACCACCGCAAGGGCCCGGACGCGCACCAGGCGTCCGGGCCCTGCGCCGTCCCCCTCGTTCACCTCCCCGCGGGCACGCCCTGCTCGGCCGGAGCTCACCGCCCCACTGGCGCACCCTGCTCGGCCGGAGCTCACCGCCCCGCGGGCACGCCCTGCTCGGCCGGGGCACCCGAGCGCGCCACGACCCGCCCCTCGCCCGCCGCGCCGCGCCGGTCCAGCGCCGCCGCGAACACCGTCACCCCGAGGGCGACCGCGGTGAGCAGCCCGCCCACCCAGTTCGGCGCGTCGTAGCCGAGGCCGCCGGAGATGACCAGTCCGCCGAGCCAGGCGGCGAGCGCGTTGCCCAGGTTGAACGCGGCGATGTTGGCGGCCGAGGCCAGTGTCGGCGCGCCTGCCGCCTGGTCCATGACCCGCTTCTGCAGCGGCGCGACGGTCGCGAAGCCGAACAGCCCGATCAGCGGGATGAGGACGATCGCGGCCGGCTTGCTGTGCGCGGCGAAGGTGAAGGCGAACAGCAGCACCGCGAGTACCGCGAGGATCACGGTGAGGCTGCGCATCAGCGCGCGGTCGGCGAACCAGCCGCCCAGCAGGTTGCCGACGAACAGGCCGACGCCGAACAGGAAGAGCAGCCAGGTGACGCTGCTCGGGGCGAAGCCGGCCAGTTCGGTCATCATCGGCGTGATGTAGGTGAACATCGCGAAGATGCCGCCCCAGCCGAGCACGGTCATGGCGAGCGCGAGCCAGAGCCGCAGGGTCCGGAAGACGGCCAGTTCGGGGCCGAGCCGGGCGGCGCCGGTCCGCGGCTGGACGGGCACCAGCGCCGCGATTCCGGCGAGGCCGAGCAGGCCGAGCCCGGCGACGACGTAGAACGTGGAGCGCCAGCCGAAGTGCTGGCCGAGCAGGGTGCCCATCGGGACGCCCAGCACGTTGGCGGCGGTGAGGCCGGTGAACATCAGGGCGATGGCGCCGGCCCGCTTGTGCGGGGCGACCAGGTCGGCGGCGACGACCGAGCCGATGCCGAAGAACGCGCCGTGCGCGAAGGCGCTGACGATCCGCCCGACCATCAGCAGCCCGAAGGCGGGGGCGACGGCCGCGATCAGGTTGCCCACCACGAACAGGCCCATCAGCGTCAGCAGCATGCCCTTGCGGGGGGCACGGGTGCCGAGGATGGTGAGCAGCGGGCCGCCGACCACGACGCCGAGCGCGTAGCCGGAGATCAGCAGACCGGCGGTGGGGATGGCGACCGAGAAGTCGCCGGCGACCTCGGGCAGCAGGCCCATGATCACGAACTCGGTGGTGCCGATGCCGAAGGCGCTGATCGCCAGCGCCAGGAGCGCGAGGGGCATGAGGGACCGCTTTCCAGAGAGAACCGTTGCGCATGCAACTACCGGCGTCGACAATACGAGACATCCGCAGATACTTGCAAGCGCTTTCTATCCCCGACGGCAGCGACCTCGGCCACGCCACTTGCCACACCCCCGAGCGGAGATTAGGTTAGGCTCACCTAACTAACTGGAGGTCCGTCATGAGCCTGCCCGCCGGCGACGCCGAGGTGCCCGAACCCACCACCGCCGAGCGGGTCCAGAGCCTGCTCAGCGCGACCTCCTCGCTCACCGTCCGCGCCTGCGGCGAGCACCACGACCTCGACACCCCGGTCTCCGTCCACGGCTCCCGGCTGCGCCTGCGCGCCCCGCTGGGCGACCCGCTCGCCACCGCCACCGCCCGCGCCACCGACGGACTCGCCGTCGTCCTGGACGTCACCGACATCTCCCCCGTCGCCGTCCGCGACCGGATCCGCGCCCGCCTCACCCTGGCCGGCCGACTCCACCTGGCCCACCTCGCCGACGACGGCCTCAGCGTCCACCTGCGCGTGGACGTCGCCCACGCCGTCCTCTCCACCCCGTACGGCACCGGCGCACTCACCGCCGGCGACCTCGCCCACGCCGCACCCGACCCGCTGGCCCGCTACGAGGCCGCCATGCTCACCCACCTCGCCGACGACCACGCCGACGCCCTCGCCGTCCTCACCCGGCTGCTCGACCCGGACCTGCTCGCCCAGCACCCGGAGGTCCGCCCGCTCGCCCTGGACCGCCACGGCCTGGTCCTGCGCCTGGACCACCCGCACGGCCACCGCGACGTCCGCCTGGTCTTCCCCGAACCGGCCGCCGACACCGAGGACTTCGGGCAGCGGATGCACGAGCTGCTGAGCGCCGCCCAGCACGGGCTGCCCGCCCACCGGATCTGAACCGGCCCACCAACGCGCCTGACGCATCGTCAACCCACCCCGGGGGCACCCGAAAAGGCCCGGAAACGACAGCGGCCGGCCCGGCTCGCGAGAGAAGTCTCACGAGCCGGGCCGGCCTGGGCGTGTCCCGCGCCCATGTCCACTGCTGCGGCGATCACCCGGTCGAGCGGTCACCCGACATGACCATCCCGGGCGGTCGATTCGCCCCGTAGCAGCGGTGGTTCCTCATCCGGCACATCCGGTGCATCCGGTGCATCCGGTGCATCCGGCACGGGTCAGAGCGCGACGCCGTGGGCCCGCAGGTAGGCGACCGGGTTGATGTCCGAGCCGTACTCCGAGCCGTTGCGGATCTCGAAGTGCAGGTGCGGGCCGGTCACGTTGCCGGTCGCGCCGGAGAGGCCGATCTGCTGTCCGGCCTTGACGGCCTGACCGATCTTCACACCGATCGAGGAGAGGTGCGCGTACTCGGCGAAGTGGCCGTCGGCGAGCTTGATCTCGACCTCGTTGCCGTAGGCGCCGCCGTTGCCGGCCTTCACCACGACACCGTTGCCGACGGCGCGCAGCGGGGTGCCGGTGGAGGCGACGAAGTCCTGGCCGGTGTGGTGGCCGGAGGCCCACATCGAGCCGGCCACGCCGTAGGCGGTGCCCAGCTTCGGGCTGGCCAGCGGGGCGACGAAGGCCGAGGCGGCGGCGACCGGAACGGCGGTGACCGCGGTGGTCGGCGCGGCGGTCTGCAGCTGGGTCTGGAGCTGGGCGGACGGCTTGGCCGCCTCGGTCCGGACCTCCAGCTGGGCCTGCGGCTTGGCGGCGGTGGTGGCCGGCGCGGCGTCCTGGGCGGACGGCTGGGCGGGCTTCGCCGGGGCGGCGGGCTTGGCCGGGGCGGCCTGGCCGGCGATCACGAGCTGCTGACCGGGGAAGATCAGGTCCGGGTTGCCGCCGACGACCTCGCGGTTGTGGTCGTACAGCGCCTGCCAGCCGCCGTCGACGTGCTGGGCGTCGGCGATCCGGGACAGGGTGTCGCCGCTGACGACGCGGTAGCTCTCCTGCGACGGGGCCTGGGCCTGGTCGGTGGGAGCGGCGGCCGGGGCGGCGGTGACGGCGGCGGCCGGCGCGGGGTAGGCCTGGGCGCTCATCGCGGTGACGAGCGGCAGTGCGAAGGAGACACCGGTGACGGCGGTGGCGATCCCGATGCGGGCGGCGCGGGGCAGGGCGATACGACGAGCCTGTGCAGGCATGGAATTTTCCTCTCCGACGCCTGCGAGGTGAGCTGTCGGGTTCGGGCTGGAGTTGCCCGGCCGCACATGCGGCTTCACCCCTAGCCGGCCCTGGATCCGGGTACGCGAAAGCGTGCCGTTTCCGGTCCGGCGACTTACCTGTGGGTCCCCCGCTCCTGCCGTACAGAGTTCGGTGCGAGCCACCGGGCAGCGGCAGGATTCGGCGTTCCACCCGGTGGATCCGTCCGGACTGGCCGGGCGGTCGCTGAACTAAAACCCATCCGTTCGGGTGAAGCAATGTCGATCACTTGAACCGGCAACAACCCCCCGAGCTGCGGTGACCCTCCGAATGATCGACTGCACCGTACGTGCACAATCCATTCACCCGGCGCCACTGATCCACGACGCTGCGCCGATTCCGCCACCGCTGCGCACCCACCCGCTCACGCACCGCGCACCCACCGACACACCCCCCGGTGACCCTTGTCACGTACGCCCCACGGGCGCAGGATCGGCCCGTGGCCACCTCCGAAGCAGGAACACTGCGCCTGGGCACCTCGCGGGGACGCTGGGTCCTCCTCGCGACGGTGCTCGGCTCCAGCATGGCGATGCTCGACGGCACCGTGGTGAACGTCGCGCTGCCCCGCATCGGCACCGATCTCGGCGCCTCCCTCGCGTCCCTGCAGTGGACGCTCAACGCCTATCTGCTCACCCTGGCCGGACTGATCCTGCTCGGCGGCGCGCTCGGCGACCGGTACGGCCGGCGCCGGGTCTTCCTGATCGGCGTGCTCTGGTTCGCCGCCGCCTCCGCGGCCTGCGCCGCCGCCCCCACCATCCACGTGCTGATCGCCGCCCGCGCCGTCCAGGGCATCGGCGGGGCGCTGCTCACCCCCGGTTCGCTCGCCATGCTGCAAGCCGTCTTCCACCCGGACGACCGCTCGGCGGCGGTCGGCCTGTGGTCGGGCCTCGGCGGGGTGTCGGCCGCGGTCGGCCCCTTCCTCGGCGGCTGGCTGGTGGACGGCCCCGGCTGGCGGTGGATCTTCCTGCTGAACCTGCCGCTCGCGGCCGCCGTGGTCGCGGTCACCTCCCGGTTCGTCCCCGAGAGCCGGAACGAGAGCGCCGTCGGCCGCTTCGACGTGCTCGGCGCGCTGCTCGCCGCGCTCGCCCTCGGCGCGATCACCTACGCGCTGACCGCCGCCGGAGAGGGCCTGTCCCCCGCGGTCTGGCTCACCGGCGCGATCGGCCTGCTGCTCGGCGCGGCCTTCATCGCGGTCGAGCGCCGCGCCGCCGAGCCGATGCTGCCGCTCGGCCTCTTCTCCTCCCGGCTGTTCACCGCCGTCAACCTGGTCACCCTCTGCGTCTACGCGGCGTTCAGCGGGGTGTTCTTCCTGCTGGTGGTGCAGTTGCAGATCGTCTCCGGCTTCTCCCCGCTGGTCTCCGGCCTCGCCCTGATCCCGATCACCGTGCTGATGCTGACCCTGTCGGCGCGCGCCGGGCGGCTGGGCAAGCGGATCGGCCCCCGGATCCCGCTCACCGTCGGTCCGCTGCTGTGCGCCGCCGGGGTGCTGCTGATGCTGCGCATCGGCCCCGGCTCCTCCTACTGGGCGGACGTGCTGCCCGCCGTCACGGTGCTGGGCTGCGGGATGACCCTGCTGGTCGCGCCGCTGACGGCGACGGTGCTGGCCGCCGTCGAGGTCCGGCACGCGGGCATCGCCAGCGGCGTCAACAACGCCGCCGCCCGCGCGGCCGGGCTGCTCGCGGTCGCCGCGCTGCCCTCGCTCGCCGGGCTGAGCGGCGACGCCTACCGGGTGCCGTCCGCCGTGGACTCCGCCTTCCGCACCGCGATGCTGATCTGCGCCGGGCTGCTGGTCACCGGCGGGCTGACGGCCTTCGCCACCGTCCGCGGCAACGTGCTCGCGCCGGTGGACCGCCCGGTGGCCGAGCCGGACTGCGAGTGGGCCTGCGGCACCACCCCGCCGCTCGACCCGGGCCACGTCCACACGGACGAGGGCCCCGCCACCGGATCGGCGGCAGGGCCCTCAGCCAGCTGACGAATCGTCAGGAAGTACTGCCCGTCAGAGAATGTCGGCCGGCGCGTACTTGGCGGCCTCCGGGTAGGCGGCGGCGACGGCCTCCACCTGGCGGACCACCTCGGCGACCTGGGCGCCGGCCGCACCGGTGAAGGAAAGCCGGTCGGCCAGCAGCGCGTCCAGCCCGGCCCGGTCCAGCGGGATCCGCTCGTCGGCGGCCAGCCGGTCCAGCAGCTCGTTCTCGCGGCCACCCGCACGCATCGCCAGCGCGGAGGCGACGGCGTGCTCCTTGATGACCTCGTGCCCGGTCTCCCGGCCGACGCCCGCGCGCACCGCGCCCATCAGCACCTTGGTGGTGGCGAGGAACGGCAGGTAGCGGTCCAGCTCGGCCTCGATCACGGCGGGGAAGGCGCCGAACTCGTCGAGAACGGTCAGGAAGGTCTCCAGCAGGCCGTCGAAGGCGAAGAAGGCGTCCGGCAGCGCGACCCGGCGCACCACCGAGCAGGAGACGTCACCCTCGTTCCACTGGTCGCCGGCCAGCTCGCCGGTCATCGAGGCGTAGCCGCGCAGGATGACGGCCAGGCCGTTGACGCGCTCGCAGGAGCGGGTGTTCATCTTGTGCGGCATCGCCGAGGAGCCGACCTGGCCCTCCTTGAAGCCCTCCGTCACCAGCTCGTGGCCGGCCATCAGACGGATGGTCTTGGCCAGGCTGGACGGCGCGGCGGCCAGCTGGACGAGGGCGGTGAGCACCTCGAAGTCCAGCGAGCGCGGGTAGACCTGGCCGACGCTGATGAACACGTTGTCGAAGCCGAGGTGCCCGGCGACCCGGCGCTCCAGCTCGGCGAGCTTGTCGGTGTCGCCACCGAGCAGGTCCAGCATGTCCTGGGCGGTGCCGACCGGGCCCTTGATCCCGCGCAGCGGGTAGCGGGCGATCAGCTCCTCCAGGCGGCGGAAGGCGACCAGCAGCTCGTCGGTGATCGACGCGAAGCGCTTGCCCAGGGTGGTGGCCTGCGCGGCCACGTTGTGCGAGCGGCCGGCCATGACCAGCTCGGAGTGCTGGGCCGCCAGGCGGGCCAGCCGGACCAGCACGGCCACCGTACGGTCGCGCACGTGCTCCAGCGACTGGCGGATCTGCAGCTGCTCGACGTTCTCGGTCAGATCCCGGGAGGTCATGCCCTTGTGGATCTGCTCGTGGCCGGCGAGTTCGCTGAACTCCTCGATGCGGGCCTTCACGTCGTGGCGGGTGACCCGCTCACGGGCGGCGATCGAGCCGAGGTCGACCTGGTCGATCACCCGCTCGTAGTCGGCGACGGCGTTCGCCGGTACCTCGACACCGAGGTCCTGCTGGGCCTTCAGGACGGCGAGCCACAGGTGGCGCTCGAGGACCACCTTGTGCTCGGGGGACCACAGCTGGGCCAGGGTCGCCGAGGCGTACCGGGAGGCCAGGACATTGGGGATCTGGGGCTTCGCGCTCACGCTTCGCAAGCCTAACAGCCGAGGTCAGCCGGAACGTCGGCGCATCGGACGACTACGGCCCGGGCCGGAGCGGACGGCTCCGACCGGGCCCGCCCGACGGCTCCCGCCGGGCGCGGCGCGGTCCGTTACCGGGCGGCTTACTGCGCGGCGCCGGCCCGGCCGGCCAGCACCGGCAGGACCTGCCCGCAGATCGAGTGCAGCGCGATCCGCTGCTCGTCGGTCATCGCCTCGAACGCCTGGTGGGTGCGGGCCATCTCGCCGCGGATGCGGTTCAGGATCTCCCGGCCCTCGTCCGTGATCACGACGATCTTCACCCGGCGGTCGCCGGCGGCGGCCTCCCGGTGGGCCAGGCGCAGCGTCTCCAGCCGGTCCACGATCCCGGTGACGTTGGAGGCGTCGCAGCCCAGCCGTCCGGCCAGCGCCCGCATCGGCACCGGCTCCTGCACCGCGCCGAGCGCCTTGGCCTGCGAGGAGGAGAGCCCGTGCCGGGCCGCGGCCGCCGCGAAGTCCTGGAAATACGCGGCGCCGACGGCGGCCAACGCCTCCATCAACTCGGCGTTGGTCGGTACGGTCGTCGTCGCTGTCGAACCCATGGGGTCAGCGTACGGCCGAGTGCTTCAGCAACTCAAGCTTTGACCACGGCAACCGTCGACGGCTTGACCAGAACTGCAGCACCGGCCGGTCGACAGAGCCTCCGGCCGGTCGACAGAGCTTAGAGCACCAGCTGATCGAACAGGTGCCGCAGCTCCGGCTCCGGGTCCGCGGTCAGCCCGGTGTGCACCGGCCCCGGCTGGACGATCGCGCTGCGCGGAGCGGTCAGCCAGCGGAACCGCTGCCCCGGGCTGTCCCCCGCCGCCGGACCGGCCTGCGGGCCCCCGGCGCACACCGCCTCGATCCCGTGCAGCGCCCGCCGCACCCCGTGCACGTCCGCCACCGGGTCGAGCGCCAGCAGCCGGGCCTGGTCCAGGTGCGTGCGCGCGGCCAGATACCCGTTCTGCCGGCAGTACAGCAGCACCCCGACGTTGACGCACTCGCCGCGCTCCACCCGCGGCACCGCGCGGATCACGGCGTACTCGTAGTCGTGCAGTTCGACGGCGGCCGGCAGCGCGGGCGTCCTCGGCTCGGTCATGCGGGCACCTCCGGCAGCCAGTCGCGCGGACCGGCCAGCCGGCCGGTCAGCTGGGCGCGGTACGCGGCGCGCACCGCCTCGGGCGAGTCGAAGCCTGGCTCGTCCAGCAGCCAGACCTCCGGGATCCTCGCCACCGCGCCCTCGATCGCGGCCTCCGCGAGCGGCGCGAGCGCCTTGTCCGCGGCCGTCAGGTCCGGCCGGGCCCGCAGCAGCGCGTGGTCGGAGGCGTCGTACGGGCGGCGCACCCAGGCGGCGGCGCCCGCCCAGTGGTGGTGGAAGATCAGGCTCGCGCCGTGGTCGATCAGCCGCAGCCCGCCGGTCGCCACCAGCAGGTTGGGGTTGCGCCAGGAGCGGTCGACGTTGCCGATCAGCGCGTCGAACCAGAGCACCTGGCCGGCCAGCTCCGGATCCACCTCGAAGCAGAGCGGGTCGAAGTTGAGCGCGCCGCTGACGAAGGCCATCCCGAGGTTGGTCCCGCCACTGGCCCGCATCTGGTCCTGGACCTGCTGGTCCGGCTCGCTGCGGGCCAGCACCGGATCCAGGTCGACCGTCACCAGCTCCGGCACCGGCAGCCCGAGCCGCCGGCCCAACTCCCCGGCCAGCACCTCCGCCACCAACGCCTTCCGGCCCTGCGCCGCACCGACCCATTTCAGCGCGTACAGCCGCCGGTCGTCGGCCTCGACCAGGCCCGGCATCGAGCCGCCTTCTCGCAGTGGCGTCACATAACGGACCGCCGTCACCTCGGGGAGCACGCCCCACAGCCTATCGGTGCCGACCCGTCACCTCCTCCCCTCCGTACGCCCCCCGTCCCACCCCTCCACCATCCGCCCCACCCCGGTGGCAGCCCCCGCTGCTCCGTGCGAGTGTGGCGGACAGCAATGGGGACCTTCGCGGTTACGACCTGCACGGCAAAGGGATGAGCGATGGAACGACCTCGGATCCTGATCGTGGGCGGTGGCTTCGCCGGCCTGGAGTGCGCCCGCCGACTCGAACGCAAGCTCGCGCCGTCGGAGGCCGAGATCTCGCTGGTCACACCGTTCAGCTACCAGCTCTACCTGCCCCTGCTGCCGCACGTCGCGGCCGGCGTGCTGACCCCGCAGTCGGTCGCGGTCTCCCTGCGCCGCACGCTGCGCCGCACCCACATCGTTCCGGGCGGCGCGATCGGCGTGGACCCGGCCTCCAAGGTGTGCGTGGTCCGCAAGATCACCGACGAGGTGGTGGCGCAGAAGTACGACTACCTGGTCCTCGCCCCCGGCAGCGTCACCCGCACCTTCGACATCCCCGGCCTGACCGACTACGCCCGCGGGATGAAGACGCTCGCCGAAGCGGCCTACGTCCGCGACCACGTGATCGCCCAACTCGACCTCGCCTCGGCCACCTTGGACCAGCGGGAGCGCGAGTCCCGGCTCCAGTTCGTGGTCGTCGGCGGCGGCTACGCGGGCACCGAGACGGCCGCCTGCCTGCAGCGTCTGACCACCGCCGCGTCCCACCGCTATCCGCGCCTGGACACCCGGCAGATCAAGTGGCACCTGATCGACATCGCCCCGAAGCTGATGCCGGAGCTGGGCGACGCGCTGGGCCTGGCCGCTCTGGAGGTGCTGCGCGGCCGCGGCATCGAGGTGTCGCTGGGCGTCTCGGTGGCCGAAGTCGGCGCCGAGTCGGTCAAGTTCACCGACGGCAGGGTGCTGCCCTGCCGCACGCTGATCTGGACCGCCGGGGTGGCCGCGAGCCCGCTGATCGGCACGCTGGACGCGGAGACGGTCCGCGGCCGGCTCGCGGTGACGGCGGAGATGCGGGTGCCGCAGTTCGAGAGCGTGTTCGCGCTGGGCGACGCGGCCGCCGTGCCGGACCTCGCCAAGGGCGACGGCGCGGTCTGCCCGCCGACCGCCCAGCACTCCGCCCGGCAGGGCCGCGTGGTGGCCGACAACGTGATCGCCGCGCTCCGCGACCAGCCTCTGGAGCCCTATTACCACAAGGACTTGGGCCTGGTGGTCGACCTGGGCGGCAAGGACGCGGTGTCCAAGCCGCTCGGCGTGGAGCTGCACGGGGTGCCGGCCCAACTGGTGGCCCGCGGCTACCACCTGATGGCGATGCGCACCAACGCGGCCAAGTTCCGGGTGAGCGCCAACTGGCTGCTCAACGCGACCGCCGGGGACGACTTCGTCCGGACCGGCTTCCTCGCCCGGCAGCCCGCCCGGATGCGCGATTTCGAGTACACCGATGCCTACTTGACGAAGGATCAGGTCCGGGCGCACGCCCAGGCCCTGCTCGCCAAGGGCTGAGCCACCCGGCGCCCGCCTCCGGAACCGATCCGGAGAACGGGCGCCGAGCGCCACAACGTCACGACGTCACCGCGCCGCCAGGTACATCCCGCCCGCGTCCTGCCCCGCCGTGTTGCGGCACGCGTAGTCGCCGCTGCTCTGCCCCCACAGCAGGGTCAGGCAGCGCCCGAGCGCCTGCTGCCCGTAGTAGTTGGGGTGCATCGACTCCTGCAGCACGCCCTGCGTGGAGTTGAGGCCGCCGTCCAGGAAGCGCGCCCATTCGCTGGTGGTCGCGGACGGTCCGGCGGTGGCGGTCGGCTGCCGGGTGGCCGTCGAGCAGACCTCACGGCCCTGCAGCATGTCGGAGAGGTCGAGGAACTGGGCGCCCTTGGACGCCGCGACCCCGGCCAGCGACTTGGAGATCTGCGGCACCATCGAGTCGCGCGCCCAGTCGGCGTCACCGTCCCAGAACGGGCAGCCACCGGTGTTCGAGCGGGTCCAGCCGCTCTCCGGGTAGCGCATCTCGGCGCTGCGCGGGATCGGCGAGGGGTAGGACTGCAGGACGAGGCGGTAGTCCCCCTGCGCGTAGCCGGCGCCGGCCATCACCGCGCGGATCTCGTCGATCGCCTTGCCGACCCCGGCCATCGCCGTGGGCATCTTCGAGTCGATCGAGGACTGCGCGGAGTCGTGGCAGTAGGAGTACCAGATGAGGTAGTCCTGGACGCAGTTGGAGATGATGCCGCCGAAGCCGAGGTCGTTGCCGCCGATCGACAGCGTGATCAGCTTGACGTTGTTCTGCCGTGCCACAGTGGCGAGTTGGTCGGCCTGCGGGGCCTCGCCCTTGAGCGTCTGGCCGCCGTTGGCGGCGCGGAAGATGTTCGCGGCGACGGCGCCGGAGCAGGCCAGGTTGATCTCGTTCTGCGCGCCGGTGGAGGCGCTGAGCACCTCGGCGACGTCGGAGCGGTCGCAGCCGCTCGCGGCCGTGGGGCCGTAGATCCGGGAGGCGTCGGCGGAACTGCCGTTCCAGGCGCGGTCGGTACCGGCCCGGCTGCCGCTGGTGCCGGCGGCGTTGCCCATCCAGCGGCCGGCCTCGCCGGAGATGTAGCTGTCGCCGAGCGTGACGCTGGCGGTGGGGCCGCCCGGTGCGGCGAGGGGTATGGAGGGGGCCGCGGCGGCCGGCGCGGCGGCGGCGAGGCCGCCGGCCATCAGACCGCCGGCGGCCAGCGGGAGGGCGAGGGCCGCGGTGAGCAGCCGTCGGCGGAGTCGAGGGGCGCTGCGGGTGATGCTCGAACTGTTTTCGGGCACGGCGGAACTCCTGCGGCTCGGTCTTCCCGTGCGGTGGGGACGGGAAGACGCCTAGGTGAGGGTGGGCCGCCGGCCGGTGGCGCGATGAACATGACATGCCCGCACTGGTTACCGCTAGGTATCTGCACCAGGTTTCCCGCTTTGTTACCGCCGGGTTCAGACCAGCGGAGCACCGGGTTCAGACCGGCGGAGCGCACGGGTCGAACCGGACCGGCGGAGCCCGGTTCACACCAGCCGCGAACCGGCCCCGCCCGCCCCCAGCACGGCCGCCAGGTCCTCGGCCAGCCGCTGCGCGTCCGCCGGTTCCAGCTGGGCCACGGTGAGCCGCAGCCCGGGCGGGGACTGGATGCGGTAGCGCGCGCCGGGCGCCGCGACCCAGCCGCGCTGCACCAGCGCCACCAGCACGGAGGTCTCGTCCGGCACCGGCACCCAGACGTTCAGTCCGCTCTCGCCGTGCGCCTCGATGCCGCGCGCGGCGAGTTCGCCGAGCAGCGCGTCCCGGCGGGCCCGGTAGACGCCGGCCACCCGGGCGACCGGCACCGCGTCGGTGCGCCACAGCTCGGCGACGGCCCGCTGGAGCAGGTGGCTGACCCAGCCTGCGCCGAGGCGCAGCCGCCCGGTCACCCGTCCGATGGTGTCCTCGTCGCCGACGGCCACCGAGAGCCGCAGGTCCGGGCCGTACGCCTTGGCCGCCGAGCGCACCACGGCCCAGTGCCGCGCGCCGGCACCCACCAGCGAGTGGTACGGCTGGTCGACCATGCCGTGCCCGTGGTCGTCCTCGATCAGCAGCACGCCGGGGTGCTCGGCCAGGACGGCCCGCAGCTCCTCGGCCCGGCGGGCGGTGACCGCGGCGCCGGTCGGGTTCTGCGCCCGACTGGTGACCACCACCGCGCGGGCGCCCTCGGCCAGCGCGACGGCGAGCGAGTCGGGCAGCGGACCCTCGTCGTCCAGCCGGACGGGCGCGGGCCGCAGGCCGAGCGCGGGCAGCAGGTCGAGCAGGCTGCCCCAGCCCGGGTCCTCGACGGCGACGGCGTCGCCGGGGCGCAGCCGGGTGGCGAGGATGCGCTCGATGGTGTCGAGCGAGCCGGAGGCGACGGCGATCGGGCCGCCGGGCAGGCCGTCGGTCTCGAAGGAGGCGCGGGCGAGCGCGAGCAGCCCGGGGTCGATGGCCGGGTGCCCGTACAGGACGGGCTCGGCGTGGGCGGCCTCGGCGGCGGCCGCGAGGACCGGGGCGAGGTCGGGCAGCAGCGCCGGGTCGGGGTTGCCGGCGGACAGGTCGCGGGCGTGCGGGGGGACGGGGACGCGGATCTGGTCGCGCGGGGTGAGCGCGGGCCTGGGGAGGATCCGGCTGCCCTTGCGGCCGGCGGTCTCGATCACCCCGCGGTCGCGGAGCAGCCGGTAGGCGGCGGCGACGGTGTTGGGGTTGACGCCGAGTTCGGCGGCGAGGTCGCGCAGCGGGGGCAGCGCGGTTCCGGGGGCGAGGCGTCCGGTGCTCACGCCCTGTTCGATGTGGGACGCGATTTCGCTGGCGCGTCGCCCTTTCAGCGGATAGTCTCCTAGCACAAAGCAAATTATGCACTAGTACATAGAGGTTGTCATGTCGGCCCCTTCAGAAGGCTCCGCCAGCTACTCCCGCACCCCCCGCACCACCCCCACCCGCTACAAGGACCGCGCCACCTGGGAGCAGGAGGCGATCCACGACATCCTCGACCACGCGTACATCTGCCACCTCGGCTTCGTCGCCGACGGCGCCCCCGTCGTCCTGCCGACCATCTACGCCCGCGTCGGCGGCCGACTGTACGTCCACGGCTCCACCGGCAGCCGTCCGCTGCGCAACGCCTCCGCCGACCAGGGCCTGCCGGTCTGCCTCACCGTCACCCTGGTCGACGCGCTGGTGCTGACCAAGTCCGCGTTCAACCACTCGGTCAACTTCCGCTCGGTCGTCGCCCACGGCACCGCCCACCAGGTCACCGACCCCGAGGAGCTGGACGTCGCGCTGGCCGCGCTGGTCGACCACGCGATCCCCGGCCGCTCCGCCGACGTCCGCCCGGCCAACGCCAAGGAACTCGCCGCCACCGCCGTCCTGCGGCTCGACCTGGACGAGGTCTCGGCCAAGACCCGCGACGACGGCGCCGACGACGACCCGGAGGACCTCGACCTGCCCCACTGGTCCGGCCTGATCCCGGTCACCACCGTGCACGGCACCCCCGAGCCCGCCGACTCCACCACCGTCCCGCTGCCCGCGCACCTGCGCGGCTACCCCCGCTGACGGAGGGCCCGCCGATGCTGATCAGATCCTGGGACCGCGGCGACGAACAGGAGTGGCGCGCCTGGCTGGCCGAGGGCCGCGACTTCGGCCTGCTCGCCGCCAACGGCGGACCGGGCGAGGGCCCGGTGCTCGTCCCGACGCACTTCCTGCTGGACGCCGAGCGCGGCGAGATCCTGCTCCACCTCGCCACGCCCAACCCGCTGCTGGCCGCCGTCCGGGCCGACCCGCAGGTCACCCTCGCGGTCACCGACGGCTACGCCTTCGCGCCCGGCCACTGGCGCGGCGAGCCGGGCACGCCCACCAGCTACTACGCCTCCGTCCACTTCCACTGCACCGCCGAGCTCGTCGAGTCCGCGGCGGGCAAGGCGGAGATCCTCAACCGCCAGCTGGCGCACTTCCAGCCGGAGACGCCGGACACCCGGGTGGTGCCCGGTGAGGGCGAGTTCTCCCGGCTGCTGCCCGGCCTGCGCGGGCTCCGCCTGACGGTCCGCGAGGTGCGCGCCAAGTTCAAGTACGACGACAAGAAGCCGGCCGACGCCCAGCACGCGATCGCCGACCGGCTGGCCGAGCGCGAGGCCGGCCGCGCGAACGCCCCGCACCCCCGGCGCGACCAGGACGCCGCCGCCCGCACCCAACTGCTGCGCCGGCACCAGCGGCGCGTCGGCTGACCGGGGCGCACCGACCGACCGAGGCGCACCGACCGACCTGGGGCGCGTCAACTGGCCCGGCAGGCGCACCGGCTGGCCCGGGGGCGCGTCCGACCGTTCACGCTCCCGGCGCGAATGGCCCATCGCGCCCCTGGTGACTGACCCCGGATCACCCGATCGGCCCCCAATTCGAGCAGGGCGGCCCCGCCGCTGCTCGAATGTGAGACGAGCCCTGCCCACTCGGCCGTCAGAGCGGGCCCGTCCACCTCGGGGAGCGCGCTTGTCCACACTCAACAGCCACCGGGCGGGCGAGGCCCACCTCGGGCACGTCATCTTCATCTCCGCCGCCGCCGCGATGGGCGGGTTCCTGTTCGGCTACGACAGCGCGGTGATCAACGGTGCGGTGACGGGCATCCAGAAGCACTTCGCCGTGGGCAACGGCGAAACGGCCTTCGTGGTGGCCATCGCGCTGCTCGGCTCGGCGGCCGGCGCGGTGGCCGCCGGCCGGCTCGCCGACCACCTCGGCCGGGTCCGCACCATGCTGCTGGCCGCCACCCTGTTCGCGATCAGCGGCATCGGCTCGATGTTCCCGCCGAGCATCCAGGTGCTGGCCACCTGGCGCGTGGTCGGCGGCATCGCGATCGGCATCGCCTCGGTGATCGCGCCGACCTACATCGCCGAGGTCGCGCCGACCGCCTACCGGGGCCGGCTCGCCTCCTTCCAGCAGATGGCGATCGTGCTCGGCATCACCGTCTCCCAGCTCGCCAACTGGGCGATCAACCAGGCCGCCGGCGGCGAGTCCACCGGCCACCTGGGCGGCATCCAGGCCTGGCAGTGGATGCTCGGCGTGGAGACCATCCCGGCCCTGGTGTACGGGCTGATGGCGCTCGCCATCCCGGAGTCGCCGCGCTACCTGATCGCCGACCACCGGGAGGACCAGGCCCGCAAGGTGCTGCGCGAGGTGGAGGGCGAGGACGTCGACCTGGACACCCGGGTCGCGGAGATCCGCGCGGTGCTGGAGTCCTCGCACAAGCCCCGGCTCAAGGACCTGCTCGGCGGGCCGTTCGGCCTGCTGCCGATCGTCTGGGTCGGCATCGGGGCCTCGGTGTTCCAGCAGTTCGTCGGCATCAACGTGATCTTCTACTACTCCTCCTTCCTCTGGCAGTCGGTCGGCATCAACGAGTCCAACTCCCTGCTGATCAGCCTCTCCACCTCGATCATCAACGTGATCGGCACGGTGATCGCGATGGCGCTGGTGGACCGGATCGGCCGCAAGCCGCTCGCCCTGGCCGGCTCGATCGGCATGGCGCTCGCGCTGGGCACCGCCGCCTGGGCGTTCTCCTACCGGCACGGCACGGGGGACACCGCCACCCTCGACAACACCCACGCCACCGTCGCCCTGGTCGCGGCGCACGTCTTCGTGCTCTGCTTCGCCTTCTCCTGGGGCGTGGTGGTCTGGGTCCTGCTCGGCGAGATGTTCCCCAACCGGATCCGCGCGCTCGCGCTGTCCGTCGCCGCCTCGGCCCAGTGGATCGCCAACTGGGCGATCACCGTCAGCTTCCCCAACCTCGCCGACTGGAACCTGTCGGCGACGTACGTCATCTACGCGGCCTTCGCCCTGCTCTCCATCCCGTTCGTGGCCTTCTGCATCAAGGAGACCAAGGGCCGCGCCCTGGAGGAGATGGGCTGAGCCCGCCCCCGTCGAGTCCCCGCCGCATCCGGCCCGACCCCCCGCGAGGAACCCATGCCTGACCAGGGCGGCTCCCGGCAGAACGTCGCCTTCCCGAGCAACGGCCGTACCGCGCACGGGTACCTGGCCCGCCCGCCCCAGGGCGTCGGGCCGGGCCTGGTGGTGGTGCAGGAGTGGTGGGGCCTCACCCCGCACGTCGCGACGATGGCCGACCGCTTCGCCGCCGAGGGCTTCACCGTGCTGGCCCCCGACCTGTTCGGCGGCGCCACCACCCACGACCGCACCGAGGCGGCCCGGCTCACCCGCGCACTCCCGGTCGAGCGGGCCGTCGAGGACCTCTCCGGGGCCGTCGACCACCTGCTCGCCCTGGAGGGCCTGGTCGGCGACGCGGTCGGCGTGGTCGGCTTCTGCATGGGCGGCGGCTTCGCCCTGCTGCTGGCCGCCCGGGAGGGCGACCGGGTCGCCGCGGTGGTGCCCTTCTACGGCCTCCCGCCCGACCCGGACTTCGACTACCGGGGCCTGACCGCCCACGTCCTGGGGCACTTCGGCGAACTGGACGGCTCGATCCCGATGGCCGCCGTAGACGAGGCCGCGATCCGGATCGGCGAGGCCACCGACGTCCGCCCCGAGATCCACTTCTACCCGGCCGGCCACGCCTTCATGAACGACGAGAACCCGCTCGGCACCTACGACCCGCTCCAAGCCGCGACCGCCTGGCGCCGCACCCTCACCTTCCTCTGGGGCCACCTGGGCTGAGCCCGTCCCAGCCGCGAAAACCCGATGGACAGCCGTACGAACCGCGGTCATAGTCTCCAGGTGCCGACCCGACCCCCGCGCCCCCGCCGCCTCGCCTGGGCGAGCCGTAACTTCCGCATCCAGACCGCCGCCACCGTGGTCAGCGGCCTCGGCAACGCCGGCGCCCCCATCGCCACCGCCTTCGCCGTGCTCGGCCACGGCGGCACCACGTCCGAGGTCGGCTACGTCACCGCCGCCCGGCTGCTGCCCACCGTCCTGCTCCTGGTGGTCGGCGGCGCCCTCGCCGACCGGATGCCCCGGCACCACCTCATGGTCGCCGCCAACCTGTTCAGCGGCCTGTCCCAGGTCGTCCTGGCGGCGCTGGTGCTGTCCGGGGACATCCGGCTCTGGCAGCTGATGCTGCTCTCCGCCGCCGGCGGCGCCGGGTACGCGCTCTACTCCCCCGCCTCCGGCGGCATGATGCTGCAGGCCGTCGCCCCGGAGCACGCCGCCCGGGCCTTCTCGGTGTTCCGGATGGGCCAGAACGCCTCCCAGATCGGCGGCGCCGCGCTCGGCGGCGCGCTCACCGCCGCCGTCGGCCCCGGCTGGGTGCTCGCCCTGGACGGCGCCTGCTTCCTGGTCGCCGCCTCGCTCCGGTTCTTCCTGGAGGCCGAGCAGGCGCCCGCCCCGCAGGGCCACAGCATGCTGCGCGATCTGCGGGAGGGCTGGCGGGAGTTCGCCTCCCGCCGCTGGCTCTGGGTGGTCGTGGCGCAGTTCTCCGTCCTGGTCGCCTGCATCGGCGCGGTCGAGTCGGTGTACGGGCCGACGGTCGCCAAGGAGCGCCTCGGCGGGGCGTCCGACTGGGGCCTGGCGATGGCCGCCTACGGCGTCGGGCTGGTGGTGACCGGCGTGCTGATGGCCCGCTGGCGGCCCCGCCGGATCCTGCTGGTCGGCAACTGGGGGGTGTTCCTGTTCGGCGTGCCCGCCCTGGCGCTGGCGGCGGAGGCGCCGCTGCCGCTGCTCGCCCTCGCGATGTTCCTGTCCGGGGTCGGCGTCACCGTCTTCGGCGTCAACTGGATGATCGCGCTCCAGCAGGAGATCCCCGAGGAGATGTTCTCCCGGGTCGCCGCGTACGACGAGCTCGGCTCCTTCTCGCTGTCCCCGATCGGCATCGCGCTGGCCGGCCCGGCGGCCACGGTGCTCGGCCTCTCGGGCGCGCTGTGGGCCTGCGCCGTCGTCTGCCTGGTGCTCAGCGCGGTCGTGCTGCTGGAGCCTCAGGTCCGCCGGCTGGCCCGCAGGAGCACCGCCGACGCACCGGTGGCCGCCGCCGAGCCGGTGGCCGCGCCGTGAGCGCCCCGTGCGCCCCGCGTGCGCCCGGCCGTACGCAACCACTGGTACGCCAGGTTCGTCCGACCAGGTAAGTCACACCACCGTCTCTGGGGGGCCACTGGTGCCGAAGCCGCTGTTGTTCCTGGACGTCGACGGGGTGCTCAACCCGGTCTGCCCGCACCCGGACGCCGGGTTCGACACCCACACCCTGCTCGGCTACTCGGTGCTCCTCTCCGCCCGGCACGGCGCCTGGCTGCGCGAGCTGGCCGGCACCTACGAACTCGTGTGGGCCACCACCTGGGAGGAGCACGCCAATGCGCACATCGCCCCGGCCATCGGCCTGCCCGCCCTCCCGCTGGTCCGCTTCACCGGCGACGTCCCGCAGCCCGGTGACCCGCGCGTCCCGCTGATGGAGCTGCTCTCGGCCCGCAAGTGGGCCCCGCTGCTGCGCTACGCCGCGGGCCGCCCGTTCGCCTGGGTGGACGACGTCATCCCGCCGCGGCTGGTCCGCAACTCCCTCTGGCGCCGCGACCGCCTGCTGCTGCCGATCGACCCGGGCCCGGGCCTGGAGCGCCGGCACGTCGACCGCCTGCTCGCCCGGCCGCCGCGCACCCCGGCCGGCCGCCTCCCGCTCAGGGGGTCGGCAGCCAGCTGACGTGCCCGGCGAGCAGCGCGTACCCGACGAAGGCCACCGTGTCGATCAACGCGTGCGCCGCGACCAGCGGCATCACCCGCCCCCAGCGCCGGTACAGCAGGCAGAACACCGCCCCCATCACCATGTTGCCGACCAGCCCGCCGACCCCCTGGTACAGGTGGTACGAGCCGCGCAGCACCGAACTCGCCACCACCGCCGCCGGCCACGACCAGCCCAGCTGCCCGAGCCGGCGCAGCAGGTAGCCGAGGACGACGACCTCCTCCAGGGCTGCGTTCTGCCACGCGGAGAGCACCAGCACCGGGACCCGCCACCACACGTCCGGCAGCCCGGACGGCGCCACCGTCAGGTTGTAGCCGGCCGCCTGCGAGGCCAGGTACAGCACCAGCCCGGAGCCGCCGATCGCAGCCGCCACGGCGGCGCCCCGGCCGAGGTCGCGCAGCTTCTGCCCGAGGTCGAAGCCGAGCACCCGCAGCGCGGCGCCCTCGCGCACCAGCAGGTACCCGACCAGCACCACCGGCATCAGCCCGCGCCCGATGTAGTACAGCTGCCACACCAGGTCCAGCCAGGGCCGACCGGGCGCCCGCGAGCCGTTCAACGTGGCGACCTGCTGGCCGAGTTGGATCGGTTCGGTGAGCGAGGCCGCGAAGCTGATCAGCGCGCTGACGCCACTGGCCCCGAGGGAGAGGCCGAGGACGATCAGCAGTTCCACGCCGAGCAGCCGACGCGTGGGCTTCGCGGTCTCCGGTGCGGTCGGGAGGGTGGTCACGGGCGGCTCCAGCGGGGCGGGCGTCGCTCCGGCCGTCGGCCGACCGCCGGAGCGATCATCCTGACACAGCGGTCCGGCTACCCGACCGGCCAGGTGTGCACCGGCTCGCCGGTGCGCATGTGCTCGATGTAGCGCCTGGTCATCGCGGCGAGCGCGGCCGGGCGGTCCATCCCGTACTGCTCGCGCAGCCGGTGGAAGGTCGCGCTCTGCCAGGCCGCGCCGTTGGTGCGGCGCAGGCAGCGCTGCTCGATGATCCCCAGGTAGCGGTCCCGGTCGGCGGGCTCCACGCCCCACTCGTCCAGGCCCTGGTGGGCCATCGGCAGCAGTTCGTTGAGCACCAGGTCGACGGCGGACACCGTGGTCAGCCCGCCGCCGCGGCCCGCCCGGCCCGCCCGCGGCCACTGGAACACCGCGTCGATGCCGTAGCGGGCGCCCTGCCGGAAGTTCTCGTCGGCCCGCTCGAACGGCAGCCTGGTCCAGACCGGCCGGGGCTGCTCGGCGAGCACCCGGACCAGCCCGTAGTAGAAGGCAGCGTTCGCGAGCGTGTCGGCCACCGTCGGCCCGGCCGGCAGCGCCCGGTTCTCCACCCGCAGGTGCGCGATCCCGCCCGCGATGTCGTACACCGGCCGGTTCCAGCGGTAGATCGTGCCGTTGTGGAGCCGCATCTCGGCGAGCCGGGGCGCGCCGCCGGAGGAGAGCACCTTCATCGGGTCCTCGTCGTCGCAGATCGGCAGCAGGGCGGGGAAGTACCGCAGGTTCTCCTCGAACAGGTCGTACGCCGAGTCCACCCAGCGCTCGCCGAACCAGGTGATCGGCCGGACGCCCTGCGCCTTGAGTTCCGCCGTACGGGTGTCACAGGCCTGCTGGAACAGCACCGGACGGGTCTCCCGCCACAGCTCCCGCCCGAACAGGAACGGCGAGTTGGCACCGAGCGCGAGCTGCGCCCCGCAGATCGCCTGGGCCGCGTTCCACACCGAGGAGAAGCGTTCCGGGGTCACCTGCAGGTGCAGTTGCAGGGAGGTCGCGGCGGCCTCGGCCACCATGGTGATGGTCTCCAGCTGGAGGTGTTCGACGCCCTCGATGTCCAGCGCGATGTCCTCGCCGCGGGCGGCCAGGATCTGGTCGCTGAGCAGGCTGTAGCGCGGGTTGTGGGAGATCGCGTCCAGGCCGGTGTGACCGTGCTCCAGGGTCGGCAGGATCCCCACCATGACGATCCGGGCACCGGCCTCGGCGGCCCGCCGGTCGGCGTAGCGCAGCCCGGTGTCGAGCTCCTCGCGCAGGTCCTCGAAGACGTGCCCGCACAGCCGGTGCGGCACGATGTTCACCTCGACGTTGAACTGGCCCAGTTCGGTCTGGAAGTCGCTGGAGCCGATCGCGCTCAGCACCTGCGCGTTGCGCAGCGCCGGCAGGCCGTCCTCGTCGGCCAGGTTGAGCTCGATCTCCAGGCCCATGACCGCCCGCGGCCGGTCGAACCGGTCCTCGCGCAGCATCCGCCCCAGCGCGTCGAGGCAGGCCTGGAGCTTGCGCCGGTACAGCTGCCGGTCCGCCAGATCAGCCCGAGTCGCCACGACCTTCTCGCCCACGGTCCCCTCCTCCTGAGACACCGGCCGACCCGACCGTGCAAGCATCATGCCCACCTCGAAGATCGATACCCGAATGCTTGCACTGGCTTGCAATGCAAGGAAACTGACGGATATTCAGCAGATCTGCCGACTTGCCCGGCGCCACCGCCTGTGATAAACAGGTCACCCTGCGCACCTGTTCGATAGAATTCGCACTGCGCTCCGGCCGGCCCGCTCCGCCTCGAAACCCTCGTCGACGGCGGCGACCGCGCCGGCACCGCGATCATGCACAACCGGACACGGCCAGGTCCCGTCACCGATGACACACCGCGCCACGCCGGTATGCCGCACTCGCACGCCGATCTCGCACGGAGAGGCGGACCCCGCCATGACTCTGCAGACCCCCCAGCCCCCGCCGAGCGCCCTGCGCGCCGTCCTGGCCGCACTCGACTCGGAGACCGCGCTGCGCCAACCCGCCGCCGCAGCACTGCGCCATCCGGTCGGCCCGCTGCTCCCCGCGCACCCCCTCGCCGTCCACGTCCTGGACGGGCCGCGCCCGGAGCTGCCCGCCGCCCGCCGGACGGGCTGGCGCTTCCTGATCAAGGACGGCGCCGAGGTCGCCGCCGCCGCCGAGGTCGTCCAGGCCGTCGAGGGCCACACCTTCTCGCACTTCACCGCCGGCCCCTACCTCGACTCGACGGTCCGGGCGCTGCGCCAGGCCTGGCAGCTCGCCCAGGGCTCCCGGTCCCGCCAGCAGCCCCGACTGCTGACCTTCCCCGGGCAGTACGCGACGGCACTGTGGCTGCACAGCCCCGACGCCGGCCCGGCCGCCGACCAGCTGATCCCGCTGGCCCCGGCCCCGCTCGGCGTCACCGCGCACCGCGCCTACCCGGCCGCCGAGCTGCTGCCGCTGCTCGCCCGGGCGCCGCTCGCCAAGCCGCTGCTGCTCGGCTCCTCCTGAGCCGGCCCCACGCCGACGGGCCACCGGGCCAGCACCCGGTGGCCCGTCGGCGCGCGCGTCGCCCTCATCCGCCCGAACCACCCGGACGGGCCATCCGCCCTGACCTCCTCGGGCCATGCCGCAGCTGACCCATCGGTGCGCCTTCTCCCGCCGGACCCACCTGAACGGGTGATCTCTGCCCGGGAGTTGTGGCGCATGTCACGAAATCCCTGCGCGCGCGTCCACAGATGCCGACACTGGGAACCAGCGTGGAAGGACCACCTGTCCTACCCACTTGAGCGCCGGTCAACACCTGGTCGGCGCGCGGACAGGATCCGGCTACCGCGGCGGCTCCCGACGGCTCCGCCGGCGGCCGCACCACGGGGGAGGATCGCAGAGCGAAGCGAGGGTACGTATGTGCCAGCACCGTCCTGAGTGCCCGTCGGCCGAGTGCGAGGACCGCGAGGCTGCCGTCACGGTGGCCTGCCACCCGGAGCAGGGCTGGAGCCTGCTCTGCAACGGCGTCGTGCTGTTCGAGGACACCGGAGAGCTGCTGCCCGACGGCCGGGTGATCGCGCCGCGCCGCACCGTCGCCCACGCGGCCTGACCGCACCGGCGGGGGCAGCCGCCGGACGACGACAACGGGCAGGGCCCCGACGGTACGTGCCGTCGGGGCCCTGCCGTACGTCCGGTCCGGATCAGACGCCGTACTCCTCCAGCGGCGGGCAGGAGCAGACCAGGTTGCGGTCGCCGTACGCGCCGTCGATCCGGCTGACCGGCGGCCAGTACTTGTCCGCCGGGTTCACACCCGCCGGGAAGACCGCCTCCTGCCGCGAGTAGCCGTGCGTCCAGTCGCCGGCCAGCTCGGCGGCGGTGTGCGGGGCGTTGCGCAGCGGGTTGTCCGCGGCCGCCCACTCGCCCGAGCCGACCTTGTCGACCTCGGCCCGGATCTCGATCATCGCGTCGCAGAACCTGTCGATCTCGTGCAGGTCCTCGGACTCGGTCGGCTCGATCATCAGCGTGCCGGCCACCGGGAAGGACATCGTCGGCGCGTGGAAGCCGTAGTCGATCAAGCGCTTGGCGATGTCGTCCACCGTCACGCCCGTCTCCTTGGTCAGCGGGCGCAGGTCGATGATGCACTCGTGCGCGACCAGCCCGCCGGGGCCGGTGTAGAGCACCGGGAAGTGCGGCGCCAGCCGCTTGGCGATGTAGTTGGCGTTCAGCACCGCGACCTGGGTCGCGCGCTTGAGGCCCTCGCCGCCCATCAGCCGGACGTACGCCCAGGAGATCGGCAGGATGGCCGCCGAGCCCCACGGCGCCGCCGAGATCGGGCCGACCCCGGTGGCCGGGCCGGCCTCCGGCTGCAGCGGGTGGTTCGGCAGGTACGGCGCCAGGTGGGCACGCACCGCGACCGGACCGACGCCCGGGCCGCCGCCGCCGTGCGGGATGCAGAAGGTCTTGTGCAGGTTCAGGTGCGAGACGTCCGCGCCGAACTTGCCCGGCTTGGCGAGGCCGACCAGGGCGTTCAGGTTGGCACCGTCCACGTACACCTGGCCGCCGGCCTCGTGCACCAGGGCGCAGATGTCGGTGATCTGGGTCTCGTACACGCCGTGGGTGGACGGGTAGGTGACCATCAGCACGGAGAGGCTGTCCCGGTGCTGCTCGATCTTGGCCTTCAGGTCCTCGACGTCCACGTCGCCGTCGACCAGGGTCTTCACCACGACCACGCGCATGCCGGCCATCACCGCGGAGGCCGCGTTGGTGCCGTGCGCGGAGGACGGGATCAGGCAGACGTCGCGCTGGGTGTCGCCGTTGGCGTGGTGGTAGGCGCGGACGGCCAGCAGGCCGGCCAGCTCGCCCTGCGAGCCCGCGTTCGGCTGGATCGAGACGGCGTCGTAGCCGGTCACCTCGACCAGCTGGCGCTCCAGCTCGCGGATCAGGCTGAGGAAGCCCTGGGCCTGCTCGATCGGCGCGAAGGGGTGCAGCTGGCCGAACTCCGGCCAGGTGACGGCCTCCATCTCGGTGGTCGCGTTGAGCTTCATGGTGCAGGAGCCCAGCGGGATCATGCCGCGGTCCAGCGCGTAGTCCCGGTCCGACAGGCGGCGCAGGTAGCGCAGCATGGCGGTCTCCGAGCGGTGGCTGTGGAAGACCGGGTGAGTCAGGTACTCGTCCTGGCGCAGCAGCGCGGCCGGCAGCGCGTCGGCGCCCTCGGCGACCTCGACCGCGGGGACGCCGAACGCGGCCCAGACGGCGGCCAGGTGCTCGCGGGTGGTGGTCTCGTCGGTGGAGACCGAGATCCGGTCCGCGCCGTCCTGGTGGACGTTGACGCCGTTGGCGCGGGCGGCGGCCGCGATCTCGGCGGCACGGCCCGGGACGACGGCGGTGACGGTGTCGAAGAACTCGCCGTGCAGCAGCTCGACGCCGCCGGCCCGCAGGCCCTCGGCGAGGGCGGCGGCGTAGCGGTGGGTGCGGCGGGCGATGTCGGCCAGGCCGTCCGGGCCGTGGTAGACGGCGTACATCGAGGCCATGACGGCGAGCAGCACCTGGGCGGTGCAGATGTTGCTGGTGGCCTTCTCGCGGCGGATGTGCTGCTCGCGGGTCTGCAGCGCCAGGCGGTAGGCGCGGTTGCCGTCGGCGTCGACCGAGACGCCGACCAGGCGGCCGGGCAGCGAGCGGGCGTACTCGGCGCGCACCGACAGGTAACCGGCGTGCGGGCCGCCGAAGCCCATCGGCACGCCGAAGCGCTGCGAGGTGCCGCAGGCGATGTCGGCGCCGAGCGAGCCCGGCGAGGCGAGCAGGGTCAGCGCCAGCAGGTCGGCGGCGACCGCGACGATCGCGCCGAGGCCGTGCGCCTGCTCGATGACCGGGGCGAGGTCGCGGACCACACCGGTGGCGCCCGGGTACTGGAGCAGCACGCCGAAGACGCCGCGCTCGGCGATCTCGGCCGGGATGCCCTCGGACAGGTCGGCGACGACGACCTCGACACCGGTCGGCACCGCGCGGGTGTTGATCACCGCGGTGGTCTGCGGCAGGGTCTCGGCGTCGACCAGGAAGACACCGCCCTTGACCTTGGTGACGCGGCGGGCGAGCGCCATCGCCTCGGCGGCCGCGGTGCCCTCGTCGAGCAGCGAGGAGCCGGAGGTCGGCAGGCCGGTCAGGTCGGAGACCAGGGTCTGGAAGTTGAGCAGCGCCTCCAGGCGACCCTGGGAGATCTCCGGCTGGTACGGCGTGTAGGCGGTGTACCAGGCCGGGTTCTCCATGACGTTGCGCAGGATCACCGGCGGGGTGAAGGTGCCGTAGTAGCCCAGGCCGATCATCGGCTGGAGCACCTGGTTGCGGCTCGCCAGCTCGCGCAGTTCGGCGAGCACCTGCGCCTCGCTGCGGCCGCCGGGCAGGTCCAGGCCGGTGATGGAGCGGATCGCCTCGGGAACGGCGGTGGCGGCGAGTTCGTCCAGCGAGCCGTAGCCGATGGACGCCAGCATCTTCTGCTGCGCGGCGTCGTCGGGGCCGATGTGGCGGTTCTCGAAGGGGCTGGCCAGCTCAAGCTCGGTGAGGGTCGAGGCGCCGGTGGGGCGTCCCGCGTTCGGCTGGGCGTTCATGGTGGTCGAGGCCTCCTGGTCACGGACCGGCGGGGGTGCGCACGCCGGCCGGCCGGAGCCGCTGCGGACAGCGATTCGACCCGGGCGGGCGAACCCGACAGGCCTCCCCCTCTGTCATCGGGACCTGAGAGCTTCACCCGCACGGCGCGCTGTGGCACGCCGCCGGCTTGCACCGTCGGTGAGGGTGGTGGCCGTCGGCTCCCTGCCGACGGTCCTGCCCTGCTTTCCAGAGTGACCTACCCCACACGGTACGGATGCCTGAGAGATTCCGGGGAGGAGTTGCTCCTTCGGCGCCCCGACCAGCGCTTTCCGTGGCCGGGGACTCTCCCGAGCGGGCTCGGCGGTCGCCGCCCAGGGTACCAGCGGCAGGCCCCCTGATCACGGCCGCGTCGGGTCACTCCGGGTCTACGCGCGTCCCCCGGACGGTCCAGCCCGGAGCCCGTCCGGCGCACCCCGGTCGCGCCCGTCCGATTCATGGCCTTTGGTGTGAAGTGGCAGGCGGAACGGGTGCTCCGGCCACGGTCCTGCGGGAGTTCCGCAGGCGCAGCGCACTGGAGGAAAGAGTGCAAACCGACATCGATCCCCGGGACCTCATCGGCCACAAGGCGGTCGACCGCAACGGAGACAAGATCGGCACGGTCGACGAGGTCTACCTGGACGACGCCACCGGCCAGCCGGAGTGGGCAGCCGTCCGGACCGGCATCTTCGGCCGGGACGCCTTCGTCCCGCTCACCACCAGCGAGTTCTCCGGCGACGAGCTCCGGGTGCCGTACGACAAGTCGCTGGTGAAGGAGTCGCCGGACTTCGGCGTCGGCCAGCACCTGTCGCCCGCCCAGGAGCTCCAGCTCTACCGCTACTACGGCCTGGACACCCCGGCGAACGGCCGGCCGGTCGGCCGGGACGCCGACCGGCCCATCGGCCGCGAGGATGACCGGCCCATCGGCCGCGAGGGTGACCGGCTGATCGGCCGGGACGGTGACCGCCCAGCCGGCCGGGACGCCGACCGGCCCATCGGCCGCGAGGATGACCGACCGCCGCGGCCCGACCTCGACTTCGGCACCACCTCGGCGGCCGAGCCCGTGAAGCCCATCACCTTCCACTCCCTCGGCCCCGCCCCGACCACCACCCCTGCCGACCCCACCGGCACCGCGACGGAGGTCAACGTGCGGACCCTCAACACCCCCGCGCCCGCAGCAGCCCCCACGACGACCGAGCCCAAGCCGCAGCCCGCCCCGGTCGTGACGACCACCGCGACCACGAACTCGGTCATGGCCGCGCCGGTCTCGGAGCGCTCGACCGGCCCGGCCACCTCGCCCCCCAACGGCCCGGTGGAGATCACCTGCCGCGAGGAGCGCCTGGACATCACCACGGACTGGCACATCGTGGGCACCGCGAAGCTGCGCAAGTACGTGACCAGCGAGCAGGTCGAGCGCCGCGTCCCGGTGGTCCGCGAGCGCGTCCGGGTGGAGCGGATGCCGGTGAGCGAGGCCGAGCGCGCCTCGCTCACCGAGAAGGAGATCGCCGAGGCGGTGGAGGAGGTCACCCTGCGCGAGGAGCGCCCGGTGGTCCGCAAGTACCTCACCCCGATCGAGCGGGTCCGCCTGGTGGTGGAGCGCTACACCGCCGAGGAGGTGATCCGGGACGAACTGCGCCGCGAGCACGTCGAGGTCCACGACAACACCGCCGCCGCCCCGGCGACCCCGGCAGCCACCCCGGTGGCCGAGACCCCCCGCCCGGCCGTGCTGCGCCCGTTCGCCTGACCCCTCGCCCCCAGGGCCCCGGACCCCTCGGTCCGGGGCCCTCGGCATGCCCCGTCCCGGCCGCCACCCGGCCGGAATCCTTCGATTTTGCCAAAGCGTCACCAATGGATATTTGACACTCTGAAGTATCTCCCGGCATGGTTACTTCAGTTCATTCACTATGTACGGGAGGAAGCAACCGTGAGTGAGGCACCACAGCCCACCACCGCGGCCGAGAAGCAGAGCAGCGCCCGGGTCCTGCCGGCCCTCATCCTGGCGATGCTGTCGTTCAGCGTGGTGCAGACCGCGGTCGTCCCGATCCTGCCCTCGCTGGCCAAGGAACTGAGCGTCTCCGCGTCCAGCATCACCTGGCTGATGACCGCCAACCTGCTCTCCGCCGCCGTGCTGACTCCCCTGCTGGGCCGCTTCGGCGACCTCCGGGGCCGTAAGCCGATGCTGCTGATCTCGCTGGCCGGTCTGGTCGCCGGTTCGGCACTGGCGGTCAGCACCCACTCCTTCACCTGGCTGGTCGTCGCCCGCGTCCTTCAGGGCGCCGGCGGTGGCGTGCTCCCGCTGGCGATCAGCATCGTCCGCGACGAGCTGCCCAAGCAGAAGGTGACCGGCGGCGTCGCCGCCATCAGCGCCTCGATGGGTGTCGGCTCCGGCCTCGGCCTGGTCGCGACCGGTCTCCTGCTGGAGCACTGGAGCTACAAGTCGATCTTCTGGATGGGCCTGGTCTTCGGCCTGATCGCGGTCGCCCTGGTCGCGTTCCGCGTCCCGTCCGACCCGGTCACCGACAAGGAGGGCGGCGCCGACCCGCTCGGCGCCCTCACCCTGGCCGGCTGGCTCTCCGCCCTGCTCGTCGCGGTCAGCCAGGGCAACCACTGGGGCTGGACCTCGACCAAGACCCTCGGTCTGTTCGCCGTGGCCGCCGTCGTCGCCCTGATCTGGGGGGTCATCGAGACCAAGGTCGCGCACCCCCTGGTGGACATGAAGATGATGTCCCGTCCGGCCGTCGCCTTCACCAACCTGGCCGGCCTGCTGATCGGCTTCGGCATGTACGGCTCGTTCATGGTGATCAGCAACTTCGCCCAGACCCCGGAGAAGCTCACCCACTACGGCTTCACCGCGACCGTCCTGCACGCCGGTCTGCTGCTGCTGCCGTCCGCGATCGGCTCGATGGTGGCGGCTCCGGTCGGCGCGATGCTGATCGCCCGCCGCGGCCCGCGCCTGCCGCTGGTCCTCGGTGGCGTCCTGGGTGCCGTCGCGATGGCCTACCTGGCCGTGCGGCACAGCCACGAGGGCGACATCTACACCTCCTCGGCGATCTTCGGCCTGGGCATCGGCCTGGCATTCTCCGCGATGCCGGCGTACATCAACGGCGCCGTCCCGGTGGAGCAGAGCGGCATCGCCAACGGCATGAACGCCGTGCTGCGCACCGTCGGTGGCGCGATCGGCACCGCCGTGATGGCCGCCATCCTGACCGGCGACACCATGAAGCTGCCGCCGCAGATCCCGCTGCTGCTGCCCACCCTGGACGCCTACAAGCACGCGTTCTGGGTCGCGGCCGTCGTCTGCGCCGTCGCCGGCGTCGTCCCGTTCCTGATCCGCGGCACCAAGTCGGCCGCCACCGTCGTCGCCTCGGGCGGCGCGGCCGAGCGGAACTCCAGCCCCGAGCTGGCCAAGACCGACGCCTGACCAGGCGTCCGGCCGCCGCGCTCAGGGACAGGGCGCGGCGGCCCGGCCTTCGGACGGTCGCGAGGGCATCACGACCGCACGAAGTCCGGCACGGTATGCGGCCCCAACCGGTACTCCCCCCCACCGGTTGGGGCCGCTTCGCGTTTCACACCCCCGGCGCCCCCGTCCCCCCGGGTGCCCCCGTCTCCTCCGGCCCCTCGGCCCCCCACAGCGGCAGCGGACGGGCCGGTTCCAGCGCCGGATCGTCCACCGCGAAGGTCCGGATGCGCCCCGGCCCGCTCCACGGCGTCTCGAACCGCACGGTGACCCGCCCGACACCGCTGCCCTGCACCCACCCGGGCCCCAGCTCGGCATGGCGGACGTCCTGCCCGGGCATCCAGCGGCGCGGCGCGGCCGCCTCCGGCTCCTCCTCCGCCGCCTCGACCTCCGCCTCCGCGTGCTCGGCCGCCTCCTCCCGCAGGGCCTGCGCGAACAAGTCCTCCTGGGTGTAGTCGGCCAGCTGGGCGACCCCCACCCCGAGCAGCCGCACCCCGCCGGTGATGTCCACCTGGGAGGCCAGCCGGCGCGCCGTCTCGATGACCACCGCCTCGTCGTCGGTGGGCCCGCGCAGCGTCTCCGAACGGGTCAGCGTCGAGAAGTCGAACCGCCGGACCTTGAGCACCACCGTCCGCCCCGACCGCCCGGCCGCGCGCAGCCGCCGCACGCACCGGGCGGCCAGCACCTCCACCTCGCGCAGCACCCGGTCCCGGTCAGCGAGGTCCACCTCGAAGGTGTCCTCCACCGAGACCGACTTGGCGTCCTGATCGGCCACCACCGGCCGGTCGTCCAGCCCTATCGACATCTGGTGCACACCGGCACCGTGCGCCCGCCCGAGCAGCTGCACCAGCTCGCCCTCCCCCGCCTCGGCGAGGTCCGCCACGGTGTTCAGTCCGGCCCGCCGCAGCACCTGCTCGGTGGCCGGCCCGATCCCGGGCAGCGCCCGGACCGGCATCGGGCCGAGCACGGCCCGCTCCTGCCCGGGTTCGATCAGCACCAGCCCGTCCGGTTTGGCCTGCTCGGAGGCGATCTTCGCCATCAGCTTGGAGCCGGCGGCCCCGACCGACCCGGTCAGCCCGGTGCGCCGCTGGATGTCCGCCCGCAGGTCCTCCGCCAGGGCGAGCACCAGCCGCTCCCCGGTCTCGTGGTCGGACTCGGCCAGCACCGGACCGTAGGGGCCGGCCTCCAGGTCGACGAAGGCCTCGTCCAGGCTGAGCGGCTGCACCAGCGGCGACAGCTCGCGCAGCAGACCCATCACGAGCTCGCTGACCTGCCGGTAGGCCTCGAACCGGCCGCTCAGAAAGGCCGCGTTGGGGCAGAGCCGGCGCGCCTGCGCCATCGGCATCGCCGAGTGCACCCCGAACCTCCGCGCCTCGTACGAGGCGGTGGAGACCACCCCGCGCCCGCCGAGCCCGCCGACGACCACCGGTTTGCCGCGCAGGCTCGGCTTGGCCGCCTGCTCCACCGCCGCGAAGAAGGCGTCCATGTCGAGGTGGATGATGCTCGGCAGTGATCGCACCCGCCGATCATCCCGCAGGGGTCCGACAATGCGTACGAACCCGCGCAGGGCCCAGGTCCTGTCCCTAGCCCTGCGCCGCGTCCGACAGAGCCTTCGGGATGCCGTCCTCCCGGGGGCCGAGGAACAGCGGGTCCGGCCGCAGCCAGGCGTTGACCGCCGCCTTGCCCGCCCCGGGGATCTCCCGCAGCCCGCCGTACAGCCAGGTGCCGTCGTGCGGTTCCGGCACCCCGACCGCGTACGCGTCGATGCCCGCCGCCTCGCACAGGGCCAGCGCCCGGCGGACGTGGAAGTCCTGGCTGACCAGCACCGCCCGTTCCACCCCGAAGACCCGCCGGGCCCGGGTGCAGGAGTTCCAGGTGTCGAAGCCCGCGTAGTCGCCCACCACCCGGACCGCCGGCACCCCGTGCTCGATCAGGTACGTCCGCATCGCGTCCGGCTCGTCGTAGCTGTCCCGGCCGTTGTCGCCGGTCACCAGGATCGCCTGCACCTTCCCCGCCCGGTACAGGTCCAGCGCCGCGCTCAGCCGGTGCTCCAGGTACGGCGACGGCTTGCCCTGGTCCAGCCCGGCGCCGAAGACCACCGCGACCGGCGCGGTCGGCACGCTGGCCACCGTGCCGACCCGGTCCCCGGCCGAGCACCACAGCCACGCGCTCGGCGCCAGCGCCAACGAGCAGAGCACCGTCGCCGCTTGGAAGGTCCTGCGCTGCACGGGCCGCCGCCGGAACCGGACCTTCAACAGCCCGCCCCGACGCCGCAGCAGACCCGCTATCCCGGTGCCGAACCCCACGTGCCCTCCCTCGATCGCCTCACCAGGCGCAACGACGAGGCCGCGGGCCCGGACGGTTCCCCGTCCGGGCCCGCGGCCTCGTCAGTTCTGCGGTCAGACCGCCCGGTTGCGCCGCTGGGCCAGCTCGTCGGACGGGTCGTGGCCGACCAGCGTCTCGCCGGTGTCGGTGCGCTCCGCGTGCAGCCGCCCGAGCGTGAGCTCCAGCTCCCGCCAGACCACTCCCACCGCGATGCCGAACACCCCCTGACCGCCCTTCAGCAGGTCCACCACCTGCTGCGGCGTGGTGCACTCGTACACCGTGGCGCCGTCGCACATCAGCGTCATCCCGGCCAGGTCGCCCTGCTCGGCCGCCTGCAGATGGGCGACCGCCACCCGGATGTTCTGCAGCGAGACGCCCGCGTCGAGCAGCCGCTTCACGATCTTCAGCAGCAGGATGTCGCGGAAGCTGTAGAGCCGCTGGCTGGTGGCCGGGTACGCCGAACGGACGCTGGGCTCCAGCAGTCCGGTCCGGGCCCAGTAGTCCAGCTGGCGGTACGTGATGCCGGCCGCCGCGCAGGCCGTCGGACCGCGGTAGCCGATCAGTTCGGACGTCGGGGCCAGCCGCTCGATGGCGGGCTGGCCCGGCTGCACGGCCGGGAACCTGCCCACCCGGGGCAGGTCCGTCACGGTGCGAGCGGTGCGCGGCAGGTGCACGGCACACAGGCCTCCCACGGCCGTGCCATCGCCGGTGCTGCTCATGCCTGCCTCCGTCCACTGGTGCTGCGGGCAACCCGAACTGCGGGCATCGGTCACCCGGACAGCCACTCCTGACGGTAGGCAGTCCCCTATGACCCGTCAACGATCGCCACGCCGGGCCAGCCAAACCACATCACTCAGGAGAGTGGTTTTTCGTGCCCCTAGTGTGGGTAGGTCGACGGTTTTTGGCAAAACGGCAAGCCAAACAACGGCCTGACCTGTAGGGAAATCCGGTCCGCGCTACTGCGGACCGCTGCCCCCGAAGTCCTCGGGCGACACCTGGTCGAGGAACTCGCGGAACTTCTCGACCTCGTCCTCCTGCTCGTCCGGGATCGCGATGCCCGCCTCGGCGAGCACCTCCTCGCTCCCGTAGATCGGAGTGCCGGTGCGCAGCGCCAGCGCTATCGCGTCGGACGGCCGGGCGCTCACCTCGACCCCGCCGGTGAAGACCAGCTCGGCGTAGAAGACGCCCTCCCGCAGGTCGGTGATCCGGACCTCGGTGAGCTGCTGCCCGAGCGCCTCCAGGACGTCCTTGAACAGGTCGTGCGTCAGCGGGCGGACCGGCGTCATGCCCTGCTGGGCGAAGGCGATCGCGGTCGCCTCGCCGGGACCGATCCAGATCGGCAGGTACCGATCGCCCCCGACCTCCCGCAGCAGCACGATCGGCTGGTTGGAAGGCATCTCCACTCGGACACCCACGACGTCGAGCTCATTCACACAGGCAACCCTATGGCTCAGGCCCCGGATATGAAAGCGCAGGGCCGACGCCCCTGGTCAGCGCGGTGCACCGCGGTCAGCCGGGGCCCTGGACGGACAGCCGCAGGAACCCCGCGGGGACGCTATCCGCGGCCGCGCAGACCGGCCTGGACCATCGCCGCGTGCAGCCGCACGGACAGTGTCGCCAGCTCCCGCGCAGTGGCCTCGGCATGGGCCCTGGTCTGCGGGTTCCGGTGCCGGCGCAGCGGCGCCACCACCTGTTCCACCAGCGCGATCTCCCGGTCCGCCGCGGCCTTCATGGCCCGCAGGTGCCGCGGCTCCAGCCCGTACCGGCCGAGTTCCGCGACCAGCCGGGCCACCTGCAGCGCCTCGCCGTCGTACCCGCCGTCCGGGCCGGGCGCGACCAGACCGTAGGACTCCCACTCGGAGAGCTCGCGCTCCCCGGACTCGGCGGCCGCCAGCAGTTCGGCACGCCCCAGCCGGACTCCGGACGGGACGTCGGCCGAAGCCCCCAGCTCCCGGTCCGCCTCCTCCACGGGCCCGGGCCGGGTATCGGCGGACGGCAGCGCGGGCGGTGCCTCACCGCGCTCGATGGCGTCCAGGTGCTCGCGGATCACCCGCAGCGGCAGGTAGTGGTCGCGCTGCATCCGCAGGACGTAGGCCAGCCGCTCGACGTCGGCCGGACTGAACTTGCGGTACCCCGAGGGCGTGCGCTGCGGCTCGACCAGGCCCTCCGCCTCCAGGAACCTGATCTTGGAGATGGTGACCTCGGGGAAGTCGTCGCGCAGGAAGGTCAACACCGCGCCGATGCTCAGCAGCTCGTCACCGCCGCGCCGCCGCCCACCCGGCCGGTCCGGGCGGATCGGCTGCCTGGGGCCCGCGACCACCCCGCGCCCGCCGCGGTCCGCCTGCGGACCGGACGATGCGGGGGTGGCCGCCCCGAGAGAAGATGAAGGGGTATTCGTACTCACTCGGGCTCCTACCGACGTTGGGTTCAGTACCCCCGGTTGTGGCCGGCGAAGAACACCAGCCGGTACTTCCCGATCTGCACCTCGTCACCGTTGTTCAGCGACACCTCGTCGATCCGCTCCCGGTTGACGTAGGTGCCGTTGAGGCTGCCGACGTCCGCGACGCTGAACCCGGCCCGCGTCCGGCGGAACTCCACGTGGCGCCGCGAGACCGTGACGTCGTCCAGGAAGATGTCGCCCTGCGGGTGACGGCCGGCCGTGGTGACGTCCGAGTCCAGCAGGAAGCGGCTGCCCGAGTTCGGACCGCGCTGGACGATCAGCAGGGCCGAGCCCGGCGGCAGCGCGTCGATCGCCGACAGCACCTCGGCCGACAGGGCCGGCGTGGCGCCGGTGCCGGTCGTGGTGTTGGGGTCGTACGACTCCAGGCCGGAGATGGAGATGGTCGACGTGGTCTCCGCCGCCCCCTCCGGAAGCAGGCCACCGCGCAGGGCCGTACCGCAGTTGGAGCAGAACCGGGCCGCGGCCGGGTTCTGGTTGCCGCACCTGGGGCACGGAGTGGGGCCAGCCATGTTCACAGCCTCCTGGCGCGGCACACCCGACGGGTTGTGCCCGGCGTACGGGTCCGGGGCAAACCCTCCACCAGAGCTTGAGGGTCCTGACTGGAAACCTATGCGCGGGTCGCCGGAAGGGTCAACCGACGCGCCGTAACCCACCGGATTCCCTGCGTACTGGGCGGCCGCGCCGTCCCGGAACAGCTGCTGCTCGGCGTACGCCGCCCCCTCGGGGGCGGGGCGCATGCCCGGCACGGCGGCCTCGTCCTCGGGCCGGCGGTGCCGCGCAGTGGGCGCCTCGACGGAGGCCGCGCCACGGCCCTTGTTACGACCGAACAACTTCGAGAAGAAACTCACGGGCGAATCCCCTTGCGTGTGACAGACCCGCCCGCGGGGCAGGGTGAGAACCTCGGACAGGCTGCGGGCCCGGTTGCGGACCGGGCCTGCTGGAGTGGTACTCCGACGGTCGGTACTGCGATTGGTGCTCCGGTGCGTGCTGGTACGACCCAGTCTCGCCCACGCGACGGCGGCGCCCCGCACCGGGTGCCGCCCGCGGATGACGGGCTGTTCGTCGGGCGCCCCGTCACTTCGAAGCCGGCTTGGCGTACTGCGGCGTCTTCAGATCCACGAGGGCGTCGACGACCACCTTCTGCTGCTGGGTGATCGTCGCCCGCGCCTGGTGACTCTCCAGAGTACGGACGACACCCCCCGGGATGTTCAGCGCGGGTGTCAGATCCTGCGGGTTCCCCACGACGGTGAACCGATAGGGCTGCGAGACCTTCTTCCCGTCGATCTGCACCCCGCCGCCCGACACGTCGGTGAAGTAGGTGTTGACCACCACGCGCACATCGTTGATCTGAATCGCCTCCGCCCCCGCCGCTCGAAGTTCTTGCAGGGTGTCCAGCAGCATATCTGCCTTCACCTGCCCTTGGGGATCATCGACCGTGAGTACGATGCCCGGACCAGTGGCTTTGACGGTACCGGCGAGCACGCCGAGCTCCGTCGCCTTCTTCCTGGTCTGTTCCTGGGCCTCCTTGGCCTGGTTGGAACTGTTCTCCAACTTGGCCAGGGACTGCTCCAACTCCGCCTTCTCCTGCTGAAGACGCTGCTGGCGGCTGTCCAGTTCGTCGAGGATGCGCACCAGGTCCTCCTGGCGGGCCCCGCGGAGCTGGCTGTGGTGGTCGTTGGTCGACCGCACCTGGATCGCCAGCCCCAGGCCGAGCGAGAACAGCAGCAGCGCCACCACCAGCTGCCCGCGCGACATCCGCGGCGGCCACAGGGCCGCCTTGAGGCGCCGCCGCCCCGCACTGCGGTCCACCGCGGCCGGCTCCGCCACGGGCTCGGACGCAGGCTCGGACTCAGACGCAGGCCCGAGTTCAGACACAGGCCCGGGCTCAGGCGCCGCGGCCTTCGCGAGCCGCACCACGGGCGCGGGCGCCGCCTCCGCATCAAGCTCAGGCTTAGCGTCAGACTTCACCGCAGCCCGCTCCTCGGGCTCCTCCACCGCCGCCACAGGCCCCTCGGCCTTCTCCGGCTCCTCGGTCTGGTCGGCCTGGTCGGCCTGGTCGGCGTGCCGGACCTCCCCGGCCCCGTCCACCGGCTCGGCCGGGCCCGCCTCGGCCGCCGACTCCGGCCCCGGCGCCTCGGCGGCCCGTTCCAACGCCTTCCCGCCGCCGTCCGCGTGCTCCTCCGCCGCCCCGCGGCCCGGCTCAGGCGCGGAAGACATGGCGCCGAATCGCGGCCGCGTTGGAGAAGATGCGGATGCCGAGGACGACGACCACACCCGTGGACAGCTGCGAGCCGACGCCCAGCTGGTCACCGAGGAAGACGATCAGTGCCGCGACCACCACGTTCGACAGGAACGAGACGATGAACACCTTGTCGTTGAAGATCCCGTCCAGCATCGCCCGGACGCCGCCGAACACGGCGTCCAGCGCCGCCACCACCGCGATCGGCAGGTACGGCACGACGGCGTCCGGCACCTCGGGCTGGACGAAGAGTCCGACGACCACCCCGATCACGAGACCCAGTACGGCAATCACGGTCTAGCTGCTCCTGTCCCTGCGGACGACGACCCGGTCGGGGCCGTCGTGGACGAGTGGGCTGTCGTGGTCTTCGCGGACCCGCTCGGCGTACGCCGCCCGGTGCCCGCAGACGGTGAAACGGACGCGCTCGGACTCCCGGAGGTTCCGGCGGTGGGTGACGGCGTCGGGGTGACCGAAGCCGCCGACGAGGACGCCGGGGGCGAAGACTCGGGCGTGACCGGCTGGGCGGTCCGCAGCGTCACACCCACCGCGGCCGGCAGCGTCAGGCTCTTCTGCGCGGACATGGTCGACTTGATGCCGTACTTCTCCTGGAGCAGCCGCAGGTACTGCCCGGCCATGTCGTTCTCGAAGGCGGTGAGCAGCTTCGGCCCGTCCCCGATCGCCTGGATGTTGTACGGCGGGACGAGCGGCCGGTTGTCCACCAGCACCGCCTCGCCCGCGGCCCGGATCGCCGAGAGCGCGGTGAGCCGCTGGCCGTTGATCGCCACGGCTTCCGCGCCGGATCCCCACAGGCCGTTCACCACCAGCTGGAGGTCGCGGTCCCGCAGCCGGCCGCTGTTGGAGAAGCCCTGCCCGGCCCGCGGGTCGACGTTCCCCCCGCCGCCGGTCCCCGCCGCGTCCTCCAGGACCAGCTTGACGCCCGGCCCCGCGACCTCGCCCAGGCCCACCGCGCCGGTCAGACCGCCCTCGTCGCCGTCGCCCGTGGCGAGCGCCTGCTGCTGCGTGCTCTCGACCTTGCGCCGCAGGTCCTGCACCTGCTGCTGGAGGTGGTCGGCCGAGCCGTTGGTGTCGTTGATCCGGTGGATCAGCGCGTCCCGCTCCTTGGCCAGCGTCGGCTCCGCCTTGTGCGCGTTCACCGCGCCGACCGTCACCACGACCCCGACCAACGCCAGCCCGGCGCCCAGCGTGAGCAGGCCTCGGACCGTCCTGGGTATCCGGCTGTCGTGGTCTCCGCCCCGCGCCGCGGCCGCCTCGGCGTAGCCCTCGTCGAGGCTGTGGTCCATGACGTTGGTCAGCAGGGACATCGAGGCGTCCGGACGGTTGTACCGTCCGTTCGGGGCACTCGGCGTCGGCGTCGCTGGCATGCGGACCATCGTCCCACGTCGGCGAAGGGGCCCACGCACACCCCCTGAGCTGCACACACGACACAAAGTGACGGATCATTGCGAACAGTGTGAAAACGGACAGCGGGGCGCGCGGACCATGCCGCGCGCCCCGACCGTCAGGACCGTCGGACGATCAGGCCGGTGTCGTCACCGCCCGGCCCCGTCGACCACCGCCGCCCACTCGTCCAGCAGCGCCTCGGTCGCCTCGTCGTCCGGGCCCTCCGCCCACAGGTGGGTGGTCGCCTCGGCCGGGTCCGGCAGCACCAGCGTCCAGCGCCCGTCCGCCTCGACGACCCGGACGCCGTCGGTGGTGTCCAGCCGCCGACTGCCGGCCGCCTCGACCACCGAGCGCATCACCATCCCCTTGGCCGCCCACGGCGTCGCCAGGTCCCGGCGACGGATGTGCGCCTGCGGGATCCGCGCGTCGATCTGGCTCAGCGTGAGCTGGGTCCGCGCCACCAGGCCGACCAACCGCACGAAGGCCGCGGCCCCGTCCAGCACTCCGCTGAACTCCGGCACCACGAAACCGCCGCGCCCGTCCCCGCCGAACACCGTGCCCTCGGTGGCGGCCGCCTTCGCCAGGTCGTCCGGCGTCGTCGTGGTCCAGATGACCTGGGTGCCGTGGTACGCGGCGACCTGCTCGGCGATCCGGGTCGTGGTCACCGGCAGCGCCACCTGCCCGCTGCGCCGCTCGGCCGCGACCAGGTCCAGCAGCACCAGCAGTGCCCGGTCGTCGTCGATCACCCGGCCCAGTTCGTCGACGAACGCGACCCGCTCGCCGACCGGGTCGAAGCGGACGCCGAAGGCCGCCCGGGAAGAGGCCACCAGCTCGCCGAGCCTGGCCAGCCCGGCCCGCCGCTCCTCCGCGTCCTCCGTCGGCCGCGCCTCGTCCAGCCCGCTGGAGACGGTGAGCGCCTCCACTCCGAGCCGCCCGAGGATGCTCGGCAGAACCAGGCCGGCGCTGCCGTGCGCAGTGTCCACGACCACCTTCAGTCCGGCCTCCCGGACCCCGGTGGTGTCGACGGCCCGCAGCAGGTTGCCCGCGTAGGAGTCGAAGACGCTGGACGGGAAGGTCAGGTCCCCGATCTCACCGGGGAAGGCCCGCCGGTACTCCTGGCGCGCGTACACGCGATCCAGCTTGCGCTGGCCGGCCTGCGAGAGGTCGGCCCCGCGCTCGTCGAAGAAGAGGATGTCCAGCGAGTCGGGCACCCCCGGCGTGGTCCGCAGGAAGATCCCGCCCGCACTCCCCCGCGCGGTGTGCTGCCGGGCGACCGGCATCGGCACGTTCTCCAGGTCGCGAACGTCTATGGCCGACGTCTGGAGCGCCGAAATCATCGCCCGTTTGAGCGCACGCGCACCACGCGAGTGGTCACGCGCAATGGTGACGGTCGCCCCCTTCTTCAAGGTCGTGGCGTACGCGCCGGCCAACCGCACGGCCAGCTCCGGGGTGATCTCGACGTTCAGGATCCCCGACACGCCACGGACACCGAACAGGTGCTCCTGGCCGCGGGACTCCCAGATCACCGACGTGTTGACGACGGCGCCGGCCTCGATGGTCTTGAACGGATAGACCCGGACGTTCGCACCGATGATCGACTCCTCGCCGATCAGGCACTCGTCCCCGATCACCGCGCCGTCCTCGATCCGGGCGGCCCGCATCACGTCGGTGTTCTTGCCGACCACGCAGCCGCGCAGATTGCTCTGCGGCCCGATGTAGACGTTGTCGTGCACGACCGCCTTGTGGAGGAAGGCCCCGCGCTTGACCACCACGTTGCTGCCGAGCACGGTGTGCTCGCGGATCTCGACACCGGCCTCGACCTTGGCGTAGTCCCCGATGTACAGGGGCCCGCGCAGCACCGCCTCCGGGTCCACCTCCGCACCCTCGGCCACCCAGACGCCCGGCGAGATCTCGAACCCGTCGAGCTCGACGTCGACCTTGCCCTCCAGGACGTCCGCCTGGGCCTTGCCGTAGCTCTCGTGGGTGCCCACGTCCTCCCAGTAGCCCTCGGCGACGTAGCCGTAGACCCGCTTGCCCTCCTTCAACAATTGCGGGAAGACGTCACTCGACCAGTCGACGGACTCACCTGCTGCGACGTAGTCGAAGACCTCTGGTTCCATCACGTAGATACCGGTGTTCACAGTGTCCGAGAAGACCTGCCCCCAGGTCGGCTTCTCCAGGAAGCGCTCGACCCGTCCGTCGTCGTCCGTGATCGTGATACCGAACTCGAGGGGATTCGGCACCCTGGTGAGACAGACGGTGACCAGTGCGTTCTTGCTGCGGTGAAAGTCGATCAATTCCGAGAGGTCGAAGTCGGTCAGTGCGTCACCGGAGATCACCAGAAAGGAGTCGTCCTTCAACGCGTCCTCGGCGTTCTTGACACTCCCCGCGGTGCCTAGCGGCGTCTCCTCGTGGGCATAGGTCAGATGCATGCCCAAGTCCTCGCCGTCACCGAAGTAGTTCTTGACCAGTGAGGCCAGGAACTGGACGGTGACGACGGTGTCGGAGAGGCCGTGCCGCTTCAGCAGCCGAAGCACGTGCTCCATGATCGGCCTATTGGCCACCGGAAGCAGCGGCTTTGGCATGCTTGAGGTCATCGGGCGGAGTCGGGTTCCTTCGCCCCCTGCCATGACAACGGCTTTCATTACGGGTGCGTCCTCCTTTGCGGTGGTGGACCTACAGGTCCATCAAACCGTTCCAGAGGGATCCCTACCCGGAAGGTATCGTCCGACGCACCGATGCGGCGTGGGACTTCTCTCAGATCACGTCTCAGACTGCGGACGCGGAGCCCGTCGAGCCCGCTCGGGTGATCCGCCTGGCCTGAACCGCGTAAAGAATACCGGCCCACCAGTACAACGTGGTCCCCCACCAGATGAAGGCCCAGCTCACCACCTCGGCCGGCCGCGCGATCCAGCTGTCCACGCTGCCGAGCAGGAGAAGCGGAAACGCGTACATCAGATTGAAGGTCGCGGCCTTCCCCAGAAAACTCACCTGGAGCGGCCCGTAACCGTGCCGGTTCAAAATGGGCAGCAGCGCGCCGATAAACACTTCCCGGGCCAGCAGAATCGCCGTCACCCACCACGGAAGAATCTCACGCCAGGTCAAACCGACCAGCGTGGACAGCACATAGAGCCGGTCGGCCAGCGGATCGAGCAGTTGCCCCACCCGGCTGACCTGCCCCCACCGCCGCGCGAGTTTCCCGTCGAGGTAGTCGCTGACACCGCTCAGCATCAGGATCAGCAGCGCCCAACCATCGTTGTTGGGGCCATCGAAAACCGGCCAGAGAATCAGCCAGAGAAAAAGCGGAACACCGACCAGCCGGCCCATGCTGAGCAGGTTGGGGATGGTGAGGACGCGATCGGTCTGGACCCGCGTCTCCTGGACCTCCACCCGGGGGCCTCCTGTCCCGTGTGATGACAATGCACGTTGACCCTACAACAGAAAAGCCCCCGCCAGGTTCACCCGGCGGGGGCTTCTCTCGAATGATTGTTCGGCGGCGTCCTACTCTCCCACAGGGTCCCCCCTGCAGTACCATCGGCGCTGTAAGGCTTAGCTTCCGGGTTCGGAATGTAACCGGGCGTTTCCCTCACGCTATGACCACCGAAACACTATGAAACTGTCAACCGCACCAACCCCGTAGCCAAACGGGTTGGGGTCGTTGTTTCAGAACAACACAGTGGACGCGAGCAACTGAGGACAAGCCCTCGGCCTATTAGTACCGGTCAACTCCACCCCTCACAGGGCTTCCATATCCGGCCTATCAACCCAGTCGTCTACTGGGAGCCTTACCCTCTCAAGGAGGTGGGAGTGCTCATCTCGAAGCAGGCTTCCCGCTTAGATGCTTTCAGCGGTTATCCCTCCCGAACGTAGCCAACCAGCCATGCCCTTGGCAGGACAACTGGCACACCAGAGGTTCGTCCGTCCCGGTCCTCTCGTACTAGGGACAGCCCTTCTCAACACTCCTACGCGCACAGCGGATAGGGACCGAACTGTCTCACGACGTTCTAAACCCAGCTCGCGTACCGCTTTAATGGGCGAACAGCCCAACCCTTGGGACCTACTCCAGCCCCAGGATGCGACGAGCCGACATCGAGGTGCCAAACCATCCCGTCGATATGGACTCTTGGGGAAGATCAGCCTGTTATCCCCGGGGTACCTTTTATCCGTTGAGCGACGGCGCTTCCACAAGCCACCGCCGGATCACTAGTCCCTACTTTCGTACCTGCTCGACCCGTCAGTCTCACAGTCAAGCTCCCTTGTGCACTTACACTCAACACCTGATTGCCAACCAGGCTGAGGGAACCTTTGGGCGCCTCCGTTACTCTTTAGGAGGCAACCGCCCCAGTTAAACTACCCACCAGACACTGTCCCTGATCCGGATCACGGACCCAGGTTAGACATCCAGCACGACCAGAGTGGTATTTCAACGACGACTCCACAACAACTGGCGTTGCTGCTTCAAAGTCTCCCACCTATCCTACACAAGCCGAACCGAACACCAATATCAAGCTATAGTAAAGGTCCCGGGGTCTTTCCGTCCTGCTGCGCGAAACGAGCATCTTTACTCGTAATGCAATTTCACCGGGCCTATGGTTGAGACAGTCGAGAAGTCGTTACGCCATTCGTGCAGGTCGGAACTTACCCGACAAGGAATTTCGCTACCTTAGGATGGTTATAGTTACCACCGCCGTTTACTGGCGCTTAAGTTCTCAGCTTCGCCTGGACGAATCCAAGCTAACCGGTCCCCTTAACGTTCCAGCACCGGGCAGGCGTCAGTCCGTATACATCGCCTTACGGCTTCGCACGGACCTGTGTTTTTAGTAAACAGTCGCTTCTCGCTGGTCTCTGCGGCCACCCCCAGCTCTGACAGCAAGTGCCGTCACCAGGAATGGCCCCCCTTCTCCCGAAGTTACGGGGGCATTTTGCCGAGTTCCTTAACCATAGTTCACCCGAACGCCTCGGTATTCTCTACCTGACCACCTGAGTCGGTTTGGGGTACGGGCCGCCATGAAACTCGCTAGAGGCTTTTCTCGACAGCATAGGATCATCCACTTCACCACAATCGGCTCGGCATCAGGTCTCAGCCTTAATGAGTGACGGATTTGCCTATCACTCGGCCTACACCCTTACCCCGGGACAACCACCGCCCGGGCTGGACTACCTTCCTGCGTCACCCCATCGCTCACCTACTACAGACTTGGTTCAGCGGCTCCACCACGTCCCTTTGTCCGAAGACTCCGGGCCGGCTTCACGGCCTTAGCATCACCTGGTTCAGCGTTGGCGCTTCAAAGCGGGTACGGGAATATCAACCCGTTGTCCATCGACTACGCCTGTCGGCCTCGCCTTAGGTCCCGACTTACCCTGGGCAGATCAGCTTGACCCAGGAACCCTTGGTCAATCGGCGCAAGAGTTTCCCACTCTTGTATCGCTACTCATGCCTGCATTCTCACTCGTATACCGTCCACGACTGGTTTCCACCGCCGCTTCACCCGGCACACGACGCTCCCCTACCCATCACAGCAGGCGTTGGCCCTTCATGCTGCAATGACACGACTTCGGTGATGTGCTTGAGCCCCGCTACATTGTCGGCGCGGAATCACTTGACCAGTGAGCTATTACGCACTCTTTCAAGGGTGGCTGCTTCTAAGCCAACCTCCTGGTTGTCTCTGCGACTCCACATCCTTTCCCACTTAGCACACGCTTAGGGACCTTAGTCGGTGTTCTGGGCTGTTTCCCTCTCGACCATGGAGCTTATCCCCCACAGTCTCACTGCCACGCTCTCACTTACCGGCATTCGGAGTTTGGCTAAGGTCAGTAACCCGGTAAGGCCCATCGCCTATCCAGTGCTCTACCTCCGGCAAGAAACACGTGACGCTGCACCTAAATGCATTTCGGGGAGAACCAGCTATCACGGAGTTTGATTGGCCTTTCACCCCTAACCACAGGTCATCCCCCAGGTTTTCAACCCTGGTGGGTTCGGTCCTCCACACGGTCTTACCCGCGCTTCAACCTGCCCATGGCTAGATCACTCCGCTTCGGGTCTTGGGCATGCAACTCAACCGCCCTATTCGGACTCGCTTTCGCTACGGCTACCCCACACGGGTTAACCTCGCTACACACCGCAAACTCGCAGGCTCATTCTTCAAAAGGCACGCAGTCACGGCCGTGATCCGAAGACCACGACGACGCTCCCACGGCTTGTAGGCACACGGTTTCAGGTACTATTTCACTCCGCTCCCGCGGTACTTTTCACCATTCCCTCACGGTACTATCCGCTATCGGTCACCAGGGAATATTTAGGCTTAGCGGGTGGTCCCGCCAGATTCACACGGGATTTCTCGGGCCCCGTGCTACTTGGGAGTTTCTCAAACGAGCCGTACAGATTTCGTCTACGGGGGTCTTACCCTCTACGCCGGACCTTTCGCATGTCCTTCGACTACCCATACGGTTTCTGACTCGCCGACCGGCCGGCAGACCGGTCAAGAAAAATCCCACGACCCCGCGATGGCAACCCCTGCCGGGTCTCACACCATCACGGTTTAGCCTCATCCGGTTTCGCTCGCCACTACTCCCGGAATCACGGTTGTTTTCTCTTCCTGCGGGTACTGAGATGTTTCACTTCCCCGCGTTCCCTCCACACTGCCTATGTGTTCAGCAGCGGGTGACAGCCCATGACGACTGCCGGGTTTCCCCATTCGGAAACCCCCGGATCAAAGCCTGGTTGACGGCTCCCCGGGGACTATCGTGGCCTCCCACGTCCTTCATCGGTTCCTGGTGCCAAGGCATCCACCGTGCGCCCTTAAAAACTTGGCCACAGATGCTCGCGTCCACTGTGCAGTTCTCAAACAACGACCAGTCACCCACCTGAACAAGCATGGGACCGGCATCCTAGAAGAAACAGCCTCACGGCCATTCCCTCAGGACCCAACAACGTGCCCGACACACCCGATCAACAATCCGTCTTCCACGCCGAAGCAGTACTAGCGGATGCCAACCCAGTGTGCCGAATAGTCAACGTTCCACCCATGAGCAACCGTGCAGGACATTCGCCTGCAAGCGGCCATGTGCTCCTTAGAAAGGAGGTGATCCAGCCGCACCTTCCGGTACGGCTACCTTGTTACGACTTCGTCCCAATCGCTGGTCCCACCTTCGACGGCTCCTCCCCTTACGGGTTAGGCCACCGGCTTCGGGTGTTACCGACTTTCGTGACGTGACGGGCGGTGTGTACAAGGCCCGGGAACGTATTCACCGCAGCATGCTGATCTGCGATTACTAGCAACTCCAACTTCATGGGGTCGAGTTGCAGACCCCAATCCGAACTGAGGCCGGCTTTTTGGGATTCGCTCCGCCTCGCGGCATCGCAGCCCTTTGTACCGACCATTGTAGCACGTGTGCAGCCCAAGACATAAGGGGCATGATGATTTGACGTCGTCCCCACCTTCCTCCGAGTTGACCCCGGCAGTCTCCTGTGAGTCCCCATCACCCCGAAAGGCATGCTGGCAACACAGAATAAGGGTTGCGCTCGTTGCGGGACTTAACCCAACATCTCACGACACGAGCTGACGACAACCATGCACCACCTGTATACCGACCACAAGGGGGCGACCATCTCTGGCCGTTTCCGGCATATGTCAAGCCTTGGTAAGGTTCTTCGCGTTGCGTCGAATTAAGCCACATGCTCCGCTGCTTGTGCGGGCCCCCGTCAATTCCTTTGAGTTTTAGCCTTGCGGCCGTACTCCCCAGGCGGGGAACTTAATGCGTTAGCTGCGGCACCGACGACGTGGAATGTCGCCAACACCTAGTTCCCAACGTTTACGGCGTGGACTACCAGGGTATCTAATCCTGTTCGCTCCCCACGCTTTCGCTCCTCAGCGTCAGTAATGGCCCAGAGATCCGCCTTCGCCACCGGTGTTCCTCCTGATATCTGCGCATTTCACCGCTACACCAGGAATTCCGATCTCCCCTACCACACTCTAGCCTGCCCGTATCGAATGCAGACCCGGGGTTAAGCCCCGGGCTTTCACATCCGACGCGACAGGCCGCCTACGAGCTCTTTACGCCCAATAATTCCGGACAACGCTCGCACCCTACGTATTACCGCGGCTGCTGGCACGTAGTTAGCCGGTGCTTCTTCTGCAGGTACCGTCACTTGCGCTTCTTCCCTGCTGAAAGAGGTTTACAACCCGAAGGCCGTCATCCCTCACGCGGCGTCGCTGCATCAGGCTTTCGCCCATTGTGCAATATTCCCCACTGCTGCCTCCCGTAGGAGTCTGGGCCGTGTCTCAGTCCCAGTGTGGCCGGTCGCCCTCTCAGGCCGGCTACCCGTCGTCGCCTTGGTAGGCCATTACCCCACCAACAAGCTGATAGGCCGCGGGCTCATCCTGCACCGCCGGAGCTTTACACCAACCCCCATGCAGAGGAAGGTCATATCCGGTATTAGACCCCGTTTCCAGGGCTTGTCCCAGAGTGCAGGGCAGATTGCCCACGTGTTACTCACCCGTTCGCCACTGATCCACCCCGAAGGGCTTCACCGTTCGACTTGCATGTGTTAAGCACGCCGCCAGCGTTCGTCCTGAGCCAGGATCAAACTCTCCGTGAATGTTTACTCGGCCCCACATTGAAGGAGGCCGGTCGACACCCGCGTTGAGCGGCACGGCAACCACCGGAATAGGGCGGTCCCGCGCACTGCGTCCTCGCTAGTGTTTTACTTCAAAAGGAATCTCCAACCCCAGAAGAATCTGAGGCCGGGGATGTCAACATATCTGGCGTTGACTTTTGGCACGCTGTTGAGTTCTCAAGGAACGGACACTTCCTTCAGGCCGCCTTCCAGCGGGCCCTCCGGGCGCTTCGTTCTTTCGTGTTCCCAGCTTACCAGATGTTTTCCGCCCCGTTTACCGGAGGTTTTCGCATCTGAAATCTGGTGTTAACCGCCAAGTCGCGGCGACTCGCCCAACCATAGCGGGTCGCCCGCCGGAGTGCGAATCGAGGCGCTCCCGGTGTCACCCGGTCGGCGGCATGATTTGTTGCTCTCGCGAGCATATACAGCAATGGTCCCGATTCGCCAAGATGCCTGTAGAGTGCGGCGCATCGACTAAGAGGACTAGACCACTAAACGGTCGGTGAGCCGCCGGACGACGGGCCGGGCTGGGCGTGGGTCTTCGCCCGGGAATGTCAGCAGATGTCCGAAGTTGACATGATTTAGGCTTCAGTCGATCGTCCTGCCGCTGCTCGCGGCCGCTCGCTGTACCGCTCACTTGGGAGGCACAACCATGACCACTGTGACGTCGCCGCTGACCGGCAAGGTCGTCGGGCTCGCCGGCGTGCCCGACCCGGTGTTCTCCGGCGCGATGGTCGGCCCCGGCACCGCGATCGACCCGGAGCGCCGGCCGACCGAGGCGGTCGCTCCGGTGGACGGCGTCGTCGTCTCCATGCACCCGCACGCGTTCGTCGTGGTGGACGCCGAGGGCCACGGTGTACTGACCCACCTGGGGATCGACACCGTGCAGCTGAACGGCGAGGGCTTCGAGCTGCTGGTCAACAAGGGCGACACGGTGACCCGCGGTCAGGCCGTCATCAAGTGGGACCCGGCCGCCGTCGAGGCCGCGGGCAAGTCACCCATCTCGCCGATCGTGGCGCTGGAGGCGAACGCCGACTCGCTCGGCGGCCTGCGGGAGGACGGCGAGGCCGTCTCCGGCGAGGCCCTGTTCAGCTGGAACTGACCTCTTACTTTGCACACACCCGCCCCGCAGGAGTTGTCGGGGCGGCCCGGCACACAGCGGTTCCCGGCGGGGCCGCTCCTCTCAGCGGAGACAGGTGACATGAAGAAGACGCTGCGCGGCGTGGGTGTCAGCCACGGGGTCGCGATCGGCCAGGTGCGGCACATGGGGACGGCGGTGCTGGAGCCCCCGGCCACCCAGATCCCGACCGAGGACGCCCCGCGCGAGCAGGCCCGCGCTCAGGCCGCCGTCGAGGCGGTCGCCGCGGACCTGATCGCCCGCGGCAACCTGGCCGGTGGCGAGGCGCAGGCCGTCCTGGAGGCCCAGGCGCTGATGGCGCAGGACCCGGAGCTGATGGCCGACGTGTCCCGCCGGATCGCCGTCGGCAGCAGCGCCGAGCGCGGTGTGTACGACGCCTTCGCCGCCTACCGGGCGCTGCTCGCCTCCGCCGGCGACTACCTGGCCGGGCGGGTCGCCGACCTGGACGACGTCCGCAACCGCATCGTGGCCCGGCTGCTGGGCGTGCCGATGCCGGGCGTGCCGGACAGCGACGAGCCGTACGTGCTGTTCGCGCGGGACCTGGCGCCGGCCGACACCGCGCTGCTCGACCCGACGCTGGTGCTCGGCTTCGTGACCGAGGAGGGCGGGCCGACCAGCCACAGCGCCATCCTGGCGCGGGCGTTGGGCGTGCCGGCCGTGGTCGCGCTGCCCGCTGCGACGGACGTCGCCGAGGGCACCGTCGTCGCCGTGGACGGCAGCTCCGGTGACGTGCTGCTGGAGCCCTCGCAGGAGAAGCAGGACGAGCTGCGGGCGGTCGCCGCCCAGCGCAAGGCCGCGCTGGCCGCGTCCTCCGGCCCGGGGCAGACCTCGGACGGCCACCGCGTGCCGCTGCTGGCCAACGTGGGCGGCCCGGCGGACGTGCCGGCCGCGCTGGAGAACGGCGCCGAGGGCGTCGGCCTGTTCCGGACCGAGTTCCTCTTCCTGGACGACTCCGCGAAGGCGCCCACCGAGGAGAAGCAGGTCGAGGCGTACCGCAAGGTGCTGGAGGCGTTCCCGGAGGGCCGGGTCGTGGTCCGGGCGCTGGACGCGGGCGCGGACAAGCCGCTGGACTTCCTCACCCCCGCCGACGAGCCGAACCCGGCGCTCGGTGTGCGCGGTCTGCGCACCCTGCTGGAGCACCCGGAGGTGCTGCGGACGCAGCTGCGGGCGCTGGCCAGGGCCGCCGAAGGCCTGCCGGTGCACCTTGAGGTGATGGCCCCGATGGTGGCCGACCGCAAGGACGCCAAGGACTTCGCCCAGGCGTGCCGCGAGGCGGGGCTGGAGGCCAAGTTCGGCGCGATGGTGGAGATCCCGTCGGCCGCGCTGCGGGCCCGGTCGATCCTCCAGGAGGTCGAGTTCCTGTCGCTGGGGACCAACGACCTCGCGCAGTACACCTTCGCCGCCGACCGTCAGGTGGGCGCGCTGGCCCGGCTGCAGGACCCGTGGCAGCCGGCGCTGCTGGACCTGATCGCCGCGGCCGCCGAGGCGGCGCAGGCGACCGGCAAGAGCTGCGGCGTCTGCGGTGAGGCGGCCGCCGACCCGCTGCTGGCCGTGGTGCTGACCGGTCTGGGCGTCACCAGCCTCTCGATGGGCTCGGCCTCGATCCCCTACGTGCGCTCGACGCTGGCCAAGTACACGCTGGCGCAGTGCCGCCGGGCGGCCGAGGCGGCCCGGGCGACGGACAGCGCCGAGGAGGCGCGGGCCGCCGCGCAGCAGGTGCTGTCGGGCGAGTAGGACGGGCGAACAGCAGGAAGGGGTGCTCCCACCGGGTCCGGTGGGAGCACCCCTTCGGCGTTTCCGGTCAGGCGGGGCTCTGCCGGTCGCGGCGGAGCTGCTCGAAGAAGCGCAGGTGGTCGATGTCGTCGACGGAGCCGGGGTTGACGGCCTGCTCCAGCGGGGTGCCGGAGAGGATCCGCTTGACCGGGACCTCGATGCGCTTGCCGGTGAGGGTGTGCGGGAGGCCGCGCACCGCGATGACCTCGTCGGGGACGTGGCGCGGGGAGAGTTCGGTGCGCAGCGAGGTGCGGATGCGGCCGGTCAGCCCCTCGTCGAGCTCGGCACCGGGGGCGAGGACGACGAACAGCGGCATCCAGTAGCCGCCGTCGGGCTCCTCCAGGCCGATGACCAGGGATTCGGCGATCTCGGGGAGGCGTTCGACGACCTCGTAGATGTCCGAGGAGCCCATCCGGACGCCCTGGCGGTTGAGCGTGGAGTCGGAGCGGCCGTGGATGACGACGGTGCCGCGGGAGGTGACGGTGATCCAGTCGCCGTGGCGCCAGACGCCGGGGTACATGTCGAAGTAGCTGTCGTGGTACCGGGTGCCCTCGGGGTCGTTCCAGAAACCGGTGGGCATGGACGGGATGGGCTTGGTGACGACGAGTTCGCCGACGGTGTCGGTGTGCGGGTGGCCCTGGACGTCCCAGGACTCGACGGCAGCGCCGAGGCAGGGTGCCTGGATCTCGCCGAGGTGGACGGGCAGGGTGGGGACGCCGCCGACGAAGCAGGAGCAGACGTCGGTGCCGCCGCTGACGGAGGCGAGCCAGACGTCCTCCTTGACCTCCGCGTAGATCCAGCGGAAGCCGTCGGGCGGGAGCGGGGAGCCGGTGGTGCCGATGCAGCGGACGGCGGAGAGGTCGAGGTCCCGGCCGGGGTGCAGCTCGGCCTTACGGCTGGCGATCACGTAGGCGGCGGAGGTGCCGAGGACGGTGGCGCGGGTGCGGGCGGCGACCGACCAGAGCGCGCCGGTGTCGGGGTGGCCGGGGCTGCCGTCGTAGGTGACGATCGTGGCCCCGACCAGGAGGCCGGCCAGCAGGAAGTTCCACATCATCCAGCCGGTGGAGGTGTACCAGAGGAAGCGGTCCCGGGGGCCGAGGTCGAGGTGGAGGCCGGCCTGCTTGAGGTGTTCGAGCAGGATGCCGCCCTGGCTCTGGACGATGGCCTTGGGCAGGCCGGTGGTGCCGGAGGAGTAGAGCACCCAGAGCGGGTGGTCGAAGGGGACGGCCTCGTAGACCGGCTCGACGTCGTCGGCGACCAGGTCGTCCCAGTGCAGGGCGCCCTCGGGGGCGGGGGCGCCGAGCAGCGGGACGTGGACGACGGTGCGCAGGGTGGGGAGTTCACGGCGCAGTTCGGCGACGACCTCGGTGCGGTCGTGGTCCTTGCCGCCGTAGTGGTAGCCGTCGACGGCGAAGAGGACGGCGGGTTCGATCTGCTGGAGGCGGTCCAGGACGCTGCGGGCGCCGAAGTCGGGGGCGCAGCTGGTCCAGATCGCGCCGACCGCGGCGGTGGCGAGGAGGGCGACGGCGGCCTGCGGGATGTTGGGCAGGTAGGCGCTGACGCGGTCGCCGGGGCCGATGCCCCGGGCGCGCAGGGCGGCGGCCAACGAGCCGACCTGGCGGCGCAGTTCGGACCAGGTGAGGACGGCCGGCTGTTCGGTGGTCTCGTCGAGGTGCAGGACGGCCGGGCGGTCGGCGTTGGCCGGGTCCTCGGCGGCGCGCAGGGCGTGTTCGGCGTAGTTGAGGCGGGCGCCGGGGAACCAACGGGCGCCGGGCATGGCGGGGTCGGCGAGGACGGCCTCGGGGGCCTGGGTGAAGCGGACGTCGAACCACTGGGTGATCGCGGTCCAGAAGCGGTCGAGGTCGGCGGTGGACCAGGCGTGCAGGTCGGCGTAGCGCTGGGCGGCCTGCTGGTCGTCGGCGGCCGGGGCGAGCGGGGCGGCCGGGGCGCCGTGGTGTTCGGCGGCCCAGGCCTGGAAGGCCACCAGGCTGGTGGCTGCGGCGCGAGCGGGGTTGGGGCGCCAGAGCGGCTGGTCCTGGGGTGGGGTGCTCACGGTGGTGGTCTCCCGGCCGGTGGTGGGGACGGGAGTGCTTGTGGCAGGCCCGTCCGGTTGGGCTGTCGGTGCAGACCATGCCATGTGAGCGGCCGCTGCGCCAGGGTCCGCCCGGTGGGTGCCGGGCCGGTCAGCGGCCGGAGATTCCGCCGCTGGACTCACCGCTGAACTCGCCGCCGAACCAGGAGCGGGAGACCCGGGTGTGGAAGGGGAAGGCGAGCGGGGTGTCGGGGGCGGCGAGCTGCCAGCCGTCGGTCTCGTCGGTGGGGCGCGAGGGCGGGAGTTCGGCGAGCGGGCGAGCCGGGAGCAGGCCGAAGAGGCAGAGGAAGCCGCCCCTGGCGTCGGAGTCGGTGGCGACCAGGGTGATGTCGGCGGCGTCGGCCAGGATGCCGGTCTCCTCGCACAGTTCGCGCACGCACGCCTGCTGCCAGCTCTCGCCGTAGTCCACGTAGCCGCCGGGGAAGGCGAGTTGGCCGTAGCCGGGCTCGATGGTGCGGCGGATGACGACGAGGGTGGGGTCGGCGTCGGGGCGGGTGACCGGGAGGAGGGTGACCACGACGGGCAGCGGGTTGCGGTAGCTGATCTCGGCGCAGCCGGGGCAGGTGCGGGGCCAGCGGTCGGTGCCTGCCGGGTAGGAGGTGCCGCAGAAGTGGCAGTGGGAGAACGGCTGGTTGACCGCGTGTGTCGGATCGTCAGTGGTCATGGCCGGATGGTAGCCGGGTGCGCGCGGCGGCCGTCAGCGGAGTTCGCCGTCGCGGGTGGGGCGGAGCAGGGCGGGGTGCAGGAGGCTGGCGTCTCCGGCGTGGTAGGTGCGGGCCCGGGGGCCGCCGCGGGCGCCGCCGCGGGCGGTGGTGGCGCCGGTGCTCTCGACGAAGCCGGGGACGGAGAGGACCTTGCGGTGGAAGTTGCCGGGGTGGAGCTTCTCGTCCCAGACGGCCTCGTAGACGGCGCGCAGGTCGGGGATGGTGAAGTCGTAGGGCAGGAAGGCGGTGGCGAGCGGGCTGTACTCGAGTTTGGCCCGGACGCGGTCGAGGCCGTCGGCGAGGATGCGCGCGTGGTCGAAGGCGAGCGTGCGGGAGGACTGGCCGGTGGGCCCGCCGACACCACCCCCGTGGGTGTCGGCGGGCGCACCGGCGGCTCGGGGTCGGCCGCCGGGCCGGGTGCCCAGGTCGAGGTCGGCGACGGGGTGCCAGGTGGCGGCTGCGGCGTCCGTGCCGGCCTGCGGGTCGGGCAGGTCGGGGGCGAAGGCGAGGTAGGCGACGGAGACGATGTGCATGCGCGGGTCTCGCTCGGGGGCGCCGTAGGTGCCGAGCTGTTCGAGGTGGACGCGGCAGAGCGCGGCCTCGACTTCGGAGCCGCCGAGCAGGCCGGTCTCCTCGGCGAGTTCGCGGGCGGCGGCCTCGTCCAGGCTCTCCTCACCGGCGCGCAGGAAGCCGCCGGGCAGGGCCCAGCAGCCCTGGTAGGGCGGGGCGCCGCGCTGGACGAGCAGGACGTGCAGGCCGCTGTGGCGCAAGGTCAGGGCGACCACGTCGACGGTGACGGCGATCGGGGCGTAGGCGCGCGGGTCGTAGGCGGCGAGCCACTCCTGCTCGTCCTGCTCGCTCGCGGGCGTGGTCGGGGGCGGGGTGGACGGGTCGTCCGTTTCCATCACCGGCTCCTCTCCGCGCTCGCCGCCGTACGGGGTGCTGTCGTTCTCTGGCTGAGCACAACGTAGCGATTCCGTTCCCCGGCGGCAAATGGTTTTCCGGGTCCGCGGGGATGCCCGGCTTCTAGGCTGTGAACAGGAACGACCGCGCCCGAGGAGGCCCCATGTCCACTGCTCCCCCGCCGGACTTCGCCGCGGCGCTGGCGGCCGGTCCGCTGGTGCTGGACGGCGGGATGTCGAACCAGCTGGCGGCGGCCGGGCACGACCTCCTCGACGAGCTGTGGTCGGCGCGGCTGCTGGCGGACGCGCCGGAGGCGGTGGTGGCGGCGCACCGGGCGTACTTCGCGGCCGGGGCCGACGTCGCCATCACGGCGAGCTACCAGGCGAGCTTCGAGGGCTTCGCCCGGCGCGGAGTGGGCCGGGCCCAGGCCGCACGGCTGCTGGCGCGCAGCGTGGAGCTGGCCCGGGAGGCGGCACGGGCCGAGCCGGGCGGGCGGCGGCGCTGGGTCGCGGCGTCGGTGGGGCCGTACGGGGCGGTGCTGGCGGACGGTTCGGAGTACCGGGGCCGGTACGGGCTGAGCACCGCGGAGCTGGTGGCCTTCCACCGGCCGCGGCTGGAGGCGCTGGCGGCGGCCGGGCCCGACGTGCTGGCGCTGGAGACGGTGCCGGACGCGGACGAGGCGCGGGCGCTGCTGGAGCTGGTGCGCGGGCTGGGCGTGCCGGCCTGGCTGTCGTTCAGCGTGGCGGGCGGCCGGACCAGGGCGGGCCAGCCGCTGGCGGAGGCGTTCGCGCTGGCGGCCGGGGTGGACGAAGTGCTGGCGGTGGGCGTGAACTGCTGCACCCCGCAGGACGCGGACCGGGCGGTGGCGCTGGCGGCCGAGGTGACCGGCAAGCCGGTGGCGGTGTACCCGAACAGCGGGGAGGAGTGGGACGCCGCGCGCCGGGACTGGCGCGGCGAGCCGACGTTCCGCTCGGCCCGGGTGGGCGGCTGGCTGGCGGGCGGCGCACGGCTGGTGGGCGGCTGCTGCCGGGTGGGGCCGGACGGGATCGCCGCGCTGGCGGCGGAGGTCGCGGTGCGCCGGGGGCGCTCGAACGACGTCGGGGAGTGAGGGACGTCTGAGTGTGAGCGGCGCGGCGGGCGGCGGAGGTTAACGGACGGCCGAGCGCGGGTTACCGAGGGGGAAGGTGCACGGACCGGCGACGGCCTGGCAGACTCGTCCCGTTACCACTGCGGTCGACAATGTCGACCGCCTGTCAGCGCGGAGGTCCCCATGCCCGGCCCGATCCAGTCGCTCTCCCGGGCCGCCGCGATCTTGCGCCTGCTGGCCGGCGGTGAGCGCCGCCTGGGCCTGTCCGAGGTCGCGACGGCGCTGGAACTCGCCAAGGGCACCGCGCACGGCATCCTGCGCACGCTCCAGCAGGAGGGGTTCGTCGAGCAGGACCCGGAGAGCGGCAAGTACCAGCTGGGCGCCGAACTGCTGCGGCTGGGGCAGAGCTACCTGGACGTGCACGAGCTGCGGGCACGGGCGCTGGTCTGGGCGGACGACCTGGCCCGGGCGGCCGGCGAGACCGTCTACCTGGGGGTGCTGCACCAGCAGGGCGTGCTGGTCGTGCACCACGTCTTCCGGCCGGACGACACCCGGCAGGTGCTGGAGGTCGGCTCGATGCAGCCGCTGCACAGCACCGCGCTGGGCAAGGTGCTGCTGGCCTACGACCCGGTCGCGCGCGGCGAGTTGGGCGACGGGCCGTACGAGTCGTACACCCTGCGGACACTGACCGAGGCGGCCGACGTGGACGCCGAGTGCGCGCTGATCCGTGAGCGCGGCTGGACGGACTCGATCGAGGAGACCTGGGAGGGCGTGGCCTCGATCGGCGCGCTGATCCAGGACCGGCGGCGCAACCCGGTGGGCGCGGTGTGCATCAGCGGCCCGGTGGAGCGGGTCTGCGAGGACGGCTTCGTGAAGCCGTCGCTGGTGGCCTCGGTGCGCAGCGCGGCACGGGCGATCTCGCGCGATCTGGGCGCCGGGCGCTTCTGAAACCCCGGGCCGCACCGGCGGCCACATCGTCACGCTGAGGCGCGGACGGGCATCGGCCTGTCCGCGCCTTGGCGTTTTGCCCCGGTTTGGCCCGCTCCGCTGGGTAACTTCGGGGGAAGGGTCACAGCTCCGTAACCCTGCCTTGACGCGAGGGCAACCAGGGGAGGAAGCTTCCGCATAACGGTCGACATTGTCGAACGATGGCCGGGAAGATCAATCCCCCGATGCGCTCACCCGCACAACGATCGGCCGGCCGCCCCCACCCACACCTCCGGGCCATATGGACAAGGGAGTCTTTGTGTCCGCGTTCTCCAACGGCGACGTCTTCGTCGGCGAAACCCTCGGCACCGCCGCCCTGATACTTCTCGGTGGCGGCGTCTGCGCCGCCGTGACCCTCAAGAAGTCGAAGGCCCTCAATGCCGGCTGGCTGGCGATCACCTTCGGCTGGGGCTTCGCGGTCCTGATCGCCGCCTACATCTCGGCTCCGAAGTCCGGCGCCCACCTCAACCCGGCCGTCACCATCGCGCTCGCCATCAAGAGCGGCGACTGGAACCAGGTGCCGCTCTACCTCGGCTCCCAGTTCCTCGGCGCGATGATCGGCGCCGTGCTGGTCTGGCTCACCTACCTCGGCCAGTTCCAGGCCAACGAGGAGCCCACCCTCGGCATCTTCTCGACCGGGCCCGAGATCCGGAACCCGATCCAGAACGTCGTCACCGAGGTCATCGGCACCTTCATCCTCTGCATGGCGATCCTCACCCTCGGCAAGAACGACGGTCTGGCCGCCGGCGGCCTCAGCACCCTGATCGTGGCCCTCACGGTCGTCGGCATCGGCCTCTCGCTGGGCGGCCCCACCGGCTACGCGATCAACCCGGTCCGCGACCTCGGCCCGCGCATCGTGCACTCGCTGCTGCCCATCCCGAACAAGGGCGGCTCCGACTGGTCGTACGCCTGGGTTCCGGTCGTCGGCCCGCTGATCGGCGGCGCGCTGGCCGGCGGTCTGTACAACGCGATGTTCTAAAGGGCCGGGTTCGAACCCGCCGAGCACGGGGACCGACCACTACGTCGGGCCCACCCACCCCGAACCCCCGAATCCTGAGCCGAGGACCCTCTGATGACCTCCACTGGCAACTACATCGCCGCGATCGACCAGGGCACCACCTCCAGCCGCTGCATCATCTTCGGCGCCGACGGCCGGATCGTCGCCGTCGACCAGCAGGAGCACCGGCAGATCTTCCCGCAGCCCGGCTACGTCGAGCACGACGCCGCCGAGATCTGGACCCGGGTGCAGTCGGTCGTCCGCGGCGCGCTGGAGAAGGCCGGCCTGACCAAGGACGACATCCGCGCGATCGGCATCACCAACCAGCGCGAGACCACCGTCCTGTGGGACAAGAACACCGGCGAGCCGGTCCACAACGCGCTGGTGTGGCAGGACACCCGCACCGAGGGCCTCTGCCGCGAGCTCGGCCGCAACGTCGGCCAGGACCGCTTCCGCCGCGAGACCGGCCTCCCGCTCGCCAGCTACTTCGCCGGCCCGAAGATCCGCTGGCTGCTGGACAACGTCGAGGGCCTGCGCGAGCGCGCCGAGGCCGGCGACATCCTGTTCGGCACCATGGACACCTGGGTGATCTGGAACCTCACCGGTGGTGTCAACGGCGGCAAGCACGTCACCGACGTCACCAACGCCAGCCGCACCATGCTGATGAACCTGCACACCCTGCAGTGGGACGACAAGATCGCCGAGTCGATCGGCGTGCCGATGGCCGTCCTGCCGGAGATCCGCTCCTCCGCCGAGGTCTACGGCGAGGCCGTCGGCGACCTGGCCGGCGTCCCGGTCGCCTCCGCGCTCGGCGACCAGCAGGCCGCGCTGTTCGGCCAGACCTGCTTCGACGAGGGCGAGGCCAAGTCCACCTACGGCACCGGCACCTTCCTGCTGCTCAACACCGGCGAGAAGATCGTCAACTCGTACCACGGCCTGCTGACCACCGTCGGCTACCGGATCGGCGACCAGGCCCCGGTCTACGCCCTGGAAGGCTCGATCGCCGTCACCGGCTCGCTCGTCCAGTGGCTGCGCGACCAGCTCGGCATCATCTCCACCGCCGCCGAGATCGAGACCCTCGCCAACACCGTCGAGGACAACGGCGGCGCCTACTTCGTCCCGGCCTTCTCCGGCCTGTTCGCCCCGTACTGGCGCTCCGACGCCCGCGGTGTGATCGCCGGCCTGACCCGGTACGTCACCAAGGGCCACCTGGCCCGGGCCGTCCTGGAGGCCACCGCCTGGCAGACCCGCGAGGTCGTCGACGCCATGCAGAAGGACTCCGGCGTCGAGCTCACCGCCCTCAAGGTCGACGGCGGCATGACCAGCAACAACCTGCTCATGCAGAACATCGCCGACGTCCTGGACGCCCCGGTCGAGCGCCCGTACGTGGCCGAGACCACCGCCCTCGGCGCCGCCTACGCGGCCGGGCTCGCCGTCGGCTTCTGGACCGACCTCGACACCCTGCGGGCCAACTGGCACCGCGCCGCCGAATGGACCCCGCGCATGGACGAGGCCACTCGCGAGCGCGAGTACAAGAAGTGGCTCAAGGCCGTGGAGCGCACCATGGGGTGGGTGGAGGAAGAAGAGACCGACTGACCGACAAGCCGGTCGGGGCCCCGAGCCCCGACCGGCCGCCCGCCGTTCCGGCAGCGGGTGTCACCGCGTTTCACCGGCCCGCCGCACCGGGCCGACCGGCCTCTCAGCAGAGGCCGCACCGCACACGAGAGGAGTAACGGCGCCGCCTGACCCGCGCGCCGTACACAACCACCATGGCAACCATCCCGACCCTGGGCGCCGAGCGCACCGCCGGCCGCACCGCCTCCCGCGCCGAGACCCGTGAGCTGCTCGGCAAGGCCACCTACGACCTGCTGGTGATCGGGGGCGGCATCCTCGGCACGGCCGTCGCCTGGACCGCCTCCCAGGCCGGACTCAAGGTCGCCATGGTCGACGGCGGCGACTTCGCCGGCGCCACCTCCAGCGCCTCCTCCAAGCTCGTCCACGGCGGTCTGCGCTACCTGCAGACCGGCGCGGTCAAGCTCGTCGCCGAGAACCACAAGGAGCGCCGCGCGCTCGCCACCGACGTCGCGCCGCACCTGGTCAACCCGCTGACCTTCTTCGTACCGGTCTACAAGGGCGGCCCGCACAGCGCGCCCAAGCTCGGCGCCGGCGTCTTCCTGTACTCCGCGCTGTCCGCCTTCCGCGACGGCATGGGCCGGGTCTCCACCGCCGCGCACGCCGCCCAGCAGGTGCCCGCGCTGCGCACCGAGGGCCTGCGCTCGGTGGCCGTCTACGGCGACCACCAGATGAACGACTCGCGCGTCGCCGTGATGACCGTGCGCGCCGCCGTCGACGCCGGCGCCGTGGTGCTCAACCACGCCGAGGTCACCGGCCTGCGCTTCACCGGCGGCCGGGTCACCGGCGCCGAGCTGCGCGACCGCCTGGACGGCACCGAGTTCGGCATCGACGCCCGCCTGGTGCTCAACGCCACCGGCCCGTGGGTGGACCACCTGCGCAAGATGGAGGACGCCGGCGCCGCGCCGTCGATCCGCCTCTCCAAGGGCGCCCACGTGGTGGTCAAGCGCCGGGCGCCGTGGCGCGCCGCACTGACCATCCCGATCGACAAGTACCGCGTCTCCTTCGCCATCCCGTGGGAGGACCACGTCCTGCTCGGCACCACCGACGAGGAGTACACCGGCGACCCGAAGGACGTCCGGGCCACCGAGGCGGACATCGACCAGATCATGGGCGAGGCCGCGCACGCCATCCGCGACGAGCACCTCGACCGCGACCTGATCACCTACTCCTTCGCCGGCCTGCGGGTGCTGCCCGGCGGCCCGGGCGACACCGCCGCCGCCAAGCGCGAGACGGTCGTCACCGAGGGCAAGGGCGGCATGCTGTCGGTCGCCGGCGGCAAGTGGACCACCTACCGCCACATCGGCCGCACCGTGCTGGAGAAGCTGGCGCACGTGCCCGGCACCAGCCTCGGCGAGGACATGTCCCCGATCGCGGCGACCGTGCCGCTGCCGGGTGTCGGCGCGCCGAACGCCGTCGCGCACCGGCTGCTGATCGACCGCGACCCGGGCTCCCGGATGGAGCCGCTGGTGGCCAAGCACCTGGCCAGCCACTACGGCACGCTGTCCTTCGAGATCGCCCGCATGATCGACGAGAACCCGGAGCTGGGCCGGCCGATCCACGAGGACGGCCCGGACGTCTGGGCGCAGGTCGCCTACGCGGCCGACAGCGAGTGGGCGTACACGGCGGACGACGTGCTGCGGCGCCGCACCACGATGACCGTGCGCGGGCTGGACACGCCGGAGATCCGGGACGAGGTCGAGGCCTTCCTCGCGAAGCGCGGAACCAAGTAGGCACAGCCTCGCGAAGCGCGGAACCAAGTAGGCACAGCCAGCTAGGCGCAGCCTCGCGAAGGGCGGGCACCCGGGTTTTCCGGGTGCCCGCCCTTCGCGCATGATTCTCCCTGATGATGATCTTGTCTGGATTTCGGACCGCCCGCCGCGCCGCAGGTCTGCCTGCGGCGGGCCTCGCGGTCGCGCTGCTCACCGGGTGCTCCGGCGGGGCCTCGGAGGCCGAGCTGGCGTACAAGGCCGACTACGCCGCCCATCCGCACCTGCGGGTGACGGGGTACCCGTCCACCGGCACGCTCGGCGTGGTCCAGCAGCTGGTGTGGCGGCTCGCCGAAGGGGCCGAGGGGCGGCTGGCGGAGCTCGGCGCCTCGGACGGCGGGGACAACGGGGACAGCGGGGACGCTTCGGCGGCCTGGGTCCGCGAGTACGGACGGGGCGCCCAGGGGGCCGTCACGGCCGACTTCCAGGACGACCCTGCCGAGCGGCAGACCGTGGTGCTGACCTTCCACGACACCGGGCAGGTGAAGGAGCTGGTGCTCCGGCCCGGCGGCCGCGACGGCGGCGACGGTTGGCGGGTCGTGCTGCGGTAGCTGTCGGGGCCGCTGGGCTGGGCCCCGGCCGTCGGGCACGCCCGAGGGGCGGCACCCGTGCGGTACGGGTGCCGCCCCTCGGCGGATGTCGGCGGCTTCAGGCGCGGTCCGGCCTAGATGATCAGGCTGAGCGGCATGATCAGGGCGATGGCGACGACCGAGATCACCGTCTCCATCACCGACCAGGACTTCAGCGTCTGCCCGACGCTCATCCCGAAGTACTCCTTCACCAGCCAGAAGCCGGCGTCGTTGACGTGCGACAGGAAGAGCGAGCCGGCGCCGATCGCCAGGACCAGCAGGGCCGCGTGGGTGGAGGACATGTCGGCGGCGAGCGGGGCGACGATGCCGGCGGCGGTGATGGTGGCGACCGTCGCCGAGCCGGTGGCCAGGCGGATCAGCACCGCGATCAGCCAGCCGAGCAGCAGCGCCGAGATGTGCCACTTGCTGGACCACTCGCTCACCGCGTTGCCGACGCCCACGTCGATCAGGGTCTGCTTGAAGCCACCGCCGGCGCCGACGATGAACACGATGCCGGCGATCGGGCCGAGCGACTTGCCGACGGTGTCGGAGATCCGCGCCTTGTCGAAGCCGGCCGCCTTGCCGAGGGTCAGCATGCCGAGCAGGGTCGCGGCGAGCAGCGCGATCAGCGGCGAGCCGATGAAGTCGAACACCCGCTGGCCCAACGCCTTCGGGTTGTCGATCACCACGTCGGTCAGGGCCTTGCCGAGCATCAGCACGACCGGCAGCAGGATGGTCGCCAGCACCGCGCCGAAGGACGGGGTGTGCTCGGGCTTGGCGCTCTCCTCGGGGGCGGTGGCCTTCGGGATCTCCAGCGGGCCGACCCAGCGCTCGGCCAGCCGGGAGAACAGCGGGCCGGCCACGATCAGGGTGGGCACGGCGATCAGCAGGCCGAGCGCCAGGGTGATGCCGAGGTCCGCCTTCAGGGCGTCGACGGCGACCAGCGGGCCGGGGTGCGGGGGCACCAGGCCGTGCAGCACGGACAGGCCGGCCAGCGCGGGGATGCCGATCCGCATCAGCGGCACGTTGCCGCGGCGGGCGACCAGCAGCACGATCGGGATCAACAGGACGACGCCGACCTCGAAGAACAGCGGCAGGCCGAGGACGGCGGCGATCAGCGCCATCGCCCAGGGCAGCGCCTTGTTGCCCGACCGGGCCAGCACGGTGTCCGCGATGATGTTGGCGCCGCCGGAGTCGGCGAGCAGCTTGCCGAGCATCGCGCCCAGCCCGATCAGCAGGCCGACGCCGGCCACGGTGGAGCCGAAGCCCGTGGAGAAGCTGTTGAGCAGCTTGTCGAACGGGGCGCCCGCGACGGCGGCCAGCAGGCCGGAGCCGAGCGTGAGGGCGAGGAAGGGATGCAGCTTCAGCTTGGTGATCAGTAGGACGATCACACCGATGCTGAGCAGGACCGCGATCAGCAACTGGGAGTCGCTGCTGGTGTGCGGCAGGGCCGGTGGGGCGGCCGCGAGCAGAGTGGGGGACATACTCACGCGAGGTCTCCATTGACCGGCCGCAGCAACGCCACGGCCATCTCGACGAGTTCTTCGGGGGACGGACCGACGTCCAGGACGGCGCCGCGCTCGTGCGCGCCCAGGGGTTCCAGGGCGGCGTACTGGGAGTCGAGCAGCGACGGCGGCATGAAATGGCCGGTGCGGTGGGCGAGCCGGTCCTCGACCAGCTCGTGACCGCCGCTGAGGTGCAGGAAGTAGGCACCCGGGCAGGCCGCGCGCAGGGTGTCGCGGTAGCGGTGCTTCAGCGCCGAACAGGTGACCACGCCGCCGGTGCCGTCCTCGGCCCGCTCCTTGAGCCAGGCGCCGAGGGCGCGCAGCCAGGGGGCGCGGTCCTCGTCGTCCAGCGGGATGCCGGCCGACATCTTGGCGATGTTGGCCGCCGGGTGAAAGTCGTCCGCCTCCGCGTAGGGGAGGTCGAGTCGTTCGGCCAGCAGGCGGGCCAGGGTGGTCTTGCCGACACCGGAGACGCCCATCACCACGATGGTGAGAGGGCCCGCCGGTGTCACTGCCGGGAAGTCGTGGTTCTCGACGCTGAGAGCCATGGGTGGTGCTCCTTCGTTGCCTGGCCGCCACTATCGCCTCAAAGATATGACGTATTCAAGTGGTGGAAACCAAATCGTCATACTTTTGAGCTGTGGGGTAGATCGCAGGGCGCGGGACCCGGTACGCGCCGGTGGTGGCGGCGGGGTGGGCGTCTACGCTGGGCGGATGGAGATCCAGGGGCTGCCCGGTCGGCTGCTTGACGAGCTCGGGCCCGCGATCGCGTCGGGGGAGATTCCCGAGGGTGCGGTGCTGCGCGGCGAGGAACTGGAGGAGCGGTTCGGGGTGTCCCGGACGGTCGTCCGGGAGGCGGTGCGGATCCTGGAGGGGATGCGCCTGGTGGCGTCCCGGCGGCGGGTCGGGATCACCGTGCAGCCCAGGTCGCTCTGGGACGTCTTCGACCCGCTGGTGATCCGCTGGCGGCTGGCCGGCGCGGACCGCTCGGCCCAGCTGCGTTCGCTCGGCTCGCTGCGGGTGGCCGTCGAACCGGCCGCGGCCGCGCTCGCCGCGGTGCACGCGAGCGACGACGACCGGCGCCAACTCGGCTCGCTGGCCGTGGAGTTGACCGTATCGGCGCGGGCCGCCGACCTCACCACCTTCCTCCGGCACGACATCGACTTCCACGCCACCGTGCTGCGCGCCTCCGGCAACGAGATGTTCGCCCACCTCGGCGACACCGTGGGGGCGGTGCTCACCGGGCGGACCGAGTACCATCTGATGCCCCATCAGCCGGAGCCGTACGCGATCCGACTGCACCGCGAAGTCGCCGACGCGATCTGCGCGGGGGACGCCGTCCAGGCCGAGCAGGCCATGCGGACGATCGTGGCGGGCGCCCTGGAGGAGCTCAACCAGCAGTTGGGCTGACCTCCCCCGGCGGCGGGCCGCCCGCTGCCGGCTGCCCGGATCACGCGCTTTGACGGCAGTTCGGTGGATTCGGACGCATAGTCCTGGTTCGGCGGGGCAGAGTGAGGCGAGGGGGCGCGTTTCGCGTGCGCCCGTCCCGTGTCCGCCGCCGAGTCCGCGCCTGGGGGTCGATCGATGTCCGTGCCACGCCGCCGTCGCCGCCTGCCCGACGAGGTGCGCGCCGCCGCCGTCCGGGCGGTGCTCTGCCTGTCCTTCACCCTGGTCGGCGTGGTCGTCGCCACGCTCGCCTCGTACGCGGACAGTTGGCTGATGACGCCGGCGCTGATGACGATGGGGCTCGGGGTGTTCGGCACGATGTGGTGCCTACTGGAGATCCTGATCTCGCGCCAGGTCGCCGCCCAGCGGCAGCGCGCGCCCGGCTCCGCGCACCCGATGGCGGGCAGCCGGGCGCCCGACCCGCTGGCCGCCCGGCCGCTCCCCCGCCCCGGCGGGCCACAGCGCCAGCCGCGACTGCCGGCCGCGTAGGACACCTGCGGCCGACACTGCGGATCAGTCCCCCGGGACGGCCCGGTAGTGGGTGGTGAGCCGGCCCGTGCCGTCCAGGACGTGGAAGGCGAGCATCGGCGGCTGGGTGAAGGAGATGCCGGGCCCGCCCTCGCAGGGCAGCGTGACGGTGGAGACCACACCCGGGGCGACCAGCAGGGGCAGTCCGGCGAAGGTGGTGGCGGCGCCGGTGTGGGAGTGGCCGCAGAGCAGGCCGGCCACCCGGGGGTGCCGGGCCAGCACCGCGCCCAGCGCCTCCTCGCCGAACTGGCGGATCGGGTCGACGTTCGGCAGGTGCAGGACGGCCGGTGGGTGGTGGAAGGCCACCAGCGCGGGCAGGTCGGCGCGGCCGGCCGCCAGTTCGGCGTCCAGCCAGGCCAGCGTCTCCTCGTCCAGCAGGCCGTCGTCGCGGCCGGGGATCGAGGAGTCCAGCATCAGCACGTCGGCGCCGGGCAGTCGGTGCAGCCGGTTGACCGGGCCGTCCGCGGGGGCCTCGCCGAGCAGCACCTCCCGGTAGGGCGCCCGGCGGTCGTGGTTGCCGGGGCAAATGAGCACCGGGTACCGGGAGTCCAGCACCTTGGCCACCTGCTCATACTCGGCGGGCAGGCCGTGGTCGGCGAGGTCCCCGGTGACGAGCACGGCGTCCAGCGGGCCGGGCAGGGCGTCGAGGTACGCCATCACCTGCCCGGCCCGCCGCCGGGCGCGCCTGCCGCCGTCCCGGCGGTGCTCCTGCCCGAGGTGGATGTCACTGAAGTGCGCGATCGTCAGCATGCACGCCACGCTAGTCAGTTGAGGACTGCGCCGGAACCTCGGCCGGACGCTTGAACATCCGGGTGGCGGTGATCTCGCCGTGGATGGCCGGGCCGTCCGGGTCCTGCGGGGCGGGCAGACCGGGGCGCAGGTGCTCCTCGACCGAGATGTACTTGAGGCCCGCCCGCAGGTCGGCGTCGTTGCGCAGCCGGATGACCAGCGGGAACTCGGCGAGCGCGGTGGTGTCGAACAGGCCGGTGGTGTAGATCAGTTGGACGCCGAGCGCATCGGCCACGGCCCGCTGGAGCTCCAGCAGGTAGGTGGCGTTCGCGCGGCCGATCGGGTTGTCCAGGAACAGCGTGCCGGCGTGCCGCAGCTGGGACTGGCCGCGGTCGTTGGCGCGCAGCGCGGCCATCGTGCAGTACAGCGCGATGGCGGCGGTGAGCAGCTGGCCGCCGGAGAAGACGTCGGACATCTGGCCGACGCCGACCCGCTCGGCGCGCAGCACCGCGTCCGGCTTGAGGATCTCGACGCTGACGCCCTTCGGGCCCATCGCGGCGGCGACCCCGCGCAGCAGCAGGGACATGCCGTCGCGGCGCAGGTCGCTGTTCTTGCGGACGGCGGCGCGGGTGGCCTCGTCGATGACCTCGCCCAGGCGCTCGACCAGGGTGGCGTGGTCCGGGTCCTCGAAGCGGATCCGCAGGAACTCCTGGCCGGACCACTCCCCCAGGCCCTCGGGCAGCCGGGAGAGCCGCTGGGCGGCGCGCAGGGTGGTGAGCGAGGACTCGACCAGGCCGCGCAGGCGGTCGACGATCGAGCCGCGGTTGCGCTCCAGCTGGGCGAGTTCGTCGGTCAGCACGCGCAGCCGGGGCGCGAAGGCGGCGGCCCAGGCGGCGGCGTGCTCGGGCAGCGCGGCGGCGGGCAGTTCGCGGATCTGCTGGCGGGCGGGGGTGCGGACGGCCTCGTAGCGGGCGGCGTTGGCGTGCCGGACGAGGGCGTCGGAGGCGTCGCGGACGGCGAGTTCGGCGGAGGACAGCTCGCCGGCGGCGGTGCGCAGGGCACGGCGGGCCTCGGCGGCGGTGCCGCGCGCCTCCGGCAGTGAGCCGAGGTAGGGCTCGGCGGACTGGCCGTCGTCCTCCTGCTGCTCGCGCAGGCCGTCGCGCAGCTGGCCGGCGAGTTCGTCGAAGTCGGCGGCGGCCGACTGGGCGGCGTCGAAGGTGCGTTGCAGGTCGGCGTGCGCGGTGCGGGCGGCGTCCAGGGCCTCCCGGCGTTCGGCGAGCCGGCTGGTGGCGGTGCGCAGCAGGACCTGGGCGTGCTCGGGGTCGGCGGGGACGAGGTCCTCGGGCAGTTCGGTGTGCGCCTCGCCGTCGGCGGGGGCGGAGCGCTCGGCCTCGCCGCGCAGGCGCCCGAGCTGCTCGCTGGCGGCGGCGGAGCGGGCCTCGATGGTGGCGACCAGGTCCTCGGCGCGGGCGGCCGCGGCCTGGCGGGCCGGGCCGTCGGCGCCGTCGGGGCTGCCGAGGAGTTCCTCAGCGCGGGTGCGGACCTTGTTGGTGAGGCGGTCGAGTTCGGTCGCGGCGGCGGCCTCGTCGCCCTCGGCGCGGGCCTGCTCGGCGCGCAGGTCGGCGCCGACGCCGACCTTCTCGTACAGCTGGGAGGCGGCGCGGTAGGCCTCGCGCAGGGCGGGCAGTGCGGCGGGGGCGGTCTCGGCAGGCTCGTCGGCCTGCTCGGCGGCGGGGATCTCGGCGCGTTCGGCGCGCACGGTACGGGCGGTGCGGCGGGCGTCGTCGGCGGCGCGCTGGGCGGCGCGGCGGTCCTCGTCGCAGGTGCGGGCGCGTTCGGCGCAGACGGCCTGGCGGCGGTCGCACTCGGCGGCGTCCTCGGCGAGTTCGCGCTGGCGGCGGGCCCAGTTGGCGCGCTCGCGCAGCCGGAAGGCGAGGCCGGAGAGGGCGTCGGCGCGGCGGCGGGCGCGCTGGGCGGCCTCGCGGTGCTCCTCGTGGGCGGCGGCCGCGGCGGCGTGGTCGGTCTCGGCCTCGTCGTGGTCGGCGCGCAGGGTGACCAGGGCGGCGGCGGCCTGCTCGGCGTGCTCGCGGGCGGCCTCGGCGGCGGCGGCGAGTTCGGCGAGGGTACCGGGCGGGCAGCTGGCGTGCCAGGAGGCGAGGCGGGCGGCGAGGGCGCGGTCGGCACCGAGGCGGGCGGCGAGTTCGCGGATGTGCTCCTCGCGGGCGCTCGCCCGGGCGCGCAGTTCGCGGCGCTCGTCGTCGGCGGCGGACTCGTCGTGCATGGCCGGGTTCGGCGGCACCAGGAAGAACGCGGGCTGGTCGGTGATCGGGGCGATCAGGGAGGCGGCGGCGCCGACGGCGACGGTGGAGCGGGGCAGCAGGGCGGCGGCCTGCAGGGCCTCGCGGGCCCGCTCCAGCGAGGCCGGGTCGGTGACGACGACGCCGTCGACGAGTTCGGGGCGGGCGGCGAGGATCGCCTCGTGGTCGGCCGGGTCGACGGACTGGGCGAGGTAGCGCCAGCCCGGCAGGGCGGGGATGCCGTGCTCGGCGAGGTACTCGACGGTGGCCAGGACGTCCGGGCCGGGCGGCAGCAGTCCGCCGTCACCGAGGGCGGCGAGGATGCGGGAGTCGTCGGCGGCGGCGGTGCGCAGGTCGAACAGGGTGCGTTCGGCGGTGGCGATGGACTCGTCGAGGAGTTCGCGCAGGTACTCGGCGTTGCGGTCGAGGACGGCGGGGGTGAGGAAGCCGGCGTCCTCCTCGGCCCCTGACCCGTCGTCGCTCCAGTCGGTGGGTGCGGGGGTCAGGGATAGCAGGTCGGAGAGGCGCTGCTCGGTGGCGAGCAGGGCGGCGGTGCGCTGCTCGGCGGCGAGCGCCCGGGCGGCGGCCGTGCGGGCGTCGCCGGCGCGTTCGGCGGCGAGTTCGGCGCGGCCGGTGGCGGCGGCGGCCTCGCGCAGCCGGGCGGCGCAGGCCTCGGCGGCCGTACGGGCCTGGGCGAGGGCGGCGCCGGCGGCCTTCTCGACGTCGGCGGCGTGCAGGGCGGCGCGGGCCGGGTCGACGTCGCCGTCGGCGTCGATGAAGCCGGCCTCGACGGCGGCGGCGGTCTCCTGCTCGACCTCGGCGAGGCGCTGGCGCAGGTGGTCGACCTCGCTGCGGGCCTTCTGGGCGGCGGTGGCGGCCTCGGTGGCGTCGGACTGGGCCTTGGCGCCGTCGTCCTGGAGCTCGCCGGCGCGCTGCTCCTCGGTGTCGGCGCGGGCCTCGGCGGCCGCGGCGGCGCCTTCCAGGGCGCGGGCCAGGGCGGTGGCGGCGCGGGCACGGGCGGCGAGCGCGGGGGCGGCGTCGAGTTCGGCCTCGCGGATGGCGGCGGCGACCCGGGTGATCCGGTCGGCGGCGGCGCGCTGGCGCAGGACGGCCTCGGCGGCCTGCCAGGCGGAGTGCAGGGTGCGGGCGTCGATGAGTTCGCGGCGCAGTGCGGCGGCCTCGGCGGTGGCCGCGGCGAGGCCCAGGGTGGCGTGCCGGTGGGTGAGTTCGGCGGTGATGAGGGTGTGCCGGGTGCGGTCGGCCTCGGCGGCGGTGACGGCGCCCGCGGCGGCGGCGACCTCGATGGCGAGGTCCTGGGCGCGGTCGCGTTCGGCGGCGGCGCGGGAGGTGAGGGCGTGGGCGAGGCGGCGGGTGCGGCGTTCGGCGGTGCGGTGGGCCTCGCGGACGCTCTCGCGGGCGCCGGTGGCCTCGACGATGCGTTCCAGCAGGTCGAGGGAGCCGGCGGTGAAGTCGCGTTCGGCGGTGAGTTCGGCGCGGCGGCCGAGCTTGGCGGCGAAGCCGTGGACGAGGTCGGCGAGGCCGTCGGTGTCCCGGGTGTCGGTGACGGCGCGCAGCAGCAGGTCGGTGAAGTCGCTGTCGTGCTTGACCGCGAAGAGGCCGGCGGCCTCGCCCTCGTCGGCGTTCATCTCGCGCTGGTAGCGGAAGAGTTCGGGGTCGAGGCCGAGTTCGCCGAGGTGCTCGGTCCAGCGGTCGTGGCCGTCCTCGAAGACCAGGTCGAGGTGCGGGTGGGCCTTGCCGGCCTCGGTGAGGGCGTCGCGGAAGCCCTTCATGGTGCGGCGGCGGCCGCGGGCCTTCTGGTCGCCGGCCAGGCCGATGCGTTCGGCGACCGGCAGCGAGTCCAGGGTGAGGCCGGGGCCGGGGCGGAAGGAGTACCAGGTCTCGGCGAACTTGCGCGGGTCGGAGGAGACCTGGCGGCCGCGCCACTCGCTGACCTTGCCGACCACGATCAGCTCGCCGGTGACGGTGTGCTGCCACTCCAGCGCGACGTGGCCGCAGTCGTCGGCGAGCAGGAACTTGCGCAGCACGCCGGAGCTGGCGCCGCCGAGGGTGTTGCGGTGGCCGGGGAGCATCACCGAGAAGATCAGTTTGAGCAGGACGGACTTGCCGCCGCCGTTCTCCAGGAAGAGCACGCCGGCCGGGGCGGGGCGGCGGACCGGGCCCTCGGTGTCCTCGCCGAACAGGCCGATCTGCTGCGGGGCCGGGTCGGCGACGGGCTCGCCGACACCGCGCAGGTCGAGCACCGTGTCGGCGTAGCGGGCGCCGGCCGGTCCGATCGAGTAGAGGCGGACCCGGTTGAGCTCGTACATGTGCGGCGGTTCTCCGTGGGCGAGTCGGGTAGGGGTGTCAGAGCGAGTGGAACGGCAGGCCTGCGTCGGCCACCAGTTCGTCGCCGGTGTCCGGCGGCAGCAGGCTGGCGGTGCCGTCGGAGACCGGGACGATGCCGAGGTCGAGCAGTTCGGCCATGGCCGCGCTGCCGGCCAGGTCGCGGACCTGGAGCTGGTAGCGGGCGGTGGTGCGGTAGGTGCCGCCGGAGTCGTCGGAGACCTTCTGCAGGAAGCCGGAGTCGACCAGGAACAGCACGGCCTTGGCGACGATGCCGATGGTGGAGCCGGAGAGCCGGCGGGCGTCCTTGGTGGCGCCGGTGGCGGTGCGCCGGGCCCAGACCCGCCAGGCGGCCTCCAGGCCGGGGGCGTCGGACTGCGGGTCGGTGTTGTCGCCCTCGGTCGCGGCCTGCTCCTCCAGGCGGCGGCAGGCCTGGCGGACGAAGGCGTCGACGCCGTTGACGGTGATCCGGCCGAGGTAGCCGTCGTCGGCGAGGTCCTCGGGCCTGGGGAAGGCCATCGCGGCGACGGCGAGGTGGGCCAGGCCGTGCAGGAAGCGGTCGGTGGACTCGGTGGCGGCGCGGCGCGAGTAGTCGCCCATCCGGACGGCGAACAGCGAGTCCTCGGCGGCGGCGACGGCCATGCCGGCGCGCGGCGAGACCTCCAGGACGACCAGGCCCATGCCGGTGGCGACGGCGTCGGCGAGCCGGGCGAACGGCGGGTCCTCGCGGTGGCGGCGGACGAGTTCGGCGTACTCGGCGTCGCGGGCGGGGAGCAGCTTGGCCTGGAGGCCGAAGGAGACCAGCCGGGCGGCGTCGGCGACGTCGCCCGGGGTGATCGGGGCGGGGGCCGCGGGTTCGGTCTCGGCCGCCCAGGACGTGTCGTGGTGGGTCGTCACGGGCGGTGCTCCTCGGGGCTGTTGCTAGTACGGGTGATCTGGTGGTGCGTCGAGACGGCGGCTTCGTCAGCCGGCGTCCTTGCGGTCGGCGGCCATGCCGGCCGCGTCGAGCAGGGCGCTGCCGACGATCAGGTCGGCGCCGCCGAACTGCGGGTCGCGCAGCGGGGTGCCGTCGTCCACGGCGAACAGCAGCCGCTCCTCGCCCTGCCGGTAGGCGGTGCCGACCGGCGGGCTGGCCGCGTGGACGGCCAGCAGGGCGACCAGGTACGGCAGCTCCGGGTCCTGCCCGCGGGCCTCGGCGAGCAGGCCGGAGAGCCGGCGGGGGGCGTCGGCGGGCAGGTCGAGCAGGAGCAGCGCGGCCTCCAGCTGGGCTTCGGAGAAGCGGCTGTCGTCCGGGGTGGCGACCAGGTCCGGGTCGGGCAGTTCGGCGCCGAGGTGCTCGCGCTCGACCGGCGGGGTGAGCAGCAGGTCGACCAGGTCGGCGACCCGGACGGAGACGGGGGTGCGCAGGCCGGCGCCGCGGGCGAAGAAGGCACCGGTGGGGCGGACGGCCTGCTCGACCGGCAGCCGCAGCACGGGGGCGAGCAGCTGGCCGTAGAGGTCGATGCCGCTGCGGGCGCCGGGGGTGGCGAAGGCCTGCCGGTCCTGCTCGGCGCGGAACAGCGGGCCGGCCTCCAGCAGGCGGGTCTGCAGCTTGGTGTGGCGGCGGATGCAGTCCTTGACGATGTCGAGCAGCTCGGCGGCGCGGCGCTTGTTCTCGGCCCCTTCGGGAGTGTTCGGCTCGGCCTCGTCGCGGGCCTTGCGGATGTTGGTGAGAATCGCGTTCTCGTGCCGGTAGCGGTCGGCGATGTGGTCCAGCGCCTCGTCGATGAGGTCCGGGATGGCGCGCATCCAGTCGACGGCGCGGACGTTGCGCCGGGTCGCGTCGAGGGCGCGGCGCAGCGTCTCGGCGTACTGGACGGTGCGGTAGCGGGCCTGCTCGGCGGCGAGCTGGGCGTCGGCCAGGCGGCCGCGGCGGATCAGCACCTCCAGCTTGACCTCGGCGGCGATCTGGGCCGAGGTGACGTCGGTGTCGAGCGCGCCGACCAGGACGTTGACCGCCTCGTCGGTGGTGCGCAGGTAGACGCCGCCGTCGGGGCCGGGGACCTCCTCGATCAGCTTGAAGTCGTAGTCGCGCCGGACGTACGCGCCGTCCGCGCCGAAGGTGCCGTAGACGGCGCGGAAGCCCCGGTCGACGCTGCCGACGTTGATCAGCGACTCCAGCACCCAGCGGGCGACCCGCTCGTGCTCGGCGGCGGGGCGCCCGGCGGCCTGGGCGGCGACCCGGGGCAGCAGGCGGGCGAGCACTATGTCGCGGTCGGCGCCGGTGTCGAAGTCCATGTGCAGGGTGACCAGGTCGATCGCAGCGAGACCGACCTCGGCCATCGCGTAGCCGCCGTACTCGCCCGCCAGGTTGACCTTGCGGTTGTCCAGGTCGTGCAGGGGGGCGGTGCAGGCCAGCGCCTTGAGCCGGCGGGCCAGGCCCTCGTCGGCGGCGGGGCCGGGCGCGGGCCTCGCCGCGACGGACCCGGCGGGCGGCCGGGGGCCGGGCAGGGTGGGCGGGTCAGCGATGGCGGTCACGGTGCACAAGATTAGAGGTTCGCACCGACATCGACCGAAACGGGCCTTGTGGGCGGGCTGCGCGGCAGGCCGGAGGGCGTGTCGGGGGTGAATTCAGAACGGGATTTCGATGGGATTCCGCCAATTCCGAACCGATATTCGGCAAACCCGTGAAGACTGCGCGTCGCTACCGTGATGATCGGCCTATGATCACTCGACTGGTCAAAGCGGGCTTCGCCGCCGCGCTGTCCGTGACCACCCTCGCCACCGGTGCCGCCGCCTCGTCAGCCGCCCCCGCCGACGCCCCCGCCGTTCAGGGGCAGCACGTGACCGCAGCCCTGAACGGCTTCCTGCCGGGCACCACCCCTCCCGGACCGGGCAAGCTCTCGGTCGGCTGGACCTCCGCCGGCACCCAGGACCTCACCGGGCCGACCCACATCACCGTCGACCTGCCGCCCGGGCTCACCACCGAGCTCGGCATGTTCTACTCCACCCCGTACGACTACACCTTCACCGAGTCCGTCTCGCCCGACGGGCGCCACCTGGACGCCGTCCTCATCGGCACCCGCAGGCCCGGGCGCTACGAGTTCATGAAGCTGAACGTGGGCCGCGACTACACCCAGCAGCTGACCGGCCAGATCGTCGTGACCGTGTCCAATCCGAACGACACCGACCCGACCGGCCACGTGACGGCCCTGTCGGTCGACGGGACCACCCCGGCGCCGGTCGTCCAGGCGCCGCCCACGGTCGACGGCCTCGACACCACCACCGGCCCCGGCGCGGGCGGCACCGCGGTGACCGTCAGCGGCAGCAACCTGGCGCACGGCATGGTGCTGGTCGGCGGCGTCCCGGCGGCCGGCACCTGCACCGACACCGCCTGCACGGTGATCACGCCCGGCGGCACGGGCAGCGCACCCGTCTCCGTGGTGACCCCCGGCGGCACGGTCGCGGCGCCGGCCGCCTTCGACTACACGGGCGCCCCGCCCCCGCCCCCGCCCGCGCCGACGGTCGGCAACCTGACCTACACCAGCGGCCCGGCCGCCGGCGGCACCCAGGTGTACCTCCAGGGCACCAACCTGACGTACGGGACGGTCGCGTTCGGCGGGGTGCCGGCCGCGCACGTCTCCTGCGGCCCGTCCTTCTGCTCGGCCACCTCCCCGGCGGCGGCGGGCCCCGGCCCGGTGGGCGTCACGGTGACCACGGCGGGCGGCACCAGCGCCCCGGTGACCTTCACGTACACCGCGTAGTCCCGACGTACACCGCGCAGTCCGGCTGTTCCGATGCCCGGGTGCTCCGGCACCCGGGCATCGGCGTGTCCGGGGGCGCGCGCCGGCCCGGCGTCCGGGGGTGCGCGCCCGCACGGCGTCCGGGGGTGCGTACCGGCCCGGCGTCTGGGGCGTGCCCGCACGTCAGGGGCTAGTTGAACGCGTTCAAATCGAGGGTCTAGAGTCGGTTCCGCACAGACGGGACAAGGCCCCGACTGCTCTTCGGCATGGAGGTTCGCACCATGGACACCAATCCGGGCACCGATCCCGCGGCGGTACTGCGCAGAGTCCGGCGCTGGCTCTGGATCTTCGTGGTCTGCCTGGTGCTGAGCGGCCTGACGGCCTTCCCGCTGGAGACCGAGACCCGCTGGCTGGCCGATCTCGCGACCGGGCCGGCCGCGCCGCTGGCCGACCGCTTCCCGGCCGCCCTGGACTGGATCGAACGCGTCCGCACCGGCGTCGCGGAGACCAATGACCGCTACCCCTTCCTGGCCTACGGCACCGACTGGCTCGCCTTCGCCCACCTGGTGATCGCCGCCGCCTTCTGGGGCCCGATCAAGGACCCGGTCCGCAACATCTGGGTGATCCGCTGGGCGGTGCTCGCCTGCGGCGCCGTCATCCCCCTGGCCCTGGTCTGCGGGCCGCTGCGGGGGATCCCCCTGGGCTGGCGATTCATCGACATGTCGTTCGGAATCGTCGGCGTCGTCCCGCTGCTGATCGTGCTGCGGGCGCTGCGCCCGCTGGAACGTTCCTTCCAGGGGCCGGTGGCCGCGAGCTGAGTCGGAGCCCCCCAGCGCCGCCCCAGGGCGTGTGACCAGGGGTCGCACGCCGGTGGGCCCCCTGGGCCCGGGTCACGGGCAACGACCTTCATCCGCAGGCCCTACCATCTGGCTCAACAGCTGCTGGAAGGCGGACGGGCGTGGCCGATGCGGTGATCGATCTCAATGCGGACCTCGGTGAGGGGTTCGGACGCTGGACGCTGACCGACGACGAGGCCCTGCTGTCCGTGGTGACCAGTGCCAACGTCGCCTGCGGCTTCCACGCGGGAGATCCGTCGACGATGCGCCGGGTCTGCGCGCTGGCCGCCGAACGCGGCGTCCGGATCGGCGCCCAGGTCTCCTACCGCGACCTGGCCGGCTTCGGCCGCCGGGCCATGGACGTCCCCCCGGAGGAGCTCGCCGACGAGATCGCCTACCAGATCGGCGCCCTCCAGGTCTTCGCCCGCGCGGCCGGCTCCCGGGTCTCCTACGTCAAACCGCACGGCGCCCTCTACAACCGGGTGGTCACCGACTCCGAACAGGCCGAGGCCGTGGTGGCCGGCGTGCTGCGGGCCGGGGCGGTCTGCGACGGACCGCTGCCGGTGCTCGGACTGCCCGGCTCCCGGCTGCTCGCCGTCGCCGAGGGCGTCGGCCTGGCGGTCGTCGCCGAGGCCTTCGCCGACCGCGCGTACACCTGGGCCGGCACCCTCGTCCCGCGCCGCGACCCGGACGCCGTGGTGCACGACCCCGAATCGGTGATCACCCGAGCCGTCGGCATCGCCCGGGACGCCTCGGTGGAGGCCGTCGGCGGCGAACGGATCGCCGTCGAGGCCCGCTCCCTGTGCGTCCACGGCGACACCCCCGGCGCCGCCCAGCTCGCCTGGCGGATCCGCGGAGCCCTCGCCTCCGCCGGGGTCCGGGTGGAGGCGTTCACGTGACGCCCGCCGCCGTCCGGCGCGTCGGCGAGCGGGCGCTGCTGGTCGAACTCGACGACACGGCGCAGGTCGCCGCGCTGTACGGATGGCTGCGCGAGCGGCAGGAGAGCCGGGCGCTCGGCGCGGTCGAGGAGATCGTGCCGGCCGCGCGCACGGTGCTGCTGGACGGCGTCGCGGACGTCGACGCACTGGCGGCCCTGCTGCGCACGGCCCGTCCGTCGGCGGCCGCGGCGGCGACCGGGCCGCTGGTGGAGGTGCCGACGGTGTACGACGGCGCCGACCTCGCCGAGGTCGCCGCACTGTGGGGGGTGTCCGAGGAGGCTGCCGTACGGATCCACACCGGGCCCGAGTACGTGGTCGCCTTCTGCGGGTTCGCGCCCGGCTTCGGCTACCTGACCGGGCTGCCGCCGCGGTACGAGGTCCCGCGCCGGGCCACCCCGCGCAGCAGCGTCCCGGTCGGCTCGGTCGCCTTGGCCGGCCCGTACACCGGCGTCTACCCGGGCTCCTCCCCCGGCGGCTGGCAGCTGATCGGGCGCACCGGGCTCGCGCTCTGGGACACCGGGCGCGAGCCGGCGGCGCTGCTGGCGCCCGGGGTGCGGGTGCGGTTCACGGCGGAACGGGCGTAGCGGGGGTGCGGGCCGACGGCGGGCGGCGCGCGGGCCCCGGACGACGGCGGACGGGGCGGCCGGGGGCGGGGCGGCGGCGGACGGGGTGGAGGCGTTGAGCGGTTTGCTGGTGGTGCGGCCCGGACCGTTGACCACCGTCCAGGACCTCGGACGGCGCGGCGTCGCCCACCTCGGGGTGCCCAGGGCCGGGGCGCTGGACGAACCCGCGCTGCGGGCGGCGAACCGGCTGGTCGGCAACGAGCCGGGCGCCGCCGGGCTGGAGACCACGCTCGGCGGGGTCGCCCTGCGCGCCCTCGGGCCGGTGGTCGTGGCCGTCACCGGCGCACCCTCGCCCGTCCGGGTGGACGGGCGGGCGGCCGCGTGGGGTGCGCCGGTCGCGGTGCCGGCCGGGGCGGTGCTGGAGGTGGGGGCGGCGACCGCCGGGGTGCGCGGCTACCTGGCGGTCGCGGGCGCGATCGCCGTCCCGCCGGTCCTGGGCAGCCGCTCGACGGACCTGCTCTCCGGCCTCGGACCGGCCCCGCTCGCCGCCGGCGACCGGCTGCCGGTCGGCCCGCCTCCGCCCGACCGCCCCCGGCCCGACCTGGTGCCGCTGCCCGCTCCCCCGGCCGAACTGGTGCTGCGGCTGCGGCTCGGCCCGCGCGCGGACTGGTTCGAGCCCTCGGCGCTGACCCGGCTGGCCCGCGACGGGTACCTGGTCTCCCCGGCCGGCAACCGGATCGGGCTGCGCACCGAGGGCCCGCCGGTCACCCGCGCCCGGGCGGGTGAACTACCCAGTGAGGGCATGGTGTTGGGCGCGGTGCAGATCCCGCCGGACGGGCGGCCGGTGGTCTTCCTGGCCGACCACCCGACCACCGGCGGCTACCCGGTGATCGGCGTCGTCCCCGCCGCCGACCTCGCGGCGGCCGCCCAGGCACGCCCGGGCACGCCGGTGCGCTTCGTACTGCTGCGGGAGCGCTGAGCGGCCGCGACAGCACGCCTCCCGGCGCCCCCGCCTGAATGCACCACCGAAGCCAGCCGCGGCGGTGCATTCAGGCCGGGGCGCCGAACCACCTGGACAGGTGGCCGCGCAGGCCCTGCTGGTCCTCGCCGACCCAGGCCACGTGGCCGTCCGGGCGCAGCAGCACCGCGGGCACGTCCAACTCGTCGCTGACGTCGACGACATGGTCGACCCGGTCCGCCCAGCCCGCCACCGAGAGCCCACCGGTCTGGTCGAGCAGCAGCCCGCGGCCGCCGTGCATCAGCCCGTACAGACGGCCACGCTTCAGCTGCACGTCGCGCAGCCGGCGGCCGAGCAGCTCATGCCCTTCGCCGAGGTCGTAGCGGACCCCGATCGCGATGATCTTCTCGATCAGGTACCGGTTCACCTCCTCGAAGTCCATCAGCTCCGCCAGCAGCCGGCGCACCGCCTGGGCGCCGGGCTCCAGGGACATCAACTGGATCTGGGCGCGGGTGTTGTCCAACACGTCGGCGGCCACCGGGTGCCGTTCGGCGTGGTAGCTGTCCAGCAGCCCCTCCGGCGCCCAGCCGTCGACCTCGGCGGCCAGCTTCCAGCCCAGGTTGAACGCGTCCTGGACGCCGAGGTTGAGCCCCTGCCCGCCGGTCGGCGGGTGGATGTGCGCCGCGTCGCCGGCCAGCAGCACCCGGCCGACCCGGTAGCGCTCGGCCAGCCGGGTGGCGTCACCGAAGCGCGAGAGCCAGCGCGGCGAGTGCGCCCCGAAGTCCGTGCCCGCGACGGCCCGCAGCTGGCGCTTGAACTCCTCGAAGGTCGGAGCAGCCGTACGATCCTCGGCCACCCCCTCGGCTGGCACCACGACGCGGTACACCCCGTCCCCCTCGGGGATGGCGCCGAACCGCAGCTGGGTCTTGCGGACCTCCGCGATGACGGCGGCGATCGTCTCCGGCTCCTCGGCCAGCCCCATGTCGCCCAGCAGCGTCTCCACCCTGGAGGGCTCGCCGGGGAAGCCGACGCCGAGCAGCTTGCGCACCGCACTGCGGCCTCCGTCGCAGCCGACGAGGTAGCGCGAGCGCAGCCGCGTGCCGTCGGCCAGTTCGACACTCACCCCGTCCTCGTCCTGGCTCAGCCCCACCAGTTCGCAGCCGCGCCGGAGCTCGGCGCCGAGTTCGGTCGCGTGCTCGGTCAGCAGCCGCTCGGTGACCGCCTGCGGGATGGCCAGGACGTACGCCTGGGTGGTGTCCAGCCGCTCCGGCCACTCCTTGCCGATGCCGGCGAAGAAGCCGCCGACCGCGTACTTCCGGCCGAGCGGGAGGAACCGCTCCAGCAGCCCGCGCTGGTCCATCACCTCAAGACTGCGCGCGTGCAGACCGCGCGCCCTGGCCGGCAGGGGCCGCTCCGCCTCCTTCTCCAGCACGAGTACCTGCACGCCGTGCAACCGCAACTCGCCGGCCAGCATCAAACCGGTCGGTCCGGCACCGACCACGATCACGTCAATCATCACAAACCCCCAGGTATGCCCGCAGATCCCGGCTTCGGCCGGTCATTCTGCGGCACGACCGGGGCCTTGCCGCAAGCCCCCCAGTCCGCTATACCTTGAGAGTGGCAAGGAGAGTCGGTGACCTCCTTGCCTTCGTTGTTTCCGCTCGTTGTTTCTGCTCGCGGTTTGCCGCCCGCTGTTTTCCGCCCGCTGCGCGCGCTCCGCTCAACGCCCCGACAGCAGCTCCGCCACCACCCGCTGCGCCGGGTCGAGCGCCGACTCCCCGTCCTCCACCGCCCATACGGCGTTCTGCAGCACCCGGGCGAGCGTCCAGCCGACCGCCGCCTCGCGGTCCAGTTCCAGTGCCTCCACCAGGACGTCGAACCGCCACCGCAGCGCCCGGGCGACGTCGCCGGTGGCCAGTACGTCGGCCCAGCGGTTGCGCAGCGCCGGGAGGAGTTCGAAGCCGGGGTGCCCGACGAGCGGTTTGGGGTCGATGGCGAGCCAGGGGGCGCGGCCGCCGCCCTCGGGCGGGGCGAGGACGTTGCCGTAGTGCAGGTCCCAGTGCAGCAGCCGGTCGCCGGGCTCGGTGCAGACCTCGCGCAGGGCCGCGGCGCAGTCGGTGAGCAAGCGCCGCTCGGCCGGGTCGACGAGGGCTGCGGCGGCGGCCGGGGCCCGCGCGAGCAGACCGTCGGCGAGGTCCGCCAGCCGTCGCAGGTCCGGGGCTTCGATCTGACGTCCGGTCAATTCCCTTAGCAGGCCCGCGAGGACGTGCAGCGCCTCCCGGTCGTCCGCGACATCCAGCAGTGAACGCCCCGGGTCGAGACGTTCCAGCAGCATCGAGCCCGAGGCCGGTTCGTGGCCGAGGAGTCGTACGGCCCCTCGCCCGTCCCAGGCTCGAAGGGCTGCCGGCTCGCCCTCCGTCTCCTCGTCCACCGGCTGGAGCTTGAGCGCCGCGGGCGTGCCGTCGGCCCGCCGCACCGGCAGCACCAGGGCGACGACGCCGTGCGCAGGCGGGCCGTCCGGGCGCAGATCCCAGCGTTCGAGCAACTCGCCTGCCAGCGCGGAGAGTCGGGCCGCCCAGGCACGACCTTCGGGGCCGAGGGAATTCTCCAGGGACGCGGTCAGAGCGGGCGGGACGTCAACAGGCATCAGGTGGGCTCCTCTCCGACTTCCCAGCCTACGGTCGAGGTTCGAGGCCAGCCGCCGAAACGAAGCCGCCGAGGTTGTCGAGCATGATGTTGTGCCCGCAGTCCGGGACGGCCGCCAACCGTACGCCCGCATCCCGGAGTTGGCCGGCGCCGCGCGGCTCGCCGCCCGCCTCCGGGTACAGGAAGGCGCGCGGGAGGTCGAGGCCGAGCAGCAGTTCGCGCATCGTCGGCACCGTCGCCCGGGCCAGGTGGACGGCGCTGCGGTACAGCGCCTCGGGCCCGGCGAGGCGCATCGTGGACCACCAGGACGGGCCGACCCACGCGGCGACCTCGTCCCGGCCGCCGGCCAGGAACTCCTCCTCGGTGAAGCTCGCGATGCCGCTGCTGCCGGGCCGGCGGCCGGGAGTGACCGGGTCCAGGTTGGCGTCGACCAGGACGAGCCGGGAGACCGACTCCGGATGCCGGTGGGCGAGGACGACGGCGATCGCGCCTCCCATGCTGTGGCCGATCACCTCGACTCCGGCGAGCCCGGCCTCCGCCAGCGCCGCGGCGACGGCGTCGGCGTGCTCCTCCAGGGTGTATCCGAAGTCGGCGGGCCGGTCGCTGAGGCCGAAGCCGAGCAGGTCGAGCAGCAGCGAGCGGCGCCCGGTGAGCCCCGGGTGGGCGGCAGCGGCCGCGAAGTAGGCAGGCGAGCTGGCGCCGAGGCCGTGCAGGTAGAGCCGGGCGGGCTCGGCTCCGGGCAGCTCGACCCATCGGATCCGGTCGCCGTTCGGGGTGACGGGGGCGTGGCGCAGCACGGGGACTCCTCCTCCATCGGGGGCTGGGAACGCCCAGACCATATATCGCCATCGAGGTATAGCGGAACCGATATACCGAAGCTCCGAGGGACGAATCTGCGAGAGTGGCCCCATGCTGAAGCTCGCGATCCTCGGATTCCTCTACGACCGCCCGCTGCACGGCTACCAGCTGCGCCGCCACCTCGCCGCACTCACCGGGCACGTCCGCCCGATCAGCGACGGCACGCTCTACCCGGCGATCAAGCGCCTGGAGGCCGACGGCCTGCTGGTCCGCGAGACCGAGCCCGGCAGCGCCGCCGCACCCCGGCACACCCTCCACCTCACCGAGGCCGGCCGCACCGCACTGCTCGACCAGCTGCGCGAGCCCGAGCCGTTGGACATCAGCGACGAGAACCGCTGGTTCGCCCTGCTCGCCTTCCTGCGCCACCTCGACGACCCCGCCGCACAGGCCGCCGTGCTCCGCCGCCGCCTGGCCTTCCTCTCCGAGCCGGCGAGCTTCTTCTACGACGGCGACCGCCCGGTCGGCGCCGAGGAGTTCGCCGACCCGTTCCGCCGCGGCCTGCTGCTGATCGCCCGCGCCACCAGCGAGGCCGAACTCGCCTGGCTGCACGCCACCCTGGCCGAACTGGAGGACGTACCGACAGGCTGACGGTGACGGGCCGACAGGCTTCCGGACTGACGGACTGACGGACTGACCGAAAACCCGCTGCGGCACCTTCCCTCCCCGCCCTGCCCGTGTTCCGATGACGCCCATGGCCAACGACACGCACACCGGCAACGTACGACGCGAGGGGCACGACGGAACGGGCCCGGGCGCGATCACCCCGGACGGCTGCGCCGTCGAGCTCTGGGCCCGGCTCCCCGTCGGCGACGCCCCGGACGTGATCGAGGCCGCGATGCCGGCCGGCGCCACCATCCTCGAACTGGGCTGCGGCGTCGGCCGGATGACGCACCCGCTGACCGATCGCGGCTTCACCGTGACGGCGGTGGACGAGTCTCCCGAGATGCTGGCCAGGGTTCGCGCGGGCATCCGTACCGTGCGCAGCCCGATCGAGCGACTGGACCTCGGCGAGCGCTTCGACGTCGTCCTGCTCGCCTCCTTCCTGATCCACGCGGGCGACGAGGCGGTCCGCCAGGGCCTGCTGGAGACCTGCCGCCGCCACGTCACCGCGGACGGCTGCGTGCTGATGCAGCGGGAGGGCGAGGACTGGCACCTCAACGTGCCGCGCGAGGGCAGGCTCGGCACCGACGGCGTGTCGCGCATCGTCTCCTCGACGCCGGTCGGGGACGGCGTGAACTCCGTCCACGCCGAGTACGAGTTCCCGGACGGCCGTTGGACGCACACCTTCCGCTCCCGGCCGCTCACCACCGCCGCGTTCGACCGGGCGCTGGCGGACGCCGGTCTGACGGTCGAGAGCTACCTGACCAAGGACCGCACCTGGGTCCGCGTCCGGCCCGCCGGCTGAGCGGCGGAAGGCCAGGCGGAAGGGCAGGCAGAAGGGCAGGCGGAGGAGTCAGCGGGTCACGGAAGGGCCGACGGGCAAAGCCGGGTCAAAGGGTGAACAAAGAATAGTCATCTTCACCCCGTACCATCAGCCGCGCGCCCGCCCGTGCGCGGCCCGATGGCCGTGCGGGTCGCGGCCTGCCCGCCTGCCCGCACGCCCGCTCCGACCTGCGAGGACCGCACATGTACGACGACTCACAGATACCCCCGGTGGGTGTCTGGTGATCGACTGGTTCCACGGGGCCGTTCTCGGTCTGATCCAGGGGCTCACCGAGTTCCTGCCCGTCTCCTCCAGTGCCCACCTGCGGGTCTTCTCCGCCCTGCTGGGCTGGGACGACCCGGGGGCGGCCTTCACCGCCGTGACCCAGCTCGGCACCGAGACCGCGGTGCTGATCTACTTCCGCCGGGACATCGTCTCGATCGTGCGGACCTGGACGCTGTCGCTGTTCCGCCCGGCGCTGCGCTCGGACCCGGACGCCCGGATGGGCTGGTTCGTGATCATCGGCACGCTGCCGATCGGCATCCTCGGCAAGCTGTTCCAGGACACCATCGAGACCCACCTGCGCGATCTGCGGATCATCGGCACCACGTTGATCGTCTTCGGCCTGCTGCTGGCCTTCGCCGACCGCACCCGCGCGGTCCGGCACGCCCGGCCGATCACCGACCTCACCCTGCCGCACGCGGGTGTCTACGGCCTCGCCCAGGCGCTCGCACTGATCCCGGGGGTGTCCCGCTCCGGCGGCACGATCAGCGCGGGCCTGCTGCTCGGCTACAGCCGGGAGGCGGCGGCCCGCTACTCCTTCCTGCTGGCGATCCCGGCGGTGCTCGCCTCGGGGGCGCTGGAGCTGTTCAAGATCGGCGAGGGCCCGGCACCGGCCTGGGGGCCGACCATCCTGGCCACCGCGATCGCCTTCGCGGTCGGCTACGCGGCGATCGCCTGGTTCCTCAAGTACATCTCGCACCACAGCTTCCTGCCGTTCGTGGTCTACCGGGTGCTGCTCGGCGTCCTGATCATCGGACTGGTGGCCGGTGGTGTGCTGGCCCCGGACGCGGGCGTCGTGAAGTAGAACCTCGTTCCACCAGGACCCGGAACAGCAGGGCCCCGGAACAGCAGGGCCCCGGAACAGCAGTGGGCCGGGACACCCGAGGGGGTGTCCCGGCCCGTCGTTCGCCAGGATCGGGGAGGCAGCCACCGGCCTGCGGGGCCTGCGGGGCCTGCGGGGCCCTACCGCCCGAACTCCCGGGCGGCGGTCAGCCGGCCGCGGACGGCGGCGTGGACCTCGGCCTCCTCGGCCGGATCTGCGGCGAGCCGGCGCAGGCGCTCCAGCACGCGCGCGTCACCCGTGGTGGCGACATGGCGCGCGGCGAGCTCCCGCGTGGACTCCTCGCAGTCCCAGAGGCACTCGACGGCGGGGCCCTCGGGGAAGTGCACATCGGTCACGGCGAGCGCCCGGGCGGCGCGGCCGCGCAGTTCGGAGGAGGCGGCCTCCCCATAGATGTGGCGCAGCACGGGGACGGCGTCGGCGGCGACCAGCCGCCCCGCACCGTCGACCAGCGAGCCGAGCCCGGTACCGCTGACCCCGCGGACGGAGACCCAGCGGCGCAGCCCGTCGACGACGAGCGGTGCGTCAGCCGGCTCCCCGGCGTCGGCGAGCAGTTTGACGGCGGCCTCGCCGAGCGCGCTGTCCGCGCCCCCGGTGGCCGGGTCGGCCCAGCGGCGGGCCTGCGCCAGGACCTCGGGGCCGCGCATCCGGCCGACCAGTTCCAGGGCGGCGCGCACGATCCGGTCGTCGACGTCCACGGCGGCGGCCTCGATCAGCTCGACGGCGGCCGGGTCGCGCTGGTCGACCAGGTAGCGCAGTGCGGCCCGGCGGGCACCGGGCAGGCCCCCGCGGGCGGCCTCCAGCACGGCGGGGCGGTCCTCGGGCCGGACGACGGCGGTCAGGCAGCGGGCGGCCGCGGCGGCCCGGCGGTCCACGGCGTCGGGCGCGGCCGGATCGGCGGCGTCGGGCGCGGGCTCGGGCCGGCTGTCGGCTCCGCCGAGGAAGGCGCCGGCCCCGAGGGCGCCCAGGCTCCCCTGGTCGGCCCAGGCCAGGACGTCGGCGGTGGACCAGCCCGGGGTGACGCCGCCGCGGTTGATCTGGCGCTGCCAGAGGTCGAAGGGTGACTGCTCGCTGGCCGCCGCCACTCTCGGGTGGTAGGCCGCCCACAGCCGCCAGGGCCGGGGCTCGTAGGCGTTGCGGATGAACTCGCGCAGCTCGGCGTCGCCCTCGGGGCCCGGGGCGAAGCGGTCCAGGACGGCGGTGCCGAGCAGCAGCAGGCCGCGGTCGTCGTCGCGCAGGGCGAGCTCGTCGAGGGCCCAGGCCCAGTTGGCGCCGGTGGCGGTGTACTCGCGCAGCATGAGCAGCGCGTCGCGCCGGCCGTACGCGGCGAGGTGGCCCAGGACGGAGAGGGCGAGGCCGGTGCGGTTCTCGTCGTCGCTGACGAGGTCCTCGGCGGAGTGGAGGTGGTCCTCGATGCCGTCGAGGGGGGCTTCCAGCTCCATGTAGAGGCGGGCGTAGTAGAGGGAGCGGTTCTCGACCTGCCAGTCGGCTCGCGGATCCCTGGTGACGCACTCCTCCAGCGCGGCGATGGCCTCGGTACGGTCGGCGGCCAGCGCGTGGAGCTGCCCGTCACCGCGGCCTCGCTGCAGGAGGCCGAGGAGGCTGGCACTGGGTGCTATCACTGGCTCGAACATGAGGTCAGCATCCGTTGCGGCGGTCGTAGTGGCAACGGGATTTCCGTCGCCGGGGTCACTGGTCGGTACTGCGGTGGGCGCCCGGGCGCCGGAATCACCGAAGGTTACCGCCTCGCGCCACCTTCCGCACACAGGGCGACGAAGGCTGCTGCCACAGTGGCATATGCCAGGGGAATTTTGCCTGCGTTATGTCCAAATCGCCCGCAGGGGCGAGGGCGCTGTGCCACAGTCTTCTCACCACCGACGGCCCGCACGCGGCGGGCCACCCCCGAGCCATGGACCCGCCATGAAGATGCCCATAGGCGCCGCCCGCCCACCGGACACCGCCACGGTGGACGGCGCCCCGGCGGGCGCGACGGACGACGGCGCGCGCGGCGAACCGAGCGGCGACGCCGACAGCGGAACGGACGGCAGAGTGGACGGCACGGCGCAGGAGCCGTCCAAGAACCCCGACCTCGGCGACGGACCCGACGCCGACGGCGGCCGCGACCACCTCATCGGCTCAGCCGAATGGGACCTCCTCACCGACCGCGTCCACTGGAACGCGGACACCTACCAGCTCCTCGGCTGCGACCCTGGCAACGGCCCGCTCAGCCTGGACCGGCTGCCCGACCGCCTCCCCGAGGCCGACCGGCCCGTGCTGCGCCGGATGATGACCGACGCCCTGATCCACGGCCGTATCTCCGCCGGCACCCTGCGGATCCGCCGCGACGGCGCCCCGCACGCCAGCGTCGAGTGCGCGGGCGAGCCCGTCCTCGGCACGGACGGCACCGTCACCGCCCTGCGCATGCTGCTGCGGCCGGCACCCCCGAACTGACCGGGGCCCGCCGGGGCCTCAGAAGCTCCGGGCCGCAGAACCTCCGGGCCTCACAACCTCCACGTCTCAGGACCCCCGGGCCTCAGGACCGCTTCGGCCGCTTCTTCGCGTCCGCCGCCCGCAACTCCCGCCCCAGCTCGGCCCGCAGCTCGTCCACCACCGGCAGGCCCCGGTAGCGCGCGGTCAGCCGGTACATCTCGCGCAGCCGGTCCCAGGTCCGGTGCGAGGAGTTCTGCCCGATCAGGTTCATCACCATCTTGGCCTGGAACTCCGCCGCGTCCGGCTCGCCGCTCAGCCAGTGCACCGAGGCCAGGGTGATCCGGTCGAACAGCGCCGAGCGCAGCTGCCCGGTGCCCTCCCGCAGGGTGATCACCCGCTCCGCGTGCCGCTGCGCCTGCGCCGCCGCCGAGGGGTCGTGCTCCGCCAGCGTGCGCAGCACCAGCGCCTGCATGCCGCGCAGTTCGGCCTCGTCGAACACCTGCATCCAGGACGGCGGCGGCTCCGGCGCCCCCTCGGCGAACAGGTCCTCGGCCTCCCCGAGCAGCCGCCAGGTGTCCTGGGAGTGCCCGATCGAGGCGTGCGCCCAGGCCTCGACGGTGTTCAGCATCGCGCGCGTTCTCGGCAGCACCCGGCCGCCGGCCGCCTTGGCCGCCGACATCAGGTCGATCGCGTCGTCGGCCCGGCCCAGGTGGACCATCTGCCGCGCGGCCCGGGAGATCGCCTCGCCGGCCCGCGGCCGGTCGCCGGCCTCCTTGGCCGACTCCGCCGCGATCATGAAGTACCGCTGGGCGGTGGGCTCCAGGCCCACGTCGTGCGACATCCAGCCCGCCAGCACCGCCAGGTTCGCCGCGACCAGCCACAGCCGCTGCTCCACCGCCGGGGGGTGCCGGTGCGTCAGCAGGCCTCCCACCTCGTTCAGTTGACCGACCACCGCCTTGCGCTGGAGCCCGCCGCCGCGCGCCGCGTCCCAGGCGCGGAACACCTGGACCGAGCGCTCCAGCGACTCCACCTCGTCGAGCCCGACCGGGCCCGCGTCGTACACGTCCACCGCGGGGCGCGCCCCGCCCTGGGTGATCACCTGGCGCGGCCCGGGGACCGAGGCCGCGTACGCGACCGCGTCCCCCCCGAGCCAGCCCTTCAACGAATCGGCGATGACCGTTCCGGCCGTGAGCGCGGCACCCGCGCCCACCAATCCACGTCGGTTCAGCATGAGGTCCATTCCCGTGAACTCGGTGAGGACCGCGGCCGTTCGATCCGGCGACCATGGCACTGCTGCGGACTGCGCCGCTCCGGACCTGGTGGGCCGGTGTCGTTCCAGACCGAGGTCCTCAGTGGTGACGACACGGCCGAGCCGCTCCGTGAACACGGCCGCCAGCACCCTCGGCACCGGATCCCGGGGGATCTCCCCCTGCTCGATCCAGCGCCGTACCCTCGACGTGTCGGTGGACAGCTGCTGCTGCCCCATCGCGGCACCCCGACGGTTGACCAGCCGCGCGAGTTCACCCTTCGACCAACCGGTCAGGACGAACAAGTCAGCGAGTCGGGTGTTGGGTTCCCTGCTCAACGAAGCCCCCAGGTTCCTCGGCTGATTCGAGGCTAGAGGCTCCGGCAAGTGCCAGGCGAGCATTCGCCACCGTTCGCCAGGGCCCGCCAGACTACTAAGCCAGTGCGCCGCGGGTGTGTTGTAGGGGTGCGCCACCTCGCCCCCGGGTCGGGCGGCGTCCCACCGGCGTCGGGGCAGTCCCCCGACCGTGGCACGGGACGCTCCCGGTCCTCACCCGAGGGGGTGGCGCGGCCGGGTGGCGCGGGGGCGCCGGGCACGGCCACGGCAGTCCGGCCGACCGTACTCCCCAGGGTGCGGACGGCCGGAGCACCGCCGTCGTCCGGGTCTTCCGACCCCGCGTCCGTGCCCGGCGCCCGCGCACCACCCACCGCACCGAGTCAGGGCCGCCGTCACGCCAGGAAGCACGCGGCACCGGCCCTCCCCGCACCGCGGGGCGCACCTGCCGACGGACAGAAAGGGACCACCCTCACCCCATGTACTCCTCAGCGACGACCCCCTCGCCGACCGCGACCCGCACCGCGCTGCGCCCCCCCACCGCAGCCGCCGGGCGCCCCGGGCCGAAGCAGGTGCCCCCGTCGAGCCGCCCGGTGGCCCCGCACGGCACCGACGGCCGCTCCACGGACGCCCGGGTCCCGTCCGGCCGTACGGCGCTGGGGCTCCGCGGCCCCGAAGCGGCCCCGCCCGTCGGCGGCCGGCTCCCGCTCGCCCGCCAGGCCGACGGCCGGGTGCTGCGCCCGCCGCACCGGCCCGGCCAGGTCGGCGGCCCCGAGCGGATCGACCCGTCGGCGCTGCAGACCCCGGCGGTGCGGGCCGCGCTGGCGAGCGTCGCGCGGATATGTCCCGCGTTCACCCCGCGCCAGGTGCTGCGCGAGGGCAGCCGCCACATCCTGGTGGCGGGCACCATCGGGCGGGCCCCGGTGGTCGCCAAGTGCCTGGCGCCGCAGGCGGTGCGGAGTGGCTACTTCGAGCAGTTGGTGGCCGACTTCCACCACGAGGTGGCGGTCTACCGGGCGTTCGTCCGGCACCGCCCGCCGGTGCGGCTGCCCCGGCTGGTCGCCGCCGACCACGACCGCTGCGTGCTCGTCATGGAGCGCGTTCCCGGGCGCCCGGCCGCGCGGGAGCGCCACCCGGTCAACGCGCCCACCCCGGGCGAGGTGCGGGCGCTGCTGACCGCCGTCCGGACGCTCAACCTGTGGCGGCCGCCGACCGACGTGTTCCAGCCACGCATGGACTACCCGATGGAGATCGCCCGTTACCACTCGGTGGGCCAGCTCACCGACCGGGACGCCGGCGACCTGCGCGGTCTGCTGCACGGCCTCGGCCACACCCCGCTCCAGCTCTGCCACGGCGACGCCCTGCTCAGCAACATGCTGCTGGCGCCGTCCGGCCCGGTGCTGGTGGACTGGGAGCAGGCCGGCTGGTACCTGCCCGGCTACGACCTGGCGGTGCTGTGGAGCGTGCTGTCCGGCGACACCGCGGCGCGCCGCCAGATCAGCCAACTCGCCCAGAGCGGCGGCACGCTGGCCCGGGACGCGTTCCTGGTCAACCTGGTGCTGGTGCTGATGCGGGAGATCCGGCTGTACGACGTGCCGGGCGCCGGCGAGGAGCAGCGGATCATGATCCGCCGGCTCTACGACGACGCCGCGCTCGCCCGCCGGGCCGTCCGGGCCGCGGTCGGCACCCGCTGAGGCTCCGGGCCCCGAGCCCCCGGGGCCCGGAATCCGCTACGGCCGGCCGCCGCGCTCCAGGGCGGCCCGGCCGGCGGCCTCCAGGACGGCCTCGTCCGGGGCGAGGTGCACCCGGCTGCTCAGCACGTCCCGCAGGTAGCGCTCCAGCGGGTGACGCCGGCTCAGGCCGGGGTTGCCGGTGAGCGAGACCGCCTGCTGGACCGCCGCCGTCGCGGCCCGGGTGGCCAGCAGGTGGGCCGGGCCGGTCCGGGCGACCGCGTCCGGCTCGCCCCGGTCCACCCGGGGGGCCAGCCCCTCGACCAGTTCCTCGGCGCCGATCAGCTGAGCCTCGATCTCGCCGAGGGCGCAGCGGTAGCGGGGCAGGGTGCCGAGCGGCTCGGTCAGATTGGCCGGAGTGCGCTGGTTGAGGAAGCGGATCAGCCAGGACTGGGCGGCGCGAGCCACCCCGATCGCCACCGCGGAGAGCGCCAGATCGTGCCAGGCGAGGGAGAGTTCGGCGGCCCCGGCCGCGTCCGCCGCGCCGCCCTTGGGAGCGGTGAGGCCGAGCGCGAGCTCGGTCGGCACGCGGACCTGCTCCAGCACCACGTCGTGGCTGGCGCTGGCCCGCAGGCCGACCTGGTCCCAGGTCGGGTCGATCTCCAGGCCCTCGCTCTCGCCGCGGACCAGGAACGTCCCCAGCCTCGGCTCCGGCTCGTCGGTCCGTGCCGTCACCGCCATCCAGGCCAGCGCCTCGGCGCCGGTGCAGTACGTCTTCCGGCCCGTCAACAACCAGCCCTCGCCGTCCCGCCGGGCCACCGTGTCCGGCAGCGCTCCGGGCCGGCCGCCGGGCTCCGCGCGCAGCGTGTTGACCAGGGCGGGCCCGCGCCGGGACTCGGTGAGCAGCCGCCGGTAGCCCGCCGTCGGCCAGGAGGCACGGCGGGCCTGCTCGGCGTGCTGGAGCAGCGTGAAGGCGGTGACCACGGCCACCGAGGCGTCCCCGCGCCCGAGTTGGGCCAGTACCCGGACGGTGTCGGCGAGCGTGCCGCCCGGTCCGCCGTACCGCTGGGAGACGGTCAGGGTAAGCAGTCCGGCCTCGTGCACCGCCTCGATGCCCTGGTACGGGAAGGTGGCGTCGCGGTCGTGCTCCTCGGCGCGGGCGGAGAGCAGGTCGACCACCCGGGGCAGTCCGGCGAGGGCGGCGACGACGGCCGAGCGGTCGGGCGCGGCATCGGGCGCGGGGTGGCCGGAATCCGACGCTCCCGAGGCGGTGCCGGGCACGGCGGCGGTCGCGGTGCCGGACGGGCGGTCCGCGGGCGAACGGTCAGCGGCGGTGGTCGTCATGGTGCTGGGGCCTCCGGGCGGCAGCGTGGGCGCGGCAGATGCGGGCGGCACGCCGGACGGGCGCGCGGTACCGGACGGGCGGCCTCGGAGGTCAGTTCACGGCCCGCCCCCGGATTCGGCGCCGGCCACGAACGGCCGGCCGCCCGCCGCCTCGGGGACGAATCCCCCTCAGCGGCCCGGACACACCGCGCTGGCGGTGCGCCGCAGGTCCAGATAGCTGCGACGGGTCAGCAGCGGGAGACGGCACGACATGTTCGCGACTGTACGAACCTGTGATCGAAACCGTCAAGCGGCGTCCGAGCCCCGGTCGAGGCCGGTCAGCCCTGCTGGAACATGTCGGCCGGGAGCGGCTTCAACAGCTGATACAGGTCGTCCGAAATCGGTCGGTCCCAGGACGCGATGGTGACCTGGACGCCGTCGCTGCGCCCGAACTGGGCGCAGAACACCCGCTCCTCGCTGACCTTGACCTTCTTCACGATCAGCAGGTCGTCCCCGAGCATCACCGGGAAGTCCTCGGCCGAGACGAAGTCGACCGGCTCGTCGTTCTCCAGCGCCGCGAGCAGCTGCCGCACCTCGAAGGGCACGCTGTCGCCGGTCTCCCGGGCGGGCGAGCCCTCGGGGAGGTTGCCGATGAACATCGCCGGGCCTCTGCCGCCGAACAGGTCGTAGCGCAGGAAAATCCCCTGGCAGGAGCCGTCCGGGCCGGTCATCATGGCCGCACCGAAGTCGCCGGGCCAGTCACCCGGGTCCATCGCGAGCACGTCGAAGTCCGGGCCGGCGGGCTGTCCGGAGCGACGGCGGAGAAAAGACATGGGAACATCGTACGTGCCCGGCACACCACGCTCGCGAGGTGGGTGGGGCACCGTCGGGAGATCGACGCTCAGAGACCAATGTTGACTCTGAGCAACCGTCCGGGCTACGTTCGGTTCAGCACGACAGCCGTTCTGGGTTTCACCCTCCGGGGGGACGGCATGTCGCAACGCGGCCCTACACGCGTTTCCCTCACTGTGCACATCGTCGTGCCGAACTGCCGAGCACCCAGCTTCGTCGTCGCACACAGCACAGCAGACAAGCCAACAGTTCCATCACCACAAGCCAGATCCGCGGGGCCCCGGCCCGTCGCTCCCGCGGATCTTGCTCGGGACGCCGCCGCGTGGGGGCGTGCGGGTCCCGAGCAAACGGTGTCGCCGCCGAGTCGCTCTCGGCGTCGACGCCAGCCTCCCGGCGACTGCCGGCCCCTCGTGGGCCGGGACCGGCCGACGCACCCCGGTGCGCAGGGGATGACTGGGAGGATGGCCTGGCAACGCTGCCGGGTCGCACAGCAGGCGCCGTGTCTGGCCGCGTGGGGGCGGTGGGCACGGCGTCTGCCTGTGCTCATACTCTGAGCTGCGTTTGTCTAACAGTCAACAGAAATTCTGACGGGGCACGTTCAATAGATCATCAGTTGTGATGTTCGGGGCCGAAATCGACCGCGGAGCGGGCCCCGTTCCGACGGGACCCGCTCCGCGGTCGTGCGACGGTGGCTCAGGTGAGATCGAACTCGCCGTCCCGGGCACCGAGCACGAAGGCCCGCCACTCCCCCGGCGTGAACACCAGGACCGGACCGTCCTCCTGGCGGCCGTCCCGCATCCCGATGTACCCGTCCACGAACGCGATCTGGACATCCCCGACGCCCTGGCTGCTGCACAGCCACTTCGCCCCGCTGAAGTCCACCTTCGGCTTCCCGCTCGGCGCCAGCTGCGGCTCCGCGCCGCCCGCCTCCACGTCGATCCCACTGTTGACTGCCACTACCCGGTCTCCTCCCGACGGCTTTCCCGGCCAGCCTAACCACACCCGCCCGCCCCGGTCAGCGGGTTGACGAGGACTCCACCAGCCGGGCCCGGACGCCGCAGGAGGCCCGCTCAACGCGTGTCCCGCCCGACGGGGGCCACCGGAGCTGCCAGAGTGCTTGGCAGCGCGGGGGACCACCCCCGCCGGCCGTACACGGGCCCTCGACGGCCCTCGACGGCCCTCGACGGCCCGCCCCGGCCCCGCGAACCCGATGCGCACCGGACGCGGCCCGCACCACCTCGCCCAGCACCGCCCACCACCACCCGCCACCGCCCAGAGGGAGCAGCCGATGAGCCGCCGGGACGGCACCCGCGCCGATGTCATCCCCATCTCCGACGCCCCCTCGGCCCACCCCCCGGCGCCCCGCACGCCACCCGCGCCCGCCACGCTGCCCCGGCCCGCCTCCGGCCGGCCCCCCGCGCACGGCCGGGTCGGGATCGTCCTGGTGTCGCACAGCCAGGAACTGGCCATCGCGGTGCGCGCGCTCGCGCTCGCACTGACCGGATCCGACTCCCCCGCCCCGATCGCCGCGACCGGCGGGGACCAGGGCGGTCCCGGCATCAGCGCGGTCCTGGTGGCCGCCGCCACCCGCCGGGTCGACCAGGGCCACGGGGTCGTGGTGCTCGCCGACCTGGGCAGCGCCGTCACCACCGTGCGCGCCCTGCTGTCCGACGCCGACGAGCACGGCCTCCCGTTCCCGGTCCGCTTCGCGAACGCGCCGTTCGTCGAGGGCGCGGTGGCGGCCACCGCCACCGCCACCGCGGGCGGCGACCTCGCCGCCGTCCTGGACGCCGCGGAGGAGGCCTACCGGCAGCGCAAGGGCTGAGCGGCCTCGCGAATTCCCCCCACCCGGGGTGACCGGACGGCTACCATCGGCGAAGGGTCCGGACTCCCGGCCCGCCCGGGGAGGGGAGGCGAGGATGCGGACCGTCCGCCGTGCGCCGGTCAGGGGCGCTCCTTGCCCTCCCACACGAAGACCGCCGACCCCTCGCACTCCAGCGCGTGGCGCAGCCGCTCGTGCTCGACCTCGATCATCGGCGGCAGCCCGTCCAGCGGGTACCAGCCGACCTCCAGCGACTCGTCGTCGTTCACCCTCGCCTCGCCGCCGACCGCCCGGCACCGGAAGGTCAGCACCAGGTACTGCGTCACGTCGCCGTTCGGGTAGGTGACCTGCGGCGAGACGGTGACCGAGGCGAGCAGCTCGGGCACGGCCACCACCCCGGTCTCCTCCAGGCACTCGCGCACCACGCCGTCGGCGGGCTGCTCGCCGGGATCGAGGATGCCGCCGACCGGCGCCCACCTCCCGTCGTCGGCCCGTCGGCCCAGCAGCACCCGGCCGTGGTCGTCCAGGACGACGGCGACGACGGCGGTCAGCCAGAGCGGGCGGGTGCCCACCAGGGCGCGGAGATCGGCGAGGAACGGGGGAATGGCCATACGCCGCAGCCTAGGCCCTGTCCGGCAGGCTCCCGGGCCGCCGCCACCGACGTGCGACCCGCGACGCGCGGGCTCATCGTGCGAGGCCGCCCTCCGGGCGCAGCAGGGCCAGCACGGTCAGCCCGAGGATCCGCAGGTCGAGCCGGAGCGAGCGGTGCTCCACGTACCAGAGGTCGAGTTCGGCCCAGTCCGGCCGGGCGAGCGGGCGGCGGGCCTGGAGCTGGGCCCAGCCGGTCAGCCCGGGCCGGACGGCGAGCCGGCCGCGCTCGCGGCGGGAGTAGCGGACCACCTGGTCGGGGCGAACGGGCCGGGGGCCGATCACCCCCATCTCGCCGCGGGCGACGTTCCACAGCCGGGGCAGCTCGTCCAGGCCGGTCCGGCGGAGCAGCACGCCGAGCCGCCCTCCCCGGCTGGTCCGGAAGCGGAGGACCTGGAACTCCCGGCCGTGCCGTCCGGCCCGGGTCAGCCGCAGGAGCACCGGGCCGCGCGCCGTGCAGCGGAGCAGGGCGGCGATCACCAGGGCCAACGGGAGCGCGACGATCCCGGCCAGGGCGGCGAGGGCGAGGTCCCCGCCGCGCTTCATCCGGCGGACACGGTGGTGCGCGGTGCGCCGTCCGGCTTCCTGCCGGGTTCTCCGCCCGGTTCTCCGCCCGGATCGGACGTGGCGCTGCCGCCCATCTCTTCCCCTCCACGGCACCGTCGAGTCCACGGCACCGTCGAGCCGCAAGAACGCATTCACAGTAAAGGCGCCTTGGAGCCGTCGCCCGGGAATGGTGAAAGAAGTGGGCAGAGGATTGTCCGACAGGCCGAAATTCGGTCGATCTGACCAATATTGCTCGATCTGCTGCTCGATCTGCCGCTCGGAATGCCGAGGGCAATCGAAGTACAGCCGTCCACCGAAGGCCGGCCGGTCGCTGAGGAGGTTAGAGCGCGGCGCCCCGGCGGTAACGCAGCAGCCCGAACGCGATCCGGCCGAGCAGCAGCACTCCCGCGGCCAGACAGCCCGCCACCGCCATCGCCCAGGCCGGACCGTCACTGTCCGGAACGATCACCGCCACCACAATGCCCAGCGCGAGACAGGCCAAACCCACCACCGCCAGCAGAAGCTGGTGGGTGACCAGGGCGCCACCACTCCACGCACGGGCCATCCTGGTCGCGCCGTGCAGGTGGAAGGGATCACGGTCCGCATCTGCCATGAGCCCAAGGTACCCCCGGCGAACGCCGGAGGCAGCCCGCAGGGAGTGAACGTTCGACCACCCGGTGCGACCGGCCCGCCGACCTCGCCCGAGCAGGTCGCGGACCGGCCCCGGTCGTGCATTCCGGCTCCACATTCAGTTCACATCAGTTCACATCAGTCCACGAAAAATCCTCGTCCCCCCGGTACAACCATCCGCCCGGTGCAGCGGTCTCAATGGCATTGAGCGATCCAGGAGCCGTTCGCGGGAAGGGTGCGAGCCCCCCACCGCGGACCGGAATACCCAGGAGGCGGAGCCGCCGCCGCCTGGAGTCGGAGGCCGGACTCCGTCCTCCGGCGGTACCGCCACGCCGCTCGGCGACCGAGGGGGAACCGTGCCGCAGTCCCAGTCCACCACGTCGATCTCCATGGCCCCCACCAGGCCCGTCCCGTTCGTGCGCCCGCTGCCGACGGCCACCCGCCGCCACCCGACCGCCGACCGGGGCAGGCCGGACGCGCGGGGCGAATGGCTGCGGTTCGCCCCCGTCCAACCCCTGTTCCGCGCCCGCGCCGCACAACGCCTCGCCGTCCTCGCCTACCACGGCGTCACCGACCACCGGTCCTTCGGCGCCCAGCTCGACCGGCTCCGAAGACTCGCCACCCCGGTCTCGCTCACCGCCGTCCTCCAAGCCGTCACCGAACAGCGGCCGCTGCCGCCCCGCAGCGTCCTGGTCACCTTCGACGACGCCGACCGCAGCGTCCTCACCCACGCCCTGCCCGCCCTCGACGCCCGCGGCATCCCCGCCACCGCCTTCGTCATCTCCGAGCTCATCGGCACCGAACGCCCCTTCTGGTGGCACGAGGCCGACTTCCTCGCCCGGCACGGCGGCCGTGCCCGCTCGCTCGACTGCGGGCACCCCTCCCAGCTGCTCCCCCGGCTCAAGGCCATGCCCGACCCCGACCGGCGGCGCAGCCTGCACGAGCTACGGGTCAGCGCCGACCGCCGCCCGCCCCGCCAGGAGCAGCTCACCCCCGCCGACCTGCTCGCCCTGCGCGACGGCGGCGTCGCCATCGGCAACCACACCCAGGGGCACCCCTGCCTCGGCCGCTGCGACGACGCCACCGTCCGCGCCGAGATCACCGGCGCCCACGAAGCCCTCACCCGCTGGCTCGGCGAACCCCCGATCGCCTTCGCCTACCCGGACGGCGGGCACGACCCGCGTGCCGAAACCGTCCTCCAGGAGCTCGGCTACCGCCTCGGCTTCCTCTCCGACCACCGGCTCGGCCCCCGCATCCCCTCCCACCCGCTCCAGATCAGCCGCCTCCAGGTCGACTCCACCACCAGCACCCGCCGCTTCGACACCATCCTCTCCGGCCTCGAACCCGCCTACCGCCGCTGGCGCCGCCAAGCCGTCGCCTGACCGGCCGGGGCACGCGAGGGGACGCAGGGGCACTCAGGGGTGCTCAGGGTCACTCAGGGGCAAAAATGAGCCCTGCCGGGGAGGGGCACCAGACCTCTGGGGGGCGAAATTTGGCCCCGCCTCAGCGGCAAACCACCCGCCCGTGGGGCAAGGCCTTGCCCCACGGGCACAGACCGTCGGGCAGGCCGAATTCCTGCATCAGCCGCCCCGGACAGGCAGCCTCCGCGGAAGACCGGGACGGCCGGCCACCACGGGACTCCTCGACCGACCCCCGGAGGTTGGAGGGCAAAGATTTGCCCCTCAACTCATGACAGAGAACCTGCCCTCGGCTGCCCCGGATGGGGATCAGCTGCGGTGGCCTTCCGCGCGGGCTGAAGGGCGGACCGCCAGCGGGCGAAAATTGGCCCGGTGGCGGACCGGTGGGGGCCCGGCGGGGGCTCGTCAGCGGCTCGCCGGGGGGCGAAGTGCTCCGCGAGGGCGGTGGGTGTCACGCCGGCAGCGTGCTGCGCATCAGGGCGGCGAGGGTGCGCCCCTGGGGGTAGAGGAGTGCGGCCGGGGGGAGGGCGGCGGAGGCGCCGGCGTGGAGCACGGTGATGGTGCCGGCGCCGGTGCGCGTGGGGTCGGTGACCCGGCGCAGGGCCTGGGCGGCGACGGCGTCGGCGGAGCCGTGCAGGGTGAGCGCCGGGGAGGCGGTGGGGGCGACGGCGGCGCGGATGCGGTCGTCGACCAGTTCGTAGTGCGTGCAGCCGAGGACGATCGCGGCGGTGCCGGCGGGGGTGCGGGCGGCGGCGTCGGCGATGGCGGCGGTGATGGCGGCGTCGTCGCCGTGTTCGATGGCGTCGGCGAGGCCGGGGCAGGCCACCTCGGTCACGTCCGCGGTGCCGCCGAAGTCGCGGATCAGGCCGCGCTGGTAGGCGCTGCCGGTGGTGGCCGGGGTGGCCCAGATGGCCACGGAGCCGCCGAGGGCGGCGGCGGGCTTGATCGCCGGGACGGTGCCGACGACGGGCAGTCCGGGTTCGAGTTCGGCCCGGAGGGTGGCGAGCGCGTGCACGGAGGCGGTGTTGCAGGCGATGACCAGCGCGTCCGGTTCGAGCGCCGCGGCGGCGAGCGAGCAGCCGCGGGCGAGGTCGGTGACCTCCTCGGAGGTGCGCGGCCCCCAGGGCATCGAAGCCGGGTCGGAGGAGAGCACCAGATCGACGTCCGGGCGCAGCTTCCGAAGGGCGGCGGCGGCGGCCAGCAGGCCGATTCCGGAGTCCATCAGTGCGATCTTCACGGGGCAAGACTTTAGTCGATCCGCCCGATCCGGCCGGTTCTGCGGCAAACTGCGGGAGTGACCGTCCTGTTGTGGATCGCCGCGCTCTCCCTGCTGGTCTGGCTCTGGTTGGCGTGCTGCCACGGGCTGTTCTGGCGCACCGACGTGCGGTTGCCGCCGCGCCGTCCGCCGGTGCGCTGGCCTCAGGCGGCGGTGGTGGTGCCGGCCCGGGACGAGGCGCAGGTGCTGCCGGTGAGCCTGCCGACGCTGCTGGCCCAGAAGTACCCGGGGCGGGCGCGGGTGATCCTGGTGGACGACCACAGTTCGGACGGCACGGGCGCGGTGGCGGCGGAGCTGCGGACGATGGACGGGCTGGAGCTGACCGTCACGACTCCTCCCCCCTTGCCCCCGGGGTGGACGGGCAAGTTGTGGGCGCTGCGGCACGGGGTGGAGCTGGCCGGTCCGGACGTCGAGTACCTGCTGCTGACGGACGCGGACATCGCGCACCGGCCGGACTCGCTGGCGGAGCTGGTCGCTGCGGCGGAGAGCAACGGGCTGGACCTGGTGTCGCAGATGGCCCGTCTGCGGGTGGAGACCGGCTGGGAGCGGCTGATCGTGCCGGCCTTCGTCTACTTCTTCGCGCAGTTGTACCCGTTCCGCTGGAGCAACCGGCCCGGTGGGCGGACGGCGGCCGCGGCGGGCGGCTGTTCGCTGGTGCGGCGGGAGGCCCTGGAGCGGGCCGGCGGGGTGGCCGCGATCCGGGGTGCGGTGATCGACGACGTGTCGCTGGCGCGGGCGGTGAAGTCCTCGGGCGGGCGGACCTGGCTGGGGCTGGCCGGGGCGGTGGACAGCGTCCGGCCGTACCCCCGGCTGGAGCAGTTGTGGCGGATGGTGTCGCGCAGCGCGTACGCCCAGTTGCGGCATTCGCCGCTGCTGCTGCTCGGGACGGTGCTGGGGCTGGGGCTGGTGTACCTGGTGCCGCCGGTGGCGGCGGCGGCCGGGCTGGTCGCGGGGGCGCCGGCGGTGGCGGTGGCGGGCGGGGCGGCCTGGGCGCTGATGGCGGGCACCTACCTGCCGATGGTGCGGTACTACCGGCAGCCGGCGCCGGCCGTGCTGCTGCTGCCCTTCACGGCGGGCCTGTACCTGCTGATGACGGTGGACTCGGCGGTGCAGCACTGGCGGGGCCGGGGCGCGGCGTGGAAGGGCCGGACGTACTCGCGGGCCTGAGTGTTCCGGGCCCCGAATTCGCGGGCACGGCAGGCCGGTTGGCTCCATACTGCTCGAATGGACCGCCAGAGGATCTCCCGTCTCGCCCATGCCCACCACCCGATCGCGGCGCCGCTGACGGACGAGTCGGTGGCCCTGCTGCTGGAGCGCGCGACCGCCGGGGCGGCGGACGGCCGGGCGCTGGACCTCGGCTGCGGCGAGGGGGCGTGGCTGGTCCGGGCGCTGGCGGCGCGTCCGCGCTGGCGGGCGGTGGGGGTGGATCTGGACGCGGCGGCGCTGACCCGGGCCAGGGAGGCGGCGACCGTGCTCGGCGTGGCGCGCCGGATCGGCCTGCACCACGTGGACGCGCGGGAGTTCGACTCGGTCGAGCCCTTCGACCTGGTGCTGTGCGTGGGCGCCACCCACGCCTTCGGCGGGCTGCTGCCGACGCTGGCGGCGGCCCGCGAGCACCTGGCCCCGGGCGGGCGGGTGCTGGTCGGCGAGGGCTTCTGGGAGCGCGAGCCGTCCCGGGCGGCCCTGGACGGGCTGGGCGCGGCCCGGGACGACTACGCGGACCTGGCGACCACCACGGACCGGGTGCTGGCGGACGGCTGGACACCGGTGTCCGGTTACGTGAGCAGCCCGCAGGAGTGGGACGACTACGAGTTCGCGTGGACGGGTGCGCTGGCCGAGTGGGCGCTGGAGCACCCGGACGACCCCGACGCGGCGGCCGCCCGGGAGGCCGCGGACCGGCACCGGCGGGAGTGGCTGCACGGCTACCGGGGGACGTTCGGCTTCGTGACGTACCTGCTGCGCCGGGACTGAACCGCCGGGCGGGGCGGGCCGCCGGAGGGCTGTCCGACCCCGGCCGGCGGCGGGCTCAGTTCCCGCGCAGCTGCTCCTGCTGGACCAGGTAGTCCAGCACCTCGGGCATCGCCTCGACGCCACCGGCCTTGCTCGGCGAAGTCCGGTACTCGCCCTGGACGACCACCGTCGGCAGCTCGTTGACGCCGTAGCGGACGAACTCGACGGCGGCCTCGTCGACCGACCGCGCCACCTCGTCGGAGCGGTACGTCCGGCGGAAGAGCTGGGCGTCCACGCCGTGGCGCACCGCCCAGTCGGTGGCGGTGGCCTCGGTGGTGAGGTCGGTCTGGTCGGTGCGCACCGAGCGGAAGACGCTGCTCTGCAGGCGCTCGACCAGGCCCAGGCGCTCCAGCGTGTAGTACAGGCGCGCGTGACCGCGCTGGGCACCCTCGTCCGGGCCGCCCGGCCAGATCGCCGGGACGCGCCGCAGGGCGACGTCCGCGCGGTGCTTCTCGGCCCAGGCCTGCAAGGGCTGTTCGAGCTGCTGGGAGTGGACGCAGTCGTACCAGAAGAACTCGGCCGCCTCCGTGCGGACGCTCTCGCGCACCGGCTGCGGATGGTCCAGCTTGACGAACTGGGCACCCTCGGAGGGGGGTTGGTGACTCACCGCGCCGGCCTGGAGGGGGGATACGGCGATCCCGGCGGCGATGGCGAGCAGGACGGTGGACCGCAGCAGCGACTTCGAGTTCACACCGGGCAGTGTGCTGGCGGCGGTTCGTTACCGTCGAGTTCGGCCGGGCACGCTGGCCCGGATTCGCCCGATCGGCCCAGCCCGACGCCCGGCCCGGCGCGCAACCCGACGCCCGGCCCGGCCCGCCGCCGCGGGTCTGTCACGGACCGGTGCGCGCCCCCGGGCCACCCCCCGCCCACACCTCGGCGACCAGCCCCTGCCAGGCGTCCACCACGGCGCCGAGCTCGAAGTGCTCCAACGCGTGCGCCCGGGCGGCCGCGCCGAGGCCCGCACGGTTGCACGCCAGCACCTTGGCCAGCGCCTCGGCGAGGGCGAGCGGGTCCCCGGGGGCGACGAGCGCGCCGGTCGCGCCGTCCCGGACCACCTCGCGCACCCACCCGACGTCGGTGGCGACGGCGGGCACGCCGGCCAGCGCCGCCTCGATCAGCGCGCCGGGCACGCCCTCGCTGTCGCTGGTGAGCAGCAGCGCGTCGGCGGCCCGGTAGAGCGGCGCCGGATCGGGCAGGGCGCCGAGGAAGTGGGCGCGGGCGGCGGCCGGGTGGCGGGCCAGCGTCTCGCGCAGCGGGCCGTCCCCGGCGATGGCCAGCCGGACGTCCGGCAGCCGGTCGAGGACGTCGAGGGCGAGGTCGAGCCGCTTCTCCGGGGCGATCGCACCGATCCAGGCGACCAGCAGGACGTCGGCGGGCAGGCCGAGCGCGTGCCGGGCGGCGCGCCGGTCGGCCCGGCCGTCGGCGGGCGGATAGCTCTCGGCGGCCCGGGAGTTGGAGATCACGTGCACCTTGCCGTCGGGCAGCCGGAACTGCCCCTCCAGGACGGCGCGGGCCTCGTCGGTGAGCGTGGTGACGGCGGCCGCGCGGTGCATCAGCGCGCCGCCACGCACCCGGCGCAGCCGGTTCGCCGTCCAGTAGCGGGGGTGGCCGACGGAGACGTAGACGAAGGGGGTGCGGGTGCCGGCCAGGGCGAGGGCGCAGGCCGCCAGGGTGTCGGAGCCGTGGGCGAGCACCACGTCGGCGCCGCGGGCGGCCGCGCGCAGCGCCCGCAGGGTGCCGGGGCGCAGGCGGCCGGAGCCGAGGACGGCGGCGCGTAAGTCCTCCTCGTCGGCGCAGGCGCCGGGGTGCGGGTCGGGCTGCCGGTCGGGCCCGTCGGGGCGGGCTCCCGGACCGGCCCCGGCGCGAACTCCGGTGCGGTCCGCGGCGCGGGGCCCGGGGAGGGCGGGCCCGGTGGGCCCGGGGGACGGGTGCGGGGCGAGGGCGCACAGGGCGGAGGCCTGGCCCCGGCGGCGCAGTTCCCGGTGGAGGTCACGGGCGAAGTTCTGGGCGCCGCCGCGGCGTGGATCACTGATCAGGTGCAGGACGCGGGGACGGGTTCCGGCCGGGTCGGCCGACGTATGGTCGGGCATGGACCGACCTTGGCACAGCGCCCCGCGCCGTACAGCCCCTTCGCGCAACCTGGTGGTGGCCCGTGCGCCCGCGTGAATACACCTGATGTGCGCTGGTCGACTGCGGCCGTGCGCCGGTTGCTCCCGTCGTGCGCCCTGTTCCGCCCCCTCTCGCCCTGCCTCGCTCTGCCTCGCCTCGCCGCACCCCGGCGTCCGACCCCGGCCGCCGTACGGCTGGCGGGCCCGACGGCCACCTGCGATGCTGATCACCAGTCAGGGGGCGTCCGGCACGGGAGAACGGACGCGCCCGCAGCGGGCGGGGGTGGCCGGTGCAGGTGCTTCTGGTGGTCGACAGCGTGAACCGGACCGGCGGGGCGGAGCGCGCCCTGGTCTCGATGGCTCCCCAACTGGTGCGCGCCGGAGTCACGTTGGACGTCGCCTACCTCTACGACTCCCCCGGCGGCTGGCAGCCGGAGCTGACCGCGGCGGGCGCCGCCGTGTTCGGCGTCGGCCGACCGACCGGGGCCGCCACCGCCGCCGCGCTGCGCCGGCTGATCCGCGAACGCCGGCCCGATCTCGTCCACACCGCCCGCCACGCCTCGGACGTGCTCGGCCGCGCCGCCGCCCTGGCCGCCCGCACCCCGGTGGTTTCCAGCCTCCTCGACCCGGCGTACGGACCGGAGCAGTCGGCGGCGCACGGGGCGAGCCCCTGGCGGATGCGCACCGCGCAGGCCCTGGACGCGGCCACCGCCCAGGGCGCCCGCCGCTTCCACGCGCTCACCCGGCACGTGGCCGGCACGATGGCGCGGCGGCTGCGCATCCCCCGACGCCGGATCGACGTGGTGCCGCGCGGGCTCGACCCGGAGCTGCTGGGCACGGCCACCCCGGAGCGGCGGGCCGCCGTACGCGGTGCGCTGGAGCTGGCGCAGGACGTGCCGGTGGTGCTGGCCGCCGCCGGCCAGCACCACCGGAAGGGCCTGGACGTGCTGTTGACGGCCTGGCCGGCGATCCGGCACGCGCAGCCCGGGGCCGTCCTGCTGCTCGCCGGCGCGGCGGGCCCGGAGAGCGCACGGCTGCGGGCGCTCGCCGAGTCCGCCGGGAGCGTCCGCCTGCTCGGGCCGCGCGAGGACGTGGCCGACCTGATGGCCGCTGCCGACGTGCTCGCCGTGCCGTCCCGCTGGGCGGGCCAGGGCGGCACGGCGATCGAGGCGATGGGCGTCGGGGTGCCGCTGGTCTGCGCGGACGTGCCGGCGTTGCGCGAGACGGTCGGCTCGGAGGACTACGCCCGGCTGGTGGCGCCGGAGCGGCCGGCCGAACTGGCGGCGGCGGTCGTCGACACGCTGGACGACCGGGCGGCGGCGCGGGTGCGGGCGAAGGCCGCGCGGGCACGGTTCCTGGCCTCGTTCACGCTGTCCCAGGTGTCCGCGCACATGGTCGAGTTCTACGAGCGCGCGCTGCGGGTGCGGCCGCTCTGACCCCTGCGACCCGGCGGCGGCCGGATCGACCCGTACGCGGAGCGCCCGGGCTGCGCCCGGACCCGGCCGGCGCGTCCTGCGGCCGGTTACGCGGATCGGGTGAACGCGGTTGGACCTCGGCCCGGCCCGGTCGGCAGGATGTCCGGCCGGGGCGACCGTCGCGCTGCCTCACCTCCCCCTTCCCCGTACGGATTTGGAGTCACCCGGTGTTCAAGGGATTCCGCAGCTTCCTGCTGCGCGGAAACGTGGTGGACCTCGCAGTCGGCATCGTGATCGGCGCGGCCTTCACCGCCGTGGTCACCGGGTTCGTCACCGCCTTCCTCACCCCGCTCATCGGGGTCGCCACCGGCGCCGTCGGCGACTTCACCCAGAAGACCTTCGAGGTGGCCGGCACCCGGTTCCCGTACGGGGTCTTCGTCAACGCGCTGATCGGGTTCGTGCTGGTCGCCGCGGTGATCTACTTCGCCGTGGTGCTTCCGGTCGGCAGGCTGCAGGCGCGCTTCGAGTCGGCCAAGCCGGCGCCGGTCGTGAAGGTCGACTGCCCGGAGTGCCTGAGCCCGATTCCGGCCGCGGCGACCCGCTGTTCCTTCTGCACCTCGGAGGTCGCGGGCCGGCCGGGCCTCCCGGCGCAGGCGCAGGCGTTGCAGGCGAGCTGACCACGGGCCCGAGGCCGCTGACGGGGACTTTATTCCCGAAACATTCACGAGCCCTCGTCGGACCGTCGGCGGGGGCTCGAATGCGCCGGCGCACGCCCTGTCCGCAAAAGTTTCTCCGGCGGGCCCCGAACCGTCCACCGCCCGGTCACCGCAAGGGTTCGCCGCGCCGCCGTCCGGGTACTGTTCGATCACTGACGGCACGCCAAGGTTGTCCGGAACTGAACGCCGGTATGTCCGTTCTTCCTACTTTCGAAACCTTTGTGCGAGCGAAGACTGTGTAAACAGTCGAACTGCTCCCCCTCCCGCTCTCCTCAGCAGGCGCGTTGTGGGCTTACCGTATGCCCCATGACCTCGCCCCGCTCCTACGACGGAGTCGGCTACCCCTCTCCGTCCTTCTCCTCCGGCACGCCGATCTACGACAGCCTCGTGGCTGAGCGCGGCGTCCCCCAGATCGCACCCATCAACGTGCCGGCGGCCCTTCCGCCGGCCATGTCGTCCGGTTACGGGGCCAGCGCCGGCCCGTCCTACGAGAACCGGTACGGCAACGGGTACGAGAGCGCCGGCAGCAACCTCCCCGCGCTGCCGCCCGCCCGCCTCGCCCTGGGCCCCGGCCCGAGCAGCGGCCCCTCCGCCGGTCCCGCCACGGCGTACATCCCCGCGCAGCCCGCGCCGGCGTACGCCTCCGCGCCCCAGCCGCCCGTCCCCGGCTACGGCGCCCCCCAGCAGTACCAGCGGCCGCAGCCCGCCGCACCGGCCTTCGCGCAGACCGCCAGCGGCGGCTACCAGCCGACCGGCGGCCAGAGCTTCGGCGGCCAGAACACCTTCATCGGCGGCCAGGGCGGCCAGCAGTCCTTCGGCGCGCAGCCGATCGGCGGTCCGGGCGCGTTCGGCCCCGGGCAGCCGGGCGGCCAGCCGCAGGGCGGTCCGCAGAGCCTCGGCGGCCAGCAGTCCTTCGGCGGCCCCGGCCAGGCCGGCCCCGGCTTCCAGGGCCAGGGCGGCGACCAGGGCTTCGGCGGCGCCCAGCTGCGCCCGGCCATGGCGCCGGTCCGCCCGATGCAGCCGCAGCGCCCGGGCCCGTACGGCGAGCCCGGCCACAACGCCTACAACGCGGGGGGCCAGCAGGGCGGCTACCAGCAGCAGGGCCAGGGCTACTGAGCCACTGACCTCCAGGGCCGGACCCCACCCGGCCCGCACCCGCACCACCTGAGCACCACCCGGCGCGCTCCCCGCGCCGGGCGTACGGAGAAACGGGTCATCCACGGACCGCCCGGAACGCCCCCCACGGCGTCCCGGGCGGTCCGTGCGCGTACGGGGGTCCTGCGGACCGCCGGGAACCGGCTGGCAGGATGGGGGAATGCAGCTCACCGGACTCCACGTCTACCCCGTCAAGTCCATGTACCGCCTGAGCCCCGACACCGCCGCCGTCGAACCCTGGGGCCTGGCCGGAGACCGCCGCTGGATGCTCGCCGACACCACCGGACGCTTCGTCAGCCAGCGCGAGAACGCCGCCCTCGGCCAGATCAGGCCCGACCTGCTCCCCGACGGCGCGCTCTCCCTCACCGCCCCCGACGGCTCCCGGATCGAGGTCCCCGCGCCCGCCGTCGCAGCCGGCGACCCGCTCGCCGAGGTCGAGGTCTGGGGCACCCGCTTCCGCGCCGCCGAGGCCGCCAAGGAAGCGCACCGGTGGATCGCCGAACACCTCGGCGACTACCGCCTGGTCCACCTGGACGACCCGCACGCCCGGCCGGCCGACCCCGACTACGCCGAGCCCGGCACCACCGTCTCGATGGCCGACGGCTTCCCCCTGCTGCTCACCACCACCGCCTCGCTGGAACGGCTCAACGAACTGATCGCCGCCGAGCACCCCGACGGCCACGAGCCGCTGCCGATGGAGCGCTTCCGCCCCAACGTCGTGGTGGGCGGCGCCGAGCCGTGGGCCGAGGACGGCTGGCGCCGGATCCGGATCGGCGACCTCACCTTCAAGGTCGTCAAGCCCTGCGGCCGCTGCGTCATCACCACCACCGACCAGGAGAGCGGCGAGCGGCGCGGCCCCGAACCGCTGCGCACCCTGGCCCGGCACCACCGGCTGCTGAAGAAGGCCGCGTTCGGGCAGAACCTGATCCCGGAGCGGCCGGCCGGCACCACCGGCGACGTGCTCGGCACGCTGCGCGTCGGCGACCGGGTCGAGGTCCTGGAGGACGGGGCGCAGTGGCCCGCCGACGCGCGGGGGTGAACCGGCGGCGCTCCGGTTCACCGGCTCCCCCCGCCGCCGCCCCCGCGGCGCGTCCCCGTCTCGGAACCACAGGTGTGCGCGCTCGTTGAACATGTGGTCGGAACCTGTGGCGAAGGCGCGAGCCCCCGGTGCCCGCGCGACCGCGGCCGACCGGACCACCCATGGAGGCGCGCTACGGTGGGCGGGCGGCCCGCGCGTACGGCCCGTTGAACGCCGGCTCGACGAAGGTGGGGACGACAGACCGTCATGGCAGAGCACAGGGTCCGGGTCACCCAGGACAGCGCATCCCGCTGGCGCCGCCGCGCAGGCGAGTACGACACCCTCGCGGAGGCCCTCGCGGCCGCCGAACCGGGCGACACCGTGACCGTCCGGCCGGGGACGTTCCGGGAGAACGTACTGCTGGACAAGCCCGTGACGATCGTCCCGGCCCAGGGCCCGGGCACCGTCCGGATCGACCCGCCGTCCGGAGTGGCGCTGACCGTCACCGCCGACGCCATCGTCCGCGACCTCGTCGTCGAAGGCGGCGACAGCTCCACCCCGGCCGTCCTGATCACCGGGCCGCAGACCGCACCCTCGCTCAGCGGCTGCCGGATCGAGACCCGCTCCGCCACCGGCATCGAGATCACCGACGGTGCCCGGCCCACCCTGCGCGGCTGCGTCGTCGCCAACCCGGCCGGACTCGGGCTGCGCCTGCGCGGCCCCGGCACCGCCGCCGCCCTGGAGGACTGCGAGGTCGCCGCCGCCGGGCAGGCCGGACTCGCCGTCCTCGGCGGCGCCACCGCCGCCCTCGACCGCTGCCGGGTCCACCACGCCGTCGGCGCCGGCGTCCTGCTCTCCGACCCGGGCAGCGCCGCCGAACTGACCGGCTGCGAGATCTACGAGATCCGCGGCAGCGGCGTCCAGGCCGAATCGCAGGCCCGCGGGCGGCTCGTCGACTGCGAGATCCACCGGGTCACCGGCAACGGCCTGACCCTGGACGGCGAGGCCGAACTCGTCCTCACCGGCTGCCGGGTGCACGACCTGCCGGAGAACGGCGCCGACCTGCGCGGCCGCTCCCGGCTCAGCCTCAACCACAGCACCGTCCGGGACTTCGGGCGCGGGGCGCTCTCGGTCTGGGACCAGGGCACCGAGGCCGTCGCCGAGTCCTGCCAGATCCACGGCTCCACCGGCGAGTACCCGGCACTGTGGGTCAGCGACGGCGCCCGGCTCACCCTCACCGACTGCTCGCTGTACGACCTGCCGGACGCGCTGTTCGTCCTCGACCGGGACTCCGCCGCCACCGCCGCGGACTGCTCCTTCAGCCGGATCCGCAGCTCGGCGGTCTCGGTCAGCGGCGGCGCGGCGGTGACCCTCACCGGCTGCCGGGTCCAGGAGGCCGGCACCGGCCTGTGGTTCCGCGACCACGGCAGCGGCGGCCTGCTCACCGGCTGCGAGATCTCCGACGTGGCCACCGGGGTGATCGTCACCAAGGGCGCCGACCCGGTGCTGCGCGACTGCACCGTCCGGGCCAGCACCGACGCCGGCGTGTACGTCTCGGCGCAGGGGCGGGGCACCTTCGAGGACTGCCGGGTCTCGCACGGCAAGGGCTTCGGCTTCCACATCATCGACGGCTGCCGCACCCAGCTGACCCGCTGCCGGGCCGAGCAGAACGAGCGGGCCGGCTTCGAGTTCTCCGAGCCCGGGCCGGTCGCCGAGGGCTGCACCTCGGACGACGTCGCACCGGCCGCCGGCGCGGCCGAGGTGCCAGGCCCGCGGGCCGCCCAACTGGCCTCCGCCAGTGCCCCGTTGGCCGGGATGGCCGGGAGAGCCGGTGCGGCCGGCACCGCCGCCGCCACGTCCGCCGCGTCGGCCGCCACCTCGGCGATCGCCCCGATCCCGGACTGCCGGCCCGCCGACGAGGCGCTCGCCGAACTGGACGCGCTGGTCGGGCTGGCCACCGTCAAGCAGGAGGTGCGCACGCTCATCGACCTCATCTCGGTCGGCAAGCGCCGCCGCCAGGCCGGGCTCAAGGCGCCCTCGCTGCGCCGGCACCTGGTCTTCACCGGCGCCCCCGGCACCGGCAAGACCACCGTCGCCCGGCTCTACGGCGAGATCCTCGCCTCACTCGGGGTGCTCCAGCGCGGACACCTGGTCGAGGTGGCCCGGGTCGACCTGGTCGGTGAGCACATCGGCTCCACCGCGATCCGCACCGCCGCCGCCTTCGACCGCGCGCGCGGCGGGGTGCTCTTCATCGACGAGGCGTACGCGCTCGCCCCCGAGGACGGCGCGCGCGACTTCGGGCGGGAGGCCATCGACACCCTGGTCAAGCTGATGGAGGACCACCGGGACGAAGTGGTCGTCATCGTGGCCGGCTACACCCTGGAGATGGAACGCTTCCTCTCCGCCAACCCCGGCGTCTCGTCCCGCTTCTCACGCACCGTCACCTTTCCCGACTACACGGCGGACGAGCTGCTGGAGATCGCCCGGGCCCAGTGCGCCGAGCACGAGTACGCGCTCGCCGAGGCGACCGAGGGCGTACTGCTGGACCACTTCGCCCGACTGGAGCGCGGCCCCAACTTCGGCAACGGGCGCACTGCGCGGCAGGTCTTCGAGACCATGGTCGAGCGGCACGCGATGCGGGTCGCCCACCTCGCGGACCCCTCGACGGAGGAGCTCCAACTCCTCGTCCCGGCCGACCTACCGGGCGCACCGCTGCCCTGACGCCGGGGGCTCGGCGCTGTGGCGTCTGGCGGGGAGGGCGGCGAGGGCGGCGAACAGATAACAGAGTCTGAAATCTGTTATCTGTTCGCTGTTATCTGTTCGCGGTCATTTGTTCACCGCCGCCGCCAACACGAGCGGGCGGGCAGGCAGGCGAGCGGGGCCGGCGACCTCGGCGTCAGCCCGTCCAGGCGCCGCCGGCGAGGAAGGACTCCAGCACGGCCCGGTACGGCGCGATGTCGATCCGCTCGCCGGCCAGCCAGTCGTCCGAGTAGTACTTGTCCAGGTAGCGGTCGCCCGGGTCGCAGATCAGACCGACCACGCTGCCCCGCCGCCCCGCCGCCCGCATCTCGGCGACGATCTTCAGCGCGCTCCACAGCCCCGTCCCGGTGGACGCCCCCGCCTTCTTCCCGAGCACCTGCTCCAGCACCCGCACGGCGGCGATGGAGGCGGCGTCCGGCACCTTCATCATCCGGTCGATCGCCCCCGGGACGAAGCTCGGCTCCATCCGGGGCCGTCCGATGCCCTCGATCCGCGAGCCCCGCTCGCAGACGGCGTCCGGGTCGTGGTGCACCCAGCCGTCGAAGAAACAGGAGTTCTCCGGATCGGCGACGCAGATCCGGGTGTCGTACTGCATGTAGTGCACGTACCGGGCGATGGTCGCCGAGGTGCCGCCCGTCCCGGCGGTGGCGACGATCCAGGCCGGCTCGGGGTGCGGCTCCAGGCGCAGCTGGGCGAAGACCGACTCGGCGATGTTGTTGTTGCCGCGCCAGTCGGTGGCCCGCTCGGCGTAGGTGAACTGGTCCATGTAGTGCCCGCCGGTGCTCTCGGCGAGCCGGGCGGAGGCCTCGTACACCTCGTCCGAGCGGTCGACCAGGTGGCACTCGCCGCCGTGGAACTCGATCAGGTCGATCTTGGACTGGCTGGTGCTCTTGGCCATGACCGCGATGAACGGCACCCCGACGAGCTGCGCGAAGTACGCCTCCGAGACGGCGGTGGAGCCGCTGGAGGCCTCGATCACCGGCTTGCCGGGGCGGATCCAGCCGTTGCAGAGCCCGTGGAGGAAGAGCGAGCGGGCCAGGCGGTGCTTGAGCGAGCCGGTCGGGTGGGTGGACTCGTCCTTGAGGTAGAGGTCGATCCCCCACTCGCCCGGCAGCGGGAAGCGCAACAGGTGGGTGTCGGCGGAGCGGTTGGCGTCGGCCTGGACCTTGCGCACCGCCTCCTTGAGCCAGGCGCGGTACTGCGGGTCGGTCCGGTCGACATCGACGGTCGGCTCGATGCCGGTGGTTGGCGCGGCGTCGACGGTCGGCTCGACGGTCGGCTCGACGCTCGCGGTCGGCTCGATGCCGCTCGCTCCGCCGGACTGGGTCCCGCCGGGTTGGGTGCTCATGGCCACTCTCCCTCGTTACGACCCCCCACTGCTCACTACGAGTGTAGGAGAGTCACGATAAGTGACCGTTTTCGCAGTCCCAGCTTCCGCTTATCGCCCCTGGTCCGACCTGTCACCCCCAGCCCGACACCCGGCCCCGGGTTCAGCCCGCCGTCACCGACTGCGGGTCCGCCAGGTACGGCCCCCAGCCCAGCTCCGCCGCACCCGCGAGCGCGCCGTGCGCCAGCTCCGCGCCGACGATCGGCACCCGTCCGCTGCGCCCCCACAGGCTGCGCTCGGCGACCACCGCGCGCAGCCGCTCGGGCGCGGCCTCCAGCAGGTCGAGGTGGAGCCCGCTGAGGACCACCCGGTCCGGGTTGAGGATGTTGGCGACGCCCGCGAGTCCGAGCCCGAGCCGGTCGATGACGTGTTCCACGGCGGCCCGCGCGCGATCGTCGGTGGCGGCCGCCCGGCACAGTTCGCGCGCCTGGTCGAGCAGCGGGCGCCCCGGTTCGGGGGTGAGCCCGGCGGCGGCGAACAGTGCGTCGGGGTCGGTCTCGGAGTTCAGGCAGCCCCGGTTGCCGCACGGGCAGAGCCGACCCTGGGGGTCGACGGTGAGGTGGCCGACCTCCAGGGCCAGCCCGGCACTGCCGGTGTGCAGGTGGCCGTCGATCACCAGCGCACCGCCGACGCCGCGGTGGCCGGAGGTGACGAGGAGCAGGTGACGGGCACCGCGCCCGGCACCGTGCCGGTACTCGGCGAGCGCGGCGAGGTTGGCGTCGTTGGCGAGGGCGGTGGGCAGTGGCCGACGGGCGCCGGGGCCGTGGTCGGCGCGGCCCACCTCGACGTCGTACAGGTCGGCGACCGGGGTGCCGCTGGGCCAGGCGAAGTGCAGTGCGGCGAGCGCGGCGCCGTCGGGTTCGGTGACCGGGTTGGGCAGGGCGAGCGCGGCGCCGAGGCAGCGCCGGCTGGTCGCGCGGGCGAGTTCGGCGCCCGCCTCGGCGACGGCGCGCAGCATCCGGACGGGGTCGGTGGCGGCGGGCAGCGGCAGGTGGACGGGCGGGTCGAGCAGGCCGCCGAGGCCGGCCAGGGTGACGCTCAGTCCGTCGGCGTGGATCTGCCCCGCGACCACGACCGGGCCCTGCGGGTCGATCGCGAGCCGGTGCGAGGGGCGTCCGCGTCCGCCGCCGGCCGGGCGCGAGTCGACGGTGATCAGCCCGAGCGCCTCCAGTTCGGCCGTGACGGCCCCGGCGGTGGCCCGGGTGACGTCCAGTGCGCGAGTGAGTGCCGAGCGGGTGGGCGTCTGTCCGGTGTGGATGAGCGAGAGCGCGGGGCCGAGCAGCGTCCGACCGCGATCGGGGGCCGCGCGGCGGTGGGCGTCGCGCTGCGCTTCGAGGTCGGTTCCGGAACCTGGTCGCGGACTTGAAGGTGAGAGCTGCACGCCCCTATTGTGACTTTGTGCCGCTTCGAAACAAAATCCGCCCGCGTCCTCGACCCGACCAGACCTCCCCCCAGTCTCTCAGCACACCCCCCGGCACGGACAGCCCCTGGGGCTCGGCACGGCTCGCACTCACCGCGTTCTTCGCCGTCGACGGCTTCCTCTTCGCCGCCTGGGTGGTCCGTATCCCGGACATCCGCAGCCAGGTCAACGCCTCGCACAGCGCCCTCGGGCTGGCCCTGCTCTGCCTGTCGATCGGCGCCGTCCTCACCATGCCGCTCGTCGGGCGGCTGTGCCTGCGGTACGGCTCGCGCCCGGTGACCGTCGGCTCGCTCGCCCTGCTCAGCCTCGCCGTCCCGCTGCCCGCACACGCCCACTCGGTCACCGCGCTCGGCGGCGTGCTGCTGCTCTTCGGCGCCGGGTACGGCGGCGCCAACGTCGCGATGAACAGCGCCGCCGTCGACCTGGTGGCGCAGCTGCGACGGCCCGTCATGCCGAGCTTCCACGCCGGGTACAGCCTCGGCGGTCTGCTCGGCGCGGGCCTCGGCGGGCTCCTCGCCGGTGCGCTGAGCACCGCCTGGGCGCTCGCGCTCGGCGGTCTGCTCGGCCTCGCCGTCACCGCCGCCGCGGGCGTCGTCCTGCTGCGCAGCCCGGCCGCGCCGCTGGTCGCGCCCGGCCGCACGGGCGACGGCGACGCCATCGGCGACGACGCGAACGGCCACGGCACCCGCACCACGGCCGGCCGCGCCGCCCCGCACCTGCGGCTGCTCGTCCTGCTGCTCGGCCTCACCGCGCTGTGCACCGCGTACGGCGAAGGCGCGATCGCCGACTGGACCACCCTCCACCTCACCGACGACGTCCACGCCAGCCCCGGGACGGCCGCCGCCGGGTACGCCGCGTACGCCTTCGCCATGACCAGCGGACGGGTCGGCGGCACCTGGCTGTCCATCCGGCTCGGCCAGACCCGGCTGATGCTGCTCGGCGGCCTGACCGCGGCGGCCGGCATGCTGGTCGCCGCCCTCGCCCCGGTGGTGCCGCTGGCCGTCTGCGGGTTCGTCCTGGTCGGCCTCGGCCTCGCCAACCTCTTCCCCCTCGCGATCGCCCGGGCCGGTGCGGCGGGCGGCCCGCAGGGCGTCGCGTTCGCCTCGACGCTCGGGTACGGCGGCATGCTGATCGGCCCGGTGGTGATCGGCTTCCTCGCCGACGCGGCGGGGCTGCCGATGGCCCTGACCACCGTCGCGGTGGCGGCCACGGCGGCGGCGCTCCTGCCGCTGGCCGTCCGTCGGCGCTGACCGTCCGTCGGCGCTGACCGTCCGTCGGCGCTGACGGGAGCACCCGGGTCGTCGGCACGACCAGTCCCACCGTCCCCACCGCCGACGGCCCCGGGCGACGCCCGACGCGGCCGCGCGCGGACGTGGTGGCAGGATGCGGGCCATGACGAGCAGCGGACGGATCCAGGTACTGCGGGCGGCCGAGCGCCCGGCCACGACATGGCTCAACGGGGGCGGGGTGACCAGGGAGGTCGCCGGTTTCCCCGTCGGGGCCGGGCTGGACGCCTTCGACTGGCGGGTCAGCCTCGCGGACGTCGCGTCGGCCGGGCCGTTCTCGCCGTTCCCCGGCGTCGACCGGGTGATCACCCTGGTCGAGGGCCCCGGCATGACGCTCACCGTCGACGGCGCCGAGCAGCTGGTCGACGCGCCCTTCCGCCCCTTCGCCTTCTCCGGTGACGCCGTGACGGACTGCCGGCTGTCGGCCGGCCCGGTGGTCGACTTCAACGTGATGACCCGTCGCGGCCGGGTCGCTGCCACCGTGGACGTGCTGACCGCACCGGCCGTCGTGGACGTCCCGCCGGGGGCGACCGTCCTGCTGGTCTGCCTCGCCGGTTCGGCCGCCGTCGACGGTGACACGGTGCTCGACCGCTACGACGCCGCCCTGCTGGAGGGGGCCGGTCCGCGCGAGGTGCTGGTCCGGGCCGGCGGGGTCACCGCCGTGGTCACGCTCCGCCCGTCGCGCTGACGCCGAGGAACCGGGGCGCCCGGACACCGGAACGCCGCGGCCCGGGAGGGAGGCCTCCCGGGCCGCAGCGTTCCGGTGGGTGCGGCTCAGCCGCAGAACACCGGTGTGGCGTGCGCCGGATCCAGGGCGTTGGTCACCAGGTGCAGCGCCGTCGGCGAGAACGCGATCGCCACGTGCTCGGCGAGCGTGATCGGGCAGTGGTTCTGCAGCACCTCGTTGTCGACGGCCGGGCCGGTCAGGAACTGGGTCCGCCACGGGGTGACGACCTCGTCGTACACGGTCGAGATCACCGTGTAGCTCACGCCGGGCACGGTGTCCGGGCGGGAGGCCATCGTGCGGTTGAAATCGGAGCCCACCGCCTGGTCGCGGCAGGCCTGGCAGACGGTGAAGATCAGGTCCGCGACGCCGGGGAAGTACGGCACGAGCTTGGTGATCCCGTCGAGCGTCGTGCCGTGGTTGGACGGCGCTAGGCCGACCAGCCGGCCGACCTTCGCGGCCCCGCCGAGGAACTTCAGGTAGTAGTTCGGCAGCATGCCGCCCTGCGAGTGCCCGACGATGTCGACCTTGGCCGCGCCGGTGGCCTTCAGCACCAGGTCGACGAACCGCCCGAGTTGGGCGGCCGACTCGGGCACCGGGCCCAGGCCGCCGATCGGCAGCAGCAGGCCGCTGCCGCTGGAGGTGATGCCCGGGATGGTGCCGTAGTCGAGCGCGAAGACGCAGTACCCGAGGCCCTTCAGCAGCGGGGAGAGCGCGAGCCAGTTCTCGTAACGGTTGGCGAAGGTGCCGTGCACGAGGACCACCGGATCGGGGTGGGCGGCGCTCGGGCGGCAGTTCCAGTCGTTGGCGCCGGGCGGCGAGGCCACCGAGTCACCGTCGGGCGGCAGTTCGGCGGCGGCGGAGGTGGCGGCAGCGCTGAGGGAGCGGGCGGCGGAGGGCGCGACGGAGGGGGACGTCGCGGCGCTCGCCGGGGCGGCCGACGCGCCGGCCAGCAGCGCGCCCGCCAGCACGGTCGCGCCGATGGCCCCGCCGAGCCTGCGGCGCACGGGAGTTGCGGAGAAGCGGAGAAGTGGGGTTCTCAACTGTTGCCTCCACGGCGGAAGTTTGTTACCAACAGGTAACCCGAGTGGCTCCATCATGCGGTCGCCCCTCCGGCCCGGCCCTTGGGCGTTCCCCAGACCTGGACGGTGTTCTCTGTGACCGGTCACAACGCACCCGCCGCCTCGCCCGGCCGCTCACCCGACGCCACACCCCGCTCCGAGCCGCACTCCGCGCCCGCCTCCGTGCCCCCCTCCGCAGCCGACCGCACACCCGTCCGTGCGCCCGAGCCCACCGCCGTCCCCAACCACACCACCGTGCGCGCGCCCGACCGCGCGCCCGACCGCGTGCCCGACCGCACCGCCGACCGCACGCCCGGCTGGCGCGTCCCGGTGATCGGCGGCCGACCGGCCGACCAGCGACTCCTGGGCGGTGTACGCGAGTTGGCCGAGAGCGTGGTCGCCGCCCTGCTGGACCGCGTGCCGGTGTACCACCGCCTGCCCCGCGAACAGCTCACCGGCGAACTCACCCGCGACACCGAGCGCCGGATCCGCGCCCTGGCCCACGCCGTCCGCACCGGACTCCCCGCCCCCGACGAGGAGTTCGCCGCCGTCCGGGAGGCCGCCGCCCGCCGCGCCGAGGAGGGCCTGCCGCTGGACGCCGTCCTGCTCGCCCACCACCTCGGGCTGGAGGTCTGCTGGGAGTTCGTCACCCGGCACGCCCGCGACGGCGACGCCACCGACCTGCTCGTCCTCAACCGGCTGCTGCTCGACCAGCTCCGCCAGGCCACCACCGCCGCCGGCGCCGGCTACCTCGACGAACGCCGCCCGACCGGCGACCGGCGCGGCGCCGCCCGGCAGTCGCTGCTCACCGCACTGCTCGCCGGCGCCCCGGCGGACGAGGCCGCCGCCCGGGCCGGGCTCCAACTGCCGCCCCGGTACGCCGTCCTGTGCCTGTCCGTCGCCGACCATCCCGACGAGCACGCCCCCAGTGTCGACCCGGGCATCGCCGGCCGCCGCAAGCTCCGCCGACTCGTCGCCGAACTCGACCACCGGACGCGGCAGTCGGCGATCACCGCGCTCACCCCCTCGGGCGGCCTCGTGCTCGTCCCGCTCGGGCCGCCCCCGGAGGCCCGGCCGGAGCCCCGGCCGGAGCGAGCGTCCGGGCGCCCCGGCACGCCCGCCGAACTCCCGTGGCAGCACCTCGCCGCCACCGTCGCCGCGGCCGCCCGGGCCGGGGGCGTCCCCGTCCTGGCCGCGGCGGCGGCCGCCGCACCCGACGAGGTGCCGGGCGCGGCCGCGCTCGCGTACGAAGTCCTGGACGTGGCCCGCGCGTTCGACCGTCCGCCCGGCCTGTACCGGCTCGACGACGTCCTGCTCGAATACCAGCTCACCCGCCCCAGCCAGGCCCGCTCCCGGCTCGCCGCACTGCTCGAACCACTGGCCGACGGCGGCGAGTTGCTCACCACCCTACGCACCCACCTGGCCGGCGGGCTCAACCGGCGGCACACCGCGGGCGCCCTGCACCTGCACCCGAACACCGTCGACTACCGGCTGCGCCGGATCGCCGCCCTCACCGGCCTCGACCCCGCCCGCCCCGCCGACGTCCTGCGGATCACCGCCGCCATCGCCGCCCGCGCCGCCGAACAGGCCCCCGCAGTCCGATAGCGACGTACCGGCACCCGCCCCACCGGGAACGGCGGCGCGGGTGCATCAGCCCTGCTCCCCCGGCAACCGCAGGTCCCACCCCACCAGGGCCCGCAGTTGCTCCGCCGTCACGCCGTCCGGCACCGGCTGGGGTGCGTCGTGGCGCAGCGGCGGCTGCCAGCCCTCCTCTGCCGTCCAACGGCGGACCACCTTGGCCGGCGCCCCGGCCACCACGCTGTGGTCGGGCACCTCGCCACGCACCACCGCGCCCGCCGCGACCACCACGTTGCGGCCGATCCGGGCCCCCGGCAGGATCACCGCTCCGGTGCCGATCCAGCTCCCGGCACCGATCTCCACCGGTTCGTTGCGCGGCCACTGCTTGCCGATCGGCAGGTCGGTGGACCGGTACTCGTGCGCCTGGTCGGAGATGTAGACACCGGGCCCGGTCCACACGTCGTCGCCGAGGACGATCGACTGGTGGCCCACGATGTGGCTGTCCCGGCCGATCACACAGCCGCCGCCGATCCGTACGATCGGCTCGGGCCCGAGGTCGAGGCCGGGCAGGAAACCGGCGCTGATGGTGACCCGCTCGCCGATGATCGAGAACGGCCCGATGGTGATCCACTGCTCGTTGAAGACCGCGCCGAGCGGGAACGCCAGTGTCGTACCGTCGCCCAACTCGCCGAACCGGTACGGCCCCGGGCTCTGCCGGGTGACCGCACCGGTCCGCTGCACCCAGCGCCAGCCCCGGTGGACGAGGCGGCTGGCGGCACGGCGGCCACCGGCTCGGACCGCGGAGAGCAGCGAACGGGTTATCGGCATGCCCTCACGTTACCGGCCCGTAGGGTCCGGCCGGCCGCCGGGCGGTCAACATCACACCGGCCCCGCACCCACCCTGGCCTGCGGCCTCCCACGGCCAGGCCCGGCCCTCCACCCGGGCGGGTCCGAAAACCGCAACCGGCCGGCGGGCTCCGGTGCAACACTCCCCCCATGGAGATCACCGAACACATCGACGCCCTGCGCCGCGAGGGCACCCTGCTCGCCGAAGCGGCCGCCCGTACCGACCTCGCCGCCCCCGTGCCGACCTGCCCGGACTGGAGCCTCAACAACCTGCTGAGGCACGTCGGAAACGTCCACCGCTGGGCCGCCGCCTACCCCTCCCAGGGCCTGCCCGCGCCCCTCGACGAGGACGGCAGGCGGGCCGTGATCGGGCCGGCGCCGTCCGACGCGGCACTGCTCGACTGGTTCCGCGAAGGCCACGCCGCCCTGGTGGACACGCTCACCCGGGCCCCGGCCGACGTCGAGTGCTGGAGCTTCCTGCCGTCGCCCAGCCCGCTCGGGTTCTGGGCCCGCCGCCAGGCGCACGAGACCGCCGTCCACCGCGCCGACGCCGACGCGGCGGCCGGCACCGAGGGCCCCCGGGTGGACACCGCTCTCGCCCTCGACGGCATCGACGAACTGCTGGGCGGCTTCGTGGCCAGCAGCCGCTCCCGGCTGCGCAGCGAACGGACCCGCACCATCGGGGTCCGGACCACCGACGGCCCCGGCTCCTGGCAGCTGACCATCACCCAGGAGCCGCCGACCATCGGCACGGGCGGCGCCGCCGAACCGGCCGACCTCACCCTCACCGGCCCCGCCCACGACCTGTACCTGCTGCTGTGGAACCGGCTCCCGGTCGGGTCCGCGCAGGTCGAACTCGCCGGCGACGAGGCGCTGCTCGAACTCTGGCGGACCAGCGCGGTCATCGGCTGAGGCCGCGCTGCACGTAGCGCGCCGCGGGTAGCGCGCCGCGCGCTGGGAACGGGAGCCGGGGGGGGTGGAGCGGCCCGGGGTCAGCGCACCCAGCGCGCGGGCCGCTTCTCCAGGAACGCCCGCATCCCCTCCTGCGCCTCCGCCGACCCGAACAGCCGCGCCGACAGCTCCACCAGCCCCTCCGCGTCCCGCTCGAAGGACCGCACCACCTCGGCGTTGGCCAGCCGCTTGGACTCCGCCAGCCCCTGCGGGGAGCCCTGGCGCAGCGCGTCCAGCAGGCCCTTCAACGCGACCCCGGTGTCCTCGGCGGACTCGGTGGCGCGGGTGATCAGGCCGATCCGGGCAGCCTCGGCGGCGTCGAAGACCTCACCGGTGAGGTAGTAGCGGGAGGCGGCGCGCGGGTCCAGCTTGGGGCGCAGCGGCAGCGAGATCACAGCGGGCGCGAGGCCGAGCCGGACCTCGGTGAACGCGAAGGTCGCAGCCGGCCCGGCGAGGGCGAGGTCCGCCGCGCCGATCAGGCCGAGGCCGCCGGCCCGGGCGTGCCCGTCGATCACGGCGATCACCGGCTTGGTGCAGTCGACGATCGCCCGCTGCAGCTCGACCAGGCCGCGCGGGCCGACCGTCGGGTCCGCGCCGGTCGCCTCGGACAGGTCCGCACCCGCGCAGAACACCTTGCCGGTGTGCCCGAGCACCACGGCCCGGACCTCCGGGTCGGCCGCGGCGACCGCCAGACCGGCGTGCAGCTCGGCCATCAGCCGGGTGGAGAGTGCGTTGCGGTTGTGCGGCGAGTCGAGGGTGATCGTGGTGACGGCGTCGGCGGTGGTGACGCGGACGAGGGGCTCTGCGCTGGTCATCGGCGGGGCCTGCCTTCCGGCTGAGGGTGGGTCGGACTGCCGCGCCGCCCCGGGTGCCCGGGCGACGCCCGGACGACTCTGGCACGCCCACCCGCCCCTCGGCCAGAGCCAATCTGGCCCGAGGCGCTGATCGGGATCGAGGCCCTCGCGCTCGTCCGGGAGTGGCCGCGTCACCGAGCCTCGGCATCCCCTTCCCGTCGCCCGGCCCACCGGACGGCGGGGCCCATCGCCAGGCCCGCCGCCGCCAGCACCGCGCCCAGGACGGCCCAGCCGGCCAGACCGAACCCGATCACGGCGGTGCTGACCAAGGCCGGACCGGCCATCATCGACGCCGCCGAACCCGCGTTGTACACGCCCTGATAGGCGCCGTGGTCGCGCTCCCCCGCGAGGTCGTAGCTGAGCGCCCAGCCGCCGGCCTGGCCGAACACCTCGCCCAGCGACTGCAGCGCGACGCCGCCGAGCACCACCACGGCGGCGACGATCGCGGGCAGGCCGTGTGCGAGGCCGACGACCAGGCACGAGGCGGCGAGCAGCAGCCCCCCGCGGCCGCAGAGCCGGGCGGCCGTCGCCCGGTCCTCCGTCCCCCGGGTGGCCCGCACCTGAAGGGCGATCACCAGCAGGGTGTTGACGATCAGGGTGCCCGCGACGGTGATCCGGGGCGCCTCGGTGTCATGGACGATCCACAGCGGCACGCCGACCTCCAGGACGGCGAACTGCAGGGCGAGGACCGCGTTCAGCACCGTCACGACCAGGAACGGGCCGTCCCGCAGCGCCGGATTGCGCCGCTTGCCCCGCCGGGCACCGCCGTCCCCCGGTTCCGCGGACGGCGCGACCGGGGCCGGGTGCGCGTGGGCGGGGAGGCGGTGGGCGGGGAGGCGGTGGAACAGCACGGCGACAACCACGAAGGAAGCGGCGTCGGCCAGAATCGCCGTCAGATAGGCCGGCTTGGTGTCCACCTGGAGCGCGATCGCGCCGACGGCCGTCCCCAGGCAGATGCCCACGTTGGTCACCACCCGCAGGTAGGCCCGGCCCGCCACCCGGCGGTCGGGCGGCAGCACCTCGGCGTAGAGCGCGTTCCGCACGGCGGCGGACCCGCGGTCGACGGCCGCGACCCCGCAGGCCAGCACCACGAAGGCCGGATAGCTGTGCACGAGCGTGTACCCGGCGGTGCCGACCGCCTGCACTGCGACCAGCACGACCAGCACCGGCCGGGCTCCCCAACGGTCGGCGGCCCGCCCGGCCGGCACGCTCGCGACGACGCCGCACAGGCCGGCGGCGGTCAGCCCGAGCCCCAGCTGGGCGGCACTCAGACCGAGCACCCGGGTGAAGAACAGCACCGCGACGGACAGGGACAGGCCGCTGCCGATCGTGTTGACCAGAGTGATCCCGGCCAGCCGCCGGACCATCGGGTCGGGGTGCAGCCGCCGTCGCACGGCGCTGACGAGCCCGCCGCCGGCCTGCGGGCCTGCGGTGTCTCCGGGGTTTGCGGTCGTTGCGATCGTTGCGGTGTCTGCGGTGCTTGCGGTGGTTGCCGTGATGGCGGCGCCTCCGGGCATGGCGGGGTCGGGTCCGGACGTCTCCGCCGGCGAGGTGGTGGTCATGTGCTGATCACACCGCCGGACGGCCCGGGTCCGGTACTCCTTTAGGCTCTGGCTAAAACCAAGCGCCCCACGCGCCCCAGCCCCGGCACCCATGCGCCGCGCCGCAGGAGAGCACCCCCCGTGCACCGCTTCACGCTCGGCCTGGCCGACCTCGCCACCACCTGGTTCGCCGTCTCCCCGATCCAGGAGGCCTCGCTCAGCCTGCGCATGTGGACCCACCCCGGGGTCTACCAGCTCCAGACCCCGGCCTTCGAACGGCTCCGGCCCGCCTTCGAACGACTGGACTCCACGCTGCTGCTGTCGCTCATCGCCGGGAACCGCTGGATCCCCGACTTCCTGACGCCCCGCCCGACCTCGCCCGCCGCCGACTTCCGCACCGAGCTGGCCACCGTCCGCGCGCTGCCGCCGGAGCAGCTGCGCCCCGAACTGGAGCAGGTCTTCCTGCCACACGGGCGGCCCCTGCCCGCCGCGCTCGCCGCCGGACTGGCCGACCCGGCGCGGCTGTTGCAGCGGATCGCCGATGCGCTGGAGGAGTACTGGGAGGTCTGCCTCGCGCCGTCCTGGTGGCCGCAGGCCCGTGCGGTCCTGGACGCCGACCTGGTCTACCGGGCCCGGCTGCTCTCCCAGCACGGCGCGGCGGCGCTCTTCGCCGACCTGGACCACCGGCTGCACTGGGAGGACGGCGTCCTGTCGATCAACCGCCGGTGGACGGACTGGGACGCGGAGACCGCCGTGGACGGCCGCGGCCTCGTCCTCATCCCGACCTTCTTCGCCCGCGGCGCGATCACGATGATCAGCAACGAGCGTGCGCCGCAGATCAGTTACCCGGCGCGCGGCCAGGCGGGCATGGCCGGCCCGGGGACGCCGGTGCCGCCGCGGGCGCTGGAGGCGCTGGTCGGCGCGCCGAAGGCCCGACTGCTGGCCCTGCTCGCCGAACCCGCCTCCACCACCGACCTCGCCTACCGGCTGGGCGTCACCCCCGGCGCGGTCAGCCAGCACCTGTCCGTCCTCGCCGCCACCGGCCTGGTCACCCGGGCCCGGCACGGCCGCTCGGTGCTGTACCTGCGCAGCCCGCTCGGGGACGAACTGACGGGGGCGAACAGGTGACAAGTGACAGATAACAGATTTCAACATCTGTTATCTGTTATCTGAAAGTTGTCACCTGTTCGCCCCCGCAGCCCCCGACCGGCCCGCACCACCCCGACGAATCCCCCAACTACCCAGTGGTACAGACCTGTTGACGCATTGGTCCAGTCCTCCTACAGTGCCCATGCCCCGTCTCCCCACGGCGCGGGCACCCATCGCACACGCACCAAGCACGGCGGTTCTACGTCACCCTGTCCAACCCCCACAGTCACAGGGAGAACCATGTCCGCTCGATCCCGGGCCAGGCGCCCGCGCGTGCGCAGCAGACTGCTGGCACTGCTCTCCGTCCTGCTCCTGCCCCTCGCCGCGCTCACCGCGCTGGCCGCCCCGGCGAACGCCGCCGGAAAGCTCACCGCCGCCTTCACCACCGCCAACAACGGCTCCTGGTGGCAGGGCACCTACATCGTCCACAACGACAACGCCACCGCCGTGACCGGCTGGACCCTGGAGTTCGACCTGCCGGCCGGCGTCACCATCGGCAACAGCTACAACGGCACCGCCACCGTCAACGGCCAGCACGTCACCGCGACCAACGCGTTCTACAACGCCACCGTCAACGCCCACAGCACCACCGAGCCGTACAGCTTCTGGTTCGTCGGCAACGGCCCGGTCTCCACCCCCACCAACTGCCGCGTCAACGGCGACAAGTGCGACGGCACCGCCGACGTCCCGCCGTCCGCGCCGGGCACCCCGGCGGTCACCGAGTCCACCGCGCACACGCTCGCCCTGACCTGGCCGGTCGCCACCGGCGGGGACTTCCCGGTCGCCTCCTACGACGTGCTCAACGGCGCCACCGCGGTCGGCTCCAGCACCACCACCAGCGCCTTGCTCACCGGGCTCACCCCGGCCACCACATACACGCTGACCGTCCGGGCCAAGGACAGCCGCGGCAACACCGGACCACTCAGCGCGCCCGTCACCGCCGCCACCTTCGACCCGTCGACCGACCCGGTCCCGCCCACCGCGCCGACCAACCTCCGCACCACGGCGGTCAGTTCGTCGGACGTCACGCTCGCCTGGAACGCCGCGACCGACAACGTCAGGGTCGCCGCGTACGACGTCTACCAGGGCGGCACGCTGGTGGCGACGGTCGGCGGCGGCACCCTGACCGCGACGGTCGGCAGCCTGTCCCCGTCCACCACCTACACGTTCACCGTGAAGGCCCGCGACCCCGCCGACAACGCCTCGCCCGCCTCCGCCCCGCTCACCGCCACCACCTCGGACCTGGTCGGCGCCGGAAAGTACGCCCGGGTCGGCTACTTCGTCCAGTGGGGCATCTACGGCCGCCAGTACTTCGTCAAGAACCTCGACACCTCCGGCAGCGCGGCCAAGCTCGACGTCGTCAACTACGCCTTCGAGAACATCGATCCGGTCAACCTGACCTGCCTGGCGGGCGTCACCAGGGGCACCACCGCCAACCCGCAGGACCCGGACCAGGGCACCGGCGCCGGTGACGCCGACGCCGACTACGCCCGCCCGATGAGCGCCGACCAGTCGGTGGACGGCGTGGCCGACGACGGCTGGGGCAAACTCCGCGGCAACCTCAACCAGGTGAAGAAGCTGAAGGCCAAGTACCCGAACCTGAAGGTGGTCGTCTCACTCGGCGGCTGGACGTACTCCAAGTACTTCTCGGACGTCGCCGCCACCGACGCCTCCCGCCAGAAGTTCGTCAAGTCCTGCCTCGACGTGTGGATCAAGGGCAACCTGCCGGTCTACAACGGCGCCGGCGGCGACGGCGTGGCGGCCGGGATCTTCGACGGCATCGACCTCGACTGGGAGTGGCCGGGCTCCGCCGACGGCCACGCCGGCAACCACTGGAGCGCCAACGACAAGGGCAACCTGACCCTGCTGCTGGCCGAATTCCGCAAGCAGCTCGACGCGTTGGGCGGCTCGCACAAGCTGCTCACCGCCTTCACCCCGGCCGACCCGGCGAAGGTCGCCGCGGGCTGGGACCTCACGAAGATCTTCAGCTCGCTGGACATCGCCAACGTCCAGGGCTACGACTTCCACGGCTCCGGCAGCGACAACTCCTGGGAGCCCAACCGCACCGGCCCCCAGGCCAACCTCTACGCCGACCCGAACGACCCGTACAACTTCCACTTCAGCGTGGACGCGGCGGTCCAGACCTACCTCGGCGCCGGGGTCAACCCGCGCAAGCTCACCATCGGCTTCCCGTTCTACGGGCGCGGCTGGCAGGGCGTGGCGGACGGCGGCGCCTCCGGCGTGTGGCAGTCCGCGAACGGCGCAGCCCCGGGCCAGTTCAGCGAGGAGGCCGGCACCCGCGGCTACAACAACCTCATCACCGGCGTCCCCAACCTGGCCGTGTACCACGACCCCAAGTCCATTGCGACGTACGGCTACACCGGAGCCGGCGGCCAGTGGTGGACCTTCGACGACGCCTGGTCGATCGCCCAGAAGACGGCCTACCTCAAGTCGAAGAACCTGCTCGGCGGCATGATCTGGGAGATGTCCGGCGACACTCCCTCCGGCACGCTCATCAACGCACTCGACTCCGGGCTCAAATAGCCGGAGGACACGGCCCGTTGGGCCGGTGGGGCAGCAAGGGCCGGTGCTCCGAGAACAACGGAGCGCCGGCCCGCGCCTCAGGTGCCCCAGGTGCCCGACGGGCCTCCAGGGCCGCACCCGCTCCCAGGGCCTCCCGTCACCGGGACGCCATCGCCGCCAGCTTCCTGGCCGCCCGGTACTGCCGGAGCACCTGCGCGAAGGTGGTGTGCCCCTGGGTGGTCCGGGCGAAGGCCCGCCAGGCCGGCGCCACCAGGCAGACCGCCGCGTGGAACAGGTACGGGCGCCGCTCGAAGGCGCCCAGCAGCTGCTTGCCGGCGCGCATCTCCACGCCCAGCCCGGCCTTGATGGCGAACGCGTAGTTCAGCGCCTCGCGCCGCACGTCCGCCGCCTTGCCCGCCTCCGCGACCTTCACCGCCCACTCGCCGGCCAGCCGGCCCGAGCGCAGCGCGTACGAGATGCCCTCACGGGTCCACGGCTCCAGCAGTCCGGCCGCGTCCCCGGCGACCAGCACCCGGCCGCGGGAGAGCGGCGAGTCCTCGGCCCGGCAGCGGGTCAGGTGCCCGGACTCCACGCTCGGGGTGAAGCCGGACAGCCCCAACCGCCGGATGTAGTCGGCGAGATACTGCTTGGTCCGCTCGCCGTCGCCGCGCGCCGAGATGACGCCGACGGTCAGGCTGCTCGACTCGGTCTTCGGGAACACCCAGCCGTAACTGCCGGGCAGCGGGCCCCAGTCGAGGTGGATCCGGCCCGACCAGTCCGCGGCGACCTGCGGCGGGACGGGGATCTCCGCCTCCAGGCCGAGGTCGATCTGGTCGAAGGTGACGCCGACGTGCCGGGCGATCCGGCTCGCACTGCCGTCCGCGCCGACCACCGCGCGCGCCTCGAAGGTGCGCCCGTCGGCGGCCGTCACCAGCGCCGTCCGGTGCTCGCCGCCGCGCTGCTCGACGCCGGTGACGGTCACTCCGGTGACCAGCACCGCCCCGGCCTGCTTGGCCGCCTGCACCAGGCGCAGGTCGAACTCGTCCCGGTTGACCAGGCCGAACAGCATCCGCCGGGACCGACGCGTCCGGGTGAACCGCCCGTCGTAGGCGAAGGTGACGGCGTGCACGCGGTCCTGCAGCGGCAGCCGGAAGTCGGGCGGCAGGCTGTCCCGGGACGGGCCGATGATGCCGCCGCCGCAGGTCTTGTAACGGGGGTGCTCGGCCTTGTCGAGGAGCAGCACCCGCCGGCCCTGGACGGCGGCGGCGTGCGCGGCCGAGGCTCCGGCCGGTCCGGCACCGACCACCACGACGTCCCAGACGCCGTCGAGCGGCTCGGGCGCCGACCGACCGGCCCTCGGCGCGGTCGCGGCTTCGGTCGCGGCTTCGGTCTCGGTCCCAGCCTCGGTCGCGGCTTCGAACACCGTCTCGGTCCCGGCCTCGGGCACCGTCCCGGTCTCGGACACCGACTCGGGCGTCCCCTCGGACGCCTCGCCTGACGGCTGACCTGACGACCGGCCTGACGGCCGTCCGGACACCTCGGCGTCGAGCGGCGAGGCCTCGGTGTCGAGTGGGCTGCGGGAATCGGAGCTTCCGGAGTCAGTCACGTCGAGCAATCCTATGCGTCCGCCGGACCCGCCGCTGGCCGCGCCGCCCCGAACGCCAGACCGAACCCAGATCGAACCCGGGCCGAGCCCGGGGCGATCCATCGGACCGATCCACCAGACGGTGCGCCGGGCGGGATCGCCGGGTAAAACCACCCGATCGGACTGTTCGAGTCCGCCTATGATCGGCGGTACCCAAACCGCCCCCTCCGCCCGCACCACCCCTCGGGCGAAGCCTTCCCCTCGGAGCCCCGATGTCACAGCCGCTGGCCGACGCCGTCCGGTCCCTGATGGACCGTGCCCGCACCGACCTCGCCGAACTGGTCGCCTTCCCCTCGGTCGCCGACCCGCGCCAGTTCCCGGTCGAGGAGTGCGAGAAGGCCGCCCGCTGGGTCGCCGACGCCTTCGCCGCCGAAGGCCTGACCAACGTCCAACTGCTGGACACCCCGGACGGCACCCAGTCCGTCTACGCCGAACTGCCCGGCCCCCAGGGCGCGCCGACCGTGCTGCTCTACTCGCACTACGACGTCCAGCCCCCGCTCGACGAGAACGCCTGGCTCAGCCCCGCCTTCGAACTGACCGAGCGTGACGGCCGCTGGTACGGGCGCGGCGCCGCCGACTGCAAGGGCAACATCCTGATGCACCTGACCGCCCTGCGGGCGCTGCGGCAGGCGTACGGCGACAGCTACCCGGTCGGACTGAAGATCATCGTCGAGGGCTCGGAGGAGCAGGGCACCGGCGGCCTGGAGCGCTACGCCGAGGCCCACCCCGAACTGCTCGCCGCCGACGCCATCATCATCGGCGACACCGGCAACTTCGCCGCCGGCCTGCCCACCGTGACCGCCTCGCTGCGCGGCATGACGGTCGTCGAGGTCGCGGTCACCACCCTGGCCGGCAACCTGCACTCCGGCGCCTTCGGCGGCGCCGCCCCGGACGCGCTGCAGTCGCTGGTCCGGATGCTCGCCTCGCTGCACGACGAGCACGGCGACGTCGCGGTGGCCGGACTGACCGGCGGCCAGACCTGGAGCGGTGTCCAGTACCCGGAGGAGCAGTTCCGCTCCGACGCCAAGGTGCTCGACGGCGTCGCCCTGACCGGCACCGGCACCATCGCCGACCGCCTGTGGGCCCGCCCCGCGATCACCGTCCTCGGCATCGACGCCCCGCCGGTGATCGGCGCCACCTCCTCCGTCCAGGCCGCCGCCAAGGCCCTGGTCAGCCTGCGCGTCCCGCCGGGCAACGACCCGACCGCCGCCCAGGACGCGCTGGTCGCCCACCTGGAGGCGCAGGTCCCGCTCGGCGCCCGTCTGACCGTCGAACGCCAGGGCACCGGCGCCCCGTTCAACGCCGACACCACCGGCCCGGCGTACGAGGCGATGGGCGAGGCCATGGCCGAGGCCTTCGGCACCGAGATGGTCGCCTCCGGCGAGGGCGGCTCGATCCCGCTCTGCAACACGCTGCGCTCGCTCTACCCGAAGGCCGAGATCGTGCTGATCGGCGTCGAGGAGCCGACCACCCAGATCCACGCGGTCAACGAGAGCGTCGACCCGCAGGAACTGGAGCGGATGGCCCTCTCCGAGGCCCTGTTCCTCCGCCGCTACGCCGAACTGCGCTCGGTCTGACGCGCGTTGGTCCGGGGACCGCCATCGGCGGTCCCCGGCACCGGCCGCCCGCCCCGGAACCTGCGGGCGGCACCCGTCACCACCGCGTAACCGACCGCACCCACCGCGAGCCCGGCCCCGGCGCCGAAGCAGAACTCCGGGATCAGGTTCCGCCGCAGCGGGGCCAGCCGGTGCAGCACTCCGGCCGCCGTCGCCGCGCCCAGGGCCGTGACGGCGGCCCGGCGCGCCCGGGGAGCGAGTGCCACGGCCGGGCGGACCGGCTCCACGCCCCGCACCGCCCGCACCGCCCAGCCCGCCATCGCGGCCAGGGCCAGCGCCGAACTGCCGTACTGCAGCGCCGAGTAGAGCGGAACCCCGGCCACCTCCCGGTCCAGCACCGGCAGCAGCCGGACACCCAGCCGGCCCTCGTGGGTGAACGCGTCCCAGCCGACGTGGGTGGCCGCACCGATCGCCGCCGACGCCGCGAACCACGCCGCCCCCGTACCCGCCCCGCCTCCGGCGGGCCGCCGGACCGTCAGTGCCTCGGCCGCGCCCGCCCACCGGTCGGGCAGCAGCGCCACCAGCGGCGCGCGCAGCAGACCGTGCCAACCTGCCACCAGCGCGCCCGCGATCGCCACGTCCAGTGTCGGCACGGCCCACCAGCGGTGCGTCAGACCGCCGTGGCCGTACACCCCGGGCAGCAGCGACTCGGCGAAGAACGGGACGTCGGGCGCCATCGATCCGGCGACCAGCGCCGAGGCGACCAGCGGCCCGCGCTCCCCGGCGGCGCGCAGCAGGGGCAGGACGGCGGCGGGGTGGCTCAGTGTGAACGGCATGCCCCCCATTCTCCCGCCCCTGCCGGGCCATCAGCCAACGCCCGGGGGCTGCGGCCAACGCCTGCGGGGCGGCCAACGACCGGGGACAGCGGCCAACACCTGTGGGCGGCGGCCAACACCTCTGGACCGCCCGGCACCCGGGCTCGTCAGGCGCCCCGGGCGGCTACGCCGCGTCCGCCGTGCTGGCCAGGCCGAGCGCGACCCGGCGGCCCGCCTCCAGGTAACGCAACTCGCCGCTGCGGCGGGCGTCCAGGGCGGCGGCGAGGCGGCGGTAGCGGCTCGGGGGCAGCAGGTCGGCGGCCTCGTCCAGGGTGACGAAGCGCCAGTCGCGCAGCTCCTCCGCCTGGAGCAGCAGGTTCTGGCGGGCGGCGGCGTCCAGTTGGCCGCCGTCGTACATCAGGCGCAGGCCGCCGCGGCGCGGGCCCGTGCGCGGCTCCCAGTCGACGGCGAGCAGGCGCAGCCCGGTCGGGTCGAGCCGCAGGCCCAGTTCCTCGGCGGTCTCGCGCAGGGCCGCGTCGGTGGGGGCCTCACCGCGTTCGACCACGCCTCCGGGAAAGTCCCAGTCGGGTTTGTAGACCGGGTCGACCAGCAGGACGCGGTCCTGTTCGTCGAAGAACAGGACCGCGGAGGCCACGGTGTCCCCGGTCGGGTCGGGGGTCTGGACGATGGGGCAGCGGGCGGCGCCGACGCGGACCAGTTCGGCGATCCGGTGGGCGGTCTCGCGGGGGGTGAGCTCGCTGGTGTCGAGCATCCGGGCGTCCTCGACCAGCCAGCGCCGGGCGGCCCGGTAGCGGGCCACGTGCTCGAAGCACCACATGCGGACCCGCTCGCTGGCCTCCGGATCTCCCGGGCACTCGTCGCGGTGGGCGATGCGGTGACGCAGGATCGTTTCTTCTGGGTCCAGGACGAAGTGGTGCACCGCTATGCCGTGGGAGGCGAGGTCGCCGAAGATCTCGTCCCGGTAGTCCTCCCTGAGCAGGGTCATCGGGACCACCAGCGGGCCCGCGACCTCGCTGAGCAGCGCGGCCGCCGTCTCGGGGACGAGCCGGCGCCAGGCCGCCAGGTCCTGGAAGTCGGACACCGTCGCCAACCGGTCGGCCGGGAGCATCCGGCGCAGGCCGAAGCCCACCAGCTCGGGATCGAAGAGCACGCTCCCGGGCAGCAGTTCCACCAGCTCGCGGCAGGCACTCGTCTTGCCCGCCCCGAATGTGCCATTGACCCAGACGATCACAACGTCCCCTGCCCTCGACTTGCCCCGATGCCGTTCGCACCGGGCAGCGCCCCCGTCGGCCGAACCAGCGCCACCCGTGGTGGTACCCGCGCCACGCCGCTCCCCATACCTCCCCGTCGCGCCCGCCGTTGCGCCCCACCCCGCCCCTTGACAGGGGCATGTGCCCAGGCCAGCCGCCTTCCGGGAGAAATATGTAGACCGGTCTACATCAAAGTTGCACCCTGCTCACACCCTGCGCGCACAGGAAGTCGGCCTGCCCGACTTCCTGTGCGCCATCATCACCCCAGATCACCTCGCATCACCCCCTCCACCCGACTATGTAGACCGACCGACAGATTTCTCCCGGCAATCTCTAGACCGGTCTGCATAATTCAGTAGACCGGTCGACATATTCTTCCCCGCGCTCCTCGCGCGCCCCCCAGCGCCCGCTTGCGCCGCGCGCACCCCAGCACGTACAGAGGAACGATGAAGCTGCTCCCAGTCGGCCGCGTCATCGTCATCGGCTCGGTCAACGCCGACCGCATCCTCCGCTGCCCCGTCCTCCCCGCCCCCGGCGAGACCGTCCTCACCACCGCCGCCACCCAGGGGTTCGGCGGCAAGGGCGCGAACCAGGCGGTGGCGGCGGCGCGCATGGGCGCCGCCGTCCACCTGGTCGCGAAGGTCGGGCGCGACGCCGACGGCGAAGCCGCGCTCACCGACCTGCGCGGCGCGGAGGTCGAGACGGGCTCCGTGCTCACCCACCCCGACGCGCCGACCGGGCAGGCGATCGTCATGGTCGACCCCGCCGGCGAGAACAGCATCGTCGTCGTCCCCGGCGCCAACGCCCACCTGACCGCCGCCGAGGTCACCGCCGCACTCGCCCGCCTACACCTGCTCCCCGTCGACGTACTCCTCACCAGCGGCGAGGTCCCCGAGGAGTGCATCCGCGCGACCGCCGCCGCCCTGCCGGCCGACGGCACCCACTGGGTGCACAACGCCGCCCCGGCCGGCTCGCTCCCCGACACCGGTCCGACCGGACGCCGCCCCCTGGTCGTCGCCAACGCCGTCGAGGCCCGCCAGCTGACCGGCGCCCCCACCGTCGAGGAGGCGGCCCGGGCCCTCGCCCGCCGCGCCGACGGCGTCGTGCTCACCCTCGGCAGCGAGGGCGCGCTGGTCGCCACCGAGGGACGGTCGGCCCGACTCCCCGCCCCCGCCGTCCAGGTCGTCGACACCACCGGTGCCGGCGACGTCTTCTGCGGCGCCCTCGCCGCCGGACTCGCCCGCGGCGTCTCCCTCCCCGCCGCAGCCGCCACCGCCGTGGCCGCCGGCGCGTTCGCCGTCACCGCCCTGGGCGCCCGTGGCGCCCTCCCCCGCCCGACCGACCTCTGACCAGCCACTGCCCGACGGCGCCGGGCTGGCCGGGCGGACCAGGCCGGCCGGGCCGGGCGGACCAAGCAGGCCGGGCGGGCCGGGCGGGCCCAGCCTGCCCCGAACAGGGGCACCCGGGCCACAACTCCCGAACGCCCCCGCCCACTTGTCTAGCACTCGGCCTACGGCCGGCCCATGTACGACGGGTAGTAGCCGCTGCTGATCCCCGAGATCCGGATCAGCGTCCCCGGCCGCGCCGCCTCGACGTACTGGTTGTTGCCCAGGTAGATCGCCACGTGCTGGATGCCCCGCTTGGTGCCGTTGGGAGACCAGAACAGCAGGTCGCCCCGGCGCAGCTGGCCGGCACTGATGGGCGTGGTCGCCGCGTACTGGTCGTTGGCCACCCGCGGCAGGTTCACCCCGCCGCGCCGGAAGGCCTGCTGCACGAGGCCCGAGCAGTCGTACCCGTCCGGCCCGTTGCCCGCGGTCCGGAACGGCTTGCCCAGCTGGCTCAGCGCGAACTGCACGGCGGACTCGATGCCCTGGTCACCCGCCACCGCACCAGCGGCCGAGCCCGACGAACCCGACGAGGACGACCCGGACGATCCGGACGGCGACGGGGACCCGCCGCCCGTCCGCGCCACGTACACGTCGTAGTGCGTGGTCCAGCGCCACTCCCCCTTGCTGTTCTTGAACCAGTACCGCGACCCGTCCCACCCCTGCTTGATCCCGCCGCTCGACTTCGCACCCGTCGACGGGGACTTCGCCGCGGAGGAGGATCCGCCCCCTGTCCGCGCCACGTACACGTCGTAGTGCGTGGTCCAGCGCCACTGCCCCTTGCTGTTCTTGAACCAGTACCGCGAGCCGTCCCACCCGGCGTGCGCCGGTGCCGACTCGGCGGCCGCGGGGCTGACGCCGGGGCCGACGCCGATCACACCCGCACCGGCCACGATCACGGCCACCATGCCTATCCCCCGGCGCACCCGCGCGGCCCGCGAGGGACGGACGGGGCGGACGGGGCGGACGTCAGCCGCCCGCTGGTCGGCGGTGGCGGCAGCGTGCTGCCCGGTCGGTTCGTCGGCGGCACCCGGCGCGCCGGTGTTGACGGTGGTCATCCTGCTGTCTTCCCTCACTGCTGCGAACTGCCGCCACGGGGGCGGCTGCGGAATCGGCTACGGACACGCACGTCCCGGTGAGACGGCACGTACGGCTCGGCAGACCCCGCCCGGCATGCCACGGCCTCCGGTCGTGCGACCGGGAGCCGCGGCACGCCGGGCGGGGATTCAGTTCTGCCTGCGTGTCACGGTAGGCACGCGTCCGCTCACGGCGCGCAGTGGAGTGAGCCAATGGAAGGGTTCACGGCCGGTGAGCACCGACGGGGCATCAGGGTGAAGGCCAGTCATCGGGCCGCGGCCCGACGCCCCCTCACCCCTGCTGGTCGGCCTCCGCCAGCAGCTGCTTCTTCAGCACCTTTCCCAGCGCGTTCCGGGGCAGTTCGGGCACCAGCACTACCCGGCGCGGCCGCTTGTGCGCGGACAGCCGCTCCGCCACGAAGGCCGTCAGCTGTTCGCCCGTCACGGCGCCGTCCGGGATGACGTACGCGACGATGGCCTGCCCGAGGTCCTCGTCCGGCGCACCGACCACCGCCGCGTCGGCGACCGCCGGGTGGTCGCGCAGCGCGGCCTCCACCTCGCCAGCGCCGATCCGGTAGCCGCCGCTCTTGATCAGGTCGACGGAGGCGCGACCGACGATCCGGTGGAAGCCGTCCTCACCGATCACGGCGACGTCCCCGGTGCGGAACCAGCCGTCCGCCGTCCAGGCCTCGGCATCCGCGTCGGGCCGGTTGAGGTACCCGCTGAACAGGGTCGGCCCGGCGACCTGCAGCTCTCCGACGCTCTCCCCGTCGGAGGGCACCGGCGCGCCGTCCTCGCCGACCAGCCGGGTGCGCACCCCGTCCAGCGGCAGGCCGACGCTGCCGGGCCGGCGCTCGCCGTCCGCCCGGGTGCTGACGGTGATCAGCGACTCGGTCATCCCGTAGCGCTCGATCGGGGCGTGCCCGGTGAGCGCAGCCAGCTTCTCGAACACCGGTACCGGCAGCGGCGCGCTGCCGGAGACCAGCAGCCGGGCCGAGGCCAGCCGACCCGCCGCCCCGGGGTCGGCTGCCACCCGGGACCAGACGGTCGGCACCCCGAAGTACAGGCTGCCGCCCGCGGACGCGTACCCCGCCGGGGTGGGCCGCCCGGTGTGCACGAGCCGGCTGCCGGTCCGCAGGGCGCCGAGGACGCCGAGGATCAGTCCGTGGACGTGGAACAGCGGCAGGCCGTGGACGAGGGTGTCCTCGGCGGTCCACTGCCAGGCCGCGGCGAGCGCGTCCAGGTCGGCGGCGACCGCCTGGCGCCGGATCACGGCTCCCTTGGGCGCCCCGGTGGTGCCGGAGGTGTAGAGGACGAAGCCGGTGGCGTCCGGCGCGGGCTCGGCGAACGTGGTGGCGGCGCGTTCCGTCGGGTCGACCGGCAGCCCCTCCACCTCACCCGGTACGACGTCACCCACGGCGTGCGCGAGCAGCACCGCACCCGAGTCGCGCAGGATGTGCTCGCGCTCCTTGGGCCCGGAGTCGGGCGGCAGCGGCACCACGGGCACGCCCGCCAGCAGGCCGCCGACCACGGCGACGACCGTCTCGACGGCGGGCCGGGCGAGCACGGCGAGCGCGGGCGCACCGGCCACCCGGTCGGCGACGGCGGTCGCCGCGCCCAGCAGCTCCTCGCGGGACAGCGCCCGCCCGTCGATCCGCAGCGCGTCCGCCGTGTCCCCGTAGTCGCCCTGAAGTGCGGTCAGCAGTGCCATGCTTCCGTCCTCGCCCTCGTCTCACGCTGTCGCGCCGACTCTACGGGCCGCACCCGGAGCGTCCGTCCGCGGCGGTCACTGGCCGCCGCGCGCCTGGCCTGTACCGGCCCGGGCCTGCCTGTGCCGGAAACGCCGGAGGGCGTGGCGCCGGGTACCCGGCGCCACGCCCTCCCACTGTCGTGCGCGGGGATCAGCCCTTGCGGGACTTCACCTCGGCGGTCAGCTGCGGCAGCACGGCGAACAGGTCGCCGACCACGCCGTAGTCGACCAGCTCGAAGATCGGGGCCTCCGGGTCCTTGTTGACGGCCACGATGGTCTTCGAGGTCTGCATGCCCGCCCGGTGCTGGATCGCGCCGGAGATGCCGGCCGCGATGTACAGCTGCGGCGAGACCTGCTTGCCGGTCTGGCCGACCTGGTTGCTGTGCGGGTACCAGCCCGCGTCGACGGCGGCACGCGAGGCACCGACGGCCGCGCCCAGCGCGTCCGCGAGCTCCTCGACGACGCCGAAGCCGGCCGCCTCGCCGACGCCACGGCCGCCCGAGACCACGATCGCGGCCTCGGTCAGCTCCGGGCGGCCGGTCGAGACCCGCGGGGTGCGCGAGGTGACCTTGGCCGCGTTGCCGGTGAACTCCACCGCCACGTTCTCCACCGCACCCGCGCCCGCAACGGCCTCGGGGGCCACCGCGTTCGGCTTGACCGTGATCACCGGCACGCCCTTCGTCACCTTCGACTTCACCTGGAAGGACGCGGCGAACACCGACTGGGTGGCGACCGGGCCGCCGTCACCGGCCTCCAGGTCGATGGCGTCGGTGATGATGCCGGAGCCCAGGCGCAGTGCGACGCGGGCGGCGATCTCCTTGCCCTCGCCGGAGGAGGTGACCAGGACGGCGGCGGCGTCGCCGGCCTTGGCGATCTGGGTGAGGGCGTCCACCTTCGGGACGACCAGCTGGTCGGTGAACTCGGCGCCCTCGGCGACGTACACCTTGGCCGCGCCGTACTCGGCGGCCTTGGCCGCGATGCCGGCGGCGGCGGCGCCGGCGCCCAGCACGACCGCGGACGGCTCGCCGATCCGGCGGGCCAGGGTCAGCAGTTCGAGGGCCGGCTTGCGGACCACACCGTCGGCGTGGTCCACCAGAACCAGGATCTCAGCCATGATTCGTTGCTCCTGATCGATCGTTGGATGCGCAAACGGGGGGACTAGATGAACTTCTGGTCGGCGAGGAAGCCGGCGAGCTGCTTGCCGCCCTCGCCCTCGTCCTTGACGACCGTGCCCGCGGTCCGCGCCGGACGCGCCGCCACCGACTCCACCGCCGTCCACGCACCCGCCAGCCCGACCTCGTCGGCCTCGATGCCCAGATCGTCCAGGTCCAGCGACTGGACCGGCTTCTTCTTCGCCGCCATGATCCCCTTGAACGACGGGTACCGGGCCTCACCCGACTGGTCCGTCACCGACACCACCGCCGGCAGCGCCGCCTCGACCAGCTCGGTCGCCGCGTCACCGTCACGACGGCCCCGCACCACACCGCCCTCGACCGACACCTCGGACAGCAGCGTCACCTGCGCCACGCCCAGCCGCTCCGCCAGCAGCGCCGGCAGCACGCCCATCGAACCGTCCGTCGACGCCATCCCGCCGATCACCAGGTCGAACCCGGTCTTCTCCAGCGCCTTCGCCAGCACCGCCGACGTCCCGATCACATCCGAACCGTGGATGTCCTCGTCGTTCACGTGCACGGCCTTGTCCGCACCCATCGACAGCGCCTTGCGCAGCGCGTCCTTCGCGTCGTCCGGCCCGACCGTCAGCACCGTGACCTCGGCGCCCTCGTTCGCCGCCGCGATCCGCAGCGCCTGCTCCACGCCGTACTCGTCGAGCTCCGACAGAAGGCCGTCCACACCCTCCCGGTCGGTGGTGTGATCGTCCGCGAACCGACGGTCACCCGTCGCGTCCGGCACGTACTTCACACAGACAACGATCCTCAAGCTCACGGCCTGTCTCCTGTACTGGTCTCGTCCGGCGGCTGCGGCTGTGCAAGCGGGGCGCGAACACGGTGCGCACCCGCTCCGGGCAGCGATTTCCCGTGCCGGTCCGGAACTTCCTGGCAGCATACTCGGCAGTAGTCCAGTGGTCACTACTGGCCAGTAGCTTAGGCCGGGCGGCTGCACTTCCGTCTGCGCCCATCCTGCCCCAGGGCAACCCCGACACCACCTGATCGGGCTACATATCCGCCACAGGACCGCCGGGGCCCCGGCTCACACCGTCTCGCCGAGCGCCGCGATCACGTCCACCTTGCGCGGCAGTCCGGCCGCCCTACGCACCACCCGGCCACCCCCGTCCAGCACCAGGACGGTCGGCGTGCGCAGGATCTCCAGCCGGCGGACCAGCTCCAGCCGCTCCTCGGCGTCCACCTCGACGTGCGCCACCCCGTCGACCATGCCGGCCACCTCCGCGAGCACCCGGCGGGTGGCCCGGCACGGCTGACAGAACGCCGTCGAGAACTGAACCAGCGTCGCCCGCTCGCCGAGCGCCCCGCCCAACTCCGCCTCCGACAGCCGTACCGCCCCGCCGTTGGTGCGCACCCTCAGCCTCCCATCGCGCCGTACCCGTAGCAGCCAGGAGGCGGTCGCCGGCGCCGGCACGACGACGCACACCACCAACCCGGCCATCCCCCAGTCTGCGGCAGCGGCCCCGGGCCCCGAAAGGGAGGTCGACCACCGGGCCGGGCCCGCGTACGATCGCCGGGTGGAATCCGACCGCACCGCACCGCCGTTGCTGACCTCCCGCCGCGTCGTCGACCTGGGCCGGGCCACCACCACCCGCTGTCGCTGACGCGCCCCGCCGCCGCCCGTCGCGACCCTCCCGGAGCCCTCGTGCAGATCGACCCTCGCGGTCCCCGCTTCGCCGCCGCGCTCACCTCGGTCGTCCTGGCCGCCGCCCTCATCACCGGCAGCGACGTGCTGCTGGCCGTCCAGGCCCTCGTCTTCGCACTCGGAGCGTTCGGCGGCCTGCGGCTCTCCCCCTACGGCTGGCTCTACCAGGCCTTCCTCCTCCCCCGGCTGACCCCGCCCTCCGAGACCGAGGACGAGCGGCCGCCCCGCTTCGCGCAGGGAGTCGGCCTGGTGTTCGCCGCCGTCGGCGCCCTCGGCTTCCTCACCGGGGTGGCCTGGCTCGGCCTACTCGCCACGGCCGTCGCCCTGGCCGCGGCCTTCCTCAACGCCGCGTTCGGCTACTGCCTCGGCCGCGAGATCTACCCCCTCGTCCGGCGCGCCCAGGGGCGCCTCGGCGCCGGAGCCTGACCGCAACCCTGGGCCCCCTGGGCCTTCGGGACGGACCGGGCCTCCAGGCCGCCGGGGAGGGAAAAGTTCCCACCCGAACTCATCACGGAGATCACACCGCGAATATCCGCTTGACCGCACGGCTCAGGTGACAGCAGGCACTCGTTCGGGGGATCATCTCCGTGAATCACCCGTGACCGCCGCGGCGTGCCGCGCTCCGGTCGGCCCCCACTCAGCGACGCGGGTACCCGCCGTACCGGGCTCCGGCCCGTGGAAGTCAGGACTGACCGTGGCAGAGTTCGTGTACCCGCCGGTGATCGGCGCCGCACTCACCGCCTTCCGTGCGCTCGACGTGCGGATCAAGATCGTAGGCGCCGAGAACATCCCCGCCAGGGGCGGAGCCGTACTGGTCAGCAACCACATCAGCTACCTGGACTTCCTCTTCGCCGGCCTCGGCGCCTACCGCGGCGGCAAGCGCAAGACCCGCTTCATGGCCAAGGACGACGTCTTCAAGCACCGGATCTCCGGCCCGCTGATGCGCGGCATGAAGCACATCCCGGTCGACCGCACCGACGGGCAGCCCGCGTACGAGGCCGCCGTGCGCGCCCTCAAGGCCGGCGAGGTCGTCGGGGTGTTCCCCGAGGCGACCATCAGCCGCTCGTTCATGCTGAAGAAGTTCAAGACCGGCGCCGCCCGGATGGCCGCCGACTCCGGCACCCCGCTGCTGCCCGTCATCCTCTGGGGCACCCAGCAGCTCTGGACCAAGGGCCGCCCGAAGACCCTGACCAAGCGCCACGTCCCCGTCACCATCATGATCGGCGAACCGATTCACCTCGGCCCGGACGACAAGCCCGTCATGGTCACCAGACGGCTGCGCGCGGCCATGAGCGAGATGCTCGACCAGGCCCAGCGCGAGTATCCCGGCAAGCCCTCCGGCCCGGACGACACCTGGTGGCTGCCCACCCACCTCGACGGCACCGCGCCCACCCTGGAGGTCGCCGAGGCCGAGGACGAGGCGGAGGCTCTCGCCAAGGCCGAACGCCGCGCCGCCCGGGGCTGACGGGCTGACGGGCTGACCAGCCCCGTCCCTGGTCCGCCCCGCACCGCCACCCTGCACCGCCGCTCCGCACCGCCACTCCGCGAGACCTTCTACTCCGTGTGATCGACCGAACGCGAGGCGTCGCGTGTCGCCCGGTCGCCGACGCTCCCCGTCTGACACAGTGACAGCCCCCTTGAGGGGCCTTCGTCCTGCATCGGAGACGGAGCGAACGCCGGAGAGGTCGGAAAGGTCGGAGCGGATATGACACGGATGACCCGCACACGGCAGTCCCCCAGGTCACCCAAGGCCCGCACCCGCGCCAGCGCCGGTGCGGGCCTTCTGCTGCTGAGCACCCTGCTCACCGGGTGCGGCGCCGAACCCGGTGAGATCCCCCTGTCCGAGATCCAGGCGGACGCCCCCTCCACCGCACCCGAGTCGCCGACCGCCGCCGCGAGCCCCGGCGTAATCGGTGCCGCCGCCGGAACGCCTGCGGCCCCCGCGCACAACGGCCTGATCGTCGGCGGGGAATTCCTCGACGCCGCCCGCACCACCAGCGCCATCGTGACCCTCGCACCCGACGGCACCAACTGGCACCAGGTCACCCAGCCGCCCGATCGCACCCGCGACGACCGCCCCGACTGGTCCCCGGACGGCAGCACGATCGCCTTCGACCGGACCGACCCACGGAGCGGCGCCGCCCGCCTCTGGACGGTCTCCACCACCGGCGACGGAGCCCAGCAGATCGGCCAGCTCTGCGAGACCGGCACCGCCGACTGCGCCAACGAGGACGAACGCGCCCCCGCCTACTCGCCCGACGGCAAGCAACTCGCCTTCAGCCGCTCCTGGGGCGCCCTCGACCCGGCCGACAAATACCAGGTCCAGTACTCGGACCTCTACCTGATGAGCCCCGACGGCACCGACGTCCAGCGGCTCACCTTCCTCACCAACGACAAGCCGTACTCCGGGCAGGTCAGCAACCCCAGTTGGTCCCCCGACGGCAAGCAACTCACCTTCGAGTACCGCACCAACGCCACCGGTCAGCCCGCCAACAGCCGCGCCATCTACGTCGTCGCCGCGGACGGCACCGGGCTCCGGCAACTCACCCCCTGGGAACTGCGCGCCGGAGACCGCGCCAACTGGTCCCCCGACGGCACCCAGATCCTCTTCACCACCTACCCGGCCGGCCGCGCCGACGCCCCCGGCGGCGGCATCTACACCGTCCACCCCGACGGCACCGCCATCGGCGCGCTGACCCCCGCCCCGTCCGACGTCTTCTACGGCGCCGCCGCCTACGCGCCCGACGGCAAGTCCATCGTCTTCGCCCAGGACCCCGCCGGCTCCGGGGCCGACCTCTACACCATGCGGCCGGACGGGACGGGCATCGCCCGGCTCACCCACGACAGGGACGCCTGGCTGACCCGACCGGCGTGGGGAACGGCGGCGGTACCGCCTCAACCCGATGGCCGGGCGTCGGCCCAGGCACAATCGCGGCGGTGGGAAGAGGACGAAGAACTCCAGGACGAATGAATCACAACGCAGAGAACCCCCAGCCGGTTTCCCGGATGGGGGTTCTCTGTGAATGATTGTTCGGCGGCGTCCTACTCTCCCACAGGGTCCCCCCTGCAGTACCATCGGCGCTGTAAGGCTTAGCTTCCGGGTTCGGAATGTAACCGGGCGTTTCCCTCACGCTATGACCACCGAAACACTATGAAACTGTCAACCGCACCAACCCCGTAGCCAAACGGGTTGGGGTCGTTGTTTCAGAACAACACAGTGGACGCGAGCAACTGAGGACAAGCCCTCGGCCTATTAGTACCGGTCAACTCCACCCCTCACAGGGCTTCCATATCCGGCCTATCAACCCAGTCGTCTACTGGGAGCCTTACCCTCTCAAGGAGGTGGGAGTGCTCATCTCGAAGCAGGCTTCCCGCTTAGATGCTTTCAGCGGTTATCCCTCCCGAACGTAGCCAACCAGCCATGCCCTTGGCAGGACAACTGGCACACCAGAGGTTCGTCCGTCCCGGTCCTCTCGTACTAGGGACAGCCCTTCTCAACACTCCTACGCGCACAGCGGATAGGGACCGAACTGTCTCACGACGTTCTAAACCCAGCTCGCGTACCGCTTTAATGGGCGAACAGCCCAACCCTTGGGACCTACTCCAGCCCCAGGATGCGACGAGCCGACATCGAGGTGCCAAACCATCCCGTCGATATGGACTCTTGGGGAAGATCAGCCTGTTATCCCCGGGGTACCTTTTATCCGTTGAGCGACGGCGCTTCCACAAGCCACCGCCGGATCACTAGTCCCTACTTTCGTACCTGCTCGACCCGTCAGTCTCACAGTCAAGCTCCCTTGTGCACTTACACTCAACACCTGATTGCCAACCAGGCTGAGGGAACCTTTGGGCGCCTCCGTTACTCTTTAGGAGGCAACCGCCCCAGTTAAACTACCCACCAGACACTGTCCCTGATCCGGATCACGGACCCAGGTTAGACATCCAGCACGACCAGAGTGGTATTTCAACGACGACTCCACAACAACTGGCGTTGCTGCTTCAAAGTCTCCCACCTATCCTACACAAGCCGAACCGAACACCAATATCAAGCTATAGTAAAGGTCCCGGGGTCTTTCCGTCCTGCTGCGCGAAACGAGCATCTTTACTCGTAATGCAATTTCACCGGGCCTATGGTTGAGACAGTCGAGAAGTCGTTACGCCATTCGTGCAGGTCGGAACTTACCCGACAAGGAATTTCGCTACCTTAGGATGGTTATAGTTACCACCGCCGTTTACTGGCGCTTAAGTTCTCAGCTTCGCCTGGACGAATCCAAGCTAACCGGTCCCCTTAACGTTCCAGCACCGGGCAGGCGTCAGTCCGTATACATCGCCTTACGGCTTCGCACGGACCTGTGTTTTTAGTAAACAGTCGCTTCTCGCTGGTCTCTGCGGCCACCCCCAGCTCTGACAGCAAGTGCCGTCACCAGGAATGGCCCCCCTTCTCCCGAAGTTACGGGGGCATTTTGCCGAGTTCCTTAACCATAGTTCACCCGAACGCCTCGGTATTCTCTACCTGACCACCTGAGTCGGTTTGGGGTACGGGCCGCCATGAAACTCGCTAGAGGCTTTTCTCGACAGCATAGGATCATCCACTTCACCACAATCGGCTCGGCATCAGGTCTCAGCCTTAATGAGTGACGGATTTGCCTATCACTCGGCCTACACCCTTACCCCGGGACAACCACCGCCCGGGCTGGACTACCTTCCTGCGTCACCCCATCGCTCACCTACTACAGACTTGGTTCAGCGGCTCCACCACGTCCCTTTGTCCGAAGACTCCGGGCCGGCTTCACGGCCTTAGCATCACCTGGTTCAGCGTTGGCGCTTCAAAGCGGGTACGGGAATATCAACCCGTTGTCCATCGACTACGCCTGTCGGCCTCGCCTTAGGTCCCGACTTACCCTGGGCAGATCAGCTTGACCCAGGAACCCTTGGTCAATCGGCGCAAGAGTTTCCCACTCTTGTATCGCTACTCATGCCTGCATTCTCACTCGTATACCGTCCACGACTGGTTTCCACCGCCGCTTCACCCGGCACACGACGCTCCCCTACCCATCACAGCAGGCGTTGGCCCTATATGCTGCAATGACACGACTTCGGTGATGTGCTTGAGCCCCGCTACATTGTCGGCGCGGAATCACTTGACCAGTGAGCTATTACGCACTCTTTCAAGGGTGGCTGCTTCTAAGCCAACCTCCTGGTTGTCTCTGCGACTCCACATCCTTTCCCACTTAGCACACGCTTAGGGACCTTAGTCGGTGTTCTGGGCTGTTTCCCTCTCGACCATGGAGCTTATCCCCCACAGTCTCACTGCCACGCTCTCACTTACCGGCATTCGGAGTTTGGCTAAGGTCAGTAACCCGGTAAGGCCCATCGCCTATCCAGTGCTCTACCTCCGGCAAGAAACACGTGACGCTGCACCTAAATGCATTTCGGGGAGAACCAGCTATCACGGAGTTTGATTGGCCTTTCACCCCTAACCACAGGTCATCCCCCAGGTTTTCAACCCTGGTGGGTTCGGTCCTCCACACGGTCTTACCCGCGCTTCAACCTGCCCATGGCTAGATCACTCCGCTTCGGGTCTTGGGCATGCAACTCAAACGCCCTATTCGGACTCGCTTTCGCTACGGCTACCCCACACGGGTTAACCTCGCTACACACCGCAAACTCGCAGGCTCATTCTTCAAAAGGCACGCAGTCACGGCCCACCAGCAAGCTGATGAACGACGCTCCCACGGCTTGTAGGCACACGGTTTCAGGTACTATTTCACTCCGCTCCCGCG
>NZ_LJJF01000001.1:5512500-6310000 GCF_001625365.1 Streptomyces sp. MJM8645 | reverse complement strand
ACCCCAGAAGAATCTGAGGCCGGGGATGTCAACATATCTGGCGTTGACTTTTGGCACGCTGTTGAGTTCTCAAGGAACGGACACTTCCTTCGGACCGCCTTCCAGCGGGCCCTCCGGGCGCTTCGTTCTTTCGTGTTTCAAGCTTATCAGATGTTTTCCGCTCCGTTTTCCGGAGTTTCATTCATCGGAATTCGCTTTCCGCTTGCCCCCGCTCTCTCGCGGCGACTCCGGAACTGTACGGGGACAGGCCCGCCACATGCAAATCGCCCCCGCCCGGGGTCCCGGGCAGGGGCGATCCGATGTTCAGGCGTCGTCAGACGCGGCCCATCTCCTCGACGATGGCCGCCACGAAGCCGTCGATGTCGGCCTCCGTGGTGTCGTACGAACACATCCAGCGCACCTCGCCGGTGTGCTCGTTCCAGAAGTAGAAGCGGTAGTGCTTCTGCAGCCGCTCGCTCACCTCGCGCGGGAGGATCGCGAACACCGCGTTCGCCTGGACCGGGCGCACGATCTCGACGCCGTCGATCCCACGGACGGCCGCCTCCAGCCGGCTGGCCATCGCATTGGCGTGCCCGGCATTGCGCAGATAGAGGTCGCCGGAGAGCAGCGCCTCGAACTGGACGGAGAGGAAGCGCATCTTCGAGGCGAGCTGCATCGAGGTCTTGCGCAGGAACTTGATGTTCCGCACCCGCTCGGGGTTGAGCACCACTACGACCTCGCCGAGCAGCAGGCCGTTCTTCGTGCCGCCGAAGGACAGCACGTCGACGCCCACGTCCGTGGTGAAGGCGCGCAGCGGCAGGCCGAGCGCCGCGGCGGCGTTGGCCAGGCGGGAGCCGTCGACGTGGACGAGCATGCCGAGCTGGTGGGCGTGCTCGGTGATCGCGCGGATCTCGTCGGCGGTGTAGAGGGTGCCGAGCTCGGTGCTCTGGGTGATGGAGACCGCGAGCGGCTGCGCTCGGTGCTCGTCACCGAAGCCCCAGGCCTGCTTGTCGAGCAGCTCGGGGGTGAGCTTGCCGTCCGGGGTGGGGACGGTGAGCAGCTTGATGCCGCCCATCTTCTCCGGGGCGCCGCCCTCGTCCACGTTGATGTGGGCGGATTCGGCGGCGACCACGGCGCCCCAGCGCGGGAGCAGCGCCTGGAGGGCAACCACGTTGGCGCCGGTGCCGTTGAAGACGGGGTAGGCCTCGGCCTTGTCGCCGAAGTGTCGGCGGAAGACGTCCTGGAGGTGGGCCGTGTAGTCATCCTCGCCGTAGGCGATCTGGTGGCCGCCGTTGGCGAGGGCTATCGCGGCGAGGATCTCCGGGTGCACGCCGGCGTAGTTGTCGCTGGCGAAGCCGCGGACGGCGGGGTCGTGCCGCCGTACCGCGTCCGTACGGGTGAGGTCGGTCATCGGGCTGTCAGCCACAGGTGCTGTCCGTTCAGTTCTGCTGCGGGGCGGTCCCAGAGGCCCGCCAGGTGTCCGGCGAGGTCGGCGGTGTCGGTGAAGCCGGCGAACTTCGCCTCCGGCTTCTCGGCCCGCATTTCGGGGCTGACCAGCGCCTTGATGACCAGGATGGCAGCCGCCGCGGTGGGCTCGCCGTCGGGGGCGGTGGTCTCCTTCTTGAAGGAGTCGGCCATGGCGAGGGTCCAGGCCTCCGTGGCGGCCTTGGCGGCCGCGTAGGCGGCGCCGCCGGCGGTGGGCTTGTGGGCCGCGGCGGCGGAGATCATCGCGTAGCGGCCGGCGGAGCTGCGGACCAGGGCGGGCTGGAAGGCCAGCGAGGTGTGCTGGAGGGTGCGCACGACGGTGTCGTGCAGGAAGTCCCAGTCGTCCAGGCGGGTGTCGAAGAAGGTCTTGCTGCCGCGCCAGCCGCCGACCAGGTGGAACAGACCGTCGACGTGGCCGTGCTCGGCCTCCAGGTGGTCGGCCCAGTCGTGGACCTCCTGCGGGTCGAGCAGGTCGATCACCTGTCCGCTGACCTTGGCCCCGCGCACGGCGATGCGGGTGGCGTCCAGCGCGGAGTCGAGTCGCTGGGCGTCGATGTCGGCACCGATCACGGTGGCGCCGTCGGCGGTGAGGCGGCGCAGCACCGCCTGGCCGGCCGGGCCGCTGGCTCCGGCGACGGCGATGACCTTGCCGGCCAGCGGGGACTTGGTGGTCGTGGTCACGCGGCGGCTCCCTGGATACCGGTGCCGGTGATGCCGGCGGTGGCGGCGATGACGCCGCCGAGCTTCTTGGACAGGGCCTCGTAGAACATGCTCAGCGGGAACTCGTCCGGGAGCACCGCGTCGCACAGCGCCTTGTTGAGGGCCTTGCCGTCGGTGATGTCGAGCGGCAGCGCGTCGGAGCCCTTCGCCCAGGTGGAGGCGGGGTGCGGGGTGAGGTAGCGGGAGACCAGCTCGTAGGCGGCGATCCAGTGGGCCGGCTTGGGCCGGTCGATGCCGTCGCGGTAGAGGGTCTCGATCTCGGCGCAGAGCGCGTTGGTGACCTGCGGGGCCCGGTCCCAGTCGATGCTGAGGCGGTTGTCGCGCCAGCGCAGCGCGTCGTGCTTGTGCAGGTAGGCGAAGAGCAGCTGGCCGCCCATGCCGTCGTAGTTGCGGACGCGGTCGCCGCTGACCGGGAAGCGGAACAGGCGGTCGAAGAGGACCGCGTACTGGACGTCGCGGGCGTGCGCGTTGCCCTCGGCCTCCAGTTTCACCGCCTCCTTGAAGGTGGTGAGGTCGCAGCGGAGCTCTTCCAGGCCGTACATCCAGAACGGGCTGCGCTGCTTGATCATGAAGGGGTCGAACGGCAGGTCGCCGTGGCTGTGGGTGCGGTCGTGGACGAGGTCCCACAGGACGAAGGTCTCCTGCGCGCGGTCCTGGTCCTTGAGCAGGCCCTCGGCGTCGGCCGGGATCTCCAGGCCGAGCTGCTGGACGGCGCTGGTGGTGACGGCGCGGAAGCGGGCGGCCTCGCGGTCGCAGAAGATGCCGCCCCAGGTGAAACGTTCCGGCGCCTTGCGCACGGCGACCGTCTCGGGGAAGAGGACGGCGGAGTTGGTGTCGTAGCCGGCCGTGAAGTCGGTGAAGGTGATCGGCACGAACATCGGGTTGTCGAAGCGGGTCCGCTCCAGCTCGGCCAGCCAGTCGGGCCACACGACGCTCAGCAGGACGGCTTCCAGGTTGCGGTCCGGGTTGCCGTTCTGCGTGTACATCGGGAAGACGACGAGGTGCTCCAGGCCGTCCTCGCGCTGGTCGGCGGGGTGGAAGGCGAGCAGCGAGTCCAGGAAGTCGGGCTCCCGGTAGCCGGTGTCGGCCCACTTGGCCAGGTCCGCGTCGACGGCGGCCAGGTAGGCGGCGTCGTGCGGGAACAGCGGGGCGAGCTCCTCGACGGCGCCGCGGACGGTGGCCACCAGCGGGTCGACGGTGTGCCGCTGGACGGCGGACAGGTCGATCGAGCCGTCCTTGGACTGCAGCGGGCGCAGCGTCTCGACGGCCTCCTTCAGGCGCAGCCAGGCCGGGTGGCCGGCGAGGGTCGAGACCGGGGCCTCGGCCGCCGCAGCGAGCCTTGGCGAAAGATTCTGCATCGGGGACTCACTTCGACAGGAGTTATTTCAACGGAGACACCATAAGTACGAAAGGTTCTCCTGTTCAAGGGGGTCGCGACCGACAAAGCTCCGGCGTGGCTCCGCCGAGGCCCGGGCGGGGCCCCGGGGCGCGGGCCCGCCGGCCGGGCGTCCGCCATGTGGACAGGGATCTGGATGTTCTGGACAGATGCACCGTCGGAATGCGAACCTCCCGCCATGCTCCCGGCGGCGATCACGGTGACCGAGTGCCACATCGGCCTGCTCCGGGTGCCCTCTCGTTGTCACGCCTGCTGTCGCGTGCGCGGCCTCTGCCGCCGCTGTCGCTGATCCGGCTCGGAGGGCACCGCGGACGCGGGCCCGTACGCCGACCATGCCGTGTGTGTTCCGGCGCCGCCACCGGGGGGAAGTGACCCGCCGGGCCCGCGGCCGGCCCCGGCCCGCCCCGTCGCCTCCCCTGTCCCGCCCTGCCCTTCCTCACTGGAGCCCTGCCATGACCATCCGCAAGCCGTCCGCCGCTCTGCCCCTCGCCGCGCTGCTCGCCGCGGCCGCCGCGCTGACCGCGTGCGCGCCGCAGGACGCCAAGTCCGACGGGGCCGCCGCCTCGGGCTCCTCGGGTGCGGCCGGTAGCGCCGCGGGCTGCGCGCCGGGAGCGCTGGCGACCCGGACGGCGGGGACGCTGACCGTCGGCACCGACAAGCCCGCCTACGACCCGTGGTTCACCGAGGACAAGCCGGAGAACGGCAAGGGGTTCGAGTCCGCCGTGGCCTTCGCGGTGGCGGAGAAGCTGGGCTACCCCAAGGAGAAGGTCAGCTGGGTGGTCGCGCCGTTCGGCAAGGCCACCTCGCCGGGGGCCAAGGACTTCGACTTCGACATCAACCAGGTGTCCATCAGTGACGAGCGCAAGCAGGCCGTCGACTTCTCCTCCGGCTACTACGACGTGCGCCAGGCCGTCATCGCGTTGAAGAACTCCAAGGCGGCGGGCGCGAAGAGCATCGCCGACCTGAAGGGCGCCAAGCTGGGCGCGCAGGTCGGCACCACCAGCCTGGACACCATCACCAACACCATCAAGCCGAGCGTCCAGCCGGCCGTGTTCGACTCCAACGACCTCGCGAAGGCCGCGCTGAAGAACGGCCAGGTCGAGGCGCTCGTGGTGGACCTGCCGACGGCCTTCTACATCACCGGCGCCGAGGTGCCCGAGGCGCAGGTGGTCGGCCAGTTCGAGGGGGCGTCGAAGAGCGAGCAGTTCGGTCTGGTGCTGGACAAGGGCTCGAAGCTGACCGGCTGCGTGTCGCAGGCGGTGGACGCGCTGCGCTCCGACGGCACGCTCGCGAAGCTGGAGAAGCAGTGGCTCTCCGACGCCGTCTCGGCACCGGTGCTCAAGTGAGCGGCGACGCGGTGGCGGCCGGTCCGGCGTCGGTCGCCACGGGCCGGGGCGGGAAGATCCGCGCCGGGAAGGGCCTCGACGGGGATGACCTCGACGGGAAGGGTCGCGACGGGAGGGGCCGCGACGGCGGCGGGGGCAAGGGGGACGACGACGGCTACCGCCCCTCCGAACGACGGCTGGCACACGAGGCGTACCGGCGCGGCCGGGCCCGCCGGTCGGCGCTGACGGCCGCCGGGTCGACCCTGGCGATGGCGGTCGCGCTCTACCTGCTGGTCGTCAACTCCCCCGGCTGGGAGGTGACTCGGAAGACCTTCTTCAACGCCGACTACGCCCGCCAGGCGCTGCCCGAGGTGCTGACGGGGCTGCGGCTCAACCTGGAACTGATGCTCGGCTGCGGCGCACTGATCCTGGTGTTCGGCCTGCTGCTCGCGGTGCTGCGGACGCTGCGCGGGCCGGTGTTCCTCCCGGTGCGGCTGCTGGCCACCGCATACGTGGACTTCTTCCTCGGGCTGCCGATGATCATCTGCCTGCTAGTGATGATCACCGGGGTGCCGGCGCTGCGGCTCAGCGGGGTGACCACCGATCCGCTGGTGCTCGGCGGGGCGGCGCTGGTGCTGACGTACTCCGCCTACGTGTCGGAGGTCTTCCGCTCCGGCATCGAGTCGGTGCACCCCAGCCAGCGGGCCGCGGCCCGGTCGCTCGGGCTCACCAACGCGCAGGCGATGCGGTACGTGGTGCTCCCGCAGGCCGTGCGGCGGGTGGTGCCGCCGCTGCTGAACAACCTGGTCAGCCTGCAGAAGGACACCGGGCTGGTCTCGATCGGCGGGGCGATCGACGCGGTGTACGCGGCCAAGATCATCGCGGCCCGGTCGTTCAACTTCACGCCGTACCTGGTGGCGGGGCTGGTGTTCATCGTGCTGACCATTCCGCTGACGCGGTTCGCCGACTGGCTGACCGCCCGGACGAACCGTCGGCAGTTCCAGGGAGGTGCGGTGTGAGCGGGGACGTGCTCCGGCTGGAGTCCGTGCGCAAGACCTTCGGCGGCCAGGTGGTGCTGCGCGACGTGGGGTTCGCCGTGCCCGAACACTCGGTGACGGCGCTGATCGGGGCGTCCGGCTCCGGCAAGTCCACGCTGATGCGGTGCGTCAACCTGCTGGAGGGGATCGACGACGGGGCGGTCTTCCTGGACGGGGAGGAGATCACCGACCCGCGCGCGGACCAGGACGCCGTCCGCCGCCGGATCGGCGTGGTGTTCCAGTCCTACAACCTGTTCCCGCACCTGACCGTGCTGGAGAACATCACGCTCGCCCCGCGCCGGGTGCACGGACGGGGGCGGGCCGAGGCGGAGGCGGAGGCGCTGGGACTGCTCGACCGGCTCGGGCTGGCGGCCAAGGCGAAGGAGTACCCGGACCGGCTCTCCGGCGGACAGCAGCAGCGCGTCGCCATCGTGCGGGCGCTGGCCACCGGGCCCCGGCTGCTGCTGCTCGACGAGATCACCGCGGCGCTCGACCCGGTCCTGGTCGGGGAGGTGCTCTCGGTGGTGCGCGACCTCAAGGAGCAGGGGATGACGATGGTCCTGTCCACCCACGAGATGGGGTTCGCGCGCGAGGTGGCCGACCAGGTCTGCTTCCTGGACGACGGGGTGGTGCTCGAACAGGGGCCGCCGGAGCAGGTGTTCGGCGATCCGCGGGAGGAGCGGACGCGACGGTTCCTCAGTCGGGTCGTCGCCTCGGGGCGGCTCGCGGGCTGAGCGCCGGCCGGGGCGGCGGAGCGTGTGCCCAGTGGCCGCACACCGGGGAGCACCACTGTGCGCCCCGGTGCGCGCCCTGCCCGCGCCCCGGCCACAGCGGTGATCGTGGACAGGACGACCGTCCAGACCGCGGTCGGCGGGCGATGGTGTGGCGGGCCGCGGGCGAGGAGCAGGGGCGGGAGACAGATGCCGGCGAACAGATAACAGATGACGTTATCTGTTATCCGTTATCTGTTCGCTGTCATCTGTCATCTGTTCGCCGCCCCCGCCACATCACCGCCGGCCGCCCGCCCCCGCCGCCCCGGGAGGCCGCCGTTGCACGGACCCTCGCTGATCAGCTGGCTGCTCGCGCTCCTCACCGCCACCGCCGGGGCCTACTGCCTCACCCGGCTGCGCCACTCCCCCTGCGCCGCCGGCACCACTCACCACTTCGGCGCCCGGCGCCTGCTCGCCCGGGAGTCCGACGCCGCCGAGGCCCTGATGGGGCTCGGCATGGCCGCCATGGCCGTGACCGGCGGCGCCGTCCCGGCCACTGTCTGGGCCTGGGTGTTCGGCCTCCCCGCCGCCGCCTTCCTGCTCGCCGCCGTACGCGCCCCGGCCCGCCGGGCACACCGGCTGCACCACGCGATCGGCGCGCTCGCCATGACGTACATGGCGCTCGCGATGACCGCCACCCCCGGCCATCACCACCACGCCGCCGACGCGGGCACGCCGCTGCTGACCGGCTCCCTCCTGCTCTACTTCGGCGCCTACTCCCTGTGGGCCGGCACCCGGCTCCTGCACACCCCCTCCGGGACCCTGGCACTCGGCACCGCCGGGCTGCCCCGGGCCTGCCGACTCACCATGGGCATCGGCATGTTCGCCATGCTCCTGACCATGTGAGCCCCGATCGATCCAAGACCCCATCCCTGACGTGGCGTTGGTCACTGGCCGGTCGAAAGCCGTTCCTCCGGAGGTCATCAGCGCATAGGTTGGCAGGGAGCGCGTTGTCGCGTTCCGTGCGTACTCGGGGAGCCCATGCGATGACTGCCCTGATCGGCCTGCTGCTGCTCGGACTGCTGCTCTCGACCGTCGCGCCCCGGCTGCTGGCCCGGGCCCGCTGGGCGGAGCGCGAACCGGTGCTGGCGCTGCTGGCATGGCAGTGCCTGGTGGTGGCCGTGCTGCTGTGCTGCGTCCTGGGCCTGCTGCTGGCCGCCTCCGCCGCGCTGCCCGAACTGCGCGCCCTGGTGTTCTCGGGCGCCCCGCACGGCGTCGAGGCCGCGTACGGCCTCCAGGACGCCGAGGGCTGGGGCCGGCTGTGCGCCGCGGTGCTGGCGGCGGGCGGCCTGCAGACGGTGCTGGCGCTCACCCGCGAGGTCCGTTCCGCGAAGGCGCTCCGCGACCACCGGCATGCTCAACTGACGGTCCGGGCACCGGAATTGCCGGAGGCCATCGCGGCCGCCCGCAGCCGCCGGGAGCGGCTGGTGGTGTTGGAGAACATCCGCCCGGAGGCGTGGTCGCTGCCCGGCCCGGACTCCCGCCTGGTGGTCACCACCGGCGCCCTCCAGCAGCTGACCGACCGGGAGTTGGCCGCTGTCCTGAGCCATGAGCGCGGGCACGTCCGGGCCCGGCACCACTGGCTCCAGCAGTGCGCCCAGGCGCTCGCCTCCGGCTTCCCCGGGGTCGGCGTGTTCAGCGCCTTCCGGGCCCAGGTGGAGGAGCTGGTGGAGCTGGCGGCCGACGACCGGGCCGCGCGCCGGCACGGCCGGCACACCACTGCCCTCGCACTGGCCGAACTCAACCTGGACCGCGGGGTGTTCGGCTCCTGCCCGCCCGGTCTGGCGCAGTCCCCGCGACGAGTGGACCGGCTGCTCGCGGGCCGCCCGCGACTGTCCGTCCCGCACCGGCTGCGGCTCACCGTCGTCGCCCTCGCCGCACCCGCCGCAGCCGTCCTGCTGGCCGTCGCGCCGGGGCTGACCTCGCTCCTCTGAAAAGGGGCTCACCCCTCCGAAAAGGCCCAACCCAACCGCCAGCCCGCCGGATTGACGCCGAGTCAGGTTGCCGAAGGGACAGTTTGCCGGCGGGACGGCTTGCCGGCAGGTCAGCTTGTCGGCGACTCGTCCAACGGCCCGAGCGGGGCACCGAGGGTCAGTTCGAGCACCTCACGATGGAGCGGCCTGGCCTGCTCGTACCGCTCCCGACCGATCCCGGTCAGGGTGATCACGATGGCCCGCCGGTCACTCTCGCACATCGCCCGGGTGACCAGCCCACCCTTCTCCAGGCGGGCGATCACCCGGGACAGCGCACTCTGGCTGAGGTGGACGGTGTGGGCCAGCTCCTGCGCCCGCAGCGCATGGCCGCCGCCCTGGCACCCCTCCACCAGGCGCTCCAGCACCTCGAACTCGCTCACGCCCAGCCCGCACTTGTCACCCAGCTCGCGATCGAGCATGCAGGCCGTGGCGGCATGCCGGGCCAGCAGGTCGCGCCATTGCGCAACGAGACCGGCCTCCGCCGGGGAGTCGAGATCAGCCACGGTGCCACCCTAGCATGTGCGCCGTAAAATTATGTGTTCACATCTTATTCATTTGCATTGAATGCACGCGCATGTACTGTCCTCCCCATGACCACCGCGACCGCCACGTCACCCGACGCCCCGTCAACCAGCGGGCTGAGCTGGACACCCCGCCTCTGGGGCACCCTGATCGTGCTCTGCGCCGCCATGTTCCTGGACGCCCTGGACGTCTCCATGGTCGGCGTCGCCCTCCCGTCCATCGGCTCCGAGCTGCACCTCTCCACCTCCGCCCTGCAATGGGTGGTCTCCGGCTACGTGCTCGGCTACGGCGGCCTGCTGCTGCTCGGCGGCCGCGCCGCCGACCTGCTCGGCCGCCGCCGGGTCTTCCTGGTCGCCCTGGGCGTCTTCGCCGCCGCCTCGCTGCTCGGCGGCCTGGTCGACGACGGCGGGCTGCTGATCGCCGCCCGCTTCCTCAAGGGCGTCAGCGCCGCCTTCACCGCCCCGGCCGGCCTGTCGATCATCACCACGACCTTCGCCGAGGGCCCCGCCCGCAACCGGGCGCTGTCGATCTACACCACCTGCGGCGCCAGCGGCTTCTCGCTCGGCCTGGTGCTCAGCGGGCTGCTCACCTCCGTCGGCTGGCGCTGGACGTTCCTGATGCCCGTCCCGGTCGCGCTGCTCGCCCTGTTCTTCGCGGTCCGGCTGCTCCCCCGCCCTACCGAGGAACGCGCCAAGGGCGGCTACGACGTGCTGGGCGCGATCACCGGCACCGCGACCGTGCTGCTGCTGGTGTTCACCGCCACCGAGGCGCAGGGCGCCGGCTGGCTGAGCCTGCGCACCGTCGGCTCGCTGGTCGTGGTCGCCGCACTGGCCGCCGCCTTCCTGCTGGTCGAGAGCCGCACCGCCCACCCACTGGTCCGGCTCGGCATCTTCCGCAACGGCTCGGTCGCCCGGGCCAACGTGATCGCCTTCGCCATGGCCGGCGCGTACGGCGGGTTCCAGTTCGTCGTCACCCTCTACCTGCAGCACCTGCTGGGCTGGTCGGCGCTGCAGATGGCCCTCGGGCTGCTGCCGGCCGGCGCCTTCATCGCGCTCTCGGCACCGTTCATGGGCCCGATCGTGGACCGCTTCGGCACCGGCCGGCTGCTGCCGATCGGCCTGCTGGCCCTGGTCGGCGCGTTCGCGCTGTTCCTGCGGCTGGACGAGCACAGCTCGTACGTGGGTCTGGTCCTGCCCTCGATGCTGCTGCTCGGCGTGGGCTTCGCGCTGGCCTTCCCCTCGGTGAACATCGCCGCCACCGACGGCGTGGGCGACGACGAGCAGGGCCTGGCCTCCGGCCTGGTCAACACCGCGATCCAGGTCGGCACAGCGGTGGTCCTGGCCGGCGCGACCGCGATGATCACCGCCGGCAGTGCCGGCGGTGACAGCCCGCAGGCGCAGCTGGACGGCTACCGGCCGGCCCTGGTGTTCGTCGCGGCGGTCGCGCTGTTCGGCCTGCTGATCGCCGCGGTGGGCGCCCTGGTCGACCGGCGGCGGAAGTCGGCTCCCGCGCCGGTGCCGGACTACGATTACCCCTCGGTCGGGTCGAGCGCGGCGCGGACCGAAGTCCTGACCAACCGCTGACCGTCGACCGCCACCCGGGCCGGCCCCCGGCCCCCGCCGTCGGACAATGGCGCCGGCTCCACCAAACCCCCGTTTTGGTGGAGCCGGCCGTCTTCGTACCGGGCGCCCGAGCGGCGCCCACCGGCGCGCGGTTTCACGGTGCGACTACCGGCTCCGCCAGTATATTGGCCCGGAGCCAACGAACGTTCGGAGCAGACACGATGGCACCTCGCGGGGATTCGGTCAATGAGGAGATGCGGCAACGCTCCCGTCGGCGCATCATGCGAGCCACCGTCGAACTGGTCGACCGGCACGGATACGCGGGCACCACGCTGACCGACATCGCCGAGCGGGCCGGGCTCGCGCGCGGCCTGCTCTCGTACTACTTCGACGGGAAACGGCTGCTGATGCAGTCCGCAACGCACCGGATGATGCACCAGTCGCTCTCCGGCGCGCTCGCCGAGCTGACCCCGGACGCCACACCGGCGGCCCGGCTGGCCCGCGCGATCGACGCGGTCCTCACCCTCGCCCTGGAGCATCCGCGGGTGATGCGCTCGCACCTCGCGCTGATCCTGGACCCGGACTCCGGCGCCTTCGTCCAGGACCCGGAGCAGCAGCAGCTCGGCGCCATCCTCCAGGGCCTGCTGCTCGACTGGGGCGCACCGGACCCGGCCGCCGAGCACGCGGTGCTGCGCAGCGCGCTGATGGGCGGCTGCATCGGGGTGCTGCTGCCGGGCGCCGAACTCCCGCTGGCGCTGATCCGGGCCGACCTGTTCCGCCGCTACGACCTGCCCTGGGAGTTGGGCACCCCGCCGCAGGCACTGCCGCCGGAACGCGAACGGCCGCCGGCCCGCGGCTGACGGCGGGTGGATGGCGGCTCGGTGCCCGGGCGACCGATCGCGGGCCGCCGGACCCGTACGCTCTGCTGAGAGCTCCCCTCAGCACTCCTCTCAGTGCTCCTCTCAGCGCTCCTTGAGGATCGAGGCCAGCAGGTCCACGGTCCGCTCGGGCGTGAGGCTGTCCACGCAGAGCCGCTCCATGACCTGGATGTACGCGTCGACGTCGTCCCGCTTGTCGAGGTACAGCGCGCTGGTGAGCTGCTCCAGGTAGACGACGTCCGCGAGGTCCTGTTCAGGGAAGCGCAGGATCGTGAACGCCCCGGACTCCCCCGCGTGCGCGCCGAATCGGAACGGCATCACCTGGATCACGACGTTGGCCTGCTCGGCGACGTCGATCAGGTACTGCACCTGGCCGCGCATCACCTTGGGCCCGCCGACGGGGCGGCGCAGCGCGGCCTCGTCGATCACGGCCCACAGCCGCGGGCTGGCGCCCTCGGTCAGCAGCTTCTGGCGACGCAGGCGAAGGCTGACCCGCCGTTCGATCTCCTCCTCGCTGACGACCGGCCGACTCTGTCCGAAAACCGCCCGTGCGTACTCCTCGGACTGCAGCAGTCCGGGGATGAACTGCACCTCGTAGGTGCGGATCAGCTGGGCGGCCTCCTCCAGGCCGACGTAGGTCTGGAACCAGCCCGGCAGCACGTCGTTGAAGCTGTGCCACCAGCCGGACTTGTTGGCCTCGCGGACCAGCCCGAGCAGTGCCTCCCGCTCCAGGCCGTCGTCCACGCCGTAGAGGCTGAGCAGGTCGGCGACGTCGCGTTCCTTGAAGCTGACGCGGCCGAGTTCCATGCGGCTGATCTTGGACTCGGAGGCCCTGATCGCGTAGCCGGCGTCCTCGCGCGTGATGCCGCGCGTCTCACGCAGGCGACGCAGCTGAGACCCGAGGAGGATCCGGCGGACCATCGAGCCGCCGCCCGGCTGAACTGTGGTCATGCGGTCGAAACCTCCACCTAGGGCAAACAGCGCACAGTCTGCCATCAGTTGAGCGCTCACGGTGCCGATACTGACGGATGTTCCTATCAGTTCCACACTCCACACACCAGGATGCACGTGCATCCGGCGCTTGCATATGCCAATAGTGCGACTGCACGTGAATCGACTCTTGCATCTGCAGTGAGCGCACACCACCATGGTGCACGTGCACCTGCACATCCCTGGCAATCCCGCGGGCTCCGCGTCGACCCCACGCGCGACTCCGTGCACCGACCCGGCAGCGTTCCCCCGCGCCACCGGGGGATCGTGTGCGCGCGCGCTGGTCGAGGGGGCGGCCGAGCGGCCGAGCGAGTCGGAGGTGACCGGCATGACCCCGGCGGGTCCAGCCGTGTCCGCCCCCTTATGGGAGGAGCTCTTCATGAGCACCGGTACGGCTTTGGCGGTTGACCCCCATGTGGTCACCTGTACGCTCGCTCCTCGCTTCGAAGCCGTCAGAACCGCGCGCGACTTCGCCAGAACCTCTCTTCAGCGCTGGGGCCTGATGGAGCTGTTCGACGACGTCGCGCTGGTGGCCTCGGAGCTGGTGACCAACGCACTGCGGCATGCGATCGGCGCACGACCCGACCCTGCGGGTGGCGCCCAGGGCGAGTACGACTTTCCCATACAGCCGACCCCCGAGGGCCGGCTGCCGATCCGAATAAGCCTGGTCCACCGCTCTCCCCAGGTGGTCTGCGCGGTGAGCGACCCGAGCTGCATCGGCCCGGTCGCCCGGGAGGCGGACTTCGTCGCCGAGTCCGGCCGCGGACTGCACCTGGTGGAGTCCTTCAGCCGCTCCTGGGGTTGGCACCCGCTGGGCAGCGGCAAGGTGGTCTGGGCCCTGTTCGAGGCGGAGCCGGCCACCGGTTCCGAACTCGGTGGACGGCACCGGCGCTCGGCCTAGCGCCAGGCGGCGCGCGGCCGGCCGAGGGAGGCCCCGGGAGGACCGCACCCCGGGCTCCGCGGGGCGGCTCGACGGGCCTGGCGCAGGTGCGCCACGGGCTCCGGCTCAGTCCTCAGGACGATTCCCACGACGATTGCCGGGTCGGCCCCCCGGACGAGCCGGCCGGACTGACGGCCGGGCACCCCGGCGGCCCGCCCCCCGTCCACGTCCGGGCCCCCAACCGTGCGCGGGACCACCCGCCGCGCCTGCGCGCGGTCGGCCGCGAGAGCGCCCGTCGGGAGAACGCCCGTCGCGTGGCCCCGGACCGGCCCCGGACAAGACAAAGGCCGTCGCGGTGTCAGCACCCACGACGGCCCCCCGATGGCAGGACGGCGGCCGGTCAGACCGCCAGGTGGTCGAACTCCCCGTCCTTGGCCCCCAGCAGCAGGGCGGCGATCTCGGCCCGGGTGTAGATGAGCGCCGGCCCTTCCGGGAAGCGCGAGTTGCGCATCGCCACATCGCCCCCCGGCAGGGCCGCGAACTCGACGCAGTTCCCCTGGGAGTTGCTGTGCAGGCTCTTCTGCCAGAGAACCCCCTTGAGGTCGGCGGCCGCCATCCCGTTGTAGGTGTCGTACGAGCCGTGCGTGTCCTGCGAGTCGTGCATAGAAATCTCCCGAAGAGCTCCGGAGTGGTCGTCCAGCGCGGCGCTCCCGGCACCCGCCGAACGAACGGACCGGCCCCGTACCGGCCCGGCACAACGCCTCACTTGACGCGATGATAGCTGCTGTGCACGTGCATCAGCACGGGACATTGCAGGTGCACGAGGCCTTTCACCGGCAGTTCCGAACTCTTCACGGGCCCTTCTCCTGACGGTACGTAAACGGACATAGCCGAGTGAATCGCCAGATTCTCGATAACCGGCCGTGAGCGGTTCCCCGCTGAATGTTGATCTTCAGACGCCCGGAGTCGCGCTGCCGTGACGCTCCGTCAGGCGACCTCCCGGCTGTGAGACATCTCACGCGCCACACAGGCAACTCGACGCCCCGTCGGACACGTCAGGGCTACGAGCGGTGATCGCTCGAAGGCTGGGTGAGATATGTCCGGATTGCGGGCAAACCGCCCGGACGGACACGGCGGGAACGCGGCGCACCCGCCATGACCACGTGAAACTCGAACGGCAGCCGAATGCAGGCCTGACGGGCCGATGTCCTACGATCTCCGGCATGAGCACCGCAGCCATCCCGGGCGCGCCACTGCCCGTCCGCACTCCAGGCTCCCGTGCGCGGGGGCGCCACCGCCGCCCCGAGCGCCCCGAGATCCCGGCCGGCTCCCCGGCCCTGGTGCTCGCCGTGCCCGCGACCGCCGGGCCCGAGTCCCGCTCGGTCGTCGAGGAGCTGCTGTCGATCGTCCGCAGCGAGCAGAGCGGCATCCAGACCGCCGTCGGCTACCTCCCGGGCGAAGCCGCCCAGGGGGTCGACAGTGACGACCGCACCGTCGCCGAACTGCTGGCCATGGCCGCCGAGGCGGGCCTGCCCGCGCCGGTCCTGGTGCCGCTGGTACCCGGCCCGCACGGATTCCTGACCGAACTTCACGCCCTCGCCGCGGAGTACGGAGCCCCCGTCACCGACGTGCTCGGCCCGCACCCGCTGCTCGCCGAGGCCGTGCACGTGCGCCTGTCCGAGGCCGGCCTGGCACGCGCCGACCGGGCCCGGCTGTTCGCCATCGCGACCGCCGCGGACGGCGTCGTGCTGACCACCGTCGGCGGCGAGGAGGCCGCTGCCGCGGCCGGCATCACCGGTGTCCTGCTGGCGGCCCGGCTGGCCGTCCCGGTCGTGCCCGCCGCGCTCGACGTGCCGGGCTCGGTCGCCGCGGCCGTCAACCACCTCAAGGAGACCGGCTCCCAGCGCCCGGCGCTGGCCCCGCTGGTGATCGGGCCGGAGGCCGACTCCGAACTGCTCGCCACGGCCGCCGAGGAGACCGGCTGCCCGTCCGCGGCGCCGCTGGGCGCCTACCCGACGGTCGGCCAGCTGATCGCCGCCACCTACCTGGCCGCGCTGCCGGCACCCTCCCCCGAGGCCCTGGCGCAGGCCGAGGCCGAGGCGGCGGAGACCGCCGAGGGCGCGCACGCCGACCACTCCGGCCGGGGCGGTCACGCCGCCCACGCCGCTCGCACCGCCACCGAGGAGTCGGCCGGCCAGTAGCGGTCACCGCACTCGTGAAGGGCCCGGAACGGCTACGTTCCGGGCCCTTCCTGCTTGTCCCGTAAGGGAGTTAAAGGGCGAATAGGTGCGATGTCCGTTCTATCCGCATTTGTTCGCCGTCGCTCGATCCATCCCCCGACGGCCACAGTGTGGACGCACCTCCTTCTCGGCGGGCGGCCCCCGTGGGACCCGACCCGCCGTCACCCGCCTCCTGAAGCACAGACAGTTGTGCACGCCCTTCGCGGCATTGCCGGAAATCGGCCATTTTCGATCATGGCGAGCGAGGGGAACGACCGTTCTCGCCAAACCGTGATGCACGTCACAGGTGTTTGCAGTTTGAACTTAAGTCTGCTTAACGTGCTCCCCGTTCGTGGCCACACGAACCCAGTTCATCCGCGACGCCGAGTCCTGCCGTCGGATGTCCTGGCAGCGCGAAAACGCACCACGGCAGGAGCGGGGGACCCACAGGTAAGTCGCCCCGGACCGTTCCCCGGAACGATCCAGGGCTAGGGGTGAAGCCGCGCCCACAGCGCGGCCGGGCAACTCCAGCCCGAATCCGACAGCTCACCTCGCAGGCGTGGGAGAGGACTGCGTCTTCATGCTGCCCACCAACGGCACCCGTCTGTCCAGTCGTACCCGACGCGTGATCGCCGCCATCGGCGTCGCGGGCGTCGGCCTCACCATCCCCTGCCTCACCTCCGGCACCGCCTCCGCCGCCTCCGTCGCCACCTGGGACAAGGTCGCCCAGTGCGAGAGCACCGGCAACTGGAGCATCAACACCGGCAACGGCTTCTACGGCGGCCTGCAGTTCACCTCCAGCACCTGGGCCGCCTTCGGCGGCACCGCGTACGCCCCCCAGGCCAACCAGGCCACCAAGGACCAGCAGATCGCCGTCGCCGAGAAGGTCCTCGCCTCGCAGGGCCCCGGCGCCTGGCCGGTGTGCTCGGTCCAGGCCGGCCTGACCAAGGGCGGCGCCGCGGCTGCCGTCGACACCTCGGCCGGCTCGACCACCGGCTCGGCTGCCAGCTCGACCGCCACCAAGCCCGCCGCGAAGCCGGCCACCCCGGCCGCCAAGCCCGCGCAGAGCCAGGCCCCGGCCACCCCGGCCGCGAAGCCCGCCAAGCCGGCCGCACCGGCCCAGGACCAGGCACAGGCCCCCGCCGACTCCGCCAACGGCACCTCGGCGCAGAAGGGCCAGAACCAGGCCCAGAACAGCGCCCAGCCCCAGGGCGACGACTACACCGTCGCCTCCGGCGACTGGCTGTCCTCGATCGCCGACAAGCACAACCTCCAAGGCGGCTGGCAGCGGCTGTACGAGCTCAACCGCGGCACCCTGACCGAGGGTCCGGACACCATCTACCCGGGCCAGCGCCTCTCGTTCAAGGACGGCGGCCAGGCCCAGCAGTCGGCTCAGACCGACCAGTCCGGCTCGGACTTCACCTGGTTCGACCGCTCGCAGAAGTCCGGCCAGACCTCCAACGGCGCCGCCGTGAACGCCAAGCCGACCGCCCAGCCGCAGGCCCCGGCCCCGACCTCGACCCCGGCCGCCAAGCCGGCTTCCAAGCCGGCCGCCCAGGCGCAGACCCCCGCTCAGGCCCCGGCCGCCACCGGCAGCATGGCCGCCGCGGTCTCCTTCGCCCAGTCGAAGGTCGGCCAGGCGTACGTCTACGGCGGTACCGGCAACGGCGGTTGGGACTGCTCCGGCCTGACCCAGGCCGCGCTGCGCGCCGCGGGTGTCTCCGTCCCGCGCGTCGCCGCCGACCAGGCCGCCGCCAGCACCCGCGTCTCGCTGGACAGCCTGCAGGCGGGCGACCTGCTGTTCTGGTCCAACAACGGCCAGAACTCCGGCGTCTACCACGTCGCGATCTACATCGGCGGCGGCCAGTACGTCGAGGCCGCCAACCCGAGCTCGGGCGTGCGCCTGCAGACCGTCGCCAACTGGGCGCCGGACTTCGCCGGCCGGGGCTGAGCACGACCCGCGGGTGACAGCTGACAACTGACGGCTGACAGATAACAGATAACAGATTTCATCATCTGTTATCTGTCAGCCGCCGCCCGCCCCGGCGGTCGCCCGGCGCCGTAGGAAGGCCGCCGGCAGGCCGCCGGGCAGGACCGCCCGGGGCCATGGTCAAAGCCCGCCCCCAGCGGGCATGCTGCTGCTCCGGCACCCGAGGAGGAGTCACCATGGCCCAGGTCACCGTCACACTCGACGCCAACCTCGCGATCGACGCGATGATGCTCTCCGGCACCAAGAACCCGCAGGACGCCGTCGAACTCGTCCTGCGCGACTACCTGGCCCGCGGCCGCCGCACCGAGACCCGCACCGGCGACGCCACCGACGGCCAACGGCTCACCGAGAGCCGCCCCACGGACCACGAGGGCTGACCCGGCACCCGGGCGGCACGCAACGGGCCCCGGAGAGCAACAGCTCTCCGGGGCCCGTCCGTTGACCGTCCTCAGCGCGCGCAGGCCCCCGTGGAGCCACGCATGACCAGCTCCGGCTGGAACATGAACTCCCCGCGCTGGACCGCGTTCCCGCCGACCTCCTCCAGCAGCGCGTCCACCGCCGCGGTCGCCATCGCCTCGACCGGCTGGCGGATCGTGGTCAGCGGCGGCTCGGTGAAGGCGATCAGCGGCGAGTCGTCGAAGCCGACCACCGAGACGTCGTGCGGCACCGACAGTCCACGCTGCCGCACCGCCCGGATCGCCCCGAGCGCCATCATGTCGCTGCCGCAGACGATCGCCGTGCAGCCCTTGTCCAGCAGTGCGCCGGCCGCCGCGTGCCCGCCCTCCACGCTGAACAGCGTGTGGTGGACGAGTTCCTCGGCCTCCTCCTGGCTCCGTCCCAGCACCTCGCGCATCGCCGCCGTGAAGCCCTCGATCTTGCGCAGCACCGGCACGTACCGCCGCTGCCCGACGGCCAGCCCGATCCGCTCGTGCCCGAGTTCGGCCAGGTGCTGGACGGCCATCCACATCGCGGCCCGGTCGTCCGGCGAGATGAACGGCGCGTCGATCCGCTCGCTGTAGCCGTTGATCAGCACGAACGGCACCCCGCGCCCGGTCAGCCGGGCGTAGCGGTCGTGGTCGGCGGTGGAGTCGGCGTGCAGCCCGGAGACGAAGACGATGCCCGCCACACCCCGGTCGACCAGCATCTCGACCAGTTCGTCCTCGGTGGACCCGCCCGGCGTCTGGGTGCACAGCACCGGGGTGTACCCGTGCCGGCTGAGCACCTGCTCGATCACCTGGGCCAGTGCGGGGAAGATCGGGTTGCTCAGCTCCGGCGTGATCAGCCCGATCAGGCCGGCGCTGCGCTGGCGCAGACGGGTCGGCCGCTCGTAGCCGAGCACGTCGAGCGCCGCCAGCACGGTCTGCCGGGTGGCGGCGGAGACGTTCGCCTTGCCGTTGAGTACGCGGGAGACGGTGGCTTCGCTGACCCCCGCCTGCGCCGCGATGTCTGAGAGTCGCGCCGTAGTCACGGTCCCAGAGCCTATTGCAACCACGTCAGACCGCCCACCAGCCGGTGCTGTCCGGCGCGAGCACCGTCTCGCCGCCGTCGACCACCAGCTCCACCGAGGAGAGCAGCAGCTTTCCGGGCGCCGCTATCCGGACCGGCTCGTCCGTGGCGTTGACGGTGCAGACGAAGGAGCCGCGGCGGAACGTCAGGGTCCCCTCGGGGCCCTCCAGCCACTCCACGGCCGTCCCGGCGCCGAGGTCGTCCTGGGAACGGCGGACGGCGAGCGCGCTGCGGTACAGCTCCAGGGTGGACGCCGGGTCTCCGGTCTGCGCCTCGACGCTCAGCGCGGCCCACTCGGCCGGCTGCGGCAGCCAGGACGGCCCGCCGGCGACCGGGCCGAAGCCGTACGGGGCCTCGGTGCCGGACCACGGGATCGGGACGCGGCAGCCGTCGCGGTAGCCGTCCTGCCCGGCCTTGCGGAAGAACGACGGGTCCTGGCGGACCTCGTCCGGCAGGTCGGTGACGTCCGGGAGGCCGAGTTCCTCGCCCTGGTAGATGTACGCGGAGCCGGGCAGCGCGAGCATCAGCAGGGTGGCGGCGCGGGCGCGGCGCAGGCCGAGCTCGCGGTCGCCGGGGGTGCGGATCTGGGTGCCGAGGCCGGGCGGGTTGGCGAAGCGGGTGGCATGCCGGGTGACGTCGTGGTTGGACAGCACCCAGGTGGTGGGGGCGTCGACCGGGCGCATCGAGTCGAGCGAGACGTCGATCACCTCGCGCAGCGCGGCCGCGTCCCAACCGGTGCCCAGGTACTGGAAGTTGAAGGCCTGGTGCAGCTCGTCGGGGCGCACGTAGTTGGCGGTGCGCTGGACGGTCGGGGTCCAGGCCTCGGCGACGCCGATCCGCTGGCCCGGGTACTCGTCGAGGATCTTGCGCCAGCTGCGGTAGATCTCGTGCACGCCGTCCTGGTCGAAGAACGGCATGACGTCGTTGCCGAGCAGCTTGAGCTGGTCCGCGCCGCCGAGGTCGGGCAGGCCGGGGGCCTTCACCAGGCCGTGGGCGACGTCGATGCGGAAGCCGTCGACACCCATGTCGAGCCAGAACCGCAGGATCGAGCGGAACTCGTCGGCGACTGCCCGGTTCTCCCAGTTGAAGTCGGGCTGCTCGGGGGCGAACAGGTGCAGGTACCAGTCGCCGGGGGTGCCGTCCGGGTTCTCGCTGCGGGTCCAGGCCGGGCCGCCGAAGATGGACTCCCAGTCGTTGGGCGGCAGTTCGCCGTTCTCGCCCTTGCCGGGACGGAAGTGGTACCGCTCGCGCAGCGGGGACTCGGGGCCCTCGCGCAGGGCGCGCTGGAACCACTCGTGCTGGTCCGAGGAGTGGTTGGGGACGAGGTCGACGATGATCCGCAGCCCCAGCTGGTGGGCGTCCCGGATGAGCGCGTCGGCGTCCAGCAGGCTGCCGAACATCGGGTCCACTGCGCGGTAGTCGGCGACGTCGTAGCCCGCGTCCGCCTGCGGCGAGGCGTAGAACGGCGAGAGCCAGACCGCGTCCACGCCGAGGTCGCGCAGGTACGGCAGGCGGCTGCGGATGCCGGGCAGGTCGCCCATGCCGTCGCCGTTGGAGTCGGCGAAGCTGCGCGGGTACACCTGGTAGATGACCGCGTCCCGCCACCAGCCTCTGGAGGCGCCGCCAGTCACAGGAGCCGGGGTGACCGCCTCGTGGGCGGCGGCGTCGGCGGCAGGCCGGGAGGTGTCGGCCAGGTTCTGGGTCATGGACGGTATCCCTTGGGGACTAGAGGAGCGAGGAGCGTTACGACTTGGAGGCACCGGCGGTCAGACCGGTGACCAGGTGGCGCTGCACCAGGTAGAAGAAGGCTGCCGACGGGATCGCGATCAGCACGGCGGTCGCGGCCATCAGGTTCCACTGGGCGTCGTGCTCGCTGACGAAGGTCTGCAGGCCCACGGCCAGCGTGTACTTGTCGGAGCTGAGCATGAAGGTGGAGGCGAACGGCACCTCGGCCCAGTAGGTGAGGAAGGAGTAGAAGGCGGCCACCGCCAGGCCCGGGCGGGCGAGCGGCAGCACCAGCCGCCAGAAGGTGCCGAACGGGCTGAGCCCGTCGACCCGGCCGGCCTCGTCGATCTCCACCGGGATGGTGTCGAAGTAGCCCTTCAGCAGCCAGGCGCAGTACGGCACGGTGGTGGTCGAGTAGACCAGGATCAGGCCCAGGTAGCTGTCCAGCAGGCCGAGGTCGGAGAGCATCGTGTACATCGGCACGATCAGCACCGCGATCGGGAACATCTGGGTGACCAGCAGCGACCACATCAGCGGCCGGTGGCCGGGGAAGCGCATCCGGGAGACGGCGTAGCCGGTGGTGGCGGCGACCAGGACGCCGAACACGGTGGTGACGCCGGAGACCAGGAGGGCGTTGCCGAACCAGGTGAAGAAGTCCGTGTCGAACAGCACGTGGTGGTAGTTCGACAGCGTGAGCTTGTCGAGGATCGCGCCGGGGTGGAGGTAGTCGGTCTTGTCCGGGCCGAGCGAGACGAAGAGGATCCACGCCACCGGGAACAGCGCGATCAGGCCGGCCACGATCAGGGTGCCGTGGGACAGCGCCCTGACCAGCGGGCTGCTCTCGCCGCGCCGGCGGGCCTTGGCCGGCCGGGCGGCCGGGGCCACGGCCGCCGCGGGGGTGGGGAGTTCGGTGGTGGTGCTCATCGGGGGTACCTGCCTTCGTGGGTCAACTGGGTCCGGGGCCTCAGCCGTTGGCCTGCTCGTTGCGGGCGAGCCAGCGCCGGTAGAAGGCGGTGAAGACGATCAGGATGGACAGCAGGATCACGCCGTAGGCGGCGGACTGCGCGTAGTCCCGGGGGATCTGGCCGAAGCCGAGGCGGTAGGCCCAGGTGACCAGCAGCTGGGCGTCGGGCGCACCGGTGCCGAAGAGCAGGAAGATGACGTTGAACTGGTTGAACGTCCAGATCACGCCGAGCAGGACGACGGTGGAGGAGACGGCCCGCAGCCCGGGCAGGGTGACGTACCGGAAGCGCTGCCACGGCGTGGCGCCGTCCATCTCGGCGGCCTCGTACAGCTCGGCCGGGATCGACTGCAGGCCGCCGAGCAGCGAGATCATCATGAACGGCACGCCGGCCCAGGTGTTGACCAGGATCGCGGCGGACTTCTGCGCCCACGGGTCGGTGAGCCAACCGGGTTCGGGCAGGTGGAGGAAGCCGAGCATGCTGTTGACGACACCGCCGTCGGACAGCATCAGTCGCCAGGAGAAGACGGTGACGAAGGTCGGCACGGCCCAGGGCAGGATGAGCAGCATCCGGTAGACGGCGCGGCCGCGCAGCTTCTTGTTGAGCAGCAGGGCGAGGCCCAGGCCGAGGGTGTAGTGCAGGAAGACGCAGATGGCCGTCCAGGCGATGGTCCAGACGAAGTGGGACCAGAAGCGGTCGTACGAGCCGGGGCCCCACAGGATGTCGGCGTAGTTGTGGAAGCCGACGAAGTTGTAGCTGGCCGGGATCTCGTTGACGCCGATCTTGCGGGCGACGTTGAGGCTGTTGGCGTCGGTCAGGGTGAGCCAGAGGCCCTGGACCAGCGGGTAGAGCACCAGGGCACCGAGGACCAGCACCACGGGGGCGATCATCGCGTAGGCGTACCAGTGCTTGGCGTAGGAGCGCTTGACGCGTTCCAGCAGGCCCGGACGCTGCTCGCGCTCCGGGCTGCCCTTGCCGGTGGCGCCCTGCACGGCGACTGACATCGATTGACACCTTCTCGGGGGGAAGTCTCGGGGAGAGCGGGTCCGGCCGCCGGGCCCGCCGGGTGGCCGCCGCCGCTCCAGCCGGACAGGGCCTGGAGCGGCGGCGGCCCGGACGGCCGACGGCGACTACTTGGCGAAGCCCGGCAGCAGCTTGGCGTAGTCGGTGGCGACGGTGTTCAGCGCGTCCTGGGTGCCGGTGCCCTGGACGGCCTTGCCCAGGTTGGTGCCGAGCGAGGAGAACAGCGAGCTGTACTCGGGCAGTTCGGGGCGCGGCTTGGCGCTGCCGAGGACGGCCTGGAAGCCGGCGATGCCGGGGTCGGCCTTGACGTCGGCGGTGAAGGCGTCGGAGCGGGTCGGCAGGGTGGAGTTCTTCTGCGCGATGAAGGCCTGGCTCTCCGCCGAGGTCATGAAGGCGGCGAACTTCTCGGCGGCGGCCTTGTGGGCCTGGTCGGCACCGGCGTAGACGGAGATGTTGTGCCCGCCGGTGGGCGCACCGGACTTGCCGCTGGAGCCCGCCGGGACGGGCGCGATGCCGAGGTTGTTCTTGTCGGCGAACGCGGCGCCCTTGTAGATGTTGGTGATCTCCCACGGGCCCTGGACGATGGCCGCGACCTTGCCGTTGTTGAAGGCGTCCATCATGTGCGCGTAGGCGTCGGTGGTGACGTCGGCCTTGGCCATGCCGGGCGCGGTGAACATCGTCTTGTAGGTCTCGATGGCCTTGACGGCCTCCGGCGAGGTGACGGTGATCTTCTTGCCGGCGGCGTCGACGGTGTCGGTGCCCTCGCCGAACAGGAACGGCATCGCGTAGTAGCCGTCCGCGGCCTTCAGCCAGAAGCCGTCGACACCGGCCTTGTCCTTGAGCGCGGCGGCGTCGGTCTTCAGCTCGTCCCAGGTCTTGGGGGCGTCGGTGATGCCGGCCTTGGCGAACAGCTCCTTGTTGTAGAGCAGGCCCAGGGTGTCGGTGACCAGCGGCACGCCGTACAGCTTGCCGTCGAACTTGGCCTGCTGGATCAGGCTGGGCTGGAAGGCGGAGGTGTCGGCGACGGCCGGGGTGCCGTCGAGCGGCTCCAGGTAGCCGGCCTTGGCGAAGGCGGCGGTCCAGCCGACCTCGGAGCGGAACACGTCCGGAGCGCCCTTGGCCCCCATGGCGGTCTGGAGCTTGTTCTGCGCCTGGTCGAACGGGACGTTGACGAAGTCGACCTTGACGTTCGGGTTGGCGGCCTCGAACTTCTTGACCAGCTCCTGGTAGTTCGGCGCCTCGTTGGTGGCGTTCGAGGTGTCCCAGTAGGTGAGGGTGACCGGCCCGTCGGCCTTGCCGTTTGAGCTGGAGCCGCTGCTGCCACAGGCAGCCATCGAGACCGCGAGGGCCACAACGAGGGCAGAGGCCGCGATGCCACGCCGCATGAGAACTCCTTGGGAGGGTGGGGGTGCCCGAGATCTTCGGAGACAGGCGCATAATGGCTGCCTCGTGCCGACTGCACCGTTGCTGCCGTCGGGCTCGGAAGGAAGTTAACAGCGGTGCAATAGCGACGGAAAGTCCTTGCAGCAAGTTTCTGCAAGAAACAGCGATCGTTACGCCCACGTGTCCTGGACGTAGCCGCACGGTAGTTGACAGTGCGACCAAATGTCCGGGTTCGCCCGCTTCGAGCCGGTACCGGATGGCCGAGAGCACCACCATCCCTGGCCGAAAACCGCTTGCAGCAGACTGAACGCATGCGTATCAGAGCCGCCATGAGGGACGAACTGCCGCTGCTGTGCGAACTGGAGCGGGCCGCCGGGGCCCCCTTCGCCGCGATCGGCATGCCGGAGATCGCCGACGACGAACCACCGGCCCCGCACGAGCTGGCCCACTACCTGGACGCGGGCATCGCCCTGGTCGCCGTCCCCGACGCGACCGACCTGCCCCACGGAACCGACCTGCCCCAGCAACCCGGTCCTGGTCCCGGTCCGATCGCCGGCTACCTGCTCGCCGAGCCGGTGGACGGCGCCCTGCACATCGAGCAGGTGTCGGTCCACCCCGACCACGCCCGCCGGGGCATCGGCCGGGCGCTGATCGAACACCTCGCGGCCGGCACCGACGCCCCCGCGCTCACCCTCACCACCTTCGCCGACGTCCCCTGGAACGCCCCCTACTACGCCCGCTGCGGCTTCCGCCCGCTCGCCGACCACGAGCTCACCCCGGGCCTGCGGGAGATCCGCCGCAAGGAGGCCGAGCACGGTCTCGACCGCTGGCCCCGGCTCTGCATGCGCCGGGACCTCGCACGGGACCTCGCGCGGGACCTCCAGCAGGACCTCACGCAGAACCTCACCCCGGACGTGCCCGGAGCGCTCAGCTGACGCCCAGCCGCAGCACGGTGATCGAGCGGAACTCCTCCCCCGGCCGCAGCACGGTGCTCGGGAACGCCGGGTGGTTCGGGGAGTCCGGGAAGTGCTGGGTCTCCAGCGCGATCCCGGCGAACGGCCCGTACGGGACGCCGCTCGCGCCGGTGACCGCCCCCTGGAACTTGTTGGCCGTGTAGACCTGGACGCCCGGCTCGGTGGTCAGCACCTCCAGGGTGCGCCCGCTGACCGGGTCCTCCAGCAACGCCGCCCGGGCCGGGCCGCCGTCGGCCGGCCGGGCCCGGAGCACCCAGTTGTGGTCGTAGCCGCCGGGCCCGGCCAGCTGCGGGTGGTCGTCGTGCACCGACTTGCCGATCGGCGTGGCCACCGTGAAGTCGAACGGCGTGCCGGCCACCGGCTCGGTCCGCCCGTACGGGATCTGCCGCTCGTCGGCCGGGGTGTAGGCGTCGGCGTCGAGGGTGAGCAGGTGGCCGAGGACATCGCCGTTCCCTTCACCCGCAAGGTTGAAGTAGGCGTGGTTGGTCAGGTTGACCACGGTCGGCTTGCTGGTGACGGCGCGGTAGGCGATCACCAGCTCGCCGGCCGGGTCCAGGGTGTAGGAGACGGTGATGTCCAGCGCACCGGGGAAGCCCTGGTCGCCGTCCGGGCTGTGCAACCGCAGCCGCACCCCGCCCTCGATCCGCTCGGCCTCCCAGATCCGCTGCGCGAAGCCGTCCGGCCCGCCGTGGATGGTGATGCCGCCGCCGGTCGGGGCGAGCGGGTGCTCCTCGCCGTCGATGGTGACCCTGGAACCGTCGATCCGGTTGGCGTACCGGCCGACCACGGTGCCGTAGTGCCGGGCCGGGCCGAGGATCTGCGTCAGCTGGTCGGTGGAGAGCAGCAGTTGGGCGGGGCGCCCGGCGCGGTCCGGGCCGGTGAGGGTGTGCAGGGTGGCGCCGAGGGTGAGCACGCTCGCCTCGTACGGGCCGGCGGAGAGCGTCCAACGCTCGATCGCGGCGCCCGCGCCCGAGGGGTCGAGGGGTTCGTGCCGCACGCTGGTGGCCTCGCTCGCCATGGCCTGCTCCTCACTGGCGGTCGCGGGGTGCCGTGACCGCCCCGGTTCCGGGTCCGTCCAGGGGGTCGCCGCGGCGCCCCCACGTCTGCGTCAGCCTAGGGCGTGTCTGACAATTCGCGCCCGGCGGGAATCGTCAGACACGCCCTGACGACGGCGACCGCCCCGGGAGCGCTCCCGTGCCTCCGCGCGCCGCCCGGGCACCCGCCGCCCACGCCCCCTGCCACCGCGGGCTACGCCTCCTCGGGCTCCGCCCCCGGCCGGGCGGCCCCGCGCGGCTGCGTCGGCAGCCCGAGGGCGGAGGCCAGGCCGTCCGGCCCGCTGCCCGCCTTGCGGTAGACCGCGGCCAGTCGGCGGTTGACCAGGCTGAGGTGCACGCCGAGCTCGTCGGCGATGCGCTGCGGCGGCACGCCCTGCACCGCGAGGTTGGCGACCTCCCACTCGGGCTGGCTGAGCGTCTCCCGGAAGTCGCGCAGCCCCAGCCGGTTGGGCCGCAGGCCGTAGTTGGCCAGCTCCCGCCGCGCCTGGTCGACCAGCCCCTCGGCCGAGCAGTGCTGGGCCAGCTCGATGCCCTGGTACAGGTACTCCTGCGCGTCCTCCAGCCGCCCGACCCGGCGCAGCGCGGCGCCGAGGTCGACCAGCGCGACGGCGTGCTCGTACCCGGCCGGCGACTGGCCGAGGTACATCACGGCCTGCTCCAGCAGCTCGACCGCCTGCTGGCCGTCCTCGATCTGGGCGTTCAGCCGCAGCGCGGTGCCGATCGCCGAGGCGGTGCCGAAGGTGCGGGCGTCCTGGACGGCCTTCTGGGCGTACTCGCGGGCGCGGTCGGGCTCGTCGGCCGCGATCGCGATGGCGAGGTGGCCGGCCCAGGGCGCCCAGACGGTGTTGTGCCAGCCGCGGGCCTCCAGTTGGGCGCCGGCCTCGGTGAGTGCGGCGGCCGCCCCGGCGTAGCGCTTCTTGGCGATCAGCAGCTTGCCGTACAGCGAGGGCGCGTCGGGCAGCACCATCGCGGTCGTGTGGTACGGCGGGTGGAAGCCGAACTCGACGGCGAGTTCCCAGGCCTCCTCGGTCCGGCCGCGGGCGAGCAGGGTGTCCACCAGGACGCCGACGGCGTCCCAGGCGAGCGGCAGCTTGGGGCCGATCCGCTCGGACAGTCGCAGCGCGCGGCGCAGGAAGTCCTCGGCCTCGGCGAGCAGGCCGCGGCGGAAGCGGGCGAGGCCCATCAGGAAGTACGCGAAGCCCCGGTGGGCACCGCTCCACCCGGCGACCTCGAACTGGATGATGGCGTCCGCGAACAGCCGCTCGGCCTGGGCGATGCGGTCGTTGTAGGTGTAGGTGAGGCCGAGCATGGAGGGCAGTTCGAAGCCCCAGGTGCTGTCGGTCCAGCCGAGTCCCTTGGGCAGGCGGCCGGCGTCGAGGACGGCGTCGGCGTAGGTCAGCGCCTCGGCGGAGGGGGCGCCGCGCAGGGTGAGGTCCCAGGCGCGCATCGCGAGGACGGCCCGGTCGGCGGCGTCGCGGGTGCTGAGGCCGTCACACATGAGGCCGAGCCGGGTGGATCGGCCGGGCCCGTCGTCCTCGGACTTGCGGAAGGCGTGCCACATGAACGAGGCGGCCTGGAGCCGGAGTCGGCCGGCCGGGTCGGCGGTCTGCTCGGCCTCGTCCTGGCAGACCACCGCGGCCTGGCGCAGTTCGCCGCTGTGTGCGAGCACCTCGGAGAGCCGGAAGGTGGCGTCGACCCGCAGTTCGGGGCGCAGCGGCCCCTCGTCGGGGTCGAGGGCGAGCTTGAGCTGGTTGACGGTGGCGACGGGGTCGGTGAGCAGGGCGGAGCAGCCCAGTTCGTACAGCACCTCGGCGCGGATGTCGTCGGCCGGGGGTTCGTTGAGGGCGCGGTGCAGGCAGCGCTGGGCGGCTTCGGGGGCGCCGATCAGCAGGTGTTCGACGGCGGCCCGGCGCAGTTTGCGGACGGTCTTGTCGTCGCCCTCGCCGGAGAAGGTCTCGACGAGGTGGCGGGAGGCGGCGAGCAGGCCGAGTCCGGCGTTCTCGATCTCGGCGGCGGCGACGCCGTGCATGCCGGTGCGGGTGGCCTCCGGCATGGTGTTGTAGATCGAGCTGCCGATCAGCGGGTGGACGAACTCCAGGTTGCCGTTGGGGGTCTGGGTGAGCACGCGCTGCTTGCGCAGCTGCTTGATGGCGTCGCGGGCGCCCTCGGTGGTCTGGGCGCAGATCCGGGTGGCGAGGTCGACCCGGATGTCGGTGCCGAGCATCGCGCAGGCCCAGGCGAAGCGCAGGGTGCCGGAGCCGAGCCGGTCGATCCAGCTCTTGAGGGTCATTCCGGTGGCGTCGACGGCGAGTTCGCGCAGTTGCTGGGAGTTCTCCTCGACCGGTTCGAGGTCCTGGTCGCGGACCTGGTCGAGCAGGGCGACGGCTTCGAAGGGGTTGCCGTTGACGACGTTCCAGAACTCGTAGCAGAAGGCGTCCTCGGCCTTGTCGCCGAGTTCGGCGCGGATCATGTCGGTGACGGAGACCAGCGAGAGCCGGTTGAGTTCGTGCTTGCTGGTGGCGAGGCCGAGGACGGCCTTGCGGTGCTGCTGGATCTCGGTCGGCCAGTCGTTCTCGTCCTCGCGGAAGGCGAAGACGAGCAGGACGGGTAGTTCGCGGGAGCGGACGGCGAACTGGGTGAGCCAGGAGAGCGACTCGTGGTCGCCCCAGTGCAGGTCGTCGACGATCATGACCAGCGGGGCCCGGCGCGGCGCGAGTTGGGTGAGGACGTAGTCGAGGCCGTCGCGCACGCCCTGGGGGTCGAGGCGGCGGGCGCCGGCCTTGGGCCGCTTGAGGCCCATGGCCGGTCCGACGACCTCCTCCCAGGTGCCCATGACCTGGCGGAACTCGTCGGGCTGCAGGCTGGTGAGGAGGGGCTGGAGGAGCTGGCGCAGCACGTGGTAGGGCTCGTTGAACTGGCGTTCGCCGCCGCGGGCGAACAGCACCGTGGCGCGGTTGCGGAGATTGGCGACCCGTCGGACCTCGTGCAGCAGGCTGGTCTTTCCGATGCCGGGGCGGCCGGAGAAGGCGAGCAGTTCGCCGATCTCGGTGCCGCCGGCCGCGAATTCGCAGCAGAGTTTGTCGACGGCCGTTTCGACGGAGCGAAGTTCGGCGTCGCGGTCGCGCAGCCTGACCCTCGGCGAGGTGCTGTCGCCGTCCCGGCCGGAACCTGATCCCGTCCGAAGTTCGTTGTCCTGCTCGGTCACCGTCGTGCCTCCGCCTCGCCACTCGCGTCACAGCCCGTGTCGCTGCTCGCATCACTGCCCGTGGAGCCGAGGTTAGCGCTGCGTGGCACTCGCTGTGGGGCATTCGCGCAGGCTGGGGCGGACGGTGAGGGTTCGGACGCCTTGCCAAGGGCAATTGCCCTATACCCCTAACGTCCGATCATTACATCAGATACCCTACGGCCCGCGAGGCGAAGATGATCTTTCGCTATCACCCTCTCCCCGGAAGCCTCGCCGCGTCAACTCCCCCCACACCCAACGTTCGAATCACTAGTACCCCCACCCTTCGCCGCACCGGGAGTCCGATGTCTGACGACACCTCACTTCAGATTCCGTTCCCGCACCGTCGCAGCCCGCACGGACCGCAGGCCACCGCGCTGCACCGTGACTGGCTGGTCCGCCACCCGCTGCTCCCCGACGTCGACCACCCCGGGTACGCCCACTGGGACGTGGTCGACCTCGCCGCCCTCGGCTACCCCGACACCGGCCCGGACGAACTCTCCCTCGCCGCCGACCTGATGGGCTTCTACTTCCTCTTCGACGACCAGTTCGACGGCCCGCTCGGCCGCCGCCCGACGGAGGTCGCCCCCATCTGCGAGCGGCTGATCGCCGTCCTGCACGGAGCCCGCCCCGACCAGGACTCGCCGGTCGAGACCGCCTTCGCCGACCTCTGGGACCGCAGCGTGCGCGGCATGCCCGCCCGCTGGCAGGCCCGCGCCGCGTACAACTGGGAGTGGTACCTGGCCAGTCACCCCGCCGAGGCCGCCGGCCGCATCTCCACCCGGCCACCCGACCGCGACGGCTACCTGGTGCTCAGACGAGGCACCGCGGCGATGGAGACCATCTTCGACATGGTCGAACGCCTCGGCCAGTTCGAGGTGCCCGCCGCCGTCCTGCACCACCCGGTGCTGCGTCAACTGCGCCAGCTGGCAGCCGACATCCCCTCGCTCAGCAACGACGTCCGGTCGTTCCCGCTGGAGGCCCCGCGCGGCGACGTCAACAACCTGGTGATGATCGTCCAGCGCGAGCGCCGCTGCTCGGCCGAGGAGGCCTGCGCGGTGGTGCTGGAGGAGGCGCAGCTGATGGTCGAGCGGTGCCGGGACCTGCACGGCCGACTGCCGGACGTCTACCGGGAGTTGGGGCTCTCCCGGGTCGAACGGACGATCGCCCAGCGGTACGCGGACGGGCTGGTCACCTGGCTCGCCGGCTACCTGCACTGGGAGTCCCGCACCGGCCGGTACCACGCGGTCTGACACCGTCCCGGACGGAGCGCGGAGACATGGTGCGCGCCCCGCGCGACCGCCGGAACGCGCAACCCTCCGTACGGGCCGGGCGCACGGACCGTAGCCGCGCCCGCGCCGGGCGGCTATCGTGCTCGACGGCGGACGCCCCGGCGGGCGTCCGCCCGGAATTGCGTGTCCACACCCTCCCGCCGGGCCGCCCCGCGCCGGGCGCGGCCCGGCGCGCCGCCCCGCCACCCGGTCCGGGCGGCGCCCGACGTCGCGAGGAGACACCAGAGCATGACGGTCTACCAGCCCCCCGGCACGCCCGGCAGCATCGTCGCCTACCGCTCCCGGTACGAGCACTGGATCGGCGGCGGCTGGACCCCGCCGGTGCGCGGCGAGTACTTCGGCGACCCGACCCCGGTCACCGGCGAGGTGTTCACCGAAGTCGCCCGCGGCACCGCCGAGGACATCGAGGCCGCGCTGGACGCGGCCCACGCCGCCGCCCCCGGCTGGGGCCGCACCCCGCCCGCCGAGCGGGCCCAGGCGCTGCTGCGGATCGCCGACCGGATGGAGGCGAACCTGGAGCGGCTGGCCGTCGCGGAGAGCTGGGAGAACGGCAAGCCGGTGCGCGAGACGCTGGCCGCCGACCTCCCGCTCGCGGTCGACCACCTGCGCTACTTCGCGGGCGCGCTGCGCGCCCAGGAGGGCGGCCTGTCCCAGCTGGACGAGGACACCGTGGCGTACCACTTCCACGAGCCGCTGGGCGTGGTCGGCCAGATCATCCCGTGGAACTTCCCGATCCTGATGGCGATCTGGAAGCTCGCCCCGGCGCTCGCGGCCGGCAACGCGGTGGTGCTCAAGCCCGCCGAGCAGACCCCGGCCTCGGTGCTGCTGTGGGCCGAGCTGACCGCCGACCTGCTGCCGCCCGGCGTGGTCAACATCGTCACCGGCTTCGGCGAGGAGGCCGGCGCCCCGCTGGCCTCCAGCAACCGCATCCGCAAGATCGCCTTCACCGGCGAGACCACCACCGGCCGGCTGATCGCCCGCTACGCCAGCGACAACCTGATCCCGGTCTCGCTGGAACTCGGCGGCAAGAGCCCCAACCTGTTCTTCGCGGACGTCGCCGACGCCTCGGACGCCTTCTACGACAAGGCGGTCGAGGGCTTCGCGATGTTCGCCCTCAACCAGGGCGAGGTGTGCACCTGCCCCAGCCGGGCGCTGATCCAGTCCTCGGTCTACGAGCGGCTGCTCGCCGACGGCCTGGAGCGGGTGCGCGCGATGCGCCAGGGCGACCCGCTGGACACCGAGACCCAGGTCGGCGCCCAGGCCAGCGCCGAACAGCTGAAGAAGATCCTCTCCTACTTCGAGATCGGCCAGGCCGAGGGCGCCAAGCTGCTGGCCGGCGGCGAGCGGGCCGACCTCGGCGGCGCCCTGGCCGGCGGGTACTACGTGACGCCGACGGTGTTCGAGGGCGTCAACAGCATGCGGGTCTTCCAGGAGGAGATCTTCGGCCCGGTCGTCTCGGTCACCCGCTTCGAGGACTTCGCCGAGGCGATCACCCTCGCCAACGACACCCAGTACGGGCTCGGCGCGGGCGTCTGGACCCGCAACCTCAACACCGCCCACCGCGCCGGGCGCGCCATCCAGGCCGGCCGGGTGTGGACCAACTGCTTCCACGCCTACCCCGCCCACGCGGCCTTCGGCGGCTACAAGAACTCCGGCATCGGCCGGGAGAACCACAAGGCGCTGCTGGAGCACTACCAGCAGACCAAGAACCTGCTGGTCAGCTACTCCCCGGACGCGGTGGGCCTCTTCTAGCCGGGCCGCGGCCCGCACGGAACGCGGAACCAGGAACCAGGAACCAGGTAAACACGGAGCGGGAGGCCGGTCCCGGCCTCCCGCTCCGCCGCCACTCCCCGTGGCCGCACCGCGAACGCCCGTTGGGACGTCCACGCTGCGCAACCCTCCGTAGGGCAAAACGCCCATTTCGGGATCTAAGCACATGAATGCGCGATTTTCTCGACGCGCCGCCGACATGCCCGAACACACCCGGCGAACGCCGTAGACAGGACTCCCCGTCCCTCACCCCCGGGAGTCCCGATGACCATCTCCCCCGCCAAGCTCTCCGACCCCACCGTGCGCGCCTTCGTCGCCGCGGTCAACGCGGGCGACCGCGACGCCTTCCTGGCCACCCTCACCCCGGACGCGACCATGTCCGACGACGGCTCCGACCGCGACCTGCCCCAGTGGATCGACAAGGAGATCTTCACCGTCCGCGGCCGGATGGACGTCCAGACCGAATCGGACGGCGGCCACGCGCTGATCGCCAACTTCACCAACGACACCTGGGGCGAGATGCGCACCGCCTGGCGCTTCACCTTCACCGGCCCGAAGATCACCCGCTTCGAGACCGGCCAGGCCTGACGGCTCGGGACCGCGCCCGCCGCTACCCGGACAGCCCCAGGCACCCCCGCACCGCACGGATCAGGTTGCGCGAGCGAATGTCGCCGGTGACGCCCGGCTGCATGCCGTTGGTGACGTAGCCGAAGCCCAGCCCGAGCTCCGGGTCGGCGAAGCCCAGCGAGCCGCCCCGGCCGGGGTGGCCGAAGCTCGCCGGGGAGGCCATCGGCGCGGTCGGGCCGTGCCGCCAAAAGCCCAGGCCGAAAGTGGAGTTGACGATCAGCACCCGGTCCGGTCCGCTCACCTCGGGCCCGACCGCGCGGGTCAGCACCCCGGGCCCGAGCAGCGGCGGCAGCAGCGCGCCGGAGCCGTCCGGGCGGTCGGCGGCGCCGATCAGCGCCGCGTAGAACCGGGCCAGCGAGCGGGCGGTGCCGATGCCTCCCGCGCCGGGGATCTCGGCGGCCTGCACCGCCGGGTCGTTGAGGTCCACCCCGGGGCGCACCGAGGCGAAGGACCGCGCGGTCAGCGAGGCCGGGTCCTGGTAGGCGTCCCGGACGGACTGCTTGGGCCGCAGCCGCAGACCGCTCGGCCCGGTCCGGGCCGCCTCCGGGGCGGGCAGGTCGACCAGCCGGCCGACCCTCGGCGCGGCCCCGGCCGGCAGCCCGATCCACAGGTCCAGCCCGAGCGGCCGGGCGATCTCCTCGGCGAAGTACTGGCCGATCGTGCGCCCGCTCACCCGCCGCACCACCTCGCCGACCAGCCAGCCGAAGGTGTACGGGTGGTAGCCGTGCGCGGTGCCCGGCTCCCAGGCGGGCGCCTGCGCGGCCACCGCGGCCACCGCGCGCTCCCAGGTGAGCACGTCCTCCAGCCGCAGCGGCACGTCCAGCGCGGGCACCCCGGCCTGGTGCGACAGCAGCCAGCGCACCGGCACCCCGCCCTTGCCGGCCTGCGCGAACTCGGGCCAGTAGGAGGCCACCGGGGCGTCCAGGTCGAGCAGGCCGCGCTCGGCCAGCAGCAGCGCGGTGGTCGCGGTCAGGCCCTTGGTGACCGAGCGCAGCACCTGGGCGGTGTCCGCCGTCCAGGGCACCGCCGGCGCGGGCCGCCCGCCGACCTCGGGCCGGGCGTCACCGCCCCACAGGTCGACCACCTTGCGACCGCGCACGTACAGCGCGAAGGCCGCGCCCAGTTCGCCGTACTCGTGGAAGTTCCGCGCGAAGGCCTCCCGTACGGGCTCGAACCCCTCGGCCGTCTCGCCCCAGATCTCCACCACCGCGCGCCACCCTCAGCCTGTCCGGTTCCTGCGTTCCCGCCCGCATCCAATCGCGCACGAATCACATGCGGATCACATGCGGATCACATGCGAATCGAGCTCGGATCGCACTCGAAAAGCGTTCGAAGCGGGCCCCGAAACCCTAACCTGTCCGTCATGACCAACCCTGCCGAAGAACTGCTGGACGTCGTCGACGAGCACGACCGGGTGATCGGGACGGCGCTGCGCGGGGAGGTGTACCGGCAGGGGCTCACCCACCGGTGCGTCTTCATCCTGGTCCGCGACCCGGCCGGGCGGATCTTCGTCCACCGCCGCACCGACACCAAGCTGTTCGCCCCCGGCGCGTACGACATGTTCGTCGGCGGCGTGGTCGGCTCCGGCGAGACGTACGCCGAGGCCGCCGTCCGCGAGGCCGAGGAGGAGCTCGGCGTGCACGGGATCACCCCGCGCCCGCTCTTCAAGTTCCTCTTCCGGCAGGACCGGCTCTCCTGGTGGAGCGACATGTACGAGGCCGAGTGGGACGGCCCGGTCCAGCCGCAGGAGTCCGAGGTCGCCTGGCACGCCTGGCTCACCCCGGCCGAGCTCGCCGACCGCCTCGCCCGCGACCACTTCGTCCCCGACGGCCGCGAGGCCTACCGCCGCTACCTGGACCTCCACGCCGCATAGGCCCCGCCCCGGACGGCGGATAGGGTGGCGCGCATGGCCTCCCGTACGCCGTCGCCGACGGCCGCCCGCGCTGCACGGACCCCCGCCCCGGAGCAGGCCCCGGACCGGGCGGCGGGCCGGACGCCAGGCCGGGCGGCTGCCGGTGAGCGGCCGCGCCGCAGGCTCAGCGTGGACGAGCGGCGCGAACAGCTGATCGCCGTCGCGCTGGAGCTGTTCAGCCGGCGCCCGCCCGAAGAGGTGTCGATCGACGACATCGCCGCCGCCGCGGGGGCCTCCCGGCCGCTGGTGTACCACTACTTCCCCGGCAAACAGGCGCTGTACGAGGAGTCGCTGCGGCGGGCCGGGCGGGAGCTCTCGGCGCGCTTCGAGGAGCCCGCCGACGGGCCGCTGTCCGAGCGGCTGTACCGGGTGATGGGCCGCTACCTGGACTTCGTGCAGAGCCACGGGCCCGGCTTCGCGGCGCTGCTGCGCGGCGGCTCGGTGGCGGCCAGCGCGGGCACCTCGGCGGTGATCGACGAGGTGCGGCGGGCCGCCCACGACCAGATCCTCTCCCACCTGGCGATCCCCGCGCCGAGCCCCGGGCTGCGGCTGACCGTCCGGGCCTGGATCGCCAACGCCGAGATCACCTCCCTGGAGTGGCTGGCCGAACGCTCGGTGCCGTTGGAGGACCTGCAGCTGCACCTGGTGCAGGAGTTCGTCGCCACCCTCACCCTCACCGCCGCCCGGGAACCGGCGCTCGCCGCCGAACTCGCCTCGTTCTTCGCGGACGAGCGTCCTGACGGCCCGACCGGGCGCCTGGTGCGGGAGCTCGCCGGGCTGTTCGCCGTCCCCGGGATCGCCGAGGCGGTCACCGCGCTCGCCACCGCACCGTCCGGCGAAACGTCCCCGCAGGCCACGGGCGAAACGGCCGAGGCTCCCATCGGGTGATCCGCCGGTTCGGTCCCGACAGCGGGCTCTGATAGGAATGAGCACGGATCCGACGGCACGCCGCCACGGCGCGCGCGGACCCACCCGAACCAGCGGACCGCAGACGCAGCAGAGCGGGGGGCTCAACAGTTGACCCAGGACGTCCAGTTCAGCGCGGAGGCCAATCCCTTCGCAGCGGCGGAGCAGGTCTGCGCGACCCTCGGCACGCTCACCGACGCCCTCTTCGACGAGCGCACCTCCCGCCATCCGGCGGCCTCGCTCAGCACCCTGCGCCCGGCCGAACACCCCGCCGCCGAGGCGCTGTTCGGCCTCCCGCTGGCCCCGAACGGCCCGGTGCACGCGGCCGTGGACCGGCTCGGCACGGTGCTCACCGCCGGCACGGCCCGCCCCGGTAGCGGCGCCCGGGTCGCCGACCGGGTGACCGCCGCCCTCCACACCCGCTACGGCGGCGGGGCGGTGCGCGGCGCGATCGCCGACCGGGGCACCACCTCGGCCGCGCTGTTCCACCTGCCGGTCACCGGCGAGTTCGCCGACCCCAAGCTGCGCCCGCCGTTCGCTCCGGCACTGGCCGCGCTGGCCGCCGGGCAGCAGACCCGCCAGCCGGTCGAACTGGCCACCGGCGCGGGTGCCGAGGTCCGGCTGGTGGTCCCGCCCGGCTTCCACCCGCTGACCTCCCCCGGCGGTCCGGCCGGGGTCTGCTCCCGTACGGTGCCCGCGCCGGCGGGCGGGGCGGGCGACGTCGCCCCGGCCACCGCCGCGGCCGCCGAGGAACTGACCGGGCATCTGGCCGAGGTCGCCGAGGAGCTGTTCAGCGGTGACGGTCCGGAGCGGCGCCGCGACTTCGCGGTCATCGCCGCCACCCTCGCCGACCTGGTCCACGACGCCGGCACGGTCTACGCGGGCGTCTGCGCGCTGGACGTGGACGGCCGGGCCTCCGACGCCGCCCTCGTCGTCTCGCTCGCCCGGCACCCGCTGCCGATCACCGCGCTCGCCACCGAACTCGCCACCGTCCGGCGGCACGCCGAGGTGTGGACGGTCCTGCTGCCGGCCGGGCCGGCCGCCGTCCTGGTCGAGGGACGGACCGTCCCGGTGCCGGGGCCGCTGTCCGCCGACGGGCAGCGGCGCTGGGTGGTCACCTCGGCGGTCGAGGCCTTCGTCCCGCTGCCGGACGGCGGCACCGTGCTCTGCGTCCAGCTGTCCACGGCGCAGCCGGAGGACTGGGACCTGTACACGCGGGCGTTCGCGGAGCTACTGAAGAGCGTTCAGTTCGGCTGGGACGGGGAGGCGGCCGGCGCCGCGCCCGTGCCCGCCACACCTGCTGCCGCTCCCGCTCCCGCTCCCGTCGAGAAGGAGCCGGAAGAGGCGGAGGAGGTGCCGGCGGACCTGCGCGGCACGCCGGTGCAGCTCCCGCCCGAGGACTTCAACCCGTTCGCGCCCGTCGCGGAGGCCTCCCCGGCCGACACCGAGCCGCAGGCGGCGCCAGCCAGGCGGAAGGGCACGCCGGTCATGGTGCCCCCGCCGGACTTCAACCCCTTCGCCCCGGAAAGCCTCCCGCCCACCCCGGACACGTCCCCGGCAGCGGCCGCCCCGACCACCGACCCGTTCGGCACGGTGACGGCCGACCAGTCGGACCCGTTCGGCACCACGCTCGCGGCGCAGGGCCCGGCCGTCCCGCCGCCGCCTTCCGCGCCGCCGGCCGTTCCCGCGCAGGCCGTTCCCGCGCAGGACGCCCCGCGCAAGGGCACGCCCGTCATGGTGCCCCCGCCGGACTTCAACCCCTTCGCCCCGGAAAGCCTCCCGTCCACCCCGGACGAAGCGACGGAGACCGACGCGGCGGAGGCTTCGGGCCCGGAGACCAGGCCGTTCGGCTGAGCCCCGGCAACGGCCCCCTCCGACCGGATCCAACCCCAGGGGGCCGCGACAACGCGACGCCGAGAGCCGGCAGTTGGCCGCTGCCACGGACAACGCCCGGACGCAGCAGGAGGGTTGGCGAGGCCCTGCGCCGTCAGCCCGCGCGCCGGGCCAGGTGGACCACGTCCGGCACGCCGCGGCTGACCGGGATCTCGTGCGTGACGACGTCGGAGAAGCCCACCGCCCGCAGCGCCTCCTCGAAGTCAGCGGAGGGCTGGGCGCTCCACACCGCCAGTACCCCGCCCGGCTGCAGCCGGTGCCAGAGCACCGCGAGCCCGTCGGCGCCGTACAGCCCGGCGTTGGAGTCGGTGACGGTCCAGTCCGGGCCGTTGTCGATGTCGAGGCACAGCGCGTCGTAGCGCTCGCCGTCGGCCGCCGCCAGGTACTCCAGCAGGTCGGTGTGGAGGACCTGGACCCGCTGGTCCTCCAGCGCGCCGCCGGAGAAGGCGCCGAGCGGCCCGTTCCGGTGCCAGTCGATGATGGCGGTCTCGCGCTCGACGATGGCGATCCGCCCCCAGCGCGGCTCGGCCGCCGCGTACGCCAGCGAGAAGCCGACGCCGAGGCCTCCGATCAGCACCGAGGGCTCTGCGGGGGCGCCGGTGCGGTCCAGTTCGTCCAACGCCGCCTGGATCAGCAGGCGTTCGGAACGGCCGTCGGCGGTGTCCATCAGGAAGCAGCCGTTGGCGATGATCTCGAAGTGCCGACCGCGCCGGCGCAGTACCACCTCGCCGAACGGGCCGTCCCGCCGGTCGAGCGTGACGACGGCCTCGTGAGCGTCCCGTTCGGGCAGTGCGGTGGACATGCGGCTTCCTCAGCGGACTCGGGTGCAGGAGCGTCCCGGCGGACGAGTACCCGCCGACAATAGCCGAGTCCGCCCCTGCGCCCGTCACGTCGTGACCAGCACCCCGGCGTAGGAGACGCCCGCGACGACCACCCAGGAGCCGAGCCCGAGCAGGGCGAGCCGCCCGCCGGTGCGGACCATGGTCGGCAGGTGCACGGCGCTGCCGAGACCGAACAGTGCGGCGGCCAGCAGCAGTTCCTGGGCGTCCCCGGCGAGGGTGAGCGCCCGCTCCGGAAGCACCCCGGTGGTCCGCAGCACGATCATCGCGAGGAACCCCGCCACGAACAGCGGGACGATCGGCGGGCGGCTGCCGGTCTTGACCGGGTTCTTCGCAGGGTCTTCCCCCGACTCCTGGTCCGCCCCGACGACGGCCGCCCCGCCCCGTCGCGCCCGGCGCCGCACCGCGATGGCCATCCCGGCGACCAGCGGCGCCAGCAGCACCACCCGCATCAGCTTGACCAGGACGGCCTCCCGCAGCGCGCCCGCCCCGCCGGTCTGCGCGGTGGCGACCACCTGCCCGACGTCGTGCACGCTCGCGCCGACCCACCGCCCGAACTCCACGTCGCCCAGCCCGAACGGCTGCTGGAGCAGCGGCAGCACGGCGATGGCCAGCGTCCCGCACAGGGTGACCAGGGCCACCGAGGCGGCGACGTCCTCCTCCTCGCTGCCGGCCGCCTGGCTGACCGCGCCGATCGCCGAGGCGCCGCAGATGGAGTACCCGGTGGCGACCAGCAGCGGCTGGTCGCCCGGCAGGCCGAGCCGTCGGCCGAGCCAGAGCGTGCCGGTGAAGGTGGCCGCGACCACCGCGAGCACCATGGCGACGGTGGCCCAGCCGAGGCCGAGCACGTCGTCCAGGCTGAGCTTGAGCCCGAGCAGGACGATCCCGAGCCGCATCAGCCGCTTGCCGGCCATGGACAGCCCTGGCCGGGCCACCCCGCGCACCACCGGGCGCAGCCCGGGCAGGTGGGCCGCCGCCATGCCGAGCACGACGGCGGCGGTGAGCTTGGGCACGGCGGGCACGGCCGCGTGGACGGCGATCGCGGCGGCCACCCCGGCCGCCGCGAGCAGCAGGCCGGGGGCGTCCCCGCCGAGCGGGGGCAGTGAGCGGGTGCGCGTGGCGCGCTCCCGGAGGGTCAGTGCCACGCCGCCCTCACTGCTGCTGGTCGGCGGGCAGCCGGTAGACGCGCCGGATGCTGGTGCCGAGCCGCGAGACGTCCGCGCCGTACACGTGGATGGAGATGGCGGTGCTGTTGCAGGCGTTGCGCACCAGGTGGATGTCACCGGGCGGGGCGAAGGCCGCGACGGTGCCGGCCGGGCCGGCGACGTGCTCGGTCTCGACGAGGTGGGCGGTGCGGCCGTCGGAGACCAGCCGGTAGCGGGTCTCGCTCTCCTGGCCCTGGTGGACGCCGGCCACGCACCAGGAGACGTGGTCGTGGATCGGGGTCTGCTGGCCGGGCAGCCAGACCAGGGCGACGACGGAGAAGCCGCCGTCCTCCTCGGCGTGCAGGACGTGCTGGCGGTAGCGCTTCGGGTCGCCCTCGCACTGGGCGGGGGTGAGCAGCGCGTCGGGCCCGTCGGGGTCGGCGTGCAGGTGCGGGGCGAGGCGTTCGCCGACCAGGTAGGCGGTGAGTTCCGGGGGCAGTCCGCGGTCCACGACGGCACGGATCTCGCCGATCAGGGCGGTCATCCGCTCGGTGAGCCGGTCGCTGCCGACCGTGGCTGGGGGTGTCATGCCAGCAGGTTCGGCTGCACCGACCCATCACGTCCAACGATGGTTCTTAAGCTTCCCCCCAACTTCAGCTTATGAATCGCCCCGGCGAGCACCCACCGGAGCCACGACTCAGCACCCGATCCGGTCAGCACCCGATCCGGCTGGCCGCCGCCCGCCGCAGATGGTCCAGCACCAGCCCGGTGGCCGGTATCCGCCGGTGCTCGCGCAGCACGTACGCGCTCACCTGCCGGCGCAGGTGCGGTTCGACGGCCCGCCCGGTGACCTTGCGGTGGCACATGAAGGAGAGCACCAGCGCGGGCATCAGCGCGATCCCGACCCCGGCGGCGACCAGGCTCTGGACCGCGAGGTTGTCGTCCGTGGAGAACACGATGTCCGGCGCGAAGCCCTCCTCCGCGCAGACGTTCAGCAGGTTGGCCCGGCAGCGCGGGCACCCGGCGATCCAGCGCTCGCCGTCGAGGTCGACGAGCCGAACGGCGTGCCGACGGCCGAGCGGGTGTCCGACCGGCAGCAGTACGGTGAGCAGGTCCTCCATCAGCGGGATCTCGTCCAGCCCGTCGGGCACCTCGGTCGCGCCGCCGGGGTAGCGGAAGGCCAGCGCGATGTCGCACTCCCCGCGCAGCAGTCGCTGGACGGAGTCCGGCGGTTCGGCCTCCAGCAGCTCGACCCGCACACCGGGGTGTTCGGCGAGCAGCCGGGCCATCGCCTCGGGTATCAGAGTGGCGTTGGCGCTGGGGAAGGCGCAGACCCGCACCCGCCCGGCCCGCAGCCGGGCGAGCGCGGCGAGCTGCTGCTGGGCGGCGGAGAGGCTGCCGAGGATCAGTTCGGCGTGCCGGGACAGCGCCTCGCCCGCCTCGGTGAGCCGCAGTCCGCGCCCGGCCCGGGTGAACAGCGCGACGCCGACGGTGCGTTCGAGCGCCTTCATCTGCTGGGTGATGGCGGGCTGGGTGTAGCCGAGCTCGCGGGCGGCGGCCGAGTAGGAGCCTGCTCTGACGACCTCGTGGAACGTCCTGATGTGCCGTGAGTCGAATACCGGCTCCATGGCCCCTCCCCCGGTCGTCGTCGTCGAGCCTCCGCAATCATAAGAGGAAATTGGAGGTGCCCGCTCTATCCCCACCCGCACCTATGGTTCAGGATCGAACCAGCCTTCTCACTGCTGCGCGGACGGCGGCAGCCCCATCGCCACCCCGGCCTTGACCACCGGCGCCCCGCCCCGCATGCTCGGGCTGCGCCGGCTGCGGCGCTCGACCCAGCGGGCGAGCCAGGAGAGCAGCAGGCACATGCCGATGTAGATCGGCGCGATCACGATCACCACGGGGATGAACGGCAGGTCGTAGTCGAGGTTGGTGGCGATCAGCTTGCCCGCGTGCAGGAACTCCTCGTAGGTGATCAGGAAGCCCAGCGAGGTGTCCTTGAGCGCGACCACCAGCTGGCTGATGATGGCCGGCAGCATGGCCCGGTTGGCCTGCGGCACCAGCACGTACGTCATCACCTGGGTCTTGCGCAGGCCGAGCGCGTAGGCCGCCTCGCGCTGCCCCTTGGGCACCGCGAGCACGCCGGCCCGGAAGACCTCGGCCAGCACCGAGCCGTTGTACAGCACCAGCCCGGCCACCAGCGCCCACAGCGGCTGCACCTTGAGCGCGACGAAGACGAAGAAGATCATCACCAGCAGCGGCATGGCCCGGAAGAACTCCACCACCACCGTGGAGAGCACCCGCACCACCTTGTGGTCGGACAGTCGCCCCGCCGCGAACAGCGCGCCGAAGGGCAGCGCGAACAGCACCGTCCAGCCGAAGGCCTTGAGGGTGTTGCCGAGCCCGCTCAGCAGCAGGTCCTGGACGCCCCGGTACTCGAAGGGCATCCACTTCTGGTACGTGAACTGGTGGGTGTGGAAGAGCATGTAGACGATCCAGCCGATCAGCGCCGCGATCAGCAGCAGCGCGATCCCGCCGTACAGCCGGTGGCGGGCGAGCGCCTTCGGACCGGGGATGTCGTACAGCGCCGAGGATCCAACGGTCATCGCGACACCGCCACTCGTCGTTCCAGCAGGTTGAAGACGGCGCTGACGGCCAGGGTGATGATCAGGTAGCCGACGGCGATCCAGACGAAGGTCCAGATGATGCTGTAGCCCAGCTCGTTGATCGTCCGGTAGGTGCCGAGCAGTTCGGTGACGCTGAACGAGCCGGCGATCGCCGTGTTCTTCGCCAGCGCGATCATCACACTGCCGATCGGCGCGACCACCGACCGGTACGCCTGCGGCATGACCACCACGCTCATCGTCTGCCCGAAGCTCATGCCCAGGCTGCGCGCCGCCTCCCCCTGCCCCACCGGCACGGTGTTGATGCCCGAGCGCATCGCCTCGCAGACGAAGGCCGAGGTGTAGCAGCCGAGCGCGGCCACCGCGAAGACGAAGAACGGCAGCGTGATGTTGAAGCGCGGCAGGCCCAGCACCACGATGAAGAACAGCAGGGTCAGCGGCGTGTTGCGCAGCAGCGTCACCCACGCCGTCCCGAACACCCGCAGCGGCCGGACCGGCGAGACCCGGAAGCCCGCGATCATCACTCCCAGCACCAGCGACAGCACGGCGCTCACCGCGAACAGCGAGAGCGTGCCGAGGAAGCCCTCCCAGTAGGTCGACCAGTTGTCGGTCAGCGTTTTCACGGCGCGGCCCTCTCAGTACCGGTCGATCGGCGGCGGTGTGGGCGCCGGCTCCCCGGACAGGCCCAGGGTCGCGTCGTAGGCCTTCTTCCAGTCGCCGTTCTGCTCGTTCTGCGCCAGCGCGTCGTCCAGGGCCAGGCGCAGCACGGTGTCGTTCTTCGGGGTGCCGATCCCGTACGGCTCCTGGGAGAACAGCGGGCCGACCACCTTGAGCTCGTCCGGCGCCTTGGCCGCGTAGCCCAGCAGGATCGCGTTGTCCGTGGTGACGGCGTCGACCTGGCCGGTGATCAGGTTGTCCACGCAGGCCGAGTAGGTGTCGTAGCCGATCAGCTTCGCCTTCGGGAACTGCGACTGGATGCGCTGGTACGGGGTCGAGCCGGCCGCCGAGCAGACCTTCTTGCCGTCCAGGTCCTGCGGGCCGTGGATGGTGTTGTCGTTCCTGCGCACCAGCAGCGACTGCCCGGCGATGAAGTACGGTCCGGCGAAGCCGACCAGCTTCTTCCGGTTGTCGTTGATGGTGTAGGTGCCGACGTAGAAGTCCACCTGGCCGTTCTGCAGCGCGGTCTCGCGGTTGGCCGAGGCGATGGTCTTGAACTCGATCCGGTCCGGCGGAAAGCCCAGGTAGGCGCCGACCATCTTGGCGATCTCGATGTCGAAGCCGGAGTACACGCCGGTGGCCGGGTTCTTCTCGCCCAGGTACGGCTGGTCCTCCTTGGCGCCGACCACCAGGTGACCCCGGCTCCGGGCGGCGTCCAGGGTCGGCGAGCCGGTGATGGAGGCGGCGTCGCGCACCTGGTAGCTGGGCAGCGCACTCGCCTGCGGGCCCTTGGGCGGCGGGGTGCCGGGCTTGCCGCAGCCGGCGGCCAGCACGGCGAGCAGCAGGACGGCGGCGAGCGCCGTCCGGCCCCGGGCGGCGGTGGTCTTCCTCGTCACGGCGCCGCCTCAGTGCTTCAGGATCTTGGACAGGAAGTCCCGGGCGCGCTCGCTCTCCGGAGCGTTGAAGAAGTCCTCCGGGGCGCGGTCCTCGACGATCCGGCCGTCGGCCATGAAGACCACCCGGTTGGCGGAGGCCCGGGCGAAGCCCATCTCGTGGGTGACCACGACCATCGTCATGCCCTCGTGGGCGAGCTGGCGCATGACGTCCAGCACCTCGTTGATCATCTCGGGGTCGAGCGCCGAGGTCGGCTCGTCGAACAGCAGCGCCTTCGGGTCCATCGCCAGCGCCCGGGCGATCGCCACCCGCTGCTGCTGGCCACCGGAGAGCTGGGCCGGGTACTTGTCGGCGTGCGCCTCCAGCCCGACCCGCTCCAGCAGGGCGCGGGACTTGGCGTCCGCCTCCGCCCGGGGCCGGCCGCGGACCTTGATCTGCGCGAGCGAGACGTTCTGCAGCACGGTCTTGTGCGCGAACAGGTTGAAGGACTGGAACACCATGCCGACCTCGGCGCGCAGCCGGGCCAGCCCCTTGCCCTCCTCGGGCAGCGGCTCGCCGTCGATCAGGATGGTGCCGTCCTCGATCGGCTCCAGGCGGTTGATCGCCCGGCAGAGCGTCGACTTGCCGGAGCCGGACGGTCCGATGACCACGACGACCTCGCCGCGGCCCACGGTCAGCTCGATGTCCTGGAGGACGTGCAGGTCCCCGAAGTGCTTGTTGACGCCGCGCACCTCGATCAGCGGCGTGAAGGCCGACGGCCCCGCCTCGGCCGGCCCGGGAGCGCTGGTCACCGGCCGCGACGCCCCTTCAGCAGCCAGCCCAGCGCGCCGCCGGCGAGCAGCGTGGCGAGCAGTGCGATCCAGAGCGGCGCGGTGACGGTGAACACCCAGAACTGGATCTTCACCCTGTCGAGGTTCGCGAACAGGAACCACACGGCGAGGACGACGATGACGCCGATCCCGATGTACCGGGTGGGGATCCCAGCGATCTCGCTGCGTTTGGAGCCGGACGAGCCGTCCGAAATCTTGGTCACCGGAGCAGTCTGCGGGCCGGGGCTCCGATTTGCCCGGTTACACGCCCTGATGGGCGAGGGAGTAACCCGCACGGGGCAATCAGGCCCCGTGCGGGTTTGAAATGCCGTACGGGTCAACGGCGCCGTACGGGTTCGACGGCGCCGGCCCGCTACCGCTCGTCCCGCCAGGAGCGCCAGAGCGCCGCGTACGGGCCGCCGGCCGCGACCAGCTCCGGGTGGCTGCCGTACTCGCTGATCCGGCCGCCCTCGACCACCGCGATCACGTCCGCGTCGTGCGCGGTGTGCAGCCGGTGGGCGATGGCGATCACCGTGCGGCCCTCCAGCACCCGGGCGAGCGAGCGCTCCAGGTGCCGGGCGGCGCGCGGGTCCAGCAGCGAGGTGGCCTCGTCCAGCACCAGGGTGTGCGGATCGGCCAGCACCAGCCGGGCCAGCGCCAGCTGCTGGGCCTGCGGCGGGGTCAGCGCGGTGCCGCCGGAGCCGACCTCGGTGTCGAGGCCGTGCGGCAGCGCGTCCACCCAGCCGCCGGCGTCCACCGCGTCCAGCGCGGAGCGCAGTTCGGTGTCCTCGGCCCCGGGCGCGGCCAGCCGCAGGTTGTCCCGCAGGGTGCCGACGAAGACGTGGTGCTCCTGGTTCACCAGGGCGACCTCCGCCCGCACCCGCTCGGCCGGCATCCGCGCCAGCGCCGCCCCGCCGAGCGTCACGCTGCCGCGCCCGGGGGCGTAGATCCCGGCCAGCAGCCGCCCCAGCGTGGACTTGCCCGCCCCGGACGGTCCGACCAGCGCGACCCGGCTGCCCGGCGCGACGTCCAGGCTGATGCCGTGCAGGACGTCGGCGCCCTCGCGGTAGCCGAACCGGACGTCCCGGGCCTCGACCCGGCGGCCGTCCGGGTGGCTGGACTCGTCGCCCTCGTGCTCCGGCACCTCGCGGACGCCGACCAGCCGGGCCAGCGAGGCCTGGCCGATCTGCAGCTCGTCGTACCAGCGCAGGATCAGGTCGACCGGGCCGGTCAGCATCTGCGCGTACAGCACTCCTGTGGTCAACTGGCCGACGGTGATCCACCCCTTGAGGGTGAACAGCCCGCCGAGCAGCAGGGTGGCCAGCACCGCCGAGGAGTAGACCGCGTCGATGGTCGGGAACCAGACCGAGCGCAGCCACAGGGTGTAGCGCTCCCAGGCGAGCCACTCGCCCAGCTTGCGGTCCGTCAGGGCGATCCGCTGGTCGCCCAGGCGCAGCGCCTCCACCGTCCGCCCGGCGTCCACCGTCTCGGCCAGCACGGTGTTCACCGCGGCGTACCCGGCCGACTCGTTGCGGTAGGACTGCGGCGCGCGCTTGAAGTACCAGCGGGAGCTGACCAGCAGCAGCGGCAGGCCGATCAGCGAGGTGAGCGCGAGCAGCGGCGAGGTGACCAGCAGGGCGCCGATCACCAGCAGCAACGACACGATGGCGACGGCGAGTTCGGGCACGGCCTCGCGCACCGACTTGTCCAGCCGGTCGACGTCCGTGGTGCCCCGGGAGACCAGGTCCCCGGTGCCGGCCCGCTCCAGCACGCCGGTGGGCAGCGCGACCGAGCGGACCAGGAAGTCCTCGCGCAGGTCGGCCAGCACCCGCTCGCCGAGGACGGCACCGCGCATCCGGGACCAGCCGGTGAAGGCGGACTGCACCACCAGCGCCAGCAGGTACCAGCCGACCGCGACCGCGATGGTGGCCTCGGCGGTGCCGGTGGCCAGCGACTCGACCAGGCTGCCGAGCACCCAGGGGCCGACCAGCCCGGCCACGGTGGCCACCGAGTGCAGCGACACCACCGCGGAGAACCCTCGGCGGTGGCGCCGGGCGAGCAGGCGCAGGTAGGCGCGCACGGCGGCCGGTGAGCCGACCGGCAGGGTGGTGGCCGGCCCCTGCTCCTCATGGACGGGGGGCTTCATGGCGTGCTCCTCAGGTATGCGGCGGGTCGGGCGGGGCGGACGGCGCGGGTGCCCACGCGGCCGCTCATACCGGCTCCCCCACCGGTGCCGGCTCCTCTTCGCGGGTGACCACGGCCCGGTAGGCCGGCTCGGTCCGCATCAGGTCGCGGTGCCGCCCGGCCACGGCCACCCGGCCGTCGCGCAGCAGCACCACCCGGTCGGCTTGGTCGAGCAGCAGCGGGCTGGTCGCGAAGACCACGGTGGTGCGCCCCGCCCGGGTGTCCCGCAGTCCGGTGGCGATCCTGGACTCGGTGTGGGCGTCCACCGCGCTGGTCGGCTCGTCCAGGACGAGGACCGGCGGGTCGGCCAGCAGCGCGCGGGCCAGGGCGAGCCGCTGGCGCTGCCCGCCGGACAGCGAGCGCCCGCGCTCGGTGATCCGGGCGAGCATCGCGTCGCCCGCACACTCCGGCGAGCCGTCCACCAGGGCCTCCAGCACGTCGTCGGACCGGGCGGCGGCCAGCGCCTCGGCCACCGAGACCCGCCCCGAGGACGGGATGTCGAACAGCCCGGCCAGGGTGCCGGAGAGCAGCACCGGCTCCTTGTCGTGGACCAGCACCGCCGCCCTGGCCTCGGCCAGCGGCACCGCGTCCAGCTCCGTCCCGCCGAGCCGGACGGAGGGCTGCTCCGGCTCGTCCTCGGCGGCCGGGACGTGCCCGCCGAGCCGCCCGGCGAGCGCCCCGGCGAAGTCCGGGTCCCCACAGACGACCGCGGTCAGCTCCCCGGCCCGCGCGGTCAGCCCGGTCGCCGGGTCGAACAGGTCGGCGTTCCCCGACTTGTTCAGCGAGGCCTCGGCCACGCCGCTGCTGCGGCTGAGCGAGAGCACCCGGACGGCACGCCCGGCGGAGACCCGGGCGACGCTCCAGGCGTGCGCGGCCTCGCCGAGGATCCGCAGCGGCGCCGCGAGGAAGGCGGTGGCGCCGTACACGGCGATCAGGGTGCCGACGGCGAGCTCGCCCGCGGCCGCCTGCCGGGCGCCGTACCACGTCACCCCGATCACGAACAGGCCTGGCAGCAGGACCTGTTGGGCCTGCATCAGCGACCAGATCCGGGCCGATCGGACGGCCGCGGCCCGGACCTTCTGGGAGGCGGCCCGGTACCGGTCGAGGAACAGTTCCTCGCCGCCGATGCCGCGCAGCACCCGCAGCCCCGCCACGGTGTCGGCGGCCAGCTCGGTGGCCTTGCCGCCGAGCGTGCGCTGCTGCTCGTACCGCCGCTCGAACGGCCCGATCAGCGGCCAGACGGCGGCCGCCAGCACCGGGACGCCGAGCAGCACCCCGACCCCGAGCACCGGTTCGACGACCAGCACGGCCGAGCTGACGGCCAGCCAGACGATCACCGCGGCCCGGACCCGGGCGACGAGTTCGACGTACCAGCCGATCCGCTCGACGTCCCCGCTGCCGACCGCGACGACCTCTCCCGTGGCGATCCGGCGGGACAGCCCGGCGCCCAGGTGAGAGGCCTGCCGGGCCACCAACTGCTTCACGTGGCACGCCGCGTGGATCCAGTTCCAGATCGCCTGCCGGTGCAGCAGCACAGCACCGAGCGCGGACAGCACGGCGAGCGCCACCGCGAGGGCGCCGGCCCGCCAGATCCCGGCGGCCTCGCCGTCGACAGCGGCCTGCACGCCCCACCCGAGCGCTATCGGCAGCGCCGCCTGGCCGCCCATCTCCAACAGCGCCCAGCAGGTGGCGAGCACCTGCCCGCGCCGCTGGCCGCGCTGGAGCCAGCGCAGGAAGGCCGGGGGCGAGGAGAGATCGGGACTACCGGGGTCGGCCAACGGCAGGGGGGTGAGCAGCATGACACTCCGATACAGGAGGGTGCGGGACGGTGCTGGAGGTCCTGGAGGTGCTGGAGGGCGCGAGCAGGCGTGAGCGGGCACGCCGGGAGAAGGTCACGAGCCGGAGGCACGGGTCTCGCGGCACGGCGGGCCCGACTCGCGCGAACAGCGGAAGACGGGCGGCGGCGGGCGACAGCGCGGCGCCTCGCCCCGGCGGCATCGGCGCGTCCGGGGCGGCGCCGAACGGGACCGCCGGACGGGACGGCCGGACGGGGGCGGGAAGGGCACGAAGGGCCCGGATCTCAGGAGGTCATGGCCACGAGCCTGCCAACCCCGATGTGATCTGCGCAACAGGTTTTTTCGCCGCCCGGCCCCCGGATCTCCGCCGGATCGGGCCTCCGGCCCCGCAAGATTCCCCCGAACGGCGGGAACAATCCCGCCCGGGTCCCAGTTGCCCCCTTCTGGAATCAGACGGACAACCAGGAGGGCACCCCTTCCCGTGAGCAACATCCCCAACGTCACGTTGAACGACGGCGCGCAGATCCCGCAGCTCGGATTCGGCGTGTGGCAGGTCCCGGACGACGAGGCCACGGCCGCCGTCCGCACCGCGATCGAGGCGGGCTACCGCTCCATCGACACCGCGGCCATCTACGAGAACGAGGCCGGCACCGGCCAGGCGATCACCGAGGCCCTGGCCGGCGGCGTCGCCCGCGAGGACCTCTACATCACCACCAAGCTGTGGAACTCGGGCACCCGCGACTGGTCCGGCGAGCAGGGCCGCGACGCCGTCCTGCGCGAGTTCGACGCGTCGCTGGCCAAGCTCGGCCTCGACTACGTCGACCTCTACCTGATCCACTGGCCGCGCCCGAAGCACGGCAGCTACCTGAACGTCTGGAAGGCCTTCGAGCAGCTGAAGGCGGACGGCCGGGTCAAGTCGGTCGGCGTCTCCAACTTCGGGCCCGAGCAGCTCACCCGACTGCTCGACGAGACCTCGGTCGTCCCGGTGCTGAACCAGGTCGAGCTGCACCCGTACTTCCCGCAGACCGAGCTGCGCGCCTTCCACGCCCAGCACGGCATCGCCACCGAGGCCTGGAGCCCGCTGGGCCAGGGCAAGGAGCTGCTCGCCGAGCCGGCGCTGGCGAAGATCGCCGAGAAGCACGGCCGCACGGTCGCCCAGGTGGTGCTCCGCTGGCACCTGCAGAGCGGCGTGATCGCGATCCCGAAGTCGGTCACCCCGGCCCGCATCCGGGAGAACCTGGACGTCGCCGGCTTCGAGCTGGACGCCGAGGACCTCGCCGCGATCGCCGGTGTCGCCACCGGCACGCGGATCGGTCCGGACCCGCAGGAGTTCGACTGGAACTGACGGCACCCGCCGTCCGACTTCTCTGACGAGCGGTCATGTCGAACGACCGCCCACCCCTGCAGGGGTGGGCGGTCTTCGGTGTGCCACGATCCACCAGCGCCGACGAGCAGCGGCCTCTGGCACGTCAGGCCACCAGCACCTTGAGCCGTCAACGGCTTGAGTCATCAACGCCTTGAGCCGTCAACGCCTCAAGCCTTCGGCACACCAGGCCTTCCGTACGTTGGCGAATCGTTTTGGCTGGCGCTCAAAGGATCCTTCTAGAGCCGCGCCGCCTTGCCGAGGAGCGCCAGCGCGGGCCCGTGCTCACTCTCGTCCAGCGGGGCGAGCAACAGCCGCTGGACCTCGGCCACGCCGGCCGTCGAACGGTGCAGCAGGTCCTGGCCCGCCGGCGAGAGCGACAGCAGGTTGCGGCGCCCGTCCGAGGGGTCGCGCCGGCGCTGCACCAGACCACGGCGCACCAGCCGGCTCACCATCTCGGCCATCGTCGCCTTGTCCAGCGAGGCCAGCTCACCGACCGTGCGCTGGTCGGCGCCCGGTTCCAGTTCGAGCGCGTCCAGCACCGCGTACTGCGGAGCCGTCAGCTCCGCACCGACGTGCTCCGACCAGAGTTTGGTGTGCACCTGCTGGCCCACCCTGATCAGGTAGCCGATCGCCCGCTGCGCGTCCAGTATCGGCCGTGTGTCGGAGAACACGGCGACCGCGGCGGGCTCCAGCCTGGCTATCTTGGCCATCACCCGCACGATCTCCACCTGCTCCTCCGCCGTCAGCGGCTCGAACAGGGTGCGCTGCACGCGGACCACACCGCCGGTGGCCTCACGCACCGCCTGGGCACCGCTCTGCGAGAGAGCGAGCAGTTTTCGCCGGCCGTCGGCCGGGTCACGCCTTCGCAGCACCAAGCCGCGGCGGACCAGCCGCGCGACCATCTCCGCCATCGTCGCCTTGTCCAGCGAGGCTCGCTCGCCGACCGTCCGCTGGTCGGCACCCGGTTCGAGGGCCAGGACCAGCAGGACGGCGAACTGCGGAGCCGTGAGATCGGCTCCGACATGCTCGGACCACAGCCTGGTGTGAACCTGCTGTGCAACGCGAATCAGGTGTCCGGGCGACTGTTGCAGTCGCGCGGACACGCGGGTCGTCGGGATCTCCCCCAGCACCATGTATCCGTCCCGATGTCACACCCGGTGTGTGTGGGACACCCGGGTGGGGCAGTAACGGCGAGTGGGCGTCCAGCTATGAGGGAGGGCGCTCCAGCCGTGCAGCCGGTGGCTGCTGGCGGACACTATACAAACGGCGGGCCCTTGCTGGCAGGCAGGGGCGGATAGTAGACGCAGGTTCGGCAACATTGGCATATTTACGCGCCCGCCACGCCCTCTCGGTAACCCGTTCTCAGTAGAAAGCCGACCGGTCGGTCCTTACCGACCGTCACCCGCGACTCTCCGACCCTGTTCGCCCTCCCTACTCGCGGGTAGGGTGTGGCCACCCTCCCCGGGGCGCTCCCCGCGGAGACCACCCCGAGAGAGACGAGAGCGAGCATGACCGAGCAGAGCACCGCCCCCCGGGTCGCCGTCGTCACCGGCGCCGCCCGCGGCCTGGGCGCCGCCACCGCCGTGCAACTGGCCTCCGACGGCTACGCCGTGGCCGTCCTCGACCTGGACGAGACCGCCGGGAAGGACACCGTCGACCGGATCACCGCGGCCGGCGGCCGGGCCCTGGCCGTGGGCGCCGACGTCTCGGACGCCGACCAGGTGCAGGCCGCCGTCGACCGGGTGGCCGCCGAGCTCGGCGCCCCCGTGGTGCTGGTCAACAACGCGGGCGTGCTCCGCGACAACCTGCTCTTCAAGATGTCCGAGTCCGACTGGGACACGGTCATGAACGTCCATCTGCGCGGGGCCTTCCTGATGACCCGCGCGGTGCAGAAGCACATGGTGGACGCCGGTTTCGGCCGCATCGTCAACCTGTCCTCCTCGTCCGCCCAGGGCAACCGCGGCCAGGCCAACTACTCGGCCGCCAAGGCCGGTCTGCAAGGCTTCACCAAGACTTTGGCCATTGAGCTGGGCAAGTTCGGCATCACCGCCAACGCCGTGGCCCCCGGCTTCATCGCCACCGACATGACCGCGGCCACCGCAGCCCGGGTCGGCATGGACTTCGAAGACTTCAAGCGGGCTGCGGCCTCCCAGATCCCGGTCCAGCGGGTCGGTCTGCCTGAGGACGTCGCCCACACCATCTCCTTCCTCGCGAGCGAGGGCGCCGGCTTCGTCTCCGGGCAGGTGATCTACGTCGCGGGCGGCCCCCTCGACTGAGCACGGAACCTACACAGGGTTACCACGGAGTGGGAAGCCGGCCGCGCCGGCCTCCCACTCCGCTTTCTTTACCGGGGCTTTTGCAGAATCATTCGAACACCACACTGGCATTCGATCCGAGAATCGCGGAAATCACTCCCCGGGCGGACCTCTCCCCGCCAATTGTCGATTTCACGGGAAAATGACAAATCCCTCCGGAATAGCCCCGGCCGGATGGGTAAGGTCACCCCCGTGCAAGCCCCGAGTACCCCCGCGCCCTATCCGAACCAGGGGCCGGAGCAGCTCACCACCACCCACCGCGAGCGCCCGAGCCCCGAACGAGCCCACCGCCGCGAGCCCGGCTGGCCGCCGATGGGCCGCCGACAGGCCGCCCTGCTCGCCGTGACCTGCGTCGCCTACCTGCTGGTCCTGGCCGGTGTCCTGCTCAACACGGCCCTGGTCGACCTCGACTGGTCGGTCCGGCTGTTCCGCCCCTACGAACGCTGGCCCAGCCTGGAACCGCTGCTCGACACCTGGGTGGTCGCCGGGCAACGCGGCCCCTCCGCCATCGCCGCCTTCGTCTGGCTCGGCTGGCGCGCGCACCGGCTGGGCCGGCTGCGCCCGCTGCTGGTGATGGCCGTCGCGCTGCTGCTGCTCAACGTCACGGTCGGCGCGGTCAAGATCGTCACCGGCCGGCTCGGCCCGCACTACGCCCAGTACGTCGGCTCGCCCGAACTGTTCTCCGGCGGCACCATCTTCCCCTCCGGTCACACCGCCAACGCGGTCGTCACCTGGGGCGTGCTCGCCTACCTCGCGGTCCGCTGGCGGCGCACCGGCGCGGTGATCGCCGCCGCCACCGCCTGCTCGATCGGCCTGACCACGCTCTACCTGGGCACCCACTGGGTCACCGACGTGTTGGCCGGCTGGGCCGCCGGACTGCTGGTACTGCTCTCGCTGCCGCTGCTGGAGCCGCTGGTCGTCGCCGCCGAACAGCGGTTGGCCCGTCGGCCGGGCCCCTGAGCCCGCACGCCACGACCACCGCGGCCACCGGCCACCCCGGCCGCCGGAAAGGTCGACCACCGGGAGGGCGGCCCTACCCCTCCCAGCTACGCTCGACCACGCCGTCGCGCACCGCGAGGTTGAGCCGGCCCTCACGGTGGTCCATGGTCATCATCGCCCCCGGCTCCAGCACCCGGACCGAGGCCCAGCCGTGCCGCCGGGCCAGCTCCCGGGCCCGTTCGATCCGCAGCCCCGCGTAGCCCTCGGCGTCCGCCGCCGCGTCCGACCCCGTCATCGCGTCTCCCCCGCTCTCCCCCACGGACGTACGCTGGAATCGTAGCCCCCACCCGCGCGGCCCGGAGGTGAACGGCCATGCGCACCACCACTCCGCGACGGCCGTGGCGCAGCGGCACCGAGCCGGCCACCGCCCGCAGCGATCTCAAGCTCCGCTACCTGCTGTCGCTCACCTTCACGCCGCTGTTCGCGCTCGCGACGGCGGGCTTCGCGATCTGGGCGGCGGCCTCCCCCGCCAACGGCGCCCCCAGCCAGGGGACCCTCACCGGCTTCGCCATCGCCTGCGGCCTGCTCACCCTGTTCGCCACCGTCGATCTCGTCGTGGTCATCCGGCGCCGCCGGACCGAGCTCTGACACGGTGTCTCCCACGGAGTGGGAAGTCGGCCCGGCCGACTTCCCACTCCCGCAACACTCCCGCACCGCCGCCGAGCACCCGCCCAGAACCAGCTCAGCGGCTGCCGACCGCCTGCTTCACCAGCGTCCGCCCGAAGTCCCACATCAGCCCGCTCCCCCGGTGCGCGTCATCCATGATGTCGGTGAAGGCGTCCACGAACCGGTCGACGTCGCGCTCCGTGATGATCAGCGGCGGGATCAGCTTGATCACCTCCAGGTGGTCCCCGGACACCTGGGTCAGGATCCGGTGCCGCTGGAGCAGCGGGACGACCACCATCTGGGCGAACAGCCCCTTGCGCGCCGCTTGCAGGGCCGTCCAGCCGGTGCGCAGCTTGAGCGACTTGGGTCGGCCGAACTCGATGCCGATCATCAGACCCCGGCCGCGCACCTCGGCGAGCAGCTCGTACCGGTCGACCAGTGCGGCCAGCCGCTCGCGCAACTGATCGCCGACCTGACGCGCGTTCTCCACCACCTTCTCCTCGCGCATCACCTCCAGGGTCGCCAGTCCGGCCGCCATCGCCTGGGCGTTGGCACCGAAGCTGGCCGAGTGCACCAGCACCCGGTCCATCGAGGAGTACACCTTCTCGAAGATCCAGCTCTTGCCGAGCGTCGCCCCGACCGGCACGTAGCCGCCGGAGAGCGCCTTGGCCACGCAGACCAGGTCGGGCAGCACGCCCTCCTCGTGCTGGTAGGCGAAGAACTCGCCGGTACGGCCGATCCCGGTCTGCACCTCGTCGCAGATCAGCAGCGCCCTGTGCTCATGCAGCAGGGCCTGCGCGGCACGCAGCCAGCCGGGCGGCGGCGCCAGGACGCCCTTGCCCTGGATCGGCTCGACGATCAGGGCGGCGACGTCGCCGTGCTTCAGCTCCCTGGCCAGCGCGCCGAGGTCGCCGAGCGGGATGGCGGTGTCCGGCAGCAGCGGGTCGAAGCCCTTGCGGAAACCGCTCTCCCCGTTGACGGAGAGCGAGCCGGTGGTCAGCCCGTGGAAGGCGTGGTCGGCGTACAGGACGCGCCTGCGGCCGGTGGCGTACCGGGCGAACTTGAGCGCGGTCTCCACCGCCTCGGTGCCGCTGTTGCCGAAGAACACCCGGTCCAGCCCGGGCGCGTACGAGAGCAGTCGCTCGGCGAGCAGCCCGGGCAGCGGCGAGCAGTCGAAGCGGACCAGGTCCGGCAGGTCGAGGTCCATCACCTGCTGGATCGCCGATCGCACGACCGGGTGGTGGCGGCCCAGCGCGAAGATGCCGAAGCCGGCCAGCATGTCGAGGTACTCGTTGCCCTCGGCGTCGTAGAAGTACGGGCCCTTGGCGCGCTCGTAGTACTTGTCGAAGCCGATGGTGTGCAGCATGCGCGGCAGCTGCGGGTTGAGGTGGCGGCCGTGCAGCTCGTACCGCTCGGCGCCGCGTTCGGCGATCAGCGCGGCGAGGTCGAAGCTGGCGGCGGTGCGGTCGGGGTCAGCCGGCATGGCGCTGGTTCGCTCCTCGGTTCGGTAGCAGGTTCTTGGCGAAGACGGCGGTCTGGGCGGCGACTCCGGTGCCGGTCAGGCCGGTCTCCTCCAGGATCTCCCCGCGCGCGGCGTGGCCGAGGAACTCCTGCGGCAGGCCGAGCACCCGCACCGGTACGTCCACGTCGGCGTCGCGCAGCGCCTGGGCGACGGCGGCGCCGACGCCACCGGTGCGGCCGTTGTCCTCGACGGTGACGACCAGCCGGTGGGCGGCGGCCAGTTCCGGCAGGGCCGGGTCGACCGGTTTGACCCAGCGGGGGTCGACGACGGTCGCGGTGAAGCCCTCGGCGAGCAGCAGCCGGGCGGCGTCCAGGCAGGCGGCGGCGGTGGTGCCGACCGCGACCAGGAGGATCTCCGACGGCCGGCCGGTGCGCAGCAGGACGTCCATCCCGCCGATCCGTTCGACGGCCGGCACGGCGGGCCCGATGGTGGCCTTGGGGAAGCGGACCACGGTGGGGGCGTCCTCGACCTCGACGGCCTCGCGCAGCTGGGCCCGCAGCTGTTCGGCGTCGCGCGGGGCGGCGAGCCTGAGGCCCGGGACGACCTGGAGGATCGACATGTCCCACATGCCGTTGTGCGAGGCGCCGTCGCTGCCGGTGACCCCGGAGCGGTCGAGGACGAAGGTGACGCCGAGCCGGTGCAGGGCGACGTCCATCAGGACCTGGTCGAAGGCCCGGTTCAGGAAGGTCGCGTAGACGGCGACGACCGGGTGCAGGCCGCCGGTGGCGAGGCCGGCGGCGGAGGTGACGGCGTGCTGCTCGGCGATGCCGACATCGAAGGTGCGGTCCGGGAAGGCCTTGGCGAAGCGGGCCAGGCCGACCGGTTGGAGCATCGCCGCGGTGATCGCCACCAGGTCGGGCCGCTCGGCGCCGAGCGCGACCAGTTCGTCGCCGAACACCGAGGTCCAGGAGACTCCGCCGCTGGGCGAGATCGGCAGGCAGGTGTACGGGTCGATCGGGTTGACGGCGTGGAAGCGGTCGGCCTCGTCCTGTTCGGCGGGCCGGTAGCCGCGCCCCTTGACGGTGAGGCAGTGCACGATGACGGGGCCGCCGAAGTTGCGCGCCTGGCGCAGCGCCTGTTCGACGGCGCCGAGGTCGTGGCCGTCGATCGGCCCGAGGTACTTCAGCCCGAGGTCCTCGAACATGCCCTGGGGCGCGAAGGCGTCCTTGAAGCCCTTCTTGGCCCCGTGCAGCGCGTCGAAGATCGGCTGGCCGACGAGCGGGGTGCGCTGCAGCGCGCCCTTGCCGAGGGCGAGGAAGCGTTCGTACCCCTGGGTGGTGCGCAGGGTGGCCAGGTGGTTGGCGAGGCCGCCGATGGTCTTGGCGTAGGAGCGCTCGTTGTCGTTGACGACGATGACCAGCGGCCGGTCGCGGGCCTCGGCGATGTTGTTGAGCGCCTCCCAGGCGAGCCCGCCGGTGAGCGCGCCGTCGCCGATCACCGCGACGGTGTGCCGGTCGTGCTGGCCGAGCAGTCCGGCGGCCTTGGCGAGGCCGTCGGCGTAGGACAGGGCGGTGGAGGCGTGCGAGTTCTCGACCAGGTCGTGTTCGGATTCGCCGCGCGAGGGGTAGCCGGAGAGCCCGCCCTTCATCCGCAGCCGGGAGAAGTCCTGGCGGCCGGTGAGCAGTTTGTGGACGTAGCTCTGGTGGCCGGTGTCGAAGACGATCCGGTCGTACGGGGAGTCGAAGACCCGGTGCAGGGCGATGGTCAGCTCGACCACGCCGAGATTGGGCCCGAGGTGGCCGCCGGTGCGGGTGACGGCGTCGATCAGGAACGCGCGGATCTCGTCGGCGAGCAGCGGGAGTTCGGCCGCCGGAAGCTTTCGCAGTTCGGCCGGTGACGTGACGCTGGAGAGCAGTGACATGGGTACACCTCACGACTCGGAGTGGCGCGGTGGTGCCGCCGCCCGGCGGGGGCGGGGCCGGCCCGGGCGCGGGGCCCGGGCCGGACGGGGTGTCCTCGGGAGCGGTGGCGCGGTCGAACGACCGGCTCAGTGGCCGCGGTTGGCGCCGATGGTCTCGGTGATGGCGCGCAGCGACTCCTTGAGCGAGCCCATGGTGGCGAGTACGGCGGTCGGCTCGTAGCCGCAGTGCGCCATGCAGTTGGCGCAGCGCGGGTCCTTGCCGCGGCCGTACTTGCTCCAGTCGGTCTTCTCGACGAGTTCGCGGTAGGTGGGCACGTAGCCGTCGGCCATCAGGTAGCAGGGCCGCTGCCAGCCGAACAGCGAGTAGTTGGGGATGCCCCAGGGGGTGCACTCGAAGTCGGCCTTGCCCTCCAGGAAGTCCAGGAAGAGCGGGCTGTGGTTGAGCCGCCAGCGGCTCCGGTTGCCGCCGGCGAAGGCCTTGCGGAAGAGCTCCCGGGTCTGGTCGACGCCGAGGAAGTGCTCCTGGTCGGGGGCCTTCTCGTAGGCGTAGGCCGGGGAGATCATCATCTCGTCGACCTTGAGCTCGTCGTTGAGGAAGTCCAGCACCTCGATGATGGTCTGCGGGGTGTCGGTGTTGAAGAAGGTGCTGTTGGTGGTGACCCGGAAGCCGCGCCGCTTGGCCTCCTTGATCGCCGCCACCGCCTCGTCGAAGGTGCCCTCCTTGGCCACCGACTCGTCGTGCCGCTCGCGCATGCCGTCGATGTGCACGGCGAAGGTGAAGTACGGCGAGGGCTTGAACTTGTCCATCTTCTTGCGCATCAGCAGCGCGTTGGTGCAGAGGAAGACGTACTTGCGGCGCTCGACGAGCTGGCGGACGATCTCGTCGATCTGCGGGTGCATCAGCGGCTCGCCGCCGGCGATCGAGACCATCGGGGCACCCGACTCCAGGACCGCGCCGACCGCCTGGGCCACCGGCATGCGCTGCTTCAGCACACCCGCCGGGTGCTGGATCTTGCCACAGCCCTCACAGGCGAGGTTGCAGGCGAACAGCGGCTCCAGTTCGACGATCAGTGGGAACTTGTCCCGGCGCTTGAGCAGCTTCTGCTGCATGAGGTAGGTGCCGACCCGCACGGTCTGGCGCAACGGCATGGCCATGGCTAGCTCGCCTCCTGGGGGAGCGTCGAGGATGTGGGGTGGTTCAGGTCCGCGGGGCCGGGCCGGGACTCCTGCCGGTACCAGTCGACCAGGGCGGGCACCGCCGCCCGCAGGGTCCGCCAGGCACGCACCCCGGCCGGGAGGGTGCCGGGCCGCAGCAGTTCGCGCTCGGGGGTGTCCACGACCACCCGCAGGACGGCGGCGGGCAGCGTCGGCCGCCGTTCCCGCAGCGCGGCCAGCACGGCGGCGGCCTCCATGTCGACGGCGAGCGCGCCCTGGAGGTGCAGGGCGCGCCGTTCGAGGCCGCGGACGACGTGGTCGGCGGTGTGGTGCACCCCGGCGTGCGCGGTCAGGCCGAGTTCCTTGAGGGCCCTGGCGAGCTCCGGCCCGGAGTCGACGGGGTACAGGTGCCCCTCCGCGTCGCGCACGCCGTCGGCGACCACGATGTCGCCCGGCAGCACGCCCGGGCCGACCGCGGCGCCGAAGCCGGCCACCACGACCGCGCCGTAGCCGCCGGGGGCGGAGCCGAGCAACCGGCGGACGGTCAGCGCGGCCCGCCGCCGGCCCATGCCGGTGCGCACCAGCACCGGCGGCCCGCCGGCCGCACCGCGCCAGTCGCCACCGCGCAGCGCCCAGACCTCGGGGCCCAGCGCGCAGAGCACCAGCAGCGGGGCGGTGGTCACCGCGCCGCCCCGATCGCCGGGGTGTCGCCGTTGCGGCGGCCGAGGGCGGGGCTGCCGTGCAGGTAGCGGCCGAGCGCGGTGACCGGGAAGACCAGCCGGTACAGGTGGTAGTTGATGGAGAAGTCCCACGGGAAGCCGGTACCGGTGAACTGCGGCTCGTCCCAGGTGCCCTCGGGCAGTTGGGTGCGCACCAGCCAGTCCACGCCGTGTTCCACCGCCGGGTTGGCCCGGCCGTCCGGGCCCTCGCCGGCCGCGAGCAGCGCCATCAGCGCCCATGCGGTCTGCGAGGCGGTGGAGTCGCCGCGCCCGGCCCAGCGGGCCGGGTCCTCGTAGGAGCGCATGTCCTCGCCCCAGCCGCCGTCGGTGTTCTGCCGGTCCTCCAGCCAGCGGACGGCGCGCCGGATCGCCGGGTGCTCGTCCGGGACGCCGGCCGCGACCAGGGCGGGCAGCACCGAGCCGGTGCCGTAGATGTAGTTGGTGCCCCAGCGGCCGAACCAGGAGCCGTCCGCCTCCTGGTTGTGCAGCAGCCACTCGACGCCGCGCCGGGTGCGCCGGTCGCGGGCCCGGCCGGTCTCGGCGAGCATCTCCACCACGTGGGCGGTGACGTCGGCGGACGGCGGGTCGACCACTTCGCCGAAGTCGCAGAACGGCAGCTTGTTGGGCAGCGTGCTGGTGTTGTCGACGTCGAAGGCGCCCCAGGCGCCGTTCTTGGACTGCATGCCGAGGTTCCAGAGCACGCCGCGGTCCATCGCCGCATCGACCTTGGCCGGGTCGGGGTGGTCGACCCGGCCCAGCGCGAGCACCACCTCGGCGGTGTCGTCGATGTCGGGGTAGGTGTCGTTCTCGAACTCGAAGGCCCAGCCGCCGGGGGCCAGCGTGGGCCGCTGGACGGACCAGTCGCCGTCCTTGCGGATCTCCTCGCCGAGCATCCAGTCGACGGCCGAGACCAGCGCCGGGTGGTCGGCCGGCAGCCCGGCGTCGACCAGCGCGATGGTGGCCAGGCAGGTGTCCCAGACCGGGGACTGGCAGGCCTCCAGCCAGCGCCGGCCGTCCTCGGTGTGCACGGTGAAGCGGTCGAAGGAGGAGAGTCCGGCCTGCATCACCGGGTGCTCCAGCTCGTAGCCCTCCAGGTGCAGGGCGATCAGCGAGTACACGGCGGGCGGCTGGATGCCACCCCAGCAGCCGTCGGCCTCCTGCCGTTCGACGATCCAGCGGCAGGCCTGGGAGACGGCGAGCCGGCGCAGCGGGCGCAGGGCGCGGTGGTGGTAGGCGTGCAGGACCTTGTCGAGGCGCTCGAAGAGGCCGTCCCAGCTGGTGGCGGGGGCGAGCGGCCGGTCGGGGTAGGGGTGGTCCGGGTCGGTGTGCAGCTCGGTGAGCGGGAAGGGCGCCGGACGGACGGGGCGGTGGGCCGAGACGACGGTCAGCGGGACGATGGTCTGGCGGGCCCAGCACCCGAAGGCGTAGATGTTCAGCGGCAGCCACTTGGGCAGGAAGATGATCTCGGGCGGCATCTCGGGGAGCCGTTCCCAGGGCCACCAGCCGAAGAGCGCGAGCCAGATCCGGGTGAAGACCCTGGCGGCCGCGATGCCCCCGGCGGAGCGGACGTACCGCGCGGCGGCCACCATGTGCGGGGCCTCGGGGTCGTCGCCGGCGAGTTTGAGGGCGACGTACGCCTCGACGGTGGTGGACAGTTCGGCCGGCCCGCCGTGGAAGGTGGCCCAGGTGCCGTCCTCCCGCTGCTGGGACCGGATCCATTCGGCGGTGGCCTTGGTCTGGTCCTCGGTCCGGATCCCGAGGAACTGCCGCAGCAGTAAGTCCTCGGCGTCCATGGTGACGTTGGTCTCCAGGTCGCCCTTCCACCAGCCCTCGGAGCTCTGCAGCGAGAGCAGGTGGGTGGTGGCGCGGGCCAGTGCCTCCCGCGCGTCGGCCGCTCCGAGGTCCGCCTCACCGGCCGGCCGGAGCTGGTCGGTGTCTTCGGGCTGCCACCGCCCGGCGCCCAGGAGGGTCGGGGGGCGGTCGCCCACCGCGACCGGCTCGGAATCGTACTCAGGGTCGAGCCGGCCGTCCGCGGTTGCTGTCAACGTAACGTCACCTCTCTCGTACCACCACGAATTCGGCGAGTGCGACGAAGTGCTCGCGCACCTCGTCGGACATGGGCACCTCGTCCAGGGCGGCGAGGGCAGTCGTGTGCTGGCGGCGGGCTTCCTCCTGGGTCCAGGCGCGGCCGCCGGCCTCCTCGATCAGCGCGGCCCGGGCGGCGAGCTCGGGCTCGCCCTCCTCGCCGCGGCCCTTCGGGTCGGCCAGCTGCTCGGCGAGCCGGCGCGAGGCCGCGCCGCCCTCGGCCAGCGCGGCGGCGACCGGCAGGGACTTCTTGCGCTGGCGCAGATCGCCCCAGTGCGGCTTGCCGGTGACCTCGGTGGCGCCCCAGATGCCGAGCAGGTCGTCCACCGCCTGGAAAGCCAGGCCCAGGTGGTGGCCGTAACGCTGGAGCGGTTCGGAGACCTTGTCGTCGGCCCCGGCCAGGACGGCGCCGATCGCCGAGGCGGCCGCCAGCAGCGCCGCGGTCTTGCCGCCCTCCATCTCCAGGCACTCGGCGACGGTGACGCTGTCGCGCTGTTCGAAGGCGACGTCCATGGCCTGGCCGTCGATCAGTCGGCGGGTCGCCGTGGTGAGCAGCCGGACGGCGCGTGCGGCGTCGGTGGGGCTCGTACCGCCGGTCACCGCGGCGTCGAGCAGCACCTCCGTGCCGAGCGTCGCCAGGGCGTCGCCGGCCAGGATCGCCTGGGCCGGACCGAAGACCGTCCAGGCGGTGGCCCGGTGCCGTCGGGTCTCGTCACCGTCCATCAGATCATCATGGAGCAGGGAGAAGTTGTGCACCAGTTCAACCGCGACCCCGCCCGGCACGCCGACCTCGGCGGCGGCGCCGGTGGCCCGGGCGGAGAGCAGGGCCAGGGCGGGGCGCACGGCCTTGCCGCCGTCGCCCTTGGCCGGGGTGCCGTCCCGGTCGATCCAGCCGAAGTGGTACGCGGCGACGGTGTCCATCGGTGCGGCCAAACGGGCGACGGCGGACCGTAGCGGCGGGGTGCAGAGCGTGCGGCTGCGGGCCAGCAGCTCCGGCACCGAGACCGGTTCGGCGTGCGCCGTGCCTCCGACGGCGATGCCGGTGCGTGACTCCACGTGCGTTCCCTCTCCCTCGTGGTGCCGGACCGCCCGGGGCGGCCGGGTGCTTGCGCTGTCGGTGCGGCTGGTGTCGATGTGGCCGGTGTCGGTGCGGCCGGTGTCGATGCGGCTCGGGTCGGTGCGGCTGGTGCCGGTGTCACCGCTGTCAGTGCCGCCGGTGCGGCCGGTGTCGTTCCCGCCGGTGCGGTCGACGGGAGGCCCGCCGGCTCTGGCGGGGTCCCCGGCGGCGCCCGCCGTCACCGGGGCCACCTCCCGTCGCCCCGGTCCGCCGGGAGCCGACTGCCGGCCGCGGCGAGCGCCGCGTCGGCCGCGGCGTGGCCGCTGCGCACGGCCCCCTCCATGGTCGCGGGCCAGCCGGTGGCCGTCCACGCGCCGGCCAGCAGCAGGCCGGGGACGTCGGTACGGGCCGACGGGCGCAGCAGCGCGCTGCCGGGCGCCGGGTCGAAGGTGGCGGTGCGCTCGCGGGTGACGAAGAAGTCCAGCACCTCGGCCCCGGCGGCGGCCGGGAGCAGCCGGGCCAGCTCCGGCAGGTACCGGCGGCGCAGCTCGGCGACCGGCAGGTCGATCTCGTCCTGGACGGCGGACTGCGAGAGCGCCAGGTACTGGGCGCCGGGGTGGGCCCGGCCGAGCCCGGAGCCGGCCAGGCCGGAGTGCGCGGTGCGGTCGAAGACCCACTGCACCGGGGAGCCGAGGGCGGCGAAGAACGGCCGGCGCAGCACCTTGCGGTCGTAGACCACGTGCACGTTGAGGATCGGCGCGGTACCGAAGTCGGCCAGCCGGTCCTGGCCGGGGAGGGCGTTCGGGGGCAGCAGGGCGGCCGCGCTGTCCTGGGCGCCGGCCAGCACGACGGTCTCGGCGGCGAGCGGCTCCGCGCCGCCTTCCAGATGGACGGCGTGCTGGGGCACCGCCGGCTTGAGCTCCGTCACGCGGGCGCGCAGCAGCACCTTCACGCCCGCGCGTTCCAGCTCGGCGAGCGCCCGGTCGTGGTGGATCACGCCGAGCGGGACGGCGGCCATGCCGATGTCGGAGGCGCCCGGATCGGAGAGCAGGCCGGTCTTGAAGACCATCGCCGCCAGCGCCAGCGACACCTGGTCGGCCCGGGCGTTCAGGGTGGCGACGCCGACCAGGTCCCAGAGGGCGGCGAGGGTGTTCGCGTTCTGCCCGTTGCGGCGCAGCCACTCGCCGAAGGAGATCTCGTCCAGTGCCGGGTCGGCGAGGTCCAGGCCCTGGAGCGCCAGCGCGCCGCGGACCACCCGGGCGCGGTCGGCCGGCCCGAGGTGCGGGTAGCGGGCGAGGCTGCCGGCCAGGTGCAGCGGAACGGGCAGGCCGGCCCGGCGCAGCCGCCCGAGGGTGCGCACCGGGGCCGCGTCCGGCCCGGCGACGGAGAGCACCGGAACGTCCAGCCGGTCCTGTACGTGGACCAGCCGGGCGGCGCCGAGCCGCTCCAGCAGGCCGCGGTAGGCGGTGCAGCAGCGCAGGTAGACGTGCTGGCCGTTGTCGACGGTCAGCTCGCCGCGCTGGAAGGAGAACGCCAGCCCGCCGAGCCTGGGCCGCCCCTCGACCAGCGTGACCCGGTGGTCGGCCTCGGCCAGCCGCAGCGCGGCGGTGATCCCGGCCAGGCCGCCGCCGACCACCACGGCGGCCGGGCGCGCGGCATCGGCTCGCCCGGTCATCGACCCTCCCCCTCGCGATTGCTGGACCGCCCTGCGGCGGTCGCTCCGGCCGGCACGCTCGTGACCGGCCCGGTCCTGGTCAACACTGCTCTGCCCGCTTGTGATTCCCCGCTGACACAGCGTGACAGAACTGCGGTGAGAATCAAGAACGCCCCCCGGCGAGCCCGGAAAGCGCGACGTACGCCTTCTCCCAGCCCGGCAGCGAGACCCGGCCGCGCAGGACGGACTCGGGGTCGGCGGCGATCCGGCCGAGCAGCCGGTGGTAGATCCCCGCCATCGCGGCGGTGCAGGCCCGGCTGCGGCGGTCGAGCATCGGCAGCAGCCGCAGGCCCTCCTCGAAGGCGGCCTGGGCGCGGGCGGCCTCGAAGGCCACCAGGCCGGTGAAGTCGGCGCCGACCGGCGGCCTGGGCAGCGCGAAGCCCTGCTCGCAGCCGAACCGGGCCAGGTCCTCGGCGGGCAGGTAGGTACGGCCGTTCAGGGCGTCCTCGCGCAGGTCGCGCAGGATGTTGGTGAGCTGCAGGGCCAGGCCCAGGGTGTCCGCGTAGCCCGCGCCGCGCTCGGGGTCGTCGCAGCCGTACACGCCGAGCGAGAGCCGGCCGACCGAGCCGGCCACGCAGCGGCAGTAGACCTTCAGTTCCTCGTAGGTCTGGTACTCGGCGCCCTTGAGGTCCATCTCGACGCCGTCGATCAGTTCGTCGAAGCCGCCGAGCGGGATCGGGAAGCGCCGGGCCGCGTCGGCCAGGGCGACCTTGATCGGGTCGGTGTCGTCCTCAGCGACCACCCCGGCGCGGACCTCGTCCACCAGTTCCCGGGTGCGCACCAGCGCCTCGGCCTTGCGGTCGGACGGAAGGTCCCCGTCGCCGATGTCGTCGACCCGGCGGGCCAGGGCGTAGAGGGCCGACATGGCCAGCCGCTTGGGTTCGGGCAGCAACCGGATGCCGTAGCTGAAGTTGCGTGCCTGAAGTCCGGTGACTGCCTCGCAGTACCGGTACGCCGCCATGACCTGGGCCGACGCCAGTGGTGATGCCGCCACTCGGGCGTTCACCTTCCCTTCGCGAAGATTGCCGCCGCCTTCGCTGCGAGGCGGCGCTTGTTCGGCTTCGCCTGCTGCGCGAGCACGTCGTACCCGGCGTCCTCGATGGCCGCCAGGGCCGCGTACCCGCCGGCGGTGAATCCCGCCAGGAGCAGTCGAAGCCTCCCCCGAACCGTACCTACCAATGGCGCGCCGCGGTCGAGCAGGGTGCGGGCCCGCTGCACCTCGAAGGCGATCAGCTCGCGCACCGGGCCGCTGGCGGTGGGGGCGGCGAGGTCCGCCTCGGTGACGCCGAACCGGGCGAGGTCCTCGGCGGGGAGGTAGATCCGTCCGTGGGCGAGGTCCTCGGCGACGTCCTGAAGGTGTTCGACCACCTGGAGGGCGCTGCAGATCGCGTCGGACAGCTCGATCCGCTCGGGGGTGGCGACGCCGGCGATGGCCAGCACCAGGCGGCCGACCGGGTCGGCGGAGAGGGTGCAGTAGCCGATCAGGTCGTCGTGGCCGGCGTAGCGGGTGGTGGTCTGGTCCACCCGGTTGGCCTCGATCAGGCGGCGGAACGGCTCCGGGGTGAGCCCGTGCCGGTCGACCAGCGGCACGAGGCTGCGCAGCAGCGGGTGGCGGGGGCCCTCGGAGGCTCCCGGGTGGAGCGCCGCCTCGAAGACCCGGTCGAGATCGCGCTCCAGTCCGTCCAGCAGTGCGAGGCGGAAGGCGACCTCCTGCGGACTCGGCGGGCCGGACTGGGCCGAAGGAGTGGCGGGAGGCGTGGCCTCGACCCCGAGCAGGGCGGCGGTGGCGGCCGGATCGGCCAGGTCGCCGTCGCCGGCGTCGTCGACCAGCCGGGCGTAGCCGTAGACGGCCATCAGGTCGTCGCGCCAGGCCGCGGGCAGGAAGAACGGGGCGACCGGGAAGTTCTCCGCGCCCGCCTTGTCCAGGGTCTCCCCCGCGGAGCGGTTCACCGACGTATCTCTGGGCTGGGCCGAAGCCGACACTGCTGTCACTCCCCCGTTCTACACCGCTGGGCATCACCGGCCCGACTCGGACACGCGTCCGAGCGGGGGCGCCACCTCCGGCACACCGCCCCCGCGCATACAGCCTGACACCACGGGGCGCGCCGGAGAAGAGCGCCCCGCCCGGCGCACGGGGGCGCTCACCCCCGCGGCGGCGGGCCACCCGGGGCACCGACGGGGGCGCACGAACAGGGGGCCGGCCCCGGAAATCCCCGGAACCGGCCCCCTGGACGGCCTGTTATTACGGGCGTTCGCCGCGCTCGTAGCGGCCGACGACCTCTTCGGTCGGGCCGTCCATGATCAGCTCGCCGGCCTCGATCCAGATCGTCCGCTCGCAGACCTCGCGGATCGAGCTGTTGTCGTGGCTGACCAGGAAGACCGTACCGGCGGACTTGCGCAGTTCGTCGATCCGCTTCTTGCTGCGCTGCTGGAACGCCTGGTCGCCGGTGGCCAGCGCCTCGTCGATCAGCAGCACGTCGTGGGTCTTCGCGGCGGCGATGGCGAAGCGCAGGCGGGCGCCCATGCCGGAGGAGTACGTGCGCATCGGCAGCGAGATGAAGTCGCCCTTCTCGTTGATGCCGGAGAACTCGACGATGTCCTCGTAGCGGCTGCGCACGTCGGCCGGCGCCATGCCCATCGCCAGGCAGCCGAGGATGACGTTGCGCTCACCGGTGAGCTCGTTCATCAGCGCCGCGTTCACGCCCAGCAGCGAGGGCTGGCCGTTGGTGTAGATGCCGCCCTTCTCGGTCGGCAGCAGGCCCGCGATGGCGGCCAGCATGGTCGACTTGCCGGAGCCGTTGGAGCCGATCAGGCCGATCGCCTCGCCCTTGTAGGCGGTGAAGCTGACGCCGCGCACGGCGTGCACCTCGCGCACGCCCGCGGAGCGCTTGCGGCTGATGATGCGGCTCATCGCCGAGGTGGCGCTGCCCTTGCCGGAGCCGGCGCCGTGCACCCGGTAGACGATGTGCACGTCGTCGACGACGACGGTGGGCTCGCGGGCGACGTCCGCGTCCCGGACGGTGTCCAGCTTGCTCAGTTCGACGTCAGCCACGGCCGTACTCCTCCTCGGCCTTCCAGAAGAAGACGTATCCGATCACGAACATCACGACCGCCCACCCAATGCCGTAGGTCCACTGGTGGAGCGGGAGTTCCTGGTGCTGGGGCTGGTGCTTGTTGTAGATGATCGGCGCGAAGGCGTGCCGCAGCAGATCCATGTAGACCGAGGCCGGGTTGAGGGCCATCAGCGTCTGGATGTACTTGGGCCACTCCTGGATCTTGTCCTGGATGCTGAACATCACGCCGGACAGGAACATCCAGGCCCGCATCACGAAGGGGATCAGCTGGGAGATGTCGCTGGTCTTGGAGCCGAGCCGCGCCATGACCAGGGCGATGCCCGTGTTGAACATCATCTGCAGCACCAGGGCCGGGATGATCAGCAGCCAGGTCCGGCCCGGCTTGATGCCGCTGACCAGCACGGTGCCGACCAGCACCACCATCGAGATCAGCAGCTGCTGGAGCTGGATCACGGTGAACGCGATCGGCAGCGAGGCCCGGGGGAAGTGCAGCGCGCGGATCAGCCCGAGGTTGTCGGCGATCGCCCGGGTGCCGGACTGCACCGCGTTCTGGGTGAACTGGAAGACGAAGACACCGATGCAGAGCCAGGCGATGTAGGTGTCCGGCGGGAAGTTGTCCTTGCTCTTCAGAATCACACCGAAGACCAGGTAAAACACCGCGCAGTTCAGCAGCGGCGTCACGACCTGCCACAGCTGGCCGAGCTTGGCGTCGGTGTACTGGGCCACCAGGCGGGCGGTGGCGAAGGCCCAGATGAAGTGGCGCCGGGCCCAGAGCTGCTTGGTGTAGGCAATCAGGCCGGGCCGCCTGCCGCTCACGGCCAGGCCGTACTTGTCCGCAAGCTGCTTGGGGGTCAGGCCCGCGTCCACCCCCCTGGGGGATGAGAGGCTGACGGGTTCACTCACTGTCGACACATTCGTCCTTCACGCGGGATCGGTCGGGGCGGCCGGTCGACGGGGGTCCGCCGGCCTTGCGCCGATGGGGATCCACTGGATCACGGGGAGAGTCCGGCCGGTGTGTGGTCACCGGCCGCAGCGATCGATCATTCGATCAGATGACCGGTGGCCGGCCCAGCCTGGTCAATCGCCAAACGGTACGCCATCGCATGGGCCGCCGCGGACCGCAGGGTTCGCGCCAGCCCGCCCGGAACCCGCCCCACCAGGCCTTCAGCGCCTCCGAGGAGGGGCGGCGGGCCAGGGTCAGCAGGAACCAGGTTCCCAGATAGAGAGGCACCAACAGGGCCGGAAGGTTCCGTCTGGCGAGCCAAACCCTGTTACGGGCAATGTTGTGGAAGTAGGTGGCGTGCCGCGCGGGCGAGGTCGTCGGGTGGTGCAGCACCACGTCCGCGCGGTAGTCGATGGCCCAGCCGGCGTCCGCCGCGCGCCACGCGAGGTCGGTCTCCTCGTGGGCGTAGAAGAACTCCGCGGGCAGCTGCCCGGCCTGCTCGAACACCGCGCAGCGCACGGCGGTCGCGCCGCCCAGGAAGGTGGTCACCCGGGACGAGCGCAGCGGGTCGCTGGCGCGCAGCCGGGGGACGTGCCGACGCTGGGTCACGCCGGTGTCGGGGTCGGCGATCCGGAAGGCCACGATGCCCAGCTCCGGGTCGGCGGTGAAGGCCTCGCGCAGCAGGCGGGCCGAGTCGGTGCGCGGCAGGTGCCCGTCGTCGTCCAGGAAGAGGACGGCGTCCACGTCCCGGCCGTCGCGGCCGAACAGCTCGATGCCGACGTTGCGCCCGCCCGGGATGCCGAGGTTCTCCGGCAGCTCGACGCTGCGCACGCCCTCCGGCAGCGGCGGCAGCTCGGCGCCCTGGCCCACCACGGCCAGCTCGACCGCCGCGCCCTCCTGGGCGCGCACCGAGTCGATCAGGGCGGCCAGTTCCTCGGGGCGGTTGCCCATGGTGATGATGACGGCTCCGAGGCGGAAGCTCTCCGCGCTGGTCGGGGCGCTCATCGCAGCCTGCTGGAGAGGACGATGCTCAGCAGGTGCAGCACGGTCTGCAGCATGGCGATCGCCGCCAGCGCCACCACCGCGATCCGGGTGAAGAACAGCCCGCCGTGGACGGCGTCGGCGATCCCGGCCGCGAGGATCAGCAGCGAGGCCTCGACCGCGCCGACCAGGCGGTGGAACTTCAGGAAGGAGGCCGCCCGGCGGGCCTTGGCCACCGAGGACGAGCGCGGCACCGCGGCGCTGTCCTCGACCGCCGTCAGGCCGCTGCGGGCCCGGGCCACGTCCACCAGGTCCGTCTCGGACTTGATCAGGATCGCGCCGAGCGCGGCCAGCGTGCCCAGGAACGCCCACTCCCAGTGCGAGCCGCCGCCCTCGCGGTGCAGCAGGTCGGTGGCGCGCAGGCCCAGCCCGGTGAGCAGGGCCGCCTCGGACATGTAGTGGCCGACCCGGTCCAGGTAGACGCCGGTGAGCGAGGTCTGCCGGCGCCAGCGGGCCACCTCGCCGTCCACGCAGTCCAGCAGCAGGTAGACCTGGATCAGCAGGGCCCCCAGGACCGCGCCCGCGATGCCCGGTACGACCAGCGCGACGCCGGCCAGGACGCCGGTGAACATCATCAGGTATGTCAGGCCGTTCGGCGTGATCGCCGTCACGGTGGAGAGCACGCGGGTGATCCGCAGCGAGATCCGCCGCATGTACAGGCGCCCGGCCCAGTGCTCGGCGCTGCGGCGCTGGAGCATGCCCTCCGGGTGGATCACCGCGCGCAGTTCCTCGATCGAGGGCCGGCGGGTCAGGTCCACCGGGGGCCGCTCGGCGCCCGTGGTGGAGGGGTCAGCTGTTGACGGCTTGGACATAGTCGGCGTACGCGTCCCTGATTGCTGAGGGGGAGAGGTCGAGGTGCTCAAGGATGGTGAAGCGCCCCGGGCGGGTGTTCGGAGCGTAGTGCACCGCGTCGGTGAACTCCGCCTCGGTGAAACCGATCTGAGCTGCGGTCACCGGCAGTCCATGGCTCGCCAGGCGCTCCACGATCAGACCGGTCAGCTCGCGCTCGCCCCGCAGGAAGCTGGCGAACGCGGCGCCGAGGCCGACCTGTTCGCCGTGCTGGGCGGAACGCTTGGGGTACAGCACGTCCAGAGCATGCGAGATCTCGTGGCAGGCACCCGAGGAAGGCCGGGTGCTGCCCGCGATGTTCATCGCGATGCCGGACAGTACCAGGGCTTCCGCGAGGGCCGTGAGGAGGTCCTGATCCTGAGTGTTACCTGGGTGCCGCAGCAGGTTCTCGCCGGCCGAGCGGGCCATCGCCACGGCCAGTCCGTCCACCGGCTCGCCGGTGACCGCGTGCGACAACTCCCAGTCCGCGCAGGCGGAGATGTTGGAGACCACGTCGCCGATGCCGGCTGCCACGAAGCGCGGCGGGGCCTGCCGGATCACGTCCAGGTCGACGATGATGCCGATCGGGCTGGGCACCCCGTAGGAGCCGCGGCCGGCGTCGTTGTCGAGCGTGGAGACCGGCGAACAGATGCCGTCGTGGGCCAGGTTGGTGGCGACCGCGACCAGCGGCAGGCCGACCCGGGCGGCGGCGTACTTGGCGGCGTCGATGATCTTGCCACCGCCGAGGCCGACCATCGCGTCGTAGTGCCCGCCGCGCACCGACTCGGCCAGGCGCACCGCGCTGTCCAGGCTGCCGTCGTCGACGTTGTACCAGTCGGCGCCGGGCAGGGCCGGCTCCAGGCGCCGGCGCATCGCCGCGCCAGAGCCGTTGCTGATCGCCACCGCGATCCGGCCCGAGGCGGACAGCCGCTGGTCGGCGAGGATGCCGCCGAGCGCGTCCAGCGCGCCCGGGCGGACCTCGACGAACAGCGGCGACGGAACCAGCCGGGTCAGTACTGGCACGCGATCTCCCGCGCCTTCGCCAGGTCGTCGTGGTTGTCGACCTCGACCCAGGAGACCTCGCCGATCGGCTGCACGTCGATCCGCAGGCCGCGGTCGACCATCTCCTGGTAGCCGTCCTCGTAGTACAGCTGCGGGTCACGCTCGTAGGTGGCGCGCAGCGCGTCGGTCAGGTCGGCGGCGGCGGCGGGGTTGATCACGGTGACGCCGATGTACTCGCCGGTGGCCTCGGTGGGGTCCATCAGCTTGGTGATGCGGCGCATGCCGGCGGCCGGGTCGACGACGACCTTCATCTCCTCGTCGGCGAGCTTCTTCACCGTGTCGAGGGCCAGCAGGATGCCGGGGGCGGTGCCGGCCTCGACGAGGCGCTGGTTGCCCTCCAGCATGGTGCGCTGCACGGACGACGGGTGCACGGTGTCGCCGTTGGCCAGCAGCAGGCCCTCGGCGAAGAGCTCGCGGGCGCACCAGAGCGAGTACGCGTTGTTCCACTCCTCGGCCTTGTCGTTCTCGACCAGGTGGAGCTTGACGCCGTACTTGCTCTCCAGGGCGTCCTTGCGGTCGTACACCGCTTCCTTGCGGTAGCCGACGACGATCGCGGCCTCACGGATGCCGACCTCGGCGAAGTTGCCGAGGGTGAGGTCCAGCACGGTCCGCTCCCCGTCGACCGGCACCAGCGCCTTGGGCAGGGTGTCGGTGTACGGGCGCAGCCGGCGGCCGGCGCCGGCTGCCAGAACGAGGCCGATCATGCGGGGTCTCCTGATCCGTCGTGCGGTGCGCGGGGCGGTGCGCGCGGGGTGCCGGGGCACCGGCTTTCCGTCCGGCCGGGCCGCGAATCGGCGCGCCGGTGCCGCCGCGAGTGCGGGCACCGTGCCGTAAGCGATGGTAGGCGACCCGGGCGGCCGACCCGAACGCGGCCGGGGGCCGCGAGGTGACGGGAGGGTGGCGAAGCGGTGATCGAACGCGGGGGCGAAGCGGTGATCGAACGCGACTCGAACGAATGCCGAACAATTCTGCTATTCCGATGACCCTTCCGGGAGCGACTTGGACCCATCTGTGCCCGGAATCGACCTGCGGACGGTCATGATCCGCCCGGTTGTGCGTGGGACCCGTCCCCACCGCCACCCATACGGCAGACTGGAGCCCGACGCCGGCGCCGGTGCCCCCGCTGCGTCCGCTGCACCCGGTGTACCGGACGTACCCCGATGCTTCCGTTGCTCCCCCCTCCCGAAAGAGGCCCCATGCCCCAGAGCCTGCCGACCAACCCGACACACTTCGACTCCGAGATCGACACCGGTCTCGACGTCGAGACGGACGTGACGGTCGCCCCGGGGGCCTCGACCGGGACCGCCGGCGCCGGTCCCGAGATCCTGCTGGAACTGGTCGACGACGAGGGCGTCACCACCGGCACCGCCGAGAAGCACTGGGCACACCAGCAGCCCGGCCGGCTGCACCGCGCGTTCTCGGTCTTCCTCTTCGACCGCCAGGGGCGGCTGCTGCTCCAGCGGCGGGCACTCGGCAAGTACCACTCCCCCGGCGTCTGGTCGAACACCTGCTGCGGCCACCCGTACCCGGACGAGCCGCCGTTCGTCGCCGCCGCCCGCCGCACCGCCGAGGAGCTCGGCATCGCGCCGGCGCTGCTCTGCGAGGCGGGTACGGTCCGTTACGACCTGCCGGACGAGGCCACCGGGCTGATCGAGCGGGAGTGGAACCACCTGTTCGTCGGGCTGGTGACCGCGCCCGTCGAGCCCAACCCCGACGAGGTGGACGACTACGCCTTCGTGACCGCGCAGGAACTGCGGGAGCTGCGCGCCGAGCGGCCGTTCTCGGTGTGGTTCGAGACGGTCTTCGAGGCGGCGCTGCCGGGGATCCGGGAGATCGCCGGGCGGGACTGGTAGGCGGGCGGGACCGGTCTGCGGGCCCGCGGCGCTCAGTCGTCGGTCTCCGGGGGGACGGGCAGCGAGGCCCAGATGACCTTGCCGCCCTCCCCCGTCCGCTCCACGTCGCACACCCCGCCGGCCTGCAACGTCACGCTCTTCACCAGCAGCAGGCCGCGGCCACCGGTCCGCCCGGTGTCGCTCTCCAGCGCCTTCGGCCGGTACGGGTCACCGTCCTCGACCGACACCCGGACCCAGCCCCGGCGGACCGCCAGCTCGGTCGTCACCTCCGGCGACAGCTTCGCCGCGTGCGTCACCGCGTTGCTCACCAGCTCCGAGACGATCAGCAGCACGTCGTCCACCAGCTCCTGGTAGCGCACCCCGGCCATCCCCTGGGCCAGCAGGCGGTCACGGACCGCGTGCCGGGTCAGCGGCACCGAGGCCTCCTCGGCCGGCACCGGGAAGCGCCACACGCCCTCGACCGGTCCGGCGGGTGCGCGTTCCGGCCCGGTGCGTTCCGGCCCGGTGCGTCTTGGCTCGGCGGGTGCGCGCTCCGCTCCGGCGCGTCTCGGCTCGGCCTTCGCCGCCCCGCTGATCTGCTCCACGTCCAGCCGCCCTTCGTCCGCGACCCGGGAGTGTCCGCGACCCGGGAATCAGGCGTTCCGCTCATGGCGCCCTCGATCCACAGAGGCTAGGAGAGGCACCGCCGGGACCGTGGCACCGTCGACAACTTGCCCGTGTCGGACCGCTTCCGGCCGGAACGGACCGCGGCCGCCGCCGGGGTCGACCGTTTCCTTCGCGCTCGCCACCGCTTCGGCCGGGGTTCGCGCACCGTGGCGACCCATCCCAGCCAGCCCGACCACCCCGACCGACCCGGACATCCCCCCACCCGGGGAAACGCAGGTGAGAAGCACTCCAGAACCCTGGTAATGTTCTCTCTGTCGCCGAGGGGGCGAGAAAAACCCCGAAGCACACACCCTGTCCGGGTGGCGGAATGGCAGACGCGCTAGCTTGAGGTGCTAGTGCCCTTTATCGGGCGTGGGGGTTCAAGTCCCCCCTCGGACACAACCGAATTCCCCGTGGGATCCGAAAGGAACCCGCGGGGAATTTCTTTTTCCCGGCGCGCCGTCGCCATCCACGGGTTCTCTCGGGTTCTCTCGAGTTCTCGCAGGTCCTCTCGGGTTCTCCGTGCGGACCGGGTGGCCGCTGCGGCGCTCGCGACCCCCGCAACCGCTGTGACCCAGGCGACTTCTGCGGCTGTCGTGACCCGGAAAGCGGACACGAGATGGCAACGATCGGACAGTTTGAGCTTCCCTTGAGGTATTCGCCCGTTTTGGCCCCATAGGCTGTCTCCGTTTGTCCGGAAACCAGCGTAAAAACCACGACACCACCCGATGAAACCCCGAGCGAGAGGACCGATACGTTGAGTGAGCCAGAGTCTCCGACGGCATCACATCAGAACTACCGGCGATCGCTCGGCACCATCAGCCTCACCGCCGTGGGGCTCGGATCGATCATCGGATCCGGGTGGCTGTTCGGCGCCGAGCGCGCCGCCCGGCTGGCCGGCCCCGCGTCGATCCTGGCCTGGGTGATCGGGGCCGCCGTGGCACTGACCATCGCGCTCACCTACAGCGAGCTCGGGTCGATGTTCCCCAAGGCCGGCGGCATGGTCCGGTACGGCCAGTACTCGCACGGCTCGCTGGCCGGCTACCTCGCCGCCTGGGCCAACTGGATCGCCATCGTCTCGGTCATCCCCGGCGAGGCCACCGCCTCCGTCCAGTACATGAGCTCCTGGCACTTCGGCTGGGCACAGGGGCTGTACAACGGCAAGGAACTCACCCTGAGCGGGGTGGCACTGGCCAGCGTGCTGCTGGTCGGCTACTTCATCCTCAACTGGTTCGCCATCACGATGTTCGCCAAGACCAACACGGCGATCACCGTCTTCAAGGTCATCGTCCCGACCCTGACCGCCGGCGCGCTGCTGTTCGCCCACTTCGACACCGCCCACTTCACCGACCACGGCGGCTTCGCGCCGAACGGCTGGAGCGCCGTGTTCACCGCCGTCGCGGTGTCCGGCATCGTCTGGGCCTTCAACGGCTTCCAGTCCCCGCTCAACCTGGCCGGCGAGGCCCGCAACCCCGGCAAGTCGCTGCCCAAGGCCGTCATCGGCTCGATCCTGATCGCCCTGGTGATCTACGTCGCGCTGCAGATCGCCTTCATCGGTGCCATCCCGGCCGCCGACCTGTCGCACGGCTGGAGCAGCCTCGCCTACACCTCGCCGCTCGCCGACCTCGCGATGGTCTGGGGCCTCAACTGGCTCGCCCTGCTGCTGTACGCGGACGCCTTCGTCTCCCCCAGCGGCACCGGCATGATCTACGCCGCCACCACCTCGCGCATGATCCACGGCGTGCAGGAGAACGGCCACCTGCCGAAGATCTTCGGCAAGGTCGACGCCAAGACCGGCATCCCGCGCCCGGCCCTGGTGCTCAACCTGGTGGTCGCCTTCCTGTTCCTCGCGGTCTTCCGCGGCTGGGGCTCGCTGGCCGAGATCGTCTCGGTCGCCACCGTGATCTCGTACGTCACCGGCCCGGTCGCCGTGATGGCCCTGCGCCGCCTCGCGCCGGACCTGCCCCGGCCGGTCCGGCTGCGGGCCATGCCGATCATCGCGCCCGTGGCGATGGTGTTCGGCTCGCTGGTCCTGTACTGGGCCCGCTGGCCGCTCACCGGCAAGGTCATCCTGCTGATGGCCGCCGGTCTGCCGATCTGGGCCTGGTACGAGCTGCGCAAGCCGTGGGCCGAGCTGAAGCCGCACCTGAAGGCGGGCGCCTGGATGGTCGCGTACCTGTTCGTGATGGCCGGCGTCTCCTGGGCCGGCAGCACCGACTTCGGCGGCCAGGGCTACCTGCCCGAGGGCTGGGACCTGCTGGTCGTCGCGGCCATCGCGCTGGCCTTCTACTACTGGGGCGTCGCCAGCGCCTGGGCCAACCCGTCCCTGGCCGCCGTCCGGCGCGAGCTGGCCGAGGAGGCCGCGGCCGCCGAGGGCTCCGACGGTTCTGCGGGCTCCGGCCAGGAGCCGCGGGAGGCCTCGCGGGCCTGAGGGAGCGCACAACGCCGAAGGGCCGGTCGAGTTCGTCGACCGGCCCTTCGGCGTTGGCGGGGCGGGACAGGGCGGGGCCGGGTGCCGGGTGACAGTCGGACCCGTCGGCCGTCGGGGGCGGCCGTCAGCCGCGGCGGGCGCGGCGGATGACGGAGGTGACGACCGGGGGCAGCAGGTCGCGGGCGGCGCGCTTGGCGACATTGGCCGGGCGGCGCAGTTCGGCGGCGCGGGCCCGGCGGGCGGCGAGGTCGCGGGCGGCCTCCTCCTGGACCGCCCGGCGGGACTGCGAGGCCTCGTCCCGGGCCGCCTCGGCGGCCAGCCGCCGGTGGTGGCGGGAGGGGCGGAACGCGCCGATCCCGTCCGAGTCGCCGGTCATCCGGAGCACCTGCTGCCCGTTCAAGGTCTCGGAGCTGAGGTAACAGCCTGCGGCGAGGTCCACCCGGTCGAGCAGGTCGCGCTGGAACGGCTCCGGATCCCCCCAGGTGCCGTAGAACTTGCACTCGGTCAACATGATCGGCTTGAGCCCGTGGTTGAAGACCGCGCCCCAGGTCGCGGCGGCCACGCCCGGGGTGTGCTGCGAGCGGTAGTCGTCCAGGACGACGACACCCTGGTCCTGGAGCGCGACCCGGGCCACCTGGAGGTCGCCCACGACGTGCTCGTACAGGTGCGAGGCGTCGATGTGGATGAAGCGGAACGTGCCCGCCGCGATCCGCCCGCCGGCCAGGGCGGAGGTCGGGGCCTGGATTATCTCCGGCAGTTCCTCGTGGAAGGCGAGGTAGTTGACCTCGAAGGCCGAGCGGGTCAGCGACTTCCGGTAGGAGGTGTCCATCTCGGCCGCGTTCTCGTCGTCCGGCGCGTCCGAGTCGAAGAGGTCACAGACGGTGAAGGACTCGCCGGGCTGGAGGTGCTCGCCGATCACGATCGCGCTGCGGCCCAGGTACGCGCCCATCTCCAGCAGGTCGCCGGTGACCCCGGTCTTCTCCTGCCGCCCCATGAACCAGTCGAACGAGTGCCGGTCATGGTCCCAGAACCAGCCCGGAACGTCCTCCAGCACGGCTGGTTCGGCAGGCCGCTGCGACTCGTCCTTCAACGCGGCATCGGTCACGGGATGCTCCTTATGCGGTACGGATGACCTGCGGATTTAAGCCAGACCTCAGCCCGGTGGAAACCCCCGCCCGACCGTGGGACGCGCTGGTCCCGGACCATGTGCACCACTACGAACCACTGGCAACAGTAGTGCTTCACCGCTGAGTTCGCTGCAATCTACAGCGGTGCCCGCAGGCGTGAGGAGCTTTTCGCGCAATGATTTTCTCGGACCGTCGTTTCGCTGTCGGAGGGTGAACGCGGAGCCTTCGGGACGGTTCGTCCGGTGTCCCGCGACGGTGGACCACGGCCGGCCGGCCGAGCGGGCCGTGGGACCGGCGGCCGCCCGTGCGGCGCGGCCGGCCGCGCCGCGCGCGGATCGTCAACTGGACGTCCGGCGGCGGGCGGTGGAGCTGACGGCGGTGGCAGAGGCGGTGACGGGGCCGGTGACGGGCGGCCGCCCGGTGCCGTGGCCGCGCGAGGCCCTTGAGCGGTCGGACGAGCGGGGCGCGGGCGCGGGGACCGAGCCGTTCGACGAGTACACCGCACGGTTCGCCCCGGGGTAACCCGCCGGCCCACCGGACCGGATTGGCTCTTGCGCGCGGCCGACCGGGCCGCCTTGACTGGCCCTTTGACTAGCGCTGTTGGTCAATCGGCCGACCGGATGAGAGGACACTCGGTGCAGCAGCACGCGGAGTACGGCGACCAGTACATCGACGGCGCCTGGCGGCCCTCCCTGGACGACGCCGGGTCGATCGAGGTGCTGAACCCGGCGACCGAGCAGGTGCTCGCCACCGTGCCGGCCGGCGGGCCGGCCGACGTCGACGCCGCGGTCGCCGCGGCCCGCCGGGCGGCCCGCGGCTGGGCGACGACCGCCCGCGCGGACCGGCTCGCCCTGCTGACCCGGCTGCGGGACAAAATCGCCGCCGCGCAGGAGGAGATCACCGCCACCGTGGTCGCCGAACTCGGCGCCCCGGTCGGCTTCGCCGCCGCCGTGCACGCCGGAGCGCCACTGACCGTGGCGACCTCCTACCTGACACTGCTCGCCGAGCACCCCTTCGAGGAACGGATCGGCAACTCGGTGGTGCTCGCCGAGCCCGCCGGGGTGGTCGCGGCGATCACGCCGTGGAACTACCCGCTGCACCAGATCGTCGCCAAGGTCGTCCCGGCCCTGGCGGCCGGCTGCCCGGTGGTCCTCAAGCCCGCCGAGGACACCCCGCTGGTGGCCCGGCTGTTCGCCCGGCTGGTGCACGAGGCGGGCTTCCCCGCAGGCGCGTTCAACCTGGTGACCGGCACGGGCGCGGTGGCGGGTGCGGCACTCGCCGCCCATCCGGGCGTGGACGTGGTCTCGTTCACCGGATCCACCGCCGTCGGCCGGCAGGTCGCCGAGACGGCCGGCCGGGGTCTGAAGCGGGTCGCCCTGGAACTCGGCGGCAAGTCCGCCAACGTGGTGCTGCCGGGCGCGGACCTGACCCGGGCGGTCAACGTCAACATCGCCAACGTGTTCGCCAACTCGGGCCAGACGTGCAGCGCGTGGACCCGCCTGCTGGTGCACCAGGACCAGTACGAGGAGGCCGTCGCGACGGCCGCGAAGGCCGCCGCCAAGTACGCCCCGGGCGATCCGACCGACCCGCAGACCCGGATCGGCCCGCTGGTCAACGCCAAGCAGCTGGCCCGGGTGCGCGGTTACGTCGAGGGCGCGCTCGCCGCGGGCGCCCGGCTGGTCGTCGGCGGCGCGGAGCCCGTCCCGGGCCTGCCCACCGGCTTCTACGTCCACCCGACCGTGCTCGCCGACGTCACGGGGGACATGGCGATCGCCCGGGAGGAGGTGTTCGGACCCGTCCTGGTGGTCCTCCCCTACCGGGACGAGGACCACGCCGCCGAACTCGCCAACGACACCGAGTACGGCCTGGCCGGCGGCGTCTGGGCCGCGGACACCGACACCGCCGCCGCCTTCGCCCGCCGCCTCGACACCGGCCAGGTCGACCTCAACGGCGGCCGCTTCAACCCGCTCGCCCCGTTCGGCGGCTACAAGAGCTCCGGCCTCGGCCGCGAACTGGGCCGCCACGGGCTGGAGGAGTTCCTCCAGTACAAGTCGCTGCAGTACTGACCTCGGTACCGAGCGGGGTGCCGGCCTCGGCGCCGGCTCCGGGCCCGCCGCAAGTGGGGCGGCGGGCCCGGGGGTTCGGGCATCGAGGGCGGTTGGACGGGGCCGGTCAGGTGCGGCCGGTCAGGTGAGGTCGACGCCCGGGTAGAGGGGGAAGGGGGCGAGGAGGTCGGTGGCGCGCTTGGCGACGCCGTCGCGCACGGCGTCGTCGAGGCGGTACTGGGCCTTGGAGGGGGCGCCGCCCGCGGTGGTGGTCGGGGTGGTGGCGCGCAGGACGGTGTCGATCAGGGCGGCGATCTCGTCCATCTCGGCGGTGCCGAGGCCGCGGGTGGTGAGGGCCGGGGTGCCGAGGCGCACGCCCGAGGTGTACCAGGCGCCGTTCGGGTCCTGCGGGACGGAGTTGCGGTTGGTGACGACGCCCGAGTCCAGCAGCGCAGCCTCCGCCTGACGGCCCGTCAGGCCGTAGCCGGAGACGTCGGCGAGGACGAGGTGGTTGTCGGTGCCGCCGGTGACCAGCCGGCCGCCGCGGCGCAGCAGGCCCTCGGCGAGCGCCCGGGCGTTGTCCACGACGGCGTGGGCGTAGGTCTGGAACTCGGGTCGGCGGGCCTCGGCGAAGGCGACCGCCTTGGCGGCCATGACGTGCGAGAGCGGTCCGCCGAGCACCAACGGGCAGCCGCGGTCGACGTGTTCGGCCAGTTCGGTGTCGCACAGCACCATGCCGCCGCGCGGGCCGCGCAGCGACTTGTGGGTGGTCGTGGTGACGATCTGGGCGTGCTGGACGGGGTCGTGGTCGCCGGTCAGCACCTTGCCCGCGACGAGGCCGGCGAAGTGCGCCATGTCGACCATGAGGGTCGCGCCGACCTCGTCCGCGATCTCGCGCATCCGCCGGAAGTCGACCAGTCGAGGGTAGGCGGAGTAGCCGGCGACCAGGATCAGCGGGCGGAACTCCCGGGCGGTCTCGCGCAGCGCGTCGTAGTCGATCAGGCCGGTGGCCGGGTCGGTGCCGTAGCTGCGCTGGTCGAACATCTTGCCCGAGATGTTGGGTCGGAAGCCGTGGGTGAGGTGGCCCCCGGCGTCCAGGGACATGCCGAGCATCCGCTGGTTGCCGAGCGACTGGCGCAGCTGCGCCCAGTCCTGCTCGGTGAGGTCGTTGACGCCCCGGACCTTGGCCCGCTCCAGCGCCGGGCTCTCCACCCGCTGGGAGAGGACGGCCCAGAAGGCGGTGAGGTTGGCGTCGATGCCGGAGTGCGGCTGGACGTAGGCGTGGTCGGCGCCGAACAGGGCGCGGGCGTGCTCGGCGGCGATGGTCTCGACGGTGTCGACGTTGCGGCAGCCCGCGTAGAAGCGCCGGCCCGCGGTGCCCTCGGCGTACTTGTCGCTGAGCCAGTTGCCCATGGCGAGCAGGACGGCCGGGGAGGCGTAGTTCTCGCTGGCGATCAGCTTGAGCGAGGCGCGCTGGTCCTCCAGCTCCTGGCCGATGGCGGCGGCGATCCGCGGCTCCACGCCGGCGACCACGTCGAGGGCGCTGCGGAAGGCGGTGTCGGCGGCCGCGCCGGCGGCGGTGTGCGGGGCCTGAGCGGCCTCAACGGCATGAGGGGTGTACGGGGTGGCCAAGGCGGTCTCCTCGTGGTGCACGGACGAGTACGGACGGCCCAGGCGCTCGGCAACTGTCGTGCGGGTGCACGGAGCCGCTTCCCGATGGTCGGTTCCATCCGTGCGCGCCAGTCGCGGCTCCCCGGGATCGTACCAATGCCCGGGGGGATGTGGCGGAGATCTCAGGATTCGGGACGGCACGCCCGTTTCGTCCCTCGATGTCCGTTCTTCTGCAACGCCGGTATTGCGGCGCAATGACGCCGAATGAAGCCGCAATACGCGCCGAAACAATGCCGGGGAAAACCGCCGGAGGTGATTTGCGGACCTCCCCGCGCATCCGGTCTGATGGCGCTCGAACGGCCGACGGGAAACCCCCGGGGGCCGGTTCGGAAATGCACACCAGCGCACCCTCACCCACAGGGCGGCGGAGAATTCGGGGAGTACGCCTCTCATGGCCGTGGTCGAAACAGCAGCGGGCACCGTCCCCGCACCCGCCGCGCCGAGGCTGCTCGGCCGACTCCTGCGCGACCGGGTCGGCGCCGCCGCCCTCGCCGTCGTCCTGCTCTTCCTGCTGCTCGCCCTCGCCGCCCCGCTGATCGCCGCCCTGTACGGGAAGAACCCGGTCGAGCACTACGGCCAGAACTCCCCCGGCCTGCTCAGCGACAGCGGCCTGCCCGTCCTGCCGAACGGCGGCATCTCGGGCGACTTCTGGTTCGGCCTGGAGCCGGGGCTCGGCCGGGACGTCCTGACCCAGCTGCTCTACGGCATCCGCACCTCGCTGCTGATCGCCTTCGCCTCCGCCGCCGTGACCACCACGCTCGGCGTGCTGGCCGGGGTCGCGGTCGGCTACCTCGGCGGGATCGCCGACCGGCTGTTCGGCTTCCTGGCCAACGTGCTGCTGGCCTTTCCGACCCTGCTCCTGCTCCTCGCGCTGAGCCCCGTCATCCAGTCCCGGCTGGTCGATCCGGGCGCCGCGGAACCGGAGTGGATGCAGTTCCTGGTGCTGATCCTGGTCTTCTCCGCGTTCGGCTGGATTCCGCTCGCGCTTTCCCTGCGGGCCACCGTGCGGTCGCTCCGGGAAAGGGATTTCGTGCAGTCCGCCCGGGCCCAGGGCGCCGGCCGATTCCATGTCGTCGTCCACGAACTGCTGCCGAACGTCCGCTCGCAGCTGCTGGTGCACGCCACCATGGCGGTGCCGACCTTCGTCGCCTCCGAAGCGGTGCTGTCCTTCCTCGGCGTCGGCATCACGGAGCCGATCCCGGACTGGGGGCGGATGATCTCCCGCGGCTCCGAGGTCTTCCAGGCCGATCCGACCTACATGGTCTTCCCCGGTGTCGCCCTGCTGCTCTTCGTGCTCGCCTTCAACCTGCTCGGCGATGCCGTCCGGGACGCGCTGGACCCGCGCGCCGCCCGCTGAGCCCCCGTCCTCCTCCGTCCATCACCCCAAGCCCGCCCCGACCCGCCCCGACTCCCGGGGCAAGGAGAGATTCGCCATGCGCTGGACCAGACCGTCCCTCGCCGTCGTCGCCACCGCCCTGCTGGCGACCGCCTGCTCGGCCGGCGCGGGCACCGGCCCGGCGCCCGCCGGGGCGGCCGCCAAGGAGACGTCCCCGCTGACCGCCGCGCTCGGCGGCGAGAAGGAGAGCGCCGGCCCGGCCCCCGCCGTCGCCGGCGCCCGCGTGGGCGGCACCGTCAACGTGTACAACAGCGTCGAGTTCCGCCACCTCGACCCGCAGAAGGTCTACGCGGGCGCGACGTACAACGCCTCGCTGCTCTGGGGCCGCCAGCTGACGCAGTATCAGGTCGTCGACGGCAAGGCCAAGTTGGTCGGCGACCTGGCGACCGACACCGGCACCTCCGGCGACGGCGGGCGCACCTGGACGTACCGGCTCAAGGACGGCGTGGCCTGGGAGGACGGCAAGCCGATCACCTCCCAGGACGTCAAGTACGGCATCGAGCGCAGCTTCGGCAAGGGCTACGAGGTCGGCCCGCCGTACTGGCCGCAGTGGCTCACCGGCGAGGCCAGCTACGAGGCGGCGCGCGCCAAGTACGCCGGCCCGCAGGACGGCGACCTGGCCGCGATCGAGACGCCCGACGAGCACACCCTCGTCTTCCACTTCCCGCAGCCGCAGGCCGACGTCCCGTACATGGCCGCGCAGTCCTCGTCCTCGCCGGTGCGCCGGGACAAGGACACCGGGACGGACTACGACCGGCAGCCGTTCGCCACCGGCCCCTACCGGATCGTCGAGCACATCCAGAACACCCGCATGGTGCTGGAGCGCAACCCCGCCTGGAAGGCCGAGACCGACCCGATCCGCAGCCAGTACCCGGACAAGTTCGTCTTCACGTTCGGCAAGGAGGCGCTCAACATCAACCAGGAGATCCTGTCCGGGCGCGACGGCGGCGCCAGCGCCACCACCGCCTCCGACGTGCTCTCCCCCGAGCTGTACCAGACCGCCGACACCGACCCGAAGGCCAAGGACCTGGTCGTCTCCGGGCGCCAGGGCGCCTTCGTCACCCAGCTGGTGATCAACAACGAGCGGGTGCCGGACGTCGAGGTCCGCAAGGCCCTGCACCTCGGCTACCCCCGCCAGCAGGCCCGCCAGGTCCAGGGCGGCTCCCGGATCGGCGAACTCGCCAGCACGCTCAGCTCGCCGGCGCTGATCGACTGGGAGAAGTACGACCTCTACCCGGTCAAGCCCGAAGGCGACCCGGAGGCCGCCAAGGCCGCGCTCGCCAAGGCCAAGCAGGCGCCGACCAGCCTGACCTACGGGTACAAGAACACCCCGGACGGACAGCGCACCGCGCAGGTGCTGGTGGACGGCTTCGCCAAGTCGGGCATCACCATCGTGCCCAAGCCGATCGACCCCAAGGCGTTCCTGGACGAGGTGCACCGCGCCGACTCCCCGTACGACCTGTTCGAGGAGACCTCCTCCGTCGACTGGCCGACCCCGTCCACGCTGATCCCGTTCTCCTTCGACGGCCGCGCCGGCAGCGACCTCAACTCCGCGCGCTACCGCAACCCGGCGGTGGACAAGGAGATCGACCGGATCAACCAGATCGGCGAGCCGCGCGCCAAGGCCAAGGAGCTGTACGCGCTGGAGAAGACCGTGATGCAGGACGTCCCGGTGCTGCCGTTCGTCTACGCGAACGTCAACCAGGTGCGCGGCTCCAACGTCGGCGGGGCGTTCATCCACCCCATCTACGGCACGGTCAGCCTGGCGTGGCTGTACCTGAAGTCCTGACCGCCGTACCCGCCCCCGCGCCGGTCGGTGCGGGGGCGGGCCCCTGAAGTCCTGCACTCCCCGTGTGCTCCACGTAGCCCTCGCGCACGCCTCCCCGTCCCGTCGACCCCGGACCGGCCATGCTCTCCTTCGCCCTGCGGCGGACCCTCCAGGCCCTCGCCGTCCTGGTCGCGGTCTCCGCCGCCGCCTTCGCCCTCTTCTACGCCGCGCCCGCCGACCCGGCCCGCGCCGCCTGCGGCCCGCGCTGCGACAGCGGCCAAGTCGCGGCGGTGCGCCAGAGCATGGGCCTGGACCAGCCGCTGCTCACCCAGTACACCGACTACCTCACCGGGGTCGTCGCCGGGCGCGACATCAGCGACGTGGACGGCTCGGTCATCCACTGCGACGCGCCCTGCCTCGGCTACTCCTACCGGCTGCACCAGCCCGTCACCGAGGCCCTGGCCGACCACCTGCCGGTCACCTTCTCGCTCACCGCCGGCGCCCTCGCCGTCCTGCTGGTGCTCGGCCTCGGCACCGGGTTCGTCTCCGCGCTGCGGCACGGCGGCCGCACCGACCGGCTGCTCTCCGGCTTCACCCTCGTCGGCGCCAGCGTGCAGATCTACTTCCTCGGATACGTCGCCCAGTGGGCACTGGTCTACTCCACCGGCCTGCTGCCACTGCCCTCCTACACCCCGCCGACCGAGGACCTCGCGGCCTGGGCGGGCGGGCTGCTGCTCCCCTGGCTCGTCCTCGGCTTCGTCAACTCCGCCGTGTTCGCCCGGCTTTCACGCTCCCAGCTACTGGAGACGATGAACGAGGAGTACGTCCGCACGGCACGCGGCAAGGGCCTCGGCCGGCTGCGCGCCCACCTCAAGTACACCTCGCGCGGCGCCGCCGGACCGCTGGTGCAACTGCTCGGTCTGGAGGCCGGGGTGCTGCTCGGCGGGGCGGTCATCACCGAGACGGTGTTCGGGCTGAACGGGGTCGGACGGTTCGCCGCCCAGGCGGTGTCCGGGCAGGACCTGCCCGCGGTGGTCGGCGCGGTGCTGCTGGCCGCCTGCTTCGTGGTGCTGTTCGTCGCGCTGGCCGACCTGGTGGTGGCCTGGCTCGACCCGCGAATCCGCCTGAGCTGACTGGAGCCGTTCGATGACGTCCACTGTTGAATCCGTGTCCGGGGGCGTGTCCGGAGCCGCGCCCGGAGCCGTGTCGGAGGCCGCTCCTGGGCCTGGTGCCGCGCCCTCCGCAGAGCCCGTGCTGAGCGTTCGCGATCTGACCGTCACCTTCGCCGACCCGCGCGGCGGGGCGCCCGTGACCGCCGTCCGGGGGCTCTCCTTCGACCTCGCCGCCGGTGAAGTCCTCGGCCTGGTCGGCGAGTCGGGCTCCGGCAAGTCGGCCACCGGCCTCGCCGTCCTCGGCCTGCACGACCCGCGCACCACCACCGTCACCGGCTCGATCCGGCTGGGCGGGCAGGAGTTGGTGGGCGCGACGGAGTCCACGCTGCGCCCGGTCCGGGGCGGCCGGGCCGCGCTGGTCTTCCAGGACGCGCTCACCTCGCTCAGCCCCTTCCACGGCGTCGGCGCCCAACTCGCCGAGATGTACCGGCTGCACCACCCCGGCGCCGGCCGCGCCGAGGCCCGCCGACGGGCCGCCGCGATGCTCGACCGGGTCGGCATCCCGGCCGCCCGGGTGCGCGACTTCCCGCACCAGTTCTCCGGCGGGATGCGCCAGCGGGTGATGATCGCCATGGCACTGATGAACGACCCGCAGGTGCTGATCGCCGACGAGCCCACCACCGCCCTGGACTCCCGGGTGCAGCGGCAAGTCCTCGACCTGCTCGGCGAGTTGCAGCGCGAGCACGGCACGGCGGTGCTGCTGGTCAGCCACGACCTCGGCGTGGTCGCCGGGACGACGGACCGCACGCTCGTGCTGCGCGGCGGCGTCGAGGTCGAGTCCGCGCCGACCGCCGAGCTGCTGGCCGCGCCGCGCGAGCCGTACACCCGCGCACTGGTCGGGGCGGCGCTCACCCTCGACTCCGTACCCGGCTCGCCATTGCCGACAGTTGACGATCCGTCACCCACCGCCGAATTCGCGCCCCGGACGGTCGGGCACCCGGAGCGCTGGCTCGTCGAGGTGGCGGACCTCGCCGTCCACTTCCCCGGGCGGCGCCGCCTTCCCAACCTGCGCGCCGAGCCCGTCCGGGCGGTGGAGGGCGTAGGACTGCGGATCGCCCCCGGCGAGACGCTCGGACTGGTCGGCGAGTCCGGCTCCGGCAAGTCCACCACCGCCCGCGTCCTGGCCGGCCTCCAACAGCCCACCTCGGGAACGGTCCTGTACGACGGCCAGGACGTCACCCGCCCGAGCCGGGAGCTGCGGCGCCGGCTCAGCCGGGAGATCCAGCTGGTCTTCCAGGACCCGTACGCCTCCCTCAACCCGCGCCGCACCGTCGCCCAGACCCTCGACACCCCGCTGCGCCTGCACACCTCACTCGACGCGGCGCAGCGGCGGGAGCGCTCGGCCGAACTGCTGGACCAGGTCGGGCTGCCCGCCGCCCACCTGGACCGCTACCCGCACGAGTTCTCCGGCGGACAGCGCCAGCGGATCGGCATCGCTCGGGCCCTCGCCCCGCAGCCGCGCCTGATCATCGCGGACGAACCGGTGTCGGCCCTCGACGTCTCGGTCCAGGCGCAGGTGCTCAACCTGCTGATGGAGCTGCGCGAACGCCTCGGCGTCGCCTTCCTGTTCGTCTCGCACGACCTCGCCGTGGTGCGGCACTTCTGCGACCGGGTGGCCGTGATGCACCGGGGCCGACTGGTCGAGTCCACCGACCGCGACCGCCTGTTCAGCGCGCCGCACACCGAGTACACCCGGGAGCTGCTGGCGGCGGTGCACTAGCGCGGGGACCGGTCCTCGCGGGGGTCGGTGGCCTCGCGGGGGTCGGTGGGGAGGAGTGCGTAGAGGTGCATGTCGCGGCGCTCGTCGTCGTACCCGGCGGAGGCGGCCGGGACGGTGGTGACCAGCGGGATGTACGGGTCGGTGCCCGCCTCCCGGACCACGGCGAGGTCGGTGAGGCGCCAGGGGCGAAGGGTGAAGGGGCCCGCGTAAAGCGTTGGCACGGTCAGGGGCGGTCGGTCCATGCTCGAAGCCTGTCATGTGCGATCAAGGAGTCCCAGCGAATATGTCCGTCAGCGATCAATCCGACCCCGTAGGAGACCGCGCAGCCGTCGACCAGGAGCTCGTCGAGGCCGCCCGGGCGGTGGCCCAGCGCTTCTCCCGGGGCGACAACCACACCGTCGCGGCCGCCGGACGCAACGCCGACGGGCGGATCGTCACGGCCTTGAACGCCTACCACTTCACCGGCGGCCCGTGCGCGGAGCTCGTCCTCATCGGCGCGGCCGCCGGCCAGGGCGCGTACGACCTCACCACGGTCGTCGCGGTCGGCGACCGGGGCCGGGGCGTCGTGCCTCCGTGCGGCCGCTGCCGGCAGGTGCTGCTCGACTACTTCCCGACGGTCGAGATCATTGTCAAGCGGGGAACGGAACTGCTCGCCCTGCCCGTCCTCGACCTGCTCCCCGAGGCGTACGTCTGGGCCGAGCACCAGGACGGCTAGCGACCCCGCCTTCGAGTCGCGCTCGTGTGGCCGTTCGCCCGTCGTTCGGCTGCGCGAGCGCGACTCCAGGCACTAGCGTGCTGGCGACGTGTCGTAGTGATCGCCAACCGAGGGGGCACATTGTCGGACGACCTGCTCACAGCAAAGATCAACCACGGGTTCGACCACCTCGACGCCGACGGCGACGGACTCCTCACCGAACGGGACCACGTCCTCATGGGCATCGCCGTCGCCCGCTCGCTCGGCCATCAGGAGGGCTCCGAGGCCGAGGCCGTCATCGTCCGCGCCTACCTGACGGTCTGGCACGACCTGCACCTGGCCCACCTGCCCGCCGGCACCGAGGCGATCACCCGCGAACAGTTCGTCCGCTCGACCGGCGCCCTCTCCGACGACCCCGAGGCCGCGCGGACCAGCTTCGGCGCACTCGCCGACGCCTTCCTCGCCGTCGCCGACACCGACCGCAGCGGAACGGTCGACGCCGGCGAGTTCTTCGTCTTCCAGCGCGGCCACTTCGCCGGCCTCTCCCGCGACGACGCCGACGAGGCCTTCCGCCACCTCGACCGCGACGGCGACGGCACCCTCTCCGCAGCCGAGTTCACCAGCGCGATCATCGAGTTCTGGACCAGCCGCGACCCCGACGCCCCCGGCAACTGGTGGACGGGCAGGCCCCCGCACACCCTCTGACACCCCCTCCGGCACAGCCGCCCCCTCGCCCGCCGAAACGCGAGGCCGGCAGAGTCAGGTCGCGGGGACGATTCGCTCGACGACGGTGTCGAGCAGGGCGGGCAGGGTGTCGGTGCCCAACACCTCGGGCAGGGTGAGGTGTTCGACGATCAGGCCGGTCATCGCGAGGTAGAGGACGAGGACGGTCTCGCGGTCGCCGGGCAGTCCTCCGTCGAGGTGGTAGGCGACGTTGGCCTCCAGTTGCTCGCGGATGGTGCCGGTGAGCTGGGCCCTCAGGCCGGGGCGGCGGGTGGCTTCCAGGCGCAGTTCGAGCATCGCGAGGTAGCCGGCCCGGTCGGCGGAGATGCGGCGGATCAGGTCGCGCATCAGGGCGGCGACCAGAGCGCGGTCACGCGGCGCCCGCAGCAGGTCGGCGATGACGGCCGGGTCCGGGGTGAGCCGGTGGTGGATGTGCCGGGCGGTCTGGTGGAGCAGGTGGTCGCGGTTGGCGAAGTAGTTGGAGGCCGTGCCGTTGGGGACGCCGGCCTGCACGTCGACCGCGCGGAAGGTGAGGCCGCGGGCGCCCTCGCGGGCGAGGACCTCGATGGCGGCGTCGGCGAGGGCGGTGCGGCGGGCGGGGTTCTGGACCATGGGTCGATTCTCTCTCGCGGGGTTTTCGGGGGCCGGGGCGCCCGGGTCCGAAAACACCTCGGCAACCACTACAACTGGAGTACTATAGTCGGAGTGGTTAGGCGGCGGGCCGCACGGCCCGCGCCGCTTCCCGACCCCAAAGGACCTGCATGCGCAAGCTCACCTACTTCATCGGCACCACCATCGACGGCTTCATCGCCGGCCCGGACGACAGCTTCGACTTCTTCGCGCCGTTCCTCACCGAGGACTACACCTCGACGCTCTTCGCCGAGTACCCGGAGACCATCCCCACCCCCGGCCGCGCGGCGTTCGGCATCGCGGAGGCACCCAACAAGCGCTTCGACACCGTCGTCATGGGCCGCGGCACCTACGCACCGGGGCTGGCCGTGGGCCTCACCAGCCCCTACGCCCACCTGCGGCAGATCGTGGTCTCCCGCACCCTCGGCACCAGCCCGGACCCGGCGGTGGAGGTCACTGCGGAGGACCCGGTGGCCCTCGTCCGCCGGCTGAAGCAACAGGACGGGCTCGGCATCTGGCTCTGCGGCGGCGCCGACCTGGCCGGCCAGCTGCTGCCCGAGATCGACGAGTTGATCATCAAGCAGTACCCGGTGGTGGTCGGATCGGGCATCCCGCTGTTCCGCGCGGAGTTCGGGCCCCGCGCCTTCACGCTCACCGACAGCCGCGTCTTCGAGCGCGGCAACGTCGTCCTGACCTACGCACGGACCGCCCCGGACGCCGCCTGACGCCCACCACCCGGCGGACGCGCGGGGCACGGGGCGCGGGGCGCGGGGCGCGGGGCGCGGGGCACGGGACGCGGGGCACGGGACGCAGGGCACGGGACGCAGGGCACGGGACGCAGGGCACGGGACGCAGGGCACGGGACGCAGGGCACGGGACGCAGGGCACGGGACGCGGGACGCGGGACGCGCGAGGCAAGAGGCGCTATCGCGGCGCGGGCGCGAGGACGTACCGTGGGCGCTCCCCCAGCCGAGAGGTCGAACCCGTGTCCGAGGAGGCCCTGCCGTTCTTCGTCTACGGCACCCTGCGCAGCGGCGGCCGCAACCACGCCGCCCACCTGGCCGGACGCTGCGCCGACATCCGCCCGGCCGTGCTGGACGGCGCCACACTGCACGACGGCCCCGGGTACCCGTACGCGGTGCCGGACGCGACGCCCGGGCGCCGGATCGTGGGCGAGCTGATCACCGTACGGCCCGGCGCGTACGCGGGCGCGCTCGCGGCGCTGGACCGGCTGGAGGACTGCCGGGCGGACGGGACGGGCCTGTACGTACGGCGGCGGCTGCCGGTGCGGACGGCGGCGGGCGAGGTGCGGGAGGCCTGGGTGTACTTCGCCGGGCCCGTCGTCGAGAGCCGGCTACGGGAACGGCCCGCGGTGATCGACTCGGGGGACTGGGCGGACCGGTAGCGGGGGACGGGCGGGAGACGGGCGGCCGGATACCGCCAGGTAGGCTGCCCCGATAGTTATTTTTTCTACTCACGGCGCCCGCCGAACGACAGGAGCCACCCGGTGCCCGAGCTGCCACCCCCGATCACCGTCGTCGGGATCGGGGCCGACGGCTGGCCCGGCCTCTCCACCGCCGGCCGGGCCGCCCTGCGGGCAGCCGAGGTGGTCGTCGGCGGCCCCCGGCAGCTGGACCTCCTCCCCCGCGACGAGGTCGCCGCCGAGCGCGTCCCGTGGCCGTCCCCGCTGCGCCCGGCCGTCCCCGGGCTGTTCGCCGCGCACGCGGACCGCCGGGTCGCCGTCCTGGCCAGCGGCGACCCGATGTTCTACGGCATCGGCCGCACCCTCGCCGAGACGGTCGGCGCCGGGCGGCTGCGCGTCCTGCCGCACCCCTCCTCCGTCTCCCACGCCTGCGCCCGACTCGGCTGGCCGCTGGAGTCCACCGAGGTGGTCAGCCTGGTCGGCCGCCCGCTGGACACCCTCGCCCTGGCCCTGAACCCCGGCCGCCGCCTGCTCGTGCTGAGCGCCGACGCCGCGACCCCGGCCGCCGTCGCCGGGCTGCTCACCGCGCGCGGCTACGGCGCCGCCCGTCTGCGGGTGCTCGAACAGCTCGGCGGCCCGGCCGAACGCCGGCTCGACGGCACCGCCGACGGCTGGCCGCACCCACCCGGCGACCCGCTGAACGTCATCGCGGTCGACCTCGGCGACGGCCCCCGCAACTCGCTCGTCCCCGGCCTGCCCGACGCCGCCTACGAGAGCGACGGCCAGCTCACCAAGCGGCACGTGCGCGCCGCCACCCTCGCCGCCCTCGCCCCCTCCCCCGGCGAGCTGCTCTGGGACGTCGGCGGCGGCTCCGGCTCGATCGCCGTCGAGTGGCTGCGCGCGCACCGCGACTGCCAGGCCGTCAGCATCGAACGCGACCCGGTACGCGCCGAACGGATCGCCCGCAACGCCGCCGCCCTGGGCGTGCCACGACTGCGCGTGGTGACCGGCCCGGCCCCCGCCGCGCTCGCCGAACTCCCCGCCCCCGACGCGGTGTTCATCGGCGGCGGCCTCACCGCGACCGGCCTGCTGGACAGTTGCTGGGCCGCCCTGCGGCCGGGCGGCCGGCTGGTCGCCAACACCGTGACGCTGGAATCCGAGGCGCTGCTCACCGAGTGGTACCGGCGCCACGGCGGGGAGCTCGTCAAACTCGCCGTCGCGCACGCCGTCCCGGTGGGCGGCTTCACCGGGTGGCGGCAGGCCATGCCGGTCACCCAGTGGTCCGCCGTCAAGCCCAACACCCCTCAGGAGAACGCGTCGTGACCGTCTACTTCATCGGAGCCGGCCCCGGCGCCGCCGACCTGATCACCCTGCGCGGCCAGCGCCTCCTGGCCCGCGCCGAGGTCTGCCTCTACGCCGGCAGCCTGGTACCGCGCGAGCTCCTCGACGAATGCCCGCCCGGCGCCCGCCTCGTCGACACCGCGCAGCTCAACCTGGACCAGATCATCGCCGAGCTGGTCCGCGCGCACCAGGCCGGACAGGACGTGGCCCGGCTGCACTCCGGCGACCCGTCCGTCTTCTCCGCCGTCGCCGAGCAGATGCGCCGCCTCGACGCGGCCGGCGTGCCGTACGAGATCGTCCCCGGCGTGCCCGCCTTCGCCGCCGCAGCGGCCGCGCTCAAGCGGGAGTTGACCGTCCCGACCGTCGGCCAGACCGTCATCCTCACCCGGATCGCCAAGCGCGCCACCCCGATGCCCGAGGGCGAGGACCTGGCCACCCTCGGCCGCAGCGGCGCCCTGCTGGTGCTGCACCTGGCCGCCGGCTACGTGGACGACGTCGTCGAGCAGCTGCTCCCGCACTACGGCGCCGACTGCCCGGCCGCCGTCGTCGCGATGGCCAGCCGGCCGGACGAGCTGGTGCTGCGCGGCACCCTCGCCGACATCGCCGAACAGGTCAAGGCCTCGGGCGTGGTCCGCACCGCCGTCATCCTGGTCGGCCGGACCCTGGCCGCCGAGCAGTTCCGCGACAGCCACCTCTACTCGGCGGAGCGCGAACGCCCGCACGAGCCCTGCGGGGCGTGAACCCCATGACCCGGCACGTCCTGATCCTCGGCGGCACGACGGAGGGGCGGGCGCTGGCCGCCGCACTCGTCGAGCTGCCGTCCCTGCGGGTCACCAGTTCGCTGGCCGGCCGGGTCGCCCAACCCCGGCTGCCCGCCGGGGAGGTGAGGATCGGCGGCTTCGGCGGCCCGGACGGGCTGGCCGACTGGCTGCGCGGCGAACGGGTCGACGCGGTCATCGACGCCACCCACCCGTTCGCCGCCGGGATGTCCCGCAACGCCGCCCTCGCGGCGGCCGCCGCCGACGTGCCGCTGCTGGCGCTGCGGCGGCCCGGCTGGGCGCCCGTCCCCGGTGACCGCTGGCACCACGCACCCTCGCTCGCCGCGGCCGCCGAACTCCTGCCCGGCCTCGGACGGCGGGTCTTCCTCACCACCGGGCGACAGGGCATCGCCACCTTCGCCCACCTCGACCACCTGCATTTCCTCGCCCGCTCGGTCGACCCGCCCGAGCCGCCGCTGCCGTCCACGCTCGAAGTCCTGCTGGACCGGGGGCCGTTCACGCTCGACGGCGAACGGGCGCTGCTGCGCGAGCACCGGATCGACGTCGTGGTCACCAAGGACAGCGGCGGCGCCGCGACCGCGCCCAAACTCACCGCCGCGCGCGAACTCGGGCTCCCGGTGGTCGTCGTGGAACGCCCGCCGCTGCCCGACGGCGTACCGGCGGCCCCGGACGTACCGGGCGCGGTGCGGTGGTTGCAGCACCTGCGCTAGGACGGCCGATCGGGTCGGGTCGGGTCGGGTCGGGTCGGGTCGGGTCGGCCGAATGTCGACGCCGACACCGCCGACCCGGACGAAGCCTTCGCGGCCTGGCGCCGCGAGTGCAGCCACGCCCGTCAACTCGTCGCCGCCGCCGAGTCGTTGGACGTCCTGGGGCACTACGGCGAGGAGGTGCGACTAGGGGCTCTCTTTCGGATCACGTCGGATCAGCGCGCGGCGTCGGAGTGCGTGCATCGCAAGGCGGAGGAGGGAGTCCATGCGGAGTATCGGCGACCGACGACAACGCGGCGAGGTGCGTGCTCCGGCGTCGCGCGCCCGGCGTGATCCGAAAGAGAGCCCCTAGCCCGCAATGGCCGACCGGCCGCAACGCGTGCGGCCGGTCGGCCATCTGATCGTGCTTCAGATCCGGATCGGATCAGATGTCGCGGAAGGTCTCGATCTGCGCGCCGATGGAGTTGAGGCGCTCGGCGAGGTCCTCGTAGCCGCGGTTGATGACGTAGACGTTGCGCAGGACGGAGGTGCCCTGGGCGGCGAGCATCGCGAGGAGGATGACGACCGCGGGGCGCAGGGCCGGCGGGCACATCATCTCGGCGGCGCGCCAGCGGGTGGGGCCCTGGACCAGGACGCGGTGCGGGTCGAGGAGCTTGACGTCGGCGCCGAGGCGGGTCAGCTCGGTGAGGTAGATCGCACGGTTGTCGTAGACCCAGTCGTGGATCATCGTGGTGCCGTGGGCGGCCGCGGCGATGGCCGCGAAGAACGGCACGTTGTCGATGTTGATGCCGGGGAACGGCATCGGGTGGATGGTGTCGATCGGCGCGGTCAGCTTGGACGGGCGCACGGTGAGGTCGACCAGGCGGGTGTGGCCGTTGTGGGCCCGGTACTCGGGGGTCCGGTCGTAGTCGAGGCCCATCCCCTCCAGCACCGCGAGTTCGATCTCCAGGAACTCGATCGGCACCCGGCGGATCGTCAGCTCGGAGGAGGTGACGACGGCGGCGGCGAGCAGGCTCATCGCCTCCACCGGGTCCTCGGCCGGGGTGTAGTCGACGTCGCAGGTGATCTCCGGGACACCGTGGACGGTGAGGGTGGTGGTGCCGACGCCCTCGATCCGTACGCCCAGCTTCTCCAGGAAGAAGCACAGGTCCTGGACCATGTAGTTGGGCGAGGCGTTGCGGATGACGCTGACGCCGTCGTGCCGGACGGCGGCCAGCAGGGCGTTCTCGGTGACGGTGTCCCCGCGCTCGGTCAGCACGATCGGACGGTCCAGCGGGGTGCCCGGCTCGACCGAGGCGTGGTAGGCGCCGCCGGTGGTGGCGACCTCCAGCCCGAAGCGGCGCAGCGCGGTCAGGTGCGGCTCGACGGTGCGGGTGCCGAGGTCGCAGCCACCCGCGTACGGGATGGCGAAGCGACTGGCGCGGTGCATCAGCGGGCCAAGGAACATCAGCACGCTGCGGGTGCGGCGGGCCGCCTCGACGTCCATCGCCGCGAGGTCGAGCTCGGCGGGCGGGGTGAGTTCGAGGTCGCGGCCGTCGTTGGTCCAGCGGCTCTTGACGCCGATGCTGGTGAGCACCTCGAGGATGCGGTAGACCTCTTCGATCCGGGCGACGCTGCGCAGCGTGGTGCGTCCGGTGGTCAGCAGCGAGGCGCAGAGGATCGCGACGCAGGCGTTCTTGCTGCTGCGGACGTCGATGGCGCCGGAGAGTCGGGTGCCGCCGGCGACCCTCAGGTGCATCGGGCCGGAGTAGCCGAGGGAGACGATCTCGCTGTCGAGGGCTTCGCCGATGCGCGCGATCATCTCAAGGCTGACGTTCTGCTTGCCCTGCTCGATGCGGTTGACCGCGCTCTGGCTGGTGCCGAGGGCCTCGCCGAGCTGTGCCTGGGACCAGCCGCGGTGCTGGCGGGCGGTACGGATGAGGGTGCCGATACGGGTGAGGTAGTCGCCTGTCACTCGCCAGACCATATCTCATGGTTGAGATGGCGACAGAACCAGGGGCGGGCGCGACACTCCTTTTGTCCGTTTCTCGCCCCGTATGAACGTCAGATCTTCACATCACCAGGCGGTATTGCCGCGATTCTGTGAGAGCGTCACGGCCCGAGCGGCTCCACCCGGCCGACGACGGTGCCCGCGCGGTCGATGCAGATGACGTCCACCGCCACCGGCGAGCCGACCAGCACGCCGAGCGCCGTCGCCCGCGCCGCCTCGGCGACCAGATCGCCCAGCGGCACCCCGGCCGCCCGGCACAACTGCACCGCCTCCAACCCGGTGTTGGCGGCGGCCACCGCCTCGGCCAGCGCCCCGTCGGCCCCGCCCCGCCGCGCCAGTTCGGCCAGGTACCCCTTGTCCACCTGGGAGCGCGCCGAATGCAGGTCGAGGTGGCCGGCGGCGAGCTTGGACAGCTTGGCGAAGCCGCCCGCGATCGTCAGCCGGGGCACCGGGTGGCGCTTGAGGTACTTGAGGACGGCGCCCGCGAAGTCGCCCATGTCGAGCAGCGCGTCCTCAGGCAGTCCGTGCACGGCGACGGCGACCTTCTCGGAGGTCGAACCGGTACAGCCGGCCACGTGGGTGCGGCCCGCCGCCCGGGCCACGTCCACGCCGCGGCGGATGGAGTCGATCCAGGCGGAGCAGGAGTAGGGGACGACGATGCCGGTGGTCCCGAGGATGGACAGGCCCCCGAGGATGCCCAGCCGTGGATTCCAGGTGGAACGGGCGATCTCCTCGCCGTGGTCCACGGAGATCTCGACCACCACGTCCCCGCTGCCGCCGTGCGCGGCGGCCACCTCCGCCACGGCGTCGCGGATCATCTGCCGGGGCACCGGGTTGATCGCGGGCTCGCCGACGGGCAGCGGCAGGCCCGCCTTGGTGACCGTCCCCACCCCCGGGCCGGCCCGGAACACCACGCCGGCGCCGGGCTCGCCGGCCCGCACCGTCGAGCGGATCAGCGCGCCGTGGGTGACGTCGGGATCGTCGCCGGCGTCCTTGACCACGGCGGCCATGGCGCTCGCCGGCATGGGCGGGACGGCGGCTCGGCCCCCGGCGGCCCGCTCCCCGGTGGCCAGCCCCCCGGCCCTGGGGGCAAGTTCCGCGGCGACGAGTTCCTCGGCGGCGAGGGCGAAGGCCGGCTGCTGGCCCTTGGGGAGGGTGATGGCCACCGGGTCCGGGAACTCACCGGTGAGCAGCGCGGTGTACGCGGCCTTGGTGGCGGCGGTGGCGCAGGCGCCCGTGGTCCAGCCGTGCCGCAGGCCGCTGCTCTTCAGCTGGCCGGCCCGGCCCCCGGCTTCGACTCCAGCCTTGACCGCCGCTTCGGCCCCCGCTTCGGCTCCCGCTTTGGCCACCTGCGTCTCGCTTCCGGCTCCGTTGAGGTGCGGCCGCACCGGCCGTCGGTACCGATTTTCCCCCATTCGCCTGGCCGCGCCCCGACCGGGGGCGGTGGAGCGGGGCCCCGCGGCCCGGTGTCCGAGTCGGGGAGCGGCCGCTGCCCCGCGTTCCCGAAGAGTTCTCCGCACGGGCCTCGCACCCCGCTCCTACCAGTGAGTAATCTGGCGGTCCGCCAGAGGGCGGGTTCATGACACGGGGTCCGGCGGCCGGGTTGTCCGGCCGGGCCATCAGCATGTGGGGGTTTTTGTGGCAGGGATGAGTCGGCGTACGTTCCTCACCGGTACGTCGGTGGCCGCCGCCTGGTCGGCCTTGTCGCTGGGCGGCGGGCAGTTCGCCTCGGCGGCGGAGCGCGAGCGCGCACTGACGGCCACCGCCGCGCGGGCGGTCAAGACGACGGGCACCACGCTCGACCAGGTGGCCACGCCCGTCGGCACCGGCGGGTACAAGCGACTGACGGCCGGGCCGGGCTGGCCGCTGGTGGTTCGCGGCGACCTGGCGGCGCCGGGCACCGGGCGGGACGACCGACGGACCGGGCTGGCCAGCTTCGTCCAGTTCAGCGACCTGCACCTGGTGGACACCGAGTCCCCGGTGCGATTCGAGTACCTGGCCCGGTTCACCGGCAGCGCGTACCGGCCGCAGGAGGCCCTGAACGCCCGCGGCGTCTCGGCCCTCGTCGAGCGGGTCAACGCGCTCGACGGCGGCCCCTACACCGGGATGCCGTTCAGCATGGTGATGGCCACCGGCGACAACACCGACAACCACGAGCAGGCCGAACTCGACTGGTACCTCACCGTCATGGGCGGCGGTCGGCTCGCCCAGAACACCGGTGACCCGAACCGCTACGAAGGCGTGCAGAACTCGGGCAACGCCGCCTACTGGAACCCCGAACTCGCCTACAACGACGGCTACAAGGCGAAGGGCTTCCCGCAGATACCGGGCTTCCTCGACGCCGCCGGCCGGCCGTTCGACGCGCCGGGCCTGCGTACGCCCTGGTACACGACGGTCGGCAACCACGATGACAGCCTTGAGGGTTCGCTGCCGGACCTCGGGCTGCTGAACGACCTCTACACCGGCCAGTACAAGCTGGAGGGCTGCAACGACGCGGACGCGGCCCGGCTGATGGACTCGCTGCGCCGCGACCCGGCCGGCGCCGCGCTCCTGCTCGCGAAGCTGCTCGCGAGCGGCGACGCGGTGCGCCGGATCACCCCGGACGAGCGCCGACGGCCGTTCACGCTCAAGGAGTTCGCCAAGGCCCACCTGAACCCGGCGCACACCGGCGCCGGCCCGTACGGGCACGGTTTCACCTCGGACATGGTGGGCAGCGGCAAGCTCTACTACACCTTCCGCATCTCGGAGAAGGTGCTCGGCATCAGCCTGGACACCACCAACCAGGCCGGGTTCGCGGACGGTTCACTGGGCACCGCGCAACTGCGCTGGCTGGAGCAGCAGTTGAAGGCGCACAGCGGGCACTGGTACGACACCGACGGACGCAAGGTGACGGGCGGCAGCACGGACGAGGTGATCCTCCTGTTCAGCCACCACACGAGCACCACCATGGGCAACCTGCTGCCCGACCCGCGCAACATCTTCGAGAAGCGGCACGACGGCAACGAGCTGGTGGCGCTGCTCCAGCGCTACCCGAACGTGATCGCGTGGGTGAACGGCCACACCCACATGAACAAGGTCACGGCGCACGGCCACGCGGTGCCGGAGCGGGCGTTCTGGGAGATCAACACCGCCTCGCACATCGACTACCCGCAGCACGGGCGCATCATCGAGATCGCGGACAACGGGGACGGCACGCTCTCCCTGTTCACGACGCTGATCGAGTCCTCCGCACCGTACGGCACGGACTTCGGCAGCACCTCGGACGCCAACCTCGCCGCGCTGTACCGCGAGCTGTCGTACAACGACCCGAACGGCCGGCCGGCGGCGCTGCTGGGCGCGGGCGAGGACCACAACACGGAGCTGGTGATCGCCAAGCCAACCCGGTGACGGGGAGGCGGGGACGCCGGGCGGCGAACAAGTAACAGAAAACAGATGACAACTAACAGATGATGAAATCTGTTAGCTGTCATCTGTTTTCTGTCAGTCGTCGCCCGTTACTCCTCCGGGTACCGCCGCGGCGTCCAGACGACCTTCACGCCGCCGCCCCGCTCGACCGCCTGGGTCTGCGAGGAGCCGATCAGCAGGATCGTCCGCATGTCGACCAGCGCCGGATCCAGCTCGCCCAACCGGACGATCCGCACGCGCTCGGTCGGCCCGCCGACGTCACGCGCCATCACCACCGGCGTCTCGGGCGCGCGGTACTCCAGCAGCAGGTCCCGGGCGAGGGCGACCTGCGTGGTGCGCGACTTCGAGCCCGGGTTGTAGAGCGCGAGCACCAGGTCCGCCTCGGCCGCCGCGCGCAGCCTGCGGGCCACCACGTCCCAGGGCTTGAGCCGGTCCGACAGCGACACCACCGCGTAGTCGTGCCCGAGCGGGGCGCCGGCCCGGGAGGCGGCCGCGTGCGCCGCGGTCATCCCCGGGACGATCCGCACCGGGACGTCCCGGTAGGCCTCCTCGCAGGCGACCTCCAGGACGGCGGTGGCCATCGCGAAGACGCCCGGGTCACCCGAGGACACCACCGCGACCTTGTGCCCGCGGCGGGCCAGTTCGAGGGCGTACTCGGCGCGCTCCGACTCGACCTTGTTGTCCGAGCCGTGCCGCCGCTGCCCCGGCCGCTCGGGCACCCGGTCCAGGTAGGTGGTGTAGCCGACCAGGTCGGTCGCCTCGGCGAGGACGCCGCGCGCCTCGGGGGTGAGCCAGAGCGGCCCGGCCGGACCGGTGCCGATGACGGCCACCGCGCCCGCGCCGTCCGTCCGCCGCTCCACCGGCTCCAGCGGCGCGACCTTGCTCGGCAGCACCGCCACCGAGAAGTACGGGACGGTCTCGCCCTCGACCTCCGCGAGCGGCAGGATGCGCTCCCCGTCCATGAACGCGCGCTCGACGTACTGCGCGTCGTCGAGCCGGCCGGCCCGCTCCAGCGCCCGCCGGACGGCCGGGAAGGTGCGCCCCAGCTTCATGATCACGGCGGAGTCGGCGGCGGCGATCCGCGCCGTCAGCTCCTCCTCGGGCAGCGTGCCCGGGATGACGGTGAGCGTCTCCTCGGCCTCGGTCAGCGGCTGGCCGAGCCGGGCGGCCGCGGCGCTGACGGAGGTCACGCCCGGCACCACCTCGGTCGGGTAGCGGTGCGCGAGCCGCTTGTGCATGTGCTGGTACGAGCCGTAGAACAGCGGGTCGCCCTCGGCGAGGACCACGACGTCGCGGCCGGCGTCCAGGTGGGCGGCCAGCCGGGCGGCGGCCTCCTCGTAGAAGTCGTCCAGCGCGCCCCGGTAGCCGCCCGGGTGGTCGGTGGTCTCGACCGTGATCGGGTAGACCAGCTTCTCCTCGATCTGACCGCCCGTCAGATAGCGTTCGGCGATCGAGCGCGCGATGGACCGGCCGTGCCGGGCGCTGTGGTAGGCCACCACGTCGGCCTTGCCGATGAGTTCGGCCGCCCGGACGGTCACCAGCGACGGGTCGCCGGGGCCGAGCCCGACCCCGTAGAGCCGGCCGGCACCAGAGATCTGACGATCCGTCACTCTTCTTCGCTCGCAATCGCGTTGACGGCGGCGGCGGCGATCGCGCTGCCACCGCGCCGGCCGCGCACCACCAGGTGCTCCAGGCCGGACGGGTGCTCGGCCAGGGCCTGCTTGGACTCGGCGGCGCCGATGAAGCCGACCGGGACGCCGATCACCGCGGCCGGGCGCGGCGCGCCGGCCTCGATCATCTCCAGCAGCCGGAACAGCGAGGTCGGCGCGTTGCCGACGGCCACCACCGCGCCTTCCAGCCGGGGCAGCCACAGTTCCATGGCGGCGGCGCTGCGGGTGTTGCCCATCTTCCGGGCGAGCTCCGGCACGGACGGGTCGGTGAGGGTGCACACGACCTCGTTGTCGGCGGGCAGCCGCTTGCGGGTGACGCCGCTCGCCACCATGTTCACGTCGCACAGGATCGGCGCCCCGGCCCGCAGCGCCGCGCGCGCGGAGGCGACCACGCCCGGTGAGTACACCAGGTCCTCGACCAGGTCGACCATCCCGCAGGCGTGGATCATCCGCACCGCGACCTGGGAGACGTCCGCCGGGAGGGCGGCCAGGTCGGCCTCCGCACGGATGGTGGCAAAGGACTGGCGGTAGATGGACGCGCCGTCCTTCTCGTACTCGATCACTTCGTGGTCCTCCTGGCCTCGGCGACCGCCTCGGCCATCTCCTCGTTCGTCACGTCCACGGCCGCCCCGGCGGCCGCCGGACCGTTCACCGTCACCCGGTAGCCCTGCCCGGTGGCGAGCACGTCCACCCACCGCCCGGCCGGATGACCGCAGCGTCGTTCACACCCCGACCAGTGCACCGGGAGACCGGCGGTCGGGAGGCCGGCCATCGGAAGGCCCGCAGTCGGAAGGCCGGTAGCCGGAAAGCCGGTAACCGGAAGGCCGGTAGCCGGAAGGCCGCCGACCGGCGGGCTCCCGGTGGCGGCTGCCGCATCGAGCGCCCGCGCCGCGTCGGCCCGGACGTCGGCCCGCGACTTGGCGCACCCCGGCAGTCCGGTGCAGGCGGTGGCCCGCTCCCAGGGCGAGCCGGGCGCGGTCCGGAACCCGGCCGCCGCCAGCGTGGGCAGCCGGTCGGCCGGCGCCCCCGGCAGCACCGCGCCGCGCCAGGGCGTCAGCCGGATCTCCCCGGCGCAGGCGCCCGCGAGTTCCCGCCACTGCGCGGCGCCGGCCCGGCCGAAGCGCATGCCCACCGACAGCCCGCCCGCCACCTCGGGGAACGAGCCGGCCGTGCGGACCACGCCGACCGCGGGCGCGGCCCCGGCGAGGGCGGGCACCGGCACGGGCCCGGCCGGCAGCAGCTCGGGGACCTCGCGCAGGTGCCAGGCCTTGCGCCCGCTCTCGCGCAGCACGCCAAGGAAGGTCCGGGCCGCGTCGAGCACGGCCGTCACCTCCTGCCCCGCCGGCACCGGACGCCCGTGGGCGGCCCGTCCGAGGCGCAGCAGCGCCGACCCGTCCGGGCCTGCGATCAATGTCACATCGGCGTCGAACGCGGCGACGTCGCCCCGCCCGTCGTCCAGCGCGAACAGGAACTTGCCGGAGAGCCCGGCCGCCCAGTCGCTCGCGCACAGCCGCGCGTCCAGCTCCCGCACCCAGGCCTGCACGTCGGCGAAGCCGTGTCCGTCGAGCCCGGCGAGCGGGGAGGCCACGATGTTGCGGACCCGTTCGTGCGTGTCCGAGGGCAGCAGGCCGACGGCGCGCAGCCGTTCGGCGAGTTCGGCCCCGCAGTGCGAAGCCAGGCCGCGGAGTTGGACGTTGCCGCGGGAGGTGGTCTCCAGTTCGCCGTCGCCGAGCGCCTCGGCGGCGTCGGCCAGCGCCAGTACCTGACGGTCCGTCAGCAGACCGCCGGGCAGCCGGACCCGGGCCAGGGCGCCGTCGTCGGCCGGATGTAGACGAAGGGCCCCTGGGCAGGCGTCCGCGCGCCCCCGGTCGGGCACCGCGGCGCCCGGCGCGGTGGCGTCGGGTGTCGGTGGCATGGCCGCGAGCATACAGATGATCCGATCGGTTGCCTTTGTCCGTCGCCTCACACCCCGGGCGCTCCGGGCGGCCTCCCCGGGATCGCCCTCCCCCAGGTCAGCCGCACCCCGTACGATGCTGGCGGACGGTCCCCGCGGACCGTCCGCACGCCAGCGACGGCGCAGGGGAGGAAACCGGTGCAAGCCCGGTGCGGTCCCGCCACTGTGACCGCGGTTCACCGGGAGACCGGACGGCCGCGGGAGCCAGGAACTCCTGCCGTCCTCCACCGGCCCGGGGCGCGGACCCCGAGGAAGGCTCGAAGAGCAATGCGCTGCCGCATGCCCGCGCCCGGGTCCCCGGGCACCTCACGCCCGCCCGACTCCGGGCGCTTCGCCGACGTCTCGGCGCTCCTTCGGTCGCCGGTCACGCGCCGTCGCTCGCTTTCGTCCGCCGCATGCCACGCGCCTTCGTCCGTCGCATGCCACGCGCTTTCGTCCGTCGCTCGTCACTCGTCACTTTCCACGCCGGCGCGCCCTTCGGCTCGGGGCGGCTCCGAGGCCGGGAGGGCCTTCGCATGATCCTGCTGCTGTCGACGTCCGACACCGACCTGCTCAGTGCCCGCGCCGCCGAAGGCCCGGTCCGCTACCGGCTCGGCAACCCGGCCCGGCTCACCCCCGAGGACCTGCCCGCGCTGCTGGAGGGCACCGACCTCGTCGTGGTCCGCCTGCTCGGCGGTCGCCGCGCCTGGCAGGAGGGCCTGGACACGCTGTTGGCCGGCCCCCGCCCGGTGATCGTGCTGACCGGTGAACAGGCCCCCGACGCCCAGCTGATGGAGCTGTCCACCGTCCCGGCCGGCATCGCCGCCGAGGCGCACGCCTACCTCGCGCACGGCGGCGCCGCCAACCTCGCCGAGCTGGCCGCCTTCCTCTCCGACACCGTGCTGCTGACCGGCCACGGCTTCGCCCCGCCCGCCTCCGCCCCGGCCTGGGGGCCGCTGGAGCGCGAAGCCCGTACGCAGGACGGCCCGACGGTCGCGGTGCTCTACTACCGCGCCCACCACATGAGCGGCAACACCGCCTTCGTCGAGACGCTCTGCCAGGCGATCGAGGACCAGGGTGCGCAGGCCAGGGCCTACTACTGCGCCTCGCTGCGCGGCGCCGAGCCCGAGCTGCTGGCCGCACTCGGCGAGGCCGACACGCTCGTCACCACCGTGCTCGCCGCCGGCGGCACCCGCCCGGCCGACGCGCAGGCCGGCGGCGACGAGGAGGCCTGGGACGCGGGCGCGCTCGCCGCCCTGGACCGGCCGATCCTCCAGGCGCTCTGCCTCACCTGGTCGCGCGCCCAGTGGGAGGCCAGCGACGACGGCCTGTCCCCGCTGGACACCGCCACCCAGATCGCGGTGCCGGAGTTCGACGGCCGGCTGATCAGCGTCCCGTTCTCCTTCAAGGAGCTGGACGAGGACGGCCTCACCGTCTACGCCGCCGACCCGGAGCGCGCCGCCCGGGTGGCCGGCACCGCCGTCAAGCACGCCCGGCTGCGGCACATCCCGGCCGCCGAGCGCCGCCTGGCGCTCGTGCTGTCCGCCTACCCGACCAAGCACGCCCGGGTCGGCAACGCCGTCGGCCTGGACACCCCGGCCAGCGCGATCCGCCTGCTGAACCGGCTGCGCGCGGAGGGCATGGACCTGGGTTCGGACCTCCCCGGGCTGGACGGAACGAACGGGGACGGCCACGACGGCTCCCGCGACGCCTCGCCCGACGGCTCCCACGACGCGTCCCAGGACTCCTCCCTCGACGCCTCCCACGAGGGCGACGCCCTGATCCACGCCCTGATCGCGGCCGGCGGCTACGACCAGGACTGGCTCACCGAGGACCAGCTGGCCCGCAACCCGGTGCGCATCCCCGCCGCCGACTACCGCCGCTGGTACGCCACGCTCCCCCAGGGGCTGCGCGAGCAGGTCGAGGCGCACTGGGGCCCGGCCCCCGGCGAGCTGTACGTCGACCGCTCGCAGAACCCGGACGGCGACATCGTGCTGGCCGCGATCCGCTCCGGGAACCTGCTCGTCCTGATCCAGCCGCCGCGCGGCTTCGGCGAGAACCCCGTCGCCATCTACCACGACCCCGACCTGCCGCCGAGCCACCACTACCTGGCCGCCTACCGCTGGATCGAGGCCGCGCAGGCCGACGGCGGCTTCGGCGCGCACGCCGTCATCCACCTCGGCAAGCACGGCAACCTGGAGTGGCTGCCCGGCAAGACCGCCGCGCTGTCCGCCGAGTGCGGCCCGGACGCCGTCCTGGGCGATCTGCCGCTGATCTACCCGTTCCTGGTCAACGACCCGGGCGAGGGCACCCAGGCCAAGCGCCGCGCCCACGCCACCCTGGTCGACCACCTCGTCCCGCCGATGGCCCGCGCCGACTCCTACGGCGACATCGCCCGCCTGGAGCAGCTGCTGGACGAGCACTCCAACATCGCCGCGATGGACCCGGCCAAGCTGCCCGCGATCCGCGCGCAGATCTGGACCCTCATCCAGGCCGCCAAGCTGGACCACGACCTCGGTCTGGACGAGCGCCCCGAGGACGACGGCTTCGACGACTTCCTGCTGCACGTCGACGGCTGGCTGTGCGAGATCAAGGACGCCCAGATCCGCGACGGCCTGCACGTCCTCGGACAGGCGCCGGCCGGCACCGACCGGGTCAACATCGTGCTCGCCATCCTGCGCGCCCGCCAGATCTGGGGCGGCGTCAGCGCGCTGCCGGGCCTGCGCGAGGCGCTCGGGCTGGACGAGGCCGCGCTCACCCTCGGGGCCACCGACGCCGCCGAGGCCCAGGCCCGCGCCCTGGTCGAGGCCATGGAGGCGCAGGACTGGGCGGTCGAGGCGGTGGAGAAGGTCGCCGTCGGGCTGCCGGAGGCCGTCCACGAGGTGCTGACCTTCGCCGCCACCCAGGTGGTGCCGCGGCTGGCCGCCACCACCGACGAGCTGGACGCCGTGCTGCACGCGCTGCGCGGCGGCTTCGTCCCGGCCGGGCCCTCCGGCTCGCCGCTGCGCGGCCTGGTCAACGTGCTGCCGACCGGCCGCAACTTCTACTCCGTCGACCCGAAGGCCGTCCCGAGCAAGCTCGCCTGGGAGACCGGCCAGGCGCTCGCCGCCTCGCTGGTCGAGCGGTACACCGCCGACAACGACGGCGCCTACCCGCCCTCGGTCGGGCTGTCGCTGTGGGGCACCAGCGCGATGCGCACCGCCGGCGACGACATCGCCGAGGCCTTCGCCCTGCTCGGCGTCCGCCCGGTCTGGGACGACGCCTCGCGCCGGGTCACCGGCCTGGAGCCGATCGCCCTCGCCGAGCTGGGCCGCCCGCGCATCGACGTGACGCTGCGCATCTCCGGCTTCTTCCGCGACGCCTTCCCGCACGTGGTCGCCCTGCTGGACGACGCGGTGCGCCTGGCCGCCGCCCAGGAGGAGCCCGCGGAGCAGAACTTCGTGCGCGCCCACGTCCAGGCCGACCTCGCGGTGCACGGCGACGAGCGCAAGGCCACCGTCCGCGTCTTCGGCTCCCGCCCGGGCACCTACGGCGCGGGCCTGCTCCAGCTGATCGACAGCCGGGACTGGCGCACCGACGCCGACCTGGCCGAGGTGTACACGGTCTGGGGCGGCTACGCCTACGGGCGCGGACTGGACGGGCGGCCGGCCCGCGAGGAGATGGAGACCGCGTACAAGCGGATCACCGTCGCCGCGAAGAACACCGACACCCGCGAGCACGACATCGCCGACTCGGACGACTACTTCCAGTACCACGGCGGCATGGTGGCCACCGTCCGGGCGCTCACCGGCAAGGCGCCGACCGCCTACATCGGCGACTCGACCCGCCCGGAGACGGTCCGCACCCGGACGCTGACCGAGGAGGCCGCCCGCGTCTTCCGCGCCCGGGTGGTCAACCCGCGCTGGATCGAGGCGATGCGCCGGCACGGGTACAAGGGCGCGTTCGAGATGGCCGCGACGGTGGACTACCTGTTCGGCTACGACGCCACGACGGGCGTGGTCGCGGACTGGATGTACGAGAAGCTCACCCAGGAGTACGTGCTCGACCCGGTCAACCGGGAGTTCCTGACCGGCGCCAACCCGTGGGCGCTGCACGGGATCAGCGAGCGGCTGCTGGAGGCGGCCAGCCGCGGGCTCTGGGAGCAGCCCGACCCGGAGCTGATCGCGCAGTTGCAGGCCGCGTTCCTGGAGACCGAGGGGGACCTGGAGGGCGACGAGGGCTGAGCCACGGGGGTGGCCACCAGTGTTCCCGTAGTCCATTCGGGTGACAGGAACACTGGTGGCGCAGTCCGTCCGAGCGGACAATACGGGGCATGCCCCGCCGCCTCGCCCTCACCAGCCCCGCCCGGCGCACGCCGCACCGGGAGCACTCCGAGCACCGCGAGCACCCTGAGCACTCCCCGCATCCCGGGCACCGCGAGCACTCCTCGCATCCCGGGCACCCCCGGCACCCTGAACCTCCCGGGCACTCCGAACACGGCGGGCAGTCCGGACACGGCGGCCACCCGCAGGCGCGCCCGCACCGCTACCGCGCGCGGTTCGGCGCCCTGGCCGCCGGGGCGGTACCGGTGCTCGCCTTCCCGGCGGCGGGGCAGGCCTGGCTGGCGTGGGTCGCGCTCGTCCCCGGGATGCTGCTGATGCAGCGCGCGCCCGGCGGGCGGGAGGCGGCGGTGCGCGGGTGGTGGTTCGGGGCGGGCTTCATCCTGACCGCGATGTACTGGCTGGTCCCGTCCATCGGGCCGGGGCTACCGGTGCTCGCGGTGCTGTTCGGGGCGCTTCAGGGCGGCTTCGGGTACGCCGTCCACCGGCTGCTGCACCCGCCGCTGACCGACCGTCGGGCGCTGCTCGCGCTGCTCGTCGTCCCGGCGGTCTGGGTGACCACCGAGTACGCGCGCTCCTGGGACGCCCTCGGCGGGCCGTGGGCACTGCTCGGCGCCACCCAGTGGCAGCACCCGACGATCCTCGGGCTCGCCTCGACCGGCGGGATCTGGCTGGTCAGCGCGGCCGTCGCGGCCGCCAACACCGGGGTGCTGATCGTCCTGACCGCCGCGCACCGGCGGCCGCGCGCCCTCGCGGCGCTGACCACCGTCCTGGTCCTGGCCGCCGGACCGCTGCTGTTCGCCCTGCGCGACGCCCCCGCCCCGGCCGGGGCGGTCACCGTCGCGCTGGTCCAGCCCGGCATCGTGGACGACCCGCAGGCCCGGTTCGAGGCCAGCGCCCAGGCCACCGCCGCGCTCGGCGGGCAGCCGGTGGACCTGGTCGTCTGGGGCGAGAGCAGCACCACCGCCGACCTCGACCGCGACCCGGCCGCGCTCGACCGGCTGCGCCAACTCTCCACCGCCACCGGGGCGCAGATCATCGCCGGGGAGGACGCCCGCAAGGCGGACGGGCGGATCTCCAAGGACGCGGTACTGGTCTCCCCCGCGGGCGTGCTGGACCGCTACCGCAAGATCCGGCTGGTGCCCTTCGGCGAGTACATCCCGCTGCGGCCGGTGCTCGGCTGGATCGCCGGCGTCAGCCGGGCGGCCGGCGAGAACCGGGCGCCCGGCACCGCCTTCCACGTCCTGCCGGCCACCGACCGGGCGGGCGGACCGCTGCCGGTCGGCGCGCTGATCTGCTTCGAGTCGGCCTTCCCCGACCTGGCCCGCACCGCCGCGCGGGACGGCGCCCGGGTGCTGGTCTACCAGTCCTCCACCTCGACCTTCCAGCACACCTGGGCACCCGAGCAGCACGTCTCGCTGGCGGCGATCCGGGCCGCCGAGACCGGCCGGCCGGCCGTGCAGGCCTCGCTGACCGGGGTGTCGGCGGCCTTCGACGCGCAGGGCCGCGAGCTCGCCCGGCTCGGTACCGACGGCACCGGCACGCTGACCGTCCGACTGCCGCTCACCGAGCCCGGGGCGCTGACCTGGTACGACCGGATCGGCGACGTGGTGCCGATCGGCGCGCTGCTCGTCACCGCAGGCGCGACGGCGGCGGCGTGGCGCTCCAGCCGCAGTCGGCGTCCGGTGTGAGGGCGGAGACTGCGCCCGACGGGAGGACGTCGGGGTCCTCGGCAGGGGCGTCGACAGGGGCGCGGGCAGGGGCGCGGGCAGGGCGTGGCCTCCGGGGGGGGTCAGCCCTCGGTGCCGGCCAGGTAGACGCCGAACGACGCGCCCTGCGGGTCGCGCAGCACGGCGATCCGGGGGCCGTCCGGCACGTCGGTGGCCCCCATCAGCACGTCCGCGCCGAGGCCGCTCGCCCGGGCGACGGTGTTGTCGACGTCCGCGACCGAGAAGTACGGCAGCCAGTGCGGCGGCACCTGCGGCGGGAAGCGGTCGTCCATCACCAGCATGCCGCCGAAGTCGGCGCCGTCCAGGCCCCACTGGGTGTACTGCTCGGACGGGCTGACGGACCAGCCGAAGACCGCCGGGTAGAAGGCGGTCGCACCGGCCGGGTCGCGGGTGAGCAGTTCCACCCAGCCGAGCGAGCCCGGCTCGTTGAACACCTCGGCGCCCGCGAACGCGCGGGCCTGCCAGAGCAGGAACACCGCGCCGGAGCTGTCCCCGACCACCGCGAAGCGGCCGAGGTCGGACACGTCGGTGGGCTCCTTCAGGACCTTGCCGCCGGCGTTCTCGACCTTCGCGACGGTGGCGTCGGTGTCGGTGACCGCGAAGCAGGTCGACCAGGCGATGGGCTGCTGCGGCGCGAACCGCGGGCTGACGGCGGCCGCCGTGGCGTCGCCGAGGAACATCTGGGTGTAGCCGCTGGCCTCGGGGCGCACATCGGCCTCGGCCCGCCAGCCGAACAACTCGCCGTAGAAGGTGCTGGCGGCGGCCGGGTCGGAGGTGCCCAACTCGACCCAGCAGGGGCCGCCGATGGTCACGGAGTTCTGCTTCATGGCTTCTTCTCTCGACTTCTTCTCTCGGTTCTCGATCTCTCGGTCCTTGTTGACTGATCGTCACTCTTGCTTTGTGTCACGCGACTTCGAGCACCACCTTGCCGCGGGCATGGCCGGATTCGACGAAGGCGAGCGCCTCGGCGGCCCGGGCCAGCGGGTAGCGGCCGGTGATGTTCGGGTCCAGCTCACCGGCGGCGACCAGGGCCGCCAGCGCGGACAGGGTCTCGGACGTCGTCGAGCGGGTGATGTAGCGGCCGCCGAGTTCGGCCACGGTGGCCGGGTCGGCGGTGCTGACCAGCTCCGTACGGTCCTTGCGCACGGGGACGGCGGCCCGCAGGGCGTCGCCTCCGACCAGGTCGAGGATGCCGTCGACGCCGTCGGGCGCCGCGGCCGCGATCCGTTCGGCGACGCCGTCGCCGTAGCGGACCGGCACCGCGCCGAGGGACTCGACGTACGCACGGTTGGCGTCGCTCGCGGTGCCGAGGACGATCAGGCCGCGACTGCGGGCGATCTGGGCGGCCGCGCTGCCGACACCGCCGGCGATGCCGAGGATCAGCAGCGTCCGGCCGGCGCCGAGGCCGAGGTCACGGACGGCGTCGTCCGCGGTGGCCGCCGACACGGGCAGGACGGCCGCCTGGTCGAAGCCGACGCCCTCGGGCTTGAGCGCGCTCAACTCGGCGCGCATCAGCGTCTGTTCGGCGTAGGCACCGGCGGCCGCGAGGCCGAACACCTCATCGCCCGGGGTGAATCCGGTGACCCCGGGGCCGACTTGCAGGACCACGCCCGAGGCCTCCTGGCCCATGACGGCGGGGAGTTCGCGCTCCCGGCCGAGCAGGCCCGTGCGGATCTTCCAGTCCACCGGGTTCACCCCGGCCGCGCCGACCGCGATCGCCAGCTGCCCGGGGCCGGGCTCCAGCACCGGGCGGTCCAGGAACTCCTGTGTCTCCGGCCCGCCGTAGTCGACGAAGCCGAATGCCTTGGCCATCGGTGATCCCACTCCTCGGGTAGCGGTTGCGATCCCCCGTCCTCCCCCGCCCCAGCATGCGGGCGGGGGAGGACGGGTGCGGGCGCTGCTGGGCCGAACGGGGGCGGGCGGGGCGGCGGGCGGCGGCAGTGGGCGCTGTGGGCGAACAACTAACAGATGACAGATAACAGATTTCGAAATCTGTTATCTGTCATCTGTTAGTTGTCGGCTGTCACCTGTCAGCTGTCAGCGGCCGTCCGTCAGCGCAGCGCCCGCGCCACCGGAATCCACAGCTGGGCCTCCGCCTGGCCGTCCGACAGGAACCGGGTGCGCAGGATCTCCGGCCCCGGCCGGAACTCGTACGGGTTGGACGGGAACCACTGCGTGAAGACGTCCCGCCACATCTCCTGGAGGGCCTTCGGGAAGGTCCCGGTGTTGGAGAAGGCCGCCCAGGTGCCCGCCGGCACCTCCCGAACGTCCAGGCCGTCCGGGACGACGGTGTCCGCGTCCGCCACCACCGCGTGGTAGTAGTCGAGTTCGACACCCTCTTCGCGGCTCTCCGAGAAGAACTCGGTGACCGAGAGGATGCCTTCCGGCTCGCGGCCCGAGAGCGCCGAGATCCGGTCGACGGTCTCCTGGCCGAGCCCCTTGATGAACGAGGCGATGGCCGGGTTCACGCCCTCGTGCACCAGCGGGACCCGCGCCCGCCGACCGATGATCCGGAAGTCCGGCTGCTCGATGATCCGGTATTCCATACTGCTGCTTCCCTCCACGACGAGTCGGAAGGACATCCGGGGCTGGGACTTGAGCACCGCGCCCTCGCGCCGGGCCTCACCGGGCCCGACCCCGTGCATCGCCCGGAACGCCCGGGCGAACGCCTCCCCCGAGGTGTAGCCGTACCGGATCGCGACCTCCAGCAACGTCCGCTCCCCACCGAGGACTTCGGCCCCGGCGACGGTCAACCGCCGGCGCCGGACGTAGTCCGACAGCGGCATCCCGGAGAGCATCGAGAACAACCGTCGGAAGTGGTACTCCGACGTCATCGCGATCCGGGCCAGCTCGGCGACCTCGACCTCCTGGTCCAGGTTCCGTTCGATGTGCTCCATCGCCCGGTTCAGGTGTTCCAGCACTCCGACCCCGTCCTTCCCTTACTGATCACCACCGTAGGAAGGACCCACCCTGCCGCACCCGACAATCGGTGCCCGCTCCGGTCGGGTACCGATCGCCGGGTGACGGCGAGTGGCGCCGTCGGCGCCAAGCGAAGGGCCGCGGGCGCCGGGCGGAGGGGCGCCGGGCGGAGGGACGTCGGCGCCGGGCGGAGGGCGGCAGGACTCAGATCAGGCCCTGGGCCAGCATCGCGTCCCCGACCAGCTCGAAGCCGGCGATGTTCGCGCCCACCACGTAGTCGCCCGGATGTCCGTAGCGCTCGGCGGTGGTGAAGCAGGAGTCGTGGATGTGCTTCATGATCCCGGCCAGCCGCTCCTCGGTGCGGGCGAAGGTCCAGGAGTCGCGCGAGGCGTTCTGCTGCATCTCCAGGGCGCTGGTGGCCACGCCGCCCGCGTTCGCCGCCTTGCCCGGGCCGAAGGCCACCCCGGCTTCCTGGAACACCCGGACCGCCTCCGGGGTGGTGGGCATGTTGGCCCCCTCGGCGACCGCCAGCACCCCGCCCCGCACCAGGGCCAGCGCGTCCGTCTCGGTCAGCTCGTTCTGGGTGGCGCAGGGCAGCGCGACGTCGCAGGGCACGCTCCACACGCCAGGGCCCTCGACGAACCGGACGTGGCTGCCGCGCAGTTCGGCGTAGTCGGCGACCCGGCCGCGCCGGACCTCCTTGACCTCCTTGAGGAGCGCGAGGTCGATGCCCTTCTCGTCCACCACGTAGCCGGTGGAGTCGGAGCAGGTGAGCACGGTCGCGCCGAGCTGCTGCGCCTTCTCGATCGCATAGATGGCGACGTTGCCGGATCCGGAGACGACGACCCGGCGCCCGTCCAGGCTCTCGCCGCGGCTGTGCAGCATCTCGGCGGTGAACAGCACGCAGCCGTAGCCGGTCGCCTCGGTCCTGGCCTGCGCGCCGCCCCAGCCGAGGCCCTTGCCGGTGAGCACGCCGCTCTCGTAGCGGTTGGTGATCCGCTTGTACTGGCCGAACAGGTAGCCGATCTCCCGGCCGCCGACGCCGATGTCCCCGGCGGGGACATCGGTGTGCTCGCCGAGGTGGCGGTACAGCTCGGTCATGAAGGACTGGCAGAACCGCATGACCTCGGCGTCCGAGCGGCCCTTGGGGTCGAAGTCGGAGCCGCCCTTGCCGCCGCCGATCGACAGCCCGGTGAGCGCGTTCTTGAAGATCTGCTCGAAGCCGAGGAACTTGACGATGCCGAGGTTCACCGAGGGGTGGAAGCGCAGCCCGCCCTTGTACGGGCCGAGGACGCTGCTGAACTCCACCCGGAAGCCGCGGTTCACGTGGATGTCGCCGGAGTCGTCCGTCCACGGCACCCGGAACATGAGCTGCCGCTCGGGCTCGCAGATCCGCTCGATGATCCGGGCGTCGACGAACTCGGGGCGGCGGGCGAGCACCGGCCCGAGGGTCTCCAGGACCTCGCGGACCGCCTGGTGGAACTCCGTCTCACCCCTGTTCCGGCGGACCACGTCCGCGTAGAGCGCCTCGATCACGCGCTGCTCGGCGTCGAAGGAGGTCGGGGAGGTGGCGGCGGGAGGGGTTGTGGGCATCTGATCAGGACCTTCCGTGGTCGTCGGTGCTCGTGCGCGAGGCATTCCCGTGCCCAGGAAACGGGGGAATCCTCGCAGTGTCCACGGTCCGGCTCCCGACGCATCCACATGCTGAAACCCCCACGCCTCGCGGACCGTACGATCCACCAGCGCCCTCGCGTCCGCACGGAGCCCGGCTGAACCACAGTCCGTAGTCGAATCGGGCACGGACAGTATTTAGTTGTTCAAATTGGAACTACCGAGTACGGTCATCGACATCCGATCCACCCCGGGCCGGCCGGCCCGCCCCTCTCGACCCATCGGTTCGTCGGTTCGCCGACCCATCTCCTCATCGACGGAGGCCCACCCATGCCGCAGCCCGGCCCCGCCACGGTGCGCTCGCGTGTGCGCATCCCGCTGACCTTCCACGACGGCTACCGCGCCGAGGCGGAGGCCTTCACCTTCCACGACCTCGCCGACGGCGCGGAGCACCTGGCGCTCGCGTTCGGCGAGGTGCCGGAGGGCGGGACGCCGCTGGTACGCCTGCACTCGGAGTGCCTGACCGGCGACGTCTTCGGCTCGGACCGCTGCGACTGCGGCCCGCAGCTGCGCGAGTCGGTCGAGCGGATCGCCGAGGCCGGCGGCTACCTGCTGTACCTGCGGCAGGAGGGCCGGGGCATCGGGCTCTACAACAAGCTGGAGGCCTACTCCTTGCAGGACTCCGGATTGGACACGTACGACGCCAACACGGCGCTCGGCCTGCCCGAGGACGGCCGGGACTACACCGCCGCCGCCCAGATGCTCGCCACCCTCGGCGCCACCGGCATCGACCTGCTGAGCAACAACCCGGACAAGGCGCAGCAGTTGGCCGACCTCGGGATCACCGTGCGGCGGCGGGTGCCGACCGGCGTGCACCTGTCCGCGAGCAACGTGCGCTACCTGCGGGCGAAGGTGGAACGGACCGGGCACTCGATCGAACTGTCCCGGCTGGTCGGCTGAGCCGGATGGCGGCTGGATCGCCGGCGGCGGGCGGCTGACAACTAACAGCTGACAGATAACAGCCGACAGATAACAGATAACAGATTTCAAAATCTGAAAGCTGAACTCTGTCATCTGTTATCTGTCAGCCGTTCGCCCGTCAGCCGCCCGCCCCCGTACCCGCCCCCCGCGCCCGGGCCGTACGCAGCACCCCGTACGCCGCGAGCGGGAGCGCGACCAGCAACGCGGCCCAGAACGCGCCGTGCCCCCAGAACTCCGCGACGGCCGTGAACTGCCCCTGGAGCACCGGGATCCGCAGCGCCTCGACCGGGCCGAGCGGTCCGGGCCAGGCGCCGAGCACCAGGGTGGCGGGGATCCAGCAGCCGAGGAGCGCCCGGGCGGTGACCGGCGTCCCCAGGGTGCTCGCGAGGGAGACGACGGCCAGCAGGACGACGAACCCGGACTGGTAGGCCGCACCGGTCTGGCCGGTCCCCCAGGAGGCCGGCGTCGGGTGGTGCCCGGTGGCCGCCAGCCGCACCTCGACCGCCGCCCACAGCAGCAGGGCGAGCACACAGGTGCTCCCGAGCGCGAACAGCGCACGGTCGCGGGCGCCCACGGGGCCCGTCCGCCACTGCTTGCCGTCCCACCGTGCCGCCGCGCCCCGCCCGGCGAGCCGCCGCCAGGCCTCCCGCACCTGCCGCCGGGCCTCGTGCGCGGGCTTCAGCAGCCGGTTCGCCGCGCGCTCGATCAGCACGAACGACGCCACGATCGCCGCCACCGCCGCGAGGCCGGCCCAACTGCCCATCCCGCCCTCGAACAGCACCACCCGCTCGGCCACCGGTTTCGGCATCTCCAGGCCCGTCATCGGCGGTCCGAGCCGCAGGTAGCCGATGGCGAAGGCCCCGACGCCGGTCAGGGCCGCCGTGCCGAGGCCGACCCGGGCGGGGAAGAAGGCGAGGACGGCGGCGGCGACCAGCGCCGCCCCCAGTTGGCCGACCACCTGCTGGGCCGCGTGCTCGCCGGCCTTCTTCAACGGCCCGCCGAAGGCACCGTCGGGCGAGATCTTGAGCTGGACCCCGGCCTCGACGGGGTAGCGGAACACCGCCCCCGCCCACAGCAGCAACCCGAGGGCGAGGAACAGCAGCAGCACGGCGCCTGCCCGACGCGGCAGACCGGTCCGGGCGTGCGGCCACCACTCCCGCAGCCGGGCCGGCCAGTCCACCGGCGTCCGTTCACGCCCGCCCTGCCACAGCCGCCCCAGCCACCGGTCCCGGCCGGCCCGGTTCTCCCGGCCTTCCCCGCCCTCCCGGCCCTCCGCGCCGTCGGGCCGCTCGCCCCGGCCCCGGCCGCGCGGGCGCAGCGTCTCGGCGGCGACCAGGGCCGCGCGCCCGGCTTCGTCCCCCGGGTCGGCGCCCACCGCCCGCCGCCGCAGCGCCGACCAGCGGCGCCGGACCGCCTCCGGCGCGGCGGTCGGGTCCGGCGCGGGCCGGCGCACTGTGGCGCGTACGGCCGTGCGGAGCCCGGAGCCGGCGGCCAGGGCCGCGTCCACCACCACCGCCGCGACCAGGGCGGCGAGCTCCGCCGCCCGTTCGGGCAGCGGCAGCCGGTGCAGGGCGGTGGGCAGCGGCGAGAGCCGGCCGAGCAGCCGGTCGCGTTCCTCGGGGCGCACGCTCAGCCACACCACCAACCGGTGTGCCTCCTCGCGCTCCTGCGGGCTGAGCCCGTCGCCGCCCCGCCGGCCGCCGCCGACGGTGCGGGCGGCACGGTCCACTTCGGCCAGGACGTCCGGGAGTTGGGCGAGGGCGAGCAGTCGGGAGCAGTGTTCGCCGGAGCACTCGGGGTGGAAGCAGTCGTAGCGGGCGGCGACGGCCGGGGCGCCGACCCGGACCAGTGCGTCGATGAACGCGGCGCCGTCCGGTTCGGTGGCGATGCGTTCCAGCCCGGGGGTGTCGATCGGGCGGTCGAGGTAGTAGGGGGTGGTGGAGGGGGCGAAGGCGGCGCCGAAGGCGAGCACCGCGAGGGCGGCCACGGCGTCGCGGCGGGAGCCGGGAGCCCGGGCGACGTCGGTCAGGTGGTGCAGGTCGAAGACGTTGTCCTGGACGTCGTCGCGCAACCAGTCGCGCAGCCGCTCCGCTCCCCCGGCGGAGAGCCAGCGGGCCGCGTCGCCGGAGCGCCGGAGCAGGACCTCGGCGAGCTTGGCCGGGTCGGTGAAGGGGGAGCCGAAGAAAGTGATCGGCCGGTGGGTGCGGCCGGTGTCGGCCCGGGTCTGTCGCCGGACCACCGCGGGGCTGCCGCCGGCCAGCCAGCTGCGGACCTGCGGGGCGGTCCAGCGATCCTCCGGGTTCTTGGTGAACAGCCCTTGGAGGAGCAGCAGTTGGCGGGGGTCGGCGAGGGCCGAGAGGTCGACCTCGTCACCCAGGACCAGTTCCAGCTGCAGCACCTCGTCGCTGATCAGCAGGCCGTCCGCGCCGAGGAAGCGGGGGCGGCCGGTGAACAGCTCGTACAGGACGTTGCCGAGCGCCCACCAGGGCCCGGCCTCGTGGTTGCGGCCGGCCAAGAGCTCGGGGGCCATGTACGGGATGGTGACGATCGTCTCGGGCGTGAAGCGGCGGCTGGCGGTGAGCCGGGCGACGCCGCCGAAGTCGGCTATCACGAACTCCCCGGGCTCGCGGCCGGGGCGGACCAGGACGTTGGCCGGCTTGAAGTCCAGCGGGTTGCGCTCGATCCGCCGTTGCCAGAAGTCGAGCAGGGCGACGAGCTCGTAGACGATCCGCTCGGCCTCCCGCCGGTCGGTGTGCCGGCCGCGCTTGCGCAGTTCGGCGAAGTGGTCGGCGAGGGTGACCGGCAGGTACTCCATGGCCACCCAGTCGAGTTCGGCGCCGTGGTGGCCGACCCGGCCGAAGTCGACGATGTGCGGGACGTGGCGGCGGTAGTCGTCGTTGCGCAGGTAGCCGAGCAGGTCGGCGTCCATGGCGTGGCCGGCGGCCGTCACCTTCACCGCGGCCTCGCCGCCGCCGTCGGTGCGCCGGACGTGCCAGACGGTGCCCTCGGTGCCGGAGCCGGCCACTCCGAGCGGGGCGAAGCGGCCGCGCAGGGCGTCGGGGAAGGCGCCCGCGAACCGTCCGCCGGTGGGCCCCGCACTCTCCGACGCCCCGCCCCCCGGTATCCCACCCTCCGACACCCCGCCCTTCGACACCCCGCCCACGGGGCCCTCGCCGCTCCGGCTGGGCCCGGGGCCGACGTTGTCGGCCCAGCCGGGGGCGGCGGCACGCCCGGTGCCCGCACGCCGCTGGACCTTGGTCGGGGCCTCCGGGTCGACCCGCTCCGGCGCGGCCCGCTGGACCCTGGTCGGGGCCTCCGGGTCGAAGCGGGCCCCGCCGTCCGGCTCCCGCCCGGTCGCGGCATCGGGGTCCGTCCGGGTGCGCGGGACGGCGCCGAGCCGGGACGGCCGGTCCGGTACGACACCGAGGCGCCGCCCCCACGGCCGCCGGTCCACCCTGGTCGAGGGCTCGGGCCGGGGCCCGGGGCCGCTCTCCGGCCAGGGGCCTCGTCGGTCGTCGTCGGCCGGGCCGGCGTCCTCCGGTGTGGCCATGGCGGCGCTCTCCTCCCCGCTTCCCGGGGCCGGCACGGGGCCGTAGCCACGCACCACACGGCCCCCGGGTGGTGATTTTGACGCGCCATCATCCCGCATGGTGGGCCGTGGTGTTGGCCGATTTTCCGGAACGCGACCGAGCGGTTGCACGACCGCCGCCGAACGCCACCGCGGGCCTTCCCCACCTGCTCGGCCCCTGCCCCCTGACGGCCCCGACGCGTCAGCCCCCGACCGGGCGCCCCCGCGGCTCCTCGGCGATCCGGCGGGCGATCTCGGCCGGCCGCACCGGGCGGCCGAAGTGCCAGCCCTGCGCCCAGTCGCAGCCGATGGTCCGCAGTCGTTCGGCGTCCTTGCGGGTCTCCACGCCCTCGGCGGTGACGGTCAGCCCGAGCGCGTGCGCCATCGACACCAGGCCGCTGACGATCCGCCACCCGGTGGACTCGTCCTTCTCCGGGTCGTGCAGGTCGCCGACGAAGGAACCGGCGATCTTCAGCCCGGAGACCGGCAGGTCGCGCAGGTACGCGAGGTTGGACCAGCCGGTGCCGAAGTCGTCCACGGCCAGCGACACGCCGAGGTCCACCAGCCCGTGCAGGGTGCGCAGCGCCTCGTCCTCGGGCCCGACCACGGTCGACTCGGTGATCTCCAGCTGCAGCCGGGCCGGATCGAGTCCGGTCGCATCCAGGATCCGGCCGAGGTCGGTGACGAGCGCCGCACTGCGCGCCTGGCGGACCGCCAGGTTGACGTTCAGCTGCGGCGCGGCGTCGCCGAAGCGCTTGACCCAGTCCGCGGCCTGGCCACAGGCCTGCTCCAGCACCCAGCGGCCGAGCGGCATGATCAGCCCGGTCTCCTCGGCGGTGGTCACGAACTCGTCCGGGCCGAGCACGCCGAGCTGCGGGTGGCGCCAGCGCACCAGCGCCTCCACCGCGGCCAGCCGGCCGTCCGCCAGCGCGTACAGCGGCTGGTAGTCGATGAAGAACTCGCCCCGGTCGAGGGCGGCCGGCATCCGCACCGACACCGCGTAACGGCTGACCGCGCGGGCGTTCTCCTTGGGGTCGAACAGTGTCCAGCGGCCGCGGCCGGCCTCCTTGGCCCGGTACAGCGTCAGGTCGGCGGCCCGGACGGCCGCGCCCGGGGTGGTGGTGGACACCCGCCGCTCCAGCACGCCGACGCTCGCGCCCACGGCCAGCTTGTGGTCGCCGATCAGCACCGGCCCGGCCAGCGCCTTGAGCACCGTCTTCGCCGCCGCGACGGCCTCCTGCTCGCCCCGGCAGTTCTCCAGCAGCACCACGAACTCGTCGCCGCCGAGCCGGGCCACCAGGTGGCCGAGCGGGTTGAGCGCGGCCTTCAGCCGGGCCGCCACGGCGGACAGCAGCTCGTCCCCGGTGTCGTGGCCGAGGCTGTCGTTGACCACCTTGAAGCCGTCGAGGTCGACGTAGCAGAGGCCGAACCTGGCGCCCGGATCCGGATCCTCGAACAGCTTCTCCAGCCGCTCGAAGAAGGCCGCCCGGTTCGGCAGGCCGGTCAGCGGGTCGTGGGTGGCCTGGTGGCGCAGCCGCTCCTGGAGCCGGTAGCGGTCGGTGACGTCCTCCAGCATCGCGACCTGGTACTGCGGGACGCCGTCGTCGTCGCGGATCAGCGAGACGGTCAGATGGGTCCAGACCACCTCGCCGTCCTGGCGGTAGTACGGCTTGTCGAACTGGAAGTAGTCCCGCTTGCCGCTGATCAGCTCCTCGTACGCCTCCCACACGCCCGGGGTGTCCTCGGGGTGGACGAGGTCGCCGACCCGGCGGCCGGTCATGTCCTCCGGGCTCGCGCCGAACAGCTCCTGGAGCGCCTTGTTGACCGCCAGGATGTTGCCGTCGGTGTCGCCGATGCCGATCCCGATGGCCGCGCTCTCGAACAGCGCCCGGAACCGGGCCTCGGAGTCGCGCAGCGCCCGCTCGGCCTCCTTGCGGGCGGTGTCGGCGGCGGTGCGGATCGCCTCCTGCTCCCGCAGCGTGCGCTCGCGCAGGGCGGCGGCCCAGCCGGCCGCGAAGGCGCCGGTCAGGGCCGGGCCGCGGTCGTCGCCGAGCGGCTGCACCTGGAGCAGTTCCACCGCCCGGGCCAGCACCACCGGGTCGGTGAAGTGCGCGTCGACCAGTTCCGCGCCGGCCTGCTCGGCCAGCCGGGGCTCGAACGGCTCGCCCAGCTGCGCGCGGTGGAGCAGGGCGGCGGTGCGGGCGGTGAGGCGGCCGAGCAGCCCGGGGTCGACGGCCGTGCCGTGGTCGGCGGAGAGCAGTCGCGCCCAGGCCTCGTGGAACCGCTCGGCGCTGGCGGCGACCGGGGCGGCGCTCATGCGTCCGCCCGGGTGCGTGCGGTCACCGCTGCGGGGTGGCCGCCGCAGACGGCGGCGGGCCGGGCGGGGGGCGCAGTGGTCCGGGCGGGGGGCGCAGTGCTCCGGGCAGGGGGCGCAGTGGTCCGGGCAGGGGGCGCAGTGGTCCACGCGGCGGGCACGGCGGGGTGACCGGCGGCCGCTTCGCGGAGCCCGCGGCCGTCGGTCACTCGCCCGATCCGTCCGCTCAAGGGCGGAACCCCACGCCCGCCACCCCGGTCATCCGCTCGGGGTGCTCGCCGACCGTCTCCGGCTGGTCCGGGCGCCACTGCGGTAGGTAGACCACGCCCGGTTCGACCAGCTCGAAGCCGGCGAACATCCCGCTGATCTGCTCGTGGGTGCGCATGGTCAGCGGGGTCGGCGTCCTGCGGTAGAGCTCCTGGTGCTCCTCCGCCTGGTCCGGTCGGCCCTCCAGGGAGGCGTGCGAGAGGACCAGCGCGCTGCCGGGCGGGAGCGCGTCACGGAGCGTGCCGATCAGCTTCCACGGGTCCTCGTCGTCGGTGACGAAGTGCGCGACGGCGACCAGCAGGACGGCCACCGGCTCGCCCTGCGCCAGCAGGGCGGCCACCTCGGGGCGGGCCAGCAGGTCGTGGATGTCGCGCAGATCGGCCTGGACGACCTCGCTGCCGGGGTCGTCCTCCAGCAGCAGGCGGCTGTGTGCGACGGCGACCGGGTCCCGGTCCACGTAGAGGACCGTCGCCTCGGGGCGGATCGCGCGGGCGATCTCGTGCACCGCGCCGAAGGTCGGGATGCCGGAGCCGATGTCCAGGAAGCGGGTGACGCCGCGCTCGGCCAGGAAGGACACGGCCCGCCGCAGGAAGGCCCGGTTGGAGCGCATGATCTGCGGCAGCTCCGGCCACAGGGCCATCGCCTTGCGCGCCATCTCCCGGTCGACCTCGAAGTTGTGCGAGCCCCCCAGGTAGTAGTCGTAGACCCGCGCGGCGTTCGGTTTGTCCAGGTCCGTGCCCTCCGGTACCCAGCTCGGTCGCCGCATGCCTGTGACTCCTTCACTCCGTTTTCCGGGGATGCAGTGCCTCGCGACAGCTGCTGTGACAGACGAGACTACAAGCACACAAGATCCTCCCCTGCACCCCGAACGGCCGCAAGCGGAACACCTCCCTCCTGGCATGCGACGTTTACGGAGCGTTCGCCGCCCGTCTCACCGGCACCGGTCGCGTCGACAGCCGGGCCACCGTAGGGCCCGGGTGTCGGCGAGGGAACCCGACCGAAACGGGCCGGCTCCGGACCGGAGCGTCCTAGGGTGGGGCGCGTGGACCCCAACCACTACCGTTTCCGGGGCACGTGGCGACTCGCGGCGCCGGCGCCCGACGTGTACGCGGCACTGGAGGACGTACGGAGTTACCCGCTGTGGTGGCCCGAGGTCCTCGAAGTCCGGCAGACCGGCGAGGAGTCCGGGGACCTCGTGGTGCGCGCGCTGCTGCCGTACCGGCTGGTGATCCGCCTGGAGACCCGACGGCGCGACCCGGCCGCCGGAGTGCTGGAGGCGGCCATGCGGGGCGATCTCACCGGGTGGTCACGGTTCACCGTCACCTCGGACGGGCCGGGCAGCCGCGTGCTCTTCGAGGAGGACACCCGCCCCGGCAAACCCCTGCTGCGCCGCCTCGCGCTGCCCCTGCACCCGCTGTTCCGGGCCAACCACGCGGTGATGATGCGCCGGGGGCGGCGGGGGCTGGCGGCGCACCTGGGCAGCGGGGGCGGGCCGGCGAAGAGGTGACCACACGGCCGGTGGCGGCCAGGACCCGTCCGGCTCTAGCGTGGCGGCGCACCCCCGACCACCGGAGGCCGTCATGCCCACCACCGCACCGGACGCGTTCGGCTTCGCGGCCCCCTTCGACCGGACCGGGACGGGCAGCAGCAAGTGGGCCCGCGCGGGGGCGCCCGGGGTGATCGCGATGGGCCTGGCGGACATGGACCTGCCCGGACCCCCGGCCGTGGCCGCCGCGCTGGAGCGCCGGGCCCGCCACCGCGCGTACGGGTACACGGTGTGCGACCCGGCCGGGCGGGCGCTGGTGGCCCGCTGGTACCGCTCGCGGCACGGCGTCGAGGTGGATCCGGACTGGGTGCTGCTGCTGCCCTGCGGCCCGCGCACCGCCCTGCGCCTGCTGCTGGAGACCGTACGCCCGCAGGCGCCGGTGCTGTTCCCGACGCCGGAGTGGGGCGGCTTCGCCCAACTGTGCCGGGCGGCCGGCCTCCCGTACCGGGAACTGCCCCTGGCCGTCGGCCCGGACGGCTACCGGCTCCCGGACGGCCCGCTCCCCCACCCGGCCGGAGCCGTCCTGCTGAGCAGCCCGCACAACCCCTCCGCCCGGGTCTGGCCGGCCGCCGAACTGCGGGCCCTCGCCGAGCGGGCGGCGGAGGCCGGCGCGCTGCTGGTCTCGGACGAGGTGCACGGCGACCTCACCCACCCCGGGTACGTCCACCCGGTGGCGGTGGCCACCGTCGACGCGGCGCTCCGGCCCCGGGTGGTCACCCTGAACTCGGTCGGCAAGACCTTCAACTGCTCCGGCCTGCCGAGCAGTTTCGCGCTCGTCCCCGATCCGGGCCTGCGCGCCCGGTTCACCGAGGTGCTGGCCGGCTTCGGCCTCTGGGAGGGCGGCCTGCTGGAGCAGACCGTCCAGCGGGCGGCGCTGGCCGAGGGCGGGCCGTGGCTGGACGCGCTGCTCGCCCACCTCGCCGCCGCCCGCGCCCCGCTCACCGGCCGGCTGGGGCCCGCCGTCCGCTCCGCGCCGCAGTCCTCCTACCTGCTCTGGCTGGACGCCGCCGCCCTGGGGCTGCCGCCGGACGGGGCCCGCCGGGCGCTGCTGGAGCGCTGCGGTCTGGAGGCCTCGGACGGCGCCGAGTTCGGCCCCGGCGGCCGGGGCGGGCTGCGGCTGAACTACGCCCTGCCGGGCCCGGTGCTGGACACCGTCCTGGAGCGCCTCGACCGACGGTGACCGAACCGCCGGGGCACCCCGCCCGACGCCCGCGCGCCCTCTGCTCACCGACGTCCCTCAACGCTCCCGCCCGGCACCCCGCGCACGCCCGGAAAGCCGCCCCGGATCCCCGGATTCACCCGATCGCGCCACCCCTGACCTGCAGAAACGAACGTTCACACGATATTTGCGAAGCGCCCCCGCATGCTCCGTAGCAGACTGGGCAGGGTAGTTCGGGCCGCAATCCTGACCCCGAGGATGGTAAGTCCGGTGATACCGACATCCCGCACCACTCCGCCCGACCGGCAGAGCCCCCCAGCGCCCCCGCCGGGGGTGACCCCGCTGACCGAGTCGGGGGCGCTCAGCCACGTGTCGGGCGTCTGCTTCAAGATCGGACCGCCCCGGCTGGTGGGCGTCGAGGTCGAGTGGTTCGTCCACGACGACCGATGTCCCGGTAAGCCCGTCCGACCGGAACTGGTCCACGCCGCACTGGAGTCGCTGCCACTCGGCGGCCCGGACGGGGCCTCGCTCCCCTCCGGCTCGCGGCTCACGCTCGAACCCGGCGGGCAGGTCGAGCTCAGCTCCCCGCCCGCCACCGGCCTCCTGGCCTGCGTCGAGGACACCCGACGCGATCTGACCGCCCTGCGGGCCGCCTTCGCGGCGCAGGGCCTGCGCCTCACCGGCACCGGGACGGACCCGCTGGCCCGCCCCCGCCTGATGGTCCTGGACCACCCCCGCTACCTCGCGATGGAGCGGTTCTTCGACTCCGCCGGCCCCTGGGGCCGGATCATGATGACCGGCACGGCCTCGGTGCAGGTGTGCCTGGACGCCGGCGACGCGGGCGGCCCGCACGCGGTGGAGCGCCGCTGGCGGCTGACCCACCTGCTCGGCCCGGTCCTGGTCGCCGCCTTCGCCAACTCCCCGCTGCTGGACGGCAGGCCGACCGGTCACCGGTCCACCCGGCAGACCGTCTGGTCCCGGATGGACCCGACCCGCACGCTCGCCCCGGAGCCGGACCACGGCGACCCGCGCGAGGCCTGGGCGCAGTACGTGCTGGACGCCGAGGTGCTGTGCGTGCGCCGCCCGGAGGGGCTGCCGTGGACGGCCCCGCCCGGCCTGACCTTCCGCGACTGGGTCCGCGGCGGCGGTGAACGCCCGCCCACGCTGGCCGACTTGGACTACCACCGGACCACCCTGTTCCCGCCGGTGCGCCCGCGCGGCCACCTGGAGCTGCGCATGATCGACGCCCAGCCCGGGGACGGCTGGGTGGTACCCACCGCCCTGGTCACCGCGCTGCTGGACGACCCGCTGGCCGCCGAGGCCGCGCTCGCCGCGCTGGAGCCGCTGGACCGCCCGGACGGTCCGCGCCCGCCGCGCAGCGACGTCTGGCGCCGGGCCGCGACGCTGGCCGTCGCCGATCCCGAGCTGCGCCGCGCCGCCCTGACCTGCTTCGCCGCCGCCGACGCCGCGCTGGGCCGCCTGCCCGGCGCCGGACGGCTGCGCGCCGCCGTCGCCGAGTTCGCCGAGCGCTACCCCGCGCGCGGCCGCTGCCCCGCCGACGACCAGCTGGACGCCCTGCGCTCCGGCACCCGACGCACTCCTCCGGAGGAGGCCGCACCATGACCGACGTCCGCCCCCCTGCCGCCCCGGCGGCGGGCACCGAGGAGTTGCGCGAGACCATCGCGGCCGAGCTGCTGGCCGCCCGCGCCCGCACCGCCGCGCTCACCGACTGCGTCGAGGACGGCGACCTCACCGCCCAGCACTCGCCGTTGATGTCCCCGCTGGTCTGGGACCTGGCGCACATCGGCAACCAGGAGGAACTCTGGCTGCTGCGCAACGTCGGCGGCCGCGACCCGATGCACCCGGAGATCGACCCGCTGTACGACGCCTTCCAGCACCCCCGGGCCGAGCGGCCGAGCCTGCCGCTGCTGGCACCCGCCGAGGCCCGGGCGTACGCGCACGAGGTGCGCGGCCGGGTGCTGGACCTGCTGGCGGCCAGCCCGCTGGAGGGGGCGCCGCTGCTGGACGCGGGGTTCGCGTTCGGGATGATCGCCCAGCACGAGCAGCAGCACGACGAGACGATGCTGATCACCCACCAGCTCCGCCCGGGGGAGCCGGCGCTGGCCGCTCCCCCGCCGCCGCCCGCCCCGGCGGACGCGGCCGCGCTGCCCACCGAAGTGCTCGTCCCCGCAGGGCCGTTCACCATGGGCACCGACACCGAGCCGTGGGCGCTGGACAACGAGCGCCCCGCGCACGTGGTCGAGCTGCCCGCCTTCCTGCTGGACACCACGCCCGTCACCAACGCCGCGTACCAGCGGTTCATCGCGGACGGCGGCTACGACGAGCCGCGCTGGTGGACGCCCGAGGGCTGGGAGCACCGGCGGCGGGCCGACCTGACCGCCCCGCTGTTCTGGCGCCTGGACGGCGGCCAGTGGCTGCGGCGCCGGTTCGGCGCGGTGGAGCCCGTCCCGGCGGACGAGCCCGTCCTGCACGTCAGCTGGTACGAGGCGGACGCCTACGCCCGGTGGGCCGGACGACGGCTGCCGACCGAGGCGGAGTGGGAGAAAGCGGCCCGGCACGACCCGGCGAGCGGCCGTTCCCGCCGCTACCCGTGGGGCGACCAGGCCCCCGGAGCCGAGCACGCCAACCTCGGGCAGCGGCACCTGCGCCCGGCCCCGGCCGGCGGCTACCCGGCGGGCGAGTCCCCGTACGGCGTACGGCAGTTGATCGGCGACGTGTGGGAGTGGACGGCCAGCGACTTCCGCCCCTACCCGGGGTTCCGGGCGTGGCCGTACCAGGAGTACTCGGAGGTCTTCTTCGGGCCGGAGTACAAGGTGCTGCGCGGCGGCTGCTTCGCGGTGGCGCCGGTCGCCTGCCGGGGCACCTTCCGCAACTGGGACTACCCCGTCCGGCGGCAGATCTTCGCCGGGTTCCGCACCGCCCGCGACCTGGATGTGGCCTGATGTGCCGCCACCTCGCCTACCTGGGTGAGCCGGTGGCGCCGCAGGAGCTGCTGGTGCACCCGCCGCACGGCCTGTACCGGCAGTCCTGGGCGCCCCGGGCGCAGCAGTACGGCACGGTCAACGCGGACGGCTTCGGCCTCGGCTGGTACGCGGACGGCGACGAGGTACCGGCCCGCTACCGCCGGGACGGGCCGATCTGGGCGGACGCCGCGTTCGCCGACCTCGCCCGGGTGATCCGCACCCGGGCGCTGCTGGCGGCGGTGCGCTCCGCCACCGAGGGCTGCGCGGCGGGCGAGAGCGCGGCGGCGCCGTTCGCGGCCGGGCACTGGCTGTTCAGCCACAACGGCGCGGTGGCGGGCTGGCCGGGCAAGCTGGACGCGCTGGCCGCCCTGCTCCCGCCGGCCGAGCTGCTGGAGCTGGAGGCGCGCACCGACTCGGCGCTGCTGTGGGCCCTGGTCCTGCACCGACTGCGGGCGGGAGCCGAGCTCGGCGAGGCGCTGGCGGGCACCGTCGCGGACGTCACCGCGCACACCGCCGGCCGGCTCAACCTGCTGCTCACCGACGGCCGCACGCTCGCCGCGACCGCCTGGGGCGACACCCTGCACCACCGCGACCTGCCCGGGCTCGGCACGGTGGTGGCCTCCGAGCCGTACGACGACGCCCCCGGCTGGACGGCCGTTCCGGACGGCTCGCTGGTGGTGGTCGACGAGCGCGGCGTCACCGTCCGTCAGCTCCTCGGCCGCTACTGATCCTCCATCGCCCCTTCATCTTCTGAACAGAGGACCCACCCTGTCATGGACACATTTGATCTCACCCGGCTGCTGCCCGCCGACCACTTCAGCACCGCGCTGCGCCACGACGTGCAGCACGGGCTGACCTCCGAACCCAAGTGGCTGCCGCCGAAGTGGTTCTACGACGCGCGGGGCAGCGAGCTGTTCGAGGAGATCACCCGGCTGCCGGAGTACTACCCGACCCGCGCCGAGCGGGCCATCCTGACCGCCCGGGCCGGCGAGATCGCCGCCGCCACCGGGGCCCGCACGCTGGTCGAGCTGGGCTCCGGCTCCTCCGAGAAGACCCGGCTGCTGCTGGACGCACTGCGCGCGCTCGGCACCCTGGAGACGTACGTCCCGGTGGACGTCAGCGAGAGCGCGCTGACCGCCGCCGGCGTCGCGCTCGCCGCCGAATACCCCGGGCTCGCCGTGCACGGCGTGCTGGCCGACTTCACCGCCCGGCTCGGCCTGCCCCCGGAGGGCGGCCCCCGGCTGGTCGCCTTCCTCGGCGGCACCCTGGGCAACCTGCTGCCCGAGGAGCGGGCGGCCTTCCTGCGCGGGCTGCGCGCGGCCCTCGACCCGGGCGACTTCCTGCTGCTCGGCACCGACCTGGTCAAGGACCCGTCGATGCTGGTCGCCGCCTACGACGACGCGGCCGGGGTGACCGCCGAGTTCAACCTCAACGTGCTCAACGTGCTCAACCGCGAGCTGGGCGCCGACTTCGACCCGACCGCGTTCGCGCACGTCGCGCGGTGGGACCCGGACCGGGAGTGGATCGAGATGCGGCTGCGCTCGCTGCGCGCGCAGACCGTGAAGATCCCGGCGCTGAACCTGCCGGTGCACTTCGACCGGGGCGAGGAGCTGCGCACCGAGGTGTCCGCCAAGTTCCGCCGGGAGCGGGTGTCCGCCGAGCTGGCGGCGGCCGGGCTGCGGCTGAGCCACTGGTGGACGGACGAGGAGGGCCGGTTCGGGCTGTCCCTGTCCGCCCCGGCGTAGGGAGGTTCGGCGCAGCCTAATTTGCTTGTTCACCTTACGAATCCTCAGAGCAAAAATTGAGGTTTCTGGTGTACAAGACTTAAACGAATAGGGGTTACGATCTCGGCTACCGAGCTCAGCGTTGAGTACCAGGAGTCAAGATCGTGAGCGTCACCAAGCAGCCCTCCGGGGCGGTCGAGGCCTCCGCGCCCGGCCGCCTCGGCTTCGTCGTCTTCATCACCGCCGCCGCAGCCCTCGGCGGGTTCCTGTTCGGCTACGACAGTTCCGTGATCAACGGCGCCGTCTCCGGAATCCAGGAGAAGTTCGGCGTCGGCGACGGCGTGACCGGTCTGATCGTCTCCTCCGCCCTGCTGGGCTCGGCGATCGGCGCCGCGCTGGCCGGCCGGTTCGCCGACCGCTACGGCCGCATCAAGGTCATGAAGGCGGGCGCGCTGCTGTTCGCGGTCAGCGCGATCGGCTCGATGCTCCCCTTCGCCGCCTGGGACCTCGCCTTCTGGCGCGTGCTCGGCGGCGCGGCCATCGGCATCGCCTCGGTGATCGCCCCGACCTACATCGCCGAGGTCGCGCCCACCAAGTACCGGGGCCGGCTGGCCTCCTTCCAGCAGGCCGCGATCGTGCTCGGCATCGCGATCTCCCAGCTGGTCAACTGGCTGCTGGCGAACGCGGCCGGCGGCGACACCCGCGGCCAGCTGCTCGGCCTGGAGGCCTGGCAGTGGATGCTCGGCATCTGCGTCGTCCCGGCCGCGGTCTACTTCACCCTCGCCTCAGTGATCCCCGAGTCCCCGCGCTACCTGATCCAGGCCGGCCGGCTGGACGACGCCCGCGCCGTGCTCGCCCAGGTCGAGGGCCAGGACATCGACACCGACGCCCGGATCGCCGAGGTCCAGGGGCTGATCGCCTCCGACCACCGCCCGCGCTTCGGGGACCTGCTCGGCGGGCGCTTCGGCCTGCTGCCGATCGTCTGGGTCGGCATCGGACTGTCGGTCTTCCAGCAGCTGGTCGGCATCAACGTGATCTTCTACTACTCGTCGATCCTGTGGCAGTCGGTCGGCATCGACCAGAGCAACTCGCTGCTGATCAGCTTCGTCGGCTCGGTCATCAACATCCTCGGCACCGTCGTCGCGATCCTGCTGGTGGACCGGATCGGCCGCAAGCCGCTCGCCCTGATCGGCTCGGCCGGCATGGCCGTCGCGCTCGGCGCGGCCGGCTGGGCGTTCTCCTCCGCCACCGGCAGCGGCGACAACGTCACGCTGCCCGACCTCCAGGGCACCGTCGCACTGGTCGCCGCCAACGCCTTCGTGCTGTTCTTCGCGATGTCCTGGGGCGTCGTCGTCTGGGTGATGCTCGGCGAGATGTTCCCGAACCGCATCCGGGCCGCCGCGCTGTCCGTCGCCGCCTCCGCGCAGTGGATCGCCAACTGGGCGATCACCGTGTCGTTCCCGTCGATGTCGCGTTGGAACCTGTCGGCGACCTACCTGGTGTACGCGGCGTTCGCGGCGCTGTCGATCGTCTTCGTGGCGAAGTTCATGAAGGAGACCAAGGGCGTCCGACTGGAGGACATGGGCTGATCCGACAGTCCGACCATCGGCCCCCGCACCCTAGCGCGATCAGCGCGGGTGCGGGGGCCGAATCGTTCACTCCCTGCGGCGGCCCGGACACCTCCGGTACTCCTGTTCGCCAGGAGGGATGTGTCCTTGATCTTCAACCGGCTCCGCGCCCGCAGACCAGCCGCCGCCCCCGCCGGCGGCTGCCCGTACGCCCACACCCACACCCACACCCCGGCCGCGGCCCGGCCGTCGCCCCCGCCATCGTCCACGCCGCCGTCCACGCCCCCGCCATCGTCCACGCCGCCGTTCACCGACCCGGAGCAGGCCGCCGAGTTCATCCGCCGCTTCCATCGCGAGCAGCCCGCCACCGGGGCCCCGGACCCCCGGATACGGGCCGTCCTCGACGAGATCGAGCGCACCGGCAGCTACGAGCACACCCCCGCCGAACTCGCCTACGGCGCCAAGCTCGCCTGGCGCAACGCCGCCCGCTGCATCGGCCGGCTGTACTGGCGCAGTCTGGTGGTGCGCGACCTGCGCCACCTCGACTCGGCCGACGACATCGCCGCCGAGTGCTTCGAGCACCTGCGGCTGGCCGGCAACGGCGGACGGATCCGCCCGGTGGTCTCGGTGTTCGCCCCCGACCGCCCGGGCCACCCGGCCGCCCACATCGTCAACCAGCAACTGGTCCGCTACGCCGGCCACCGGGTCGGCGACGCCGTCGTCGGCGACCCGGCCGGCACCGCACTCGCCGCCCGCGCCCGCGACCTCGGCTGGAAGTGCGCCGAGGACCGCTTCGAGGTGCTGCCGCTGCTCGTCCAGGAACGCCCCGACGAGCGCCCGCGCTGGTACGAGCTGCCGGACGACACCACCCTGGAGGTGCCGCTCACCCACCCCGCGTACGACTGGTTCGCCGACCTGGGCCTGCGCTGGTACGCGGTGCCCGCGATCAGCGACATGACGCTGGAGATCGGCGGCGTCCGCTACCCGGCCGCGCCCTTCAACGGCTGGTACATGGGCACCGAGATCGGCGCCCGCAACCTCGCCGACGCCGACCGCTACGACCTGCTCGGCACCGTCGCCGAGCGCCTGGGCCTGGACACCTCCAGCGAGCGCACGCTCTGGCGCGACCGCGCGCTGATCGAGCTCAACATCGCGGTGCTGCACTCCTTCCAGGAGACCGGAGTGACGATCGCCGACCACCACACCGAGTCCGAGCGCTTCCTCCGGCACGTCGCCCAGGAGAAGCGGCTCGGCCGGCCGACCCCGGCGGACTGGAGCTGGATCGTGCCCCCGGTCTCCGGCGGACTCACGCCCGTCTACCACCGGTACTACGACCCGGTGGACCCGTCGCTGCGGCCGGCCTTCCTGGCGCGCGAGCCCTGGTGAGGCGGGGGCCGGCGGGGGCGGGGGCAGCGGAAACAGCGGGACGGTGGGACAGGGGGAAGGTCGGCGGCGGCGGGGTCTAGGGGCGTTCGGTGAGGCGCTCGAAGCGCAGGACGAGCCCGTCGAGCAGCGCTTCCAAGCCGGTCTCGAAGGCGCCCTCGTCCACCGTCCCGCGGTGCCCGGCCAGCCGGTGCGCCTCGCCGAGGTGCGGGTAGTCGGCCGCGTCGTACACCTCGGCGTCCGCAGGGAAGCCGGCCGCGAAGGAGGCCAGTGCCGAGCCGGTGACGAAGTAGCGCATCAGCGCGCCGATCCGGGTGGCCTGGCCGCGCGGCCAGCCGGCCTCGACCAGGTGGCCGAAGACCGCGTCGGCCAGGCGCAGCGCGTTCGGCCGGCGGCCCGGGCCCTGGGCGAGCACCGGCACGATGTTGGGGTGGGCGGCGAGGGCGGCGCGGTAGGAGCGGGCCCAGGCGCGCAGCGCGTCCGGCCAGGGCGTCGGCCGGCCGCTGGGCGTGGCGGTGGGTGCGTCGTCGGGCGTGCCGTCGGGCTTAGCGGTGGGCGTAGCGGTGGGCGGGCCGTCGGGCGTGCCGAACATCGACAAGTCGACCTCGCCGATCACGCTGTCCACCACCGCGTCCAGCAGTTCGTCCTTGGTCGCGACGTGGTTGTAGAGCGAGGGACCGCTGACCGACAGTTCGGTGGCGAGGCGGCGGGTGGAGAGGGCCGCCAGGCCCTCGGCGTCGATCAGCCGCAGAGCAGCGGCGACGATGCGCTCGCGGCTGAGCAGCGGGGTGCGCGGGCGGGCCATCGGGGTGCTGCCTCCGGTTCCTCCGGTCGGGTGGGGCGGGGACCGATTCTGGCAGGTGCCCCTTCCCAGCGCGGGCCGGCCGGGGCTACAGTCCCTCCATAAAACTTGCAGCGCTAGTTTAATGGATCTGGAGCCGCCGTGAACCTGGAGCTGTCCGAGGAGCAGAGCGCCGTCCGGGACCTCGCCGCCTCCTTCACCGACCGCGAGATCGCTCCGCACGCCGCCGCCTGGGACCGTGCCGAGTCCGTCGACCGCGCGATCATCGGCAAACTGGCCGGGCTCGGCTTCCTCGGCCTCACCATCCCCGAGGATTACGGCGGCAGCGGCGGCGACCACCTCGCGTACTGCCTGGTCCTGGAGGAGCTCGGCCGCGGCGACTCGGCCGTCCGCGGCATCGTCTCGGTCACACTCGGCCTGGTCGCCAAGTCCGTCAACGGCTACGGGACCGAGGAGCAGAAGCAGCACTGGCTCCCCCGGCTCACCTCGGGCGAGTCGCTCGGCTGCTTCGCGCTCACCGAACCCGGCACCGGCTCCGACGCGGCCAACCTCAGCACCCGCGCCGTCCGGGACGGCGACGACTGGTTGATCAGCGGCGCCAAGATGTTCATCACCAACGGCACCTGGGCCGACGTCGCCCTGGTCTTCGCCCGCACCGGCGGCGACGACCCCGACCGGCAGGGCCACAAGGGCATCACCGCTTTCCTGGTGCCCACCGACCTGCCCGGCTTCACCCGCACCGAGATCCACGGCAAGCTCGGCCTGCGCGGCCAGGCCACCGCCGAGCTCGCCCTCGACCGGGTCCGGGTGCCCGACAGCGCGCGGCTCGGCGAGGTCGACAAGGGGTTCCGGGTGGCGATGTCCGCGCTCGCCAAGGGCCGGATGTCCGTCGCGGCGGGCTGCGTCGGCATCGCCCGCGCCTGCCTGGAGGCCGCCGTCCGCTACGCCGGCGAGCGCGAGCAGTTCGGCCGCCCGATCGCCTCGCACCAACTCGTCCAGGAACTGCTGGCCGGCATCGCCGTCGACGTCGAGGCCGCCCGGCTGCTCACCTGGAAGGTCGCCGACCACATCGAACGCGGCCTGCCGTTCGCCACCGAGTCCTCCGTCGCCAAGCTCTACGCGAGCGAGGCCGCCGTCCGGGCCGCCAACAACGCGCTCCAGGTGTTCGGCGGCTACGGCTTCATCGACGAGTACCCGGTCGGCAAGTACCTGCGCGACGCGCGGGTCATGACCCTCTACGAGGGCACCAGCCAGATCCACCAGTTGCTCATCGGCCGTGCCCTCACCGGGGTCAACGCCTTCTGACCAGCCCGTTCATCCCATCCGATCAGCCAGGACAGGTCAATCGGACCACCCGGACCACCCGGATCACCCGGACCGTCCTGACTGCTCGGATCACCCTGACTGCTCGGATCACTCGGATCACTCGGATTCAACCGGATAGGAGCCCGACGACGTGCGTCCCGTCTACTTCGCCGCAGCCCGCCGCACACCCATCGGCCGGCTGCGCGGAGCGCTCGCCACGGTCCGCCCGGACGACCTCTCGGCCACCGTGCTGCGCGCCCTGCTCGCCGACGTCCCCGCCCTCGACCCCGCCCGCATCGACGACGTCTACTGGGGCGCCGCCAACCAGGCCGGCGAGGACAACCGCAACGCCGCCCGGATGGCCGTCCTGCTGGCCGGCCTGCCGGAGACCGTCCCCGGCGCCACCGTCAACCGGCTCTGCGCCTCCGGGCTGGAGGCCGTCACCCTCGCCGCCCGGGCCATCGGCTCCGGCGAGGCCGACGTCGTCCTGGCCGGCGGCTGCGAGTCGATGACCCGCGCCCCCTTCGTCCTCCCCCGCCCCGACGAGGCCCTCCCGCACCGGATCGAGACCTACGACACCCGGCTCGGCTGGCGGCTCACCAACCCCCGGATGGCCGAACTGCACGGCGTGCTCAGCATGGGCGAGACCGCCGAGGAGGTGGCCGGCCGGTACGGCATCGGGCGGGAACGCCAGGACGCCTTCGCGCTGCGCAGCCACCAACGGGCCGCCGCCGCCCGCAAGGACGGCCACTTCGACGCCGAGCTGATCCCGGTCGAACGGCCCGACGGCGTGACGGTCGGCCAGGACGAGGGCATCCGCGAGGACACCAGCCTGGAGAAACTCGCCCGTCTCAAGCCCGCCTTCCGCCCCGGCGGCACCGTCACGGCAGGCAACGCCTCGCCGATGAACGACGGCGCGGCCGGGCTGCTCCTGGTCGGCGAGGAGGCGCTGCGCGACCTCGGGCTGCGGCCGCTCGGCCGGTACGTGGCCGGCGCCTCCGTCGGGGTGCACCCCGACGTGATGGGCATCGGCCCGGTGCCGGCCACCCGCAAGGTGCTCGGCCGGGCCGGCTGGTCGCTGGCCGACCTCGACACCGCCGAACTCAACGAGGCCTTCGCCGCCCAGGCCCTGGCCTCCGCCGACGGCATCGGATTCACCCCCGAACAGGCCGACGAACTGGTCAACCCGAGCGGCGGGGCGATCGCGCTCGGCCACCCGCTGGGCGGCTCCGGCGCGCGCATCCTCACCACCCTGCTGCACCGGATGCGCCGCACCGACGCCCGGCGCGGGCTCGCCACCATGTGTGTGGGGGTCGGTCAGGGCACTGCCGTCCTCGTCGAGAACGTTGACTGAGTGCGGGCCCGCGTTCGCGGCCGAGTTCACGGTCGAGTCCGCGTCCGAGTTCACGTCCGAGTTCGAGTTCACGTCCGAGTCCAAGGGAGCACCGGGAATGACTGAAGTAGCCGCAGTGGCTGAAGTGACGGGCCTGGCGGGCAGGTTCGCGGGGCGGGTCGCCGTCGTGACCGGCGCCGCGCAGGGCATCGGCGCGGCCACCGCCCGCCGGCTCGCCGAGGAGGGCGCGACCGTCGCCGTCGTCGACCTCACCGCCGAACGGGCCGCCGGGACGGTCGCGGAGATCACCGCCAAGGGCGGCACCGCTCGGGCGTACGGCTGCGACGTGGCCGACTACGACGCCGTCGAGGCGGTGTTCGCGCAGGTCGCGGCGGACCTCGGCGGGGTGCACATCCTGGTGAACAACGCCGGGATCACCCGGGACAACCTGTTCTTCAAGATGCCGAAGGCCGACTGGGACGCGGTCCTGACCGTCAATCTGACCAGCGCGTACAACTGCAGCCACGTCGCGCAGAAGTACATGGTGGCGCAGAAGTACGGGAAGATCGTCTCGCTCAGCTCGCGCTCCGCCCTCGGCAACCGGGGGCAGGCCAACTACGCGGCCGCCAAGGCCGGCATCCAGGGGCTCACCGCGACCCTCGCGATCGAGCTGGGGCCGTTCAACATCAACGTCAACGCCGTCGCCCCCGGGTACATCGCCACCGCGATGACCGCGGCCACCGCCGAGCGGGTCGGCAGCACGGCCGAGGACCAGCACGCAGAGGTCTCCGCCCGGACCCCGCTGCGCCGGGTGGGACAGCCGGAGGAGATCGCGTCCGTGGTCGCCTTCCTGGCCAGCGAGGACGCCTCGTACGTCAGCGGGCAGACGCTGTACGTCAACGGCGGGGCGCGGTAGGGCTGGCCCGGGCGGGGATCGTCAAGAACCGTTCAGCATTAGTACGATAATACTGACGTGTCGTCACATAACCGTCCCGGGCGTGGGGTTACCTTCACCTGGGACGGTCTTTACCTTTTCGCGTGGCCGAGCATGACCATGCCTCTGATCAGGCGACCCCACCAAATGACTATGGCATGATCATGCGGCAGTCGATGGGATGGCCGGACCGACCCGACCGGACCAGGTCGGGCCCTGCGCCCCAAGGAGTCCCATGGGCAGCCCCGCCCCCCTTCGCCGTGCCCTGGCTCTGCTCGCCGTCGGGGCCACCGCCCTCACGGCCGGCACCATCGCCGTCCCGGCGGTCGGCGCCGCGACCGCCGCCCCCGCGCACGACCTCACGGGCGTCCACGTCCGCCCCGCCTCCTTCGGGCACCACAACGCCCAGGGCCGCACCGCCCCGCTGACCACCACCCAGTGCGTCAGCCAGATCGGCATCCACTGCTACTCGCCGCTGCAGTACCGGAACGCCTACAACCTGAACCCGCTGTACCAGGAGGGCATCACCGGCAAGGGCCGCACGATCGTCATCGTCGACTCCTTCGGCTCGCCGACCATCCAGCACGACCTGGAGGTCTTCGACAAGCAGTGGGGCATCCAGGACACCAACGTCGAGGTGGTCAAGTGGGGCAACGTCCCCGCCTTCGACCCCAAGAACCCCGACCACACCGGCTGGGCCGGCGAGACCACGCTGGACGTCGAGTACGCCCACGCCATCGCCCCCGACGCGCACATCGTCCTGGTCGAGACCGGTGTCGCCGAGACCGAGGGCACCACCGGTCTGCCCGAGATGATGGACGCCGAGAAGGCCCTCATCAAGGCCGGCCGCGGCGACGTCATCTCGCAGAGCTTCGGCGCCACCGAGAACACCTTCCCGGGGTACGACAAGGGCGACTTCAAGTCGCTCACCGACCTGCGCTACGCCTTCCAGGCCGCCGCCGACCACAACGTCACCGTGCTCGCCGCCTCCGGCGACAACGGCGCCACCGACGCGCAGACCAACGGCACCGACCTGTACCCGTACAAGGTCAACTCCTGGCCGTCCTCCGACCCGCTGGTCACCTCCATCGGCGGCACCCAGCTCACCCTGGACGACAACGGCGCGCGCACCGCGCCCGACAAGGTGTGGCACGACAAGTCCGGCGCCGGCGGCGGTGGCGTCTCCGGCATCTTCGAGCGCCCGTGGTACCAGGCCGGCGTCGCCAACGTCACCGGCAACCACCGCGGCACGCCCGACATCAGCATGAGCGCGGCCGTCGACGGCGGCGCCTGGACCTACGAGTCCTACGACCCGACCTCCGTCGGCTGGCACCTCACCGGCGGCACCAGCGAGGCCACCCCGCTGTTCTCCGGCGTCGTCGCCCTCGCCGACCAGCTCGCCGGTCACCGCCTCGGCCAGCTCAACTGGCGTCTGTACGGGCTCAACCTGCTCCCGAGCGCGTGGAGCGGCATCACGGACGTGAAGGAGGGCGACAACTCCTGGGGCGGCGTCACCGGCTACACCGCCACCGAGGGCTACGACCTCTCCAGCGGCCTCGGCACCATCGACGGCGCGAAGTTCGTCCACGCCATCGCCGGTCGCTGACGGGCAGTGGTGGGTAGCAAGTAACAACTAACAGCGAACAGATAACAGATTTCGAAATCTGTTATCTGTTCGCTGTTTTCTGTTTTTTGTTTTCTGTTCGGTGTTAGTTGCTCGCAGCCCGGTGCCGGTCGTCCGGCCCGGCCGTGCGGCGCGAAGGGTCAGACGCGGTCCGCCGGGGCGGAAGCGGGCTCCGGGGCGGGCGGCGTTGCGGGCTCCGGGGCGGCGGCCAGTTGGGCGAGGTAGCGCTCGGCGGCGCGGAGCTTACGGCCGTCGGGGCCCGGGAGGTAGGCGCGGAGCTCGATGATCTCCGGGGCGATCCGAAGGGCCGCCGCGCGGTCGGGGACCGAGCGCCAGCAGGCCTCGGCATTGGTGGCCGCCTGCTGGGTCTCCGGGTGGTCCGGCCCCTGCGAACGGAGCAACGCCAGGGCCACCTCGCGGTAGATGTCCGCGGCCTCGGCCGGCCGGCCCGCGAGACGGCACACGTGCGCCCGGACCTGGCGCACCTGGAGGACCGGTTCGGAGGCGGCGCCGTGCTCGGCGATCGCCTCCAGTTCGAGGGCGAAGGCGAGTTCGGTGGCGGCACCGTGCTCCCCGGCATCCGCGCTGCGGACGATCCGGCCGATGGCCTCCCGGTAGTCGGCACGCGGCTGACCGGACACCGGAGCGTCGACGGGCACCGCATCGGCAGGCACCTCGTCCGCCGGCACCGCGTCTGCTGGCACCGCGTCCGCTGGGGCCTCCGCCACCGGGACCGCGTCCACGGGGGTCTCGTCAACGGGAGGGGCCTGTGTCGGGGCGGCGTCCTGCGGTTCCGCCGTCGGCGTGGCGACGTCCGCCGGCGCCTGCTCCGGCTCCCGCTCCCGCTCGGACTCCGGCTCCGGCTCCGGCTCCGGCTGCTGGGGCTTGGCCAGCGTCACGCCTGCGGACGACTCGACGACCTCGGGCGTCGCGTCCGCCGGAGCGGGCTTGTGCAGGGTCACGCCAGCCGAGCCGGCCGGCTGCCCCTTCAGCAGGCTGACCGGGCGGGCCGGCCTGGGCGGGGTGGGCGGCACGCCGGGCTTGACCAGGCTCACCGGACCGGCCTCGGTCCCGGGAGCCGGGAAGGCCGACGACGGCAAGGCCGGGGGCGCCACGGGCGGTTCGACGACGGCGTCCTGCGACTCCGCCCGACCCGGCACCGGCGGCACCGACAGCACGGCCGGCCCGGACGACACCACATCGGCCCGCACGGCATCAACCGGCGGCACCGCGTGAACCGGCACCACGTCGGCCCGCACGGCATCAACCGGCGGCACTGCATCGACCGGCGCCGACACGTCGGCCGGCGGACCGTCGCCACGGCGGGCGGTGTTGCGGAAGACCGGGCGGTCCGGGGCGTGCGTGGCCAGGATGACGACGTCCGGCCGCAGCACCGAGTACACCTGTTGCCGCAGTTGCTCGGGCGCGAGCACGTCCCCCGCGCCGGGGTGGCCGCCGTGCAGCGCCTCGATCAGGGCCCGGGTGAAGGTGCCGATCTGCTCCGGGTCCGGGCTGACGACCGCCCAGAGCGGGATGCCCTCGCTGAGCGGCGAGGCGGCACCCTGGAGGTACGGCCAGGCGTTCTGGTCGGCGCTGAGGTCGGCGACGACGAGGGTCTGCCACTCGGCCGGGCGGTGGCTCAGCTCGGCGGCGACGGCCTGCCAGGGCAGGCCGTCCTGCTTGGAGTCGCGCAGGGTGAGCTGGAGCTGTCCGCCGCGCTTGTCGGCGACCACGTGACCGCCCAAGTGGACGAGCAGCGGCCCCGGATGGCGGGACGCGGCGCGCAGGTGGGCGAGGACGGTGTGCGGGTCGCTGGCGCCGGGGAGGTGGACGGCGTCCACCGCGTCCGCGGCGAGCAGTACCTGCGGTGAGACGGCCGCGAGCATCGCGGACAGCACCGACGCCTGGGCGGGACCGCCCCGACCCCAGGTGCGGCGCCCGGAGTTGCCGTAGCCGCCCTCGACGACCAGGATCCGTCCGCGCGGCGCCGCCCCCAGTCCGCCCGCACCGGGGGCGCTCACGCCCGGGGCCGGGAAGGGCGGCGGCGTGGCCGCGGACGGCGGCGCGCCCACGGCGGGCATGCCGGTGACGGTCCATCCGGTGGGCGCGGTCGGCGGTGGACCCGGCACCGCGGCCGGAGCCGTCGGAGCCGACGGCGGGGCTGCCGGAGCGGGCGGCGGGAGCAGGGGCACGGGCGGCGGCTCGTAGAGCGCGGCGGGCCCGGGCGGGTGCTCCTCGGCCGGGGTGCGCGGCGGCGGTACGGCGTCCCAGGGGCCCGAGTCCGCTGCCGGTTCGGGGCCTCCGGGGACAGCTGTCGTCTCCGCCATCTTCTGGTCACCGCCCACCCCGCCGCTTCGCGGCGTCTGATGCCCTTGCTGGGTGGTGCCTGCCACCACTCCCGTCGCGCCACCCTACGAGATCCCGGCACACCCGATCCAGGCCGGGTCTCCGATCGGCGTGCCACGCGGCCCGCTATCGTGCCGTCATGGCAGGCCCCGGTACACCTCTCCTGTTCCTCGACATCGACGGACCGCTCATCCCCTTCGGCGCGCCGCCCCCGGGCGGCTACCCCGTCTTCCGCGGCGTCTCCGCCGCCGCACCCGGCCCGGGCGTCAACCCCCTGCTGGCCCGCGTCGATCCGGCGCTCGGCGGGCGCCTGCTGAGCCTGCCGTGCGAACTGGTGTGGGCGACGACGTGGATGTCCGATGCGAACGACTGCCTCTCCCCCTGGCTCGGACTGCCGCAACTACCCGTCGTGAGCTGGCCGGTGGAGGACGGCGACGAACCGGCCGGCCTGCACGGGAAGACCCGCGCGCTGGTCGCCCGGGCCGCCGGCCGCCCGTTCGTCTGGGTGGACGACGAGATCGCCGCCACCGACCGCCGCTGGGTCGCGGCCCACTCGCCCGCCCCCGCGCTCCTTCACCGCGTCGACCACCAACGCGGCCTCACCGCAGCCGACTTCGCCACCCTGGACGCCTGGTTGCGCACACACCGACACGACACGCCTTAGACTCCCCGACCATCTAAACTCCCCGACCATCTGGACTCCCCGACCATGGACTTCGCCGCCGGACCGCCCCTGCCCTGGCACCTGACACTGGACGGCGGGGCGGTGGTCGAGCTGTGGGCGGACGGGTACGGCGTCGAGGGCGGGGCGTACGTCTTCAGCGTGCTCGCCCGGGCCACCGTGGCGGAGCAGGGGCAGCTCGACGTCGTCGCCCGGACGCCGGCGGACCGGACCCGGGTGGGTGTGGCGGTGGCCCGGGTCCCGCTCGCCGCCATCCGGGACGTCCACACCGCCACCGAGCGCACCGTCGACGGCCGGTGCGTCTGCCCGACCTGACCGGCCCGACCGACCTGATCGGCCTGATCGACGCGGCCCCGTATGCCGCTGCCCGGTCACCCCGAGGGGCGGCCGGGCAGCGGCGTTGTAGGGTCCACGATTCCGTGAGCAATCTCGGCGTTGTGACCTGCGGGTATCTGCCCGGTGAGCACTCGCCGACGGTCGCCGTGTCGAGCGATCATGAGCAATCCGAGAGCAGGCCCTCGGGCAGCACCAATCCGTCGGCCTACGGGTGGTCGTGTGGGGGATGCCGGTCCGGCTGGGCAACAGCGGCGAAACGGTCAAAGTCGCCGCCGTACATCCAGTGTGTATCGAGACCAGGCGTGTACAACCTCCCGGCCGGACCTGGCTTCACGTACCCCTCCCCCCGCAGCAGTTGGAGGGCCTTTCGGATGACCGCACCCTTGGCTTCGAAGCGGACCGAAAGCTCACGCACCGTCGGGAGCGCCTCGCTGGCGCCGATCCGGCCATCGAGGATCTCACCGCGCAGTGTCTCCGCGATCCGGCGGGCTGCCGAGGGCTCTTTGATCGCGGCACGCTCGGCCATTCGTCAACTCCCGCCCGAAGACCTGTGGGTGACCGCCGCCAGCCTGACACGAACCCACCGCATCGGATGAATCCATTCGAACAGCTCGGCCCCCTGATCATGATCACCCGGATTTGCTCGGACAGTGCTCATGATCGGCCTACAGTGCTCACGGATTCGCGGATTCTACAACATGCAGGGGACGTCAGGAACCGGCCAGCAGGTCGCGGAGCAGGGCGACGGTGTCGGCGTCGAGGTCACGGCCGGTGCGGCGGCTGAGCGCGTCGAGACGGTTGACGGCGCGCAGGAGTTGGTCGCGGGCGCCGGCCGAGGCGTAGGCGTAGAAGAGGTCCCGGTGCAGGAGTTCGACGTCCGGGGCGACGGCGAGGCCGCGGAAGACGGCGGCCTCGGCGCTGCGGTGGTCGCCGTACTGCAGGCGGCGGGCGGCCAGTTCGTGGGCGGTGTCGACGATCGCCGCGATCATGTCCTGGCGTTCGGCCTCGGCCCAGCCGTAGGAGGCGGGCGGGGCCTCGGCGAACGGGGCGCCGCGCACCAGGGCCAGGGCGTGGGCGAGGGCGGCGTCGGCGGTGGCGCTGGTGCTGCGCATGCCGCGCCGGTAGAGGCTGCGGAACTCGTCCCAGTCGCAGGTGACGACCGGGGTGAAGGAGTAGCCGTCGGTGGTGTCGGTGGGCAGGAAGGCGCGGCCCTCGGGCGAGGTGCCGAACCAGGCGGCCAGGTCGGCGAGTTTGCCGGGGAGCGGGCTCTTGGCGTCGGCCGCGGTGGGGTGCGGGTCGAGGTGGGCGGCGCCGGGGTGGAGGTCGTGGTCGAGGGCGTGGTGGTCGGCGCCGGGCCGCAGCGCGAGGTAGACGGCGAGTTCGGTGAGCCGGGACAGCGCGCCGGGTTCGGCGGTACCGAGGGCTCCGGCGACGTCGACCGGGCCGAGCAGGCGGATCCGGGGGGCGTTGCGGGCGGCGTGCGCCTCCGGGGAGCGCAGGATGGCGAGCAGGTCGTCGCTGTCGCTGCGCCCGGGGGTGGTCTGGGCGACCGGGGCGACGGCGGCGGGGCCGGGCTCGGCTCCGGGTTCGACTCCGGACTCGGTGTGGGAATCAGCGTGGGAATCGGCTTCGGCCGGGGCCTCGGCTTCGGTGCCGGGCAGGAGGTCGGGCGAGGGCTCCGGCCGGGACGGGACGCGCGGGTCGACGCCGGAGGGCGCGGGCGCGGGCTGGTGGACCGGGGCCGGCTCGACGGGCGACTGCGGCACGACCGGCTGGACGGACTGGACGGCAGGCACGGACGGCGCGGACGGCGCGGGCTGGACGGCGAGGACGGCCGCGGGGGCTTGCTGCGGTGCCTCCGCCGCGTCCCCCGCCACCGCGTCCGGGCGGCGCAGGTCCCGGGTGGCCTCGTCCGCTGCCTCGTCCGTGGCCTCGTCAACGAGCTGCCCGACCACGAGCTCTTCGTCGGTCCCGGTCCCGCTCCCGGTACCGGTACCGACTCCGCTCCCGCTCCCGGTCTCGGTCTCGGCGGAGGCGGCCTGCCGCCCCTGCCCGTTGACCGCGTACCGCCCCGGCCCGGCCGGAGGGGCCGGTACCGGCGTCGCCGGGTCGGTGCCCGCGAACGGGCTGGCGCCGGTGCCGATGACCCGGGCGAGCAGCCGGGGCCCGGCGGCCGTGTCCGTACCGCCCTGCGCGCCGGTCGCGGCGGCGCCGACGGCGGCCAGCACGGGTACGGCGGCGGGCAGTTCGGCCGTATCGGTGTCGTCGTCGTCCGCGTCGGGGTCGAGGCCGGGACCGTCCAGGGTCCAGGCGGGGGCCGGGTGCTGGGTGAGGTCGTCTGCGGCGCGGAGCAGTTCGGTGACCTGGTCGTACTGCTGGTCGCTGAGCCGCTGGAGTTCGACGGTGAGGTGCAGGCCGGGGATGGCCGCCTGGCCGGTGGCCGGGAGGGTCCAGCGGGCGACGGGGCCGGTGCCGCGTTCGGGGGCGCGGGTGATGACGGCGACGCAGGTGCGCGGCCGGGCGTCGAGCAGGCGGCCGAGTTCGGCGGGGACCTCGCCGCCGGGCTGCTGGGCGCAGAGCACGATCTCGGGGGTCCAGGACTCGTCGGCCTGGCCCCGGCTGCGGGCGTCGCGCGGGCTGGCGGCCTCGGCGGCGACCAGGGTGGCGCGGGCCTTGGCGGTGCGCGGGCCGAGGGCGGCGAGCGCGGCCTCCAGGGTGGGGTGGCGGTGGATGCGTTCGGCGGCCGGGCCGCTGATCGGCATCTCCTCGGCGAGGTCGACCAGGTGCAGGTGGAGCCGGTCGGCGAGCGGGCTGTGCGCGAGTTCGACGGCGAGGGTGCGCAGGATGTCGCGGGCGTCGTCGGGGTGGCCGGAGAGGTGGAGCAGCCGGACGGCCTCCAGGTCGGCGAGGACGACCGAGCCGTCGGGCGAGGTGCCGAGGGTGACCAGGGCGGGGTAGGGCGCGGCGGTCTTGCGGGCCTGGGCGGCGCTGAGCAGGTCGCCGGAGTCGAGGCTGCACCACCAGACGTTGGCGGCGTGCGCGGCGCGGAACGGCGCGATCGGGGTGGCCGGGCCGGAGAGGTGCAGTTCGATGGTGTGGCCGGGGGTGATCCGGGCGGCGACGATGGCGGGCAGGCGCTTGCCGCCGCGCACGGTGTTGCGGGCCATGGTGCGCAGGGCGCGGTCGAGCAGGTCGAGGCCGGCGTCGTCCTGACGGGCCCTGAGCTCGTTCTCGAAGGCGGCGGCCTCGGCGTCGGGCATGGTGATGCGGTGCCGGGGGCGGCGGGCGCGCAGCTGGGTGCCGCGCTTGTGGGCGACGGTGCCGACCATGACGGCGGCGAGCAGGACACCGACGGTGGAGGCGGTGAGGGCGATGGAGTAGTCGTCACCGGCGGCCGGTTCGGCGTGCGCGGCGGGGGCAGGCGCATGGGTGGGCGCGTGGGTGGGTGCCGGGGTGACGGGCTGGGACGCGGCCGGGGTCGGCGCGGCCTGGGTCGGCGCGGGGGCGGGAGTGGCGGGCGCCTGGTCGGCCGACGGCCGGCCGGTCGACGGCGCCGGAGCGGGCGCGGGCGCGGGCGCGGGCTCGGACGGAGGAGCAGGCGAGGGAGCGGGCGCGGGAGCGGCCGCCCCCGGCACCGTGAGCACCATCCCGGGCACCAGCACGTCCGGATCGGTCAGCCGTTCCCCGTCCGGCGCCTGGGCGCCCTTGTTCGCCTCGAAGAGCTTCGGCCACGCCTCGGCGTCCCCCAACTCCCTCTGGGCGATGACGGACAGGCTGTCCCCGCCCTGGACGGTCACCGTCGCGTGCCCGCCCGCACCCGGCTCCGTCCCGGCCTGCGGCACCTGGGCCGCACCGGAAGCAGGGGCGGGCGCGGGCTCGGACGGAGGAGCAGGCGTCGGAGCAGGCGCAGGCGCCGACCCGTCCGCCTTCGCGTCCCCCGGCATCAGCAGCGCCCACCCCGGCTGGATCGGCCGGTCGGCGTCGAAGCGGATGCCTGAATCGTCCATCACCCGGCCGTCGTTGAGCTTGGCGATCTCCACCCACCGTTCACCGGAGCCCAGTTGGCGTTCGGCGATGGACCACAGGCTGTCGGCGGGCCGGCTGTCCCGCACGGTGTACGTGGGGTTCTGCTCGGCGGCGGGCGCCAGCGCGGGCGCGGCCTGGGCGGCGGGCAGGGCGGCGCGCTGCACTCCGGCCGCCAACTCCGCCGGGGCGGTGGCGGTGTGGGCCGGGGTGGCGGCGAAGGCCGAGCCGGCGACCGGCATCAGCGCGAACACCGAGCCGACCAGGCCGGCCGCCATCCGCTGGCTCCAGCCGAAGGCGGGGATGCGGCGGGCGATCCGGCCGCGCAGCTGCGCGGGGATCTCCAGCAGGACGGAGAACGCGAAGCAGCCCCAGGCGAGCCAGCCGACCACGACCAGCAGCCAGAGGAACAGCCGTCCGTCGTCCGGGCCGGTGAGCGCCTGGCCGACGCCGTCCGGCGCGACGTCGCCCATCGCGGCGACCGCACGGGTGCCGTAGAGCAGCAGCGCGGGGACGCCGAGCAGCAGGGCGAGCAGGGTGACCAGCGCGGCGAGCGCGGTGATCAGGGCTGCGCCGCGGCCGCGCCCGCGCGGTGGGCGGGGCGCCGGGGCGGCGGGGCGGCCGGCGGCCCGGTGTCCGGTGTGGGCCCGGCCGTTGGCGCTCCGGGCCTGGTCCTTGGCGCCCGGGCTCCGGCCCTTGGCGGTTCGAGCCCGGCCCGGGGCGGTTCGGGCCTGGTCCTTGGCACGTGGCGCGGCCATCAGTCGGTCTCCGCTTTCTCGACTCCGTGGACGAGGGTCGCACTGCCCTTGCCCGTTACCTTCCGCTCCCCGAGCGCGCCCAGCAGGACGGGCCGGTAGTCGGCCCGCACGGTGACGGTGACGACCTTGCCGTCGCCGGAGAACTCGACCTCGCCCGCCTGGAGGCCGTACAGGGCCAGGTAGGCGTCGGCGGCCTGCCGGACGTAGTCCTGCTGGATTTTGAAGCCCTTCCCCTGGAGGACGGCGGCCTGGTCGAGCTGCTGTCCGCCGACCCGCGCGGCCTCCTGGGCGTAGGCGTCGGTGCGTTCGGCGACCCGCAACCGGCCGCCGGCGTCGATCACCAGGGCGATGACGAGCACGACGTAGGCCGCGCAGATCGCCACGAAGAGGGCGACCGCGCCCCGGTCGGAGCGGCGTCGGCGCCGCGCCCTGACAGGCACTCCCATCCCCCCTGCCCCTCCCGCACCTCGTCCGCCCCACCGGCCCCCACCGGGCGCCGGCCGGTCCCGTCGCGTCATCCCCCGTGCGCTCTCCGCTTGCGTCTCCCCCGCGCGGGCCGTCCCCAATCCCCCGTCGTGGCCCGTGTCCCGCCGGGTGCCGCCCCGGGCCGTCATGTGCCCCGGTAGCGGTCCACCACGGAGGTGAACTCGCCGACGAGGTGCTTCGTCACGGGTACGCCGGACGGTCCGCCGAGCAGGTCCGCCAGTTCGACGTCGCACACCACGGTGACCTTGACGGTCGTGACGGCGCCGCCGGGCAGGTCCAGTCGGCCGGGCACGACCTGGACGTCCCCGTTGCGGCAGGAGACGCCCTGCTGGCGCAGCGTCGCGAGGGCCGAGTCCCGGCCCGGCTGCGTCATCCCGTCGACGCTGCGCTGCAGCGAGGCGGTGCGGGCGCCGGCCCGGGCGGCGGCCTCGACCGTACCGGCCGTGGTCTGCACCCGCCCGGCGGCGATGGCCACCAGGACCAGCCCGACCACCGGGGGCACGACGATCGCCGCCTCGATGGCGACGGCGCCGCCGTCGCTCCGCCGGACCGGCCACCACCGGGGCCGGCGTGCGGAACGGCGCTCGGCCCGGGGCGCGCAACGGCGCTCGGAACCACGCTCGGCGCGCGGCGCCGGCCACCAGTCGGCCCGGGTCCGCTGTCTCACGGCGCCACCGCCACCGGCGGGACGAAGTGCTCGCGCGGCGCCTCGGCGAACTGCGTGAGGGCGGGCGCCGACAGCCCGGGTATCAGCAGCGGCGGGCGCACCGCCACCGTGACCCGGACCACTTCGGGCGTGCTGCCGTCGGTCGTCACCGTGTACGAGTGCACGCCCTGCCGGTCGAGGAAGTCCCTGGCCTGTCGGCGCGCCGCCTCGTTCTTCACCTCGTCCGTCGCGTTGCCCTGGATCCGGCCGGCGTCCACGCCCTCGCGGGCGGCGGTGAGCGCGAGCTGGCGGTCGTACCACAGCAGCGCGGCCTGGACGACGAGCATCAGGAGCACCAGGACGACCGGGAAGACGATGGCGAGGCTCACGCTCATCGACCCCCGGTCGCCGCGGCGGCGAGGTCGGTACGTCACTTGGTGGCGCCTCCCGCGCCCGCACCCGGCATGTTCGGGTCCTGCTGCACCTTCTGCACGACCTTGTCCTTCAGCAGGTACAACGCGGTCGCGACGGCGCCCGCGACGAAGACCAACGCGATGATGGCGAGCGCGAGTTCGATGCTGATCGCGCCGCGGTCGCCGCGCGCGCGGGCGGCCCGCAGCCGGCCGAGCCGCAGGGTGAACAGCAGCAGGGCGAACTGCACGGGCAGCAGGACGGGCCGGATCAGCCGGCCTGCCAGGTGGACGAGTCGGACGGTCATTCGGGTCTCCCGGGGGTGGAGTGCGGTGTGGTGCCAGATGCCCTGTGAGGAGGGTCAGTTGAGCATCTGGTGGAGTGCGGGGAAGACGATCAGGACGGTCATCAGCAGGGTGAGGGCGGCTCCGGGTGCGACCATCCGCTCGCTGTCGGCGTTGGCGCGGGCGAGGTCCTCGGCGAGCAGCTCGCCGCGCAGGCCCTTGGCGCGCGCCCGCAGGGTGTCGTACACGGCGGCGCCGTCGGTGCCGGACAGCCGCATGATGTCCGCCACGTCCTGCAGCGGGCTGAGCCCCAACTCCTCGGCCAGCGCGTCGAGTCCGGCCCAGGGCGGGAGCCGGTCGGTGGCGGCGCGGTCGAGGGCGTCGCGGATGCGCCGGAACACGGTGCCGCGCCCGACCGCGGCGGCGCGGCGCAGCGCCTCGGCGGGCCCGCAGTCGGCAGCCCGTTCCAGGGCGACGAGTTCGAGGTAGGCGGCGATGCCGTGCAGGTACTCGCTGCGCGCCTCCTTGGCCTCGCCGCGCACGATGCCGTCGGGGACGAACCAGAGCAGGCCGGCCAGCAGTGGCCCGGCCAGCAGCGGCAGGGCGAAGGGCAGGCCGATGTCCATCAGCACGGCCATCGCGCCCAGGTAGGCGGGCAGCAGCAGGCCGATCGCGGCGAACAGCAGCTTGTGCACCATGAACCGGGCCGGGGCGCGGCCGATCAGGGCGAGTTCGCGGTGCGGCAGGGACACTCCGCGCAGGCCGATCGAGCGCTCGCCGATCCGGTCGTACCAGCGCGGCCGCTCGTCCGGGTCCGCGGCCCGTTCGGCGGGGGTGCGGTGCAGCCGGTCCAGGGCCTGGCGCAGGTCGGGCGGCGCGGGCCGCAGTTCGGCGATCAGCAGGGCGACGCCGCCGGCGGCGACGGCCCCGGCCAGCACGGACCAGGGGGAGATCACCGGACCTCCCCGAGCTGCTGGAGCGCCTCGTCCTCGCGCGCCGGGGCGCGGCGCCCGGCCTTGCCGCGCCGGTCGGGCGCCAGCAGCCGGGGCACCGGCGGGTGCGAGGCGAGGGCGCGCATCCAGGCGATGATCGCGACGAACAGGGCGGCGACGACGGCGAGCACGATCTGGCCGAGCAACGTGCCGTACGGCCGGGTGTACTCGGTGTTGAAGGAGCCGACCGTGACGACCAGCACGATGATGCCGACCAGCCAGCGGATGGTGGTGCGGTGCTTGGCCCGGTCGGCCTCGATGGCGCGGCGCTGGCGGACCTCCTCGCGCACCGAGTCGGCCATGTCGGCCAGTGCCCGGGCCAGGCCGGGGCCGCTGTCACCGGAGCGCAGCACGAGCGCGGCGAGCACCTTGTCGGCGGTGGCGTCGGCGACGCTGTCGGCGAAGGCCTGGAGCGCCTCCTCGGGCCGCCAGCGGGCCTGGAGCCGGGCGGCCAGTTCGCCGATCTCCTCCTCCAGGGCGGCGGGGGCGGTGCGGCGGCTGGTGACGATGGCCTGGTTGAGGCCGACGCCGAGCAGCAGCACGTCGGCGATGCGCTGGGTCCACTCGGACAGCGCCTCCAGGCGTTCGATCCGGCGGTTGTCCGGGCGGGTGGTGTCGAACAACCAGGGCAGGCCGAACACGGCCAGCGGCACCAGCAGGGCGGCCAGCGGGATGCCGGTGAACAGCCAGGCGAGCGGGGCGCCGGCGAGCGCGAGCGGCAGCTGGATCCGGCGCAGCCGGGCGACCCGGGCCGAGGCGGCGCCGGGGGCGCCGTACCAGAAGACGTGGGCGCGGCCGGCCAGCGGGCTGTTCCGCTCCGGGGTCTCGTCCTCGTCCGCCGGGTCGCTGCCGCGGGCCCAGGCCACCAGGGCGACCAGGCCGCCCGCGACGGCCAGCCCGCACAGGGCGAACAGCAGCATCATCGCGCGCCACCGCCGATCCGCAGCTGCAGCGGGGCGGCCCAGCCGCCGTAGCGGGAGCCGAGCAGGGCGGCGTCGAAGCCGGCCCGGCGCAGGTCGTCCAGGCACTGCGGCGGGGTGTGCGGGACGGCCCGCGGCTCGCCGAGGTCCACCCGGGGGCCGAACACGGTGTTCAGCGCGGGCCGGCCGCTCTCGCCGAGGCCGGCGACCTCCAGGACGTGGGAGACGAAGCGGTGCCGGCGGCCGCCGACGGCGGTCTCGTCGACCATGGCGACATGCACGATGAGGTCCAGGGCGTTGGCGGTGAGCCGGTAGGCGAGCGAGTCGGTCATGTGCGAGCCGTACTCCAGGCAGAGTTCGGCGATGCGGTCGACGACCATGTGCGGGCCGCGGGCGTGCAGGGTGCACATCGAGCCGCCCTCGCCGTTGGTCATGACCCGCAGCATCGGGACGACCTCGCCGGATCGGACCTCGCCGACGATGATCCGGGACAGCGTCATCCGCAGCGCCGCCGGGATGAGGTCGCCGATCGTCAACTCGCCTGCCAGGCGGCCCTCGACGCGTTCGCCGTTGCCCTCGCGGGCCTCCATCGGGACGACCTGGCGCAGGTGGCCGAGGGTGTGCAGCCACAGCTCGAACTCCGACTCCAGGGTGCCGATCCGCTCGTCCGGTGGGATCTCGGCGGCCATCGCGCGCAGCAGGCTGGTCTTGCCGACGCCCTGGGTGCCGGTGATCATCACGTTCTTCCGGGCCCGGATCGCGGCGGCCAGGAACGCGGCCAAGGTGCTGTCCAGGGTGCCGAGTTCGACCATCTCGGGCAGCGTCGCCGAGGCCACCCGGTGGCGCCGGATCGCCACGTACGGGCGGGGCGTCACCTCGGTGAGCGCCTGGAGGCGCATGCCGCCCTCCAGGCGCAGCGCGAGGGTCGGGCTGGCGGTGGACAGGCTGCGCTCGCCGCCGCCGTGCTGGCGGGCCAGGTCCTGGAGCAGTTCCACGAGTTCGGCGTCGCTCTCGGCCACCGGCGGCACCTGGCGCAGGGGTTGGTGCACCCGGGAGACCCAGACGTCGTCGCAGCCGTTGATCAGGATGTTCTCGATCTCCGGGTCGTCCAAGTAGGGCTGGAGCCGCCCGGCCCGGAACAGCAGGTCGAAGACGGCCTCGGCGAGCGCGCGGTCCTGCTCCCGGGTGGGCGGGATGCCGTGGGTCTGCGCGTAGGCGTCGGACCAGCGGGCGACCGCCTCCTCGATCAGCGCGCGGCCGCGCTGGCGGCGGGTGGCGCGGTCCGGTTCGGCGCCCGAGGTGGCGGTCAACCGGGTGATCTGCTGGTGCAGTTCGGCCGCGACCTGGCGCTTCAGCTCGCGGGCCACCTGCGGGTCGACGGCCGGCCGGGTGGCGGCGCCGCGCAGGTCGAGCGAGGGCAGCTGGGAGGGCACGGCGGTGGGCGTGGCCGCGCCGCCCGGCTGGACGTACGGCGGCGGCGCGGGCTGCGGGGCGACGGGGCCCGGCCGGTAGGCCTGGGGCGGGGCGGCCGCCTGCGTCTGCGTCTGGGCCTGTGTCGGGGCCTGGGCCTGGGCCGGGGTGGCCCAGGGCAGCGCGGCCGGGTCGGCCGCGGGGTGCTGGTGCAGGGGGCTACCGCGCACGGAGCACCTCCCCGGGGTTGTACGGCTGCGGACCGTTCGGGTGTGTCTGATCGGGTGTCACGGCGGGCTGCTGGAGCGGGTAGCGGCCGTCGTCCTCGGGCTCCGGGCGGACGTACGCGCCCTGCTGGTCGTACGGGGCCCCACCCTGCTGGTCGTACGCGACGTAGCCGCCCTGCGGCCCGTACGGCGACTGCGGCTGAGACTGCTGCGGCTGCTGGACGTGCCCCGGGAACGGGGCCGGAGCGGCCGGCTGGGGGGCCAGCCCGGCCAGCGGCGCCACCGGGCCGGTGGTGATCACCGGCCCGACCGGCTGCGGCGGGGAGTACGAGGGCTGCTCCCCCTCCACCGGCCGGTACGCCGTCGGCGAGGCCGCCTGCGGGGTCGGCACCGGGGGCTGGGCGTGCACCGCGGCCGGGGGCTGGGGCTGGGTCCCGGTCCGGGCCGCGGCGGTGAGCTGGGCCGGGACGGGCGCGGCGGTCGGCGCGAGCCGCTGGCGACGGCGGCGGACCAGCAGCTGCACCTCGTCCGCCGCCGAACGCGCCGTCCGCATCAGCTCCGAGCGGATGAACCGCCGGTCGGTGATGTCACCGCCGTCGGAGAGCACCCGGGCCGTGCGGGTGGCGTGCGGCAGCAGCCCCAGCACCGGCAGGCCGAACTCGCGCGACACCTCCGGTCCCGAGTACGGCCCCTCGGCGACCAGCAGCAGTCCGAGCGCGTCCACCCCGGTGCCGGCCGTGGCGAGGTCCTCGGCGAGCGCGGACAGCCGGGGCCGGGCCGAGCTCAGGCCGCGCAGCGTGGTGCGGACGGTCACCGCGACCACGTCCGCCCGGCGGGCCAGCACGGCGCTCACGCCGGTGGCGCCGGAGCGGCCGAGGTCCACGATGACGTCGTAGCCCTGCGGTTCGAGGCCGTGCAGCAGGTCGACGAGCGGCTCCCAGGTGTAGGCGAGACCCGGGGCCTGGGTGGGGTCGGTCAGCCCGGGCAGCAGCAGCCGCTCGGCGGTGCCCTCGGGCGAGAGGTCGATCAGCTGCTCCCAGATGGTCGCGGCGAGCAGTCCGCGCCGGTCGGCGACGGCCAGGTTGCGCAGCCCGTACACCGCGTCGACCCGGCCCTCCAGGGCGCCCGCGAGCACCGCGCCGCCGTCCGGGTCGGCCTCCACCAGCAGGACCCGCCGTCCGGGTTCCAGCGGCCAGGCCAGCAGCAGGGCCAGGGCAGCCGTGGTCGCGCCGGGCGCGCCCGGGCCGCCGGCCACCGCGATCACCGCCATCAGGCGCCACCCGCCCCGGTCGGGGGCGCGGGGGCCGTGGCAGCGCCGGAGGCGGTTCCGGTCGCCGGGGCCGTCGGCGCGGCGCTGCCGCCGGTGCCTGCACCGGCGGTCCCGGTCGCGCCGCCCGCCGCGGCGGCGCGCGGGGCCAGCAGGACCTGGATCCGGCCGCCGGCCACCCACTGCGCCAGCCGGGGGCCGTCCGCCGCGCCGACGGCCACGTCGATCACCTGGCTGCCGTCGGTGTCCACCCGGCCGACCGTGATGACCGTCGCGGGCATCGAGTCGGCCTTGGTGTTGTCCGGGGTGTAGACCACGACGATCTGCAGCCCCGGCTGGAGCCGGGTGGCGGGCAGTTGGCTGTGCTTGGCCGAGACGCCGACCACGATCTGGCCGGGCTGCACCGCCAGGGTCTGCGCGACGTCGCCCCTGGTGAGCATCGCGCCGCGCTTGAGGTCGGTGGCGGCCCGCATGCCGACCGCCTTGTCCCGTTCGGTGGCGGACAGCGGCCGCAGCGCCGGATCGCCGGCGATCCGGGCCACCACCAGGTCGTCGTCGGTGATCACCTGCCCCCACGGGATGTCCCGGGCCAGCGCCAGCACGGCGACCCGCTGGCCGGTGCTGTTGTAGAGCACCGCGCCGCCCAGGCCGCCGGCGGCGATCAGCGCGACGGCCATCGCCAGCACCGCCGGGCGCCGCCGCCGGGCCCGCAGCGTCCGGCCGGGGACGTGCGGGGCGGCGCGCCCCTTGCCCGCACCGCTGCCCGGGGCCTCGCCCGGCCCCTGCCCCTGGTCCGGGACCGCCACGGACACCGCGGCCCCTGCGGGTGTGCCGGATCCCGGCGTCGCGAACGTACGGTTCTCCACCGGGTTCCGCCCTTCCCTCGTGCTCGTTCCGGATCGTCGGTACTGGGTTCTCGGTGCTCGGGTCGTCACCGTTCGGGCCGCCGGTGCCCGGGCTTCAGTGCCCGGGCTTCAGTGCCGTGGTCGCGTGCGGCCGGCCGCCGGCGCCCCGCGGCCGGGCCGCGGGGCATCGGACGTCCGCCGCCGCCGGGTCAGTTGAGGACCTGCACCTCGGCGACCTTGAGCGTGAAGTTCGAGGACTGCGGCATCTTGACGTCGAAGGTCTTCGCGTTCGGCCCCGTGACCACGACCTCGCCCACCCAGTTCGCCGTCACCGTGCCGTCGAAGACGCCGCTCTTCCTGGTGCCCGAGCCCACGGCGAACTCGTAGCCGCAGTCAGGTGACTTGGCGGCGCCGTACTTGGGGTCGTACGGCGTCCCGGCCTTGTCGCAGGTCACGGAGACGCCGCTGTCGAAGACCCAGGTCACGCCCCTCAGCACCGGTGTGACGGTGACCGAGGCGCCCGGGACGGACAGCGTCTTGGGCGCGGGCGCCGCCACGCCGTCCAGCCAGAGCCAGACCGGCGCCTTCACCACCGCCGTGCCCTTGGGCGCGACGCCCGCCGTCGGCTTCGGGAAGCGCATCTCGTGGGCGAAGCCGAAGCCGACGTCCACCAGGTTCAGCGCCGGCGGCCCGGCCGGCGAGGTGGCCTCGAACACGATCTCGGCGCCGTCCTGGCCGCCGCCCGTCTGCGGGCAGACCTTCGAGTAGAGCGCGCCCTCGGACGGCTTGTGGCCCTGCCACTCCGGGGCGCCCTCGGGGGGCGGGTTGTCCAGCGGGCGGAAGTAGCACCCGAAGCCGCTGTTGAACCAGCCGCGCTCCGGGTCGTGGCAGGGCCACTGCTGGTCGTGGTAGCTGCACAGCAGCGGCCCGTCGCCCGTACTTCCGCCGCCGCCACCGCCGGGCTGTGACGGTCCGGGTTTCGGTTTCGTGCCACCGGTGTTGACCCCGGAGCAGATCACGTCCGGGTAACACTGTTCGGCACCTCCGCCCGGCGGTTCGTCCGCCGCCGCCGACACCGCCGAGGCCAACAGCAACCCGGCGGACAACGGCGCGAGGATCGCGAATCGCCGGGCCGGTTTACGCGTGTTCAGCATGCCCGGTCCACCTCCCGCTTGAAGTCGTAGATCAGCCAACGTGCTTGGAACCAGCGCAGGGACGCGGTCGCGACGTAGCGGTTCAGTCGGTCGCCCGGATCCTTTGCCACCTGGGTGACGGCGTCGACGCGGTGCCATCCCGACACGTCGACGCAGTCCTCGATCACGGCGGTCTGCGGATCGGCTTTCAGGTCAATGGCCTTGACCACCGCCGAATTGCGCGGCGTTCCGGTCATCACCAGTTTGGCGTCGCGAAGTTGGCGGAGACTGACCAGGGTGTCGGTAAGGGCCCGCCCGGAAGAGTACGTCTCCAGAGCGAATCCGTCCGAATCCGACCGCCCGAATGCCTCGGTCTGGGCCTGCCACCAGTCCTGATACGTCTTCAGGGCCAGCCGCCCCATGGCACCTTCCGGCCCGTCCGTCGGCGCGATCGAGGTGTTTACCGAACCACCCGAAGGAGGTACCGGATCCACTCCCGCGACACTGGGCGCAGCCGTTCCGAGCCGATCGACGGAGCCACCGGCACCGCCGCTCGCACAGGCTCCGAGGAGCAACACCAGAACCACCCCACCGACCCCAACCGCCCCAGGGCGCAACACATTTCCGCGCTGCCGCATCGCCCCACCTCGTCGCGACCGACCGATTCGTGATCCGTGGCCGCCGGAAGAATTCCGTCGTCCCGCAGGTGTTTCCGCTGGGGATCGATTCTTCGCCAACCCACCCCATCACGGCAACACCTCAGGCCACCTGACCTTACGCGGAAGGCGGTTCCGTCGGGGCACTTTCCCGCCACAGAACGGCCAACAGTTCTTCGGAAAGCGACAATCCGGCCAATGCGCCCCGAACCGCGGCCCGATTGCGCATCAACAGGCGCCCGCCCTGCGGCGGAACGAGCAGGCGCGCGCCCGGCGCACCCGAACCACCCGGTGCTTCGCCCCCGTCGAGCAGCGCGGCGACGGACGGCTGGAGATCCAGCGGGGCGACGGCCGCCGGGGCGCCCGGGACGCCCTGCCGCAGCACGGTGGTCAGGGCATGGCTGAACGAGCCCTCACCACCCGGCAGTACGGCGTCCCGGCCGCGTCTGCCCGGGGTGTACCGGCCGACCCGGCCCCACAGCGGGACACGCGGGTAGGCCAGCAGTTCGCCCGCGCCGTCCTCGCCGCCGCCGCGCTCCAACGCCGCCCAGGTGTCCCGGTCGGCCACCGCGTCGACCAGCAGCAGGGCCTCCTCGTGGCCACCGTGCACCATCGCGCTGACCACCCAGTCCCAGGCCAGGCCGCGCCGGTAGGCGTTGTCGGCGGTGCTGCCGCCGGTCACCAGGGCGAGCCGCCGCCCGCGCGGATCGACCGCCAACTGGCCGACCAGGCAGACCACCAGCCACCGGCCCGGGTGCTGGGCGGCCTCCCGGACGGCGGTGAGCATCGCGTTGGCGTCCGCGTCCGGCGCAACCTCGGTGACCCGGCAGCCGGCCGCGCCGACGTCGAAGCACATCCCGGGCAGCACCCGCGCGAGCAGCCGGGCGCCGTCCGGCGCCAGCGCCGAGCCCCCGAAGCCCCGATCGGGCCCGCCGTTCGCCCCGATCACCACCAGGTCGACCCCGCCCGCCATCCGCACGCCCCCTCCCATGCCGGCCCCGGCGCACCCGGGGCCGCCCGTCGCGCCCGCCGCTGCCGTGGTGCGCAGGGGCGCGTACCGTACCGCCGCCGGGCAGGCTACCGCCCCGGGCGGCCGCCGACGGGGCTCCCGGCCCGTCCGCTCAGGGACCATGGGCCCTATCGGCGCGCGCGCCGACCGGAGGACGATCGGACGCATGGAGCGTGAGGACCGTGTGGAGACCCTGAGCGAGGCCGAGTGCCTGCGGCTGCTCAGCACCGTGCCCGTCGGGCGCGTGGTGTACACCGAGCACGCGCTGCCGGCCGTGCTACCGGTCTCCTTCGAGGTCCTGGACGGGCGGTTGGTGCTCGCCGTGCGCCGGGGAAGTGCCACCGCGCGCGGGCTTGACGGCACGGTGGTGGCCTTCCAGGCGGACCTGCTGGACCCGGTCACCCGGACCGGCTGGAGCGTGCTGGTCCACGGCCGGGCGGACGTGGTGCGCGAGCCCGAGCAGGTGCGGCGGGTGCTGCGGTCCGGCCTGCGGCCGTGGGTGGGGGACCCGGAGCCGCTGTTCGTCGCGCTGGTGCCGGAACTGGTCAGCGGCCGGCGGCTGTTCCCGACCGGGCAGGACGCGCTGGGGCGCGGGGCGCTGCGGTCCTGAAACACCCACAGGGCCGCCGCGCCCTCGGGTTCCCGTGTTCCCGGGTTCCTGTGTTCCTGTGTTCCCGGGTTCCGCACCGCTGACAGATACCGGCGGGTACGCATACGCTTCCGGCGTCCTGACCCCTCCCCCAGGAGCGCACCGTGACGAGCTTCGCCTCCCTCGCCGATCTGACCGCCGCCGTCGGCACCGAACTGGGCACCAGCGAGTGGCACACCATCGGGCAGCGGCAGATCGACCTGTTCGCCGAGGCGACCGGCGACCACCAGTGGATCCACGTGGACCCGGAGCGGGCCAAGGAGAGCCAGTTCGGCTCGACCATCGCGCACGGCTACCTGACCCAGTCGATGATCCCGGTGCTGGCGAAGGAGTGCTACGGCGTCGAGGGCGTGCGCATGGCGCTGAACTACGGCTCGGAGAAGGTGCGCTTCCCGGCGCCGGTGCCGGTGGGCACCGCGATCCGGGCCACCGCCGAACTGGTCTCGGCCACCGAGGTGCCGGGCGGGGTCCAGGCGGTGGTGCGGTTCACGATCACCAGCGCGGAGAGCGCCAAGCCGCACTGCGTCGCGGAGACGATCACCCGCTTCTACGCGTAGCGGCACCGGGCGGCTCCACGCGGAGCGGCACCGGGCGGTGGCCCCGGGCGCGCGACCGGGGCGGGGTACGCCGATTGGCCCGCGCGGGGCCGCTCACCAGGTCCGGACGGCCCATGACGAGTAGTCTCCGACGAGATGGTTGTCGTATCGCAGCGGCCCCACCAGTCGCCCGGATACCCGCCCCGGCATGCCCGGTAGCCGTGACCGTCCTTGGAGGAGCCTTGCCCCGCCCCGCCCCCTGGTTCTCCCGCCTCGCCGGTCTGTCCTCGCAGTTCATCACCCCGCCGACCAACAGCCCGACCACCAGCCCGGCCCTCGGCCCGACCGCGAACCGCACCGGGTCGGGCCTGGCCCGACTGCCCCGCGCGGCCTGGCACCTGGTCCGGGCCGAGGCCTTCGGTGCCGAACCCCGGGGCGAACGGCTGGCCCGGATCCACCGCTCCCCGCAGTTCGCCGACGGCGCCTTCCGCAACCCGCTGCCCACCCGCCGCCTGGTCTACGAGCGCAGCCCGCTGGAGATCACCCGCGCCCAACTGACCGGGGACAAGACCCGCCGGGCACCGACCGCCGCCGTACCCGTGCACCGGCTGCTCCCGGTCGACCTCGCCCTGCCGCCGGACTCCGGACTGCGACTCACCTGGCTCGGCCACGCCACCGTGCTCGCCGAGATCGGCGGGCGGCGGGTCCTGATCGACCCTGTGTGGGGCGAGCGCTGCTCGCCGTTCGCCTGGACGGGGCCCAAACGGCTGCACCCGATGCCGCTGCCGCTGTCCGAACTCGGGCCGGTGGACGTGGTGGTGATCTCCCACGACCACTACGACCACCTCGACATGGCCACCATCCGCGCGCTGATCGGGACGGACGCGGTGTTCGCCGTCCCGCTCGGCGTCGGCGCGCACCTGGAGCGCTGGGGAGTACCGACCCGGCGGATCGCCGAACTCGACTGGTGGGAGTCGGCCGAGATCGCCGGGCTCACCCTCACCGCCACCCCGGCCCGGCACTACTGCAGCCGCGGCCCGCGCACCAGCGCGCTGTTCCTCTGGGCGTCCTGGGTGGTGGCCGGCGGCGGGCACCGGATCTTCCACAGCGGGGACACCGGCTACTTCCCGGGCTTCGCCGAGATCGGCCGCCGGCTCGGGCCGTTCGACGCGACGCTGATGCAGGTCGGCGCGTACAGCGACTTCTGGCCCGAGGTGCACATGACGCCCGAGGAGGGCGTCCGGGCCCACCTGGACCTCGGCGGCGATCTGCTGCTGCCGATCCACTGGTGCACCTTCAACCTGGCGACGCACCCCTGGGAGGAGCCCGCCGAACGGGTGGTCGCGGCTGCCCAGGCGCTGGGCGCCCGGCTGGCGGTGCCCCGGCCCGGCAAGCCCTTCGAACCGGTCGACCCGCCCGCGCTGCGGCTGTGGTGGCGCGCGGTCGCGGCCACGCCTCGCGGCATCGAGCCGCTGGTCCGGGACCGCAGCGCGGTGCCGGTCCGGGAGCGGGCGACGGATTTCAGCGAACAGATTTCAAAATCTGTTCGCTGAAATCTGTTATCTGTTATCTGTCTGCTGTTATCTGTTTGCTGTTATCTGTTCGCCCACTTGTCCGCAGCCACCTGTTCGCTGCCACCTGCGGGACGGGGCGGCGGACGGAAGTCCCGCCCACCGCCTGGGCCCAGGACCAACCGCGGCGTCACCCCGCCAGGACGTCCCGCAGTGCGCGGGCCTCCTTGACCAGCCGGCTCGACCCGCCCTGCTCCGCCGCCGCCGTCACCTCGGCCACCGGCCCCCGGGCGCCGGTGCGCCGGGCGCAGTCCGCCGCGAGGGCGAGCAGGTCGCCGAGGCCCCGGGCGGGCGTGCCCTCGCCGCCCAGCAGGGCCGGCAGCGCGGGCCCGAGCACCGACCAGACCGTGCCGTAGGCGCCCGTCCCGGCGGCCAGGGTGAGCGCCGCCGCGAGCCGGTTGGGCTTCACCGCGCCGCAGTCGACCAGCGCGCCGAGCTCGCGGCCGAGCTGCGCACCGTCCAGCTCGCCGCGGGCGGCGAGCACCAGCAGGGCGTCGACGGCCGCCGTCCGGTCCTCGGTGTGCCGGGCGCCCAGGCCGTAGGCCAGCGCCAGGTGCAGGGCGAGCCCGGCCGGGCCGCCGGCCTCGGCGAGAGCGGGCAGCAGCCGGCCCGCGCCGCGCTCGTCCCGGTCGGCGCCGGCGGCGAAGTGGTCGAGCCACCGGGCCGCCAGTTCCTCCCGGTGCCAGGGGAGCATCGCGGCCCAGTGCGCCGTGGGCCGCCACGTCCAGTCGCCCACCTTGCGGGCCCGGGCCACGCTCGGCTCGGTGCCGTCCAGCAGCGCCCGGAACTCGGGGGCGAGCCGCTCGCCGTCCGGGCCCTTCGGGCCGGCTCCGATGCCGGGTTGGGCGACGGCCACCCGCCGGACGTCCTCCCACCAGCGGTCCGCGTACTGGTGACCGTGCTTCGAGCCCCGGCCGGGGGCGAACAGCACCCGCTCGGACGGCTGGTCGGGCAGGCCGCCGGTGCGCAGCCACTGGGCGGCCCACCGCCCGGACGGCGAGGTGAGCGCCTCGGCGGCGCGCAGCACCCCGGCGTCGGCGCGGAGGCCGACCCGCAGCAGGGCCGCGCACAGGTCGGCCCGGCCGGGGGTGATGCCCGCCGTCTGGTACCCGGCGAGGCGTTCGACCAGCGTGCCGGGGTCGATCGCGCCGGTGGTGTCGGTCGGGGTGGCCAGCAGGTAGGGCGGCCGGTTCGCGGTCACCTGCCAGGCGGCCTCCTCCAGGCGGGCGGCGAGGGCGGTGCCCTGCGCGGTGTTGTTCTGTCCACGCAGCGGGGACCGGCCCTTGCCGCCGAGGAAGTCCCAGAACCGGTGCGGCGGCGTCTCGCCCGCCACCGCGGCCACGACGTAGAGGACGTCCCGGGGCGAGCAGTCGCGCCAGCGGTCGACGCCGCTCCACGGGTGGACCCGCCGGACCGGCTCCAGTGCCTCGGCGAGCGCCGCCCGGTCCTGGTGGGCCTGGCGGACCAGACCGTCCAGCACGCGCTCGAAGACCGTCGGCTCCGGCTCGTCGGCGGCGAGCAGGGCGGACAGCTCCTGCGCGAGTTCGGCCGCCGAGGCGATCGGCGGGCCGAGCGGGAGGGGCTGGGGGGCGGGTGGGAGGAGTTCGTTCCACCCGGTGTCCGGGTCGTCGTCGCCGTCGCCACCGACCGGCGCGCCGAACAGTTCGCCGGCGCGCCGGTGGTGGGCGGGGTTCAGCACCTCGGCGGCGAGCCGCAGTTCGGGCAGGACGGCCTCCCCGGCCGCGCGCAGGTGGCGGGCCACCACGTTCAGCGCCCGCTCCTGGACGGCCTGGTCCGGGTGCCCGAACGCCTCGGCGGCCGCGAGCACCACCGGCCCGGACCGCCCGGGCTCGCGCCGGGCCGCCCGCTCCAGCCAGCCGAGTTGGGCGCGGACGAGCTTCTTCTCGGCCCGGAACAGCACCACCGCGGAGGACTCGACCAGCACCTCGGGTTCGATCAGCCCGGCCTCGTCCAGCCCGGCGAGCACCTCCTGGGCGTGCCCGGCGACCACCGACAGCCCGTCCAGCAGCGGCAGCACGTCCCGTACCCGGGCGGCGTACTCCTGCGGGGTCGGGGCGAGGGCCCGCAGCACGTCGAGGAAGAAGCGCTGGTCGGCCGGCTTGCCGCCGCGCAGCAGCCGGGCCAGGCAGCGGTCGATCAGGTCGGCCCGGTCCAGGTCGCCGGCGGCGGCGAGTTCGGCGATCGCCTCCGTAAAGGCGTCCCCGGGGCGGGGGCTGAACCGCAAGGACACCGCGCCACCGATGTCGGCGAGTTCGAACACCCGGGGCAGCAGCACCGCGGTGAACGCGTCGGCCCGCAGCAGCTCGACCAGGGTGGGCCGTGCGCCGCTGCCCCGGCGCTGGCGTTCCATCCACTCGCGGACGAAGGGCTCGCTCTGCGGCACCGCGCAGCCGGTGCGGCGCACCACGGCCTCGATCACCGGGTACAGCGCCCAGCCCCAGCTCGGCGCCGGCCGGGCGGCGAGCCGGGTGGCCACCTCGATCTGCCACTCCACCGGCTGCGCCGCGACGAGTTGGCCCACCGCCGGGTGGCGGGCCCAGCCGAGCGAGGTGAAGTCGCGGGCGCCGAGCCAGGTGGCGGCCCCGGCCGGGCCGGCGTGGCAGCCGGCGCCGGCCAGCAGCAGGGCGCCCCTGGTGGCGAGCGCCTCCTTCGACCACTCGTCGCGCAGTTCCTTGCGCAGCGCCTTCAACGCGAGCAGGCAGTCCCGGCGCTGTGCCTGGTCCAGCGCGGCGACCAGCGCCGGTATCTGCGGCATCCGTCCGCCCCGGACGGCGGCGAGCAGGTCCTCGACCGCCGCCTCGCCCCGCACCGCCTCCGGTATCGGCGCCACCGCCGTCGCGCCCCGCACCGCTTCCGACCCCCCTGCCGCCGCGCTCATGCCTGGACCCCCTTATCCGCCGTCGGAACCGTCGAGACCGTCGGGACCGCCGGAACCGCCGGAACCTGTTCCCCGGCCGCCCGTTGGGCCGCCTCCCGCACCATCGCGACCGCCAGCGCGTGCTTGCACGGACCGCGCCCGCCACGGTACTTGGCCCACCAGAGGCAGGTGCAGCCGAGGCGCCCCGCCTCGTCCGTACGCACCCGCTGGATGTGGTCGTCCACCGTGACGACGGCCGTCGTGCCGCCCGGCTCCAGCCGCACCGCGCCCGCCGCGACCAGGGCCTGGGCGGCACGCAGCCGCGGGTTGGCGGCCTCGGCCCGCCCGGCGTCGTACGGGAGCTGGCGGTGGAAGTAGGCGGCCTCGGCGGTGTCGTAGCCGATCTGCCCGGCGGTGCCGAGCCGGGTGAGCGCGGCGCGGACCCGCTCGTGGCTGAGCCCGGACTGCTCGGCGAGGTCGGCGACCTCGATCCGCGGCTCCCAGGCGAGCAGCACCGCGACGAGGTCGGCGTCCTGCTCGGCGGTGCCGGTGGCGAGCGCGCCGAGCACTCCGCCCTCGCCGGAGAAGCCCCGGGAGGCGTCGGGCGAGAGGGTCAGGGTGAGCCGCATGCCTGGCAGGACCACCTCCCAGGCCGAGGCGGCCGGGCCGGTGGCGGCGACCGGGCCGTACACCCGCAGGGCGAGCGCGTGCCGCAGCACCCGCTGGAGTGCCACCAGCCGGTCGGGCCCGGGCAGGCAGACGGCGCCGGGCACCGGCCGGGTGGTGGGCCGCAGCGTCCGCCCGGCCGGGACGACCCAGGCGGTGCTGGAGCGGCCGCCGCGCGGCAGCGAGCGCAGGAAGCGGACCGCCTCGGCGGCGGGCAGTTCGGCGCGCAGGTCGAAGCCGGCGGCGACGACCTGGGTCTCGGCGAAGCCGCGCAGCCAGCGCTGCGGCAGCGGCACCTTCTTCTCGACCAGCGGCCCGTCGAAGCTGGTGACCTCCAGCGCGTCCGGCCCGACCGCGAGGTGCAGCGGGTCGCTCGGGCCGATCCTGGTCAGGGCCTCCCGCAGCGGGTTGTTGACGTCCACGTTGGTGGTGCCGTGGCCGATCTCGTCGCCGTCGAGGCCGGCCTGGAGCACGTCGAGCCGGGCGTAGACGCCGCAGCAGCCGGAGAACGACTCGAAGCGCAGCCGGTCCCCGTTGGCGGTGACCACCGGGTCGAGCGAGGAGCGCAGCTGCGGCTGGTAGTACCGCGCGGCGGCGACGTCCGCGACGGCGAGCAGCGCGGCGGCGGCCGGCGCCGGGTCGGCCAGGAAGCCCGCGAAGAAGCGCGGGTTGGCCGCCTCCCCGAGCGGGGTGGCGCCGCCGGAGGTGGCCAGGTCGAGGTGCCGGCCGTCGGCGCCGTCGAGGACGGCGGACGGGCGCAGATAGGCGTACGCGTGTGCGGATTGCGTCATGTCGAACACGCTAGGTGAGGGCACTGACAATCCGTCGGGCCGCGACCGCACTGGAACAGGTTCTACCGAGCGCCGGAGCCCCGGGGCGTTACCCAGGTCACACCGCGGCGCGGCGGGATTCTGCCACTATGGGCCCGTGACCGACCTGACAGAACAGGAAATCCGGGCCGACCGCCCGGCCGGCTCGTTCGCCGGACTGCTGGAGCTGGAACGACTGGACGAGAACACGTTCCGGGGCCACTGCCACGCCGGGGCGCCGATGCGCGCCTTCGGCGGGCAGGTCGCCGCGCAGGCGCTCACCGCCGCCGGCCGCACCTGCGAGGGCCCGCGCGCGGTGCACTCGCTGCACGGCTATTTCCTGCTGCCCGGCGACCCGTCCCAGCCGATCCGCTACGAGGTCGAACGGGTCCGCGAGGGCGTCTCCTACACCACCCGCCGGGTGACGGCGGTGCAGAACCAGAACGCGATCTTCACCCTCTCCGCCTCCTTCAAGCGCCCCGAGACCGCCACCGACCGCCACCGCACGATGCCGCCGCTGCCCGGGCCCGAGACCCTGCCGGACGCCTTCTCGCTCTGGGATCCGGCCCTGCGCGCGGCGATCACCGGCACCGGCGGCTTCCGCGACCTCGAACTGCGCTTCGTCCCGCCGGACGCGCCGGGCGTGCCGGCGTCCGTGCCGGGGATGCCGCAGCAGTTCGTCTGGCTGCGCATCGCCTCCCCGCTGCCCGAGGGCGACCCGCTCCTGCACGTCTGCGCGCTCACCTACCTGTCCGACCTCACGCTGGCCTCCACCGCCGGCCTGCACGAGCAGCCGAACTTCTTCCAGCGCACCGAGCCGCCCCGGCTGCTGATCGCCTCGCTCGACCACGCGATGTGGTTCCACCGCCCGTTCCGGGCCGACGAGTGGCTGCTGTTCGCCCAGCGCAGCCCGTCCTCCTCGGACGGCCGGGGGCTGTCGCTCGGCGAGTTCTACGACCGGGACGGGCGGCTGGTCGCCTCCGCCGTGCAGGAGTCGCTGATCCGCCGACTGCGCTGATCCACCGACTGCGCCGACCCGGGACAGAACGGGACGGCGCGGGACGGCGCGGGACGGGCCCGGCGACGGTGACCGCACGGCGAACGCAAGGGGGCCGGTCGGCGTCATACTCCTGAGCGGCCCCGGCCCGTATCATGGTGCGGGTGACCAAGGTTGACCTGTCACCACGGCCGGTGGAGGCGATGTCTCCGCGTCAGCTCGAACGCCGCGGAAGCCTGATCGCGGCCGCGCTCGCCCTGGTGAACGAGATCGGCGTCGAACGGCTGCAGATGAAACAGGTCTGCGAGCGGTCCGGAGTCGCCCTGGGGACGGCGTACCGCTACTTCTCCTCCAAGGACCATCTCCTGGCGGCGGCGATCGCCGAGTGGCACCGCCTGCTGCTGGCCGACCTGGTGGCGGAACTGCGCGGTCCGCGCGCCGGGCTGGGGGCCACCGACCGGGCGGTCCGCTTCGTCCGCGGCGGGATGCGGGCCTACCAGCGCCAGCCCGAGCTGGCCCGGCTGCGGGTGTCCGTCGCCGCCTCCACCGATCCGTTCGCCAGCGAGACCCTGCAGGGCATGGCCCGGGCCGACAGCACCGCCCTCCAGGCGGTGACGGCCGAGGTGCCGGCCGCCGCCAGCGACCTGGTGCGGCACATCGTCGCCCACGCCTGGCAGGGCGAGCTGACCGCCTGGGTGACCGGCCGCACCACCCTCGGCGACGCCCGGCGGCGGCTGGAGGACGTGGTGCGGCTGGTGCTGAACCCGTATGAGACGCCGTACCCGGCGCCGTACGAGGTCCCGTCCGGCACCCACCGGCCCTGAACCCGTCCGACGCGACAGCCGGCCCAACTCCCCGGCGCCGGACGGCTTCCGCCCGTGGTTCCGGCTCGCCGCGCACGCCCCGGCCCATGAGCACCCGGCCTGACGGGACGTAAGTCCCCACCCGCCGCCTCCCCGGCGCGCCCTCCCGCCCCTCGCGGCACGAACTGGACATAGTGCGACATGCAGCTTTAATCCGCCGATGTCGCCGAAGCCCACGTCCGCCCCCGAGGTAGGAGAGTCCACCCGATGAGCAGCCAGCCGCCGCAACCCGACCAACGCGCGGAGGAGCCCGACGAACCCGCCGCGACCCTGCCCGCCGACCGGGCGGTGTTCGGGATCAGCGCCGCCCTGGTGCTGGCCGTGGTCGCCTGGGGCGTGTTCGCCGAGGACTCGCTCGGCCGGACCTCCAGCAGCGCGCTCGGCTGGGTCCTGCACAACTTCGGCTGGCTGTTCGTGGTGGCCGCCGACGTCTTCCTCGTCCTCACCGTGCTGCTCGCCTTCAGCCGCTTCGGTCGCATCCGGCTCGGCCGCGACGACGACGAACCCGAGTTCTCCACCCTTGCCTGGGTCGCCATGATGTTCAGCGCCGGCATGGGCATCGGCCTGATGTTCTACGGCGTCGGCGAGCCGCTCCAACTGTTCGCCACCCCGCAACCCGGGTCCGGCCTGGAACCGCAGAGCGCGGCCGCCGCCCAGCAGGCCCTGGAGTTCTCGCTGTTCCACTGGACCCTGCACCCGTGGGCGATCTACGCCGTCGGCGGCCTCGCCCTCGCCTACACCACCTTCCGCAAGGGCCGCGGCAACCGCATCTCCGCCGCCTTCGTCCCGCTCATCGGCCAGCGCGGCGCCGACGGCTGGCCCGGGCGCGCGATCGACCTGCTGGCCGTCTTCGCCACCGTCTTCGGCTCCGCCACCAGCCTGGGCCTCGGCGCGCTCCAGGTCGCCGACGGCCTCGGCTACATCACCTCCGTGCGCAACACCCAGAACGCCCAGCTGATCATCATCGGCTCGCTGACCGCCGCCTTCGTGCTCTCCGCCTTCTCCGGCGTCCACAAGGGCGTCAAGTGGCTCTCCACCGCGAACGTCGTCCTGGCCTCGCTGATCATGCTCTTCGTCTTCGTGTTCGGCCCGACGGTGTTCACGCTGGACGCGATCCCCTCCACCGTCGGCGGCTACCTCTCCGACCTGCTCGGCATGTCCACCCAGACCGGGGCCTTCACCGACGAGAGCTGGCTCGGCTCCTGGACGATCTTCTACTGGGCCTGGTGGCTCTCCTGGGCCCCCTTCGTCGGCACCTTCATCGCCCGCATCTCCCGCGGCCGCACCATCCGGCAGTTCCTGATCGGCGTCCTGCTGGTGCCCAGCGGGGCCACCGTGATCTGGTTCTGCGTGATGGGCGGCACCGCGATCCGGCTGGCCTCCACCGGCGCGGCCGACCTGGTCGCGACCATCCCGAAGGGCGCGGAGGCCTCGCTGTTCGAGATGCTGCGCGCGCTGCCGCTCGGCTCCGCCACCAGCGTCGTCGCCGTGCTGCTGGTGATGACCTTCTTCATCACCAGCGCCGACTCCGCCTCCCTCGTCCTCGGCTCGCTCTCCAGCCGCGGCTCGCTGCACCCGCGCACCTGGCTCGTGGTCGTCTGGGGCGTGCTGATGGGCGGGGTCGCCGCCGCCCTGCTGCTGGCCGGCGGGCTCACCGCGCTGCAGAACGCGACGATCCTGGTCGCGCTGCCCTTCGTGGTCGTGATGCTGCTGCTCTGCGTGTCCCTGGTGAAGGAGCTCCGCGAGGACCCGGCCGCCGGCCCGTCCCGCCTGCACCCCGTGCACGGCCTGCGCGACGCCGTCCGGGTCGCCGTCGGCGAGGCCCTCGCCGAACGCACACCACGCCGCTGACCAGCGCGTACGCCCCACCCGTGCAGGTGGGGCGTACGCGGCCAACCGACGCCCAACCCCCGCCCGGACTTCACCCGCGCGTACCGACCGTTCACACCACCCTGGGACCCTCCCTGTCATGAACGCCAGCCCTCAGGCGCCCTACCAGGAACCGCGCTTCCCGCTCCCCCGGCGCCACCGCCGACTCCTCGCCGCCACCGCCGTCCTCGCCTCCATCGCCCTCGGCACCTTCGGCGTCGGCGCCACCGTCGAGACCGTCCAGCACGACACCATCGCCGCCACCACGGCCACCGCGAGGAAGTGACCCGCGAGAAAGCGACCGGCGAGAAAGAGACCGACAGGCCGTCCGATCCACCCCCTCAGCACCGCCGTCCGCCCCCGGACGCGGTGCTTCCGCCTTTCCGGCGACGGCGCAGCGGGGCAGCGGAGCGCGACGGCGCAACGGGGCGGCGGACCGGCCTCAGGCGCGCCGCTGCTCCCGGGCCCCGGCCGGCGCGGGGCGGGAGTGGCGGCCGGTGCCGGGGACGGGGTGGAGGTCCGGGGCGGGGGCGTAGCGGGCGGCGGGCGGGCGCAGGAGCCAGCCCGGGGGGCGGCTGCCGCGGGGGGTGGGGGTGATCAGGCCGAGGTTGTGGAGCAGGTCGAGGGCGTCGCGGCGCAGCGCGGTGCGGTCGGCGAGGTAGTCGCGGCGCCAGCGGGCCGGGAGGCCGTACTCGTCGGCGATGTCGCCGAGGAGGCCGTCTATCAGCGCATCGGGGATCGGGACGTCGCCGCCGGTGGTGGTCTCGCCGGGCAGCGGGCGGACTTCCTCGACCAGGCGTTCGAGCAGCAGCAGGGCGGCCTGCGGCAGGGGGCCGGCGCCGGGGAAGACGAGGTCGGTGAGCTCGTCGGCCGGATCGAGCAGGGCGACGCCCTCGGTCCGCAGCTCGGCCTCCAGGCCGAGGAAGTCGGCGAGCGCGGCCGGGCCGCTCAGCCGGTGCTCGCGCAGCCAGGCGCGCCGGTCCTCGGGGAGGTCGGCGTCGAGGACGGCGGGGGTCTCGGCGAGCAGGCGGCGCACGGCGGTGGCGGGTTCGGCGTCCGCGGCACGGCGGATGAGGTCGGCGGCGTCGTCGGCGAGGGCGGGCGGGCCGGCCGGGACGGCGCGGGCGAGTTCGCGGTCGACGGTCAGTACGGCGGCCCGGGCGGCCGGGTCTGCCGGGTCGGCCCCGCCGGCCGGCAGGTCGCCGAGGACCTGCCAGTCGGCGAGCGCGGCGAGGGCCATCGCGCGGTCGGCCGGGCCGGCGGCGAGGCCCGGCGCCGCGGCGCGCATGGCGTCGAGCAGCCGCCCGTACGGCAGTTGCTCGGGGGCGTCGACCAACAGGGCGAGGGCAAGGGCGAGTTGGGCGTAACCGGCGGGGGTGAACGGGGCGCCGGTCGCGGGGTGTTCGAGGCGGCGGGCGGCGCCGGGGCCGAGGCCGGCCTTGCAGAGCCGGGCGTGCCAGGGGCCGACGACGAGCCGGTAGCCGAGCAGGGCGTCGAAGCGTTCGACGAGCCAGTCGCGGTGACGGCGGATCAGCGGGAAGCCGTCGGCGTGCGGGCCGGAGGCGGTGACCAGCGGGTGGGCGAGCAGCAGCCGGGCGGCGATCCGGCGCTCGGCGGCGGGCAGGTCGACGGCGGGCAGGGCCGGGGCCGAGACGTCCGCGGCGGGAAGGGCCGGGGCGGGGGCCGGTATCGGAAGGTCCTGGCCGGAGCGATCCTGCGCACCCGGCACCGGGCGGGTGCGCTCGGGCTTGCGGTGCCTTCCGGGCCTGCCCGGCTTGGCGCCTGACCGGACGACGGGCAGCGCGGAGGCGTCCCGCCGGGCACGGCGCAGACCGCCGACGGGGCGGGGCTCCCGGGAGCGCGGGGTGGCGGTGGCGTGCGCGGTGGGGCCGTGCCACCAGCTGACGTCTGCGTCGGGCGCCGCTTCGGCGGGGGCGCCGAGATGGCGGGCCGGGTAGAGGCCGAAGGAGGCGGCGCACAGGTCGTCGGCGGTGCCGGGGGTGGCGGCGGCGAACCAGTGGGCGAGTCGGAGCAGGCCCGGGTCGGACGAGAGCGCGGAAGCGGCGCCCGGCTCGGGGGCGGGCCTGGTCGGCGCGGCGTCAGCACGGGGGCCGGACACGGCTTCGGGCGCCGCCCCAGCTGCGGGTTCGCGTACGGCGAGGAGGGCGTCGGTAGCCCTCCGCCCCGTCCCGCCCGTGCGCCCGTCCGGCCTGCCGGTGGCCACCCGGGTGGCGCCGACCGCGTACTCCTGCTGCTCCATGTCGGGGACCAGACTAGACGGTGGCCGGGTCACCCGGTGGCAGCAACCGGCCGCGCGCCGAAGTGACCGGCCGCCCTCCGCTACGCCACCCACCGGCCCGCACCCGGCGCCACGCCGTCACCCGCCCCGCACCGCCCGGGTTACGCACCGCCCGGGTTACGCACCGGTAACCCGCTCTTCCGCCGCACCGACGGGTCGCCTAGGGTTCGTCCCACTCCCCCACCGCCCGACCCCGGAGGTCAGCAGCCGCATGAGCATCCGTACGACCACCCGTGCCGTCCTCGGCGGCCGCCTGCGCTCGGCCGCCGGCCTGCTCGGCGGCTTCGCGGCCGCCTCGGCGACCCACCTGGGCGCGATCGCCTCCGGCGCGTCCGTGCTGCAGAACGCCACCAAGCCGGCCCTGATGCCGCTGCTGGCCGCGCACAGCGTCGCCGCGGCCGCCTCCGCCGGGCGGCGAGCGCCGAAGCCGCTGGCCCCGGCGCTGCTGCTGAGCGCGGGCGGGGACGTGCTGCTCCAGCTGAAGAACGACACCGCGTTCCTGGCCGGGATGGGCTCGTTCGCGGCGGCGCACGTCTGCTACGTGACGATGTTCGTCCGGCGCGGGGCGCTGACCGACCGTCGGCGGGCCCTGGTGGTGGCGGCCGCGTACGCAACCGCCTGGGTGGCCATGGTCGGGCAGCTCTGGCCGGACCTCGGGGACCTGCGGATCCCGGTGGCCGGCTACAGCCTGCTGCTCGCCTCCACGGCCGTCACCTCGGCCGGGCTGGGCTGGCGGACCGGGCTGGGCGGGGCGCTGTTCCTGCTGTCCGACACGCTGATCGCCACCCAGCTGGCGAAGTGGCGGGAGCTGCCGGGACATCAGTTCTGGATCATGGCGACGTACGTCCTGGCCCAGTACCTGCTGGCCAGCGGCACCCTCCGGCACGAGCACGAGCACGAACTCGGGCACAAGCACGGGCACGAGCACAAGCACAGGCAGGAACTCGGGCACGGGCCTCAGCAGCAGCGCAAGCCCGCGCCGCAGGCCGGCTGACACGCCTGTGCGCCGCCGGCCCGGTCAGGGTCCGACGGCGCGCGGGGAAAACAAAAAGGCGCGGTGCCCATCAGGCACCGCGCCGCCGCAGCAGCCAGAAGCCTCCGACGCCGCCCGCCACCAGGGCCAGGCCCCCGGCCAGCTCCGCCGGATCGGCCGCGACCGAACCGCCGAGGCCGGTGTTGACGGCACCGTGCGGGGCGACCTGCTGGCCGCCGGCGCCGGACTGGCCGAGCGAACCCGCCCACTCGCCGGCCGCCTTGCCCCAGTCGCCGAGGCCTTTCTCGGGACCCTTCTCGGGCCCCTTCTCGGGGCCTTTCTCGGAGCCCTTGTCAGAGCCCTTGTCGGAGCCCTTGTCGGAGCCGGCGACCGGGACGCCGGCGACCGCGACCTTGGTGGAGAACGCCCCGCCGTCCGGGCAGGTGCCGTCGATCTTGTTGTCCCCGGAGTGCTGGCCGGCCAGCCGGGCCGAGCCGCTGTGCTTGCCGTCGGAGCCCAGGGTGAGAGTGGCCGGACCGCCCTCGAACGCGGCGGAGTGGGCGGTGATGGTCTTGGCGTCGGGCTTGTCCGACTTCTCACAGGAGACCGTGAGCTTCACGGTCTGGCCCGGTGCGGCCTGGGACGGGCTGACCGAGGCCGAGCCGTCCCTGGCGGATGCAAGGGGGGCCGTCAGGCCGGTCAGCACCGTCGCGCCGATCAGGGCGGCGGCGGCCGTACGCATGGGGCGCATGCCGGAACCTCCGGGATTCTCGGGCGCAGCCGGGGGGACTCCGATGTCCACGTGGTCGAACAACTGCACCCGGTTATGCCCGACAGTAGGCAGCCCGCCCGGACCCGGCCACCGGTCGGGACCGTTCGGGTTACCGCCCCTCACCCAGGGTGATTCACAGGTCGAGGTCCACCACGACCGGCGCGTGGTCCGAGGTGCCCTTGCCCTTGCGGGCCTCGCGGTCCACATAGCTGTCGGTGACGGCGTCCACGAAGGGCTTGTTGGCGTAGGTGAGGTCGATCCGCATGCCCCGGTTCTTGGGGAAGGCCAGCTGTCGGTAGTCCCAGTAGGTGTAGGGGCGGTCGTACTTGAGCGGGCGCGGCACCACGTCGTGCAGGCCCACCTCGCCGAGGGCCTCCAGCGCCGCCCGCTCGGCGGGGGTGACGTGGGTGAGGCCCTCGAACGCGGCGACGTCGTAGACGTCCTCGTCGGCGGGAGCGATGTTGAAGTCCCCGAGGACGGCGAACGGGCGGGGCCCGGCGGCGTCCTCGGTGGCGGCCGTGCGCAGCGCCTGCAGCCACTCCAGCTTGTAGCGGTAGTGGGCGTGGTCGACCTCGCGGCCGTTGGGCACGTAGACCGACCAGACCCGGACCGGGCCGCAGGTGGCGGCGACGGCGCGCGGCTCGACGTCGGGCAGCAGGGCGCCGTCGGCGAGGTAGCCGGGCTGGCCGGGCAGGTCGCGCACGACGTCGTCCAGGCCGAGCCGGGACACGATCGCGACGCCGTTCCACCGGCCGGTGCCGTGGGCCGCCGTCTCGTACCCGAGGGCGCGCACCTCCTCGTACGGGAAGGCGTCGGCCGCGCACTTGAGCTCCTGGAGGCAGAGCACGTCGGGCTTGGCGCTCTCCAGCCACTCCAGGAGCTTGGGCAGCCGCGCGGTGACGGAGTTGATGTTCCAGGTGGCGATGCGGACGGTCACGGCGGGCGGCCTTCCCGGTGGTTCGGTACGGACGGGCGGTTCGGTACGGACGGGTGGTTCGGTACGGACAGGTGGTCCGGTCAAGACGAGGGGTGGGCACCCCCCGAGGGGACGCCCACCCCGAACATACCGCCCGGCACCGACAGCGCGGCCCGGCCGGCCTGCGGCCCGGTCAGCCCGTGGGCCGGACCACCGCCGCGGAGCCGCCTCCGCGCCGGACCGGTTCGGCCGCGGCCACCCACCGCCCGTCCGGCAGCCGTTCGACGCCGGTCGCGGCGCCGATCTCGGCGACGGACGTGAAGCTGTGCCCGAGCGCCTCCAGGGCGGCCCGTTCGGGCAGTGCCAGGAAGCCGGGCTCGGCCTGGGTGGAGACGGTGTTGCGCTGGCTGGCGCGCGGTGCGGCGATGGCCTGTTCCAGGCTCAGGCCCCGGTCGAGCCGCCCGAGCAGCACCTGGAGGGTGGTGGTGATGATGGTCGCGCCGCCGGGGCTGCCGGTGGCCAGCAGCGGTTCGCCGTCGCGCAGCACGATGGTCGGGGAGATCGAGGAGCGCGGCCGCTTGCCCGGACCGGGCAGGTTGGGGTCGGGGACGCCCGGGGTGAGCGGGGTGAAGTCGAAGTCGGTGAGCTCGTTGTTGAGCAGGAAGCCGCGGCCGGGGACGGTGATGCCGCTGCCGCCGGTCTGCTCGATGGTGAGGGTGTAGGAGACGACGTTGCCCCAGCGGTCGGCCACGCTGAGGTGGGTGGTGTTGGGGCCCTCGTAGGGCTCGGCGACGGCGGGGCCGGCCTCGGCGCAGTCGGCGGGGTGGCGCGGGTCGCCGGGGGCGAGCGGGCTGGTGAGGGCGCGGTCGGGGCTGATCAGGCAGGCCCGGGAGGCGGCGTAGCGCGCGGAGAGCAGTTCCTTGGTGGGGACGTCGCCGAAGGCCGGGTCGCCGACCCAGCGGTTGCGGTCGGCGAAGGCGATCCGGGAGGCGTCCAGGAAGTGGTGGTAGTACTGCGTGTCGCTGTACGCGCCGAGGTCGCCGTCCTCCAGGATGCCGAGCGCCTCGCCGACGGTGGTGCCGCCGGAGCTGGAGGGGGCGATGGAGTAGACGTCGTAGTCCCGGTACGGGACGTGGGTGGGCGCCTGGCGGCGGACCTGGTAGGCGGCGAGGTCGGCGGTGTCGATCTTGCCGGGGCGGGCCTTGCGGCCGGAGGCCGGGTCGACCGGCGGGTGCTGGACGGTGTCGGCCACGTCCTTGCCGAGGTCGCCCTGGTAGAAGGCCTTGACGCCGTCCTTGGCGAGCAGCCGGTAGGTGGCGGCGAGGTCGGGGTTGCGCAGGACGGTGCCGACCTCGGGGGGCTTGCCGCCGGGCAGGTAGAGCTTGGCGGTGTCCGGGAAGTCCTTGAACCGGTCGTAGTTGTCGGCGGTCTGACCGTGGAAGGTCTGGTCGACGACGAAGCCGTTGTCGGCGATCCGCTCGGCGGGCTTGAGGGCGTCGGCGAGCGTGCGGGTGCCCCACTGGCGCAGGGCGGTGTCCCAGGTGGCGGCGGTGCCGGGGACGCCGACGGACAGGCCGCTGGTGACGGCGTCGGCGAAGGCCAGCGGCTTGCCGTCCTCCAGGAACAGCCCGCTGTCGGCGGTGCGGCCGGCCACCTCGCGGCCGTCGATGGTGTGCACCCGGCCGGTGGCGTGGTCGTAGTAGACGAAGTACCCGCCGCCGCCGATGCCGGAGGAGTAGGGCTCGGTGACGCCGAGGGCGGCCGCGGTCGCGACCGCCGCGTCGACCGCGTTGCCGCCCTTGCGCAGCACCTCGATGCCGGCCGCGGTGGCGTCGGCGTCGACGCTGGCCACAGCTCCGCCCCGGCCCACCGCCTCGGGGGCCTTCGGCGGCGGGGCCGCCCCCGCCGCCCCGGCCGGCCCGGCGCAGGACCAGACCAGGGCGGTGGCGAGCAGCAGCGGTGGTGCGATCCGGGCCAGAGCCCTCATCCGAGTCCTCCTGAGTCGACGTCAACTCCGTTGTCTCACAGGAGGCATGGTCCCGACAATCACACCGCACCGCTACCAACCGGTAGTTGACGCGGCCGACGCGATCGGGGAGAGGGCGGTCAGACGCCGCTGCGCTCGACCCGGCGCCGCTTGATGGTGCGGAACCGGCGGGCGACCTGCCGGGCGAGGTCGGCGGCGCCGACCAGGCCGGCCTCGTTGCCGAGTGCGGCGTGCACGATGCTGGCCTCGGGCCGGAAGCCGCGCCCGGTGAGGGTGCGGCGGAAGGTGTCCCGGGCCGGGCCGAGCAGCAGGTCGCCGGCCTCGGAGACGCCGCCGCCGATGACGAAGCGGCCCGGGTCGAGCGCGGCGGCCAGGTTGGCGATGCCGACGCCGAGCCAGGTGCCGACCTCGTAGAGCAGTTCGGTGGCGGTCGGGTCACCGGCCCGGGCGGCCTCGGTGACCAGCGGTCCGGTGATGCCCTCGACGGTGCCGCCGGCCCGGGCGAGCAGCGGCTGCACCACCGGGGACTCCTCGGCGACGAGTTCGCGGGCGTCGCGCACCAGCGCGTTGCCGGAGGAGTACTGCTCCCAGCAGCCGCGGTTGCCGCACGGGCAGCGGTGGCCGCCGGGCAGCACCTGCATGTGGCCGAACTCGCCCGCCAGGCCGTACTTGCCGCGGTCGACGTAGCCGTCGCGGACGACGGCGCCGCCGATGCCGGTACCCAGGGTGAGCATCACCATGTGGTCCTCGCCGCGCCCGGCGCCGAAGCGCCATTCGGCCCAGGCGGCGGCGTTGGCGTCGTTCTCGACGATCACCGGGAAGCGCAGCCGCTCGCTGAGCGCCTGCTGGAGCGGCTCGCCCCGCCAGTTCAGGTGCGGGGCGAACAGCACCGTGGAGCGGTCGGCGTCGACCCAGCCGGCCGCGCCGATGCCGACGGCGTGGACGTCGTGCCGGTCGGCGAGCTCCAACACCAGGTCGACGATGACGTTCTCGACGACCTTGGCGCTCTTGCTCTTGTCGGGGGTGTCGGTGCGCAGCTTCTCCAGCACCGTGCCCTCGCCGTCGACCACTCCGGCGACCACCTTGGTGCCGCCGATGTCGACGCCGATGGTGGGCAGTCGCAGTATCCCGGCGGGCAGGGCGCGGCGGCGGCGCTCGGCGCGGGGGCCGAGGCCGAGCAGGGTGGGCAGGACGGCCGGCCGGGTGCTGCCTTGGGGGCTGGTCACGGCTACGGACGCTCCTCACGGGGCTCGGGGTCAGGACGGGGCTCGGGGTCGGTGCGGGGCCGGGGTTCGGTGCGGGACTGGGGTTCGGTGCGGGGCCGGGGTTCGGTGCGGGGCTGGGGTTCGGTGCGGGGCTCAGGCTCGGTGGGCCGGGCCAGCTCGTGCGAGAGTTCGGCGAGGTCGGAGCCGCCGGCCATCTCGGTGGTGAGCTGTTCGAGGCCGATCTCGGTGCGCGGGTGGCTGCCGGCCATCCGGCCCCGCTTGAGCAGGGTGAAGTGGTCGCCGACCAGGTACGCGTGGTGCGGGTTGTGGGTGATCAGGACGACCCCGAGCCCGGCGTCGCGGGCGGCGGTGACGTACTTGAGCACCACTCCGGACTGCTTGACGCCGAGCGCCGCGGTCGGCTCGTCCAGGATGAGCACCTTGGCGCCGAAGTGCACGGCCCGGGCGATCGCCACGCACTGGCGCTGGCCGCCGGAGAGGGTACCGATCGGGCGGTCCACGTCGTGCAGGTCGATGCCCATCCGGGCGAGCGCCTCGCGGGTGGTGGCGCGCATCGCCTCGGCGTCCAGGCGCAGGCCGCCCCAGCGGCGGTGGCCCTGTTCGGAGCCGAGGAAGAAGTTGCGCCAGACCGGCATCAGCGGGACGACGGCGAGGTCCTGGTAGACGGTGGCGATGCCGCGGTCCAGGGCCTGGCGCGGGGAGTCGAGCCGGACCTCCTCGCCGCCGACGGTGTAGGTGCCCTCGTCGTGCTGGTGCAGCCCGGAGATGATCTTGATCAGGGTGGACTTGCCGGCGCCGTTGTCGCCGAGCACGCAGCTGATCTCGCCGGCGTGCAGGGTGAGCGAGACGTCCTGGAGGGCGCGGACGGTGCCGTAGCTCTTGCCGACGCCCTCCAGGACGAGCAGTTCGGTCTTCATCGGGGCCCCCGTTCGGCCTGGCGCTTGACGTACGCGTTCAGCAGGGCGGCGAGCAGCAGCATCGCGCCGAGGAAGAACTTGAACCAGTCCGGGTTCCACTGGGCGTAGATGATCCCCTTGCTGGCCATGCCGAAGATCAGCGCGCCGAGCGCGGAGCCGACCACCGAGCCGTAGCCGCCGGTGATCAGGCAGCCGCCGATGACGGCCGCGACGATGTAGATCAGCTCGTTGCCGACGCCCTCGCCGGACTGCACGGTGTCGAAGGAGAACAGCAGGTGCTGGCCGAGCACCCAGGCGCCGAAGCCGACGCCGAGGTAGAGCAGGGTCTTGGTGCGGGCGACCGGCACACCGACCGCGCGGGCGGCGTCCGCGTCGCCGCCGACGGCGAAGATCCAGTTGCCGAAGCGGGTGCGCAGCAGCACCCAGCTGCCGACCGCGAGCAGGCCGAGCCACCACCAGACGGTGGCCTTGATCGTCAGTCCGCCGACGGTGACCTCGGAGGCGAACAGCCAGCGGCAGGCGGCGAAGCCCTCCATGTCGGAGATCGGCTTGGTGGAGACGGTGCCGGAGACCAGCTTGGTGACGCCGAGGTTGGCACCGGTCAGCATCAGGAAGGTGCCGAGGGTGACGATGAAGCTGGGCAGCCGGGTGCGGCCGAGCATCCAGCCGTTGAAGGCGCCGACGGCCAGCGTGACGGCGAGCGAGACCAGCACGCCGACCCAGGTCACCGCGGTGAACTGGTAGGAGACCATCGAGGAGGTCAGCGCGGCGGTGGTGACCAGCACGCCCGCCGACAGATCGAACTCGCCGCCGATCATCAGCAGCGAGACCGGGACGGCCATGATCCCGATGGTGGACGCCGCGTAGAGCACGGTGCCCAGCGAGGAGACCCGCAGGAAGGGTTCGGCGGCCACCGCGAAGACGGTGAACACCGCGACGGCGGCGATCAGCGAGCCGAGCTCGGGGCGGGCGAGGAGGCGGCGCAGCGCGGCCGGGCGGTCCTGGGCGAGGACGTCGGTGGTGCTCACCTGGTCCCCCTCGCGACGTACTCGGCGAGCGCGTCGGCGTCGTCCTTGGTCAGGATCTGCGGGCCGGTCGCGACGGGCTTGCCGCCGCCGAGCATGTCCAGGTTGGACTTGTACAGCCAGAGCAGGTCGACGCCCTCGTAGCCCTGGAGGTAGGGCTGCTGGTCGACGGCGAAGCCGACGGAGCCGGACTTGAGGCCGGCCACCACCTGCGGTCCCAGGTCGAAGGTGTCGAGCTCGACGGCGCGGTGGACGTCCTGGACGGCCTGGAGGCCGGTGGCGGCCATCGGGCCGGAGAGGGTGAGCACGGTGTCGATGGCCGGGTCGGCCTGGAGCTTGGCGGAGATCGCGGCGCGGGCGTCGGGCATGTTGACGCCGTCCACGTACAGCACCTGGAAGGCGCCGCCGGCCTTGGACTGGGCGCCGGAGCAGCGCTGCTCCTGGCCGATGTTGCCCTGCTCGTGGATGACGCAGAGCACGTTCTTGCGGCCGCGGCCGGCCAGCTCGGTGCCGGCCGCCTGGCCGGCGGTGGACTCGTCCTGGCCGATGTGGGTGAGCGCGCCGAACTTGGCGGAGTACTCCTGGCCGGAGTTGACGGTGATCACGGGGATGCCGGCGGCCTTGGCCTTGCCGAGGACGTCGGCCATGGCGTCGCCCTTGGCGAGGGTGACCAGCAGGCCGTCGACCTTCTGGTCGATGGCGGCCTGGACGAGCTGGACCTGGTTCTGGGTCTGCGCGTCGTTGGAGTACAGGAAGGTGATGTTGTCCTTGGCGGCGGCCTGCTCGGCACCCTTGCGCACGCTGTCCCAGAAGGCGTCGCCGGCCCCGGCGTGGGTCACCATGGCGACCTTCCAGCGCGGGGTGGTGACGGCGCTGCCGCCGGCGGCCGACGCCTTGGCGCGGGCCTCCTCGGCACGGCGGCCTCCGGTACTGCTGCAACCGGCCGCTGTGACCGCGAGTGCCAGGAGGGCGCAGACGGGCCAGAAGCGGCGGGACGGGCGAAAGCGGGTTGTGCTCATCCCCCTAGTCTCTCTGGCCGGGCGGCACGTGGATGACACCGCCTCGCCCGGCGGCGCCCGCGACGCGGGAGGTAAGGTGCCCCGGGGGACCTTCCTGGAAGTTCGCTGGACATCTCGTCCGGACGACGGCCGTCCGGGTGGCAGACTTAGCGCCGACCCGAAACAGGAACATCACAGGAAACGTGATGTTCCTCTCAGGTTCCGCACAGATTCGGATGGCAACCGATCATCGGTTCAGCGCCGTCCAATGCCATTGGAGTGCGTTCGGGCGAGTGGGGCTCGGGCGGCCAGCAACCCGGATACGAGAACTTGATGCAACTGACAGGTACGCCATTCTTCATCCTCACCGTCATCCTGGTGCCGGTGTCCATCGCGGTGGCGCTCCTGTACTGGGGCAAGGTCCGCGGGCCGAACCCGGTGCGGATCCTGTCCAGGCTCGTCATGATCATGTTCTGCCAGATCACGGCCGTGCTGATGGTCTTCGTGATGGTCAACAACGCCAACCTGATCTACGGCAACTGGGACGACCTGCTCGGCACCGGCGACCACGTCCGGGCCGTGCCGCAGGTGGCGCCGGCCGACCAGGGCGGCGCCGCGGGCAAGGACGGCGCCGGCCAGGGCACTGGCGACGCGGCCAAGCAGCCGCCGAAGGCGCTCCAGAAGTTCGCCGGCGTGGGCGACCCGGCGGTGCCCGGCGACGTCCAGAAGACCGAGCTCAAGGGCCAGGTGTCCGGGGTCGACGGCGAGGTCCTGGTCTGGCTGCCGCCGCAGTACAACGACCCGGCGTTCAAGGACAAGAAGTTCCCGGTGGTCGAGCTGATCCCGGGCTACCCGGGCTCCTCCTCCACCTGGTACGGCACCCTCAAGGTCTCCGAGCAGCTCAAGCCGCTGATGCAGCAGGGCAAGGTCTCCCCATTCATCCTGGTCTCGCCGCGCACCCTGCTCCTCGGCAACCACCAGGACGCCGGCTGCACCGACATCCCCGGCAAGATCAACGCCGACGCCTGGCTCACCCGGGACGTCCCGCAGATGATCATGGACAACTTCCGCGCCGACCCGTCCCCGGACCGCTGGGGCATCGCCGGCTACTCGGCCGGCGCCCACTGCGCGGCCAAGCTGTCCCTGGCGCACCCCAACCGGTACCGGGCCGCGATCTCGATGTCCGGCTACAACGACCCGGCGTCCGAGAACGACTCCCTGGTCGGCAAGGACCCGAAGCTGCGCGAGGCCAACAACCCGGTCAACATCCTCAAGAGCGCCCAGCAGCCGCCGAAGGTCAGCCTCTACATCAGCGGCAAGAAGGGCGACGGCCTGGAGGACGGCCAGGCGATCGCGGCGGCGGCCAAGGAGCCGACCAAGGTGCAGGTCCAGGAGAGCAACGGCCCGCACACCACCGAGCTGTGGAAGACCATGGTGCCGAGCATCTTCGAGTGGATGACCTCGGTCATCCCGCCGCAGTAGTCCCACGCAGTAGTCCCACGCAGTAACGATCATGCAGGAGGGGCCCGCCGCAAGCACTCGCGGCGGGCCCCTCCTGCATGCGGCACGGCTCTCAGGCCCGGCCGTCAGGCCCAGCCCTCGGACCCGGCCGTCCCGACCCGTCAGGCCAGTTCGAGCGCCAGGTAGAAGTCCACCCGGTCCTCCAGCCGGGAGAGGTCACGGCCGGTCAGCTCCTCGATCCGGCCGATCCGGTAGCGCAGGGTGTTGACGTGGACGTGCAGCTGCGCGGCGCAGCGCGTCCAGGAGCCGTCCGAGCGCAGGAACGCCTCCAGGGTGCGGACCAGGTCCGCCTGGTGCTCGATGTCGTACGCGATCACCTTGTCCAGCAGCCGGCTGCGGAAGGCGCGGCGGACCTCGTCCGGGACGGCCGCCAGCAGCAGCACGTGCGAGGCCAGCTCCTCGGGGCCCGCCACGCAGACCCGGCCGACCCGGGCGGCGGCGATCCGGCGGGCGTGCCGGGCCTCCTCCAGGGCGCCGCGCAGGCCGCCGGCCTCGGAGGCGGGGGCGGAGACGCCGAGGGTGATCCGGCCCTCCGAGCCGAGGCCCGCCTCCAGCGGGGCGAGCAGGTCACGCAGGGTCTCGGCGGGCACCGGGCCGTCCAGGACGGGCAGCACCACGACGGCACCGGAGCCGGCCCCGGCGACCAGCGCGCGGTCGGTGGTGCCGCCCAGCGCCTCCTCCAGGACGGCACGCACCACGCCCTCGGGCAGGCCGGTGCCCTCGGCGCTGAGCACCAGCCAGGACCCGTCCTGGGCCTGGGGTTTGGGCTCGACGCTCTCGTAGCGGGCGGCCATCGCCGTGGAGGCGTACAGGGTGCGGCTGATCTCGGCCGGGTCGGCGTCGCGCTGGAGCAGGGCCAGCACCTCGTCGGCGAGGCGGCGGCGCAGCCGGCGGCCCTCGTCGCGGCGGTGGCGCTCGGCGGCGACCAGCCGGGCCAGGTTCTCGGCGAGCTGCTGGCGCTTGGCGGTCCACTCGGTGACATCGCCGGCCACCGCGAGCACCCAGTCGGCCAGCGGCGCCTGGTGGTCGGCCGAGGCCGGGGCGGGCAGCAGCGAGTAGGAGCCGCCGGCCAGGCGGGCCCGGTGCGGGGGGCGGCGGCGCTGGCGCTGGGCGCCGAGGTGGGCGCGGACCAGCTGGTCGCGGTCCTCGGCCGGGAGGCGGTCGGCGGGGCCGGCGATCACCGCGCCGGTGGGGGTGAGCACCCAGCAGTCGAGGTCGAGGTCGCCGCCGAGCAGGTCCAGCACCGCGTCCAGCCCGCCGCCGCCGGCCGCCGAGACCAGCAGGCGGTGCCGGTCGACGAGGGCGGCGAGGTCGGCGGCGCGGTCGGCGGAGACCTGGCGGCCGATGAACTCGGTGACGGTGCCGAAGGCGATGTCGTCGGGGACGGCCAGCAGCGGCATCCGGTGCCGCTGGCAGGCCTCCACCAGGTCCTCGGGCACCGGGCCGACCTCGGCCTCGCCGGCCGCCAGGGCGACCGCGCCGCCGGCCACGATGGTCCGCACGAACCGCTCGGAGTCGGCCGGGGCGGTGCGCCACAGCATGCCGGTGAGCACCAGCTCGCCGCCGTGCAGGTAGCGGCCGGGGTCGTGCAGGTCCGTGGTCATGACGCCGCTGACCTGCCGGTCCAGCTCGTCCTCGGCCGCGAGCAGGCGCAGTCGCGGGGCGCCGGGGGCGAGCAGGTCACGGACACGCATCCGCGGACTCCTAACGGGGCTGAGGGTGGGATGGGGCTGAGGGGGTGGGCCGAACGGGGGAGGCCCGAGCGTTCGGTCGGGGGTCACAGTGTGCCCGAACATCCGTACTTGTCGTCACGTCCGGGCGGGCGACCGGATCACGGGCCCGTCGCTTGCGAATCACGGCCGGATTACGGTCGTAGGTAGCACCTGGTGAACACCTGGGCTGCGCATTCCTCTCCTTAGAGGAACGTACAGGATGCCGGGCGGGAGCACAGCCGGGGCTTCATGCCATCGGTGACTGCCTGTGGGCCCCGTCGCGGCGGTTCACTGGGCGACACGCCGCCGGACGCAGCCCGGTGACCGGGGCCCGACGCGGAGGCGACGAAGCGGTTGGTTGAGAGGTCCGAACACCGAGTTCCGGGCACTGTGCCCACCCGTCCGGCAGGCGACGACTTGAGGAGACACCCGCATGGAGTTCCTTCGGCCCGCTACCTGGGACGAGGCACTCGCGGCGAAGGCCGAGTACCCGACCGCACTGCCCATCGCGGGCGGTACGGACGTCATGGTCGAGCTGAACTTCGACGTGCACCGGCCATCCGCGATTCTCGATCTGAACCGCATCACCGAGCTCACCCAGTGGTCGAACGACGGCGGCGTCGTCCGGCTCGGCGCCTCCGTCCCCTACTCCCGGATCATCGACGAGCTGTCCGGGCCGCTGCCCGGGCTTGCGCTGGCGGCCCACACCGTCGGCTCGCCGCAGATCCGCAACCGCGGCGGCGTCGGCGGCAACCTCGGCGCAGCCTCCCCGGCTGGCGACTCCCACCCGGCGCTGCTGGCGGCCGGCCGGGACGTCCTGGTCGAGGCCGCCTCCGTGCGCGGCACCCGGCTGATCCCGATCGACGACTTCTACGTCGGCGTGAAGCGCAACAGCCTGGAGGCCGACGAGCTGATCCGGGCCGTGCGCATCCCGGTGGCGGACGGCCCGCAGCAGTTCTCGAAGATCGGCACCCGCAACGCCATGGTGATCGCGGTCTGCGCCTTCGGTTTCGCCCTCCACCCGAAGAACGGCACCGTCGGCACCGGCATCGGCTCGGCCGCCCCCACGCCGCGCCGCGCCGTCGAGGCCGAGGAGTACCTGGGGGGCGTGCTCGCCGAGCGCGGCCTCTGGGAGTCCGGCGACCTGCTGGGCGCCGAGGTGGTCCAGCGCTTCGGCGAGCTGGTCAAGGCGGCCGCCTCGCCGATCGACGACGTCCGGGGCACCGCCGACTACCGCCGGCACGCACTGGCCGTGATGGCCCGCCGCACCCTCACCTGGACCTGGAACGACTACAGCAAGCAGATCAGGAGCGCGGCATGAGGGTGACTTTCACCGCCAACGGCAAGCCGGTCGAGGCGGACGACGTCTGGGAGGGCGAGAGCCTCCTGTACGTGCTGCGCGAGCGGGTCGGCCTGCCGGGCTCCAAGAACGCCTGCGAGCAGGGCGAGTGCGGCTCCTGCACGGTCTACCTGGACGGCGTGCCGGTCTGCAGCTGCCTGGTCGCGGCCGGCCAGGTGCAGGACCGCGAGGTGCGCACGGTCGAGGGCCTGACCGACGAGAACGGCGAACTCGGCCTCGTCCAGCAGGCGTTCATCGATGCCGGCGCCGTCCAGTGCGGCTTCTGCACCCCCGGCCTGCTGGTGCAGACCGACGCGCTGCTGGAGCGGGACGCCCAGCCGAGCGACAACGACATCCGCGAGGCGCTGTCGGGCAACCTCTGCCGCTGCACCGGCTACGAGAAGATCATGGACGCGGTGCGGCTGGCGTCCGCCCGCACGTGCGCCGGAAAGGCCGTGTCGCAATGACCACCCGCACCATCCAGGGGCAGAAGAACCTCCAGGACATCCGGCAGGCCAGCAAGGACGGCATCGGCGGCTCGCCGCTGCGCCCGGACGGCCACCTCAAGGTCAAGGGCGAGTTCGCGTACTCCTCCGACATGTGGCACGAGGACATGCTCTGGGGCACGGCGCTGCGCTCGCCGCACCCGCGCGCCACCATCCTGTCGGTGGACATCTCCGAGGCGCTCAAGGTGCCCGGCGTCTACGCCGTCCTCACCCACCAGGACATCCCCGGCGCGAAGTACTACGGGCTGGAGATCCAGGACCAGCCGGCCCTGGCCATCGACAAGGTCCGCTACCACGGCGAGGCGATCGCCCTGGTCGCGGCCGACCACCCGGAGACCGCCCGCCGCGCGGTGAAGAAGATCAAGGTCGAGTACGAGGTGCTCACCCCGATCGTCACCGAGGAGCAGTGCCTCGACCCCGCCACCCACGGCTACGTGCACGAGCCGCACGAGTACAAGTCGCACGGGTACGGCAACATCTGCCACGAGCAGCGGCTGGTCTCCGGCCTCGGCGTCACCGACGAGGTCCGCGCGCTCGCGGACGTCGTCGTCAGCGGCGACTACGAGGTCGGCATGCAGGACCAGGCCTTCCTCGGCCCCGAGTCCGGCCTCGCGGTGCCCGCTGAGGACGGCGGCATCGACCTCTACATCGCCACCCAGTGGCTGCACGTCGACCGCCAGCAGATGGCCCCGGTGCTCGACCTGCCCGAGGAGAAGGTCCGGCTCACCCTGGCCGGCGTCGGCGGCGCCTTCGGCGGCCGCGAGGACCTGTCGATGCAGATCCACGCCTGCCTACTGGCCCAGCACACCGGCAAGCCCGTCAAGATCGTCTACGCCCGCGACGAGTCCTTCTTCGGCCACGTGCACCGCCACCCCGCCAGGATGCACTACGAGCACGGCGCCACCCGCGACGGCAAGCTGGTCTTCGCCGACTGCCGGATCGTGCTGGACGGCGGCGCGTACGCCTCCGCCTCGCCCGCCGTGGTCGGCAACGCGGCCTCGCTCGGGCACGGCCCGTACGTGATCCCGAACGTGCGGATGCACGCCATCGCGCTCTACAGCAACAACCCGTCCTGCGGCGCCATGCGCGGCTTCGGCGCCGTCCAGGCCGCGTTCGGCTACGAGTCGCAGATGGACAAGCTGGCCGCCGAACTCGGCATGGACCCGGTCGAGTTGAGGCAGCTCAACGCCATGTCGGAGGGCGACCGCATGCCCACCGGCCAGCAGATCGACTCGCCCGCCCCGGTCGCCGAACTGCTGCGGCGCGCCAAGGAGATGCCGCTGCCGCCGCCACTGGACACCGAGCACCCGGACGTGCGCCAGCTCCCCGGGGCGCTGTCCAACACCTCGCACGGCGAGGGCATCGTGCGCGGCGTCGGCTACTCGGTCGGCATCAAGAACGTCGGCTTCTCCGAAGGCTTCGACGACTACTCCACCGCCCGGGTGCGCCTGGAGGTGATCGGCGGCGAGCCCGTCGCCATGGTGCACACCGCGATGGCGGAGGTCGGCCAGGGCGGCGTCACCGTGCACGCCCAGATCGCCCGCACCGAACTGGGCGTCGAACTGGTCACCATCCACCCGGCCAACACCGAGGTCGGATCGGCCGGATCGACCTCCGCCTCGCGCCAGACGTACATGACCGGCGGCGCCGTGAAGCTCGCCGCCGAGGCGGTCAGGCGGGCACTGATCGAGAAGGGCCGCCGCCGCTACGGCTGGACCCACGGCGACATCACGCTGATCGCCGGGAAGGTCGTCTCGGAGAGCGCCGGCGTGCTGGTCCCCATGGTCGACCTGCTCGGCGAGGAGGCCATCGACCTCACCCGCGAACACCACCACCGCCCGACCGTCCCCTTCGACAAGGAGACCGGGCAGGGCTTCGGCCACGTCCAGTACACCTTCTGCGCCAACCGCGCGGTGGTCGACGTGGACGTCGAACTGGGCCTGGTCAAGGTCGTCGAGCTCACCGCCGTCCAGGACGTCGGCAAGGCGCTCAACCCGCTCTCCGTCGTCGGCCAGATCCAGGGCGGCTGCACCCAGGCGCTCGGCCTCGCCGTGATGGAGGAGATCATCGTGCGGGACGGGAAGGTGCGCAACGCCTCCTTCACCGACTACCTGATCCCCACCATCCTCGACACCCCGCCGATCCCGGTGGAGATCCTCGAACTGCCCGACCCGCACGCCCCGTACGGGCTGCGCGGCGTCGGCGAGGCCCCGACCGTGTCGGCGACGCCGTCGATCGTGGCAGCCATCCGCAACGCCACCGGCCTGGCCCTCAACCGGATCCCGGTCCGGCCCGAGCACCTGACCACGGAGGCCCCCGGGGCCTGACGCCCCCGGAGCCCGCAAGCTCCCCCGGGCTCCGGGCCCCGGGGAGCACGGCCGGGATGCAGGAGAACCTCCCCGGGGCGGCGACCGTCTTCCCCGCCGCCCCGGGGCCGCTCCACCGCGCCACCCCCACTCGCGTGCACCACCCACCGGCACGCGACCGCACCATCCCGCTGCCCCTCCCACGCCGGGGTTCTGCAGCGGTGCGCACCACCCACGCACCGCAGGCACCGCCACAGTGCGCCCAGCGAGTCGAGCAGTCCCCCTGCGCCAACCTCGTTGACTGGCAGTCAGGTCGGCTCGCCCACCCCAACCCCCTTTGACACTTGGGAGTGGACATGACCCAGATCCCCACGGAACACAGCCCCACGGAAGAAAGACCCACCGAGGACGACACCGCCACACCGGCCCCGGCCCCCGCGCCCGCCCCCGCGCCCGTGCCCGCGCCGAAGAACGCACTGGACGCGTACTTCAAGATCACGGCCCGGGGATCGACCTTCGGCAACGAGATCCGCGGCGGCCTCACCACCTTCATGGCGATGGCCTACATCGTGCTGCTCAACCCGATCATCCTGAGCGGCGCCGACGTCAACGGCCTCAAGCTGGACCACGCGCAGCTCACCACCGCGACCGCGCTCGCCGCCGCCGTCACCACGATCCTGATGGGCGTGGTCGGCAACGTCCCCCTGGCGGTCGCCGCCGGGCTCTCGGTCTCCGGCGTGATATCCGCGCTGGTGGTGCCGCACACCACCTGGCCCCAGGCCATGGGCCTGTGCGTGATCTACGGCCTGCTGATCGTCCTGCTGGTCGTGTCCGGGCTCCGCGAGAAGATCATGAACGGCATCCCGCTGCCGCTCAAGCACGCCATCACCATCGGCATCGGCCTCTTCGTCTCGCTGATCGGCCTGGTCAAGGCCGGCTTCGTGCACACCGGCGGCCCCACGCCGCTCGCGCTCGGCCCCTTCGGCGAGCTGGCCGGCTGGCCCGTCCTGGTCTTCTGCCTCACCGTGCTGACGATCTTCGTCCTGCTGGCCCGCAACGTCCGCGGCGCGATCCTGATCGGCATCGCCGGCGGCACCGTGGCGGCCTTCGTCATCAACGCGGTCGCCGACCTCCCCGCGAAGACCTGGGTCAGCTCCGCCCCGGTGTGGCCGGGCAGTCCGGTCTCCGCGCCCGACTTCGGCCTCTTCGGCCACGTCGACCTCTTCGGTGCCTTCGGCAGCCACGGCCTGGGCGCCATCAGCGCCTCGGTCGCCGTCTTCACCCTGGTGCTGGCCGGCTTCTTCGACGCGATGGCCACCATCATCGGCGTCGGCACCGAGGCCGGACTGGCCGACAAGCAGGGCCGGATGCCCGGCCTCTCCAAGGCCCTGTTCATCGACGGGGCCGGCGGCGCCATCGGCGGCCTGTCCGGCGCCTCCGGCCAGACCGTGTTCGTCGAGTCCGCCACCGGTGTCGGCGACGGCGCCCGCACCGGCCTCGCCTCGACCGTCACCGGCGGCGTGTTCGCGCTGATGCTGTTCTTCTCGCCGCTCGCCGCGATCGTCCCGACCGAGGTGGCCTCCGCCGCCCTCGTCGTGATCGGCTCGATGATGATGAGCCAGGCCCGGCACATCGACTGGTCCGACCGCGAGGTCGCCATCCCGGCCTTCCTCACCTGCACCCTGATGCCGTTCACCTACAGCATCACCGCCGGTGTCGCCGCGGGCGTCATCTCGTACACGGTCATCAAGGCGGGCACCGGCAAGTGGCGCGAGCCCGGCCCACTGATGTGGATCCTCACCGGGGTCTTCGTGGTCTACTTCGCGCTCACCCCGATCAAGTCCTGGCTGGGCGTGCACTAGGCCTTCTCGGCCGGACAGGGCCTGGCCGCACCGCCGCCGTGCGGGAATCGTTTCCCGTACGGCGGCACCTCCCGTCTACCCTCGCTTGTGTAAGGAGCTCCCCGACATGCAGGACATCGCCGAGCAGTTGCAGGCCTGGCACGCGGCCGGGCGCTCCTTCGCCGTGGCCACCGTCGTCGGCGTCTCCGGCAGCGCGCCCCGCGACCCAGGGGCGGCCCTGGCCGTCGACGCGGCCGGCGAGGCGATCGGCAGCGTCTCCGGGGGCTGCGTCGAGGGCGCCGTCTACGAGCTGTGCCAGGCCGCCATCGAGTCCGGCGAACCCGTGCTGGAGCGGTTCGGCTACAGCGACGAGGACGCCTTCGCCGTCGGCCTGACCTGCGGCGGCGTCCTCGACGTGTTCGTCCAGCCGATCCGGCCCGGGGCCGACGACGGACTCGACGCCGGCATCGCCTACATCGCCTCCGGCACCCCGGTCGCGCTCGCCCGGGTGATCGCCGGGCCCGACGGACTCGTCGGCGCCACCGTCGCCGTCACCGCCGACACCCACCACGGCGCCCTCTCCCCCGCCTTCCCCCCCACCTCCTCGACGGCCCAGCCGTCGCCCGCCGCCGCCCCTGCGGCGACGCGCCCCGCGCGACACCTCCTGACCGCGCTGGAACAGGCGATCGTCACCGAGGCCCGGGCCATGCTCGACGCCGGACGCACCGGCCGGATCGTGCTCGGCCTCGACGGACGCCCCTGCGACGACCGCGACCAGGGCACCGTCACCTGCTTCGTCGAGTCCTACGTGCCCGCACCGCGGATGCTCGTCTTCGGCGCCATCGACTTCGCCGCCGCCGTCGTCCGGATCGGCCGCTTCCTCGGCTACCGCGTCACCGTCTGCGACGCCCGGCCCGTCTTCGCCACGAAGCAGCGCTTCCCCGAGGCCGACGAGGTCGTCGTCGACTGGCCGCACCGCTACCTCGACTCCCAGCTCGACCGGATCGACGGGCGCACCGTGCTCTGCGTGCTCACCCATGACGCCAAGTTCGACATCCCGCTGCTGGAACGCGCCCTGCGGCTGCCGGTCGGCTACGTCGGCGCGATGGGCTCGCGCCGCACCCACCGCGACCGCGAGGCGCGGCTGCGCGAGGTCGGGCTCACCGAGGCCGAGATCGGCCGGCTGCGCTCCCCCATCGGCCTCGACCTCGGCGCCCGCACCCCCGAGGAGACGGCCGTGTCCGTCGCCGCCGAGATCATCGCCCACCGGCGCGGCGGCAGCTGCCTGCCGCTCAACGCCGGGGACGGCCCGATCCACCACGAGGCACCGGCCACCCCCGAGGAGCCCCGGGCGGCGCGACAGGCACGACGCACGCGACGGACGCACGCCGCCTGAGGCCGGCGGTCAGTCGCTCAGCGCCAGCTTCACGCCGAAGCCCACCACCACCGCGCCGGTCACCCGGTCCATCAGCCTCCGGGCAGCCGGGCGGCGCAACCAGCCGCGCAGCGCCTGGGCGAAACCGACCAGGACCGCCGACCACAGCACGCCCTCCACCACGTGGACGCAGGTGAGCGCCACCCCGGCGGCGAAGTGCGGGGCCCCAGCGGGGATGAACTGCGGCAGCACGGCCACGTAGAACACCCCGACCTTGGGGTTCAGCAGATTGGTCAGCGTGCCGCGCCGCCAGCCGTACCCGAAGCCGCCCTCGGCCGGCTCCTCCTCGGCCGCCGCCTCCCCGCCCCGGCTGCGCAGCATGCCGACGCCCATCCACACCAGGTACGCGGCCCCGCCCCAGCGCAGCACCTCGTACGCCACCTGCGAGGCGGTCAGCAGCGCCGTCACCCCGGCAGAGGTCAGCGTCCCCCAGACCAGCGTCCCGGTCTGGATCCCCAGCACCACCCCCCACGCCTGACGCCGCCGCCCGAGCGCGGACGTGCGCAGCACCAGCGCGGTATCGAGCCCGGGTGTGAGCGTGAGCAGCCCCACGACGAGGGCGAAGGACCACAGAGCCGTTGTCATCTCCATGGGCCTCGATGCTCTCACAGGCCCGACGGGGCCCTCGGGTCAACCTCCCGGAGCGAAGCGGGCCTGCGATATACGGGAGCAAGTGTTGCCGATACCGCAGGCCCGCAGGGGCCGCTCAGGTGACGTTGAGGCGGGCTGCCAGGCGCAGGAGGCCGGGGCTGAGGCGGGAGAGGAAGCGGGCGGCCTTGGCCTCGGGGGTGACGGGGACGACCGGCTTGCCGGTGCGGACGGCGGTGAGGATGGCGGTGGCGACCTTCTCCGGGGGGAAGCCGCGGCGGGCGTAGAGCCTGGCGGCGCGGGCCTGCTTGGCGGCCTGCTGGTCGGCGGTGGTCGCGGAGAAGGTGGAGGTGCGGGTGATGTTGGTGTTGACGATGCCCGGGCAGATGGTGGAGACGCCGATGCCGTGCCCGGCGAGTTCGGCGCGCAGGCAGTCCGAGAGCATGAACACCGCGGCCTTGCTGGTCGCGTACGCGGTGAGCGCCTTGGACGGCAGGTAGGCCGCGGCCGAGGAGACGTTGACCAGGTGACCGCCTTGGCCGCGGTCGGCCATCAGCGTGCCGAAGGCGCGGCAGCCGTGGATGACGCCCCAGAGGTTGACGTCCAGGACGCGCTGCCACTCCTTCTCGGTGGTCTGCAGGAACGTCCCGGAGTGGCCGATGCCGGCGTTGTTGACCACCACGTCGGGCACCCCGTGCTCCTCCGCGACCGTCTGGGCGAAGGCGTCCACCGCCGCGCCGTCGGCGACGTCCACCCGGTAGGCGTGTGCCTGCGGGCCGAGCAGCGAGGCGAGTTCGGCGGTGCGCTCGGCGGCGGCGAGGTCGAGGTCGCAGACCACGACGCGGGCGCCGTCCTCGGCGAAGGCGAGCGCGGTGGCCCGGCCGATGCCGCTGCCGCCGCCGGTGACGACGACCAGCCGGCCGTCGCCCTGCTCCCGGGCCGGCTCGGCGGCCCCGGTCTCGATGCGGGTGGTGAACTCGCGGACCATCTCGGCCACGGTGGCTCCCTTCTCCAGCAGCGCCGACCAGTGGCCGGCGTGCAGCGTCCGTCGGGTCAGCTCGGGCACCCAGCGCTCCAGCCCCTCGGAGAGGAACGGGGCGACGTAGCGGTCCCGGGTGAGGGTGATCAGCTGGACCGGCACCTGCGTCGGCCGCTCGCGCGGACTGCGCAGCGTGGGGCGGAAGTTGGCCCGGTACAGCTCGATGCCGCGGACGGCGTCGCGGCGCAGGCCGGGCTGCGGGTGGTCGGGCCGCGGGGTGACCTGCTCCAGGTCGCGCAGCACCCGCGGCCAGGCCCGGGCCAGGCCCAGGCGCCACACGCCGGGGGCGAGGAAGGGCAGGTGGAAGGCCGTGATGTACCAGGAGTGCAGGCCCTGGTGGAGGAGTTGGCGCAGGTGGCGCGGGGTGGGCCGGCGCATCCGGTGGCGCAGCCAGTACCCCATGTGGTCCAGGCAGGGGCCGGACATGGTGGTGTACGAGGCGATCCGCCGCTCGGAGCCGGGCTCGGTGACGGCCTCCCAGGACTGCAGCGAGCCCCAGTCGTGGGCGACCACGTGCACCGGGCGGTCGGGGCTGACGGCGTCGGCGACCGCGAACAGGTCGGCGGCCAGGTGCTCCAGCCGGTAGCCGTCCCGGGTGGCGGGTACTCCGGACTCGCCGGCGCCGCGCACGTCGTAGCGGACCACGTGGTGGTCGCGGGCGAGGTCGGCGGCGACGTCGTCCCAGACCGCGTGGGTGTCCGGGTAGCCGTGCACCAGGAGGACGGTGGGGGCGGCCGGGTCGCCCTGTTCGAAGACGGCGAGCGGGAGGCCGTCGGAGTGCACGGTGCGGCGGCGCACGGGCGGGGCGGCCGGCGCCTTCGGGGCAGCTGCGGCCTTCGGGGCGTCTGCGGCGGGGGTGGTCATCGGGCGGCCTCCAGGGCAACGTCGTGGGCGGCGCCCGCCGTCCAGCGGCGGACGTGCGGCAGGTCGTCGTCGAGCCAGTGGGCGTCGTCCTCGGTGACCACCAGCAGTTCCTCGAACTTGATGCCCACGCCGCGGAAGCCGATGTGCGGCTCGACCGCCCACAGGCCCGGGGTGGGCGCGTGCCGGGACGACCGGCCGTCCGCCCAGAGCGGTGAACGGCCTTGCAGGCGCTCGGAGATCAGCTCGCGCCCGAGGGTCTGCAGGGTGCGCACGCCGAAGCCGAGGACGTTGACCCCGGCCGGGCCGCGCACGGTGGTGCGGGTGACCTGATGGCCGATCACCCGGCCCGGGTAGACCTGGTGGCGGTTGTCGTAGCCGTGCGCGACGATCTGCGCGTCCACGGCCGCGTACACCTCGTCGAGCGGACGGCGGGCGCGCACCTCGGCGAGGATCAGCTCGCGGTACACCTGGAGGTCGGCGGCCAGGCGGTCCCAGACCCGGTTCTCACCGACCTTGCCGCCGTAGCCGATGTCGGCGGTGTAGCCGTCGACGATGGGCGCGCAGTCCAGGACGTACGGCATGCCCTCCTCCAGGCGGCGGTTGCCGGCGAAGAACTGGAGCGGGGTGTGGAAGTGCCGGAAGGCCGTGCGGTCGCCGAACCAGGCGAACGGGACGTGGAAGAAGTCCTGCACCCCGGCGGCGACCAGGCGGCGGCGCAGTTCGGCGGTGGCCTGGCGCTCGGTGACGCCCGGTTCGATCCAGGCGGCGACCTGTTCGGCGCAGTCGTAGGCGAGTTGCTGGGTCTCGCGGAAGCGGGCGAGGTCGCGCTCGTCGTAGGGGAAGGTCGGGGGGTTCGCCATCGGGGCTCCTTCTACAGGTCGAGCACGCTACAGGTCGAGCACCAGGGTCTCGCCCTCGGCGGCCCGGGAGACGCAGGGCAGCACGGCGCCGGCGGCACGCTGCTCGGGGGTGAGCCGGCGGTCCCGGTGCTCGGGCGTACCGGCCAGCAGGCGGACCTCGCAGGTGCCGCAGAAGCCCTGGTGACAGGAGTACGGGAGGTCGGGGCGGGCTTCGCGCAGCACGTCCAGGGCAGAGCGGTCGGCGGGGACGTCCAGCGCCGGGCCGTCGACGCCCAGGCGCAGGGCGAAGGGCTCGCCGCCGACGACCGGGGCGGCACCGAAGCGCTCGAAGTGCAGGGCGGTGGACGGGGATTCGTCCAGGGCGCGCTGCACGGCGGTGAGCATCGGGGCCGGGCCGCAGCAGTAGACGGCGGCGCCGTGCGGGGCGTGGGCGAGCAGGTCGGCGCCGGTCGGCACGCCGTGCTCGTCGTCGGTGCGCAGCACCACCCGGCACGGGTCGAGGGCGCGCAGCTCGTCCGCGTACGGGAGGGTGTCGGCGCTGCGGCCGACGTGCACCAGGCGCCAGTCCAGGCCGTGCCGCTGCGCCTCGCGGGCCATCGGGAGCAGCGGGGTGATGCCGATGCCGCCGGCGAGCAGCAGGACGGCGGGCTCGGCGCAGAAGGCGAAGCCGTTGCGCGGGCGGCGGGCGGTGAGGCGGCTACCGGAGTGCAGGGTGTCGTGGATCTCGACGGAGCCGCCGCCGCCCTCGGGCAGTCGCCGTATGGCGATCCGGTAGGCGGCGCGGTCGGCGGGGTCGCCGCAGAGCGAGTAGTGGCGTTCGCGGCCGGAGGGCAGGGCGAGGCGCAGGTGGGCGCCGGGCTGCCAGTCGGGGAGCGGTCCGCCGGAGGGGTCGGCGAGTCGCAATTCGACGACGTCGGAGGCGAGTTGGCGGCGGGCGGCGACGACCAGCTGGAGCGGCGGGGTGGGGCGGCTGAGCGGGCGGCGGGGGTTGCGGCGCAGCAGGGGGCTGCCGAGGGCCGGGGTGTAGCGGTCGCCGAAGGCGGTGAGCCGGCGCATGAACGCGTCGGCGCGGGGGCGGCCGTAGAGGTCGGGGGGCGGGTTGAGCAGGTCCATCCGGCGGTCCTTGGCGTCTGGGAGGGGGCGCGGGCGACGGGTGACAGGTTTCAGAGTTCAGATTTCAGATAACAGATAACGTTTTCTGTTATCTGTTATCTGAAATCTGTCGCCTGAACTCTGTCAGTGGCCCCCTGCCGCCGCGCGGGCGGCCGGGGAGGCGGCGAGGTAGCCGAGGGCCTGGCTGGAGGAGCCCTCCTGGGTGGGGTGGTAGCCGGGCCGCAGGTAGCGCAGGCCGGAGCGGATCGACCGGAGCGGATCGGGCAGCAGGCCGCGCTTGGCGATCTTGCCGGCCTCGCGCCAGGTGGGCTTGAGCCGTCCGCCGAGGGTGGGGTCGGCGGCGAGCAGGAAGCGGGCGCCGCGCACCCAGAGGTGGACGAGCAGCGGCCCGGAGACCGCCATGCCGCGGACCCGGCGCAGGTAGCCGGGGTCGAGGTGGACCATCAGGTCGAAGGCGACACTGCGGTGTTCGACCTCCTCGGCGCCGTGCCAGCGCAGCAGGTCGAGCATCGTCGGGTCGGCCTTGGCGCGGTCCAGGCCAGGGGAGTTGAGCGCCCAGTTGCCGAGGAAGGCGGTGAAGTGCTCGATCGCCGCCACGAAGGCGACCCGCTCGATGAGGTTCTCGCGTCGCCGCGCGGGGCTGAGCCCGGGCTTGTCACCGAGGACGCGCTGGAACAGCCAGGCGATCTGCCGGACGTACGGACGCGGGTCGAGCCCCTGGCCGAGCAGGTGGTCGAGGACCTCCTGGTGCGCCTCGGCGTGGATGGCCTCCTGGCCGATGAACCCGAGGACCTCCTCGCGCAGTTGCTCGTCGCGGATGAGCGGCAGCGCCTCCTTGAAGACCTTGACGAACCAGCGCTCGCCCTCGGGCAGCAGCAGGTGCAGCACGTTGATGACGTGGGTGGCCATCGGCTCGTCAGGAATCCAGTGCAGCGGCAGCCGGTCCCAGTCGAAGCGGACGTCCCGGGGTTCGAGGACGAGGCTGTCGTGGACGCGCGCGGCGGGGACGGCAAGGGCGGGTACGGGGGTTGAGCGGGGCACGGCAGGCCCTCCTGACCTCGGGGCGGCGGCTCGACTCAGGGAAACGTACTCGCGGGTAGCGGCCGGGACAAGGGGTTCGGCGACTCTTATCGACATCGAGTCTAATAAGTGACGCACTCCGGGGCCGTCACCGGAAACGCTTGCGAACGGACGCGCCCGTGAACGAACACGCCTGCGAACCAGCGCGCCTGTGAACCAACACGCCCGCGGACAAACACGCGAGCCCCGCCGGATCACTCGGATCCGGCGGGGCCCACGGGAGCGACCGGCCGTCAGACCGCCATCGCCAGCATCAGCGGTGCCGCCCTGGCCGCCAGCAGTTCGGCGGCGGCCTTCAGCTTGTGCACGTTGTCCACCGGCATCGACGTGGCCAGGCAGCCGACCGTGCTGCCCGCCGTGATCGGGACGGCCGCGCACACCGTGCCGAGCGCGTACTCCTGGATGTCCAGCACCGGCACGGTGGCCGGCTGCCGCTCCAGCCGGTGCATCAGCTGGTCGGCGTCGGTGACGGTCCGGGAGGTGAGCCGGGCCACCGGGTGGCGGGAGAGGTGGTCCCAGCGGGCGTCCGCGTCGAGCTGGCCGAGCAGGCACTTGCCGATCGCGCTGGCGTGCGCGGTGGCCCGGAAGTCCACCCACTCCTGCACGGCCGGAGCGTACTCGGCCGCGGACACCGCCTCCACCGACAACTCGCCGTCGTGGTAGCGGGTGAAGTACACGGCCGCGCCCAACTCGTCCCGCAGCTCGGCGAGTTTGCGGTTCAGCCGGGCCTTCACCAGCTGCTCCCGGTTGTGCTGGCCGAGCAGGGCGAAGGTACCGCCGAGCACCCAACCGCCGTCCTGACACTGGAGGTAGCCCTCGATCTCCAGGATCTCCGCGAGCTGCCGGACGGTCGGCAGGCCGAGCGAGGTCTCCCGCGCGAGGGCGACCAGGGTGGCACCGTCAGGGTGCCGGTCGACGGCCTCCAGCAGTCTGAGGGCGTGCTGCAGGGAGGTGAACGGGCCGGCGAGGCCCTGGTCCAGCGCGGCGTGGCGACCCGGGGCTGGTGTCGACATGTCGTCCCCTTCCGATGTCCCCCCACGGAGCGACCGCGGGCGCCCTCCAGCCTATCGACCCGGCGGGCCCGGCGACTGCCGTCCGTGAATATCCGTGAACATTCCGTGGAGCACCCACCGATCGCCTGGAGGAACGGTAGTGGAGGACAGCACGACGGACCCCTCCCCCACTGCCCCGGGGGGAGGAGCCCGTCCCGCGGCCGCCGGGTTGCGGGGCCCCGGCGGCCGGTGGGGGCGGGTCAGTCGGTCAGCGGGGCGTCACGCGAGGCGCGCCACGGCAGGGTGGCCCAGCCCTCGTTGCACGAGGCGCGCCATAGCGGGGCGGCTCAGCCCTCGTCGCCCGCCCGCAGCTTGGCGACGGCCGCCTCCAGGCGGGCGCCGTACTCCTCGTCCGCGGCATGGAAGTGGGCGAGGTTCTTCTCGACCACGTCGTCGCGGCTCACCTGGGCGAGGAAGCCCGCGATGTTGTCGATCAGCCGGGTCCTCTCGCCCGCGGACATCAGCCGGTACAGTTCGCCGGCCTGGAAGAAGTCGTCGTCCTTGGTGTGGGCCGGCGTGGTGTAGGTGCCCGTGTAGCCGTCCAGCCGGACCGGCGCGGCGAGCGCGGTGTCGGTCTGGGCGGGGCCGTCGTACGAGTTGGGCTCGTAGTTCTTGCCGCGGCCGGACTTGTTGACGGCGTGGAGGCCGTCGCGGCCGTAGTTGTCCGCCTCGGTGGCGCGCGGGGCGTTCACCGGCAGCTGGGTGTGGTTGACGCCGAGGCGGTAGCGCTGGGCGTCGGCGTAGGCGAACAGGCGGCCCTGGAGCATCTTGTCCGGGGAGGGGCCGATGCCGGGCACGAAGTTGTTCGGCGAGAACGCGGACTGCTCGACGTCGGCGAAGACGTTCTCCGGGTTCCTGTTGAGCACCAGGCGGCCGACCTTGACCAGCGGGTAGTCGGCGTGCGGCCACACCTTGGTGAGGTCGAACGGGTTGAAGCGGTAGTCCGCGGCCTCGGCCACCGGCATCAGCTGGACGTAGAGGGTCCAGGACGGGAACACGCCGCGCTCGATGGCCTGGTGCAGGTCGCGCTGGTGCGAGTCGGCGTCGGCACCGAGCACCTCGGCGGACTGGTCGCCGTCCAGCGAGCGGATGCCCTGGTTGGTCTTGAAGTGGTACTTGACCCAGTAGGCGTCGCCCTCGGCGCTGACCCACTGGTAGGTGTGCGAGCCGTAGCCGTTCATGTGGCGGTAGGAGGCCGGGATGCCGCGGTCGCCGAACAGCCAGGTGATCTGGTGGGTCGAGGCGGGCGAGTGGGCCCAGAAGTCCCAGACGTTGTCCGCCTCCTGCACGCCGGTGTACGGGTCGCGCTTCTGCGAGTGGATGAAGTCGGGGAACTTGAGCGGGTCCTTGATGAAGAACACCGGGGTGTTGTTGCCGACCAGGTCGTAATTGCCCTGCGCGGTGTAGAACTTCAGCGCGAAGCCGCGCGGGTCGCGCACCGCGTCGCTGGAGCCCAGGTTGCCGGCCACGGTGGAGAACCGCAGGAAGACCTCGGTGCGCTTGCCGACCTCGGCGAGGAAGTCCGCGCGGGTGTACTGCGACACCTCGTCGGTGACCTCGAAGTAGCCGTACGCGCCGGAGCCGCGGGCGTGCACGACGCGCTCCGGGATGCGCTCGCGGTTGAAGCGGGCCAGCTTCTCCAGCAGCTGCTGGTCCTGGATCAGCAGCGGGCCGTACTCGCCGGCCGAGGCCGAGTTCTGGTTGTCGGCGACCGGGGCGCCGGACTCCGTGGTCAGGATCTTGGACATGGAGGGTCCTTCAGGTGTCGATAAAAGCAGTGCGTGGAGAGTGAAATGACGTAGCGTCAGGTTGCGGCACAGGGCTCCGCCGGATCGCCGAACGGGCGTCAGGCGGCCAGCAGGCGCCACACCGCCGAGCGGCGGCGGGAGGAGTGCTCGCCGTCGGGTCCGTCGGCGGGCCGGAGCGCGGCGACGGCGCCGGCGGCCGCGGCCTGGTCCGCCAGCGGGCGGGCGGCGGTCAGCGCGGCGGCCTCGTCGGCGGTCAGGCCGGCCTCGGTGAGGGCCGCGGCGGCCTCGGCGGCCGGGACGGCGTTGAACCAGCGCAGTGCGAGGGCCGCACGGCCGGCCTCGGTGAGGCGGCCGGTGAGCCGGAGGCGGGCGAGGCCGCCGTCCGGGTGGACGTTGATGCGCACGTGGGTCACCGGGCGGCCGGCGTCGAGCCGGAAGCGGTGCCGGGTGTCGGGCTGCAGGCGGGTGCGGGGCAGGATCTCGAACCATTCGCCGTCGGCCGGGTCCGCCCCGGTCGAGGCGTCGAAGCCGACGAGGTCGGCCCAGCCGGGGGCATTGGCGACGAAGTGGGTGGTGTCCACCTCGGCGGCCAGGGCCTCACCGCCCCCGGCCAGGGCGATCTGCACCCAGTCGTTGGCCTTGTCGCGCCGACGCCGGGTCTCCCAGCCCTCGCCCATGACGGAGGCGCGGCCGGGAGCGTTCAGGTTGTGCGGGGAGGAGAAGTAGCGGTCGGACGCCGCCTCGGCCACGCCGCCGTACTCCTGGGCGGCCAGGTCGAAGGTGAGGCCGTCCAGTTCGCGCGGGTCGGGCAGCACCTCGCCGTGGACGCGCAGCCGGGCGACGCCGCCGTCCGGGAAGATGTTGAGGCGGATGTGGGTGTAGCGGTTGGCGTCCTCGACGGCGAACTCGTGGGCGGTGTCGCCCTGGAGCGGGGTGCGCGGCACCAGCGTGGTCCACTCGGCGTCCGCGACTTCCTCGGGCGAGGGGTGGCCGGGCACGGAGGCGGCCTCGACGGAGGCGCTCTCCGGGTAGTTGCCGGTGAAGTGGGCGGTGTCCACGACCAGGCCGCGGACCACACCGCCGGCGCCGAGCCGGACGATCGCCCAGTCGTGGTCCTGGTCGGTGGGGTGGGGCTGGTCGGCGGAGACGCCGCGGCGGCGCTTGGACTCCCAGCCGTCCATGATCTGGCCCTTGTGGCCGAAGGTGTGCGGGCGGAACTCGGCGGGCTTGGCGACCAGGAGGTTCTCGGCGTCGGCGAAGGTGTCCTCGTTGGTGGCGACGACGCCCGCGCCGAGCAGCCGCGAGGCCAGGTTGACCAGCTCGGTGAAGGGAGCGCTCGGGGTGTCGGCAGTGGTCACGAAGTCTCCTCAGGACGGGCGATCGGACGGGGTGGTGGGGGCGGCGGCGGGCCGGGTGAGCGGGCGGCCGAAGGGCTCGGCCGAGACGTCCACCGCGCGGCCGCGCAGCCAGGTGGTGCGGACCGCGCCGGTCAGCGTCCGGCCCGCGTACGGGGTCACGGGGTTGCGGTGGTGCAACTCGCGGGGGTGGACGGCGAATTCGCCGTCGGGGTCGAAGGCGACCAGGTCGGCGTCGCAGCCCGCCGCGATGGCGCCCTTGACCCCGGTGAGGCCGGCGAGTTCGGCCGGTCCGGCGGACATCCAGCGGACCACGTCGGCGAGGCCGTGGCCGCGGCGGCGGGCCTCGGTCCAGATCGCCGGCAGGCCCAGTTGCAGGGAGGCGATGCCGCCCCAGGCGGCCGCGAAGTCACCGCTGCCGCCGTACTCGGGCAGCAGCTTGAGGTCGGGGGTGGAGGGCGAGTGGTCGGAGACGACGGCGATGAACTCGCCGTCCGCCAGGGCCTGCCAGAGCAGGTCGCGGTTGGTCTCGTCGCGGATCGGCGGGCAGCACTTGAAGGCGGTGTCGCCGTCCGGCACCTGCTCGGCCGCCAGGGTCAGGTAGTGCGGGCAGGTCTCGGCGGTGACCTGGACGCCGTCCTCGCGGGCCTGGCGCAGCAGCGGCAGCACGGCGGCGGAGGAGACGTGCAGGATGTGGACGCGGGCGCCGGTGCGCCGGGCGGTGTCGAGCAGGACGGCGACGGCGGCGGTCTCCGCGTCGGCGGGGCGGGAGGCGAGGAAGTCGCGGTAGTGGACGCCGGGTTGCTGCGGGGCGGCGGCCAGCACGGCCGGGTCCTCGGCGTGGATGATCGCCAGCGCCCCGAGCCGGGCCTGCTCGGCCAGCGCGGCCTCCAGGTCCGCGGCCTCGACGTGCGGGAACTCGTCGACGCCGGAGGGGGCGAGGAAGCTCTTGAAGCCGAACACGCCGGCCTCGTGCAGCGGTGCGAGGTCCGGGACGTTGCCGGGGACGGCGCCGCCCCAGAAACCGAGGTCGACCCAGGCCTGGCCGTCCGCGGCCTTCCGCTTGGCGGCCAGGCCGTCCAGCGTGGTGGTGGGCGGGACGGAGTTGAGCGGCATGTCGATGATCGTGGTGACGCCGCCGGCCGCGGCGGCCCGGGTTGCGGTGGCGAAGCCCTCCCACTCGGTGCGGCCGGGCTCGTTGACGTGCACGTGGGTGTCGACCAGGCCGGGCAGCAGGGCGGTGTCGCCGAGGTCGGCGAGGCCGCCGTCGCCGTCGGGTCGGTCGCCCGCGAGGAGCGAGCCGTACGCGGCGACCTGCTCGATCTTCCCGTCCCGGATCAGCACGTCGGCGGGGCGCTCACCGTCGGGCAGGACCACCCGTCGGGAGCGGATCACCGCTGGCTGGCTGAAAGGCATGGGAGACCTCCGAAACCTGGAAGTTGGGGGTGGGCGCCGGGCAGGAACCGGGAGGGGAAGCGGGAGGGGAAGCGAAGGATTGCCGGGAGCCTAGGCCCGCCTTCAACAAAACGTCAATGGAGGAACGTGCGAGGGAAACGCACGGGGGACCCGCCCGACCGATCGGCATGCGGGACCGGGTACGGCGGATCGGCCCGAGGGATCAGCCGGACAACAGCTCGCCCGCCAGCCGCTCCCCCGCGACCTCGGCCAGCTCGCCGGCCTTGGTCATGCTGTCCCCCGGCCGCTCGGCGAGGTCGGTGAGGGCGATCGCGGCGGTGAACCCGGCCGCCCGCCACTCGGGCTCGGACAGCTCCAGCCGCCCCGCCACGGCAGCTACCCGAACCCCCGCCCGGGCGGCCGCCGCGGCAACGCCGGCGGGGGCCTTGCCGTGGAGCGTCTGCGCGTCCAGACAGCCCTCGCCGGTCACGACGAGGCGTGCCCCACGCACGGCCTCGTCGAAACCCAGCAGTTCGAGCAGCAGCTCGATACCGGGTCGCATGGTGGCGCCGAGCAGCGCGAGGGCGGCGAAGCCCACCCCGCCGGCGGCCCCGGCGCCGGGGGCGTCGCGCACGTCCCGTCCGGTGGCCAGGGCGACCTGGTCGGCGAAGCGGGTCAGGCCCTCCTCCAGGATCACCAGGTCGTCGCCGTCGGCGCCCTTCTGCGGGCCGTAGACGGCGGTGGCGCCGCGCGGGCCGAGCAGCGGGTTGTCCACGTCGCAGGCCACGACGACCTCGACGCCGGCCAGCACGTCGGCCAGCGGGCCGGGCTCGATCCGGTCGAGCCTGCGCAACGCGGCTCCGCCGGGGGGCAGTTCGGCGCCCTCGGCGTCGTACAGGCGGGCCCCGAGGGCCTGGACCATGCCCGCGCCGCCGTCGGTGCAGGCGCTGCCGCCGAGGCCGAGCACGATCCGTTTGGCGCCGAGCGCCACGGCCCGGCCGATCAGCTGGCCGACACCGTAGGAACCGGCCGCGAGCGGGGCGGTGCGGCCGCCGGGGAGCCGGGCGAGACCGGAGGACTGCGCCAGCTCGACCACGGCGGTGTCCTCCCGCACGGCCAGCGCGGCGTCCACCGGCAGGCCGGTCGGGCCGGCCACCTTGGCCGGGACGCGGGTGAAGCCGGCCGCGAGCGCGGCGGCCAGGGTGCCCTCGCCGCCGTCGGCGACGGGCAGTTCGCGCACCTCGACACCGGGCGCGGCGCGCCGGACGCCGGCGGCGATCCGGGCGGCGACCTCGGCGCCCTCCAGGGTGCCCTTGAACTTGTCGGGAGCTACGACCACATGGCCCTGGTGGGGGGTGACGGGCATGGTGCGGTCCTCACTTCCGTACGGGGTCTGGCGATGTTTCGACAGCCTGTGCCAAGCATGGGCCCGGGTGCACCTGGGGTGCGACCCCCCGTCAGGGGAAACGTCCCCGCTCGGGAGACTCGGGAGATACGCCCCCGGTCAGGAGATGCGCCTCCCGCCGGGAGGGTGCGACTCCCGTCGGGAGGTGCGACCCCCTCCCCGCCGTTCCCCTCGTCCCGCTTCCGACGTACGAGAGGCTCCCCTCGGCGGGGAGGGGGCCAGGCGAGGCGTACCGGCACGACCGAAGTGCCCCCGACAGGGGAGGTACGCATCACCGGCTGGATCGACCGGCGGGCGGGCGGATGAGCCCCGGCCCGCCCGCCGGTCGGGTCTGGCCTCCTGGTGGCGCGGGCACGACCGGATGAGGTACACGCCACCAGGAGGAGTTCACGAAGGCCCGAGGAGCCCCGGGGCCTACTTGACCTCGCGGCCCGAGAGGCGCTCGACGCCGCGCAGCAGCGCCGAGTGGTCGAGCGAGCCGTCGCCGTTGGCGCGGGCGGAGGCGACCAACTGGGCCACCACGGCGCCGACCGGCAGCGCGGCGCCCACGGCGCGGGCGGCGTCGGTGACGATGCCCATGTCCTTGTGGTGCAGGTCGATCCGGAAGCCGGGGGCGAACTCGCGGCCGACCATGTTCGCCTTCTTGCGGTTCAGCACGGTCGAACCGGCCAGGCCGCCGCCGAGCACGTCCAGCGCGGCGGGCAGGTCGACGCCGGCGTTCTCCAGGAACACCACGGCCTCGGCGAGCACCTGGATGTTGACGGCGACGATCAGCTGGTTGGCGGCCTTGACGGTCTGGCCGGCGCCGGACGGGCCGACGTGGATGACCGTGGTGCCCAGGACGTCGAACAGCGGCTTGGCCTCGGCGAAGTCCTCGGCGGCACCGCCGACCATGATCGACAGCACCGCCTCGACGGCACCGGCCTCGCCACCGGAGACCGGGGCGTCCAGGGTGCGCACGCCCTTCTCCTTGGCGGCCGCCTCGACCTTCTGGGAGGTCTGCGGGGTGATCGAGGACATGTCGATCACGAGGGTGCCGGGCCTGACGTTCTCCAGCACGCCGCCCTCTCCCAGGACGGCCTGCTCGACGTGCGGGTCCGCCGGAACCATGGTGATGACGACCTCGGCGTCCTTCACCGCGTCCGCGATGCTGGTGGCGCCGTGGCCGCCGGCCGCGACCAGGGCGTCGATCTGCGGCTGGGTGAGGTTGTAGCCGGTGACGTGGTGGCCGGCCTTGACCAGGTTGGCGGCCATCGGGCTGCCCATGATGCCGAGGCCGATGAAGGCGATCTTGCGGCTCATCGCGTCGTTCCTTACGTCGTTCGTGGGGTGGGGAGGGTGGTGGGCCGGGCTTGCTCGGCGGCGTGCGGCCCGCCTAAGCAGCGGTGCCGTGCCCGCTCACGCGGCGGCGGTGCCCGCCTACTCGGCGCCTACTCGGCGGCTACTCGGCGGCTACTCGGCGGCGCGGTGCTCGCGCGGCAGCCACCCGAAGCTGTCGGCGCTGACGCCGGTGGAGGGCCGGTACTCCAGGCCGATCGGGCCGGTGTAGCCGGCGGCGGTGAGCCGGGCGAAGAGGTCCTCGAAGTCCAGCCCGCCGGTGCCGGGCTCGTTGCGGCCCGGGTTGTCGGCGATCTGCACGTGGCCGAACCGGTCGGCGTAGGCGTCGATGACGGCCGGCAGGTCCTCGCCGTTCCTGGCCAGGTGGTACAGGTCGCAGAGGAACTTCGCGTTGCCCAGGCCGGTGGCGGCGTTGACCTTGTCGACCACCTCGACCGCGGCGGCCGCGGAGACCAGCGGGTAGTCCGGGGACTCCGCCGTGTTGAGGGCCTCGATCAGCAGGATCGCACCGATCTCGTGCGCGGCCCCGGCGGCGAGCACCAGGTTCTCCAGCGCGAGGGCGTCCTGCTCGGCGGCCTCGACGCCTTCGATCCGGTTGCCGTACAGCGCGTTGAGCGCCTTGGCGCCGAGCGAGGCGGCGAGCCCCGCGGCGACCGGGACGTTGGCCCGGAAGCGGTCCCTCTCGGAGGGCACCGAGACGGTGCCGCGGGCCCCGAGGGTGAGGTCGTCCAGGAAGTTGAGGCCGGTGAGCCGCACGCCCGCGTCGCCGAAGGCCTTGCGGAGGGTGTCCAGCTCGGCTTCGGACGGGGTGGGCTCGGCGCCGAAGGGCCACCACAGCTCGGCGGCGGTGAAACCGGCGGCGGCGGCCGCGGCGGGACGCTCCAGCAGCGGCAGTTCGCCGAACAGGATCGACAGGTTGACCGTGAAGCTGTGCCGGGAAGCGGCCGTCACGTCACTCACCTCTCACTCTCTTCCGAGATCCGCAACTTCCACGATCCGGAAGAGGGATTCTGCTTGGTGGAAGCATCTCCGGCTCGGCGAGCAGGTGTCAAGACCGTCGCAACATTTTGTTGAAGAAGCCCGGACGCGAACCCGGAAACCCCCTCCCGCCGGCACCGCGGCCGTCGGATCGACCGGCCCCCGCCCGCCCGCACCGGCGCTCGCTACAGTGAGCACGTGCGATTGATGGTGGAGTTCACGACAGAACCGTTCGAACTGGACACGTTCCCCGAGCACGCCGCGGCGGCCCGCCAGGTCGTCGACGAGGCCGGCCTGGCCGTCTCGGTCGGCCCCTTCGGGACCGGCGCCGAGGGCGAGGCCGACCAGGTGCTCGCCGCGGTGACCAAGCTGCTCCGGGAAACCCTGACCGCGGGCGCGACCCGGATCTCGGTCCAGGTCAGCGTGCTCGGCGAGGAGGGCGGTACGCCGTGACCGAGCACGTGGAACACCCGCTCGCCCTGGCGATCAAGCCGCTGCTGGACGCCGTCGGCGCGACGCCCGTCCGACTGGACGAGGCGAAGTCCGAGGACGTCGTCCTGGAGTGGGAGGGCGCCCCGGCGCTCGCCGTCCGGCTGCCGCACCTGAGCAGTGCCCTGGACCGGCTGCTGGCCGAGATGGCCCGCCAGTTCGACGGCCGCCCACTGGCCGAGCTGGATCGCGGGGAGAAGCAGCGGGTCGTCGCCCTCCTGGAGGAGCGCGGCGCCTTCACCGTCCGCCACGGGGTCGAGACGGTCGCCTCAGCACTCGGCGTCAGCCGGTTCACGGTGTACAACTACCTCAACCGCCAGGACGGCTCGAAGCCCTCCTGACCCCGGTCGATCCCCCGGTCGATTCCTCCAGCACTTCCGCCAGGACTTCCGCCAGGACTTCCTCCTGACGGAAACCTTCCGAACGGACGGACCCCGCCGGCGCAGCCAGCCCGAACCAGCCCCCGGCGGGGCGCACTTGGCGAATCGCACACGAATCGCGCCGGCAACGGCGGCCGGTTCAAAACGTAACCACCAACCGTTCAACAAAGTGTTGACGGCCGGGTGGGGTGGATCTAGCTTGTGCGGGTGGCACCACTCTTCAGGAGGTCCACCCGTGACCAACCACCCCCACACCCTTGACGCCCTGGCCGCGGCCGACGCCGCGGACCTGGAAGCCGTTCTGCTGGAGGTCTGCCCCAGCCCCCACTGGGCCGCCGCCGTCGCACGGGCCAGGCCCTGGCCCGACCGGGAGTCCCTGCTCACCGCCAACGCGGCGGCCATGGCCGGGCTGACGGTCGCCGACCTGCACGACGCGATGGCCGGCCACGCCCGGATCGGCAAGCCCAAGACCGGCGACGCCAGCTCGCAGCGGGAGCAGGCCGGCATCCAGGGCGCGGACCGAGCCCTCCTCGACGAACTGCACGAGGCCAACGCCGCCTACGAGGCCAAGTTCGGCCACGTGTTCCTGATCTGCGCGACCGGCCGCACCGCGGCCACCATGCTCGCCGCCCTGCGCGAGCGCCACCCCAACGACGCCGCCACCGAGGCGGAGATCGTCCGGGGCGAACTGCGCAAGATCAACGACATTCGGCTCAATCGCCTGCTCGACGCATCCTGACGGGCCCTGGCAAACCCTGACAGATCCTGACGGATCGTTAGAATCTGCTGACGAATGATCACCTCTGCCATCAGTAAGGTCACTTCACCCATGACTGGCATCTCCACCCACGTGCTCGACACCAGCCTCGGCCGCCCGGCCGAGGGCGTCCCGGTCGAGCTCGCACTGCACACCGAGGGTGGCTGGCAGGTGCTCGGCACCTCCGCCACGGACTCCGACGGCCGGGCCAAGGACCTGCCGGCCGTGGAGGCGGGCTCGGTCGTCCGGCTGCTCTTCGACACCCGCGCCTACCACGCGCTCAAGTCCGCGGAGCCGCCGTTCTTCCCCGAGGTCTCGATCGTCTTCACGGTCGCGCCCGCGCAGCACCACTACCACGTGCCGCTGCTGCTCAACCCGTTCGGATACTCGGTCTACCGCGGAAGCTAGTAGACCGACCTGGAAGCCCTAGGAGCCACGTCATGGCCCACGTGCTCGGTCAGAACCAGTACGGCAAGGCGGAGAACCGCATCGTGCGGGTCTACCGCGACTCCACCCGGCACGAGATCAAGGACCTGAACGTCTCGGTCTCCCTCCGGGGCGAGTTCGAGGACGTCCACCTCACCGGGTCGAACGCCAACTGCCTCCCCACCGACACCACCAAGAACACCGTGTACGCCTTCGCCAAGGAGCACGGGATCGAGTCGGCCGAGGCCTTCGGCATCATCCTGGCCCGCCACTTCGTCGACGACACCGAGCGCGGCGTCGTGCACAGCGCCCGGATCCGGATCGAGGAGTACGCCTGGGACCGGATCAAGACGCCGGACAACTCGGCCCGCTTCATCGGCTCGGAGGAGGTCGGCCACTCCTTCGTCCGCAACGGCCAGGAGACCCGCACCACCGAGATCGTCTACGACGGCGAGACCGTCCAGGTCGTCTCCGGCCTCAAGGACCTCATCGTCATGAACTCCACCAACTCGGAGTTCTGGGGCTACATCAAGGACAAGTACACCACCCTGCAAGAGGCGTACGACCGCATCCTCGCCACCCAGGTCACTGCTCGCTGGAAGTACGGCTACGACGGCCGGGACGACCAGGCCCAGCCCAACTGGAACCGCTCCTACACCCACGTGCGGCGGCACCTGCTGGAGGCCTTCGCCGAGACCTACTCCTACTCGCTGCAGCAGACCCTGCACTCGATGGGCACCCGGGTCCTCAACAACCGCGCCGAGGTCGACGAAGTCCGCCTGGAGCTGCCCAACAAGCACCACTTCCTCGTCGACCTGGAGCCCTTCGGCCTCAAGAACGACAACGAGGTCTACTACGCCGCCGACCGGATGTACGGCCTCATCGAGGGCACCGTGCACCGCGAGGGCGTCGTCCCGGTCATCCCCGTCGCCTGACCGCCCCACCCCACCCCCATGGACACCGCCCGGAATCGCCGCACCCGCCGGCCCCCGAACGCCGGCCGCGTCCGGGCGGGCCGCAGTACCCGCACCACCAGCCCCACCAGCCCCACCAGCCCCACCAGCACGATCTGCCCCACCAGCGCCACCCGTTCCACCAGTTTCTCCACCCCCACCCACCGGAGTTCGTGTCTGCCTCGCGGCGGCCGGCCCGGGGCACTGGAGAAGCGCCCCGAGGGACTCCTGCACCGCCGTCCCGCCCTCGGGGCAGCTCCAGCGCCGCGGGCGCGCCGGGAGTCACGGGCACAAGAGGGGCTCGACATGGCACCCAGCGACACCAGCAGTAAAGACGGCGGTTCCACCCCGGAAAGAACCCCTGGCCCGGACGGCACGTCGGCACACCTCCCCGGTGAGCCGTCCGGGCCCGGAACCCACCCCGTGGACGAGTTGCTGCCCCCGGTGAAGCTCTTCTCCACCGGACTCCAGCACGTCGCCGCGATGTACGCGGGAGTCGTCGCACCCCCGCTCATCGTCGGCGCCGGCGTCGGGCTCTCCCCCGCCGAACTCGCCCTGCTCATATCGGCCAGCCTGTTCACCGCCGGACTGGCCACCCTGCTCCAGACCCTCGGCATCTGGAAGATCGGCGCGCGGCTGCCGTTCGTCAACGGCGTCTCCTTCGCGGGAGTCGCGCCCATGATCGCCATAGCCAAGGGCTCCATCGAAAGAACGGGGGGCCCGAAGGACGCCCTCCCGGTGATCTTCGGAGCGGTGATCGTCGCGGGGATCCTGTGCTTCCTCGCGGCACCGTACTTCTGCAAGCTCATCCGGTTCTTCCCCCCGGTCGTCCAGGGCACCGTGATCACCCTCATCGGGGTGTCCCTGCTTCCGGTGGCGGTCAACTGGGCGCGCGGCGGCTCGCCGGGCGCCCCCGGATACGGCTCCATGCGGGCCGTCGGGCTCGCCGCGATCACCCTCGTCGCGGTGGTGCTCTGCAACCGGCTGCTGCGCGGCTTCTGGCAGCAGCTCTCGTTGCTCATCGGCCTGGCGCTCGGCACCCTGATCGCCTTCCCGCTGGGCCTGGCCGACTTCGGCGCGGTCAAGGACGCGAAGGTCTTCGCGCTCCCCTCCCCGTTCCACTTCGGCGCGCCCGTCTTCGACGCCGCCGCGATCGTCTCGATGTGCATCGTCATGGTGGTCGCCATGACCGAGTCCACCGCCGACATGCTCGCCCTGGGCAAGATCGTCGAGCGCGAGGCCGACGAACCCACGCTCGCCGCCGGCCTGCGGGCCGACGGACTGGCCACCGCGCTCAGCCCCGTCTTCAACGGCTTCGCCGCCAGTGCCTTCGCCCAGAACATCGGGCTGGTGGCGCTGACCAAGATCCGCAGCCGCTTCGTGGTCGCGGCCGGCGGCGGCATCCTGATCCTGCTCGGGCTCTTCCCCGTGCTCGGATCGCTCGTCTCCCTGGTACCGCAGCCCGTCCTGGGCGGCGCCGGGATCGTGCTCTTCGGCACCGTCGCGGCGAGTGGCATCCGCACCCTCGCGGAGGCTGGGATGGAATCCAGCTCGAACACCATCCTGGTGTCCGTGTCACTCGGCGTCGGCATCATCCCCATCGCGGTGCCGACCTTCTACGACTCCTTCCCGGAGGCCGTCCGGACCCTGATGCACTCCGGGATCTCGGCCGGCTGCGTGATGGCCGTCCTGCTCAACCTGCTCTTCCACCACGTCGGAGCCGCCCGCCGGACCAGAACCGGCCAGGCCTCCGGCGCGACGGTGCCGACGGCGACACCGTCCTGACCGACCCGGGAGGGGTGCACGCCGCGCGGCGCACGCCCCTCCCGGCCCTCCCCCATAGGAGTGACACCATGGCAGTCCAGCCCCCACCCGCCGACCAGCGGATCGTCATCGAGAACGTCGCGATCGCCACCGTCGACGCCGACGACACCGAGTACGCCCGCGGCCACGTGGTCATCCTCGGCAACACGATCGAGTCGGTCGGCGACGGACCCGCCCCACAGTGGCTGGACAACGTGGTGCGCCGGATCAACGGCGAGGGCCACCTGATCACCCCCGGCCTGGTCAACACCCACCACCACTTCTACCAGTGGATCACCCGCGGCCTCGCCCAGGACGACATCCTCTTCGACTGGCTCGTCGCCCTCTACCCGACCTGGGCCCGGATCGACGAGAAACTCGTCCACGCCGCCAGCCAGGGCTCCGCCGCCGCCCTCCTCAAGTCCGGCTGCACCACCGCCTCCGACCACCACTACGTCTTCCCCAAGGACGGCGGCGACGTCCTCGGCGCCTCCATCGAGGCCGTCCAGGAGCTCGGCCTGCGGTTCACCGCGCTGCGCGGCTCCATGGACCGCAGCAAGAAGGACGGCGGCCTCCCGCCGGACCACGCGGTCGAGGAGCTCGACGACATCCTCACCGCCTCCGAGGCCGCCGTGGACACCTACCACGACTCCTCCTTCGGCTCGATGCTGCACATCGCCATCGCGCCCTGCTCGCCGTTCTCGGTCTCCACCGACCTGCTCCGCCAGTCCGCCGAACTCGCCCGCCGCAAGGGCGTCCGGCTGCACACCCACGGCTCGGAGACCGCCGAGGAGGAGCAGTTCTGCAAGGAACTGTTCGGCATGGGCCCGACCGACTACTTCGAGTCCGTCGGCTGGCTCGGCGAGGACGTCTGGATGGCGCACTGCGTCCACATGAACGACTCCGACATCGCCAAGTTCGCCGAGACCGGCACCGGCGTGGCCCACTGCCCCTCCTCCAACGCCCGGCTGGCCGCCGGGATCGCCCGCGTCCCCGACATGCTCAGGGCCGGCGTCCCGGTCGGCCTCGGTGTCGACGGCACCGCCTCCAACGAGTCCGGCGAACTCGGCACCGAGCTGCGCAACGCCCTGCTGATCAACCGTCTGCACGGCTCCCCGGCCGCCCTCACCGGCCGCCAGGCGCTGCGGCTGGGCACCATGGGCGGCGCCCGGGTGCTCGGCCGCCAGGACGAGATCGGCTCGATCGAGGTCGGCAAGCTCGCCGACCTGGCGCTGTGGAAGATCGACGGCGTCCTGCACTCCTCCATCGCCGACCCGGTCGCCGCCCTCACCTTCGGCGCCCTGCCGCCGCTGGCCGTGCTGTTCGTCAACGGCAACGCCGTCGTCGAGAAGGGCCAGCTGACCACCGTCAACGAGGACCGGATCGCCCGCGCCTGCGCCCGCGCCGCCAAGGAGCTCGCCGCCCGGCCGCTCTGACGCCCCGCCGCTGCTCCTCCACCCCTGAACTCCGGGCCGCCCAGGGACGGTGCGTGACCCGGACTCCGCAACCCGGCCTTCCCGACCGGCGCGCGGACCGCAGCCCCGGACCCACGGCGAGGGTCCGGGGCTGCGGCGTGCCCGGGGGTGGGTGACGAGTGACGGATAACAGCGAACAGATAACAGATGACGAAAGTTGTCATCTGTTATCTGTTCGTCGTGATTCGTTCGCCGTGATCCGTTCGCCGTGATGCGTCCGCTGTGGTGCGTCCGCTGCTACGCGCCCGGTCTCAGGCGGTGCGCCCGAGCGAGCCGAGGTAGGCGCGCCAGCCGCCGTGGTGGGTGATCTCGCGGTGCACCCCCCGCTCCACCTCACCCCGGGCGAGCAGCATCGACAGGCAGGCGGAGCCGTCGTCGAGCTCGATGACGCCGAGCTCCAACTCCCGCGGCTCGCCGGGGAGGATGACGTCACGCAGGTGCTCCAGGGTGATCTCGTAGAGCTCGCCCTCGATGGCCGTGTCGACCGCCGGATCGGCGAGCAGGCCCGGGCAGACGTCGTCGATCGAGAAGAAGCGGTAGCCGGGGGCCGTCCGGGCCGGGCCGATCAGCGAGTCGGCGACCTTGGCGTGAAACGGTCCGCCGACCATGGCCTGGCCGTTGAAGAAGATGCGGGGCACGGTTGAACTCCTTACCGGGTACCGGGAAAAGGCCGTTCCGCACGGCGACGAGAGGACAGGTGGAATCGTCGCCGTACGGAACGGAGCAATGGGCCGACGGGACTGCTACAGCCTGGCAGGCGGCAGCGGCGGCGCCGGCGGATAGATTGGGGCTCAGCCCAGCAGGGGAAGCGCGGGGAGGGTCAGGAAGTCCGCGAACTCCTCGGCCAGGGCGACCTGTTCGAAGAGCTGGGCGGCCTCGCGCCAGCGGCCGCCGGCGTAGGCGTCCGCGCCCAGCTCGGCCAGGAGTTCGGCCAACTCCGCGGCGACCAGGGCGCGGACGAGGTCCGCGGTGGCCTTCTCGCCGGCGTCGGACAGGACGACGCCGTTGTGGATCCACTGCCAGATCTGCGAGCGGGAGATCTCGGCGGTGGCGGCGTCCTCCATCATGTTGAAGATGCCGACCGCACCGAGGCCGCGCAGCCAGGCCTCGATGTAGCGGATGCCGACCTGGACGGCGTTGTGCAGCCCCGCGCGGGTGCAGGTGCCGCCGGCGCCGGCGATGTCGAGCAGCTGGGTCGCGGTGACCGGCTCGGAGGGCCCGGGCTCGTCCTTCTGGTGGGGGCGCTCGCCGAGCACCGCGTCGAAGGAGGCACGGGCGACCGGCACCAGGTCCGGGTGGGCGACCCAGGAGCCGTCGAAGCCGTTGCCGGCCTCGCGGTCCTTGTCCGCCTTGACCTTCTCCAGGGCGGCGGCGTTGACCTCCGGGTCCCTGCGGCTGGGGATGAACGCGGCCATGCCGCCGATCGCGTGGGCACCGCGCTTGTGGCAGGTCTGCACCAGCAGACGGGTGTAGGCGGCCATGAACGGCGAGGCCATGGTGACGCTGTTGCGGTCCGGCAGGACGTACTGCTCGCCGGCGTCGCGGAAGTTCTTGACGATCGAGAACAGGTAGTCCCAGCGCCCGGCGTTGAGGCCGGCCGCGTGGTCGCGCAGCTCGTAGAGGATCTCGTCCATCTCGAACGCGGCGGTGATGGTCTCGATCAGCACGGTGGCGCGGACGGTGCCGTACGGGATGCCGAGCGCGGCCTGGGCGTGGGTGAACACGTCGTTCCAGAGCCGGGCTTCGAGGTGGCTCTCGGTCTTCGGCAGGTAGAAGTACGGGCCGGAGTTGGGGTCCTCGGCGCCCTTGGCGAGCAGCCGGGCGGCGTTGTGGAAGAAGTACAGGCCGAAGTCGAGGAAGGCTCCGGCGACCGGGGTGCCGTCGACGAGCAGGTGGTTCTCGTCCAGGTGCCAGCCGCGCGGGCGGACCACGACGGTGGCGAGTTCGGCGGCGGGCTTGAGGGCGTACGCCTTTCCGGCGGGGGTGGTGAAGTCGATCCGGCCCTCGAAGGCGTCGATCAGGTTGATCTGGCCGCTGACCACGTTCTCCCAGGTCGGGGAGGTGGCGTCCTCGAAGTCGGCGAGCCAGATCCGCGCGCCGGAGTTGAGGGCGTTGATGACCATCTTGCGGTCGGTGGGGCCGGTGATCTCGACCCGGCGGTCCTGGAGGGCGCGGGGCGCTTCGGCGACCTTCCAGTCGCCGGCCCGGACGTCGGCGGTGTCGGGGAGGAAGTCCAGCGTGCCGGCCCTGGCGATCTCCGCCCGGCGGGCCTTCCGCCCGGCCAGGAGCTCCTGTCGGCGCCCTTCGAAAGCGCGATGGAGGCCGACGACGAAGGCGATCGCCTCCGGAGTGAGCACCTCCTCCGCCCGGTGAACGCGCGGACCGGCGACAGTGACGACCGGAGCAGCGGGGGAGGCGCCGACGGGTCCCTGTTCTGTAGCCATGGGCAGGACACTCCTAAGCGGTTGAGCCTGACGGAGGGAGCTCCGGTGGGAACTTCCTTGATCGGAACCTGCCTGTCGGCGAGTTCGATTCTGTAAGGTGGAGACTAGTTTCCGCGATACAGAATTTCAACGGTTTGTTGATGTGATCGCCGGGACTCTACTCCTCCCCGACAGCGAAGGGAACGCCGGTGGTTTCGACCCCCGACACAGCACCGACGACCAGCACGGACCGCGCGACCGGCGGTGTGCAGTCCGTCGAGCGCGCCTTCCAACTCCTGGAGGCGCTGGCCGACTCCGGCGGCGTGGCCACCCTCAGCGAGCTCTCCGCCAGCTCCGGCCTGCCGATGCCGACCATCCACCGCCTGGTTCGTACCCTCGTCCAGCAGGGCTATGTACGCCAGGACACCGCGCGTCGCTACACCCTCGGCCCGCGGCTGATCCGCCTCGGCGAGACGGCCGGCCGGCTGCTCGGCAGCTGGGCCCGCCCCTACTTGGCCGAACTCATGGAGGCCACCGGCGAGACCGCCAACCTGGCGGTGCTGGAGGGCGGCGAGGTGGTGTACGTCGGGCAGGTGCAGTCGCGGCGCTCGATGCGGATGTTCACCGAGGTCGGCCGACGGGTGCAGCCGCACTGCACGGGCGTCGGCAAAGCGCTGCTCGCCCAGCTCCCCGAGGACGAGGCGCGCGCCATCCTGGGCCCCAACCCGCTGCCCGCACACACCGAGTACACCGTCACCGATCCGCAGGAACTGCTGCACCAGCTCGCCGAGGCGCGCGAGCGCGGCTACGTGGTCGACGACCAGGAGCAGGAGATCGGCGTCCGCTGCATCGCGCTCGCCGTACCGGGCGCACCGACGCCCACCGCCCTGTCGGTGTCCGGCCCGGAGGCCCGCATCCGGGCCCTGGAGGAGCAGACCGGCGCGTCCTCGCTGGTGCCGGTGATGCACCACATCGCGACCCGGCTGGGGCAGGTCCTCGCCCCCTGACCTGTCGTCAGCACCCGTTTCACGCACGGGAAGTCGGTCACGCCGACTTCCCGTGCGCGCGTTCCCCCGTTCGAGCGGACGCCGAGCGGGTTGCACCGGGCCCCGACGCAGGCTCCGCCACCCTGGTGCGGACGCGGCCCGCAACGGCGCGGGCGGCCGGAGCACAGGGGCAGGGTGGACGACGATGACGTACAGGCGTTCGGCAGCGCGGGGCGGGTCCAACCAGGGCGGGCGCGGGCAGGGCGGGTCCGGGCAGGGCGGCAGGCTCTGCGGATTCCGCGCGGCCTCGCTGGTCGCGGCCGTGGCGGCCGGCTGTTCGGTGGCGACGCTGGCCGCCGGCCCGTCCTGGGCGCTGCGGCGGCCCGAGCCCCGGCCGGCGGTGGATACGGCAGCCCCCGCAGCGTCCCGCTCCGATCTGGAGGTGGTCCGGCTCGACCCGGACGCCGCCCCGCCCGGCGGCACCACCACCATCCACGCCTTCATCGCCAACCGCGGCCCGGACACCACCGCCGCACCGTTCACCGTGCTGGTGACGCTGCCACCCGGGGTCACCCCCGAGGGCCCGTACTACCCGGAGGACTGCGAGGTGCGGCTCAACGGCCGACAGGTGCGCTGTGTCTTCCCAGCCGGACTGCCCCCACTGCGCAGCGCGACCGCGCTGGTGCCGGTGAGGTTGTCCCCTGACCTGCCGATCGGCAGGCTCACCGGCGGCTCGGTCGCGGTGCGCGACGTGGACGACCCGGACGAGGGGAACAACCGGCAGCCGTTCGACATCACGGTGGTCGAGACGGCTCCCGGTTCCTGACCCGAAAGACCCGAAGGCCTTACCGGTACACGCGGACGTAGTCGGCGGCGAAGGTGATCGGGGCGGTGCCCTGCGGCGCCGGGTGGTGCTTCCCCCCCACCGACCGACAGGTTGCGGATCAGGTACGCCGACCAGTTGGCGCCGATGCCCTTGCCGTCCGAGAACACCTTGGCGCTCGCGTCGGTGTAGTACCTGGGGTTGCCGGGGCTGACGTGGTTGGTCGGCTCCAGCAGGTTCGGGTTGTCGGGGTGGTACTCGAAGGAGTCGACCTCCCCATTGTCCACGGGTCCACGGGTCCACGGGTCCACGGGTCCACGGGCCCACGGATCAGGCGAGCCAGTTGTCGACCTGGCTCTCGGCCTCCGGTGCCCAGGCGAGTTCCAGGTGGTTGAGGCCGGTGAGCAGCCGGGTGCCGCCGATCGTCGCGATGCCGGTGGTGTCCAGCGCGCTCGCGGTGAACACGATGCCGTCGCTGGGCCCCCGGTTCTCGTTGAGCACGCCCGGGATGTCGGCGGACCCGCCCGCGAGCAGGTAGGTGCGCACCGACGCCGGGACGCCCGCCTGTTGCAGCGGCGCGATCAGCGAACCGGCATCGATCGCCGCCTGGATGCCCTGGCCGGAGGTGTAGAAGCCCTGGCCGCCGTAGTAGGTGGTCCACCAGTCCTGGGCGGTGCCGTCCACCCCGTACCGGCCGTCCCAGCGGGCGAGCAGCTGGCGCTGGCCCGGGTAGCAGTCGTAGCCGCCGGTGGGCAGCACGCCGAGGCAGGGCTGCGCGGTGTACGTGCCGTAGCAGGTCATGTACAGGTGCGGGGACGGCGCATTGGCGGTGCCGCCGCAGGCCGGCCAGCTCGCGAGGTCGAACGACCAGCCGTGCGCGTACACGTAGTCGAGCCCGCCGTTCGGGCCGCCGAGGGTGATCAGGCGGCGCACGTCGCCCGCATAGGCCCGCCCCCAGGACGGGCGCACCGAGGACACGTACGCCCGGGCGGCGACCTCGCCCTTGCTCCACGCCACCACGTCCACCTGGGGGACGCCGAGGCGGGCCCGGATCAGCGCGACGGCGTCGCCGACGGCCTGCGCCTGGAGCAGGTTGTCGCCCTGCTTGTGGGCGAAGCCGATGGCGAACACCCGGTGGCCGGTGCCGGCGAGGTACTGGGCGAGGCCGGTGGACGGGCAGGCGGAGGCACCGCAGGTGCCGCTCTCCCCCGGGTTCGCCCAGGCGCGGTCGGCGTTGTCGTTGGCGCCGTGGACCAGCAGCACGGGAGTCGGGCGGCTACCGGTGTCCCAGCCCGTCGCCGAGTACAGCAGGAAGCGGCTGGAGGAGGGCTGGCCGGTGCCGCCGAAGTACGTCCGGCGGGCGCCGTCCTGGTCGCCACGGCCATCGGCCGGGTACTGCTCGGCGCGGAAGCCGGGGGTGGTGTCGAGGTAGCGCTCGACCTTGGCCCAGCCGTTGCCGGTGGCGGGGAAGGCGGCTTCGAGGGTGAGCGGGGCGGTGACCGCCTGGGCGGCGGTCTGGGCACTGGCGGTCCGGGCGGGGGCGGCCTGGGCGGCGTCGGCCTCGGCGGGGGTGGGGGTGCCGAGGAGCAGCGCGGCGAGGGTGAGCAGGAGGGCGGACAGCCCGGCAGGGGTGCGTCTGATGGCGGTGGGAATGTGCCGCACGGGAGTGGGGGTGCGTCTCATAGGGGTGGACGGTAGGACCGGCCGTCGGCGGGCGCCCAGGTGCCGGTCGCACACCCCGCAGGCCTGCGCGGTGGCGGCCGGTGCCGTGGCGCACCGCCCACGGGTGCGCCCACCCGGCTCACCGGGTCGGATAAATTGGAGCTCCGACATCTTCCGCAGTGCACAAGACCGCCGTGCACGGCCTCACAGGAACGAGGTACCGCCCCACCATGACCGCGCCCCTGCCCGCCTTCGCCGGCCGCACCTACCTCTTCCGGGCCGACAACGGAGCGGCCTTCCGCAACACCTACTCGGCCGACGGCAGGCGGCTGCGCTGGGAGGGCCTCGGCGAGTCGGCGGGCCAGTGGGAGGACGTGCGGCTGCACGTCGCCGAGGTGGCGCCGGAGATCTACTTCATCAGCTGGACCGAGGAGAGCGGGATCACCGTCAGCCACGTGATGGACCTCGGCCGGCTGACGGTGCGCGCCTTCTGGACGTACGAGGGCGAGGGCGGCCGCGTCGGCGAGCTGCACACCGGGACGCTGGAGCGGGTGGCCTGAGCCTCGCCGCTCCCGCGCCCCTCGCTGTCCGTCGGCTCGCTCAAGCCGCCTGAGCAGACGGCCTGCTCAGACGGTCCGCTCAGACGGTCTGCTCAGGCGGTCTGCTCAGGCGGTCTGGTTCGGGACCTTGAGGTGCTGGGACAGCCACTCCAGCGAGGACGGCAGCAGCGCGCTCCAGGTCTCGAAGTTGTGGCCGCCGTTCTCCAGCATGCTGTAGGAGACCTTCATCGGGGACTGCGCGGCATCGACGAAGGCCTCGGTGTCGTGCCGGTAGTCGCCGTCGCCCTTCTTGGTGCCGGCCAGCAGCACGGACACCTTGGGCTGCGGCAGGTTCTTCAACCGCCACATCAGGTTGGCCTCGTCACGACGCTGCTTGCTGCCGCCGAACAGGTCGCCCGTGGTCGGGTCGTCGGCGGCGTCGTAGTAGGCGGAGAGCGCGACGGCGGTCGGAAAGACGTCCGGGTGGCGCATGGCCAGCTTGAGGGCGCAGTAGCCGCCGGTCGAGTTGCCCATGAAGGCCCAGGCCTGCGGGTCGGAGGAGACCCGGAAGCTCGCCTGGATCGCTGAGGGGACGTCCTTGGTGAAGTACGTGTCGGACTGCGCGCCGCCCGGGATGTCCTCGCACTCGGTGTCCTGCGGCAGGGCCGGCGAGGGGCGCATCAGCACCATGACGGTCGGCTGCATCTTGCCGTCCTGGAGCAACTTGAGTGCTGCACCCGGGTAGTTGAACCGGGTGATCAGGTTCTCGGCGATCCCGGGGAAGCCGGTGCTGACGATCACCGCCGGGAACTGCCGCTGTGCGTACTCCGGTTGGAAGTACTGCGGCGGCAGGAAGACGTACCCCTCGGTGGACAGCCGGCTGGCCGCGCCGTCGATCCGCACCTTGCGGATCTCGCCGGACTGGCTGGGCTCGCGACCCATCGCGCCGCCGCCCTTGACGGAGGCGTGGCCGATCGTCTCCACGAGCAGCCGGCCGGACGCGTCCGCCTTGTTGTGGATCACCACCGGGCCGGTGTCACCGGTGCCCAGCAGGTCGCCCCAACTGCTGTAGAAGGCGAAGTAGTTGTTCGCCACCAGGCCGAGCGCGGCCAGCACCGCGAGCTGGGTGGCGAGCAGTGCGCCGATCCGGCCGAGCACCGCCTGCCAGGTCTGCTTGGCGAGTCTTGGCCACAGCCAGACCGTGCCTGCCGTCATCACGACGGCGATCAATACGGCCAGCGCCAACACCTTGTGGCTCGTCAGACCCATGTCCTACTTGCTCCCACGCCTCGAACTCCCCGCCCCCTCCGTCCAGGACATCCAAGGCGGTCACCCCGGTTCCCCCGCCGGGGCGCGCGATCACCCACCCTAACGGGGCCTGGGAGGAGGAACGGGTGACAGATGACAGCCGACAGATAACAGATAACAGATAACAGATAACGAAATCTGTCAGCTGTTATCTGTTATCTGTTCGCGGCCTGACGGGCTCAGCCCTCCCGCCCGTAGAGCCGCAGCCCCGCCGTGAGTTCACGCATGCAGCGCGCGCCGAGCTCCCGCGGGGAGCCCGGGCCGACCGTGGGCGCGTCCGAGGCGGCCCATTCCTCCAGCGCGACCCGGATCGCGGCCGTCGCCGCAGCGGCGGCCAGTCGGATCTCCAGCGGGTCGGCGCCACCCGGACAGCGGGCCGCGAGGACCGTCCGCAGCCGCTCCTCGGAGTCGGCGTGGACGCGCTGCCACGTGCCGTCGAGGCGCGGGTCGCGCAGCAGGCTTCGAGTCCACTCCATCGCCTCGACCGCCTCGCCGTCGGGCGGGGTCAGCGAGGCGACCGCCGAGCGCTCCAACGCCTCGCGCAGCGGCAGATCGGCCGGGGCCTCGGCGAGCTGGTCGACCCAGCGGCGCCCGCCGGCCGCCAGCAGTGGCGCGACGGCGTCCTCCTTGACGGAGAAGTACCGGTAGAAGGTGCGCAGCGAGATGCCCGCCGCGAGGGCGATCTCCTCCGCAGTGGTCGCCTCGACCCCGCGCTCGGCGAAGAGCGCGGCGGCGGTGCGGGCGATGTCCAGCCGGGTGGCGTCGCGGCGGCGCTGGTTCAGGGTGGGGCGTCCGGTCACAGGGTCAGCGTACGCGGGCCGGTGCCACTGTGGCGTGGTGCGCCGAAGTGGCACTCAGAAGACTTATTGGCACGTTATGCCAGGAAGGCGTACCGTGCCTCTTGAGGTCGAGAGGCCACGAACGAACGGAGTACCACCATGGAGCGCTTCAGCGGACGGAACGTCCTGATCACCGGCGGCGGCTCTGGCATCGGCCAGGCGACCGTGCACCGGATCCTCGCCGAGGGAGGGAAGGTCGTCGCCGTCGACGTCGACGAGGACGGCCTGAAGACGACCCTGGACCGCGCGACCGTCGACGGCACCGCAGACCGCCTGGCCATCCAGGTCCTGGACATCTCGGACGAGGCGGCCGTCGTCACCGGCGTCGCGGCGGCGATCACGGACCTCGGCGGGCTGGACGCCCTGGTCAACGCGGCCGGCATCCTCCGCTCCTCGCACACCCACGAGACCAGCCTGGAGTTCTGGAACAAGCTCCTCGCGGTCAACCTGACCGGCACCTTCCTGATGACCCGCGAGGCGCTCCCCGCGCTGCTCGCGGGCGGCAGGGGCGTGGTGGTCAACTTCAGCTCCACCTCGGCGAGCTTCGCCCACCCCTACATGGCCGCGTACGCCGCGACCAAGGGCGGCATCCAGTCCTTCACCCACGCCATCGCCTCCGAGTACGCGAAGCAGGGCCTGCGTGCGGTCTGCGTCGCGCCGGGCAGCATCGACAGCGGCATGACCCACAACCCGGGGCTGCCCGCCGACGCCGACTTCAGCCTGCTCGCCAAGCTCGCCCCGGCCCTCGGCCAGGGCTTCGCGGGTCCGGAGACGGTGGCCGGGGTGATCGCGATGCTGGCCTCCGACGACGGCGCGTTCGTCACCGGCACCGAGCTGCGCATCGACGGCGGCACCCACATGTGAGCCGCCGGACGGCAGCACGACGGTGGGGCCCCAGCCACTCCCCCCGGTGACACGGGCCCCGCCGTCACGTCGCGGACGGCGGGGCCGGGCTCATGACGAGCGCCGGGCTCGTGACGGCCGCTGACTCGTGAAGGCCGCTGGCTCGTGAAGGCCGCTCGGGTCAGCCGAGGCCGCCGTCCTCGCGAGTACCGGCTCACGGAGGCCGACGTGGCCGCCTGGCGCGCCGTTCGGCCCGCGGCCGGCGACGGGGAGCTGACGCGGCTGCTCGCTTTCGGTGCTTTCGCGGCCGTCGAGCGGGTGGCGGGGTGGATCGGCGGGTGACCGGCCCGTCCGGCCCGCCCGGCCGTCAGCTGCAACCGTCAGCGCAGCGGCTTCGCCATCACGAGCTCCCGGGCGACCCTGTCGGCGAGCGGCCCGCCGGGCTCGGCGAGCACGGTGAAGCCGTGCCGGCGGTAGAGCGTGATCGCCGGTTCGTTGCCGGGGAGCACCGCGAGGCGCAGCGTGCTGCCACCGGATGCGCGGGCCCAGCGCTCGACCTCCTCCAGCAGGCGGTCGGCGACGCCCCTGCCTCGCGCCATCGGTCCGACCCACACCGAGCGCAACTCCCGTACGCCGTCGGCTCCGGGGAGGCCGTCCGCCAGGCCGACGGGAGTGGCGTCCGGACCGGCCGGACCGTCCAGCAGCGCCGCGACGTGGTGGGCGCCCGGAAGGTGCAACCGGGTGCGCCACCGTTCCTCGCCGCCCTGGTGCCAGTCCGCCAGGCGGGCCTTGAAGGCGTGCGGCGCGTCGGACAGGGCGGCGAGGCGTAGGTCGCGCCAGAGCGGCCAGTCGTCGGTCGTGAGGATGCGCAGGGTCACCATGGCCGTCACGGTAGGGCGTGGGCGGCGGGCCTTCGCCGAAGGCCCGGGGTCGGCCTGCGGCCGGGATCGAGACCGGGGCGGGCCGAGCAGGGACGGTTCAGGGCGTGCGCCAGTCGGTGGCGAAGGCGGCGGCCGGGTTGGCGGTGAGGAGGAGGCCGGGCAGTTCGGGGCCGAAGGTGCGGGCGAGCCGTGGGACGAGGTCGTTGAGCAGTTCGGTCGGGCCGTCGGCCCGACGGGCGGTGCGGGTGGTGGTGTCGGCGCCGAGGAGGAGTCGGGAGGCGTGGCCGGCCTCGACGAGGTCGGCGATGACGTCGAAGGCCTGGTGGTCGGCCGGGTGGCCGGCCCGGGAGGGGCTGTCCAGCGCGAAGTAGACGCCTTCCGCCGCGAGTTCGCGGTGCACCCGCACATCCGGCAGCCGGGTGAGGTGGCCGAGGATGATCCGGTGGGGCGGGACGCCGTGTCGAACGTGCAGCCGGTTCAGTACGAGGTGCGGGTGGGCTCGGGGTTCGAGGTGAACGGCGATCGGGGCACCGGTGGCGTGGTGCGCGGAGGCGGCCGCGGCCATCACCTGGCGGGTGTGCGCCGTGGTGGTCCCGGGGTCGCAGGCGACCTTGATCAGGCCCGCCCGGACGGCCTCGGGCGATGCGGGTGCTTCGGGGGCCTCGGGGGCTGCGGGCGGTCCAGGCGGTCCAGGCGGTTCGGTGGCCGGTTCGGCCGTCAGCCCGGTGGTGAGTTCGGCGATGAAGCGTTCGGACAGCCCGTCGTACAGGGCGGGGAGGGTGTCCGGGTCGTAGTGGGCCGCCTGGTGCAGGCCGGTGGCGGCGACGACGTGGACTCCGGTCACGCGGGAGAGCCTCGCGAGGGAGTCCGCTCCGCGGCCCATACCATACGGGGTCCACTGGACGAACGACCGTCCGCCGGCCGCCGCGAAGGCGCGCAGGACGCCCTCGGCGGCGGCCGGGTCGTCCAGTTCCTCGCCGGGGAGCAGGGGGCTGCGGATGAAGAGGTGGTCGTGGGAGTCGGTGGCACCGAGTTCCGCGGGGTCGAGGTCGCCGAGGACGGTACGGATCGTGGGGGTCATGCCCGGTCCTCCTCGGTCGGGGATGCCGGGGTCGGGTCTGCTGGAGTCGGGAATGCCGGGGTCGGGTCTGCGGCAGTCGGGGACGCCTCGGTCGGGGGCGCCTCGGCGAAGGTGGCGGTGGCGACGCGCAGGCCGGCCAGGGCCTTGGGGACGCCGACGTAGGGGGCGAGGTGGACGATGACCTCGGTGATCTCCTCCCTGGTCAGGCCGATCCGCAGACTGTTGCGGACGTGGTCGGCGAGCTGCGGCTCCACGCCGCCGAGGGCGGTGAGCGCGGCCAGGTTGGCCACCTGCCGGTCGCGCAGGGCGAGGCCGGGGCGCTGGTAGGTGCCGCCGAAGAGACTGGTGACGATCCAGTCGGGGAAGCCGGGCGCGAGACCGTCCAGGCCGCCGAGGGTCGCGGCGGCGACCGGGCCGGCGAGGTCTGCGAGCAGGGCGTAGCCGGCTTCGCGGTCGAGCGGCGCGGGGGTCAGGTCGGCCGGTGTCATCGGGGCGGGGGCCGGGACGGCGGTCGCGGTCGCGGGGGTGACGGGGGCGGTCGCGGGGGCGACGGTCGCGGTCGCGGGGCTGGTCATGGAAGTGGCGAAACCTTTCACCAGTGTCGGCCGCCGGGCAGCCGGTTGAGTTCGGGACGGGACAGGTGCAGCACCTGGTAGCGGATGCCCGGTACGTCGTCCGGGGCCGGGCCGTACCAGAGGGCGAAGCGGACCAGCTCCCAGCGGCTCGGATCCACCGCGACGGCGGCGGTGTGCAGAGCGGGGTACGCGGGGGACTCGGCGAGGGCCCGCTCGACCGCCTCGGCGGGATCGTCGGACTCGGGGAGCCTGACGATGTGCCGGGTAGCCGTGGTCGCGGTCGCGGTCGCGGTTGTGGTCGCGGTCGCGGTCGCGGTTGTGGTTGTGGTCGCGGTCGCGGTCGCGGTTGTGGTCGCAGTCGAGGTCGAGGTCGAGGTCGAGGTCGAGGTCGCCGGAGCGTCCGGCACGGCGCCGTGGGCCAGACCGGCGCCGAGCCAGTGACGGACGGCCGGGCGGCCGAAGTCGGCGCTCAGGCCGCGAAAGCCCGGTCCCCAGAGGAAGCTGTTCATGCCCTCGGCGGTGCGCCAGAGGTAGAACGGCGCGTACTGGTTGACGGGCGACCCGTCGCGGCCCCGCTCGCGGACCAGGTACGCCTTGAGCCCGAGGCCCGGGTGCGCATCGAGCAGATGGCCCTTGTCGGCGACGCGTTTGCGGATGATCCCCAGGTCGTAGTCGGCGGGGAGGGTGATCTCGTACTGCATGGCGTGCACGGCGGGTCTCCTCGGTCGGATCGTCGAGCGGGGATCGCTCGGCCAGTCGGTCACGCGCGTGGTCACGCGGTCACGCGGCCAGTCGGTCGCGCGGTCAGTCGGTCGCGCGGCCGCTCAGCCGTGCGCGGCGCGGGTCAGGCGGTGCGCTGGGCGGCGAGCAGGCCGAGGGCGCCGCGTACGGCCTGATCGAAGGGCTCGGCCCGGCCGGCCGCGCGGGCCAGGACGTAGCCGCCCTGGACGACGGCGACCACGGCGGCGGCGGTGTCGGCCGGGTCGACACCGGGGACGAGCTCGCCCGCGGCCTGGCCCTCGGCCACCAACTCGGCGATCCGGGCGCGCAGCCAGTCGAAGGTCTCCTCGACGGGGGCGCGCAGTTCGGGGTCGGCGATGACGTCCGGGTCCTGGGCCATCCGGCCGATCCGGCAGCCGCGCAGCACGTCACGGTCGCGGTGCAGGTAGGCGGCGATGCGGTCGTACGCGCTGCCGGGGGCGGACAGGTCGGCGGCGGCGACTCCCCGCAGTTGCTCGGCGCTGCGGCGCAGGGCGGCTGCGGCGAGGTCGGGCTTGCCGGCGAAGTGGTGGTACATGCTGCCCTGGCCGACACCGGCGTGCTGCTGGATGGCCTTGGGGCTGGTGCCGACATAGCCGCGCTCCCAGAGGAGTTCCTGGGTGCTCTCGATGAGGCGGTCCTGGGTGGTCATGTGAATCACTGTACATACCAGTAGGTACAGAAGGCCAGGAATTTCCCACCTCGACGCGGACGCGGGGCGGGCCGACGGGTTCGCGCCGGGGACGAGGCGGGCGGACGAGTTCGCGCCGGGGACGGCTGAGGGCCGTGCGCCGCCCCCCGGCGGCCACGGCCCCTCGCCCGCTCGTCTCCCCCGCCCCGACCGGCGGCACTCCACCGCGGCCGGTGGCGCGCGTCACGTCTGGCAGGCGCTCACGGAAGCTCGCGCCTGACCACCGGGGCGACCTCGGCCGCGAACAGCTCCAACTGCTCCCGCTGCGCCCCTTCCGTCAGGGCGTCGACTCCGATCCCGACCACCTCGTTGCCGAAGGCCTCGTGATAGCGGTGGATCTTCTCGATCACCTGCTGCGGGCTTCCGACCAGGGCCGAACCGTGTTCCAACGCGTCCTCCAACGAGGTGAACGGCGACTTGTTGTGCCGGCCGGCCGCCGAACTGAACATCGCGTCCCAGTACGGACGGAAGCCCTCGACCGCGTCCTGCGAGCGCTTGTCGACGTACAGCCCGCCGAAGCTCGCACCGACCCTGGCCTCCCTCGGATCGCGCCCGTAGTGCGCCCAGCGCTCGCGGTAGTGCTCCACCAGGGAGCGGTACTTGGCCAGCGGGTGGAAGGAGTTGGCGGAGAAGAGCGGGTCACCGTAGCGGGCGGCCAGGTCGGTGGACTGGGTGCTGGTCGCGCTGCCGTGCCACACCGGGATCGGGTCCTGCAACGGGCGCGGCGACACGGCCGCGTCCTTGAGCGGCGGGCGGGTCGAGCCCTCCCAGGTCACCCTCTCCTCACGCCAGAGTCGGCGCAACAGGCCGTAGTTCTCGGCGAGCGCGTCCCACTGGCGCTCCTCGGGCAGGCCGAACAGGTCGAAGTGCCGCGGGTCGTTGCCCTTGCCGATGATCAACTCGACCCTGCCTCCAGAGAGCTGGTCGAGCAGGGCGTAGTCCTCGGCGACCCGGACCGGATCCAGGATGCTCAGCACCGTCACCGTGGTGAACAGCCGGATGGTGGAGGTGCGGGCCGCTATCGCGCTGAGCAGCACCGGCGGCGCCGGAGAGAGGAACGGTTCACCGTGCCGCTCCCCCACGCCGTAGCCGTCGTAACCGAGTTGCTCGGCCACGACCGCCTGGTCGATGACGTTCCACAGCTTCTCCTGCGGGGTGCGCTGGACGCCGGTCACGGGATCGGGTCCGTTGGCGACGAGGGACGAGACGGTGAACCGCACGGCGGTCTCCTTGGGGGCGCTCGATGGGGCCTCGGCGCGACGCCCTGACCCGAGGCGCGGGCGCGGCTGCCGAGGAGGGGCGGCGGCGGCCCGCGCGGAACGCCCGGGTACGGGCTGCGCTCACGCGGGCGGCACCGGGAGGGGATCGCGGCGGAGCGGCTCTGGGGCGGCGGCGTCAGCGCGAGGTGCAGCGGCGGCGACGACAACAGTGGGGCACCGCGGTCGCGGTCGCGATCGCGGGTGCGGTCATGGCCGTGGTCGTGGCCGCGAACACGGTTGCGGTCTCGGGTGCGGTCGCGGGTGGGGCCACAGCCTGGACGGTCATCGCGACTCCCCCTTCGCCTCGCACGCGTACGATCCCCCGCGAGCATAAGCACCGGTCAGAAACGGGGCAAGGGCTTGATCCGCCCGCGACGACTGGCAAGATGTCCGGCATGAGCTACCTCGCCGCGGATGACCGCTATGCCTCGATGACCTACCGCAAGGCCGGCCGCAGCGGCGTTCAGCTGCCGGCCGTCTCGCTCGGCCTCTGGCACAACTTCGGTGACGCCCAGCCGCTGGAGGTCCAGCGCGCGGTGCTGCGCCGCGCCTTCGACCGGGGGATCACCCACTTCGACCTCGCGAACAACTACGGTCCGCCGTACGGCAGCGCCGAACGCAACTTCGGCTACCTGTTCGCCCAGGACTTCCGCCCGTACCGCGATGAGCTGTTCATCGCCAGCAAGGCCGGCTGGGACATGTGGCCGGGCCCGTACGGCAACGGCGGCAGCCGCAAGTACCTGCTGGCCAGCCTGGACCAGTCGCTGGACCGGATGGGGCTGGACTACGTCGACGTCTTCTACTCCCACCGCTACGACCCGGACACCCCGCTCGAGGAAACGATGGGCGCGCTGGACAGCGCGGTGCGCTCGGGCAAGGCGCTGTACGCGGCGATCTCCAACTACCCGGCGGAGCAGCACCGGGAGGCGGTGGCGATCCTGCGCGAGCTGGGCACGCCGGTGCTGCTGAACCAGTCGGCGTACTCGATCCTCAACCGGTACGTGGAGGAGGGCGTGCTGGACGCGGTGGGCGAGACTCGGACCAGCCTCATCGCCTACTCGCCGCTCGCCCAGGGCCTGCTGACGGACCGCTACCTGTCGGGCGAGGTGCCGGCCGGTTCGCGGATGTCGGTCGGGCGGTTCCTGACCGAGGAGGCGCTCAGCGGGCCGAAGCTGGAGCAGCTGCGGGCACTCAACAAGGTCGCCGAGCGGCGCGGGCAGACGCTGGCGCAGCTCGCGCTGTGCTGGGTCCTGCGGGACCCGCGGGTGGTCTCGGTGATCATCGGGGCGAGCAGCGTCGCCCAGCTGGACCAGAACATCGACGCGCTCGCGGGCGGTCCGCTGACCGCGGAGGAGCTCGCGGAGATCGACCGACTCAGCCTCTGAGCGGGTAGGGGGCTTGCCGCCGGAACAGGCGAACAACTAACAGCTGACAGATTTCATCATCTGTCAGCTGTTAGTTGTCACCTGTCAGCCGTCAGCCGTCAGCCGTCAGCCGTCAGCGGCGGATGCCCAGGGCGGGCAGTACCGTTTCTGCAACCCGGTGGGCCTCCTCCAGCAGGGGGTTACCGGAGAGGATGAAGGTGTCGACGCCCAGCGACTCGAACTCCTGCAACCGCTCGACCACCTGGGCCGTAGAGCCGACCACCGCCGTACCGGGGCCGGGGCGGAACAGGCTCATTCCCGGCCAGAGGTTCGGGTAGGCCTCCAACTCCCGGGCCCGCGCGGGCACCTTGCCGCCGTGCTGGCGGAACTGCCGCTGCCAGCCGACCCCGTCCTCACCCTTCGCGCCGCCCAGTTGGCGGGCGTACGTGGCCTCGCTGGTGACGTCGAGCAGGCGGTCGGCGGCCGCCCAGGCCTCGTCCTCGGTGTCGCGGACGATCAGGTGCAGCCGCAGCCCGATCCGCAGGGTCCGGCCGTGGGCGGCGGCCCGCGCCCGGACCAGGTCCAGCTTCTCCTTGAGCAGGTGCGGCGGCTCGCCCCAGGTCAGGTAGACGTCCACGTGCTCGGCCGCCATCTCGATGCCGGCCGCCGAACTGCCGCCGAACCAGAGCGGGATGCCACCGGGCTGGACCGGCGCCAGCTCCCGCAGGCTCGCGCCCGCGTTCTTCAGTTCGTAGAACTCGCCCTTGTGGTCGAAGACTTCGCCGGCGGTCAGGCGATTGACGATCGACCAGTACTCGGCGCTGAGCCGGTAGCGGTCGTCGTGCTCGACGTCCAGTCCGTACTCGCGCAGTTGCGCGGTCGAGCCGTTGACCACGTTGAACCGCAGTCGGCCGCCGTGCATCCGGTCGAAGCTGAGCGCCATCTTTGCCAGCAGGGTGGGCGAGACCAGCCCCGGGTGGACGGCCAGCAGCGGCTTGAACGCCGGGGTGGTGGCGGCCGCGAGCGCACTGCCGAGCGTCCACACATCGTAGAGGTCGGTCGCGAGCAGGGCGCCGGTGTAGCCCAACCGCTCGACGCTTCCCGCCAGTTGCTGCAGGTAGCGGAGATCCACCGGGCGGCGGCCGGCCGGCTCCCACGGGTAGTGGCCCTCGCGCGGGATGATGTACCAGAGGACTTCGGAGGCCACGGTTCAGACCGCCTTGGCGAGCGCGGCGGCCACCGGGGCCTCCAGCGCGGGCAGATGGGCGTCGGCGACGGTCAGCGCCCGGTCGATGAACCCGACCCCGTGGAAGATGTCCGCGGCCTCCTGCTGCTCGGCGATGAACCCGGCGGTGGCGGGCTCCAGTTGCCACGGCAGTGCGGCCAGCGCCGTCTGCCAGTCGACGGCCGAGCCGCCCAACTGCTCCGCCGCGATCGCGGCCGCCTCGGCCGGGTGGGCGGCCACCCAGGCGTCCGCCCGGCGCAGCGCGGCGGCGATCGCGGCGACCACCTCGGGGCGCTCGGTCGCGAAGTCCCGGCGGGTGAAGAACACCGAGCGGTCGGTGATGACGTCGCCGGTGCGGATCAGCTCCCGAAAGCCCCCGCTCCGGCGGGCGGCGGCCAGTTCGGCGCCCTGGGCGATCCACCCCGCGATCTCGCCGTCGCGCAGCCGCTGAGCCTGGTCCTCGCCGGCCGCCGGGCGCACCGGGGTGACGTCCTCGGCGTACGAAAGCCCCTGCGCGTGCAGGGCCTTGGCGAGCAGATGGGTCTGCCAGGATCCGATGCCCAGCACGACGGTGCCGCCCTTGAGGTCCGCCACCGCCTGGACCGGGCCGCCGTCCAGCACCAGCAGGGCGCCGTGGTCGGGCCGGGGTGCGGAGACCGCCGCGTACACCAGGTCATGGCCGGCCGCCTGGGCGGTGACCGGCGGGGTCGAGCCCGTCCCGCCGAAGTCGATGGTGCCGTCGGCGAGCAGCGCACCGGTGCGGGTGCCGTCGGCGTAGTGGTGGAAGGCGCCGGTCTCGCCGAGCGGGGCCAGTTCCTCGTCCAGGTAGGGCAGTCGGGCGAGGTAGTAGAGCGAGGGGTTGCTGGCGTGGACGCCGAGGGTCACGGTCATCTGTTCAACTCCGGTGGTGCGGGCGGGCGGTCTTGAGGACGGTTCGGTGGGGCCGTTTACGGGTCAGTGGACGCCGAGGTCGGCCAGCAGTCGGCGGCGCAGGTCGGCGAAGGCCGGGTCGGCGGGGTCGCGGGGGTGGTCGACGGCGACCGGTTCGTCGCGGACGAGCAGGCCGTCACGCAGGACGGCGACGCGGTCGGCGAGCCGGACGGCCTCCTCCACGTCGTGGGTGACCAGCAGCACGGCGGGGCGGTGGCGGCGGACGAGGTCGCCGACCAGGTCCTGCATGCGCAGTCGGGTGAGCGCGTCCAGTGCGGCGAACGGCTCGTCGAGCAACAGCAGTTGGGGTTCGCGGACGAGGGCCCGGGCGAGAGCGACGCGCTGCGCCTCGCCGCCCGAGAGGGTGGCCGGCCAGGCGTCGGCGTGCTTGTCCAGGCCGACCTCGGCGAGCGCCTTGAGTCCGGTCTCCCTGGTGGCGGCGCCGCGCGGCAGACCGACCGTGACGTTGGCCAACACCCGCTTGGACGGGACGAGTCGGGGCTCCTGGAAGACCACCGTACGCACCGGCGGGACGAGCACGGCGCCCTCGTCGGCCCGGTCGAGCGCGCCGAGGATGCGCAGGAGGGTGGTCTTGCCGGTGCCGCTGGCGCCCAGCAGGGCGACGAACTCGCCCCGGGCGATGGAGAGATCGACACCGTCGAGGACGGCCCGGGTGCCGAACACCCGGCGCAGGCCCCGCAGATGGACGGCCGGAGCGGCGGTCGCAGGCACGGCGGTCGCAGGCACGGAAGTGGCGGAAGTGGCGGTGCTCATCGGGCTGCTCCCTGGACGGCCTGGCGCCACGGCATCAGGAGGCGTTCCAGGACCCGGACGACCGCGTCGGCGGTGAGGCCGAGCAGCCCGTAGATCAGGATGCAGACGGCGAGGATGTCGGTGCGCGAGTAGTTCTGGGCCTGGGCCATCAAGTACCCGATCCCCTCGGTGGAGTTGATCTCCTCGGCGGCGATCAGGGCGATCACGCTGAGCGTCATCGACAGCCGCAGACCGGACAGCAGGGCGGGCAGCGCGCCCGGCAGGACGACGGTGCGCACGATGGCCCAGCGGCCGAGCCCGAAGCTGCGCATCGCCTCGACCAGCTTGCGGTCGGTGTTGCGGACGCCGCCGGAGGCGGACACGTACATCGGGAAGCTGGTGGCGACGCCGATCAGGGCGACCTTCGCGGTCTCGGTGATGCCGAACCACACCATGAACAGCGGGACCAGCGCCAGGAACGGGACGGTGCGCAGCACCTGGATCGCGGAGTCGAGCAGTTCCTCGCCGAGCCGGGTGAAGCCGGTGACCACGCCGAGCACCAGACCGGTGGTCGCGCCGACGAGCAGGCCGAGGCCGGCCCGGGTGAGGGAGACCCCGAGGGCATCGGTGAGCTGGCCGTTGCCCCACAACTCGCCGACGGCTTCGGCGACCTGGGCGGGTGAGGCGAGGACGTCCTGGGTGAGGGCGCCGGTGGCGGAGGCGAGCGCCCAGCCGCCGAGCAGGGCGAGCGGGCCCAGGGTGCGCAGGATCACGGCGAGGGCGCGCGGGCGGGGCCGCTGCCGCCTGGTGTGCGGGGTGACGAGTCCGGCGTCGAGGGCGAGACGGGTCTCGTCGGTGGTGCGTTCGGGGGCGGCGGTGGTCACTTGGCACCGTCCCCGAGCTTGTTGATGTCGATCAGGTACGGCTTGACGTCCACGAGTTGCTTGGTGACCTTCTGGTCGGCGAAGAACCGGGCGACGGTGCCGAAGCGGGCGGTGTCGGCGTCGGAGATGGCCTCCGCGGCGGCGCCCTGCCCACTGACGTTCACCGCGATGTCCTTCTCGGCGGGGGTGACGGCGGTCGGGCCGGAGTCGGTGAAGACGTTGAGGTAGGCGGCCGGGTCCGCCTTCTCCTTGAGGCCGTTCTCGCGCAGGTAGGTGTAGAAGGCCTTGACCACCTCGGGGTGCTTGTCGGCGAAGCCGTTGCGGACGGCCCAGACGGCATAGTTGTCGGAGCCGACCTCCTTGCCGTTGGCCAGGAAGTGCGCCCCGGCGTTGGCGATGGTGGGCGTGGAGAAGGTGTTCCAGGTCGCCCAGGCGTCCACCTGGCCGGAGTTGAAGACGCCAGCCGTCTGGTCGGCGCGCAGGTAGACCCGTTCGACCTTGTCGGCCGGGACGCCGTTCTTCTCCAGCGCCTTGAGCAGCAGGTACTCGCTGGTGCCGCCCTGGGAGACGGCGACCTTGCGGCCGACCAGGTCCTGGACGGACTTGATGGGCGAGTCGTTCTTCACCAGGATCCCTTCGCCGACGCCGTCGGGCGCGGTCTGGGCGAACAGCTTGAAGCCGGGCTTCTGGGCGAGCGCGGCGACGGCCGAGGTGATCGAGCCCAGGGCGACGTCCAGTTGGTCGGCGGACAGGGCCTGCGCGGCCGGGGCGAACGGGCCCGCGCTGCCGGTCCAGGCGACCTTGGCGTGGACGGCGGCCAGCGCCTTGTCCAGCGAGCCGTCCTTCTTGCCGCGGGCGAGGAAGCCGTTGTTTCCGGGGTCGGGCAGGCGGAGCACCACGTCGGCCTTGCCGCCGGCCCCGCCGTCGGCGGAGGCCTTGGCCCCGTCGGCGGACGAGCCGCAGGCGGCCAGTGCGGTGGAGGCGAGCAGCGCGGTGGCGGCGAGGGCGAGGCGGGGGGTCTTCACGGGGTCTCCAAACGAAGGACAGCTGACAAGTGACAACTTTCGAAATCTGTTATCTGAAATCTGTCTGCTGAAATCTGTTAGTTGTGATCTGTCAGCCGGCGGCCGGGCGGCGCTCAGCCGCCCACCGCGGCGCGGCGCCGTTCGCGCAGCAGCTCGTGGGCGGCGCGCAGGGGTTCCGGGTCGGCCCAGCCGGGGATGTCGACCGGGGAGGCGAGGAATCCCCGGTCCCCGAGGAAACGTTCCTGCTGCGCCAGCAGCTCCAGGCGCTCCGCCGAGAGGTCCAGGTGCAGGGTGCGGTGGCTGCCCGGTGCGTACGCCCCGGCCACGCCCTCGGCGCCCGCACCGGTCTCGGCCCGCAGGATCCGCACCACCTCCGCCGGGTGCTCGGCCGCCCAGTCGGCGGCCTCCAGCAGAACGGCGAGGAAGCGGGCGACCAGCTCCGGCTGCTCGTCCAGCAGTTGCTGGTGGACGGTGACCGGCCGGGGCGTCCCGTTGTTGACCCGGGCCCGGCGGTCCGGCGCCGCGTCCAGCTCCACGGCCACCTCCGCCCCGACCCGGCGGGCCGCCTCGACGGCGAGCGCCCCCTTCACGTACACGGCGTCCACCACACCGTCCCGCAGCGCGGCCAGCTCGCCGGCCCACTGCCCGCCGCCGGGCAGGCCCGGGACGTCGACCAGCTCGGCGTCGTCCAGCGTGAGCCCGGCGAGGCCGAGGGCGCCGCGGAAGCCGGCCAGGGCCATCGCCCGCCAGAAGTCGATGCCGATGTCATGATGTGGGACCGCCAGCCGCAACCCGCGCAGGTCGCCGGGGCCGGTGACGCCGCTGCCGGCCCGGACCAGGACCACCTGGCGCTCCTCGATCCAGGTGAGGCCGACCAGCCGGGTCCGCTCGCCGCGCGAACGGGCCCACAGCGCCGGGACGTTGCCGCCCTCGCGGAACAGTCCGGTGAGCGCGTGGGTGTAGTGGTGGTCGGCGGCCACCTCCGGCGGGGCGTCCTGGAGCGAGCGGACGGCGATCCCGTCGGCGGCGAACTCGCGGGCGAGCCACCCCTGGTCGGCGGCGATCCCGGTGGCGGTGGGCACCGGGCAGCGGGTGAACCAGAGGGTGTCGGGGGCACTGGGGGAAGGGCTGGGCACGGGGTGTGGTCCTCTGCGGAGGGGGCGGGTTCGGCGGGCGCCGGAAGGCTGCGGGTCTGGGCACGCCGCGCGGGTCACGGGGCCCGGGGCGTCGGGGAGTTGCACGAGGTGGCGAGTCGGGCGGGGCGGTGGGTCGCGCGAGGCGGGGAACGCCGGACGGTGCGACGCGAGGGGAGCGTCAGCGACAACACGCGCAGGAGGCGAGGAACCGGTGGATCGTCACGGCGTCGCTCCTTCCTGCGGGTCGAGGTTGCGGGTGGTGCGCCGGACGGCGGGCGTCCGGCACGATGTGAGGAGCGTTCCATGACGATCGAGCCGGAGGCAAGGTTTTGCCACATGGTGGGATCACTTGTTCATCAACGCCATTCCATTGCAACGTCGTCGACACAATCCCGCAGCACTCGCTGCCCTACGCTGAGACTCCTCCCGGTGATCCAGCCGGATTCCCGAACCGAAACGCGAGGTGCCATGGCCGAGGCCGCCACCGCCGTCCAGGGCCCGCCGGCCGGTGCGCAGGCCGTCCAGCGTGCGCTGGGGCTGCTGCACTGCTTCCACGACAACGGCCCCGACCTGAGCGCCTCCGACCTGGCCCGCCGGATGGACCTCTCGGTCTCCACCGCGCACCGGCTGGCCCGGACGCTGGTCAGCGCCGGCTTCCTGGAGCAGGACGAGCAGACCGCGCGCTACCGGCTCGGCCCGGCGGTCGCCGAACTCGGCCAACTCACCTTCCACCAGCGCGGACTGCACCTGGCCGCACCCGAGTTGGACCGGCTGTCCCGACGCACCGGTGCGACCGCGGACCTCGCGATCCGCAGCGGTCCGCACGCGGTCATCCTGGTGGGGGCCTCCGTCCGCCCGGACACCGGCCTCGGGCTGCGCCGGCCGCTGCACTCCACGGCGCTCGGCAAGGTACTGCTGGCCTGGCCGCGCCCGGGGGAGCCGGCGGTGTCGGCACTCGGCCCGCTGCCGTCGTTCACCGACCGGACGATCACCGAACCGGCTCGGCTCGACGAGGAGTTGGCGAAGGTCCGGAGCTCCGGGTACGCGCTCAACGACGGCGAGTCGGCCGCCGGGGTGCGGACGGCGGCCGTGCCCGTCCTGGACGGCACCGGGCAGGCCCGGTTCGCGCTGGCCGTCCGCTCGACCCCGGCGCACCTGACCGACGACCGCCTGGACTGGTTCCTGGGCCACGCCCGCGCCTGCGCCGACGCGCTCGCCGTCCTGTTGCTGCCGCCCGATCAGCGCGCCTGACGTCACGTCACAATGCCGCAGCGGGTCACCCGTTGCGCGATGGCACGGGCAACCAGCCGCGGCAGGAAGTTCGGTGGCCGATCAGCTGGCCGGGGTGTACTTGTAGCCGACCCGACGGACCGTCACGATCGTGTCGCGGTAGCCCGGTCCGAGCTTGCGGCGCAGCCGGGCGACGTGCACGTCGACCGTGCGGCCGTCGCCGACGTGGCCGTAACCCCAGACCGCCGAGACCAGGTGGTCCCGGGTGTGCACCCGCTGCGGGTGCTCGGTGAGGTGGGCGAGCAGCTCGAACTCCAGGTAGGTGAGGTCGAGCAGCCGCCCGTCGACGTAGGCGTTGCGCCGCTCGGCGTCGACGGTGATGCCGCGCCCGGCCGGTCGGACCGGGCGAACACCGGCCTGTGCGGGCACACTCACGTGCACACCGACGTGCTGTACACCCGAGGGCCCGCCGAGGGGCGCGCCGGCGGGCACCGCCGCCACCGGGCTGTCGGCCGGCACGAGCACCAGGTACCCGACCATCGGGTTCCCGGTACCGGCGCCGAACTGCGTGCCGTACTGGGCGAGCAGACCCTGTGGCAGCGCGCCCTGCGGCAGGGCGGCGACGACGGTCGCCCCCTCGGGCAGCGCGGCGAGCAGGGCCGCCGGCGCGGCCGGGAGGACCGCGCCCGGCTGGGGCACGACGCCCGCGCCCGCCGGACGGGACGGGATCGCGTGAGAGGACCGGACCGCTCCCCCGGGCCATCGCTCGGCGGCCGGCGAGCCGTGCGAGAGCGGGGAGGCGGAGGAGCCCGGCGCGCCGGAGACGCCGGAGCCGGCCGGGGCGACGCCCGGGACGGAGCGGACCGCGCGCAGATGCGGGGTCGCGGAGGGCAGGGGCAGGGTGGCCGTGGATGAAGAAGACATGGTGTGCCGCTCATTTCGCGCGTGACGGACGGGGTGGAGTCGTCTGCGCGTCGACCGGGCGTACTGCCGGGCTGATCCGGAATCAGCCTGCGGAGGGCCGGGACGCGCTGGGCGAGCCCGGACACGTCTGATCGAACAGGTGCGGCTGCCGGGACGGCCAGAACGGCTCAAGGTCGAGGCGACCCTGGTGGCTGTCCCCGGCGCGGTTCGCGCGCCCGTTCCACCGCCTGGCCGGTCCACCGACGCACATCGCGGAGGCCGCCCCGGTCGAGCGGGGACGGCCGGCGATGCCGGGGGCGGGGCTGGTGCAGGCGATGTTCACTGGTGGTCTCTCCGCGAGGCGGGGCCGGATCGGCGGTCGCGGGCACGCCGGATGAGGCGGGTCCGCTACGGCCTGGTCGACGGGATTGGCGGTGCGTCAGACGGCGGCCGGGTGGGCCGGGAGCGTCAGGGACGTACCGGGAAGGGGCCGGCCGGTCACCGACAACAGGCGCTGCAGATCAGCGCCTGGTCGATGTAGCGACGGACGGTGAGCACCGGCGTGACGGGGGCGGGATCGGTCGTGGCGCGTCGCTGGCCGACGGTCATCCTGCTGCCCTCCCCCTTGCTCTGTACGACGGCGCGTCGTCGTCGATGCGCGCCTTCGTGAACGGAACGTTTCCGGCCCTCCCGACGGCATGGCCGGGCGGCTTTCGTGCCCAGAGCCTTCCACGCCGGGCCGGTCTAGGCAACCTTCGGCACACCGAACGTCCGGGATGCGGACAACCGAATGAGACGTCGGGAGGCTCGGAGGCTCTGTGAAGCCTCTGTGCGGGTGCAGTGCCGGACCGATGGTGCGGCGGCGTCAGACCGGGGGCGCGGAGGCGTCAGACCCGGATGCGGTGTCGTCAGACCGGGCCACGGCAGCGCCCGGCCCGGGGTGTGGCGGCGTCAGATTCGGGCCGGGGTGCCGCGGTGGCGACGGGCGGCGGCGTGCTCGACGAGCGCGACCAGGAGTTCCTTCCCGTCCTCCCGCAGGCGCGCGTCACACAGCAGCACGGGAATGTCCGGGTCGAGGTCGAGCGCGTCGCGGACCTCGTCCGGGGAGAACCGCTCGGTGCCGTCGAAGCAGTTCACCGCGACCACGAACGGGATGCCGCGTTGCTCGAAGAAGTCGACCGACGGGAAGCAGTCGGCCAGCCGCCGGGTGTCCGCGAGCACCAGTGCGCCGAGCGCGCCGCGGGCCAACTCGTCCCAGACGAACCAGAACCGGTCCTGCCCGGGCGTGCCGAACAGGTACAGCGCGAGTCCGGGCCGCAGGTCGATCCGGCCGAAGTCCATCGCCACGGTGGTGGTGCGCTTCGCCTCCACGCCCGAGGTGTCGTCCACCGGGCGGCCCAGTTCGCTGAGCTCCTCCTCGGTGCGCAGCGGCCGGATCTCGCTCACCGAGCCGACCAGCGTGGTCTTGCCCGCGCCGAAGCCGCCCGCGACGAGGATCTTCACCGCGACGGCCGGGCCGCCGCGCCAGCGCGGGTCGTTGGCACGACCGCCGGAGCCGTGGCCGCCGGGGGTGCCGCCACCAGGGGCACTACCGGCAGAGGTGCCGCCGGCAGCGGCGCGGCCGTCGTGGTCAGAGCGCACGGAGTCCATTGATCACGTCTCGCAGCAGGCGCTCGTCCGGCAGCTCGGCGAGCGGAACGGGTCGGGTGACGCTGATCAGCTCGGCGTCGTAGAGGTCGCCGAGCAGCACCCGGACGACGCTGACCGGCAGGTCGGTGTAGGAGCCGAGTTCGGCGACGGACAGCGGCTCGCGGCGGCACCAGGCGAGGAGGGTCTGGTGCTCCGGGTCGAGGACGTGCGCGGGCACGGCCCCCGCGTTCGGCCCGGGCTCGGCGGCGGTGATCAGCGAAATCAGGTCGAACAGGCCGTCCTCGACCGGCCGGGTGCGGCCGCGGGTCATCGAGTAGAGCCGCACGACCGGGCCGGCCTCGTCGTCGAACCAGCGGTCGTCGGCAGGGGCACGCGGGTGGAGCAGGTCGGACTCGGCCCCGTCCTGGCCCGCCCGCTCCACCACCGCCCCGGCCGACACGTCCGAGCCGCCCGAGCCAGACGACTCGGGCGGCCCCGCCGCCTCAGCCTTCGGATCCGCCATCGGACCGCTCATCTCCCCGGCGGCGCGGCTTCGGTGCGCGGCTCGGCGGCCAGGTGCTCGCCGACCCGCTTGACCAGCAGCGCCATCTCGTAGGCGATCTGGCCGATGTCGGCCTCGGCCTCGCTCAGCACGGCCAGGCAGCTGCCGTCACCGGCCGCCGTGATGAACAGGAACGCCTCGTCCAGTTCCACCATGGTCTGGCGGACTCCGCCGACCTTGAAGTGCCCGCCGGCGCCCTTGGCCAGGCTGTGGAATCCGGCCGCGACGGCCGCCAGGTGCTCGGCGTCCTCGCGGTCGAGGTCGCGGGAGGCTCCGGTGGCCAGGCCGTCGCTGGAGAGGATCACGGCGTGCCGCAGGGCCGCGACGCGCCCCACCAGGTCGTCCAGGAGCCAGTTGAGGTCCCCGGACGGCTGCGTCGAAGTGGTCATGAATCAGTTCCTTCCGATGGAGCGGGTGGTGCAGGTGGTGCTGTTGGTACGGGTGTTGTCGATGGTGCAGGGTTTGCCGGGTTCCGTCGGACGGGCGAGCCGGCCGGCACCCGACGGGCGAGCGGTGCCCGGGCACCGTCCGGCGGCGCGGACAGCGCCGCCGGGGCGGGTGCCGGACTGATCGCCCGCCGGGCGGGGTCCGGTGGCTGCCAGGCGGGTACGGCGGCGGGCCGGGCACTCGCCGGGGCCGACCTGGGCGTGGCGGCGCCGCGCCCTCGGGTGAAGCCGCGCTGGAACGAGGCGAAGGTGGCCCGCGCCTCCTCGGGCGAGCGCTCACGCGCCCGCTCGGCCTCCTGGGCCTCCCGGGTCCGTCGGGCGGCGAGGGCGGCCTCGTCCTCGGGCCCGTGGTCGGCCCGCTCCCGGAGGCGCTCCTTCAGCTGCTCCTTGAGCTGCGGCGCGAGGTTCGCCTGCCGGACCCGCCGGGGCAGCCCGCCCTCGGTCCGCGGGCCTGCGACCAACGGCGGGTCCGCGGGCCCGTCGACGACGGGAGCGGCAGTGGTCGGCTCGTCCCGACGGTGGCGCCCCGTCCCCGCACCGTCCTCGGCGTCCCTGGGCGGCGCGGGCACCAGCACCGGCCCGCCCTTGGTCCGCGAGGCCCGTCGCGGCAGCCCGCCCGGTGTCCGGGCCGGCTCGGGCGTGGACGGCCGGGGACCGCCGCTGCCCCGGTTCCGCTCGTCCTCCCCCGCGACGGAACCGGCCACAGACCCGGCACCGGCGCCGACACCGACGGCAGAGCCGGCAGCGGCCCGAGCCGCGCCCTCCGCCGTACCGCCGCCACCACCGCCACCACCGAGCGCGGGCACGGCGACCAGGTCGCGCTGTCCACGCCGGACCGGGGCGGAGCGCTGTCCGGTGGGCGGCGGTTCGGGCAGGCCGTCCGGCGCCTCGGCGAGCAGTTCGCGCGGGATCAGCACGACCGCCGTCGTCCCGCCGTACGGGGACGGGCGCAGGTGGACCCGGATGCCGTGCCGCCGGGCCAGCCGGCTGACCACGAACAGGCCCAGCCGGTCGGTGTCGGCGAGGTCGAACTCCTGCTCCACAGCGAGGCGTTCGTTGGTTTCGGCGAGGAGTTGATCGCTCAGCCCGAGCCCGCGGTCGTCGATCTCCAGCGCGAATCCGTGCGCCACCACCTCACCCTGGACGGTGACTTGGGTGGTCGGCGGGGAGAACACCGCGGCGTTCTCGACGAGTTCGGCGATCAGGTGGGTGACGTCCGCGACGGCGCTGCCGAGCAGGCCGGTGCCGGGGAACGGCCGGACGATCACCCGGGCGTAGTCCTCGACCTCGCCGACCGCCGCGCGGACCACGTCCACCATCCGGACGGGCTTGCGCCAGGCGCGCCCGGGCGAGCCGCCGGCGAGGATGATCAGGCCCTCGGCGTGCCGCCGCATGCGCGTGGTGAGGTGGTCGACCTTGAAGAGGTCGGCCAGCTCGGTCGGGTTCTCGGTGCGGCGCTCCATGGTGTCGAGCAGGGTGAGCTGGCGGTGCAGCAGCACCTGGCTGCGCCGGGCCAGGTTGACGAACACCGCCGAGACGCCGCGCCGCAGTTCGGCCTGCTCGACGGCGGCCTCGACGGCGGCCCGCTGGACGGCGTTGAAGGCCTGGCCGACCTGGCCTATCTCGGCCGCCCCGAAGCGCAGTTCGGGTGCCTCGGCCGCGACGTCCACCGCCTCGCCGCGGCGCAGCCGCAGCATGACGGAGGGCAGCCGGGCGCCGGCCAGTTCGTTGGCCGCGTTGCGCAGTCCGATCAGTTCGCGGGCGAGGCCGCGCCCGATCCGGAAGGAGATCAGCACCGACAGGACGACCGCGACCAGACCGATCGCACCGGCGATGCCGCCGCGCCAGAGCAGCCCGATCGCGGCGGACCGTTCGCGCTCGCCGATCCCGTTGGCGATCCGGGCGTTGATCGAGGTGAGGTCGCCGAGCGCCCGGTCGGCGGTCTCCCGCCAGGAATCGCCGTTGATCGCCTGGGCGACCCGCTCGGGGCCGCCGGCGCCGACGAAGTCCGCTTCGGCGCGGGCCAGCGCGGCCCAGGCCTCGCCGCCGCGCAGGGCGATGTAGTCGGACTGGTCGGCGGGTTCGAGTTCGGCGATGTAGACGGTGAACAGGGCCTGCTGGTTGTGCAGGGCGTCCAGGGCGACCTGGTACTGCTCGGCGGTGGGCTTGGCCGCGCCGCCGCGCAGGCCCTCCATCGCCGCGTCCTCCTGCGCGAGGTACTCGCGTGCGCGCACCAGCTCGATCAGGATGGTCCCCTGCCGCGGGAGTTGGCCGCTCTGCCGGGCGACGTAGGCGGACCGGAAGCCGAACACCGGCTTGACCAGGTCGCTGTACTGCCCCAGCGCGAACTCCCAGTTGAGCGCGGAGCGGCCGACCTGCGCGCGTAGCGGTCCGATCTGGTCGGCGGCGGCGATGATCTGCAGGAAGCGGCCGCGCTGGGAGCTGGAGAGCTTGCCGCCCGCGTGGTCCTTCTTCTGCCGCAGGACGTCGAGGCTGCGGTCGGTGGCGGCCTTGGCGTGTTCGTAGGCGTCCGTGGCGACCTGCGAGTTCGGGACGGCCAGTCGCTGGACGGCCGCGCGGCGCTCGTTCTGCAGATCGTCGGCGTACCGGTCGACCGGGGTCCCGAACTCCTTGTACGTACGGCTGATCTCCAGCTGGCCCCAGACGTCTCCGGTGGTGGCGAAGGTCGCGTACACCCACAGCGCGGTGAGTGCGACGATGGGCACCAGGAGCAGCGCGATGATCTTCGCGCGGATCGAGCTGCTGCGCAGACGCATGGAGTCCTCGGTCGGGAAGTGCCAGGCGCGGACGGGGAGCGGTTCGGAGGAGCCGCGGGGCTCGGCCGGAAAAGGCTTGGGAAAGGGCTTCGGAAAGAGTTCGGGTGCGGGCTTCGGGAATCGGCTTCGGGGCTGGTCGGCGTGGATGGTGCGTCGTCGGATCGGGCCTGGCCGGGAGGCCCCCGGTCGCAGGTCTGCGAGAGCCTACTACGCCCTGACCACTCGTTCGAGGGTCGTACCAGTCCACTTCCCCGGCTTGCCCCGCACACGTCAGGATCGAATCCCGGCCACCGCGGGCTCGCGTCCGGATCATCCACCTCCGCCCGGTTTGCCCGGTCACCGAACGCACGCGGTTCCTCCTCGGCGGCGACACCTTCCGCAGGGACCGGTGCCGATCTCGTCGCGTCACGGTCACAACCCTGGGCAGTGACAGGCCGATCCGATAGTTTCGCTCCACCTGCGCGGCCCGGCACCGCCGCCACGGCCTCCGGCGCCGACACCGGTTCCGGCACCGGCGCGGGCAGTGCCGCCGCGAGACGCCAACGGGGGGAATGTGCGCGAGTTCACCACCCCCGCCGTGGCCGGGCCCGAGGCCACCGGAGGACTCGCCGACTCGCTGTACGACACCGCCGAACGCACACCGGACCTGGTGCAGCTGGCCCGCCGCGTCGGCCCGCCGGGCCCCGCCGACCCCGCCGAGCACCGGGACGGGCACCGGTTCGGGCACCGGGACGAGTGGCGGGGCGTCACCGCGCGGGAGTTCCGCGACGAGGTGCTCGCCCTCGCCAAGGGCCTGCTCACCCGGGGCGTGCGCTACGGCGACCGGGTCGCCCTGATGTCCCGCACCCGCTACGAATGGACGCTGTTCGACTACGCGCTCTGGTCGATCGGCGCGATCACCGTCCCGGTCTACCCCACGGCGGCGGCCGAGCAGGTGCGCTGGATCCTCGCCGAGACCCAGGCGGTGGCCTGCCTGGTCGAGGACGAGGACGCCGCGATGACGGTCGGCGCGGTCTGCGACGCGCTGCCCGACCTCACCGGCATCTGGCAGCTGGACCGCGACTGCGTCGCCGCGATCACCGAGGACGGCCGCGACGTGCCCGACTCGCTCGTCCACCGCCAGCGGCTCGGCGTCACGGCCGGGAACGTCGCCACGGTCGTCTACACCTCGGGCACCACCGGCCGCCCCAAGGGCTGCCTGATCACCCACGCCAACCTGGCCGCCGAGGCCGACGCGCTGCTCGGCGGCTGGCGGGAGGCCTTCCACGACACCGGCGGCGGACAGCCGTCCACCCTGCTGTTCCTGCCGCTGGCACACGTCTACGGGCGGGCCGTGCAGGTCGCGGCGATCCGCGGCGGCTTCCGGATCGGGCACGTCCCCGAGGTTTCCACCGACGCCCTGCTGCCCGCGATGGAGTCCTTCCGGCCGACCTTCCTGCACGTCGTCCCGTACGTCTTCGAGAAGATCTTCCAGCAGGCCCGGCGGGCCGCCGAGGACGCCGGGCGCGGCGAACTCTTCGAACAGGCCCGGCAGGTGGCCGTCGACTGGGCCGCCGCCCGGGAGCAGAAGGCGTTCGGGCGCGGGCCCGGGCCCAGCCCCAAGCTGCGGCTGCGCCACCTCGCCTACGAGCGGACCGTCTACCAGCGGCTGCGGGCCGTACTCGGCGGCCGGGTGCGCAGCGTGATGTGCGGCGGCTCCGCGCTGCGCCGCGAACTCGGCCTCTTCTTCACCGGCGCCGGCCTGCACCTGTACGAGGGCTACGGGCTGACCGAGACGTCCGCCGCGATCACCGCCAACCCGATCGGGCGGCAGAAGCTGGGCACGGTCGGGCACCCGCTGCCGGGCTCGTCGGTGGCCCTCGCCGACGACGGCGAGGTCTGGGTGCGCGGCGGCTCGGTCTTCGGCGGCTACCTCAACCACCCGCAGTGCACGGCGGAGTCCCTGATCGACGGCTGGTTCGGGACGGGCGACCTGGGCCGGCTGGACGAGGACGGCTACCTGACCATCACCGGCCGCAAGAAGGACCTGATCGTCACCAGCAGCGGCAAGAACCTGGCCCCGTCGGCACTGGAGGAGCGGGTGGCCGCGCATCCGCTGGTCTCCCAGTGCCTGGTGGTGGGCGACGACCGCCCGTACGTGGCCGCGCTGATCACGCTCGACCCGGCGGCGCTGGCGCACTGGTTGAAGACGCACGGGCTGGAGCAGCTGGACCCGTGGGCGGTGCTCGCGGACGAGCAGCTGCACACCGAGGTACAGCGCGCGGTGGCGGCGGCGAACACGGCGGTGTCGCGGGCCGAGTCGATCCGCGCGTTCCGGCTGCTGCCCCGCGAGTTCAGCCAGGACCAGGGGCTGCTGACACCCTCCCTGAAGCTGCGCCGGGCGGCGATCGCCGAGTACTACGCCGATGACATCGCGGAGTTGTACGTCCCCTGACGGATCGTCTCGTCCCTTTTGTGGCAGGTGCGGTGGGCTTCGATTCACCGGCCGTTCCCTTGACGGGCTGATTGGTCCAGTCCATTGTTTCTCCTCGGTCCGAGTGCGGCGCACCATCCGCTCCCGCCCCTCCGGGAGCACCCAGGTCCCGCGAGCCCGGTTCCAGCGGCCCGCCCCACGGGCCCGGTTCCAGGGTTCCGGTTCCAGGGTTCCGATTCCGCCACGCCCTCCCCACGGGCGTGTCCCCCACACGCAGGAGTCCTCTCGTGTCGATGTCCACGTGCCCGTCTGCGCGCCCGTCTGCGCGCCTGTCCACGCGCTTGTCCGCGCTGGCCGCCTCCGTCGCGCTGCTCACCGCCTTCGCCGCCCCGGCGGCCTCCGCCGCCCCCGGGCCCGCCCCGGCCAGCGCCCCGAGCGGTCCGAACACCCCGAGCGGCCCGACCGTCAACCTGGCCACCAACCCCGGCTTCGAACTGCCCGCCCCCGACCTCTCCGCCTGGGGCGCCGTCCCCGGCTGGAACTGCACCGGCGGCCCGGCCGAAGCCGCCGTCACCACCACCGCCGCGCACTCCGGCGCCTCCGCGCTCACCGTCACGCCGGCCGCCGCCGACTCCACCGGCGAGTGCGCGCAGACCGTGGCCGTCCAGCCCAACACCGCCTACACCGCCTCGGCCTGGGTCCGCGGCGCCTTCGTCTACCTGGGCGCCACCGGCACCGGCAGGGACGTCGCCCCGGCCTGGACCGAGACCACCGGCGGCGGCTGGCAGCAGCTCACCACCCGGTTCACCACCGGCCCGAACGCGCACAGCGTCCGGCTCTACGTCCACGGCTGGTACCAGCAGGGCCCGTTCTCGGTCGACGACGTCCGGGTGGACGGCCCCGCACCCGCCCCGGCCGTGGCCGCCGGATCCGTGCCCACCAGCGACAAGGTCGTCTTCTTCACCATCGACGACGGCTGGCAGCGCACCCCCGAGGCGGAGAAAGTCATCGCCGACCACCGGCTGCCGATCACCGCCTTCCCGCTGCCGATGCCGGCCGGCACCGACCCCGACTTCTTCCGGCGCGTCACGGCCGTACCCGGCTCCTCCATCCAGGACCACAGCGTCTCCCACTCCGACCTCAGCAAACTGCCGCTGGCGCAGCAGCAGATCGAGATCTGCGACGCCCGCGACACCCTGACCCGCCAGTTCGGCACCACACCGGTGGCCTTCCGCCCGCCGTACTTCGCCTGGAACGCCGACACCCTTCAGGCCGCCGCCAACTGCGGCATCCGCACCGTGCTCACCGCCGACGCGGACTTCAGCTGGGGCGCGTCCAACATCTGGCACCCGGGCCTGCTGCAGCCGGGCGACGTCGTCCTGATGCACTGGACCGACACCCTCGCCGCCGATCTCCAGCGCGCCCTCGCCGCTGCCGACGCGGCCGGGCTCAAGCCGGCCGGCCTGGTCGACTACCTGCGCTGACGCGTCGCCGTCGGCGGGCTCCCCAGGGAGCCCGCCGACGGGGGCACCCACTCGCGGGGCTCCCGTCCACCGGCGGCCGGGCTCAGCCGAAGACGTGCGCCATCCAGCCGCGCAGGCGCTCGTCGAAGTCGGCGGCGCCGGTGAAATCGTTGGCCGGGATCACGCCGCCCTCGGCGTCGTCCTGCTCCTCCCAGCCGGCGGCGAGGTACTCGACGTCGGCCCAGCCGCCACGGAACAGCACCACGTGCAGTTCGCCACCGGACAGCGGGTCCACGACCTGGACGCCGACGGAGTCCGGGTCCGTGACGCGGGCGCGGTCCGTCTCCAGCGGCTGCGGCCACGGGGCCAGGGCGTCGCGCCAGGTGAGCGCGCCGACCGTCAGACCGGCGGCCCGCCAGCGTACGGCCCGGGCGGCGATCCGCTCGGCGGCGTGGTCGAGGTCGACGATGCGCTCCACGACGGCGTTCACTTCCCTTCATCGGCGATCCCGCGTCGGCGAATCCGCGTCGGCGGCCCCGCGTCGGCGATCTTTCGGCGGCGATCTTGCTCGTTGACAGGGCGTCCGCGCGTGGCTCTAATGGGGGCGTGCAGCGCGGCGCCGGCCACAGAGTAGTGGGCCGGCCGGCAGCCGAGCGAGCACCTTTATCCGAGGGACGATGCGCGATGAGTACTTTCTCCGCTGCCCTGATCTGACGTAGGCGGTCACCGTGGTGTCCGCGTGCGCACCCGTGCACCGCGTGTGGCCGTGACTCCCAACCCCTGTAGGAGACTTCACCCACACCTATGTCCATGTCCACGAACCATGTCAACCAGTTCAACCAGAGCGTCATCGAGGAGTTCCGGGCCAACGGCGGGCGGGTCGGCGGCCCGTTCGAGGGCGGCGACCTGCTGCTGCTCACCACCGCCGGGGCCAGGTCGGGCAAGCCGCACACCGTGCCGCTCGGGTACGTCCGGGCCGAGGGACTGCTCCTGGTCGTCGCCTCCGCCGCCGGGGCGCCGGACCATCCGCAGTGGTACCGCAACCTGCTCGCCCGACCGGTGGTCCGGGTCGAACTCGGATCCGAGGCGTTCGACGTGATCGCCGTACCCGCCGAAGGCGCCCGCCGGGAGCGGCTGTTCGCGGCCGCCGTCCGGCAGGCGCCCGGGTACGGCGACTACCAGGCGAACACCGACCGGGAACTGCCGGTGGTCGTCCTGGAACGACCCGAGACACCCGCGCGCGAGGTGCGCAGCCTCGCCGACAAGCTGTTGGAGGCGCACACCTGGCTGCGTGCGCAGCTGCGCCACGTCCGGGAGGAGACGCACTCGCACGTCGCGGGCCGCCCGACCGGCCTCGGGCTCCAACTGCGCCAGCACTGCCTAGCCTTCTGCGAGGGGCTGACGCACCACCACAGCGGCGAGGACGCCGCGATCTTCCCCGCGCTCGCGCGCAATCACCCGGAGCTGGCCGGGGTGCTGGAACAGCTGGGCGAACAGCACCTGGTGATCGGGTGGATCAAGGAGGAGCTGGTGGCACTGCTGGCCGGGATCGAGGTCACCGAACCGGACCGGCTCCGGGCCGAGTTGGACCGGATGTCGGCCGAGCTGGAGGCGCACCTCGACTACGAGGAAGCGGAACTGCTCCCGACGCTCGCCGGGATCCCGTTCCCACCGCTCCGGCCCGGTCCGGCCCGGGACTGAGACGCACGAATGCCGTCGGCCCCTCTCCCCGCGCTCGGGGAGAGGGGCCGACGGCCCGCGTGCCGGGTTCGGCGGGCGCCCTGGAGCGACGGCCTACCGATGCGACGGTCCCACCTATGTGACAGGCCTGCCTCTGTGACAGGCCTGCCGATGCGACGGGCCTGCCGATGCGATGGCCTACCGGCGCGAAGCCGTTACGACTGGCTGAAGACCGGGAGGTAGCCACCGGACTGGCCGGCGGCCTTCGGGTGGTAGCTCTCGTCGACCGGCAGGGTGGCGCTGTTGAGCCAGGTGGTCAGCGAGCCGCAGATCTCGTGCTCGGTGAAGATGCTGCGCACGTCGCCGAAGCTGAAGCCGGCGTTGGCGACCCGCTTGGCGATGACCTCGTCCAGCGTGTCGGCGGCGCCGTTGATCGCGGCGCGCTTGGTGTCACTGATGCCGAGGATGCAGCTGCCGCCGATCTTGTAGAGGTGCGGGTAACCCAGCACCACCACGTGGGCGTTCGGCGCCTTGGTGTGGATCGTCGAGTACACCTTGTCCAGCTGGGCGGGCAGGGTGTTGCGGGCGTAGTTCTGGGCCGCGCTGACGGCGCTGAGGCAGGTGCTGTCCGACTCCAGCACGCAGGTCTTCATGGTGTCGGCGAAGCCAGCGTCGTTGCCGCCGACCGACAGGCTGACCAGCGTGGTGCTGGAGCTCAGCGCGGAGATCTGGTTGCTGAGGACGTCTCCGGTTCTGGCGCCGGAACACGCGACGAACGAGAAGGACGACGGCGAGTGCGCGTTCTTCCACAGGTACGGGTAGGCGTTGGTGCTTCGCTTGCAGTTGCCGCTGTCGCTCAGGTAGCTGCCGGCACCGACACCGGCGGAGTAGGAGTCCCCGAGGGCGACGTAGTTGACGCTCGCCGCATTCGCGGATGAAGCGGTGAACAACGTGGTCAGAGTGAGCAGAGCCGCTATCGCGGCAACGGACATGGCGCGCGCTGGACGGAGCATGGCACCTCCTGGTGTGGTATGGGTCACAGAAGTGATACCAGGCAGTAGGTGAACCGGGAAGCGGTCATGCCAAGGACATTGACGGGCAGTCCGACAACGCAGAAGTGAACCATCGGCCACAGGGCGTGAGTTGGCGCTGGTCAGCGCCGGTGTACGCCGACCGGCGTCGGTCATCGCGCGTAGACAGTGGTCGGTGAAAAAGTCAGCGAGTGGTCAGTTGGTAGTCAGGGCGCGGCCAGGACACCGTTACGACACGGCCATCGCCAGGCCACCCCGCCGTACGACGCGTCGCGTCGCGCCGGGGCTCGCCACGGCACAGCGCGGCACGAACCGGCACGACACGACCCGACTCCGCGCGAACCGACTTCTCACGCAAGGGCGTCAGCGCACGCGGGCTCCGGCACACGCGGACTCCGGCGCACGCGGACTCCGGCGCACGCGGACTCCAGCTCGAAGCCCTGACCGTGGATCAGGCGGACGGCGCCGTCACCCGGCAGCCCCTCCTCCGGCTACGTGAGGCCCGGGTGAGGCTCGCTAGGGCACACCGCATCCGGGTGGACGGCCTCCGGGTAACCGGCGTCCGGACACGCGGCATCCGGGTAGACGGCGCCGGGGAAGACCACGCAGCCCTCCACCGGCAGCTCCTCGATCGCCTCGTTCGCGGCGACCGGCACGCCGAGCCGGCGGGCGGCGGTGGCGACCGCCACCCGGGCCTGGCGCAGCCCGGGCGCGCCCCAGCCGAGCAGTTCGACGGCGAGTCCGGGCGCGACCAGCAGCCGCCGGTAGTGCCGGCCGGAGGCCGGGTCGGCCGCGCTCGGGCCGACCGCGCGCAGCGCCGCCGCCATCCGGACCCGCGCGCACTCGTGCCCGCCGTTGGCCGAGCCGACCCGGTCGTAGAGGTAACCGAGGTAGTACGGTCGGCCGATCACGGCCTGGGCCTCCTCGGCCGCCTCCCGGGCCAGCGCGGAGGCCGGATCCCCGGCGTCCTCCGGTTCCAGCGAGCCGCCGGGGAGCGAGCAGATCCCGTCCCTGGGGTTGACCAGGGTCAGCACCCGCCCGTCCGGAGCGAACAGCCACCCCCAGGACTGCTTCACCGGCAGCCCCTCGGGCACCTGCTCGCCCGGCCGCCACGGCCACCCCGCCGTGGGACGCCGGCGCACCCTGCCGAGCAGCTCGGCGATCTCCGCGCTGTACTCGATCCGGCTCATGCGTCCCCCTCTCGCTGTCGGGCTCGCCGGACCGGCAGTGCGCGGGACGGACCTGCGGAGCACGGTACGGAGCGGAGCGGCCGGAGCGGCGGCGTGGGGCACCGCGCGCTCCTGCTGTTGATCTTCTCCGAATCTTCCCCGAACAGGCGGTCGATGAACAGTCCCCAGCGCCGCATGGTGGATGGCAGGAGTGGAAACCCCCTGATCACCCCAGCGGCCCACCCCCCTCCTCCGACGGGGAAGCGGGCTCCGAAAAGCCCGGCAGCGGGAAGCCCGGTCGCGGGACCACCCCGGGCGGGAACGGCAGCCCGCGCGCGGCGTCGTCGGCCAGCTCGTCGAACACCTCGTGCACCGTCATCGGCCGCAACCGCCCGCCGGCCAGCGCCCAACCGCGCACCCACGGCCCGTCCGAGGCCGAGGCCCCGGACGCCGGGACGCCCGGATCGCCGTGCAGCAGCAGCGCCCCCGCCCCGCCGCCAGCGACCCCCGCCGCCAGCGTCACGCAGAACGCCTCGGTGTCCCGCCCGGCGGGGTAGAGGCCGCCCGCCTCCACGCAGACCTCCACCGCCGAGCTGAGCTGCTCGCCGTCCTCCGGGCCGTGGCAGCGCAGCGTCAGCAGGTGGCAGCCCTCCCCCGCGCCCTCGGCCAGCGCGAGGTAGGCCGATGTCACGTACCCCATCACCGCCGCCAGCCGCCGCTGCCCGTCCGGGTCGTCGCCGACCGCCTCCAGCAGGGCCACGCCCGCGACGGACATCCGCACCCGCGCCCGGTGGTCGTCCAGCAGGACCGGGAGCAGTTCGGCCAGCCGCTCCCCCGCGTAGACGAAGGGCTCCCCGGCCAGCTCCGGATCGCCCGCGTACGCGACCCGGGCGGCGGGCGTCCGGGGGTCGAGGCCGAGCGCCGTGCAGTAGTCCTCGTAGTCACCCGCCTCCAGGACCCGCAGGTGCACCTCCAGGCCCTGCGCGTGCAGGGCCCTCAGCTGCTCCTCCGAGCGCCGCAGGTACTCCTGGTGGGCGAGCCGGCCGAACAGCCCGTACCGCGCGAGGCCGGCGAAGTCGGACGCAGCCGCCGCCACCGCGACCGCCACCGGCTGCGGCGGCGGAGCACCCCGGGCCCGCCCGCCACGGCGCCCCCGCGCACCGGCCCCGCCCGCACGCCCTCCCGGCGGCCGGTCACCACCGGACGGCCGGGCCCCGCCGGGAGCACCCGGCCCGCCATCCGCCCCGGCCCGCCGCCCGGCGCGCAGCAGCACCCGCCGGCGGACCCGCGACCGCCCGAAGACATCGACGGCCCCGGAACCCCGGCAGCCCCCACAACGCCCCGCACAGCGCTCCGCAACCCCGGAGCCCTCACGACCCAACGACCACACCCGCATGGTTCCTCCCACCGACTAGCCCAGCACCGGACACCGTCGACCGCTCCGACCCTGGAGCCGCCGACGTCGAGGAACATACACAGAGCCACTGACAATCCACCCCAAGTAATCGAACACGCGCGCCCCAGGACCCCTGGGCTCCCGATCCGGACGGGATTGTCAGTACCGGACGTTAGGGTCGGGAACCATGCGACTGCCGCATGGAGACACAGCCCAATAGGCGGCAGCTTTGGGCGCACCAGCAGATCTGGCCGCAAAAGCAGCGAGTTGGATGGACCACTTCTGGACGACGATCCAGCTGTGAACGGGTGCGCCGTACAACGGCGAATGCCCGCCGGTGCAGGGCACCAGCGGGCAATCCCGAAATATCATTCCTCGAAGCGCTTGCCGCTCCAGCCCGCCGGAGTCACAACGGTGTTGCGTGCTCCGCCGTTGACCCAGTGCCAGTTGGCGGTGCTGGCCTCGCCGGTCCGTCCGGGCACGGAGGCCTGAGCGTGGGCCTCCTCGGTGCCGACCGGAACGGCCGCACCCGTCGCAGGGAAAGCCGTGACGACTGCCGTGCTTTCCGCACCCGTCTGGGCAAGCGCCACACCGGCACCGAGGCTGAACAGCGCAGTTGCCGCTACGCCAACTACTACACGCTTGATCACTATGGTTGTCCAAGGACTCGAAGGGGTCAGTTCTCACAGTGGACCAGCGGCCAGTAGACATTCGATCAACGCCAGTTGTGCGGCGAATCTCGGGGGCCTCGTGAAACAAGGAAAGCGGGCCCCACCCGAGAAGGCGGGGCCCGACCCATTTTCCTTGGGATCCACGATCCGGATCACCGCCGACGTCTGCGGCCGCCTGTCCCCTGATGCGGGTGAGAGGCTGAGGGCTGTGATGGACGGGGCTCTGTCGGTGGGTCCTGTGATACTCGGTACTGACCAGGCGCCGGCCGCGTGACCGGTGCTGACTCGGTGCTGACTCGGAGGACATGGAAGTGGCAAACATGCAGGTAGGGGCGCTGTAGTGCGACTGCTGCATACCTCCGACTGGCATCTGGGCCGTTCCTTCCACCGGGAGAGCCTGCACGACGCCCAGCGCGCCTTCCTGGACCACCTGGTGGACGTGGTCCGGGCCGAGCGCGTGGACGCCGTGCTCGTCGCCGGGGACGTGTACGACCGGGCGCTGCCGGGCCTGGACGCGGTCGCCCTGTTCGACGACGTGCTGCACCGGCTGGCCGGGCTGGGCGTGCCGACGGTGTTCATCAGCGGCAACCACGACTCGGCCCGCCGCCTCGGCGTCGGCGCCGGGCTGATCGGCCGGGCCGGCATCCACCTGCGCACCGACCCGGGCGAGTGCGCCGCCCCGGTGCTGCTGGCGGACGAGCACGGGCCGGTGGCGGTGTACGGGCTGCCGTACCTGGAGCCGACGCTGGTGCGCGAGCGGTTCGGGCTGGAGCGCGGCGGGCACGCGGCGGTGCTCGGCGCGGCGATGGACCTGGTCCGGGCCGATCTCGCGGCCCGCCCGGCCGGCACCCGCGCGGTGGTGCTGGCGCACGCCTTCGTCACCGGCGGCACGGCGAGCGACAGCGAGCGGGACATCGCGGTCGGCGGCGTCGCCTCGGTGCCCGCCTCCGTCTTCGACGGCGTGCACTACGCCGCGCTCGGCCACCTGCACGGCTGCCAGACCCTCGCCCCGCACCTGCGCTACAGCGGCTCGCCGCTCGCCTACTCCTTCTCCGAGGTGGACCAGCGCAAGACCATGTGGCTGGTCGACCTCGCGGCCGACGGCTCGGTCGCCGCCGAGCGCGTCGACTGCCCGCGCCCGCGCCCGCTCGCCACCCTGCGCGACAGCCTCGACGCGCTGCTCACCAAGGACGAGTACGCGCCGTACGAGCAGGCCTGGGTGCAGGCGACGCTCACCGACGCGGCCCGCCCGAGCGAGCCGATGGAGAAGCTGCGGCGCCGCTTCCCGCACACCCTCCAACTGCTCTTCGACCCCGAGGAGAGCGAGGCCGAACCCTCCCGGTCGTACGCGGCCCGGGTCAGCGGCCGGGCCGACCTGGAGATCGCGGAGGGCTTCCTGCGGCACGTGCGCCCGGGTGCCGAGCCGGAACCGGACGAGCTGGGCTGGCTGCGTGCCGGGTTCGAGAGCGTCCGGGAGACCACCGACCGGAAGGCGGACCTGCCCCGATGAGGCTGCACCGGCTCACCGTCAGCGCGTTCGGCCCGTTCGCGGGCAGCGAGAGCGTCGACTTCGACGCGCTCGCCGCCGGCGGCCTGTTCCTGCTGCGCGGCGCCACCGGCGCGGGCAAGAGCAGCGTGCTGGACGCAGTCTGCTTCGCCCTCTACGGCGACGTCCCCGGCACCCGGCGGGCCAACCGGCTGCGCAGCGACCACGCCGAGGCGCGCAGGCTGACCGAGGTCCGGCTGGAGCTAACGCTCGGCGGGCGGCGGCTGCAGATCACCCGGCTGCCGGAGCAGCGGCGGCCGAAGAAGGTCGGCACCGGCACCACCGTCGAGCGGCCGCAGACCCTGCTGCGCGAGTGGGCCGCCGACGCGGGGGACGGCACGCCCGGCTGGCGGGCGGTGAGCAAGTCGCACCAGGAGGCCGGGGAGGAGATCCACCGGCTGATCGGCATGAACCGGGAGCAGTTCTGCCAGGTGGTGCTGCTGCCGCAGGGCGACTTCGCCCGCTTCCTCAAGGGCGACTCGGAGGAGCGCGGCAAGCTGCTGCGGCGGCTGTTCGACACCGAGCGGTTCCAGCACGTCGAGGGGTGGCTCGCGGAGCAGCGGCGCGTTCAGGAGGCCGCCGTCCAGGCCGGCCGTCGCCGTCTGCGGGATCTCGCCAGCAAGGCCGAGCAGGCGGCCGGCCCGGGCGCCGAGCCCGCCGAGGGCTGGGTGCCGGCCGAGGAGGACGCCGCCGACCTGACCGCCGGGGTGCTCGGCTGGGCGGCGATCCTGCGCAGCGGCGCAGCCGAACAGCGCACCGTCGCCGGGGCCGCGCTGGCAGGCGCCGAGGAGGCGCAACGCACCGCCCAGGGCGAGCGCGCGGCCGCCGAGGAGCTGGCCGGGCGGCAGCGCCGCCACCGGCAGGCGCTGCTCCAGGCCGACCGGCTGGCCGCGTTCGAGCCCGAGGCGGCCCGGGACGGCCGGCGGCTGGCGGCGGCGCAGGCGGCCGTCGGGGTGGAGTCCGCGCTGCGGCTGCACGAGGGCGCGACCGAGGCGCACCGACGGGCCCGGGAGGCCGAGCGACGGCACCGCGAGGTGCTGGCCGGCGACGGCGGCACGGGCAGCGCTGCCGCCGGGGGCCCGGCACTCGCCGAAGCGGGGACCGCCGAGCTGGCCGAGGCCGAACGCGAACTGCGGGCCGGGCTGGTCCGGCTGGAGGCCGCCGGGGCGGAGGAGCGGCGCTGCGCCGAACTCGCCCGCGAGCAGCGGAGCCTGGACGAGGAGCGCCGGCGGGCCGACGAGCTCGCCGAGGAGGCCGAGGACTGGCTGGCCGAGTACGACGCGCGGCTCGGCGGCCTCCAGGAGCAGCAGGACCGGGCCCGGGCGGCGGGCGCACTGGTCGAGCAACTCGACGGCCGACGGGCCGAGTTGAGCACCCGCCTGGATGCCGCCCGGGAGCGTGACGGCCTGCGGGCCGAGATCGCCGCCGCCGAGCCACGCGCTGCCGCCCTGCGCACCGCCGCGCTGGACGCCCGCGAGTACGGCCTCGGCCTGCGCGAGCGGCGGCTGGCTGGCATGGCCGCCGAGCTGGCCGAGCAACTGCGCACGGGCGAAGCGTGCCGGGTCTGCGGCTCACCCGAACACCCGGCACCCGCCGAGACCACCGACGGCCGGGTCGGCGCCGACGACGAGGAGCGTGCCCGCCGGGCCCAGGCCACCGCCGAACAGGCCTGGACGGCAGCGGACCAGACCCTCACCGCGCTGCGGGTCCGCGAGGCCACCGCCACCGGCGCAGCCGGGCCGGAGGGCTCCGACGCGCTCGCGCAGGCCCTCGCCGAGCTGGACCGCGAGCACCGCGAGGCACTGCACTCGGCGGAGGCGCTCGGCCGGGTCGAGCAGGAGATCGCCCGTTTGTCGGCCGACCGGGACCGCCGGCTCGCCGAGCTGCGCGAGGCCCGGGAGCGCGCCGCCGTCCGCACCGACCGGCTCCAGGCGCTCCGGCACGAACAGCGCGAGCTCGCCGCACGGGTGACCGCGGCCCGGGGCGAGGCGGCCTCCGTCGCCGCGCGGGCGGCCGCGCTGGAGCGGCTGGTCGAGCGGGTCGCCGCCGTGGCCGAGGCCTCGCGGGCCTGCGCTCAGGCGCTGGCCCGGCTCGGGGACGCCGAGGGCGAGCTCGCCGAGGCCGCGGCCGCAGCGGGCTTCCCGAGCGCCGAGGAGGCCCTGGCCGTGCTGCTCCCCCGCGCGGAGCGCGAGCGGCTGGCAGCCCGACTGGAGCGGCACCGGACGGAGTCCGCCGCCGTCCGGCACGAACTCGCGCTGCCCGATCTGGCCGAGGCCGCGGCCCGTCCGCCGGTCGACCTGCCCGCCGCCGCGGCCGCGCTCGGCGCCGCCACCGACCGGCTGGGCCGGGCCCACGCCGCCCGCTCGGCGGCCGACGAACGGTGCGCGGCACTGGCCTCGATCGGTCGGCAACTAGCCGACCTCGCGGACGAGTTGGCCCCGGCGCTGGCCCGGTACGGGCGGATCAACCGGCTCGCGGCGCTGGCCGCCGGCACCTCCACCGAGAACCGGCTCCGGATGCGCCTGGAGTCCTACGTCCTGGCGGCCCGGCTGGAGCAGGTCGCGGCGGCGGCCAGCGACCGGCTGGTCCGGATGTCCGGCGGCCGCTACACCCTGGTGCACAGCGACGACCGGGGCACCGGCAACAAGCGCTCGGGCCTGGCCCTGCGGGTGGTCGACGCCTGGACGGGCACCGAGCGGGACACCGCGACGCTCTCCGGGGGCGAGAGCTTCTTCGCCTCCCTCGCCCTGGCCCTGGGCCTGGCCGACGTGGTCACCGACGAGGCCGGCGGCATGCCGCTGGACACCCTGTTCATCGACGAGGGCTTCGGCACGCTCGACGAGCAGTCCCTGGAGGAGGTGATGGACGTCCTCGACGGCCTGCGTGAACGCGACCGGGCGGTCGGCATCGTCAGTCACGTCGCCGACCTGCGCACCCGCATCCCCGCCCAGCTCCTGGTCCGCAAGGGGCGACGCGGCTCGACCCTGGCCCTGGCCGGGAGGGAGGACGCCTAGGGGCCGCCCAGGGACACTGCCAGCGGCTTTGAGACGGCCTTCCCGGGCCTTCTCGCCCCAGCATCACCGCAGGTCAGCGACTTGCGGGCGCTGTCAAGCCGGTGGCATCGCGGCTAGGGGCTCTCTTTCGGATCAGCCCGAACAGGCCACCCGCTGGGCCTGCTGCCAGGCGCAGACCGGGCACAGCGTGCTGCCCGGGTGGTCGGCGGGCAGTTCGGTCGGCTCCCCGCACAGGACGCAGTCGGCCCGCGGCCCGGTCGACGCCGGATCGCGCACCAGCGCCGCCTGCGCCCCGTCGTCGGGGGCGAACTCGCAGACCGCCGTGTCCTCGTTCCTCGCGCTGTCGCTCATGCCGCCTTCCTACTCCGCCCCCGGCCCCCGCCGCAAGGCGCCGCCGACCCGAGCCCGAACCGAGCGCCGGCCCGCCCTGACCCAGCCTGACCCGGTCCCCGCACTCCTCGATCAGGGCGGCGGCGCCGTCCAGGAGCGGGCGCAGCCCGAACCGGCCCGCCCCCGCCCGACCCGACCCAGCTCCCCCCGGGCGACCCGCCGACGGCGGGCCCACGACGCCCGGCTACGGTGACCGCATGGCCACCGACCTCCAGCGGCGCCTGCTCGCCGCCCGCGCCAGCGCGCCCTCCTACCCCGAGGTCGGCGCCACCCGCGGAGGCCCGCTGCCGGACGGCTACGCGCACCTGCGGCGGCGGGTGCACCTGGGCCGCGGGCCTCAGGTGCTGGCCCGGGCCGGGCGGTACGTACTCGGCTGGGGCAGCCAGCTGGGCACCGGTTTCGCCGTGTACCCGCACGCGCCGGCCGAGCCGGGGTCGACGGTGCTGCTGCGGCTGAGCCTGCCGGGCAGCCGGTGGCCCCGGCTGGTGATCCCGTGCCGGGTGGCGTGGACGGTCGAGGAGCCGGACCGGATCGGCTTCGCGTACGGCACGCTCTCCGGGCACCCGGAGTGCGGCGAGGAGGCGTTCCTGGTGTCCATGGACGCCGCCGGCGAGGTGTGGTTCGAGGTGTCGGCGTTCTCCCGGCTGACCGCCTGGTACGCGCGGCTGGGCCGGCCGGTCGCGCTGCTCTGCCAGTACCTGGCGATCGAGCGCTACCTGGCCGCGGTGGCCGCCGCCATGGCCGTGGCCGAGCCGGCCGGGCCCGCGGGCCCGGCCGATCCCGCCGTCGAGTAGCGCGTCGAGTCGGCCTAAGGAATGTCGGCCGAAGGAGTCCCGCCCGAGCGAGTCCCGGCCGCAGAAGTCGGGTCAGCCGAAGAAGGAGAGCCGCACCGTCCGGCGCGGATTGTCGCCGTTGGTGTCGATCAGCACCACGGACTGCCAGATGCCGAGCGCCAGCTGGCCGCCGATCACCGGCAGGGTGGCGTGCGGGGCGACCAGGCCGGGCACCACGTGGTCCCGCCCGTGGCCGGGGCTGCCGTGCCGGTGGCGCCAGCGGTCGTCGGCGGGGAGCAGTTCGCGCAGGGTGGCGAGGAAATCGTCGTCGCTGCCGGAGCCGGTCTCCAGCACCGCGATTCCGGCGGTGGCGTGCGGGACGAAGACGTTGAGCAGGCCGTCGCAGCCGGCGGCCCGCTCGGTGAGGAACGCGGCACAGCGGTCGGTGATGTCGAGCGCGACCTCTCGGCTGCCGGTGGTGATCTCGATGGTGGTGGTCTGGAAGAGGCCCTGGTGGGTGGAGTGGATGTTGTCCGCCATGGCGCCATCCTGACCCACCTCGACGGGCCCCGCGCAGCACCTCGCCGACTCCGCCTGTGGGGGCGGCGAGGTGCACTAGGCTGAAAGGTTTAGACCACATCGGCCCGGCCGGGGCGTGCCCGGATCCGAGCACGCCGAAGACCCGACGGTCCGTGTGGTCCGCCGGGTCGGGGTCCCGATCCGCACCGGGTGGCCCGGGAGGCCCGGGCCGCGGAGCCGTAGGCCCCGGGCCGACGGGCGCTAGCCGCGCCCGCCGAAGAGGCTTCGCCGCAGCCGGCGCAGTGGCGTCAGCAGCGAGATCCGCGCGTGACGACGCTTGGCCGTCGGGGCGTCCGCGCCGCGCGGCGTCAGCTCCCTTATCAACCCGAGCGCCTCGGCGGTGTCCACCGCCGGGAGCGCGGGCGCGCCGAGCACGGCCAGGTGTCGGTCGATCCGACGGCCGGTCGTGCCGACACCGCACTGGATCGCCGGCACGCGGGGCCGAGTCCGCACTTGCATGTGTTCCATCAGTTTTCCCACCCCTACGAGGCGCCAGGGCCGTGAGGCGAAGACTATCCGCGATGGACGGCCTTCGCGCAACCGTCCTTGGTGTTGTGCCACCGTACCGTGCGGCGTCAACTGACGATGCACCAGGGGCCACCAGGGCGATCACGACTAGGCATCAATGATGGTGCACGACCGGCCATCTGTCAGCAGTACCCGGGGCACAGGTCCGGCGCCCGGCCGCACGGCGCACGCCGGGCGCGCGCGACCCCGCACGCGTCCCTGCGGGCGGCCCGGCGGCCATGAGGGATGCCGCGGCGGATGCGGCGGTGAACACGACGCGGATACCGCGGTGGATATAGGGGACAGCCGGGGCCGTCGACAAAGCGACCGGTCGACACCTCCAGGCTTCATGAAGTGAACACATTCGAGGGATTGACTCCGGGGAATCCTCCAAGCAATATCTGTGAGAACGCGTCCGCGCCCGCATCGCACCCGGGCGCGTGTTCGAGTGATGAAGAACTCCGGCTCCCGCGAGCCACTGCCCGGCCGCCTCGACGCTGCGGTGGCCAGGCTCGCGAGGTGCCCGGAAAGGCGGTCGGCCGTAGAGGGTCGGCCGGGCCGCCGCCAGGCTGCCGGTGCCGCCCCGTTCAGGGCCCGGCACCGGCGGTTCCGGGCCCAGCGGCGATCGTGGCCACGGTTCCACCGCGGCCGGTCAGCCCGGCCGGTCACCTCGGCCGATCACCCCGGTCGGACGTCCCCGCAGGTCGCACCCGGTCGATCGGTAGACTCGGCCAGCGTGCCCCTCCTCCTCAGCATCGTGCTCCCGGTCCACGGCGTGGAGCGGTTCCTGCCGCGCTGCCTCGACTCGATCCTCGGCGACACCCCCGCCACGGAGTCCCGTTTCGAGGTGATCGCGGTCGACGACCTCTCCCCCGACGGCTCCGGCGCGATCCTGGACGCCTACGCGGCCCGCGACCCCCGACTGCGGGTCCTGCACCTCACCGAGAACCAGGGCCTCGGCGGCGCCCGCACCGCCGCCCTGGCGCAGGTGCGCGGCGAGTACGTCTGGTTCGTGGACAGCGACGACTGGCTGCCCGAGCGAACGGTGGGCGCGATCCTGGACGAACTGGAGCTGGAGCAGGAGCGGGAGCGCGGGCCCGGGACGCCCGCCGACGTCCTGCTCACCGGCTTCACCCACGTCTACCCGGACGGCGAGACCGAGCCGAACCCCTGGCGCCACGTGCTGGCCGACTCCCCGCTGGTCGAGGGGTGCACGCTGGCCGAACACCCGGCGCTGTTCCAGACCGTGATGTCGGTCTGGAACAAGGTGTTCCGCCGCGCCTTCCTGGAGGGCCTCGGCGTCTCCTTCGGCCGCGGCTACTACGAGGACATCTCGGTCACCTACCCCGCGCTGCTGGCCGCCGAGCGGCTGCGCTACCTCGACCGCCCCTGCTACTTCTACCGGCGCGGCCGGGACGGCGCGATCACCGCCACCGCCTCCCCCAAGCACGCCGACGTGTTCGCCCAGTACGACGCGATCTTCGCCTTCCTGGACCGCCCGGACCGCCCCGGCCGACCCGTCCCCGACGCACTGCGCACCCTGGTCTTCGACCGGACCGTCCGGCAGGCGCTGAACGTCTACGACACCCCCGGGCTGGTCCCCGCCGACCGGCGCAAGGACTTCTTCCGCCAGATCGCCCGGCACTTCGCCCGGCACCGCCCGACCGGCTACCGCTACCCCGGCGGCGTGCGCGGCGTGCAGTACCGGCTGGCCGCGCGCGGCGCCCGGATCGCGTACGCGGAGCTGCGCCGCACCGGGCAGCTGCCGCGCGAACTCAAGCGCGGGGCAAGGGCGGTGGCCCCGGCCGTGAAGAAGGGCGTGCGCAGCGGCGCCCGGTTCACCGCGTACAACGCCTTCCGCCGGCTGCCGCTGGACGAGCACCTGGCGGTCTACGCGGCGTACTGGCACCGGGGTTACGCGTGCAGCCCGGCGGCGATCTACGAGAAGGCCAGGGAACTGGCGCCGCAGATCCGGGGCGTGTGGGTGGTGGAGAACCGCAGGCAGGCCGCGGCCATGCCGCCCGGCGTGCCGTACGTGATCGTCAACACCCCCGCCTACCTCAAGGCGATGGCGACCGCCAAGTACTTCGTCAACAACGTCAACTTCCCGCGCACGATGGCGAAGCGGGCGGGCACCGTGCACGTGCAGACCCAACACGGCACCCCGCTCAAGGCGATGGGCATGGACCTGCGCGAACGCCCCGAGGCCGCCGAGGGGATGGACTTCGAGCGGCTCCAGGAGGCCGTCGACCGCTGGGACTTCCTGGTCTCCTCCAACCCGCACACCAGCGAGCACTTCACCCGCGCCTTCCCCGGCCGGTACGAGATGCTGGACACCGGCTACCCGCGCAACGACCGGCTGGCCAACACCACACCGGACGAAGTGCGGGCCATGCGCGAGCGGTTCGGGCTGCGGCCGGACACCACGGCCGTGCTGTACGCCCCGACCCACCGCGGCGACCAGGGCGGCTACGTACCGCTGCTGGACGTCCGGGAGCTGGCCCGGCGGCTTGGCCCTGACTTCACCCTGCTGGTGCGCACGCACTACTTCCACACTGGCGGCCCGGGCGACTTGGCGGCGGGCGAGGGTTCGGCCGCGATCGTCGACGTCTCGGCCCACCCGACCGTGGAGGACCTCTACCTCGCGGCGGACGCGCTGGTGACGGACTACTCGTCGATGATGTTCGACTACGCGGTGCTGGACCGGCCGGTCGTGATCTTCGCGCCGGACTGGGAGGAGTACCAGCGGGTGCGCGGCGTCTACTTCGACCTGTTCGAGCAGCCGCCGGGGGCCGTCACGGTGGACCCGGACGGGCTGGCGAAGGCGCTGCTGGCGGGCGATCCGGAGCCGGCCGCGCGGGCCCGCTTCCGGGCGCGGTTCTGCCCGTGGGACGACGGCGGTGCGGCGGAGCGGGTGGTGCGCCGGGTGTTCCCGGTGGAGTCCTGAGGCGCCCCGCGGCGCTCCCGGAGCCTTGAGGATCCGTGAGGAGCCGTGCGGAGCCCTGAGGAGCCTTAAGGAGCCGTGAGGAGCCGTGCGGCACCGGGCCCGGCGCCGCCGGTACGGCGACCGGACCCGTCGGCACGCTCAGCGCTGGCGGGCGGCCAGGAACTCGTCGAAGGTCAGGAAGCCCTGGTGACGGGTGTCCATGGCGTGGATCAGGGCCTCGGCCATCGACAGCGTCACGGCGTGGTCGCCCATCTCGTTCGCGACCAGCGCGTATTCGGCCGGAGTGATCTTGCCATCGCCGTTCTTGTCGAAACGGTCGAACATGGCCTTGATCGCCTCGGTGGTCTCCATCGTGCCCTCCTGGTACTGCGGGGTTGCGCTCTGTTCGGACGGGCGTACCCTACCCGGCCGTGGTGCGCGCCACGGTCGCCGGGAGTGGACGGCCGCGGGGGTGGTTGTCGTAGTCTGCGGATCTGATTGCAGGCCCGGGCTCCTCCCGGGCGATCGTTCGTCCAGGGAGGGACCATGCTCGATCTCGCCACCAGGCTGGTGCTGAAACCCGTCTCACGCGGCATCTGGCGGCCGACCATCGAGGGCATCGAGAACGTGCCGCGCAAGGGCGGGGTCATCCTGGCCAGCAACCACCTGTCCTTCATCGACAGCGTGGTGATCCCGCTCACCGCCCCGCGCCGGGTCCACTTCCTCGCCAAGGCCGAGTACTTCACCGGGACGGGGCTCAAGGGCCGGCTCTCCAAGGACTTCTTCGAGGCGATCGGCGCGGTGCCGGTCGAGCGCGGCACCTACCGTTCCGCTCAGGCCTCGCTGGAGTCGGCGCTGGAGATCCTGGAGGACGGCAAGGCCTTCGGCATCTACCCCGAGGGCACCCGGTCGCTGGACGGCCGGCTCTACCGGGGCAAGACGGGCGTCGCCTGGCTGGCGCTGACCGCGGGCGTGCCGGTGGTGCCGGTGGCGCTGGAGGGACCGGAGCAGATCCTGCCGGTGGGCAAGCGGGTGCCGCGGATCAAGAAGGTGACCGTCCGGTTCGGCGAGCCGCTGCACTTCGACGAGCTGCACGGGCAGGCCCGCTCGCTGAAGGCCCGTCGGCAGGTGACCGACGAGGTGATGGCGGCGATCCAGCGGCTCTCCGGCCAGGAGGTCGCGGAGCGCTACAACGAGGCACCGAAGGCCGCGTAGGCCCCGGCCGCGCACCACGCCACATCACGCCGCGCCACACCTCGCTGCGCCACATCACGCTTCGCCGCACCGGGGCGAGCGCTCACACGTGTCCGAGCGCGGCCGCCTCCGGTACGACGGCGGCCGGCTCCGGTGCCTCCCGGCGCAGCAGTGCCGCGTAGCGCCCGTCCAGCTCCACCAGTTCCTCGTGGGTGCCGAGTTCGACCACCTCACCACGGTCGAGGACGGCGATCTGGTCGGCGGCCCGGACGGTGGAGAGCCGGTGCGCGATGGTGATGGTGGTGCGACCGGCGGCCAGGGTGTCCACGGCCTGCTGGACGGCCTGTTCGGTGCGGTTGTCGAGCGCGCTGGTGGCCTCGTCGAGGATCAGCACCGGCGGGTTGCGCAGGATCGTCCGGGCGAGCGCGAGGCGCTGCTTCTCACCGCCGGAGAAGCGGTAGCCGCGCTCGCCGACCAGGGTGTCGTAGCCGTCCGGCAGGGCGGCGATGGTCTCGTGGACCTGCGCGGCCCGGGCGGCTTCGACCAGTTCGGCGTCGGTGGCCTCCGGCTTGGCGAAGCGCAGGTTCTCGGCGACCGAGGCGTGGAAGAGGTAGGTCTCCTGGGAGACCACGCCGACCGCGCGGGCCAGCGTGTCGAAGGACAGTTCGCGCACGTCCACGCCGTCGATGGTGACCCGGCCGCCGGTGACGTCGTACAGCCGCGGGACGAGGTAGCTGAGCGTGGTCTTGCCGGAGCCCGTCTCACCGACCACGGCCAGTGAGCTCCCGGCCGGGACCTTGAGTTCGATCCCGGAGAGCGTCGGCCGTTCCTGCGCGGGGTCGTAGCGGAAGTCGACGTCCTCGAAGCGGACCTCGCCGCGGATGTCGGTCAGGTTCCGCGGCTTCGGCGGCTCGGCGATCTCCACCGGCAGGTCGAGGTACTCGAAGATGCGCTGGAAGAGCGCGAGCGAGGTCTGCACGTCCACTCCGGTGGAGAGCAGGCTGACGGTCGGGCGGAACAGGCCCTGCTGGAGGGTGACGAAGGCGACCAGGGTGCCGACCGAGACGATCGGTGCGCCGCCCGCCGCGGACAGCCCCGCCGCCCAGTAGATGACCGCGGGCATCGCGGCCATGACGATCTGGATGGTGTTCATCCGCCAGCGCCCGGCCATGCTGGCCCGCACTTCGAGGTCGGCCAGCTGGTCGGACTGCCCGGTGAACTCACGGGCGAGCGAGTCGGAGCGGCCCATCGTGCGGCCGAGCAGGATGCCGCTGACCGACAGCGACTCCTGGACCGCCGAACTCATCGCGGCCAGCTGCTTCTGCCGCTCGGTGGTGATCTTCTTGCGCTCGTTGCCGACCCGCCGGCTGATCCAGACGAACAGCGGGAGCAGCAGCAGCGAGACGACGGTGAGCCGCCAGTCGAGCGCGACCATGGCGACCACGGAGGCGATCACCGCGGTGAAGTTGGAGACCAGGCTGGTCGCGGTGGACGTCACGGTGGACTGCATGCCGCCGATGTCGTTGGCGATCCGGGACTGCACCTCGCCGGTGCGGGTGCGGGTGAAGAAGGCCAGCGACTGCCGTTGCAGGTGGCTGTAGACGGCGGTGCGCAGGTCGTGCATGACGCGCTGGCCGACGGTGGTGGAGATCAGCGTCTGCAGGACGTTGAAGATGCTGTTCACCACGGCCGCGAGAACCATGCCGAGCGCGAGCAGGCTGAGCAGCCCGGTGCGGCCCTGCGGGATCGCGGTGTCCAGGACGGCCTTGAGCAGGAACGGCGAGGCCACCGACACCACGGCGGAGGCCGCCACCAGCAGCCCGACGACCGTGAGGCGGCCCGTGTACGGGCGGAAGAGGGCGAGGATGCGCCGCCACTGGGCCGGCGGGCGGGGCTCGCCCTGGGCGCGTTCGGGCGGGGTCCAGTTGATGGTGGTGGGTCTCAAGGGCAAACCTCCGTGGGTGGGGCGGTCGGACGGCCGCCAGCATAGCGAGAATAGCTCATAGTTAGACTAGCTAATAGTGAGGCTGGATCTATTCCCATGGCGACCGCCCCTCCGGCCGCCCGACCGACCGCTCGGCCACTCCGACCGCCCCGACCGCCCCGACCGCGTCAGTTCGTCCGGTAGCTGCGCGCCGCCTTCGAGGACAGGCCGCCCAGCCGACCGGAGGGCAACAGGCGGGCGAGGGCCACCACCGCCTTGTAGCGCTTGCCCGGCACGGACACCGACCGACCCCGGGCCAGGTCGCGCATCGCCTCCGCCACCACCCGCTCGGCCGAGAGCCAGGACCAGGCCGGGATGTTGCCGGTGCCCATGCCCGCCCGCTGGTGGAACTCGGTACGGGTGAAGCCCGGGCAGAGCGCCATCATCCGCACCCCGGTGCCGCCGAGGTCGCGCAGCACGCCCTGGGTGAAGCTCACCACCCACGCCTTGCTCGCCCCGTACGTGCCGCGCGGCAGGAACGCCGCCACCGAGGCGACGTTCACGACCGCGCCGCGACCGCGCTCGCGCATCCCCGGCAGGGCCGCCGTGGTCAGCCGCAGGATCGCCTCGATGTGCACCTTCAGCATGTCCAGCTCGTCCTGGAGCGGGACGGTCCCGAACGCGCCCTTGTTGCCGAAACCGGCGTTGTTGACGAGCAGGTCCACCGGGCGGGCGGAGTCGGCGAGCCGGGCTTCGACGGCCGCGATGCCCTCGTCGGTGGCGAGGTCAGCGGTCAGCGTCTCCACCTCGACTCCGTACTCGGCGTGCAGGTCGGCGCTCGCGCGCTCCAGGCGCTCGGTGTCCCGGGCCACCAGGACGAGCCGGTAGCCGCTGCGGGCGAGCCGGCGGGCGAACGCGGCTCCGATGCCGGCGGTCGCGCCGGTGATCAAGGCTGTGGTCATGCCCCCGACGGTACCGACTCACCGCGGCCGCGCCCACTCCGAATGGACTATCCCGGCCCGGCCATCTGCGGATGCAGGTACCGGACCGCGCCCTTACCGTTCGGACGGGGGCATCGCCCGACCGGGTGGTGACGCTCAACTGAGGAGGCACTTCTGATGCTTACTCACTGCCGGACCCACCGGACGACGACCACGCCGACCGCGACGCGCGCCGAGGCGGACACACTCGCGAGCCTGATGGTGGAGGACGAGGCCGTCGTGTCCGACGCGCCCACGTACTCGCCCGAAGCCCTCGGACTCCTGCTGCTGGCGCTGTTGCTGTCGCCGAAGCCGCCGAAGGAGAAGTCGACCCGCTAGCAGCCGGGCGACCCGATCACCGACCCGGTAGCCGGGCGGCCCGATCGCGGGGCCGGTGCCGGGCGGCCCGATCGCGGGGCCGGTGCCGGGCGGCCCGATCGCGGGGCCGGTCCACCGACGTGGACCGGCCCACCCCTTCCCCGGCGCCTCGGCGGGCCTGACGAGGGCTCGTGAGCCCGTTCTCGTGAACCCGCGCCCGCGAGCCCACTCCCGCGAGGCCGCCCGCCGGGGGCTCCCCGACCAGGAGGAACACCACCGATGCCCTTCGCCGAGACGCCACTGCGCGACGAGTACGCCGCAGCCGTCGAACGGGTGGCGCGCCGGACCCTCGACGCCCTCCGGGGTGACGGGGGCGCAGCCGCGCTCGCGGACCCGGACGGCGCCGTACCGCGCCCGACCCTGGCCGCACTGCGGGTGCTCGGCGCAGACCTCTTCGCCCCGCAACTACTCACCGGGGCCGCGCCCGACGGGCCCACCGCCGTACTGCTGGCCGAGGCCCGGCAGGCCTTTCCGGCACCGGACCCGGCACCGGACTCGGCACTGGACTCGGCAGCGGTCTCGGCCGACGCCGCGCTGGTGATCGCATGGCAGGACTGGGCGGCCGAGCAGGTGCTCGCCCGCACGCCGTACGGAACCGGTGCCCCACCGCCCGTGCCGCCTCCGGGCCCGGAGGCCGTCGGCTGGCAAACCTGGTCGGTACGAATGGCGCAGCTGTCCGTCCTGGCACTGCCCGGGCTCGACGGCCCGGTGCACGACACCGCCCGCGCGCACACCCTGGCCCTTGCCCGCGGCACCGTCCGCTCCATGCTGCGTCGCGACCTCCCCACCGCCGCCCGGCTCGCCCGCTGGCTCGCCTGGGCCGGTGCCGAAGGCCGGCCGCTGCGGCTGGAGGTCGAGCCCGTCCTGGAACGCATCCGGCTGGCCGGTAACGGCAGCGCCCGCACCGGACTTGAGCTGGCCATCGCCCGTCGGATGCTCGACCGTTCCTCCCGTCCGCCGACCGACCGACGGAGCCGGGTCCGATGACCGACACCCACGTCCTCGCCACCGCGCAGCGGCTCGCCTCCCGCGCGCTGGCCTGGCTGCACGCCTCCCACGCCGACGGCCTCGGCCGGATCCCGGACAACACCGTGGTCGACCTCTCCGACCCCGACGACGCCTACAAGCCGCTCGGCGAGATCGCGCTGGCCGCTTCGCTGATCCTGCGCGACGGCGTCACCGGGCCCACCGAGGCCCGCACCGCACGCGCGCTGCTCGACCACGCCTGGGGGCAACTGCGCGAGGGCGACCTGCTGTACGAGCGGCAGCTGCGCCACTTCACCATGACCGACCCGCTGGAGACCTACGCCCACTTCGCCCGGGCCGGCTACCGCCACCCGGCGTTGGAGGAACTGCTCGATTCGCTCAGCCGGTTGCGGGCCGCGCACGCCGAGGAGATCCACCCCAACCGACGCCTGGGGGTCGCCAACGCCCGACGGGTCGTCGGGCTCGCCCACCAGCCGGACTGGGCCGCACTCGCCGCCGGCACCTGGCTGGGCGCCACGCCCGAACCGTGGGCCGTCAACTGGATGACCGGCTACGACATCACCCACACCGTCTTCCACCTCACGGACTGGGGCGCCCGCCCGGACGGCCTGCCGGAGCCGATGCGCGACCACGTGCGCGACTGGCTGCCGGCCTGGCTCGACGTCTGGCTGGAGATCGGCCAGTGGGATCTCGCCGCCGAACTCCTCGTGGTCGACGCCTGCATCGGCGAACCGGCCACCGGACGGCAGGGCTGGGACGCGCTGGCCGCCGCCCAACACGAGGACGGCCTGCTGCCGCGCGACACCGACCCGGTCGACGAGGACCGCGAGCGGGCGTTCCAGGACCACCAGCACACCGCCGTCGTCGCGGTGGTGGCCGGTGGCATCACGCTCGCCCGGGCACTCGGGGCCACCGCGGCGGTCGCGTGAACGGGCTGGGTCCGGCGGTCGCGGAGGCGGTGCGCGCGGCCGGACCGTACGCCACCGCCGTCACCGTGGCCGTCACGCGCGGGGACGCGGAGGAGGTGCGCTGCCACGGGCGGCTCGGGCACGGGCGGACGGCCGCGTGCTCTCCGGACACCGTCTTCGAACTCGGTTCGGTCAGCAAGACCTTCACCGCGCTGCTGCTGGCACAGATGGCCGCGTGCGGAGACGTCTCCCTGCACGACACGGTCGAACACCGCCTGCCGGACTGCTGGCGCCCGGTGACCGTCCGCTCCCCCGAACCGATCCGGCTGCTGCACCTGGCCACCCACACCTCTGGCCTGCCCCGGCTGCCGCCCGGACTGGCCGCGCGCGCCGTGCCGACCTGGTTCAGCAATCCGTACGCCACGTTCGGGGACGAGCAGTTGAGGGCCGGAGTGGCCCGAACCACCGTACGGTGCAGGCCCGGCAGCCGGTACCGGTACTCCAACTACGGCGTCGCGCTGCTCGGGCGGGCACTCGCCGAGACGGGCGGGTTGCCCTACGGGGAACTGCTCTCCGAACGGGTCCTCCGACCGCTGGGCCTCGGTGCCACCACCTGTACGGCGGACCCGCCGGGGCGGGCGGTCGGGTACCGGCGCGGACAGGAACTTCCGCCCTGGCGCATCCCCGGACTGCCGGGGGCCGGCGCGCTCCGGGCGAGCGGGGCCGACCTGTTGCGCTACCTGAGGGCGCATCTCGACGGCGGCCACGGCGAGTTGGCGGCCGCGCTGCGCGAGGTCCAGCGGCCGCGGCTGCGGCTGCCGCGCTCGACGGACGAGCTGTGCCTGGTGTGGAACCACCGCCGCCCGGGCGGGCGCGACCTGTACTTCCACGCCGGGGCGACCCGGGGGTTCACCGCCTTCGTCGGGTTCTCGCCCCAGGCGTCGGCCGCGGTGGCGGCCCTGGCCAACACCGGGCCGTCGTTGGACGGACGGTTCCTACAGGCGGCGTACGAGGTGCTGCAGGCGGCTTAGGACCCGACCTGGGGGGTGCGGCGCCGCGGCCCAGGCGGCGGCGGGCGGCGGGCGGCGGGCGGCGGGCGGCGGGCGGCGGGCAGCGGGCGGCGGGCGGCGGGCAGCGGGCGGCGGGCGGCGGGCAGCGGGCGGGCCTAGGCTGCCACGGCTTTGGCGCGGTCGGCGGCGATGTGGACGGCGAGGCCGCCGAGGACCGTCCCCATCGCATAGCGCTGGAACCGTAGCCAGGCGGGACGGCGGTTGAGGAAGGACGCGATGCCGCCCGCGCTCACCGCGATCAGCCCGTTGACGGTGACCGCCACCACGATCTGGGTCAGCCCCAGCACCAGGCTCTGCACCGCGACGTGACCGCGCTCGGGCGCCACGAACTGGGGCAGCAGCGAGATGTACATGATGGCGATCTTGGGGTTGAGCAGGCAGGTCAGGAAGCCCATGGCGAACAACCGGCGCGGCGGGTCCGGCGGCAGCTCCTGCGGGGCGAACACCGCCGTACCACCCGGCCGGACGGCCTTCCAGGCCAGCCACAGCAGGTAGCCGGCGCCGGCCAGCTTGATCGCGGTGTAGAGGGCGGGCACCACCGAGAACACGGCGGCCACGCCCGCCGTCACCGCGGCCAGGTAGACCAGGAAGCCGGCCGCGACCCCGATCAGCGACAGCAGCCCGGCGCGGCGGCCCTGGGCGATCGACCGGGAGACCAGGTAGATCATGTTGGGCCCCGGTGTCAGCACCATCCCGAGCGCCACGGCGGCGATCCCGAGCACGGCATGCCCACCCACGGCGGACAGGGCAGATGCGGCGGGCAGGTCGAACGAGGCGGATACGACGGGAGCGGCGGGGGTCAGTGCTTCCATGCGAGGAGGCTAGGCCCGGCGTCGATCTCAATGCAATGATGACTTTGCACTCGGTGCAATGCCGATGCGATGCCGTGCAATGCCATCACCTTGCGTGGAGGGGTCCCGCCGATGGACGATTACCGCCTGATCGCCGACGAGATCGCCGACGCCATCACCGGCGGGCGGCTGCGACCCGGCCAGCAACTGCCCACCCAGCGCGCCTTCGCCCGCAGCCGGGGCATCGCCAACTCCACGGCGGGGCGCGTCTACCGGGAACTGACCCGGCGCGGACTGACCACCGGGGAGGTCGGGCGCGGCACCTTCGTCCGGGCCGGACAGGGGGCCGGCGGCGGGGCAACCGGCGGGCAGGTGGCACTCGCCGAACCGGCCGGCGCGCCGGTGGACCTGGAACTCAACTACCCCGCCGTCCCCGAGCAGGCCGCACTCCTGGCCGCCGGACTGGCACCGCTGCTCCGGGCGGACGCGCTGGGTGCCGCACTCGCGCCGGTGGGCGCGGCCGGGACGGGCGCGGCCCGGCAGGCGTTCGCGGCACTGCTGTCGGACGAACGCCGGACGGGCGGGGACCGGACGGGCAGGGATCGCGAGGTCACCCCGGAGATCGCCGGGGAGGAGCTGCTGTTCGCGGGCAACGGACGGCAGGCCATCGCCGCGGCACTGTCCGCGCTGGTGCCGCCCGGCCACCGGCTGGGGGTGGAGGCACTGACCTATCCGGTGGTCAAGGCCGTCGCCCAGCGACTGGGCATCACGCTCGTGCCACTGGCCGTCGACGAGCACGGACTTCTGCCCGACGCCGTGGCCGCCGCCCACCGGGCCGCGCCGCTGCGCGCCGTCTACGTCCAGCCGAGGCTGCAGAACCCGCTCGGCGGGAGCCTGCCGTACGAGCGGACGGCCGCCCTCGCCGAGGAGCTGCGCCGCCTCGACCTGCCGGCCGTCGAGGACGCGATCTGGTCCTTCCTCCGCCCGGAGCTGACCGCCCTCGCCAGCCTCGCGCCGGAACGCACCGTCCTCGTCGACAGCCTCTCCAAGCGGCTCGCGCCCGGGCTGACCACCGGGTTCGCGGTTGTCCCCGCCGCGCTGCGCGAACGGATCGCGGGCGCACTGCGCTCGGGCGGCTGGACGCCCAGCGGGTTCGCCCTGGAGGCGGCCGTGCGCTGGATCGGGGACGGCACCGTGGCCGAGGTCGCGGCGGCCAAGCGCGCCGACGCCGTCGCGCGTCAGCTGCTGGCGCGCGAGGCGCTGACGGGGCAGCGCGTCCGGGCCGACCCCCGCTCGTACTACCTGTGGTGGGAGCTGCCGGCGGCCTGGCGGGCGGAGACCTTCGTCGCGGTGGCGGCGCGGGCGAGCATCGCCGTCACACCCGCGGCGGCGTTCGCCGCCGACCCCCGGCGTTCCCCGTCCGCCGTCCGGGTCGCCCTGGCCTCGCCGCCGCTGCCCGTGCTGGCGCAAGCACTGGAGACGCTGGCGTGGATCGCGCGGGGGACGGCAGAGGAGTGGATGGAGTGACGGGCGGGCGGGCGGACGGCCAGGCGGACGAACAACTGACAGATAACAGATAACAGCTGTTGAAATCTGTTATCTGTTATCTGTCAGTTGAAATCTGTCAGCTGTCAGTCGACGGCCGTCAGTCGACGGCGCCGCTCCGACCGCCTCGCACCGCCGTGTCCGCAGCCCCGCCGGCACCGACTGCGCGCAACCGGGAGGCGGCGGTGGCGGCGAGCTGGGGCGCGATCCGGGCGACGTCGCGCGAACCGACAGCCGCGATCAGGCTCGGCAGCAGCCAGCGGACCGGCTGCATGCCGCGCAGCCAGGCCTGCGCGTAGACGTGGGCGGACCGCCGGGCAATGCCGGCGGCGATCCGCTCCACCGCGGGCTCCAGCGGGTAGGTCTTGTTGGCCGGCCACGGCAGCCTGGTCCGCATCTGCTTGAGCACGGTGTCCTCGTCGGCGCCGCGCACCATGTCGGTGTCGGTCCAACTCAGGTATCCCACACCGACCTTGACCCCCTGGTAGGCGACCTCGGCGCGGAGCGAGTGGGCGAAGGCCTCCACCCCGGACTTACTGGCGCAGTACGCGCTCATCAGCGGCGCGGGAGTGAGCGCGGCGAGCGAGGCGATCTGCAGCAGGTAGCCCCGGCTCTCGACGAGGGCGGGCAGGAAGGCCCTGGCCGTGGCGACGCTGCCGAGCAGGTTGACCTCGATCACCCGGCTGAACGCCCGGTGATCGCTGTCCGCCACCGGCCCGCCGATGGCGATGCCGGCGTTGGCGACCACGGTGTCGATCCGACCGTAGTGCTCCTTGATCCGGCGGGCGGCGTCGCCGAGCGCGTCGAGGTCGGTGACGTCCACCTCCCAACTGGTCGCGGCCGCGCCGCACTGCGCCGCGACGGCCTTGAGCTCGTCCGGCTCCAGCCCCAGGAGGGCGACCTTGGCCCCGCGCCGGGCGAGCGTGCGAGCGAGCGAAGCCCCGACCCCGCGGGCGGCCCCGGTGACGACGACGACCTGTGCGGACAACGGCGGGATGGCGTTCATGCGGCGGCGGTCCTCTCCGAAACGGGCGCAGAGGCGGAGGAGGCAGATGTGGAGGAGGCAGGAGCGGAGACGGAAGCGGGCGCGGCGGACAGGTACGCGGCGGCCAAGCGGTGGATCTCGGCCGCGACCTCCACCGGCCGCTCCAGCGGCGCCATGTGCCCAACCCCAGGAAGCAGCAACAGCCCCTGCGGGTCGGCGAGTTCGGCAACGATCCGGTGTGCGTGCACCGGCGGGGTCAGCCGGTCCGCGGTGCCGACCACGACGGCGGTCGGTACGGCGAGCCGGGCGAGCCCGGCGTGGACGTCCAGACGGTCGAGGACGCCCGCCCAGTTGGCGCGGACGGCGGTCGGGCAGGCGTGCACGATCCGGGCCGTCGCCTCCACCTGACCGGCGGACGAACCCGGGCCCATGGTCGCGTACTTGAGCGCGACACGGCTGACCGGCGAGACCGGTCCGAGCGGCAGCCGGGAGCGCAGCAGCTGGCGGTTCAGGAAGCGGCGCAGCCCCGGGGAGCGCACCGCCTCGGGCAGCACGGTGAGTTCGGCCACCAGCTCCCCCGGCCCGGTGGAGACCAGGACGGCGGCGGCGGTCCGGTCGGCGATCTCCGGGCGGCCGCCGGCGGCCATGATGGTCATCCCGCCCATGCTGTGCCCGGCGAGCACGGCCTTCTCCCCCGCCGGGACGGTCCGGGCGAGGACGGCGGAGAGGTCCTCGGCCAGCGCCCGGGTGGAGTAGCGGACCCGGCTCGGCGGGATCTCGCTGTGCCCGTGGCCGCGCTGGTCGTACGCCACCACTCGGTAACGGTCGGAGAGTTGGCGGATCACCGGTGCCCAGAAGGCGGTTGAGCAGGTCCAGCCGTGGGCGAGCACGACGGTGGGCGCCCCGGGCTGGCCGTGCACCTCGGCGTGCAGCCGGATCCCGTCCGCCGATCGGATGCTCAACTCCTCGACAGGCGTCGGCGGGACGTACTCGGCGGGCAGCTCGGCGGCGCTCATGCGGACACCTCCTGCACGGCAGGGGCGGCGTCCTGGCCGGCGCGCATGATCAGTTCGTACTCGCCGAGGTCGACCTTGCGGGTGGCGCGGCGGAACGCGGTGGTGGAGCCGGGCCAGAGCACGGTGTTCTTGCCGTTCGGATCCAGGTACCAGCTGCGGCAGCCGCCGGTGGTCCAGACGGTGCGGTCCATCCGGTGCTGGAGTTCGAGGTTCCACTGCCGCTGGGCCCGGGCGGTGGGCTGCATCGCGGTGGCACCGATCGACCCGAGCGTGGTCAACGCGTCGATCAGGTAGTTCAGTTGGGACTCGATCATCAGGATCATCGAGCTGTTGCCGAGGCCGGTGTTGGGGCCGATCACGAAGAACAGGTTCGGGAAGCCGTGCACGGCCGAGCCGCGCAGCGCCTCCATGCCGTCCTTCCACTCCTCCGCCAGGCTGGTGCCGTTGGCGCCGAACACCCGGGCCCCGATGGGCATGTCGGTGACGTGGAAGCCGGTGCCGAAGACGATGGCGTCGACCTCGTGCTCACTGCCGTCGGCGGCGAGCAGGGTGGAGCCGCGCAGTTCGCGCAGGCCGGAGGCGACGACCTCGGTGTTGGCCGCGGCGAGCGCCGGGTAGTAGGTGTTGCTGAGCAGGATGCGCTTGCAGCCGATCCGGTAGTCCGGGGTGAGCTTGGCGCGCAGGGCCGGGTCGGGAACGCCCTGGACGAGGTGGCGTTCGGCGAGTTGCTGGACCACGCGCAGCATTCCCGGGCGGCGCACGAAGGCGTCCACCTGGAGCTCCCGGAGGGCGAACAGGGTGCCGCGGCGGATCTTCCCGGTGACCGGTACGCGGTCGTGCAGCCACTTCTCCAGCTGGCTGATCTCGCGGTCCCGGCGCGGCAGGACCCAGGCGGGCGTGCGCTGGAAGACCGTCAACTTGCCGACCTTCGGCTGGATCGACGGGATGATCTGGGCGGCGGACGCTCCGGTGCCGACGATCGCGACCCGCTTGCCGGTCAGGTCGTAGTCGTGGTCCCAGCGGGAGGAGTGGAACACCTTGCCGGGGAAGGCGCCGAGCCCCGGCAGGTCGGGGATCTGCGGATCGGCCAGCGGTCCGGCAGCGGAGACCACGGCGTCCGCGGTCCACTGGCCGGCCGAGGTGGCGATCCGCCAGCGGACCTGCTCGGCCTCCCAACGTGCCTCCAGAACTTCGGTGTTGAACCGAAGATGCGGACGGAGGCCGAAGACGGTGGCGACCTTCTCCAGGTAGGCGCGGATGTCCGGCTGGCCGGAGAAGCTGCGCGGCCACGCGGGGTTGGGCGCGAAGGAGAAGGAGTAGAGGTGCGAGGGCACGTCGCAGGCGCAGCCGGGGTAGCTGTTGTCGCGCCAGGTGCCGCCGACCGAGTCCGCGCGCTCCAGGACGACGAAGTCGGTGATCCCGGCGCGGCGCAGCCGGACCGCGGCGCCGAGACCGCCGAAGCCGGAGCCGATCACCGCCACCCGCACGTGCGGGACGGCCTCGTCCGCCGCGGGGGCACCGGACGTGCCGGAGCGGGGGCGCTTGCTGCTGGATGCCATGCGGCCTCCTCCTGAGGGTGGGGCGATGATCTTCGCGCTGCCGTACCGTGGCGCCCGCTCGTGCCGCGCCTCCTGGCACGGACCCTGGCGCGCCGACGGCGCCGTGCTCGTACTGTGCTCGACTGCTCTCGTACCGCCCTGGCGCTGCCCTGATGTTGCCCTGACGCGCCCGGGTGACGCCGCGGTATCGCTCTGGTGCTGCCCTGCATGATGCTCTGCGTGCTGCCCTGTGTACTGCCTTGCCGTACTGCCGAGAGGGCTCCCCCGACGACTGGCATCGGAGCCTCGCCAATCGCGCCAGTAATCACTGGCATGATTGGCAGGGTAGCCCTTGCTGACACCGGATGGAAGAAGCGCGGCCACCCGGATTCCGGGAGCCTTCGGAGGTGGCGGACCTATGCTGATCGCCGTGGACAAGGTCAGAGCTGCTGCGGGTGACGGAAAACGCGAGTACCGGGTGGAGGAACTGGCCGAAGCGGCCGGCATCACCAGCCGGACACTGCGCTTCTACCGCGAGCGCAAACTGCTCCAGCCGCCGCGCAAGGAGGGCCGGATCGCCTGGTACGGCGAGGAGCACCTGGCCCGGCTGCGGATGATCGGCGAACTGCTGGACCGCGGCCACACCCTGGGCGGCATCGCCGAACTGATCGGCGCCGGCGAGAGCGGGCGGGACGTCGCCGAGCTGATCGGGCTGGAGGCCGCGATCGTCGCCCCCTGGTCGGACGAGACCCCGGTGCGCCTGGACTGGGACGAGCTCAAGACCGTCTTCAACGACCAGCTCACCGAGGAGAACACCGCCGAGTCGATCGCCCAGGGCTACATCACGATCGACGACGACGGGATCACCCACATCAGCCGCCGCCTGATGGACGCCACCACCGCACTCGTCGCCGAGGGCGTACCGCTCTCCGTGGTGCTGGACGCCAGCCGGCGCACCCAGGAGCACGTGGAAGCCATCGCCGAGATCTTCATCGACGTGGTCGGCGAGCACCTGCTCGGCGCCCTCGCCGCCGACGCCCCACTGCCGCCCGGCGAAGCGGCCCGGCTCACCGAGCGCATCCTGCGGGTGCGGCCGCTGGCCCGTACGGTCATCGACGCGCAGTTCGCCCTCGCGATGGACCGGCGGGTGCCCGCCGAGTACGACGAACTGCTGCGCCAGCGACGGGAGAACGACACCGAGGCGTAACCCCTCCAACGGGAGGGCAGGGATTCCCGCGCCCTGCCCGCCCGTTGGAGGAACCGCCGATGCCCAGACCGCTCAGTCGCCGCGCCGCGCTCGGCCTCGCCGCCGGGCTCGCCCCGGGCCTCACCCTCGCCGCCTGCGGCCCGAACTCGCCAGCGCCGTCCGCCGGTTCGACCGGCGGGTCCGGCGGTTCCGGCGGTTCCGGCGGATCCAGCGGGGCTGGCCCACGGACCGTCCGGCACGCTCGCGGCGAGAGCACCGTACCGGCCCGGGCCACCCGGGTGGTGGCGCTGGACACCGACGCGTTGGACTCGGTGGTCACTCTCGGGCTCACGCCGGTCGGCGCGACCACCGTCACCGAGGGTGCGCCCTTCCCCGCCTACCTGCCCGCCGAACGGCTGGCCGCGACGAAGGCCGTCGGCGCCATCGGGCAGCCCAACCTGGAGGCGATCGCGGCGCTGCGGCCGGACCTCATCCTGAGCAACCAGGTGCGCGACGACAAGCGGTACGACGAACTGGCGAAGATCGCGCCGACCGTGCTGTCCAAGACCACCGGGCCCACCTGGAAGGAGAACGTCCGGCTGCACGCCGAGGCGATGGGCCGGCAGGCCGAAGCCGAAGCGGCCGACGCGGCGTACCGGACGAAGGCGCGGGACCTCGTCACCGCACTCGGCGGCCCGGCCAAGGCCGCCGCCACCCGGGTCGAGATGGCTCGTTTCCTCGCGGGCGCGCCGACCAGGCTGTACCTCAACGACACCTTCGTCGGCTCACTGTTCAAGGACCTCGGGCTCGGCCGGCCCGCCAACCAGGACAAGCCCGGGTTCTCGGTCGAGATCAGCCCCGAGCAGGTGGACCAGGCGGCGGCCGACGTCATCTTCTACTCGGTCTACGGGGACACGGCCAAGTCCGACCAGGGCAGGATCACCGATGGCGCACTGTGGAAGAACCTGGACGCCGTCCGCACCGGCCGGGTGTTCCGGGTCGACGACAACCTGTGGATGCTCGGGATCGGCTACACCGGGGCCGGCTTGATCCTGGACCAGATCCGGAAGGACCTCGCGACCTGAGCGCGCTCGGCAGCGCACGGACCGACGGCGGCGCACGAACCGATGGCGGCGGACACCCGACAGACGACGGCGAACAGATGACGGCCGACAGATAACAGAAAACAGATAACAGATGTTGAAATCTGTTATCTGTCATCTGTTCGCCGCGGTCTCTCACGCCTCGCCCGTTGTCCACTCCTCCAACCCCGCCCCGCCCCCCGCCCCCGCCGCCACTGGTCGATCGACCGATTACCCACCCCCCGGACGCGCCCCTACCGTCGAGGCTCACCCGCAGGTCGCTGTCGCCTGGTCGGGCCGGTGGCGGGAGGCGGGCGCCCGCACCGGCTCCGTGTGGGGGCGTACCGATGTCCGTGGTCGTGAAGTTCCGTACAGCAGCGCAACTGACCGGCGGCCGGGTGCTGCTGTGGTCGCTGCTCGGTCGGCTGCCGAACGCGATGAGCCCGATCGGCACCCTGCTGCTGGTGAGCCGGAACACCGACAGCGTGTGGCGCGGCTCCCTGGTCGCCGGCGCGCTGGCGGTCGGCCAAGCGGTCGGCGGTCCGCTGGTGGGTCGGCTGGCGGACGGCCGAGGGCAGCGGACGGTCGGGCTGGTCGCCGCGCTGGTCAACGCGACGGCACTGGTGGTGCTGGTGGCCGCCTCGCAACGCGGGTCGGCCCTCGGCTGGCAGCTCGCGCCTGCCGCCGTGGTCGGCCTGTCCGTCCCGCTGGTCGGCCCGCTGTCGCGCAGCCGGTGGGTCCGATTGGCCGCTGGTGAAAAGGAGTTGACCTCCGTCATGCTGTCGCTGGACGGGATCGTCGACGAGGTCGGTTTCACCGCCGGGCCCGCACTGGTCGGAGTCCTCGCCACCGTCTCCTCCCCCGCCGTCGGCCTGCTCGTGGCGGCCGTGCTGTCCGGCGTCTGCGCGACCCTGTTCGCGCTGCACCCAACGGCCTCACCCGGCACCCCGAAGTCCCCGGCCCGCTCCGCCGAGCGGCTGCTCACCGTGCCCTACGTCCTGCTGCTGGCCGGGATGGCGCTGCTGGGCGCGTGTTTCGGCTCGGTGCAGGTCGGGGTGACCGCCACCACGGAGGCCCTGGGCCGGCCGGGCGCCGCCGGACTGCTGTACGGCTTCATCGGGTTCACCAGTTCCCTGGCCGGGATCGCCGCCGCGGGCCTGCCCGCCCGGTGGGAGTTGGCGTCCCGGCTGCGGGCGGGCACGGTGCTGCTGTTCGCCGCCGCCTGCGTCCTGCTCGTCTCCGCCGGGAGCCTGTGGAGCCTGACCGCCGCCGTGGGCCTCCTCGGGGTGGCGGTCGCACCGCAGATGATCACGATGTTCGGCCTGGTCGAGCGGACGGTGCCGGCCGTCCGGCTGGGCGAGGCGATGGCGGCGCTGGTCAGCGCGCTGATCCTGGCTCAGTCGGCCGGCACCTTCCTGGGCGGCTGGGCGACCACGCACTTCGCGGCCGCCGCGCCGTTCGCGATCACCGCGGCCGCGGCGGCGGCCGCCCTGCTGCTCGCCGCGTGCACCGCGACCGAACAGCGCTACCGCCGCCGTATTCCGACCGCTCCGACCGCTCCAACCGCTCCAACCGCTCCAACCAAAGGTCGGTCCGACGGTCGGCCTGGCGGTTCCGGCGCCCGACCTCGCATCGCCGCGCCCGTGCGCCGCGCCCCGCGCACATGACGGCGGGGGCGACGGTGGTCCGCACACCGTCGCCCCCGCCGTGCGGCCCTGCCGGCCGGCACCCACGATTCGGCAGGGCCCACTCAGGCGGTTGTCAGTTGACGTTGACCGCCGTCCAGGTGGCCGCGACCGCGTTGTACTCGGCGCTGCCGTTGCCGTACAGGTCCGCCGCCGCGCTGAGGGTGCCCGCCCGGGCGCCCGCGTAGTCGGTGGTGGAGGTGAAGTAGACGGTCAGCGCGCGGTACCAGATCTGCGCGGCCTTGTCCCGGCCGATGCCCGCGAGCGAGGAGCCGTCGGCCGTCGGGCTGTTGTAGTCGAACCCGTTGATGCTCTTCGCGCCGCTGCCCTCCGACAGCAGGTAGAAGAAGTGGTTCGCCACGCCCGACGAGTAGTGCACGTCGAGGTTGCCCACGTCGGCGGACCAGGAGTCGGCGGACTGGCCGTCCTTGCTGGGCTGGTCCATGTAGCGCAGCGGGGTGCCGTTGCCGTTCAGGTTGATCAGCTCGCCGATCCAGTAGTTCGGCGGGTTGGAGGGCAGGTTGGCGTACCACTCGACCATCGTGCCCATGATGTCGGAGGTGGCCTCGTTGAGGCCGCCGGACTCACCCGCGTAGTTGAGGTTCGCCGTGGCGGCGGTGACGCCGTGGCTCATCTCGTGGCCGGCCACGTCGATCTCGGTGAGCGGGGCGGCGTCGCCGTTGCCGTCGCCGTAGGACATGCAGAAGCAGCTGTCGTCCCAGAAGGCGTTGACGTAGTTCGAGCCGTAGTGGACGCGGCTCGCGGCGCCGACACCGTCGTTGCGGATGCCGTTGCGGCCGAAGGTGTTCTTGTAGAAGTCCCACGTGGTGGCCGCGCCGAACTGGGCGTCCACGGCGGCGGATTCGCGGTTACTGGCAGTGCCGTCGCCGAAGTTGTTGGAGGTGTTGGCGAACAGCGAGCCGTTGCCGGCGGTTCCGTTGCTCATGTCGGTGGTGGACTGGCCGCCGCGGCTGTCGTCCTTCAGCGAGTAGCTGGAGCCGCTCTGCGCGGTGGTGAGCGGCACCTGGCCGACGAAGACGCCCTTGCCGGTGCCGGCGGCGGTCTGGATCTTCTCGTGGGTGGACAGCACCTTGCCGGTGGCGGCGTCGGTGACGAGCACCTGGTTGCTCGGGGTGCCGTCGGCGCGAACGCCCTCGACGGTGGTCCGGTAGGCCAGGCGCGGGTTGCCGTCGGTCGCCCAGACGACCAGTTCGGCCTTGCCGGTCTGGTGCACGTCGGCCAGCGGGGACTCGTCGGCGTCGAGGGTGACCCCGACGGTGGCCTTGACCGCGCCGGTGGCCTGCGTGGCGGCCTGGTCGGCCGGGATCTGCGGGGTCAGGCTCGGCAGCGCGAGCTTGGCGGAGACCGCCTTGTCGACCGACTTGACCGAGCCGTTGGCCTTCTGGTGGACGACCAGGTCACCGCCGAGCACCGGCAGGCCGGCGTAGGTGCGCTCGAAGCGCAGGTGCCGGGTGCCGTCCTTGTCGACCACGGCGTCCTTGGCGACGAGCCGCTCCTTCTCGCCGAGGGCGAGGGCCTTGGCGAGCGGGCCGGACTGGCCGCCGGCCAGCGCGAGCACGGCCGCGTGCTGGTGGTCGACCTGGGTCTGGAGGCCAGCGACGGGGCTGGCCTGGGCGGCGGTGCTCACCTGGATCACACCGGTCAGCAGGGCGGTGGCCGACAGTACGGCGACAGCTGCGAGCTTTCGCTTCACGTGCGAGTCCTTCCGGGAAACCGCGTGTGGACGCGGTCGCGCCGCGTTCCGGGGGCCGGGGTCGGCACCTGTGGGGCGGAATGGGCGCTGACGTGCTGAAACCCCGGGCGGTCGAGCGGCGAGCCACCAAGGGGTGGGGGTGGGGGCTACCGCCGGGGCTGTCCAAAAGCATGACAATCCAGCAGGTGAATTGACAGGTCTACTTCAGCGATTGGCCAGGTCCCGCCAGCTCGCCGGGGCTCTCAAGTGGTGGGCAAAACGGGGCAATTCACCGCGCCTTGCAGTGGGTTCCCACCCGAACCACGGCCGACCGCCTGCGCCGATGTCCGATCGACCGTCGAACGTCGATTCGGCGCGCGGAGCCGAGCGGGCCGGAATCGACTTTTACATCCCTGTAGAACTTCCCATACGGAATCTTGACATCCGCTTGGCGAGGTCCCGCCACCTGCCACCCTTGCCCGCCGCCGGGCCATCTGCTAGCGCCACCGAACCTCGTGTTCGCCCGACTCCTCAGCGCAGTCGGCGAGTTGAGCGCGACACCCTGGGGCGCACCGGAGCCGACAAGGCCCCGTGTCCCACAACTGCCCTTGCTCCACCGGCGGCTGCGATGGCGCCCGGCTCCCGCGGCGCCCCGCTCGCCCGCCCCGACTCCCGGGCGACCTGCCCGTACGGACACCCGGGCCGGGTCGGCACACGCGCTCAACCGCCGCCGGCGCCAGGCCCGTCCGGTCGCAGAAGCGGCAGTGGCAGTGGCAGCGTCGGGGTCGGGGTTGGGAGGGCGCAGGGGTGCCACTCCTCGCCCGGACCGGTCAGCGAGGCCTCCCCGGGAGCACGTCCGGCGCGTACTCCCGGACCGCCGCGAGCAGTTGGCGGATCGACGGGTTCACCATCGGTCGCCCGGCCACGGTGACGGTCGGCACGGTCTCGTTGCCGTCCGCGACCGAGCGGACGAAGGCGGCGGCGTCCGGGTCCTTCCAGATGTTCACCATGGTGAACCGCCTGCTGTAGCGCAGGCGCGTGAAGAGCAGCGCCAGGCGCAGGTTCATGCAGAACGTGCACAGTGGACGCCAGTAGAGGACCACGCCGTCGTCGGCTCCGTCGGTCGCTGTCACTGGAACCGCCATTCCTGGGCCGTGTTGCCAGGGGTGCAGGTCACCATGGTGACCGCGTTCCCCGGGCCGTTGTCGGTCATGCAGCTGTGGTTCTGGTAGTCGGCCAGCGTGTAGGAGCCCTGGGCGGACCCGCTGCGCACCGTCCAGTTGGTCAGGAAGCTGAAGCCCCCACTCAGGGTGACCTTGCCGTCCATGGTCTGGACGAGCAGCGGCCCGCCGCTGTTGCAGGCGTTGAAACTGATCCAGGAGCCGGGGTTGGTCGCCCGCACCCAGCCGTACTGGGACGCGCCGCCGACCACGATCGGGTTGTCGCCGCTCAGTTCGTCGCGGGCCATCCCGATCGGGCGGCCGTCCTTCACGTTGACGATGGTGGTCCAGGAGGTGCCGCCGCACGACGGCGGCCGGGTGGGGGTCTGCGGGGCCGGCGGGTTGCCGCCGCCCGAGGGAGAACCGCCGCCTGACGGGGAGCCGCCCCCGGCGGGGGAGCCACCGGCCGCGTTCTGGGCCGGGGGCTGCGGGTTGGGATTGGGGTTGGCGGGCTGGTTTGCCGCGCCGCCCCCGCCCCCGCCGCCGGACTGGTTGGACTGACCGCCCGAAGCCCCGCCGGCGGAACCGCCCGAGACACCTCCCGCAGAACCGCCGGCGGAACCGCCTGAGGCACCGCCCGAAGCCCCGCCGCCACCAGCCGCGTTGCCGCCGCCTGCCGCGCCCGCGCCGGTGCCCCGGCTCGCCGCGCCTCCGTTGCCGCCCGGCGCGGGGGCCTGGACGGGCGCGCCCGGCTGGTTCTGGGTGCTCGGCTGCTGGTCGGCGGCCGGGGCCGCGACCGGGGTGTCGGAAGGTGTCGGCGTGGCGGGCGGCGTCGTGGCCGGGGCCGCCGGGGTGCCCGTGCCCGGGGTCACCGGGGCCGTCACGACGACGGTCGGCTGGGCGGCGGGCGGCTCGGCCGCGTCCGACCGGCCGGGGCCGCGGTCCACCAGCAGAACGGTCGCCGTGCCCATCGAGATGACCACGGGGACGATCACCGGCACCAGCAGTGCGCGACGTGACCGGCGCTTGCCCGGCTCGGTCACCGGCTGCGGCCCCACCTTCGCGACCTCGTCCGACACGGGGCCGTCACCCGACGCCGGGCGCTCGCCCGACGCGGGCTGGTCGGCGCCGTCCGCGACCGGCACCACGGCACCGGCCTTCGCCCCGCCGGCACCCCCGGGCGCTCCGCCCCTGGCCTCTTCACCCGCAGCCGCTCCCCCGGCCGCCGCAGCTCTGAGGTCGACCGTCCCGGTGTCGGCCGGGGCGCCGACCGCACCCGCCGCAGCGCCCGCGTCCTTCGCGCCGATCGCCGCCCGGGCCGCGGCCGCCATCTCGGCGGCGTCGGCGAACCGGTCCTCCGGCTTCTTCTCCAGCGCCTTCGCGACCAGCTCTCGAACCGCCGCCGGGAAGGCCCCCGGCAGCTCCGGCGCCGGCTGGCGGACGTGCTTGAGCGCGACCTCCAACACGCTCTCGCCGACGAACGGCGGCTTCCCGGTGAGCAGTTCGAAGCAGACCACGCCGATCGAGTAGAGGTCGGAGGCTGGCCCGGTGCCCGTCCCCTCGGCCTGCTCGGGGGCCATGTAGAGGGCGGTGCCGACGATCGCGTGCGAGGCGGTGATCTTGGTGCTGGCGATCGCCCGGGCGATGCCGAAGTCGGTGATGGTCACCCGGCCGTCCGTACGCACCATCAGGTTGGACGGCTTGAGGTCCCGGTGCACGATCTCCCGGCGGTGGGCGGCGTGCAGGCCGTCCAGCGCGGCGGCGACCAGACCGAGGGCGCGCTCGGGAGGCATCGGGCCCTCCTCGGCGAGCACCCGGTCCAACGGCCGGCCGTCGACCAGTTCCATGACGATGTAGGCGCAGCGGTCCCCGGCACCACCGCCTTCGCCGCCCTCCCGGCCCTCGGCACCGCCGCCGCTCTCACCGTAGTCGTGGACGTCCACGACGGCCGGGTGGTCGATCGCGGCGACCAGTTGGGCCTCCCGGCGGAAGCGCTGGATGAAGGTGTCGTCCTCGAACAGCGCCGAGTGCAGGATCTTGACGGCCACCGGCCGCGCCAGCACCGTGTCGTCGGCCCGCCAGACCGTACCCATCCCCCCGCCGCCGATCCGCTCGACCAGCGTGTACCGCCCGCCGAGCACGGCGCCCGGACCCCTCATACTCCCGCCCCCATGTGTGTCATGACCCTCCCCAGCGGGCCGTTCGGCCCCCAGTGTGCCAGAGGGGGTCGAACGGTCAGCAGGCACTGTCCGGCCAGGGGTTGAGGGCCCAACCGTCAGCTGTCCCGGCCCTGCCGGGCGTGCTCGACCACCTCCAGGACGGCGGCGGCGACGGCCTGCGGGTGGTCGGCGTGGACGTGGTGGCCGGCGCCGCGCACGACGATGTGCGACCCCTTGGCGGCGCCGGCGACGACGTGTGACTGGAGGACGGTCCAGCGGGCGCGCATCGCCCCCGGCAGGCCGTCGGTCGCGCTCAGCACGGTCACCGGCACGTCGGGCAGCCGCGCGGCCGCGCGCCGCCGCCGGAGCTCGGAGACCGCGAGGACCGTCAGCCGGTTCTCGTCGAGGACGGTCAGCCGCTGGTGACGGTGTGCCTCGACGGCCGCCTCGGCCCTCGCGACAGTTCCCCCGGTACGGCGTGCGGCGGGCGTCAAGGCCGCCCGGAGTAGCCCCACCCGCAACAGGACGGCCTCGGCGGCGCGGATGGCCGGTGGCTGGAACTCCTCGTGCGCCGGGTCCACCAGGACCAGGCCGGCCACCAGCTCCGGGCGCCGCCAGGCGAGGAGTTGGGCCAGCTGGCCGCCCCAGCTGTGCCCGACCAGGACGGCCGGGCCGGCGCCGAGGTGCTCCACCAGGGCCGCCAGGTCCCCGGTCGGGGACTCCAGCGACGGGCCGGAGACGCGATCGGGGTCACTGGCACCGAGCCCGGCCCGGTCGTACGCCACGACCCGGCTGTGCGCGGCCAGTTCGGGCAACACCGGCGCCCAGGTCAGCGACGAGGTGCCGCAGCCCGCGAGCAGGACCACCGGCGGACCGCCGCGCCCCGCCTCCACCCAGCGCAATGCCCGCCCGCCACGGTCGAGTTCGCCCTGCCGGACCCCGCCGGGGACGCGCTCGGCCAGCGCCTGCCCGATGGCGACCTGCACGTCCCGCATGGCCCGCGTGTCCTGCGTGTCCTGCGTGCCCCACGGTTCCTGCGCGTTCTGCCTGTTCTCTGTCTTCTGCACGTTCGGCTCCCCCCTGGATCCGTCCGCCCGGTCCCGGCCTGTGGTGCCGGGTGACGCGGGTTCGTTACTCACCACTGCCACGAGTCCCGGGCGCCTCCCCGACGCCCGGCGGCCCGGCCGACGGCCGGGCCCGGACTCGCTGTCAGGCACCAGACCCTGACCGCCCGGCTCCACGCCGACCCGAACACCTCGCGTCCGTTGCGCGACTGGAGGACGAAGAGGAGGTGCTGTGGCGCAAGGCCGTCACCGGCCCGCGCCTGCACGGACCAGGCCGGGGCGGACCGGGCCACGCCGCGCCCGCCGCCCCGGCCCTCCGGTGGCTCAGGCCGACAGGGTCCGCTTGAACAGGTCGAGCACCGCCTCCCAGTGGCGCGCGTCGGCGACGGCGTCGTAGCGGGTGGTGTCGGCCTGGGTGTAGCCGTGCGCGGCGCCCGGGTAGACCTCCTCCCGGTGGCGGACACCGGCGGCGGTGAAGGCCTCGGCGAGCCGTTCGATCTGCTCCGCGGGCATGGACGGATCCTCGTCGGCGTGGCCGAAGTACACCTCGGCGGTGATCCGGGAGGCGCCCAGGTGCGGGCTGTCCGGCGCATCGGTGGCGAGGTTGCCGCCGTGGAACCCGGCCATGGCGGCGATCCGGTCGGGGTGGCTGGCGGCCGTCCACAGGGCGAGCAACGCACCGCGGCAGTAGCCGGTGAGGCCGACCGGGCCGTCCGAGACGAGCGGGGAGTCGGCGAGCCAGCGCAGATAGGCGTCCGCGTCGCGGGCGGTCACCTCGGGGGTGAGGCTGAGGAGCAGCGGGCCGATCTGTTGGAAGATCGTCGGGTCCTTCTCCAGGTCGATCAGCGGCGGCAGTTCGACGACCGGCGCGCGGCCGTTCCGGTAGTAGGCGTTGGGGACCAGCACGGCGTACCCGGCCTGGGCGAGCCGGTCGGCCATGTCCTTCAGCTGGGGTCGGAGCCCGAAGGCGTCCATGTAGAGGATGACTCCGGGGTGGGCCCGCCCGTCGTCGGGATGGGCGAGGTAGGCGTCGGCGGTGCCGTCCGCCGTCGGGATGTCCACGGTGGTTCCGCGCACGGTCATGGTGAGGGGTCTCCTTCGGTTCGCGCGGCAGGTTAGCGGGTGGACGCCGCCACCGACGCGGCGCCCGCGGGGAACGCGGGTGCGACCGCCCGGCGTTGGGCGTACATGGGTGTGATCGTAGATGTGGCGTGCGTGGCGGCGGCGGTGATCGGGCTGGTGCTCCTGATCGCGTGGCAGATCCGGGGCGAGTCGTCGGGGCGTTGGCGGCGGGGCGGCGGGAGCACCGGGGTGGGCCTGGGCGGCGGGTTGGAGGAGTTGCAGGCGCTGTTCAGTCCGGGCAAGCGGGTGCAGGTCGAACAGCGGCGGGAACAGCTGACGCTGCGGGACGACGCCCAGGTCGGAGCGCCGCCGCACTTCGGCGTGGACCTGGACCGGGGCGTGGCGGTGCTGCACGGCAAGGGCGGGACGGGCGGTGAGACCGGACGGGGCCGGACAGGCGCTCAGGCCCCCCAGCCACGGGAGCAGAGCACCAGCCGGTAGCCGTCCGGGTCGGATATCGTCACGCCGAACTCCTCCCAGTAGGGGTTGTGGGCCCGGACCGGGGTGCCGCCGGCGGCCTCCAGCCGGGCGACCAGGGCGTCGTCCGCCGGCGCACCGAGGTAGACGACGAACAGGTCGTCGACCGTCGGGGTGGGCTCCAGCGGGTTCTCCGGGTCGTGGGTGAGTTCGAAATGCCAGGCTCCGCCGGGCGGACCGACCATCAGCAGGTCGTGCTCACCGGACACCCGCTCGGTGGTGCGCCACAGCACGTCGAGGCCGAGGCCGCCGACGTAGAAGCGCTCGGCCGCCGCGAGGTCGCGCGAGGGCCGGGCGATACGGACCCGCGTCGTCGAATCGATCACGGCCGCGACCCTAGCCGATACCACTGACAACGAACCGCCCCCGACGATCCCCTCAACGATCCCCCAACTCCCCCCGACGATCCCCCCGACGGCGATCCTCGGACGGACTCCTCAGAACCGGCGCAGCCGTTCCTCGTCGCTGGTGCGCGGGCAGGTCAGGCAGGCGGCGGCCTCGGGCTTGACGGCGTAGTAGAGGCAGCAGCCGAGCCGGGTACGGGTGTGGTGGCCGCGCCCGTCGGGGGTGTGCAGACGGCGGAAGTCGGCGGCGCCGGGCAGCGGGAGGGTGCCGCCGGGCAGCACCGCCTCGGCGGCGACGACCGCGGTGTCCTCCTCGCCGAGCATCCGGCCGAGGTACCAGACGGCGGAGGCGAGGTCGTCCGTCACCATTCCCCAGAGCGCGCGGTCGCGGCGCCGGCTGGGGGCGGCGAAGGCGGCGAGCACCGGCTCGACGTGGGCGACCACGGCGGCCCGCAGTTCGGCGCGGAGTTCGTCGTCGCCGGGGAGGGTGACGTGGCCGCGCGGGCGCAGCGCGAGGTCCCCGGTGGGGGCGTGCAGCCAGAGGTCGGCGGGGTCGACGAGGGGGACTTTCCGGGCGAGGTGCCAGGGGCCCGCGATGAGCAGGCACGCGGACCAGACGTAGTGGTGCAGCAGTCTGGAGGCGGTGACGTGCGGGCGGGGGGCGCGGCCGTGTTCGGCGGCGATGCGCTCCTCCTCGCCGGCCAGGGCGGCGGCCAGGGCCCGTTCGTCGGCGGCGAGTTCGGCCCCCGAGTACCAGCCGTCGGCGGCACGGGGGTCGGGTTCGTCGGCGTCGAGCAGGCGCAGTTCCAGCACCGGGCAGAGCTCGCGCAGGCGCCGGTAGTCGCCGGGCAGGGTGGACGTCGGTGCGACGGGCAGGGGTGTTCCGGGGATCATCGGCGCTCCGTGGATCGACTCCGCATGATCGAATAAGGTGAGGCTCACCTTACAATGCCTCAGGAAGTGCATCACCCGGGGCCGGGCCGGGCGGCACGGCACCCACGACACCCGGACGGGTCGACGCCGCGGCGAACGGCCCGACATCGGACCAGGCAACCCGAGATTGACGAACTTAGGCAAACCTAACCTAAGATGTCGACTCGTGTTGAGAACCGACCCTCCGGCCACCACAGCCCCGGCGACGCCTCGATCCTCGGCGGTCCAGCGGCCCCTGCTGCTGGTCGCCGGTATGGGCGCGCTCGTGCTGTGTGCCGCGCTGAGCCTCGCGCTCGGCTCCCGATCCATCCCGCTGTCCACCGTGGCCGACGCCCTCACCGGGGCCGCCCACGGCGGCGACGCCGATGTGGTGACGGGCCTTCGCCTGCCGCGAACGGTGATCGGGCTGGCCGTCGGGGCCGCGCTCGGCGTCGCCGGGGCGGTCGCCCAGGGCGTCACCCGCAACCCGCTCGCCTCCCCGGTCACCCTCGGCGTCAACGCCGGCGCGAGCCTCGCCGTGGTCGCCGCGATCTACGCGCTGGGCCTCACCCGGCCCGTCCAATACGTCTGGTTCGCCTTCGCCGGGGCGGCCGTCGCCGCGGTCGCCGCGTACGCGATGTCCCGGCGCGGCGGCGACCTCGACCCGGTCCGGCTCGCCCTCGGCGGCACCGTGCTCACCGTGGTGCTCACCTCCTGGACCTCCGCGCTGATGCTGGCCAGTCACCGCACCCTGGACGAGGCCCGGTTCTGGCTGGCCGGATCGATCGGCGGGCGGCAGTTGGACACCCTCACCCCCGTGCTGCCGTTCCTGGTGCTCGGTCTGCTGGGCGCGTTCGCGATCTCGCCCGCCCTCAACGCGCTCGCCCTCGGCGACGAGACCGCCCAGTCGCTCGGCGTGCCGGTGGCCCGGATCCGACTGGCCGGCGGGCTGGCCGTCGTCCTGCTCGCGGGCAGCGCGGTGGCCGTCGCCGGGCCGGTGGCGTTCATCGGACTGGCCGCGCCGCACCTGGTCCGCCCGTTGCTCGGCAACGACCACCGCTGGCTGCTGCCGGGCTGCCTGATCGCCGGTCCGCTGCTGCTGCTCGCCGCCGACGTGCTCGGACGGCTCGTGGTGCGCCCCTCCGAGATCGAGGTCGGCATCGTGACCGCCTTCCTCGGCGCGCCGCTGCTCGCCGTACTGGCCCGGAAGGTGGCCCGGTGACCGCGCTCGCCGTGCCCGTCGGCACACTCGCCCGCCGCCGGGCCCGCACCGCCGCGTGGTCGGCGCTGGCCGCCGTCGTCCTGGTGGTGCTGACCGGCGTCGCGCTCGGCACCGGACAGGTGAGCCTGTCCGGATGGGACGCGCTGCGCGCCCTGGTCGGGCAGGGCGAACCCGGAAACGTCCTGGTGGTGCAGCAGTTCCGGGCGCCCCGGGTGGTGTCGGCGCTGATCGCCGGGGCCGGGCTGGCGATGGCCGGCTCGATGCTCCAGCGGCTCTTCCGCAACCCGCTGGCCTCCCCCGACACCATCGGTGTCACCGGCGGCGCGTCCTTCGGCGCGGTGCTGATGCTCGCCACCGGCGCCTCCCAGCAGCTGATCCCGCTGGCCGCGCTCGGCGGCGGACTGCTGGCGGCGCTGCTGCTCGGCGGCCTCGCCTGGCGGTCGAAGATGGCCGTCACCCGGCTGGTGCTGGTCGGCCTGGCGGTGCAGCAGGGCCTCGCCGCCGCCGTGAACCTGATGATCGTACGGTTCCCGGCCGAGCTGGCCTCCTCCGCGATGCAGTGGACCACCGGCTCGCTCTACGGCCGCAACTGGACCGAGGTCTGGATCGGCGGCACCGCCATCGCGCTGACCGCCCTGGCCGTGCTGCTCTGCCAGCGGCGGATCTCGGTCCTCGACCTCGGCGACGACTCGGCCGGCGGCCTCGGCCTCAACCCCGGCCGGGACCGGCTCTGGCTGCTGCTGCTCGGCATCACCCTCGCCTCGCTGGCCGCCGCCCTCACCGGCCCGGTCGCGTTCGTCGCGCTCGCCGTGCCGCATCTGGTCCGGCTGCTCGCCGGGCCGCCCACCCTCGGCACGCTCGGACTCACCGCGCTCACCGGCGCCGTCCTGCTGCTGTCCGCCGACCTCCTCGTGCTCCACGTGATCCCCGTCCACGGCCTGCCGGTCGGTGCCGTCACCGCCACGCTCGGCGCGCCCTGGCTCCTGGCGCTGATGATCCGCCAGGGCCGGCCTCCCCAGAGGAGCAACTGATGACGCCCACGACGACCGTCGAGTCCGTCACCACCACCGCCAACCGGCTCGCCGCGCACGGCCTCGACCTGCGCTACGGCGACCGCACGATCGTCGACGGGCTCGACCTCGAACTGCCCGGCGGCGCCGTCACCGCCATCGTCGGGCCCAACGCCTGCGGCAAGTCCACCCTGCTGCGCGGACTGGTCCGGCTGCTCGACCCCGCCGCCGGCACCGTCACCCTGGACGGCTCCGACATCCACCGGATGTCCGCCCGGGCCCTCGCCAAGCGGATGGGCCTGCTGCCGCAGCAGCCGGTCACCCCCGAGGCGATCACCGTCGAGGCGCTGGTACGGCTCGGCCGGTACCCGCACCAGCGGATGCTCAGCCCGTGGTCCAAGACCGACCAGGCCGCCGTCGAGGACGCCCTCGCCCGGACCGGCACCGCCGAACTGCGCGACCAGCAGGTCGACCGGCTCTCCGGCGGGCAGCGCCAACGCGCCTGGATCGCGCTCGCGCTGGCCCAGGACACCGAACTGCTGCTGCTCGACGAGCCGACCACCTTCCTCGACCTGCGCCACCAGCTCGACGTCCTCGACCTGGTCGCCGACCTGCACGCCGAGGCCGGACGCACCGTCGTCATGGTGCTGCACGACCTCGGGCAGGCCGCCCGGTACGCCGACCACCTGGTGGTGCTCAAGAACGGGCGGCTCGCCGCCGCCGGACCGCCCGCCGAGGTCCTCACCGCCGACCTGGTCGAGGCCGTGTTCCAGGTGCCGTGCCGGGTGGTGCCCGACCCGGAGACCGGCACGCCGCTGGTCGTCCCCCGGGCGCGGACCCGGCCGCGCGCCGCCGACCGCTGACCGCCCCCCCCCCCCCCCGGCTCCTCACCCCTGACGCTCCTCACCCCCGACACCCGCTCGACCCGATCCAAGGAACCCCATGAACCGCCGCCTCCCCGTCGCCGTCCTCGCCGTCGCCCTGTCCACCACGCTGCTCGCCGCCTGCGGCAGCGACGGCGGGACCAAGCAGAGCGGGGACGCCGCCTCCGCGAGCGCCGGCGCCTCCGCCGGCTTCCCGCGCACCGTCACCCACGCCGCCGGAACGGCCCAGATCAAGGCCCAGCCCAAGCGCGTCGTGGTGCTGGACAGCGGCGAGCTGGACGACGTCACGCTGCTCGGCATCACGCCGGTCGGCGCGGTGTCGCCGCACATGAAGACCGAGGGCGGGTTCCCGAACTACCTCAAGGACAAGATCAAGGACACCAAGGACGTCGGCCCGATGAACGAGCCGAACCTGGAGCTGATCGCCTCCCTCAAGCCCGACCTGATCCTCTCCTCCAAGGTCCGCCACGCCAAGGTCTACGACCAGCTGAACGCGATCGCGCCGACCGTGCTCGCCGAGACCACCGGGTTCCCGTGGAAGGAGAACCTCGCCCTCTACGCGCAGGCGCTCGGCAAGGAGGACGAGGCCAAGAAGGCGCTCGCCGACTACGAGGCGCGGGCCACCAAGCTCGGCGAGGCGATCAAGGCGAAGAACGGCGGCGCCATGCCGACCGCCTCGGTGGTCCGCTTCGTGGCCGGACCGACCCGCCTCTACGCCAAGGCCTCCTACAGCGGCGTGGTGCTCAAGGACGTCGGCCTGGCCCGCCCGGCCGCCCAGGACGTCGACAAGAACATCGTCGAGGTGAGCGCCGAGCAGATCAACCAGGCCGACGCCGACCTGGTGTTCGTCACCACCGCCGACGACCCGTCCAAGACCAAGGAGAGCGAGGTCCAGCAGACCCCGGTCTGGCAGGGCCTGAACGCCGTCAAGAACAGCAAGGTCTTCAACGTCCCGGACGAGACCTGGATGTCCGGCATCGGCGTCCAGGCCGCCGACGCCATGCTCGGCGACATCGCCAAGGCCGCGGGCGTGGACGCACCCAAGTAACCGCCGACGGACGACGGCGGGCGGGCGAGGTAGCGGTGGCGGCCACAGCAGCAGCCGCCACCGAACAGCCGACAACGAACAGATGACAACAAACAGATAACAGATTTCGAAATCTGTTATCTGTCAGCTGTCGCCTGTCATCTGTTCGCCGCCCTCCCGACGTGCCCCGTGATCCGCCCGCCGTCGCTCTCGTCCGTCACCACCCTCAAGGACCACCACCCCATGCGGCTCTACCTGCTCGCCCTGAACCCCACCGACTCGGTCACCGCCGGCTTCCTGCCCGCCGCCGCCCGGCTCAGGCTCGACGTCACCGTCCTGACCGACCACGCCGAACCCCACCGGAAGGCCTACGCCGACCTCCCGTTCACCGCACCCGAGGTGCTGGAGTGCGACGTCCGGGACTTCCGCGCCGTGATCAGCCTGGTCTCCCGCCGTCACGCGCCCGACGCGGTGTTCAGCAACAGCGACCACTTGCAGACCCAGACCGCCCTGGCCGCCGAGTACTTCGGCCTCCCCGCAAAGGACTGGAAGGCCGCGCTGCGGGCCAAGGACAAGGGCCAGCTGCGCCGCCACCTCGCCCTGACCGGCCAGGACGCCGTCTGGTCCGCCGAGTTGGCCCCCGGGCAGGACCCGGCCGAGCTGGAGCCGCCGTTCCCGTGCGTGGTCAAACCCCGTGAGGGAGTGGCCAGCGAGGACGTCACACTGGTCGCCGACGCCGCCGAACTCGCCCTCCGCTGCCGGGAGATCCAGCACCGCCGGGCCGGCGCGACGCTGGTCGTCGAGGAGTTCCTGGACGGCCGGCTGTGCACCCTGGAGACCCTCGGCGACGGCCGCCGCCGGCACGTCCTCGGCGGCTTCCGCACGCAGCTCTCCCCGCCGCCGGACTTCATCGAGGAGGTGCTGGAGTTCGTCCCCGCGCACCCCGCCGAGGTGGTCGCGCAGGTGCTCGCCCAACTCGACGCGCTCGGCATCGGACTCGGCGCCTGCCACACCGAGTTCGTCGTGCAGCCGGACGGCCGCGCCCGGATCATCGAGGTCAACTACCGCGCCATCGGCGACCAGTGCGACCTGATGCTCGCCGAAATCCTCGGCGTCCCGCTCTTCGAACACATCCTCGCCACCCACCTCGGCCGGGAACTCCCCGCGGACCTCGGCGCGCAGTGCGCCGCGACCCCGCGCCGGGCCCGCAACGAGGTGGTCTGCGCCGACCGGGCCGGCCTCCTCACCGCCGCCCCCGGCCCGTACGACGAGGAGCGCGACGGCGTCCGGCTCGCCTACCGCCCGCTGCGCCCGCTCGGCGAGCGGCACGAGCACTACCGCACCAACCGCGACTACCTGGGCGTGATGTGGGCCATCGGTGCCGATCAGGAGGCCGTGGACGCGGCCGTCGCCCGGTTCCGCGCCGCCAACCGCTGGGAGATCACCCCGTGACCGCCGACGAGCAGCTCACCCTGCGGGTGCTCTCCGCCCTGCTGCGCGAGGATGTCCTCGGCCTGCGCTCCCGCGGCGCCGTGGAGGACCGCGCGGACGGCCCCTGGTTCACCGTCGCGGACGCCGAACTCGCCCTGCCCGTCGCCGCCGAGGGCTTCCAGTGCGAGTACGCCGCCCGGCTGCCCCTGCTGGAGCTGGCCGGGCGTCGGCTCACCGGTCTGGACGCCATCGTGGCGGCCCTGGCCGGTCTGGCCGAGGCCGAGGACCGACCCGGCTGGGCCGCCTTCGCCGAGGAGTGCCGCCAGACCCTCGCCACCATGGAACTGCACGAGCGCGCACGGCCCGAGGTACACGCCCGGCTCACCGACCTGTACGGCGAGGACCCGGCCGACTGGACCGGCCTGGCCGCCGCCCTCGGCCACGACACCCTGGCCGCCTACCTCGACCACCCCGTCTACCCGACCGCGCGCGGCCGGTCCGGTCTCACCGAACCCCAACTGAACTCCTATGCACCGGAGTTCCATCCCGCATTCGAGCTGCGCTGGCTGGCCGTCCCGACCGATGCCCTCACCACCCACGGCCGGCGTCCGCTCCCGAGCTGGTGGCCCACTCCGGCCTGGTTGGGCCTTGCGGACGCCTGCCCCGGCGACGGCTGGACCACCCTGCCGGTCCACCCCCTCACCGTCGGCGCCCCGCTGGACGAGGCGCTGGAGGCGGTCGGCCTGGCCGGCCGCGCGGTGCTCGCCGAACGGCCGTACCTGACCGTCGTGCCGACGCTCTCCATGCGCACCGTCGCCGTCGCCGACGACCCCGCCTGCCACCTCAAACTCCCGCTCGCCACCGCCTCGCTGGGCCGGCTCAACCGCCGCACCATCAAGCCCGGCACGCTGCTCGACGGCGCCGCCGGCCAGCGCCTGATCGAGGCCGTGCTGGCCCGCGAGCCGCGCTTCGCCGGCCGCGTCCTGCACGCCGACGAGCAGACCTGGGCGCACGCCGGCCACGAACTGCTGGCCGTCCTGCTGCGCCGCTACCCCGCCGGGCTGGAGCGGGCCGTCACCGTCCCGCTGGCCGCTCTGCTGGCCCCCGCGCCCGGCGGTCGCCTGGTGCTCGACCACCTCGCCGACCGCTTCCACGACGGCGACCAACTCGCCTTCTACGACTCCTTGCTGGAACTCCTGCTGGACTGGCAGACCACGCTGTTCGACTACGGCATAGCGCTGGAGTCGCACCAGCAGAACACCTCCCTGGTACTCGACGACGACGGACTGCGCCTGCTCTACAAGGACGACGACGGCCCGCGCGTGCACACCGCCCGGATGCCCGCCCGCCTCGGCGAACTCGCCCCGACCCGGGCCGACTTCGACGACGCCCGGATCTTCGGCGACGACGACCGGGCGCTCACCGACCTGTTCACCACCATCACCGGCCACCTGTGCACCGGCGCGCTCGCGTTCGGCCTCGCCGAGCACCGTCGCGCCGAACTCACTGACGTGCTCACACTGTTGCGAAAGCGCCTGGCCGAGGCGGTGGACCGGATCGGGCCGGCCGGCGAGCCGCTGCGGACGGACCTGCTGGAGGCCGAACGCCTGCCGGTCAAGGCCATGGTCAGCGCCGGGACCTTGCTCAGCAAGCAGCGCTCAGGCGCCGCCGACATCAACAAGCACTACACCAGCGGCCCCAACTACCTGCTGGCGAACGGGATCGCCCGGTGAGTGTGGAGACCGTTCCACAGCGCTCCGGCCACGGGACGGACCACTCCGGTGGACTCGGCCGCCGCCAGGTGCACGCCGTCGCCGCCTGCTACTTCGTCGCCTCCTTCGCCGCACTGGGCCTGCCGCCGTACCTGACCGCGATCCTGCCCACGCTCGGCGATCCGCAGGCCCGGTGGGCCGGTGTGCTCTACATCGTCCCGACGGTCTTCAGCGCGCTCGGCGCACCGCTGTGGGGCCGGCTCGCCGACCGCTACGGCCGCAAGCGGTTGCTGCTACGCGCCCAACTCGGGCTCACCGTCTCCTTCCTGCTGGCCGGAGCCGCCGGCAGTCTGCCCGCGTTCACCCTCGCACTGGTCCTCCAGGGCTTCCTCGGCGGCACCTTCGCCGCCACCAACGGCTACCTCGCCGCCGCCCTCGACGGGCCGCGGCTGTCCCGCGCACTCACCCTGATGCAGGGCAGCGCCCGGGCAGCCCTGGTGGCCGCGCCGATCCTGGTCGGTGCGTTGTCCCCGTGGATCGACCCGCACCGCCAGTACCTGGTGATGGCCGTCCTCCCGCTCGCCGCCGCACTGCTGCTGTCCCTGCTGCCCGAGCCGGACCGTCCGGCGGCCGCCCCCGCGTCGGAGGGACGCGTCGAGCGGGCACCCGCCGCCCCGCTTCTCCCGCTCTACGTCTTCGAGTTCGTCTTCGTCTTCGCCACCGTCATCTCCTTCCCCTATCTCATCTCGCTCGCCGAGCAACGGCTGCCCGGCGTCTCCGGCACCACCACCGGCGTGCTGTTCGCCCTACCGCACCTGTGCTACCTGGTGTTCGCCGCGCGCATCCACACGCTGTTCCACGCCCGCCCGCACACCGGCATCGCGCTCGGCTTCGGCTTCGTCGCGCTCGGCCTGGCCGGGCACGCCGTCGCGTACTCGCTCCCGGTCTTCGTCGCCGTCCGGCTGCTGCTCGGCGCCGGGCTCACGCTCGGCCTGGTCTGCCTCGCCGTACTCGCCGCCGGAGCGGCCCAAGGGCGCGCGCCCGGGCGGATGTTCGGCACGCTCGAACTCGTCTCCAAGGGCGGCGCCGTCGCCGCCGGCGCCGTCGCAGCGCTGGCCAACGGGCAGTTCGGCGCCGCCGCGCCCGTGGTGGCCGGCACCGCCGCCGCCCTGCTGGCCGCCGTCGCGGCCACCGCATTCTCCCTCCCGTCCCTCCGCCAGCGCTGGAGTCGCCGATGACCCCCGAGCCGATCACCCACAAGTCGATCACCCACGAGCCGATCAGCCACGAGCCGATCAGCCACGAACTGCCCACCGCCGACGACGCGGTGGCCCACACCCTGCTGAACTGCCTGCTGCGCGAAGTCTCCGCCCCCGAGCACCAGACCGCCGTGGCCGACGGCCGCCTGCTGCTGCGCCTGCCCCGGCGCGGCGCCCTGCTGCGGATCGCCCTGCGCCGCACCTCGCTGCTCGGCGCGCACCGCTTCACCGGCCCGGTCGAGATCGAACGAGGCGGCAGCTGGGCGGAGTTGGACTGGCGCGAGCTGGCGGGACACGTACAGGACGAACTGGAGCTGCGCACCGGCACGGTGAACGAGGAGTTCCTGGGCCAGGTCACCTCCAGCCACGACGGCCTCCGGCAGAGCCTGGCCGGCCGCCCGGCCTCCGGACCGGACCGCTACCTGGAGTCCGAGCAGGCCCTGCTGTTCGGCCACCGCTTCCACCCGGCGCCCAAGTCCCGCTCCGCCGCCCGGGGGGACTGGCGCGGGTACGCCCCGGAGTCCCGTGCGGCGTTCCCGCTGCGCCACCTCGCCGTCCGCACCGAACTGATCGCCGAGCAGTCCCTGGACGAGAGCGCGAGCGCCCTGCTGGACGGCCTCGGCGACGTCCCGGACGGCTACCGTCTGCTGCCCGCCCACCCCTGGCAGTACCAACTCATCGGCGATCACCCGCTGTTGCGCGATTCCCTGGACCGCGGTGACGTCCTCGACCTCGGGCCGCGCGGCGAGGAGTTCGCCGCCACCGCCTCGGTGCGCACCCTCCACGGCGCGGACGCCTTCCTCAAGTTCAGCCTCAACGTGCGCATCACCAACTGCCTGCGCAAGAACGCCGCTTACGAGCTCACCGGAGCCGTCGCGCTCACCCGGCTGCTCGCCCCCGCCCTCGCCGACCTCGCCCGGCGCTTCCCCGACGCGGCGATGCTGCGCGAGCCCGCGTTCCGCACCCTCGCCCTGCCCGGTGCCGACGGCCGACCCGACCAGGCGCTCTACGAGGGCTTCGGCCTGATCGTCCGCGAGGGCTTCGGCGGCGTACTGCGACCCGGCGTCACCCCGCTGCTGGCCGCCGCCGTCGCCGACGAGCACCCGACCAGCTCCGCCCACATCTCCCGTCTGCTGGAGGGGAGTTCGGACGCCTACCAGGCCCTGGACTGGTGGCGGGCCTATCTGGGGCTGCTCATCCCGCCCGTGCTCGCCGCCTACTTCGACCACGGCGTGGTGCTGGAACCGCACCTGCAGAACGTGCTCATCGGCGTAGACGCCACCGGGCACCCCACCCAGGTGCTCTTCCGCGATCTGGAGGGCACCAAGCTCGTCCCCGAGCACAACGCCGACATCCTGGCCGCCCTCCCGCCCGAGGTCGCCGGGCCGATGACGTACGACGCCGAGCGCGGCTGGGACCGGGTGGTCTACTGCCTGCTGGTCAACCACGTCGCCGAACTGCTCGCTGCCCTCGCCGACCGCCACCCCGAGCTGGAGGGCGCCCTGTGGCAGGTGGTCCGGGACACCCTGGAGCAGTACGCGGCAGGCCACGGCCGGCCGCCCCGGCTGCGGGCACTGCTCGCGGGCGTGCCGCTGCCGGCCAAGGCCAACCTGCTCACCCGCTGGGAGCGCAAGGCCGACCGGCAGGCCGGCTACGTCCGCCTGCCCTCGCCGCTCGCCGGATCCGTCCTCGCCCAGGCCTCCCGCACCTCCGCCCCCCTCTCCCTCGGGAGCGCCGCCCGATGACCGAGATCGTCCGCCGGCACGTCGCCGCCCTCGCACCCGACGCCCTGCCCGCCTACGTCTACGACCTGGCGGCGCTGCGCGCGCACGCCGCCGCCGTCCGGGCCGCGCTGCCCGCGCGGGTCGAGCTGTACTACGCCGCCAAGGCCAACCCCGAGGCGCCACTGCTGGCCGCGCTGCGCGACGCGGTCGACGGCTACGAGGTCTCCAGCGGAGGCGAGTTGGCGCACGTGCGGGCGGCCGTGCCGGACGCGCCGCTGGCCTTCGGCGGCCCCGGCAAGACGCCCGCCGAGATCGCTGCCGCCGTGGACGCCGGGGTGCACCGCTGGCACATCGAGAGCGAGCAGGAACTGCACCGGCTCGACGCCGTCCTCGCGGACCGGCCGGGCACGGTGGTCGACGTGCTGTTACGGGTCAACCTGCCGGTCGCCACCGGTGCGCTCGACGCGGTGGCACTCGCGATGGGCGGGCGGCCGACGCCGTTCGGGCTCGACCCGGACCGCGCCGAGGAGTGCGTGCGCCAGCTCACCGGCGAAGGCCCCGGCACCGGCCCCGGCACCGGCCCGCTCGGACGGCAACTGCGCCTGCGCGGCGTGCACGCCCATCTGGCCAGCGGGCTCGCGGCGGCGGAGCAACTGGCCGTCGCCGAGCAGATCGTGGCCTGGTCGGCCGCGCTGGCCGAGCGGCACGGCTTCCCGCTGGCGGAGGTCAACGTCGGCGGCGGGATGGCCGTGGACTACGAGGACCCGGCGAACCACTTCGACTGGACGGCCTTCGGCGAAGGGCTGGCCAAGCTGCTGGACGCCCACCCCGGCCTGACCCTGCGGATCGAACCCGGCCGGGCCCTGACCGCCCACTGCGGCTGGTACGCGACCGAGGTGCTGGATGTGAAGCAGAGCCACGGCGAGGACTTCGCGGTGGTCCGTGGCGGCACCCACCACCTGCGCACCCCCGCCACCCGGGGGCACTCCCAGCCCTTCGAGGTGCTCCCGGTCGACACCTGGCCGCATCCGTGGCCGCGCCCCGCCGTCGCCACCGGCCGCGCCACCCTGGCCGGCCAGCTCTGCACCCCGAAGGACGTCCTCGCCCGGGCCGCCTCCGACGCCGACGGCCTGCGGGCGGCCGACCGCGTGCTGTTCGCGATGGCGGGCGCGTACGCCTGGAACATCTCGCACCACGAGTTCCTGATGCACCCGCGCCCGGGGTTCCACTACCTGGGCGGCTGAGGGCACCCCGGATGACGGTCGACAGGTAACAGATAACAGCTGACAGATAACAGATTTCGAAATCTGTTATCTGTCAGCTGTTATCTGTTCGCCGCCCCCTGTTCGCGCCCCGCCGCCCGCCCGTCCACGCGCCGGACGCCACCCGTGGGCCCCGCCCGCCCCAGGGGTCGCCGCAGGTCACCTCCGCACACTCGTGCGACAGTGGTAGGCAGCGAAGGGAGCGCGAACGTGCTGATGGACAAGGTCGCGGAGATACTCGCCGAGGCGTCGGCCGAGGTGGTGGAGCCGCGCTTCCGTGCGCTGGCCGCCGGCGAGGTGATGGAGAAGGCGCCCGGCGAGATCGTGACGGTCGCCGACCGCGAGGCCGAGGCGATCATCGCCCGCCGCCTGCGCGAGCTGCTGCCCATCCCCGTGGTCGGCGAGGAGGCCGTCTCCGCCGACCCCGAACTCGCCCAGGCCCTCCACGACGAGCCCGCCGCCTGGCTGGTCGACCCGGTCGACGGCACCTCCAACTTCGTCGCCGGCCGCCCCGAGTACGCCGTGATGTGCTCGCTCGTCCGCGGCGGGGAGACCGTCGCCTCCTGGATCTGGCAGCCCGCCACCGCCACCGCCTACTGCGCCGAACTGGGCTCCGGGGCCTGGCGCGACGGCGTACGCCTGACCCGGCCGCCGGCACCGCGCGACGCCGCGAAGCTGCGCGGATCCGTGAAGAGCCGCTACCTCGACCCGGAACACCGCCGGCGCCTACAGGCCAACGAGTCGGCCTTCGGCGAGGTCTCCCCCGGCCGGCACGCGGCCGGAATCGAGTACCCGGACGTCGTCGAGGGCCGCTTCGACTTCCTCCTCTACTGGCGCACCCTCCCCTGGGACCACGCCCCCGGCTCCCTGCTCGTCACCGAGGCTGGCGGCGTGTCCGCCCGGCTGGACGGCACCCCCTACCGCCCCGAGGCCCCCGGCTGCGAGAACGGCCTGCTGGTCGCCGCCGACCCGGAGACCTGGGAGCTCACCCGCACCCTCCTCCTGAGCGACTGACGGACCGCCACCACCGCCACCGCCACCGCCACCGCCACCACGGTCATCCGGTCGCGGTCACGAATCGGCGCCCTGGTCCTCGGTCTCGAACGGGGCCTGCCCGGGCGCCGGGCGGCCGACGACAACCGACTCCCCGGCGATGACCGATCCCCCGCAGCACGCGCCTAGCCGGCCCGGTCCCCCTCGGCCTTCCGCCCGGCGCCCACCACCTCGCGCAGCAGTGCACGGACCTCCCCCACCGTGGCGTGCGGGTTGAGCAAGGTGAGCTTGAGCCGCACCCGGCCGGGCCCCTCGCCCGGGAGTTCGGTCCGCCCGACCACCGCCCGCCCGGTGCGCAGCAGCAACCGGCGCAGGCTGCCGTTGAGTTCGTCGACGGCGGCCTCGTCGGTCAGGCCCGGCGGTCGGTAGCGGAACAGCAGGACGGTCAGCGCGGGTTCGGCGTGGAGTTCGAGCGACGGTTCGGCGCGGACGGCCTCGGCAGCGGACCGGGCGAGTTCGTGGCAGGCGTCGACGAGCCGGCCGAGCCCGTCGCGACCAAGGGTGCGCAAGGTGACGGCGAGCTTGAAGGCGTCGGCCCGCCGGGTGGTGCGCAGCGAGCGGCCGAGCAGGCTGGGGTAGCCGGCCTGCTCGTCGTCGACGGGGTTGAGGTACTCGGCGCGGCGGGCGAGCGAGACGTAGGTCTCGGTGCGGCGGACCAGGAAGACGCCGGCGGCGGCGGGCTGCCAGCCGAGTTTGTGCCAGTCGAGGGAGACGGAGTCGGCGCGGTCGATGCCGTCGAGGAGCGGGGCGAGCCGGTCGGAGAGCAGCGCGCCGCCGCCGTACGCGGCGTCGACGTGCAGCCAGGCGCCGTAGCGGCCGGCCAGGTCGGCGGCGACGTGCAGCGGGTCGATGCCGCCGGTGTCGGTGGTGCCGGCGGTGGCGACGATGGCGATCGGGGTGCGTCCGGCCCAGCTGGCCTCGGCCAGGGTTCGCTCCAACTCCTTTGGTTCCATTCGGAGTTGCCGGTCGACGGGGACGGTGGTGACGGCGCGCTCGCCGAGCCCGAGCAGGGCGGCGGCGCGCTGGACGGAGAAGTGCGCGGCCTCGGAGGCGACGATGCACGGCCGGACTCCGGCCGGGATGCCGTCCAACTCGACGATGCCGTCCAGCTTCTGGTCCCGCGCCAGCATCAGGCCCATGAGGTTGGACTCGGTGCCGCCGGAGGTGAGGACGCCGGCGGCGCGGGCCGGGTCGTAGCCGACCAGGGTGGCGAGTTCGGCGAGGAGGGCGGTCTCCAGGGCGGTGGCGGCGGGGGCCTGGTCCCAGGAGTCCTGGGAGGGGTTGAGGGCACTGACCGCGAGGTCGGCGGCGGCGGCCACGGCGAGCGGCGGGCAGTGCAGGTGGGCGGCGCAGGCCGGGTCTGCGGGGTCGGCGGCGCCGTAGGCGAGGAGTTCGGTGAGGCGGGCGAGCGCGCCGGGCCCATGGGCGCCGGCCAGGCCGTCGGCGACCAGCGCGCCGAGCTCGGCCGGACTGCCTGCGGGCAGCGGCCCGCCGCGCAGGGCGATGCCGTGGTCGAGCGCGTCGAGGACGGTGGCCAGCAGCGGCCCGAGCGCGCCGGGCCCGCCGACGCCGCCCGCGAGGGCGTCCAACGGGGCGGGCCCGCCGGGCAGTCCGGCGGCGGCGCCGGAACCACCCCCGGCCCCGGCCCCGCCCGCGGCCCCGGAGTCACCACCGGCCCCGGATCGGGCGCCCGAGCCTCCTCCCGAGCCTTCCCCTGAAGCGCCACCGCCCCCTCGCCCCGCGCTCATTCGGCGCCCCGGGCCGCGGGAGCCGCAGGGCTCGCCACAGGGCTCGCCGCTGCGGCGGAATCGAGGGCCGCCGCGGCCGCGATCGCGTCGGCAAGCCGGTCGAGCACCGCAGCGACCTGCTCGTCGGTGATGGTGAGCGGCGGCAGCAGTCGCAGCACCGCGTCGTGGCGCCCGCCGAGTTCGACGATCAGCCCGCGCGCCAGGCAAGCCTCCCGGACCCGGCGGGCGAGCCCCGGGTCGGCCGGCCGGGCCCCGCAGGCGTCCGGTTCGGCGGCGGGGTCGACGAGTTCGACGCCGAGCATCAGGCCGCGCCCGCGCACGTCGCCGATCACCGGCAGTTCGGCGGCGAGCCCGCGCAGCCGGGCGGTCATCCGCTCGCCGACGACGGCGGCGCGCTCGGCCAGTCCGTGGGCGGCGACGTAGCGCAGGGTGGCGGCGCCGGCGGCCATGGCGAGGGTGTTGCCGCGGAAGGTTCCGGTGTGGGCGCCGGGGCGCCAGCCGTCGTAGTCCTCCCGGTAGACGACGACGGCGAGCGGCAGGCTGCCGCCGATGGCCTTGGAGAGCACCATGGCGTCCGGGACGATGCCGCTGTGCTCGACGGCCCACATCGCCCCGGTGCGCCCGACGCCGGTCTGCACCTCGTCGACGATCAGCGGGATGCCGCGTTCGGCGGTGATCCGGCGCATCTCGCGCAGCCAGCCGTCGGGCGCGGGGACGACGCCGCCCTCGCCCTGGACGGCTTCCAGGATCATCGCGGCGGGCGGGACGACCCCGCCCGAGGGGTCGTCGAGCAGCCGTTCGACGTAGGTCGCGGCGAGGTCGGCGCCGGCCTCGCCGCCGACGCCGAACGGGCAGCGGTAGCCGTACGGGTAGGGCAGCCGGACGACCTCGCCGCCGCTCGGCAGCGGTTCCTTGACGGCGACGTTGCCGGTGAGCGCGAGGGCTCCGGCGGTCATGCCGTGGTAGGCACCGGTGAAAGCGAGCGCGCCGGACCTGCCGGTGGCGGTCTGCATCAGTTTGAGCGCGGCCTCGACGGCGTCGGTGCCGGCGGGCCCGCAGAAGTGGATCCGGGCGCCGGCGGCGAAGTCGGCGGGCAGGCTCTCGAAGAGGGCGCTGGTGAAGTCGTCCTTCTCAGCGGTGGCGAGGTCGAGCAGGTGCAGCGGGGCGCCGCTGTCGAGGGTGCGGCGGATCGCTTCCAGCACCACAGGGTGGTTGTGCCCGAGGGCGAGCGTCCCGGCGCCGGAGAGGCAGTCCAGGTAGCGCCGCCCGTCGGCACCCTCGACGGTCATGCCGTGGGCCCGCACCGGGACGATCGGGAAGGACCGGGCGTACGTACGGGCGGCGGACTCGCGTACGCGCTGGCGGCGCAGGATGGCCTCGCCGGAGGCCGGGGCACCGGCGGCTCCAGCGACACCAGCGGCTTCGACACCTCCGACAGCTCCGGCGGCTCCGAGAGCTCCGGCGGCTCCAACATCTCCGGAGGAGGAGGCCGGGGCCTGGGCGGGAACGGCGGCGAGCGACAAGGCAAACCCCCAGAAGAAGTTAGGTAAGCCTAACTTTACTGCCCCTGACCTGGCGGGATACCCCAGGGGCCCCCAGAACCACCCGAGTGAGTGAACCGCCCCCGGTCCTTCCAACGAGCGACCGGCGAAAAGGTCACGGCCCTCACCCCCGCCGACCCGGAGCCGCCCCACCGCCCTTCCACCGGTAGCAGAGCTCCGGCCGCCCCACGCTCCCGTACTGCGGCTCCCGCACCGCCCGCCCGGTGTCGACGAGGTGTTCGAGGTAGCGGCGCGCGGTGATCCGCGAGACCCCGGCGGCGGCGCCCGCGGCGGCGGAGGACAGGCCCGTCGCCGTCTCGCGCAGCACGGAGGCGACGGCGTCCAGGGTGGGCGCACTCAGGCCCTTGGGGAGGCTGCTGCGCTCGGGCGTGCGGAGCAGGGCGAACGCCTGGTCGACCTCGTCCTGCCCGGTCGCCTCGCCGGTGCGCCCGAGGCTGTCGCGGTAGCGGGCGTAGCGCTCCAGGCGATCGTGCAGGGCGGCGGCGCTGAACGGTTTCAGCAGGTACTGGACCACGCCCGCCGACACGGCCTGCCGCACCATCGCCAGGTCGCGGGCCGAGGTCACCGCGATGACATCGGTGGTGTGGCCGGCGGCGCGCAGCGAGCGGCAGAGCTGGAGGCCATGGCCGTCCGGCAGGTAGAGGTCGAGCAGGGTCAGGCCGACGGGCCTCCCGGCAGCGCGGGCGCGGTCCAGGAAGCGCAGCGCGTCGGCGCAGCTGTGCACCGTCCCGGCGGCGTGGAAGCCGGGTTCGCGCTCGACGTAGAGGGTGTGCGCGGCTGCGGCCACTGGGTCGTCCTCGACGACCAGCACGGAGATCCCCGGAGCGGCGGTCGCCTCGGTCATCGCGACGCCCCTTCCCGCCGGCCCTGTTGCCCCGGTTGCCCTGCCTGGCCGAATTGCTCCGGCCGCCCAAGTTGCTCCGGCCGCCCCGGTTGCCCCGGTTGCCGCTCACCGGGTCGCGCCGGCAGCCCGGCGAGCGGCAGCCGGACGGTGAGCACCGCACCCCGGTCACGCCCGACCGCGACGCTGCCGCCGTTGCGCCGGGCGGCCTGGGCCACCAGCGCCAGCCCGAGACCATGCCCGCGCCCGTCCTGCTTGGTGCTCCAGCCGCGCCGGAACACGTCCTCGACGGCGGCCGGGTCGATCCCCGCCCCGGTGTCGGCGACGCGCAGCAGCAGGCAACCGCCCCCACCCGGAGCCACGTCACCGCCCGCCACACCACCGCCCGCCGAACCACCGTCGCCCGAACCACCATCGTCCGAACCGCCGTCGCCCGAACCACCATCGTCCGCACCGCCGTCGTCCGCACCGCTACCACCCGCGTCGATTCGCACGGTGACGGTGACCTCCGGCGCCACCGTGCTCTGCGCGGCTCCGGCGATGGCGGCGTCCACGGCGTTGTCGATCAGGTTGCCGAGGACGGTGATCAGGTCCCGCGAGGAGAGCCCGGGCGGCAGCAGCCCGTCGTCGATCCGACTGTCATCGGTGAGGGTCAACTCCACTCCCCGCTCGGCCGCTTGGGCCGCCTTGCCGAGCAGCAACGCGGCCAGCACCGGTTCGCCGACCGCCGCGACCACCCGGTCGGTGAGCTGCTGGGCGAGCGCGAGCTCGGCGGTGGCGAACTCCACCGCCTGTTCGTGGCGGCCGAGTTCGATCAGGGAGACGACGGCGTGCAGCCGGTTGGCCGCCTCGTGCGCCTGCGCCCCCAGGGCCTCGGTGAAGCCCCGTACGGAGTCCAACTCTCCGCTGAGCGACTGGAGTTCGGTGTGGTCGCGCAGGGTGACGACCAGGCCGAGGCCGGTGCCGATGGTGGAGGTGTTGAGCACCACCACCCGCTCGGCGGTCAGGTGCACCTCGTCCCGGACCGGCTCGTCGCCGAGCACGGCCGCGACCAGCGCCCGCGGCAGCCCCAGCTCCACGATCAGGCGACCCTCCAAGTTGCCGGCCAGTCCGAGCAGTTCGCGGGCCGCGTCGTTGCAGAGCACCACCCGGTGCGCGCGGTCCAGTAGGACCAGCCCCTCGCGCACCGAGCGCAGGGTCGCCTGGTGGTATTCGTAGAGGTGGCTGAGTTCGGCCGGCCCCATGCCGTGGGTGTGCCGCCGCAGCCGGGAGTTGGCGAGGTAGGTGCCCACGCCGCCGACCCCGAGCGCGGCCACCGCCACCCCGACCAGGGCGAGCAGCGGGCCGCTCAACTGCGCGGAGATGGACTCCACCGTGAGACCCGCGCTGACCAGCGCGATCACCTGGTGCCGGTCGTCCAGCACCGGCGTGACCACCCGCACGGACGGTCCGAGCGTGCCGGTGTAGGTCTCGCTGCGGGTCTCCCCCGCGAGTGCCCAGTCGATGTGCCCGAGGAAGCGCTTGCCGATCTGCTCGGGCAGCGGGTGGGTCCAGCGCACGCCCTCGGTGTCCATGACGGTGATGAAGGAGACGCCGGTGTCCACCCGCACCTGCTCGACGTACGGCTGGAGCACCGCGGTCGGGTCCGGCGCGGTGACGGCGGCCCGCACGGACGGCGAGTCGGCGACGGCGTGGGCGACGGCGGTGACCTGGCGGCGGGCCGCGTCCTCGGCCCGGTCGGCGGTGAAGAGGTACGCGAGCACCGCGCCGCCCGCCACCACGGCGGCGACGATGACCACCTGGACGACGAAGAGCTGCCCGGCCAAGCTGCGGACCAGCCCGCGGGGTGCCGGGAGCCGTCGGCGCGGGGGCGTGGGGGCGGTGCGCACGGACATGCCTGCCAGTGTGCACCACGCCCCCGGGGTCCCCCAGGGGCCCGCGATCGGTCGGCGGCCTGTCGACTGCCCGTCGACGAACGTCCCGCAGCCCAGTCGCACCCCCACGGCCCGGCTGCGCCCGGTCGCGCCCAGCCGTGAACTCTATGAACGCAAACGTGACCTCCGTCACGCCCAGGCCCGATAGTCAGAGCGGCCCACCACCCGGGGCCGCCAGGACCGCACGGCGAAGGAGCCGCAGATGTCGATCGTTGGAGCAGCACCGGCGGGGGGATCCAGACGCAGGGACCGGACCCACTACCTCTACCTCTCCGTCATCGCCGCCGTGGTCGCGGGCATCGTGGTCGGGCTGGCCGCCCCCGGCTTCGCCGTGGAGTTGAAGCCGGTCGGCACCGGCTTCGTCAACCTGATCAAGATGATGATCAGCCCGGTGATCTTCTGCACCATCGTGCTGGGCATCGGCTCGGTGACCAAGGCCGCCAAGGTCGGCAAGGTCGGCGGCCTCGCCCTCGGCTACTTCCTCGTCATGTCGACCGTCGCGCTGGCCATCGGTCTGGCCGTCGGCAACCTGCTGGAGCCCGGCGGCGGCCTGCACCTGACCGCCGCGCTCGCGAAGTCCGGCCACGCCCAGGCCGTCGCCGGCGGCGCCCAGTCGACGACCGACTTCCTGCTCGGGATGATCCCCACCACCACGTTCTCGGCCCTCACCGAGGGCAAGGTGCTGCAGACCCTGTTGGTCGCACTGCTCGCCGGCTTCGCCCTCCAGGCGATGGGCCCGGCCGGTGCCCCGGTGCTGCGCGGGATCGAACACGTGCAGCGGCTGGTCTTCCGGGTCATGTCGATGATCATGTGGGTCGCGCCGATCGGCGCCTTCGGGGCGATGGCCGCCGTCGTCGGAGCGACCGGCACGGCCGCGCTGAAGAGCCTCGCGGTCATCATGATCGGCTTCTACGCGACCTGCGTGCTGTTCGTCGTCGTCGTCCTGGGCGCGCTGCTGCGACTGGTCGCCGGGGTCAACGTGTTCGCGCTGCTGCGCTACCTGGGCCGCGAGTTCCTGCTGATCCTCTCCACCTCCTCCTCCGAGAGCGCGCTGCCCCGCCTGATCGCCAAGATGGAGCACCTCGGCGTGAGCCGCCCGGTCGTCGGCATCACCGTGCCGACCGGCTACAGCTTCAACCTCGACGGCACCGCGATCTACCTCACCATGTCGTCGATCTTCATCTCCGAGGCGATGGACAAGCCGATGTCGATCGGCGAGCAGCTCTCGCTGCTGGTGTTCATGGTGATCGCGAGCAAGGGTGCGGCCGGGGTCACCGGCGCCGGGCTGGCCACCCTGGCCGGCGGACTGCAGTCGCACAAGCCCGCCCTGGTGGACGGGGTCGGACTGATCGTCGGCATCGACCGCTTCATGTCCGAGGCCCGCGCGCTCACCAACTTCGCGGGCAACGCCGTCGCCACCGTCCTGATCGGGCACTGGACCGGCGAACTCGACGCGGACCGCGCCCAGCGGGTGCTGGCCGGCGAAGAGCCGTTCGACGAGCGGACCCTGGTCGACACGCACGGCGGGCCGATCGCGGCCCCCGAGGCCGTCCCGGCGGCTCCGGAAGCCGACCCCGTCCGGAGCGGCACGGCCGCGGCCGCCTGAGCGGCCCCCTCATACGCCCCCGGTCCGGCGCCACCACCTCCCCCGGAAACGGCGCCGGACCGGGGGTTCCGCATGTCCGACGGGCCTTCGCCACAGGCCCTCACCGGTTCTCGCGGGTCCTCGCAGGTCCTCACCTCGCAGGTCCTGACGGAGTCTCGCAGGCCCTCTCAGGTCCTCTCAGGTCCTCACAGGTCCTCGGAGCCGCTCACCGCCCAGGCCAGGCCACAGGCCGGGTCCTCCAGCGCGACGTGCAGATGGCGCAGCCCGGCGGCCGGCTCGTGCCAGATGAAGCAGCGCATCCGGGCCACCAGCGCGTCGACCTCCGCCCGGTCCGGCCCGTCCGTACCCTCCGCGCCGGCCATCGCGACCAGCGCCCGCCAGAGCGCCAGCCGTCCGTGCGCCGAGCCCCGCCCGCGGTCCACGACTGCGGCCTGCACGAGCGCCGGGTAGACCAGCGCGAACGGCAGGTACCCGCCGGTGACCCGGGAACTACGGGCCAGTTGGGCGGCCGCCTGCGGCGCCGGCCCCCGGACGCAGACCACCTCCGCCCAGTCCGCCAGCGCGGCCAGCGCCCGGGTCGCCCGCTGCCCGCCCAGCCGTACGCCCGGCGCGGGCAGCACCACCTCGCCCAGACCCTCCCGGCTGGCCGGCAGGGTCAGCAGCGCACTGCGCGCGCCCCCGCAGGGCAGGTACTGGCGCACCCGAGCCCCCTCGTCCCATCCGGCCGTCTCCCAGGGCGCCAGCAGCAGCGGCATGCCCTCCGGGTCGGGTTCGGCCCCGTACGAGAGGTCCTCGCCGAGCAGCACCCTGGTCTGCGCGACCAGTCGGCGCACCGGGGCCGGGACGAGCAGCGGAGCCAGCCGCAGCCAGGAATGCCGAGTCGCCAGCACCTCCCAGAGCGGACCGGCGTCATGGTCGGCGACCCCCGCGACCGTCCCCGGGCCGCCGTCCCGGTCGAACAGCCGGACGGACAGCTCCGGCGGCGCCGAGTAGGCGATCAGGTGGCCGAGCGGCGCGGTCAGCGCCGCCGCGGGCTCCTCCCCGGCGCGCTCCACGGCTGCCGCCCTGCCCTGCCGGTAGGCGGTCAGCAGTTCGGGCCAGCGGCCGTCGTCAGCCAGGGCGCGGAGGCGGTGGTCCTCGTACGTGATCACGATTTTCAGCGTACGGGCCGGGGTGGCGCATCAGCTGACTTAGCGTCAGCTCGGTGCGTCGGGAGCCGCTTCGGGCGCCGCCCCAGGGCCTGCGCCGGGCCCCTCATCGGACCCCACGCCGGGCGCCTCTGCGGGGGCGGGCCCCGGCCGATCGCCCCGCTCGCCCTCCCGCTCATGTTCCCGCTCCCGCGCGAGGACGGCGCGCAGCTTCCCGTGGGCACGGCGACGGGTGACGGCCAGCGTGCTGCGATGCAGGCCCAGCAGCTCGGCGGCCTCGTCGACGGTGTAGCCGTCGAGATCCACCAGCACCACCACCCGGGCCTGCTTCGAGGTCAGGCAGCCCAGCAGCCGGAGCACCTCCCAGCGCGCCTGCAGCTCGACCATCCCGCCCGACGGCGACTCGACCGGCGGCCGGCCCCGCTCCCGCTCGGCCGTCTCGGACGGATCGGGCAGCACGACCCTCCGCCGCTCCCGGCGCCACTGGTCGCGCAGGATGTTCGCCATCGTGGTGAACACGTAGGCGTAGGGCTGCGGATGGCTCAGGAACCGCTCCGGCCTGCGGGCGATCCGCAGATACGCGTCATGCACCACGTCCCCGGCGGCGAGCCCGCCGGTGAGCGAAGCGGCCGCCCGGTGGAGCCTCGGCAGCATTTCCGTGAACACCCGGTTGAAATCGGCCGATTGACGATCGGCGGGCCTCGGACCGAAGTCCTTCCCGCCTCCGCTCCCGCGTCCGCCGCCACACCGACCGTCGCATTCCGCCATGCCGCTCTCCCCGGAAATCGGCACTCCGAAAGCCCAGTTGGGCAGGTCACGACCCATCGAAAAGGCCTGTGACACAGGTCACATCATAGGTCGTCGTCTCACTGTCCGCAGTCATTCGTGCGCAATACGTCATCAGCCGGACAGGAAGCCGGAATTCACCCACCCCGTGGATCCGGACGGCCGGGGACGCACTGCCCGATCTGTACCGTTGAGCGAGGAGAAACCGCCATGCGAGGTCGCATCGCCAGGAAGATCGCCACGTTCGGGATGGCCGCCGCAGCCGCCCTCGGCGTGCTCGGCACCACCGCCCTGCCCGCCGCCGCCGCGCCCACCGTCGCCGCCGCTGACCAGACCATCACCGCCGGCGCCATCGGGGCCTCGCCCGAGGTAGCCGCCGCCTCCTACCACTGCGTCATCACCGCAGACTACGGGTGGCGCTGGGTGGGCTACTGCAACGTCTACTCGGGCGAGCTGCGCACCATCACCTACTGCGCCAACGGCACGAGCACCACCGGCCTGTGGATCGGCGCCCGATCCCAGGCCTGGGACGTCTGGGGCAACTGCCCGGGCTCCAGCTGGACCAAGATCGTGTTCCAGAGCCGGGGCTGAGGCACCGGCAGAACCGATGAGGGGCGCCGTCCCGCCGGGGCGGCGCCCCCCGCTGCATGTCCGTACCCCAGCGGGCGCCGGCCGGTCGCATGCCCCGAGGGCCGCGAACAGATGACAACAAACAGATGACAGATAACAGATTTCATCTTCTGTTATCTGTTAGCTGAAATCTGAACGCTGCAGCCTGTCAGCCGTTACCCGGCGAGCCCCGCGGCTCCCCGCGCCGTCACCCGGATCCGCATCGGGCTCGCCGCGCGGAGCGTGATGCCCTGGGCGAGCGCCACCCGCTCGTCCACCGCCTCCATCTCGAAGTCCCGCAGCAGCACGCCCAGGCTCAGCACCGATTCCAGCATCGCGAAGTGCTGCCCGATGCACGCCCGCGGACCGCCGCCGAACGGGTACCAGGCGTAGCGGTGCCGCTCCTTCTCCTGTTCGGGCAGGAAGCGGTCGGGGTCGAAGCGTTCCGGGTCCGGCCAGTGCGCCGGGTGCCGGTGGGTGACCAGCGGCGAGACGACGACCTGGGCACCCGCCGGGATCACGTACCCGTCGATGACCGTCTCGGCGACCGCCCGCCGCCCGACCAGGGCCGCCGCCGGGTAGAGCCGCATCGACTCCTTCAGCACCTGGGTGATGTACGGCAGCGACTCCAGGTCCGCCGCAGTCGGCTCCCGGCCGGCCAGCACGGTCTCCGCCTCCTGCTGGGCGAGCTTGCGCTGCTCGGGGTGCGTGGCCAGCAGGTGCAGCGCGAAGGCCAGCGAGGTGGCCGTGGTCTCGTGCCCGGCGAGCAGGAACACCAGTACCTGGTCCCGGAGTTCGGCCGGGTCGAGTTGCTCCCCGTCCTCGCCGCGGGCCCGTCCGAGCAGTGTGAGCAGGTCGTCCGCGTCCTCGTCCAGGTCGCCGCGCGCGGCCCGCTCGGCGATGATCCGGTCGCAGACCGCGTACAGGGCGCGCTGGGCCTCGGCGCCGCGCCGGTTCGAGGGGGTCGGCCAGGTGCGCGGGATGCGAATCGCCGCGAAGCCCCGGTCCCAGACGTACTCACCGAGCACCGGGAAGCTGCGGTCCACCACCGCCACCGCCTCCTCGACGTCCGCGCCGAACAGGATCCGGGCGACGGCGCGCAGCGCGAACCGGGACATCTCCTCCGCCGCGTCCACAACCCCGCCCCCGCCCCCGACCGGGATCGCGTTCCACCGCTCGGTGAGCGCCCGCGCCTCCTGGGCGACGGCGCCCGCGTAGCCGTCCACCCGGCGGCGGGTGAACAGCGGCTGGACCAGCCGGCGCTGGCGCTGGTAGTCGCCGTCCTGGCTGGTCAGCAGTCCGTTGCCGACGCTGCTTCGCAGCTCGTCGTAGAAGGCGTTCTCCTTGCGGAAGTTGGCGGCCTCGCTGCCCAACACCTGCTGGACACCCTCCGGGGAGAACACCCCGTAGAACTCGACCCGCAGCCCGGGCGGCCCGACCCGGAACCGGACCACGTCCCCGTGGTCGCGGTGGGCGGCGAGGTAGGTGCGCAGCGGGCGGCGGGTGAGATCGAACAGCGACCCGACCAGGGGGTTTCCGGCCGGCCCGGGGATGAGGGCGGTGGCGGTGGTCATCGGCACTCCATTCTCCACAGGCGACCCATCAACGTAACTGACGAATCATCAGTAACGGAAGGCGCGAAGGCGCGCGCGAAGAAGCGAAAGCGCGCGGGAGCGCACGGGAGGGCGCGACGGGGCGGGGCGGGGATCACTCGTACTCGGTGCCGCCCTTGCGCGTCAGGTAGGCGTCACCGACCACCTTGGCGATCGCCCGCCCGCCGACCACCAGGCTCCAGCGCTCCGTCACCGGCCGGACCACCACGCCTTCGCGCAGGTGGAGTTCACGCCCCGAGACGGTCTCCTCGCCCTGGGCGAAGGCCAGCACCGTCTCCGGGTCGAACGGCCCGCGCCACAGTTCGGGCACCAACGGCAGTTCGCCGTCGAGCAGTTCGGCGGCGGAGTACCACCTCAGCTGCCCGTCCACCAAGGCCGACACGTCGAACACGGCGTAGCCGGGCAGTTCGGCACGGCCGGAGGCGCCGTACGTCAGGTCCTGCACACCGGCCCCGAAGACCTCGCCGAAGACGCCGACCCGCTCGGCGCCGAGCCGCTCGGCCAGTCGGGCCGCCACGGCGGGGAGGTCGTACGCGCGCACGGCCCGCCAGTACAGGTTGCGCTCGTCCTCGACGAGTGAGAGCCCCTGCGCCCCGATGCCCTTGGACGACACCTGGACCTCGCCGGTGGCGGCGGTGTACGTCATCAGGCAGCAACTGCCGTGCAGCTTCTCGGTCAGCACCACGGGCTCGCCGGGCTCGAAGACGTCGGGGTAGCGCTTGAGGTTCTCGATGTCCACCCAGGGCAGCAGGTCGGGCGCGCTCAGCACGTCGCCGTTCATGGAGGTCGGTACCGGGGGCTGCCACTTGACGACTCCGAGCAGCTCGGCAAAGTCCTCGCCGCGCCCGGCGGCGTCCGCCAGGTCGGTACCGGCGAGCGCGGTCGGCAGGCAGACGATGCCCTGGGACAGCTCACCGCGCAGCCGGACGGCCCTCACCCGGTCGGACCTGCTGCCGGCCAGCTTGCCCGTCAGGCCCAGCTCATCGATCAACTCCGCCGGGAGGACCGACTGTTCGGGGATGTAGACGGCGTAGTCGCCGGTCCGGTACCTGCCCTTGGCGACCACCGCCCGGTAGAGGCCGACCTGCGCGAGCTCCAGTGCGTCGGCGTTCGGGTGCTCCAGGACGACCAGCTTCTCGACGGTGACGCGCAACGTGGACATGGACGGACCCCTCCTCCCCTCCTGGGCCGTTCGACCCGGGCGGTGTGTACGGACTGCTGTACGGGCTGCTGTGCGGACTGTTGTACGAATCGCCCCCACTCTGTCCGCCCGACCGCCCCCTGCGCGACGCAATTTCCCCGGCACCATGCTCACGTCGACCCCCTCACACGGCCCCTCACACCGGCCGTCACACCAACCCCCGCAGCACTCCCGCCCCGGCGCCGTCCGTGCACGTTTGAGCCTTCACACAGCCGGGCGGAGACCCCCGCCACACCCCGCCTGTGCGAAGCGACAGAGGACTTATCACTCGCATTTGCGGCACTATGATCACCGTAATGGCCGCACCTGCGGCCTCACCCCGCGCCCCTTCCGGCGCGAGCCCTGGAGGGGAAGCCCCGATGAGCACCCGTACGACCACCCGCAGACTCGCCGTCGCCGCCGCGGCGGCCCTCGTCCTCAGCCTCGGGGCCACCGCCTGCGGCAGCGACGGCGGTGGCAAGTCCGGCGGCTCCTCGCCCGCTTCGACGGCGGGTTCCTCGGCCTCGTCGGCGGCCGGTGGCGGCAGCGTCCCGAAGGCCACCGGCGACATCACCGTCTTCGCCGCCGCCTCGCTCAAGGAGACGTTCACCGACCTCGGCAAGAAGTTCGAGGCCGCGAACCCGGGCGCCAAGGTCAAGTTCAACTTCGGCGGCAGCTCCAGCCTCGCCACCAGCATCAACTCGGGCGCCCCGGCGGACGTGTTCGCCGCCGCCAGTCCGGCCACCATGAAGACCGTGACCGACGCGGGCGGCGCGAGCGGCGACCCGAAGACCTTCGTCAAGAACACGCTCACCATCGCCGTGCCCAAGGGCAACCCCAAGCACGTCGCGGGCCTGAACGACCTCACCGCCTCCGGCGTGAAGGTCGCGCTGTGCGCAAAGGAGGTGCCGTGCGGCGCCGCCGCCCTCACCGCGCTCAAGGCCGCCAACGTCAACCTCACCCCGGTCACCCTGGAGCAGGACGTCAAGGGCGCGCTGACCAAGGTCGAGCTCGGCGAGGTCGACGCCTCGCTCGTGTACAAGACCGACGTGAAGGCGGATGCCGGGAAGATCGACAGCGTGGACTTCCCCGAGGCCGACAAGGCCGTGAACGACTACCCGATCGCCGCCCTGGCCAAGGCCCCGAACAAGGACGGCGCCGCCGCCTTCGTCGCGTACATCCAGTCGCCCGAGGCCAAGCAGGTGCTCACCGCGGCGGGCTTCCAGGCGCCGTGAGCGACCGCACCACCAAGCGCACCAGCGACACCGGGCGCACCACCGAACGCACCGCCGACACCGGGCCCGGCATGGCAGCAACGGCGAAAGCCCTGCCACGCCGGCGCCGGCGCCGGCGCACCCACCGCGTCCCGGTCACGCTGCTGCTCCCGGCGCTGCTCGGACTGGCGTTCCTGATCCTGCCGCTGGTCGGCCTGCTCGTCCGGGCGCCCTGGAGCGGCCTGTCCGAGCAGCTCACCAGCGCCACCGTCTGGGACGCCCTGCGCCTGTCGCTGATCTGCGCGACGGCGGCCACCGCGGTCTCGCTGCTCCTCGGCGTCCCGCTGGCCTGGCTGCTCGCCCGCACCGAACTGCCGGGCCGGCGGGTGATCCGGGCCCTGGTCACCCTGCCGCTGGTGCTGCCGCCGGTGGTCGGCGGCGTGGCACTGCTGCTGGTCCTCGGGCGGCGCGGCATCGTCGGTTCCTGGCTGGACTCGGCCTTCGGCATCACGCTGCCGTTCACCACGACCGGGGTGGTCATCGCCGAGGCGTTCGTGGCGATGCCGTTCCTGGTGATCAGCGTGGAGGGCGCGCTGCGCGCCGCCGACCCCCGCTACGAGGAGGCGGCCGCGACCCTGGGCGCATCCCGGCTGACTGCGTTCCGCCGGGTGACCCTGCCGCTGATCGCCCCAGGGATCGCCGCCGGGGCGGTCCTCGCCTGGGCCCGGGCGCTCGGCGAGTTCGGCGCCACGATCACCTTCGCGGGCAACTTCCCGGGCCGCACCCAGACCATGCCACTGGCCGTCTACCTCGCCATGGAATCGGACCCCGAGGCGGCGATCGCGCTGTCGCTGGTCCTGCTGGTGGTCTCCGTCGCGGTCCTGGTCGGCCTGCGCGACCGCTGGATGTCGACCCCGTGACGGCCCTGCGAGCCCCGGGCCGGAACCCGGCCACCGCTGCCCCGACCCCCTGGACGCCGCCCCGATGAGCACCTCCCCGACCGACCCCAACGACCCCGCTGCCCCTGCTGCCCCCACCGCCGCGGCTGCGCCTGCACCCGCCCTCGACGCCCGGCTGCGGGTGGAGCGCGCCGCGTTCACCCTCGACCTCGCCCTCACCGCCGCCCCCGGCGAGGTGGTCGCGCTGCTCGGCCCGAACGGCGCCGGCAAGTCCACCGCCCTGCGCGCCCTCGCCGGGCTGCTCCCGCTCACCGGCGGCCACCTGCGCCTGGACGGGCGTCTGTTGGAGGAGCCCGGGCAGCGCGTGCACACCCCCGCCGAGGAACGTCCCGTCGGCGTGGTGTTCCAGGACTACCTGCTCTTCCCGCACCTCAGCGCGCTCGACAACGTCGCCTTCGGCCCGCGCTGCCAGGGCCGCCCCAAGCGTGCCGCCCGGGCCGAGGCGGCCGCCTGGCTGGAGCGGATGGGCCTGGCCGACCACGCCTCCGTACGCCCCGGCAGCCTCTCCGGCGGCCAGGCCCAGCGGGTGGCGCTGGCCCGGGCGCTGGCCGTCCGCCCCCGGCTGCTGCTGCTGGACGAGCCACTGGCCGCCCTGGACGCCCGCACCCGGCTCGACGTACGCGCCCAACTGCGGCGCCACCTGGCCGAGTTCGAGGCCGTGGCGGTGCTGGTGACGCACGACCCGCTGGACGCGATGGTGCTCGCCGACCGGCTGGTGGTGATCGAGGGCGGGCACGAGGTGCAGTCCGGCAGCCCGGCGGAGGTCGCCCGGCGGCCGCGCACCGACTACATCGCGCGCCTGGTCGGACTGAACCTGTACCAGGGCGTGGCCGAGGGCCACCAGGTCACGCTCACGGCCGGCACGGTCCTGGCCACCACCGAGGAGCTGTCCGGCCCGGCCTTCGTCGCCTTCCCGCCGTCCGCCGTGACCCTGCACCGCGAACGGCCCCAGTCCAGCGCGCGCAACGTGTGGAAGGCCGAGGTCACCGGCCTGGACCTGCACGGCGACCAGGTGCGCGCCGACCTCGCGGGCGAACTGCCGATGGCCGCCGACCTCACCCCGGCCGCCGTCGCCGAGCTGGGGCTGGCGCCCGGATCCGAGGTCTGGGCCTCCGTCAAGGCCACCCAGACCCACGCCTACCCGGCCTGACCCCGACAGCGCCGGGCCGCCCGCGTCCCCGCCTAGCTCCTGCCCGCTACGCCGCTCAGGCCCGGTACGCCACTCCTGCCCGCCGCGCTGTGCGCTACTCCGACGGCTCGACGAAGCCCGACTCGTACGCGGCGATCACCGCCTGGGTGCGGTCCCGCGCCCCGAGCTTCGCCAGCACACTGCTGACGTGGGTCTTCACCGTCTGCACGCCGAGGAACAGCAGCTCGGCGATCTCCCCGTTGCTGAGGCCGCGCGCGACCAGCCGCAGCACCTGTGCCTCGCGCTCGGTCAGCGCCGCCCGGTCCATGGTCGCGCGGGCGGCGGGATTGCCGTGGCCGGCCGCGAGGCGGCGGATCGTGGCCGGGAACAGCAGTGACTCGCCCGCCGCCACCAGCCGTACCGCGTGCGCGATCTCGGCCGCCCGGGAGCGCTTCAGCAGGAAGCCGTCGGCGCCCGCGCGCAGCGCCTGGTAGACGTAGTCGTCGTTCTCGAAGGTGGTGACGACCAGGATCTTCGGCGGCTGCTCCCCCGGCGCGCCGGGGCGCAGGAGCTCGCGGGTCGCCGCCAGGCCGTCCAGCACCGGCATCCGGACGTCCATCAGGACGACGTGCGGGCGCAGCGCGCGGGCCAGCGCCACCGCGTCGGCGCCGTCGGCGGCCTCACCGACCACCCGCAGGTCTCCCTGCGCCTCCAGGACGGCCCGCATCCCGGCCCGGACCAGTTCCTCGTCGTCGGCGAGCAGGATGTCGATCATCCCGGCAGCGCCCCTCGCCGGTCCGGCGCCCACAGGATCGTTCGTCACGAGCCCAAGCGTAGGGGCAGCCGGACGGCGAGCACCCACTCCCCGCCCCCGTCGCCCGACACCCCGGCGGTGGCCTCCCCGCCGAGCAGCGTGGCGCGTTCCCGGATGCCGCGCAGCCCCTTGCCGCCCTTGCCGCCCTTGCCCGCCGCACCGCCCGCCAGGCGCGCCGAGGCTCCGCCGACCGCCGAGCGATTGGCGCAGCGCAGCTCCAACTGCCCTCCCTGAACGGCGATCCGGACGCTGACCGGCTCGCCGGGCGCGTACTTGAGCGCGTTGGTGACGCCCTCCTGGACGATCCGGTAGGACTCGCGGGAGAGCACCCCGGGCAGCGCCCCCGCCGACACCTCGATCCGCGCCTCGACCGGGCTCCCGGCCGACCGGGCGGTGTCGAACAGTGCGGGCAGCTGGTCGACGCCGGGCTGTTCGGTGGCTGTTCCGTTGCCGGCCGCACCCTCCGGCGTCTCGCGGAGCAGGACGAGGGTGCGTTCGAGGTCCTCCATGGCCCGGCGGCCGGTCTCCTCGATGACTTCGAGCGCCTTGGCGGTGAACACCTGGTCCCCGACCTCCCGTGCGGCACCCGCCTGAAGGACCGTCACCGTCAGTGCGTGGCCGATGGAATCGTGCAGCTCGCGGGCCAACCTGTTGCGTTCCAGCAGCCGTTCGGCCCGCAGCTCCGCCTCCGCCAGCCGCTCCGCCGGGGAAGGACCCAGCAGCCTTACGGCCATGGCGAGTTGGAGGCGACCGGCGGACACCACCAGCCAGCCGTAGCCGACCACCAGCACCGGGGCGAGCGGGAGGTACCAGAACGAGTCCGGTCCGGTCAGCAGGTCGTAGCCGCTGGTGAGGCCGAAGGCCGTCGCGAACCCCACCACCGAGCCGAGCACGACCCGCCCGATCAGCCAGCCGGCGGTGCGCCGCCGGTCCGCCCAGGTGCGGGAGGACTCGGCGGCGATGTCCTCCTCGCGGTCGGGCAGCAGCAGCAACCGCGCCTGCACCCCCTCGGCGCGCCGCGTCGCGGGGACGAGGGCGACCAGGGCGAGCAGGGTGACGTCCGCCGCGGCGCTCGCGACCACGATCTCGCCAAGGCCCTTGTGGTACGTCCCCGGGTAGATCATCAGGATGACGCCCGCGAAGATCCACCCGACCAGCAGGTGCAGCAGGCGCGCGTACGTGGCGCCGGCCAGCAGCGGCGCGAGGATCCTGGGCATTCCACCATCCTGCCAGCTCAGCGGCCGGCCCTGGCTCCCCCGCGAGCCTGCCGCCGTCTCCCTCCCGGGAGGGAGACGGCTCCCGACCCCGGCGGGATCCGCCGGTACGGCCCGCTCCGGTCGAATGTGACCACCAGCCGGACGACCCGGCACCGGAGCACCGAGAGGGGAGCGGCCGTGATCGAGATCCAGGGCCTCACCAAGGAGTACGACGGTCGGCGCGTCGTCGACGACCTGTCCTTCGAGGTCCGGCCCGGCCTGGTGACGGGCTTCCTCGGCCCGAACGGCGCCGGTAAGAGCACCACCATGCGCCTGATCCTCGGCCTGGACCGCCCCACCGCCGGAAGCGCCCTGGTCGGCGGCAGCCGGTACGCCGAACTCGCCCAGCCGCTGCGGCAGGTGGGCGCCCTGCTGGACGCCCACGCCCTGCACGGCGGCCGCACCGCCGCCGGCCACCTGCGCTGGCTCGCGGCGAGCAACGGCCTGGCGCCGCGCCGGGTGGACGAGGTGCTCGCCCAGGTCGGCCTGACGGACGCCGCCGGACGGCGGATCCGCGGCTTCTCCCTCGGCATGCGCCAGCGCCTCGGGGTGGCCGCCGCGCTGCTCGGCGACCCGCCGGTGCTGCTGCTGGACGAACCGGTCAACGGTCTCGACCCGGAGGGCATCCGCTGGATCCGCACCCTGTTGCGCGAACTGGCCGCCGAGGGCAGGTCGGTGCTGGTGTCGTCCCACCTGATGACCGAAATGGCGCTCACCGCCGACCACTTGGTGGTCATCGGCCGTGGCCGGCTGCTCGCGGACGCCGCCACCGCCGAGTTCATCGACCAGCACGGTCGGACCAGGATCCGCGTCCGGGCCGTCAACTCGGCCAAACTCGCCGCCCTGTTCGGCGGCGACCTGCTCCAGCAGTCGGACGCCGCCGGCAACCTCACCGCGACCGAGGCCGACGACGGCGCCTGGGAGGTGACCGGCGCCGAACCCGAGCAGATCGCCGCGCTCGCCGCCGCACACGGCGTGGTCCTGTACGAGATCGCGGTCCAACAGGACTCGCTGGAGGAGGCGTTCATGCGGATGACCGCCGACAGCGTCGAGTACCGCGCCGAGGCCACCGCATGAACCCCGGCTCGACCCTCCGGTACCACCTGTGCGCCTTCAACGCCGAACGGATCAAGCTCACCACGCTCCACTCGCTCTGGATCACCCCGCTGCTCGCCTTCGCGCTCACCGTGGGCACCACCACGGCCATCGGTGCGGCCCTCGGCGGCTCGGAGCACAACCTCACCGACGACCCCGGCGTGGGCGTCTTCTACGGGCTCAACTTCGGCCAGGCCGCGCTGGTCTGCTTCGCGGTCCTGCTGATCGGCCAGGAGTTCAACACCCGCATGATCGACGTCTCACTGACCGCCGTCCCCCGGCGCGGACGGCTGTACGGCGCCAAGCTCACGCTCGGCGCGCTGGTCGGCCTCGGCGTCGGCGCGGCGGGCACGGCGGGCGCCTTCGCCGGGTACGCGGCCACCGTCCCCGGCGACTGGGACGGCCCCGCCTTCGTCCGCAGCGCCACCGCCGGCGTGCTCTACCCGGTGCTGCTGGTGGTGTTCTGCCTCGGAGCGACCGCGCTGCTCGGCAACCTCACCGCCGCCATGGGACTGCTGGTACCGGTCGTCTTCCTGCTCTCGCCGCTGCTCGGCGGCGTGGCCGGGGTGCGGCAGGTGGCCCAGTTCCTGCCCGACCGGGCCGGCCAGTACGCACTGCACTACGCCGACGACCCGCAGGTCTCGTACGGGCACTGGACCGGACTGCTGATCATGGCCCTGTGGGCCGGCGCCGCGGCCTACGGCGGCCTGCTCGCCCTGCGGCGCGCCAAGTGACCACGAACGAAGGGAAGATGGCAATGAGCGCGGCCCACGCCCTGCGCGCCGAACGGATCAAGTTCACCACCCTGCCCTCCCAGTGGGCCGCCCCGCTGGTCGCCCTGGTCCTGACCGTCGGGGTCACCGCGGCCGTCAGCGCCGCCTCCGACCCCAAGACCGTGGCCCCCGGCACGGACCCGGCCAACGGGATCTACTACGGGCTGCTCTTCGGGCACGTGGCCGTGGCCTGCCTCGGGATCCTGCTGATCGGGCAGGAGTTCAACACCCGCATGATCGGCACCTCGTTCATCGCCGCCCCCCGGCGCGCGCGGCTGTACGGCGCCAAGCTCACGCTCGGCGCCGGGCTGGGCCTGCTACTCGGGCTGGCGTCGACGGCGGGCTCGTTCCTGGCCGTCGACGCCACCGTCGGACTGGACTGGTCGACCCCCGGCCTGGCCCGCAGCTTCGTGGCCGGCGTGCTCTACCACCCGCTGCTGGTACTGCTCTGCCTCGGACTGACCACGATGCTGGGCAACTTCAGCGCCGCGCTCGGCCTGCTCGGCCCGATGGTGTTCCTCGGCACCACCTGGCTGGCGGCCATCCCCGGCATCCGCGAGGCCGGCCAGTTCCTGCCCGACCGGGCCGGCCTGTACGCGACGCACACCCGGACCGAGGCCGGCATCCACTACGGCCACTGGACCGGACTGCTGATCATGGCCCTCTGGACGGCTGCTGCCGCCTACGGCGGGCTGCGGGCGATCCGACGACACCAGGCTTCCGGCGGGTAGCGCCCGACGGCGGGCGGCGGGCCGGTAACCGATGACAACAAACAGATGACAGCAAACAAGTAACAGCGAACAGATAACAGATTTCGAAATCTGTTATCTGTTATCTGTTATCTGTTCGCTGTCATCTGTCATCCGTCACCCGAGCCAGCCGGGGCGGACCAGGCCGGATTCGTAAGCGAGGACGACCAGTTGGGCGCGGTCGCGGACGCCGAGCTTGACCATGGCGCGGCTGACATGCGTCTTGGCGGTCAGCGGGCTGACCACCAGGCGGCGGGCGATGTCCTCGTTGGAGAGCCCGAGCCCGACCAGGGCAAGCACCTCGCGTTCGCGTTCGGTGAGCATCTCAAGGCCGACCGCCCGCGGCTCCTTCGAGCGGGCGGCGAACTCTCCGATCAGGCGCCGGGTGACGCCCGGCGAGAGCAACGCGTCGCCTGCGGCAGCGACCCGGACCGCCCGGAGCAGTTCGGCCGGCTCGGCGTCCTTGACGAGGAACCCTGCCGCGCCGGACCGCAACGCCTCGAAGACGTACTCGTCGAGCTCGAAGGTGGTCAGTACGACCACCCGCACCCCGTCGAGCTCCGGGTCGGCCCCGATCCGCCGAGTGGCCTCCAGGCCGTCGAGGCGGGGCATCCGGATGTCCATCAGCACCACGTCGGGACGCAGCTCGACGGCGAGGCGCAGGGCTTGCTCGCCGTCGCCGGCCTCGCCGACCACCTCGACGTCGGGCTGGGCGTCGAGCAACGCCCGGAACCCGGCCCGGACCAGCATCTGGTCATCCACCAGCAGCACCCTGATCACCAGTCACCTCTCGTCAGGCGGGCCCGGACTCGGAAGCCCGCGTCGCACGGGCCCGCCTCCAGGGTGCCCCCGAAGGTGGCGACCCGCTCCCGCATCCCGATCAGTCCGGCTCCCGAGCCGCCCGCGTCGCCGCCGCCCACCGGGCCCGGGTCGTCGATCTGCACGGTGAGGCCGTCGGCCGTCCGGGAGAGCAGCACGGTGGCCGTCCGGGCCGCGGAGTGGCGGATCACATTGGTCAGGGCTTCCTGGACGATCCGGAAGGCGGCCCGCTGGACGGCGGTCGGCGCCTCCCCGGGGATGCCCTCGGAACGGACGCTGACGGTCAGGCCTGCCCGGCCGGCCTGGTCGACCAGTTCGTCCAGCCGGTCCAGGCCGGGGGCTGGAGTGCGCGGCGCGGTGGCCCCCGGTCCGCGCAGCGTGCCGAGGACCTGCCGGACCTCGCCCAAGGCCTCCTTGCTGGCGGCCTTGATCGTCGCCAGGGCGCTTCTGGCCTGTTCCGGGCGAGTGTCGATGAGTTCGAGCGCCACCCCGGCCTGGACGTGGATCAACGAGATGCTGTGCGCCAGGATGTCGTGCAGCTCGCGGGCCATCCGCAGCCGCTCCTCGTCGACGCGGCGCCGCTGTGCCTCCTCCGCGGCGGCTCCGGCGGCGGCGAACTGCTCGCGGCGGACCCGGGCCAGTTCCGCACCGGTCGCGATGAGCAGTAGCACCACCGCGACGCCCAACTCCTGCCAGGCGTTGGCCTGCCAGCTCTTGGCCCGCAGCCAGTCGTATGGAATCGCGTAGCTCATCAGCAGCTGACCGACGTAGAAGGCGCCGCCGCAGGCCCAGGCCGCCCGCCGCTGCCCGCACTGGACTGCGACGAAGAACGCCACACCAAGGCTGACGAAGACCGGGCCGTACGGGTACCCGGCGAACAGGTAGCCGATGGTGACCGCTGTGGTGCCGGCCATGACCGCCGCCGGGTGGCGGCGGCGCAGCAGCAGCGCGGCGGGGCCGAGCAGGAGCAGCACGTAGCCGAGGGCGTCGAGCTGGACGCGGTCGGGCTGCCGCTGTCCTGCACCGACCGTGCCCGCCACTTGGAAGCAGGCGACGGCCAGCGACGAGAGCACGGGCAGGCTCGCCCGGCCGGATCGGTTCCACGGCGGCTTCCACGACGGGCGTAACTCGTTCATGCCGGAAGGCTAGTTCGGCGCGCCACACCCGGGCATCAGCTCGCGGGTGCGGGTGCAGCTACTCCCACCGTAGTACCCGACTGGCCCGTGGAGGGGGTGCCGCCGTCCCGACGCCACAGCGTCAGGCTCACCGCGACGAACCAGAGGAAGCCGACGTAACGTCCGACCGGGATCAGCAGCGTGGCCGGCTCGGCGACCAGCGAGAGCAGGGACAACATGCTCGCGGCGGACAGGGCCAGTCCGGACCAGGCCACCCAGGCGGGCAGCGCCCGGCTCACCAGCGCGGTGCGCGACACCTGCCACAGGACCACGCCGAGCGTGCCGATCGCGGGCGCAGCGCCGGTGATGAAGGCGAGGTCCATGAGGGCGCGGGACACCGGCAGGTCCGCGGCGGTGCCCAGCAGCGACAGGACCCAACCCACGCTCGCGGACAGCACCAGCAGGACCCCGGACGCACCGCCCGCCGCCCGGACCACACCCGCCCGCACCGGGGTGCCGTGGCGGCCCACGAACTCTGTGAACCAGGGGACGAACGCCAGCAGCGCCAGCGCCGAGAGCAGTTGGAACAGGGCTCCCACCTGAAGCGAGCGGTGCAGCGCCGCCGGATCGGCGAGCAGGTACTTGCGCACCACGTCGTCGCTGGAGTACGGGGTGGCGAACGGCCCGGAGGGCGCGGTGATGCCGCTGATGACGAGGCCGGCCACGAAGAGGAGCACGTACAGGATGCCGCTGAGCGCTCCCGCGGACGACCGACGGGGCGAGGTGAAGGACGACAAGGTCGACAGCCTCCAGGTAAGGGACGGCGCCGGTTGGAAGGCCCACGTCCGGCGCGGTTCAGTTCACCGCACCGGCCGCGCCGGGGCGTCCTCCGGAGGAAGGCTTCGGCCGTACGCCCACGCAGGTACCGCATCACCGGCCGCCCTCACACGGGCCTGGTGCTTCAGCCGCGGGTCGTACCAAGGGCTCTGCCACCAGGAGAGCACTGTCCTCGCTCTGTGTCAGCAACCGTTCTGCGCCTGACACTTCGGCCTCCGCCCAGCGTCGTACCACCAAAACGCAACGCTACGACAGCGGGAGTATCCCGACGGCCGCCGCTCGGGCGACGACGGCGCACAGGCACGGCAACGAGGATTTCTGGGGTCGGCACGGGCGGCGCCACGCCGCCCGCCAGCCGACTGACTGACCGTCAACCGAGAATCCACGGAGCCACACTGATGACCACGCCACTGCCCACCTATCCCGATCTCGCAGGTAAGGCCGCCCTCGTCACCGGAGGTTCCCGGGGCATCGGAGCCGAGACGGCAAAAGCCCTGTCCGCCAACGGTGTCAAGGCAGCCGTCGTCGGCCGCGACCGGAGTGCCGTCGACCGGACGGTCGGCGAGATCCGCGCGGCAGGCGGAACGGCGGTCGCGATGACGGCCGACTGCACCGATCCCGCCGACCTCGTACGGCTGCGTGCACAGGCAGAGCAGTCCGTCGGTCCGATCGAAGTGCTCTGCGCGTTCGTCGGCGGAGGCGGCGACCCGGTGCCGATCGAGCAGATGAGCCTGGAGCACTGGCACTCGGTGGTCGACCTGAACCTGACCACCACCTTCCTGGCCGTGCAGACCTTCCTGCCCGGCATGATCGAGCGCGGCGGCGGCTCGATCATCACCATGGCGTCCACCGCCGGGCGGCTTCCCGGCGGTGCCGCCGCCTCCTACGCGGCGGCCAAGGCAGGCGTGCTGATGTTCACCCGCCAGGTCGCACAGGAGGTGGGCCGGCACGGCGTGCGGGTCAACTGCCTCGCTCCGTCCCTCATCATGACGGAGAGCCAGCAGGAGCGCATACCCGCCGAAAAGCTCCCGCTGATCGTCAGGCAGTTCCCGCTGGGCCGCGCAGGAGTGCCCGCCGATGTCGCTCACGCCGCGCTCTTCCTCGCGTCCGAGTCGTCGTCCTGGCTGACCGGCCAGACGATCGACGTGGCCGGCGGGCGCATCATGCTCTGACGTCGGTGGCCGGCCGCAGCCACAGGCCGGCGACCACGGCGCTCGCCACGAGAGCCTGACGCAGGCCCCCTCCCCCGTCGCCTCCCGAAGGACCCCGTATGACCACCCCCGCCGCGTCCTCCGTGGCAACGCCCCATCCGGGCACCCGGCAGCCCAAGAACTTCCGCCTCTCACCGACTGCCCGCAAGAGCGCGGTGGTCGTGCACATCATCAGCTCGATCAGCTGGCTGGGCCTGATGCTCTGCCTGCTCACACTCGGCGCGACAGGGCTGCTGACGGACAGCGCGGAGACCCTGCGCAGCGCCTACCGGACGATGCCGCTCCTCGGCGACGCGCTGGTCCTCCCGCTGAGCCTGCTCTCCCTGCTGACCGGCCTGCTCCTCGCGCTCGGCACCCCCTGGCGCCTGTTCAGGTACCGCTGGGTTGCCGTCAAGTTCTGGCTCACCCTGGCCGCCACCGCCGCCTCGATCTTCGAACTCACCGCCCGGCTGCACGAAGCGGCCCACCTGGTGGACCAGCACCCCACCGGCACCATCGCGGACATGCACCTCGGATTCACCCGCTACAGCCTGGTGATCATCCCGATCGTCGCGCTGTCGGTGTACGTCACCAACGTCGTGCTCTCCGTCGTCAAACCGTCGGGACGCCGCCATGCCCGGTCACGGCCCAGTGGCGGGTGAGCCAAGGCAGGGCCGAGCTCGCTGGATGCCACGGTAGAAAGCCATGCCGCGCGAACACGCCGCTCCAAGCGAACAGCTGGCAGATTTCGAAATCTGTCAGCTGTTCGCTGTTATCCGTCTGCCGTCAAACGCCAGACGCCAGACGCCAGACGCCAGCTGTCGACTCCCGGACGTCAGACCTCAGACCTCAGACCTCAGCAGTCCCCCGCAATGCCGGGTGGTCCGCGATCACCGTGCAGCTACCCGGCGCGATCTCGGTGAAGCCCGCGTCCCGGACCAGCGGCAGACCGCTGGCGACCAGCGCCTCCCACGTCTCCGCCGGGGCCGTCCGCACCGCGAGCGCGAATCCGGCCTCGGCCCACTCCTTGCGCTGCGCCTCGTCCAGCCGCCACCAGGCCAGCTGGGCGGCGTGGCCGGTCTGCGCCATCGTCTTGCCCGCGCTCATCTCCAGCTCCGGGTTGAGCCACAGCACCGGCAACCCGGGCTCAGGGGCGCCGACCTCGGCGGTCTCCTCCAGGTCCGTCCCGGAGACCTGGAGCTTGGCGAGGTCCTTCGGCCAACCGTCCAACGGAACCGGCGGGAACACCCGCACCTCGGCCTCCCGTCCGCTCACCGTGATCCCCGGCAGTTCGCCCGCCCGGCGCCACTCCCCGCCCCGGGCCCGCCGGACCACCTTGCGGATCCGGGCGTCCTCCCAGGCCTCGACCCGCTCCGCCCACTCGCCGTCCGCGTCGGTCACCCGCGAGTCGGACAGCAGGGTGAGCACCGCCCGGGCCGAGGTCTCCAGCGCGTCGGTCCGCCCGGGCGGCGTGGCCTTCTCCAGCCGGACGAGCAGCGGCAGCACGTACTGCGGCCGCGCGTCACGGTCCGCCGGGGCCGGGGAGTCGTCGGAAGCGGGAGCGGGAGCAGGGGTGTCGAACGGAGAAGTCACCCGTCCAGCATGCCAGCCCCGCCACCCCGGTGATCACGCGGTGCCGGGGGCCCGTGCGCCCCTGCCCCTGCCCCTGCCAACCCCCGCCCCTGCACACCACCGCTCAGCGCAGCCGCTGCCGCAGTTCGTCGACGGCCGACCGGATGCTCGCGCTGTAGGCGTCCTCGGGGAGCGCGTCCAGGCTGCGCACGGCGCGCTCCAGCTGCTCGCGCGCGAGGTCGGGCTCGCCGAGCTTGAGGTGGTCCGAGGCCAGGTTGAGGTGCAGTGAGGGGTAGAACGCGCGCACCTGGAGGGCGGACTCGTAGGTCTGGGCGCGCTCGGCGGTCAGCGAGTCGGCGGCGGCCAGCGCCCGCCGGTCCCACTCCAGCTCGTCCTGCGGATCGTCCTGCAGGTCGGCCAGGTAGTGGGCGAGGACACAGCGGTGGAAGACATCGCCCCGCTCGCCGAGCGCCGCCCAGAGCGCCTCGAAGCTGGCCCGCGCCTCGGCCGTCCGCCCGTGCTGGGCGGCCTGGACGCCGTCCAGTCCGAGCGCGATCCGGGTGAACACCTGGTCGTCCCCGCCTGCCGGACCCGCACGCACATCAGACGTATCGGACATGCCCGCAGCCTAGTCGCCCACCCGTCGCGGCGCCCGAAAAGCCTTTCGAACCACTCCAACCCGGCCCGAAAACCGGACCGGACCAGCCCGGCGGCCGGTCAGCGCCGGTAGCCGCGCTGCGGGTCCCGCGCCTCCGCGTCCTCGTACGTCAGGAACCAGCCCTCCGGGTGCGTGGCCGCCAGCAGCACCTCGGTGCGCTGCTCGGCGCCCAGCTCCGGGTCGCCGTCGTCCGGTCCGTAGACGCCGAACAGTTCGTCGTGGCAGCCGTCCCAGTCGTAGTCGTACAGGTCGGCCGGCAGGTCGCCCATCATGTCGGCCACCGACTCGGGCTGCGCGCCGAGCAGGGCCCGGGCGTCCACCAGGGCCATCCGCAGCCCGATGTCCTCGGCCAGACAGCGCGGCAGCGGCCATTCACCGAGCGCGAGGTCGTCGGCCAGGTCGTCGAGGGCCCGGGCCATGGCGCGGCGCCAGTTCCGGTGCAGCCGCCAGGTGCGCTGGGGCAGGCGGGCGTAGAGCGACCAGTCGGCGTCCTCGCCGTCGACGACCGGGTCGTCACCGTGCTCGTCGAAGTCGTCGTAGGCGGCGTCGGCCAGGCCGATCAGCTGGGCGTGCAGGAGGCAGGCGGTGCGCGGGGTGAGGGTCCAGTCCGCGCCGGCGCCGCCGTCCTCGTCCTCGTCGCCCTCCAGCGGGAACAGCTCGGCGAAGTCCGGCGCGAAGTCCTCGGTGACGCTGATCTCCAGCGTGCCGCCGATCGCCTCGACCCCGGGGATCGCGGCCACCAGCCGGTCCGGGTGCAGCAGTGCGCCGAGCGCCGCGTTGGCGTCCTCGGAGACCTCGCGCAGCAGCTCACGGCGCTGGCCGGCCGGGTCGATGCCCTCGAACACCAGCTCCTCGACGGCCCTGATCGCGGCGGCGCGCAGCGCCGGCCAGTCGGTGATCCGCAGGCCCAGCACCACCGTCGCCTCGATCTCCTGCGCGCCGGAGTCCTCCGCCGCGCCCGGCCCCTGTGGATGATCGCTTCGCTCGCCCATGGGGCTACGGTACGGCCTTTCGGCCGCCCGATCACCGGTCTGAACCAGCTTCTGGACCCCTTCTCGGCCATCGTCCGGCCCCGCCTCGATCACTCGGACGTACGACAGGGCAGGATGGGCCCATGGCTGACATCAACGAGTACGGCGGCGGGCAGGGCCCGAACGCCGACGTCCTGGTCGTAACCACCAACGACATCCCCGGCTTCCGGGTCGATCATGTGATCGGCGAGGTCTTCGGGCTGACCGTGCGCAGCCGCCACATCGGCAGCCAGATCGGCGCCGGACTGAAGTCGCTGATCGGCGGCGAGCTGCGGGGCCTGACGAAGACCCTGGTCGAGAGCCGCAACGAGGCGATGCAGCGGCTGATCGAGCAGACCAAGGCGCGCGGCGGAAACGCGGTGCTGATGATGCGCTTCGACGTGACGGAGGCGGCGGACGTCGGCACCGAGGTCTGTGCCTACGGCACGGCCGCGGTGATCTCCCCGGCCGCCTGACCCGGCGCCCGAGCTGACCCGTCGCCCGCGCGGGGCGCCACGCGGCGGGACGGCAAGCACCCCGGGACCGCAAGCACCCGCAGACGCGGGAACACCCGCCGCACCCCCGATGTTTCACCGGCGTGACTGTTTACGGTGCAACCAATGGCAGGCAGCGGCACGCGGACGCCCTGGTAGTGGACATCGAGGTGGTGGACGTCCTCACGGTGGACGTCCTGGTGGTGGGCGCCGGACAGGCCGGACTGTCCGCCGCCTACCACCTCAGCCGCCGCGGCTTCGCCCCCTACCGGGCGGACGCCGACGGCGGCTTCGTCGTGCTCGACGCCAACCCCGCGCCGGGCGGCGCCTGGGCACACCGCTCACCGTCCCTGCGGATGGCCACCGTGCACGGTTTCCATGACCTCCCGGACGCCGAACTCCCCGCGCCCGACCCCGAGGCCCCGGCGCGCGAGGTCGTGCCGGGGTACTTCGCGGCGTACGAGGCCCGGCACGCGCTCCCGGTCGTACGCCCCGTCGCGGTTCGCGCGGTGCGCGCCGAGTCGGACCGCCCGGACTCCCGGCTGCTGGTCGAGACCGACCACGGCACCTGGTCCACCCGCGCGCTGATCAACGCCACCGGCACCTGGACCCGCCCCTTCCTGCCCCACTACCCGGGCCACTTCGCCGGTCGCCAACTGCACTACGCCGACTACCGCGGCCCCGGGGAGTTCGCCGGCCGGCGCGTCCTGGTGGTGGGCGGGGGCGCTTCGGCGATCCAGGTGCTGTCCGAGGTGGCGGCGGTCGGCGAAACGGTCTGGGTCACCCGGACCCCGCCCGTCTACCACGAGGGGCCGTTCACCCCCGAGTACGGGCGCGCGGTGGTCGCCAAGGTCGAGGAACGGGTCCGGCAGGGCCTGCCGGTGCGCAGCGTGGTGAGCGTCACCGGGCTCGGCCCGTCGGTCGCCTACCGGCGTGCCGAGGAACTGGGCGCGCTGCACCGCCGCCCGATGTTCGACCGGCTCACCGAGCACGGCGTCGCCTGGGGGGAGGAGGAGCTGACGGTGGACGCGATCGTGTGGGCCACCGGCTTCCGCCCGGAGGTCGGCCACCTGGCCCCGCTCGGGCTGCGCTCCCCCGGCGGCGGCATCGCGCTCACCGGCACCCGCGCCACCGCCGACCCGCGCGTCCACCTGGTCGGCTACGGCCCGTCCGCCAGCACCATCGGCGCCAACCGGGCCGGTCGCGCCGCCGTCAGCGACCTCGTCCACCTGCTCGGCGATCCGGCCAGGCTGCCCGCCCCAGCCGTGGTCTGAAGCAGTCAGGAGGGGAAGCAGGAGGAGAAGGGTGCGGCGGCCGGCCGCTCAGCGGTCGTAGTCGACCGTCACCCGGTCGGTGAGCGGGCGGGCCTGGCAGGTGAGGACGTAGCCGGCAGCCAGCTCCTTCTCCTCCAGCGCGAAGTTGCGGCGCATCTCGACCTCGCCCTCGGTGACCAGCGCGCGGCAGGTGCCGCAGACCCCGCCCTTGCAGGCGAACGGCAGGTCGGGGCGGGAACGCTGGGCGCCGTCCAGGATCGAGCGGTCGCACGGCAGGGAGAGCGTGCTGCCGCGCCCGTCCAGGACGACGGTGACCTCGCTGTGCGGGCCGTCGGCCACTCCCGCCGCGCCGTCCCGGTCCTCCGGGCGCTCGGACACCGGCTCGTCCTCGGCGTGGAACAGTTCCTGGTGCACGCGCTCGCCCGGCACGCCCAGCCCGGCGAGCAGTTCCTTCGCCCCGACGACCATCCCGAACGGGCCGCACAGCCACCAGTGCCCGACGCTCCCGACATCCACCAGCGCCGCCAGCAGCGCCCGCACCCGCTCCGGGTCCAGCCGCCCGCTGAGCAGTTCCGCGTCACGGGTCTCCCGGGACAGGACGTGGACCAGCTGGAAGCGGCCGAGGTAGCGGTCCTTCAGGTCGGCCAGCTCGTCCGCGAACATCACGGTGTCGCTGCGCCGGTTGCCGTACAACAGGGTGACGGTGGAGCTGCGGTCGGCGGCCAGGACGGACGCGGCGATCGACAGCATCGGGGTGATGCCGGAACCGGCCGCGAGCAGCACGTGCTCGGCCGGAACGCCGAGGTCGGGGGTGAACAGGCCCGACGGCGTCAGCACGTCCACCTCCTCGCCCGGCCCCGCGTCCCGCACCAGCCACCGGGAGAACAGCCCGCCGGGCACCTCCCGGACGGCGATCCGCAGCGGCCCGCCGACGGGGGCGCAGATCGAGTACGAGCGGCGCTCGTCGACGCCGTCCACCACCTTGCGCAGCGTCAGGGTCTGCCCCGGCCGGAAGGCGAAGTCCGCCGCGAGCCCGTCCGGCACCGCGAAGGTCACCGCCACGGCGTCGTCGCAGAGCCGCTCGACCCGCTCGATCCGCAGCCGGTGGAAGGTCGGGCGGCGGGCGGGGCGCACCGTGGAGACTGCGGCCTCAGCGGGGACGTCGGCGGGGGCGTCGGCGTCGGCCGGGGAGGCGGCGTGCGAAGCGGCGGGCATTCAGATCTCCTTGACGCGTTCGAACGGCTCCCGGCAGGCGCGGCAGCGCCAGAGCGCCTTGCAGGCGGTGGAACCGAAGCGGGACAGCTCCTCCGTGTCCACGCCGCCGCAGCGCGGGCAGGGCACGGGAGCGGCTGCGGCTGCGGCTGCGGCAGTGCCGGCCAGAGCGGCGGCGGGGGCGGTGGTGTGGGTGGGACCGAGCACGAGCGGGACCGCGCCGGCCACGCCGGCGGCGGAGGTCGGCCGCGGCGGGGCGATGCCCGCCTCGGCGAGTTTGCGGCGGCCCTCGGCCGTGATCAGATCGGTCGACCACGGCGGATCCAACCGCAGCCGGACCCGGACGTCCCGGTACCCGGCCACGCGCAGCCGGCGGTCCACGTCGGCGGCCATCTCGGCCACGGCGGGGCAGCCCGAGTAGGTCGGGGTCAGCCAGGCGGTCACCGCGCCGTCGTCCACCTCCACCTCGGCCAGCACGCCCAGGTCGGCCAGGGTCAGCATGGGCAGCTCCGGGTCCGGCACGGCCGCCGCGACCTCCCAGGCCGTCCCGCGCTCCGTCACCGCCGCGCTCACCACGTCGCCCCCGGGTGCGCGCGGGCCAGCACCTGGAATTCGGCGAGCAGCGGGCCGAGCGCCTCGGTGTGCACGCCGTCCCGGCCGGCCCGGCCGAGCACGGTGGCCAGCGGCTGCCCGTCCGGTACGGTCAGCCCGGCCTCGGCGAGCACGGCGCCGAGCGAGCGCAGCACCGGTTCGCGCAGCGCCGCCGGATCGGCGCCCGTGCGCAGCTCCACCGGGTGGGCCGTGAACAGTTCCTCCAGCAGCGGCCAGAGCGCGTCCAGCCCGGCCTGCATCCGCGCCGAGGAGTACGGCGTGCCGTCACCGAGCCGAAGCGTCCAGGCGGTGGCGTACTCGCGGTGGTACGCCAGCTCCTTGACGCCCCGGGCGGCGACCGCCGCCAGCACCGGGTCCGGGTGCGCGCTCAACGCCTCGTACAGCGCGCAGCGCGCGGTGGCGAACAGCAACAGCCGGGCGACCGAGTGGGCGAAGTCGCCGTTCGGGACCTCGACCAACCGGACGTTGCGGAACTCGTGGTCCTCCCGCCAGTACGCCAGGTCGTCCTCGGTGCGGCCGGAGCCGTCCGCCTGGCCGGCCCGGGTGAGCAGCAGGCGGGCCTGGCCGAGCAGATCGAGGCCCAGGTTGGCGAGTGCGACCTCCTCCTCCAGCTCGGGCGCCCGGGTGCACCACTCGATCAGGCGCTGGGAGAGGATCAGGGCGTCGTCGCCGAGCATCAGGCAGTAGGCGGCGAGGTCCGCGCCGTCCACCCCGGCGGGCACGGCGGTGTCCACGCCGAGCAGCGGGTCGGCGAAGCCCGTCCCGTACGCCCAGCGGCCCTCGCCCTCGGGGCCGGGCGCGGCTTCGGCGAGGCCGAGGTAGACATGGTCGTCGGGGTCGGCGCCGGCGCCGGCCTGCGTGCTGTGGTCCTGCATGGCGGTTCCCCCGTCAGATGTGCGGGACATCCTCGGGGATGTCGTAGAAGGTCGGGTGGCGGTAGACCTTGTCCCCGCTGGGCTCGAAGAACGGGTCACGCTCGTCCGGGGTGGAGGCGGTGATCGCGTCCGAGCGGACCACCCAGAGGCTGACGCCCTCGTTGCGGCGGGTGTAGAGGTCGCGGGCGGCGAGCAGGGCCATCCGGTCGTCGGCCGCGTGCAGCGAACCGACGTGGACGTGGTTCAGCCCGCGTCGGGGGCGCACGAACACCTCGTACAGCGGCCAGCCGGCCTTGGACTCGGTCACTTTCCGTTCTCCTGTTCCGTGGGCTCGCCCGTACGCCCGGGCTGCCCGGGTTCGGCGGACTGTCCGGCTCCGGGCAGCGCGGGTTCGGGCAGCACGGGTTCGGCGGACTGTTCGGCGCGGCGCTTGGCCGCGTAGGCGACGGCCGCCTCACGGACCCAGGCACCGTCCTCGTGCGCCGTCCGGCGGCGTTCGACCCGCTGGGTGTTGCACGGGCCCTGGCCGTGGATGACCCTGGTCAGCTCGGACCAGTCCGGCTCACCGAAGTCCCAGCCGCCGCGTTCCTCGTTCCAGCGCAGCTCGGGGTCCGGGAGCGTGACGCCCAGGTGCTCGGCCTGCGGGACGGTCATGTCGACGAAGCGCTGACGCAGCTCGTCATTGGTGTGCCGCTTGATCCGCCAGGCCATCGAGCGGGCGGTGTTCGGCGAGTCGGCGTCCGGGGGCCCGAACATCATCAGAGACGGCCACCACCAGCGGTCCACCGCGTCCTGGACCATCCGGCGCTGCGCCTCGGTGCCGCGCATCAGTGTCATCAGCAGCTCATAGCCCTGACGCTGGTGGAACGACTCCTCCTTGCAGATCCGCACCATCGCGCGGGCGTACGGGCCGTAGCTGCAGCGGCAGAGCGGGACCTGGTTGCAGATCGCGGCGCCGTCGACCAGCCAGCCGATCACGCCGACGTCGGCGAAGGTGAGGGTCGGGTAGTTGAAGATCGAGGAGTACTTCTGCCGGCCGGAGATCAGCTTCTCGGTGAGCTCGGCGCGGTCGACACCCAGGGTCTCGGCGGCGGCGTAGAGGTAGAGGCCGTGGCCGGCCTCGTCCTGGGCCTTGGCGAGCAGGATCGCCTTGCGGCGCAGCGAGGGGGCGCGGGTGAGCCAGTTCCCCTCGGGCTGCATGCCGATGATCTCGGAGTGGGCGTGCTGGGCGATCTGGCGGATCAACGTGGCCCGGTAGGCGTCGGGCATCCAGTCCCTGGGCTCGATCCGCTGCTCGGCGGCGACGACCGCCTCGAACCGGTCCTCCTGCGCCTGCGCGGGGACCGCCTCGGCCACCTCTGCTGTCACCACGATCACCTCTCGTGTCCCGCGCCGGCGCCCACAGCGCCAACCGACTGACCGTTCGGTCGGTACCATTCTGCGCGGCGAGACGGAGGGATGGCAAGGGATGTGGGCGAGGGGCGGGGTTCGGGCGGTGAGCAGTGGGCGCAGGCGGCGGGCGACGGGTGGGCGACAAACAGATAACAGCTAACAGATTTCATTATCTGTTAGCTGTTATCTGTTAGCTGTTACTTGTCACCCGTCTTCTGTTCTCTGTTTTCTGCTCCCTGCTCTCCGATAGCCCCCGGCCGTCCGCGGCCCGCTCAACCCTCCGTGCGGTCGCGCAGCCTCGGCAGCGGTACGGCGAGGAGCGCGGCCAGCAGGGCGATCCGGGGTGCCAGCTGGTCGAGCCGGATGTGCTCGTGCCGGGCGTGAGCGCCGGCACCGACCGCGCCGAAGCCGTCCAGCGTCGGCAGCCCGCGCGAGCCCGGCAGATTGGTGTCCCCCGCGCCGCCCGCCGGTCCACCGTCCAGCTGCTGCCCGAGCACCGCCGCGAGTGAACGAACGTGCCGCAGCAGCGGGTTGCCGGTGCGCTCGGGCCACGCCGGGCGGCTGGACAGCACCTCGGTCCGGACCCTGGCCCCCGGGCGAAGCGCGGTGAGCCGAGCCAGGTTGTCGAGCGTACGGCGCTGTGCCTCGGCGGTGGAGAACCGCAGGCCGAGCTCGGCCTCGGCCCGGCCCGCGACCACGTTGGCCCGCGAACCCCCGCTGATCCGACCGGCGTTGAGCTCCGTCCCCGGCTGTCCCGCGAGGCCGCGGACGACGACGAGCTGGTCGACGAGTTCGTCGACCGCCGACACCCCGTCGTGGGCGTCGTTGCCCGCGTGGGCCTCACGCCCGGTGACGGTGAGCCGGACCCGGGTGCTGCCGCGCCGGGCCGTCTTCAACCGGCCGTCGGGGTGCGGAGGTTCGAGCCCTAGGACCGCGGCCGCGCCGCGCAACTGGCGCTCGACCAGGCGCCGTCCGTCCGGACTGCCGACCTCCTCGTCGGAGACGACGACCAGCCGGACGGCGCGGTGCGGCCGCTGCCCGAGGTCGGCGAGCAGGGCGAACGCGCCTTCCAGGATGGCGAGTCCGCCCTTCATGTCGACGACGCCGGGGCCGCTGAGCAGACCGTCCTGCTCGGTGACCGGCCAGTCGGCGAGGGTGCCGACCGGCCAGACGGTGTCGTGGTGGCCGACGATCAACAGGTGCGGCAGGGTCTCGTCCTGCCCCTCCCAATCCAGGACGAGGTGGTCGCCGGCCGGCCCGGGCTCGCGTCGCGCGGTGGCACCGGTGGCACTGAACCCGGCGCTCAACTCCTCGGCGAGAGCGTCGAGTCTGGGTACGTCTCCGCTGGGTGACTCGATCCGGGCCAGGTCCGTGCACCGGCGCCGGACGGCCCCGGCCAGCGTACGGGCGCGAGTACTGAGGGCCTGCGGCAGGCCGGGGAGCGCGGCGGTCGCGGCAGCGGTGGCCGAGGCTGTGACGGTGGCCGTGGCTGTGGCTGTGGCCGTGGCCATGGCCGTGGCATGAGCGGTGGTGGTAGCGCTGGTGGTAGCGGTAGCGGTGAGGGCCTCACCGTCAGCAGCGGCCGGGAGGTCGACAGGGGCGCGGTCCGAGGCAGGGGCGGGCGCGGGGGCGGAGTCACCGTCGGGGGCGGCGGCGGCACTCGGCGCGGCGGGCGACCCGACGATCTGGGGACTCAACGTTCGCCTCCGCGGCCGCTGCCGGTATTCAGCGGCCGGACCGGCCGGCCACCCCAACCCGGCTGCCAGGCCCGGCTGGACCGCGCCGATCGACCGGGATGGTGCCCGGCCCTTCGGAACGGACCGTCTGGCCCAAGTGCGGTGGAACGGCTGGGCGGCGTGCTTGGCATTACGTCCTCCTCGCTCGATCCGGTGGCCCCGGTCCGCCCGGGGCCCCGTGGACGGCGGCTTCCTGACGGCGGGCGCAACGGGCCGGACCGCCGCAGGGAAGCCGAGATGTGAGCCTAGAAGAACCGTTCGGCTTCCTGCGAGGTGGCCCTGCTCCCAGCGTGCCGGGACCGGGCCCTCAACCTCGGACACCCGTCGGAGAACAGCGGCGGGCGCGCGGCGCGCGGGCCTGGATCGGCGCGCGGGCGCGGTCGCCGGATCGCGCCCATCTCCACCATGGACCCGCCGCCCGGGTTCGGCAGCGCAAACCGCCAAGGCGCGGGATTTCCACGCCGGATGGGTGACAACGGCTCAGCGCGCGGTACGAACCGGGAGCACGCGACCGGCTCAGGGGGAGCCCGGTCCGACGCCCCGGGAACACTCGCGTGAACACCGGACGACATGACGCCCCACCCGCCACCGTGCGCACCACCGGGCGTCGGGCATCGGCAGGACCAGCGACCACACGAGCCACGACGGCACCGCCCTGCACTGCCCCGCACCGCCCGGCACCAACTGCAGGGCACCGACTCAGGGCACCGACTCAGGGCACCGCTGGCAGGCTCCGACTCAGGCGCCGTCCTCGACCAGCCCGGCATCGCGCGCGAGCAGCGCGGCCTGGACCCGGTTGCCGACGCCCAGCCCGGTCAGGATCCGGCTGACGTGCGCCTTCACGGTGCTCTCGCGCATCCCGAGGACGCCCGCGATCTCCGCGTTGGAGAGCCCGTCGGCGAGTTCGCGCAGCACGTCCGTCTCGCGCGGCGTCAGCCCGGCGACCCGATTGCGGGCGGCGACCGACCGGGGCGCACCGGTGCGGTGGTAGCGGTCGATCAGGCGCCGCGCGGCCGCCGGGTGCAGCATCCCCTGGCCGGAGGCGACGACGTGGACGGCCCGCGCGATCTCGGCGGGCGGGGTGTCCTTGAGCAGGAAGCCGTCAGCCCCGGCGGCGAGCGCCTGGTACACGTACTCGTCGAGGTCGAAGGTGGTGAGCGCGATCACGCGCGGGGCGTCGGACAGTTCGCGCAGGCGCCTGGTGGCGGCGATGCCGTCGAGCCGGGGCATCCGGATGTCCATGAGCGCCACGTCGATCCGCTGGCTGCGGGCGAGTTCGACGGCCTGCAGTCCGTCGGTGGCCTCGGCGACCACGGTGAGGGCCGGGTCCTGGGCGAGCAGGTCGACGAGACCGAGCCGCACCAGCGCGTCGTCGTCGACCACCATCGTACGGATCATGCGTCGTCCTTCGGCTTCGGGGTCGGGGAGGGAGCAGGGGTCGGGGAAGGCCCGGATCCGGGGTCGCGTCCCGGTCCTGGGCCCGGCCTTGGGGCGGGCCCAGGCGCGGGTTTTGGCGCGGGTTCTGGCACGGTCTGCGGCGGGCGCTCCGGTGCGGGCAGGCGGGCCGCGAGCCGGAAGCCGCCACCGCCGTCCGGTCCCGCGTCGAGGTGGCCGCCGAGCGCGTCGACCCGTTCGGTGAGCCCCACCAGACCGTACCCGCCGCTGGTGCCCGGCCCGTTCGGCGACGCCTCCCCCGGGCCGTTGCGGACCTCGACGGTGGTGGCCGGGGCGCCGTAACGGACCCGGACGGTGACGGGCGCGGCGTGCGCGTACTTGCGGGCGTTGGTCAGCGCCTCCTGGACCAGACGGTGCACGGCCAGCCGGTGGGTGGTGGGGACGGTCTCCGGGTCGCCGGCGAGGGCCAGTTCGACCTGCTGCCCGGCCGAGGTGGCCTCGCCGACGAGTTCGGTGAGATCGCGCAGCGCGGGCGCCGGGACGCGCTCCTCCCGGGGCGGTACGGCCGGCACCTCCTCGGCGACCGGTGCTGTCGGCGGGTCGGCCCGCAGGGCGCCGAGGACGTCGCGCAGGTCGTCGAGCGAGTGGGCGGCGGTGGTGCGCAGCAGTTCGAGGCGGTGGGTGAGCCGGTCCGGGTCGGCGGCGACGGTGCCGGCGAGGGCCTGGTCGCGCAGCACCCCGGCGTGCAGCACCAGCAGGCTGAGACGGTGGGCGAGCACGTCGTGCATCTCCCGGGCGATCCGGGCCCGTTCGGCGGCCCGGGCCCGTTCGGCGCGCAACTCGCGCTCCCGGCGCAGCATGTCCACCTGCTCGTGCAGGGTGCGGATCAGCACCCGGCGGCCGTGCAGCCACAGGCCGACGGACAAGGTCGCCGCCTGGACCAGGAGTTGGGATCCGGTGGTGCCCGCCCAGCCGACCAGCGAGTCGGCTCGGGTCGCGCTCACCACCGCGATGAGGGCGCCGCCGGCCGCCGCCGGACCGGTCCGGCCGAGGGAGGCAAGGTAGTAGACGCTGAACAGTCCGGGAAAGGCGCGGTTGAACAGGCCACCGGTGAGCACCGGCAGGACGGCGGACGCCATCGGGTAGCGACGGGCGAACAGCAGGGAGAGCGGGGCGAGAGCGGCCACGACCGTCCGGGGCAGCCGCAACGGCTCGTCGGCGTGGACCCACTGGGAGAGGCCCTCCTCGGCGGTGAGCGCGAGGATGCCGAGCAGCAGCAGGGTGTCGCTCCACAGCCGGCGGTCCGGGCCGTACCAGCCCAGCAGGCCTGTGCGCATCGGGCCGCTCCTGTCCTCTCGCATCGGGCTCCCCCCGCGCTCTCTCCGTCCGTCCGTCGCCCGTCCCTCCGTCCGTCCGGCTCGATTCGATGCTACGGGCGGGCGGCGGGCGGGTGCCCCCTTCTCCCAGGTACCCGCACCCTCGACTTTCGTCGGGGGTACGCGTCGCTCGTCGGCCGATTCGGGGTGCGGCGGGGCTGCCTAGCGTCGACGGCATGACCACCGAGCAGCTCCGCCCCCGCCCCCACCTCGACTCCCTTGCCCCGAAGCGCAGTTCACGTTCCGCCGGGGACCACCTGCTGTTCCTCGCCGAGGCCCTGCGCACCTTCCACGACACCGGCGCGCTGGCACCGAGCGGCGAGGACCTGGTGAACGCCCTGGTGGTTCCGGTCACCAGCCGCCCGAATCGACCGATCTCGGTGCTGGAAGTCGGCGCCGGGACCGGCGTGGTGACCCGACGGCTGGCCCAAGCACTGCTCCCGGGCGACCGGTTGCACGTCGTCGAGGCGAACCCGCGCTTCGCCGACCGGCTGCGGGAGGACCCGGTGCTGGCCGCACGACGCCCGGGCGTCGCCCTGCGGCTGTCGGCCTGCCGGGTGGAGGAACTGCCCCAGGACAAGACCAGCGAGACCAGCGAGACGAACCAGACGGGCCGAGCGGGCGGGGCCGGCGAGACGGACGACCGGTACGACGTGATCGTGTCGGGCCTGCCGTTCACCAACTTCGAGCCGGCCCAGGTACGCCACCTCCTCGACCTCTACCTGCGGCTGCTGCTGCCCGGGGGCGAGCTGACGTACTTCGGCTACCTCGGCACGACGACGGCTCGCACCCTGTCCTCGGGGCCCCGGCAGAGCGCCCGCCACCGGGCAGTGGTGCGACTGCTGCGGCGGTTCGAGGCGGCGTACGGGCTGGGCGAGCGAACGGTGTGGCGCAACCTGCCGCCGGCCCGCGCCTACCTGCTCCGGGCGCCGGGCGGACGGGAGGACTGGGGCCTGGCCTCGCCCCCAGAGTCCCCAGAGCCCCCGGCAGGCGAGGCCACAGCCGACGAGGCGCCCTCGCGTACGAGAACCGCAGCCGGACGGCCGATCGGGCCGGCGGGTGACAGATAACAGGTGACAGCTTTCAGATAACAGATAACAGACGACAGCGAACAGATTTTGAAATCTGTTCGCCGTCGTGCCATAGTGGACTCCGGGTCACCCCACCCATCGCCACACTCACCCCTGGAGTCCCCGTGGCCACGACCTCCCGCCCCACACAGCGCACCCTCGGCACCTCCGGACCGGTCACCTCCACCCTCGGCCTCGGCTGCATGGGCATGTCCGACCTGTACGGCCCGGCCGACGAGGCCGAGAGCATCGCCACCATCCACGCCGCGATCGACGCCGGGGTCACCCTGCTCGACACCGGCGACTTCTACGGCATGGGCCACAACGAGCTGCTGATCCACGAGGCCCTGCGCGGCCGCGCCCGCGAGAGCGTGCAGATCAGCGTGAAGTTCGGCGCCCAGCGCGGCCCGGACGGCCAGTGGCTCGGTTACAACGCGAGCCCCGCCGCCACCAAGACCGCCCTCGCCTACACGCTGCGCCGCCTGCGCACCGACCACATCGACGTCTACCGCCCTGCCCGCCTGGACCCGAACGTCCCGATCGAGGAGACCGTCGGCGCCATCGCGGACCTGGTGAAGGCCGGCTACGTCCGCCACATCGGCCTGTCGGAGGTCGGCGCCGACACCCTGCGCCGCGCCGCCGCCGTCCACCCGATCAGCGACCTGCAGATCGAGTACTCGCTGATCTCCCGCTCGATCGAGGACGCCATCCTCCCCACCGCCCGCGAGCTCGGCATCGGCGTCACCGCCTACGGCGTGCTCTCGCGCGGCCTGCTCAGCGGCCACTGGGACCAGGGCCGCGCCCTGGCCGGCACCGACTTCCGTGGCCACAGCCCGCGTTTCCAGGGCGACAACCTGGCCCACAACCTCGCGCTCGTCGAGGCGCTGCGCGCGGTGGCCGCCGCGAAGGGGGCGAGCGTCGCCCAGGTCGCCATCGCCTGGGTCGCCTCGCGCGGGGAGGACGTCGTTCCGCTGGTCGGCGCCCGCCGCCGCGACCGCCTCACCGAGGCGCTGGGCGCGCTGGACGTCGCCCTCACCGCGGCCGACCTCGCGGCCATCGAGGCGGCCGTCCCCGCCGGCTCCGCAGCGGGCGACCGCTACGCTGCCGCCCAGATGGCACACCTGGACAGCGAGCACTGACCAACCGGAACCGGCCCGACGGCCGGGGACGGCAGCACCACCCTCGACCGCACGACCCTAAGGACGGACCTCCCCGTGACCACGGACACCACACTCACCGCCGAGCAGATCCTGATCGCGGCGGAGGACGTCCTCCGGCGGTTCGGCCCGGCCAAGGCCACCGTCGTGGACGTCGCCCGGATCCTCGGCGTCAGCCACAGCAGCGTCTACCGCCACTTCCCGAGCAAGGCCGCGCTGCGCGAGGCGGTCACCCAGCGCTGGCTCGACCAGGCGCACCACCAGCTCGCCTTCATCTCGACCGAGCCCGGCTCGGCCGTCGAGCAGCTGCACCGCTGGCTGGTGACACTGTTCGCGGCCAAGCGGAAGAAGGCGCTGGACGACCCGGAGCTGTTCGCCACCTACATGGTGCTGGTCGAGGAGAACAGCGGCATCGTCGAGGCGCACATCGACACCCTGGTCACCCAGATCGCCCAGATCGTCCAGGACGGCATGGAGAGGAAGGAGTTCAAGCTCGCCCACATCCTCTCCACGGCCCGCGCCGTCTTCGACGCCACCAGCCCCTTCCACGACCCGGCGTACGCGTCCTCGTGGTCCGAGCCGACCATCGAGGACCGTTTCGAGGCCCTCTGGAAGCTCATCCTCGGCGGCCTGCTCGCCAAGTGACGGACCTCCGACGCCCGGGCGCCCCTGACCCGGGCACCGACGGCCGGGCCCGCCGACACCGGAGCGAAACCCGGTCGTCGGCGGGCCCGGCCGTCCGGCAGACTGCCGCGCACGGTTGATCTCACCTGGAGGACGACATGCGTCCGGCCCATCCGACCCCTCCGCCCCGCCCGACCCGTCCGGCCCTGGACAGTCTGCAAGGGCTCGCCCTCGGCGACGCCTTCGGCGACCGCTGGTTCTCGGCCCCGCTCGACGAGGCGCCCGCCGCGCTGGCCGCCCGCCGGCTCCGCCCGGCGCCCTGGCACTGGACCGACGACACCGCGATGGCGCTGGTCCTCGTCCGCCACCTGGCCTCCTGGGGCGAGGTCCGGCAGGATGCGCTGGCCGGCGAGTTCGCCGAGGAGTACGCCCGTGAGTACGGGCGCAAGTACGGCCCGTCGATGCACCGGGTGCTACGTGAGATCGGCGCCGGCGGGGACTGGCGCGCCATCACCTCGCGCCAGTTCGAGGGTCAGGGCTCGTACGGGAACGGCGCCGCGATGCGGGTCGCCCCACTGGGCGCCTGGTTCGCGGACGACCTGGACTCCGTCGCCCGGCAGGCCGAGCTCCAGGCGCTCGCCACGCACTTCCACCCGGAGGCGGTCGCGGGCGCGGTGGCGGTCGCCCTCGCCACGGCACTCGCCGTCCGCAGCCGGGGCCAAACCCCGCCCGGCCGTGCCGAGTTGCTGACCGAGGTGGCCGGTCGCCTGCCCGACAGCGAGGTGCGCTCCGGCCTGCGGATCGCCGCCCGGCTGCCCGGACACACGAGCGTCCGACAGGCCGCCAACGTGCTCGGCTCCGGGTTCATGATCTCCGCCCCGGACACCGTCCCGTTCGCCCTCTGGTCCGCTGCCGGGCACCTGGACTCACTGCCCGAGGTGATCTGGCACGCCCTGGAGGGCTGGGGCGACATGGACACCACCTGCGCGATCGCCGCCGGGGTGGTCGCCGCCCGCACCGGCCTCGCCGAGGTGCCGACCGCTTGGCTGGCCGCCCGCGAGGACCTGCCGGAGTGGGCCACGGAGGCGTCGGCACCGACGCGCTGAGCCGAGCCGGCCGCCCCGTGGGCCTGGCCGGCTCGGCTGCGCGACACCGTGTCCGCGTCGGCGCGGGGCCGGTTCCCGGCGCCCGGGCTAGCGTCGGGAGCTGCCGAACACCAGCCGGTAGATGATCAGCAGCACCAGGGCGCCGCCGATCGCCGACACCCAGGTCGCCATGTCGAAGAAGTGCGCCGTCACCGACCTGTGCAGGAAGTGCGAGGCGATCCAACCGCCGACGAAGGAACCGGCGATACCGATCAGGGTTGTCACGATCATGCCGCCCGGGTCCTTTCCCGGCAGCAGCAGCTTGGCCAGTGCCCCCGCCAGCAGGCCAAGCACGATCCACGCGACGATGCTCATCTGTCCCTCCCGTCCACGGCGCGACGGCCCCGTTCCGCCGCTCTGCCAGGAAGGACGCCGCCCACCACCGCCCGGTTCCGGCGCCGCGGGAGCACCGGCCCGAACCGGCCACCCCGAACCGGCCACCCCGGACCGGGCCGCTCCGGGCGAGGCACCCTCCCGGCGGGGCGCCCGAGCCGGGATACTGCGGCCATGCGCATCCTGATCGCCACCGCCGGATCCCGGGGCGACGTGGCCCCGTTCACCGGGCTCGGCGTCCGCCTCCAGGCGGCCGGCCATCAGGTGGCCGTCGCAACCCACGCCACTTTCGCCGCCTCGGTGCGGACCGCAGGGCTGGAGTTCCGCCCGCTGCCGGTCGACCCGCGCGCCGAACTCGCCTCCACCGAGGGGCGACGCCTGCTCCAGGCCGGCACCGGACCGCTAGCCGTCCTACAACTGCTTCAGCTGGGGCGGAAGTTCATGCCTGAGCTCGCCGACGGCATCGCCGACGCCACGGCACTCGGCACCGACCTGCTGCTCACCACCAGCACCACCAGCCCGCTCGGCCAGGTCGCAGCCGAGGCCGCAGGCATTCCCAGCATCGGCCTGCACCTCCAACCGCTCTCCCCCACGCGGGAGTTCGCGCCCGCCGTCACCGGCGCCCGCTCACTCGGCCGCCCGGGCAACCTGCTCGCGGGACATGCCGTCCAGGTCGCGACCGACCAGCTCTTCGCCCCCGCCGTACGCGGGCTGCGGCGCCGCCTCGGCCTGCCGCCACTCGACGCCGGCCGCGCCAGGCGCAAGTACCCCGTCCTGCATGGGTTTTCGCCTGCCGTCGTCCCGCGACCCGCCGACTGGCGCCCGGGGCTCGACGTGGCCGGTTACTGGTGGCCGGTACGGGATCCGGGCTGGCGACCCCCGGCCCGACTGCTCGACTTCCTCGCCGCCGGACCGCCGCCGGTCTTCGTCGGCTTCGGCAGCCTGGTCGTCCCCGACCCCGGAAGGCTCGCCGCGACGGTGGTCGCCGCGGTCCGCGCCGCCCGGGTCCGGGCCGTCCTGCAGTCGGGCTGGAGCGACCTCGCCGCCGGCGAGGCGGAGGACGCCCTGACCATCGGCGACGCCCCGCACGACTGGCTGTTCCCCCGCATGGCCGCCGTGATCCACCACGCCGGAGCCGGCACGACCGCCGCCACCCTGCGCTGCGGCACGCCAGCCGTCCCGGTACCCGCACAACTCGACGCCCCGTTCTGGTCCGACCGGCTCACCCGCCTCGGCGTCTCCCCCGGGCCGGTACCACTGCGCGCCCTCACCGCCGCGCGCCTCGCCGCCGCCATCCGCCAGACTCTCGACGACCCCCGCTACCGCGACCAGGCCCGGGCGGCGGCCGCCACGCTCGCGGCCGAGGACGGCGCGGCGAAGGTGCTGGCGGCCGTCGACCGGGCAGCGGCCGGCGGATGACAGCGGGCAAACGGCAGTGAACAAGTGACGGCGAACAGATAACAGATAACAGATTTCGAAATCTGTTATCTGTTCGCTGTCATCCGTTTGCTGTTATCCGTTCGCTGTCACTTGTCAGCCGCCCACCCCCATCCGCCCGTCGCACCCGCCCGCCGGGCGCCCGAGGCCGCGCCCAGCGCGAGGTACAGCACCGAGGCCGACCCGGAGCGCCAGGAAGTTGCAGGTGGTCCAGGTGCGCCGTGCCACCGGGACCGGCCACAGGTCGTCGTCGGTGTAGCCGTTGGACGGCAACTCTCCTGCGGCCGGGTAGAGTTCAACCCAGCCATGGGCAACTCCCCTCTGCGCGAATGGCGTTACGCCTGAGGTGGGCGGGACAGGTACGGGATGATGTCGGTCCCGTAGGCGTCGATGGTGGCCTCGACGGCGTCGTGCATGGCGTAGACGGCGAACTGGTCGACGCCGAGGGCGCGGAGGTGCTCCAGGCGGGCGAGTTGGGCCTGCGGCGGGCCGATGAGGCAGAAGCGGTCGACGATCTCGTCCGGCACGAAGGCGGTGTCGGGGTTCCCGGCCCGGCCGTGGTGGCTGTAGTCGTAGCCCTGGCGGCCCTTGATGTAGTCGGTGAGGGCCTCCGGGACGAGGTCGGAGTGCGCGCCGTAGTGGCTGACCAGGTCGGCCACGTGGTTGCCGACCATCCCGCCGAACCAGCGGCACTGCTCCCGGGCGTGGGCGAGCGCGGCGGGCGAGTCGTCGGCGGTCACGTAGGCGGGGGCGGCGACGCAGATGGTGACGGCGTCCGGGTCCCGGCCGGCCTCGGCCGCGGCGGACCGCACCGCCTTGATCATGTACTCGGTGAGGTACGGGTCGGCCAACTGGAGGATGAATCCGTCGGCCTGACGACCGGTCAGGGCGAGTGCTTTCGGCCCGTACGCGCCCATCCAGATGGGGAGTTCGGCGCCGGGGCCGACCCACGGCAGGTGCATCTCGGTGCCGTCCACCTCGACCGTCCGCCCCTCGGCCAGCTCCTTGATGGCGTGCATGGCCTGGGAGAGCCGGGCGAGGGTGGCGGGGCGGCGTCCGGCGACCCGCATGGCGGAGTCGCCGCGGCCGATGCCGCAGACGGTGCGGTTGCCGTACATGTCGTTGAGCGTGGCGAACAGGGAGGCGGTGACCTCCCAGGTGCGGGTGGAGGGGTTGGTGACCATCGGTCCGACGGTCAACTGCCGTGTCTCGGCGAGGATCCGGCTGTAGATGACGAACGGTTCCTGCCACAGGACGCAGGAGTCGAAGGTCCAGCCGTGGCTGAACCCGGCCTGTTCGGCGCGGATCATCCGGTCGATGAGCAGGCGGGCGGGCGGGTCGGTCTGCAGGACGAGGCCGATGTCCATGGGTGGCTCCGGGGAGGGTGGTTCCGCCGCCCGGGCAATCGTGCGCACGGGCCCGGGCGGCGGTGCGGGAGAGTGGTCAGGTCAGGTACTGACAGGTGTCGCGGCGCAGGAACGTGCCGTGGCCGGCCCGGCCGAGCCAGGTTTCGCCGTCCAGCACGACGGTGCCGCGCGAGAGTACGGTGCGGGCGCGGCCGGTGAGTTGGCGGCCCTCGTACGCCGAGTAGTCGACGTTCATGTGGTGCGTGGCGGCGGAGACGGTCTGCACGGCGGTGGGGTCGTAGACGACGAGGTCGGCGTCGGCGCCGGGCGCGATGGTGCCCTTGCGCGGGTGCAGCCCGAACATCCGGGCGGGCGTGGTGCAGGCGATCTCGATCCAGCGCCGACGGGTGATGTGCCCGTCCACGACGGCCTGGTGGAGCAGGTCCATCCGGTTCTCCACGCCGGGCAGGCCGTTGGGGATCTTCGAGAAGTCGCCGCGGCCGAGTTCCTTCTGCCCGGTGAAGCAGAACGGGCAGTGGTCGGTGGAGACCACCTGGAGGTCGTTGGCGCGCAGTCCGCGCCAGAGCGCCTCCTGGTGCTCGCGCGGCCGAAGCGGCGTGCTGCACACGTACTTGGCGCCCTCGAAGCCGTCGGCACCGGTCTCGGCGAGGTTGTCGGTGGAGAGGAACAGGTACTGCGGGCAGGTCTCGCCGAAGACGTTGAGCCCGGCGTCGCGGGCCTGGACGAGCTCGGCGAGGGCGGCGGCCGCGGAGACGTGGACGACGTAGAGCGGGCTGCCGGCGACCTGGGCGAGCTTGATGGCCCGGTGGGTGGCCTCGGCCTCCAGGAGTTCGCGGCGGACCTCGCCGTGGTAGCGGGGTGCGGTGTGCCCGGCGGCGAGGGCCTGTTCGACCAGGACGTCGATGGCGATGCCGTTCTCGGCGTGCATCATGGTCAGCCCGCCGTTGACCGCACCGCGCTGCATGGCGCGCAGGATGCGGCCGTCGTCGCTGTAGAAGACGCCGGGGTAGGCCATGAAGAGCTTGAAGGAGGTGGACTCGCCGGAGTCGACGAGGGCGTCCATCTCCTTGAGGACGCCCTCGTTGACGTCGGAGACGATGGTGTGGAAGGCGTAGTCGACGGCGCAGTTGCCGTCGGCCTTGGCGTGCCAGGTGTCCAGGCCCTCGCGCAGCGAGCCGCCGACGGACTGCACGGCGAAGTCGACGATGGTGGTGGTGCCGCCCCAGGCGGCGGCCCGGGTGCCGGTCTCGAAGGTGTCGGAGGCCGAGGTGCCGCCGAAGGGCAGTTCCATGTGGGTGTGGGCGTCGACGCCGCCCGGGATGACGTAGTGGCCGGTGGCGTCGATGACGGTGTCGGCGCTCCAGGCCTCGGCGGCGGAGCTGCCGGTGGCGGCGAGGGCGGCGATGCGTTCGCCCTCGATGAGGACGTCGGCGTGGAGTTCGTCGGCGGCGGTGATGACGAGGCCGCCGCGGACGATGGTGCGCTGGTGCGGGTCGCGGGTGGTCATCGCGCTGCTCCTCAGGCCTCGGCGAGCGGTCCGTAGGCGTCGGGGCGGCGGTCGCGGTAGAACGCCCACTGCTGGCGGACCTGTTCGATCAGGCCGAGGTCGAGGTCGCGGACGACGAGCTCCTCCTCCTTGTCGGAGGCGACGTCGCCGACGAACTGGCCGCGCGGGTCGACGAAGTAGGAGGTGCCGTAGAAGTCGTTGTCGCCGTACTCCTCGGTGCCGACGCGGTTGATGGCGGCGACGAAGTACTCGTTGGCGACGGCGGCGGCGGGCTGTTCCAGCTGCCAGAGGTAGGCGGAGAGGCCTCGGCTGGTGGCGGAGGGGTTGTAGACGATCTGCGCTCCGGCCAGGCCCAGGGCGCGCCAGCCCTCGGGGAAGTGGCGGTCGTAGCAGATGTAGACGCCGACCTTGCCGACGGCGGTGTCGAAGACGGGCCAGCCGAGGTTGCCGGGCTTGAAGTAGTACTTCTCCCAGAAGCCCTTGACCTGCGGGATGTGGTGCTTTCGGTACTTGCCGAGGTAGCTGCCGTCGGCGTCGATGACGGCGGCGGTGTTGTAGTAGACCCCGGCCTGTTCCTCCTCGTAGACCGGGACGACGATCACCAGGCCGAGTTCACGGGCGAGATCCTGCATCCGGCGGACGGTGGGGCCGTCGGGGACGGCTTCGGCCCAGCGGTAGTGCTCGGCTTCCTGGACCTGACAGAAGTACGGGGCGTTGAAGACCTCCTGGAAGCCGATGATCTTCGCGCCCTGGGCGGCGGCCTCGCGGGCGTACCGCTCGTGAAGGGCGATCATGCTCTCCTGGTCGCCGGTCCAGCGGGTCTGGACGAGCGCGGCACGGACGATCTGCGACATGGATACCTCCGCAACTCCGCTGCCCGGCCATGGGGTCGGGCCTGCGGTCTGAGGGTTGACGGGGCGGGCGGGTCTCGTCTGCGGACCGCCGGGGATCCGCAGGGGTCTACGTGCGTAGAAAGCGGTCTGTAGACCGTAGGCCGGGCCTCGGTGGCCTGACAATACGTTGGCGGTAACGCATCTGGGGCGATCTCGTGACGCGGACACGCGGAAGGTCCTGGATGGGATGAAACGATCATTTACCCCGCAAGTGGGGTCCTTACGCATGCGAGTGCCGTTCGGCGGTTCCGGTCCAGAACGGCTCGACGGCCGGTCGGCCGGGGGTGGAGCAGCGGGGCGGCCGGTGGCGGCCGGCCCCATCCGGCTTGACTTCGTCCGGTTGGCTCGGGAAGGATCCGGCGCATGGACACCGGCACCACTCTGGTCTGCCGCCTGCACGTCGATCTGCGACGCCAGGCGAGTTCCATCTGTGCCTGTTGACCCTGACTCTCCCCGCCGCCCCCGCCCTGTGACGTCTGCCAGGGCCCGCGCCGCGCACCCGCACCCAGCGTTCTGATTCCCGCCCCGCCCGGCGCACCCGCGCGTGCCGTGCCGCTCCGTCGGCCCGTGCCCCCGCCCGCCGCCGGACCAGGGCGCACCCCGCCGACGTTCCCGCTGCACCCGAGGACGCCCCCATGAGCCTGAACCTCGCCCCCGACGAACCCGCTGCCGCCCAAGCCCCGACCCCGGCAGCGGCAGCGGCACCAGCACTGGCATCGGCACTGGCCAGAACAGCCAGGGCCACCGCCACCGCCACCGCGGAGGCCCGCGCGCCGCTCACCCCGAGCGCCCTGCGCGCCGTCGTCCGAGAACTGGCCGAACAGCCCGACCAGTGGATCCACCTCGTCCGGCTCTCCACCGAGGAGCGCTGGTACCAGCGGCTGGTGGCCGACGACGACCACGAGGTGTGGCTGATCAGCTGGCTGCCCGGCCAGTCCACCGGCTTCCACGACCACGGCGGCTCGCGCGGCGCGTTCGCCGTCGCCCTCGGCGAGCTGGAGGAGCTGTCCCTCGGCGGGCCGGAGCAGGGCCTGCTGATCCGCCGGGTCCCGGCCGGCACCGCCCGCGCCTTCGGCCCCGAGTACGTGCACGACGTGCGCAACACCGCGTCCGGCCCAGCCGTGACCCTGCACGCCTACTCGCCCCCGCTGGGCTCGATGGCGCACTACGACCTGCGGGCCGGCGGGCTCGTCCGCACCTCGGAGGAAGGACCGGAGCAATGGTGACCACGATCGACGACCTGGTGGAGCGGGCCCGCGAGGGCGTCCACCGTCCGCGCGCCCGGGAGGCGTACCAGTCTCAGCTGGACGGCGCGCTGCTGGTGGACATCCGTCCGGCGGCGCAGCGGGCGGCGGAGGGGGAGATCCCCGGCTCGCTGATCATCGAGCGCAACGTCCTGGAGTGGCGGCTGGACCCGACGGGCAGTCACCGGATCCCCGAGGCGTCGGGTTACGACGTCGAGGTGATCGTGGTCTGCTCGGAGGGGTACGCCTCCAGCCTGGCGGCGGCCTCGCTGCGCGAGCTGGGGCTGCACCGGGCGACCGACCTGGACGGCGGCTTCGTCGGCTGGGCGGCCTCCGGGCTGCCGACGCGCCGGGGCGGCTGAGAGCCTGGAGGGCTGGGGCGCTCGGCGGCTGACGGGCTGATCGTCCGGGGCGCGAGCCCTCGACCCGCCGTCAGGGTGTCCGCGTCCCGACCCTGTGACCTGCCGAAACGTCGGGCGCCCGGTCGGCCCCGGCCGTCCGGCGGCGGGGTCTGGGCCCCGTGCCGGGTGGTAAGTGAGAGACAGGAGATGATGCAGGTCATAGTCTGATCAGAGTTTCCGCCGGTCCGAAGCTGGGCAGCCACGCGGGCGGAAGAACGCCCGGGCGGTCGATCCGACAGACGCCGTCACGGCAGCGGCCGGTACGGCCCACGCCGTCGCCGCTTGTCGACAAACCGCCATCAACCGCACGACCGAAACAGGCGCCGCCTCCCCGGGGCGCCCTGACGAGGAAACTCCCCGTGATCAGATTCGAGGGCGCCGGCAAGCGCCACCCCGATGGCACCATCGCCGTCGAGGGCCTGGACCTGGACGTCCCGACCGGTCGGATAACCGTCCTGGTCGGACCGTCCGGGTGTGGCAAGACCACCCTGCTGCGCATGGTCAACCGGATGGTCGAGCCGACCTCGGGCCGGGTGCTGCTGGACGACACGGACGTCGCCGAACTGGAGCCCGCCAAGCTGCGCCGTGGCATCGGCTACGTGATCCAGCAGGCCGGCCTCTTCCCGCACCGCAAGGTGATCGACAACGTCGCCACCGTGCCCTACCTGCTCGGCTGGGACCGCAAGAAGGCCCGCGCCCGGGCCGCCGAACTGCTGGAACTGGTCGGGCTCGCGCCCGAGACCGGCAAGCGGTACCCGTTCCAGCTGTCCGGCGGCCAGCAGCAGCGGGTGGGCGTGGCCCGCGCCCTCGCGGCCGACCCGCCGGTGCTGCTGATGGACGAGCCGTTCAGCGCCGTCGACCCGGTGGTGCGCGCCGGGCTCCAGGAGGAACTGCTGCGGCTCCAGTCCGAGCTGCACAAGACGGTGCTGTTCGTCACCCACGACATCGAGGAGGCCGTCCGGCTCGGCGACCAGGTGGTGGTCCTGCGCGAACACGGCCGGATCGCCCAGCTCGCCGACCCGCACACCCTGCTCACCACCCCCGCGGACGACGGCGTGGCCGCCTTCCTCGGCCGCGACCGGGGCCTGCGCGGCCTCGCCCTGCGCCCCGCGACCACCATCGCCGTCCGCCCGGTGGCCGACGGGCTGCGCTACGGCGGCTGGGAGCTGGCGCTGGACGACGAGCGCCGCCCGATCGGCTGGATCGACCGAGACGCCGCCACCGCCGAGCTACACCCGGTCTCCGGCTACCGGCCGGACACCGACACCCTGCGCACCGCGCTGGACGCCGCCGTCCTCTCCCCCGCCGGGGCCGCCGTGGCCCTGGACGCCGACGGGCGGGCCACCGGCACCGCGAGCCGCGAGGCCGTCCTCGCCGCGCTGTCCACCCCCGCGGCCATCCCGGTGGCGGACGCGGCGGCCGGCGCGGCGGCCCGTGGCGCCGTGGACGGGGCGAGCGGTGCGGCAGCCGGCACGGCGGCCGGTGACCTCACGGACGGGGCGGCCGGTGGACGGTGAACCGATCGTCCGCTGGTACTGGATCGGCGACCACCTCGGCTACCTCGGCGGCCTGCTCGCCGACCACGCCGTGATCGCCCTGCTCCCGGTGCTCATCGGCCTGCTGCTGGCCGTCCCGCTGGGCCTGGCCTGCACCCGCTTCCCCCGGCTGTACCAACCGCTGTCCGCCGTCTTCAACGTCGTCTACGCGCTGCCCTCGCTGGCCGTGTTCGTGGTGCTCATCCCCTACACCGGCCTCGCCACCCAGGCCACGGTGATGATCCCGCTCACCTTCTACGCGCTCGCCGTGCTGCTGCCGACCACCGTGGACGGCCTGCGCGCCGTCCCGGACCCGGTCCGGCAGGCCGCCACCGCGATGGGGTACGGGCCGTGGCACCGGCTGACCTCCGTCGAGCTGCCCGCCGCCGTGCCGTACCTGATCGCCGGGCTGCGGGTCGCGGCGGTGTCCAGCATCTCGCTGGCCAGCGTCGGCGCGCTGATCGGGCGCGGCGGGCTCGGCTACCTGTTCATCGACGGCTTCCAGCGCACCTTCCCGACCCCGATCGTGGCCGGCATCGCGCTGATCGCCGTCCTCGCGCTGGCCGTCGACCTGCTGCTGGTGGGCGCCCGCCGGCTGCTCGCGCCCTGGGCCGTCCGGGAGAAGGGAGCCGGTTCGTGAACTGGCTGAACTGGCTGGGCGACTTCTTCTCCGCCCCCGACCACCGCAGCGGCCCGGACTCGATCGTGCACCGGATCACCGAGCACCTGGTGCTCTCCGGCGAGGCCCTGCTGTTCGCGGCGCTGCTCGCCGTGCCGCTCGGGCTGCTGATCGGCTACACCGGGCGCGGCGTCACGCTCGTGACGGCCTTCGCCGGTGCCACCCGCGCCCTGCCGACGCTCGGCCTGGTGACGCTGGCGGTGCTGCTCGCCGGGGTCGGCGACACGGCCGTGCTGATCCCGCTGGTCGCGCTCGCCGCGCCGCCGCTGCTGGTGGCCGCCGTCGAGGGGGTGCGCGGCACCGACCCGGACGTCCGGGACGCGGCGCGCGGCATCGGGCTGACCCACCCGCAGGTGCTGTGGCAGGTCTGCCTGCCGTCCGGGGCGCCGACCCTGCTGGCGGGCTTTCGCACCGCGACCGTCCAGGTGATCGCGACCGCCACCGTGGCCGCTTACGTCGGACTGGGCGGCCTCGGCCGCTACGTCATCGACGGGCTGGCCACCCGCAAGTACGCCGTCACCGTCGGCGGCGCGCTGCTGGTGGTGCTGCTCGCGGTCGGCGCCCAGCTGTTCTTCGCCCTGCTCGCCCGGTACGCGCTCCCGCCCGGGATGCGCGCCCAGCGCCGGGCCCGCTGAACCTCGTTCCCCATCCTCTCCGGAAGGACATCTGTCACCATGTCGACAAACCACGGAAGCAGGCGCGCCGTCGTCCTCGGCACGCTCGCCGCGCTCGCCCTCGGCGCCACCGCCTGCGGCTCCTCCGGCGGCGGCGACCCGCTCGGCGGCGGCTCCGCGACGGGCTCCCCCGCCGCCTCGGGCGCGGGCGCCGGCTCGACGGTGGTCGTGGGCTCGGCGAACTTCCCGGAGAACGTGCTGCTCGGCTCGATCTACTCGCAGGCCCTCAAGGCCAAGGGCGTCAAGGTCGAGGAGAAGTTCAACATCGGCAGCCGCGAGGTGCTCTACGGGCAGCTCCAGAGCGGCAGCCTGAGCGTCCTGCCCGAGTACAACGGCTCGCTGCTCGCCTACCTGGACGCCAAGTCCACCGCCGCCACCACCGAGGAGGTGAACGCGGCGCTGACCAAAACGCTGCCCGCCGCGCTGGGGATCCTCGACTCCTCCCCCGCCGAGGACAAGGACTCGCTCAGCGTCACCCAGGAGAACGCCGACAAGTACGGCCTCAAGAGCATCGCCGACCTGGCCGCCAAGGCGGGCGAGTTCACGATAGGCGGTCCGCCGGAGTTCAAGTCCCGCCGCGAGCAGCAGCTCAAGGACGTCTACGGGCTGAACTTCAAGGAGTGGAAGCCCACCGGCGACGCCACCGCGAACGCGCTCAAGGACGGCACCATCCAGGTCGGCAACGTGTTCACCACCGACCCGAAGATCCCCCAGCTGAAGCTCGTCCCGCTGACCGACCCGAAGAACCTCTTCGGCGCGCAGAACGTCACCCCGCTGGTCAACAAGGCAGGCGTGAACCCCACCGCGACGGCGGCCCTCAACGCGGTGTCGGCCAAGCTCGACACGGCGGGGCTGACGGCGCTGATGAAGCGCGTCGCGATCGACAAGGACGACCCGTCGGCGGTGGCCAAGGACTGGCTGAAGGCCAACGGCCTCGGCTGACCACGCCTCGGCGGGCGCCTTGCGCGCCCTGCGGACGCGGCGGGCCGGCGGCCCGGGAGGTCCCCCTCCCGGGCCGTCCGCGCTCGCGGGAGGATCTTCCCTTCGACGCCGCGGACATGACAGTGTGACGCCATGCGCACTCGTCTCCTCGCCGCCACCCTCACGGCATTCGCCGCGGTGAGCCTCGCTGCCTGCTCCAGCTCCGGACCGGGCCCCCACCCGGCCACCGCCGCGGCCGGCTCCCCCACCGCCCCGGCCGCCGCCTCGGCCCCCGCCCCCGGCACCGCCTCGACGCCGCCGACGCCCGAGTCGCCCTCGGCCTCCGCGCCCGACCCGGCCGCCTCCCCCTCGACACCCGCGGCCCCCTCGGCGCCCGCACCCGACAGCCCCTCGGCCCCCGCACCTGACGCAGGCTCCCCCGGAGCCCCCGCCCCGGCCAAGCCCACGCCCCCCAGCGACGCCGGCCTGCCCGGCAAGCCGGGCACCGACCTGACCGGCAAACTGGTCGCCGCGCTGGACGCGATCGACCCGGCAATCGTCGGCGGCAAGCCGGACCAGGCCGTGGACCGGGCCCGCAACCAGTGCCAGGCGCTGTTCCAGTTCCCCAAGGACAAGTCGAAGCTGGTCGAGCTGGCCAACCAGCGCTTCACCTCGCCCGACCACCCGCAGGGCTTCGGACCGGACACCGCCGCGAAGATCAACGACGCGCTGCGGACCACCCTCTGTCCGCCGCCGGCGTGACCCGGAACGGCCACCCGAACCGCCCGGTGTCCTGAGCACCGGGCCGCCGTGGCCGCGCTCCCGCCGACGGGCGCGCGGCCACGGCACCTTCATTCTTCGGCGGCGCCACTTTTCGGTGCATCCGCCCTTCGGCAGCGCGGCCACCCCGCACCACCGGCCACCTCCGCCGCACCGCCCACCTCCACAGCCCCGGCCGCACCGCGCACACCCGGCCGATCGGACGGCCCTTCGGCCGCGGGGGCGGTGTGTTGACGAACTGTTAGGTCTCTTGACAGACCAGTGGTCTAGTCCAACCATAAGCATGTCGATCCGACCGGGATGCACTGTGGGGGTGTGACCACCGGCGGCTGAGGCACTGCCCTGCCCTGCCCTGTCCCGCACCACCCCCGCTCCGTACGGCGTGCGCACACGCGTACCCGCCACCCGCCTCCGCGCGAGTCGGTGGGCTTCCGCGCGCCCGCACACCCGGACACCCAGCAGTCCCGCACGTCAGCACACCCGCACACCCGCACGTCCGGGCCCGCGCGGCCGACCCCACACGGCCGTCGCGCCCCGATCATGCGCGTATCCCCAACGTCCTGCCCCACCACGTATGTTGGAGAATCCATGCGTCTACGCAGAACCATCCAGGCGGCCCTGACGGCCTGTGCCACGCTGGCCGCCTCGGCCGGCCTGGTCGCCGCCGGGACGGGCTCCGCCCAGGCCGCGACCCCGCTCCCCAGCCGGGTCTTCGCCCCCTACTTCGAGTCCTGGACCGGGCAGAGCCCCGCCGCCCTGGCCGCCCAGTCCGGGGCCAAGCACCTGACGATGGCGTTCCTCCAGGCCGCCACCAAGGGCTCCTGCACCCCGTACTGGAACGGCGACACCTCAAAGCCGGTCTCCTCCTCGACCTTCGGCGCCGACATCGCCACCATCCGGGCCAACGGCGGGGACGTGATCCCCTCCTTCGGCGGCTACACCGCCGACAACACCGGCACCGAACTGGCCGACAGCTGCACCGACGTCAACCAGATCGCGGCAGCCTTCGAGAACCTCGTCACCACCTACGACGTCAGCCGGATCGACCTCGACATCGAGGACAACTCGCTGACCAACACGGCCGGAATCGACCGCCGCAACAAGGCGATCAAGATCGTGCAGGACTGGGCCGCCGCCAACGGGCGCAACGTCCAGTTCTCCTACACGCTGCCGACCACCACCACCGGGCTGGCCTCCAGCGGCCTCGCCGTGCTGAAGAACGCGGTCAGCAACAACGCCCGGATCGACGTCGTCAACATGATGACCTTCGACTATTACGACGGCGCCACCCACGACATGGCGGCCGACACCCAGACCTCCGCGCAGGGCCTCTACAACCAGCTCGCCAAGCTCTACCCGACCAAGACCCCCGCCCAGCTGTGGGGTTCGATCGGGATCACCGAGATGCCCGGCATCGACGACTACGGCGCGGCCGAGACCTTCACCGTGGCCAACGCCACCACCGTCTACAACTGGGCGGTGTCGAAGGGCATCAACACGCTGTCCTTCTGGGCGCTCCAGCGCGACAACGGCGGCTGCCCGGGCAAGGCGGGGGACGACTCCTGCTCCGGCATCAGCCAGAACACCTGGGACTTCACCCACATCTTCGCGCCGTTCACCAGCGGATCGACGGTGACCAACGACTTCTCCGTGGCCGTCAACCCCAACTCCGCGACGGTCACCGCTGGTTCGTCCACGTCCGCGGCCATCGCCACGGCGGTGACGGCGGGTTCGGCGCAGAACCTCAATCTGTCGGTCAGCGGCGCCCCGGCCGGCGTCACCGCCACCGTCACCCCCGGCAGCGTCACCGCCGGCACCGGCGCCACCCTCAACGTCACCACCACCTCGGCGGTGGCGCCCGGGAGTTACCAGCTGACGGTCACCGGCAGCGCGGCCTCCGGCAGTCACACCGGCGTCTTCACCCTGAACGTCACGGGCACCCAGCCCGGCAACGACTTCTCGGTCGCGGTGAACCCGAACTCCGGCACCGTGGCCGCTGGTTCGTCCACGTCCGCGGCCATCGCCACGGCGGTGACGGCGGGTTCGGCGCAGAACCTCAATCTGTCGGTCAGCGGCGCCCCGGCCGGCGTCACCGCCACCGTCACCCCCGGCAGCGTCACCGCCGGCACCGGCGCCACCCTCAACATCGCCACCACCTCGGCCGCCACGGCGGGCAGCTACCCGCTCACCGTGACCGCCACCGGGCCGTCCGGCACCCACACCGCCACGTACGCGCTGACCGTCACCGGGACGACCCCGCCGCCCACCGGCCTGGTCAACGGCGGCCTGGAGACCGGCAGCCTCGCCCCGTGGACCTGCCAGAGCGGCGGCGCCGTGGTCTCCACCCCGGTCCACTCCGGGTCCTACGCGCTCCAGGCGGCGGCGACCGCCGGCCAGACCGGCGAGTGCTCGCAGACCGTCACGCTGAAGGCCAACACCAGCTACACGCTGAGTGGTTGGGTGCAGGGCAACTACGCGTACCTCGGCGTCAGCGGTGACACCACCGCCAGCTCCTGGACCAACGCCTCCGGCTGGACCAAGCTGACCGTCCCCTTCACCACCGGCGCCTCCGGCACCGTCACCGTGTACCTGCACGGCTGGTACGGCCAGGGCAACGTCTTCGGCGACGACTTCTCGATCGCCTGAGCTGCGCTTGACGGCTGATGGCTGACGGCGACGGCTGACGGTCAACAGGGAACGGATAACAGATAACAGCTGACAGATTTCATTATCTGTCAGCTGTTATCTGTTCGTTGTTCGTTGTCCGCTGTTCGCTGTTCGTCGCCGGCCGGCGGCCGTCCGCCGTCAGCTCCCCGCCATCACCTCGGCCTCCGCCGCCTTCATCCGCCCGGGCCGGCACAGCGTCACGTACGCCGCCATCGCCAGCACTCCGCTCGCCAGGACGACCACCGCCAGCAGCACCGCCGACGGCCGGCCGCCGAGACTGCTCAGCGGTGCGACCACCGCCCCGCACAGGAAGTTGCCGGTGCCGAGCAGCGCCGACGCCGTCCCGGCCGCCCGCGGCTCGACCAGGCTGAGCGCCTGCGCGGCCGTGTTCGGCAGGACCACACCCATGCTGCCCATCATCACGAACAACGGCGGGCAGAACCCGACCAGCCCGAAGTCCCAGACCGCCGTCAGCAACACCAGCGCCACCCCGGCGACCACCGCCGTCGCCAGCCCGGCCAGCATCAGCCCCCGCGGAGCGAAGCGGCGCGCGAGTACCCGTCCGTTCAACTGCGTCATGACGACGATGGCCAGCGAGTTCGCCCCGAAGAGCAGGCTGTAGGTCTGCGGCGAGACCTGGTACACGTGCTGAAGCACCGTGGACGACCCGCTGATGTAGCCGAACAGCGCACCGAAGGCGAAGGCGCTGGTCAGCGCCAGCCCGAGGAACGGCAGGTTGCGCAGCAACCGCCCCATCGTGCGCAGCGCCGCGCCCACCCCGCCGGTGCCCCGGGCCTGCGTCGGCAGCGTCTCGCGCAGCGCGCCGAAGGCGGCCAGGGTCAGGAGCAGCCCGAGCGCGGTCAGCGCGCCGAAGGTGCCGCGCCACGAGGTGAACCGCATCAGTTGCGCGCCGACGATCGGGGCGAGGATCGGCGCCAGCCCGGATATCAGCGCGATGGAGGCCAGGAACCGCAGCATCGCGACGCCCTGGAAGCGGTCCCGGGCGACGGCCCGACCGATGACCAGCCCGGCGGATCCGGCCGCGCCCTGGATGAAGCGGGCGATGATCAGCACCGTCAGGCTCGGCGCGATCACGCACACCACGCTGGCCAGGGTGTAGAGGACGAGCCCCGCGAGCAGCGGCGGGCGGCGGCCGTAGCGGTCGCTGAGCGGTCCGAAGAGCAACTGCCCGGCCGCGACCCCGAACATGGAGAAGGTGAGGGTGAGCTGGACGGCGGCCGGTTCGGCGACCAGGTCGTCGGCGATCTCGGGCAGCCCGGGCAGGTAGAGGTCGGTGGTGAGCGGGCCGAGCGCCACGAGGCCGCCCAGGACGGCGATGGTGGCCCGGCCGGGGCGGGACTGGCCGGTGGTGGGGGCGGCGGAGGGAGCGGTCGACGTGTCGCCGGCAGGGCCGACGGTCGGGCCGGGCATGGGGCTCCTCACGGAACGGGGGACGGGACGGGGGCGGGACGGGTTTGTCCACGCCCCGTCCTATCGCAGCCCAGGCCGTTTCCGACAGCGGGGGTCCTCCCTCTGGTCCACCGTCGGCCACCCCGGCGGCACTCGCGCACGACGACGGCCCGCCCGCACCTGTCGGTGCCCGGCGGGCCGATCGGAGCCTGTCGGCGTACTCGGAGCCTCACGGCGTGCACGGCGCACGGCACCCGGCTCGGTGCACGGTGCTCGGCTCAGTGCACGGCACTCGGCTCAGTGCTTGGTGGGCCGCTCCGAGCGCAGGGCCGCCTGCACCGCCGCGCCGTCCTGCCACGCGTAGAGCTGGTTGCCGGTGAGCGTCACGTTGTAGTGCCCGCAGGTGCCACTGGCCTTGGCCGCGACGCCCTCGGGGAACCAGCCGGCCTTGAGCGACAGCGGCACCGAGTGCGCGGACTTGCCGGGCAGGCCGGTGCTGCAGCCGACGGGCAGCCGTCCTTCCGGAAGGGTGGCGCGCAGCAGGCGGTCGTCGCCGGTGGTGGACATCAGGTACTTCACCGAGGAGGCGTTGTCGGGCAGCCAGGTCGGCATCGAACGGCGCTCGGCCTTGGCCTGGCTGCCGGTGTCGTAGGTGGCCTGCTCCTGGTGGCGTCCGTCGTACCAATCGGACACCCTCGGGCCGATAGCCACGGCGGCCACGGCGACGGCCATGCCGGTGCCCGCGACTCCCAGTGCGACCTTGCTCACGATGCCCTTCATGCCCGCCTGTCCTCTCCGTCTCCGGTTCCGGTCCGGTCGGCGAGGTCTGCCGTCCGGGTGTATCCATCGTGGCCCGTGCCGCGCCTCCGGAGCGTCACCACGAGGTCGCGATCTTGTCTCCATCCCACGGGGTACCGTCTCCACCTTCAGAGGTATGTCCAGCGACCCGGTCTCGGGGTTACACGGTGGGGCGCCCAGGCTGGCACACCGTCTTCAAGTGCCGCCCGGGCCTCGATCGAGCGTCACTCAAGCCGGTCTCCGGCGCAGCCCGGCCTGCTGCACCCGGATGCATCAGCGCGCCCCTGAGGCGTCGTCGGGCCCGGTGCCGGCAACGGTGCCGGCCGCTGGTCGGAACACTGGTCAGAGCACTGGTCGGAGCACTGGTCAGAGCACCGGCCGGACCGCCGATCAGAGCACCGGTCAGATCGGTACCGACACCGCCTCCGGCACCGGCACCGGCCGGGCGACCGGGAAGGGCCGGCCGTCGAGGGTCCAGTGCGGGTCGATGGGGCGCAGCAGCGAGGCGTACACCTGGGCGGCGACGTCCGGGTGGCGGATCTCCCCGGTGGGCGGGCCGGCCGGGATGCCGTGCCCGGCGCAGGCGACCCAGGCCGTGCGCTCCTCGACGGTGCGGCCGCCGTGGCCGCCGGCGTCGACGTGGCCGTGGTCGGTGACGACGATGACGGTCCACTGCTCGTCGGCGTGGTCGGCACGGCCGCGGACGGCGTCGAGCAGTCGGCCGAGGCGTTCGTCGGCGGTGCGCATGGCCGCCCGGTACTCGTCGCCGCAGCCGAGGAAGTGGGCGGTCTCGTCGACGGCGCCGAGGTAGACGAAGGAGGCTTCCGGGTCGGCGGTGCCCAGGACGTGGACGGCCTCGCGGGTGACCTCCTCGTCGACGGCCTCCCAGGCTTCGGGGGTGTCCTCGGCCGGGGCGATGTACGAGAGTCGGCCGGGGGCGCGGAACAGCGGGCCGCCGGACTCGTTGATCATCAGCGGGTCCCAGCCTGCCGCGACGAAGGTGCGGCGGCGGTCGCCGCGGGCGAGCCGGGTGGCGAAGTCGGGGAACACGTCGAGCCGGTTGCCGCCGAGGTGGTTGCCCCAGACACCGTGCTTGGCGGGCTCGACGCCGGTGACGATGGTGGCCCAGCACGGCCCGGACATGGTGGGCGTGGTGTCCGCCACGGTCACCGGCACCAGGAACCCGGCCTCGGCGAGTTCCTGGAGGCGCGGCATCGGCACGTGCTCCAGGTAGTCGTGGCGGACGCCGTCGATCCCGACGACGAGCACCCGGGGGCGGGGCCACTGGGCAGCGGACATGGCGGGGTTCCTTTCGGTCGTACACATCCGGCCGCGCCCGCCGAGGGCGCCGCCGACCGCGCCATGCTCCACCTCCCGCCGTACCGCCCGGCGTCCACCCGCCGAACGCGGGGTGTCCGCCGGGTGTCAGGCGGCCGTACGGACGAACCGGCGGTCGGCCTGGGCGAGTTGGGAGACCGGTCCGGCGGCGCGCAGCACGACGTCCAGGACGCGGTCCGGGTCGGCGGCGTAGCAGTGCGCGAACCACGGCAGGTTCGCCTCGACGACGGCCCAGTGCTCGGCCGGGTCGTACGGGTCCGCGATCGGGCCGACGTCCAGGGCGACGGCGCTGGGCAGGGTGTCGCCGACTGCCGCGAGCAGGCGCCGGGCGAAGGCGCCGGCCTCGGCGGTCAGCGGTGCCGGGTCGAGCCGGCCGAAGCGGGCGTAGCGGCTACCGGTGAGCACCTCGCCGTCGCGGACGAACAGCCGGTACTCGGCGGCGAAGGTCACCGGCTCGCTGACCAGGACGGGCGTGTCGGGGCCGATCCGGTCGCCGGTGCGCGGCAGCCGGGTGCCGTCCGGGTAGACCGCGGGCGGGAGCGACTTGTCGGCGGGTGGCTTGACGAATGCCGGGCGGCGCAGCGTCCACGCCTCGGCGAGGGTGGTGAGCTCGATCCGGCGCCGGGTGAACTCCTCGGGCAGGCGGGTGAGCCAGTCATCATCGGGTTCGAGCAGGGCGAGGCCGAGCGGTCCGGCGATCCGGGCCGCGGAGAGCGGGCCGCCGTACCAGTGGACGGGCCGCCCCGCGAGGCGCTCGACCGTGGTCGGGCCGTCCAGGACGGCGGTGTCGAGGCCGCGCCGGGCGGCGGCCTGGGTGAGCAGCGCGGTGGTGCTGGTCCGCTGGGCGGAGCTGAGCAGCACGTGGTCCGTGCGCACCTCGCGCGCCGTCGCTGCCGGGTGGGGCACGGTTGCGGGCGCCCCACCCGGGCCTTCCTCACCCGGGCGCGCACCAACCGGGCCCGGCGCGGCGGGGCGGACCTCACCCGGGCCCGGCGCGGCGGCGCGCGTCACGGCGGGGCCCGGCGCGGCTGGGCGCGTCACGGCTGGGGGCGGAACTCGTGGACGACCTCGATGCGGCCGACGATGTTCCGGTTGAGCTCCGGCAACTCCTCAGCCGGGATCCAGAGTTCGAGGATCGTACGGCCGCCCGCCTGCCGCACCGGATAGCGGGCGAGGAAGGCGGTGTCGACCTCGAAGCGGGTGACGTAGCCGACGCCGGAGGCGGGGACGTTCCAGTCGCGGGCGATGCGGATCGCGTAGTCCTCGTTGAGGACGGGGTAGAAGATCGGCTGCTCGGGCAGCCGAGGCGGCCAGGCGCGCCGGCCGGACGCCTCGACCAGGGCCAGTTCCTCGGGGCCGGTGGGGCGCCAGAGGGTGGTGGTCGGGGCGGTGCCGGGCGTGGTGGGCTTGCTGTTCACGGTGGGCACGGTAGCCGGGCCGCGACGGTCCCGGCCACCGGAATTCCCGAGGTGGACGGCCCGTCAGTGGTAGGCGGACTCGCCGGTGATGGCCTCGCCCAGGATCAGGGTGTGGATCTCGCTGGTGCCCTCGTAGGTGAGCACCGACTCCAGGTTGTTGGCGTGCCGCAGCACCGGGTACTCGGTGGTGATGCCGTTGGCCCCGAGGACGGTCCGGGCGCTGCGGGCGATCTCCAGCGCCGTGCGGACGTTGTTGAGCTTGCCGAAACTGATGTGCGGCGGGCGGGCCGCGCCCTCCTCCTTGAGCCGGCCGATCCGCAGGGCGACCAGGTAGGCCTTCTCCACCTCCAGCATCATCTCGACGAGCTTGTGCTGGGTGAGCTGGAATCCGGCGATCGGGCGGTCGAACTGGATCCGGCTCTTCGCGTAGTCGAGGGCGGCGGTGTAGCAGTCGCGGGCGGCGCCGACGGTGCCCCAGAGGATGCCGTAGCGGGCCTCGTTGAGGGAGGAGAGCGGTCCGCGCAGGCCGGTGACGCCCGGCAGGACGGCGTCGGCGGGCAGCACCACCTCGTCGAAGGCGAGTTCGCTCGTGACGGAGGCGCGCAGGGAGAGCTTGCCGTGCACGTCGGTGGCGGTCAGGCCGCGCGCTCCGCGCTCGACCAGGAAGCCGCGCACACCCTCCTCGGTCTGCGCCCAGACGACGGCGACGTCGGCGATGCTGCCGTTGGTGATCCACATCTTGCTGCCGGAGAGCACCCAGTCGCCGCCCTTGCGCACCGCGCGGGTCCGCATGTTCGCCGGGTCGGAGCCGAAGTCCGGCTCGGTGAGGGCGAAGCAGCCGATCAGCTCACCCGCGGCCATGCCGGGCAGCCAGCGCTGCTTCTGCTCCTCGGAACCGAAGGCGTGGATCGAACGCATCGCGAGCGAGCCCTGCACCGAGACGAAGCTGCGCAGCCCGGAGTCGGCCGCCTCCAGCTCCATGCAGGCGACTCCGTACGCCACCGCGCCGGCGCCCGCGCAGCCGTAGCCGTCGAGGTGCATGCCGAGCACGCCGAGGGCGCCGAGTTCGGGGGCGAGTTCGCGGGCCGGGAAGACGCCGCGCTCGAACCAGTCGCCGATGTGCGGGCGGATCCGCTCCTCGGTGAACCTCCGGACGGTGTCGCGGATCAGCCGCTCCTCGTCGGAGAGCAGGTCGCCGACGGCGAGCAGGTCGGACGGGTCGATCCGGGTCGGCTTCGTCATCGAAGCTCCTTGTAGTGTCGGCGGGATATCGACGGGATCCCGGTCTCGGCGCAGTACCGGCGAGTATGGCGCAACCGCCCGGGCGGCGGGCGGGCGCGAGCGAGTGAGGAAGACGACATGGCGGGCGAGGCGTACGCGGTCGGTCAGGTGGCGGCGGAGGAGCTGGACGGCGCGGCGGAGGAACTGGCCGGGCTGCTGGTGGACACCGTCCACGGTGGCGGGTCGATCGGCTTCCTCGCGCCGCTGGGGCGGTCCGAGGCCGTCGCGTGGTGGCGGGCGCTGGCCCCGGAGGTCGCGGCGGATCGGCTGCTGCTGTGGACGGTCCGGGCGGAGGCCGACGGGCGGCTCGCCGGGACGATCCAACTGCGCCGGGCGATACCCGCGAACGGGCGGCACCGGGGCGAGGTCGCCAAGCTGATGGTGCATCCGGCGGACCGGGGTCAGCGGCTGGCCGGGCGACTGCTGGCGGTGCTGGAGGAACGGGCAGCCGAGCTGGGGCTGCGGCTGCTGGTGCTGGACACCGAGACGGGCAGCCCGGCCGAGCGGCTGTACGAGGCGGCCGGGTGGACCCGGGTCGGTTCGGTGCCGGACTACGCGACCGACCCCGCGGGGGTCGCGCACCCGACGACGATCTTCTTCAAGGCGCTGGGCGGCTGACGGGCGCGCCGCTCACCCCACCCCGCTCACCCCACCCCGCACAGCCGCAGCAGCGCCGTCGTCGCCGCACCCGCGACCACCACCGCCGGAAACGGCGCCCGCCGCAGCGCGAGCACACCGGCGACCAGGACGCCGGCCGGGCGAGCCCAACCGGCGAAGCCCTGGCCCTGGGTGAGGGCACCGGTGGCGACCAGGGCGACCAGCAGGACGGCCGCGGCGACGGCGAGCAGGTGCCGCACGCGCTCCGAGAGGGCAAGCCGGTGGCCGAGGAGCGGCCCGGCAAGGCGGAAGGCGTACGTCCCGACGGCCAGCAGCAGCACGGCGTACAACGGCATCATCGGGCTTCCTCCCGCTCGATCACCGGGACGCCCGGTTCCTCGACCGACGCCCCCTTCCGCGACTCCCGCGGCTCCCGCAACTGCAGCGAGTTCTGCGGCTCCCGCACCTCACGCCCCTCCCGCACCTCACGACCGTCACGACCGTCACGCCCCTCGCGCGTTCCGGGCCGCCCGGCGAACAACAGCCCGACGAGGGCGAGCAGGACGGGCAGCCCCGCCGGGACGAACGGCGTGGCCGCGACCGCGACGACGGCGCCGGCCACGGCGGCGGTACGGACCCGGCGGTCCGCGAGCGAGGGCAGCACGAGCGCGAGCAGCACGGCGGGGAAGGCCGCGTCGAGGCCCAGCGCGTCCGTGTCCCCGATCAGCCCTCCGGCCAGGGCCCCGAGCACCACCGAGACGTTCCACACCACGAACAGCGCCAGCCCGCAGAGCCAGAACGCGGCCCGTCGCCGCCGCCCGTCGTCTTGCCGCAGGACGAACGCGGCGGTCTCGTCGGTGATCAGCTGCGCGCCGAACAGCCGCCGCCACCACGGACCGTCGAGCACGTCGGCCACGGCGAAGCCGAAGGGCAGCAGCCGGGCGTTGAGCACCAGCCCGGTGGCGACGGCGGCGAGCACACCGCCACCGGACAGCACCACGCCGACCGCCGCGAACTGGGAGCCGCCCGCGAAGACCAGGACGGAGAGCGCGACCGGCACCCACAGGGGCAGGCCGCCGGAGGCGCTGATCGCGCCGAAGGAGGCGCCGACGAGTGCGTCGGCGAGGCAGACGAGAGCGATGTCCCGAAGGGTGGCACGCTCCAGTGCTCGGAGTAGCGAACGCATGTCCACCAGCGTGAACCCATCGCCCGCCGTTCGTCAAGGCGAACGATTGGACCGACAGGGCGAACGGCGGGCAGATGCGGACAGCCGCCCTCACGAGTGGCAGCATGAACGGCACCAGCCGCACGGGGGCCGGAGAAGGAACCAGGAGAGAGCGTGAGTGGCAAGCATGAGTGACCGGACCACCCCGAGCGCGGGTTCCGGCGCGGATCTGATCGGCCTGATCTCCGTCTCCATCCGGCGCGAGCGCGAACGCGGCGGGCTGTCGATGGCGGAGCTGGCCCGGCGCGCGGGCATCGCCAAGTCGACGCTCTCCCAGCTGGAGTCGGGCGCGGGCAACCCGAGCGTGGAGACGCTCTGGGCCCTCGCCGTCGCGCTGAACGTACCGTTCAGCCGCCTGGTCGACCCCCCGCGCCCGGCGGTCAGGGTGATCCGGGCCGGCGAGGGCCCGGTGACCCACTCCGAGCGCGCCGACTACGCGGCGACCGTACTGTCCTCCTGCCCGCCGAACGCCCGGCGCGACATCTACCGGATCGAGGCGCAGCCGGGCGAGACCCGGGCCTCCGACCCGCACATGCCCGGCACCGTCGAGCACGTGCTGGTCGGCTCGGGCCGGGCGCTGGCCGGACCGACGGAGGCCCCGGTCGAGCTGGGCCCGGGCGACTACGTGAGCTACCCGGGCGACGCCCCGCACGTCTTCCGCGCACTGGCTCCGGACACCCTCGCGGTGATCGTCATGGAGCACATCTGACGATCAGTCAGATGTGCTCCACTACTTCAACAGCCCGTCCAGGAAGGGGTTTCCGAACACCCGGTGCGGGTCGTGCCGGTCCAGGACGGCGACCGCCTCGTCCCAGCCCGGCCCGCCGCCGTCGCGCAGGCTCGCGGGGATGACCCGGCCGAGCAGGTCCGGGTCGGACCAGGCCGCGTCGGCGGTGTACGCCCAGCCCTTGGACCACTCGACCCGCAGGCCCGCCCGGGTGCCGTCGAAGGTGCGCAGCAACCACTGCTCCAGGTCGCGGGCGAAACGCTCCAGCCCCGGGGTGCCGGGGAAGGCCAGGACGTCGAGCCAGATCGCGGTGTCCCACTCCGGGCGGTCCGCCCGAGGACGCAGCGCGGACAGCAGCGGCGGCCGCGCGCCGGGGACGCCGGAGGAGGTCGGGTCGTCCACGCCGGTGACCCGGATCTCCACCGCGCCGTTCACCGGGAACTCCCCCCGGGCCTGGTAGTCGGCCAGCAACTTCCGGTAGTAGGAGGCGAATTCGCTGACCACCCACTGGAGGTCGGCACGCTTGGCGAGGACCGCGTAACCGTTGGCGGTCACCCGCAGGGTGGTGGGCCGGACGTACTGCAGCAGGCTGCGCGACGGGCCCCAGAGGTCGGAGCGCAGGCCACCGGCGAGCAGGTGGGTGATCAGGTCGCCGCTGAGCAGGTCGCGCAGCAGTCCGCCGGAGAGGAGGACGTCCGTGAGGTCGCCGGTGAGCGCCACCTTGGCGATCAGGTACTGGAGTTGGCCGAACAACGGGGCCGATCCCCAGGCGCCGGCAAGGATCTGGCCGGCGAGCCGGGCGACCGGTTCCGGAATGCTGTCCGAGAAGGGGTAGTTGTAGGGCTGGTCGACGGGCAGGGAGCCCAGCGGCTTGGCCGGGGCGACACTCCAGGTCTTCAGCCAGGGGTACTCGGTGTAGGCGAACCAGATCGCCTCGACCCGGCCGTCGCGCTCGACGAAGTCGGCGAGGGTGCGCGGGCCGCCACCGCCGAGCAGGCCACCCAGGAGCCCGCCGCCGCCCAGGATCCCGCCGCCGCCTCCGGTGCCGGGGCGGGCGAACAGTTCGCTGGCAGGGATGTCGAGACGGCTGACGCAGCGCAGCGGCCGGTCCGCGCCGGCCCGCAGCACGACCTCGGTGAGGAAGGCGCGGCCCAGGTGCACCAGGAAGGCGGCGCTGTCGGCCTCCGCGCGCTCGAAGGTGCGCAGGGTGTAGCGGCCGGTGGCCGGGTCGAGGACGACGGCGGTGAGCCGGACGACCTGGTTGCTGACCGAGCCGTAGCCGTGCCCCTCCGGCCGGAGTTCGTGGGCGGCGGGTACGGCGGTGCCGTGGCCGCCGATGGCGAGCACCCCGCCGACGGTGAGTTCGCCGGGTGCCGGGCACGCGGTCAGGCCAAGGCCCCGGCCGGCCAGGTGGGCGAGCAGGTCCTCCATGGTGGCGCCGGTCTGGACCCGGACGGTGGTCGGCGAGTCGGCGGTCATCGCGGTGAGGTGGCGGCTGGTGTCCACGAGCAGGACGCGGGCGCTGTCCGGGGTCCCGTTGGCGACGGTGAGCGGCGCCCAGGTATGCCGGTAGCCGGTGGCGCGCAGGCGCCAGCCGTTGGCGTGCGCCCAGTCGGCGAGCGCCGGCACCTCCTCGGGCGTGCGGGGCGCGCAGGTCCACAGCTGGTCGGTGCGGATCTCGCCGGACCAGTTCTGGAAGACCCGCTGGTACAACTCGGTGCCGGCGGGCAGGCCGGGCGGCACCGGGGTGGCCGCCTCGGCGCTGTCCGGGCCGATGGTGCCGCGCAGCAGCCAGGCCGCGCCGCCCAGGGCGGCCGAGGCGCCGAGCATCTGCCGCCTGGTGAGGCCGCCGCCCCTGGCGTTTCCACGAACCTTCCCGCGCCCGTTCCCCGCGTCCGGGACCGCGTCCGGAGCCGTCCTCGGCTCCGTCCCCGACTCCGTCCCCGGGCCCGTCCCCCCGCGGTCTTCCGTGCCCCCGGTCATGCCCCGCCCTGTCGTCGTCATGAGTCCGCCCCCACTAGCCGGTCACCCGCGCCGAGCGGCGGTGATGCCGCGCAGCGATGATGCCGAGCAGCAGCAGTGATGCCGAGCAGCGGCGATCCGGGTGGGGCCGGTGTGAATCCGGCCTGGGCAGGAGCGTACGAAGTGGCGTACGGCAGTTTGAAGCACTCCACGCAGCTATTCATCCATTCGGGTGATCATGTTCCGGGCCGCGGCCGCTCCGGGCGCAGCGCGGAGCGGTGCGTGCGTCCGCCCCGGGCGGCTCCGTCCCGGCTGCCACGCGAAACCCTTGTCCACCGCCCGGACCTGCGCATACGTTGATCTTTTCCACCTCGTGCCCGGAGCCACCGCCATGCCCGCACCCCTGATCGCCGCCACCACCACCCCCACTGCCACCGTCACCGTGGCCGTCGCCCAGCCCGCCTGCGCCGACGCCGGCCGCCCGGACACCGTGGCCGTGAACGTCGAACGGCACGCGCAGGCCGTACGGGAGGCCGCCGCGCGCCTGGTGGTGTTCCCCGAGCTGTCCCTGACCGGTTACGACCTGGCCGCACCCGCGCTCGGCCCGGCCGATCCGCGCCTCGCCCCGCTGGTCGCCGCCTGCGCCGCGACCGGCACGACCGCCCTGGTCGGCGCGCCGGTCACCGAGCCCGACGGGGGCGAGTCCATCGCCACCCTGGCCGTCACCGGCGAAGGCGCCGTCGTCGTGTGTCGGAAGACGCGGCTGCACGGCGCCGAGCACGACCGGTTCACCCCCGGCCACGGGCCCGCCGTCCTGGAACTGGACGGCCTGCGGTTCGGCCTCGCGATCTGCGCCGACGCCGCCGATCCCGCGCACGCCGAGGAGACCGCCGCGCTCGGCATCGACGCCTACGTCGCCTCCACCCTGTACGGCGCGGGGCCCGCGCAGGCCGCCCGCCGGGACGGGCACCTCCGCGACCGCGCCGCCACCCACGGGGTGTGGGCCGTGCTGGCCACTTCCGCCGGGGCGAGCGGCGAGCAGCCGCAGACCTCGGGCGGCTCCGGCTTCTGGGCGCCGGGCGGCGCCCTGGTCGCCCAGGCCGGCACCGCGCCGGGCGAACTGGTCCGCGCCGAGCTGCCCCGGCGGTAACGACCGGACGCGACGGTAACGACCGGATGCGGCCGGGCGGACCCGGCGGCAACGACGGGCGCGGCCCGGCCGTAACCGTGGATGCGGCCGGGCCGGAACGGCGAGCGTGGCCGGGCTGCAACACCGGATGCGGCCGGGCGGAAATACCCGGGGCCCGCGCGCGGCTGTGGTGATCGGAGACCGCTCGGGGCCGGACCACCGGCCCGTTCAGGAGGTGCAGCGCGTGATGGGTGACGAGCAGGAGAACCAGCGGGAGTACCGCGTCGAGCACGACTCGATGGGCGAGGTCCGGGTGCCGGCCGCCGCGAAGTGGCAGGCGCAGACGCAGCGGGCGGTGGAGAACTTCCCGGTGTCCGGACAGCGGCTGGAGCGCGCGCACATCGCCGCGCTGGCCGGGATCAAGGCCGCCGCGGCCCGGGTGAACGCCCGTCTCGGCGTCCTGGACGAGGACACGGCGGCGGCGATCGCGGCGGCGGCCGAGGAGGTCGCCGAAGGACGGTGGGACGACGAGTTCCCGGTGGACGTGTTCCAGACCGGTTCGGGCACCTCGTCCAACATGAACGCCAACGAGGTGATCGCCACCCTGGCCGCCGAGCGGCTGGGCCGCCCGGTCCACCCGAACGACCACGTGAATGCCAGCCAGTCGTCCAACGACGTCTTCCCGTCCTCGATCCACATCGCCGCCACCGCCGCCGTCACGCACGACCTGATCCCGGCGCTGGAGCACCTGGCGGAGGCGCTGGAACGCAAGGCCGCCGAGTTCGCGCAGGTGGTCAAGTCGGGCCGGACGCACCTGATGGACGCCACGCCGGTCACCCTCGGCCAGGAGTTCGGCGGCTACGCCGCTCAGGTGCGGCACGGGCGGGAGCGGCTGCTGGCGACGCTCCCCCGGGTCGCCGAACTGCCCCTCGGCGGCACGGCGGTGGGCACCGGGATCAACACCCCGCCGGGCTTCCCGGCGGCGGTGATCGAGGAGGTCGCCCGCACCACCGGCCTGCCGCTGACCGAGGCCCGGGACCACTTCGAGGCGCAGGGCGCCCGCGACGCCCTGGTCGAGCTGAGCGGGCAACTGCGCACGGTGGCCGTCGGCTTCACGAAGATCGCGAACGACCTGCGGTGGATGGGCTCGGGCCCGCGCACCGGCCTCGGCGAGATCAACCTGCCGGACCTGCAACCCGGTTCGTCGATCATGCCGGGCAAGGTGAACCCGGTGCTCCCCGAGGTGGTGCTGATGGTCGCCGCCCAGGTGGTCGGCAACGACGCGACGGTCACCCTGGCCGGCGCGAGCGGCAACTTCGAGCTGAACGTGATGCTCCCGGTGCTCGCCCGCAACGTGCTGGAGTCGGTGCGGCTGCTCGCCAACAGCGCCCGACTGCTGGCGGACCGGACGGTGGACGGCATCACCGCCAACGTCGAACGGGCCCGGGAGTACGCGGAGTCCTCCCCCTCGGTGGTCACCCCGCTGAACCGCTACCTCGGGTACGAGGAGGCGGCGAAGGTCGCCAAGCAGGCGCTGGCCGAGCGGAAGACGATCCGACAGGTCGTGCTGGAGCACGGCTACGTGGAACAGGGCAAGCTCACCCGGGAACAGCTCGACGAGGCGCTGGACGTCCTGCGGATGACCCGCCCGTGACGGCCACCCACCCGCCCATGACGGCCAACGACCCGCCCATGACGGCCGCGGCTCCCTGACGACGTGCGCCGGGGCGCGGAGGACGGTTCGGCCCTCCACGCCCCGGACGCGGACTGTCAGTGACGTCAGCCCTTGGCGCGGCCGGCCCGGCCGAGCCGCATCGCTGCTCCGTTCGCCGTGATCGTGGCCATCGAGATCGCCGCGAGACCGAGCAGGAACATCACGGCACCGACGATGACGCAGGTGACGATGTTCCTGCCCTGCGCGGCCGATCCGGAGACGAGCCAGGGAGAGACGATCGTCCACGCGCCGAGCACGGTGGCCGCCCAGGCCCTCGCGTGGGTGCGCTCGTAGGCCGACCCGTATCCCGCCATCAGCACGCAGTAGGCCAGGCCGACGATCAGGCAGGTCACGGTCAGCGTGTTGAAGGCGGTGAAGCCGACGATCCATGGCGATGCCGCCAGGAACAGGCCGGCCAGCACGGCCAGGGCCTCCGTGGCCTGGGCGCGCGGGGTCGAGGTGATCCGCTCGTAGTGCTCCCGGAGTTCGACGATGTCCGGGTGATGCTCCATGCCCATCGGAATCTGGGTAGACACCGATACCACCTCCTATGGTTCGGAACATGGAGGGCTCTTGCCCCGTACCCATTCTGGCGCTTATCCGATGATTTGCGCCCTTTGGCCACAAATGATCGATAACCATCCGATCACGCCGGTGACCTGCGTCTCACCACTCCGGACCCCCATTGCCTATGCAATTCGTTGCATAGCAGGATGCGGGACATGGCACTGGAGCACGCGATCCTCGTCTCACTGCTGGAGCAGCCGGGCTCGGGCTACGAACTGGCCCGGCGCTTCGACCGCTCCATCGGGCGCTTCTGGACCGCCACCCACCAGCAGATCTACAAGGTGCTGCGGCGGATGGAGGCCGACGGCTGGGTCGCCGCCGAGGAGGTCGCCCAGGACGGCCGGCCGGACAAGAAGGTCTACTCGGCGGCCGACGCCGGACGGGCCGTGCTCGCCGACTGGCTGCGCGAACCGGTCGAGCCGGAGTCCGTCCGACACGAGCTCGCGGTCAAGATCCGCGCCGCCGCCTTCGACGACCCGGCCGCGCTGATCTCCGAGGTCGAACGGCACCGCGAGGGCCACGCCGCCCTGCTCGCCCGCTACCTGCACGGCGAGCAGCGCGACTTCCCCGACCTCACCGCGCTCGACACCCGGCAGGAGCTCCAGCACGTGGTGCTGCGCGGCGGCATCGAGTACGAGCGGATGACCCTCGCCTGGCTCGACGACGTGCTCGCCACCCTGCACCGCCTCGCCGCGGGTGACAGACAACAGGTAACAGATAACAGAATCTGAAATCTGTTAGTTGTCATCTGTTATCTGTTCGCTGTTCGCTGTTCGCCGCCACCCAGCAGCCACCACCCGCCGCCCCTCACCCTCGACCCCCGGGAGCCCGTGATGCTCTTCAACCCGCGTACGTACGACCCCGCGCAGTTCGACGAGCCGACCCGCCGGCTGCTGCGCGCGACCGTGGACTGGTTCGAGTCCCGCGGCAAGAAGGCGCTGATCGACACCTACGTCGACCGCACCTGGTACGCCGACTTCCTCGAATTCGCCGCCGCGGAGGGCCTGTTCGCGGAGTTCCTGACCCCGTCCGCGGCCGACCCGGGCAAGCGCTGGGACACCTCCCGGATCACCGAACTGAACGAGATCCTGGGCTTCTACGGTCTCGGCTACTGGTACACCTGGCAGGTCACCATCCTCGGCCTCGGGCCGGTCTGGCAGAGCAAGAACGAGGCCGTCCGGGCCCGCGCCGCCAAGCTCCTGACGGAGGGTCACGTCATGGCGTTCGGGCTCTCCGAGCGCACCCACGGCGCCGACATCTACTCCACCGACATGATCCTCACCCCGGACGGCGAGGGCGGTTTCACCGCGACCGGCTCCAAGTACTACATCGGCAACGGCAACGTGGCCGGCCTGGTCTCGGTGTTCGGCCGCCGCTCCGACGTCGAGGGCCCCGAGGGCTACGTCTTCTTCGCCGCCGACAGCCGCCACGACGCGTACCACCTGGTCAAGAACGTCGTGAACGCCCAGATGTACGTCAGCGAGTTCCGGCTGGAGGGCTATCCGGTGCGCGCCGAGGACGTGCTGCACACCGGGCAGGCCGCCTTCGACGCCGCGCTGAACACCGTCAACGTCGGCAAGTTCAACCTCTGCACGGCCTCGGTCGGCATCTGCGAGCACGCGATGTACGAGGCCGTCACGCACGCCCACAACCGGGTACTGTACGGCCGGAAGGTCACCGACTTCCCCCACGTGCGGCGGGAGTTGACCGACGCGTACGCCCGCCTGGTGGCGATGAAGATGTTCAGTGCGCGGGCCGTGGACTACTTCCGCACCGCCTCCCCCGAGGACCGCCGCTACCTGCTGTTCAACCCGATGACCAAGATGAAGGTCACCACCGAGGGCGAGAAGGTCATCGACCTGATGTGGGACGTCATCGCGGCCAAGGGCTTCGAGGCGGACACCTACTTCGACAAGGCGGCGAAGGACATCCGCGGCCTGCCGAAGCTGGAGGGCACCGTCCACGTCAACCTGGCGCTGATCCTCAAGTTCATGGGCAACTACCTGTTCGCCCCGAGCGACTACGCCCCGGTGCCGACCCGGCTGGACGCCACCGATGACGCCTTCCTGTTCCGCCAGGGTGCGGCACGCGGCCTCGGCGCGATCCGTTTCCACGACTGGCGCACCGCGTACGACCGCCACACCCAGCTGCCGAACGTCGCCCGATTCCGCGAACAGGCCGACGGCTTCTGCGAGTTGCTCCTCAGCCACGCACCGAGCAAGGAGCAGCAGGCGGACCTGGACTTCCTGCTGGAGATCGGCCAGCTGTTCGCACTGATCGTCTACGGCCAGCTGGTGCTGGAGCAGGCGGAGCTGACCGGCCTGGACGAGGACGTCCTGGACCAGATCTTCGACGCGCTGGTCCGCGACTTCTCCGCGCACGCGACCGAGCTGCACGGCAAGGCCTCGACGACCCCGGAGCAGGCCGCCTGGGCGTTGGCGAACGTGCGCCGGCCGGTCGCCAACGCGGAGCGGGCCGCCGCCGTGTGGGCCCGGGTCGAGGAGCTGTCGGGCGCGTACGAGATGCGGCCGTAGCCGCCGCGCAGAACGAGGAACGAGCCCGAGGGTGCGGGCCTGGGGCACGGGCCGCGCCCTCGGCCCCCCGGCCCGCACCCCAGGCCCGCGCCCTCGGTGCCCCGCCCGACGCCGCCCGGACGTACCGTGGAACACGGAGGGCGCGTCATGCACGGCACCGGGACCCACTTCACCGACCGGACCGACGCGGGCCGGCGGCTGGCCGCCCGCGTGGGCCACTTGGGCGGCGCCGACACCGTGGTGGTGGCCCTGCCCAGGGGCGGGGTTCCGGTGGCCGCCGAGGTGGCGGCCGCGCTCGGCGCGCCGCTGGACATCTGCGTGATCCGCAAGCTCGGCGTGCCCTACCAACCCGAGCTGGGCATGGGGGCGATCGGCGAGGACGGCGTCCGGGTGCTGAACGAGCAGGTCATCCGGCTGGCCGGGGTCGGCGACGACCAGCTGGCCGCCGTGGAGCGGCGCGAGCGCACCGAGTTGGAGCGCCGGGCCCGCCGCTACCGGGGCGGCCGCCCGCCCGCCGACCTGCGCGGCCGCACGGTGATCGTGGTGGACGACGGCGTCGCCACCGGCTCCACCGCCCGGGCCGCCTGCCGGATCGTCCGGGCCCGGGGCGCGGCCCGGGTGGTGCTCGCCGTCCCGGTGGCCCCGGCGGACTGGACGCAGCGCCTGTCCGAGGTCGCCGACGAGCTGGTCTGCGTCGGTACGCCGTCGCCGTTCTTCTCGATCGGCGAGTTCTACGGGGACTTCGCGCAGACCGGCGACGAGGAGGTCCTGCGGCTGCTCGCCGAGGCCGCGGGCGGGCGCGTGCCAGGGCCGGTGGGCGTGGACCGCGAGCTGGTCCTGCGCGCCGCCGGTGTGCGCCTCGCCGGCCGGCTGACCGTCCCCGCCGCACCGAGCGGCATCGTGCTCTTCGCGCACGGCAGCGGCAGCGGCCGGCGCAGCCCGCGCAACCGGCACGTCGCCCGGTACCTGAACCGCTCCGGGCTGGCCACGCTGCTGTTCGACCTGCTCACCGAGGCGGAGGAGCCGGACCGCCGCAAGGTGTTCGACGTCGGTCTGCTCGGTGACCGGCTGACCGCCGTCGCCGAGGAGCTGGGCCGGCTGGAGGAGACCCGCGGCCTGCCGCTCGGCCTCTTCGGCGCCAGCACCGGCGCCGCGGCCGCGCTGCACACCGCCGCCGCCCTGCACACCGCCACCTCGCTCGGGCCCGCCGTCGGCGCGGTGGTCTCCCGCGGCGGGCGCCCCGACCTCGCCGGTCCCGACGTCCTGGACCGGGTGAGCGCCCCGACGCTGCTCGTGGTCGGCGGCCTGGACACCACCGTGATCGACCTGAACCGGCGGGCCCGGGCCCGGCTGCACTGCGTGAGCGAACTGGCGGTGGTGCCGGGTGCGGGCCATCTGTTCGAGGAGCCGGGCACGTTGGACCAGGTCGCCGAGCTCGCCGGGGCCTGGTTCCTGCGCCACCTCGCACCGCCCGGGACCGTCCAGGAGCCGGTGTCGCGGACCCCGTGAACCGGCCTCGACCGGCAGCACATTTTGCGCAGCTGAATGCGGGATTTCCTGATCAGCTTGTACACATTGAACAGTGAAATCCCGACCTGTTGCCCAGCCACCCGGACAGGAGCAAGCTCTCCGCCAGCCGCACCGCCCACCCGTTCGCGGCGCGGCCGCCTCAAGCGGACGCCTCAGAGCCGAGGCCAAAAGTGGAGGAACGACCGATGACCCCGCAGTCCCACGCCCTTGAGCTGACCCCCGAGGAGCGCGAGGCCGGCCTCGACGCCGACCAGCTGCGCCGCCTCGTCGGCCTCGTCGAGCACGACCCGGCCACCGACCCGTTCCCGGTCACCGCGCAGGACGCGGTCGTCTTCGTGGTCGGCAACGCCACCCAGACGGCCCAGTTCTACCAGGCCGTGTTCGGCATGGAGCTGGTCGCCTACTCCGGCCCGGAGACCGGCCGTCGCGACCGCAAGGCCTTCGTGCTCCGCTCCGGCTCCTGCCGCTTCGTGATCAAGGGCGGGGTGCTGCCGGACAGCCCGCTGCTGGACCACCACCGCCGCCACGGCGACGGCGTCGTCGACCTGGCCCTGGAGGTCCCGGACGTCGACAAGTGCATCGCGCACGCCCGCGCGACCGGCGCGACCGTCCTGGAGGAGCCGAACGACGTCTCCGACGAGAACGGCACCGTGCGCCGCGCGGCCATCGCCACCTACGGCGAGACCCGCCACACCCTGATCGACCGCTCCCGCTACCACGGCCCCTACCTGCCGGGGTACATCACCGCGCAGAGCAAGGTCCAGCACCCGGAGGGCTCGCCCAAGCGCCTGTTCCAGGCCCTCGACCACGCCGTCGGCAACGTCGAGCTGGGCCGGATGGACGAGTGGGTGTCGTTCTACAACCGGGTCATGGGCTTCGTGAACATGGCCGAGTTCGTCGGCGACGACATCGCCACCGACTACTCCGCCCTGATGTCCAAGGTCGTCGCCAGCGGCAACCACCGGGTGAAGTTCCCGCTCAACGAGCCGGCCATCGCCAAGAAGCGGTCGCAGATCGACGAGTACCTGGAGTTCTACACCGGCCCCGGCTGCCAGCACATGGCGCTCGCCACCAACGACATCCTCACCACCGTCGACGTGCTGCGCTCGCGCGGCGTGGAGTTCCTCAACACCCCCGACTCGTACTACGACGACCCGGAGCTGCGCGCCCGGATCGGCAAGGTGCGGGTGGACATCAACGAGCTGAAGTCGCGCGGCATCCTGGTCGACCGCGACGAGGACGGCTACCTGCTGCAGATCTTCACCAAGCCGATCGGCGACCGCCCCACCGTCTTCTACGAGTTCATCGAGCGGCACGGTTCGCTGGGCTTCGGCAAGGGCAACTTCAAGGCGCTGTTCGAGGCGATCGAGCGCGAGCAGGACGCCCGCGGCAACCTGTGAGTGCCGGGGAGCCCTGAGCACGGGGAGTCCTGAACACGGGGGGAACCCCGGGCGCTGAGCAGCTCTGAACACTGAGAAGCTCTGAGCACCGGGGAACTCTGAGCACGGTCGGGCGTACCGTGAGGACGGTCGGCTGAGCACGGTCGAGGAGGAGCAGGGAGATGGCGTACTACCGGCAGCTGGGCAGCATCCCGCCCAAGCGGCACACCCAGCACCGCACACCCGAAGGCGGGCTGTACTACGAGGAGTTGATGGGCGAGGAGGGGTTCTCGTCGGACTCCTCGCTGCTCTACCACCGGGGTATCCCCTCGGCCGTGGTGAACGCGGTGCCGTGGGAGCTGCCGGACCAGTCCACGGTGCCCAACCACCCCCTGCTCCCCCGCCACCTCAAGCTGCACGAGCTGTTCGCGGACCAGGAATGGAAGTCCGCGGACGTCGTCGGCAGCCGCCGCCTGGTCCTCGGCAACGGCGACGTGCGGATCTCGTACGTCGCCGCCGGGGCCCCGAGCGAGCTGTACCGCAACGGGCTCGGTGACGAGTGCGTGTACGTGGAGTCCGGCTCCGGCACGGTCGAGACGGTCTTCGGCTCGATCGAGGTCGGCCAGGGCGACTACGTGATCATCCCGCGCGCCACCACCCACCGCTGGGTGCCGGCCGGGGACGAACCGCTGCGCGCGTACTGCATCGAGGCGAACAGCCACATCACCCCGGCCAAGCGCTACCTCTCCAAGTACGGGCAGCTGCTGGAGCACGCGCCGTACTGCGAGCGGGACTTCCGCGGCCCGGTCGGCCCGCTGGTCGTCGACGCCGACGGGGATGCCGCTGGAGACGCCTCCGGAGACGTCGACGTGCTGGTCAAGCACCGCGGCCCGAACGGTGTCTCGGGCACCCGCTACACCGTGCCGCACCACCCCTTCGACGTGGTCGGCTGGGACGGCTGCCTGTACCCGTACGCCTTCAACATCCGGGACTTCGAACCGATCACCGGCCGGGTCCACCAGCCGCCGCCGGCCCACCAGGTGTTCGAGGGCAACGGCTTCGTGATCTGCAACTTCGTTCCCCGCAAGGTGGATTACCACCCGCTGTCGATCCCGGTGCCGTACTACCACGCCAACGTGGACAGCGACGAGGTCATGTTCTACTGCGGCGGCGACTACGCGGCCCGCAAGGGCTCGGGCATCGGCCAGGGCTCGATCTCGCTGCACCCCGGCGGGCACACCCACGGGCCGCAGCCGGGCGCGTACGAGCGCAGCATCGGCGTGGAGTTCTTCGACGAACTCGCCGTCATGGTGGACACGTTCCGCCCGCTGGAGCTCGGCGAGGGCGGCCGGGCCGGCGAGGACGGCAACTACGCCTGGACCTGGGCCGGTCGGGGGCCCGGGCGATGAGCGCCGCCTCGTCCGCCGTGACCAACCGGACGGGCCCCGGGGCGATCCCCGAGCTGTTCCACGGGCTCTTCGACGACGCCGCGGTGTTCCCCCCGGGGAACCTGCCGGTCGCCGAGGCGGTGCCCGCGCACCGCGGGCACCGCGCGGCCTGGTACGCCGAGGCGGTCGGTCCGCTCCTGTGCGGGGCGGGCCGGCTGGGCGAGTTGGCCGCGGCGGCTTCGGGCGGCGCGCCGCTCAGGGTCGGGCTCGTACTGCCGGGGGGCAGTGCCGAGCTCGGCCCGGCGCTCGCCGCCGCCGCACCCTTCGAGGTGGTCGGCGTCGAACTCGCCGTCCGGGACGCCGCCGAGGCGGTCGCCGCCCTGGACCGGCTGCTGCCGCCGGACGTCCCGGCCGCCGTCGAGCTGCCGCGCGAACTCCTGCGCGGCGACGGCCTGGACGAGGTGCTGGACGTGCTCGTCGACAGCCCCTACCGGGCGAAGTTCCGCACCGGCGGGGTGGTGGCCGAGGCGTTCCCGGACGAGGAGGAGCTAGCCGCCTTCCTCACCGGCTGCGCCCTGCGCGGACTGCCGTACAAGTGCACCGCCGGACTGCACAACGCCGTCCGGCACACCGACCCGGCCACCGGCTTCGAGCACCACGGCTTCCTCAACGTGCTGCTGGCCGCGCAGGAGACCGACCGGGCCGCAGCAGCGGCGATACTGGCGGAGCGCGACGGCGCGGCGCTGGCCAAGGCCGCCCATGCACTGACCGACCGTCAGGTTACGGTGATCCGGAACTCGTTCACCGCGTTCGGCACGTGCAGCATCGCCGAGCCCCTGGACGACCTGGCCGCGCTCGGCCTGCTGCCGTCCACGTCACAGCCCCAGGAGGACCGTTGAGCACCACCCCCCGCAGCTGGCTCGCCAGCGCCCAGGACTCGCCGTTCGGCGTGCACAACCTGCCGTACGGCGTGTTCACCGCCGCCGACCAGCCCGGCCGGCGCCGGATCGGCGTGCGCGTCGGGGACTTCGTGCTGGACGCCGCGGCGGCCGCCCGGGCCGCCGGGGCGCCGTCCGTGCTGCTGGCCGCGGACTCGCTCAACCCGCTGCTGGCGGCAGGGCGTTCGACCTGGACGCAGGTCCGGGCCGACCTCACCCGATGGCTGACGGACGAGTCCTACCGCGAGGCGCTGTCGCCTGCGCTGCTGCCGGCGGGCGAGGTCCAGCTGCACCTGCCGTTCGAGGTCGCCGACTACGTCGACTTCTACGCCTCCGAGCACCACGCCACCAACCTGGGCCGGATCTTCCGCCCGGGCTCGGAGCCGCTCACCCCCAACTGGAAGCACCTGCCCATCGGTTACCACGGGCGGGCCGGCACGGTGGTCGTCTCCGGCACCCCGGTGGTGCGGCCCCACGGGCAGCGCAAGGCGCCCGCCGACCCGGCGCCGTCGTTCGGGCCGACCCGGAGGCTGGACATCGAGGCGGAGGTCGGCTTCGTCGTCGGCACCCCGTCCGAGCTGGGCCGGCCGGTCGTCCTGGACGACTTCCGCGAGCACGTGTTCGGCGTCTGCCTGGTCAACGACTGGTCCGCGCGCGACATCCAGGCCTGGGAGTACGTGCCGCTCGGCCCGTTCCTCGGCAAGTCCTTCACCACCTCCGTCTCCCCGTGGATCGTCCCGCTGGACGCCCTGCAGCATGCCCGGGTCGCGCCGCCCGAGCGCGACGTCGAGCCGCTGGCGTACCTGGACGACCGCGACGGCGAGCCGTGGGGACTGGACCTGGCGCTGGAAGTCCGGCTGAACGGGCACCTGGTGTCCCGGCCGCCGTTCGCCTCGATGTACTGGACGGCGCAGCAGCAGCTCACCCACATGACGGTCAACGGTGCCTCGCTGCGCACCGGCGACCTGTTCGCCTCGGGCACCGTCAGCGGGCCGGAGCCGGAAACCCGCGGCGCGCTGATCGAGCTGACGTGGAACGGCGAGGAGCCGCTGAAGCTCCCGGACGGCACCACCCGGACGTTCCTGGAGGACGGCGACGAGGTCACCATCACCGCCACCGCGCCGGGGCCGGAGGGCGCCGTCATCGGGTTCGGCGAGGTGACGGGGCGGGTCCAGCCGTAGCGGGCCCGCAGCCGCCGGCCGACAACTGACGGCAAACAGATAACAGACGACAGATAACAGCTGACAGATTTCATCATCTGTCAGCTGCTATCCGTTACCCCCGCCCCCTCCCCGAACTCCCCCCGCGCCGAACGCACCACGCCTACAGGCCCGCCCCTCCGGTGGCGTCGATGACCCGGCCGGTGACCCAGCGGGCGTCGTCCGAGGCGAGGAAGGCGACGATGTCCGCGATGTCCTCCGGCTGCCCGACCCGGCCGAGGGCCGCGAGCGAGGCCGCATGGGCCTCCGCCTCCGTGTTGCCGCGCAGCCAGCCGGCGTTGACGTCGGTGTCGACGACACCCGGCGCGACCGAGTTGGCGGTGATCCCGCGCGGGCCGAGCTGCTTGGCGAGGTTGAGGGTGAAGGTGTCGAGCGCCCCCTTGGTCGCGCCGTAGGCGATGATCTCCGGCATGGCGAGGCGGGCCGCGCCACTGGAGACGTTGATGATCCGGCCGCCGTCGCGCATCCGGTGCAGGCCGTGCTGGACGACGAAGAACGGCGCGCGGACGTTGACGGCGAAGACCTCGTCGAAGCCCTCCTCGGTGAGCGCGGCGAGGTCGGCACTGCGCCCGATCCCGGCGTTGTTCACGATGATGTCGACGCCGCCGTCGGGCGCGTGCGCGCCGATCCCGGCATCGAACGCCTCCCACAGCGCGGCCGCGTCCCCGTGCCGGCCGAGTTCGGCGTGCAGCGCGAAGGCCCGGCCGCCGTCGGCGCGGATGCCCGCGACGACCTCGCCCGCCGCCTCCTGATCGCGGGCGTAGCCGACGGCGACGGTGGCGCCGTCGCGGCCGAGCCTGCGGGCGATCGCCCGGCCGATCCCCCTGCTACCCCCGGTGACCAGCGCGGTCTTGCCCTTGAGTGCCTGCGTGCCCATGACTGAGCCCCTTCCTGCTTCGCCCACCACATTTGTTGAGTGCTCACTCAAGAAAGAAGCTAACACACTTGTTGAGCGGGTGTTCTAAAATTCCGGCATGACCGAGAACCCGACGCGGCCCCGACGCGGACGACCGCCGACCTTCGACCGGGACGAGGCGCTGACGGCGGCGACCCGGCTGTTCTGGGAACGCGGCTACGAGGCCACCTCCGTCACCGACCTGACCACCGCCATGGGCATCCGGCCCGGCAGCCTCTACGCCGCGTTCGGCGACAAGCGCTCGCTCTTCGAGGAGGTCGTCCGCCACTACGGGCACTCCCCCGTCGGCGCGTTCGCGGGGGCCGCCCTGCGCGAGGAGACCAGCGCGTACGCGGCCTTCGCCCGGATCCTGCGGGAGGCGGCGGCCATCTACCCCGACCCCTCGCACCCGGCCGGCTGCCTGGTGATCAGCGCCGCCACCAACGTCTCCCCGCAGGACGCCGAGGTCCAGGCCCACCTGCGTGACCTGCGCAACCGCAACCTCCACGTCTTCGAGACCAGGCTGCGCACGGCCCAGGCGGACGGCGAACTCCCGCCCGACGCCGACCCGCACGCGCTGGCCGGCTACTTCGGCACGGTCATCCAGGGCATGTCGCAGCAGGCCCGGGACGGCGCCACCGCCGCCGACCTGGCCCGGACCGCCGAACTCGCCCTGCGCGCCTGGCCGTAGGGACCCGAACCGGGCCCAGCCGGCCGGTCCGCCGTGAGGACGGTCCGCCGGTCCGCCGTGAGGACGGCCCGCTGCCCGGTCGGGTGATCACGGCTCCGCGTCGCCCCGGTACGGTGGACGACAGGAGTCGTCAAGACCGAGGAACGACCGAACGACCGAACGACGGGAACGGACCCGATGAACGCAGAGGTGGCGGAGGTCCAGGTCTCCCTGGACGGCGGGGCCGGGCGGATCGTGCTGAACCGGCCGCGGGCGCTCAACTCGCTGACCCACGGCATGATCACCACCGTCCACGCGACGCTGACCGAGTGGGCCGCGGACGACCGGGTGCGCACCGTCGTCCTGACCGGCGCCGGCGAGCGCGGCCTCTGCGCCGGGGCCGACCTCCGCGCACTGCACGACGACGCCAAGGCCGGCGGGGCCGGCGCCCGGGCCTTCTTCCGCGACGAGTACCGGCTGAACGCGCTGATCGCCCACTACCCGAAGCCGTACGTCGCGGTGATGGACGGCATCACCATGGGCGGCGGCATCGGCCTGTCCGCCCACGGCGCGCTCCGGATCGTCACCGAACGTTCCACCGTCGCGATGCCCGAGACCCGGATCGGGCTGGTCCCGGACGTCGGCGGCAGTCGACTGCTCGCGCTCGCCCCGGGCGAGTTGGGCACCCACCTCGGACTCACCTCGGCCTCGATGGGCCCCGGTGACGCGCTGCTGTGCGGGTTCGCCGACCACTTCGTCCCCTCGACACGGATCGCGGCGCTGCTCGACGCCCTGGCCGAGAGCCCCGCCCCCGCCGCCGCCGTCGCCTCGCACGCCGAGCCCGCGCCAGGGTCCGCGCTCGCGGAGCAGCGAGGCTGGATCGACGCCTGCTACACGGCCGACACCGTCGAGGAGATCGTCGAACGACTGCTGAACTCCGGCGTGGCGGAGGCGAAGGAGGCCGCGGAGCTGGTCCTCGGCAACTCCCCCACGGCCGTCACGGTGACCCTCGCCGCACTGCGCCGGGCCCGCACGCTCCCCTCCTTGGAGGCCGTGCTCGACCAGGAGTACCGCGTCTCCTGCGCCGCGCTGAGCGGGCCTGACCTGGTCGAGGGCATCCGCGCCCAGGTGATCGACAAGGACCGCACCCCGCGCTGGTCCCCGGCCGCGCTCGCCGAGGTCGGGGAGGCGGACGTCGCCCGCTTCCTCGCCCCGCGCGTGGGCGACGAGTTGGGCCTGGCCTGACCGGGCTGCGCCGCGGCCCCGCATCACCACGCGCCATGAACCACGAGTCGTGAACCACGAGTCGTGAACCACGAGTCGTGAACCACGAGTCGTGAACCACGATCAAGGAGCCCGCATGACCCGCCCGATCCCGCTGCCGCCCGCCGGGGACGCCGACCCGCTGTCCCGGGTGCCGCTCGGCGAGCAGGTGCGCGGACTGCTGCTGGAGGGCCTGCTGAACGGGCGCTGGCAGCCCGGCGACCGGATCGTGGAACGGCGCCTAGCCGCCGAGTTGAACGTCAGCCAGGCGCCGGTGCGCGAGGCGCTGCGCTCACTGCAGTCGCTCGGGCTGCTCGACGCCGAGCCCAACCGGGGCGTGCGGGTGCGCGAGATCAGCCCGGCCGAACTGCGGGAGGTCTACCAGGTGCGGGCCGCGCTGGAGCGGCTGGCCGCCGAGGCGGCGGTCGTCCGCCTGGCCGGGGACACCGCCGCCCTGGAGCGGCACGCGGAACGGATGGCGGCGGCGGCCGGGGCGGGTGACGCGCTCGGGCAGGCCCGGCACGGCGTGGCCTTCCACCGCGAGATCGTGGCCGCCGCCGGCAACGGGGCACTGCTGCGGACCTGGGAGGGGCTGGGCGTGGAGGTGTGGACGGTGCTGTCGCTGCACCGGGTCCGCCCGGAGCTGCACGAGAACGCGGCCGACCACGCTCCGCTGATCGAGGCCTTCCGGCGGCGGGATCCGGAGGTCGGGCGGCTGTTGGCGGAACACGTCCTGGAGTACGCCGACCGCTCCGCCTGAGCGGATCCGGGCGGGGTCCCGGTGCGGCACCATGGTTCGCACCAAGATGATCGATCATCGCTCACATTACCCTCCAGTAGCGGTTGACGCGTCGCCGGACCACTCCCTACCGTCCATAGAGACCTTCCATGGAGAGAAATGCCATTCCGCATCCCGGAATCGGCACTCTGAAGCACCGGCAAAGGGGAACCATCCGTGTCCCAGCTCGACCAGCTTCCCGACCACGACCCCGAAGAGGTCGCGGAGTGGCGCGCCTCCCTGGACGCCGCCCGCGACTTCGGCGGAGCGCACCGCGCCGCCCACCTGCTGCGCCGCCTCGTCGAACACGCCGAACTGCGCCGGCTCGACGTCCCGCCGCTCCTGGACACCCCGTACGTCAACACCATCCCGACCGGCGCCGAGCCCGAGTTCCCCGGCGACGAGGCGATGGAGCGGCGGATCACCGCCTGGAACCGCTGGAACGCCGCCGCCATGGTGACCAGGGGCAACCACCGCGGCGGCCTCGGCGGGCACATGGCCACGTACGCGTCCGCCGCCTGGCTGTACGAGGTCGGCTTCCAGCACTTCTTCCGCGGCAAGGAGGCCGACGGCTCCGGCGACCAGCTGTACGTCCAGGGCCACGCCGCGCCCGGCGTCTACGCCCGCGCCTTCCTCGAAGGGCGCATCGGCGAGGCCCAGTTGGACCGCTTCCGGCAGGAGGCCGGCGGCGACGGCCTGCCCTCGTACCCGCACCCGCGCCGGCTGCCGTGGTTCTGGGAGTTCCCGACCGTGTCCATGGGCCTCGGACCGCTGTCGGCCATCCACCAGGCCCGGTTCAACCGGTACTTGACCGCGCGCGGCATCAAGGACACGTCCGGCTCGCACGTCTGGGCGTTCCTCGGCGACGGGGAGATGGACGAGCCGGAGTCGACCGCCGCGCTCGCCCTCGCCGCCCGCGAGGGGCTGGACAACCTCACCTTCGTGGTCAACTGCAACCTCCAGCGCCTGGACGGACCGGTGCGCGGCAACGGCAAGATCGCCCAGGAGCTGGAGCGCCAGTTCCGCGCCGCCGGCTGGAACGTCGTCAAGTCGCTGTGGGGCGAAGCCTGGGACGACCTCCTGGCCCGCGACACCACGGGCGCGCTGGTGCGCCGGCTCGGCACGGTGCCGGACGGACAGTTCCAGACCTACGCCGCCTCCGACGCCCGCTACGTCCGCGAGCACCTGTTCCAGGCCTCGCCCGAACTCCGGGCAATCGCCGAAACCGTGGACGACCAGCGGCTGTTGGAGATCGTCGCGACCTCCCGGGCCGGACACGAACCGCGCAAGGTGTACGCCGCCTACCGGGCGGCGCTGGAGCACCGGGGCGCCCCCACGGTGGTGCTGGTGCAGACGGTCAAGGGCTGGACGCTCGGCCGCGGCTTCGAGGCCCGCAACGCCAACCACCAGATGAAGAAGCTCTCCGGGGCGGAGTTCCGGGCGATGCGCGACCTGCTCGAACTCCCCATTCCCGACAGTGCCCTGACCGGCGAGCTGGTCCCGTACGCGCACCCGGGCCCGGACTCCCCGGAGGCCCGCTACCTCCGGGAGCGGCGCGCCGCGCTGGGCGGCCCCGCGCCCGCCCGCCGGGTGCGCTTCACCCCGCTGCCCGAGCTGCCCGCGAAACCCTTCGAGACGCTGCTCAAGGGCTCCGGCACGCAGGAGATCGCGACCACCATGGCGTTCGTCCGGCTGGTCAAGGACCTGATGCGGGACAAGGCCACCGGCCGCCGCTGGGTCCCGATCGTCCCGGACGAGGCGCGCACCTTCGGCATGGAGTCGCTCTTCCCGAGCGCCGGCATCTACTCGCCGCTGGGGCAGACCTACGACCCGGTCGACCGCGACCAGCTGCTCCACTACAAGGAGTCGGCGACCGGCCAGATCCTCAACGAGGGCATCACGGAGGCCGGTTCGATGGCCTCGCTGACCGCCGCCGCGACCGCGTACGCCACCCACGGCGAGCCGGTGATCCCGTTCTACATCTTCTACTCGATGTTCGGCTGGCAGCGCACCGCCGACCAGATGTGGGCCCTGGCCGACCAGTTGGGCCGAGGCTTCCTGATCGGCGCCACCGCCGGACGCACCACGATGACCGGCGAGGGCCTGCAACACGCCGACGGCCACTCGCAGTTGATCGCCTCCACCAACCCGGCGGCGCTGTCCTACGACCCCGCCTTCGGGTACGAGGTCGCGGTGATCGTCCGCGAGGGCCTGCGCCGGATGTACGGCAGCAGCCCCCAACACCCGTACGGCGAGGACGTGTTCTACTACCTGACCGTCTACAACGAGGCGCTGCCACAGCCGCCGCTGCCGACCGGCACGGATGTCACCGACGTTACTGCCGTCGCTGACGTCACCGACGGCATCCTGCGCGGGCTGTACCGCTACCGCCAGGCGGAGCCCTCGCCGGGCGGCGACGCCCCGCGGCTCCAGCTGCTCGCCTCGGGCACCGCCGTGCGCTGGGCGCTCGCCGCCCAGCAACTGCTCGGCGAGGACTGGGGCGTGGCGGCGGACGTCTGGTCGGCACCCTCCTGGACGGAGCTGCGCCGGGAGGCGCTGGACTGCGACGCGGCCAACCTGGCGCAGGCGGCGGCCGGTACGGGCGCGGCGGCGCGCGTCCCCTACGTGACGCGGGCACTGGCAGGGGCGCCCGGGCCGGTGCTGGCGGTCAGCGACTGGATGCGCGCGGTACCGGACCAGATCCGCCCGTGGGTGGAGCAGGACTGGACGTCGCTGGGCACGGACGGCTTCGGCCTCTCCGACAGCCGGGACGCGGCGCGGCGGCACTTCGGCGTGGACGCCCAGTCGGTCGCGGTGGCGGCGCTGGCCGCGCTGGCGCGCCGGGGCGAGGTCAAGGCGGAGACCGTCCGGCAGGCGGCCGAGCGCTACGGGGTCCGCTTCTGACCCCTGACTCCCCGCGTCCGGAGCCCTGGGCCCCGGCTCCGCAGCGAAGGAGCCGGGCCCGTGACGACCGTCTCGCATACCAAGACTGGCGCGAGGCGGGGCGCGTCGTAGATCGTTGGATGGTCAGGGCGCGCCCGCGCGGCGCCGAGCAGCGGAATGGGAGTCAACGGCGATGACCGAGACCGAGACCTACGAGACGATCCTGGTCGAGCGCAAGGGCCGGGTGGGGCTGATCACGCTCAACCGGCCGAAGGCACTCAACGCGTTGAACACCCAGCTGATGAACGAGGTGGTCGCGGCCGCCACCGCCTTCGACCGGGACCCGGAGATCGGCTGTCTGGTGATCACCGGCTCGGAGAAGGCGTTCGCGGCCGGCGCCGACATCAAGGAGATGCAGGGCAACCGGTTCCCGGACGTCTACCTGGACGACTGGCTGGGCCCCTGGGACCGGCTCGGCGCGCTGCGCAAGCCGGTCGTGGCGGCGGTGGCCGGGTTCGCGCTGGGCGGCGGCTGCGAGCTGGCGATGCTGTGCGACATCCTGCTGGCGGCGGACACCGCGAAGTTCGGGCAGCCGGAGATCAAGCTCGGTGTCATCCCGGGCATCGGCGGTTCGCAGCGGCTGACCCGGGCGGTCGGCAAGGCGAAGGCGATGGAACTGTGCCTGACCGGCCGGATGATGGGCGCCGAGGAGGCCGAGCGGGCCGGCCTGGTCTCCCGGATCGTCCCGGCGGACCAGCTGCTGGCCGAGGCCCTGACGGTGGCCGAGACCGTCGCGGCGATGTCCACCCCGGCGGCGGTCATGCTCAAGGAGAGCGTCAACCGCGCCTTCGAGACGACCCTCGCCGAGGGCGTGCGCTTCGAGCGTCGGCTGTTCCACGCGGCGTTCGCCACGGCGGACCAGAAGGAGGGCATGGCGGCGTTCGCGGAGAAGCGCCCGCCGTCCTTCACCAACCGGTGACCTGGCCGCTTACGGCTGACGGCTGACGCATAACAGCTGACAAGTAACAGATAACAGCTAACAGATTTCGTCATCTGAAATCTGTTAGCTGTTATCTGTCAGCTGTTATGCGTCAGCCGCCGTCACACCTCGTCCACCAGCGCCGTGTTGAGCCGGGCGAGCCCGCTACGGGTGGCGGCGACCACGATCTGGTCGCCCGGGGTGAGGCGCCGGGTGCGGTCGGGAAAGTTCCACTGCAACTGCGCACTGCGGGCGAACCGGACGGCGATCACCCGGACGCCGCCCGGGTCCTCCAGGTCGTGCCGGTTCATGCCGATCAGCCCGCTGCCGTCCTCGACCGTCAACTCGGCGATCAGCAGCACGTGCCGGAACACCGACAGCATCCCGCGCACCTCGCGCCCCATCAGGGCGGCGGCGAAGGCGGGTGCGGCCAGGTACGAGACCGAACGCGAGGCCGCGTTGTCCAGCGTCGCGTAGAAGTGCCCGGCGAAGTTGTCGTCGAACAGCCGCACCACCACACGGACTTCGGGATTCCCGTGGCGCGCCTCCAGGGCCGCCTCCAGGTTGGTGGCGTCGTCGCCGCTGACCGCGACCAGCGCCCGGCTGTGCTTCAACCGGGCGCGACGCAACTGCTCCTCGAACGGGCCGTCGCCCAGCACCACCGGGATGCCGAGCGCCCGGGCGGCGGCGATGCCCCGGGCCTGCGGGTCACGCTCCATGCAGACCACCGGCACGCCCAGTTCGTGCAGTTGGGCCGCGACCCGGGTGCCGACGTTGCCGAGGCCGACGACGATCACGTGGTCCCGGGTGCCGGCCCCGGGGTTGCGGGGCTGCCCGCGCCGCCCGGAGCCGAGCACCTCGACCGCGATGGCGGTGGCGACCGGGGCGAAGGTGATCCCGCAGATGGTGATCACCACCTGCGCCACCCGCTGCCACAGCCCGCCCGTCCCGGTCCCGGCGGCGATGTCGGCGAGTTGGTCGGGCTGGGCGGCGCCCGCGAGGTCGAGCAGCGAGATGTAGAGGGTCCAGCCGAAGTTCCGGTTCAGGTACCAGAGAACGCCGAAGGCCATCAGCACCGCGGCGAGGGCGGTGAGCAGCACCAGCCGCATCCGGGCGCTGGTGAAGAAGCGCATCATGTCGAGCAGCCGCCAGCGCGCCCGCCGCGCCCAGCTGATCGGTTCCCTGGGTTCGATGCGCAGCGCTTGGAGGGCGGCCACGCCGTCCGGCTCCTCCTCGGGCACCGGCTCCGGTTCCGCTTCGCGGCGGACGCCACCGGGGCGGACCGGCCCGTCGTCGCCGAACTCGCTGGCGAGCCGGACGAAGTCGGCCGAGTCGCCGCGCTGTTCGGGCAGCAGGCGGATCTTGCTGAGGTCCTGGCGGTCGATGTGGTCGGCGACCACGCAGATCCGGTCGGAGGTGATGGCCTCGTCGAAGGCGATGTGCAGGAAGCGTCCACCGATCTCGACCGAGTTGGGCCGCCCGAGCGCCGCCGCGGCGAAGGCGGGTGCGGCGGTGGCGGATCCGGAGAGCGCGGCACCGTTCCTGAGCAGCCGTTCGATGTTCTCACCGAGGCGCTGGTTGAACATCCGGAGCACGATCCGGATGTCCGGGTTGTGGCCTTGGGCGCTGAGCGCGGCGTGGATGTTGTCCTGGTCGCTGCCCTCGACGAGGGCGAGGCCGCGGGCGGTGTCGATCGACACCTCGCGCAGCGCCTCGTCGGTGATGCTGGCGTACTCGACGACGGCGGCGACGCCGGGGAGTTGCTCGATCTGCGGCGCGTGGTCGCGGGTGCGATCGGCGACCAGGACGACGACCGGGACCTCGTAGTGCTCGACGAGTTCCAGGACCAGCCGGTGGGCAAGCGCGTTGCCCCCGCAGACGATGTAGTGCTGACTGACCGGCTCTACCGAACGGGTCCCCCACCCTTCAGAAGTCATACCGCCGGATGATATCGACGGCAGGTGGCCGGACGGTGTCGTTCCGGCGACCGGAAGGCCACCGGAGCCACTCCATCGAACATTCGTCTCCTCCGCACGCCCTCTCCCATCCCCCTTCCGTCCCCCTCCGCTTCCTCTCCCCCCTCTCTTGTCTCCGTCCCCCGAACGGCCGTACCCGACGCGCCGGTCGACGGTGGCCCGGCCAGGCTGGGGTTCGGCCCCTGCCCGTCCCCGGCCCCGAGGAGTACACCACCGTGGTTTCCCCGATCATCACCCCCGACGGTTCCCCGGTCCAGGGTCCGCTCGGCCAACTCGCCAAGGCAGCCTGGCAGGTCCTGCTGCTCGCCGGAATCGTCTCGCTGGCCCTCGGAATCGTCGTCTTCGTCTGGCCGAAGGAGACCCTGCTGGTGGTGGGCGTGCTGTTCGGCCTCTACCTGCTGGTCATCGGCATCGTGCAGCTGATCGCCGCGTTCGGCACCCACGCGACCACCGCGCTGCGGGTGCTGGCCTTCATCAGCGGGGCGATCTGCGTCCTGCTGGGGCTGCTCTGCTTCCGCAGCGCGGCGCAGTCGCTGCTCCTGCTGGCGATCTGGATCGGCATCGGCTGGCTGTTCCGGGGCATCACCCAGCTCGCCGCCGCGGTCTCCGACCCGGCGATGCCGGCCCGTGGCTGGCAGGCCTTCGCAGGCGTGGCCAACACGGTGGCCGGTGTGCTGCTGCTGGTCTGGCCGGTCGGTTCGATCGCCGCGTTGGCCGTCCTGGCCGGCTGCTGGCTGGTGATCCTCGGACTGATCGAGATCGTGACGGCCCTCCAGATGCGCGGCCGGGCCAAGCAGATCCCGGCGGGGGTCTGACTCCACGGCCTGACCTCACGGGCCTGACTCCACGGGTCTCACTCCGTAGCTAGCGCGTCGGCGCGTAGCCGATCCGGAACGTGGCGGCCTCCAGCCGTTCCGGCGTGAGCCGGACGTCCGTCAGCCGCTCGGCCAGCGCGAACGCGGCCTCGGTGTGCAGGTCGTGACCCTCCCCGTCGAGCTGGAAGCCGCAGGCCGTCAGCAGCGCGGGGACACCGGGGGCGTCGGCGTCCGAACCGTGCCGCTGGGTGGGGAACAGCGGCTCGAACTGGAGCCGGCAGCTGCCCTGCTCCCACCAGTTGAAGTGGTCCACCGCGACGGCGTTCCGGAAGTGCGAGACCAGCCGGGTGCCGTCGGCGAGGCGGCGGATGACGTCGGGCAGGCTGCCGAGGTAGCCGAAGACCTCGACGACGACGGCCCACCCGTCGAGTTCGGTGACGGCGACGAGCAGCCGGTCGTCCTCCGGCTCGATCCGGGCCTCCGCCTCCTCGTCCTCCCCGTCGTCGAAGGTCTCCCAGGCGGCGACCACGGCGTCCAGGCCGGTGACCTCCCGACCGGGCAGGGCGCCGAAGCGGCGCAGCAGTTCGTCGGCGGTGATCCCCTCGACCAGCGTCAGGCAGTGGGCCGCCCCGGGGATGGGGTAGCGCTGCTCGAACCAGGTGTAGTCGGTGGCGTGTGCAGTCATGCGCCGATGCTGCCAGCTGCCTGTGACACCGCCGGCCGGGGCGGCGGTTGCGTGGCGTCCTCAGAGCCAGACCGGCGCGTCCGTCCCCCAGCGCCCCGGCGGGCGGGACCAGTCGGTGGGCGCGCCGGTGTAGGCGATGGGCGGCAGGGCGTGGCGCAGCCGTCCGTAGGCGGAGTCGGTCTCGGCGAGCCACCGGGCCGGGTCGTACGCCCCGGTGTCCGGAGCACCGTCCGCCGGAGCGCCGTCCGCCGGGGCAGCAGGGGCGGGCGCCTCGGGCGGGATGCCGTGCAGCAGCCACGAGGCCGTACCGGCGAGGGAGAACCGCAGGTGCCGGCCGCCGGGCCGGCCGGTGCGCTGCTCGGTGAGGGCGCGCAGGACGGCGGCGGCGACGAGGTAGCCGGTGCCGTGGTCGAGGGCCTGGGCGGGCAGTACGCCCGGGCGGCCGTCGGGGCCGGCCTCGTGGGCGGCGATGCCGACGCCGGCCTGGACGAGGCTGTCGAAGCCGCGACGGCCGGCCCAGGGGCCGGTCCAGCCCCAGGCGCAGAGCTGCGCGACGATCAGGCCGGGGTGGCGGGCCGACAGTGCGTCGGGGGCGAGGCCGTGCGCGTCGAGGGCGCCGGGGCGGTAGCCGGTGACGAGGACGTCGGCGGTGGCGAGCAGGCCGTCGAAGACGGCGCGGTCGGCGGGATCGGTGAGGTCGAGGCGGGTGGAGCGCTTGCCGAAGCCGGTGTCGGCGTGGGCGTCGTCGGCCTCGGGGAGGTGGGGCGGGTCGACGCGCAGGACGTCGGCGCCCAGCAGGGCGAGGGTGCGGGTGGCGACCGGGCCGGCGATGACCCGGGTGAGGTCGAGGACGCGGATCCCGGCGGCGGGCCGCTCCGGGCCGGCGTCGCCGAGCGGGCGGACGGGCGCGGTGCCGGTCACCCGGCTCTCCATCAGGGGGTGCACGGTGGCACTCACCGGCGCGACGGCTACGGCGAGCGCCCCCGCTTCGAACGCCCGCTCCTGGACCTGCTCCGCCGGCAGTTCGCCCAGCAGCTTGGCGAGCATTTCGGGCCCGGCGTCGGCGGGCAGGTCGAGGGCGGCGAGCAGTCGGGTGCGGTGGTGCGGGTAGTTGGCGTGGGTGCGGACCCAGCCGTCGGCGGCGCGCCAGAAGCCGGAGTGCGGGGCGAAGCTGACGGGCGTGCGGCCATCGACGGTCAGGTGGCGTTCGCTGACGAAGGCCGTGGCGACGGCGCCCTGGTCCACCCGGACGGCGGGGACCGGGCCGCCGGCGCGGTGGGCGGCGAGTTCGGCGGCGGCCAGCGAGCAGGCGGCCACGGTGGCCCGGGCGAGCCTGCGCACCGGCAGGCCGGAGGCCAGGACGTCACCGGGGCCGTGGAAGGAGACCCGCCCCAGCAGCTCGGCCGATCCGCCGAGGGCGGCCCAGAGGTCGGCGGTGGGCCGGTCCGCAGGTTCCCCTCCGGCGGCGGGCTGTTCGGTGGACGCGGGCTGATCGCCGGACGCGGGCTGATCGGCGGGCCAGGTGCCGGGGAAGGTCGGACGCTCTGTCATGCCCGGCATTGTGCTCCCGTTCTCAGGCGCTCGCCGTGACGCCCGCCACCAGCATCAGCAGCACCGCCGAGACGAGGGTCATCCGGCGCGCCGCACGCGGGGTGCCGCCGAGCCGGCCGCCCAAGCGTCCGCTGGCGTGCGCGACCAGCCCGTACACGACGGCGCAGGCCAGCACGTTGAGCGAGCCGAGGGCGAGCACCTGCCCGCCGACCGGCAGCGCGGCGCCCGGCTCGACGAACTGCGGCACCAGGGAGAGGTAGAGCAGCAGCCCCTTGGGGTTGAGCAGGGCGGTCAGCATGCTCTGACGCAGCACGGTCGCGGTGGGCTGCGGCTTGGGCTCGGTGAGGGCCGTGGCGCCCCCGCCCTTGCGCAGCGCGAGCAGCATGGTGACGGCCAGCACCAGCAGGTACGCGGCGCCGGTGAGGCGCAGGACGGGCAGGGCGGCGGGGACGGCACGCAGCGCGGCGGCCAGGCCGGCGCTGGAGAGCAGGGTGTGGACGGCGTAGCCGGCGCAGACGCCGCCGACCGCGATGAAGGCGGCGCGCCGACCCTGGCCGAGGCCTCGGGCGGCGATGTAGAGCCAGTCGGGCCCCGGTGTGCAGACCAGCAGCAGGTCGACTCCGAGGAAGAGAAGGAGGGCGTGGGTGTCCATGGGTGGCGGTGACCTGTCGTGCTCGTTCGGGCGGGTCCCGGCCGTTGGTCCGGTGATCCTCGCGGCACCTGTCCGGTGCGTTCGGTCACTGAAGGTAGCCGGATAGCCCTGGCACGCGATGGCCACTTCCTGCTGGTCCGGCCCGCCTTTTGGCAGAATATTGCGCCATGGACCGAATCGACCGCAGAATCCTCCGCGAGCTCCAGCAGGACGGCCGCCTGACCAACGCCGACCTGGCCGCCCGGGTGGACCTCACCCCCTCCCCCTGCCTGCGCCGGGTCCGACAACTGGAGCAGGACGGCGTGATCCGCGGCTACCGGGCGCTCCTGGACGGCACGGCGGTCGGACGCGGCTTCCAACCCTTCGTCACGATCACCATGCGTCACGAGGATCAGGTGACGGTCGCCGAGTTCGAACGCCGGGTGGCGGAGCTGCCGGAAGTGGTGGAGGCGCACCGCCTCTTCGGGGAACCCGACTACCTGCTGCGCATCGCGGTGGCCGACATCGCCGCGTACGAGCGCTTCATCACCGACGTGCTCTCGGGCCTGCCGGGGATCGCGCAGGTCAACTCGCATCTGACGATGAAGCAGGTGAAGGCCGACCGAGGGTTGCCGATCGGCGGGTAGGCTGCGAACGGGGGCCGCCGCGGCCGCCCGTACGGGGGACAGCGCGACAAAGGGAGCTCCATGCACGCGGTCCGCCGCCTCGATCTCGGGTACTTCGTCCGGCCTGCGTCCGAGGTGGGCGGCCCGGAGCCGCGGGTGGAGCCGGTCCTCGCGTACCTGGTCCGCCGCCCGGAGGGGCTGCTGCTGTTCGACACCGGGATCGGCGCAGGCGAGCCCGAGACCGAAGCGCACTACCGCCCGGTCCGCCGCCCGCTGACGGAGGCGCTCGCGGCCGTCGGCGTCGCCTGCGCCGACATCGACCTGGTGGTCAACTGCCACCTCCACTTCGACCACTGCGGCGGCAATCCGCTGCTCGCCGGCACGCCCGTCCTCGTCCAGGCGGCCGAACTGGCCGCCGCCCGGCGCGGCGCGTACACCATCGACGCGCTGGTCGACTTCCCCGGCGCCGACTACCGCGAACTGGACGGCGAGACGGAGGTCTGGCCGGGCGTACGGGTGCTGCCGACGCCCGGGCACACCGGCGGCCACCAGTCACTGGTGGTCGAGCGGCCCGGCGGCGGCGCGGTGATGCTGGCCGGGCAGGCGTACGACTTCGCGTCCGAGTACGGCCAGGCGGTGCTCGCCCGGCGGGCGTCGCGCGAGGGCGTGGCCGCGCCGCTGCCCGGTTACCGGGCCTGGCTGGACCGGGTGGCGGAGTACGGGCCGCGCCGGGTTCTGTTCGCGCACGACCACGCGGTCTGGGAACCGGTCGGATAGGGCCAACGGCCGGGCCAGGCACAGTTCAGGGGGTCCGGAGGCTCGGAGGCTCGGAGGCTCTGAGAGTTCAGAGTGCTCAGAGGACTCGGAGGGTTCAGAACGTGAAGCGCAGCGACCGGACCCGGTGGTCGAAGTTGGACGGCACGATGTCCGGCTCGCCGACCGACCGCACCTCGGGCAGCCGGGCGAACAGCTCGCGGAACAGCACCTTCATCTCCTGCCGGGCCAGGTGCGCCCCGATGCAGTAGTGCGGCCCTCCGCCGCCGAAGCCGAGGTGGGGGTTGGGCGTGCGGGTGATGTCGAACGCGTCCGGGTCGGGGAAGACCGTCTCGTCCCGGTTGGCCGAGCCGAAGAACAGGGCGACCTTCTCCCCCGCGCGCAGCAGCGGGCCCCCGAGGCCGCCGAGCTCGTGGTCGACGGCGAGGGTCCGGCGGAAGTGGATGATCGGCGTGGCGTGGCGGATGATCTCGTCGACCGCACCGCCGAGCCCCCCGTCGAGGTCCGCGAGCAGCAGGGCGCGCTGCTCCGGGTGCGCGGTCAGCAGGTGCAGGCCGTGGGCGAGCGCGTTGCGGGTGGTCTCCACGCCGGCGACCAGCAGCAGGGAGAAGAACGCGCCGAGTTCGCGTCCGGTGAGCCGGCGGCCGTCCACGTCGGCGGTGACCAGGGCTGAGATCAGGTCCTCGGTGGGCCGGCGGCGACGCTCACGACCGATCGAGGCGACCATGCCCTGCATGCGGGCCAGCGCCAGCAGCCCGCGCCCGGGCATCCGGATCCGGCGGCGCAGCGGGCGGGCCACGCCGATGTTCTCGGAGGCGTGGTTGACCTGGTCCAGGATCATTCGGCGCGGATGTTCCGGGATCCCCATCATGGTGCAGATCACCTGGAAGGGGAGCTCGGCGGCCACGGAGGTGACGAAGTCCTCCGGCCGCCGCCGCTCGACGTCGTCGACCAGGCGGGTGGCGACGCGGCGGATGTCCTCCTCGACCTGGCCGAGCAGCCGGGGGGTGAAGGCTCGCGAGACGATCCTGCGCAGTTGGGCGTGCCGGGGGTCGTCGAGGTTGACCATCGAGTCGCCGAACACCAGCCGGACCCAGCGGGGCGGTTCCGGGGTGGTGACGCCGGGGCCGCTGAGGAACACCGCGGGGGTCCGGCTGGCCTCGACCACGTCGGCGTGGCGGACCAGCGCGTGGAAGCCCCGGCCGGCGGCGGGATCGCCGAAGAACACCGGCGCGGGGCGTCGACGCAGTTCGGCGAAGGCGGCCGCGCGGGCGGGGGCGGGCAGCTGCCAGAAGCGGGGGTCGGCGAGGTCGGCGGCGGGGGCCGCCAAGCCGGTCGAGGTCTCCATGGCCGGGCCTCCTGCTTCGCGTTCGGCGTCCGCCCGGCAACCACTATCGGTACCGGGGTGTGCACATTTAGTGAGCAAGCGGGGGGTGATGTCAAACCGCGTCGATGGTCGTACGAACGGGTTGGTTCGGCGGCCGGGCCGGACTCTCGACACACGGAGGCACGGGGCCGGGCATGGTCTCACGGGGTGGAACCGGCCAATACCGGAGGGTGCGGTCCGGGCCGGGCGGGGCGGGTGCGACGATGAGTGCCATCGTGATGACCGACCGGATCCGCCTGCTGCGCGCCGTGGTCTTCGCCGCGCTGTGCGTGGCGCTGGCCGCCGCGGCGCACGTCGCCATGGCCGGAGCCGGGGTCTCACCACCGGTGCTGATCGGCGCGTTCGGGGCCGTCCTCGGTCTGACCTGGCTGCTCGCCGGCAAGCGGCGCGGGCTCGGCGCGATCAGCGCCTGGATGGTCGCGGCCCAGAGCGCGCTGCACCTGCTGTTCGAACAGGCCGCGGCGCTCGGCCGGGGAGGCGGCGGTCTCGGCCGGCTCGCCACCACGGACTGGGCCGCGCTGCTGCTCTGCAACCCCGAGCGGATCCCCGGCGGGCTCTCCCCCGCCGAGCTGGCCCGGATGGCGGGCCTCGACCCGGACGTCCCGCCCGCCGCCAACGGCCTGCACACCATGGCGGGCATGCACCACGGGACGGCGGCAGGTGTGGTTTCCGCCCCGGTATCGGTATCCACGTCCGCGTCGGTCTCCGGGTCCGCGTCCGCTTCGGCTTCGGCTTCGGTTTCGGCTTCGGCCGATGGGACGGCGCTGGACGCGGCCGGGATGGCGGGGATGCCCGGCATGCCGGGTACGTCGGGCCTGTCCGGAGCATCCGCCGCACACGGGATGCCCTCCGGGACGGCACACGGCATGGCACACGACATGGCGCACGGGATGTCCTTCGGGATGATCGCCGCCCACGCGCTCGCCGCGCTGGCCTGCGCGCTGCTGCTGTGGCGCGGTGACGCCGCGCTGGTCCGGCTCTTCGACCTGCTCGGCGCGCTCGGCACCGTGGTCGCGGGAGTGCTGGTGCTCCCGCTGCTGGCGCTGTTCGCGCGCCCCTTCGGCTACCGCCCGCCGGCTGCACCCCGGCCCACCGGCGGCCGGACCCGGCCATCCCGGTCGGTGCTGCTCACCCATGCCGTGGTCCGGCGCGGCCCGCCGGCGCTCGCCCTCGCCTGCTGACGCGCCCGCCGTCCCCACTCCTGCGCCTACCGCCCCCGGCAGCCCACCGCCGCCGGGGACCGCAGGGCCCACGGGGTTCGCTCGGCGGGCAGGTCGCCCTGCCGCTCGGCCGCGCCTTCGCCGCCGTGCCGCCAGGGCCCGGACCCGCGCCCGCCCGCCGCCTCCTCCGTGGAGGCGCCGCGGGCCGCGCGGAAGTCCCATGGACGCCGGCGGCGCCGCCTCGGGTGGCGCCGCTCCCAGCCCTCCCCTCAGGACCTTCGCATGCCTGACTACGACGGCGCACCGGCTTGGGCCGGCGCCACCGTCCTACCGCTCCACGGCCTCCGGCCCGTCCGGAGCCTGACCGCCCCCGAGCCCCCGCACGCCGAGTCCGTCCAGCAAGCGGGCCGACCACTCGTCCGACGGGCCGACGGCGGCGCTCGCCCGGACGCGGCCGCGCAGTTGCTCGGCCCGCTCCAGCCACGCACGGCAACCGGCGCAGCGCGCGACGTGCCCGTCCAGCCGGCCACCCGACAGTCCGGTCGGTTCGCCGTCGAGCCGGGCCGACAGGGCGGTACGGAACTGCGCGCATCTCATACGACCATCGTCCCGCACTGCCCTCACGGTGGGACCGGCCGGGTGGGAGGCCACCGTGGATGACGAGCAGCTCACCGCGCTCGCACTGACCGCCCGCGCGGGCCGGGCCCCGGACGTCGAGGCCTTCGTCCGCGCCACCCAGCGGGACGTCTGGCGGTTCGTCGCCCACCTCACCGACGTCCAGTCCGCCGACGACCTCGCGCAGGAGACCTTCCTGCGCGCGCTGCGCGGCCTGCCCGCGTTCGCCGGCCGCTCCTCGGCCCGCACCTGGCTGCTGTCGATCGCCCGGCGCACGGTGATCGACCGGTACCGGACGGCCGCCGCCCGACCGCGCTGCGCGGCGCTGCCGGACTGGCAGGAGGCGGCGGAGCGGCAGGGGGCCGAACCGGCAGCCGGGTTCGAGGACGGCGTCGCGCTCGGGGACCTGCTCGACCGGGTGCCCGCCCAGCGGCGGGAGGCCTTCGTCCTCACCCAGATGGTCGGCCTGAGCTACGCCGAGGCGGCCGAGGTCGCCGGCTGCCCGATCGGCACCGTGCGCTCCCGAGTCGCCCGCGCCCGGGAGGAGCTGATAGCCCGGCTCCGCGCGGCCGAGGGCGGGGAACTCGCAGCGGCCTGCTGAGCGGGGGCAGGTAGCGGGTAACAGATGACAACTAACAGATAACAGATTTCGAAATCTGTTAGTTGTTAGTTGTTAGTTGTCTGCTGTCGGTTGCCATCCGTCCGCCGCCCCCGTCTGTCCGTCCGAAAATTCCTTCACATGTTCGGAACTGGAGCCCCCGCGCCTCCGACTGCTGTACCGGACCCCGCCGCCGAGGCGGTGTCCGGGACAGCAGTCGGGCAACGGAGGGACTTCATGGCAGCGCAACAGCCGCTGACCGCCGCTACGTTGATGGACAGTCAGGCAGAACCGGCAGACCGGTGGATCCTGGTCGTGGCCGCCGGGCTGCTCTCGTTCGTCGCGATGCTCGACATGAACGTGGTCAACCTGGCCCTCACCGACATCTCGGCCAGCCTGCACGTGTCCGCCGGGGTCGCCCAGTGGGCCACCCTCGGCTACCAACTCCCGCTGGTGGCACTCCTCTTGCCCGCCGGGCGCTGGCTGGACCAGGTGGGCACCCGCTCGGCGCTGCTGCTCGCCGTCAGCTGCTTCGCCGCGTGCAGCGTGCTGGCCTCCCTCGCCCCCTGGGCGGGCTGGCTGATCGCCGCCCGACTACTCCAGGGCGCCTTCGGCGCGGTGCTGTTCGTCCTGATGCCGGTGCTGGCCGCCACCTCCGTCCGCCCCGAATCGCGCGGACGGGCGATGAGCATCCCGGCGACGCTCGGCCCGCTCGGCGCCGTCACCGGGCCGGTCATCGGCGGCCTGCTACTGGACCACTTCGGCTGGCGGGCGGTCTTCCTGATCAAGCTGCCGGTCTGCCTGGCCGCCGTGCTGATCGTGCGCCGGTACGCCCCGCGGCGAGGCCGCCTGCGCCCGCCCGACCGGGCGTCGCTCGGCGACGCCGCCCTGATAGGCGCGGCCGTCGCCGCCGTGCTGCTCGCACTGACCCTGGCCCCGGAGGCGCCGCTGTGGCTGCTGCTGGCGCTGCCCGCCGCCCCTCTGGTGCTGGTCTGGCTGCGCCGCCCCGGGGGCAGGCCGGTCGCCGAGGTGCTGCGGGCCGCCGGAACCGTCGGGGTCAACGCGTCGGTGCTGGCCCTCGCCGCCGGCTTCGCGGCCTGCCACTACCTGCTCGCCCAGCACCTGCGCGGTCCGGGCGGCGAGAGCGCCACCGCCACCGCGCTCACCATGCTGGCCTTCCCGCTCGGCATGGTGCTGGCCGGCCGGGTCGGCGGACGGCTGGCCGACCGCTGGGGCGCCCGCCCGACCGCGCTCGCCGGCGCCGCCGTCACCACCCTCGGCCTGGCGCTGCTCGTCCCGCTGGACACCGGCTGGTCCGCCGCCGACATCGCCTGGCGGCTCGCCCTGGCCGGTGTCGGGATGGGCCTCAACGGTGGCCCCACCCAGGCCCTGGTGATGACCGCCTCGCCCCCCGGGAAGCTCGCCACCGCGGGCTCCGCCGTCCAACTGGCCCGCAGCCTGGGCTTCGCCCTCGGCCCGGCCCTGGCCGGCGCCGCCGCGCTGGCCGGCGACCGCGCCACCACCGGCACCCGGACGGGCATCGCCCTGGCCGCCCTGGTCGCGGCGACGGCCGTGGCCCTGCTCGCCCTGCACCGCCGTCCACGGACCTGAGCCCGCCGGACCGCGCCTCCCCAACTCCCAACGCCCGCATGCCCAGAGCCCGTACCCCAGAGCCCATACCCGAGAGCCCGCACCCCGCCATGCCCGCACCACCGGAGGAACACCGCAGATGACCGACACCGTCCACGATCCGGCGCCGGCCCACCCGGCGGACGAACCGCGCTGCCCGTACGGGTACGACCAACTCCCGGACCCCATACCGCTGTACGGCCCCGCGTACAAGAGCGACCCGTACCCGCTCTACCGGCGGATGCGCGAGGCCGGGCCGGTGCACCGGGTGGAGTTCCCGAGCGGCATCCACGCCTGGCTGGTCACCGGCTACCAGGCCGCCCACGAGACCCTCAACGACCCCAGGTTCGGCAAGAACCACGCACTGGGCAACGAGAACTGGCACAAGCTGGCGTCGATCATGCCCGAGCCGCAGCACTCCCAGTTGCAGGTCCACCTGCTGCACCAGGACCCGCCCAAGCACACCACGATGCGCCGGCTCGTCCTGGACGCCTTCGCGCCGCGCCGGGTGGAGTCGTTGCGCCCGCGCTTCCAGGAGCTGGCCGACGCGCTGGTCGACGAACTGCCCGAGACCGGCGGCGCCGATCTGGTGGCCGGCTTCGCGGCGCACTTCCCGTTCCGGGTGCTCGCCGAAGTGATCGGCCTGCCAGCCGAGTTGGCGGTGCGGTTCGACCGCGACTGGGGCAAGGTCGTGCAGCCCGTCGGCCCGCACGATCCGGGCCGTCCGGCGTACGAGGCGCGGCTGCGCGGCCTCCAGACGTACATCGCCGACGTGGTCGCCCACAAGCGCGCCGGGAACCCCTCCGATGGCCACGACCGGCACGACCCGGACACGGCCGGCGCCGACCTGCTGGGCCGGCTCGTCGCCGCCCACGACGCGGGCGAGTTGAGCCGCGAGGAGCTGGACTCCATGGTGTTCCAGCTGTTGGTCGCGGGCCAGGAGCCGGTCACCAACCAGATCACCACCATGCTGATCACGCTGCTGCGCCACCCCGACCAGCTCGCCCGGCTGCGCGACTCCCTCTCCGAGGGGCCCGCCCACGACCCCGGCCTGTTGGCCCGCGCGGTGGAGGAACTGCTGCGCCACGACGCCGCGTTCGAGCTCACCACCTGGCGGTTCCTCGCCGAGGACGGAGACCTGTTCGGGACCACCGTCCCGGCCGGCGACTCGGTGATCGTCTCGCTGTGCGCCGCCAACCGGGACGAGACGCGGTTCCCGGACGCGGACCGCCTCGACCTCGACCGCACGCCCAACGCCCATCTCGCCTTCGGCCACGGCATCCACTACTGCCCCGGCGCCGCCCTGGCCCGGGCCGAACTCCAGACCGCCGTCGCCACCCTGCTCACCCGGCTGCCCGGACTGCGCCCGTCCGAGGCTGCCGACGAGGACCTGGACTCCCTCGCCTGGATCCCCGCCGTCCTGGCGCGCGGGGTCAACCGGCTGCCCGTCGGCTACGACCGGCGCGCCTGAGCCGGGGCCCTCGGCCACCCTGCGAACACCCCGCGGCCGCGCCCGCCCGCCGACGTCCGCCCGACGTCGGCCCGGCGTCCGCTCCACGCCCGCACCACCTTCCACGGAGGACCACCATGCCGCCCGCCGGCACCGTTTCCACCCGCCACCACCACACCGCACCTGCGCCCACGCCCGCGCCGGAGCCCGCACCGGAGCCCGCGAACACCGGGGGCGGCACCGACCAGCAGGACGCCGCACGGCTCGCCGCCCGGATCCTCGGCCTGCTGCTGCCGCACCGCCGCGCCTCCGACCCGGGGCTGGACGCCAAGCCCGAGCATTTCCCGTTCCAGCTGGCCCAGTTGAAGGACTTCATCACCGCCGGCGACCCGATCCTCTTCACCCTGCCCGGCTTCCCCTGCAAGTCGCCGAACCCCGCGAAGGTGCTCAGCCACCTGCCCGACGAGGGCGAACGGCTGTCGCTCACCTTCCTCGACGGGCTCTGCGCGGAGATCGGCGGGTACTACGAGCCCGGCGCGCGGATCCTGATCTGCTCGGACGGGCACATCTTCGGCGACCTCGTCCACGTCCCCGACGACCACATCGACGAGTACTCCGACGAGTTGACGGCGATGATCGCCCGCGAGGAACTCGCCCACCTCGCCACCTTCGACCTGCGGGACGTCCTCGGCGACCTGCCGTACGACGACAAGCGCGCCCGGGTGCACGCCCAGTACGCGCCGAGCGTCGAGGAGTTGCGCGAGCAGGTGCTGACGGACGAGGAGACCCTGCGGCTCTACCGCGGCATCACCCGCTTCCTGACCGACGACACCGTCGGCTTCACCGGCACCCGCTCCGCCCTGCAGCGCGACTGCCGCCGCCGCGCGTACGGGGTGATCCAGCGCAGCCGCGCCTGGGGCGAGTTGATCGCCGAGCAGCACCCCCGGTCGGTCCGGCTGTCCATCCACCCGCAGCCGGCGGGCGCACCGAAGTTCGGCATCCGGCTGCTGGAGGCCGCCGACGCCTGGATGACGCCCTGGCACTCCTCGGTACTCCACCGCGCCGACGGGGACTGGGAGTTGCTGCGCAGCGAGGACGCCGCGCAGCGCGGCCGGCTGGTCGAACTCGACGGCCGGCCGAGCCACTACGAGGCGCTCTGACGCGCGGGCTCCACCCCGGCGGCGTCCAACCCGACGAACCCCGCCCCACCAGCATCCGCCCCGGCCCCGGCACCCTCCACCGGAGCCGGGGCGGTCGGGACGGCCGGGGTCGGGGCGGCCGGGGTTCGGTGGTCGAAGGCGATCAACGGGTCACCGGTGAGCGGGTGTTCGACCACTGCCGCCCGGACGCCGAACACCTCGGCCAGCAGCTCCGCGGTCAGCACCTCGCGCGGCGCCCCGGAGGCCACCAGGGCGCCGCGGTGCAGGACGTGCAGCCGGTCGCAGACGGAGGCGGCCGCGTTGAGGTCGTGCAGCGCGACCAGGGTGGTGCGGCGCTGGTCCCGCAGCAGGGCGAGGAGTTCGACCTGGTGCCGGACGTCCAGGTGGTTGGTCGGCTCGTCCAGCACCAGGACGTCCGGCTGCTGGGCCAGCGCGCGGGCCAGCAGCACCCGTTGCCGTTCGCCCCCGGACAGTTGGGCGAAGCGGCGGTCGGCGGCGTCCGCCATGCCGACCCGTGCCAGCGCGTCGGCGGTGATCCGGTGGTCCTCGGCGTCGTCGCCGGCGAACGACCGCTTGTAGGGGGTGCGGCCCATCGCGACCACTTCGCGGACGCTCAACTCGAAGTCCCCGCCCCGCTCCTGCGGCAGCGCGGCGATGTGCCGGGCGGACTGCGCGGGGCGCAGCCCGGCCAGGTCGCGCCCGGCCAGCAGCACCCGCCCGGCGCTCGGCCGCAGGTGCCGGTAGACGGTGCGCAGCAGGCTGGACTTGCCGCTGCCGTTGGGCCCGACCAGGCCGGCGATCTCCCCCTCCTCGGCGACCAGGTGGACGCCGGCCACCACCGCCCGCCCGGACAGGGTGACGCTCAGGTCCTCGACGGCGATCCTCACGTGCGCTCCAGTCGTCGGTCCAGCAGGTAGAGCAGGGTGGGGGCGCCGAGGACGGCGGTGACCACGCCGATCGGCAGTTCCTGGCCGTCCAGCGCGGTGCGGGCCACGGTGTCGACCACGACCAGCAGCAGTGCGCCGGTGAGCGCGGACAGCGGCAGCAGGCGCCGGTGGTCGCCGCCGACGAGCAGGCGGCAGACGTGCGGCACCATCAGTCCGACGAAGCCGATCGCGCCGGAGACCGCGACCAGCACGCCGGTCAGCACGCTGGTGACGACGAAGACCTCCCAGCGCAGCCGGGTGACGTCCACGCCGAGCCCGGCGGCCGTCTCGTCGCCCATGAGCATCGCGTTGAGCCCGCGGGCACGGGCCTGGAGCAGGGCCAGCCCGAGCACCACCGCGACGGCGGGGACAGCGAGTTGGGCCCAGACCGCGCCGCCGAGACTACCCATCAGCCAGAACAGCACGCCACGAGTCTGCTGCTCGTCGCGGGTCTGCAGGACGAGGTAGCTGGTGATGCCGCCGAGGAACTGGGCGATGGCGATGCCCGCGAGGACCAGGCGCAGCGGGGAGAAGCCGCCGCCGCGCCGGGCCGCCAGCCAGACCAGGGAGAACGCGGCGAGCGCGCCGGCGAAGGCCGCCAGGGAGACGGTGAGGCCGAGCGCGCTGCCGAAGGCGAGGTCGAGGCCGAGCGAGGTGCCGAGGACGATCGCCGCGACCGCCCCGAGGGAGGCGCCGGAGGAGATGCCGAGCAGGTAGGGATCGGCGAGCGGGTTGCGGACCAGGGCCTGCACGGCCGTGCCGACCAGGCCGAGCCCGGCCCCGACCGTCGCCGCCAGCAGGGCGCGCGGGACGCGCAGTTGCCAGACGATGAGGTCGCGGGTGCCGGGTTCGGGGGCCCGCCCGGTGAGGTGGTGGGCGACCACCGACCAGACCTCGCCGGGCGGGATGTCCACCGCGCCGAACGACACGGCGGCGGTCAGCGCGAGCACCAGGGCGGCGGTCAGCGCGACGGCCAGCGGCCCGGCCCGCAGGGTGCGGGCCGGGCGGGGCTCCTCGCGCCGTTCGGCGGAGACGGCCGACGTCACCGTCTACTGCCCGTTCTTGACGAGGTCGGGGTGGACGGTGGCGGCGATCTGCCGGACGGCGTCGGCGTTGCGCACGCCCGCGATGGTGGTGACCTCGGAGCCGAGCCGCACGAAGTGGCCCTCCTGGACGGCCTTCAGGCCCTGGGTCGCGGGGAACCCGCGCAGGAACGCCTCGGCGTCGTCGAAGGCCTTGCGGGTGGCCTCCTCGCTGCCCCGGTTGCGGACGGCGAGCTGGATCCAGTCCGGGTTCTTGGCGACGACGTCCTCCCAGGAGCCGGGCTTGAAGTCGGCGTCGCAGTCGGCGAACACGTTGCGGGCGCCGGCCTGGGTGATCACCGCGTTGGCGACCTGCCGGCCGCAGACCGCCACCGGCTGCTTGGTGCCGGCGTCGAAGTCGAAGACGAAGTAGCCGGGCCGCTGCGCCTGCGCGACGCCGGCGAGGGCGGTGCGCACCTCGCCGACCTGCTTCTCCATCCCGGTGACGAGTTCCTCCGCGCGGGCGGCCGTGCCGGTGACCGCGCCGAGGCGGCGGATGTCGTTCTCGACCCCGGACAGGTCGGTGCGCGGCGCCTTGGCGGCCTTGGGGGTGCCGGCGCAGGCGGTCGAGAGGAGATAGACGTGCTGGATGCCGGCTGCCGCGAACTCCTCCTCGCTGGGCCCGGTGGCGCCGCCGCCCATCATCGGCATCGCGCCGAAGGTGTCGACGTAGAGGTCGGCGCCGGAGCCGAGCAGCTTCTCCTTGGGGATCGTCTTGTCGCCGAGCACCGGCACCTTGGCGCCCTGTTCGGCCAGGGCCGGCGGGAGGGTGCCCTTGCCGGGCGGGAAGCCGGTACCGATCACCCGGTCGCCCGCGCCGAGTTGGAGCAGTATCTCCAGGGCGGCGGCATTGCTGGTGACGATCTTGGCGGGGGCCTTGGCGATGGTGGTCTCCCGGTCCGCGCAGTCGGCCACCTTGACGGGGTAGCCGCCGGCCGGGGCGGTCTGGGCGGCGCCGGCCGCGCCGCGCTCTCCGCCTCCCCCGCCGCCGTTTCCGGCACCGCTTCCGGCGCCGCTTCCGCAGGCCGTGGCGAACAGGGCGACGGCGGCCGCGATTCCGCAGACAACGCGAGGGCGCATGACAATTCTCCTGGTGGGTGATCGTGCCAGGGCGTGTCTGACAATTCGCGGCGGATCAGCGCGCGGCGTTGGGCGCCCGGCTGGGCGCGCCGGCGAAGCGTCCTCGTACTGGGTCGTACTTGGACGTTTCGCCGGTGCGTCCAGGCGGGATGCCCGGCGTCGCGCGCCCGGCGGGAATTGTCAGACACGCCATAGGGGCCCGTCGTGCGAACCCGGACCAGGTAGTCGGCCGGACCGTCCGGGGGGTTCCCGGGGATTTCCGCACCGCCCGGTGCCCGTTCACCCGCCGTCCGCCCGCCCGCCATCCGCCGCCCGTTCGCCGCCCGACCATCGCCCGTCCGATGCCCGTGCCGCCCGTCCGATGCCCGTCCGCGGACCCCCGGCGTAGGGTGGCCGGATGGCCGATCCCACCGTCCTGCGGGACGATCTCGACCTGCCCGTCCGGTTCGGCCCGCGCCCGCCGCGCCGGGTGGTGTCGCTGGTGCCGTCGCTGACCGAGGCGGTCGCCGCCACCGCCCCCGGGCTGCTGGTCGGCGCCACCGACTGGTGCAGCCATCCGGCCGACCTGGCGGTCACCAGGATCGGCGGCACCAAGAACCCGGACGTGCCCGGCATCCTCGCCCTCGCCCCGGACCTCGTCCTCGCCAACGACGAGGAGAACCGGCGCCCCGACCTGGACGCGCTGCGGGCGGCCGGCCTGCCGGTCTGGGTCACCGACATCCGCACCCTGGACGACGCGTTCCGCTCGCTCGACCGGCTGCTCACCGCCGCCTGCGCGCTCCCGCGCCCGGACTGGCTGGACCAGGCCGAGGCAGCGTGGGCCCCGGTCCGGCGCCCGCCGGACGGCCCGCGGGCGATCGTTCCGGTCTGGCGCCGCCCGTGGATGGTCCTGGGCCGCGACACCTTCGCCGGGGACCTGCTGCGCCGCCTCGGCCTCCGGCTCGTCCACGCCGGACACGCCGAGCGCTACCCGGCCGTTCCGCTGCCCGAACTGCTCGCCTGCCGACCCGAGTTGGTGGTCCTCCCGGACGAGCCGTACCGCTTCACGGCACAGGACGGCCCCGAGGCGTTCCCCGGCGTCCCGGCGGCGCTGGTCAGCGGACGCCACCTGACCTGGTACGGACCGTCCCTGGTGACGGCGCCGACGGTCCTCGCGCACGCGTTGGACCACCCGTTCACAGGGGGCATGAACATCACATCGTAGGATGACCGCCACTCACCGGGACCGCCGGTGACGAGTGGGGGGAACCACAGTGGCAGTGAGCGCATCCCGGAGAGCACTGGTCATGGTGTCGGCCGCAGCGGTCTCGACGGCCGTCCTGGCCGGCTGCGGCACCAAGCACGCCGACAACCACCAGAACAGCGCGCCGGACACCACGGCGGTCGCCGCCACCGGGACGCCGACCGAGACGCCGAGTGCGAGCCCGTCCGCGACCGCCACCCCGACGCCGACCGCCTCCCCGACGGCCAGCGCCTCCCACAGCCCGAACCCGTCCGCGAGCAAGTCCAGCAAGCCCGCCCCGACCACCCCGGCCCCGACCGCCGCCAGCACCAAGCCCGGCGCCCCGAGCAGCCCGCCCGCCGCGCCCGCCACGCCGCCCCCGGTCGCCAAGCCCGCCGTCGTGGCCCCCGTGCCGGTCACCAAGCCCGGCCCGGTCGCTCCCCCGCCGCCGCCCGCGCCGCCGACCCCGCACGTCCCGCCGCTGCAGAGCAGCTGCCAGCCCAGCAAGCCCCAGCCCGACGAGCCCAAGGAGACCGTCGGCGCGGCCCTCGCCACCGCCGCCGGCCAGGCCCGCACGCTCAACCTCAGCAGCGGCGGCACCGACAAGCTCCCGCCGCTGCCCGTCAACCTGGTCAAGGCGATCGCCTGGCAGGAGAGCGGCTGGCAGTCCGGCATCCTCGCCTGCGACGGCGGGATCGGCACCATGCAGATCATGCCGAACACGATCAGCTGGATGAACAGCAAGTTCGGCACCAACTCCGACGCGAAGACCCTCCCCGGGAACGTCCAGCTCGGCACCCAGCTGCTCGACTGGCTGGTCGCCTACTACGGCGACTCCTCCTTCGACGGCAAGTACGACCTCTCCCCCGACCCGGCCACCGGCAAGACGCCGCTGCTCGACCTCGTCATCTCCGCGTACAACGCCGGGGCGGGCAACGTGCACTACAACACCGTCACCGACCCGGCCACCGGCCAGGTCGTCGGCAGCCTGGTCATCCCCAACCCGGGGTACGTGGCCAACGTCAAGGCGCTGATGACCGGCCAGCCGTGGACCAAGACGGGCTGACAAACCCCCGAACCCGCGCGGGACAGCGGAAGGGCCCGGAACGCGATCCCGCGTCCCGGGCCCTTCGCCGATGTTCCCCGCTCGTACGTCAGCCCCGCGCGGCGGTGACGGCGGCGCCCAGCGCCTCCTTGATCCGCGGCCCGAGGCGGGCGAAGCCCAGCTCCTTCATCGCCGCCCGCAGCAGTTCCTCCTCCGTACGCTCCACACCGTCACCGTCCACCCACCGGACGACGGCGAGCAGCTCGTCGGCCGAGTAGGCGGTCACGGGCCGGCCGGGCGTGAAGTCCGGCTTCTCGGGCCGACCGGCGGCGACGGGCGCGGACTCGACGACCTCGACCTCGACGACCTCGGCCACCGGCTCCGCAACAACGGCGGGCGCCTCCTCGACGGCCTCGACCTCAGCCACCGGCTCCACGACGACGGCGGGCTCAACAACCGGCTCGGCCTCGACCACCGGCTGCACGTCCTCAATGGCCTCGGTCGCTTCGACCGACTCCACGACGACAGCGGCGGGCGCCTCCTCGACGGCCTCAACCTCGACCACCGGCTCCACGACAACTGTGGGCTCAGCGATCGGCTCGACCTCAGCCACCGGCTCGTCCGCCTCTGCCACGGGAGCCTCGACCGCGTCGACCTCGGCGACCGTCTCAGGCTCCGCAGCCGGCTCGACCTCAGCCACCGGCTCCACGACGACGGCGGCAGGCGCCTCCTCGACGACCTCAACCTCGACCACCGGCTGCACGTCCTCAATGGCCTCGGTCGCTTCAACCGACTCCACGACGACAGCGACGGGCTCAGCGATCGGCTCTACCTCAGCCACCGGCTCGTCCGCCTCTGCCACGGGAGCCTCGACCGTGGCAGGCTCCGCAGCCGGCTCCACCTCAGCCACCGGCTCCACGACGACGGCGGCGGGCTCAGCGATCGGCTCGACCTCAGCCACGGGAGCCTCGACCGCGGCGACCTCGGCGACCGTCTCGGGCTCCGCAGCCTCCTCGGTCGTCTCCGGCTCGACGACGGGCGCGTCCTCCAGGACCGGCGCCTCCTCCGCAAGCTCGACCTCGGCCTTGGCTTCGACCTCGACCTCGACAGCGGAAACCTCGACGACGGCCTCGGCCTCCGTGGTTTCCGCGGCCTCCGCCAGGGCGGCGGTCGCGGCGGCCACCAGGTCATCGGCGGCCGGGGACGGCGCCGGGAGGGAGACCACGACAGCGGACGGGGCTTCCTCCGTCGCCTCTTCCTCGGCTGCCTCGGCCGTCTTGACCACGGCCGCAGCCTCAGCGTCGCCCGAGTCTGCTTCCGCGTCCGCGTCCGCGTCGGTCACCGTCTCCTCGACCGAAGCCGGAGTCGGAACCGAAGCCGAAGCCTCGACGGCGCTGCCCTCCCCCGCGAGCCCGTCGCGCTGGCCGCCGGCCAGGGCCTGGCGGGCGGCGAACGCGGCTTCGGCGGAGCGGCGGTCGGCCCGGGCGGCGGCCAGTTCGGTGAGCAGGTCGCCGAGGCCGGCCTCCTCAAGGGTGGTGCGCAGCCCGCGGATGGTGGGCAGGCGGTAGAGCGTGCCCTCGTCGGCGGCGAGCCGCTCGACGAGGTCGACGAGCTCGGCGAAGGCCAGCCCGTCGAGGTCGTGGTCGGGGAACATCCGGGCGAGGCCGCGCAGGCCGGTGTTGATCGCCTCGAAGGCCTGGGCGGTGCGCTCGACCAGGGCGCCGTCGGCGGGGACGACCGGCAGGGTGCCGGCGGGGGCGAGGGCGGCCCAGGCGCGGCGTTCGACCTCGGCGGAGGCGAGTGCCTCGTGCAGGTCCTCGCGGCGGATGCGGCGGTCGGTGGCGAGGGCCGTGGCCTGCTTGCGCAGGGAGCGGGCGCGCAGCCAGGAGAACTTGACGCCGTTCTCGCGGCGCCAGGTGCCGTCGGCGGTGGCGGCGGCGAGGGCGCCGAGGTCGGCGTCGTAGGCGGCGGTGGTGAGGGTGGCGGAGGTGCGGTGGACGCGCTGGAGCATCTCGACGAGGAGTGCGGCCTTGGCGACGGTGTCGGGTTCGTCGAGCTTGGCGGCGGCGGCGAGGACGGTGACGGCGTCCCAGGTCTGGCGGAGGTCGCGGCCGCGCAGTTCGGCGAGGGCGGTGGAGGCGGCCCGGGCGTCCTCGGGGGTGGCGACGGTGTCGACGGCCGCGTACCAGGCGTGGGTGTCGGCGGTGAGGGTGAAGGCCCCGAGTTCGGCGTAGCGGCCGAGGTCCTCGCGGAGGTCGGTCTCCGCCGTGGTGGCCTTGGCGTCCTGGGGGTCCTTGACGTCTGCGGCGTCGGCGACGTCCGCCGGGTCGGCTGCGTCGGCGTTGCGCGAGTGAAGCACTGTCATGTGAGGTCCGGTTCTGGGCGACGACGGCGGGGCTGGCGGCGAGGGGGCGGCGGACCGGTTGCGCGGGGTGCCCCGGGGGCGGGGCTGGGGGGCGCGCGGGCGGGCCGCCGGTTGTGGACGCCCAGAATACGGGTGCCCGTTCGAGCCTTGCACGCACCCACCGCCCGACGGGCGGGTGTCGTGTGCCATACCCCCCGCCTGGCCGCTACCCGGGAGGGCCGCACGGGTGGTGGGGCGTTGGGCCGGACGGGTACTGGGGCGCACGGCCGTCGGGCCGGGCGGGCGGGCTCTCCGGGCGGGCCCCGGGCCGCCGCGGCCGGTCCAGCGGGACGGTGCGGAGCCGTCGGCCGAGGGGTGGGCGGTATCCGGCGCGGCCGAGGGTGGTGAGGTCGACCGGCGCGAGGTACTCGTGGAGCGCGGTGCGGTGCCACCATGCGCCGGTTTCCCGCAGTTCGCGCCAACTGGTGAACCGGTAGAGGTAGAGGGTCGCCCGGACGTGGGTCGGCGGGGTGCCGGGAAAGGGGTTGTGGCGCAGCAGGCGAAGGGTGGCGGGATCGCCGGCGAGCAGGCGGGCGATGAAGGGCAGGAACCAGGGGCGGGCGTAGGCGGGTGAGATGCCGGCGAACCACATCAGCCAGTCGAGCCGCAGGTGGTAGGGGGCGTACTGGCGCGGGAGCCGGCGCACGTCGCCGGGTTTGCCCTTGAAGCCGTACTCGTGCCAGACGGTGTGCGGGGTGAGGGTCGCTTCGTCGGTGCCTTCGACGACGACCTCCTGGCGGATGCGGCTGATGCTGCCGAAGGCGCCGTAGGTGTTGACGAGGTGCAGCCGGTTGAAGGAGCGGTTCATGGCCTGGCGGCGGGAGACGAGGTTGCGGACCGGCCAGTAGCTCAGGACGGCGACGGCTGCGGTCAGGGCGATCACCAGCGCCTCGAACCAGACGGGCGTGGCGGGGTGGACGCGGGCGTGGACGGGCAGTCCGACGCGGGCCGGGTCGACGGCGGCGAGGGCGAGCGTGATGGTGAGCCAGTTGAGCCAGGCGAAGTTGCCCGAGGCGATCAGCCACAGCTGGGTGGCGACGACGGCGCAGGCGGCGTAGCTCGCGACCGGCTGCGGGAGGAGGAGGCCGACGGGGACGACGAGTTGGACGAAGTGGTTGGCGGCGACCTCGACGCGGTGCAGCGGGTCGGGCAGGTGGTGGAAGAACCAGCTGAGCGGTCCGGGCATGGGCTGGGTCTCGTGGTGGTAGCGCAGGCAGGTGAGGTCGCGCCAGCAGCGGTCGCCGCGCAGTTTGATCAGTCCGGCGCCGAACTCGACCCGGAAGACCAGCCAGCGCATCAGCCAGAGCACCAGGGTGGGCGGGGCGGTGTCGGCGTTGCCGAGGAAGGCGGCGAGGAAGCCCGCTTCGAGCAGCAGCGACTCCCAGCCGAAGGAGTACCAGGTCTGTCCGACGTTGACGATCGAGAGGTAGAGCCCCCAGAGCACCGCCCACAGCAGGACGGACGCCCAGAGCGGGACGGCGTCACCGAGTCCGGCGGTCACGGCGGCGGCGAGCGCGGCGCCGCTCCAGGCGACGGCGGCGAAGAAGCGGTCGCTGTAGTGGAGGTGGAACAGTCCGGGCGAGTGGCGGAACGGGACCCGGGCGGTGAAGCGGGGCACCGGCAGCATGCCGTCGCTGCCGATGAGCGCGCGGAACTGTGCGGCGGCGGCGAGGAATCCGATCAGGTAGAGGCCGGCGAGCAGGCGTTGGACGAGCAGTCGGCTCAACCAGTAGTCGGGGGCGGCGAACCAGTCCATGCGGCCCATGCCTACCATCGGCGGCCGCCGGGCGGGACGCGGCCGGGGCGCGGGCGGGGACGGTTCACCCGCTCGGGCCCGCCCCCGGACGGCACCGTGGCGGGGAGCCTCTCCTCGGGGGTGAGAGGCGCCCCGCCACGGTGGTGGGTGGTGCGCGGTGGTACGGATCGACGAGCAGTGGTGCGGAGGGGGACGGCGACGCCGCACGCGGACGGCGGGTCGGCGGCTCAGCTCGGCAGGACGAGACCGGACTCCCCGGCGATGCCCGGGCGGCCGACGGGGGTGGCACCGTTCTGTTGGAGCCGGTCGACCAGCAGGGCGGCCAGCGTGCCGAGTTCCTCCTCCGTGCGGGACTGCGCGGTGACGTCCATGCCGACGGTGAGGACACCGTTGACCTGGCCGGTGCGCGCGGCCCGCAGCGGGGTGCAGGTGAAACTGAAGATCTGCTGGCCGCGCTGGGCGTCGGGGCGGCCTGACTGGATCCGGACGTCGTTGAGGACGGTGCTGCGCCCGGTGTGGTAGGCCTCGACGATGACCTGCTGGAGGCCGGCGGCGCCGAGCTGCGGGTAGGCCAGGCCGATCGCGCCGTACGCCACCGGGGCGCCGAAGGTGTCGGCGTGCTGGGCGTTGGCGTAGCGGATCTCCTGACCGGGGCCGTCGGTCAGCATGATGGGGAACGGGGAGCCGTCGAAGGCGGCGAACATCTCCTGCTGCTGGGCGAGCAGGTTGTCGCGCAGCCGGATCTCGGAGAGCAGTGCCTCGGCGAGGTGCTGGATGTCGCGCAGCCGCTCGCGCCCCCACTGCCGGGGTTCCCGGTCGAGGACGCAGACGGTGCCGATGACGGTGTTGGTGTCGTCGACGAGCGGGGCGCCGAGGTAGGCGCGCACGCCCAGTTCGTCGACGACCGGGTTTCCGGAGAACCGGGGGTAGGCGAGGATGTCGTCGAGCGCGAGGGGGGATCGCTGGGCGACGACATGCGGGCAGAAGCCGTGACTCAGCGGCATCTGACGGGTGGGAAGGTCGAAGGCGATGCCCCGATCGGCCCAGGAAGCGCCTTCGTCGACCGCGACGTCGTTCGAGTTTGGCGGAATGTAGAGCCCCCGGAACATCTGGCGCTCGTCGTTGATGAAGTTGACCATCGCGATGGGAGCGCGGGTGATGCTGGCGGCCAGGTGGGCGAAGCGGTCGAAGGCCTCGTCCGCGGACGGTTCGTTGAGACCAAGGCTGCGCAGCCTGCGGGTCCGCTCGGACTCCCCGGCGGCACCCGGGAACTGGCCTTGAGTGCTCATCACATCAGTCATGGCGCACATGTAATCAGACATCCGGGCGGTTCGGTGCTCCCGGTCCGGCTCATCACCGTTGCTGATGGACAGTCAAAGCCGCATGTGAGCGGCCGCTCAGCAGGTTGCCACGGCGGGGCAAGATCACTTCCCACTCAGAGCCATGGCAAAACTCCTCAGCGTAAGGACGGGCCGATTTCCGCCAATCCAAGATCGACTCTGGGTCAGCACAGGAGGCCCATACGACAATGAGCCCTGCCGAAGACACGGGCGGCATTCCCAACCCCGGGGAGGACGCCCCGAGTTCCGCATGCACCGATTGCAAAGGGGCAGTCGGCCGCCACCACCTCGAACCCCCACTCATTCCCGGGGAGCGGCTGGAGCGACTTCGACAGCACGGACGGAGGCACGGCACATCCACTGACAAGAGAGGACCCCAGCATGGCGATGGACTACTTCACCGACGAGCGCCACGAGAGTCTCCGAGCGGAGGTCCGGGAGTTCGCGGAGAAGGAGGTACGCCCGCACGTGGCCCGAATGGAGGCCGAACGGACCGTCGAGTTCGAACTGTCGCGGGAGATCGCCCGGCGGGGCTGGATCGGGGTGACCATTCCGCGCGAATTCGGCGGACTGGGACTGGGGCACCTCGCCAAGACCATCATCGTGGAGGAACTCGCCCGGATCAGCGGCGCCATGGGTGCGATGGCGCAGGCCTCACAGCTCGGAGTCGCCAAGGTCATCCACTTCGGCTCGGACGCCCAACGGCGCAAGTGGCTGCCGAGGTTCGCCTCCGGCGAGTCGCTGCCGACCATCGCCGTCACGGAACCGGAGTGCGGCGGCCACGTGCTCGGCATGTCCGGCACCGCCCGCCGCGAGGGCGACCAGTACGTGCTCAACGGCCGCAAGTGGTTCGTCGGCAACTCCCACATCGGCGACGTGCACGGCGTGGTCTTCCGCACCGGCGAGGGCAGCAGGGGCCTGTCCGCGTTCCTGGTCGAGAGCGAGCGCCCCGGCTTCCGCGTCGGCGAACTCGGCTCGCAGAGCGGCCTGCACGGCTTCAGCTTCGGCGAGATCGTCTTCGAGGACTGCCGCATCCCCGTCGGCAACCGGCTGGGCCTGGAGGGCCAGGGCCTGGACGTCGCCTACTCCTCCTCCACCCTCTACGGCCGGCTCAACCTCGCCGCCGTCGCGCTCGGGATCCACACCGCGATCGTCCAGGACACCGCGCGCTTCGCCGAGGAGCGGGTGCTCTACGGCAAGCCGATCAACCAACTGCCCAACATCGCGCTGAAGCTCGGCGAGATGCAGTCCAGGCTGATGACGGCCAAGTTGGCCGCCTACCACGCCTCGCACCTGCTCGACCACGGCAAGGCCTGCGACGCCGAGTTGATGAACGCCAAACTCATCAACACCGAGTACGCGCTGGACTCCGCGCGCAACGCCATGGAGATCCACGCCGCCCGGGGCCTGCAAGCCGAGTTCCGCATCGAGCGCTACCTGCGCGACGCCACCCACGTCTACCCGCCGGCCGGGACCTCGGACGTCCAGCGGCTGCGGCTCGGGCAGGTCGCCTCCGGCACCTACGGCAAGCAGTGGTCGGCGGAGCTGTCCGACCTGGCGAGCTGGGCGTGGAGCGAACTGTCCCAGCGGGAGGCCGCGGTGGAGCTGCAGGCCATCGGGGGCGGGCAGGTGGTACCGATACCGCTGGCGGGCTGAATCGGTACTGCGCGCCCTCGGAGCCGGACGCCCTTGGTGCCGGGCACCCTCGGAGCCGGGCACCCGAACCGAGAGGGCGAACGTTCGGCACGGCGGCGACTTGACCTGTTCCTGACGACTCTCCGGGAGGTTCTCCCGGCCCCCGGAGAGCCGTCCACGCGCCGTCCACGCGCCACCCGCGACCGACGTGAGCTGCGGCTTTCCGCCGGCGGACACTCCCCCCGGGCTCCTCCACCATCGTCACCACCCGTCCACAGATCGTCAGTTGATGTTGCGATGAGGGCACCTGGGACTGATAGCGTTCCTGCCGTCGGCGGCCGTGCTGCACCCCCGCCCGGACGATGACACCGCGTCACCCCGTCCGGCCACCCCGGCCGCGGCGCCCTGAAGCCCCGGCCGGACCGCGTACAGGCCGGCCCGCCGTTCGGCCCAGCGACTCGGCCCTGCAACAAGGAATCAGATGCCAGGCATATCGGCCCCCCGCACGGCCCACCGCGCCGGCCGGTCCGGCTCGCTCCGCAGCTCGCTCCTCGCCCTCGTACTGGTGCCCAGCCTGGGCCTCGCCGCCGCCTGGGGCTACGCCGCCTACCTGCTGCGCGGCACCGAACACCGCACCGCCCTGATCGCCGGAAGCGCCGCTGTCGCCCTGGTCCTGCTGATCAGCCTGGCCCACGGCATCCGGACCGCGCGGGCCCTGTCCGCCCGCCTCGGCGCACTGCGCACCGACACCCTCGCGCTCGCCCAGGACGAGATCCCCGAGGTCGTCGGACGGCTGCGCGCCGGGGAGCCCGTACCCACACCGCCCGCCTGGTCACCGTCCCGCCGGACCGGCGACGAGGTCCAGCAGACCTCCGACGGCCTCGCCGCCGTCCGCCAGGCCGCCGTCGCCGCCATCATCCACCAGGCCCAGGGCCGCGAGGGGACGAAGAAGGTCTTCCTCAACATCGCCCGCCGCACCCAGATCCTGATCCACCGACAGATCAGCATGCTCGACGCCCTGGAGCGCGAGCACGAGGAACCCGAGCTGCTGCGCGAACTGTTCGCGGTCGACCACCTCGCCACCCGGATGCGGCGCAACGCCGAGAACCTCGTCATCCTCGGCGGCGCCCTGCCCGCCCGGCGCTGGCGCAACGCCGTGCCCATGGTCAACGTGCTGCGCAGCGCCGTCTCCGAGACCGAGAACTACGCCCGCGTCGTCGTCCAGGGCGTGCCGCGCGCCTCACTCAGCGGACAGGCCGTCGCCGACGTCATCCACCTGATCGCCGAACTCATCGAGAACGGCACCACCTTCTCCCCGCCGTACACCCAGGTGCAGGTCTCCGCGCAGGAAGTCCCCAAGGGCCTGGCGGTCGAGGTCGAGGACCGCGGCCTCGGCATGGGTGAGGACGAGTACGAGCGGCTCAACGACTACCTGGCCAACCCGCCCGAGCTGGACGTCTCCGCCCTCGGCGACGACCTGCGCCTCGGCCTGTTCGTCGTCGCACGGCTGGCCGCCCGGCACGACATCCAGGTCACCCTGCGGCCCTCGCCCTACGGCGGCACCCGGGCCGTGGTGCTGGTGCCGTCGGTGCTGCTGGAGCAGGCCGACCAGCCGGCCGCCATGGCCGGACTGCCGTCCGGCGCGCGGGTCACCCGGACCCCTGTCCCCGAGCCCGTGCGGGCGGCGGGCGGCAACGACCCCGGCAGTCCGGACGGCGGGCTGGACGGGGGGCTGACCGGCGCGCTCGCCGGAGTGCTCGGCGGGCTGATCGGCACCGGGCCGGGCGCTCCGACGCCCGGGGCCGAGCCGGGTGCGCCCGGCGGGCCCGGGCCCGGGGCTGGTGGTGTGGCCAGTGGCCTGGTGGTGCCTGGTGTTCCCGGGGGACCTGGTGTTCCCGGTGCGGGTGGCAGCGGTGTGATCATCGGCGAGCTGCTCGCCCAGTACCCCCTGGACGGCGGCCCGGCCGAGGGAACCGCCCCCGGCCCGGCCAACGGCGGTCTGCCGGTCGGCGCCGAGATACCCGGTCTGCCCGGGGCCGTGGTCGTCCCCCGGCCCGTCTTCCCGCGCCCGTACGAGGTCCCGTCCGACATCCCGCCCGGTGGGCCGCCGGCCGACGGCTGTGCTGCGGACGTGCCGGCCGGAACCACGACCGGGCCCACGACCGGGCCCTTCGACGGTGCCACCGCCGAGCCTCCTGCGCCCGCCCACGAACGTGCCCAGAGGGAGCACTCGGACCACGGCCCGGACGGCGAACTGCGCACCCCGCGGGTCCTGCCGCAGCGGGTCCGCAACGCCAGCCTCGCCGAGCAGCTCCGCGAGGCCCACGCTCCCGGCGCCATGCTGCCCCCCGTGGTCGGCCCGCCACCCCAGGCCGGGCCCTGGCACGGAGCCGCCGGGGCCACCGGACAAACCGGGGCCACCGGAGGAACCTGGGCCGCCAGGGCCGACGACCCGTCGCCACAGCGCTCCCGCACCACCATGGCCGCCATCCAGCGCGGCACCCGGACCGCCCGCGCGGCCGACCCCGACGCGCCGACCACCCCCACCGCCCCCCAGGCGCCCGCCGCGCCCCACCTCCCGGCCGCACCTTCCGCCGCCTGGGAGGCCTCCGCCGTTCAGGAAGCCAAGGAACAGCAGTGATGACGCAGCACACCGACACCCCGCGCGACCTCAACTGGCTGCTGGACCAGCTGGTGGCGCGGGTACCCGAGACCCGGCACGCCATCGTCCTCTCCGAGGACGGCCTGCTGGTCGGCATGTCCCAGGGCCTCGACCGGGCCGACGCCGAACACCTCTCCGCCGTCGCCTCCGGTCTGCAGAGCCTCGCCCGCGGCGCCGGCCACCGCTTCAACGGCGGCCGGGTCCGGCAGACCGTGGTCGAGATGGACCAGCTGTTCCTGTTCGTCACCACCGCCGGGCAGGGCGCCCGGCTCGCCGTCCTCACCAGCGAGCAGGTGGACGCCGGGCTGATGGCCTACGAGATCAACATGCTGGTCAAGCAGGTCGGCCAGTACCTCACCGCGGCACCGCGCAGCGACGCAGGCCAGGCCGGCGCGGGTGGCGGTGCGTGACCGCCGACGCCGAGGAGGCCTGGTTCTACGACAAGGACGCAGGCCATCTGGTCCGCCCCTACGCGATCACCAACGGGCGCACCGGCCCGGTCCGTGACGGATTCGCGCTGATCACCCTGGTGGTCACCTCCGACCCGCGCACCGACACCAGCCGGCTCACGCCCGAACCGGCCGCGATCCTCGACCTGTGCCGCGAACGCCCGCTGGCCGTGGCCGAGATCGCGGCCACCCTCGACCTGCCCGTCAGCGTCGTCAAGGTGCTGCTCGACGACCTCGCCGAGGCCCGGCTGATCCTCACCCGCGCCCCGGTCCAGCTCGCCGAGGCGCCGGACATCTCGCTGATCCAGGCCGTGATCGAGGGCGTCCGCCGGCTCTGACCCGGCGGACCCGACCGCCCCGCACCTCTCAGTCCCACTCCAGGAGACCCGAATTGACGACCCAGAGCCTGGTGCCGGGCGCGGTCAAGATCCTCGTCGCCGGCGGCTTCGGCGTCGGCAAGACCACCATGGTCGGCTCGGTCAGTGAGATCGAACCGCTGCAGACCGAGGAGCGGATGACCCGCGCCAGCATCGGGGTCGACAGCCTCGACGGCGTCCAGGGCAAGTCCACCACCACCGTGGCGATGGACTTCGGGCGGATCACCGTCCGCGAGGACCTGGTGCTCTACCTGTTCGGCACACCCGGCCAGTTCCGGTTCTGGTTCATGTGGGACGACCTCGCGCTCGGCGCCCTCGGAGCGATCGTCCTCGCCGACACCCGGCGGCTCGAATCCAGCTTCGCCGCCGTGGACTTCTTCGAGCAGCGCGGCATCCCGTTCGCGATCGGCGTCAACTGCTTCCACGGCCGCCGCGACGCCAGCCCCGAGGACGTCCGGCGCGCCCTCGACCTCGGCCCCGAGGTCCCGATCGTGCTCTGCGACGTGCGGGAGCGGGCGTCCAGCAAGGAGCTGCTGCTCGCCCTGCTCGACCAGGTGCACCGCAACGCCCTGTCCGCCGGGCGGCGTTGAGCGTCCGGGCCGTGCGGGCCGCGCGGGGTCACCGGGGCCGGCGCCGGACTTGATGTCGAGGTCGGGGCCGGGGTTCAGGCGTTGGCCGGGGTTCAGGCGTTGGCCGGGGTTCAGGCGTTGGTCGGGGGGCGGCCGGTGAGCCCGGCCGGGTCGTCGAGTCCGGAGAGCGCGTGGACCAGCGGCGCCAGCTCCGGCACCTCGGCGGCCTGCGCCAGGGTCGCCTCCAGGGTGGCGTCGTGCACCGGGCGGGCGGCCGTCAGCAGGGTGCGGCCCTCCGGCGTCAGCTCGGTGTAGATCCCGCGCCGGTCGTCGGCGCAGAGGTAGCGGCTGAGCAGCCCGCGGTCCTCCAGCCTGGTCACCAGGCGGGTCGTCGCGCTGCTGCTCAGCGCCGCGGCGCGGGCCAGCTGCTGCATCCGCATGTGCCACCCGTCCTGCCGCGACAGGGCGTCCAGCACCGTGTACTCGACCACCGAGAGCCGGTGCTCCGCCTGCAGCGCCTTCTCCAGCGCCGCGTCGATCAGCCCGTGCAGCGCGGCGAGAGTCCGCCAGCCACGGGCCCGGACCTCGGCCGCGTCGTCGCGGATACCCATCGCTCGCCTTCCCTTCCACTTCCCTGCACGTCTCGTGACGTCTTCCCTGGGACAAGTATGCCAGCCGACGCGGATTAGCTGTCTATGCAAATAGTTTTCCTTATACCTCCCCTCGATGCCGGTCCATGGCGGGCTCCCCGGCCCAGGCGGCGGCGCAGAGCGCGGCGGCCAGTTCCTCCGTGTAGCAGGCGGCCGCCAGCCAGGACCCGGCGAAGGCGTCATGGTCGTCCGGGACGACCCGGCCGAACACGTCGCGGCGCCGGTCGGCCGCGGCGGCCCGCAGTGCGTCCAGGAGCTCGGCGGCCGTCACCAGCCCGGCGGCGCGCAGCAGGCTCCCGTCGGCGGCCGCCGTGGCCGCGCTCGGGGCCAGGGCATGGCGCCCGGTGGTGACCGCCTGCTCGACCCGGCGGCCGAGCACGTGGACGGGCGGCCCGTACGGGGCCTCGCTCGGGAGACCGACCGGGAAGCCGGGCACGGCATCGGTGGCGGTGGCGGTCTGGAGGTCGGTGGTCCGCAGGTCGGCGGTCTGGAGGCGTTCGAGGCCGAGATTGACCCGGTCGGCCCGGTCCGCGGGGACGGCGAGCGAGGGAAGGCCGGGGGCCTCGGGGGCCGTCGAGGGCTCCGGGGGTGTGCCGATCGCGAGCAGGCGAAGCTCCGGACGGTCCGATCGCTCCAGACGGCCGATCACCCGCAGCCGCAGGCCGGGCGTGGTGGCGAGCAGTGCGAGGTTCGCCCGGAAGGCCAGGCCCGGGTGCTCGTGCCCCGTGCACAGACCGACCACCAAGCCGCCGTCGGCACCATCGGCACCGTCGGCACCGCCCTCGCAGCGCGCCAGCAGCCTCGGCGCCCCGCCCGGGCCGACCGGAGCCGGGCCCAGCAGAGTCACGTCCAGGAACAGCAGGTCACTCCCGGCCGGGCGGCCCTCGTACGGCAGCGACTCCGCCGCGAGCGCCCGCGCCACCTGGGCGGCCGCCGGTTCGGCCCAGAGCGCGGCCACCGGCTCCGCCGTCCACGCCGCGCCCGCCGCCCGGACCGCCCGGACGGAAGCACCCGCGCCCAGCCGCCCGGCGGCGGACCGGGTGGCGCCCTGGACGGCCAGCCCGGCACGGCTGAACTCCCTGTGGCTGAGCGGGGCCTCCCCCAGCCGGACCGTCCGGTTGCCCGCCCCGACCGCCTGCGGGGCGGCGGCCGCCGCGTCACCGTGCGGCATCACCTCGGCCACCGTACTGAGCCGGCCCCCGGCGTCCACCGCCCAACTCACCACCCCCGCATGCGTGGCCGTCAGCACCGGCTCGGTGAACAGCCCGTACAGCCGCAAACCGCCCTCCTCGCCGTACGCCTGGCGGGCGGTGCCGCGCAGCTCGGCGACCGGGCCGGAGCCGGTGCTCAGGGCGGTGGTGAGGTCCAGCAGCTCGCGCAGACCGGCCACCAGGTCCGCCAGCCGGTGCTCCGGCGCCCCGGACCGGGCCGCGCGCACCCTCGTCACCACCGCGACCGCCGCCGCGGCCGGGCGGTACAACCCCGCCAGCCGCGCCCGGTGGGCCGCCCGCAGCAACTCAGCCTGCGCGACCGCCCCCGCGCCGCTCACCCCGGCGGCCAGCACGGCGCACCCGGCCCGGTGGAGGTGGCGGGCCGCCGCCACCTCCACCGGGGTGGGCCCGGCCTCGGGCTGCGCCTCCTGTGACTTCTGTGACTCCCGTGGCTCCCGTCGCTCCTGCGGCTCCTCCGAGGGCGCTGAGGCCGCCTCGGTCGGCGTGACCTCCTCGGGCTCCCCGGGCTCCTCCGCCAGCTCGGCCAACGGGCAGAGCATGACCGCAGCGGCCCGGTGCACGCAGGCCGGGGCCAGCAGGCAGCCGCAGCGGACGCCGGCCGCATCCGCGACCACCGCGCCCGGGGCGTGCAGCACGAGCGCCGTCTCCTCGTCCACCTCCACCCGCCACTCGTCACCGCAACGGGTCACCGGCCGCTCCGCCAGCTTCGCCGCCGCGCCGTCCAGCCGCTTCTGCAACCGGGCGCTCAACCCGGCCACCACCTCCGCGACCACCTCCGGCCGGACCGCCGGCCAGCCGCTCGTCCGCTCCGCCACGCTCATCGCACCTTCTCCCCCACCCAGCGGGCCAGTTCCAGCGGACTCAACGCCGCCACGGGCATGCCGGCCGCGACCAACTGGCCCGCGACCGCCTTCGAATAGCGGGCCGTCCCCGTGTCGTCCAGCGCGGCGCAGCCGAGCAGGTGCACACCGGAATCCACCAGTGCCCGGGTCTGGGCCAGCAGCCCGCCCACCGGGCCGCCCTCCTCGAAGTCGCTGACCACCACGACCAGCGTCCGGGACGGCACCGTCACCAGCTTCCGCGCATACCGCAGCCCGCCCGCGATGCTGGTGCCACCACCGATCCGCACCTCCAGCAGCACACTCAGCGGATCCTCCACCCGCTCGGTCAGGTCGACGATCTCGGTGGAGAACGCCACGAAGTGGGTGCTCAGCGAAGGCACCCCGGCCAGGATCGACGCCGTCAGCGCCGCCCAGACCGTCGAGGCCTCCATCGACCCGGAGACGTCCACGACCAGGATCAGCCGCCAGTCGGCCGCCTGCCGGGCCCTGGTCCGGAACACCGGACGCTCGGGCACGATGAGTGTGCCGCCGTCCCCCGACGGGCGGGCCGTGGCGAGATTGGCGCGAATGGTCCGGTCCAGGTCCAGTCCGCCACCCGGCCGACGCGTCGGCCGCGGCACTCTGATCCCGGTCAGCGCCGGACGCAGCCTGGTCGCCAACGCGCGCGTCAACTCGTCCACCAGACGCCGCACCAGCGGACGCAGCCGAGCCACCCTCGCCTCCGGCAGGCCGCCCGCATGCTCCAACACCGTGCGCAGCAAGTCGACCGACGGGCGGACGGCACCCGGCTCGATCGCCTCCAGGACGTCCGTCCGGCCCTGCGCCACGGCGGCCGCCAGCACCTCCTCCCGGACGCCCGGCCCGAACAGCGCCGACAGTTCCTCGGCCCACTCCCGCACCCCCGGGAAGGGCGCCTCGCGGCCGCCCCGCCCGGACCGCCCGTCCAGGCCCGGGCCGGAGCCCTCGCCTCGCCCGCTGCCGTACAACTCGTCCAGGGCGGTGGCGAGTCGGGCGCACCGCCCGCTCAGGCCACTGCTGCCGGGGCGGCCGAGGAGCAGCCGCCAGCGCTCGGCCGGGGCGAGGGCGTGCCGCGTGGCGACGGATGCGGAAGGGAGCGGCTCGACGCGGTGCGGTGGCTCGGACGCCGGATCGCCCCCGGGCTCCGGCAGCAGGCCGCGCCGGGCCAGCGCCGCGCGGGCGGCCAGATCCGCGCGGACCCAGCCGGCCACCACCGCCGGCGGGACCTCCTCGGGCAGGCCCGCGAGCCGGGTGCCCAGGCGTTCCTCGACCAGGAGCAGCAACCGGTCCCGGGCGGCCGGGCTGAGCGTGTCGAAGCCCCCGCGCAACGCCGGCAGCCGGTCCAGGAAGGCGGCGTCGGGCAGCGAGGTGATCCGCTCCAGCACGGGCTCCAGCGCCTCCGGCGCGGTGGCGAACAGGCCCTCCGCTGCCGTCAGCAGGCCGACCAGCCCCCGCCCGAGCGCGTGCCGGGCCTCCGGGCCGGTCGCCCCGTCCACCCACGAAGCCGCCCGCCCGCCCAGCGCCTCCGCCCGCTCCCGCCCCAGCAGCACCCGCACCGCTCCGGCTGCGCCTCGCACCAACGGACTCCCCCGGTCCGCGAGTTCGGCCAGCACGTGCCCCAGCCGCAACCCGCCGTCCAGATCCGCCCGCCGCGCCAGCTCCACCAGCGCCCGTGCATCCGCCGGATCGTCCGACCCGCCCAACCCCTCCAACTGCCGCACGGCCGCCACGGTCAACACCTCGCCCACCGCCCCCAACCGCCCCGCCGGCCCGGCCGACGCCCCGCCCGCACCGGGCAACGGCGCGGAGCCGTCGGGGAACGCGGCGAGGTGCGCCGGCTCCTGCCGGCCGGGGGCGGCGCCCAGCTCGGGCGACGACGCGAGAGCCCCGGGGGCGCCGGGGGTGTCGGGGACGTCGGGTGGGGGGTAGCCCGGGAGGTGGCCAGCGGCGAGGCGGTCGAGGAGGGCCAGGGCGTCGAGGAGTTCGGGGAGGGTGCCGGAGGACGGGAGGACGGTGGCGAGTTGGGTGAGGCGGGTGTCCGCGAGGGCCGGGAGGCCGCAGGCGGCCGCGTCGGTGAGGCCTTGGAGGACCTCGCGGGCGGTGGGGCCGTCGGCCTGCTGTTCACGGCGGAGGCGTTCGCGCAGGGTGCCTTCGGCGGCCTGCGCGGGGGTGACGCCTCGGGCGCCCGCGACGGTGAGCATCGCGGCAGCGGCCGGGGTCCAGTGGAGGCGCCAGCGCGTGCCGATGGCTTCGGTGCCGCCCGCGCCGGTGGTGGTGACGGGGTCGGCGTAGGGGACCCCGCAGGCGGTGAGGCGGTGGAGGAGGATCTCGCGGCGGCGGTCGAGGGGGGTGCGCAGCGGATCGAGGCGGAGTTCGCGGGGCTCGGGGTCGGCGGGGCCGGGGAGGCCGAGGTCGGCGAGGAGGGCTTCGACGGCGGGGGCGAGCCCGCTGCGCGGGGCCGCGGGGGTGGCGCGGCCGGTTCGGGTGCCGACCAGGACGCGTTCGAGGGCGCGGGCGACGGCCCGGCCGCGGCCGAGGGGTTCGCCTTGGGCGAGGACGGTCTGGACGGCTTCGACGAGTTCGCCGCGGCCGGGGGCGGCGTGGCCGCGCAGGCGGGCGAGGTCTCCGGCGAGGCGGACGATCTCGCGGGCGTCGGCCGGGCCGGAGGGGTGGTCCTGGCTGCGCAGTGCTTCGCAGATCCGGACGGCGGTGGTGGTGAGGGCCCGGGTGAGGCGGTCGGGGTCGCCGCCGGCGTCGAGGACGGTGTGCTGCCACTCAGGATCGCGGATGCCCGCCGGATAGCCGGAGCGGGCGTCGAGCAGCGGGTAGGTGTAGGGGATCAGGGAGAGGGCGTGCCCGAGGTGGTCCGGGTGCGGCGGTTCCTCGGTGGCGGCGGGCCCGTCGAGCAGGGCGGGCGCGTGGAAGGCGCCGACGACGGCGGCGACCCGGCGCCCGCCGGCCGCCGCGGCCCGGATCCGGGCGCGCATCCAGGCTTCGCGCCGTAGGTCGTACGGGTCGACGCCGGGGCCGGTCTCGGCGTCGCGGCGCAGCGCCCAGCCGACCAGCAGGGCGGCGCGCCGGACGGCGTCGGGGGTGGAGCCGGGGGCTGCGGTCTCGACGAGGCGGTCCCACAGGTCGTCGTCGGAATCGCGCCCGGTGAGGCGGTGGCGCAGCGCGTCGGCGACACCGGGGGCGCCGGGGGCACCGGGGGCGGGCTGTTGTTCCTCGTGGGGCGTGGTGCGGTGGGCGAGCGGGAGGTCGCAGGCGAGTGTCTCGACGCCGTTGCGCCGGGCCCAGCGCAGGGCGACCAGCTCCGGGGAGAAGTCGGCGAACGGGTAGAAGGCGAGCCGGCCGGGGCCGGAGTCGGCGGCGGGGCCCCGGCCGCCCTCGCGGCCGGCCGGGGCGGCCGCGAGGGCGACGGGGGCCTGGGTGTCCTCGTCCGCCAGCCAGCCGAGCCAGGGCTGGAACTCGGTGGGGAGTTCGACCAGCACCACCTCGGGCTTGACGGCGTCGAGCAGCGCGGGGAGGACCGCGCTGAGCGACGGCGCGTGGTGCCGCACGCCGATCAGGTAGGGCCCGGGCCGGCCGGTGCCGGAGGCGGCCAGCCGCTCGGCCTCGGCCCGGACGGCCGGGCGCGGGTCGTCTAGGCCGTCCAGGTGGCCGGGGCGGAGCGGACGGACGGGGCCGTCCTGGTGGTCGCGGCCGGCCTGGTGATCGGGGCCGGCCGGGGCGGGCGTCACCGTGCTGGTCATCGCCTCATGCCTCCAGGGCCGAGCGGAGGTCCCACAGGGTGCGCCAGGTGCCGGCGCCCTGTTCGGCGCGCCGGCGGACCGGCCCGTCCCAGTAGCCGAGCAGCCGTGCCGCGTCGGCCGGGTCGTCCTTGCGGACGACACCGATGAGTTGGCCGGGAAGGCGGCCGAGCAGGTCGCCGCCGTCGGGCAGGTAGGCGGCGGTGACCCCGAGCGCGGTGGCGACCGAGACGGCCTCTGCCGTGCTCATCACGGTGGACGGGCGCTCGACGTCCCAGCCTTCGGTGGAACGGCCGGTGCGCAGGTCACGGAAGGCGGTGACGAGGGCCTCCAGGACGGCGTCGTCCACCGCGTAGGGGGCTCCGGCGCGGGCGACGGCGACGGTCGACTGCCGGCGGACGAGTTCGACCTCGGCGGCGAGGCTGGCGATCGGGCCGACCGTCTCGAAGTTGAACCGCCGCTTGAGCGCCGCGGACATCTCGCTGACGCCCTTGTCCCTCAGGTTGGCGGTGGCGATCAGGGTGAAGCCGGCGGCGGCGTGCAGCTGTCCGTCCGGGGTGCCGGCCAACTCGGGTACGGAGAGCCGCCGTTCGGAGAGCAGGGAGACCAGCGCGTCCTGCACCTCGGGCAGGCAGCGGGTCACCTCCTCGACGCGGGCCACCGCCCCGGTGGTCATCGCGGTGAGCACCGGGGAGGGCACCAGGGCATCCCGGCTGGGCCCCTTGGCGAGCAGGAGGGCGTAGTTCCAGCCGTACTTGAGCTGGTCCTCGGTGGTACCGGCGGTGCCCTGGACGGTGAGCGCGCTGGTGCCGCAGACGGCGGCGGCGAGCAGTTCGGAGAGCATGGACTTGGCGGTGCCGGGCTCGCCAACGAGCAGCAGGCCGCGCTCCCCGGCGAGGGTGACGACGCAGCGTTCGACGAGGGCGCGCTCGCCGACGAACTTCTGCTCGATGGCGAGGCCGCGGCGGCCGGCCTTGAGCTTCTCGCCGTCGCTGCCCATGACGAAGGTGACGACGGCGCGCGGGGTGAGCCGCCAGCCGGGCGGGCGCGGGCCGCTGTCGTACGCGGCCAGGAACTCCAGTTCGGCGGCGTGCTTCTCCTCGGGCGGGATGATCTGCCGGCTCGCGGGGGCGGTGTCGGCACTCGCCGGTGTGTTGCCCGTCGGTGTGCTGTTCGTCGGCGTGGTGCTCATCGGCGGGCCTTCCTGCGCTTGCTGGTCTGGAGCTCTTCGTAGCCGGGGGCGTCGCCGTCGAGGGTCCGCTGCCAGGCCCGGGCGAACAGCTCCGGGACGGGCAGGTGGGGCAGCGGGACGCGGTGGGTGGGCAGTTCGTAGAGGGCGGCCTTCCACGTCTCGGCGGGCAGGGCGGGGGCCTTGGCCTCCTGCCAGCCGCCGGGCAGGAAGAGGGTGCGGCCGGCCCGGGCCCGCTTGGCCTCCAGCACCAGGTCGGTGGCGGCGAGTTCGACGCGGGCGCGCTTGAGCCTGGCCGGCTTCCAGCCCGTCCAGCGGGCGACGTTGCGGTCGGTGGGGTCGGGCAGGGCCAGCAGTTGGAGGTAGAGCACCGCGGCGTCCTCGCCGAGGCCGTGGGCCCGGGCCGCCTCGGCGACCAGGTCGGGGACGGTGAGCTGCGGGTGCTGTAGCCAGGCCTGGCCGTCGGCGGCCACCACCGCCTCGGTGGCGGCGGCTGTCAGGCGCTCCACTTCGCCGCGCAGGACGGCCTCGATGGCGCCCCGCTCGATTTCCAGCCAGTAGCTGGCCCCCAGCCCGCCGAGCAGTTCGAGCACCGGGTCGTCGGGGCCGGTGAGCCCGGCCGGGCGCAGCCAGACCCGCTCGTACTCGTCGTGGTAGGGCGTCAGGACGAGGGCCGGGCCGCAGTCGACCAGTCCGTTCGGGTCGGCTCCGCCCGCGGCCGGCAGGCCGAAGTGGGTGCGCAGGACGGCCGACATCGAGGCGCCCTTGGTGGTGTGGACGAGGTGGAAGTCGAGCAGCAGGTCGGGGTCGGCGAGGCGGCTTCGCAGCGCGGCGGCGGCCGCGGGCAGCAGCGGGCGCAGCGGGCTGTCGGCGGGCAGGTGGTAGGCGAGCCAGCGCAGGGCGTCGACGGCGCGGCCGAGGTCGCCGGAGGCGGGTGCGGCGCTCTGGTCCTCGGCGAGCAGCTGGGGGGTGGACCCGCCGCCGTCGCTGAGCCGGAAGGCCGTGGTGCCGGTCAGCCAGGGGGTCTGTGCGGGGTTGAGCACCGCCTCGATGTGTTCGATCTGCGCGCCCTTGACGGTGGCCTGGGCGGCCTCGGGGAGGGTGACGAGCCGGCCGAAGTGCCGGATCCAGGCGGCGGCGCCGGCGTCGAGGTCGGGGCCCTCCGCCCAGAGGGTCTTCGGGTCGGCGGGGAGCAGGGCGCCCCAGACGTCGGCGAGGGCGGCCCGGTCGCGGCCGCGCAGCCAGTCCCGGGCGGCCTTGGCCTCGGTGGACTTGAGGCCGTACTCGGCGAGCCGGTCGGCGGGCAGCACGGCGCTGTGCCACTGGAAGAGCCCGGGCGGCGGGCTGAGCAGCAGGGCGGCGCGGGCGGCGCCGATCCCGGTGAGCCCGCCGAAGGCGGTGGCGCGGTCGAGCTGCCAGGGGGCGCCTCCGTGCAGCGCGGCCACCTGCCGGAACGCGGCGATCCAGGCGGCGCCGACCCGCTCCTCGGTGCCGCGTTCCTTGACGGTGGTGAAGTGGGCGACGGGCCCGAACGCGCCGCTCGGGTCGTGGTCGACGGCGTACCACTGCTCGGTGCCCTCGTGGTGCCGGCGGTGGCCGAGGATGACGACGGTGCGGTCGCCGTGGCGCAGCACCTGCCCCTCGCGGGGGACGGCGGGCTGGTGGCGGTTGGCGCGGTCGGCGGGTTCGCCGAGGACGATCTCGCGCAGGGTGGCGCCGCGGTCGGCGAGCACTCCCTCGGTCAGTTCGCCGAGGAGCAGCACGAGGCTGGAGCGGTGGGCCGGTTCGGTGAGCGGGGCTGCCACCGCGTAGGCGAGGGTGTCGAGACGGCCGAGCAGGTGGAGCCAGCCGTGGTGGGTGTCGCCGTGTTGCAGGGTGACGGTGGCCGGGGTGCTCCAGCCCTCGCCGGTGGCGGCCGGCGGGTCGGCCAGGACGGCGGTGACGGCGCGCAGGTTGTTGAGCACCCTCCACCGGTCTCCGTCGCCCCAGTTGGGGCCGAAGCAGGCGACGTCGGGCAGGAGGGTGGTGACGGCCTCGCGCAGTTCGTGGTCGCGGCCGTGCTCGGGCCGGTACTCGGCGGCCTCGGCCTTGGACGGCTTCTCGGCCTCCGGCTGCGGGACGAACCGGGCGATCCGGTCGAGCAGGTCGGCGGCGGTGCGGGCGAGCCCGGCGACCCCGGCGAGCAGCAGCGGGTGGCTGATGCCGGGCAGGACGGTGCCGATCGCCTGAACGGGCAGGGCGCGGCGGGCGCCACCGGACTGGGCCAGCGGGCGTCGGATGCCCTGGGCGGTGATCCAGCGCTGCTCGTCCTCGGGCACGGGCCGGCTGTCGGTCGGCCAGGCGGCGTCGATCAGGCGGGCCGCCTGCTCGGTGCCGACCGTGCGCAGGACGCGTGAGCCCGCCTCGTCGCGGGGCCGCAGGGCGTGCCAGTGGTCGAGCGGGGGGACGAGCGCGGTGCCGGCGGCGGCGAAGTCCCCCGGGCGGCAGGGGCGCAGGTCGACGGTGCGGTCGGTCTCGGCGGCCAGGTCGGGCAGGGTGAGGGCGAGGCCGTCGCGCTGCGCCTCGGTGACGACCGGTTGCGCCTGGCCGGGGAGGGTGAGGCGGCCGACCGGGACGTGGTCCGGGTGGCCGTCGGTGATCGGCAGGACGATGACCTGCCCGTCGGCGGTGGTGGTGGTGACGGCACGGTCGAGGTCGACCCGGACCCAGCTGCCGAGCACGGTGCCGTCGGTGCCGAGCGGCGTCTGCTCCAGGCCGGGCTGGAGCGGCAGCAGTCGGGCGCGCGTGAGGGTCAGTCGGCCGGCGGCCGCGGTGGCGGCGATCACCGGTGGTTCGGCGGCGCGGCCGAGGGCGCCGGTGTGCGGGTCGAGTTCGCGCAGGACGGCGCCGTCCTGGCCGTAGCGCACTGTCCAGTGGCCGGTGCCGTCGCCGAGGACGCGGTGTTCGGCGGGCATCCGGGTGTCGCCGGGGTGCAGCGGGCGTTCGCCGGTGGTGCGGCCGCCGCCGGGCAGCGGGAGGGAGGGGGGCTCGGGATCCCGGTCGCCGTAGTGGTAGCCGGTGATGGTCTCACCGGTGAGTTCGACGACCTCGCCGGGCCGGCTGGACCAGTAGGCGTGCTGCTTTCCGTCCTGGTACCAGGCGACGAGGAGTTCGCCGTCGACGAAGCGCAGCCGGGGCTGGTTCCAACGCTCCTTCGCCGGGGGCAGGCGCAGGGTGTGCTCCAGCAGGACGCCCTGCGGGCCGACCACGACGGCTTGGTCGTGGCGGGCGAGGATCAGGTGCGGCCAGGCGTCCTCGACGATCAGGCCGGTGAGGCGCCCGCCGTTGAGGCCGGGGGTGTCCTGCGGCTCGGGCTCCGGGGCGCCGGAGTCGGGGCCGGCAAGGTCCGCAGAGTCCACGGGCTTGGCCGGGTCGGCCGGGTCGGCGAGCTTGGCCAGGGCCTCTTCCAGGGCCGGCCAGCCGAGTTCGTCGAGGATGCCGGCGCCGAGCGCCCCGGCGAGCAGGGCGGTGACGTCGAGGGCGGCGATCCGCTCGGCGGCGGCCGGGGCGACGGCCCGCACGGCGGTGCGGTACGGGCTCAGCGAGCGCACCAGGTCGGCGGCGCCGGCCAGCCCGCGGGCGGCGGTCAGCTCGTCGGTCCGGAGTTCGGCCCACTCCTCGAACAGGCGGCGCAGCAGCGGCAGGGCGGGCACCTGCCGCTTGACGGCGGTCTCCCAGGCGGGCGGGGTCGCGGCGCGCAGGACGGGCCGGAACCGCGGGTCGGCGGCGACGGCCGCGAGGCCGGCGCTGTCGGGGCCGCACTGGTCGACCCAGTCCTTGAGGTCGAACCTGAGGGTGGCCGACGGGTCGGCGACGGGCACGCCGTCGGCGAGCAGCCGGTCCAGCAGGTCGAGTTGGGTCTGGCTGCTGTGGACGCCGGTGTACAGGTCCACCGGGACGCCGTCGGCCCGCAGCCGCTCGGCCATCCGGCCGGCCAGGGCGACGGTGGCGGCGCAGCTGGGCCGGGAGCGCCAGCCGCGCCCGAGGTGGTGGCACCAGCGCTGCAGCCACGCGGCGGCGGGCTCGGCGCCCTCGGCGCGCGGGCCGGTGAGCAGCTGCTCGGCCCCGGTCTCGGCGAGCAGGACGAGCCAGGCGGTGTCGTTCACGGCGGCGTCGGTGCCGGCCGGGTCGGGCATCAGCTCCAGCAGGCGGGCCCGGACCACCGGGTCGCGCCGGCCGAGTTCGGTCAGGGGGCCGTGCCAGGACTTCCAGAACGCCCCGGGCGCCCGGTTGGCACCCGGGCCGGCCAGCAGTTCGGCGAGCAGCGCCTGTTCGTGCTCGGCGCGGTCCAACCCGGCGGCCTTGATCAGTGCGCGGGCGTCCTCGGCGACCCCGGCGTAGGGGGCCATGCCGGCGGCGGAGCGCTCGGTGCAGAGCTGGCGGAAGCGCTGCCAGGCGGTCAGCGCGTCGAGCCGCCCGGCGAGCTCCTTGACGTACTGGCGCAGGGACTTGACGGTGAGCGCGCCGGCCAGGGCGAACTCCAGGAAGACGGCGCGCAGCCGCTCCTCGTCGACCGTCAGGCGGTAGGTGCGCTCGGCCTCGCGGGCCTTGCCGAAGTAGCCGGCGGCGTAGGTCTGGTTGCCGTGGGCGAGGAAGATCCGGCCGACCTCCTCGCAGAAGGTGGGCAGGAAGTGCGGCACGGCGCGGCCGAGGCGGGCGGCGAGCGCCTCGAACCCGTCCTTGGCGGTGCCGGGCTTGGACCGGGCCTGGCGGGAGAGCCGTTCCATCTCCTTGACCAGGGCGAGCGCGTGGTGCCCGTTGGCCGGGTCGTGGACCAGCGCCCAGGCGGGGAAGCCGAGCGCCTCCTGGCGGACCTGGCCGACCTCGACGGGCGTGCCGTCGGGGACGAGCCCGAGGAAGTCGACGGCGAGGTCCTCGGCCGGTCCGAGCGCGCCGGGGACCAGCCGGACGATCCGGCGCCCGTCGAGCGCGGGGTGGGTGTAGGCGCGGGCGGTGAGCACGTCGGCGGCGCTGTCGGGGCGGCCGACGCCGGGCAGGGTGCCGGGCGGGAGCACGGCCCCCGCGTCGAGCAGCCGCTCGTGCGGCCCGGTGTCCTGGGCGGCCGTCCGGTCGGCGTCCTGAACGGCCCTCTGGTCGAGTCCGGTGGCGGTCATGCGACGTCCTCCCCTTCGATGGTGCGGCCTGCGTACAGTGCGGCGGCCATCCGCATGCCCTCGGACCAGGCGATCGGGCCGACCTCGGCGAGCGGCAGCACCCGGCCGTCCGGGCCCGCCCAGCTGAGCGCGCCCGTCTCGCAGGCGTCGTACTCGTAGTAGTCGCCCACCCAGACGCGGGCCTCGACGGTGCGCCCCGCCTCCACCACGGGCTGGACGGCGGAGCCGCCGCGCACCCGGTGGCCGAGCCGGGCACAGCGCCCGAGCAGTTCGCGCAGCTCCCGGTAGCGGCCGCCGGCGTAGGTGGTGACCTCGGTGCCGGTCGGCCGTTCGTCCGGCCGGTGCCAGACCTCCCGGTAGAGCTGCGGCACGCGCTGGGAGACGCCGAGCTCGACGGCGAACTCGCGCAGGTCGTCGAGGTCCGGGAGCAGCACGGGGTGGGGTATCAGGATCTCGCCGTCGGTGAGCCGGACGGTGTCGCCGTCCAGGTCCACCAGGCCGAGCCCGCGCTCGGCGTCCGCGCCGCGCAGGAAGCCGGCGACGGCGCCGTTCGGGCCGGTGACCACCAGGTCGCGCAGGACGGCCTGCCAGGCCTCGTCCGCCCAAACCGCGGTCAGCACGGCGGCGGGCACCGGCAGCGAGCGCACCATCCACCGCTCGACGTCCTCCTGGCAGCGCCGCTCGTGCGCGGCCAGCCATTCGGTGAGCTGCCTGAGCTGGGTGACCACCGGATCGTCACCGAGCTTCGACGGCAGGGACTTCAGCTCGCGGCCCGCCGCGTTGCGGCAGACCACCTTGCCCTCCCCGTCGAGCGCGACGCGGTACCCTCCCGCGCCTGTTTCCACCCATGCCACGGACGTCTCCTCCCACCTGCCGGTCAGCGATGCGAGGAACGTAGCGAGGCCCACTGACAAAGCGGCGGCCGGGGAGGCCGCTGCGCGGCTTCCGGGGCGCAAACCCGTCGAACGAGTGAACGGGACAGGGCGGCACGCCGCCTGCCCCGTCACCCGCCTCTCGCCGCCCGCCAGATCACATCTGACGCATCGTCAATGCGCTGACGCCGCACGGGGGACGATCACCGGAGCGCCGTCGCCGGGGGCGGCGAGCACGTCGCTGTCGATGTCGTACAGCGCGCGCACCAGCGGTGCGTCGACCACCTCGCGGGGCGGGCCGCAGGCCACCACCGAGCCGTCGCGCAGGGCGACGACCAGGTCGGCGTAACGGGCCGCCGCCGCGAGGTCGTGCAGCACCATGACGACCGTCCGCCCGCCGGCGGCGACCTCGCGGACCAGTTCCAGCACTTCGACGGCATGCCCGAGGTCGAGCGCGCTGGTGGGTTCGTCGAGCAGCACGACGGGCGCGTCCTGGGCGAGCACCATGGCGAGCCAGCAGCGCTGCCGCTGGCCGCCGGAGAGGCGGTCCAGCCGGCGGTCGGCGAGCTCCTCGACGCCGGTGGCGCGCAGCGCCCGCGCGGTGAGCCGCTCGTCGTCGGCCGACCACTGGCGGAAGAGCCCCTGGTGCGGGTGGCGGCCGTAGCGGACGAGTCCGGCGACGGTGACCGCCTCGGGGGCCTGCGGGCTCTGCGGGAGCAGCGCGACCCGGTGCGCGGCCTGGCGCGGCCGCAGCCGCCAGACGTCCTCGCCGCCGACCAGCACCCGCCCGCCGTCCGGCCGGTGCAGCCGGGCGACGGCCCGCAGCAGGGTGGACTTGCCGCAGCCGTTCGGGCCGACGACGGCCACCACCCGGCCGGCCGGGACGGTGAGGTCGACGCCGGCGAGCACCGGGCGGCCGGGGCCGTAGCCGGCGGTGAGGCCCTGGATCGTCAACTCCATCGAGGGTTCCTTCGGTTGGAGGGGGCTGCGGGCCGGCCGGGCGAGGTGCCGGCCGGCCGGGCACGGGCGCGGACATGAGCCCGAGCCCGGTCCCGAGCGCGGACACGAGCCCGGAACGGGGCCCGAACGCGGGCCGGTCAGGAGGCGGCGAGCGCCTTGCCGATGTCGCCGATGACCACGTCGGCCGCGAGCGGCCCGCCGCGGGTGGACCAGACCGAACCGTCCACGGTGACGGCGTGCTTGTTCTTCACCGCGCCCAGCTCCTGGTAGGCGGGCTTGGACTGGACGTCCTTGAGCGCGGTCTTGCCGTCGTCGGTGAGGGTGGACAGGAACAGCCAGTCGCCGTCGATCTCGGCGAGCTTCTCCAGGCTGAGCGCCGGGCTGTGCGCGTTGCCGTCCTTGTCCTGCGCGGCCGGGCGGGTGAGGCCCATGTCGAGGGCGACGCCGCTGGCGAACTGCTTCTTCTCCATCCAGCTGGGCCCGGTGGGGTTCCAGCGGACGATGGAGACGGCCGCGCCCTTGTTCTTGCCGAGGTCGCCTCCGGCCTTGGCGGCCTTGGCCTCGTAGTCGGCGATCACCTTGTTGCTCTGGTCGAGCTTGTTGACGGCGTTTCCGATGCCGCGGAAGGCGAGCTTCCAGTCGTCGGTGGGTGCCATGGTGACGAGGGTGGCGGGGGTGATCTCGCGCAGCTGCTTGAGCATCTGCTCGTCCTGCATGTCGCCGGCCAGGATGAGGTCGGGCTTGGCGGCGATGACCTTGTCCATGACGGGCTGCAGCAGGTTGCCGACCACCGGGACGCCCTGGACCTTGTCCTTGAGGTAGGCGGGCGGCTCGTTGAGCCCCTGGCCGTTGGTGATGCCGACGGGCTTGACGCCGAGGGCGAGCACCGCGTCGAGGTCCTCCTGGGTGAGGGTGACGATCCGCTGGGGCGCGGCGGGGATCTCGACGGCCTTGCCGGTCGCGTCCTTGACGGTGCGCTTGCCGCCGGCCGCGTCCGCCGCCGGGCTGCCGGCGGCGGTGGAGCCGCCCGCGGAGCCCGAGGATCCGGAGGAGGACCCGGAGGAGCCGCACCCGGCGAGCAGGAGGGCGGCCGCCCCGGTGACGGCCAGCGCCCGGGCCGCGCGGCGGCGGACGGGGTGGAGCGGGCTCTGGGCGAACGGCATGGGTGCCTCCGGGCAGCGGTGGTACGGGGGTTGGGCGGCGTCCGGGTGACCTGGCACGGTGGCGGTGCCCACAGGACGATGCGCTCATTAGGTTAGCCTTACCTTATGACATTGTCGCAAGTGGGCGCCCCCGGGGAGTCCCGCACCGAGCCGGACGCCCCGCCGCCACCGCCACCACCGCGCGGGGACGGCCGCCGCGCCGCCTGGCCGATCGCCCTCGGCGCGGTCGCGGTCCTGCTCGCCCTCGCCGCGCTCTCGCTGTCCGTCGGCGCCGGGGAGGTCGGCCCCGGGCGGGTGCTGGACTACCTGCTGGACCGCCACGGCGCCCGCGCGGACAGCCGGCTCGCCCTCGTCGTCGGCGACCTGCGCCTGCCCCGCACGGCCACCGCCCTGCTGGTCGGCGCCGCACTCGGGGTCGCCGGGGCGCAGCTGCAGTCCGTCACCCGCAACCCGCTCGCCGAGACCGGACTGCTCGGCGTCAACGCCGGCGCCTCCCTGGGGGTCGTGCTCGGCATCGCCGTACTCGGCATCCAGACCTCGTACGGGTACCTGGCCTTCGCCTTCGGCGGCGCCGTGCTCGCCAGCACGCTGGTGCTGCTCATCGCGGGCGCCCGGGGCGGGTCGCCGATGCGGCTGGTGCTCGGCGGCTCGGCGGTCGGCGCCACCTTCGGCGGGCTCACCGGCGTGCTGATCGTCAACTCGCCCGAGGCGTACGACCGGTACCGGGTGTGGGTGCTGGGCTCGCTGGCCGGGGTGGAGGGCTGGACGACACTGCGCCAGCTCGCCCCGGTGCTCGGCGTGGGCTTCCTGCTCGCCCTGCTCGCCACCCGGCCGCTCACCGCGCTCGCGCTCGGCGACGACCTCGCCCGCGGCCTCGGCCACCGCCCCGGCGCCACCCGGGCCGCGGTCGCCTTCGCCGTCACCCTGCTGACCGCCTCGGCCGTCGCGCTGGCCGGCCCGATCTCCTTCCTCGGCCTGCTCGCCGGATTCCTGGCACGGACCGTCGCCGGCCCCAGGGTCGGGCAACTCACCGTGCTCGCAGGGCTGTTCGGCGCCGCCGTGCTCACCGGGGCCGATGTGCTGGCCCGGGTGGTGGCCCGCCCGTTCGAGGCGCCGGTGTCGGTGATCGTCTCCCTGGTCGGCGCCCCCGCGCTGATCGCGATCGTCCGCTCCCGCCGGACCGCCGCGCTCGGCATGGCCGATCCGGCCGAGCCCTCCCCCGTCCGGCGGTCCGAGCCGCCCGCGCCCAAACCCGACCTGGTACTGCGGCGCGGCGCCTGGTCGCTGCTGCTCCCCCGCCGGGCGCTGCTCGCCTCGCTCGCCCTGGCCACGGCGCTGCTCGCCGTCGTCGTCGTGTCCGCCCACGCCGGGCAGAGCGAACTCGGCCTCGGCCGCACCCTCCAGGCCGTGTTCGGCTACGGCGACCGGCTGGACGTGCTGCTGGTGCAGAAGTTCCGGCTCGGCCGGATCGTCGCCGGGCTCGCCGCCGGCGCCGCCCTCGGCCTGGCCGGCTGCCTCACCCAGACCCTCGCCCGCAACCGCCTCGCCACCCCCGAACTGCTCGGCGTCAACGACGGCGCCACCGCCGCCGTCCTGATCTCCGCCACCGTCTCCGGCACCTTCGGCGCCTGGTGGGCCGGCCCGCTCGGCGCGCTGGCCGCCGTCCTGGTCGTCACCCTGGTCTCCGGCGGGCTCGGCGCGCAGGGCTACCGGGTGCTGGTCGTCGGCCTCGCGATGTCCGCGCTCGCCTCGGCCGTCATCCAGGTCGCGCTCGCCCGCCGCTCGCTCAACTCGGCCGGCTCGCTGTACGTCTGGACCTCCGGCAGCCTCAACGGGCGGGACTACGCCGTCGCCACCCCGGTCCTGATCGGGCTGGCCGTGCTCGTGCCGCTCGCGCTGGCGGCGGCCCGGCGGCTGGCGGTGCTGCGCTTCGACGACAGCGTGGCCGCCTCGCTGGGCGTCGACCCGGGCCGGGTCCGGCTCGGCTGTCTGCTGCTGGCCGTCGCGCTGGCCGGACTGGCCGTCGGCGTGTGCGGGCCGGTCGGCTTCGTCGCGCTGGCCGCGCCCGTGATCGCCGGGCGGCTGGCCGGGCCGGCGCGCGTACCGGTCCTCGGCTCGGCACTGACCGGCGCCGTCCTCGTCGTGCTCGCCGACACCGTGGGGCGGGTGCTGATCGGCGGGGTGGAGATCCCCGTCGGCATCGTCACCACCGTCCTCGGCGGCCCCTTCCTGCTCTGGGTGCTGCTCGGCCGCAAGGGCACCCCCGCCTAACCTCCCCGAGGAGTCCCGCAGATGGAAACCCTTCCCCTGGTCGAGCCCGATCCGGCCGACCCCGCCTACCGCCTGGTCACCTTCGTGCACGAGGACGCGTCGTGCGACGGCGTGCTCGCGCTCCTGCACACCGTCACCGACAAGGACCGGCACGCCGGCGACCTCGCCCCGCACCTGATGACCCGCCGCGGCGACGGCCGTTGGTCGATCACCTACCGGCTGCGCGCCGACCACCGGGCGTCCTACCAGCTGTACCCGTTCCGGGGGGACGCCCCCGGCACCACCCGGGCGGACTGGCTGCGCGTCCTCGACCACGCCCGCCCCGACCCGCACGACGCCGCCCCCCGGCTGCCCGCCCGCGACGGGCGCCACCCGTCGTCCGTGCTCAGCCTGCCCGACGCCCCCGCCCAGCCGTACGCCCGGCGGCGCGACGGCGTGCCGCGCGGGCGGACAGTGGCCCACGAGGTGGCCGGGCGGCGGGTGGACGTCCACCTCCCCGCCGGTGGCGGGCCTTCCGCCGGTGGCGGGCCGTTCGCGGTGGCCGTGCTGCTGGACGGCGAGATGTGGGGCGAGGTGCTGTCGGTCGGCGACACCCTCGACAACCTGGCGGCGGACGGCGCCATCCCGCCCACCGTCGCCCTGCTCGTCCACACCATGGGCCCCTGCCGCCCTGACGACCTCAGCTGCAACCCGGCCTTCGTCGACCTCCTCGCCGACCGCCTCCTCCCCTGGGCGGCAGCGGAGTTCGGCACCACCACCGACCCGGCCGGCACCGTCATCGCCGGCCAGAGCGCGGGCGGCCTCACCGCCGCCTTCGCCGCGTTCCGGCGCCCCGACCGCTTCGGCGGCGCGCTCTGCCAGTCCGGTTCCTTCTGGTGGCCGGACGAGACGGAGTTCGACGAGGGCAGTGAGTGGCTGACCCGCCAATTCGCCCGCGAGCAACGGCGGGAGGCCCGGTTCTACGTCGAGGTCGGCCTCCAGGAGTGGATGCTGCTCCCGCAGAACCGCCACCTGCGCGACGTCCTCACCGCCCGCGGCTACGACCTCGCGTACCGCGAGTTCAACGGCGGCCACGACTACGCCTGTTGGCGCGGCGGGCTGGCGGACGGGCTGGCGCACCTGCTGGGGCGTGCCTGACGGTTCCCGGCGAATCGGCGAATCGGCGGACCGGCGGACCAGGCGGACCGGCGCGCGGCGACGGGGGCGTGCTAGCGTCCCGGTGGCGGCGCGCCGGTGACCGCCCCGGACGAGATGTGCGCCGTACCCGGCCCGCCAAGACGACGCACCCAGGGAGACGTCATGGCCGCCGGTGCCCCGATCGCCCGTCCGCTCGACGTGCGGTGGATCCACGGATCCCCGTCCGCGAAGCACAACACGGACCCGGACATCCAGGTCCACGCGTACGACGAGCACACCGTCATCCTGCGGCAGAACAAGGCGGTCAACTACGAGGCGCCGTTCCTGTTCCTGCTGTTCGGGGGCGAGCGGGCCGTCCTGATCGACACCGGGGCCACCGCCTCCGCCGCGTACTTCCCGCTGCGTACCGTGGTCGACGGGCTCATCGACCGGTGGCTCGCCGACAACCCCCGCGACGGCTACGGGCTGCTCGTCCTGCACACCCACCCGCACGGCGACCACGTCGCGGGCGACGGGCAGTTCGCCGACCGGCCCGCGACGACCCTGGTCGGCGCCGACCCGGCCACGGCCTGGCCGTACTTCGGCTTCGACCAGGACCCGGACGCCGTCGCGCGGGTGGACCTCGGCGGCGGCCGGGTGCTCGAATGCCTGGCCACCCCGGGCCACCACCCGGCGGCCGTCACCTACTACGACCCGTGGACGGGCCTGCTGCTCACCGGCGACACCGTCTACCCGGGCCGCCTCTACATCGACGACTGGCCGGCCTTCACCCGCACCGTCGACCGGCTGATCGACTTCGCCGAACGCCGCCCCGTGACGCATCTGCTCGGCTGCCACATCGAGATGACCCGCACCCCCGGCGTCGACTACCCCATCCGCACGACCCACCAGCCCGACGAGCCGCCCCTGGAACTGACCGTCGGACACCTCCGGGCCATCCGCACCGCACTCGCCGACCTCGGCGACCGGCCGCGCCGGCACGCCCTGCCCGACCTGATCCTCTGGCCGAGCGCCTGAGCCCATCGGTCAGGCGCTCGGCGATCAGTCCTTGTACGGGACGAGCCGCGCGAGGTCCAGTTCGAAGCCGAACGGATCGGGAACGCTGATCGTCCCGCCGAACTCCCGCTCGGTCCTCGTGTGGTACCGGTCGTGGTTCGGCTCGGAGAACAGCGTGGCCGTCTGCTGCCGCGGGTCCACGATCAGATAGAGCGGGAAGCCCATGCGCGGGTAGTCGCGGACCTTCCCCGTCCAGTCGTTCTCGGGATTGGACGGGAGACGATCTCGACGGCGATCAGGGCCAGCTCGGCGGGGATGTCGTGGCCGGCCAGGTCGATGACGTCCTCGGGCAGGTAGGTGAGGTCGGGATTGCGCACGGAGCCGACCTCGGGTGAGGAGAGATCACTGTTCCCGGTGGGGAAGTAGCCGGGAGGGCAGTGCGCCTCGAACTGGCGTTGGACCAGCGCGAGGTTCAGCTGGTGGACCGACGACGGTGACGCCTGCATGACGATGACGTCGCCGGACAACTCCACCTTGTAGCCGTCCGGGAGACTGCGCCGGGCCTCTTCGAGAAGACGGTAGCGCTCGGGGTTCATGGACTCTCCTCCAGTGCTCCGGCCACCGTACGGCAGCCGGAGCCGATTCAGGGTGCCGGCGCCTCCCGGGGGAGGCGGGTGGTGAGGAGGGTGCCGGCGGCGACCAGGGCGGCGGTGAGCAGGAGCGCGAGGCGGTAGGGGCCGGGTGAGCCGCCGTCGGTGTCCAGGGCGCCGATGAGGGCGGCGGTGGCGGCGATGCCGAGGGCGCCGCCGAGGGTGCGGACGATGGTGAACAGGCCCATGGCGCGGCCCATCGCGGGCCCGGGGACGTCGGCGAAGCCGGCGATCTGGACGGTGAGCACGGCGGTGCCCAGGACGAGCCCGACCGCGAACATCAACGCCCGTACGGCCCAGGGGTTCTCGGCGAAGCCGAGGGCGGCCAGGACGAGGGCCGCGAGCAGCAGCGCGGGCAGCGCGAGGCGGCGGGGGCCGAACCGGGGCAGCAGGCGGTCGACCACCTGGGAGGCGGCCATCAGGCCGATCGCCTCGGGGAAGACGCTCAGCCCTGCGTCGAGGGCCGAGGCCCCGAGGGCGGCCTGGTAGAGCAGCGGGAGGACGAACAGGGCACCCATCAGGCCGGCCGAGGTGAGCAGCGCCAGCCAGGTGGCGGTGCCGAAGGTGCGGTCGGCGAGCTGCCGCAGGTCCACCAGTGGTTCGGCGGCACGGAGTTGGTGGCGCACGGCGATGCCGAGCAGGAGGAGCCCGGCCACGCCGCCGAGCGCCACCGGGGGCGAGGACCAGCCGTGCGCCGGGCCGAAGCCGAGCGCGTAGGTGAGCAGCCCGAGGCCGGGGGTGGCGAGCAGGAAGCCGGTGGTGTCGAAGCGGCCGGCCGGGGGCTCGTCCGCCGCGCGCAGGCCGATGAGCCCGGTCACGACGGCCGCGACCCCGATCGGCACGTTGACCAGGAACAGCCAGTGCCAGGAGAGGTGTTCGGTCAGGAGGCCGCCGAGCGGCGGGCCGAGGGCGGGCATCAGGGCGGTCGGGACGATCAGGATCCGGCCCAGGCCGGCCCGCTCGTGCGGGGCGAAGGCCCGGAACAGCAGGGTCATCCCGACGGGGGTGAGCAGTCCGCCGGCCACGCCCTGGACGGCCCGCGCGGCGGCGAGCGAGCCGAGGCCGGGCGCGGCGGCGCACAGGGCGGAGGCGAGGGTGAACGCGGCCAGGGAGCCGAGGAAGACCCGTTTCACGCCGAACCGGTCGCCGAGCCAGCCCGCCACCGGCAGGCCGACGGCGAGGCCGACCAGGAAGGCCGTCTCGACGGCGTTGGCGGCCGAGACGGGCCGCCCGAAGTCCTCGGCGATGGTGAACAGCGCGGGGTTGACGATGGTCGAGTCCAGGCCGTTCATGCACATCGCGGCGGTGTAGACCACGACCACCGCGGCGCGCCCCGCGAGCAGGGGGCGCGCCGGGGCGGCCTCGACGGCCGGAGGGGTCACAGGTCGGTCCAGTGGGCGGTGATCCACTGCACGGCGTCGGCGCGCTCGCACGGGCCGTGGGAGACGTTCCAGCCGGCCGGGACGGCGGCGAAGGCCGGCCAGAGCGAGTGCTGGCCCTGGTCGTTGACGAGGGCGAGGAACTCGCCGTCACCGTCGAAGGGGTTGGCGGGGGCGTCACTCATCGGAGGACTTCTCCAGGTGGTCGGTGATCACGCGGGCGATGTGCGCGATCGGGGCGGGCAGGGTCATGTCCTTGTGCGAGCAGGCGACGTCGGTGTTGTCGATGCGGCCGGTCACGTACGGGGTCCAGAGTTCGGGCACCAGGGTCTCGTCGATGGTGTCGACGGTGGCGCGGAAGAACAGCACGTCGCCGTCGAAGGGGCGGTGGTCGTGGCCCCGGACGAGGTGGTTGGTGTTGAGGTAGATACGGTTGAGGGCGGCCACGGTGGCGTCGTCGAGCCCGGCGAGCGGACTGCCCTCGCGGCGCAGCAGCTCGGTGACGGCGGCGAGTTCGAGCGGCCGCCCGGCGAGGTCCTCGGGGCCGTAGCCGCCCATGGTGAGCAGCGCCTCCAGCGCCTCGGCCTGGTCGGGGACGGGCAGGTCGCGGAAGCCCTCGGCGGGGTAGGCGTCCAGGATCGCGAGCAGTTCGACGGCGTGGCCGAGGTCCTGGAGCCGGACGGCGACGGCGTGCGCGATGATCCCGCCGGTGGACCAGCCGAGCAGCCGGTACGGGCCCTCGGGCTGGACCTCGCGCAGCCGGTCGACGTAGTGCGCGGCCAGTTCGTCCAGGGTCTGCGGCAGGGGCCGGGCCGCCGTGGCGGCGCCGACGCCCTGGGCCTGGAGGCCGTAGATCGGCTGGTCGGCGGGCAGGTGGCGGATCAGGCCGGTGTAGCACCAGCTGAGGCCGCCGGCGGGGTGGACGGCGAACAGCGGGGTACGACGTCCGGGCGCGGCGGGGCGCAGCGGGAGCAGGACGTCCAGCGCGTCGGCGCTCTGCGAGCCGGCCGCCAGGGCCGCGTCGAGGGCGGCGACGGTGGGCGACTGGAACAGGGTGCCGATGCCGACGTCCAGGCCGAGCAGTTCGCGGATCCGCCCGGCGAGGCGGACGACCAGCAGCGAGTGGCCGCCGAGGGCGAAGAAGTCGTCGTCGACGCCGACCGCCGCGACGCCCAGCACCTCGGCGAAGAGTTCGCACAGCTGCTGTTCGCGCGGGGTGCGCGGCGGGCGTCCGGCGCCGGTGGCGGGTGCGTCGGGGGCGGGCAGGGCGCGGCGGTCGAGCTTGCCGTTGGCGGTGAGCGGCAGCCGGTCCAGCAGGACGACGGCGGAGGGCACCATGTGGGCGGGCAGTTCGGCGGCGGCGTGGGCGCGCAGGTCCTCCGGAGTGACGGCGGCGACGGCGACGGCGTGCGACTCCTCGGGGCTCGCCGTGGTGACCGCGTAGCCGACCAGTCGCTTGTCGCCCGGGGCGTCCTCGCGGACGACCACGGCGGCGTCGGCGACGCCCGGGTGGGCGGCCAGCACGGCCTCGATCTCGCCGAGTTCGATCCGGAAGCCGCGCAGCTTCACCTGCTGGTCGGCGCGGCCGAAGTACTCCAGGACGCCGTCGGCGCGGCGGCGGGCGAGGTCGCCGGAGCGGTACATCCGGGTGCCGCGCTCGCCGAACAGTTCGGCGTACGGGTCGGCGACGAAGCGCCCGGCGGTGAGGTCGGGGCGGCCGAGGTAGCCGCGGGCCAGGCCGGCCCCGGCGACGTACATCTCGCCGGTGACGCCGGGCGGGACGGGCTGGAGGTGCTGGTCCAGGACGTAGACCCGCAGGTCGGGGATGTTGACGCCGATGGTGCTGCTGCTCCCGGCGGCGGCGGTGGCCCGGTCGAGGGCGATGTAGGAGACGTGCACGGTGGTCTCGGTGATGCCGTACATGTTGACCAGGGTGGGCGCGTCCTCCGGGTGGCGGGCGTACCAGTCGTCGAGCCGGGCCAGTTCGAGCGCCTCGCCGCCGAACACCACGTAGCGCAGGGCGAGTTCGGTTCCGGGGTGGTCCCGGTCGGCGGCGCTGAGCTGGTAGAAGGCGGACGGGGTCTGGTTGAGCACGGTGACACGTTCGCGGGCGAGCAGGTCGAGGAAGGCCGCCGGGTCGCGGCTGACCAGGTGCGGGACGACGACCAGGCGGCCGCCGTGCAGCAGGGCCCCCCACAGCTCCCAGACGGAGAAGTCGAAGGCGTAGGAGTGGAAGAGGGTCCAGACGTCGTCCGCGCCGAATCCGAACCAGTGGTCGGTGGAGCGGAACAGCCGGACCACGTTGTGGTGGGTGACGGGCACGCCCTTGGGCCGGCCGGTGGAGCCGGAGGTGTAGATGACGTACGCGGTGTCCTCGGCGTGCAGCGGGCGGGTGCGCTCGTGCTGGGCCAGCGGGGTGGCCGGGTGGGCGGCCGACTCCGGTCCGTCGACGAGCAGTTGGGGCACCTGGTGGGCGGGCAGCCGGGGTGCGGTGGCGCGGTCGGTGAGCAGGGCTGCGGGGGCGGCGTCGGCCAGCATGTAGGCGAGGCGGTCGGCCGGGTAGTCGGGGTCGAGCGGCAGGTAGGCGGCGCCGGACTTGGCCACCGCGAGGAGGGCGACGACGAGTTCGAGCGAGCGCGGCAGGGCGAGGGCGACGATGGTGCCGGGGCCGATGCCGTTGGCGGCCAGCAGCCGGGCCAGGCGGTCGGCGCGGTCCGCGAGTTCGGTGTAGTCGAGCTGCTCGTCACCGCAACTGACGGCGACGGCCCGCGGGTTGGCGGCGGCCGCGGCCTCGAACAGCTCGGCCAGGGTGGCGTCCGGGGCCGGGGTGTGCGGGGCGGCCGAGGTGTCCGAGGTGTGCGGGGCCGAGGTGTGCGGGGTGCCGTTCCACTCGACGAGGGCGCGCAGCCGCTCCTCCTCACCGATCAGCGGGAGCCGGCCGATCGCGGTGTCGGGCGCGGTGGCGGCGGCGGTGAGCAGCCGGGCGAGGCGGGTGGCGAGCCCTTCGACGGTGGCGGCGTCGAAGAGGTCGGTGCGGTACTCCAGGAAGCCGCCGATGCCGCCGTCGGGGAGCTCGCCCGCGTTGAGGGTGAGGTCGAACTTGGCGGTGCCGCTGGGGACGGCGGCGATCCGGGCGGTGAGACCGCCGCCCAACGGGTGGGGCTCGTCGGGCCGACTCTGCCAGGCGAGCATCACCTGGAACAGCGGGTGGCGGGCGAGGGAGCGCGGCGGGTTGAGCTCCTCGACCAGGCGGTCGAAGGGCAGGTCGGCGTGCTCGTGGGCGGCGAGGACGGTGCTGCGGACCTTGCCGAGCAGCTCGCGGAAGGTCGGATCGCCCGAGGTGTCGGTGCGCAGGACCACGGAGTTGACGAAGTAGCCGACCAGGTCGGCGGTTTCGGGGTCGTCGCGGCCGGCGACCGGGGTGCCGACGGGGATGTCGGTGCCGCAGCCGTGCCGGGTGAGCAGGGCGGCGAGTCCGGCCTGGACGGCCATGAAGACGGTGCCGCCGGCGGTCCGGGCGAGCGCGGCGAGGGCCGCGTGCGCCTCGGCGTCGAGGGTGAAGGGCACGGTGGCGCCGTGGTGGCCGGCGACGGCGGGGCGCGGGCGGTCGGTGGGCAGTTCCAGCTGGTCGGGCAGGCCGGCCAGGGCGGTGCGCCAGTACTCCGACTGCCGCGCGGCGAGCGGGCTGGGCGCCTCGGAGGTGCCGAGCAGCTGCCGCTGCCAGGCCGTGTGGTCCGCGAACTGCACGGCGGGCGCCGGGAGTTCCGGTGCGCGGCCGGCCAGCCGAGCGGTGTAGGCGGCGGACAGGTCGCGGACCAGCGGGGTGGTGGACGCGCCGTCGCTCGCGATGTGGTGGAGCAGCAGGAGCAGGGTGTGTTCGGCCGGGCCGTGGGTGAACAGGGTGGCGCGCAACGGCGGCCGGCCGGTGAGGTCGAAGGCGTGCCGGACGGCTTCGGCGAGCTCGGTGCCGTCGTGCAGTTCGACGGGCGCGGCGGGCAGCACCCGCTGGTACGGCGTGCCGTCCGGCTCCTCGCCGTAGACCGTGCGCAGCACCTCGTGCCGGGCGGCGAGGTCGCCGAGGGCGAGGGCGAGGGCGGCCCGGTCGAGCGGGCCGGTGAGGGTGAGGGCGAGCGGGATGTTGTAGGTGGGGCTGGGGCCCTGGAGCCGGTGCAGGAACCACAGGCCGCGCTGGGCGGGTGACAGCGGCATCCGGTCGGTGCGCGGCACGGGCACCAGCGCGGGGCGGGCCTCGGGCTCGCCGCCGGGGTGCGCGTCGAGCAGGGCGGCGAGCGCGGCCGGGGTCGGGTGGCGGAAGACGTCGGCGAACCCGACGGCGGCGGCGAAGGTCTCGCGCAGCCGGGCGGCGAGGCGGCCGGCCAGCAGCGAGTGGCCGCCGAGGTCGAAGAAGGAGGCGTCCCGCCCGGGCGCCTGCGGCAGGTCGAGGACGTCGGCGAACAGCCCGCAGACCAGTTCCTCCTGCGGCGTGGCCGGGGCCGTGCCGGGCTCGGCGGCGGCGGGTTCGGGCAGGGCGCGGTGGTCGAGCTTGTCGTGGGCGGTGCGCGGCAGTTCGTCGAGGACCAGGACGGCGGCCGGGACCATGTGGCCGGGCAGCCGGGCGGCGAGCGCGGCTCGCAGCGCGGCCGGGTCGAGGGCGACGCGGGGGGTGGGGGCGGGTTCGGCGGCGTCCTCCGACATGGCCTCGGCAACGGTCTCGGGGACGGCCTCGGGGGCGGCCTCGGGGGCGGCCTCGGACTCGGAAACCGCCTCGGAAACCGCCTCGGAAGCCGCCTCGGGAGCCGCCTCGGGGACGACGTACCCGAGCAGCCGCTTGCCCTGCGGACCGGAGCGGGCGATCACCACGGCCTGGGCGACGCCCGGCAGTTCGGCGAGGACGGCGGCGATCTCGCCGGGCTCGATCCGGAAGCCGCGGATCTTCACCTGGTCGTCGGCGCGGCCGAGGAATTCCAGGGTGCCGTCCGGTCGGCGGCGGGCGAGGTCGCCGGTGCGGTACATCCGGTCGCCGGGCGGGCCGAACGGGTCGGCCAGGAAGCGTTCGGCGGTGAGGTCGGGGCGTCCGAGGTAGCCGCGGGCCAGGCAGGCCCCGGCGACGTAGAGTTCGCCGGCGACGCCGTCGGGCGCGGGGCGCAGCGAGCCGTCGAGGACGTAGGCGCGGGAGCCGCGCACCACCCGGCCGACCGGGGCGCCGTCGGGACCGGGCGTCCAGGCGTAGGCGTCGACGGTGGTCTCGGTCGGGCCGTAGAGGTCGATCGGGTGCAGGCCGGCTGCGGCGGTGAGGCGCTGCCAGAGGGCGGGCGGGGTGGCTTCGCCACCGACCGCGATGACCGCCGGGCGGTGCCACTCCTCGTCCAGGATGCCTTCGGAGAGCAGGACTTCGAGGTAGGAGGGGGTGACGTCGAGGTAGTCGACGCGTTCCCGGTGCAGGTGGCCGGCCAGGGCGGCCGGGTCGCGGTAGGTGGCGTCGTCGAGCAGGTGCAGCTCGTGGCCGTGGACCATCCACAGCACCGGGTCCCAGGAGGCGTCGAAGGCGAACGAGGCGCTGTGGGCGACGCGCAGGCGTTCGCGGCCGGTGCGGCGCACGGCCGGGGCGATGTGGTCCTCGCCGTGGCCCGCGTACAGGTTGGCCAGCGAGGCGTGGGTGACGACGACGCCCTTGGGGCGGCCGGTGGAGCCGGAGGTGTGCAGCACGTAGGCGGCGTGGTGGGGCCGGGGGGCCGGGGGCGCGGTGACGGGCTCGGCGTCCGCGTCCCCGGGCAGCACGGTGGGCAGGCCGGCCGGCAGGTCCAGTTGGGCGAAGGCGTCGGCGGTGCCGACCGCGCAGACCGGGCGGGCGTCGTCCAGGACGGCGGCCAGGCGTTGCCGGGGGTGGGCGAGGTCGAGGGAGACGCAGGCGCCGCCGGCCTTGAGCACGCCGAGCATCGCGACCAGGGTGTCCACGCCGCGCGGCAGGGCGAGTGCGACCGGCGCACCGGCGCGCACGCCGAGGGCGTTCAGGCGGTGGCCGAGGCGGTTGGCGGCGGCGTCCAACTCGGCGAAGGTGAGGGCGGTTTTGCCGCTGCGGACGGCGACGGCGGCCGGGGTGCGGGCGGCCTGCGCGGCGAACAGCTCGGGCAGCGTCCGGTCGAGCGGCGGCTCCGCGCGCCCGGCGGTGGCGCGGCGCAGGCCGTCCGGGTCGAGCAGGTCGATCCGGGCGATCGGTGTCTGCGGGGCGGTGAGCAGCAGGTCGGTGAGGGCGTCGAGGTAGCGCAACAGCCCGTCACGGTGGGCGGCGAGCGAGGCGGCGTCGTGGCGGGCGGGGTCGGCGTCCAGGACGAGGCGCAGCGCGCCGCCGGGGGCGGGCGAGACGCCGACGGCGAGGTCGTCGACCGGTCCGGCGGCGAGGTTGCGGACGACGCCGGGCAGGCCGGCCAGGTCGAGATCGCCCTCGAAGGCCTTGATGTTGACCATCGGGCCGAACAGGGCGCGCCGCTCGCCGGTCAGCCCGAGGTCGCGGCGCAGGTCCTCCAGCGGGTAGCGCTGGTGGCGGCGGACGGCGCGCAGCTCGCGGACCACCCGGCGCAGCAGCGCCTCGGCGCTGTCGGCGGGGCGGACGGCCAGGCGCAGCGGGAGGACGTTGGCGGCGGCGACGGGGGTGCGCAGGGTGGCCGGTCCGCGGCGGTTGGCGAGCGGCAGGCCGAGCACGACGTCCTCGGTGCCGGCCAGGCGGTGCAGGTAGCCGGCGGTGGCGGCGAGGAGCAGTTCGGCCCAGGTGGCGCGGGCGGTGGCGGCGGCGCCCTCCAGTCGGTCGCGGGTGCCGGCGGGCAGTTCGGCGGTGAGGCGCAGGGGGGCCTGGGCCGGGGTTGCGGCCAGCGCGGGCGCCGGGCTGCCCGGCAGGGTCGCCGGGGTGTCGGCGCCGGCCAGGCGGTCGGCCCAGTAGGCGCGGTCGGCCGGGTACTCCTCGCCGTCCCGGTAGGCGGCCTCCTCGGCGACGACCTCGGCGAGGGTGGCGAACGGGCGTGCGGCGGGCTCGGCGCCGGTGGTGTGCGCGGTGTACAGCTCGGCGAGGCGCTCGCCGAGGAGGTTCAACGCGTAGGCGTCGACGGCGAGGTGGTGGATCCGCCGGTACCACTGGTACCGGTCGTCGGCGAGGCGGATCAGCGCGTGGGTGAACAGCGGGCCCTCGGCGAGGTCGGCCGGGCGGGCGAGGTCGGCGCGCATCCAGGCCTCGGCCTCGGCGGCCGGGTCGTGCGCGGCGCGCAGGTCGAGGTGGTGCAGCGGCCAGCGGCGGCCGGGGCGCGGCTGCTGGCGGGGCGTGCCGTCCGGGCCGGTGACGACGACGGCGCTCAGCGCCTCGGCCTCGTCGACCGCCTGCCTCAGCGCGTCCTCGAACCGGGCCTCGTCGAGCGGGCCGGTGATCTCGACGGCGTCGCCGGTGTTGTAGACCGGGCTGTCGGGGTCGAGTGACTGCGCGTACCAGATGGCGGCCTGGGCGGCGAGCAGCGGGACATCGACGGCCTGGGTTTCGACGGCAGGCATGGTTCGGGGTGCTCCTCGGGGTCCGGCGAACGAAACGCCTAGTTAGGTTAGCCTAATCTAACTTCATATGATCTGGTCAACGGCCTCCCAGTACGGGGGCCCTGACATCCCGGAGGCGCCGCCCATGCCCCTGACCGCGACCAAACAGGCCGTCCGCGAACGCGTCCACGCGCACCGCGCGGAACTGCTCGCGCTCAGCCACCGCATCCACGCCCACCCCGAGACCGCGTTCGAGGAGCACCGCGCGGCCGCCTGGTGCGCCGAACTCCTGCGCGCCCACGGCTACGCCGTCACCGCGCCCGCGCACGGACTGGACACCGCGTTCACCGCGAGCCTCGGCAGCGGGCCGGTCACCGTCGCACTCGTCTGCGAGTACGACGCGCTGCCCGGCCTCGGGCACGCCTGCGGGCACAACCTGATCGCCGCCGCCGGCCTCGGCGCGGCGCTCGGCCTCGCCCCGTACGCCGACCAACTCGGGCTCACCGTACGGGTGATCGGCGCGCCCGCCGAAGAGCGCGGAGCCGGAAAGGCGCTGCTGCTGGAGGCGGGCGCCTTCGACGGCGTGGACGCGGCGATGATGGTGCACCCCTGCCCGGTCGAGGTCGCCGACTTCCGCTCCTTCGCGCTCGGCACCCTCTCCGTCCGCTACACCGGCCGCGCCGCCCACCCGAGCCTCAACCCGCACCAGGGGCGCAACGCCGCCGACGCGCTCACCGTCGCCCAGGTCGCCCTCGGGCTGCTGCGCCAGCACCTGCCGCCGCAGTGGCGGGTGCACGGCATCACCACGGCCGCCGGCACCGCGCCCAACCTGATCCCCGACAGCGCGAGCGCGGAGTACGAGATCCGCGCCTCGGCGGCCGAGGACCTCGCGCAGCTGCGCGCCCGGGTCGAGGACTGCTTCCGGGCCGGGGCGCTCGCCACCGGCTGCGAGGTGACTCTCGACCGGCCCGAACCGGACTACCTGGACATGCGCTCCGACCCCGCCCTGCTCGCCCTCTGGCGGGCCAACGCGGCGGCGCTCGGCCGGCCGGAGCCGGTCGAGAGCGGGCCGTTCGCGTGCACCGACATGGGGAACGTCTCCCACGCCGTGCCCGCCATCCACCCGGTGCTGGACATCACCGGCGGCGCCTGCGCCCCGCACGAGGCCGCGTTCGCCGAGGCCGCGGTGGGGGCGCAGGCCGACCGGGCGGTGCTGGACGGCGCGGTCGCCATGGCCTGGACGGCGGCGGACCTGGCGACGAACGCCTGACAGCCGGCGGCTGACAGATGACAACTTTCAGATAACAGATTTCATCATCTGTTATCTGAAAGTTGTTCGCTGAATGTTGTCATCTGTCAGCCGCCCAGCAGCGCCGCCGGCGTCGCCCGCACCGCCGTGACGCCCAGCTCCCTCACCAGCTCCCCGACCTCGCCCGGCCGCTGCGGGTCGGCCAGCACCACGGCGGCGCCGGTCCGCAGCGGCCAGAGGAACTCCCAGAGCGGCAGGCCAAGTTGCAGCACCCGGTCGCCCGGGCCGAGCGGGTGGGCCGCCTGGAGCTCGCGCACCCGGCGGTCGGCCTCGGCGTGGGTGAGCCGGACGGCGTCCGGGCGCCCGCCCGGGCCGTACCCGACACACAGCAGGTGCTGCGGCGTGAGCGCCCGGGGCGGGTCGGTGGCCAGCTCGCCGTCCACGTCCAGCCCGGCCAGCGCCTCCGGCACCCCCTCCCCCAGCACGCAGACCGGCGCGGTCTCCGCGAGCAGCCGCTCCCGGCGTCCGGGCGCGTCCGCCGGGTCCAGCGGCAGGTACGCCGCGCCGGACTTGGCCACCGCGAGCAGCGCGGTCAGCAGCTGCGCCGGGTGGCGGGCCGGCGCCAGACCGACCACCGCCCCCGGTCGGGCGCCGCGCGCGGCCAGGGCGCGCGCCAGCCGGTTGGCCGCGGCGTTCAGGTCCCGGTACGTGACGACCGCGCCGCCCGCGAGCAGCACGGCGGGGGCGTCCGGGGTCCGGGCCGCCTGCGCCTCGACCGGCCCCACGACGGTGGTCGGCGGGTACTTCGCCGCCCGGTCCGTGCGCGGGGGCGCCTGCGGCCCGGCCTCCAGCAGCACGGCCTCCATCAGGCCGCGCCGAGCAGTGCGGCCCAGGCCTCGACGGCCGGGCGCTCGGCCAGTTGCACGAACGCCACCTCGGCGCCCTCGGCCCGCCAGCGCTCGGCGAGCGCCATCAGCCGGACCGAGTCCAGGCCCCAGTCGGCCAGGTTCTCGTCCAGCGGGACGTCCGCCGGGTCCTCTCCGAGCAGGTCGGCGACCTCGGCCCGGATCCGCTCCACGGTGAAGGCCATGCCCGTCACTTCCCTTCCAGCATCGCGAGGACGGCGTCGGTGGTGGTGACCTGCCCGCAGCGGCCGGCCACCCAGGACAGCGCCGCGCGGTGCTCGTCCGGGCCGAAGTCGGCGACCGCGTCGGCCACCACGAAGGCCGGCAGGTCGCGCATCCAGGCGTCGCAGGCGGTGGCCTGCACCCCGATGTGCGCGTACACGCCGGTGATCACCAGCTGGTCCCGGCCCTGTTCGCGCAGCAGCCGGTCCAGGTCGGTGCGCACGAAGGCGCTGTACTTCCACTTGGTGAGCAGCGTGTCGCCCGATGCGGGGGCGACGGCGTCGGCGATCGCCGTCGCGCGCGGGTCGTCCGGGATGCCCGGGCCCCAGAAGTCCTGCTGGAGGCCGCGTTCGGCCGGGCTCTGCCCGCCGGGCTGGGCCGAGTAGAGCACCGGCATGCCGTGGGCGCGCGCCGCCTCGGCCAACCGGCCGACGTTCCCGAGGAGTTCGGGCACCGGCGCGGCGGCGGCGTCGAAGGCGTCCAGGAAGTGGTTCTGCAGGTCGTGCACCAGCAGCACGGCGCGGTCCGGGTCGACCGTCCACTCGACCCGGTTGGCGGGCAGTTCGGTGGCGGCGGGCAGGGGATAGGAGGGAATGCGGGGCAGGCCCACGGTGGTCTTTCCTTCAGTGAGTAGGGAGTGCGGCCGCGATGGCGGCGCGCAGGTCCTTCTTGCTGACCTTTCCGATCCCGGTGGCGGGGAAGGCGTCGACGAACTCGACCCGGTCCGGCACCTTGTACTCGGCCAGTCCGCGATGGCGTACGAAGCGCTTCAACTCGATGCTCTTCGGCGGCTGTTCGCGGTTCTCGGCGCGCAGGACGACGTAGGCGCAGGTGCGTTCGCCGAGGTAGGGGTCGGGCATCGACACCACCGCCGCGTCGTGCACGGCGGGGTGGGCGAGCAGGTGGTTCTCGATCTCCTCGGCGGCGACCTTCTCGCCGCCCCGGTTGATCTGGTCCTTGGCCCGGCCCTCGACCACCAGGTGGCCGGTGGGGGTGCGGCGGACGAGATCGCCGGTGCGGTAGAAGCCGTCGGCCGTGAAGGAGTTGGCGTTGTGCTCGGGCGCGTTCCAGTAGCCGCGGATGGTGTACGGGCCGCGGGTGAGCAGGTGGCCGGTGACGCCGTCGGGCAGGTCCTGGTCCTGATCGTCGACCACCCGGACCTCGTCGTCCGGGGAGATCGGCCGGCCCTGAGTGGTGGTGATCAGCTCCTCCGGATCGTCCAGGCGGGTGTAGTTGACCAGCCCCTCGGCCATCCCGAACACCTGCTGGAGCGTGCAGCCGAGCACCGGGCCCACCCTCCGGGCGGCCTCGGCGCTGAACTTGGCGCCGCCGACCAGCAGCACCTCCAGGCTGTCCAGGCCCCCCGCGCCGGGGCCGCCCGCGCCGCGCTCGGCGGCGTCCAGCCAGAGCAGGGCCAGCGGCGGCACCAGCCCGGTGATGGTCACGCCCTCGCGCTCGATCAGCGGGAAGGCCGTCTCCGGATTGGGCCGCGAGCACAGCACCACCCGGCCGCCCGCGTACAGCGTGCCGAGCGAACCGGGCGAGCTGAGCGGGAAGTTGTGGGCGGCGGGCAGCGCGCACAGGTAGACGCTGTCCTCGTCGAGCGCGCACAGCTCGACCGAGCCGCGCAGCGAGTAGATGTAGTCGTCGTGGGTGCGCGGGATCAGCTTGGGCACACCGGTGCTGCCGCCGGAGAGCTGGAGGAAGGCGACGCTCCCGGGCTCCGGCTCCTCGGCCGGACCGGGCCCGTCGCAGGGCACGTCCGCCAGCCGGAGGTGCTCGCCCGGGTCGTCCCCGGCCACCAGGACCAGCCGCAGCGCCGGGCTCTCCGCCTTGACCCGGGAGGCCAGTTCGCGGTAGTCGAAGCCGTTGTCGACGGCCGCGACGACGTAGCCGGCCGCCCCGGTGAAGGAGCAGAAGTAGCCGATCTCGGTGGCACGGTGGGCGGGCAGCGCGAAGACCGGCAGCGCGCCGATCCGGAACAGCGCGAAGACCACCTCGAAGAACTCGGCCACGTTGGGCAGTTGGACCACCACGCGGTCACCGCGCCCGATCCCCCGGGCGAGCAGCCCGGCGGCCATCCGGTCGGCGCGGCGGTCGAGTTCGGCGTACGTCCAGCGCCGCCCCTCCCCCGCCGGGTCGACGATCGCGATCCGCTCGCCGTGCGCGGCGGCGCGCTCGCGCAGCATCCGCCCGAAGGTCTCGCCGCGCCAGTACCCGGCGGCCCGGTAGCGCTCGGCGAACTCGGCGGGGTACGGGGTGAAGGCGGACTCCTGAAGGGAGACCTGGTCCACAACGTCGAACTGATCCTGCATCAGAAAACTCTCCGGCGCCGTCACTGCGACACCCCCGCGGCGTCCAGGAAGGTACGGAACTTGGCACTGGTCTCGGCGAGTTCGTCCTCGGGCCGGGACCGGTCGACGACGCCCGCGCCCGCGTACACCCGCAGGGTCCGCTCGTCCGCCTCCGCGCAGCGGATGGTGACGACCCACTCGCCGTCGCCGTCCGCGTCACCCCAGCCGACCATGCCGGTGTACAGGCCTCGGTCGAAGGGCTCGACCTCGCCGATCACCCGCCGGGCGACGGCCGTCGGCGTGCCGCAGACAGCCGGGGTCGGGTGCATGGCGGTGGCCAACTCCAGGGCGGAGACCGCCGGATCGGCCAGTTCGCCGGTGATGGTGGTGGCCAGGTGCCACATCGCGGCGGTGCGCACCAGGGTCGGCCGCGCCGGCACGTCCAGGGTGCGGCAGTACGGCGCCAGCGCGGCGCGGATCGCGTCCACCACGACGGCGTGCTCGTGCAGGTCCTTGGGCGATTCCAGCAGCGCGGCGGCGCGCCGGACGTCCTCGCCGAGGTCGGCGCTGCGCGGCACCGAGCCGGCCAGCGGGTTGGCCAGGACGGCCGTTCCGCGCCGGGAGACCAGGAGTTCGGGGCTGGCGCCGATCAGCGTCCGCCCGCCGCCGGCGGGGACGGCGAAGGTGTAGCCGCCCGGGTCGCGGCGGCCCAGCCGCTGGAGGATCGCGGGCAGGTCCAGCGGGCGGTCGGCACTCAGCTCCAACGTGCGGGCCAGCACGACCTTGCTCAACTCGCCGCCGCGCAGCCGCTCGACGGCCGCCGCGACGCCCGCGCCGTACGCGGCCGGCTCGGGGATCGGGCGCACCTGCCAGTCGACCGGCTCGGCCGGCGGCGCGGGCAGCGCGATCAGCGGGTCGTCGCGCAGCGCCCCGGCTCTGCGGACTCTCTCGGGGACGGCGAGTTCGACCCGGCTGTCGTGGTCGAACGCCACCGCGCCGACCACCAGCGGCCGTTCGACCCCGGCGCGACGGGCCTCGGCCAGCGTCGCGGCGACCCGGACGGGCAGCGGGCGATCGTCCTGCGGGACGCGGGCGTGCACCCCGGCGGTGAGCAGGGTGCGGGTCGGCGAGGCGAAGAACGCCTCGTCGGCCGCGGCCCGGTACTGGCCGAGCAGGCCGCTGGCCGCGCCGATGACGGCGTGGTCGGGGCCCGGGGCGGAAGCGTCGGCGGGCCCGGCGGGGGCCGGGGCGGCGGTGGGGGCGGGAGCGGCGTGCTCGGCGACACCCCCGGCGGGGGCGTGGTGCACCGTGGTCACCGTGAAGTCTCCAGTCTGGGACGGTCTGGACGGTCTGCGCGTCAGGGAGGAAGGTCGGGGAGGGAGGTCAGGGCATGGCCGGCGCCCGGGGGTTGCCCGGGGCGCGGAGGGGAGCGGCGAGGAAGGCGTGGGGGCGGCGGTCAGGCGCGCAGGGTCGCGCCGCCGTCGACGTAGAGGTCGTGCATGGTGATGTGCCGGGCCCGGTCGGAGGCCAGGAAGACCACCGCCTCGGCGATGTCGGCGGGTGCGGCGATCCGCCCGAGCGGGATGCCGACCCGCCAGGCGCCCAAGTCGCCGTCGATGACCCGCTGTTCGGCGGCCTCGGCGTCCTCGCCCCAGAGCGCGCGCTGCATCCCGGTGTCGGTCGAGCCGGGCGAGACGATGTTGCACCGCACGCCGGAGCGGGCGAGTTCCAGCCCGAGGCAGCGGGTGAACATGGTGGCCGCCGCCTTGGACGCCGCGTACGCGGCCATGCCGGCGCGCGGCACCCCGGCGGCGTTGGAGCCGACGGTGACCACGGCGCCGCGGCCGCGGTCGGCCATCCGGCGGCCGACCGCGCGGCCGGTGTGGAAGACGCCGGTGGTGTTGACCGCGAAGGTCTCCGCCCAGTCCTGGTCGGTGAGTTCGACGACGGGTGCGGTGCGCAGGATCCCGGCGACGTTCACCAGTGCGGCGATCGGCCCGAGTTGGCGCTCGATCAGGTCGACCGTGTCGTCCACCGCCCGGCCGTCGGCGACGTCCAGGACGTACGGGTGCACGGCGGGCGACTCCGCCGCGAGGGCGGCGAGCGGGCCGGGGTTGCGGTCCACCGCGGCGACGACGGCCCCCTCGGCGACGAGCGCCCGGGCCACGGCCGCACCGATGCCCTGCCCGGCCCCGGTGACCATCGCGACGGCACCGGCGAATTCGGACTTTTGCACGGACATCCCCTCCGACCAGCAATATTAGGTAAGCCTAACCTAACACATATGTTCGGCTGCGCCGATGTCCTGTGCAGTCGTCAACTCACCGCCGCCCCCTCGACTCCGGCCCGATCGCCACCGCTTTCGGACGCGCCAGTACGAGACGTTTCGTCTCGCCGAGACCGTGGACCGAACCTCCCACGGCCGCGGTGCCGCGGCGGCTGGAGGGCGGCGAACTGCCGGACGGCGACCGGGAGCTGATGGCGGCTCCCGGTCGCTCACGAGAGGGCCACGGGCCCCCGGAAACGACTCAGCCCGTCGCGCCGGTCGCCGGAGCCGACGGAGCCGACGGGGCCGGGGCGAGGCCGGTGCAGCCCCGGAGGGCGTCGCGGCGCTTGCGGGCCGCCTCGGCGGTGGCGCCGGCGACCGGGACGGGGACGCCCTTGTCGTCGATGGTCGCCGGGGCGAAGGCCTCGCCGGTGACCTTGCCGTCGCGGGTGAGGGTGAGGGTGGTGACGCCGGTCTCGTTGGAGAAGGCGTAGTTGGAGGTGCCGTACCAGAGGAAGTTGCCGAAGCCGTAGCCGATGTACGTGTTGCCGAGCATGCCCGAGCCGACCATGGTGTGGGCGTGGGTGCCGACCACGGCGGTGGCGCCGGCGGTGGCGAGCTTCTTGGCGATGGCGGTCTGCGGGCCGGTGGGGCAGGCCTTGCCCTCGTCGCCCCAGTGCAGGTAGACGAGGACGACGGGTGCCTGCTGCTTGGCCGCCTCGACCGCCTTGACCAGCGCGGGGACGTCCAGCGCGGAGGCGATGCCCGGCTTGTTGGCGCCGGCCCGCCACTTCTGGTTGGTGAGGTCCTCGACCTGGCTGGCGGCGACGACGGCGACCTTCACGCCGCGCACGGTGGTGACGTACGGGGCGTACGCCTCCTTGGCGTTGCGGCCGACGCCGACGACCGGGATCGGCGAGGAGTCCTTGGCGGCGAGGGTGTCGGTGAGGCCGTCGGCGCCGAAGTCGACGGCGTGGTTGTTGGCCATGGAGACGACGTCGACGCCGGAGTCCTTGAGCGCCGAGAGCGCCTTGGGCGAGGTGCGGAAGGTGTAGGTCTTCGGCTCGGGGGCGCCGCGCCCGGTGATCGCCGTCTCCAGGTTGAGGACGGACAGGTCGGCGTCGGCGAGCGTCCGGGAGAGCGGGCCGAGGGCCTGCTCGGGCGGCTGGACGGCGAGCCGGGCCTCGGTGCGGCCCTCGAAGTGGACGTCTCCGGCGAACGCGACGGTGATGCTGCCGTCGGGCCGGGGCGCGGCGTTCTTCCCGGCGGCGGTTCCGGAGGGCGTCGCGCCCGGGCTGGTGGGCGTGCCCGCCGCCCCGCCGGAGGCGGCCGCAGTCGAACCGGGCGCGGCGGCCGGCGCCGGGGCGGGGTCGTCGGGCCCGCAGGCGGCTATGGCGGTCAGGCCGACGAACAGCGCGACGGCGGCCGCGGCACGGCGCATGAGTGGTTCCCCCCGGGTCGATCCAGAAGCGGTCAGCCTACGGCACGGCTTCCGCACCCATCCGCCTCGGTTCCGCAACATTCCGAGCACAACACCGGCTTCATTCCGAGCACGACACCGGATTCCGAGCGCAGCGCCGGCGGGCCGAACACCAACGGCTGGAGCACCGGGCGCCGAGGACTGAGCGCCGCCCCGGCGCGGTAGGAGATGCTGAACCGCCCCACCCGCCCCCGTCCGCCAGAGCCCGGAGCCGCACCCACCCCATGGACGACACCGAGACCACCGCCTCCGCCGGCCCCGCCCCCGCCGGCCGCCCACCAGTCGACTTCACCCCCGCCGAGCGCGCCCGTGGCCGCGCGCTGCGCCGCGCCCAGCTGCCCTGGGCGCTGGGCGGGCGGTTGGCGGGCCTGGCGCTCACCCTGTTGCTCGGCCTGACCCCGGCCGGCGCCGGCCTGGTCTCGGCCGTCGGCGGCTGGTTCGGCGGCTCCCGGACGGCCGGGGTGCTGGCGGGCGCGGCGGCCCTGATGGTGCTCGGCCAGGCGTTGCAGCTGCCGTTCGGCGCCCGGCTGCGGGCGGTCCGGGCCCGGTACGGGCTGGTGACGCAGGGCTGGGCCGGCTGGGCGGTGGACGCGCTGCGCGGCCTGGGGCTGGCCCTCGTGCTGGTCCTTCCGCTCGCGCTCGGGCTGTTCGCGCTGACCGCCTGGTCGCCGCGGCACTGGTGGCTGCCGGCGGCGGGCGCGGCGGCGGTGCTGACGGCGGCGCTGTCCTTCCTGCACCCGCTACTGATCGAGCCGGTGTTCAACCGCTTCACTCCGATGCCGCCGGGCCCGCTGCGCAGCGCCCTGCTGGCGCTGGCCGAGCGGGACGGCGTACGGGTGCGGGACGTCCTGGTGGCGGACGCCTCGCGGCGGACCACCGCGCTCAACGCGTATGTGTCGGGGCTGGGCGCGACCCGCCGGATCGTCGCGTACGACACGCTGCTGTCGACGGCCACGCCGCGCGAGGTGGAACTGGTGGTGGCGCACGAGCTGGGCCACGTGAAGCACCGGGACGTGCCGTTCGGCACCTTGCTGGGCGCAGTGGGCGCGGCCGCGGCCGTGGCCGTGCTGGGGGTGCTGGGCGCCTGGCAGCCGCTGCTGTCGGCGGCGGGGGCGGCGGATGCGGCCGATCCGCGGGCGCTGCCGCTGCTGGCGGCGTGCGCGGCGCTGCTGGGGGCGCTGTCGGGGCCGGCCCAGTGCGCGGTGAGCCGCCGGATCGAGGCCAGGGCGGACCGACACGCACTCGAACTGACGTCGGACGCCGAGCAGTTCGTCGCGATGCAACGCAGACTGGCGTTGGCGAACGTCTCCGATGTCGACCCGCCGAGGGCGCTTGAGCTACTGTTCGCCACTCACCCGAGTGCGACCCGCCGGATTGCCGCCGCCCGCGCCTGGCAGGCCACTCAGGGGCAGGGAGGCCCGGAGCGGCGCGCGGACCCGGGGGATTCCGTTGTATAGTGCAACAAATATCGAGGAGGTAGGAACGCCCGTGCCCGGCCGCCAGTCGTCCATCGACGCCATCCAGCGCGAGCTGACCGCCTTCGCCCGGCGCGCCCGGCACAAGGCCTCCCAGCTGCACCCCGACCTCTCCCTGGTCACCTACAGCATCCTCGACCTGATCACCGAGCGCGGCGGCTGCCGGGCCGCCGACGTGGCCGCCCACTTCATGCTCGACAAGTCCACCGTCAGCCGCCAGGTCACCGCCCTGGAGAAGCTCGGCCTGCTGCGGCGCGAGGCCGACCCGGACGACCAGCGCGGCCAGATCCTGCGCGCCACCGAGGCCGGGCTCGCCCTGCTGCAGGACGCCAACGAGCAGCGCCGGCTGGCCTTCACCGCCCGCTTCACCGACTGGTCCGACGAGGACGTCGCCCGCTTCGCCGCCTACCTGGCCCGCTACGGCGAAGAGGGCTGAGACCCCCCTGTACTGAGACCCCCTGCACTGAGCCCCCCTGCACCGAGACCCCCCGTACTGAGACCCCTGTACGGAGTGCGCCCGAGGGCCTCCGGGGTGCACCCGAGGAGCGCCCGGGGTGCGCCGCACCGCCCCGACGGTGTACAGAGGAAAGGTGCCACTCCGGCAGCGTCTCCGTGACCCGCAGCCCCGCGACCGCCCGCGCGACCGCCGCCACCCCCGGCGGCCCGACCGTCGCGCGCTGACGGCGCTGTCGCTCGCGCTGATCGTCGTGATCACCGTCGTCGACATCCTCTCCCCCGCACAGATCCACCTCGGCCCGCTGCTGATCGTCGCCCCCGCGCTCACCGCCTCCTACGCCGGCGCCCGGGCCACCGCCGGAGTCGCCCTGCTGGCCCTCGCCGCGCTCACCGTCATCGGCATCCTCCGGGACGGCCTCACCAGCGCCAACATCGAGACCCAGTTGGGCGCGCAGCTCGTCGTCTCCGCCCTGATCATCGGACTGCGGGCGCTGCGCGAACGGTACGAGCGCGAGCTGGCCCAGGTCCGCTCGGTGTCCGAGGCCGCCCAGCGGGTCCTGCTGCGCCCGCTGCCGGACCGGATCGGGCCGCTGCACCTGGCCTCCGTCTACCTGGCCGCCGAGGCCGAGGCGCAGGTCGGCGGCGACCTGTACGCGGCCGCCCGCACCGCCACCGGCACCCGGCTGCTGGTCGGCGACGTCCGCGGCAAGGGCCTGTCCTCGCTCGGCGACGCGGCCCTGCTGCTCGGCGCCTTCCGCGCCGCCGCCCACCTGCACGCCGACCTGCCCGGGCTCGCCGCCTACCTCGACGGCAGCGTCTGCTGGGACCTCGCCCAGCTCGGCGAACAGGCCCGCCGGCGCCGCCTGAGCGGCGAGGACCCGGACGAGGCGGCCCCGCCGGAGGACAGCGGCGAGTCCTTCATCACCGCCGTCCTGCTCGACATCCCCGACGACGGCACGGCGATCCGACTGATCGACTGCGGCCACCCGCCCCCGCTGCTGCTGCGCCCCGACGGCATCACCACGCTGGCCGCCCGCCGCCCGGCGCCGCCGCTGGGCCTGGGCGAGCTCGCCCCGGTCCGCTACGAGGTGGAGACCTTCCCGTTCCAGCCCGGCGACCGGCTGCTGATCTACACCGACGGCGTGATCGAGGCCCGCGACGCCGACCGGCGCTTCTACCCGCTCACCGACCGCGTCACCGCCTGGCAGGACGAACGCCCGACCGCCCTGCTCCAGCACCTGCGCCGCGACCTGCTCGCCCACGTCGGCGGCCGGCTGGACGACGACGCGGCGATGGTCATCGTCGAGCGGCTCCCCTAGCTTCCCCGGCTCTCCTGGCTCCCCTGGCTCCCCTGGCCGGCGTCCGAGGAGGCGGGCGGCTGGTGGACGTACGGGGTCGACGTGGTCAGGATCGCGAATCCGAGCCGTTGCAGGATGGGGCGGCTCTGGTCGCTCGCGTCGACCTGGAGGTAGCGGTACCCGAGATCGGCGGCGATGCGGGCCCGGTGGGCGACCATGGCCCGGTAGATGCCCCGCCCCCGCCAGTCGGCGACGGTGCCGCCGCCCCACAGGCCCGCGAACTCGGTACCCGGGTTCAGTTCCATCCGCGCCGCGCACACCGGGCGCTCGCCGGCCATCGCCACGACCAGGCTGACGGTCTCCGGGCTCCGGGCCAGCTGGTCGAGCATCCGCTGCCGCAGGCGGGCGCTGCTGGTGCCGAAGGCCTGCTCGTGGACGTCCGCCACGAGGTCCACCCCGGCCCGGTCGGTCACCGGACGCAGGTGGACGCCCTCGGGCAGGGCGGTGTCGGTGGCGAGGTCCTCGATCCGGGCCACCATCACCGCCTCCTGCGGCTCGGCCGTGAAGCCGGCCGCCCGCAGCCGTTCCCCGAGGTCGCCGGGCCGGTCGTGGGCGTAGGTCTTCCATTCGAACTCGCGGCCCAGTGCGGTGAAGTACCGCACCTGTGCCGCGATCGCCCGGTCCGCCGTGGCCTCGTCGAGGTCCGACCACAGGACGCCGTTCCAGTCGTGGGCGGCGCCGACCTGCCGGATGACGTCGCCGTGCCGCTCGATCCGGGCGCCGGGGCCGTCGGGCTTCGCTTCGCGCCTCAGTCGGCGGTCGAACAGGGCGAGTGTGTCCTCATGATCCATCCGCCCACTCCAGCACAGGGCGGCGTGCCGCGCGATCGGGTTTCTCCCGGCGGCGCGGCCCGGGCCCGGCGGGCGCACGCCACGGGACGACAGGGCTCAGGCCCGGCGGGGAGGGCGGCGGGCGGAATCCTGGTCCGGGCGGGGTGCGCGGATGAGGTCGCTCGGCGCGTCGGCCCCCATGATCGCGTCCAACAGCCCTCGCGCGGCGGCGAGTTCGTCGATCTGTTGGGTGATGCGGGCGCGCTCGCGGGCGAGGCCGGTGAGGAGTTCGGGGCAGGTGGGGCCGGGGCGGCGCGCGCCGGGGCGGGGGAGGCCGGGGAGGATCCGGGCGATGGCGGCGCTGCCGAGGCCGGCGGCGAGGAGGGTGCGGATGCCGTGGACGGTGTCGATGTCGGGTTCGCCGTACTCGCGGTAACCGCTGGGGCGGCGGGCGGGGGCGAGCAGGCCCTGTTCCTCGTAGTAGCGCAGGGCGCGGGGGCTGACGCCGGTGCGCCGGGCGAGTTCTCCGATCCGCATGCCGTGCCGTCCTTCGTTCGTCCGACTCCGCCGTTGACTCCGCTATTGACGCCGACGTCGGCTCCGACGCCAGCTCCGACATCGACTCCGCCGTTGACTCTGACGTCGACGTGAAGGTCTAGCGTAGCCGCCATGCCGACCGAACGATCTTCCGCAACCCCCTCCTCCCCCACCGCAGTTGCCGTCCTCGGCCTGGGCCCGATGGGCCGGGCGCTGGCCCGGGCCCTGCTGGCCGCCGGGCATCCGGTGACGGTGTGGAACCGCACGCCCGGGCGGGACGCCGAACTCCGCGCGCTCGGGGCGCGGTCCGCCGCGACGGCGGCCGAGGCCGTCGCCGCCGGACCGCTCGCCCTGCTCTGCGTCCGGGACCAGGCCGCCGCCCGGGCCGTCCTGGACTCCGCCGGGGCCGCGCTGCGCGGCCGCACGCTGGTGAACGCCACCTCCGTCACGCCGGACGACGCCCGCGCGAACGCCGCCCGGGCCGGGGCCGGCGGCTTCCGGCTGCTCAACGCCGCGATCCTCACCCCCACCCCGACCATCGGGCGGCCCGAGGGCGCCGTGCTGCTGAGCGGCGACGCCGGGGCCTTCGCCGCGCACGAGGCGGCCCTGCGCACCCTCGGCGGGGGCGTCCGGCTGCTCGACAGCGGGGATCCGGGCCGGGCGGCGGCGTTCGACGCGGCGCTGCTGGACCTGTTCTGGACCACCGTGCACGGCTACCTGCACGCGCTGGCGCTGGCCCGCGCCGAGGGCATCGGCGGCACCGAACTCGCCCCGTACGCACAGGGCCTGCCCCGGCTGCTGCCGGCCCTGATCGACGAGTTCGCGCAACGGGCGGACCAGGGCAGCCACCCGGGCGACCGCAGCAGCGTGGCCTCGGCGGAGGCCGGTCTGGCGCACGTCGCCCACACCGCCCGGGCGCGCGGCCTGGACACCGCCGTGCTGGACGCGGCACTGGCCGTCACCCGACGGGCGGTCGCGGCCGGTCACGGCCCGGACGGGGTGTCCGCCCTGGTCGAGACCGTCGGGACCATCAAGACCGTCGGGGCCGTCGAGACCGCCGGGGCCGCCGGGGCCGCCGGGACCGCCGGTGGCGTCGGGAACGCCGAGGGCTGACGGCTACTGCGCGAGGTAGCCGCCGTCGACGGGCAGCACCGCGCCGGTGATGAAGGAGGCGTCGTCGGAGGCGAGGAACAGGACGGCCGCCGCGACCTCCGCCGGGGCCCCGAGGCGGCCCATGGGGTGGCGCTTCTCGATCGCGGCGAGGTACTCCGTCCCGCCGGGCTCGTCGTACAGGCGGGCGACGCGGTCGGTGGCGATGGTGCCGGGGGCGACGGCGTTGATCCGGATGCCGCGGTCGGCCCATTCGACGGCGAGGTGCCGGGTGAGGCCGGAGGCGACGAACTTGGCGGGCCCGTAGACCGCCTGGCCGCGCTGGCCGGCCTCGCCGGAGATGGAGGAGACGCAGACGATCGCCCCACCGGGCCGTTCCTGGGCGGCCATCGCCTGGATGCCGTACTTGCAGGTGAGGAACATGCCGCGGCCGTCGACGGCCATGACCTGGTCCCACTCCTCGGCGGTGGCCTCGGTGACCTCCATGAGCGGAATCACGCCGGCGTTGGCCACCAGGACGTCGAGGCGTCCGTACCGTTCGACGGCGGCGTCGACCATCCGGCGGGCGTCCTCGTCGCTGGCCACGTCGCCGACCACCGTGCTGACGGCGTGCGGGAACCGGTCGGCCAGCCGGCGCAGGCCCTCGACGTCGATGTCGGTGCCGACCACCGACGCGCCCTCGCGCACGAAGCGTTCGGCGACGGCCCGGCCGATGCCGTTGGCCGCGCCCGTCACCACGCAGGACCGCCCGGCCAGGCGGCCCGCCGACACCCCTGATGTGTTCTCAGTCACCATGCCACCGGACTCTACCGATTCCACGTCAGGAAGCCCGGTGCATCGACCAGTTGATCAATGCACCGGACCCCCACGCCCCCCGGGCGCCCCCGGCGCCCATGGCCTCAGACCGTGAGCACGATCTTGCCGCGCAGGTGCCCGTGCTCGCTGAGCCGGTGCGCCTCGGCCGCCTCCGCCAGCGGCAGCACCTGGTGCAGCGGCAGCCGCAGGGTGCCCGCCTCGTGCAGCGCCAGCACGGCGGCGTAGGCGCGCTGGTGGTAGGACTCGACGCCCTCCGCCCCACCGCTGAAGCGGACGCCGTACTCGGCGGAGCCGGCGAAGTCGACGATCGTCACCACCCGGTCCGCGGAGCCGGTCAGCTCGATGGACAGCGGCAGCACCCCGCCCTTGCCCGCCGCGTCCAGCGCCCGGTCCACCCCGCCCGGGGCGGCGGCCCGCACCCGGTCCGCCAGGCCGTCGCCGTAGGCCACCGGGATCGCGCCCAGCTCGCGCAGGTAGGCGTGGTTGGCCTCGCCGGCGGTGCCGACCACGGTGATCCCGCGCGCCCGGGCCAGTTGCAGCAGCAGGGTGCCGACCCCGCCGGCCGCGCCGTGCACCAGCAGCGTTTCGCCGGCCCGCGCGCCCAGGACGCCGAGCACCCGCTCGGCGGTCTCGGCCGCCACCGGGATCGCCGCGGCCTCCTCCCAGCTCAGCGAGGCGGGCTTGCGGGCCAGCAGGTCGGCGTCGACGAGCGCCTGCTCGGCGTACGCGCCGCCCATGACGGCGCCGAACACCTCGTCGCCGGGCGCCCACGCGGTCACGTCCGGGCCGACGGCCTCCACCACACCGGCCAGCTCGTAGCCGCCGACGTGCGGGAAGGAGACCGGGAAGGCCGCCACCATCGAGCCGCTGCGCACCTTGTGGTCCAGCGGGTTGACGCCCACCGTGCGGACCGCGACCCGCACCTGGCCGGGGCCCGGGGCAGGCAGCTCGATGTCGGTCGGGCGCAGCACGTCCACGCCGCCGTACTCGGAGAAGGCGATCGCCTTGGTCATGGAATGTCCTTGCGGGTTCGGTGAGTTGTTTCTTCCGTCGGCTCCATCCTGGATCGTCCGGGGTGGTCGCCAGGCCCGCCTTTCGGATGGTTCCACCTGTCCGAACGGCCAGGCCGCCACCCGGGCCCCCGGGCTAGGCTGGCCGGCATGGGCGACGGCATCGGCGTTGACATCGGCGTGCCCAACGAGACGGGCAAGGACGGGGACGGCGTGGACGGGGACGGCGTGGACGAGCGGTGGCGGCAGCACTGGGGCCGCCCCGAAGAGGCGCTGGCGCACGCCGTCGAGGTGCTGCGCACGCCCCGGCCGCACCTCATGGACCGGCTCTCCGAGGTGGTCGCCACCCTCGTCCCGCACGTCGCGATCGCCCAGCTCAGCGGCATCTGCACCTACTCCCCCACGCTCGCCTTCGGCCCGCCCGAGCTGACCGCCGCCGTCAGCGGCCTGGAGCTCGCCAAGCTGGCCGAGACGACCACCTCGGCAACGGCCGACGGCCGGGCCTGGCAGGGCGAGGCGCAGCTGGCCGGGCGGGCGAGGTCCGTCGTGGTGGTCACGGCGTCGGCGTCGGACGCCACCACCGCGGTGCTGGTGCTGGTCCGGGACGGCGCCGCCGACCCGGTGGCGGCCGGGGCGCTCGCCGTCCTCCAGCAGCTGTGGGACTTGGTCACCACCCACTCGCACCACCGCGCCACCGACGCCGGCCCCACCCACGCGGCGGCCTCCCGGGCCTCCGCCAACGCCCGGGCCCGGGCGATCGCCGAGTTCACCGGCTCCCACGGCGCCGCGCTCACCGCGCTCCTCGCGCCGCTGCGCTCCGCCGCACTGGACGACGCCACCGCGCGCCGCGCCGCCACCGAGCTGGCCGTGACGGCGCTGCTCGACCTGCGCCGGGGCGCCGACCTGGACCGGGCGCTCAGCGAGGAGCCCGCCGACGCCGCGTTCGCCCGGCTCGACCAGCAGCTGCGCCCGCTGCTGCGGCACACCCGGGTGCGGCTGGACGTGGCACCGCCGGCGGAGGCCGGCCGGTCCGTGCCGGCGGACACCGCGCACGCCGCCCGGGACGCCGTCCGGGCGGCCGTGCTCGTGATGCTGGAGCAGGACGCCGTGACCAGGCTGCACGTGAGCTGGCGGTTCGCCGGTGACACGCTGCGGGCGGTGGTGCGGGACGACGGCCCCGGCCTGCTGGCCGCCGACGCGCTGGCCGTCCACCGCACCGCCGACCGGATCGCCGCCCTCGGCGGGCGCTGCGCCATCGAGGCCGTCCCCGGCTGGGGCACCACGGTGAGCGTCGACCTGCCGCTCGGCCTGCCCGAACACCCGCGCGTCACCGACCCGGTGGACGGCCTCCAGCCGCGCGAGCTGGAGGTGCTCGACCAGCTGGCCCAGGGCCGGCGCAACCGGGACATCGCCGTGGCGCTGCACATCAGCGAGTCGACGGTGAAGTTCCACGTCGCCAACATCCTGGCCAAGCTCGGCGTCTCCTCGCGCGGCGAGGCGGCGGCCCTGGCCCACCGGGCCGGGATGCCGGGCACCCCGGCCCTGCACGTCGCGTCCTGAGGAGAACCACGAGATGACCGAGACCCCCAAGACCCCCGGGCCGACCGGGCCGACCACGCCCTGGGACCCGGCCGCCCCCGGCGTGCTGCGCCTGCCCTCCGGCCGGCTGCTGCGAGGGCGCGGCCTCAGCCGCCCGCTGCCGCCCGGCCCGCACCCCTCCTTCGGGCTCTACCTGCTGGGCCGCCCGCCCAAACCACTCCCGTGGCAGGGCCGTTGGGTGCGCTGGCCCGACTTCCGGCTCCCCGCCGACCGGGCGGACGCGGCCGACGCCTTCCGCGAGGTCTGGCGGCGGTCGGCGACCGAACGCGTCGAACTCGCCTGCGTCGGCGGCCACGGCCGCACCGGCACCGCCCTTGCCTGCGTCGCGATCCTGGACGGCGTCCCGGCCGCCGAGGCCGTCGCGTACGTCCGGGAGCACTACGACCCGCACGCGGTGGAGACGCCCTGGCAGCGCCGCTTCGTGGAGCGGTGGGCCTGAGGCCTGAACGGCCGTCCCGGCGGCCGGGAGCGGGAATCCCGACCCGGCGACCCGGCCGCACTCGCGTGCGACGGGTTCGAACTGGAGTGTCCGGCGCGCCGAGGGGTGGCCGCGCCACGGGAGTGACCCGTTCGGGCTCCGCGCGCCCTACCGGGGGTCGCAGGCCGAAGGAATGATGAGCGGATCGCACGTGATCCAGACGACCCCGCACACCGGCCCCGGCCGGTGGACCTGCGGTGGAAGGAGCCCACGTTGTTGCTGCTCATCTCCCCGGACAGTGTCGAGGAGGCCCTCGACTGTGCGAAGGCGGCGGAGCACCTCGACATCGTCGACGTCAAGAAGCCGGACGAGGGCTCGCTCGGCGCGAACTTCCCGTGGGTCATCAGGGAGATCCGCGACGCCGTCCCGGCGGACAAGCCGTTGTCCGCCACCGTGGGGGACGTCCCGTACAAGCCCGGCACGGTGGCCCAGGCCGCGCTCGGTGCGGCCGTCTCCGGCGCCACGTACATCAAGGTCGGCCTCTACGGGTGCACGACGCCCGAACAGGCCGTCGACGTCATGCGAGGGGTCGTCCGGGCCGTGAAGGACTACCGGCCGGACGCGTTCGTCGTCGCCTCGGGCTACGCCGACGCCCACCGGATCGGCTGCGTCAACCCGCTCGCGCTGCCCGACATCGCCCGCCGCTCCGGCTCCGACGCGGCCATGCTCGACACCGCGATCAAGGACGGGACCAGGCTGTTCGACCACGTTCCGCCCGAGGTCTGCGCGGAGTTCGTCCGGCTGGCCCACGAAGCCGACCTGCTCGCCGCGCTCGCGGGCAGCGTCAAGGCGGCGGACCTCGGCACGCTGACCCGCATCGGCACCGACATCGTGGGGGTGCGCGGGGCCGTCTGCGAGGGCGGCGACCGCACCGCCGGAAGGATCCGGCCGCAGCTGGTGGCCGACTTCCGGGCCGAGATGGACCGGCACGCCCGGGAGCACGCGGCCGTCGTCGCCGCCGCGAGTTGACCGCCGGCATGCCGACGAGCCGGCCCGACCGCCCGCCCGGGCCCGACGGCGGGCGCTTCGCCGTCGTCGACCCGGCGACGGGCGAGGCCTTCGCCGAGGCCCCCGACCAGCAGCCGGACACGCTGGACGCCGTCGTCGGCCGGGCCCACGAGGCCTGGCGCGGCTGGCGGGCCGACCCCGCCGCCCGCACCGCCGCGTTGCGCGCGGCAGCCGACGCCGTGGAGGCGGCCGGAGCCGACCTCGCCCCGCTGCTCACCCGGGAACAGGGCAAACCCCTGGCCGAGTCGGCCGCCGAGGTCGCCCGGACGGCGGCCCGCCTGCGCTACTTCGCCGACCTGGCCCCCGCGCCCCAGCCGATCGCGGACGGCCGCCCGGTGCGCAGCGAGATCCGCTGGCGGCCGCTGGGGCCGGTCGCCGCGATCGTCCCGTGGAACTTCCCGCTCCAGCTCGCGGCGGCGAAGTTCGCGCCCGCACTCGCCGCGGGCAACACGATGGTGCTCAAGCCCTCCCCGTTCACCCCCCTCGCCACCCGGCTGCTGGGGTCCGTCCTCGCCGCCGCCCTCCCCGAGGGCGTCCTGACGATCGTCACCGGCCGCGAACCCCTCGGCGCCCGGCTCGCCTCCCACCCGGGGATCCGCCACGTGACCTTCACCGGCTCGGTCCCCACCGGTCGGGCCGTCGCGGCGGGCGCGGCCGCCTCGCTCGCCCGGGTCACCCTGGAGCTGGGCGGCAACGACGCCGCCGTCCTGCTGGACGACGTGGACGTGGACCGGATCGCGGACCGGCTGTTCTGGGCGGCGTTCCGCAACTGCGGGCAGGTCTGCATGGCGGTCAAGCGCGTCTACGCCCCGGCCCGGCTCCACTCCCAGGTGGTCGAGGCCCTCGCGGAGCGGGCGAAGAGCGTCGTCGTCGGCGCCGGACTCGACCCGGGCACCCGGCTGGGGCCGGTCAACAACGCCCCCCAGCTGGCCAGGGTCGAGCGCTACACGGCCCGGGCCCTGGCAGGCGGCGCCCGGGCCGTGGCCGGTGGCCACCGGCTGGACCGGCCGGGTTACTTCTTCGCCCCGACGATCCTGGCCGACGTCCCCTCCGACAGTCCGGTGGTGACGGAGGAGCAGTTCGGCCCGGTCCTGCCGGTGCTGGCGTACCGGAGCGTCGACGAGGCCGTCGAGGCGGCCAACGACACCGGATTCGGGCTGGGCGGCTCGGTGTGGGGGACGGACCTCGACCGGGCCGAGGCGGTGGCCGACCGGCTGGAGTGCGGGACGGCGTGGATCAACCACCACGCCGAACTGTCCCTCGCCCAGCCCTTCGCGGGCATCAAGGAGAGCGGTGTCGGCGTCGCGGGCGGGCCGTGGGGGCTCTACGGGAACCTCAGGCCGTTCGTCGTGCACCGGCCGGAAGAGGCTTGACGATCCGGAGGAGGCGTGACGGTGACGATGAGGTTCGATGCGGCGGTACTGCGCTCGTACGAGGGCGAGTTCGCCGTCGAGGAGGTGGTCCTGAACGGGGGGCCGGCCGACGGCGAGGTCCTGGTGCGGATCGCGGGCTGCGGGATGTGCCGCACCGACCTCGCGGTCCGGCGTTCGGCGGGCCGCTCGCCGCTGCCGGCGGTGCTCGGGCACGAGGGGGCCGGGGTCGTGGTGGAGACCGGCGGCCCGCACACCGGGCTGAGCGTCGGCGACCACGTCGTGCTGAGCTTCGACTCCTGCGGACACTGCCGCAACTGCCTGGGCGCGGCCCCCGCCTACTGCGACTCCTTCGCCGCGCTCAACCTCTTCGGCGGGCGCAAGGAGGACGCGGCGCGGTTCACCGACGCGGCCGGGGGCGAACTGGCCCCCCGGTGGTTCGGCCAGTCCTCGTTCGCCGAGTACGCGATGGTTCCGGCGCGCAACGCCGTCCGGGTCGACCGCTCGCTGCCCGTCGACCTGCTCGGGCCGCTCGGCTGCGGCTTCCTGACCGGTGCCGGGGCGGTGTTCAACTCCTTCGGCGCCGGCCCCGGCGACACCGTCGTGGTCCTCGGCGCGGGGGCGGTGGGCCTGGCCGCGGTGATGGCGGCCACGGCCGCCGGGGCGGTGACCGTGGCCGTCGACCGGTACCCCGAACGGCTTGACCTCGCCGAGCGGTTCGGCGCGATCCCGCTGCGCGCCGGACCAGCCGACCACGCCTCCGGGCCCGACCCTGTCCCCCGGCCCGGACTGGCCGAGCGGATCCAGCGGCTGACCGACGGCGGCGCGCAGTACGCGCTGGACACCACGGCCTCCGCCCCGCTGATCAACGAGGCGCTCCGGGCCCTGCGCCCGACCGGCCACCTCGGGCTGGTGGCCCGGCTCCGCACCGCGCTGCCGCTCGATCCGGGGACACTGGACCGGGGCCGGCGGATCTCCCACATCTGCGAGGGGGATGCGGTGCCGGCGCTGCTGATCCCCCGGCTGACCGGGCTGTGGCAGGCCGGGAAGTTCCCCTTCGACCAGCTGATCCGCCGGTACCCGCTCGCCGCCGTCAACGAGGCCGAACGCGACTGCGACGCGGGCCGGGTGGTCAAACCCGTCCTGGTCCCGGAGCGGAGCGCCCGCTGAGCGAGGCGCTCCGCCCAGCGGCTCGCTACACCCGGGGCTTGTGCGCGAACACCCAGCGGTTGCCCTCCAGCGCGTCGTTCGGCTCGGGCAGGGGGCCGCGTCCGTGCTGGTGGGTGAAGTCGAAGGGGGTGTGGACCGAGGTGATCCAGCCCTTGTCGGCCAGGGCGCCCGCGGAGTCGGGCCGCGGCTCTGCGTCGAACAGATCGAGCAGGTCGATGCCGATCTGGTGCTTCGTCGAGGTGTAGAGCGGGCTCTCGCGGTAGTCCAACAGGCTCTTCTCCAGCTTGACCTCGTACGCCATGGCGCTGCCGCCCGCGCTCAACCGGCCGACCGTGTCGATGAGTTGCGTCTCCACGCCGTTGGGCAGGTAGAAGAGCAGCCCCTCCGCCAGCCAGACGCTCGGCACCGCCGCGTCGAAGCCGGCCTCGGCCAGAGCTGCGACCCAGTCGGTGCACAGGTCGGCGGCGACCGGGACGCGCGCCGCCTTCGGGGAGGCCGACAGCCCGCCGAGCACCCCGTGCTTGAAGGCCAGTACGCCCTCCCGGTCGACCTCGAAGACCGTGCAGCCGGGAGGCCAGTCGAGCCGGAACGCCCGCGTGTCCAACCCGGCGCCGAGCAGGACCACTTGACGGGCGCCCGAGTGCACCGACCGGAGCAGGAAGTCGTCGAGGACCCTCGTCCGCAGACCGAAGTAGCGCGCGAACCGCCCCCACAGCGGGTTCGCGTCCCCGTCCGGCACCTGGTGCATCCGGACCGGCCAGCCCGCGGACGCCGGCGCGGCGAGCACGAAGTGTTCCGCGTAGACGTCCTGCGCCAGGGTGTCGTCCCGGTGGGTCTCGATCGCGCGTGCCGCGGCGACCAGGAGGGCCGTCAGACCGACACCGCCCTCCACCCCCTCCACACCGGTGCTCCGGTGCGCCGTACCGACCATGTGTCCTCCTCTTGAAGCGAGTTGAGAACGCGAACAGCGAGGAATGCGACTGCCTCCTCACTATCCAGCCGGCCCGCGCCCGCCCGGGAGCGCTCCCACCGGATCCACCCGACCGGGTGAATCCCGCCGTCGCGGCGCCCGCACGCCCCCCGGGTGTGCTGCTCACCGACCGCGGCGTGCCCCAGACCTCCGGCGGCGTGGACTCCCGGACCACCCGCGCCCCGCCGCCCCCTCCCCGAGGCGCCGGGGCGCTTCGGGGAGGTACGGGGAGATACGGAGCGGGGTCAGGTCTTGCGCAGGGCCGGGGCCGGGGCGCCGATGAGGAGCCGGCGGACGGCGTCCCAGGCGGTGCGCTGGGCGGCGGCGCAGGCGCGGGTGTCGGAGCCGAGCAGGCGGAGCCAGGCGCCACTGTCGTGCGGGAGGACGCTGACGCCGTGCAGCAGGCCGCTGCCGGCCAGGGCCTCGTGCAGGGTGTCGGCGACCTGCGCGGCGGGGGCGAGCGGCGTGACGACGTAGAGGCTCGCCATGACGTCGTGGCCGGCCAGGACCGCCGGGCCGGTCACGCCGGCCTCCGGCGGCTCCAGCCGGACGGTGTCGATGGCGATCAACTGACCGTCGGGGCGCCGCACTTCGAGGTCGGAGGCGAACACCTGGTAGGCGTTGCGCTCGCCCCGGGCGAGGCGGCCTGCGAGGACGGTCTCGCCGGCCAGCACGGTGGCGGTGGGGTCGACGGTGAGGACGGTGCGCTGGTAGAGCCGGGAGTCGACGAAGGGGATGACGGGCTCGGGCAGGTACTCGACGTAGGCGCGGGGGCCGGCGTCCAGGTTGACCAGCTGCGTCGCGTAGTCGAACTCCATCCGGTAGACCTTGGTGGCCGCCTGGGTGGTGAGGTGGGTCGCGGTGTCGGCGCCGCAGCGCAGGTCGGTGCGGAGCCGGTCGGCCTGGAGGATGCCGCCGCCGGTGGACATCAGGAAGGTGACGGCGAGGTCCGGGCGGGCCGGGTCGAAGTAGAGCGGGCGCATGATCTGCAGCGGCGACTTCTGGTAGTGGCCGGTGAGTTCGGTGCGTTCGCCGATCCGTTCGAAGGCCAGCTCCAGCAGGCCGACCTTGCCGGGGCGCCCGACGCCCAGGGTGTCGGGCGTCCCGGCGTACCGGCGGACGGCGTACGGGACGCGGGCCGGCTCGTAGTGCCGCGGATCGAGCCGGGGCACGGCGGCCTCGGCGGCCTCCCCCACAGCCGCTTCCCCCGCAACCGCTTCCCCCGCGGCCGCGGTGACGGTCATGCCGGGACCTTGCGGAAGGTCTCCAGGAAGGTGGCGATCTCGTCCAGCCCGTGCCCGGTGAGGCAGTTGGTGAGCACGACCGGCCCGCCCTCACGGACGCGGTGGGCGTCGGACTCCATGATGCCGAGGTCCGCGCGGACGTACTGGGCGATGTCGATCTTGTTGATGACCAGCAGGTCGGACTCGGTGATGCCCGGGCCGCGCTTGCGGGGCATCTTCTCGCCCTCGGCGGTGTCCAGGACGAAGAGGAAGAGGTCGACCAGGACGGGGCTGAAGGTCAGCGTGAGGTTGTCGCCGCCGGACTCGAACAGCAGGGTGTCGACGTCGGGGAAGCGCTCCAGCATCTCGGCGCCGGCCGCGAGGTTCATCGTCGGGTCGTCCCGGACGGCGGTGTGCGGGCAGGCGCCGGTCTCGACGCCGACGACCCGCTCGGGGTCGAGGACGCCGGCCAGGGTGCGACGCACGTGCTGCGCGTCCTCCTGGGTGTAGATGTCGTTGGTGATGACCGCCGGGCGGTGGCCGTTGGCGATCAGCACCGGGACGAGGGCCTCGATGAGCGCCGTCTTGCCGGAGCCGACCGGCCCGCCGATGCCCACGCGGAGCACGTTCTCGGTCATTGCTGTCTCCTTCTGATGCGGTGTGACGTTGGTTCTGCGTCCGGGAGGAGCGGGAGCTGCGACACTCCCGTGCCCGCCCGCACCTCCCGGACGCGGTTCAGCTGGCGAACAGCCGGGCCTCGGCCCGTTCGTGGCGTCCGGACATCGCGTCGGCGACCGGCACGCACCCGCCCAGGTCGTCCAACTCCCGGGTGAGGGCGGCCCGTACGGTCTCCTCGATCACCGGCGCCGCGGCCCGCAGCACCACCTGCGCCTTGCGGTGGTCGGTCAGCCGCAGCCGCAGGGCGGCGCCGACGAAGCTGGTGCAGAAGGCGAACAGGTCGCTGGCGACGGCCTGGTCGACGGGTACGGCGGCGGAGGCGTAGGCGACTCCGGCGGCCACCGGCTGGGAGCCGGGGGCCTGCTTGGCGGCGACCAGTTCGGCGTACCGGTCCAGCGGTTCGCCGCCGATCGACTCCCGGGCGATGTCGAGGAGTTGGCGCCCGGTCCGGGTGGAGGCCAGGCGCAGCTCGCGGTTGAGCTTGGTGGCGTGCAGCCGCTGGTCCACCTCGACCAGCAGGCCCCAGTCGCCGGCCCGGGCGGCGCCGTGGGCGAGGGCGAGCGCGGTGGCGTCGCCGGGGCCGACCGAGTGGCGCAGCAGGTCGGTGAGCAGGTCGGGCATGGTGTCCGCGGTGACGGCCTTGGCCTGGGCGTAGCCCTCCAGGCCGTGCGAGAGGGTGTAGAAGCCGCTGGGGAAGGCGGAGTCGGTCAGCTGGAGGCTGACCAGCAGGGCGTCGAGTCCTCCCCCGGGGCCCGAAGAGCCGGGTCCGGAAGAGCCAGGTCCGGAAGAGCCGGGCCCCGAAGCGCCGCTCACGCGAGGTAGAACAGGTGGTTGAGCGGGAGTTCGCGGGCGGGCTCGATGGTGGCCGGCTCGCCGTCCAGGGTGACCTTGTAGGTCTCCGGGTCGACGGCGATCTTCGGCAGCGCGTCGTTGCGGACCATGTGCTGCTTGCCGACCGAGCGGCAGCGCCGCACGGGCAGGACCCGGCTGTCCAGCCCGAGTTGGGCCGGGACGCCGAGGTCGATGGCGGCCTGCGACATGAAGGAGACCCGGGTGGCCTGCTTGGCCCGGCCGAGCGCGCCGTACATCGGGCGGTAGTAGACCGGCTGCGGGGTGGGCAGCGAGGCGTTCGGGTCGCCCATCAGCGCCCAGTTGATGACGCCGCCCTTGATGACCATCTTGGGCTTGGCGCCGAAGGAGTTGATCGGCCAGAGCACGATGTCGGCGAGCTTGCCGCTCTCCAGCGAGCCGATGTGGTCGGCGGTGCCGGAGGCGATGGCCGGGTTGATGGTGAGCTTGGCGAGGTAGCGCAGGACGCGGAAGTTGTCGTTGCGCTCGGTGTCGCCGTCGAGCTTGCCGCGCTGGTCCTTGCAGTGGTGGGCGGTCTGGAAGGCGCGGGTGAAGGACTCCCCGATCCGGCCCATCGCCTGCGAGTCCGAGGAGAAGATCGAGATGACGCCCTCGTCGTGCAGGACGGTCTCGGCGGCGATCGTCTCGGCGCGGACCCGGGAGTCGGCGAAGGAGACGTCCTCGGGGATGTCGTGGCTGAGGTGGTGGCAGACCATCACCATGTCCAGCAGCTCGTCGACCGAGTTGACGGTGTAGGGCAGCGTGGGGTTGGTGGAGGACGGCAGGACGTTGGGCTCGCCGGCGATCCGCATGATGTCGGGGGCGTGGCCGCCGCCCGCGCCCTCGGTGTGGAAGGTGTGGATGGTGCGGCCGTCGATGGCGGAGAGGGTGTCCTCGAAGAAGCCGCCCTCGTTGAGGGTGTCCGTGTGGATGGCCACCTGGACGTCGTACTCGTCGGCGACGCCGAGCGCGCTGTCGATGGCGGCGGGGGTGCTGCCCCAGTCCTCGTGCACCTTGAGGCCGCAGACGCCGGCCTCGACCTGCTCGCGCAGGGCGCCGGGCAGCGAGCCGTTGCCCTTGCCGAGGAGGCCGACGTTGACCGGGAGGTCCTCGACCGCCTGGTACATCCGGTGGATGTTCCACGGGCCGGGGGTGCAGGTGGTGCCGTTGGTGCCGTCGGAGGGGCCGGTGCCGCCGCCGATGAGGGTGGTGATGCCGTTGCTCAGCGCCTCCTGCACCTGCTGCGGGGCGATGAAGTGGATGTGGGTGTCGATGCCGCCGGCGGTGGCGATCAGGTGCTCGCCGGAGATCACCTCGGTGCCGGGGCCGATGACCAGCCGGGGGTGCACGCCGCTCTGGGTGTGCGGGTTGCCGGCCTTGCCGACGGCGGTGATGAAGCCGTCCTTGACGCCGATGTCGCCCTTGACCACGCCGAGGACGGCGTCCATCACGACGACGTTGGTGATCACCAGGTCCAGCGCGCCCTGGGCGGAGGTGGCGGCCGGGTCCTGGGCCATGCCGTCTCGGATGCCCTTGCCGCCGCCGTAGACGGCCTCGTCGCCGTAGTGGCCCTGGTTGAAGTCCTTCTCGATCTCGACGACGAGGTTGGTGTCGGCGAGGTGGAAGCGGTCGCCGACGGTGGGCCCGAAGAGATCGGTGTACTGCTTGCGGGACAGCGTGGCCATCAGCGGTCGCCTTCCTTGTGGTCGAGGTTGGTGCCCTTGAACCCGAGGGCGATCGCCCGGTCGATCGCCCGGGCGCGGGTGTCGGCCGACCTGATGCCGCCGTCGACGAGGTTGCTGAAGCCGATCAGGCGGCCGTGGCCGCCGAACTCGGCGAGCGTGACGTCCTTGGTGTCGCCCGGCTCGAAGCGGACGGCGGTGCCGGCCGGGATGTCCAGGTGCTTGCCGTAGGCGGCGTTGCGGTCGAAGTCGAGGGCGCGGTTGGCCTCGAAGAAGTGGTAGTGCGAGCCGACCTGGATCGCCCGGTCGCCGGTGTTGCTGACCGTGATGGTGACCTGGGCGCGACCGGCGTTGATCTCCACCGGGTCGTCGCCGTACAGGTACGTGGCGCCACCAGACATGGCGGGCCCTTCCTCTCTGTCGGTTCAGTGATGTGTGTGGCCGTGGGTGTGCCCGCCGGTGGCACCGTGGCCGTGGCCGTGCGAGTGGTCCCCGCCGGGGCCGTGGCTGTGGGCGTAGCCGTGCCCGTGCTCGGCATCGAGGCCGGCCAGGATGCCGTCCTCGCCGTGGCCGAGCAGGTGCAGGGCCGCCGCGGTGCGGGCCGCGACGACGCCGGCGATCGCGGACGGCCGCAGCAGCGGTCCGCCGTCCCGCACCCCGGGCAGTTCGGTGCGCAGCGCCGGTCCGAACGAGGCCGGGACGGCCGTCACTTCGCGGGCGCCGAGCAGCCGGCAGCGTTCGGCGCCCTCGGCGAGGTCGGGGTCGCCGCCCGCGAAGGCCACCTCGACCCAGCGGTGGTGGCCGTACTGGCGGACCAGCCGGGCGATCCGGAACAGGTCCGCGTCCTCGAAGGGGCCGGCCGCCGGGGCGGTGACCAGCACGGCGCCGTCGGGCCCGGGGGCGGCGGAGGCCGCGGCCCGCAGCCAGCCGACGAGGTGGTCCTTGCCGCCGAACGCCCCGGTCAGGGCGAGTCGTCCGCGCCCCTCCCCTGCTGCCAGCCAGCGCAGCGCCCGGGCGGTGTCGGCCACCAGCTTCGGGTCGCGGCCCAGCGTCATCGGGACGACGCACACCGGGCCGTCGGTGGCGGCCAGCGCCGAGCGGACGGCCTCGCCGAGCGCCCGGCCGGCGGCGGCCGCGGCGTGGACGGCGGGCTCGCGCTCCACCAGGGCGGCCAGGTCCCGGCCGCCGTCGCTCTCGTGCCCGCCGGCCAGCACCACCGTGGCGGCGGGTACCGGGGCCGAGGTCGGCGCGGGCGTGGGGGCCGAGGTCGACCCGGGCGTCGGACCGGTCGCCGCTTCCGCCTGACGTACCGTCATGACTCAGGCACCCACCGGGTCGTGGCAGGAGACCAGCTTGGTGCCGTCCAGGAACGCGGCCTCGACCTGGAGCAGCGGCAGCATCTCGCGGACGCCGGGCATGACGTCCTCGCCGCTGACGACCTGCTTGCCGATCTCCATACACTCGGCGACGGTGCGCCCGTCCCGGGCGCCCTCCATGATCGCCTCGCTGATCAGCGCGCAGGCCTCGCTGTAGTTCAGTTTCACACCGCGGTCGCGGCGTTTGCGGGCCAGATCGGCCACGACGTAGATGTACAGCTTGTCCATCTCACGCGGGGCGAGATTCACGGGAATCACTCTTCCTTTCCGAGGGAACTCCGCAGGAACTCCGAATGAACACGCCTGTCACGGGCGGGAATTCGGGCTACCGAAATCCGGTCAGACTCTGCGCAGCCGGGGAATGGCCGGCACCGCCGCCAGGAACAGCATGGTGGTCAGGACGAACGGCCAGGTGAAGGCGTGGCCGCCGAACGGCGCAGTGGCGGCGGCCAGCGCCGGGGTCAGGACGGTCGCGGCGGCCGCGCCGAGGACGGCGTAGGCCGCGCTCCACCCGCCGGGGGCGACGAACACGCCGCACAGCGCCATCGCGACGAGCACCCCGCTGTACCCGAGCAGCCCCTGGCCGACGGCGTCGGCGGGCGCGCCGAGCGCCCAGGCGGTGAGCAGCCCGGTCGCGCTGCCCGCGCAGGCCAGCAGGCCGGCCGGGCGGCTGGCCGCGAAGATGCCGGCCAGGAACAGCAGGCCGACGTACCACTGGGGCATGAAGAAGATCTGGCCGATGTTGGCGAAGAACCCGTGCCACAGTTGGTCCCAGGTCAGCCCGGTCGGGCCGGCGGCCGGCCCGGCCAGGGCGGTCGGGGCGCCGGTGCCGTGCCACAGGTGGCGGAAGCCGGGCGCCGCGGCCGTCGTCGCGGTGGCGACCAGGCAGAACGGCGCGGTGAGCGCGGGCAGTTTCCAGCTGTCGAGCACCGCGCCGAGGCCCGCGGTGACCACCACGGCGACGACGGCGCCGAGGACGGCCGCCGCGACGGTGGCGGGGTGGTCGGGGCCGAGGAACACCGCGCACCCCAGCGCCACCAGGCAGCCGTTGTAGCCGTGCAGCCCGGCCTCGACGGCGTCGCGCGCCAGCCGCAGGCCGTACGCGACGGCGGTTCCGACGGCGCTGCCGAGCAGGCCGTAGACGCCGTAGCGCCAGCCGGCCGCGAAGAGTGCGGCCACGAAGAACAGGCCGCAGACGGCGGACGGCATGAAGTCCACCTGTGCGACGCCGCGCAGGACTTCGACGGCTAACTTGAGGGATATCGGGCGGGCGGCCTCGGAGGCCCCCGGCTCACCCTTTTTCTGACCCATACTTCGCACCAATTCCCGGTACGGCTTTTCACGGCATGGCGAATAGTCCCGCAAGGCTGCTCGGCTTTACTCGCGAGCACGCCCGGCGATTCCTCCGGAACCGTACTCCTGCGGAATGCCGGTCGGCGCGGACACGACCGGTTACACCCGTATGGCGAAGGGTGATCATCAGGCCTCTGAGCTGCAACAATATGTTGATTACGCAGGTCAGCGGCCCCCCTGTGGAGAGCCATTCTTTGCGAAGTTTTACTTGCGACAGACGAAAACGAGAAGGTGGTCATGTCAAGGAATTCGACACGAAGCCGCCCCGGTCAGGCAATTCGGGCATCCGGCGCCGCGAAAAGGCGGCGCAGCGCTGCGGGAATGTGGCGGAAATGTGTATGCGCCGCGTCGGAAAGCAGCCGGGCCTGCGGACGCGGGCCCGCGGGCACGAACCGGCCGCCGGGCTCCCGGCAGCGCGGGAGCGGACCGATGGCCGGCGGCCAGCGGCCGGTGGCGGCCTCCGGGACGCCTGCGGGCTACCGGCAGTGGGGTGGTCGGACTATCGTTAGTTAGCGAAAGCTATCGAAGTACTCTCCGACTGGCGGCCCCGGTCTGCCACTCACCTGGGGGCAGCGGTGGCGACGAAGATCCCGAACAACGGCAGGCGCCGGCCCGTCCGCGCGGTCCGCGGAGCCGTGGCGGCGGACCATCCCCGGTACAAGTGGGTCGCCCTCTCCAACACCACACTCGGCACCCTGATCGCCACCGTCAACGCCTCGATCGTCCTGATCTCCCTCCCCGCGATCTTCAACGGCATCGGCCTCGACCCGCTCCAACCCGGCAACGTCAGCTACCTGTTGTGGATGCTGATGGGCTACATGCTGGTCACCGCCGTCCTGGTGGTCACCCTCGGCAGGCTGGGCGACATCCACGGCCGGGTGCGGATCTACAACGCCGGCTTCCTGATCTTCACCCTCACCTCGGTGGCCCTCTCCCTCGACCCGCTGCACGGCGGGCCGGGAGCGCTGTGGCTGATCGGCTGGCGGGTGGTGCAGGCGATCGGCGGCTCGATGCTGATGGCCAACTCGGCCGCGATCATCACCGACGCGTTCCCGGCCCACCGGCGCGGCATGGCGCTGGGGGTGAACATCGTCGCGGGCATCGCCGGCTCCTTCATCGGCCTGGTGCTGGGCGGGCTGCTGGCCGAGTGGAACTGGCGGTCGATCTTCTGGGTCAACGTGCCGATCGGCATCCTCGGCACGGTCTGGGCCTACCGGTCGCTGCGCGAGACCGGCGTACGGCGGCCCGCCCGGATCGACTGGTGGGGCAACGTCACCTTCGCCGTCGGCCTGACCGCCCTGCTCGCCGCGATCACCTACGGCATCCAGCCCTACGGCGGCCACACCATGGGCTGGACCAGCCCCTGGGTGATGGGCGGGCTGTTCGGCGGCGTAGCGCTGCTGATCGCCTTCTGCCTGGTCGAGTCCAGGGTCGCCGAGCCGATGTTCCCGCTGGCGCTGTTCCGCGACCCGGTCTTCGCCGGCGGCAACGCGGCCACCCTGCTGGGCTCGATCGCCCGCGGCGGCCTCCAGTTCATGCTGATCATCTGGCTGCAGGGGATCTGGCTGCCGCTGCACGGCTACGACTACGCCGACACCCCACTGTGGGCGGGCATCTACCTCGTCCCGCTGACCGTCGGCTTCCTGGCCGCCGGGCCGGTCTCGGGCTACCTCTCCGACCGGGCCGGGGCCCGGCTGTTCGCCTCCGGTGGACTGGTGGTGATGGCCCTGTCCTTCGCCGGACTGCTGCTCCTGCCCACCGACTTCGGCTACCCGTGGTTCGCCGTCCTGGTGTTCCTCAACGGCTTGGGCGGCGGCCTGTTCGCGGCCCCCAACACCTCGCTGATCATGTCGAGCGTGCCGGCCGAGGCCCGCGGCGCCGCCTCCGGCATGCGGGCCACCTTCCAGAACGCCGGCATGGTGCTCTCGATCGGCGTCTTCTTCTCGCTGATGGTGGCCGGCCTGGCCGGCTCGCTGCCGCACACCCTCACCGCCGGACTGACCGCGCAGGGCGTGCCCGCCGCCGACGCGCACACCATCGCCTCGCTGCCACCGGTCGGCACGCTCTTCGCCGCGTTCCTCGGGTACAACCCGATCCAGCAGCTGCTGGGCCCGCACGTGCTCGGCATGCTACCGGCGGCCAACGCCCGGACGCTGACCGGCCGGGAGTTCTTCCCGCAACTGATCTCGGGCCCCTTCCACGACGGCCTGGTCGTGGTGTTCTGGCTGGCGATCGCCATGTCGCTGGTCGCCGCAGCGGCCTCACTGGTCCGCGAGCGGACCGGGCCGCGCCGGCCCGGCCGCACCCGGCCGGGCGCGGGCGAGCCCGCTGAACGGCCCGGTGCGGGCCGGCCCGCACCACGCGGAAAGGCCCGCAGGCCATGACCGGGCACGATGCCGTGACCGACGCCGACACCGCGACCGACACCGCGACCGACGCCGAGGCCGAGGCCGGGGCCGGTCTCTCCGCCGAGGCCGTCGTCCGGCTGCGCCTGGCGATCGGCCGGCTCAACCGGCAGATGGCCCGCGCCTCCGGCGGCCAGGACCTCACCGTCGCCCAACTCTCCGCCCTGGCCCGGGTGGAGGTGCACGGCCCGCTGCGGCTCGGCGAACTCGCCGCGCGGGAGGGGGTGGCCGTGCCGTCCGTGCTCCGCACGATCGCCCCGCTGACCGCCGACGGCCTGATCGCCAAGACCCCCGACCCGCTGGACGGCCGCTCCCAGCTGCTCGAACTCACTCCGGCCGGCCTGGCGGCGATCACCCGGATCCGCCGGGAGCGCTCCGCCCTGCTGGCCCGCCGCAGCGCGCGGCTCACCCCGCAGCAGTGCCGTCAACTGGAGGCGGCCGTACCGCTGTTGGAGCTGCTGCTGGACGATCCCGACGCGGCCTTCCCCGGCCAAGCCTGCCCCGATCCGTCCTGCCCCGACCCGGCCTGCCCTGACCCGCCCTGCCCCGACCGGCGCGACTCCGCCGGCTGAGGCAGCGCTCCTCGGGCGCCTACGCCGTCTCGCGGAGGAATCCGGTGAGCAACTCGAAGGTCTCCTCGGGCCGTTCGAGGCCGGGGAAGTGGCCGGCCCAGGGCAGTTCGAGCCGGCGGGCGCCGGGGATCCGGGTCGCCAAGGAGTCGGCGATCTGCCGGAAGTCGTCCACGTCGTGGCCGCCGGTCACGACCAGGCAGGGCGCCGTGATCCGGGAGAGGTCCGCTTCGTCGTCGGTGGGGCCGATCTCGGCGTCCGCCTGCACCTCGAAGGCGCGCCGCTGCATCCGGCGGACGAGTTCGCGGGCTTCGTCGCCCGCCTCCGGGCCGAGCCAGGTCTCGACGTTGAGCTCGACGGCGCCCTCGACGTCCCCGGTCGCGAGGAGTTCCCGCTCCCGCGCGGCGAAGGACATCAGGGCGTCGCCGGCGACGTGCTCGGCCGCCCCGGAGCAGAGCAGGGCCAGCGCGGTGACGGCCCCGGGGCGCAGCGCCGCCACGTCCATGGCGATCTTCCCCCCGTACGAGGCTCCGATCAGCGCGGTGCTCTCGACGCCCAGGTGGTCGAGGAGCGCCAGCACGTCCTGCGCGTCGCTGTACGGGGCGTCGGCCGGCGGCGTGTCGCCGAAGGCCCGGAAGTCGCCCCGGATCACCCGGTAGCCCGCGTCGACCAGCCCCTGCCACTGCGGGTCCCACATCCTCCGATCGCACACGGACGAGTGCAGCAGCACCACGGTGGGGCGGTCGCCCGGCAGGTCATGAGATACGTCATGGGAGAGGATCATCCGCGGATCGTATCGACGCCTCTGGGGGACGCCAACCGGTTTGGTGATCGGAGGGAGTAAGCGCTTTGGGCCGCTTCCGGGCTCTAGGTGGGTGAGGAGGTGCTCATGGGAGGCACGAAGACCGACCGGGACGAGGAGTTCCAGGCGTTCATCGTCGGGGCCTGGCCACGGCTGCTGCGGACGGCGTACCTGTTGGCCGGGGAGCAGTACGCGGCCGAGGACCTGGTGCAGTCCGCGGCGGAGAAGGCCTGCGCGGCCTGGGCGAAGGTGCGACGGGCCGGCGATCCGCACAGCTACGTACGGCGGATCCTGGTGAACGAACACGCCCGCCGCTGGCGCCGCCGCGCGCCGGAGCTGCTGGTGTACGCCGTGCCGGACGAGGCCGGAGCAGAGGACTGCTACGCCCGCTCCGACCAGCGCGGCGCGCTGATGACGGCGCTGGCCGCCCTGCCGGCCCGCCAGCGCGAGGCCGTGGTGCTGCGCTACTGGGAGGACCTGAGCGACAGTCAGGCCGCCGAGGCGATGGGCTGCTCGACGGGCGCCGTACGCAGCCACGCGGCCAAGGGGATCGCGAGACTGCGGGGAGCCGCAGCGCTGAAGGAAATCAAGGGCATGACGAGCATCGGAGGTGCGGTATGAGCGCGGGCGGCAACGGCGGGACGGTCGGCATGGGCGCGGCGGGCGACGACAGCGACGTGTGGGTCGGACTCGGCCTGGCGGACGTGGCGGCCGGGGCCAAGATCAGCCCGGCGCCGATGGCGGACATCATGGCGGGCGGCCGCCGGATCCGGCGCCGTCGCCGGTCAGTGGTCGGCGCGCTCGCACTGGCCTCGGTGGTGGTGCTGGGCGGCGGGACGATGGCGGGTCTGCACAGCTCCCCCGCGAGCAGCGGCGCCCAGGCGCTCGTCCCGGCGAACGGCGGTCCCGGCGGCGGCACCGGGGGCGGCCCGGCCGCCCAGCCGTCCGGCACGGCGACGGCCGAGCGGGACCCATTCACCCCGGTCCGGGTGACGCTCGCCCAGGGCAACACCCCTGACGGCAAGACGTGGAAGCTCTGGACGGCGCTCTGGCCGGTCGCCCCGAAGGAGCGGGCGTACGAGCAGGCGGTGGCCGTCTGGGAGGAGCGCCACGCCGTCGACTCCTCGCTCGACAAGCCGACGGAGGCGTACGTCCAGCAGTACTGGCAGCCCAACGAGGACGTCGTGAACGACTACGTCACCCTGGACGGGGTGCGCCAGCCGCACGACAACGCGGGCAGCTACCCGGCGCCGGGCCACCTCGACCCGCGGATGGCCGACACGTTCAGCGGCGGCCTGATGGGCGCCCGGGACAAGTCCGGCACGCCCGGTCCGCTCCCGATCAAGCTCGCCGTGATGGCCCTCGGCCCGGACGTCGGCAAGGTCCTGGTGACCTGGTCGGACGGCACGGTCATGGAGCCGTGGCTGAAGGCCGTCGGGGACTCCCCGTACCAGCGGCTGGTGGTCCCCGAGCAGCCGGGCAAGAAGGTGACGTCGTGGCAGTTCTTCGACAAGAACGGCGCCAAGCTGCCGGACGCCGGCGTGAAGATGCTGTCCGAGTAGCGGTCGGCGCGACCGGCTGAACACGACCGGCTGAACACGACCGGGCGGCCACGACCGCCCGACCAGGCCCGCGGGGCCGGCCCGCTCCCCCGGCGGGCCGGCCCCGCGTCGGTGCGCGGGGCGGTCGGCGTGCGGGACGGTCAGCGTGCGGGACGGTCAGCGTGCGGGACGGTCAGCGTGCGGGACGGTCAGCGTGCGGGGCGGTCAGCGTGCGGGGCGGTCGGTGCGCATCGCGGAAACGTGGGAGAAAGTGCTCCCCCGGTCGAGGGAGGTCATCAACGGGCCGCCCGAGCAGACTGGCGATCACAGCCGGGGAGGACTTCCCGGCCTCCCCTTGATTGCACCGGAGTTGACTCGTGCGTGAGCAGATGTGGCAGCCGCTTTCCTCCCGACCTTCCTCCTGGCGTTCGTCCCGGCTTTCCTCCGGGCTTTCCTTCCGGCGCCCGCAGGCCGGTCGGCGCGGGGTCGTCGTGGCGGCGGCGGCCGCGGTGGCCGTCGGCGTCATGACCGCGGGCACCGCCCTGGCGCCGTCCACGGCCGCCGCCGCCCCCCGCCCGGACAGCGTCCAGCAGGGGCTGAACGCGCTGGTCCGCGACGACGGCCTGCCCGCCGCGCTGGCCAGCGTCCAGAGCCGTGACGGCCGCACCCGCACCTACACCGCGGGGGTCGGCGACGTCACCACCCGCGCGAAGGTGCCGGTCGACGGCCAGGTGCGGATCGGCAGCAACACCAAGACGTTCACGGCGGTGGTCGTGCTGCAGCTGGTCGGCGAGGGGAAGATCGGCCTCGACGAGCCCGTCGAGACCTACCTCCCGGGCCTGGTCCGCGGCGACGGCATCGACGGGCGCCACATCACGGTCCGCCAGCTCCTCCAGCACACCAGCGGGCTCCCGGACTACGAGGGAGACCTCGACGAACCCTCCCTCCAGCACCGGTACTTCGAGCCGCGCGACCTGCTGGACATCGCCTTCCAGCACAAGGCCGACTTCGCCCCGGGGGCGAGCTTCAAGTACAGCAGCACCAACTACGTGCTCGCCGGCCTGGTCGTCCAGAAGGTCACCGGCCGCCCCATCGCCGAGCAGATCGACCAGCGCATCATCAAGCCCCTCGGCCTGCGGCACACCTACTACCCCGCCCAGGGCGACCGGACCATCCGCGAGGCCCACCCCCAGGGCTACCGCAAGGACGCGGCCGACGGGCACCTGATCGACTTCACCGAGATGGACCCCTCCGCGGGCGGGGCGGCGGGCCAGATGATCTCCACCAACTCCGACGTCAACCAGTTCTTCACCGCCCTCCTCGGCGGCCGCCTCCTGCAACCGGCCCAGCTCGCCCAGATGCGCACCACCGTCCCCATCGGCGACAGCGGCGCCGCCTACGGCCTGGGGCTCATCAGCCGGCCGCTGTCCTGCGGCGGCGTCTACTGGGGCCACGGCGGCGACATCCCCGGCTACGAGACCCGGGGCGGGGCGACGGACGACGGCCGCGCCGTCAACATCGCGGTGACCACCGTCCCGCCGGACGCCGCCGGCTCGGAGCACGTCGAGAACGTCGTGGACACGGCCCTGTGCCGCTGACCGAAGTCCGGTGAGGGAGTGGGAAGTCGGCGGGTCCGACTTCCCACTCCGCTTTCCACTCCGCTCAGGTTCTGCCCCGAGGTGAAACCCCTAGAGCTGGGTGACGCCGCCGTCGACGAACAGTTCCGCGCCGGTGGTGAAGGAGCTCTGGTCCCCGGCCAGGTAGAGGGCGGTGGCGGCGACCTCCTCGGGTCGGCCGATGCGGCCGAGCGGGGTCGTGGCGACGGCCTGATCGACCTGGGGGTACGCCGCCCGCAGCTCGTCGGCCCCGGGGGTCGCGACCGGGCCCGGGGTGAGGGCGTTGACCCGGATGCCCCGGCCGGCGAGTTCGGTGGCCCAGGTGCGGGCGAGGCTGCGGATCGCGGCCTTGGTGGCGGCGTAGACGCCCAGGCCCGGGACGCCGCGCAGGGCCGCGCTGGACGAGAGCAGGATCACCGAGGCGCCGGCCGACAGCAGCGGGAGCGCCTTCTGCACGGTGAAGACCGTGCCCTTGAGGTTCACGGAGGTGGTGTGGTCGTACTCCTCCTCGGTGATCTCGCCGAGCAGGCCGAAGTCCCCGAGGCCGGCGTTGGCCACGACGATGTCGAGCCGGCCGCTGCGTTCGGTGATCTCGGCGAAGAGCCGGTCGAGGTCGTCGAGCTTCGACACGTCGCCCCGGACGCCGATGCCCCGGCTGCCGACCTGCTCGACGGCGGCGGCCAGTTCGGCCTCGCGGCGACCGGTGAGGTAGACGGTCGCCCCCTCGGCCGCGAAGCGGCGGGCGATGGCCAGGCCGATGCCGGTGGAGGCGCCGGTGACGAGGGCGGTCTTGTTGTCCAGCTGTCCCATGAGATTCTCCGAATCTTGACGTAACTATTCTTGTTACATTTCTGGGCACAAAAAGCGGCGCGGGAAGCGGCACAGGAAGCACTGCCACGGCCGAGGCTAGGCGGCCTTCAGCACGTCGCGCAGCACATCCTCCAGCGTGGTCCCCGCCAACTCCCGGCGGAGGGTGACCTCGATCCCGCCGTAGACGGCCGCCATCACCGGAGCGATGCCGTGACCCACGACGCACTCGGAGTCGGGCGTGGCGGGGTGCAGGGCGAAGATCGGCCCCGGCTCCACCGCCTCGTAGACGTCGAGCAGGGTGATCGCCGACAGGTCCCGCGACAGCGTCCAGCCGGCCCCGGCACCCCTTCGCGAGTCGACCAGGCCCGCCTTGCGCAGCTGGGCCAGCAGGCGGCGGATCACCACCGGGTTGGTGTTGACGCTCGTCGCGATCTGCTCGGAGGTGGCGACTTCGTGGCCACGGCGCTGGTACAGCCCGATCCAGGTCAGGGCGTGCGCGGCGACGGTCAACCTACTGTTCGCGCTCATGCCGCCCATCACCCCTCTCCATGTCGTAACTGTAATAGTTACATCGGCCTACGACAAGCCCCGGCGGAGTCGAGCAGGAGGTACTGGCCGGGCGCGGCCCGAACGGATGCCTACCGCTGTCTCAGTTGATCCGACCCGTCCACGATGTAGGCACCGCACTTCATGTGTGCACGATCACGAGGAACTCTCTGCCCCACGCCGTCAGCTTGGCTCTGCCGGGGCCACCCGCAGGCTGGACTTACCCCGGCAAGTCCCCCCGTTCGCTGTAGCGTCCCCACGTTCGGAACGCTGCTCAACTGCCACTGTGGTCCGGTCAACTGCCACTGCGGTCCGGCGCAACCTAGCCGACCGCCCGTACCCCGGAGCGGCATGGACCAGCACCCTGGACCACCCGACACGGCCGACGCGCCGAGTGCACGCCGTTGGGCTGCGCCCCGCGTTCTGCTGTGGGCGGCGGCGATCACGTACAACGACTGGGTCCTGGAGTTCCTGCTGCCGACCGGGATCGACCCGGCCAACTCCTACGTCAGTGAGCTCTACGCCGCCGACCAGCCGTTCCGCCACTTGTTTGCCTCGATCGAGGTGGTTACGGCGACGCTGGTCACCGCTGCCGCACTGTTCGTGGCCCGACCGTCCGCCGGAAGGCCAGGCGGCTGGTGGGCCATGGCCGGCTTCGGCATGTGCTCGCTCGCCGACGTCGCGCTGCCGATGAGCTGCGCACCGTCGGTGGAACCCGACTGCGAGGCAGTCCATCCCTTGCACACCCTGACCAGCGCGCTAGTGCACCTGTTCCTCTTCCTGGCGATGGCACTGCTCATCCTCGCGGCCCGCCGCAGCGGAGACCGCGCGCCAGAACTCGCGTCGATCAGTCGCTGGGGCCCCTGGCTGCTGCCCGCCGCGATGGCCGCGGCGATCGCCACCGTCGGCCCGCTGCTCGGCCACCCCGGCGGTCAGGGCATCCCGCAGCGGATCCACCTGCTCCTGGTCGGTGTCTGGCTGGCCCTGCTCGCCCAGGCGGCGGAACAAACCCGGGGAGTGGGAAGTCGGCGGGGCCGACTTCCCACTCCTCTTGCTTTACGGGGTGGTTGGGGTGGAGGTGGCGACGGGGCGGGGGTGGCGGTTCGGGGGGTGGTGCGCGGTGAGGGGGTGGATCCAGGCGAGAAGCGCGAGGAGGAGGGCGAACGGGAGGAGGGTGCAGAGCGTCGCGCTGCCCGGGCTATGGCGGGGTTCAGGACGCATCGGGGGCGATGGGGAGGTCGAGCTCGGCCCAGACGGTCTTGGCGTTCGGGTGGCGGGGGATGGTGCCCCAGCGGTCGGCGAGGGCGTCGATGAGGGTGAGGCCGCGCCCGGACTGGGAGTTGGGGGCGAGGACGGCGGGCAGAGCCGGGAAGCGGTCGCCCCGGCAGTCCGAGATCTCGATGCGCAAGGTTGTGCCCCGGCGCACGGTGGTGGTGAGACAGAGGTGAAGCTCGAAGCCGCGCCCCGGAACGCGGCCATGGGTAGTCGCGTTAGCGGCGAGCTCCGCGACGATCAGGAGCGCCGAGTAGTACGGCTCGGTGTGGGACAAGTTCAGCCCCCAGGTGGTCAGTTGACGCCTGGTGATGCGCCGGCAGATGGCGGCGCCCTTGGGGGTGGCGGCGAGGGTGATGGTGTGACGGCGGGGGCTGTCGAGGGGGATGTCGGTCGTCATGGAAAAAATCGTGACGGCGCGGACGTACGCTGACCATGCATCCGGGGAGTACGGAGAGTGCCTGTCCGGGTGCGGACAGCTTTTGTTCGTGTGGCCGAATCACTAACGGGGTGGTCGCGATGGGCGCAGGACGCAACATCGAGTCGGACGACGTTCGCACGGAACTGCAGGAGGACCTGAGCGAGGTGTCGGACTTCTTCCGCGCCATCGGGAAGCAGATCAAGCTCCTGAGGGAGCGGGCCGGGATGACGCAGAAGGAACTCGGCGAACGCGTCGGCTACGGAGAGCACTTGATCGGCGCGGTCGAGCGCGGAAAGCGCACCCCGCAGCCGGAGTTCCTGGTGGCGGCGGACAAAGTCCTCAACGCCGGCGGCCTGTTGGCCATCACGAAGGACGACGTGATGCGGGCGCGGGCCAAGGCGCGGCTGCGGCACCCGGCCTGGTTTCGTGGCTACGCAACCCTGGAGGTCGACTCAATCGAGTCCCATGACTTCGCCACGCTCGACATCCCTGGGCTGCTCCAGACCGAAGAGCACGCCCGAGCTGTCTATGCGATGAGGCAGCCCCCCTTGTCAGAAGAGGTGATCGAGATGCGGGTCGCCGCGCGAATGGCGCGCCAGGAGGTACTGACCCGGTGGCCCCGGGGGATGTTCAGCTGGGTGATCGACGAGAGCGTGCTGCGCAGACCCCTGGGAGGGTGGGACGTGCATGCAGCCCAGCTCCGCCGACTCCTGGAGATCGGGCGGACCCGCGGCATGGTCATCCAGGTGCTGCCCCTGGACAGAGCCGAGCACGCCGGAATGGGCGGGCCGTTCATTCTGATCGCACCAAAGGGTCGGCCTCAGCACGCCTACATCGAGGTACAGACGAGCAGTAGGCTGATCGCCGACCCGGAGGAAGTCCGGATCATGAACGCGCGCTACAACATCCTCAGGGCGCAGGCCCTTGGTCCCGAGGAGTCCCTGGCCTTGATCGAGAAGATCCTGGGAGAACGATGAGCACCGAGCTGGCATGGTTCAAGAGCAGCTACAGCGGCAACGAGGGTGGAGCTTGCGTCGAGGTCGCCGAGACAACCGGCGTCATCCACGTGCGCGACTCCAAGGACAAGAGCGGCCCGCAGCTGGCCTTCGAGCCGGCCACCTGGCAGGCGTTCGTGGCATTCGCCGCGACCGCCGAGGTCTGATCAACGTCCTCCCAACGGCCCACCGCCTACCGGGCGGCGGGCCGTTGGCGTACCGTCAAGCTGACCGCGCCATCCCGGATTTAGGGGGAGCAGTGAGCAGCGAACTCGTCTGGTTCAAGAGCAGCCACAGCAGCAATGAGGGCACCGCCTGCATCGAGATCGCCTGGTTCAAGAGCAGCCACAGCAGCAACGAAGGCGGTGCTTGCGTCGAGGTCGCCTGGCACAAGAGCAGTCACAGCAGCAACGAGGGCGGCCAGTGCATCGAGGTCGCCGAGACGACCGAGGCCGTCCTCGTCCGCGACTCCAAGGACGCCTCCGGCCCCCACCACACCTTCACCCCCGCCGCCTGGCAGGCGTTCGTCGCCTTCGCCGCCACCGCCGAGGCCTGATCAGCATAGTTCCGGTCACTCCGGTCACTCCGGTCACTCCGGTTCGAAGGCTCGCAGGGTGTCCTCGCCGTCGGTCCACAAGACCCCGAGCCGCTGCCGGGCCAAGAGCCATCCGTCCCCGTCACGGCGGAACTCCCAGTCGTAGGGACCGCCCATGGAGTAGGGGGCAGAGGTCCTCCCCGGAGCGGTGACGGCGACGAACCACATGTACCCGATGCCGGTCGCCCGGTCGCCCGCCACGTCCACGTGCATGTTGAGGATGTGGTGCTGGATGCTCGTGTAGGCCGACTCGGCCTCCTCCACCTTCGCGCGGATGGCCTCCCTCCCCTGGGTTCGCTGCCAGGGCCCGAACTCCAGCACGGCGTCCTCGGCCCAACAGGCGGACCAGGTCCGCCAGTCCTTGCGGTCCAGTGCCCGCCAGCCGCGGATCATGAGGGCGTGCAGGGCGTCCCGGTCCTCCAGGTCACGTACTCTGCGCGCCAGGTCGTCGAAAGCGGGGGTGTGCAGCATTCCGGTTCCTTCCGTCACTGGGCGCTCGCCGCAGGTCGAACGACGATCTCGTTCACGTCGACGTACGGCGGCTGGGAGATTGCGTAGGCGACGGCGTCCGCGATCGCGGACGCCGGCAGGGCCACGGCGCGGTACGTCCGCATGGCCGCCCGGGCGGCCGGGTCCGCGATGCCGTCGGCGAGTTCGGACTCCGTGACACCCGGCGAGACCAGGGTGACCCGGACGTCACCGGCGGACTCCTGACGCAGGCCCTCGGAGATCGCACGGACCGCGAACTTGGTGGCGCAGTACACGGCAGCGGTGGGAGAGACCTCGTACGCGCCGACGGAGGCGATGTTCACGATGTGCCCGCCACCTTGGGCGCGCATCACGGGCAAGGCGGCGGAGATACCGTGCAGGACACCCCGCAGGTTCACGTCGATCATGCGATCCCACTCCTCCGTCCTGAGCGCCTCCAGCGGCGACAGCGGCATCACCCCGGCGTTGTTGACCATCACGTCCACGCGGCCGTACCGCTCTTCGGCCGCTGCCACGAAGTCCCGCACGTCGGCGGCCTCGGTCACGTCCAGGCGCCGGGCCGCCGCCGTGCCGCCCGCGGCGGTGATCTCCGTGACGAGTCGGTCCAGGCGATCGGTGCGCCGTGCTCCCAGGAACAGGCGGTGGCCGTCGGCGGCGAGCCGGCGGGCGGTCGCCTCGCCGATCCCACTGCTGGCACCGGTGATCGCTACGACCTTGATTGTCCGGTCCGGCATGACTGCCCCTTGTCTCTCGGTAGGGCACCGAGTCTGGGCGAGGTGTTCCGGGCGGCCCAGGCCGTGTGCTGCCTGGGTGCGGTACACCCAGGCAGCACACCGGGCCCGCGGCCTAGCCTGGGCACATGACCGACAACCAGCTGGGTGAGTTCCTGCGGGCGCGCCGTGCGGCCGTGCGGCCGGACGAGGTCGGGATGCCGAGCCATGGCGTGCGCAGGGTCGCCGGGCTGCGCCGCGAAGAAGTCGCCGTACTGGCAGGGGTGAACGCGGACTACTACACCCGGCTGGAACAGGGCCGTGAACGCCACCCGTCCGCGCAGGTGGTGGACGCGCTCAGCCGCGCGCTGCTGCTGGACACCGACGCCCAGGCGCACCTTCACCAACTGTCCGGAACCGCGCCGTCCCAGCGGCCCGTCGCCGCCACCGACCAGGTCGCCCCCGCCCTGCGCGTCCTGCTGGACGGCTACCCCGGCACTCCGGCGTTCGTCATCAACCCGATCCTGGACATCCTGGCCGCCAACGCCCTGGCCGAGGCCCTGTACTCCCCCTTCGAAGCGATGGACAACCTGGCCCGCATGCTCTTCCTCGACCCGGCAGGTCGGCCGTTCCACCCCCGATGGGAGCGGACGGCAGAGACGGTGGTCGGGCACCTGCGCCAGGCGTCCGGCGTCGACCCGGGCAGTCCGCGCCTACGGGCTCTCGTCGGCGAACTCAGCACGCGCAGCAAGGACTTCGCCCGACTGTGGAACACCCACACCGTGCGCGGCAAGACCCGCGAACACAAGCACATCCACCACCCGGACGTCGGCGGCATGACCCTCACCCACCACGCATTCGACGTGCGGGACGCCCCCGGCCAGCAGTTGATCATCTACCATGCCGAACACGGCAGCCCCAGCGCCGAGGCACTCAGCCTGCTCGGCTCCGTGCACGCCACACGCGTCGGTAGGTGATCACGCAGCAGGCGAGTCTGAGGACCGCTTCGCGCCACGGGGAGCGGTGAGCAACGAACTCGTCTGGTTCAAGAGCAGCCACAGCAGCAACGAAGGCGGCCGGTGCATCGAGGTCGCCGAGACGACCGAGGCTGTCCTCGTCCGCGATTCCAAGGACGCCTCCGGCCCCCACCACGCCTTCACCCCCGCCGCCTGGCAGGCGTTCGTGGCCTTCGCCGCCACCGTCGAGGCCTGATCGACTTCCCCCTCAACGGCTCACCGCCTAAAGAGCGGTGGGCCGTCTGCGCGCCCGGGTGAGCCGGCGGTACGCGAGATGGACCGCGAGGCCCAGCAAGGTCATGAGGACCGACGCGACCAGTGCGACCACATCGAGCACGTTCCGGCCCAGCGAGTTCCAGAATCCGATGCTCGAAGCAAGGGCGGCGGTGTCGGTGTGCCGGGGGTCGTACACCACCGTCACAGTGTCGCGGGCCTTGACGGTGTCGGTGACGTAGGCGAGTTGGGTCTCGACGGGCGCCCCCTCGGACGTCGTGAACCGCACCCGGCAGTGGGCGTTGCCCGCCGGGTTGTCCTGCGGCGCGCTAACCTCAGTGCACTCGGTGACGACCGCCGACACGTGGACGCCGCGGCTGCGGAGAGCCGACGTCACCCCCATGTCGTGCGGTATCAGGTAGACCAGGCTGAGGACGAACAGCAGGACCCCCAGGCCGATCATCGCGAGCGAACCGTTCCGCACGGTCCGGCCGTGGTCCGGCGCGTTCTCCATCGATCCCCCCGGTGTCGGCCCAACTGCCCACGTGCGCTCACGCTACCCGCACCCACCGACACCGGCTTCCGAGCAGGGAAAACCTCTGATCGAGATCCACCGAGGGCCCGGCCCCCGGTCATCCGGCGTAACACCTGGTGCACGGCTCGCCCCGGGAGCGAAGGATGGTGCGTGGACTACCCACAGGCCCACCCGCCCACGCCCGGCCAGGGCAGCGACACGGAGGAACACCTCGATGACATCCGCCCCGACCACGACACACCGTCGGCGGAGCAGGGCCGCACTGGCCGCCTGCGCGACCGCGCTCGCCGTCTCCGCCACCACCCTCGCCGCCGGGACCGCCCCCGCCCACGCCACCACGGGCGTGCGCGAGTTCACCCGGACCACCACCTTCACCGTCCCCGTCGGCGTCACCGGCCTGCTGATCGACGCCTGGGGCGCCGGTGGCGGAGGCGCCGGCGGCACCTCGACCGCGCCCGTGACCGGCGGTGGGGGCGGGGGCGGCGGCGGATACGTGCACGGCGCGATCACGGTGCTCCCCCTTGAGCAGGTCACCATCACCATCGGCACCGGCGGCGCGGGCGGTGCGGTCGGCGCCGTGGGCTCCGGCGGCACCAGCAGCACCATCGCGATCGGCTCGACGGTGCTGGCCACCGCCCAGGGCGGCGGCGGGGGCTTCACGTCGAACGGGGGCTTCCCGGGCTCGTACGCCGGCGGCGGCGCAGGGGGCGGCGGCACCGCACCCGCCGAAACCCCCTTGGGCGGCGGCGGCTTCGTACGCCCCGGCGCGGCCGGGGGCAGCACGACCAGCGCGCTCTTCCCGAACCCCGTCTCACCCGGCGGCACGGGCGGCCAGCCCGCGAACACCGGGAGCGCCAACCCGGGAGACGCCGCGACCGGCGGGCCGGGCGGCCAGTCCGGCGTCAGTGGCACCTCGCCCGGCGAGGCCGGAGCACCGGGGTACGCGCTCATCCACTGGTCGTTCTGAGCGCCCGACTTCACAAGGCCGAGCCGAGACGGCACCGAACAGGGGATCCGGTCGGTACCGCAGCAGCCCAATACCGGGAACCGTGTTTTGGCGCGTCACTACCGAACCACGGGACAAGACCGTGCTGGAGAGGAACCCGGCGCCAATGCACTCGGCGACCGTGGCCCCCACTGCGCCGACTGCGACCGTCACGCGGGCTCCCTACCACTGACGACGACGCGTCGGCGCCCCCGTGGAGAGCCGGCTGCCGGACCCCCGACCCCACCGGGCGAGCCGGGGCGGCGTTCACGCAGCCCCGGCCCACACGTGGTCCACGCCCCGTCGCGAGGCGGCCGACCGTCGGGCTACCAGCTGATGATCACGTAGCCGGGCGTCCCCTGCGTGCCCCCGGTCGCGTCGGCGCCGGCTCCGCCCGGGCTGCCGGGGGTGTTGTCGTTGACGACGACGTCGTCACCGTTGCCGCCCTTTCCTCCCCCGCCGCCCCCGCTGCCGGCTCCGCCCGCACCTCCCGTGCCGGTTCCGGCCGGCGGGGCGGGTGTGGCGGCCGAGAGCGTCGCGCCCGCACCGCCCGCACCTCCGCCGGAGGAGCCGTAGCCGCCGTTTCCGCCGTAGCCGCCCCGCCCCTGGCCTCCGTCATTGCCTGCGCTACCGGAGTAGCCCGCCCCACCGCCCTTCCCTTGCGCACCGTCCGCGCCAATGACGGCATCGGTCGCCTTCCCCTCACACACACTGTCGGAGCCTTGACTCTGCGCTCCCCCGGCGCTGCCAGGTCCGCCCTGGCCGCCGGATCCGCCGCTTCCGGGGTAGCCGCTCGACCGCCCGGTGGTGCCTCCCCCGCCGCCACCGCCGCCGGGTCCGCCAGGTCCGCCGCCGCCGGGCCGACCGCCGGCCGCCGCGGCGAAGGGCTGCAGCACGAGTTCGCCGTCGGCATCCGGGTAGGGCAGTTCGAAGAACACGCCGCTGCTGAACCCCTCCACACCGACCCCGCCGGTGAGACCGGTGGAGCCCGACCCCCCGCTGCCGCCGTTCTCGGTGTCCGCACCGCCGCCACCCCCGCCCGAACCCGACCCCGCGGCCCCACCTCCACCACCCCGTCCGACGCGTACCGCGACGGTTCCCGGCAGCTGCCCGTACGGGGGCAGTTGCTCCAGGAGGGACGTCTGGACCCGGCAGGCGAGGTAGAAGCCGCTGCCCCCGCCGGCGCCACCACCCCCTCCGGCACCCCCGCCGCCGCCACCGCCACCACCACCGCCGTACGACCCGAGGGTGGAGTCCTCACCGCCGCCACCCCCTCCGGCACCCCCGCCCCCACCGCCTCCCCCACCGCCGCCACCACCGCCGCCCCAGGCCTGGACGAGGACCTCGGCCACCCCGGCGGGCACCGTGAAGTAGGAGGTGCCGGCCTCCGAGAACACCTGCTGCCCATGGGCGGCGGCGGCCATCACGACGGTCCGCAGGTCCACCGGAGCTACCTGCTGCGGCGCGGAGGCGGGGGCAGCACCGAGCAGGCCACCGGTCACGGGGAGCGCGAGGAGCGCGAGACGCCGCCGACGGGCGGGCCGCGAGGGTTGTACGCGAAGAGTATCCATGCGACCACCCTCCGATACCGTTCGCTTGCGTCGCAACCCGGGCGACGCCCCGCGCGGCATCCCGGACGGCAGCCACACAGCCACCGCCGAGGACCCGTCGCCCGGAAGGCGACCCGGCCCACCCCTCAGCAGCCCCGGCCGGATCTGTCAAACGACACACACCCGTTGTGAGTGGACTGGTACGTTCCGCGCATGGACTTCAACGCCATTGCCAACTCGTTCGTGTCCCACTACTACAACACCTTCGACTCCGGCATCGCGGGGCGCAGCAACCTCACCAGCCTCTACCGGCCCGAGTCGATGCTCACCTGGGAGAACGCCCAGGTCCAGGGGCAGCAGAACATCCTCGCGAAGCTGACGACGCCCGAACTGGCCACCGTCAAGCACGCGGTGTCCAGCAACGACGCGCAGCCCGCGCCGGGCGGCGGCGTACTGGTCACCGTCACGGGCGGCCTCGTCATCGACAACGCCTTCGACAAGCCGATGCAGTTCGCCGAGACGTTCAACCTGCAGCCGATCCCCGGCCAGCCCGGCGGCTTCTTCGTCTACAACCAGATCTTCCGCCTCATCTTCGCCTGAGCCGCCAAGGGCCCGGGGCTTCCCGCCGGCTTCCCGCTCGGCGAGCGGAAGCCCCGGGCCAGCGCCACGAGTTGGAGGAAGGGTGCACCTGCGCGGGCTGCGGCCGGCCGACGCCCACGCCGTCCGCCGGATCTACAGCGGCCGGTCGGTCGCCGACCTGTGGTTCGGCCAGATGACCGCCGCCCAGGCCCACGACTACGTGCGCGAAGCCCGGGAGGCCGACGCGCACCGGCCGCGCACCGCACGCGTCCTCGGCATCGACGTCCACGACGACCTGATCGGCATCGTCCGACTCCGCATCACCGGCCACACGGGCAGCCTCAGCTACATCCTGCGCGAGGACGCCTGGGGCCACGGCTACGCCACCACAGCGGTGCGCCGGTTCCTCGCCCACCACCGCACCCCGCGGGTCACCGCCGAGCACCGCGTCGGCAACCCCGCCTCGGGAAGGGTCCTGACGAAGACCGGCTTCGTCGTGACCACCGTGACCGACGAGATCGTCCGCTACGAACTGGGCTAGCGACCGCCCTGCCACCTCCGACTCCCCGGGCCCGCGCCGGGCGTGACGCGGACCTTTGCCGTGTGTTTATATTGAACAATGGTTCAACCAAAAACGGGACACCCCCATGCCCCGCACGCCTGAGGCCTCGGCGGCCGTCCGCGAAGCGACCCGCGCCAAGATCCGGCGCGCCGCCGTCCTGCTCATGGCCGAACAGGGCTACCGCGCCACCACCCTGCGCCAAGTCGCCACCCGGGCCGGCGTCGCCGACGGACTGCCCTCCCGCTACTTCGGCAGCAAGGACGGCCTGCTGACCGACATCGCCGACGGCTGGCGCGAACGGACCCGCGCGGCACTCGCCGCCCAGCCCGCCGACAGCCCCGCCGACACCCTGCGACTCCTGGTCCGCTCCGCCCTGCTCGGCCTGGACACCGCCCCCGAAGAGATCGAGGAGAGCCGGGCCGTCTCCGCCCTGCTCGCCGACCCCGAAGCCCGAGCCGTCCTCGTCGCCGCAGGCGCCGACCTCGCCTCCGCCGACCTCCTCCAGGCCCTCGACGAAGCCCTGGTCGCCTGCCACGTCCCCGACCCGGCAGGCGCCCGCCTGCTCCTCCTCGCCGGCATCCGCGGCGGCCTCACCCTCGCCGCCGAGGACCCCGCCTTCCCGCTGCGCGACCTGGAAACGGCCCTGCTCACCCACCTCCTGCCGCCGACCTGACCCCTCCCCGAGCTTGAAAGGCCCCGCCATGACCGCCGAGACCGCCGAGACCGCCATCCGCCCCTACCGCATCGCCATCGAACAGCACCAACTCGACGACCTGCGCGACCGCCTCGCCCGCACCCGCTGGCCCGACCAACTGCCCGGCGCCGACTGGGACTACGGCGTCCCACTCCCCTACCTCCAGGACCTGGCCGAGTACTGGCGGACCGGCTACGACTGGCGCGCACACGAGGCCAGGCTCAACGCCTTCCCGCAGTACACCACCACCATCGACGGCGCCAACGTGCACTTCCTGCACGTCCGTTCACCCGAACCCGACGCCACCCCGCTGATCATCACGCACGGCTGGCCCGGCTCGGTGGCCGAATTCCTGGACATCCTGGGCCCGCTCACCGACCCCCGCGCCCACGGCGGCGACCCGCGCGACGCCTTCCACGTGGTCGCGCCCTCCATCCCGGGCTACGGCTTCTCCGGACCGACCAGCCAACTCGACTGGGACTACCGGCGCGTGGCGCGCGCCTGGGCCGAACTGATGGACCGCCTCGGCTACCCGCGCTACGGCGCCCAGGGCGGCGACTGGGGCTCCGGCATCTCCCGCGAACTCGGCCTCGCCGCCCCCACCCGGGTCATCGGCGTGCACGTCAACACCTCCCCCACCTTCCCCACCGGCGACCCGGCCGTCCTCGACACCCTCGACCGCGAACGGCTCGACACCTGGGCCCGCCACCAGGCCGAAACCTCCGGCTACACCGCCGTCCAAGCGACCCGCCCGCACACCATCGGCTACGCGCTCACCGACTCACCGGTCGGCCAACTCGCCTGGATCATCGAGAAGTTCCGCGAATGGACGGACTGCGACAGCGGCCTCCCCGAAGACGCCGTGCCCCGGGACCACCTCCTCACCAACGTGATGCTGTACTGGCTCACCGCCACCGCCGGCTCCTCCGCACGGCTGTACAAGGAGTCGGCCCGCAACGGCTGGACCGAATCCACCCCCTCCCCCGTCCCCACCGGCATGGCCGTCTTCCCCCACGACATCACCCTCCCGGTCCGCGCCTTCGCCGAACGCATCGACAACATCGTGCACTGGACCGAGTTCGACCACGGCGGCCACTTCGCCGCCCTGGAACAGCCCGACCTGCTGGTCGCCGACATCCGGACCTTCTTCCGCTCCTTGGCGGATGGTTGGAGCGGGGTCTGAGTTGCGTCCGCCTCCACTGCGCCCCGATGCGCCCTTGACTCCACACCCGGGCGGGGCCCAAGGTCGTTGCAACTGGGCGCAACTGACTCGACAGCGGAGGCGGTTATGAAGCTACGGTTCGTCGGCAAGGACCCCGAGTCCGGGGACCACGGGTGTCCCTCCGTGTGGGTGGACGAGGAACGAGCAGAGCTGGTGATTCAGGGCTGGAAAGCGGACGAGGCGACGGAAGTCGAGTGCCTGAAGGCCGGGCCGATTCCCGAGCACGAGACCGTCATCCGGCTGCCCCGGCGCATGATTCCACTTCTCAGGGAGGCCCTTGGTGACACAGACGCTCTCTAGCTTCGCCGATCTGATCAAATCCGCACGTCATTCGGCGCTGCACCTTGAGATGCGAGACTGGTACTCGGTGGAGAGCGAAACCGAGGGGTTCGCCGCGTGGCGCCACGGGAAGAGGCTCGATCCCGACAACCGCGAGTCCTGGTGGCGACCTTGGCTCGATCTGGTACAGGAAGTCACCGGCCAAGGCGTCGCGATTCGCCGCGCCCGCGTGGTCTCGGAACCGGTGAGCGATTACATCCGCTTCGAGCACTCCGGCACTTTCACCAACATTGCCGCTGGCGAAGATATCCGCTGGCTCCCCAGACGCAGCGCGTCCGGAATCGCTCTTCCCGGCAATGACTGCTGGATCTTCGACGGTCGACTCGTTCAGTTCAACATTTTCGATGGTGCCGGCCGATGGGTCCACACGGATCAGACGGAAGACGCCGCGATGGTAGCGCTGTGTGCTTCGGCTTTCGAAGCGATCTGGGAGTCCGGGGTCCCTCACGAGAAGTTCGCCGTCTAGCTCCCCGCACAGAAACCCGATCGGCTAGTTCATGTCCTCCAATCCGCTCTCCAGCGCGAAGTCCGTGCGTGCGGCGCTAGCCGCGCGCCTGGACGCGATGAAGAAGGACGCCGGGCTCACAGGGGATGAACTAGCCGCTCGTTGTGGATGGCACAAGTCAAAGTCATCTCGGATCTCGCGAGGCGTGACTCCACCATCGGACGCCGACATTCGCGCATGGTGTGCCGCCTGTGGCGTCGATGACCAGGCGGCAGACCTCATAGCCGCCTCGCGTTCCGCTGATTCCATGTACATACAGTGGCAGCAGATTCACCGTGACGGCATGCGGAAGATCCACGAAAAAACGGTTCCGCTATACCAGCGAACCCGACACTTCCGCGTCTACGCGTCCAATGTCGTGCCGGGGATGCTGCAAACCGCCGAATACGCATCCGGCCTTTTGCGCTCCATCACGGAGTTCCAAGGGACACCTGACGACGTCGACCAAGCCGTCCAGGCCAGGATCGAGCGATCGAGTGTCATCCGCAACGCAGGGCAGCGGTTCGCGATTCTGGTCGAGGAATCGGTCTTGTATTACCGAGTGGCCGACGATGCCGCGATGGCGGGCCAGCTCGGTCATCTCCTGTCGGTGATGGCACAGCCGAACGTATCCTTCGGAATCATCCCCTTCGGCGTGCGTCGTTCGGTTTGGCCACTTGAAGCGTTCTACGCCTTCGATGAAGACCTGGTCGCCGTGGAAACCTTGACGGCGGAAATCAACATCTCGACGCCGAGCGAAATCGGTACCTACCACAGGGCGTTCGCCGAGCTGGCGAAACTCGCCGATCGGGGTGCGGCAGCACGCGCGTGCATCACCAGGGCCGTCGACTCCCTCGGGTGAACCGGTGCAACCGAGTGCAACTTCGTGGACCGCGGCACTCATGGCTTCCTACTGTCGATCTGACGGCACCTCATCGGTCAATGCCGGTTGGGGGCCGCCTCCCTTCAACATCGAACAGGAAGGCAGTGCAGTGAGCGACCTGTACGAGATCGAGATCCCGGCCGGACTCGCCGCCTACAAGGCGTGTGGCGGGAACCAGGGCGGGGGTGACGACGGGGAGTCGTGCGTGACCCTGCGGGAGGTGCCGGGGGTGGCCGGCGGGTTGTGGGTGATGGGTGACACCAAGGCGCCGGGGCGGGAACTGCGCTTCACCACCGTGGAGTTGAGTTCCGCCGGTATCGACCCGGACCGCTTCACGACCTCCGCCTGACGTACGACCTCGCACCAGCGGGCCCCGTTCCCAACGCAACTGGGAACGGGGCCCGCCTCACACCCAGGGTAGAGCGCGCATGGATCACTGGAACAGGCCCGGCCTCCACTGGCACTGCTACGTGTGGGCGGGCGGCAAGCGGCCCGATGACGCCGAGCGGCGGCCGCCGGGACCGCAGAACGGCTCGCGGCCCGAATGGGGCAGCCCGGTACCGCCGTTGGAGGTCATGCACTGGCTCGCCAAGTCGGCGGCGCAGATCAGGCTCACCACCAACGACCCGGCCGAGGTGCTCGACTGGCTGGGCAAGCAGCTCGCCGACTCCCCCGCCTCGGAGGCCGACCTTCCCGCGTTCACCCGGCTCGATCACGCCCTGGCGTTCCTCGACACGTTCCCGCACGACGTGGTGTGGACGTACTGGACACCCGGACAGCAGCTCCGGTCGGTCGCCGCCGTGGCGTGCCCCCGGACGTTCAGCCCCACCTCCGAAACGCCCCCGCCCTGCCCGCTTCGACGGCGCTGACCGGCGCCGCCCGGCTAACCGCCAGCCGCTCGGCGGGTCGTGACAGCGTGTCGAGTGGCGGAGCGCGATCCGCGACGAGAGGGTGACCGACGCAGGACCTCACCTGAAGGAGCGAGAATGCCCGAAGTCACCACTCCGTACGCGACCGGCACCCCGTGCTGGGTCGATCTGATGGCGCAGGACCAGCAGGCGGCACTGGACTTCTACCGCGACCTGTTCGGCTGGCAGGGGCAGGTCGGCCCGGCCGAGTTCGGCGGGTACGCGGTCTGCGAGCTGAACGGCAAGCCGTCCGCCGGGATCGGCCCGGCGATGGCACCGGAGGGGATGCCCACCCCGCCGACCGTGTGGACCAGCTACCTGTCCACCACCGACGCCCAGGCCACCCAGGACGCGATCGTCGGCGCGGGCGGCACCCTGCTGGTCCCGGCGATGGACGTCGGCGAGCTCGGCAGGATGCTGATCGCCGCCGACCCGCAGGGCGCGGTGTTCGGCGTCTGGCAACCGGGCGAGTTCTTCGGCGCCCGGGTCGTCAACGAGAGCGGCGCGCTGATCTGGAACGAGCTGCACACCAGCGACGTGCCCGGCGCCACCGCCTTCTACGGCGAGGCGTTCGGCATCGAGATCCAGCCGGCGCAGGGCGCCGAGCAGTACTGGGAGCTGCGGGTCGGCGGCCGGGCCGTCGGCGGGGTCTCGCTGCTCGCCAACGACCCGCCCGGCACGCCCGCGCACTGGCTGACGTACTTCGCGGTGGACGACGTCGACTCCACCGTGGACGCCCTGGTCAAGCACCGCGGCACCGTCCTCGCCCCGCCGTTCGACATGGTGGCGGGCCGGATGTCGGTGGTGACCGACCCGCAGGGCGCGCCGTTCGCGGTGATCGCACCGAAACCGATGTAGGTGGACGGCACGGCCCACCACGCACGGTGTCGCGGTGGGCCGTCTCCGTCCGACTTCCGTCCGTACAACTCCCGCCCGTACGGGTCACTCCGGCGCGACAGCCGACAGTACGACGGCCGACGGCGCCCCGTTCGTCACCCCCGCTGCGCGCGGCCGACGGCGCTGAGCACCGCCCGCACGCCTGCCGTGAGCACCGAGCCGTCCCGCCCGGCGCCCCAGACCACCTGTCCGCCGACCCGGGCCTCGACGTAGGCGACGGCGTCGGTACCGGAGCTGGAGCCCGCACCCGCCCCGACGGCGTGCTCGCTGAAGTGCAGGATGTCGACCCGCAGCGCGTCGGCCACCGCGTCGAGCGGCCCGGCGCCCTCGCCGCGCCGGCCGTCCACCTCCGCCCAGTCGTCGCCGGCCTGCCACGGCCAGTCCGGCGCCGCGTCCAGGTACTCCGCGCGGAAGAGCCCGTACAGTTCCTCCGCCGTCACCTCCCGCCCGCTGTCGTCGGTGGCCTCCTGCACGACCCGGGAGAACTCGATCTGGAGCCGCCTCGGCAGTTCCAGCCCGTGCCCGGTCTGGAGCAGGTAGGCGATGCCGCCCTTGCCGGACTGGCTGTTGACCCGGATGACCGCCTCGTAGTCGCGGCCGAGGTCGGCCGGGTCGATCGGCAGGTACGGCACCGACCAGGGCGCCTCGCGCGCCGGGACGCCGGACTCCGCCGCCACCTTGGCGTGGTGGGCGAAGCCCTTCTTGATGGCGTCCTGGTGGGTGCCGGAGAAGGCGGTGTGCACCAGGTCCCCCGCGTAGGGGTGGCGCTCGTGCACGGGCAGCCGGTTGCAGTGCTCGACGGTGCGGCGGATCTCGTCGAGGTCGGAGAAGTCGAGCATCGGGTCGACGCCCTGGGTGTGCAGGTTGAGCGCCAGCGTGACCAGGTCGACGTTGCCCGTCCGCTCGCCGTTGCCGAACAGGCATCCCTCCACCCGCTGGGCGCCGGCCAGCACGGCCAGTTCGGCGCAGGCGACGCCCGTCCCCCGGTCGTTGTGCGGGTGGACGGAGAGGATCACCGACTCGCGGCGCTCCAGGTGCCGGTGCAGGTACTCGATCTGGTCGGCGTAGACGTTGGGGGTGGCGATCTCGACGGTGGCGGGCAGGTTGTGGACGACGGGCCGGTCGGGGCTGGCGTCCCACAGTTCGGTGAGGCCGTTGCAGACCTCCAGGACGTAGTCCGGTTCGGTCAGGTTGAACACCTCGGGCGAGAACTGGAAGCGCACCCCGGGCCGGCCGTCGGCCCGCCGTGCCAGGTGGGTGGCGGCCTCGGTGATCAGGGCCCGCAGTTCGTGCCGGTCGCGCCCGAGGACGACCTCGCGCCAGAGCGGGGCGGTGGCGGTGTAGAGGTGGACGACGACGCGGGGCAGGCCTTCGACGGCCTCGAAGGTGCGGTCGATCAGGTCGGCGCGCGCCGCCGTGAAGACGACGATGGTGACGTCCTCGGGCACCGCGCCGGGCACGGTGGCCAGTTGCCGGACGAAGTCGAAGTCGGTGCGGCTGGCGGAGGGGTAGCCGACCTCGATCTCCTTGAAGCCCATGGCCAGGAGCAGGTCGAACATCCGCTGTTTGCGTGCCGGGTCCATGGGTTCGGCCAGTGCCTGGTTGCCGTCGCGCAGGTCGACGGGGACCCACAGCGGGGCGTGGCCGATCCGTCGGCCGGGCCAGCGCCGCATCAGTGCGGGGACGTGCACGCGCTCGTGGGCGGGCCGGTAGCGGTGGGAGGGCATGGCACCCGGGCGCTGCGGGTTCCAGGCGGGGGCGGTGACCGGGACGGGGCCGGCGGGGGTACGCAGGGTCGGGAATCGCACGATGAGTCCTTACGGAGGTACCGGTGGACCGGCAGGACGGCGCCCCGCAGCGGGGTGCCGGTCCGGTCACGCCCCGCTGCGGCCACCAAGAAGAAGGCCACCCAGAGGGAGACTCCACGGCTGCATGCCGGGTAGACTAACCACGAACCAAGTCCTCAGACAAGCTGACAGGTGAACGCGAATGTCCCCGCTCGGCCCCCTCCACCGCTCCCCCCTCGTCGACCAGGCCACCCGACGCCTGGAGGAGCAGATCACCGCCGGACACTGGCCGGTGGGCGGGAAGCTGCCGGGCGAGGTGACCCTGGCGAAGGAACTGGGCGTCGGGCGCTCGACCGTCCGGGAGGCGCTGCGCGCGCTGACCGGCGCCGGGATGGTGCAGAGCCGGCAGGGGTCGGGCGTGTTCGTGACGGCGGACCGGCCCGCCCTGGACTGGCCGACCCGGCTGCGCCGGGCCGAGCTGGCGCACGTCTACGAGGTGCGCACCATGGTCGAGGTGCAGGCGGCCCGGCTCGCGGCCGCGCGCCGCACGGAGGCGGACCTCACCGCCGTGGACGCGGCGCTGGCCACCCGGCTGGCGGCGGGCGGCGCGGACGACACGGCCTTCGTGGACGCCGACATCGCGCTGCACACCGCCGTGGTGGCGGCCGCGCACAATCCGGTGCTGGACGATCTGTTCGCCCAGTTCGCGCCGGTCCTGAGGGAGCACCTGGTGGCCCTGGTGGGGGTGCTGGGGCTGCGCAGCGGGGACCCGAACCACGGCTACGCGTCGCACGCGGACCTCGTCGGGGCGCTGCACCGGGGCGATCCCGAGGAGGCCGGGCAGGTGCTGGCGGCCGAGCTGGAGGCCACCCGGTCGCGCCTGCTGGCCGACTGAGCGGGGCGGGCCGGGAGGGCACCCGGGCCACCGACCGACCGGCCGGGCGGATATCCGGAGCGCGGGCACACAGTTTTCACACAGCGGCCACCCGGCCGCCCGCTCCGGCGGCCGACGCCTCGTCAACCCGCTCCGAACTGGGATGCTTCGAGCACGTACGATCAACCGTCAGATGACATTGTGTCCGGAGCGTGTGTGACCACGGTCCAGGCGGCGAACGCACTTTCACTCCAATCACACGGTATGACTAGTATCGCCTCGTCAAGCCCGTGCCCCGGACGGCCCGCCCCGCTCAGGCCGGCCGCCATCCCCAAGGAGACTGCTCTGCGCGCGCGTGCGAATCGGCGGCCCCCGACGCCGAAGGCCCCCCGCAGGCGTCCGCGCCTGTCACTGCGGACGGCGCTGCTCGTCCTCGCCGTCGTCCCCAGCATCGCCCTGGCCGCCCTGTGGGCGGTCACCAGCGGCGAGACCGTCTTCGCCTTCCAGCGCCAGGCCGCCCAGGGCCTGCTCGCCCAGAAGGCCGGCCAGCCGTCCAACATCGTCTACTACAGCCTCCAGGAAGAACGCCGGCTCAGCGCCGAGGCTCTCGCCCGGCCCGGCGGCAACACCGACCAGCTGCGCCGCCAGCGCCAGCAGACCGACGACGCGGTCCGCCAGTTCCAGGTCCTCTCCGGCGAGACCGCCGACAGCGCCCCCGAAGAGGTTCGCACCGCCGTCACCGAGGCCCGCCAGGCGATGGGCAAGCTCGCCGAACAGCGCGCCGCCGTCGACCACGGCTCGATCGACCAGCAGACCCTCTACACGTACTACACCGACCTGATCGCCGTCGACCTGCGGCTGTTCACCGCACTCAGCCACGTCGACACCGGCGAGGTCACCTGGATCTCCAAGACCCTGGTGAACGCCTTCTGGGCCAAGGAGATGCTCGCCCGCGAGGACGCCATCCTCGCCCGCGGCTGGCCCACCGGGCGGCTCACCGTCACCGACTACCAGCAGGTCCAGCAGTCCGTCGGGGCGCAGGAGCACCTCTTCGCCGTCCAGGTCGTCCCGTACATCCCGGACGGCGAGTCCGCCGCCTGGCACGACCTGATGAACAGCCCCGCCTGGCAGGCCAAGGCCGCCGTCGAGCAGTCGCTCACCAAGCCCACCGCCGCCGAGGCCAACGGCACCGTCAGACTCCCCGCCGCCCAGGACCAGTGGCGCCAGGCCCTCGACCAGCTCAACCCGCAGCTGGTCAAGGTCATCGAGACCCGCACCAGCGGCATCGTCGACGTCGGCAAGGGCACCATCCTCTCCCTCCTCACCACGGTCGTCCTGACCACCGTCGTCGGCCTGATCACCGTCGTCGCGGTGATCATCGCCTCCTGGCGGCTCAGCCGCTCGCTGCGCCGGCGCATCAAGGAGCTCCAGACCCAGGCCGAGGAGATGGAGCGCACCCTCCCCGAGGTCGTCGAACGCCTCGGCCGCGGCGAGCAGGTCGACGTCGAGACCGACACCCGCACCATCACCGCCGGCCCGCACGGCAACGGCACCGACGAACTCGCCCGCCTCGGCCAGGCCCTCAACCTGGCCCGCGCCTCCGCCGTCGAGGCCGCCGTCAAGCAGGCCGAACAGCACCGCGGCTTCGAGCGGCTGCTCCAGCGCATCGCCCGCCGCACCCAGCTGCTGATCGGCCGCCAGCTGCGCAAGCTCGACGAGCTGGAGCGCAAGCACGAGGACCCGGAGGTCCTGGAGGGCCTGTTCGACCTCGACCACCTCACCGCCCGCCTGCGCCGCTACGAGGAGAACCTCGTCATCATGGCCGGCGGCCAGCCGCAGCGGCGCTGGCGCAAGCCCGTCCCGCTGCTGGACGTGCTGCGCGCCGCACAGGGCGAGGTGCAGGACTACCGCCGGATCATGATCGACGTCGAGGGCCACCCGTGGCTGTCCGAGCGGGCCGTCGGCCCGGTCGCGCACGTGCTCGCCGAGCTGATGGAGAACGCCACCACCTTCTCCAAGCCGCCCACCCCGGTCGAGGTCCGGGCCGCCATGGTCGGCCGCGGACTCGCCGTCGAGATCGAGGACCGCGGCCTCGGCATGGACCCCGAGCAGTACGACGCCGCCAACGAACTGATGAGCCGCCCGCCCCGCACCGACGTGCTCGCCCGGGCTGACGACGTCCGCCTCGGCTTCTACGTCATCGCCCGGCTGGCCGCGCACCACGGACTCAAGATCGAGTTCCGGCCGTCGGCCTTCGGCGGCACCCGGGTCGTCGTGCTCGTCCCCGACGAGCTCGTCATCGACGGCGACGCCGGACTGCCCGACGACGCCCCCGTCGAACCGATCCCGCTCGTGCGGCGCTCCCGCAAGGCGCTGCTCACCGCCTCCAACGAGGCCCCGGCGCCGGCGCCGGCGGGGCCGCCGGTCGCGCCCGTGGACTCCTTCCCGCCGGGAGAATCCTTCGCGCCGGCGGAGCCCCTCCCGCCCGTGGAGACCTTCGCCGCGGCCGACTCCTTCCTGCCGGTGGATCCCCTCCCGCCGGTGGAGTCCTTCCCGCCGGTGGAGGCGTTCGGGCAGGTCGAGGCCTTCGGGCAGGCCCAGCACGTGGAGCAGCCCGGGTACGCCGAACCGCTCGGGTACGTCGAACCGGTCGGGCACGTCGAACCGCTCGGGCAGACCCAGCAGCTCCCGCAGACCGAGCAGTTCCCGCACGACCCGCTGACCGCCCCCGTCCAGGCCTTCGGCCACGTCGAGTACGTCCAGCCCGAGGCCGCGCCCGCCGCCGAGCCCACCCCGTTCCCCGCCCCGTTCCCCGCCCCGTACGCCGAGCAGCCGATCGAGCACAGCTCCACGGCCCCCGACGCCCCGGCCGACCAGCGGCCCTCGCACGACGTGCCCGCCTACCCGGACATCGCCTACGCCCGGGTCACCGACGCCGAGGCCCCGTACGCCGACGAGCAGTACCGCCCGGCCGACCACTACCGGCTGGCCGAACGGCGTCAGCGCCGCGAGTACGCCTCCGCGGTGCCGCTCAGCCCCACCGAGACCGAGCAGCCCCCGCTGCCCCAGCGCGTCCGGCAGGCCAGCCTGGCCGCCGAACTGCGCGTCCCGCCGGCGCCCCGCCCGCAGTGGGCCGAGCCCGCCGCCGGGCCCCGCGCCGAATCCGCCGCCCAGGGCACCGAGCCCGCCGGCGGCCCCTTCCAGCGCCCGGCGAAGCGCTCCGGTGCGACGATCGGCGCCTTCCAGCGCCAGTCCCGTGCCGCCCGCGCCCAGGACAGCGGCGAGCACCCGCTGCCCGGGGCCGTGACCCCACCGGCTCCCCCCACCGCCCCCGCCGGCTCCCCGACGCCCGCGTCCGGCCCCTCCCCCTGGGCCCTGCCGGCCGCGGACCCCCGAACCACACGAACGGATGACCAGTCATGAACCGAACGATCGCCACCCACCAGGACCTGGACTGGCTGCTGGACGGACTCGTCGACTCGGTGCCCGGGACCAGGAACGCCGTCCTGCTCTCCGACGACGGCCTGGTCGTCAGCCACTCCCGCACCATCGAACGGGCCGACGCCGAGCGCCTCGCCGCCGTCGCCACCGGCCAGCAGAGCCTCGCCCGCGGCGTCGGCCAGCTCTTCGACGGCGGGGCCGTCCACCAGGTGATCGTCGAACTCGCCGAGTGCTGGCTGTTCATCATCGCCGCCGCCCAGGGCACCCACCTGGCCGTCGTCGCCTCCCAGGAGGTCGACGCCGAGGTCATGTCGGTCGCCATGCACACCCTGGTGCAGCAGGTCGGCCAGAAGATGACCACCCCGGTGCGGGCCGAGGCCGGCGCCGCCTCCCCCGCCGGCTTCGACGCCTTCGCCGCCCGGAACCGGAGCTGACACCGGTGGGCCCGTACGGAAACGGGAGCGGTAGCGGGAACGGGAACGGGCAGCGCGGCGGGGTCCCGCACTGGAGCGAACTGACGGACGAGGACGCCGAGGACGAGTCGGGCGCCATGGTGCGCCCGTACACCATCACCCGCGGCCGCACCGCCCCCGAGCGCGACGACCTCACCCTGATCACCGTGCTCACCACCGTCGAGGACGAGGCCGACCGGGCCCTGGCGCGGGGCAGCCGCGCCGGTGCCCGCGGCCTCCAGCCCGAGCACCGGATGATCCTCGACCACTGCCGGCGGCCCGCCGCCGTCGCCGAGGTGTCGGCCGGCCTGGACCTCCCGGTCTCGGTCACCAAGATCCTGCTGGGCGACCTGGTCGCCCAGGGCCTGCTGCGGGCCCGGGCACCGCTCTCGGTGGCCCGGGCCGCCGGAGGCGTGGACCTCGGCCTGCTCACGGCCGTTCGCGAAGGACTCCGGAGACTCTGAACCATGGCAACACCCCACCCCAGCAGTGCCGCTGACGCCGACGTCGCCACCGCGCCGGCCGCCGTCAAGATCCTCATCGCGGGCGGCTTCGGCGTCGGCAAGACCACCCTCGTCGGCTCCGTCAGCGAGGTCACCCCGCTGCGCACCGAGGAGTACCTGACCCGGGCCAGCGTCGGCGTGGACGACCTGTCCGGCGTCGACCAGAAGGACACCACCACCGTCGCCCTCGACTTCGGCCGGATCACCGTCAGCCCGGACCTCGTCGTCTACCTGTTCGGCACCCCCGGGCAGGAACGCTTCTGGTTCATGTGGAACGACCTCGTCAACGGCGCCCTCGGCGGCATCGTCATCGCCGACACCCGCCGGCTCGACACCAGCTTCGCCTCCATCGACTTCTTCGAGAGCCGGGGCATCCCCTTCGTCGTCGCCATCAACTGCTTCCACAGCCACAACACCCGCACCCCCGACGAGATCCGGGCCGCCCTCGACCTGGACCCGCAGGTGCCGATGCTCCTCGGCGACGTCCGCGAACGCGCCTTCGGACGCGACCTGCTGCTCGCCCTGGTCGACCACCTGATGGACCTCTCCGCCGCCCCCGTCGGCTGAACGTCGGCTGAACCACCTCCCTTCCCCAGGAGCCACCCCATGACCTCACCCCTGCGCGTCCTCGTCCACGGCGGCGGCATCGGCGGGCTCACCCTCGCCACCGCCCTCGCCAAGCGCGGCCACCACGTCGACGTCGCCGAACTGCGCGACCAGCTGGAAGCCCTCGGCGTCGGCATCATCCAGCCCTCCAACGCCCTCCACGTGATGCGCGAGATCGGCGTCCTCGACGACTGCCTCGCCGCCGGCTTCGAATGGGAGGTGCTGACCATCTGCGACCCGACCGGCACCACCCTCGCCAAGATCCCGCAGCCCCGGATGGGCGACGCCCCCTCCAACAACGGCATCCCCCGCCCCGCCCTCGCCCAGGTACTCGCCACCGCCGCCACCCGGGCCGGCGCCACCCTGCGCTTCGGCACCACCATCGCCGACCTCGCCGAGGACGCCGACGGCGTCGACGCCACCCTCACCGACGGGCACCGCGGCCGCTACGACCTCGTCGTCGGCTTCGACGGCATCGGCTCCCCGCTGCGCAAGCGCCTCTACGGGGAGAAGTACGCGCCCGAGTACACCGGCTTCGCCAACTGGCGCGTCACCCTGCCGCGTTCGCCCGAGGTCCAGGGCGTGGTGATGTCCACCGGCAACCTCAAGGCCAAGGCGCTGCTCACCCCGATCAGCGACGACCTCATGTACCTGGGCTCGGTGTTCGCCGAGGCCGAGGACTTCCGGCCCGACCCCGGGCACGCCCACGAGCAGCTCGCCGAACGCCTGGCCGGCTTCGGCGGCCCGATCGCCGAGGCCCTCACCCAGGTCACCGACCCGTCCGCCGTGGTCTACTCCCGGATCTCCCAGGTCAGCGTCGAGGAGCCCTGGCACGTCGGCCGGATCGCGCTCGCCGGCGACGCCGCCCACGCCTCCACCCCGCACCTCGCCCAGGGCGCCGCGATGGCCGTCGAGGACGCCCTCGTCCTCGCCCAGAGCCTGGACACCGCCGAGACCGTGCCCGCCGCGCTCGCCACCTGGGAGGAGCGCCGCCGACCCCGCGCCATGTGGGTCCAGGCGCTCTCCCGGGCCATCCTCAAGCAGGAGACCGGCACACCCACCACCCCGGAGGAGGACGAACTCCTCAAGGTCGGCATCCCCGGCGCCGCCCACGTCCTCGTCCAGCCGTACTAAAGCCCCTGTCCGGCCTGCTGCACAGCCCCGTGCAGCAGGCCGGCGGCCGGGTCACGCGCCGGCTCACGCGTCGGCTCACGCGCCGGCGAGCTCGTGCCGCCGCTGCCACACCGCCGCCGAGACCCGGGCCAGCAGCCGGGCCGCCGGGTCCGTACGGTCCTCACCCGAGGCCAGCGGGCCGGTGTAGCAGACCGCGATCAGGTAGGGCGGGCAGTCCTGCGGGTGGACCAGGCCCACGCTGTGCCGGGCGCCCGGCACCCAGCCGTTCTTGAAGGCGATCCGGGTGTCCGGCGGCAGGCCCGCCGCCAGATCCACCCGGAACGCGTTGCGCTCCAGCAGCGCCAGCAACTCCGGCTCCCCGCCCAGGGAGTGCAGCAGCCGCACCAAGTCCCGCGCGCTCACCAGGTTGTGCACCCCGGCGTCGCGCGCCGCGTAGTCCTCGATCCCGCGCGGGCTCGCGCTGCGCGTCGCCCCGGCCCGCCGCCACGCCTCGGCCACCGCCGCCCGGTCGACCCGGGCCAGGCACAGGTTGGTGGCCAGGTTGGAGGAGTGCGTGATCATCCGCTCGGCGAGCAGCCGCAGCGGCACGTGCGTGCCCAGCAGCTCCCACGGCAGCGGATCGCTGTCCCAGTCGGGATCGTTGCCGAACTCCCCGCCCACCACGGACTCGAACCGGTTCACCACCGGCACCTCGGCATCGAGATCCACCCCGCCCCGGGCGAGCGCCGCCAACACCGCGACCTTCATCGTGCTCGCCGCATCATGCAGTTCGTCCGGCGCCCGCACGAACACCGGCTCCGCCTCGCCCGCCCAGGGGGCCACCACCACAGACAGCATGGAGGAAGAGTAGGGGAGATCGGGCCGAACCGGGCGGGCGCGGGGAACGGGAAGTCGGCGGCTCCGACGTCCCGCTCCCCGCGACCGCGCTCAGGCGCCGTTGCGGCGGCGGCGTCGCTCGTGGAACAGCACCGCTCCACCGCCCACCAGCAGCAGCCCGAGGCCGACCACGGCGGCGAACAGGACGCCGTCACCCGCCCCGGTGGAGGCGAGCGGCCCGCCGGGGGCCGTACTTGGGCTCGTAGTCGGGCTCGGGCTCGTAGTCGGGCTCGGGCTCGTAGTCGGGCTCGGGCTCGTAGTCGGGCTCGGGCTCGTAGTCGGGCTCGGGCTCGGGCTGCCCGAGGCGGTCGACGCGGCGGACTCGCCGAGGCCCGTACCCGTACCCGGACTCGCGCTCTCGCTCGGACTCGCGCTCGCGCTCGCCGAGGCGCTCGGGGTGGCGCTCGGGGTGGCAGTGGGCGAGGGCGAGGCGTCCGCCGCCGTCCAGCTCACCCGCGCACTCGCACCGACGGGAATCCGACCACCGCCCACGAGGATCAGCGGCTTGCTGCCGGAGCTGAGGAGCGCCCGGCCCGCCACGGCCGGGAGCGACGCCGTCGCCGAGACGGTCGCGCTGCCCGACCGTGCACCGGCCGGGGCCCTCACGAAGAGCGCGTCGCCGTTCGCGGCGGGCTCGGTGAGGGAGCCGCAGTCGTCGGAGCGGACGTTTCCGGCACGGTCGGTCAGGACCGCGCCCGCCGCCGGGCCGAGGGACGCGCCGACCGGACCGCCGGTGGAGGTGACCGCGATCGGCCCGAGCGGAGATCCCGCGGCCCCGGTCACGGCACCGGGGGCGAGGGCGAGCGGGGCGGCGGGCTCCTCGACGTCCTCGGCGTGCGACACCAGGTAGTCCACGAGCCTGGTGGCGACCGGGTCGCCCGGGAGGACCCCCTTGACGTGGTTCGTGATGCGCCAGATGGCGGCCTGGGTCGCGCCGCCCGCCCCCGCCTCGGAGAGCTCGCCGCCGACCAGTGCGCCGAGCTCACTCGCGGAGGCCCTCGGGTACCCGTTGCGCAGGATCCAGTTGACCTTCCCCGCTTCGGGATCGCCCTTCAGCAGGGGCGCCTCGGACGGGCCGGTCTCGCGGTAGACCGCGTCGTCCTTCAGCTCGGACCGGGCGTCGAGCGAGTATCCGGACAGGTGGACCGCCTTATCGGTCACCATCTCGAACAGCCCGCCGAACATCCGGTCGCCCTCGTCATCGCTCAGCTCGACGGTACGGCCCTGGATGACGTCGGATTCCCCCGTCACGGTCACACCGGTGTCGACCCCGGCGCAGGCACCGCCGGAGCCGCCCCCCGATCCGGCCGCCCCCGTCGGCGCGAGCCCGCCGACCGCCAGCACCGCGGTCGAGAGCACGACGGCTGCCGCGCGGATCGCACATGTCCACTTCACTGCTGCTTCTTCTCCTATGTGAGCTCCGGAACCGGGTGGGAGTGGCCGCCCTATGGCGCCATAGGCCCGGCCTATGGCGCGCCGTACGAAGCGCGGACCCGGGCGGCCGGGCCGCCGGAGTCCCCCTCCCGCTCCGGCGGCCCGGCGTCCTGCACCCGACAGCCGCAACTGCGGTGTCCCCCGTCGGGCTTGTCCCTACGGACACGAACGAACCTACCGGTGACCGGGCCGGCCCGGGGCCCGATCCCGGCGGCACTGCCTGCACGCCCCAGGTGCAACTTCCTGCGGGCCCCGAGACGTTGGTCCCGTCCGTTCGGGGCGAAGGTCCCTGGGGAGCCCCCGGCGACTGTTAGACGATCACTGTCCTGCGGCGGCCCGATCCGGGCCGCCGTCTTCGCTTCGACATCCCCGAGGGCATCCGCGTGGAAGGCAACGCACTGGCGGTACTGGGCGTGAACGCCCAGGAGGAGTCGGTCTACCGGCTGCTCCTGCGCTCGCCCGACATCGGACTGACCCCGATCGCCCTCGGCTGCGGGCTCGACCGCGACACCGCCGGGGCGGCCGTCACCCGACTCCGGGAGCTGGGCCTGGCGATCGCCACGGGCGACCGCCACGCCTTCAGCGGCGTCGACCCGAAAGCCGCCGTCGAACGACTGGCCCGGCGCCGGCTCGACGGGCTCCAGGACGAGATCCGGCAGGTCGTCTCCGCGCGCCATCTGGTGGACGGCCTGCTGGAGGACCAGCGGGCGGGGCTGCGGGGGCCGGTCGGCGACCTCCAGTACATCGATGGCATCGACCAAGTGATCGCCTGCGTCGACGAGTTGTCGTTCTTCGCCCGCGAGGAACGACTGACCACCCACCCGGGGCCGATCATCTCCGCCGCACTCGACTCCGTCCGCACCTCCGACCTGAAGTACCTGCGACGGGGCCTGCGGATGCGGACCATCCTGCACTCCAGCGCGCTCGACTGCCGCCGGATCAACCGTTTCGCGACCGAACTCACCGAACAGGGCGCCCAGGTGCGCGGCACGGCCGACCCGCTCGAACGGATGGTGATCTTCGACCGGCGGACCGCCCTGGTCGCGACCGACCCGCACGACATCACCCGGGGCGCCCTGGTCATCCGCCAGCCCGGCCTGCTGTCGCACCTGCTGGCCCTGTTCGAGCGCCGCTGGTCGCAGTCCTGCGGCGTCGGGGAGGGGCTGCCGAGCGAGATCGAGCGGGCGGTCCTGCGGACCATGGCCGGCGTCGACAAGGACGAGGCAGGGGCACGCGCCCTGGACATGTCGCTGCGCACCTACCGCGGCCACGTCGCGGCGCTGATGCGCCGGCTCGGTGCGCCGAACCGGTTCCAGGCCGCGCTGGCGGCCCGCGACCGGAACTGGATCTGACCGGCGGGCGGGGAAGGGCCAGGTGCCTCCGTCCCGTTCAGGGACGTCGGCCCGTCCGGGAAGGCCGGAAGGCCGGAAGGCCCGCGAGGCCTACTTGGCGCAGGTGCGGTCCTTGCCCGGGAGGCGGCCGGTGGCCAGGTAGGTGTTCACCGAGTCGTCGACGCAGGCGTTGCCGTAGACGCCGAAGCCGGTGTGCTGGAAGGCGCCGTCGAGGGTGACCAGCCGGGAGCTGGGCAGCATGCCGTGCAGGGCGACGCTGCCCCGGTACGGGGTGCGCGGGTCGCCGCTGGCGGCCACGAGCAGGGCCGCGGTGTCGCGCCGGACCTGGGTCGGCTCCTCGCGCGGGGCGTCCCAGAACGCGCACGGGGTGATGTTCTCGGTCATCGGGCTGAACAGCGGGTGGGCGGCGCGGCCGCGCTCGATGTCGCGCCAGTACCGCTCGGGGTCGCGCGGGGCGGCCACGTCCCCGCACAGGATGGCGGTCTGCACGCTGCCGGTGGCCGAACCCGCGCTGGTGAACGCCTCCCGCAGGAAGGCGGCGAAGCCGGGCGACACCCGGGTGGGCTGCCCGTCGGCGGCCTTGGCCAGGACGGACAGTTGCTCGGCGAGGCCCGCCCGCGCCGGGTCGAGGTCGCTCGCGAGCCCGGCGAACAGCAGGGCGGGCACCTGGCTGCCGTCGAGCCGGAAGTCGTCGGGGGCGGTGCCGACGGTGAGCGGCTCCCGCTCGGCCGCCGCGACGACGCGGCCCACCTCGTCGTCGGGGCCCAGGACGCAGCTGCGCCAGTCGAGGCGCTGGTGGTGGTAGCGGTCGAGTCCGGCTGCGGCGCTCGCGGGGCCGTCGTCGCGCTCGGCGGCGGCGGCCGTGGCGGCGGGCGCCGTGGCGAGGCAGGCGGTCAGGGCGAGGCCCGCGGCCGCGACGCGGCGCAGGGCCTTGGGGGTGGTCATGCGGTCTCCTGGCGGTGATGGGTGCGGATGCGCAGGAAGTCGGTCAGGCCGACTTCCTGCGCGTCAGCCTTCCAGCGCGCCGGCACCGGATCATCGCCCTGGGACACGAACTGCCGGTACGTCAGAAGTACGTCAGGAGCAGTAGCACCGCTGCCCGGCGTACCGCCCGAGCAGTAACCGGACCCCGAGCCCGGGGCGCGCCCGGGTCAGCTGCTCGGGCGCGGGGACGGCAGGGCCGCGGAGCCCGCCGCCAGGGGCCATTCGCGGTGGAACGGCGGCAGCGGGTACGTGCCCTCGATGACCGGGGTGCCGAAGACCTTGAGGTGGGCGAGCAGCGAGCCAGTCAGGTCGACGCCGCCAACCAGCGACCAACTGCCCTGGGCCTGCGGCGGGTTGCCGGAGGAGTCGACGGTCAGTGAGCCCTCGGCCTGGGCCCGCAGGTAGGGGGCGACGGTGGTCTGGACGCCGACGGTGTCGTAGAGGCCGACGGAGACCTCGGCGCCGAGCGCGGCCCGCACGCCGGCCTTGCCGGTGAGGCGCACCCGGATCGGGGAGACCTTGGTGTCGGCGTCGGTGGTCGGGGTCCAGCCCTTGCCGCCGGTGTAGTCGGCGCGGACGGCCCAGGTGCCGGTGGCCTCCTGTTCGGCCTCCAGGTGGACCTGGCCGTCGGCGCTGACCTCCAGGTAGCAGGTGAGCTTCAGGTTGACCACGACGGGCAGTCCGGCGACGGTGAGAACCGGGCTGGCCTGCAACGTGGCGAAGGGCAGCCGGACGGGCGCGGCGCCCGTGCTGCGCGCGACGTCGCCGGTGACCTTCCACTGGGCGTGGGCGCCGAGGTCGAAGCCGATGGAGGCCGTGCGCGGGCTGCCGGCGGCGGCGCCGTGGTAGGCGAAGTGGACGGCCGGGTGCAGCTGGAGGGAGCCGGAGGCGTCCACGCTCGCGCCGTCGGGCAGCGGGACGGGGGCCTTGACGTCGACCTCCAGGGTGCCGGAGGCGTCGGCCTTCACGCCGCCGCCGTCCGCACCGACGACGGCCTTGAGGTCCTTGACCAGCGGGGTGACGGTGATGCCGTGCGGGTCGACGGGCACCTGGCCGTCGGCCTCGGTGCCGCCGAGGAGTTCGGCGAGGGTGGCGGGGCGGGTGGTCAGGTTGAGGCTGGCGCCCGCGCCGGGGCGGACGCCGGTGACGGCGACCAGCGCGCCCTGGGGCGCGGCGGCGGTGGGCGGGCTGGCGATGAGCTGCCCGGGCTGGACGGCGGGGGCGGGGGTCGGCGTCGCGCCGGCGGTCGCGGTGGGCCCGGCGGCCGGTGGCGCCGAGAGGACGGCCGTGCCGCCCGCCGGGTCGTAAGCGGTGAGCTGGAGGTTCTGCCCGGCGGGGGTGGCCGCGCCGCCGTCCTTGGCGGGGGCGGCGACGGCGGCCTGCCGGTCGCCGGCCGGGGCGGCGGTGACCGGCGCACCGGCGGCGCCGGCGGCACCGGTCGGCCGTGCGGTGGCGGCCGCGGTGGTCGGGGCGGCGGCGGCCCGGGCGCGCGGGGTGCCGGCGGCCGGGGCTGTCGGGGCCTGGCCGCCGGCGGCGGCCGTGGTCGTGGTCGTGCCGGTGGTGACGGCCGCTTCGGTGGTGCCGGCGGCGGCCTGCGGAGTGCCGGAGGTGGTCGGCCCGCAGGCGGCGACCCCGGCGAGGGCGAGGGTGAGGAGGGCGGGGCCGAGGGCCCTGCCTATGGAGCTTTTGAACACGCGGCGTCATGTTACTGACGGGGAATAAGTTTGTCGAAGACAGGCCAAGCAGGGTAAAAGGCGCAGGTCAGACCAGCCGGGCCACGGGCAGCGGAGCTCCCGGCAGCGGGCCCACCACGGCGTCCGCCGCCAGCTCGGCCAGGTACCGGGAGCGGGGTACCGGCTCGGCGCCGAGGCTGCGGATGTGCGGACTGTCCCACTGGGCGTCGAGCAGCCGCCCGCCGGCCGCGCCGAAGCGCGCCCCGAGGTCGGCGACGGCGACGCGGGCGGCGTCGGGGCGGCGGTGGAACATCGAGTCGAGGCTGAGGACGGGCCCGGCGGCGACGCCGAACACCCCGCCGATCAGTTCCTCGCCCTCCCACACCTCGCCGCTGTGGGCGGCCCCGAGCACATGCAGCTGCTCCAGTGCGGCCCGCAACTCACCCGTCAGCCAGGCTGGTTGGCGGCCCTCGGCGCAGCGGGCCAGCACCTCGCCGAAGGCCCGGTCGGCGCTGGTCCACCACTGCGGCCGGTGGCGCAGCCGCCGGGCGAGGCGGCTGCCGAGCCGGACGCCGTCGGGCGGCAGGACGGGCCGGGGGTCGGGCGACCACCAGGCCAGCGCGTACGGGTCGTCCCCGCCGGGCAGCAGCATCACCTCGCCCGCCTCGACGGCCTGTTCGTAGCGCGCCTCGTTGTAGGCGCCGGCGTACTCGTCCGCCGCGGGCATCGGGAACAGGCCGCGGCGGTACGCCGCCAGCAAGTCCGGCGCGCCGAGACCGGCGCCGAACGCCACCGGCCCGTCCCCGGGCCCGCGTTGGACGTCCAGCCCGTCGAAGGGGCTCATGCCGGCGGCCCGAGGAAGCCCTCCGCCGCCAGCCGGTCCAGGTAGTGGTCGAGCAGGCCGGCGTCGACGGCGGGCAGGTCGATCCCGCTGCCGGCGAGCGCGGCATTGGTGTTGGCGCGGTCGAACAGCGGGAAGACGGGCCGGAAGTACAGCTCGCTGATCGACAGCGCCGATCCGGGGGCGCGGTCGACGAACAGCGGGACGAACGGCGTGACGGGGTGGGCGGGTTGCCCGGCGGCGAACCGGACCAGGCCCTGCACCCAGTCACCGTACGGGAGTTCGGCGATCGGGTGGCCCCGGGCCCGGAGCCGTTCGGCGAGGTCGGCGAGGTCGGCGGGGCGCGGCGAGGTGAGGTGGTAGACCTCGCCGTCGGCGGGGGCGTGGGCGGCGATGTGGGCGACGGCGCGCGCGAAGCGGTCGGCCGGGACGAAGTCGAGCGGCAGCAGCACGTCCGGGCAGGTGCCGCTGTCCGCCAGGTACGCGATGAGCGCGCAGATCTCGGTGCCGGTGTTCATCACGCCGGTGGCGAGGTCGCCGGTGACGTCGTTGGTGCGCAGCACGGTGACCGGGAGCCCGGCGGCGGCCGCCTCGTGCAGCACTTGTTCGGCGACCCACTTGCTCTCGACGTAGCCGACGCCGAGCCGGTCGGGGTGGGCGAGCGGGGTCCGTTCGGTGACCTCGCGGACGCCGGCCGCGCCGAAGCCGGCCAGCACGGCGAGGGTGGACAGGTAGTGCACGGGTACGCCCCGACTGAGCCCGGCGAGGCGGATGATCTCGCGGGTGCCGCCGACGTTGGGCGCGCGCAGCTGGTGGTACGGGTAGAGGAAGTTGACCTGCCCGCCGAGGTGGTGGACTGCGTCCAGACTCCCGGCCAGCCCGTCGAACTGACGCTGCGTCAGTCCGAGTCGGGGTGCGGCGAGGTCGCCGACCAGCGGCACCACCCGGGTGTCGGTGAGGTCGTGCCGCAGGAAGCGCTGCTGGGCGGCGCGCAGGCGTTCCAGCGCGTGCTCCTCGTCGGGGGCGCGGACCAGGCAGTGGATCCGGGCCCGGGTGGTGGCGAGCAGGGTGTGCAGCAGGTGGGCGCCGCAGAAGCCGGTGGCGCCGGTGAGCAGGATCTCGGCGGGTTCGGCGCGGCTGGGCGCCGGGCTCCAGGACTGCTGGACGGGGTGGGCGAGCCGGGCCTCGGCGGCCCAGTCGACGGCGGCCTCGCCGGGGCCGGGGCTGGGGCCGGCGCGGGCGGTGCGGGCGGCCTGGACGGCGGCCGCGAAGGCGCGCAGGGTGGCGTCGCGCAGCAGGGCGCGGGTGAGGGCGCGGACGCGGGTGACGTCGAGGCCGAGCATGATCCGGGCGCGGGCGAGCATCTCCATGGCCAGCAGCGAGTTGCCGCCGAGCGCGAAGAAGTCGTCGGCGGGGCCGACGTCCTCGACGCCGAGCAGTTCGGCCCACAGCTGCCCGATGGCGTCCTCGCCGGCTCCCCCGCCGCCCGCCGCCCCGGTGCCGCCCGCGTCGGCCCGGCCCGGGGTGCGCGGCTCGGCGTGCGGCAGCCGGCGGCGATCGACCTTTCCGGCCGGGGTGAGCGGCATGCGGTCCAGCGCCACGAAGGCGGCCGGGAGCATGTACTCCGGCAGCCGTTCGGCCAGGTAGGCGCGGAGCCGGTCGCGGCGGGCCCCGGCACCGGCCGCGGCGTCGGCGTGGTCGGCGAGCGTGTAGTAGGCGGTGAGCGCGCGGCCGCCGTCGGGGTCGCCGCCGTCGGCGGCGACCCGGGCCTGCCGGACGTCGGGGTGGGCGGCGAGGGCGGCCTCGATCTCGGCGGGGTCGACGCGGTGGCCGAGCACCTTCACCTGGTCGTCGAAGCGGCCGAGGATCTCCAGCTGCCCGTCGGCCCGCCAGCGCCCGGCGTCGCCGGTGCGGTACATCCGCTCGCCGGGCACCGGCGCGTACGGGTCGGGGACGAAGGCCTCGGCGGTCGCCACGGGGGCGCGCCAGTAGCCCCGGGCGAGGCCGGGCCCGCCGAGGTGGATCTCGCCCCTCTCGCCGGGCCGTACGGGGGACAGCCGGGCGTCCAGGACGTGCACCCGCACGCCGGGCAGCGGTCGGCCGATCGGCACCGGCGCGGCCGGGCCGCCCGGGCCGCCGGCGTCCAGCAGGGCGGGGGTGACCTCGCAGAGCGTGGAGGTGACGGCGGCCTCGGTGACCCCGTAGGCGTTGACCAGCCGGACGCCGGGCAGCCGGTCCAGGCAGCTGCGGCAGTCGTCGGCGTGCACGACGTCCCCGCCGACGACGACCAGCCGCAGCCCCTCCGGGCCGGGCCCGCCGGACGGGAGCAGCGTGAGCACGTGGTGCCAGTAGGCGGGGGTGAGGTCGGCGACGGCGAGGCCGAGTCCGCGCATCCGGTGGACGAGTTCGGTGGGCGCCCAGGTGCGGCCGCCGCCGAGGACGAGGGTGGCCCCGGCGAGCAGGGTCGCGAAGACCTGCTCCAGTGCGGTGTCGAAGCCGAGCGCGGCGAGTTGCAGCACGCGTTCGCCGGGGGCGAGGCCGTAGGCGTGGACGACCCGGTCGAGGGTGAACACCAGGGCGCGGTGGGTGACGGGGACGCCCTTGGGGGTGCCGGTGGTGCCGGAGGTGTAGATCAGGTAGGCGAGGTCGTCGGGCCCGGCACCGTCGGGCTCACCGGCGCCGTCGGGCCCGCCCGCACCGTCCACGCCGTCCACGCCGTCCACCGGCAGCGGCTCGACGCCCGGCAGCGCCCCGCCCTCGGTGACCGCCACCCGCGCCCCGCTGTCCTCGACCAGCCGGGCCAGGCGCCGCGCCGGGTACGCCGGGTCCAGCGGCAGCAGCGCCGCGCCCGCCTTCAGTACGCCGAGCCAGGCGACGACCAGGCCCGCGCCGCGTTCGAGGCAGACCGGCACCACCTCCTCGGGGCCGACCCCGCGGGCCCGCAGCGCCCGCGCCAGGCGGTCGCTGCGCCGGTCCAGTTCGCGGTAGCTCAGCGTGGCGTCGTCTGCGGCGACGGCGACCGCGTCCGGGTGCTGCGCGGCGCGGGAGCGCAGCAGTCCGTGCACGGTGCCGCCGCCGCCCGCGGCCCGCCCGCGGCCGCGCTCCCCGGGGGAGCCGAGCCCGGCGAAGCCGAGCCCGGGCGGGCGCCATTCGCGGGCCACGTGGGCCCGGCAGTCGTCGCGGCCGGCCGGCCCATACACCAGGTGCCAGCCGCCCGGCACGGTCAAGTCGCCAGGCCAGATCGCGTACTGACCGCTGTCGTTGCGAACCACGGCGTGACGCCCGGAGTTCACATCCGTTCGTACGCCCTGTGCGCTGTCTGCTGCGTCGTCCACCGGCTTGACCTCGTGCTGTGGCGGCAGTTTCCTGGGAGGTGCGACATTTCCGACTATACGCACTCAGGGCACAGGACGAACGTCCGATCGCAACCCGACCGGACGCGACGCTGCCGTGTGCCCGTCAGCCCGGGACGAGACGACCCCGCGACCGCCGAGACCCGTCCTCGCCCGAACTCCCCCGTCCCACCGGCCGGGTGGCGACGCGGAGGAGGTAGCCCCGTTGACACGTCGGCGACAACGCCTGATGGTCTGTTACCTGCTGTGGATGGTGCTGTTCACCGGCGTCTACTACATCAACCCCTCGCAGCGGATCATCTGGTGGACGGGCATCGGACTCGGCAGCAGCGCGGCCATCGTGGCCGGCGTCCGCCTCAACCGCCCCGCGCACGCGCTGTTCTGGTACGTGCTGGCGCTCGCCAACCTGAGCTTCACCGCGGGCGAGGTCGTCCAGGTCGTCCAGACCCAGTTCCTGCACCTCCACAACCCGTTCCCGTCCGTCGCCGACGGCTTCTACCTGGCCGAGTTCGTGCTGTACGCGGCCGGCGTGCTCGGCTTCATCCGCTGGCGCACGGCCCGTCAGGACCGCGCCGGCCTGCTCGACGCGCTGATCCTCACCATGGGCCTGGCGCTGCTCGCCTGGATCTACCTGATCCTCCCGTACGCCCGCAACCCCGACCTCTCCTGGTTCCAGAAGGCCGTCTCGATCGGCTACCCGCTCGGCGACGTGGTCGTCCTCGCCCTGCTGCTGCGACTGCTGACCCCGCGCGGCGGCACCAGCCGGGCGCTGCAACTGCTCACCGTCGGCACCGCCGGCATGCTGGTCTCGGACACCCTGTACGGGCTGATCCAGCTGCACGGCAACTGGCACATCGGCACCCCCGTCGACTTCGGCTGGGCCGCCTTCTACACCGCCTGGGGCGCGGCCGCGCTGCACCCGTCCATGGTCGAGCTGACCAGACCCGTCCCCACCCAGCAGCCCGACCTGAGCGCCGGCCGCCTCGCCCTGCTCACCCTGGCCTCGCTGATCGCCCCGGCGATCCTGATCATCGAGTCGCTGAACGGCAACACCAGCAACGCCGGCGTGATCGGCGCCTTCTCCGCCCTCCTGTACCTGCTGGTGCTGGCCCGGCTGGCGGTCGTCGTGGTCGCCCGCCGGCAGGCGATCGCCCGCGAGCGGGCCCTGCGCGAGGCCGGCGCCAGACTCACCGCGGCCGTCACCGTCGAGGAGGTCGCGGACGCCGTCCAGGCCACCGCCTCCACCCTGATGCCCACCGAGCCCGGGCACGTCGCCCTGCTCGCCGTCACCGAGGCCGGCGTCCTGCACGTGCGGCACGCCGAACGCGGCGCCGCCCAGCACCACCTCGGCCCCGTCACCGACTCCGACGAGGCGCTCGCCCTCGCCGCCTACCGGGAGACCCGGCTGCTGCCCGTCGAGGACATCGGCAGCGACCTCGCCGCCCGCCTCGACGGCATGCCCTCCGCCCTGCTGTGCCCGCTCACCCTCGACGAGCGCCCCTCCGGCGACCCGCTGATCGGCGCGCTCATCGTCACCGGCACCGCGCAGGAGCTCACCAGCCTGTGGGGCTCGCTGGAGATCCTGGCCGCGCAGGCCGCGCTGGCCGTCGAACGGGTCGTGCTGAGCCAGGAGGTCAACCGCCGCAACAGCGAGCTGTACTTCCGCACCCTGGTGCAGAACGCCAGCGACGTCATCCTGATCCTGGACGCCGACGACGGCGTCCGCTACGCCTCCTCCTCCGCCGAACGGGTCCTCGGCTACCCCAGCCTGGACGGCACCCTGCTCACCGAGCTCGTCCCGCCCGAGGACAGCCGGGCCGTCGGCAAGGCGCTGGCCCGGATGCGCGGCCCGGTGGACGCCGCCCCGGCGCACGCCGCCCCGGCACACGCGCCGGAGCACTCGCCGCCGCACTCGCCGCCGCGCGAACCGCTGCACTCCCCGCCGCACTCGCCGCCGCGCGAACCGCTGCGCGAGCAGCCCCGTGAGCACTGGCGGCTGCTGCGGCAGGACCGGACCCCGATCGAGGCCGAGGTCCGCTTCAACGACCTGCGCGCCGACCCGACGGTCGGCGGCCTGGTGCTCACCCTGCGCGACGTCACCGAGCAACGCCAGATGGAGCGCGAACTCACCCACCGGGCCTTCCACGACTCCCTCACCGGCCTCGCCAACCGGGTGCTGTTCCTGGACCGGGTCGGCCACGCGCTGTCCCGCGGCGAGCGCAGCGGCGCCGTCACCGGGGTGCTCTTCCTCGACCTCGACGACTTCAAGGTGGTCAACGACACCCAGGGGCACGCCGTCGGCGACGAACTGCTGATCGCCGTCTCGCTGCGGGTCTCCACCGCACTGCGCAGCTCGGACACCGCCGCCCGGCTCGGCGGCGACGAGTTCGCCGTCCTGGTCGAGGACGCGCTGCGCCCGGCCGACGTGGACGCCATCGCGGACACCGTGCTGACGGTGTTCGCAGAACCGTTCAGGCTGAGCGCGGGCGCCGTCCGGGTGACGGCCAGCATCGGCGTCGCCACCACCGAGGACAGCGTGGACGCGGCCGAACTGCTCACCCACGCCGACCTCGCGCTCTACTCCGCCAAGGCGGCCGGCCGCCGCCAGTGGCGCCACTACCAGCCCGCCCTCCAGACCGGGCTGGTGGAGCGGCACGAGCTGAACGAGAACCTGGACGCGGCGATCGCCGAATCCTCCTTCCAGCTGTACTACCAGCCGATCGTCGACCTGCGCACCGGTGACCTGGTCGCCTTCGAGGCGCTCGTCCGCTGGCCGCACCAGCGGCGCGGCATGGTGCTGCCCGACGAGTTCATCGCCCTCGCCGAGGAGAGCGGCCAGATCGTCCCCCTCGGCGCCTGGGTCCTGGAACGCGCCGCCCAGGAGGCCGCCGCCTGGCAGGCCGCCAGCTCCGCCGACCGCGCCGCCGCCGGCCTCCCCCCGCTGCGGGTCAACGTCAACGTCTCCGCCCGCCAGTTCCGCGACGCCGGCTTCGTCGACGTCGTCCGCGGCGCCCTGCGCAGCTCCGGCATCGACCCGCACACCCTCGTCCTCGAACTCACCGAATCCGTCCTGATGCGCCGCGACGACCGCGTCCACGCCGACATGGCCACCCTCGGCGACCTCGGCGTCGGCATCGCCATCGACGACTTCGGCACCGGCTACTCCTCGCTCTCCTACCTGCGCGAGTTCCCGATCTCCATCCTCAAGATCGACAAGTCCTTCATCGACGGCCTCGGCCTCTCCCCGCAGCAGTACGCCCTCGTCGAAGGCATCACCCGCATCGCCGACACCCTCGGCGTCCGGGTCATCGCCGAAGGCATCGAACACCCCGAACAGCGCGACCTCCTCGCCGCCATGGGCTGCCCGCTCGGCCAGGGCTACCTCTTCGCCCACCCCATGACCGCCCCGCAGGCCCGCGCCCTCGTCGGCGGCACCGCGCACGAACCGACCTGACCCCCGGTCGCAGGGCCGCGCCTCAGGTCCACGCCTCAGGCCCACGCCTCAGGTCCACGCCCAGCGGATGCCCGCGACCCCGGGCCCCAGCGCGGTCGCCACCACGTGCGCCAGGTGGTGGCTGTCCAGGGTGAGGTCGGCCAGGCTGTCGTCCGGACCCTCCGAGTCACTGGCCGTGAACCACTGGCACTGCACCGGGAGTTCGCCCGGATCGAAGCGCACCCGCAGGACGTAGTGGTCCGCCGGGAAGCGGAAGGCCGCACGGTAGCGGCAGCACTCGGCCGCGCTGTGCGGGCGCACCTCGAAGGAGAACACCTGGGTCTCGGAGCAGTGCAGCGAGCGGTCGAACAGCAGCTCCGCGAGCACCACCCGGGCCACCGGATCCCGGCGCACCCGGCCCAGCCGGCAGCTGTCCCCCGCCACGATCTCGACGGCCCCCTCGTCCACCCCCTCGTCGCAGTCGTAGATCAGCAGCGCCCGGTCGACCCCGTCCTGACGGGCCCGGACCGCCACCATCGAACTGAGCGCCGCCAGTTCACGACGCGGCCCGACCGTCACCGTCGCGTACTCGGTGACCACCTGGAGCTTCCCCGCCGCCGGGCTGTCCAGATCCGCGAGCAGCCCGCCCAGATCACCGGGGGTGCGCACCATCTGCGGGTACGGGCGGGGCCCGGCGCCGTCGCGGTCCGCCCCGCCGCGCGGCCGCGGCGCACCCAGCAGGGCGGTGAGCGCGTGCGCCGGCAACCCGAGGATCTCCTCCAGCGCGGCCACCACCCGTAACGACTCCGGGCGCTCCGGCCGGCGCAGCCCGCGCTGCCAGTAGCTCAGGGTCGTGACGGCGATCCGCAGTCCGCGCTCGGCCAGCCGGCTGCGCAGCCGCTCCAGCGGCAGCCCGCGGGCCTCGATCGCGGTGCGCAGCGCGAGGCCGAAGGGCCCGCTCCGCAGCGCGGCCAGCACGGCGGCGCTCTCCGGGGCAGCACCGGGCGGCGGTTCCTGACGACTGGCCATCGGGGCTCCCGGGGCTACTGGCCCGGCCGGCGCGCGGCGGCGGGGCCGAGGGGACACGGCGGCGGTGCGGGGGGCGAAGGGTGCGGACGGCGGCGGTACGGAGGGCGGGGGACGCGGTACGGGGGGACGCGGCGCGCTGTGAAATTACCGGCTTACCCCGGCCGCGTCCATATCCGGGAGCCCCGCTCCCGGCCACCCGTCTGCGGCGCAGCACCTCCGCCGCACCACCCCTCTTCACAGCCCCGTTCACAGCACCGCCCGCTCCCCTCCCGGGGGTCTGGGAGCGGCCCGGCCTGCTGCCTACGCTTCCTAGCAACCCCGGTCCGGGCCCGCCGCGTCGGCCGCGCGGCAATCCCCCACACAGCTCACCCCCACACAAGGCACACCCCAGGGCGGCGCCGGGTGCACACGGAGCCGCCCGTGCCCCCGCACGAAGGAGTTCCCCCATGAGCGGACCCATCCGTGGGTCGTCCCTGCGCGCCGCACTGGCCGCGCTGTGCATGCTGGCCGCCGTCGTGACCACCGGCGCCGGCACCGCCGCGGCCTCCCCCCAGGCCGCCGCCGGCAGTTCCCAGACCTTCGCCGCCAGTTCCCGGCTCAACATCTCCATGCAGGCGCAGGAGCAGGACCAGTGGTGCTGGGCCGCCTCCGGCAACACCATCGCCACCTTCCTCGGCCACGGCACCGACCAGAACTCGTTCTGCGACCTCGCCTACGGCCAGGACACCTCGTACCAGTGCCCCAACCAGCCCGGCCAGCTCTCCTGGGTGCAGAACGCGCTCTCCGCACTCGGGGTGTCCCCCGGTCAGGAGACCGGCGCCCTGTCCTTCAACACCATCGTCAGCGAGATCAACGCGGGCCGGCCGATCGAGACCGGCATCTCCTGGCTGGCCGGCGGCGGGCACGCCCAGGTCATCTACGGCTACGACCAGAGCAACAAGTCCATCTACTGGGGCGACCCGTGGCCCAGCAGCAACCGCTACAACCTGGCGTCGTACAGCTACTACGCCGGCTACAACGGCCAGTTCAACTGGAACGACTCGCTGTACCGGATCGGGGCGTGACACGATGACGCACTTCCGCGCCCCGCGCGCCCTCGCCGCCATCGCCCTGGCCGGCAGCGGACTGCTCGCCGCCGCCCCCGCCCTCGCCGCCACCCCGGCCGCGGCCGCCGGCGTCCCGTCCGCCCCGTCCGCGGCCGACGTCACCGCGGCCGCCGCGGCGGCGAAGGCCGCCCCCGTCGTGCAGACCCTCGGCGGGTTCTTCGCCCACGGCTCCGGTCAGGGCTCCTCCGACGCCCGCCAGGCGCAGGCCGCCGCCCCGGCCCGGGTGGTCGGCGACACCGTGCCCGTGTACTACCTCAACCCGGACTTCGTCGCGGCGGCCTCCGCCGGGGCGCCGGTCGCGAAGTTCGCGTTCATGGCGACCGAGGCCGACGCGGCCGACGGCCGCAAGGCCTCGGTGTGGACGGCCCCCGACCCGCACAACAGCGGGTCCTGGGCCGAGATCAACATAGCCTCCGGCAGCGACGAGACCGACCACGCCGCCGCCGCGGCAGCACTGGGCCGGGGCGCCGTCGCCTTCGAGGAACCGCAGATCCGGGCCTGGTACGCCCTGGTCGACGGCCAGGTACGGCCGCTCAACCCGGACGCGGTCCGGTCCGTGGGCGACGCGGGCATCACCCTCGCCCAGTACCAGCAGGTGGTCCACGACCGGTACGCCGACAAGCTGCCCGGCACCGACTACGCCAAGGCGCACCTGCTCGGCGGCTTCGACCGGGGAACGGCCCCCGTCGCGGCACCGGCCGGCGACTCCACCCCGACCACCGCCCTGCTCACCGGGGCGGGCACCCTCCTCGCCGCCCTCGGACTCGCCACCGCCCTGCTGCGCCGCCGCCGGGCGGGCCGCAGCACCGCCTGACGGCACCGCCGTTCGGCTTCCACACTGCGAACGGCGCTGACGGCGGGGCACCTCCGGGTGTCCCGCCGTCGGCGGTTTTCGGCGGAAAGCCCGCACGGTAATTGACGGCACATCACTTCTTAATTCACGACCATCCGGGCCCCTTCGCGCACGCGATCGGGGGCCCTCTTCGCATCTCGGACACCTCGCCCACCTGGGGTGATGTCATCGAAATGACTCCATTTCTCACGACTCCTCAGCGTAAGCGATCTGTTACGCAATCGTCATCCTGATTGGTCACTGGGAGTCAGCTGAGAATGAGAGATTGTGCTTCGGCTTCAATCGAGCCATTCAAAACAATGCACATCTCTTGAGAGAGTCTTTGATGAAACGACGGTCTCGGGCCTCGTCCGCTTTTGCGGGCGGGGCCTTCTCTACGCGTCGGATGCGCCCCGTATCAGCGCTCCTGACGCTCGGCCTGCTGGTGCAGGCCGGTGTGGTGGTGGACGCGGTGACGGCCGCTCCGGCCTCCGCCGCACCCACCGCCCCCACGCCACCGACCGCTCCGGCCACCGAGGCGCCTGACGAGGCTTCGGCGCTCCTGTCGGCCCGACTGCAGAAGCGACGGATCGAAGTCACCAACGCCCGGACGGAGTTCACCACGCTGTGGGCGAACCCGGACGGCACGCTGACCTCCGACCGCTCCACCGGGCCGATCCGGATGAAGGTCGGCGAGGCCTGGGTGCCCGTCGACACCACGCTGGTGCAGACCCCGGACGGCAAGGTGGCGCCGAAGGCGCACCCGGGCGGGGTGGTCTTCGAGGGCGGCGACGCCGGGGTGACGGTCGGCGACAGCCTGCCGGGCGCCGCGATACCGACGGCCGCGCCGAGCACTGCTCCGGCCACGACTCCGAGCGCCGCAACCACCACTGCGCCGGCCACTGCACCGGCGACGTCGCCCAGTGCGATACCGACGGCCCCCGCTTCCGCGTCCCCGTCGTCGTCCCCGTCGTCGTCCCCGTCGTCGTCTCCGTCCGCCTCGGCTTCGGCTTCGACCTCGGCTTCGACTTCGGCTTCGGCTTCGGCTTCGGCTTCGGCTTCGGCCGACGCGAACCGGGCCTCCCGCAGCGGCGCCCGCGCCGCCGCCCCGGCCGCCGACCCGCAGTCCACCCCGGCCGCCCCGGTCCCCGCCGAGCGCGAGCTGGTCAAGATCGGCTCCGGTGAGCAGCAGGTCAAGTTCGGCTGGCTGGGCAAGCTGCCCAAGCCCAAGCTGGAGGGCAACAAGGCCACCTACGTCAACGCCCGCCCCGGCGTCGACCTGGTCCTCGAAGCCACCCGGACCGGTTTCGAGCAGTTCCTGATCGTCAAGGACCGCTCCGCCGTCGCCCAGACCGGCACGGTGACGCTCCCGCTGGACACCACCGGGCTCACCGTCTCGCCGCAGCAGGACGGTTCGATCCAGCTGCTCGACAAGGCGACCGGCAAGGCGACGGTCAAGATCCCTACCCCCGTCATGTGGGACGCCGCGGTCGACCCGGCCTCGCAGGAGCACCTGAACCGCGGCCCGGTGACGATGGAGGTGCGCGGTCAGGGCGCGGACACCGAGCTGGTGTTCACCCCGGACGCCGCCTTCCTCGCGGACCCGAAGACCCAGTTCCCGGTCACCATCGACCCGGTGGTGGACGTCGGCACGACCTTCGACACCTACGTCCAGACCAACGAGAACATCGACGCCTCCGCGTCGACGGACCTCAAGCTGGGCAGCTACGACGGCAAGGTCGTGGCCCGGTCGTTCCTGACCGTCCCGGGCGGGTCGTTCAACGGCAAGCAGATCCTGGGCGCCACGCTCAACCTCGCCAACCATCACTCCTCGTCCTGCATCCCGAAGCAGTGGGAGGTCTGGAACGCGCCCGGCGCGGCCTGGTGGACCCGCTGGGGCAACCAGCCCGCGATGGAGCGCAAGTGGGCCACCTCGAACGACACGTACGACGTGGCGAACGACGGTGACACCCACGACTGCTACGCCTCCGACGGCACGTTCTGGGCCAAGGCCGACGTCACCGAGATGATCCGGTACTTCGCCGGGTTCGGTCACAACGAGTACGGGTTCGCCCTCAAGGCGGCCGACGAGTCCAGCAACCTGTCCTGGAAGAAGTTCAGCTCCGCCGAGGGCTACTGGCCTCCGTTCCTCTCGATCACCTACAACACCGTCCCGGCCACCCCGGCGACGGTGGAGGTGCAGCCCTCGCAGCAGGGCAACCCCCGCTACACCTCGGACGCGAACCCGCGCTTCCAGGTGCAGGCGGCCGACCCCGACGGCGACCCGCTGAAGGTCTACCTGGACCTGTGGCGCGGCGGCACGTTCATCGGCAGCATCGTCCGGGACACCCCGAACGGCGCGATCGCGACCGTCCGCCCCTCCGACTACGGCATCGCCAAGCTCGACGAGGGCGTGCAGTACACGATCTGGGCCATGCTCGACGACGGCAAGTCCCGCTCCGGCTGGGTCGGCACCAACGTCATCGCCGACACCGTCAAGCCCGGTACGCCGTTCGTGAGTTCGGCGGACTACCCGGCGGACGGGCTCTGGCACGGCACCGCCAACCAGGCCGGCTCGTTCACCTTCTCGCCCGCCCCGGGCACCGACGACACCGCGGCCTACGTCTACACCCTGGACGGCGGCACCCCGGTGACGGTCGCCGCCACCGGCGCGCTGACCACGTCGATCACGCCGACCACCGAGGGCCGGCGCGTGCTCAGCGTGCAGTCCAAGGACCGCGCGGGCAACCTGTCCCCGCCCGCGACGTACACCTTCCAGGTCGGCCAGGCGGGCATGAGCTCGCCGGTCAACGGCACCCAGTCCGCGAAGCGCGTCAAGCTCGCGGTCGACGCGCAGGCGCAGTTCCAGCGCGTCGTCTACCAGTACCGCCGCGGCCCCGGCGCCGCGGAGTACAACGTCCCGCGCACCAACCTGACCAAGGCGGACAACACCGCGGTCACCGAGGACAAGCCGCGGCTCGCGGACCTCGGCCCGCACGCCAACTGGAGCGTCCTCGACACGCTCGGCCAGGTCGGCGGCGTCGTCCAGGTCCGCGCCCTCCTCTTCCCCGAGGACGGCTCCGGCAACGGCTACGCCACCGTCTGGAACACCATCACGGTCGACCGCAACGCCGACGGCGCGACCGGCGCCAACATCGGCCCCGGCTCGGTCAACCTGCTCACCGGCGACTACTCGACCGACGTCACCGACGCCGACGAGCGCGGTCTGTCGGTCAAGCGCACTGCCTCCTCACGTGACCTCGGCCGCGGCTGGCAGCCCCAGGGCGAGCGTCTGACGCTCAACCAGCGCCAGGTCGGCACCGACCTGACCGGCTTCACCGCCGGACAGGCGACGCTGTCCCGCTCCACGGTCCGCGGCCACGACAACTCGCCCGACTCGCTCCTGGTCGTCCCGGCCGGCTCCGGCTGGGACTCCTTCGCCGCGCTCGGCCCCGAGTACACGCTCGGCCAGGGCATGCAGCCCGGCAAGACCTACCGGCTCACCGGCTGGATCTACGTCCCCGGCGCGACCGGCCTGGACAACCCGCTGGCCAACCGAGGCCTGCGGATGGTCGGCGTCTACCGCACCCCGGCCGGCTACGGCGAGACCGCCTCTCCGAAGGCGTCGTTCACCGACGGCTGGCAGCAGCTGACGCTGGACCTGACGGTGCCCAAGGACGCCACCGAGGCCTGGTTCCGCCTCTACAACGGCAACACCGCCGGCAGCGGCAAGGAGGTCTTCTTCGACGACCTGTCGCTGAAGGAGATCGTCGCCCCGTTCGGCCCGCAGTGGGCCGGCGGCCCGGACGCGGGCACCGGCTCGGACTACCGGGCGCTGTCCTTCCCGCAGTCGGACCTGGTCGAGATCAAGGACAACGACGACACCTCGCTGACCTTCGCCAAGGGCACGGACGGAACGTTCTTCCCCGAGCCGGGCGCCGAGTCGCTGTCGCTCAAGGCCGTTCCGGCCAAGTCCGGTGCGATCGTCCTGTCGACCAGCGGCCAGTGCCTGGAGGTCCCGAACGGCGCGGCCGGCAACGGCGCCCGGCTGCAGCCCGCTCCGTGCACGGGCGCGTCGAACCAGCAGTGGACCCGCGGCGACGACCTGACCCTGCGCCTGCTCGGCTACTGCCTGGACAACCCCTGGGGCCAGACCGGCAACGCCACCCCGCTCACGCTGTGGGGCTGCAACGGCGGCGACAACCAGCAGTGGGAGGTGCGCACCAACGGCACGGTCATGAACCGCCACTCGGGCCAGTGCCTGGACGCCGACAAGGGCGCCTCGATCTGGGTCTGCTGGGCCGGCCCCAACCAGGTCTGGGACATCCAGACCGCCGGCACCGCCTACGAGCTGAGCGAGCTGGACGGCTCGAAGACCGTCTTCGCCCGCCAGGCCGGTTCGAACATCTACCAGGTGGTCAGCGAGACGGGGCCCGACGCGGCCTCGACCACCCGCTACCAGTACGACACCACCGATGGCCGCTCGCTCGTCAAGCGCATCGTCCCGGCCGTCGAGCCGGGCATCGACGACGTCAACGGCTGCACCGTCGACCCGCTGCCGCGCGGCTGTGAGGTGATGGAGTACGACTACGCCAAGGTGACCACCGCCACGGCCGCGACCCCGGGTGACTACCTGGACCGCGTCCGCGGGGTGAAGGTCTGGACGTGGAACCCGGCCACCTCCAAGCAGGAGGCCGTCGAGGTCGCGCACTACGCGTACGACGACCGCGGCCGCCTCACCCAGGTCTGGGACCCGCGCCTGGCCACCCCGCTGAAGACCGCCTATGGCTACGACGACGCCGGCCGGGTCACCCGGATCGGCAGCGCCGGTGAGCTGCCGTGGAACTTCGACTACGGCAAGGCGGCGGCCGACCAGGACCCTGGCCGCCTCCTCAAGGTCCGTCGCGGCATGCTCGCGCCGGGCAGCAAGGACCAGGTCACCGGCGAAGCCGCATCCAGCGTCGTCTACGACGTGCCGCTGACCCGCGGCGCCGGCGGTCCGTACGACCTGGCGGGTGCGGACGTGGCCAAGTGGGCGCAGACCGATGCGCCGACCGACGCCACCGCCGTGTTCGGCCCCGAGGACGACCCGGGCACCAACACCGCCTCGGCCGCCAAGCCGGGCCCGGACGCCTACAAGTCGGCCTCCATCCACTACCTCAACGCCTCCGGCAATGTGGTCAACACCGCAATCCCGTCCGTCACCCCCGGTGGTGACATCGACACCAAGGAGTACGACCGCTACGGCCACGTCGTGCGCGGTCTGGGGGCGGCCAACCGCTCGATCGCGCTGGGCACGTACCCGGATGCGGACAAGTTCGCCGCCGAGCTGAACCTCCCGGCGGACTCCGCCTCCCGCGCGCGTCTGCTCGACTCACGTACCACGTACTCCGCCGACGGCCTGGACGTGACGGAGACGCTCGGCCCGGTCTACCGCGCCTCGCTCGCCGAGCAGGTCAACGGCCAGACCAACCCGGCCGTCGTCACGGCCGAGGCCGAGAAGCTGCCGCAGCTCGGGACCAACGCCAAGGTCCAGATCGACAACGACTGCTGCGGCGTCACCTGGTCCGGCGGTGCCCAGCTGGGCATCCGCGGCACGGCGGCGGGCGCGTTCGACGCGATGCGCGTCACCGTTCCCGAGGAGGGCGAGTACGTCCTCTCCGGCCAGCTGACGAAGAACAGCGACCACGGCGTCATCCAGTGGGCGATCGACGGCAAGGACGTCGGCCAGCGGATCGACACCTACAGCGCCAGCGGCGCAGTGGCCCCGTACACCACCGGCGCACCCGTGAAGCTCACGCGCGGCGACCACGAGCTGAAGCTCACCGTGGTCGACACCAACGCGGCCAGCGGCGGCGAGCGGTTCCACACCGGCATCGACACCGTCACCCTCACCAAGGCGACCGTCAACCCGACGCTCGCCGCCGGGACCCCGGTCGTCGCGCGGGACCACAACACCAACACCTACGACGAAGGGAAGCCCGACGGCCAGACCTACCACCTGGTCACCACCGCGACCGACGGCGCCCGCATCGACGGCTACGCCGACGACGTGGAGCTGCGCGTCACCAGGACCGGCTACGACACGCCGATCGGCGGCACCTCCGGTTGGACGCTGAAGGCGGCCACCTCGGTGACCACCGACGCGCTCGGCGCCAAGCTGACCGCCTACGTCAAGTTCGACGCCTCCGGGCGGGCGCTGGAGTCCCGCAAGCCGGGCTCCACCGGCAATGACGCCGGGACGGTCAAGTCGGTGTTCTACACCGCCGGAACCAACCCGGACGACGCCGCGTGCGCCAACCGCCCGGAGTGGGCGGGCCTGCCCTGCGTCACGATGCCGGGCGGCGCCGTCACCGGGGCGGACGCCTCGCGGATGTCCACCACGCTGCCGGTGAAGCGGGTCACCCGCTACTCCGCATTCAATGAGCCGGAGGAGACGACCGAGACCAACGCGGGCAAGTCCCGCAAGACCGTCACCGTCTACGACGCCCTGGACCGGATCGTCTCGACCGAGATCACCTCGGACGAGGGCAAGCCCCTGCCGAAGGTCACCACCGAGTACGACCCGGCCACCGGTGACATCGTCAAGACGACCGCCGGCGGCAAGTCGCTCACCCGCGTCCTGGATGCGCTCGGCCGTCTGATCTCCTACACGGACGCCGACGGTGCCACCACCACCACCGAGTTCGACCGGTTCGGCAAGCCGGCGAAGGTGAGTGACCAAACCGGGTCCACCACCTACGCCTACGACCGGGCGAAGGAGCCGCGCGGGCTGGTCACCTCCGTGACCGACAGCGTGGCGGGCGAGTTCACCGCCAAGTACGGTCCGGACGGCCAGCTGGTCGAGCAGACCTACCCCGGCGGGATCGTCCGCAAGGACACCTTCAACGCCGTCGGTGAGGCCACCGGCCGCACCTACACCCGCACCTCGGACAACACGGTGGTCTGGGCCCAGACCACCGACATGTCCACCCAGGGCCAGGTCGCCAAGGACACCAGCTCCACCGCCACCCGCTCCTACCAGTACGACCGGCTCGGCCGGCTGGTGAAGGCCGAGCAGACCACGGTCGCGGCCGGCTGCGTCACCCGCCAGTACGCCTTCGACGCCCACTCCAACCGCCTGTCCAAGCAGACCTCCCCGCGCGGGGCGGCCGGCGAGTGCAGCACGGCCGGGGCCACGGCGGAGAACCACACCTACGACAGCGCCGACCGGCTCACCGACGCCGGCTTCGTCTACGACGCCTTCGGGCGCACCGTGAAGACGGCCACCGGCGCGACCAACACCTACTGGGCGAACGACCGCGTCGCCGCCCAGGAGAAGGGGGACACCAAGCAGGAGTGGGCCGTCGACGCCGCCCACCGCCTGACCGCGTTCACCACCAGCAAGAAGCAGGCCGACGGCACCTGGGCCAACGCCACGTCGAAGCTGAACCACTACAGCGACGACTCCGACGAGGTCCGCTGGACCGTCGAGGACACCGCCCAGGGCACCCTGACCCGCAACGTCTCGGGCCCGGACGCCGATCTGACGGCCACCACCAGCAAGACCGGTGACGTCCAGCTGCAACTGACCAACCTGTTCGGCTCTGTGGTCGTCACCACCGACACCGCTCTCACCAAGCCGGTGGTGCTCGACTTCGACGAGTTCGGCATCCCGCAGGACGGCCAGGCCAACGTTCGCTACGGCTGGCTCGGCGGCAAGCAGCGCTCCGCAGAAGCCCAGGACGGCGACATCCTCATGGGTGCCCGCCTCTACAGCCCGGCCCTCGGCCGCTTCCTCCAGATCGACCCGGTCCCCGGAGGCAACGCCAGCCCGTACGACTACTGCACCGGCGATCCGGTCAACTGCACCGACCTCGACGGCAACTGGGGCATGCCCAAGTGGCTGAAGAAGACGGTCGAGGTCGTCGCCAAGGTCGCCGAGGTCGCCGCCTACATCCCCGGCCCCATCGGCGCGGTGGCAGCAGCCGTTTCCTCCGTCTCCTACGCAGTGGCCGGGGACACGGCGAAGGCCGCCGAGATGGCAGTGGTCGCGGTGGCTCAGGTCGTCGGCGGTGGAGCCGTTGCCAAGGCCACCATCACAGCGGTGAAGGCCGTACGGGTTGCGGCCCGGGTGGATCGGATAGCGACCAAGGCCAAGGTGGTCTACCGATACGCGCGGATCCAGAACACGGAGGCCAAGGCCCGCTACGCCAGCAAGTTGGCCGACAAGTACAATGGCGGCAAGAGCCGGGTGATCGTCGAGGGCCGGAAGACGAAGTGGTACTACGACCTCCGCGGGAAGACCCACACCAACAAACTCGGTGGCGGGAAGACCGAGAAGGTCCCGACCCCGCACAAGGTACCGAGCTACCGCGAGCCCCGGGCACCGAGCGGCTGGGGTCCGCTCCAGCGGAACAACACCCAGCGCATGACCTGGCGTGACATCGGACGGGCCCAGTTCCATCTGATGAAGCCGAAGAAGAAGGGAATCAAGTGAAGGCCCGATTCAGCGGTCTGGAGGCATGGGAGGCCCCGGGCGACTACGTCGAGCTCGACGTGCCGGGCGGCTTCATCGACCTCCACAACGACTGCGAGCTTCACGGCGTCGCCCTGGTGGGCTACCCCAAGGCGACGGTGAGCCTGGAGTTCAGGCACCCGACCCGTGGTCGCTTCGCGCTGGAGTTCCACGACGCCGGCGAACTGGTCATGCAGCAGACCGCGGTGAGCTCGGACGGCTGGCAGGGTGACCCTCCGGAGGAACCGGACGGGATCGACACTGTCACGTACTACGAGTACGGGGCCGACCTGCCACCGGTGTTCGAGATCCTCTCCTCCACGCTCCGGCTGAAGTTCCGGGCCTGGGAGGTGGCGCTGCGGCCGCTCGCGGCGTAGCACCGAACTGAGGGAGCCCCCGGCCCCCGCGATCGGCCGAGAGCCGGTCGCGGGGGCCGTTCCACGTTCTGCCGTGGCCGGTCACCGTGTCACTGGACACGCCTGGTAGAGCGGGAATCGACCTGCAGAGTGGAGGCAGTTGGATGGGACAGGAAGGACTACCCCCGGGGTACTCGGTGGAGGATCTCGTGGCGGCGGCCCAGCGGTCCGGGCGGTTCGCCGGGATCGAGGCGGTCGAGGTCGCGGCCGAGCCGAGGCTGGTCGACCTTCATCTGGAGGCCCTGTCCGGGCACGAGTATCTGGTGATGTTGAGGGAAGACCTCGGCGAAGCCAGAGTTCTCTACGAGGACTACGTGTTCGACGGCGTCCCCGCCCATCGGGTCCTGGATTTCGTGGACCTGGTGGCACGGGGTGAGGTCGACCTCTCGCCCACGCGGTTCGGGCGGCAACTGGTCCTGCGGGTGTCCCTGCCCGAAGGGACCTGGGTCGATCGGCGCCGATTCGCCGACGATCTCTCGGATTGGGAGAAGAGCGTCATCGGACGGACAGCCTGATCCGCTACACCATCTGTAGGGGCGCCATCCGAGCTTCGGATGGCGTCCCTACGCACAACACAACTGGGGGGAATCATGCAGAAGAGGCGCAGTCCCTGGGCGCTCGCGTACTTCCCGATCGGTCCCGTCCTGAGCCCTCACACCTCCGCGTTCAGCGCCCGGGAGAGGGCGGTGAGGAGGGGGAGGGTGGGGGCGGCGTGGCCGGCTTCGATGGCGCGGACCTGGGCGTCGGTGAGGTCGGCGCGCTTGGCGAGGTCCGCGATGGAGAGGCCGAGGGCGGTGCGGCGCTCGCGGACGGCGCGGGCGAGGGCGCCGGCCGGGTCGCCGTCCGGGTGGGCGGGGAAGTCCTCGATCAGTGGGCGCGCGCGGTTCACCGGACCTCCTCATTGCCGGGCGGGGGCGCACAGCCTGACACGTGATCACGGCGGGAAGTGCGAAGCGGCGGTCAAGGATTCTTGACCGCCGCTTTGTCGTCCGGCTACTTGACTCGCTACTTGACGGGGTGCGGGTGGCCGAGGTGCGGGAAGACGGGGAGGACGTCGGTGTGCGGGGGGATGTGGTCGCTGGTGATCTTGCCGCCGGAGACCATGGTGAGGCGGGCCGAGGTCACGTCGTCGACGAGGGTGCGACCGTTGGGGTAGGCGGCGGGGCGGGAGCGGTCGTAGCGGAGGATGTCCGGGAGGACGAGCTTGAGGGTCTCGGTGGCGGCCTCGGTGGTGTAGTCCCCGGTGTGCTGGAGGACGGCCGTCCAGGCCTCGCGGTAGGTGTCCCAGTCGTCGGCCGGCTCACCCGCGTTGTACGCGTCCTTCACCTCCTCCTTGTTGAAGTAGGCGGTGAGGGAGGGGTGCGCGCCACGGTCGACGGAGACGAGCCGGCCGTCCTGGCGGAGGCTGACCCGGGCCCAGACGCCGATCGTCGGGTCGGGGCCGAGGTCGGTGTCGGGGACTTCGAGGGCGATGCCGAAGACGTTGGCATCGGCCATGGCGTCCTTGCCGGTCCAGGTGAAGTCGTTGACGATCCCTTCGAGGTCGGCGAAAAAGGGATCGCTGCGCAGGCCGACGGAGAGCTTGCGGCCGTTCGCCTCGATGACGTCGGGCGCGTCCCCGAAGGCGACCGGGGCTTCGGAGAACAGGACGTCCCCGGTGGGCTCGTGCTTCTGCGCGGCGGCGCCGGTCGCCCGGTGGACGGTGACGGTCTGGGCGCCGGTGTGGGTGGGGGCGGAGAAGGTGAAGGAGTAGGCGACGTCGGCGCGGTGGTCGCCGTCGGTGTCGATGTTGATGCGGTACACGGCGTCGGGGTGGAACTCGGCCGCCTGGGTGGGAGCGTAGGGGTTCGCGTTCATGATCAGGACGGTCCGGCCGGGCGCATCGGCGGCCGGGAAGGCGAACACGTCGGTCAGGTCGAGCCGCGAGTCGCCTCGGGGCGAGCGGAGGTTGGGGCCACTGAGGTGATGGGACATGGGACCGTTGGTAGCAGCCCCCACCCGGCACCGGCCCGACGACACCCGCACTCCGCCCACCCATCCGCCGATTGGCCGTCATCCCCCGACGGACCCCCGACGGCTCGCCGCGCGGAAGCGCGGGCCAACCCTCCGCATTCGGGGCAGCATGCTGAGTGCTCACCGAATCCATGGTCGGCACATGTCCAGGGCACCGTGGTTTTCCCCGGGCCGACGGAGGCCCCCTCGGACGCCCGAGCCGCTACGCCCAGGGCATCACCGCTACTCGATATTTGACTCAGCGTCAATTTATCGGCAGTGCAATGTACTTGAGTTTCGATGGGCTTCATTACGCCACGCCGCTTCACCATCGCGGAGCGCGGCTTCGCGCTTCACTCCTGCCCCACCACCGCTGCGCGCCGGGGCACCACCCCTTCAACGAACGGAGTGGGAAGTCGGGCCCGTCGACTTCCCACTCGCCGCGCCGAAACCGCAGGCCGTCAGCCTTCGGCCCGCACACCGCTGCCGCTGCCGAACACCGCCTTGATGAGCCGGTCCAGTGCCTTCGGGAACTCCTGTGCCGGGTCGGATGCGGAGTCGCCGGTGGTGAGCCCGGCGGTCAGGGTCTTGCTGCCGTCGGGGGTGCCGATCATCAGTGCCCCGTAGCCGCCGGGGGCGCCGCCGTTGTGGTGGACGATGGTGCCGCCGTCGGGGCCGAGGTCCTGGACGAACAGGCCCAGGCCGTAGCCGAGCATCCCGTGCGGCGTGCGCATCTCGTCCAGCAGGGGGGCGGGCAGGAGCTTGCCGCCCAGGAGTGCGGCGAAGAACGTGTGGAGGTCCCGGGTGGTCGAGATCAGGTCGCCGGCGCCGACCAGGAGGGAGAGGTTCTGGCGGGCGACGTCGACCACCTTCCACTGGTCGCCGTCCTGGTAGCGGTAGTAGCCGTGGGCGTGCGGCGCGGGGAGCTCCGGCGAGTCGCCCGGCACCATGGTGTCCCGCAGTCCGAGCGGCCGAAGGATCCGCCGCTGCATCTCCTCGGCGTACGGGCGGCCGGCGGCCTGCTCGATCAGGAGCACGGCCAGCGTGTAGTTGGTGTTGGAGTAGCTCTGGTCGGTGCCCGGCTCGAACCGTGCCGGCTTGGACAGGGCGAACTGCACGAGTTCCTCGGGCCGGTAGCTGTGGAACCGGTTGTCCACCCACTCCTTGCCCATCGCGGGGATCCCCGGCACGAACGTCCCGTCGGGTTCGAGGTCTCCGGTGTAGCTGGCCAGGCCGCTGGTGTGCTGGAGCAACATCCGCACGGTGATCCGCCGGTCCAGCCCGAACTGCGGCAGGTGGTCGGCCACCGGGGTGTCCAGCCCGGTCGCGCCGTCGGCCACCAGGTGCAGCACCAGGGTCGCGACGAAGGTCTTGGTGGTGCTGCCCACCCAGAACTTCCCGTCCACCGACGGCTTCGCGGCCTCGCCCAGCTTGCGCACCCCGGCGCTGCCGACCCACTCCCCGTGCTCGTCGTGCACGCGCAGCTGTATCCCGGCGAAACCGGCGTCGACGAACTCCTGGATGGCTTGCTGGAGCTCCGGGCGATCCTGCCCGGCGGCGTCCTCGGCGGCGATCTCGGCGGCGTAGCGGGATTCACTCATGGTTGTTCCTTGTCTCGCGATCGGAGTGTGCGGGTGCGGGCTGGGGCTGGGGCTTCAGAGGCTGCGGGCGGTGATGTCGCCGTAGGCGGTGGTCGCGTGGATGCTCAGGCCGGCGGCGGCGCCGTCGGTGTTCTTGAGCGTGTTGTGGATCCGGCCGTAGGTGGTGCCGGCGTCCAGGGAGGCGGAGACGCCGCGGGCCGCGCCGACGGACACGTCGCCGGCCTCGGTGCGCAGCGTGATCGTGCCGTGCACGGCTTCGGTGATGTGGATGTCGCCCTTGGCGGTGGTGATCTCGGCGGGGCCGTCGAGGCGGCCGACGGAGATGTCGCCGGCGAGGACTGCGAGGTGGACGCCGGCGGTCTCGTCGAGCTTGACCGAGGCCTGCGCGCCTTCGAAGGTGACGTCGCCGAGGCGTCCGACGCCCCGGAGTTCGGCGCTGGCCGTCTTCGCCTGGATGCGGGAGCCGGCGGGCAGTTGGACGGTCACCTCGACGGTGCCGGACTGGCCGAGGATCCGGTTCTCGGCCGCCGCCGCCTCGATTCGCAGGACGCCGTCGGCGTACTCGACGGTGGTCCGCTCCGCCGCCTTCACGTCGCGGCTCTTCGAGGCGTCGGCGGGCAGGACCTCGACCGTGGTGTCGGCCCGGTCGGCGGCGATGAACCGGATGCGCCCGGCGGGGATGTCGAGGACGGCGGAGACCGGGGCGGGGGTGGCGAACTTCTGCATGATGCTCTCCTGTGGCTCGTTCTTTCTGACAACGGAAACGCTACGTTGCCTTCACGCTTCACGGCAACAGGCATGTTGCGCACAATCAGCATCATCGCAGGTCAAAACCTCATTATCGTTGCAACAGTTACGGATTTAACGCAACGTCAGTCACGTCGCCCGTTGCATTGGATTGAGCGTGAACGCTATGCGCCACCCCGCCCCGGCACGCCGCCGCATCAGCCCACGGATGTAAACCCCCGGGCCAATGCGCGCCCCCGCACCGTCATCCGGTGGTCGGATGTGGCCGGGTACGCCGCGATGACAGCCTTCCGTTCAGGTGCACGGAGATCCATCGGACGGTCTGTCAGGGGCGCTTCCCCGGCCGTCCGGTGTCGAACGACGGCCGCACCTGCGAAGACCGTGCGCCTCGGCCCGGTTCTGTCCAGCACACCCAGGGAGGGCCCATGACCACCACGCCGTTCACGAGCCGACACGCCATGACGCGCCGCCGCCTGCTGGGGGCCGCACTGGCCGCCGGAGCCACCGGGGCCGCCGCACCGCTCGCCCTCGCCCGCCCCGCGTGGGCAACGGGCAGGGCCGCCACCCCCGGGTCCGCCGCCACCGCCGCCGGCGGCCCGGCGCGGCTCACCCTGCCCGAGCCCACCGGGCCGCACCCCGTGGGCACCGTCCCGCTGCACCTGCTCGACGCCTCCCGCCCGGACCCGCTGGCCGGCCCGGGTCGGTTCCGCGAGCTGATGGCGAGCGTCTGGTACCCCGCCCGCGAGGCCGGGGAGTACCCGCTCGCGCCCTGGATGGCCGACGGCGCACTGCGGGCGTTCCTCGCGGACACGGGCTTCGCCATCGACCCCGCCCTCGCCCCGCTCACCTCCGGCCGCGTGGGCGCCCCGGTCCACCGCGCGGGCCGCCGCCTGCCCGTCGTCGTCTACTCGCACGGCGCGCACAGCCACCGCGCCGACCACACCGTGATGGTCCAGGAACTCGCCAGCCACGGCTATGTGGTGATCACCGTCGACCACACCCGCGACGCGATCACCGAGTTCCCCGACGGCCTGGTCCTCACCCCGGACCGGAGCATCCCGATGGGGCCGAAGGACTTCGCCGCGGACATCCGCTTCCTCCTCGACCAGGTCGACGCCCTCGCCGCCGGGCGCAACCCCGACACCGACGGCAGGCCGCTGCCCGCCGGCCTGCTGCACGCCCTCGACCCGGACCGGATCGGCATGTTCGGCTGGTCCAAGGGCGGCACGGCCACCGCCTACACCATGCTCGCCGACCGGCGCGTCCGCGCCGGGCTGAGCCTGGACGGCCCGATGCAGCCGACCATCACCACCGACCTGGACCGGCCGTTCATGATGATGACCGCCGCGTTCACCCGGGCCGGCCAGCCGGCCGTCGCCGAGTTCTGGCCGCACCTGCGCGGCTGGCGGCTCGACGTCCAGGCCCAGGGCGCGGTGCACGTCTCGTACGGCGACGACCAGGTGCTGATCCCGCAGGCCGCCAAGCTCCTCGGCCTGACCGACGAACAGGTCCGGGACATGATCGGCACCCTCGACCCGGCCCGCGCGGTGAAGATCCAGCAGGCGTACCCGGTGGCCTTCTTCGACCTGCACCTGCGGCACCGCCCCAGCCGCCTCCTCGACGGCCCGTCCACGGCCTTCCCCGAGGTGACGTACCTGCCCTGAGACGCCGGCCTGAGGCGCTGCACCAAGACGTCGCCCCGCGACGCTGCTCCACGACGCTGCACCGAGACGCTGCTCCGAGACCGTGGCGGCCGTCCCCTCCCCGGGGTCGGCCGCTACGGCGTTTCGGCCCGGATCTCGTCCAGCGACTCCCGCAGCACCCCCTTGGCCCGGGTGAACCAGTCGGCGATCACCGCGGTCTCGTCCGGCGTGTAGTCGGCGAACAGCGCGCCGATCCGCTCGTAGAACGGGCCGTAGACCTGGAGGATGCGCTGCTGCGCGTCCTCCGCCATCACCACGCGGACGCGCCGACGGTCGGCCGGGTCGGCCTCGCGGCGGGCGTAGCCGGTCTTCTCCAGCCGGTTGAGCACGCCGGTCACGGCGCCGGTGGTCAGCTGCGCGCGCTCGGCGAGGTCGCCGGCGGCCAGCGGTTCCCCGGCCATCGCGGCCTCGATGACGAAGCCGAGGCAGGTCAGGTCGGTGACGTTGAGGCCGAGCCGGGCGGCGATGTCCTGCTGGCCGAACTGCGCCAGCGCGATCATCCGGTCCATCGCGTAGAGCGCCTGCTCGGGCGTCGCCCGGGGGCGCGGCTTGCCCTTCACTCGATATCTCCTTAGCATCTAAGTTACTTAGCTCGTGAGATAAACGGCCGACCCGTCCATCCCGACCCGCCCATCACACCAAACGAGGAGCAATGAGCGCACACGGCGACCACGACATGGGGCACACCATCGCCGGCTGGACCGGCTCCGTCATCGCGATCCTCGGCTTCACCGTCGCGGGCGCGGCCCTCGTCCTCGGCTCGGCCGCCGGGCTCTGGGCCGGCGGGATCCTCACCGCCCTCGGCGCGCCCGCCGGCTGGCTGCTCCACCTCGCCGGCTGGGGCAAACCCACCGGCCCGCGCCCGCCCGCCCACCGGCAGTGGCGCACCCCCGACCCGGCCGGCCGCCAGGGCCACCCCCACTGCCTCGGCTGCCGCCTCGCCGGCCGCACCCCGATCCAGGCGCCGGCCCCGGCTCGAAACCGGCGGCGCATCAGCGCCTGACCGGCCGACACCGCCGGCTCGCACCCGCCCGATACAGCCCACGCCGCGGCCCCCGTCGAGCTCCGTGCTCGACGGGGGCCGTCGCGTTGTCCGGCTCAGACCGAGGTGCCCTGGGTGACGGGGGCCGTAGCGGTGGGCGGGGTGGTGCTGCCAGCGGTGGCGCCGAGGGCGCGCTGGACCTTGGCGACGGCGGCGCGGTACTGGAAGGAGGCCAGTTGGGAGGAGTCGCCGCCGCGCTGGAAGAAGCCGAAGGCCATGCCGACGGTGCCGAAGCGCTCGACGCCGACGAAGGCGTTCAGCTGAACGCCGGCCAGGGTGCCGTCGAGGCGGACGGCGGACGCGTCCTGGCGGTCGCCGAGGGTGACCGGGGTGACGGTGAAGGTCACCGAGTCGTTGGTGCCGGCGCTGAAGGTGATGGTGTGGCAGCTCTTGAGGGCCGCGGTGGCGGCGTCGAGGTCGGTGGTGAGCTTTCCCGCGTCCTCGGCGGTGAGGGACTCGGTCACCATCGGGTTGCCGCCCGGGCCGTCCAGTTCGGCCTCGGCGTGCGGGGTCTCGGGGCCGGGGATGCCGGTGTGCATGTTGATCAGGTCGCTGAGGGCGTCGCAGTCGTTGGCCGGGGACGGCATCGTACTGGGGCCGGCGCTGGGGCTGGCCGTGCTGGAGACCTGGGTGAAGCCTGGGCCGATGTCGTCGACGGTGAGCAGGGCCGCGGTGAGTTGCTCGGAGGTGGGCAGGCCCTGGGCGGGCTGGCCGGGCGTCGCGGCCGCGGCGAGGTGGGCCGGGCCCAAGGCGACCGCCGCGGCGAGGGCGGCGGCGGCGAGGGCGTGGAGCGGCTTCGGGTGGGACATGCGGGCCCCCCGGTCGAGAGTGCGGGCAGGGACAGGCACCAGTGTCCCACCGGGCCTGATACGGGGCTCGCGGGCGCGGATCACCGCAGGTCAGGCCCCCTGGTCCGGCTGGTCCGGCTGGTCCGGCGGAAGCGGTCCGGGGGTTTCGAGCGCTTCGGGGGTTTCGGGGGTTTCGAGCGCTTCGGGGGTTTCGGGGGTTTCGAGCGCTTCGGGGGTTTCGGGGGTTTCGAGCGCTTCGAGGGTTTCGAGGGTTTCGGCGAGCCACTGCACCCAGAAGGCCTCCAGCCCGATGCCCGCCCGCAGCACGGCGTGCTGGAGGCGGTTCTCCCCGGCCGTCGTCTCGGCCGGGAAGTCGTGCCGCTCGATCTCCCGGTAGTCGTCCAACTGCGCGCGATGCAACGCCAGGTGCCGCCGCACCTCGGCCGCCAGGCCGTCCGTACCGACCACCGCGGCGGCGCGCAGCCGTAGCAGCAGCGGTTCGCGGACGGCGCGCGGCGCGGCGCCCTCGGCCGTCCAGCGGGCGAGTTCGGCGCGGCCCTCGGGCAGGACCTCGTACTCCTTCTTCTGTCCGCGGACGGGGCCGGACGGCCGGAGGGCCCGGATCTGTCCGGAGGCCTCCAGCCGGCCCAGTTCGCGGTAGATCTGCTGGTGGGTGGCGGGCCAGAAGAAGCCGATCGACTTGTCGAAGCGCCGGGTCAGCTCCAGCCCCGAGGACGGTTTCTCCAGCAGGGCGGTGAGGATGGCGTGCGGCAGCGACATGCCGTCGATCCTAGGGCGTGCCCAAGGCGTGCCCAGGTCCTGTCCGGCCGAACAGGACCCAGCGCGAAAGGAAGGGTCAGATCGCGGCGGCCAGTTCGGTGCCCTGCTTGATGGCCCGCTTGGCGTCGAGTTCGGCGGCGACGTCGGCGCCGCCGATCAGGTGGGCCTCCAGGCCGCGCTCGCGCAGCGCCTCGTACAGGTCTCGGCGCGGCTCCTGGCCGGTGCAGAGCACCACGGTGTCCACGGGCAGCAGTTGGCGCTCGCCGTCGACGGTGAAGTGCAGGCCGGCGTCGTCGATCAGGTCGTACGTCGCGCCGGCGACCATGGTGACGCCGCGGTGTCGGAGCTCGGTGCGGTGGATCCAGCCGGTGGTCTTGCCGAGCCCGGCCCCGACCTTGCTGGTCTTGCGCTGGAGCAGGTGGACGGCGCGCGGCGGTGCGGGCCGCTCGGGGCGGCGCAGTCCGCCGCGCTCGCGGTACTCCGGGTCGATGCCCCACTTGGCCTGGAACACGGCCGGGTCGAGGCTGGCCGCGTCGCCCGGGTCGGTGAGGAAGCCGGCCACGTCGAAGCCGATGCCGCCCGCGCCGAGGATGGCGACCCGCTCGCCGACGGGGGCGCCGCCGCGCAGGACGTCGAGGTAGCCGAGCACGCTGGGGTGGTCAACTCCTGGGAGGTCGGCGGGGGTTCGCGGGGTGACGCCGGTGGCGAGGACGAGTTCGTCGAAGTTCTCGGCGGCGAGCTGGTCGGCGGTGGCGGTGGTGCCGAGGCGCTGGGTGACGGCCAACTCGGCGAGCCGGGTGCGGTAGTAGCGCAGCGTCTCGTCGAACTCCTCCTTGCCGGGGACGAGTCGGGCGGTGTTCAGCTGCCCGCCGATCGCCGCGGCGGAGTCGAACAGGGTGACGTCGTGGCCGCGTTCGGCGGCGGAGACGGCGAAGGCGAGCCCGGCCGGTCCGGCTCCGACGACGCCGATGCGCTTGCGCAACCTGGTGGGCGCGAGCACGAGTTCGGTCTCGTGGCAGGCGCGCGGGTTGACCAGGCAGGAGGTGATCAGGCCGCTGAAGGTGTGGTCGAGGCAGGCCTGGTTGCAGCCGATGCAGGTGTTGATGGCGTCGGCGCGGCCGTCTTCCGCCTTGGCGACGAAGTCGGCGTCGGCGAGCAGCGGGCGGGCCAGCGAGACCAGGTCGGCGCAGCCGTCGGCGAGCAACTGCTCGGCGATTTCCGGGGTGTTGATGCGGTTGGTGGTGACCAGCGGGATGTTGACCGTGCCCATCACCTTCCTGGTCGCCCAGGCGAAGGCGCCACGCGGCACGGAGATGGCGATGGTGGGGATGCGGGCCTCGTGCCAGCCGATGCCGGTGTTGATGATGGTCGCCCCGGCGGCCTCGACGGCCTGGGCGAGGCGGACGACCTCGTCGAGGGTGGAGCCGCCGGGTACCAGGTCGAGCATGGAGAGGCGGTAGACGATGATGAAGTCCTCGCCGATCCGCTCGCGGACGCGGCGGACGATCTCCACCGGGAAGCGCATCCGGCGCTCGTACGGGCCGCCCCACTCGTCCTCGCGCCGGTTGGTGGCGGCGACGACGAACTCGTTGATCAGGTAGCCCTCGGAGCCCATGACCTCGACGCCGTCGTACCCGGCGCGGCGGGCGAGTTCGGCGCAGCGGACGAAGTCCTCGATGGTCTGCTCGACCTGTGCGGCGGTGAGCTCGTGCGGGACGAAGGGGCTGATCGGGGCCTGGAGCGCGCTGGGGGCGACCAGGTCGCGGTGGTAGGCGTAGCGGCCGAAGTGCAGGATCTGCAGGGCGATCTTCCCGCCGGCGGCGTGCACGGCGTCGGTGACGACGCGGTGGCGGTCGGCTTCGGCCTCGGTGGTGAGCATCGCGCCGCCCTCCCAGGGGCGCCCGGCCTCGTTGGGGGCGATGCCGCCGGTGACGATGAGGCCGACGCCGCCGCGGGCCCGTTCGGCGTAGAAGGCGGCCATCCGCCGGTAGCCGTCGGGGGCCTCCTCCAGGCCGACGTGCATGGAGCCCATGACGACGCGGTTGGGCAGGGTGGTGAAGCCGAGGTCGAGCGGGCTGAGCAGGTGCGGGTAGCGGCTGCTGCCGGGGGTGGTGCTCATCGACGCGCTCATCGACGTCTCCTGGGGGCGGCGGGGGTCGTTGTTACCGCAGGGTAGGGGACGGTGGCTCGATGTGCAACTAGTTGCATAACGGGGTCGCGGGCCGGGGCCCCGCGCTCTGCCGGTTCCCACCAACTCGCGGACATGATCCGCGTATTGTCAGATCGGTAGTGTGGGCAGCTGGGAGAGGACCGCCATGCGGGATAGCTCGATAGCCGTGATCGGCGGCAGCATCGCCGGAAGCGCCTTCGCCGGGGCCGCCGCCCGGCTGGGAGCGGACCGGATCGTGGTCCTGGAACGCAGCGAGGGCCAGCTGGAGGACCGCGGCGTCGGGATCTGCATCAACGACGACCGCTTCGACGAACTGGTCCGCGCCGGCCACCTCCACGACGGCGTCCGCCGCCACCGCCTCACCGTCCGCCGCTGGGTCACCCGGGAGACGGCCGAGGACCGCGGCGGCGACGGACCGGACGGGCGCGGGCGGGTGCTCTGGAACCAGCCGATGCCGTTCCACTCCCACCACTGGGCCGTCCTCTGGCAGGCCCTGCGCGAACGCACCCCCGACCGGATCGAGTTCCGGCAAGGCCACACCGTCACCGCGGCCGGCACCGACCAGGACGGCGCCTGGACGGCCGGCCCCGACGGCACCCGCGAACCGCACGACCTGGTGATCGGCGCCGACGGCTACCGCTCGGTGGTCCGCGCGGCGGTCTGCCCGCAGGCCCGGCCCGAATACGCCGGGTACGTGTGCTGGCGCGGCAGCTACGACGCCGCACTGCTGGCGGAGCTGCCCGGCGGCGCCGCGGCCTGGCCGGAGGACGAGTGCGCCACCGTCTGCTACCCCGGCGGCCAGGTCGTGATCTACCGCATCCCCGGGCTCACCCCCGGCAGCACCCAGGTGAACTGGGTCTTCTACGCGCCCACTCCCGCCTGGCTGCGCCTCGACGGCCCGACCAGCATCCCGGCGGGCACCCTCACCGACGGGCAGCTGGACGACCTGCGCCAGCTCGCCGAACGGCACCTGCCGCCGTACTGGGCCGCCCTGGTCACCCTCACCCCGCGCGAGCGGACCTTCCTCCAGCCCGTCTACGACCTGGAGACCCCGCGCCGCACGGCCGGCCGGCTGCTCCTCGGCGGGGACGCGGCCACCGTCGTCCGCCCGCACAACACCAGCGGCGCGGTGAAGGCCTTGCAGGACGCGCACGCCTTCGAGCAGGCCGGGCGGGCCGCCGCCGCGCACGGCGACTCCTGGCCGTCCGTGCTGGCCGCGTACGACCAGGAGCGGGGCGTGGTCGGGCGGGAGCTGGTGGAACTGGGCCGACGGCTCGGCCGGGAGCAGGTCGCCGCCGCACCGGACTGGTCGACCATGGACGAGCCGGGGATGGTCGCCTGGTGGCACGGCCAGCTCACCGGCAGCGGGGGTTTCGGCGGCCACGCCCTCGGGCGTCCCGAGTGAGCGTGGGCCGCACAGGCCCGTGGCCGCCGAAACCCCGTCAGATCACCTGCTGCGATTCACCTGCCGCGATCAGACGTTGACGCCGTAGTCGGTCGCGATGCCGCGCAGACCGGAGGCGTAACCCTGCCCTATGGCGCGGAACTTCCACTCCGCGCCGTTGCGGTACAGCTCGCCGAAGACCATCGCGGTCTCGGTGGACGCGTCCTCGCTGAGGTCGTAACGGGCGATCTCCTGGCCGTTGGCCTGGTTCAGCACCCGGATGAACGCGTTGCGGACCTGCCCGAAGCTCTGCAGCCGGGCGTCGGCGTCGTAGATCGACACCGGGAAGACCACCTTCGCCACGTCGGCTGGCACCCGCGCCAGGTCGACCTTGATCTGCTCGTCGTCGCCGTCGCCGCCACCGGTCAGGTTGTCGCCGCTGTGCTCGACCGAACCATCGGGGCTGCGCAGGTTGTTGAAGAAGACGAAGTGCTGGTCCGAGACCACCTTGCCGAGCGCGTTGCAGAGCAGCGCGCTGGCGTCCAGGTCGTAGTCGGCGCCAGTGGTGGTGCGCACGTCCCAGCCGAGACCCACGATCACGGCGCTCAGACCGGGCGCCTCCTTGCTCAACGAGACGTTGCCGCCCTTGGCCAGCGAAACTCCCACAATGCCCTCCTCGATCTCTCCCTGCGGACGAATCTACAACACTGTAGAGATCACGGGAATCCACCTGCGGTCGGGCCCCACCCCGGGAATTTCTCAGGGGCTCCACCGGGAACCACCCGCCACCCCGGCCGCCGCACCCGCCGGGCCGAGGCCCGGTGGCCACCCTAGACTGGCGGTGGATCCCCTGGTCCGCCCCGACCGGCGGCCCCCGCGCGGGAGGTTCCCCATGCGCCAGCGGTACAGCTTCCACTTCGACCAGGCCGGGCACTCGGTCACCGTCAACGTCCGCTCCGGCTGGATCACCGAGACCGAGCTGCTGGTGGACGGCAAGGAATGCGCCTTCCACCGCGTCCACGGGCACGGCGTCTACCCGCTGACGCTCGCCGCCCAACTCGCCGAGGAGCCGCCGCTGCCGCTCTCGGTACGGCTGGACCGCACGGGCGCGGCCGAGCACCCGTACTCCTGCGTCCTGGAGGTCGCGGGAGCCGAGCACCCGATGCCGGAGCGCGCGGCGCGCTGAGCGCCGCCTCCCGGGCGACTTGCCCGCCGATAGTACGAAACCGTACTATCCGAAAACGTGAAGTTCGAAACCGAAGCGTCCGGCGAGCAGTCCGCACTGCTCGCGCTCCAGCGCGCGACCCACGCCACGCTCCACCTGCTCGCCACCGAGCTGGTCGACCTCGACCTGACCGCCTCCGAGATCAACGCCCTCGCCAACCTCGCCGACGGGCGCGGCCGGACGGTCTCCGAGCTCGGCACCGCCGTCGGCACCCGGCCGACCACGCTGACCGGCGTCCTGGACCGCCTGGAACGCCGCGGCCACATCACCCGCGGCACCCGCGCCGGGGACCGCCGCTCGGTACTGATCGAGCTCACCCCCACCGGCCGAATCACCGCCGACACCATCCGGCAGACCGTCGCCGACCTCGAACGCCGCGCACTCGGCAACCTCTCCCCCGCCCAGGTGGACGGCTTCCACGCCACCCTCCGGGCCCTGACGAAGGCCTCCTCATGAACTCCCCCGAAACTCCCGAAACCCCCGACCCCTTCGGCGAGTTGCTGCGCGAGGTGATGGCCGGCGCAGACCGCTTCGGCCACCGTCAGCACGTCCGGCTCAGCTGGCTCGCCGTCCGCCGCCACGGCAGCGCCACCGCCCTCGACCTGGTCGGCGACGGCATCCGCCGCACCGCCGCCAAGGCCGGGGCGCCGCAGAAGTTCCACGTCACCATGACCCGGGCCTGGATGGAACTGGTGGCCCACCACGCCGACGCCGCAACCGACTTCGAGGACTTCGCCGCCCGTCACCCCGAGCTGCTCGACAAGAACCTGCTCGCCCGCCACTACCGCCCCGAGACCCTCACGAGCGACCAGGCCCGCACCACCTGGGTCGAACCCGACCTGGTGCCGTTCCCCTAGCCTTCCCCAGCCCTCCCCAGCCTTCCCCAGCCTTCCCTAGCCTTCCCGGCTGCCGTCCCGGACCTCCGTCACGATCTCCTCGATCGCCTTGCGGGCCCGCTCGGCGTCCTCGGCGACCAGACCGATCCTGGTCCGGCGGTCGAGCACGTCGGCGACGTCCAGCGCGCCCTCGTGCGTGACGGCGTAGGCGACCTCGGCGCGCGTCACGTCCAGGCCTTCCGCGATCGGCGTCAACTCCCCGGCGGCCACCACCTCCTGGGACGATCCGCCGTAGCGGGCGAGCAGCGAGCCGGGCACGGCGCCCGCCGGGAGCGGACGGCTGTCCCGGTGGGTCGGGGCCCCGACCAGCGGCAGGCGGGCCGTCCAGCAGGCCCGGGCCGGCAGGCCGCGCAGCCGGACGGCGGCGTCCACCGCGTCCTCGGCCATCCGCCGGTAGGTGGTGAGCTTGCCGCCGACCACCGTGACCAGCCCGGACGGCGACTCCAGCACCGCGTGCTCCCGGGAGATGTCGGCGGTGCTGCCGCCCCCGGTGTCGATCAGCGGCCGCAGCCCCGCGTACGCGCCGCGCACGTCCGCCCTGGTCAGCGCGGTGCTCAGGGCGGCGTTGACGGTGTCGAGCAGGAAGGCGAGCTCCCCCTCGGCGGGCTGCGGCTCGTCCGGGATCGGACCGGGCGCGTCCTCGTCGGTCAGCCCGATCGCCACCCGGCCGAGCTGCTGGGGCAGCGCGAAGACGAAGCGGCTGGTCGAACCGGGCACCGGCACGGTGAGCGCCGCGGTCGGGTGGCCGAGCGCGGCGGCGTCCACCAGGAGGTGGGTGCCCCGGCTGGGGCGCAGCCTGATCGACGGGTCCACCTCGCCCGCCCAGACGCCGGTGGCGTTGACCACCGCGCCGGCCTCGACGGTCAGCGACTGCCCGGTGACGGTGTCGGTGAGCCGGGCGCAGCCGCCCGTCACGGACTCCGCCCGCACCCTGGTCAGCACGGTGGCGCCGTACTGCGCCGCGGTCCGCGCCAGCGCCACCACCAGCCGGGCGTCGTCCACGAGTTGGCCGTCGTGCGCGACCAGCGCGCCGGACAGTCCGGCGGTCCGCACGCCCGGCACCAGCTGCCGCGTCCGCGCGGCGTCGATCCGGCGCACCCGGGGCAGCAGCGCGCCCGGCGTCCCGGCACTGAGCCGCAGCGCGTCCCCGGCGTGGAAGCCCACCCGGATCAGCGAGGCCTGCCCGGGGCGCAGCAACCCCGGAAGCAGCGGCACCAGTTGGGGCAGCGCGCGGATCAGGTGCGGGGCGGTGCGGGTCATCAGCACGCCGCGCTCGATCGCGCTCTCCCGGGCCACCCCGATCCGCCCGGAGGCGAGGTAGCGCAGGCCGCCGTGCACCAGCTTGGAGCTCCAGCGGCTGGTGCCGAACGCCAGGTCGCGGGACTCGACCAGCACCGTGCGCAGCCCGCGCGAGGCGGCGTCCAGGGCCACCCCGGCGCCGGTGACGCCGCCGCCGATCACCAGCAGGTCGACCCGCGGGCGGTCCCCCAGCGCTTCGAGTTCCGCCCGGCGCCGGCCGGCGTCGAGTCGGCTGGAGCCGGCGTAAGGAGCGGCGGAGCGAGCGGCGGAGGATCCGGCGGGCGTCGAGGTCATGGCGCGAGGTATCCGTTCAGTGCTCTGGTCAGTTCGCGCCGCCAGGCGGCCTCCGGCAGCAGGGAGGCGACCATGCGGTGCGACTGGACGGTGGACTGGGCGATCAGCAGAACCATGGCGGCCAGTTCGACCGGCTCCCCTGACCGGATCGAACCGTGCGCCTGCCCCTGCTCGATGCCGGCCCGCAGCGCCTCCAGCAGGCCGCGCTGGCTGGTGCCGAGCCGCTCGACGACGTATTCCAGCAGCAGGTCGGAGTCGGCGGAGCGCAGCAGCGCGCCGAGCACCGGGTGGTCCCGCAGCCGGACGGCCACCTCGACGACCCCGTCCACGAAGGCCTCCCGGCCGATCGGGGCGCCGTCGCCCCCGAGGGTCAGGGCGACGCCCTCCCGGGTGGCCCGGATCTCCCGGGTGAGCAGGGCGCCGATCACCGCCCGGACGTCCGGCCAGCGCCGGTAGACGGTCGGCCGGCTGACCCCGGCGCGGCGGGCGATCTCCGCCAACTGCGTTCGGCGCACGCCGAGATGGACGATCAGGTCGGCGGCGGCGTCCAGGATCGCGTCGTCGGTGCTGCGCGCGGGACTGCCAGGGGGCTCGGCGTTACTACTTGACATGATGTGTGAAACTGTAACGCATGGCATCTGAGACGCAAGCGGGACCGGCCGGCGCCGCGCTGCCGCTCCCCCCGATGAAGTGGGACGCCTGGGGCGACCCGGCCCTCGCCAAGGAGCTGTCCGCGGACATCAAGGGACTGCTCGCCGCCGCCCTCGGCGTCACCGGCGACGCCACCCCCGGACCGGCCGCCGACGAGGTCGTCCTGCACCCCTCGCGGATCGCCGCCGACGACCTCAAGGCCCTCGCCGCCGCCGTCGGCGAGACCAACGTCAGCGCCGCCGACGCCGACCGGCTCCCCCGCGCCGGCGGCAAGTCCACCCCCGACCTGCTGCGCCGCCGCAGCCGCGACCCCCAGGACGCGCCCGACGCCGTCGTGCTGCCCGGCGACGAGCAGGAGATCGCCGCCGTCCTCGCGCTCTGCGCCGAACGCCGCATCGCCGTCGTCCCGTTCGGCGGCGGCACCAGCGTCGTCGGCGGCCTCGACCCCGAACGCGGCGGCCTCACCGCCGTCATCTCGCTCGACCTGCGCCGCCTCGACCGGCTCCACGACCTCGACGAGACCTCCGGCGAGGCCGTCCTCGGCGCCGGCCTCACCGGCCCCGCCGCCGAGGCCCTGCTCGCCGAGCGCGGCTACGAACTCGGCCACTACCCGCAGAGCTTCCGCTACGCCACCCTCGGCGGCTTCGCCGCCACCCGCTCCTCCGGCCAGGACTCGGCCGGCCACGGGCGCTTCGACGAGATGGTCCGCGGCCTGCGCGTCGTCACCCCCGCCGGTGTGCTCGACCTCGGCCGCGCCCCCGCCTCCGCCGCCGGCCCCGACCTGCGCGAGCTCTTCCTCGGCTCCGAAGGCACCCTCGGCGTCATCACCGCCGTCCGCCTGCGCGTTCACCCGCTGCCCGCCGTCAAGGCCTACGAGGCCTGGAGCCTGCCCGACTTCGCCACCGGCAGCGCCGCCCTGCGCGCCGTCGAACAGGCCGGCACCGGCCCCACCGTCATCCGGCTCTCCGACGAGGCCGAGACGATGGTCAACCTCGCCACGACCGAACAGATCGGCGGCGCCCCCGCCATCACCGGCTGCCTCGCCGTCACCGTCTTCGAAGGCACCGCCGAACAGGTCGCCACCCGCCACCGGCTCACCCGCGACACCCTGCTCGCCGCCGGCGCCACGTCTGTCGGCGAGGCCCCCGCCCGGGCCTGGGAACACGGCCGCTTCAACGCCCCCTACCTGCGGGACTCCCTGCTCAGCGCCGGCGCCCTCTGCGAAACCCTGGAGACCGCGACCAGTTGGAGCCGGCTCCCGCAGCTGCGGACCGCCGTCACCGAGGCCCTCACCACCGCCCTGCCCGGCGCCCTCGTCCTCTGCCACATCTCGCACGTCTACCCGACCGGCGCCTCGCTCTACTTCACCGTCGTCGCCGCCCTCGGCGAGGACCCGCTCACCCGGTGGGCCGCCGCCAAGCGCGCCGCCGGCGACGCCATCGTCACCGCCGGCGGCACCATCACCCACCACCACGCCGTCGGCGCCGACCACCGGCCCTGGATGAGCGACGAGATCGGCGAGCTCGGCGTGCGCATCCTGCGCGCCGTCAAGGCCGAACTCGACCCGGCGGGCATCCTCAACCCCGGCAAGCTGATCCCGTGACCGGCGGTCCGCGAGCCATCAGGCGAGTGGCCGTCCTCAGCAACCCGGCGGCGGGCGCCGGCCACGCCGCGCCCGCCGCCCACCGGGCCGTCGCCCGTCTGCACGCCCTCGGCCTCCAGGTCGACCGGCACGCCGGCCGCGACCCCGAGGACGCCGTCCGCCTCGCCCGGCGGGCCGTGGCGGACGGCGTCGACGCCGTCGTGGCCGTCGGCGGCGACGGCATGGTCAACCTCGCGCTCCAGGCCGTCGCCGGCACCGCCGTCCCGCTCGGCGTGATACCCGCCGGCACCGGCAACGACCACGCCCGTGCCTACGGCCTCCCGCTCGCCACCCCCGAAGCCGCCGCCGACGTCGTCGCCGCCGGACGCACCAGGACCGTCGACCTCGGCCTGGTCACCGCCGCCGACGGCACCACCCGCTGGTACGGCTCCGTCCTCGCCACCGGCTTCGACTCGCTGGTCAGCGACCGTGCCAACCGCCTGCGCTGGCCCCGCGGCCGGATGCGCTACAACCTGGCCATCCTCGCCGAGTTCGCCAACCTGCGCCCGCTGCCCTTCCGCATCACCCTCGCCGACGGCACCGTCATCGAACGCGACCTCACCCTGGCCGCCGTCGGCAACACCCGCAGCTACGGCGGCGGCATGCTCATCTGCCCCGACGCCCTCCCGGACGACGGCCTCCTCGACCTCACCCTCGTCGCCGCCATGCCCCGGCTACGCATCGCCCGCTTCTTCCCCACCCTCTTCAAGGGCACCCACACCACCCACCCCGAAGTCACCACCCACCGCACCGCATCCCTGCGGATCGACTCCCCCGCCATCACCGCCTACGCCGACGGCGAGTTCATCGCGGCCCTCCCCGTCGACGTGAGCGCCGCCCCCGGGGCCCTCCACCTCCTGGTGCCGTGACCCACCCGTCTCCCCGTCGGAGCCGCGAGCCTCACCCGGTCAGGCGGCGGCGCCAGAGGAGCGGGCGGATCTCTATCGCTTGGGAGGGGTCGGCGTTCCAGATGACGGGCAGGCCGGCCTCGGTGAGCGCGGCGGCCACCTCGTGGCCGATGGCGGTGGTGGTCAGCGGGGAGGCATCGAAGCCGCCGTAGCGGAGGGCGAGGCCGTGGCCGGCGGCGGCGGAGTCGGTGGACTGGGTATGGAAGTAGACGTAGCCGCGGGCGTCCGGCGCCCCGGCGGCGGCGATCTCGGCGTCGCCGCAGGAACCGCAGCAGCTGAAGTGCTCCCGGGCGGTGATGGCGGCCGCCTCCAGGGCGGCGAAGGCCCGGGTGAGGCGTTCCGGGTCGGTCTCGCCGATCCAGCCGGTCTGCTCGCCGACGCGCTCCAGCCAGAGCCGGTCGGCCAGTTGCTCGGCCTGGTCGCGGGAGGGCGGGCGGTGGTCGCCGGAGGCCAGGTGGTCCTCGGCGAGTTCGGCGAGCTCGGTGCGGGTGGTGTAGCCGCCGGCCAGGGTGAGGCGCAGCCGGTCGTGCAACTGCCGCAGGTCCTCGGCGGGCAGGTCGAGCGGCGGGGCGGGCTCGGGCTGCGGGCCCAGGTCGAGCGGCTGCCAGTCCAGGCCGTCGCCCCAGCCCGGCTCGTACCGCGCCCAGCCCGTCATCGCGGCGATGACCGCCTCGGGACCGTCGGTGCGCACCTCGAAGTGCCGGGCGGCGGAGCCGTCGCGGTGTTCGAGCGTGTACTCGCCGCCTTCGGCGTGCCACACCTGGATGAAGACGTCCGGCAGGTCCGGTATCCGCTGGGCGACCAGGAAGCGGTCGCCCTTCGCGCCGATCCGCCGCACCAGCCGCGCCAACTCGGCCGCCTCCACCCGGAGGTGGCGCGTCCCGTCGTTCTCCTGCACCCCGATCGCCAGCATGTGGATCACCCAACCACACGCCACTGACAACGGCGCCGAGCCGCGGGACGCGCCTGCCGTCAGGCCGTTTCCGGCCTGTTCCCGGCCCGCCGTCAGCCCGCCCGCTGCTCGCGGCGGAGGCGGAACAGCACGTTGGGCCGCAGCGGGCCCTCGGGGGCGGCCGGGTCCTCGAAGTCGTCGGCGGGGTCGGACGTCATGCCGAGGCGGCGCATGACGGCCTGCGAGCGGTGGTTGGTCGCGGTGGTGACGGCGAGGATCTCGGGGAGGCCGAGGGCGTCGAAGCCGTGGGCGAGGACGGCGCGGGCCGCCTCGGTCGCGTAGCCGTGGCCCCAGGCGGTGCGGGCGAGGCGCCAGCCGATCTCGACGCCGGTGAAGGGCAGGCCCTCGTCGACCTCGTCGAGGCCGGCCAGGCCGACGAACTCGCCGGTGGCGCGCACCTCGACGGCCAGCCAGCCGTATCCGCGCGCCGCGGTCTCGGCCTCGAAGCGCGCCACCGAGGCGTCGCACTGCTCGCGGGTGAGGACGTCCCCGAGGTGCTCGCGGACTTCGGGGTCGGCGTTCATCGCGGCCCAGGGTGCGAGGTCGGTGGCCCGCCAGGGGCGCAGGAGCAGGCGGTCGGTGCGCAGTTCGGTCATGCGGGCCAGCCAACGCCGACCGCGCCCGCCGGGGCAACCCGTTTTCCGCACCCCCGCACCCCCGCACCCCTGCCCCGGGGGCGCGCCGAGCTCAGACGCCCGGGGTCGCGGTGATCCGGCCGGCGTCGATCGCGGCGACCAGTTCGGCGTGGTCGAGCGCCGTCTGGTCGGCGTACCGGACGGAGAAGTCGGCGATCGCCTCGGCGAAGGCGTCCGTGCCGCCCAGGTAGCCGGCGATGGCGAGGCGGTCGCCGGTGCGCGCGTGGGCACGGGCCAGGGTGCGGCCGCACAGGTCGGCGTAGGCACGCAGGCCGGACGGGGCCAGGTCGGCGACCTCGACCGAGCCCTTCATGTCGCGCAGTTGGCGGCCGTAGAAGTGGCGCCCGGCGGGGCCGGCGGTCCAGCCGAGGAAGATGTCGCCGGCGGCCTGCATGAGGTGCTGGCCGGTGACGACACGGCGCCCGCCGCGGTGGACGGAGACCTCGGCGTCGACCCGGGTGGGCGGCAGGTGGTCCTCCAGGACGGACCGCCCGGCCTCCTTGAGCTGGAGGAACAGCGGGTCGCGGGTGTCCCGGCCCTCCAGCAGGACGATGTAGCAGCGGGTGCCGACGCTGCCGACACCGACGACCTTCATCGCCGCGTCGACGAAGCGGTAGCGGTCGAGGAGGACGCGGCGGTCCTCGGCGAGGGCGGCCCGGTAGTCGCTGAACACCTTGCCGATGTCGCGCAGTTCGTTCTTCTTCAGCGGTTCGATGAGCGGTGGCGCGCTGATGATGCGCCGCTGCCCGTCGCGTTCCTCGGTGAGCTTGCCGAAGGCGTGCAGGCTGGTGCGGCGGCGGGCCTGGGCGAGGTCGGCCTCGGCGCGCTTGCGCTGCCGGGGTTTGCGGAGCAGCGCCAGCAGGTCGCCGGCGTCGATCCGGGAGTACCAGACGTCGAGTTCGCCGAGCCCGGCGAGGCGGCGCATGGCGGTGGCGTAGCCCTCGACGGCGGTGCGGGCGGCGCGGTGGGCGCGGTCCTCGTCCTGTCCGTGGTCGCGGGCGGCGACGGCGATGCTGGCGGCCAGCCGTTTGACGTCCCACTCGAAGGGGCCGGGGTGGGTCTCATCGAAGTCGTTGACGTCGAAGAGCAGGGCGCGTTCCGGCGAGGCGAACAAGCCGAAGTTCACCAGGTGGGCGTCGCCGCAGAGTTGGACGGTGAGGCCGGTGTCGGGGACGGCGCCGAGGTCGGCGGCCATGACGGCGGCGGCGCCGCGCAGGTAGGTGAAGGGGGTGTCGGCCATCCGCCCGTAGCGGATCGGCAGCAGCCGGGCGACCCGGCCCTCGCCCTGGCGTACCAGCACCTCGACCGGGTCGGGCCGGTCGGCGGCGGGGATCCACCGCCCGTGGGCGGAGCGGGAGACGCGGTCACGGGCGGCCCGGCCGTGCCGGCGGCGTTCGGCGGGGGTGGTCATGCGCGGCTCCTCGGTCGGCGGGACGGCGGGGACGGCGGGAGGACGAAACGGCGGACGGCGGACGGGGTGCGTCTCCCCGCGACGCTAGGCCACGAGTGCCGGAACGCGCACCGCGCGCCCTCCGGCACTCGGCCGACCGGATGAAGCCCGCCGGACGAAGCCCCCCGGCCCCCGGCTCACTGCACGGTGAAGTCCGCCATCATCGCCATGTCCTCGTGCTCCAGGTTGTGGCAGTGCATCATGTACGTCCCCTGGTAGTCGGTGAAGCGCACCAGGACCTCGACCGCCTCGGCCGGGCGCAGGTCGACGGTGTCCTTCCAGCCGCCGTCGTACGGGCCCGGGTCGCGGCCGTTGCGGCTGAGCACCTGGAACTGGTTGAGGTGGACGTGGACGGGGTGGTGCAGGTCGGAGGTGAAGCGCCACCGCTCGGTGCTGCCGAGGGCCGGCCGGGCGAGGTCGCGGCCGGGCCGGTACAGGTCGCCGTTGATGGTCCAGCCGTAGCTGCCGCTGCGCCGGAAGATGAACTTGCGGGTGACGTCGACGGCGGAGGCGTCCAGTTCCTCGATCGCGGACAGCTTGTCGGGCACGGTCGAGTCGTCGCCGACCTTCTTGCCGGAGACGTCGAAGCGCATCACCTCCGCCGTACGGCCGCTGCCGAAGAGGTTGAGCAGGCGCACCGAGGTGCCCGGGGCATAACGGGAGAAGTCGACGACGATGTCGAAGCGCTCGGCGGGGGCGATCTCCAGCACGTCGTGGGCGATCGGGGCGGCGAGCAGGCCGCCGTCGGAGCCGATCTGGACGAGGGCGTCGCCGCCGGAGGGCTGCGGGTCGAGCCGGAGCCGGTAGGGGCGGGCGTTGGAGGCGTTGAGCAGGCGCAGCCGGTAGCGGGCGCGGTCGACGTCGAGGCGGGGCCAGGGGGCGCCGTTGACGAGGATGACGTCGCCGAGGACGCCGTTCATGTAGTCGTCGGTGACGCCGGGCGAGGCGAGGTCCTCGTCGATGGCGGGGTAGCGGAAGGAGCCGTCCTCGGTGAAGGAGCGGTCGGCGAGCATCAGCGGGAGGTCGCGGTCGCCGCGCGGCAGCGGCAGGGCGCTCTCCTCGTCGTCGTGGACGAGGTGGAAGCCGGCCAGGCCGCGCCAGACGCCGGGGCCGGTGAAGCCCATCCGGTGGTCGTGGTACCAGAGGGTGGCGGCGCGCTGCTTGCCCGGGTAGGTGTGGGTGCGCTCGCCCTCGGCGGTGCGCCCGGCCTCGTGGCCCATCCCCGCCATGCCGGGCATGTCGGACATCCCCTGCATGCCCGCCGACCCCTGGCCCGCACCGGAGGAGCCGACCGGCAGCAGCAGGTCGACGGGGTAGCCGTCGCTGTCGGCCGGGGTGTGGCCGCCGTGCAGGTGGACCACGGACGGCACCGGCAGCTCGTTGCGGTGCTTGACCACCGCCGCCCGGCCGGACCGGGTGACCACCGTCGGCCCGGGGAAGGTGCCGCCGTACGTCCAGGCCTCGGTCCTGACGCCGGGCAGGATCTCCAGCTCGGCGACCCGCTGGGTGATCTCGTAGTAGTCGGCCGTCGCGTCGGTGCGCACCGGCTGGAGCACCGCGGGCACCGGCAGCGGCACCTGGAACGGCTCGGGCAGGTCGAGGCCGCTGCTGAGCAGCCGGCCGGGGTGGCCCTCGGCGAACAGCCGGGCTGCGGCGGGGCCGGCGACGGCGGCCAGCGCGCCCGCGCCGAGGACGGAGGCGCCGACGCCCAGGAACCGTCGACGGTTCACTTGGACACCTCCAGCGGCCCGCCGGGGCGCGGCAGGCGTCCGCTGCCGTCCGGCTCGGGCAGGTGGTCCGCGCGGGCGGGCAGCGGCAGCCGCCAGGCGCCGACCAGCCCGAACAGGACCCCGCTGACCAGCAGCACCCCGAGGGTGACGTGCACGCTGATCGACCGCGCGTAGCCGGCGGCGATCTGGCCGACGACGGCGACGGTCAGCACGGCGGTGCTCCACAGCGGCCAGAGCGGGCCGCGACCGGGCCGGCGCACCAGCGCGGCCGCCGCCAGTTGGCAGAGGACCACGGTGGCCAGCGTCATCGCGTTGCCCTCGTGGTCCTTGAGGGACTCGTAGGTGCCGTTGAGGAAGCTGCCGGCCAGCATGACCTGGAGCAGGGCCAGGACCGCCAGGGTGGTCGCGGTGATGCGCAGCAGGATCAGCGGCCAGCGGGGCGCGGCGGCCGCGGGAGGACTGCTCATGTCGGGCTACTCTCTGCTTCGGCGGGTCGGGCGGGTCCGACGGGGCGGGCGAGAGCGTAGCTGATCCGACATCACGATCAGCTCCAATAAAGGGGTTTGGACTTTCCCGGCTACCCCATTGCGCCTACTCGGCCCGGCTTTTGTCACCCGTACGAGCGAGGCTCTGGTGTGGCCGTCCAGCGATCCTCTAGGTCCTGTCCGGTCGATCTTGGCGGATCAGCCCGCGGCGGTGGGCGCCCGGCTGGGCGTGCGCCCGGATCGCCCTCGTACTGGACGTACTTGGGCGATTCGGGCGTGCGTCCAGGCGGGATGCCTGGGGGTACCTCCCGGCCGCCAGGCTGGGGGCGCGTCGCGGGCCCGGCAAGATCGGCCGGACAGGACCTGGCAGGTGCCCTGACCAGCCCGAAGGGCCCCTTCCGGCGGTACCGGACGGGGCCCTTCGGGCTTTCACGGGCCTCGGCTACTGCCGGGCGGCGCCCAGCGCCACCGGGCGGGTGCGCAGCAGGGCCCGGGCGGGCAGCCCGGTCGCGCCGAGGCAGAGCAGGACGGCTCCGGCGGCCAGCGGCAGGGCGAGCGCCGGCGGGATGTACGGGGAGGAGTTGGCGACGCCCCGGGCGATCGGGACGAGGGCGATCCAGGCGATCCCCCCGCCGATCACCAGGCCGGTCGCGGCGACCAGCAGCGCCTCCCAGCGCATCATGCCGCGCACCTGGCGCCGGGTGGTGCCGGCCAGTCGGAGCAGGGCGACCTCGCGGCGCCGGTCGAGGACGGTCATCACCAGGGTGTTGACGGCGGTGACGGCGGCGAACCCGCCGAGCACGCCGGCCATCACGGTGTTGGCCCAGGCATTCAGCTCCATCATCTTGTCGGACTGGGCGACGAATCCGGCCCGGTCGGTCACGGTCGCCCCGCCGGGGCCCGCGAGGCCCGCCAGCGCGGCCGCCACCGCCGTACGGTCGGCGCCCGGCGCGTCGGCGACCAGCACCTGGCTGTCGTACCCGGCGGTGACGTGCCCGGCGACGACCGCCCGGGGCAGCAGCACCTGGCCGAAGCCGAGCCCGCGGTCGTAGACGGCGACCACGGCGGGCTGCACCGGGGTGCCGTCGCCGAGCCGCAGCGGCACCCGGTCGCCGACCTTGACGTCCAGGGCGTCGGCCAGCGTGGCGTCCAGGGCGACGGTGTCGGCGGCGCGGCCCAGGTCGGCGAGCGAACCGCTGCGCACGCCCAGGTCGAGCACCCGGGACAGCCGGGCCGGGTCGCCGTCGACGCCGAGCGCGGTGGCGGAGCCGAGCTGCATGTCGTGGGTGTACACGGCGGCGGTGCGCAGCACGCCGACCGCGGCGTCCACACCGGGCACCTTGGCGGCCCGGGCGGCGGTGCCCGCGGGCAGGCCGGGGCCGGTGGAGCCGATCACGTGGTCGGCGACGATGCCGTCCCGCACGTTCGCGCCGGTGGCGTGGCTGATGGTGCTCTGGAGGAACAGCAGGGTGCCGCAGAAGGCGGTGACCAGCACGATCGGGGTGATCGCGGAGGCCAGCCGGCGGGCGTTGGCGCGGGTGTTGTCGGCGGCCAGCGAGCCGGGGGCACCGCCGGCCCGCAGCGGGGCGCCGAACACCGCGGCGGCGACCCGCGCCACCCAGGGGCCGAGCAGCGCGACGGCCAGCATGAAGCACATGACCACGCCGAGCGCGGTGTTGGCGGCGTTGATGCCGTCCAGGGCGGCCGCGAGGGCGGCGGCCACCACGCCGCCGGCGGCGAAGAGCAGCCCGATGACGGTCCGCACCTTGCCGGGGTGTCCCGGTTCGACGGCGGCCGCGCCGAGCGCCTGACCGGGGCGCAGCTTGGCGGGGCGGCGGGCGGCCAGGAAGCCGGCGGTCAGCGCGGCGAGGGTGCAGATGAGGACGGCGGCGAGCATCGGCAGCGGGCCGACGTCCAGTCGCACGCCCTGCGGCACGGCGCCGCGCGAGGTCAGTTCGTCGAACCACCAGCGGGCCAGGGCCAGTCCGGGCAGGATGCCGAGCGCCCCGGCGACCGGCGCGACCAGCATCGCCTCGGTGGCGATGGTGCGGCGGATCTGTCGCGGGGTGGCGCCGATGGCGCGCAGCAGGGCGAACTCGCGGGCGCGCTGGCCGGTGGCCAGGGCGACGGTGCTCATCACGACGAAGATCGCGGTCATGGTGGCGTAGCCGCCGAAGCTGCCGCCGAGCCCCATCAGCAGGGTGCGGGCCTCGCCGATGGCGGGCTGTTCGACGGTGCCGCGGCCGTCGCCGGTGAAGACCTTGGCGCCGCCGTTCTCGGCCTTGGCCTCCAGGCCGATGGCCGGGGTGCCGGCGGCCTTGGCGTCCGCTGCCTGGGTGCCCGCAGCCTTGGCGTCTGCGGCCTTGGTGCCGGGGGCCTGGGCGTCGAGGGCCTGGCGGACCTGCGCGACCAGCGCGGCGCGGTCCACGCCCTCGCGCGGCTGGACGGCGATCGCGTCGATCCGACCGGGGTGGCCGGAGAGGCGGTCGGCGATGGCGTCGGCGAACCAGGCGGTGGGGCCGGCCGACTGGGCGGCGGCCAGGCCGGAGACCCGGTAGTCGCCGGTGCCGCCGGGGGCGGTGAGGGTGAGCTTCGCGCCGGGCGCGAGGTGGGCGGCGCGCGCCGTGTCGGCGTCCAGCACCACCTCGTCGGCGCCGGGCGCACGGCCCTCGACCAGTTGGTCGGCCGGGCCGGCGATGCCGAGCGCGGCGAAGCCCCGGCCGGTCAGGGCGGGGGTGCCGGCGCCGGCCGGCAGCGGAAAGGCGCTGTCCGGGCGGGCGGCGGCGACCCCGGGCAGTGCGGCGATCCGGCCCACCAGGGCGGCGTCCGTCCGGGCCCGCTCGGGGGTGGTCTGCTCCCTGGTCTCGGTGTCGCGGCCGACCTTGGCGGTGATCCGCACCATCGGGTCGGCCGCGACCACCACCGGGGTGCCCGCGTACCGCTGCGGTGCGACGCTCGCGGTCAGTCCGGTCTGCAGCAGCACGCCGCAGGCCACCACCACGGCGGCGCCCAGCAGCAGGGCGACCAGGGTGCCCACGAAGGAGGCGGGTCGAAAGCGCACCGAGGCGCGCGCCAGTCCGTTGCTCATGCCCCTGCCCCGTTCCACTCGTCGATCGGTCCACGCCGCCCGTTCACGCCGCGACCCCCACCGGGCGGGCGGTGAGCGAGACCATCCGGTCGGCGACGGCCTGCGCCTGCGGGTGGTGCAGCTCGTCGACGAGCGCGCCGCCGGCCAGGAACAGCGCCCGGTCGGCGAACGAGGCCGCCACCGGGTCGTGGGTCACCATGACCACCGTCGCGCCCAGGTCGTCCACGGCGCGCCGCAGCAGGCCCAGCACCTCGTGCGCGGTGCGGGTGTCCAGCGCGCCGGTCGGCTCGTCGGCGAACACCACGTCCGGGTCGGTGATCAGCGCGCGGGCGATCGCCACCCGCTGCTGCTGGCCGCCGGAGAGCTGGCCGGGCCGCCGCTTGGCGTGCTCGCCGAGGCCGACCTGGGCCAGCAGCTCCCGGGCCCGGGCACGGTCCTGGCGCTCGCCCGCCAGCCGCTGCGGGAGCAGCACGTTCTGCTCCACCGTCAGCGAGGGCAGCAGGTTGAAGGACTGGAAGATGAAGCCGATCCGGCTGCGGCGCAGCTTGGTGAGCCGGTCCTCGCTCAGCCGGGTGATGTCCTCGCCGCCGAGGCGGATCTCCCCCTGGTCGGGCTTGTCCAGGCCCGCCGCGCACTGCAGGAAGGTCGACTTGCCGGAGCCGGACGGGCCCATCACGGCGGTGAAGGTGCCCCGGGCCAGCGCCAGGTCGATCCCGCGCAGCGCGTGCACGGTCTCGGCGCCGCGGCCGTAGGTGCGGCGCACCCCGCGCAGCTCGATCGCCGGACGGGCGCCCTGCTCGGTGTACGGGCCGCCGCCGTACGCCCCCGTCGCGTACGGTCCGGCGGCGTGCGGTCCGGCGGCGTACGGCTCGGTCGATGGGCGGTCGTGGCGGCGTGCCATGGGTGGGCCTTCCTTCGGGGATCGTCGGTGGTCGTCGACGGGTTCCACGTTAGAAAAGGCCAGGCCGGCGGACCATGGAGGCCGCTGGCGGACCGGGGGTGGGGATATCCCCACCCCCCTCCGGGGGCCTGCGGGCCGGCGCCGGGCGGGCTCACACCGGGTCGGCGGCGATCTCCCCGTAGACGGTGGCGAGTTCGGCGAGCACGGGGTGCGCCGGGTCGAAGGCCGTACCGTCGACCGCGGCCAGCGGCCGGACGCCGACACCCGCGTTCACCGCGAACGCCGCCGTGAAGCGGCCCAGCCCGGACGCGTCCACCCGCTCGCGCGACTGCGGCCCGCCGTACGCGCCGGCCAGCAGCGCGGCGGTCACCCCGGGCAGGCTCGGGCCGTCCGGCCAGACCAGTCGGCGGCCGTCGAGGAAGCCGACGTTCCAGGTGGCGCCCTCGGCCACCCCGCCGCCGTCCGGCTCCACCAGCAACACGTCGTCATAGCCGTCGAGTTGGGCCCGCCTGCGGTGGTGGACCAGGCCGAACAGGCCGACGTGCTTCACCTCCGGCAGCTCCCGCCGGTACCCGGCCGTGCGCACCCGCAACGGGGCCGGCGCGGCCACCGCCGCCGGGCGGGTGGTCAGCAGCAGCCGGGGCGCCGCCGGGCCGCCGGGGCGCTCCAGGCCGAGCTCCGGGTCGTACACCGTCACCCGGACGATCACCGGCGCGCCGTCGGCGGGCAGCACCGCGCGGATCCGCTCCCGCACCGCCGCCCGGTCCAACTCGGCGGCGAACAGCACCCCGCAGTCCCGGACCAGCCGGTCCAGGTGCAGCGCCAGGCCCCGGACCCGGCCCGCCTCGACGCGCAGGGTGGTGAAGTGCCCGTAGTTCAGCAGCCCCAGTGCGGCCAGCCGCGCCGGGTCGGCCGGCGCGCCGTCGATCTCGATCTCAGCCATCCCCCGAGTCTGCCAGCCCCGGCACGGCCGCCACCGGGGCCTCCGCTCTCGGCGCCGGGGGCGGGGTCGGGGCCGCCGGGGCCTGGGTCGCCGCCGGGCGGTACGGGCTGACCACCTCGCGGCCCGCCGCCAGGGCCAACTGCTCGAAGTGCTCGATCTTGTAGGCCAGCCCCTCCGGCTCCCCGGCGTCCGACCACCGCCACGCCTCCGCCCACCACTGCGGGCCGCGCACCAGCGGCCGGCCCGCGAGCGCCAGATGCAGCGCCAGCGTCGAACGCGCGTACTCGTGCACCCAGCCGTCGGCCGCCCGGTAGTCGGGCGTCTCGTCCAGCCGCAGCCAGCGGCCCTCGCAGCCGGCGGCGAGCATCGGCACCCAGCCCCAGCCCCGGTCCGCGACCAGCAGGTGCAGCCAGCCGCCCTCCTCGCACACCCGGTACGGCGGGAGCTGCGGCATCCGGGCCAGGGCCAGCGAACGCTTCCAGCCGACCACCCAGAGGCCGCGGCGCAGGTAGTAGCGGACGGCGCGCTGCCAGGACCAGTGCGCCTCCAGCCGGAAGCCGGGCAGGCCCTCCACGGCAGCCGCCGCGTACACCTCGTCCAGCGCCCCGGCGGCCAGCCCCCGGCCGCGCGCCTCCGGAATCAAGTAGAGGGAGGAGACGGCCAGTTGGCCGGGCCCCTTGGTCCAGTTGTCCACCGCCACCATGCCGGCCACGGCGCCGCCCTCGTCCAGCACCCAGTAGCGGCGCCGGTAGAGCTCGCCGCCGGGCCACTCCCGGCCGCTCTCCCCCAGCCGCTCGCGCCACCGGCGCTCGACCTCCGGCGTCAGCGCGTCCGGGGCCACCAGCTCCCCCAGCTCACCCTCCACCAGGGACGCCAAGTCCCAGAGGGTGAACCGCCGTTCGTCCCCCTCGGCGACCGCCCGCAGCCGCGGCCCCGCCGCCAGCCGGTCCTGCGCCCGCTCCACTGCCGCATCCCACGACCTCACCACGCCGACACGATAGCGGGAGCGCGGGCACTTTCCGTAATCCGATGAACACCGAACGTCAGATCGGATGCGAAGGTCTCCGGGCGAAGGCCCCGACGGATGGTAGGGGAAACCCGACCAGAGGACTCGACCTGACCGTGATGACCAGGCTGACCTGCGACGATGCAATGAACGGGTGATGAATCGGCACGACTCCCCAGACCGGCGGCACGCCGCCGCGTGGTGCGGCGGATGGCTCCTCGCGGCCGGGTGGGCCGGGGCCTTCCCGCTGCTCTCCGACCTCGGCCCGCACCGCGCCTGGGGCGTCTGCGCCGCCGTCGGCTACCTGCTGGCGGCGTTCGCCGCCCTTCTGCCGACGCGCCGGGGCCGGCCGCTGTCCATCGCCCTCGCGCTCATCGGGGCCGTCGCCGTACCGCTGCTCGCCCTCGTGCTGGCCGGCCAGGGGCAGAGCGAGGTCGGGGTGATCGAACGCTCCGGGGCCCTGCTGCTGCACACCGGGACGCCGTACCTCGCCGAGCCCAGGACGGTGGCCGAGTACACCCCGTACCTGCCCGGGATGGCGCTCCTCGGACTGCCCCGGGCCCTGCTCGACGGGCTGCCACTCGGCGGGCTGCCGCTCGCCCGGGTGGCGGGCGACGCGCGGCTCTGGTGCGCGGCCGCGTTCCTCGCCTGCCTGCTGCGCTCCGCGCCCACCGGGCGGCGAACCGCCCGCGCCGCGCCGACCGCCCCACCTGTCGGCCGGCGGACCGTCCTGGCCGCGCTGACCGCCTCGCCCGTCGTCGCGCTGCCGCTCTGCGTCAGCGGCGTCGACCTGCCGATGACCGGCCTCTGCTGGCTCGCACTCACCCTCGCCGCCCGACGGCGCCCCGCCCCCGCCGGACTGGCCCTCGCCGCCGCCTGCTCGCTCAAGTGGACGGCCTGGCCGGCCGTCGCCGTGGTCACCGCGCTGCTCGCCACCACCGCCGGACGGCGCCCCGCCCTGCGCGCCGCCGCCGTCGCGGTGGGCGGCACGGCCCTGCTCGTCCTGCCCGGCGCCCTGCGCTCGCCCGGGCCGATGCTCCACCAGGTGTTCGCCTTCCCCACCGGCCGCGGCGACCTGCCCACCCCCGCCGCCAGCCCGCTGCCCGGACGGCTGCTCGCCGACCTCGGCCCGCCCGGCTGGTACGCGGCCGTCGGCCTGCTGCTGCTCGCCGCACTCGCCCTCGCGGCCTCCCTGCTCACCCACCCGCCCCGGCACGCGGCGGCCGCCGCCGACCGGCTCGCCCTCGGGCTCGCCCTGGCCTTCCTGCTCGCCCCCGCCGGGCGGTTCGGCTACCTCGCGCTGCCGGCCCTCCTCGTCCTGCTCGCCCGGGTGCTCCCCGCTTCCCCCGCTCCGACCACCGCTCCAACCCCTTCGCCGGTCCCTTCGCCGGTCCCTTCTCCGGTCCCTTCTCCGGTCCCTTCTCCGGTCCCTTCTCCGACACCGAACCGAGGTCTCACCCGCCCATGGGCAGCACACTCATCGTCACCAACGACTTCCCGCCCCGCCAAGGCGGCATCGAAACCTTCGTCCACGCCCTGGCCACCCGGCTGCCCCACTCCGACGTCGTGGTCTACACCTCCGCCGAACCGGGCGCCGATCGGCACGACGCCGCTCTCCCCTTCCCGGTGATCCGCGACCGGGCCCGCACCCTGCTGCCCACCGCCCGGGCCACCCGCCGCGCCGCCGAGATCGCCCGCGCCCACGGCTGCGACCGGGTCTGGTTCGGCGCCGCCGCCCCGCTCGCCGCGATGGCCCCCGGCCTGCTGCGCCAGGCCGACGGCATCCGCCGCACCGTCGCCACCACCCACGGCCACGAGATCTGGTGGGCCCGCACCCCCGGCGCCCGCCGCCTGCTGCGCCGGATAGGCCGCAGCGTCGACGTCGTCACCTACCTCGGCGAGTACACCCGCGCCCGGATCGCCCCCGCCCTCGGCCCGGACGCCCAATTGGCGCGCCTCGTCCCGGGCGTGGACCCGGACCGCTTCCGGCCCGGCGTCGACGGCGCCCGGCGGGCCCGCACCGGGCCGGTGATCCTCTGCGTCGCCCGGCTCGTCCCGCGCAAGGGGCAGGACGTCCTGATCCGCGCCCTGCCGGCGATCCGCCGGGCCGTCCCCGGCACCGTCCTCGTCCTCGTCGGCCAGGGCCCGTACGAGGACCGCCTGCGCGCGCTCGCCCACCGGTGCACCGAGCCCGGCAGCGTCGAGTTCGCCGGCGGTCTCGACCACGCGGCCACCGCCGCCCACTACGCCGAGGCCGACGTCTTCGCCATGCCGTGCCGCACCCGCCGGGCGGGCCTCGAAGCCGAAGGCCTCGGCATCGTCTACCTCGAAGCGGCCGCCGCCGCCCTGCCCGTCGTCGCCGGCCGATCCGGCGGCGCCCCCGACACCGTCCTCGACGGCGTCACCGGCACCGTCGTCGACGGGCGCGACCCGGCCGACGTGGCCGCCGCCCTCACCCGGCTCCTCCTCGCCCCGCCGGCGGACCGCGCCCGGATGGGCACCGCCGGCCGCGACTGGGCCACCACCCACTGGTCCTGGACCGCCTCCGCCCACCGCCTCGCCCACCTGCTCGACCCCGCCCGGTCCGTTCCGGATGCCCTCGCCGGACTCGCCTGACACTTTCGGACGCGCCAACGCCGTTTTATTCAAGGGGAGTTTGAATAAAAATGGCACTCACTCACCGGCATTCGGGCGGTCATCACGCCAGGGGGGGGCTAAGGCTGTCGAATGCGCCCGCAGGATGCGCCTTCAGCGCGCGAAGTCCCTTACGCGCAGCAGGCGCACCCTTTTTCATCATATGAATATTTGCCTTCCGTTTTTCAATCTGACCAAACCGTGGAAACCCCAGGAGTAGAGCCGAAATCACGAGGAGGTGGGCACCATGGTGGAGGTCGAACGATTGCTGGCCGACTGCCTCCAGGACGCTCGCGACATTCCGTGGGGAACGGTACCGGTCGATTCCGCGGGCCCCGAATACGAGGCCGCGCGCCGCGCGTTCCTGACGGCCGGGCTGTCCGCGCTGCGCGACGACAGGCCCGAGGACGGCTGGGTGCAGATCAACCTCGCACCGGTCCCGGCCACTTGGCACCGGACGTACCGCGCCGTCGCGGACACGGCCCGCGACCTGATCGCCGCCGGCGCGGCGCGCTCCTTCTTCTTCATGCACAAACCGCCCGGGCTGCGGGTCCGGTTCGAGGCGGGCCGGTCGGACGTCGGGGCACTGCGCGAGGAACTGACCCGCCGCTTCCGCGCGGTGGACGGACAGCCGCAACCGCCGCTGTGCGGGCGGTACGAGCCGGAGACCTACCTCTTCGGCGGCCCGCGATCGATGCGGCACGTCCACGACCTGTTCACGGTGGACTCCCTGGCCTGGCTCGATCACCACGACACCGTCGCGGCCCCGGGCCGACCGGAGGCGATCGCGGACTGGCGGTTGTCCCTGTACCTCCTCGGTGAACTCCTCGACGGCCTCGGCATCGTCGGCTGGGAGCACCGCGGGGTCTGGCAGGTGCTCCAGGACGACGCCGGCCGCAGGCTGGGCACCGACCCGGACGAGGACACCCGGCGCGCCGCCGCGGGCATCCTCGCGGCCTGGCGGGCCGGCGGACAGAGCCTGCTCGCTCCGCTGCCGCCGCACCGGCGGGCGGCGGTCGAGGTGCACGGGGACGCCGTGCGCCGGGCCGCCGAGGGCTGGCGCACCGGCTACTTCGAGTCCGGCGAGGCGGTGATCGGCCCGCGCCGGGCCGCCGCCCACTACGTCGTCTTCCACTGGAACCGGGGGCGGTTCTCCCTGGCCCGGCAGAGCCTGCTGACCCACGCACTCACCGGTGACGGGAGGTCCTGACGTGTCCGAGGACCGGGAACTGGGCGCCGCGGCACTGCTCCGCGTGGCCGGCATGCCCTTGGCCGCGTGGGCGGCGGCGGGCAACCCGGAGCTGTTCGCACAGGTCGCCGACCACGCCCGGCAGGACGAACGGCGGGCGGAGCACGCCCGCCAACTGGCCGGGCAGCTGGGCACCTTGGTCGTACCGCACCCCGCCCTCACCGCCGCCGACCGCCGCGCCGTGCTGGCCGTGCGCCGTCGGCTGCACTCCGGCGCCGCACCGGGCCCGGCCGACTGCGGGCTGCTGGGGCGGCTGCCCGCCGCCCACGGCCTCGTCGCGGACGCCGCACGGCTGTCCGGCGAAGCCGAGTCGGCGGCCGCTGCCCTCCGGCGGCTGGAGGCCGCGGTGGCGGCCGAGCGCGAGCGCGTGGGCGCCCTGGGCTGGTCCCTGGTGTGCGCGTCGCCCGTCATGCGGGCCTTCCTGGACGAGGTGGAACCCGGAGCCGCCGCAGACGTGGCCGGCCGGCTGGCCGCGGGCGAGTCCTGGAGCGGGAAGCGGCTGCGCAAACGGGCGGCGTACGTGTGGCGGGCGCTCGGTCGGGCCGCGGCGAAGACCACCCCGCGCGGCTGGGTCGGCCAGGTCACCCTACTGCCGGTCACCCCGGCGGGCGCGAACGGCGGCGGGAGCGGCGGCGGGAGCGGCGGCGGGAGCGGCGGCTGGGCCGACGGCCCCCTGCTGCGGCTCGTCCCGCCCGGTACGGCCCTCGGCGAGGTGGCGGCCGAGGCCGTGGAGAACGTCCACGGGGTGCGGGCCCGGCTCGGCGCCCTGGACCTGCGGGCGGCGGACCCGGCCACGGTGCTGGCCCTGACTCCGCTGCACTTCCCCCAGCCGGCGGGCGCCGCGCCGGGCGCCGGTGTCCTGCGCTGCTGGGTGACCGACCCGCACGACCGGGGCCGGTTGCGGCAGGTCGACCTGCGGCGCTCCCTCCCCCTGGATCACGTGCTGGCCCAACTGGCCGACGGCCCGCGCCCGTTGGGCGACCTCGAAGCGGCTCTGCTGGGCACGGCGGCGACCGGGGCGGCGGCTTCCGCTCCCACGGTGCTGCGCGGCTTCCTCGCGCACCTGCTCGGACTCGGCGTGCTCCAGGCCTGCGCGGCCCCGCGCCGCCGCACCACGGGCTGGCTCGCCGCCGAGGACGTCCGCGCACGCGGCACCCTTCCGCAACCGGCACCGGCACCGGCACCGGCACCGCCTCCAGCACCCGCACCGAGCGCCGATTCCGCCATACCCGCGCCCATACCCGCACCCGCTTCGGAGCTCCGTACCACCGGCTCCGCCGCCCCCGCCGACGACTCCCGGCCGTGGTTCACCGATTCCTACCGCACCATAGCCTCGGCCGTCTCCGGAGCGGCCGCCCGCCAGGTGCAGCAGGGCCTCGGCACCGCCGCCCGCGTGGCGTGGCTGCGGGAAGCCGACCGGCTCGCGGGGCCGGACCCGCACCGGCTGCCGGCCGAGCTCGCGGAGCTCACCGAACGGCCGTGCCCGCTCGGCGAGATCCTCGCGCGCCACCTGCCCGACGGCAGTTGCCCGCCGCCGCCTCAGCCCCCGCGCCGGTACGCGGGCTGGCACCCCGCCGAGACCTCCGGTTCCGGTTACGCCGGGCTGCTGGCCCACCTGTCCGCCCGGGCCGGCGGCGGACCGGTGGACCTGGACGACGACCTGCTGGACACGCTCGGGGCGCCCCCGGCCGCGACCGCGCTGCCGCCCTGGCCCCTGGACTGCCTGCTGCGTCCGCTGCCGGGCCCCGGTCCGGTCGCGGTCCTGGAGACCGCCTCGCCGGCGGGCGTGCTGGACGCCCGGTTCGCCGACGCGCTCCACACCCTGCACGGCGGCTACGACAACCTCCGGAGCTACCGGGCCTTCCTCGCCTCCGTCGAGCGGCTGTCCGGGGCGCGCTTCGTCGAACTGCTGGTGCCGCCGCTGGCCGGGCGCGCCGCCAACGCCGTACGGCGGCCGGTCATCACCGGCTGGTGGACGGGGGATCCCGATCCCCTGCCGTACCAGGGAGCGAACGGCCTGACGGCCCGCTACCTGCCGCTGGAGCGCATCACCCTGCGACGGGTCGGCCCGCGGATCATCGCCGAGGCCGACGGGTGCCGGCTGCTGCCCGTCCACCACGCCACCCGTACGCCCCTGCCGCCGTACGACGTCCTGGTCCGGCTGCTGCTGGCCGCCGGCCACCCGGCGGGCTCGCGCCTGATCCGCCTGGACGGCCTGGCCGAGGCGTTCCCCGACACGGACCGGCTGCCCCGGGTGACCGTCGGCGGCGGCGCCCTGGTCATCAGCCCCGCGGTCTGGCGCGTGCCGGCGGCCCTGCTGTGGCGGCCCGGCGACGGCGACCTGACCAAGGTGCGCGCCCTCGCCGCCCTCGGGCGCTGCGCCGGACTGCCGCGCTTCGCGTTCGTCCGGGCCGTACCCCAGCCGAAACCGGTGCCCGTGGACTTCGCGGCGCTGACCGCGGTCCCGCTGCTGGAGCGGATCTGCGCGCGCCACCCCGGTGCGGACCTGCTGGTCGAAGAGATGCTCCCCGACCCGGGCGGCCTGCTGCTCCATGACCCCGTGCACGGCGGTGCCGCCGTCGCCGCCCAGCTGCTGCTCAGACTTCCGTTCGACCAGGGCGCCGAGGAACTCGCGGAGCCCGCCGCCGCCGCACTGCGCGGCGAACCCGACGTCCCCGGTGCGCCCGCCCCTCGTGGGCGGGCCACCGGGGCGGTCTCCACCCATCACCGCTCCTGAAGGAGGACAACCATGCCCGACATCACGGCGCTCACCGACCTCGACGCCCTCATCGGCGACCTGGACGCGCGCATCACCGAGACCACCCTGCCGACCCCCGAGGCCAGCAGCGGCGGCTGCAGCGGCGTCTGCACCGTCCTGATCTGCGACACGGCGCTGCTCTGTAGCGGCCTGTTCTGCTGATCTCCCGTCAGGCCGTCCGAGGGCACGCCCTCGGACGGCCACCCGGACAGCGGCCCCTGACGGCCGCCACCACCGGCACTCCGCCCGGCCCCTCCAGACCGGGCGGAGTGCCGACCCGTCGTTCCCGAGGAGCCACCGTGCCGCAGCACACCGCGAACGCCGCGAACACCGAGAGCACTGAGAGCACCGAGAGCACCGGCACCGCCGTCACCGGACTCGCCGTCCGGCTCCTCGACGCCTGGTCCGCCCGGCCCCGCGAGAGCCCGGCGGGCGCCGAGCACCCCTCCGATCCGGGCATCCCCGTCCTGGCGTCCTTGCTGCACGCCTCCGGAGGGCCGGAGGCCGAACGGTCCGCGGCCCGTGCCGTGGCGGTGTGGGCCCGCACCGCCGGCCAGGGGCCGGGCCACTGCGGGCTCTACGACGGCGGACTGGCCGGAACGCTGGCGGGCCTGCGCCTGGGAGCCCTGGTCCACCCGGACTTGCACCGGGCCGCCGACCGGCTCCGCGACCACCTGGTCCGCACCGCGCCGGCCCTTAACTGGCGGTGCGAGCAGGTCGCCTTCCCGGACTACGACCTCATCGTCGGCCCCTCCGGCACCCTGCTCGCCCTGACCACGGGCGCCCGCCCGGCATCGGCCCAACTCGGCCCGTACGCCGACCATCTGGCCCGGCTGTGCGACACCGACGAGCTGCCCCGGCTGCGGACGGGGCAGTACGCCGGCCACCCGCACCTGGGCTGGCTGGACGGCCGGATCAACACCGGCACGGGCCACGGCGCCGCAGGGGTCGTCATCGCACTCACCGCAGCCGTACGCCACCTCGGACCGCACCCCGGCCTGACGCCCGCCCTGCGCCGCGCGACCGGGTGGCTGATGCGGCAGTCCTTCGACGACGCCCGCTCCATCCGCACCTGGGACGGCGCCGGGCTCGACGGCCCGCCGCCCGCCGGAGCGCGCGCCCGCCAGGCCTGGTGCTACGGCACCCCCGGAGTGTCCTGGGCGCTGTGGGACGCGGCCGACGCGACGGGCGACCGGGAGACGGCGGCCTGGGCCGCAGCGGCCTTCGGCACGCTCGCCGACCGGTACGACGAGCGGTTCCACCTCTTCGGCGACCGCGCGAGCGACCTGCTGGCCCTGTGCCACGGCGCCTCGGGCGTGCTGGCGGTGGCCGACGCCTTCGCCCACCATGCCGGTCTGCCCGCCGCGGCCGCGCTGAGGGCCCGCCTGCTCGCCCACCTGAGGGCCCGCCTGCCCGAGGTGGAGGCCCTGGGCGCGGAAGGGATGGGCCTGCTCGGGGGCGCGGCCGGCCCGCTGTGCGCCCTGCTCACCGCGGGCCACGACGCCTCCCGGGCCTGGCTGCCCTGTCTCGGTCTGCGCTGACGCCCGGCGTGGTGCCGGGCCCGCCCTACGCCGCCCGGAGGTGGGCGAGGACGGCGAGGACGCGGCGGTTGCCTTCGGTGGGGTCGAGGTCGAGCTTCATGAAGATGTTGCCGCAGTGTTTGACCACCGAGGCCTCGGTGATGGTGAGCCGGGTGGCGATCGCCTGGTTGTTGAGGCCCTCGGCCATGAGGGCGAGGACTTCGCGTTCGCGGGGGGTCAGCCGGGTGAGGGGGCGGTCGGCGGACTGCTGGCGCAGCAGGACGCGGACCACGTCGGGGTCGATGACGGTCTCGCCGGCGGCGACCCGGCGCAGGGCGTCGAGGAAGTCGGCGACGTCGCCGACGCGGTCCTTCAGGAGGTAGCCGAGGCCTGCGGGTTGGGCGCCGGCGGCGGCGAGCAGGCGGGTCGCGTACGGGGTGGCGACGTACTGGGAGAGCACCAGGACGGGCAGGCCCGGGTGGCGTTCGCGCAGGTCGAGGGCGGCGCGCAGGCCCTCGTCGGAGAAGTCGGGCGGCATCCGGACGTCGGTGATGACGGCGTCGGGCCGTTCGGTGTCGACGGCGGCGGCGAGGGCGCGGGCGTCTCCGACGGCGGCGGTCACCCGGTGGCCGCCGAGGGTGAGGAGTTCGACGAGTCCGGCGCGCAGCAGGACGGCGTCCTCCGCGATCACGACCCGGAGCACGGGACCTCCAGCCGCAGCGTGGTCGGGCCGCCCGTCGGGCTGGTCACCATGAGCCGTCCTTTCAGGAGTGCCACCCGGTCGGCGAGTCCGCGCAGGCCGGCCCCGGCGGCCGGGTCCGCCCCGCCGTGGCCGTCGTCGGTCACCTGGAGCACCAGGCGGCCGTCGGCGATGCGCCCGCTGACGGTGATCGCGGCGGCGCCGCTGTGCTTGGCGGCGTTGGTGAGCGCTTCGGTGACGGTGAAGTAGGCGGTGGTCTCGACGGGGGCGGGCAGCCGGCCGGGGAGGTCGAAGTCGGACCGGACCGGGATGGGGTGGCGCAGCGCGACCTCGGCGACGGCGGCGGCGAGGCCGTGGTCGGTGAGCACCTGGGGGTGGATGCCGCGGACCAGGCCGCGCAGTTGTTCCAGGGCCTGCCGGGCTTCGCCGCGCGCCCGGGCGACCAGGGCGGTGGCCCGGTCGCCGGACTGGGCGCTGCCGTCGCGCAGCGCGTGGTCGGCGAGGCCGAGGGTCATGCTGAGCGCGACGAGCTGCTGTTGGGCGCCGTCGTGCAGGTCGCGTTCGATGCGGCGGCGTTCGGCTTCGAAGGCGTCGGCGAGCCGGGCCCGGGAGCGGGTGAGTTCGAGGACCTGGCGGCCGGTGTCCTCCTCGCGGGGCCCGAGCAGGAGGCGGGCGAGGGCCACCTGGGCGGTGGTCAGCAGGGCGCCGGCGTAGGCACAGAGGAGGAGCCCGGCGAGCCCGGCGGCACTGAACGGCAGGGCGGCGAGCGGCCCGGACACCGCCCGGCCGGGGATGATCATGACGGTTTCGGGAGCCAGCGCCCAGACGATCACCGGGGAGACGACCAGGGCGGCACAGAACAGCAGCACGGCGCTGAAGCCGAGCGCGGCGGCGGCGAGGGCCGTGGCGGTGAGCGCGGTGTGGGCCAGCTCGCGCCAGGTGGCGCGCTCGCGCAGGCGGGTCCGCAGCCTCGCGCGGCGGCCGGCGCCGGGCAGCGGACGGTGCGGGTCGGGCAGCGGTGCCGGTTCGACCAGCCGCAGCCGTCGGCGTTCGAGGGCGGCGGCGGGGATGCCCGCGAGGGCCAGTGCGAGGAGGACCGGCAGTCCGACCCCGACCACGGACAGGCCCAGCCCGAGCACCAGCAGCACCGCCAGGGCGGCCAGCAGCAGCGGGCTCAGCAGCGCGCCGCCGAGCAGGTACGCCCAGCAGCGCGGCACCCACGGGGTGACGGGGAAGCGCAGCGGGTGGGCTCGCAGCGCGGCCCAGACGGCCGTCGGCTGCTGCTCCTCCTCGTTCACCCGGTCACTCTAACGAACCCTCTGACCAGGCCTCGGGGCGTCAGGCGTAGCGGCGGCGGAGCCGGCCGGGCGGGGTGCGGGCCGGGGGCGGGTCAGGGCGACGGCGGCGATCACCAGGACGCCGCCGGCCAGGGCGTTCCAGCCGACGGGTTCGGCGAGGAAGGCCGCGCCGAGGACCGTGGACCACAGCGGCATGACGTAGGTGACGGCGGAGGCCACCGCGGTGCCGGCCGTGCGGACCAGCCCGAGGTTGAGCAGGTACGCGAGGCCGGTGCCGACCGCGCCCAGCACCAGCAGGGCGCCGGCCGCGCCCGCCCCCGGCCAGTGCGGGGCGCCCGCGGCGAACGGCGCGATGGCGGCCAACTCGGCGGTGGCGCAGGCGATCTGGACGGCGGAGAGGGTGACCACCGACTCCGGCCGGCCGGAGAGGAAGCGGCGCAGATAGGCGAAGCCCGCGCCGTAGCAGCAGGCGGCGGCCAGGCAGGCGAGGCCGCCGGCGGCCTCGCCGGAGCCGATGCCGCGCCAGACCCCGAGCACGGTGAGCACGCCGACGAAGCCGAGGGCGAGTCCGGAGAGCCGGCGGGCGCCGGGGCGGCGCTCCTCGGCGACGGTGAGGACGGTGAACAGCAGGGTGAACAGCGGGGTGGTCGCGTTCATCACCCCGGCGAGGACGGAGCTGACCCGGGTCTCGCCGAACGAGAACAGCGTGAACGGCACGGTGTTGAGGAGCACCGCGACCACGGCGGAGTGCCCCCAGAGCGCACGGTCGCGGGGGACGCGCTCGTGGCGCAGCACGAGGATCGTCCACAGCGTGACCGCCCCGAGCGCGCAGCGCCACAGCGCCACCCACAGCGGCGGCACCCCCGCCTCCACCGCCACCTTGATCAGCGCGAAGCTCGCGCCCCAGATCGCCGACAGCGCCACGAAGCCCGGCAACCAGCGCCGCACCCGGACCACCTCCATCTTCGTCCCGTTGGTTCCGTGTCGGGTTCCGTCCCGGTCCCGTCCAGGGTCCAGTCTCGGGTCCCGCCGCAGGTCCCGCCTGGGGTCCCGTCTGGGATTCCGTCTGGGATCCCGCCTCGGGTCCCGTCTGGGATCCCGTCTGGACAGAGGGTGGCCCGGCGGCAGAGCATGAGTCCAACAAGTGGCAGTGCCGGATAGATGAGGAAGTCTCATGGCGTCGGAGGTCAACCTGGCCCAGCTGAGGGCACTGGTCGCGGTCGCCGACACCGGGGGGTTCGGCGCGGCCGCCGACGAACTGGGCATCAGCCAGTCCGCCGTCTCGCACGCCGTCGCCGCGCTGGAGCGGACCCTCGGCGCGCCCGTCCTGCTGCGCGGCACCCCGGCCCGGCCCACTCCCCTGGGCGAGCAGATCCTCCCGCACGCCCGCACCGCCGTCGCCTCCGCCGCCGCCGTACGCGCCATCGCCACCCGGCACTCCGGCGGCCCCGTCGGCACCGTGCGGCTGGCCGCGCCGACCACCGTCTGCCAGGCGCTGCTCCCCGGGCTGCTCCGGGACTGGAAGGCCGCCTACCCGCAGGTCACCGTCCGGGTCTTCGAGGGCGAGGACGACGAGCTCGCCACCTGGCTGGAGGCGGGCACCGTCGACGCCGCCGTCCTGGTCGACCCCGGGCCGCTCCCGCCCGGGGCGGTCGCGCTCGGGGCCGACTCCATGCACGCGCTGCTGCGCCGCGACCACCCGCTCGCCGGACAGGAGGCCATCCACGTCGCCGACCTGGAGGACGACGACTTCCTGCTCTCCGAGGGCGGCTGTGAACGCCACATCCGCGAGGCCTTCCGCCGGGCCGGCACCCGCTTCACCCCCCGGCACCGCATCCGCGACCTCAACACGCTCATCGGCATGGTGCACGCGGGCGTCGGGGTCTCGGTGATGCCCGCGCTGGCGCTGACCATGCTCCCGGCCGACTGCGTGCTCGTCCCGATCCGGCCGGCCGTCCACCGCACGCTCACGCTCACCGGGCCGACCAGCCGGCCGTGGTCACCGGCGGTCGGCGGGCTGCTGGCGGCGGTGGGTGCCGCGCAGGGGGCGGGTGACGCCGCACGGGGAGTGGGGACCGGGGTCCGTGTGGCGGCGCGCGCCTGACGGGGAGCCCGTTCGGCGCCCGGCCCACCGCCGGCGCCGGGCCCGGCTTGACCATTTTGGGGTTGACCACCCTTCCTCGACAGGTCTATACCAGTGACAGCCTTCGGCAACTACCCCCTGCCAAAGGCCCGTTCGGTCTGCGCGCCACCCCCACCTCCGGCGTGAGCAGCCCCTCCCCCACTGCCGTCCCGCCTGGAAAGGCCCTCGATGGAACGCGCACTTCCCCCACACCCCGCCCCCCGGAACCCGCGCCGCCGCCCGCGCCGGGTCGCCGCCGCCGTGGCCGGGGTGCTCGGCCTGGTCGCCGGCGGTGTCGCCGCGCTCGCGAACACCGGCTCCGCCGCCGCCGACACCACGACCGGCCTCGGCAGCAACTGGTACGCCTCGGCGCCCTACCTGATGCCCGAGGACAACAGCCCGCCGGACGCCGCGGCGGTGATGGACGCCACCGGGCAGAAGGCCTTCCAGCTGGCGTTCATCCTGGCCCAGGGCAGCAGCTGTTCACCGGCCTGGGGCGGCACCTCCTCGATCGACACCGACACCACCATGCCCGGCGTCATCCAGACCATCCGCGGCAAGGGCGGGGACGTCTCGGTGTCGGTCGGCGGGTACGGCGGCACCAAGCTCGGCCAGGTCTGCGGCACGCCGGAGGCGACCGCCGCCGGGTACCAGAAGGTGATCACCAAGTACCAGTTGAAGGCGATCGACTTCGACCTGGAGGAGCCGGAGTACGAGAACACCGCGGCGATCCACAACGAGATCGGCGCCGCCCGGATCCTCCAGCAGAACAACCCCGGCCTCTACATCTCGATCACCACCGCCGGGACCAACGCGGGGACGGGCTGGTTCGGCACCCAGATGCTGAACGAGGCCAAGTCGCAGGGCTTCACGCCGAACAACTACTCGATCATGCCGTTCGACGGCGGGTTCAACGGCGCGGCCGCGCAGACCGACGCGCTGGTGAAGTTCAACCAGATCCTCCAGACCACCTTCGGCTGGTCCGAGGCGACGGCCTACGCCCACGAGGGCGTGTCGATGATGAACGGCCGCACCGACGCCGCCGAGTACTTCCGGCAGGCGGACTTCCAGGCCGTGCTGGACTTCGCCACCGCGCACAACCTGGCCCGGTACACCTACTGGTCGGTCAACCGGGACCGGCAGTGCACGGGCCCGGTGGACCCGGGGCTGTCCGGCTCCTGCTCCAGCGTGGCGCAGAACGACTGGGACTTCACCAAGTACACCGTGAAGTTCGCCGGGGCGACGCCGCCCACCACCCCGCCGACCACGCCTCCGACCACCCCGCCCACCACGCCGCCGACGACTCCCCCGACCACCCCCGGGGCCTGCGCCGACCCGGCGTGGAGCGCGAGCACCACGTACACCAGCGGCAGCAAGGTCTCGTACGGCGGCCACGAGTACCACGCCAAGTGGTGGACGCTGAACGAGGTGCCGAGCGCCAGCGGCCAGTGGGGCGTCTGGGGCGACGACGGCCCCTGCTGACGGGCTGACAGGTCGACGGGCCGACGCCCGGGGCCCGGGGATCTGCGCACCCCGGGCCCCCGGCAGGCCAGTTCGCGGCCGTGGTCAGTCCGCGGCCGTGAACCGCTCCCGCAGTTCGGCCAGCACCTGCGCCGCCTCCGGGAGGCCGGCGGCCTCGCAGCGGGCGATGCCCGCGGTCAGCCGGGCGACGGCCGCCCCGGTACGGCCGAGGTCGGCGCCCTCGATCAGCGCGGCCAGTCGGACGGCCTCGGCCCGGGACGTCCCGGCCCGCTCGTCGCCGCCCTCGTAGACCGCGATCGCCCGCTCGACCTCGGCCAGCGCCTCCTCGTGGCGCTCGGCCATGGCCAGGCAGCGCGCCCGCTCGTAGTGCGAACCGCCGCGCAGGTACCAGGGGTTGTACTCCTGACCGGTCTGCCCGGCGTGCTCCCCGGCGGCGTCCGCCTCGGCCAGCCGGGCCAGCGCCGAAGCCAGCCCCTCCGGGCCCTCGGCGTGCATGGTCAGCCGGGCGAACTCGCGTAGCGTCGCGGCCAGTTGGTCCACCTGGGGGGCCTGGGCGTGCGCCGCGAGGGCGCGGTCGAGGGCGGCCTTCGCGGCCTCCCAGCGGTCCGCCCGGGCCAGCGCCAGCGCGGCCTCGCAGGCGACCATGGTGTGGGTGTCCTGCTCCTCCCAGCCGGCGACGACGTCGGCCAGCCGCAGGTACTCCTCGGCGGCGTCCCGGTGCTCGTCCAGTTCGGTGAGGCCCCGGGCGAGGTCCAGCCGGGCCTGCGCGAGCATCCGAACGTCCAGCTCCGACGCGGCGGCGTCCAGCAGCACCGACTCCAGCACCGCGACGGCGTCGGCCGTGCGGTCGGCGGCACGCAGCACGTCGGCCAGCTGGAGACGGGCCTGCGCGGCGTCCTCGGCCGCCTCCCGGCCCTTGCGGTCGAAGCGCGCGGCCGCCTCGGTGAGCGCCCGGACCGCGCCGCCGCGGTCCCCGGCCCCCATGGCCGCGTGGCCGAGCATCAGGTAGGTGGGCGCGTACGGGTAGGAGTCGTCGCCCCAGCGGGCGGCCTCGGCGAGCGCCCGGTGGAACACCTCGACGGCCTCGGCGGGTTCGCCGCTCTGCAACAGCACCTGGCCCAGCAGGCCGAGCACCCGCGGGGTGTGCCAGGGCAGTTCGGCCGCGTCCAACTGGGCGAGCACCTCGCGCAGTTCGGCGGTGGCCTCGGCCAGCCGGCCCTGCCGGGCGGCCGCGTCGGCCAGGTACTGGCGGGAGGTGGCCGCGCGGCGGGCGGAGCCCAGCTCCACGGCGGTGCGGTGGTAGCCGCCGGCCGCCGCCTCGAAGCGCTCGACGGCCTCGGCGGGCGGCTCGGGCAGCGCCTCGACCAAGTCGTGGTGGGCCGCGTAGGCGCGGACCTGCCACACGATCAGGTGGTCGTCGTCGGCCATCGTGCCGGCGGCCCGCAGCTCCTCGGCCCGGCGCAGCACCTCGTCGAGCGCCGGCCAGTCGGCCACCGCGCCCTCGACGTCGCCGAGTTCCACGATCAGCGCGCGGGCCCGGGCCATCAGGGCCTGGCCGGGCAGCCCGGCCTGCTCGAACAGCTCGGCGGCGGCCAGCAGCCCGGCCCGGCCGTCGGCGTGCTCGTCCCGCTCCAGCGCCTGGTGGGCCCGCTGCTCGGCGAGTTCGGCGCGCAGCCGCCCGGGGCTGCCGACCGCGGTGCCCTCGGGGTGGGCGAAACCGTCGGCGGCGGCGCGTTCGGCGATCCGCCGCCAGAGCCGGTCGGCGTCCGGGTGCCCGACGAGCTCCAGCTCGCGGGCCCGGACCACCAGGGCGGTGAAGTCCTCCGGCTCCGGCTCGACGGCCCGGCGCGGTGCGGGCGCGAGGGCCGGGGCGGCGGCCAGCTCGGGCGCGGCGGCGGCGCGCACGCCGAGGGCCAGCGGCTCGGCCAGCAGCGGCTCGCGGGCCAGCCGGGCGCGCCGGTCGGCGCCGACCGCGTCGGTGCCGTTGCGGGCGTCGAAGCGGGCGGCGAGCGCGTCGGCCTCGGCGCGCACATGGGCGAGCAGGGTGTCCGCCGTCCAGGAGGTGCCGGGCGGGCCGCTGACGGCGAGCCCACCATGGCCGCCCCGGGCCAGGACGGCGAGCAGCACCTCGACGCCGGTGAGGAAGGACAGCAGCGCGGACGGCTCGCCGGCCACCGCGAACAGGTCGCGGTTCTCGGCGAGCAGTTCCAGGCCGCGCGGCTCGTTGCCGGACAGCGCGCAGAACTCGACGTGCCGGCCGACGGCGTGCGCCATCGAGGCCTTGCCGCGCGCGGCGCGGTAACCGGTCAGGTGGCTGGAGCGGGCCTCGTCCAGCCGGCCCCGGCGCAGCAGCGGGAGCAGGGCGGCGGCCTGGCTGAGGGCGGGCTCCTGCTCGCAACTACTCCGGCCGTCGAGGACCGGCTGCAGGACGTCCAGCGCCCGGGCGTCGTCGCCGGCGTCCACGAAGTGCTCGGCGCGCGCCCGGGTCTCGCAGGCGTGGCAGTCGCTCAGCTCGGAGCGCGGACGGGCCGTCCACAGCTCGTAGGCGTCCTGGCGGCCGCTGCCGGTCTGCGCGGCCAGGTGGTAGCGCTGGACATAGTACGGCTGGAGGTCGAAGCCGGCCGCCCGGTAGCGGTCGCGCAGTTCGGTGTGCCAGCGCCGCAGGGCCGGCAGCGGCACGTCCGGGTTGCCCAGGAGTGCGCCGGCCACCCACTTGAAACGCCAGAACACCTGCTGGCGGGCCCACTCGCCGAAGCCGTCCGGGTCGGCGTCCCACAGCTTGAGGAGGCGGGCGAAGACGACCGGGCTCTTGCCGCGCTCACCGTCGTACTCGTACGCCTCCATCAGCTCCAGCAGGGCCATCGAGCGCGCCCCGGTGTCGTCGAACTGCTCGGCGGCGTCGACGAGTTCCTCGGCCGCGACGGTCCGCTGGCGGCCGTAGGGGCGGGCGTCGTTCTCGCGCAGCGCGGCCATCACCGCATCGGGGGTGTCCAGCATCAGGCCTCCTTCGGGTCGGTGCGGTCCGGTCCGGCCGACTCGTGGCCGAGCATGGCGTGGTCGAGCAGGCTGATGAACGAGCGGTTGAGCAGGGCGCTCTCGCTGGCCTTGAGCGGGCGGCGGGTCATCAGCACGGCCTGCCCGTACAGCGCCTCGACGGCAGTGACGGCCAGCTCGCGGTTGGTGACCGTCGCGGCGCGGCGCACCAGCGGGTTGAGGTGGTTGAGCACCAGCTGGGCGCGGGGCGCCTCGGCGCGCAGCGAGCCCAGGATGTCCGCCCACAGGCCGTCGGCCTCCTCGGCGAGCTGGGCGCGGCTGCGCTCGTGCCGGGCCTCCCGGTTGTCCAGCAGCAGCGCGGGCGCGTTGGTCGGGTGGAAGCTGCGCAGGGCGACGTCGCAGTCGAAGCGGCCGACCACCTCGCGGGCGACGGCGAGGAAGGCGTTCGCGGCGAGCTCGGCGGCCGGGTCGACGGTGTCCAGGTGCGCGGTGACGGTGCCCGGGTCGAGGTCGGAGACCGAGACGCCGGGGCGGATCTCGGGCAGCCGGTGCACCAGGTCGCGGTCGTAGGTGTAGCCGCCGTTGACCACGCCGAGGCCGGCGGCGCCGGCGATCGGGGCGACCTGGCGGAACTCCTCGACGGTGCGGGTCACCAGCACCACCGGGTGGCTGCGGGTGAACTCGTCCAGGGTGACGTTGCCGTCGGTGGTCTCGAACGGCAGCCACGGCAGCATCATCCGCAGCAACTCGTCGTCGTAACGGGCGAGTTCCTTGACGGCCAGGTGGTGCACGGACAGGAAGCGGTGCAGCAGCGCCGGATCGCTCGCGGACAGGCCGGTCAGCCAGTCGCGGATCCGGACGCCCAGCGCGTCGCGGACGGCGGCCAGCGTCTCGTCCGCGTACAGGCCCTCGCGGGAAGCGGTCGGGCGCAGGCCGTCGGTGTCCACCACGCAGCGGACGAAGAACGCCCAGTCCGGCAGCAGCTCGTCGGCCTGGTCGGACAACAGCATGCCCTTGAGGTGCACCCGGTGGCCCGAACGGCGGGACGGCGGGGCCGCGTCCGGCAGCACGTAGGCGACGCCGCGCAGGCCGACCAGCGGCAGGTCCAGGTCGATGGTGTCGAGCGGGGCGAAGTCGAAGGCGGCGCGGCAGTACTCCGTCAGCGCGTCGCGCCGGGCCAGCGGCGAGCCGTGCCGCTCGGCCCACGGCGGGGTGCGGTTCACCCGGTGCTCGGTGCCGTTCGCGTCCACCACCGTGACGTCGTGGCGCAGCAGGCTGCCGAAGTCCCGGGCCAGCGCGAGGACGCGGCCCGACCGCGTCCACTCGACGGCGTCGGCGCGCGGGACCAGCGTCACGGTGGTGCCCGGCTCCGGCTTGGCCGCGGCGGGCAGGGTGCGGATCGTGTAGCGGCCGTCGGAGCCGCCGCGCCACTCGATCACCGGCGCGTCCGGCGTGGCGGCGGAGCGGGTCACCACGGTGATCTCGTCGGCGACCACGAAGCAGGCCAGCAGGCCGATGCCGAACTGGCCGATGAAGTCGCCGCGGGCCTGGGCCAGCCCGGCGCCGTCCAGCCGGCCGTCGGCGTCGCGCTTCGAACTGCGGCCGATGGTGGCGAGGAAGGTGTGGACGTCCGCCTCGGTCAGGCCGACGCCGGTGTCGGTGACGCTCAGCTCGTCGTCGGCGCGCACGACGATCCGGGCCGGCGCCTGCGGATCGAGGGCGCGGCGGGCGGAGATCGCGTCCACCGCGTTCTGCAGCAACTCGCGCAGGTACACCCGCGGGCTGGAGTAGAGGTGGTGGGAGAGCAGGTCCACCAGGCCGCGCAGGTCCACCTGGAAGGTGTGCGCGCTCGCCGCGTTGTCGGGCGTCGGGTTCTCGGATGGGGACACCGGGGGCTCTTTCGATCGCGGGGCGGGTGATGGAGGTTCTGGACGGGCCGGGGGCGTCAGTACGCGCAGCGGTCCCGGTGGGAGGCGAACGCCTTGAGCGGATCACCGGACAGGAAGTGCCAGGGCGACTCGGTGACGGCGCCGTCCAAGGCCTCGAACAGCAGGCGCGCCGTCTTGCGCTGGCCGGCCAGCGAGAAGGCCATCGCGAAGGCGTTGAAGGAACCCTGCCAACCACGCACCGGCGTGAAGTCCGGGTGCAGCACGGAGCGGAAGGCCGCCTCCTGCAAGTCGGCCACCACCTCCGCACTGGCCAGGTAGGCGCGGTCCTCACCGTCCGGGAGGTCCAGCCAGCGCTCCAGGTGCGCCAGCACCACCAGCTCGCCGAGCTGGCTGCCCTCCGGCGCCGCGAGCATCGAGGAACGGGCGAAAGCGTGCATCTCCTCGTGCGAGCCGCCCCACTTGGCACACAGCTGCTGGAGGCGCTGGCGGTGCGAGGCCGGATGCCCGGGAGCACGGCGCACGGCGGCCTCGAAGCGGCAGGTCGCGACCTCCGCCGGGAGCGAGGCACCGCGGGCGCTGATCTGCAGGAAGTACCAGGGGGCGAGCCAGGAGGGCTCGCGCTCGGCGACCTCCAGCAGCTGCTCCTCGGCGATGTCCAGCCGCTCATGGAACACCTGCCACTGCTTCTCGGACACGTGCTTCGCCCGGGCGCCCGTCCGGGCCTCCCAGGCCCAGGTGACGTGCCGGGCACCGGACAGCAGCAGCGCCAGCGCGTCCTCGGGCCGGTCGGCGAGGGCCCGGGCCGTCCACTCCTCGACCCGGGGCACCTCCGCGATCGCACCGACCCGCCCGGTCAGATCGGCGCCGTCCCCGACGGCGGCCAGCGCGGGGCCCAGGGCCGCCCAGTCACCGGCTGCGGCCTGGCCGAGCATCAGGCGCAGCGACTCGTCCCCGAGCGCCGGATCCAGCCGCGGCGCCGCAACGGCCGCCACGGGCGTGGACCCGACGGCCCGCCGCACCCTCCCAAGCCAGCCCGCCCCGCTCTGCGCGGCCTCCTCGCCGGAGCGGCGTCGGAACAGCGGCATGTGTGGCCCCCTCGAACATCATCGGCATCTTTCGCATGGCCGCACGACGGCCACCCCAGATGAGTAGATATCACGGCCGACCGACATCCGTTTCCCCAGCCCAGGGGCCGTCCCGGTCCGGCACGTGCGGGGACCGCCCCACGGCCCGCCGACCGGGGCGGACGACCGGGGCTGACGGCCGGAACGCGGGCACGTCGAACGAGCGGCGACGCTGTCCGGTCCGACGCCGAAACGCAGCGGGCCCCGGCGCCTCCTCGGCCCGGGGCTTCGCTTCGCTTCGCGTACGCGGCGGCCGTCAGGCCAGTCCGAGCCCGGCGTCCGGGGTCTTGCCCGCCTGGGCCTGCTCGATCCGCTTGACCAGCATCACCCCGAACCGCCGGGCGGCAGCCACGTCGGCCGGCCCGCCCTCGGTGGTCACGCTGGCGACGACGGTGCCAGAGCGCAGCACGATGCCGATGCCCTCGCTCTCGCCCAGCTGACCCTGGAAGGCCTGGCTCTCGCTGCCCAGCACCGGGGAGTCGACCTTGCGGAACGGCCCGGCTCCGTAGGAGGCGTAGGACTCCTTGAGCTTGCCCTTGGCGGCGTCGCGGTTCGGCAGCGTCTCGACGATGAAGCGGGCGACCACATCCCCCGAGGAGAACCGGACGGAACCGCTGAGCGGCTTGCCGGTGCACGGCACCGCCGCGGTGCAGGTGGTGGCGTGGTCGATGGTGTCGACCTTGCGCTTCTCCTCCTCCCAGCCCGCCATCGCCTTCGCGTCCGGCAGCACCTGCCCGACGAGCTTGTCGTCCAGCAGCACCGCCTCCAGGTCCGCCCCGGGCGTCGCCGCCCCGGCCGGCGGAGCAGAGGCCCCGGCGCCACCGCTTCCGGTCGCAGGCGGCGGCGCCGAGGCCGAGCCCGCAGCCGCACCCGCCCCCGTCGCGGCGGCAGGCGCGGACGCCGAGGCGGAGACCGAAGCCCCTGCACCGGTCTCACCACCCGCCGGACCCGTCGCACTCGCCACCGCACTCGCCGCCCCCGCCGCACCCTTGGCCGCATCGGAGCCCGCCGGGGAACTCCCCGCAGAACCCGCCGAGCACCCGGCCAGCACCCCCGTCAGCACCCCGGCCGCCACCGCGGCAGCCACCCTCCGACCAGCCATCCCCATCCCCATCGCCCACTCCTCCGGATGTCCGTGACCCATCAAGATAGCCGCCGCCCCCGGCCCGCCCGCGCCCGGGTGCACCCGGGCCGATCAAGGACGGAGCGGGGGCGGGAACGGCGGCGGGGCGGTGACCGTACTGGTCACCGCCCCGCCGCCGGAACTGCCGGGACTACCTGAACTACCGGAGGATCAGACCGCCGGGGCCGGGTAGGTCGGGAACTCGACGCCCGAGACGTACTGGACGACCCGGATGACCTGGCAGGAGTAGCCGAACTCGTTGTCGTACCACAGGTAGAGGATCGCGTTGTCGCCCTCGACCTTGGTGGCGCCGGCGTCGACGATCGAGGCGTGGCGCGAGCCGATGAAGTCGCTGGAGACCGCGTCGGGGGAGTCGGTGAAGTCGATCTGACGCTTCAGCGGCGAGGTCAACGAGACGTTGCGCAGGTAGTCGAGGACCTCCTCGCGGTTGGTCTCGCGGGCCAGCTGCAGGTTGAGGATGGCGATCGAGACGTCCGGCACGGGGACGCGGATCGAGCTGCCGGTGATCTTCGCCTGGAGGTCCGGCAGGGCCTTGGCGACGGCCGAGGCGGCGCCGGTCTCGGTGATCACCATGTTGAGCGGTGCCGAGCGGCCGCGACGGTCGGCCTTGTGGTAGTTGTCCAGCAGGTTCTGGTCGTTGGTGAACGAGTGGACGGTCTCCACGTGCCCGCGCAGCACGCCGTACTCGTCGTCCATCGCCTTCAGCGGCGGGACGATGGCGTTGGTGGTGCAGGAGGCGCAGGACAGGATCTGCTCGTCGGGCTTGATCGTGTCGTGGTTGACGCCGTGGACGATGTTCGGGACGTCGCCCTTGCCCGGCGCGGTCAGCACGACCTTGGCGATGCCGGGGCGCAGGTGCTTGGACAGGCCCTCCCGGTCGCGCCAGCGGCCGGTGTTGTCGATCAGGATGGCGTCCTTGATCCCGTACTCCGTGTAGTCGACCTTGGTCGGGTCGTCGGAGTAGATCACGGTGATCTCGTTGCCGTTGGCGATGATCTTGTTGTTCGCCTCGTCGACGGTGATCGTGCCCTGGAACTGGCCGTGGATCGAGTCCCGGCGCAGCAGCGAGGCGCGCTTGACCAGGTCGTCTCCGCCGCTGTCGCGCACGACGATGGCCTTCAGGCGCAGGCCGTTGCCGGAGGCCTTCTCGATCAGCAGGCGGGCGACCAGGCGGCCGATCCGGCCGAAGCCGTAGAGGACGACGTCGCGGGCGTCGCGGCGCTCCAGCTTGTTCTCGCCGGTGGCGCCGGAGACGGCCTGGGCGGTGAACTCCTCGACCGACAGGCCGTGGTCGTCGGCCCGGTAGGTCGCGGCGAGCATGCCGATGTCGATCTGCGAGGGGCCGAGGTCCAGGGTGGTCAGCGCACTCAGGAAGGGCATCGTCTCGGTGACCGAGAGCTCGGCGCCGGCTATCTGGCGGGCGAAGCGGTGCGTCTTCAGGATGCTGACCACCGACTTGTTCACCAGGGACCTGCTGTGCAGCAGGACGGTCACGTCCCGCTCGCGGTGCAGTCGCCCGATGATCGGGATCATCGACTCCGCGATCTCCTCGCGGTTCTTCCAGTCCGTGAACACGTCGTCGTTGACAGTCACAAGTCCATCTTTCGAGCTGAGGGTGTTGCGCACATGGTAGCTTCGCCCGCCCCCGCCCCTTCCGCCGGTCCCTCTCCCCGCCCGCCCGACCGCGCCCCGCCCGCACCGCCCGGACCTGCGGCTTCGTCCCGGCCGGGGCCCACCGCCCCGCCGCCCACCCACCGCGAAGGTGATCACCGCCACCCCCGGGGCCGGTCGCGGAGGCCTCGCCCGTGCCGGATTTGCCGGGGGTGCGGGGTGGTGGGGTAATGGAAGCGACCTGTGCTTGAGCGTTCCGCGAACGACCCGGGAGCAGCCATGACAGACGGTCCCGAGCCCATCAGTGCCGAGGCCCTGCGCGCCGTGCAGGAGGAGTTGGCCGAGCTGCGCGCCGAGCGGGCGAAAGTGGTGGGGACGCTGCGCGGGGAGGACGTGGGCGACCGGGCGGACGCTGCGGACGAGTTGCAGCGGGCCGACGACGTCGCCCGGCTGGACGAGCGGATCGCCGAGCTGGAGGCCCGGGTCCGCGAGGGGGCCGCCGCCGGGCCGCCGTCCACGGAGGTGGTGGGGGTGGGCTCCACGGTCACCGTGCGGTTCGCGGACGGGGTGGAGGAGACCGTCGAGGTGGCGGAGCTCGCCGAGGTGCGGGAGGAGACCCTGGTGACCGCCGACAGCCCGCTCGGGCGGGCGCTGCTCGGGCGGCACGCCGGGGAGACCGTGAACTACGAGGCGCCGAACGGCGCGGCGAGCGCGGTCGTGCTGTCGGTCGGCGGACGGCGGGCTTCGTGAGCTCCCCCGACGACCCCCAGCAGGAGCCCGCCCGGGACGAGCCGGCCGTGGGCCCCGACCCCGTCGGGCCGCCGCAGTTCGCGCCGTACCACCACCCGGCCGCCGGCTGGGGTGCCGCGAAGAGCGTGACGCGCTTCCTGGTCAAGGAGGGCGCGTACGTGGACGGGCCCCGGGCGATCATGCGGATGAACCACGAGAGCGGCGGCTTCGACTGCCCCGGGTGCGCCTGGCCGGACGACACCAAGGGCCTGCACCTGGACATCTGCGAGAACGGCATCAAGCACGTCACCTGGGAGATGACCCGCAAGCGGGTCGGCCGCGACTTCTTCGCCGCCCACTCGGTGACCGAGCTGTCCGGGTGGAGCGACTTCGCGCTGGAGGACCAGGGCCGCCTCACCGGGCCGATGGTGTACGACGCCGGCTCGGACCATTACGTCCCGATCAGCTGGAAGGACGCCTTCGAGCTGGTCGGCCGCACCCTGCGCGAGCTGGACGACCCGAACCGGGCCGCCTTCTACACCTCCGGCCGGCTCGGCAACGAGGCCACCTTCCTCTACCAGCTGATGGCCCGCGAACTGGGCACCAACAACCTGCCGGACTGCTCCAACATGTGCCACGAGGCCAGCGGACGCGCGCTCCAGGCCTCGCTGGGCACCGGGAAGGGCACGGTCGACCTCAAGGACTGGGAGGTCACCGACGCGCTGTTCATCATGGGCGTCAACGCCGCCTCCAACGCGCCCCGGATGCTCACCGCCCTCGCCGACGCGCACCGCCGCGGCGCGCAGATCGTACACATCAACCCGCTGATCGAGGCGGCCGCCACCCGCACCATCGTCCCGCACGAGTTCGTGGACATGGCGCTGTTCAAGTCCACGAAGACCAGCACGCTGAACCTCCAGCCGCGCATCGGCGGCGACATGGCACTGGTGCGCGGCATGGCCAAGGCGATCCTGGAGCAGGCCACGGCCGACCCCCAGGCCCTGGACCGGCAGTTCATCGAGCGCCACACCACCGGGTTCGAGGCCTACCGCGCGCTGTGCGGGGCCACGCCCTGGGAGGAGATCGAGCGGCAGAGCGGGCTCGGCCGGGCCGAGGTCCTCAAGGCCGCCCGGGTCTACCGCGACGCCGACCGCTCCATCGTCAGCTGGTGCCTGGGCGTCACCCAGCACGAGCACGGCGTGGACACCGTGCGGGAGATCGTCAACCTCCTGCTGCTGCGCGGCAACCTGGGCCGCGAGGGCGCCGGCCCGTCGCCGGTGCGCGGGCACAGCAACGTCCAGGGCAACCGCACCTGCGGCATCGACCACCGCCCCTCACCCGAGTTCCTGGACCGCCTCGCCGAGGCCTGCGGGATCGACCCGCCGCGCGCGCACGGCCTGGACACCGTCTCCGCCGTCGAGGCGATGCGGCGCGGCGAGGTGACGGTCTTCGTCGCCATGGGCGGCAACTTCGCGCTCGCCGCGCCCGACACGCCTTACACCTACGAGGCGTTGCGCGGCTGCGAGTTGACCGTCCAGGTGAGCACCAAGCTGAACCGCAGCCACCTGGTGCACGGCCGCCGGGCGCTGATCCTGCCGTGCCTGGGCCGCACCGAGAAGGACCACCAGCGCGGCGGGGTGCAGAGCACCTCGGTCGAGGACTCGATGAGCATGGTGCACCTGTCCGTCGGCATGAAGCGCCCGGCCTCCCCGCACCTGCTGTCCGAGCCCGCCATCGTCGCCGGGATGGCCCGCGCGGCGCTGCCGGACAGCGGGACACCGTGGGAGTGGTACATCGAGGACTACGACCGCATCCGCGACACCATGTCCCGGGCCCTGGACGGCTTCGAGGACTTCAACCGCCGGGTGCGGCTGCCGCTCGGGTTCCGGATCAAGCAGCCGGCCCGCGAACTGGTCTTCCTCACCCCCTCCGGGCGGGCCGAGTTCTCCACCGCCCCGCTGCCCGACGTCGTTCCCGCCCCGGGCACCCTGGCGCTGGGCACCATGCGCTCCCACGACCAGTGGAACACCACCATCTACTCCGACAACGACCGCTACCGGGGCGTGCGGAACCTGCGCACGCTGGTCTTCCTGAACACCGACGACATGCGCGAGCGCGGCATCGCCGAGCTCGACCCGGTCGACATCACCAGCACCGCGAAGGACGGCAGCACCCGCACGCTGAACGGCTATCTCGCGATCCCGTACGACATCCCGCGGGGCTGCGCGGCGGGCTACATGCCCGAGATGAACGTGCTGTGCGCGATCGGCGACTACAGCACCCAGAGCGACCAGCCGATCATGAAGCACCTCAAGGTCACCGTCACCAAGGCGTAGGAGGCGTAGGGATCAGGCGTGGCGCCTACGCCGACGACTACGTCTACTCCGACGGCTGCGGCGTCCAGCGGTGCAGGCCCTTGCGGTCGTAGTACCGGGTCATCCCGAAGCCGAAGGCCAGGGCGAGCACCACGCCGACCGCGATCATGGTCCAGCCCCGGGCCAGGCCCGCGTCCGCCCGGGCGTCGAAGAACAGGATCGCCCGGATGCCGTCGCTGAGCTGGCGCATCGGCTCGAAGACGCTGAGGAAGCGGTAGAAGCCGGGCACCGCCTGGAGCGGGATGGTCGCCCCCGAGGAGGGCAGCGCCAGCGCGATGAAGACGAACATGGACACCAGCTGCCCGATCCCGCCGAACGCCGCGTTGATCGCCTGGACCCCGAGGCCGACGGCGAGGCTGGCGCAGTAGGCGAAGACCCAGAGCAGCGCCTGGTGCGGGGCGTCCATGCCGAGGACGGTGACCGAGCAGAGCATCACCAGGGTGGTGGTGAGCAGCATGATGCCGGCCGTCATGACCATCTTCAGCAGCAGGGTCTGGGTGCGGGTGATCGGGACGGTCGGGCGCCGGGTGTGCCAGGGGCCGAGCTCGCTGTCGCTGTAGCCGAGCGCGGTGTCGACGCCGTTGTGGATGATGTTGCCGCCGATGAAGCCGGTCAGCACGGCCAGCAGGGTGTAGTAGAAGGCGCTCAGGCCGAGCCCGCTGTGGGTGCCGATCGGGTGGCCGACCCGGGTGGTGACGGCGAGCGGGTCGGCGAGCAGCAGCCGCGCGGTGGCGTTGGCGCCCGTGCCGGAGCCGGAGCCGGCGGGACCGGCCGGCGGCGCGGCGGCGGTCAGCTCCTTGCCGAGCGCCAGCGAGGCCTGGTGGGCGGCGGACTGGGTGATCTGGGAGGCCAGCGAGGAGCCGAGGCTGCCGAGGCCGGGGTTGGTCAGCACCGTCAGGGTGGGCCGTTCGGTGGCCCGGCCGGTGGTCAGTGCCGCCACGTCGGCGGTGAACGCCTGCGGGACGAGCAGCGCGCCGTAGACCTTCCCGGTGGAGAGCAGGTCCATCGCCTCGGCCTGGTCGACCTGGCGCCAGTCGACGGTGCTGCCGGGCGTCCCGGCGACGATCTCCCGGGTGAGCCGCGCGCCCAGGCTCTCCGTCCGGCCCGGCGGCGGCGGGCCCTGATCCGCGTTCACCAGGGCGATCGGGAGCCGGTGCAGGTGCCCGGTCGGGTTGAGGATGCCGCCCATGTAGAGCAGCGAGAGCACCACGGCCAGCAGGCCGCACAGGATGCTCGGAACGAGCCACAGCTTCGCGTGGCGGGCGAGCACGAGGGCCCGCGCCTGCCGGGGACCGTCCTGGGAGCCTGCGGACGCCATGCCACCCCTCGGATTCGGGCGCAACCTGGTGCTGCTGCCGATGCGGTGGGAAGTCGTTCCGTGGCGGCCCGACGGCAAAACCCCACGTCACCCGATCCGCCCCGCCGCCCACCGCCGCGCCCCGGCCGGGGCAGCCGGGACAGAAGGTAAAGGTTCTACCAAGTACGCAAGTATCGGCCTCCGCGCGGTCTATGCTTCTGGAGGTTTGAAGAAGGCACCTCGTTCGGTGAGGCTTCTTCACGGACACAGGCCACTGATCCGACGACGTCGAGAGACGCCCAGGGTTAGGACAGATCTTCCCGACCTAAGGGTTGATCCGAAGTGGCTTCCGGCCCGACCGGGCTGGACACGCCGTGGAGTGCCAAAGCTCTGACGAGTTGGGGTGAACCGGCGGTCGCTTCGCGCGCCGGCGAACTCCTTGCCGCGTCGATCACACGCACCACGGGGTGCGTCGACCGGGAGGAGGCGAGAGACATGGATTGCAGTAGTCCGGGCCACAGTTGCCCCTGCCCCCGCTTGTCCTCGCACACTCCCGGCACGCGGTAACGACCCTCCCTGCGCACATCTCTGACGGCTCATCACCTCGACACCCGGCTTCGCCGTGCCCGAACGGGCCCGCACCGCCGGGTGGCGATGCGCCGCGCCCGTCCGCAGGGGGATCGCCGCCGTGCGCCCCCGATCGCCCCGCCTGCCCGGGGCCCACGGGAGGATCGTCATGACCACCAACGCCACGCTCAACTCCAAGGTCCCCGCCCCACGTTCAGCGGTACTGGACGACGCCCACGTCGGCGACATCAAGGGTGCGCTCGGCACCATCCGGCTCGACGACACCACGCCGCGCCACGGCCTGTCCGCAAGACTCAAGACCCTGCTGGCGATCGTCGGCCCCGGCCTGATCGTGATGGTCGGCGACAACGACGCGGGCGCCTTCTCGACGTACGGGCAGGCGGGGCAGAACTACGGCACGCAGCTGCTGTGGACACTGCTGATGCTCGTCCCGGTGCTGTACGTGAACCAGGAGATGGTGCTGCGCCTGGGCGCCGTCACCGGTGTCGGCCACGCCCGGCTGATCCTGGAGCGCTTCGGGAAGTTCTGGGGCGCGTTCAGCGTCATCGACCTGTTCCTGCTGAACGCGCTGACGCTGGTCACGGAGTTCATCGGCGTCACCCTGGCGGCCGGGTACCTCGGGCTGCCGAAGGTGGCCGCGGTGGTGCTGGCGGCGGTGGTGATCATCGCCTCGGCGTTCACCGGCTCGTTCCGGCGTTTCGAGCGCGTCGCCGTCACGCTGTGCGTGGGTTCGCTGCTGCTGGTGCCGATCTACTTCATGGTCCACCCGAAGACCTCGCAGATGGCGCACGACTTCACGGTGCCGAGCATGCCGGGCGGTTCGGGTCAGCTGGCGGCCGTGATGCTGGTGATCGTCTCCATCGTGGGCACCACCGTCGCCCCGTGGCAGCTGTTCTTCCAGCAGTCGTACGTCATCGACAAGCGGATCACGCCGCGGTTCATGAAGTACGAGAAGGTCGACCTGTGGATCGGGATCGCCATCGTCATCATCGGCGCCGCCGCGATGATGGGCTTCACCGCCGCGGCCTTCGCCGGCACCGACGGCTTCGGCCAGTTCTCGGATGCGGCCGCCGTCGCCAAGGGCCTTGAGGACAAGGCCGGGCACGTGGTGGGCGTGCTGTTCGCCATCGCGCTGCTGGACGCCTCGATCATCGGCGCCTTCGCCGTGTCGCTGTCCACCGCCTACGCGATCGGCGACGTGTTCGGCATCAGGCACTCGCTGCACCGGGGCGTCAAGGGCGCCAAGGGCTTCTACGCGATCTACGCCGGCCTGGTGGTCGCGGCGGCCGCGATCACGCTGCTGTCCACCGGCTACACCCAGGGCCTGATGACGCAGTTCGTCCAGGTGCTGGCCGGTGTGCTGCTGCCCTCGGCGACGGTGTTCCTGCTGCTGCTGTGCAACGACAAGGCCGTCCTGGGGCCCTGGGTCAACGGGCCCAAGACCAACGCCTTCACCTCCGCCGTGGTCAGCGTCCTGGTGATGCTGTCGCTGATCCTGACGGCCGCCGTGGTCTGGCCCGACATCAGCTCGCAGGCCATCCTGTGGATCATGGCCGGCTGCGGCGTGGCGGGCGTCCTGGTCGCCGGGTACTTCTTCACCTTCGGCCGCCGGGGGACCAAGGAGGACCCGATCGACCGCACCGGCCGCGAGGAATGGCGGATGCCCCCGCTGGAGACCCTCGGCAAGCCGGTCATGTCCACCGCCCGCAAGGTCGGCATGGGCGCCCTGCGCGCCTACCTCCTGGTCGCGATGGTGATGGTCATCATCAAGATCGTCCAGACCGCGCTCAACCACTGAGCCGCCGCCGGGGCGGCGCCCGACAGTACCGCCGCCCCGGCCCCGACCCGGAAACCTCGACCGCCCCGCACCCGGGGAAGGAAGGAAGTACGGCCATGCGCACCGCCCTTCACCACCACTGCCCGCGCGTCCGCCTCGCCCTGCACGACGGTGTCGAGAGGAACTACCGCCTCGACGACCCCGGCGTCTGCCCGCACTCCGGCACGCCCAACACCCGGGCCTGCGCGTACGAGCCGCGCGTGCACCTGGCCTACCTGCTGGCCCGCCAAGGCCACCGCCCGGACTGGCTCGCCGACTTCGCGGACCTCCCGCCGGCCGCCGCGCGCCGCCTCAGCCGCGCCGCCGCCCGCCACCGGCCGCACGGCTGACGCCCCGCCGACCGCACCACCCGCGCCCTCGCGCACCCCTCCACCCGCTGTCCTGTCACGGAGGTGACCTGCCATGTCCATCGTCGCCGCGTTCCACCCCTCCCTCCCGTCCGCCGGCCGCGGCCGCCTGCGCGCCGCGCTCGCCGCCGTGGGCCGACGCCTGGCGGAGAGCCCGCTGGACAGCCCCGTCCTGCACGCCGTCACGGCCCGGGGCCCGGCACCGGCCGCCGCCCCCGCCGACCGCCCCACCCGGCTGCGGGCCAGCTGGCGGACCGTCACGGCCCCGGACGGCACCGCCCGGCTGGAAGCCTCCTGGCACCCCTGGCACCCCGCCCGCTGACCACCCGTACCGATGCGTACTGATGCGTACAGATCCGCACCGACCCCGCACCGACCCGCCGAAGGAGCATCCGCCATGGCCGTGCGCTACCCCAGGCTCGAAGCCATCTTCTCGGACCACACCGCCGCCGCCCCGCCCCGGCGGCCGCGCCCCGCACCGGCCCCCCGGCCCGCCGTCGACCCGGACACCGGCCTGGTGGTGGACCCCGAACAGCGCACCGTCACCGTCGACGGGCAGCAACTGGCACTCCCCTACCTGGAGTTCGAGCTGCTCGCGCACCTGGTCGACAACCCGCTGCGGGTCCACTCCCGCCGCCAGCTGATGGAGACGGTCTGGGGCCGGCCGGACACCGGCGACACCCGCACCATCGCCACCCACATCGCCCGGATCCGCCGCAAGCTCGGCCCCGGCCACCGGGAGGCGATCGCCACCGTCCGCCAGATCGGCTACAAGTACGACCCCCGCCTGACCCGCGTCGCCTGACCGCCGTCCGGCCGCGCCGTCCGACTGCGCCGCCCGAGGCCCGATCGCCCGCCCCCGCGGCACCCCGCCGGCCAGCACCCCACCGAAGGAGGACACCGCCGTGACCAGAACCGCCCTGTTCCCCTGGACCAGCAGAGGGACGGCGCTGTGCGGCGTCCTGCTCCTCCTCACCCTCCAGGGGATCGCCGTCGGCGTCGCCCCGGGGCGGCTGCGGCTCTTCCTCTCCGGCGTACTCATCGGCGCCTCGGCGGCCGGACTGCTCCTCGCCCTGCTGCTCGCCCGCAGCGGGCGCGGCACCGCCCGGCCCGCCGCCCCCGGCGAGGACGACACCCAGTGGTTCAGCGCCCGCTCCCTGGACGGGTTCCCGATGGAGCAGGTCCGACCGCTGCTGCTGTCGCCCGGCGCCCCGGGCCTGAACCGGCTCTACACCGCCTGGGTGTTCGCCACCCACGGGCACGACCCCCAGTGGATCGCCCACCACCTCGACCTGTCCACCCCGACCGCCCGGCTGCTGGTCACCGCGGCCCGGCACCACACCGCTCCCGACAGGAGGCCGCAGTGATCACGGCCCTCGACCACGTCCAGCTCTCCGCACCCCCCGGCAGCGAGGCCCTGCTGCGGGCCTTCTACGGCGACGTCCTGCAGATGGCCGAGATCCCCAAGCCCCGGCCGCTGACCGAGGGCGGCGGCTGCTGGTTCGCCGCCGACGGCGGCCGGGTCCGGCTCTACCTCGGCATCGAGGAGCGCTTCCGCCCCAGCACCAAGGCCCACCCCGGCATCGCGGTCTCCGAGATCGACGACTTCGCCTCGCGGCTGTCCGAGCTCGGCGTGCTCGTGGTGTGGGACGAGAGCCTGCCGCCCCGGCGCCGCTTCTACACCACCGACCCCGTCGGCAACCTGCTGGAGTTCGTCGAAACGGCCTGAGCCGGCACGCGGGGGAACCCCGGATCCATTTGCCTACGGACGTACCGAAGGAGCAGACTGCCCGGGGCCCGCAGGACGGGCCGGGACGGCACCAGACGACACCACCGGAGGAGGCGGCCATGGGCGAAGACCCTCCCAGTACGCGCCGCCGTACCGGCCGCCTCCCCCACGCCCGCCCGCGCGCCTGACGCGACGGCCCGGGGGGGACGCGGCGTTCGTCCCGATCCCGCTGACGTCGCACGCACCTCTCCCGACCCCGGGGCCCCGGGTGCGCGCCGGAGGTGCACCCCATGACCCTGCCGAAGCCGGCCCCGGGCGCCGCCCGGGGCTCACTGCCGTCCCGGACGGCCGCCCGCCTGGCCCGGATGACCTGGGTGGACGCGCTCGTCGCGGCCGCCGTCCTGGTGCTGCTCTACCTCGCGCTGCGGGTCGGGCAGGGCACCACCGTCCGGTTCTCCACCGGCCGGAACGCGGCGGTCGACACCGACCCGGCGCGGCTGCCGTACGACGCGGCGCGCTCGCTGCTGCGAATGTTCGCCGCGCTCGCCGTGTCGGTGGTCTTCACCTTCGGCTACGCCTACGCCGCGGCCCGCAGCCGCCGGCTGGAGCGGGTCCTGATCCCGGCCCTGGACATCCTCCAGTCGGTGCCGGTGCTCGCCTTCCTGACCGTCGCGGTGACCGGCTTCCTCGCCCTGTTCCCCGGCTCCGTGCTGGGCCTGGAGTGCGCGGCGGTGTTCGCCATCTTCACCTCCCAGGCCTGGAACATGACCTTCGGCTTCTACTGCTCGCTGGTCTCGCTGCCGCCCGAACTCGACGAGCTGTCACGCTCGTTCCGCTTCACCCGGTGGATGCGGTTCTGGAAGGTCGAACTGCCCTCGGGCATGATCGGCCTGGTCTGGAACGGCATGCTGAGCTTCGGCGGCGGCTGGTTCTTCCTGGTCGCCTCCGAGGCGATCAGCGTCGACGACCAGGGCTACGCGCTGCCCGGCGTCGGCTCCTACGCGGGCGCGGCCATCGCCGCCGGCGACCTCGGCCGAGTCGGCTGGGCGATCGCCACCATGGCCGTCCTGGTGGTCGGCGTCAACCTGCTGTTCTGGCGCCCGCTCACGGCCTGGGCCGAACGCTTCAAGAACGAGCAGTCCGAGGCCACCGAGGTGCAGCGCTCCGTCGTGCTGGACCTGCTGCGCCGCTCGCACTGGCCCGGACTGCTCGGCCGGCTGCTGCGCCCGGGGTGGCGGGCGCTCTCCCGGGCCGGGCGCCTGCTGGGCACCGACGACCGCCCGCTGGCCGTCGACCCCGGGCGGCGGCGCGCCGGGGACACCGCCTTCGCCGCCGTCGCCGGCGGCCTCGTGCTCTGGGGCCTGGTCGACCTCGGCCGCTACCTGCACGGCGCGACCGGCCTCGGCGTGTTCGGCGAACCGCTGCTGCTCGGCCTCGCCACGCTCGCCCGGGTCGTCGTCCTGGTGACCGTCGCCACCCTGGTCTGGGTGCCGGTCGGCGTGCGGATCGGCTTCTCCCCCCGGCTGACCCGGATCGCCCAGCCGCTGGTGCAGGTGCTCGCCAGCTTCCCGGCCAACTTCCTCTTCCCGCTGGTCGTCTGGCTGCTGCTGCGGACCGGGCTGTCGATCGACCTCGGCGGCGTCCTGCTGATGGCCCTCGGCGCCCAGTGGTACATCCTGTTCAACACCATCGCCGGCGCCATGGCCATCCCCACCGACCTGCGCGAGGCCATGGACGACCTCGGCGTGCGCGGCTGGCAGCGCTGGCGGCGGCTGATCATCCCCGGGATCTTCCCGGCCTACGTCACCGGCGGCCTCACCGCCTCCGGCGGCGCCTGGAACGCCTCCATCGTCTCCGAGGTCGTCACCTTCGGCGGCACCACGCTCACCGCCACCGGCCTCGGCGCGTACATCGCGCGGGCCACCGAGCGCGGCGACTACCCGCACCTGCTCGCCGGGGTGGCGGTGATGAGCCTGTACGTCGTCGCCCTCAACCGGCTGCTCTGGCGCCGCCTCTACCGCCTGGCCGAGCGCCGCTACTCGCTCTGACCCGCGCCCGCTCCCCGCCCCGGAGGTCCCCGTATGCGCTTCCCGTTCCCGCGCGCCGCCCGCCCCGCGCCGCCCGCCGCCGCTGATGCTGCTGCTGCTGCTGCTGTGTTCTCCCCCGCCGACGGCGAGGTCCTGCTGGAGACCGTCGGCCTCACCAAGGCCTACGCCGGCGCCGACGGCGCGCTGCCCGTGCTGTCCGGCATCGACCTCACCGTCCGGGCCGGCGAGATCGTCGCCCTGCTCGGCCGCTCCGGCTCCGGCAAGTCCACCCTGCTGCGCTGCCTGTCCGGGCTGATCCCGCCCAGCTCCGGCACCGTCGCCTACCGCGGCACCCCGCTCACCGGCGCCAACCCGGGCACCGCCCTGGTGTTCCAGACCTTCGCGCTGCTGCCCTGGCTGACCGTCCGGCAGAACGTCGAACTCGGCCTGGAGGCCCGCGGCGTGCCGCCCCGGGAGCGCGCCGAGGCCGCCGTCCAGGCCATCGACCTGATCGGCCTGGCCGGCTTCGAGTCCGCCTACCCCAAGGAGCTCTCCGGCGGCATGCGCCAGCGCGTCGGCTTCGCCCGCGCCCTGGTCGTCGAACCGGACGTGCTGATGATGGACGAGCCCTTCTCCGCGCTGGACGTCCTCACCGCCGAGAACCTGCGCGGCGAGCTGCTGGAACTGTGGGAGTCCGGCCAGTTCCCCACCCGCGCCGTCGTCCTGGTCACCCACAACATCGAGGAGGCGGTCCTGATGGCCGACCGAATCGTCGTCCTCGGCTCCCGCCCGTACGGCACCATCCGGGAGACCGTCGAGGTCGACCTCGACCGGCCCCGCGACCGCGACGCCGCCGCCTTCGACGAACTCGTCGACCGGGTCTACCGGATCATGACCGGACGCCCCAAGGAGACCCGCCTGCCCGGCCGCGCCGACGGCGCCCGGCCCGACCGGCGCACCGTCGCCAACACCCCGCTGCCCACCGCCAGCGTGGACGGCCTCGCCGGCCTCGCCGCGATGATCGCCCACCGCGGCGGCTGCTGCGACCTCGCCGACCTCGCCGACGAACTCGGCCTCGACATCGACGACATGCTCCCCCAGCTCGACGCCCTCGACCTGCTCGGCTTCGCCGAGATCCACGGCGACGACCTGCTGCTCACCGAGGCCGGCGCCGCCTTCGCCGGAGCCGACGTCCAGGAGTCCCGGACCATCTTCGCCGGTGCCGCGGTGGACGTCCCGCTGGTCCGGCTGATCACCAACGGCCTGCGCGGCCGCCCCGGCGCCGCCGTGCACGCCGGCTTCTTCCGCGACCTGCTCGCCCACCACTACACCAGCGAACAGGTCGACCGGCAGTTGGAGACCGCCACCGACTGGGGCCGCTACGCCGGGCTGTTCGGCTACGACGCCGCCCTGCGGGAGTACCGGCTCGACGAGGAGACGGCCTGAAGCGCCGGAGTCAGGCCTGGCCGGTGGCCGGGCGGCGGCGGGCGGAGCGGACGGCGCGGGCGAACGGCTGCTCGGCCGTCGCGGCGGCCGGGCCGGTACCGCCGCCGTCGCCGCCGTCACCGCGCCCGGGCAGGTCGTTGGCGATCAGCGCCGCCTCCGTCAGCAGGCCGCGCACCTCGGCGGCGCGGTAGAAGATCCGGGTGCCCTCCCGGCGCGAGACGACCAGCCCGGCCGCCCGCAGCCTGGCCAGGTGCTGCGAGGTCGCCGCCACGTGCGCGCCCAGCAGCTCCGCCAGTTCGCTGACCGGCAGCTCCCGCCGGGTCAGCGCCCAGAGCAGCCGGTACCGGGACGGGTCGGCGACCGCCTTCAGCACCGCGACCGCCCGCTCCGCCGCGTCCGTGTCCCACGCCTCTTCCTGCGCACCCATGCCAGGGATCCTACCGAGCCGGCCCCACCGCCCCGGCGCCCCGGCGGCGCCGAAGCCGGTGCCGTCCGGCCGGGCGCGGGCGTCGCCAGCGGGCGTACCCAGTGGGCGTCGACACCGGACGTCGACACCGGGCGTCGATAGCGGGCCGATGGCCGGGGCTGCCAGGCTTCAGCCATCCTTTCCACCGCAGCCGACCGGCCGCGCCGTCCAGGAGTTGGAGTCCGTACGAGATGATCGAGCACACCACGTTCCGTACCGCGGTCAGCGGATCGCACGAGCACAATCCCTGGGGCTGAGCGGCCTGGGTCCGCCTTCGGACGCCCGCCCGCCGGGCGGTGTCGGGGAGGACGGACCCGGCCGCCGTGGTCGGTGGGGCGACCACGGCGGCGGTTGGGGGGGTGGGGGCGGGTCATGCCGTCAGGCCGCGGCGAGGGCCGCCCTGACCGCGGCGCCGACCTGCTCGGTGGTGAGGGTGCCGCCGAGGTCCGGCGTGCAGGCGCCCTCCGCCACGGCCGTGCCGACGGCCAGCTGGATCGCCTTAGCCTCGGCGGCCCAGCCCAGGCGCTCCAGCATCAGCGCGGAGCTGAGGATGGCGCCGAAGGGGTTGCCGATGCCCTGGCCGGCGATGTCGGGCGCGCTGCCGTGCACCGGCTCGTAGAGGCCGAACCCGGTGTCCGGGTTGATGTTGGCCGAGGCCGCGTTGCCCAGGCCGCCGGCCAGCATGGCCGCCAGGTCGCTGAGGATGTCGCCGTACGAGTTGTTGGTGACGATCACGTCGAACTGCGACGGGTCGGAGATCAGCTTCATCGCGGCGGCGTCGACGTAGAGGTGGGTGGAGTCGATGGCGGGGTGCTTCGCGGCGGCCTCGCGGAACACCCGCTGCCACACCTGGCCGCCGTGCCGGACGGCGTTGGACTTGTCGACCATGCAGACGCCGCGCTCGGCGATCGAGTACGCGTACTCCATCACCCGCGAGACGCCCATGTAGGTGCTGACGTCCGCGTCGACGGCCATCTCGTGCACGGTGTTCCCGCGCAGCACTCCGCCGATGTCGGTGTAGAGGCCCTCGGTGTTCTCCCGGACGATCACGGCGTCGATGGCGCGGGTCCGGGCGTCGCGCAGCGGGCTCAGCCGCTCCTGGAGCAGGGTGGCCGGGCGGTGGTTGACGTACAGGTCGAGGTCGAAGCGCAGGCGCAGCAGGACGCCGCGGCCGTAGTCCGAGGTCTTCACCCGGGGGTCGCCGATGGCGCCGAAGAGCACCGAGTCGCTCGCCTTGATCCGCTCGAAGTCCTCGTCGGACAGGGAGACCCCGGTCCGCAGGTAGGTGTCGGCGTTGACGTGGTCGAGCACGTCGACCGCGAGGTCCAGGCCCAGCGACTCGATGGTCTCCAGGGCCTCCTTGGTCACCTCGGGGCCGATGCCGTCACCGGGGATGACGGTCACTGTCTTGGTCATGGGTCTCTCACCGTTTCTGGGGTGGGGCCGGCCGGTTGTGGGTCGGGTCGGCCGGGCCGGGGGCGTCGGGCAGGGTCACCGCCGCGCGGCCCTGGGAGCTGCGCCGGGGGGCGCGGTCGTCAGGAGGCCCGGCGCTGCTTCGCGGTGTCCGGGGAGGAGAAGGCGCCGCGGGTGATGCTGGTCATCCAGGCCGGGCGGCCCTGCTCGAAGGCGGCGATCGCGTCGGCCTTGCGCAGGGTGACGTCGATGTCGTCGAGGCCGTTGAGCAGCAGCCAGCGGGCGCGCTGGTCGGCCTCGAACTCCCAGGTCCCGAGGTCGGTGCCGACGGTCAGCTGCTCCAGGTCGACGGTGATCTCGAACTTCGGGTCGGCCTGGGCGCGTTCGGCGAGGTCGGCGACGACGGGCACCGGCAGGGCGACGGCCAGCAGGCCGTTCTTCAGCGCGTTGCGCAGGAAGATGTCGCCGAAGCTGGTGGCGATGACGGCCCGGAAGCCCCAGTCGCGCAGGGCCCACACGGCGTGCTCGCGGGAGCTGCCGGTGCCGAAGTTGTGGCCCGCCACCAGGACGCTCGCGTCCTGGTGCTCCGGCTGGTTCAGGACGAACCCGGGCTCCTTGCGCCAGTGCCCGAACAGGGTGTCGGCGTAGCCGGTCTTGGTCAGCCGCTTGCAGAACTCGGCCGGGATGATCTGGTCGGTGTCGACGTCGTCCCGGGACAGGGCCACGGCCTGTCCGGTGTGCGCCGTGAGCGGCTGCCTCATGCCTCTGCCCCCTGCTGGTCGGTCTGGCTGCGGTCGGTGGAACGGGTCGAACAGGCCGGTCGGGTGGAACGGGTCGGGCGGGTGTGCCCGGCGGGCGGGGTCACAGCTCGGTCGGCGCGGCCAGGCGGCCGACCACGGCGGTGGCGGCGGCGACGACGGGCGAGACCAGGTGGGTGCGGGCGTGGGTGCCCTGCCGGCCCTCGTAGTTGCGGTTGGAGGTGGAGGCGACCCGCTGGATGCCCTGGAGGCGGTCGGCGTTGATGCCCATGCACATCGAGCAGCCGGAGAGCCGCCACTGCGCGCCCGCGTCGAGGAAGACCTGGTCCAGGCCCTCCTCCTCGGCCTGGGCCCGGACGGCCATCGAACCGGGGACGACGAGCATGGTGATCCGGTCGGAGACCTTGCGGCCGCGCAGCACGTCGGCGGCGGCCCGCAGGTCCTCGATCCGGCCGTTGGTGCAGGAGCCGAGGAAGACCGTGTTGATCTCGACGTCCCGCAGGGCGACGTCCGGTTCGAGGCCCATGTACTCCAGGGCGCGGCGCGCGGCCTGCTGCTCGGCGGGGGTCGCGAAGGTCTCGGGCGCCGGCACCGCGGCGTCCAGCGGGACGGCCTGGCCGGGGTTGGTGCCCCAGGTGACGAAGGGCTTGAGCCCGGTGACGTCCAGTTCGACGACGCGGTCGAAGGCGGCGCCCTCGTCGGTGCGCAGGGACTGCCAGTAGCTGACGGCCTCGTCCCAGTCGGCCTCGGCGGCCGGGTCCCAGCGCTCGCGCAGGTAGGCGAGCGTGGTGTCGTCGGGGGCGATCAGGCCGGCGCGGGCGCCCGCCTCGATGCTCATGTTGCAGACCGTCATCCGCCCCTCCATGGAGAGGTTCTCGACGGCCTTGCCGCGGTACTCGATCGCGTAGCCGTTGGCGCCGTTGGCGCCGATGTGCGCGATCAGCGCGAGGATCAGGTCCTTCGGCGTGACGTCGGCCGGCGGCTCGCCGACGAACTCGACGGACATCGTCCGGGGGCGCTGGAGCGCCAGCGTCTGGGTGGCGAGCACGTGCTCGACGTCGCTGGTGCCGACGCCGAAGGCGAGCGCCCCGAAGGCGCCGTGCGTGGAGGTGTGGCTGTCGCCGCACACCACGGTCATGCCGGGGCGTACGAAGCCCAGTTCGGGCGCCACCACGTGCACGATGCCCTGCCGGTCGTCGCCGAGCGAGAACAGCTCGATCCCCTGCTCCTCGCAGTTCTCGCGCAGGCGCTCCAGCTGGGCGCTGCCCATCGCGTCCTTGACCAGCAGCGTGTTGGTGGGCACGTTGTGGTCTTCGAGGGCGAGCGCGAGGTCGGGCCGGCGGACCCGGCGGCCGGCCAGCTGGAGGCCGTCGAAGGCCTGCGGGGAACTCGCCTCGTGGAGCAGGTGCAGGTCGATGTAGAGCAGGTCGGGCTCGCCCGGTGCCTGGTCGACGACGTGGCTCTGCCAGACCTTCTCGATCAGGTTGCGCTCGGTGCCGCCCATCAGCTGGCCACCGCCATCTCGCTGGTGCGCTCCAGGCGCTCGGCGATGATCTCGCGCAGCTCGCCCAGTTCGATGCAGGTGCCGTCGGCGCGGCCCGCGATGTAGGTCTCGTAGATCTCGTCGAGCAGGTCGTGCTCGGCGCCGATTCCCATCTGGTCGAACAGGTTGCGGACCACATTGCGCCCGGAGTGCCGGCCGATGAGAATTCCGCGCTCGCGGCCGAAGCTGTGCGGCTCGACGTATTCGTAGGTCACCGGATTGCGCAGCATTCCGGCCTGGTGGATTCCGGCCTGGGTGGCGAAGGCGTTCTCCCCGAATATCGCCTTGTTGCGCGGCGTCGACATTCCGATGATCCGGGCCAGCAGCTGGTAGGCCTCGTAGAACTTCTCGGTGCGCAGCCGGCTGGTCAGGCCGAGCTGCTCGCCCTTGTAGAGCAGCACCGCGGCCAGCTCCTCCAGCGGGGTGTTGCCCGCGCGCTCGCCGATGCCGGCGATGGTGGCCTGCACCTCGTCCGCGCCGGCCTCGACGCCGGCCAGGGCGTTGGCGAGGGAGAGCCCGAGGTCCTGGTGGCAGTGGGTGGACAGGATGATGTGGTCCGGGATCCAGGAGCGGACCCGCGCCACCTGGGCGCCGAACTCGGACGGGATCAGGCAGCCGGTGGTGTCGGCGAGCGCCACCGTGTTGGCGCCCTCCTCGATGCCGGCCTCGATCATCGGGCGCAGCAGGTCGTCGCTGCCCCGGCTGGCGTCCTCGATGCCGAGCGTGATGTCGGTGAAGCCCAGCTCGCGGGCGAACCGGATGCTGTCGATGATCTCGTGCAGGCCCTCGGCCCGGGTGAGGCCGCGCTTGTGCTCCAGATGGACGTCGCTGCCGGTGGCCATGATCTGGACCTGGTGGCGCTCGACGCCGCCGGCCTGGGCGGCCAGCTCGATGTCCGCGCGGACGGCCCGGTTGAGGGTCGCCACCTTGGCGGTGGTGAGCGCGCCCGCGATCAGTCTGGTCGCCTCGAAGTCACGCGGTGAGGAGCTGGGGAAGCCGGCCTCGATGGTGTCGACGCCGGTGGCCTCGATGGCGAGGGCCAGCTCCAGTTTCTGGTCGGGGTTCATCGCGTTGCCCGGGGCCTGTTCGCCGTCGCGCAGTGTCGAGTCGAATACCCGGAGCCGCCGTGCGGTGGGGACGGATTTCGGAGACATGGATTTTCCGCCTCTTTCGGGAACGCCGCCGGACGGGAGGTCGCGGTGTGCGGCGGCGGAGGATTGTGGCTGGCAGCGGTGACTTTACTGGTCCGGAATCACTGTCCGTCAAGACTTTTCGAACAAATAATCATTCGATGGCGGGCCGATAGTGGGACCCCTGACAATAGGCTTGACGCGCCCTTTTCCCGATGCATCGTGTACTGAGGCAAGGAGTGGTTTTCATGCGAGATATCCCGTCCGAGGAACGTCCGCCGGCCCGGTTACCGCGCCCGGGGCGGGTGGGCTGATGGCGAGGGTCATCGTCGAAGCGCTGGACAGCGTCCACGGGCGCACCGCCGCCGGCCTCGACGCGAGACTGGAGTCGCTGGTCGACAACGAGTGGGTGCCGGTGGTCGAGCGGAGAACGGACGCGAGCGGCCGGATCGAGGAGTGGGGCGGGACGGACGGCGGACGCGGCCTCTACCGGCTGGTGTTCGACGTCGACCGGTACTTCAGCGGGCTCGGCCTGTTCACCGTGCACCCCGAGGTGGCGGCCACCTTCCGGGTCTCCGACGGCGAGTCGGGGCACCGGGTGAGCCTCACCCTCTCGCTGAACCACTACGCGGTGGCCTTCATCGCCGACTAGGACGGTGGACCCGGGCCCGCGGGGGGCTCCGGGTCACCGGCGGCCAGCCGGGCGGAGCGCAGCAGGTCGAGGGTGCGCGCCTCCTCGGCGGGGGTCCGCATCAGACGGAACACCAGCCGGGCCCGCCGCAGGTGCTGGACCGCCAGGTCGGCCTCCCCGGTGCCGAGCGCCAACTCGCCGAGGGTGACGAGGATCCGGCCCATGATCAGCCGCTCGTTGGAGCCCTCCGCGAGGAGCAGTGCGCGGTGCAGGGCGTGGGCGGCCTCGCCGCTCTCGCCGAGCCGGTGGCGGGCCGCGCCGATGCCGTGCAGGGCGTAGATCTCGCCGGTGTGGTCGCCGATCAGCCGGACGACGTCGAGGGCGCGGGAGAAGGCCTCCAGGGCCCGGTCGTACCCGCCGCGTTCCAGGTGGCTCTGGCCCATCCGGTGCAGCACCTGGGCCTCGACCCGCCGGCCGCGGCCCTCCCGGCTGAGCCGCAGCGCCTCGTCGAGGAGCTCTCCGGCGCCCTCCTCGTCGCCCGCGCCCAGTTTGAGCTGGGCCAGGTTGTGCAGCACGTAGGCGACGGCGACGGAGCCGCCGCTCGCCCGCAGGACGGTGAGGGCGGCCTGGTAGTGGGCGGTCGCCTCGTCGATCCGGCCGTCCACTCGGGCGAGGTAGCCGAGGCCGCGGGCGGTCAGGGCGGAGCCGAGGTCGTCGCCGAGGTCGGTGAAGATCCCGGCGGCCTGGCGGAAGCGCTCCTCGGCGGCGGCGAAGTTCTGCCGGGTCAGCGCGAGCGAGCCGAGGGAGTGCAGTGCGGCGGCCTGGCCGAGCCGGTCGCCGCCCTTGCGGGCGGCCGCGAGGGCGAGTTCGTGGGTGTCGCGCCAGTCGTCGAGCCGGCCGTGGGTCTCCAGGAACGTCACGGCGGTGACGGCGAGTTCCCAGCAGTGCGCGGTGAGGCCCATCATGGCCGCCTGCCTGACCCGGGGCACGAGCATGGGCCGCTCCCGGGCGAACCACCGCAGCGGCTCGGCCAGCAGCCGGTCCACCGTCCGGGCGGGCAGCGGGTGCAGGGCGGTGCCGCGGCCGCGGATCAGCACGTCGCGGCCGTACTCGCGCTGCCTCGCCTCGATCAGCAGGTAGAGGAAGCAGCCGATCACCCGGGCCAGTGCGGCCTCCCGCTCCTCGACGCTCTCCTCGTCGACGAGGCGTTCGCGCGCGAAGACCCGGATCAGGTTGTGCAGCCGGTACTGGGTGTGGCGGCCGGGCGCGGTGCCGACGGCGTCCAGCAGTTGGGCGTCGGAGAGTTCGTCGATCAGGTCCTGGACCTGGTACTCGGGGAGGTCGAGCAGCGCCATGCCGACCCAGGTGGAGAACGGCCCCTCGTCGATCAGGGCGATCCGCCGCAGCAGTCGGCGGGCATCCTCGCTGACGCTCTCGTAGGTGAGCGAGAGGCCGGCCCTGATGCCGACGTCGGCGTACTTGAGCTCGTCGAGCCGGCGGGTCCCGTCCTCCAGCCGCTCCACCAGTTCGGTGATCTCCCAGTGCGGCCGGGCGGCGAGCCGGGCGCCGGCGATGCGCAGCGCCAGCGGCAGGTGGTCGCAGAGTTCGGCGAGCGCCTTCGCCGCCTCCGGTTCGGCCGCCACCCGCGCGGGGCCGGCGATCCGGCCGAGCAGTTCCGCGGACTGCTCGGGGTCGAAGGTGTCGACGTCCACCCGGACGGCTCCGGCGAGGCTGCCGATGTGCCGCCGGCTGGTGACGATCACGGCCGAGGTGGGCTTGCCCGGCAGCAGCGGGGTGATCTGGCTCTCGGTGGCGACGTTGTCGAGGACGATCAGCACCCGGCGCTCGGCGAGCAGGGCCCGGTACATCTCGGCCCGCTCCTCCAGCCCGTCGGGGATGGCGGTGCCGTGGACGCCGAGGGCGCGCAGGAAGCGCTCCAGCACCTGGGCCGGGCCGACGGTGTCGGGGGCCCCGGCGTGCAGGTCGGCGAAGAGCTGCCCGCCGGGGAACTCGGCGGCGATCTGGTGGGCCGCGTGGACGGCCACGGCGGTCTTGCCGACCCCGGCCTTGCCGACGACGGAGACGATCGGGACGGCGAGCCGGGACTGGTCGTGGGAGGAGAGCAGCAGCCGTTCGCGCAGGCCGGCGAGCAGGTGCTCGCGGCCGGTGAAGTCGGCGAGGTCGGCGGGGAGCATCTCCGGGACGGCGGCGGGGGCGGCGGGTGCCACGGGCGGCGCGGCGGCGGGCTCGGCGGCCGGGGCTCCGTGGGCGGCGGCCGGACGGCTGTCGGGCAGGTCGAGCCGGGGGTCGCCGGCGAGGATGGAGAGTTCGAGCCGCTGCAGCCGGGGGTCGGGTTCGACGCCGAGTTCGTCGATCATCCACTGGCGGGTGTCGCGGTAGACCTGGAGCGCCTCGGTCTGGCGCCCGGAGCGGTAGAGCGCCAGCATCAGCTGGCCGCGCAGCCGCTCCCGTAACGGGAACTCGTCGACCAGGCCCAGGAGTTCGCCGACGGCCGCGCCGTGCCGGCCGAGCGCGAGTTCGAGCTGGATGCACTCCTCGGTGGCGCCGACCCACTGCTCGGTGAGCTGGCCGGCGGCGGAGCGGATCGACTCGCTGGGCAGGCCGCCGAGGGGGTCGCCGCGCCACAGTCCGAGCGCCTGCCGGAAGAGGGCGGCGGCCTCCGCCTTGCGGTCCTGGGCCTCCGCCCTGCGGTCGCGGTCCTCCGCCGTGCGGTCGTGGGCCTCCGCCTTCTGGTCGCGCAGCGCCCGCGCCTTCCCGACCCGGTCGCGGGCCTGGAGCAGGTCGAGCTGGTCGTCCGCCGCCTTCACCATGTAGCCCTGCGGGTGGGTGGTGATGACGTCGGAGAGGCCGTGCGCGGCGAACAGCCGGCGCAGGGCGGAGACGCTGATCTGCAACTGCGCGCGGGCGGTGGCCGGCGGGGCCTCCTCGTAGAGGGCGCGGACCAGGCGGTCCACGCTGACCACCCGGTTGACGTCGAGGAGCAGCGCGGCGAGCACCGTCTGCTGCCGGATCCCGCCGAGGTTCAGCGGCCTGGCGTCGACGAGCGCTTCGAGCGGGCCGAGAATGCGGTACTCGACCCGGGGCACGGGTGAGGAACTGCCGTCGTGGCGTATGCCGGAACCAGGTCTGTGCCCCACCGTTTCCACTCCCCCCAGAGGAATAGGCGCAGGATCGCAAGGCACTCTAAGGACGGCCCGGTCAATGGGTCAACGCTATTCAGTTCTCCCCAAAAGACGCCGCCTGACGGGTTGCGATCGGCGTCCGCACCCTCGGGTGACCCACGAAAAATCGGCACGGAAATGCCGGTTGGCCGGATCGGCGCGCACTGATCCGGCCAACCGTCGCCCGGGGCGGTTTCAGGCCTTCATCAGCTCCGCGACCCGGAAGGCGAGATCGAGGGACTGGCGGTGGTTCAGCCGCGGGTCGCAGGCCGTCTCGTAGCGCTGGTGCAGGTCCTCGGCGCGGACCTGGTCGCCGCCGCCGAGGCACTCCGTGACGTCGTCGCCGGTGAGCTCGACGTGGATGCCGCCGGCGTGCGTGCCCAGCTCCCGGTGCACCTCGAAGAAGCCGGCGACCTCGCCCAGGATGTCGTCGAAGCGGCGGGTCTTGCGGCCGTCGTCGGTCTGGACGGTGTTGCCGTGCATCGGGTCGCAGATCCAGGCGACCCGGGCGCCCTCCGCCGTGACCTTCTCCACCAGCGGCGGCAGCAGTTCGCGCACCCGGCCCGCGCCCATCCGCACCACGAAGGTCAGCCGGCCGGGCCGGCGGTCGGGGTCGAGGCGGTCGACGTAGCCGAGGACCTCGTCCGCGGTGGTCGTGGGGCCGAGCTTGACGGCGATCGGGTTGTGGATCCCGGCGAAGTAGGCGATGTGCGCGTCGTCCAGGCCCCTGGTCCGCTCGCCGACCCAGAGCAGGTGCCCGCTGGTGGCGTAGTGCGCCCCGGTGCGCGGGTCGGTGCGGGTGAGGGGCTGCTCGTAGTCCAGCAGCAGTCCCTCGTGGCTGGCGAAGAACTCGGCCTCCAGCAGCCCGGCCGGGTCGCAGCCGCAGGCTTGCAGGAAGCGCAGGGCGCGGTCCACACCGTCGGCCAGTTCCTCGTAGCGGCGGGCCTCGGCGGAGTCCTCCAGGAAGCCGCGGTTCCACTGGTGGGCCTGGTAGAGGGAGGCGCTGCCGCCGGCCGCGAAGCCGCGGACCAGGTTGAGGGTGACCGCCGACGCCTCGTACATCCGCCGCAGCCGCGCCGGGTCCGGGCGGCGGGCCGCCTCGGTGAACTCCGGGCCGTTGACCGCGTCGCCCCGGTAGGAGGGCAGGCTGAGGCCGTCACGGGTCTCGTCCGGCTGGGAGCGGGGCTTGGCGTACTGCCCGGCCAGCCGGCCGATCTTCACGACCGGGACGCCGCTCGCGTAGGTCAGCACCACCGCCATCTGCAGCAGGGTGCGCAGCTTGGCGGTGACCGCGTCCGCGGTGAGGCCCCCGAAGGTCTCGGCGCAGTCGCCGCCCTGGAGGACGAAGGCCTCGCCGGCGGCGACGGCGGCCATCCGGTCGGTCAGCCGGTCGCACTCCTCGGCGAGGACCAGGGGCGGGGCGGCCGACAGGTCGGCGACCACCTCGCGCAGCGCCGCCTGGTCCGGCCACTGCGGTTGCTGGGCCGCCGGCAGGGAACGCCAGGCGGCAGGTGCTCCGGTCTGCGGAATTCGATTCATCACGGCCCTCGGATGGGAACGGAAATCGCTGGCCCGCTCATTGCAGCCCGGCCGCGGAAAGAAGGTCAAGCGTCCGCGAATTGGCCTGCTCCCACACCGGAGAACTGGTCTGACCGCCTTCCGGGACGAACGGATTGACTGGGGGCCATTCGTTCACCGGCCGTACCCAGCCGGCCATTCACGATGAGGATTCCGATGCCAGACGCGCCATCGCACCCTCCGTTCGCCGTCCGGCTCGGCACCGAGCCGCTGCCGCCGCACGACCCGCTGGAGCTGTACACGCGGCTGGGCGACCGGCTCGGCGCGGAGCAGGTGTACCTGCTGGAGAGCCTGACCGAGTCCGGCCGGCAGGGCGGGCCCGCGGTGCTCGGCTGCGGTCCGCTCGCCGAGATCCGGCTGTACGGCTCGTACCTGGAGATCGACGGGATCGCGGAGCTCGCCCCGGTGCTGCGGGCGACCGCCGAGGCGGCGGGCCTCACCCCCGCCGCGGACGCCCCCGGGCGGCTGGAGGCCCCCGACCCGGCCCGCGTCTGGGAGTTCCTGCGGCGCGCGCAGGGCCTGTTCGGCCTGGAGCCGGGCCTGCCCGGCGACCGCTTCCACTTCGGCTTCCTGGCCCGGTTCGGCTACGACGCGGCCTGGCACATGGAGGACCTGCCGGCCCGGGCGCTGCCGCCGGCCCGCCCGGACGCCGTGCTGACGCTGTTCCGCGACAGCGTGCACTACGGCACCGACGGCGCGCCGGTCCTGCGGACGGCCGACAGCCCGGCCTTCGGCGAGCACGGCCGGCACGACCTCGCGGGCGCGGCCCGGGAGGCGGCCGGGCAGGAGCCGCAGGCCGCGTGCCCGCCGGCCGCCCGTCCGCAGTCCGTGCACGACAGCGTGGACCGCGACACCTTCCACGGCTGGGTCCGGCGCTGCCTGGAGCACATCGGGGTCGGCGACATCTACCAGATCCAGGTCGGCCACCGGATCGACGTCCGCACCGCGCTGACGCCGGTCGAGGTCTACCGGCGGCTGCGCTCGCGCAACCCCTCCCCGCACATGTACCTGCTCCCGAACGGCGAGGGCACGCTGATCGGCGCCAGCCCCGAGCTGCTGTTCCGGATCGAGGACGGCCGGATCGTGATGCGCCCGATCGCCGGCACCACGCGCCGCGACCAGGACGAGGAGGAGAACGAGCGGCGGATCAAGGCCCTGCTGGCGAGCACCAAGGAGCAGGCCGAGCACGTCATGCTGGTCGACCTCTCCCGCAACGACATCAGCCGGGTCTGCAAGCCGCACACCCTGACGGCCGACGACCTGATGGTGGTGGAGACCTTCTCGCACGTCTTCCACCTGGTGTCCACGGTCAGCGCCGAGCTGGAGGAGGACGCCGACGTGTGGCGGTCGCTGTGCGCGACCTTCCCGGCCGGCACCATGACCGGCGCGCCCAAGCTGCGCGCCATGGAGATCATCCACGAGATCGAGCGGGAGCCGCGCGGGGCCTACGCCGGCGCCGTCGGCCTGATCGACGTCGGCGGCTGGAGCGAACTGGCGCTGTGCATCCGCACGATCGCGCACGACGGCGCGGTGTACTCCGTGCAGAGTTCCGCGGGGATCGTCGCCGACTCGACCCCCGAGGGCGAGTGGAACGAGACGTTGGCGAAGCTGGGCGCCGCCTACTGGGCGCTGACGGGTGAGGAGTTGACGGCGTGAAGGTTCTGCTGGTGGACGCGCGGGACAGCTTCGTCCACATCATCGACCAGTACCTGCGGGCGCTCGGCGCGGACACCGAGGTGGTCCGCTCGCACACCCGCACCCCCGAGCAGCTGGCCGCGACCGCGCCCGACGCGGTCGTGCTCGGCCCCGGCCCCGGGCACCCGGCGGCCTCCGGCCACGTCGAGCTCGTCCACCATTTCGCCGGGAAGGTCCCGCTGCTCGGCGTGTGCCTGGGCCACCAGGCGATCGGCCTGGCGTTCGGCGGGCGGGTCCAGGTCGCCGACCGGCTGATGCACGGGCGCACCAGCACCGTGACGCACGACGGGCGCGGCCTGTTCGCCGGCCTCGGAAACAGCCTCACCGCGACCAGGTACCACTCCCTGATCGTCACCCAGCCGCTGCCCGAGGACCTGGAACTCACCGCGACCGCCGACGACGACGGCTACGTCATGGGCATGCGGCACCGCAGCCTGCCCATCGAGTCGGTGCAGTTCCACCCCGAGAGCATCACCACCACCGGCGGCATGCAGCTGCTGGAGAACTTCCTCGCGGTCGGCGCCGGGCGCTGACCGCACGCACATCGGAATCGACGAGCGGAATGGGTGACCAGTGACAGGGAATGGTGAATCGCGCAGCTGGCCGCAGCTGCTCGCGGCGCTGATCGGCGGGACGGACCTGAGCGCCGCCGACACCGCCTGGGCGATGGACCGGGTGATGCGCGGCGAGGCGGCGCCGGCGCAGCTGGCCGGGTTCCTGGTGGCGCTGCGGGCCAAGGGCGAGACCGCCGAGGAGGTCGACGGGCTGGTCCGGGCCGCGCGCGAGCACACGGTGCGGGTCGACGTGCCGGGGCCGACGCTGGACATCGTCGGCACCGGCGGGGACGGCGCGAAGACCGTGAACGTGTCCACCATGGCCGCGATCGTGGCGGCCGCCGCCGGGGCCCGGGTGGTCAAGCACGGCAACCGCTCGGCCTCCTCCGCCTCCGGCTCGGCGGACGTGCTGGAGCGGCTCGGCATCGCGCTGGAGCTCTCGGCCGAGGAGGTGGCCCGCTCGGTGCGCGAGATCGGGATCGGCTTCTGCTTCGCCCCCGCCTTCCACCCGGCGTTCCGCCACGCGGCCGTCGCCCGCAAGGAGTTGGGCGTGCCGACGGCGTTCAACGCGCTGGGCCCGCTGACCAACCCGGCCTCGCCCACGGCCATGGCGGTCGGCGTCGCCGATCCCCGGCTGGGCCCGCTGATCGCCGCCGTGTTCGCCCGCCAGGGCGTGGACGCGCTGGTCTTCCGGGGCGACGACGGCCTCGACGAACTGTCCGTCTCCACCACCTCGACGGTCTGGACGGCGACCACCGGCCGGTTCGTGCAGGAGCGGCTCGATCCGCGCGAACTCGGGATCGCCACGGCGGCCCCGGACGCGCTGCGCGGCGGCGACGCCGCCCACAACGCGGGCGTGGTCCACGCCGTCCTGGACGGCGAGCAGGGCCCCGTCCGCGACGCCGTCCTGCTGTCCGCGGCGGCCGGCCTGGCGGCGCTGACGCCCTCCGAACAGCCGGTCGTCGAGCGGCTGGCGGCCGCGCTGCCCCGGGCCGCCGAGGCGGTCGACTCGGGCGCGGCGGCCGCCCTGCTGAAGCGCTGGGCCGAGAGCGGGCCGCCGCGCGCGGGGCGGCCGGACTGAGCCGCCACCGGGCCGCCGTCGTCGGGCGGCGGCACCGGGGCGCGACGCCGACGGGCCGCGCGGACCTCCTCGGGGGGAGGCCCGCGCGGCCCGTCGCGTTGGTGCGGGGTGACCGTACGGCCCGAGTCCGCCCCGTTCGCCCGCCCCTCCGTCACAGGGGCGGACGAGGGGGCGGGCGAAGGGGCGGACGGGCGGCGGTCAGGCCCGGTGGCGCAGCTCCAGCGTGCAGCACTTGACGCTGCCGCCGCCCTTGAGCAGCTCGGACAGGTCGACGCCGATCGGCTCGAAGCCGCGCTCCCGCAGCTTGTCGGCGAGGCCGGTGGCCGCCTCCGGCAGGAACACGTGCCGGCCGTCGCTGACCGCGTTGAGGCCGAACACGGCGGCGTCGCCGGCGTCGGCCAGCACCGCGTCGGGGAACAGCCGGCCCAGCACCTCGCGGCTGCCCGCGGAGAAGGCCTCCGGGTTGTACATGATCTCGTCGCCGTCCAGCACGGCCAGCGCGGTGTCCAGGTGGTAGTAGCGCGGGTCGATCAGCTCCAGGCCGATCACCGGGCGCCCGAAGAACTCCTGGGCCTCGGCGTGGCCGGCCGGCGTGCTGCGGAAGCCCCGCCCGGCGAGCACGTACTCGGCGGTGACCAGGAAGTCGCCCTCGCCCTCGTTGACGTGCTGCGGGTCGTGCAGCTCGGGGTAGCCGTTGGCGCGGAACCACTCCAGGTAGGCGGGGCCCTCGGCGGCCCGCTCGGCGTTGCGGAAGCGGGCGCCGAGCACCTTGCCGTCCACCACGGTGGCGCCGTTGGCCGCGTAGACCATGTCGGGCAGGCCCGGGATCGGGTCGATCAGGTCGACCCGGTGACCGAGCTCCTGGTAGAGCGCGTACAGCCGCTCCCACTGCGCCACGGCGAGCCCGGTGTCGACCGGCTTCGCCGGGTCCATCCACGGGTTGATCGCGTAGGTGACCTCGAAGTGGCTGGGGCGGCACATCAGGTAGTGCCGGGGCCGGGCCGTGCGCTCGGCGGGGCGCGGGGTGACAGCGTTCATCGGTGACTCCTCGTGAGGGCTTCGGACAACGGGCGGTGGCGCTGCGGTCCGGACGGGCGGCAATCGGGTGCCTGCGGGGCTCCGGGGCCGGCTCGCCGGCGGCGCGGCCGGGCGTGGGGGAAACCCAGGCGCGCCGCACTCGTTCCTGCGGGCCGGCCCCGCGCCCGTCCCTGACATGCTGTCAGTTCGCTTGCGGGGGGCGGAAGATCCTTAAGCCAGGGTGGAACAGCCCTGATGGACCGGCCGATCGCGCTCAGTCGACGCGGGCGTCCATCGCCTCGGCCAGGCTGCGCGGACGCAGGTCGGTCCAGTTCTTCTCGACGTAGTCCAGGCAGGCCTGCCGGGATTCCTCGCCGAACACGCTGCGCCAACCGGCGGGCACGTCGACGAAGGCGGGCCAGAGGGCGTGCTGGTTCTCCTCGTTCGCCAGGACCAGGAACGCGCCCTGCTCGTCGTCGAAGGGGTTGGTGCTGCTCATCGGACCCTCACTTCATGGTTGTGGTCGTGCACTTGGGCAAGGTCGTTCGACTCGTCGGCCGGCTCGTCGTTGAGCCCGCCGTCGACCTTGTCGTTCAACTCGCCGTTCAGCTCGTCGTTCAGCTCGTCGTTCAGCTCGTCGCAGAACTCGGTGACCCGCCGCCGGAAGGCGGCCACCACCCGCCGGGCGGTCGGCTCGTCGCAGCCGTCCAGCGCGTGTACCAGGGCGCACTCCAGCCCGCCGGGTGCGCCGTCCGCGGTCCGCCGCTCCACCAGTTGGAGCAGCAGGTCCACGGCGGTGCGGGCCACCGGGACGGGCCGCTCGGCGACCGCCACGGCGTCGGCCCACCGCCCGCCGTCGGCTGGCTCGACCCGCACCAGGTGGGAGACCGCCACCCCGAACAGCGGCTGGCGGCCCGCCTGCCGGGCCGGGTTGACCAGTTCCACCACCCGGTCGAACGGCAGGTCCTGATGGGCGTGGGCGGCCAGCAGCCGCTCCCGGACCCGCCCGACCAGGGTGCGGGCCGTCGGGGCGCCGGAGGTGTCGACCCGCAGCACCACGGTGTTGACCAGGCAGCCGACCACGCCGTCCAGCACCTCGTCGTCCCGGCCGGCCAGCGGCACCCCGATCGGCAGGTCGTGCCCCGCGCCGAGGTCGCCCAGCGCGGCGGCGAACGCCGCCTGCACCACCATGCCGGTGCCGGCCGAGCAGGCCCGGGCGGCGGCCGCCAGCCGGCGGTGCTCCCCCGGGTCCAGGGCGAAGCGGACGGTGCCGGCCGCGCCCGGCCCGGCGCCCGGGGCGCCGGTGGCGTCCGGCAGGCCCCGCCACGGCGGCAGGGCGGCCAACGCGCCCTTCCAGTAGGCGGCCTGCCGACCGGCCGGGCTCTCCGGGCGGTCCTCGTCGCCGAGTCGCCGCCGCAGCCACAGGGCGTGGTCGGCGTACTGGACGGCGGGCGCCGGCCAGCGCGGCGCCCCGCCGGCCGCCCGGGCCCGGTAGGCGGACCGCAGGTCGGCCAGCAGCGGTTCGAGCGCGTGCCCGTCCACCGTCGCGTGGTGCAGCACCAGCAGCAGGGTGTGCCGGTCGGGGCCGCTGCGCAACAGGGCGGTGCGCAGCGGCGGTTCGGTCAACAGGTCGAAGCCGCGGTCGAGTTCGGCGGCGATCCAGGCGTCCAGCCGCTCCGGCGGGACGTCGAGGAAGCGGGGCGCGGCGGACGGGACGGCGGCGAGGACGGCCTCGGCGAGGTCGGCGTCGGCGGGCGGGTCGTCGGCGGGCGGGGCCGCGGTGGGCGCGAGGATGCGCTGCTCGGGGCCGTCCGGGCCGTACGGCAGGACGGTCCGCAGGGCCTCGTGCCGGGCCACCAGGTCGCCGAGGGCGGCCCGCAGCGCGGCGGGGTCGAGCCCGCCGGTGAGGTCGAGGGCCAGGGTGGTGAGGTAGTCCGGGCGGTGCTCGCCCAGGTAGTTGGCCGTCCACAGGCGCAGTTGGGCGGGGGCGAGCGGCAGCCGGTCGGGCCGGGCCGTCCGGTCGCCGAACGCCGGGGCGCTGCCTTCGGTGCCGTCAGTGCCGTCAGTGCCGTCGGTACGGGCGGCGCGGTCGAGCCGGTGGTCCAGCCCGGCCACCGTGGGCGCGTCGAACAGCTCACCGAGCGGCACGTCGACCCCCAGGGTGGACCGGATCCGCCCGGCCAGCCGCATCGCGGCGATCGAGTTGCCGCCGAGCGCGAAGAAGTCGTCCTCCGGCGCGACCGCCGGCACCCGCAGCACCTCCGCGAACAGCGCCGCCAGCACCTCCCGGCGGGGCGAGCGGGTCGGCCCCGGGGCCGACCGCTTCGGCGGGCCCAGGGCGGTCGTGTCGACCTTGCCGTTGGCGTCCAGCGGCAGCGCGTCGACCGGGACGAGCACGGCGGGCACCAGGTGGCGCGGCAGCCGCCCGGCGAGCCGGCGGCGCAGTTCGCCGGCGGCCACCGGCCGGTCGGCGACCACGTACCCGACCAGCGAGCGGCCCGCCGGGCCCGCCCCGTGCGGCACCACCCGGGCGGCGGTGACCTCCGGTTCGGCGCACAGCGCGGCCTCGATCTCGCCCGGCTCGATCCGGAACCCGTTGATCTTCACCTGCCGGTCCGCGCGCCCCAGGAAGTGCAGCCGGCCCTCGGTGTCCCACCGGCCCAGGTCCCCGGTGCGGTACAGCCGGCCGCCCGGCGGGCCGTACGGATCGGCGACGAACCGCTCGGCCGTCCGGGCCGGGGCGCCGTGGTAGCCCGCGGCCAGGCCCTCGCCGCCCAGGTGGATCTCGCCGGGGACGCCCGGCGGCACCGGGCGCAGCGCGGCGTCCAGCAGCAGCACCCTCGTCCCCGCGAGCGGGCGGCCGATCGGGACGGCCCCGCCCTCGCGGACCTGGCCCGCCGGGACTTCGTGGCCCAGGGCGAAGGTCGTGCTCTCCACCGGCCCGTACAGGTCCAGCAGCCGCTGGCCGGGCGCGGCCCGCCGGGCCCGGGCGAGCGCCGCCGGGGGCACGACGTCGCCGCCGGTGCAGATCAGGCGCAACCGGGCCAGGGCCGCCGGGATCTGCTCGGTCAGCAGGTCGAACAGGCCCGCCGTCAGCCAGGCCGCGGTGGCGCCGCCGCGCTCGACGGCCCGGGCGTAGTCCGCCGGGGTCAGCTCCCCCGGCGGGGCCACCACCACCTGGCGGCCGGTCAGCAGCGGCATCAGCAGCTCGTACACCATGGCGTCCCAGGCGTGCGGCGAGTGGAACAGCACCCGGTCGTGGTCGGGGCCGTGCCACAGCGGGTCGTCGGCCAGGGCGAGGATGTTGCGGTGGGTGACCGCCACGCCCTTGGGGCGGCCGGTCGAGCCCGAGGTGTACAGCAACTGGGCGACCTGCCCGGGCCGCACCTCCACGCCGGGGTCGTCCGTACTCCCGCCCGCCCGCCGGGCCGCCGCCAACAGGTCGGCGTCCAGCAGCAGTTCGGTGCCCGCCTCGGCGGCGAGCGCGCGCAGCCGCTCGGCCGGGAACCCCGGGTGCAGCGGGACGCAGACGGCGCCGAGCTTGGCCAGCGCCAGCATCGCCACCGGCACCTCCGGGCTGCGCGGCAGCCGCACGGCGACCCGGGTGCCGGGCCGCACCCCGAGGGCCGCCAGGTGGTGGGCCAGCCGGTTGGCGTCGGCGTTCAGCGCGCCGTACGTGGTGGTGGCGTCCGTGGCGGTACCGGTGCCGTTCGCGGTGGCGCCGTCGACGTGGCGCAGGGCGATCCGGTCCGGGTGGTCGGCCGTCAGCCGCTCGAACCGCGCGCCGACCGACACCGGTTCGGCGTCGGCCGCCGGGCCGGTGCCCCAGGCCCGCAGCCCCGCCCGCTGGACGGGCGGCAGCAGGTCGACCCGGCCGGTGGTCAGCGCGTCCGCGCCCGGACCGGCCAGGGCGGCGCAGGCGGCCGTCAGCAAGGTGCGCAGCCGGTCCGCGTCGAGGTACCGGTCCAGTTCGGCGGGGCGCAGTTGGAGCCGCACGTCCAGGCCGCCCTGGCGCGGCAGCACCACCAGCGAGAGCGGGTAGTGGGTGCCGTCGAACGGTTCGACGGCGCCGATCCGCAGGCCCGGCGCGGGCTCGACGAACCCGGCCTCGTCCAGCGGGTAGTTCTCGAACACCAGCGAACTGTCGAAGAGCCGCCCGGCGCCGGCGGCCTCCTCCACCGCGGTGAGCCCCAGGTGCTCGTGGTCCAGCAACGCGGTGCGCTCCCGCTGGAGCCGGGCGGCGAGCTCGCGCAGTGGCTCGCCCGGGTGCAGCCGGGCCCGGACCGGAACGGTGTTGATCAGCAGGCCCACGAGCCGCTCCGCCTCCGGTAGTTCGGCCGGGCGCTGGGCGACGGTGGTGCCGAACAGGACGTCGTCGCGGCCGGTGAGGTGGGAGAGCACCAGCGCCCACGCCGTCGCCACCAGGGAGCCGAGGGTCACCTCCCACTGCGCGGCGCGCGCCCGCAGCCCGGCGGTGAGCCCGGCGGGCAGGGTGAAGACGCTCGTCGACGGGCCGTCGTCGGCGCCCTCGCCGCCGGCCGGCGCGGGCCGGCCGACCCGGGTGGGCTCGGCCCCGGCGAGGGCGGCGCGCCAGGCGCCGCGCGCGGCCGCGTCGTCGCGCCCGGCCAGCCAGTCGAGGTAGCTGCGGTAGGACGGCGCCGGGGGCAGGTCGACGCCCTGGTGCAGCGCGAGCAGCTCGCGCAGCACGATCGGCACCGACCAGCCGTCCAGCAGCAGGTGGTGGTGGGTGAAGACGAGCCGCCACCGGTCGGCGGCCAGCCGCAGCAGGGTGAAGCGGATCAGCGGCGGCGTGTCGACCGCGAACGGCCGGCGGTCCTCCTCCACGAGCCGCCGGGCGGTGGCGGACTGCTCCCGCTCCGCCCGCCCGGTGAGGTCCACGGTGCGCCAGGGCAGCGTCACCTCGACCGGCACGACCTGCTGCGGCGGGCCGGACTCGCCGCTGGTGAAGGCCCCGGCGAGCTGCGGATGGCGCGCGAGCAGCCGCCGGGCGGCGTCCTGGAGCCGCTCCGGGTCGATCGCGCCGGCGAGGTCGAGGACGAGCTGCACGAGGTACGGGTCGCGGCGGCCGTCGTGGGCGGCGTAGCGGGAGTGGAACAGCAGGCCGGCCTGGAGCGGCGTGGCGGGCAGCAGGACGGCGGCGGGCGCGGCGGCCTCGGCGGAGGCTTCGGCGGACGTTTCGGCGGGCGCCTCGGACTGGGCGTCGGCTGCGGGCCCCTCGGCGCGGGGCGGGGCGGCGGACGACAGGGTGGTGAGGGCCTGCTCCCAGCGGGCGGCGAGTTCGGCCACCGCGTCGGCGGCCAGCACGTCGGCCGGCCAGGCCCATTCGACCCGCAGCCGCGGGCCGTCCGGGCCGGTCTCCACGAAGGCGTCGACCGAGAGGGTGTGGGCGAGCGGCAGGGTGGGATCGGCCTCGCCGCGCAGGGTGCCGGGGACGGGCTGCCAGGGGCCGCGTCGGGTGGTGTCGAAGCGGCCCAGGTAGTTGAAGGCGATCGGGGCCGGGCCGTCGGGCAGCGTGCCGGACCGCTGGAGCAGCCCGTACGTCAGGCCCCGGTGGGGAGTGGCGCGCAGGCGCCGCCGGGCGGCCGCGACGGCGCGGGCCAGGTCGTCGGCGGGGGCCGCTCCCCCGGTGTCGGGCGCGGCCGGGCCGGTGTCCAGCAGGACGGGGTGGATGACCGTGAACCAGCCCAGCGTCCGGGAGAGGTCGAGGCCGTCGAGGGCGGCGAGTTCCGGGTCGCGGCCGTGGCCCTCGACGTCCACCAGGAGCGGGCCGTCGGCGCTGCGGGCGCGCCAGCCGTGCAGGGCGGCGGCGAGGGCGCCGAGGAGGATCTCCGGTACGGCGGCGCCGAGTCGGTCGGGCAGGTCGGTCAGCAGGGCGGCGGTCGGGCCGCCGCCCAGGGTGGTGCGCAGGGTCGCGGCCCCGGCCACGGTGTCCCGGGTGCGGTCCAGCGGCCGGGTGCCGATGGTCCCGGTGCCGGCGGTCAGCAGGCCGTGCCAGTGGTCGCGGTCGGCGGCGACCGCCGGGTCGGCCTCGGCGGCCCGCAGCGCACGGGCCCAGTCGGCGGCCGTGACGGGGACGGCGGCGAGGTCGGCCGGGTGGCCGTCGGCGGCGGCCCGGTGGGCCCGGGCGAGGTCGTCGAGCAGGATCCGCCAGGAGACGCCGTCGACGGCGAGGTGGTGGATCACCATCAGCAGCAGGCCGCCCTGGTCGCCGTCGAACCAGACCGCCCGCAGCAGGTCGCCCCGGTAGGGGTCGAGGCGGCGGCGGGCGTCGTGCCGCTGTTCCGCGACGAGTTCCAGCAGGGCGGGCGCCGGGTCGCGGCCGGGGGCGGTGGCGAGGCCCTCGCGGGCGAGGTCGATCCGGTGCAGCAGCGGGGCCGCCGGGACGGTCCCGGCGGGCCGGATCTCGAAGGCGAGCGGCTCGCCCGGGGCCCCGGTCAGCCGGGTCCGCAGCGCGTCGTGGTGGTCGACGAGCTGCTGGAGGGCGGTGCGCAGGGTGTGTTCGGTGGCGCCGGGCGGCACCTCGCACAGCAGGGACTGGGCGTAGCCGTGGATCGGTCCGCCGCGGGCCGCCAGCCAGTCCGCGATCGGGGTGGGCGGCAGCACCTCGCCCGGGGGCGCGGGCACCGCCGGGCGGGCGGCCGTTGCGCGGCCGGCGTCCGGGACGACGGCCGCGGCGGCGAGGGCGCGCGGGGTCTGGTGGGTGAACACGTCCTTCGGTGTGATCAGCACTCCCGCCGACCGGGCCCGGGTGGCGAGTTGGATCGCCAGGATGCTGTCCCCGCCGAGCCGGAAGAACCCCTCCGACGGCCCGGGCCGCGCCCGGCCGAGGACGCTGCCGAACAGGGTCCGCAGCTGCTCCTCGGCGGGCGAGCCGCCCTCCGGTCCGGTGACGGGCTGCGGGCGGGCAGCCGGGTCTGGGGTGTCCGACAGGTCGCGGGTGCCAAGGACGTCGAGGGCGTCGAGGCCGTCGAGGGTGTCGACGGGTGCCGCCGGGTCGGCCAGAGCCGCCGCCAGCAGACGGCCGAGGCCCTGCGCCAGGCGGTCGGCGGTCTCGGGGCGGAAGTGGCCGGTGCTGTACTCCAGGACGCCGCGCACCGTGCCGTCCGGCTGTTCGGTGAACTCGAAGAGCAGCGGGAACTTGGCCATCACCCGCTCGAACCGGTGCGGTGCGCCGGACAGGCCGGGCAGGGTGAGCGCGGGCCGGCGCCCGCCGTGCAGGGTGATCATCACCTGGAACAGCGGGTGGCGGCCGAGTTTCCGGTCGGGTGCGAGGGCGTCCACGACCCGGTCGAAGGGCGCCTGGTCGTGCGCGAAGGCGGTGAGGTCGGCGTGCCGGACGCGGTCGACGAGCTCCGCGAAGCCCGGGCGGCCCGAGAGGTCGGTGCGCAGGGCGAGCGGCTGGGCGAAGTAGCCGACCAGGTCGTCCAGGGCGGGGTCGGCGCGGCCGGCGGTGACCGTGCCGAGGACGAGGTCGGTGCCCGCTCCGGAGCGGGCGAGCAGGCAGGCGACGGCCGCGTGCAGCACCATGAACAGGGTGGCTCCCCGGCCGGCCGCCAATTCGGCCGCTGCGGCGACCAGTTCGGCGTCCCACTGGAACTCGGCGGCGGCCCCGCGCAGGGCCGTGCCGGGCGGCGGCTCGTGGTCCACCGGCAGCGCGGTGCGCCCCGGTGCGGCGTGCAGGGTCTCGCGCCAGTGCGCCAGTTCGGTGGCCAGCGGGCTGTCGGGCCGGCCGGCCGGGCCGAGCTCCCGGCCCTGCCAGAGCGTGAAGTCGGCGTACTGGAGCGGCAGTCGGGGCCACTCGGGGGCCCGGCCGCGGGCCCGGGCGGCGTAGCCGGCGGCGAGGTCGCGGGTCAGCGGGCCCAACGACTGTTCGTCGGCGGTGATGTGGTGCAGGACGATCAGCAGCAGGTGGGTGCCGGGCCCGGCGGTGAACACCACCAGCCGCCAGGGCAGGCCGTGTTCGAGGTCGAAGGGCCGGTGGACCTCCTCGTGCACCGCCGCGTCCAGGTCGGCGGGGTCGGGGTGCCGGACGGTCAGCGGAAGGGGCGGGTCGTCGAGGATCCGCTGGTACGGCTGCCCGTCGGTGGCCGGGAACACGGTGCGCAGGCTCTCGTGCCGCTGCTGGACGTCGCCCGCGGCGGCCCGTAGCGCGGCCAGGTCGAGCGGCCCGGTCAGCCGGGCGGCGAGCGGGACGTGGTAGGTCGACGCCTGCTCGCCGAGCCGGTGCAGGAACCACAGGCCGCGCTGGGCGTAGGAGAGTGGGATGCGCTCCGGGCGGGGGCCGGCCTGCGGGCGCTGCGGGCGCGCCCGACCGGCCGCCGCATCGCCCTGGCGGGCGGCGCCACGGGCACCGATCCGGGCGGCCAGGCCGGCCACGGTGGGGGCCGCGAAGACGTCCCGGATGGTCAGTTCGGCCGACAGCTCGGCGGGCAGCTCGGCCCGGGCGCGGACCACCAGCCGGTTCGCCGAGAGGGAGTCGCCGCCGAGGGCGAAGAAGCTCTCGTCCGCGCCGAAGCCGTCGGCCCCGAGGAGTTCGCCGAACAGCCGGTGCAGCCGGGTCTCGTGCTCGCCGCTGGGTGCCCGGCCCCGGCCGTCCGCCGCCCTGGCCTCCCGGGCCCGCAGCCGGTGCTCGTCGAGCTTGCCGTTGGCGGTCAGCGGGAAGGCCTCGACGGCGACGAAGGCCGCGGGCACCAGGTGGTCCGGGAGCGACGCGTGGGCGTGGTCGGCGGCCGCGCGGACGGCCTCCTCGGTGCCGAGCAGGTAGGCGGTCAGCGCCTTGTGCCCGGGCTCCCGTTCGGTGGCGAGGACGGCGGCGCCGGAGATGCCGGGCCGCGCGGCGAGCGCGGCCTCGATCTCCCCCGGTTCGATCCGGTAGCCGCGGATCTTCACCTGCCGGTCGGTGCGGCCGAGGTGTTCGAGTTCGCCGTCGGGGCGGCGGCGGGCGCGGTCCCCGCTGCGGTACATCCGGCTGCCGGGCGGACCGTACGGGTCGGCGGTGAAGCGGCCGGCCGTCAGCGCGGGGCGGCCGAGGTAGCCGCGGGCGAGGCCGGGGCCGGCCACGTACAGCTCGCCGGGCAGGCCGTCGGGCACCGGCCGCAGGGCGGCGTCCAGCAGGTACGCCCGCAGGTCGGGCAGCGGCCGGCCGATGGTGGCGGTGCCCGAGGCCACGGCGGCGGCGTCGAGGTCGCCGGCCGTGACGTGCACGGTGGTCTCGGTGATGCCGTACATGTTGACGAGCCGGGGCGCGTCCTGCGGGTGCCGCAGGTACCAGTCCGCGAGCCGCCAGGGTTCGAGCTGCTCACCGCCGAAGATGACGTAGCGCAGGGCGAGCCGGGCGCTCGGGCCGGGGTGGGCGGCGTCGGCGGCGGCCAGCTGGGTGAACGCCGAGGGGGTCTGGTTGAGCACCGTGACGCGCTCGTCGGCGAGCAGGCGCAGGAACTCCTCGGGCGAGCGGGCGGTGTCCCGGGGGACGACGACCAGGCGGCCGCCGTGCAGCAGGGCGCCCCACAGCTCCCAGACCGAGAAGTCGAAGGCGTAGGAGTGGAACAGGGTCCAGGTGTCGTCCGGTCCGAAGCCGAACCGGTCGGCGGTGGTGGCGAGCAGCCGGGTGACGTTGCGGTGGGTGACCAGGACGCCCTTGGGGCGGCCGGTGGAGCCGGAGGTGTGGATGACGTAGGCGACTCCGTTCGGGCCGGGGCGCTGCGGCTGCGTCCGGTCGGCGGGCTCGTCCGCGCCGTCGACGGGCAGGGTCTCGACGCCGTCGGGCAGCGCCGCCCGGACGGAGTCGTCCGTCACCACGAGCCGGGGCGCGGCGTCCTCGATGGTCGCGCGCAGCCGCTCGACCGGGTAGTCCGGATCCAGCGGCAGGTAGCCGGCGCCGGCCTTCTGGACGCCGAGCAGCGCGACCACCAGGTCCGGCGAGCGGGGCAGGGCGACGCCCACCAGGTCGCCGCGGCGCACGCCCCGGGCGGCGAGCCGGCGGGCCAACCGGTCGGCGCGCAGGTCGAGTTCGCGGTAGGTGAGGACGGTCTCCCCCAGCACCACGGCGGGTGCCTGCGGGCGGGCGGCGGCCTGCCGTTCGAACAGCGAGACCAGGGTGTCGCCGTCCGGCTCGGTCCGCGCCGATCCGGACGCGGGCGCGGGCAGGGCGACGGCTCCGCCGCCGGTGCGCAGCCGGCCGACCGGGAGCCCCTCGGGCGCCTCGGCCAGCGCCGTCACGAGGTCGAGCACCCGGTCCAGGTGGGCCCGGACGGTGTCCTCGGGGTAGTCGCCGACCGCGTCGGCGAACACCGGCAGGGTGGCGCGGCCGTTGTCGTAGACGCCGAGCGCGAAGTCCTCGGGCAGGCCCGGCGAGACCTCGTGCACGGTGGCCGGGATCCCGCCGAACCGCAGGCCCGGGTCGAGCGGCAGCAGGTTCAGGGTGGGGCCGATCAGCGGCCGGTCGCCCCGGGCGGCGGCGGTGTCGCGGAGCAGGTCCTCGAAGCGGTACCGCTGGCGGCGCAGCGCGGCGCGGACCCGGTCCGCCGTGGCCGTCATCAGGCCGCCGACGGTGGCGGCCGGGTCGACGGCGAGCCGCAGCGGGACGACGTTCGCCGTCATGCCGAGGGCCCGCCGGGCCAGCGCGGCGTCCCGGCCGCGGACGCCGAGGCCGATCACCGCCGTGCCCTCGCCGGTGTCGGCGTGCAGCGCGACGGCGAGCGCGGCCGGGAACAGCGCCGTCCAGCCCGCGCCGACGCGCTCGCGGACAGCGGCCCAGCGTTCGGCGGACAGCTCCGTCCGGACGGCGACCGGCGGGCGCGGGCCCGAGCCGGTCGGGGCGCCGCGCCCGCCCGCGAGGCGGGGCGGGTCGCCGAGGCCGGCCAACTCCTCGGCCCAGAAAGCGGCGTCGGTGCGGAACCGGGTGGAGGCGCGGTAGGCGGCGTCGTCGTCCAGTAGGGCCTGGAGCGGGTCGTGCACGCCGGTGGAGGCCGGCTCGCCCGCGTGCAGCGCCGTGTACTCGGCCGCCACCCGGCGCATCAGCCCGGCCCCGCCCACGCCGTCGCACAGGATGTGGTGCATCCGGAGGTACCAGAGGTACTCCGCCTCGCCGGTCCGCAGCAGGAAGTGGTCGAAGGGCGGGCGGGCGGTCAGGTCGTAGGGGTGGGCGAGTTCGGCGGCGAGGAACGCGCGGGCGGCGGCGGCCGGGTCCTCGTGGTGGCGCAGGTCCTGCCGGTGCAGCGGCCAGTCGGCGGCGTCCTCGATGATCTGGACGGCGCCGTCGGCGGTCGGCTCGAAGCGCACCCGCAGGCTCTCGCTGCCGGCCACCACGCCCCGCAGCGCGCGTTCGAACAGCTCCTCGTCGATCGCGCCGTGGAACTGGACGTACTGGCCGGCGGTGAACCGCCGCCGGGTGGGGTCGGCCTCGTGGCCGAACCAGATTCCCGACTGCGGGGCCGTGAGCGGCCGTCGTCGGGCGGGAGAGGCGGGAGAGGCGGGCGTGGCGGACATCCGGTCAGCTCCTTTCCGGCTCGTGCGGCTGGTGCGACTCGTACGGGCTCGGTGACCCGTGCGGCCCGGACGGGTCGCCGAGCCGGTCGAGCAGCGCCGGGGCGAGGTCGAGGAGGGCGGCCGGGCCGCCGAGGTCCTGGTGGCCGTGGTCGGTCCGGTGCCGCAGCAGCCGGCCGCCGCCGAGGTGGGGCAGCCAGCTCTCCGGGTCCTGGACGGGCCCGCTGGTCTCCGGGACGGCCTCGATGAGGAGCAGGTCGCCGCGGTACCGGCCGGGGCGGAAGGCGCGGCCGAGCCGGACGTTGTTGTCGTAGACCTCGGCGAGCGCGGTCAGGTGGTGTTCGGAGAAGACGGAGAGCGGCGAGTCGGAGTCCTTGGCGAGGACGAGGAACTCCTCGGCGGTCGGCGCGGGCGCGTCGGCGGGGCGGTCGACGCCGGTCAGCCGCAGCAGGGCGTTACGGACGTGGCCCTGCTCGGCGAGCACCTCGGCCTCCGAGCGGGCGGGCAGGTCGGCGAGCACGTAGCTGTCGAGCATCGCGAGCAGGCCCACCTCCGCGCCCTGCTCCTGCAGCCGGGCGGCCACGGCGTAGGCGACCAGGCCGCCGAACGACCAGCCGAGCAGGTGGTAGGGCCCGTCGGGCTGGACGGCGCGGATCTCCCGCACGCAGTCCTCGGCCACCTCCTCCACGCTGGCCGGCAGCGGCCCCCGGCCGTCGAGGCCGCGGGACTGCAGGACGTAGAGCGGCCGGTCGCCGAGCGGCCCCAGCAGCGCCGCGTACGTCCAGCCGATCCCGGCGGCCGGGTGCACGCAGAACAGCGGCGCCCCGGTGCCGGTCGAGCGCAGCGGCAGCAGGGTGGCCAGCATGGGCTCCAGGCCGTCGGCGGGCGGCGCGGGGACGGCGGCGTCGGCGGCGGCGTCGGCAGGGAACGGGGTGCGGGCGGGCCCGGCGGTCGCGGGCCAGGAGTCGAGCAGGCCGAGGGCGCCGACGGTGGTGTCCGGCTCGGCGACGAGGGTGTCGAGCAGCTCCAGCAGCCGGGCGAGCAGGGCGTCGGCGGCCTCGGCGTCGACGGCGTCCTCCCGGTGCAGGATGTCGAGTTCCAGTCCGCCGTCCCTCGGGATGGCCATCAGCGACAGCGGGTAGTGCGCGGCCGTCTCGCTGCCCGAACCGGTGATCCGCACCCCCGGGAGCGCGTCGCCTTGGTCGCCGGACTGCGGGAAGTTCTCGTACACCATGACGGTGTCGAAGAGTTCGCCGAGGCCGGTCGCCCGCTGGATGGCGGGGATTCCCAGGTGCTGGTGGGCGATCATCCGGACCTGCTCGCGCTGGACCCGGGTCAGCAGCCCGGCCAGCGACTCCTCCGGCCGCAGGGTGATCCGCAGCGGCAGGGTGTTGATCAGGAAGCCCATGACGGACTCGGAGCCCGGCAGCTCCGGCGAGCGGCCGTTGACGATGATCCCGAACACGGTGTCGGGGCGGCCGGTCCGCTCGGCCAGCAGCAGCGCCCAGGTGGCCTGGAGCACGGTGTTGAGCGTGATGCCCAGCCCGGCGGCGAGGGCGCCGAGCCGTTCGGTGCGCTCCTCGCCCAGGGGCCGGTAGCGGCGGCCCGGCCACCCGGCGGCGGGCGGCAGCCCGGGCGGCGTCACCAGGGTGGGTTCGATCGGCGCGGCCAGGGCCTCGCGCCACGCCCGGCGGGCGGCCTCGTGGTCCCGGCCGGCCAGCCAGGCCAGGTGGGCGCGCAGCGGCACCGGCTCGGGCAGTCCGGCCGGGTCGCGGTACAGGGCGAACAGCTCCGGCAGGAGGAGCTGGTTGGACCAGCCGTCGATCAGGGTGTGGTGGGCGACCACCTCCAACCGGTACCGCTGCGCTCCCACGCCCTCTCCGGGGCCCAGCCGCAGCAGGGTGAAGCGGATCAGCGGCGGGTCGGCCGGGTCGAACCGGGTGGTCCTCGCCTCGGCGGCCAACCGCTCGGTCTCCGCCTCCTGTTCGGCCGCCGTGAGGCCGCCGAGGTCCAGCTCCGTGAACGGCGGCAGGCGGTCCGGGACGACCTGCACCGGGCGGCCGTCGGGGAGGCGGACGAACCCGGCCGCCAGGTTCGGGTGGCGGCGGCAGAGCGCCTCGACGGCGCGGCGCAGCGCCGCCGGGTCGAGCCGCCCGTCGAAGAGCATCCACAGCCGCATCACGTAGGCCCCGCCGCCGCCCTGGCTGTGCTGGGTGGGGAAGAGCAGCCGCTCCTGGAGCGGTGTCAGCGGCAGCACGTCCCGGTGGCCCGGGAACCGGGCCTGCAACCAGGCGCGTTCGGCGGCGTCCAGCGGGAGCAGTTCGCCGTCGGCGGGCCGGCCGGCGCCCTGGTCGGCGGGGTCGAGCGCGGTGGCGACGGCCGCGAGTCCGGCCGGGGTCGGGTGCGCGAACACGTCCTCCGGGGCGAGCGCCAGCCCGGCCCGGCGGGCCCGGCGGAGCAGCTTGATGGAGCGGATGCTGTCGCCGCCGAGGGCGAAGAAGCTGTCGTCCGGGCCGACTTCGGGCAGGCCGAGGACGCCGGCGAAGAGCTCGCGCAGCACCTCGACGGGGCCGGCGGCCGGGGCGGCGGCGGGCTCGGGCGACGCCCCGTCCACGGCTCCGGCGGCCAGGGCGGCGAGTGCGCCGCGGTCGGTCTTGCCGTTGGCGTTGGTCGGGAGGTCGTCGAGGAAGACCAGGGCGGCCGGGACGACGGGTGCGGGCAGCACCTCGCGCAGCGCCGCCCGGACGGCCTCCGGATCGGCCGGGCGGCCCTCGGCGGCGACCAGGAAGGCCGTCGTGCGGCGGTCGCCCTCGCCGTCGTCGGTGGCGACCACCACGGCCCGCCGGATGCCGTCCAGCTCCGTCAACCGGGCCTCGATCTCGCCGAGTTCGATCCGGTGGCCGCGGATCTTCACCTGGTGGTCGGTGCGGCCGGCGTACTCCAGCTCGCCGGCGGCGGTCCAGCGGGCGAGGTCCCCGGTGCGGTACATCCGGGCGCCGGGCGGGCCGAACGGGTCGGGCAGGAAGCGCTCGGCGGTGGCCCCCGGCCGGTGGGCGTAGCCCCGGGCCAGGTAGTCGCCGGCCAGGTAGAGCTCGCCGGTGACGCCGACCGGCGCGGGCCGCAGGGCCGGGTCGAGGACGTGGGCGCGCACGTTGCCGATCGGCACGCCGATCGACGGCTCACCGTCCGCACCGGGCGGGCACGCCCCGGCCGTGGCGTACACGATGGCCTCGGTGGGGCCGTAGAGGTTGAGCACCCGGGCGTCCGGGGTGCGGGCGTGCACCTGGCGGACCAGCGCGGCGGGCAGCGGCTCGCCGCAGAACACGTAGGTCGTCGCCCGCTCACGCACCCACTCGGCCCGGGCGACCTGCTGGTACACCGACGGGACGGTGTTGACCAGGCTGCCGGACCAGTCCGGGCGTTCCAGCAGCGTGAGCAGGTTGTCCACCAGGTCGACGCTGCCGCCGGTGAACAGCGGCACCAGGAGCTCGAAGACCGACAGGTCGAAGGAGAGCGAGGTGGAGCCGAGCACCCGGGAGAGGGCCTCGGGGCCGAGCTCGGCCGCCGCCCAGGCGGCGAGGTTGGCCACGGCCCGGTGGGTGACCACCACGCCCTTCGGCGTCCCGGTGGAGCCGGAGGTGTGGATGACGTACGCCGCGTTGCCGGGCAGCGGGCGGGTGGGCGTCGCCCCGGCGGGCGCGGGACCGGCGGGCGCGGGGCCGGCGGGCTCGGCAGCGGGCTCGTCCAGCAGGACGACGGACGGGCCGTCGGCGGTCGGCTCCGGCAGCACGGCGGCGGCCAGCTGCGCCGTGGTCAGGACCACCCGGGGGCGGGCGTCCGCGAGCACGAACTCCACCCGGCCGCGCGGGTGGCCCGGGTCGACCGGGAGGTAGGCGGCGCCCGCCTTCAGCACGCCCAGCACGGCCGCGACCAGGGCGGGCGTGCGGGGCAGCAGCACCGCGACGACGTCCTCGCGACCGACACCGAGGCCGGCGAGCCGCCGGGCGATCCGCTCGGAGCGCCCGTCCAGTTCGGCGTAGTCCAGCACCTCTCCCCCGCCGCGCACCGCGACGGCGGACGGGGTCCGCGCCAGCTGGGCGGCGAACGCCGCGGGCACGGTGGTCTCGGGCACCGCGTGTTCGGTGGCGTTGGCCTTCCGCAGCAGGGCGAGCTCGTCCCCGTCGGCGAGGTCGAAGGAGTGGATCGGCTCGTCGGGCCGGGCCGCCAGCCGCGCCAGCAGCCGGACCAGCCGGCGGTGGGCCGCCGGGTCGGCGCCGTGGCCGCCGGCGGCGACCCGCCACGCCCCGTCCCGGTCCGCCGGGCCGGGGGTGGGGTCGGCGCGCAGGAACAGGCCGGGCAGCGGCTCGCCCCAGGCGCGGGCCAGGACGGCGACCGTCCCGGGGCCGTACGCCACCCGCTCGGCACTGTCGGCGATCCCGGTGACCAGGCCGTACCCGGAGGACGGGCCCCAGGGCAGGTCGAGGTCCGGCCGGTGGCCGTGGCGCCGGACCGCGCGCAGGGCGCGGCCGGCCTGCCGGAGGACGGCGGTGAAGCTGAGCCCGGGGGCCGGGGCCAGGCGCACCGGGACGACCAGGCCGCGGCCGCCCGGGCCGGGCGCCGGGCGCCAGTGTCCGAGCAGCAGCTCCCGGGCGCCGGTCAGCCGGTGCGCGTGGACGGCGGCGGCGGCGAGCAGCACCGCGGCGGGGCCCGCACCGCCGGCCCGGGCGGCCCGGGCCAGTGCGGCCGGGTCGGCCACCGGCAGCCAGGGCAGCTCGGCCGGCGGCGCGACGGCCCCGGCCGGGCGGGCGGCGGCGGGCTCGGGGCCGGCGGTCCCCAGGACCTCCCGCCAGTACGCCCGGTCGGCGTCCGGGTCCGGGTCCGGGGTGGAAACGGAGGTGCCGGTGGAGGCCGGGGCCGTCTCGGCATCCGCGGCGTCCTCGGCGTACAGCTCGCCGGCCCGGCGGACGAGTGCGGCCAGCCCGGCGTCGTCGTCGACCAGCCGGTGGTGGCGCTGGAACCAGCTGAGCCCGCCGTCGGATCGGCGGATCAGCACGTGGCGCAGCAGCGGCCCGCCGAGCAGGTCCAGCGGGCGGACGAGCTCGGCGGCGAGCCAGCCGTCCAGTTCCTCCGGGTCGAGGTCGATCACCGCGACGGCGGGCGGCTGGGCCGGGTCGGCCGGGCGGAGCAGGCCGGGGCCGCCCCCGGCGGCGGCGCGGTAGCCGGTGTGCAGGTCCGGGCGCTCGGCCAGGGCCCGGGCCACGGCGCGGCGCAGCCGGTCCAGCCCGACCGGGCCCTCGAAGCGGACCAGGCGCGCCACGCAGTCGGCGGGAAGGAGCGGGGTGTCCCGCAGGACGGCACGCCGGGCGGCGTCGAGCGGGGTGGCGGTGGAGCTGCTCACAGGGCCCTCACGGTGTCGTCGTCGGGGTGCGGGGTCACGGTCTCGGGCGCGTCGCCGTGGTCGGCGTGGCCGGCGTGGTCGGCGTGGTCCGCACCGTCGGCCTGGTCCGCGTAGTCGGCGTAGTCGGCCGCCACGTCGTGGACCGGGCGGTCGGGCTCGGCGAGCAGGCCGCGCAGCAGCTCGCGCAGGCCGGTGGCGAAGCCGGTCGCGGTCGGCGGGTCGAAGAGTTCGGGGGCGTAGTGCACGGTCAGCGCCGTGGGGGCGGCGCCGCTCTCCGCCCGCCACCCCAGGTCGAGTTCGGCCCCGCCCGGGGCGGCGCCGTGACCGACGCCGCGGCCTCCCCCGTCGCCCCGGGAGCGGACCGGGGGCTCGGCTCCGGGGCCGGCCGTCCCGTCGGGGGTGGTGCGCCCGAGCAGGTCGGTGAAGGCGGGCTCGTCGGCGAGGTCGGCCCGCAGCAGGGCGCCGCCGGGCAGGCCGACCGCCACCTCGTCCTGGCCGGCGATCCACGAGAGCAGCACCAGCCAGCCGGCCCGCAGCACCCGGTCGGGGTGCGGGCCGAACCGGGCGATGGCGCCGCGCAGCGACTCGTCGACCGGGACGGTGACGCTGCGCTCGGTGTAGTCGGGGCGGCCCGGGCGGGGGCGGTCGGTGGGGACGTCGAGCCGGACGGGCCCGGGCGGGCCGGCGGGGGCGGCTGGCAGCGCCGCGTCGGAGGAGGCGGGAACCGGCGCCCCGGCCCACAGCCGGGAGATCGGCAACTCGCCGTCGGCGGCGGCGAGTTCACGGAGCAGCTCCGTGTACTCCTCGACGAACGCGGCCGCCGTCGCCCCCGTGAACAGCTGGGTGCTGAACTCCAGGCAGGCGGTCATGGCGTCGTCGCCGACCCGGTCGGAGGTGATCAGGGTGAGGTCGAACTTGGCGGTGCCCGCCGGCAGGCCGCCGAACAGGTTGCCGGCGCTGTGGCCGATGTCGAAGTACCCGGTCGAGGTGCCCTCGATCTGCTGGATCGGCGGCAGCTCCTGGTGCACGTAGAACACGTCGAACAGCGGGCTCCGGCCCGGATCGCGCTCGTCCGTCAGCGCCTGGACGACCCGGTCGAAGGGGATCTCCTGGTGCTCCAGGGACTCCAGCACCACGGCGCGCACCCGGTGCAGGAAGGCGGTCACCGACGGGGCGCCGGACAGGTCGGCGCGCAGTGCCACGGTGCTGTTGAAGAAGCCGATCAGGCCTTCGAGTTCGGGCCGGTTGCGCCCGGTGGTCGGGATGCCGACGACCAGGTCGTCCTGCTCGCTGCGGCGGGCCAGCAGCAGGTAGAGGCCGGCGAGCAGGACCACGAAGAGGGTGACGGAGCGGTCGGCCGCGAGCCGCCGCAGCTCCCGCATCAGGGCGGCGTCCACGGTGAACACCGCGAGGTCGCCCGCGTGGTCCTTGCGGGCCGGGCGCGGGTGGTCGGTGGGCAGCCGCAGCACCGGCGCGTCCCGCAGGGTCTCGCACCAGTAGGCGAGTTCGCCGTCCAGGGCCGAACCGGCCACCAGTTCGCGCTGCCAGGCCGCGTAGTCGGCGAACTGGACGGGCAGCGGCGCGAGCCGGTGCGGGCGGCCCTCGCGGCGGGCGGCGTACAGCTCGGGCAGCTCGCGTTCGAAGATCCGCGGTGAGGCGCCGTCGTTGACGGCGTGGTGCATGGTCACCTGGAGCACGTGCTGCTCGGGGGCCGTACGGACCACGAGCACCCGCACCAGGGGGTCGTGGGCGAGGTCGAAGCGGTGCTCGGCGGCCTGCCGGACGAGTTCGCGGGCTGCGGCGAGCGGGTCCGGATCCGCGGAGACGTCCCGGAAGGTGAAGAAGTCGCCGGGCTCCGGGCTGATGCGCAGCACCGGCTCGTCGTCCTCCTCGGCGAAGTTGGAGCGCAGCACCTCGTGGCGCAGCATCAGGTCGTGCCACATGCCGCGGACGGCGTCGACGTCGAGCGGGCCGCTGATCAGGCTGACCATCGGGAGGTTGTAGAGCGTGGTGTCGGGGTCGAGCTGGTGGTGGAACCAGATCCGGTCCTGGCCGAAGGAGGTGACGGGGGGTGTGTCGCGGGGGGTGATCGGCGGCAGGGCGGGGGCCGCGGGGGCGCCGGCCCGGCGGCGGATGAGGTCGGCGAACGCGCCGACGGCGGGGTGTTCGTAGACGTCGAGCAGCCGGGGGCGGAAGCCGAAGCGGGTCTGGATCCGGTCGGCGAGCTGGAGGGCGATGATCGAGTTGCCGCCGAGTTCGAAGTAGTCGGCCTCCGGGCCGGGCGGCTGCTCGCTGTGCAGGAGTTCTCCGAGGACTTCGGCGAGCCAGCGTTCGGGGTCCTCGGCGGGGCCGGTCCCGGTGCGCTCGACGGCGGGCGCCGCGGACGCGACGGGCAGGGCGGGGGCCGCCGGTGCGGGCCGGATCCAGCACGGGGTGGCGGCCAGCGGGTGTCCGGGCAGGCGCAGCCGCCGGGCGGTGCCGGGCTCGGGGCCGAGCGCCGTCCAGTCCAGGTCCAGGCCGCATTCGTACAGCCGGCCGAGCAGCGCGGCAAAGCCTCCGTCGCCGTCACCGGCGGCGGTGACCAGCCGGGCGCCGTCCTGCCCCTCCGGGCCGAACCGCTCGGCGAGCAGCCGGCCGAGGACGCCGCCGGGGCCGGGGTCGAGGAACACCACCGGTCCGGCGGCGGCGAGCCGTTCGGCCGCCGCGACGAGCCGGTCCCGGTCGGGCGGCGCGGCCTCGGCTCCGGTGGCGGCGGCGGTGGCGAGTTCGCGGGTGTCCTCGGCGGTGAGGGTGCCGAGCAGATACCGGGCGGCGTACCGGGAGGCGCCGCTGCTCAGCACCGTCCCGACGGGCACGCCGCAGCGCGACAGCTCGCGGTGGAGGGCGAGTTGGCCCGCGAGCAGCCGGGCCGCCGGGCCGGTGGCGGGCAGCGCGTCGGGCAGCTCCGCCGGGCCGGGGGCGTCGGGCACGGCGTCCGGGGAGAGCAGCAGGCAGACGGCGGGCGGCCTGGTCCGGCCGCCGCGCGGGGCGCCGCCGGCCGGTGCCGAGGCGTCGAGCCGGGCCGCCCGTTCGAGCAGGGCCCGGCCGAGTTCGGCGGTGTCGCGGGCCCACACCGCCGCCCGGTGCCCGTAGTGCGTGCGCCCGGAGTTGAGGGTGAGGGCGACGTCGTCGAGGTCGGTGTCGCGGGCGGCCGGGCCGGTCAGCGCGGCGCCGAGGTCGGCGCAGAGCCGGGCGAGCGCGGTGCGGCTGCGCGCGGAGACACCGACGAGCCGTGGGGTGCCCGACCGGTCGCCGCGCGGCGGCACGGGCGGCCGCTGGACCACGCAGTGGGCGTTGATGCCGCCGAGGCTGTACGAGCTGACGCCGGCGATCCGCTCCTCGCCCTCCCAGGGGCGCAGCGCGGTGACCACCTCGACGGGTTCGAGGGCGGCCTCGTCGACGGGCCGGCGGAAGTGCAGGGACGGGTACAGCTCGCCGTGGCCGACCGCGAGGACGGCCTTGACCAGGCCGGCGATCCCGGCCGCGTGGTCGAGGTGGCCGACGTTGGTCTTCACCGAGCCGATCGGCAGCCGCCGGCCCCGCGCCCCGAACCCGCGCGGCCCGAACACCTGGGCCAGGCCCTCCAGTTCGACGGCGTCGCCGAGCCGGGTGCCGGAGCCGTGCGCCTCCAGGTAGCCGGCCAGGGCGGGGTCGAGCCCGGCGGCGCGCCAGGCCGCGCCGATCACCGCCGCGTGCGCGGGTGCGCTCGGGGTGCTGATGGTGGCGGCCGCCCGGCCGTTGTGCCGGACGGCGCTGCCGCGGATCACGGCGTGGACGGGCGTGCCGTCGGCGCGGGCCCGGCCGAGGGTGGTGAGCAGCAGGACGGCGCCGCCCTCGCCACTGGCGGTGCCGTCGGCGTCGGCGTCGAAGGCCCGGCAGCGGCCGCTCGGGGAGACGAGTTCGGTCATGCCTTCGGTCTGCCGGGCGGGCAGGCCGCCGGGGCGCAGGCTGAAGCCGCCGGCGAGCGCGTACTCGGCCTCGCCGTCGCGCAGTTCGCGGCAGGCCTGGTGGACGGCGACGAGCGAGCCGTTGCAGCCGGTGTCGACGGCGTAGCAGGGGCCTTCGAAGCCGAGCACGTGGGCGATCCGGGCGGGCAGCGCGAAGGGCACGTTGCCGAGGGCGCTGAGCGGGCCGGGCTCGGTGGCGGCGCCGAGGTAGCCGGAGGCGGCGGCGCTGAGCACCACGGCGACCTGGCGTCCGCGCAGGGCGCTCGCGGCGTGGCCGGCGTCCTCGACGGCCTGGTGGGCGAGGACCAGCGCGATCCGCTGCTGGGGGTCCATCAGGGCGGCCTCGCGCCGGGAGAGGCCGAAGAAGGCGTGGTCGAAGGTGTGGACGTCGGCGAGGTGGCCCATCGGCAGGTAGCCCGCGTCCGGGTCGAGTCCGGTGGCGGCGGCCCGGGCGGCGGGCATGTCCCCGACGGAGTCCCGGCCGGCGGCGAGGTTGGCCCGGAAGGCCGCCAGGTCGTCGGCGTCGGGGAAGCGGGCGCCGATGCCGACGACGGCGATGTCGGTGTCGGCGGGGGCCGTCGCTGGGGTCCTGGTCACTGCTGCTCTCTCCCGTTCGTCAGACTTCGTACGCGGCGTCGGGCCGGGCGCCGCCCGTGGGCGGTCCGGCCGCCGGGGCGACGGGCTCCCGGGTGGCGGCCTCCGGGGCGACGGCCTCCGAGGCGACGGCCGCTGCCTGCTCGGCGACGGTGCGCAGGTCGAAGAGCCGGCCGACGCGGACGGCGCCGGGCCAGCGGCCTTCGAGGCGCAGGTGGAGTTCGACGATCCGGTGCGAGTTGCCGCCGACGGCGAAGAAGTCGTCGTCCGGTCCGAAGTCGCCGTGCCCGAGGACCTCGGTCCAGTAGCGCGTCACGAGCTGCGGGGCCCCGTCCGCCTCGGCGGGCTCGTCACGTCCGCCGGGCTCGCCGGGGTCTTCGGCGAGCAGGGCGCGCAGCGCCTGGAGGTCGGTCTTGCCGGACGGCGCGAGCGGGAAGCCGGCCACCCGGACGAATCGCTCCGGCCGGGCCTGGCCGCCGAGCAGGGCGGTGCAGTGCGCCAGCAGTTCGGCGGTGTCCGGCGCGGGGGCGGCGGGGTCGGCGGGGAGCCAGCACGCGGCCAGCGCGGTGGCGCCGTCGGGGCCGGTCACGGCGAGGACGGCGGCCTGCCGGACGGCGGGGTGGCGCTCCAGCGCCGCTTCGACGGCCTCGCGTTCGACCCGGACGCCGCGCACCTTGAGCTGCCCGTCGGCCCGGCCGCGGAACACCAGCGCCCCGGTGGGGTCGGCGGAGGCGAGGTCCCCGGTGCGGTACATCCGGGCGCCGGGGGTGGTGGCGAAGGGGTCGGGGAGGAAGCGCAGCGCGGTGTCGGCCGGGCGGCCGGCGTAGCCCTCGGCGACCTGCGGCCCGGCCACGTACAGCTCGCCGGTTCGCCCGGGCCCGACCGGGGCGAGCCGCTCGTCCAGCAGGTGGATCCGGTTGCCCGGGGTGGACCGCCCGATCGGGACGGGGTCGAGCGACGCGGGCGTGACCGGCTGGGCGAGCACGGTGACGGTGGTCTCGGTGGCGCCGTACTCGTTGACCAGCCGGGTGCCGGGCAGGGCGGCCCGGTGCCGCTCGGCCTGCGCGGCCGACAGCGCCTCCCCGCCGACGATCCACTGCCGCAGGTGGACGTCGGCGCCGGCCAGGTGGGGCAGCACCAGCAGGTGGAACGAGGGCGGGCCGACCGCCACCTCGACCCGGTGGCGGCGGATCAGCGCGGCGGCGGCCTCCGGGTCGGGCAGGGCCCGTTCGTCGGGCAGCACCGCCGTGCCGCCGCCGCAGAGCGTGTGGAACAGCATCAACAGCGGCGCGTCCCAGGAGAGCCGGGAGGCGGTGAAGGTGGTCGCGGCGGGGTCCTCGGCGCGGGAGGCGACCAGGTGGGCGAGCGCGCCGCGGGAGACCAGGACGGCCTTGGGCTCCCCGGTGGTCCCGGAGGTGGTGACGGCGTAGGCCGGTGCGGTCGGGGGCACCACGGCGTCCGACCGGCCGGCGGCCACGGCCGGAGCAGGGGCCGGTCCGCTCTCGGCCACCGCCGTGACGGGCTGCCCGCAGCCGGCCGTCAGCTCCCGTACGGCGGCGGGCGGGGTGGCCGGGTCGCCGTCGTCGTACACCAGGACGGCGCAGCCGCTGTCGCGCAGCAGGGCGCGCACCATCGCGGCGGGGCGATCGGGTTCCAGGACGCACCAGGCGGCGCCCAGCCGCAGCGCGGCCAGCATGCCGACGACGGTGCGCACGCCCTGGCGGCGGTGGATCAGGACGAGCCGGCCGGGGGCGACCCCGACGGCGGCCAGTCGATCGGCCAACGCCTTGGTTTCGATGTCGAGTTGACGATACGTCAGACTCTGCCCGCCGACCGCCACGGCGGTCCGGTCGGGCAGCGTGCGGAACCGTTCCCGGATCAGGTCGAGTACGTCGGGGGCCGGACGGCCGGCGGTCACGGGCGGGTCCCGTAGGCGTGGAAGCCCAGCCCGGTCTTGCGGCCGAAGTGTCCGCGCCGCACCAGGTCGAGCAGCAGGTCGCAGGGCCGGAACCGTTCGTCGCCGGTGGTCTCCAGCAGGACGTCGAGGGTGTCGACGATGGTGTCGAGCCCGATCAGGTCCGCCGTGCGCAGCGGGCCCATGGCGTGGCCGAAGCACTCCTGGAAGATCAGGTCGACGGTCTCCGCGTCGGCCACGCCCTCCTGCACCCGGGCGGCCGCGTCGTTGACCATCGGCATCAGCACCCGGTTGGAGACGAAACCCGGCGAGTCGCGGACGACGTGGGCGCGGCGGCCGACCCCGGCGAGCAGAGCAAGGGTGGTCTCCAGCGTCCGGGCGGTGGTGGCCGGGCCCCGCACCACCTCGACCGTCTCCTTGAGGTAGGCGGGGTTCATGAAGTGCGTGGCGAGCACCCGGTCGGCCCGGTCGGTGTAGGAGGCGAGCCGCTCGACCGGGATCGCCGAGGTGCAGGAGGCGAACACCGCGGCGGGGGCGCAGACCCGGTCGAGCTCCCGGAGCACCTGCTCCTTGACGGCCAGTCGCTCGGAGGCGCACTCCACCACGAAGCCGGCCGCCGCCAGCCGCCCGAACTCGTCCGTCCAATCGACCAGTTCGACGGTCTCCGCCGCCGAGGGGCGGGCCTCGGCAGGGGTCCCGGCACCAGCCTCACCGGGGGCCGGGCGGCGGCCGAGCAGCCGCGCGGCGCGCAGGCCGTCCCGCAGCCGGCCGGGGCCGGCGTCGAGGGCGGCCCGCTGCCGGTCGACCACCACCACGGGGTGCCCGGCCGCGGCGAAGACCTGGGCGACGGCGGTGCCCATCGTGCCGGCGCCGACGATCCCGACCGGGATCCGGTCGGTGCGGGCCGCCCGGGCCTCGCCTGCCTCGCGGTTCTGGGTGTCTTGCGGGTGCACGGTGTCCTTCCTGGTCACGACGGATTGCGGCCCGGTCACGGCCGGTTCCGGGCCTCGGGGGCCTCAAGGGCGGCAGGGGCGTTGGGCGCCTCGGGGGTGATCAGCCGCAGGTGGCCCGGCGGCGGGGGCGGCGGGGCGGCGGGCGGGTAGCCGAGCAGCAGCCGCCCCTCCCCCTCCTGGCCCACCACGGTGAACCCGGCGAACCGGAGGTTCACCAGCATCACCCGGTTGACGTCGGTGGGCACGAACTCGGCCAGCGGGCGGCGCCCTTCGGCGAGCGCCGCGCGCACGACGTGCCCGATCAGCGCCGGCCCGATGCCCCGGGACATCACCCGGCAGGACAGCAGGAGCAGCCGCAGCACCTCGGCCGGCCCGGCCGGGCCGTCGCCCTCCCGGTGCCCGGTCCGCTCGCTCAGCGCGAGTCCGATGGTGCCGTAGTCGCCGAACCGGTCGGTCAGTTCGGCGACCAGCACCCGGTGGTCGGGCGAGTCGCACAGGGCGCGCAGCTCCGTCAGGCCGTAGGTCCGGCCGGTGGTGTTGAGCTGGTGGGTGCGGACGGTGAGCTCGTGGGCGCGGGCGAGGTCGTCCGGCCCGGCCTGACGGATCGCCAACTCCAGTCCCAGGGAGGCGAGGAACTCCTCGGGGGTGCCCTGGTGATCCTCCCGGGCCTGGGTGCGGAGCGCCTCGCCGCGGTAGCGCAGCCGGCGTTCGCGGGCGTCGGCGGTGACGAACTCGGGCCGGAACTCCGACAGTTCGGCCAGCTCGGCGACCTGCTCGGCCGGGTAGCAGCGCACCACGGGGTGGGCGGCGGCCACCTCGGCGCGCTCGACCGGGTCGTTGTCGACGAAGGCCACGGTGTCCAGCCCGATGCCGATGGCCTCGGCGATCCGGCGCACCGCGCCCGACTTGGGCCCCCAGCCGATCTCCAGCACGGTGAACAGCTCGTGCAACCCGAGCCGTTCCAGGTGCGCGGTGGCGACGGCCCGGTCGCTCCGGCTGGCGACGGCGTGCAGGACGCCGCGCTCGTCCAGCGCCCGCAGGGCGGCGGTCGCGACGGGGAACGGCGCCGGGTCGTCGCCCTCCAGCACGGTGCCGTCCCAGAGGGTGTCGTCGAGGTCCCAGACCAGGACCTTGACGGTCGGCTCCGCCCTACTCTGCTCCGCCCCACTCCGCTGCGGCCCCGGTTGAGCCCCGGTCATCGGCGCACCCCCTGGCGCAACAGGCGGTCGGCGATGTGCAGTTCGGCGACCTGCGGGCTGCCCTCGATGATCTCCATCACCTTGGCGTCCCGGTAGAACCGGCCGGCCCGGACGCCGGGCTCGCAGCCCGCCGAGCCGAGGATCTGGACGGCCCGGTCGGCGACCGCCTTCGCCGCCCCGGCCGCCGCGTACTTGGCGACCACGGTCTCGGTGGCGGCGCCCAGCGGCGAGCCGGCCCGGGCCTCGGCGGCCCGCTCGGCCAGCGCCCGGGCGGCCGCCGTGTCGACGGCGGAGCGGGCGAGCAGCGAGCGCACCAGCTGGTGCCCGGCCAGCGGCACGCCGCCCTGGACCCGGTGCGCGGCGTGCTCGGCGGCGTCGGCCAGGCAGGCCTCCGCCATGCCGACGCAGCCCCAGGCCACCGTGAACCGGCCGTGGTCCAGCGCCACGGCGGCGGTGTGGGTCAGGCCCAGCCCGGGCGGCGCCACCAGGTTCTCCCGGGGCACCCGCACCCGGTCGAAGGTGAGGTGGGCGATCCGCGCGGCGCGCAGGCCGAGTTGGCCGCTGACGGGCTCGCGGACGATCCCGGGCCGGTCGGCCTCCACCAGGACGGCCGTCGGGCCGGCGTCGGTGCGCCCCAGCACCAGGAACACGTCGGCGCTCTGCCCGAAGGTCACCCAGCGCTTGGCGCCGGTGACGACCAGCCGTTCGCCGTCGTCCTCGATCCGCGTGCCGACCTCGGCGAGCGCGCTGCCGGCCTCCCGTTCGGTGGCGGCGAAGCCGGCGAGGCGTTCGCCGGAGGCCAGTGCGGGCAGCCACCGCGCGCGCTGCTCCTCGCCGCCCCAGCGCAGCAGCGCCGCGGCCGTCATGCCCTGGACGGTGAGCAGCGCGCGCAGGGCGCCGCAGACGCCGCCCAGGTGCGCGACGGCCTCGCCCAGCTGGGCCGGGGTGGCGCCGGCGCCGCCGTGGCGGGCGGGCAGGTCGAGGCCGAGCAGCCCGGCGGCGGCCACCGCGCGGACGGCCTCGTCGGGCAGCGCGCCCTGCTCGTCCCAGCGGGCGGCCTCGTCGCGGACGGCGGCGGCCAGCTCGGCCGCGGCGTCGACCACAGAAGTCCCCGGGGCCACCGAAGCCCCCGGGTCGGACGGGGCGGACGGACGGGTCTCGCTAGCCGTGGGCGGCACAGCCGGCCCCCGTCTCCTCGCCCGTGCCCAGGCCGGCCCGCTTGCGCTCGACCAGCGCGGCGATCCGCTCGGCGGTGCGGAAGGAGTCCAGGTCGAGGTCGTCCACCTCGATCCGGATGTCGAACCGCTCCTCGACGAAGACCACCAGCTCCAGCGCGAACAGCGAGTCCGCGAGCCCCAGTGCGAAGTAGTCCTCGTCCGGCGCCACCGGCCGGCGCAGTGCGACGGTCAGGAACTCCCGTATCTCGATTGCCGTGTCGGTCACGCGGTGCTCTCCCAGGGTCCGATTTCCACCAGCAGCAGGTTCCAGGCCGCCACCGGGCTGACGTTGACCAGGACGACCCGGTCGCCCTCGGCCAGCCGCCCGTTCGCCAGCGCCGTCCAGAGGTTGAGGAAGACGTCGTTCGGCCCCAGGTGGCCGTACCGGGCCAGGTTCTCCCGGCACTCCGGCAGGAGGTCGACGCCCAGCGACTCCGCCAGGAAGCGCAGTCCGCCCGCCGAGAGGTTCTGGCTGGCGTAGCCGGCGACGTCGGCGCGGTCGAGGCCGTGCCGCTTGAGCAGCCGCTCCAGGAGCGCGGTGAGCCGGTTCCTGGTCTCCACCGCGAGCCGGAAGGAGTAGCCGGGCAGGTCCCGGCACTCCTCCTGCCAGCTCTCCCAGGGGCGGTCCCGGTAGTCCACCCGGAAGAGGTCCCAGTACGCGCCGTTGGTCTCCTGGACCAGGTCGAGCACCCGCACCGGGCCGGTGCGGGCGAGCAGCAGGGCCTGCCCGGCGTCCCCGTTGACGGTGACGGGGTGCCGGTAGCGGCCGGGGGTGGCCGGGGTGGAGGCGTGCGCGACCAGGACGTGCCGGACGTCGGGGTCGGCGGCGAGCAGTCCGCGGGCGGCGAGCAGGGCCGGGCCGAGCGAGACGCAGCCGAGGCCGCCGACGCCGAAGGTGACGGCCCGGTCGGCGCCGAGCCGGGCCTGGAGCCTGGTCGCCTCGGAGCTGAGCAGGGTCTCGGGGGCCCGGGAGTCGACGACGATCAGGGCGTCCAGGTCCTGGGCGGCGAGCCCGGCGCCGGCCAGCGCGCTGCGGGCCGCCCGCTCGGCCAGCCCGGTCGGGCCGAGCTCGCGGTCGACGGCCACGGTGTCGATGCCCAGGCCGGCCAGCGTGGTTCTGCGCTCGCCGGCCAGGCCCGCCAGTTCGGGCAGCTCGCCGACCGGCACCCGCTGCTCCGGCAGGTGCCAGGCCGCCTCGCGCACCGCGAGCGGCGCGGGGGCGCCACCCGTCCTCGTCGTCACCATGCCGTGTCCTCGACTCTCCGCTGTCTGTCCGCTGTCCGGCCGGGCGTCCGTCCGGGGTCTCTCGGTGCCGTCCCTGCCGCGTTCCGGGCAAAGCCGGGGCGCGGCTCAGGCACTGCGCAGGCAGCCGTCCGCCGCCGACTCGGCGTAGGCCTCCCCCAGTTCCCGCACCGCCTCGGCGACGCCGCTGCGGGGCACCCCGGCGTACCCCACCACCAGGGCCGGCCCGGACTGCCAGGACCGGTGGTGGTAGGAGCGGCCGCCGCGCACCAGCACCGAACGGCGCAGCGCCCGGGCGACCAGCGCCGCCTCGTCCACCCGGTGCGGGAGCTGGACGTAGGCGTGCAGGCCGGCGAAGGCGCCCACGATCCGGGCCCCGGGCAGCCGTCGCCGCACGGCCTCGTGGAAGACCTCGCGGCGGGCCCGCAGCCGTTCGCGCTGGCGCCGCAGGTGCCGGTCGAGTTCGCCGCCGTCCAGCAGTTCGGCGAACGCGTGCTGGGTGAACACGTCGCAGCCGAGGTCCCGTTGGGATCGGACCTCCTCCAGGCGGCGGCGCAGCCGGGGCGGGGCGACCAGCCAGCCCAGCCGCATCCCGGAGGCCAGCGACTTGCTCGCGGTGCCCGCGTAGAGCACCCGGGAGGGGGCCAGCCGTTGCAGCGCGGTGGGCCGGCGGCCGTGGTCCAGCCAGAGGTCGCCGTCGTAGTCGTCCTCGATGATCCAGCCGTCCACGTCCTCCGCCCAGCGGACCAGGGCGGCCCGCCGCTCGGCGCTGAGCACGGCGCCGGTGGGGAACTGGTGGGCGGGGGTGACCAGCACCGCGCGGGCGCCGGTGCGGGCGAGCGCGGCCACGTCGATGCCGTGCTCGTCGACCGGGACGGACGGGCAGTCCAGGCCCGACTCGACGATGAACTGGCGCTGCTGCGGGTGGCACGGGTCCTCGACGGCGAGCGCGCCGAGGCCGGTGCGGGGCAGCGTGGCGCAGACCAGGCCGAGCGTCTGGGCGAACCCGGAGACCACCATGACGTGCTCGGGGGTGGTGTGCACGCCGCGCGCCCGCCCGAGGTAGCGGGCGAGTTCGGCGCGCAGCGCCGGGACGCCGGACACCGGCGGGTACCCGAGGTCGCGCGGGCCGAGCCGGCGCGCGGCCCGCTGGTAGGCGGCCAGCCACTCGCGCTGGGGGAAGGCGGAGGCGTCGGCGCCGCCGGCCCGCAGGTCCCAGCGGATCACCGGGGCGGGGCGGGCGTCGCCGAGCAGGGTCGGCATCCGGGTGCCCCGGTCCAGGTGGGTGGCGACCCGGGTGCCCGATCCCCGGGTGGCCTCCAGGTAGCCGCCGGCGACGAGTTGCCCGTAGGCCTCGACGACGACGCTGCGGGACACCCGGAGGTCCTCGGCGAGCTGACGGCTCGACGGCAGCCGGGTGCCGGGGTGCAGCGCCCCCTCGGCGATCTCCCGCTTGATGCCGTCCCGGATCTGGGCGGTCAGCGGGAGCACGTCCTCCCGTGCCACGTCGATCAAGGTGTTCCAGGGCATGTTTGGCTCCTCCCTCCCCCGCCCACGGCGGCCCTGTTAAAGCCCTGCGGACCTGTTAAGCCCTGCCCGGCCCGCCGGCCCTAGCGGGCCTCGGACAGACCGGCCCGCTCGGTGTCCAGCAGCGCCCGCAGGCACGCGACCCGGACGGCCCGGCCGACAGCCTCGCCCTCCTCCTGGGCGATGCCGACCCCCCAGTAGGAGTGGGAGTCCACGACGATCTCGAAGGCGGCGGTGACCGCGTTCAGCGGTGCGCCGGCCCGCTCCACGACGAGGCCCTGGATGACGGCATCGAGCCCGTAGCCGGCCACCGCCTCGGCGGTGGCCCCGCTCCAGCGGGTGTCGCCGGGCTCCGCCGCCAGCGGCTCCGGCTCCGGCAGGCCGGGCACGGTCTCGGTGCCCAGCGCCACGTACCGCTCGACGAAGTGCTCCCACAGCTGGTCGCCGGTGATCTCGCCGCCGATCTCCTCGCAGACCGCCTGCATCTCGGCGGCGAAGTCGATCTGGAGGCGGCGCGGCAGCTCGATGCCGTACTCGGTGCGCAGCAGGTGGGCGATGCCGCCCTTGCCGGACTGGGTGTTGATCCGGATCAGCGCCTGGTAGTCGCGGCCGATGTCGCGCGGGTCGATCGGCAGGTACGGCACGTCCCAGACCTCCTGCCCGGACTCCTCGCGGGCGCGCAGGCCCTTGGCGATGGCGTCCTGGTGGGAGCCGGCGAAGGAGGTGTAGACGAAGTCGCCGGCCCACGGGTGGCGGGCGGGGACGGGCATCTGGTTGCAGCTCTCGACGATGCGGCGGATGCCGTCGATGTCGCTCAGGTCCAGCATCGGGTCGACGCCCTGGGAGAACAGGTTCATGGCCAGGGTGACCAGACAGACGTTGCCGGAGCGCTCGCCGTTGCCGAACAGGGTGCCCTCGACCCGGTCGGCCCCGGCGAGGACGGCGAGTTCGGCGGCGGCGACGCCGCTGCCGCGGTCGTTGTGCGGGTGCACGCTGAGGATGGTGCGCTCGCGGTGGAGCAGGTTGCGGTGGGTGTACTCGATCCGGTCGGCGAACTCCTGCGGCGGGAACACCTCGACGGTGGAGGGCAGGTTGATCCGCAGCGTGTGCGCGGCCCGCGGGGCCCAGAAGTCGAGGACGGCGTTGCAGAGTTCGAGCGCGTAGTCCGGCTCGGTCTGGGTGTAGGACTCCGGCGCGTACTGGAGGTAGATCTCCGTGCCGGGGATCGAGTCCTGGAGTTTGAGGGCCTGTTCGGCCCCGTCGAGCGCCATGGCGGTGGTCTGCCGGCGGTCCTTGCGGAAGACCAGGCGGCGCTGGACCTCCGAGGTCGGGTTGAAGATCTGGAGGACGGCGCGGGGCACGCCCTCCAGGGCCTTGACGGTGCGTTCGATGAAGTCGCCGCGGATCGGCGTCATGACCTGGACGACGACGTCGTCCGGGATCGCGCCGGTGTCGACGAGGTGGCGGAGGAAGGCGTGGTCGTCCTGCGAGGAGGTGGGGAAGCCGACCTCGATCTCCTTGAACCCCATGGCGACCAGCAGGTCGAACATCCGCCGCTTGCGGGTGATGTCCATGGGGTCGGTCAGGGCCTGGTTGCCGTCCCGCAGGTCGACGCTGCACCACAGCGGGGCCTGTTCCGCGCGGCGGCCCGGCCAGCCTCGGTCGGGCAGCCCGACCGCCTGGTACGGCTGGTACTTCCGGACCGGCATCGCGCTGTGGCGCTGGATGCCCTGGTCGCGGGCGGGTGTGCCCTGCGGCGTGTCCGCGTCGGTGGGTTGAGCGGTCATCTCTCCTCCACAACGGTGGTCTGGGCGTCTTGTGGGGACGCTCTGCTAGCTCTGCTAGGCGGGCCAGGAGCTGAACTGTCTCCTCCCGTAGAGCAGCGGCGACGCGTCGCTGAGCTCGGTGATCCGGATGACCTCGCCGAAGACCATCCGCTGGCCGCCGACGGGGACCAGCTGGCTGACCCGGCAGTCGGCCACCGCGTGGGCGTCGTGGACGAGGTGGGGTCCGCCGGCGCCGGGGGGCAGCCGCCAGGTGGTGGCGTCGAACCGGTCCGGGTCGCCGGAGGCGAACAGTTCGGCGGTGCCGCGGCCCTCGGCGTGCAGCAGGTTCACCGCGAACTGGCCGCTGCGCAGCACGGCCTTCAGGGTCGGGCTCTCCGCCCGCATGCCGACCAGCAGGGTGGGCGGTTCGACGGTGACGCTGCACAGGGCGGAGCAGGTCATGCCCCAGGGCCGGCCGGCGTCGTCCAGCGAGGTGACGATGGCGACGCCGCTCGGGAAGCCGGACATGAAGGTCCGGAAGTCGGAGGGGGTTGAGGTGACGAGTTCCACGTGATTCACCGCTCGACTGGGTAGGGGACCGGCTCCGCGGTCCGGGGCGCGTCCACGCTCGCCGTGCGCCGGTCGATGACCCACAGCAGCGGGCCGCTGAGCACCGTCGTGAACAGGGCCATCACGACGAGGGCGAGGAAGAGCGCCGGGGTGAGGATCCCGGCCTGGTAACCCGTCTGGAGGACGGCGAGCTCGGTCAGGCCGCGGGCGTTGAGGAACACCGCGATCCGCATGCTCTCCACCGGGGGCCGGCCGGCCGCCCGCGCGCCGTAGTAGCTGCCGACCAGCTTGCCGAAGATCGCGAGCACCACCGACAGGACGACGGCCTGCCAGGAGAACACGCTGAGCGGCGCCGAGGCGAGGCCCATGCCGGTCACCGTGAACAGCAGCGGCAGCACGATCCGGCCCCAGCCGCCGACGGTGTGGGCGGCCCTGGTCCAGGGGCCCGCGCCGTCGTCGCCCGGCAGCGCCAGGGCGACCAGGACGGCGCCGAGCACATCGGTGAGGCCCAGCCGCGAGGTGGTCAGCGCCGCGGCCACGGCCGCGGCGGCGGTCAGCCCGATCGGCACCGCCACCGGGATCCGCTCGGCCCAGGCCCGGGGCCCGGGCAGGGCCCCGGCCCGGCGGATCAGCCAGGCGCCCAGCAGGCCGACGACGAACACCAGGTACGGGGTGATCTTCCCGCCGCCGTGCGCCAGGCCGACCGCGATCGCCAGCAGCGACCAGGTGACGGCGTCGATGGAGACCGCGACCGCCATGCAGAGCCGGCCGATCGCGGTGTTGAGCATGCCGCGGTCGTCCAGGATGCCGGCCAGCACCGGGACGGCGGTGACCGCCAGCGCGATCGCCAGCATCAGGACCAGCACCCCGGCCGGGGCGCCGCCGCGCAGCGCCGGGGAGCCGTCGGCCAGCACCCACGCGGCGAACGCGACGCCGCAGCCGAGCGGCAGCAGCAGCGAGCCCACGGCGGTCAGTGCGATGCTGCGCCCGCCCAGCCGGCTGCCGCCGGCCCGGATCTCGTGGACGGCGCCCACCAGGAAGAGCGCGAGGCCGAGGTGGCCCGCCTTCTCCAGGAGGGCCCCGCCGTCCATGGTGGCCGGCTTCCAGTGCCACTGGCTCGCCAGCAGCGCCCCGAGCAGGAGGCAGGCCATGATCTCGCCGACGATCTCCGGCTGCCGCAGCAGCTTCGCCAGCCGGCGTCCGAGCAGTGCCACGGGGACGAGCAGAGCGAGCGTCACCGCGGCCGGTACGTACGGAAGACTGTCCATGGTGCCTCCTTTCTCGGGGAGCCGAAGGGGTCAGTGCATCTGGGCGAGGTACTCGTACTGGCTGGGCAGGCGCTTCAGGAGCTCGGCGGACTGGTCGCTCAGCAGCTGGAACTCCTTCTCCGCGCGGCTGCCGTCCTGCAGGGCGAGCGCGGGCGGGGCCTTGAGCTCGATGCCGCCGAGGCCGAGCAGCATGGCCAGGTAGGAGTAGGACTCGAACCCGTGGAAGTGCGGGAAGATGGTGGCCTCCGTCGGAGGCTTGGCCTTCCACAGCTCGATCCGCTCGGCCAGGCCGTCGGGCATCACCCGGGTCTTGGCGTCCCGCCAGTAGGCGTTGTCCTCGCGGGCCGCGGCCTTGTAGTGCAGGACGAGGAACTCCCGTACGCCGTCGATGGTGTTGCCGACGATGCGGTTGTAGGAGCGGCGCAGCCCCGGGTCCCAGTTGGCGTCCGGGAAGTGCTTGACCAGTTCCTCGATGCCCTGCTGGATGAAGAAGATGCCGGTCGACTCCAGGGGCTCGACGAAGCCGCTGGACAGGCCGATGGCGACGCAGTTGTTGACCCAGGCGTTGCGGGTGCGGCCGATCCGCATCCTGATGTGGTTGGCCTCCAGGCCCTCCGACTCCGGGCCGACCTTGGCCCGCAGCGTGGCCTCGGCCTCCTCGGGCGTCGCGTACTCGTCGGAGTAGACGTAGCCGGTGCCGATGCGGCCGAACAGCGGGATGGTCCAGATCCAGCCGGCGTCCGAGGCGGTGGCGGTGGTGCAGGGGCGCAGGCCGCGCTTCTCCATGTCGACCGGGACGCGCAGCGCCACCGCGCGGTTGTTGGGCAGGGTGTCCTGGAAGGAGTTGAACGGCTCCTCCAGGGTCTGGTTGATCAGCAGGCCGCGGAAGCCGGTGCAGTCGATGAAGAGGTCGCCCTCGATCAGGCCGTGCTCCTTGGTGCGCACGCCGCTGATCCAGCCGCGGTCGTCCTGGACGACCTCGACGACGTCGTCCTCGATGTGCTTGGCGCCGCGCTCGGTGGCGTACCCGGAGAGGAAGTCGGCGAGCAGCGAGGCGTCGAACTGGTAGGCGTACGGGAACTGGGTGTCCTGCTCCGTGAGGGTGTCGCGCTCGGTCGTGTTGCCGCCCTCCTTGAAGTCCTGCTCGAAGAGGGTGCCGTCGAGGTAGCGCGGGGACTTCTCGGCGTCGCAGATCGCGGCCATCAGGAACACGTCCTGGTCGAAGCGGTCGCCGGAGCGGCTGTTCAGCCACCAGTCGGTGAGCGGCAGGCCGTCGACGACCCGGAGGCGCTCGAAGGGGTGGTAGAAGTAGTGGCCCTTGCGCCGCCAGTTCTCGAATCGGATGCCCAGCTTGTAGGTGGCATTGCACTTGGGCATCCAGACGTGCTCCGGCAGGCCCAGGTAGTTGAAGAAATGCCGGACGGTGCTGAAGGTCGCCTCGCCGACCCCGATGGACTTGATTCGCTTGGATTCCACCAGCGTGACGGAAATGCGATCGCCGAATGCGGCGCGCAGGTACGAGGCGGTCATCCAACCGGATGTCCCACCACCGACGATGACGACGTTGCCCAGCATTCCTGACCCTCTCAGCCGGTCGTTCAACCCGGAGCCCCGGGCTGTCCCATGGCTCGAAATCCTGCGGCAGCGGAGCCTCCGGAAAACAGGCTTTTAAGCCTCAGCGGAAACACGCACTCCAGCGCGTCCCGGCCTTCGCCGGGTGTTTTCCGGCATGCCGAACAGATGACACCCGATGGTTGGGGGTGCCATCTGTTCGGCGGAACTCGCCGGAATTCGGCGGGGGTTCGGCAGTGGCTGAGCCTGACCGGCAGGGCCGGCTCAGCCACCGTCCAGCAGGTAGTCGTGCAGCAGGGAGATGACCCGGGCCCGCTGCGCGGTCAGGTAGAAGTGCCCGCCGGGCAGCACGTGGAACGCGAACTCCTTGCCGGCCAGCGCCTCCCAGCCGCGGGCCCGCTCGACGCTCACCGTGACGTCGGAGTCCCCGGTGAGCACCACGACCCCGCAGTCCACCGGGCGCAGCGCGGTGGGCCGGTAGGAGTCGATCAGCAGGTAGTCGTTGCGCAGGATCGGCAGCACCATCTCCCGGATGTCCGGGTCGTCGAAGATCGACATCTGGGTCCCGCCGTGGCCCGCGACCGTGGCGAGGAGCTCGTCGTCGCCGCGGGGCAGGGCCGGCGCCCGCCCGGCCGGTCCGTCGCCGGAGCCGGCCGGCGCCTGCGGCGGCGGGTAGCCGGAAAGCACCAGCCGGGCCACCGGCAGGCCCTGCGCGTGCAGGGACTGCACGGTCTCGTACGCGAGCAGCGCGCCCATGCTGTGGCCGAAGACGACCGTCTCGACGCCGGGGCGGTCGGTCTCCAGCAGCGCCTGCGTCAGCTGGGCCACCAGGCTCGCGGCGTCCTGGACGAAGGGGTCCTCGATCCGCTCCTCCCGCCCCGGGTACTGGACGAGCTGGAGTTCGACGGCCGCCGAGAGGTGGTTGGCCCAGGGCCGGTAGAAGCCCGCGCTGCCGCCGGCGTGCGGCAGGCAGACCAGCCGCCGGGTCGCCTCCGGGCGCGGCCGGGGGATCACCAGCCAGGGTTGGTCGTCGTTCAAACGGTCACTTCCTTCCGTCGGCCCCGCGGGGCCGTGTCCGTACCGGCCCGGCCGGTCATCCGCAGGCCCGGACGATCTCGCGCAGGGCCTCGTGCATGCGCTGGAGCAGGGCGGTGGCCGCCGCCTCGTCGAACCGGCCGCCCGCGTACACGCAGGACAGCTCCATCCGGCCGCCCTCGACCGCGGCGGCGACGTCCAGCTCGTAGGTGCGGGTCTCGCCCGGCTCGTGGTCGCCGCCGCCGTGGTCCAGGTGGCGCAGGATCAGCCGGTCCCCCTCGGGCAGCTGGTTGTCCCACTGGCCGAGGTAGTTGAAGCCGATCCGGGCCTTGGGCGCGGGGACCAGCAGGTCCTCCCGGGCCTCGGCGGCCGCCGCCAGCCGCAGGACGCCGTGGCCGATGCCGCGGCGCGGGACGGCCCGCAGCCGGCGCTTGGCCACCCGGACGGCGGCGGTCGGCGCCAGCTCCGCGGGCACGTCGAGCAGCACCGGGTAGATCGTGGTGAACCAGCCGACGGTGCGGGACAGGTCGACGCCGTCCAGGATCTCCTCGCGGCCGTGCCCCTCCAGGTCGATCACGGTGCCGCCGTCGCCGGCGTGGCCCTGGGCGGCGAGCGCCTGGGCGAGGGCGGTCAGCAGCACCTCGTGGACCTGCGCGCGCAGCACGCCGGGCACCCGGCGCAGCAGCGCCTCCGTCTCGTCCCCGGTCAGGGTGTGCCGCGCGGTGCGGCGGTCGCCGAACCGGCCGGTGTCCAGGGGCTCCCCGGCGGGCTCGGGCAGCGACCGCCAGTGCGCCAGCTCGTCGTCGAAGCCGCCGGTCAGGGCGTGCTCGCGCAGTCGGCGGGACCACTGGCCGAAGGAGGTGGAACGCGCGGCGGGCCGGGCGGGCCGGCCGGCCGCCAGGTCGGCGTAGGCGGAGCGCAGGTCGTCGAGCAGGATGCGCCAGGAGACGCCGTCGACCACCAGGTGGTGCGCGGTGAGGAACAGCCGGGCCGGGCGGTCCGGCCCCAGGTCGGCCAGGACCGCGCGCAGCAGCGGCCCGTCGGCCAGCCGCAGGCCGCTCTGGGCCTGCCGGAACGCCTCGGTGGCGCGCTCCTCGGCGTCCGGCGCCCCGGCGAGGTCGAGCCGCTGGAAGTCCCAGCAGCCGTCGGCCTCGGCCGCCACCTCCTGGGACCAGGCGCCCTCGGCGTCGCGGGTGTAGCGGGCGCGCAGCATGTCGTGCTGCCCGACCAGCGCGGCCAGGGCGGCGCGCAGGGCCTCGGTGTCGGCGCCCGGGACGAGCTCGAACAGCAGCGACTGGTTGAAGTGGCCCGGGTTGACGGTGTGGTGCTCGAAGAACCACTGCTGCACGGCGGTCAGCGGCACGGGCCCGGTGGCGTACGGGTCCTCCTCGGCCGGCCCGCTCTCCCCCGTCCCGGCGGCCTTGGCGAGCGCGGCGACGGTCTTGTGCTGGAAGAGGTCCCGGGCGGTGAAGTGCAGGCCCTCCTGGCGGGCCCGGGCGACCACCTGGGTGGAGAGGATGGAGTCGCCGCCGAGCAGGAAGAAGTCGTCCTCGGCGCCCACGTCCTCGATGCCCAGCACCGAGCGGAACACCTCGGCCAGCGCCGTCTCCACCGGGCCCTTCGGCGGGGTGGAGACCCTGGTCAGGGCCTCCCGGGCGTCCGGCAGGGCGTCCCGGTCGACCTTGCCGTTGGTGGTGAGCGGCATCGCGTCCATCGGGATCAGCGCGGCCGGCACCATGAAGGCGGGCAGTTCCTCGGTCAGGGCCTCGCGGACCTCGCGGACCGCCTCGCCCCGGTCGCGGCCGGGCGCGGCGACCAGGTAGCCGACGAGCTGCTTGCCGCGGTCGCTCTCGCGGACCACCACGGCGGCCTGGTCGACCGCGGGGTGGCGCTGCATGGCCGACTCGATCTCGCCGGGCTCGACCCGGAAGCCGCGGATCTTGACCTGGTCGTCGGCCCGGCCGCGGAAGTCGATCCGCCCGTCGGGCAGCCAGGCGCCGAGGTCGCCGGTGCGGTAGAGCCGGGCCCCGGCGTCGTCCGCGAAGGGGTGCGGGACGAACCGCTGCTCGGTCAGCTCCGGGCGGCCCAGGTAGCCCTGGGCGACGCCGCGGCCGCCGAGGTGGATCTCGCCGGTGACGGCGGGCGGCACCGGGTTGCCGTGCGGGTCCAGCAGGTAGACCTCGGTGTTGGGCAGCGGCCGGCCGATCGACAGCCGGCTGCCGGCCTCCTCGTCCTGGACCTCGAACATGGTGGCGCCGACGGTGTTCTCGGTCGGGCCGTAGCCGTTGATGAAGCGGTGCACCCGCGACCACTTGCGGGCCAGGCCGACCGGGCAGCGGTCGCCGACGGCGAGCACCACCGAGCCGGCGGGCAGCGCCTCGGGCTCGACCGCCGCGAGGGCCGCGGGCGGCAGCGCGAGGACGGTGGGCCGGCCTCCCGCCATGGCGCGCAGCTGCTCGCTGCCCAGCGCCTCGGACTCGTTCGCCGGGAGGGCGAGCGCCGCGCCGGAGACGAGGGCGAGGAAGGTCTCCCAGACCGCGCCGTCGAAGCTGGGCGAGGAGAGCTGGGTCACCGTGTTCTCGGGGCCGGTGCCGACGATCAGCCGGGAGGCGTTGACGACGTTGGTCAGGCCGCCGTGGCCCAGCAGCACGCCCTTGGGCGTCCCGGTGGAGCCGGAGGTGTAGACGATGTAGGCGAGCGCGTCCGGCCCCACCCGGTCTCCCTCGGGCACCGGTCCGGTGTGCGCGTCGAGCTGCGGGCGCAGGTCCTCCAGGATCAGCGGCTCGGCGGCGGACTCGCCCGCGTCGGCGGCCAGCGCGCGTTCGGTGAAGACGAACCGGGCGCCGGTCTCGGCCAGCATCAGCTCCCGGCGGGCGGCCGGGAAGCGCGGGTTCAGCGGCAGGAAGGCGGCGCCGGCCTTGAGCACCGCGAGGGTGGCGGCCACCTGGTCGGGGCCGCGCTCGCAGCACACGCCGACGACGTCGCCGGGGCGGGTGCCGCGGGAGCGCAGCAGCTCGGCCAACAGCCCGGCCCGGCGGTCGAGTTCGGCGTAGCTGAGGCGCTCGTCGCCGCGCACCACCGCGAGGCCGTCGGGGCGTTCGGCGGCCCGCTTGGCCACCAGCAGGTGCACCGGGTCCTGTTCGGGGAAGGCCACCGGGTTGCGGGCCCAGTCCACGGTGAGCCGGTTGTGCTGCTTCGGGTCGAGCAGGTCGAGCCGGCCCAGCTCCTGGTCGGGGTCGGCGGCGATCGAGCCGAGCAGGGTGGTCAGGTGGCCGGCGAAGCGGCGCACCGTGGCCTCGTCGTACAGGTCGGTGCTGTACTCCAGGGCGGACCAGAGGCTGCCGTCGGGGCGCTCCTCGAAGGCCACCACGAGGTCGAAGCCGGTGCTCGCCTGCGGCAGGGCGAGCTGCTCCATGGTCAGCCCGGGCAGGTCGAGGGTCGCCTCGGGGGCGTTCTGCAGGACGATGAGTACCTGGGCGAGCGGCATCCGGCTGGGGTCGCGCTCGGGCTGGACGGCGTCCACCACCCGTTCGAATGGGACCTCCGCGTGGTCGAAGCCGGCCAGCACGGTGTCGCGGACCTGGCCCAGGAAGTCCCGGAAGCCCAGGCCCGGCTCGATCCGGGCGCGCAGCACCAGGGTGTTGAGGAACAGGCCGACCAGGTCGGCGAGTTCGGGCTCGTCACGGCCGGCCACCGGGGTGCCGATCGCGACGTCCTCCTGCCGGGAGAGCCGGGCCAGCAGCAGCTGGGTGGCCGCGGTGAGCGTCATGAACAGCGTCGCCGCGGCGGACTCGGTGAGCTCGCGCAGCCCGGCGACGGTCTCCGCCGGGACGCTGAACTCGTGGAAGGCGCCCGCCCCGGTGGGCACGGCGGGGCGCTGCCGGTCGGTCGGCAGCTCCAGCACGGGGACGCCGTCGAGCTGCTCGCGCCAGTAGTCGAGCTGCTCGTCGAGCCGCCCGCCGGAGGCCCGCTCGCGCTGCCACACCGAGTAGTCCGCGTACTGCGGCCCCGTCGCGGGCAGGTCGGGTTCGCGCCCCTGGAGCGCGGCCGCGTAGTACTGGCCCAGCTCGCGGGTGACGATCGACAGCGACCAGCCGTCGTGCGCGATGTGGTGGATGCTCAGGACGAGCACGTGCTCGCGGTCGGAGAGCCGGACGAGGAGGGTCCGCAGCACCGGGCCGGTGCGCAGGTCGAAGGGCCGGCCGGCCTCCTCGCGGACCAGTCTCAGCAGTTCCTCCTCCCGCTCCTCGGGCGTCCCGCCGCCGGCCTCCACGACCGGCAGCGGGATGTCCACGCTCGGGTGCGGGACCTGCACCGGGACGCCGTCCACCTGGTCGTAGGTGGTGCGCAGCGCCTCGTGCCGGTCGACGACGGCGGCCAGCGCGCCCTGCAGCGCGGCGCGGTCGAGGTCGCCGCGCAGCCGCAGCGCGAAGGAGGAGTTGTAGCCGACCGACTCCGGGTCGAACTCGTACAGGAACCACATCCGCTGCTGGGCGAAGGACATCGGCAGCGGGCGGTCGCGGTCGGCGGGGCGCAGCGCGGTGCTCGCGGCGGCCTCGGGGGCGGGCGTCTCGGTGCCCGCCAGGCGGTCCCGCAGCAGGGCCCGCAGGTGCTCGGGCAGGGCCGCTATGCGGTCCTCGCGGGACGTGGACGTCTGGGTTTCACTCATGTCGGTTGCCCCTACTCCGCCGCCGGCGCCGACTGGCGCGCGGCCTCTCGCTCCAGTTCCTCCAACAGCGCGTCCTCGACGAGTCGCGCCACCCCCGCCACGGTGGGGTTCTCCAGGAGGCTGCGGAAGGCGATCCGGATGCCGAAGGTCTGCTTGATCCTGGTGATCGCCTGCACGCTGGTCAGGGACTGCCCGCCGAGGGCGAAGAAGCTGTCGTGCGCGCCGACCCGCTCCACGTGCAGGGTTTCGGACCAGATCCCGGCGATCAGCTTCTCGGTCTCGTCGCGCGGCTCCACCCACTCCTCGGCGGCCTCGACGGCCGTCTCGGCGGGGTCGGGCAGCGCGGCCCGGTCGATCTTGCCGTGCCGGGTGAGCGGGAAGGACTCCACCTCGGCGAAGGCGGCCGGCACCAGGTGGGCCGGGAGCCGCTCGGCGAGGTAGCCGGCGAGCTCGGCGGCGCCGGGGACGCCGCCCGCGGCCGGCCGCAGGTAGGCGACCAGGCGGGCGTGCTCGGCCTCGCCGCGGACCAGGACGACGGACTCGGCGACGCCCGGGTGGGCGTCCAGGGCCGCGGTGATCTCGCCCGGCTCGATCCGGTAGCCGCGCAGCTTGACCTGGTCGTCGAGCCGGCCGAGGAACTCCAGCCGGCCGTCGGACAGCCGGCGGACCCGGTCGCCGGTGCGGTACAGCCGCTCCTTGGGGTCGAACGGCGCGGCCAGGAAGGCCTGTTCGGTCAGGTCGGGGCGGCCCAGGTAGCCGCGGGCGAGGCCGTCGCCGGCCAGGTACAGCTCGCCGGGCGCGCCGACCGGGGCGAGGTTGCGCTCCGGGTCCAGGACGTAGGCCCGGACGTTCTGGACGGGCAGGCCGAGGACGGGCCGGGGGCTGTCGGCGACCCGGCAGACCAGCGCGTCCACGGTGGCCTCGGTGGGCCCGTAGAAGTTGTAGGCGATCAGGTCGGACTGGGCGCGCAGCCGGTCCCACTGGGCCTGGCCGATCGCCTCGCCGCCGAGCGCCGCGCCGCGCAGCGGGTGGCTGCCGGGGGCGAGTAGTCCGGCGTCGTCGAGCTGGCGGAACCAGGACGGGGTGGTCTGCAGGAAGTCGATCCGCTGCTCGGCGCGGTAGGCGACCAGGGCGTGCGCGTCGCGCCGCACCTCGTCGTCGACCAGGTGCAGTTCGTGGCCGGCGACCATCCACAGCACCGGGTTCCAGGAGGCGTCGAAGGACGCGGGCGCCAGGTGGGCGACCCGGACCTGCCGGTCGCCGCAGGCCTCGCGCAGCGGCTCGAAGACGGTCCGCAGGTGGCTGTCGAGCAGGTTCGCCAGGCTGCCGTGCTCGACCAGCACGCCCTTGGGCTTGCCGGTGGAGCCGGAGGTGTGGATGACGTAGGCGGCGTGCTCCGGGGCGAGGTCCGGGTCGGGGGCGGTGGCGGGCCGGGCCGCGATGGCGTCCCGCTCGCGCTCCGGGACGACCAGGGCGACGTCGGCGGGCAGCGCCAGCGTGGTGCTCGCGGCCTCGTCGGCGATCACCACCCGGGGCTTGACGTCCTCGACCAGCAGCCGCAGGCGCTCGGCCGGGGCGGCCGGGTCCAGCGGGGTGTAGACGCCGCCCGCCTTGAGCACCGCGAGCAGCGCGGTGATCAGGCCGGGGCCGCGCCGCAGGCAGACCGCGACCGGCACCTCGGGGCCGACGCCCCGGTCGGCGAGGTGGTGGGCGAGCCGGTTGGCCCGCTCGTCCAGCTCGGCGAAGGTGATCCGCTCGCCGCCGTGGACCAGGGCGACGGCCTGCGGGGTGGCGGCGGCCTGGCGGGCGAACCGCTCGGGCACCAGGGCGTCGGTGGTGAGCGCGGTGGCGGTCTCGTTGTGGCCGGTGAGCAGCCGCTCCCGGTGGGCGGGGGCCAGCGCGCGCAGCTCGGCGAGGGTGCGCTCGGGCTCGGCCGCGATCTCCTCCAGCAGGGCGCGCAGGTCGCCGGTGACGCGGTCGGCGGTGTCGGCGTCGAAGAGCCCGGGGTCGTAGGCGAGCCGGAAGGAGAGCTGCTCGCCGGCGAAGACCGCGAGCACCATGGCGTAGCTGGTGGGCTCCTGGGAGCGCACGTCGCGGATCCGGATGCCCTGGTCGGAGCCCAGCTCGCCGTCGAAGGGGTAGTTCTCGACGACCACGTAGCTGTCGAACAGGTCGACCCCGGCGGGCAGTCCGGTCCAGCCGCGGATCTGCGCCAGTGAGACGTACTCGTAGCTGCGGGCCTGGACCTGGTCGCGCTGGAGGTCGCCCAGCCAGTCGAGGACGGGCTGCTCGGGGCGGACCTCGACCCGCACCGGCAGGTTGTTGATGAACAGGCCGATCATCGACTCGACGTCGGGCAGGTCGGCGGGGCGGCCGGAGACGGCCGAGCCGAAGCAGACCTCCCGCTCCCCCGCGTAGCGCGAGAGCGTCAGCGCCCAGGCGCCCTGGGCGAGCGTGTTGGTGGTGAGCCGGTGGCGCCGGGCGACCTCGGCGAGCCGCTCGGTGACCTCGGGCTCCAACTGGAAGACGCTGGTCGCCTCGCTGCCCTGGCGGGCCGCCTCCTCGCCGGCCCGGTCGGCCGGCAGGGCGGTCGGGGCGGTGAAGCCGTCGAGCAGCTCGCGCCAGTAGCGCTCGGCGTCGGCCAGGTCCTGCTCGCCGAGCCAGGCGACGTAGTCGCGGAACGGGCGGCGGGCGGCCGGGCCGGGCCGGTCGTGGCCGGTGAGCCGGAGGTAGTCGTCGACCACCTCGGAGACCAGTTCGGCGCTGCTCCAGCCGTCCAGCAGCAGGTGGTGCGAGGTCCAGACGACCCGCAGGGCGCCGTCCGGCTCGTCGATCAGGGCCAGGCGCATCAGCGGCGCCACCGCCAGGTCGATGCCGCGGGTGCGGTCCTCGGCGAGGTAGGCGGCGAACCGCTGCTCGCGCTCGGCCGCCGGCAGGGCGCTCCAGTCCAGCCGCTCGACGGGCACGGTGACGTGCTCGCGGACCACCTGGAGCGGCTGGTCGGTGTCGACCCGGGCGAAGCCGGTGCGCAGCATCGGGGTCCGGTCGGCGAGGCGCTGCCAGGCCTCGGCGAAGGCGTCCGCGTCCACGCCGCCCTCCAGCAGGAAGGACAGCTGGCCGAGGTAGACGCCCTCGCCCTCCTCGGTGAGGCTGTGGAACAGCAGGCCGTGCTGCATCGGCGTGGCCGGGTAGAGGTCGGCGATCCGGCCCAGGGCGGTCAGTTCGTCAAGCAGCGGCTGGTCGACCCGGGCGAGCGGGAAGTCCGAGGGGGTGGCCCCGGAGGCGGCGGCGCCGGCCTCGCGGCAGTGCGCGACGATCCCGCGCAGGGCCTCGACCAGCTGGTCGCCGACCCGCTGGACGGTCTCGGTGGTGTGGGTCGCGGTGGAGTGGAACAGCTCGAAGCCGAGCTTGCCGTCGCGCACGTACGCCACGATGTCGAGCGGGTACTCCAGCAGTTCCCCGGGCGCCTGCTCGGTGCCGTAGCCGAGCCGCACGTCGTGCAGCAGGCCGCCGTCGTGGCCGTCGACGACCCGGCCGAGGTAGTTGAAGCCGACCTGGGCGCGGGGGCCTTCGGCGAGCAGCTCGCCGGGCGCCCCGGCCGGGCTGAGGTGGCGCAGCGCGCCGTAGCCGATGCCGCGCTGGGGGACGGCCCGCAGCTGCTCCTTGACGGAGCGGAGCCGGGCGCCCCAGTCGGCGCCGTCGGCGGTGTCCAGGGCGACCGGGAAGGAGGTGGTGAACCAGCCGGTGGTGCGGCTCAGGTCGACGTCGTCGAAGATCTCCTCGCGGCCGTGGCCCTCCAGGTCCACCAGGACGGCGGAGCGGCCGGTCCAGTCGGCGAGCACCCGGGCGAGCGCGGTCAGCAGGACGTCGTTGACCTGGGTGCGGTAGACCGCGGGGACCTCGCGCAGCAGCGCGTCGGTGCTCTCCGCGTCCAGGCCGACCCGGACGGCGGCGGCGGTGGCGACGGTCGGGGTGCCGGTGAGGTCGGCGGGCAGCGGCTCGCCGCCGGCGCGGCCGGCCGCGAACCAGTGGTCCAGCTCCTCGTCGAAGCCGCCGACCGCGGTGTGCTCGGAGAGCCGGCGGGACCAGTCGAGGAAGGAGGTGCCGCGCGAGCCGAGGTCGACCGGCCGGCCCTCGGCGGCCTGCCGGTAGGCCGTCTCCAGGTCGCCGAGCAGGGTCTGCCAGGAGACCGCGTCGACCACCAGGTGGTGGGCGGTGAGGAAGAGCCGGGCGCCGGCGGTGCCGCCGAGGTCGGCCAGCACGGCCCGCACCAGCGGGCCCTCGGCCAGGTCGAAGCCGGACTGGGCGGCGGTCGCGGCGGCCAGCAGCGCGCCCTCCGGGTCGGCCTCCAGGGTGAGGTCCAGCCGCTCCAGCGGCCAGCCGTCGCCGGGGGCGGCGATCTCCTGCTGCCAGCGGCCGTAGACGGTGCGGAAGCGGGTGCGCAGGGCGTCGTGGTGGGTGAGGAGCGCGTCGAGCGCGGTGCGCAGGTGCGCCTCGTCGGGGAGTTCGCGCAGCTCGGCCAGCACGGACATGGTGCTGTGCTGGGGGGCCTCGGTGTGGTGTTGGAAGAAGGCGCGCTGGATCGGGGTCAGCGGCGCCCTTCCGGTGACGGGTTCGGTGTTCACGCCGGCCGGCTCCTCGGGTTCGTGGGTCGAGATCGCGGCGGCGATCCCGGCGATGGTCTGGTGGCTGAAGATGTCCTGCGAGCTGAGGCGCAGTCCCAACTGCCGCGCCCGGGAGACGACCTGGATGCTCAGGATCGAGTCACCGCCCAGGTCGAAGAAGTTGTCGTCGACGCCGACCTCGGGCACCCGGAAGACCTCCGCCCAGAGCCCGGCGAGCGCCTGCTCGGCGGGGTTGCGGGGGGCCGTCCTGGTGGTGGCCGGGCGGTCGTCGGCGGCCGCGGCCGGCAGCGCCCGCCGGTCCACCTTGCCGTTGGCGTTCAGCGGCAGCCGGTCGAGCCGGACGAAGGCCTGCGGCACCATGTGGCGGGGCAGCGAGCCCTCCAGGTAGCGGCGCAGCTCGGCGCTCTCCGGTGCGGTGCCGGGCCGGGGCACGACGTACCCGGTCAGGACGGCGCCCGGCTCGGAGCGCAGCGCCGCGACGGCCTCCAGGACGTCGGGGTGGCGGCGCAGGACGGCCTCGATCTCGGCGAGTTCCACCCGGAACCCGCGGATCTTGACCTGGTCGTCGCCGCGGCCGAGGAACTCGACGTCGCCGGTGGGCAGGAAGCGGGCCTGGTCGCCGGTGCGGTAGAGCCGGCCGTCGGGGTGGGGCGTGAACGGGTCGGCGGAGAAGCGCTCCTCGGTGAGGTCGGGGCGGCCCAGGTAGCCCCGGGTGACGCCGCTGCCGCCGAGGAAGAGCTCGCCGACGACGCCGACCGGCAGCGGCTCCAGGTCCGCGTCCAGGACGTACATCCGGGTGCCCGGGATGGGCCGGCCGATCGGCACGGACGCGACGTCCGGCAGGCTCTGCGGGGTGACGGTGAAGTACGAGGACTCGACGGTGGCCTCGGTGACGCCGTAGGAGTTGAGCACGACGGTGCCGGGGGCGACGCTCTTCAGCAGCCGTCGGCAGTCGTCGGTGCGCCAGTTGTCCGAGCCGACGGCCAGGTAGCGCAGCGGCGGGAAGGCCCGGCCGGTGCGGGCGGCCTCGTCGGCCAGCGCGTTGGCCAGCGAGGGCACCGTCTCGACGTGGGTGACGCGCTGGCGCTCCATCAGGTCGAGCAGGCGCACCGGGTCGGTGGTGGCGTCCTTCGGGCAGAGCACCAGGGCGCCGCCGGTGGTCAGCGCGTGCGTCAGGTCGGAGACGAAGACGTCGAAGGCCATGCTGGCGAGGTTGAGCTGGCGGACGGGGCCGCGGTCGAGCCGGTAGGCCTCGCGCCAGGCCGCGGCGGCCCGGGCGACGCTGCGGTGCTCGACCGTGACGCCCTTGGGCTTGCCGGTGGAGCCGGAGGTGTAGATGACGTAGGCGAGGTTGTCCGGGGTCACCTCGGTGCTGGGCGCCTCGGCGGGCCAGCTGTCGATCTCCTCGCGGTCGGCGTCCAGGCAGAGCACGGTCGCGTCGCACAGCGGGAGCCGCTCGGCGAGGTCCCGCTGGGTGACGAGCATCGCGGCGGCGCTGTCGTCCAGCACCAGGCGCAGCCGCTCGGCGGGGTGGGTGGGGTCCAGCGGCAGGTAGGCGGCGCCGGCCTTGAGGACGCCGAGGGCGGCGACGACGGTGTCCGGGCCGCGGTCCAGGCAGATCGCGACGACGGTCTCCGGGCCGATGCCCTGGCCGACGAGGTGCTGGGCGAGCCGGTTGGCCCGGGCCTCCAGTTCCGCGTAGGTCAGCACGGTCTCCTCGAAGACCACCGCCTCGGCGTCCGGGGTCTGCTGCGCCTGCTCGGCGATCAGCTCGTGCAGGCAGGCGTCGGCGCCCGGGGTGCCGGTGTCGTTCCACTCGTACAGGACGCGGTCGCGGGCGCGCAGCGACAGCATCGGGACGTCGCCGACCCGCTGGCCGGGGGCGGTGGGCATGCTGCCGAGCAGGACGGCGAGCTGGTCGGCGAGCACCTCGGCCTGGGCGCGGTCGTAGAGCGCCGGGTCGTAGGAGAGCAGCAGGGTCAGCGAGCCGTCGTCGTCGTAGGCGGTGAGGTCCAGCGTGAAGCTGGTGGTGTCGACGGCGCGGACGTCGCTGAGGCGCAGTCCGTGGCGTTCGGCGGCGGCCCCGTTGCCCGGGTAGTTCTCGAACACCACCAGGGTCTGGAACAGCGCGCTGCCGCGCGGGACCTTGCTGCTGCGCTGGATCTCGGCGATCGAGGAGTACTCGAAGCGCCGGGATTCGGCCTGCTCGGCCTGGAGGGCCGCCAGCCACTCCACCAGCGGGGCGTCCTGGTCGACCTCGGTGCGCAGCGGCAGGGTGTTGAGCAGGTTGCCGACCATGGTGTCGGCGCCGGGCAGCTCGGTCGGGCGGCCGGCCACGGTGGTGCCGAAGCAGACGTCGCGCTGCCCGGAGTGGCGGGCCAGCAGGATCGCCCAGGCGCCCTGGACGGCGGTGTTGAGGGTGAGCCGGTGGCGGCGGACCATCGCGACCAGCGCGTCGGTCTCGGCGCCGGACAGGCCCACCCGGACCTGCCCGGCGGACTGGGACTCGTGGCCCTGGGGCACCGAGCGGCCGAAGGGCAGCTGGGTCGGCGCGTCCAGGTCGCCCAGCAGGGCGCTCCAGTGGGCGGCGGCCGCGGCCTTGTCCTGCCGGGCCAGCCAGGCGACGTAGTCGCGGAAGGGCCGGCGCTCGGGCAGGGCCGGGGCCTTGCCCCTGCCGTCGGTGAGCGCCTGGTAGGCGGCGAAGAGGTCGGCGAACAGGTGCGAGGTGCTCCAGCCGTCCAGGACGGCGTGGTGGAAGGTCCACACGACGCGGACGGTCCGCTCGTCCTCGCGGGCGAGGGCGAGGCGCATCAGCGGCGCCCGGGACAGCTCGATCCCGGTGGCGCGCTCCTCGTCGATCAGCGCCTTGAGCCGGCGGTCCAGTTCGGCGGCGGGCAGGCCGGTCCAGTCGAGGTGGCGCACCGTCAGCCGGGCGGAGCGCTCGACCACCTGGACGGGCTCGGGGACGCCGTCCCAGACCAGCCGGGTGCGCAGCGCGGGGGTGCGGTCGACCACCTGCTGCCAGGCGGCGGCCAGCGCGTCGACGTCGCGGACGCCCTCCAGCCGGAAGGCGACGTGGTCGGAGTAGGCGCCGACGCCGTCCTGGTTGAGGGTGTGGAAGAGCATCCCGCTCTGCATCGGGGTCAGCGGGTGGATGTCCTCGACGGCGGAGCCGGCCGGCACCAGCCGGTCGACGGTCGCCTGGTCGAGGGTGAGCAGCGGGAAGTCGCCGGGGGTGGCGCCGCCGGCGCCGGGGGTCAGGCAGTGCTCGACGAGTTCGGTCAGGGCCGCCGCGAAGTCGTCGGCGAGCCGCTGCACGGTGGCCTGGTCGTGGCGCTGCGGCGCGTAGTGGAAGTCGAAGGTCAGCACGCCGTGCCGGACCTCGCCGACGATGTCCAGCAGGTGCGGCCGCTCCTCGTCCGGGTGGTGGTCCAGGCCGTAGTCGGGTTCGACGGCGCGGAACAGCTCGCTCCCGGCCGCGGCGTCGCTCCACTGGCCGAGGTAGTTGAAGCTGACCTGGGGCTGCGGCGCCGCGGCCAGGGCGGCGGCCTGCGGCTGGTCGCCGCGCAGGTAGCGCAGCGGGCCGTAGCCGGCGCCGCGGCCGGGCACGGCGCGCAGCAGTTCCTTGGTGTCGCGGATGAGCCGGCCGAGCGGGCGGTCGGCCGGGGACTCCAGCAGCACCGGGAAGATCGAGGTGAACCAGCCGACCGTCCGGGAGACGTCGGTGCCGTCGAGGATCTCCTCGCGGCCGTGGCCCTCCAGGGTGATCAGGGTGCGGGCCCGGCCGGTGAAGCGGGCGAGCGCGCGGCCGAGGGCGGTCAGCAGGACGTCGTTGACCTGGGTGCGGTAGACGGCGGGCACGTCCTGGAGCAGTTGCCGGGTGCGCTCGGCGTCGAGGCCGGCCGAGACGGCGCGGGTGTCGCCGACGCTGTTGCGGCCCTCCCGGTCGGTGGGCAGGTCGGCGGAGCCGGCCGGCACCGGGCGGGCCCAGTGCGCCAGTTCGTCGTCCAGGCCGCCGTCCTGGGTGAAGGCGGCGAGGCGGCGCGCCCAGCCGCGGTACGAGGTGCCGGCCGGGCCGAGGTCGACGTCCTCGCCGCGGACGGCCTGCCGGTAGGCGCTCTCCAGGTCCTCCAGGAGGATCCGCCAGGAGACGCCGTCCACGGCCAGGTGGTGCACGGTGAGCAGCAGCCGCGCGGGCTCGCCGGCGCCGTGGTCGAACAGCAGGGTGCGCACCAGCGGCCCCTCAGCCGGGTCGAGCGAGGCCTGCGCGGCCTCGGCGAGGGTGCGCATGGCGGCGGCGCGCTCGCCGGGGGCGGCCTGGTCGAGGGTGATCCGCTCGATCCGGGCCTCGGCCGGCACGGCGTCGGCGTCCGGCGCGGTGACGGTCTGGACCCGCCGGCCGTCGGGGCCGGTGGCGAAGCGGGTGCGCAGGGCCTCGTGCCGGCGGACGAGGCCGGCCAGGGCGCGGGCCAGCGCGGGTTCGTCGACCGCGCCGTCCAGGGTGATCAGCACGGACTGGTTGAAGTGGTGGGCGCCGCGGGTGTGGTGGGCGAAGAACCACTCCTGGACGGGGCCGAGCGGGGCCGGCTCGTGGTCGTCGGCGTCGACCTGGACGACCGGGGCCTGCTCCACCGGGCGGGCGGCGCGGGCGAGGTCGGCGAGCGACTGCCGGGAGAAGATGTCCTTCGAGGTGATGACGAGGCCGGCCCGGCGGGCCCGGGCGACCACCTGGATGCTCAGGATGGAGTCGCCGCCGAGTTCGAAGAAGTTGTCGTCGGCGCCGACCTTGCCGATGCCGAGCACCTCCGACCAGACCTCGGCGAGAGCCTGCTCGGCCGGGTCCTCGGGGGCCCGGTAGTCCTCCCGCTCCAGGGGGGCGTCCGGCGCCGGCAGGGCCCGGACGTCGACCTTGCCGTTGGGGGTGAGCGGGAAGGCGTCGAGGGTGGCGAAGGCGGTCGGGACGCTGTAGGAGGGCAGCCGCTGCTCGGCGAAGGCGCGCAGGTCCAGCGGCGCGATGACGGCGCCGGGCTCGGCGCGCAGGTAGCCGACCAGCCGCTTGTGGTCGCCGTCCGCGAGGGCGACCACCAGGGCCTCGGCCACCGCGGGGTGGGCCTCCAGGACGGCTTCGACCTCGCCGGGCTCGATCCGGTAGCCGCGGACCTTGACCTGGGTGTCGGCGCGGCCGAGGTACTCGACCAGGCCGTCGGCCCAGCGCACCACGTCCCCGGTGCGGTACATCCGCTCGCCGGGCTCCGCCGCGAACGGCGAGGGCTGGAAGCGCTCCTCGGTCAGCTCCGGGCGGCCCAGGTAGCCGCGGGCGACGCCGGGGCCGGCGATCCAGAGCTCGCCGGGCACGCCGGGCGGGACGGGGCGGCGGCGCTCGTCGAGGACGTACACCGCCGTGTTGGAGATCGGGCGGCCGATCGGGATGGCGCGCACGCCGTCGGTCTCGCGGATCAGGTGGGAGACGGCGAAGGTGGTGGTCTCGGTCGGGCCGTAGCCGTTGACCAGCCGCTGCGGCGGGGCGCCGCCGGCCAGCAGTTCGGCGATCCGGCGCGGGTTGAGCGCCTCGCCGCCGACCAGCAGGTGGCGCATGCCGCCGAAGGCGGTGGGCTCCAGGCCGACGACCTGGTTGAAGACGCCGGCGGTGAGGAACATCGCGGTGGCGCCGGTCGAGCGCAGTGCGGCGGCGAAGGCCGGCGGGTCGAGCAGGACGTCCTTGGTGATGACGGCGATCCGCGCCCCGGCCACCAGCGGGCCCCAGAACTCGAAGGTCGCCGCGTCGAAGGTGGCGTCGGCGACCTGCGCCACCACGTCGTCGGCCGCCAGCGGGGCGTAGTCGGCGCCGCGGACCAGCCGGACGATGGAGCGGTGCTCGACCACGACGCCCTTGGGCCGGCCGGTGGAGCCGGAGGTGTAGATGACGTAGGCGGCGCTCTCGGGCCCCGCGTCGGTGGCCGGCGGCCCGGCCGGGAGGGCGGCCAGCTCGGCGGTGCGCTCGGCGGGCAGCAGGGCCGGGACGGCCAGGTCGGGCAGCCGTTCGAGCAGCTCCCGGTCGGTGACGCAGAGCGCGGCCCCGGTGTCCGCGAGCATGAACTCCAGCCGGTCGGCCGGGTAGTCCGGGTCCAGCGGCACGTAGGTGCAGCCGGCCTTGAGCACGGCCAGCAGGGCGACGACCAGGCCGGTGCCGCGGGGCAGGCAGACCGCGACGTGCTGGCCGGGGCGGGCGCCGTGGTCGAGCAGCAGCCGGGCCAACCGGTCGGCCTGCTCGTCGAGTTGACGGTAGGTCAGCTCGCCTTCGGCGGCGGTGACGGCGATGGCGTCGGGGGTGGCCGCGGCCTGCTCGGCGACCAGCGAGTGGACGGTCCGGTCGGCCGGGTAGGGCACCCGGTTCTCGGCCCAGTCGCGGGTGACGGTGTCGAGTTCGGCGGCGGTGAGCAGCGGCAGGTCGCCGACCGGGCGGTCGGCGTCGGCGGCGACGCCCGCCAGCAGGAGCAGCAGCCGGGTGCAGAGCGCGTCGACGGTCGAGGCGTCGAACAGGTCGGTGTTGTACTCGACCGTCCCGCCCAGCGTGCCGTCGGCGGCCGGGGTGAACTCCAGCGTCAGGTCGAAGATGGAGGACACCGAGGGCGCGCGGAACTCCTCGACGGCCGGGCCGCCGAAGTCGGGCAGGGCGCCGGGGTCGTTCTGGAGCACGAGGGCGGCCTGCACCAGCGGGGTGCGGCTCGGGTCGCGCTCGGGCTGGATCTCGTCCACCAGCCGGTGGAAGGGGACGTCCTGGTTGCTGAGGGCGTCCCAGAGCTGGTCGGTGGTGCGCTCCAGCAGGTCGCCGAAGGCCTCGTCCAGGTCGATCCGGCCGTGCAGGACCAGGGTGTTGACGAAGAAGCCGACCAGCGGCTCCAGTTCGGTGCGGTCGCGGCCGACCGACACGGTGCCCAGGCCCACGGTGCGCTGGCCGGTGTGCCGGGCCAGCAGCACCTGGGTGGCGGCGGCGAGCACGGCGAAGAGCGTGGTGCCGCGTTCGGCGCCGAGCGTTTCGAGGCCGGCGGCGACCTCGGCGTCGACCTGGAAGGTGTGCAGGGCGCCGACGGTGGTGCGCACCGCCGGGCGGGGCCGGTCGGTGGGCAGCTCCAGCGGCTGGATGTCCGCCAACTCGTCGCGCCAGTAGTCCAGTTGCCCGGCCAGGCGGTCTTCGGTGCAGCGCTCGCGCTGCCAGCGGGAGTAGTCGCGGTAGCTGACCGGCAGCGGGGCGAGGGTGTGCGGGCGGCCCTCGACGGCGGCCCGGTAGAGCTCGCCGAGCTCGCCGGTCAGCAGGCCCTTGGACCAGCCGTCGGCGGCGATGTGGTGCAGGTTGAGGAAGAGCGCGTGGTCGTCCGGGCCGTGCCGCACGACCGTGGAGCGCAGCAGCGGGCCGCTGGCGAGGTCGAAGGGGGTGGCGAGTTCGCGGCGCAGCAGCGCGGCGAACTCGGCCTCCCGCTCGTCGGCGCCCAGCGCGCCCAGGTCCACCGGCTCGGTGTCCGGTGCGTAGGCGGGCCGGACCTCCTGGCGGGCCACGCCGTCCTCGGTGGTGAAGACGGTGCGCAGCGGCTCGTGCCGCTCGACCAGGCCGGTCAGCGCGGTGCGCAGCGCGGCCAGGTCGAGGCGGCCGCGCAGCCGGAGGCCGAAGGAGGTGGTGTACTCGACCGCGTCGGTCTCGAACTCCTGGAGGAACCAGAGCCGTTCCTGGCCGAAGGAGAGCGGGGCCGGGCCGTCGCCGCCGGGCCGGATCGCGTCGCGGTCGCCGCCGCCGGCGCCGGCGGCTGCCAGTCGCTGCCGCAGGATCTCGTCGGCGTCCTGGCCCTCGCTGTGTCGCTGGTCTGTCATCGGTTGCTCCCCCGCGCGCCACCGCGCGTCGTCGTCCGGTCCGCCGGTGTCCGGCGCACGTCTTCGAGTACTTGCTTGCGGACCTGGTCCGCGAGGGCCGCCACGGTGCGGGCGGCGAACACGTGCCGGGCCGAGACCCCGACGCCGAACACCTCCCGGATCCGGGCGGTGACCTGGAGGGTGAGCACCGAGTTGGCGCCGTGGTCGAAGACGTTGTCCTCGGCCCCCACGACGGGCACACCCAGCACCTCGGCCCAGATCCCGGCCAGCGCCGCCTCGGTCTCGTCCCGGGGCGCGGTGGGCTCGGCGGCCGGCCGCTGCTCCTCCGGCTCCGGCAGGGCCCGCCGGTCGATCTTGCCGCTCGTGGTCATCGGGAACGCGTCCAGGACGATGACGACCGGCGGGACCATGTAGCCGGGCAGCCGCTCGGCGAGCCGGTCCCGGATCTTCTCCGGGTCGGCGGCGCCGTCCGCGGGCACCACGTAGCCGGTCAGCACGGTCTGCCCGGACGGCTTGGTCCGGGCGACCACCGCGGTCTGCTCGACGCTCTCGTCGTCGAGCAGCGCGGTCTCGATCTCGCCCAGCTCGATCCGGTAGCCGCGCACCTTGACCTGGTTGTCGATCCGCCCGAGGAATTCGAGCGTGCCGTCGGGCAGCCAGCGGACCAGGTCGCCGGTGCGGTAGAGCCTCGCGCCGGCGGTCGCGGCGAGGTGGTCCGGGACGAACCGCTCCTCGGTGAGCTCCGGGCGGCCCAGGTAGCCGCGGGCCACCCCGGCGCCGCCGACGTACAGTTCGCCGGGCACGCCCACCGGGACGGGCTCGCGGTGCTCGTCGAGCACGTAGCCGGTGGTGTTGGCGATGGGCCGGCCGATCGAGGGCAGCCGCCCGACCGGGGCGTCCTCCTCCGCCTCCAGCACCGTGCCGGTGGTGAGCACGGTGGTCTCGGTCGGGCCGTACAGGTTGGACAGCGCCATCGCGGAGCCGCGCGGCAGCCGGCGGCGCACCACGTCGGCGCCGGTGAGGATGTGGCGCACCCGGCCCTGGTGGAGCGCGGGCTGGTCGAGCAGGCCCTCCAGGCGCGGGGCCGGGATGAGGATGAGGGTGATCCCCTGCTCGACGATCCAGCCGGCGAGCAGGTGCGGGTCCTCCAGGACACGGTCGGAGGCGAACCGGATCTCCACGCCGCAGGCGAGGGCGCCCCACTGCTCCAGCACCGTCGGATCGAAGCCGGGCGGCACCATCTGGGTGGCCCGGTCGCCGGGCCCGGCGTCGAAGAAGTCCCGGTACCAGTCGCACAGGTTGACCACGCCGCGGTGCTCGATCAGCACGCCCTTGGCCTTGCCGGTGGAGCCCGAGGTGTAGATCACGTACGCGAGGTCGGACGGGCCGACGGCGACCTCGGGCGGCCCGTCGTGCGTGCCGGGCCCGGTGTCCTCGACGTACAGCACCTCGACGCCTTCCGGCGCCTCGGGCCCGGGCAGGTCGCGCTGGGTGAGGAGCACCGGCACCCCGGCGTCCTGGAGCACGTAGACCGTCCGGTCGTCGGGCAGTTCGGGGTCGAGCGGCAGGTAGGCGGCGCCGGCCTTGAGCACGGCGAGCTGGGCGATCGTCATCTCGGCGGCGCGCCGGGTCCGGACGCCGACGACGCTGCCCGGGCCGACGCCGCGGTCGGCCAGCCGGTGGGCCAGCGCGTCCGTCAGCGCGTCGAGTTCGGCGAAGGTCAGGCTGCGGTCCTCGGTGGTGACGGCCGCGGCGTCCGGGGTGCGCCGGGCCTGGTCGGCGACCAGGCCGTGGATGGTCGCCGTGTGGAACCGGGCGCCGGTCGCGGTGGCGTTCCAGCCGGTGGTGACCAGCCGGCGTTCCTGCTCGTCCATCAGCGGCAGCTCGTCGACGAGCCGGTCCGGGTCGGCCGCCGCCATGCCCTCCAGCAGCACGGTGAGGTGGCGGGCGGTCCGGGCGACGGTCTCCGGGTCGAAGAGCGCCGTGCTGTACTCGACCAGGCCGCCGAGCCGCCCGTCGCGCTCCTCGAACTCGAAGCCGATGTCGAACAGCGCGTGCATCCGCGGCAGGGCGCTCTCCTCGACCCGCAGGCCGTCGGGGCCGGGCAGCGCGTCCTGGGCCCGCTTGAGCATCAGCGCGGCCTGGATCAGCGGGGTGCGGCTGGGGTCGCGGTCCGGCTTGAGCTCGTCGATCAGCCGGTCGTACGGCAGGTGCTGGTGGGTGAAGGCCTCCAGCACGCCCTGCCGGACGTCGGCCAGGAAGGCGCCGACGGTCGTGTCGGGGGTGGTCCGGGAGCGCAGCACCAGCGTGTTGACGAAGAAGCCGAGCACGTCCTCCAGTTCGCTGTGCTCGCGGCCGGAGACGATGGTGCCGACGGCGATGTCGCGCTGGCGCGCGTACCGGGACAGCAGCAGCTGGACGCCCGCCGTGAGGACGGTGAACAGGGTGACGCCCTCCCGGCGGCAGAGCCGGGTGAGGGCGGCCACCAGCTCGGGGCTCAGCTCGAAGGGGTGGCCGGCGCCCCGGGTGGCGCGGGTGGCGGGCCTGGGCCGGTCGGTCGGCAGCTCCAGCGGCACCACGCCGTCCAGCCGGCGCTTCCAGTAGGCGAGGTCGGCGGCCTCCCGGGCGCCCCGCTCGCCGTGCTGGTGCACCGCGAAGTCGGCGTACTGCAAAGGCAGTTCACTCAGCGCGGCGGGCCGTCCGGTGGCCTCCTGGCCGAGCAGGGCGACGAGCTCGCGGGCCATCACCTCCTTGGACCAGCCGTCGGTGACGACGTGGTGCATGTCGAGGACGAGCAGGTGCTCGGCGTCGGCCAGCCGGATCAGCCAGGGGCGCAGCAGCGGGCCGCCGCGCAGGTCGAAGGAGCGGCTCAGCTCGGTGCGCAGCAGCTGGTCGAGGTCGTCGACGCGCCCCTCGGCCGCGAGGTCGGTGAAGCGCACCGGCCGGTGGCCGGGGGCGTGGACGACCTGCACGCCCTGGCCGCCCTCGGTGGCGAAGGTGGTGCGCAGCGCCTCGTGCCGGGCCACCAGGGCGTCGACGGCGCGCCCGAGGGCGTCCCGGTCGAGCGGCCCGGTCAGCCGCAGGCCGAGCGGCGAGTTGTACTCGGTGCCCTGGGACTCGTAGTCGTACAGGAACCAGAGCCGCTGCTGGCCGTAGGAGAGCGGCAGCGGCCGGTCGCGGCCGACCGGCACCAGTCCGGCCCGGCGGGCGGGCTCGCTGCCCAGCCGGCCGGCCAGCCCGGCGACGGTGGGCGACTCGAACAGGGTGCGGATCGGCACCTCGACGTCCAGCACCGAGCGGATGCGCCCGATCAGCCGGGTGGCGAGCAGGGAGTGGCCGCCGAGGTCGAAGAAGCTGTCCTCGACACCGATCGAGGCGACGCCGAGCACCTCGCAGAACAGGTCGCAGAGCTGCTCCTCGCGGGCGCTGCGCGGCCCGTGCCCGCTGCCGGCGGCGACGGTGCCCGGGTCCGGGAGCGCGGCCCGGTCGGTCTTGCCGTTGGGGGTCAGCGGGATCTCGGGGATCGGCACCACCACGGCCGGGACCATGTAGCCGGGCAGCGTGGCGGCGGCGTGCGCGCGCAGTTCGGCCGGGTCGGCGCCGCCCTCGCCGGCCGGCACCACGTAGGAGACCAGCCGGGTGTCGCCGGCCCCGTACTCGCGGGCGACGGTGACGGCGCGGGCCACCGCGGGGTGCCGCTCCAGGACGGCGTCGATCTCGCCGGGCTCGATCCGGAAGCCGCGGACCTTCAGCTGGAAGTCGGCGCGGCCGACGTACTCCAGGTTGCCGTCGGCGGCCCAGCGGACGATGTCGCCGGTGCGGTACATGCGCTCGCCCTCGGCGCCGTACGGGTCGGGCAGGAAGCGGTCCCGGGTGAGGTCCTCGCGGTGCAGGTAGCCGGTGCCGACGCCGTCCCCGGCGATGTACAGCTCGCCGGCGGCGCCGATCGGCACCAGGCGCAGCGCCTCGTCGAGGACCCGGACCCGGGTGTTGCCGATCGGCCGGCCGATGGTCGGCGCGCCGGGGCGGTCGTCCAGGCGGGCGGCGGTGGACCAGATGGTGGTCTCGGTGGGCCCGTACAGGTTGGTGACCTCGCTGCCGAGCGCGCGCATCCGCTCGGCGAGGGCGGCCGGCAGGGCCTCCCCGCCGACCAGCATCCGCAGGCCGCGCAGCGCCTGCGGGACTTCGTCGCACAGGGCCTGCCAGAGGCTGGGGGTGGCTTGCATGATCGTGGTGCCGGTGCGGCCGACCAGGGCGCCCAGCCCGGCGGGGTCGGTGACGGTCGCGCGGTCGGCGAGGACCACGGTGGCGCCGCCGACCAGCGGCAGGTAGAGCTCCAGGGCGGCGATGTCGAAGGCGATCGTGGTGACGGAGGTCCAGACGTCCTCGGCGGCGAGCGGGAAGAGGTCGGCCATCGAGACCAGGAAGTTGGTCAGCGCGTGGCGGCTGATGACGACGCCCTTGGGGCGGCCGGTGGAGCCGGAGGTGTAGATGACGTAGGCCGGGTCGGCGGCGGTCGCGGCGGGGCCCTGCGGCCCGGCGGGCTCCGTCGCCAGCCTGGCGCGCACCTCCTCGTCGTCCAGCAGCAGCCGGTGGGCGGCGGTGGCGGGCAGCCGTCCGGCCGTCGCGCTGTCGGTGACCAGCGCCGAGGGGGCGGCGTGGTCGAGGATGTAGCCGATCCGGTCGGCCGGGTAGTCGGGGTCGAGCGGCACGTAGGCGGCGCCGGTGCGGGCCACCGCGAGCAGGGCGACGACGAGGTCGGCGGAGCGCGGCAGCGCCAGGGCGACGAGCCGGCCCGGGGCGGCGCCGTGGCGGCGCAGCTCGCCGGCCAGCCGCTCGGCCCGGTCGTCGAGTTCGGCGTAGCTGAGCACGGTGTCGCCGGCGATCAGGGCGGTCCGCGCGGGCTGGGCGGCGGCCCGGGCCCGGAACAGTGCGGAGACGTCGGCGTCGGGCACCGGCCGGTCGGTGGCGTTCCACGCGGTCAGCAGGGCGTGCCGCTCGGCCGGGTCCAGCACCTCGTAGCCGTCCGGGTCGGCGTCCGGCGCGGCGACGGCGGCGGCCAGCAGGCGCGGCAGCGCGTCGGTGAGCCGCCGCACGGTCGCCGGGTCGAACAGCTCGGTGCTGAAGGTCGCGGCCAGCCGCAGCCCGGAGCCGTCGGGCGCGCTGCGAAAGCGCAGCTGGAGGTCGAACGGGGAGTGCTGGCGGGGAAGTTGGGCCACCTGGGCGTCGAGCGCGCCGAAGCGGAGGCGGGCGGGCAGGTCCTCGGCGAGGTCGAAGGCCACCTGGGCCAGCGGGTGGCGGTTGAGCGCGCGCTCGGGCCGCAGCTCGCCGACCACGGTCTCGAACGGGACGCCACCGTGGCGCCGGGCCGTGTCGGCGACCGCCGCGCAGTCGCCGACCAGCTCGCGGAAGGAGGCGCCGGGGCGGCGGACGACCCGCAGCACCACCGGGTTGGCCAGCGGACCGACCACGGCGGCGCGCCGGGCGTCGTCGCGGCCGGGCAGGCTGCCGACCAGCGGGACGTCGGCGCCGGCGCCGAAGCGGCCCAGCAGCGCCACGACGGCGGCGTGCAGCACCGCCTCGACGCCGGCGCCGCAGTCGGCGGCCAGGTCGGCGAGGGCCGCCGCCAGCGGGACGTCCAGCTCGCTGCGGTACTCGTCGGCGGCGTAGCGGGTGACGGCCGGGCGCGGCCGGTCGACGGGCAGGTCGAGCTGCGCCGGCGCGCCGTCCAAGGCCGCGCGCCAGTGGGCGAGTTCGGCCGCGGCGTGCTCGGTGGGCCGCTCGGGGGCGCCGTTCAGCTCCCGGTCGGCGGCGGCCGCCGCGGCGTACTGCGGGGCGGGCTCGGACGCGCCGGGGGCGGCCGGGGCGGTGGCCGCCGCGTACGCCCGGGCCAGGTCGTCGACGATCACGGCGAGCGAGCGCTCGTCGGCCGCGATCTCGTGCACCGTCAGGACCAGCACGTGGGCGTCCGGACCGGTGGCCAGCAGCCGGGCCCGCAGCGGGGGCTCCCGGGTGAGGTCCAGGCCCTGGCCGGCCGCCCGGGTCAGCGCCTCGTCGAGCTCGTCGGGGGCGACCGGCTCGGGCCGCAGCCCGGCGAACGCCCCGCCGTCGGGGGCGGGTTCGGGGCGGCAGCGACCCTCGGCCTCGCGGTGCACGGTGCCCAGCAGCGGGTGCCGCCGGACCAGGGCGTCCAGCGCGGCACGCAGCTGCTCCGGACCCAGGCCGCCGGCCAGCCGCAGCGCCACCGTGTGGGTGTGGCCGGCGGCGCCCTCCTGGAAGCGGTTCAGGAACCACAGGCGCTGCTGCGCCGGCGACAGGACACTGTCGTTGGTGATCGTCACGTTCGCTCTCCAGCCTGTTCAGGCGACGCGTCGCAGGACGCGGCCGCCGAACTGCATGTGGTCCGCGCGCCCGGTCTCCGGGTCGAGCAGGAAGCGGCCGAGGTGTTCCACCTCGGGCAGCCGCGGGTGCCGGGCGGCGAAGAAGCGCTCGCCTCGGCCGGTCAGGTCGTACTCCATCCCGTCGTCGTCGACCAGGACGGTGGCGCCGGGGTGTGCGCCGTCCGCCGTGTCGGCGCCGGGGCGGATCCGGTACACGGTCTCGCCGTTGGCCCACTGCCCGACGCGGTCCGACAGGTCCTGCGCGGCGCCGGCGGCGGGGCCCGGCGCGTAGCCGGCGACGTCCACGCCCTCGGCCCGGAACTGGGCCAGCAGGTCCTGCCAGGCGCCGAGGCCGGCCGCGGAGTCGGCCTGGAGGGCGATCACGGTGCCGCGTTCCGGCTGGATCCGCAGGTGGCAGGTGGCGCCCGCGCCCACGCCGTCGAGGCCGAGCCAGCGGTCGGCGCCGTTGCCGTACCGGGCCCAGCCGTGGCCCCAGCCGTCGGCCAGGCCGAACGGCAGGGTGTCGAAGGGCGGTTCGGCCAGCTCCCGGACGGCCTCCTGGTCGAGCAGGGCGGCGTGCGAGGCGTCACGGTCGTCCAGGTGGAGCCGGGCGAACGCGACCAGGTCGGTGACGGTGCCGGCGATCGCGGCGGCGGGGGCGAGGTCGCGGGGGATCTCGTCGGCCGCCAGGAAGGCCGGCTCGATGTCCAGCGGCCGGAGCAGGAAGTCCGTCACGGCGTTGCGCCAACTCACCCCGGCGGCGGCCTCGATGACCTTTCCGGCCAGCGCGAACCCGGCGTTGGAGTACGAGAACGCGGTGCCGGGGGCGAACAGCGGGCCGGCCGCGACGGCGGCCCGCAGCCCGCCGTCGCCGGGGCCGTCGCAGACCATTCCGGAGGAGTGGCTGAGCAGGTGGCGGGTCGTCAGTCTCAGCTCGGCGAAGGGTGGTTCGTTCAGGTACTCGCCGACCGGCAGGTCCAGGTCGAGGTCGCCGTCGAAGGCCAGCTGCATGGCCAGCGTCGCGGTGAAGAGCTTGGTGAGCGAGGCGAACGGCGCGGCGGGCGCCGGCCCGGGCTCCGCACCCGCCTCGGCGACGTGGAGTTCGCCGGCGTCGTAGAACGCGCACCGGAGGGAGCGCACACCGTGTTCGCGCGCGAGCCGTCCGGCCTTTTCACGCCATGACTGTGAATTCACTAAAACCCACCCACCGCATTCACCGGAATCCGAAAAAGGCGCAGCACAACAGCCCCGTTCGGCCGTGTTCCGTCCACGGCTCGTCGGTACGGGGATTACGCAAAAGGGGAATTCGCTCTGGTGAATGCAGGCTAACACCGGGCGGCGGGGCCGGTCAGGGTCGTTAAGCGGCAGCCGAATGACCCTGGTTGCCGCACTGCGAAACGCCGTTCGACCTGCCCGGAAACCCGAAAACGCCGATGGGGTCCGCGGTCGCGGACCCCATCGGCGGGTCGGTGTGGCAATGGTGGGGGCGGAGCTACTCGCGCAGTCCGATGGCCTCCACCGGGCGGGCGCGCAGGGCGAGCTTGGTCGGCACCAGAACGGCCGCCGCGGCCAGGGCCGAGGTCGCCGCCACGATCGCCAGGTAGAGCAGCGGCGGAATGTGCGGAACCAGGGACCCGGTCAGGCCCATGCTCACCGTCATCAACGGCACGATGGGCACCAGGCTGCCGACCACCACCGCGATCAGGATCAGCATCAGCGTCTCGGTGCGCATCATCCGCATGACCTGTTCGGGGGTCGCGCCCACCAGCCGCAGCAGCGCGAACTCCCGTGCTCTGGACAGCGTGGTCATCACCAGGGTGTTGGCGACGGCCACCGCGATGTACCCGAAGACCAGGACCAGCGGCAGCGCGCTGCCGAACAGGTTGGCCGTGCCGGCCTTCTCCTGGGCGGCGGACAGGCCGCCCTTGTCCTGGACGTGCACCCCGGGGTAGCGGTCGTTGAGCCCGGTGAGCTCCCCGATCACCTTCTTCTTGTCGGCGCCGTCCTTGGCCCGCACCAGCACCGAGTCGTACATCCGGCGCGAACTGTGCTGGAGCACGGTGTCGTAGGACAGGGTGATGTCGCCGAAGCCCAGGCCGCGCTTGTACACGGCGATCACCTTCGGCTCCAGCGTCTGCCCGTCGGGCATGTGCACCTTGATCTGGCCGCCGACGCCCGCGCCGAGCGTGGCCGAAGCCCCGCTGCTGATCGCCACCGTGTCCGTGGACAGGTTGTCCAGGGAGCCCTCGGAGACGTCCAGGTCGACGACCCGGCTCAGGTTGCCCGGGGTCAGCCCCTGCGCCTTGTAGTCGAAGATCTCCGGCGAGCCGAGCATCTTCGTCGAGGCGAACAGGTCGACCCGCACCGTCCCGGCCGCGGCGTCCACCCCGTCCAGGCCGGCGATGAACTTCGGCGCGGTGACCGGCAGGCCGCCGGAATCGCTGGTCACCGTGTAGTCGGCGACGACGCCCGCCTGGGCCTGCGCCTCGGCCGCACCAGACGTGGTGGTCGGGATGAACAGCTGCACCGAGGCGAAGCCGATCGCCAGGATCAGCGGGCCGATGCCGGCCGCCAGCCGCCGGGCGTTGGCCCGGGTGTTGGCCACGGCCAGGAATCCGAGGGTCCCGAACCGCCGCTGGAACGGCGCGGCCATCAGCCTGGTCGCCTTCGCCACCACCGGCGGGGCCAGCATGAGGATCGCGATCACCATGATCAGACCGCCGCTGCCGGCCGCGGCCACGGCGAAGATGCTGCCGAAGAACAGCGGCAGCAGCGACGCGCAGAAGCCGAGGACGAACAGCAGGATCCCGATGGCCACCCGGGCGCCGCCGATGCCCGGCTGCTCGGTCTGGGCCTCGCTGAGCGCCTCCACCGGCCGGATCGACACCACCCGGCGGGCCACCGCGAACGCCGCCACCTGCGCGGCGATCACGCCGATGCCGACCGCGGCGATCGCCGGGATCGGGCCGTAGGAGAACTCGAAGTCGTCCGGCAGGATGCCGATCGCCCCGAGCGCCCCGCGCAGCACCCCGGCGGCCAGCATGCCGGGGAAGCAGCCCAGGATCGAGGCCACCAGCGAGATCACCAGGGCCTCGCCCGAGATCATCTTGTGGATCTGCTTGGGCGTCGCGCCGACCGCGCGCAGCAGCGCCAGCTCGCGCCGGCGCTGGTGCACGCTGAGCGCCAGGGTGCTGCCCACCACCATCATGGTGATCAGCACGACGGTGCCGCCGAGCGAGCCCGCCAGCTCCTTCAGGCTGCCCCGGGCCGAGGCGACGTCCGGGTTCTCGACGCTGCTGCGCCCGTCACCGGTGTAGACGTCGATCGCGGAGCCCTTGAGCGCCTTGTCGATCCGGTCGCCGAGCTTGCCGGCGTTGGTGTCCTTGGGCGCCAGCACGCCGATGGCGCTGACCTGGTCGGTGCGGCCGAACAGGGTGCGCGCCTCGTCGTCGGAGAAGAACACCGGCGGGGTGCGCAGCGCCCCGCCGCCGCCCTTGTAGGTGACGATGCCGACGATCTTGTACGAGCTGGCGTCCCGGGTGGAGGCGATCTTGACGCTGTCGCCCACCTTCACCTTGCGGTGGTCGGCGACGGACTTCTCCAGCACCACCTCGCCGGCGCGCTTCGGCTCGTCGCCGTTGCGGTCGTACGGGCCGAGCGCGGCCGCGCCCCAGTTGGTGCCGTTGGACGTCCGGTCGTCGGCGCCCTTGACCAGCTCCTCGCCGTCGTTGGAGACGACCTGCGCGGGGAAGGTGAGCACCGGGACGGCCTTGTCGACGCCCTCGGTCCTGGCGACCTTGTCGACCAGGTCGATCGGGACGCCGACGGCGTCCTTGAGGTCCTTGGACTTGCTCTTCTTGGCCTCGTGGACCGTGAAGTGCTTCTGACCGCCGACCACGACCGCAGCGCCGGAGTAGCGCTGGACCGGCACCCCGTTGCCGATGCCGGACTGGAGGATGATTCCGAAGGCCGTGACGAGCACGGACGCGCCGAACAGGGCGACGAACGCCCCGACGAACCCGGCCTTACGCTCCTTGACGGTCTGTACGACGAGCCTGAACACGTCTCACCACTCCCCCAGCCGGGTCATGCGCTCGGCCACCCGGTCCGGAGTGGGGTGCGTCATCTCCTCCGCGTAGCTCCCGTCCGCGAGGAACACCACGCGGTGCGCGTAGGAGGCGGCGATCGGGTCGTGGGTCACCATGATCACCGTCTGTCCGAGGCTGTCCACGACCTCGCGCAGCAGCGTCAGCACCTGCTTGGCGGTGCGGGTGTCCAGCGCGCCGGTCGGCTCGTCCGCGAAGACCACCTCGGGCCGCGCCGCCAGCGCCCGGGCGATGGCCACCCGCTGCTGCTGGCCGCCAGACAGCTCCGAGGGCCGGTGGCTCATCCGGTCGGCGAGACCCACCTGCGTCACGACCTGCTGCAACCACTGGTGGTCCGGCTGGCGGCCGGCCAGCATCAGCGGCAGGGTGATGTTGTCCGCGACGGTCAACGCCGCCATCAGGTTGTACGCCTGGAAGATGAAGCCGACCCGCTCCCGGCGCATGATGGTCAGATCGACCTCGCTCAGCTGCGCCAGCTCGGTACCGCCGAGCACCACCGAGCCGGCGTCCGGGCGGTCCAGCCCGGCGGCGCAGTGCAGGAAGGTGCTCTTGCCCGCCCCGGACGGACCCATCACCGCGGTGAAGGTGCCCCGGGCGAAGGCGAGGGACAGATCGCGCAGCGCGTGCACGGCCCCGGCGCCCTTGCCGTACGTCTTCCGGACCCCGTCGAGGCGGACGACCCAGTGGGCGTCCAGAGCGGCACTGCCGTCCGGCCGCGGCGGCGCCGCGTACTCCTCCTCCGCGGCCGCGCTCTGGAACTCCTCCGTCCGCGCTCCGCGTCCCTTTCTGCTCACTTCCGGCCTCCACCACTCGCACGCACTACTTGACGTTCACGAAGGTAAGTCCTGGAGCAGGTGCGGAACCAGGGCACGAACTGGAGAGTCGATGGTGCAGAAAAGTGCCACCCACCGCCGCATTTGGGACGGTGGTAGGGTGATCGGGATGACGACTCGGAGGGTTTTAGGAGCCGTGCGCGCCCCCAGCATTGCCGAGTTGCGACGCTTACAACCCGAGCAGTGGGTCCGCCAGACGGTGATCCGTTTCCCTCCGGCCGCGGGCTACGTCCTGCTCTGCCTGATGACCGGACTCGCCGGGCTGCTGCTGTTCTACCTGATCGCCATCATCTTCGCGCTCTGCCTGGTCGGAACGGGCTTCCTGCTGCTGCCCAGGACACTGCGGGTGCTGCGCAGGTACGCGGAGGTCCACCGCCGGTGGGTCGGCCGGCTGCTGGAGACCGAGGTCCGCACGCCCTACCGCGACCTGGAGCCCGGCCGCACCGGCCCCCGCAAGCCCTCCCTGCGCGACCCGGCCGTCCGCAAGGACCTGGTCTGGGTGATCACCCACGGCGTCGTCGGCTCGGCCCTGTGCATCTTCGCCCTGAGCATCTGCGGCAACGCCTTCAACTGGCTGTCCGCACCGGTGTGGTGGAAGCTCGCGTCGGGCGAGCGCAACTCGATCATCCTGATGAACGTCGACTCGTGGCTGAAGTCCTTCGTCGCGGTGTTCATCGGCGTCGGCTACGCCGTGGTGGCGATGGCCGCGATGCGCGGGCTGGCCCTCGTGCACGCCCGGATGTCCCGCCGGCTGCTGACCGCCCGCCCCCGGGTCGCGCTCGCGCAGCGGGTCCGCGAACTCTCGGTGACCCGCGCCGAGGCGCTCGACGCGCACGACGCCGAACTGCGCCGGATCGAACGCGACCTGCACGACGGCGCGCAGGCCGGCATCGTCGCCGTCTCGCTGCGGCTCGGCATGATCAAGCGCGCGCTCGGCCAACGGCCCGAGCAGGTCCCGGAGATGGTGGACGCGGCCCAGAACCTCGCCGAGCAGGCGTTGGAGTCGCTGCGCCACCTCGTCCGCGGCATCTACCCGCCGGTGCTCGCCGACCGCGGACTGACCGACGCCGTCCGGGCGCTCACCGCGCTGTGCGGGGTCCCGACCCGGATAGACATCGACGAGTCGGCCGGCGCGGCGCCCCGCGCGCCCGCCGCCGCCGAGGCCGCGGCCTACTTCGTGATCTCCGAGGCGCTCACCAACATCACGAAGCACAGCGGGGCGCGCAGCGCGCTGGTGTGGCTGCGGATCGCGTCGGACGCCATCTCGATCAGGGTCGAGGACGACGGCAAGGGCGGCGCCACCGAGGGCACGGGGAGCGGGATCCTCGGACTCCGGCGCCGGGTCGCCGCCTTCGACGGGACCACCGACCTGTTCAGCCCGCCCGGGGGCCCGACCGTACTGAAGGTGGAGATTCCATGCGGATCCTGATCGCCGAAGACAACGCCCTGCTCCGTGAGGGGCTGGTCCTGCTGCTGAACAGCGAGGGGCACGAGGTGTGCGTCACCGTGGACAACGGGGACGACCTGCTGCCCGCGCTGCTCGCACACCGCCCGGACGTCGCCGTGGTGGACGTCCGGCTGCCGCCGACGTTCCGCGACGAGGGCCTGCGCGCCGTCGTCGAGGCCCGCAAGCAACTGCCCAACCTGCCCGTCCTGGTGCTCTCGCAGTACGTCGAACGGGCGTACGCGACGGAGCTGCTGGCGCAGAGCGCCTCCGGGGTCGGCTACCTGCTGAAGGACCGGGTGGGGCGCGCCGAGGAGTTCCTGCTCGCGCTGGAACGGGTCGCCGACGGCGGCACCGCGATGGACCCGGAGGTCATCTCGCAGCTGATGGTCCGCCGGGCCGGCGACGACCCGCTGTCCTCGCTGACCCAGCGCGAGCGCGAGGTCCTGGCGCTGATGGCGGAGGGGCGCAACAACGGCACCATCGCCGAGATGCTGTTCATCGCGGAGAGTTCGGTGAACAAGCACATCGGCAACATCTTCGCCAAGCTGAACATGCCCACGCCGGACAGCGGCCACCGCCGGGTGCTCGCCGTGCTCACCTACCTGCGGGCCTGAACGCCCAAAGCAGGACACGCGGAGAGGGGCGGCGCCGGTCGGGCGCCGCCCCTCTCCGCGTCCCCCTCCTCAACTCCCGGACGGGTGCTCCCGGTTGTCGGGCAGGGCGGGGAAGGCGCGGACCGCGGGGGTGACGGTCACGCCGAGTGCGATCAGCAGGAACGCCGCCGCACAGCTCAGGACGGTGGGCACGGCGTGCACCGTCTCCAGCAGCAGCCCGCACAGCAGCGGGCCGAGCGCCGCGCCGGCGCCCATCGAGACCCCGATCAGGCCGGCCAGCCGGCCGCGCATCTCATCGGGGGTGACCATCATCTGATGACCCGCCACCAGGGCGGTGGCGGTGGGTGCGAGGAACGCGGCCGCGCCCAGCACCAGCCCGGACGGCCAGCCGGTCGGCACCACCGCGAGCAGCGGCACCAGCACGGCGGTGGCCCAGGTCAGCACCATGAGCGCCGTGAACGGCGAGAGCGAGCGGCGCAGCCGCCCGGCCGCCAGCGCACCCGACACGCCGCCCGCGCCGACCAGGGCGCCGATGGCGCCGATCTCGGCACCGGACCGCCCGTCCTGCTGGGCCATCACCACCACGGCGATCAGCAGGCCGCTGAACACCAGGTTGAAGGCGGTGCCGAACAGCACGGTGGCCCGCACCGCCGGGTTGCCGCGCAGCCAGCGCAGCCCCGACGCCATCGCCTGCAACGTCCCCTCGGGCCGGTCCGCACCCTCGCCCTCGCCCTCGCCCTCGGGCGACGACGCCGGTGCGGGCGGCGGCGCCGGCAGCCGCAGGAACAACAGCGTGACGAAGGCGATCGCCGAGGTCACCGCCTGGGCGACGAACGGCAGCAACCGCTGGACGCCGTACAGGAATCCGCCGATCCCCGGGCCCACGATGGTCGCGAGGTAGTAGCGGGCGGTGTTGCGGGTCACGGCGTCGGCGAGTTGCGAGGACGGCACGACGCTCGGCAGCAGCGCCTGGTCGGCGGTGCCGAACAGCGAGGTGCACACCCCTTCGACCACCGCCACCACCACGATGGCCGCCAGCGGCGCGTGCCCGATCGCCACCAGCAGCGCGAGCACGCCCAGCGCCGCGGCCCGCCCGAACTCCGAGACCAGCATCAGCGTCTTGCGGCTGACCCGGTCGGCCAGCGCCCCCGAGGGGAGCGCCGCGAGCGCCCGCGACCCGGCGATCGCGAACTCGGCCAGCGAGGCCTCGAAGGCGGAGCCGCCGAGCCCGAGCACCAGCAGCGGGTACGCGATCAGCGTGCCCTGCGCCCCCAGCTGGGAGACCATGTTCGCGGTCCACAGCACGTTGTACTCGCGGTTGCGGGACAGCGGCGGCGGGCCCGGCTCCGCGGCCACGGCGGCATCGGCCGTCGTACTGCCCGAGGTCACTGCGGCGGGGTCGGCAGCGCCACCGCGGGCGCCGACGTCCGCTCCACCGGGCGGAGTTCGGACCACGCGTGCGCCCCGGCCATGCTGACGAACAGGTCACGCGGCGGCACGAAGGGAGCCCGCCCGTGCGCCACGCTGATGTTGTCCACGATCAGGACCTCACCGGTGTGCACGTTGACGTCGATCTGCTGCGCCCGGTACGCGGCCTGGAGCTGCCGGACGACCTCGTCCGGGATCTCGCTGCCGTCCGCGTAGAAGGTGTTGGTGGGCATCCCCCACGGGCCGTACTCCTCCAGCAGGAAGTCGGCGACGTCCTCGCGCAGGGTGCGGGCGTGGAAGAAGGTCAGGTGGTTGAACCAGGAGCGGACGCCGGTCTCCGGGTGGGTGGCGACGGCCCAGCGGAGCTGACGCGTCCTCAGGTGGTTGCGCTCCAGCCACTCCAGCTCGATGCTGTTGGCGTCGCAGTAGGCCTTGACCTCGTCCGGGTCGCTGGTGCCGAACGCCTCCTGCCAGGAAAGGCCCAGGCCGGGGCGGAAGTTGCGGACGAGCAGGTAGCCCTCGCGCTCGAACCGCTCGGCGGTCTCCCGGGGCAGCCCGGCGTGCAGGGCGCGGCAGTCGGCCAGCAGGCTGGCGCCGCCGTCCGGCGACTCCTGGCGGCAGAAGAAGAACAGGTAGCGCGGGACGTTCAGGTTGTACGACTGCTCGGTGTGGAGGAAGATCTCCTCGGTCGCCGGGTGGTCGGTGGCCGTGAACACCCCGGGGTGCAGCTCGGTGCGCGGCGAGGAGCGCTCGGTGTAGTCGAGCGGCCGGCCGACGACGGCGTTGACGAAGGTGTCCAGCTCCGGCCACTCCTGCCAGTCGAAGCCGCTGAGCACGACCGCGCCGTGCTCGGTGATCCGCCGGCGGATGAACTCCCCCTGCTCCTTGCCGAGGTCGACCAGCCGGTTGCCCGCGGTCTCGGCGGTGATCCCGAGGACCAGTCCGTCGTGCCGCGCTTCGGTCGAGATGCTGATGGCGGTTGTCACGGAGTGACTCCCTTCTGCGGGCTGCGGGCGCGAAGCCGCTCGGCAGCGGTGTCGAGGGTCTGGAGTGGACGGTTGAAGGCGATCCGGACGTAGCGCTCGCCATCGGCCGGATCGACGAAGAACGAGGTGCCCGGCGCCACCAGCACACCGGTCTCGGCGAGCAGCGTGCGGATGAAGCGCGGACTGGGCTCGTCGGTCAGCCCGTCGATCCGGGCCAGCACGTAGCAGCCGCCGGCCGGGGGCGTGAAGTCGAAGCCGGCGTCCCGCAGCAGGGCCACCGTCCGGTCGCGCCGCTCGCGCATCCCCGCCGCGTGGTCCCAGCGCTCCGGCAGCAGCAGGTCCGCGTTGGCGGCGGCGTGCTGGAGCGCGGCCGCCGCGCCGCCGGTGGTGGCCACGTGCACCTTGCGCAGCAGGGCGGTGAGCTCCGGCGCCGCGCGCAGGAAGCCGAGCCGCCAGCCGCTGATCGCATGGCTCTTGGAGAGGCTGCCGACCACCACGGACCGGTCGACCAGGCCCTCGATCTCGGCGACCGAGCGGTAGCCGGCCGACTCGTAGACGTACCCGGCGTACACCTCGTCCGAGATCACCACGGTGCCCCAGCGCCGGCACAGCTCGGCGAGCAGGTCGAGGGTGCCGCGCTCCAGGACGACGCCGGTCGGGTTGGCCGGGCTGTTCACGATGACGGCGCGGGTGCGCGGTCCGAAGGCCGCGGCCAGCTCGTCCGGGTCGACGCTCCAGTCGGGCTCCCGCAGCCGGACCGGGCGCGGGCGGGCGCCGGTGAGGGCGATGGCGCTGAGGAAGTTCTCGTAGAAGGGCTCGAACACGATCACCTCGTCGCCGGGGTCGACGAACGAGAGCAGGGCGACGGCCAGCCCCTCGCTGCCGCCGACGGTGACGGTGATCTCGGAGCCCGGGTCCGGGGCGCCGGGCAGGGCCGCGGCGATCCGCTCGCGCAGCAGCGCCAGCCCGGCCGGGTCCTGGTACTGGTGGACGCCGGCCCGCAGCGCGGTCACCGCCGCCTCGACCAGCCCGGGCGGCGTGTCGGGGTAGGCCGGGGTGCCGACGGCGAGGTCGACGGTGTCCGGCGGCAGCCCCTCCAGCAGCAGCGCGGCCAGCCCCCCGCCGGGCAGTCCGGCGACCCGCTCGGCGCCCAGGGCGCGGCGGGCCGGGGTGTCATGGTGCGTGGTGGCGCTCATCGGCTCACTCCCGCGGCGTCGGTCCGCAGCCGCTGTTCGGTCTGGAGCGGCGCTTCGTCCTGGAGCCGCTGTTCGGCCAGGTCGAAGGCGCCGCGCGGGATCTCGGGCAGCCAGGACGGGCGGCCCGCCTCGTACGCCTCGATGTCCCCGGTCCTGAGCAGGGTCTCCGCGATCACGTCCTGCCCTTCGAGCAGCCGGGCCCGGGCCCGCGCGTCGACCGTGAACGGGTGCTCGCCGCCCGGCCGGCGCAGCAGGCCGGCCCGCAGGTCCACGGTGAGCCGCAGGCCCTCGGCGGACTCCGCGAGGTCCATCAGCTCCTCGACCACGGGGGTCGGCAGGTCGACCGGGACGAGCCCGTTGTTGAGGGCGTTGCGGCGGAAGATGTCGCCGAAGCCGGTGGCGACGACGGCGCGGAACCCCCAGTCGCGCAGCGCCCAGACGGCGTGCTCGCGGGAGCTGCCGATGCCGAAGTCCCGGCCGGCCAGCAGGACCGTCGCGCCCGCGTGGCGCGGCTGCTCCAGGACGAAGCCGTCCTCGGCGCGCCAGCGGGCGAACAGCGCGTCCTCGTAGCCGCTCTTGGTGACCCGCTTGCAGAACTCCGCGGGCAGGATCTGGTCGGTGTCGACGTCGTCGCGGCGCAGGGCGACCGCGCGACCGTGGTGTTCGACGAAGGGTTCCATACTCAGCTGTCCTCTCTCCGGCCGGGCCGGCGCTGTCAGGCCAGGTCGGCCGGGGCCGCGAGCCGCCCGGCCACCGCCGTCGCGGCGGCGACCGCGGGCGACACCAGGTGGGTGCGGGCCCGCGCCCCTTGGCGGCCTTCGAAGTTACGGTTCGAGGTGGAGGCGCAGCGCTCGACACCCTCAAGACGGTCGGTGTTCATCCCCAGGCACATCGAGCAGCCGGGCAGCCGCCACTCGGCGCCGGCGGCCGCGAAGACCTCGTGCAGCCCCTCCGCCTCGGCCTCGGCCCGCACCTGCATCGAGCCGGGGACGACCAGCATCCGGGTGCCGGCGGCGACGGTGCGCCCGCGCAGCACCCCGGCCGCGGAGCGGAGGTCCTCGATCCGGCCGTTGGTGCAGGAGCCGACGAAGACGACGTCGATCGCGAGGTCCCGCATCGAGGTTCCGGGCCGCAGGCCCATGTAGGCCAACGCCTTCTGCGCGGAGGCGCGTTCGAGCGGGTCGGCGAAGGTCTGCGGGTCGGGCACGGCGGCGGCGAGCGGCACGGTCTGGGCGGGGTTGGTGCCCCAGGTGACGAGCGGGGTGAGCCCGCCCACGTCGAGCACGACCGTCCGGTCGAACACGGCGCCGGGGTCGGTGGCCAGGGTCGACCAGTCGGCGACGGCGGCGTCCCAGTCCGCCCCGGCGGGGGCGTGCGGACGGCCGCGCAGGTACTCCAGGGTGGTCTCGTCGGGTGCGACGATCCCGGCCCGGGCGCCGGCCTCGATGCTCATGTTGCAGAGCGTCATCCGGGCCTCCATGGAGAGCCCGCGCACCGCGTCGCCCCGGTACTCGATGAGGTGGCCCTGCGCCCCGTTGGCCCCGATCCGGGCGATCAGCGCGAGGATCATCTCCTTCGCCCCGACCTCCGGGGGGAGTTGGCCGGTGAACTCGACGGCCAGGGTGCGCGGCTGGCCGATCTCCAGGCACTGGGTGGCCAGGACGTGCTCCACGTCGCTGGTGCCGATGCCGAAGGCGAGCGCGCCGAACGCGCCGTGCGTGGCGGTGTGGCTGTCCCCGCAGACGATCGTCATGCCGGGCTGCACCAGGCCGAGTTCGGGTCCGACGACGTGCACGATCCCCTGCCGCCGGTGGCCGACCGAGTAGAGCTCGACGCCCTGTTCGGCGCAGTTGCGGCGCAGCGTGTCCAGTTGGACCAGGCTGACCGGGTCGAGCACCGCGGTCGCCGTGGTGGCGACGTTGTGGTCCTCCAGCGCCAGGGTCAGCCCCGGCCGCCGGACGCTGCGGCCGGCCAGCCGCAGCCCGTCGAAGGCCTGCGGGGAGGTGGCCTCGTGGGTGAGGTGGAGGTCGATGTAGAGGAGGTCCGGTCCGCCGGGCCGGGACGCCACGACGTGGCGCTCCCACAGCTTCTCCGCGAGTGTCCGTGCTGGGCCCATCGTCGTCCCTCTCTCCCCTGCGCTGTCCGTGCACTACGGCCTTGGGGCGGAACCCCGGCCACCGCATGCCGTCCCGGCCGTACGGACCTCAGCCTCCATGGCGCCACCCGCCGCCCACCACGTCTTTAAGCCGGTGCGAAAACGCCCAGCACAGGCGATCACGTGCACGAAGAAAGGTGCAGAGAACTGCACCTCGGATCGGAAGTAAGCCCCCATGAAATCGGCGGCGCCCGGGTTCAGGATGGAGTCATCGAAGGCGGAACCAACGCCGGGACGACGGGCAGAAGATCATCGGATCCCACGGGACCCAGGGAGGAAGCATGTACCCGATGCGCAGGAGCCACGGGGCCGAACCCGGACACCGGCGGAGCAGGACGGTCGTGCTGACCCTGGCCGCCGTCCTCCTGGTCGGCGCCGGAACGTCCGCCTGCCAGGTCAGTACCAAGGCCGCCGACCGGATCGAGCTGTGCGCGAAGATCTTCGGCAAGACCTTCACCGATCCGTTCCCGGACAACGTGGAGGAGGCCCGCAAGAAGATGCGGGCACGGGCCGACGAGCTCGACGGGCTGGCCAAGCAGGCCGGGGACGACAAGCTCCGCAATGCGATCCAGTCGACCGCCGACAAGATGCGCAACGCCGACATCCGCGAGAAGGGTGCGGTGCGCACCGTGGTCGGATACATCGGTGAGCAGAACGACCGCATCAAGGAACTGCGCCAGACCTGCCTCGACCACCACGACTACCCGTGATGACTGGGCTTCCGAACCAGCGTCACCGTTGAGGCTCCCAGCGAGCGCACGGTGACCACAGACCGGAATCGGTGAACAGGGCACTAACAGTTCCCCCCACCGATTCCCTTGGCCGGGCCCCTCGTTGGGTCCCCCGTCTTCCGGGGGGCCCGGCCGTAAATCTCCCCGTACCAATACAAGCCAGGAGCAGTCATGCCCGATTCGAGCGGCTGGAAGCCCACTAAGGAACGCCCGATGTGGCCCTGGGTCGTCCTCGCGGTGGTCGCCGTTGGCGTTCTGATCAACGTGCTTATCACGATCTGACGAGCAGATCGAATCCGCGCCTGAGGAACTTCCGCGCTCTTGGCAGGTAGGCCGAGAGCGCGGACCCACGTCCGGCGCGACTCCGGCCCCACAGACCTCTCTCACCCCACCCGCCCCACGGGTCACACGACCCGTCAGGGGGCGGCCGAACCGAGTCGAGTCCGCTATCCGGATCAGGTGCAGAGAACTGCACCTTCGAACTGGCGAAGACTCGACTGTCACCCCCCTAAAGCGCCACGTAGCGTAGTCGGTACGGGAACGGGCATGGCCATGTCGAACTTGCGGTCACGCACGATCGACCATCCACCTCACCGTGGATCCCGGCTCCCGACCCGCCTACATCAACGGCATTCATGGGGGACTCGTGCCACGTCTGCACTTCACGTCGGCAAGCCTGTTGAGAACGCGTATCATGCCGACCCCGGACTGGGTCAGCGAATCACTCTTCGCCCTGGACCTGCTCTCTTCCCGGCACCGCCAGGCGAAACGCCGGCTCCGATGGCATAAAACCCGTCCCGTCGGACCGGCCCGCCGGCTGGGTCCCACCCACCGGCTCGGCTCCACCCAGCGGCTCGTCGAACTCGCCCGGACCATCCGCCCGTTCCCCGACATGGACACCATGGTCCGGCGCGCCCGGCACTCCGGGAACGGCGCCGACCTGCGCCTGCTCCGGGACCTGGAGTCCTTCTACCGCATCATGGTCGCCCCGCACTGGGACGTGATCTCCCTCACCGTTCAGAGCGACCGGAAGAAGCGGCTGGAAATCCTCCAGGACTGCGGCGCCCGCAGCCTGCTGAGCACTCTTCACCCGACCGTCCGGCTCTCCACCTGCTCGCTGGAGATACCCGGACAGAACGAGGACGTGCAACTGGAGGAGGTCGGGCTGACCATTGCGCCGTCCTACTTCCTGGCACCCGATTCCCCGGTCCTGGTGGACGACCACACCATTGCCGACGGACCGACGCTCTTCTACCCCATTCTCCCCGACGGACCGAACTGTGCGACCGAGGGCGTGATCGAAGCGGCAGCGATGCCGGCCTGAGACCGATGACCTCCGATCGCGACAGCATCGGAACTTCAAGGGGGAAAACAGCAATGCGACGCATATTCTTCAGTCCGGCGAGCCTGGCCAAAGTATCGTCGGCCGCCCATCTGGATCCGATGAGAGAGGCGCTGTGCGCCCTCGAAACCTTCGCGACGGGCGGCGGAGGCCCCGTCTTCCATTCCTGGCGACGCCGGGTCGCGGGTGAACGGGACGGCCGGGCGCTGGCCGAACTCGCCCGCACCGTCCGCCCTTTCCCGGATCTCTACCGAATTCTCGAAAATTCCTCCACGGCCGGATCCGGGAACGAATTCCGACCGCGGGTCCTGCGCGATCTGGAGACATTCCACCGGATCGCCGTGGAGCCGTACTGGAACCAGGTGTCGACCCTGCTCGAAGTCGACCGGAACGCCCGGGCCCAGATCATGATGAGCGGCGGCGTCGACCAGTTGCTCAGCACCCTGCACCCGGCGATCCGCTGGCGCCCCCCGGTGCTGGAGGTCCCCGGGACGGGGCACGACATCAAACTGGAGTCGACCGGCCTGGAGATAGCACCGTCGCTGTTCCTGTTCTCCCGGTCGCCGATCCTGGTCGAACAGCAGGGCGACCGGCCCCTGCTGCTGCTCTACCCGATCCCCGTCCCGCGCGACCGGGAGAACCTGTGGGACCCGGCGCCCGACGGCGACCAGGCCCTGGGCGCCCTGCTGGGGCGCACCCGGGCGGCCGTCCTCCAGGTACTGACGACCACCTGCACCACCACCGAGGTCGGCGAGCTGGTGGGCATCTCCACCGCCGCCGCGAGCCAGCACACCGCCGTCCTGCGGGCGGCCGGCCTTATCACCACCCTGCGCTCGCTCAACAAAGTGCACCACACCCTGACCCCCCTGGGCGGGGCGCTTCTTCGTGGGGATCCACTCGTCTGACAATTCGCCCTATACCGACGATTCCCGAAGTAACGAACCCGCAACACGCCCCGAGGAGCGATCTGGATCCGACACGGATGGTCTAGGAAAGTGCACCATACATACGGATGCGGGCAGCATGGCCTAAACCCATTACGAGCGAGTAGGTTCTGGGCATGCACGCACGATGCCTTGTCGCCGCACGCATCATTTACGGAAGCCTGGGAGCGGATTCATGATGGGAGGTGGACCAGCTGAGCGGGAAGCCGCCCCAGACTGTGCCGTCACGCTGGAAAACGTGTCGAAAATCCACCCGGGCACGAACGGTCCCACAGCGGTCCTGCGCGAGTTCTCACTCGGCGTACGAAAAGGCCGCTTCTGTGCCGTCATGGGAGACGAACGCGCCAGCACCACAGCACTCCTGGAGTGCATGGCCGGCGTCACCACCCCGTCCACCGGAACGGTCCACTGGGCCGACGGTGGACGGGGTTCCGTCGGTGCACTCTGGGGCCAACACGAGCCCGTCCACCCGAATGTGACGGTTCGTGAATTCGTCGACCCGGGCGTTTCCGCACTCGGCCGCCGCCAGGCCTGGCAGATCAGTCGGGTCACCCGACTGTGGCTCTGGCGGCGGCCGCTCCGGAGACTGGGCCGGGTCCAGCAGCACAACGCCATGCTGGCCCGGCTGCTGGCCGGCTCCCCGCGCCTGCTGCTGGTCGACACCCCCGGCCACGACGACTCGCCCGAACTCGCCCGCGCCATCGGCGCCTCACTCCGCCGCGCGGTCCGCGCCCTCGACCTCACGGCGGTCCTCGTCACCACCGACCCGGAAGCCGCCGCGTGCGCGGACAGCGTCGTCTTCCTCCACCACGGCCGCCTCGCCGACGCCCTCGGCCCCTCCACCCCCGCCGAGATCGCCGACTGCCTCCAGCACCTCCGAAGAGGCTCGACCACCTGATCCGCCCGCCTTCCCCGGCGCCCCTCTCCCAGGGCGCCCCCGGCGCCCCTTCCCCGGCGCCCCTCGCCCTCCCCGGCGCCCCCCGGTCAAGCGGTGCACAGCGCTTCCCCAGTCGCGGCTCCCGCGCCCCGTACGCCCTCCCGCGCACCGCGCCGGCGCATCCCGGACCGCCGCCCGCCGCACCCGCCGCCGCCGCGGGGCAGTGCGGCGGCAACGTCGCTGCCTCCACCACCTCCGGCACGTGGAAGCTGCACGACCCCGACGGGCCGAACCCCGCGAAGATCGGCGTGGTGACCTTCTGCACCACCGCCTCCCCCGCCGTCACCGGCGACGGCGTGGCCGCCATCCACCACTGCGTCGGCCAGCCCGTCTGCAACCCCACGGCCGCCGACCCGGCCGAGAAGCTCTTCCAGATCGTCGGCGACGTCCAGCTCCAACCGGTCTGCGCGGACGGCGGCTTCGGCGTCCTGAGCGCCCTGAGCGTCATCAACGGCTTCTCCGCCGACCGCTGAGGACCGGCCACCGTGCACCGATCACCGCGCACCGATCGCCGATCGCCGAGGACGGACCGCCCGACCGCCGAGGACCGACGCCGAAAGATCCCCGAGCCCCTTCCGGAAGAAGGGACTCGGGGATCCTCGGACCGGCCGGCCCGACACCGGCGGTCAGTTCGGGGCACCGCCTGCGCGGTCAGGCCGGCTCGACCGGCTCCGGGTTCCGGGAGGCGGCCAGGGTGCGGCTGAACGCGGCGAGGGTGGCGGCGACAGCCAGCAGACCGACCACGACCGCGAGGTTGCGCCCGAGGTCGGCGAGGTCGCGCGGCAGCGCCCAGTAGTAGGGCGCGGGGAGCATGACCGCCCAGGGGAGGGCGGCCAGCGCCACGCCGACGGCGCGCGGCCGGTCGGGCCGGCGGGCGGCGAAGTGGACGAAGAAGGCGATCGCCATCACCACGGCGGGCCAGGCCGACGACGCGTCGAGCAGCATCTGGGTGCTGCGCGGGAAGATGACCTCGGAGTAGTCCTCCAACTCGCGCCAGGGCCAGGCGAGGACGAGCGCGCTCATCGGCAGCACGATGGCACCTGCCGCGACGACCGTCCCGACCCGGGCGCGGACGCGCTGGTCGACGCCGTCGGGCGGGGCGATGAGCAGCGGCACCCCGAGCAGGAGCCAGAGGGGCAGCTGGTAGAGGGACAGGAAGAGCACCCCGGCCGGGTGGACGAAATAGCCGACCGCGGCGCCGATCCGGGCGAGGACGCCGACCAGCACCAGGACACGGGCGGCGCCCCAGTGCCCGAGGCCGGCGCCGAGCAGCGCGAGGAGCCAGGGGACGGTCTGCACCACGCCCACCGCGGACGCGGCCGTGGTGTGCAGGCCCATCAGTTCGGAGTGCGGCTCCCTGATGAAGAGGCCCATCAGCAGCTGGACGAAGGCCAGCGCCGCCCCGCCGGCCAGCAGGTACGGCGCGGCGCCGGCGAGCGCCCGGCCCGCGGGGTCGCCGGAGCTGAGCCGGGTCCGCAGCCGGGCGGCGTGCGCGGCCAGGGTGACCCATTCGCGCAGCACGGTGCGCCGGTCGGCGCCCTCGACGGACTCGGCGAAGACGGCGGCGATCTCCTCGCCGTGCGAGGCCCGGTAGGCGGCGGGGTAGATGCCGATCAGCGGGAGCCTGCCGGGCAGCGCCCCGGCCTGCTGCGCGGTCATGCCGCACCGCCGCTCAGCCGGAGCGCCCCGAGGCGCGGCCCCCGCCCGAGCGCGAGCCTGCGCTCGGCCTCGACGACTCCGGCCCGCAGCCGCGCCGTCTCCGCGCCCAGGACGTCCCGGCCGTCCTCGGTGAGGGCGAAGGTGCGCCGCATCCGGCCACCGACGACCTCCTCGTGGTCGATCCGGATCAGCCCCTGCTGGAGGAGCCGGTCCAGCGCGGTGTAGAGCGTGCCGGTGAGCAGCTTGGTCCGGCCGTCGGAGATGGCCAGGACTTCCTGGACGATCGCGTAGCCGTGCCGCGGGGCATCGGCGAGCGCGGTGAGCACGAGCCGGGTCGGCTCCTGTAGTTGACGGTTAGCCATGGCCGTGAGCATAGATCAATGGCAAACATATGTCGATGATTTAGCTATCGGCCCGCTCAGCCCCCGTACCCGGCGGCCGCCGGAGCCGGCAGGCGCACGGTGAACACCGACCCCGCGCCGGGGCTGCTGGCCGCGTGGACGCCGCCGCCGTGGAGCTCGGCGAGCTTGCGGACGATGGCGAGGCCCAGACCGCTGCCGCCGCTCTGCCGGTTGCGGGACTTGTCGGCCCGCCAGAAGCGTTCGAACACCAACGGCAGGTCCGCCTCGGCGATGCCGCCACCGGTGTCGGCGACCTCGATCAGCAGGGCGTCGGCCTCCGGGCGGGTCCGCAGGGTGACCGTGCCGCCCGCCGGGGTGTGCCGGACGGCGTTGGCGACCAGGTTGCCCACCAGCTGGCGCAGGCGCACCGGGTCGGCGAACACCTCGCACCCGGCTGGAGCGTCGGCGGTGTCGACGACCAGGGCCACGCCCGACGCCTGTGCCCGGGCGCCGTGCGCGGTGGCGACCTGGACCAGCAGGTCCTCGACGTCCACGGGCTCGCGGTGCAGGGCCAGTTCACCGGCGTCGGCGTCGGCGAGGTCCCGCAGGTCGTCGATCAGGTGCTGGAGTTGCAGGGCCTCCTCCAGCAGCGAACTCGTCAGGGCGCCGTCGGCGGTGACGACACCGTCCTCGACGGCCTCCAGCCAGCCGCGGATGTTACTGAGCGGGGTGCGCAGCTCGTGCGCGATGTCGCCGACCATCGCCCGGCGCAGTTCCTCCAGCTGTTCGCGGCGCTGCGCCATGGCGTTGAAGGCGGCGGCGAGTCCGGCGATCTCGTCGCGGCCGGTCGCGGACACCCGGGCGGAGAGGTCCCCGTCGGCCATCCGCCGGGCGGCGCGGGTGAGCGCGTTCAGCGGCCGGGAGAGCCGCAGGCCGACGATCGTGGTGATCGCCACGGTGACCACCAGCACCAGCGCGGCGACCTCGGCGACCCGCCCGCGGTGCGGGGCGGACAGCGCGGGGGCCTGGTCCGCCGCGCCGGCGGGCGCGCCGACGAACAGCAGCACGGGCGGCGCCACGTACCGGACGAGCTGCTGCCGGCGGGAGTTGGCGAGGCAGGCGGAGATCACCTGCTCCTGCTCCCGGTCGCGGGCCGGGGCCCACTGCAGCCCCAGGGACAGCGTCACGGGCCGGATCTGCTGGCGCTCCAGGCAGGCGTTGACGAGCGCGGTGAGGTCGGCGAGGGCGGCGCTCTCGGTGCGGGTCGGGGCGTCCAGCACCAGCGGGGGCGCGCAGCGCACGCCGAGCGGCCGGCCACCGGGGACGCTCACCACGGGGCGGCCGACGGCGTCGTCGGTGACGGTCGCCTCGACGCCCAGTTCCGACCGCAGGCAGCCGGCCCGGTCCCGCGCGGCCTCCTCCATGGCCGCGCGCTCGGCGGTCGTCAGCCGGAACGGGCCCACGGCGCGGGCGTCGATCCGGTCGGCCGGGGCGTCGGGCAGCATGGCGAGGTCGACGGAGAGCGGGTCGACGGTGGTGGTGGGCGTCCGGGGCAGCACCGTCCGGTCGGCGGCGCCCGGGGGCGGCGCCGACGGCGTGGCGGCCGGGGGCGGTGACCCGGGTGCGGTGGCGGCCGACGGCGGTGACCCGGGTGCGGCGGCCGCGGAGTCGACGACCGGCTCGAAGCGCGGAGTGGTCAGCAGGATGCGCTGCCCGGTGTCGGCGGCGAGCCGCCGCACGGTGCTCTCCGCACCCGTCCAGTCGGGGTGGGTCGCGGCGTAGCCGAGCAGTTCGTGGTAGATCCGGGCCTGGTCCGCGAGGACCTGGCGCTGCTCCTGCCTGATCGCGCCCGTCGTGGTGCGGGCGGTCAGCCAGGCCGTCGCGGCGATCGAACAGAGCGAGACCAGGGCGGAGAGGGCGAGCAGCCGGACCAGCAGGCTGCGGCGCGGCGGGGCGTCACGACGCACCGCGCGGCCCCTCCGCGAGCTTGTAGCCGATGCCGTAGACCGTCAGCAGGCGGGTGGGGCGCCGCGGTTGGGGCTCGATCTTGCGGCGCAGGTTCATCACGTGGGTGTCGACGGTCCGGGTGGTGATGTACCGGTCGATGCCGTGCAGGTGCTCCAGCAGCTGGGCCCGGGTGAAGACCCGGCCGGGCTGGGCGGCCAACACCTGGAGCAGCCGGAACTCGCCGGGCGTGCAGCTGACGGGCCGTCCGTCAGCGGTGACCTCGTGGCGCAGGGGGTCGATGGTGAGGGCCCCGGCGGTCAGCACCGCCGAGGGCGCGGCGGCGGGCGGCGCGGGCGGCGGCAGGGTGGGCGCGGCCGGCGGCGCGGGAGCTCCCGGGGCCAGCGGCCGGGACCCGCGGCGCAGCAGGGCCCGGACCCGGGCGACAAGCTCGCGCGGGCTGTACGGCTTGGTGAGGTAGTCGTCGGCGCCGAGGTCGAGGCCGAGCAGCAGGTCCTCCTCGGCGGTGCGGGCCGTCAGCATCAGTACCGGCAGGGCGGATTCGGCGCGCAGGGCGCGGCAGACGTCGAGCCCGTCCATGACGGGCATCATCACGTCGAGGACCAGGAGGTCCGCCGGGCCGCGCCGGGCCTGTTCCAGCGCGGCCCGGCCGTCGTGGACGACGACCACGCGGTGCCCTTCCCGCTCCAGGTACAGGCGGGCCAGGTCGGCCTGCTTGGGATCGTCCTCGGCGACCACGACATGTGCGCACATGAGGATGATCGTAAGTCGCCCTCCGGAAGCACCCCTACCGGTTCCCGACAGCCTCTCGACAAGTTCCTGACATCGACGGACCAGGGTGGGTCGAGTCCGCCGGGGGAAGCCCCCCGGCCCCGCCTCCGAAAGGCTCCCGCGTGATGCCCTCCCGCCGTCTGGTGTCCCTCGCCGCCCACGTCCTCGGGGCCGCCCTGCTGCTGTCCACCGTCCCCGCCGTCGCGGCGACGGCCGCCGAGCGCAGGCCCGCCCCCGCCGCGCCCACCGTCGAGGCGGCCGAGGTGATGCCGCACCTCCAGGCCCTGCAGCGGATCGCGGACCGCAACGGCGGCAACCGCGCGCACGGCACCAAGGGGTACGCGGAGTCGGTGGCGTACATGAAGCACGCGCTGGACCGGGCCGGCTTCCAGACGCAGCTGCGCCGCTTCTCCCACGACGGCAAGGACGGCTACAACCTGATCGCCGACTGGCAGGGCGGCGACCCCGACCACGTGCTGCTCACCGGCGCCCACCTGGACAGCGTCACGATGGGCCCGGGGATCAACGACAACGGCTCCGGCTCGGCGGCCGTCCTGACCACCGCCCTCCAGGTGGCCAAGGCCAAGCTGAAGCCCGAGCGGCACCTGCGCTTCGCCTGGTGGGGGGCGGAGGAGCTGGGGATGGTCGGTTCGGCGGACTACGTCAAGAACCTGTCCGCCGGTGACCGCAAGGCCATCGACCTGTACCTCAACCTCGACCAGGCGGGCAGCAAGAACCTCCAGCAGTACCTGCTGGTGAAGGACGCGAAGAACAACGAGACCGCGGCCTTCCAGGCCTTCGAGAAGTGGTTCACCGACCGCGGCCTGGCCACCTTCGACATCCCGCTGGACAGCTCCGACAGCCAGCCGTTCGGGGACGCGGGCATCCCGTCGTCCGGCTTCAGCAGCGGCGTCTCGGACTGCATCCACAGCGCGTGCGACAACCTCGCCAACGTCGACCCCGCGACGCAGGCGACCAGCACCAACGCCATGATCGGCGTGGTCTGGCAGTTCGCCACCACCAAGCCCGCCCCCGCCAAGCCCGCCGCTCCTGCCACCACCGCCCCGGCCACCGCCTCCGCCGCCCCCCGGTCCTGACCGCCCGCCCCCAGGAGCCACAGATGCGCACACCGCTGAGTCGCCACCGCCGCAAGGCCGTCACCCTGGTGGCCGCCGCCACCGCCCTCGGCGTCGCCCTGACCGCCGCCCCCGCGGGAGCGGCCGGCATCGGGGACCCGTACTTCCCCGAGGACGGCAACACCGGCTACGACGTGGCGAACTACGACGTCCGGATCGCCTACGACCCGGCGCACCCCGACCAGTTGAACGGCGACACCACCGTCACCGCCCGGGCCCTGCAGTCGCTGGACCGCCTCTCCCTGGACCTCAAGGGCTTCCAGGTCACCTCCGTCACCGTGAACGGCACCCCGGCCAAGTCGTTCTCCCGCTCCGGCTCGCACAAGCTGGACATCGTGCCCGCCCGCCGGGTGGCCGGCGGCGCCACCTTCGCGGTGCGGGTGGTGTACGCGGGCAAGCCCGACCCCGAGGGCTGGCACCAACTGGTGTCCGGCGGCGTCAACGCGATGGGCGAGCCGCACTCGGCGACCTCCTGGTTCCCGTCCAACGACCACCCGTCCGACAAGGCCACCTTCTCGCTCGCCGCGACCGTCCCCGACGGCTGGACCGCCATCGGCAACGGCCGGCCCGGCCAGACCACCAGCAAGGACGGCTCGACGACCTTCCGCTGGCGCGAGGACAAGCCGATGGCGACCTACCTCAGCACCGTCGCCATCGACAAGTTCACCGTCCACCGCTCGGCGCTGCCCGACGGGACGCCGGTCATCACCGCCTACGGCCCGGACGTGCCGATCGACGACATGGCCAAGGCGACCGAGGCCCAGCAGCCCGAGATCATCGCCTTCCTGGCCTCCAAGTTCGGCCCGTACCCGTTCTCCTCCGCGGGCGCCATCGTCCGCAGCTGGACCAAGGAGACGGGCACCGGCGCGCCGGACCTGGAGACCCAGAGCCGGCCCACCTACACCAACTACTTCTGGGACTCCGCGGCGGTCCACGAGATCACCCACCAGTGGTTCGGCGACAGCGTCTCGTTCACCGACTGGCGCGACGGCTGCATCGCCGAATGCGTCGCCCAGTACGCCAACCAGCTGTGGGACGAACACCAGGGCAGCAACCTCGACACCGGCTTCTACGCCCCCGGCGTCGAGGAGAACCGGAACAAGCCGGAGTACTGGTCCACCAAGCTCTACGACCCCGGGCAGGGCAAGGAACTCGCCTCGGCCCTCTACTTCAAGGGCTCCCTGATGATGCACGCCCTGCGGCGCACCGTCGGAGACGACACGTTCTTCGCCACCCTCAAGCGCTGGACCGCCGACCACGCCTACGGCAACGCCTCCTTCCCCCAGTTCGAGGCCCTCGCCGCCAAGGTCTCCGGCAAGGACCTCAAGGGCTTCTTCGACGCCTGGGCCCACGGCACCACGATCCCGGCGAAGGAATACCTCTACCCCGGCCCCCTGGCCCCCCTCGCCCCGGCAGGCAGCCGGTAACACCCCCGCCCCCGCGCCGACGCCAGCCCTCCTGATGCCCCGTCAGGAGGGCTGGCGCACGCCCGGGCTGAGCTCCTCCAGGACGATGTCGGAGACGGTCCTCGGCTGCGGGCGGTGCGGAACCGAGGTGCCGCCGTGCGTCGGCCTGAAGTCGCCGACGGGGGCCGGGAAGTGGCCCATCTCGTGGAACAGGCCCGAGAGGTCCGTGTCCTGCGGCGGCAGCGGCGGCAACTCATGGGGCAGGTCCCCGACCGGGACGAGCTCGATCTCCGACGGGCCGCCCCCTGGCGTGCCGTCCCCCGTCGTACCGCCGCGCGGTGGGCGCGGGCCCTCCAGCCGGCCGTTCAGCCAGCCCTCGATGTGGTCGCCCGGCGAGATGGAGAACTTGTTCCCGGGGTTCATCACCCCGTGCCGCCACCCCCACGCCCCGGCGAACGCGCCGTTGGCCGCGCCGGAGACGTAGTCGCCCGACAACCCGAACACCGCATCCTGCGCCGCGCCTTCGGCCATCCCGGTCAGCGCCCCGTAGCCGGTGTTCCAGACCAGCCCGGCCGCGCCCTTGGCGAACGCGCCGGCCTCCTTGCCGGTCAGCGAGGTGAAGCCCTTCCCGAGCCCCTTGCCCAGGCCCTTGCCCAGCCCCTTGCCGAGCCACCCGGCACCGACACCGACCGCGCCGCCCACCGCCCCGTTGACGGCGGCCGTGCCCAGCTCGCCGCCGTCGATCGACGTGCGGTGGCCCTGGCCCAGCTCGATCACCTGGGCCAGCAGGTCGAAGCCCACCTGGGCCAGCACCGACTCGGCGACCCGAGTCACCGCACTGATCAGCGCCTTGCGCAGGAAGGCCCACACCAGGGCCCTGGTGAAGGCGATCTCCACGGGCGCCGCCTCGGCCCCGCCGAAGAGGAACAACGCGGCGTCGATGGCCAGTTGAACGGCCAGGACCACCAGCGCACCGATGATCTCGATGCGCAGGGTCTCGATCTGGTTCGCCAGGTTGTGCAGCGCGTCGGCGGCGGCGTCGCAGCACTGGGCGATGAGCGGCAGCGCGGCGTCGTCGGCGACGGCGAGCCTGGCCAGATAGGCGTCGAACGCGTCCCTGGTGGCACCGCTCAGACCCTGGTCGAGCTGGGACTTGGCGTCCGCCAGGTCCAGGACACAGGCACGGATCGACTTCGCCGCCTCGGTCCAGGCATCCGCCTCGGCCCGCAGCGCACTCTCGTTCCCCGTGGGCCACTTGTTCCCCACCAGGATCATCAGCAGGTTCTGCAACCCGTCCGGCAGCGAGGCGTTGGGGGCGTCGACCGCCATCACGCGCCGCCGCTACCGGGCACCGGGAACGTCCAGGCGAGTTCCGTGGCATGCTCGTCGGCCTTCTCGAACGTGCTGCGAGTGGCGCCGAGGGCATCGGCCAGCTTGCGCAAGGTGTCCGGCAGCGCCTGCACCGCCTTCAGCAGATCGTCCCGCGGCTGGGCGAAGACCTGGTCGAAGCCCTGCCCGAGCGCCGGATCATCCCCCCAGGGCGCCGCGCCGGACAGGGCCGCAGAACTCAGCGCCGTCCAGGCGGCAGCCATGCCGTCGGCCGCCCGCCCTGCATCCGCCCCGGCCTTGCCCACCAACGCGAAGTCGACCACCAGCGTCCCGTCCAGAGCCGGCAGCTGCGGCACCGCCGGCCCGCCGTACGGCGGCACCCCGGTAGGCGCATTGCGGTAACCACCAGTGGGACCAGGCACATCAGGCAACGGAGGACTCGGCACCCACCCACCTCACCCGACCCCACCCCGGACCTCGACCACTCTTGACGACATCCCAACGATCACCGCCCCACTCCTGACACCCCCCTGACGCCCCCGGACGCCCCCGGACCCCGCGTCGCCCATGCTCCATTGCGAGAGCCGCCCCATCCGACACATCGGATGGGGCGGCTCTCGAAACGGACCTACTGCCGAACGAACGCGGCGAACGGCACGCCGCCGTCGTCCGCATCGGTCAGTCCCAACCGCTCCTCACCTTGGCGCTTGACGTACTGGAAGAACCGCTCGCACCTCAGATCACCATCGACGGAGACCAATTGGGCGACCGCACCAGGTCCGGCGTCGGAAAGCGTCCCGTACTTCCAGGTGCCGGTGAACTTCACCACGGTCGAGGACTTCTTTCCACGACACATGGCGGGGAGCAGACTCACCTCGCCGAGCTTGCCGCCCTCCAGGAACTGAATCGAAGCAACGGGCGCCTTCCAGGACCCGATGACAGCCGGGACAGGATCCTTCGCCACCGTGCACGAAGCCGCCAGCGGCAGAGCCGACGCCACACAGACAGCCAGAACAGGCAGCCTCCCACGTCCACGCACCCGGCTCGGCCTCTGCATCCCGATCACTCCCACCCCGTTCCATACCGCCAGGAATCGAATCCACCGCGACATCTCAGTCCTTCTTCATGACGAACCCCTGACTGACCAACACCCACAGGTCCTTCCCGTTCTCCTCGGCCGTCAGCCAGAACCGACAACTACCGCTCCCGTCCTTCCGGGTCGCGTCCACGTAGACCCCCGGCCCCACGTCATCGAGAACCGACTTCTTCCAGCGCCCCTCAATCTCCGTCGGCTGTTCCCGGTCCACCGAGGCAACGCTGCACACGCGGGCCGGCACTTGTGCCGATCCGACCCGCCCTTCCGGAAGAAGCTCGACAGCCGCCGCTCCTCCGGCCCACCGTCCGACCGGATCGGGCACATCAGGCCCGGAAGGTCGGACCGTCACCCACAGGGCCCAGCCCAATCCGAGGACGCCCAGCAACCCGCCGAGCACACTCCACAGGACAATTCGCCGCCCCTTCACGCACCCTCCATCAAAGGATCTGGCAGCGAGGCCGTCCCGAAGACCGCCCCGCCGCCGCAGAAGTCACGCGCCACCATCCGCGACAGTCCGAACAGGTCAGCGCAGGATCGCCTTGACGGCCATGCCGAGGACCGACCCCCACGAGTCAGCTGAGCGCCCCATCCGGAAACCGGATGGGGCGCTCATGGCACAGACCTACTGGCTATCCACAGCCGACGGACTACTGTCGGGCGAACGGTCCTTGACCGGCGTCCACGCCAGTCATCGTCAGCCACCGCGCACGAAGCTGCCAGCAGCAGTGCGGCCACCGTACAAACGGTAAGCCATATGCCTTCCACCGGCACACACTCGAGTGAGCACCAAGATTCCTGCCACTCCCCCCTCCCTTCCATGATCCCCCACTCCTGGCGGGCTCGCCGAGCGATTACTCGATGAGCCCCACCAGGATTGAACGGGAAGTTACCGTAAGTGCCCAGAATAAACATCTGGGTCCCCGATTTGCATCACGCGCCCGGGGACCCAGATGTCGCAAAATCAGGATCTAGGCGCAGGCGCGGGCATCACTACCATTGCGTAGATCACACCGAGTGCGCTCATCAGCAGGAAGGGCCAAGCACCCGCAAGGAGATAGAGCAGTGGGGGCAGAGCAAACAACACGGCAGCCACCCCCCGAACATTCCTCCCCCTGGCCGCCCAAAAAGAGACCAGAAAGAGAAAGAACAGTGTGGGGACAGTTATTGTGAGCGAGATGAGCGCCAGCAGCTTGAGGCTATCCAAAGAGTCGGCTCGAGAGAACCCATTGGCGTCATGCCCTCCGGGCGCAAATGCCGAAAGAACGAGCATAAAAACGCACACGGGGGCCACGCACACCGCAAGATATCTCAGCAGCGCCCGACTGAACCACTGGCCGACTCGATTAAATCTGTTAATCAGCACCTTGATACACACCCGCCATTCTGGTAGGTACGGCCCGAAGGCGAGAAGAGGGATGACGCAAACGGAACTGCAAGCAGACCAGGATCTCCCTCTCTTTCGCTGGAACTATCTGCAGCGGCACCCGGACATTCCTCGTAGTCGGATGGCGCGACGTACCGCCAATTACCGTATCGTGATGCCCCGCCACTGTTGACGGCATCACGGTAAACGTTGCGCCACCGGTATCGGCATCCCAGAAAACCTCAAGGGCCATGCCGGTGGGGTCGGTCTTGTTGACCGGGTCATTGTTGCTGTACACGTAAGCGTTCCACTGCTGCGGGTCGTTGGGCAGGGGCAGTGGGTCCGGGCTGAGGAAGCGGTCGAAGGTCCCTGCGGGCTGGAAGGCCAACGGCAGTCTGAACATCGGCGGGGAGACCACCACCCGGTACCCCGGGCCTGACAGCCGCGTGAGCGGCGCGGTCAGCGACGTCCGGATCTACCCGTACGCGTTCACCGACCAGCAGGCCAACACGCTCGCCACGGCCGGCTCCAGCGTCCAGATCCAGAGCGCCTACAACCCCGGCAGGTGCATCGACAGTTGGGGCGGTTCCATCGGCACGGCGGTCGCCTTCTACAACTGCTACAACGGCAACGCCCAGCACTTCAACCTGACCATCGACAACAAGGTCAAGGTCTCCGGCACCGACCGGTGCGTCGCCACCAACGACAAGCCGGCCGGCAACGGCACCAAGGTGTCCTTCCAGACCTGCGCCGCCGACGACGCCCAGACCTGGGTCCGCCGCTACGACGGCACGCTCTACAACCCGATCTCCGACAAGTGCCTCGAACTGCCCGGCTGGGCGGACGCGAACGGCACCACACTCGGGGTCTGGTCCTGCACCGCCAGCGCCAACCAGCGTTGGCTGGTGCGCGCCCAGGCGGGCTGACCACCGGTGCCCACGGAAGTCTGAAATGACCAGGGCACCGAACCGCTCCGGCCTCCCCGAGCCCTGCTCGGGGAGGCCGCGGCCGTGTCGGCGGCGGCCGGGCCCCCAGGGGGCCCGCTATACACCCATGTGTATACATGGCCTGTATAGTCCCGGAGCATGTCACTCGGACAGCTGTTCCTCGGCTTGCTGGAGACCCAGCCCCGCCACGGATACGACATCAAACGCCTCCACGACGAGCACTTCGGGCGCGACCGCGGCCTGCACTACGGGCAGGTGTACGCGACACTCTCCCGGCTGCTGAAGAACGGGCTGGTGGTGGTCGACGGTGTCGAGGCCGGCGACGGCCCGGAGCGCAAGCGGTACGCGATCACCGATGCCGGGGTCACTGACCTCGCCAACTGGCTCGCGCACCCGGAGAGCCCGCAGCCGTACCTGCAGAGCACGCTCTACCAGAAGGTCGTGCTCGCCCTCCTGACCGGCCGCTCCGGCGCCGACGTCCTGGACGCGCAGCGGGCCGAACACCTCAAGGAGATGCGGGAGCTGACCCGCCGCAAGCTCGCCGGGGACCTCACCGACCAGCTGATCTGCGACCACGCCCTGTTCCACCTGGAAGCCGATCTGCGCTGGCTGGAGCTCACCGCCGCCCGCCTGGACGAACTCGCCGCCCGCATCACGGAGTCCCAGCGTTGACCATGCCCGAACCCCTGCTCGCCGCCCACGACCTGCACAAGAACTTCGGGCTCACCCCGGCGCTCGGCGGGGCCTCGCTCACCGTCGCGGCCGGCGAACTCGTCGCCGTGATGGGCCCGTCGGGCTCCGGCAAGTCCACCCTGCTGCACTGCCTCGCCGGGATCACCCGGCCCGACAGCGGCCGCCTCCGCTACCGGGAACGCGACCTCACCGCCTGCTCCGACGCCGAGCTGAGCGCCCTGCGGCGCACCGAGTTCGGCTTCCTGTTCCAGTTCGGCCAGCTCGTCCCGGAACTCTCCTGCCTGGAGAACGTCGCGCTCCCGCTGCGCCTCAACGGACTGCGCCGCCGGGCCGCCGAGGCCCGGGCCCGCGAATGGCTGGAGCGCCTGGAGGTGGACGACGTGGCCGCCAAGCGCCCCGGCGAGGTCTCCGGCGGCCAGGGCCAACGGGTCGGCGCCGCGCGGGCCCTGATCACCGGACCCAGGGCGGTCTTCGCCGACGAGCCGACCGGCGCGCTCGACTCCCTCAACGGCGAGCGGGTGATGAAGCTGCTCACCCTGGCCGCCCGGGAGACCGGCGCCGCCGTCGTCCTGGTCACCCACGAGGTCAGGGTCGCCGCCTACGCCGACCGCGAGATCGTCGTCCGCGACGGCCGCACCCGCGACCTGGCGGGCGCGATATGAGCAGTTCCACCACGAGCGGCCCCGGCGTGAGCAGCCCCGACGCGAACACCCCCGCCGCCGACCGGGTCCGCTCGCCGTTCCTGGACCAGCTCGGCCTCGGCGTACGCCTGGCCCTCACCAACGGGCGGGACGGCTGGGGGCGGCTGCTGCTCACCGCCTGCGGCGTCGGCCTGGGGGTGGCCCTGCTGCTGTTCACCGCCTCCTTCCCCGGCATCGTCCAGCACCGCAACGAGCGCCTGTACGTGCAGAACGACACCTTCCGCGACGAGGACCTGCCCACGCCCGGCGACCGGACGGTCCTCATCGCCACCGCCGACACCACCTTCCGGGGCACCCCGATCCGTGGACGGGTCGTCCAGCCCGAGGGCCCGGACGCGGCGCTCCCGCCCGGAGTGGCCGCGTACCCGCCGCCGGGGCGGATGGTCGTCTCGCCCGCCCTGGCCGAGCTCCTGAAGGACCCGGCCAACCAGCTGCTGCGCGACCGCCTCCCCTATCCGGTGGTCGGCGGCATCGGCCCGGCCGGTCTGCTCGGCCCCGGCCAGGCCGGCTACCTGCTCGGCAGCGACCGGCTCTCGCTGGACGCCGGAGCCGACCGCATCACCTCGTACGGCCACTTCTCGCCGCCCAAGCCGATGGACCCCCGGCTGATCCTGCTCAACGCCGTCGGTCTGACCGTGATGCTCGCCCCGGTCGGCGTCTTCCTCGCCGCCGCCGCCCGCTTCGGCGGCGAACGGCGCGACCGCAGGCTCGCCGCACTGCGCCTGGTCGGCGCGGACCGCCGGATGACCGCCCGGCTCGCCGCCGGGGAGTCCCTGGTCGGCGCGGTGCTGGGCCTGGTCGCGGGCGCGGCGCTGTTCCTGCTCGGCCGGCGGCTGACCGGCCGCCTGCGGCTCGCGGGCTTCAGCTTCTACCCCGAGGACATCGCGCCGCACCCCGCCATCGCCGCCGCGATCGCCGTGGTCGTGCCGCTCCTCGGCGTCGGCGTGACCCTGCTGGCGATGCGCCGGGTCACCGTCGACCCGCTCGGCGTGGTCCGCCGGTCCGGTCCCGGCCGGCGCCGGATCGGGTGGCGGCTGGCGCTGCCGCTGGCCGGTCTTGCCCTGACGGCGCTCGCGCTGGCGCTGCCCACGCAGTACAACCCGTCCGGGATGGGGCGCACCGCCGTCTTCAACTCCGTTCAGGACACTCGCGGTTCACTGCTGGTCGCGGTCGGCGTGCTGCTGATGCTGGTGGGCGTCTGCACCCTGCTGCCCTGGCTGGTGGAGGCCGCCACCCGGCGCTCCGGCGGCGGCGTGTCCTGGCAACTCGCCATCCGAAGGCTCCAGTTGAGCTCGGGCCCCGCCTCGGCCGCGGTCAGCGGCGTGGTCGTCGCCGTCGCCGGGGCGATCGCCCTGCAGACGCTCTTCCTCGGCGTCAGCGCGAGCTACGAGGACCGTCCCGGCCCCCGCGCCGCGGTCGGGCCGTACCAGCAGTCGGTGTCCTTCCCCGGCGGCGGACCGCAGGCCGACCTGCTCGCCGAGCGGCTGGCACACTCCCCCGGGGTGCAGGCCACCGCCGCCTACACCGAGTTCGCCCTGGAGACCCCCACCGCCAAGTCCTGGGAGCTGCCCGGCGTCCGGATCGCCGGCTGCGCCGTGCTGCGCGGCTTCGCCACCCTGCCCGACTGCAAGGACGGTGACGCCTTCGCCGTCCAGGGCCGGACCATCCGACCGGGCGGCGGCACGAGCACCGGAACGAACGACGGCACGAGCACCGGAACGAACGACGGAACGAACACCGGAACGAACCGCGGCACGGACGCCGCCGCCGAGACCAGGCCCGGCACGACCGTCCACGCCGCCTACTTCCGCGGTGACGGCGAGCCGCCGTCCTGGCCACTGCCCGCGGTGACGGCCACCGTCGAGCCCGTCGAAGGCGCCGACCCCAACGGGCGGCTCGGCTCCGGCCTGCTGCTCCTCACCCCGGCCGCCGCCCCGGCCGCCGCACTGCGCGGCCAGCCCGCGACCGTCCTGGTCGCGATGGCCCCCGGCGTGCCGGACCCGAAGGAGCAACTCGCGACCGCCGTCATGGCGATCGACCCGCAGGGCTTCGCCGGCTCCCCCCTCGACCGCGCCGTCGACCCGACCTACCTCGCCGTCAAACGCCTGCTCACCGCCGGCTCCGCCGTCACCCTGCTGCTGGTCGCCCTCAGCCTGCTGGTCGGCCAGTTGGAGCGGTTCCGGGAGCAACGCCGCATCCTCGGCGTGCTGAACGCCGTCGGCACCCGGCGCCGGATCCTGGGCCTGTCGGTGCTGTGGCAGACCCTCGTCCCGATGGCCCTGGGCATGCTGCTGGCCACCGCCGGCGGCCTGCTGATGGGAGCCGTCCTGCAGTACACGGCGGGCCTGCCCTTCGCCCTCGACTGGGGCTCCATGCTGGCCATGTCCGCGATCGCCGCCGGCGCCGTCCTCCTCACGACCGCGCTCGGCCTGCCGCAGCTCCTGCGCCTGATGCGGCCCAGCGAACTGCGCTACGAGTAGCACCGGCCACCGGGGCCGTCCCGCCAAGCGACGGCGACGGCCCCCGGTGCCGGTCACAGGTCGTCGAGGGGTTCGTCCAGGACGCCCTCGCGGGCGATGATGTAGCCGAGGTGGCCGCGGCTGCGGCTGCCGAGGAGTTCGCTGGCCTTCTGGATGTGGCTGGAGACCGTACGGGTGCTCATGCCGAGGCGGGAGGCGATGGCCTCGTCCGTGTAGCCGTTGACCATCAGGCGCAGGACGTTCTGGCGGGTGCGGTCGGTGAGCAGTTGGGGGCGGTGGCGACCCTCCAGGTAGGTGACCGGTTCGGCGCGTTCCCACATCAACTCGTAGATCTTGAGCAGGTACTCGACCAGCGGTGGGAACTGGATGAGCATCGCGGCGGCCTCGCGGTCGGCCGCGGCCGGGACGAAGGCGGTGGAGCGGTCGCAGATGATCACCCGGTCGAACACCTCGTTCAGGGTGCGTATCCGGGCGCCCTGGGCGGTGACCTGCTCGATGTAGGCCAGCGTCGGGCCGTGCGCGCGCACGGTGTGCTGGTAGAGGGTGCGCTGGCGCACGCCGCGCCCGGCGAGGGCGAGGTCGCGCGGGAGGGCGTCCGCGAGGTGCTCGGGGCTGCGGCCGCCGCCGGGCTGGGCGGTGCGCAGTTCCTCGGCGCAGGCGGCGACGGCCTTCTCCAGCGCGGGGTTGATCTCCTCGCCCGTCAGGAGGCGGACCGGCAGCTGGGCCCGGCGCATGACGTCCTGGTAGGCGCGGTCGGCGGCGGTGAAGGCGGTGCGCAGCTCGGCGAGCCGCTCCTGGTGGCCCAGCACGGCGAGTTCGAGCGGCCGGGTCAGGCCGGTGACCGCGATGTCGGGCGGGACGGGGGTCAGCCGCTCGCCGGAGCCGGGCACGGAGCGCAGCAGGCCCATCGCGAGCAGGCACTCGGGGGCGTCTCCGGCGGCGCAGCCCTCGGCCAGCGCCACCCGGTAGAACTCGACTCCCCGGTCACAGAGCTGCGGTGTCCCCATTCCCGCGCTGTTGTCCTGGGATAGGCACATCTGGGCATCCTTCCGGCTTCGGCATTGCGGTTTCACGAATGCCCGTACCGGCCACCGCCAGGCGTCTGAAATGGCAGGATGGAAATCACCTGTCGGTCGGAAGCCGTCCCCCCGGGCTCTGACTGCCGTGAGTGTACGCCCAAGTGGCGCGGAAATCAGCGGCCGACGGCGAAGCCGAGCGCGCCCGGAGGCGGGGGAGCCGACCGCGGCAGTGGCGGACCCGACCGTACCCGGCCGCGGTGACAGGCGGATGGCCGCCGTGTCGCGCCTGTCGCCCCGTCAGGGCGGCCGGGGCGGACGGTCGGCGGACGGAACGGCCGACAGACGGAGGGCACCCCTTGTTGCGAGCTGATCCCGGCCCGGCGGTCCCGCCCGTGGACCTGGCCGAGCTGGTGGACCAGCGGCTGGTGCGGCAGTTGGCGGAGGCCGCCGCCGAGCAGGTCGGCTCCGGCGCGATCCGGCTGCTGGGCGACGGCGGGCTGTTCCAGACGCTCGCCAAGCAGCTGATCGAGCACGCCCTGGAGCTCGAACTCCAGGAGCACCTGCGCGGGGCCGAACCCAGCTCCGACCCCGGCGCCAACGTCCGCAACGGCGCCCGGGCCAGACGGCTGCTCACCGAGGTCGGCCCGGTCGAGGTGCGGGTGCCCCGGGATCGCCAGGGCAGCTTCACCCCCCGGGCCGTCCGCCCCCGGGCCCGCCGGCTGCCCGGCCTCGACCGGCTGGTCATCTCACTCACCGCGCGCGGTCTCAGTTCGGGCGAGCTGGTGGCGCACCTGGCCGAGGTGTACGGCGTGGAGCTCAGCCGGGAGACCGTCTCCGCCATCACCGACCAGGTGCTCGACGAGCTCGACGAGCGGCGCCGGTGCCCGCTCGACCCCGTCTACCCGGTGGTCTTCCTCGACGCGGTGCGCAGCGGCCGCTCGGGCGGCCCGCTGGTGCACCTGGCGCTCGGGATCTCCACCGACGGCCGGCGCGAGGTCCTGGGCCTGTGGCCGGCCACGGACGGGGAGCACTGGCCGCAGGTGCTGGCCGAGCTCGCCGAGCGCGGGGTGCGCGAGGTCTGGGTACTGGTCGGCGACACCGGCGGGGGCCTGGCCGAGGCGGTGGCCGCGCGGTGGCCGCGCACCGTGGTGCACGGCTCGATGGCCCACCTGTTGCACGCCGCGCTGCGGCACGCGCCCGGCGAGGACTGGGGTGCGCTCGCGCGGACGCTGCGCGAGATCTGTGCCGCGCCCACCGAGCGGGCGGCGATGGCGCGGCTGTCCCGGGCCGAGCGGGAGTGGGGTCCGGGCCACCGCGAGGTGTTCCGGGTGTGGCGGTCGGCCTGGCCGCTGCTCGCCGCCGGCTTCCGCTTCGGCCCCGAGGCGCGGCGTCTGCTCGCGGGCGGGGGCGCGCTGGAGCGGCTGCACGCCCGGCTGCGCCGGATCGAGCAGGCCTCGGGCCGGGTGCAGGACGAGCGGGCCGCGCTCAAGCGCGCCTACCTGGCGACGATCGCCCTGGAGTCGCCCGCCTCGGCGGGGCGGACGTGGACCGACGACTGGCCCGCCGTCCGCGAGGAACTGCGCCGGGGCTCGCACTGCTGACGCTCCATCACCTCCCGCGCTGACGCTCCGTAACCCCCGCCCCCTGCGGCAGCTTCGGCGGCTTCCGGGGGCCGGGGGCCGGGGCCTCCCTCGCCGACGCGCCGGGGGCGTGGTTTGACCGAAACCCTCGCCAGTGACCGGTTCCCACCACTGATCTGACAGTGCCAGGCACTCTTTGGATCAGATCTGTCTGTTTTTGACATGGTCTGTTCGGGCTTCCGGTTCCCGCAATGCGTGTTCCCGATCATGGCCAGAGCTTCCACCCCCGTTTGAGCCTCGGCAGGATGAATTTCCGAGCGAAGAGGGCCGACCGCCCCCTCGGAAAAAGGAATTAACGATGAAGAATCTTGCCGTTCGCATTCACCATATGCTCGGGATTCTCGCCGTTCTGCTGGTCGCCGGACTGGGCGTCCAGAGCAGCGCCGACCCGCACGCGCCCCTGGCCGCCGCCGCCCTCGTCTCGGCGCCCAACCCCGACTCCGGCTGGGGTCCGTGAGCCGCGCTCCGGCGTAATTCCCCCCTCCCCGAAATTTCTCCGAACAAAGAGGAAACCGACGATGGCGAACCCGTTCGAGGACCCCGACGCCAGCTACCTCGTCCTGGTGAACGACGAGGGCCAGCACTCGCTGTGGCCGGCCTTCAGCCCGGTGCCCGACGGCTGGCAGCAGGCCTTCGGCGCCGCCGGCCGGCAGGACTGCCTCGACTACGTCGAACAGCACTGGCAGGACCTGCGGCCGAAGAGCCTGCTCGCCCAGCAGTCCGGCCACTGACCGCGGCAGCCCAGCGCCGAAGCCGCACCACCGCACCACCAGAACAGCCAGAACAGCCAGAGCCGCGCCACCACGCCACCGCACCGCCGCTCCATCGACCGCCCGGGCCGACCGCCCCGAAGGTCGCCGAGCAAGCCGTTCCCGCCACCGCGGGGGCCAGCCGTACGAGGGAGAGAGCCACATGTCCGGGGTCCAGCAGACGCACAGAGCCGACCAGCGGCCGACCCTGACCGCGCTGGTCGACGCCCAAACGTCCCGCACCCCGCAGGCCCCCGCCCTGTACGCCGAGGGCACCACCCTCACGTACGCCGAGCTGGACGCCCGCGCCAACCGGCTGGCCCGGGTGCTCGCCGCCCGCGGCCTGGGCACCGAGGACATCGTCGCGCTCGCCCTGCCGAAGTCCCCCGAGGCCGTCGCCGCGATCCTCGCCGTGGCCAAGACCGGCGCCGCCTGGCTGCCCGCCGACCCGGCCTACCCCGCCGAGCGGCTGCGCCACATGCTGACCGACTCCCGCGCCGCCCTGGTGCTCACCACCGCCGAGGCCGCCGCCCAGCTGCCCGGGACCGGCGCCCCCCGGCTGCTGCTCGACGACCCCGGGCACCTCGCCGAGCTGGCCGCCCAGGCCGCCACCCCCTTCACCGCCGCCGAGCGGGTGCGGCCGCTGAGCGCCGGGAACACCGCGTACGTGATCTACACCTCCGGCTCCACCGGTGTGCCCAAGGGTGTGGCCGTCACCCACACCGGACTGCCCAGCATGATCGACACGCAGGTCGCCGCCACCGGGGTCGGCCCCGGCAGCCGGGTGCTCCAGGCCGCCTCGCTCAGCTTCGACGTCTCCGTCTCCGACCTGGCCGTGGCGCTCTCCACCGGCGCCGCCCTGGTGCTCCCCCGCGAGCAGAGCCAGCTGGTCGGCGAGCCGCTGGCCGCGCTGATCGAGCAGTACGGCGTCACCCACGCCGACATCGCCACCGCGATGGCGGCCACCCTGCCGGACGTGCCGCTGCCCTCCCTGCGCACCCTGATCGGCGGCGGCGAGGCCATCCCGCGCGAACTGGCCGCCCGCTGCGGCCGCGACCGCCTGATGCTCAACAGCTACGGGCCGACCGAGACCACCGTCATCGTCACCATGAGCGAGCCGCTCACCGGCGAGGAGCAGCCCCCGATCGGCCACCCCTGCCAGGACGTGCGCATCCACGTGCTGGACGAGCGGCTGCGCCCGGTCGAACCGGGCACCGTGGGCGAGCTGTACGTCTCCGGCCCGCACCTGGCCCGGGGCTACCTCGGGCGCCCCGGCCTGACCGCCGAGCGCTTCGTCGCCTGCCCCTTCGGCGAGCCCGGCGACCGGATGTACCGCACCGGCGACCTCGGCAGCCAACGGCCGGACGGGCAGCTGGACTTCGTCGGCCGGGCCGACGACCAGGTGAAGATCCGCGGCTTCCGGGTGGAGCTCGGCGAGGTCGAGCAGGCCCTCTCCGCCCACCCCGAGGTGCGCCAGGCCGTGGTGCTGGTCCGCGAGGACCGCCCGGGCGAGCGCCGCCTGGTCGGCTACACCGTCGGCGCCGCCGACCCGGCCGAGCTGCGCGCGTACTGCGCCGAGCGGCTGCCCGACCACATGGTGCCCACCGTCGTGGTGCTCGACCGGCTGCCGCTCACGCCCAACGGCAAGGTGGACAAGCGCGCCCTGCCGGCGCCGGTCTTCGCCGCCGCCGAGGAGGGCGGCCGGGCCCCCGCCGGGGAACTGGAGCACACCCTCGCCCGGCTCTTCGCCGAGGTGCTGGGCCTGCCCGCGGTAGGCGTCACGGACTCCTTCTTCGAGCTCGGCGGCGACTCCATCGTGGCCATCCGGCTCGTCTCCCGGGCCCGGCACGCCGGGCTGCAGCTCACCCCCCGCGAGGTGTTCCTCTCGCCGACCGTCGAGGCGCTGGCCCGGATCGCCCGACCGCTGGAGGGGCCGGTCGTCGCCGAACCCGCCGGGGCCGGCCTCGGCGAGGTGCCGCCGACGCCCATCGTGCACTGGCTGGCCGCGCAGCACGGCGCCGTCGAGAGCTTCTACCAGTCCACCCTGCTCACCCTCCCCGCCGGGAGCGGGCCCGAGCACGTGGCCACGGCCCTCCAGGCGCTGCTCGACCACCACGACGTCTTCCGCGCCCGCACCTCCCCGCTCGCCGAGCGCCCCTGGACGCTGCACGTCCCCGCCCCCGGCGCCGTCCCCGCCGGGGCCGCGCTGCGGCACGTCGCGGGCCCGGCCACCCAGGAGGCGCTGCGCGCCGAGACCGAGGCCGCCCGCGGGCGCCTCTCGCCCGAGGACGGCCGGATGCTCCAGGCCGTCCGGTTCGACGCCGGGCCGGGCCTGCCCTCGCAGCTCCTGCTCGTGATCCACCACCTGGCGGTGGACGGCGTCACCTGGCGCATCGTCGAGGAGGACCTACTCGCCGCGCTCGCCGCCGTCCGCGAGGGCCGGGCCGTGGAGCTGGCGCCGGTGCCCACCTCCTTCCGCCGCTGGGCCCAGCGGCTCACCGCCGAGGCCGGGACCGACCGCCGGGCCGCCGAACTCCCGCTCTGGGAGGCCGCCCTGGCCACCCCGGACCCGCTGCTCGGCGCGCGCCCGCTCGACCCGGCCCGGGACACCTACGCCACCGAGGGCGTCCTGCGGCTCGTGCTGCCCGCCGAGACCACCCAGGCGCTGCTGACCCGGGTCACGGCCGCCTACCACGCGCAGGTCAACGACGTGCTGCTGACCGCGCTGGCGCTCGCCCTCGGCCACTGGCGCGGCGCGGCGACCACCGGTCCGGACGGCGCCGTGCTGGTGACCGCGGAGGGCCACGGCCGCGAGGAGGTCGTCGACGGCGTCGACCTGCACCGCACCGCCGGCTGGTTCACCTCGCTCTACCCCGTCCGGCTCGCCCCCGGGGCGCTGCCCTGGTCCGAGGTCACCGCGGCCGGCCCCGGGCTCGGCCGGGCCCTCGGCCGGGTCAAGGAGCAGCTGCGCGCCGTCCCGGACAACGGCATCGGCTACGGCCTGCTGCGCCACCTCAACCCGGCCACCGCCGCCGTGCTGGAGGGGTACGCCGATCCGCAGGTCGAGTTCAACTACCTGGGCCGCTTCGCGCCGGAGGGCGTCACCGCCGAGGACGTGCTCGCCGGCACCGAGGCGATGAGCGAGGGCGCCGCGACCGGCCTCGCGCTCGGCCGGGTGCTCGGCCTCGACGCCACCACCGTCGACACCCCGCAGGGCCCGCTGCTGGTCGCCCAGTGGTCCTACGCCACCGGGCTGCTCGCCGAGGAGCGCGTGGCCGCGCTCGCCGAGGCGTGGTTCACCGCGCTGCGCGCGCTCGCCGAGCACGCCGACCGGCCGGACGCGGGCGGACACACCCCCTCCGACTTCCCGCTCGTCACCCTCGGCCAGTCCGAACTGGACCAGCTCGCCCAACACCACGCCCCCGCCCGTCTGGTGGACGTCTGGCCCACCTCGCCGCTCCAGCAGGGCATGGCCTTCCACGCGGCGTACGACACCGACGGCGCCGACGTCTACACCTCCGTCTGCACCTTCGACCTCACCGGCCCGGTGGACGCCGACCGGCTGCGCGCCGCCGCCGAGGCGCTGCTGCTGCGCCACCCCAACCTCAAGGCCGGCTTCCACCAGCGCCCCGACGGCCCGCCCGTGCAGGCCGTGCCGGACGGCGTCGAACTGCCCTTCACCGCCCTCGACCTGACGGCGCACGCCGACCCGCAGGCCGAGGCCGCGCGGATCGCCGCCGCCGAGTACGGCCGCCGCTTCGACCTCGCCCGGCCGCCGCTGCTGCGCTACACCCTGCTCACCCTCGCCCCCGGGCGCCACCAGCTGATCGCCGCCGCGCACCACATCCTGCTGGACGGCTGGTCCACCCCGCTGTTCGCCGAGGAGCTGTGGGGCCTGTACTTCCAGCAGCCGATGCCCCCGGCCGCCCCCTACCGCGAGTACCTGCGCTGGCTCACCCGGCGCGACGGCGCCGCCGCCCGCGCCGCCTGGGCCCAGGCCCTGGCGGGCGCCGACGAGCCCACCCTGCTGGCCCCCGGCCGCTCCGCCGCCGCCCCGCAGCTGCCGCTGCGCCTGCACACCGGCCTCACCCCGGCGGCCACCGAGGCGCTGGCCCGCACCGCCCGCCGCTACGGCGTCACCCTCAACACCCTCGTCCAGGCCGCCTGGGGCGTGCTGCTGGCCCGGCTCACCGGGAGCGAGGACGTGCTCTTCGGCACCACCGTCTCCGGCCGGCCGCACGACCTGCCGGGCGTGGAGCGGATGGTGGGCCTGCTCATCAACACCGTGCCGGTGCGCGTCACCCTCGACCCGGCCGAGAGCTGGGGGCAGCTGCTGCTGCGCCTCCAGCACGAGCAGTCCGCGCTGCTGGACCACCAGCACCTCAGCCTCACCGAGATCCAGCAACTCGCCGGAGTGGGCAGCCTGTTCGACACCGTCACGGTGTACGGCAACTACCCGGACCCGTCCGCCCTGGACGAGGCCGACCCGAGCGGCGCCACCCACGTCACCCTGGTCGAGGACGTCGACAGCGCGCACTACCCGCTGCTGCTGGCCCTCACCCCGGGCGACGGCCTCCAACTGCGCCTGGACCACCGACCCGACGCCTTCACCCCCGCCGAGGCGCGCGCCCTGCTGGACCGCTTCCTCGCCCTGCTCGACCGGATCGTCGCCGACCCGGCCGAACTCGTCAGTGCCGTCCAGGTGTTGACCGAGGAGGAGCGCGAGCGGCTGCTGACCGGCGGGGCCGGCGCCACCGCGCCGCTGCCGGAGGCCGCACTGCCCGAGCTGTTCGAGGCACGGGCCGCCGAGACGCCCGAAGCGGTCGCGCTCACCGCCGAAGACGTCGAGCTGACCTACGCCGAACTCAACGCGCGGGCCAACGGGTTGGCCGTGCGGCTGGTCGAGGCCGGGGTCCGCCCGGAGACCCCCGTCGCGCTGCTGATGGAGCGCTCGGCCGCCCTGGTGGTGGCGATCCTGGCCGTGCTCAAGGCCGGCGGCGCCTTCGTGCCGCTGGACGGCGCGCAGCCGGTCGAGCGCCTGCGGGCCGTCCTCGCGGACTCCGGGGCCCGGCTGGTACTGGCCGACACCGCCCACCGGGCGCACCCCGCGCTGGCCGGACTGGACGTGCTCGACCCCGAGGGCGCACGAGACCCCGAGGGCGACGACACCGCCGGGAACCTCGGACTCCCCTTGAGCGCCGACCAGTTGGCGTACGTGATGCACACCTCCGGCTCGACCGGCGTGCCCAAGGGCATCGGCGTCACCCACCGGTCCGTGGTCGACCTCGCGCTCGGCGGGGCGTTCGCGGGCGGCGGCCACGAGCGCGTCCTGCTGCACTCCCCCGTCGCCTTCGACGCCTCCACCTACGAACTCTGGGTGCCGCTGCTCTCGGGCGGCCGCGTGGTGGTCGCCCCCGCCGGGCGGCTCGGCGTCGCCGAGCTGGCGACCGCGATCGGCCGGGGGCGGGTCGGCGCCGCCTGGATGACGGTCGGGCTCTTCAACGTGCTGGCCGCCGAGGCCCCGGAGACCTTCGCCGGGCTGCGCGAGGTGTGGACGGGCGGGGACATCGTCTCGCCGGCCGCCATCCGGCGGGTGCTGGAGCACTGCCCCGGCCTGCGGGTGGTGAACGGCTACGGACCGACGGAGACCACGACCTTCGCGACCCGCCACCCGATGGCCACCGCCGCCGAGGTCCCGGCCGCCGTACCGATCGGGCGGCCGCTGCCCAACACCCGGGTGTACGCGCTGGACGCCGGGCTGCGCCCGGTCCCCGTCGGCGTCGCCGGTGAGCTGTACGTCGCGGGCGCCGGGCTGGCCCGGGGCTACGTCGGCCGCGCCGGCCTGACCGCCGAGCGCTTCGTGGCCTGCCCCTTCGGCGAGCCCGGCGGCCGGATGTACCGCACCGGCGACGTGGTGCGCTGGACCACCACGGGCGAACTGGAGTTCGTCGGCCGCGCCGACGACCAGGTCAAGCTGCGCGGCTTCCGGATCGAACTCGGCGAGGTGGAGGCCGCGTTCACCGCCCACCCGGCCGTCGGCCAGGCCGTCGCCGTGGTCCGCCAGGACCAGCCGGGCGACAAACGCCTGGTCGCCTACGTCACGGGCCCCGTCCGGCCCGACGAACTGCGCGCCTTCGTCGCCGACCGCCTGCCCGGCTACATGGTGCCCGCCGCGATCGTCACCCTCGACGCGCTGCCCGTCACCCCCAACGGCAAGGTCGACCGCCGCGCCCTGCCCGCCCCCGACTACAGCGGCGCCGCCGCCGGCCGGGCCCCGCGCACCGAAACCGAGCAGGCGCTCTGCGAACTCTTCGCCGAGGTCCTCGGGTTGGCCTCGGTCGGCATCGACGACAGCTTCTTCGACCTGGGCGGCCACTCGCTGCTCGCCACCAAGCTGGTCAGCCGCGTCCGCACCGCCCTCGGCACGGAGCTGCCGATCCGCGCGCTCTTCGACCACCCGACGGTGGCCGCCCTGGCCGCCGCCCTGCCCGCCTCCGGCGCGGCCCGCCCGGCCCTGCGGCCCGTCACCCGGCCGGAGCGCGTCCCGCTGTCCTCCGCGCAGCAACGCCTGTGGTTCATCGAGCAGTTCGAGGGCCCGAGCGCGCTCTACAACACGCCCGTCGCCCTCCGGCTGACCGGCGCCCTCGACCGCCCCGCGCTGGAAGGCGCGCTGCGGGACGTGGTGGCCCGGCACGAGGTGCTGCGCACCGTCTTCCCGACCACCGACGGCCAGCCGCACCAACTGGTCGCCGAAACCCCCGAGTCGGTCCTGCGGACCATACCCGTGGCCACCGAGGCGGCGCTCCGGGCCGCCCTGACCGAGGCCGGCGGGCAGGTCTTCGACCTCGCCCACGACCTGCCCGTCCGCGCGACGCTGCTCTCCCTCCCGCACGACGAACACGTCCTGCTCGTCCTCATGCACCACATCGCCACCGACGGCTGGTCCGTCGCCCCCCTCCTCCGCGACCTCGCCACCGCCTACCAGGCCCGACTGGCCGGCACCGCACCGCAGTGGCAGCCACTCCCCGTGCAGTACGCCGACTACGCCCTCTGGCAGCACGAACTCCTCGGCACTCCGCAGCAGCCCACCGCCCTGCTCACCGAGCAACTCGACTACTGGCAGCAGGCGTTGTCCGGCCTCCCGGAGGAGCTTGCGCTCCCCTACGACCGCCCCCGCCCGACCGTTCCCAGCCACCGGGGCAGCGCCGCCGAGTTCGAGGTCGGCGCCGAACTGCACACCGCCCTGGCCGAGTTGGCGGGCACGCAGAACGCCAGCCTCTTCATGGCCCTGCAAGCCGCCGTCGCCACCCTCTACACCCGCCTCGGCGCGGGCACCGACCTCCCGCTCGGCACCCCCGTCGCCGGACGCACCGACGAAGCCCTCGACGACCTGGTCGGCTTCTTCGTCAACACCCTGCTGCTGCGCACCGACACCACCGGCAACCCCACCTTCCGGGAACTGCTGGACCGCGTCCGCCGCACCGACCTCGACGCCTACGACCACCAGGACATCCCCTTCGAGCGCCTGGTCGAACACCTCAACCCCACCCGCACCACCCGCCACCCCCTCTTCCAGTCGCTGATCGCCCTGGAGAGCGGCCCGGCGGTGCCCGCCGCCGTCGGCGACCTGGCCTGCGCGGACCACCCCTTCGAGCTGGACGTGGCCAAGTTCGACCTGTCCTTCCGCTTCACCGAACAGGACTCCCAGGCGGGCCTGTCGGTGGCGGTCGAGTACGCGGCCGACCTCTTCGACCACGCCACCGTCACCGCCCTCGCCGAGCGGCTGCTGCGCGTCCTGCGCGCCGTCGCCGCCGACCCGGACGCCCCGATCGGCAGCATCGAGATCCTCGACCCGGCCGAACGCGAGCACCTGCTCACCGGCTGGAACGGACCGGCGGCGCCGGTACCCGAGGCCACCCTGCCGCAGCTGTTCGAGGCCCAGGCCGCCGCCACCCCCGACGCCCCCGCCCTGATCACCGGCGCCGAACAGCTCAACTACGCCGAACTCGACTCCCGCGCCGAACACTTGGCGGCCCACCTCGCCGAGGCGGGCGTCGGCGCCGACACCCCGGTGATCCTGCTGATGCACCGCTCCGCCGACCTGGTGACGGCGATCCTGGCGGTGGCCAAGGCCGGCGGCACCTACGTCCCGCTGGACGACCGGCACCCGGCCGAGCGGCTGCGGCAGATCACCGCCGAGACGCGGGCGGCGCTCGTCCTGGTCGATCCCGCGCACCAGGGCCACCCGCTGGCCACCGACGCCCCCTGCCCCGTCCTGCCGCTCACCGAGGGCTGGTTCGACGGCCCGCGCAGGCGGCGCGCCCAGCCCGCCGGGCTCCACCCGGAGCAGCTCGCGTACGTGATGTTCACCTCCGGATCCACCGGGGTGCCCAAGGGGATCGCCATCACCCACCGGGACGTGGTGCAGCTCGCGACGGACCCGTGCTGGCACCACCCCGACGGGCTGCGGGTGCTCTTCCACGCGCCGCACGCCTTCGACGCCTCGACCTACGAACTGTGGGCGCCGCTGCTCTCCGGCGGCCAGGTGGTCGTCGCGCCGCAGGGCGACCTGGACGCCTCCGCCATCCGCGAGCTGGTCCGGGCGCACGGTCTCACCCACGTGCACGTCACCGCCGGGCTGTTCCGCGTCATCGCGGAGGAGGACCCAGGCATCTTCACCGGTGTGCGCGAGGTGCTGACCGGTGGGGACGTCGTCTCCGCCCCGGCCGTCCGCCGGGTGCTGGAGGCCGTCCCGGGCATCGCGGTGCGAGCGCTTTACGGGCCGACCGAGACGACCCTGTGCGCGACCCAGTTCCCGATGCCGACCGCCTCGGCGGTCCCGAACGTGGTGCCGATCGGCCGTCCGCTGGCCAACACCCGGACGTACGTGCTCGACACCGCACTGCAGCCCGTACCCGTCGGCGTGGCAGGCGAGCTGTACATCGCCGGCGCCGGACTCGCCCGCGGCTACACCGGCCGACCCTCCCTCACCGCCGAACGCTTCGTCGCCTGCCCGTTCATTTCCGGCGAGCGGATGTACCGCACCGGCGACCTCGCCCGCTGGACCACCGACGGCATCCTGGAATTCCTCGGCCGCGCCGACGACCAGGTCAAGATCCGCGGCTTCCGCATCGAACTCGGCGAAGTCGAAACCGCGTTCACCGCCCACCCCGCCGTCGGCCAAGCCCTCGCCCACGTCCGCGAAGACCAGCCCGGCGACAAACGCCTCGTCGTCTACACCACCACTTCGACAGACAGCGTCACTCCCGGCGAACTGCGTGCCGCCGTCGCCGACACCCTCCCCAGCTACATGCTCCCCGCCGCCGTCGTCATCCTCGACACCCTCCCCGTCACCGCCAACGGGAAAGTCGACCGCCGCGCCCTCCCCGCCCCCGACTACACCGGCACCACCGAAGGCCGCGCCCCCCGCAACACCACCGAACAAACCCTCTGCGAACTCTTCGCCGACGTCCTCGGATTGACCACCGTCACCATCGACGACCGCTTCTTCGACCTCGGCGGCCACTCGCTGCTCGCCACCAGGCTGGTCAGCCGCATCCGCGCCGCCCTCGGTACGGAGCTGCCGATCCGCACCCTGTTCGACTCCCCCACGGTCGCCGCCCTGGCCGCCGTCCTGCCCGAGCGCGAACAGAAGGCCACGCCGAAGAAGGCCCGCCCGGCCCTGCGGCCGATGCGCCGCCCGGGCGGTCCGGCCTGACCTGCCGCCCACCTCGCGGCCCCGTCCACAGCAGGATGCGCGCCCGCCGCCGGCCCGGCCGGCGGCGCGGCCCGCCGCGTCCCGCGACCGCCGAACCCCACCAGCCACACCAGCCCCAGCAGTCACAGCACCCGTACGTCGCCAGTCGGAGGCAGACCTTGATCCCGTTGTCGTTCGCCCAGCAGCGGCTCTGGTTCATCGAGCAGTTCGAGGGCCCGAGCGCCCTCTACAACACGCCGTTCGCCCTCCGGCTGACCGGCGAGCTCGACGCCGCCGCCCTCGAAGGCGCGCTGTGGGACGTGGTGGCCCGGCACGAGGTGCTGCGCACCGTCTTCCCGACCACCGACGGCCAGCCCCACCAGCACATCCTCGACCAGGGGCGCCCGCCGCTGCACCGGGTGCCGGTGGCCGGCGAGGCCGAACTGTCCGAGCGGCTGCGCGAGGACGCCGGGCAGGTCTTCGACCTCGCCGCCGATCTCCCCGTCCGCGCCTGGCTGTACGCCCTCCCCTCGCCGGGCGAGCACGTCCTGCTGCTGCTGACGCACCACATCGCCAGCGACGGCTGGTCCGTCGCCCCGCTCTTCGGCGACCTCGCCACCGCCTACGAGGCCCGGCTCGCCGGCACCGAGCCGCAGTGGGAGCCGCTGCCGGTGCAGTACGCCGACTACACCCTCTGGCAGCGCGAGCTGCTCGGCGAGGAGGGCGACCCCGAGAGCGTCGTCTCCCTGCAACTCGCCTACTGGCAGCAGGCGTTGTCCGGCCTCCCCGAAGAGCTTGCGCTCCCCTACGACCGCCCCCGCCCGACCGCGCCCACCCGCCGGGGCGGCGCCGCGGAGCTGGAACTCGACGTCGAACTGCACACCGCGCTGGCCGAGTTGGCCGGCACGCAGAACGCCAGCCTCTTCATGGCCCTGCAGGCCGCCGTCGCCGCCCTCTACACCCGCCTCGGTACGGGCACCGACCTGCCGATCGGCACCGTCGTCGCCGGGCGCACCGACGAAGCCCTCGACGACCTGGTCGGCTTCTTCGTCAACACCCTGCTGCTGCGCACCGACACCAGCGGCAACCCGAGCTTCCGGGAACTGCTGGACCGCGTCCGCCGCACCGACCTCGACGCCTACGACCACCAGGACATCCCCTTCGAGCGCCTGGTCGAACACCTCAACCCCACCCGCACCGCCGGCCACCCCCTCTTCCAGTCGCTCGTCACCCTGAACACGGAGCGGGCCGGCGATCTCGCCTTCGGCCCGGTGACGGCCCGGCCGGTCGAGGCCGGCGAGGCCCAGGCCCAGTTCGACCTGAACTTCAACTTCGTCGAGCACCTCACGGCGGACGGCGACTGCCTCGGTGTCCGCGGCGCCGTCGACTACGCGGCCGACCTCTTCGACCACGCCACCGCCACCGCCCTCGCCGAGCGGCTGCTGCGCGTCCTGCACGCCGTCGCCGCCGACCCGGACGCCCCGATCGGCAGCATCGAGATCCTCGACCCGGCCGAACGCGAGCACCTGCTCACCGGCTGGAACGGGCCGACCGCACCGGTGCCCGACACCAGCCTGCCCCGGCTGTTCGAGGCCCAGGCCGCCGCCACCCCCGACGCCCCCGCCCTGATCACCGACGCCGAAAAGCTCAGCTACGCCGAGCTGAACGGACGCGCCAACCGCCTCGCCGCCCTGCTGCTGGCGCGCGGCCTGACCGCCGAGCAGCCGGTGGCGGTGCTGATGGAGCGCTCCGCCGGGCTGCTCACGGCCGTCCTCGCGATCGCCAAGGCGGGCGGCACGTACGTCCCGCTGGACGACCGCTACCCGCTGGACCGGCTCCAGCACATCCTCACCGACACCCGCACCGGCCTGCTGCTCACCGACCCGGCCCACCACGGGCATCCGGTCCTCGCCACCGGCGGCTTCACCACCGTCGAGGTCACCGACGCGCTGCTCGCCACGGCCCCCGAGGCGGGCGACCCGGCCGTGCCCGTGCACCCCGGCCAGCTGGTCTACGTGATGTACACCTCGGGCTCGACCGGCCTGCCCAAGGGCGTCGCCGTCACCCACCGCAACGTGGTGGACCTGCTGGGCAACCAGCACTTCCGCACGGGCCACCACGAGCGCGTCCTGCTGCACTCGCCCACCGCCTTCGACGCCTCCACCACCGAGATCTGGGCGCCGCTCGTCACCGGCGGGGCGATCGTGCTGGCCGAGCCCGGCGAGCTGGACATCCGGCGCCTCGCCGAGACCATCACCACCCACCGGGTGACCCTGGTCCAGGCGCCCTCGGGCCTGCTGCGGCTGATGGCCGAGGAGACGCCGGAGGCCTTCCGGGCCGTCCGGCAGGTGTGGACCGGCGGCGACGTCGTCCCGCCCGAGGCCGTCCGCCGGCTGTTCCAGGCGTGCCCGGACACCTCCGTCGTTGCGGTCTACGCGCCCACCGAGACGACGGCCATCAAGACCACCTTCACCATGACCCCCTCCTCAGCAGTCCCGAACGTGGTGCCGATCGGCCGTCCGCTGGCCAACACCCGGACATACGTGCTCGACACCACGCTGCAGCCCGTACCCGCCGGCGTGGCAGGCGAGCTGTACATCGCCGGCGCCGGACTCGCCCGCGGCTACACCGGCCGCCCCTCCCTCACCGCCGAACGCTTCGTCGCCTGCCCGTTCATCGCCGGCGAGCGGATGTACCGCACCGGCGACCTCGCCCGCTGGACCACCGACGGCGTCCTGGAATTCCTCGGCCGCGCCGACGACCAGGTCAAGATCCGCGGCTTCCGCATCGAACTCGGCGAAGTCGAAACCGCGTTCACCGCCCACCCCGCCGTCGGCCAAGCCCTCGCCCACGTCCGCGAAGACCAGCCCGGCGACAAACGCCTCGTCGTCTACACCACCCTCGCCAGCACAGGCGCGGACACCGTCACCGCCGGCGAACTGCGCGCAGCCGTCACCGACACCCTCCCCAGCTACATGCTCCCCGCCGCCGTCGTCATCCTCGACACCCTCCCCGTCACCGCCAACGGCAAAGTCGACCGCCGCGCCCTCCCCGCCCCCGACTACACCAGCACCACCGAAGGCCGCGCCCCCCGCAACACCACCGAACAAACCCTCTGCGAACTCTTCGCCGACGTCCTCGGACTCACCACCGTCACCATCGACGACCGCTTCTTCGACCTCGGCGGCCACTCCCTCCTCGCCACCAAGCTGGTCAGCCGCATCCGCGCCGCCCTCAGCACCGAACTGCCCATCCGGGCCCTGTTCGACGCTCCCACGGTGGCCGCCCTGGCCGCCGTCCTACCCGCCTCCGGCGCGGCCCGCCCGGCCCTGCGGCCCGTCGACCGGCCCGCGCGCATCCCGCTCTCCCCGGCGCAGCAACGCCTGTGGTTCATCGAGCAGTTCGAGGGCCCGAGCGCGCTCTACAACACCCCGTGCGCGGTGCGCCTGACCGGCCGGGTCGACGCCCCCGCCCTCCATGCCGCGCTGACGGACGTCCTCGACCGCCACGAGGTGCTGCGCACCGTCTACCCGACCACCAACGGCCAGCCGCACCAGCTGATCGTCGAGCGCCCCGAACTCCCGCTGCACACCGTGTCGGTGGCCACCGAGGCCGAGCTCCAGTCCGCCCTGACCGAGGCCGGCGGGCAGGTCTTCGACCTCGCCCACGACCTGCCCGTCCGCGCGACGCTGCTCTCCCTCCCGCACGACGAACACGTCCTGCTCGTCCTGATGCACCACATCGCCACCGACGGCTGGTCCGTCGCCCCCCTCCTGCGCGACCTCGCCACCGCCTACGACGCCCGGCTCACCGGCACCGCACCGCAGTGGCAGCCAATCCCCGTGCAGTACGCCGACTACGCCCTCTGGCAGCACGAACTCCTCGGCACCCCACAGCAGCCCACCACCCTGCTCACCGAACAACTCGCCCACTGGCAGCAGACGTTGTCCGGCCTCCCCGAAGAGCTTGCGCTCCCCTACGACCACCCCCGCCCGACCGCGCCCACCCGCCGGGGCGCAGCGGTGGAGCTGCACCTGGACAGCGAACTCCACGGCGCCCTGGTCGAGTTGGCGCAGCAGAGCCGGGCCAGCGTGTTCATGGTGATGCAGGCGGCACTCGCCACCACGCTGGGCCGCCTGGGCGCGGGCACCGACCTGCCGATCGGCACCGTCGTCGCCGGGCGCACCGACGAAGCCCTCGACGACCTGGTCGGCTTCTTCGTCAACACCCTGGTGCTGCGCACCGACACGTCCGGCGACCCGAGCTTCCGGGAGCTGCTGGAGCGCGTCCGGATCGGCACCCTGGACGCCTTCGGGCACCAGGACGTGCCCTTCGAGCGCCTGGTCGAGCTGCTCAACCCGGCGCGCTCGACGGCCCGGCACCCGCTCTGCCAGGTGATGCTGACCTCGGGCGGCGACGCCGGACAGATCCGCCTCGGCGGCCTGCCGGGCCGGGTCGAGGCACTGGATTCGGACCTCGCCAAGTTCGACCTGACCTTCGCCTTCGGCGAGACCTTCGACCGCGACGGCACCCCCGCCGGACTGGAGCTGTCGGTCGAGTACGCCGTCGACCTGTTCGACCGGGCCACGGCGGCGGCGACGGCCGCGCGGTTCGAGCGCGCCCTGCGCGCGGTGCTGGCCGACCCGGACCAGCGGGTGGGCCAGGTGGAGATCCTGGCCCCGGAGGAGCGCCGGCAGCTGATCACGGCCTGGAACGACACCGACCACCCCGTCGCCCCCGCCACCTTCCCGGCGCTCTTCCAGGCCCAGGCCGCCGCCCGCCCCGACGCCGTCGCCCTCGCCTTCGGCGCCGAGCAGCTCACCTACGCCGAGCTGAACGGACGCGCCAACCGCCTCGCCCGGCTGCTCACCGCACACGGCGCGGGCCCCGAGCGGTTCGTCGCGATCGCCCTGGACCGCTCGACCGAGCTCATCGTCGCCCAGCTCGCCGTCCTCAAGGCCGGCGCGGCCTTCCTCCCGCTCGACCCGCGCTACCCGGCCGACCGCATCGCCTACATGCTCGCCGACGCCGCCCCCGTCCTGGTCCTCACCACCGGTGCGGTGGCCGCAGGCCTGCCGGCCGACAGCGCCGTCCCGCGCCTGCTGGTCGAGGACCTCGACACCTCCGGCCACCCGGCGCACGACCTCACCGACGCCGAAACCGCCACCGAGCCTGGTACCGCCCCCGACGCCGCCGCGTACGTCATCTACACCTCCGGCTCCACCGGCCGCCCCAAGGGCGTCGTCGTCCCCCACACCGGCCTCGCCTCCCTGATCGAGAGCCAGCGCGCGAGCCTGGCGCCCACCCCCGACAGCCGCGTCCTGCTGTTCGCCTCCCCCTCCTTCGACGCCGCCGTCGCCGAGCTCAGCATGGCCCTGCTCACCGGTGCCCGCGCCGTCCTCGGCACCGCCGACCAGCTGCTGCCCGGCCCGGCCCTGGCCGAACTGATCGCCGAGCAGGGCGTCACCCACGTCACCCTGCCGCCCACCGCCCTGGCCGTCCTGCCCCCCGACGCGCTCGCGCACGTCGAGACCCTGGCCGTCGCCGGGGAGGCCTGCCCGCCCGACCTCGTCGAGCACTGGTCCGCCCGCCTGCGGATGGTCAACGCCTACGGGCCGACGGAGTCCACCGTCTGCGCCAGCATGACCACCCCGCTGTCCGGCCGGATCGCACCGCCGCTGGGCCGGCCCATCCTGAACACCCGGCTGCACGTCCTCGACGCCGCCCTGCGGCCCGTCCCCGCCGGGGTCGTCGGCGAGCTCTACCTCGCGGGCGCCGGCCTGGCCAGGGGCTACCTCAACCGGCCCGGCCTGACCGCCGAGCGCTTCGTCGCCAACCCGTACGACGCCCCCGGCAGCCGGATGTACCGCACCGGCGACCTCGCCCGCCGCCGGGCCGACGGCTCCCTGGAGTACCTCGGCCGCACCGACCACCAGGTCAAGATCCGCGGGTTCCGCATCGAACCCGGAGAGATCGAGGCCGCCCTCGTCCGGCACCCCTCCCTCGCCCAGGCCTTCGTCCTGGTCCGCGAGGACCGCCCCGGCGACCGGCGCCTGGTCGGCTACGCCGTGGCCCGGCCCGGGCAGACGGTCGACCAGGCCCTCCTGCGGGCCCACGTCGGCGCGACCCTGCCCGACTACATGGTGCCCTCCGCCGTCGTGGCCCTGGACGCCCTCCCCCTCACCGCCAACGGCAAGGTCGACCGCCGCGCCCTCCCCGCCCCCGACACCGCCGCCTGGCCCGGCGCCGGGCGGGCGCCCGGCACGCCGCAGGAGGAGGTGCTCTGCGGGCTGTTCGCCGACGTGCTCGGACTCGAACGGGTCGGCGTGGACGACAACTTCTTCGAACTGGGCGGGCACTCGCTGCTGGCCGCCCGCCTGGTCGCGGGGCTGCGGGAGCTGGTCGGCGCGGGCGAGGGGATCGGGGTCCGCACCGTGTTCGAGGCGCCGACCGTCGCCGGGCTCGCCGAGCGGCTCGCCCGGGGGCCGGGCGCCGAGAGCTTCCCCGTCCTGCTGCCGATCCGCACCCGGGGCTCGCGCCCGCCGCTGTTCTGCGTCCACCCGGCCGCGGGCATCAGCTGGGTGTACACGGGGCTGCTACGCCACCTCGACGCCGAGCAGCCGATCTACGGCCTCCAGGCCCCGGGCCTGGCCGATCCGAGCCACCGCCCCTCCTCCGTCGCGGAGTTGGCGCGCGACTACCTCGCGCAGATCCGCGCCGTCCGCCCCGAGGGCCCGTACGCCCTGCTCGGCTGGTCCTTCGGCGGGGCCGTCGCCCACGCGATCGCCGCGCTGCTGCGCGACCAGGGCGAGGAGGTCCGGCTGCTGGCCCTGCTGGACGCCTACCCGGGCGCCGGCGAGGCCGGGCCCGAGCAGTGGCGGGACGACCCGGCGCAGCTGGCGGTGATCCTCGACTCGCTCGGCCACCCAGCCGGGGAGATCGACGCCTGGCCCGAGGACGAGGACGGCTACGCCGAGCTGGTCCGGCACGGCGAGGGCCCGCTCGCGGGCCTCAGCGGCGCCGCGGTGGCCCGGGTGGTCGCGGTCTTCCAGACCAACGCCGAGCTGGCTCACACGCTCCCGCTGCCCGGCTACGACGGCGATGCGGTGGTCTTCACCGCCGCCAAGGACCGCCCGGCCGACGCCCCCGACCCGGACGGCTGGCGCCCCCACGTGGGCGGCCGGATCGACGTCCACGAGGTGCCGAGCACCCACGGCGCCATGACGGGCCCCGAGGCGCTCGCCGTCATCGGTCCGGTGCTCGCCGCCCGTCTGACCGCCCGACCGGCCTCCTGACCCGCCTCCCGACCGGCCTCCCGACCCGCCGACTTTCGCATCCCTTCCGACCGCAGGCCACCGACCTGCACCCACCGCGCGGGCCGCACCCGGCCCGCCCACCGAGAAACGGACACCACCATGACCACTGCCGCCATCCCCGACACCTGGCGCGGCGTCACCCCGTCGCCGATCACGTCGACCGACGCCTACAACGGCTTCATCGCCGCCAACGTGATCTTCGCGCTGGACCGGATCGGCGTCCTGGAGAAGCTCGGGCGCGGCGAGCCGCTCTCGGCCGTCGAGGCCACCGCCCAGGGCGGCGACACCGCCCGGACCGAGGCCGTCCTGCGCGCCGCCGCCGACTGCGGCTACGTCAAGGCCGACGGCGGCACCTACGTGCCCACCGAGGTGGGCCTCGAAGTCGCCGCCGCACGCGGCTACTTCACCTGGGCCGTCGGCGGGTACCACGACGTGTTCGGCCGCGCCGGGCACCTGAGCGCGGGGACGCACCGCTACAGCGAGGACGTCCTGCGCGACGAGGCGATGGTCGCCCTCGGCTCCGCCCAGTGCGACCAGTCGCTGTTCGCCGCGCAGCTGACCGACGTGCTCTCCGGCATCGACTTCCGCACCATCGCCGACCTTGGTAGCGGCACCTCCGCCCGGGTGCGCCGGGTGGTCGGGCAGCGCGAGGGCACCCGGGGCCTGGGCATCGACATCAGCCGCCCGGCCACCGACATCGCCCGCCGCGACATCGTCACGGCCGGGATGCAGGACCGCGTCACCGCCGTCCGGGCCGACGTCCTGGGCCTGCTCGGCACCCAGATCGACAACGACGCCGAGGCCGCCGAGGTGGCCGAGGTCGACACCGTGATGAGCTTCTTCCTGCTGCACGACCTGCTGGCCGACCCGGCCACCCGTTCCTCGATCTTCACCCGGATGCGGGAGGCCTTCCCGAAGGCCCGCACCTTCGTGCTCGGCGACACCATGCTGCGCGGCCCGGGCGAGTCCCAGAGCGCCCTGCCGGTCTTCTCGGTCGGCTTCGAGCTGGCGCACGCGATGATGGGCGTGCCGCTGCACACCAAGGAGACGTACGAGGAGCTGTTCACCGACGCCGGGCTGCGGATCGACCGCGTCGAGGCGCTGGCCACCCCGCACTCCTGGCTCTACGTCCTCCAGACCGACTGATGGCCGCCGCCCCCGCCGCCAGACACCTGCTGGCGCAGAACGAGCACCCGGGCCCGCCGCTGCCGTCCGTCGTGGCCGCCCTGGCCGCGGCCGCCGGCGACCTGCACCGGTACCCGGACTTCCGCCCGCAGCGGATCGAGGGGATCATCGCCGACTGGCAGGGCGTCCCGGCCGGCCAGGTCGCGGTCGGCCACGGCTCGGCGGGCGTGGCGCTGGACCTCTTCCACGCCGTCGTCGAGCCCGGCGACAACGTGGTGCACTCGGCGCCCTGCTTCGACGCGTACCCGCTGTTCTGCGAGATCGCCCGGGCCGAGGCCCGGGCCGTCCCGCTCGGCCCCGACGCCCGGCACGACCTGGCCGCGATGGCCGAGCGGCTGGACGAACGCACCCGGATCGTCGTGCTGTGCAACCCGCACAACCCGACCGGCACGGTCTACTCCTGGGCGGAGCTGACGGACTTCTTCCGCCTGGTCCCGGCCACGGCACTGATCCTGCTGGACGAGGCGTACGTCGACTTCGCCCGGGACTGGGCGGCCCCGGCCGTCCCGGACCGGATCGCCGAGTGGCCGAACCTGGTGGTGCTGCGCACCCTCTCCAAGTCGCACGGCATCGCCGCCCTGCGGATCGGCTACGCGCTCGCGGAGGAGTCCGTGGCCCAGCGGGTACGGGACCACCAGGTCCCGTACGCGGTGAACCGGCTCCAGGAGGCGGGCCTGCTGGCCGCCGTCTCGGCCCAGGACGAGGTGGACCGGCGGATCGCCGAGATCGCCGCCGAGCGGGAGCGCCTGCGGGCCGAACTGCTGGGGCTGGGCTGGACGGTGGCGCCCAGCCTGACCAACTTCCTCTGGGTCGTCGCGCCGGGTGACCAGCTCCCCCTGCGGACGGAGCTGGAGCGCCGGGGGGTGGCCGTCCGCTACTACGCCGGGCAGGGCATCCGGATCGCCGTCGGTGAGAAGGACGCCAACGACGCGGTGATCGAGGGCTTCGGCGCCACCGCGCCCGCCGCTCCCTGACCGCACCCCGCGTCCGCGGATCCCCGCGTATCCCTGCACCTCCCCGCACGTCCCGCACGTTCCCGCATGTCCCCGCGCACGGCGCGTGAGGGCGCACCGTCCGCGCCCCACGCGCCGAGCAGCCCAGCAACTCAGCACACACGGCACACACAGCACGTCCAGCACGTCCAGCACCCCGAAGCGCCGTCGGCGCAGCGAAGGAACCGCGATGCACCCGCTGTTGGCCCGCCCGGAGTTCCGGCGCTACCTCGCCGGGCAGACCCTGTCCGTCCTCGGCGACAGCGCCCTCTCCATCGCCCTCGGCATCTGGGCCAAGGTGCTGACCGGCAGCAACTCCGCCGCCGGGCTGGTGCTGTTCTGCTTCGCCGCGCCGCTGCTGCTCCTGCCGCTGGGCGGCCTGCTCGCCGACCGGGTCCGGCGCAGACCGCTGCTGGTCGGGGTCAACCTGGTGGTGGCGGTGGGGTTGACGCCCCTGCTGCTCGTCGACGGTCCGGACCGGGTCTGGATCATCTACTGCACCGCCTCGCTCTGCGGTCTCGCCGGGGCCGTACTGGCCCCGGCGCAGAGCGCCCTGCTGCGTACGATCCTGACGGACCGTCAGGACTTCGGCGCGGCAGCCGGGTTCACCCAGAGCGCCCGGGCCGGCACCACGCTCGTCGCGCCGCTGCTCGGCTCGGGCCTCTACAGCTGGCTGGGCGGGCGCGCCGTGGCGCTGGCCGACCTCGGCGTGCTGCTGCTGGCGGCCCTGGCCTTCCTCGGCCTGCGGGCGGACGAGCCCAGGCCGGAGCCCTCGGGCCGCCGGTGGCGCACCGAGGTACTGGCGGGCTTCGCCCACCTGCGCGGCGCGACCGGGCTGCGCCCGCTGGTGGCGGCCACCGCCGTCACGGGCTTCGTGCTGAGCCTGCTCCAGCCGGTGCTGTTCGCACTGACCCAGCACGGGCTGCACCGCCCGCCGCAGTTCCTCGGCGTGCTGGAGACGATCGAGGCGGTCGGGGCGCTGGGCGGCTCGGTGGTCGGCGGTCTGCTGATCGGCCGGCTCGGGCCGCGCCGGACGGTCATGGCGGGGTCGGTGGTGTTCGGCCTCGGCACGGTCCTGCTGCTCGCGCCGTCCCTCCCCGTGGTGGCGGCCGGCCTGGTGATCGCCGGGGCGGGCATCCCGGCCGCCATGGTCGGCCTCGCCACGGCCGCCCAGGCGGCCACGCCGCCCCAGCTGATGGGCCGCGCCCAGGCGGCCGTCAACCTCTCGCTCACCGCCCCGCAGGCCCTCGCGGTCGGCGTCGGCTCCGGGCTGGTGGCCGCCCTGGACTTCCGGGTCGTGCTGGCCGTGATGGTGCTCGGCGCCCTGCTCGCGGCCGTCCACCTGCTCGGCAAGCCCGAGGCCCCGACCGAGCCCGAGGCCCCCGCGGAATCCGAGGCCCCCGCCGGGACCGAGGCCCCCGAAGAGCCCGAGAGCTCCACCGAGCCTCCGGCCGACTCCGAGAGTCCCACCGAGCCCGGGAGCGCCCCGGACCTCCAGCGCACCTGATCGCCCGATCACCCCCGACACCTCCTCTCCTCCTCACCAGAAAGCTCCTCAGATGACCGACCGCTCCTCGCCCACCGCCGCCCCGCTCCCCGTCGAACTGGACCACATCGAGTTCTACCTGTCCGACCTCACCGCCGAGACCGCCCGGCTGACCACCGAGTACGGCTTCGAGCTGCTCGTCCCGCCCACCGAGCGCGGCGAGGCCGCCGAGCGCTGCCTCTCGGCGCTGGTCGGACAGGGCACCGTCCGGCTGCTGCTCACCCAGCCGCTGGCCGGCGGCCACCCGGCCACCGACTACCTGGCCCGGCACGGCGACGGCGTGGGCGCACTGGCCCTGCGGGTGCCGGACGCCGCCGACGCCTACCGGACGCTGACCGGCCGGGGCGCCGACGGGCTGCGCCCGCCGCAGGCCGCGCACGGTTGCGTCACGGCGGTGGTCGGCGCCTTCGGCGACGTGGTGCACACCCTGATCGAACGCGGCCCCGAGGCCCCCGCCGACCGGATCCCCGGCCTGCCGGACGCCGCCCCCGTGACCGGTGCCGGTACGACGGGGCTGCGCTCCGTCGACCACTTCGCGGTCTGCGTCCCCTCCGGCGAGCTGCGCGAGACCGTCCGCCGGTACTGCGAGGTCTTCGGCTTCCGGATGATCTTCGAGGAGCGGATCGAGGTCGGCGCGCTCGGCATGGACTCGGCGGTCGTGCAGAGCGCCGACCACAGCGTCACGCTCACCCTGATCGAGCCGCTCAGCCCCGACGCGGGCGGCCAGATCGCCTCCTTCCTCGCCGACCACGGCGGCGCCGGGGTGCAGCACGTGGCCTTCTCCTCCGCCGACGCCGTGCACTCCGTCTCCGCGATGGCGGAGCGCGGCGTGCCGTTCCTGCGCACCCCGGGCGCGTACTTCGACGCACTGCCCGCCCGTCTGACGCCGCTGCGGCACTCCCTCGACCAGCTGCGCGCCCTGCACCTGCTGGTCGACCAGGACCACGACGGCCAGCTGTTCCAGATCTTCACCCGCTCCCAGCACCCGCGCGGCACCTTCTTCTTCGAGGTGATCGAGCGCATCCGGGCCCGCACCTTCGGCAGCAACAACGTCCGCGCCCTCTACGAGGCCGTCGAACTCCAGCGCAGCGCCAGCGAAGTGGCCGGATGAACGCGCCGGCCCTGACCGGGCACCAGCCCTCCCCCTCCCAGCCACCCTCCACCCAGCCGCTCTCCGTCGCCGAGTACGCGGAGCCGGCCCGGGCCGCGCTCGCGCCCGAGGTCTGGGACTGGCTGGAGGGCGGCGCGGAGCGCGAGCGCACCCTCGCCGGCAACCGGGCGGCCTTCGACCAACTGGCCCTGGTGCCCCGGGTGCTGGCCGACGTCTCCGCCTGCGACACCGCCGCCACCCTGGTGCGCAGCCGCGCGAGCCTGCCGGTGGCGGTGGCGCCCGTCGCGTACCACCGGCTGTTCCACCCCGAGGGCGAGCTGGCCTCGGCCCGGGCGGCGGCCGCGGCGGGGGTGCCGTTCACCGTCGGCACGCTCAGCAGCGTCGGCTTCGAGGACCTGGCCGCGACGGGAGCCACGCTCTGGTTCCAGCTGTACTGGCTGCGCGACCGGGGGCGGCTGCTCGAACTGGTCGCGGCGGCCGAGGCGGCGGGCAGCGAGTGCCTGGTCGTCACCGCCGACGTGCCGTTCATGGGCCGCCGCCTGCGCGACGCCAAGAACGCCTTCGCGCTGCCCGCGGACGTCCGCGCGGTCCTGCTCGAAGACGGCGCCGCCGGGCGGGCCCACCAGGCCACCACCGCCGTCTCGGCGGTGGCCGCGCACACCGCCGAGTTGCTCTCCCCCGCCGTCACCTGGGCGGATCTCGCCTGGCTGCGCGAGCACACCAGCCTGCCGCTGATGGTCAAGGGGGTGCTCGACCCGGCGGACGCGGTGCGGGCCGCCGAACTCGGCGCCGAGGCCGTGGTGGTGTCCAACCACGGCGGCCGCCAGCTCGACCGGGCCGTCCCCTCGATCACCGCGCTGCCCGCCGTCGCCGAGGCGCTGGCCGGCTGCGACTGCCAGGTGCTGCTGGACAGCGGGGTGCGCGGCGGCTCGGACGTGCTCACCGCCCTGGCCCTCGGGGCGTCCGGGGTGCTGCTCGGACGCCCGATGATCTGGGGCCTGGCGGCCCGGGGCGAGGCCGGCTGCGCCCACGTGCTCGACCTGCTGGCCGCGGAGCTGCGGCACGCGCTCGGCCTCGCGGGCTGCGCCGACCTGAGCGCGGCCGCCGCGCTGCGCACCACCCCCATGCCCTGCCCCACCTGGAGTGCCCCGTGACCACCACCGCCCCACCCCGCGGCCTGCTGCGGGCCGACCTGCACCCCTCCCTCGCCGACCCGGCGATGACCTCGATGAACCTGCTCAACGAGATCTCCATCCGCTACCCGGAGGCGGTCTCCTTCGCCGCGGGCCGCCCGGCGGAGCAGTTCTTCGAACTCGACGCCGTCCACCGCCACCTGGACCGCTACGTCGCCCACCTGCGCGCCGAGCGCGGGCTCTCCGAGGAGGCGGCCCGGCGGCAGGTGCTCCAGTACGGGCGGACCAAGGGGATCATCCACGAGCTGATCGCCACCCACCTCGCGGTGGACGAGGGCATCGAGGTGCCCGCCGAGTCGATCGTGGTGACGGTGGGTTGCCAGGAGGCGATGTTCCTGGTGCTGCGGGCACTGCGCCGCGGCCCCGAGGACGTGGTGCTCGCCGTCTCGCCCACGTACGTGGGGCTGACCGGCGCGGCGCTGCTCGCCGACCTCCCGGTACGGCCGGTGGCCGACGGCCCGGACGGCGTGGACCTCGCCGACCTGCGCCGCCAACTGGCCGCCGCCCGGGCCGAGGGGCTGCGCCCGCGCGCCCTCTACCTGGTACCGGACGTCGCCAACCCGAGCGGGGCCAGCCTGCCGCTGGAGCTGCGGCGGGAGCTGCTCGCCCTGGCCGCCGAGGAGGACTTCCTCCTGCTGGAGGACAACCCGTACTGCGTCTTCGCCGGCGAGGAGCGGCTGCCCTCGCTCAAGGCCCTGGACACCGAACGGCGGGTCGTCCACCTCGGCTCCTTCGCCAAGACGGCCCTCCCGGGCGCCCGGGTCGGGTACGTGGTGGCGGACCAGCCGGTGGCCGACGGCGCGGGCGGTACCGACCTGCTGGCCGACCTGCTCGGCATGATCAAGAGCATGACCACGGTGAACACCTCACCGATCGCCCAGGCCGTGATCGGCGGGGCACTGCTCGAACACGGCTACAGCCTGCGGGCCGCCAACACCGAGGTCGCCGCGCTCTACCGGCGCAACCTCGCGCTCGTCCTGGCGGGCCTGGCCCGGCGATTCCCGCCCGGCAGCGGGGTGAGCTGGAACGAGCCGCGCGGCGGGTTCTTCCTGGTGGTCACGGTGCCGTTCGCGGTGGACGACGCACTGCTCGAACTCTCGGCCTCGGAGTACGGGGTGATCTGGACCCCGATGTCGCACTTCTACCCGGGCGCGGGCGGGGAGCGGCAACTGCGGCTCTCCGTCAGCCAGGTCGACCCGGACACCGTCGACCGCGGGCTGGACGGGCTGGCCGCCCTGATCGCCGCACGGTCCTGATCGCCGTACGGTCCTGACCTCGGAGGGGGCGCCCGCTCCGGCGCCCCCTCCCTTGCCGGGCCCTCGCGTCAGGGGCAGTGGGACGAGCCCGAGTCGACGCCCCCGACGCCCCCGACCGCCCGGTCCGCCGGCGTGGCGTCCTCGGACAGCATCTTGATCCGGACCTGCCGCACGTACCGGTCCACCAAGTGGCGCAGCACGCTGACCGTGGCGGCGACGTCCGGTGCCGGAATGCCGTCCAGCGCATTGGCCAGACCGGCGATGTTGGCCTGTTTCAGACGGTTGAGCATCGCCCGCCCCTCGGCCGTGAGCGCCACCTGGCGGGCCCGGCGGTCCAGCGCGTCCGGGGTGCGTTCCACCAGTTGCTGGGTCTGCAGCCGGTCGATCTGCCGGGTGACGTGGGAGGGCTTGACCATCAGCCGGGCGGCCAGGTCGCCCACCCGGCTGACCTCCTCGGCCTCGGCGAGCGCGCGCAGCAGGTAGACGTCCGAGCGCGCCGCCGTGATGCCGGCCCGCGCCGTCTGGCGCTCGTGCTCCTGCGAGCGGGTCAGCAGGTAGGCCAGCGAGGCCAGCACCTCCTCCAGTTCGGAGGTGGCGGTCGGATTGTCTGTTGCGTCCGGCATGGGGGAACTGTAGCGACCCCGTTCGAGAAGTGGCTCCCCTCTCGACCACTGACCGGTTTCCGGACAGATTCGTTCGCCACCGGATGGACCCTTTCGCCACCACTGACCGCGAGTTAGCGTGACGGTGAGTTAGTTGCTTAGGGCATGCAATGGTCCCGGGCGCTACCCCACGGCACCGCAGGCCCATCCGCTCGGCGCCACCGGCAAATCCGCTCCGTGAAGGGAGCCCATGATGGCCACCGCCGCTCACCACCCCCAGTTCACCCACCCCGCCGCCCGTGGCGGCTGCCCGTTCGACCCGCCGCCGGCCTACCAGCAGGCCCAGCAGGACGAACCGATCAGCCGGATCGCCCTCTGGGACGGCGCCCCCAGCTGGCTGGTCACCCGCCACGACGACATCAAGGCCGTGCTCAGCGACGCCCGCTTCAGCTCGGACGCCGCCCGGCCCGGCTTCCCGTTCATCAGCGCCGGCGCCCGGCAGCTGAGCACCGGCCAGCGGACCTTCATCCGGATGGACGACCCGGAGCACGCCCAGCTGCGCCGGATGCTCACCAGCGAATTCATGATCAAGAAGGTCGAGGCACTGCGCCCCGAGGTCCAGCGCATCGCCGACGACCTGCTCGACGAGCTGACCGCCGGCCGCAACTCCGGCGACCTGGTCCACGAGTTCGCGCTGCCGCTGCCGTCCCTGGTCATCTGCCTGCTGCTCGGCGTCCCCTACCAGGACCACGACTTCTTCCAGGAGTGCAGCCGGGTCCTGCTGCGCCGCGACTCCTCGGTCGAAGAGGTGCAGATCGCCCAGAAGAACCTGGCCGACTACCTGGTCAAGCTCACCGACTCCAAGCGCACCGAGCCCGACGACGGCATCCTCAGCCGCCTGGTCGCCCGCGGCGAGCTGAGCACCGAGGAGATCGGCGCCATGGGCCGGCTGCTGCTCGTCGCCGGACACGAGACCACGGCGAACATGACCGCACTCTCCATCCTGGCCCTGCTGCAGAACCCCACCCAGCTCGCCCACCTGCGCGAGCACCCGGAGTCGGTCGCCGGCGCCGTCGAGGAACTGCTGCGCTACCTCACCATCGTGCACTCCGGCCTGACCCGGGTCGCCACCGAGGACGTCACCGTCGGCGGCGTCCGGATCCGGGCGGGCGAGGGCGTGATCTGCATGATCAGCACCGCGAACCGGGACGAGCAGAAGTTCCCCGACGGCGACGAACTCGACCTCTCCCGCGACGCACGCCTCCACCTGGCCTTCGGCTTCGGCGTCCACCAGTGCCTCGGACAGCCCCTGGCCCGGCTGGAACTGCAGATCGCGCTGAACACCATCCTGCAGCGACTGCCCGAACTGCGCCTGGCCGTACCGTTCGAGGAGATCCGCTTCCGGGGCGACATGCTCATCTACGGCGTCCACGAGCTCCCCCTCGCCTGGTAACGGCCCTCCCACGTCCGAACCGATCCTCCGAAGGGAAAGCCATGCTCATCCACATCGACCAGGAAAAGTGCTGCGGCGCCGGCAACTGCGTACTCGCCGCCCCCGAGGTCTTCGACCAGCGCGAGGAGGACGGCATCGTCGTCCTCCTCGACGCCGCACCCCCCGCCGACCTCCACCAGGCCGTCCAGGACGCCGCCGCGGTCTGCCCGGCCGCAGCCATCCGGCTCGACCAGCCGTAACCACCCCCCACCCCACCAACCCGCCGCCGAGCGGCGCCCCTGACCGCGCGTCGGGTCCGGCCGAACCGACCGGACCCCGACCGAGGCCGATCCTCGACATCCACGCCGTGGAACAATGGACGGGCCTCGCGCGGGGGAGGCGGCGAGCATCGAAGGAGCGGCGGGTTGGCAGGGCTGGTGACCGACTGGATCCGGGTTCCGGTGGGCGAGGACGCTTCGAGGTGGACCACCCGCGGTGGCTGCCGCCGCGTTCTCCTCGTCGTCCACAACGTGACCTCCGCGACCCGACTCCTGGACGTCGTTCCGCTGTTCCGCGACGACCTCAGGATCCAGTTACTGGCCTCCTGCACGGGATCGTCCCCCTTCAGCGCAGGAGTCGCCGAGCTGCTGAGCTCCCTCGGGGTTCCGGTACTTCCGTGGGAGCAGGCCAAGCAGACCCCCGTCGACCTCGCCCTGTCGGCCAGCTTCGGCGGTGAACTCTCCGAGTTCCAGGGGAAGTTGATCGTCCTCTCGCACGGAGCCGGATACAATAAAAGGCTCGCAACACCGAACACCGAACACCGAACACCGAACACCGAACACCGAACACCGAACACCGAACACCGAACACCGAACACCGAACGCGCCGCATGCCCCTGTCTTCGGCCTGGCGCCCGAGTGGCTGCTGTCCGACGGGGTTCCGCTCGCCCGGGCGATGGTGCTCTCCCACCCCGAGCAGCTCGGCCGGCTGCGCGAAGCCTGCCCCGAGGCCGCTCCGACGGCGGTGCTCGGCGGCGACCCCTGCTTCGACCGCATCCTGGCCGCCCTTCCGCGCCGCGAACGCCATCGCCGCGCGTTCGGCGTCCGACCCGGGCAGCGGTTCATCGTGCTCAACTCCACCTGGAACCCGCAGTCGCTCTTCGGTGACGCCGGCGCGAACGACCCGCTGCCGTGGCTGCTCGACCGCCTCACCGCCGAACTCCCGGTCGACGACTACCGGGTGGCGGCCGTCCTCCACCCGAACATCTGGCACGGCCACGGCCCCGGCCAGGTCCGCCTCTGGCTGGACCGCGCCGAGCGGGCCGGCCTCACCCTGATCGACCCCCTGGACAGCTGGCGGCAGGCACTGATCGCCGCCGACGCGGTGATCGGGGACTTCGGCTCGGTCAGCTACTACGCCGCGGCACTGGGCACCCCCGTCCTGCTCGGCACGGCCTCCGACGAAGTCCTGGGCGCCACCTCACCGGTGGCAGCCTTCGTCCGCGAAGCCCCCAGACTCGCCCTGGACTCCCCTCTGCTGCCGCAGCTGAACCGACTCCTGACGCACCATCAACCCATCACCAGCACCAGCGAATTGACGACCTCAGCACCCGGCGAGGCGGCCGGCCTACTGCGTTCGCTCTTCTACGAGGTCATGGGACTGCCCGAGCCGACAGAGCCGGCTCTCCTGGACCTGCTCCCACTCCCCGCCTACCGGCCACCGACCCGAACCGTGCCGCTGCGGGTCCGTACCCGCCCGGGGCCCCGCCCGCACGAGGTCACCATCGAGCGGGTCGCCGAAGGCCGGTACGGGCCTGCCGGGCCCGGCTCCGATCACCTCGCGGTGCACGAGGACACCCTCGACCAGGGCCTCCTCGGTCTGGCCGACGCGATCCTCCGGTACGGGGAGGCCGACGACCCCCGGATCGGCCCGCCCCGGGAGTGGGCCGCGGCGACGCTCGCCCGCTACCCGAACTGCTCGCTCGCGGCCTTCGTCTCCGGTCCGGACACCTGTGAAGTGCTGCTGCGCGACCGGGGATTCGTCCGCCTCACCAGCCCCTCGCTCGACCCGGCGGCGGCCGCCTCGGCACTGTTCGCCCAGGTGGACGGCACCGCCGTCCCCCGTCCGCTGCCGCCGATGGAGCTGACGGTGCGCACCGGCGGCGCGTCCCACGCGGTCCTGGTCAGTCCCGTTCCGTGAGGCACTGCTGCCGCAGGCCCGCCAGGTAGCGCAGATGGGGCTCCGCCTGCTCACGGTCCAGGATCGCGGTGGCCTCGTCGATCGCGGCCAGCGCCTGTTCCGTCGCCGAGGTGTCCGCCCAGGTCTCCGCGAGGTTGGTGAGGGTGCGGGCCGCGTTGTAGTTGTCGCGCAGACGCCGGAATTCGGACAACGCCTCCGTCAGCCAGGTCCGGGCCCGCTCGTACTCGGCCAGGCCTCGCAGCGCCCGCCCCCGGTGCCGCTTCAGCAGCGCCCGGGCCCGCGGAACGTCCCCCGCCCGCTCGTGCTCCGGACCGATCGACCCGAGCAGTCCGTCGGCCTGCTCGAAGCAGTCGTACGCGGGCTGCCACCGCCACTGCCGAAGCCTCAGCAGCCCGAGCGACTCGACGGCCGTGGCCCGGCCCAGCAGGTGGCCGGCCCGCTCGAACGCCGAGGAGGCGTCGACCAGACAGCTCTCGGCCTCGGCCAGCAGGTCCAGCTCCATCAGGGCGAAAGCCAGTTGGGTGTGCATCCGGCCGGCCATCGCCGAGTCCGGGTCGTGCGCGACCGCCGCCCGCACGGCGGTTCGCAGCGCCGGCAACAAGGTCTCGTGCCGACCGGCCTTGAGCTGCACCGCCCACGACGCCTCCGCCAGCTCGCACACCGTGGCCGGCGCGGCCAACTCCTCGGCGGCGAGCACCGCCTCGACCAGGTTGCCCACCTCCGCGGCCAGCGCGGCCAACGCCGCACCGGCGTCCGGGTAGTCGCCGGGCCCGAGCTCCCGGTAGAGCGGCCCGACGTGCCAACGCTCCCGCAACGCCGCGTAGTCGGCCCGGACGGCGAAGCGCAGCAGGTGCTCCACGGCACGCGTCACCGCACCCGCGCACGCGGCCAGACCGTCCTCCCGCGCCGCCCGCTCCTCGGCGAACCGGCGCACGGCGGGCCGGTATCGGTAGCGGCCCTCGGGCGTGGCCTCCACCAGGCCGGCCTCGGCGAGCCCGGCCAGCAGGACACCAGCGCGTTCGACGGTGAGCCCGCCAGTTCCATGGGGTCCGACAACCGCCACGGCCAGCTCGGGACCGACGGCCGGCCACGGCCGCAAGGCGCAGAGCCGGAACAGCCGGGCCTCCTCCGGCTCCAGCGCCTCGTACGACTCCTGCACGGCGGCGCGCACCGGATCACCCACATGGGCATCGCCGCCGCCGTCACCACCACCGCCCCGGCCTCGGCGCTGCTGGGGGATGAACGCCAGCCGGGGAGCCGCGGCACGCAGGGCGAAGGGCGATCCTTCGCACCGTTCGAGGACGCCCGACAGGGCGGGGCCGGCGGCTGAGACGGTCTCCTTCCCCACGAGGTCCGTGAGCAGCCGCCTGGCGTCCTTGTCGGACAGCGGCCCCACCGGGATCGGGACGGCGTCGAGACCGGTGAGCGGACGCCGGGCCACGACGACCGTGACGACGCCCGGGGCCGCGGTGATCAACGGCCGGACCTGGGCCGCCGACCGGGTGTGGTCCAGCACGACGAGCAGCTGCCGCTCGGCGACCAGCGACCGGAACCGCTCGACCCGGTCCTGCGCGGCCGGCGGAACCCGGTCCGCCGGCATGCCGAGGTGGATCAGGAACTGCCGGAGCACGGCGGCCGCATCGGGTGCGGTGGCCAGCGACCCGCCGGAGAGGTCCGCGTAGAGCTGCCCGTGCGGAAACCGCTTCCGCTGCTGCGCACCCCAGTGGACGGCCGCGGTGCTCACGCCCATCCCCTGCGGTCCGTACAGGACGCTGACGCGGGGCGTGCCGTCCGCCTTCCGTCCGGCCTCCTTGTCCAACAACGCCAACACCTTGCGCCGGTCGGTGAAGAAGCGGTCGGAGGGCGGCAGTAGGGAGGGCGTCGCCAACGGCCCGGACCAGGCCCCGCCCTGGCCGCCCAGCCAGGCCCGAAGCGCCCTGGCCTGCGCCGGATCCGACTCGGCCGCATCCAGCAACAGCTGCGCCACAGTGGCCCGTTCGGCGGCATCGGTCGGCGCCGGCACATCCCGTCCCGTCACCCGGCGGACGAACGCACCCGCCGACTCCCAGGCCCACTTACCGGCCTCGTTCGCCACGCTCGCACCCACGGCGCCGAAAACAGCGGCCACCGCCGACAGCGACACCGGCTCCAACACCCCACACCCCCTGGTCCATCGCGGCACCCGACCAGCACCGCCGCACCCTCGCGTCCGGCCCCACGGTAGCCTGCCAAACCCCACCACGGGCGCGCACCAGCCCGCTTGCCCACAGCCGGATCCGGTTCCGCTTCCCCTCCCCAGAAGATCGCGCCCCCAACGCCAACAACGTCCGTCTGAAACTCAAGCGGCTGGTCGAGCGCGGGATCCCGGCCGAGACCGAGCAGGGGGTGTTCACCCGGCCCCGGCCATAGCCGCCCCGCGAGCCCGCGGCCAAGCCGCTCGCTGGTTCCGCCGATGCTGTCGGCGGTCCGGACCTGGTCCTGTCCGACACGGCACCGGAGGCACCGAGGAGTTGCCCCCGACGAAACCGGTACGGCCCGCCCTGGGCCCCGGCCCTCCTCGTCTCCGTTCGTCCCCGGATTGTCCGACCGATGGAGCAGGATGGAGTTCGACCAGTCACTGGGGAGAGGGAAGCAAGGAATGGCCACTGACGAAACCCGGCTGCCTGTGGAGTTCCTGGCCACTGTCGCGGCCGGTGCCGATGCCGGGTCCGCCGCGGCCCGGATGGCAGCCGAACAGGCCCGTGCCGTCGCCGACAGTCAGCAGGGCGGACCACTCCTCGCCGCGCTGCTCGACAAGCCCTACCGGGATTCGGCACCCGCCTGGCTGCTGGAGGCCGCGGTGACGAACGGGCTACGGCAGACCGAAAGCGAATACGAGTACCTGACCGGGTCGACCTCGCTGGTGGTCCTCGCGCTCATCCACCCCGACTGCGACCCGGCCCTGCGGGCCGACGCCTTGCACCGCTGCTCCGACCGCCGGCTCGGCTCCCTCGGCACCGCCGACCGGCCGGCCGACCTCTGCGCGGCCGTCGCCGACGAACTGCGCAGGCGAGTGCCGCAGCCACCGCACATGACACCCGAACTGCTCAAGGAGCCAACGTCCGCACAGGTGGTTCTGCGTACGGGACGCCTCCACGACGCCGTGTTCGAAGCCGCTGTCGCTCTCCTGCCCGACGGCCTCGACCGCACGCGTCTGGAGGACGAGGATTCCGGCGCCTGGTCCGACCGGATCAGGGCAGCGTTCGACGCGTGGGGCCGCATGTGGTCGGCCGTACTCGAACGGCACTCCGACCGACACTCCCAGCTCATCGACAGGACCGCCGGCACCACGGCGAACCGGGTCATCCGCGACCAACTGCTCGGCAGCGTGCCGTGGACGGTCGAGCCGAAACTCCTTAGGCAGATCGCGCTGGATGACCTCTTCAGGTTCGGCGCCGCCATGCTCACGACCCGGATCTGCGGCTTCCTCCAGGAGGGTTCCTCGAAGGAGGAGGCCCGGCAGCACTTCGCCGCCGAGCTCTCCGCCCTGGACGAGACCGATCGAAGGGACATCGAGTTCCTGCACCTACGGGACGACGGCTTCGACACCGACTGGGGCACCGATTCCGCCGTCTCCTGGGTGAGCCATGCGGCCGACGGACGGTGGCGCCTCGTCCTGAACCCCGCCGAGGCCAAGCCCGCCTACGGCGATCCCCACGCCTGGCAGAGCCATGCGGACGAACTCGCCGACCTGGGCCGACACTTCGCCGAAACGGCCGTGCAAGCCCTCCGAACGTGGAAGCCGAAGGACCTCTACGGAATCAGCAGGGCGGCCGACCTGCGCTGGATCCACGCCATGCTGGTCCACCTGCCCGAACTCACGCCCGCCGTCGAAGCGACCGTCCGACTGGTGATCCGCGACGCCCGCCGCGGCCGGTCCGGCCTCCAGTCGTACGACTACAAGTCCCAGGACGACCGGCGACAGTTCGACGAACTCCTGGACGCGATCACGCGGATCGTCGCCGACCCCGCCCCGCAGCCGCCCGCGACCCGTCGCGGGGCCCTCGGCGATCCCGAAGAGGTGACGGTGCGGAGCCTGTCCGCCGTCACCGCAGTGGTGCTCGACGCGTACCTCGACCGGCACGTCGGCGACGACGCACTCGTGGAGAAGGCACTGCTGTCCTTCGCCTGGCACGGCCACCGCAGCGAACCGGCATTCACCTCGGTCCTCACCCGCCACTCCGATCCGCAGCGCGCCGTCCACACGCTCACCCGCGAGCTCCGCCACAGGCTTGGCGGCAACCCCAGCAACCGCGAAGCATGGGCCCGGGAGATCCTCGCCCTACCCGACTGCCCCAGCGAGACCATCCTCGCCCTGCCCGCCTGGACGGCACTCAAAGCACGCGGGCACCACTACAACAGCACCCATCCCACAGTGATCGCCCTGGTGGAAGCAGCGCTCGGAGACGACCACCAGGCCTGGCAGCGATTCGCCGACAGCCCGATCGGCAACTCCGGCCCCAACGCCTGGCTCCGCCTCGGAGACATCCTCACGGCCGCCGCAGACGGAACAACGTGGCCGAAGCCGCCGACCTCCAGGTGACAGCTCCGGGCCGCCCCGGGGCGGCCCTTCCTACTCGGCCGCGAAGACGCCGCCCCCGTCCAGGTCGCCCTCCTTCCATGGCGGAGGCGTCGGCCACACTTCGGCTCGGGTCAGCAAGCGTTCCCATCCTGGGCACAGCACTGGAAGCAGCATCAACGAGGCCGGTGCCGTCCGGCCGCGGCGACTACCGGGCGGCACCGGCCTCGTGGCGTCGGAGGCGGACTGCGCTACAACCCCGCCAAGCGCTCCGCCCCCGCCCGGCCCCGCGCCGCCGAGCGCACCTGCTGGACCCCCGAACAGGCCGCCACCTTCCTGCGCCACGGCGCCGAACAGTACGCCGATCAGCTAACCGACCTGTTCGAGGTGATGCTCGGCACCGGCATGCACCGCGGTGAGATCCTCGCCCTCCACTGGTCCGACGTCCACCTCATGGACCGCAGGCTCTACGTCCGCTGGACCCTCGCCGCCGTCAACAACGGGCGGCTCCATCCCGGCGGGCCCAAGACCGAGGCCAGCCGCACCTGGATCAGCCCCTTCCCCGGAGTCATGACGCCCTCCAGGTGGGGAGGTGAGGTTCACGGACGCCGTGGTGGCCGGCAGCGCAGCGATGTGGTGTAGCAGTGGCCGAACCCCTCGGAGTGAACGGACAGGTCGTTTGACTGCGTCTGCTCGTCGACTGGTTGCATCATGTGCACAGAGCTGACACGGCAGCGGCCAAGATCCCCGACAGAGTCACGCTCAGTCGGCCCCACTGTCACGGGCGGCGGTGCTCGGCGGGACGGGCTCCGAGGCCGGCACCCGGCGCCGCCTTCTCCAGGCACCCTGCCGATCCCCGGCAGGCAAGGCCCCGCACCCGACACACTCGAACGAAGACCTTGCCTGTCGCGTACAGCTACGGCCGCCCGGTCAGGACCAGGCCTGGCGGCCCCCGGCGTCAACCGGGCTGATCAACCACCGCTCTTGCGGCGGAAGTTGCGCTTGCCGCCCACCGCGCCGTGGGCGCCGTGGATCTTCGAGTCGCCATTCGGGCCGCCGGCCGCGCTATCGGACTTGGCGCCGCGCTTGCGCTCCAGAGCGGCGAGGAACCGGGCCTTGACGTCGTCCTGGGCGGCGGGCGCGGGAGCCTCGGCAGCCCCCGTGACCTCCGGGCTCTCGGCACTCTCGGCGCTCTTGGGGTTCTCAGATGACTCCACGTCGCTGCTCATGCAGAACCTCTTCCTTGAGGGATGGTGGCGGTTGATGACTTCACACACACCATGTCATGCCCAAGCTTCCCATCTGCGGGTGGTACCGATCCTGTACGGACAGAACCTGCGCGCCCGCCCGGTCCTCAGAACCCGGCCGAATCTCTCCGGCAGGATCCTGACGGGTTACCCGCAAGTAGAAATAGCGGGGGTAGTGCGCTGCGGGGGTGGTCGAGTGAGGGCATTCGGTGAGCCTCTACTGGGTTTCGCCAGGCCGCTGCACTGAGCCGGCCGAGGTAGCCGGGTTGGCCGCCAGGTCCATCAGGCATCCGGAGCGGGGCCGCCGGGAGCGGCCGCAGCGTCGCACGGTGGAACTGCTGGTGTCGACGCTGGGGCCGGTCGAGGCCGGTCGGAGCGGGGGCTCCGACCCTCTCTACGCCGACCTCGCCAACCTCATGATCGGCACCGGCATCCGCAAAGGCGAGGCGATCGCCCTGCACGACCTGCACCACCTCTCCGCCAGTTTCGCCCTGGCCGCGGGCGTGCCCCTGCCCGTGATCTCCAAGACCCTGCGCCACCGCACTCTGTCGACGACCGCGAACATCTACGCCGACCACACCGTCCTCGGACACCCCGTCTGCCGCGCCCAGCGGCCCCTGGCGCCCGCGCCCGCGCCCGCAACTGCCCGCATACCAGCAGGCGCGAACAGAAGAACCGTCCGCGCCCTGGCCGATGTGGCCCGGCGACCACCGTGCGACCACCAGCTGACGCAAAAACAGAAAGAGCCGGCACTCGGTTTCCCAAGTACCGGCTCTCACAACCGACTTCACAGTCGGGACGACAGGATTTGAACCTGCGACCCCTTGACCCCCAGTCAAGTGCGCTACCAAGCTGCGCCACGTCCCGCGGTCTCGGTGCCCAGTAGCGGGGCCTGGGGGGCTCTGCTGTGGGCTTCTCGACCTTGTCTCCGATTGTCCCGGCGACGTGGAAAACAATACAGCACGTGGAGGGGTGCTCGCTGCCGGGTTGAGGGTGGGTGGGTCAGGGGCGGGTCAGGGGGTGGGGTGGCGGGCGTCGTAGGTGAGGAAGGCGGGGCGGCGGGCGGCGAGGAGGACGACGGCGGCGACGCAGGCGAGGCCGCCGGTGATCACGGAGGTGGCGGGGTTGGTGAGGGCGGCGACGGCGCCGGACTCGAAGTCGCCGAGGCGGGGGCCGCCGGCGACGACGACGATGAAGATGCCCTGGAGGCGTCCGCGCATCTCGTCGGGGGCGGCGACCTGCATCATCGTGTTGCGGAAGATCATGCTGACGGTGTCGGCGCAGCCGGCGACCGCGAGCAGGAGGAGGCCGAGCCAGAGGTTGTGGAGCGCGCCGAAGGCTGCGATGGCGAGGCCCCAGGCGGCGACGGCGACGAGGACGGCGACGCCCTGGCGGTGGATGCGGCCGACCCAGCCGGAGAAGAGGGCGCCGGTGAGGGCGCCGACGGCGGGGGCGGCGACGAGGAGGCCGACGGTGCGGGCGTCGCCGCCGTAGAAGGTGACCGCGATGGCGGGGAAGAGGGCGCGCGGCATGCCGAAGATCATCGCGGCCAGGTCGGCGAGGAAGCTGGTGCGCAGGTTGGGCTGCTCGCGCAGGAAGCGGAGGCCGTCGAGGACGGAGGCGCGGCCCTTGCGGTCGCCGAGCGGGCGCATGGCGGGCAGGCGCCACATCGCGTAGAGGGTGCCGGCGAAGGCGACGGTGTCGACCAGGTAGGCGGCTTGGGTGCCGTAGGCGCCGATGAGGACGCCGCCGAGCATGGGTCCGACGGTGAGGCCGAGGTTCATGCTGACGGTGTTCAGCGCGTTCGCCGCGGGGAGCTGGTGGCTGGGGACCAGCCGGGGGATCATCGCGGAGCGGGCGGGCGAGCTGAGGGCGAAGAAGCCGGCCTGGGCGGCGACGGCGGCGTAGAGGACGGCGACCTGGCCGAGGCCCGCCAGTGCCTGCACGGCGAGGACGGCGGAGACGACGGCGAGCCCGGCCGAACCGATCAGGCCGAGCTTGCGCCGGTCGACGGTGTCGGCGATCGCGCCGCCGTACAGGCCGAAGGCGACGATCGGGAAGAAGGAGAAGAGGCCGACCAGGCCGGTCGCGAAGGCGGAGCCGGTCTCGTCGTAGACCTGGACGGAGACGGCGACGGCCGTCATCTGCTGGCCTATGGAGGAGACCGCCTGCCCGAACCAGACCCGGCGGTAGTCGGGGTGGTCGCGCAGTGGGCTGAGGTCGGCGAAGGCCCGCCGGTACCAGGGGAGGGTCTCGGTTCCGGCCGACGGAGCGGAGACGTCGGAGGGCGGCTCCTCCGCCGGAGCAGCGGCAGGGGCGGCATCGGACGTCGGGACAGGGGCAGGCGCCGAGGCAGGGGCAGGCGTCGGGGCGGGATCGGACGCCGGGGCGGGATTGGCAGGATGATTGGTCGACACAACCCTCCATGGTCCGCCCCGGCCTCCCCGCTCCCCGCACCGGGGCCGGACAGCGGCCCGTCCTACCTGGTCAGGACCTGCTTCTCCCCTGCCTCCACCGCGAAGTCGAGCCGGTTGCCCGGCAGCGGGAACGGGCAGATGAAGTGGTCGGCGAAGGCGCACGGCGGCAGGTAGGCCCGGTTGAGGTCGAGGACGGTGCGGCCGTCCGCGTCCGGGGCGGGGAGGGTGATGAAGCGGAAGCGGTAGGTGCCGATGCCGCTGGTCGCGTCCGCGATGACGCCGGTGAGGCGGTCGCCGGAGCGGCTGACGGTCAGCTCGCGGTGCTCGCCGGCGACGGTGAAGGCGATCTGCCCGGTGACGGCGAGCGGACGCTCCTTGCCGTCCGCATTGGGGACGAGCACGGACTGGGCGCCGTCCTCCTCGAACGGGGTGAATACGGCGGGGACGGCCCACTCCGGCGAGTACGGGTAGGCGGAGATGCCCGCGAAGGCCGTCCGGCGCGGCGCGGCCGGATCGAAGACCCGCAGGGCGAGCTCGCCCTCGCGCTCGATCGGGACGAGCAGGACGTCGCCGAGGGTGGCGGTGTCGGCGGCCGGATCGGTGTCGGGACGGAGCAGCGCCTCGCCGTCGACCGGCCCGTCGGCGCCGCCGACGGTGATGCCGTCCGCGGCCGTCGCCCGGACCCGGACGCCCTCGGCGTCGGCCCACCAGTGCCCGGGCAGGCCGACGATCTCGACGGGTCCGGGCTCCAACCAGTGCGTGCCGGTGAGTGCGAGCTGGCCGTGTGGCGAGCTCACCGACGCCGCCCGGCCATCGCTCCAGCGCTTCCAGTCCTCCGCGGCCGTAGCCGTCATCGGTACACCCTCCCACTGCGGTCCTCGGGCGGCCCGCTGTTCGGGCCGTCCACCTCGGTCACCCACCACAACGCCGCGCACCCGGACGGATCATTCCCGCCTGCCGGAACCGCCACAGGGCGGCCACAGGACGGCAACACGGCGTCACGACGGCAACACCACGGACACGACGCCCGCCGGGACGAAGGCCGGCCCGCTCGGCCGACACCCGGCCGCCGGCACCCAGCACCCGACGCGCCCACTCGCCCACTCGCCCACCCCGTCAGCTGCCGGCGCCCAACGGCCGGAACAGCCCCTCCTGCACCACCGACACCACCAGCCGCCCGCTCCGGTCGAAGATCTGCCCGCGCGCGAGGCCGCGCCCGCCGTGGGCGATCGGGGACTCCTGCTGGTACAGCAGCCAGTCGTCCGTACGGAACGGGCGGTGGAACCACATCGCGTGGTCGAGCGAGGCCATGTCGAAGTGCCGGGTGCCCCAGAGCGGCTCGACGGGGGCGCGGACGGCGTCGAGCAGCGTCATGTCGCTGGCGTAGGTGAGGGCACAGACGTGGATCAGCGGGTCGTCCGGCAGCGGGCCGTCCGTCCGCAGCCAGACTCCGCTGCGCGCCTCGACCCCGGCCAGCTCCTCCTTCGTCCAGCGCAGCCGGTCGACGTAGCGGATGTCGAAGGGCTGGCGGCGGCTGATGAACGGGGGGAGTTCGCCGAGCCGGGAACCGACCTCCTCCAGCGCGCTGGGCAGGTCCTCGGGCGCGGGGACGTCCGGTATGGGGTGCTGGTGCTCGATGCCGCCCTCTTCGGGGCGGTGGAAGTCGGCGGTGAGGGCGAAGATCGACCGGCCGCCCTGGATGGCGAGCACCCGGCGCGTGGTGAAGGAACGGCCGTCGCGGATCCGGTCGACCTGGTAGACGATCGGCACGCCGGGCACCCCGGGGCGCAGGAAGTAGGCGTGCAGCGAGTGGACCGGGCGGTCGCCGTCCACCGTGCGCCCGGCCGCGACCAGCGCCTGCCCGGCGACCTGGCCGCCGAACGTCCGCTGCAGCGCCTCCTCGGGGCTGCGCCCGCGGAAGATGTTCAGTTCGATCTGCTCCAGGTCGAGCAGGTCGACAAGGTCGTCGACGGGGGTACCCATGCGTGCGCTTCCTCTCCAGGCCCACGGCCCCGGCGGAGGTCTTCCGCCCGGCTCCGGCGCCCGTCCTGATCGAATTCTCCAACCCACTGGAATTCTCCGGCGACCGGGGTCATTCCCGCTCACCGGGCCGAAGGAGCCGATTCACTCGAACGAGTAAGCGAGCAGGAGGGGAAGAGCGGAAGAGCGGTCACCAGGCGGACGGACGAACGCCCACCCGGACTCAGGCCTCCCCCGCCTCCCCCGCCTCCCCCGCCGCCAGCCCCGACTGCCGCACGGTGATGTTGAGCCGGCCGACCAGACCCAGCGCCGGATCCGCCGTGCCGGGCAGCGTGCGCACCACACCGTGGTACGCGAACCGGGCCGGGCCGCCGAACACCAGCAGGTCGCCGCTGCGCAGTTCCAGGTCGGTCCACGGGCGGGTCCGGGTCTCGGTGTTCCCGAGCCGGAACACACAGGCGTCGCCGAGCGAGAGTGAGACCACCGGCGCGTCGGTCCGCTCGTCGCGGTCCTGGTGGAGGCCCATCTTCGCGCCGTGCGGGTAGTGGTTGACGATCGCGATGTCGGGTTCGTACGACGCGGCGCCGGCGATCTGCCGGGCGTCCGTCCCGTAGGCGTCGGCGACGGCCCGGCGGGCGAGGCGGTCGAGTTCGGGCGGGAACGGCTTGACGGGCGTGCCGTCCTCCGCGTCCTTCCGATAACCGTACGGATACCAGTGCCATCCGAGGCTGACCATTCGTACGGACATCATCCCGCCGGTGGGCATCCGCACGGCGTGCAGGCCGGCCGGTGGGCGGGCCCACTCCCGACAGGCGGCGACCAGGCGCAGTTGGGCATCGGCGTCCAGCCAGCCGGGGAGGAGGACGGCACCGGGGGCGGGCTCGGCGCGCCCGCGCGCGGCAGCGGACCCCGACCGGCCGCCCGGGACGGCACCGGGCAGGTCACCGAACAGTTCGCCCTGGATCACCCCACCATCCTCCCGCACCGCCACGGCCGAAGCCCGGCCGGCCTCAGGAATCCGGCCGGCCTCGGGAGCCCGGGCCACCTCCGGAGCCCGGACCGCTACCGGAGGTCGGGCTGCCACCGGGGGTCGGGCTGCCGCCGGAGGTCGGACCGCCACCGGGAGTCGGCGATCCGCCGATCAGCCCCAGCTCCCGCGCGCAGTCCGGCCACGCCTCCCAGCCCTGCCGTCGGAGGATCTCCTCGCCGACGGTCGTCTGCTCCCGGCGGCTCGCGTGGTCCGGCCGGTCGGCGAAGCGCAAGCCGCCAGCGACCTCCCAGGTGGGCGGCCAGATCTGCAGGCCGCCGTAGTAGCCGTTGCCGGTGTCGGCCTGCCAGTCGCCGCCGCTCTCGCACTCGGCGAGGCCGTCCCACACGACGTCCGCGACCCGGGCCGCCGCACCGGCCCGCTCCCAGGGGATCGCCGCCGCCCCCGCCAGCAGCACCACGGCGACGCCCAGTCGAAGCACGACCCGGCACATACGCTCGTCACACGGAGGCAGCACAGCAGCCGACCCTAGGCCGGTCGCCTCACGGCCCTCCCCAACGACACTCCGAACGCGCCGAACACACCAGAAACGCCGGGAACACCGGAAGCACCGGAAACGCCAACGGCCGCTCCCCCGCGCAGCGGAGAAGCGGCCGTGGTGTCAGCACACCGCCGGGGCCGGGAGGCCCGCTGAACCGACCTCAGGCCGGGGACGTCGGACAGCCGACATCAGGCGGCAGACCCCGGAGAGCCGGTGTCAAACGCTCAGACACTCAGTTGCTCAGAGGCCCAGACGCTCAGAGGCCCAGGTGCTCAGACGCTCAGGGTCTGGCCCGGGAGGATCAGGTCGGGGTTGCCACCGATGACCTTGGCGTTGTTCTTGTACAGGTCGTGCCAGTCCAGGCCCTGCGCGGCGGCGATCGAGCTCAGGGTGTCACCGGACTTGACGGTGTAGCTGTCGCCCTTGGCCGGCTTGGCGTCGTTCGAGCCGGTCCAGCCCTTGGCGCCCTTGGCGGCGTCGTTCTTCGGCGCGGCCTTCGGCGCGACGTCAGCCTTCGGCGCAGCGGCGGCCTTCGGGGCAGCGGCCTTCGGCGCGGCATCGGCCTTCGGCGCAGCGGCGGCCTTCGGAGCCTGGGTCTGCGCCGGCTTGGCGGCCGGGGCAGTCGGCTTGGCGGCGGTCGAACCGGCAGCCGAGCCGGTGGTCGAGCCGGCCGAGGTGTCGACGGCGGCCGGGGTGCCGCCCTTGGTCAGGCCGGCCTTGACGGAGCACACGGGCCAGGCGCCCGGGCCCTGCGAGGCGAGGACCTTCTCGGCGACGGCGATCTGCTGCGCCTTGGTGGCCTGGTTGGCCTGCGAGGCGTAGGCGGTGCCGCCGAAGGCGGCCCAGGTGCTGGAGGTGAACTGCAGTCCGCCGTAGAAACCGTTGCCGGTGTTGATGGCCCAGTTGCCGCCGCTCTCGCACTGGGCGACGGAGTCCCAGGTGGAGACGGAGGCGGCGGAGGCCGAGGTGGCCGTGACGAGGCCGGCCACCGGCAGGGCCGCGACAGCGGCGCCCGCCACGACAGCCATCCGGACGCGGTTGCGCTTGGTGGCCGTGGAGGTGGTGGCAGCGGCGGTCTCGTGACGGAAGGTCATGGGGTTCCTCTCGAAAGCCCCGGGCGGGCATGCGGAACCAGGCCCTGGAGAGGGCCGCGTTCACTTGCCGCGTCCGTCGGGCGACCGTGCACGTGTCGGACGTGCCGCTTGCCGCCCCGGCCACCCAGCCGCTCACCGGCGACCTTTTCGAGCGATCGCGTCGGCGGGCACCTGCCGCATCCGGCGGGGAGCCGGAGGGGCGGTGCGTCGGGGGTGAACCCGGGTGGCGCTCGTTGCGCCGCCAATGAAGCTACGAGCCGGTCGGCGGGGAAACCAAAACTCCACCGGTCTGCCCAGCTCAGCCAAGGGTTACCGGCGGTAGTACCCGCACAATCCTGCCCGAAATGCCCGTTTTAGCCGTCGATTCGTAGATCAAACATCACGGTGGCGTGACTCACCTCACGGTTTCATTCCGGCAGGCCTGCCACCGACATCGACACATTGCGACCACGAGAACACGCGGCGCGGTCGGATCAGAGGCAATTCCCGTCAGCCTCGTCGACCACCCGTGACGCCTGACACAAGGGCCCGTTGGTCATGGCGACCTCCCCGTATCCGCCCCCGACCGCCAACCGCACCCACCAGAGGAGAACCTGTGCCGCGCATGCTCGACGTCAGCGACGAGGTCCGGTCCGAGATCGGCGACGACGAGGCGGACCGCCTCCTCGGCGGCGACCGCGCACCCGACAGCTACGAATGCACCTCCTGCCGCACCTCCGGCGACACCCACGCGGAGCCCACCAGCACCGTCCTGTTCGTCGGCGAGGAGACCGCCGTACTCGCCTTCGCGCACGCCCGCTGCATCCCGTCCCAGGTGGTGCCGGTGGCCGAGGAGCAGTTGGTCGGCGCCGTCCGCAGCATCAGCCAGGCCCAGACCGGCGCCCCGGCCGCGCCCGCGCACCCGCTGGTGCCCATTCCCGCGCCGACCCCGGCGACCGCCCCCACCGCCCAGCCCAGCGCGCCGGGCCAGGCCGCCATCCTCGGCATCACCTGCGGGCTGGTGCTGCACGGCAAGGTCGGACACGCCTCGCTGGTCGTCGAACCGACCGGCCCGGTCGGGCGCCCCGGCAGCACCTCGGGCGAGGACGAGTTCCTCGACCTGCTCCAGGACGCCGGCTTCCAGGCCATCACCGACCTCGACGAGACCCCGGACCAACTGGGCGGCTGGTCGGTCCTGGTGGCGATGGGCAAGCTGCACGCGATCCTGCAGCCCGCTGCCGCCGGCGGCAGCACCGGCTGGTGGCAGGCGCACCAGCCGCTCCAGGTCACCGACGCCTGGCGGATGGCCGCGAGTCAGCTCTCCGAGGTCACCATGTACGCCGTCCCGGCCGGGATGGTGGGCCGCCAGCCGCGCGAGGACCTGCTCCGCCAGGCGCTGGAGCGGGCGGTGGCACTGGGTCAGGTGGTCGCCGCCTCCCTCCCCCTCGCCGGCACCTGAGCCCCTCGGCACCCGGGCCCGCCGACACCCGCCCTGTCGGCACCCAGCCCCAGCCGCGCGCCCGACCCAGGCGCGCGCCCGCCCCCGCCCCCTCAGCACCCAGCCCCAACCGCGCCCCGACCCGTCGGCACCCGGGCTCCACGCCCGGGCTCCGCACCCCGGCTCCGCACCCGCCGAAGCACCCGCCGGAAGGCGGCCTCTCCCTCAGCACAAGCCGCCTTCCGGCCGGTCCCCGGCACCCCGCATCCCCGTGACCCCTCACTCGTTGGCCCCTGTGTGTACAGCTACGACGTCTCCGCGTCCCCCGGCCGGTCCACCACCGCCCCCCGCTCGATCCCCGGCATGCGCCCGTCGTACGACGCGGAGCACCCGCACTCGACGACGCCGATCTACGACGAGCTGTACTCCGAGTACCGGCGGCTGTTCCGCGCGCTCCCGGGCGACCGCTCGGGCGAGGAGGACCTGAAGTTCACCGGCTTCGCGGTCCGCGACGGCTACCCGGTGCTCGGCGAACCGCGCCCGTACCCGCCCCAGCACCAGGCCTTCCACAGCTACGGGGGGCAGCCGCCCGGCCTGCCGCAGTTCATGCCGAGCCAGCAGCACGGCCACTCCGCAGGGCACGCCACCGGCCACTCCGGCCACGGCGCCACCAGCCACACTGGCCACACCGGCCAAACCCACCACAGCACCACCGGCCAAACCCACCACAGCGCGATGGGCCACACCGGCCACAGCGCCCCTCAGCCTCAGCCGCACCCCCACTCCGAGCCCGCCGCCCCGACCAGCGACGGCTTCGGCCAAGCCGCCCCGGCGGCCACCGCCCCTCAGCACACCCCGCCCCCGCCGCCCCAGTTCACCAACGGCCAGGGCTGGGTGGCCGCCGGCTACCTCGGCCCGATCCCGCACTCGATGCCCGCGCCGCCCCCGGCCCCCGCCCCGGCGATGGGCACCGCCACCGGCGTCGCCACCGCCGCGCCCACCGGCGGCCGCCACCGCCAGATGCTCTCCCTCCCCCCGGGCCGCAACGGCGACCACCACTGAACCGCCCGCCTGCGCACCACCCGCACGACCCGCACGACCCCGCACACACGACGAGGGCCCCGCCACCACCGTGACGGGGCCCTCGCCCACACCTACTGCCGGCACCCACCGACTACTGCCGGTGGATCACGACGTCCTACTTCCGCTTGCGCTTCTCCCGGACCCGCACCGAGATCGAGATCGGCGTCCCGACGAAGCCGAACTCCTCACGCAGCCGGCGCTCGATGAAGCGCCGGTAGCCGGCCTCCAGGAAGCCCGAGGCGAACAGCACGAACCGCGGCGGACGGATGCCCGCCTGGGTGCCGAACAGGACGCGCGGCTGCTTGCCACCGCGGATCGGGTGCGGGTGGGCGGCCACCAGCTCGCCGAGGAAGGCGTTCAGCCGCGCGGTCGGGATGCGGGTCTCCCAGCCCTCCAGCGCGGTCTCGATCGCCGGGACGAGCCTCTCCATGTGCCGGCCGGTCTTGGCCGAGACGTTGACCCGGGGGGCCCACTGCACCTGGACGAGGTCGCGCTCGATCTCGCGCTCCAGGTAGAAGCGGCGCTCCTCGTCCATCTGGTCCCACTTGTTGTAGGCGATGACGACGGCGCGCCCGGCCTCGACGGCCATCGAGATGATCCGGGTGTCCTGCTCGGCGAGGGTCTCGCTGGCGTCGACCAGGACGACCGCGACCTCGGCCTTCTCCAGCGCGGAGGAGGTGCGCAGCGAGGCGTAGAAGTCGGCGCCGGCGGTCAGGTGGACCCGGCGACGGATGCCGGCGGTGTCGACGAACTTCCAGGTCTTGCCGGCGAGTTCGATCATCTCGTCGACCGGGTCGCGGGTGGTGCCGGCCAGCTCGTTGACGACCACCCGCTCCTCGCCGGCGACCTTGTTCAGCAGGCTGGACTTGCCGACGTTCGGGCGGCCGATCAGCGCGATGCGGCGCGGGCCGCCGGGGGCGGCGTCGCCGAAGGTCTGCGGCGGGGCCTCGGGCAGCGCGTCCATGACGGCGTCGAGCAGGTCGCCCGAGCCGCGGCCGTGCAGCGCGGAGACGGGGTGCGGCTCGCCCAGGCCCAGCGACCACAGGTAGGCGGCCTCGGCCTCGGTGGACGGGCCGTCGACCTTGTTGGCGCACAGCACGGTCGGCTTGCCGGCCCGGCGGATGAGCTTGATCAGGGCTTCGTCGGTGTCGGTGGCGCCGACGGTGGCGTCGACCACGAACAGCACCGCGTCGGCCTGCTCGATGCCGAGCTCGGCCTGCGCGGCCACCATCGCGTCGAGGCCGAGGACGTCGATCTCCCAGCCGCCGGTGTCGACGACCTTGAAGCGGCGGCCGTTCCAGCTGGCCTCGTAGGTGACCCGGTCGCGGGTGACGCCCGGCTTGTCCTCGACGACGGCCTCGCGGCGGCCGATGATGCGGTTCACCAGGGTCGACTTGCCGACGTTCGGGCGGCCGACGATGGCCAGCACCGGCAGCGGTACGTGCTCGGCGCCGTCGAAGCCGTCCACGCCGTCGACGTCGAAGCCTTCCTCGGCGGCGATGGCCATGAACTCGGCGTAGTCGGCGGCGTCCAGTCCACCGTGGCCGGTGTCGGAGTGCTCTGCGGTCATGTTCGTCTGTTCCGTTTCCCGGCGCGGCCCTTCCCAGGGGCGCGCCGTGCGTACCTGCCCCGCTCGGGGCAGCGCGATGGTTGTCTCCGCGGCACCTCGGCGGCACCGCAGCTCATTCGGCCGTTCCGGCCATTCCGGTCGTTCAGGCCATTCCGGTCGTCCGGACCATTGTGGCCGTCGGGCCGACCCGATCATTCCGGCCGATCCGGTCCTCAGACCGGCCCGGCCGTCCAGACCTGTCCGTTCGTTCGGACCTGTCCGTCCATTCAGACCGACGACATCCCGGCCCGCTCCTCCACCAGCGCGGCGATCCGGTCGATCACCTGCTCCAGGGTGAGCTCGCTGGTGTCCACCAGGACGGCGTCCGCGGCCTGGGCCAGCGGGGCCGTCTTCCGGGAGGAGTCGGCGGCGTCCCGGCGGGCGAGGTCGGCGGCCATCGCGGTGATGGTCGTCTCGTCGACGCCCTTGGCGCGCAGCTCGGCCGCCCGGCGCTCGGCCCGGGCCTGCTCGGAGGCGGTCAGGAACACCTTGACGGTGGCGTTCGGGAACACCACCGTCCCCATGTCCCGGCCCTCGGCGACGATGCCGCGCTCGGCGACCTCGGCGCAGCCGCGCTGCAGCTCCACCAGCCGGGAGCGCACCGCCGGCACCGCGGAAACGGCGCTGACCTGCGCCGTCACCTCGGGGCCGCGGATCGGTCCGGAGACGTCCTGGCCGTCCACCGTGATGGTGGGACCGTCCGCGTCCGTGCCCGACACGATCACCGGCTTGCCGCACGCGACGGCCACCGCCTCCGGGTCGGCCACGTCGACGTCGTTGGCCAGCATCCACCAGGTCATCGCCCGGTACATGGCGCCGGTGTCCAGGAAGCTCAGGCCCAGCCGGGCCGCCACCGCCCGCGAGACGGTCGACTTGCCCGAACCGGAGGGTCCGTCGATCGCGACGACGACCGGGGCGTGCGCTCGGTCGGCAGTGTCCACGGGGCCGAACCTCTCTCTGGGCGTGAAAGCCGGGGCCTGGGGAGGCAGACGGCAGGGGATTGTCTCCCTCAAGGTTAATGGACCGCCGCCCTACCCACTCCGCCACCCGATCAGCCCAGTACCAGCCCCCTGCCAGCCCCCCTCGGCCCCGGGATCAGCCCCGGTACCGGCGCCGATATCAGCCCCGGGCTTCAGCCCCGGCTCCAGGCCCGGTATCAGCCCTGGTCGGGGCCCAGGACCTGCAGGACGGCGTTGCCCAGCCGGGGCCGCAGGTACTCCCCGTCCCACTCGATGCCGAGGATGCCGGCGGTGAAGGCCATCGGGATCTCGCGGCCGAGGAGGTCCCAGACGAACGGCACCTTGGAGACGTGCGAGGGGAAGTCGTTCACCGCGAAGGAGTCCCGGTGGTACGGGTTGGCGTCCGCCTCCCGCCAGCCGAAGGACTGGCGCAGCCGTGGCCCGTCAGGGGTCTGGGTGTGCGCGAGGAAGGCGGTGAGCCAGCCGGTCACCCGTGGGCCGCCGGACATCGACCGCCACTTGAAGAGCGAGCGCCAGAACTCGTCGTCGACCGCCCCGCCCGCCGCGGTCGCCGCGATCTCGTCGAGCACCGGGCGCAGTTCGGCGAACCACGGCGCCAGCCAGTCGAAGCGCTCCGCCAGCCCGGCGACCCGCGCCACCAGCAGCGCCCAGTCCTCGGCCGTGCCCTCCAGCCGGATCCGCGGGATGCCGCAGCGGGTCTCCCAGCGGAAGGCGTAGTAGGGGCTGACCACGTCCATCAGCGCCACCAGCGCGCAGGAGGCGTCGTCGGGCGTGGTCGTCGAGAACGCCGGCTGGAACAGCTCCACCAGCTCGGCCCCGACCGCCGCCGCCAGCGGCTCCCGCACCAGCCGGATCGACCGCGACCAGTCCGGCCCGGGCGCCGCCAGGGTGTCGTCGCGGACCACGATCGCTTCCCGGCGCCCCTCGGCGCCGCCGAACAGCGCCCGGTACCTCGGCGCGTACATCCGCGCGTGCACGGCCACCTCGTGCACCACCGCGTACCAGAGCACGTCCGGCGACAGGCTGAGCGGCAGGTGCTCCGCGAAGGCGGCGTGGGCCGCCCGCACCAGCAGGCTGCAGGTCGGCTCCGGCTCGGCGGGCTCCGGGTCCGGCGGCGTCGGCCGGGGCAGTTCGACCAGCGCTTCGACGCTGCGGTGGTGGATCCGGAAGTCCCCACCCACCACCGCCCGCAGGAACCGCTCGTTCCCCAGGTCCACCGGCCGGCCGTAGGACCCGTGCCGGGTCTCGCCCAGCGGCAACTCGATGATCACCCCTGCTCCCCCCTCAACCGAACCCCTCACCCGAACCCCTCGGCCGAACCCCTCACCCGAAGTCCCGGAAGCCGACCGGCCCCCGCAGCCCGATCAGTCCCGGACGCTCCACCCGCTCGCCCGCAGCGCCACCGTGAGCGGCTTGACCGCCCCCGGCGCCACCGACAGCTGGACGAAGCCCACCTGCTGGCCGGTCGAGTGCTCGATGATGACGTCCTCGATGTTGACCCCGGCCGCGCCGACCTCGCCGAACAGCCGGCCCAGCTCGCCGGGCTGGTCACCGAGCACCACGGCCACAGTCTCGTACCGGGTGGGCGGCGCGCCGTGCTTGCCGGGGATGCGGGCCTGGCCGGTGTTGCCGCGCCGCATGACCGCCTCGATCCCGGCCGCGCCCGCCCGGCGCTCGCCCTCCTCGGGGGCGTCCAGGGCGCGCAGCGCGGTGACGGTCTCCCCGAGGTCGGAGGCGACCTCCTCCAGGATGTCGGCGACCGCACCGGCGTTGGCGGAGAGGATGTCGACCCACATGCCGGGGTTGGAGGCGGCGATCCTGGTGACGTCCCGGACGCCCTGCCCGGAGAGCCTTATGGCGGTCTCGTCGGCGTGCTCCAGCCGGGCGGCGACCAGCGAGGACACCAGCTGCGGGGCGTGCGAGACCAGGGCGACGGCCCGGTCGTGCGCGGCCGCGTCCATCACGATCGGCATCGCACCGCAGAGCGCGACCAGTTCCAGGGCGGCGTTGAGGGTCTCCGTGTCGGTGTCGTCGGTGGGGGTGAGCACCCAGGGACGGCCCTCGAACAGGTCGGCGCGGGCGGCCAGCGGGCCGGAGCGCTCGCGGCCGGCCATCGGGTGGCTGCCGATGTAGTGGACGGTGTCGCAGCCGAGCGCGGCGACCTCGATGCGCGGGCCGGCCTTGACGCTGGCGACGTCGGTGTACCAGCGGGCCAGGTTGCGGCGCTGGCAGTCGGCGAGCACCTTGCCGACGAGGGCGGGCGGCACGGCGATGATCGCCAGGTCGACCGGGCCGTCGGCCGGATCGGTGATGCCGGCGCCGAGGGAGGCGGCGGTCCGGGCGGCATCCGGGTCGGCGTCCTCCAGATGGACGGTCAGCCCGCGGCCGGCCAGGGCGAGCGCGGCGGAGGTGCCGATCAGTCCGGTACCGACGACGACGGCAGTGCGCATGGCGGGTCGCGCTCCTTCTCGAATTCTCGGGCTTCGCGTTCTGGGCTTCGCGTTCTGAGCTTCGTGTTCTGGGTCTCCCGGGTTGCCCGGCCTCGCGGGACTTCCCGGGCCACCCGGCCTCGCGGGACTTCGCGGTTCTCGGTCCGGTCGGCGCCCCGGCACGGGCCGGGAGCACCCGCGCCCCATCCTCTCGCATCCGCCCCACCCACGCCCCCACCGCCCACCCGTTGGGCAACCACGGCGGCCCCGCCCCCGTCCCACACCATGCGGACGCACGCCGGGCACCACAGGCACCAAGGCACCACAAACACCACAGGCACCGCGAACGCGCCAGACCCACCAGACCCGCCGACGGGCACACACGCCGCACCCCGCGAAATCCGGCGACGCCCGCACCGAAGCGGGGCAGACTGGCCGCCCGGGCACGGCGCGGGCGACACGCGGAACACGGCACGCGAACGAAGGGGTTGCGCATGGACGATCAGCACAGCGGCGACGATCAGCAGAACGGCGAGGACCGCCACGTCAGCGAGGCCGGGCCCCCGAAGCCCCCCGCCGTCCCCGCCCACCCGTCGGTCCTGGACTCCGTCGTGGTCTACGCCGAGGGCGCGGTGTGCCGCCGCCGGGCCAGCGTCCCGCTCCCGGCCGACGGCCGGCTGCGGCTGACCGGCCTGCCCTCCTCCCTGGACGGCCGCTCGCTGCGCGCCCGGGTGCTCGACGGCCCGAGCGGGACGGCGGTCACCGAGGCCCGGCTGGAGCTGCTCGCCGAGTTCCACGAGCCGACCGAACTCCCCAGGCTCCGACGAGAGTTGGACGAGGCCATGGAGCGCCAGGGCGCACTCAACGAGCGCCGCCGACTGGTCCTGACCGCGATCGCCGAGACCTCCGCCCTGCGCGCCGTACCGCCGCAGCGGCGGCGTGAGGAGCCGCTGCGGCGGACGCCCGCCGACGCCTGGCTGGAGCTGGCCGACTTCGTCGACGAGCGCCTGACCCGGCTCCAGCAGCGCGCCGAGGAGCTCACCCGGGAGGTCGAACTCGCTGACCACGAGCGCGAGTTGGCCGCCGACCGACTGGACCGCGCGTCCACCGCCGGCCCCGCCCACCCGGTCGGGACCGCCGCCACCGTCCTGCTCACCCTCACCACCACACCGGCCTCGGCACTCACCGCACAGTCCGCCCCGGCACTCACCACACAGCCCGTCACGGAACCCGCCCGGGAGCCCGTCGCCCCAGCCCCCGCCCCCGCCCCGGCCCCCGAGGAGCCCCCCGCCCGGCTCGACATCGAGCTGGAGTACGGCGTCCCCGCAGCCCGTTGGGTGCCCGCCTACCGCCTCTCCTACCGCCACGGCGCCGACACCGGCCGGCTCGTCCTGCGCGCCTCCGTCGCCCAGCAGACCGGCGAGGACTGGACCGGCGTCCGGCTCGCCCTCTCCACCGCCGACCTCGACCGCCGCACCGACCTGCCCCGGCTCCGCTCGCTGCGGATCGGCCGCAGCCAGCCCGCCCCGCCGCCGTCCGGCTGGCGCGAGCCCCCGGCCGGCCTGGCCGACCTCTTCACCGGCTACGACGACGCCGGCGCCGGAGCCCGCCCGGCCCCGCGCCGCAAGGCCCCACTCGCCGCCTCGGCGCCCGGCCCGTACGGCTCAACCGCCCGGCTCAACCGCCTCGGCGGCGCCCGGCCCGCCGGTCCCCGCCCCGCCGACGCCGGCCTCGTGGCCGACGCCGCCCGGCTGGCCGCCCCCGCCGGGCGCGGCGGCACCCTGGACGTCGACGAACCCGTCCCGGCGCCCCCGCCCGCCCCGGGCAGCTTCGCCGGATACGGCGGTGCGCCCGCCGCCGCCCCGATGCCCCAGGCCCCCCTGCCGCAAGCCTCGATGTACCAAGCCTCGATGCCCCAGGCCTCCGCGCCGCCGCCCGCCCCCGTGGCACCGGGCGGCGCACCCCCGCCGGACCTGCACCCGCTCGCCCGCCGCTCCCGCCGAAGCGGCGGCGGCACCGAGGCCCCCGGCACCGGCTTCGCCCCGGACGCCTCCCTGCTCGACTACCCCGGCCTCGTCCTGGCCGGCCCCGACGCACCCGCCACCCACCGCGGCACCCTGCACCCCCAGGCCGAGCAAGCCGACCAGGCCGACCACTACGGGCCGGCGGCGATGCTCCCGGGCGGCACCGGCGGCGAGCGGGTACGCCACCTGGCGCTCCCCCGGCACGCCGTCCCGCCCCGCGAGTCGGCGGGCTCCTTCGACCACCGCTTCGACTCCACCGCCCCCGCCGACATCCCGTCCGACGGCACCTGGCACACCGTCACGATCGACGAGATCCCGGTGTCCGTCCGCCCGGAGTACGTCACCGTCCCCGCCGTCGAGGAGAAGGTGTACGCCACCCTGGTGCTCGCCAACCGGACCGACCGCGCCGTGCTGGCCGGCCCGGTCGAGGTCACCGTCGACGACGAGTTCCTGCTCACCGCCGCCCTGCCCACCCTCGCCCCGGGCGGGCTGCGGAGCCTGGGCATCGGGGTCACCGAGAGCATCGAGGTGGCGCGCCGCACCGAGCTGCACGAGTCCACCGCGGGCATGCTGAGCAGCAGCACCGTGCTCGACCACCGGGTGCACGTCCAGCTGGCGAACCGGCTCGGCCGTACCGTCACCGTGGAGGTCCGCGAGCGCGTGCCGGTCACCTCCGACGCCGAGATCCGGATCGAGGAGCGGGCCGACTGGCAGGCCCCGGCGGTCTCCACGCCGGACTGCCCGCCCAGCACCCGGCTCTGGCGGGTCGAGCTGCCGCCCGGCGGCCGCACCGAGCTGGACGGCGGCTACCAGATCAAGATCCCGGCCGGAAAGGCCATCGTCGGTGGAAACCGGAGGAACTGAACGATGACCGGAACGACCATCCCCCTCCCCGTCACCGCCGTCACCTGCCTGGAGGACCGCAGCCAGGTCGAACGCACCGCCACCGTCGACCTCGCCGCGGGCGTCCAGCGGCTGCGCCTGGGCCCGCTCACCACACTCGCCGTCGACCGCACCCTGCGCGCCGAGACCACCGCCCCCGGCACCCGCGTGCTGGACGCCCGGATCGTCCGCGACTGGATCCCCCGCGCCCCGCTGCCGCCCGGCCCGGAGGACTCCCGGCTGCGCCACCGGCTGCACGAGCTGGAGACCGCGAGCCGCCTCGCCGACCAGACCCGCGCCCGCCTGGAGGCCCGGCTGGCGCTGCTCGCCCAGCTCTCCGCCGACCTGCTGCGCGAGATCGGCGAGGGCGCCGGGATCGGTGAGCTCGAACGCACCCGCTGGGCCCGCGAACTGGACCGGGTGGACGCCGAACGCGAGCGCCACGGCGAGGAGCTGCGGACCACCCACTCCCGGCTGCGCCGCCTGGACCAGGAGCGCTCGCAGGCCCTGATCGCCCTCGACCAGGCCGAGGAGGAACCGGCCGAACTGGTCGCCCACCTGGAGCTCACCGTCGAGGCGGCGCAGCCCGGCCCGAGCGGGCTGGCCGTCACCCACCTGGTGCCGTGCGCCCTCTGGCGCCCCTCGTACCGGGCCACCCTGGACGGCGGGAGCCTGCGGCTGGAGTCGGAGGCGGTGGTCTGGCAGCGCACCGGCGAGGACTGGACCGGCGTCCGGCTCACCTTCTCCACCGCCCGCTCGGCCCTCGCCACCGACCCGCCCGCCGTCGCCGAGGACGTCCTGATGCTGCGCGAGCGCACCGCGGAGGAGCGCCGCACGGTCGAGGTGGAGCTGCGCGAGGAGGCGATCAGCGCGCTCGGCCCGGCCGCCGGGGTGCCGGGGGTGGACGACGGCGGGGAGGTCCGGGTGCTGCCCGCGCCCGCCCCGGCCACCGTGCCCTCCGACGGCCGGGCGCACCGGGTGCCGCTCGGCGCCTTCACCGGGCAGGCGAGCAGCGAGTACGCGTGCGCGCCGGAGCTGTCCCCGCTGGTGACCCAGGTGGTCCGGTTCCGCAACGCGGCCGGGCACCCGCTGCTGGCGGGTCCGGTCGAGCTGGTCCGCGGCAGCGGCTTCACCGGTCGGGGCGAGCTGGGCTTCACCGCCGCCGGGGCCGACGCCGAGCTGGCGTTCGGCAGCTCGGACGGCTACCGGGTGGTCCGCGAGGCCGAGGAGCGCCAGGCCACCGCCGGGCTCACCGGCCGCCAGACGACCACCCGGACGGTGCGGCTGCACCTCTCCCGCTTCTCCGGCCCGGAGGAGCGGGACGAGCAGGTCGTCGCGGTCCGCGAGCGGGTGCCGGTCTCCGAGGTGTCGGCGGTGGAGGTGCGGCTGCGCAAGGAGGAGTGCTCCCCGTCGCCGGACGCCTTCGACGCCGAGGGCATCCTCCGCTGGGACGTCCCGCTCGGGCCCGGCGCCCGTCGGACGGTCACGCTCGTCTACGAGGTCTCCGCCACCGCCAAGGTCGCCGGGCTCTGAGGAGCCCGGCCTCCGCCGCCGTCCGAACACCGGTCCGCTCGTGACGACCGCTCAGGACCAAACCGGGTAGAACAGGAACATGATCCTCCACCTCGCACCCCTGGACGACTGGCTGTCCGACCCCGGTCGGCCGTACACCACCGCGTCGCTGCTCACCGACGGGTTCATCCACTGCTCGGCGGACGAACAGACGGCGCTCGCGGTGGCCAACGCCTTCTTCGCCGACACTCCCGACCCGCTGATGGCGCTGCTGATCGAGGAGTCACAGGTGGAACCGATGGTCAAGTGGGAGGCCCCGCACGGCGCACCGCCGCCCGGGGCCACCCCCGGCCTGCTGTTCCCGCACGTCTACGGACGGCTCAACCGCTCCGCCGTCAAGGGCCTGCTGAAGGTCGAACGCGGCCCGGACGGCCGCTGGGCCACCCTCACCCCCTGGAGCTGACGCCCAACCCCCGACGGCCCACCCCCGACGGCCCACCCGGCCCGGTGCACAACCAGCCCCGGTCACAACCAGCCGGTCAGCCAGCTCACAACCAGCCCCGCTCCCGGGCCGCCATACCGGCCTGGAAGCGGGTGGTGGCGCCCAGCGAGCGCATCAGGCTCTGCAACCGGCGCTGCGTGGTGCGGGCGCTCCAGCCCAGCGACCGGGCGATCGACTCGTCGGTGAGGCCGGCCGCCAGCAGGCCCAGCAGCTTGCGGTGGTCGGCCTCCGGCTCCAGCGTCGCGTCCCCGGTGCCGATCGCGGCCTGCAACTGGACGGCGCGCTCCCACTCCGCCTCGAACAGCGTGTCCAGCGCCTGGAGCAGCGCGGAGGGGTGGATGACGTACGCGGCGTCGAGGACGCTGTCGCCCACGCTGATCGGGATGATCGCCATCCGGTCGTCCGAAATGATCATCTTCATCGGCAGCGACGGCCGGACCCTGGCCTCCTCGCCGTCCGCGACCCCGGCCAGGATGTTCCGCTCCAGCCGGCCCGGCCAGGCCACCGCGTCCCGGTCGTAGACGGTCCGCAGCCGCAGACCCTCCCGCAACCGCCGCCGCTGCAACGGGATCGGGGTCACCGGATCCTGGATGTACGGCGGGCGGTCGAAGCCGCGGACCTGGTACTGGCTGGTCTCGGTGATGTGCTCCAGCCGCTGCGCGATCGCCTCGCCACCGGTCAGCACCTCCACCGAGTGCGCCGGATCGGTGTACCGCGAGGCCTCCCGGAAGGCGTCCATCAGGCGGTGCATCTCGGCCCGGGCGTGCCGCAGTTCGGACTCGCGGTGGCCGATCAGGGTGCCGATCGCGACGTCGGGGGCGACCGGCAGGTAGCGCTGCCGGTCCACCGGCGCCCGAGTCGCCATGCCCTGCTGCGCCAGGCGGTCCAGGGCGCGCACGCTCTGCTGGAGCGTCAGGCCGCAGCCCTCGGCCAGTTCCTCCGCGGTGGACTGCGGATTGGCCACCAGCGCCGCGTAGACCTGTCCGTCCGGCTCGGCCAGTCCCAGTGCGCTGAGTGGTGCATCCGACACGACGCCGTCTCCCCCGTTCGCCCCCCACCGGCGCCGGCCTTGGCGCAGTCCCGCCACTGGGCGGGTGGTGGTCCGGTGGCAATCCTCTGCCACAGATCATGGCACTGACAAGGCCGTGACCAGGGGTTGCGGCCCGCCTCGCACCCCACCCACCCCCGCCGGACGACCGAGGGCCTCCCCGCCTTTCGACGGGGAGGCCCTCTACAGAAGCCCGAATATACCGACCGGTCTACAGACTCCAGCGGGAATATACCGACCGGTCTATATAGCCCGACCGGAATATACCGACCGGTCTACAGAAATATACCGACCGGTCTACAGGCCGACCTCGCGCATCAGCTGACCGACCTCGGGGTTGGTCAGACGGCGCAGCCAGCCCGACTTCTGGTCGCCCAGCGCGATCGGGCCGAAGTGCGTGCGCACCAGCTTCTCGACCGGGAAGCCGGCCTCGGACAGCATCCGGCGGACGATGTGCTTGCGACCCTCGTGCAGGGTCACCTCGACCAGGTAGTTCTTGCCGACGTTGGAGATCACCTTGAAGCTGTCGGCGCGCGCGAAGCCGTCCTCCAGCTCGATGCCCTGCGCCAGCTGCTTGCCCAGGTCGCGCGGGATCGGGCCCTGGATGGCGGCCAGGTAGGTCTTGGTCACGCCGTACCGGGGGTGGGTGAGACGGTGGGCCAGCTCGCCGTGGTTGGTGAGCAGGATGATGCCCTCGGTCTCGGTGTCCAGACGGCCGACGTGGAACAGCCGGGTCTCCCGGTTGGTCACGTAGTCGCCGAGGCACTGGCGCCCGTCCGGGTCCTCCATGGTGGAGACCACGCCGGCCGGCTTGTTGAGCGCGAAGAACAGGTACGACTGGGTGGCGACGGTCAGGCCGTCCACCTTGATCTCGTCGTTCTGCGGGTCGACCCGCTTGCCCTGCTCGGTGACGAGCTTGCCGTTGACCTGGACCCGGCCCTGCTCGATCAGCTCCTCGCAGGCGCGGCGGCTGCCGATGCCCGCCCGGGCCAGCACCTTCTGCAGGCGCTCGCCCTCGGGCTCGCCGAAGGTCTTGGGCAGCTTGACGGCCGGCTTGTCGTGCCGGGCGAGGACGGCGTCCTCAATCTTGGCCTGCAGCTCGCGCGAGCGCTGCGGCTGGCGGCGCGGGTCGCCCGGGGCGCCCTGGCCCTCACGGCGCGGGCGCGGGGCCGGGCTGGGGCGACGCCCGGAGAAGCCGCCGCGGGCGGGGGTGGCGTTGGGGCCGCCGCCGTACTCGGGGCGGTCGTAGCGCCGCTCCTCGGGCCGCAGCGGGCGGTCCGGGTACCGGTTGTCGTCGCGCCGGTCGTCCCGGCGGCTGTCACGCCCGTACGAGCCGGAGCCCGAGCCGGAGCCGCCGCGCGAGCCGGCACCGCTGCCGCCGCCGTACGAGCCGCCGCGCGAGCCCGAACCGGACCCACCGCCGTACGAACCCCCGCGCGAGCCGGAGCCCGAGCCGGACCCGCCGCCGTACGAGCCGCTCCGCGAACCCGAGCCGGACCCGCCGCCGTACGAACCCCCGCGCGAGCCGGAGCCCGAGCCCGAGCCGCTGCGGCCGCTGCCGCTGCCGCCGTAGGAGCCGCCGCCCCGGCCCCCGCCCTGTCCGCTGCGACCGCTGCCGCCGCCGCTGCCGTTCCTGCCGTTGCCACTGCTACGCATCAAAGTGTCCGTACGTCGTTACCGTCTGGGATGTGCGGTCGTTTCGGCCGACCTCACCGCCCCCTACCGATCAGGCGCAGCCCGACCGGCCTCGCCACTGCCGTCCACGGCCTTCACGGCAGCGGCGGCGACCGCCTCCGCGATCATCGTGCCCTCCAGGGACTCCGCTTCCACGTCGTCGACCTCGGGCAGGAAGGGAGCAAGCTCCGGCAGCTCGTCCAGGCCGCGGAGCCCCATCCGTTCCAGGAAGTAGTTCGTCGTCCGATACAGGATCGCACCTGTTTCGGGCTCGGATCCGGCCTCTTCCACCAGTCCTCGCTGTACCAGGGTACGCATCACGCCGTCACAGTTCACACCGCGGACGGCGGAAACCCTCGATCTGGACACCGGCTGCCGGTAGGCGACGACCGCCAGGGTCTCCAGTGCGGCCTGCGTGAGCCGGGCCTGCTGGCCGTCCAGCAGGAAGCGGTCGACGGCCGGAGCGCAGGTGTCCCGGCTGTAGAACCGCCACCCGCCGGCGATCAGCCGCAGGTCGAATCCGCGGCCCTGGGCGGTGTATTCGGCGGCCAGTTCGCGCAGCGCCGCGGCCACCTGCGCCCGGGGCCGCTCCAGCACGCCGGCCAGCCGCTCCTCCCCGGCCGGCTCGTCGACGACCATCAGGATCGCCTCCAGCTCGGCCTTCAGTCCGGCCCCGGCCACCTCCTCGCCCTCGGCCGAATCAGCACCCTCGGCCCGATCAGCATCCTCGGCCAGATCGGCATCCTCGGCCAGATCGGCATCCTCGGCCAGATCGGCGACGCCGACCAGATCACCGACGCCGGAAGTCGACGGGGCCGACTTCTGGTGGACGACCCGGGCCTCGCCCTCCGACGAGACACCCACGGACGCCGCCACCGGATTCACCGGCCCCGGCAGCAGCCCCGCCACCGGCTCCGGCAGCAGCTCGAAGGCCGGCTCCAGCCACTCCCCGGCCCGCGGCCGCCCCGGCAGCCCGAGCGGGCGCCGCACCGGCCGCCCGCCGCCCCCGCCGCCCCCGCCGCTCCCACTCAGGCTCCCGCCCCCACTCGGGCTCCCGTTCCCACCACTCATCGGCTCTCCTCCCGCTCCCGCTCGCCCACCGGCCGGTCGAACTCGTCCGTCACCTCGACCGCGCCCCGGTCCGCCTCCGCCACCCAGCGCACCAGCAGTTCGCCCAGCGCCTCCGGCTGCTCGAAGGCCAGCACCCGTTCCCGGTACAGCTCCAGCAGCGCCAGGAAACGGGCGACGACCACCAGCTCGTCCGGCGCGTCCGCGACCAGCCGCTGGAACGACGCCTCGCCGAGCTCGGTGAGCAGCCCGACCACCAGCCCGGCTTGCTCGCGCACGCTGACCGGCGGGCTGTGGATGTGGTCGACGTACACGACGGGTTTCGGCTTGGGTTCCATGGCCCTGGCCGCCAGCTCCGCGAGCCGCTCCGGGCCGATGGTGATGACCACCTCGGGCAGCAGCCCGGCATGCCGGGGCTCCAGCCCGACGGTGCGCGGGCGTCGGGCCAGCTCGGCGGCCCAGCGCTCGCCGAAGAGAGCCGCCGCCCGCTTGTACGCCCGGTACTGCAGCAACCGGGCGAACAGCAGGTCGCGGGCCTCCAGCAGCGCCAGGTCCTCCTCGTCCTCGACCTCGGCGGCGGGCAGCAGCCGGGCGGCCTTGAGGTCGAGCAGGGTCGCGGCGACGACCAGGAACTCGGTCGCCGCGTCCAGGTCCCAGTCCGGGCCCATCGCCCGGATGTGTGCCATGAACTCGTCGGTGACGGTGGCCAGCGCCACTTCGGTGACGTCGAGCTTGTGCTTCGCGATCAGGCTGAGCAGCAGGTCGAAGGGGCCTTCGAAGTTGTCCAGCCGCACCCGGAAACCGCCCCGCGGCTGTTCCTCGGTCGCGTTCACGGCGGTGGTGGGTGGTTCGGCGGTGCTCGGCATGACGGTCCATCTTCACCCGGCCCGGCCGCCCGCCCCGCCCCCGGGGCCGTCGACACGCCGTCGACACCGCAGGACGCCGACACGCCACACCAGGGATGCCGCGCCGGGACCGCCACACCGGGACCGCCGCACCGGAGGCACCGCACCGGCAGCACCAGAAGCACTACCGACGCCCGGGAAGGGGCCTAGCGGCCGCGCAACCGCCGGACCAGGATGGAGGCCTCACCGCGCTGCTCCAGGTCCGCCAGGACGACCGCGATGGCCTCCCGGACGATCCGCCCGCGGTCCACGGCCAGGCCGTGCTCGCCGCGCAGCACCAGCCGGGCGTGCTCCAGGTCCATGAGCTCCTCGGCGGACACGTACACGGTGATCTTCTCGTCGTGCCGCTCGCGCCCGCTGGGGCGGCGCGGCGCGCGGCCGCGCGGCCGGGCGCGCCCGGTGCCGCCGGCCTGCTCCTCGGCGGTGCCGGGGTGCTGGCGGCCGGCCGGTACGGCGCCCTGGGGCCCGGCCGACGAGGCGGAGCGCTGGGCGGGCGGCTGGGCGCCCGCCGGTGCGCCGGCGGCCGGCTGCTGGTCCTGGGACGGCTGCCGCCCGGCCTCGCCGGTGCGCTGGGTGTCCTGGGCGTCCTCGGCGCCTTCGGCGCCGTCCGTGCCGTGGACGGTCCGCGCGGTCTCCGCTCTGGCTGCGTCGGCGGCCGGACGCGGCGCGAGGGAGGGCGACAGCGCCATCCCGCCGGTGGTCCGGAACAGCTCGTCGGCCCCCGGGAGACTCACTCGGCGGGGCGGCACCGGTCGAGCACCTCCCTGGCGAGCTGGCGGTAGGCGGCGGCACCGACCGAGTTGGTCGCGTACGTGGTGATGGGCTCGCCGGCGACGGTGGTCTCCGGGAAGCGCACGGTCCGCCCGATGACGGTGTGGAAGACGTGCTCGCCGAACGCCTCGACGACGCGCGCCAGCACCTCGCGGCTGTGCACGGTGCGCGAGTCGTACATGGTCGCGAGGATGCCGTCCAGGCGCAGCTCGGGGTTGAGCCGCTCGCACACCTTCTCGATGGTCTCGGTCAGCAGTGCGACGCCGCGCAGCGCGAAGAACTCGCACTCCAGCGGGACGATGACGCTGTGAGCGGCGGTCAGCGCATTGACCGTCAGCAGGCCCAGCGAGGGCTGGCAGTCGATGATGACGAAGTCGTAGTCGGGCAGCAGCGGCTTCAGCGCGCGGGCCAGCGCGGACTCCCGGGCCACCTCGCTGACCAGCTGCACCTCGGCGGCGGAGAGGTCGATGTTGGACGGCAGCAGGTCCATGCCCGGCACGGCCGTCTTGAGCAGCACTTCATCGGCCGTCAGGCCCCGCTCCATGAGCAGGTTGTAGACGGTGACGTCGAGCTCCATCGGGTTGACGCCGAGGCCGACCGAGAGCGCGCCCTGCGGGTCGAAGTCGACGAGCAGCACCCGGCGGCCGTACTCGGCCAGCGCGGCGCCCAGGTTGATGGTCGACGTGGTCTTGCCGACGCCGCCCTTCTGGTTGCACATGGCGATGATCTGCGCGGGGCCGTGCTCGGCGACCGGGGCGGGGATCGGGAAGTACGGCAGCGGGCGGCCGGTCGGGCCGACCCGCTCGCGGCGCTGGCGCGCGGCGTCGGGGGCCAGCGTGGCGGCGTACTCCGGGTCCGGCTCGTACTCGGCGTCCGGGTCGTCGTAGGCACCGTAGGCGAACTCGCCGTAGGCCAGGCCGTAGGCCGCCAAGTCGGCGTCGTGATCGGTCACCGTGGTCACCTGCGCTGTGTTCTGGCGTGCTTCGAAGGTACGGAGTGCGACCGAGCCGACCTCGGCCGAGCCCACGGAGGGCTGCCGGGCCCCGGGCTCCTCACTCGGCTGGCCGGCGGTGCGCTCCGCCAGTCCTGGCTGACCACCCCCGGGAGCAAATGTCGACTCATTCACAAGTCGTCTTACCTCCTTGGGCATCCAGGACTCTATGTCGATTCGTCAGCGTGGCAGCATGCCGACGGTTTGCGACTCTAGGCCGTTCAAGGCGTTCGCAGCAACACAATCCACGGTAGTGGGCCGGATGTGTCGACTATCGGGCGGGCCGATGTCAAGGGATGAGTAGGCCGTTGACCCTAACGTTTCTGCGGTGGGGTGACACGACCGACAGAAATTGACGACAGAGCGACCCGCCCGCTCAACCACCCGTTCACGGGCACGGCGAAGCCCCCGGCCCGAGGGGATCGGGTCGGGGGCGAACGACCGCCGGGCGGCCTACCGGATCACTGGATCGCCAGATCAGCGGATCGCCGGATCAGCAGATCACTGGATCACCGGATCAGGCGAGCACGCTCTCCAGCGAGACCGACTCCAGGCCGAAGGCCTCGGCCACGGCCGGGAAGGTGATCTGGCCCTCGTGCACGTTCAGGCCCTTGGCGAGCGCCGGGTCACGGCGCAGCGCCTCCTTCCAACCGCGGTTGGCCAGCTCGACGACGTACGGCATCGTCGCGTTGGTCAGCGCGTAGGTGGAGGTGTTCGGGACGGCGCCCGGCATGTTGGCCACGCAGTAGAAGACCGAGTTGTGGACCTGGAAGGTCGGCTCGGCGTGCGTGGTGGCGTGCGAGTCCTCGAAGCAGCCGCCCTGGTCGATGGCGATGTCGACGAGCACGGAGCCCGGCTTCATGCGGGAGACCAGCTCGTTGGTGACGAGCTTCGGGGCCTTGGCGCCCGGGATCAGCACCGCGCCGATGACCAGGTCGGCCTCGATGACGGCCTTCTCCAGCTCGAAGGTGTTGGAGACGATGGCCTTGATCTTCGTGCCGAAGATGCGGTCGGCCTCGCGCAGCTTGTTGATGTCGCGGTCGAGCAGGGTCACGTCGTAGCCCATGCCGATGGCGATGGTGGCCGCGTGCCAGCCGGAGACGCCACCGCCGATGACGACGGCCTTGGCCGGGTGGGTGCCGGGCACACCGCCGGGCAGCACGCCGCGGCCGCCGGCCGGGCGCATCAGGTGGTACGAGCCGACCTGCGGGGCGAGACGGCCCGCGACCTCGGACATCGGGGCGAGCAGCGGCAGCGCGCCGTTGCCGAGCTGCACGGTCTCGTACGCGATGGCGGTGGTGCCCGAGGCGATCAGCGCGTCGGTGCCGGCGCGGTCGGCCGCCAGGTGCAGGTACGTGAAGAGGGTCTGGCCCTTGCGCAGCCGGTGGTACTCGGAGGCGATGGGCTCCTTGACCTTCAGCAGCAGGTCGGCCGTGGCCCACACCTCGTCGGCGGTGGGGAGGATGGTGGCGCCGGCGGCCACGTACTCCTCGTTGGGGATCGAGGAGCCGACACCGGCGTTGTCCTCGATGTAGACCGAGTGTCCGTTGCGGACCAGCTCATGCACGCCGGCGGGCGTGATGGCCACGCGGTACTCGTGGTTCTTGACCTCGCGGGGGATGCCGACCTTCACGGCTAAACACGTCCTCTTGCCATGGGGGTCCCTACCGGAGAAGACCGGCGGGCGACGCGCACGTGGGGAAGCCTCCGGGGCAGCCCGGGGCGGGGATCGCTGCGCGACTGAGTTCGAGTGTAATGAAGCCCAGTCGGCGTGTCAGCCTTCCAAAGTGAATAAATCTGCCGAACACATTGGCAGGTTCGTAGGCTTCCCTTGCGATCTTCCCACCAAAGGTGTGTTAACCGGGCATCTTCGACAATACCTCCGAAATACCCCTCACCACCCGGCGTCGACGCGTTCCCGCAGGTCCGCGAGGGCGGCCCCGACGGCCTCCCGGCCGCGCTCGTCGCCGAGCCTGCGCAGCACCGCCAGCGCGGCCCGGTACTCGCGGTCCGCCTCGTCGAAACGGCGCTGTGCGGTGTGCGCCTCGGCCACCCGGGCGAGCAGCCGGGCCTCGGCGGCGGGCTCCCCCATCGACTGCCGCAGGCCGAGCGCCCGCCCGTACCAGTCGGCGGCGCGCACCGCGTCGCCGAGCGCGCGGTGGCAGCCGGCGGCGCCCTCCAGGGCCCGGGCGCAGAGCGGTTCGTCCCCGGCCGTGCGGGCGTGCTCCAGGGCGGCCCGGTAGTGCGCGACGGCCTGCTCCCAGCGGCCCGCGGCGGCCTGCAGGTCGCCCAGGTTGAGCAGCGCGGCCGAGGCCCGGCGGGGTCGGCCGTGCCGCTCGGCGACGGTCAGCACCAGTTCGTGCAGCCGGTAGAGGTCGGCGGGGGCGGCGCCGGTGAGCGGCAGGGTCCGCAGCAGCGCGGTGACCAGCCGGCCCGCCGAGCCGTCCAGGTCGCCCTGGCCGATCGCGTCGGCCACCGCCCCGAGCAGCAGGTCCCGCTCGCCGAGCAGCCACTCCCGGGCGTGCGCCGCCGAGCCCAGCCGCAGGGCGGCGGGCAGCGGGTCCGGCCCGGGGCCGCCCGCCGGGTCCAGCAGGGCGCGGGCCGACTCGGTGAGCCGGACCAGCCGCTCCAGCAGCCGGGCCCGGGCGAGCTCGGTCTCGGCGGGCCGGTCCTCCTGCTCGCGCAGCCGGACCAGCCTCGGGTAGAGACGGCCTGGCACCCGGTAGCGCGGGCTGCCGTCGGCGGCCGGCGCCTCCTGGCCGAGCAGCTCCCGTTCGGCCAGTGCGGCGAGCGTCACAGCCGCCTCCGGTGCCGGGCAGCCGACCAGGGCGGAGGCGGTGCGCGGGTCGGCGGTCTGCGCCGGGGCCAGGGTGAGGGTGCGCAGCATCCGCGCCTGGGCGGCCGGGAGGGTGCCGTACAGCAGGGTGAACGCGCCGATCAGCGGGTCGCTGTCGGGTACGGGCACCGGCTCGGCCGGCTCCGGGCCGGGCTTCACCCAGGCCGCTTGCTCCCCGGCCGTCTCGGCGGCGGCGGGCTCCGGCGCCGGGCCCTCGGCCGGCTTCTCCCCCGACGCCGAGGGCGTCGCGGCCTTCCCGGCCTTCCCGGGCGTGGACGCCTGGGCAGCCTTCAGCCCCTGAACGGCCTTCGCGGCCTTCCCCGAGGTCGTGCCCTGTACAGGCTTCGCGGCCTTCCCCGACGCCGTGCCCTGTACGGGCTTCGCCGCCTTCCCGGGCGTCGACGCCTGGGCGGTCTTCGGCCCCTGGACGGGCTTCTCCGCCTTCTCCCCCTCCCCCTTCGGCGCCGCCGACCGCGCCGACTCCTCGCCCACCACCCGGGTGAGCTCGCGCGCCGCCTCGGTGACGGCCGCCTTCGGGTCGCCGCGCAGCCACCCGGCCATCAGCCGCAGGGCGGCCGGCCGGGCCGCGCAGGCCTCGGCCAGGTCGGCGCCGCCGACCGGGTCGCAGGAGATCCGGGTGCCGCCGACCAGGTCGGCGAGCAGTTCGCCGGAGGCCTGCCGGTCGAGCCCGCCGAGGATCACCGGGTCGATGTCCTCGATGCCGGTGAGCGGCCCGGCGGTGGTGGCGAGCACCAGGCAGCCGGGTTCGTCGGCGAGCAGCGGCCACAGCTGCCCGGCATCCCGGACGTCGTCCAGCACCAGCAGCACCCGGCGACCCACGAGCGCCTCGCGCAGCGCGACGCAGGCGGGCTCGTCCCGCCCGTCCCCGGTGGCGCCGGGCAGCGGCACGGGGGCCTCGGGGTCGAGCTGCTCCAGCAGCAGCCGGGCGGCCCGGGCGGGCGTCACCCGGCCGCCGTCGGGGGCGGACAGGCGCGCGAAGAGCACGCCGTCGGGGTGGTCCGCGGCGGCGGTGCGGGCGAAGCGGACCGCCAGCGTGGTGCGGCCGGAGCCGGGGCGGCCGGCCAGCACCAGCACCGGGCTGCGGCCGGTGGCCGGGCGCGCGGCGGCCGCCCGCAGCGCGGCCAGCTCGGTGCGCCGCCCGACGAACAGTGCGGGCCCGGCCGGCAGCCGGTCGAGGCCCGGAACGGCCCCGACGGGCGCGTCGGGGCCGGGGTCCATCGTCGCCGTCTTCCTCGCCACCCGTGCCACTCCCGACGTCATCCGGCCTCAGCGGAGGCGGCCCGGGACGGGCGCCCTGTCTGCGAAGCGTAGTTCGACCGTCCGGCTCAGCCGAGGTGACATCCGGTCGTACGAACCGGTAAATCACCCTCGCGGATCAACAGCAGGGTGCTCAGGAGGCGTACGGGCCGTTCGCTCACCCCTCGAAGGGCCGGGCCGGCCAGGGCGAGTCCGCCGGGCGCAGCCCGTCCAGCCCGTCCGGTCCGGTGAGCGCGGCGTGCACGGCGAGCGTGCCGGTGATCAGGGTCGGGTTGTGCAGCCGCCCGGCGTGGATCAGCCGGATCAGGTCGGACACCGGCACCCAGGCGACCTCGATCTCCTGCTCCTCGCCCTGCGCCGCGTAGCGCTCGCCCTCGGCCTCCGCGAGGTCGGTGGCGAGGAACATCCGCAGCGCCTCGTCGGTGCCGCCGGGGGAGGTGTAGTAGTCGGCGAGGATGCGCCAGGTGTCGGCCTTGCAGTGCGCCTCCTCGTACAGCTCGCGCTGCGCGGCGTGCCACGGGTTCTCGCCGGGCACGTCGAGCAGGCCGGCGGGCAGCTCCCACAGGCGCTGGCGGACGGGGTGGCGGTACTGCCGCAGGACCAGCACCCGCTGCTTGGCGTCCAGGGCGAGCACGGAGACCGAGCCGGGGTGGGTCTGGTAGTCGCGGCGGGCCCAGCTGCCGTCGGGCATCCGGACCTCTTCGCTGCGCACGCCGGTGACCTTGCCCTGGAACGGCGTCCGGCTCTCCCGGACCTCCCACTCCTCGGCCACGTCGGCGATCCCCTGGTCGCGCTGCTCGTCCATCGCTCTCCCCTTTTCGTCAGTGCGACACAATCTAACGCCGGACGGCGGCCCCGCGGGAATCGCGGGGCCGCCGTCCGGTGAACGACCGACGACTTACTCGGCCGCGGTGGTCTTGATCTCGATGGCGGCCTTGACCAGGCCCGCGAACAGCGGGTGCGGGCGGGTCGGGCGGGACTTCAGCTCCGGGTGGGCCTGGGTGGCCACCAGGTACGGGTGCACCTCGCGCGGGTACTCGACGTACTCGACCAGGTCGCCCTTCGGGGAGAGGCCGGAGAACTGCAGGCCGGTCTTCTCCAGGTCCGCGCGGTAGGCGTTGTTGACCTCGTAGCGGTGGCGGTGGCGCTCCTCGACGTACTGCTCGCCGCCGTAGACCTCACGGACGATCGAGCCCTCGGCGAGCTTGGCCGGGTACAGGCCCAGGCGCATGGTGCCGCCCAGGTCGCCCTTGCCGTCGACGATGGCCAGCTGCTCGGCCATCGTGGAGACGACCGGGTGCTTGGCGGCGGCGTCGAACTCGGTGGAGTTGGCCTCGGGCAGGCCGGCCAGGTTGCGGGCCGCCTCGATGACCACGCACTGCAGGCCCAGGCACAGGCCGAGCAGCGGGACGCGATTCTCGCGGGCGAAGGTGATGGCGCCGACCTTGCCGTTGACGCCGCGGTCGCCGAAGCCGCCGGGGATGCAGATCGCGTCCACGTCGCCGAGCTGCGCCCGGGCGCCCTCGGGGGTCTCGCAGTCGTCCGAGGTCACCCACTTGATCTCGACCCGGGCGTTGTTGGCGAAGCCGCCGGCACGCAGCGCCTCGGTCACCGACAGGTAGGCGTCGGGCAGGTCGATGTACTTGCCGACCAGGGCGACCTTGACGATGTGCTGCGGCTCGTGGACGCGGCGCAGCAGGTCGTCCCAGGTGGTCCAGTCCACGTCGCGGAACGGCAGGTCGAGCCGGCGCACCACGTAGGCGTCCAGGCCCTCGCCGTGCAGGACCTTGGGGATGTCGTAGATCGACTTGGCGTCGATCGCCGCCACCACGGCCTCCTCGTCCACGTCGCACATCAGCGAGATCTTGCGCTTGATGGCCTGCGGGACCTCGCGGTCGGCGCGCAGCACGATCGCGTCGGGCTGGATGCCGATGTTGCGCAGCGCGGCGACGGAGTGCTGGGTGGGCTTGGTCTTCAGCTCGCCCGAGGGGCCGATGTACGGCAGCAGGGAGACGTGCACGAAGAACACGTTGTCCCGGCCGACCTCGTGGCGGACCTGGCGGACGGCCTCCAGGAACGGCAGCGACTCGATGTCGCCGACGGTCCCGCCGACCTCGGTGATCACCACGTCGACGTCCTCGGTCGCCATCCGGCGGATCCGGGACTTGATCTCGTTGGTGATGTGGGGGATGACCTGGACGGTGTCGCCCAGGTACTCGCCGCGTCGCTCCTTGGCGATGACGGTGGAGTAGACCTGGCCGGTGGTGACGTTCGCCGAACCGTGCAGGTTGGTGTCCAGGAACCGCTCGTAGTGGCCGATGTCCAGGTCGGTCTCGGCGCCGTCGTCCGTGACGAAGACCTCACCGTGCTGGAACGGGTTCATGGTGCCCGGGTCCACGTTGAGGTACGGGTCGAGCTTCTGCATGGTGACGCGCAGGCCGCGGGCCTTGAGGAGCGCGCCAAGGCTGGAGGCGGTGAGGCCCTTGCCGAGCGAAGAGGCGACACCCCCGGTGACGAAGAGGTGCTTGGTCGTCACGGCGCGGCCGTTCGCTGCCTTGCCGGAATGGGGCTGTGCCAAGAGGGGGCTCCCGTGGGTCGCGTGTCGAAGGTGACGTGGGCGGGATGCTCTCGACTCGCCGAACGACGGGAGGCGGTGCGGTGCACGGCACTCGGGGGGTCGTCGATTCGGCTGGTCCGGGGCGTTTGATCCCACCGGTCCACGGGATACCAGGGTATCAGTGACCCGACCCGGACGCCTTCCGGCCCGCTCGCGGCGCCCCGGGGGCGTGCGCGGGGCGCACCACCGGCGCATCATCCGGCGCAGCCGTCACACCGGTCGCACCACGGCCGGACCGGGCCACTTCGGAGCACTCCGTTCGGGCCATGACAGCCCCTCCACTGGGACCAGGCGGAACTGATCCGTCCGGACCATCCTGCCCGGCGTCCTCGCGATGCACGGCATTTCCGCCGAATTGTGGCGCCACACGAGGCTGCGCCCGCGTGCTTCGCCCCTTTCGTCCGTCGTAAGCTGCACGGACGCATCGCCGACAGCACGAGCACGCGGAGGGCGTGGGAGGTCAGGACACTCCCGGTCCCCGATGCGCGACCGGACCTCCCCGTATTCCAGCTCCTCCCCTCCCACCCCAGGGGCTCGACCGAGCCCCGCGCGGACACTCCAGCAAGGCCCGCCACCACCCTTCGGCGGGCCGGACGTCCCGGGGTGGGCTCCGGCCCCGCAGACCGTTCGCTCCCCCAGATCGCCGATGCGTCGTGACCACATTGCGAACTGGAGATCCACGTGGCCGGCCGTATCGAGGACTACGCACTCATCGGGGACATGCAGACCGCTGCCCTGGTCAGCAGGGACGGGGCGGTGGACTGGCTCTGCCTGCCCCGCTTCGACTCTCCGGCCGTGTTCGCCGGCCTGCTCGGCACCGATGAACACGGCTTCTGGCGGATCGGTCCGGCCGAAGCCGTCGCGACCGAAGTCCCCACCCCCGCGGCACCCCCCACCCCGGCCGCCCCCGCCCTCGGCCTCCCCCGCTTCACCGACACCGCCGATCTGAGGGTCCCGCCGCCCACCGCGGCCGCCCCCGCAGTGCCCGCCGACCGCCGCCGCTACCGGGGCGACTCGCTGGTCCTGGAACAGGAGTGGGACACCCAGGGCGGCACCGTCCGGGTGATCGACTTCATGCCGCCGCGCCCGCTGGCCGGCCGCGACGCCGTCCCCCAGGTGATCCGGATCGTCGAGGGCGTGGCCGGCACCGTCCGGATGCGCTCGGCGGTGCGGATGCGCTTCTCGTACGGGCGCATCGTGCCCTGGGTGCACCGGGTCGAGCAGGCCGGAGGCGGCCACCGCACCGTCGCCGTGGCCGGGCCCGACTCGGTGTGGCTGGACGGCGAGTCCGAGACCTACGGCCGCGACCTGACCACCTACGCCGACTTCACCGTCACCGCCGGCGAGCGGATCGCCTTCGCGCTGACCTGGCAGGCCTCCCACCTGGACGCGCCGAAGGCCCCGGACGCCGAGGAGATGCTCGACGCCACCACCGACTTCTGGCACGAGTGGGCCGCCCAGTGCACCTACCAGGGCCCCTACCGCGAGGCCGTGATCCGCTCCCTGATCACCCTCAAGGGCCTCACCTACGCCCCCACCGGCGGCATCGTCGCCGCCCCCACCACCTCGCTGCCCGAGGACATCGGCGGTGAGCGCAACTGGGACTACCGCTACACCTGGCTGCGCGACGCCGCGATCACCCTCTCCTCGCTGCTGCGCACCGGCTACCGCGACGAGGCCAAGGCCTGGCGCGAGTGGCTGCTGCGCGCCGTCGCCGGCGACCCGGAGAACCTCCAGATCATGTACGGCATCGCCGGTGAGCGCGAGCTCACCGAGTCCTCGCTGGACTGGCTGCCCGGCTACGAGGGCTCGCAGCCCGTCCGGGTCGGCAACGGCGCGGCCGGCCAGCTCCAGCTGGACGTCTACGGCGAGGTCGTCGAGGCCCTGCACCTGGCCCACATGACCGGCCTGGTCCGCAACGACCACGCCCACCACCTCCAGCTGCGCCTGATCGAGTACCTGGAGGACCACTGGCAGGAGCCGGACGAGGGCATCTGGGAGGTCCGCGGCCCGCGCCGGCACTTCGTCCACTCCAAGGTGATGGCCTGGGTCGCCGTCGACCGGACGATCAAGCTGCTGGAGCAGACCCCCGAGGACGCCCCCTCCGACGGCCACCTGGAGCGCTGGCGCGAGCTGCGCGAGACCATCCACCGGGACGTCTGCGAGAAGGGCTACGACCCGGAGCGCAACACCTTCACCCAGTACTACGGCGGCAAGGAGCTGGACGCCTCGCTGCTGCTCATCCCCCAGGTCGGCTTCCTGCCGCCGGACGACAAGCGCGTCATCGGCACCATCGAGGCGATCCAGCGCGAGCTGTCCACCGAGGACGGCTTCGTGCTGCGCTACCCGACCCACGACGAGAGCGGCAACAACGTCGACGGCCTCTCCGGCCACGAGGGCGCCTTCCTGGCCTGCTCGTTCTGGCTGGCCGACGACCTCGCCATGATCGGCCGGGTGCAGGAGGCGCGCGAGCTGTTCGACCGGCTGCTCGCGCTGCGCAACGACCTCGGCCTGCTCGCCGAGGAGTGGGACCCGCGGCTCAAGCGCCAGGTCGGCAACTTCCCGCAGGCCTTCAGCCACGTCCCGCTGATCGACACCGCACTGCGGCTGACCGCCTGCGGCGGCGCCTACCTGTCCGCCCAGCCGGACGGCCTGGCGGCCGAGCGGGTCGAACAGGCGACGGTCTAGCGGTCTAGTCCCGCTGGACCAGCTCGTCGTAGGTGCTGAGCACCTGGGCGACGGTGGCGGCCTCGTCCGGCCAGGTCTCGGCCTGCTGCCGGCCGGCCGCCACCAGCCGCTCGCGGCCCGCCGGGTCGGCCAGCAGCCCGCGCACCGCCCGGCCGATCGCGACCGGGTCGCCGGCCGGCACCAGCACGGCCGCGTCGCCGACCAGCTCGGGGATCCCGCCGACGGCGGTGGCGACCACCGGCACGCCGGCCCGCATCGACTCCTGCACCACCAGCGAGCGGGCCTCCCAACGACTGGCGACCACCACCACGTCGGCGGCCGCCAGCAGGTCGGGCACGTCGGTGCGGAAGCCGAGCAGCCGCACCGGCAGCTTCTCGGCGGCGACCCGCTCGCGCAGCCCGGCCGCCTCCGGCCCGTCCCCGGCGAGCAGCAGCAGCGGCTCCGGGTCCAGCACGGACAGCTCGCGGGTGGCGTCCAGCAGCAGCCCGAAGGCCTTCTGCGGGACGAGCCGGCCGACCGCCAGCACCAGCGGCCGGTCCGGGCCGTCGCCGAGCAGCGCGGCGCGCGCCGCGGCCCGGTCGAGCCGGCCCTCGGGCATCGGCGGGGCGGCCACCGGGCCGAGCCGGGCGTCGGTGGCGCCCAGCTCCCGGGCCCGGGCGACCAGGTCGGAGGAGGCGCCGAGGACGAGGTCGGCGGCGCGCGCGACCCGGCGCTCCATCAGCCGCTGCAGGCGGCGCTCCAGACCGGTGGCCAGCAGCGCGTGGTGGGAGGTGACCACCAGCGGGGTCTCCGGGCGCAGGCCCGGGAAACGGCCTGCGGTGCGCAGGGCGAGGTCGGCGAGCAGCCCGGCGCGCAGCCCGTGCGCGTGCACCACGTCGGCGCCGGTGAAGGCCCGGCGCAGCTCGCCGATCGCGGCGGCGTCACTGCGGGCGCCGGCGGTGGGGGTGATGTCGACGGTGTGGAACCTGGCACCGGTGCGGGAGAAGCCGAACAGCGCGTCCGTGCCGGCCGGGGCGCACACCGTGACGATCACGCCGTGCGCGACGAGGCCCTGCGCCAGGGAGCGCACGTGGGCACCGATACCGCCGGTGCTGGCGGCCAGGACGAGTACCACGTGCAGCTGCCCCGGTTCTGGGGTGGCAGCGGCGGCCCGGGCGGCGGAATGGTCCACGTTCTCTCGCATCCGACTCGATCAGGTTCGCGCGCCGCTTCGCGAGGGTTGCCCGTCGGCGGCGCTCGGGACTGGAAAGCCAGTGTCCAGCCGCCACCATGCCAGGTCGGCGGCCCTCTTGGACAGTCGGCGCCACCGGGGGCGCGTCACCTTCCGTCCGCAAGGGCCACCCGGCCCTGTCGGCGGGTCGGACGCCCCGGCCAGGGCCTGTCGCAGCAGGTCCAGCCGGGGGTTGCCGGACCCGCGTTAGCGGTGGCGCGGGGCCCGGGCGGCGGCCAGCAGTTCCTCGGCGTGGGCCCGGCCGAGCTCGGAGTCCTCCAGGCCGGCCAGCATCCTGGAGAGTTCGCGCACCCGCTCCTCGTCGTTCAGCACCTTGACGCCGCTGCGGGTCACGGTGCCGTCGTTGGTCTTCTCCACCACCAGGTGCCGGTCCGCGAAGGCGGCGACCTGCGGCAGGTGGGTGACCACCACGACCTGGGCGGATTCAGCCAGTTTGGCCAGCCGGCGGCCGATCTCGACCGCGGCCTTGCCGCCGACGCCCGCGTCCACCTCGTCGAACAGGTAGGTGGGGACGGGGTCGGCGCCCGCGAAGACCACCTCGACGGCGAGCATCACGCGGGACAGCTCACCGCCGGAGGCGCCCTTGGCGATCGGGCGGGGCTGGGCGCCGGGGTGCGGGGCGAGCAGCACCTCGACCTCGTCCACGCCGTGCGGGCCGTAGGCGACGGTGCGGCCGTCGACCTCGATCCCCGACAGGTCGTCGACCTGGGCGATCGAGAAGGTCACCCGGGCGTGCGGCATCGCCAGTTCGGCGAGTTCGGCGGAGACGGCGTCGGCGAAACGCCCGGCCGCAGCCTGCCGGGCGCCCGACACCTCGGCCGCCAGCTCGGCCAACTCGGCCCGCAGCGCGGTCTCCTGGGCGCCGAGCTGGTCGATCCGGTCGTCGTCGCCGTCGAGTTCGGCGAGCCGGGCGGAGCCGGCCTCGGCCCAGGCGAGCACCTCGGCGAGGGAGTTCTCCGGGCCGCCGTACTTGCGCAGCAGCTGGGCCAGGACGGCCCGGCGGTCCTCGACGGCGGCGAGCCGGACTGGGTCGGCGTCCAGGTCGTCCGCGTAGCCGGCCAGGTCGCCGGCCACGTCGGCGAGCAGGTAGCCGACCTCGTTGAGGCGGTCGGCGAGGCCGGCGAGGCGCTCGTCGTGGTGGCGCACGGCGTCCAGGGCGCGGCGGGACTGCGCGAGCAGGGTGCCCGCGTCCAGTGCCTCCGGGTCGGCCGGGTCGCCGGCCAGGGCGGCGTGGGCGAGGGTCGCGGCGGAGGACAGCGCGTCGGCGTGGCCCAGCCGCTCGGCCTCGGCGGCCAGCTCCGTGTCCTCGCCGGCCACCGCCTCGGCGGCGGCGATCTCGTCCAGGCCGAAGCGCAGCAGATCGGCCTCCTGCGCGCGCTCACGGGCCCGGGTGGTCAGCTCCTCCAGGGTGGCCGAGACCTCGCGCAGGCTCCGGTAGGTCTCCCGGTAGCGGGCCAGCGGCTCGGCCACCGCCTCGCCCGCGTAACGGTCCAGCGCGCCGCGCTGGCGGGCCGGGCGCAGCAGCCGCTGCTGGTCGGTCTGGCCGTGCACGGCGATCAGTTCCTCGCCGAGTTCGGTGAGCAGCCCGACCGGGACGGCCCGACCGCCGACGTACGCCCGGGAGCGGCCCTCGGCGGAGACGGTCCGGCTGATCAGCAGGGCGCCCTCGTCCAGTTCGGCCCCGGCCTCGGCCGCGCGGATCGCCGCCGGGGAACCGGGGGGCAGCTCCAGCCGGCCCTCGACGACGGCGCGTCCGGTCCCGTTGCGCACCAGGCCCGGGTCGGCGCGGCCGCCGAGCAGCAGGCCGAGGCTGGTCACGACCATGGTCTTTCCGGCGCCGGTCTCACCGGTCACGGCGGTGAAGCCGGGGGCGAGTTCGACCACCGCGTCGTCGATGACCCCAAGATCCCGTATCCGCATCTCGTCCAACACGGAGACGACCTTACGAGGTTCCACCCCCGGCGCGCGACGAGCGGCAACGCCGCGTGGCAACTCCGCGCCCGGAAGTTCACCCCTTCCGGGGCGTTTGCCCGGGTCCCGGCACCGTGCACCACGGCAGGAAGATCTGCACCAGCGGGCCGATCGCCAGTGCGTACGCGACCGTGCCGACCCCGGCGGTGCCGCCCAGCAGGACGCCGGCGACCAGTACCGTCACCTCGATGCCGGTGCGGATCAGCCGCAGCGAACGCCCGGTGCGCCGGTGCAGGCCGGTCATCAGGCCGTCGCGCGGGCCCGGGCCCAGGCGGGCACCGATGTAGAGGCCGGTGGCCAGGCCGTTGAGCAGGATCGCGGCGGCCATCAGCGCGATCCGGGCGGGCAGCCCGTGCGGGCCGTCGACCAGCCGCAGCGTGAGGTCCATCGAGGCGCCCAGCACCAGCACGTTGGCGACGGTGCCGACGCCCGGGCGCTGGCGGATCGGGATCCACAGCAGCAGGACCAGGGCGCCGCAGATGGTCACCCAGGTGCCCACCGAGAGGCCGGCGACGCGTTGCAGGCCCTGGTGGAAGACGTCCCACGGGTCGAGGCCGAGGCCGGAGCGCAGCATCAGCGCCATGCTCGCGCCGTACAGGTAGAGGCCGACGGCGAGCTGCGGGATCCGGCGGCCCAGGGCGTGGGTGTCGCCGAGCACCCGGGCGGCGAGCGGGGGCCGGGCGGCCTCCGGGGCGGGTTCGGGCGTGGTCGTCGGCGTGGTCGTGGTGGCCATCGGGCGCTCCTGCGGGTGGTGCTGCACCCCGGGCGGCCCCGGCGGTGGCGGACTCGACGGCCGCACTGCCATGATGGTCAGGCCAATAGAGCCCGCTCCAGGGCCAATTTCGAGCAAGTGGACTGATCAGCCTTGGCCGACTGGCACACCACCGTCACCCCGCCCGCGCTCGCCCGGCTGCTCGCCGCCGCCCGGCTGCCCGAGCCGGCCACCGCCCGCCGCCCCGCCTACCGGACCCTCGCCGGGCAGATCCGGCTGCTGGTCACCGAGGGCCGCCTGCCGGTCGGCGCCCGGCTGCCCGCCGAGCGCGAACTCGCCGGCGCCCTGGAGCTGAGCCGCACCACCGTCGCCACCGCCTACGAGACCCTGCGCGCCGACGGCTACCTGCTCAGCCGCCGCGGCGCCGGCAGCTGGACCACCCTGCCCGAGGGCGCCCCGCCGCCCAGCGACGCGCTGCACCCCGTCCCCCCGGACGAGCAGGGCCGCACCCTGGACCTCGGCGTCGCCGCCCTGCCGGCCCCGCAGCCCTTCCTCGGCGAGGCCGCCGTCCGGGCCGTCGAGCAGCTACCCTGCTACGCCGCCGGGCACGGCCACTACCCCACCGGCGTCCCGGTGCTGCGCGAGGCCCTCGCCCGCCGCTACACCCAGCGCGGCCTGCCCACCACCCCCGACCAGATCCTCGTCACCACCGGCGCGATGGGCGGGCTGCACCTGGTCCAGCGGGCGCTGATCGGCCGCGGCGACCGGGTCGCCGTCGAGGCGCCCAGCTACGCCCACACCCTCCAGGCGCTCCGGATCACCGGCGCCCGCCTGGTGCCGGTGCCGTACGGCTACCGCCCCCAGCCCGAGTGGGACCTCACCGAGTGGCGCGGGGTGCTGCGCGGGGCCGCGCCCAAGGTCGCCTACGTGATCCCGGACTTCCACAACCCGACCGGCGCGCTGATCGGCGAGGAGCAGCGCCGCGAGCTGCTGGCCGCCGCCCGGGCCGCCGGCAGCGTCGTCCTGGTCGACGAGACCACCGCCGAACTCGGCTGGGGCGTACCGGAGTCCGTCCCGCTGCCGCGCCCGATGGCGGCGCTGGACCGCTCCGCCCAGGTGGTCACCGTCGGCTCGGCCAGCAAGCTGCTCTGGGGCGGCCTGCGGATCGGCTGGGTCCGGGCCGCGCCCGCGCTGGTGCGCCGGCTGGCCGCCGACCGGGTCTACAGCGACGTCGGCACGCCGGTCCTGGAGCAGCTGATCGCCGCCGAACTGCTGGGCGAGCCGCTGCCCGCCGTCCGGGCGCACCAGTTGGACCGGCTGCGGGCGACGGCGCACGCCTTCGCCGCCGCACTGCCCGAGCACCTGCCGGGCTGGTCGTTCACGCCGCCGCCCGGCGGGCTCTCGCTCTGGGTGTCCACCGGCGGGCTGTCCGGCGCGGCGCTGGCCCGGTCCGGGGAACGCGCCGGGGTGAGGATCGCCTCGGGCAACCGGTTCGGCTCGGACGGCGCGTTCGAGCACCACGTCCGGATCCCGCTCACCGTGCCGGCCCCGGCCGTCCCCGCCGCCGTGCAGCGGCTCGCCGAGACCGCCGCCCGGGCTGCGGCGGGCGGCCGGTACGGGCCGCCCGGCGACACCCCGCCGCTGGCGATCTGACCAGCGGCCTGACGGGCCGTCAGCAGTGGGTGTTCGCCCGCCCGCGCCAACCCGTCACCGGCAGCGCGAACTTGGCCACCAGCCGGTCGGTGAACGGCGCCCGGTGCAGTCTGGCCAGGCGCACCGGGGTCTGCCCCCGGCGGACCTCCACCCGTGCGCCGGCCGGCAGTTCGACCGTACGCCGCCCGTCGCACCAGAGCACGCCGTGCGGGGTCTTGGGCTGCACCTCGACGGCCAGCACCGAATCCGGCGAGGTCACCAGCGGGCGGGCGAACAGCGCGTGCGCGGAGATCGGCACCATCAGCAGCGCCTCCACCTCCGGCCACACCACCGGCCCGCCGCCGGAGAACGCGTACGCGGTGGAACCGGTCGGCGTCGCGCACACCACGCCGTCGCAGCCGAAGTTGGAGACCGGGCGGCCGTCCACCTCCGTCACCACCTCCAGCATCCGCTCCCGGGATGCCTTCTCGATCGACGCCTCGTTCAACGCCCAGTCCTGGTGCACCACATCGCCGTTGGTGCGGACGATGACGTCGATCGTCATCCGCTCCTCGACCTCGTAGTCGGCGTCGACCACCCGCTCGACCACCACGGCCAGATCGTCCCGCTCGGCCTCGGCGAGGAAGCCGACCCGGCCCAGGTTGATCCCGAGCATCGGCAGCCCGTGCTCGCGGGCCAGCTCCGCCCCGCGCAGCAGCGTCCCGTCCCCGCCGGCGACCAGGATCAGCTCGCAGCCGTCCGCCGCGCCCGGCCCCCCGGCCACCTTCTCGACCCCGTCCGGCAGGTCCAGGTCCAGCGCCTCGGAGGCGAGCAGTCTGATCCGGATGCCCGCCTTCAGCAGCCCGTGCACCAGGGCCTCGACGCTGCGCAGCGCCGCCGCCCGGCCGGTGTGCGCGATCAGGAAGACCGTACGTTCTTCATCGCTCATGCCGCTGCCCTCTCCCTCACGCCTGCCGGGTCGCCTTCGGCCCCGGTACGGCCGCGTCACACAGCATGACGGACCGGACGCCCCCACAGCACCCTATCGGGGCCCCTCCGCGACGGCCCGGTCCGCCTCGGCGGGATCCAGCTGCGGGGCGTCCCGGCGCAGCCACAGGAAGTACTCCACGTTCCCGGACGGGCCCGGCAGCGGGCTCGCGGTGACGGCGCGCACGCCCAGCCCGAGCCCCCACGCCTGCCCGGCGACCTGGCGCACCATCTCGGCACGCAGCTGGGGGCTGCGCACCACCCCGCCGCTGCCCAGACGCTCCTTGCCGATCTCGAACTGCGGCTTGACCATCAGCACCAGGTCCGCGTCCCCGGCCGCGCAGGCGGCCAGCGCGGGCAGCACCAGGCCCAGCGAGATGAACGACAGATCGCCGACCACCAGGTCGACCGGGGTGCCGCCGATCAGCTCCAGGGTCAGCTCCCGGACGTTGGTGCGGTCCATCACCGTCACCCGCTCGTCGCTCTGCAGCGACCACGCGAGCTGCCCGTAGCCGACGTCCACCGCCAGCACGCCGACCGCGCCGGCCCGCAGCAGGACGTCGGTGAAGCCGCCGGTGGAAGCGCCCGCGTCCAGCGCCCGGCGGCCCTCGACCACCAGGCCCTGCGGGACGAAGGCGGCGAACGCCCCGGCCAGCTTGTGCCCGCCGCGCGAGACGTAGTCGGGGTCGTTGTCGTCCTTGGCCACCACGACCGCCGCCGAGGTCTCCACCTGGGTGGCCGGCTTGGTCGCGGTGGTGCCTCCGACGGTCACCCGGCCGGCCGCGATCAGCTCGGACGCGTGCTCACGCGACCGGGCCAGCTTGCGGCGGACCAGCTCCGCGTCGAGTCGGCGTCGTGCCACTGCCACTGGTGTTTCAGCTCCTACGAGTCCTACGGGTCGTTCCAGGGTCATTCCTGGTCGAGCGCGGCCAGCGTGTCGGCCAGCCGCTGGTGAACATCTTCGTACACCTCGACGTGTGCCTCGGCCGGGACCCCGTCCAGGGCCTCCAGCCGGGCCAGCCCGGCGTCCACCACGGGGTGGCCGGTCGGGGTCTGTTCCACGCCGAGCGGTTCGACGGCTTCAGCTGGTCCGGTCATCGGGCTTCTTCGTGCTGGTGGCCTTGCGGACGGTGGTCTTCTTCGTCGCCGTGCGCTTCGCGGGCGCCTTGGGCTGCGCGGCCGGCGCGGCGGCGGCCTGCTGCGCGGTGGCGGTCTTCTTGACGGCCGTCTTGCGCACGGTCGTCTTCTTGGCGGCCGTCTTCTTGGCCACCGGCTTCTTGGCGGCCGCCTTCTTCGCCGGGGACTTCTTCGCCCCGGCCCGGCCCGCCACCGGGGTCTGCTCCGTCGGGGCCTGCTCCGTCGGGACCTTCTCCGTCGAGGTCTGCTCCGTCGCCGGGGCCTTCCTCACCGGGGTCCGCTTCGCGGCGGCCTTCCCCGGTAGCGACGGCCGTACCGGCGGGACGGGCGGGTCGACCTCGACCGGCTCGTCCACCTCCACCCGTTCGGCCACTATCGGCTCCCCCGCCACCGGGGCCGCCGGCTGCTCGTCCGCCCGCTCCCAGCCGCGCCCGAACAGGTCGTCCGCCCGGGGCGCCGGCGTCGGCTCCGCCGCCTCGTCGACCCCGGCCGACCGCACCGCAGGCTCGGCCTCCTCCTCGACCTCGCGCAGCTTGCTCTCCAGGTAGGCGAGCACCACGCCGACCTTCATCACCTGGTCGCCGACCTTCTCGAAGGCCTTCTCCACCTCGCCGCGCGCCACCCCGACGGCCAGGTCCACCCCGGCCCGCCCGGCGGTGACCGCCTCCTCCGCCAGCGTCTGCAGCGTCTTCGCCGACGGCGGGAACTGCCCGCCGAGCCGGCGCTCGACCTCGGTGACGTCGACCCCGGTCCGCTCCAGGATCACGGCCGCCGTCCCGACGACCCGCTTGCCGACCTCCTCCGCCAGCCCGGCGGCGACCTCCACCACTCCCCGCACCGTCCTCGGCAGCATCCGGGTGCCTCCTTAGCGCCTGCGCGCATCGCTCCGTCGCCGTCGGTGCCCGGGCCGATCCGGGCACCCCACGGACGACGCTACCGCCAAAACCCGCCTGCGGTACCGTGGCCCGGCAGGGACCACCGCCGTCACCTGCCGCAACCACCAGGAAGCCCAGGGAGGGGAACCACCGCCATGGCCAACGCCGAGGAGTGCCGCGAGGCGCTGGAACAGCTCAGCCGGAACATGGCGAAGTCCACCGGTGACGTCCGCAAGGCGGCCGCCCTCGACCGCTCGCTCAGCTGCCGGATCACCGACCTCGACCTGACCTTCACCGGCCAACTGCGCGACGGCCGGATCCAAGGCCTCGCCTCGGCCTCCGGCGCACCGGCCGAGAAGGCGGCGATCCGGCTCACCATGAGCAGCGACGACCTGGTCGCCGTGGTCTTCGGCGGGCTCAACTTCGCGTCCGCCTGGGCGGGCGGCCGGATCCGGCTGGAGGCGGGCTTCCGCGACCTGCTGCGGCTGCGCACCCTGCTCTGAACCCGGCCGCCGTGGTCCTTCCCTCTTGGACCCGAACACTCCGGACCCGACCGCCCTCGCCTTGAGCGTCCTGGCCCCGACCGCCCTCGCCTTGAGCGCCGTGCGGCGACTCAGAACCCCAGCTCGGCCAGGGCCTTGCGCCCGTCGGCCGGTGCGCCGTCCGCGTCCAGCGCCGTCCACGCCGCCGCGCACAGCGCCCGCAGACCGTCCCAGCGGTCCCCGCCGCCGTCCAGCCGCAGCACGCCACCGGCGGCCGACGCAACCCAGCCGCCGCAACCGAAGCCGTCCGCCCCGGTCGTGACCGCCGGGTGCGGCTCCAGCAGCCCGCGCAGGTCCGCCGACAGGTAGGTCGGCCGGTGCTCGGCCGGGGCCGCCAGCAGCTGCGCCGGGGTGGTCACCCCGGTGAACACCAGCAGGCTGTCCACCTCGCCGTTGAACGCGCCCTCGATGTCGGTGTCCAGCCGGTCGCCGACCACCAGTGGCCGCCGCGCGCCGGTCCGCAGCACGGTCTCCCGGTGCATCGGCGGCTGCGGCTTGCCCGCCACCACCGGGTCCACCCCGGCGGCCGCCCGCACCGCCGCCACCAGCGTCCCGTTGCCGGGCGCGATGCCACGCGCGGTCGGGATGGTCAGGTCGGTGTTGGAGGCCACCCACGGCAGCCCCTGCTGCACCGCGTACGCGGCCTCCGCCAGCTGCGCCCAGCCGACCGACGGGTCGTAGCCCTGGACCACCGCGAGCGGCTCCTCGGCCAGCGAGCGGACGGCGACCAGCCCGCGCTCGGCCAGTGCTTCCTCCAGCCCCGGACCGCCCACGACCAGCACCCTCGCCCCGGTCGGCACCTGCTCGGCGACCACCCTGGCGGCCGCCTGCGCCGAGTTGATCACGTCGGCCGGCTCGGCCGGCACGCCCAGCCCGGTCAGGTGCTCGGCCACCACCCGCGGCGGGCGGGAGGCGTTGTTGGTCACGTACGCGAGCCGCATCCCGGCCGTCCGGGCGGCGGCCAGCGCGTCCACGGCGTGCTCGATCGCGTGCGGGCCCGCGTAGACCACGCCGTCCAGGTCCAGCAGCGCCGTGTCGTACGCCTCGGTCAACGGCTGCTCGCTGCCGCCGGGGGCGGTCCGTCGCACGGTGGTGGTCGGTGCGGTCATGGCTGCGCTACCTCATTCACTGCGTCGTTCGCTTCCTCGGGTGCCCCCGAGCGGGTGGGCCCTTGAGTTGCCGGGCCCCTGAGTTGGTGGACCCTTGAGCCGGTGGACCCTTGAGCCGGTGGGCCCTTGAGCCGGTGGGCCCTTGAGCCGGTGGGCCCCGAGCCGGTCAGACCTCGTCGTCCGCACCGGCGTCGCCCGTCGGCGCCCCGTCCGGGCCCGGCGGGGGCGCCAGGTACCCGGGTGCCCCGGGCAGCAGCGGCCCGAACGCCCCGGCGCGGGCCGCCAGGGTCGCCCTGGTCTGCCGCAGCGCCGCCTGGTAGTGCTCGGTGCCCGGCCGCATGGCCACGGCCAGCGCCAGGTGCTCGGCGGACGTCTCGAAGTCGCCCAGCCGGGCCGCCGCGACGCCCCACCCGAACTGAGCGTAGTCGTCCGACGGATCGGCCAGCGCGACGGCCCGGAAGTTCTCCAGCGCCGCCGCGTACGAACCGGTGTCGAACTGGGCCCGCGCCAGCGTCTCCCGGATGCTGCGCGACTGCGGCTCGGCCGCCGCCGCCCGGACCAGCAACTGCTCGGCGGCCGCCGCGTTGCCCTGGGCCAGCAGCTTCCCGCCGCGCCGGAACCAGTCGTACACGTCCCCGGTCGGTTCGCCGGAACGCCCCTGCGCCGGCACGCCGCCGTGCACCTGCGCACCCCCGCCACCGGCGCCGTCCAACCCGCCCTGCTCGGCCGGGCCGCTGCCGTCCAGCCGTTCCTGCCCGTCGTCCATGCGGTACCTCGCCCTCGGTCGCACACCCGTCCCACAGGTCAGCACGGGTATTCCGATCTCTCAACAACGCGTACCCGGTTACGATGCCCAGAATGAGCACACCCAGTGCAGAAGACGGAGTCGAGACTCCCGAGGGCGGCCCCGGCGATCCCGGGCACGTCGCCACCGCAGGCCTGTCCCTGTCACCCTTCCAAGGCCTGCGCTACGTCCCCGATCGGGTCGGCGCGCTGGCTGCGGTCATGTCACCGCCGTACGACGTCGTCGACCCCGGCCGTCGGCTCGACCTGGAGACCGCCGACCCGCACAACGTGGTCCGGCTGATCCTGCCCAGGCCCGAACCCGAGGACGCCGGCGACCGGCCCGACCGCGACACCAAGTACCGGCACGCCGCCCGGCTCCTGGCCGCCTGGCAGCGCGAGGGGATCCTCGCCGCCGACCCGGCGCCCGCGCTCTACGTCTACGAGCAGCGCGTGCCCGCCACCGGCGACTCCCCCGAGCTGCTCCAACGCGGGCTGATCGGCGCCCTAGCGGTGAGCGGTCGCGAGGCCGGCGTGGTCCTCCCCCACGAGGACGTGATGCCGCGGCCGGTCGCCGACCGGGTCGGCCTGATGCGCACCACCCGGGCCAACCTCGAACCGCTGCTGCTCACCTACCGCGGCAGCGGCGGCGCCTCCGGCGTCATCGAGCGGACCGTCCAGGGCGAGCCGCTGCTCTCCACGGCCACCAGCGACGGCACCCACCACCGCCTCTGGGCCGTCGCCGACCCCGCCGAGATCGCCGAGATCAGCCGCGACCTCGCCACCTGCCGGGCCCTGATCGCCGACGGCCACCACCGCTGGGAAATGTACCTCCGCCTCCAGCGCGAGCACCGCCACCTGCCGCGCAGCCCGTGGGACCGCGGCCTGGTGCTCCTGGTGGACACCGCCCGCTACCCGCTGCGGGTCCGGGCCATCCACCGGGTGCTGTACCGGCTGCCGGTGGCCGAGGCGCTGGAGAGGCTCGGCGACCAGTGGAAGGTCAAGGAGGTCCCCGGCCCGCTGACCGCCGCCCTCCAGGCCCTCGCCGAACAGAAACGGCACGGCGGCAACGGCTTCATACTGACCGGCGGGGACGGCGTGTACTGGCTGCTCGGCGAGCCCGAGGAGGCACTGCTCGACGCCACCGTGCCGCACGACCGACCCGAGGAGTGGCGCCATCTGGACGCCACCGTCCTGCACGCCACCCTGCTCGACCGCACCTGGCACGTCCCCGACGGCCCGGACGACATCGGCTACCTGCACACCGCCGCAGCCGCCGAGCAGGAGGCCGCGCGCACCGGCGGCACCGCCGTCCTGCTGCACCCGGTCCGGGAGAGCGTGGTCCGCAGACTCGCCGAACAGGGCGTCACCATGCCACGCAAGTCCACCTCCTTCGGGCCGAAGCCGGCCACCGGACTGGTGCTGCGCAACCTCGAACTGGGCTAGGTTCCCCCGCCGAAACGCGAAGAGGCCCTGCCCGCTTCCCCTTGAATTTCAGGGGAAGCGGGCAGGGCCTCACTCGTCGGTCGGAACCGCTCAGCTGCGGGCGTCGCCCTTGGCCTCGGCGTCAGCCTTGGCCTCGTCCTTGGCCTCGTCCTTGGCCTCGGTGGCGCGCGCGGGCACCACGCCGTCGAACTCCTCGTCGATCTCGAGGTCGTCCTCGTCGTAGTACTCCTCGACGTTCTCCTCGTCCTCGAAGATCACGCGGTCGTCGGAGGCCTCGCCGCCGCGCTTCTTCGCCGGGGCGTCGGCCTGCTCGAACTCCTCCTCGGCCATCTCCGGGTCGAGCGCGTCCACGAACTCCACACCGTCGATCTCGGCCAGGCGCTCCGCCGCGTTGGTCGTGCCCTCGGTGTCCGCCTCGGCCGCCTTCGCGAACCAGTCACGGGCCTCGTCGCCACGGCCGGCCGCGATCAGCGCCTCGCCGTAGGCGTACCGAAGACGCGCGGTCCACGGGTGCACGGCGCTGGAAGCCAGCTCCGGGCTCTGCAGGGTCACCACGGCCGCGTCGAACTGCTCCATGTCGGAGCGGGCGCCGGCGGAGACCAGACGCATCTCGACCTGGCCGGCCTTGTCCAGCTGCTTCACCTCGGGCTCACCGGCCATCGCCAGGGCCCGCTCCGGACGGCCCAGACCGCGCTCGCAGTCGGCCATCACCGGCCACAGGTCCGCACGGCCGGTCATCCGACGGGCGGCACGGAACTCGGTCAGCGCCTCGGAGTACCGCTGCGTCATGTAGGAGGCGAAACCGGCCGCCTCACGGACGGCGGCCACGCGGGAGGCCAGACGGAGCGCGACGCGGGAGAACTGGTAGGCCTCCTCCGGCTCGGTGTCGAGCAGGCGGGCCACCATCACCAGGTTGCGGGCGACGTCGTCCGCGAGCGTCTTGGGAAGGCTCTTGAGCTCCTGGCGCACGTCCCCGTCCAGCTCGAAGCCGGTGACGTCCTCCGGGATCGGCAGGCGCTTGACGGGCTCGTAGTTGCCGCGACGGTCGTCGTAGCCGCCCCGGTCGTCACGGCGGTCGTCGCGGTTGCCGCGGTAGCCGCCACGGTCATCGCGGTTGAAACCACCCGACGGGCGGTCGCCACGGTCACGGTTGAAGCCGCCACCGGAGGGGCGGTCGTCGCGACGGAAGCCACCGCGGTCGCCACCACGGTCGTCGCGGTTGAAACCACCGGACGGGCGGTCGCCACGGTCACGGTTGAAGCCACCACCGGACGGACGGTCGTCACGACGGAAGCCACCGCGGTCGCCACCGCGGTCATCGCGGTTGAAACCACCGGACGGGCGGTCGTCACGACGCGGACGGTCGTCACGGTCACGGTTGAAGCCACTCGGACGGTCATCGCGACGGAAACCGCCACCACCCGACGGGCGGTCGCCACGGTCACGGTTGAAGCCGCCACCGGAGGGGCGGTCGTCGCGACGGAAGCCGCCACGGTCGCCACCACGGTCGTCGCGGTTGAAACCACCCGACGGGCGGTCGCCACGGTCACGGTTGAAGCCACCGCCGGAGGGGCGGTCGTCACGACGGAAACCGCCACGGTCGCCACCGCGGTCATCGCGGTTGAAACCACCCGACGGGCGGTCGCCACGGTCACGGTTGAAGCCACCACCGGACGGACGGTCGTCACGACGGAAGCCACCGCGGTCGCCACCACGGTCATCGCGGTTGAAACCACCCGACGGACGGTCGCCACGGTCACGGTTGAAACCGCCACCCGACGGACGGTCGTCACGACGCGGACGGTCGTCACGGTCGCGGTTGAAGCCACCGCCGGAGGGGCGGTCGTCGCGACGGAAGCCGCCGCGGTCGCCGCCACGGTCGTCGCGGTTGAAACCACCCGAGGGGCGGTCGCCACGGTCGCGGTTGAAGCCACCGCCGGAGGGGCGGTCGTCGCGACGGAAGCCGCCACGGTCGCCACCACGGTCGTCGCGGTTGAAACCACCGGACGGGCGGTCGTCACGACGCGGACGGTCGTCACGGTCACGGTTGAAGCCACTCGGACGGTCATCGCGACGGAAACCGCCACCACCCGACGGGCGGTCGCCACGGTCACGGTTGAAGCCGCCGCCGGAGGGGCGGTCGTCACGGCGGAAGCCGCCACGGTCGCCGCCACGGTCATCGCGGTTGAAACCACCCGACGGGCGGTCGCCACGGTCACGGTTGAAGCCGCCGCCGGAGGGGCGGTCGTCACGGCGGAAGCCGCCACGGTCGCCGCCACGGTCATCGCGGTTGAAACCACCCGACGGGCGGTCGCCACGGTCACGGTTGAAGCCACCGCCGGAGGGGCGGTCGTCACGACGGAAGCCGCCACCGGACGGGCGGTCGTCACGACGCGGGCGGTCGTCACGGTCGCGGTTGAAGCCGCCACCGGAGGGGCGGTCGTCACGACGGGCGCCGCCACGGTCGTTCGACCAGCCCCCACGGGACCGGGGCTCGTAGCCTCGGCCGTCGTCCGATCGACGCTCGGGACGGTCCTGGGGCTGGTTCGACATCGTGGTGACTCCTTCTGCTGCTTCAGCTCCACCGCGGACTGAGCAACTCCGCTGCCGTCACGCGGTTTCGGCGCCGGCCTCCTGGCCGCGCACCATCTCCATTGTCCGACATCCCGGAACACTCCGCCTGGGCGAAGGTCCCGGTCTGCCGGGGTACTACTCGTTCGCAAAACACAAAAAGGCCGCGGCCCCAGCGAATCGCTGGGGCCGCGGCCTTGAATAATTGTTCGGCGGCGTCCTACTCTCCCACAGGGTCCCCCCTGCAGTACCATCGGCGCTGTGAGGCTTAGCTTCCGGGTTCGGAATGTAACCGGGCGTTTCCCTCACGCTATGACCACCGAAACCCTATCGGGTATTCAGCGAAACACACTTTTTAATTGATAAGTGTTTTTCTTGTTCGCCGGCGATAGCTGTTCGCTACCCGGGAACCACACAGTGAACGCGAGCGTCTGAGGACAAGCCCTCGGCCTATTAGTACCGGTCAACTCCACCCCTCACAGGGCTTCCATATCCGGCCTATCAACCCAGTCGTCTACTGGGAGCCTTACCCTCTCAAGGAGGTGGGAGTGCTCATCTCGAAGCAGGCTTCCCGCTTAGATGCTTTCAGCGGTTATCCCTCCCGAACGTAGCCAACCAGCCATGCCCTTGGCAGGACAACTGGCACACCAGAGGTTCGTCCGTCCCGGTCCTCTCGTACTAGGGACAGCCCTTCTCAACACTCCTACGCGCACAGCGGATAGGGACCGAACTGTCTCACGACGTTCTAAACCCAGCTCGCGTACCGCTTTAATGGGCGAACAGCCCAACCCTTGGGACCTACTCCAGCCCCAGGATGCGACGAGCCGACATCGAGGTGCCAAACCATCCCGTCGATATGGACTCTTGGGGAAGATCAGCCTGTTATCCCCGGGGTACCTTTTATCCGTTGAGCGACGGCGCTTCCACAAGCCACCGCCGGATCACTAGTCCCTACTTTCGTACCTGCTCGACCCGTCAGTCTCACAGTCAAGCTCCCTTGTGCACTTACACTCAACACCTGATTGCCAACCAGGCTGAGGGAACCTTTGGGCGCCTCCGTTACTCTTTAGGAGGCAACCGCCCCAGTTAAACTACCCACCAGACACTGTCCCTGATCCGGATCACGGACCCAGGTTAGACATCCAGCACGACCAGAGTGGTATTTCAACGACGACTCCACAACAACTGGCGTTGCTGCTTCAAAGTCTCCCACCTATCCTACACAAGCCGAACCGAACACCAATATCAAGCTATAGTAAAGGTCCCGGGGTCTTTCCGTCCTGCTGCGCGAAACGAGCATCTTTACTCGTAATGCAATTTCACCGGGCCTATGGTTGAGACAGTCGAGAAGTCGTTACGCCATTCGTGCAGGTCGGAACTTACCCGACAAGGAATTTCGCTACCTTAGGATGGTTATAGTTACCACCGCCGTTTACTGGCGCTTAAGTTCTCAGCTTCGCCTGGACGAATCCAAGCTAACCGGTCCCCTTAACGTTCCAGCACCGGGCAGGCGTCAGTCCGTATACATCGCCTTACGGCTTCGCACGGACCTGTGTTTTTAGTAAACAGTCGCTTCTCGCTGGTCTCTGCGGCCACCCCCAGCTCTGACAGCAAGTGCCGTCACCAGGAATGGCCCCCCTTCTCCCGAAGTTACGGGGGCATTTTGCCGAGTTCCTTAACCATAGTTCACCCGAACGCCTCGGTATTCTCTACCTGACCACCTGAGTCGGTTTGGGGTACGGGCCGCCATGAAACTCGCTAGAGGCTTTTCTCGACAGCATAGGATCATCCACTTCACCACAATCGGCTCGGCATCAGGTCTCAGCCTCAATGAGTGACGGATTTGCCTATCACTCGGCCTACACCCTTACCCCGGGACAACCACCGCCCGGGCTGGACTACCTTCCTGCGTCACCCCATCGCTCACCTACTACAGACTTGGTTCAGCGGCTCCACCACGTCCCTTTGTCCGAAGACTCCGGGCCGGCTTCACGGCCTTAGCATCACCTGGTTCAGCGTTGGCGCTTCAAAGCGGGTACGGGAATATCAACCCGTTGTCCATCGACTACGCCTGTCGGCCTCGCCTTAGGTCCCGACTTACCCTGGGCAGATCAGCTTGACCCAGGAACCCTTGGTCAATCGGCGCAAGAGTTTCCCACTCTTGTATCGCTACTCATGCCTGCATTCTCACTCGTATACCGTCCACGACTGGTTTCCACCGCCGCTTCACCCGGCACACGACGCTCCCCTACCCATCACAGCAGGCGTTGGCCCTATATGCTGCAATGACACGACTTCGGTGATGTGCTTGAGCCCCGCTACATTGTCGGCGCGGAATCACTTGACCAGTGAGCTATTACGCACTCTTTCAAGGGTGGCTGCTTCTAAGCCAACCTCCTGGTTGTCTCTGCGACTCCACATCCTTTCCCACTTAGCACACGCTTAGGGACCTTAGTCGGTGTTCTGGGCTGTTTCCCTCTCGACCATGGAGCTTATCCCCCACAGTCTCACTGCCACGCTCTCACTTACCGGCATTCGGAGTTTGGCTAAGGTCAGTAACCCGGTAAGGCCCATCGCCTATCCAGTGCTCTACCTCCGGCAAGAAACACGTGACGCTGCACCTAAATGCATTTCGGGGAGAACCAGCTATCACGGAGTTTGATTGGCCTTTCACCCCTAACCACAGGTCATCCCCCAGGTTTTCAACCCTGGTGGGTTCGGTCCTCCACACGGTCTTACCCGCGCTTCAACCTGCCCATGGCTAGATCACTCCGCTTCGGGTCTTGGGCATGCAACTCAGACGCCCTATTCGGACTCGCTTTCGCTACGGCTACCCCACACGGGTTAACCTCGCTACACACCGCAAACTCGCAGGCTCATTCTTCAAAAGGCACGCAGTCACGGCCCACCAGCAAGCTGATGAACGACGCTCCCACGGCTTGTAGGCACACGGTTTCAGGTACTATTTCACTCCGCTCCCGCGGTACTTTTCACCATTCCCTCACGGTACTATCCGCTATCGGTCACCAGGGAATATTTAGGCTTAGCGGGTGGTCCCGCCAGATTCACACGGGATTTCTCGGGCCCCGTGCTACTTGGGAGTTTCTCAAACGAGCCGTACAGATTTCGTCTACGGGGGTCTTACCCTCTACGCCGGACCTTTCGCATGTCCTTCGACTACCCATACGGTTTCTGACTCGCCGACCGGCCGGCAGACCGGTCAAGAAAAATCCCACGACCCCGCGATGGCAACCCCTGCCGGGTCTCACACCATCACGGTTTAGCCTCATCCGGTTTCGCTCGCCACTACTCCCGGAATCACGGTTGTTTTCTCTTCCTGCGGGTACTGAGATGTTTCACTTCCCCGCGTTCCCTCCACACTGCCTATGTGTTCAGCAGCGGGTGACAGCCCATGACGACTGCCGGGTTTCCCCATTCGGAAACCCCCGGATCAAAGCCTGGTTGACGGCTCCCCGGGGACTATCGTGGCCTCCCACGTCCTTCATCGGTTCCTGGTGCCAAGGCATCCACCGTGCGCCCTTAAAAACTTGGCCACAGATGCTCGCGTCCACTGTGCAGTTCTCAAACAACGACCAGTCACACACCCTCAACACCCCGAAGAGCGCATCAGATGAGGCCGGCATCCCAGAAGAAACAGCCTCACGGCCATTCCCTCAGGACCCAACAACGTGCCCGACACAACCAGAACCCCACTCTCTTCCACGCCGAAGCAGTACTAGGAGAAGAACCCTCGCTGTGCCGAATAGTCAACGTTCCACCCATGAGCAACCGTGCAGGACATTCGCCTGCAAGCG
>NZ_LJJF01000001.1:5152500-5510000 GCF_001625365.1 Streptomyces sp. MJM8645 | reverse complement strand
CTCGCTGGGCGAGGCGGGCGGCGGGGCGCTCTGTGGTCTCGCGCTCCAGCTCCTCGATCTCCTCCTTCGAGCGGAAGCTGAAGATCCGCAGGAAGTTGGGGACGTCCCGGTCGTCCGCGTTCAGCCAGAACTGGTAGAAGGCGTACGGGGTGGTCAGCTCGGGGTCGAGCCAGACCGTGCCGGACTCGGTCTTGCCGAACTTGGTGCCGTCGGCCTTGACGATCAGCGGCGTGGCCAGCGCGTGCACGGACTTGGCGTCGGCCTTGCGGATCAGGTCCGTGCCGGCGGTCAGGTTGCCCCACTGGTCACTGCCACCGGTCTGCAGGGTGCAGCCGTAGCGACGGTTCAGCTCCAGGTAGTCCATGCCTTGCAGGATCTGGTAGCTGAACTCGGTGTAGCTGATACCCGCGTCGGAGTTGAGCCGTCGGGCGACGGCCTCCTTGGCGATCATGTTGTTGACGCGGAAGTACTTGCCCACGTCGCGCAGCAGGCTGATGGCCGACATCCCGGACGTCCAGTCCAGGTTGTTGACCATGCGCGCCGCGTAGGGGCCCTCGAAATCGAGGAAGCGCGAGATCTGGCCCCGCAGTCGCTCGACCCAGCCGGCCACCGTCTCGGGGTCGTTGAGGACGCGCTCCGCGGTGGGCTTCGGGTCACCGATGAGGCCCGTGGCGCCGCCGACCAGGCCGAGCGGGAGGTTTCCCGCCTGCTGGATGCGGCGCATGGTGAGGATCTGCACGAGGTTGCCGAGGTGCAGGCTGGGGGCCGTCGGGTCGAAGCCGCAATAGAACGTGACCGGGCCGTCCGCGAACGCCTTGCGCAGTGCGTCCTCGTCGGTGGACAGGGCGATCAGCCCCCGCCACCGCAGCTCGTCGACGATGTCCGTCACGGTCACGCTTCTCCTTCGATCGGGCGCCCGCCCGGTGGCGGGCCCGGTTCTCTCGGACCCCGGGTCGGTACGACTCCAGCGTGGTAGAGCCTACGCGGTCGGGGCCAGCGGGTTTTCCCCGAGCGTCGTGCCGCACTCCTCCCCCGGCCCCTCCGGCGCCTGCCCGATACCGGAAATTCCGTTGTTCGTCGGCTGTGGGCCCGTTCAGAGTGGTGTCACCGCCGTGCGGCGGCAGTGACGTGTGTGGAGACGGTCGTGCCGCCGTGGCACGCCCACGGGAAGGGTGTGCCAAGTGCGCAACACGCTGGTTCTGAACGCGAGCTACGAGCCCCTGACGACGGTGTCGCTCCAGCGCGCCGTCGTCCTGGTGCTCCAGGACAAGGCGGTGGTGGAGCAGGCGCATCCGCTGCGCACGGTCCGGGGGACGGGCGTCAGCATCCCGGTGCCCCGGGTGATCAGGCTGCAGCGCTACGTGAGAGTGCCGTTCCGACAACAGGCGCCGTGGTCGCGGCGGGGTGTCCTGGCCCGGGACCAGCACCTGTGCGCGTACTGCGGGCGGCGGGCCACCACGGTGGACCACCTGCAGCCCAGGTCGCGCGGTGGGGAGGACAGCTGGTTGAACACCGTGGCCGCGTGCCCGGAGGACAACCAGCGGAAGGCGGACCGGACACCCGAGCAGGCCGGGATGAGGCTGCTGCGCCGGCCGTTCGTGCCGACCCCGCAGGCCACCCTCATGCTGGCGCTCGGCCTGCGCGGCTCGGAGGCCCGGGAGCTGGCCGACTGGCTGCCGGCCGTGCCGGGCCAGCCCGCTCCGACAGCCGTCCCGGCGGCGTGAACGCGGCCGCGAGCCGCGCCCGACGGGGGCGGGCTAGCCCTTCGCCTGGTAGCCCGCCGCCGTGCCGTAGTTGGCCGAGTGCTCGGGCATCACGACCACCCGCCCGCCGCCGATCAGCACCCGCCCGGAGACCAGCAGCGAACCGGTGCCCTGCGGGAAGTTGCCACCGGTCGCCTCCTGACCGCCGGCCAGCGGGAACCGGCTGAGGCGGGCGGGCTGGTCGCGGCGTTCGTCGGCGGCGAGCACCAGCGCGCCGCCGTCGACGCCGACCGCCCGGACGGTGCCCTTGGCGGCGGTCGGCGCCTTCCAGCGCTGCTTGCCGGTGTCGAGGTCGTAACCGACCGCCGCGACCGGTCCGCCGCCGTTCGCCGGGACGAACGTGGTGACCATCGTGCGGTTCTGGAAGAACACCTCGGGGGTGGCCGAGAACGTGCCGTGGGCGACGTCCAGCCGGCCGCCGTCGCCGACCACCGGGATCTCGGCGGCCGGGTCGCCGCCCGCGCCCCAGGCGAACACCCGGTCGTCCTCCGGCTTCTCGCCCGTGGTGAGGACGACGGACGGCTCGGCGGACAGCACGCTCACCGTCTTCGGCCGGTTGTTCAGGCCGCGCCACCAACTGACCTTGCCGTCCGCCGTGTTCAGTGCGACGGCCTGGTCGGCGGGGGTCGAGTCGGCGCAGGAGGAGGCGACCAGCACGGTCTTGCCGGTCACGCCGCCGGACAGGGTGCAGAACTTGCCCTGACCGGTGTACTGCCAGACGTCCTTGCCGTCCGCGGACTCCCAGGCGACCGCCCGGTCGTCGCCGACCGCGATCACCTTGTCCTCGGTGACGCCGATCCGCGCGCCGTACGCGCCCTTGGCGTCCGAGACGGTCTTCGTCCACGCGGTCTTGCCGGTCTTGGTGTCCACGGCGGCGACCAGCGTGCACGGGCTCTTCGGGTCGGCCTGGGCCCGGAACAGCACCGCGCCCAGCCCCGCCTGGTTGACCCCCGCCGACAGCCCGCACGGGACGGCCCCGGCCGCCGGCGGCTCGACCGACCAGACGGGCTTGCCGGCCGCGAGGTCGTAGGCCCGCACACCGGCGGCGTCGGCGCGGACCACCGCATCGGCCAGCAGCCAGCTGCCGACCAGCGTGTCGTCACCCGACGACCCGGACGCGGCGGGCTGGGCGGACCACACCTTGGTGTGCGCGACGGCGAAACCGGGCTCCCCGCCGCTGGTCGCGGCCGCGCTGCCGCCACCCTCGGCCCCGACCATCAGGCCGGCCGCGACCAGCACGCCCAGCGCGGCCACCCCGGCGCCGGTGCGCACCAGCAGGGTCCGCCGGCTGGGCACGTGCTCGCCGGTGAGCACCGCCCCGGCGGCGGCCCGGGCCCTGGCCGAGAACGAAGAGCCCGCCTGCGAAGAACCCGCCCCCGGAGAGCCTGCCTTCGGGGAGCCCGCCTTCGAGGACCTGCCCCGACGGGCGGCAGCCCGCGACGGCGCGACGGGCGCGGCCTCGGGCGTCGTACCCGGCTCGGGCTCCGGCTCCGTGGACGGCTCCACCGGAACGGGCTCGGCGTCCTCGATGTGCACGTACCCGTCGGCCGAGTACTCCGCCCCCACCGGGACGTACAGCCCCTCCCCCACAGGCTGCTCCTGGACGGCGTACGGCGCGTACTGCTGCTGCCCGTGGTCCGGGTGCGGGTGGTACGGCTGGTACTGCCCCTCGGCGTAACCGCCCTGGACGTAGCCGCCCTGGACGTACCCGGTCTGCCCGTACTGCGGGTCCTGCCCGTACGGCTGCGGGTACGGCAGGTCCTGCCCGTACGGCGAGCCCTGCCCGTACGCGCCCTGGCCGTATCCCGACGTCGTCTGCCAGTACTCCTGCTGCGGGTGGTCCTGCGGCTGATCCTGCGGCTGCGGCTCCTGGTGCCCGCCGACCGGCCAGGCCTGCTGGCCCTGGGGGTACCACGGCTGCTGCTGGGCGTCTCCGAAGGGCTCCTGCGCCATCCGTTCCCGTCCCTCCCGAGCCGCCTGCCGATGCGGCAGTCAGCATCTCACGCCCGTTCGAGCGCGCCGCCCCGGCCTCGGGGGGTCCGGGAGGTCAGCCCGCGGACTCGGCGTTCAGCGCCTCGTCGATGCGGGCGGCCAGGGTGAAGTCCAGGCCGGTCAGCCCGCCCGCGCTGTGGGTGGAGAGGACGAAGCGCAGGGTGCGCCAGCGGATGTCGACATCGGGGTGGTGGTCGAGCGCCTCGGCCTGTTCGGCGACGGCGACGACCACCCGGATCGCCGCCGGGAAGTCGGGGGCGTCGGCGGCGCGGACGATGCCGTCGCCCTCCCTGGTCCACCGCGGCAGTGCGGCCAGGGCCGCCGTGATCTCGTCCTCGCTCAGCCGTGCCCTGCTGCTCATCGAAGCTCTTCCGTTCGTCGTCTCGCCGTCCGGTCAGGCGTGCACTGCGAGGAACATACCGAGCCGGGGCCCTGCGCACCGGACGACACAGCCGCTGCCGGACAGCCCCCGACGCTGCTCAGCTCATCAGCTCAGCAGCAGTTTGGTGACCGCGACGAGGCCGACCACCACGATGATCCCGCGCAGCGCGGCCGGCGGCAGGCGGCGGCCGACCTTGGCGCCGATCAGGCCGCCGACCAGCGAGCCCGCCGCGATCAGGCCGGCGGCCGCCCAGTTGACGGTGGAGGTGAACAGGAAGAACAGCGCGGCGACGCCGTTGACGACCATCGCCAGCGCGTTCTTCACGGCGTTGATCCGCTGCAGGTCCTCCTGGAGCAGCATGCCCATCAGCGCCAGCAGCAGGACGCCCTGCGCGGCGCCGAAGTAGCCGCCGTAGATGCCGGTGAGGAAGACGCCGACGAACAGCAGCAGGCCGCCGTCCGGGTCGACGTCGGGGCGGCGGCGGGCGGCGACCGCCTTGGCGACCCTGGGCTGGATCACCACCAGGACGAGGGCGAGCAGGATCAGTACCGGGACGATCGCGTCGAAGGCGCCCTTCGGCAGTCTGATCAGCAGCAGCGCACCGACCAGTCCGCCGAGCAGCGAGGCGGTGCCCAGGCGCAGCAGCCGGTGGCCCTGGCCGGCCAGCTCGCGGCGGTAGCCGATCACGCCGCTGAGCGAACCGGGCACCAGGCCGAAGGTGTTGGAGACGTTGGCGGTGACCGGCGGAATCCCGATGGCGAGCAGCACCGGGAACGTGATCAGCGTGCCGGAGCCGACGATCACGTTGATCATCCCGGCGCCGACGCCCGCCACCAGGACGGCGATGCCCTCCCAGAGCGTCATGGGTCACCTCTCCTCTCGGTCCTGTCCGGGGGGATCATGCCGGACGGCCCGCCGGTCGGACCAGGGCCGCCCACGATTCGGGACGTACGCCACAACCGCCACACGCCACGACCGGCCACACGCCGGGGGCCCGCCACCGTGCGGTGGCGGGCCCCCGGGCCGGACGGTTCAGCCGGTCACTCCGGGTCGATCTTGCGGTACTCGCGGGCCGGGTCCACCCGGGGGCGGGCGGCACCCTTCTCGGTGTCCACCGGGCGCGGGCCGGCCGCCGGGTCGAGCGGCACCTGGGTGGCCGCGGGGGCCGCCGGCGGCACGCTCGGGGCGGCGACCGCGCCGCCGTTGATGCCGGGGTTGCCGGTCAGCCCGCCGAAGGCGCCGCCGAGGCCCTTGAGGGCGTCGCCGACCTCGCTGGGGATGATCCAGAGCTTGTTGGAGTCGCCCTTGGCCAGCTCGGGCAGGGTCTGCAGGTACTGGTAGGCGAGCAGCTTCTGGTCGGCGTCGCCGTCGTGGATGGCCTCGAAGACCGTCCGGATCGCGGCCGCCTCACCGTCGGCGCGCAGCACCGCGGCCTGCGCCTCACCCTCGGCCCGGAGCACGTCGGCCTGCTTCTCACCCTCGGCCTTGAGGATCTGGGCCTGCCGCTGGCCCTCGGCGGTGAGGATCGCGGCGCGCTTGTCACGGTCGGCGCGCATCTGCTTCTCCATCGAGTCCTGGATGGAGGTGGGCGGCTCGATCGCCTTCAGCTCGACGCGGTTGACCCGGATGCCCCACTTGCCGGTGGCCTCGTCCAGGACGCCGCGCAGACCGGCGTTGATGACCTCGCGCGAGGTCAGGGTGGATTCGAGGTCCATCGAGCCGATGATGTTGCGCAGCGTGGTGACGGTCAGCTGCTCGATGGCCTGGATGTAGCTGGCGACCTCGTAGGTGGCCGCGCGCGGGTCGGTGACCTGGTAGTAGATCACCGTGTCGATGTTGACCACCAGGTTGTCCTGGGTGATCACCGGCTGCGGCGGGAACGGCACGACCTGCTCGCGCAGGTCGATCCGGTTGCGGACCCGGTCGATGAACGGGACGACGATGTTCAGGCCTGCGTTGAGCGTCCGGGTGTAGCGGCCGAAGCGCTCCACGATCGCGGCGCTGGCCTGCGGGATGACCTGGATCGTCTTGATCAGCGCGATGAAGGCCACCACGACCAGGACGACCAAAACGATAAGGACGGGTTCCACGGACTCTCCCCTAGACGACCAGGGCGGTCGCGCCCTGGATTTCGACGACGTCGACCTGCTGCCCCGGTTGGTACACGCTGTCCGGGTGGAGCGCGCGGGCCGACCAGATCTCACCGTTCAGCTTGATCCGTCCGCCCTCCCCGTCGACGGTTTCCGCGACGACCGCGGTGGCGCCCTGGAGCGCCTCGATGCCCATCTTGATGTGCGGGCCCTGCCGCAGTTGCCGGTAGGCGATCGGGCGGACGAAGACCAGCAGCGAGACCGAGACCGCGATGAAGACCAGGGTCTCCCAGACCGCGCCTCCGCCCAGCCCGGCCACGCCGGCGGCCGCCAGCGCACCGACCGCGAACATGGCGAACTCCGGCATCGCGGTCAGCACCAGCGGTATGCCGAGCCCGACGGCGGCCAGGAGCCACCAGATCCAGCTGTCCACGTGTCCATCCTAGGGAGCGAAGGGCCTTCGAGGCGGACAGTTCCCGCAGGTCGTGGGGCGGAAACCGGTCGCGCGTGCGACCGGTCCCCGGAAACCCGACGACATCGGAGCGTGCGAGGTGCGTGCGAGGCGTGTGCGAGGCGCGGACGGGGGCTCAGCCCAGCGGCAGGCCCTGCGCGGACCAGCGGTCCCCGTGGCGCTCCAGGGTGAGCGGCAGGCCGAAGCACTTGGAGAGGTTGCGGGCGGTCAGCTCGGTGTCGATCGGACCGGCGGTGAGCACCTTGCCCTGGCGGATCATCAGGACGTGGGTGAAGCCCGGCGCGATCTCCTCGACGTGGTGGGTGACCATCGCCATGGCCGGGGCGAACTCGTCCTGGGCGAGCGCGCCGAGCCGGCGGACGAGGTCCTCGCGGCCGCCGAGGTCCAGGCCGGCCGCGGGCTCGTCGAGCAGCAGCAGCTCGGGGTCGGTCATCAGGGCGCGCGCGATCAGGGTGCGCTTGCGCTCGCCCTCGGAGAGGGTGCCGAACTTGCGGCCGGTGAGGTTGGACATGCCCATCCGGTCGAGCAGCGCGAGCGCGCGGGACTCGTCGAACTGCTCGTACGTCTCCTGCCAGCTGACCGTCATGCCGTAGGCGGCGGTCAGCACGGTCTGCAGCACCGTCTGCTCGGCCGGCAGCTTGTCGAACATGGCGGCGCCGGCCAGGCCGATCCGGGAGCGCAACTCGAAGACGTCGACCTCGCCCAGCTTCTCGCCCAGCACCGACACCTTGCCCGCGGTCGGGAACAGGTAGGTGGCGGCGATCTGCAGCAGGGTGGTCTTCCCGGCGCCGTTGGGGCCCAGGATGACCCAGCGCTCCCCCTCGGAGATGGACCACGAGACCTGGTCGACCAGCGCGCGTCCCTCCCGGACCACGGATACGTCCACCAGCTCCAGCACGTCGCTCATGCCTACGCCTTCCCCAATACAAGAATTTCGGCCGTCGGTGCGGGCGGCGAGCCTACTCCGGCAGCCGGTGGGCACGGGGTGGGTGCGCCGCACACGCATGGGCAAACCTACGCCACGCGGATGACCGCCGATTCCGTAGGCTGGCCGGATGCTCGCGACTCCTCCCGACAATCCGTACGAAGAACCCCGTTCGGGGCGGCTGACCGCGTGGGGCAACGCCCTGCTGGCCGGTCTGGTGCCGCCGGACAACGCCGCCGCGGCCGTGCTGGGCGACGACGAGAGCCACCGGGTGACCGGGCTGCCCGGGGACGGGCCGGGCGAACGGCACGGCCTCACCTGGGCGCTGGGACGGCTTCGGGTGCTCGGGGTGAAGGGCCTGCGGCTGGCGCTGCCGTCCGCCGGGCACCCGCTGGGGCTGACCGGTCCGGCGCCGTTCAACGAGCGGGCGATGGGCGTCGGGGAGGCGGTGCTGGCGGTGGGCGTCCCGCTCGGACTGGTGCCGGAGGTGGAGGTGTTCGGCCCGGCCGGGGACCGTTCGGCGACGGTGCTGTGGCGCTGCCTTGAGACCAACGACACACCGCCGGCCGACGTCCCGTCGCTGCACGAGGCCGAACGGGAGCTGGCCGACGGGCTGCGCGAGGCGACGCTCCTGCTGACCCGGCTGGACGTGGCGGGCGCCGGGCCGGAGGCGCTGCGGGCGCTGGAGGCGTACCGCCGGCGCGGGCACGCCGAACTGCTGGCGCCCGGGTACCCGCCGCGTGCGGTGCGGGTGCTGGAGTCGGCCCGGCAGGTGTCGGCGCTGCTGGCGATCGCCGCGGGCGGGCACGGCGCGGCGGTCAGCGCCTCCGAGATGGCGGCGCGGCAGGCGGTGCTGGCGCCGCTGCGGCGCACCGCCCGGCGGGCGCAGGTGGCGGCGTACAACGCGCTGGTCGACGAGCGCGAGGACCGCTGAGTACGAGAGCTGCTCAGCACGCGGACCGCTGAGCTACCGGGAGCACGCGGACCGCTAGGACGGGCCGCCGTCCCGCGCCTCGCCGTTGCGGACGGCCCACAGGGCCGCCTGGGTCCGGTCCGCCAGGTCCAGCTTCATCAGGATGTTGGAGACGTGGGTCTTCACCGTCTTCTCCGACAGGTGCAGGCTGCGGGCGATCTCCCGGTTGGAGCGGCCGTCGGCGATGTGGCCGAGGACCTCGCGCTCGCGTTCGGTGAGGGTGCCGCCGCGGCCCTGCGGGGCGCGCGGGCCGTCGTCGGCGAGCAGCGCCTCGGCCAGTTCGGGCTGGAGCAGGACGTGGCCGGCGTGCACCGAGCGGATCGCGCCGGCCAGCGCCTCCGGGTCGACGTCCTTGTAGACGTACCCGGCGGCGCCGGCCCGCAGCGCGGGGACCATCGTGCGGTGCTCGGTGAAGCTGGTGACGATCAGGATCCGGGCCCGGCTGCCCTCGCCCTTGAGCGTGCGCAGCGCCTCGATGCCGTCGACGCCGGGCATCTTGAGGTCCATCAGGACGACGTCGGGGTCGAGTTCGCGGGCGCGGTCGACGCCCTCGGCCCCGTCGGCGGCCTCCCCGACCACCTCGATGTCGTCCTGGACCTCCAGGAAGGTGCGCAGTCCGCGGCGGACCACCTGGTGGTCGTCGACCAGCAGGACGCGGATCGACGGCGTGCGGTCGGGCGTGCTGTCAGGCACCGGGGACCTCCATCTCGACGAGCGTCCCCCGGCCGGGGGCGGACTCCAGGGTGAGCGTGCCGCCGACGGCGGCCGCGCGGTCGCGCATCGAGGCCAGGCCGAGGTGGCGCCCGGCCCGGCGGACGGACTCGGGGTCGAAGCCGTGCCCGTCGTCGCGCACCCGCAGCACGGCGCCGCGCGCGGGCGTGCCGGCCAGGGTGACGGTGACGCGGCCCGCGCCGGAGTGGCGCAGCGCGTTGTGCAGCGCCTCCTGGGCGACCCGCAGCAGCGCGGCCTCCTGCGCGGGCGGCAGGGCGCGGACGCCGTCGGCGGCGAAGGCGACGTCCGCGGTGTGGGCCCGGTCGAGGACCTGCACCTGGGAGGCGAGGGTGGCGCTCAGCCCGTCCTCCTCCAGGGCGGCGGGGCGCAGTTCGACGACGACGGCGCGCAGTTCGTCGGCGGCCTCGGCGGCGAGCCGGGCGACCTCGGCGAGTTCGGCGCGGGCCCGGGCCGGATCGCGGTCGACGAGCGTGGCGGCGGCCTTGGCGGTGAGCCGCAGCGAGAAGAGCTTCTGCGCGACGGCGTCGTGCAGGTCGTGGGCGATGCGGGCGCGTTCGCCGGCCAGCGTGAGTTCGCGGCTGCGCTCGTACAGGCGGGCGTTGGAGAGGGCGAGGGCGGCGTGCGCGGCGAGTATCCGCAGCAGCTCCTCGTCGTGGTCGGTGAACAGGCCGCCGCCGCGCTTGTTGGCGAGGAAGATGACGCCGGTGACCTGCGGTTCGTCCTCGGCGGCCTCGGCGTCCAGGATGGGCATGCCGAGGAAGGCGTCCATCTCGGGGTGGGCGGCCGGCCAGCCGCCGAAGGCCGGGGCCTTGCGGACGTCGGCGAGCCGGGTGGGGCCGGTCTCGTGCAGCATCTTGGCGAGGACGCCGTGCTGGCGGGGCAGCGGGCCGATCGCCCGCCACTGCTCGTCGGTGACGCCGTCGACGACGAACTGGGCGAAGCCGCCGTGGTCGTCGGGCACGCCCAGGGCCGCGTACTCGGCGCCGAGCAGGTCACGGGCGGAGGCGGTGATGCGGCGCAGCACCTCGCGGACCTCCAGGTGCCGGCTCATCGCGAGCAGCGCCTGGCTGACCGCCTCGATGCCGGCCAGGCAGGGGTCGCAGCCGGGCATCGGGCGGGCGGGGCCGCGCAGGTCGAGGTGCGGGCCGGCCGGGCTCCGGCGGTCGCTGGGCGTGCTGGGCATACCGCCAAACTACCGCCGCAGCGGGCGCCGCCGCGTCGGTCCGCGGCCGGGGTGGGCGCAGGTCCGGGGACCTAGGACTCGGGGCCCGCGCAATGGAGGAGGGGCGGCTCTCCGGTGACGGGAGGGCCGCCCCTCGGCGGGCGGGGCGAAGGGGGTCAGCCCTTCTGCATGACCTCAGGCTCGTGGCGGCGCTGGAGCCGGGTGACGATGACGCCGATGACGATCGAGATCGCGATCAGCGCGCCCGCGTCGATCGCCCACTGGGCGACGCTGCTGGTCCACAGCGGGTCGTACTGGGGGTTCTGGAAGTCCTTGTTCCAGGGGCCCATGAGCTTGGACAGGTCCAGCGTGGTGGCCACGATGCCGGTGCCCCAGCGGGCCGGCATCAGCCAGGCGGCCTGCTCCAGGCCGGGCTTGCCGAAGAGCTGGAACAGGCAGCCGGTGAAGACGACCTGGATGATGGCGAACATGACCAGCAGCGGCATGGTCTTCTCGGCGGTCTTGACCAGGGCCGAGATCATCAGGCCGAACATCATCGCGGTGAAGCTGAGCAGGATCATGCCGATGGTCATCTCGATGATCGGCAGGTCCTTGACGATCAGGCCGTGCTCGGGGAGCTTGCGCGGCAGGAAGCCGACCGCGGCGACGATGGCGCCCTGGATCACGCTGAAGAAGCCCAGCACGATGATCTTGGACATCATGTACGCCGAGCGGGAGAGCCCGGTGGCCCGTTCCCGTTCGTAGATGGCCCGTTCCTTGATCAGCTCGCGGACCGAGTTGGCCGCTCCGGAGAAGCAGGCTCCGATCGCCAGGATCATGAGAATCGTCGCGGCCCCGCTGTTGAGGTGGAGCTGCGTGTTCGGGTTGGGTGCGAGGCCCGCCCCGTTGGGGACCAGCACGCTGACCGCGCCGATGACGGCGGGCAGCAGCACCGACAGCGCCAGGAAGCCGCGGTCCGAGGCGAGGACCGACATGTAGCGGCGCATCAGCGTCCACAGCTGCGAGCCCCAGCTCTGCGGCTTCGGCGGCCGGACGGCCTCCTGGGCGACCTGGGCGTGCTGCACCTCGCCCGACTCCACGTCGGGGGCGGAGTACTGCTGGTAGTGCACCGAGCCGCGGTAGCGGCCGGCCCAGTCGTGGTCCGGGTAGTTCTCGAAGGCCTGGAAGACGTCCGCCCAGGTCTCGTACCCGAAGAAGTGCAGCGCCTCGTCCGGCGGGCCGAAGTAGGCCACCGCGCCGCCCGGCGCCATCACCAGCAGCCGGTCGCAGAGCGCGAGTTCGGCCACCGAGTGGGTGACGACCAGGATGGTGCGGCCGTCGTCGGCGAGACCGCGCAGCATCTGCATGACCTCGCGGTCCATGCCCGGGTCGAGGCCCGAGGTGGGCTCGTCCAGGAAGATCAGCGACGGCTTGGTGAGCAGTTCCAGGGCGACCGAGACGCGCTTCTGCTGGCCGCCGGAGAGCGCGGTGATCTTGTTGTCGGCGCGCTTGTCCAGGCGCAGCTCGTACAGCACCTCGTCGATCCGGGCCGCGCGCTCGCGCGCCTCGGTGTCGCCGGGGAAGCGCAGCTGGGCCGCGTACTTGAGGCCGGTGCGGACGGTGAGTTCCTTGTGCAGGATCTCGGACTGCGGCACCAGGCCGATGCGCGAGCGGAGCTCGGCGAACTGCTTGTAGAGGTTGCGGCCGTCGTACAGGACCTCGCCGCGGTCGGCCGGGCGGTAGCCGGTGAGGGCGCGCAGCAGGGTCGACTTGCCGGAGCCGGACGGGCCGATGACGGCGACCAGGGACTTCTCCGGGACGCCGAAGCTGACGTCGTCGAGCAGGATCTTCTTGGCGCCCTTGTGCTCGACCTCGACGGTCAGGTGGCGGGCGGAGAAGGAGACCGCGCCGGTGTCGACGAACTCCTGCAGCTGGTCGCCGACCAGCACGAAGCTGGAGTGGCCGACGGTCAGCCGGTCCTGCGGGCCCATCAGCTGGCGCTGCACCCGCTGGCCGTTGAGGAAGATCCCGTTGTGGCTGCCGAGGTCGACGATCTCGTAGCGGCCGTCCTGGAGCTGGCGCAGCTCGGCGTGGTGGCGGGAGACCTGGAGGTCGGAGACCACGACGTCGTTGTCGAGCGCGCGGCCGATCCGGACGGTGCGCATGGCGGCGGTCAGGTTGCGGATGATCGTCGGCTGCGGGCCGGCGCCGTCCTGCGGGTCGGGCGGGAAGGCCTGCTGCTGCGGGAAGCCGCCCTGCTGGGGCTGGGGCGCGTGCTGCTGCCGTTGCTGCGGGAACGGCGGCTGGGGTCGGCCCGCCCAGGCCTGCTCGGGCTGCGGCGGGTAGGGGGCCTGCGGCGACCAGCCCTGCTGCGGGGCCGGCGGCTGGGGCGTCGGCGCGGCGCTGCGGCTGGTGGCGGCCTCGTGCCAGGCGGGAGCCTGCGGGGCGGCGGCGTGCGGGGTGGCGTGGGCGGGCGCGGAGAAGCCGAGCCGGGGTCCGTTCTCCGGGTTGCCGAGGTTGACGACGGCGCCGGGGAACAGCTGGGCCTGCATCGTCCGGGCACCGGCCGTGTAGGTGCCGTTGGTGCTGCCGTGGTCGTCCAGCTGCCAGCCGCTGCCGTTGAAGGTGATGGTCCCGTGGTGCCAGGAGACCCTGGCGTCGTCGAACGGGAAGTCCGACTGCGGGTTGCGCCCGATGGTGTAGGACCGCCCGGGCTCCAGAGTCCGCTGCTGTCCGTTGATATCGATGACGAGTTGCGGCACTGCGCGCCTGCCCCGCTCTCTCGGTTCCCCCGAATTGTGCCCCCGACCAGGGGTGCGATGTTTCCGAAACTGACGGGGGGAATCATTCCAGCCTGCTGACCGCCAATAAAAGTCACCCCGGGTGACTGTGACCAGGCTGCTACCCGGCACCCGTCCGCGACGTGGGACGGGTGCTCTGGGCCCGCCGGCCGGCGGGTAGCGTGGGAGGCACCATGAACGCATCGCCCCTGGCCGCTGAGCCCCTCCCCGCCGCCCAGCCCCGGACCGCGGACGAGCGCACCCTGCTCGTCAAGGTGTTCGGCAAGGACCGCCCCGGCATCACCGCCGGCCTCTTCGCCACCCTGGCCGGCTTCGCCGTCGACGTGATCGACATCGAACAGGTCGTGACCCGTGGCCGCATCACGCTCTGCGCACTGGTCACCCCGCCCACCGCTCCCGGCGCCGAGGGCGGTCTGCGGGCCACCGTGCACCGCTGGGCGGAGGAGCAGAAGCTCCAGGCCGAGATCCTCTCCGGCATCGGCGACAACCGGCCGCGCCGCGAGGGCCGTTCGCACGTCACCGTGCTCGGCAATCCGCTGACCTCCGCCGCCGTCTCCGCGCTCACCTCCCGGATCACCGCGGCGGGCGGCAACATCGACCGCGTGTTCCGGCTCGCCAAGTACCCGGTGACGGCGGTCGAGCTGGCCGTGTCCGGTGTGGCCACCGACGAGCTGCGGGCCGAGCTGGCCCAGGAGGCGGCCGCCCAGCGGGTGGACGTCGCGGTGGTCGCGGCCGGGCTGGAGCGCCGGGCCAAGCGCCTGGTGGTGATGGACGTCGACTCCACGCTCATCCAGGACGAGGTGATCGAGCTGTTCGCGGCCCACGCGGGCTGCGAGGAGGAGGTCGCCGAGGTGACGGCGCAGGCGATGCGCGGCGAGCTGGACTTCGCCGAGTCGCTGCGGGCCCGGGTCTCGCTGCTGGCCGGGCTGGACGCCTCGGTGACCGAGAAGGTGCGCGCGGAGGTCCGTTTCACGCCGGGGGCGCGCACCCTGATCCGCACCCTGCAACGGCTGGGCTTCCAGGTCGCGGTGGTGTCGGGCGGGTTCACCCAGGTCACCGACCACCTGGTCGAGGAGCTGGGGCTGGACTTCGCGGCCGCCAACACCCTGGAGGTGGTGGACGGCAAGTTCACCGGCCGGGTGGTCGGCGAGATCGTGGACCGCGCGGGCAAGGCCCGCTGGCTGGCCCGGTTCGCCGAGCAGGCGAAGGTGCCGCTGTCGCAGACGGTGGCGATCGGCGACGGCGCCAACGACCTGGACATGCTGAACGCGGCCGGGCTGGGTGTGGCGTTCAACGCCAAGCCGGTGGTGCGCGAGGCCGCCGACACCGCCGTCAACGTGCCGTTCCTGGACACTGTGCTGTACCTGCTGGGCATCACCCGGGAGGAGGTCGAGGCGGCCGACGAGGTGGACGGCAGCCTGACCGAGTAAGGCCTGAAGACGCACGAGAGGGGCGCGCGGACCTGGTCCGCGCGCCCCTCGTCGTCATCGAAGCCCGAAGCCCGGAGCAACGGAGCCCGTACGGAACCCGGAGCTCCGTACCGGGTCAGTCCTGCGGCGTGTAGTACGAGACCAGCGCGGCCGCGCCCGGCTCGACGCCCTTCCACGAGCCGCTGAAGCTGAGCACCGCGATCGCCGCCGTCGGGAAGCCGCCGAGCCGCAGCCGCTCCAGCGCGTCCCGGTCGCCCGCGTCCCCGGCCAGCACCTGGGTCAGGCCCAGCACGCCGGGGTTGTGCCCGACCAGCACCACGTCCGCGTACTCCTCCGGGGTCTCCTGGAGGACGGCGATGATCTCGCCGGGGCTGGCCTCGTAGATCCGGTCCTCGTACACGGTCTTGCGGGCCCGCTTCGGCAGCTCGTGCGCCGCCAGCTTCCACGTCTCGCGGGTGCGCAGCGCGGTGGAGCAGAGCACGTACTCGGGGTTGATGCCGGAGTCGACCAGCCAGCGGCCGGCGTCCGGGGCCTGGTGACGGCCCCGGTCGGCCAGCGGCCGCTCGTGGTCGTCCACGCCGTTGGGCCAGTCGGCCTTGGCATGGCGGAGAACGATGATCCTGCGGGACGTGTCGGCGCTCATACCCAGCAAGCTTGGCAGAAAAGCCGCTCCGGGGCGCGATGCTCCCGGATGCCGCCACTCGCAGGGGTGGCGGGTGTCATCATCCGCCGTTCGTCCGGCCCTTCCGATAAACGGGGGGTGGCCGATGAGCGGCGGTTGTGCGCGGGGGGGGATGGACCGGATCAGCCTATGGCGGCGGCGACGGAGGCGATGATCGCCACCAGCACCACGATGCCGGCGATCGCCAGGGCGATCTGGCCGAGCTGCTTGCGGCCGTCGGTCGGGTTGGGATCGAGAACGGGCATGTCCGGGATTCTTCCACCCCGAACACGCCCGTCGGTCACCGACCCCTCGGGGTTGGCCGGCCCTTGGTCAGGCCTTGACCTGCGCCACGGGGTGGACCGCCTCGTCCTCGATGTGCCGGGCCATCGCGGCCCGCAGGCCGAACAGCATCTGCGGCACCAGCAGCAGTGCCAGGAAGCCCAGCGGGCCGTACCACTCACCGGTCATCTGGTAGATCCGGCCGATCAGGATCGGGCCGGGGATGGAGATCAGGTAGCCGACGCCCTGGGCGAAGGCGGAGAGCTGGGCGACCCCGCCGGCGGTGCGGGCGCGCAGCCCGATCATCGTCAGCACCAGCGGGAAGGCGCAGTTGGACAGGCCCACCAGGACCGCCCAGAGCCACGACGCGCCGGCCGGGGCCAGCGCCAGCCCGGCGTACCCGGCGATGCCGCAGGCGGCCAGCACGACGACGAACAGCCGCTGGTCGCCGCGGCGGGCGGCCAGGTTGGGCAGCACGAAGGAGACCGGCACGCCGATCACCATGGTCACCGCGAGCAGCACCCCGGAGGTGCCCTTGTCGACTCCGGCGTCCTGGAAGATCTTCGGCATCCAGCCCATCACCACGTAGGCGCCGGTGGCCTGGAGGCCGAAGAAGCAGGCCATCGCCCAGGCCGTCCGGCTGCGGGTGATCGGCAGCCTGGCGGCGGCCGCCCCGCCCGCGCGCTCGCCGCGCTCGCGCTTGGTCAGCAGCACCGGGAGCCAGAGCAGCAGGGCCAGCGCGGCGAGACCGGCCCAGACGCCCAGGCCGTAGCGCCAGTCGCCGCCGAGCGCGCTGGTCATCGGCACGGTGACGGCGGCGGCCAGCGCGGTGCCGGCCGACAGCGCCATCGAGTACAGGCCGATCATCGGACCGACCTTGTCCGGGAAGTAGCGCTTGATCACCACCGGGATCAGCACGTTGGAGACCGCCACGCCGGCCAGCGCGAGCGCGGTCAGCAGCAGGAACACCGCGGTGCCGCCGGCGAAGGAGCGGGACAGCACGCCCAGGGTGATCGCGCCCATGCCGGCGGTGATCACGGCGATCGGGCCGATCCGCCGGGCCATCGAGGGCGCGGCGAAGCCGAACAGGCCGAAGCAGAGCGACGGGACGGCGGTGAGCAGCCCGGCGAGCGTCGGGTTCATCCCGAGGTCGGCGCGGACCTGGTCGAGCAGCGGTCCGAGGCTGGTGACCACGGGGCGCAGGTTGAAGGCGGCGGCGGCGATCGCGATGGCGAACAGCCAGACCAGGTGCTTGCCGGAGGAGGGCGTGGAGGGCCGCTCGGTCTGCGGCCGGGCCTCGGTTCGTGGGGAGGCGGTGGTGTCTGCTGCGGGAGGCATGGGCACCATCATAGAATGATGGGATGAATTGGCGCACCTTCGAATTGGCATGATGTGCCGACCCGCACCCCCACCGGACGCCGGCCCTCCCACCCGCCGGCCCCGTCCATCGAACCGTAGCCGCAAGGAGTACCCGTGGCGCTGTCCTCGCCGAGGCGCACCCCGCTGTCCGACCAGGTGATCGCGCAGCTGCGCGCCCAGATCACCTCCGGAGAGTGGCCCGTCGGCTCACGCATCCCCACCGAGGCCGCACTCGTCGAACAGCTCGGCGTCGCCCGCAACACCGTCCGCGAGGCCGTCCGCGCCCTCGCCCACAACGGGCTGCTCGACATCCGCCAGGGCTCCGGCACCTACGTGCTCGCCACCAGCGAGCTGGCCGGGGTCATGCACCGCCGCTTCGCCGACGCCGACCAGGCGCAGGTCGCCGAGCTGCGGGCCGCCCTGGAGACCTCCGCGGCCGGCCTCGCCGCGGCCCGCCGCACCGACCGCGACCTCGGCCTGCTGGACGCCGCACTGGGCCGCCGCGAGAGCGCCTGGCACTCCGGCGACGCCGAGGACTTCATCCAGGCCGACGCCGCGTTCCACCAGGCCGTCGTCGCCGCCGCCCACAACGACGTGCTGGCCGCCGTCTACGCCGACCTCGGCGAGGTCACCCGCGCCCACCTGCGGCACGACGTCGGCCCCGAGCTGATCGCCGAGCGCTACATCGGCCACGCCACCATCCTCGACGCCATCCGGGCCGGCGACGCCCAGCGCGCCTCCGTCGAGGCCGGCCGCGCCATCGGCGCGTGCACCCCCGCCGACGTCTGAGGCGTCCTGGCACGTCCTGGAACGCCGCTGCCCGGCACCCCCACGAGGGTGCCGGGCAGCGGTGTGCGGCGAAGCGGTCAGGCGCCGATGGCGTGCAGACCGCCGTCGACGTGGATGATCTCGCCGGTGGTCTTCGGGAACCAGTCCGAGAGCAGCGCGACGATGCCGCGGCCGGCCGGCTCCGGGTCGGTCAGGTCCCACTTCAGCGGGGAGCGGTGGTTCCAGGTGTCCGCGAGGTCGCCGAAGCCCGGGATGGACTTGGCGGCCATCGAGCCGAGCGGGCCGGCCGAGATCAGGTTGCAGCGGATGTCCCGCTCGCCCAGGTAGCGCGCCAGGTAGCGGTTGGTCGACTCCAGGGCGGCCTTGGCCGGGCCCATCCAGTCGTACTGCGGCCAGGCGAACTGCGCGTCGAAGGTGAGGCCGACGACCGAGCCGCCGTCCTGCATCAGCGGCAGCAGCGCCATGGTCAGCGACTTCAGCGAGAAGGCCGAGACGTTCATCGCGGTGGCCACGGACTCCCACGGGGTGTCCAGGAAGTTGCCGCCCAGGGCGTCCTGCGGGGCGAAGCCGATCGAGTGGACGATGCCGTCCAGGGTCGGCAGGTGCTCGCGGACCGTGTCGGCGATGCCCGCCAGCTCCTCCTCGCTGGAGACGTCCAGCGGCAGCACGGTGACCGGCTTCGGCAGCTTCTTGGCGATCCGCTCGGTCAGGCTCGGACGCGGGAACGCGGTGAGGATGATCTCCGCACCCTGCTCCTGGGCGAGCTTGGCGGCGTGGAAGGCGATGGAGGACTCCATCAGCACACCCGTGATCAGGATGCGCTTGCCCTCAAGGATTCCAGTCATGCTCAGTGACCCATGCCCAATCCGCCGTCCACGGGAATGACGGCTCCGGTGATGTACGCGGCCTCGTCCGAACCGAGGAACCGCACGGTGGACGCGACCTCGGCGGGCGACGCGTAGCGGCCCAGCGGCACGCCCGAGACGATGTCCGCGCGGCGCTCGTCGCTGAGCACAGCGGTCATGTCGGTGTCGACGAAGCCGGGGGCGACCACGTTGACGGTGATGTTGCGCGGGCCCAGCTCGCGCGCCAGCGACCGGGCGAAGCCGACCAGGCCCGCCTTGGACGCGGCGTAGTTCGACTGGCCCGGCGAGCCGGACAGGCCCACCACGGACGAGATCAGCACGACGCGGCCCTTGCGGGCGCGCATCATCAGCTTCGAGGCGCGCTTGACCACCCGGAAGGCCCCGGTCAGGTTGGTGTCCAGGACGGAGGTGAAGTCCTCCTCGGACATGCGCAGCAGCAGGGTGTCGTTGGTGATGCCCGCGTTGGCGACCAGCACCTGGACCGCGCCGTGCTTCTCCTCGATCTCGGTGAAGGCGGCGTCGACCTGCGCGGCGTCCGTGATGTCGCAGCGCACCGCGAGGACGTCGTACTTCTGCAGGGCCTCCGGCACCTCGCCCGAGCGGCTGGTGATGGCGACCTTGTCACCCGCCTCGGCGAAGGCCTGGGCGATCGCGAGGCCGATGCCCCGGTTTCCTCCGGTGACGAGAACCGAGCGGCTCAACGATCCACCTCTCTCCGTGTGTGCGGACGTACGTCGGAACGCGTACGCAGTGTGACGCTATCGGGCGGTCGGCGGTGTCGGCGCATCGGGCTCCCACAGCGCCGCACCGGAGGAACTGTCGCAATCCGACAATCCGTACCCGCAGCGCCCCGCACCTGCTCAGCCGCCCTGACCGAACCACGGCCGGAGCCCAGCCGGCGCCGCCGTACGGGAACAACACGGCCCCGCGCACCCGTTGCCCCCGTGGTGTGGGCCGACCCGGGACCGGCCGTACCGATCCCCCGAAGGGTCCCGCGAGGAACGAAGGCAGGGCGCATGACCAAGGCACGGCCCAGGAGCACCCACCGGAACGGACGGCTGCTGGCCCTGACCGCCCTCGCGGCCGGCCTGGGAGCGGCCGCCTGGTCGCTGCGCGACCTGCCGGCGGCGTTCGGCCGGCGGCCGGACGGCGAGCACGAGGAGCGGGTGCGCGACTCGCCGCAGTACCGCGACGGCGTCTTCCACAACGCCCCCTCCACCCTGGCCCGGGCCACCACCGCCCCGGACATCGACCGCGGCACCATCCGCCGGATGCTGTTCGAGCGCGAGGGCCGCGTCCCCGCCCACCCCGTGCCGACCGTCCGCCCCGCCGGCGGCCCCGGCCCGGCAGCCGAGGGCGTGGCGATCACCTGGTACGGGCACGCCTCCGCGCTGGTGGAGATCGAGGGCTCCCGGGTGCTGCTCGACCCGATCTGGAGCGAGCGCTGCTCCCCCGCCGCGCACGTCGGCCCCAAGCGGCTGCACCCCGTGCCGGTGGAACTGGAGGAGCTGCCGCAGGTCGACGCCGTACTGATCTCGCACGACCACTACGACCACCTGGACATGGCGACGGTCAAGCGCCTGGTGCGCAGCCAGTCCGCGCCGTTCGCGGTGCCGCTGGGCATCGGCGGCCACCTGCGCCGCTGGGGCGTCCCGGAGCACCGCATCATCGAGCTGGACTGGGACGAGACCTGCACCCTCGGCGACCTGGTGCTCACCCTCACCTCGGCGCACCACTTCTCCGGCCGCGGCCTGACCCGCAACACCACCCTGTGGGGCTCCTGGGTGATCGCCGGCCCCGACCGCAAGGTCTTCTACACCGGCGACTCCGGCTACTTCGAGGGCTACGCCCGGATCGGCGACCGGCACGGCCCCTTCGACGCCGCGCTGGTGCAGATCGGCGCCTACGACGCCGCCTGGGCCGACATCCACATGACCCCCGAGGACGCCGTGCGCGCCCACCGCGACCTCCAGGCGGGCCTGCTGGTGCCGGTGCACTGGTGCACCTTCAACCTGGGCCTGCACCCGTGGGCCGAGCCGATCGAGCGGCTGCTGGCCGAGGCCAAGGCGCAGGCCGTCCCGCTGGCCGTGCCACGCCCCGGCGAGCGGGTCGACGTGGACAACCCGCCGGAGCTGGACGGCTGGTGGGAGATCGTCGGCTGACCGACCGGCCACCACGGCGGCGCACCGGCCGAAATGCGCTGGCCGAAACCCCCTGGACCGGCCATGATGCGGTGCGGGCGCCCCTGTGTGGCGCCGCACCGCCACCCTCCGCGACCAGGGAGCACGATTGCCTCCGATCCCTCCGGCCGACAGCGTCGGCGCCCCGCACGGGCGCGCCGTCGACCCGCTGTTCCTCGCCTTCCCGCTGCGCACCCTCGCCGACGCCGCCCTCACCCGGGCCCGCGAACTCGGCGCCGCCCACGCCGACTTCCGCCTGGAGCGGGTCCGCAGCGCCTCCTGGCGGCTGCGCGACGCCCGCCCGGCCGGCACCTCCGACAGCGTGCAACTCGGCTTCGCCGTCCGGGTGCTGCTGGACGGCGCCTGGGGCTTCGCCGCCGGGGTGGACCTCACCGCCGACGCGGCGGCGCGGGTCGCCGAGCAGGCCGTCGCGGTGGCCCGCCTGTCCGGCGGGATCAGCCGGGCCGCCGGCTCCGCCGAACGGGTCGAGCTGGCCGACGAGCCGGTGTACCGGGACGCCACCTGGGTCTCCTCCTACGAGGTGAACCCCTTCGAGGTGCCGGACGCGGAGAAGACCGCACTGCTCGCCGAGTGGAGTTCGCGGCTGCTGGCCGCCGAGGGCGTCTCGCACGTCCAGGCGAGCCTGCTGACCGTCCAGGAGAACAAGTTCTACGCGGACACCGCGGGCACCGTCACCACCCAGCAGCGGATCCGGCTGCACCCCACGCTGGAGGCCACCTCGGTGGACGAGCGCACCGGGGCCTTCGACTCGATGCGCACGCTGGCCCCGCCGGTCGGGCGCGGCTTCGAGTACCTCACGGGGGTCCGGGGGCCGTCCCCCGACGGCCGGGGCCTGACCGCAACGGGCTGGGACTGGGACGCCGAACTCGCCGAACTGCCCACCCTGCTCGCCGAGAAGATGAAGGCGCCGAGCGTCCGGGCCGGCCGCTACGACCTGGTCATCGACCCGTCCAACCTCTGGCTGACCATCCACGAGTCGATCGGCCACGCCACCGAGCTGGACCGCGCCCTCGGCTACGAGGCCGCCTACGCCGGCACCTCCTTCGCCACCTTCGACCGGCTCGGCTCGCTCAGGTACGGCTCCGAGCTGATGCACGTCACCGGCGACCGCACCGCCGAGCACGGCCTGTCCACGATCGGCTACGACGACGAGGGCGTCGCCACCCAGTCCTGGGACCTGGTCAAGGACGGCACCCTGGTCGGGTACCAACTCGACCGCGGCATGGCCAAGCTGAAGGGCTTCGAGCGCTCCAACGGCTGCGCCTTCGCGGACTCCCCGGCCCACGTGCCGGTGCAGCGGATGGCCAACGTCTCGCTCCAGCCCGCCGCCGACGGCCCGGACACCGAGGGCCTGTTCGCCGGGGTGGAGAACGGCCTGTACATCGTCGGCGACCGCTCCTGGTCGATCGACATGCAGCGCTACAACTTCCAGTTCACCGGCCAGCGCGCCTACGCCATCAAGAACGGCGAACTCGCCGGCCAGGTCAAGGACTTCGCCTACCAGGCGACCACCACCGACTTCTGGGGCTCGATGACGGCGGTCGGCGGCCCGCAGACCTACGTCCTCGGCGGCGCCTTCAACTGCGGCAAGGCGCAGCCCGGCCAGATCGCGGCGGTCAGCCACGGCTGCCCGTCGGCGCTGTTCCGCAACGTCAACGTGCTCAACACCCAGCAGGAGGCGGGTCACTGATGACCGCGATGCAGCCCCACGAACTGGTCGAGCTGGCACTCGGCCTCGCCCGCGCCGACGGCTGCGTGGTGATCGCCGACGAGGAGTCCACCGCCAACCTGCGCTGGGCCGGCAACTCACTGACCACCAACGGCGTCACCCGCGGCCGCCGCCTCACCGTGATCGCCACCGTGGCCGGGGCCGAGGGCACCGCCTCCGGCGTGGTCTCCCGCGAGGCCGTCACCCCGGACGAGGTGGAGGGCCTGGTCCGCGCCGCCGAGGAGGCCGCCCGCGCGGCCGGCCCGGCCGAGGACGCCCAGCCGCTGGTGGCCGACCGGCCGTCCTCCCCGGACTTCACCCGGCCGCCCGCCGAGACCTCGATCGCGGTGTTCGACGCCTTCGGCCCGGCCCTCGGCGAGGCCTTCGCCCGGGCCGCCGCGCAGGGCGAACTGCTGTACGGCTTCGCCCGGCACGAGGTGGTCAGCAGCTACCTGGGCACCTCCACCGGCCTGCGGCTGCGCCACGACCAGCCGACCGGCATGGTCGAGATCAACGCCAAGACCGCCGACCTGTCCGGCTCCGCGTGGGCCGGCGCCGCCACCCGGGACTTCTCCGACGTGGACGTCACCGCCCTGCACACCGAGCTGACCAAGCGCCTCGGCTGGGGCGCCCGCAAGGTGGACCTGCCGGCCGGCCGGTACGAGACGCTGCTGCCGCCCTCGGCCGTCGCCGACCTGATGCTCTGCCTCGCCTGGTCCGCCGTCGGCCGCGACGCCCACGAGGGCCGCACCGTCTTCTCCAAGCCCGGCGGCGGCACCCGGATCGGCGACAAGCTCGCCGGGCTGCCGCTCACGCTGCGCACGGACCCGGCCGAACCCGGCCTGGAGTCGGAGCCGTTCGTCCTCGCGCACTCGACCGGCGGGGACATCTCGGTCTTCGACAACGGCCTGCCGATCGAGGCCACCGAGTGGATCCGCGAGGGCGTGCTGGCCGACCTGGTCACCAGCCGCCACTCCGCCGGCCTCACCGGTCTGCCGCTGCGCCCGTTCGGCGACAACCTGGTGCTGGAGACGGCCGACCAGGACAGCGCGCCGACCCTGGACGAGATGATCGCCCGCACCGAGCGCGGCCTGCTGCTCACCTGCCTCTGGTACATCCGCGAGGTGGACCCGGCGACGCTGCTGCTCACCGGTCTGACCCGGGACGGCGTCTACCTGGTCGAGAACGGCGAAGTCGTCGGCGCGGTCAACAACTTCCGGTTCAACGAGTCCCCGGTGGACCTGCTGGACCGGATCACCGAGGCGGGCCGCACCGAGCGCTGCCTGCCCCGCGAGTGGAGCGACTACTTCACCCGCACCGCGATGCCACCCGTGCGTGTCGCGGACTTCAACATGAGTTCGGTCAGCCAGGCCTCATAGCCACTGACCAACGGGGGGATACGAGAGACATGATGGACGAGAAGCGGCTGGTCAAGACGAGCAAGATGCTGTCGCGCATCCTGCGGCACGAACCGGAGCGGGTGGGCGTCACGCTGGACGAGTCCGGCTGGATCCGGATCGACGTGCTCCTCACCGCCCTCGCGGCGAAGGGCAACCGGCTGACCAGGGCCGATCTGGACCACGTGGTGGCGACCAACAACAAGCGCCGCTTCGGCTACTCCGCGGACGGTCTCTCGATCCGCGCCAACCAGGGCCACACGGTGGCGGTCGACCTCGGCCTGGCCGCCACCGTGCCGCCCCCGGTGCTCTACCACGGCACCGCCGACCGCCACCTGGCGTCGATCTTCCGGGAGGGCCTGCGCCCGATGGCCCGGCAGGACGTCCACCTGTCCGCGGACACCGAGACCGCGGTCCGGGTCGGCGCCCGGCACGGCCGCCCGGTGGTGCTCACCGTGAACGCGGCCGCGATGGCGGCGGCCGGCCACGAGTTCCGGATCAGCGACAACGGCGTCTGGCTCACCGACGCCGTCCCGCCGCAGTTCCTCTCCCGGCGGTCGTGAGGCCCCTCACTATCCCTGTTGCCGTCCCGATCGGCCGTCCCGATCGGCCGGACAGTCCCTTCGCACACCCGACCGGGTGGGTCCGCCCCACCCGGTCTCGTCGTCCCCGCTGCCCAGGCGTACCGTGAGGAGGCCGCGCGGCGAGTCGCGCGGGAGCGTGGACGAGGGCGGTAGGACATGGGCAAGAGCGCCGACGGTGGACAACAGGTCCACCGGATCACGGGAGCGCGGAGCAGCCTCACCGAGGACGTCCGCGGGCGGCAGCGCCGCTACGTGGTCTCGATGCTGCTCCGGACGGTCTGCGTGCTGCTCGCCGTGGTGCTGTGGGACGTCCAGCGGTGGCTGGCGTTCGCGGCGCTGGCCGGCGCCGTGCTGCTGCCGTACTTCGCCGTCCTGATCGCCAACGCGGGCCGGGAGCGGGCGCCGGGACTGCCGAGCACCTTCGACATCCCGCTGGACACCCCGCTGATGCTCGGCCCCGGTGGGACGGGTGGGAGGGGTGGGGCAGCTGGGGCCCCCGGTACAGATGGGGCAAAGTCCGCTGCCACCGATCCTTCACAGGGCCCGAACTGACCGTCCGTTTCGCGACGTTTCGAGAGAATCAGGCTCGAAGAAAGCTCAGAAGAAGCTCAGATTAATCATGCAAGACCTCCCCATCCGAGGCCCCTGGCGTGACATACTGCGTACGCGCTCCGCATCCCCCGTCGGAGCGACGGACCGACGCCGGGCGGCTCCCCCCGTGGCTGCCCGGCGTCGCCATGCCCGGATCCGGGCGGGCTCCCTCCGGGCCGCGCGGAGCGCGTGAAACACTGGCGGTGCAGACCACCCGCCTAGCGCTGAGGACGACCCGATGGACACCTCGCAGACGCCGATCTGCTCCGCCAAGGGCTGCCGGGCGGACGCCCGTTGGGTGCTGGTGTGGAACAACCCCAAGCTGCACACCCCGGACCGCCGCAAGACCTGGCTCGCCTGCGACGAGCACCGTGAGCACCTGTCCCAGTTCCTCGGCGTGCGCGGCTTCCTCAAGGAGGTCGTCGCCTTCGCCGACTGGACCCCGGAGACGTCCGAGTCGTCCGAAACGCCCTGACCGCCCGGGGCGCTCCTGGCCTCCCACGCCGCCCGAGGCCCGCTAGCCGCCGATCGCCGACATCGGCCGCTCGGGCTGGTGGAACTCCGGGTCGTCGATCCCGGCCCCGGCCTTCTTGCCCCACATCGCCGCCCGCCACAGCGCGCCCAGCTCGGCGTCGTCCGCGCCCGAGCGCAGGGCGGTGCGCAGGTCCGTCTCCCCGGTCGCGAACAGGCAGTTGCGCACCTGCCCGTCGGCGGTCAGCCTGGTCCGGTCGCAGGCCCGGCAGAACGGGCGGGTGACGGAGGCGATCACGCCCACCTGGGCCGGGCCGCCGTCCACCAGCCAGCGTTCGGCGGGCGCAGCGCCCCGGCGGGCGGACGGCTCCGGGGTGAGCGTGAACCGCGCACCGAGCAGGTCGAGGATCTCCTCGGCGGTGACCATCGCGGAGCGGTCCCAGCCGTGCTGGGCGTCCAGCGGCATCTGCTCGATGAAGCGCAGCTCGTAGCCGTGCTCCAGGCACCAGGCCAGCAGGTCGGGCGCCTCGTGGTCGTTGACCCCGCGCATCAGCACCGCGTTCAGCTTGACCGGCGTCAGCCCGGCGGCCTCGGCGGCGGCCAGCCCGGCCAGCACGTCCTGGTGGCGGTGGCGGCGGGTGAGGGTGTGGAACACCTCGGGGTCGAGGGTGTCCAGCGAGACGTTGACCCGGTCGAGCCCGGCCTCGCGCAGCGCCGTCGCGGTACGGGCCAGCCCGATGCCGTTGGTGGTGAGGGACAGCTCGGGGCGCGGCTCCAGCTCCGAGCAGGCGGCGACGATGGCGACCAGGCCGGGGCGCAGCAGCGGCTCGCCGCCGGTGAAGCGGACCTCCCGGACGCCCAGGTCGCGCACCGCGAGGGTGACCAGCCGGACGATCTCCTCGTCGGTCAGCAGCTCGGGCTTGGCCAGCCAGCGCAGGCCCTCTTCCGGCATGCAGTAGGTGCAGCGGAGGTTGCACCGGTCGGTGAGGGATACCCGCAGGTCGACGGCCTGGCGTCCGAAGGTGTCGAGCAGCACGTGCGTCCCTTCCCGAGAATGCGGCCGGCCCGGCCACCGTCACGGCGGGCCGGGCCAGCATAGTCATCGCCGGTCGGTCGGTGGGCGCCCGGTCAGTGGGCGCCCAGCCCGGTCAGCGCCCGAACCTCCAGTTCAGCGTACTTCGCCGGGTCGGGTCGGTCCTTGGACAGCAGGGTGGCGATCCACCCGGCCAGGAAGCCGATCGGGATGGAGACCAGGCCCGGGTTCTCCAGCGGGAACCAGTGGAAGTCGGTGTCCGGGAACAGCGAGGTCTTCGCGCCGGAGACCACCGGGGAGAAGACCACCAGCACCACCGAGCTGATCAGGCCGGCGTAGACCGAGCTGACCGCGCCGGAGGTGGTGAAGCGCTTCCAGAACAGCGAGTAGAGCAGGGTGGGCAGGTTCGCCGAGGCGGCCACCGCGAAGGCCAGGGCGACCAGGGCGGCGGTGTTGAGCTTGCCCGCGAAGAGGCTGAGCACGATGGCCACCGCGCCGATCGCGACGGCGGCCCACTTCGCCGAGAGCACCTCCTGCTTCTCGGTGGCCTTGCCGCGCCGGATCACGTTGGCGTACAGGTCGTGCGCGAAGGAGGCGGAGGACGCCAGGGTGAGTCCGGCGACCACGGCCAGGATGGTGGCGAAGGCGACGGCGGAGATCACCGCGAGCAGGATCGCGCCGCCGGTGGTGCCGGAGCCTCCGCCGAGCACCTCGGCCAGCTGCGGGGCCGCCGTGTTGCCGGAGGCGTTGGCCGCCTTGATCGCCTTGGGGCCGACCAGCGCCGCCGCGCCGAAGCCGAGCGCCAGGGTCATCAGGTAGAAGACGCCGATGATGCCGATCGCCCAGAGCACCGACTTCCGGGCCGCCTTGGCGGTGGGCACGGTGTAGAAGCGGACCAGGATGTGCGGCAGGCCGGCGGTGCCGAGCACCAGCGCGATCCCGAGGCTGATGAAGTCGAGTTTGCTGGTGTCGCTGGCCCCGTACTTCAGCCCCGGTTCGAGGAAGGCCGCGCCCTTGCCGCTCGCGCTGGCGGCGGCGCCGAGCAGTTCCGAGGGGTTGAAGTGGTACTTGGCGAGCACCAGGACGGTCATCAGCGCGGTGCCGGCGATCAGCAGCACGGCCTTGACGATCTGCACCCAGGTGGTGCCCTTCATGCCCCCTATCACCACGTAGACGACCATCAGCGCGCCGACCGCGACGATGGTCCAGCGCTTGGCGGCGTCCCCGTTGACCCCCAGCAGCAGGGCGACCAGCGTCCCGGCGCCGACCATCTGGGCGAGCAGGTAGAAGATCGACACCACGATGGTGGAGACGCCCGCCGCGGTGCGCACCGGGCGCTGGCGCATCCGGAACGCGAGGACGTCCGCCATGGTGAAGCGGCCGGAGTTGCGCAGCGGTTCGGCGATCAGCAGCAGCGCGACCAGCCAGGCGACCAGGAAGCCGATCGAGTAGAGGAAGCCGTCGTAGCCGGAGAGCGCGATGGCGCCGGCGATGCCGAGGAAGGACGCGGCGGACATGTAGTCGCCGGAGATGGCCAGGCCGTTCTGGAATCCGGTGAAGCCGCGGCCGCCGGCGTAGAAGTCGGCCGCGTCCTTGGTCTGCCGCCCGGCCCAGACGGTGATCGCGAGGGTGGCCAGCACGAACAACCCGAAGAGGGTCATCGTGATGCCGCGGTGCTCCGTGGCGGAGCTGGCGAGCAGGGTCATTCGGCGGACTCCCGGGGAGCGTGGACGACGGCGCCGTGGGCCTCGCGGATCGCGGCGGCGGTCGGGTCGATCCGCCGGTCGGCGTAGCGGGCGTACCAGGCGGCGATGGCGAAGGTGGTGACGAACTGCAGCAGCCCCAGCACCAGGGCCACGTTGATGTGCCCGACGACCTTGGCGCCCATCAGGCCGGGCGCGTAGCAGGAGAGCAGCACGTAGAGCAGGTACCAGAGCACGAAGCCGATGGTGACCGGGAAGGCGAAGCTCCGGAACGAGCGCCTCAGGGTACGGAACTCCTCGCTCTCATCGATGAGTTGGACTTCCGTAGGGGTAGTGGTGATCGGCGGCGAATCCACTCTGTCTCTCCTCGCTCCTTCGGCGTAGCGGTCGCACACGGGGAACGATCGGACGTGAGGGGCGTCACAATCCGTGTGCGCGCCGCGCAATGCTAGGAGCGTCGCGCCCGCCCCGAAAGGGGTTGACCGCGATCAGCCAGTCGTTCACCCTCTCGCACTATCCAATTGGCCGAAAACCACCACTCGCGCCACTTCACAACACCGCCGCCACATGCCGAAGGGGCGGCACCGTCCAGCAGTGCCGCCCCTTCTGACGCATCGTCAGAAAGTGATCCGGACCTTCAGCGCCGAGCGGTCGTCCATCGCCCGGTACCCGTCCGGGACACCGTCCAGGCCCACCGTGCGGTCGAACACCAGACCCGGCTCGATGGCCCCGGAGAGGACGTCCGGCAGCAGGTCGGGGATGTAGGCGCGGGCCGGGGCGACGCCGCCGTTGAGCGAAACGTTTCGGCCGAACATCTGACCGATGTCGACGCCCGCACTGCCGCCGTGCGGAACGCCGACGTAGCCCACCGCGCCGCCGTCCCGGGCGATCGAGACGGCCGTACGCATCGACTCCTCGGTCCCGACCGCCTCCAGGACCGCGTGCGCACCCTGGCCGCCGGTCAGCTCCTTCACCGCCTCGATCGCGGCCTCGCCGCGCTCGGCCACCACGTCGGTCGCGCCGAAGCGCCGGGCCAGGTCGGTGCGGGCGGTGTGCCGGCCCAGCGCGATGATGCGGTCCGCGCCCAGCCGGTGCGCCGCCAGCACGCCGCACAGGCCCACCGCGCCGTCGCCGACCACGGCGACCGTCACGCCCGGGCGCACCCGCGCCGACACGGCGGCGTGGTGCCCGGTGGCCATCACGTCGGACAGCGCCAGCAGCCCCGGCAGCAGCTTCTCGTCGCCCGCGGCCTCCTTCGGCAGCTTCACCAGCGTGCCGTCCGCGAACGGCACCCGCACCGCCTCGCCCTGGCCGCCGTCGGAGCCGACCTCGCCCCAGAACCCGCCGTGCGGGCAGGAGGTCTGCAGGCCCTCCCGGCAGAAGTCGCAGCTGCCGTCCGACCAGACGAACGGCGCCACCACCAGGTCGCCCGGCGCGAAGCCGCGCACCTCGGCGCCCGCCTCCTCGACCACGCCCAGGAACTCGTGCCCGATCCGCTGCCCGGCCACCCGCTGGGCCACCCCGCGGTACGCCCACAGGTCGCTGCCGCAGATGCAGGCGTTCACCACCCGCACCACGACGTCCGTCGGGTGCTGGATCACCGGGTCCGGGACCTCTTCGATCCGGATGTCATTGGGGCCGTGGATCACGGTGGCGCGCATGGGAGTTCGTCCTTACGGAGTCGGCCGTCGGGGGGTGTCGGCGGCCGGTTGACGGCGTCGACCGGATAGGCGACGCCCATACGGAATACTCTATTCCGGTCGCTCGGCCGGAACATTTCGACCGGACGCGGGCCCGACGGCGCTTATCCTGTTGGACCATGCACCCGATCCAGCCCGAGACGTACGGCGCGCCGCGGACCGTCCAGGTCCCCGCCCAGCGCACCGCCGCCCCCGCCGAGGGCTTCGCGGTGGTCGACGTCGAGACCACCGGCCTCGGCCGCTCGGACCGCGTCATCTCGGCGGGCGTCTACCAGCTGGACCCGGACGGCGAGGTCACCGACCACTGGTACACCCTGGTCAACCCCCAGCGGGACCCGGGCCCGGTCTGGATCCACGGCCTCACGTCGGAGCTGCTCTCCGGCGCCCCGACCTTCCCGCAGATCGCCGACGAATTCGCCGACCGGCTGAACGGCCGGGTCCTGGTCGCCCACAACGCGCTCTTCGACTGGAACATGATCTCGCGCGAGTTCTCCCGGGCCGGCCTGCGCGCCCCGGTCGAACAGCGGATCTGCACCATGGTGCTCTCCCGCGACCTGCGGCTGCCGCTGCCCAACGGCAAGCTGTCCTCGCTCGCCGCCCACTTCGGCGTCCGCCAGCAGCACGCCCACAACGCCCTGGACGACGCCCGGGTGCTCGCCGAGGCGTTCCGCCCCAGCCTGCACCTGGCCCGCCAGGGCGGCGTCCCGCTGCCGGTGCAGGCCTGCGTGGCCGTCACCGACCTCGGCGAGGACGAGCCCGCCACCCTCGGCCGCGCCTCCTGGACCGGCGCCGCCTACCGCCAGGCCAAGAAGCGCCCGCCCTGCCCGTACCCCAACCCGGGACGCTGGGAGGACGGCAAGCCGCTGGTGCAGGGCATGCGGGTGGCCTTCACCGGCGACACCGCCACCGACCGGGAGCTGCTGGAGGACCGCGCCGCCGAGGCCGGCCTGCACATCGCCACCTCGGTGAGCCGGCTCACCAGCCTGCTGGTCACCAACGAGCCGGGCAGCTGGAGCGGCAAGGCCCGCCGGGCCCGCGAGGTCGGCACGCCGGTGGTCGGCGAGGACGCCTTCCTCCAACTGCTCCGCGAGGTCGCCCCGCACCCCGGTGCGTGAGCCGGATGTGAAGTCGGCGTACCGTGCCCATGTGTACCGTTTTCTGCTGACCCGCCAGTGGCTGATCACCATGCTGATCGCGCTGCTGCTGATCCCCGCGACGATCGAGCTGGGCTTCTGGCAGCTGCACCGCCACGAGTCGCGGGTGGCCCGGAACGACCTGATCGGCAAGGCCCTCACCGTCGCCCCCGTGCCGTTCGACACGGTGTCGTCGGCCCCCGGCTTCGCGGTGCCCAAGGACCTCATCTGGCACCCGGTGACGGCCACCGGGCAGTACGACACGGCGCACGAGTTCGTCGTCCGCAAGCGGACCGACTCCAGCGGGGACACGATCGGCTACTTCGTCATCACCCCGCTCAAGCTCTCCGACGGCAGGGGCAGCATCCTGGTCAACCGCGGCTGGGTGGCCGGCGACGGCGGCGCCACCGCCTACCCGACCGTCCCGGCCGCCCCGACCGGCGAGGTCTCCCTCACCGGTCGGATGCGCGCCGACGAGACCACGGGCAGCAGCGGCATCAAGGACCGCGCCGGCCTGCCCGACCGGCAGTTCAACCTGATCAACACCGAGCAGCAGGCCAAGGAGACCGGCGTCACCACCGTGCTCGGCGGCTACCTGGAGCTCACCGCCACCACCCCGGCCCCCGCCGACCAGCCCGAGCTGATCCCCGAGCCCAACCACTCCGACATCGGCCCGCACATGGCGTACGCGATCCAGTGGTGGCTGTTCACCGCGATGATCCCGGTCGGGGTCGGGGTGCTGGCCCGCCGCGAGGCCAAGGACCGGGCCAAGCAGGCCGCCGAGGCCGAGGTGCCGGTCGAGGCCGTACCGGCGGCCTGAGGCCCCGGCCCGAGGCCCCTACCCGGGGGAACGCCCCGGAGAACCGCCTACAGCACGTCCTCCAGCTCGCGCAGCAGCCGCGCCTTGGCCCGGGCGCCGACCACCGAACGCACCGGCTCGCCGCCGCGGAACACCATCAGCGTCGGCATCGACAGCACCCCGTACGCCGCCTGGGTGCGCGGATTGCGGTCCACGTCCACGCTGACCACCCGCAGCCGGTGCGCCTCCTCACGGGCGACGTCCGCCAGCACCGGCGCCATCATCCGGCACGGCGGGCACCAGTCCGCCGTGAAGTCCACCAGCACCGGCCCTTCGGCCGCCAGCACCTCCGCGGCGAACGTGTCGTCCGTCACCGCGGGCACCCCTGGGATCTGCACCATCGTCTACTCCTTCGCCCATTCGTTCGCCAGTTCACAGCGCGGCGGCTGTCCGGAGGGCTCGGCCGCCAGCCCGTCCCGGGCCCGTACCGCCCGGTCGAACTGCCCGGCCACCTGGGCCCGGACGTCCTGCAGCCGGGCGATGCACTCGTCCAGTTCGGCGAGCTTGCGCCGGTACACCTCCAGCGAGGCCGGGCAGGAGTCGCCCTCGGGGTGGCCCGCCTGGAGGCACTCCACGAACGGGCGGGTCTCCTCCAGGCCGAACCCGAAGTCCTGCAGCGTCCGGATCTGCCGCAGCAGCCGCAGGTCCTCCTCGTCGTACGCCCGGTAGCCGTTGCCCGCCCGGCGGGCCGGCAGCAGGCCGAGCTGCTCGTAGTACCGCAGCGCTCGGGTGGTCGTCCCCGCCCGCTCCGCCAGCTCCCCGATCCGCATCCCCGCACCCGCTCTCCCGGCCCGCCTCCGCACGCCGCCGGGACCGACGGTAGACCTTGACCCGGACGTCAACGCCAGCCCGGCTCCGACCGCCCCCCAGCCCCCGGCCCTCCCCCTCGCGCCCGCCACCCGGCAGGATGGGCCCCATGGATCTTGGACTGAAGGACAAGGTGTACGTGGCCACCGGCGCCACCCGGGGCCTCGGCTTCGCCGCCGCCCGGGAGCTGGCCGCCGACGGAGCACGGGTGCTGGTCAGCGGACGCGGCAAGGAGTCCGTGGCCGCCGCCGTCGCCGAGCTGGACGCCATCGGCGGCGCCGGGACGGCCCACGGCCTGGCCGCCGACAACGCCGACCCGGCGACCGCCGAACGGCTGATCGCCGAGGCGACCGGGCACTTCGGCCGGCTCGACGGCGTGCTGATCAGCGTCGGCGGCCCCCAGGCCGGCCCGGTGGCCACCGCCCCCGAGGAGGCCTGGCGCGACGCGTTCGAGTCGGTCTTCCTCGGCGCGCTGCGGCTCGCCCGCGCCGCCGCCGCAGCCCTCGGCGAGGGCGGCGTGATCGGCTTCGTGCTCTCCGGCTCGGTGCGCCAGCCGATCCCCGGCCTGGGCATCTCCAACGGCCTGCGCCCGGGGCTGGCGATGGCCGCCAAGTCCCTCGCCGACGAGCTCGGCCCGCGCGGCATCCGGGTGGTGGGCCTGCTCCCGGCCCGGATCGACACCGACCGGGTGCGCGAGCTGGACTCCCTGGGCGGCGACCCGGACGCCGCCCGCGCCCAGGCCGCCGCGACCATCCCGCTCGGCCGCTACGGCACCCCGGAGGAGTTCGGCAAGGTCGCGGCCTTCCTGCTCTCCCCCGCCGCCTCCTACCTGACCGGTGTGATGATCCCCGTCGACGGCGGCGCCCTGCGGCCCCTCTAGGTGTACTGACCACGGGGGCGGGCGCCCGGCTCCGCCCGCCCCCGGTTCACTCCACCCGCGGGGGTCTGCGCCGCCCGCGGCGCCGTCGCGACTCGGGCCGGGCGGCCCGGAGGATCCGGATCCGCAGATCGGCGGGGAGTTCCGGGAGGCCCAGGCTGGTCCGGGCGTCGGTTCGCGGGCCGGTGTCGAAGTGCTCCACCAGGGCCGCCGGATCGCCGCCGGGGGTGAGCCGGACGGCGCCCCGCAGCCGCGGGTGCCCGGGTGCGCGCACCAGGCGTACGCCCGCGCGCTCGACTTCGGGGAGCGTGGCCGTCCCGGTCTCCAGCGCCTCTTCCAGCGCCCGGGTGCGGACCCGCAGCCGGAGTCCGGTGGCGCCGGGCGTCGGCACGACGAGGCCGGCCGGGCCGCTGCGCCGCAGCTGCGCCACCAGCCACCAGGCGGTGCCCGCGACCACCACGGCCAGCCCGCCGATGACGGTGGGCCACCACCAGGCCGAATCCGCCCAGCGGGTGCGCGAGCGGGCACTGAGCACCGGCTGGTCCGGGGAGGTGAGCGGCCACCAGCCCGGCGGGTCGGCGCCGAGCCGCCGGTACAGGTCGAGCCCGCCGGCCAGCACCAGCACGCCGGCGGCCAGCAGCACCGCCCCGACCACGCCCAGCAGCACCCGGTTGACGGCCGTCCGCCTCATCCCGCCGCCCCCACCCCGGGCCCCGCCCCGGGCGCCGCCCGCACGTCCAGGCGCAGCGGCCGGGCCAGCGTCACCCGTGCCAGCTCATCGCGCAGTTGGCGCTGGACCGACACCGGGTCCGCCGCCCCGATGAGGGTGACCCGGACGCGCCGGCGGCTGATCCGGATCCGCAGCTGGTCGATGCCCTGGAGTCCGGCGGCGCGGTCGGCGAGCAGGTGCCCGATGCCGGCCCGGTCGATGACGGCGCCGGTGTCGCCGTGCCGGCGCAGCGGGAGCCAGCGGCCGAGACCGGGGGCGAGGGCCAGCCAGAACAACACCCCGCCGAGGAGGACGGCGGCGCCGGCACCCACCAGCGCCCACAGGTAGTCGAGGTGACGGGTGGCCAGTTCGTCGGCGATCCGGGCGCGCCACCGGCGGGTCGGGTACCCGGCGCGGACGGCGATCACGTCGTACAGCAGCGCGCCCGCGAGCACCATCAGCACGGTGGCGACGAGCGCCGCGACGACGGCCCGCGGCGCCCGCGGCCGCCGTACCTTCTCCGGCGGGGGCCCGTCCCCGGCCGCCGTCGCCTCCTCGCCGGGCACCGGTTCGCCCCCCGCACTCATGACACTCCCCCGGTCACCAGCCGCTCCACGACGACGACCACCTCGGACACCCTGGTCCCGGTGAACCCGGCGACCTGCGCGGCGACGCGTTCGCGGACGGCCCGGGCGAGCGCCGCGAGGTCGGCGGGGAAGGGCAGTGCGACGGCGACCCGGACGGTCACGGTGCTGCCGGGCGTGGCCACCGAGACGGCGGGCGGTGCGCCCTTGGCGGTGCGGCCGGTCCAGACGTCGGCGAGGGCCTCGCGGGCGGCCCGGGCCGCGATGCGGGCGTAGACGCGGTCGGCGATCCGGAGTCGGCCCCGGGCGGCGGGTTCGCGGCGGGCACTGGTGGTGGGAGCCGCCATCAACGGCGCCGGTCGCGGCCGCGGAGCAGGTCGCCGAGGTCGCCCAGCTCGATGTCGCCCTCCAGCAGGCGGCCGGCCACGAAGCCGACCAGCCCGAGCGCGGCGACCAGCAGGAACGCCGCGAAGCCGCCGAAGTACCCGGCGAAGCCGAGGGCCATGCCCACCACCAGGCCGACGATGGCCAGGTTCATCCGCTACTCCTCGTCCTCGCTGCCGCCCGCCGCCGGGCGCTTCGTGGGCTCGCTACTTGAGCTTGGGCCGCTGCCCCGCGACGACCGTCTCCTCTTCCTCCTCCTCGACGTCGGGCTCGTCGGGGAGGTGGACGTCGTTGACCGCGATGTTGACCTCGACGACTTCCAGGCCGGTCATCCGCTCGACCGCGTCGATGATGTTCTCCCGTACCTGCCGGGCGAGTTCGGGGATGACCACGCCGTACTCGACGACCAGGGCGATGTCGATGGCGGTCTGCTTCTCGCCGACCTCGGCCTTGATGCCGCGCCCGACGCCGGACTTGCCGCCCGGCACCCGGTCGCGCATCGCACCGAAGGTGCGGGCGAGGCCGGAGCCGAGGGCGTGGATGCCGTTGACCTCGCGGGCGGCCATCCCGGCGATCTTCTCGACCACGCCGACGGCCAGCGCCGTGCGGCCGCGCTCGCCGGTCGGCTTGCCGGCGTCGGTCGCGGCGGAGGCGGCGGACGGCGAGGACGGCGCGTGGACGGCGGAGCCGGCGGCCGCGACGTGGCCGGGGTTCTTGTGCATGGTGGCGGGGGTCGGAGTGTCAGGCATGGGGGCGCATCTCCCGTCGTACGGCTCCAGCTATATCGCAAATCCCCATAACTCTGGCATTGCGCCACGTTCCGCGCCCGCCGGGGAGGGCCGCCGGGACGCCACCGGGACGCTTCCGGGAACGCCGAGGGCCCGACCCGGGGAGCACACCCCGGGCCGGGCCCGTTCACACGACGCAACCCGGCTAGTCGCCGATCCCGGCGAGGTCCCGCAGGCGGCGGGCCTGCGCCGCCCGTTCGGCCGAGCGCTGCTCGTCGAAGGAGCGGCCGGCGGCGCCCTGGAGCAGGGCCTTGGTCTCGATGACGGCGTTGCGCGGCGCGGCCAGCAGGGCGGCGGCGAGGTCGCGGGCGGCGGCGTCCAGTTCCGCACCGGGGACGGCCAGGTTGGCCAGCCCGATGGCGGCGGCCTCCTCGGCGCCGACCCAGCGGCCGGTGGCGCAGATCTCCAGCGCCCGGGCGTAGCCGACGAGTTCGGTGAGCGGCTTGGTGCCGGCCAGGTCGGGGACGAGGCCGAGCGAGGTCTCCTTCATGGCGAACTGGACGTCGTCGGCGACGACGCGCAGGTCGCAGCCGAGGGCGAGCTGGAAGCCGGCGCCGACGGCATGGCCCTGGACGGCGGCGATGGAGACCAGGTCGGGGCGGCGCCACCAGGTGAAGGCCTGCTGGTAGGAGGCGATGGTGTCGTCGAGCTCCTGGTCGGGGGCGCCGGCGAGCTGGAGGAAGGTGGGCTCGCCGGGGATGCCCTCGGGGGTGAACATGGCCCGGTCCAGGCCCGCCGAGAAGGAGACGCCCTCCGCGCGCAGCAGGACCACCCGGACGCCGCCGGGCAGGTCGCGGCCGGCGGCGGCGAGGGCGCGCCACAGGGCGGGCGACTGGGCGTTGCGCCGCTTGGGCTGACACAGGGTGACGACGGCGAGCTCACCGTCGATCTCCAGGCGGACGCCGTCCTGCTCCCAGCTCGGGGCCTGCGGGTCGGTGGCGGGGGCGGTCATGCGGGGACCTCCGGTGGCGAGGGGCTTGGCTACCGGAGAGTAACAAACCTGGGCGCGCGGCGGCAGGGCACCGGCCCGGAAAGATCGACGGAAGGGGGGCGCCCGGGGGCGGACGACACCCCGGACATGACGATCGGCGGCCGGTCCACTCGACCCGAGGGCGGACGATCGGTTCTCGTCTCCCCGGTCGGCGCCCTGCCGCCGCGCCATTCAGCCATAAGCTGACGGACCGTCAGGAACCGGCCCCGGCGGTCGCCTTGTTCTTGCCACGCGTGGCACCACCGCGGCCCCGGAGAATGACTCCGGACTCGCTCAGCATCCGGTGCACAAAGCCGTACGAACGACCGGTCTCCTCCGCGAGAGCGCGAATGCTCGCCCCGGAGTCGTACTTCTTCTTGAGATCGGCCGCGAGCTTCTCACGCGCGGCACCGGTTACCCGGCTGCCCTTTTTCAGAGTCTCGGCCACCCGTGCCTCCTCGTAGCGTTGCTCGGTCAGATTCCCATGATCACCCATCCACCGCGTCCTGGCCACCCATTCGGCAAGGTCGATGTCGGGAATGCGTGGTCCTGCGGTGGTGATCCGAGCGCATCAGGGCGCTCACGTAGAGTGCGCGCCCCCAGGCGGATTCCGCCGTCCGCCGAGAAAGGGCTGATCAGCAGTGTCGGCCCGACCACGATCGAGTGGCGGGCCGACAGGAAGTCCTTAAACGGAATCCAGGCTTTCTTCATTCCCGGACACGCCGTAAGTACTAGTTTTTCTGGTCCTAAAAGCGGAGATCGCGTCTACACCCGGTCAGGCCAGCGAGACCAGATCGGCGTACGCCGGGCTCCAGAGGTCCTCGACCCCGTCCGGCAGCAGGATGATCCGCTCCGGCTGGAGCGCCTCGACGGCGCCCTCGTCGTGGGTGACCAGCACGACCGCGCCGCTGAACTCGCGCAGCGCACCGAGGATCTCCTCACGGCTGGCCGGGTCGAGGTTGTTGGTGGGCTCGTCGAGCAGCAGCACGTTGGCGCTGGAGACCACCAGCGAGGCCAGCGCGAGCCGGGTCTTCTCACCGCCGGAGAGCACCCCGGCCGGCTTGTCGACGTCGTCGCCGGAGAACAGGAAGGAACCGAGGATCTTGCGGATCTGCACCAGGTCGGTGTCCGGCGCGGAGGAACGCATGTTCTCCAGCACCGTGCGGTCCGGGTCCAGGGTCTCGTGCTCCTGGGCGTAGTAGCCGATCTTCAGGCCGTGGCCCGGGATCACCTCGCCGGTGTCCGGCTGCTCCACCCCGGCGAGCATCCGCAGCAGGGTGGTCTTGCCCGCGCCGTTGAAGCCGAGGATGACGACCCGCGAACCGCGGTCGATGGCCAGGCCGACGTCGGTGAAGATCTCCAGCGAACCGTAGGACTTGGAGAGCCCGCTGGCCGTCAGCGGGGTCTTGCCGCAGGGCGCCGGGTCCGGGAAGCGCAGCTTGGCGACCTTGTCGTTCTGGCGCACCTGCTCCAGACCGGAGAGCAGCTTCTCGGCGCGGCGGGCCATGTTCTGCGCGGCGACCGTCTTGGTCGCCTTGGCCCGCATCTTGTCGGCCTGGGAGTTGAGGGTCGCGGCCTTCTTCTCGGCGTTGGCCCGCTCGCGCTTGCGGCGCTTCTCGTCGTCCTCGCGCTGCTGCTGGTACTGCTTCCAGCCCATGTTGTAGACGTCGATGGCGGAGCGGTTGGCGTCCAGGTAGAAGACCTTGTTGACGACCGTCTCGACCAGGTCGACGTCGTGCGAGATGACGATGAAGCCACCCTTGTAGGTCTTCAGGAAGTCCCGCAGCCAGACGATCGAGTCGGCGTCGAGGTGGTTGGTGGGCTCGTCGAGCAGCAGCACGTCGGAGTCCGAGAACAGGATCCGGGCCAGCTCGACGCGGCGGCGCTGACCACCGGAGAGGGTGTGCAGCTCCTGGTTCAGGATGCGGTCCGGCAGGCCCAGGGCGGCCGCGATGGTGGCGGCCTCGGCCTCGGCGGCGTACCCGCCCTTGGTGAGGAACTCGGTCTCCAGGCGCGCGTACTTCTTCATCGCGTTGTCCCGGGTGGCGCCCTGGCCGTTGGCCATCCGGTCCTCGTTCTCGCGCATCTTCCTGAGCACGGTGTCGAGGCCGCGGGCGGAGAGGATGCGGTCCTTGGCGAGGACGTCCAGGTCGCCGGTGCGCGGGTCCTGCGGGAGGTAGCCGACCTCGCCGGAGCGGGTCACCGTGCCCGAGGCCGGCATGCCCTCGCCGGCCAGCACCTTGGTCAGTGTGGTCTTGCCGGCGCCGTTGCGCCCGACCAGACCGATCCGGTCGCCGGCGGCGACCTTGAAGTTCGCGGACTCGATCAGGATCCGGGCACCGGCGCGCAGCTCAAGGGCGTTGGCGGAAATCATGGCGGAAACTACTCCTGGGACGTGGGCGGGCGGCCGGACGGGGCCCGGGGCCGGGCAGCGGGAAGGGGCGTCGTCGGTGGTCGGCACAGCGCACGGGGCGGTGCCGCGCGCCCGCTATTGCCCGGAGAAGTCAGCCATGACGGCAAGTCTACCGGGCCGCGCGAGAACCCCCGGGGCTACCGCCCGGGGGTACCGGCGGTCCGGCGTTACTGCTGGGACTGCTGGGACTGCTGGGACTGCTGAGGCTGCTGCGCCTCGGGCTGCGCGGGCGGCTGGTCGCCCGTCGGGGCGTCCTGACCCACCGGGGCGTCCTGGGCCGGGCTCGCCGCCGGGTCGGTGCAGCCGCCCTGCGGACGGACCGCCGCGAACGGCGCGGACGGGCTGCCGCAGGCCGCCTCGGGGGCGGCCGCCTTGGTGTCGAACACCCGGGCCGGAACGATCGGGCCGTCGGTGATCAGCACCCGGCTGCCGTCCAGCGCCTTGATCGAGGCGCTCGGGCCGGTGTTCAGCTGCCAGCCGGTGCTGTCCAGCCGGTACCCGTTGATGCCGCCGGAGACGGCCTGCCCGGCGCTGTTGGTGCAGCTGCGCGGGACGAGCACGGCGTACTCGGTGCCGACCGTGCGCAGCGGGTCGTAGACGCAGCCGCCGGGCGGCTTGGAGTTGTAGCGCAGGTCGCCGTCGGCGTCGCGCAGGCCCATGGTCAGGTTCGGGGTCACCACGGCCACCCAGGCGGAGGCTCCCTGCGGGACGGTGTGCAGAGCCGCCGCGGCCCGCTCCTGGGCCAGCTCCTTGCGCTGCGCGTCGGTGCGCTTGTCGGCGCCGGGCTCGCCGTCGCCGCGCAGCCAGTCCGCCAGGCCGGGCACCGCCCGGTGCCAGCGCACCTCGTGGTCGCCCGGGCGCACCGAGGTGACCAGGCCGTCGTCCCAGACCACGATGGCGTTGTCCCCCGCCATCGACAGGTACAGCGCGGTGGCGCCCTCGCGGCGGTAGGACCAGGCCTGCTCGCCGCTCTGCCGGTGGAAGGCCTCCAGTCCGGGGCCGACCTTCAGGTCCAGGTCGGCCGTGCTCAGCGACTGTGTGCTGACCGGCGTGGCCTCCGCCTCGCCCGGCCCCGCCACCCGGTCGCCGAACGGCACCGGCTTGTTGGCGTGCGCCGCCGCACCGGCCGCAAGGACCAGCATCACCGCCAGGGCAGGCAGGATCGAGCGGGGGGTCAGTACACGCAGCGGCTTCCAGGACACGGCCGGAGCGTACCTTTCACCGGGCACGCGAGTCAGCCTGGAATTGCCCCCGCCCCACCCCTCGGACCGCGCGTCCGGCCGCGCGCGCCCTCCCCGCGCACCCGCCCGCCCACCTGCACCGTCGGTGCCGAGGCCGGGCCGCCGCCCGCTCCGGGGCCGGGCGCCGGGGCCCGGCCGGACCGTTACAGAGCTGATACACGCGGCGAGACCCGGCCGGGCGTTGCGGCAGACGGCGTTCGAATACCGCCCACTTTAGGGTGACATTCGGCTTTTCCGACGCCCGCCGGGCCTACTGTCGGCGAGCGGAGCGCCACGGTCCGTCCAGCGCGCCCCCGCCCCTCGACGCCCGGAGGAGAGACCATGCGAATCGGCCGCCTGACGCTGGCCGCCGCCGCCCTGCTGCTGATGGCCACGGCCAGTGTCCCGGCCGGGTCGCCGCTCAGCCAGACCGAACGGCACTCCCTCTCCTCGGACGCCTTCGAGCCGCGCGGCGCCGCCCCCCGCCCGCCCGTCCAGCGGCCCAAGCACGAGCCGCCGTTCGGTGCCTTCGTCGGCTCCTGGGACGACTACATCCCGCAGATCGGCCGGTACGCGCGGTGGCTGGGCGACGCCAACCTGCAAGTCGGCCACACCTACCTGGCGGGCAACGGCTGGGCCGACGTCGAGGGCGAGCTGATGGTGCTCGGCATGTGGTCGCAGTGGCGGCTGGCCGACCCGTCCCGGACGCTCGTCCTCGGCGTGCCGATGCTGGTGCCCAACGAGGCGAACGTGCCGGACGGCGAGGTCGCCAAGCTGCTCGCCCAGGGCGCGCGCGGGGACTTCGACCGGCACTTCCTGCGGCTCGCCCACCGGCTGGTCGCCCTCGGCGGCGCGGACACCGTGCTCACCCTCGGCTGGGAGATGAACGGCGTCACCTACACGCACCGCTGCAAGCCCGACCCGTCCGCGTGGAAGGCGTACTGGCGACGGATCGTCGGTGTGATGCGCTCGGTGCCGGGGCAGCGGTTCCGCTTCGACTTCACCCCGAACCGGGGCCTGGACGCCATCCCGTGGACCAAGTGCTACCCCGGCGACGACGTGGTCGACATCATCGGCATGGATAACTACGACCAGCCCGCCGGGGGCACCTTCGACGACTACGTGCGCGAGCCGTACGGGCTGCAGGACCAGGTGGAGTTCGCCGCCAAGCGCGGCAAGCCGGTCTCCTACCCGGAGTGGGGGCTGTTCCGCAACGGCGACAACCCGGAGTTCGTGCAGCGGATGGTCGAGTGGATGCGCACCCACGACACCGCCTACCAGACCGTCACCGACTACTGCCCGCACGGCTTCTTCGAGTGCGACCGCAACCCGCGCTCCGCCGCCCGGTTCAAGCAGCTGATGTCCGGGTCGAAGGGGGCGCCGGCGGCGCCCCAGGCCCCCGTCCAGCCGATCGTCCCGCCGGTGGCGCCGCGCCCGCCCGCGCCGCCGACCGGGCCCGGGGCCCCGAACGTGGTGCCCGGCCCGTCCGCGAGCCCGTCGCCGGGCCACTCGGCCACCGCGTCGGCGAGCCCCTCCCCGAGCCCCTCCCCGAGCCCCTTCGCGAGCCCCTCGGCGGCCCGGACACCCGCCCGGCGCTGAGCCCGGGCGGGGGCGGGGGCGGTCAGCCGCGGCGGCGGGCCAGCAGGGCCTCCTTGAGCCGCGGGAAGCGGGTCCGCAGCACGTGCGCCGCCTGCTGGCGGACGCGCACCGCGCCGGACCGGGCGATGGCCGCCGGCGCCGGACCGGGCGGACCGAACAGCAGGCGCTGGTTGGACAGCTGGTCCGGCCGCCAGCGCTGCTTGTACGGCTCCTGGCCGCGCAGCAGGCCGAGCAGCGGGACGCCCGCGCCGACCGTCTCGTCCAGGGCGGCGCTGAACAGCAGCCCCGCGATGTCCAGCCGCTCGCGCAGCACCGGGTGCGCGCCGTACATGTACAGGCCTCCGAAGGAGGGGCAGAGCAGCAGCAGGTTCACCGCGACCAGTTCGCCGTTCAGCCGGAACTGGTGGACGGTCGCCCTGCCGGTGGCGACCAGGCCGACGGTGGACTCGGTCAGGTGGCGGGCGAAGCGCTCGGTGCGGTGCTCCGGGGTGACGCCGCGCTGCTGCCACTGCAGGAAGTGCAGCCGCAGCAGGCCCTCCAGCGCCGCCGGCACCTCGGCCGCCGGCGTCGAGCTGACCTGCACCCCGGCCTCGGCGATCTTGCGCAGCTTCACCCGGCTGCGTTGCGCGGTCTTGCCGGGCACCCGCTTGAGCAGCCGGTCCATCGGGACGGCCGGCAGGTACTGGCAGAGCGAGTCCTGGTAGCGGCGGCGCCGGCCGTGCCAGTGCTCGTACACCCGCTGCACCGCCGCCTCGGGGTGCACCTCGCGCAGCTCCAGGGAGTGCCACGGGCGGGTGAGCGGGAGGGCGGCGGCGAACTCGGCGGCGGCCCGGTCGGCGCAGTCGTCGTCGAGCAGCACGTCCGAGTAGTCGACCAGCCCGGCGCCCAGGGCGGTCAGCCCGCCGAGCGGGCCGCCGCGGCGTCTGAAGGCACCCGCGCCGACCAGCAGGCCGTCCCGGCGGACGAGCACCACCAGCAGGTCGCCCGGACTGCCGTAGTGGCGCCACCAGGAGCGCTGCCAGTCGGCGGCCTGGAAGAAGGTGGCGGTCCGGCAGCGGGCGGCCAGGTCGTCCCACTCCTCGGCGAGGGTGTCCAGGGCGTCGTCCTCGCGGCGCAGCTCGGTGGTCCAGCCCGGCGCCGCCGGCTGGGCCGGGAGGCCGGTGTGCCGGGTCTCAGTGCTCATCGCCCGCTCCCGGCCGTGGCCTTCTCCTTGGCCGGGGGCTCCTCGGCGCTCTTCTTCGCGGCGGCGGCCTTCCCGGGCTGCCCTTCCGCCTCCTCGACCTTCTCCGTCTCCTCGGCCTTCTCCATCTTCTCCGTCTCCTCCGCCTGGCCGGTCCTGCCGGCCTCGTCGGCCTGCCCGGCCCGGTCGGCGGCGGGCGGCTCCTCGCCGCGCGGGCGGGGGGTGGCCGGCACCGTCGGCTCCACCGGGGCCTCGGCGGCCTCGACGGGTTCGGCGGGCTCGGCGGCCTCGGCGGCCTCCGGCGGGGCGGCCTCGCCCCGGCGGCGGGTCATCATCACCAGGGCCCCCACCAGCAGCCCGGCCGCGCCGCCGACCGCGACGTCCAGCGCGGCGGACGGGGTGGTCGGCTTGTCCGGCTCGGCGGCCGGCGCCAGCGTCACCAGCCGGACGCTGGTGTCCTTGCTGCTCGTGTTGGCGAAGGAGACCAGCGAGCGGGCCACCGCGTCGGCGGTCTGGGCCGCCTCCTGGGGGCGCGTCCCGGTGCCGGTGATCTCGATCATCGGGGCGTCCGGGGAGGTGGTCCCGTGCACCAGGGACTCCAGCTGGGCACGGGTGTGGCCGGTCTCGACGGCCGCCACCGCGAGCACCTGCGGCTGGCCCGCCAACCGCCCGTACGCCTGCGCGAAGTTGGTCGCGGTGGCGGCCTCCCCCGGATTCTGCGGCACCACGAGGACGTAGGCGCTGGCGGCGTACGAGGGGTGCGAGACGACGGCGTACCCGGCGCCGGCCGCGGCGCCCAGCGGCACCGCGAGCGCCACCGGCCACCAGCGGCGGACCAGGTGGCGGGCCCTTCGGCGCGGTGTGGTCATGGGTTTGACTCCTTGGGTATGTGACGGCGGTTCCGGTGGCGGCGGGCGGTCAAGCGCGGGCCAGCCGGTCGTAGAGGGCGCCCAGGTCGGCGGCGACCCGGGCGATGTCGTAGTGACCGACCGCCGGGGGGTGCGGCAGCGGGTCGGCGTTGTGGTCGTTCAGGTGCCGCAGGTCGCGCAGCGCGGCGGCGTACGCGGCGCCCTCGGAGGGGATCCGGCGGGCCTGCGGGGCGGCACTGGGCGGCAGTTCGTCGAGCGCCGGGCAGGCACTGTGCCGCACCGGCAGGCCGGCCGCGAGGCCCTCCAGGATGCCGAGGCCGAAGGTCTCCGCGGTGGAGGGGGCGGCCAGCACGTCCAGGGCGGTCAGCAGGTCGGGCACGTCGTCGCGCTCGCCGGTGAGCACCAGCCGTTCCCGGACGCCGAGTTCGGCGGCCCGGTGCTCCAGCGCGGCGCGCTCCGGGCCCGCGCCGACAAGCACCAACCGGGCGGCCGGGTCGAGTGCGGCGAGGGCCTCCAGCAGCACCTCGAAGCGCTTGCCGGGGACCAGCCGGCCGACTCCGCCGACCACCCAGCTCCCCTCCGGCAGGCCGAGTTCGGCCCGCAGCCGGCGGCGGGTGGCGGCCCGGTCGGCGGCCGGGCGGCGGTAGCGGGCGGTGTCGATGCCGTTGGGGATCAGCTCGACCCGGGCCGGTGGGACGCCCCAGGAGTGCAGCGTCTGGGCGACCTGCCGGGAGACCGCGACGGTGGTGCTGCCGAGCCGTTCGGCCGCCAGGTAGAGGCCCTTGACGCCGCGGGTGACCGGGCGGCCCTCGATCACCCCGGCGTGCAGCGAGTGCTCGGTGGAGACCACCGCGCGGACCCCGGCGAGCCGGGCCGCCAGCCGGCCGTACAGTTGCGCCCGGTACAGGTGGGTGTGCACCAGGTCGTAGCGGCCGGAGCGGACCAGCCGGACCAGCCGGGGCAGCGCGCCCAGGTCGCGGTTGCCGCGCATGCCGAGGTGGTGGACGGTCACCCCGTCGCCGCGCAGCGCGGCGGCGACCGTGCCGGGGTTGGTCAGTGCGACCACCTCGCACTGCTGGTGTGCGGGCAAGTGCCGCAGCAGCAACTGGAGTTGGCGCTCGGCGCCGCCCGAGGCGAGGCCGGTGACGATGTGCAGAACCCTCACGGCCGGGCCCCCCGCCGGGCGACCAGGGGGCTTCGGCGCAGCTCGGTGACGGTGTCGCGCAGCCGCTGCCGGCCGCGTTTGGCGCGCAGCCGCCAGGCGCCGTCGCGGTCGCCGACGTAGCAGCGGGGCAGCGCGAAGCGGCCGGTGAGCGGGGAGTGCGCGATGGCGCAGGCGTAGTCGTAGCCGGCGTCGCGCACGGCCTCGGTGGCGGGCAGGTCGACGGCGCCGTACGGGTAGCAGAAGCCGGTGACCGGGCCGCCGACCACCTCTTCCAGGAGGCGCCGGCTCTCCCGGGTCTGCACCGCCAGGACGTCGGCCGGCAGGCCGGGCAGCGCCTGGTGGCCGAGGCCGTGCGAGCCGATCTCCCAACCGGCGGCGGCGAGTTCGGTGACCTCCTGGACGGTGAGCAGCTGCTTGCGCGGCCCCTCGGCGTCCCAGCCGTTGTCCCGGCCGAGCAGGTCGGCGACCACGTACGCGGTGGCGGTGAAGCCGTACGCCTGGAGGATCGGCACGGCGTGGCGCGCGAAGTCCGCGTAGCCGTCGTCGAAGCTCAGCCCGACCAGTTTGTCGTCCCGGCCGGCGGCCCGGGCCCGCATCAGCTCGCGCACGGAGACGCCGCGCCGCCCGCGCCGGTGCAGCCAGGCGACCTGCTCGGCGAACCGCTCGGGGCTGACGGTCAGCTGGTACGGGTCCTCCTTCTCGACCGCCACCGAGTGGTACATCAGGATCCACGGCGAGGAGGAACCGGGGCCGGACGGTTCGCCGAGCGGGCGGCGGCTCCTGGACAGCCGCGCCTTCGGTCCGGCGGAGTCGGTGTACGGGAGGTCGCCACGTGGTGCGGCTGCGGCCGGTACGGCCTGGCGGCGGACGCCCGCCTGGGTCGAACGGACGGTTCCCCGTTCATTGTCCATGGGGAAGCTTCCCTTCATCGGCGACGGTTGGCGGGTTCAGGGCCCGGGCCACGGCGAGGACCGGACCGCGCACCTCACGCGCGCCGAGGCCGGTGCCGAGGACGGCGAAGGCCAACGCCACGGTGAGGCCCCCGAGGAGGGTCGAGAGCAGGGGGCCGGTGGCCAGCCCGGCGACGGCGGCGCCGAGGGCGGTGGCGCCACCGGCGGCGGCCAGCAGCCGGGCGTGGCCGCCGAGCACCCGGCGCAGCCGCAGCGGGATGCCGCGCAGCACCAGGCCGTGCAGCAGCAGCGCGGCGGCGGCGGTGATGCCGGCCGCGTTCCCGGCGGCGAGCCCGAGTGCGCCGAAGCGGGGGGTGGCGAGCAGGCTGACCACGACGGTGACGCCGAGGCCGAGCAGCATCGCGGCGACCGGGAACCAGTCCAGCAGCCGGCGGCCGCCGTCCTCGGTGCCCGGATCGTCGGCCCGGCGGACCACCGGGCGCAGCGAGAAGTACGGGCGGATCATCACGCCGATCAGCGCCTGGGCGGGCAGGCCGAAGCTGTAGACCCGGATGACGGCGGCGGTGGCGGCGGTATCCCGCGGGCCGAAGGCACCGCGCTGGAAGAGCAGCGAGACCACCGAGGGGGCGCAGGCCATCAGGAAGGCGGTGCCGACCAGGACGACCGCCGCGGCCTGGCCGAGGTCCTTCTCGACCCGGTCCCGGGCGGCGGTGAGGTCCCCGGCCGCCAGCGCCCGGGCGACCAGCGGGAAGGTGACGGTGCAGATCAGGATGCCTGCCGTCATGGCCAGTTGGGAGACCTTGGCGGCGTAGTTGAGGTGCGAGATGGTGCCGGGCGGCAGCGCCGAGCCGAGGTAGCGCTCGACGAAGACCTGCGACTGCCGGGTCAGGGTGAACGCGGCCACCGGCAGCAGGGCGAACGGCATCAGCACCAGCGCCTTGCGGGAGCGGCGGGAGCGGCCCGCGCCCGGGTGCGATCCCGGGCCCGCACCCTGGCGCAGCCGGCGCAGGAACGGGGCGACCAGCAGGCCGGCCATCAGCAGGCTGCCGAGCGCGACGCCGAGGGCGGCGGAGCGCACGCCCAGGAAGGACTGGCAGCCGAGCAGCACGGCGAGGATGCCGACGTTGTAGGCGACGTAGATGCCGGCCGGCGCGGTGAAGCAGTGGTGGGCGCGCAGCGCGGCGGCGAGGTAGCCGGCCACGCCGAACGGCAGCACGGTGATCGCGGTGATCCGGGTGCAGGTGACGGCGAGGCCGGGGTTGGCCAGGCCGGGGGCGAGCAGCTCGACCAGCTGCGGGGCACCGAGGGCGGTGGCCAGCGCGAGCCCGCTGAGCGCGAGCAGCAGCCAGGGCAGGGTGGCGCGGACCAGTTGGCGGACCGGGTCGGGGGCGTCCGGGTCCTCCTCGCGCAGCACCAGGGCGAGCGCGAAGGCGGGCACCATGAGGAAGGACATGGCGTCCTCGATCAGCAGCGGCGCGGCCGTCTCCGGGACGGTCCAGGCGACCAGGAAGGCGTCGGTGCCCTGGTTGGCGCCGAAGTAGCGGGCCAGCAGGAGGTCGCGCAGCAGGCCGAGGCCGGAGCCGGCGGCGCTGAGGACGGCGGTGATGCCGAAGGCCTTGGCGAGGAAGCCGCGCCGGGGGGCCGGATCGGGCCCGGGCGGCCGGCCGCCGGCGCGGACGCCGCGCGGGGCGGGCACGGCGGAGGCGAGGGCCGGCTGGTCGGTGGTCATCGCGGGTCGGCCTCCGCGACGCAGGCCCGGGCCGCGAGACCGAGGACGACGGAGGTCAGCACGGTGGTGGTGCCGCCGATGTCCGCGTACAGGTAGTCGACCAGCACCCAGGTGAGCAGGGCCAGGGCGGCGAGGGCCGGGCCGCGGGAGTGGCGCAGGCAGCCGAGCAGCAGGCCGAGGAAGAGCGCGGCGTAGGCGACGATGCCGATCAGACCCTGCTCGCTGAGCACCAGGAAGTACATGTTGTGCGGGGAGAGCAGCGGTTCGCGCTGGAAGCCGATGGTGGAGTCGGCGGCGTCGCTGCCGGAGGAGAGCCGCAGCGGGGCGTGGCTGTCACGCAGTTGCTGGAAGGCCTTGGGGCCGGCGCCGTGGACGGGGTGGTCCTGCCAGATCCGCCCGGCGGTGGACCACAGGTCGTAGCGGTCGGAGACGGACTGGTCGGGGGCCGCGGAGACGGAGCCGATCGAGCCGAGCCGCGCGGTGACGCCGGAGGCGCCGAGGCCGAGGCCGCCGACCAGGACGACCGCGCCGGCCAGGCCGAGGACGGCGCCGCGGACGGCGAGCCGGGCGTCGGCGCGCAGCAGCAGCACGGTGGCCGCGGCGGCGGTGGCGATCCAGCTGCCGCGGCTGAACGAGACGGCGAGCGGGAAGGCCAGGAAGGCGGCGGCCGCGAACATGGCGCGGCGCAGCCGGACGTCGCCGCCGGGGCGGCGCTCGGCGAGCGCCAGGGCCAGGGCGGCGAGCAGCCCGTAGCTGACGACCGTGGACATCGCCATGATGTCGAGGGCGCCGAAGGTGCCGACGGCCCGGATCGGCTGGCCGGTGTAGGAGGCGCCGGTCCGGGTGAGGTACTGGTGCGCGCCGACCACGCCCTGGATCAGCGCGGCGAGCACGAAGGAGCCGAGGACCAGCCGCTGGTCGACGCGGTCGCGCAGCGAGCAGAGCACCCCGGCCGGCACCAGGACGAACACCTGGGTGAGCCGGACGAAGCCGGTGAGGCTGGTGGCCGGGTCGATCGAGCCGACGGTGGCGACGGCGGCGGCGGCCACGATGCCGCCGAACAGCACGCAGGTGGCGCGGCTGACGGCGGGCAGCCGCCCGCGCAGCAGGTTGAGCGCGGTGAGCGCGACCAGGGCCAGCGAGGCCACGTCGGCGGCGGTGACGTGGACGGCGGCGGCGACGTCCTTCTCGCCGGTGGGCACGCAGACCAGCAGGACGGTCGCCGCGGCGAGCAGGCTGGGCCGGTCCGCGAGCGCGGGCAGCGCCTTGCGTAACGCGAGCCGGGGGACGGCGGGAAGGGTCAGGGCCACGCGGGTCAGCTCCCGTCCGGGTGGAGCATCAGGACCGCGGTGCGGCACAGGATCTTGACGTCCTGCCAGAGGCTCCAGCTCTCGATGTAGCGGTTGTCGAACCGGGCCCGGTCCTCGATCGAGGTGTCCCCGCGCAGCCCGTTGACCTGGGCGAGGCCGGTCAGGCCGACCGGGACGCGGTGGCGGTCGGCGTACTCGGGGTAGGCCTGGCCGAACCGCATGACGAAGTAGGGGCGTTCCGGGCGCGGGCCGACCAGGCTCATGTCGCCGCACAGCACGTTCCACAGCTGCGGCAGCTCGTCCAGCGAGCTGCGGCGCAGCAGCCGGCCGACGGCGCCCATCCGGTGGTCCTGGGAGATGTTCCAACGGGTCGCCGACTCGTGTTCGTTGCTCGGGCGCAGGGTGCGGAACTTGAGGACGGTGAAGACCTTGCCGTCCAGCCCGGTGCGCTGCTGGCGGAAGAGCACGCCGGGGCCGGTGTCGAAGCGGACGGCCAGCGCGCAGAGCACCAGGACGGGGGCGAGCAGCAGCAGGCCGAGCCCGGCGGCGGTGACGTCCAGGGCGCGCTTGGCGGCCCAGCCGGGGCGGCGCATCGCCGGGCCGCCGACCCGCAGGCAGGGGAAGCCCCACAGGTGGTCGGCTCCGGCCAGCGGGCCGGCGGGCAGCGAGCCGTGCTCGCGCAGCGCGGGCACCAGCCAGACCTGGCAGCCGAGCCGGGCGGCGTCGCGCAGGGCGGCGGCGGTCTCGGCCTCGTCGGCGGCGCCGGCGGTGGCGACCACGTGGTGGATCCGGTGCCGGCGGACCTCGCGCTCCAGCACCTCGCGGCCGCCGAGGACGGGCAGGTCGGTGTCGCCGGCGAGCAGCGGCGGGTCGGCGTCGAGGAAGCCGACCGGGCGCATCCCGTACTCGCCGCGCTCGCTGAGGGCGGCGGCGACCCGGCGGCCGAGCCGGCCGGCGCCGAGCACCAGGACGGGGTTGGGGCGGCTGCGGCGGATCCGCCGGACCAGGTGGTAGAGCACGGCGCGGCCGACGGCGGCGATCAGCAGCTGGACGCCGAGCAGGACGGTGAGCCGGGCCGGGGTGGCCGGGCCGCAGTCGGGCCAGCGGCCGTCCAGACAGCCGGCCAGGGTGACGGCGAAGGCCGTGGCGACGACGGCCCGGACGGCCAGCGCGGGCAGTTCGTCCAGGACGGAGAGGGTGAGCCGGGTGCGGTAGAGGCCGCCGACCAGGTTGAGCACGAGCAGCAGGGGCAGGACGGCGGCGGCACCGAGCAACGGCGCGAGCGGGACGGCCGGGTCGACGGCCCGGTTGGCGAGGCCGGTGGCGGTGCACAGCGCGATCGCGTCGACCTGGACCAGCGCGAGCGGCAGGGCGAGCCGGGAACGGACCGCCCCGCGGGGCCGGCGGGGCGGCGGCACCGTCCGGGTCCGGGCGGATCCGGCCGGACGGTCGAGCAGCCCGGTGCCGGGCCGCCGGGGGCCGGACAGGGACCGACCCGCTCGCGGCACGCTGTCGTGGTCAATGGTCATCAGCGCACGAACTCCCCTGCTGTGTGCCCGGGGTGACGGCGCCCCGGCACCGGATGGCGCGGAGCGGCCGTCCCGGCCCGGTGGGCGCGGTCCTGACAGCACCTGCTACCGCTGGCGGCTTTCGGTCCTCTCGCACCGGGCCCGGCCGCGCGGGGCGCGGCCATGAAGGGCTCAGTCGCGAATTCCCGGCGTGAAATCGAAACGAAGCAGGCGAAATCCGACAATACATAACCGGGCTGCGCAGGCTGGAAGTTGACTTGCCGTTTCATTCCAGCCGCCCATTAATAGGTATTTCGGATTTGACGCCTCGTCCCTATCCGGTTGAGGGTGCGAATACGACGGCGCCGGATCGGCGGGCATTCACGGCATGTGAAACGATCAGATCCGCTCTGGGACACGGGCCCGGCGCCGCCCGGCCGCCGGACCGGCACCCAGCAGATGGCGGTACAGCGCGTCCACCTGTTCGACCACCGTGCGGACGTCATGCCGGGCAACCACGTGATCGCGCAGCCGCGCCCCGCGCCGCTCACACTCGATCGAATCGGACAGCGCTTCCGCCATTCGGGTGGCGAGCGCGGTCACGTCCTCGGGCGGCACCACCGCCCGCTCCCGCTCGGCCTGGGGCAGGCACTCCCGGGCGCCCGGCACGTCGGTCAGCAGCACCGGACGGGCCACCGCCATCGCCTCCAGCGGGGCCAGCGCCATGCCCTCCCAGCGCGAGGGCAGCACCACCAGGTCGGCCGCCGCCAGCCACGGCCTCGGATCCGGCACGTCCCCGACCAGCCGGACCCGGGACGGCTCGGCCGACTCCCGGACCAGATCCGCCAGCCGGTTCTCCTCGGGGCCGCCGCCCACCAGCGCCAGCCGGGCCTGCGGCACCGCCCGCAGCACCTCCGGCCAGGCCGCCAGCAGCACGTCCTGCCCCTTCTGCCGGCACAGCCGGCCGACGCAGACCGCGAGCGGCGCGTCCAGGTCCAGGCCCAGCGCGATCCGGGCCGCCCGGCGGTCGGCGGGTGCGTAGTGGCGGACGTCCACGCCGTTGGGCACCACCGCCCAGTCCGCGCTCACCCCGGCGGCGACGCCGTCGGCCCGCTCCTGGACGCTGACACAGAGCAGGCGGTGCGCCCAGCGGCTCGCGAAGCGCTCCCAGTGCAGGGTGGCGGTGGCCAGCGGGCCCTCGACGGCGGCGAAGGACCAGGCGTGCGGCTGGAAGACGGTCGGCACCGCGCCGCGTACCGCCAGCCGGCCGGCCAGCCCGGCCTTGGCGCTGTGCAGGTGGACCACGTCGGGCGCGGCCGCCCGGACGATCCGGCGCAGCCGCCACGCCTCGGCGGCGGTGCCCGGGCCCGGCGAGCGCCCGGCGGGCCAGTCATGGACCAGCGCGCCCACGGCGGCGGCCTCCTCGGCCAGCCGGCCGCCGCCCGGGCAGGCGACCAGCACCCGGTGACCGGCCTCGCGCTGCCCCCGGACCAGATCGGCGACGACGCGGGCGACTCCGCCGTCCACGGGCTGTGAAATGTGAAGGATCGTCATATGCACGGCGGCGAGCCTAGGGTGGCTCCCCCGCGCCGGGCGGCCCTCGTCACCCGCAGGTGGCGGGCCGTCCACCCGTACGGCTTTCCGCTCGTACGGGTGGACGGGCCGCTCGAATTCCCGGGCGAATTTCCGCGGAAAGGTGAACCCGGTGAACCCGGTGAACCCGGTAAACTCGGTGAACTCCGCGGACTCAGCGGACCTCGGCGGCCAGGTTGGCCAGCACCTGGTCGTGGATCCGGTTCAGGCCCTTCGGGGCGAAGGTGCGCTCGAAGAAGCCGCCGATGCCGCTCGCGCCCTGCCAGGTGGCCGAGACGGTGACCTTCGACCGGCCCTCGCCGGCCGCCGAGACGGTCCAGGTGATCACCATGCTGGAGTTGGCGTCCTTCTCCACCAGTTGGTCGGGCGAGGGCGCCGAGACGGTGAACAGGCAGTCCCGCACGCGCTTCTCGGTGGCCTGCAGCTTCCAGTGCACCTGGGTGCCGGCGCCGGTGCCGCCGACCCGGACCTCGTACTCGCTGTACTGCGGGGGCAGCAGCTTCGGGCGGGTCACCTGGTAGTCGGCCAGCGCCTCGTACACCCGCTCGGGGGCGGCGTCGTAGTCCCGCTCGGTGGTGGCCTGCACCTGTCCCATGGCCTTGCTCTCCTCGTCCGTTTGGTCTTCCGATTGTCACCGGCAAGCCAATCACAGCGCCGGGGGCGCAGGCCTACCGGACGGCCCGCAGAGGTGGCGGGGCGGCGGGATAGGGTGGCCGGTGTGCTCGATCTGGTGACAGCAGTGCGCTACGTCGACCCGCTGCGGTCCGGCGGTTCCGTCCCCGGTGTGGTGGAGACCGACGACCTGGGAACCTACGTGGTCAAGTTCACCGGCGCCGCGCAGGGCCGCAAGGCGCTGGTCGCGGAGGTGATCGTCGGCGAGCTGGCCCGGCGGCTCGGCCTGCGCGTCCCCGAGCTGCGGCTGGTGGACTTCGATCCGGCCGTCGCCGCGGACGAGCCCGACACCGAGATCCAGGACATGCTCAAGGCCAGCGGCGGCCTCAACCTCGGGATGGACCTGCTGCCCGGCGCGCGGGACTACCGGCCGGGCATGATCCCGGTGGACTCCGCCGAGGCCGGGCGGGTGGTCTGGCTGGACGCCCTCACCGGCAACGTCGACCGCACCGTCCACAACCCCAACCTGGTGGTCTGGCACGGACGGCTCTGGCTGATCGACAACGGCGCCGCGCTGATCTTCCACCACCGCTGGGCCACCGCCGAGGCGGCGGTCGGCAAGCGCTACGACCTCAGCGCGCACGCGCTGGGCGGCGCGGCCCCGGACGTCCGGCTGGCCGACGAGGAGCTCGGCCCGCTGGTCACCGTCGGCCTGCTGGAGGAGGTGCTGGCGCTCGTCCCGGACGAGTGGCTGGCCGACGAGCCCGGCTTCGACTCGGTGGCCGCCGTCCGGCACGCCTACGTGACCCACCTGGCCGCCCGGGTGGTGCTCTCCGCGCAGTGGCTCCCGGAGGGCTTCGCCACCCCCGAGCAGCTGCGCGAGGCCGAACGCCGCCGGGAGGCCCGGACGCGGGCCGGCCGGCCCGCCTGGCTCCAGGAAGTCCCGGACCTGCACGGCAAGCCGTCGGTGGAGACGGGCTGGGACCAGCACGTCGAGTGAGTGGGCCGGGGCCCGCCCGTGGAAGTCGGCCGGGCGCGGGCCGGGCAGGGCCCGGGCACGGTGGCCCGGAAACGACCGGGGAGCGGACCCGGATGGGCCCGCTCCCCGACTCAGTGTTCAGGTGTCGCCGTGGTCAGCGCGTCAGCGCCACCACTGGACCGCCTTCTCGGCGTTGATGATGCCCGCGCCGTAGAAGCCGTTGTCGTCCGCGCCGCCCTCGCAGGTGGCCTTGTACGCGCCGGTGCCGCCCGGGTTGTACTCGCCGGTCGGGCAGGGGTGCGACTCCGCCTGGTTGGTGAGCAGCTCGGTCAGCTCGTCCGGGTTGGCCCACGGGAAGGTGCTGGCGAGCAGCGCGACCACGCCGACGACGTGCGGGGTGGCCATCGAGGTGCCCTGCATGTAGCCGTACTTGTTGCCCGGGATGGTGGAGAGGATCCGACCGTCCTTGTCCGGGGTGTCCGGGAGCTGGTAGCGGCGGTCGCCACCCGGCGCGGCGACGGTCACGACGCCCTTGCCGTAGCTGGAGTAGTACGCCTTGTCGCCCTTGACGCCCACCGAGGAGACGGCGATGACACCGGGCAGCTCGGTCGGCAGCGACAGGCAGTCGTTGGTGACCGGGCGGGTCACCTTGGTGGTGTCGTCCGGGCTGGAGACGTCAACGGTCTTGTGCGCCAGGTCGATGTTCTCGTTGCCCGCCGCGGCGACGTTGAGGACGCCCTTGCGCTGCGAGAACGAGACCGCCTTGCGGACGGCGGCGCTGATCGCGGCCTGGTCCTTGTCGTTCGGGCAGTTGAACATCCACGGGTCGACGTAGTAGCTGTTGTTGGTCACCTTGAACTGGTGCTCACCGGCCCACACGAAGCCGCAGATCGCGTACTCGGGGTAGATGAACCCGCCGTCGTCGACGACCTTGACCGCGGCCAGCTTCACGTTCGGGGCGATGCCGACGACGCCCTTGCCGTTCTTGGCGGCGCCGATCGTGCCGGCCACGTGGGTGCCGTGGTCGCTGGTGGTGGGCTGCCAGGACTTCCAGTCGGTGTTCGGCTTGCCGCCGTCGATGCAGGAGACCGACTGCGAGGCGTCCACGTTGGCGGCCAGGTCCTCGTGCGTCGCGTCGATGCCGGAGTCCAGCACGCCGACGGTGACGTTGCGGCTGCCGAGCGAGAGCTTGTGCGCCTTGTCGACACCGATCTGGCGCATGTCCCACTGGTTGGCCTCGTACGGCTCCTGACCGGCGGCGGGCGCGGCGGAGGGCTCGGCGGCGACGTCGGCCTTGGCCTGGTCGGCGGCGGTGATGCCCTTGGTGCGGCTGGCACCGACGGAGTCGACGCCCTTGGCCTGACGCAGCTTCTGCGCGAACGCGGTGTCGTCCGAGCGGGCGATGACGACGCCGATCTGCTCGTACGAGTACACCACCGAGCCGCCGAGGGCGGTGATCGCCTTCTCGACCTTCTGCACCTGGCCGTGGTTGGCCTTGGTGTTGACGACGTAGCTGAGCAGCGGACCGGTCGTCGAGCCCGCCGAGGGGGCCGCGACGGCGGTGCCGGCCGGGAGCGCGAGGGCGCCGGCGGTGGCGAGCACGAGGCCCACCGCCGCGAACCGGGTCCGGCTGATCCGAGGAACTCTCATAGGGGTTGGCCCTCCCGAGTCGTCATGCGGCAGCTGCGGTGTGGCAGGTGCGCCTGGAATGATCGGGACGCTAATGAATATTCGCTGATAAGCGCAAGAGGTAGTCATCTAATCGTCACATGTTGGCCAACATCGGAACCGAGGAGTCCGGAGGCCCAACATGTCAACAGAATTGAAGAGTGTTAAAAAGTGATGGTCCGTCGACGTGCTACGGTGCGCCGGGCAGTGAGTACAGCGTCCGGGCGTTGTCGGCGGCGACCAACCGGGCCAGCCGCTGCGCGTCCGCCGCCGAACAGGCGCCACCCGCCTGCCAGTCGGCCAGCACCGCCCCCAGTCCGTACCGGAACTGGGCGGCGCCCACCAGGTACAACTCGGGCAGCCCGTACGCGTCGGTGGAGAACAACAGCTTGCCGAACGGCGTCAGTTCCAGCATCTCGCCCAGCACCGCAGCCACCCGCGGGCCGGTGTAGGAGGCGGTCAGCCCGAGGTCGGTGTACACCGTCGGGAAGGCCTGGGCCAGCCACCCGGCCTGGCGGTGGTACGGGTAGCAGTGCAGCAGCACCAGCGGGACGCCGCTCGGCTCGGCGGCGCGCACGAAACCGGTCAGCAGCGACGGATCGGCCCGGTGCAGGGTGAGGTCGGGATCGCCGAAGCCGGTGTGGAGTTGGAGCGGCAGGCCCAGCCCGGCACAGACGTCCACGGCCGTCCAGAGCAGGTGGTGCAGCAGCACCGGATCGGCCAGCCGGCCCCGCCCGCCGCGCAGCCAGGTGCCGGCCGCGGCCACCACGGCCGCCCGCGCGGGCCGTTCGGCGGGGGCGGCCAGGCCGTGCCGGTAGGCGAGCACCGACTTGACCGCGACCGCATCCGCGGCGGCCGCCGCCAGCGCCTCCCCGACGGCCTGCGGCCAGGACTCGGCCTGGCCCGCCACCGTTTCGGCCACCGACTCCAGCCGGACCACCTCGTGCACCACCGCCCCGGCGGCCGCGGCCAGTTCGCCGAGCGGCAGCAACGGAAGGCCCGCGGCGGCGGTCAGCCCGGTGTCCACCAGGCAGGTGTCCAGCCCGGCCGCGGCCAGCAGCCGGCGGGTGGCCTCGGCGCCGCCCAGCTCCCGCCGCCGGGCCAGGTAGTCGGCGGCCGGGGCGTGCGCGGGCAGGCCGAGGACGGGCGGGCACCAGCGCCGGACGGCCAGGCCGAGCGCACTGTCGAAGGGCGAACAGCCGGGCGCGGGCGGCCGGTCGGACTCGGTGAGCAGCCCGGCCAGGGCGTCGTCGGCGAGGTCGGCCGCCACCACGCTGTGGCAGTGGTGGTCGACCAGCGCGGGCACCGCCGGGGCCCCGGCGTGCACCGGTCAGTACCGCCAGCGGGTGGCGGCGACCAACTGCTCGGGGGTGGCGGCGGCGTACTGCTCGCCCTCCGCCCGGCGCACCGCCAGCACCGCCTCGTACAGCGGCCCGCCGAGCGCCTCGCGCAGCACCGCCGAGCGCTCGTACGCGGCCAGCGCCTGCGCCGGACCGGTCGGCAGCCGGGGCACCGCGCCGGGCTCGGCGGCGGCCGGGTCGCCGGTGAACTCCGGTGGCAGCTCCCGGTGTTGGTCGAGGCCGGCGAGACCGGCGGCGAGCACCGCGCCGACCGCCAGGTACGGATTGGCGCTGGCGTCGAAGCACTTGACCTCGGCGTTGGCGGCGTCGGCCCGCTCCCCCGTGGAGCCCGTCACCAGGCGCAGCGCGGCCTCGCGGTTCTCCAGGCCCCAGCACTGGTAGGCGCCGGCCCAGTGCGAGGGCACCAGCCGCAGGTAGCCGGCGGGGCTGGAGCAGCCCAGCACCAGGAGTTCGGGCAGCGCGCCGAGCACCCCGGCGAGGAAGCCCTCGGCCTCGGCGGTCAGGCCGTGCGGGCCGGGGCCGCCGTGGCCGAGGTTGCGGCCGTCCCGCCAGAGGCTCAGGTGCAGGTGCCCGCCGTTGCCGACCGCGCCGGGCTCGACCACGGGGGCGAAGGAGACCCGCAGGCCGTGCCGGGCGGAGACGGCCCGCACGGTGTGCCGGACCAGGACGGAGGTGTCGGCGGCGCCGACCGGACCCTCGGGGGCCACCGAGACCTCGAACTGGCCCGGGGCGTACTCGGGGTGGATCTGCAGGACGGTCAGCCCCTGCTCGCCGAGGGCGCGCAGGACGTCCCGCAGATAGTCGGTGAGGTCGGTGAGCCGGTGCATCCCGTACGCGGGGCCGTGCGTCGGGTACTGCGGCTCGTCCTGCGGGCCGCCGGCGAGGGCGACCACCCACTCGACCTCGATGCCGGCCCGCAGGGTCAGCCCGCGCTCGGCGGCCGCGGCCTCCATCCGGCGGGCGAACAGCCGCTGGCAGCCGGGGTGCGGGGTGCCGGCCTGGGTGTGCCGGTCCCCCGGGGCCCAGGCCCAGCCGGGCTGGGCGGCCAGCGGGACGACCCGGTCGAGGTCGGGGTAGAGCCGCAGGTCCCCGGTGGGGCCGCCGGCGCTCGGGCTGGTGGTGATGCCGTCGTCGGCGAGGAAGACGTCGAAGCAGGGTGCGGTACCGACGCCCCACTGCGCGGCGTGCACCAGGGCGCCCAGCGGGACGGCCTTGACCCGGGTGATGCCCGCGTTGTCCACCCAGGTGACGGCCACCGCGTCGACGGCGGCGGTGCGCAGCCGGTCGACGGCGGCCTCTGCCTGTTCGACGCGCGCGGCGCTCGGGGGCAGCGTGACGGCGGCGAGGTGCCCACCGAGGCCTCCGGCCGGGCCGGTGGAGCCGGAGGCGGACGCGGCGGGGCCGGCGGCGGTTCCGAGGGTCATGCCCCCATGCTGCCCCGCCCGCCGCGGCCGGGTAACTCCCCTATCGGGTGGTCCCGGTGGACGCCCGTCCGCCCGTTCACCCGTTCGGGCCGCCGCCGGACCCCGCCCCGCCGTCCGGATGCCTTTTGTGACGCCCACACCCCTTCCTACTCGCAGGTAGCTTCGCTACAGTGGCCGGACGCACCACCGCCGGGCTACGGGAGCCGCACCGGCGGGGGCCTGCGGTCGCCGTGTCCACGGCGGGCGCGCGGTGCGTCATTCACCGGCCGGCGCCGCGAACCGCGGCGGGCCGGGTCTCCTTCCTCGTATCAGAGCCGCTTCCTTTCACCCTTGAGCGCCTGAGCACCACGGCACACCCCTCAGTTCGGCCGGAGCGGACCGGCCGCCGGGGCCGTGTGCCGGAACCCGTCATCTCCCCAGCCCCGCGCGCGGACCCTCCCCCGGCGGCGGCCGCCCCCGCCGCACGCGCGGGCGCGGCGGCCTGCCCGCCGGGGCGTGCGCGGGCCCTTCAGGACTAGGAGTCAGGACAGATGGAGCGTCCCTTTTCCACGGTCGCCGTCGTCGGCCTCGGCACGATGGGTGCCGGTGTCGCGGTGGCCGTCGCCAGGAGCGGCCGCCGGGTGATCGGCATCGAGGCCACCGAGGACTCTGCCGCCCGGGCACTGGCCCGGATCGAGGAGGCGACCGCGCACGCGGTCGACCGGGAGCGGATCACCGCCGGGGAGCGCACCGCGCTGCTGGCGCTGATCTCGGTCGGCCACGAGCTGTCGGCCGCCGCCGGGGCCGAGCTGGTGATCGAGGAGGTGCCCGAGCAGCTGGAGCTGAAGCGGGAGCTCTTCGCCGAGCTGGACCGGATCTGCCCGGCGGGGACGGTGCTGGCCACCGGCACCACCGCGCTCTCGGTGACCCGGATCGCCGCCGCGACCGCCCGCCCGGAGCGGGTGCTGGGCCTGCACTTCTTCAACCCGGTGCACAGCATGAAGCTGGTCGAGGTGGTCCGCACGGTGCTGACCTCCCCGCAGGTCGCCGAGGACGCCGCCGCGTTCGCCCGGGACCTCGGCAAGGAGCCGGTGGCGGCCGGCGACCGGGCCGGCTTCGTGGTCAACGGCCTGCTGTTCGCGTACCTGAACCAGGCCGCCGCGATGTACGAGTCCAAGTACGCCTCCCGGGAGGACATCGACGCCGCGATGCGGCTCGGCTGCGGCCTGCCGATGGGCCCGCTGGCGCTGCTCGACCTGATCGGCGTGGACACCGCGCGGACCGTCCTGGAGGCGATGTACGAGCAGTCCCGGGACCGCCTGCACGCGCCCGCCCCGATCCTCGGCCAGCTGGTCGCGGCCGGGCTGCTGGGCCGCAAGTCCGGCCGCGGCTTCTACACCTACGAGGCGCCCGGCTCGTCCAGGGCCGTGGACGCGGCGACCGGCCCGGCGCGGGCCGCGGTGGCGGGCCGGGAGGTCCGCACGGTCGGCGTCTGCGGCTCGGGCACCATGGCGACCGGCATCGCCGAGGTCTTCGCCAAGGCCGGCCGCCCGGTGCTGCTGGCCGCCCGCAGCCAGGAGAAGGCCGACCGGGCCAAGGCGCAGCTGGCGAAGTCGCTGGCGCGCGCGGTCGACCGGGGCCGGCTGAGCGCGCAGGCGCGGGACGCCGCGCTAGCGCTGGTCACCCCGGTCGGCCAGTACGCCGAACTGGCCGACGTGGACCTGGTGATCGAGGCGGTGGCCGAGGACCTGACGGTCAAGCGCGAGCTGTTCGCCGCCCTGGACAAGATCGTCAGGCCGGGCGCGGTGCTCGCCACCACCACCTCCTCGCTGCCGGTGATCAGCTGCGCGACCGCCACCTCGCGGCCGCAGGACGTGATCGGCATGCACTTCTTCAACCCGGCGCCGGCCATGAAGCTGGTCGAGGTGGTCTCCACCGTGCTGACCGCTCCGGACGTCACCGCGACCGTGCTGGAGCTGACCGCCGCGGTCCGCAAGCACCCGGTGGAGTGCGGCGACCGGGCCGGCTTCATCGTCAACGCGCTGCTCTTCCCCTACCTGAACGACGCGGTGCGGATGCTCCAGGAGCACTACGCGACGGTGGACGACATCGACACCGCGATGAAGCTGGGCTGCGGCTACCCGATGGGCCCGTTCGAGCTGTTGGACGTGGTCGGCCTGGACGTCTCGCTGACCATCGAGCAGGTGCTGCACCAGGAGTTCCGCGAGCCGGGCCTGGCGGCCGCACCGCTGCTGGAGCACCTGGTCGCCGCCGGCTGCCTGGGCCGCAAGACCGGCCGCGGCTTCCGCGACCACGCGCGCCGGTGACCACGCCAGCTGCCGGGGGCGCCGCCGCGCGCGAGGCGGCGCCGCCCGGGGCCGGGCCGTCCGCGACCGGGTCGGGCCCGGTCAGACCGGGCTGGAGCCCGGGGACGGTGTCCGCGCGCTGGCCCAGACCGGCCGTCACCGGCCCGGTCGCACCGGTCCGTCGGGGAAGGGCCGCGGCCGAACCGCCGGGGCCGTGTAGCGTTCCGGACATGGATCGGGTTCAGTCAGCCACCCCGCAGCACTCCGCCGGACCGCGCGGCGCCGACCGGACGACCCCCTCGACCGGGGGCACCGGGCCGGAAGGGGGGCCGGGCAGCCGCCGGGCGGCGGCGCAGCGCCAGCAGATGCGTCAGGACCTGGCCACCGCCGCGATGGAGCTGTTCTCCTCGCAGGGCTACGAGGAGACCACGGTCGACCAGATCGCGGCCGCCGCCGGGGTGGCCCGGCGGACCTTCTTCCGGTACTTCCGGTCGAAGGAGGAGGCGATCTTCCCGGACCACGACGACACCCTCGTCCGGGTGGCCGACCTGCTGGCCAGCGCCGAGCCGGAGGAGCACCCGCTGGACGTGGTCTGCCGCGGCATCAAGGAGGTGCTGCGGATGTACGCCTCGACGCCGGGGGTGTCGGTCGCGCGGTACCAGCTGATCCGTCAGGTCCCGGCGCTGCGCGAGCGGGAGATCGCCGTGGTGGCCCGGTACGAGCGGCTGTTCACCCGGTACCTGCTGGGCCGCTTCGACACCGGCGAGTCCATCCCGTCGGGCTGGCAGCGCGGCGGCGAGGACGACTCGATGCTGGCCGAGGTGTCGGCGGCGGCGGTCGTCGCGGCACACAACCACGTGCTGCGGCGCTGGCTGCGGGCCGGCGGGCGCGGGGACGTGGAGGCGCAGCTGGACCACTCCTTCGAGGTGATCCGGCGGACCTTCTGGGCCGCCAGCACGCCGGGTGCCAGACGCCGCGGCTCCCTGGTGGCACCGGGTGCCAATGGGGCTCCCGGTGACGTGCTGGCCGAGAGCGCACTGAGTGCCAGCCCTGGAGGTGAGGTGCTCATCACAGTCGCCCGGACGGACGCCCCGCTGGACGTGGTGGTGGACAGCATCCGGGCCGCACTGAGTGGCGCCAGGGAGTCCTGAGGTCACCATCTAGCCAGGTCAGAGCGATATCGAGGGCCCGCGTCGAGCAGTCGGCGCGGGCCCTTTCGGCGTCCGCCGCAGCGCGTTCGAGGGCCGCTCCAGGGCGCCGGAATTCGTGACACCCGGTGTCTTTACGAGTGGCACAGGGTGCCACTACCTTGTTACTCACCAGTCGCGGCGCCGCGGCTCCCCACCTCGGCGCGCCGTCGTCCGGCGTTCCCACACCCCGGGAGCAGTGCGCGTTCGACCCGGTCCACCCCGGGCGCCCAGCCCGACCACCCACCACCCACCTCAGCGAAGCCGGTGTCCGCTCCCGGCTACCCCAGACGCCCTGTGCCCTCACACAGGTACGCCTTCGGAGGCAGCCATGCAGGAAATCCTCGACGCGATCCTCAGCAACGACGCCACGTCGGAGGACTTCGCCGCCGTCAAGCTTCCCGAGTCCTACCGAGCGGTGACGCTCCACAAGGACGAGGAGCAGCTGTTCGCGGGCCTCGACAGCCGCGACAAGGACCCCCGCAAGTCCCTTCACCTCGACGAGGTCGCCCTGCCCGAGCTGGGCCCCGGCGAGGCCCTGGTCGCCGTCATGGCCAGCGCGGTGAACTACAACACCGTCTGGAGCTCGATCTTCGAGCCGGTCTCCACCTTCTCCTTCCTGGAGCGCTACGGCCGGCTGTCGCCGCTCACCAAGCGCCACGACCTGCCGTACCACGTCCTCGGCTCCGACCTCGCGGGCGTGGTGCTGCGCACCGGCGCCGGCGTCAACGCCTGGAAGCCCGGCGACGAGGTCGTCGCGCACTGCCTCTCCGTCGAGCTGGAGTCCCCGGACGGCCACAACGACACGATGATGGACCCGGAGCAGCGCATCTGGGGCTTCGAGACCAACTTCGGCGGGCTGGCCCAGATCGCCCTGGTGAAGACCAACCAGCTGCTGCCCAAGCCCAAGCACCTCACCTGGGAGGAGGCCGCCTCCCCCGGCCTGGTCAACTCCACCGCGTACCGCCAGCTGGTCTCGCGCAACGGCGCCGGCATGAAGCAGGGCGACAACGTGCTGATCTGGGGCGCCAGCGGCGGCCTCGGCTCGTACGCCACCCAGTACGCGCTGGCCGGCGGCGCCACCCCGATCTGCGTGGTCTCCAACGACCAGAAGGCCGGGATCTGCCGCGCCATGGGCGCCGAGGCGATCATCGACCGCTCCGCCGAGGGCTACAAGTTCTGGAAGGACGAGCACACCCAGGACCCGCGCGAGTGGAAGCGCCTGGGCGCGAAGATCCGCGAGTTCACCGGCGGCGAGGACGTCGACATCGTCTTCGAGCACCCGGGCCGGGAGACCTTCGGCGCCTCGGTGTACGTCACCCGCAAGGGCGGCACCATCGTCACCTGCGCCTCCACCTCCGGCTTCATGCACCAGTACGACAACCGCTACCTGTGGATGTCGCTCAAGCGCATCGTCGGCTCGCACTTCGCCAACTACCGCGAGGCCTTCGAGGCCAACCGCCTGATCGCCAAGGGCAAGATCCACCCGACCCTGTCCAAGGTCTACTCCCTGGAGGAGACCGGCCAGGCCGCCCTCGACGTGCACCACAACAAGCACCAGGGCAAGGTCGGCGTGCTCTGCCTGGCGCCGGAGGAGGGCCTGGGCGTGCGCGACCACGCGCTGCGCGAGCTGCACCTGCCGGCGATCAACCGCTTCCGGAACGTCTGAGGCAGATCCGATGACCGATCAGCACGAGCGCGACCGCCCCTGGCTGATGCGCACCTACGCCGGGCACTCCACCGCGAGCGACTCCAACGCGCTCTACCGGCGGAACCTGGCGAAGGGCCAGACGGGCCTGTCCGTCGCCTTCGACCTGCCGACCCAGACCGGCTACGACTCCGACCACCTCCTCGCCCGCGGCGAGGTGGGCCGGGTCGGCGTCCCGGTCGGCCACGTCGGCGACATGCGCACCCTGTTCGACGGCATCCCGCTCGAACAGACCAACACCTCCATGACGATCAACGCCACCGCGATGTGGCTGCTGGCGCTCTACCAGGTGGTCGCCGAGGAGCAGGGCGCCGACATCGCCAAGCTCACCGGCACCACCCAGAACGACATCGTCAAGGAGTACCTGTCGCGCGGGACGCACGTCTTCCCGCCCGGCCCCTCGGTGCGCCTGATCACCGACATGATCGCCTACACCGTCGGCCGCATCCCCAAGTGGAACCCGATCAACATCTGCAGCTACCACCTGCAGGAGGCCGGGGCCACGCCCGTCCAGGAGATCGCCTACGCGATGTGCACCGCCATCTCGGTGCTCGACGCCGTCCGCGACTCCGGCCAGGTGCCGGCCGAGCGGATGGGCGAGGTGGTCGCCCGGATCTCCTTCTTCGTCAACGCCGGCGTGCGCTTCGTCGAGGAGATGTGCAAGATGCGCGCCTTCGCCCAGCTGTGGGAGAAGGTCACGCTGGAGCGCTACGGCGTCCAGGACCCGAAGCAGCGCCGCTTCCGCTACGGCGTCCAGGTCAACTCGCTCGGCCTGACCGAGGCCCAGCCGGAGAACAACGTCCAGCGGATCGTCCTGGAGATGCTGGCCGTCACCCTCTCCAAGGACGCCCGCGCCCGCGCCGTCCAACTGCCCGCCTGGAACGAGGCGCTGGGCCTGCCCCGGCCCTGGGACCAGCAGTGGTCGCTGCGGATCCAGCAGGTGCTGGCCTACGAGTCGGACCTGCTGGAGTACGGCGACCTCTTCAACGGCTCCGAGGTGATCGAGGCCAAGACCGCCGACCTGCTGGCCGGCGCCGAGGCGGAGATCGCCAAGGTACTGGCGATGGGCGGGGTCATTCCCGCCGTGGAGTCCGGCTACCTGAAGTCCAACCTGGTCTCCTCGCACGCCGCCCGGCGGGCCCGGATCGAGTCCGGCGAGGACAAGATCGTCGGCGTCAACTGCTTCGACACCACCGAGGAGAGCCCGCTCACGGCCGACCTCGACACCGCCATCATGGTCGTCGACCCGGCCTCCGAGCAGTCCGTGCTCGCCGCCCTGGAGGCCTGGCGCGGACAGCGCGACGAGGCCGCCGTCCAGACCGCGCTGGCCGAGCTCAAGGCCACCGCGGCCACCGACGCCAACCTGGTGCCGGCCACGCTCGCCTGCGCCCGGGCCGGCGTCACCACCGGCGAGTGGGCCTTCGCCCTGCGCGAGGTCTTCGGCGAGTACCGCGCGCCCACCGGCGTCGGCGGCGCCCCGGTCGCGGTGGCCGCCGAACCCGGCGGGGAACTGGCCGCGGTGCGCGCCGCCGTCGCCGCCACCGCCGAGGAACTGGGCTCCGGCAAACTGCGCCTGCTGGTCGGCAAGCCCGGCCTGGACGGGCACTCCAACGGCGCCGAGCAGATCGCCGTCCGGGCCCGCGACGCCGGGTTCGAGGTGGTCTACCAGGGCATCCGGCTGACCCCCGAGCAGATCGTCTCCGCCGCCGTCGCGGAGGACGTGCACTGCGTGGGCCTGTCGATCCTCTCCGGCGCCCACTGCGAGCTGGTGCCCGACGTCCTGCGCCGGCTACGCCGGGCCGGGGTGCAGGATGTCCCGGTGATCGTGGGTGGCATCATCCCGGCAGCGGACGGCGAGGCCCTCAAGGCCGCCGGCGTCGCCGCCGTGTTCACCCCGAAGGACTTCGGCATCACCACCATCATCGGCCGGATCGTGGACGAGATCCGGCTCGCCAACAAGCTCCAGCCCTGGACGCCCGCACCCGCGCCCACCAGCTGACCACTGGGAAGGAACCGACCCACCCTCATGGCTACCGTCAACCGTCTGCGCCCGCGCCGCTCCTGCCTCGCCGTGCCCGGCAGCAACCCGCGCTTCCTGGAGAAGGCCCAGGGCCTCCCCGCCGACCAGGTCTTCCTCGACCTGGAGGACGCCTGCGCCCCCCTGGCCAAGGAGGGCGCCCGCCACCACATCGTCGACGCGCTCAACAACGGCGACTGGGGCGGCAAGACCCGCGTCGTCCGGGTCAACGACTGGACCACCCACTGGACCTACCGCGACGTGATCACCGTCGTCGAGGGCGCCGGCCCCAACCTCGACTGCATCATGCTGCCCAAGGTCCAGGACGCCGAGCAGGTCAAGGCGCTCGACCTGCTGCTCACCCAGATCGAGAAGACCATGGGCTTCGAGGTCGGCCGGATCGGCATCGAGGCGCAGATCGAGAACGCCAAGGGCCTGGTCAACGTCGACGCCATCGCCGAGGCCTCGCCCCGGCTGGAGACCATCATCTTCGGCCCCGCCGACTTCATGGCCTCCATCAACATGAAGTCCCTGGTGGTCGGCGAGCAGCCGGCCGGCTACCCGGCCGACGCCTACCACTACATCCTGATGCGCATCCTGATGGCCGCCCGCGCCAACGACCTCCAGGCCATCGACGGCCCGTACCTGCAGATCCGCAACCAGGAGGGCTACCGCGAGGTCGCCCGGCGCGCCGCCGCCCTCGGCTTCGACGGCAAGTGGGTGCTCCACCCCGACCAGGTCGGCGCCGCGAACGAGATCTTCTCGCCCTCCCAGGAGGACTACGACCACGCCGAGCTGATCCTCGACGCCTACGACTGGTGCACCTCCGAGGCGGGCGGCGCCAAGGGCTCCGCGATGCTCGGCGACGAGATGATCGACGAGGCCAGCCGCAAGATGGCCCTGGTCATCGCCGGCAAGGGCCGGGCCGCCGGCCTGGAGCGCACCACCAAGTTCGAGATCCCGGAAAGCTGAGGCCCGCCGCGATGCAGTTCGGACGCACCTACGAGGAGTTCGAGGTCGGCGCGGTCTACAAGCACTGGCCCGGCAAGACCGTCACCGAGTACGACGACCACCTCTTCTGCCTGCTCACCATGAACCACCACCCGCTCCACCTGGACACCAACTACGCCGAGCGGACGACGGACTTCGGCAGGAACGTGGTGGTGGGCAACTACATCTACTCGCTGCTGCTGGGCATGTCCGTCCCGGACGTCTCCGGCAAGGCCATCGCCAACCTGGAGATCGAGTCGCTGCGGCACGTCGCGCCGACCTTCCACGGCGACACCCTCTACGGCGAGACCACCGTGCTCGACAAGTGGCCGTCCAAGTCCAAGGACGACCGCGGCATCGTGTACGTCGAGACCAAGGGGTACAAGCAGGACGGCACGGTCGTCTGCATCTTCCGCCGCAAGGTGATGGTGCCGACCGAGACGTACATCAAGGAGCGCGGCGGCGAGCAGCCCGGCCGCCCGACCCCCCTTTCCTAGGACCCCTTTCCTGGGACCCCGGATCTCCCCAGACCCCGGAGGGGCCGGCCGCCGTCATCGGCCGACCCCCACCCGGAACGGGGGCCCTGCTGCCGCAGCCACGCCGGCAGGGCCCCCGGCAATCCCCCCCCCGCCCCCTCAAACCTTTCGGAGCCGCACGATGGGACGCCTGGCACAGACCGACGGCCTCACCGAGATCCAGCGGGACATCCTCGCCACCGTGCGGGATTTCGTCGACAAGGAGATCATTCCGGTCGCGACCGAGCTGGAACACAAGGACGAGTACCCGACCGCCATCGTCGAGGGGATGAAGCAGCTCGGCCTCTTCGGCCTCACCATCCCCGAGGAGTACGGCGGCCTCGGCGAGTCGCTGCTCACCTACGCCCTGGTGGTCGAGGAGATCGCCCGCGGCTGGATGAGCGTGTCCGGCATCGTCAACACCCACTTCATCGTGGCGCACATGATCAACGCCCACGGCACCCAGGAACAGAAGGACCACTTCCTGCCGAAGATGGCCGCCGGGGAAATCCGCGGCGCGTTCTCGATGTCCGAGCCCGGCCTCGGCTCCGACGTTTCGGCCATCTCCACCAAGGGCGTCAAGGACGGGGAGTTCTACGTCCTCAACGGCCAGAAGATGTGGCTCACCAACGGCGGCACCTCCACCCTCGTCGCGGTCCTGTGCAAGACCGACGAGGGCGGCAGCACCCCGTACAAGAACATGACCACCTTCCTGATCGAGAAGACCCCCGGATTCGGCCCGAACCCGACCGTCCCCGGCCTCACCGTGCCCGGGAAGATCGAGAAGATGGGCTACAAGGGCGTCGACACCACCGAACTGGTCCTCCAGGACGTCCGGATCCCGGCCGACCGCATCCTCGGCGGCGTCCCCGGGCGCGGCTTCTACCAGATGATGGACGGCGTCGAGGTCGGCCGCGTCAACGTCGCCGCCCGCGGCTGCGGCGTCGCCCGCCGCGCCTTCGAACTCGGCATCTCCTACGCCCAGCAGCGCTCCACCTTCGGCAAGAAGATCGCCGAGCACCAGGCCATCCAGTTCAAGCTCGCCGAGATGGCCACCAAGGTCGAGGCCGCCCACCAGATGATGGTCATGGCCGCCCGCAAGAAGGACGGCGGCGAGCGCAACGACCTCGAAGCCGGCATGGCCAAGTACCTCGCCTCCGAGTACTGCAAGGAGGTCGTCGAGGACGCCTTCCGCATCCACGGCGGCTACGGCTTCTCCAAGGAGTACGAGATCGAACGGCTCTACCGCGAGGCCCCGATGCTGCTCATCGGTGAAGGAACTGCGGAGATCCAGAAGATGATCGTCGGACGCCGGCTCCTGGAGGAGTACCGGATCGCGGAGTGAGCACCGGGTCACCCGGCTCGACGAGCGGCCCCCGGGGCGCTCCGGGCCGGCTGGACGACCCCTTCCGAACCGCCGGTCGACGGGCGTGCGGGCCCGTCCCGGCCACCCGCCGTGCCCATCACGACCCCGGCCTGGTCCGCCTGGGTCCGGCACGGCCCTCCGGGAGCGGCCGCAGGGCGTACAGCTGCAACGACACGCCCCGCGGCCGCTTCCGCACACCCTCGACAGGCCGTGTCCCGCGCCCCCGGCGGACCGCGAACGGCCCGTTCCGCCCACCGGGTTCCGCCGACGGGCCTGTTGAGACAAGTGTCACCAGCCCCGTCCGGTCCCTTGGGAACCGGACCGGGGCGAGCTACGGTCGTAGAGGTGGGACGCGCACACGCGCTTCCACCGGACACGTGAACGAGCAGGCGGGTTGCCCACCCACCGTGTGCTCCCGATAGCATCCACCGGGACAGCAAGCCGTCCCTCTATTACCCGATCCCGCGGTGGCCCCCGTCCAGCGGCCATGATCCCCCGCGACAAAGGTCTTCGATGCCCATCAGCCCGTCCCCTCACACCTCCGTCACGGACCGCGATGCCCTCGCAGCCACGACGGCCGGTCGGCGACCCCGCGTGACCATCGCGCGCGGAGCCACCCCCTGGTTCGTCCCCACCCTCGCCACGGCCGCCGTGACCACCGCCCTCACCCGGCGCAGCGGCAAGTGGGCCCTGGCAGCGGTACCCGCCTGTGCGCTCAGCGCGGGCATGCTGTGGTTCTTCCGCGACCCCGAGCGTGAGATCGGCGCGGGCAGAGTGATCTCCCCCGCCGACGGCGTGGTGCAGAGCATCGACGCCTGGCCGGACGGCCGCACCCGGGTCGCGATCTTCATGAGCCCGCTCAACGTCCACGTCAACCGTGCGCCCCTGCCCGGCACGGTGACGTCGGTCGAGCACGTCGCGGGCGGCTTCGTCCCCGCGTTCAACAAGGACAGCGACCAGAACGAGCGGGTCGTCTGGCACTTCGACACCGAGCTCGGCGACATCGAGATGGTGCAGATCGCGGGGGCCGTGGCCCGTCGCATCGTGCCGTACATCGCCGCCGGTACCAAGGTCGAGCAGGGCGACCGGATCGGTCTGATCCGGTTCGGCTCCCGGGTCGACACCTACCTGCCGGCCGGCGTCGAGGTCGGCGTCGAGGTCGGCCAGAAGACCACAGCCGGGGTGACGCGCCTTGACCGTGACTGATCCTGAGACAATCGTCGGCCTGGACGACGAGGAGACGGCCCTGCGCCGTCGCCGCTGGGCGCGCGACCGCGAGCTGCGCGCCCCGCGCTCTCCCCAGCACCTGTCCACCGCCGACTTCCTGACCCTGGGGAACGCCGTCTGCGGCTTCCTGGCGATCTACTCGATCACCACCGGGGTCCTCGTCCCGCACATCACCAACCCGGACGCCGCACCCGACCGGCACAGCGCCGCCACCGCGGTCACGCTGCTGCTCATCGGCTCCATGTGCGACCTCTTCGACGGGCTGGTGGCGCGCAAGCTCCGCTCCTCCGCCCTCGGAGCGGAACTGGACAACCTGGCCGACCTGATCAGCTTCGGCATCGCGCCGGCCTACTTCGTCGCCGTCTGGGGCATGGTCTCCCAGGGCTCCAACAGCAAGCTCTCGGCGCTCATCGCGATCACCGTCCTGCTCGCGGTCGTCCTGCGGCTCGCCCGCTTCTCCGCCGTCAAGATGCGACCCGGGGTGTTCCAGGGCATGCCCTGCCCGATGGGCGCGATGACGGTGATCGCCATCGTGCTGCTCGACCCGCCGTTCCTGCCCGGTCTGCTCGCCATCTTCGGCGCCGCGTACCTCATGGTCAGCCGGATCGAGTACCCCAAGCCCCAGGGGCTGCTGGCCACCGCCACGCTGTGCTGGATCGTCGTCTCCATCGGCTGCCTCGCGGCCTGGGCGACCGGCCTGCCCGGCGGCGACGCCCTGATGCACGTCGGCGCCTTCGCCCAGATCACGCTCGCCGCGATGGCCCCACTGCTGGTCATCCGGCGCAAGGTCGGACAGAAGGTCGGCGACGTCCGCGCCAGGCGGGCGGAATCCCGCCTCGGCTAGTCGTTCCCGTACGCGAGAGGGGCCCGGATCCAGTCGGATCCGGGCCCCTCTTCGTTGTGCTCGCTCTTCGGCGGGCGCTGCTAGGGCGTGTCTTCAAACTCCCGTCGTCCGCCCGGAGGGCGGGCGTGGCGGCGTTGGGGTGCGTGCATCGCAAGGCGGAGGAGGGAGTCCATGCGGAGCATCGGCGACTGACGACAACGCGGCGAGGTGCGTGCCCCAACGCCGGCGCGCAGGCGGGAGTTTGAAGACACGCCCTAGGCGCCGACGGGCGCCGCTAGGCACCGCCGGTGTGCACGCTGAACGCCGAGCGGCGGGCCGCCCGCGCCACGCCCGGATCCGGATGCACGCTCGAGACCGCCGACAGCACCGAGGCCGCCCGCGGGTGCCCCGACTGCCGGGCCCGGGCGAACAGCCGCACCGGATCGCCCGCCGCGGCGCCCTCGACGTGGCCCACCAGCAGCTCCGTCTCGCCGTGGTCCAGCACCGCCGCCGCCGTGTCCACCCACAGCCAGGCCGCGTCCTCCGCCCCCAGCACGTCCGCCGGCGAAACCCCCTCGTCCGAGCGCTCCGCCAGCCACAGCAGCGCGTACGGGCGCAGCACCGGCTCGTCCACCGACCCCCGCACCGCCTGCTCCGCCGGGCCGCCGGCCACCCGCAGCGCCTCGAAGGCCAGCCCGCGCACCAGCGCGTCGTCCCCCTGCGCCGCGTCCAGCAGCTCCGCCACCGCCCGATCGGCCGGACGGGCCGCCACCCAGGCGCGGAACTCGGCCCGCGCCGGGCCCGGCGAATAGTCCGCGCAGGCGTTCAGCAGCTCGAAGGCACTCTGCTCGATGTGCCCGGCCGCGGTCTGCGCGACCGTGCAGATCTCCTCCAGCTTCGCCCGCACCGCCCAGTGGCCCAGCGGCGACAGCTCGGCGGCCTCGTCCCTGCGGACCACGGCCCCGACGGCCGCCAGGCCGTCCAGCATCCAGTCCAGGACCGCGGCCACGTCGGCCGGCGACGGCGGGGTGTCGATCTGCGGCTCCCGGCACGTGCCGCGGACCGCCGACACCGCCGAGGCGGCGTGCGGCACGGGCGACAGGCCCGAACCGTCCGTGCCACCCACCCGGCGCTCGTCCAGACCCCGGCGCAGCAGCTCCAGCAGTTCGCCGTCCGACACCGGACCGGCCACCAGGTGCAGGAACGACAGCAACTGAGGCGCCTGGTCCACCGCCTGGCCGGCCAGCACCGCGAACACGCCCCGCAGAGCGGCCGGCGGCACCGGGGCCAGCAGCGTCCAGGCGTCGAACAGCGCCGACCAGCCGCGGACCACCGCCTCGTCGTCGTGCTCCCAGGCGTGCAGGCGCCAGCCCGGGACCGCACCGCCGTCCCTGGCCTCCACCAGGCCGACCAGCAGTGCCTGCCCCCACGCCTTGGCGGCGGCGCCGACCGTCATGGCCAGCGCCCGACCCGCCGCACGGGCGTCGTCGGGCAGCAGCTCGCCCCGCTTGTCGACCTCTTCCAGGTCCCCCGCCCAGCGGGCGATCCGGACGGCGTCCACCAGCATCCGGCGGGCCAGCGGCGCCAGCTCGGCCGGCGCGGGGAAGCCCTCCGGTACGGGAACCCTCCCCCGACCGGGCGCCGCAGCGGGCCCTCGTCGGCGGGGTACCCCGGCCCCGCCCGGCTTGCCGGCGGCGGGCCGGTGGGCCGTACCGGGGAGACGGGTCACCGTCGCACCAGTACCGATCGTCGGAGGGAGCGGGGCATCACGGTCGCGCGGATTCCGAGACGTCACGTCGAGCAGTCTTCCCCTTGTACCGGCCTTCTGTCACATCCGGTTGGCTGTACGGACGGGCGGCCGTCGACGGCGCCTCCCCAAGATCGGGCAACAATCGGGCAACAGAGGCAAACCGCCTGGCCGGAAACAGGTGGCGGGGGCATGCCATCCCGGCTCAACCCTTGCGGCGGCGGTCGCGCTACCCGCCCGACCGGTCACACTCCGTGGCTGACGGGTGAGGTCCAGGTTTCGTACAGAGGCCCTGTCGGTGTGACTTCTCGTGCGGGGGGGCTGGGTTCAGAGAAGGGGGGTGAGCCAGCGGCGGAGGAGTTCGGTGTAGTGGGTGGGGGCCGAGTTCCAGAGGGTGGTGTGGTCGGCGCCCGGGAAAGGCCGGAGGCTGACCACGCCGGGGCGGGCGGCGGCGAGGCGCTCGGCGGCGCGGAACGGGGCGACCTGATCGTCGGGGCTGTGCAGGAGGAGGGTGGGGACACGCAGGTCGGCGCCCTCGGCGATGCGGCTGAAGTCGGCGAGGTCGACGCCGGTGCGGCCCTCGGCCGCGAGGGCGCCGAGCTCGGCGGCGGCGCCGGTGTAGCCGGCCCGGGCGGCGCCGCGGCGGGCGGTGGCGGGCAGGTCGAGGACCGGCGAGTCCAGGACGAGGCCGCTGATGGCATGGGCCCAGGCGGAGCGGGAGGCCGTCTGGAGGGCCATGGTGGCGCCGAGGGACCAGCCGTACAGGATGACCCGGCCGGCGCCGCTGTCGAGGGCGAGCCGGACCGCCGACTCGACGTCGCGCCACTCGGTCTCGCCGAAGTGGCCGAGCCCGTCCGGCGAGGCGGGGGCGCCCTGGTCGCCCCGGTAGGTGACGGCGAGGGCGGGCAGGGCGAGGCGGTCGAGGACGGGGAGGACCGGGAGGGTCTGCTGCCGGTCGGCGCCGGGGCCGTGGACGAGGATCACCCAGGTGCCGCGTTTGCCGTCGAGGCGCCAGGCGGGGAGGGCGCCGAGTTCGCCGTCGGCGGCGGTGTCGGTGAAGGGGAGGCCGAGCGCCTCCGTGGGGTCGCCGAGGTGGACGCGGGGGGTGAAGCGGACCTCGGTGCCGGGGGTGAGGGTGCCCCGGTCGGCGCGGACGAGGCGACGGGTGACACCGTTCTCGTCGCTGTGCAGGACGTCCTCGACGACGGCGTGGCCGTGGTCGTCCCACTCCACGGCCCAGCGGCCGGGGCGCAGGCTCTCGGGGCGGCGGTTGAAGGTGATCCGGCCCGCGGCGAGGCTCCGCACCAGGACGGGGCCCGACTCCCGGACGGCGCTCGCCGGGTGGACCAGCCGTTCGGAGGCCCGACGGCCGATCACCAGGACGGCGGCCCCGGCGCCGACGACGGCGGCCGCCACGACGGCCGCGGTTCCCCAACGCATATCGCTCCCCGCTCTGCTGGTCTTGGCTGGTCTTGGACCGGACGGTGTCCGGGCGGTGTCCGGGCGCTGCTCGGACGGTGTTCGGGCACCAGTTCACCGGGGGGCCGCGCGGGCGGCCACCGGGCTGGGCCGTCCGGGGTACGGCGGGGCGTCGGACGGGGCGGGCGTCAGGCGGGCGGGGCGTCGGGCGGGGCGGGCGTCAGGCGGGCGGGGCGTCGGGCGGGGCGGGCGTCAGGCGGGCGGGGCCTCGGGCGGGCGAGAACGGCACCGGCGACAGGGCTCCGAGGTGTGACCAACCCCTCCGTGACCTCGGTTGACTCCCGGTTCGGCCGCGTGATGGGATCCTGGGGCCAAACGGAGGCATGCAGAGGAAGCCGGTGCGAGTCCGGCGCGGTCCCGCCACTGTCACCGGGGAGCACGCTCGGAACATTGCCACGGCGGACCGTCAGAAGCCGCTGGAAGGCCCGGGGGTGCGTCCGACCCGGAAGCCAGGAGACTCTCGCCCCCGGTACGTCGATCCAGGGCGCGGACCCTGAGTGAGGACACGCACGCGATGCAGGCTGCCCCGACCCGCCGGACCCCACGCGGCCTTCCGCCGAACCCGCCGTGCGCCCGCTGACCCGCGCCGCCGCGTTCGCGCTCGGCGCCGCCGCGGGCTTCGCCGCGGACTCCCGCTTCGCCGACCCCCGGCGCGGCCACCCGGTGGCCGTCTTCGGCGGCGCGGCGACCCGGCTGGAGCGGCGGGTGTGGCAGGACGACCGGGTGGCCGGCGCCGGGTACACGGCGCTGTGCGTGGGCGCGGTCGCGGCCGGCGCGGTGGCCCTGGACCGTACGGTGGGCCGGCGTCCGCTGGGCCGGGCCGCGCTGGCGGCCGCCGCGACCTGGACGGTGCTGGGCGGCACCTCGCTGACCCGGGAGGCGCGCACCATCGGCCGGTCGCTGGCCACGGGCGACCTGACGGCCGCGCGGGAACGACTGCCGCACCTGTGCGGGCGGGATCCGAGCGCGCTGGACGGGCCGCAGATCGCCCGCGCGGTGGTCGAGTCGGTGGCCGAGAACACGGCGGACGCCGTGGTGAACGCGCTGGTCTGGGGCACGCTGGCGGGCACGCCGGGGCTGCTGGCGTTCCGCGCGGTGAACACGCTGGACGCGATGGTCGGCCACCGCTCGCCGCGGTACGCCCGGTTCGGCTGGGCCTCGGCCCGGCTGGACGACGTGGCGGGCTGGCCGGGCGCCCGGCTGACGGCGCTGCTCACGGTGGCCGCCGCGCCGCAGCCGAAAACGGCCTGGCGGGTCTGGCGGCGGGACGGCTCGGCGCACCCGAGCCCGAACGCGGGCCAGGCGGAGGCGGCCTTCGCGGGCGCGGTGGGCGTCCGGCTGGGCGGGACCCTCCAGTACGGGGAGCGGGTGGAGCACCGGCCGGTGCTGGGCGCGGAGTTGCGCCCGGTGACGGCGGACGACATCGAGCGGGCCTGCGTGCTCTCCCGGCGGGTGGGCGCGCTGGCCCTGGGTACGACGGTCGCGGGGCACGTCGCGCTGCGCTTGCTGACGACACGGTGGAGGGGAAGGGCATGAGCAACGCACTGCTGGTCGCCGGGACGACCTCGGACGCGGGCAAGAGCGTGGTGACCGCGGGCATCTGCCGCTGGCTGGCCCGGCAGGGGGTGCGGGTCGCGCCGTTCAAGGCGCAGAACATGTCGCTGAACTCCTTCGTCACCGCCGACGGCGCCGAGATCGGCCGGGCGCAGGCGATGCAGGCGCAGGCGGCCCGGGTGGAGCCGGAGGCGGCGATGAACCCGGTGCTGCTGAAGCCGGGCGCGGACGGCCGCAGCCAGGTGGTGCTGCTGGGCCGGCCGGTCGCCGAGGTGGGCGCGCTGGACTACCGCGAACGCAAGCCCGTCCTGCTGGAACGGTCGCTGGAGTGCCTGGCGGATCTGCGCCGCCGCTACGAGGTGGTGGTCTGCGAGGGCGCCGGTTCGCCCGCCGAGATCAACCTGCGGGACCGGGACATCGCCAACATGGGCCTGGCGACGGCCGCCGGGCTGCCGGTGGTGGTGGTCGGGGACATCGACCGCGGCGGCGTCTTCGCGGCGATGTACGGGACGCTGGCGCTGCTGTCGGCGCAGGACCAGCGGCACGTGGCGGGCTGGTTCGTCAACAAGTTCCGCGGCGACGCGCGGCTGCTGGCGCCCGGCCTGGACATGCTGCACGGGCTGACCGGCCGTCCGGTGCTGGGCACCCTGCCGATGCTGCCGGGCCTGTGGCTGGACGCCGAGGACTCGCTGGACCTGTCCACGGTGGTGGACCGGGTCGACGGCCGCGGCCCGCTCGGGGCGGACGTGCTGCGGGTGGCCGTGGTGCGCTTCCCCCGACTGTCGAACTTCACCGACCTGGACGCGCTGGCGCAGGAGCCCGGCGTGCTGGTGCGCTGGGTGACCCGGCCGGAGGAACTGGCCGACGCCGACCTGGTGGTGCTGCCCGGCACCCGGGCCACCGTGGCCGACCTGGCCTGGCTGCGCGAACGCGGCCTGGAGCCGACACTGAAGGCGCGGGCGGCGGCCGGGCTGCCGGTCCTCGGGGTGTGCGGCGGCTACCAGATGCTGGCGCGCGGGATCGAGGACGAGGTGGAGTCCGGGGCCGGCTCGGTCGAGGGCCTGGGCCTGCTGCCGACGCACGTGCGGTTCGGCGCCGAGAAGGTGCTGGCGCGGCCGGTCGGCACGGCGTACGGGCAGCGGGTCGAGGGCTACGAGATCCACCACGGGGTAGTGGCCGTGGAGGGGGGCGAGCCGTTCTTCTCCGATGACGACGGGCACGGCCTGGACGGCTGCCGGGTCGGCCCGGTGTGGGGCACGACCTGGCACGGCGCGCTGGAGAACGACGGCTTCCGTCGTGAACTCCTGCGCGAGGTCGCCGCGTTGGCGGGCCGGGCGTTCGTGCCGGCGCCGGACACCTCGTTCGCCGAGGCGCGCGAGGCCCGGCTGGACCGGCTGGGCGACCTGATCGAGGAGCACGCGGACACCGACGCGCTGTGGAAGCTGATCGAGGGCGGGGTGCCGGCGGCCGGATCGCTGCCGTTCCTGGCGCCCGGGGCACCTGGGGAGTATGCATGAGTGACGTCCGCTATCCGTTCACCGCGATCGTCGGCATGCCCGACCTGCGGCTCGGCCTGCTGCTCAACGCGGTCTCGCCGGCCGTGGGCGGCGTGCTGGTGCGCGGCGAGAAGGGCACCGCGAAGTCGACCATGGTGCGCGCGCTGGCCGGCCTGCTGCCGACCCTCGCGGCCGTCGACGGCTGCCGGTTCGCCTGCGACCCGTCCGCGCCGGACCCGCAGTGCCCGGACGGGCCGCACGACCGCCCTTCGGCGTCCGAACGCCCCGCCCAGCTGGTCGAGTTGCCGGTCGGCGTGGCCGAGGACCGGATCGTCGGCTCGCTCGACCTGGAACGGGCGCTCGCCGAGGGCGTCAAGGCGTACGAGCCGGGGCTGCTCGCCAAGGCGCACCGCGGCGTGCTCTACATCGACGAGGTGAACCTGCTCCAGGACCACGTCGTGGACCTGCTGCTGGACGCCGCCGCGATGGGCCGCTCGTACGTCGAGCGCGAGGGCGTGTCGGTGCGGCACGCCGCCCGCTTCCTGCTGGTCGGCACGATGAACCCCGAGGAGGGCGAGCTGCGGCCGCAGCTGCTCGACCGGTTCGGCCTGACCGTCGAGATCGCCGCCACCCGGGACCCGGCCGAGCGCGCCGAGGTGGTCCGCCGCCGGCTCGGCTACGACGCCGACCCGGCCGGCTTCGCCGCGCGGTTCGCCGCGGACGAGCAGGCGCTCGCCGAACGCATCACCGCCGCCCGGGAGTTGCTGCCCAAGGTGGAGCTGACCGATGTGGCGCTGCGTCAGATCACCGCCGTGTGCGCCGCGTTCGAGGTGGACGGGCTGCGCGCCGACATCGTGATGGCCCGCACCGCCGTCGCGCTCGCCGCCTGGGACGGGCGGACCGAGGTGCTGGAGGAGGACGTCCGCAAGGCCGCCCAGCTGGCGCTGCCGCACCGGCGCCGCCGCAACCCCTTCGACGCGCCGGGGCTGGACGAGGAGCAGCTCGACCGGACGCTGGAGGAGCACGCGCAGCCGGAGGAGCCCGCGCAGCCATCGGAGCCCTCCGAGCCCTCGGAGCCCGAGGGGTCCGGGGAGCTCGGGGGCTCAGGAGAGACCGAGGGCGACGGGGACGGCGAGGGCGACGGCCCCGAGGACGACGGTCCGGGCCCGGACGGCGGCCCCGGCGGCGGCCCGGACGGCGGCGGGGCCCCCGAGCCCGCCTCCGGCCCGCAGGCATCGGCCGCCGAGCCGGACGAGCCGCTCCAGCAGCCCGTACCGGCCCAACACCCCGCCCCCGCCCGGGAGTCGGCACCGGTCGCGGCCGGCGACCCGTACCGGACCAAGCTGTTCACCGTGCAGGGCACCGGCCACGGCGCCCAGGGCCGCCGCTCCCCCGCCGAGACCACCGGCGGGCACACCGTGCGCGCCCGGCGCCCCCAGGGCACGCTCAGCCGCCTGCACCTGACCGCCACCTTGCAGGCCGCCGCGCCGCACCAGGCGGCGCGCGGGCGGGCCGGCCGGGCGCTGGTGCTGCGCAAGGACGACTTCCGCGAACAGGTCCGCCAGGGACGGGAGTCCAACCTGGTGCTGTTCGTCGTCGACGCCTCCGGCTCGATGGCCGCCCGGCAGCGGATGACCGCCGTCAAGGGCGCCGTGCTGTCCCTGCTGATGGACGCCTACCAGCGGCGCGACAAGATCGGCATGATCACCTTCCGGGGCGCGGACGCCGAACTGGCGCTGCCACCGACCTCGTCCGTGGAGGTCGGCGCGGCCCGGCTGGAGTCGCTGCCCACCGGCGGCCGCACCCCGCTGGCCGCCGGCCTGCTGCGCGCGCACGAGGTCCTGCGGGTGGAGCGGCTGCGCGACCCGAGCCGCCGCCCGCTGCTGGTCGTGGTGACCGACGGCCGGGCCACCGGCGGGCGGGACGCGCTCGCCCGGTCGCAGCGCGCGGCCGGACTGTTCGCCGCGCAGGGCACCGCCAGCGTGGTGCTGGACTGCGAGTCCGGCCCCGTCCGGCTCGGCCTCGCCCGCACCCTGGCCGGACTGCTCGGCGGCACCGCCGTCAGTCTGGACGAGCTGCGCCCCGAGGGCGTCGCCTCGCTCGTCCGCGAGAACCGCCACGACGGCCGGCGCGACAGCCGGCAGGAGAACCGTCGTGAGAACCGTGCCACCACCATGCGAAAGGCGGCCTGAGCCGACATGCCCAAGGGTGTCCCCGAGAGCGTCCCCGACGACGGCCTGACGACCCGTCAGCGCCGCACGCAGCCGATCACCGCCGTGCACACCGGCCCCGGCAAGGGCAAGTCCACGGCCGCGTTCGGCATGGCGCTGCGGGCCTGGAACCAGGGCTGGCCCGTCGGGGTGTTCCAGTTCGTGAAGTCCGCCAAGTGGAAGGTCGGCGAGGAGAACGCGCTGCGCGTGCTCGGCGCCTCCGGCGAGGGCGGCACGGTCGACTGGCACAAGATGGGCTCCGGCTGGTCGTGGATCCAGCGCTCCAGCGAGATGGAGATGGACAGCGAGGCGGCCGCCAAGGAGGGCTGGGAGCAGGTCAAGCGCGACCTGGCGGCCGAGACCTACCGCTTCTACGTGCTGGACGAGTTCACCTACCCCATGCACTGGGGCTGGGTCGACCCGGAGGAGGTCGTGTCGGTGCTCAAGGACCGCCCGGGCAGCCAGCACGTCGTCATCACCGGCCGGTACGCGCCCGAACCGCTGACCGAATTCGCCGACCTGGTCACCGAGATGACCAAGGTCAAGCACCCCATGGACGCCGGCCGCAAGGGCCAGCGCGGTATCGAGTGGTAGACCGTTGAGCACTGCCGGCAGGCCGTTGGCCGCCATCCCCCGCCTCGTCATCGCCGCGCCCTCCTCGGGCGCCGGCAAGACCACCGTCGCCACCGGCCTGATCGCGGCGCTCGCCGCGCGCGGACTGGCGGTGTCCCCGCACAAGGTCGGCCCCGACTACATCGACCCGGGCTACCACGCGCTCGCCGCCGGGCGCCCGGGCCGCAACCTGGACGCCTTCATGTGCGGCCCGGAGCGGATCGCCCCGCTCTTCCTGCACGGCGCGGCGGGAGCGGACGTCGCGGTGGTCGAGGGGGTCATGGGCCTGTTCGACGGGGCCTCCGGGCGGGGGGAGCTGGCCTCCACCGCGCACGTCGCCAAGCTGCTGCGGGCGCCCGTGGTCCTGGTGGTGGACGGCTCCTCGCAGTCCCGGTCGGTGGCCGCGCTGGTGCACGGCTTCGCCTCCTGGGACCCGGAGGTGCGCCTCGCCGGGGTGATCCTCAACCGGGTCGCCTCCGACCGGCACGAGCAACTCCTGCGCGAGGCCCTGGAGGAGGGCTCGGGCGTGCCCGTGCTGGGCGCGCTGCGCCGCTCCACGACGGTCGCCACGCCGTCGCGCCACCTCGGGCTGATCCCGGCCGTGGAGCGCTCGGCGGAGGCCCTGCGCGCCGTCGCCGACATGGGTGAACTCGTCGCCGCCTCGGTCGACTTGGACGCCCTGCTCGAACTCGCCCGGACGGCACCGGAGTTGACCGCCGAACCGTGGAGCCCGTCGGCCGAGGTCGACCCGGTGGCCGGCACGCCGCGGATCGCGGTCGCGGGCGGCGCCGCGTTCTCCTTCTCGTACGCCGAGAACGCCGAACTCCTCACCGCCGCAGGCGCCGAGGTCGTCCCCTTCGACCCGCTGCACGCCACGGCACTGCCCGACGGCACGGCCGGCCTGGTGATCGGCGGCGGCTTCCCCGAACTGTACGTCCGGGAGCTGAGCGGCAACACGGCACTGCGCGGGGCCATCGCGGCGTTCGCCGCCGGCGGCGGCCCGATCGCCGCCGAATGCGCCGGACTGCTCTACCTGGGGCGCGAGTTGGACGGCCTGCCGATGTGCGGCGTGCTGGACACCGGCGCCCGGATGACCGAACGGCTCACCCTCGGCTACCGGGAGGCCGTCGCCCTGCACGACTCCCCGCTCGCCCGGACCGGCACCCGGGTACGCGGCCACGAGTTCCACCGCACGGTCTGCGAACCGGGCGCGGGCGAACACCCCGCCTGGGGCTGGCGCCTGCCCACCGGCCCCCGCACCGAGGGCTTCGCGGGCAGCCACGTCCACGCCTCCTACCTGCACCTGCACTGGGCCGGAGCCCCGTCCCTGGCCACCTCCTTCGCCTCCGCCGCAGCCGCCCACCAGACAACCCCCGGCAAGCCCGCGTCACCGTAACCCCCCTCGGCGGACCGCCCGGCCCTGCGTCGGCAGGGCCCGAGGGCCGGACGCCTGTCCGCTACGCCTCGGTGTCCTTCGGATGCCTGGGCGAGGCATAGACGAGGTGGACGACGCGGGCCGCCTCGTCCACCACGTACCGCACCCGGCCGCCGGCGGTCACCTCGTACTCCCACTGCGGCAGCTCGACACCGCCGAACACGCGGGCGGCCAGCCGGCCCCGCAGCCGGTGCTGTCGATCCGGATCCCCCGTGGACAGGGGGTTCGCCCGGAGCGCCTCGAAACAGCGGCGGGCGTTCCCGGCCGCCTCCGCACACAGCTCTCCCCACCCCTTGGCAGCCTCCGTCGTACCGAATCGCAGCCGCCACTCCGTCCCGACGGGCGGGGGCGGCACATCATCACCGCGCTTCGGGCTCACGGCTCGATCACCTCGCCGTGATCGTCGCCGGGCAGGGGCCTGGCGAGCTCTGCCGCCAGCTCCGGGTCCGCCAGCACTCTCGCGGTGGCGCGCCACTCGACTATCACCCGGTGCAGATTGGCGTGCACATCCAGGTCCACGGCATCGCGCGTCGCGTCCACGAGGTCGACGACGAACTCGCGCACCTCCGCGGCCGACAGGTGCCGGACCCAGGGGAAGACGGCGGGGAGGGCCAGGAGCACCGCCTGCGTGCCCTCATCGCTGCTGATCAACGCGGCGAACAGGCGAGCGGCGACATCCGCGGTCTGCTCGCGCTGACGGTCGTGACGCTCGGTGGTGAGGTACAGGTCCTCCCCGTCGCGGCGCGTGACGTGCACGCGCTGGACTCGCTCCACACTGTCCGCGACGCGCTTGGAGTTCTTCGACAGATCGGAGAACGACACGGTGAGAGTCGACATGGCTCGACGCTAGTTCGGAATACGTTCCGAAGTCAATCGCACGGGCCGCCCGGCCGCGCCCTGCCCGTCTCAGGACGGGCCGTTGCCGAAGGTGCCGGTCAGGGGGTCGGGGCGGTCGGCGCGGTGGCAGGTGGCGCAGCGGAGGCGGGTGTAGATCGCCACCGGGCCCATGAAGACGTCCTCGCGGCCGTCCGCCGGGGAGGCGGAGGCGGCCGGTCCGCCACAGTCCAGGCAGGCGCGGCGGGGGCGGGCGGCGATGGAGCAGGCGCGGCAGAGCAGGTGGGTCGGGTGCTCGGCGTGGACGACCACGGGCTGGGGGCCTCCGTCGAGCAGATGGACGCACCACGTGCAGGACTCGTCCACCTGCGCCGCCAGCATCCGGGCCCTGGTCTCCTGCTGCCACCTGGCGGCCTTCTGCACCGGGACCGTCACCGGCGGCCCCCACCCGGCGGCACTGAGCCACTGGGCCCCCTCCACCCCTGCCGCCCGCAGCTGGTCGTCGACGGCGATGTCCCTGGGGGTCTTGTCCTTCATGGGCTCCTCCTCCGGTGCGGTTCCCGCCGGGTTAACGCCACCGGGGAGGCCGTGGACACGCGAACTGCCCGACCACTACGGCCACCTGCCGCTGCCGCCGCCCGCGCACGCCCGGACCGACCGTCACCGCGGGGCCGCCCCGGCCCCCCAACGTACGCCGAAGCGCCGGGCCGCGCGGCGGTTCAGGCGCAGACGCCGGGGCCGCGCTCAGCCCAGCAGGGGCTCGGTGTCGCCGTGCGCGATGAGGAGCTTGCGCAGCAGGGTGTCGAGTTGGGCGCGCTCGTCGGCGTCGAGGCCCGCGAGGATGTGCTCCTCGTTGCGGACGTGGCCGGCCAGCGCCGCGTCGATGAGGTCCTTGCCGGCCGGGGTGAGGCGGACCAGCACGGCGCGGCGGTCGTCGGGGCAGGGGTTGCGTTCGACCAGGCCCTTGGCGGAGAGACGGTCGACCCGGTTGGTGATGGCGCCGGAGGTGACCATGGCGGCCTTGAGGAGGGCGCGGGCGTTGAGCTCGTAGGGTTCGCCGGAGCGGCGCAGGGTGGCCAGGACGTCGAACTCGGAGGAGTCCAGGCCACAGGAGCCGAAGTACTCGCGCAGGGCGCCGTCGACGCGGACGTTGAGGCGTCGCAGCCGGCCGACCAGGCCGATGGCCTCGGTGTTCAGGTCGGGGCGGGTCCTGGTCCACTGCTCGACGATCTCGTCGACGGTGTCGCGCTGCTGCATGGCCTGACGCCTCCTCGGTTGCCGCTCGCCGCGGCTCACGGCTGGACTGGCAGGCAACTATCTTAACATTCACATACTTGACGTTCACTCACCCAGGGGCGTACTAATTATCTCAACGTTCAGATAATCAACGTTGAGGGGGATGTCATGGGTGGAACACGCGCAGGAGTGGCCGTCACGGCGGCACTCGCCCCGGCGGCCTGGGGCACGACCTACCTGGTCACCACACAGCTCCTGCCCGAAGGCCGTCCACTGCTGCTCGCCGCCCTCCGGGCCCTCCCGGCCGGACTGCTCCTCCTGCTCATCGGCCGCAAACTGCCCAAGGGGCGCTGGTGGGGGCGCGCAGCCGTGCTCGGGATGCTCAACATCGGGCTGTTCTTCCCGCTCACCTTCGTCGGCGCCTACCGCCTGCCCGGCGGCGTCGCCGCCACCATCGGCGCGATCCAGCCGCTGCTCGTGACCGGCCTCTCGATCGGCGTCCTCGGCGTACGGCCCGGACGGCGGGCACTGCTCGCAGGGCTCGCCGGCGTCGGCGGCGTCGCCCTACTGGTACTGAAGAGCGGCGCACGACTGGACGGCACCGGGATCACCGCCATGGTCGGCGCGATCGCACTGATGGCCACGGGCACCGTCCTCACCCGCCGGTGGGGCCGCCCGGAAGGGGCCACCCTGCTCGACCTGACGGCCTGGCAGCTGCTCGCCGGATCACTGTTCCTCGTCCCGCTCGCGGCCGTCGTCGAAGGCGCGCCGCCCGCACTCAGCGGCGCCAACCTCGCCGGGTTCGCCTACCTCGGGCTGTTCAGCACCGCGCTCGGCTACGTCCTCTGGTTCCGCGGCATCGACCGCCTCGGCGCCGGACCGGCCTCCTTCCTCGGCCTGATCAACCCGGTCGTCGCGACCGTGGGCGGCCTCGTCGTCCTCGGCCAGACCCTCACCCGCTGGCAACTCCTCGGCCTGCTGCTCGCCCTCGGCGCCATGCTCGCCGGCCAGGCCCCCACCCGAAAGCCCACTCCCGCTCCCGACCCCGACCCCGACACCGCCACCGTCCCCGACGCCCCCACGCTCGCCCCGGCCACCCGCTGACCACCGACCGCCCGGACAAGGAACACACCATGCACTACGTCCTCATCACCCGCACCGACCACTCCCCGGACGCCGCCCTCGGCCACTACCTCGCCAACGTCGGCGCCACCATGGAGCCCTACCAGGGCCGCCTGCTCGCCTTCGACACCCCGGCCCGCCTGGAAGGCGAGACCGCCTACACCAAGACCGCCATCCTCGAATTCCCCACCGCGGCCGACGCCGACGGCTGGTACCACTCCCCCGCCTACCAGGCCCTCGCCACCTGGCGCATCACCACCATGGGCCACCCCGTCACCATCACCACCGTCCCCGGCCTACCCGCCTGACCCCACCCCCGCCCCCACCCACCAACACAGCAACACACCGCAGCCCCGCCGAGCCCCACCGGCGGGGCTCCGGCTCGTCATCGGCACCCGGCGGGCTGCGGCCTCAGCCGGTGGCGCGGATGTAGATGTCGGCGGCGCCCGGGGCGGCGCCGGGGATGGTGGCGACGTAGATGCGGCGGGTGGTCTGGGGGTGGGTGGGGGGCGGGGTGGGGGTGAGGGAAGGGGTGGGGGTGAGGGAAGGGGTGGGGGTTGGGGTCGGGGGGAGGGTGACGGAGGGGGTGGGCTCGGGGGTGTCGTCGTCGAGGTCCGGGGTGGGGTCGGCGTCGGGGTCGGGTTCGGCCTCGGGGTCGGCGGCCTGGAGGCCAGCGGGTGCCGGGGGCGCCGGGTCTGCGGTGGTGGCGTCGGGGGTGGGTGACGGGGTGGGGGTGGGCTCAGGGTCCGGGGGGAGTTCGGGGGCCTCGGCCGGGCCGTCGCCGCCGAGGGCGGCGGTGAGGTCGGCGGGGAGGGGGGCGGTGGGGCCGGGGGCCGGGAGGTCGTAGGCGCGCAGGAAGTCGCCGAGGCCGACGTCCTTGCCCGCGACGCGGTAGTGCAGGTACGCGATGGGGGCGCCGTCGGGGGTGTGGGTGTAGATGGCGCCGACGGGGACGTAGGAGCGGCCGACGCCGGGGTGCTGGGAGGGGTGGAGGCCGGCGAGGAGTTCGGCCCGGTCGCGGTCGGTCTCGCGGCCGACGCGGCCGGCGGTGAGCGAGTTGACGCCGCGCACCACGAGGGCGGCCGCGACGGACACGCAGAGGACCAGTCCGACGGCGACGGTGCGCCGCAGGACGGGTCGGCCGTGCAGGGCCGGCCAGGAGTCGGTGACCGCGCGCTCGGGCGGGATGCCGTCCACGTTTGTCGTTCCCCCGTTCGATCAGGACGTCATTGTGCTCGACGAGGGACCGTAGCCGAGAGTTCCTCAGCCCAGGTAGGCGGGGGCGACCGCGGCCTGGGTGACCCGCCGGGGGGCGCCGCCGCCGTCGGCGGGGACGGTCCACAGGTCGGCGCCGTAGTCGCCGGGCAGAGCGTAGAGGAGGGTACCGGTGTCCGACCAGACGGCCTGGTCGTCGATGTTGCGCTGTTCGGCGGTGGCGGTCTCGGTCATGGTGGCGAGGTCGAGGACGTACAGGCGCCAGGGGGCGTCGGGGGACAGGCCGGGGACGCGCTTCTTGTAGGCGATGCGGGTGCCGTCCGGGGAGAGCGAGGGGCACTCGACGTTCTCGTGCAGGGTGGTGAGGGTGTGGGCGGCGAGGTCGCCGCGGACGAGGTGGGTGTGTCCGCCGGTGGCGAGGGTCGCGTAGAAGGTGTTGTCGTCGGCGAAGGTCACGCCCCAGATGTTGATGTCGTGGGCCTGGTAGGGGTGGCCGTCCTTGATCACGTCGAAGGTCTCCAGGTTGTCCCGGAGGTTCCAGTCGCGGACGTCGACGATGGAGGTGCGGGTGGAGAAGTCGGTGCCCGCGTAGGAGTCGCCGCTGACGAAGACCGTCCAGGCGGCGAGGTGCCCGGACGGGGAGACCCGGGAGCGGGTGGGGATGCCGGCCGCCGGGTAGGAGCGCCGTTCGCGCAGGTGGTCGTCGAGGACGACGGCGCGGTAGGTGTCCTCCAGGGCGCCGTGCTGGGCCTGGAGGCAGATGCCGGTGCCGGCGGCGGCGTAGAAGCGCAGGCACTGGACGCCGGAGGCGGTGCGCGGGCCGTCCGGGCGGTCGGCGGGGACGGCGGTGAGTTCGTCGCGGTGCGGGCCCCAGGCCATGTTGCGGAAGACCAGCTTCCGCCCCTCGGAGGGCTTTTGCAGGGTGACGGCGCCCTCGGTGACGGCGGGGCCGCCGGGCTGGGCCTGGTCGCGCCGGGCGGTGCGGTCGGCGGCGTGGAGGACGGCCCCGGTGCCGACGGCGCCGAGCAGCAGGACGGCGACCAGGAGGATGATCACCCTGGTCCGGTTCTGGAGTCGGTTCACGTGCTCTCCTCGACGGTGGTGGCGGCGGGTTCACGCAGGACGGCGGCCGCGCCGAGCACGCAGAGCGCGAGCGCCCCCGCCGACCAACCGAGCGCGCCGGTGCCGCCGACCGCGCTCCACAGCGCGCCGAACAGCAGCGAGCAGGCGAACCGGGCGAGCGCCTGCCCGGTGCCGACCAGGGCGAGCCCGGCGCCCCGCTGCCCGGCCGGGACGGCGTCGGCCGCGGCGGCGGCGAGCACGCCGTCGGTGGCCGCGTAGAAGGCGCCGTGCAGCACGAGGACGCAGACGGCCACCGCCGGGCCGCCGGCCGGTGAGAGCAGCAGCCCGTACGCGAGCAGCAGCAGCACGTGCCCGCCCAGGAAGAGCCGGCGGCGGCCGATCCGGTCGGCGAGGGCGCCGAGCGGGACGGCGAGCAGCAGGAAGGCGGCGGCGGTGCCGAGCGGCAGCAGCGGGAACAGGTCAACGGAGAGGCCGAGCCGGCGCTGGACGAGGAGGTAGAGGAAGGAGTCGCTGACGGTGGTGAGTCCGAGCAGGACGGCGCAGAGCGTGAGCCGTCGCAGCCCGGGAAGCCGCAGCAGGGCGAGGCTGTCGCGCAGCGATGGAGCGGTAGTTGACGGATCGTCGGTCGACGGCCGGTTCGGCACGAACAGCAGCAGGACCAGCACGCCGAGGGCGGCGACGCACGCGCTGACCGTGAACACAGCGTTGTAGCCGTGCCGTTCGCCGCCGTCGGCGAGCATCGGCCCGCCCGCCAGGCGCAGCACGAGGAAGGCGGTGAGCGGGCCGAGCAGGGCGCCGGCGGTGTCCATCGCCCGGTGCACGCCGAACGCCCGTCCGCGGTGGGCGGGTTCGGTGGAGAGCGAGATCATCGCGTCCCGGGGTGCGGTGCGCAGGCCCTTGCCGGTGCGGTCGACGGCGATCACGGCGCCGATCAGCGGCACGGTGTGGACGAGCAGCAGCAGCGGTTTGCAGAGCGCGGACAGGCCGTAGCCGACGGCCGCGACGGTCTTGTGGCGGGCGGCGCCGTCGCGGCCGCGGCGGTCGGCGAGGTGGCCCCCGGCGAGGCGGACGAGCGCGCTGAACCCGTTCTGGATGCCGTCCAGCAGCCCGAAGCCGAGCGGGGAGAGGCCGAGGCCGGTGAGCAGGTAGAGCGGCAGGACGGCGGTGACCATCTCGGAGGAGATGTCGGTGACCAGGCTGACGGCGCCGAGGGCGAGCACCGTCCCGGGTACGGCGCGCAGGGCGGCGCCGCGCCGCCCCGGCGGCTCCGTTGCGGAGGCCGGGGCGGCGGGGGCCTTGGAGCTGCGGGAGTCCGCGACGTACACGGGCGTCAGTTCCAGATGCCGGTGATGTCGGTGGCGTTGGCGGCGTTGCCCGCGTGGGTGGTCAGCCCGGCGAGGTCCTCCAGGGTGCGCAGCACGTTGTAGTGGTTGTAGGTGGTGCCGGTGCTGCTGCCGGGGGTGACGTGGGCGCCGTAGACGACGGTCGGGATGCGGTTGCCGGCGAGGCGGTTGTCCTCGTCGAAGGTGACCACGAGCAGGCTGTTGTGGCTCTTGGCCCAGGTGGCGTAGGCGGCGAGGTTGGTCTGCAGCCAGGTGTCACCGGTGCCGACGGAACAGTCGTGCATGTCGTTGCACAGGTCCGGGATGACGAAGGAGACCTTGGGCAGGGTGGTGTAGTCGGTCGGGAAGGCGTCCATGCCGTAGGCGCTGGAGGCGGGCACGTTGCCGAAGCCGAACCACGGGTTGTGCTTCTGCGCGTAGTTGTCGACGCGGCAGTCGGTGGCGCCCTGGGCGGGCAGGCCCTCGTTGTAGCTGGCCCAGGTCTGGCCGGCGGCGAGCAGTTCGGAGCCCAGGTTGGGCTGCTGGAGGGCGCCGACGTCGACGCAGCTGTCGTCGGTGACGCCCTGCGCGCTGCCGGAGAACAGCATGTAGTAGTTGGGCTGGCTGGGGTGGGTGAGCGCGAAGGACTGGGTGAGCGTGGCGCCGCCGGCGACCAGCGTGTTGTTGATGTACGGCGCGCTGGAGCTGCTGCCGATGACCTGCGAGTAGGCGTGGTTCTCCATCACCACGACGATCACGTGGTCGGGCGAGGGCAGCCCGCCGGCGGTGTCGGCGGCCGCGCTGCCGCCGGCGGCCCACAGGCCGAGCGAGCCGCCGACGAGGCCGAGCCCGGCGGCGAGGGCGGTGAGGGGCCGGCGGAGCGGGCGGCGGAAGGGGCGGCGGGGGGACGTGGTTCCGGGGGTGCGGAGTCGTGCGAAGGCCATCGGGTCCTCCGTGCGTCGGGGCTGCCTGGTTGGAGCGCCGAGAACAGTAGGATCGCGCCGTGTCGTGTACCGCACAAGACAAGTGAAGAACAGGCGAACAGCTGCCGCCCGTCGGCGGTCCACGCCACAGCCGCCCCGATTGACCCGTTCCGACCGGACGTGGTGGGATCACGGGGGCCCTTGTGGCGGGATCACGGATGCTCGTGTGCGGGGGTCACCGGGCTCGCGGGGCTTTGGGTGAAGGAGCGGGACGTGATCGGACTGGTCGCCCTCAACGGGACGGGCCGCCTACTGGCCGACGAGATCCACGCCGCCTGGCCGGAGACCACCCGCATCCACACCGCGGTGGCCAGTGCCTGCTTCGGTCCGACCGAGGCCCTGGACTACGCCCTCGGCCGCAACGACCTGGTGGTCTGCCTCGCGCCGGTCGCGGCCACCGCGCAACTGCTGATCGACGGCTCGCACCTGCGCCCGGGCGGGCCCGGCCTGGTCAGCCTGGACCTGAACCTGCGCTACGCCGTCCCGCTGACCGGCCGCGACAGCGGCGCCGACGAACTGGCCGAGGAACTCGCCGCCCTGCTCGGCGTCCGGGCCGTCCTGACCGGCAGCCCTCCCCCGGCCACCGCCCGGCCCTTCGCGCACCTGGTCGGGCACGCGTCGACGTACACCCGCGGGCCGCGCGGCTCCGCGGCCTCGCGGGCGCTCGCCGAGGGCCGGCCGGTCCGGCTGGAGAGCGACCTGGCGTACCCGCTGCCCGCCCTGCCGCCCTCCGCCCGAGCCGACGCGCCCGCCGACGCCCCCGTCCTGCGGGTCACCGACCGCACCCACCCCGACGAGGACGTGCTCCTCGTACACCCGCGCACCCTGGTCGTCGGGGTCGGCGCGGGCGGCGGCGCCACGGACTCCGAGCTGATGCGGCTGATCACGGACACCCTGGCCGAACACGGCCTGGCCCGCGCCTCGATCGCCCGGCTGGCGACGGTGGCCGGCAAGGCGGACCACCCGGAGGTGCGCTGGGCCGCGTTCTGCCTCGGCGGGGTGCCGGTGGACGAGCACCCGGCGGCGGACCTGGCCGCGGTGGCCGTGCCGAACCCGTCGGACCTGGTCGGCGCCGCCGTCGGCACCGCGAGCGTCGCCGAGGCGGCCGCCCTGGCGAGCGCCCCCGGTGGCGAGCTCGTCGCCACCAAACGGAAGTCCGCCGCGGCGACGGTCGCGATCGCCCGGGCGGCGGTCCGCGGACGCCTCGCCGTCGTCGGACTCGGACCGGGCGCGCACGACCTGCTGGTGCCGCGCGCGCTGGCGGAACTGCGGCGCGCGTCGGCGGTCGTGGGCGCGCCGGGCGCGGTCGAGGCGGTCGCCGAGCTGCTGCGGCCCGGGACCAGGCGGATCGCGACGGACGACGGCGCCGGAGCGGCCACCGGCGCGGCCGTCGACCTGGCCGTCGACATGGCTGTTGACCTGGCTGTCGACCTGGCCGCGCACGGGCACGCCGTGGCGCTGGTCACCCTCGGCGACGGCGCGGCGCTGCGCGTGCCGCCGGGCGCGTACGACGTCCACCGCGTCCCGGGGCTGCCCCTCCAGCCGCTCGCCCCCGATGTGCCCGCCCACCCACAAGGAGACCCCGCGTGACCGCCCCCGAACCCGACCTGCGCCACCACGGCGACGCCGAGGTGCGCGCCGACGGGTCCGGCCTGGTCGACCTCGCCGTCAACGTCCGCACCGGCACACCCCCGGCCTGGCTGCGCGACCGGCTCGCGGCCACCCTCGGCGACCTCGCCGCCTACCCCGACCAGGGCGCCGCCCGCGCGGCGGTGGCCGCCCGGCACCGGCGGCCCGCCGACGAGGTGCTGCTCACCTCGGGGGCGGCGGAGGCTTTCGTCCTGCTGGCCCGCGTCCTGACGGTACGTCATATCGTCGCGGTGCACCCGCAGTTCACCGAACCCGAGGCGGCGCTGCGGGACGCCGGACACCAGGTGCACCGGGTACTGCTGTCCCCCGAGGACGGGTTCCGGCTGGGGGCCGTCCCGGAGGAGGCCGACCTGGTCGTCCTCGGCAACCCCACCAACCCGACCTCCGTCCTGCACCCCGCCGACGCCGTCGCCGCACTCGCCCGCCCCGGACGCACCCTGGTGGTCGACGAGGCGTTCATGGACACCGTGCCCGGCGAACGCGAGTCCCTCGCCCCGGCCCGGGACCTGCCCGGCCAGGTCGTCGTCCTGCGCAGCCTCACCAAGACCTGGGGCCTGGCCGGACTGCGGATCGGCTACGTCCTCGGGCCCGCACCGCTGATCGCCGCGCTCGGCGCCGCCCAGCCGCTCTGGCCGGTCTCCACCCCCGCGCTGGCCGCCGCCGAGGCGTGCAGCGGCCCGGCCGCGCTGGCCGAGGCGGAGGAGGCCGCCGCCGAACTGGCCTTGTGGCGGAGCTACTTGCTGAAGGGCTTGGCCGCCTTCCCGACTCTTCGGGTGTACGGCGAGCCGGCCGCATCCTTCGTCCTGGTACGGCTGCCGGACGCGGCGGCCGTCCGGGAGCGGCTGCGCGGGCGCGGCTTCGCCGTCCGGCGCGGGGACACCTTCCCGGGGCTGGGCGAGGAATGGCTGCGGATCGCCGTCCGGGACGAGGCCACCACCGACCGCTTCCTGGACGCCCTCGCCGCCGTTCTCACCCCACCGCCCCCCTCCCTGCCCCGCCTCAGCCCAGCCTGATCGCATCCCCCACCGCGACCCGGCCGGGCACCAGCACCTGCGCGTACACCCCCGCACAGGGCAGCGCGGGCATGCCCTCCAGCGGGACCAGGCGGTTCCGCTCGGCCGGAACGCGCAGGGCGGACGTGCTCCGGGGCAGCGGGCCGTGCCGCAGGGTCGGGACGGCGCAGCGCGGCGTGGGCACCACGATGCGCAGCCGCAGCACCGGCCCGATCGCCAACTCCCGCCCCACCCACGCGTTCTCGACGTACCCCTCACCCTCGGTGCGGATCACCAGGTTCGGGCGGTAGCGCTCCGCCTCGGCGCCGGTCGCGGCCAGCGTCGAGGTGGTGACCAGATGCAGCGGGGCGAAGTCGAAGAAGCCGCCGTCCGGCGCGGCCCGGCCCAACTCGTTGACGGTGACGTCGACTTCGGCCTCGATGCCGTGCGCCAGCACCTCCTCCGGCACGGCCCGCTCGATCGTCGCCCCGGGCGGGCGCTCGGCGATCAGGGCGACCTTGCGGCCGAGCGCCGCCGACAGCTCCTCCTCGTCCACGCACCGCCCGTCCGGGCCGGTGATCACCACGCCGCCCGCCGCGGTCGCCGCCGTGTAACCGAGCAGGCCCGCCCACAGCCGCGGGTTCTTGGCGCTGGCGACCTTCCCGGTGTCGAGGTCGAGCAGGGCGCGGCCGCGGTCCCGCTCCAGGCCGCGCCCGTCCACCCCGACCGCCGCCAACTCCTCCCCCAGCAGCGACTTCACCGGGTAGCGCCGCAGCCGTTCGACCGTCCCGACCCTCATGCCGCGACCGCCCATTCGCGCAGGGCCACGAAGTCGGCGGCCAGCAGGCCGATTCGGGGGTTGACGTGGAACGTGAGTGCCGGGGCGGGGTGGTGGGCGGCTATCCAGGCGGTGTCCTGCGGGCCGAGTTCGTCGTCCACCCAGACGAACGGGCGGCCGTCCGCCCAGGCGACCACGTCCCGGGTCTTCCAGTGCAGGCCGTCCGGATCCTCCCCGAACAGGTCCGTCCACTGGATGTAGGGGAGTTCGGGCAGGCCGAGGTTCGGGCCGATGTGGGTGTTCGCCTCGCCCATCCAGCCAGTGGCCCACACCAGTTCGTAGGGCAGGCCGAGCAGTTCCGGCCCGTGCGCCGGGTTCAGCCACACCCGCAGCGGCTTCGCCCGCGCGTGGGAGTAGCGTGCCTGCCGGTCCGCCCACCAGGTCGGCAGCAGGCGGTGGGTGTCGTACCCCTCCGGCCGCCGGGTCTTCGGCGCGGCGTAGGGGTTGAGCGGTCCGTCCACGTCGAGGAGGAGCAGGGGCAGCGTCATGCCGTGAATTCTCCGGCCGCCCCGGCGGATTGACCAGCGGTTTGCGGGTTCACGGCCGGTGCCACAGGTTGCGGGCGGCCAGCAGCGGCAGCACGCCCTCGCCGAACCAGTACGCCTCCTCCAGGTGCGGCATGCCCGACAGCACGAACTCGTCGATCCCCAGCTCGTGATACTCGGTGATCAGGTCCGCGACCTCCCGGTGGCTGCCCACCAGGGCCGTCCCGGCGCCGCCGCGCAGCAGGCCGATCCCGGCCCACAGCCCCGGGTACACCTCCAGCCGCTCGGCCGAGCCGCCGTGCAGCGCGAGCATCCGCCGCTGGCCCTCCGACTCGCTCTCGGCGAGCGCCCGCTGGGTCCGGCGCACGCGCCCCGGGTCCATTCCGGCGAGCAGCCGCTCGGTCTCCGCCCAGGCCTGCGCGGCGGTGTCCCGGGTGATCACGTGCAGCCGGATCCCGAACCGCACCACCCGTCCGCGGGCGGCGGCGAGTTCGCGGATCCAGCGGACCTTCTCCCGCACCTGGGCGGGCGGTTCGCCCCAGGTCAGGTAGACGCCCGCGGACTGCGCCGCGACCTCGCCGGCCGCCGGGGACGAGCCGCCGAAGTACACCGTCGGCGCCGGCTCCGGCAGCCGGTTCAGCCGGGCCCGCTCGACCCGCAAATGGGGCCCGTGGTGGTCGACCGTCTCGCCCGCCCACAGCCGCCGGACGATGTCCAGGAACTCCCCGGTCCGCGCGTACCGGGCGTCCTTGTCCAGGAAGTCCCCGTAGGCGCGCTGCTCGGCGGACTCGCCGCCGGTCACCACGTTCAGCAACAGCCGCCCGCCGGACTGCCGTTGGTACGTCGCGGCCATCTGCGCGGCCAGCGTCGGGCTGATCTGTCCGGGCCGGAACGCCACCAGGTACTTCAGCCGCTCCGTCACCTGCGTCAGCATCGCCGTCGTCAGCCAGGCGTCCTCGCACCACGCGCCGGTCGGCGTCAGCACCCCCTCGAACCCCAACTGCTCGGCGCTGCGGGCGACCTGCCCCAGGTACCCCAGGCTCGGCGGCCGGTCCGCCCCCGCCACCCCCGGTGTGGACCCGTGCCCACCCCCGACGATCTGCCGGCTGTCACCGTTGGTGGGAAGGAACCAGTGGAACACGAGCGACATGGACGGACACACTCCTACGCCGGGTTGCCTGCGGGATGAGGACGGAGACACTCACCGGCAACACGCGGCCGCGCACACCCGCACCAGGTCCACGTGCAGACGTCGCACGAGGACACGGCGGGCGGAAGCGGTCATGCGAGCGATTATGCCCGACGACGACGGCCGCTGGCCCTCCCTTGCACGGGAGGACCGGCGGCCGGTGCGCAGCGGGGGCGGATCAGACCTGGCCGGCCTTCTCCAGGGCCTCGCAGCAGGTGTTGATCATGAGGCGGGTGACGACGTAGGGGTCGATGTTGGCGTTCGGGCGACGGTCCTCGATGTAGCCCTTCTGCTCCACCTCGACCTGCCACGGGATGCGGACCGAGGCGCCGCGGTTGGAGACGCCGTAGCTGTAGACGTTCCACGGAGCGGTCTCGTGCTTGCCGGTCAGGCGGGACTGGATGTCGTCGCCGTACTGGCTGACGTGCTCCAGCACCTTGTCCTGGGAGGCACCGAGGGACTCGCAGGCGGTGATGATGGCGTCGTAGCCCTCGCGCATCGCCTTGGTGGAGAAGTTGGTGTGCGCGCCCGCGCCGTTCCAGTCGCCCCTGACCGGCTTGGCGTCCAGGGTGGCGTCGATGCCGAACTCCTCGGCGGTGCGGTACAGCAGGTAGCGGGCGATCCACAGGTCGTCCGAGACGGTCAGCGAGGAGACCGGGCCGATCTGGAACTCCCACTGGCCGGGCATGACCTCGGCGTTGATGCCGCAGATCGCCAGGCCGGCGTCGATGCAGCGGTCCAGGTGCAGCTCGACGATCTCGCGACCGAAGACCTCCTCGGCGCCGATGCCGCAGTAGTAGCCGCCCTGCGGGGCCGGGAAGCCGCCCTCCGGGAAGCCGAGCGGGCGGGAGCCCTTGAAGAAGGTGTACTCCTGCTCGATGCCGAAGATCGACTCCTGGGCCGCGTACTTCTCGTCGACCTCGCGCAGCAGGGCGCGGGTGTTGGACGCGTGCGGGGTGCCGTCGGTCTCCAGCACCTCGCACAGGACCAGGATGTTGTCACCGCCGCGGATCGGGTCCGGCACGACCTTCACCGGGTCCAGCACGCGGTCCGAGGCGTGGCCCTCCGCCTGGTTGGTCGAGGAGCCGTCGAAACCCCAGGTCGGGATCTTGTCCGCGTTGGGCAGGACCCGAGTCTTGGAACGGAGCTTCGCGGTCGGCTTGGTGCCGTCGATCCAGATGTACTCGGCCTTGATTGCCACGGCGGTGTACCTCGCATTGCTGGGTGGTGGGTGCCCGCGTAGCGTCGCAAGCCGCCGTTTCCCGGTTGTTCCTCTTGTGTAACGCGGATGTGAACCAACCCTCCGTATTGGCACGGTCACGGTGCGGGAGTGCCAGGGCGGCGCCCGGAGTGGCGGGAGCGGCACCCGGGGTGCCGGGGTCGCACCCGGGGTGCCGGGATGGCACCCAGGGCACCGGGGTCGCACCCGGGATGGCGCTCCCGCACCGCGAGGGACCGGGGCTCAGCTCCGGCGGGCGTGCGCGGCCCGGCGGCGCCGGGTGGCCCACAGGGCGCAGGCCCCGCCGGCGACGAGGGCGGCGGCCCCGGCGGCCAGCGGGCCGGTGGCGCTGCTACCGCCAGTCGCGGCGAGGCCGGCGGCCGGCTTCTCCGACGGCCCGGGCTTCTCGGTGGCGGCCTGCGGGACGACGGCGCGGGCGGTGGTGCTGGTGTCCGCGACCGGCTGGGCGGTGGTGGCGGCGGCGGTGCCGGTCGGCGCGGGCGACGTCGGGGCCTGGGTCGGGGTCGCGCCGGCAGCCGGCGCGGAGGGCTTCTCACAGCTCACCGAGGCCACGGTGATCTTGCCGGTGACCTTGGCGACGTTCAGGTTCAGCGGGTTCACCTCCACCTGGACCTCCAGGGCCGAGGCGGCGGCGGTGGTCGAGGTGGTGCTCTTCTTGGAGAGCTCCACCGACACGCTGCCGATCAGCGGCACATCCACCTTGGTCGGCCCGTACAGGCCGATGGTGACGGGCTTGCCGAGCACCGTCAGCTTGGCGGGCGCGACGACGTCGGCGGTCGGCTGCCCGTCGACGGGGCAGGTCGCCTCGGCGCTCATCGCCTCCAGGCCGATCAGCGTGGTGGCGGGCAGGCCGGGGGCGTGCACGTCGGCGTTGACCAGCTTGACGGAGGCGGCGGTGCCCTTGGCGTCGATGCGGGTCACGGCCGTGCCGATGTCGGCCTTGACCAGGGTCACCGGGCCCTGCTGGTCGACGCCGTCGACCTTGGCGGTGAGGAGTGAGCCCTCGCGCTGGGCCGGCGTCTCCACCTTGTTGAGCGCGAGGTCCACCGGGACGTCGACCGTCTTGTTCAACAGGCTGACGTCCAGGGCGAGTTCGGCGGTGACGGCGCGCGCCTTGCCGGGCGAGGCGGCGGACGGCTGCGAGGACGACGGAGAGGACGACGCAGTGCCCGCCGGGGTGGCCGCCGGCGCGGCCGGGGCCGCGTACGCGGGCGGGACGGTGAGCAGCGTGCAGGCCGCGACCACGGCGGCGGCGGAAGCGGCTCGGCGAACGGAACAAGCCGAACGGGTGGAACCGGCGGAACGGGCGGAGCTGGTGGAACGAGAAGACATGGCGGTACCCCCACAGGTGCTGTTGATCCGGAGCGCGCCCAGACGTCACCCGCGACAGGCGGGGAGGGGCCGGCGTTCCGAACGGTGAGCCGCCAGTCTTCTCGAACAGTCCGTCACAGGAGCCACACAGAACGTCATTTCACTCGTTGGAGTGAGATTGACGTCTGTCGCTGACTCCGGTCTGCTACGGCAGTCGCCAGTCCACCGGCTGCGCCCCCTGCCGCGCCAGCAGCTCGTTCGCCCGGCTGAACGGCCGCGAGCCGAAGAAGCCGCCGCTCGCCGAGTACGGGCTCGGGTGCGCCGACTCGATCGCCGGGATCTCCCCGAGCAGCGGCCGCAGGTTGCGGGCGTCGCGCCCCCACAGGATCGCCACCAGCGGGCCGCCGCGCGCCACCAGCGCCCGGATCGCCTGCTCGGTGACCTCCTCCCAGCCCTTGCCCCGGTGCGCGGCGGGCTTGCGCGGCGCGGTGGTCAGCGCGCGGTTGAGCAGCAGGACGCCCTGCTGCGTCCACGGGGTGAGGTCGCCGTTGGACGGCTGGGGCAGGCCGAGGTCGCTGCCGTACTCCTGGAAGATGTTGATCAGGCTGGCCGGGATCGGCCGGGTCTCCGGCGCCACCGAGAAGCTGAGCCCGACGGCGTGGCCCGGGGTCGGGTACGGGTCCTGTCCGACGATCAGCACCCGCACGTCGGCGAAGGGCTGCTGGAAGGCCCGCAGCACGTTCGGCCCGGACGGCAGGTAGGTGCGGCCGGCGGCCAGTTCGGCGCGTAGGAAGTCGCCCATGGCGGCGACCTGCCCGCCGACGGGTTCCAGGGCGGTGGCCCAACCGGGCTCGACGATCTCGTTCAGTGGACGCGGTGCCATGGTGGCCACCCTATCGGCCTACACCGACAGCGCGTTCAGCGGATGATCATGCATACGAACCCGGGACCGCCCGGCCCACGGCCGACCACGACGGATCGCCCGCCACCGGCCACCCGCTCACCCCACCGGCCGGCCGCGCAGCACCACCAGCCGCGGGTCGGCAAGCACCCGGACGTCCGCCCGCGGGTCCTCCCCGTACACCACGAAGTCGGCCGACTCCCCCTCCTCCAGCCCCGGCCGCCCCAGCCACTCCCGCGCACCCCAACTGGCCGCCGACAGCGCCTGCGCCGGGCTCAGCCCCGCCTTCACCAGCTCCGCCACCTCCTCCGCGACCAGCCCGTGCGCCAGCGAGCCGCCCGCGTCCGTGCCGACGAACACCGGGATGCCGGCGTCGTGCGCGGCGCCGACGGTGGCGTAGCGGCGCTCGTGCAGCCGCCGCATGTGGGCCGCCCAGGCCGGGAACCTGCCCTCGCCGCCGGCCGCCAGGCCCGGGAAGGTGGCGATGTTGACCAGCGTCGGGACGATCGCCACGCCGCGCTCGGCGAAGGCCGGGATCAGCTCCTCGGTCAGCCCGGTGGCGTGCTCGATGCAGTCGATGCCGGCCGCCAGCAGGTCCGGCAGCGACTCGGCGGCGAAGCAGTGCGCGGTGACCCGCGCGCCTTCCTCGTGCGCCGCCGCGATCGCCTCGGCCAGCGCGTCGCCGGGCCAGCAGGCGGCGAGGTCGCCGCGCTCGCGGTCGATCCAGTCGCCGACCAGCTTCACCCAGCCGTCGCCGCGCCGGGCCTCCGCACGGACGTACGCGGCGAGGTCGCCGGGCTCGATCTCGTGCGCGTAGTTGCGGATGTAGCGGCGGGTGCGGGCGATGTGCCGCCCGGCGCGGATGATCCGGGGCAGGTCCTCGCGCTCGTCGATCCACCGGGTGTCGGCGGCCGAGCCGGCGTCGCGGATCAGCAGGGTGCCGGCGTCACGGTCGGTGAGCGCCTGCTTCTCGCTGGTCTCCGCGTCGACGGCGCCGTGCGCGTCCAGGCCGACGTGGCAGTGCGCGTCCACCAGACCGGGCAGCACCCAGCCGGTCACCGTCCGGACGTCCTCGGCGCCGGGCGGGCGGGTGAAGCTCACCCGGCCGTCCACGACCCAGAGTTCGTCCCGGACGTCCTCCGGACCGACCAGCACCCGACCCCGGACGTGCAGCACCGCGCCATCGCTCATGGCCCGCACTCTACCGACGGGCGTGTTCCCTGTAAGCAGCAAGAATGCGGCAGACTCGTGCCGACACCCATCACCTCATGCCCGAAAGGCCGCCACCGTGAGCCCCTTCCTCGACCTCCCCCCGCTCAGCGCCGCCGAGTTCGCGGCGATCGAGGACCAGGTGGCCGCACTGCTGCACACCACCGCGGACGTCATCGTCACCCAGGGTGAGGCGCTGCTGCCGCTGGAGGCCGCGATCCGCGGCGCCGCGCACCCCGGCTCCACCGCGCTCAACATCGTCACCGGCCCGTACGGGCAGACCTTCGGCAACTGGCTGCGCTCGTGCGGGGTCGAGGTCGTGGACCTGGCCGTCCCCTTCGACAGCGCGGTCAGCGCACAGCAGGTCGCCGACGCCCTCGCCGCCCACCCGGCCGTCGACTTCGTCTCCCTCGTCCACGCCGAGGCCGCCACCGGCAACACCAACCCCGTCGCCGGGATCGCCGCCGCCGTCCGCGAGCACGGCGCCCTGCTGATGCTCGACGCGGTCGCCTCCGTCGCCGCCGAGCCGCTGCTCACCGACGAGTGGGGCGTCGACCTGTGCGTCATCGGCGGCCAGAAGGCCATGGGCGGCCCCGCCGGGGTCTCCGCCGTCTCCGTCTCCCAGCGCGCCTGGGAGCGGATCGCCGCCAACCCGGCCGCCCCGCGCCGCTCCTACCTGTCCCTGCTCGATTGGAAGGAGCGCTGGACGGACGCCGGGCGCACCGTGCTCCCGCACGCCCCCGCCCAGTTGGAGATGCTGGCCCTCGGCGCCTGCCTCGACCGGATCGCCACCGACGGCCTGCCCGCCGTCATCGCCCGCCACCGCGCCGCCTCCGCCGCCACCCGCGCGGGCGCCCGCGCGCTCGGCACCCTCGCCCCGTTCGTCACCGAGGACGCCCACGCGGCCCCCGTCGCCACCACCCTGCGCACCCCGGCCGGCGTGCACGCGGCCGAGCTCGCCGCCCGCCTCGACCCCGCCCTCCCCGTCCAGCCCGGAGGCGGCCCCCTCGCCGCGTCGATGCTCCGCGTCAACCACTACGGCCCCGCCGCCGCCCTGCCCACCGTCCGCGCCTGCCTCACCGCCCTCGCCACCGCGACGGACGCGGACCCGGCCCCGGCCCTGGCCGCCGCGGAGGCGGCCTGGACGGCAGCCGTCCAGGGCTGACACCACGGCGCCGTCGAGGCCCGATCGCGCGGAGCGGCCCCTGGGACACCCGGTCCCGGGGGCCGCTCCGTCTCTCCCTGCGGTACCGGCCGGACAGGACCTGGTCCCACTCGGAGCGGAAGGTTTCGGCCATCGGCTCCCGGCACAGTTCCCGCAGCGTTCATCTGCGCGGCACGCCGATCTCACCGGGGGCAGGCAGGCTCCGGCCAGGGGTGAAGTTGGCTATACAACTTCACCCGGGATGCCGCCGAGGAGGAGACCACCGTGACCGAGCTGCCGCCGTACTGGCTGCGCGACAACTGCCCGTGCGCCGAGTGCCGGGACCCCAGGAACGGGCAGAAGCTGTTCCAGATCGACGACCTGCCGCAGGACCTGGCGGTCGCCGCGAGCACGGAGACCGACGGGGGCCTGGAGGTGCTCTGGTCGGACGGGCACCGCTCGCGGTACCCGCTGGAGTGGCTCGACGCCGAGCGGGACGGCGACGGGCGGACGGAGGAGGGCAAGCGGCTCTGGGCGGCGGCGGACTTCGCACACGGGATCCCCGAGGCGCGGTGGGAGGCGTACCTGGCCGACCCCGCCGAGCAGGCCGCCGTCCTCACCGCCGTGCGCCGCAGCGGCTTCGCGGTGCTGCGCGGGGTGCCGGCGGTGGAGCGGCAGGTCCTCACCGTGGCCGAGAGCTTCGGCTACGTCCGGGTCACCAACTACGGGGAGCTGTTCGACGTCCGGGTCGAGCCGGATCCGAACAACCTGGCGTTCACCAGCGTCGCGATCGCGCCGCACACCGACAACCCGTACCGGGACCCGGTGCCGACGCTCCAGCTCCTGCACTGCCTGGAGAACTCCGCGACCGGCGGCGACTCCGGCCTGGTGGACGGGTTCCGGGCCGCGGTGCTCCTCCGGGACGAGGCGCCGGCGGACTTCGAGACGCTCACCCGCACGCCCGTCCCGTTCGTCTTCCGCGACCGCCGCACCGAACTGCGCGCCGACCGCCCGCTGATCGAGGTGGACGCCCTCGGCCGGATCCGCGAGGTGCGGTTCAACAACCGCTCGATCGGCACCCTGCGCGGGAGCTCCGGCGAACTGACGGCCTTCTACGCCGCGTACCGCCGCTTCGCCGCGATCACCCTGCGCCCCGAGCTCCAGCTCGCCTTCCGCCTCGACCGCGGCGACTGCCTGGTCTTCGACAACACCCGGCTGCTGCACGCCCGTACGGCCTTCCAGCAGGACGGCCACCGCCACCTCCAGGGCTGCTACGCCGACCTGGACACGCTGGGCAGCACCCTCGCCGTCCTGCACCGGCGCGCCGCCGCGCTGGACGCGATCGCCGGGCTGTTCGCGGGCGAGGGCGCCGGGGAGTACCTGGGCGAGGAGGTCACCATGGCCGAGCACATGCTCCAGGCCGCCGCTGCCGCCGAGGCGGCCGGGGCGCCGGACCACCTCGTCGCCGCCGCACTGCTGCACGACGTCGGCCACTTCCACGGGGCGCTACACGGAAGGAATTTGATGGAAGGTCAGGACAACTGGCACAGCGACACCGGCGCCGACTGGCTGGCGCGGTGGTTCGGCCCGGAGGTGACCGAGCCGGTCCGGCTGCACGTGGCCGCCAAGCGCTACCTGTGCGCAGTGGAACCGGACTACCGGCAGCGGCTGTCCGAGGCCTCGGAGTACACCCTCACCGTCCAGGGCGGCCCGATGGACGAGCGGCAGGCCGCCGCGTTCGCCGAACTCCCGGGCGCCGCCGACGCGGTGGCCGTCCGCCGCTGGGACGAGCAGGCGAAGGCGGCCGGGGCGCCGACACCCGGCTTCGAGCACTACCGCCCGCTGCTCGCCGCGCTCATGCACTGATGGCACCGGCCGGCACGCCCGGGAAGAGGGCCGGGCTCAGTCACCCTCCCGGGCGTGCCGCGAAAGCGCCGACGCGGCCAGCGAGTTGTGGATGCTGAACGCCACCGTCCCGGGCAGGTAGCGGTCCTGGGACCATTCCACCGGAGTGCCGGTCGGGTCCGTCGTGCGCCGCCGTTCGCGCAGCAGCGGGCCGCCGCGGCGGCAGCCGAGGAGCCGGGCGTCCTCGGCGTTGGCGGCCACGATGTCGATGGTGTGGTCGGCGTCGGTGAACAGGATGCCGTGCTCGCGCAGGACTTCGGTGTGCGAGACGACGTCCGCCGGCAGCTCGGCGACGATCTCGCCGACCCGCGGCGGGTAGATGGTGCGCTCGACCATCACGGGCGTGCCGGAGAGGGTGCGCAGCCGGACGGTCACATACACCTCGGCGCCCGGCTCCAGGCGCAGTTGCTCGCGTTCGGCGGTGTCGGCGGGGCGGCGGACCAGCGAGTCCAGGATGCCGCCGGGCTCCTCGCCCATCGAGTACGCCCAGTGCGTGAAGCTGAGCAGTTCGGAGAAGCTCTGCACCCGGGCGCCCCCGAGCACGACGCGCCGGGTGCCGCGGCGGGAGGTGACCAGCCCGTCGGAGCGCAGGACGGCGAGCGCCTGGCGGACGGTGCCGCGGGAGACGCCGTACTGCTCGGCGAGCGCGCCCTCGGCGGGCAGCCGGCCGGCCTCGCCGTACGCGCCGGTGGTGATGGCCTCGCGCAGGTCGGCGGCGACCTTCCGGTACAGGGCGCCGGGAGCGCGCTCGGCGGGGCGCCCGGGCTCAAGTGCCACGTCAGTCAATGTCCCTCCTGGGGCGGTGTCCTGCGCAGCCGTACCGGCACGGACAGCCCGACCTTATCCCGCTGCGCCTTTGAAGCATCGCACCGAACGGATCACGCTCCGATGGCCGGATTCGACCGTTCCCGCAGCCGACCCCGGTTCTGGGCCGTCCGTTCACCTTCCCGTCATCGGACTCCGGCGTACTTACGTCCGTCAGCGAAGTTGGCTAGTCAACTCGGACGGCCTCGAACGGCTCCGGGCGGCTCCGAACGGCACCGGGCACCTCAGAACGGCTCCGAACGGCCACTCGCACGATCCCCCGATCAGACAACCCCACCGCAGCTCACCCCCTTGCAGTACACCCGATCAGGAGACTGACCCGTGTCCGTGCACCGCGCCCGTTCCGCCGCCTTCGCAGCGGTCCTGACCGCCGCCGCGCTGTCCCTCACCGCCTGCGGCTCCGCCGGCTCCTCCACCGCGAAGTCCGGCGACGCCGCGGGCGGCAAGAGCGCCAAGACCGCCACCTCGGTCGCCGACTTCGGCGGGATGGACGGCCTGATCGCCGCCGCCAAGAAGGAGGGGAAGCTGCACGCCATCACGCTGCCGCGCGACTGGGCGAACTACGGCAAGCTGATGGACGACTTCAAGGCGAAGTACGGCATCGAGATCGAGGACGAGAACCCCGACGGCGCCAGCCAGGACGAGATCAACGCGATCACCTCCCGCAAGGGCCAGGACCGCGCCCCCGACGTCGTCGACCTCGGCTCGGCCTTCGCGCTCAGCGCCGCCAAGCAGGGCCTGCTGGCCCCGTACAAGGTCACCGACTTCGACAAGATCCCGGCCACCATGAAGAACGCCGACGGCCTGCACTACAACGACTACGGCGGCTACATGTCGATCGCGTGCGACGCCAAGAAGGTATCCGCCTGCCCGAAGACCTTCGCCGACCTGCTGAAGCCCGAGTACAAGGGCATGGTCGCCCTGAACGGCAACCCGACCAAGGCCGGTGCCGCGTTCGGCGCCGTCTACGCGGCCGCGCTCGCCAACGGCGGCTCGCTGGACAACATCCAGCCCGGCATCGACTTCTTCGCCAAGGTCAAGCAGGCCGGCAACTTCAACCCGGTCGAGGTCACCCCGGCGACCATCGAGAAGGGCGAGACCCCGATCAGCATCGACTGGTCGTACCTGAACGCCGGCTACGCCGACAAGTTCAGGAGCAAGGGCATCGACTGGCAGGTGACCATCCCCTCGGACGGCTCCTACGCGCAGTACTACAACCAGGCGATCAACAAGGACGCGCCGCACCCGGCCGCCGCCCGCCTGTGGGAGGAGTACCTGTACAGCGCCGAGGGCCAGAACGGCTTCCTGGGCGGCTACGCCACCCCGGCCCTGTTCGACGCCATGAAGACGGCCGGCACCCTGGACGCCGCGGGCGCCGCCAAGCTCCCGCCGGTCGAGAAGCCCTTCACCACCTTCCCGACCCAGGAGCAGACGGACACGGCCAAGAAGACCGTGACCGAGAACTGGGCCAAGGCGATCGCGGGCTGACCTGACGATGACCACGGCTCCCACCCCGGTGCCGGCCCCCGCCTCCGCCGCCCAGAGCGGCGGGGGCGCCCCCGGCCCCGCAGCAACCACCCCCGCCACCGCCGACGCCACAACGGCCAAGGCCACCGACACCGCAGACACCACGGCCACCACGGCCAAGAGCACCGAGACCGCCAAGACCGCCAGGGCCCCCCGCCCCGGCAAGCCCCGGGCCGGCCGCGGCCGCGCCTGGCTGGCCGCCCTCCCCCTGCTCCTGTTCTTCCTGGTCGGCTTCGGCCTGCCCGCCGTCGCGATCGCCATCGGCGCGTTCACCACCTCGCCCGACGCCCCCGACGGCGGCGGCACCTTCACCACCGACAACCTCACCGGCTCGCTGCAGGGCGCCTACTGGACCGCCCTGTGGGGAAGCGTCAAGCTCTCCCTGCTGACCGCGCTGATCGCCACCGTGGTCGGCCTGCCGCTGGCCCAGGCCGTGGCCACCTCCCGGTTCCGGGTGTTCCGCGAGGCGGTGCTCTCCGCCTCCGGCGTGCTCGCCAACTTCGGCGGCGTGCCGCTCGCCTTCATGTTCGTCGCCACCCTCGGCAACGCCGGCGAGGTCACCAAGAAGTTCGGCCTCACCAGCCACGGCTGGAACCTCTACACCTTCACCGGCCTCTCCGTGGTCTACCTGTACTTCCTGGTGCCGCTGATGGTCATCACCATCACCCCGGCCCTGGAGGGCCTGCGCACCCAGTGGCGCGAGGCCGCGTACAACAACGGCGCCACCGTCGTGCAGTACTGGCGGCACGTGGCCCTGCCGGTCCTGGTGCCCTCGCTGCTCGGCGGCTTCGTGCTGCTGTTCGGCGCCTCCTTCGCCGCGTACGCCACCGCCGAGGCCATGGTGGGCAGTTCGGTGCCGCTGATCTCGATGCAGATCGGCGACGCGCTGTCCGGCAACGTCCTGGTCGGCCAGGGCAACCTCGCCCTCGCCCTCGGCCTCGACATGATCGTGGTCGCCTGCCTGGTGATGGCCGTGTACCTGCCCCTTCAGCGCCGGAGTGCCAAGTGGCTCGCCTGATCAATCGCATCCGTTTCGGCCGCGGCCTCGTCCTGCTGCTCTGCGGCGTCTACTTCGCCGTACCGCTGGCCTCCTCGGTGATCTTCAGCGTCGACGACAACAAGGGCGGCACCACCTTCCGGGCCTACACCGAGCTGCTGAACGCGCCCGGCTTCCTGGACAGCCTGGTGCTGAGCCTGGAGCTGGCCGGCGTCACGGTGGCGGTGCTGCTGCTCCTGCTCGTCCCGGCGATGCTCGCCGCCCGGCTCGGTGCGCCGAAGCTGCGCCCGGTGATCGAGGTGATGTGCTCGATGCCGCTGGTCGTCCCCGTGGTCGCGCTCACCACCGGCATCATCGGCGTGCTGCGCTGGGGCCCGGACTACCTCCAGGACACCCCGCTGTTCCAGACCATCGTGGCCATCCAGGACCCGAAGTTCCCGATCGTCCTGGTCATCGCCTACGTGCTGATGGCGCTGCCGTTCGCCTACCGGGCGCTGGACGCCGGGCTGCGCGGCGTGGACGTCGCCACCCTGGTCGAGGCCGCCCGCAACTGCGGGGCCGGCTGGCTGCGCGCGGTGTTCACCGTCGTCCTGCCGAACCTGCGCAGCGCGCTGCTGAACGCGGCCGTCCTCACCGTCGCCCTGGTGCTCGGCGAGTTCACCACCGCCTCCATCCTCGGCTTCGCCCCCTTCTCGGTGTGGATCAACTCCAACGGCAAGAGCGACGGCCAGATGTCCGTCGCCGTCTCGATGCTCAGCCTGCTGATCGTCTGGCTCGTCCTGCTGCTGATGTCCGCCGTCGGCCGCGGCCGCAAGGGCGCGCGGGCCTGAGACACCCCGCCGCGCGGCCGTCCCGCGCCCTGGCCGCACGGTCCTGAACCACCCCACGCTTTCCAGGAGTCACCAGCCATGACCACGGTTTCCGCCCCCGTCGCCGGTGCCGCGCTCGCCCCCGGCGGCGCCACCGTCGAGTTCCGCTCGCTGCGCCGCTCGTTCGGCGCCACCACCGCCCTCGACGGCCTGGACCTGACCGTCCACCCGGGCGAACTGCTCGCCCTGCTCGGCCCGTCCGGCTGCGGCAAGACCACCGCGCTGCGCATCCTGGCCGGCTTCGAGCAGCACGACTCCGGCGAGGTCCTGGTCGACGGGCAGGACATCACCGCGATCCCCGCCCACAAGCGCGACGCGGGCATGGTGTTCCAGTCGTACAGCCTCTTCCCGCACCTGAGCGCGCTGGACAACGTCGCCTTCGGGCTGCGGATGCGCGGCGCCGGCAAGGCCGAGCGCCGCAAGCGCGCCCAGGAGCTGCTGGAGCTGGTCGGCCTGCCGCACCGCGCCGAGCACTACCCGCACCAGATGTCCGGCGGCCAGCAGCAGCGCATCGCGCTCGCCCGGGCGCTCGCCCTGCAGCCGCGCGTGCTGCTGCTCGACGAGCCGCTGTCCGCGCTGGACGCCAAGGTCCGCCTCCAGCTGCGCGAGGAGATCCGCCGGCTCCAGCAGGAACTGGGGATCACGACCCTGTTCGTCACCCACGACCAGGAGGAGGCGCTGTCGATGGCCGACCGGGTCGCGGTGCTGCGCGCGGGCCGGCTGGAGCAGTGCGCCACCCCGTCCGAGCTGTACGGCCGCCCGGCCACCGCGTTCGTCGCCGAGTTCGTCGGCACCATGAGCCGCATCCCGTGCACCCGCACGTCCGACGGCGTCGAGGTGCTCGGCCGCCGGCACGCGGTGGACGGCGACCTGCCCGCCGACGGCGAGCTCCAGGTGCTGGTCCGCCCGGAGAACGTCACCCTGACCCCGTCCGAGACCGGCCCGGCCCTGGTGGTCACCGCGTCCTTCCTGGGCGCCGTCACCCGGCTCACCGTCCGCCTCGACGACGGCACCGAGGTCAAGGCCGACCTGCCGACCGAGGCCGCCGCCGCGCTGCCGGCCGGCTCGCGCGCCGAGCTCCTGCTGCCGGAGCGTCCGGTGCTGGTGGACCGCCGCACCGTCTGAGAGCCTCGAACCCCATCTGCGTAGCACCATCTGATGAACCACCGAAGGTACCGCCATGCCTGAAGCCCTGACGCCCGACTCCGCCCTGACGCCCGAATCCTCCGTGACGCCCGACCCCCTGGCCCCCGGCGCTCCGGCGCCCGAGGCCCCCCGCCCCGCCGCCGTCCTGTTCGACATGGACGGCACCCTGGTCGACACCGAGCAGCTCTGGTGGCAGGCCGCCGCCGAACTCGCCGACGAGCTCCACCACGCGCTCACCGACCAGGACGCCCCCGAAGTGCTCGGCCAGGCCGTCGAGCACACCGCCGCCCACCTGCACAAGGTCAGCGGCACCAACCTCACCGAGGCCGAACTCGCCGCCCGGCTCGGCGAGTCCTTCGCCGCCAAGGTCGCCGCCGAGACCGTCCCGCGCCCCGGCGCGCTCGCCCTGCTGGCCTCCCTGCGGGACGCGCAGGTGCCCACCGCCCTGGTCTCCGCCTCCCCCCGCCAGGTGGTCGACCTGGTCCTCGCCGCCATCGGCCGGGACTGGTTCGCCGTCACCCTGGCCGCCGAGGACACCCCGCGCACCAAGCCCGCACCGGACCCGTACCTCGCCGCCGCCGAACGGCTCGGCCTGGACCCGGCCGCCTGCGTCGCCGTCGAGGACACCCCGACCGGAGTCGCCTCCGCCGCCGCGGCCGGCTGCGCCGTGCTCGCCGTGCCGTCCACCGCGACGCCGATGCCCGACGGCGGCCGGATCACCCTGCTCGCCAGCCTGGAACAGGCCGACCTCGCCCTGCTGGGGAAGCTCGGCGCCGCCCGGGCCGTTTGACCGGCATGCCCTATCTCCTGCTCTCCCTCGCCATCCTGAGCGAGGTCTGCGCGACCAGCTGCCTCAAGCTCACCGAGGGGTTCACCCGCCTCTGGCCGAGCCTGGGGGTGGCGGTCGGCTACGTGCTGTCCTTCGTGCTGCTCGGGCGCGCGCTCAAGCACATCCCGGTCTCGGTCGCCTACGCCGTCTGGTCGGGGGCCGGGACGGCGGCGGTCGCCGGAATAGGCGTGGTCGCCTTCGGCGAATCACTGGGACGCCTCCAGTGGCTGGGGATCGCCCTGGTGATCGTCGGAGTGGTCGTGCTCAACCTCAAGAACAGTCACTGACGGGCCGCCACCGCGACCCACGGTGCTGGTCAACTGCCCTTTCGGAGCGGGAAGTCGGATGTGCCGACCGCCCGCTCCGAGTGGTTCGCTACCGTGGGCCCCATGACCGAACCACGGCCCCACCACTACCGCTTCGTCCACCGCGAGCTCGCCCGCCAGGTCCTCGAATTCGGCCCGCGGCTGACCGTCCCGGACGCCGGCGGCAGCCTCCTGCCCGTCCTCACCGGCATCTGGGACAACCTCGGCCAGACCCTCCCGCCCGAGGACCGGCTGCCCAGCCACGGCCTGGACTGCCGGCACCTGCGGGCCGACGGCCACCCCCTGCTGCTCGTCACCCTCCCCACCCCGACCGGCGCCACCGAGGCCCACTTCGTCGCCGCCGTCCACCCCCAGGGCGCCAAGACCGTCCGCTACGTGACCCTGGAGCACGCGCTCAACCCCTTCGACGGCAGCCCCGGCACCGTCCTCGGCGAGTGGTCCTCCGAAGGCCACCTCAACCACGGCGAAGGCCCCTCCCCCGTCGCCGAACTGTTCGTCGCCGCGGTGGCGAAGCTCGTCGCCCCGAAGAAGCGCGGCTTCTGGCGCCGCTGACCCCGACGCCGCCCGGCCGCCTCCCGGCCGCCGCCGACGCCGCCGCACGCTGGCGCATCGTCAAGATCCCGTCACCGCAACGTGAAGCGCCCGTCACAACAGATCGCCCGCGCACCGACTGCGGCTATGCTCGGCCGGTCACGCCATCGACACATCGGGGGAGCAGTGGCCGACTTCACGGTCAGCACCGAGTTCCTCGCCAAGCTGGCCAAGGACCTCAAAGGCTGCGGCGACGAACTCGACCAAGGACTCAAGGCGCTCAAGGAAGCGAGTCGCAGCGGACTGGGCTACGACTTCCTCGACGAGGCCTGCGGACACTTCCAGGGCACGTGGGAGTACGGGCTGAAGAAGGTCCGCGAGTGCGTCAAGATCCTTGACGACGGCCTGGAGCAGGTGCAACAGGGCTACGACAGCACCGAACAGGACACCACCAAGGCCCTCACCCCCCAGGGGCGGTCGTGACCGCCCCCACGCCGGACTGGTCCGGCCTCGGCTTCAACCCGACCCCCGGCGACACCGCCGCGGTCACCGGCCTCAGCGGCAGCCTGCGCCGGGTGGGCCAGCACCTGACCGACGTCCACACCACGCTCTCGCAGCTCTCCGCCAACCAGGGCCAGTGGACCGGCGAGGCCGCCAAGGCCTTCGCCGGCCAGTTCGGCAAGCTCCCCACGTACCTCCAGGACGCCGCCGACTCGATCACCGCCGCCTACCAGGCCCTCGACGTCTGGTACACGGCACTGACCGAACACCAGCCCAAGGCCGCCGGGTTGGCCCGCGCCGCGGTCGCCGCCAAGCAGCAGAAGGAGCAGGCCGAACAGGCGCACACCGCCGCGGCCGCCGCCCCCGACCTCAAACTCGCCGGCCAGACCTTCCCCGACGACGCCGGCCTCGCCGCCGCCGAACAGCGCTACGCCAAGGCGAAGGACCACCTGGACGCGGCCGCCGCACTCGTCGGCAGCGCCGCCAACGACCTCACCGAGCTCCAGAAGCAGGCCCACGAACTCGCCGGGGGCCACAAGTCCGACGCCCACAAGACCGCGGCCGCCATCCGCAAGGCCGCCGACAGCAAGGCGCCGCCGGAGCCCGGCTGGCTCAGCAAGGTCGGCACCTGGCTCAAGAACCACGGCGCCGACATGCTCACCGTCGCCGCCGGCCTCTGCGGCGTCGCGGCGATCTTCTTCCCCGCCTTCGCGCTGCCGGCCCTCCTGCTGAGCGCCGCCGCCGCAGGCACGCACGCGACCAAGTACGCCCTTGAGGGCAAGCTGTGGCCGCCGCAGAAGAACATCGGCAACTGGCTGACGCTGGGCGGCGACGTGATCGGCGCGATCCCCGGGGTGGGCGTAGCGGCCAAGGGCCTGAACGCCACCCGGGGGGCGCGCGCCGCCGGTGGGAGCGTACGCGGCGCCATGAGCGCCGGTACGACCGAGGTCCGGGCCGCCGCCCGCGCCGTCGACCCGGCCAACCCGATCTTCACCACCGCGATCGAGAAGCCCGCCATCAAGCTCGGGGTCTCCAAGGCCACCGCGATGAACGTCTCCGACGGCGTCCAGGCCGCCACCACCTTCGGGCTCAACGTCCCGACGGCGTACGCCCTCAGCCAGGACAATCCGAGCGGCGGCCTCACCGACGCCGTCAACTACACCACCGGCGGCAACAACGTCATCGGGTCCGTCGGCGTCGGCACCGCCGGCGGCAAGGGCTCCGCCGTCATCGGCACCGTGTCCGCCGTCGGCAACCTGCTCGGCATGGGCGGATGGGCGGCCGGCTATGGCCGTTGAGACCACCGGGATTCCGCCGCTCTGGCTCACCCTGCCCGCAGGCTTCACCCCCCTCGACCTCGACGAGGACCTCGGCGACCGGATGGCCCGCACGGCGGAGGGCCTGGACGCGGCCTTCCCCGACGCCCGGCCCGAACAGAAGCTCAGCGCCGTGATCGCCGCCGAGACCGCGCTGCAGACCCAACTGCGCGAGGGCGCGGTCCACGTCTCCAGCTGCCTCGTCCGGGCCGAGGACGGCGAACCCATCCACGGCATGCTCACCGTCTTCGTCCGCCCGCAGGACCTCGGCGCGCCCGGCAGCTACCCCGCCCGAATCGCCGAACAACTGGCCGAGGCCTGGCCGGACGCCGACGTCGGCGTGGTGGACCTGCCGACCGGCCGCGCCGCGCTCGCCGCCCGCGACCTGGCCGTCCCGGTGCCCGGCGCGGTGTTCGGCGTGCCCGACTCCACCGTCAACACGGTGCGCCAGCTCGAACTGCTGATCCCGCACCCGTGGAGCCCGCACGTGGTCGCCGCCGTCTTCACCACCGAGGACCTCGACCACTGGGACGAGTGGCTGCCGCTCCTGGCCACCGCGTTCCGCGGCATCTCCTTCCACCCACCCCGGGACGAGAGCGCCGACGCGCTGCCACCGGACCAGTGGGACAACATCCGAAAGGCCTTCGGATGACGACCACCACCAACTCGGCCCCGCCCGACGGGCTCCGCCGCCTCCGCGGCACACTGGCCCTCATCGCCCTCTCCACCGCCATCCTCATCGGCGTCACGGCACTGAACGTGTACGTCAACTCGTTCGTCGCCACCATCGTGGGCTTCGCCTACCCCGTGGTCATGCTGCTCGCCCTCGCCCTACGGCGCGACGCCGACAGCAACCCCGCGTTCCAGCGCAAGGCGTTCGCCTGGGGCGCAGGCATCGCCGCCGTCGCCTTCGTCGCCTACCTGTCGGGCTCCGTCGCCTGGACCAACCTGATCCTGGGATCGGGCCGGACGGTGCAGGCCGTGGTCCTCAACGAGAAGACGACCGACTCGCTCCACGGCTCCGGACGGGCCTACGCCCTCGCCTCGACCGACCCGGCCGGCGAGATCCCCGGCGGCGACCTCGAAGAGAGCTCCACCCGGTTCAAACCCGGCGACGTCATCACCGTCCGCATCGACCCGGCCGGCCAGGTCGCCCCCAAACTCCCCGGCGAAGTCGACTCCACCGCCTACCTGTTGACATTCCTCGCCTGCAACGCCCTGATCGGCGGCACCCTGCTCTGGTCCACACGCAGACCCACACCGCCACACGACCCCTCCGACCCCGTGGTGCACACAGTGTCCTGAAGAACGTCGCCGCCGTCAGCGGACGGATCACTCGACCACTGAAAGCGCTACGGGCTCGATGCCACTGAATCCCCACTCCGCGCGAAAGCGATCTCAAGTGAGCACGGAAAATGTTCAGTTGATGGTCGACCGCCTCAAAGCCATCCAGTGGACGGCCTATCGGGAGGGGGAGCGGAGGGCCTTTTCTCGCGCGGCGCTCATGAAGGAGTACTTCCGACGGGCCGCGCTCTGGCTCGATGCTCGCTGCCCTGCGCCATGCCTGTAGAAGGCCCACGCCTGCTTCTCCCTCGGCCCCGAGGAAGTCCCCCTCCCGCCCGGCCAGCCCCCGTGTCCGGGGGCGAGGGGACGCGTCGTACTCTTCCAGCCCGATCGGACGCACGCGGGGAGAGTCATGGGTACGACCAGGGACCGTAGCCGGGCCACCGTGCTGAGCGCTGTCCTGGTCCTGGGCGTCCCCGTGGGGACGTTCGGGCTGGTGCTCGCGGGCACCTACCTCGGCGGGGGCGCCGCGTCGCTGCTCGGGCTGGTGCTGGTGGTGGCCTGGGTGGTGGGTCTGGTGCGGCTGCTGGGGCGGTGGGTGGGCTGCTGGGTGGCGCTGTTCGCCGTTCTCCTCGCGGGCCTGGCGACGGGGGCCGTGGCCATGGCGCGGGACGACGTGATCCTGCGGCTGTCCGGCGAGACGGTGACGGCCCGGGTCACCGGGGAGACGGACCGTCTCGCCGGGAAGCACCCGTCCTCGATGTACGACCTCGCGGCCGAGGACGGTACTGCGTTGCCCGGCGGCGAGTTGTCGACGGGGCTGCGCGCGCTCGCGGTCGGCGACCGGGTGACGGTCCGTTTCGATCCGGCCGGCCGCGCCGACCCGCAGCGCCCGGGGGACATCAGTCTTCCCCGGGATCTCGGGCTCGCCGTCGGGCTGACGGCCGCCCTGATGCTCGCCGTCGCCTGGCTGGGCCGCGAGTCGGCCCGGCGGCGAGGCGGCGGAGCGGCCGGGCCGGTGTCCTGACCTGACCCCGGTGAGCAGGAAGTCGGCCGGGCCGACTTCCTGCTCACCGGGGGATCGTTCAGCCCAGCAGTCCGGGCAGTTCCGCGACCGAGCCGAGCACGTGCGTCGCCCCGTCGGCCCGCAGCCGGGCCTCGTCGTGGGCGCCGGTGAGCACGCCGGCGACGACGGACGCTCCGGCCCGTACGCCGGTCAGCATGTCGTAGCCGGTGTCGCCGGCGACGGCGATCTGCCGCACCGACTCGACTCCGGTCCGCAGCAGCGCGGTGAGCGCGAGGTCCGGGTAGGGACGGCCGCGGCCGGCCTCGGCGGGACTGAGCGTGAGGTCGGCGACGGACTGCCAGCCGAGGGCGGTGAGGATGCGGTCCTGGGTGGCCCGGGAGAAGCCGGTGGTGAGGGCGACCTTCCGGCCCTGGCCGCGCAGTTCGGCGATGGCGTCGGCGGCGCCGGGCAGGGCGGCGCAGTGCCCGGCGTCGACGAGGTCGTGGTAGGCGGCCTCGAAGGCGGTGTTGGCCCGCTGGGCCTTGTCCTCGTCCCCGAAGAGGTGCCGGAAGACGGAGATCTTGGATTCGCCCATGGTGGCGCGGACGTGGTCCAGCATGGGGCCGAAGCCCGGGCTGCCGGCCTCGACGCCGAGCGTCCGGGCGGCGGCTGTGAAGGCCTGTTCGACGAGGCCGTCGTCGGCCACGGTGGTGCCAGCCATGTCGAGGACGACCAGGCGGATATCAAAGGACATGTCAACTACCCTTACAGGTTTGCGAGTTCGGCGGTGGTTTCGGCGATGGCCGGGGAGCAGGTCATGCCGCGGCCGCCGGGGCCGGTGACGAGCCAGACGCCGTCGCGGAGTTGTTCGCGGTGGACGACCCGGGTGGTGTCGACGCACTGCGCGTACACCCCGGCCCAGCGGCGGCGGACGCGCGGCAGGGGGCGGCCGAGCAGGTCCTCGGCCACGCCGACCAGGTGGTCGTACGGGTCCTCGACGACGTCGAAGCCGAACGGCTGGTCGTACTCGTGGGTGTCGCCGATGGTGAGGCCGCCGTCGCGCCGCTGGACCATGAGCAGCTGCATCTTGTGTTCGGCGGCGACGTCGGGCTGCGGCTGGGTGTCGCGGAGGCGGTCCAGGGCGGTGCCGGCGAAGGCCGGGTAGTAGCGGAAGCTGTCGCCGTCGGCGACGGAGGTGGTGAGGGTCTCGCCGAGCGGGTCGGTCTGCATCATCTGCAGCCGGACCTTGCGCACGGGCAGCGAGGGGGCGAGTTCGCGGACGAGGCCGCCGAGCCAGGCGCCGGTGCAGAGGATGACGAGGTCACCGGTGTGGATGTCGCCGTGGTCGTCGCGGACGGCGTTCTCGCCGATCACGTCGCGGACCTCGCGGCCGGGCAGGAAGGTGTAGCGGCCGGTGGCCTGGAGGGCGGCGCGCAGCGCGGGCTGGGCGGTGCGGGGTTCGACGGCGGCGTCGCGCTCGCACCACAGGGCGCCGAGGAGTTCGCCGCGCAGGGCGGGGTTGGCGGCCCTGGTCTGGTCGGCGTCGAGCAGCCGGTAGCCGCGGGCGGCGGCGTCGGGCAGGGTGAGTGCCTGTTCGGCGACGGCGAGTTCGGCCTGGGTGCGGATCGCGGTGAGCGATCCGTTGGCGCGGAAGCCGAGGTCGGGGACGCGGGCGCCGATGCCTTCCCACAGTTCGCGGGCGCGCAGCGCGGTGTCCAGTTCCTCGCCCTGTGCGCGGCCGCTGACCCAGACCAGGCCGAAGTTGCGCACGGAGGCGCCGCGCGCCTCGGTCTCGCGCTCCAGGTGGACGACCTCGTGGCCGCGTTCGACGGCCTGCCAGGCGTGCATGGTGCCGAGCACGCCTGCTCCTACGACGATGACTCTCATGCGGCCAGGCTGGTGCGCCCAGGTGTCCTGGGGGCGTCCCGGTAGCGTCCCGCAGATGAATCACCCGAAAAGTTGTACAGACAACCCTGGGGACCGGGTAGGGCCTACGGCCGCAGCACCCGCGCCCGCAGGTAGTTGCGCCGCCCGAAGTTCGGCTCGTCCACCGCCGTCAGCTCCTCCACCTGGAACCGGTACAGCGCCGCCGCCCCGCCCCCGGTGAGGAACTGCCGCCGCACCTGCTCGTCCTGCGCGAAGGACGGGTACCGCCCCTGGTAGGCGGCCAGCGCCGCCTCGGCCTGCCGCCCCCAGGCCTCGCTCGCGCCGCCGGTCAGTTGCAGGCCGCGCAGCTGCTCGCCGAAGACCGGCGGCGGCAGGAAGACGGTGGCGGCGGCCCGGGCCTCCTCGGCGAGGTGGTGGCTGTGCCGGGTGGAGCGCTCGCTGACGAAGTACAGGACGAGGTCGTCGTCGTACGCGAAGAAGGCCAGGTTGGCGTGCGGGCCGTGCTCGTGGCCGGCGGTGGCGAGGGTGAGCACCATGGCCTCGGCGAGCAGGCCCTCGACGCCCTTGTGCGGCGACTCGCCCGGCCAGTCCCCCTGCGTGATGTCGAGTCGGTACGGCATTGGCACTCCCTCCGCTGGCACGCCCGGCGCTCCCGCGCCCCGGCACGACTGAGCCGGGCGGGTTCCCCGCGAAGGGGCCCCACGCCCGGCTCACATGCTCTACCCGCCACCCCGGCCAGACAAGGGTCGGACGGGCTACGGGGAGGCTACGGAATCAGCGCTGTCGGGTCTCGCCGCCAGTACTGCCGGCACCCGCCGTTCAGCGCTGCCGACACCCGTCGTCAGTACTGTCGGCCGTCGCCGTCAGTACTGCCGCGTCCCGTACGCCGCGTGGCGACCGACCGTCGCCGGCACCGCGCCCGGACCGAGCAGCGGGCGCAGCGCACCCGCCCGCATCCGGTCCACCAGCGGCCCGCAGCGGCCGGCGAGCGGCGCCAGCACCACCGCGACCAGGAGGCCGACCAGCGCGCCGACGGCCACGTCGTGCGGGTAGTGCACGCCGACCCAGACCCGGGAGGCGCCCATCAGCACCGCGAAGATCCCGGCGATCCAGCCGAGCCGCCGGTCGGCGAACCAGAGTGCGGTGGCGGCGGCGAAGGCGATCACGGTGTGGTTGCTGGGGAAGGACCAGTCACCGGCACCGGGGCAGGTCTCCAGCGAGATGCTGCCGGGGATCTGGGCGCACGGCCGGACTTCTTCGACCATGCCCTTGAGCACCGAGTTGACGCCGTACGCGACGACCACGATCACCGGCGAGGCGAGCACCTTGGCCATCACGGCCGAGTCGGCGCCGCGCGCCCGCCACCAGGCGTAGAGCATGAAGACCGCGAACAGGCCGAGGCCGAGCGCCGACCAGACCTTGATCAGCTCGTCCAGCCAGTGCGGGGCGGCTTGCGCCCACCCGTTCACCCGGGTGTAGAGGCTGCCGTCGATGCCGCTGCCGTCGTAGACGGCGAGAGCCCGGGAGGACGTCACTTGTCACCTCCGTGACGGTGCGCCTTACGGGCGCGGAACAGTTCGAGAACAATGGGGAGCACGGAGACAACTACTACCAGACCGATGATCGGGAGCAGATATCTGTCGATGCTGGGGATCGACGATCCGAGCCCGTACCCGGCGAGCACGACGCCGACCGTCCAGAGGGCGCCGCCGGTCACCTGCCAGAAGGTGAACGAGCGGACCGGCACTTCGAGCACTCCGCAGAGCGGGTTCAGCACCGTTCGGACCACGGGGATGAAGCGGGCGAGCACGATCGCCTTGCCGTGGCCGTACTTGCCCAGCAGTTCCTCGGCCCGCTCGACGCCCTGCAGCAGGCTCTTGCGCTCGGTGCGGCGCAGCAGCGCGCGGCCGCCGCGCTTGCCGATCAGATAGCCGACCTGGGCGCCGGCCAGCGCGCCGACCAGGGCGGCGGGCAGCACCTGGTAGAGCTCCAGCTGCGGGCCCTTGGTGGCGCCGGGCACGCACAGCAGGCCGGCGGTGAACAGCAGCGAGTCTCCGGGCAGGAAGAAGCCCACCAGCAGGCCGGTCTCGGCGAAGAGCACGACGGCGATGCCGAGTGCGCCGAAGGCGGCGAGCAGCGAGGACGCGTCCAGCGGGTTCACCGCGAGGTGAGCGGCCGGATCGGCGAGGAACTGAAGCAAGGCTGGCGGACCTCCCGTACGTTGGGGGGCGGTTCACAGCGGAACCCGCCCCGACCGTCTACAGTGACGTAGACGGTCTACATGACTGTAGACGAAACCTGGAGGAAGCGCCGCCATGTCCGACGTACCGTCCGCCCGCCGGCCTGCCGGGGAGCTGGAGGCCGAGGTGCTGGCCGCGCTCTGGTCGGCCCGGCAGCCGATGACCCCGCAGGACGTCCAGTCGGCACTCGGCGGGGACCTCGCCCGCACCACCATCGCCACGATCCTCGCCCGCCTGCACGACAAGGGCACCGTGGAGCGCACCCGGGCCGGCCGCGCCTACGCCTACATCCCGACCGTCCAGGACACCGCGGGCCTCGCCGCCCGCCGGATGCACACCGAGCTCGGCCGCGAGGCCGACCGCTCCACCGTGCTCGCCCGCTTCGTCTCCGACCTCTCCGCCGAGGACGAGCAGCTGCTGCGCGACCTGCTCGGCGACGGCGCCCCGGGCCTCGGCTCCGCCCCGGGCACCGACGGCGGCACCCCCGGTCTCGGCCCCCTCCCGGGCACCGCCCCCGCCCCCGGCCACCGCACCCCCGGGGCGGCCGGATCGTGATGATCGCCGTCTGGGCCCCGCTGCTGCTGCCGTTCCTGGCCGCCCCGCTGGCCCGCCGCCTCGCCGACGCGCTGCCGCCCCGGGCCGCCGCCTGGATGCTCGCCGGGACGTCCGCCGTGCTGGCCGGCGGCACCCTCTGCTCGCTCGGCCTGCTCGCCGCCGCCGGGCTGCTCCAGCTGCCGCCGGTCGCCGCGATCGGCCACCTGTCGCTGCCCTGGCTCACCGCCGCCGCACCCGACGCACCGGTGGCGGCCGCCGCAGCCGGCCTGGTGCTCGCCGCGCTGACCGCCCAGGCCGTCCGCACCGCCCGCCGCCACCGGCTGGAACTGCGCGAGGCCCGGGCCGCCCTCCCGGCCTGCGCCGCGACGGCCTGCCCCGCGCCGGCCGAGGGCCGGCATCCGGACGCGCGCCCCGGGCACGCCACCATGCGCCGGGCACGCACCCCGCAGGCCGTCCTGGCCGGCGCCCGCACCCTGCTCCAGCCGGGCGAGCACCCGCTCGCCGTCCTCGACGACGAGCGCGCCGACGCCTTCGCCCTGCCGGGGCGCCTGCCCCTCCCCGGCCGGCCCGGCGAGCCCGGCCGGATCGTGGTCACCTCCGGCATGCTGCGCATCCTCACCGGGCCCGAGCGGGCCGCCCTGCTCGCCCACGAACGCGCCCACCTGACCGCCCGCCACCACGTCTTCCTCGCCCTCGCGGAGCACGCCGCCGACCTCCACCCGGCGCTGCGGCCGCTGCGCGCGCCCCTCGGGTACCACCTGGAGCGCTGGGCCGACGAGGTGGCGGCCGCCCGGGTCGGCGACCGCACCGTGACCGCCCGCGCGGTCGGCCGGGCCGCCCTGGCCGCCAGCCGCTCCCCCTGGCCGGCCCGGCCCCGACTCGTCCCCGCCGCCCACTCCGGGCCGGTCCCGCGCCGGGTCGCCGCCCTGCTCCAGCCCCGCCCGGCGGCCACCGCCACCGGCACCCGACTGCGCGCGGTGGCGATCGCGCTGGCCGCCTGCCTGGCGCTGAGCACCGCCGCCTCCCTGGAGGCCACCGCCGACCTGCACCACACCGTCGAGGCGGCCCAGCGCGGCACCGGCGCGGAACGCTGACCGCCGAGCCTGCACCAGGCCCACATCAGGCCTCGCACCAGCACCGCACCAGGCCCACGCAAGGCCCGCATCAGGTCCCGCACCAGGCCTCGCACCAGGCCCGCGTCGGGCTCACACCAGGCCAACACCAGGCCCCCCGCTAGTCATCACACCTCGGCATGTCCACGGTCATACCGTCCGGTATGCCGAGTTGGCAGACCCCGTCCCCAGACCCTCACCGCCCCCGTACGCTTTCGTCAGCGCGTCGACCCCGGCGCGGCCTCGAACGGCGGCGAGGAGCAACGCGAGTGCGGCAGACCGGACGGCAGTCCCGACGACCAGAACGCCGCACCGCGCCGAGCGCGGCCGAGCTGGCCAGGGTCCACGACCGCACCCTCGCCGAAGCCGCCGCCCGCGAACTCGTCCAGCCCCCCTACCCCGACCCCGGCTCCCCCGGCCGGCTCGAACCCCGCCCCGAGATCGGCGACTCCTGGGCCCGGCTGCGCCGCCTCGGGCTCGACCCCGACGCCGGCGCCGCCGCCGTCCACCTCGGCCCCGCCGAGATCGAGCAGCGCCGCCGCACCAGCGGCCTGGACGCGGTCCTGTCGGTGCTGCGCGACACCCTGCTCCAGCCGGTCGGCCAGAGTCCGCTGATCCTCGCCATCGCCGACGCCGAGGGCCACGTGCTGTGGCAGGAGGGCGAGCACGCCCTGCGCCGCAGCGCCGACCGGATCGGCTTCCTCACCGGCGCCCGCTGGATCGAGGAGAGCGTCGGCACCAACGGCATCGCCGTCGCACTGCGCGCCCAGCGCCCGATGCACGTCCACTCCGCCGAGCACTACCTGCGCAGCCACCACTCCTGGACCTGCGTCGCCGCCCCCGTGCACGACCCGGGCACCGGGCGGCTGGTCGGCGCGATCAACCTCAGCGGCCCGGCCCGCAACGTCCGCCCGTACCTGCTGCAGCTCACCGCCACCGCCGCCCGGCTCGCCGAGACCGAGCTGCGCGCCCACCGGCTGGAGGCGCTGCACCAACTGCGCACCCTGGCCGCCCCGATGCTCGCCCGGGTGGCCGGCCCGGCCCTGGTGGTGGACTCCGCCGGGTGGACCGCCGCCGCGGCCGGGCTGCCGCCGCCCGGCCGGCTGCGGGTGCCGGTCGGCGGCTGGGGAACCGCCGCCGTGCACTGGGTGCCGGGCCTCGGCGAATGCGCCCTGGAGCCGCTCGCGGACGGCTGGCTGGTGCGACCGGTCCGGCCGCCCGAGGCGGACGGCTCCGGCACGGTGACGGCCGAACAGGCCGAGCAGGCCGAGGGCGCCCGGCTCCGGCTCGACCTGCGCCGCCAGGACCGCCCGGAGCTGACCGTCCGGGGCGCGGCCGGCAGCTGGTCGCACCCGCTCAGCCCGCGCCACGCCGAACTGCTGCTCCTGCTCGCCACCGGACGCGAGGGCAGCACGGCCGCGCAGCTCGCGGAGGCACTGTTCGGCGACCCGGGCCGGACGGTGACGGTCCGCGCCGAGCTGTCCCGGCTGCGCCGCTACCTGGGCGGCCTGCTGGCCCACCGGCCGTACCGCATCGCCGAGTCGGTGCTGGTCACGGTGGACGGGCCGGACGACCCGTACGACCTGCTGCCGGCCTCCTCGGCCCCGGCCGTCCGGCGGCTGCGGGCCGGGCTGGCCGCGGGGACGGTGCGGCTGCCGAGCGCGGCGCCCGTCCCGCCGCCGCGCGGGCCCGCCGGTGCCCCGACCGGGCCTCAGCCGCCGGCGAGCAGCGCGGCCAGCTGGGCGTCGGTCGGGCCGCAGACGCGCTCCGCCTCGGCGGAGACCAGCGCGTAGGTACGGTCCAGCCACGCCTGCACCCGGGGCTTGGAGACCTCCAGCAGGGCGCTGCCGTGCGGTGATTCGAGCGCCAGGTGCAGCGTCGAGCCGTGGCACGGGCAGTACGCCGGCCACAGTTTGACGTCGCCCTGGCCGCTCAGCGCCTGCAGGCCGTCGCGCAGCAGCTCGCGCGAGAACACCCAGTCGGCCTCGTCCGGCCGCCCCAGATGGAAGGTCAGCAGCACCTCGTACGGGCGCGCGGCCTCGAACCGGAACCGGGTGCGCACCTCGCCGACCACCTCCTCGCCCAGCGAGATCCGCAGCATCAGCACCTCCTCCACCGCCGCCGGAGCGGCGGTGGAGCCGTCCCCATCGCCGCCCGTGGGGGTGGCGGCGAGGGGTGCACTGGAGGCTGCGGACAGCGGGTCGGGCGGCATGACGGTCTCTCCGGGACGGCGTGGGATGACCTCAGCCTGGGCCACTTCCGTCCGGGCGGGCAAGGGTTGCAAGGAGGTTGCATTAATCCCTGTCCGGGCAGCCCGGCCGCCATCGCCGACTTATCAGACGGATCGTCAACTTCCTTCCGTCGAACGGGTGTCCACGAAATGGATCAAAACCGTCCAGGCCACGACGAGCCGCTGGTACGCTCTCCCCCTCCCGGCGCGGGCCCCACCCGGACCCCGGCCGACCGACCCCGGGCGGCCGATGCCGGCCCGGTGGCAGCGCATGGGAGAATACCGCGACCGCGACGGCGACTTCGGGGAGGGAGGGGTCCGGTGGCTGCGCGCGAGGACACTGCGCGGGACGTTCGGCACGAGCCCGAACGGCACGGCCGGCACGGGCGGCCACGCCCGTTCGGCGGCCGGTTCCGGCTGCCCACCCTGCGCTTCTCCGGTGCCGCGATGGCGATGTCCACCGTCGTCGGCATCAGCATCGCCACCACCCTCCTGCTCAACGAGCAGCAGGGCGTGGGCCGGCGGGCCGGGGTCGCACGCGTCGGCACCACCCCGCCGCCCACCCCCGCCGCGGGCGACCAGGCCGAGGCCGCCGCCGACCGGGCCCCGACCGCGCCCAACCCCACCGCGCCGAACCCCGCCGACCTCCCGGCCACCGGCCGGCCGCCCGCACCGAGCCCCTCGGCGCACCACCCCGGGGCGGCGGAGGACACGACCGCCGCAGCCGCCTCGCCCAGCGCCTCTCCCCACGCACCCGGCACCCGGTCGGCGCTCCCGGAGCCCACCGGCGGACAGGCTGCGGCCGAACCCATGGCCGACCACGGCCCCGGCGCCCGGCCGGCCGGCACCGGCGAGCCCGCCACGCCGGCCGACGCCGCCGCCGCGCCCTCGCCGTCGGCCCAGCCCGTCGCGCCCGTCGCCGAGCAGCCGGCCGACCCCTCTTCGCCCTCCCCCTCGCCGACCACGCCGCACGCACCCGGACCCCGCCCGGCCGCCCCGGCCCAGCCCGCACCGCCGCCGCCGCCCGGCGCAATCGCCCCGGGCACCGACGGCCCGACCGCCGGCGCCCCTGGCCCGGACACCGAGCCGGACACCGACCAGGCCCTGACCGGCGTCGCCACGGTCACACCGCTCGACCGGGACGGCCTCCGGCACCAGCTCGACCTCGCCGTCACCGAGCCGCTCACCGCACTCCAGACCGAATTCCGGCTTGCCCCAGGCGAGTTGGCCCCCGGCAGCGGCACCGCCTGGACCGACCTGCCCGGCGCGGTCGTCACCGCCCAACAGGAGCGCGGCACCCTGGTCTACCGCTTCACCACCCCGGCCGGCACCGACGTCCCGCCCGGCCACTACGCCTTCGGCGTGCGCGGCACCCGCCCCACCGCCGAACCCTCGGGGCCCACCGGCCCATCCGGCCCCTCGCTCCCGTCCGGTCGGCCCGCTTCGTCCGGCCCGGTCCGCAAGGCCGCCGCGGCGGAGAGCTGGAGTGCCGCCGCCTTCGGCATCGACCGGCCCCGGGCGGTCGCCGCCCTCGGCGCCTTCGGCCCGGTCGCACCGCAGCCCGTCGCACCGCCGCCGGTCGTGCCCGAGGCACCCGGGCTCCCGCCGCGCCCCGGCACGCCGACCGCCTTCGCGCCCCGCTGACCTCCGGCCGCACTGACCCGCCGCCTTGCCGCCTTGCCACCGTACGGCCTTGCCGGGGCCTGCCGCCCAACCCCGCCGCCCGGCCGTACCGTCCGACGATCCGACAGGTCACCGCACCGGCCGGGCTCATCCCGACGCGCCCGTTCGTTACTGTGGGCAGCACCCGGCCCGGCGGTCCCAGCGGCCCCGGCCGGCCGCCGTTCCGCACCCGAGGAGGAGTCCGTGTCCACCGTCCTGACCCAAGGCGGCAACGCCCCGCTGACCGCCGCGCGGGTGACTGTCGAGGTCACCGCGCCCAAGGCGCTGGACGTCTCCGGTCTGCTGCTGACCGACGCCGGAAAGGTGCGATCGGACGACGACTTCGTCTTCTTCAACGCCCCGCACGGCCCCGGCGTCAGCCACCGCCCGGCCGCCGCCGGAGCGCCGGACGCGATCACCGTCGACACCCTGGCCGTCCCGGCCGGCATCACCAAGATCGTGGTGACCGCCAGCCCCGCCGACCAGTCCTCCACCTTCGCCGGGATGGAGCCGACCGCCACCGTCCGCGACGCCGACACCGGGCAGGCCCTGGTCACCTTCACCCCGCCGCAGCTGGGCCAGGAGACCGCGCTCATCGTGGTCGAGGTCTACCAGCGCGGCGGCGCCTGGAAGGTGCGAGCGGTCGGCCAGGGCTACGCCAACGGCCTGGCGGGCATCGCCACCGACTTCGGCGTCTCCGTCGACGACTCCCCGGCCCCGGCCGCCCAGGCCCCCGCCCCCGCCACTCCCCCCGCGGCCCCTCCGGTCGCTCCCCCGGCTCCCCCCGTCGACCCGCGGATCGCCCTCGCCGCCACCCCGCCCGCGCCCCCCGCGCCCCCGGTCGCCCCGCCGGCCCCGTCCGCCCCCGCCAAGGTCACCCTGGACAAGGGCCGGGTCAACCTGGTCAAGGGCAGTTCGGTCTCCCTGGTGAAGAACGGCCGTCCGTTCCTCTCCTCGGTCCGGATGGCGCTCGGCTGGGAGCCCGCCGGCCGCGGCCGCAGCGTCGACCTGGACGCCTCCTGCCTCGCCTTCGACGCCCAGCGCAAGAAGCTGGAGACGGCCTGGTTCATGAAGCTGACCGTCTTCAAGGGCGCGATCGCCCACTCCGGCGACAACCTCACCGGCGGCGGAGCCGGCGACGACGAGTCGATCACCGTCCACCTGGACGGCCTGCCGGCCGAGGTCACCGGCCTGGTCTTCGTCGTCAACTCCTTCTCCGGCCAGCGGTTCACCGAGGTCAAGAACGCCTACTGCCGCCTGCTGGACGCCCGGACGGAGGAGGAGCTGGTCCGCTTCGACCTCACCCACTCCGAGCCGCACACCGGCGTGGTGATGTGCAAGCTGGTCCGGCAGTCGTCCGGCGAGTGGGTGATGACCGCGCTCGGCGAGTACGTCGACGCCAAGACCGCCCGGGCGATGGTCGATCCGTCCGCCGCCCTGCTCTGAACCGTCTCGCCCCACCCCTCGCCGACCCACCCCGACGCCCAGGGCCGATCGGTCCAACGTCACGGCCGCACACGCGAATTCACCCTCCTGAGGGATCAAGTCGTCCACCCGCCGACTCGATCTACCTCTAGGGGGGTGAATCGCGCTCTCCCGCGCACTCGTTGAGGGAGAGACCGTGCCACGCTTCCTGTCCCGCCTCGCCGTCGCCGGCACCGCCGTCGCGCTCACCGCCGGCCTGATCACCCCGTCCGCCGCCCAGGCCGCCGCCGAACCGGCCGGCCGCGTCCGGACGCTCGCCTGGGCCGCACTCGGCGACTCCTACACGGCCGGCTTCGTCGAGGCCGCCGGCGACGAGACCGAACCCCGCGACGGCTGCGCCCGCACCACCGGCTCCTACCCCGAGCTGATCCGCCGCGGCCTCGGCCCCCTGGTCGAGCTGCGCAACGTCAGCTGTGCCGGCGCCACCGTCAAGGACGTCTACCAGACCAAGGAAGCCCCGCCCGGCCGCCCGCTCCCGCCGCTCGGGACCAACCCCGGCGCCCCCTTCCCACCGGTCCCGTCGCAGATCGACGCCGTCTCCCCGGGCGCCGACGTGATCACCGTCGAGATCGGCGGCAACACCCTCGGCTTCGCCGAGATCCTCAAGGGCTGCATCGAACTCGGCGCCGCGGTCCTCGGCCAGGGCACGCCCTGCAAGGACAAGTTCGACGCGAGCCTGCCCGACCGCTTCAACCAACTGCGCGGCGACTTCGACCAGATGCTCGGCGCCCTGCACGCCAAGGCCCCGTCCGCTCGGCTGCTGACCGTCGGCTACCCCCACCTCGTCCCCGAGGACGCCACCCGCTGCACCTACGGCAACCTGGAGCAGTTCGCCACCTTCACCACCGGCGACCTCGCCTGGGCGCGGACGGCCATCCTGGAACCGCTCAACGCGATCATCGCCCAGCGGACCGCCGCCCGCGGCGACGCCTTCGTCGACCTCTACCCCTCCACCACCGGCCACAGCGTGTGCGACCAGGACCACTGGTTGGACGGAGTGCTGACCAGCATCATCCCGCTGCGCTACGCCCTGGTGCACCCCAACGCCAAGGGCCAGGCCCACGCGGCCGCCCTGGTCGAGGACGCCGTCCTGAGCTGACCAGCCGCACCGCAAACGGTCACGTACCGAGAACCAGTCGAAAACCAGTGGCAGGCCCCTCCCGCCGCGGATCATGCTGAGCGGATGCTCATCCGCGAAGCCACCCCCGAGGACTGGCCTGCCGTCTGGCCCTTCTTCCACACCGTCATCGCCGCCGGCGAGACGTTCCCCTACCCCCTCGACCTCTCCTCCGACCTCGGCCGGGAGTGGTGGATGCTCGCCGCGCCCCATCGCACGGTGGTCGCGGTGGACGAGGCCGGCACGGTCGTCGGCACCGCCAACATGACCCGCAACCGCCCCGGCAACGGCGCGCACGTGGCCAGCGCCAGCTACCTGGTCGACCCGGCGCACCACGGCCGCGGCATCGGGCGGGCCCTGGTCGAGTACACCCTCGACTGGGCCCGTACCAACGGCTACCGCGCCATGCAGTTCAACGCCGTGGTCGCCAACAACCACCACGCCGTGAAGCTCTACCAATCCCTCGGCTTCGACATCGTCGGCACCGTCCCCGAAGCCTTCCACCACCCCGTCGACGGCTACGTCGGCCTGCACGTCATGCACCGGTCGCTGTAAGGGAGTTCGCTACTCCTCGATCGCCCCGCCGACCCGCCGCAGGTGCTGCCGGAAGCTGTACGACGGGTCGGCGGCGCGGCGCTCCAGGTACTCGTCGAAGGCGGTCTGCCGGCGCAGCGTGTCACCGGAGGCGATCCGCCCGGCCTGCGCGCGCTCGGTCCCGGCGATCGCGGCGGCCGCCTCCAGCACCTCCCCGGCCCGGTCGGCCGGGACGAACAGCACCCCGTCCGCGTCGCCGAACACCACGTCCCCGGCGCCCACCAGGTGCGGCCCGACCCGCGCCGTCACCAGCGCCTCCGGCTCCCGCCCGTCCAGCCGAACCGGCCCCAGCGGCAGCGCGCCGTAGCTGAACACCGGCAGCCCGATCTCCACCAGTTCGGGGGTGTCCCGGTGCAGCCCCCACACCACGATCCCGGCGATCCCGGCGGCCCGCGCCTCCAGCACCGCGAGGTCCCCGATGCAGGCCTCGTCGGTCCGCCCGCCGTTGTCGATCACCAGCACGTCACCGTCCCGGGCCGCCCCGTACGCCTCCAGGAACACGTCCACGCTCCCGTAGTGCCGCACCGGCAGCACCCGCCCCGCGACCCGCCCCCCGGCCACCACCGCCGCCACCCCCACCGGCGCCGCCCTGAGCCCCACCCCCAACCGCACACACGCATCCGCCACCAACGGCGTCGACAACCCCGCGAACTCCTTCAGCATCCCCAACTCCTCCCGCCAAAGCCCCAGTTCATCAGCATCGGGATGCTATGCCAGGCCTCAAACTCACGCCATCGAGTGAAAACCAACCGTGCACGGCATAACTCCGTCGAGCACCGAATAGCGTGACGCATATCTGAAGGAGGGGCATCATGAGTGCTGTGGCGCATGAGCAACCGATCACGGACTCCCCATCGCAGGCTGACATCCTGCTGGAGAGCTTCCTGAGCCTGCACTCCCCCGAAGGCTTCCGAGCCGAGCTCATCGAGGGAGAGATCATCGTGGCACCACCGCCGGACGGCAACCACGAGGACTACATCGACCTGCTGATCGACCAGGTGAAAGCAAAGTCCCAGGTCCACATGCAGGCATCGGGCCATAAGGGCCTCCGTCTGGTGAGCGGCGGCCTCTGCCCGAAGAACCACGTCATTCCGGACACGACCTTCGCTCCAAGGGAACTCCGCCTCTTCCGCGGCGCGCCGCCCTGGATGGAGCCCGACGGCGTCGCGATGGTCGCGGAGGTCACCTCCAGCAAGCCCGACCAGGACCGCATCGCCAAACGCCACTGCTACGCCCGCGCCGCGATCCCGCTGTACCTCCTGATCGACCGCGAGCGGGCCCAGGTCAGCCTCTTCAGCAATCCCCACCGCGACGAGTACACCGAGGTGCACCTGGCAGCCTTCGGCGAACCGCTCGCCCTCCCCGCCCCGTTCGAGTTCGAGTTGGACACCAAGGACTTCCTCTAGAAGTCCCGGAAACGCGACAAACGGCCCGCACCCCCCTTCCACCGGGGGTGCGGGCCGTCGTCGTGCGGGTGCGCGCGGGTCAGCCGCGGGTGGCCATGGCGCGCAGGAAGAAGGTGAGGTTGGCCGGGCGCTCGGCGAGGCGGCGCATGAAGTAGCCGTACCACTCCTGGCCGTAGGGCAGGTACACGCGCATGGTGTTGCCCTCGCCGGCGAGGCGCAGCTGCTCCTCGGGGCGGATGCCGAACAGCATCTGGTACTCGAAGGAGTCGCGCTTGCGGCCGTTCCACTGGGCGAGCTGGCCGGCGATCTTGATCATGTTGGGGTCGTGCGAGGCGATCATCGGGTAGCCCTCGCCGGCCATCAGGACCTTGAGCGCGCGGACGTACGCGAGGTCGACGTCGTGCTTGCCCTGGAAGGCGACCGACTCGGGCTCCTTGTAGGCGCCCTTGCACAGGCGCACGCGCGAGCCGGGGCCGGAGAACTCGCGGCAGTCGGCCTCGGTGCGGCGCAGGTAGGCCTGGAGCACGACGCCCAGCCAGGGGAAGTCGGCCCGCAGCTCGCGCGCGATGGCGAGGGTGGAGTCGGTGGTGGTGTGGTCCTCCATGTCGAGGGTCACCGTGGTGCCGGCGTCGGCGGCGGCCTCGCAGATGCGGCGGGCGTTCTCCAGCGCGATCTTCTCGCCGTCCACCGGGAGGAACTGGCCGACGGCCGACAGCTTGACCGACACCTCGGCGCCGGCCGCGAGGCCGGTCTCCTTGAGCGCCGTGAGCAGGTGCTCGTAGGCCTCGGCGGTGCCGGCGGCCTGGGCGGCGTCCTGGGTGTCCTCGCCGAGGTGGTCGAGGGTGACCTTGCGGCCGGTGGCGATCAGGTCGTCGGTGGCGGTGACGGCGTCGTCGAGGACGTCACCGGCGACGAAGCGCTCGACTATCGCGTGGGTCGGCGGGAACTTCTCGACCACGGTGCGGACCTGCGGCGACCGGGAGGCCGCGAGAAGGGCGGAACGGAGCATCGTGACTCCTGGAGCTGGTGCTTCTAAGGGTGGCAGAAGGGGGGCCGGGGCGGCGGGCGGCGGGTACGTGGCACCGCCGCCCCGGCGGGCGACGCCCGGCTGCGGGGCCGGGCGTCGCGGGTGACCGGAATGGTCAGGCGACCGGAGCGGTCGGGTGACCGCAGTGGTCAGGCGACCGGAACGGTCAGGTGACCGGCGCGGCCACGTGACCGAGACGGTCAGGCGACCGGAACGGTCGGGAGAGGCACTCAGCCCATGTGCGGGTAGCGGTAGTCCGTCGGCGGGACGAAGGTCTCCTTGACCGAGCGGGTCGAGGTCCACCGCGCCAGGTTCTGCTTGGCACCGGCCTTGTCGTTGGTGCCGGAGGCCCGGCCGCCGCCGAAGGGCTGCTGGCCGACGACGGCGCCGGTCGGCTTGTCGTTGATGTAGAAGTTGCCGGCCGCGAAGCGCAGCTTGTGCATGGCGTCCTGGGCGGCCGCGCGGTCCTGGGCGATGATCGCGCCGGTCAGGCCGTAGGCGGAGGCCGACTCCATCTGGGCCAGCATCTCGTCGTACTTGTCGTCCTGGTAGACGTGCACGGCGAGGATCGGGCCGAAGTACTCCTCGCGGAAGTACTCGGACGCCGGGTCCTCGCAGACGAGGACGGTCGGGCGGACGAAGTAGCCGACCGAGTCGTCGTAGGTGCCGCCGGCCAGGACCTCGACCGCGGGGTCGGCCTGGGCGCGGTCGATGGCGGCCTTGTTCTTGGCGAAGGCGCGGTCGTCGATGACGGCGGACATGAAGTTCGCCAGGTCGGTGACGTCGCCCATGGTGAGGCCCTCGACCTCGGCGGCGAACTCGTCCTTGAGGCCGGCCCAGATCGAGGCCGGGACGTAGGCGCGGGAGAGCGCCGAGCACTTCTGGCCCTGGAACTCGAAGGCGCCGCGGGTCATCGCGGTCTTCAGCACGGCCGGGTCGGCGGACGGGTGGGCGACCAGGAAGTCCTTGCCGCCGGTCTCGCCGACGATCCGCGGGTAGGTGCGGTAGCCGGCGATGTTCTCGCCGACGGAGCGCCACAGGTGCTGGAAGGTGGCGGTGGAGCCGGTGAAGTGGATGCCGGCCAGCGCCGGGTGCTTGAGCGCCACGGCGGAGACGTCCAAGCCGTCGCCGGTCACCATGTTGATGACGCCCTTGGGCAGGCCGGCCTCCTCCAGCAGCTGCATCAGCAGGTGCGCGGAGTACTGCTGGGTCGGGGACGGCTTCCAGAGCACCACGTTGCCCATCAGCGCGGGCGCGGTCGGCAGGTTGCCGGCGATCGCGGTGAAGTTGAACGGGGTGATCGCGTAGACGAAGCCCTCCAGCGGGCGGTGGTCGCTGCGGTTCCACACGCCGTCCGAGGAGATCGGCTGCTCGGCCATGATCTGGCGGGCGAAGTGCACGTTGAAGCGCAGGAAGTCGACCAGCTCGCAGGGCGTGTCGATCTCGGCCTGCTGGGCGGTCTTGGACTGGCCGAGCATGGTGGCGGCGGCCAGGGTCTCGCGCCAGGGGCCGGCCAGCAGGTCGGCGGCCTTGAGGAAGATCGCGGCGCGGGAGTCGAAGGAGAGCGCCTGCCAGGCCGGGGCCGCGGCCAGGGCAGTGTCGATGGCCTCCTGCGCGTCGGCCTGGGTGGCGTTGCGCAGGGTGCCGAGCCTCGCCGCGTGGTTGTGCGGCTGGACGACGTGGATCTCGGCGCCGCCGCCCATGCGGTGCTCACCGTTGATCGTCATGGTCAGCTGGACCGGCTCCTGGCCGCCCAGCTCCTTCAGCTTGGCCTCCAGACGGGCCCGTTCCGGGCTGCCCGGGGCGTAGCTGTGGACCGGCTCGTTCACCGGCGCGGGGACCTGGGTCACAGCGTCCATAGAGCGCACGCTCTCCTTCGTTGATGCGGGGGGATGCCGGCGTGGGTCGCACGTCGGCCACAGCACGAACGCTATTCCTGCCCCTGGGGCCACTTGATTGGCCGGGCGGCTAAATTCCCCCGTACGGCGTTGTCCGGCCCGACGAAGGGGTCACGGCGCAGTCACGGCGCGGTCACGGCGCGCCGTTGACGGCCCGTCGCGCCGGAGGCCACCGGGAGCGCCGGCCGGTCCCAGTCGATCCGGTGGCCGTGCACCGGGCGGAGCATCTTCTCCGGGCTCAGGAAGGTCCGCATCGCGATCGGCGCGAGCAGCCGGAACAGCGCCCGGCCGACCGGCCCGGAGGACTTCTGGTTGTTGGTGCGCGCCGCGTTGGCGGCGATCTTCTCGACCCGGGGCCGGCGCAGCGCCTCGTAGGCGGCGAAGGCGGCGGTGTGGTCGGGCAGGTCCCGCAGGCAGCGGGCGAGTTCGACGGCGCTCTCGACGGCCAGCGAGACGCCCTGGCCGGAGCTGTTGGAGGGGGCGTGCGCGCTGTCGCCGACCAGCACCATCCGGCCGCGGTACCAGTGCGGGACGGACGGCATGATCTCCAGCCGCGGGAAGACCTCGACGGTGTCGGCGGCGGCCTCGCGCAGCACGTCCCGGGCGGGCAGGTCGTCGGCGTGCAGGTCGCGGACCCGGCGCAGCCACTCCTCCGGGCTGACGGCGCGGACCTGCTCGGCGGTCAGCTGTTCGGGCTGCGGGATGTTGCTGAACCAGGCCGTCCCGGCGCCGTCCGGCAGCCCCCAGTAGCCGAAGAAGGCGCGGGCGCCGTTGGCGAAGTGCATGGTCTCGCCGCGTCCGGCCCGGCCGGGCAGCCGGTGCGGGCTGTAGCCGCCGACGCCGAGCAGGCCGGTGTACTGCGCGCCGGGTGCGGCCGGGTCGATCAGGGTGCGGACGGTGGAGCGGGTGCCGTCGGTGCCGATCAGCAGGTCGCCGGTGGCGGTGTCGCCGTCGGCGAAGCGGGCGGTGATGCCGTCGGCGCCCTCCTCGGCGCCGACCAGCCGTTTGCCGTAGCGGACTTCGATGCCGCTCTCGCGCAGCCGCCGCTGGAGCACCTCGTACAGTTCGGCGCGGCGCATGACCCGGCCGGGCGGCAGGTCGGGGAGGCCGGCGAACTCGGCCAGCACGCCGCCCCGGCCGTCCTCGATCAGCATCGGGCCGATCGGCTGTCCGATCGCGCCGACCTCCGCCCCGAGCCCGACGGTCGCCAGGGCGTCGAGCCCGTTGGGGGCGATCATGAAGGTGCCGCCGATGCCCTCGGCGGAGGACTCGTAGGCCTCGAAGACGACGGCTTCGACGCCGGCCTTGCGCAGGGCCAGTGCCGTCACCGGCCCGGCGATGCCGCCGCCGATGACGAGGGCCCTCTTCTCCCCGTTGCTCGTACTCATTCCAGACTCCCGAAGATCTCGTGCCAGGTCCGGATGAACTCCGGCTCCTTGAGTCGACCGACGAGGTGCTCGACGAAGCGGCCCTCGGCCTCCAGCGCGCCGACCCGGTGCTCCTCCTCGATCAGGAAGATCCAGGCCACGCCGTCGTCCGAGGCCTTCCGCAGGGCCGCCCGGATGCCCGCCACCTCGGCGGCCAGCGCGGCCCGCCGCTGTTCCAGCAGTTCCACGGCCTCGGCCGGCGGGACCACCATGAGCAGCGACAGCGCGACCCCGAACGCGGGGTACTCGTGCTGCGGTTCGGCGACGAGTTCGCGCATCCAGTCGGTGAGCTCCGCCCGGCCCTCGGGGGTGACGGCGTAGACGGTGCGCTCCGGTCGCTGGGTGTCGCGGACGGTCTCCTGTTCGGCGACGAACCCGGCCTTCCGCAGCTGCTCCACGACCATGTACAGCGAGCTGCGGTTGTACTTGATGTTGCGGTCCTTGCCGTGCTCCTTGAGCCGGCGCCCCATCTCGTACGGGTGCATCGGCCCGGCCACGAGTTCGGCCAGGACCGCGAGGGCCAGCGGGTTCGACACCTTGCGTCGCTTCGCCACGAGACGTCCTCATCTCTTGGTCAGTACTGACTATCCACTCCTGAATAGTCAGAGTCAACTATTTACGAAAGCCGGGCCGCGACTCTGTCCGCCCGGCTAAAATCAACCACACGGCATTGTCCGAGCGGATGAAGGAGGCCCGATGACGACCCCCGGCCTCCCAGGCTCCCCCGGACTCCCGCCCACCTCCGGCCTCCCGCTCCGCCAGCTGCTGATGTCCCTCGGCGAACCCCTGGTCGAACTCCAGGCCGCCCCGCAGGGCCTGGACGTCCCGGTCCGCGACGTCGCGATCCTCGACCCGGAGGACCCGCCGACCGCTGCCCCCGGCGAACTCGTCCTCGCGATCGGCGCCCGCGGCCGCGCCGCCCTCCCCGCCCTGCGCGCCGCCGGACGGGCCGGCGCCGCGGCGGTCGCGGTCAAGCTGGACGGCCCCGGCCAGGCGGACGCACTGCGCGAGGCCGCCACCGAGGCGGGCGTCGCCCTGCTCTCGGTGCGCCGCGAGACCCGCTGGGAGCACCTCGACTCGCTGGCCCGCGCGATCATCGCCGGCCCGGACGCCCCGGACACCCCCGGCGCCCCCGAACCCAACGCGGGCGACCTCTTCTCCCTCGCTCAGACGGTCGCCGTGCTCACCAACGGCATCGTCTCGATCGAGGACACCTCCAGCCGGGTGCTGGCGTACTCCCGCTCCTCCGACTCGGACGAGGTCGACGACCTGCGCCGACTCTCCATCCTCGGCTGGCAGGGCCCCGAGCCGTACCTGTCCAAGCTCCGCGAGTGGGGCATCTTCCAGCACCTGCGCACCTCGGACGCCCCGATCGCGGTCGAACCGCACCCCGAACTCGGCCTGCGCCGCCGCCTGGCGATCGGCATCCGGGCCGGGGCGCAGCCGCTCGGCACCATCTGGGTGCAGGAGGGGGCGCAGCCGCTGGCGCCGCTCGCCGATCAGGCCCTGGTCGGCGCCGCCCGGGTGGCCGCCGCCCAACTGATGCGCCGCCGACGCGAGTTGTCCGCCGACATGCGGCTCACCCGGACGCTGCTCACCGGCCTGCTGGAGGGCTCCACCGGCCCGCAGTCGCTCGCCACCCACCTGGGTCTGGACCTGCGCCGCCCGGCCACCGTGCTCGCCTACGGCGCGCACACCACCGAGGCGCTGCACCGCTCCGACGTCACCGGCCTGATCTCGGTGCACACCGCCGCCCGGCACCGCACCGCCCTGCTCGCCCCGATCGAGTCCCGGGTGTACGTGCTGCTGCCCGAACTCCCGCCCGGCCTGCCGATGGCCACCGTGCGCGGCTGGGCGGACGAGGTGGTGGCTGCCGCCCGGGAGCACCTCGGCGTCCCGCTGCGCGCCGCGATCGGCTCGACCGTGGACGGCCTGGCCCAGGTGCCGGACTCCCGCGCGCAGGCGGACCGCATCCTGGACGCGATGAGCCGCGGCGGGGTGGACCTCGACGTGGCGGCGCTGATCGACGTCCAGGCCGAGGTGCTGGTCAGCGAGATGCTCGCGCTGCTCCAGGAGCGCTCCGGCCTGCGCGACCCCCGGCTCACCGCGCTCGCCGCGTACGACCGCCGGCACGGCACCCGGCTCGCCGAGTCGGTGCTGGCCTGGCTGGACGCGCTCGGCGAGGTCCGGGTCGCCGCGGACGCCCTGCACATCCACCCCAACACCCTGCGCTACCGGGTGCGCCGCGCCGAGCAGTTGACCGGCATCGACCTCGCCCAGCCGCAGCAGCGCCTGCTGGCGATGCTGCAACTGAGGCTGCCCGCGGACGAATGACCGCGGGCAGCCCCTTCGACACCCGCTACGTCACTCGCCGTAGCCCTGGCCGCGCTTGTGCTCGTTCAGCCGGTGCCACGGGCCGGTGATGGCCAGCTGGATGCCCGGCTCCTGGATGTTGGCGAAGAGGGTCTTGCCGTCGTCCGAGAAGGTCACCCCGGTGAACTCGCTGAACTCGGGCTTGGCCGCGCTGCCGATGTTCAGCTCGTTGCGCGCGATCGGGTAGGTCAGCCCGTCCTCGGTGGCGCCGAACAGGTGCTGCACGCCCTCGCCGTCCTCGGCGATGACCACGCCGCCGTACGGCGACACGGTGATGTTGTCCGGGCCGTCGTAGTTGTCGTGGTCGCCGAGCACGTCGGTGTTGACGCCGAGCAGCACCTTCAGGGTGATGGTGCGGCGGGCCGGGTTGTAGAACCAGACCTGGCCGTCGTGCTGCACCGGGCTCTCCGAGCGGGCGAAGCTGGAGACGAAGTAGAAGCCGCCGTCACCCCACCACATGCCCTCCAGCTTGCGGGCCCGGGTGACCTCGCCCTCCTTGAACTGCTTGCGGACCGAGACGGTCCTGGCGTCGCGGTCCTGGACCTTGACCCAGTCCGCGCCGTAGGTGGTGCCGACCTTGGTGGCGCGGGAGAGGTCGTCGACGAACTTGCCCTGGGCGTCGAAGACCTTGAAGGCCTCCAGCACGCCGGCGTCGGCGGCCAGCGCGCGCAGCTTGTAGCGGCCGTGCTTGAAGCCGGCCGGCGGGGTCCAGCGGAACAGCAGGCCGTTGGGGTTCGAGGCGTCCTCGGTCAGGTAGACGTGGCCGCGCTTCGGGTCCACCACGACGGCCTCGTGCGCGTACCGGCCGAAGGCCTTCACCGGCTGCGGGTCGCGGTTGTAGTCGTCGTCGAACGGGTCGACCTCGAAGATGTAGCCGTGGTCCTTGGTCATGCCGTTCTGGCCGGCCTTGTCCTCGGTCTCCTCGCCGGACAGCCAGGTGCCCCACGGGGTCACGCCGCCCGCGCAGTTGGTGGAGGTGCCGGCGATGCCGACCCACTGCTCGACCGAGCCGTTCCGCTTGGCGTGCACGATGGTGCAGCCGCCGGCCGCGCCCGGGTCGTAGACGTGGCCCTCGGTCAGCGGCACCGGGTTCGGCCAGTTCGCCCGGGGTCCGCGCAGCTCGTGGTTGGTGACGAGCAGGTTGCCGCCGCGCTCGTCCTCGAAGGCGGAGGTGCCGTCGTGGTTGCTCGGGGTGAACTCGCCGGTGCGCAGCCGGGTGACGCCGGCGCGGTTGACGACCTTGTACGCGAAGCCCTTGGGCAGCGACAGCAGCCCGGCCGGGTCCTGCACCAGCGGGCCGTAGCCGATGGCGGCGCGCACCGCACCGGTGTCACCCGCCGCGGACGCGGCCGGCAGCTCGCCGCCGGCTGGGGCGGCGATCGCGCCCGGGGCGCTGGCCAGCGCCTCCGCGCTGCCGGCGATCAGCACGCCGGCCCCGACGAGGGTGGAACGGTTGACGAAGTCCCGGCGGGACAGCGGCATGGCAGCAACTCCTGAGGAATCGGCCGCCGGACCGGGGGCGGGCCCGGTGCCCGGCGGGCGGGGCGTCGAGACGGGGCGTCGACGCCCAGCAGACTCCGCCGCGGGGATGAACCAGGCATGACGCCCACCTCACGCCCAGGCGGCCATTTGCCAACCGATGACCGACACATGACCTCCGCTTTGCCTGCGACGCCCCGCCGAGGGCCACCCCGACCCACGGCGCCCCGCCGAGGGCCACCCCGACCCACGACGCCCCGCCGAGGGTCACCCCGACCGCGTCGTCCGCCACTGCTCCCAGGCCGACAGCCACAGCTGCTCGGCGAGCCGGTGCTCCTCCCAGACCTCCGGCCCGCCGCCCCGCCGCTCCCGCCAGAGCTGCTCCCAGGCCCGCTGCGCCGGCAGGCTCGCCACCTCACTGGCGAACACCGTGTACCGGACGACCTCCTCGACGGCCGCCCCGCCCTCCGGCGTGCCGATCAGCCAATGCGTGTGCCGGGCAAGCCGGTTGAGGTGGTTGACCATCGCGGTCAGCGCCGTCACCGCCTCCTCCCGGTTCTCGGTGGCGAGCCGCATCTGCTGGCGCACCGCCACCTCCCAGCGCACCTCGTAGGCGTCCCCGCGCGGGCGCCGCGGCGTCCGCCCGGCCCGGACCTGCGCCTCGACGGCGGCGGACGCGGCGACGCTCTGCGCGATCAGCTCCCGGTGCGCCTCCAGCCCGACGGCGGGCGGCAGTTCACGCTCCTCCACCGGGACCTGCCGGGCCCGCCGGGCGGCCAGCTCGCCCAGCAGCTCGGCCCGGCCGCGCAGGTACGGCTCGAAGTCCGCGATCCCGCCGAGCTCCACGCCGCCGGGCGGCACCCCGCGCCCGCACACCGTCACGGTCAGCCCGCCGATCCGCAGCCGCCCGGCCCAGACCGATGCGGCCCCGTCGGCGGCCGATGCGCCTGGCCAGAGCACCGGCCGGTCCTCGTGCACCTCCACCGGGTACGGCTCGCCGTCCACGGTGATCCACTCACGCAACGCCCGCACCCGGCCCGGCCCGTCGCCCTCGTCGACCCCCAGGTGGTCGTAGACCCGGTCCCGTTCGTCCTCGACCACGTCCTCCAGCTCGGGCAGGTCCTCGCCGCGCTCCGCGTCCGGCCGGTAGGTACGCACGCTGACGTACGGGCCGGCCACCGAGCTCCAGTCGCCGGACTGCACCTCGACCCAGGCGAGTTCGCCACCGGAGGTCTCGAAGGCGGCCAGCGCCTCGCCCCAGCCGCCCGTCCCGCCGCCCCCACGCGACAGCCCCGCGACCACGCCGTACACCGGGAAGTCGGCCGCGGCCACCGTCCGGCGGGAGAAGTCCTCCACCGCGGCGAGACGCTCCTCCTTGCTCCTCGGGTCCGGGACGCGCGCAGGGTCCGTCCGCCCGACGTTCCACTCCGGGGGCCTGCCGCCACTCTCCCGCATCATCCTGTGCCGCACCCCCGAGTCCTCGCGCCCGCACCGCCGACGCCACCTTAGTGCCCGGGACCTGCCGGGTCATCAGCTCGGGTACCGGGCACCGGCGCAGGCCGCGTCGGGACGCCCGGCCGCCAACGGGCCCGGGCCGTGTCAGGACTGCTGGTTGCCGGCCGGCACCGGCCGTGTCAGGACGCGCGGTTGTCAGCCGCCCTCCCTACCCTGGCGGCATGACAGCAGACAGCAGCTTCCCGGCCCGGATCAGCATCGTCACCCTCGGGGTCTCCGACCTCGACCGCAGCGCCCGCTTCTACGAGGACCTGGGCTGGCGGCGGTCCTCCGCCTCCAGTCCGGAGATCGTCTGGTTCCGCACCGCCGACTCGGCGCTCGGCCTCTTCCCCACCGAGGAGCTGGCCGCCGACGCGGGCGTGCCCGCCACCGGTGAGCCCGCCTTCCGCGGCGTCACCCTCGCGGTGAACCTGGAGTCCCCCGCGCTGGTGGACGCCGCGTTGAAGACGGCGGTCGAGGCCGGCGCCGTGGTGGTCAAGCCGCCGGTCCCGACCAGCTGGGGCGGCTACTCCGGCTACTTCGAGGACCCGGACGGCCACCTCTGGGAGCTGGCCCACAACCCGTTCTTCCCCTTCGCCGAGGACGGCTCCCTCGATCTCCCCTGACCCGCCGGCCCATCAGCCCGTCGAAGCCCCGTCGGCCCCCCGAAGCCCCCCCGTCGGCCCGTCAGCCCTTGGACCGCGCCTTGAAGGCCGCCTTGCGCGCCTCCTTGGCCACCGCCCGGTCCAGGTGCAGCTCCCCGACGGCCTCCAGGACGTCCGCCGTGTACGGGTGGTCGACCCGCCAGAGCTCGCCGAAGTAGGACGCAGGGTTGCCGGTCACCGGCAGGTCCGCGATCAGCTCGCGCAGCAGTTCGGCGTCGCCGCCGCTGTCCAGCAGCTGGGCGGCGAAGGTGTCGACCACCGTCCACAGTGCCATCGTCCGCTCCGGTACCGGCACGTCCGTCGCTCCCTTCGAGGTCAGCCAGGCCCGGGCGGCGCCGCCCAGCTCGGGGTCGTCCAGCACGTCGCGCACGGCGGGCTCGGCGGCCGCGCCCAGCATGTTCAGCGCCGAGACGCCGAGCATCCGCCGCATCGGGGCGTACGCGTCGTCGCCGCGCGCCGCCGCCAGCAGCTCGCGCGCCGCCGCCACCGGCTCCCGGCCGGTGATCCAGACCCGCAGCTCCTCGTCCGGCAGCACGTTGGCGGCCTCGCACACCGCGCGCAGCAGCTCGGCCGCGTCGCCCTGGGCCAGCTCGCCGACCAGCGGCGCGTCGTAGCCGTCCTCCAGCAGCCACTGCCGGATGCCGTACTGGCCGAGCGGGGTGAGCCGGACGAGCCCGAAGCGCGCCGACTCCTCATCGTCCAGCGGCGCCTCGCCGACGAGGGCGGGCTCCTCGCCCTCCGGGCCCTCCTCCTCGTCGAACAGCTCCGGGTCGATCGGCCGGTACTCCAGCAGGCCCAGCTCGGCCAGGTCGCCCAGCATCGGGTCCAGTGCGACCATCACATCGGTGATGTCGCCCAGCAGCTCCTCGCTCGGCTCCTCGCCCTCCGGCACCACCAGCAGCGCGGCCAGCACGCCCAGCGGCACGGTCTCGTTGCCCGGATCGGCGAAGGCGGTGGTCTCGTACAGCACCTGCAACGCCTCGTCCAACAGCTCGGCGGCGGCGTCCCGGGCCTCCTCGACCTCGCTCAGGGCGTCCTCGTCCTCCTCACCGCCCTCCACGGCCTCCCCGGCCTCCCCGCCCTCGGCGGCCCGCACGGCCTCCTCCTCCGGCAGCGAGTCGGCCTCCACGGCCAGCTCCCGGACGATCCCGGCGGCGGTCAGCCACAGCTCCAGGACGGTCTCCGGGTCACCCTCCTCGGCGGGCTCCAGATCCGGGCCCGGCACGGCGACGTGCTCACCGGCCGCCGTCGTCCCGATCTCCACCAGGTCCAGGTCACAGGCCAGCGACCAGGCCCGCATCGCCTCGACCTCCGCCTCCTCCGGCACCTCCCCCTCGGCGGGCGCCAGGCCCAGCAGCTGCGCCGCCGGCGCCCGGTCCTCCTCCACCAGGTCGCCGAACTCGTCCACCACCCGGTGCGGGGCGGCCCAGCGGGCCAGCGCCAGCGCGTACCCGAACATCGGCACGGCCTTCGCCAGGGCGGCCAGCTCCTCCTCGGCGGGCAGCTTCACCGGCGGTACCAGGACCGCCGCGTCGTCCAGGTCCTCGTCGTCCAGCCCGTGCGCGGCGAACGCCCCGTAGAGGTCCTGAAGCTCCAGGTCGGCGGGCAGAACCGGCTCGACCGCACTCTCTCCCGGCGAAGCCCCGGCGTTCTTCCGACGTCGTCCGGCCATCGTTGTGCGTTCTCCCTCAGCCAGCGGTCCGCCTATCAGCTCAGCGTCCCGATCCACCACCTCAGCGTATAGGCCGGGCACCCCCGATGCCCGGCCTCAAGGGGCGCGCGCCGCAACCGTGCGCCCACCCTTTATCCTTCGCATTGGCACCGTGCACACCCCGCGCGGGCCACCGGGCAATGAAGCCCTTCGCCCTCCCCGCCCGACACCGGGCAGGAGGGGCCCACTCAGCTCACCCGCTCCACCAGGGAGCCCCGCACCTCGGCCACCACCACAGCGCCTCAGGACGGGCGCGCCGGCACACCCCGCCGACCCGGTGGTGCCCTGCCACAGGAGATCCCTTACATGGCGGACCTCTCCCCCGCCGGCTCCGGCCTGCGCACCGCGCAGCTCGACGGACGCCGACTCTCGGAGGCCCTGCTTCCCCTGGAGCTCGCGCCCCGCGCCCAGCTCCAGCTCGCCGCGGTCAGCCGCTGGAACGCGCTGCGCGGTGTCCGCGTCGGCCTGGTCGCCGCCGCCCTGCTGCTGATGCTGATCGGTGCCAACCTGGCGACGCCGATCTACCCGCTCCTCCAGCAGCGCCTCGGCCTCGGCCCGCTCGACACCACGATCCTCTTCACGATCTACGTGTTCGCGCTGGTCCCCGTGCTCGCCGTGGTCGGCCACTGGTCCGACCACCTCGGCCGCCGCGCCCTGATCCTGCCCGCCGTCGCCCTGGCCGCCGCCGGCGACGTCGTGTTCGCCACCTCGGGCAGCTTCTGGCAGCTCGCCGCTGGCCGGGCCGTCCAGGGCATCGCCGTCGGCCTCTCCACCGGCGCCGCCGGGGCCGCCCTCGGCGACCTGCTGCCCGACCACCCGACGCTCGCCGCCAAGCTCACCCTGGCCTGCTCCGCCGGCGGCGTCGCGCTCGGCCCGGTGGTCGGCGCCCTGCTCGCCAACGGCACGGACCCGCTGCTGACGCCCTTCCTGCTGCACGCCATCGCCCTGCTGGCGCTCTGCGTACCGCTGGCCCTCGTCCACCCGCGGATGCCCGGCCGCAACCGCCCGCCGGCCACCCCGCCCCGCATCACCACCCCGACCCACCTGCGCCCCCGCCGGCTCGCCCTGCCCCGCACCGGCCGCCGCGAGTTCCTGCTCGCCGCCTCGGCCGGCTTCATCTCGTACGCGGTGTTCGGCGTCTACCTGGCGCTCGCCCCGGCCTTCTCCGCCAAGCTGCTGCACACCTCCTCGCACCTGACCGGCGCGATCGTGGCCGCCCTGCTGCTCGGCTCGTCCGCACTGGCCCAGCTCCTCGTCCCGCCCACCTCCGACCGCCTGGTCATCGCCCTCGGCATGGGCGGTCTCGCCGCCGGCCTCGCCCTGGTCGTCGCCGCCCAGTACACCGAGACCCCGGCCCTGCTGTTCATCGGCAGCGTCCTCGGCGGCATCTGCCAGGGCGTGGCCTTCCGCTCCCTCTTCACCACCGCCGTCGCCGCGATGAACCCGGAACGCCGGGGCTCCGAGCTCAGCTCCCTGTGGATCATCGTCTACCTCGGCAGCTCCCTCCCCATCGTCGCCGTCGGCGCCCTGGTCCAGCACTACGGCCTCCTCCCCGCCGTCAGCGGCTTCGCCGCCATCGCCGCCGCCCTCTGCACGGCCCTCGCGATAGCCGTCGCCCGCAAACCCAAGCAGTCCTGACCAGCCCCAAAAACACCGCCGCCCGGGACGACCATTCGTCCCGGGCGGCGTTCGTACAGGGCTACTCAGCCCAAGGGGCCCAGTCATCGGTGTTGATCTCAAGATCAAAGGGCTTGGGCAACCGAACTGGCTCGCCGAACTTCCACTGACCCAGCACCTGGTAGGTCCCCTCGCCTCGGTCCGGCTCGCCGAACAAGGTGACGCCGGGCTGCCGCGGGTCACGGTCGACCAACAGGTAGTACGGGATCCCGGTGCGTGCGTAACCACTCCATTTGGTGGGCTTCACTTGTCGACCGAACATGGGGCGCCGGTCATGGCGCGCATTGGACGCGGAGGTCACCTCCACCACCAGCTCAAGATCGGCCGGGTGGACGTACAACACATCCTTGGCCCGCTTCTCTGCATCGACGTCCCTGCGCACGATCACCATGTCCGGGATGTAACCGCCCTCGACCTCGACCAGGTCCAGGTTGACCGTCCGGACGGCGCGCCATTGGAACTTCGCGTCAGCGATTTTGCCTGCCAGCACCGACTCCTGAATGTCCGTGAGGATCCCCTCATGGAGGTACACCGGGGCTGGTGACACAACGATCTCCCCTCCGATCACCTCAACCCGCGTGCCGTCATCCGGGAGCCGGAGATACTCGCCGAGTTCTCCCCGGACCCACATGGCGTACGGCGAGTCAGGCAGAAGCAACTGCGCGAACGCAACTACCGACATGACTTCGCTCCCTCCGAGGTCGCGGCTCCAGCCTGGCCGCCCGCTGGCAGATATACCACTGCCGCGCAAACCTTTCCCCCGAAGGAGAGGTTTGCGCGGCAGCGAGTTGACGAAAGGGCCGTCCGTCAGACGTTGAAGCCCAGGGCGCGGAGCTGGTCGCGGCCGTCGTCGGTGATCTTGTCGGGGCCCCACGGCGGCATCCAGACCCAGTTGATGCGCAGGTCCTGGACCAGGCCGTCGGTGGCGGTCTTGGCCTGGTCCTCGATGACGTCGGTCAGCGGGCAGGCCGCCGAGGTGAGCGTCATGTCGATGGTGGCCACGTCGGACTCGTCGATGTGGATGCCGTAGATCAGGCCCAGGTTGACGACGTCGATGCCCAGTTCGGGGTCGACGACGTCCATCAGGGCCTCGGTCAGGTCCTCCACGGACACGGTGCCGGCGGTGGTGCCGACGATGACGACGCCGTTCGGCTGCTCCTCCGCAGCGGAGGGGGTTTCGTCACTCATTGTTCTGTCCTCCTCTGCGGGTCAGTCGTTCACGGCGGGGTGCTGGGCGAGCGCCTGGGCGGTGGCGTCCTTCCAGGCCATCCAGCTGAGCAGGGCGCACTTGACCCGGGCGGGGTACTTGGAGACGCCGGCGAACGCGACCGCGTCCTCCAGCACCTCCTCGTCGCCCTCGCCCTGGCCCTTGCTCTGCATCAGCTCCAGGAAGGCTTCCTGGACGGTCTGCGCCTCGCCGACGGTCTTGCCCACGACCAGGTCGTTCAGCACCGAGGCGCTGGCCTGGCTGATCGAGCAGCCCTGGGACTCGTACGAGACGTCGGCGACGGTCGAGCCGTCGAGCCGCACCCGCAGGGTGATCTCGTCACCGCAGGTCGGGTTGACGTGGTGCACCTCGGCGTCGCCGTCCCGCAGCCCCTTGCCGTGGGGGTTGCGGTAGTGGTCCAGGATGATGTCCTGGTACATCGAGTCGAGCTTCATGTCCTGCCCAGTCCCGTCAGCCGAAGAAGTTCCGGACGTGGTGCAGGCCGTCGATCAGCGCGTCGACCTCGCCCGGCGTCGAGTACAGGTAGAACGACGCCCGCGTGGTCGCCGGAATTCCGTACCGCAGGCAGACCGGCCGCGCGCAGTGGTGGCCGACGCGCACGGCGATGCCCTGCTCGTCCAGCACCTGGCCCACGTCGTGCGGGTGGATGTCGCCGAGGGTGAAGGAGATCGCGGCGCCGCGGTCGACGGCCGTGCGCGGGCCGATGATCCGCAGGTCGGGGACCTCCAGCAGGCGCTCGACCGCGTACGCGGTGATCGCGTGCTCGTGCGCGGCGATCTTCTCCATGCCGATGTCCGACAGGTAGTCGATGGCCGCACCGAGCCCGACCGCCTGGGCGATCGGCGGGGTGCCGGCCTCGAACTTGTGCGGCGCCGGGGCGTAGGTGGACGAGCCCATGGTGACGGTCTCGATCATCTCGCCGCCGCCGAGGAACGGCGGGAGGTCCTCCAGCAGCTCCTGGCGGCCCCAGAGCACGCCGATGCCGGTCGGGGCGAGCATCTTGTGACCGGTGAAGGCGACGAAGTCGGCTTCCAGCGCCTGGACGTCCAGCACCATGTGCGGGGCGGCCTGCGAGGCGTCGATGACGACCAGCGCGCCGACCGACTGGGCCTTGCGGACGATCGTCTCGACCGGGTTGACGGTGCCGAGCAGGTTGGAGACCAGGGTGAAGGAGACCACCTTGGTCTTCTCGGTGATCAGCTCGTCGATGTTGGAGAGGTCGAGCCGGCCCTCGTCGGTGAGCCCGAACCACTTCAGCTTCGCGCCGGTGCGCTGCGACAGCAGCTGCCACGGAACGATGTTGGAGTGGTGCTCCATCTCCGTGATAACGATCTCGGAGTCGGCGTCCACCCGGTACGGCTCGTCGGCCCAACCGAGCATGTTGGCAACGAGGTTGAGCGACTCGGAGGCGTTCTTGGTGAAGATCACCTCGTTGCGGCTGGGTGCGTTGACGAAGGCCGCGACCTTGTCCCGCGCGCCCTCGTAGAGCGCCGTGGCCTCTTCGGCGAGCACGTGCACGCCGCGGTGGACGTTGGCGTTGTGCCGCTCGTAGTAGGCGGTCAGGGCTTCCAGCACCTGGCGCGGCTTCTGCGAGGTGGCCGCGTTGTCCAGGTAGACGAGCGGCTTCTCCTCGTGCAGCACGCGCTGCAGGATGGGGAAGTCCTTGCGGATCGCGTCGGTGTCGAGCAGACCCGTGAACGGATGCGTCACGCGGACGCGCCCCCCTTCACATACGCCTCGTAGCCCTCGTTCTCCAGCTTGTCGGCCAGCTCGGCACCGCCGGACTCGACGATGCGGCCGCCCGCGAAGACGTGGACGTAGTCGGGCTTGATGTACCGCAGGATGCGGGTGTAGTGGGTCACCAGCAGGGTGCCGACCTCGCCGGTCGAGCGGACCCGGTTGATGCCCTCGGAGACGATCCGCAGCGCGTCGACGTCCAGGCCGGAGTCGGTCTCGTCGAGGATCGCGATCTTCGGCTTGAGGAGCTCCAGCTGGAGGATCTCGTGGCGCTTCTTCTCGCCGCCGGAGAAGCCCTCGTTGACGTTGCGCTCGGCGAAGGCCGGGTCCATCTGGAGGGCGGCCATCGCCTCCTTGACCTCCTTCACCCACAGACGCAGCTTGGGGGCCTCGCCGCGGACGGCGGTGGCGGCGGTGCGCAGGAAGTTGCTCACCGAGACGCCGGGGACCTCGACGGGGTACTGCATGGCCAGGAAGACGCCGGCCTTGGCGCGCTCGTCGACGGACATCTCCAGGACGTCCTCGCCGTCCAGCAGCACCGAGCCGCCGGTGACGGTGTACTTGGGGTGGCCGGCGAGCGAGTAGGCCAGGGTGGACTTGCCGGAGCCGTTCGGACCCATGATCGCGTGGGTCTCGCCCTGCTTCACGGTCAGGTCGACGCCCTTGAGGATCTCGCGCGGGCCGTTCTCGGCCTCGACGGAGACGTGCAGGTCGCGGATTTCAAGCGTTGCCATGGGTACTCAGGACTCCTGGTTGACGGAGACGAGCACATCGTCCCCTTCGATCTTTACGGGGTAGACAGCGACCGGCTTGGTGGCGGGCAGGCCGGAGGGCTTGCCGGTGCGCAGGTCGAAGCTGGAGCCGTGCAGCCAGCACTCGATCATGCAGTCCTCGACCTCGCCCTCGGAGAGCGAGACGTTCGCGTGCGAGCAGGTGTCGTTGATCGCGAACACCCCCTCGTCGGTGCGGACGACGGAGACCGGCACGCCGTTGAGGTCCACGCGCTTGGGCACGTCCTCCTGGAGGTCGCTCAGCGCGCAGGCACGGAGGAAGGTCATCTGGATCAGACCGCCGCTTCCAGCTCGGCCTCGATCTTCTCCATCAGCTGGTCCTGGATCTCGGCGACGCCGATCTGCTGGACGAGTTCGGCGAAGAAGCCGCGGACCACCAGGCGGCGGGCCTCGTCGGCCGGGATGCCGCGGGACCGCAGGTAGAACAGCTGCTCGTCGTCGAAGCGGCCGGTCGCGGAGGCGTGGCCGGCGCCGACGATCTCGCCGGTCTCGATCTCCAGGTTGGGGATCGAGTCGACCCGGGCGCCGTCGGTGAGCACCAGGTTGCGGTTGAGCTCGTAGGTGTCGGTGCCCTCGGCGGCGGCGCGGATCAGCACGTCGCCGACCCAGACGGCGTGGGCGTCCTGGCCCTGCAGCGCGCCCTTGTAGACCACGTTGGAGCGGCAGTGCGGGGTGTCGTGGTCGATGACCAGACGGTGCTCCAGGTGCTGGCCGGCGTCGGCGAAGTAGAGGCCGAACAGCTCGGCCTCGCCGCCGGGCCCGGCGTAGTTGACCCGCGGGTGGATCCGGACGACGTCGCCGCCGAAGGTGACGACCACGGACTTCAGCGAGGCGTCCCGGCCGACCAGCGCGGTCTGCTGGGCGACGTGGACGGCGTTGCGGTCCCAGTCCTGGACGGAGACGAAGGTGAGCTTGGCGCCGTCGCCGACGAGCAGCTCGACGTTGGCGGCCCGGGTGCCGGTACCGGTGTGGTTGATCACCACGACGGCCTCGGCGAACGGCTTGACGTCGACCACCACGTGGGCGAAGCGGGTGCCGCCCTCGCCGTGCACGTCGATCTTGACCGGCTCGGTGAGCACCGCGTCCTGGGGGACAGTGACGACGAGCGCCTGCTCGAAGGCGCTGAACGCCTGCGCGGCGACCCGGTCGACGGGCTTGCCGGCCTTGCCCAGGCGGGCGTCGTCGCGGCCGACGGTCTCGGCGGTGACGCCGTCCGGCAGGCTCAGCTCGACCTTGTCCTCGCCCTTGGCCGCCTCGGCGGCGGTGCCGTCGTGCAGGCCGCCCAGGCGGTGCATCGGGGTGAACCGCCAGTCCTCCTCGCGGCCGGTGGGCACCGGGAAGTCGCCGACCTCGAACGAGGGCTTGACGGCGACCCGGGCGTCGATCGGCTGCTGGACGGTGGCGCGGCCGGTGCCGGGGCCGGCGAGCTGGGCGCCGGCGCCGGCGGTGCCGACCTCGATCGACCCGGCGGTGGTGGAGCCGGTGGTGGTGTTGACGTCAGCCATGGCTGTCGTAGTGCTCTCTTCCTCGAAAAGCTCGAAAAGTCGGTGGGCGGTCAGCGGCTGGACGTCAGCCGACCGCGCCCTCCATCTGCAGCTCGATCAGCCGGTTGAGCTCCAGCGCGTACTCCATCGGCAGCTCGCGCGCGATCGGCTCGACGAAGCCGCGGACGATCATCGCCATCGCCTCGAACTCGGTCATGCCCCGGCTCATCAGGTAGAACAGCTGGTCCTCGCTGACCTTGGAGACCGTCGCCTCGTGGCCCATGGACACGTCGTCCTCGCGGACGTCCACGTACGGGTAGGTGTCCGAGCGGGAGATGGTGTCCACCAGCAGCGCGTCGCACAGCACGTTGGACTTGGCGCCCTTGGAGCCCTCGCCGATCTCGATCAGACCGCGGTAGGAGGTCCGGCCGCCGCCGCGCGCCACCGACTTGGAGACGATGTTGGAGGAGGTGTTCGGCGCCATGTGCACCATCTTGGCGCCGGCGTCCTGGTGCTGGCCCTCGCCCGCGAAGGCGATCGACAGGGTCTCGCCCTTGGCGTGCTCGCCCATCAGGTAGACGGCCGGGTACTTCATGGTGACCTTGGAGCCGATGTTGCCGTCGACCCACTCCATGGTCGCGCCCTCGTACGCCACGGCGCGCTTGGTGACCAGGTTGTAGACGTTGTTCGACCAGTTCTGGATGGTCGTGTAGCGGCAGCGGCCGCCCTTCTTGACGATGATCTCCACGACCGCGGAGTGCAGCGAGTCGGAGGAGTAGATCGGCGCAGTGCAGCCCTCGACGTAGTGGACGTACGCGTCCTCGTCGACGATGATCAGCGTCCGCTCGAACTGGCCCATGTTCTCGGTGTTGATCCGGAAGTAGGCCTGGAGCGGGATGTCGACGTGGACGCCCTTGGGCACGTAGATGAACGAGCCGCCGGACCACACCGCCGTGTTCAGCGCGGCGAACTTGTTGTCGCCGGCCGGGATGACGGTGCCGAAGTACTCCTTGAAGATCTCCGGGTGCTCGCGCAGCGCGGTGTCGGTGTCCAGGAACAGGACGCCCTGCTCCTCCAGGTCCTCGCGGATCTGGTGGTAGACGACCTCGGACTCGTACTGGGCGGCGACACCGGCGACCAGGCGCTGCTTCTCGGCCTCCGGGATGCCCAGCCTGTCGTAGGTGGCCTTGATGTCCGCGGGCAGGTCCTCCCAGGACTCGGCCTGCTTCTCAGTGGAGCGGACGAAGTACTTGATGTTGTCGAAGTCGATGCCGGAGAGGTCGGAGCCCCAGGTCGGCATGGGCTTCTTGCCGAACAGCTTCAGGCCCTTGAGACGCAGGTTCAGCATCCACTCGGACTCGTTCTTCTTCGCGGAGATGTCGCGGACGACCTCCTCGCTGAGCCCGCGCTTGGCCGCGGCACCGGCGGTGTCCGGGTCGGCCCAGCCGTACTCGTAGGTGCCCAGGCCCTCGAGCTCGGGGTGCGAAACGGTGTCAGTCATGCGAGCTTCCTAACGCGCGGACGCTGAATCTTCGGTGGACGTACCGGCAGTCGGCACTGCATCGGAGCCGCGGCCCGCGGAACGCCGGGCAGGCGACGATGCGGCACCGGGTGCCGGCACATAGGTGGTGCAGACCCCGTCGCCGTGGGCGATGGTGGCCAGCCGTTGCACATGGGTGCCCAGCAGCTGCGAGAAGACCTCGGTCTCCGCCTCGCAGAGCTGCGGGAACTGCTCGGCGATGTGCGCGACCGGGCAGTGGTGCTGGCAGAGCTGGGCGCCCGCCGGGGCCTTCGCCACGGCCGGCGGGACCCGCCGCACCGTGGCAGCGTACCCGTCCGCGCTCAGCGCCTGGGCGAGCGCCTCGGTGCGCTCCCCCGCCTCGGCCAGCCGCAGGAGCTCCAGGTACTTCTCGCCCTGCTTGCCGAACCGGGCCCGGGCGAAGGCGGCGACCGCCTCCTCGCCCGCCTTGCCGCCGCCGACCGAGTCGGAGATCCAGCGCAGCGCGTCGGCGGCGAGCTGGTCGTACGCCTGGTAGAAAGCGTCCCGGCCGCCGTCGGTGAGGGCGAAGACCTTGGCCGGACGGCCCCGGCCACGGCTGCCGTAGACCCGCTGCTCGCGGGACTCGACCAGGCCGGCGGCGGCCAGCCCGTCCAGGTGGCGGCGGACGGCGGCGGCGGTGAGGCCGAGCCGGCTCGCCAGGTCGGCGGCGGAGGAGGGGCCGTGGTCGAGGATCGACCGGGCGACCCGGTCCCGGGTGGCGCGGTGGCCCTCCAGCAGCACCTCGGCCGCCGTCACGGGCACGTCGCACCCGGGGGCCGACTCGGCCTCCTGGGGCGTGGCGTGCTCGCGCATGTTTTTCACAACACCAGTGTTGCGTAATTACTTCCGACAGGACAAGCCGTGATGCAGGCCTCACTCGTGTCATCTGTCACGCAGGTAAGCCTTACCTGACCTGCGAAAACGATCATCGAGGGCGCCGTCCGGGCCCGGCGTCGGGGCCTCTTACACTCGCCGGTATGCACTCCGAACCCGCGGTGAAGATCGCCGGGCTGGTCAAGCACTACGGCGACAAGCCCGCGGTGGACGGCCTCGACCTCACCATCGCACGCGGCGCGATCACCGCCGTCCTCGGCCCCAACGGCGCCGGCAAGACCACCACCATCGAGACCTGCGAGGGCTACCGCCGCCCCGACGCCGGCACCGTCCGCGTCCTCGGCCTCGACCCGGTCGCCCAGAACGCCGCGCTGCGCCCCCGGATCGGCGTCATGCTCCAATCGGGCGGCGTGTACGCGGGCGCGCGCGCCGTCGAGATGCTGCGCCACACCGCCGCGCTGCACGCCCACCCGCTGGACGTCGACGCGCTGGTCGAGCGGCTCGGCCTCGGCTCCTGCGGCCGCACCGCCTACCGGCGCCTGTCCGGCGGCCAGCAGCAGCGGCTCGCCCTGGCCATGGCCGTGGTCGGCCGCCCCGAGCTGGTCTTCCTGGACGAGCCCACCGCCGGCCTCGACCCGCAGGCCCGGCGCGCCACCTGGGAGCTGGTCCGCGACCTGCGCCGGGACGGCGTCACCGTGGTCGTCACCACCCACCACATGGACGAGGCCGAACAGCTCGCCGACCAGGTCGCCGTCATCGACCGCGGCCGGGTGATCGCCACCGGAAGCCCCGAGGAGCTGTGCCGCGGCGGCGCCGAGAACGCCCTGCGCTTCGACGGCCCGCCCGGGCTCGACCTCGGCCCGCTGCTGAAGGAACTGCCCGAGGGCGCCGCCGCCACCGAGACCACCCCCGGCAGCTACCGCGTCGAGGCGCCCGTCGACCCGCAGCTGGTGGCCACCGTCACCGGCTGGTGCGCGGCCTCCGGAGTCCTGCCCGAACGGCTGTCCGTCCAGCGCCGCAGCCTCGAAGACGTCTTCCTCGACCTGACCGGACGGGACCTGCGCTCGTGAGTACCACCACCGACTACTCCCCCAAGCCCGGCGCGGCCCCGGTCGGCCGGATGCTGCTCGCCCAGACCGCCTTCGAGACCAGGATGCTGCTGCGCAACGGCGAGCAGCTGCTGCTCACCGTGGTCATCCCGACCGTGCTGCTGGTGCTGTTCTCGGCCGTGGACATCGTCGCGGTGGACGGCCCCGGCAAGCGGGTCGACTTCCTGGCCCCCGGCCTGCTCGCGCTGGCCGTGATGTCCACCGCCTTCACCGGGCAGGCCATCGCCACCGGCTTCGAGCGCCGCTACGGCGTGCTGAAGCGGCTCGGCGCCAGCCCGCTCCCGCGCTGGGCACTGCTGACCGCCAAGACCGGCTGCGTGCTGGTCACCGAGGCGCTGCAGGTCGCGCTGCTGTCGGTGATCGCACTGGCGCTCGGCTGGTCCCCGCAGGGCAACCCGCTGACGGTCGTCGCGCTGCTGGTGCTCGGCACCGCGGCCTTCTCCGGCCTCGGCCTGCTGATGGCCGGCACGCTCAAGGCGGAGGCCACACTGGCCGCCGCCAACCTGGTGTTCATCCTGCTGCTGCTGGCCGGCGGGGTGATCGTGCCGCTGAGCAAGTTCCCCTCGGCCGTGCAGTCGGTGCTGGAGCTGCTGCCGATCTCGGCGCTCTCGGACGGCCTGCGGTCGGTCCTCCAGCACGGCGCCGGGGTGCCCTGGTCCGACCTCGGCATCCTGGCCGGCTGGGCCGTCCTCGGGCTGGCCGCCGCGGCCCGCTTCTTCCGCTGGGAGTAGCCCCCGGCCCCGCACGTGAACCGCTCCGTGCATGAGGCCGCACCGCATGTGAGGCCGCCCCACACGGGAACCGCCCCCCGGCCGCTTCGGCCGGGGGGCGGTCTCACGTCACCGACGGAACGTCAGCTCTGGCTGCCGCGACGCTTGCGGGCCAGCAGGACGAGCGCGCCACCGACCAGCAGCACGCCGCCGCCGGCCGCCGCGATCATCGGGGTGGCGTCGTTGCTACCGGTCTGGGCGAGCGCCGGGCCACTGGTGGTGGGCGTCGGGACCGGGGTCACAGTCGGGGTCGGGGTCGCGGTCTTGCTCGCGGTGGGCGAGGCCGACGGGGCCGGGGTCTTGGTGGGCGTCGGCGTGGGAGTCGGCGTCGGAGTCGTGGTCTGCGACGGCGTCGGGGTGGGTGTCGGGGTCGGGGTCGGGGTCTTGGTGGGCGTGGGGGTGGGAGTCGGCGTCGGAGTCGGCGTGTGGCACGGCTCGATCGTCTTGGTCTCGTTGATGTTCCAGCCCTTTTCGTTGGGGGTCTCCGTCGTGTTCACCACGAGGTTCGCCTTGACGGGGGCTGTGTGGTCCTTCACCGGGAAGGTGCCGTGGAACTCCGCGGGGAAGGCCTTGGCATCCAGGACCTTCTCGCCGTCGATGGTGAGGCTGACGGTGTTCTTCACGTCGGGCTTGGGGCTGTAGTTGATCAGATCGATCACGATCTTGTCGCAGGTCACCGACCAACTCGGCACGTGCGCCGAGGCGTTGGTTGCCAGCGCCAGAGGCAGGAGAATTCCGGCCGCCGCCGTCCCGGCGAGTGCCGCCGCGCCGATCCGCATGTGCCGCTGCTGTCGCGCCATTTACGCTGTTCCCCTCAGAACGGTCTTGCGCAGCAGGCGTGTTGAAGGTTTCGCGGTGGCCCGCTACGACTGTCCGGGGGACTCTACCGGCACTCCCGCACCTCTCCACACCCCGCCGTACGACCGAATTTCGTCTGTTGGTCCGTCGTCTGATGTGTATGACCAGCCCATCACAGCTGCCACCTCGCGGAACGCGGATTCGGCAAACTTGAATGAACTTCGTCACCTGACTGAAATACGTGCGCCCCCGGTGATCAGGTTCAATCACCGAGGGCGCAGCACCGGTCGACCGGCGAAACCATCAGGCCTTCTTGGCCGCCCGACGCCGGGTGACGACCACGATCGCGCCACCGGCCGCGAGCACCACCGCGCCGGCGATCGCCAGCGGCACGACGGGCCCGGAGCCGGTGTGCGCGAGGTTGCCGCCCGCGTTCGCCTGGGCGGACGGGCTCGCCGAGGCCGAGGCCGAGGCGGCCGGCACACCCGCCGAGGCGGTGGCCGACGGGCTGGCCGAGGCACCCGCGCTCGGCTTGCCGCTCACCGGGGCGGAGGGCGTGGCCGAGGGGCTCGCCGAGGTCCCGGGGGTGGCCGAGGTGCCGGGCGTCCCGGGCGTGGTGGAGGCCGACGGCGTCCCGCTCGGCACCACCGGCGGCACGGTGGGCGCGGTGGGCGTGGTGGACGGCGTCGGGACGACGACACCGGGCAGGCAGCCGGCGAACGGGTAGTGGTGCGTCTCCGCGCCGCCCTTGCCGGTCAGCGAGGCCGCGATGACCGAACCGTTGACCGGGCCGCCGCTGCCGAGGTCGAAGGCGGCGCTGGGCGCCAGCACGGTGCCGGCCCAGGCGGCCTTGCTGCTCTTGACCACCTTGGTCGCGGTGGGGAAGTTCCACAGCAGCTTGGCGCGGATCGCCCCGCCGGCCGCGCTCTGCAGCTTGTCGTCCAGGACGAAGGACGCCTTGGCCTCGTCCCACAGGTGGAAGCCGGTGGTCCCGGCGGCCGCCATGTCGTACGAGCCGCCGGTCACGGTGACCACGGTGACGGAGCCGGCCGGCACCTTGAGGAAGACGTCCTTGGCGCCCTGGAGCTTCGCGGCGTCGACGGTGAAGCTGTTGTACTTCGCGTCGCCGCCGGTGAACGTGAGCTTGGCGCCGTCGGCCTGGACGGTGGCGCCGGCGGCCTGCGGCGCGGCGGCCAGCGCGGTGGAGGCGGCGCGCAGCTTGGCGAACTCGGCCTTGAAGTCGATCGGGGAGGCGCCCTGGGCGATGGCGCCCTGGTGGGCCTGGACGACGGCGCCGTCGGCCTTGGAGCCGTAGACGCCGTTGCCCTTCATCACCTGGGTGTTGTGGCCGGTGATGCGGCCGGCGACCACCAGCGCGTTCTTGCCGGGCAGGGCGTCGACCTCGGCGGGGGTCAGCTCCTGGCCGACCGAGAAGCCGCCGGTGAAGTCGGCGTTGCCGCCCACCGCGACGGCGCCCTCGGCGTCGGGGGTGTGGGTGTCGTCGCCCTCGATGAACTCGCCGTAGAGGTTGGCGACCCCGAGGCTGCGGCACTCCTGGCCGGGGTCGGCGGCGTGGGCGGCGGCGGGGGCGATCAGGCCGGCCAGTGCGAGCGAGCCGCCGACTGCGAGCGCGGCGGCGGACGTGGGTATGCGCATGTGCAGGTCTCCGCTTGTGCGGGAGGAGTGGGAGAGGTCCGAAAAAAGGTATGGACCAATCCGCACTCTTTCGGCCTCACAGGTGATTGGTCAAGACCAATGACCGCCTTGACCGAAGAGTCCGTTTTGCACCCACCCGACCCCGGGTAACCCCCGCGCCCGGGTCACGCTCGCGCCCCGCCCCAAGATCCCCTGTAAGGCCGCCTACGATTGGCCCCGTGCCTAATCCCTTCTCCCTGCTCGCCGACCGCTGGCAGCCGTCCGCCGTGATGGTCCGGCGCGCTGCGTTCGCCGCGCTGGTGATGAGCGTGGTGATCGTCGTCACCGGCGGCGCCGTCCGCCTCACCGCCTCCGGCCTCGGCTGTACGACGTGGCCCCGCTGCACCGCCGACAGCCTGACCCCGACCGCCGAGATGGGCTTCCACGGCGTCGTCGAGTTCACCAACCGGATGCTCACCTACGTACTGAGCGCCGCCGTCGGCTGGGCCATCCTGGCCGCCCGCTGCCACCGCCCCTGGCGGCACAGCATGACCAAGCTCGGCTGGGCGCAGTTCTGGCTGGTGATGAGCAACGCCGTGCTCGGCGGCATCACCGTGCTGACCGGCCTGAACCCCTACACCGTCGCGCTGCACATGATCGCCGCGATGGCGCTGGTCTGGGTTGCCCTGCTGATGTGGGAGCGCTCCAAGGAGGGCGACGGAGCCCCGAAGCTCAGCGTGGCCCGCCCCATCCACCAGCTCTCCTACGTGCTGGTCCTGGTCGTCGGCCTGCTGGTCGCAGCCGGCACCCTGGTCACCGGCGCCGGCCACCACCCGGGCACGCCGAAGGACAACAAGATCGTCCCCCGGATCCCGATCGACTACGACAGGCTGGCCCAGTTCCACGCCGACCTCGCGTTCGTCTCGGTCGGCCTGACCATCGCGATGATCTTCGTCTTCGCCGCCATCAAGGCCCCGCCGGCGGCGAAGGCCCGCACCAAGGAACTGCTGGCGGTCCTGCTCCTCCAGGGCGTCCTCGGCTTCATCCAGTACTTCACCGACGCCCCCGAGCTGATGGTCGGCCTCCACATGCTCGGCGCCACCCTCACCTGGATCGCCGCCCTCCGCATCCCCCTCGCCCTGCGCACCCGCGAGGCCCAGGACATCGCCGACCAGCTCCCCACCCAGACCCCACAGGCTGCCACCGTCTGAGCATCGTCGAAGGCCCCCATCCTCGGATGGGGGCCTTCGACGTGTCACAACAACCGCCGCCCGTCGTGGCTCCGGACACTCGGCGACGTGCCCCCCCCCCCCGCGACGGACACCGAGTGGAGTGGCGTCACGCTCGCACCACCGGGTGGATCAGGTCGAGGACCATCACGTCGTGCCGAGCCGCGCCGTCCCACGGGATCGCCGAACCGACGCGCCTGTAGCCCCACGCTCGGTAGGACGCCTGGGCGGCAGTCGCCTCCGGCCGGGTGTTCAGCATCACCCGGGCGCTGTCGATGCCCTCGATGAGGGCGCGATGCATGCGGGCGGCGACGCCCTGGCGGCGCCACCGGGGCCGAACCGCCAGCTCGAAGAGACCGAACGTGCGCTGCCCGTCCTCATGCCTGAGGTCCTCGGGCACGGGATCGATCAGGGTGTCCCACCATCCGGTGTTCGCCGACAGCGGGTAGCCGTACGCCATCCCGACAACGGTGTCGCCGTCGAAGGCGATGGCCGCCCGGAACCCCCGCCGACGCGCCTGCGAGCGGAACCGGCGAAACGCCCGCCCCACATCGGTCGGCCCCTCGCCGTAGGGGGCTTCCGCGAACGCCTCCGAGAACACCTCCTTCAACTGGCCCTCCAGCTCGACCGTCTGCTCGCCGTCCAACAGCCGAACCGCCACCGTCACACCGTCCTCTGTTTCCGGGCCGAAACCCCGAGCGATCGAAGTTCCTCAACGCAGTCTCGCGCCATCGCCGTATCAACCCGGGCCGCCAACGACACCACCGAACGCAACCGGTCCGCCAACCTGGCCGAGGTCATTCCCTTCGCCCTGCGCGTACACGAGGTCGAAGAGGTCCCGACTGCAACCCCTGCCCCCCGGACCCCCGAGACCTCCAAGGTCTGAACGTCGTCAAAGGCCCCCATCCTCGGATGGGGGCCTTCGTCTTACTGTCACAGCACGTGTCGGCCGTCGTGGGTTCGGATACTCGGCGCTGTGTCGTCCCGAAGCGCATCCAGGACGCGTACGGCATAGACCTCGGCCATGCGGTCGGAGACCTCGGCCGGGGTGAGCCAGTCGACCTCGACCGACTCGTCCGAGGGCCGCCCGGCACCGCTCTCCGTTCGACAGCGGAAGACGAAGGCGACGATCCCTCGGCTTACGTTCTTGTACACGCCGGTCAGCCGCTCGACGGTGACCTTGACCCCGGTCTCCTCGTAGACCTCGCGTCGCACGCCGTCCTCGATGGCCTCGCCCAGTTCCAGCACGCCACCCGGAGGTTCCCAAGCCCCGTTGTCAGCCCGGCAAATCGCCAGCACCCGGCCGTCCTCCCGCACCACCACCCCCGCGACGGACACCGAGTGGAGCGGCGTTGACTGGAACTTCCCGGCGCTGTTACTCATGTGCAGGAGGATAGGAGCCCTGAAGGACTATGGCGAGTAGTGAGGTGGCCTCGTCGGCCACGACGAAGTAGCTGCAGATCGCGGCTGATCTTGCCGCGCAGATCAAGTCGGGCGTTCTCGCTCCCGGTGCGACCGTGCCCAGCGAGGCCGAGCTCATGCAGCGGTACGGAGTCGCATCCGGGACAGTTCGCAAGGCCATCGCCGAACTCCGAACGACTCAGCTCATCGAGACGCACCATGGCCGAGGCTCGTTCGTCCGCTCCCGCCCGCCGGTTCAGCGCAAGTCTGCGGACCGATTCCGCCGCGCCCATCGCAACGCCGGCAAGGCCGCATACCTCGCAGAGACAGAGACCTCCGGCGGCATCCCGTCCGTGACCGTGCTGTTCGTGGGCCCCACAGCAGCACCTCCCGAGATCGCCGATCGCTTGGGACTTCCCGCCGGCACCCAGGTACTGGCCCGCAAACGCCGGTACTTCCGAGATGGGGTGCCCACCGAGGAGGCCACGTCATACCTGCCGTGGGACGTGGTCAAGGACATCCCTGAGGTTTTCGCCGAGAACCCCGGTGGCGGCGGCATCTACGCCCGCCTCGAAGAACACGGCCACTCCCTCGTCGAGTTCACCGAGTCCGTACGGGCCAGACTCGCGACCAAGCCGGAGACCAAAGCGCTCACCCTGAGCCCCGGTGCGCCGGTGATCCATCTCGTTCGCGATGCCATCACTGCGGATGGCCGCGTGGTGGAGGTGTGCGACACCGTCATGGCGGCCGACCAGTTCGTTCTCGACTATCGCTTTCCCGCGCATGACTGACTAACGATCAACTCCCTCAACCCGTCGCGAGATTCCTCCCGCGACGGGTTGACTCATGCACAGGAGCCGGGCACTCTTCTACTCGTCACTCATGTACATGAGTGCATGGAAACACCTCATTTAGAGGAGATGGTCGTGTTCGAAGCCGACGTCCTGGAAGTTCCCATGCAGCACGCTTCGACGGAGAGTCGCGCGACTCCCGACACCAACTCAATGTCGGTGTCGACGGCAGCGGAGCTGTTGCTGCCCTACCTGCCGGAGTCGGTGGGAGCTGCCCGCCGGTTCGTCGCGGCGACGCTGCGGGAATGGGGCCTGGGCGACCTGGTGGACGACGCCGCCATGATCGTCAGCGAGTTGGTCACCAACTCCTTCAAGACCTGCTGCCAGACCCGCATTCTCGTCGGCGTTCGCCGTCCGACCGACCGGATCGTCCGCATCCTCGTCGGTGACGGTTCCCGCTCGATGCCCGTGATGGTCCAGGCCGGGCCGGACGCCACGTCCGGCCGGGGCCTGGCGATGGTCCACCGGCTCACTCGCGGCCGCTGGGGCGTCACGCTCCTCCCGTTCGGGAAGGTCGTCCACGCCGACCTTGTGGCGCCCGCGCCGATCCCCCGGTGAACCCGCGACCGCCGGAGGAGAGTTGCGCCTCCGACGAAACGCCGATTCCACTCTCCGTCCCCGACCTCACGCGGGTCTGGGCCGCCTACGGGGTGTCCGCCGCTGCCGGACTGCACGTCATCGCCGCAGCCCTGGTGCTGATCAACCACTCCCACTGAACTCCCGTCCGCGGCGCCGGCCCGGCGTCGCGGACGGGATCACCAACGCTCATCGACGCTCAAGGAGGAAGCATGGGTTGGGGAACCGACAAGCCCAGCGGCGGCAAGCACGGCGGAAAGAAGGACCCCGGCACGAGCAAGCCGTCCCCCGACGGACAGAACCCGGCGCCCGACCCGAAGCACAAGAAGGACGAGGGCGACAAGTGACGGACCTTGTGCATCGACCGGAGCAGGCCGCCGTGCGCGGCCTGCTCCGGACCGTCGGCGAAGCGCTCGGCGGCCCGGTCCCCCGCGAGTGGCAAGAGGCGATCAAGGCGGTCCCGCGCCATCACTTCCTCCCCGAGCGGATCTGGCTGGAGGACGACCGGGGCGGCTACGAGCCCTGCAACCTCTCGACCGACCACCAGCGCTGGTTCGAGGCGGCCTACGCCGACGCCCCCGTCGTCACCCAGGTCAACGACGGCCAGGCATCGGCCGATCCGCCCGACCCGGCCGACGTTTGGCCCTCCTCCTCCGCCTCCGCCCCCTCGATCGTCGTCCGCATGCTCCGCGACCTCGACGTCCAGCCCGGAATGAACGTCCTGGAGATCGGCACCGGCACCGGTTGGAACGCGGCCCTGCTCGCTCACCGCCTCGGCTCCGGACACGTCACCTCGATCGAGATCGACTCCGAGGTCTCCGAGCAGGCGTGGGCGTCCCTGAACGCGGCGGGCCTGGACGTGGACCTGATCTGCGGAGACGGCTCCCTGGGCCGGCCCCGACGTCAGCCGTACGACCGGATCGTCTCCACCTGTTCGGTCCGCCGCGTGCTCTGGGCCTGGATCGAGCAGACCCGGCCCGGAGGCATCGTCCTCACCCCCTGGGACACCCCCCTGCTCTGCTGGGGGCTGCTCAAGCTCACCGTCGAACGCGACCTGGCTCAGGGACGCTTCAGCCCTCACTCCGCGTTCATGCTGATGCGCAACCAGCGGCAGGACCTGCGGATCTTCCGCGATGTCGTCCGCGACGACCACGTACCGAAGGAATCCGAAACCACGCTGCCACCGTGGAACATCACGGGCGACCACTGGGAGGCCCGGTTCGCCCTCGGCCTGCGGCTGGGCGACGTGTGGACCGCCTGGGAGGACGAGCCGGGCGTCGACGGCGTCGCCGCCCGGCTCTGGGTCGCCACCACCGATGCCCGTTCCTGGGCCGCCGTCGATCACGACGGCGAACAGGGCGAACGCTTCACCGTCTGGCAGCACGGCCCTCGTCGGCTCTGGGACGAAATCGAAGCCGCCCACCGCTGGTGGGAGGAGCATGACCGCCCGACACCCCAGCGCTTCGGGCTCACCGTCACCGAGGAGAGGCAGTGGGCCTGGCTGGACCGACCCGCCCAACCCGTCCGGGTGCTCGACCGCGAGGAGCTGCCCCGGTGAGCCCACGGCAACGGCCCGGCTCCCCCGCCTAGGGGAACCGGGCCGTTGCCGTGGGCGCCGAAGTGATCAGCCGCCGAGCTGGATGCCGGCCATCCGCTTCCACTCGTACGGGCCGGTCTTCACTTTGAGGGCCAGCTCGCCCTCGAAGTCGTCGTGCAGGGTCAGCCCGGCCAGTTCGGCGGCGCGGCGGCCGACGGCGTAGCTCGGGGCCACCTGGTCGCCCCAGGCGCCGTCCGCGCCGACCACCACGATCCGGGTGGCCACGGCGCCGACGTACTCGACGACCGCGTCGGCGCCGCCCCCGTGTTGGCGGGCGAAGCTGCTGAGGTGCTTGGCGATGCGCTTGGCGCGGCGCTCGGTACGGGCGTCCGGCGCGGCGGCGGTGGCGGTCTCTGCGCTGCTCATGCCCGCATGCTACCCACCGGTAGTCGTGCTGGCGACGGGAGCGCCCTGTGCACCGGGCCACATACTGGAGGCGTGACCTTCTCCGGCTGGCCGGCCGAGGCGCTCGACTTCTACGAGCACCTCGAAGCCGACAATTCCAAGACCTTCTGGCAGGCCCACAAGGAGCAGTACGACGACGACGTGCGGACCCCGATGGAGCTGCTGCTCGCCGAGCTGGAGCCGGAGTTCGGGCCCGGGAAGATCTTCCGTCCCAACCGCGACGTCCGGTTCAGCGCCGACAAGTCTCCGTACAAGACACACATCGGCGCCCACCTGGAGACCGGCGGCTACGTCCAGCTCTCCGCCGACGGCCTGGCCTGCGGCAACGGGATGTACCAGCTCGCCCCCGACCAGTTGGACCGCTACCGCGCCGCCGTCGCCGAGGACGTCAGCGGCGCCGAGCTGGAGCGGGTGATTGCCGCGGTGGAGCAGGACGGCCCCCGGGTGCACGGCCGGGACTCCCTCAAGACCGCTCCGCGCGGCTTCCCCAAGGACCACCCGAGGATCGAGCTGCTGCGCCACAAGGGCCTGGTCGCCTGGCAGGAGTGGGCGCCCGAGAAGTGGCTCGGCACCCGCGGCGCCCACACCCGGATCACCGCCTTCCTGCGCGCCTCCCAGCCGCTCCGGGACTGGCTGGACGACTACGTCGGCCCGTCCGAGCTGCCGGCGCGGTGAGAACGCGAAGAGCCCCGGTCCACCGGACCGGGGCTCTTCGACGTCGGACAGGCCTTACTTCACGAACGGGTCGATCGCGCACACCACGAACAGCAGCGACAGGTAGGTGATCGACCAGTGGAACAGCCGCATCTCCTTCAGCTTCGCGCCCACCACCCCGGCCTTGGCCCGGCCGTACAGCGCGTGCGCCTCGCGTAGCCAGAACCCGCCGAGCAGCACCGCGGTGACGGGGTACAGCCAGCTCATGTGCCCCAGCGGCCACACTGCCAGCGAGGTCGCCACCATCACCCAGGAGTAGGCGACGACCTGCTTGCCGACGGCGACGTTGCCCTTGACCACCGGCAGCATCGGCACGCCGGCCCGCTCGTAGTCCTCGCGCACCTTCATCGAGAGCACCCAGGTGTGCGGCGGCGTCCAGAAGAACACCACCAGGAACAGCGCGACCGCCGCCCAGGACAGCGAGTTGGTGACGGAGGACCAGCCGATCAGCACCGGCATGCAGCCGGCGATGCCGCCCCAGACGATGTTCTGCGAGGTGCGCCGCTTGAGCCCCAGCGTGTAGACGAACACGTAGAACAGCAGCGCGCCGAGCGCCAGTCCGGAGGAGAGCCAGTTGACGCCGAAGCCCAGCAGCAGGGTCGAGACGATCGCGAGGACGATGCCGAACACCAGCGCCTCGCGCGGCGACACCATCCCGGTGACGATCGGCCGGCGCTCGGTGCGGGTCATCACCGCGTCGATGTCGCGGTCGATGTACATGTTGAGGGCGTTGGCGCCGCCCGCCGAGAGGTAGCCGCCGACCACGACCTTCAGCACCAGCAGCATGTTCGGGACGCCCTGTTGGGCGAGGAACATCACCGGCACCGTGCTCATCAGCAGCAGTTCGATGATCCGTGGCTTGGTCAGTGCGACGAAGGCGCCGACACGGGCCCCGATGGGCCGGTGCGCAGGAGTCGCCCCGGTGACCCCGGCGGGACGGGTTTCGACGGCGGTCACTAACACCCCAACTGAAGATGAATCCTCGCAGGCGTCCACAGGAACGAAGGGTCCCAAATCGTCCGCTCTGCGCGTACCACGCCACCTTAGACGCTCCATATATCCCATCCGGCTCCGGGGTCCCCCGGCGAGGCCGATGGCACACCCCCGGGTGAACCGACTGGGTGAAGCCACGAAGCCGTTCCGGCGCGCCGCCGCAACCCGTCCTGACCACCGGGGCGGCAGGGTGCCGTAAAACAGGAGAGTCTGGGACAAAATCAGGCAGGCCGCCCTGGTGGGAATCACCATACGGATTTCCTGGTTGTCCCAGCACGGAGGGTGAGCCCCGGGCCGGACGGTAGGCTCGCACGCAGAAGCGGGATCTACCCTCCGTGACCGGCACCACCCAGCGTCGAGACCACAGCGCCGTGGCCGACCCGGTCCCCTTTCACGGGGTCACTCTTCACAACGGAAGGAGCCCTGAGACAGGGTGAGCACGACGCCGACGAACGCATTCGAGTGGTCCGAACTGGATGAGCGCACGGTTGACACAGCGCGGGTCCTGGCCATGGACGCCGTCCAGAAGGTCGGCAACGGACACCCCGGGACGGCCATGTCGCTGGCCCCCGCGGCGTACCTGATCTTCCAGCGTTTCCTGCGCCACGACCCGACCGACCCCTCGTGGGTCGGCCGCGACCGGTTCGTGCTGTCCCCCGGGCACACGAGCCTGACCCTCTACACCCAGCTGTACCTGTCGGGCTACGGCCTGGAGCTGGACGACCTCAAGGCCTTCCGCGTCGCGGGCAGCCGCACCCCGGGCCACCCGGAGCACGGCCACACCGCGGGCGTGGAGACCACCACCGGCCCGCTCGGCCAGGGCATCGCCAACGCGGTGGGCATGGCGATGGCCGCCCGCTACGAGCGCGGCCTGTTCGACCCGGACGCCGCCGCCGGCGAGTCCCCCTTCGACCACACCATCTGGGCCATCGTCTCGGACGGCGACCTGGAGGAGGGCATCTCCGCCGAGGCCTCCTCGCTGGCCGGCCACCAGAAGCTGGGCAACCTGGTCGCCCTGTACGACGACAACCACATCTCGATCGAGGGCGACACCGAGACCGCCTTCTCCGAGGACGTCCTCAAGCGCTACGAGGCGTACGGCTGGCACGTCCAGCGGGTCGCCCCGAAGGCCAACGGCGACATCGACGTGGCCGTCCTGGCCGACGCGCTGGCCGCGGCCAAGGCCGAGACCACCCGTCCGTCGATCATCGCGATGCGCACGATCATCGCCTGGCCGGCCCCGGACGCCCAGAACACCGCCAAGGCGCACGGCTCCGCGCTCGGCGCCGCCGAGATCGCCGCCACCAAGAAGGTCCTGGGCTTCGACCCGGAGAAGACCTTCGAGGTCTCCGACAAGGTGATCGAGCACGCCCGCGAGGTCATCAAGCGCGGCAAGGCCGCCCACGCCGAGTGGGAGCAGTCCCTGGAGGCCTGGCGCGCCGCCGACCCGCAGCGCGCCGCCGAGTTCGACCGCATCCAGGCCGGCGAGCTGCCCGAGGGCTGGAAGAAGACCGTCCCGGTCTTCCCGGCCGGCAAGGACGTCGCCACCCGCAAGGCCTCCGGCGAGACCCTCAAGGCGCTCGGCGCGGTCATCCCGGAGCTGTGGGGCGGCTCGGCCGACCTCGCCGAGTCCAACCTCACCACGATCGACGAGGACAGCTCGTTCCTCCCCGAGGGCAACCCGCTGAAGAGCGCCAGCCCGTACGGCCGGACGATCCACTTCGGCATCCGCGAGCACGCCATGGGCTCGACCATGAACGGCATCGCGCTGCACGGCAAGACCCGCGTGTACGGCGGCACCTTCCTGGTCTTCGCCGACTACATGCGCCCGGCCGTGCGCCTGGCCGCGCTGATGAAGCTGCCGGTCACCTACGTCTGGACGCACGACTCGATCGGCCTCGGCGAGGACGGCCCGACCCACCAGCCGGTCGAGCACATGGCCTCGCTGCGCGCCATCCCGGGCCTGTCCATGGTCCGCCCGGCCGACGCCAACGAGACGGCCGTCGCCTGGCGCACCGTGATCGAGCGCCAGACCACCCACCCGGGCCCGGTCGGCCTGGCGCTCACCCGCCAGAACGTCCCGACCTTCGACCGCGAGGTCTTCGGCTCCGCCGAGGGCACCGCGAAGGGCGGCTACATCCTGGCCGAGGCCTCCAGCGGCGACCCGCAGGTGATCCTGCTGGGCACCGGCTCCGAGGTCCAGCTGGCCGTCAAGGCCCGCGAGGTGCTGGAGGCCGAGGGCATCGCCACCCGGGTGGTCTCGGTGCCGTCCTTCGAGTGGTTCCAGGAGCAGGACCAGGCCTACCGTGACAGTGTGCTGCCGCCGTCGGTCAAGGCCCGGGTGTCGGTCGAGGCCGGCATCGGCCAGGGCTGGCGCGAGCTGGTCGGCGACCACGGCCGGATCGTCTCGCTGGAGCACTTCGGCGCCTCCGCCGACTACAAGGTGCTCTTCGAGGAGTTCGGCCTGACCGCCGAGCGCGTGGTGGCCGAGGCCCACAACGCCCTCCGTTCCCTTGAGGCCGTCAACCGCTGACGCCCCCTTGGGCCGTGCGCCCGCCCGCACGCGGGCGCACGGCCCCCTCTGACTACCCCACGAAGCAGAAGAAAAAAGGACTGAAGCACCATGACTGACGCACTGAAGCGCCTCAGCGACGAAGGCGTGGCGATCTGGCTGGACGACCTCAGCCGCAAGCGGCTGAACACCGGCAACCTCGCCGAGCTGGTGCAGAACAAGCACGTGGTGGGTGTGACCACCAACCCGACCATCTTCCAGAAGGCCATCGGCGGCGGCGACGACTCCTACGACGGCCAGCTGCGCGACCTCGCCGTCCGCAAGGTCACCACCGACGAGGCCGTCCGCATGATCACCACCTCGGACGTGCGTGACGCGGCCGACGTGCTGCGCCCGGTCTACGACGCCTCCAACGGCCGCGACGGCCGGGTGTCCATCGAGGTCGACCCGCGCCTGGCGCACGAGACCGCGGCCACCGTGGCCGAGGCCAAGCAGCTGTGGTGGCTGGTCGACCGCCCGAACGTCTTCATCAAGATCCCCGCCACCAAGGCCGGCCTGCCCGCGATCGCCGAGGTGATCGGCCGGGGCATCAGCGTCAACGTCACGCTGATCTTCTCGCTGGAGCGCTACAAGGCCGTCATCGACGCCTACCTGACCGGCCTGGAGGCCGCCAAGGCCAAGGGCCTGGACCTCTCCCAGATCGAGTCGGTCGCCTCCTTCTTCGTCTCCCGCGTGGACACCGAGATCGACAAGCGCCTGGAGAAGATCGGCGGCGACGCCCGGGACCTGCGCTCCAAGGCCGCCCTGGCCAACGCCCGCCTCGCCTACCAGGCGTACGAGGAGGTCTTCGGCTCGGTCGACGGCAAGTCCGCCGGCAGCGCCCGCTGGCGTTCGCTGGAGGCCGCCGGCGCCAAGCCGCAGCGCCCGCTGTGGGCCTCCACCGGTGTCAAGGACCCGGCCCTGCCGGACACCCTGTACGTCACCGAGCTGGTCGCCCCCGGCACGGTCAACACCATGCCCGAGGCCACCCTGGAGGCCACCGCCGACCACGGTGTGGTCACCGGCGGCACCATCGTCCCCAACTACGCCGACGCCAAGGCCGTGATGGACGCCATCGCCGCCGCCGGCGTGGACTACGACGACGTGGTCCAGGTGCTGGAGGACGAGGGCGTGGAGAAGTTCGAGCAGTCCTGGAACGAGCTGCTCGACACCGTCACCGCCTCGCTCGCCTCCTTCGCCGGCGAGAAGTGACCGTTCGCTCACACAGCCAGCGCACGAAAGCGGAGCCCAACAAGTGAGCACTGATTTCCCCGAGTTGACCTCGGAGTCGGACGCGGACGATCTCCCGCCGGCCCCCGTCAACCCGCTTCGTGACCCGGCCGACCGACGGCTCCCGCGCATCGCGGGGCCGTCCGGTCTGGTCATCTTCGGAGTCACCGGCGACCTGTCCCGCAAGAAGCTCATGCCGGCCATCTACGACCTGGCCAACCGCGGTCTGCTGCCGCCGGGCTTCTCTCTCGTCGGCTTCGCCCGGCGCGAGTGGGACGACGAGGACTTCGCCAAGGAGGTCCACGACGCGGTCAAGGAGCACGCCCGCACCCCGTTCCGGGAGGAGGTCTGGCAGCAGCTCGCCAAGGGCATGCGCTTCGTCCACGGCACCTTCGACGACGACGACGCCTTCGACAAGCTCCGCGAGACCATCATCGAGCTGGACAAGGCGCAGGGCACCGGCGGCAACTTCGCCTTCTACCTGTCCGTCCCGCCGAAGTTCTTCCCGACCGTCGTCCAGCAGCTCAAGAAGCACGGCCTGGCCGACCCCCCGCAGGGCTCGTGGCGCCGCGCGGTCATCGAGAAGCCCTTCGGCCACGACCTGGAGAGCGCCCAGGAGCTGAACCGGATCGTCCACGAGGTCTTCCCCCGGGACGAGGTCTTCCGGATCGACCACTACCTGGGCAAGGAGACGGTCCAGAACATCCTGGCGCTGCGCTTCGCCAACCAGATGTTCGAGCCGATCTGGAACCGGTCGTACGTCGACCACGTGCAGATCACCATGGCCGAGGACATCGGCATCGGCGGCCGGGCCGGCTACTACGACGGCATCGGCTCCGCCCGCGACGTCATCCAGAACCACCTGCTCCAGCTGATGGCGCTCACCGCCATCGAGGAGCCGGCGTCCTTCCACCCGAAGGCGCTGGTCGCCGAGAAGCTCAAGGTGCTCAGCGCCGTCAAGCTCCCGGCCGACCTCGGCCGGCACACCGTGCGCGGCCAGTACGCGGCCGGCTGGCAGGGCGGCGAGGAGGTGGTCGGCTACCTGGACGAGGACGGCATCGACCCGGACTCCAAGACCGACACCTACGCGGCGATCAAGCTGGAGATCAACAACCGCCGCTGGGCGGGCGTCCCGTTCTACCTGCGCACCGGCAAGCGGCTGGGCCGCCGGGTCACCGAGATCGCGGTGGTCTTCCAGCGCGCCCCGTACCTGCCGTTCGACTCCTACGCGACCGAGGAGCTGGGGCAGAACGCCCTGGTCATCCGGGTCCAGCCGGACGAGGGCGTGACGGTGCGGTTCGGCTCCAAGGTGCCGGGCACCTCCTTCGAGGTCCGGGACGTCACGATGGACTTCGCCTACGGCGAGTCCTTCACCGAGTCCAGCCCGGAGGCGTACGAGCGGCTCATCCTCGATGTGCTGCTCGGCGACGCCAACCTGTTCCCGCGTCACCAGGAGGTCGAGCTCTCCTGGCAGATCCTCGACCCGATCGAGAAGTACTGGGACACCCACGGCAAGCCCGCCCAGTACTCCGCGGGGACCTGGGGCCCGGCCGAGGCGGACGAGATGCTCGCACGAGACGGCAGGAGCTGGCGCCGGCCATGAAGATCGACCTCACCAACACGACGTCCAGCAAGATCAACGCCGCGCTGATGGAGGCGCGCCGGGCCAGTGGCTCCACCGCCGCCGGCATGGTGCTCACCCTGGTGATCGTGACCGACGAGGGCAGCGCGTACGACGCCCTCAAGGCCGCCAACGACGCCTCCCGCGAGCACCCCTCGCGCACCCTCGCGGTGATCAAGCGCGCCGGGCGCTCGCCCCGGGCCCGCGCCGAGACCCGGCTGGACGCCGAGATCCTGGTCGGCACCGATGCCGGCTCGGGAGAGACGGTCATCCTGCGCATGCACGGCGAACTCGCCGCGCACGCCCAGTCGGTGGTCCTGCCGCTGCTGCTCCCGGACGCCCCGGTCGTCGTCTGGTGGCCCGACAACGCGCCGCTGCACCCGGCGCAGGACCCGCTGGGCGCGCTCGCCCAGCGCCGGATCACCGACGCCGTCACCGCCGAGTCCCCGGTCGGCCAGCTCGCCCAGCGGGCCCAGAGCTACACCCCGGGCGACACCGACCTGGCCTGGACCCGGATCACCGGCTGGCGCTCGATGCTGGCCGCCGCGCTGGACCAGCGGCCGGTCACGATCACCTCCGCGGTGGTCGAGGGCGAGTCCTACAACCCCAGCGTCGAACTGCTCGGCCTCTGGCTGCACAACCGGCTGCACGTGCCGGTCGAGCGGGTCGTCACCGGCGGCCCCGGCATCACCGCGGTGCACCTGCGCACCAAGGACGGCGACATCACCCTGGACCGCCCGGACGGCCTGATGGGCACGCTCTCCATGGCCGGCTCCCCGGACCGCCAGGTGGCGCTCAAGCGGCGCGAGACCTCGGAGCTGATCGCCGAGGAGCTGCGCCGGCTCGACCCGGACGACATCTACGCGACGGCCGTGCGCACGCCCGTCGACCGGCTGCGCGAGCCGGACACCGCCGAGACGGCGGCGGCCGAGCGGGTCGCCCGCGCGGCGGTCGCCGAGGCCGCGGTGGCCAACCCCGCCCGGGTGACCGCCAAGGTCGCGTCCGAGGCCGCGTCCGAGGACGTGCCCGAGGACGCCGAGAAGGCTCCCGCCAAGAAGCCCGCCAAGCGCGCCGCCAAGGGGAGCGCATGACCAACGCGACCCCGCAGCTGGTCGTCCACCGGGACAAGGAGCTGATGGCCCAGGCGGCCGCGGCCCGGCTGATCACCCGGATCGTGGACGCCCAGGCCGCCCGCGGCACCGCCTCGGTGGTGCTCACCGGCGGGCGCAACGGCAACGCCCTGCTGGCCGCGATCGCCGCCTCCCCGGCGCGCGACGCGGTCGACTGGGCGCGGCTGGACCTCTGGTGGGGCGACGAGCGCTTCGTCCCCGCCGGGGACCCGGACCGCAACGCCGTCCAGGCCCGCGCCGAGCTGCTGGACTCCGTCCCGCTCGACCCGGCGCGGGTGCACGAGATGCCCGCCTCGGACGGTGCGGACGGCTCCGACGTGGAGGCCGCCGCCGCCCGCTACGCGGAGGAGTTGGTGAAGGCGTCCGGCCCGGGCGACCGGCTCGGCGTCCCGGCCTTCGACGTGCTGCTGCTCGGCGTCGGCCCGGACACCCACGTCGCCTCGCTCTTCCCCGAGCACCCGGGCGTGCGGGAGACGGAGCTGACCGTGATCGGCGTGCGCGGGGCCCCCAAGCCCCCGCCGACCCGGGTCTCGCTCACCCTCCCGGCGATCCGGGCGGCCCGCGAGGTCTGGCTGCTGGCGGCCGGCGCGGACAAGGCGGACGCGGTCGCGATGGCCCTGTCCGGCCCCGGCGAGCTCCAGGCGCCCGCCTCCGGCGCGTACGGCCGCAGCCGCACCCTGTGGCTGCTGGACCGGGCCGCGGCGGAGCAGATCCCGCCCCAGCTGTACCCGCCGGCCTCGGCGTAACGGGCCCGGCAACGCACAAGGGCGCCACCGTCCTCGACGGTGGCGCCCTTCGCTGTCTGTCGTCCGGGTCAGATCTCGCCGCGCAGCTTGGCCAGCGCCTCGGCGAGGATCGCCTCGCCGTCGGCGTCGGTGCGCCGCTCGCGGACGTAGGCGAGGTGGGTCTTGTACGGCTCGTTGCGCGAGGGCGCGGGCGGGTTGTGCTCGTCCTGACCGGCCGGGAATCCGCACCGCGGGCAGTCCCAGGTGTCCGGGATGACGGCCTCGGCGGCGAAGCTCGGCCGGGTCTCGTGCTTGTTGGCACACCAGAAGGTGATCCGGTTGCGCGGGGCGGACTCGCCGCGCTCCGCCTCGCCCATCGGGCCCGCTCCGACCCTGCTGCCACGGATGGCGTTGCCACTTGCCACGGTCTGACTCCCTGCGTGCTGGTGCGCCGACCCTCCGCGGTGCGCGTCGGTGGCGAAAGTCGTCCTAGTGTAAGCAGGAGTTAAGCGTCCACCGCCATCGCCTCCGCCCCCGACCGTCCCAGGATAGGCGCTCGGGCGACGGGGCGTCAGGGTTACGTCAGCTCTTGTACTTCAGCACCAGGCCCAGCACGATGATGCAGGCGAACCAGGCGAGACCGACCACGATCGTGATGCGGTCCAGGTTGCGCTCGGCCACCGCCGAGCCGCCGCCGGTGGACATCGCGCCGCCACCGAACATGTCCGACAGGCCGCCGCCCTTCCCCTTGTGCAGCAGCACCAGCAGGATCATCAGCAGACTGAAGATGATCAGGGCAATCGAGAACCCGAGAACCACGACGGGACCAACTCTCTCGTATCTTCGGCGACGGGGCCGGACCGCTGACGGCGGTCCGGCCCCAAAGCCTACGTTGCTGCAGCGGCGTTAGCCTACTGCCTGCTCACGGTAGCGCACGATCTTGACGAACTCGTCGGCGTCCAGCGAGGCACCGCCGATCAGGCCGCCGTCGATGTCGGGCTTGGCCATCAGGCCGGCCGCGCTCGACGACTTCACCGAACCGCCGTACAGCACGCGGACCTTGTCGGCCAGCTCGGCGTCGTACAGCTCGGCGATCCGCCTGCGGATGGCGGCGCAGACCTCCTGCGCGTCCTCCGGGGTGGCCACCTCGCCGGTGCCGATCGCCCAGACCGGCTCGTAGGCGACCACGATGGACTCGGCCTGGTGGGCCGGGATGTCCGCCAGGGCGCCGTCCAGCTGGGCGAGGGTGTGCTCGACGTGGGTGCCGGCCTTGCGGACGTCCAGCGGCTCGCCGATGCACAGGATCGGGGTGATCCCGGCCCGGTAGGCGGCCTTGACCTTGGTGTTGACGATCGCCTCGTCCTCACCGTGGTACTGGCGGCGCTCCGAGTGGCCGATCACCGCGAAGGTGCACTTCAGCTTGGCCAGCATCGGGCCGGAGACCTCGCCGGTGTAGGCACCGGAGTCGTGCTGCGAGATGTCCTGCGAGCCGTACTTGATCTTCAGCTTGTCGCCGTCGACCAGGGTCTGCACCGAACGCAGGTCGGTGAACGGCACCAGGACGGCGACCTCGACGGCCGCGTAGTCCTTGTCGGCCAGCGCGAAGGCCAGCTTCTGGGTGTGCTGGATGGCCTCAAGGTGGTTGAGGTTCATCTTCCAGTTGCCCGCCATCAGCGGGAGACGCTCAGTCATTGCTTTCAGCCTTCCAGGGCGGCGAGACCGGGGAGGGTCTTGCCCTCCAGGTACTCGAGGCTGGCGCCACCGCCGGTCGAGATGTGTCCGAATGCGTTCTCGTCGAAGCCCAGGATGCGGACGGCCGCGGCGGAGTCGCCGCCACCGACCACGGTGAACGCGTCGCTGTCGAGCAGCGCCTGGGCCACGGCCTTGGTGCCGTTCGCGTAGTCCGGGTGCTCGAAGACACCCATCGGGCCGTTCCAGAACACGGTGCCCGCGTCGGCCAGCTTCGCCGCGTACAGCTCGCGGGTCTTCGGGCCGATGTCCAGGCCCTCCTGGTCGGCCGGGATCGCGTCCGCGGCGACGAGCGAGGGGTTGGCCGGGGCCTTGGTCTTGAGGTCGGGGAACTCCGCCGACACCAGGACGTCCACCGGCAGGACGAACTCGACGCCCGTCGCCTCGGCGCGCTTCAGGTAGTCCAGGACGACCGGGATCTGGTCCTCCTGCAGCAGCGAGATGCCGACCTCGTGGCCCTTGGCCTTGAGGAAGGTGTACGCCATGCCGCCGCCGATCAGGATCCGGTCGGCCTTCTTCAGCAGGTTGTCGATCACGCCGAGCTTGTCGGAGACCTTGGCACCGCCGAGCACGACCACGTACGGGCGCGCGACCTCCTCGGTGAGCTTCTTGAGCACACCGACCTCGGTGGCGATCAGGTCGCCGGCCGCGTGCGGCAGCAGGCCGGGCAGGTCGTAGACCGAGGCGTGCTTGCGGTGCACGGCGCCGAAGCCGTCGCCGACATACAGGTCCGCGAGGGCGGCCAGCTGCTCGGCGAAGGCCTTGCGCTCGGCGTCGTCCTTGCTGGTCTCGCCGGCGTTGAAGCGCAGGTTCTCCAGCAGCGCGACCTCGCCGTCGCCCAGCGCGGCCACGGTGGACGCGGCGCTCTCGCCCACGGTGTCGGTGGCGAAGGCGACGTTCTTGCCGAGGATCTCGCCGAGGCGCACGGCCGCCGGGGCCAGCGAGAACTTCGGGTCCGGCGCACCCTTCGGGCGGCCGAGGTGGGAGGCGACGACGACCCGGGCGCCGCGCGCGACGAGCTTGGCGATGGTCGGGGCGACGGCACGGATCCGGCCGTCGTCGGTGATCGTGGTGCCGTCCAGCGGGACGTTCAGGTCGGCACGGACGAACACGCGCTTGCCGGCGACGTCGAGGTCTTCGATGGTCTTCACGGGGATTGGCTCTCCTGGGGAGATGGTTGATGCGCAGAGGCGGCACGGCGCAGGGGCCGCCTGGGAAAGTCCTGGTGCGCAGAGCGAGGGCCCGGTCGGCACAGTGCGCCAGCCGGGCCCTCGCCCCTACATCACGTCAGCTCCCGCTGCGTCAGAGCTGGCCGCCGACGAGGGAGGTCAGGTTGACGAGGCGGTTCGAGTAGCCCCACTCGTTGTCGTACCAGCCGAGCACCTTGACCTGGTTGCCCTGGACCATGGTGAGCTGGGAGTCGAAGATGCAGGAGGCCGGGTCGTTGACGATGTCCGAGGAGACGATCGGGTCCTCGGTGTAGGTCAGGATGCCCTTGAGCGGGCCCTCCTGCGAGGCCTTCTGGAAGGCGGCGTTGACCTCGTCCTTGGTCACCTCGCGCTCCAGGGTGACGACCAGGTCGGTGATGGAGCCGGTCGGGACCGGGACGCGCAGCGAGGTGCCGTCCAGCTTGCCCTTCAGCTCCGGCAGGACCAGGGCGGTCGCCTTGGCGGCACCGGTCGAGGTCGGGATGATGTTCTGCGACGCGGCACGGGCGCGGCGCAGGTCCTTGTGCGGGAAGTCCAGGGTCACCTGGTCGTTGGTGAACGCGTGGACGGTCGTCATCAGGCCCTTGACGATGCCGAAGTTCTCGTGCAGCACCTTGGCCATCGGCGCCACGCAGTTGGTGGTGCAGGAGGCGTTGGAGATGATCGAGTGGTTGGCGGCGTCGTACTTGTCCTCGTTGACGCCCAGGACGATGGTGACGTCCTCGTCGCTCGCGGGCGCCGAGATGATGACCTTCTTCGCGCCGGCGGCGAGGTGCTTCTTCGCGGCCTCGGCCTTGGTGAAGATGCCGGTGGACTCGACGACGATGTCGGCGCCCAGGGCGGCCCACGGCAGGTTGGCGGGGTCACGCTCGGCGCTGACCTGGAAGGTCTTGCCGTCGACGGTGATGCTGTCCTCGGTGTGCGAGACCTCGCCCGGGAAGGTGCCCAGGGTGGTGTCGTACTTGAGCAGGTGAGCCAGGGTCTTCGTGTCAGTGAGGTCGTTGACACCGACGATCTCGATGTCCGCGCCCTGCGCCTTGACCGCGCGGAAGAAGTTGCGGCCGATGCGGCCGAATCCGTTGATGCCTACCCGGATCGTCACGAACCGATCTCCTCGTTAGGTACGCCGGAGCTAAGCCGACGGGGGTGAGATTTGGGAAGTCCCCGACCGCCTATGACCCTACCCCTCCCAGGCCTGGGAGGGCACATCGCGCCACGTGCGACGACCTGGCGTGGCGCGAAATCAGGCCGACCGTCCTTGGCGGTCAGGGCAGTTGGTCCCGGCCAGTGGTCTCTACCAATTTGCGCACACCGGGCGCGTCCGGGTATCCCGTCCGGACACGGCGGCGGCCGGTGCCCGGAATCCGGACACCGGCCGCGGAACAGCCACTTGGTGCGGTCAGTTCATCGCCATCTCGTCGGTGAGGTTGGCCTCGGTGCTCGGCAGGCCGAGCTCGGAGGCCCGCTTGTCGGCCATCGCCAGCAGGCGGCGGATCCGGCCGGCCACCGCGTCCTTGGTCAGCGGCGGGTCGGCGAGCGCGCCCAGCTCCTCCAGCGAGGCCTGCTTGTGCTGCATCCGCAGCTGGCCGGCCGCGGCCAGGTGCTCGGGCACCTCCTCGCCGAGGATCTCCAGCGCCCGCGCCACCCGGGCGCCGGCCGCCACCGCGGCGCGGGCCGAGCGGCGCAGGTTGGCGTCGTCGAAGTTGGCCAGGCGGTTGGCGGTGGCCCGGACCTCGCGCCGCATCCGGCGCTCCTCCCAGGCGAGCACCGACTCGTGCGCGCCGAGCCGGGTCAGCAGCGCGCCGATCGCGTCGCCGTCGCGGATCACCACCCGGTCCACGCCGCGCACCTCACGGGCCTTGGCCGGGATGCCGAGCCGGCGGGCCGCGCCGACCAGGGCGAGGGCGGCCTCGGAGCCGGGGCAGGTGATCTCCAGCGAGGAGGAGCGGCCCGGCTCGGTGAGCGAGCCGTGCGCCAGGAAGGCCCCGCGCCAGGCCGCCTCGGCGTCGCAGGTGGCCCCGGAGACGACCGCCGGGGGCAGCCCCCGGATCGGCCGGCCCCGGCCGTCCACGAGGCCGGTCTGGCGCGCGAGCAGTTCGCCGTCCTTGACCACCCGGACGACGAAGCGGCTGCCGCGCCGCAGTCCGCCGGGGGCCATCACCACGAGGTCGGAGGAGTGTCCGAAGATCTCCAGCAGGTCCTTGCGCAGCCGCCGCGCCGCCGCGCCGGTGTCCAGCTCCGCCTCGATCACGATCCGGCCGCTCACGATGTGCAGCCCGCCCGCGAACCGCAGGATCGCCGACACCTCCGCCTTGCGGCAGCAGGCCCTGGTGACCGGGAGCCGGCTGATCTCGTCCTTCACCGCTGGAGTCATCGCCATGGCCCGATCCTTCCATGTGTCCGGAAAATCCGGTCGTACGCGGCGGCCAACAGCTCCGGGTCGTGTCGCGGGGTGCCGTCGGTGCGGGCCACCCGGCCCAGGACCAGGGCTGCGCCCATCCGCTCGGCGGCCTTCTCCAGACCGGCCAGGTCCGCCTGGCCGAAGGCGCCGCCGGTGACGGCCCGCTCGTCCACCAGGATCGCATCCACCGCGAGGCCCGGGGCGTGGTCAGCGATGACCTCCAGGTGGCGCTGCGGGGTGAAGCCCTCGGTCTCGCCGGGCTGCGGGGCCAGGTTCAGGGTGAGCAGGCGGCGGGCGCGGGTCTCGGTGAGCGCCTTGGCCAGCTCCGGCACCAGCAGGTGCGGCAGCACGCTGGTGAACCAGGAGCCGGGCCCGAGCACCACCCAGTCCGCCTCCCGGACGGCGGTGACCGCCTCCGGGACGGCCGGCGGCCCGTCCGGCAGCAGCCGGATCGACTGCACGGTGCCGGGCGTGACCGCGACGTCGGCCTGGCCGCGGACGGCCGACAGCTCGCCGGGGCGCTCCGGGTCGTGGCCGCGCACGGTCGCCTCGATGTCCAGCGGCACCGCCGACATCGGCAGCACCCGACCCTGGACGTTCAGCAGCCGGCCGACCCAGTCCAGGGCGGCCACCGGGTCGCCGAGCTTCTCCCAGAGCGCGACGATCAGCAGGTTGCCGACCGCGTGGCCGCCCAGCTCACCGGTGCCGGTGAAACGCTGCTGGATCACCTCGGACCAGGTGCGCCCCCAGTCGTCGTCCCCGCACAGCGCGGCCAGCGCCTTGCGCAGGTCGCCGGGGGGCAGCACGCCCAGCTCGGTGCGGAGCCGGCCGCTGGAGCCGCCGTCGTCGGCGACGGTGACCACGGCGGTCAGGTCGCTGGTGAGCCGGCGCAGCGCGGAGAGCGAGGCGGACAGGCCCTGGCCGCCGCCGAGCGCGGTGATCCGGGGGGCCGGGTTGGCCCGGGCGGGGCTGCTGCGCGGCCGGCTCGGGACCGGCGGCCGGGCCGGGCCACCCGCCCGGTCGGCACTCCTGTTCTGCGGCTGCCGCCCGGGCACATATCCCGCCACACTCACCTCGCGTTCCTCGCCGCGGCCACCGGCCCCGCCGGCGGCCCGGCTAGGAGGCGGCGGTCACTCCCGTCCCATGTCACGGTGGACGAGCACCGTCTCCACTCCGTCGGCGACGAGACGCTTGGTCAGGCGCTCGGACATCGCGACGCTGCGGTGCTTGCCACCGGTGCAGCCTACGGCAAGCGTCATGTAGCGCTTCCCCTCGCGGCGGTACCCCTCGGTGATGATGCGCAGGAGATCGGCGTAGCCGTCCAGGAACTCGTTGGCGCCGGGCTGCTGGAACACGTAGTCGGCGACGTCCGCGTCGGTGCCGGTACGGGCGCGCAGCTCGGGCACCCAGTGCGGGTTGGGCAGGAAGCGGCAGTCCACCACCAGGTCGGCGTCGACCGGCAGGCCGTACTTGAAGCCGAAGGACATCACGGTGGCGCGCAGCTCGGGCTCGTCGTGGTCGGCGAACTGGGCGTCCAACTTGGCGCGCAGCTGGTGCACGTTGAGGTTGGAGGTGTCGATCACCAGGTCGGCCTCGCCGCGCAGGTCGCGCAGCAGGTCGCGCTCCTGGGCGATGCCGTCGACGATCCGGCCGTCGGCCTGCAGCGGGTGCGGGCGGCGCACGCTCTCGAAGCGGCGGACCAACGCGTCGTCGGAGGAGTCCAGGAAGACCACGCTGAGCCGGACGCCGCGCTTCTCCAACTCGTCGAGGGAGGTGAGCAGGTCGTCGAAGAACTGGCGGCCCCGGACGTCCACGACCACGCCGATCCGGGCGACGTTGCCCTGGGAGCGGGCGCCCAGGTCGACCATGGTCGGGATCAGGGCCGGTGGCAGGTTGTCCACCACGAACCAGCCCAGGTCCTCCAGGCACTTCGCGGCGGTGGAGCGGCCGGCTCCGGACATGCCGGAGATGATCACCAGCTCCGGCGCGTTCTCGGCCACGTCTGACACGGTCACTTCGGTTCCCCGCTCTCGGTCTTTCTGCTGGGGAGAACGCGCACGGCGCGACCACCCTTCCCCTGCCCGGACAGGCGGGCGGGGGCTGGGCGCGTCGTCTGACGGTCGGCGTCGGCCGTCATGGCGTCTCCTGGGATGGTGCGGTCTGGGATGCTGCGGCCACCGGCTCGGCGGCCGGTTCGGCCCCGTCCTCGATGATCTCGCCGGTGGCGGTGTTCACCGCTGGTGCGACGGGTGTACGGGAGGACAACGCCGCCGCAACAGTCTCCGCCGTGCGGCGTCCGATGCCGGGTACGGCGCAGAGTTCGTCGACGGTGGCGGCCCGGAGCCTCTTCAGCGAGCCGAAGTGCTTGAGCAGCGCCTGGCGGCGAGTCTCGCCGAGGCCCGGGACGGAGTCCAGTTCCCCGGCGGTGAGTCGCTTGGAACGCTTGCTGCGCTGGTAGGTGATCGCGAAGCGGTGGGCCTCGTCGCGGACCCGCTGGAGCAGGTAGAGGCCCTCGCTGGAGCGCGGCAGCACGACCGGGTCGTCCTCGCCGGGCAGCCAGACCTCCTCCAGCCGCTTGGCCAGGCCGCACAGCGCGACGTCGTCGATGCCGAGTTCGTCCAGGGCGCGCTTGGCGGCGGCGACCTGCGGCTGGCCGCCGTCCACGACCAGCAGTTGGGGCGGGTAGGCGAAGCGGCGCGGGCGGCCCGTCTCCGGGTCGATCGGGCCGGCCGGGGCCCCGGTGCCGTCGGCGGCGGCGCCCGGGTCGTCGGCCTCGGGGACGACCCACTCGCCGGTCTGCTCGCGCTCCTGGAGGTAGCGGCGGAAGCGCCGGCCGATCACCTCGTGCATCGAGCGGACGTCGTCCTGGCCCTCGAAGCCCTTGATCTGGAAGCGCCGGTACTCGCTCTTGCGGGCCAGGCCGTCCTCGAAGACGACCATCGAGGCGACCACGTCCTCGCCCTGGAGGTGGGAGATGTCGAAGCACTCGATGCGCAGCGGCACCGAGTCCAGCTCCAGCGCGTCGGCGATCTCCTGCAGGGCGCGGCTGCGGGTGGTGAGGTCGGAGGCGCGCTTGGTCTTGTGCAGTGCCAGCGCCTGCTGGGCGTTGCGCTGCACGGTGGCCATCAGGTCCTTCTTGTCGCCGCGTTGCGGGATCCGCAGGTCGACCTGGCTGCCGCGCAGGCCGCTCAGCCAGTCCCGGACCGGACCGGACGGCTCGGGCAGCGCGGGGACGAGCACCTCGCGCGGGACGGTCTCGTTGCGCTCGTCCGGGCCGGCGCCGCCGTAGAGCTGCTGGAGGGCGTGCTCGACCAGGCCGGCGGTGTCGACGTCCTCGACCTTGTCGGTGACCCAGCCGCGCTGGCCGCGCACCCGGCCGCCGCGGACGTGGAAGATCTGGACGGCGGCCTCCAGTTCGTCCTCGGCGACGGCCAGCAGGTCGGCGTCGGTGGCGTCGGCGAGCACGATGGCGTTCTTCTCCATCGCGCGCTTGAGGGCGCCGATGTCGTCCCGCAGCCGGGCCGCCTTCTCGTACTCCATCTCCTCGGCGGCCTCCCGCATCTGCTCTTCCAGCCGGCGCAGGTAGTTGCCGGTGCGCCCGGCCATGAAGTCGCAGAAGTCCTCGGCCAGCGCCCGGTGTTCGTCCGGCGAGACCTTGCCGACGCAGGGCGCGGCGCACTTGCCGATGTAGCCGAGCAGGCAGGGCCGGCCGACCTGCCGGGCACGCTTGAACACGCCGTTGGAGCAGGTGCGGACGGGGAAGACGCGCAGCAGCAGGTCGACCGTCTCGCGGATCGCCCAGGCGTGCCCGTACGGGCCGAAGTAGCGCACGCCCTTCTTGTGCGCCCCGCGCATCACCTGGACCCGCGGGTACTCCTCGTTGAGGGTGACGGCGAGTTCCGGATAGCTCTTGTCGTCGCGGTACTTGACGTTGAACCGCGGGTCGAACTCCTTGATCCAGGAGTACTCCAGCTGGAGCGCCTCGACCTCGGTGGCCACCACCGTCCACTCCACCGAGGCCGCGGTGGTGACCATGGTCGCGGTGCGCGGGTGCAGGCCGGCCAGGTCCTGGAAGTAGGACGACAGGCGCGGCCGCAGGCTCTTGGCCTTGCCGACGTAGATGACCCGCCCGTGGGCGTCACGGAACTTGTAGACGCCCGGTGAGGTCGGGATCGCGCCCGGCGCCGGGCGGTAGGTGCTCGGGTCAGCCATGGGTCCACCGTACCGAGTGGAGCCGGGGCCGCGAAGGGGAGATCAACCGGGCGGGGACCGGCTGGGCCGAGATCGACTGGGTGGAGATCAACTGCTTCAGCTCGGGGTCACCTTGAGGTTCCCGCCGTCGACCGTGACGGCGTAAGCGGGCAGCGGCCGGGGGGCCGGGCCGTCCTGGACGGCGCCGTCGGCGATGGCGAACCGGCTGCCGTGGCAGGGGCACTGGATCTGCTGGCTCTTCACCTGGTCGACGACGCAGCCGGCGTGGGTGCAGACGGCGCTGAAGGCCTTGTACTCCCCCGCGGTCGGTTGGGTCACGACGATCTTCTGGTTGCGGAAGACCTTGCCGCCGCCCTCCGGCACCTCCGAGGCCGGGCCGAGGTCCACCGGGGTCTTGGCCGCGCTGCCGGCGCCGGAGGAGCCCGAGGAACCCGAGGAGGGACCGCAGCCGGCGATCGCCACGGTGCCGCCGGCCGCCAGTACGGCGGCGGCGCCGCAGAGCACGGTGCGGCGGGAGGTGGCGGGGCTGGTCTCGGGGGCCTCTGACATCGGTGCGCTCCTGCGGTTCGGCTTCCTACGAGGGACCACGGAAGTCTATGCGGCACCCGCTCCGCCGCCCCCGTGGGTGGGGCGGCGGAGCGGGCCGCTGCTCCCTCTTCGCTACTTCTTCGCCGCGGCGGCGCGCTTGCGCGGCGCCTTCTTCACCGGGGCGACCGGGGCGTCCGCGAACTCGCCCGGAAGGATGTCCCGGAGGAACTTGCCGGTGTGGCTCTCCGGGACGGCGGCGATCTGCTCCGGGGTGCCCTCGGCGACCACCATGCCGCCGCCGGAACCGCCCTCGGGGCCCATGTCGACGACCCAGTCGGCGGTCTTGATCACATCGAGGTTGTGCTCGATGACGATCACCGTGTTGCCCTTCTCCACCAGCCCGCTGAGCACCTTGATCAGCTTGCTGATGTCCTCGAAGTGCAGGCCGGTGGTGGGCTCGTCCAGCACGTAGACCGTCCGCCCGGTGGAGCGCTTCTGCAGCTCGGAGGCGAGCTTGACGCGCTGCGCCTCGCCGCCGGACAGCGTCGGCGCGGACTGGCCGAGCCGGACGTAGCCGAGGCCGACGTCGTTGAGCGTCCTGAGGTGCCGGGCGATCGCCGGGACGGCCTCGAAGAAGGCCAGCGCCTCCTCGATCGGCATGTCCAGCACCTCGGAGATGGACTTGCCCTTGTAGTGGACCTCCAGCGTCTCCCGGTTGTACCGGGCGCCGTGGCAGACCTCGCACGGCACGTAGACGTCCGGCAGGAAGTTCATCTCGATCTTGATGGTGCCGTCGCCCGAGCAGTTCTCGCAGCGGCCGCCCTTGACGTTGAAGGAGAACCGGCCGGGCAGGTAGCCGCGGACCTTCGCCTCCTGCGTCTCCGCGAAGAGCCGGCGCACGTGGTCGAACACCCCGGTGTAGGTGGCCGGGTTGGAGCGCGGGGTGCGCCCGATCGGCGACTGGTCGACGTGCACCACCTTGTCCACCAGGTCGGTGCCGGTGATCCGGGTGTGCCGGCCGGGCACGCTGCGGGCGCCGTTCAGCTCCCGGGCGAGGTGGGTGTAGAGGATGTCGTTGACCAGCGTCGACTTGCCGGAGCCGGAGACGCCGGTGATCGCGGTGAAGGTGCCGAGCGGGAAGCCGACCGTGACGTCCTTGAGGTTGTGCTCGCGGGCGCCGTGGACGGTCAGCTGGCGCTTCTTGTCCCGGTCGCGGCGGCCCGCCGGGATCGGGATGGACCGCTTGCCGGAGAGGTACTGGCCGGTCAGCGACTCCTTGTTGGACAGCAGTCCCTTCAACGAGCCGGAGTGCACCACCTTGCCGCCGTGCTCGCCGGCGCCCGGGCCGATGTCGACCACCCAGTCCGCCGTCTTGATGGTGTCCTCGTCGTGCTCGACCACGATCAGCGTGTTGCCGATGTCGCGCAGCCGCACCAGCGTCTCGATCAGCCGGTGGTTGTCCCGCTGGTGCAGGCCGATGGACGGCTCGTCCAGCACGTACAGCACGCCGACCAGGCCGGAGCCGATCTGGGTGGCCAGCCGGATGCGCTGGGCCTCGCCGCCGGACAGGGTGCCGGCCGCGCGGTTCAGCGAGAGGTAGTCCAGGCCGACGTCGACCAGGAAGCGCAGCCGCTCGTTGACCTCCTTGAGGACGCGCTCGGCGATCTGCTTGTCCCGGTCGTTCAGCTTCATCGCGCCCAGGAACTCGGCGCAGTCGCTGATCGACATCGCCGAGACGTCGGCGATCGACTTCTCCTCGACGGTGACCGCGAGCACCACCGGCTTGAGCCGGGTGCCCTCGCACGTCGGGCAGGGTACCTCGCGCATGTAGCCCTCGAAGCGCTCGCGGCTGCTGTCGCTCTCCGCCTCGGTGTGCCGGCGCTGGATGAACGGGACGGCGCCCTCGAAGCCGGTGCTGTACGAGCGCTCGCGCCCGAAGCGGTTGCGGTAGCTGACCTGCACCTGGTGCTTGTGCCCGTACAGCAGCGCCTTCTTGGCGCGGGCCGGCAACCCGGCCCACGGGATGTCGGTGCGGAAGCCCAGCTCCCCGGCGAGCGCGTCGATCAGGCGCTGGAAGTACTCCTTGGCGTGGCCCGCCGACCACGGGTGGATCGCGCCCTCCTCCAGCGAGCGCTCCGGGTCCGGGATGACCAGCTCCGGGTCGACCTCCATCCGGTTGCCCAGGCCCGAGCAGTCCGGGCAGGCGCCGAACGGCGAGTTGAAGGAGAACGAGCGCGGCTCCAGCTCCTCGAACGACACGTCGTCGTACGGGCAGTAGAGGTGCTCGGAGTACATCCGCTCGCGCTCCGGGTCGTCCTCCGCGAGGTCGACGAAGTCGAGCACGACCATGCCGCCGGACAGCCGCAGGGCCGTCTCCACCGAGTCGGTGAGCCGACGCTTGGCGCTCTCCTTGACGGTCAGGCGGTCGATGACCACCTCGACGGTGTGCTTCTCCTGCTTCTTGAGCTTCGGCGGCTCGGCGAGCTGGATCGTCCCGCCGTCCACCCGGGCGCGCGAGTAGCCCTTGGACTGGAGGTCGGCGAAGAGGTCGACGAACTCGCCCTTGCGCTCGCGCACCACCGGGCTGAGCACCTGGAACCGGGTGCCCTCGGCGAGCTCCAGCACCTTGTCGACGATCGCCTGCGGCGACTGCTTGGCGATCGGGCGGCCGCAGTGCGGGCAGTGCGGCTTGCCGATCCGGGCGAACAGCAGGCGCAGGTAGTCGTAGACCTCGGTGATCGTGCCGACGGTCGAACGGGGGTTGCGGTTGGTGGACTTCTGATCGATCGAGACGGCCGGGGAGAGACCTTCGATGAAGTCCACATCGGGCTTGTCCATCTGCCCGAGGAACTGGCGGGCGTAGGAGGACAGCGACTCGACGTAGCGGCGCTGGCCCTCGGCGAAGATCGTGTCGAAGGCGAGCGAGGACTTGCCGGAGCCGGAGAGGCCCGTGAAGACGATGAGGGAGTCGCGGGGCAGGTCGAGCGAGACGTTCTTGAGGTTGTGCTCGCGAGCACCGCGGACGATGAGGCGGTCGGCCACTGCTTCTGGCGCCTTTCTCCGGGGCGAGAGGACTTGCGGGGAGATGTGTGCTTCTTCCAGGATGCGGCAGCCAGCCTACTAGCTCAGACGTTCGAATATCGACCGTGTCCAGCGGAGTCCACCCGAACGAGTGAGAGCGCCCCTCGAACCCTCCGTACCCGGACCGAAAAAGGCCCTGCTCAGCGGTCGGATTCGGCGATAGCGTCAGCTGGTCAACGAGCGGAGCCCCCCGCGGGCAACGCGCCGTCTCCCACAGAAGGCCGATCCGATGACCGACCCGCAGACCGCCGCCGAGGCCGCCGCGCAGTACCTGGCCCTGGTCGAGGAGAGCACCCGGCACCTGCTGCACACCGTCGCCGAGCTGAAGCCCGAGGCCGTCGCCGAGCCCTCCGCCCTGCCCGGCTGGACCCGCGGTCACGTGCTGGCCCACCTCGCCCGCAACGCCGACTCCCTGGTCAACCTGCTGGACGGCGCCCGCACCGGCACCGACATCCCGCAGTACGCCAGCACCGAGGCCCGCGACCGGCAGATCGAGGAGGGCGCGCCCCGCCCGGTGGACGTCCAGCTCGCCGACCTGCGCGACTCCCGCGAGCGCTTCGCCGCGGCCGCCGCTCTGCTGCCCGCCGAAGCCTGGACGGTCGAGGTCCGCCACCGCACCGGCTACGTCTTCCCCGCCCACGACCTCCCGTGGAAGCGCCTCGCCGAGGTCGAGTACCACCACGTCGACCTGGACGCCGGCCACACCCCCGCGCACTGGCCGGAGGTCTTCGCCGTCACCGAGTTCCACAAGATCGCCAACAAGCTGCACGGCACCGCCCTGCCCGGCGTCGAGCTGGTCGCCGAGGACACCGGGGACATCGGCCTGATCGGCACCGGCGAGCCCGTCCTCACCGTCCAGGGCCCCCTCCGCTCCCTGCTCGCCTGGCTCTCCGGCCGCTCCGACGGAGCCGGCCTGCGGACCACCCCCGACACCGCCCTCCCCCAGCTTCCCCCGCTGGGCTGACGGCGCGAAGATGATCCTGAACCCCTTCACCGGACGAGGAGCGGACGCATGACGTACCACGGAGCGGTCAAGGTCGGCGGGCCGCCGGACGTGCGGGAGCTGGCGCACCTGATCATCACCAAGGTGGCCGTCGGCCCGTACGACAACAACGCCTACCTGCTGCGCTGCCGGGCCACCGACGAGCAGCTGCTGATCGACGCGGCCGCCGACGCCCCGGTGCTGCTGGAGACCGTCGGTGACGAGCTCGCCACCGTCGTCACCACCCACCGGCACCACGACCACTGGGCCGCGCTCGCCGAGGTGGTCGCCGTGACGGGGGCTCGCACCGCCGCCGGCGCGCACGACGCCGAGGGCGTCGACGTGCCCACCGAGCTGCTGCTCGCGGACGGCGACAAGCTGCGGGTCGGCGACGTGGAACTCACCGTCCGGCACCTGGTCGGGCACACCCCGGGCGCGATCGTACTGATCTACGACGACCCGCAGGGCCACCCGCACGTCTTCACCGGCGACTGCCTCTTCCCCGGCGGCGTCGGCAACACCTGGGGCGATGCGGAGGCCTTCACGAGCCTCTTCCGGGACGTCAACGCGAAGATCTTCGACGTCCTGCCGGACGAGGCCTGGGTCTACCCCGGCCACGGCAGCGACACCACCCTCGGCGCCGAGCGCCCGCACCTCGACGAGTGGCGCGAGCGCGGCTGGTGACCTCGGCCTCCGGGCACCGGGCACCGGGCACCGGGCACCGGGCACCGGGCACCGGGCACGACGAGGCCCCCGCGACCCTTTCCGGGTCGCGGGGGCCTCGGCCGTCACGCGGGGGTCAGGCGTCCAGCTTCTGGGCCTCGCGCTCGGCCCGTTCCTGCTTCTTCGAGGCGATCAGGCTGGTCACCGTGGTGACGGCCAGCACGACCACGATGACGCCCAGCGAGAGCGGGATGCCGATCTCCGGCACGTTCGCGCCCGCCTCGTGCGCCGCGTGCAGCACCAGCTTCACGCCGATGAAGCCGAGGATCACCGACAGGCCGTACGACAGGTGGACCAGCTTCTTCAGCAGGCCGCCGATCAGGAAGTACAGCTGACGCAGGCCCATCAGGGCGAAGGCGTTGGCGGTGAAGACGATGTACGGGTCCTGGGTCAGGCCGAAGATCGCCGGGATGGAGTCCAGCGCGAACAGCACGTCCGTCGTGCCGATCGCCAGCATCACGATCAGCATCGGGGTCATCAGCCGGCGGCCGTTCTCCCGGATGAACAACTTCGTGCCGTGGTACGTGTCGGTGGACGGGAATCGCCGCTCGATCGACTTGAGCAGGCGGTTCTCCTCGAACTCGTCCTCCTCCTCGCCGGCCCGGGCCTCCTTGATCAGCTTCCAGGCGGTCCAGATCAGGAAGGCGCCGAAGATGAAGAACACCCAGGAGAACTGGGTGACCAGCGCCGCGCCGCCGGCGATGAAGACCGCCCGCAGCACCAGCGCGATGATCACACCGAACATCAGCACGCGCTGCTGGTAGATCCTCGGCACCGCGAACTTGCCCATGATCAGGATGAAGACGAACAGGTTGTCGACACTGAGCGACTTCTCGGTGATGTAACCGGCGAAGAACTCACCGGCCGGCTGCGCGCCGGAGTGCCACCAGAGGAACCCGCCGAAGATCAGCGCCAGCACGATCCAGACCGCGGTCCAGATCCCGGCCTCCTTGATCGAGACCTCGTGCGGCTTGCGCCCTCCGATGAAGAAGTCCGCCACGATCAGTGCGATCAGCACACCGATCGTGGTGACCCACATGGTTACGGAAACGTCCACTACTGCTCCTCCGGCAGGTAGGCGAGACAGTCATCGTCACTGCCGGAGGTCTCTTCCGCCCGTCGGGCCCGCTCTCGGGGCGTCCGCACGGACCAGCGCCCCGGGGCGCCGCTCGTGGGCGCCCGTGATGACGGGGACAACTGCGGGGGAATACTCCCCTCCGCTGCCATCGAGAGTAACAGGAAGCCCAAGGAAAGGTAAAGAAGGTAAAGAACCGTCAGAGATGACGCCCGGGGCGCCCGTCCAGGATGCCGTCCGGGATGCCGTCAGAGGTACGGCTCGATCGCCGGCAGCAGGTCCTGGAAGGTCCGCCCCTTGGCCGGCGCACCGATCGCCTGCATCTCCCAGCCGCCGGCCCCGTCACGGAACACCTTCGCCATGATCTGCCCGGTGTGCGGCCCTCCCCCGGCCAGCTCGTACCGGGCCAGCTCCTCGCCCGTGGTCTCGTCCACCAGCCGGCAGTGGGCGCCCTGCACCTCCGCGAAGGTCTGCCCGGTGTACGAGCTCACCGTGAACACCACCTGGGTGATGTGCGCCGGCACGTGCAGCAGGTCCACCAGGATCGCCTCGTCGTCCTCCGTGCCGGAGCCGCCCTCCAGGTTGTCCCCGGTGTGCCGGACGGAACCGTCCGTGCTCTCCAGGTGCTGGAAGAACACCACGTCGGACGGGGTCTTCTCGGCGTACAGGAGCGCCGACGCGTCCAGGTCGATCGTCCTGGTGCGGCTGCCGAACAGGCCCCGCTTCGGCGCGGCCTGCCAGCCGAGGCCCATCCGGACCACGGTCAACGCGCCGCCCGGCCCCTTCTGGAGACTGACCCGCTGTCCCTTGGCAAGGTTCACCGACACGGCGTTGTCCTCTCTACCCGGCCACGCGGTCGCTCCCCGCGCGGCGCCACGGTGGAACACCCCGTGCCGTCCCCCGGCTGAGGCCCCCTGTTGCTGTCGCACCACCCCGTCCCGAGGTCGATGCCGCAGGCCAGCCTAGGGCCTGCGGCACCCCGCACCTCCCGGCGGTCGCCGCATTGTGGCAAGGCTGAGACACCGCCGGGCTTGACCGGTGTCACACCGGCCCGGCCCGGCGGCCGCCTCGACCCGCCTCAGACCCCCGTCGGCCCCCTCAGCCCCCCTCGGCCCCCTCGGCCCCCGCTCAGGCCACGCCGGCCTCCCGCATCTGGCGCAGCTCCCGCTTCAGCTCCTTCACCTCGTCACGCAGCCGGGCCGCGACCTCGAACTGGAGGTCGGCGGCGGCCGCGTGCATCCGGTCCGTCATCGACTGGATCAGCTCCGCCAGCTCGGCGGCCGGCAGGCTCTCGCCCTGCTTGCGCTCCATGCCCAGGGCCGGCACCGGGGCCTTGCCCTTCCCGGCGGCCCCGCGGTAGCCGGTGGAGAGCAGCTCGTCGGTGTCCACGTCCTCGCGGGCGAGGGTGTCCAGGATGTCGCCGATCTTCTTCCGCAGCGGCTGCGGGTCGATCCCGTGCTTCTTGTTGTACGCCTGCTGCACGACCCGGCGGCGGTTGGTCTCGTCGATCGCCTTCTCCATCGACGGGGTGATCCGGTCCGCGTACATGTGCACCTGGCCCGAGACGTTTCGGGCGGCCCGCCCGATCGTCTGGATCAGCGAGGTGCCGGAGCGCAGGAAGCCCTCCTTGTCCGCGTCCAGGATCGCCACCAGCGACACCTCGGGCAGGTCCAGGCCCTCGCGCAGCAGGTTGATGCCGACCAGCACGTCGTACCTGCCCGCGCGCAGCTCGCGCAGCAGCTCCACCCGGCGCAGGGTGTCCACGTCGCTGTGCAGGTACCGGACCCGGATGTCCAGGCCGAGCATGTAGTCGGTGAGGTCCTCGGCCATCTTCTTGGTCAGCGTGGTCACCAGGACGCGCTCGTCCCGCTCCACCCGCGTGCGGACCTCGTGCACCAGGTCGTCGATCTGGCCCTCGGTCGGCTTGACGATCACCTCCGGGTCGATCAGACCGGTCGGGCGGATGATCTGCTCGACCTGGCCGTCGCCGCGGGACAGCTCGTACGGGCCGGGCGTCGCCGACAGGTACACCGTCTGGTCGATCCGCCCCAGGAACTCCTCCCACTTCAGCGGGCGGTTGTCCATCGCGGAGGGCAGCCGGAAGCCGTGCTCCACCAGGGTGCGCTTGCGCGAGGCGTCACCCTCGTACATCGCGCCGATCTGCGGGACGGTGACGTGCGACTCGTCGATGACCAGGAGGAAGTCCTCCGGGAAGTAGTCGAGCAGGGTGTTCGGCGGGGAGCCGGGCTCGCGGCCGTCGAAGTGCATCGAGTAGTTCTCGACGCCCGAGCAGGTGCCGATCTGGCGCAGCATCTCGATGTCGTAGGTGGTGCGCATGCGCAGCCGCTGGGCCTCCAGCAGCTTGCCCTGCTTCTCCTGCCGGGCGAGCGTCTCCTCCAGCTCCTTCTCGATGCCGGTGATCGCCCGCTCCATGCGCTCCGGACCGGCCACGTAGTGCGAGGCGGGGAAGACGTACACCGACTCGTCCTGGCTGATGATCTCGCCGGTGAGCGGGTGCAGGGTGTACAGCGCCTCGATCTCGTCGCCGAACATCTCGATCCGGACGGCCAGCTCCTCGTAGACCGGGAAGATCTCGATGGTGTCGCCGCGGACCCGGAAGGTGCCACGGGTGAACGCCACGTCGTTGCGGGCGTACTGGATGTCCACGAAACGGCGCAGCAGGACGTCCCGGTCGATCTCCTCGCCGACCTTGAGCGGGACCATCCGGTCCACGTACTCCTGCGGGGTGCCGAGGCCGTAGATGCAGGAGACGGAGGCGACCACGATCACGTCCCGCCTGGTCAGCAGCGAGTTGGTCGCCGAGTGCCGCAGCCGCTCGACCTCCTCGTTGATCGAGGAGTCCTTCTCGATGTAGGTGTCCGTCTGCGGGACGTACGCCTCGGGCTGGTAGTAGTCGTAGTACGAGACGAAGTACTCGACCGCGTTGTTCGGCAGCAGCTCGCGGAACTCGTTCGCCAGCTGGGCGGCCAGCGTCTTGTTCGGCGCCATCACCAGGGTGGGCCGCTGCAGCCGCTCGATCATCCAGGCCGTGGTGGCCGACTTCCCGGTACCGGTGGCACCGAGCAGGACGACGTCCTTCTCCCCGCCCTTGATCCGCCGCTCCAACTCGGCGATCGCCGCCGGCTGGTCCCCGTTCGGCTGGAAGGGACTGACGACCTCGAAGGGCGTCACTGACCGCTCAATACTCGTGATGGGTCGCACGAGTCCACCGTACGACCCACCACCGACAAGCGGTGCGGCTTCCTCAGGCCGCGTGCGCCTCGAACCTCATGGCGGGCTCGCGGGCCGGGTCGATGCGGACGACCGAGTCGAACGCGGCGGCGAGGCGTTCGATCAACGGCAGGGTCGGATCGACACCGCTCTCCTCGATGCTCTCGACCGTCGCCTCGTCCAGCCCGGCCCGCTCCGCGAGTTCGGCGAGCGTCCAGCCGAGAGCGGATCGGCGGGCGTACACGGCCTCGGCCAGCGCCATCCGCCGCCCAGCCGCCCGGTACTGCTCGCTCTCCCGATGCTCCGGCGGCACGACCCACCGCGTGTGATAACCGCTGCTCACCGCTGCTCCTCCCGGTCATAGACGTCGTGGTCGGCGGCGGGCAGATGCTCGGCCTCACCCGCCACCGGCCATGCGTCCCCCCCTCTGCTCCGCTAGGGAGCAACGCCCGGCCGGGGCGGGGGTTACGGGGTCAGGTCTTCGCGCTGTCGCGGGCGAGGGCGACCAGGCGGGAGATGGCGCGGAGGTACTTCTTGCGGTAGCCGCCGCGGAGCATGTCGTCGGGGAAGACCTGGTCGAAGGGGAGGCCGGAGGCGGTGATGGGGAGCTCGCGGTCGTACATGCGGTCGGCGAGGACGACCAGGCGCAGGGCGGTGGACTGGTCGTCGACCTGGCGGACGCCGCGCAGGCAGACGGCGGTGACGTCGTCGAGCAGCGCGCCGTAGCGGCTGGGGTGGACCGCGGAGAGGTGGGCGAGGAGGGTGTCGAAGTCGTCCAGGGAGGCGCCGGGGGTGCGGGCGGCGACGGCGTCGACGGCCGCGTCGGGGTAGGGCGGCGGGGCGTCCGGGAGGCCGCGGTGGCGGTAGTCCTGGCCGTCGATCCGCATCGGGCGGAAGTGCGCGGACAGGCCCTGGATCTCGCGCAGGAAGTCGGCGGCGGCGAAGCGGCCCTCGCCGAGCTTCTCCGGCAGGGTGTTCGAGGTGGCGCAGAGCTTGACGCCGTTGTCGACGAGGCGGGTGAGCAGCGTGGAGACCAGGACGGTGTCGCCCGGGTCGTCGAGCTCGAACTCGTCGATGCACAGCAGCGTGTGCTCGGAGAGGGTCCGGACGGCCTGCTGGAAGCCGAGCGCACCGACCAGGTTGGTCAGCTCGACGAAGGTGCCGAAGGCCTTGGGGCCGGGGGCGGCGTGCCAGAGCGAGGCGAGCAGGTGGGTCTTGCCGACGCCGTAGCCGCCGTCGAGGTACACGCCGGCCGGGCCGGTGGGCGCCGGGGCTGAGCGGCGGAACCAGCTGCGCTTGGGCGCGGAACCGTTTCCCCCGCCGAGGGTGGTGGCGAACTGCTCCAGGACCTGGACGGCCTCGTACTGGCTGGGCTGGTTCGGGTCCGGAATGTACGTCCCGAAGCTCACGTCGGAGAACCGGGGCGGCGGGACCATCTCGGCGACCAGCCGCTCGGCGGGCACGACGGGGCGGCGGTCGGCGAGCGCGATCGGGGAGCCGGCCGCGCTCGCGGCGGCTATGGACTCGGTCGCGGTGTCGGGGCGGGGGGCTGCTGGCACGTTAGTAGAGGGTACGCCTGGTGCAGAGCGCCTCGGGACGGCGGCCGGTGGAAGACTGAGGGCATGCAACAGTTGATCAGCCCGCTGGGCGAGCCGGTCGCCGACCCGGCCTCGCTGGAGTCGCTCGCCGCCGTCTACGCGTACCCCGACCAGGTGAATCGGGGGCGGCCCTGGCTGCGCGCCAACATGGTGGCCGGTCTGGACGGCGGGGCGAGGCTGGAGGGCCTCTCGGAGGGCCTGTCCGGGGACGCCGACAAGCGGATCTTCGGTGTGCTGCGCGCGCTGTCGGACGTGGTGCTGGTGGGCGCGGAGACGGTCCGCGCGGAGGGCTACCGGCCGGCCCGGACCCGGGCCGAGTTCGCGGCGGCGCGGGCGGCGGCCGGGCAGGCCCCGGCTCCGGCGATCGCGATCGTGAGCCGCTCGCTGACCCTGGACCTGACCGCGCCGCTGTTCACCGCCCCGCTGGTCAGGACGGTGGTGATCACCACCGCGGACGCGCCCGAGGAGCGCCGCCGGGCGGTCGCCGAGGTGGCCGACCTGGTGCTCGCCGGGGAGGGGTCGGTGGACCTGCGGGCAGGCGTGTCGGCGCTGGCGGAGCGGGGCTGGACGCGGTTGCTGAGCGAGGGCGGCCCGCGGCTGCTGGGACAGCTGGCGGCGGCGGGTCTGCTGGACGAGTTGTGCCTGTCGCTGGCTCCGCTGATCACGGGCGGCGACGCGCCGCGCATCATCCGCGATGCGCAAATGCCTGACGTGCAGCGGATGCGGCTGGTCTCATTGATCGAGCAGAAAGGATTCCTCTTCACCCGCTACCTGCGTCCGCCGACCCCGTGACCGACGGGTCGTGATCCCGTTAATGCGATGCCGGGGCCCGGGGGCCGGCCACTGGAAGGGACTCACGTGTTCAAGACGGTACTGATGATCGAAAAGGCTCTCTCCGACGCGGACGTGGAACTCGTCACCACGCTCCACAGCGACGAGAAGGTCTCCTTCGTCGTCCTGATGCAGCCGCGCGGCAAGCAGGACGAGCTGCTGCGGGCGCTGGACGACGTGGCGCTCGGCCACCTCGACAAGGTGGTGCACGAGCACGACGAGTCCGAGTCCGGGCCGACCGTGGCCACCGAGTCGCTCGAACACAGCCTGCGCCACCTGCGCGCGGCCGGGGCCGAGGCGGTCGGCGAGCTGGTCGAGGAGAAGCCGCTGGACCGGCTGCGGACGGCGGTCGAGGAGCACCGCGCGGACGAGGTGGTGGTGCTCACCTCACCGCACTTCGTGGAGGAGTTCTTCCACCGCGACTGGGCCTCCCAGGCCCGGCACAAGGTGGGGGTCCCGGTGCTGCGGCTGTTCGCCAGCGACTCCTAGGGATCCCGGCCGGTGGTGCAGAATCGTCCTTGCGGTCCGCCCGCGAGGACGATTCCCCATCCCGTCCGCCCGACCATTCCGCCCCCGCCCTACGGAGCCCCGCCTTGAACGACGCCGCGCACGACCTGCACGCCCCGCACTTCATCGGCATCGGCGGCGCCGGGATGTCCGGCCTGGCGAAGATCCTCGCGGTGCGCGGCGCCAGCGTCTCCGGCAGCGACTCCAAGGAGTCCGAGACCGTCCTCGCGCTGCGCGCCCTCGGCGCGACCGTGCACGTCGGCCACGCCGCCGAGCACGTGCCGGACGGCACCAGCAGCGTGGTGGTCTCCAGCGCGATCCGCGCCGACAACCCGGAGCTGGCCGCCGCCCACGAGCGCGGCATCCCGGTGGTGCACCGCTCCGACGCGCTGGCCGCCCTGATGGGCGGCCGCCGGGCGCTGGCGGTGGCCGGCACCCACGGCAAGACCACCACCACCAGCATGCTCGCCGTCGCCCTCGGCGAGCTGGGCCTGGACCCGTCCTACGCGATCGGCGGCGACCTCGACACGCCCGGCTCCAACGCCCACCACGGCGCCGGCGAGATCTTCGTCGCCGAGGCCGACGAGAGCGACCGCAGCTTCCACAAGTACGCGCCCGAGGTGGCGATCGTGCTCAACGTGGAGCTGGACCACCACGCCAACTACGCCTCGATCGAGGAGATCTACGAGTCCTTCGAGACCTTCGTCGGCCGGATCACCCCCGGCGGCACCCTGGTGGTCTCCGCCGACCACGACGGCGCCCGCGAGCTGACCGCCCGGGTGGCCGGCCGCGAGGGCCTCACCGTGGTGACCGTCGGCGCCGCCGAGGACGCCGACGTCCGGGTCCGCTCGGTGGTCGCCCGCGGCATGACCAGCGAGGTCACCGTCGAGCTGGACGGCGCCGAGCTGTCCTTCACCGTCTCGGTGCCCGGCCGGCACTACGCGCACAACGCGGTCTCCGCGCTGGCCGCCGGCGTCGCGCTGGGCGTCCCGGCCGCCGACCTGGCCAAGGCCCTCGGCGCCTACACCGGCGTGCGGCGCCGCCTCCAGCTCAAGGGCGAGGCCGGCGGCGTCCAGGTGATCGACTCCTACGCCCACCACCCCACCGAGATGACCGCCGACCTGGAGGCGATCCGGGAGGGTCTGGAGGGCGAGGGCCGGGTGCTGGTGGTCTTCCAGCCGCACCTGTTCAGCCGCACCCAGCAGCTCGCCGAGGAGATGGGCCAGGCCCTGGCGCTGGCCGACGCCTCGGTGGTGCTGGACATCTACCCGGCCCGCGAGGACCCGATCCCCGGCGTGACCAGCGAGCTGATCATCGACGCCGCCCACCGGGCCGGCGCCGACGTCACCGCCGAGCACTCCTTCGCCGCCGCCCCCGCCGTGCTGGCCGGCCTGGCCCGCCCCGGCGACCTGCTGCTCACCATGGGCGCCGGCGACGTCACCAACCTGGGCCCCGCCATCCTGGAGGAGATCCGGGGAAGCGTGCAGCACCTCTCGAACGTTGCCTCCAACGTCTGACGTACCCCGACCGGGAGCCGTGATGAGCTACGAGATCGAGAAGACCGAGGCCGAGTGGCGGGACGAGCTGAGCCCCGAGGAGTACCACGTGCTCCGCGAGGCGGGCACCGAGCGCCCGTTCACCGGTGAGTACACCGACACCAAGACCGTCGGCGTCTACGGCTGCCGGGCCTGCGGCGCGGAGCTGTTCAGCTCCGAGACCAAGTTCGACAGCCACTGCGGCTGGCCGTCGTACTACGCGCCGCTGGCCGGGGACCGGGTCCAGTACATCGAGGACACCACGCTCGGCATGCGCCGGGTCGAGGTGCGCTGCGCCCGCTGCGGCGGGCACCTGGGCCACGTCTTCGAGGGCGAGGGCTACGGCACGCCGACCGACCAGCGGTACTGCATCAACAGCGTCTCGCTGACGCTGAAGCCGGCCGAGTAGCGCCGGCCGGTCGCGCCGCGAGGGCCCGGGTTTCCGTACGGACGGACACCCGGGCCCTCGTCCGTCCCGGCCGCCAGGGCCCGAACCGCTCGGACCGCTCGGGTTCGGACCACTCAGAGCACCGGGGCTCAGGCCGTCGGGGCGAAGCGGACCGGGAGGTGGACCAGGGCCCGGTGGAACGGGCCGGGGCGCCAGAGCAGGTCCTCGGCCGGGGTGGCCAGTTCCAGGTCGCTGAGCCGGCTGGTCAGCTGCTCGATCGCGGTGATCGCGATCAGCAGCGCCGGGTCACGGGCCGGGCAGCCGTGCGGGCCGGCCGCCCAGGCCAGGTGGGCGCTCTCGCCGCTGCGCAGCTCGGTGCCGTCGGTGGGCGGCGCGGCCTGCGAGTTGGCGGCCGCGTAGGAGACCAGCACCAGGGTGCCGGCCGGGATCTCCCGGCCGTGGAAGGTGATGTCGTAGCGCGGGTAGTGGGCGGAGAGGTTGGCCAGCGGCGGCTCGTGCCAGAGCACCTCGTCGATCGCCTGGTAGGCGGTCATCGCGCCGCCGATGAGGGAGCCGGCGTAGCGGGCGTCGGTGAGCAGGCGCAGCAGGGCGTTGCCGATCAGGTTGGTGGTCGGCTCGTGCCCGGCGATCATGGTGAGGGTGATCTGCCGGATCACCTCGTCGTCCTCCAGCCCGGCCGGGTGGGTGACGAACCAGGAGGTGAGGTCGTGCCGGGGCCGCTCGCGCCGCTCGGCGACCATGGCGGTGACCACCGCGACGAGGTCCCCGTACGCGACGACGGCCTTCTCGGTGGACTCGATCATCCCGGCGATCCCGGCGACCAGCCGGGCGCTGTGCTCCTCGGGCACACCGAACCAGGTGGTGAGGACGAAGGCCGGCAGCTGGCGGGCGTACTCGGCGATCAGGTCGGCGGTGCCGGCCGCCTCGAAGCGGTCGACCAGTTGGTGGGCGACCTCGGCGACCCGGCGCTGGAGCCGGTGCGGTTCGAGCAGGGCGAGGCCGTCGGTGATCACCGCGCGGTAGCGCGCGTGGACCTCGCCGTCGCTGAACAGGGCGGTCGGGCGGTAGCCGAGCACCGGCAGCAGCGGGTTGTCGGGGGCGACGGTGCGCTGCCAGGCGCGGGAGTCCTTGGAGAAGGTGTCGGTGTCGCGCAGCAGGTCCAGGGCGGCCTGGTAGTCGGTGACCAGCAGGGCCTCGACGCCGGGCGCGATCTCCACCGGGGCGACGGCGCCGTAGCGGCGCAGCCGGTCGTAGACCAGTTGCGGGTCGGCGGCGAAGACCGGGCCGTAGATCGGGGTCGGGCGGGTGTCGGTGGTCACGGGCGTTCCTCGGCGGCGGAGGCGGCAGGGACGGTCGCTACCTGGTCTACGGGGTCGGGGGCGTTCGCGGGGGCGGCGGGCAGGCCGTCGAGGACGTGCTCGGCCAGCGCGATCAGCGCGTCCAGGCTGGCGCCGCGCTCGCGGGCGTCGCAGAGCAGCAGCGGGGTGGTGGGGTGCAGGTCCAGGTGGGCGCGCAGCACCTCGATCGAGTGGACCGGCGCGTCCGGGAAGCAGTTGACGGCGACGGCGTAGGGCAGGCCCTGCTCCTCGACCATGTCCATGATCTCGAAGGAGTCGGCGAGCCGGCGGGTGTCGGCGAGCACCAGCGCGCCGAGGGCGCCGCGGGCGATGTCCTGCCAGAGCGGGAAGAAGCGGCGCTGGCCGGGGGTGCCGAACATGTAGAGCACGAGGTTGCCGGGCAGGGTCAGCCGGCCGAAGTCGACGGCGACCGTGGTGGTGGCCTTCTCGGGCAGGCCGGCCAGGTCGTCCACCGGCCGTCCGGTCTCGGTCATCGCCTCCTCGGTGTGCAGGGTGGCGATCTCGGAGAGGGTGCGGATGAGCGTCGTCTTGCCGACCCCGAACGGGCCGGCCACCACCAGCTTCATCAGCGTCTGGTCCCGGTCGGGCAGGTAGCCCACCCGGCTCGGCCGGTCGGCCGGGCTACCGGAGCGCACGGAGTCCAACGAGGAGCCTCTCGACGATGGAGCGGTCGGTCTGCTGGGCGCGCGGGATCGGCGCGCGGGCGCGCAGGCAGCCCGCCTCGACCAGATCGGCCGCGAGGAAGACGGTGGCGCTGACCGGCAGGCACAGGTGCGCGGCGGCCTCCACCACGGTCAGCGCGCCGGGGCGCAGCAGTTCCCAGAGCCGCTGGTGTTCGGGTTCCAGCTCGCGGGGCGGTTCGGTGCGGTCCGCGAACAGCACGGTGAGCCGGTCGAAGCCGGCGGTGCCGGGGCGGCTGCGGCCGCCGGTGGCCAGGTAGGCGGGCACCATCCGCCTGCGGGGTACGGCGGTCATGATCGGACGGTGGTGTCCTGCTGCCGGGTCGGACTCGCGAGGGCACGGCCCAGGGCGGCGACCTGCACCTGCATCTGGTAGGCCACGTTGCCGAGTTGGGCCTCCGGGGAGGTGAACACGGCGAGCGAGGTGTTCTCCCCGGCCGGGACGACGACGGCGTAGCCGAGGTCGGACTCGACGACGGTCTGGGCCAGCCGGGGCCGTTCGGTGTCGGTGAAGGCGCTGGTGAACGCTCGGGCGGCGGCGTGCACGGTGGCGGTCATCGCGGCGACCCGCTCGGCGGAGGCGCGGTCGAGCCCGTCGGAGGCTCCCTCGACGAGGCCGTCACCGGTGGCGATGACCGCGTGCAGCACCCCCGGCAGCTCCAGCAGCGGGGTCAGCACCCACGAGATCTCGTCGGTGGTGGTCGGGCTGGGCGTGCTGGTCACTGCTCGGCTCCTTCGGGGGTCGGGGCGGGCGGACGGACGGTGGTGCGGGCACCGGTGTCGCGGGCGGCCGCGGTCGGGCCGCTCCCGCCGGTCGGGCTGGATTCGCTGGCCGGGCTGGTCCCGCGGGCGGCCTGTGCCACGGCGGCGCGGCCGGAGTCGGTGCCCTCCTGGAGCGCCTGCCAGTGGGCGGCGGCGCGCTCGGGCGTCCGCTCGGGGGCCCGGGCGGGCGGCTCGGCCGGTACGGCGGACGGCCTGGCGGCGGGCTCGGGGGCGCCGGGGCCGTCGGCGGTGACCGGTCGGCGGCGCCGCCGGCTGGGCAGGCCGGTGCCGTCGTCGACCGGGTCGGCGGGGCCGGCCGGCGCGTCGGGCACCGCGTGGATGGCGGGCGCGGGGTGCGGGCCCGGCTGGTTGTGCCGGTCGGCGAGCGGGGGCGGCCCGTCGCCCTCGTCGGCGTCGCGCATCGGCGGGACGGCCTGGACGGTGGGCGCGGGGGCCGGGCCGGCGCCGGCCCGCAGCGGCAGCGGGGTGAGCACCGACAGCGGCTGCTCGTCGTCGACGACGGTCACCAGCGCGGCCGGGATGCGCAGGATGGTGCGCATCCCGCCGTACGGCGAGGGCTCGATGTGGCAGGAGAAGCCGTACTGGCGGGCCAGTTTGCCGATCACCGCGAAGCCGGTCTTGGGCGGGTTGCCGAGTTCGGTGAGCAGGACGTCGGGCGGGCCGGCCAGCAGTCGGCGGGCCCGGCGCAGCTGGTCGTCGTCCATGCCGATGCCGCTGTCGTCGATGATCACCAGCGCGCCGCGGCCGCCCTGCTGGACGGTGACCGGGATGTCGGTCTCCGGGTGCGAGTAGGCGGAGGCGTTGGCGAGGAGTTCGGCGACGGTGATGGCCAGCGGCTCGGCGGCCCGGGCGACCACGGCGAGCCGCTGCTCGCGCAGGTGGTTGGCGACCTTGATCCGGGCGTAGCCGGGCACCCGGGAGAGCGCGCCGACCACCACTTCGGCGAGCGGCGAGTCGGTGCGGGCCAGGCCGGGCCAGGCTTCGCAGAGCACGGCGACGGTCTGGATCCGGCGCAGCGCGACCTCGTTGCGGAAGTCGACCTCCAGCAGCCGGGGGTCGTCGTTGTCGTGCTGGAGCTGCTGGACCAGGCTCTGGATCTGGTAGAGCAGCGTCTGGATCCGGGAGGTGGCGCCGCGCATGGCGGCGCGGGCGGCGGCGTCGACGCGTTCGCGCTCGTCGGTGAGGGCGGCGGAGGCGGCGTCCAGGACGGACTGCAGCGCCCGGACGGCCTCGGGGCCGACGGCCTGCGAGTCCAGCGGGCCGACCAGCGGGGCATTGACGTGGCTGAGCCGGACGGCGGTGGCGGCCACCCGTTCCTGGGCGAGGTGGCCGATCTCGGCGAGCAGGGCGGCGGTGTGCTCCTCGGCGACGGTGAGCCGCCGTTCGGCCTCCCCGGCCCGGGTGCTCGCGGCGGCGGCCCGCTGGTCGGTCTCCCGGGTGGCGTCCTCGGCGGTGCGGGCGCGGCTCTCGGCCTCCCGGGTGCGCTCCTCGGCGGCCCGGTAGCGGCTCTCGGCGTGGTGGGTCTCCTCGGTGGCGCGCCGGGCGGCCTCCTGCGCCTCGCGCAGTTGCTGCTCGGCGCGGGCCAGCCGGCCTTCGGCGGCGCGGGCGCGTTCCTCGCCGTGGCCGCGGGCGGTCTCGGCGGCGACCGCCCGGGTGAGGGCCCGGGCCCGGCCGCGGGCGAGCACGCCCGCCGTCGCGGCGGCGACCAGCGCCAGGGCGATCAGCGCAATCTGCGCGATCTGCGTCATCGAAGTCCTCGGGAGTCCTCTGGGGGTCCTGGCTGGTCGGCTGCTGCCGGGCCGGGGGCCGGTGGTGGTCCGGCCGGGGCGCGGCGGGCGGTCAGTCCCGGGCGGCGGCGCGCGGGCGCGGGCTGCGGGCGGCGTCCTCGGAGAGTTCGCGGGCCACCTGGGCGACCTGGCCCATGGCCTCCAGGACGTTCGGCACCTCGGTGCCGTCCAGGTGCCGGTACTCGGCGGCGACGGTGAGCACCAGCCGCTCGGGCAGGCCGAGTTCGGGGTGGCGCTGCTCGGCGATCACCCGTCGGGCGGCGTCCAGCGCGGGGATCCCGGCGGTGTGCAGGGCGTGCGCGCGCTCCCGGACGTACGTCAGGTAGGCGATGTGGTGGCGGACGCCGTCGCGGTCGAGCACGGGGCCGTGGCCGGGGACGAAGATCTCGGCGCCGGTGGCCAGGATCCGCTCGCAGGCGGTGATCACGTTCTCCAGCGGGCCGGCCCAGTGCACCGGGTGGTCGCCGGGGTACTCGGGGGTCGAGCCGAAGATCACGTCGCCGGTGAAGACGGCGCGCTGGTACGGGAGGTGGACGATCAGGTCGCCGCTGGTGTGGGCGGCGGGCAGGCCGGTCACCTGCACCGGGTACTCCCCCACCCGCAGTTCCAGCTCGCCGGTGAAGACGGTGTCCGGGTGCACGGGGTCGGTGGCGGACCAGTCGAACCGTCCGAAGTGCTCTCTGAGGTAGCCGCCGAGCGGGGAGTCCGGGTCGCCGCCGACGACGAGGGCGTGCTGCTGCTGCGGGGTGGGCTCGTAGTGGATGTGCTCCAGCGCCTCGCGGGTGGAGATCACCTCGGCGTCCGGGACGACTCCGGCGCCCCACAGGTGGTCGCCGTTGGCGTGGGTGACGATCACCCGGTCGACCTCGACCCCGGCCGGCAGCAGGCGGCGGCTGGCGGCGAGGAACTCCCCGGCCAGGGTGGGGTCGTAGGGGGTGTCGATCCAGAGCGCGGTCTTCGCCGAGGCCAGCAGTCCGCAGTTGGCCAGGCCCCAGCCCCGCTTCGGGGGGAGCCACACGTACAGGTCCTCGGCAATCGCGCTCACGTTCGCACGGTTGATCGTCATGTGCGCGATTATGCCCAAAGCGTGTCAGGGGCGGGGCAAAACCTGTACGGCCGCCAGGAGTTACTGCCCCAGACTCTCCCGAGCTGTCCGGTTTCGCCCCCTGTGGTCGAGACCAATCGTCTCAACCGTCGGGACGACCCGTGGACACCTCGCCCCGGAATCCCGACGGGACGTCGGACCGGGGCGCGGGCAGGGTGCGGCAGACCTCGACCGTGACGTCGACGGTGTCCAGGCCTATCACCCGCCCCTCCACCGCGACGAATCCTTTCTCCCCCGAGCGGAAGAGCGCCGCCAGCGGGGAGTTGCGGCTCGCCGCGGTCAACGCCTCCACCGCCATCGCGGAGCCGAAGGCGAACACCCCGCAGAGCACGACGCAGGGCGCCTGCCGGGGCGTGCGGGTCACGAAGATGAAGCCGTGGTCGCGGATCAGCTCCCCGGCCGGGTTGTACAGCGCCTCGAAGGTCATTGCGCCCCACCGGGCACGGGCCTCGTCCGGGTACTCGATGGCGAAATCCGGGAACACCGCGTCCAGCACGCCGCCGGAATAGGAGTTGACGCTCGGGCCCCCGATCGAGAACGTCGGCATCCGCGGATCCTGCGCGCCGGCCACCACCAGCTCGATCGTCGCCTTCCGGTTGACCTTCCGCAGCAGGTCGGTGAGCCCCGCTATCGCCCTGGCCTCGGCCATCGGCATGAACAGCACGTTCTTCGGCCCGCGGCTGGTCAGCTGGCAGCCGTCCGTGGTGAAGGCGAACTCCGCGACCTCGATGCTCGGCGTGATGATCTGCACCCGGCTGTACGGCGCCAGCAGCGCCCGCAGGAAGCCGTAGCGCAGGAACAGTCTGGTCCGGGCGAGGGAGCGGGCCGCGAGGAAGCCGATCACGGCCGGAACCGATGCGATGAACACCTGGAGCAGGATCTCCATATCATCCCCACGGAGAAAGACTCGACCACGAACTGTGTGCCCTGGTTAAGTCCCCTCCGTGGCCGGAAATACCCCCCTCGCGGCAATTCCGACCGTCAGGATTGCCGCACCCAGCGTCACTTCAAGCGCTTGATCCCCTTGCGCTCCCCGGCGCACCGCTCGTACCCCAGCCACGCGTTGATCGCGAGCATCGGCGCATTGGTCTCGTCGTTGGAGGTGTACGCGCGCCGGTAGCCCGCCCCGGCCGCCAGGCGCAGCGACTCCAGCTTGGCCAGCTTGCTCAGCCCGCGCCCGCGGAACCCCCGGCGGCAGGCGGTGAACGCGGACCAGTAGCGGTCCACCCCGTCGGTCTGCGCCATGCTGAACGCGGCCGGTTCGCCGTCCACCACGGCGACGACGGTCAGTGCCCGGTCCAGGTCCGGCCGGGCCCAATCGCCCCGCAGCCAGTCCTCGTACTCCAGGGCGTCCATCGGCACCTCGCCGGGCTCGTCCCGGACGGCGTCCGCCTCGACCAGGAACAGTGGGCGCGGGTCGGCCGCCCAGTCGGCGGCCGGGCGCAGCTCGACGCCAGCCGGCCGTACGGGCGCCTGCGGCAGCGGCAGCGCCAAGTCCCGTCCGCCGAACTGCGCCGCGCGCCCGAGCTCGTAGCCCCGGGCGGCGGCGAAGGCCAGCGAGGCGGGCTCGTCGTCCAGCCAGGTGTGCAGCTCGCTCACCCCGTGCCCGGCCAGGTGCCGTTCGGCCGCGGCCAGCAGCGCGGTGGCCGCGCCGCGCCGCCGGAACCGCGGCAGCACGCTGCCGTTGGCGTACCCGACGCCGGCGGTCGTCGTCCCGAGCACCGCCGCACAGCGCACCGCGCCGACCACCCGGCCGTCCAGCTCGGCGACGAAGGTGCGGAAGTGCTCGCCCGGGCTCTGCCGGCCGTTCATCCAGAGCAGGGCCTCGGAGGTCATCACCAGGTGCTCGCGCCCGGCCCGGTGGGCGGCGGCCACGGCCTCGGCGTCGTCGGGGCGGAAGTCACGGATCGTCAAAGAAGTCATGGGTTCCCACGCTAGCCCCGCCCGCCCGTCCGGCGCCTGCGAATTTTCCCTCGCCGGTGCGCCTCACCTGCGGCAACGGCCCCGGCTCGGGACCAAAGTCCCTCACCCCCGCGGCGGCAAGCTCAAATAATGCTCTGAGAAGACCGGGCGGGGCTTGGCAGCCGCCCCACCCGGGGACATCCTCAGCAACACGGCCGCGCGGTCCTGGCGACGAAGCCCGCACCACCCGACGGCCTCCCCACCCGGCCCTCCGAAAGGGGGCGAACCGATGACCTCCCCTGCCCTGGACCTGCCCGGCTCCGCCACCCCGGCGCGGGGCGGCGCACCCCGCCTCGGCGTCGGCCTCGGCTGGCGCAGCGAGATCGACACCGTCGTCGAACGCCAACCCGGCCTGGACTGGGTCGAGGTGGTCGCCGAGAACATCTGCGCCGACCACCTGCCCGAGTCCCTGAAGGTCCTGCGCGCCCGCGGCGTCACCGTCATCCCGCACGGCGTGGCGCTCGGCCTCGGCGGCGCCGACCTGCCCGACCCCGCCCGGCTCGCCAAGCTCGCCGGGGCGGCGCTCGCCCTCGGCTCCCCGCTGGTCACCGAGCACCTGGCGTTCGTCCGGGCCGGCGGCCTGGAGGCCGGCCACCTGCTGCCCGTCCCCCGCACCCGGGACTCGCTGCGGGTGATCGCCGAGAACGTCCGGATCGCCCAGGACCACCTCCCGGTGCCGCTCGCGCTGGAGAACATCGCCGCCCAGCTGGCCTGGCCCGACGACGAGCTGACCGAGGGGCAGTTCCTCGCCGAACTGGTCGAGCGGACCGGCGTCCGGCTGCTGATCGACGTCGCCAACCTGCACACCAACCGGGTCAACCTCGGCATCGACCCGGCCGCCGAACTGGACCGCCTGCCGCTGGAGGCGCTCGCCTACGTCCACGTCGCCGGCGGCACCCTGGTCGACGGCGTCTGGCACGACACCCACGCCCACCCCGTCACCGAACCGGTGCTGGAGGTCCTGGCCGAACTCTGCGCACGGGTCGCACCACCCGGCGTCCTGCTGGAACGGGACGCCGCCTTCCCGCCGCCCAGCGAGCTGGCCGGCGAACTGGACGCCATCCGCCGGGTGCTGGAGGGGAGCACCCCGCGGACGGCCCCACCGGCCCCCCGCACCGAGCCCCGGGAGACCGCGGCGGGCGCGTGCCCGAGCGGCACCCGCGCCCGGCTGGCGCGGCGCCAGGAGGACCTGCTCGCCGCCCTGGTGGCCGGCGGGCCAGTCCCGCCCGGCTTCGACCCGGACCAGGTCCGCGCCCAGTCCACCGGCCTGGCCACCAAACGGCGGGACACCGTCGCCAAGGTGGCCCCCGAACTGCCCCGCCTGCTCGGCCGGCCGTACGGGCCGCTGTTCCTCGACTACGCCCGCCGGCACCCGCAGACCGGCGGCTACCGCACCGACGCCCGGGCCTTCGCCGCCTGGGCACTCGCCGACGGCGGCCCGCTCGCCGCCGACCACCGCCGGGCCCTGGAACAGTGGCTCCACCCGGCCACCGAGCGGCCGCCCGGCGCGTTCGCCCGCCTGCGCCGAGCCCTGCGGCACTGAGCAGGCACTGAGCAGGCGCTGAGCAGGCGCTGAGCACCCGTCTTCACCGCACACCTTCGGGGGGAACCCGCCCATGTGGCACAACACCTACTTCGTCATCCCCGCCGTCCTGCTGGTGGCGGCCTCGCTGTACGCGTCCCGGACCAAGCATCGGGTCGGCCACGTCACACACGTCCGGGGCCTGCCGGGCCGCGGCCTGCCGCTGATGGACACCGCCTTCCTGTCCGGCGGCCCCGGCCGGGTCTTCGACACCGCCCTGATCCGGATGCACCTCTCCGAGCGGGCCGTGATCAGCCGCGCCGGCCTGGTCACCCTCACCGGGCACAAGCCGTACGACGCCGTCGACCAGGCCGTCCTGGACGCCGTCGGCCCGGGCGGCAGCCGTGAACTCGCCCCGCTGCGCCGGGCCGTGATGCGCTCCGCCGCCGTGCAGGAGATCGGCAACCGGCTCGCCGACCGCGGCCTGATGCGCCGCCCCGAGCGGCTGCGGCGGGCCCGCACCGCCCGGCGGCTGCTCTGGCTCGCGCTGCTCGGCGTCGCCGTCTCGACCGTCCTCGCCCACGTGCTGGACGACGGCGGCGCCGGCTCCGACCGCCCCGCGCCGTGGGTCCCGGTGGTGCTCCTGGTCTTCGGCGGGATGAGCCTGCTCGTCACCTGGCCGGTCAAGGGCCGGATCACCCCGGCCGGGCGGCGCCAGCTCTCCCTGATGAAGGTCGGCACGCCGTGGACGCCGAGCGCCGGCCTGTCGCCGAAGACGACCGGCGGCGTGCTGCTGGGCGCCCTCGCGCTCGGCGGGCTGGCCGCCGCCGGGCTGGAGGACGACGAGCTGCAGTCCGCGATGCTGGCCGCGGCCGCCCAGGACGAGGCGATGAAGTCGGCCGCCGCGAGCTCCTACGCCGCCTCCTCCTCGACGGGCTCCTCCAGCAGCTTTCCCCCCAGCTCGTGCAGCTCGTCCGGGTCCTCCTGCGGGGGCTCCACGGCCTGGTGCGGCTCCTCCCACTCCGGCTCCTCCGGCTGCGGGGGAAGCAGCAGCAGCTGCGGATCCTCGTCCTCCAGCTGCGGCTCCGGCTCCAGCAGTTGCGGCTCCTCCTCGTCGAGCTGCGGGTCGTCCTCGTCCAGTTGCGGGTCGTCCTCGTCGAGCTGCGGTGGCGGCGGTGGCTGCGGCTCCTGACGTCACAGTTCGGTATCGCGGTCCGGGAAGCCGTTCCCCGCGCCGTCGGCCCAGGCATACAACAAGCCCATGTGGTTGCTGTTCCTGATACCGGCGTGCGTCGCGGCGGTCCTCTCGTGTCTCCGGCTCGTCCGGACGACCGCCACCGCCGACGCCCTGGCCGAGGCGGACGGTCTGCGCCCGCCCGAGGCCGTCGGGATCGGGCTGTACGAGACGGCCTACCTGGCCGGCGGCCCGGACCGGGTGGTCGAACTCGCCCTCGTCCTGATGACCGGCCGGGGCCGGCTGCACCTGGCGCACACCGGCTGGACGACGGTGGTCGACCCCCGGGGCCGCAGCCGCCTGGAACGCGCGGTCATCGTCACCGTCGGCCCCGACGGCCAGTGCCGCACCGACGGGCTGCGCCAGGCGATGGCCGAGCACCCGACCGTCCTGGAGATCGGCGCCCGGCTCTCGCTGGCCGGCCTGGCCACCCCGGCCCTGGTCCAGCGCAGCACCGTCCTGGTGGTCCGGCAGGTGCGGCACGCACTGCTGCTGACGCTCCTCCTGCTGGCCGCCGCGCTGGCCCTCACCGGCTTCACCGGCGGTGACACCGTCGCCCCGCTCGCCTGGTTCTCGCTGCCGCTGGTGCTCACCTCGGGCACCCTGCTGATGGCCCGGGTCGACGTCTACCCCTACACCCGCTGGGCGTCCCCGGTCGGCCAGGAGGTGCTGCGCGAGGTCCGCCCGGCCCGCCAGCACGGCCTCGCCGACGACGAGGAGCGCGAACTGCTCACCGCCGTCGCCATGAACGGCCCCGCCGTCCTCCCCGACCCCCGCCTGCGCGCCGCCCTCCGCCCCCACCGGACGTGACACGCGAAACGGGGCCCGCCGAAGCGGACCCCGTTCACCGATCCCGCGGAACTCAGGCCAGGCCGTTGAGCAGCTCGCTGACCGGCTTGCGGCGGCCGGTGAAGAACGGCACCTCCTCGCGGACGTGCAGCCGGGCCCGGGAGGGGCGCAGGTCGCGCATCAGGTCGACGATGCGGTGCAGCTCGTCCGCCTCGAAGGCGAGCAGCCACTCGTAGTCGCCGAGCGCGAACGAGGCCACCGTGTTGGCCCGCACGTCCGGGTAGCCGCGGGCCATCTGGCCGTGCTCGGAGAGCATCGCGCGCCGCTCGGCGTCCGGCAGCAGGTACCACTCGTAGGAGCGGACGAACGGGTACACGCAGACGTAGTCGCGCGCGCGCTCGTCGGCGAGGAACGCCGGGATGTGCGACTTGTTGAACTCGGCGGGGCGGTGCAGCGCCATGTTGGACCAGACCGGCTCCAGCTGGCGGCCGAGGCCCGTGCGGCGGAAGCGGTTGTACGCCTCCTGCAAGTCGTCCGAGTCCTCGGCGTGCCACCAGACCATGAGGTCGGCGTCCGCGCGCAGACCGGACACGTCGTACGTGCCGCGCACCGTGACGTCCTTCGCGGCCAACTGGGCGAACAGCTCGTCCACCTCGGCGGCCAGCGCCGTGCGGTCCTCGGGCAGCGTGCCCTTGAGCTTGAACACCGACCACATGGTGTAGCGGATGACCTGGTTCAGGTCGCGCGCCTTCTTCTTCTCGGGCTGCTGCTCCGGCTGCCGCTCAACGGTCTCAGTCATGCGCCCATTGTCCTCTCCGTGGAACCTTCCCCGGTTGCCGGGGTCAACAGTTTGTCGAGGGCCGCCACCGCGGCGGCCGCCGAGCCGATGCAGGCCGGAATGCCGACCCCGTCGTACGCGGCGCCGCACAGCGCCAGTCCCCCCACCCCGGCGGCCGCCGCCCGAATCCGGGCCACCCGGTCCAGGTGGCCCACCGGGTACTGCGGCAGACCCGCCCGGAAGCGCGAGACGGCGGTGTCGTACGGCCGGGCGGTCAGGCCGATCGCCTCCCCGAGGTCCGCCAGCGAGCGGGCCACCAACTCCTCGTCCGGCAGCTCCAGCGCCTCCTCCTCGCGGTAGCGGCCCAGCGAGGTGCGCAGCAGGAACGCGTCCGGGGCGGAACGCTCCAGCCAGCCCCACTTGTTGGAGGAGAAGGTCGATGCCTTGATCCGCCGCCCGTCCACCGGCGGCACCAGGAACCCGCTGCCGGCCGGCGGCTCCGCCAGGTCGGCCCGGCGGAACGCCAGGGTCACCAGCGCCATGCCCGCGTACTCGACGGCGTCCAGCTCGGCGGCCGCCGCCGGCGCGTCCGCGCGCAGCAGCCGGGCCGCGGCCGGCGCCGGGACGGCCAGCACCACGGCGTCCGCGTGCAGCACCTCGCCGCCGCCGGTCACCACCCGCCAGCCCCCGGGGGTGCGGTGCAGCCCGTCCACCGCCGTACCGGTGCGCAGGTCCACGCCCGCCTTCCGGCAGGCGGCGGCGACGGCCTCCGGCAGGGTGCCGAGCCCGCCGCGCAGGCCCTGGAACACCGGGGTGCCGACCACCTTCGGCCGCGAGGCCAGCTCGTGCACCCCGTCGACCAGCGAGCCGCCTCCCCGCGCGATCGCCAGCAGCTGCGGCACGGCGGCGCGCAGCGAGATCTCCTCGGCCCGCCCGGCGTAGACGCCGCCCAGCAGCGGCTCGACCAGCCGGTCCACCACCTCCTGGCCCAGCCGGTCGGCGACGTAGCGGCCGATCGCCACGTCGTCCCCGACCTCGGTGGCGCCCTCGTGCCGGGCCCGCTCCAGCCCCTCGGCGGTGAGCACCCCGGAGGCCGCCAGCGCGTCCAGATCGCCCGGGACGCCCATCACCTGCCCGCCCGGCAGCGGGCGCAGCGCGCCCCGCGTCCAGATCGAGGCCTTCGCGGTGGTCGGCGGCTCCAACTCCTCGCCCAGACCGACCGCCCGGGCCAGCTCCACCGCCTCCGGCCGCCGCGCGAGCATCGACTCGGCCCCCAGGTCCACCCGGACCCCGCCGACCTCGCCGCCCCGCAGCTTCCCGCCGACCCGCTCCGACGCCTCCAGCAGCGTCACCCGCGCCCGCACCGGCCCCCCGGCGGCCCCGCTCAGAAAAGCGGCCGCAGCCAGCCCCGCGATCCCACCACCGACGACGACGACCTGTGCATCCGACATGCCTCGCAGTCTCGCAGGTCTTTACACCGGGCCCTCAATCCGCTGCACGCCGGCCACTCGGCACCAGCCCGTCCAGATCGATCGCGATCGGGAACGGCACCCGGCGTTCGAGTTTGCCGCGAAAGATCCCGGCCGGGACGTAGGAGGACGTCGCCGGCTCCAGCTCGAAGACGTGCACGACCGGCAGGCCGTCCTCCTCCTCGACGATCCAGTAGTGCGGGATCCCGGCCTCGGCGTACTTGCGGACCTTGACCGTACGGTCGCGGTGCGCGGACTCCGGGGAGACGACCTCGACCACGAGCGGGACCTCGCCGGGCGCGAACCAGGTCCGATCGGGGTCGAAGTCCGCATCGGTAACCAGCACATCCGACTCCAGGCGGCTGCGCCGGTCCAGCGTGATCGTCATGCCCCCGGTCGCCCGCTGCCCGGCCGGCACCAGCCCGTCCAGTGCTGCGGTCAGCTGCGACCCGACATGGCTGTGCCAGAACGACTGGGGCCTGCTGCGGAAGACCAGGGCGCCGTCGATGAGTTCGGTGTGCTTGGGCGCATCGGGCAGGTGTTCGAGATCCTCGGCGAACCAGCCCTCGACTCGGGGTGCGTACATCCACTCCGGCAGCTCATCCCTGGCCCCAACGTAGCGAATCGGGCACGCCCCGTAAGGTTCGGTCCATGGAACCGATCGTGGTGAGTGCGTGTCTGGCCGGGGTGCCGTGTCGGTACGACGGGCGGGCGAAGACCTCGCCGGACGTGGTGGGGCTGGTCGAGGCGGGGCGGGCGGTGGTGGTGTGCCCGGAGGGGGCGGGCGGGCTGCCGACCCCGCGGCCCGCGGCGGAGATCGTGGGCGGGGACGGCGCGGACGTGCTGGACGGGCGGGCCCGGGTGGTGGACGCGACGGGCGCGGACTGTACGGCGGAGTTCGTGGCCGGGGCCCGGGCGGCGCTGGCGGCGGCCGAGGCCGCGGGGGCGCGGCGGGCGGTGCTGATGGCGCGCAGCCCGTCCTGCGGCTGCGAGCGGGTGTACGACGGGACGTTCACCGGGGAGCTGCGCCCCGGGGACGGGGTGACGGCGGCGCTGCTGCGGCGGGCGGGCATCGAGGTTGTCCGGTCCGCTGCCGAGCTGTGATCGAGTCGCGACCTTCCGACGGGGTCCGCCCGGGGCGTTCCTTCGTCCAATGGGGAGATCTCACAACGGACTTGGGGAGGGCTTCGGAATGGGGAGACGGGCAGGGGCGGGGGCGCTGGCGGTAGCGACCGCGGGCGTGCTGCTGGTCGGGGCGTGCAGCGCAGGCGGTGCGGACCGGGCGGGGGAGGCGGCGAAGGCGGACGCCGTCGCACCGGCGGCACCGGCGGCACCGGCGGCCGCGCCGAGCGCCGCCGGGACGGCGCCGGCGGCGGGGGCGAGTGCCCAGCCGGTCGCGGACAACCGGCTGATCGCGTACACCGCGCAGTTGACGCTGCGGACCGGGGACGTCGCCCAGGTGCTGGCGAAGGCCCGGGAGTTGACGACGGCCGCGGGCGGCTACGTCGGCGCCGAGTCGGTCTCCGGCGCGGTGGAGGGCGGGCCGGGGAGCACGGCGGGGGGCGAGGCGGGCGGCCAGCTGACGCTGAGGATCCCCTCCGCCGCGTACCAGCAGACGCTGGACCAGCTGGCCGCGCTGGGCCAGGTGGTGTCCCGCAGGAGCCAGGCGGACGACCTGACCCAGCAGGTCGCGGACGTGGCGAGCCGGGTGCAGACCCAGCAGGCGAGCGTGGAGCGGGTGCGGGCCCTGATGGGGCAGGCGAAGTCGCTGAGCGAGGTGACCACGCTGGAGGCCGAGTTGAGCCGCCGGGAGGCCGATCTGGAGTCGCTGCAGAAGCAGCAGAAGGAGCTGGCCGGCAAGACCTCGCTCTCGACCGTCACGCTGGACGTGCGCCGTACGGCCGCCTCGCCGACGCCCACCCCGGGACCGCCGAAGGGTGGCGGCGAGGGCTTCGGGGCGTCGGTCGGCTCCGCGCTGGGCGGCGGCTGGCACGTACTGGTGGCGATCGTGCGCGCCCTGGCGGTGGGGCTCGCGGCGGTGGCGCCGTTCCTGCTGGTGCTGGGCGTCCCGGGGGCGCTGCTGTACCGGCTGTGGCGCCGGCGCCGCCCGGCGGCCGCGCCGCCCCCGAAGTCCGGCCCGCAGGAAGGACCCGCGGAGGACTGAACGAGGACTGAGCGAGGACTGAACACGGCGGGCTCCCTCCCGGCCGGGAGGGAGCCCGCCGCCGGGGTCAGCGGGCGCTGGCCTCGTGGACGAAGGCGACGAGACGGGAGAGGGCGTCCGGGTCCATGGACGGCAGGACGCCGTGGCCGAGGTTGAAGATGTGGCCGCTGGTGCCGAGGGCCTGGGCGGCGTGCAGCACCTCGCGGGCCTTGGTCTCGACGACCTTGGTGGGCGCGAACAGCACGGCCGGGTCGAGGTTGCCCTGGAGGCCCTTGCCGGGGCCGACCCGCTCGGCCGCGACGTTCAGCGGCACCCGCCAGTCGACGCCGACGATGTCCGCGCCGGCCTGGCCCATCAGGCCGAGGAGTTCGCCGGTGCCGACGCCGAAGTGGATCCGCGGCACGCCGTAGGAGGCGACGGCGTCGAAGACCTTGGTGCTGGACGGCATGACCGAGCGGCGGTAGTCGTCGGGGGCGAGCGAGCCGACCCAGGAGTCGAAGAGCTGGACGGCCGAGGCGCCGGCCTCGATCTGCACCTTCAGGAAGGTGGAGGTGATGTCGGCGAGCCGGTCGACCAGGGCGGCCCACAGCTCGGGCTGCCCGTACATCATGGCCTTGGTGTGCTCGTGGTTCTTGGACGGGCCGCCCTCGACCAGGTAGCTGGCCAGCGTGTAGGGGGCGCCGGCGAAGCCGATCAGCGGGGTCTCGCCGAGTTCGTCCACCAGCAGGCCGACGGCCTCGGTGATGTAGGGGACGTCGTCGGGCTCCAGCGGGCGCAGCCGCTTGAGGTCCTCGGCGGTGCGGATCGGGTCGGCGATGACCGGGCCGACGTTGGGCTTGATCTCGACGTCGATGCCGACGGCCTTGAGCGGCACCACGATGTCGCTGAAGAAGATCGCCGCGTCCACCTTGTGCCGGCGGACCGGCTGGAGGGTGATCTCCTTGACCAGCTCGGGCCGCATGCAGGACTCCAGCATGGGGATGCCCTCGCGGACCTTCAGGTACTCCGGCAGCGAGCGGCCGGCCTGGCGCATGAACCACACCGGGGTGTGCGGCACGGGCTCGTGCCGGCAGGCGCGCAGGAACGCGGAGTCGTGCGCGGCGCCGCGGCGCGCGGGGGTGGGCCGGCCGTCGGGGGTGGCCGCCGTGGTGTCTGCCGTAGTCTCGCTCACGGTCCAAATCTTCGCATGCGCCTCGGGGCGCTCTTCCCGGCCGGTCTCGTCGGTTCCTCCAAGATCTGGCCGGGTTTGCCGTTCCGGCACGCCGCTCGGACGGAAGTTGCGGCCTTAACCGCGGTTTTCGACCTAGTCTTCGGGTCATGGCAGCGGTCGGCGGGCACCCCGCGCAGGGTGGCGGAGCAGGTGGCGGAACAGGTCGGGAGGGGGCTCCGAGCGAGTTCCGGGCCGCCGTGGAGGCCCTCGACGGCGCCCGGCTGCGGCCCGAGATCCAGCTCTCCCCCGCGCCGGCCCCGCGCCGGCTGGCCCCGTACGCGTTCGCGGTGACCGCCTCGGTGGAGGTGGACGGCGAGGAGCTGGCGGACGGCCGGCTGGTGCTGCTGTACGACCCGGCCGGGCAGGAGGCCTGGAACGGGGAGTTCCGGGTGGTGACGATGACCCGGGCGGAGCTGGAGCCGGAGATGGCCGGCGACCCGATGCTCTCGGAGGTCGGCTGGGCCTGGCTGCTGGACTCGCTGCAGGCGCACGGGGCCGGGTACGCGGAGCCGTCCGGCACGGTGAGCCACTGCGCCTCGCAGTACTTCGGCGGGCTGGCGGACCGCCCGTCCTCGACCGAGATCGAGATCCGGGCCTCCTGGACGCCGGCCGACGGCCGGTTCGAGCGGCACCTGGCGGCCTGGGGGGACCTGCTGTGCATCAGCGCCGGCCTGCCGCCGGCCTCGCCGGCCCCGCAGGCGCCGGCCGATGTGCCGTCACTCGGTGGGGTGGTCCCGATGCCCGCGCGGCGGCGTCCTCGTTCGCACTGAGGAGTGGCGCCCCGGGCCGGGCGGCCCCGGCGGCCCCGATGCCACCCCCAGGGCTGACGGAGTGTGACTTCGATCCCGCTCTGGGTCAATTAACCGGTTGAAACCGACCGATCAGCACCAGATCTGATCGATTTTGTGCGAATTCATGACGGGTCGCATCACTCATATGCGCGATTTGTCCGTATTGTTACTCACTAGATCGTGATCTTTCGCTAAAGCCGGGCACGGTAGCTGCCGAAGCAGACTGTGACCCTTTCCGAACGCGGAACACTCCGACCGCCCCCTCGGGGTTCCGTCCGCCACTCCCCGCAGGAGGCCTGGTGTCGGTCCTTCTTGAGCACCCCGCAAACGTGGTCGCCTACCGGCCGACCAAGCCCACCGCCATGGTGGTCATCGCCGATCCCCGTGTCCGAAACACCGTCACCCGCCATCTGTGGGCGCTCGGCGTCCGAGACGTGATCGAAGTGTCCTCGATCGCCGAGGCCCGCCCCCGGGTCTCCACCCCGCGCGACATCTGCGTCGCCGACGTACACCTGCCGGACGGCTCCGGCCTGACCATCCTCGCCGAGACCCGCGCCGCGGGCTGGCCCAACGGCCTGGCCCTGTCCGCCGCCGACGACATCGGCGCCGTGCGCAGCGCGCTGGCCGGCGGCGTCAAGGGATACGTCGTCACGGGCACCCGCACCAACGTGGCGATGCCCGGCCGCCCGGGCCTGCCGCTCGGCGCCGCCGGGCTGGCCGGGCGGATGCGCCGCCCCGGCATGCCGGGCATGCCGGGCGCCGTGGGTGCGCCGGGCGCCCACGGAACCCACGGAGCCCCCGGTGCACCCGGTGCGCCGGGCACGCAGCAGTCCGCCTACCGCGAGCTGTCGGGCCGTGAGGTCGAGGTGCTGCGGCTGGTCGCCGAAGGACAGTCGAACAAGGCGATCGGGGTGGCGATGGGCCTGTCGGCACTCACCGTCAAGAGCCACCTCGCCCGGATCGCCCGCAAGCTGGGCACCGGCGACCGCGCCGGGATGGTCGCGGTCGCGCTGCGCACCGGCATCATCCACTGAGTCCTCGGACGGCCCCGCCACGGCGGCCGAGGAGGAACGTTTCCTCCTCGGCCGCCGTAGCCGTGCCCCTCGGCCACCGCCCGGGCCCCGTGGCATAGTCACGGACCCGGTCTGACCAGTCCGACAACACTCCCGGCCGCGAGGACCGTCGTACCCTTGGTGGGTGACCGACGCCGTAGCAGCCATCCCAGAAGAAGCAGCCCCGGTCCCGCTCCTCGAACCGAAGGAGGGGATCCCGCCCGTCGTGGCGGACGAGCAGGCGCTGGCCGCCACCGTCGCCGCCTTCGCCGGGGGCACCGGACCGGTCGCCGTCGACGCCGAGCGGGCCTCCGGCTACCGCTACGGCCAGCGCGCGTACCTCATCCAGCTGCGCCGCGTGGGCGCCGGCAGTGCGCTGATCGACCCGATCGCCTGCCCCGACCTCAGCGGCCTGGGCGATGCCCTCGCCGACACCGAATGGGTGGTGCACGCGGCCACCCAGGACCTGCCCTGCCTGGCCGAGGTCGGCATGAGACCCCGGCAGCTGTTCGACACCGAGCTGGCCGGGCGGATCGCCGGCTTCGCCCGGGTCGGCCTCGGGCCGATGACCGAGAGCGTGCTCGGGCTGAGCCTGGCCAAGGAGCACTCCGCGGTCGACTGGTCCACCCGCCCGCTGCCCGAGCCGTGGCTGCGCTACGCCGCTCTGGACGTCGAGGTGCTGGTCGAGCTGCGCGACGCACTCGAACAGGAGCTGGACGCCCAGGGCAAGCTCGGCTGGGCGCTGGAGGAGTTCGCGGCGATCGCCGCCGCACCGCGCCCGGCACCGCGCACCGACCCGTGGCGCCGCACCTCGCAGCTGCACAAGGTCCGCCGGCGCCGCCAGCTGGCCGTGGTGCGCGAGCTGTGGCTGGCCCGGGACCGGCTGGCGCAGGAGCGCGACGTCTCGCCGGGCCGGGTGCTCTCGGACGCCGCGATCGTCAACGCCGCGCTGGCCATGCCGCTGAACATCGCCGCGCTGCAGGGCGTCCAGGGCTTCGGGCCGCGGGTCCACCGGCGCCAGCTGGAGCAGTGGCTGGCGGCCGTCCAGCGGGGCCGGGAAGTCCCGGAGAACCAGCTGCCGCCGGCCTCCGCGCCGCACGACGGGCCGCCGCCGCCGCGGGCCTGGGCCGAGAAGGACCCGGTGGCCGCCGCCCGGCTGTCCGGGGCGCGCGCCGCGGTCGCGGACCTCGCCGAGCGGCACAACCTGCCGGCCGAGAACCTGATCACCCCGGACCTGGTGCGCCGGGTCTCCTGGGAGCCGCCGGCCGATCCGGCCGCCATGGGCGTGGCCGCCGCACTGCGCCGGCTCGGCGCCCGGCAGTGGCAGGTCGACCTGGTGGCGCCGGTGATGGCCACCGCGTTCGCCGAGGCCGCGGCCGCCCAGGACTGACCCGGGGCGTGTCCGGAGGGGGCGCCGTCCTTGTGACGGCGCCCCCTTCGGCGTATCCGGGGTCCGTCTTTCGAACCCCGCCGGTCGGACGTGTCGCGGGACACACGGGGTGAACCCTCCGTGAGGCCTGGGCAGGTTGGTTACCGACCGGTAGCATGGCGGTGGAGCGGCGCCGCTCGGGTCTTCACCGGCGGCAGCCTGCCCACCTCAAATGTTGGTCCCTGGGAGGAGAGCCCCCGTGCCTCGTACCGCGAGGGACGTCGTCTTCGTCGATGGCGTCCGCACCCCGTTCGGCAAGGCCGGCCCGAAGGGCATCTACCACGAGACGCGCGCCGACGACCTGGTCGTCAAGTGCATCCGGGAGCTCGTGCGCCGTAACCCGAACCTGCCCGTCGAGCGCATCGACGAGGTCGCCATCGCGGCCACCACGCAGATCGGCGACCAGGGTCTGACCATCGGGCGCACCGCCGCCCTGCTGTCCGGCCTGCCCAAGTCCGTCCCCGGCTACTCGATCGACCGCATGTGCGCCGGTGCGCTCACGGCCGTGACCGCCACCGCCGGCGGCATCGCCTTCGGCGCGTACGACGTGGTCGTGGCCGGCGGCGTCGAGCACATGGGCCGCCACCCGATGGGCGAGGGCGTCGACCCGAACCCGCGCTTCGTCTCCGAGAAGCTGGTCGACGAGTCCGCCCTGTTCATGGGCATGACCGCGGAGAACCTGCACGACCGGTTCCCGCACCTGACCAAGGAGCGCTGCGACGCCTACGCCGTGCGCTCGCAGGAGAAGGCCGCCAAGGCGTACGCCAACGGCGACATCCAGCCCGACCTGGTGCCGATCTCGATCCGCAACACCAACCCCGAGGTCGGCGAGACCGGCTGGGGCCTGGCCACCGTGGACGAGCCGATGCGCCCGGGCACCACGATGGAGAGCCTGGCCGGCCTGAAGACCCCCTTCCGCCCGCACGGCAACATCACCGCGGGCAACTCGGCCGGCCTCAACGACGGCGCCACCGCCTCGCTGCTGGCCGCCGAGGACGTCGCCGAGGAGCTCGGCCTCCCGGTCAAGATGCGCCTGGTCTCCTACGCCTTCGCGGGCGTGGAGCCCGAGGTCATGGGCATCGGCCCGGTGCCGGCCACCGAGAAGGCGCTGGCCAAGGCCGGTCTGACCATCGACGACATCCAGGCCTTCGAGGTCAACGAGGCCTTCGCCGTCCAGGTGCTGTCCTTCCTGGACCACTACGGCATCGCGGACGACGACGAGCGGGTCAACCCGTACGGCGGTGCGATCGCCTTCGGCCACCCGCTGGCCTCCTCCGGCGTGCGCCTGATGAACCAGCTGGCCCGCCGCTTCGAGCAGCGCCCGGACGTCCGCTACGGCCTCACCACGATGTGCATCGGGTTCGGTATGGGCGGGACCGTCATCTGGGAGAACCCGCACTGGAGCGGAGCGGAAAAGTCGTCCGAGCTCGAGGGTGGTAAGTGAACATGACGAGCACCACTGAGCTGCTGCAGCACGGCGCCGAACTGTTCCCGGGCGAGGTCGTCACGACCGCGCACGTGCGCCACCTGGACCTGCCGCTGCAGGCCGGCAAGCTGGCCCTGATCACCCTGGACAACGGCTTCGACCACACCAAGCCGACCACCTTCGGCCCGGGCTCGCTGCTGAAGCTGTCCGCCGCGCTGGACCAGGTCGAGGCCGAGGCCGCCGAGGGCAAGGTCGTCGCCGTCGCCGTCACCGGCAAGCCGTTCATCTTCGCGGTCGGCGCCGACCTCAAGGGCGTCGAGCTGCTCAAGGAGCACGCGGACGCGCTGGCCATCGGCAAGGGCGGCCACGAGGTCTTCAAGCGGATCGCCGCGCTGCCCGTCCCCTCCTTCGCCTTCTACAACGGCGCGGCGATGGGCGGCGGCGTCGAGGTCGGCCTGCACGCCACCTACCGCACGGTCAGCGCGGGCGTCCCGGCGTTCTCGCTGCCGGAGGTCTTCCTGGGCCTCGTCCCCGGCTGGGGCGGCTGCACCCTGCTGCCGAACCTGATCGGCCCCTCGAAGGCGATCAAGGTCATCATCGAGAACTCGATGAACCAGAACAAGCAGCTCAAGGGCAAGGACGTGTTCGAGCTGGGGATCGCCGACGCGATCTTCGAGCCGGCCGACTTCCTGGAGCAGTCGCTGCTGTGGGCCGCCAAGGTCCTCAAGGGCGACGTCGTCGTCGAGCGCGAGGAGATCGACCGCGGCAAGGCCTGGGACGACGCCGTCGCCTGGGGCCGCCTGGTCGCCGACGCCAAGGTGCACGGCGCCGCGCCGGCCGCCTACAAGGCGCTGGACATCATCCAGCAGGTCAAGGACTCCGACCTCCAGGCCGGCTTCGACGCCGAGGACGCCGCCCTGGCCGACCTCATCATGAGCGGCGAGCTGCGCAGCGGCATCTACGCCTTCAACCTGGTGCAGCGCCGGGCCAAGCGCCCGGTCGGCGCGCCGGACAAGTCGCTGGCCCGCCAGGTCAACAAGGTCGGCGTCGTCGGCGCCGGTCTGATGGCCTCGCAGCTGGCGCTGCTGTTCGCCCGCCGTCTGGAGGTGCCGGTGGTCCTCACCGACATCGACCAGGAGCGCGTCGACAAGGGCGTCGGCTACGTCCACGCCGAGATCGACAAGCTGCTCGGCAAGGGCCGGATCGGCCAGGACAAGGCCAACCGTCTCAAGGGCCTGGTCAGCGGCTCGCTCGACAAGGCCGCCGCCTTCGGCGACGCGGACTTCGTGATCGAGGCCGTGTTCGAGGAGATGGGCGTCAAGCAGACCGTCTTCGCGGACCTGGAGAACGTGGTCTCGCCGACCTGCGTGCTGGCGACCAACACCTCCTCGCTGTCGGTCACCGAGATGGCCTCGAAGCTGAAGCACCCCGAGCGGGTCGTCGGCTTCCACTTCTTCAACCCGGTCGCGATCCTGCCGCTGCTGGAGATCGTCCGCGGCGAGCAGACCGACGACGCCTCGCTGGCCACCGCCTTCGGCGTCTCGAAGAAGCTGAAGAAGACCTCGGTGCTGGTCAAGGACGCCCCGGCGTTCGTGGTGAACCGGATCCTGACCCGCTTCATGGGCGAGATCCAGACCATCATCGACGAGGGCACCCCGATCGCCACCGTCGAGAAGGGCGTCGAGCCGCTCGGCCTGCCGATGTCCCCGATCGTGCTGCTGGAGCTGGTCGGCCCGGCCATCGCGCTGCACGTCTCGGAGACCCTGCACGGCGCGTTCCCGGAGCGGTTCGCCGTCTCCGAGAACCTCGGCAAGGTGGTCAAGGCCGGCAAGCGCGGCTTCTACACCTGGGTGGACGGCAAGCAGGTCCTCGACCCCGAGGTGCTGGAGCTGCTGTCCTTCGGCGACACCGTGCTGACCGAGGAGCAGGTCCTGAACCGCTCCCTGGAGGCCGTGGCCCAGGAGATCGGCCTGATGCTGGAGGAGGGTGTCGTCGCCGAGGCGCAGGACATCGACCTCTGCATGATCACCGGCGCCGGCTGGCCCTTCCACCTGGGCGGGATCACCCCGTACCTGGACCGTGAGGGCGTCTCGGAGCGGGTGAACGGCAAGCGCTTCCTCGCCCCCGGCGTGGCCTCGGTGCCCGCGTAACGCGCAGCGCCACCGCATGCCGGAGCCCCGGTGACCTGGACGGTCACCGGGGCTCCGGCGTGTGCGGGGGGGGGTGGTCAGCTCTTCTTGAGGCGGTAGACCACGGTGTCGGCGAAGACGCCGACCATCTCGTAGTGGGTGTCCAGCAGGTTCTCGATCCGCGGGACCAGCACCGGCTGGTACGGGGCGATGCCGGAGTCGTCCACCACGACCTCGGGCAGGTTGTCGGCGAGCTCCTTGTCGAAGGTCTGCCAGGCGTTGCTGACGCTGAACTGCTCGCCCACGTTGGCGTTGCCGTCCTTGCCGCCGCTGTAGTTGGTCAGGAAGCCGGCGGTCAGGTAGCGGGTGGCGGGCTTTCGGTCGGCCAGCCAGTACAGCTCGGGGTGCATGCCCCAGACCAGGACGGTGTCCTTGGGGGTGGTCTGGGCGGCGACCGCGGTGGCGACCTCGGTGGTGCGGTTGAGCCGCTCCCCCGGCCAGGCCAGGGCCAGCGCCCAGAAGACCGTCGAGGCGACCGTGGTGTACACCAGGACGGGCTTCCAGCGGACCGCCGAGGTGGCCACCGCCCCGGTGCCCAGCAGCACCAGCGGGGGGATCAGCTGAAGGTAGTAGTGGCCGAAGAAGTGGAAGCCCACGCTGACCGCGACGACCGAGGACGCCAGCCAGACCCATAGGTCCCCGGTGGAGCCGTGCTCCTCCCCGGCGACGGGCAGCGGCCGGTGGCGGTGCTTGAGCCAGAGCCGGCGCCCGACCGGGAGCAGGAAGCCCAGCCCGGCCGCGACCAGGATGGCCGAGTTGCCGAGCGCGCGGCCGATCATCTGGAGCCAGGCGCCGCCGAAGGAGGCGTAGTCCCCGCTGCCGGTGACCACCCAGAACAGGAAGCCCTTGGGCTTGGTCAGGATGACCGCGACCAGCGCTATCGGCAGGATGAAGCCGAAGCCGATCTTGAACAGGGCGGGCGGCCAGCGCACCCCGCGCCGGCGGGCGTCCTGGAACAGCATCCAGAGCACCGGTAGCAGCACCGCGCCGCCGGTCTGCTTGGTCAGCGAGCAGAGCGCCACCGCGATGCCCGCGGCCAGCCAGCGGCGGCGCTCGGCGTACCGGAACGCGGCCACCATGGCGGGCAGCATGAAGACCTCGAAGGTCGCCGCCTGGGTGTCCTCCGGGGAGAGCCCGATGGAGACCAGCAGGTAGAGCAGTCCCGCGCCGGCCCCGGCCCGGTTGCCCCAGCGGCCGCGGGCGATGGACGCCAGCAGGATCGCGGTGACCAGGTGGGCGCCCACCGCCAGGGTGCGCAGCGGCCACAGCGAGGCGGAGCCGAAGATCGTGAAGCAGGCCTGGTAGAGCCAGGGGAGCAACGGCGGCTTGCGGTCCACCACGGTGTCGTACAGCACTCCGCCGTCGGCCAGCATCCGGGCCTGGGTGGCCAGGAACCCCTCGTCGGGGCTCCAGACGGGCCGGGCGAAGGACGGGATGTGGGTGAGCAGCGCGACCAGCGCGAGCACCGGCACCAGCCTCGTCCAGTACCCGGTCTGCACATGGGTACGGACGCGCTCGGGCAGGCGCTCGGCCAGTCCGGCGAGGCGGAAGCGGGTGGGGGTGGGCACGGATGACAACCTACCGGGCGGGATCGGCGCGGGCGGCGCCGGTCCCGCCTTTCGGTGCGATTGTCAGCTTGTTTCGTGACGAACTGTTACGGAGTTACGACGAACAGTCGTCGGTGGAACGCGTTCCGGGCCCGTTCTCAGGCCTCGACCCGAGCCGCGTCCAGGCTGGCGACCAGGGCCGTCACCTTTCGGGCGATGTCCGGGGCGTTCAGGCCGATCTCGGCCAGGATCTCGTTCCGGCTCGCGTGGTCCAGGAACTCCTGCGGAATCCCGAAGTCGCGCACCGGCAGATCCACGTCCGCGTCGCGCAGCGCCTGCGCCACCGCGGCGCCGACACCGCCCACCCGGCCGTTGTCCTCGATCGTGACGACCACCCGGTGCTCGGCCGCCAGGCCCGGCAGGACGGCGTCCACCGGCTTGACCCAGCGCGGGTCCACCACGGTGGCGGTGATGCCCTGGGCGGCCAGCAGGTCCGCGACCTCCAGGCTGGTGGCGGCCATCGCGCCGACCGAGACGACCAGCACGTCCGCGCGGTGCGTGCCGCCCGGCTCCTCGGCGGCGCGCAGCACGTCCATGCCGCCGATCCGGCCGACCGCCGGGACGGCCGGGCCCACGGTGCCCTTGGAGTAGCGGACCACGGTCGGGGCGTCCTTGACCTCGACGGCCTCGCGCAGCTGGGCGCGGACCTGGTCGGCGTCGCGCGGGGCGGCCAGCCGCAGGGTCGGGACGATCTGCAGCATCGACATGTCCCACATGCCGTTGTGCGAGGCGCCGTCGTCGCCGGTGACGCCGGCCCGGTCGAGCACGAAGGTGACGCCCAGCTTGTGCAGGGCGACGTCCATCAGGACCTGGTCGAAGGCCCGGTTCAGGAAGGTCGCGTAGACCGCGAAGACCGGGTGCAGCCCGTTGGTGGCCAGGCCGGCGGCGCTGGTGACGGCGTGCTGCTCGGCGATGCCGACGTCGAAGATGCGGTCCGGGAAGGCCTCGGCGAAGGGCGCGAGGCCGACCGGGTGGAGCATGGCGGCGGTGATGCCGACGATGTCGTCCCGCTCGTGGCCGAGCGCGACCATCTCCTCGGCGAAGACCGAGGTCCAGCTCCGGCCGCCGGCGTTCTGGATCGGCAGACCGGTCTCCGGGTGGATCTTGCCGACCGCGTGGAAGCGGTCCTCGTCGTTGTTCTCCGCGGCGTGGTAACCGCGGCCCTTCTCGGTGAGGCAGTGCACGATCACCGGGCCGCCGAAGCCGCGCGCCTTGGTCAGCGCGGACTCCAGGGCGGTCAGGTCGTGGCCGTCGATCGGGCCGATGTACTTGATGCCGAGGTCCTCGAACATGCCCTGCGGGGCGATGAAGTCCTTGAGGCCCTTCTTGGCGCCGTGCAGCGTCTCGAACAGCTGCTGGCCGACCACCGGGGTGCGCTGCAGCGCGTCCTTGCCCCAGGAGAGGAAGCGCTCGTAGCCCTGGGTGGTGCGCAGGGTGGCGAGGTGGTTGGCCAGGCCGCCGATGGTCGGCGAGTAGGAGCGCTCGTTGTCGTTGACGACGATGACCAGCGGGCGGTCCTTGGCGTCGGCGATGTTGTTGAGCGCCTCCCAGGCCATGCCGCCGGTGAGCGCGCCGTCGCCGATGACCGCGACGACCGGGTCCGGCTTGCCGAGGATCTTGTTGGCCTTGGCCAGGCCGTCGGCGTAGGAGAGCACGGTGGAGGCGTGCGAGTTCTCGATCACGTCGTGCTCGGACTCGGCGCGGGACGGGTAGCCGGACAGGCCGCCCTTCATCCGCAGCATCGAGAAGTCCTGGCGGCCGGTGAGCAGCTTGTGGACGTAGCTCTGGTGGCCGGTGTCGAAGAGGATGCGGTCGCGCGGCGAGTCGAAGACCCGGTGCAGCGCGATGGTGAGCTCCACCACGCCGAGGTTGGGGCCGAGGTGGCCGCCCGTCTTGGCGACCTCGGTCACCAGGAAGGTCCGGATCTCCTGGGCCAGTGCGGCCAGCTGTCCCGGCGTGAGCCGGTCGAGATCACGCGGTCCCCGAATGCGGGTCAGCAGGGCCACCCGTTCCTCCTCGTTCAGTGTTCGCGGACCGCGGGCGGTCCGACGGGCGTCGCTGCCCGGTCTGGCGGCGGGCCGGCGGTCGCGGCCGGTGCCGACCGGTCGAGTCTAATGTCCGCTTGCCGGACACCGAGCGGCGCGGCCGGTGCCACCGACCCGTTACCGCCATTCCCGGAGGTCGGCCCGGGGGTCGCGCGTCACCCTGGATTGACGAATGAATGTTCGGGCGCGATCCGGGCCGCGGCGGCTCAGCCGCGCCCCAGCGCCCCGGACTCCCCCATCTCGCTCATCACCAGCGCCAGCGCGCCGAGCACCTCGGCCCGACCGCCCAGCGTGCCGGGGACCACCGAGAGCTGGCGGGCGGCGCTCGGGATGGCGTAACGGGCCACCGAGTCGCGGATCGGGGAGAGCACCAGCTCACCGGCCTCGGCGAGGTCGCCACCGAGGATCACCCGGCGCGGGTTGAGCAGGTTGCACAGGGTGGCGACGCCGGTGCCGATCTGCCGGCCGGCGTCGGCGATCACCCGACGGCAGCCGAGGTCACCCTGATGGGCCAGCTCGACCACCCGGGGCAGGGTGAGGTCCGGCCCGAGGGTCGGGGTCAGCAGGGAGAGCAGGTAGCGGGAGCCCACGAAGGTCTCCAGGCAGCCGCGGTTGCCGCAGCGGCAGACCGGCCCGGCCTCGTCCAGGGTGATGTGCCCGATCTCACCGGCGGTGCCGCCCGGCCCGCGGTAGATCTGGCCGTTGACCACCAGTCCGGCGCCGACCCCGCTGGCGACCTTGATGTACGCGAGGTCGCTCAGCCCCCGCCCGGCCCCCCAGACCAGTTCGCCGAGCGCGCCCAGGTTGGCGTCGTTGTCCACGTGCACCGGCATGCCGAGCCGCTCGGCCAGCTCCCGGCCCGGGGCGATGCCCGTCCAGCCGGGCAGGATCGCGGTGGAGCCCAGCGCGCCGGTCTCCACGTCGATCGGGCCGGGCACGCCGAGGCCGACGCCGATCACCTTCTCCGGGCGGAACCCGGCCTGCCGGAGCAGCCGTTCCACCATCGCCTCGGCCCGGTCGAAGCCCTGCGCGGCGGAGACGTCCACGTCGATCGGGGCGCTCTCCTCGGCGAGCACCCGGTGCGCGAGGTTGCCGACCGCGACCCGCAGGTGGGTGTGGCCGAAGTCGATGCCCACCACGATGCCCGCGTCCCCGCTGAGCGAGACGCTGCGCGCCCGCCGGCCGCCGGAGGAGGTGTCGGCGACCACGACGGTGCCGCTCTCCTTCAACTCCCGCACGATGTTGGAGACGGTGGCCGCGGACAGGCCGGTGCCGCGGGCGATCTCGGCCTGGGTCAGCGAACCGGCCGTCCGCACCGCGCGCAGCACCCGCTCCAGGTTCGCCCGGTGCAAGGACGACTGCGAGCCCGGTGTGTCCGTCGACATGATCCACCCTCCCAGGGCGGGGACCCCTCCGCCGGACGTCCCCTTCAACTCCTGAAGGGTAGGGCCTGTGCCGTGGATCGGCGCGGATCGGACCTGGGCGGTACGACGGGGGCCGGTGGCGGCGGGCCCGGAAGCCGCGGGGGAACGGACGGAAACGGGCCTGCGGAGTCCTGGGTTCGACCGAAAAACACTCGCCACTAGCATGGTGCCCTATCTCACGCGTCCCCCCGGACCGCGGGGCGGTATCGGCAGGGGGACGCTTCCAGGAATGACGGGGAATCAGATGGCAGGGGATCACCCTACGCCGGGGGCAGGCGAAGCGTCGGGCAGCAGCCCGCAGGACAATCGGGGCGTCTCGTTCGGGCGCCCGCCCGGCGGTGTGGACCCGGCCGCCGTGGCGGACCAGATGACACAGCTCGACGGCGCGGCTATCCCGCGCCCGGCCTCGCCCGCCGGACCGCCGCCGGCCCAGCCGCCGGCTCCGCCCGCGCAGCCGCCCGCCGCCGGTGCCGGTGCCGGTGCCGGTGCCGGTGCCGGCTACCAGCCGTACGCGCCGACCGCGGCCGCCTTCCCCAGCCAGGCTCCGCCGCCGCCGGCCGGTGCGCCGGTCGGCCCGTACGACCCGATGCCCGGTGGCGCCTACGGCGCGCCGGACGGCGGGCAGGCCTACGGCGCCGGCTACGGATACCCGCAGCAGCAGCCCGGGTACTACCCGGGCGCGCCGGTGCCCCCCGCGCCCAAGCAGCGCAACCCCGTGATGCTGTGGGGCGGGATCATCGGCGGCGTCCTGGCGATCGCCATCGTCGCCGGGCTGGTCGTGCTCCTCAAGGGCAACGACCCCGACCCCACGCCGAACGCCACCTCCGGCGGCACCACCACCTCCGGAGGCACCGTCACCAACGCCCCGACCGCCGACGGCACCACCGGCAGCAGCACCGGCGGCAACACCGGCGGGGCCGGGTACAACATCGCCTGGAACGCCCCCAAGGCCGCCACCGGGGACAGCGGCTCGCAGCTGCTCGGCATCTGGGGCAGCGACAAGGTCGCGGTGCGCGCCGACAGCACCGGCATCCGGGCGTACAACACCTCCGACGGCAAGGAGGCCTGGAACATCCCGGTCCCGGCCGGCAGCAAGGAGGTGTGCACCGCCTCCTACTCGACCAACTCGAAGAACATCGCCGCCGTCTCCTTCAACACCGGTGACAGCGACTGCTCCACCATCGGCGCCGTCGACGTCAGCCAGGGCAAGCTGCTCTGGAGCGTCAAGGTCTCCACCGACCGGATGTCCTCGCCGACGCTCAGCGTCACCGACAAGGTGGTCGCCATCGGCGGCAACGTGGTCGGCGGCCTGAACATCGACACCGGCTCGGCGGCCTGGCAGTTCCAGCCGCGCGACAAGGACTGCAGCCTCTACGGCCGCGCGGCCGGCAGCCAGATCGCGGTCAGCGACCGCTGCTACGGCGGCTCCGGCCCGAAGTCGCAGCTGGTCGTCGTGGACGCCGACAGCGGCAAGGCCGCCAGCACGCCGATCACCCTCACCGGCAGCATCGAGCGGATCGACAAGGTCGTCCAGGACCAGCCGCTGGTGCTGCTGATGAGCAGCGGCCCCAACGGCGACTACATCCTGCCGTTCGACAAGAGCAACAAGCCCGGCAACCAGATGTCGGTCAAGGAGCCCGGCGCGGACAGCCTGCGGCTGTCCGGCCAGTCCGACGCCTACACCCAGAACGTGGTCAGCGGCACCACCCTGTACGCCCAGATCACCGGCGCCAAGTCGGCCGTCAACGCGTACGACCTGACCACCGGCAAGCGGATCTGGTCCGCCGCCAGCGCCACGTCCAGCCAGGACATCCGGCTGGTGTCCGGCACCGACAAGGACGGCAAGGTCCGCGCCATCGTCAGCCAGGGCTACAACAAGCCCGCCCGGCTGGTGACGCTCTCGCCGGCCGACGGCTCGATGACCGACCTCGGCACCATGGCCATGCCCAACGGCCTGGACATCGGGATGAGCATGTCCGAGTACGTCCTCTCCAACGACGGCAGCGCGGTCTACGCCTTCCGCCGCGGCAGCTCCGACGCGCCGCTGACCAAGTGGAAGAAGTGACGGCGGGGGGCTGAGCACTCCTCGAACGCGGGCCCTCGGGGCCCGTCCTGGCGGGGCGGGAACGGGCGATCTGTCCGGACCCGCCCCGCCTGTGATTATTCCGGGAGCCCGTCCGTTGGGTCATGGGAGGATTCGCCCCATCAGCCTGACGAAGGAGTGCAGCGAGTGCCCGGCACCAACCTGACCCGCGAGGAGGCCCGCACCCGGGCCGACCTCCTCCACGTGGACGCGTACGACATCGAGCTCGACCTGAGTTCGGCCCGCGAAGGAGGCACCTTCCGGTCCACCACCGTGGTCCGGTTCACGGCCACGACCCCCGGCGCGGACACGTTCATCGACCTCGTCGCACCGAGCGTCGAGGAGATCACCCTCAACGGCGCCCCGCTCGACCCGGAGAGCTTCGCCGACAGCCGGATCCCGCTGCCGAACCTGGCCGCCGAGAACGAGCTGCGCGTCGTCGCCAACTGCGCCTACACCAACACCGGTGAGGGCCTGCACCGGTTCGTCGACCCGGTCGACGGCGAGACCTACCTGTACACCCAGTTCGAGGTGCCGGACGCCCGCCGCGTCTTCGCCTCCTTCGAACAGCCCGACCTGAAAGCCGCGTTCGCGTTCACCGTGACCGCCCCCACCGGCTGGGTCGTGGTCTCCAACTCGCCCACCCCGACCCCGGTCGGCGAGGGCGCCGCGCAGGTCTGGACGTTCGAGCCCACCGGCCGGATCTCCACCTACATCACCGCGCTCGTCGCCGGCCCGTACGTCGGGGTCTTCGACACCTACGAGAACGGCGACCAGAAGGTGCCGCTGGGCGTCTACTGCCGCCCCTCGCTGCGCGAGTTCCTGGACGCCGAGGACATCTTCGCCGTCACCAAGCAGGGCTTCGACTACTTCCAGGAGAAGTTCGACTTCCCCTACCCGTTCGCCAAGTACGACCAGCTGTTCGTCCCGGAGTTCAACGCCGGCGCGATGGAGAACGCGGGCGCCGTCACCCTGCGCGACCAGTACGTGTTCCGCTCCAAGGTCACCGACGCCGCCTACGAGGCCCGCGCGGCGACGATCCTGCACGAGCTCGCCCACATGTGGTTCGGCGACCTCGTCACCATGGAGTGGTGGAACGACCTCTGGCTCAACGAGTCCTTCGCCACCTTCGCCGAGGCCGTCTGCCAGGCCGAGGCCCCCGACTCCAAGTGGCCGAACTCCTGGACCACGTTCGCCAACCAGATGAAGACCTGGGCCTACCGGCAGGACCAACTGCCCTCCACCCACCCGATCATGGCGGACATCAACGACCTGGAGGACGTCCAGGTCAACTTCGACGGCATCACCTACGCCAAGGGCGCCTCGGTGCTCAAGCAGCTGGTGGCGTACGTCGGCCAGGACGCCTTCTTCCAGGGCGTGCAGACCTACTTCAAGCGCCACGCCTGGGGCAACACCCGGCTCGCCGACCTGCTCGGGGCCCTGGAGGAGGCCAGCGGCCGCGACCTGCGGACCTGGTCCCAGGCCTGGCTGGAGACCGCCGGCATCAACGTGCTGCGGCCCGCCATCACGCTGAACACCGACGGCGAGATCGAGTCCTTCGCCGTCCTCCAGGAGGCCCCCGCGCTGCCCGCCGGCGCCAAGGGCGAGGCCGTGCTGCGCCCGCACCGCATCGCCATCGGCCTGTACGAGCTCGCCGACGGCGCGCTGGTGCGCACCGACCGGATCGAGCTCGACGTCGACGGCCCGCGCACCGAGGTGCCCGAGCTCGTCGGCCGGCACCGCCCGGCCGTCGTGCTGCTCAACGACGACGACCTCTCCTACGCCAAGATCCGGCTCGACGAGGACTCGATGGCCGTCGTCACCGAGCACCTCGGCGGCTTCACCGAGTCGCTGCCGCGCGCCCTGTGCTGGGCCTCCGCCTGGGACATGACCCGCGACGGCGAACTCGCCGCCCGCGACTACCTGGCGCTCGCCCTCTCCGGCATCGGGCGGGAGAGCGACATCGGCGTCGTGCAGTCCGTGCAGCGCCAGGTCCGGCTCGCCCTCGACGCCTACACCGACCCCGACTGGCGCGAGCAGGGCCTCGCCCAGTGGGCAGACGCCGCCGAGGAGCACCTGCGCTCCGCCGAGCCCGGCAGCGACCACCAGCTCTCCTGGGCCCGCACCCTCGCCTCCGTCGCCCGCACCGACGGGCAGCTCGGCCTGCTCGCCGGCCTGCTCGACGGCACCACCGAGATCAAGGGCCTCGCCGTCGACACCGAGCTGCGCTGGACCCTGCTCACCCGGCTCTGCGCCACCGGGCGCGCCGACGAGGCCGCCGTGACGGCCGAGCTGGCCCGCGACAACACCGCGGCCGGCCAGGAGCACGCCGCCACCTGCCGCGCCGCCCGGCCCACCGCCGAGGCCAAGGCCGAGGCCTGGACCGCCGTCGTCGAGTCGGACACCCTCACCAACTACGTCCAGGAAGCGACCATCGCGGGCTTCCAGCAGTCCGACCAGCGCGAGCTGCTCGCGCCGTACGCGGCCAAGTACTTCGCCGCCGTCAAGGAGGTCTGGGAGACCCGCAGCCACGAGATCTCGCAGCAGATCATCGGCGGGCTGTACCCGGCGCTGCAGGTCACGCAGGCCACCGTGGACGCGACCGACGCGTGGCTGACCGAGGCCGAGCCGGCACCGGCGCTGCGGCGCCAGGTCGTCGAGGCCCGGGCCGGGATCGAGCGCGCGCTCAAGGCCCAGGCGGTCGACCGGGCGGCGGGCGCCGGCCGCTGACCTGCTGAGGGCGCCCGTCGGGGCCCCGGTCGGGGTCCCTTCGGGCGCCGACGGGGCTCCGTTGGGGCGCCGTCGGGCGCCGTCAAGGTGCTGGAAACGCCTGAAGGGGCACCGGAGATCTCCGGTGCCCCTTCGGGGTCGTGCAGGTCCTGGTGGACGCGGTGGTTACTTCTTCTTGCCCTTGCCCTTGCCGTACGGCAGGCCCGCGAGGGCGGCGATGATCACGAAGGCGGCGATCGGGATCAGCACGTACAGGCCGATGGTCTGGCCGACGCTCAGGCCAGGACCCGGGTCGTCGCCGTCGTCCCTGGTGAGGGCCATGGCGGGCGACGACAGCAGCATCATCAGCGTGACCGTTGCGGAGACCGCGCCGGCTCGCAAAGCGTTCCTCTTGTCCACGTTTCCAACTTACCCGCCGCTTATGACCCCCCGCGCGTCGGGGTCGGCCTTCCGGAAGGGGGCCGTCCGCAGTGCCGGGGGCAGGCGGCGGGATCAGGTGCCGGGATCAGGTGCCGGGGTCGGACGGCGGGGTCAGACGGCGGGGTGGGCGCCGGGCGGGGCCAGCAGGTGGGCGAGCAGGCGGGCGGCCGGGGTGGCGGCCAGGCGGTCGAGGGTGACCGGGTCGCCGGCGCCGTCGGCGACCGGCAGGCGCCAGTTCGGGTACTGGTCCCAGGTGCCGGGCAGGTTCTGCGGGCGCGGATCGCCGACCAGGTCCGGCAGCCAGACGCCGACCAGCTCCGCCGGGGTCGCGCGCAGGAAGCGGTACAGCACCGGCATCGACAGCGGCTCGCCCGGCGCGAGCAGCCCCCGCGCGGTCAGCTCGGCCCGCCAGTCCGCCAGCTCGGCCACCGCCTCCTCCTGCTCCTCGCCCAGCGGACGGGCCAGCAGCCCGAGCCGGTGCCGCAGCTCGACGTGCTCGCCGGAGAGCCGGGCGGCGGTGCTCGGCAGGTCGTGGGTGGTGAGGGTGGCCAGGCAGCCCGGGCGCCAGCGGTCCGGGGCGAGGATCTCCCCCGCCGCCTGCCAGTCCCGCTCGAACCAGAGCACGGAGGTGCCGAGGATCCCGCGCGCCGCCAGCTCCTCCCGGACGCCCGGCTCCACCGTGCCCAGGTCCTCGCCGATCACCGCCGTCCCGGCCCGGTGCGCCTCCAGGGCCAGCACGCCGAGCATCGCCTCGGCGTCGTAGCGCACGTACGCGCCCTCGGTCGGCGGGTGGCCGTCCGGCACCCACCAGAGCCGGAACAGGCCCATCACGTGGTCGATCCGGACCGCGCCCGCGTGCCGGGCCGCCGCGCGCAGCAGCTCCGCGTACGGGGTGTAGCCGGCCGCCGCCAGCGCGTCCGGGCGCCAGGGCGGCAGGCCCCAGTCCTGGCCGTGGGCGTTGAAGGCATCCGGCGGGGCGCCGACGGAGATGCCGCCGGCCAGCACGTCCTGGAGCGCCCAGGCGTCCGCGCCGTCCGGGTGGACGCCGACGGCCAGGTCGTGGATCAGGCCCACCGGCATGCCGGCCTGCCGGGCCGCGCCCTGGGCCTCGGCGAGCTGCTGATCGACCTGCCAGGCGAGCCAGCGGTGGAACTCGACCCGGTCGGAGAGCTCCCGGGAGGCGCGCCCCACCTGTGGGCCGTCCGGGTGACGCAGCCCCTTCGGCCAGCCGTGCCAGTCGGCGCCGTGCACCTCGGCGATCGCGTTCCACAGCGCGTTCCGGCGCAGCCAGTCACCCTCGCGGCGCTGGTAGGCCTCGTACGCGGCCTGGCGGCCGGGGCCGCGCGGCACCTCGTGCAGCAGTTCCAGCGCCTCGCGCTTGAGCGCCCAGACGGCGTCCCGGTCGATCAGGCCGTCGTGCCCCAGCACCTCGTCGCGCAGCCGGGCGGCCCGGCGGCCCAGCTCCTCCGCCTCGGCGCGCTGGTCACCCGTCAGATAGGCGTACTCGGGGACGGCCTCGACCCGCAGGTGCACCGGATCGGCGAAGCGGCGGGAGGAGGGGCGGTAGGGGGACGGGTCGGTGGGGGCGGCGGGGGCGGCGGACAGCGCCTGGTGCAGCGGGTTGATCTGGACGAAGCCCGCGCCGAGGCCGGCGCCCGCCCACCGGGCCAGCTCGGCGAGGTCGCCGAGGTCGCCCATGCCCCAGGAGCGGTCGGACAGGACGGAGTACAGCTGGGCGAGGAAGCCCCAGCTGTAGCCGGGCAGCGGGGGCAGCTTCTCCGGTGCGACGATCAGCGCCGCCTGGGCCTTGCCCTCGCCGCTCTCCGCCCTGAGCGTGTGCCGCCCGAGCGGCAGGTCCGGCGGCAGCCAGTGCGAGTGGCCGCGCGGCAGCTCCCACACCCCGCCGTCCTCCAGCTCCACGTGCAGCCGCGCGTCGGCCGGCACGTCCAGCGCCGTCCGCCGCCCTTGACGGACCACCACGCAGGGCGGCAGCAACCGGGCCTGCTGCGCGGCCCGGTGACGCTCCAGCGCCTCGCGCGCCTGCTCCGGCGTCCCCGCCGCCACCCCCAGGGCCCCCAGCACCGCGACCAGCGTGCGCGCCCCCACGGTCACACCCCCCGGCCCGGGGTACCGGGTGTCCACCCCGTACGCCTGCGCCAGCGCCACCAGTTCGGGCGGTGGCGGCGGCGCGTCCTGCATCGGCACCCTCAGCCCGTCGGCTCCGTCACGGTCGAGATAAGCGGCCACTCGCGGCTCCTGCGATGTCTCGGCAACGCCTGGTCAGGACGACCACAGTCCTACCCGGGTGACGGCCCGACGACGCTGCGCGACACGACCGCGCGGTCGGATCAGTCGGGTCGACGCAACGGGATCGGCTGATTGTCCGAGACCGGCTGCAGGCCGACGAATCCGCTCGGCGACAAGAACGCGGCGGAAGGCGGCCGGAAGGAGGGAACCACCACGATCCGTTCGAAGAACTCGTACGCCCACTCGTCACGGGTCTCGGCAGCGCCTCCTTCGCCGGTCACGATCCCCCTCAGCAACCAGCCCGGGCCGTCGCAGCCGAGCACTCGGTTGACGGACACTCCCCTGACACCCGGCCCCTTCTCCACGGAGACCTCGCACCTGAGCTCCACCCCAGCCCGGCCCGCCCAGGCACGGACCTCGCCCCCCGTCGCCAGGACACCGGCCGCCAGACGTTCACGTGCCCTTTCCCAGGCATCCGGCCGGGTGGCGTGATACGCCTGGAGTTGAAGCCCCGCCTGGCGACCCTTCACGACGACGGCCTCCACGAGATCACCGGACGGCGCCCTGTTCAGCTCGATCCTGACGCCCGGTTCCCGGGGAACCCTGAGCCCTCTGAGGTCGATGAGGTCCGTCCCCTGCCAGCCGCGTTCGCTCACGTCCCACGGACCGACATCCACGCCCCGACCCGCCGGGCGGAACGGATCCTCGGCACGGAGGAACTCGTCCGCGGTCTCCTCCGCAGCCTGGAGCAGCGCGGTCACCTCGCTCTCGCGCACAGCCCCGGCGTCCAGCAGAACCGTCAGCAGGACAAGGGTGTTCCGCAGGGAGAACAGGCCCTCGCCGCGCCCGACCCGGACAGCGGAGAGATCCCCGACCAGGGCCGCGACCATCGTGCCGGCCTCGTCCCTGCCGAGACCGCGCGCGGCGAGCGCGGGCGCCTCCACCGGGAACTCCTCGCCGGCCTCGCGCCTCAGTTGGAGAAGGATTTTCGTCGCGAGCAGCAGCACCAGTGCGGGCGTGGCCCGAGTCGGCCGATCTTCCCAGTCCGCCTCGGTCTCGCTCTCGACGGACAGGGAGCCGCGCGTACGGAACTCATGGAGGACCCGCGCTGCGGATCCGGCCGGATTACCCATAACCCCTCGTTCTGAATGGCTCAACGGCACACATCACGGCGATCGCCACCGCGGGACCACCTCAATGGTGCCGCAACCGATCTTGCCGTGCCCTCGGGGGAGTTCGCCATCCTTCTCTTCAACCAAGGCGCCGAGCTCGTCGTCATCGAGGAGTTGCTTGACCACGCCCACATCGGCGTCACCGCCACCGTCTGCGCCCACGTCCGGCTCCGCCTACAACGAGACGCCATCGTGCTCTCGGCCAACCACCTGGTCCGCCCGCTGACCTGGGACCCCAGGGTGCCGAGATGGCCGCCCACAGCTCGCTCACGGTCGCCACCGACATCCCGGTCTACTTCTGCGATCCCGCCAGTCTGTGGCAGCGAGGCTCGAACGAGAACACGAACGGCCTGCTGCAGCAGTACTTCCCGAAGGGCACGGACCTGGCCGTCCACGGCCCGGAACACCTGGCCCACGTCGCTGCCGAACTCTACGGCGGCCCACGCAAGACGCTCGGCTGGGAAACCCTAGCCGAGCGCCTCAATAAACTGATCGCGACTTGATCAACTAACCACGCATTACAACGACCCCTGGAAACCGCCGTCACCCGACGGGGCTAATGTTCGATCGCGTTGCAGCACGATCGACGCTCTGCTACCGCATCCAGGCAAAGCCTTGTGGAAGTCCCCCACACACAGCAGCGCAGGGTGCGCTCGGATTGCGAAACGGGATCCGGGACCGTAAGCCCCACGAACCAACGGGATTGGCAAAGTGAATCAAAATTCCGGACAGGTGTTCACGTATTCAGAGTTCAGGAATTCCGCAAAAGACTCCCAGCGGACCATTGGAGCAGCCTCCCCTTCCATGCAGAGAGAGGCGGGAGGATCTTGCAGGGATGTCAACTCCATCCAATAGACCTGACACCCCTGATGCATGGCAAATACAACAGCACCATCAGGCAGATCCACCCCTCCGTGATTATCGGAGAAAAAATCATCGACTGCTCGCCTCATACCGAGGATTACAGGGAAGAAGGCACCGGTTCCACGGAGGATCCCGCCAGCACCACACCCCATAAGGGACAGGAACTCCCCATGCCGCTCAGGGACCCCCTGAATGCCCCACAGGTCGCGGACGCGGTCAATTTCTGCATTGGTCATCCCCGCGACGGAACCAGGGGCAATCCGCCTCACGGTCGCAGCGATATTCGAGATAGAAAGCATCAGCCGGCTCCCGTAAAAATACTGATTTGGACTCCAGGAAAACGCCTTTGGGGACTGACCCATTAGACCTTCGCAGCTCGGGCGACGATGCGCTCAGAGTACAGATCTATCGTGCCCTTGGATTCAGGAGTGAGACGCTGCACGCTTCCCGCTCGTCACCGTCATGAAATCATTCGACCCATCGAACGCACCCGCGCTACGGCGATATTTTTGCCCGCCTTAACGCCGAGGTCGCTATTTGCCTTGCTCCGGTGATCATCCGCCATTTCGGCAAGATCGCAATTGTTAACCAGGACCGGCATGGCGCCCGCCAGCACATAGTATGCGTGGTAGAAGCCCCCCTTTCTGGCTGCGTATTCGCGGGTGGACGGCAATCTACCGGTTGTCAGGAGTCGGGGTTCTCGGGCGGGCCGGGGATACGTTCGCCGCGCGACTCGGCGATCCGAAGCTCGCCGGTCAGAGCTTCGGTCAGCCAGCAGGCAAGGCACCGGCACTCGGGGGTCGATAGCTCCTTGGCTCCGGGGGCCACGACCCGACGGGCGCGCCCCAGGAGTTCGAGCTGCACCTCTTCGATACTGTCGGTTCCGCGCGCCGGCAGCCGCACATGCTGCCGCCAGAACGGCCAGGCGCCCCACGGATCGTGATCCGGAGAGGCGCCTGGCTACAGTTGCTGCATTTGTCGACGACTTGACAGGCTATGCCCACCTGAGCCGAATCTTCATGGTGATGACATTGCCCCACCCGAAATGATCCGCCCTCCTATTCGCCCCTCCTCTCCTTCCACCTGCGAAGCACCTCACCTGATGCGGCATCACCCAATCTGAAACGCTCCTCGAGATTGAACCAAATACCAACCTGGAGACGCAGGTCGGGGTCAACCGTCAGATCCGACAGAGGCCTAAGAGCCACCAGCATCTCTTCGATTTCAACCAAGCGGAATATTTCGTCGTCCTCAGGCAATTCGGATTGCATCGTCGGAGTTCCGGACCACTGGACGGACTCTTCCAGATTTCGCGCCTCCTCACTCCTTCGATCAGCCGCAGCCAGAGCCGCCTCCGGCGACAACGAGATGGCGCCCAATGCCAACCTGATCACGTTTTCGACCTTGCCCTCGATGGGAAGATCCACCACCCCCTTGAGTAGCGATGCCCGCACCAATAGCCCTGCGATCAACACGACGCTCCTAGCCGCGGAAATGTCACCTATTGACGCCGCAAAGACTGCCGTCTCAATGCCGCGCGTCAGCGCCTGCTCACGGTCCTCTGGCAGAGTCTCCGAAAAGCGGCTGAGCTGAGATTCCAGTGATTCGATCACAAAGAACCACCAGTGGATAGGTGTGCCTCCTGGAAACCTAGTTCGCAGCCAGCCGTTGCGCTCATCGGGCTCTAGGGCGCAAAAGTCGAGAAAATCTCGTCGAGTGACGTCCACTACTTACCTCCCAGATTCGTAATTCTCCGACGAAGAACTGGAACTCCAGCCCCCTCGAACGCGCGCACGCCATTCATTAGGAACTCTTCAGAGCATGCCTGGCAGGGCGTGTAGTGCCCGGTGTGATTGTTGATGTACTCGACGATTCCACGTGCGTTGATGTGAGCTTCACCCGCCCCAACCACTGCCCTTCCCTCGGTCAGGATAGGGTGTTTGATACCCGGCATCGCGGGTGCTATCCGGAGAGTGCCAGCCGTGTCCACCGACCAGATATGGCGACCGCTGGCCGAAATAGATTCACTAAAGACACCTGCTCTCACAGCAGCATGGGAAATACCTGAGAAGTCTGCCTCGAGCATCTCCATCGACAGCTTCTCTGGCTGGTTGTTCTCAACCGGACCACAATTGTGGAAAAGTATCAGAGTCGTACCTGCGAGCACATAGTACGTATGGTAGGCGACCCCTTCCTGACTGCATTTTCGCAGATGAGCTGCAATCTACCGGTCAACGTTCGTGGAAGCGCGTTGTTGTCCACCCCTGTTGCCGTCAGAGCCGTCAACTACTGCCGTCAAGACGCCATGAAGCCCTCCCTGGACTCCAGGGAGGGCTTCATACGCGTTCGATTTCACTGCTTGCGCCACATATCAGGCGCCTGAGTTCCAGAGAGCCAACCCATGCAACGACTCATTCATTGGAGATCGGGCACCCATGTCACCAAACTTGAGTCGATCTCGGATTCCTCCAAGAACTCCCGAAGCACCTCGCTAGAGTCACCACCCTCATTAAGCATTAGCGTATATCCAGAAACAGGATTCCCGGCGATCCTCACTAGCGCAACAATCCTCCCGGACTTCAGGACAAAGACGGATATCTCTGTCTCCCCAATATCTCCAACGGGAGACTCGACAGAGCCGCCAAGAGCCTCGATCTCCCCCCTGTCAATATTTAGTTGAGCGCACATCTGAGGCCTGGATGGAATCCAGCTTTCCAACCCCAATGGAATCATTACTGCCTCACGGATCGGGATACCATAACTGGTATCTTTGCCACATCGCCTCCATTTGCCGAACTCACTCCGCGCAAGCTAGCTGGCCACCACGCCTGCCTTGGGAGAGTATTTCGCGCGGAATAAGGGTGGACCGTGGTATAGAACTCGAAACTCCCTGGAGGAGCATTCTCGGGAAGCGGCCCACGCCACGCCTGAACAATTCCCTCCTCTGGCCAGAAGATCCTCGACGGATTCCCCCACAACTCGCCAGACGCTTCAACAAGTGAGAGGGTTTCCGTGGTCTGAGTACTCCCACCCGAGAGGCGGTGGAATGGCCCATGAAGCACAGTTTCCTGAGCTTCTTGCGCCGCCTCATCAGCTCCTCCCGCCGCACCACTGGCCGTTTCCCCACAATTGTGAACGAGGACCGGAGCGGCGCCCGCGAGCACATAGTACGTGTGGAGCTGGTTGACCGTCAGGTTGTGGGTGGTGACGGCGTAGGGGTAGTTGCGGATGGACTGGATGGTGAGGGTGGTGCCGTCGGGCTGGCGGAGGTGTTCGCCGGGGGTGAGTTCGCCGGCGTCGACCCACTGCTGGCGGGTTTCGCTCCAGTAGGGGTGGTGGTGAGTCGAGGTGATCTTCGACTGGTGGTCCGCCGGCGGGCCTCGGGGGGCCGCGTCGTCGGTGAGGGTGAGGTCGGTGAAGTCCTTGTCGTCGGGGGTCAGGATGGTGGCGGTGACCGTCTCCGGGCGGGTCTCGCCGGTCTGGGGGTCAGTGGCCATGACGACGTCGCCCTCGTGGATGTCGTCGATGGACTTGAGACTGCCGTCGCCCATCAGCACCTTGGTGCCGGTGGGGAAGCTGTTGCGGCAACTGACAGGGGTTTCGTCGGCTTCCTTGGCCGCGGCCTTACTCTCCGTTCCCGCCGCGTCGGTTGCCGTCTCTCTTGCTACTTTTTCTTCTGCCGCCTTGGCTGCTGCCTTCTCAGCCGCTCGAGCTTCCGCTGCTGCGGTTCTGGCGGTGACGTAGGCGGCTTCGGCCTCCCTGGCAGTGCGTTCACCTGCCCTGATGGCGTCGTAGGCCTTGTTGATCTCCTTGTAGATCTTCAGCGCTTGGATGCCGGCCTTCACGGCTTTGAGGATCTTGCCCCAGGGCACCACGTTGAGCGCAGTGTTGATGCAGCTCATCACGTCGCCCTTGGTGAAGCAGTCGCGAGCGTCGTTGAAACCGATCAGATCGCCGACCAGGTCGACCACCTTGTGCACGAGCTCATCGCGCTTGTGCTTGGCCTCGTTCACGACCTTGTCGGCGGCGTCCATCCGACTCTTCGCGGTCTGCTCCTGCGCTGTGGGCTTGGGCAGCGAGGCCAGGGTGCTGGGCGACCAGGTCGCCGGGGTGATGTAGGAGTAGCCGTGGCCGTCGTCCTTCTCGGCGGCTAGACCGTTGCACTCGGCCGGGGTGTCACACGTGGGCCTCAGGCCGTTGGCGTCCGATTTGTTGATCGGGCTGTTGTTGGCGTACGAGTAGGCGTTCCACTGCTGGGGATCGCTGGCGACCGTGATGGGGTCGGGACTGATGAAGCGGCCCGTCTTGGGGTCGTACTCACGGGCACCGAGGAGGGTGAAGCCGGTGGCCTTCTCCTTGGTGCCGCCGACGAAGCCCTTGTCGCCGGCCCAGACGCCCGCATCCGGCTGGGTGCCGCGTTCGTTGCCGAACGGGTCGGTGGGACGGCGGACCTGGGCAAGGTCATAGGAGTCGAACTGCACGCCGTTGGTGCCGTGTGGGTCGGAACCCTGGTAGGCGAGCGTGGACGTGCCGTTGGTGGTGGTGCGGGTGATGGAGAGGCCGTTGGGCGCCGCGTAGCTGCGGACGTTGGTGACCGCTCCGGTGTTGGTGTCGAGGGTCAGCTGGTCCGCGCCCAGGTTGAGCGTGGTCTTGCCCGGGTCGCGGCGGATCAGCTGGTTTCCGGACAGGTCGTACAGGTAGCTGGTGGCGCCGCTCTGGCCGGTGCCGGTGATCTGGTCGAGCTTGCCCTGGGCGTTCCAGGTCAGGTTCCTGGTGCCTGGGGTGTCGGTGATCGAGGCGGTGTTGCCTGCGGCGTCGTAGGTGTACGAGGTCACCCCGGCGCCAGCCGGACCGGTCCGGGTGGACTTCATCAGCGCGTGCGGACCGCCGGTGCCGCCGCCCGTCTTCGGGTCGGAGGACGGGGTGTTGGGGCCGGCGCCGAACGTCTGGGTGGTGGTGACATCCTTGCCGGTGTCGCCGTTGACGTCCTTCTGGACCAGCTTGGTGCGGTTGCCGATGAGGTCGTACTCGTACTGCTGCCAGTACGGGGCCGGACCGCCGACGCTCGACGTGCCACCGTTCATGGACGGGCCATCGGTGTTGGCGCAGGCGCCGACGCCGGGGACGCTCGGCTGTGGACGGGTGGTCTGGGTGCCGTTGTCGGTCCAGGCCTGGGTGAGCCGGCCAAGGTAGTCGTGGGTGAAGCATTGCAGGTCGGCGACCAGGCCGTCCTGCGCATTGCGGGCCGAGGTGACCTGACCCATCGGGTTGTAGGTGTAGTCGATCGCGTCGACGTGTGAGAGAGGGGCGTTCTGCTTGTCGAGCAGTGAACGGGTGACCCGGCCGGTGGCGTTGTCAATGATCATGGTGGAGACGACCTGCGCGCCGGCGCCGCCCACGGTGGTCCGGTACGGCCGGCCGTACGGGTCGTAGCGGACGTCGGCCACGAAGGCCGTGGACGGCTCGTACCCGAAGACGCTGGTCAGGCCGACGAACTGCCCGACGCTGTCTGTGGTGAAGCTGAGTGTCTCCCGGCCCATGCCGGCTACAGCCGGCATCAGCGTGCTCGCCAGCGTGCCGGCATCGTCGTAGGTGTTGTCGGTCTGGTAAGTGCCCGCGAGGCCACCCTCAACCGCAGGGATAGTGCTCTTGGTGCCGAGTTCCCGGTATCCAATGTCGTAACCGGTGATCTCCGACTTGTACGCCGCCCCGCTAGCACCGCCGGCATAGCGGGTCGAGGAGGTCGGCTTGCCCTTGGCAAGGGTGTCGTACGTCCAGACCCCGACCTGCTTGGCCGGATCGGTCACCGCGCCCTCGTAGGCCGCGACGGTGCGGCCGAGCAGGTCGGTGACGGTGGTGGCGCTCTTTCCCCGAGAGTCCGTCGCGGTGACGAGGTTCTTGGCGTCGTCGTAGCTGGTGGTGCCGGTGCCTGAGTCAGGGTCGGTGGACTTCACCGGGCGGCCCAGCAGGTCGTACTCGTACGTCCAGAGGTTCCCGGCCGCGTCCTTGCGCCAGGCTTCCCTGCCTTCCGGCGTGTAGCCGTAGGTGGTCTCGTCGTACGCGCCGGTCGGGGTGTTGGCCTTGTACTGGCGCAGCGCGAGCGTGTTGCCGCGGGCGTCCTTGACGGTCGCGGACGCATAGCCTCCGGCAGGCGGGGTGGTGCGGACCTCGTCTGCGCCGAGGAAGTCGGTGTGGGTGCGCCACTGCTCGACGCCATAGGACTGGAAAATCGAGTCGGTGACCCGGCCCGCGCCGTCGAATATCTGGACGGTCTGAGAGGGGATCTTGTGGTCTGGGTTCACTCCGCCGTTGGGCAGGAAGAGCTGGCCGCTGGGCTGCTCCTGGTCGTTGTAGTAGGCGGCGCTGGTCTTGGTCTGCCGACCCTGCGAGTCGAACAGCGCATCGGTGATCATGCGGCCGGTGGCGCCCGACGGGGTACTGGCCTGGGTCTGGCGGACGCGACCGAGGCCGTCGTAGATGGTGAAGCTGGAGGTGTAGGTCTTCAGGTCGCCCATCAGCGCCTGGGTGAGCACCTGCGAGGGCGCGTTCGTGCCGTTGACCGAGTAGGAGAACCTTCGGTTCGGGCGGTCCGGAAAACTACTGCGGTCGTTGCCCGGGCTCCAGCCCGCGGTCGCGCGGCCGAGGGAGTCGAAGTCCTGCTCGCTGATGCGGCCGTTCTCGTCCTTGATCTTGAGTGGCGAACCACGGCCCACGTCCAAAGTGCTGACGGTCTGCCAGCCCATCGGGTTGGTGTGGGTGACCTGGGTCGGCAGCTGACCGGTGGCCGGGGAGTACGCGGTCTTGGTCTCCGCGCCGGTCGGGTGAGCAGCGTCGGTGCGACTCGGGTCGACGGTGCTGATCACGCGGCCGTAAGCGTCGAAGCTCGCCCGCGCGGTGGCCCGGTAGACCGGCTGGCCGGCGGTGTCGTAACGCTCCAGGACCTCGGTGGCGGTCTGCTCGGACTTGGCGCCGGACTTGCCGAGGGGCAGGCCGTCGAAGTACGCCCGGGTGTCGGCGACGGTGTTGTCCTTCGTCGCGGTCCGACCGCAGGCGCCCTTGAGGACCAGGGTGCGCGAGGCGAGCTGCGTCACCGCGCCGTTCGGGCCGCCGGCGTAGGTGAAGGAGGTACAGAGCAGTTGCTCGGGGTGGGCCAGGTCGCCGTTGTCGTTGACGGTCAACGGGCGGGCGACGGGTGTCGAGTCGTACGTGGTGGAGCGCTCGCTCGTGCGCCAGCCGTTGGCCAGCTTCTCCCGGTTGGTCACCTTGGCCGCGTTGACGGCCCGGGCGGTGATCGGCGGCATGCCACTGGACTGCTTGCGGGTGGCCGTGACCGGACCCAGCCACGGGTCGGAGACCGTGGTGGAGAGGACCGCTCCGTTCTCCCCGTTGTAGTTGGTGGAGTCGCGGATGTAGCCGACCAGGACGTTCTCGTCCTTGATGGTGCCGCCGTGGACGTCGGTCACGGACACTTGGCGCGCGGTTCCGTTGGCACGGACGTCGCCGTCCATGCCGCGCAGGAACGTGGCGACCGTCTTGGTGCGCGGCGGCTCGACGTCGCTGCCGCTACCGGTGAGGGTCGTGACCGTCGCGTACCCGCGGAACTGGTCCCAGGTACGGGTCTTGGGGTCGGCCATCTCGGAGTCGTTGCGGTGCCAGGCCGCGCCGCCGCCGTAGACGTAGTCCGTGACGACCGCGGGCTGGCCGCCGGCGACCGAGTCCTCCTGGGTCACGGACTGCACGACGATCTTGTTGAACCAGTCGTTCACCGGCTCCGGCGCGCTCTGCCCGGGCAGGTACCACTTGACCGGCATGCAGGCCATCGTGTTGCCGTCCTCGGAGGACGGCATCTTCCCGCCCGCTTCGCGCGAGCACTCGGCGGTCCGGTAGACGACGTTGATCAGGCCACCGGTCTCGGTGGTGATCGTCTGGATACGCGGACGGTTGTACGGCTCGATCGAGGCCGAGGTGCCGTCCGGCCGGACGATCTGGCCCTTGACGCGGTTGGCGATCTGCAGCGGCTGGAACGAGACCGCCGGAAGGGTGAGCGGCGTACGGTCGTTGCTGCCGGTGCGCTGGACCGAGTCCAGCCACAGCGACGGGGAGGTGCCGTCACCCGGGTCCTGGAAGGACTGCTTGAGGGCGAAGGAGTCGACGGGGCGGTAGGAGGTGCCGGTCCAGACCTCGGTGTCGATCGTCGTGAGACGCTTGGTGGTCCAGAACGTGGGCGAGTAGACGGTGCAGTCGCCGGTCGCGTCGCAGGTCTGGTCGATCGGTGTGTCCGGCCAGGACTTGGCATTGGCCTTGGTCCGCTGCGACGGGTCGCAGGTGGTCGTGCCGTTCGGCAGGCAGCGCTCGGCGGTGCGGAACCACACCTGGGCGGCCGGGTTGGCCTTGCCCTTGGCGGCGATCTGATCGGGCAGCCGCTGGCCGTAGCCCACCCAGACCGGGTAGCTCGCGCGCTGGTACTTGGTCCGAGGGCCGTTGCCGTTGTTCTGGCCGCCGCCCTGGACGTAGGAGTTCTGCTCCTGCTCGTACCGGTAGGTGATCAGGTTCTGGTGCGGGTCGACGACGTAGTCGAGCGACCACTGCCAGCCCATCTGGGACCAGGAGTTGGTGGCCGGTGAGCCGCCCTTCAGGCACGGGTCCTGGCCACCTGGCCAGTAGATCGGCACGGTGGAGACCGAGTTGCCGGCCTGGTCGGTGCCGTCGCCGCCGGGCAGGTGGTTCGCGCCGAAGTAGTACTGAGTGCCGTCGACGGTGGTGATCCGCCAGGCTTCGCCGTTCCAGGCACCGTTGGCCTGCCCGGTCAGCCGCTCGACCTTGGTACCGTCCTCGCCCTGCAGATGCCACTCACAGGAGTCGTCGTCCTTGACCAACTGGCCGGCGTGGCCGGCGAGCGAGAGCTGGAGCAGGTCGCCGCCCCAGCACTGGTCGCCCGACTTGTCGATCCCGGCGTCCTTGCATCCCTTGTAGCCGCGGACGATGGAACCCGGGTGCCATTCCCAGCCCTCGCCGATCCAGGACGGCTGGGCGTTGGTGGAAGCGGTCTTGCCGTCCACGGCGGAGGAGTCGTAGCCGAGCGAGACATCGGGAGCCGGGCCCGCCAGTGCGGAGGGCAGCTCGACGGTGTAGCCGTAGGTGAAGTTGCCCGCGTTGGCGCCCGCCTGCCAGGAGGCGGACGGGGTGATCGGCGAGGCGGTGAAGTCACCGCCGCTGCCCTTGGGGGCCGCCTCGGCTGCGAGCGCCACCGCGGACGTGTTCGCTGCTGGACTCCCGAAGGCGCCGGCGGCGAAGGACTTGGAAGCGACGTCGGCAGTCGGCTGCGGGACGTCGACCTCGGCCACCAACCGGCCCGTGGCCTCGTCCCGGTGGGACGGTACGGGGGTCCGCGAGGTGCAGCCGGGGGCGCCCGGGGTCGTCAGGGCACACCCGGGCAACTGGACGAGCCGGGCCCGCGAGGCCCAGTTGGCGCCGGCGTTCTTCGCCCAGGGCTGGACATCGATCCCGACCTGGACCCGCCCGGCTCCGCCGCCCTCGCCGGTGTCGCTGAGGGCGACCAGGGCGCCGTTCACGCCGGCGGCCGTCGCGAGGCCCTGGTCGGCGAGGTCGACCTGGAGGGTCGGGGCTCCGCCCTTGGCGGCCGGGGCCGACGGGGCGTTCCGGGGGGCCTGTTGGGCGCCGGCGGATGGCGCGATCCAGACAGGTAGCGAGCCGGCCTGGACCGCGCCCGTGGAAGCGGCTGTCGGGGCCAGCGCGTCATTGGAGGCCGACGCCGCAGTCGCCTTGGCACCCGCGCCGTCGAGCGTGGCGATGGCTCTGCCGGACGGTGGACTGGAGTCGGCCGGCGGCGACCACTTCTTTCCGGGGTCGGGCGTACGGCCTGAGGCCTTGGCGTTTGAGCCCTTCACCGGGAGGGTCTCCGGCACTGGCGTGTTCGGCGGCACCCAGACCTTCGGGGGGTCGGCGGTGCTGGCGACCGCCTCGACCGAGGGGAGCGTCACCACCGACATGCAGACGGCCAGGGCGGCCATCGCGGCCAGCCGCGAACTTCTCGAGCGGTTGAACAGGCGGAAGTGACGAGACAATTGACTCCCCCACACATTGCCGAACCTTGAAGCGGGCCGACCACGTCAGCCCAGGCCACCGGCACTTTAGGGGCACACGACCAATCAACAGTATGGAAATCTTAAAATTACTCCGCGTGATCCATGTCACTCGGAGAGCAATGTGCCACCACCTCAGACAACTCGGACACCTTGTCGACAAAATGCTTTGACAGTCGAACAGGCGTGAAGGCAGCGTGCGGCTGACCTCTACTCACATCACCAAAGACGACAGGTTCTTCATGCCGAGGCCACAACCTCCATCCCTTTCAGCTTCCAAGCGAACTATGAAAAGCCGGACATTCGGCGCAGCCTTTCTGCCGCTCGCCTGCACGGCCGCGCTCTCCCTCGGTGCCGGCCTGCTGGCGGAGCCGAGCATCGCGTTCGCGGCTCCCCCCGACCGCAACCACGGCCCCGCCGACACCTCCTGGCCACCCCATCCGGCGCCTCCAGCCAAGGGCGGCCCGACCGACCCCCGGTCAGCGCAGGCCGAGGCGATACGAGCGGCCCAGGTCAAGGCGAAGAACACCGGGAAGCCCGTCATCGTCGACGCACTGACCACGGGCAGCAGCCAGACCTCCGCCAACCCGGACGGCACACTGACCAGCGACTCCACCTCGGTCGCGGAGCGGGTCAAGAACGCCGACGGCACCTGGCGCGCCGTGGACGCGACCCTCCGGACCAACCCGGACGGCACACTCGCGCCGACGGCCGTCCCCTCCGCCCTGACCCTCTCCGGCGGCGGCAGCGGACCGCTGGCCACCATGGCGACAGCAGACGGCAAGAAGCTGTCACTCAAGGCCCCGTTCGACCTGCCGAAGCCGGAGATCAACGGGAACAGCGCGCTCTACCGCTCCGTCCTGCCCGACGTCGATCTGGAGATGAGCGCCACCACCGCCGGCGGCTGGCGCCAGGTCCTGATCGTCCGCACCGCCCAGGCCGCGACCAACCCGAAGATCAAGAACCTGCACCTGGACATCGTCGCCGACGGGTTGACGGTCAAGGCGGATGCCGTCGGCAACCTGACGGCCGAGGACGTGTCCGGCAAGCCTCGCTTCACCGCTCCGGCACCGGCGATGTGGGACTCCACCCCAGCGACCGCACCCACACCCGGTGCGGCGCCCCGGACCGAAGCCCAGGGCAAGGCCGCCACAGCGGCCCCCGCAGACAACACGCCGGTACCGGTCGAGTCCAGCAGCAAGGGGCCCGGTGCCAACGCCAGGACGGCGCCGATGGCCACCAGCGTGAGTGGCAGCGGCATCGACCTGGTGCCGGACGCCTCGGTGCTCGGTCAGGGCACCGGCCCCTGGTACCTCGACCCGGGTTGGAACCCCAGCGTCGACAACGGCGCCCAGGCCTGGGCGCAGGTCCAGGAGGCCTACCCCAGGACCCCGGAGTACAACGGCACCCAGTACGGCCAGGACAAACCCGCAGCCGGCTACTGCGGGTACATCGACGCGGCCAACCGCTGCGAGAAGGAGGGCCGCGAGCGGGCCTACTTCCAGGTCGGTCTGAACTCGGCGTTCTGGGATTCGGCCGTACAGAGCGCCACGCTCTACGCCACCGTCGCGCAGTCGTCGAGCCCTTCCACCTCCACGCCGATGGGCCTCTACTCGACCGGGTCGGGCACCAACAACCCGATCAACCAGTGGACTCGCTGGGAGGCACAGCCCTGCCCTGAGCTTTCGAACTGCTCCAAGGTCGGCATGACCTGGATGCAGGGGGCCGGCGGCATCGAGTTCAACGTCTACAGCCAGATGGCGCAGGCGGCGCGCGAGCACTGGAGCGGCTGGACCTTCCTGTTCGCGCCCGACAACGAGAACTACAAGTTCTACCGCCAGCGGTTCGCCAACAACCCGCACATCGTCGTCACCTACGACTTCACGCCCCGCATCGGCACCCCGGTCATCAGCCCGACCCCGGGATTCGCCCGGGACGCGGCCTACGACCAGTGCCAGACTCCTGGCACCGCTCACCCGTGGGACAACCCGGGCTGGCTCGGCATCAACACCGACATCAACCTGAGCGTGGACACCTGGTCGCCGACCAACGAGCAGCTCTGGACCACGTTCAAGATCTGGGACGACGACGACAACGGTTCCTCGAAGCTCTACGAGACCGGCTGGACATCGGGTTGGGGCCGCAAGAACGTGAACGTCGGCTCGCTGATCGATGGTCACCAGTACGGCTGGTTCGCCGCCACCACCGACGGGACGCTCACCAGCGACAACAGCCAGATGTGCTTCCTGCGCATCGACCGGACCCCGCCGACCGCACGAGTCGCCTCGACGGACTTCCCCGAGTCCGGCACGCTCGGCGGCCACCCGAAGCTCGTCGGCCAGGAGGGCGTCTTCACCCTGACCGGCACCGATCCGGCTCCGGCCACCGGCGGCCGCTCCTCCGGCCTGGCCTGCGCCCGCTGGACGACCGACCCCGTCCAGGCTGCGGCCACCGGCTGGAACTGCACCGACGGCGGCAACGTCGTCAAGATGAACGGCGACGGCAGCTTCCAGCTGACGTACACCCCGTGGCACTGGGGGACCAACTTCCTCTACCTGCAGACACAGGACAACGCCGGCAACATGTCACAGCCGGTCGCCTACACCTACTACGTCCCGAGCAACCCCGATGCCCCTGCGCCGCTCATGGGCGACATCGACGCCGACCGTAAGGCCGACATCCTTCTGCCGGACGGCACCGGCGCCCTGCGCATGATCGGGGCGAACGCCGACCCGTACTCCGCACCGAACGCCAAGCCCGTCTCCGCCCCCGGCACCACTGACTGGAGCACCGTCCAGATCACCCACCGGGGTTCGTTCACCGAGCGGAACGTCGACGACCTGGTCGCGCACACCCCCGGCGCCGCAGAGCTCTACCTCTACGCCAACGACGACATCGCCGCCCACCTTGACGGCCAGGCACCCATCTCGGTGTCCAAGTCCCGCCGGTGTGGGCTCCCTGACGGCACCCCGATCGCGTGCGCGGACTACGAGAACAGAAGCGACTGGTCTGCGGTCACCCAAATCGCGGCGTTCGGTTCCCCGAACGGTGACACTCCCAAGAACCCGGGCACGACGCTGGTCGGCCTGCCACGTTCGTCGCTGCTCTACGTCGAGAAGGGCCGGCTCTGGCTCGCGCTGTCGACGAGCGTGGGCAAGCTCGACGGCCCAGCCATCCTGCTGTCGCAGAGCCAGGCCTGGGACTCCTACGACCTGATCACGCCCGGCCCGACCAAGGGAACGAACCTGCCCACGCTGTGGGGCCGGTCCAGGAACGACGGAACCATCCACGCCTACCAGTTGGCCAAGGGCAGCACTCCTGGCACCTTCGACACCTCCGGGTTCACCGACCCCACAAAGGGTTTGCTGGCCAGCGACATCGACCACAGGCTGTACCCGAAGGTCGGCTCCAACGGCGACGTCACGGGCGACGGCATCCCGGACCTCTGGGCCGTCGACACCAACAACCAACTGGTCGCCTGGGCCGGCATCGGCACCAAGGCGTCCGACGTCAACAGCGGGCCGACGGTGACCGGTCTGGAGAAGGATCCGGTCGTCCTCGGCAACCTCGACCGCCCGATCGCCAGCTGGCTGGCCGCGCCCGACGGCGGCAACACCGTCAACGACGGCCAGGGCAAGGCCAACGGCACCGCCTCCGGCGTCAACTGGGGCTGGGACAACGTGGGTGGGAAGGGCACCACGGTCGCGGGCTTCAGCCCGGGCAACGGCTCGAACATCACCACGCAAGGTCCGGTGGTCGACACCCGTAAGAGCTTCACCGTCTCGACCTGGGTGAAGTCCGGCCCGGCAGGCGGCGTCGTCGCCGCCCAGACCGCAAACCACGCCACCGACTTCATGCTCTACAACGACGGCGGCACCGGGGCCTGGCGGTTCGCGCTGAGCTGGACCGACGGCGGCGGATGGCCGTTCCACTACACGAGCACCACCAACGCGAACGTGAACTCCCGGGTCGGCGTCTGGACCCAGCTCACGGCCTCGTACAACAGCAGAACCGGGCTGATGTCGCTGTACGTGGACGGGGTTCTCGCCGGAACGGGCTACCACTCGGCCGCCGAGAGCTCCGCACCGTCCGGCCCGTTCGTGTTGGGCCGCTACAAGCAGAACGACCAGCCGAGCCCGTCCTTCGACGGCAGCATCAGCAGCACCGCCGTCTACCCCTTCGCGGTGGCCCCCACCGCGCCTGGCACCAGTGGTGTCATCAGGTCGGGCGTCGACGCGAACATGTGCATCGACGACAACGGCTTCGGTACGGCCAACGGCGCCGCGATCCAGCTGTGGGGCTGCCACGGTGACGCCTCGCAGCAGTTCTCGCTCGGCAACGACGGCACCGTCCGCGTGCTGGGCGGCTGCATGGCGCCGGTGAACGCCGGAAAGGACAACTACACGAAGGTGGAGTACCACCTCTGCGACGGCACGGACCCGCAGAAGTGGATTCCGCTCGCCAACAACGCGCTGTACCACCCGTTCTCGGGCCGCTGCCTGGACCTCCCGGGGTGGCAGGCCGTGAACGGCAACCAGCTCCAGCTGTACGACTGCCACTTCAGGGAGTCCCAGCAGTGGCCCGTCCCGGCCCTGCGGACAGCCGTGCTGCCCGCTCCGCCGCGCTCCTGAGCTGCGCGTCCTGAGCTCGTACCGGGCCTGTTCCGCCAATCGGCGGGGCAGGCCCGGGGCGTTGGCGGGAAAGTACAGAGAGAGTGACTAATGATGCTAAATCAGGCATAGCGGGCGGCCGCGTTGACACCGGGTTGGGTAGCTGGTGGGGTTGCGGCGATGTGGTCCAGGCCTGGCGAGGAGGCTCCTGTGGAAGCCCGAGTGTCCGTTGTGGCCGGGCGGCGGCTGCGGCAGCGGTTGGAGCGGAGTGCGGCGTTGCGGGAGGTGCTGTACCACCCGGCGGCGCTGGCGGCGCGGCGGGCCACGGCGCGGACGTGCCGTCAACTGGCGCCCAGGACGGCGGACCGGCTGATCGCCGGCCTCAAGGGGACGGAACCGCTGCTGGCGTCGGTGCGGGCGGAGCGGGCCCGGCGGGCGGCGGGGCGGCCGGGGCGGCGGACCCTGCAGATCGCGGCGGGGGTCGCGGCGGCGGCGGTGGTCGGCGGGCTGCTGGCCGGGCCGATGCCGTCGGCGGCGTACGCGGCGTCGGCGGGGCCGGACGTGGTGAGCAGCGCGCCGCAGACGCCGCTGGGGAGCATGACGAACCCGCAGGTGTTCCCGCGGCCGCAGGAGCAGACGGTGGCCGGCAAGCCGGTCGCGGTGCCGGCCGCGGTGACGCTGGTGCCGGCGCCGGACGCGGACCTCGGGGCGTTGGACGCCGTCCGGGAGGTGCTGGAGGTCGCCGGGGCGACGACCGTGACCCCGGAGCCGGACGCCGACGCGCCGGCCGCCGGGTCGCTGGTGGTGTACGTCGGCGGACCGGCCGAGGGCGCCGACGGCCGGACGGACCGGGCGCTGCGCGCGCTGTCCGCCGCGGCCGGCGGCAAGGACGGCGCCGCCCCCTCGACCGTGGGCATGCCGGCCGGCGGGTATGTGCTGTCGGTCGGTCAGCTGCCGGCCCAGGGCGGTGGGACGTACGGCGCGGTGGTGCTGGCGGGCGCGGATGCGGTGGGCACCTTCTACGCCGCGCAGAGCCTGCGCCAGCTGCTCGCCGCCGTCCCGGCCGGGCAGGGGCAGGCGCCGGGCGTCGCCGGGCTGGGCCTGCCCGGGATCACGCTGCGGGACTGGCCGAGCGGCGCGCCGGTGCGCGGCACCGCGGAGGCGTTCTACGGCAGCCCGTGGACGGCGCAGCAGCGGCTCGACCAGGTGGACTTCCTCGGCCGCTCCAAGCAGAACTTCTACCTCTACGCCCCCGGTGACGACCCGTTCCGGCTCTCCCGCTGGCGCGACGCCTACCCCGCCGCCCAGGCCGACGAGCTGCGCCAACTGGGCGGCCTGGCCCGGCGCGACCACGTCACGCTCGGCTACGCGATCGACCCGGGGCAGTCGCTCTGCTTCAGCTCCGGCAAGGACGTGGACGCGCTGGTGGCCAAGCTGGACGGGCTGCGCAAGCTCGGCTTCACCGCCTTCCAGCTCCAGTTCCTGGACGTCAGCTACGACGAGTGGCACTGCGGCGACGACCGCGACACGTACGGCACCGGCCCGGCCGCGGCCGCCAAGGCGCAGGCCGCGCTGGTGACCAAGGTGCGGGACCGGCTGATCGCGCGCAACCCGGGCCTGGCGCCGCTGTCCGTCGTGCCCACCGAGTACCACAAGCAGGGCGTCACGCCGTACCGCAAGGCGCTGGCCGCGGCGCTGCCGGACGGCGTGCAGGTGGCCTGGAGCGGGGGCGGGGTGATCCCGGAGAAGATCACCGGCGCCCAGGCCGCCGAGACCGGCGACCTGTACGGCCACCCGCTGGTCACCATGGACAACTACCCGGTCAACGACGCCAGCCCGGACCGGCTCTTCCTCGGCGCCTACACCGGGCGCGAACCGGAGGTGGCCACCCGCTCGGCGGTGATGCTCACCGGTGCCATGCAGCAGCCGGTGGCCTCCCGGATCGCCCTCGCCACGGCCGGCGACTTCGCCTGGAACCCGGCCGGCTACCGGCCGGAGGACTCCTGGCAGGCCGCGGTGCGCTCGCTCGCCGGCCCGACCGGCGCCGGCAGCACGCCCGCCGGCACCGCCCTGTCCGCGGTCACCGCGCTGGCCGGCAACAGCTCCTCCTCGCCGCTGTCCAAGCAGGAGTCCGGCTACCTGACGCCGCTGCTCGACCGGTTCTGGGCCGCCGCCGAGCCCACCTCCGGCACCGCGTCGGACCTCGCCAAGCTGATAGAGGCCGCCGCGCCCCTGCGGGACGCCTTCGCCGCGATGGCCACCGCCCAGCAGACCCTCGCCGGCACCCAGGCCACCGCCCAGCTCGCCGCCGAGGCCGCGCCCTGGCTCGCCCCGCTGCACGACTACGGGCTGGCCGGACAGTCCTCGCTGGACATGCTGCTGGCCCAGCACGGCGGCGACGGCGCGGCCGCCTGGAAGGCCCGGGTGGAGCTCAACCGGCTGCGCGAGCAGCTCGCGCAGAGCCCGGCCACGATCGGCGCGGACGTGCTCGCCCCGTTCCTGGAGCGGGCCGTCCAGGCCGCCGACAACTGGGCCGGGGTGGCCGGCGGCGGGATCACCCCGACCACCACCATGGGCACCGCGCACGACCACCTGCCCGCGCTGATGACCGACGGCGTGGCCGACACGTTCTACTGGAGCTCCGCTCCCCCGCAGCCCGGCGACGCGGTCGGCGTCGACCTCGGCGGCGGGCGCCCGGTCGGCGCCGTCACCGTGCTGATGGGCTCCTGGGGCAACGGGCCGGACGGCCGGAGCGCGGTCGACGACTACCTCCACGACGGCGTGCTGGAGTACAGCACCGGCGAGGGCGGCTGGAAGCAGCTCGCCGTGGTCAAGAACCAGAAGTCGGTCAGCGCCAAGCTGCCGGCCGGCCCGGTGGTGCGGGCGGTGCGGCTGCGGGCCACCGCCGCCCAGAAGACCGCCGTCGCGGTGCGCGAGTTCACCGTCACCGCGCCCGACGACGCCCCCGCCAGCGTCACCGGCGGCCCCGCCGCGCTGCCCGGCTCCTCGGCGTCCGCGGTGCTGGACGGCAACCCGGACACCGCGTACCGGGCCGCCAAGCCGCCCACCGCGCAGGACGAGCCGCTCACCGTCGAGCTGGGCGCCGCCCGCCCGCTCGACCGGCTCACCGTGCTCACCGACCCGGGCGTGCACGCCACCGCCACCGTCTCGGTGCGCCGCTCGGACGGCGGCTGGACGGACATCGGCACCGTGCAGCCCGGCTACAACGAGCTGCCGGCCGGCGGGCAGGCCGCCGACGCGTTCCGGCTGACCTGGAAGCCGGGCGGCGACCCGCCGGTGGTCAACCAGGTGATCCCCTGGTACGCGGACGTCCCGGCGGCCCGGCTCAGCCTGTCCGACCCGACCCTGGACGTGGTGGCCGGCGCCGCCGCGCCCGCCCAGACCCGGGCCACCGTCGAGGCCGGCCGCCCCGAGGGGACCACCGGCGAGCTGCGCACCGAGGTGCCGGCCGCGGCCAAGGGCCTGACCGTGACCCCGGCAGCCGGGGTGACCGTGCCGCGCGGCGGCCGCATCGGCGTGCCGCTGCTGGTCAGCGCCGATCCCGGGACGCCGTTCGGGACGTACCAGGTGCCGGTGCAGTTCGTGGCCGGCGCCACCACCGTGAAGCAGGTGCTCCAGGTGCGCGTGGTGCCGCCGACCAGCGGTCCGGACCTGGCGCTCCACGCGAAGGCCACCTCCTCGGGCGACGAGACGCCGAACTTCCCCGCCGCGGCGGTCACCGACGGTGACCCGAAGACCCGCTGGTCCTCCCCCGCCAAGGACGACGCCTGGGTGCAGCTGGAACTGCCGCAGACGACCCACCTGGGCGCGGCGGTGCTGCACTGGCAGGCCGCGTACGCCGCCGCCTACCGGCTCCAGGTCTCGGCGGACGGCACCACCTGGACCGACGCGGCGACGGTGGACAACGGCAGGGGCGGCGACGAGACCGTGCGCTTCGACGCGCCAGGCGCCCGGTTCCTCCGGGTGCAGGGCGTGGCCCGGGCCAACAAGTACGGCTACTCGCTGTGGGGCGTCGAGCTGTACGCCGTCACCCCGCCCGCCCCGTCGCAGCCGCCGACCGTCCCCCCGGCCCAGCCGGACGGCGGCGCCACCACCGCGCCCACCACCGCGCCCACGGCCCCGACCACGGCCCCGACCGCTCCGAGCGCCCCGGCCACGCCCCCGGCGGGCGGGACTCCGGGCGGTACGACAGGCGGCACGACAGGCGGCACGACGGGCGGGACAGCGCCGCCGAAGAAGTAGTCACCGCGCCCCCCACCGGACAACGCGGCGGGCCGCCGTGCTCCCCGGTGGGGGGCGCGGCGGCCCATGAGGCGTACCGACGATATGACGGGCTGGCCCTTGTGGAGCGGGGTCAGGCGGAGAGCGGTTCGGGCTGCTCACCGCGGCGGACGGGGGCGGAGTGGGCCGAGTGCGCCCGGCCGAGCGGGACGGGGAGGCCCTGCTCGGTATGGTCGAGGTGCTCGTACTCGCCCCACTGCGGGGCGCGCAACTGGTCGGAGCCGCCGTACGGCTCCAGGTAGGGGCGCCAGCGCGGGTCCTTGATGCCGGTGCCGATGATCCGCCAGGCGAGGCCGCTGGGCGGGGCCGGTGGGCGCTTCATCCGCCAGCCGAGTTCGGTGAGGTGGCGGTCGGCCTTGGTGTGGTTGCAGCGGCGGCAGGCCGCCACCACGTTGTCCCACCGGTGCTGGCCGCCCCGGCTGCGCGGGATGACGTGGTCGACGCTGGTGGCGGCGGCCCCGCAGTAGACGCAGCGGCCGTGGTCACGGGCGAACAGCGCCCGGCGGGTGAGCGGGACGGGCCCGCAGAACGGGACCCGGACGAAGCGGGTCAGGCGGACGACGGACGGCGCCGGAAGGGCGCTGGTGGCGCTGTGCAGAGTGACTTCCGAGTCCTCCAGGCTGACCGCCTTGTGGTTGAGGACCAGGATGAGTGCGCGGCGCATCGATACGACGCCGAGTGGCTCGTAGGACGCGTTGAGGACCAGGACATGCGGCACGGATGCCTCCTTGGACGCCTGCGGCGCGTGGCTCGCGCCGGGACGAGCGGTTGGATCGCACAACTGGTGCGCGATCTCCCCCAGTGTCGCCTTACGCCTTTGTACGGCGCCACCACTCCTGTGTAACGGACCTGGTGTGAACTTCCGGTGTGGCTTCTGTCATAGCCGGTATGCCCTGGGGAAGGTCGGGTTGCACCCGGGTGCCCTCGGGGTGCCGCCCGTGGCCCTCCCGGGGGAGCGCTCGGCCGGTCGGAGCAGCGGCCGACCCCGTCGTCCGGGGGAGCGCACCGGTGCGCTGACGGGGCGTTCGCGTTGCTCCGTACGCCCTTCGGCGTGTCCGGTCGGGTGTTCGGCGCCGGTTAGGCTGAGGCGGACGGTCCGCGGGCCGCGTGCCGCGGCGCGGGCCCGCCACGCCCCCTTGCAGGAAGGCCCGCACGTGTTCCGCTCCGGCGCCACCGGTATCGCCGACGCGTCCTCGACGCTCTCCACTCCGACACCGGCGCCCAGCCCGACCGCGCCGCAGCTGCCGCAGCTGGACCTGAGAATCCCGACCAGCGCGCAGGAGGTCAGCGACACCACCAAGCAGGCCGCCAGCTGGTTCGACACGCACTGGCAGGGCTGGCTGGCCGGCGGGGTGCGGATCGTCTTCATCGTGCTGCTGGCACTGGTGCTGCGCGCCGTGGTGCGCAAGCTGATCACCCAGCTGATCACACGGATGGCGCGCTCGCACGACCACCACGAGGAGAGCCGGCTCGGCGGGCTGCTGGCCAACACCGGGGTGGTGAACCCGGAGCGGCGCCAGCAGCGGTCGGAGGCGATCGGCTCGGTGCTGCGCAGCGTGGCGTCGTTCTCCATCCTGGGCACGGCCGCGCTGATGGTGCTGTCCGCGCTGGGCGTGAACCTGGCGCCGCTGCTGGCCAGCGCCGGTGTGGCCGGTGTGGCGATCGGTTTCGGCGCCCGCAACCTGGTGACGGACTTCCTCTCCGGGGTCTTCATGATCATGGAGGACCAGTACGGCGTCGGCGACGAGATCGACACCGGGGTGGCCGCCGGCACGGTGCTGGAGGTCGGCCTGCGGGTGACCAAGCTGCGCGGGGCCAACGGCGAGATCTGGTACATCCGCAACGGCGAGGTGAAGCGGATCGCCAACATGAGCCAGGGCTGGTCGACCGCCTCGGTGGACGTGCAGGTCGGGTACAAGGAGGACCTGCTGCGGGTCGAGGACCTGATCCAGGAGACGGCCGAGGCGCTGTCCAAGGAGTCGCCGTACGACGAGCTGGTCTGGGCACCGGTGTCGATCCTGGGCGTGGAGTCGGTCGCGGCGGACTCGGTGATGGTGCGGATCGAGGCGCGGACCGCGCCGGGCAAGGCGCCGGCCGTGTCCCGGGCGCTGCGCCAGCGCCTGAAGACGGCCTTCGACCAGGCCGGGATCAAGGTCAAGGAGGAGGCCGCGCCGGTGGCCGCCGCGGCGACGGCGGCCCCGGCCACCGGGGTGGTGATCTCCCCCGCGACCGAGTCGGCGCCGCCGTCCGCGCTGTCCGACCCGACCTCGCCCCGGTACCGGGCGACCGAGCCGATACCGGCACCGAGGCCGGCCGACGACCTCGCGAAGCCGTAGGACTTCCAGGCCCGGCAGTACGAAGCCCCGTTTCCCAAGACCCTTGGGAAACGGGGCTTCGTGCTGCCCGGTAACGCTTCGGCATCCTCCGGGCCGCGGACCATTGACACCCCGCTGACGGGGCCCGTACGGTCCTTCCCAAGCGACTGGAAACTTTCCTAACAGTTCGGCTCCCCGAACCCGAGGGTTCACCCTCGTCGCTCCCCCCACCAGCCGGAAGAGGAGGATTTCGCGCGTGACCAAGACCACCGCCAAGGCCCCCCTCGCCGGCACCCCCAGCCTGCTGCGCGCCATCAACGACCGCGCCGCCCTCGAACTGCTGCTGGAGAACGGACCGCTCTCCCGCACCCAGATCGGCACCCTGACCGGCCTCTCCAAGCCCACCGCCTCCCAGCTGCTGGCCCGCCTGGAGGCGGCCGGACTGGTCCTGCCGGTCGGCACCACCGCCGGCGGCCCCGGCCCCAACGCGCAGCTGTACGAGGTGAATCCGGCCGCCGGCCACGTCGCCGGACTGGACGTCACCAACAGCGAGATCAGAGTCGCCGTCGCCGACATCACCGGCTCCACGCTGGCCGAGCACGCCGTGCCGACCAAGGGCGTGCCGGCCGCCGAGACCGTCGCCAAGGTCGCCGCCGCCGTCGCCGAGACCGTCCGCGCCGCCGGGCTGGCCGCGGGCAGCCTGCGCACCGCCGCGATCGGCGTCGGCGGCGCCCCCGACCCGGTCACCGGCAAGCTGCGCTACGCCTCCCACCTGCCCGGCTGGCACTCGCCGCGGCTGGTCGAGGAGCTGTCCGAGGCGATCGGCGCGCCCGTGTCGATCGAGAACGACGTGAACCTCGCCGCCGTCGCCGAACAGGCCTCCGGCGCGGCGCGGGGCTCCGAGGACTTCGTCCTGCTCTGGGCCGGTGCGGGCACCGGCGCCGCGATCGTCATCGCCGGCCGGCTGCACCGCGGCTTCACCGGCGGCGCCGGGGAGGTCGGCTACATGCCGGTGCCCGGCTCGCCGGTCGCGCGGGACGTGCGCCGCCGCAAGTTCGGCGGGTTCCAGGAGCTGGTCGGCACACCCGCCGTCCGGACCCTGGCCCGCGAGCACGGGCTCGGCGCGCCCACCGCCGAGGACTCGATCGCCAAGGCCCTGGAGACCCCGGGCGCCGGCGACGCCTTCCTCGTCGAACTGGCCGGCCGGCTCGCCGTCGGACTGGCCGCGATCGTCGCCGTCGTCGACCCCCAGCTGGTGGTCCTCTCCGGCGCGGTGCCCACCGCGGGCGGCGAACGCCTGCGCGCCCTCGTCGAGGACGAACTGGCCAGGCTCTCCATCGCCCGGCCCGAGGTCCGCAGCAGCGCCCTGCCCGGCTCGCCCGTCCTGCTCGGCGCCCTGCAACGCGCGCTGGCGGACGCCCGCGAGGCGGTCTTCTCCACCCACTGACAGCCACCCACCGACGCTCCCCGGTCGCCCGCCACCCCGCACGCACCCTGCACCCACCTCTCCCCACCCCCGAACGCGGGCCCCGAGGCAATGACGCCTGCCCGCGCACCCCCAGGAGGACCTCGAAGTGCACTCCACCACCTCCCGCAGAGGCCGTCGCACGATCGCCGCCGTCACCGGCACCGCCGTCCTGGCCCTGCTCGCCACCGCCTGCACCGGCAGCAGCGAGAGCAGCGGCAGCGACGACTCGGCCAGCGGCAAGGACGTCACCATCACCTTCTGGCACGGCTGGAGCCAGGACAACGAGGTGAAGGCGATCAACGACAACATCGCCGCCTTCGAGAAGGCCCACCCCAACATCCACGTCAAGGCCGTGGACAACATCGCGGACGACAAGGTCAACCAGGCCCTGCGGGCCGGCGGCGACGACGCGCCGGACGTGGTCTCCTCCTTCACCACCAACAACGTCGGCATGTTCTGTTCGACCAAGGCGTTCACCGACCTCAAGCCGCTGCTGCAGAAGAGCGGCATCGACCCGGTCAAGACCTTCCCGGCCGCGATGCTCAACTACACGCAGTTCCAGGGCAACCAGTGCTCGCTGCCGCTGCTCGGCGACGCCTACGGCCTCTACTACAACAAGAAGGCCTTCGCCGACGCGGGCATCGCCAACCCGCCGAAGACCTTCAGCGAGTTCGCCGAGGACGCCAAGAAGCTGACCCTCGCGGACGGCGACGGCTACAAGCAGCTCGGCTTCATGCCGCTGTACCACGGCTACGAGTCGACCACCGAGCACTTCCTCGGCCAGTACGGCCCGACCTACTTCGGCGCCGACGGCAAGTCGAACATCGCCGCCGACCCGAAGGTCGCCGCGATGCTCAAGTGGCAGAAGGACATGGTCGACCAGCTCGGCGGCTACACCAAGCTGGAGAAGTACCGCGCCACCTTCGGCGAGGAGTTCAGCGCCAAGAACCCCTTCCTCACCGGCAAGGTCGCGATGGCCATCGACGGTGAGTGGCGCACCGCCGCCCTCGCCGACAACAAGCCCGACTTCGACTGGGCCACCGCCGCGTTCCCCGTCCCGGACGACCAGGCCGACACCTACGGCCGCGGCTACCAGACCGGCACCATCGTCGGCATCGCCAGCAGCAGCAAGAAGCAGGCCGCGGCCTGGGAGCTGGTCAAGTACCTGACCACCGACACCGACGCGGTGGTCGGCTTCGCCAACGCGATCCACAACGTGCCCAGCACCTTCGACGCGCTCAACTCGCCGAAGCTGACGAACGACCCGAACTTCAAGACCTTCATCGACGTCGCCAAGAACCAGTACTCGGGCACCACTCCGGCGGCCGTCAACGGCAGCGGCTACATCGCCTCCCTGCAGAACCTCGGCTACGACTACGAGTCCGGCAAGCAGCCCGATCTCGCGGCCGGCCTCGCGGCCACCGCCAAGGAGATCGACGCCGCCATCGCCCAGGCGAAGTAGCGGAAACGGTCCACGGAGCTCCCATGTCACTCGCGTTCGGCACCCGCAAGGGCACCGGATCGACCGACCCGGCGGCGCCCTCCACGCAGCACCTGCTGCGCCGGAAGCGCCGCCGGGAGGCGGCCCGCACCCTCGCCTTCCTCTCCCCCTGGCTGATCGGCTTCGGCGTCTTCTTCCTGTACCCGCTGATCTCCACCGCCTACTTCTCCTTCACCAAGTACAACGGCTTCGGCGCCCCCACCTTCAGCGGCCTGAAGAACTGGGACTACGTCTTCAACGACCTCCCGGCGTTCTGGCAGGGCCTGCGCAACACCGTGTGGCTGGTCTTCATCATGGTGAGCCTGCGGGTCGCCTTCGGCCTCGGCATCGGCCTGCTCATCACCAAGGTCAAGACCGGCGCCGGCTTCTTCCGCACCGCGTTCTACCTGCCGTACCTGGCACCGCCGGTGGCCGCCACCGTCGCCTTCGCCTTCCTGCTCAACCCCGGCACCGGCCCGGTCAACCACTTCCTCGGCGAGCTCGGCCTCCCGCAGCCCGGCTGGTTCGCCAGCGCCGACTGGTCCAAGCCCGCGCTCACCATGCTCGCCATGTGGGGCATCGGCGACCTGATGGTCATCTTCATGGCCTCGCTGCTCGACGTCCCCAAGGAGCAGTACGAGGCCGCCGAACTGGACGGCGCCGGACCCTTCCAGCGGTTCCGGTACGTCACGCTGCCGAACATCTCGCCGATCATCATGTTCGCCGTGGTCACCGGCGTCATCCAGACCATGCAGTACTACACCCAGGCGATCGTCGCCGGGAAGGTCGCCGGCGGCATCGCGGGCAACTCCGGCCAGCAGTTCGAGCCCGGCTTCCCGCAGGGCTCCACCTGGACCCTGCCGCAGATGGTCTACAACCTCGGCTTCCAGCGCTTCAACTACGGCGCGGCGTGCGTCGTCGCCCTGGTGCTGTTCGCCATCTCGATGGCCGTCACCTCGCTCCTGCTCCGCCGCAAGTCCGGCTTCATGGCGAGTGACGACTAGTCCGTGTGCTGCGGACCCAGCGGACCGATGAGGACCCGATCATGACTCTCAGCTCCACACTCACCAAGGCGCCCGCCCCGGCCGGCCCCTCCCGCGCCTCCGGACCGGCCGCCCGGGCGGCCCGCCGCCGCGCGATGCTCCACTGGGTGGCCGTGCACTCGCTGGCCATCGCCGCCGCGCTGTTCTTCCTGCTGCCGTTCGTCTTCGCCTTCCTCACCTCGGTGATGACCGACCAGCAGGCGCTCACCACCGACTACTGGCCGACCTCCTGGCAGTGGGGCAACTACGGCAAGGTCTGGGACACCCCCGGCTTCCTCACCTGGTGGCGCAACACCCTGCTCTACGCGGGCCTCGGCACCGTCCTGACCATCGTCTCCAGCCTGCCGGTCGCCTACGCGCTCGCCAAGTTCCGCTTCCGGGGCCGCAACCTGGCGCTGATGGCCGTCATCGCCATGATGATGCTCCCGCCGCAGGTCACCGTCATCCCGATGTACCTGTTCTGGGCCAAGCAGCTCGGCCTCGGCGGCTCGCTCTGGCCGCTCATCATCCCGATGGCCTTCGGCGACGCGTTCTCGATCTTCCTGCTGCGCCAGTTCCTGCTGACCATCCCCAAGGAGTACATCGAGGCCGCCCGGATCGACGGCTGCGGCGACCTGCGCACCCTGCTGAAGGTCGTGCTGCCGATGGCCAAGCCGGCCATCGCCGCCGTCGCCCTGTTCCAGTTCTTCTACTGCTGGAACGACTACTTCGGCCCGCAGATCTACGCCAGCAACAACCACGCGGCCTGGACGCTCTCGTACGGCCTGGAGTCGTTCAAGGGCGCCCACCACACCAACTGGAACCTCACCATGGCCGCCACCCTCCTCGTGATGGCACCGGTGATCATCCTCTTCTTCTTCGCACAGAAGGCCTTCATCGAAGGCGTGACACTGACAGGGGTCAAGGGCTGATGTCCGCACTCAAGTTGGCAATCGTCGGCGGCGGTTCGACGTACACCCCGGAGCTGATCGACGGCTTCGCCCGGCTCCGCGACACCCTGCCGATCGGCGAGCTGGTGCTCATCGACCCGGCCGCCGACCGGCTGGAGCTGATCGGCGGGCTCGCCCGGCGGATCTTCGCCAAGCAGGGGCACGGTGCCGTCGTCACCACCACCGTCGACGTCGAGGCCGGTGTCGCCGACGCCGACGCCGTGCTGCTGCAACTGCGCGTCGGCGGGCAGGCCGCCCGCAACCGGGACGAGACCTGGCCGCTGGAGTGCGGCTGCGTCGGCCAGGAGACCACCGGCGCCGGCGGCCTCGCCAAGGCGCTGCGCACCGTCCCGGTCGTCCTCGACATCGCCGAGAAGGTCCGGCGCGCCAACCCGGACGCCTGGATCGTCGACTTCACCAACCCCGTCGGCATCGTCACCCGCGCACTGCGCAACGCCGGCCACAAGGCCGTCGGCCTGTGCAACGTCGCCATCGGCTTCCAGCGCAAGTTCGCGACCCACCTCGGCGTCGACCCGGAACTGATCCGGCTCGACCACGTCGGCCTCAACCACCTCACCTGGGAGCGCGGCGTCACCCTGCTCGACGCCCCGGGCTCGACGACGGGCCGGGAGGTGCTGCCGGAGCTGCTCGCCGCACACGGCAAGGCCATCGCCGAGGACCTGCACCTGCCGCAGCCCGTCATCGAGCGGCTCGGCGTCGTACCGTCCTACTACCTGCGCTACTTCTACCAGCACGACGCCGTCGTCGAGGAACTCAAGGTGCAGGGCTCGCGGGCCGCCCAGGTCGCCGAGATCGAGCGGCAGCTGCTGGAGATGTACGCCGACCCGGCCCTCGACACCAAGCCTGAACTCCTCGGCCAGCGCGGCGGCGCGTTCTACTCCGAGGCGGCGGTCCAGCTGATCGCCGCGCTGCTCGGCACCGGCGGCGGGACGTCCGTACAGGTCGTCAACGCGCCGAACAACGGCGTGCTGCCGTTCCTGCCCGACGACGCCGTCATCGAGGTCCCGGCCGAGGTCGACGCCAACGGCGTCCGGCCGCTCCCCCAGCGGGCCGTCGAGCCGCTGTACGCCGGCCTCATCGCCGCCGTCACCGCGTACGAGCACCTCGCCCTCGACGCCGCCCTGCACGGCGGCCGCGACCGGGTCTTCGACGCCCTGCTCGCCCACCCGCTGGTCGGCCAGCTCGAACTCGCCGACCAGCTCACCGATCGGCTGCTCGCCCACAACCGCGAGCACCTCGCCTGGGCCTGACGGCCCGGGGCCCGGCTACGCACCCGGGCCCCGCCGGGAAAGCCGCCCGGCCCGCGATATGAGGGTGTCGCGGGCCGGGCACTGCGAGGAGACCGACCACCCCCGGCCGGGGACAACGCCACGGCCGGGCCACGTACGAGCCGCGGGGACCTGATGACCCACCAGCCCGAACCGACCCTGCCAGGCGTCCTCGCCATCGACGCCGGCAACTCCAAGACCGACGTCGCCCTGATCGGCGCCGACGGCACCGTCCACGGCACCGCCCGCGGCGGCGGCTTCGCACCCCAGAAGATCGGCGGCGCCGCCGCCGTCGCCGGCCTCGCCCCGCTCGTCGAACAGGCCGCCGCCGCGGCCGGCCACCCCGCCTGGAGCGGCGTCCTCACCAGCCACGTCAGCGCCTGCCTGGCCAACGCCGACCTGCCCGTCGAGGAGGAGGCCCTGCGCGCCGCGCTGGAATCCCACCCCTGGGGCACCAGCAACACCGTCGTCAACGACACCTTCGGCCTGCTGCGGGCCGGCACCGACGGCCCGCGCGGCGTCGCCGTCGTCTGCGGCGCCGGCATCAACTGCGTGGGCCTGCTGCCCGACGGCCGCACCGCCCGCTTCCCCGCCCTCGGCGAGCTCACCGGCGACTGGGGCGGCGGCGGGGGCCTGGCCGTCACCAGCATGTGGCACGCCGTCCGCCACGAGGACGGCCGCGGCGGCCCCACCGGGCTCTCCCGCGCCATCGCCGAGCACTTCGGCCTGCCCAGCGCCGGCGCCGTCGCCGAGGCCGTCCACCTCGGGCACCTGCCGACCAGCCGGCTGCACGAGATCGTCCGGGTGCTGTTCGCCGTCGCGGAGCAGGGCGACGAGGTCGCCCTGGGGCTGATCGACCGCCAGGCCGACGAGATCGTCCGGCTCGCCGTCGTCGCCCTTCGGCGGCTGGAACTGCTCGACACGCGGACCCCGCTGGTGCTCGGCGGCGGCGTGCTCGCCTCCCGGCAGCCGCTGCTGATCGACAACCTGACCGCCCGTCTGGCCGAGGCCGCGCCGCTCGCCGAACCGCGGGTCGTCGTCGCGCCGCCCGTCCTGGGCGCGGCCCTGCTCGGACTCGACCACCTCGGGGCGGGCCCCGCGGCCCAGGCCCGGCTGCGCGAGGCGTACGAGGCGCAACGGCCCGTCACCGTCTGACCGTTACGCCGCCCCTCAAGACTCCCGCCGCCGCCGGATCCGCACATCCGACGGCGGCGGGAACCACAGCCCGTGCACCAGTCGTCTACCTGTGTGACGAGTTCCGCCGTTGTCCGGGGAGACTAGTGCCATGGCCGTGCCCCGAACCCTCCTCGCCGCGCTGCTCTGCTGCACCGCCGCAGCCGCTCTCGCCGCCTGCACTCCCGCCGACTCCGCGCCCACCATCGCCGCCGCCTCCGCCGCCGCCGTCGCCGACGGGGCGTACGACGACGAGGACGACCTGCTGGACGACGACCTCGCCGGCCCCGAGCCCAGCATGGACACCTCCCCCTCCCCCTCCGCCGACTGCGCCACCCCGACCCCGACCGAACGCCCCGGGCACACCGTCCTCGTGGTCATCGCCACCGACGACGGCGACGTCACCGCCCAGCCCGCCCGCTACTCCTGCGACGAGGCCCGCTACGAGGGGACGGGGGCGCCGGCCCGCTACGGCTTCGCGACCGCCGGGGTCGAGGCCACGCTCGTCGACCACCCGCACGCCGACCCGACCAGACCCGTCCGGCTGGAGGACGTGCTCGGGCACCTGGAGGACTGCCTGGCCGAGCACGAACCCGACCCGCCGTACGGGTGCTACGGCAACGTGTACGACGTGGTGCTGGACTCGCACGGGCGGATCATGCGGATCGGGGAGCTGGTCGGGCCGTGATCCGGCTGTGGCGCGGCCGTGGTGCGGCCGTGGTGCGGCCGTGGACCGGCTGGGCTCAGGACGGGGCGACGAGGCCGAACTCGTAGGCCTGGATGACCAGGTGGACCCGGTCCCGGGCGTCCAGCTTGGTGAACAGCCGGGCCACGTGCGCCTTGGCGGTGGCCACGCTGATGGTCAGCTCCTCGGCGATCTCGCCGTTGGACAGCCCGCGGCCGACCAGCGTCAGCACCTCGCGCTCGCGGTCGGTGATCCCGTCGACCGTCGCCCGGCCGGACCGGGCGGCGGCGGGCTGCGGGCGGGCGGCGAACTCGCCGATCAGCCGGCGGGTGATGCTCGGCGCGATCAGGGCGTCCCCGGCGGCGACCACCCGGACGCCGTCGAGGATGGTCTCCAGGGCGAGGTCCTTGACCAGGAAGCCGGCCGCCCCGGCCCGCAGCGCGCCGTACACGTAGTCGTCGTCGTCGAAGGTGGTGAGGACGAGGACGTGGGTCGGCAGGCCGGGGTCGGCGGTGATCCGGCGGGTGGCCTCGATGCCGTCCATGCCGGGCATCCGGATGTCCATCACGGCGACGTCGGGGCGCAGCCGGCCGACCAGCTCCACCGCCTCGGCGCCGTTGCCGGCCTCGCCGACGACCTCCAGGTCCGGGGTGTCGGCGATGAGCACGCGCAGACCGGTGCGGATGAGCGGCTGGTCGTCGACCAGGACGACACGGATCACGGGGAGACCTCCACGGGGAGCGGCAGTCGGGCGGCGACCTGGAAGCCGCCCGCGGGGCGCGGGCCGGCGCTGAACTCGCCGTGCAGCAGGCCGACCCGCTCGCGCATGCCGGCGATGCCGTAACCGGAGCCGGCGGACGGCCCGCCGGCTCCGGCGCCGAGGTCGACGACGGTGACGGCGACCTCCTCGGGGCCGTAGTCGACGGTGACCCGGCAGTCCCGGGTGCCGGAGTGCTTGACCACGTTGGTGACCGCCTCCTGCACGATGCGGTAGGCGGCGAGGTCCACCTCGGGCGGCAGCGGGCGGGGCTCGCCGAGGCGGGTGAGCGCGACCCGCACGCCCGCGCCGGCCGTCTGCTCGACCAGCCGGTCCAACTCGCCCAGCCCCGGGGCGACCTCCATCGGCGCGGACTCCGGCTCGCCCTGGCGCAGCGCCCCGAGCATCCGGCGCAGCCCGGCCAGGGTCTCCCGGCTGGTCGCCTCGATGGCGTTCAGCGCGTTGCGGGTCTCGGCGGGCTGGGTGTCCATGACCCGGCTGCCCATCCCGGCCTGGATCGCGATGATGCCGATGCTGTGGGCGACCATGTCGTGCAACTCGCGGGCGATCCGCAGCCGTTCGGCGGTGATCGCCTGCTCGGTGGCGCGGCCGCGCAGGGCCTCGGTGTGCGCCCGGCTCTGCCGGACGGTGTTGCCGACCAGCCAGGCGATCGCGGCGGTCGAGGCGAACGCGGCTTGGGCGACGAAGTCGGTGTGGTAGTCGTTCGCCACCCGCCAGACCGCCAGGGCGGCCACCAGGGCGACCGGCATCGCGGCGGCGCACAGCGACACGGCCCGGGAGCGGGTGGCCGTGCAGTAGCCGATCGCCGCCTCGGCGAGCAGCAGCTGCACCACGGCCGTCTCCTGGATCCGCATGCCGATCGTGAACGCGCACGCGGCCAGCGGGATCGCCACCGCCAGCAGCGGAAGCCGGACCAGCAGCGACGCCATCAGGGTCGTGACCACCGCGGTGACCAGCAACGGCATGTCCTCGAAGTTGCCGTTGTAGCGGAACAGGTGGGCCAGCTCGTTGCTCCGCTGGAAGCCGCGGAACGTGATGACGGCCACCCAGAACGCCGCCACCCACACGCCCGGCGGCAGGCGCCTGAACAGGGGCGGACGAGGGTTGGTGATCATCGCCCGATGGTAGCGGCGGCCCGCGCGGCGGCGCATTGGCCCGAGGGCGTAATCCCCCGGGCCAGTGCGGCCGCCGGCGGTTGTGGCCCGCGGCCCGATGCCCGGCCGGGGCCCCGGACGGCACCGTTGTCCCCGTGATCGAGATCGAGCGACTGACCAAGCGGTACGGCGCCACCACGGCCGTCGACCAGTTGACCTTCACCGTCCGGCCGGGCACCGTCACCGGCTTCCTCGGCCCCAACGGCGCCGGCAAGTCCACCACGCTGCGGATGATCCTGGGGCTGCACACCCCGACCGAGGGGTCCGTCACGGTGGACGGCGTGCCCTTCGCGGACCGGCCGCGCGGACTGCGCCACGTCGGCGCCCTGCTGGACGCCCAGGACGTGCACGGCGGGCGCAGCGCCCGGGCCCACCTGTCGGCGCTCGCCCGCGGCAACCGCATCCCGCTCCGGCGGGTGGACGAGGTGCTCGCCGAGGTCGGCCTCGGCAAGGCCGCCGGGCGCCGGATCGGCGGCTACTCGCTGGGTATGAAGCAGCGGCTCGGCATCGCCGGCGCGCTGCTCGGCGACCCGCCGGTGCTGCTGTTCGACGAGCCGCTCAACGGCCTCGACCCGGAGGGCGTGCTGTGGGTGCGCGGCCTGTTCCGCCGCCTCGCCGAGGAGGGGCGGACGGTCTTCGTCTCCAGCCACATGATGGCCGAGATGGAGCACACCGCCGACCGGCTGGTGGTGATCGGCCGGGGCCGGCTGATCGCGGACGAGAGCCTGGCGGAGTTCTCCGCCCGCAACGCCGTCACCAGCGTGGCCGTCCGGGCTCCCGAACTGCCTTCGCTCGCCGAGGTGTTGCGGGCCGAAGGGGCGGCCGTACGGCAGGCGCAGGAGCCGGACGGGGCGGTGGTGACCGGGCTGCCCGCCGCCCGGATCGGCGAACTCGCCCTGCGGCACGGCCTGGTGCTGCACGAGCTCGCCACCCGTACCTCGTCCCTGGAGTCGGCGTTCATGTCGCTGACCGCCGACAGCGTCGAATACCTGGCAGGAGATGCCCGATGAGTACCGCCGCCCTCGCCCCCGCCCGCCCCCGCACCCTCCCGGCCGAGCCGCGGGCCCGGTTCGGCGACCTGCTCGCCGCCGAGTGGATCAAACTGCGCTCGCTGCGGTCCACGTACTGGGTGCTGGCGCTGGCCTCGCTGGCCGCGATCGTGGTCAACCTGAACGCCGTCCACACCGACCTGACCTACATCGACCATCCCCGCCCGCCGGTGCCCGGCTTCCCGCCGTACCGGTACGACCCGCTGTACCACGGCCTCAGCAGCATCTCCGGCGCCCTGATGGCCGTCGCGGCCGGCAGCCTCGGCGCGATCACCGTGTTCGGCGAGTACACCACCGGCATGATCCGCACCACCTTCGCCGCCGTGCCCGACCGGCGGGGCGTGGCCGTGGCCAAGGTGGTGCTGGTCGCCGGCCTCACCACGCTCGCCGGGGCGGTGGTGTCCGCGGTGTCCTTCTTCGGCAGCAACGCCATGCTGGCCTCCCGGCACGCCGGGCTCTCCATCGCCGACGAGGGCTGCCTGCGGGCCGTCCTCGGCTACGCGGCGATCGTGCCCGTCTGCGCGCTGATCGGGATGGCCCTCGGCGCCCTGCTGCGGCACGCCACCGCTTCGATCGTCTCGCTGGTCATGCTGCTGTTCATCGTGCCGATGCTGTTCGGCGGCGACCGCTACCGCTGGCTGAAGGAGATCGGCAACCACCTGCCGCTCGCCGCCGAGGGGAGGCTGACGATCAACCCCAACTCCTCGACGACGATGGGCAAGTACGCGCCGAGCGTGCTCGACTCCTGGATCACCCTGGGCGCCTGGGCGGCCGTCGCGCTGGCGGCGACGGTGGTCCTGATGCGGCGGCGGGACGTCTGACCCCGACGGAAGCCGGGGTGTCAGGCGGCCGAGGTCGCCGCGGCGGCCGCCTTGGCGCGGAAGGCGCCGAGGGTGGCGGCGGGGACGCCGCAGGCGGGGAGGAAGGCCTCGGCGCCGCCGTGGCGGGTGCGGACGCGGTCGAGGAAGACGGCCATGGCCTCCGCCGGGGCGTCGAGGAGCGGGGCGGGGATGGTGAGTTCGCGGCCTTCGGAGTCGGTGACCCGGGCGCCGCGGGCGTTGAGCGCGGTGCGGTGGCGCTCGGAGAGGCCGGCGAAGATCTGCGGCAGGGCGTCGGCGGTGCGGGCGTAGTCGGCGACGATCCGCTCGGCGGGCACGCCGAGGAGGTCCAGCAGCAGGGCGGTCAGCAGGCCGGTGCGGTCCTTGCCGGCGGCGCAGTGCAGGAGGACGGCGCCCGGGCGGGCGGCGGCCTCGACGGCGGCGGTGACGGCCTCGGGTGCGGACTCGGCCAGCAGCACGTAGTAGTCGCCGAGGTCGGCGGCGGTGGCCATGGTGCGCATCCGGGCGGCGAGGCCGTCGCCGGTGGGGTTCACCGGGGCCGCGACGACGGCTATCCCGGCGGCCTCGGCGGCGGCCCAGTCGGCGGGGTCGGTCTCGCGGGTGTCGCGCAGGTCGACGATGGTGCGGATGTCGCAGGCGCGCAGCTGGGCGACGGTGGCCTCGTCGGCGGCCGGGAACGGCTGGGCGGAGCGGTACAGCACGCCGGGGCGGATCCGCCGGCCCTCGGGGTCGCCGAGGACGGCGGGGTCGCGGAAGTTGACCAGGGACATGCGCGGGGCCTTTCGGTGGGGCCGTGGGGGGAGGGGGCCTGACATCCAGACGTCCATCTAGACGTCTAGATGTCTAGTCCCTCCCCGGGGTGCGGAGCAAACCACGGTCGCCCGCACCCCTCCATCCCACCCCCGCCGACCGGCCCCGTCGACCGGAGGGCGGGGACGGGAAGAAGGAGGGCGGGGAACCGGCGGCGGACGGGCGGCGGCCGAGCCGCCCCGGATGGACACGGTGATCCGGACCTCCACCCGGCCCGCGATAGCACCAGGTCAGCCGCCCACCCCGCACCGTTCGGCACCGTATCGATCCTGCTAAAGTTCCGCGCCGGATCATCACGCGTCACGGGGGGCGGAGTACCGCGGTGTCCGAGGGGACCGAGCACGACATACCCACCGAACTCGCCGAGGTCTACCTCGGGCTGCTCGCCGACGCCTCCCGCACCGGGAGGCTGCTGCGCCGGGACGAACTGGAGTGCCTGCGCACGCTGGGCGAGCACTGCGCCGAGGCCGGGTACGGGCTGCGCGACGTCGTCGCGCACTGCCTGTCGGCCACCCGGCGGGCCTGGCAGACACTGCCGGGCATCACCGCGGCGGGCGGCGTCGGAGAACTGCGCCGGCTCGGCGACGCCGTGCTCGCGGCGACCGAGGCCGCACTGGCCGCACTCGGCGAGGGACACGACCGCGCACAGCGCATGGCGGTCCGCCAACAGGAGTCCGCACGGCGCGAGTTCATCGACGACCTGCTGTACGGCCGCAGCGACCTGGGCCTGCTGGCGGAGCGCGCCGAGCGGTTCGGGCTGCGGCTGGCGGGCGCGTACGCGGTGGCGGTGGCCGTCGGCGACACGCCGTACGCAGACGTCCACCCGCTGGTGCACCGGGTGGAACGGGAGCTGGTCGGGCGGTTCGGCGAACGGGACGTCCTGCTCGCCGGCAAGGACGGCCGGCTGGTGTGCATCGCCCCGGACACCGAACGCGCCGTCCTGGAGGCCTTCGCCGACCTGACGCTGCGCCCCGGCCCCGGCTACCGCCCGGTGCTGCGGGTGGCCACCGGGCGCCGGCACTCGGGGGCCACCGGGGTGCTGCGCAGCTACGAGGAGGCGCTGGGCGCGCTGGACTACGCGGACCGGCTGGACCTGCCGGCACAGCAGCTGAAGGCCGAGGAACTACTGGTCTTCCCCGTGCTGATGCGCGACCGGGCAGCGATGGCCGACCTGGTGCGCAGCGTGCTGGGCCCGCTGACCGAGGCGCGCGGCGGCGCCCGCCCCCTGCTGGACACCATCGCGGTGCAGGCGGAGGCCGCGTACGTGAACGCGGAGGCGGCCCGGCGGCTGGGGCTGAGCGTGCGCACGCTCGGCTACCGGCTGGAGCGGATCAAGGCGCTGACCGGCTACGACCCGTCGGACGCCCTGCAGCGGTTCACCCTGGAGACGGCGGCCATGGGGGCCCGGCTGCTGAACTGGCCGGAGCAGCCGCTGTAGACGGCGGCCAAACGCCCCCGGGCCGTGCGTTCCAGGGTGTCAAAGAGCCGTAAAGATTGCCGGATCCTGGCAATGTGCGAACGGCCCCTCCGCTGTCACGATCTCCATGGCGCCGAGGTGCGGCGCCGTGGGAACAGCGGGGGAGCGTGGCCGAGATGGGGGGATTCGTCGCGGCCGCGCTGGCTTTTCCGACGGCGCTGTTCAGCTTCGCGCTGGTGGTGGTCGTCGGGTACTGGCTGCTGATGCTGGTCGGCGGCCTGGGCTTCGACGCCCTGCACGGGGGACACGGCGTCGGGCATGCCGGTCACGTCGGCCATGCCGGCCACGCGGGCGACCTGGGCCACGGTGCCGGGGGGCACGCGACCCACGGGGGACACGGGGGACCCGGCGCCCAGGACGGGCACGGCGCCGACGGCCGGGGCGCCCACCACCACGGAGGCGTGCTGGGCGCGCTGGGGCTGGGCGGGGTGCCCGTGACGGTGGCGGTGTCGCTGCTGGTCGCGCTCGCCTGGTTCGTCAGCCTGGCCGGCACCGTCCTCACCTCGGGGGCACCGGCGCGCGGCGGCGTGTTCGCCGTCGCGCTGGTCGCCTCCTGGGCGGGCACCCGGCTGCTGGTCCGGCCGCTGTCCCGACTGTTCCCCGAGGACCGCCCGGCGACCCGGGGGGACTTCGTCGGCCGCGTCTGCGTGATCCGCACCGGCCGGGTGACGGCCGACTTCGGGCAGGCGGAGGTCACCGCCGAGGACGGCTCCACCGCGACCGTCCAGGTCCGCACGCTCACCGAGGAGCCCGGGCTGGCGGCCGGCCGCACCGCCCTGATCTTCGACTACGACGCCGACGGCGAGCACTTCCTGGTGGCGCCGTTCGACCCGGCGCTACCGGGCGACTGACTCCCCCGGGCGTTCCCTTATCCCCTTATCCCCTTTGTTCTGCTTGCTCTGCTCTCATCTGCTTTCATCCGCTCGACTTCGCACCATCTCGTCATCTCGTCAAAGGACTCCGTGATGGACACCATCGCCGTGGGTTTCGGCATTCTCGTCGCCGTCGTACTGCTCATCGTGCTCGCCATGCTGCTGTTCGTGGGCCGCTTGTTCCAGAAGGTCGAGCAGGGCAAGGCGCTGATCGTCTCCCGCACCAAGAAGGTGGACGTCACCTTCACCGGCGCGATCGTCCTCCCGGTGCTACACAAGGCCGAGTTGATGGACATCTCGGTGAAGACGGTGGAGATCCACCGCGCCGGCCGGGACGGGCTGATCTGCCGGGACAACATCCGGGCGGACATCCGGATCTCCTTCTTCGTACGGGTGAACAAGACCGTCGAGGACGTCATCAAGGTCGCGCAGGCCATCGGCACCGCCCGCGCCAGCGACCCGTCCGCGATCCAGGACTTCTTCGCGGCCAAGTTCGCCGAGGCGCTGAAGACCGTCGGCAAGCAGCTCGACTTCACCGACCTCTACACGCACCGGCACGAGTTCCGGGACCAGATCATCGCGGTCATCGGCACCGACCTCAACGGCTACACCCTTGAGGACGCGGCCATCGACCACCTCGAACAGACCCCGATGAACCAGCTGGACTCCGACAACATCCTCGACGCCCAGGGCATCCGCAAGATCACCGAGCTGACGGCGATCGAGCACGTGCGCACCAACGAGTACCAGCGCACCGAGGAGAAGGAGATCACCCGGCAGAACGTGGACGCCCGGGAGGCCGTCCTCGAACTCCAGCGCCGCCAGGCCGACGCCGAGATCCGCCAGCGCCGCGAGATCGAGACCCTGCGGGCCACGGAGGACGCGGTGATCGCCCGGGTCCAGGAGGAGGAACGGCTGAACGCCCAGACCGCCTTCCTCCGGACCGAGGAACTGCTCGGCGTGCAGCGCGAGAACCAGGCCCGCGAGGTCGCGGTGGCGCAGAAGAACCGCGAGCGGGTGATCGCCGTGGAGAACGAGCGGATCGAGAAGGACCGCCTGCTGGAGGTCATCGGCCGCGACCGGGAGACCGAACTCGCCACCATGGCCAAGCAGAAGGAGGTCGAGTCCCGTCGGCGGGAGGTCGCCGACGTGGTCCGCGAGCGGGTGGCGGTGGAGCGGACCGTCGCCGAGCAGGAGGAGGCCGTCAAGACGCTGCGCGCCACCGAGGACGCCGAGCGCACCCGCCGCGCGGTGATCATCCAGGCCGAGGCGCAGGCGCAGGAGAAGCTCGTCAAGGACATCAAGGCCGCCGAGGCCGCCGAGCAGGCCGCCTCGCACAAGGCCCGCGAGTCGCTGGTGCTGGCCGAGGCCCGGCAGCAGACCGCCGAACTGGACGCCACCGCCAAGATCCGGATGGCCGAGGGCATCCGGGCGGAGGCCGCCGCCGAGGGGCTGGCCCAGGTGCAGGTGCGCGAGCAGGAGGCCGCGGCGGTGGAGAAGGTCGGCCGCGCCGAGGCCGCCGTCCAGGCCGAGAAGGCGAAGGCCGCCGCGCTGGAGATCGGCGCCAAGCTGAAGGCCGAGGCCGAGGGCCTCACCGAGAAGGCCGCGGCGATGGCGAAGCTGGACGAGGCCTCGCGCGGGCACGAGGAGTACCGGCTGCGGCTGGCCGCCGAGAAGGACGTCCGGCTGGCCGGGCTGGACACCCAGCGGCAGATCGCCGAGGCGCAGGCCGCGCTGGTCGCGGCCGGGCTGGAGAAGGCGAAGATCGACATCGTCGGCGGGGACGGGGTGTTCTTCGACCGCCTGGTGCAGTCGGTGACGGCCGCCAAGAGCGTCGACGCCTTCGTCGGGCACTCGCAGACCGCCCAGGCCCTGGCCGGGCCCTGGCTCGACGGCAGCGCCAGCTTCACCGAGGACCTGACCCGGGTGCTGTCCTCGGTGTCCACGACGGACGTGCAGAACCTGACGGTATCCGCGCTGCTGATGCGGATGATCGGCGCCGGAGGCGGCGAGCAGGCCGGGCAGCTTCGGCAACTGCTCACCTCGGCGCAGAAGTTGGGGATCGCCGAGACGTCGATCGGGGCGCTGGCGTCGGTCAACGGTTCCAGGTGAACGTGAACGCCTGAGTCGCCCGAGTCGCCTGAGTACCCGATCTCCTGAGCAGTCGAGAAACTGAGTAGTTGAGGAACTGACGTGGTGGACGCCCTCGACGCCCGGCTCGACGCCGGCACCTACGAGGTCCTGCGCGGCCGACTCGCCCGGTCCGCCGCCGAACTCGCCGAACGCGCACAGGCGTTGAACGCCCGCCGGGTCGGGGAGTTCGGCGGCGGGGAGCTGCGGCTGGTCGGCACCGGCCGGCTCACCACCGGCCGGGCCTGCCTCCCGCAGGACCTCACCGCCGCCGGCGGGCTGCTCCTGCTCGGCACCCGCCCGGGCGGCGCGCCCGACGCCGCCGTCTCCGCTTCCTCCGTCTCCGCCGCCATCTCCGCTTCCGCCGTCTCCGCCTCCGTTTCCGCCGGCGCCCCGGCCGAGGGATCCCCGGGCGCCGGGCCGCTCGGGGAGGTCCTGAGCGTCCACCACCCCGACCTCACCCCCGCCCCCGCCGAGGGCACCCTGCTGGACGACCCGCGCCTGCGCCAGGACCTCGCCGACCTGCACCGCTACTTCCGCGACGCCCGGCTGGAACGACTGCGCCCCCTCGGCGGCCGCCTGCTCGCCGTCTTCCGCACCGGCCCCGCCGCCGCCGACGTCCGGGTGCTGCGCTGGCGCCCCGTCGACGACCTCGCCGACGACGGGCACCCTGCCTACCAGGACGGGCGCGGCGAACGCGACCACACCGCCGCCGACGGCCAGCAGCTCACCTGGACCGCCCTCACCCGGGACGACCAGCTGCCCGCCGCCCCCGGCAGCCCGCCGCGCGCCGACCTCGGCGGCGAACTCCGGCTCGGCATCGACGGCGGCCGGCTGACCGTCACCTCCCCCGACGGCCGGGAGCTGCACCACGAACCCCTCGCCGAGGCCCTGCAGACCCTCGCCGACGCCCAGATCGCCCACGCCCGGCTCGGCACCCTGCTGCTGGTGCGCGTGCGCCCGTACCAGGAGGAGACCGTCCGGCACCTGGTCTGCCATCTGCCCACCGGCCGGGTCACCCGGATCGACGCGCTCGGCCAGGCCTGCCTGCGGCTGCCCGCCGACCAGGGCGTGGCCTTCCCCGGCGGCTGCCACCTCACCGACGGCACCGTGCGCAGCTACGACCAGCCGGTGGACGGCCTGGCCTACGAGCGCACCCTCGTCTCGCCCAACGGCGAGGACGTGCTGTACGAGTTCCGCTCCCCCGCCGACGGCCGCGCCCTGCTCCAGCCGTACAACAGCGTCCGCCAGGAGGCCGCCGCCCCGCTGCCCTGCCAGGGCTACGCGCTGCTCGCCGACGGCACCCTGATCGCCCTCCGCCCGGCCGAGGACGGGCCCACCCGGCGGCACCCCGTCCAGCTGTGGCAGACCCCGTTCACCAGCGAGCGCCACGCGGCCGCGCAGCCGCCCGGCACCGGCCCGCTCGCCCGGATCGGCAACGCCGACCTGGTCCGCGGCCTCGCCGACTGCCTCTCCCTGGCCCGGCTCGCCGCCGCCGGCGCCGACACCCCGGCCGGCCACCAGGCCGTCCTCGCCGCCTGCACCCGCACCGCCGACCGGCACCACTGGCTGGGCCAGCCCGGCCTCGGCGACCTCACCGCCCCGCTCGCCGAGATCCGCGACACCGCCCGGCAGGTCATCGCCGAGTACGAGGCCGTCGCCGAACTCACCGCGCACGCCGCCCGGCAGACCGAACAGGCCGCCGAACACGTCGAAGGCCTGCTGCGCACCGCCCGCGGCGAGACCCTCGCCGACGCCGCCGAATGGGTCGACCGGCTCGCCGGGCTGCGCCGCGCCCAGGGCCGGGTCGAGGCGCTGCGCGACCTGCCGCGCGCCGAGCCCGCCCGGATCGACGCGCTCGCCGCCCACCTCGCCGAGGGCCTGACCGAGGCCGCCGCCCGCGCCGTCGGACACCTCGCCGAACCCGAGGCCTTCGCCCCGCACCGCCGGCGCGCCGACGAACTCGCCGACCGCTGCACCGCCCTCGCCACCGCCGCCGGAGCCGAGCCGCTGGGCCTCCAGATCTCCGAGCAGAGCGAGGCGTTGCAGACCGTCTCGGAGCTCGTCGGCACCCTCGACCTGGCCGACGCCACCACCCGCACCGCCATCCTCGACCGGCTCGCCGACGTCCTCGGACTACTCAACCGCGCCCGCGCCGCCCTCACCGTCCGCCGTCGCGACCTGCGCACCCGCGAGGCCGCCGCCGAGTTCGCCGCCGAAACCGCCCTGCTCGCCCAGGCCACCACCGCCGCGCTCGCCGCCGCCGACACCCCCGAGGCCTGCGACGACCAGCTCGGCCGACTCCTGCTGCGGATCGAGCAGTTGGAGACCCGCTTCGCCGACGCCGACCCGGCACTGGGCGAACAACTCGCCGACCGGCGCACCGGAATCCACGACGCCCTCACCGCCCGACGCCAGCACCTGCTGGAGGAACGCGCCCGCCGCGCCGACCGGATCGCCGCCTCCGCCGAACGCATCCTCGACACCCTGCACCGGCGGCTCACCGCCCTCGACACCGCGGCCGAGATCGACGCCGCCCTCGCCGCCGACCCGACCGCCGTCAAACTCCGCGACCTCGCCGCCCAGTTGACCGCGCTCGGCGACCGGGTCCGGGCCGAGGAGCTGACCGGACGGCTGCGCGCCGCCCGTAGCCGCGCCCACCGGGCCCGACGCGACCGCGCCGAACTCGCCGGCGACGGCCCCGGCACCCTGCGACTGGGCCGCCACCTGTTCGCCGTCACCACCCAGCGGCCCGAACTCACCCTCGTCCCCTGGCGCGGCCGCCCCGCCTTCACCCTCACCGGCACCGACTACCGCTCCCCCGTCACCGACCCGGCGTTCGCCGCCACCGAGCGCTACTGGGGCCGACCGCTGGCCTCCGAGACCCCCGCGCTGTACCGGTCCGAATACCTCGCCGCCAGTCTGCTGCTGGCCGCCGAACCGGACGGGCTGGACACCCTGCGCGCCGAGGGCGACCTGCTGGAGTTCGTCCGCCGCGCCGCCGAACAGCGCCCGGACGAGGGCTACCAGCGCGGCGTCCACGACCACGACGCGGCGATGCTGCTCCGCGCCCTGCTCGAACTCCACGCCGAGGCAGGACTGTTGCGCCACCCGGCGGCCGCCCGGGCGGCCGCGCAGCTGTACTGGGCGCACGGCGCCGACGAGCGGCAGCGACTGGTCTGGCACACCCGGGCCCGCTCGCTCTCCCTCGCTCGCGCCCTCGCCCGGCAGGCCTTCGGCGCCGCGCCGCGGCTGGGCCTGCCGGCCGCACCGGACCCGGCCGCGCCAGCCCCGGCCGCACCGGCGGCCCTGACCGCGCTGTCCGACCTGTCCGACGAACTGAGCTCCGCCGTCACGGAGTTCACCTCGTGCCCGCAACCCGCAGGCCCGTACCTGGTGGCCGAACTCGCCGCCGCCACACCCACGTTCGCTTACGCGCCGGGGGCCGCAACCCTGCTCGACAAGTTCCACGCCGCACCCGAGTCCGCCGGTCTCACCGAAGCGCTGGCCGCACTGCCCGCCGAGCCCGCACTGCTGCCCGCCCGACGCCAACTCGCCCAGGCCTGGCTGGAGTCCAGCGCCGTCGACGCCGACCCCGGCGACCTCGCCGAGGCCGCCGCCGCGCTCCTCTGCCCGTCCCTGCCGCGCCGGCCCGCCGAAGGCACCGCCACCACCCGCCTCACCGGCCTGCTCGGCGACCACCCCCGGCTCCCGGGCGGCGCGCTCGACCTTCGCCTCGACGAACTCCTGGCCCGGGTGGCGGAGTTCGCCGCCACCGAGGCCCCCGGATACCGCTCCTACCAGCGACTGCGCGCCGACCTGCTGGCCGCCGAGCACACCCGGCTACGGCTCGACCAGTACCGGCCGGCCCCGCTCAACGGCTTCGTCCGCAACCGACTCATCGACCAGGTCTACCTGCCGCTGGTCGGCGACAACCTCGCCAAACAGCTCGGCACCGCCGACGCCGGCGGACCGGTCGACCGCAGCGGCCTGCTGCTCCTGGTCTCCCCGCCCGGCTACGGCAAGACCACCCTCGTCGAGTACCTCGCCGAACGGCTCGGCCTGCTGCTGGTCACCGTCAGCGGCCCCGCGCTCGGCCACCGGGTCACCTCCCTCGACCCCGCCGAGGCCCCCGACGCCACCTCCCGCCGCGAGATCGAGAAGCTCAACTTCGCCCTGCACGCGGGCGACAACGTGCTGCTCTACCTCGACGACGTCCAGCACACCTCGCCCGAGCTCCTCCAGCGCTTCATCCCGCTCTGCGACGCCCAGCGCCGGATCGACGGGGTGTGGGACGGCGAGGCCCGCGAGTGGGACCTGCGCGGCAAGCGCTTCGCCGTCGTCATGGCCGCCAACCCGTACACCGAGTCCGGCCGCCTCTTCCGGCTGCCCGACATGCTCGCCAACCGCGCCGACGTCTGGAACCTCGGCGACGTCATCGCCGGGCGCGAGGACCTCTTCGCGCTCAGCTTCGTCGAGAACGCCCTGCCCGCCAACCCGCACCTGGCCCCGCTCGCCACCGCCGAGCGCGCCGACCTGGACACCCTGCTGGCCCGCGCCACCGGCACCCCGGGCGGCCCCCTCACCGGCGCCTGGCCCGCCGCCGAGGCCGAACGGATGACCGCCGTCCTCGCCGGACTGCTCCACCTGCGCAGCACCGTCCTCGCCGTCAACCGCGCCTACCTGGCCTCCGCCGCCCAGGACGACCGGACCCGCACCGAACCCCCGTTCCTCCTCCAGGGCTCCTACCGCAACATGGCCAAACTCGCCCAGCGCCTCGACCCGGCCCTCACCCGCCCCGAACTCGACGCCCTCCTCACCGACCACTACCGCGCCGAAGCCCGACCCCTCGGCGCCGACGCCGAAGCACAGCTGCTGAAGCTGGCCGAACTCCGAGGCTGCCTCACCCCCGCCCAGGCCACCCGCTGGGAGGAGCTCAAGCACACGCGGCGGGGGTGACGGGCCCGGCGGCCGACCCGGATCCACCGGAGTCGGCCGCCGACGAGGACCGGCCGGCTATGCCCGGCCGAGGACGTCGTCCACGAGCTCCAGCCACAGGTCGAGTTCAGGCGCCGCGAGCTTGAAGATGTGCTTCGAGCCGCGCAGCCGCTCGTAGGAGGCGACCAGCTGGTGGGCGACCCGCTCGGTCTCGGCCGGTAGGACCCCGTGGATCAGGTCGGTCCAGCGCGGCGCATTCCTGCCGCCGTCGTAGAGCTTCTCCAGCGGAAGGACCCGGCAGGCCGTCCAGGTCACCAGCTCAGGCGCGTACTCCAACAGCTTGTAGCAGCCTGTGTTATGACGCTTTCGGACGCGGGCGACGGCCTTCTGCGTCTCGCGCCTGGCCTCCACCGCGACCTGGACGCTGGTCGCCCGCAGGTGCTCGTGCACGATGCTCCGGTAGGGGGCACCGGTGATGTCCGACCAGAGCGCGTCCAGGCCTTCAGCGGTGTGGAGTTGATGGCTCAGATAAGGGCGCGGCGCGGCCGACAGCGCCGCGAGCGACCGGAACACGTCCGCGGGTGTGAATCCCACCGGGTGCGGCCCGGCCACGATGCCTCGCCGGGGATCGAAGTAGCTCCCTTCCGCCCGGAACTCGGCCTGCACCGCGAGCAGGTGCGGACAACGGGCGAGGTTGTCCTGCGGCACGGCGAAGTTGACGTAGCGATCGGTCTGGTCGCAGAACTCGCGGACCCGGTGGCGGCCGTCGCCGGTCACGACGATGACCGACAGGACGGCCTTGGCCAGGTCCGCGGGCGGCAGTTCGCGGGAGATGTGGGCGATCGTGACGAGTCGCTGGAACCCGTCGAAGCACTGCACCCCCGCCAGCCCGAGCCGCCCCGCCCCGGCCGCTCGGTCCGGCTCCCAGTGCAGGCTCTGCGCACCGAGGATGATGGGGCCGGCCAGCCCGAACTCCTCCGGCCGTTCGCGCAGCAGGGTTGCGAGGGCCTGGTTCCCCGGATTGTCCGCCAAGTAGCCGCGTCGGCTTCCGAGCACGACGGCCGCATCGGGCATGGCGGCCAGGCCCGCCAGCTCGGTCGCGCTGATCTGGGTGAACCACCGGTTGCCGAACGTCGTGGCATGAAGCGCCCTGAGGATGTGGCGGTCGGGAACCCAGCCGGTCTCTGCCGCCAACGAGAGTCCTCGCCAAGCACCGAGCGGTGCGGCATTGTTGTCCATGCCCGGTTCAACGTCGTAGCGGCGACCAGGTTGCGGCGCAGAGCGCCCCCGTGCGGGAGAGTTTCGATCGAGTCGGACCGCGCCGGTTCGGCGACCCGGCGAGGTGGCTCAACCTCCGTTCCACGATTCCACGATTCCACGATGCACGCCGTCGGCCGGGGGCCTTTTTTGCTCCCAGGGAAATATGTAGACCGGTCTACATTTGGCTGCTCGATGGAGCCCGCGCACAGGAAGTCGGCCTGTCCGACTTCCTGTGCGCAACCGGTTCAGATTAAGTAGACCGACCGACATATTCTTTCGCACCGACCAGCGCCAACCCGCTGCCCGTCTACCGTCGGCGGGCGGCCGCCAGCAGATCGGGGACGGTGGCGAGCTTGACGCGGGGCCGGCCCTCGGCCTCGCCCCGGGCGCGCTCCGCCCGCTCCACGGCCCGCAGTCCCTTGAGCCCGACGGCGTCCGGGCGACGGTGGCGGACGAGGCGGTCGAAGTCCGTGCGGCTCGCCGCCGGGGCGGCCAGCGCGTGGGCCGCCGCGTCGTCCAGGAGCGCGCCCACGGTCTCGCGGGCGCACGCCCGGTTGGCGCCGATCCCCCCGGACGGCCCGCGCTTGGCCCACCCCACCACGTACGCCCCGGGCAGCGGCCGCCCCGTCGCCGGGTCCACGACCCGCCCGCCCCGGTGCGCGACCGTCGCCGTCCGCTCGTCGAAGGGCAACCCGGGCACCGGTACGCCCCGGTGCCCTATGGAACGCACCACCAGGCCGGTCAGCAGCGTGTCCGTCTCCCCGGTCGGTTCGGCTGCCCGGCCGCCCGCGAGAGTGGTCCGGGCGACGGTCAGGCCCGTCACCCGCCCGCCCCCGGTAGACGCGCCGGGCCCGCCGGGTTCGCCGGGCGGGGTGAACGCGGTGAGCGCGGTCGGCGCGGACAGGAAGCGCAGCACGATCCGCCGGCCCGGCGCCGGCTCGGCGCCCCCGTCGAACGGCACCAGCGGCAGCCCGGCGAGCAGCGCGGCCCGCGCGTCCGACGCGGTCGTCCCGGCCGCCTCCTCGATCGCCGCCCGCACCTCCGGGTGGTCCTCGACCACCACCTCGACGCCCGGCAGTTGCCGCAACGCCAGGAACTCCGCCTTGGTCCAGGCCGCTTGGGCGGGCCCGCGCCGGGCGAGCAGCACGACTTCCCGTACCCGGCTGCGGCGCAGTGCAGCGAGGGCGTGGTCGGCGATGTCGGTGGTGGCGAGCCGGTCGGGGTCGGTGAGCAGGATGCGCGCGATGTCGACGGCGACGTTGCCGTTGCCGATGACGACCACCCGTTCGGCGCCGGGCCCGGACAGCTCCACCGCGTCGGCGGGCACGGTCGGTTGGGCGTTGTACCAGCCGACGAAGGTGGTCGCGGGCAGGCTGCCCGGCAGGTCCTCGCCGGGGATGCCGAGCCGCCGGTCGGCGGCCGCGCCGACGGCGTACACGACGGCGTGGTGGTGGGCGGCGAGTTCCTCGTGGGTGAGGTCGGTACCGATGTCCACGTTGAGGTGCATCCGCAGCCGGGGGTCGTGGAAGACGCCGGCGAAGCTGTCCGCGATGCGTTTGGTGGACTGGTGGTCGGGCGCGACCCCGTGCCGCAGCAGGCCGCCGGTGACGGGCAGCCGGTCGATCATGGTGATCTCGGCGCCGGTGCTGCGCAGCAGTTCCTGCGCGGTGTACCCGGCGGACGGGCCGGTGCCGACGATGGCGACGCGCAGCGTGCCGAGCCCGTCGGGCAGGCTGCGCGGGAAGGTGGGCGCGCCCCAGGCGTGGTCGTTGGGGTGATCGCGGTACCAGTCGCGGTTGAGGTCACCGAACACGGTGTCGGGCCCGCACAGCCGGTCGACGGGGAACACCGCGTCCACCGGGCAGGCGTCCGCGCAGGCGCCGCAGTCGATGCAGGCCGCCGGGTCGATGTACAGCATGTCGGTGGTGCCGAACTCCGGTTCGTCCGGGGTCGGGTGGATGCAGTTGACCGGACAGACGGACACGCACGAGGCGTCGTTGCAGCAGGTCCGGGTGATCGCGTAGGCCATGGCCGGGGTGGGGTCCCTCGCTACAGGTGGTGAAGTGCGGGAGTCGGAGCCTTGTCGTTCTTGACGTACCGTCAGAGCATGTGGATGCGCCGGTAGATGGCGGACGAGCGGCTGGTGAGCAGTCCGGTCTCGGCGAGGAACGCGATCAGGTGCCGGGAGCTGGTGCGCATCATCGCCTTGCGGTGCTCGTTGGCCCGCACTTCGGCGATCGCCCGCTGGGTGTCGAGCCCGGCGGCCCGGTAGACCCCGGGGTGCACCATGCTGGAGACGATGACGTACGCGCCGACGGCGATGCCGGTGGCCGAGGCGCGGCGGCGGGCGGGGCCGGCGTGGCGCACCCGTTCGCGGATCTCCTGCCGGGCGAACTTCATGTGCCGCGACTCCTCGACCACATGGATCCGGGAGGTGCCGCGGACGATCTCCAGGACGTTCTCGCCGCGCATCCAGTCGCGCTGCATGACGTCGAGCACCTCTTCGGCCACCAGGATGCCGCCGTAGGCGAGTTCACCCTTCGCCAGGGCCTTGAACGCCCGCCCGGCCTGGGCGATGACCTTGTTCGGCCGGTACGCGGGGACGCCCATCTTCTCGCAGGCGCGGGCGAACATGATCGAGTGCCGGCACTCGTCGGCGATCTCGGTGAGCGCGAACTGGAACTCGGCGTTGGCGGGGTTCTTCAGGTACTGATCGCGCAGCACCATCTGCTGGAGGATCATCTCGAACCATATTCCGGTGTTCATGATCGAGCAGACCTCGTGCCGGGTGAGGGTGACCCGCTGCTGCTCGGTCATCTCGCCCCACAGCCGGGTGCCGTAGAGGGTGCTCCACTCCGGGTTGAGGCCGTAGTGGTCGGCGGGGAGGGGCGCGTCCCAGTCGATCTCGGTCGAGGGGTCGTAGGAGAGGGTCGCGGCGGACTCCAGCAGCCGCTTCGAGACGTCGTCGTCGGCTGCGGTGTGCCCGTGCGCACTCGCCGCCCGCCCTGCCGCCGCGTTGGTGAGAGCCATGGCTGCCTCCAGATGCCTGCCCCTACGGGTGCCCGCTCACCCGCTTATTAGACGGACAGTACAATAAGAGCCCGCCGCCGAGAACCCCCTGCGCAGCACCGGACGGGCGCACGACCACAACTCCCGCGCCCCTTCTCGTCCGTGACCTCCCCCAGCCGCCCCCTCCTTCCCCTTCGCCCCCGGATACAGTGAGGCGTGATCACCGACCAGCCCGGGGCGGGGCCGGAGCGCGTCGCCCCCACCGGCGTACGGAACTTCCGCGACGCCGGCGGCGTCGGCTCCCTGCCGCGCGGCGTGCTGTACCGCTCCGCCGCCCTGCACCGCCTGCACGGCCTCGCGGCGGAGGGTACGGACACGCTGCGGCGCCTCGGCCTGCGGACGGTCGTCGACCTGCGCAGCGACCCGGAGGTGGCGGAGCGCCCGGACGCCGTCGACCTCGTCGACGCCCGGTACCTGCACGCACCGGTCTTCAGCGAACGGCGTTGGCCGGCCGACCAGTTGGAGCTGTACCCGCTGATGGCCGAGCGCGCCGGCGCGGCGGCGGTGGCCGTTCTGCGCCGACTGCTCGCCGGTGGGGGCGAGGCCGCGCCGGTCCTGGTCCACTGCGCCTCGGGCAAGGACCGCACGGGAGTCGTCGTCGCCGTCCTGCAGACGCTGCTGGGCGCCTCCGAGGCGGAGGTCCTCCAGGACTTCCTACGCTCGAACGACGAACTGGGCCTGACCAACCAGCCACCGGCCGGGGCCGCGCACAACGCCCTGCCCGTACGCGAGGTGCATCTGCGGCGCGCGCTGCTGTCGATCCGGAGTCACCACGGATCGGTGGCGGAGTATCTCCTCGCGCACGGCGCGCAGGCGTCGGAGCTCGCCGCGGCACGGTGGATCCCGGCCTGAACGAGCAGGCGGGCAGGGGCCGTTGAGTCCTCCGAACGAGCCCCCGCCCGGTGCTGCGCCGAGCGCCTCCGATCCGTACCGCCCCTGGTTGCGCGCTACGCGGCGCCCAGCGCCTGCCGCAGCGCCTCGACCGCCTCCGCCGTCGCCTCCCGGAAGCGGCGGCCGATGCCGAGGTAGCTGGCGTAACCGTGGATGAGGTCCGGCTGCCGGCTCAGGCGCACCGTCACCCCGGCCGCCTTCAGCGCCTCGGCGTAGGCCTCGCCCTCGTCCCGCAGCGGGTCGAAGCCCGCGGTGCCGACGTACGTGGGCGGAAGCCCGGACAGGTCGGCGGCGAGCAGGGGCGACAGGCGCGGGTCCGTCCGGTCGGCCGGCGCGGGCGCGTAGCGGTCCAGGAACCAGTCCATGTCCGCGCTGGTCAGGAAGAAACCGTCGGCGAACAGGTCGCGCGAGGGCCGCCGGACGGAGGCGTCGACCGCCGGGTACAGCAGCAACTGGAACACCGGCGCCGGACCGCCCCGCCGCACCGCCGCCTGCGCGGTGACGGCCGCCAGGTTCCCGCCCGCGCTGTCGCCGCCGATCGCGATCCGCTCCGGATCCGCGCCCAGGTCGGCCGCCTTGGCGCACGCGAAGTCGAACGCGGCCAGCGCGTCGTCCGCAGCCGCCGGGAACGCGTGCTCGGGCGCGCGCCGGTACTCCACCGACAGCACCCGCACCTGCGCCCGCTGCGCCAGGAACCGCACCACGTGGTCGTGGCTGGCCCGACTGCCGACCACCCAGCCCCCACCGTGCAGGTACACCAGCAGCCCGGAACCCGCCGCCAGCCCGCCCGGCGTGTACAGCGTGGCCGCCAACTCGCCGTACTCCTGCGGGATTCCGACGCTCCGGACGGCGACCGGCTGGATCGTCGCCCCGCCCACCAGGTACCGCGCGTGCTCCATCGCCTCCCGCGACGACCCGACCCCGGCGGGCAGCACCAGGGCCGCCTTCGACAGGCGCTGCAACTTGAGGATCAACTGCGCGTCCAGCGACAGCACTTGACCGTCCCGCACCACCGGCGCGCCCGCGATCGCCCGCCGCAGCCCCTCCGGCAGCGCATACGCGCCCCGGACGACCGCGGCCTGGATCCGGACAGGGAAGGGAATCGTCATCTCTGCTGCCTCCTGGAGCCTCACCCGGAGCCCTCGACCGGGGACTCGGACCGGGAGCCCATGATGGGCCCGACCCACCCCAGACGGAAGCCCCCCTCGATGCCCCCTTCACCCGCCCTCGACCGCCAACGCACCCGCCGGCAAGAAATATGTAGACCGGTCTACAGTTTCTCCATCGCCGCCACTTCCACCGCCTCCACCCGCACAGGAAGTCGACCAGGCCGACTTCCTGTGCGCGCACCACTCGGGTGGTGGCATGGAATCAGTAGACCGACCGACATATTTTTCCCGAACGCCCCTCCCATCCCCACGCCCCGCCCACCCTTGCGCTGTCACCCTTCGGTCGGAGTCGGCGACGGGCCCTCCACATGGGCGGGCGACTTTCTTCAGGAATCTTTCCGCGCCCGATCAACCCGACCGGCCTGACCAGCCTGACCAGTCAGGCCGTCAGCCGGCCCGGCTCGTCGGCGAGCGCCGGTCCTCGGCGTCGAACGCCACCAGGGAGCGCGCTCCGGGCCCAAGGGCGGCTTCCAGTACGCGCAGGACGTCATCGTCCAATCCCCCCACCGCCTCGGCGAGTTCCTCCGCCACGTCCCGGGTGAGCTCCGCCGCCACGACGTCCTCGGGCGTGCGCGGGCCGAGCTTGCTGACGGCGGCTGCCGCCCGGGCAGGGGTGAGGAGTGCCGCGGCCTGGACCAGGAGCCAGGCGGGGACCCCGGCCGCGCCCTGCGGCGGCGGCAGGTACGGGCGGGCACCGTCGTAGCGCTCGTCCTCGGCGAAGGCCTGCTGCTTCACCTTCACCACCGGACGCGCGCCGACCCCCTCGGGGCCCGTCTCCCGCCAGGTGCCGGCGGGTTTGAGGACGTAGCCCTCGGCGAGGTTGTCGGCGAGTTCGGGGAGCCCGAGGAGCGCGGGGACCAGGGTGGGGAAGGCGGCCGGCAGTTCCTGGAGCACGGTGAGCGCACCGCGCCCGATCGAGGGGGCGCAGCCGAGGCCGGCGGTGGCCGCGGCGTCACGCAGGTCGCGGTCGGAGATCCAGGACCGGCCCTCGGCGGTGTCGACGGTGGCGTCGAAGAGCAGCCACTCCAGCCCCGGCGCGTACCAGACGCCGGTCTGTACAGGCTCGACTCCGGCGACAGCGGGCACGTCGAGGTGCGGGTAGCACCCACCGGCCAGTTCACCGTAAACAGTCACCACAGCGCCCGCGCCCGCACCCCCGCCCACTGCCTCGCGCACCGCCAAGGCAAACCGGGCGGCCGCCACCGCCAGCGCCGGCCAGACCCGGCTGACGCCGAAGAAGCCGTCCAACTCGTCCTCGCCCAGGAGCTCCCGCCGCTTGGCCGGACGGACCGCACCCCCCTCGCAGACCACGGCGAAGTGCGCCCCGTGCACCTTCTCCACCGCGACCCACTCCCGATTCCCGGACGCGGAGAGCCGCCCCCTCCCCGAGATCTTGGGGTACGGCCGCAACGCGGAGCCTTCGAACCTGGTGTCAGCCACACCCGAAATCATCGCCGCGAGCCCCACCCCCGAACAACGGAGTTTCACCTCCCACCAGCTACACCTACACCCAGTCCGGCCAGATCACCTCGGCCACCACCATCCAGGACGCCTCGGCGACCGACACCCAGTGCTTCACCTATGACCACCTCCGCCGGCTGACCGGCGCCTGGACCGACACCGCGGGCACCTTCACCACCGCCGACTGGACCGACTCCTCAGGCGAGGTCCACGGCACCGGCAGTTCCACCACCGTGCCCGGCGTCGGCGGCTGCAACAACGCGAACGGCCCGGCCACCGTCAACCCCGGTGGACGGACCATCGGCGGCCCGGCACCCTACTGGAACACCTACACCTACGACGCGACCGGCAACCGCACCGGCCTCGTGCAGCACGACATCAGCGGCAACAGCCTCAACGACATCACCACGACCCAGACCTTCGGAGCCGCCAAGAGCACCAACTCCCCGACCAGCGCCCCCAACACCGGCGGCGGAACCGGCGGGCCCCACGCCCTGCTCACCTCGACCACCAGCGGGCCGGCAGGTACCAAGGCCGTCAGCTACCAGTACGACGCCAAGGGCAACACCACCGCCATCACGGACACCGGCGGTACCACCACCCTGGCCTGGAACGGCGAGGACAAGCTCGACTCCGTCACCAAGACCGGCCAGGCCGGCGCCACCACCTACCTCTACGACGCCGACGGCAACCAACTCATCCGCCGCAACCCCGGCAAAACCACGCTCAACCTGCCCACCGACGAGCTCACCCTCGACACCGGCAGCGGCTCCACGAGCAACGTCCGCTCCATCACCGCCCCTGGCGGACTGACCTACACCCGCGTCACCGCCGCCATCGGCGGAGGCACCGTCCTGATCCAGGCCGCCGACCCGCACGGCACCAGCGGCCTCCAGGTCAACACCAACGCGACCCAGACCGTCACCCGCCGCCCCACCGACCCGTTCGGCAACCCCCGCGGCGCCCAGCCCACCGCTAATCAGTGGGCCGGCACCAAGGGCTTCGTCGGCGGCAGCAAGGATGACACCACCGGACTCACCAACCTCGGCGCCCGCCAGTACGACCCCATCCGCGGACGCCTCATCAGCCCCGACCCCATCCTCGACGCAGCCGACCCCCAACAGTGGAACGGCTACGCCTACAGCAACAACAACCCTGTCAACCTCTCCGACCCCAGCGGCCTTCGCCCCGACGGCATGTACGGCGGCACCAGCAGCCTCTTGCCCGATGGCACGACCGAGACATGGAAGCCGGACAACCACGGCGGATGGGAGTGGGGCCGCACCGTCTACTACGGCGCTCCAGGGAGTGGCGGGGCTCTCAAAGTCGAGCAGAAGATCAACTTCAACGCCAAGAAGCCTCAGCCCGCAAACAGCACCTCACAGTGGATTAAGTTCGCCCCCAACGCCACCTGGGCCAAAATTGTCGACACTGCGGCCGACTTGACCGGCGTCACGGATGCAAAAAACTGCATCTCGGGCAGCGGAAATTCCCAAGCCATGGGGTGCCTCAACACTGCGCTGAACCTCATCGGATGGAACAAGGCCAAAGCCTTGGAACGCGGGCTCGAAAAGGGTCTCGAGTACGCGGTCGGGAAGTGCAACAGCTTTCCGGCGGGAACACTGGTCCTTCTGGGCGACGGCACCACCAAACCGATCGAGAAGGTCACCACCGGCGACACAGCCACCGCCACCGACCCGCAAACCGGAACCACCAAGCCGCAACCCGTCACTGCGATCATCACCGGCTTCGATGACCAGGAATTCACCGACCTCACCCTGAGCACCACACAACAGCCCGGAATCGCTTCCGAACCAACAGATAAACGGACCAAGAGCCTCCATCTCACCTCAACCCAGCACCACCCGTACTGGAATGTCACCACCCAGCAGTGGACGGACGCCACCGACCTCCACATCGGCGACCAGCTCCTGACCTCCACCGCCAACACACTCGCCACCGTCCAGGCCGTCCGGAACTACCACACTCGGTCCCAAACTGCCCACAACCTGACCATCAACCAGTTCCACACGTACTATGTACTCGTCGGGAATACTCCGGTCCTCGTTCACAATTCTGACTGCGACATCCCCGGAGGGGCATCGAGTGCAGCAAATGGTGAGCGCCTGCGTCAGCAGCTCAGTGGTGAGGCCGGGCAGCTGAGCTCGGTCCGAACCATGGATGATATTTTCGACACGCCGTCTGTGCTGCGAGGTGCAACTCCCGACCAGATTCGAGGCGTGGTGAGCGGTGCTCCAGGCTGGAGAGAGGAGACCTTGGCACATGGGAGTCGTGCGGGCCAGGGTTACGTTCTTCGTGAATACGGCGTGCAAGGCGGGCCGACCGGTCGAATGATTCGTTGGCATCCGGGCGGGTGGCATCATGGCGAACTCCCATACTGGAGGATTGTTGGCGTGAACGGGGATCTCGGAGGGGTGATCCAATGAGTGCTGGTCGGGACTTGGAGGCGGTCAGGAACTGGGTTGTTCGCGTCGTGGACTTGATTGGTTGCCCCCCGGCTCGGCAGCTTGAATACATCAAGACCGAGCGAGTGGGCGTCGATGAAATCGCTCTTCAATTTGACGATGTTCTCAACCTAGTTCAGGGGGCAGTGGACGAAGGGTCGCTGAGCCCCGAGATTCTGGAGCTGCTCTTGCCGATCGATTCTCAGCTGAAAGAAATGACCGAAAGCAAAGAAGACCTCTGGGATGATGAATCGCTTTCAGAGGCATCCGAATGGGATGAACTGCGCCTCGCGGCCCAGCAGGCGCTAGTGGGTTTCGAGCGAATCTGGGAATGAATTCGATACCCCCCGACTGCCGTGACATTCACTCTCGATTCTTGAATCTGGAGTGCTGAGCGACAGCAAAGGAGAAGCCCCACCAATAGCGGGAAGTTTCCAGGGGTCGTTGCAACACGTGGCTATTTGATCAAGCCGCGAGCAGTTTATTCAGGCGCTCGGCTGGGGCTTCCCAGCCGAGCGCCTTGCGTGGGTGGCCGTTGAGTTCGGCAGCGACGTGGGCCAAGTGTTCCGGGCCGTGGACGGCCAGGTCCGCGCCCTTCGGGAAGTACTGCCGCAGCAGGCCGTTCGTGTTCTCGTTCGAGCCTCGCTGCCACGGACTGGCAGGATCGCAGAAGTAGACCGGGATGTCGGTGACGATCGTGAACGAGCCGTGGGCGGCCATCTCGGCGCCCTGGTCCCAGGTCAGCGAGCGGACCAAATGGGCGGGTAGGGCCTGGACGGTGGTCGCCGGGGCGTCGCTACTTCAGCGAGCGGACACACTTGGTGGGCAGAGCAGTGCGGCGGCAGCGCCGCTGCTTGTCGAATCTGCGTGCGCAGTTGGTCGAGGTCTCTGCCGTGCCGGATGGCGGCGAGGAGTTCCACGACTTAGAGGAGGCGCGGCCGGTGTGGGCTCCGATGCGCCGCAGGGCGGGCACGGTCGGTGGGGCGTCCAACTCTGTGCAAAAGTGGGGGACTTGCGCAAGGGCGGGCGGGTGGAGGTGGGGGTGTCCGGGTGGGGGGCGTGGGCGGCGTGGCGGGTGCGACCTGGGGTGGAGGGGGTTACGTCGTGGGCAGGACGCGGTGGGGGTGGGGGCGGGCCTAGCGTGACGGTATGTCGACTAATTCTCGGTGGCGGAGTGCCGTTCTGCTCGCCGTGCCCATTGCCGTCCTGATTTCGCTGGCCGGCCCGCAGGCCGCACTGGCGGCTTCCCCGACGGTCGGAACGCTCTCGTTGAGTGCGGCGGAGGAGGCGCCCCAGGTGCCCGCGCCGACGACGCGGCGGCCGGTCGGTGCCACGTCGGTGCACCTGGTGGACAAGGCCCGGCACGATCCCTGGCGGGCGGACGCCGCCAGTCGCGAGCTGATGGCCACCCTCTGGTACCCGGCGCAGCCCGCGCGCGGGGAGCACGGGGAGCACGGGGAGCAACTGCCGTACGTCTCACCCGAGGTGTCGTCCGCGCTGTTCGGCACCCCGGCTGTCAGCGAGGTGCGGACGGGCGTGAAGGCCCGTACGGTGCCCGCGCCCGGGCGGCACCCGGTGGTGGTGCTCTCCCCCGGTTACGGCTACAGCCGCACCTCGCTCACCGCCCTTGCCGAGGACCTCGCGGCCCGGGGCTACGTGGTGGCCGCGCTGGACCACACGTACGAGACGGTCGTGCAGTTCCCCGACGGGCGGGTGGAGACCTGCCTGATCTGCGATCACGTGGACGACCAGCGGGCGGCCGAGGTCACCCGCAGTCGGGCGAAGGACATCAGTTTCCTGATCGACCGGCTGACCGCGCCCGGCCCCGGGCTGGTCCGCGGGTTGCAGGTCGACCGCTCCCGGATCGGCGCGGCCGGCCACTCGATCGGCGGCGCGAGCGCCGTCGAGGCGATGAGCGAGGACCGGCGGATCCGCGCCGCCGCCAACCTGGACGGCGACTTCTTCGCCCCGCTGCCGGCCGACGGCCTCGCCCGCCCGGTGCTGCTGCTCGGCGCCCAGCGGCACGCCGGCAGGCCCGCGACGGCCAACTGGGACGAGACCTGGCAGCACCTGACCGGCTGGAAACGCTGGCTGGACCTGCCGGAGGCCGGCCACCTGTCGTTCTGCGACATGCACTGGCTGGTGGACTCCCTCGGTGTCCGCGACCAGTTGCCGCCCGACACCACCCCGGAGCAGTACGGCACCATCAAGGGCGACCGCGCGCTCGCCGCCACCCGGGCGTACCTCGGCGCGTTCTTCGACCGGCACCTGCTCAACCGCCCGAGCCGACTGCTGGACGGCCCCTCGGCGGCCTTCCCGGAGGTCCGCTTCGCCAAGTAGCAGGTGGCGAGCAGCGAACGGCAGGTAAGGAGTGGCGAGTGGGCCGCCGACCGCACGGCGGCGGCCTGGGGCGCCCGATCAGGTGATTCGGCCGCCGCAGGGCTGTGACCTGCGGCGGATCGGGGCAGTCCTCCGGCGCAGCCGCCATCCGCGGCGGCTCCCCGGACACTCTGGAGTGACGACATGCGACGGATCAGCAAGGCGCTCGGCGCGGTGGCCCTGGCCGCGGCGGTGGCAGTGGCGGTGCCCGGCTCGGCCCAGGCGGCCACTGGTCAGCTGCGGGTCGGGTTCAAGACCTACAACAACCCCTCGGGCTGCTACCAGAGCGACATCTGGCCCCTCATCGTCGAGAACCTCACCGACAAGCCCGCCGACGTCCACGATCGGCCGGGCTGCGAGGGGCCCGTCATCGGTGTGGTGAACCCGGGCGAGACCAAGACGTTCGAGTTCGGCGCGAGCGTGAGAATCGCCTGACCCTCCGGACGGCGAAGAGGCCGGTCGATCCGACGTGATGTCGGGGCGGCCGGCCTCTTCGGTTCGCTGCCGTCGCCAGGGCACGCAACGGGATGACGTGTTCATGCGAATGGGTCGATACGCGGGTGGACTGCAAGGGAACTGTCTGCGGAGCCCCATCCCCATCAAGGAGGTTTCCTCATGAAACGACTGCTCTTCGTCGCCGGCATGGCCACCGCCGTCCTGGGCCTGACCGGTGTCGGCGCCGCCGGTGCGGCCGACGGGAGCGCGCACGGCGTCCCCGGCAAGCGGGTCGGTGAAGTGATCCGGTGCAACGAAGTGAACGCCGACCTGCCGAACGTGATGGGCCGCGACTGCGACAGCACCACCTGGGGGCCGCTGAGCAACTTCACCCTCATCGACCGGGGTTCGGGCGGGGCGTACCAGTGCCAGAGCGGCTGGGCCGAGGGCGGCCTGTGGGTGAACGGGCAGGGCTGTCGCCCCATCCCCGCCTGATCGGCAGCCGGCTCCGGGTGCCGGTGCGATCGACACCCCTCCGCCGCTGTGGAACCAGAACGGCCGGTCGACTGTCGAGTCGACCGGCCGCTCCTGCGTGGCGAACCGACACAGTCCCAGACGAAGGAAGCCGTCCCGGACCTGAACCGACTGCCACGGTGAGCTCCCTACGGCAGGAGCGCCGGATCAGCCGGCCAGGGTGTCCTTCAGCCAAGGGGTGATCACGGCCATCGCCTCGCCGAAGCGCGAGATGGCGCAGTGGCCGGTGTCCGGGATCAGTTCTACCCGGGTGTCCCGGCGCCCCTCGAACACCAGGGTGTCGTCCAGTGGGACGTGGACGTCCTCAGTGCCGTTGACCACCAGCATGGGCCCGTTGGCGTCCTGGTCCAGCAGCGGGCGCAGGTCGAATGCCGCGAAGGCCTTCTCCAGCTCGGCCCCGCTCGGCGCGGCGTCGAAGCCCAGGGCGTTGCCGACGATGCCGTCCATGCCGAAGGCGAAGCCGCGACCGGGAGCGAAGGAGCGTTCCACCGGGCCACCGAGCACCACGGAGGCGTCCACCGCCCCCGTCAGTCCGGTCCGGGCGGAGTAGTAGCCGCCCATCGAGATGCCGAAGTGGCCGACCTTTCCGTTGCCGGCCGCGCGGGCAAAGGAGACCAGTCCGGCGATGACCTCGGCCCCACCGTCCGGGGTCATCGGCAGGTGGGCGGTCTCGCCGGTGCCGGGGAGGTCGAACAGCAGCAGCCGCGCCGGGAGGGTGAACGCGAGCTGCTCCCACATGCCGTGCAGGTCGGTCTTCCAGGAGTCCACGCCGCCGCTGGCCAGCACGACCGGCGCGTCGGCGGGCAGGCCGGGGGCGGCCATCAGGTGGATCGGCAGGGTGGCGTCGCCGCCGCGGTACGGGACGGTGACCATGCGGCGCTCGAACTCCACCGGGAAGCCGGGGGCCGCGAGGACGTACTGCCCGACCTGGCGGGCGAGCGCGGTTCGCTTCGGGTCGTCGGCGAGCGAGGGGAACTTGGCCCAGCCGTACGCCTGCGCGGCCAGACGGTGGCGCCCGGCCTCGGCGTGCCGGGCGGCGAGGGCGGACCACTCGTACACCCAGCTGCCGGGCCGGTCGGGCCACATCTCGGTGATGGCGGCGCGGACGGCGTCCACCTCGTCGGCGGGGAGGCCGAGGGTCATCTGCGGGTAACGCTCGACGAACAGGTCCTGCGGGTCCAGGGGCCAGGTGAAGGACATAGTGGTGCCTCCTGCTGCACTTAAAGCCGGGACGCTTGCATTAACGACTATGCGCCCGAGCAACACCTAATGCAAGCGCTCTTGCGTTAATGTGGTGGCCGAGGTGATCGACACATGACCGAAGAAGAGCCGGAGCCAACGCCGGAGCCGGAGCCGATCCGCCGCCGCCCGGGCGGCCGTGCCGCGCGCGTCCGCCAGGCCGTTCTGGCCGCCGCCGCGGAGGTGCTGGCCGAGGAGGGCATCGACCGGCTCAGCATCGCCGCGGTCGCGGCCCGCGCAGGGGTCAACGAGACCACGGTGTACCGGCGTTGGGGAAGTCGGGAGAAGCTCGTACTGGACACCATGCTCACCGGCAGCAACGAGGGCATCCCCGTCCCCGACACCGGAGCCGTCCGCACCGACCTGGCCGCCTTCGCCCGCGCGCTGGCCGAGTACCTCGCCACCCCGACCGGCCGTTCCGTCGCCCGGGCGGCCGCACTCAGCTCCGACGACCCTGACCTCGCCGAGGCCTGGCAGACCTTCTGGCAGTCCCGCCTCGACCAGGCCGGCGTCATCGTCAGCCGGGCCGTCGAACGCGGGGAACTCCCGACGGGCACCGACACGGCCCTGGCACTGGAACTGCTCTGCGCCCCGCTCCAGACCCGCTGCCTGCTCGGTCACCGCCCGATCGAGCCGGATCTGCCGGAGCGCCTGACGGACATGGTGCTGAACGGCCTCCGAGGGACGACCTGAGAGGGACGACCTGAGAGGGACGGCCTGAAAGGGAGGAGCCAGGGAACCGCCCCGCGGCAAGGTGGTGTCAGCGAGGAGCCTCCGTTGCTGCGGGAGGCATCAGGCAGGGGGTCTTGACCAGGAAGAGGAGAAGTCCTCCCTTCGTGGTCTCAACGGTGATCAGGTACCGGCTCGACGCCTGGGATGCGTCGAGGGCTGTGTCCACCTTGCCGTTGGCGCTCTCCCGATAGCCGTCGATCTTGAAGCCCTGCTGCTCAAGCATCGAGCGGACCTTGCGGATGGCTTCGGGGTGCTGTTCGAGCGGGGCGGAGCTGTGGACCGCGTACGACAGCTTGTACCGGCCGTCCTTGACGACCTCGTCGTTCCTGCCGACACAGTCGGTGAAGAGCGGCTCGACGCTGCCGGTGTCGAGGGTGATTTCAGCTGTCTGCGCCATGTACTCGGTCATGTGCTTGGCCCAGTCCTGGGCGTCCTGGCGGGCCTTGACCGGAAGAGGATCGCTGGGGCCGGGCGTGGACGCGCATCCTCCGAGGATCAGTGGCAGGCAGAGCGCCAGCGCGGCAGCGCCCAGGCGTCGGGCTCCGACACCGCGTGCGGCGGGTCGTGGAAGGGGGATCGGCACAGTGAAGTTCCTTGCGGCCGGGACGGGGGTGAGCAACCGGAACAGCCGGGCCGGCCGTGGTTGCGGATCTCACCGACGGCGCGGGAGACCGTGGAGCGGGCGGTGCGTGGAGCTGGGCGAGCGCGGCGGCGTGCGGCCGCCGTCACGTCACGGGGCGAGGGTGCGTCGCCCCAGTCTGCGTCTGGCAGAGGTAGAACAGTTCGGGGTCGCCCTCATCAAGGCCGTGGAGAAGGCCGACCGCCCTCCACCCTGCTCGTTCCAGCAGCCGCTGCATGGGGTGGTTGGAGACGTTGGTTGAGGTGAACAGCTTCGGGGTCTCGCACGAGGCCGCTACGGTGTCCAGCAGCCGAAGGCCGACGCCTCTGCCACGGGCGGATGGTGCGACCATCAGCATCGTGACGAAGCCCTGATCGAAGAACGTGTACTCAACTACGCAGTAGCCGAGCAGGCCGGACGTACCGTCCGCTACGACCACCAGGCCCTGCCGGCACCACCTTCGGATACTCGCCACCCGCTCCCGGTCACCCGCAGCCGCGACCGAGTCGATACCTACCAGCGTGTCCGCTTCTGGCTCCTTGGCACGACGCACAACGAATTCGCCGGGGTCCACTGCATCCATGGGGCCATGCTGTCAGTTCGCACCGAGAGCCTGCTCTGCCTCTGGCCTTCTGCCGCGGGCCAGGCCGCAAGCGGCCACAACGGCCCTGAACGGGCGGGGCTCGCTCCTGCTTCACCAGCCCAACGCCGAGACGGCGTCTCCGGACAACAGAACGGCCGGTCGACTGTTGATTCGACCGGCCGTTCATATGTGCGCGAGGGGGGAGTTGAACCCCCACGCCCTTTCGGGCACTGGAACCTGAATCCAGCGCGTCTGCCTATTCCGCCACCCGCGCATCTGGGTGATGTGGAATAGCTTAGCCCATCCGCGGGGGTGCTCCGAACCAGGTGGGAGGGTCAGTAGCTGAGCTGCTCGACGATCCAGTCGACCAGCACGCGGGAGACGTGGCTGTGCTCGGTGTTGGCGTCGTCGAACTTCACGGCGTCCAGGTGGCCGTTCTCCAGGGCGGCGTCGGTGATCGCGGCGGCCGGGTCGACGTCCCACTTCACCGGGTCGAAGTCCAGCGCCACCGCACTGACGGCCGGCACGAAGGTGCCGCTGCGGTAGTCCTCGGAGATCTTCGCCTTGAGCGCGTCCGCGACCTTGCCGAAGGAGTCCAGGGTCCCGCCGGGCACGGCGTCCAGCGCCGGGACGTCGCTGGTGGTGCTGCGGCGCACGGCCAGGCCGAGGTGCATGCCGCCGATCCGCTGCTTGTCGCCCTTGTTCGGCTGGAAGCGGGCCGTGGCGCTGGCGATCAGCGCCTGCCAGTCGAAGGCCACCTCGCCCGCCGGCAGCGGGAGACCGGCCCCGTCGCGGCGGCCGTTGGAGACGCCGAGCTTGCGCGGGATCTGCGGGAAGTTGCCGACCCGCGCGAGATCGGCGAGGAACTCCTTGCGCAGGTCGCTGGAGGTGGCCACCGGGCCGGAGTACTTGGCGTTCTCGACCCACGCCCAGAGCAGTTGCTGAGCGGCGGGGCTGCGGATCAGGTCGGCCTGCTTGACGCCGTCCGGCCCGGCCGGGGTGTAGTCCTCGAAGAAGTACGCCATCTGCTGGAGGACGAGCGGGATCCAGGCACCGTTGTGCGGCGAGTCGAAGGAGAGGTACGTCCCCGTCTGGTGGTCCATCCGCTCGGTCTCCAGCTTGGCGAGCGCGTAGCGGGTGATGATGCCGCCCATGCTCACCCCGCCGACGGTCAGCCGCTCGTCACCGATGCGCTCCGCGATGGACCGGAAGACGGCGTCGATCACGACCCCGGCGTTGGCCTGGATGTGGGTGTGCCGCTCGGTGAAGCCGATCAGCACGATGTCGTAGCCCCGGCTGAGCAGTTGGTCGAAGAGGCCCGGTCCACCGTCGGCGGCGGTGCTGAAGTAGGCGAACAGGCCGGGGAGGTCGCTCGGGCCGTAGTTGAAGCCGTCCGCGAAGAGGAAGGGCTTGCGCAGGCCGATCTTCGGGTTGGCGTAGTAGACCGCCGCCTGCCCGGTCGCCGTCTGCCCCTTGTACGGCGAGCCGGTCAGCTCCCACGTCACGTCGGCGTCGCGGCCGGCCCGCTCGCCCGACAGCGCGCTGGTGAACCAGGCGCCGGGCGAGATCGAGTTGGCAATCTCCGCCAACTCGGCCTTGGTGGGCTCCGCCTGACCTTCCTTGAGGGCCGTCAGGGCAACGTCGATACGGGGTTCTTGTGCCATGGAGGTACCGCCTCGGTCGATGCGAGCAGGTCATGTGCGCACAGTGATCGACCGTAGTGGCCTGGTTACTCAAGGCACCACCGACGCACCGGAACTGATCGAAATCGTTCGGGTGCGACAGGGGATGACCGGCTAGAGCAGGAGCTCGCCGGCCCGGACAGCGGCGATGAAGGAGTCCCAGGAGGCGGCGGGGAAGACGAGGGCCGGGCCGTCGGGATCCTTCGAGTCACGCACCGGGACGGCGTCGGGAAGGAAGCCGGGGGCCACCTCGATGCAGTTGCCTCCGTTGTTTCCGCTGTAGCTGCTCTTGCGCCAGGCGAGGGCGACCTCGATGCAGTCGCCTCCGTTGCCGCCGCTGTAGCTGCTCTTGCGCCAGGTCAACACAGCTGCCTCCTTGGAGACTTACGCCGGAAAGTCGCCCTCACGGACGGCCGACACGAAGGCTTCCCAGGCCGTCGCAGGGAAAACAAGGGCCGGACCCTGCGGGTCCTTGGAGTCACGCACGGGGACGAGGCCGGGGAATCCGGGGGCCACCTCGATGCAGTTGCCGCCGTTCGTACCGCTGTAGCTGCTCTTGCGCCAACTGGCCGCGTCGAGCTCGTTGCGCATCATCTTTGAACCCTTCCAGCGCCTCGGCAATCAGCGCGAGCGATTCGGTCACTGTGAGCGCATCGCCACGAAGCCGATCATAGCGCCGCCGATGCCCGGAAACGATGGCCGGATCGTCGCCAGGATTGCCCCTGTCAAGGCTCTCCGAGTACACCGAGTGTCGACCGTCCGGCATCTCCAGAAGGACCATCGAGGTGTCGATGATGGTCGTCCGAGCCGTGAACGGCACCACTTGGATGATGATGTTCCCAAGCCGGGCAATGTCCAGCAGGTGCTGCATCTGTCGTGCCATCACCTTCGGTCCGCCGACTACCGATCGAATGGCACTTTCATCCAGGAGAACGACCAACTGCGGCCCACCCTCGACGAGGAACCGCCCCTGCCGTGCGAGCCGCGCCGCAACCCGCTCCTCGATTACCTCAGGGCGTTCATCAGTCCCGCCCGCCTCGAACATCGCTCGCGCGTAATCCCTGCACTGAAGCAGCCCAAACATGTAGTCGGTCTGGAACACCTGGAGCCCGACCGCCTCAGCCTCCGTGTCGACATGGGTCTGAAACCAATCCGGGTGTTCAACCTGAGCGTTCCAGTCCACCTTCCCCCAGATCCGCCTCAACGCACCGCCCGTGTTGAGTAGTTCGTCGGCCTTCTCCACCATTTCCGGCGGCATACGGCGCTGACCGGTCTCGTACCTGGTGATGTTCGTCCGGCTGCAGTGCAGCAGCTTGCCCAGCTCCTCCTGGGTGTAGCTGGCCAGCTCGCGGTAGAACCGCAGCTCCTCGCCGAACAGCTCGGCCGAACTTGCCGTCAACTCCCGCTTGAACCGCCGATGTGCCACAGCCGGCCCCCTCACGCACCACGTGCCCCTGGCACCCGATTTCGGCCATCACCGTACCTCTGGAACCTCGATGATTGACACCAGAGCGCAATCATTCGCATGCACAGCGTGATTGCGCACTACCCTCGCGCTCCCCCATCCGCCCCCTTGAGGTGCCCCGCCATGCTCAAAATCCGTACCGCCCACCGCCCCCGCCCGTTCGCGGCCCGCCTGGACTCCCGCACCGAATCCACCCCCATCGCCCGGCAGTTGCTCCGCGCCTACCTCGCCGCACTCCCCACCGGCGACCGCTACCGCGACACCGCCGAACTCCTCCTCGGCGAACTCTTCGCCAACGCCGTCCAACACACCGCCGACGCCCCCACCGACCGCCTCATCGAAGTCCACTTCGCCCTCACCAACGACCGCCTACGCCTCGAAGTCCACGACGCCGGCACCGGCCACCCCTCCCTCCACACCCCCACACCCGACGACGAACACGGACGCGGCGTCCTCCTCGTCAACGAGCTGGCCGAGAAATGGGGCTGCTGCCCCCGCGCCGGCGGCGTCGGCAAGTTCGTCTGGGCCCTGATCGCCCCCGCACCCACCCCCGTTTCCACCCTCCTCACCGTCTGAACAAGGTGCCCACCATGCGACTGCCCCTCACCGCCCGCCACCTGTTCGACACCGGCTCCACCCCCGCCGACACCTACGCCACCCTCGCCCGCCACACCCGCGAACCGCTGCGCTCCGCCCGCGCCGTCTGCATCGCCCTCGGCATCCCCGCCGCCGAGACGCAGCGCCGCCTCAACGACTGCTACGACGCCCTGCTCGCCACCCCCCGCCCCGGCACCGAGAACGACACCGGCGAACTCCTCGAAGCCCTCGGCGTCTTCGACATCCCCAAGACCCCCGACAGCCGCGACCTCGCCATCATCGAACTCTTCCTCACCGCCATCGACGCCCACGGCAGCATCCGCGCCGGCCACCAACACGGCCTCACCCGCTGGTTCACCACCGGCAACCTCACCACCGCCTACCTCTCCCTCACCACCACCCCACCCCACCCCACCACCGGCAACCCCACCCACTACTGGACCACCCTCACCACCGCCGGCGAACTCCTCACCACCACCACCCCCGACCCCCGCCTCAAGCACGCGCTCGCCCACTGCCGAAACCGCGCCCAAGCCGCACGTTCATGACGAAGCGGGCTATGGCTTCACGCCGCGCAGCCTGGAGACCGCCGCAGCCCAACTCGCTTGCGCCCCGGCAGACATCCCCGCCAATGTCCACCCGCCGACCGCCCAATGAGCATCTTCCAGCCTGAAATGGCCGGCCGCCCGGGTGCGTATCTCGTTCACCAGGGTCAGGGCCTGCCACCAGGGCCGCAGTGGCCTGATTCTGCCTAGATGAATGATGCCAAGGGCTCGCTGGCGCGCATGACATGAAGCGAGGGAGTCCAGAGATCGGCATCGCGCCCCGACTCAGTGATGCCGAGCTGGTCACCCTCCCCGTGATGCAGGCCCTTCTCGGCTTCACCTCCGAGCGCCGGTGGATCCGCCACGCCGATGCCCACCTGCGTCATCCCTTCCCGTACCTGCTCGGGCAGTCGGGCTACAACCGGCGGTTGCGCAAGGCCGCCGACCTGATCGCACAGGTCAACCGGCTGCTGGCGACCGACACCTCGCTGTGGACCGACACCGTGTGGGTCGTCGACTCCACACTGGTGGAGTGCGGGCGCTCCCGCGAGACGGCCAAGCGCTCCGACCTGGCCGGATGGGCCGAGTACGGCTACTGCGCCAGCCACTCCCGGTTCTTCTGAGGCCTGCGCCTGCACCTGGTGTGCACCCTGCACGGGCTGCCCGTCGCCTTCGCGCGGCGGTGGCGCGCGCGGGGACTGCGGGCCGAGTTCCACGACCGGATGGGGGCATGGTCCGCGAGGACGCCGGCCGCGACCCGGAGCCGACCGCCGCGGTGATCGACGCGCAGTGCCTGCGCGCGGCGGCCACGGTGCCGGCGTCCTCACGCGGATACGACGGCGCGAAGAAGGTCCCCGGGCGCAGGTGACGGTGGGCTCGGCGTTCGGTTAGTCCGCGGCGACGCGGGTGCAGCGCGGCTTGACCGGGCGGCCGGTCATGCCGGCGCTGCTGTGCGGCGCCGGTGGCACATGGTGGTGCCGGGCGACCGCCACAACGGACGCCACCATGCCAACGGCCAGCAGGGCCAAGGCCGTCAGGGTCGCACCGTCGGGGTGGACGAGCGACTGGCCGCGCAGCGCTTGCCAGGTCAGGATCGCCAGCACGCCCGCGTAGGTCCCGGTCGCCACCAGGACCAAGCGCAGGCGCGTCCGCTCGTCGGCCAACCGCGGGAACCTGCGGGACAGTGTGATCAGCAGCCAGGCGAAGAGCGGGATGGCCTGCAGCGCGTGCATTCCGACGAAGTGGGGGATGCGCAGGTCGCCGCCGGTGCTGCTCCAGCCGGTGATGGCGATGCCGGGCGAGTCGTCGGCGACGCCGACGCTGTGTGCCCCCACGATGCCCACGGCGGCCCCGCTGCGCATGGCACCGAGTTGGGCAGGGGTCGGGCTGGTCATGAGGAAGCCGAATGCCATGCCCACCAGTGCGAGGAGCAGGCCGAGCCGGACGGACCAGGTGGCCGCGCGGTCCCCGGTCCGCTCGCGGAACAACCTGGCCGCGATGCCGAGGTTGGCCAGCCACAAGGTGACGATCGAGGCGGCCATCGCGAACCAGAGGCCGGCGTCCAGCGGTGTGGCGACGTTGAAGTGGCTCTGCCTGCCGCGGAGCACCTGGCCAACGACGACGACCATCTCGATCACGTTGGCGGCGGCAATCGTCGTCCCGAGCCACCAGACCCAGCGGGGGGCCGTGCGGCCCAGGGACAGCATCCACGCGAGGGTCACCGAATAGATCGCGATGGAGAGGGAGAACTTGAAGGGCTTCAGCCAGATCGGCTCCCCGACCAGGATCCGGTCGTCGACCGCGAGGCCGACGGCGGATGCCAGGGCGAGGGCCGCCATGGCAGCGGCGAGCAGTACCAGCGGGCGGTGCCAGAGGCGGATCGTCATCATTTCCTCGGAGAGTGGACTGCACGGCGTTGCTCTACGCCACGCTGTGCTCGGAGTTGATTCACTGAACGCGGCTTCGGCCCGCTCCTGACTTCGCCGCAGGGTCTGCACAGCCCGACAGCCGATGCCGCGCACGTGGCGCTACCGGCCGAGCCGCGCCCGCCACCACTCGACGGTTGCCCCCAGCGCCTCGTCGATCGGGGTCGACACCTCGCCGAAGGTCGCGGTGTACGCCTGGGAGTCGAGCACGAACGGCCGGTCGAACTGGTACTGCACCTCCCGCAGTTCCCCGAGCATGGGGTTGACCAGGCCGACCAGGTGGAGTGGCCACCAAGGAATCCGGCCGACCCTGGCCGGCGGCAGACCCGCCAGCCGGCACAGGTGCCGGACCGCCTCCCGGGTCGACAGCGGCGGGGCGGTGGGAACGTGCCAGGCGCGCCCCCACGCCCGCTCGTCGGTACCAAGCCGTACGAGCGCACGGGCGATGTCGGGGATATAGGTGAAGCTGTGCGGTGCGTCCGGGTTGCCGATCAGCCTGACTGCACGGCCGGCCAGGAGCGCGGGCATCATCCGCTGGGCGAGGTGGCCGGCCTCGGTGACGCCGGGCCCGAAGAAGTCCGAGGCGCGCGCCTCCGCGACGCGGATCCGGCCGGCCTGGTGCCGGGCCAACGCGTCGCGCCACATGCCGATGCGGACCCGGGCCTTGGTGCCGGTGCCTGCGAGCGGCAGGTCCTCCGTGATGGGGGCGTCGACGGGGCCGTAGCCGTACAGGTTGCCCATCGTCACCAGCACCGAGCCGGCGGCCTCCGCCGCGTCGAGGAGGGCGTTCGAGATCGGCGGCCAGTCGGTGGGCCACCGGTGGTACAGCGGGCTCGCGCAGTTGTAGATCACCTCGGCGCCCTTGGTGGCTTGCCGGAGTGACGCCGTGTCAGTGACGTCGAGCGCCGTACTCCCGTCGCCGCCGGAGCGACTCAGGACGACGACCTCGTACCCCTGTTCGTCGAGCAGTCGCGCCGTGGTGGCGCCGACGGGGCCCTTGCCGATGACGATGTGCCGTGCCATGCAGGTCCTCCTGGAGAATTGAGAGAGCAGTGCTCTCTTCATTGAGGAGTGTTCGCGCAGCGGCGGGGAGAAGTCAAGAGCAGTGCTCTCTCTTGTGTGCACTGCTCTCGAATGAGAGGATGAACGGCATGACGGCATCGCAGACCGCGCGGCAGCTGGCCCGCGCCGAGCTCACTCGCGCGATCAAGGAAGCCGCCACTCGCCAGCTCGCCGAGACCGGGGCGGCCGCGCTGTCGCTCCGCGCGGTGGCGCGTGACCTGGGCCTGGCCTCCTCGGCGCTGTACCGCTACTTCCCCAGCCGGGACGCACTGCTCACCGCGCTGATCATCGACGCGTTCAACGCGGTCGGAGCGGCCGCGGAGTCAGGGGCGGCGTCCGCCGCTCCCGCCGATCCGGGCGCCCGGTGGCTTGCCGCATGCCGGGCGGTCCGCCAGTGGGCCCTGGCCCACCCGCACGAGTTCGCCCTGGTCTACGGCTCGCCCGTCCCCGGCTACCAGGCCCCCACCGACACGGTCGACCCCGCCACCCGGGTCACCCGCCTGATGGCCGGTCTCGTCGTCGAGGCACACGCCTCGGGCCTCCTGCGACCCCCCACGCAGCCGCTCCCCGGGCCGAGGCTCGTCGCCCAGCAGGTGCTCGACAGCGCGGGAGGGGCACCGGCCGAACCGTACGCGGACCTGGTGGAACGGTCGCTCACCCTGTGGATCTCCCTGATCGGCACGATCAGCTTCGAGCTGTTCGGTCACCTGAACGAGGTGATCACGGACTACCCCGCGTACTTCGACGCCGCCATGACCATTGCCGCCGAGGCAATCGGGCTCGATGTCCTGTCGCCTCCTGCGTGACACCCCACTACCAGCGGCCTGGTCCGGCACCCGCGGTGGACACCGGCATGGCCCATCACGAGGACGGCGCGCACCGGGGCCTGCGGCGTACGCGCTCCTCGCGGACCGCGCCCGCCCCACGGGCGGAGGCCGTACGTGGGACGGGCGCAGATGGAGCGACCGGATCAGGCGGTCGGGAGGCTGCGAGCGGCAGCCTCGGCCTTGTCCGCGTGCTCGGCAGCGGCCTGCGCGGCCTGCTGGGCCTGGGCGGCGTGTTCGGCGGCGGCCTGCGCGGTGGCCCGGGCCTTCTGCGCGTACTCGGCAGGAGTCTGGGCCTGGGCGGTCGCCTTGGCCGCGTCCACCGCCGTCTTCGCCGACCCGTAGGCATCACCGCCTGCCGACGGCTCACAGCGTGCTGAAGGCGCCCTCCACGGCCTCGCACGTGGCGTCCAGATCGTCATCCGTCACCGCAGCGGAGACGAACCAGCAGGCCATGCCGAAGGCGTTGACGTGGACCCCTCGCCCGAGCAGCGCATGCCGGAACGCGCCGTGGCGGGCCTGGTCGGCGCGGAGCAGGTCGCGGTACTGGCGGCTCGGCATCCCGTCCGCGGTGAACACCGTCTGGAACATGGCTCCGACGCCCTGCACCACACAGGGGATGCGCCGGTCGTGGGCGGCCCGTTGGACGGCCTCCATGATCCGCAGGCCGCTCTCCTCGATGTGCTTCGTGACGGCCGGCTGGTTCAGGTGGCGCAGCGTCACCAGTGCGGCGGTCGCGCACAGCGGCGAGGCGTTGTAGGTTCCGCCGTGCTTGACCCGCCCCGCGGCCAGGGGTTCCATCACGTCGCGCCGTCCCGCGAAGGCCGCGATGGGCAGGCCTCCGCCCAGTGCCTTGGCGAAGACGGCGAGGTCGGGCACGACCCCGAACAGCGCCTGGGCGCCTCCGGGGCCGGTGCGGAATCCGGTGCAGACCTCGTCGAAGACGAGGATGATCCCGCGGGCCGTGCACTCCTCCCGCAGCAGGCTCAAGTAGCCCGGCGCGGGCATGGTGCAGGCGTTGTTGGCCACGATCGGCTCGCAGATCACCGCCGCGAACTCGCCGCGGTGGGCGTCCAGGACGGCTCGGAGCGCCGCGGGGTCGTTCCACGGGCAGACGACGACGTCGCCGACGACCCCGGCCGGGATGCCGGGGGAATGGGGTACCGCGTGCGGCGCGGCGTAGGGGCCGGCCTCGGCGGCGTCGGGGCGGTTGGAGACGGCCAGGGTGTCCGACCAGCCGTGGTAATGGCCCTCGAACTTGAGGACCTTCGAGCGCCCGGTGTAACCGCGGGCGGCCCGCACGGCGCCCTGCACCGCCTCGCTGCCCGAGTTGGCGAAGCGGACGAGCTCCGCGCAGGGCACCATCGCCTGGATCAGCTCGGCGAGTTCGACTTCGACGGTGTTGCAGGTGCCGAACATCGTGCCGGTGTGCAGGACGGCGGTGAGCGCCTCGGTGAGCTGCGGGTTGGCGTGGCCCAGGACCGCGCTGCCGTAGGAGACCAGGTAGTCGAGGTACTCGTTGCCGTCGACGTCCCGGATGCGCGCACCCGAGCCGTCGGCCATGTAGAGCGGGTAGGGGTTCGGACCGGTCGAGGTCATCCGGGCGGAGGAGCTGATGCCGCCGGCCAGCGACGTCTGGGCCCGCTCGAACCACCGGCGGCTGCTGTCGGTTGCGCCCGGCGGCTGGATACGGCCATTCATGTACGGCTCCTGTTTGGTCGAGGGTTGGTCGGGCACGCTCGGACTGCCCTTCGTAGGCGTGGAATTGACGGGATTCGTGGAGAAGATGGGACGTGGGCATGGCTGTGAGGACGGCTGTCGTCACCGGAGCGGGCAGCGGGATCGGGCGGGCGTGCGCCCTGGGCCTGCTGGCGGACGGCTGGACGGTGGTGCTGGTGGGTCGCCGCAAGGGCCCGTTGGACGGGACGGTGGCGCTCGCCGACTCCGCCGGTCGTGACCGCGCGGTCCCGCTTTCCGTCGACATCACCGATCCGGCGGCCGTGGACGGCCTGTTCGACTCCGTCGTGGAGCGGTTCGGCCGGCTGGACCTGCTGTTCAACAACGCGGCCGACGTGATGCCGTACACCCCGACCGAGGACGTGGCCGTCGAGGACTGGCACCGGGTGATGGACTCCATCGCCACGGGGACCTTCCTCTGCTCGCGCGCCGCCTTCCGGGTGATGAAGCGTCAGGATCCGTGCGGGGGAAGGATCATCAACAACGGGGCGCCTTCCGCACAGGCACCCCGGCCGGACTCCATCGCCTTCACCGCGGCCAAGCACGCCGTGGCCGGGATGACGCGCTCGCTGTCCCTGGACGGCCGCCGCCACGACATCTCCTGCGGCCAGATCGACATCGGGAACGTCACCCCGCCGGACGGCCCCCAGCCGGCGGTCCTCCAGGCCGACGGGTCACGGCGGGTCGAACCCACCATGGACGTGCGGCACGTCGTCGACACGGTGCGGGCCATGGCCGACCTGCCCCCCGGGGTGAACATCCAGTCCGTCCTGGTCATGCCCAGCGCCATGCCGTACGTCGGGCGCGGGTAGCCCGGCCACGTACGCCTCGAACCAGTTGCCGGGCGCCAGCCGCCCGGCCTGGTCCCAGGCGAGCATCCGGTGCAGCCCGTCCAGATGGATCAGCCCTTCGCGGACGGTCAGGCACTCGTAGTCGGGACCGGGCGCCGGACGGGTGCTCAGGTAGAGAGGAAGGCAGTCGGCCGCGCTCTGCCGGGCGAGCTTGTACGCGCACAGCGGGTTGGACCGGGCGTACGAGGCGCCCAGCGCGGCGAGCCGGTCGGACGTCGCGGCCACGCTCAGCCCGGTCCTGGGGATGAGCTCGGCCGCACCGTCCTCGCCCAGGTGCCAGGGGAGCACCACCCCGCGTACCTCGGGCCCCTCCAGCAGCACGCGATGCCAACGGCCGCCCGACCCGAGCTGGGCATTGCGGATGTGCCCCTCGGCCTCATCGTTGGAGTTGGCCTCGTCAGCCCCGTCGAAGGGGTGTTCACGGGCGAAACGGCGCATGACCGTGTCGAATCGCACCGCTCCCAGAATCCTCATCCGCCGGACCTCTCCGTTCCTTCGTACTCGCCGAAGTGCCGCTCGGCGAAGAGCTCCGGCCACCCCGCGTCCAGGCCGCGGGCGCGCCCCACCGCCAGCACCTGCCGCCAGTACGGCTTGACCGGGGGCCACCGCGTGCCGGTACGACAGTACGAGCCGTCGATCATGTAACGGGGCCCCGTACCCGGATCCGCCCCGGGGGCGGACCTACGCGTGTGGAAGAGCGCCGAATGGAGCACGACGGTGGACCCGGGCGGCAGTTCGTCGATGACCGTCTCCCCCGACAGCACACCCGTTCCCAGGTGGCTCCGGGCGTCCTTCTGGGCCACCTCCCGGTGCGAGCCGGGCAGGACGGCCAGACCACCCAGCTCCGGCTGGAGCCCGCCGATGTAGTGCAGGGCGTGGATCATGGGGAGGCGGCGGTCGCGCTGGGGCCGTTGCTCGTAGTCGTGGTGCCAGCTCTTGCCCGCTCCCCCGGCCGGCCGCCGGTCGCTGTGCAGGTGGTGGAAGACGAAGGACGGCCCGAGCAGCTCGGGGCGGCCGAGCAGGTCCAGCAGTGCCGGCAGCACCGCGAGCTCACCGTGCGCCAGCAGGTCCAGTTCGATCACCTCCGGTGCGCGCGCCCCCGGACGCAGACTGGCCTCTATGGACCGCTGACGCCACCCTTCCTCCACCCATCTGTCCACCTCCGGAACGAGGCGGTCCACGAGACCGGCCGGGAGGAAGCCCGGCAGCACCAGGAAACCGTCCTCCGTGAAACTCCCTGTCTGAACCTCAGCGGTGCGGACCTCTGCCACGTGTCGAATCCCCGGTTCACTCGATTGTTACCCCGATGACGCCAGAACGCTCCCGACACGTCTGTCCGCACCCGCCACGGAGCATGCCCGGAGTCCGGCGAACGTCCAAAAAGCACACGCTCTCGGGGTTAGAACCACCCTTGATCGACAGGCCAGTTAGGGGAATCCCGCGTTCCGCGGGGCGTCCGCCATCGGCCTGGCCCTCCAGCCGCCTTCGGAGATCTGACGCCATCTCAAAACATCACTCCAAGGTGGGGTTTGGCTCAATGAACCCCACCTTCAATGCCGAGAAGCCGACGGGGTGGCGGCGCTGAGGGCTGCCACCCCGTCGGCTTCTCGGCACTCGGCCCTGTCCGGCCGAGTCGGTCCTACTCAGGTCACGCGGGCGGGATCGGGCCGAGGTAGGTGCCGCCGGAGGCGTCGATGGTCTGGCCGGTCACCCAGCGGCCCTGCGGGCCCGCCAGGAAGCCCACCACGTCCGCGACGTCCTCCGGCTGGCCGATCCGGCCGAGTGCGGTGATCGATTCGAGCCCGGCCATCGCCTCGGGGACGCCCGTCCACTGGGACGTCATGTCGGTCAGGATCACCCCGGGGTTGACGGTGTTCACGGTGATCCCGCGCCGGCCGAGCTCGTTGGCGAGCGGTGCGGCGAGGGCCACCAGCGCCGTCTTGCTGACGGTGTAGCCGATCTGGACCGGGGAGCCGATCCGGGCGGCCGCCGAGGCCACGTTGACGATCCGCCCGCCGTCCCGCAGCAGCGGAATCGCCCGCTGGATCACGAAGATCGGCGTGCGCACGTTGATCGCCATCAACCGGTCGAACTCCTCCTCCGTGAGCTGCCCGATCGACCCGGCCAGGTGGATGCCCGCGTTGTTGACCAGGATGTCCAGGCCGGCCCCGCCGTCCCCACCGACCTCGCCGTCCCCACCCTGCTCGCCGTGCTCCGCCAGCCCGGCGGCGAGGCCCTCGAACAGCTGGTCCAGCGCACCGCTCTTGCCGAACCGGGCCCGCACCGCGAACGCCCGGCCGCCGGCCTTGGCGATCAGCTCCACGGTCTCCGCGGCGGCCGCCTCGTTGCCGCCGTAGTGGACCGCGACCAGTGCCCCGTCGGCGGCGAGCCGCTGCGCCACCGCCCGCCCGATCCCGCGCGAGCCGCCCGTCACCAGCGCCGTCCTGCCGTCCAGTTCGCCCACGATCGCCTCTTCCCTCGCGCCGCCCACGGTCGGATCCGGGGCCGGTCTCCCGCCGTCACGACCCGATGCCGGACAACCCCTCATGTATGCCCGGGGCCGGAGAGCTGATGCCGCCAGGCCGCACGACCACCCGCACGACCACCGGCACGACCACCCGCTCAGACCCGGAACAAGGGCTCGTAGGCGCCGCCCTCCTCGGCGTTGAGCAGCACGTACGCGGGCCCGAGACCGAGCGCGACCTCCCGCAGCCGAGCCAACGCCGCAGCCACGCCCGGGACTTCGAGGCCGAGCGCGGCGGCGGCCGCGTCCCGCTCCGCGTACAGGCCGGGCTCGTCCTCCAGATACTCCTCGGCGGCCTCCGCGCTCTCCTCCACCGTCAGCCGCGGGCAGTCCCGCCACCACGGCACCGCCAGCAGCAGCCGGACCAGCTCCGGCAGCCCGACGGCCAGCACCGCCGCGCCGCCCTCCGAGTCGGCGTACAGGACGGGACGCTCCTCGCCGCCCTCCCCGCACAGGAAGAAGGTGCCGCCCGCGCCGTCCTTGGCCACCGGCTCCAGGGCCTCCCCGGAGGCGAGCACCACCTCCTCGACGTGCGGGTAGTGGTCGAGGCTGAGGTCGCCCGGCCAGGCCAGGTAGTCGAGGGCGGCGGGGTTGGCGCGGATCGCGTCGAGCAGCGGGGTCGTCGGCATGGCCGCCAGACTAGAACCCGGCGGTGACACCCACCCCGCCACCCGTCGTCTCCGACTCGCCCCGGGTGGGGAGTTGATCTCTACGGCGCAGCCGTTGTTGGGTGGCTCCTGTTGCTCTGACCCCCAGCGGCGAAGGAATGTGACACGGTGGACGAGAAATTACCTCCGGACGAGCGGGCCGCACTGTTCGAGGCGCAGCGGCCCCGGCTGCGGGCCGTGGCGTACCGGATGCTCGGCTCGGTGAGCGAGGCCGAGGAGGCCGTCCACGAGGCCTGGCTGCGCTACGACCGCACCGACACCTCCGACGTGCAGAACCTCCCCGGCTGGCTGACCACGGTGGTCTCGCGGGTCTGCCTCAACCTGCTGCGCGGCCGGGAGCTGCGCCGCGAGGAGCCGCCGGAGGCCGAGGCGGGTGAGCCGGGCCCGGCGCGCATCCCGGACCCGCTGCTGCGGCGCGAGGGGGTGGCCGACCCCGGGCAGGAGGTGCTGCTCGGGGACTCGGTGGGCCTGGCGCTGATGGTGGTGCTGGAGTCGCTGGCCCCGGCCGAGCGGATCGCCTTCGTACTGCACGACCTGTTCGCGGTGCCGTTCGCCGAGATCGCCCCGCTGATCGAGCGGACGGCGGCCGCGACCCGCCAGCTGGCCGACCGGGCCCGCCGCCGGGTTCAGGACCAGGCGCCGGCGCCCGACCCGGACCCGGGCCGTCAGCGGGCCGCCGTGGACGCCTTCTTCGCGGCCGCCCGCGCCGGCGACCTGGGCGCGCTGGTGGCCGTGCTCGCCCCGGGCGTGGTGCTGCGCTCGGACGGCGGCGCGGTGCGGGCCCGGCACCCGGTGGTGCTGACGGGCGCGGCCGCGGTGGCCGACCAGCCGGTGCTGTGGGGCGGGCTGTCGCCGTTCGCCCGCCCGGCGCTGGTCAACGGCGCCGCGGGCGCGGTGGCGATCGGCGAGGGCGGCCGGCCACTGTCGGTCATGGCGTTCACCGTGGTGGACGGCGCGATCGCGGCGATCGAGGTGCTCACCGATCCGGAGCGGCTGGCGGCGCTGGACCTCTCGGCGTTCCGCGACTGAACGCGGCGGACGAGGTTCCACGGCTGAACGTGGCGGGCGAGGTTCCGCGACTGAACGCGGCGGGCGAGAGGGAGGCCGGCCGCCCTCTCACCCGCCCGCACCGGTCGGCGCCGCACGTCCTCGGGACGCGCCGTCACCAGCCCTGCGCGACGACCCAGTCGGCGAGGTGGCGGGCGCACGCGTCGACCGACTCGCGCCAGGTGTGGCTCGCGCCCTCGCCGGCCTCGTCGCTGACGTGCTTGACCAGGCGCACCGGCACCCCGAAGCGGTGGGCGACGGCGGCGACGGCGTAGCCCTCCATGTCGACCAGGTCGGCGTGCTCGGCGAGCCGGTCGCGGGCCGCCGGGTCGGAGACGAAGAGGTCGCCGGTGGCCAGCACCGGGCCGTCGCCCTTGCCGACCACCAACGGGGCGCCGTAGCTGCGGCCGGTGAGCGCCAGCAGGGCCGGGGTGTCGAGGTCGTGCTGGATGACCTGGACGACGTGGTGGGTGCCCTCCCAGCCGGGGCGCAGCGCGCCGGCCGTGCCGAGGTTGATCACCTCGGACGGCTTCTCGCCCTGGGCGAGGACGGTGGCCAGCGCGGCGGTGGCGTTGATCTTCCCTATTCCGGTGAGCAGGACGGGCAGCCGGTCGTCGAGGTGGGCGGCTTCCTCGCGCACGGCGACGACGAGCAGCGGGCGGTCGGGCGTGATCGTTCCAAGCAGGCGCATGCTGCCCATCGTACGGAGGGTGTCCGCCGAAACCAGGTGCACCGACCGCGCCGGGAACGGTGGCGTCACGGCGGGATCGCCCCCGCAGCCGGCCCCGGGGTCCGGCCTCGACTCCCTGCGCGCCGACGCCGCGATCGGACCGGGGTCCGTCCTCGACTCGCCGCGTGCCGCCGCCGCAACCGGACCTCGCCGCTCCGGCCTGTCGGAGGAACCGCATAGGGTGCATCCCGCGTCGGACGGTTCACCGCCGGCCGCCGGGCAGCGGGGCCCCGGGGGCGCGCGGGAGGCGTGCGCCGCACGTGCAGGGCAAGCTCAAGATCGGCGCAATTCGGGTGTGGCCAGGGGGAGTCACGGCCATACTGCTGGCATCGGCCGGGCCCCGGACAGCGGGCCCGGCCCCTGGGGAGGATGAGGCGGGTGGCAACACCAGTAGGTAACGGCGCACCGGGCGCCGTGGTCCCGGCACGGCCGAGCGGCCCGCCGGGCACGGCACCGGCCGTGCCGGGCGTCCGGGGCGTCCCGGCGTCCAGACCCGGCGCCGCGCCCGCCCGGCGGCCGTCGGCCGGGCCCGCGCCGCGCGGCCTGTCCGGCCTGCGGGCCCGGCTGGCGAACGCCACCCGGACGGCGCCGGGCCGGCTGCGGCTGGCCGGGGCGGTGCTCGCGGTGCTGACCGTGGCCTTCGGCGCGCTGACCGCCTGGCAGTTGGAGACCAAGGCGGAGGCCGCCAACCGGGTGGTCCAGCACAGCCAGCCGCTGAGCAAGGACGCGGCCGACATCCACCGCCTGCTGGCCCACGCCGACACCACCGCGGCCACCCGCTTCCTGCTCGCCGGGGAGGAGACGGAGGCCGTGCGCCGCGACTACGAGGGCGATCTGGCCTCGGCCACCGGCCTGATCACCAAGGCCGCCGCGCAGACCACCATCGACTCCCCCGCGTACCGGAAGCTCACCGAGCTGAACAATCAACTCCCCGTCTACGCCGGCCTGGTGGAGACCGCGCGGGCGAACAACCGGCTGGGCCTGCCGCTCGGCGGCGCCTACCTGCGGTACGCCTCCGAGCAGATGCAGGGCACCCTGCTGCAGCGCGCCGCCGAGCTGACCGCCATCGAGAACGACGAGCTGGACAAGGACTACGCCGAGGCGAAGTCCAGCCCGTGGGCCGCGTACGGCCTGGGGGTGCTCACCCTCGGCGCGCTGGTCTGGGTGCAGGTGACGCTGTTCCGCCGCACCAACCGGGTGTTCAACCCCGGCCTGCTCGGGGCCACCGCCGCCGTCCTGGCCGGGGCGCTCTGGCTGGCCGTCACCGGCCTGACCACCAACGCCGCGCTCCAGCAGAGCTGGAAGCAGGGCGCGCAGCCGCTGCGGGCGCTCAACACCGCCCGGGTGCAGGTGCTTTCCGCCCGGCTGGCGGAGAACCTGAACCTCGTCGCCCGCGGCTCCACCACCGCGTACGCGGACCAGTGGAAGGCGATCACCCAGCAGCTCGCCGGGGGCGAGCCCGCGAACGTCCCGATGGGGCAGCACTCCGGCTCGCTGCGCCAGGCCCTCGACCTGGCCCCCGCGGACGCCCGGCAGCAGATCGGCGAGGCCGACCGGCAGTACGAGACGTGGCGCACCCGGCACGACGCGGCATACGCCATGGAGACCCAGCAGGCCGACTACCAGGGCGCACTGCAGGCGACCGTGACGGCGGACCCGGCCGCCGAGGCGAACACCGCGGACGGCGCCTTCAAGGCCACCGACAAGGCGCTCGACCAGGCCGCCACCACCGAACAGGAGCACTTCAAGCGCTCCGCCAAGGACACCGAGGGCGACCTCCGGCTCGCCGCCCTCGCGGCCGCGCTGCTCGGCGTGGTGGCCGCGGCCGCCGCGCTGCGCGGCCTGGGCCGCCGACTGGCCGAGTACCGGTAGAGGGGGAACGGACACATGCGCAGGAGAACCGCAGGCACCAGGCCGGCCACCGTGCTGGCGCTGCTGGCCGCCGGCGCGGCCGTGCTCGGCGGGGGCGGGCCGTCCGGCGCCGCGGCCGCCACGGGCGCACCGCAGGCCGTCCGGTCGACCGGGCAGGAACAGGCCGGACAGGAAGAGGCCGAGTCCTGCGACCTGACCAGCACCGTGCCGCCGAGCACCGTGGACGGCCCGGCGGTGAAGGCCATCAAGGCCAAGGACACCCTGATCATCGGCGTGGACCAGAACAGCTACCGCTGGGGCGCCCGCAACCCGAACACCGGTGAGCTCGAAGGCTTCGACATCGACCTCGCGAGGACGATCGGCGTGGCCATCATGGGCAATCCGGCCAAGGTGGTGCTCAAGCCGGTGTCGACCGCCGGCCGGGCCGACGCCCTCACGGGCAACCAGGTCGACCTGATCGTCCGCACCATGACGATCAGCTGCGCCAACCTGAAGAAGGTCGCCTTCTCCCGGTCGTACTTCAATATCAAGCAGCGGGTCCTGGTGCCCCGGTCGTCCACGGTCAAGAACCTCGACGAGGCGATCGGCGGCAAGACGGTCTGCGCCGCGGACGGCTCGGTGGCCAAGGACGTGCTGAACGCCAAGAAGACCGCCAAGCAGCTCGTCCTGGTGACCAACCAGCTCGACTGCCTGGTCCGCATGCAGCTCGGCAAGGTCGACGCCACCATGACCGACGACGAACTGGCGGTCGGCCAGGCCGCGCAGGACCAGACGGTGAAGGTGGTGGACGGCTTCGAACAGCCGGAGACGATCGGTGTCGCGATGCGCCAGAACAGCACCGACCTCACCGCCCGGGTCAACCAGGTGATCTCCGACTACTACGCGGACAAGGACAAGGGCTGGCAGAAGTCGTTCGAGCGGTGGGTCCAGCCCTACCTGCCCGAGAACTCCAAGGACCCCGGCCTGTACTGGCCGGCCCGCTGACGCACCGGGCGGCGCACGCGCGTCAGCAGGCCGTTGACGCGGTCTTGACGCCCACCGCCCGCTCCGCCCGAACGGCCACCGGCTAGGGTTCGGGACGATCACCACGGGGAGACCGGTGGTGGGCACGGGGGTTGTCGTGGGATCGCACGTCAGGTACGTCGGGATCGCACGCGAGGAAGGAAGGACACGGCGTTGGCGGCTTCGGCTGGCCCGGTACTGAACCGGGAGGAGGTGGACCGCGCGCTGGCGCGCCTCGGCGCGGAGCGGGACGCGGTCGAGTCGGCGCTGCTCGCCCTCCAGGACCATCCGGGCCTGCGGCTGCTCGACGGCGCCGAACTGACCGGACGCACGCTGGAGCGCTGGTCCGTCGCCGGGAAGGGCCTGCCACTGCTCTGGGCCCTGTTCGACCGCTACGCGGAGGCACTGGCCTCGGCGCGCGCGGTACGGGCCCGCAAGGCCAAGCCCGGCGCGCCCGAACTCGCCGAGCTGAGCGAACTGCTCACCGGCGACGCGGTGACCGTCCCCGGCGGCGCGCTGCCGGACGGCCCGCAACTGCTCGGCGCGCCCGCCCGGCTGGTCGAGCGGATCAGCCTGGACGCGCTGATGACCCGGATGAACTCCTGGTACGCCACCGTGCTGGAGGTGGTCAGCGCCGCCGACGCGGTCTGGTCGGCGCTGCCGGCCCGGATCGACCTGCTGCTGGCCGAACTCCACCGGGTGGGCAACCTCGCCGCCTCGCTCGGCGTGCGGGCCGGCGGCCACCCGCTCGCCGACGACCTGGCCGGGCTGGACGCCGACCTCACCGGGCTGCGCGCCGAGGTGCGCGAGGACCCGCTGGCGCTGTGGCGCCCGGCCCGGGTGCCCGCCCAGCGCGGCACCGTGCCGGAGGGCGGCGCCTTCGCCACCCCCGCCGGGGTGGTGGACACCGAGCGGTTCGACCGGGCCGGGCGGGCGCTGGACGGCGTCCGGGTGGAACTGGAGAACCTGCTGCGGCTGCGCGACGACGCCGAGGAGCGCCTCCAGGGCGTCGGCGACCTGCTCCAACGGGCCGACGCCACCCTGGCCGAGGCCCGCCGGGCGCGCGGCGAGGTGCTGGCGAAGATAGCCTCCAGCGACGTCCCGGCGGTGCCCGGGCCGGCCTCGGCGCTGCGCGAACGGATCGTGACGGCACTGGAGTTGCGCCAGGGCGGGCAGTGGGGCCGGCTGGCGCCGCTGCTGGACACGCTGGAGGACGCCGCCGCCAAGGAGCTGGCCCGGGCCCGGCAGTCGCTCACCGAGGTGACCCAGCCGCTGGCCGTCCGCGCCGAACTGCGCGGCCGGCTGGACGCCTACAAGGCGATGGCCGCCCGGCTGCGGGTCTCCGAGGACCCGGAAGTGATCGAGCGGTACGAGAAGGCGCGCTGGCTGCTGTGGAGCGCGCCCTGCGACCTGCGGGCGGCGGCCGCCGCGGTGGCCCGCTTCCAGCAGTCGCTGCGGCCGGCGCAGGCCGAGGCCGCACAGGAGACGACCGGCCAGACGCCGGTCGACGGACAGGTCCAGGGGGGCTGAGGTTGATGGGCGGGACGTGCGTACGGCCGGAGTGCTCCGGCAACGGCAGGATCGACGCGGACGGCTACTGCGACGAGTGCGGGCTCGCCCCGGCGGGCGGCGGCACCGTGGCAGCTTCGACGGCGGCCACCGGCGCCCCGCCGGCCGCCGGCCCCGGCGCGCCCTGCCCCCGGGACTGTTCAGGCGCCATCGACGCCGACGGCTACTGCGACGAGTGCGGCCTCACCCCGCCCGGCGGCGACACCGGCGTCACCCAGCCCTACGTCCCCTCCTCCCGGGTCTCCACCGACTCGGCGCGCAGCGGCTCGATCCGCTCGACCCGCACCGGCTCGGCCCGCTCGATGTCCGGCCGCTCCCGCTCGCACCGCTCGACCCGCACCGGCAGCAGCCGCTCGGTCTCGGTGCGCAGCACCCGCGGCAGCGTCAGCGCGGGCACCCGCAACCGGCTGGGCGCCGGCCTGGTGACGGTGCCGACCGTCGAGACGGCCGACCCGTCGCTGGCGGTGCTGGAGAACCCGGAGGTCCCGGAGCGCAAGCGGTTCTGCTCCAAGTGCGAGACCCCGGTGGGCCGGGAGAAGAACGGCCGGCCGGGCCGGCCGGACGGCTTCTGCACCAAGTGCGGCACGCCGTACTCGTTCACGCCCAAGCTGCGCCGCGGCGACCTGGTCGGCGGGCAGTACGAGGTGGTGGGCTGCCTGGCGCACGGCGGCCTCGGCTGGATCTACCTGGCGATCGACCGGCGGGTCAACGACAAGTGGGTGGTCCTGAAGGGCCTGCTGGACACCGGGGACGAGGACGCGCTCGCCGTGGCCGTCGCCGAGCGCCGCTTCCTGGCCGAGGTGGACCACCCGAACATCGTCCGGATCATCAACTTCGCCGAGCACCTGGACCTGGGCTCCGGCTCCACCGACGGCTACATCGTGATGGAGTACGTCGGCGGCAAGTCGCTCAAGGACATCGCCAACGACCGCCGCACCCCGGACGGCCGGCGCGAGCCGCTGCCCGTCGAGCAGGCGATCGCGTACGCGCTGGAGGCACTGCCCGCACTCGGGTACCTACACAGCCGGGGCCTGATCTACTGCGACTTCAAGATCGACAACGTGATCCAGAGCGGCGACGCGCTCAAGATCATCGACATGGGCGCCGTCTGCCGCCTCGACCACGACGGCCCGATCTACGGCACCGTCGGCTACCAGGCCCCCGAGATCGCCACCCACGGCCCCTCCCCCGCCTCCGACCTCTACACCGTGGCCCGCACCCTCGCAGTGCTCACCTTCGACTTCCAGGGCTACAGCACCACCTACCGGGACACCCTGCCCGGCCCCGAGGACGTCGAGGTCTTCGCCCGCTACGAGTCGTACTACCGCTTCCTGGTCCGCGCCACCGACCCGGACCCGGCCCGCCGCTTCTCCTCCGCCGACGAGATGGCCGACCAGCTCACCGGCGTGCTGCGCGAGATACTCGCCCTCCAGGACGGCCGGGCCCGGCCCGCCCTGTCCACCCTCTTCGGCCCCGAACTACGCGTCGTGGACACCGAGTTGGTCATGCCCACCGAGCAGCCCGGACAGCTCCTGGTGACCGCCCTCGACCCGGCCGCCGCCGCCCTCGCACTGCCCGTCCCGCGCGTCGACCCCGGCGACCCCAACGCCGGCTTCCTCGCCACCCTGCTCGCCACCGACCCCGAGGAGGCGCTCGCCGCCCTGGCCGGCGCGCCCGCCCTCTCCATCGAACGGCGGCTGCGCGAACTGCGCGCCCACCTCGAACTCGGCCGCCGCGACGCCGCCGAGGAGGCCCTCGCCGCCCTGGAGCGGGAGTACCCGGACGACTGGCGGGTCGTCTGGTACCGCGGCCTGGTCGCCCTGGTCGGCGCCGCGCACGGGCCGGACGGACCGAACGGGCCGGACGGCCCTGGCAGCTCGGTCGCCCTGGTCGGCGCCGCGGGCGGCCCGGACGACCCGGACGGCCCGGCTTCGCCCGACGAGGCCGGGCTGCGCGCCGCCGCCGAGGCCTTCGACGCGGTCTACGACGCCTTCCCCGGCGAGGCCGCCCCCAAGCTGGCCCTCGCCATCTGCGCCGAACTCCTCGGCGACGGCGGCGACGCCGCCGAGTTCTACCGACTCGTCTGGACCACCGACCCGGCCTACCTCAGCGCCGCCTTCGGGCTCGCCCGGGTCCGGCTCGCCGAGGACGACCGGACCGGCGCCGTCCGCGTCCTGGAGTCCGTCCCGGCCACCTCCAACCAGTACACCGCCGCCCGGATCGCGGCCGTCCGCGCCCGGCTGCGCGAACGGCCCGCCACCGACCCGCTCGCCGCCGACCTCGGCGCCAGCTCCGACCAGCTGACCGCACTGCGCCTGGACGACCGCCGCCGCGAGGAACTGGCCGTCGAACTGCTCGGCGCCGCCCTCGGCTGGGTCACCGCGGGCTCGACCGGCGCCCAGCAGGGCGGCGGCACCACGGTCCTGGGACGACCTGCGGTGGAGCGGGAACTGCGCTTCGCCCTGGAACAGTCCTACCGGGTACTCGCCCGGTTGGCCGACCGGGCCGAGACCAGGATCGAAATGGTGGAGCGGGCCAACCGCGCCCGCCCCAGGACGTGGGTGTAGCCGATGCCGCAGCAGACCGTGTGCCCGAGCTGTTCCGAACCGCTGGAGCCGGAGGACGCCTACTGCGGCGCCTGCGGCGCCAGCCGGGACGGCCGGGCCGCCCCGGGCGCGATGCCCGCGAACTGGGCCGCCGCCCGGGCCGAGGGCGCCCCGCCCCAGCACGGGCCGGTCTGCGCGCACTGCGGGCTGCCGCAGGTCACCGCGGACGGCTACTGCGAGGCCTGCGGCGGCGCCCAGCCGCGCCCGCGCGACCACATGGAGAAGTCCCTCGCGGGCGTCGCCGGGGTCAGCGACCGCGGCCTGCGCCACCACCGCAACGAGGACTCCTTCACCATCGCCGCCACCTCGCTGCCCGGCGGCGAGCCCGTCGTGGTCGCCGTGGTCTGCGACGGCGTCTCCTCCTCCGACCGGCCGGACGAGGCCTCCGAGACCGCCGTCGACGCCGCCTCCGAGTCGCTGCTGAGCGCCCTGGAGGCGGGCCGCGAACCCACCGCCGCCATGCGCCAGGCCATCGCCGACGCCGCCGGGGCCGTCGCCGACCTCGCCCAGGCCGGCCCCGGGCCCACCCGGCCCGACGTCAACGCACCCGCCTGCACCTACGTCAGCGCCATAGCCTCCGGCGGCCGGATCACCATCGGCTGGGTCGGCGACACCCGCGCCTACTGGATCCCGGACGACCGCGCCGGCGCCGAGCCCTTCCGGCTCACCCAGGACGACTCCTGGGCGGCCCGGATGGTCGAGGCCGGGCTGATGAGCGAGGCCGAGGCGTACGCCGACCCGCGCGCCCACGCGATCACCGGGTGGCTCGGCGCCGACGCCGAGGAGGTCGTCCCGCACACCCTCGACTTCACGCCGCACGTCCCCGGGGTGCTGCTGATCTGCACCGACGGACTGTGGAACTACGCCGAGGCCGCCACCGACCTGGCGTACTACGTCCGGCCGGACGCCCGCACCGAACCGCTCGCGGCGGCGCAGACCCTGGTGAAGTTCGCGGTCGCCGCCGGCGGCCACGACAACATCACCGTCGCCGTCCTGCCGATCGACCCGCCGGCCGCGGGCGCCGGTGCCGGTGCCGAGGACCAGGGCGAGGACGAGGACGACCCCCGGACCGCCACCGCGCTCGACCTGCCGCTGATCACCGCGGCGGGTGCCAGGAGGGCCGCCGAGGAGGACGAGGACTACGAGCCGACCCTGCCGGACCTCCCGGTGATCGGCTCCCCCGCCGCCCCGCTGCCCCCCACCGCCCCGCCGGCACCGCCCGCACCGCCGACCGCACCCGCCGTCCCCCCGCAGCCGCCGCACCCGCCGACGGCCTGACCGGACGCCGCCCGCCCGGGGCCGACCCCGGCGGCCACCCGGTCCGCCGGCCCGCCCCCAACGCGGCCGGCCCCCACCGACCGATCCGTACCGACGACCCTTCCGACGGGAGCCACCGGCCCATGGCAACACTGGCGAAGCCGAACCTGCCCAGGTTCGACGTGGAGATCTTCCAGAACGAGTACCTTGCCGACGGCGCCCGCGAGGTCAACGCCATCGTCACGGTCACCGCGACCGGCGGCGGCACCTCCGGCGGCCGCCCGCTCGGCATCGCCGACGCGGGCGGCCCGCAGAGCGCCGACACCGCCGCGGCCGTGGTGATCCTGGTGGACTGCTCGGGCTCGATGGACTACCCCAAGACCAAGATCAACGGCGCCCGCGAGGCCACCGCCGCCGCCATCGACGCGCTGCGCGACGGCACCGCCTTCGCCGTGGTCGCCGGCACCCACGAGGCCCGCGACATCTACCCCGGCGACGGCACCCTCGCCACCGCCTCCGCCACCACCCGCGGCCACGCCAAGGAGTCCCTGCGCCGCCTCACCGCCGCCGGCGGCACCGCGATGGGCACCTGGCTGGCCAAGGCCGACAAGCTCTTCCTGACCCGCCGCGACATCGCCATCCGGCACGCCGTCCTGCTCACCGACGGCAACAACGAGCACGAGTCGGCGGTCGACCTGGAACGCGCCATCGAGCGGGTCACCGGCCACTTCACCGCCGACTGCCGCGGCGTCGGCACCGACTGGCGGATCGACGAGCTGCGCAAGATCTCCTCGGCGCTGCTCGGCACCGTCGACATCGTCGCCGAACCCTCCGGCCTGGCCGAGGACTTCCGCTCGATGATGGCCGGCGCCATGGGCAAGCAGGTCGCCGACGTCGCGCTGCGGATCTGGACCCCGGCCAACGCCGCGGTCAAGTTCGTCAAGCAGGTCGCCCCCGCGGTCGAGGACCTCACCGCCCGGCGCGCCGAGGCCGGCCCCCGGGCCGGCGACTACCCCACCGGCTCCTGGGGCGACGAGAGCCGCGACTACCACGTCTGCGTCGAGGTCCCGGCCGCCTCCATCGGCAACGAGATGCTCGCCGCCCGGATCAGCCTGGTGCTGCCCCCGCAGGTCGGCAGCGGCACCCCCGAGGTGCTCTCCCAGGGCCTGGTCAAGGCGGTGTGGACCGACGACCTGGCCTCCTCCACCCGGATCAGCCCGCAGGTCGCCCACTACACCGGGCAGGCCGAGCTGGCCTCCTCCATCCAGGAGGGCCTGGAGGCCCACCGGGCCGGGGACGTCGACACCGCCACCTCCAAGCTGGGCGCCGCCGTCCGGATCGCGCACGCGACCGGCAACGAGGGCACCTACAAACTGCTGCAGAAGGTGGTGGACGTGGTGGACCCGAAGGAGGGTACGGTTCGGTTCCGTAAGAACGTGAGCGAGGCCGACTCGATGACCCTTGAGACCCGGTCGACCAAGACGGTGCGTGTGAAGAAGTGACCGCTGAAGACGTGACCGGGCCGACGACCCGGTGCGACGCCGCCCCAAGCCGGCTCGATGTGAGGGGGAACTGATGCCGATCTGCCCGAGGGGCCACGAGTCGCAGGCCGAGGACTGGTGCGACTTCTGCGGCTTCCCGATGACTCCGCCGGCCCCGCCGCCGCCCGGAGCCCACCCGGGAGCCCACGGGGCCCACGGGACCCACCCGGGGGCGTACGGCTCCCACCCGGCGCCCGAGGCGCCCGGCTCGTTCGAGCAGTCCCAGCACCCGGACCACCGCGGTACGCCCTACGGCGCGCCGCCGTCGCCTCCGCCGGTGCCGCCGGGGAACGTCCCGCCACAGCCCGGCGCGATGCCGCCGCCACCGGCCCAGGGCTACCCCAACCTGACCGAGGGCCTGACGGTCTGCCCGATCTGCCGCAGCCCGCAGACCGGACGGTTCTGCGAGGAGTGCGGGTACGACTACGAGCTCTCCACCCCCTCGCGCCGCCAGGCGCAGCAGCCGCTGAACATCCCGGCGGCGTACGGCGGCGCGCCGGCCGCCCAGCCGCCGTACGGCCAACCGCCGTACGGCCCGCCCGTCCCGCAGCAGCCACAGCCGCAGCACACCCAGCACCCGCAGCAGGCCGCCGCGCCCGCGCACACCTACGGCTACCCTCCCTCCCTGCCCGCCAACGGGCCGGAGGGACCCGCGCCGGAGGGGGCGTTCCCCGAGGCCCCCGTCCGCGAGGACTCCGGCCCGGTGTACGCCGAGCCCCCCGGCCCCAACAACCGCGGCGGCGACTTCGGCACCTCGTTCCACCTCGCCCCGCCGCATCAGCAGCAGCCCCAGCCTCAGCAGCCACAGCCGGCGGCCCCCGCGGAGCCGCTCCGGACCAACTGGATCGCGGTGGTCTCGGCCGACCGCGAGTACTTCACCGAGATGATGGCCCGCAGCGGTCCCGAGGCGGCCGGGCTGTTCTTCCCGCCGTACTGCCCCGAGCGGCGCATCCCGCTGACCGGCCGCGGCCAGCTGCGGATCGGGCGGCGCAGCCAGCACCGCGGCACCGTGCCGGAGATCGACCTGTCGGTGCCGCCGGAGGACCCGGGCGCCTCGCACCAGCACGCGCTGCTCGCCGAACAGGCGGACGGCAGCTGGGTCCTGGTGGACCAGGACTCGACCAACGGCACCACCGTGAACGGCGGCGCGGAGCCGATCGCCCCGCACACCGCCGTGCCGCTGAACGACGGCGACCGGATCCACATCGGCGCCTGGACGACGATCACGGTGCACCGCGCCTGAAAGACCGTCGGCAACAACTCCGGCCGGGCCGGGTGGAATTCAACTTCCGCCCGGCCCGGCTTGTTCCCGATCCCTCGGACAATCCACAAATTTCGTCGTCGCCGACGTGCACAGGGCCCTCCGCAAGCCCTAGGCTCAGGCCACATGACTGCAGCTATATCCGCCGACGGCATCCGTCAGCGGTACGGGGACGTGCAGGCCGTCGACGGGGTGTCCCTCACCGTCGAGGCCGGCGAATTTTACGGAATCCTGGGCCCCAACGGCGCCGGGAAGACCACCACGATGGAGATCCTGGAAGGCGTCCGCAAGCCGGACGAGGGCCGGGTCGAGCTGCTGGGGATGGCTCCCTGGCCGCGCAATCCGAAACTGCTGCCGCGCATCGGCGTGCAGTTCCAGGCCTCCGCCTTCTTCCGGAAACTGACGGCCCGGGAGACCATCCGCACCTTCGCGTCGTTCTACGGGGTCGGCCCCAAGCGGGCCGACGCGATGCTGGAGCGGGTCGGCCTGACCGACAAGGCCGACGTCATGACCGACCAGATGTCGGGCGGTCAGGCGCAGCGCCTGTCGATCGCCTGCGCGCTGGCCCACGACCCGGAGATCGTCTTCCTGGACGAGCCCACCACCGGCCTCGACCCGCAGGCCCGGCGCAACCTCTGGGACCTCCTGCGGGACATCAACGGCGAGGGCCGCACGGTCGTCCTCACCACCCACTACCTGGACGAGGCCGAGGTGCTCTGCGACCGGGTCTCGATCATGGACCACGGGAAGATCCTGCACACCGGCGCCCCGGCGACGCTGATCCGCGAGATCGACGACACCGTCAGGATCAGCGTCGCGTCCGGCCAGCTGACCGTCGAACGCGCCCGGGACCTGCTCACCGCGGCCGGCGCCGACATCGCCGCCCTGGAGGACGACAGCGTCTCGCTCTCCGTCTCCACCCGCCTCCCGGCCCCGGTCCTGAGCGTCCTGGCCGAGCAGAACGCGCTGCGCGGCCTCGAAGTGCGCGGCGCCACCCTGGAGGACGTCTTCCTCCAGCTGACCGGACGGGAGTACCGCGCATGACCGCCAGCACGTCCACCGAGCCGAAGACCCCCGCCCGGAGCGACGGTCCGAGCGGCGGCGCGAGCGCCGAGCGGGAGCGGGTCAGCGCGTTCTGGAGCCTGTCCCGCGCGATGCTGCTCGGCATGAAGCGCGACCGCACCGCGACCTTCTTCATCCTGCTCTTCCCGCTGGTGTTCCTGGTGTTCTTCGGCACCGTGGGCAAGGGCTCCAGCAGCCCGCACGCCAAGGTGGCGCAGGTCGGGGCGGTGAAGCTGTTCGACTCGATCCAGGGCGAGGGCCGGGTCGACCTGGACAAGGTCCTCACCATCACCAGGACCGACGACGCGGCCGCCACGCTGGAGAAGGTCCGCAAGGGCGACTTCGACGCGATGATCGAGCAGGGTCCGGACGGCAAGGTCGAGCTGCGCTTCAGCGCCGCCGACACCGTCCGCGCCGGCGCGCTGCGGGGCATCGTCAACTCGGTGGTCCAGAGCGCCAACCAGGCCGCCACCGGCCAGAAGCCGGCCTACGTGCTGGACGCCCAGCAGGTCGAGGACCAGTCGCTCAAGCCGATCCAGTTCCTCACCCCCGGCCTGCTCGGCTGGGCCGTCGCCACCGGCGCGGTGTTCGGTGCCGCACTGACCCTGGTCGGGTGGCGCAAGAGCAAGGTGCTGCGCCGGCTGCGGCTGGCCCCGGTGAGTGCGGGCACGGTCATCAGCTCCAGGATCCTGGTCTCGCTGCTGACCTCGCTCCTCCAGACCACCGTGTTCCTGACGGTCGCCACCAACTTCTTCGGGCTCAAGCTCACCGGCAACTGGTGGCTGGTCATCCCGCTGGTGGCCTGCGCGACGCTCGCCTTCATGTCGATCGGCCTGCTGGCCGGTTCGGTCGCCAAGACCGAGGAGGCGGCCAACGGCATCTCGCAGATCATCGTGCTGCCGATGTCCTTCCTGTCCGGCGCGTTCATCCCGCTGGACAGCGCGCCCGGCTGGCTGGAGACCGTCTCCAAGGTCATGCCGCTGCGCTACCTGGTGACGGCCGCCCAGTCGGTACTGACCCGCGGCGGCGGCGTCATGGACGCCCTGCCCACCATGGGCGGACTGCTGCTCTTCGCGGCCGTGCTGACCGGCATCTCCTGGAAGCTGTTCAAGTGGGAGGACGTGTGACCGCCGCCCCGGTCGCCTGAGCCCCGACACACGCCCTGCGGGGTCGTACGCCTTTGGTCCCGGTGTACGACCCCGTCGGCGTCTGCGACCATGGTCGGGTGAAAGAGATCCGGCGAGGAACGTTCAGCGAGGAGACCTTCTTCGACCAGGTCGGCGGCGAACCGACCTTCCGGCGACTGGTCCACCGGTTCTACCAGGGCATCGCCGAGGACGAGTTGCTCCGGCCGATGTACCCCGAGGAGGACCTCGGCCCGGCCGAGGAGCGGATGACCCTGTTCCTGATGCAGTACTGGGGCGGCCCGCGCACCTACAGCGAGCAGCGCGGCCACCCCCGGCTGCGGATGCGGCACGTACCGTTCAAGGTCGACCGCGCCGCGCACGACGCCTGGCTCAGGAACATGCGGGCGGCCGTGGACGACCTGGCCCTGCCCGCCGAGGCCGAGCGGCAGCTCTGGGACTACCTCACCTACGCCGCCGCCTCGATGATCAACACCCCGGGCTGATCCCCGGGCCGGGCTGGCTCCAGGTCCTCTCTTTCGGATCACGTCGGATCAGCGCGCGGCGTTGGGGTGCGTGCATCGCAAGGCGGAGGAGGGAGTCCATGCGGAGCATCGGCGACCGACGACAACGCGGCGAGGTGCGTGCTCCGGCGTCGCGCGCCCGGCGTGATCCGAAAGAGAGGGCCTACCGGAGCGGGCTGAGCCCCAGCCCCGCGCCGGGTGCGGCCACTGTCCGGACCGCCACCGAGCCGGCCGGGGCGCTCAGCCGCAGCCAGCCGCCCGCCCGGTGCACGGTGAGCGGGGCCCCGGGCTTCAGGAAGCCGATCACGTACGCCGCGTGCACCGCCCGCAGCGGCAGCTCCGGCAGCACGGAGACCGGGCGGGACCAGATCTCGTCGGCCAGCGCGTCCAGCACCGCACGGCCGCGGTGCTGCGCCGGGACGGCCTCGCTGCGCTCACGGAACTCCCGCACCCCGGCCATCAGTTCGGGGTACACCTCGGCCGCCGGCGGCGCCCCGACCGGCCGCCAGCCGGTGCGCGGCGGCAGCAGCCCGGCCCAGGCCGGTCCAGTCACCGGGGCGGGCAGCGCGACGGCACCCGTCCCGGCGTCCACGCCGTCCAGCAACTGGCCCGCCGAGACCGTCAGATCGGTCGGCTCGGCCGGCCCGGTCAGCCGGGCGGTGCGGATCGCCAGCGCGCCCGAACCGCCCAGCGGCAGCCGGCCGAAGACCGCCAGCACGCCGTCCTCCCCGGCCGGGGCCACCGCCTGCAACCGGACGGCCGCCGCCTTGTCGAAGCGCAGCAGGCGCAGCAGGAACGCGGAGAGGTCGGCGGCCTCCCCGGCGTCGGTGAGGGCGAGGCGGGCGGTGATGGTCAACGCGGGTCAGCTCGAATCGTCGGAGGTGGGTGCTCAGGCGGCGACTACGGCGGGCTCCTCGTCCATGAAGCGGGACAGGAACTCCCGCTCCACGGGCGAGATCCGGCGCGGCCGGCCCTCCGCCAGGTCGTAGGGCACGACCACGGTGGACGCCTGGACGTACACCGTCTCGGTGCCGTCCTCGGCGACGTCCTTGATCTCGTAGGACACGGTCAGCGAGGCGCCGCCGATGCGGGTCACCCTGGTCTCGACGGTGACCGGCTCCGGCCGGTGCACCAGCGGACGCTTGTAGTCGATCTCGTGGCGGGCCACCACCGAGCCGCCCGCGAACTCCCCCGCCCCGGCCTCGGCGGCCTGGGTGAACATGAAGTCGATCCGGGCCTCCTCCAGGTAGCGCAGGAAGACCACGTTGTTGACGTGGCCGAACGCGTCCATGTCGGACCAGCGCAGCGGGCAGGCGTAGATGTGGCGGGCCACAGGTGTTCTCCTCGACGTCCGGTCGCCCGCCGCCGTGCGGTGGCGGCGGGCCGGCGGCCGGCAGGCCGCCCCGAGGGGCAGTCTGCCGGGCCGCCGTGACGGCTGGGTGTCAGCCGCGGGTCAGCTTCTTGTACGTGGCCCGGTGCGGGCGGGCCGCGTCGGCGCCGAGCCGCTCGATCTTGTTCTTCTCGTACGACTCGAAGTTGCCCTCGAACCAGAACCACTTGCTCTCGCCCTCGTAGGCGAGGATGTGGGTGGCCACCCGGTCCAGGAACCAGCGGTCGTGGGAGATGACCACGGCGCAGCCGGGGAACTCCAGCAGGGCGTTCTCCAGCGAGGAGAGCGTCTCGACGTCGAGGTCGTTGGTGGGCTCGTCGAGGAGCAGCAGGTTGCCGCCCTGCTTGAGGGTGAGCGCCAGGTTCAGGCGGTTGCGCTCACCACCGGACAGCACACCGGCCGGCTTCTGCTGGTCCGGGCCCTTGAAGCCGAAGGCCGACACGTAGGCGCGGGACGGCATCTCGACCTGGCCGACGTTGATCCAGTCCAGACCGTCGGAGACGACCTCCCAGAGGGTCTTCTTCGGGTCGATGTTGGCGCGGCTCTGGTCGACGTAGCTGATCTTGACGGTCTCGCCGACCTTGACCACACCGGAGTCCGGGGTCTCCATGTCCTGGAGCATCTTGAACAGAGTGGTCTTGCCGGCGCCGTTGGGGCCGATGATGCCGACGATGCCGTTGCGCGGCAGGGTGAAGCTGAGGTCGTCGATCAGGATCTTCTCGCCGAAGGCCTTGGAGAGGTTCTCCACCTCGATGACGATGCTGCCCAGACGCGGGCCCGGCGGGATCTGGATCTCCTCGAAGTCCAGCTTCCGCATCTTGTCCGCCTCGGCCGCCATCTCCTCGTAGCGGGCCAGACGGGCCTTGGACTTCGCCTGGCGGCCCTTGGCGTTGGAGCGGACCCACTCCAGCTCCTCGCGGAGCCGCTTGGCGCGCTTGGCGTCCTTCTGGCCCTCGACCTTGAGGCGGGACTGCTTGGACTCCAGGTAGGTGGAGTAGTTGCCCTCGTAGCCGATGGCGCGGCCGCGGTCGAGCTCCAGGATCCAGCCGGCCACGTTGTCCAGGAAGTACCGGTCGTGGGTGACGGCGACGACGGTGCCGGGGTACTTGGCCAGGTGCTGCTCCAGCCAGTTCACCGACTCGGCGTCCAGGTGGTTGGTGGGCTCGTCGAGCAGCAGCAGGTCGGGGGACTCCAGCAGCAGCTTGCAGAGCGCCACGCGGCGCTTCTCGCCACCGGAGAGCTTGGTGACCGGCCAGTCGCCGGGCGGGCAGCCCAGGGCGTCCATGGCCTGCTCCAGCTGGGCCTCCAGGTCCCACGCGTTGGCGTGGTCCAGGTCCTCCTGGAGCTTGCCCATCTCGTCCAGCAGGGCGTCCGAGTAGTCGGTCGCCATCAGCTCGGCGATCTCGTTGAAGCGGTTGAGCTTCCCCTTGATCTCCTTGACGCCGTCCTCGACGTTCTCCAGGACGGTCTTGGTCTCGTCGAGCGGCGGCTCCTGGAGCAGCATGCCGACGGTGAAACCGGGCGAGAGGAAGGCGTCGCCGTTGGAGGGGTGCTCCAGGCCGGCCATCATCTTCAGCACGGTGGACTTGCCCGCGCCGTTGGGGCCCACGACGCCGATCTTCGCCCCGGGGAGGAAGCTGAGCGTCACGTCGTCAAGGATGACCTTGTCTCCGTGCGCCTTGCGCACCTTGCGCATCGTGTAGATGTATTCCGCCACGTGAGATCGCTCCGGCGTCGTCGGGAGTATTCGGCTTGCAGCCTTCCATTGTGCCGCACCCGGCCGGGGGCCCCGAACGCCCGGTGTGCCCCACGGGGGTATCCGCAGCGCGGGGTTGAACGGCGAAGGCCCGGCCCCCGCAGCGGGTGCGGGGGCCGGGCCGGGTGCCGTCAGGGCCTCAGGAGGTCAGCGCCTCCGGGCCTGCGGGGCGGTTCAGGCGGCGGTGCGACCGTGGCGGCCACGGCGGCGCAGGACGAAGACCGCGGCGCCACCGGCCAGGACCAGGCCACCGGCGACGGCGGCGAGGATCGGGGTCGAGTCACTGGCACCGGTCTGGGCCAGGCCACCGGTGCCCGGGGCGGAGTTGGTCGCGGCCGGGCTCGGGTGCGCGCCGGCGGCGGTGCTGGCACCGGCCGACGGGGTGCCGGCCTGGCTCGGGGTGCCGGTCGGGGCGGTGCTCGGGGCGCCGCTCGGGGTGCCGCTCGCGGCCGGGGTCGACGGGCCGGAGGTCGGCGGGGTCACGCCGGTCTTGCAGTCCAGGACGCCCTTGAACTCCTTGGCGAAGCCGTTCGGGCCGGTGACGTTGATGTCGTAGGCGGCCTTCTCGGCGACCGGGACGAGCACGTTCTCGGTCTTGCCCGGCTGGACGGTCAGCTGCTTGCCCGGCTTGACCGTGACGGTGGCGGCCTCGTCACCACCGTTGGTGACGGTGACGCGCACGCCGTTGTTCTCGCACTCGACCTGGGCGGTGCTGTCGACCAGCGCGCCCTGGCCCTGCTTCCAGGTGGCCTTGGCGCCGGCGGAGACGCTGAGCTTGCTGGAGCCGGCCAGGATCATGCTCTGGCTGTGCCGCTTCGGGTCGTAGCCCTCGCTGAGGAAGACCCGGCCGCTGGGCACGACGGTGTCGGCGGCGGCGGCCAGGGCGACGGAGCCGTCCGGGGTGCCGGCCGGCACGTCCAGGAACAGCTGGGTCTCCTTGATCGGACCGGTCAGGGTGGCGCCGACCGGCTTGCCGTCCTTGTCCACCACCTTGACCTTGTCGGCGGCGTCACCGGTGACGGTGAGCTTCACCTCGGCGGCGCTGGACTTGAGGGTGAAGGGGCCGAGCTTGTTGCCGGACTTGCCGGAGACGGAGTCCGGGTTGAGCGTCAACGAGGGGTTGGGCTCGGCGGCGATGCCCTTGTTGGCGTCGCCGAGCAGGTAGTCGCGCAGCTTCTTGGCCTTGGCGTTGCGCGGGGTGGCGTTCTTGTTGTCCGAGAACTTCCAGATCGCGGCCTGGGTGCCCGCGGCGGCGTCCTCGGCGGTCAGGCCGTCGACGCCGACGGTCTTGCCGAGCGCCGTCAGGTCCTTGACCTGCGGGTAGGAGTTCTCCAGGATCCAGCGGATCTTGGAGGCCGCCTCGACCTTGTTCTTGCCGCCGAGGGAGCTCGACTTCCAGTCCGACTCCTGGTACTTCGCGGCGCTGTCCAGGTAGACCGGGTTGTCGAAGTCGATGCAGTAGGTCTGGATCTCGCCGTTGGACGTCTTGAGGGTGAACAGACCGCCGTCGACGGTCCCCTTGCCCTCGACGTCGATCTTCTCGCCCACCATCGTGTTCTGGAGGACGGCCTTGACGCCCGCACCCGGGGTGTCCGCCGCGGCCGCCGCACCGGCCGCGAACAGGCCCCCGCCCAACACCAGGCTGGTCGTGAGCATGACAGTGGTTATGCGGGGGAGACTCCGCACCTGCCTCTGGAACATCTGGGATCCCTCCGGGGCCGGGCCGCACCGATGGACAGCCCGCCGACTTGCCGTGCCGCGCGCGCCCCCTGTGGCGCTGCTGCGGGTATGAACCAGACGAATCCTATTGAGCCCCGCAGGCCCCGAAACCCCCATGCGAAATCAGGACGATTCCGTATCTGGATCGTTATCAACCCCCTCAGTTTCGACACAAGCTGACGATCAGCCAGAATCTCCTCGCGACTTTTCGTTATCCGGGCGAGATTGCACATGCGGGCGCAACAACAGTCTCGATCAACATATTTGTCGACAGTTAAGGTCATCGACCCGTCAGATCAGCGCAGCCTGCTCGTCACCTCCCCGCTCCCCCTCGGCCACCCTGCCCCGCTCCCCCACCTCCGCCTCCGACACCCCGTCCGACACCGGCCGCGCCGGCGGCGGGGGCTCCGGCGGGCGCGGCGCCGAGGCCACCGCCAAGGCCTTCCGCGCCTCCAGCGCGTCGGCGATCCACCCCGGCACCACCCCTGCCCCGGCCTGCGCCCCGCTCGGCCCGGTGGCGCCCGACGGCTGCCCGCGCACCCCCGCCGCCCAACGGAACGCCGAGGTACCACGGGTGAGGTCGTGTCCGACCGATCGGGCGTCGATCTCGGCCCCGGTGCGCTTCACCTCGCCGTCGGCCCACTCCCGCAGCCGCAGCCGACCGCTCACCAACACCGGATCCCCCTTGGCGAGCGAACCGATCAGATTGACCGCGAGCCCCCGCCAGGCCGTCACCGTCAGCCACTGCGTCTCGCCGTCCGCCCAGCACTCGCGCTGCCGGTCGTACCGGCGCTCGGTGCAGCCGAGCCGGAACTTGGCCATCGGCACCCCGCTGCCCGTTTCGCCGTAGCTCACCTCCGTCGCGACAATGCCGACGATCGTCACCTGCATCTCGTTCACAGTGCACTCTCCGTTCTCGCCGATGCACCGTACGGAATCGACCGGCGCGCGTTGAGAGTGCGCTTCGCGGGAAATCCCCGCCAGAGAGTTCTGAAATCCTGTGGACAACTCGATGCCTCGGAAAACCGACGTCACTCGCAGGGGTGAATTTCGGCCTTTCGGCACCCCTTCGAGCCCATCTCATCGCGGCCATGACAACAAACCGGCTGCTCGCCGCCCCCAACCGACACGCCCCGGAACAGCGCCGACCGACCGTCCGCGCACGTCATCCGACCGGAGGAAGCCGAATACGGCCCCCCACCCGCACCGGTGGCGACACATTCTCCGTGCCGAATCCATAACGGGTGGGGCGGCAGCCCCGTAACGACTGCACAACGTCCGGCTCGGAACACTCCCAGACCGCTGCACTCACGGCGTTCACCTGCGATTATCGGACCGCTCCACCGAACCGACACACCAACGGCGGTGTCGTCACACTCGGCCGAGGAACTGGGCACCCTTATCCTGTCCCCGACAGGTCGAGGGCCCACCGACCCCCACCCCCACCCTCACGGTACGGGGCCGGACACGCGCGCCCCCGGCGCTCGTCGCCCGACCCGGCCACGGTCACGCCCGCCCGGGCGCAGCCCGTCCCGCCCCCATAGCTCAGCGGATAGAGCACCCGCCTTCTAAGCGGTAGGTCGCAGGTTCGAATCCTGCTGGGGGCACCACCTCGGCATTCCCGCAGGCCGCCAGGCCGGCGGCCGCATTGCCCGGCCGTCGCGGGCTCCCGGAAATCCCCTCCGCACACCGCCTGATTGCGTACACCCACCGCACCTAACCCGTGACGATGCGTGTCATGGCCACCGCGATAACAGGCTGCTCCGGATGACCGCCACTGCGGATCGGATGCGGGAGAAGACCCGAACAACCGAAATCCCGGGCGAATCACGCTCCGGGGACAATCCGCCCCACCGACTCGGCCGGAAGCCGCTCGGTCGGGTCCCCGGCCGGCCGCTCGGCCCGTGATCGCGAGCCCGGCCGGCCGCTCAGCCGATGGCGGCGAGTCTGCCGCCGGTGGCGCGTCAGCCAGCGGTGGTGAGTCAGTCGGCGGTGGCGAGCCCGGCCAGGTAGGCGTCCAGCAGAGCGGTCTGCCGCTCGGGCGGGAACTCCGCCGGGGCGAACAGCACCTGCACCACCAGGCCGAGCGCGAAGGCCTGCGCGCCGGTCGCGAGCGCGGCGGCGTCGGCCCCGGCCGGGAGCTCCCCGAGCCGCTGGGCGTCCGCGACGTGCACCGCGAGGGCCTCGCGCGAGCGGGCGTAGCGACCCGCGTGCGCGGCCGCGAGCGCGGGGTCCGACAGGGCGACGTCCCAGGAGCCGACCCAGATCCGGTTGCCGGCCGCCGCCGCCCCGTCCAGCGGCAGGACGTCGAGCAGCGCGGCCCGCAGTCGGGCCAGCCCGGGGGGTGGCGGCGGGGTGCCGTCGGCGGGGGCGGTGCGCCGGGGCCGGGAGCCGGAGCGCCGGTCGAGTTCGTCCAGGGCGTGGCTCAGCAGGGCCCGCTTGTTGGGGAAGTAGTGCGTCAACAGGCCGGTGGAGGCGCCCAGTTCGGTGGCCACGGCACGCAGGGTCAGCCCTTCGAAGCCACGGCTGGAGAGCACCCGCCACACGCCCTCGGACACTTCCAGGCGGCGGGCGTCATGGTCTCCACGGGCCGGCGTCATGGGGGTCATCGTACATACCAAACGTTTGTTATGTATGGTTCCCAGCACACCGCGCATCCCGTGGACCGTGCATCCCGTGAAAGGCCAGCCCATGTTTGCCGTACCGCTCGCCGAGAACGCCGAACTGCGCCCGCTGGAGCCGTGGCAGGCGGCCGAGTTCCTGGCCCACATCGACCGCGCCCGCGCCCACACCGACCCGTGGATCCCCTGGGCCACCCGCTCCACCGACCTCGACTCCGCCCGCGCCACCCTCCAGCGCTACGCCGACCAGCAGGCCGCCGACAGCGGCCGGATCTACGGCATCTGGCGGGACGGCACGCTGGTCGGCGGCGTGATGTTCGTGAGCTTCAACGCCCAGAGCGGCGTCTGCGAGATCGGCGCCTGGACCGAGCCGGCCGGCGAGGGCGGCGGGCTGATCACCGCCGGCGTCCGGGTGCTGCTCGACTACGCCTTCACCACCCGCGGCCTGCACCGCGCCGAGTGGTGGTGCTCCGCCGGCAACGCCCGCAGCCGGGCCGTCGCCGAGCGGGTCGGCATGAGCCTGGACGGCACCCTGCGCGAGTGGTACCCGCACAACGGGGTCCGCCACGACAAGCAGATCTGGTCGATCCTGGCTCCGGAGTGGACGCCCGGGGCCTGACCGGACGCGGCGGGGCCCGGTGGACACCCCCGTGTCCCACCGGACCCCGCACCCCGGGCCGTCGTCCCCGACCCCCAAGACCCCCAAGACCCCTCAGGCCCCTCAGGCCCCTCAGGCCCCTCAGGCCCCTCAGGCCCCTCAGGCCGCCAGCACCGGCGGCTCCGCCGCCGCCACCGCCCTGGGCACCCGCAGCGCGAGCAGCAGGACCAGCACCAGCAGACCGCCGGCCGACAGGAACACCACGTCGACGGCGTCCGTGAAGCTGCGCAGCGCGTGCTCGCGGGCCGCGCCGCCGAGCGTCCGGACGGCGCCGAGTGGCAGGCCGGGCTCGCCGTCCGTGAAGACCCGGGCCAGCACGGTGCCGAAGAGCGCCGCGCCGAGCGCGCTGCCGAGGGTCTGGAAGAAGCGGATCCCGGTGGTCGCGACGCCGAGGTGGTGCCGGGGGACGGACTCCTGCACCACCGTGACCAGCTGGCCGATCAGCTGGCCCATCCCGACGCCCAGCAGGACGAGTTCGCCGCAGACCGCCCACAGCCCGGTGGTCGGGCCGTTGAGGCCGAGCAGGAGCAGGGCGATCGCCGCGCAGCCCGCGCCGGCCACCAGGAAGGTGCGCTCCGCGTAGCCGCGGGCGGTGAGCCGGCCGGCCAGCAGGCCGACCGCCGTCATCCCGCCCGCCATCGGGATCAGGTAGAGGCTGGCCGAGGTGGGGTCGACGCCGCGGGCGATCTGCAGGTAGAGCATCACGTAGACGATCGAGCCGGTCATGCCCATCCCGACCAGGCCCTGGATCGCGAAGCCGAGGCGCACCACGCTGATCCGGAACAGCGACAGCGGCAGCACCGGCTCGGCGGCGGTGGCCTGGCGCCACACGAAGAGGCCGAACGCGGCCAGGGTGGCGGCGACGAGCCCGAGGATCACCGGGGAGGTCCAGGCGTAGTCCTTGCCGCCCCACTCGGTGACCAGCAGCAGCCCGGTCGCGAAGGCGGCGGCGAGGGCCGCGCCGAGGAAGTCCAGGCTGCGGCGGCCGGCCGCCGGCGGCAGCTTGATCACCAGGGCGGTGCCGACCAGGACGAGCAGGCCGAGCGGCAGGTTGATGTAGAAGATCCAGCGCCAGCCGAGGTGGTCGGTGAACAGCGCCCCGATCAGCGGGCCGACCGCCATCCCGATGCCCGCGACGATCCCGCCCATCGCGCCGCCCTTGCCGCTGCCGCGCTCGGCCGGGTCCTTGAGGTGGGCGACGACCACCATGGTGACGCTCATCAGCCCGCCGCCGCCGATGCCCTGGAGGGCCCGGAAGGCGATCAGCTGGCCCATCGACTGCGCGAGCCCGCAGAGCGCCGAGCCGACCAGGAAGGTGCCGACCGCGCAGAGCAGCACGCGTTTGGCGCCGTACAGGTCGCAGAGCTTGCCGTAGAGCGGCAGCAGCGCGGTCGCGGCGAGGGCGAACGAGCTGATCAGCCAGGGCAGCCGGTCGACGCCGTGGACGGGGTCGAGCTCCCGGACGATCGGCACGGTGGCCGCGGACACGATGTTCATGTCGAGCACGGCCAGCACGATCGTGACCAGGCAGAGCAGCATGCCCAGGTTGCGCTGGGCCGGTGTCATCAAGGCAGGGGCAGCGGGCGCCATCGGTAAGTCCCCCCAGGGTCGGTGGAGTTCGGGCCGGGCCGGTGCGGCCGGCGGCACGTCCTCACCATGGCAGTTTTTTTATACCTGGTCAATTCTTAAGCTCAGCTCAATCTTCATCCTGGTCGATCTTTGATCCTGGTACAGTCGAGCCATGGCGACGCACACCGGCTTCAGCCCCGACGACGACCGCGACCTCGACGCCCTCCCGCTGCGCGAGCGCAAGAAGATCCAGACCGGCATCCGGATCTGGCGCACCGCCATCGGGCTGTTCGCCGAGCGGGACTTCGACCAGGTCTCGGTGGCCGAGATCGCGGCCGCCGCCGAGGTGTCCAAGATGACCGTCTTCAACTACTTCCCCACCAAGGAAGACCTGGTCATGGCCCCCATGGAGCAGCACCTCGACGAGCCGGCCCGGGTGGTCCGCGAACGCGCCCCCGGCACCTCGGCGGTGGCGGCGCTGCGCGAGCAGTACCTCGCCGCGCTGGAGCAGCACGACCCGGCCACCGGGCTGAGCGACGAACCGCTCGTGCTCGACGTGGTCCGGCTGATCCACCGCACCCCGGCCCTGGCGATGCGCGCCACCGCCGGCTTCGGCCGGCACGCGCAGGGCCTGCTGACCACCGAACTCCTCGCCCAGGACCCGGCCCACGACGAGCTCACCGCACAGATCGCCGCCGCCCAACTGCTGGCCGCCCGACTGGCCCTGACCACCGAGAACCAGCGCCGGATACTGACCGGCGAACGCGCCGCGGCCGCCCTGCCCGCCGCCCTCGACCGGGCCGCGCGCGCCTTCGCCCTGGTCGAGGGCGGCCTCGGCGACTACTGCGCCGTCGCCTCCTGAGAGAGTGGGCGCACCACGACCGCCCGGAGGTGCGCATGGACCAGCCGCTGCTCACGCGGGACCGCTCCGCCCTGCCCGCCCACGCCGAGGGCCTGCACGCGTACGTCGGCGAGGACGGCGTCGCCGTCCTGGAGTTCGCCCGACCGCACCGGCGCAACGCGGTGACCCTGGAGATCTGGCAGGCGCTGCCGAAGGTGCTGCTGCGCCTCGCCGAGCAGCCGGGGGTGCGCGCCCTGCTGGTCACCGGCGCCGGCGGCACCTTCAGCGCGGGCGCGGACATCGCCGAACTCGCCGAGGTGTACGGCGATCCGGAGCGCGCGGACGCCTACCACGCGGTCAACGTCGCCGCCGAGGAGGCACTGGCGGCCTTCCCGCACCCGACCGTCGCCGTGGTGCAGGGCGCCTGCGTGGGCGGCGGCTGCCAGCTGGCCGTCGCGTGCGACCTGCGGTTCGTCGCCGAGGACGCCCGGCTGGGGATCACCCCGGCCAAGCTCGGCGTGGTCTACCCTGCGGTGCCGACCGTACGGCTGGCCCGGCTGGTCGGCCCGGCCCGCGCCAAGTACCTGCTGTTCTCCGGCGAGTTGGTGACGGGCCGCGACGCGCTGCCGCTGGGCCTGGCGGAACGCGTCCTGCCGGGCGCCGAACTGGACGCCGCCGCGCTGGAGTTCGCCCGACTGCTGACCCGGCGCTCGGCCCAGACCATCGGTGCGGTGAAGGCCGCGCTGGCCGTCCCGGCGGAGCGGGCGGCGCAGGCGCTGGCGCCCTGGGAGCGCCGCTCCCGGGAGACCTCGGACGTGCCCGAGGGGCTGGCCGCGTTCCTGGAGGGCCGCCCGGCGCGGTTCTGACCGGGGCCGGGCACCAGGTCCGACCGGGGCCGGGCACCAGGTCCGGGCACCGGCCGCGCGGACGGGCTCGCGTACGATCATCCGATCGGCGCCGGGCCGTCCCGACGCCCGCGCCCCGACGCCCCCGTCGCGCCGACCTTTCACGCCGAGCCCTCACGCCGACCCCTTTGCGCACCCGGAGCACACACCCCGATGACGACCGAGGCCACGACCGCCCCCACCAGCCGGACGATCTGGGCCCGCCGGGTCACCGACGGCGTCGAGCCGAAGAACGTCATCATCGCGATGCTCCCGCTGATGGGCGTCATCCGCTACGGCTGGACGGGCCTCGGCTGGGCGGCCTTCGCGGCCCTGTTCGCGGCCGTCATCCCGACCATGTTCATCCAGCGCGGCATCCGCAAGGGCACCCTGGAGGACCGCCACGTCGGCCACCGGCAGCGCCGGCTGACCGTCATCCCGTTCATCATGGGCTCGGTCGCGACCAGCTTCGCCGTGATGCTCTGGCTGGACGCCCCGGCCGACCTGACCGCGATGGTGCTGGCGATGTTCGCCTCGCTGGTCCCGATCCTGGTGATCACCGTCTGGTGGAAGGTCTCCGTGCACACCGCCGTGGCCGCCGGCGCGGTGGTCTGCCTCGGGATCGCGCTCGGCCCGCTGTGGCTGCTGCTCGCCCCGCTGGTCGCGGCGATCGGCTGGTCCCGGGTGGTGCTGCGGGACCACACCACCGCGCAGACCATCGTCGGCGCGGCGGTGGGCGCGCTCACCGCCGGACTCGCCTTCTGGGCGGCCCGGTAGCCCGGCGAACTCAGCGGGCTCAGCGGATCGGCATCCCCGAGATCGCCCGCGCGATCACCAGCCGCTGGATCTCGCTGGTCCCCTCGAAGATCGAGTAGATCGCGCTGTCCCGGTGCATCCGCTCCACCGGGTACTCCCGGGTGAAGCCGTTGCCGCCGAGGATCTGCATCGCCTGCGCGGTGACCCACTTGGCCGTCTCGCCCGCGTACAGCTTGGACATCGAGCCCTCGGCCGCGGTGAACGGCTGGTTGTTGGCCGCCATCCAGGAGGCCCGCCACACCAGCAGGCGGGAGGCGTCGATCCGGGTCTTCATGTCGGCGAGCTGGAAGGCCACGCCCTGGTTGTCGATGATCGGGCGGCCGAACTGCTCGCGGGTCCTCGCGTAGTCCAGCGCCACCTCGTACGCGGCCCGGGCGATGCCGATCGCCTGCGCGCCGACGGCCGGCCGGGAGGCCTCGAAGGTGGCCATCGCCGCGTTTCCCCTGCCCCCCGGGCGCTTGACCCCTTCACGGGCCCGGGCCAGCCGCTCGTCCAGCTTCTCCTTGCCGCCGAGCAGGCAGCTGCCGGGCACCCGGACGCCGTCCAGCACCACCTCGGCGGTGTGCGAGGCGCGGATGCCGTGCTTCTTGAACTTCTGGCCCTGGCTCAGCCCGGGGGTGCCCGGCGGGACGACGAAGGAGGCCTGGCCCTTCGCCCCGAGCTCCGGGTCGACGGTGGCGACGACGACGTGGACGGCGGCGATCCCGCCGTTGGTGGCCCAGGTCTTGGTGCCGTTGAGCACCCACTCGTCCTTGGCCCCGTCGTACACCGCCCGGGTGCGCAGCGCGGAGACGTCGGAGCCGGCGTCGGGCTCGGAGGAGCAGAACGCGGCCACCTTGAGGTCGTCCGGGGTGCCGAACATCTGCGGCGTCCAGGTGCCGATCTGCTCGTCGGTGCCGTTGGCGAGCACCGCGACGGCGGCCAGCGTGGTGCCGACGATGGACAGCCCGATGCCCGCGTCGCCCCAGAACAGCTCCTCCATGGCGATCGGAATGCCGACGCCGGAGGGGTCGAAGTACTGCTGGGCGTAGAAGTCCAGCGAGTAGATGCCCAGCTTGGCGGCCTCCTGGATGATCGGCCAGGGGGTCTCCTCACGCTCGTCCCACTCGGCCGCGGCGGGGCGGACGACGTCGGCGGCGAAGCCGTGCAGCCAGTCGCGTACGGCGAGCTGGTCCGCACCCGGGTCCAGCGAGAACGTGCTGCTCATGGTGCTTGCCTCCGAAGAAGGGGTACGGCCGACCAGGGGGGTTACCTCGGGTAACATCGTCGGAGTCTGCTACTGATTGGTAACCGGTGTCAACGCCCAGTCAGACCCCGAATCCAAGGAGCAGCACATGTCCCGAGAGCCCCGCCGCGAGCAGCTGCTCAACGCCGCCGACCGGGTCATCCAGCGGAACGGCCCGACCGCCAGCATGAACGCCATCGCCGCCGAGGCCGGCATCACCAAACCGATCCTCTACCGCCACTTCGGCGACCGGAACGGCCTGATCACAGCCCTCACCGAGCGCCACACCAGCGGTCTGCTGGCCGCCGTCCGGGCCGCCCTCGCCGAACCGCTGGAGCGCCGCGACCGGGTCGAACACGTCCTGGACACCTACCTGGCCGGGATCGAGGCCCGCCCGCAGGTCTACCGGCTGCTCACCCACCCCGAACCGGGCGACCCGAGCGGCCCCGGCACCGCACTCGCCCCCGCACTGCGGCAGATCGCCGCGGAGATCACCCGGGCCGTACAGAACCAGGTCGACCTCGGCGCCGACCGCGAGCTGCTCGCCGAGGCCTGGGGCCGGGGCATCACCGGCATGGTGCTGGCGGCCGGCGACTGGTGGCTGGAGACCAGACCCTGCTCACGCACCCGCATGGTGCAGGCGCTCGCCGACCTGCTCTGGGGCCGCCTGGCCGCCGCCGCGGACCTGCCCACCCCCGCCACCCCGGCCCCGGCTCCGGATCCGGCTCCGGACGCCGACTGAACTCCCCTTCCGTGCAAGGCCCTTGTGCGACACCCGGCACCGCAGGCATCATCGGGCCCCCACCCCCGCGCCGTACGAGGTCCCGATGCGCCTGCGCCGCACCGCCGCCGCCCTGCTGCTCGCCGCCACCACGGCCCTCACCGCGGCCCCCGCCACCCCCGCCGCCGCGCACGACGGCGCCCACGGCGGCCCGCCCGCGCGGTTCCCCGCTTCAACGGCCACCGGCCCCGACGGCCGCACCGCCTTCACCGACGCCCAGGGCCGCCGCCTCCAACTGCGCGGCTTCAACCTCGACAAGTACGCCGAGACCACCGAGGCCGACCTCAAGTCCCTGGCCGCGCAGGGCTTCACCCTGATCCGGGTGGCGGTCTCCTGGAACAGGCTGGAGCCCGTCCGCGGCCGCCTCGACCCGACCGAACTGCACCGGCTGCGCCAACTCCTCGGCTGGGCCGACCGGTACGGCCTGCTCGCCCTGATCGACCTGCACCAGGACGTCTACGGGCCGGCGTTCGGCGGCGGCGACCGCGGCATCCCGCCCTGGGCCACCCGGGACGACGGCCTGCCGTTCACCCCCGACCCGAACGACTGGTTCGCCGGGTACTTCCAGCCCGCCGTCCAGGCCGCCTTCCGCCACCTCTACGACGACCCCGACCTGCGCGCCTGGCAGGCCGACTTCTACACCCGGCTCGCCCTCGAACTGCGCGGCCACCGCTCGCTGCTGGGCTACGACCTGTTCAACGAGCCGTTCGGCCCGGTGGACGGCGACCCGACCGACCCGGCCGTCCTCGCCGCCGCCTCCGCCGCCCTCGAACAGGGCCGGCTCGCCGACATGTACCGCCGCCTGATCGCCGCCGTACGCCGGGTCGACTCCCGCGCCTGGCTGTTCGTCGAACCCACCGTCCTGGTCGGCCAGGGCGTGCCCACCCGGCTGCCCGGCTTCGACGACCCTCGCCCCGGCCCGCCCCGGCTCGGCTACGCACCGCACTTCTACGACACCGCGGTCGAGAACGGCGCCGACTGGGACCCGGCCGACGGCTTCGTCGAGCGCTACACCGCCGCGATCACCGCCTACCCCGCCGCCCACCGCCTGCCCGTCCTGGTCGGCGAATGGGGCCCGCCCGACTCCCGCAGGCCGGGCAACACCCTGCTGGTCCGCCGACAGGTCGCCGCGATGGACGGCTTCGCCGAGGGCTGGACCATGTGGTACTGGTGCCGCGGCACCGGCGGCTACTGCGCGCTCGACCCGGCCGGGCGCCCCGCCCCCGGCGACGAACCCGCCTTCGGCCCGTACCCGGCGGCCGTCGCCGGAACGGACGTGCGCACCGGCGCCACCACCGTCCGCTGGAGCGCCGACGGCACCCGGCACGGCAGCGAACTCGTCCTGCCCCCGGCGGCGTTCCCGCACGGCGCCGACGTCACCGTCACCCCCGCCGCCGCCCGCGTCGACGTCGAACAGCCGGCCGGCGGGCGGGCCGGAACCGTCCGGATCCGCCTCCCGCACGCCCGCCCGGGCACCCCGGTGACGGTCACGGTCACACCGCGCTGACCGCCACCGGGGCCGCCCGGGAAACGGCTAGACCAGGCCCCGCCGCGCCAACAGCGGCCCGGTCTCCGGCGCCCGGCCGACCACCGCACGGAAGGACTCCAGCGGGTCCCGGCCGTAGCCGCGTGACAGCAGCTCGCGCCGGAACAGCTCGCCGCTCTCCCGCACCGCACGCCCGTTGCCCTCGAACCACTGCACGGTGTCGGCGTCCAGCACCTCCGACCAGATGTACGCGTAGTACCCGGCGCTGTAGCCGCTGGCGAAGACGTGCTGGAAGTACGCCGTCCGGTAGCGCGGCGGGATCGCCGGCACCGCGATCCCGGCCTCCGCCAGCGCCCGTGCCTCGAACTCCTCGGCGTCCGCGATCTCCCGGCCCTGCGGCACGGTGTGCCAGGCCCAGTCCAGCAGCGTCGCCGCGAGGTACTCCACCGTCCGGAAGCCCTCCCCGAAGCCCTCGGCCGCCACCATCCGCTCGACCAGCTCGGCCGGCAGCGGCTCCCCGGTCACGTGGTGGCGCGCGTAGTTGGCCAGCACCTCCGGCCGGACCATCCACATCTCGTTGACCTGCGAGGGGAACTCGACGAAGTCCCGGGGCACCGAGGTGCCCGCGAACAGTGGGTACCGCACGTCCGAGAACAGCCCGTGCAGCGCGTGCCCGAACTCGTGGAAGAGCGTGCGCACCTCGTCCCAGGCCAGCAGCACCGGCTCGCCCGGCGCCGGGCGGGCGATGTTCAGGTTGTTGATCACCACCGGCCGCCGGCCGGTCAGCCCCGCCTGGCTCACCAGCTCGTCCATCCAGGCACCGCCGCGCTTGGACGCCCGGGCGTGGAAGTCACCGATGAACAGGCCGAGCGAACCGCCGTCCTCCTCGAACACCTCGAAGACCCGCGCGTCCGGGTGGTGGGCCGTCAGGTCCGGCCGCTCGGTGAAGGTCAGCCCGTACGCCAGCCCCGCGGCGAAGAACACGCCGTCCCGGAGCACCCGCTCCAGCTCGAAGTACGGGCGCAGCACCGCCGCGTCCACCTGGTAGGAGCTCTGCCGGACCTTCTCCGAGTAGTACGCCCAGTCGTGCGCGGCGATCTCCTCGATCCCGTCCGCCGCCGCCAGCTTGGCCAGCTCGGCGGCCTCCCGGCCGGCGTTGGCCACCGCCGGACCCACCAGCCGGGCCAGCAGCCCGGACACCGCCTCCACCGTGCCCGCGGTCTCGTCCTCCACCACGTACGCGGCGTGGCTCGGGTGCCCCAGCAGCGCGGCCCGCTCGGCGCGCAGCCCGGCCATCCGGATCGCCAGCGGGCCGTTGACCGCCAGGCCCCGGTCGAGCGAGGCCGCCAGCAGCCGCTCGCGCACCGACCGGTCGGTCAGCCGGGCCAGTTCGGGCTGGCCGGAGGTGCTCTTCAGGGACAGCACGAACCGGCCCTCCTGCCCGAGCACCCGGGCGTTCTCCGCAGCGGCGGCGACCTCGTCCGCGGACAGCCCGTCCAGCTCCTCGGCCGCGTCCACGACCAGCGCGGCGGCCTTGCTGGCGGCGTTCACGTTCTGCTGGAACGTCGTGCCGAGCGCGGCGAGTTCGGCGTTCAGCTCGCGCAGCCGGGCCTGCTCCGCCTCGCCCAGCCGGGCGCCGGAGCGGACGAAACGGGTGTGCCGGGTCTCCAGCAGCCGCAGCGACTCCGGGTCCAGACCCAGGTCGGCGCGGCGCCCGTACAGCTCCTCGATCCGGGCGAACAGGGCGCGGTCCAGGTGGATCGCGTCGTGGTGCGCGGCCAGCAGCGGGCTCACCGCGGTCTCCACCTCGTCGACCGGCTCGCTGGTGTCCGAGGACGACTGGTTGCGGAACACCGCGTCCACCCGGCGCAGCAGCTCCCCGGAACGCTCCAGGGCGACCAGGGTGTTGTCCGGCGTCGGCGGCCGCGGATCCGCGGTGATCGCCGCGATCTCGGCCAGCTGCTCCGCCATCCCGCGCTCGTACGCGGGCAGGAAGTGCTCCGGCCGGATCTCGGCGAAGGGCGGCAGTTCGTAGACCAGGGGGCTGGGCTTGAAGAACGGGTTCTCGGTCATTTCGCCGACCCTACGCCGTGTCACCCACCCTGCCTATGCGCCCCCGCCCCCGTTGTCGTACCCACCCGTTAACGTCGAGCCCGGACACCCGAACGACCGCACACCCGTGCCCGTACCCGCACGCCAGAACAGCGCGCCGGAGAGGAGACGCCCCCGTGGCACCCAGGACGGCCCTCGCCCCCGACCCGCACGGCCCCGGCGGCCGGCTCCAGCCGCTCGACGACGCCGGCACCCCGCTCGGCCCGCCCGAGAAGGTCCCCGACCTCGCCGCCGCCGTCGCCGCCCGGGAGGCCGCCGAGCACTCCCGTTGGGTGTGGGCCGCCACCGACAGCGCCTACGCGCCGCTGCTGCCCCGGCTGCCCGACCGGCTCGCCCGCTGCCACGACCTGCGCCTGGTCGAGGCCCTGCTGCTGGCGCACGAGGGCCGGTTCGGCGCGCCGCGCTCGCTCGGCGCCGCCTGGTCCCGGCTGCGCGGCCTGCCCGTCCCGGACGACCTGCCCGAGCCCGGCTCCGCCGAGGCCGACGACGGGCAGGACACCCTGTTCGCGCCCGACCGGCTGCAACTGCCGCCCGGCGCCGACCCGCTGACCGCCGTCGTCGCCGTCCACGCCGAGCAGCAGCGCCGGCTCGCCGCGATCGCCGACCCGGCCGCCCGGCACCGGTTCCGGCTGCTGGTCGCCGCCGAGTCCGCCGGCGCACTCGTCGCCGCCGAGATCGCGTACGACGGGCTGCCCTGGCGCGCCGACGTCCACGACCAGCTGCTCACCGAACTCCTCGGCCCCCGCCCGACCGTCCCCGGCGCCCAGCCGAGACTGCTCGCCGACCTCTCCGTCGAACTCCAACAGGCCCTCGGCGGGCGCCCGTTCAACCCCGACTCGCACACCCAGGTGCTGCGCGCCTTCGCCGAGAACGGCATCCAGCTCGGCTCCACCCGCTCCTGGGAGCTCAAGGGCGTCGCCCACCCGGCCGCCGCGCTGCTGATCCGCTACAAGGAGCTGTCCCGGATCCACGCCGCGCACGGCTGGGCCTGGCAGGACGCCTGGGCCCGCGGCGGCCGGTTCCGGCCCGAGTACGTGGTCGGCGGCGTGGTCTCCGGACGCTGGGCCAGCCGCGGCGGCGGCGCACTGCAGATCCCGCGCATCCTGCGCCGCGCCGTCGTCGCCGACCCGGGCTGGCTGCTGGTCGTCGCCGACGCCGCCCAGTTGGAGCCCCGGGTGCTCGCCGCCCTCTCCCAGGACGCCGGGCTGGCCCGCACCGCCGCCGGCGGCGACCTGTACGAGGCGCTGGCCGCCAACGCCTTCCAGGGCGACCGCGACAAGGCCAAGCTCGGCCTGCTCGGCGCCATGTACGGGCAGACCAGCGGCGACATCGGCCCGCTGCTGAACACCCTGCGCCACCGCTACCCCGCCGCGATGGGCTACGTCGAGGCCGCCGCCCGCACCGGCGAGGACGGCGGGGTGGTCGCCTCCCGGCTGGGCCGGGTCTGCCCGCCCGCCTCCGCCGAGTTCCTCGACCTCACCGAGGCCCCCGACACGGCCGGCGAGGCCGGCGGCCGGCAGGCCCGCGCCCGCGGCCGCTTCACCCGCAACTTCGTCATCCAGGCCAGCGCCGCCGACTGGGCACTCGCCCTGCTCGCCGCCCTGCGCCGCCGGCTGGGCGAGCTGCCGACGGCCGGCCCGGCGGAACGCCCGCACCTGGTGTTCTTCCAGCACGACGAGGTGATCGTGCACACCCCGGCCAACCTCGCCGACGAGGTGGCCGCCGCGGTCGCCGAGGCGGCCGACGAGGCCCGCCGTCTGGTGTTCGGCGACACCCCGGTCCGCTTCCCGCTCACGACGGCGGTGGTGGACTGCTACGCCGACGCCAAGTAGCCGCCCCCTCTTCCCGGTCTCCGGCCCCGCGGCTTCACAGCTTCCGGAACGAGCGGGCCTCCTCGGCCGCCGCGACCACCTCCGCCAGCGCCGCCCCGGTCGAGGCGGTGACGGCGGCCGCCACCGCGCCCTCCACGAACGGCGCGTCCACCAGCCGCACGCCCGGGCGCGGCTCGTCCTCCAGCACCGTGACGGCGGTGAGCACCGAGCTGCCGAGGTCCGGCAGCACGACCACGCCCGCCCCGCCGTCCGCCTCGGCGACGGCCCGCGCGATCAGGTCGTAGCTGGTGCCGAGCCCGCCGTCCTCCGTACCCGCCGCGCACACCACCCGCACGCCGCCCGGGGCGAGTTCGGCGAGCAGCTCGCGCAGCCCGGCGGCCAGTCGGGCGCTGTGCGAGACCAGGACGATACCCACGTGTTCGCTCATGCGCCCGACCCTACGACCGACCCCGCGGCCGACGCTGCTACTCCGGGAGAGTGACGCGAATCCCGCGTGTCGCACCCCGTGCCCACCACCCCCGTCTGGCGTAGCGTCGGGGCAGCAGCGTCCACGGCCGACGACCCGCACAAGGGAGCGAAGAGCGTTGAAGAAGCTGATCAACACCCCGGAGAGCGTCCTGGAGGACGCGTTGGCCGGAGTCGCCGCCGCCCACCCCGAGCTGACGGTGGACATCCCCAACCGGGTGATCACCCGGGCCGCCCGCCCGGCCGGGCCCAAGGTCGCGGTGATCTCCGGTGGCGGCTCCGGCCACGAGCCGCTGCACGGCGGCTTCGTCGGCCCCGGCATGCTGGACGCCGCCTGCCCCGGAGAGGTCTTCACCTCCCCGGTACCGGACCAGATGCTGGCCGCCGCCAAGGCCGTGGAGAGCGGCGCCGGCGTCGTCTTCATCGTGAAGAACTACACCGGCGACGTGATGAACTTCGAGCTCGCCGCCGAACTCGCCGCCGAGGAGGGCCTGGCGGTCCGCACCGTCCTGGTCGATGACGACGTCGCGGTCGAGGACTCCACCTGGACGGCCGGCCGCCGCGGCACCGGGGCGACCGTCCTGGTCGAGAAGGCCACCGGAGCGTTGGCCGAACGCGGCGCCCCGCTCGACGAGGTGGCCGCCCTGGGCGAGCGGGTCAACGCCGCCTCCCGCTCCTTCGCCATCGCGCTCACCGCTGCCACCACCCCGGCCGCCGGCAAGCCCGGCTTCGACCTGCCCGAGGACGAGATCGAGGTCGGCGTCGGCATCCACGGCGAGCCCGGCCGTCGCCGCGAGAAGCTGCGCCCGGCCCGCGCGCTGGCCGCCGAGGTGGTCGACACCATCCTCGCCGACCACCACCTGGCCCCGGGCGACGAGGTGATCGCCCTGCTCAACGGCCTCGGCGCGACCCCCCTGCTGGAGCTGTACATCGCCTACGGCGAGGTCGCCGCCCGGCTCGCCGAGCGCGGCATCACGGTGGCCCGCAGCCTGGTCGGCAACTACGTCACCAGTCTGGACATGGCGGGCTTCTCGCTCACCCTCACCAAGGCCGACCCGCAGCTGCTGGAGCTGTGGGACGCGCCCGTCGACACCCCCGCCCTCAAGCGGGCCTGAGCCGGGAGACGTCATGGACTTCGACACCCCCCTCGCCGAGGCCTGGGTCCGCGCGATCGCCGCGGCCGTCGAGAAGGAGCAGGGCCGGCTCACCGAGCTGGACTCGGCGATCGGCGACGGCGACCACGGCAGCAACCTCCGGCGCGGCTTCTCCGCCGCCCTGGCCGCCCTCGACGGCCTCCGGCCGGCCGGCCCGGGCGCGGTGCTCACCAAGGTGGGCAGCACGCTGATCTCCAAGGTCGGCGGCGCCTCCGGCCCGCTCTACGGCAAGGCCTTCCGCGCGATCGGCGCCGCCCTGCCCGATCCCGCCCTGGCCGACCCCACCGACCCGGCCGGCCCGGCCGCCGTCGCCGAGGCACTGGCGGCCGGGCTGGACGCCGTCCGCACCCTCGGCAAGGCCGTGCCCGGGGACAAGACCATCGTCGACGCCTACACCCCGGCCGTCGCCGCCTTCCGTGCCGCGGCCGGCGCCGGGGCCACCCTCCCCGAGGCGGCGGCCGCCGCCGCCGAGGCCGCCGACCAGGGCGCCCGCGACACCGTCCCCCTCCAGGCCCGCAAGGGCCGCGCCTCCTACCTCGGCGAGCGCAGCATCGGGCACCAGGACCCTGGCGCCACCTCCACCGCCCTCCTCTTCCGCGCCCTCGCCGACGTCACCGCGTCCTGAGGCACCCTCCTCCTCGCGCGGACGCCCGCGCGGGGAGGATGAGGAGGATGGGGAGGAGGCCGGCCCTCAGCCGTCCGTCCTGGCGATCAGCAACAGCAGGGCGTCGTCCCGCAGTTCCCCGCCCGTGTGCGCGAGCAGGTCCGCGTACACCCGCCCCACCGCCGCCTCCAGATCCCCCTCCGACCGCGTGGCGCCCCGCACCAGCGGCCCGACCCGCTCCGCCAGCGGGTAGAACTCCCCGCTCTTGCGGTGCCGCGCCTCGACCACCCCGTCCGTGCAGAGCACCAGCACGTCCTCCGCCCCGAACGGCTGGTCCCAGCTGGCCGGTTCGCCCGTCGCCAGCCGTCCGAGGCCGAGCGGCACCCAGGGGTCGGGGGCGTCCAGCACGTGCGCCCGCCCGTCACCGTCGACCCGGATCGGCGGGACGTGCCCGTACTGCAGCAGTTCCATCACCCCGGGCGTGCGGAACTCCGCGAACAGCGCGGTGGTGAACTCCCCGTCCGGGACGTGCCGCTCGACGCTGGCCTCGATCCGCGCCGCGACGCCCCGCAGCCCGGCCTCGTCGTACGCGGCCTCCCGGAACGCGCCGAGCACCACGGCCGCGGTCTGCACGGCGGAGAGCCCCTTGCCCCGGACGTCCCCGACCGCGACCCGGGTGCCGTGCGGCGTCTCCAGCACCGAGTACAGGTCCCCGCCGATCCGTGAGGCGTCGGCCGCCGACACGTACCGGACGGCCAGCCGCAGCGGCCCGACGGCCGGCCCGGGCAGCCGCAGCAGGGCCCGCTGGGCGGCCTCGGCGACGGAGCTGACGGCCGCGAAGGCCGCCGCGCGCCGCATCCGGATCTTGGCGACCCAGGCGGAGAAGAGCGTCAACACGGCATAGCTGACCATCGCACCGTAAAGGAAGCGCGCGTCGTTGATGTTGTCGACCTCGTCGTAGTGGCTGAGCCCGAAGACCGCGAGCAGGCCGAGCGCGCAGACGGCGAGCAGTTCGCCCGGTCTGAGGGTGAGCGCGGCGGCGGCCGGGACGACGGTCATCAGCGGTGCCAGGTAGCGGTCCTTGCCGGAGAGGAGGTCAGCGAGTGCGACCAGGAGCACGGCGAGCAGCGCCGGGCTGGCCCGCCGCCAGAACGGCACGTCCTGGAGGTCGGCGGCCAGCAGGGCGCCGCGCCGCCGGTCCGGCGGCAGCCCGGCGGCGCTGGGGGCCGAGGGGGACTGGGCACGGCGGGTCGGGAACACATACCGAACATAAGGGACGTTCGCGGCACCCACCCGCCCGCCTACCGCGTTTCCGTCTGCCGCGATCGCCGCCCCGCCGCACGGGCGTCCCGATCGCCCCTAAATGCCCCATTTGTCATACAGTTCGACCAAAGCGGCTACCCCGAGGAGGCCCTGACCGGTGTCCGGCTACCGCAACACCCCCCGCATCTCCGACGCCCCGGCCCGCACGACGGCCACGTCCGACCACTGGCTGAGGGTCTTCGCCGTCGGCCTGCTGCTCTGGGGCGCCACCGTCGTCGTCACGTTCCTCACCGGGAACAGCAACCTCGTCCCGACGATCGTGCTGCTCGGCAGCTTCCTGGTCCCGGCCACCGTGGTGATCTGGGCCTACGAGCGCTACGCCGGCGACCTCGGCCCGGACCGGATCTTCGCCTGCTTCGGCGTCGGCGGCATCATCGGCGTCCTGGGCGCCTCGGTGCTGGAGAGCTACCTGGTCTCGCCCTCGGCCTCGATGTACGTCGCCGTCGGGCTGATCGAGGAGGCGGCCAAGCTGGCCGCCCTGGTCATGGTGAGCCGCCGACTGCGGGTCAGCGGGCTGCGGCACGGGCTGGTGCTCGGCGCCACCGTCGGCGCGGGGTTCGCCGCGTTCGAGAGCGCCGGGTACGCGTTCAACGCCGTGCTGAGCATCCAGGGGCTTTCGCTCGAGGACCTGGTCGAGACGGAGATCCTGCGCGGGGTGCTCGCGCCGGTCGGCCACATCCTGTGGACGGCGATCGTCGGCGGGGTGCTGTTCAGCGAGCGCCGCGGCGGGCGGTTCCGCTTCACCACCCCGGTCGCCGTCACCTACCTGGGCGTATCGCTGCTGCACGCGCTCTGGGACAGCACGAGCGGCATCGCCGTCTGGCTGGTCGCCAAGACCACCGCGAGCTCCTGGCAGCGCGCCCTGTTCGGGCTCGGCCACATGCCCGACCCCACCAGCGAGCAGGTACACCTGTACACCCTCTACGACACGGCCGGACTGCTCGTGGTCTCCTTGGGCGGGCTGCTCTGGCTGCGGCTGCTGATCCGGCGCGAGCGCGCGCCGATCCCGGCCCAGCTCCCGGCCTCCCCGGCCTGAGGCGGTCCGGCGCATACGCTCGACCGGCGCACGCGTCCGTGACGCGCGCCACTTCACCCACCCCTCCCGGAAATACCCCTGAGGGGTATGGTGTTGTCAGAGTAGAGCCCGGGCCGACGCCCGGGGCGCCACACCTCCCGGAGGCCCGGATGTCCAGCACCACCACCTACACCGTGACCGGCATGAGCTGCGGCCACTGCGAGAAGGCGATCAGCGAGGAGCTCTCCGCCCTCACCGGCGTCACCGAGGTCGCCGCCGACTCCAAGGCCGGCACCGTGACGGTCTCCTCCCTCGCCCCGCTGAACGACGAGCAGGTCCGCAGCGCCGTCGACGAGGCCGGCTACGAACTGGTCGGCCGCAGCGCCTAGGCCCCCTGTACGCCCGGTACGGCGGGGCCTGGGCAGCGGACCCCGCCGTACACCCCCACCGAGGAGCTGCCGAGGAGCCGATCCGCATGAGCGAGCGAAGCGAACTGGTCACCACCGCCCCCGGCGTCCAGGGCACCCCCGGGATCCGGGACCGGGTCGAGCTGTCGATCGGCGGCATGACCTGCGCCTCCTGCGCGACCCGGATCGAGAAGAAGCTCAACCGGATGGACGGCGTCGAGGCCACCGTCAACCTCGCCACCGAGAAGGCCCGGGTCGACTACGGCCCCGGGGTGACGGTCGAGGACCTGATCGCCACGGTCGAGCGCACCGGCTACACCGCCGAACTCCCGCCGCCCCCGGCCCCCACCCTCCCGACCGGCGCCGACGCCAGTACCGGTACCGACACCGCCGACCCGCTGTACGACCGGCTGCTGATCAGCGCCGTCCTCAGCGTCCCGGTGGTCATGCTGTCGATGATCCCGGCCCTCCAGTTCGCCAACTGGCAGTGGCTCGCCTTCGCCCTCACCGGCCCGGTCGTGGTCTACGGCGGCCTGCCGTTCCACCGCGCCGCCTGGACCAACCTCAAGCACGGCGCCGCGACCATGGACACCCTGGTCTCGCTCGGCACCCTGGCCGCCTTCGGCTGGTCGTTCTGGGCACTGTTCTGGGGCCACGCGGGCCTGCCCGGGATGCACCACGACTTCTCACTGGCGATCGGCGACACCGACGCCTCCTCCACCCTCTACCTGGAGACGGCCGCCGCCGTCACCGTGCTGATCCTGCTCGGCCGCCACCTGGAGGCCCGCTCCAAGCGCCGGGCCGGGGCCGCCCTGCACGCCCTGCTCGACCTCGGCGCCAAGGACGTCACCGTGCTGCGCGGCGGGGCCGAGGTCCGGATCCCGGTCGGCGGCCTGGCCGTGGGCGACCGGTTCGTGGTGCGGCCGGGCGAGAAGATCGCCACCGACGGCGTGGTGGTAGAGGGCGGATCGGCGGTGGACGCCTCGATGCTCACCGGCGAGTCCGTACCGGTCGAGGTCGGCGTCGGCGACCAGGTCACCGGCGCCACCGTCAACGCCGGCGGCCGGCTGGTGGTCGAGGCCACCCGGATCGGCGCGGACACCCAGCTGTCCCGGATGGCCCGGCTGGTCGAGGACGCGCAGAACGGCAAGGCCGCCGCCCAGCGCCTCGCCGACCGGATCTCCGCCGTCTTCGTCCCGATCGTCATCCTGCTCGCGCTCGCCACCCTGGTCGGCTGGCTCCTGGCCTCGGACAGCCCCACCGAGGCGTTCACCGCCGCCGTGGCCGTGCTGATCATCGCCTGCCCGTGCGCCCTGGGCCTGGCCACCCCGACCGCGCTCATGGTCGGCACCGGCCGCGGCGCCCAACTGGGCATCCTGATCAAGGGCCCCGAAGTACTGGAGACCACCCGCCGGGTGGACACCGTCGTCCTGGACAAGACCGGCACCGTCACGACCGGCCGGATGGCCCTGCTCGCCGTGCACACTGCCGAGGGCGTCGACGAGACCGAGGCACTGCGCCTGGCCGGCGCCCTGGAGCACGCCTCCGAGCACCCGATCGCCGCCGCCATCGCCACCGCCGCCGCGGAGCGGACCGGCGCGCTGCCGCCGGTCGAGGACTTCCGCAACCTCCCCGGGCGGGGCGTGCAGGGCGTCGTCGAGGGCCGGACGGTGGTCGCCGGGCGCGAGGCCCTGCTCGCCGACCGGGCCCAGCACCTGCCGCCCGTCCTGGCCCGCGCCAAGGCCGCGGCCGAGGCGGCCGGGCGGACCGCGATCGCGGTGGGCTGGGACGGCGAGGCCCGGGCCGTCCTGGAGGTCGCGGACGCGGTCAGGCCGACCAGCGCCGAGGCGATCGCCCGGCTGCGCGCGCTGGGTCTGCGTCCGGTGCTGCTGACCGGCGACAACCGGGCGGTCGCCGAGGCCGTCGCGGCCGAGGTCGGCATCGCCCCGGCGGACGTGGTCGCCGAGGTGCTGCCCGAGGACAAGGTGGAGACCGTCAAGCGGCTCCAGGCCGAGGGCAAGGTCGTGGCGATGGTCGGCGACGGCGTCAACGACGCGGCCGCCCTCGCCCAGGCCGACCTGGGCCTGGCCATGGGCACCGGCACCGACGCCGCGATCGAGGCCGGCGACCTCACCCTGGTCCGCGGCGACCTGCGCTCGGCGGCCGACGCCATCCGGCTCTCCCGCCGCACGCTCGGCACCATCAAGGGCAACCTGTGCTGGGCCTTCGGCTACAACGTGGCAGCGATCCCGCTGGCCGCCGCCGGGCTGCTCAACCCGATGGTCGCCGGCGCCGCGATGGCCTTCTCCTCGGTCTTCGTGGTCACCAACAGCCTGCGGCTGCGCCGCTTCCAGCCCGCCTGACCCGCCCGCGCGACGCGGAAGGGCCCGGACCGCCAGGTCCGGGCCCTTCCCTGCGTCAACGCGCCAAAGCACCACCGTGTCAACGCGTCACCGCGTCAACGCCCGAGCAGCTCGCCGCCGTTGCAGTGCAGGATCTCGCCGGTGATGAACCCGGCCTCGGGCGAGGCCAGGAAGTAGACCGCGGCCGCGACCTCACCGGTCTCCCCGATCCGGCCCAGCAGGGTGCGGGCCGCCCGGCGGGAGACCTCGGCCTCGTCCAGCCGGGGGCCGAAGAACTCGGTGCCGGCCACCGTCCCGGGCGCGACGATGTTGGCGGTGATCCCGGAGGTACCCAACTGGGCGGCCAGGAAGTGGTTCCAGGCGTGCAGCGAGGCCTTCGCCGCGCCGAACGAGCCGGCCCCGCGCAGGGCGGCGATCGAGCTGATGGTGACCACCCGGCCGGCGCCGGGGGTGAGCCGGTCCCGGATCGACTCGGTGAGCAGCACCACGGTCAGCACGTTGCGCTCGAAGTCGCCGCGCCAGCGGGCCAGCAGGGCGTGCGGCCCGGCGCCGATCACGGTCTCCCGGCTGCCGGCGTTGTTGACCAGGACGTCGATCCGCTCGGGCAGTTCGGCGAGCGCGGCCTCGACGGCATCGGGGTCGGCGAGATCGCACACCAGCGGGGTGACGTTCGGCCCGAGGTCCGCCGCGGCCTTCTCCAGGACCGCGCGGCGGCGGCCCACGATCACGACCCGTTCGCCCGCCTCGGCGAACCGCCGCGCGACTTCGTACCCGATTCCCGTGCCACCGCCGGTGACAACGACGTTCCTGGCCATCTGCGCACTCCCTCCCCAGCTCCGCCGCCACGCTGCGAGGGTGCGGGACGGTCCGTACCGGAATGCCACGATTCCTATCACGCTCGGTTGCCGTGACTGCGGGGAGGGTGACGTCGCGCGCGCGGGAACGTGTGATATGGGCTCGGCATGAGGTGCACACGGAGCGTGGCGAGAGGCAGCTCACACCCCCCGGGCGTAACTTCTCGCACCCTGATACGTCTTAGGTTGGTAGTGCGGCAGTTTTCCGATGAGCGGGGACGCGACGAACGGCAATGCGTCCCCGCGCTTCCACCGACTGCCGCCGACGGGGCTCCGGCGGGCCCCGGGACGGTCGTCGACCTTGACGGCCTTCGCGCACGACGCCGGGGTTGCGGCGGGTCAGGGACGCTTTGAGCGGCCGTCCCCGGCTTCGGCCCGGCCCCGGAGTCGTGCGCCGTACGGTTCCGCCCCCGCGCGGGCGCCCACCCGGGCCCACCGCACGGGGACGCGGAAGGGCCCGGCCGCCAAGTGGCGACCGGGCCCTTCCGGGTGCAGCGTCAGCGGTCGCCGAGGGCGACGTAGTCGCGGATCTCGACGCCGGTGTAGATCTGGCGCGGACGGCCGATCCGGCTGGTCGGGTCGTTGATCATCTCGTGCCAGTGGGCGATCCAGCCCGGCAGCCGGCCGAGGGCGAACAGCACGGTGAACATGCTGGTCGGGAAGCCCATGGCGCGGTAGATCAGGCCGGTGTAGAAGTCCACGTTCGGGTAGAGCTTGCGCGAGATGAAGAAGTCGTCCTTGAGGGCGTGCTCCTCCAGCTTGAGCGCGATGTTCAGCAGCTCGTCGTTCTTGCCGAGCTGGCCGAGGACCTCGTGCGCGAGCAGCTTGACCTGCGCGGCGCGCGGGTCGAAGGCCTTGTAGACGCGGTGGCCGAAGCCCATCAGCTTGACGCCGGCTTCCTTGTTCTTCACCTTCGTGATGAACGCGTCGACGTCGCCGCCGTCCTTCTGGATGCTCTCCAGCATCTCCAGCACGGCCTGGTTGGCGCCGCCGTGCAGCGGGCCCCAGAGCGCCGAGATGCCCGCCGAGATCGAGGCGAACAGGTTGGCGTGGCTGGAGCCGACCAGGCGCACGGTGGAGGTCGAGCAGTTCTGCTCGTGGTCCGCGTGCAGGATGAGCAGCTTGTCCAGGGCGTTGACGATCACCGGGTTGAGCTCGTAGTCCTCGGCGGGGACGGCGAAGGTCATCCGCAGGAGGTTCTCGACGTAGCTCAGGTCGTTGCGCGGGTAGACGAAGGGCTGGCCCATCGCCTTCTTGTACGCGTAGGCGGCGATCGTCGGCAGCTTGGCGAGCAGGCGGACGGTCGACAGGTGGCGCTGGCCGGCGTCGAACGGGTTGTGGCTCTCCGGGTAGAACGTGGAGAGCGCGCCGACCACCGAGGACAGCATGGCCATCGGGTGGGCGTCCCGCGGGAAGCCCTGGAAGAAGCGCTTGACGTCCTCGTGCAGCAGGGTGTGCTGGGTGATCTCGCGGTTGAACTCGGCCAGCTGGTCCGCGTTGGGCAGCTCACCGTTGATCAGGAGGTACGCGGTCTCGATGAAGCCGCCCTGCCCTGCGAGCTGCTCGATCGGGTAGCCGCGGTACCGCAGGATGCCGTTGTCACCGTCCACGAAGGTGATCGCGGACTTGTACGCGGCGGTGTTACCGAAGCCGTTGTCCAGGGTGACCAGGCCGGTCTGCGGGAGCAGCTTCGAGATGTCGAAGCCGGCGTTGCCCGCAGTGCTCTCGACGACGGGGTACTCGTACTCGCCGTCCTGGTACCGCAGTACTACCGAGTTGTCGCTCACGTCTTCCTCACCGACGAAATGAATCCTCTTCCAAGGTGCCCTGACTGTCTCTACCATCCCCCATCTGGAGGACAGCCGCGCACCCGGGGTGGCCCGAAAGGGCCCGCCCCTACAAAACCTGCTGCCGCAGCCGGTACGAACCGGACAAGATCGGCACCACCCTAGGCTCTGCCGTAAATCTCTTCACGTCAAGAGAACATTAGAGGCAACCATCCTGTTGGATAATCATCCAGTTGCCAGTCGATGATCGAGCGCCGCATGCCGTCGACCTGCACTGACGGTCCGCACGGCCTGGGCGATCGCCTTCCGTGACCCCACCAGTACCACCAGTTTCCTTGCCCTGGTCACAGCGGTGTAGAGCAGGTTTCGCTGGAGCATCGTCCAAGCGGACATGGTGACCGGAATCACCACCACTGGGTACTCGCTCCCCTGTGAGCGGTGGATCGTGACCGCGTACGCGTGGGCCAGCTCGTCCAGTTCGTCGAAGTCGTACGGCACCTCCTCGTCCTCGTCGGTGAGCACCGTCAACCGCTGGTCGTCCACGCTGAGGGCGGTCACCACTCCCACTGTGCCGTTGAAGACCCCGTTGCGCCCCTTGTCGTAGTTGTTGCGCACCTGCGTGACCTTGTCCCCCACCCGGAACGTGCGCCCGCCGAACCGCCGCTCCGCCAGCCCCTCCCGGGCCGGCGTCACCGCCCCCTGGAGCAGCGTGTTCAGGTTCCCCGCCCCGGCCGGACCCCGGTGCATCGGCGCCAGCACCTGGACGTCCCGCCGCGGGTCGAAGCCGAACCGCTGCGGGATCCGCCGCGCCACCACGTCCACCGTCAGACCGGCCGCCAACTCCGCGTCGTCCTCCGCGAACAGGAAGAAGTCCGGCAGACCGTCCGTCAGCGGTGGCCGCCCCTCGTTGATCCGGTGCGCGTTCGTCACCACCCCCGACTGCTGGGCCTGCCGGAAGATCCTGGTCAGCCGCACCGACGGGATCGGGCCGCCCTCCGCCAGCAGATCCCGCAGCACCTCGCCGGCGCCCACCGACGGCAGCTGGTCCACGTCCCCCACGAACAGCAGGTGCGCCCCCGGCGGCACCGCCTTGACCAGCTTGTTCGCCAGGATCAGATCCAGCATCGAGGCCTCGTCCACCACCACCAGATCGGCGTCCAGCGGCCGGTCCCGGTCGTACGCGGCGTCCCCGCCCGGTTTCAGCTCCAGCAGCCGGTGCACCGTCGAGGCCTCCGCCCCGGTCAGCTCCGCCAGCCGCTTCGCCGCCCGCCCGGTCGGCGCCGCCAGCACCACCTTCGCCCGCTTGGCCAGCGCCAGCGTCACGATCGACTTCACCGTGAACGACTTGCCGCAGCCCGGACCACCCGTCAGCACCGCAACCCGCTCGGTCAGCGCCAGCCGCACCGCCTGCTCCTGCTCCGGCGCGAGATCGGCCCCGGTACGCTTGGCCAGCCACTCCAACGCCACCGGCCAGTCCACCCCGCCGAACCACGGCATCCGGTCGGAATCCGAACGCAGCAACCGCAGCAGCTGGTTGGCCAGCGAGATCTCCGCCCGGTGGAACGGCACCAGGTACACCGCGGTGATCGCCTCGCCCGCCTCCCCCGGCACCGACTCCCGCACCACCCCCTCCGCCGCGACCAGCTCCGCCAGGCAGTCGATCACCAAGCCCACGTCCACCTGCAGCAGCTTCACGCCGTCCGCGATCAGCCGCTCCTCCGGCAGGTAGCAGTGCCCCTGGTCGCTGCTCTGCGACAGCGCGTACTGCAGCCCCGCCTTCACCCGCTCCGGGCTGTCGTGCGGGATCCCCACCGCCTGGGCGATCCGGTCCGCCGTCAGGAAGCCGATCCCCCACACGTCCGACGCCAGCCGGTACGGCTCGTTCCTCACCACCCCGATCGAGGCGTCCCCGTACTGCTTGTAGATCCGCACCGCGAGCGAGGTCGACACCCCGACCCCCTGGAGGAAGACCATCACCTCCTTGATGGCCTTCTGCTCCTCCCAGGCCGCCGCGATCTTCTTCGTCCGCTTCGGCCCCAGCCCCGGCACCTCGATCAGCCGGCCCGGCTCGTGCTCGATCACCTCCAGGGTGTCCACCCCGAAGCGCTCCACGATCCGCTCGGCGAACCGCGGACCGATCCCCTTGATCAGCCCCGAACCCAGGTACCGCTGGATGCCCTGCACCGTCGCCGGCAGCACCGTCGTGTAGTTCTCCACCGTGAACTGCCGCCCGTACTGCGGATGCGAGCCCCACCGCCCGTGCAGCCGCAGCGACTCCCCCACCTGGGCTCCCAGCAGCGCGCCCACCACCGTCAGCAGGTCGTTCCCGCCCCGGCCGGTGTCCACCCGGGCCACCGTGTAACCGGTGTCCTCGTTGGCGTACGTGATCCGCTCCAGCACGCCCTCGACCTGCGCGAGCTGGCGCGGCGCCTCCTGCCCCGACTGCGCCTGCCTGGCCACCGGGACCCCCTTCGACCAGTACGGGTGGACCTTTCGTTACGCACCGTACCGCCCGGCCACGACAAGCCCGCACCCGCGCCCGACCGCCCCCGCGGCAGGAGCGCCCCCGGGCCCCTGCCGTGCAGCGCCCCCGCCGAGGTGCCAGGCTGGGACGGGCAGGGGGGCACGATCGCGCCCGTCCGGGCCCCGTCCGAGGAGCAGTGCCCATGCTCAACACCGCCTTCCGCCCCGGCTCCCCCGACTGGCTCGACCTGGGCAGTCCCGACACCCGGGCCTCCGTCGACTTCTACACCGCCCTGTTCGGCTGGACCTTCGACCCGGCCGGCCCCGAAGCCGGCGGGTACGGCTTCTTCCAGCTCGACGGCCGGACGGTCGCCGCCCTCGGCCCGCTCGCCGAGGAGGGCTCCCTGCCCGCCTGGACGCTGTACTTCGCCACCCTCGACGCCGACCGCACCACCGAACTCGTCGAACAAGCCGGCGGGCACGTCCGGTTCACCCCCTTCGACGTCTTCACCGCGGGCCGGATGGCCGGCTACACCGACCCGACCGGCGCCGAGTTCGCCGTCTGGCAGCCGCACGACACCCGCGGCCTGGAGGTCGTCAACGAGGAGGGCAGCCTCTGCTGGGCCGAGTGCTACAGCGTCGACGCCGAACGCGCCAAGACCTTCTACCGGACCGTCTTCAGCTGGCAGGAACAGGACGTGCCACTCGAAGGCACCTCCTACACCGTCCTCACCCCCGCCGGCGCCGGCAGCGACGACGCCCACGGCGGCATCATGCAGCTCGGCCCCGAACAGACCGCCCGCGGCACCACCTCGCACTGGCTCCCCTACTTCGAGGTCCCCAACGTGGACGCCAGCCTCGCCATCGCCGACAAGCTCGGGGCCACCGTGCGGATCCCCGCCATGGACGTCCACGGCGTAGGCCGCCTCGCCCAGTTCCACGACCCGCACGGCGCCGTCTTCGCCGTCATCACCAGCGCCAAGCCCGGGGAGTGACGGCAGATCACCCCCGAGAAGGGGCGTGAGGGGGCTCTACGGGCAGCGGCGGCGGGGGTACGGGAAACAGGGCGCGCCTATCCTCTGATCATGACTGACCTGACGATCCGCAGGGCCACCGCGGAGGACCTGCCGGCGATAGTGGCCCTGCTCGCCGACGACGCCCTGGGTGCCACCCGCGAGAGCCCCGACGACCTCACGCCGTACCGTGCCGCCTTCGCCCGCGTCGACGGCGACCCGCACCAGCACCTGGTCGCCGCCGAGCGCGCCGGCCGGACCGTCGGCACCCTGCAGCTGACCGTGATCCCCGGCCTCTCCCGGAAGGGCTCCACCCGGACCGTCATCGAGGCCGTCCGCATCCACGCCGACGAGCGGGGCAGCGGCCTCGGCACCGAACTGATCCAGTGGGCGATCGAGCGTTCCCGCGAACTCGGTGCCGACCTCGTCCAGCTCACCTCCGACGCGACCCGCACCGACGCCCACCGCTTCTACGAGAAGCTCGGCTTCGTCCCGTCGCACGTCGGATTCAAACTCCAGCTCTGAGGCCTTCCCCAGCTCTGAGACCTTGAAGTCCCAAAGCCCCGGAAACGCAGAGAACCCCCATCCGGTTTCCCGGATGGGGGTTCTCTGTGAATGATTGTTCGGCGGCGTCCTACTCTCCCACAGGGTCCCCCCTGCAGTACCATCGGCGCTGTAAGGCTTAGCTTCCGGGTTCGGAATGTAACCGGGCGTTTCCCTCACGCTATGACCACCGAAACACTATGAAACTGTCAACCGCACCAACCCCGTAGCCAAACGGGTTGGGGTCGTTGTTTCAGAACAACACAGTGGACGCGAGCAACTGAGGACAAGCCCTCGGCCTATTAGTACCGGTCAACTCCACCCCTCACAGGGCTTCCATATCCGGCCTATCAACCCAGTCGTCTACTGGGAGCCTTACCCTCTCAAGGAGGTGGGAGTGCTCATCTCGAAGCAGGCTTCCCGCTTAGATGCTTTCAGCGGTTATCCCTCCCGAACGTAGCCAACCAGCCATGCCCTTGGCAGGACAACTGGCACACCAGAGGTTCGTCCGTCCCGGTCCTCTCGTACTAGGGACAGCCCTTCTCAACACTCCTACGCGCACAGCGGATAGGGACCGAACTGTCTCACGACGTTCTAAACCCAGCTCGCGTACCGCTTTAATGGGCGAACAGCCCAACCCTTGGGACCTACTCCAGCCCCAGGATGCGACGAGCCGACATCGAGGTGCCAAACCATCCCGTCGATATGGACTCTTGGGGAAGATCAGCCTGTTATCCCCGGGGTACCTTTTATCCGTTGAGCGACGGCGCTTCCACAAGCCACCGCCGGATCACTAGTCCCTACTTTCGTACCTGCTCGACCCGTCAGTCTCACAGTCAAGCTCCCTTGTGCACTTACACTCAACACCTGATTGCCAACCAGGCTGAGGGAACCTTTGGGCGCCTCCGTTACTCTTTAGGAGGCAACCGCCCCAGTTAAACTACCCACCAGACACTGTCCCTGATCCGGATCACGGACCCAGGTTAGACATCCAGCACGACCAGAGTGGTATTTCAACGACGACTCCACAACAACTGGCGTTGCTGCTTCAAAGTCTCCCACCTATCCTACACAAGCCGAACCGAACACCAATATCAAGCTATAGTAAAGGTCCCGGGGTCTTTCCGTCCTGCTGCGCGAAACGAGCATCTTTACTCGTAATGCAATTTCACCGGGCCTATGGTTGAGACAGTCGAGAAGTCGTTACGCCATTCGTGCAGGTCGGAACTTACCCGACAAGGAATTTCGCTACCTTAGGATGGTTATAGTTACCACCGCCGTTTACTGGCGCTTAAGTTCTCAGCTTCGCCTGGACGAATCCAAGCTAACCGGTCCCCTTAACGTTCCAGCACCGGGCAGGCGTCAGTCCGTATACATCGCCTTACGGCTTCGCACGGACCTGTGTTTTTAGTAAACAGTCGCTTCTCGCTGGTCTCTGCGGCCACCCCCAGCTCTGACAGCAAGTGCCGTCACCAGGAATGGCCCCCCTTCTCCCGAAGTTACGGGGGCATTTTGCCGAGTTCCTTAACCATAGTTCACCCGAACGCCTCGGTATTCTCTACCTGACCACCTGAGTCGGTTTGGGGTACGGGCCGCCATGAAACTCGCTAGAGGCTTTTCTCGACAGCATAGGATCATCCACTTCACCACAATCGGCTCGGCATCAGGTCTCAGCCTCAATGAGTGACGGATTTGCCTATCACTCGGCCTACACCCTTACCCCGGGACAACCACCGCCCGGGCTGGACTACCTTCCTGCGTCACCCCATCGCTCACCTACTACAGACTTGGTTCAGCGGCTCCACCACGTCCCTTTGTCCGAAGACTCCGGGCCGGCTTCACGGCCTTAGCATCACCTGGTTCAGCGTTGGCGCTTCAAAGCGGGTACGGGAATATCAACCCGTTGTCCATCGACTACGCCTGTCGGCCTCGCCTTAGGTCCCGACTTACCCTGGGCAGATCAGCTTGACCCAGGAACCCTTGGTCAATCGGCGCAAGAGTTTCCCACTCTTGTATCGCTACTCATGCCTGCATTCTCACTCGTATACCGTCCACGACTGGTTTCCACCGCCGCTTCACCCGGCACACGACGCTCCCCTACCCATCACAGCAGGCGTTGGCCCTATATGCTGCAATGACACGACTTCGGTGATGTGCTTGAGCCCCGCTACATTGTCGGCGCGGAATCACTTGACCAGTGAGCTATTACGCACTCTTTCAAGGGTGGCTGCTTCTAAGCCAACCTCCTGGTTGTCTCTGCGACTCCACATCCTTTCCCACTTAGCACACGCTTAGGGACCTTAGTCGGTGTTCTGGGCTGTTTCCCTCTCGACCATGGAGCTTATCCCCCACAGTCTCACTGCCACGCTCTCACTTACCGGCATTCGGAGTTTGGCTAAGGTCAGTAACCCGGTAAGGCCCATCGCCTATCCAGTGCTCTACCTCCGGCAAGAAACACGTGACGCTGCACCTAAATGCATTTCGGGGAGAACCAGCTATCACGGAGTTTGATTGGCCTTTCACCCCTAACCACAGGTCATCCCCCAGGTTTTCAACCCTGGTGGGTTCGGTCCTCCACACGGTCTTACCCGCGCTTCAACCTGCCCATGGCTAGATCACTCCGCTTCGGGTCTTGGGCATGCAACTCAGACGCCCTATTCGGACTCGCTTTCGCTACGGCTACCCCACACGGGTTAACCTCGCTACACACCGCAAACTCGCAGGCTCATTCTTCAAAAGGCACGCAGTCACGGCCCACCAGCAAGCTGATGAACGACGCTCCCACGGCTTGTAGGCACACGGTTTCAGGTACTATTTCACTCCGCTCCCGCGGTACTTTTCACCATTCCCTCACGGTACTATCCGCTATCGGTCACCAGGGAATATTTAGGCTTAGCGGGTGGTCCCGCCAGATTCACACGGGATTTCTCGGGCCCCGTGCTACTTGGGAGTTTCTCAAACGAGCCGTACAGATTTCGTCTACGGGGGTCTTACCCTCTACGCCGGACCTTTCGCATGTCCTTCGACTACCCATACGGTTTCTGACTCGCCGACCGGCCGGCAGACCGGTCAAGAAAAATCCCACGACCCCGCGATGGCAACCCCTGCCGGGTCTCACACCATCACGGTTTAGCCTCATCCGGTTTCGCTCGCCACTACTCCCGGAATCACGGTTGTTTTCTCTTCCTGCGGGTACTGAGATGTTTCACTTCCCCGCGTTCCCTCCACACTGCCTATGTGTTCAGCAGCGGGTGACAGCCCATGACGACTGCCGGGTTTCCCCATTCGGAAACCCCCGGATCAAAGCCTGGTTGACGGCTCCCCGGGGACTATCGTGGCCTCCCACGTCCTTCATCGGTTCCTGGTGCCAAGGCATCCACCGTGCGCCCTTAAAAACTTGGCCACAGATGCTCGCGTCCACTGTGCAGTTCTCAAACAACGACCAGTCACACACCCTCAACACCCCGAAGAGCGCATCAGATGAGGCCGGCATCCTAGAA
>NZ_LJJF01000001.1:5010000-5150000 GCF_001625365.1 Streptomyces sp. MJM8645 | reverse complement strand
AGGTGCCAGCCGAGCGGGCCCTCCTCCTCCTCGATGAGGCCGCCCTGCGCGGTGATGCCGTTGGCGATCTCCTCGCGGACCTCCCCCCAGATGCCCTCCGACTTGGGAGCGGCGAAGGCCTGCAGCTGGATGGCGCTGTTACCGAGGACCAGGGTCGCGGCGACGATCGCGTCACCGGCGACCTCCACCCGCAGCTCCATGCCCTCGACACCGGGGACCAGCAGACCCCCGAGGTCCACTCGCCCCTCCTCGGGGTTCTCCAGCTCGGAGTGGTCCCACGGACCGTCCGGCCGCGGGGCCGGCGGCAGGCCGACCTTGTCGGACGGGTCCAGCTCGGTCACGTTCTCGCTCTCGGCGGAACCTTCGACGTCATCGGCCGTCTCGTCGGCGCTGATGGCGTCGTCGGCGAGCTGCTCGACAGCGTCCTCGCTCTTCTGGCGACGACGGAACACGGTCACTGTCCTTCCCGGTCCAAGACCGATGCGAATACCTGCTCGGCTTCCTGCGAGGCCGCGGGAATGCTAGACCGCGGCGTGGCCGCCGGTCGACCCGAACCCGCCCTCGGCACGTGCCGACCCAGGCAGCTCGGCCACCTCGTGGAAACGGGCCTTCTCGACCTGCTGGATCACCAGCTGGGCGATCCGGTCCCCTCGGCGGAAGCTGACCCCCTCGCGCGGGTCCAGATTGACGACGATCACCTTGATCTCTCCACGGTACCCGGCATCGACCGTCCCCGGGGCGTTCACGAGGGCAACTCCGCAACGAGCTGCCAGCCCGGACCGGGGGTGGACGAAGGCCGCATAGCCGTCCGGGAGGGCGATCGCGATGCCGGTGGGCAGGACGGCCCGCTCACCGGGGGCCAGCTCGGCGTCCACGGCGGTGCGCAGATCGGCTCCCGCGTCGCCGGGCTGCGCGTAGGCGGGCAGCGGCAACTCGGGGTCGATGCGCCTGATCAGGACGTCCAGCGGCGGGCGGGGGGTGTTGCTCAAGGGTTCACCTCAAAGGCTCGTGCGCGCTTCATCAGATCCGGGTCGTCGAGGACCTTCTCGATGTCCTCGGGACGACCGTGCGTGGTGAAGTGTTCCAGCTTCACCTGGATGAAGAGCGCCTGCGCCCGCACCGCGACCGGTCCGTCGGGGCCGCCGATGCGCGCCTCGGCGGCGCTGTAGATCTTGCGGCCGTGGACACCGGTGACCCAGGCGCGCAGGTGCAGCACCGAGTCGACCGGGACGGGGCAGAGGAAGTCGGTCTCCAGCCGGCCGGTGACGGCGGGGGCGTGCAGCAGCCAGTTGAGCGTGCCGAGGGTCTCGTCCATGGCGGTGGTCAGCACTCCGCCATGGGCCAGGCCCGGACCACCCTGGTGGACGTCCCGGACGGCGAACTCGGCGGTGACGTCGAGTCCCTCGCCGGCGACCGCGTCGATCCGCAGCCCGCCGGGGTGTTGCGGTCCGCAGCCGAAGCAGTGCTCGTAGTGGGAGCCGAGCCGGGTGCCGGGGGCGGGCGCCTCGGGGGCGCGCGGCGGCAGTACGGCGTCCGGCGGCGGGGTGGTCGGGGACGGCGGCAGCGCGGGCGCCGGCCGGTCGGCGGGGGCGGTGGGGGTGGTCGAACCGGTCACGGGGCCCCAGCCTACCCAGGGGTAGGCGCGCGGCCGGTGGGGGTGGCGTCCCGGTGCCGGCGTCAGGGCGCCCACAATGGGGGCATGTACGACGAACGCCTCACGGTGCCGCGCTCCTGGTGGCTGCTCCCGGTCGCGACCGGGCTCACGCTCGCCCTGATCCTGCTGCGGGTCGGCGGTCTGGCCGCGCTGGTCGGGCTGGTGGTCGGCATCGCCGCCGGCGCGGTCGCGATCAGCAGCTACGGCTCGGTCCGGATCCGCGTGGTGCAGGGCTCACTGGTGGCCGGGCCGGCCCGGATCCCGGTGGACGCCCTGGGCACCGCGCACCCGCTGAGCCCCGCCGAGGCGGTGGCCTGGCGCGGGCCGAAGGCCAACCCGCGCGCCTTCATGCTGCTGCGCAGCTACGTCCCGACGGCGCTGCGAATCGAGGTGACCGACCCGTCCGACCCGACGCCCTACCTCTACCTGTCGACCCGCTCGCCGATGAAGCTGGCGGAGGCGCTGGAGGAGGCCCGTCGCGGCGCCCGCACCTAGGCACCCGCGCCCAGGGGCTCTCCGGCCGATCGTGCCGGACAGAGCACCTGGCGGAGGGACCCGCGCACGCCAGGGGGCAGCCCCGGACGCGCACAGGCCCGAAAAACGGAGAGGGACGGTTCCGCTGATGCGGGACCGTCCCTACGACTTTGTGCCGGCCGACGTGCTCATGGCCGACTCCGTCCTCCCGGTGCCGTCCGTCAGGACGACTCCCGGACCTGCCGTCCGGCCCCGCTGCCCGGGGCCGGAAGGGGCGCTGTGCCGGCCCCGCGGAAGCCGCGGGTGCCGGGCCCTGTCCGCCGCGGTGCTCAGGCGCCGCAGTCCCGGCAGATCGGGTTGCCGTTCTTCTCGCTGTACAGCTGACTGCGGTGGTGCACCAGGAAGCAGCTCATGCAGGTGAACTCGTCGGCCTGCTTCGGCAGCACCCGGACCGCGAGCTCCTCGTTCGAGAGGTCTGCGCCCGGGAGCTCCATGCCCTCGGCCGCGTCGAACTCGTCGACGTCGACAGAGCCGCCGCCCTTGTCGTTCCGCCGAGCCTTGAGTTCCTCGATGCTGTCTTCGTTGAGCTCGTCGTCGGTCTTGCGTGGGGTGTCGTAGTCCGTTGCCATTGTTCGCTCTCCCCCTCCGGGTTTGTGCGGTGTGTGCGGTATCTCCAGCGCACGTAACGCATGGGGGGTCGGTCTTGTGCCCGACCCGAGGCGGAGATTTTGCCTTACTTCAAGCCCTGTTACTCAATCGACACTCAGCCAGGGGTCCATTGGGGTGATCCACCAGGCTGCGGGAGGCCTCACGCTGGGCCATCGCCAGCCTCCTCCAGCATCCGCTCGGCGGCCACTCACAGTGAGCACGGGCCGCGCTGACGCTCGTCCATTCCCTTGCCCACCTGGGGTGCCGACCAATCATCCGGCCGGGTACTGACCCGAAATCCGGTCACGGACTGCGATCGGCACCCCAGCTCGGATGATCACTCTCCGAGGTCGGGTGAAGTCACGGAGCGACACGATGTGAGCTTGGTCACGTTCAGAATCTTCCAGGGCAAACCACGGAAAATCCACCCACTTCGACTGCTCCGCCGAACACCCTAGTCGGCGCTCCTGCGCGCGGCCCGGCGGGCCAGGATCGCGGCCTGGCGCTCCTCGAACTTACGCGCCTGGCCGTCCAGCCCGTCCAGGAAGACGCCGAGCTCGTTCTGCGCCAGCTGGCCCTCCGGGCCGAGGCCGCCGATCTCCATCACGCGCAGGTGGCGCAGCACCGGCTGCAGCACGTCGTCGTGGTGGATGCGCAGGTTGTAGACCCCGCCGAGGGCGATCTGCGCGGCGGCCCGCTCGAAGCCGGGGATGCCGTGGCCGGGCATCCGGAAGTCGGTGACCACGTCGGCCACGGCCCGCATGGCCTGGTCGGGGGCGATCTCCAGGGCGGCCTTCAGCAGGTTCCGGTAGAAGACCATGTGGAGGTTCTCGTCGTTGGCGATCTTCGCCAGCAGCTGGTCGCAGAGCGGGTCGCCGGCGTACTTGCCGGTGTTGCGGTGCGAGATGCGGGTGGCGAGCTCCTGGAAGGCCACGTACGCGACGGACTGCAGCATGCTGTGCGCGTTGTCGGACTCGAAGCCCTCGGACATGTGGCTCATCCGGGCCCGCTCCAGCTCCACCGGGTCGACGGCCCGGGTGGCGAGCAGGAAGTCGCGAATGGCTATCCCGTGCCGGCCCTCCTCGGCGGTCCAGCGGTGCACCCAGGTGCCCCAGGCGCCCTCGCGGCCGAACATGCTGGCGATCTCGTGGTGGTAGCTGGGGAGGTTGTCCTCGGTCAGCAGGTTCACCACCAGCGACACCCGGCCGAGCGGCGTCACCTGGGACTGCTCGACGGCCCAGGCGTCGCCGCCCAGCACCCCGTCGAAGTCGCGGCCCTGGCTCCACGGCACGAACTCGTGCGGCATCCACTCCTTGGCCACGGCGAGGTGGCGGTTGAGCTCCTTCTCCACGACCTCTTCGAGGGCCAGGATCAGCCGGGCGTCGGTCCAGCCGGTCGATCCGAGGGAGGCGCTGCTCTGCACAGGGGCGATGGTCACGGTCTTGCTCCTGGGGGACGGCACGCGCGGGACGGGCGCGTTGGGCGGGCACGTCTGCGGACGCACTTACGGTTCCGTAGGTTACGACACCGTAAGTTGCTCGGGCAGGAAATGACAAGCCGCCCCCGCCAGGCCTTATGTCGTCTTGACGGGCCTGACGGGGGCGGCGGTGAACGGTCGCTTACGGAGCGCGGCGGCGGGGAGGGCGCGGCGGGGCCGGGAGGGGCCCGGCGGGCGGGGTCAGGGGTTGGGGATCCGGACCCGCATGGTGAGGCCGCCACCGGCGCGCGCAGTGGCCTCGATGGTGCCACCGTGGGCGCGCACCACCGAGCGGACGATGGACAGGCCGAGCCCGACCCCCTTGTCGCTGCGGGTGCGGTCGGCGCCCTTGACCCGGCGGAACGGCTCGAAGATGTGCTCCAGCTCGTAGCCGGGCACCACCGGGCCGGTGTTGGACACCACCAGCTCGCCGCCGCCGGGCACCTCGGCGGTGGCCAGCTCGACCCAGCCGCCGGGGGTGTTGTACCGGACGGCGTTCTGCAGCAGGTTGAGCGCCAGCCGCTCCAGCAGCACGCCGTTGCCCGCGACCACGGCCGGAGCGAGCTTGGAGCGCAGCTCGACCTCGCGCCGGTCCGCCTCGGCCCTGGTCTGCTCCAGGGCGCGGGTGGCCACCTCGGAGAGCTCCACCGGGCGGCGGTCGGTCAGCTCGTTCTCGCTGCGGGCGAGCAGCAGCAGGCCCTCCACCAGCTGTTCGCTGCGCTCGTTGGTGGCCAGCAGGGTCTTGCCGAGCTGCTGGAGGTCGGGCGAGGCGGCCGGGTCGGAGAGCTGGACCTCCAGCAGGGTGCGGTTGATCGCCAGCGGGGTGCGCAGTTCGTGCGAGGCGTTGGCGACGAAGCGGCGCTGGGAGTCGAAGGACCGGTCGAGCCGGTCCAGCATGTCGTCGAAGGTGTCGGCGAGTTCCTTGAGCTCGTCGTCCGGCCCGTCCAGCTCGATCCGCCGGTGCAGGTCGGAGGAGGCGACGTCGCGGGCGGTGCGGGTGATCCGGCCGAGCGGGCGCAGCACCCGGCCGGCCAGCGCGTAGCCGGCCGCGAAGGCGATCACGGCGAGGCAGACCAGCATCGTGAGCGACTTGCGCAGCAGGGTGTTGAGCGCCGAGTTGGAGCGCAGCAGGTAGTCGCCGGCCTGCTCCTGGTTGAACTGCGCGCTGTTCATCGGGACGCCGTTGACCCGCAGGCTGCCGTCGAACTGGAACGTACGCGGCGCCAGGTTGTTCACGGCGTCCTGGAAGAACACGTACATCAGCAGCAGCAGGACCACGCCGGCCATCAGGAACATGCCGCCGTAGAGCAGGGTGAGCCGCATCCGGATGGTCGGCCGGAAGGGCAGCCAGGCGAGCATGCCGTCGCCGGGGGTGTAGCGACCGGGCTGGGGCGCGCGCGGGGGGTGCTGGGGCTTGGGCGGTACGGCGCGCGGGCCGCCGGCGGGCGCGCCGGAGGGCCCGCCGGCCGGGGGCGGGGTGGTCATGATGGTCCTCTCGGGGCGTCCGCCGGGGCGGGCGCGGGGTGGGTGGAGTCCGGCCGGGCCCGGCGAACGGATCCGGTCCGGTCCGCTCGGATCCGGTCAGGTGGTCCGGCGGGTCCGGTCAGATCCGGTAGCCGGAGCCCGGGACGGTGACGATCACCGGCGGGTCGCCGAGCTTGCGGCGCAGCGTCATCACGGTGACGCGCACGACGTTGGTGAACGGGTCGGTGTGCTCGTCCCAGGCCTTCTCCAGCAGCTGCTCGGCGGAGACGACGGCGCCGCCGGCCCGCATCAGCACCTCCAGGACGGCGAACTCCTTGGGGGCGAGCTGGACGGTGCGGCCCTCGCGGATCACCTCGCGGCGGCCCGGGTCGAGCGAGATGCCGGCCCGCTCCAGCACCGGGGGCAGCGGGACGGTCGCGCGGCGGCCCAGCGCCCTTACCCGGGCGACGAGTTCGCTGAAGGCGAACGGCTTCGGAAGGTAGTCGTCCGCGCCGATCTCCAGGCCCTCGACCCGGTCGCTGATGTCGCCGGAGGCGGTCAGCATGATCACCCTGGTGGCCAGGCCCTGTTCGACCACCTTGCGGCAGACGTCGTCGCCGTGGACCAGCGGGAGGTCGCGGTCCAGGACCACGACGTCGTAGTCGTTGACCGCGATGCGCTGGAGCGCGGCCTCCCCGTCGTACACCACGTCGACGGCCATCGCCTCGCGGCGCAGGCCGGTGGCGACAGCCTCGGCGAGCAACTGCTCGTCCTCGACGACGAGAACCCGCACGATCGTTGTCCCTTCTCCAGGCCGGCCCCGGAAGCGGACGCGCGGCTCCGACGGTGCCTCCATCCTGCCTGGTCCGCCGGTAAAGCAGCGATAAGCTGCCGCCCAGGCACGGAGCGTTGGCAGCGGGTGATGACCGTTCGTGTCGGGACCAGTCCGGTTGGACTGTGACACAGGCAACTTTCTCGGGCCGGAAGGTTTCCCCATCCCCCCGGCGGGGAGGACAGCTTCACACCCGCGATCTGGCTGTTGGCCGATCGCACCCACCCGCCGTGCGTTCATCCGCGCCGGCCCTGGGGCTGGGACGTCACCGGGAGCGGCCGAAGGCCGTCTCCGCGCTCGACCGGAGATCCACGACCTGCCGGACGGGGCGCTGCCGCTGGCCACACCTCCTCGGGGCGGAGAACGTACGACCGTGCACGTCCGACACAGTAAGGGGGCCCGTATGGACGCCTTCAAGGCCGGAATCCTGCAGCGCATAGCCAACGCCGAGCAGGATCTGCACCGCGCGATCGAGGCCGGGGACGAGTTCCTCGCCGAGGTGGAGCAGTCCGAGCTGGACGACCTCCGCCGGCTCGCCGCCGAGCACGGCGTGGACACCGTGCTGGAGCGCCACCGCACCGCCGCCTGATCCACCCGACCTTCCGACCCGACGCCGGACCTCCGGCACCAGCGGCCCTGCGGGGGTCGTGCGAAAACCCCAGGCCCTGGCATCCCCCGTATGCCAGGGCTCTTCGCTGTCCAGGACTGAGGACGCGTCCTCAGTCCGCCCAGGCGCGCAGCGCGGCCAGCCGCTCCTGCAGTGGCTGGTACACGCCCGGGGCGGCGGCCACGGTCAGCTCGCCGTCCGGGCCGTGCCCGGGGCGGCCGCCGACCAGGGCCCCGGCCTCGGCGGCGATCAGGCAGCCGGCCGCGCGGTCCCAGGGGGCGAGGCCGCGCTCGTAGTAGCCGTCCAGCCGCCCGGCGGCGACGTCGCACAGGTCCACCGCGGCGGCCCCGCCCCGGCGGATGTCCCGCACCTCGGGCATCAGGGACAGCAGCACCTCGGCCTGGCGGGTCCGCACCGACTGGACGTAGTTGAAGCCGGTGCCGATCAGCGCCTGGCCCCACGGCGGGGCCGGGCGAGTGGAGAGCGGCCGGCCGTCGAGCCGGGCGCCGCGCCCGAGGACTGCGTGGAACAGCTCGCCGCGGGCCGGCGCGTACACCACGCCGACGACCGCCCGGCCGTCCAGCTCGGCGGCCACGCTGACCGCCCAGGAGGGCAGCCCGTACAGGTAGTTGACCGTGCCGTCGAGCGGGTCGACGACCCAGCGCACCCCGCTGGTGCCGGGCCGCTCGGCGCCCTCCTCGCCGAGGTAGCCGTCCTCGGGGCGGCGCTCGGTGATCAGTTCCAGGACGAGCTTCTCGGAGGCGAGGTCCATCTCGGTCACCACGTCGACCGGACTGCTCTTGGTGCCGGCCACACCGAGGTCGGCGGGCCGGCCGTCGCGCAGCAGGGCGCCGGCCTGCCGGGCCGCGTCCAGGGCGACCTCCAGCAGGTCGTCGAGGAGCCGGTCGTCGGGCAGGGCGGGGGTGGGCACGGGTCTCTCCTCCGGGGGGGAACGGGACGGGCGGTCAGCGCTCGGCGGCGGCCGGGCGGGGGGCTCGCGGGTTGGGGCAGCAGGCCACCGCGCACACGTCGTGGCTGGGGCCGAGCGCGCCGAGGGCGCAGCGGGTCACCGGCTCGCCGCGCTCGGCGGCGGCCCGCTCCAGGACCAGTTCGCGCACCGCGGCGGTGAACCGCGGGTCGGCGCCGACGGTGGCGGCGCGGGCCACCGGCAGGCCGAGTTCGGCGGCCTTGGCGACGGCCTCGGTGTCGAGGTCGTACTTGACCTCCATGTGGTCGGAGACGAAGCCGATCGGGACCATCACCACGGCGGGCGCGCCGTCGGCGTGCTGGGCCTCCAGGTGGTCGCAGATGTCCGGTTCCAGCCACGGCGTGTGCGGGGCGCCGCTGCGGCTCTGGAACACCAGCTCCCAGGGCCGGTCCGCGACGCCGGTGCGTTCGGCGACGGCCTCGGCGATCAGCCGGGCGACGTCCAGGTGCTGGGCGACGTACGCGCCGCCGGGGCGGCCGCGGGCCGGGTCGTCCGGGGCGCCGGAGGTCTCGGCCATGGCGTCCGGGATGGAGTGGGTGGTGAACGCCAACCGGGCGCCGGCCCGGACGTCCTCGGGCAGCCGCGCCAGGGCGGCCAGGGTGGCGTCGACCATCGGCTCGACGAACCCGGGGTGGTTGTAGAAGTGCCGCAGCTTGTCGACCCGCAGCTCGGGCAGGCCCTCCGCGGCGAGGGCGGCCAGCGCGTCGGCCAGGTTCTCCCGGTACTGGCGGCAGCCCGAGAAGCCGGCGTAGGCGCTGGTGGCGAGGACGGCGACGCGGCGGTGGCCGTCGGCGGCCAGTTCGCGCAGGGTGTCCACCAGGTAGGGCGCCCAGTTCCGGTTGCCCCAGTAGACCGGCAGGTCCAGGCCGTGCTCGGCGAAGTCCTTGCGCAGCGCGGCGAGCAGTTCGCGGTTCTGCTCGTTGATCGGGCTGACCCCGCCGAACAGGAAGTAGTGCTTGCCGACCTCCTTCAGCCGCTCCTTGGGGATGCCGCGGCCCCGGGTCACGTTCTCCAGGAACGGGACGACGTCCTCGGGGGCCTCGGGCCCGCCGAAGGAGAGCAGCAGCAGGGCGTCGTACGGCTGCGGCGCTGCCGGGGCGGCGCCGGACGGTGAGGGTTTGCGCGCGTCGGACATGGCACCGATCCTGCCATTGAGGGGCCGGAGACCCCCGTCGGGGCTGCGAGGATGTCCGGAAAATACTGTTTGCCAAGGTACGTAAGCTGTGTTCGCCAGCCTCGTTCCTTACCCCCGCGGAGCTCCCGTGCTGTCCAGCTACCGCCAGATATTCGCCTCCCCCGGCAGTCTGGCCTTCTCCTCCACCGGCTTCGTCTCCCGACTGCCGATCTCCATGACCGGCATCGGCATCGTGACCATGCTCTCCCAGCTGAGAGGCTCCTACGGGGTGGCGGGCCTGGTGTCGGCGACCCTGGCGATCTCCGCCGCGCTGCTCGGCCCGCAGGTCTCCCGGCTGGTGGACCGGCACGGGCAGCGCCGAATAATCGTCCCGGCCATGGCGCTCACCATCGTCGCCGTGGTCGGCCTGCTGCTGTGCGCCCGGTTCAAGGCGCCGGACTGGACGCTCTTCGTCTTCGCGGCCGGCATGGGCGTCATGCCGAGCACCGGCGCGATGGTCCGCGCCCGCTGGGCCCACCTGTACCGCGACGACGCCCCCAAGCTGCACACCGCGTACTCCTTCGAGGCCGTCGTCGACGAGGTCTGCTTCATCGTCGGCCCGATCCTCTCCATCGGCCTGGCCACCTCCGTCTTCCCCGAGGCCGGCGTCCTGCTCGCCGGGGTCTTCCTCGCCGTCGGCGTCCTGCTCTTCGCCGGACAGCGCGCCACCGAACCGCCGGTCCACCCGGGCGCCCGGCACGCCGGCGGCTCGGTGATCCTCAACCGCGGCCTCCAGGTGCTGATCCTCACCTTCGTCGCCACCGGCGCGATCTTCGGCTCGGTCGAGGTCGTCACCGTCGCCTACTCCGAAACCCAGGGGCACAAGTCCATCGCCAGCGTGATCCTCGCGCTGTGGGCGCTCGGCTCCTGCCTGGCCGGCGTGGTGTTCGGCACGCTCAAGCTCACCGGCTCGATGGCCGGCCGCTTCTTCGCCGGCGTCCTGTTCATGGCGCTCAGCATGGCGCCGCTGCTGCTGGTCGCCGAGTCGGTGCGCGGAGTCGGCGGGCTGATCGCGGTCGGCGGCGCGCTGCTGATCGCGGGCATCGCCATCTCCCCCACCCTGATCACCGCGATGGCCCTGGTCGAACGGCTCGTCCCGGCCGCCCAGCTGACCGAGGGCATGACCTGGACGACCACCGGGCTCGCCCTCGGCGTCGCCGTCGGCTCCTCCGCCGGCGGCTGGGTGGTGGACGCCGCCGGCTCCGCCGCGGGCTACTGGGTGCCCCTGACCGCCGGGGTCTTCGGCGTGGTCACCGCGCTCGCCGGACTGGGCCGGCTGCGCGCCGGACTCGCCGTCGACGAGCCCGCCGAAGCGGCCGAACAGACCGTAGACCTCGAACGGTGAACTGACTAATCTCTCCCTACCCGCGGGCCTACCCGCGGGTAGGGCGGCCCCCACCGCCCCGGACCGCGCCGACCCCGGTCGGCCACGGAGCAGGAGGCGGCGCCATGCCCCAGGCCAGTACCGCGACCCCCACCCGGTGGACCAACTGGGCCGGGAACCAGAGCGCCCGGCCCGCCCGGGCCGCCACCCCCGGCACCGCGGAGGAACTGGCCAAGGAGATCCTGCGCGCCGCCGAACAGGGCCGCACCGTCAAGGCCGTCGGCTCCGGCCACTCCTTCACCTCGATCGCCTCCGCCGGCGACGGCGTCCTGCTCCGCCCGCACGCGCTCACCGCCGTCCGCGAGATCGACCGCGAGGCCGGCACCATCACCGTCGAGTCCGGCCTCCCGCTCGCCCGGCTCAACCGGATCCTCGCCGCCGACGGCCTCTCCCTCACCAACATGGGCGACATCGAGGTGCAGACCGTGGCCGGCGCCACCAGCACCGGCACCCACGGCACCGGCCGCGACTCCGGCTCGCTCGCCGCCCAGATCCGCGCCCTGGAGATCGTCCTCGCCGACGGCAGCGTCCGGCGCTGCTCCCCCACCGAGCACCCCCGGCTCTTCCAGGGCGCCCGGCTCGGCCTCGGCGCCCTCGGCGTGATCACCGCCCTGACCTTCGCCGTCGAACCGGCCTTCCTGCTCACCGCGCACGAGCAGCCGATGGCCTTCGACGAGGTGCTGGAACGGCTGGACGACCTCACCGCGGTCAACGAGCACTTCGAGTTCTACTGGTTCCCGCACACCGACCGCTGCGCCACCAAGCGCAACAACCGCAGCCAGGGCCCGGCCGCCCCGCTGCCCCGGTTCAAGGAGTGGCTGGAGGACGACTTCCTCTCCAACACCGTCTGGGAGGGCGCCTGCCGGGTCGGCCGGCGCTTCCCCGCCAGCATCCCCGCCATCGCCTCGCTGGCCAGCCGCGCCTGGTCCGACCGCAGCTACACCGACACCGCGCACCGGGTGTTCACCAGCCCGCGCAAGGTGCGCTTCGTGGAGATGGAGTACGCGGTGCCGCGCGCGGCCGTCGCCGGGGTGCTGCGCGAACTGAAGGCCCTGGTCGAGCGCTCCGACTGGAAGATCGGCTTCCCGGTGGAGGTGCGCTTCGCCCCCGCCGACGACCTCTGGCTCTCCACCGCCTCCGGGCGGGACAGCGCCTACATCGCCGTCCACCTCTACCGGGGCACCGCCGACCAGGGCTACTTCACCGGCGTCGAACAGCTGATGTGCGCCCACCAGGGCCGCCCGCACTGGGGCAAGCTGCACACCCGGGACGCCGAGTACCTGTCCGGCGCCTACCCGCACTTCGGCGACTTCACCGCCCTGCGCGACGAGGTCGACCCGCAGCGCGTGTTCGGCAACGACTACCTGCGCCGGGTCCTCGGCGCCTGATCACGGGGTGGCGCCCTGGGTCGGCGCCGCGGGCTGCGGCGGGGCCACGGAGGCGGGGGCGTTGCTCGGCACCGGCGGCTGCGGGCTCGCCCCGCCGGAGGTGCCGGAGGGCTTCCCTCCGTCCGCGGTCGGCGACGAACCGGCCGACGGCGTCGCGCTCGGGCCCGCCGAGGGCGAGGCCGTACCGCCGCCGTGCTCACCGGCCCCACCGCTCGGGCTCGTGCTCGGGCCCGTGCTCGGCTCCCGGCTCGGCCTCGTCGTCGACGGGGCCGAGGCGCCGCCGGACGGCGAGGACTCCGAGCCGTGCCCGCCGCCGGTGGAGGGCCGCTCCGCCGGCGGCGCCTCCCGCGGGGAGGGGGACTTCGGGCTCACCACGCCGCCGAAGGAGGTGCCGTTGCCCGACTCGCCCTTCACCGTCGCCGACACCGGCTGCCCGGTAGCCAGTTCGAACGCCAGGATCGGCGTCATCGCCACCACGAACACCAGCCCCGACACGGCCGCGTAGGTCTTCCAGGTCCACCGCCGACGCGCCCGGACCACCTGCGGCTCGTTCCACTCCGAGGAGATCGCCGACGGCGCCGGCTCCACCGGGCGCTCCGGCACCTGGCGCAGCCCGTTCACGGCGTGGCCGGGCCCCCGGTCCACCACCGCCTCACGCAGCTGCTCGCCGGTGCGCCGGAAGATGTGCTGGAACACCGCACCGCCGGTGGTGGCCCCGACACTGACCACCGCCGCACCCAGGATCGTTCCGTACACGCCGAGTTCGGAGGCGAACAGCGCCCCCACCACCGTGGCCAGCGCACTCGCCGCGACCTGAGCCACACTCAGATCGATCCGCTTGCGCTCCTTCTTGCCGCCCTCCTCGGCGGGGCTCCGCTCCGGCATCAACATCCCTCGGTCCGTACGACTGTTCCTCGAACAAGTCACTCCATCTTGCCCAAAGAAGGACACAAGGGACGAAAATGCGGTTCTCCGGCCCCGATATATGTGAAGATGATCACCGTTCACCCGCCGGTGGTCCGCCGTTGGGGGCATGCACTCTTGAGATTCCCGTGAATCGCGGGAGACTTGAGCGGCGAGCCGCCCCTTCGGATGCCACGAATGGAGTACTGTTCGTAAAGCCTGAGCCTTGGGTCGACTTGTCGACTGCGCCCACACCGGCAGCTTGACGAAGAGCCACGGAACAGGCACGCACGGCGACGCCCGTCCCGGACCGTCGCGAACACTCCGCGTGCGAGGACGGCCGGGGCACCCAGGCGCGACGTCGACGGATGGCGTGGCAAAAAGGCAACCGTGCCACAGCGGCGTGACCGGGCGTATGCCCGACACGCCGGGGAACTCAGCAAGGTTGTGGCCAGTCGCGAGTGGGCAGGCCACACTCAGTACGGGAGCAGCGACGCAGGTGACGTCGGCAGGCACCACCCGGGAGGTAACCGTGCCCGAACTGCGGGTTGTGGCCGTCAGCAACGACGGCACACGGCTGGTGCTCAAGGCTGCCGACAGCACGGAGTACACCCTTCCCATCGACGAGCGGCTGCGCGCCGCCATCCGCGGGGATCGTCCGCGCCTCGGCCAGATCGAGATCGAGGTCGAGAGCCATCTGCGGCCCCGGGACATCCAGGCCCGGATACGAGCCGGTGCCTCCGCCGAGGAGGTCGCCCAGGCCGCCGGCATCTCCGTCGACCGGGTCCGCCGCTTCGAGGGTCCGGTCCTCGCCGAGCGCGCCTTCATGGCCGAACGCGCCCGCAAGACCGCCATCCGCCGCAACGGCGAATCCACCGGGCCCCAGCTCGGCGAGGCCGTCGCCGAGCGGCTCGCGCTGCGCGGCGCCGAGAAGGACACCGAACGCTGGGACTCCTGGCGGCGCGACGACGGCACCTGGGAGGTCATCCTCGCCTACCGTGCCGACGACGAGGGCCGCAGCGCCTCCTGGACGTACGACCCGCCCCGGCGCCTGGTCCAGCCCAACGACGACGAGGCCCGCGCGCTGATCGGCGAGAACGTCGAGCGCGAGGAGGAGTCGGTCTTCCCGTTCATCCCGCGGATCGCCCGGCTCCCCCAGGACCGGCCGCCCCGCCCGATGATCGACCGGCCCTCCGCCGACCGCATCATGTCCGCCCGCGAAGTCCGCGAGTCCCGCGAGGCCACCGCCGAGTCCAGGGACTCCCTGACCAGCCTGCTCGACGTGGTCCCCGCCTTCCGTGGCGACCTCGCCGTCGGCCCCGCCCCGATCGAACCGGTGCCCGCAGAGGTCGCCGAGGAGAGCGAGGAGGCGGCCGCAGCCGCCGCACCGGCGGTCGGCGCGGGCTCGGCCTACGCCGACATCCTGATGCCGCGGGCCGTCGCCCCGCACCGCGAGCGCCTGGTCGGCACCACCGACCGCCAGGCCGAGGCGGACGGCGTCCGGCCCGGCCGCCGGGCCACCGTGCCCAGCTGGGACGAGATCGTCTTCGGCAGCCGGCGCAAGAAGCAGGAGTAGCAGCCCTGACGTCAGGGGCGGGAGGCCGGGCCTCCCGCCCCTGACGCACGCCCGGACTCAGCCCGGCTGGTCGGTCACCGCCACCGGGCGGGCCTCGTCGCTCGACCACTCGCTCCACGACCCCGGGTACAGCGTCGCCGGCAGGCCCGCCACCTCCAGCGCCAGGATCTGGTGCGCCGCCGTCACCCCCGAGCCGCAGTACACCGCCGTCTCCCGCTCACCCGCGCCCAGCGCACGGAACCGCGCCGTCAGCTCCGCGGCCGACCTGAACCGCCCGTCGGCCGCCACGTTCTCGGCCGTCGGCGCCGACACCGCGCCCGGGATGTGCCCGGCGCGCGGGTCCACCGGCTCGCTCTCGCCCCGGTAGCGGTCCCCCGCCCGGGCGTCCAGCAGCAGCGCACCGCGCGCCCAGGCCGCCGCGCCGTCCGCGTCCACCACGGGCAGCTGCCCCGGGACCGGCTTGAAATCACCCTCCGCCGGCGCCGGAACCTCCGCCGTCACCGGCAGTCCGGCCGCCGACCAGGCCGCGTACCCGCCGTCCAGCACCCGGACGTCCCGGTGCCCGGCCCAGCGCAGCAGCCACCAGGCGCGGGCCGCCGCCAGCGAGGCCGCGCCGTCGTACACCACCACCGGGCGGTCGGAGTCCACCCCCAGGCGGCGCATCGCCGCGCCGAACTCCTCCGGGTCTGGCAGCGGGTGGCGGCCGCCCCGGCCGGGGGCGCCCGGCGGGGCCGCGAGGTCCCGGTCCAGATCGACGAAGCGGGCGCCGGGCAGGTGCCCGGCCCGGTACTCCTCGACGGCGGTCGGGCCGGACTGCGCGGCACCGACCAGCCGGTAGCGCACGTCCAACAGCACCGGCGGGCGCGCGGAGGCGAGCGCCTGCGCCAGCCCGGCCGCGGAGATCAGCGGGGAACCGTCGTTGTAGGTGGTCATGGCGGCCATTGTCGCGCAGCGCCGCCAACCCGCCGCTCTTTGTGCGCTCTTTGCCGGAATTTCCGCGCGGCCCGAGGGTTCGACGCGCGCCAGAGTGGAAGCATCACCCTCGCGCGCGAGGATTTCCGTGCGCCAACCACCCATTGCGCCAACCACCCATGAGGAGGCCCGCATTGCCCGCGGTGGAACTCCGACTGGCCCAGGGCACCCCCTGCTGGGTCAGCCTGCTGACCGACGACCTGGCCGGCGCCCGCGCGTTCTACGCCGACCTGCTCGGCTGGACCTACACCCCGGGCCCCGGCCAGCTCGGCGCCTACGTCCGCGCCGAACTCGACGGGGCACCGGTCGCCGGCCTCGGCGTCTCCACCGCCACCGGCTTCCCGGTGCAGTGGACCACCTACTTCGCCGTCGACGACGCCGACCACACCGCCCAACTGGTGCGCTCCTGCGGCGGAACCGTGGCCGTCGGGCCGCTCCAGGCCGAACGCGCCGGGCGGATGGCCATCGCCGCCGACGTCTCCGGCGCCGTCTTCGGCCTCTGGCAGGGCGAGGAGCACACCGGCCGGGAGGCCGGGCCCGAACCCGGCGGACCGGCCTGGACCGAACTGCTCACCCCCGACACCGACGGCGCCGTCGCCTTCTACACCGCCGTACTCGACCGCCCCGTCCGGCACGCCGACGACGAGTCCGCGCTACTCGTGCACGGGCAACCGGTCGCCGGCATCCGGCACCGCGCCGAACTGCGCGGCCATCCGCCCCGCTGGCGGGTCCACTTCGCCGTCCGCGACGCCGACGCCACCGCCCGGCACGCCGTCGGACTCGGCGGCCGCGTCCTGGTCCCACCGCACGACACCGCCCGCGGCCGCGCCGCCCGGCTGTCCGACCCGCAGGGCGGGCACTTCTCGGTGCTGGAACTCCGCTAGCGCGCCCAGGACAGGACTCAGACCTGCTGCTCGAAGGGCAGCACGTCCGGGGAGAGCACCGAGGCCCGGGCCGTCGCGGCGGTCAGCCGGCGGCGGTGGTGCCGGCGGCAGAGCACCTCGTACCCGACCTCGTCCTCGTTCACCGAGATGTCGCCGACCACCACCTGGGCGCCCTCGACCACCATCACCCCGCCCACCGTCCGGGCGTTGTGCGTCGCCCGCGCACCGCACCAGCACAGCGCCTCGACCTGGAGCACCTCCACCCGGTCGGCCAGCTCGATCAGCCGCTGGGAGCCGGGGAACAGCCGGGTGCGGAAGTCCGTGGTGATCCCGAACGTGTAGGCGTCGATGTCGAGTTCGTCCACCACCCGGGCCAACTGGTCGACCTGCTCAGCGGCGAAGAACTGCGCCTCGTCGCAGATCAGGTAGTCCACCCGGCCGCCCGCCGAGAGCCGGTGCACCACGTACGCGTGGAAGTCGAAGTCGTCCGTCACCTCGACCGCGTCCGCCCGCAGGCCCAGCCGGCTGGAGATGGTCGCCGCACCGGCCCGGTCGTGGCGGGTCAGGATGAGGCCCTGCCGGCCGCGGGCGGAGTGGTTGTGGTCCATCTGCAGCGCCAGCGTCGACTTGCCGCAGTCCATCGTGCCCGAGAAGAACACCAGTTCAGCCATGGGTGGAGCAAAGGCCTTTCACATCAGGGGAGTTCGGGCACAGAAGAGTCAAGGACCTGGCTCAGCCGCGAACTTCGAGCAGCGGCACGAACTGCTCGACCGGGGTCATCGAACCGTGCAGACCGATCATCGCGGACTCGCCCGGCTCGTTGCGGGAGGCGGTGATCGCGATGTCGTCCCGCGCCGCGGCCACCACGTCGCCGATCCGCCCGTACACCCGCTCGTCCACGACCGGACCGAACCAGCCCGCCGCGATCGCCTGGTCCCGGGTGGCCACCCACATCCGGTCGCCCAGCACCTCGCTCCAGACCGCGAACACGTCGGCCGCCGCACCGGGCACCGCGTAGACGTGCCGGGCCCGGCCCTCGCCGCCCAGCAGGGCCACGCCGGCGCCCAGCTCCCAGTCCTCGTCGAAGTCGATCCGGTCCTCCGGCGCGATGTCGATCATGCCGTGGTCGGCGGTCACGTACATCGCCGACCGCGGCGGCAGCCGCTCGGCCAGCCGGCGGGCCAGCCGGTCCACCGCGTCCAGGGTCATCCGCCACTCGTCCGAGTCCACCCCGAAGCGGTGGCCCGCACCGTCCAGCTCGCTGACGTACGTGTAGACCAGCGCCCGGTCGTGCTCGGCCAGCCAGGAGGCCGCCAGGTCCATCCGCTCCTCGCCCGTGGTCCGGCCCAGGAAGGTTCCGCCGGACAGCGCCACCCTGGTCAGCGGCGTCTGCGAGAACAGCGGGGAGGACACCTGCGCGGTCGCCACCCCGGCGGCGTCCGTCCGCTCGAAGACCGTCGGGTACGGCTGCCAGACGTGCGGGTCGGTGTGCGGCTGCCAACGCAGCTGGTTCATCAGATAACCGGCGCCCGGCACCGCGACCGTGTACCCGGCCAGACCGTGCAGCCCCGGCGGGGTGCCGGTGCCGACCGAGGCCAGCGAGGTCGCCGTGGTCGACGGGAAACCGGCGGTCAGCGGGCGGCCCGAACCACCCATCGAACTCCCGGCCAGCGAGGACAGGAACGGCGCGTACTCAGGGTGCCGCAGCAGCAGCTCCCAGCCCAGGCCGTCCACCAGGAACACCACCACCCGGTCCGCCGGGGCGATCGGCAGGGTCGCGGTGAAACCCGGAACGCCCAGGCCCGCCGCCACCGAGGGCAACAGGTCGCAGAGCGAACCGCTGCCGTACGGGGGCGCGGGAGCCGCGGCCGGGTCGAGGATCTCGAAGGCGTCGAAGCCGCCGGAAGGTGCGAAGGACATGAAACCGGATTCGTAGCAGTCGAAGGCGGCGGCGCTCAGACCCGCGGGCCGTTGCTGATCGTCGCGTCGGAGAGCGCGCGGGCGAACACCAGTGCCTGGGCCACCGTCTCCGGGCCGTCACCGGCCTCGCTCACCCGCAGTGAGAGATCGTCAGCCGTCGCCGAACCGGTGTAGCCGTGGTCAGCCTCGCAGTTCGGGTCCGAACAGCCCGCGGGCTCCAGGTCCAGCCGCTGCACCGCACCCCAGCCGATCGTCAGCACCACCTCGCGCGGCAGCGTCCCCGGCGTGTACGTCTCCGGGTTCGCGACCATCCGGCTCAGCACGACCGAACCGATCCGGTCCAGCCGGACACTCTCCGTCGACGTCGTCGCGAACGGCACCGCCGGACTGCCCGCGTCCCCCGACTGCTCGTCGGTGTGGCTCACCACGAACCGCGTCGGGGTCAGCACCAGCACCGTCACGTGCCGACGCACCTCGTTGGCGTCGAAGGTCGTCTCCTGGTGCACCAGGTAGGAGCTGATCGGCTCCGGGCCCACCGCGGCCTCGACCGCCTCGGACACCAGGGCCGGGTAGTAACCGCTGCGCTCGATCGCCGAGCGCAGGTCCTGAGTGCTGGTGGTACCGGTCTTCGCCATAACTCCATCCTGGCATGGTCCGCCGACGAAGCGGGCGGCACGGCGCCGAGCTTCGGACAACAGCGCCCACAGGCAGGCGCAACCAAGGAAGGTTACAGGGTGCTCATCGCGCGCGGGCCCAGATCGCTACGGACGGGCAGCGGCGCGATCCGCACCCGCGCCCCCAGGATCGCCAGCCCGTACGGGGCCACGACCACCGGTTCGAGATCCACCGAGGCGATCTCCGGCACGTCGTCCACCAACTGCGACACCCGCAGCAGCAACTCCTCCAACGCGCCGGTGTCCACCGCCTCCGCACCCCGCCAACCGAACAGCAGGGGCGCCGCCCGCACCTCCCGGACCAGCCCGGCCACCTCCTGGTCGGTCGCCGGGACCAACCGGTGCGCCACGTCGCCCAGCAGCTCGGCGGGCGCCCCCGCCAGGCCGAACGACAGGATCGCGCCGACCGCCGGATCCACCGTGGCACCGATCACGGTGTCCACCCCGCGCGGCGCCAGCCGCTGCACCACCAGCTCCGCCTGCGCCGCACCGCCCAGCAGCGCGTCCAGCTCGCGGTGCGCCCGGCGCAGCCCGGGCTCGCCGGTCAGGTCCAGCCGCACGCTGCCCAGGTCCGGGCGGTGGCGCAGATGCGGGGCGGTGGCCTTCAACGCCACCGGATAGCCGAGTGTCGCCGCGGCCCGCACGGCCGCCTCCTCGTCCGGCGCCGGCAGCGCCGGGAAGACGTCGATGCCGTAGCGCGCCAGCAGCTCACGGGCCCCCGCGTCCGGCAGGGTGATCCGGGCGCCGCCCGGCTGCGTCCGCGCGGCGATCGCCGTCCGGGTGCTCAACGCCGCCTCGACCAGCGCCCGGGCGCCCGGCTCGTCGATCCGGTCCAGCTCGGGCACCCGGGCCGTCTCCTCCGCCTCGGCCGTCCGGCGCCGCCACTGCGCGTAGTGCACCGCGTGCGCCAGCGCCCGCACCGCCCGCTCCGGCGCCGCGAACGCCGGCACGCCCCCCGGGCGCAGCCGGACCGGCAGATCGGTCAACGCCAGATGGGCGAGCACCAGCGGCTTGCCCAACTCCCTTGCCCTTCCGCTGGCTTCGAGCAGTGCTTCGGCGATCTCCGGATCGTCCGAACCCATCTCCGGATCGTCCGGACCGGTCAGCCGGCCGCCCATGAAGGCGTGCGCGGACGTGCCGATCGGCGGGATCGCCACCGCGATCACCGCGTCCACCGCCGGATCGGCCAGTGCCACGTCCAGCGCGATCCGGAAGTTCTCGCCCGTCGCGGCCGTGGTCAGGTCCACCGGCGTGCGCGGCCGCAGGCCCGCGCTCAGGCAGGCGTCGTAGGTCAGCAGGCCCAGCGAGTCCGAGTTGCCGACCACCGCGACCCGGTCCCCCGGCGGCAGCGGCTGCAGGGCCAGCAGCTCCCCGGTGTCGTACAGCTCGGTGATCGTCTCCACCCTGATCACGCCCGCCTGCTCGAACAGCGCGTCCACCGTCGCGTCACGCAGCCCCGTCGCGGTCGCCGGCACCGCGTGGCCCGGCGGCAGGCTGCCGGTGTGCCGGGCGCCCTTCACCACCACGACCGGCTTCACCGCGGCCAGCCGGCGCGCGATCCGGGTGAACTTGCGCGGGTTGCCGAAGGACTCCAGGTAGAGCAGCACCACCTCGGTGGCCTCGTCCTCCGCCCAGTACTGCAGGAAGTCGTTCCCGGAGACGTCCGACCGGTTGCCCACCGAGGCGAAGGAGGACACCCCCAGGCCCCGGCGGTGCGCCGACTCCAGCAGGGCCACCCCGATCGCGCCGGACTGGCAGAAGATCCCGAACCCGCCCCGGCCCGGCAGCTGCGGGGCCAGCGAGGCGTTCAACGGGCGGCCCGGATCGGTGTTGATCAAGCCGAAGGCGTTCGGGCCGATCACCCGCATCCCCGCCGCCCGCGCCTGGCGCACCAGCGCGCGCTGGCGGTCCCGGCCCTCCGGACCGGTCTCCGCGTACCCGGCGGTCACCACCACCAGGCCCTGCACCCCGTGCGCGCCGCACTCGGCGACAGCCGCCGGGACGGCCCCCTCCGGGACGGCGATCACCGCGAGATCCACCGGCCCGGGAATGTCCAGAACCGAACGGTGCACCGGGACGCCGTCCAGCCCGGTGCCCGGCGGGGCGTTGCGGTTCACCGCGTACACCGGGCGCGTGTCGTCGGCACTGCCCAACAGGTCCCGCAGGATCGCCCGGCCCACCGTCTGCGGATTGCGCGACACCCCGATCACCGCCACCGACCGCGGGGTCAGCAGCCGCTGCACCGACTTCGCCTCCGCCCGGTGCTCGCGCGCCCGCATCACCGCCAGCGAACGGTCCGTCTGCTCAAGATCGAACTCCAGGTGCACCACACCGTCGGTGAAACTGCGGCGCTGCGTGTAGCCGGCATCGGTGAAGACCTTCACCATCTTCCGGTTCTCCGGCAGCACCTCCGCCTGGAACCGGCGGATCCCGCGCTCCTGCGCCACCGCCGCGATGTGCTCCAGCAGCGCCGAGGCCACCCCGCGGCCCTGATGGGCGTCCTGCACCAGGAACGCCACCTCGGCGTCCGTCCCGGCCTCGGACGGACGGCCCTGCGCGTCGATCCGGTCGTAGCGGACGGTCGCGATGAAACGGTCCCGGACCACCACCGCCAGCGCCACCCGGTCCACGAAGTCGTGGTGGGTGAAACGGCGGACGTCCTTCTCCGACAACCGGGGATAGGGGGCGAAGAAACGGAAGTACTTGGACTGGTCCGACACCTGTGCGTAGAACTCCACCAGACGCTCCGCGTCCTCCGGCGTGATCGGCCGGATGCGGGCCGTACCGCCGTCCCGCAGCAGGATGTCGGCCTCCCAGTGCTGGGGGTAATCCGGTCCGGATTCCCCCCGGTCACCGGGGTCCTGCTCGGGCTGCGCCACTGCGGAGTCGTCCACATTCGTCAGGTTATCCGGCAGCGAGCCGAATGGCGCCGGGCGCACACTGGCAGCAGGGTGGGCAGGGCCGCTGGCCGGGCCTTATGCCCCGAAAAGAAACAATCACAAGTCCCGAACGCGGCGGCTCGCAGGGGCCGCCTGCGTGCAACACTGGTCTAGACAACATGGCCGCTTCCCCGAGCACGGCCGTAACCAGCTTCACCGGAAAGGCACGTCTCATGGCTGAGCGCCGCGTCACCATCGGTTGGGCCGAGGGCCTGCACGCCCGTCCCGCCTCCGTCTTCGTCCGGGCCGTCACGGCCACCGGCGTGCCGATCACCATCGCCAAGCCCGGCGGCAACCCCGTCAACGCCGCCTCCATGCTCGGCCTGCTCGGCCTCGGCGCCCAGGGCGGCGACGAGGTCATCCTCGCCTCCGACGCCGACAACGCCGACGACGCCCTGGACCGCCTCGCCAAGCTCGTCCAGGAAGGCCTCGACGAGCTCCCGGCCGCGGCCTGAGCCAACTCGACCGACCCGACAGGGGTGCCGCCACACCGTGGCGGCACCCCTGTTGACGTTGATCAGCCCTTGACGCAGACGACCTGCTTGAGGTGGGCGACCACCTCGACGAGGTCCTTCTGCTGCTCGATGACCTTCTCGATGGACTTGTAGGCGCCTGGGATCTCGTCCACGACGCCGCTGTCCTTACGGCACTCCACACCCTTGGTCTGCTCGACCAGGTCCTGCGTGGAGAAACGCTTCTTCGCCGCGGTCCGGCTCATCTTGCGGCCAGCGCCGTGCGAGGCCGAGTTGAACGCCGCCTCGTTGCCGAGACCGCGGACGATGTAGGAGCCGGTGCCCATCGAGCCGGGGATGATCCCGTAGTCGCCCGCACCGGCCCTGATCGCGCCCTTGCGGGTCACGAGCAGGTCGACACCGTCGTACGTCTCCTCCGCCACGTAGTTGTGGTGGCAGCTGATGACCTCGTCGAAGGCGACCTTCGCCTTGGTGAACTCGCGGCGGACGACGTCCTGGAACAGCGCCATCATCACCGCGCGGTTGTTCTTGGCGTACTCCTGGGCCCAGAAGAGGTCCTGCCGGTAAGCAGCCATCTGCGGGGTCTCCGCGATGAAGACCGCGAGGTCCCGGTCGATCAGGCCCTGGTTGTGCGGCAGCGAGCGGGCGACGCCCATGTGGTGCTCAGCCAGTTCCTTGCCGATGTTGCGCGAGCCGGAGTGCAGCATCAGCCATACAGAACCGGACATATCGACGCAAACCTCGCAAAAGTGATTCCCTCCCCCGAGCGTCCCCATCTGCTGCATCGCCCGCTCGCGGCGCCACTTGACCTCCCCGGCCACGCCGTCGAAGCGGTGCCAGAAGTCGTCCCAGCCCGCCGTCCGGAGGCCGTGCAGCTTGGTGGGGTCGACGGGGTCGGTGTGGAGGCCGCGGCCGACCGGGATGGCCTGCTCGATCTTGGAGCGGAGGCGGGACAGGTCGTCGGGGAGGTCCTCGGCGGTGAGGGAGGTCTTCACCGCGCTCATGCCGCAGCCGATGTCGACGCCGACCGCCGCCGGGCAGACGGCGCCCTTCATGGCGATGACGGAGCCGACGGTCGCGCCCTTGCCCAGGTGGACGTCGGGCATCACGGCGAGGCCGTGCAGCCAGGGCAGGGAGCTGATGTTGCGCAGCTGCTGCAGGGCCTGGCCCTCGACGGTGGCCGGGTCGGTCCACATCCGGATCGGGACCCGGATTCCGGGCACCTCGGTGTACGTCATGGTTGAACGACCTCCAGCGGTCGGGTGGTTCGGGGAAGGGGGTGCCGCGCGAAGAAGCCCGGTGCGGCTCGGGGAAGTTCGGGGGTGGGGCTCAGGCGCCCTGGGCACAGGGGGAGGACGGCCTTGGGGAGCGTCGGCGTATGGCTCGCTCGACCCGCATGGTGACCGCCTCCCTTCGTTCGTCGTCGTTCGTCCGTCTGTGCCGGGGATATCTATCCACGGAACGCCGCTGGCCCGCAACGGATTTAACAACGCGACGGCCCGGCGGAGCGGGTGCTCCACCGGGCCGCACGGGAACCGCGGGGTCAGCTGACGACGGTGACCTCGCCGATGCCGAGGGCCCGCACGTCGTCGGCGATGACGGAGGCGTCGCCGACCAGCACGGTGACCAGGCGGTCCGGCGGGAAGGCGGCGACGACGGCCTCGGTGGCGGCGGCGGTGGGCAGTTCGGCGAGCTGCCGGTAGACCTCGGCCTGGTAGTCGTCCGCGAGGTACTGCTCGACCTGGTCGGCCAGGGTGCCGGCGACCGAGCCCGCGGTCTCGTACTTCAGCGGGGCGACGCCGACCAGGAACTGCACGGCCTCGTCGCGCTCGGCGTCGGTGAGGCCCTCGGCGGCGAGGGTGCGCAGGATGGTCCAGGTGTCGGCGAGCGCCGGGGCGGTGGAGGCGGTGTCCACCGAGCCGCTGATGGCGAGCAGCGAGCGGCCGCTGCCGTCGGCGGCGGAGCGCAGCGGCTGGGCGAAGGAGCGGACGCCGTAGGTGTAGCCCTTCTCCTCCCGCAGGACGCGGTCGAGGCGGGAGGTGAGGGTGCCGCCGAGGCAGTAGGTGCCGAGGATCTGGGCGGCCCAGAGGGGGTCGTGGCGGTCGGGGCCGATGCGGCCGATGAGGAGTTGGGTCTGGACGGAGCCGGGGCGGTCGACGATGACGACGCGGCCGCGGTCGTCGGCGGTGACGGGGGCGTGGGCGGAGGGTTCGGCGGTGTTGCCGGTCCAGGTGCCGAGGGTGCTCTCCAGGAGGGCGGGCAGGTCGGTGCCGGTGAGGTCGCCGACCACGACGACGGTGGCGGTGGCGGGGCGCACGTGGGCGTCGTAGAAGGCCTTGACGGCGGCCCGGTCGATGGCCTTGACCGTGTCGGCGGTGCCGCTGCGGGGCCGGGAGAGGCGGTCGGCGCCGTCGAAGAGCTCGGCGTAGAGGGCCTTGGCGGCGCGCCGCGCGGGGTTGGCCTGCTCGTGGACGATCTCGTCGAGGCGGTTGGCGACGAGGCGCTCGATCTCGTCCTCGGGGAGGGCGGGGGCGCGCAGGGCGTCGGCGAGCAGGGAGAGGCCGCGCTGCAGGCGGGAGGCGGGGACCTCCAGGGAGACGCGGATGCAGGGGTGGTCGGCGTGGGCGTCGAGGGTGGCGCCGGCGCGTTCGAGTTCGGCGGCGTACTCCTCGGCGGTGAGGGTGTCGGTGCCCTCGCTGAGGGCGCGGGCGAGGATGGCGGCGATGCCGTCGAGGCCGTCGGGTTCGGCGGCGAGCGGGGCGTCGAGGAGGACCTCGACGGCGACGAGCTGCTGGCCGGGCCGGTGGCAGTGCAGGACGGTGATGCCGTTGCCGAGGGCGGCGCGCTCGGGGGCGGGGAAGGCCCAGGGGCCGGGGGTGCCGGGCTCGGGCTGGGGGTGGAACGTCATGGCGGGGACGTAGTCGGTGCTCATGCGGCGGCACCCTCCTCATCGGTGGCGGCGGGGGCGTCGGTGTCGTCGGCCGTGGTGGGCTCGTAGACGAGGACGGCCCGGTTGTCGGGGTGGAGCCGGGCCTTGGCGACGGCCTGGACCTCCTCGGCGGTGATGTCGAGGACCTTGGGGAGGGCGTCGTTCAGGAGCTTGGGGTCACCGAACAGGACGGCGTAGCGGCAGAGTTCGTCGGCGCGGCCGGCGACGGTGGTGAGCCGGTCGAGCCATTCGCGCTCGATCTGGGCCTGGGCCCGTTCGAGTTCCTCGGGGGTGGGGCCTTCGGCGGCGAAGCGGGCGAGTTCCTCGTCGACGGCGGCGTCGATCTGCTCGATGGTGGCGTCGCCGGAGGTCTTGACGTCGAGCCAGCCGAGGCTGGGGGCGCCGGCGAGGCGGAGCAGGCCGAAGCCGGCGGCGACGGCGGTGCGGTCGCGGCGGACGAGCCGGTTGTAGAGGCGGCTGGACTCGCCGCTGCCGAGGATGGTGAGGGCGAGGTCGGCGGCGTCGGCGTCGCGGGTGCCGTCGTGCGGGAGGCGGTAGGCGGCCATCAGGGCGCGGGAGGGGACGTCCTCGTGGACGTGCTCGCGCAGTTCGCTGCCGATGGTGTCGGGGAGTTCGCCGGAGCGAGGCGGCTGCTTGCCGTCGTGGGAGGGGATGCTGCCGAAGTACTTCTCGACCCAGGCGATGGTCTGCTCGGGGTCGATGTCGCCGACGACGGTGAGGACGGCGTTGTTGGGCGCGTAGTAGGTGCGGAAGAACGCGCGGGCGTCGTCGAGGGTGGCGGCGTCGAGGTCGGCCATGGAGCCGATCGGGGTGTGGTGGTACGGGTGGCCGTCGGGGAACGAGAGCGCGGTGAGCTTCTCGAAGGCGGTGCCGTAGGGGACGTTGTCGTAGCGCTGACGGCGCTCGTTCTTGACGACGTCGCGCTGGTTCTCCATGGACGTCTCGTCGAGGGCGGCGAGCAGCGAGCCCATGCGGTCGGCCTCCAGCCAGAGGGCGAGCTCCAGCTGGTGGGCGGGCATGGTCTCGAAGTAGTTGGTGCGCTCGAAGCTGGTGGTGCCGTTGAGCGAGCCGCCGGCGCCCTGGACGAGCTCGAAGTGCCCGTTGTTGGAGACGTTGGCGGAGCCCTGGAACATGAGGTGCTCGAAGAGGTGGGCGAGGCCGGTGCGGCCCTTGACCTCGTGCCGGGAGCCCACGTCGTACCAGAGGCAGACCGCGGCGACCGGGGTGAGGTGGTCCTCGGAGAGGACGACGCGCAGGCCGTTGGCCAGGCGGTGCTCGGTGATGGCGATGGCAGCGCCATGTCCTCCGGTGGAGGCGGATGCGGGGGCCGGGTTGGCCATGCGCTCGGGTCCTTCCCGTCGTCGATGTCGGGGTTCGTGTGGCGTCCCCCATTGTGGTGCAACGCGCGGGGGGCGTGTTCGTGTCCCGCGCAGACGGGGCGTTCGCCAGGGGCGGAAGAGGGGCGCTGGCCGGGAGTGTCGGCGCGAGGGTCCACAATGGGGGCGCCGAGCCCTGTTGACGGGGGTCGGTGGATGGACGTCAGAGACTGACCGAGACACAGCAAGCGAGACGTAAGGGAGCCCCGCCGCGATGGCCCGCCGCAGTTCGCAGACCCCGCCGCCCGGAGACTTCGAGGAGCGGATCCTCGATGTCGACGTCGTGGACGAGATGCAGGGCTCCTTCCTGGAGTACGCCTACTCGGTGATCTACTCGCGTGCGCTTCCGGACGCGCGGGACGGTCTGAAGCCGGTGCACCGCCGGATCCTGTACCAGGCCAACGAGATGGGCCTGCGGCCGGACCGCGCGCACGTGAAGTGCGCCCGTGTGGTGGGCGAGGTGATGGGCCGGCTGCACCCGCACGGCGACGCGTCGATCTACGACTCGGTCGTCCGGATGGCGCAGCCGTTCTCGATGCGGCTGCCGCTGATCGACGGGCACGGGAACTTCGGTTCGCTGGGCAACGACGACCCGCCGGCGGCGATGCGCTACACGGAGTCGCGGCTGACGGCGGCGTCGATGGCGATGGTGGAGTCGATCCACGAGGACACCGTCGACTTCGGTCCGAACTACGACGGCAGCGAGCAGGAGCCGTTGGCGCTGCCGGCGGCGTTCCCGAACCTGCTGGTGAACGGCGCGACGGGCATCGCGGTCGGCATGGCGACGAACATGCCGCCGCACAACCTGTCCGAGGTGGTGGCGGCGGCCCGGCACCTGATCAAGCACCCGACCGCGGACCTGGACACGCTGATGCGGTTCGTGCCCGGTCCGGACCTGCCGACGGGCGGGCGGATCGTGGGCCTGTCGGGGATCCGGGACGCGTACGAGTCGGGCCGCGGCACGTTCAAGATCCGGGCGACCACGACGGTGGAGGCGGTGACGGCGCGCCGCAAGGGCATCGTGGTGACCGAGCTGCCGTACAACGTCGGCCCGGAGAAGGTCATTTCGAAGATCAAGGACCTGGTCAACGCGAAGAAGCTGCAGGGCATCGCGGACGTCAAGGACCTGACCGACCGCGAGCACGGGCTGCGGCTGGTGATCGAGGTGAAGAACGGCTTCGTGCCGGAGGCGCTGCTGGAGCAGCTGTACAAGCTGACGCCGATGGAGGAGACCTTCGGCATCAACAACGTGGCGCTGGTGGACGGCCAGCCGCTGACGCTGGGGCTGAAGGAGCTGCTGGAGGTCTACGTCGACCACCGGTTCACCGTGGTGCGGCGGCGCAGCGACTTCCGCCGGCGCAAGCGGGAGGAGCGGCTGCACCTGGTCGACGGTCTGCTGGTCGCGCTGCTCGACATCGACGAGGTCATCGCGATCATCCGGTCGAGTGACAACGCGGGGCAGGCGAAGGAGCGCCTGATGGAGCGCTTCTCGCTGTCGGACACGCAGACGGCGTACATCCTGGACACTCCGCTGCGGCGGCTGACCCGGTTCGACCGGGTGGAGCTGGAGCAGGAGAAGGCGAAGCTGAACGCGGAGATCGCGGAGCTGACCGAGATCCTGGACTCCGACTCCCGGCTGCGCAGCGTGGTGTCGTCCGAACTCGGCGCGGTGGCGAAGCAGTTCGGGACGGAGCGGCGGACGGTGCTGCTGGAGGCGGGGGCGGCGCCGTCGGCGGCGCTGTCGGTGCCGCTGGAGGTGGCGGACGACCCGTGCCGGGTGCTGCTGTCGTCGACGGGCCTGCTGGCGCGGACGGCGGACGGGGAGCCGTTCGAGCTGTCGGAGAAGCGGTCGAAGCACGACGTGATCGTGTCGGCGGTGCCGGCGACGGCGCGGGCGGACGTGGGTGTGGTGACGTCGGCGGGCCGGGTGCTGCGGCTGCCGGTGATCGATCTGCCGGCACTGCCGCCGACGCCGTCGCCGACGCTGGCCGGCGGGGCCGCGGTGGGCGAGTTCCTGCGGCTGGAGGCCGGGGAGCGGGCGCTGGCGCTGACCACGTTGGACGAGTCCTCGCCGGGGCTGGCGCTGGGCACGGTGCAGGGCGTGGTGAAGCGGGTGGTGCCGGAGTGGCCGGCGAACAAGGACGAGTTCGAGGTGATCGCCCTCAAGGAGGGTGACGAGCTGGTGGGCGCGGTCGAACTGCGCACCGGCGAGGAGGACTTGGTCTTCATCGCTTCGGACGCGCAGCTGCTGCGCTATCCGGCGGGGCAGGTGCGCCCGCAGGGCCGTCCGGCGGGCGGCATGGCGGGGATCAAGCTGTCCGACGGGGCGCGGGTGCTGTCGTTCACGGCGGTGGATCCGGCGGCGGACGCGGTGGTGGTCTCGGTGGCGGGGGCGTCGGGGACGCTGGCCGGCGAGGAGCAGACGTCGTGGAAGGTGACGCCGTTCGAGCAGTACCCGCGCAAGGGCCGGGCGACGGGCGGCGTGCGCTGCCAGCGGTTCCTGCGCGGCGAGGACGGTCTGACGTTCGCCTGGGCGGGCGTGGCCCCGGCCCGGGCGGCGTCCGACAAGGGCGCGCCGGTGGACCTGCCGGAGCGCGACCCGCGCCGTGACGGTTCGGGCACGCCGGTGACGGCGCCGATCGCGGTGGTGGCCGGGCCGGCGTAGGGCGCAGGCGTGGTGGAGGAGGGGTGCCGGAGTCGTCCGGCACCCCTCCTCCGTCGTTCGGGGGCACGGCGGGTGCCGAGGGTAGCCTTGCCCGGGTGAGCACCTGTGCGACGTTGTCGCGTGAACTGTCGGAGCCGCTGACCGCCACCGCCGCGGTGGCGACCACCTGGCTGCTGGTGGAGCAGAACGGGCCGTGGGGCGCGAAGGCACTCGGGGAGAGCCATCTGGACCCGGCGACGGGGCGGGCGCTGGACGCGGCCGCGGCGGGCACCGGGGTGCGGGTGGCGCTGATCCGGCGGCCGGGGCGGCACGCGGACTGTCTGCCGACGGCACGGCACGAGGTGGTCGTGGCGCACACGGTGCCGGGTCGCGGCTGGGTGCGCCGGGCGGAGGTGGCCGATCCGGCGGAGCTGCTGGAGCTGGACTTCGCGGCGCTGGGCGTCGGCGACCACGGCGGTTTCGGGGTGGAGCACGTCGGCGGCCCGTTGGCGCTGGTGTGCACCAACGGGCGGCGGGACCGCTGTTGCGCGCTGCTGGGCCGCCCGTTGGCGGCGGAGCTGGCGGCGGCCGGGCACAGCGAGGTGTGGGAGGTGACGCACCTGGGCGGGCACCGCTTCTCCCCCACGATGCTGGTGCTGCCGTACGGCTACGCGTACGGGCGGCTGACGGCGGAGGCGGCCAAGGAGGTGCTGGCGGCGACGGCGGCCGGGCACATGGTGCCGGCCTGGTCGCGGGGCTGTTCGGGCTGGGAGCGTCCGGGTCAGGCGGCCGAGCACGCGGTGCGGCTGGCGACCGGGGAGACCGGGGTGGACACGCTGACGCTGTCCCAGCGGCCGGACGGCGCGGGCCGTTGGCTGGTCTCGGTGCTGCACCAGGACGGCCGGGCCTGGGAGGTGGACGTGATCGAGGCGGTGAGCGAGCCGGCGCGTCCGGAGAGCTGCGGCAAGGCGGCGGGGACACCGTCGCGGATGGACGTGCTCTCGGTGCGGGGCCGGTAGCGGGACGGCGGCGGGACGGCAGAGTCTTCAGCAGGTCGGGAGCGCGGGCGGCCCCGCGCCCGTGGGGGTGAGCGCGGGACCGGAGCGCGCGGGCGGCCCCGCGCCTGCTGTCCACGGAGGTGCGCGGGGCCGTCACGTCGGGTGTCGGCTCAGCCGGTGACGGCCTTGCCGACGAACTCGGTGGTGTAGGTGCGGGAGAGGTCGATGGTGCCCTCCTTGCCCTTGACGTCCGGGTGGAAGGCGGCAAGCACGGCGAGGACGGTCTTGGGGCCGTCGGCTGGCATCACCCCGTCGGTGGTGAACATCGGCAGGGTCGCCTTGATCGCGGCCGCGTACTGCTCGGCGCCGCCCTGCGCGTAGTCGGCGGGCATCTTCGCGGCGATCTCCTCGGGGCTGTGCGTGGACATCCACTTGAGGGTCTTGACGAAGGCATTGGCGAGCTTCTGGGTGGTGTCCTTGTTCTTCTCCACCCAGTCGGTGTTCATGTAGAGCGAGGACGACGGGTAGAGACCGCCGAGGGCGTCGCGGGAGCCCTCGGGGGTACGCATGTCGTAGAGGATCTTGCCGAGGCCCTTGTCGAGGACGTTGGCGACGGTCGGGTCGGTGGTCATCCCGCCGTCGATGCTGCCCTGTTGGAGCGCGGCGATGAAGGTCTGGCCCGCGCCGACCGCGATCGGGCTGAACTCGCTGACGGCGGTGCCGTTCTTGACGGCGAGGTACTTGGTGAGGAAGTCGGTGGAGGAACCGATGCTGGTGACGCCGAGCTTCTTGCCCTTGAAGTCGGCGCCGGACTTGATGGCGTCGGCCTGCTTGGTGGAGACGAGTTCGACCTCGCCGGGGGCCTGGGAGAACTGCACCACGGACTCGACGATCTTGCCCTTGGCCTGGAGGTCGATGGTGTGGTCGTAGAAGCCGACGGCGCCCTGGACGTCGCCGGCGAGCAACGCGGTGGTGGCGTTGACGCCGGCGGGCTCGCTCATCAGCTCGACGTTGACGCCGGCGTCGGCGAAGAAGCCGAGCCGCTGGGTGAGCATCGCGGGCAGGTAGATGACCTTGTCCAGGCCACCGACCATGATCTTGACCTTGGGTCCGTCGACCTGCCGGCCGGCCGGGGCGGCGGCGCCGTGGGTGGTCGTGGCGGCGTCGTTGGCGCAGGCGGAGAGCGGGAGGAGCAGGACGGCGGCGAGGGCGGCCGCGGCGGATCTGCCGATCGGGTTCGGGCGCATGGGTGGGGGGTGCCTCTCTCTGCGAGGGGGGATCAGCGGCACAAGGGGGTTCAGCGGCGCGGGGGGTTCGCGACGCCGGAGGGTGGGGTTCAGCGACGCAGGGGATTCAGCGACGCAGAAGGTTCAGCGGCGCAGGGGGTTCAGCGGCGCAGGGGGTTCAGCGGCGCAGGGGGTTCAGCGGCGCAGGGGGTTCAGCGGCCGTCGCCCGCGTCGGCGGGCTTCCAGCGGAACAGCTTCTTCTCGGCGAAGGTCAGCAGCCCCTCGGTGAGCAGCGCCACGACGGCGAGGATGGTCATGGCGGCGTACACGCCGGCCGCGTTGAAGGTGCCCTGGGCGGCGGCGACGAGCAGCCCGAGGCCCTTGGTGGCGCCGATGTACTCGCCGACGATGGCCCCGATCAGGGCGAAGCCGAAGCTGACGTGCAGGCTGGTGAAGATCCAGGTGGTGGCGGCGGGGATGACCACCTGGAGGGTGACCTTGCGGCCGTCGGCGCCGAGGATGCGGGCGTTGGAGACGAGGTTGCGGTCCACCTCGCGGGCGCCCTGGAAGGCGTTGAAGAACACCGGGAAGAACACCAGGACGACGGCGGAGGCGACCTTGGAGGCCGGGCCGAGGCCGAACCAGATCAGGAAGATCGGGGCGAGCACGATCCGCGGGATCGCGTTGAGCACCTTGATGTAGGGCCCGAACACGTCGGCCAGGAAGCGGACCCGGCCGAGCGCGATGCCGAGCAGCACACCGCAGATGACGCCGATCACCCAGCCGGTGAGGGCCTCGTAGAGGGTGTAGCCGATCTGTTCGCCGAGCGAGCCCTGCGCGGTGCCGTGGGTGATCCACTGCCAGATCTGGTCCCAGATCTTCGACGGCTGCGAGAAGTTGAACGGGTCGATGACGTCGGTGCGGGCGCAGACCTCCCACAGTCCGAGGAAGGCGACCAGGACCGCGACCCGGGCCCCGTAGACGGTCAGCCTCCGGTTGCGGGCGGCCCGTTCGCGGGCCTCGGTACGGCTGGCGGGGGCGGCCGCCGGGGGCTTGTCGGCGACGGCCGACGCGGTCTCAAGCGGCACGACCCGCTCCTCTCTCCCGGGTGATGCGCACCTCTTCGCCGAGCGAGGCCCAGATCTCGCGGTACAGCTCGACGAACCTCGGTTCCAGCCGGACGGCCTCCACGGTGCGCGGTCGTGGCAGGTCGACGGTGAAGATCTCCTTGACGGTGGCCGGTCCGGCCGTCATGACGACGACCCGGTCGGCGAGCGCGATGGCCTCGTCCAGGTCGTGGGTGACGAAGACGACCGACGCCGCGTTCCCGGAGGACCTGGTCCCGGCCCACAGCTCCAGCAGCTGGTCGGACATCAGGGCGCGGGTCTGCACGTCCAGCGCCGAGAACGGCTCGTCCATCAGCAGGATGTCCGGGTCGTTGACGAAGGTCTGGGCGAGCGCGACGCGCTTGCGCATGCCGCCGGACAGCTGGTGCGGGTAGCGGTCCTCGAAGGCGGCGAGGCCGACGCGGCCCAGCCAGTCCCGGGCCCGTTCCCTGGCCTCGGCGGTGGGCACGCCGCGGAAACGCGGCCCGGCCATCACGTTGGACAGGACGGTGCGCCAGGGGAAGACGGCGTCCTGCTGGAAGACGAAACCGACCTTGGGGTGGATCCCGCGGACCGGCTCGCCGTCCACCCGGACCTCGCCCTCGGTGGGCTCCTCCAGGCCGCTGACCAGGGTCAGCGTGGTGGACTTGCCGCAGCCGGTGGGCCCGACGACGGCGACGAACTCGCCTTGGGCGACGGTCAGATCGAGATCACGGACGGCGGTGTGCAGGGCCCCGGACGGGGTGCGGAACCGTTTCGTCGCGCCAGTCAGCTCGATCGCCGGGGTTGTGCTCATTCAATCCTCCCGGGTCTGTGCTTGCCCCGGAAAGGTAGGAGCGGGCGGGGCCCGGGCGGGAGCCTTCTCGGCGTACTGCGGTTTCTCCGCATTGAGGGGTGTTCTGCTCCTTTTGCTTCCGCTACAACTGCGGGGACGCGGCTGACAGAAACACGCCGGAAACGTAGGGTGTCCCGACCCTGACGTACCCGCCCCCCACAGCCGCCGAGAGGAGGCCCGGATGAAGCTGCCCCGCTGGCCCCGCCGGGTCTTCGCGCAACTGCTGCTGAGCCAGACCGTCGTCACCGTCGGTGTCACCACCGTGACCGCCGGACTGTTCCTGGCCCCGGTCAGCAGCGAGCTGGACCACGACGCGATGCAGCGGGCGCTGTCGATCGCCCAGGCCACCGCCACCGACGAGGCGATCGCCCGAGCGGCCGACGCCCGGGACTCGGCGACCGCGCAGCGCAACGCCGAGCAGATCCGGCTGGCCACCGGCGCGAGCTTCGTGGTGGTCACCGACCTGGACGGGATCCGGCTCTCGCACACCGACCCGGAGCGGATCGGCCACCGGGTCAGCACCGACCCGGAGCCGGCGCTCAGCGGGCTCAGCGTCACCGCGATGCAGCAGGGCACGCTGGGCCGCACCGCGCGCGGCAAGGTGCCGCTGCGGGTCGCGGACGGCCGGATCGTCGGCGAGGTGTCGGTCGGCATCAGCGACGACTCGATCCGCCGCCGGCTGCTGAAGATGCTCACCGGGATCCTGCTGTGCGCGGGCGCGGGCCTGGCCGCGGGGACGGTCGCCACGCTGGCGCTGGCCCGGCGGCTGAAGCGCCGCACCCACAACATCGCGCTGGCCGACATCTCGGCGCTGCTGGTGGAGCGGGAGGCGATGCTGCACGGCATCCGCGAGGGCATGGTGGCGCTGGACGAGCGCGGCCGGATCCGGCTGGCCAACGACGAGGCGGTGCGGCTGCTCGGCCTGCCGGAGGACTGCACCGGGCGGCCGATCGACGCGGTGCTGCCGCCGGGCCGGCTGTCGGACGTGCTGACCGGGCGGATCACCGGCGCCGACCTGCCGGCGGTCCGGGACGACCGGGTGCTGGTGGTCAACCGGATGAGCACGGCCGAGGGCGGCGCGGTCGTGACACTCCGCGACCGGACCGAACTGGAGTCGCTGGTCCGGGAGTTGGACACCACCCGCAGCCTGACCGAGGCGCTGCGCGCCCAGGACCACGAGCACGCCAACCGGATGCACACCCTGCTGGGCCTGCTGGAGCTGGGCCGCCACGAGCAGGCGGTGGCGTTCATCTCGGAGCAGTCCGGTTCGCACGCGGTGGTCGCGGCGCGGATCGCCGAGCAGGTGCAGGATCCGCACGTCGCGGCGCTGCTGGCGGGCAAGACGGCGGTGGCGGGCGAGCGCGGGGTGCGGCTGCTGCTGGCCCCGGCGGCGCACCTGCCGGACGCGGTGGTGGACGCGCGGGCGCTGGTGACGGTGCTCGGCAATCTGATCGACAACGCGGTGGACGCGCTCGCGGCGGGTGGGGGCGGCCGGCTGGAGGTGACGCTGGCGGCGGCCGGCTCCACGCTGCTGCTGCAGGTCACGGACAGCGGCCCGGGCGTGCCGGAGGAACTGCGCGAGCAGGTCTTCGAGGAGGGGTGGACCAGCAAGGACGCGCCCGCGCACCGTCCGCGCGGGCTGGGGCTGGCGATGGTGCGGCGGCTGGTCGAACGGACCGGCGGCCGGATCGTGCTCGACGCGGGACCGCTCGGCGGCGCCCGGTTCACGGTCGAGCTGCCCGAGGCCCTGCTCACCCCTCAGCTCGTGGAGGCCTGATGATCGACGTACTCGTGGTGGACGACGACTTCCGGGTCGCGGACGTGCACGCCGCGTACGTGGCCAAGGTGCCGGGCTTCCGGGTGACCGGCACCGCGCACTCGGCCGGGGAGGCGCTGGCCGCGCTGGAGCGCCGCCCGGTGGACCTGCTGCTGCTCGACCACCACCTGCCGGACGAGACCGGCCTGGCGCTGGTGCGCCGGCTGCGGGAGCGGCAGGTGGCCTGCGACGTGATGATGGTGACGGCCGCCCGGGACGTGTCGACGGTGCACGCCGCGATGCAGCACGGCGCGCTGCAGTACCTGGTCAAGCCGTTCACCTTCGCCGGCCTGCGGGACAAGCTGGTCGCGTACGCGCAGCTGCGGCACGCGCTGGCCGGCCCGGCGGCCCGGGAGGCCGGCCAGGACGAGGTGGACCGGCTGTTCGCCACCCTGCGCAGCGCCGCCGCCCCGGCCGGCCCGCTGCCGAAGGGGCACTCGGCGCCCACCACCGACCTGGTGCTGGGGGTGCTGCGCCAGGCGGGCCGCCCGCTGTCCGCGCAGGAGGTCGCGGACGCCACCGGGCTGAGCCGCTCGACGGCGCAGCGCTACCTCAAGCAGTTGGAGCGGGACAGCCGGCTGCGGCTGACCCTGCGCTACGGCGACACCGGCCGCCCCGAGCACCGCTACGGCCTGGCGGTCCGGGCCTGACACCACGCCCGGACGTGGGGGAACCCCGGCGGCCCCAGGCCCGCCGGGGTTCCCCGGGGCGCGGCGCTCAGGCCGCGCCCGCACCGGTGAGGGCGCGCACCTCCAGCTCGGCGAAGCGGTCCGCGTCGGCCGGCTCGGGCGAGGTGATGGTCCCGATCCAGCCGGCCAGGAAGCCGAGCGGGATGGAGATGATGCCGGGGTTCTCCAGCGGGAACCAGTGGAAGTCGACGCCGGGGAAGAGCGCCACCTTGGTGCCGGAGACCACCGGGGAGAAGACGACCAGCACGATCGCCGGGACCAGCCCGCCGTACACCGACCAGACCGCGCCGCGGGCGGTGAACCGCGACCAGAACAGGCTGTACAGCAGGACGGGCAGGTTGCTGGAGGCGGCCACCGCGAAGGCCAGGCCGACCAGGAAGGCGACGTTCAGCTGCTGGGCGTAGAGGCTGATCGCGATCGCGGCCGCGCCGATCCCGACGGCCGCGAACCGCGCCACCCAGACCTCCTGGCGCTCGCTGGCCTCGCCCGTCGGCTCGGCCTCCGCCGGGTCCCCGGCCTCCCCCGGCCGGGAGGCCGGGACGGCGGCGCGCCGCCGGAAGGGGCGCCGGCGCGGCCGGCCGCGCCAGGCGCCGGCCCAGATGTCGTGGGCGAAGGCCGCCGAGGAGGCCAGGGTGAGCCCGGCGACCACGGCGAGGATGGTGGCGAAGGCGATCGCCGAGATCAGCGCGAACAGCACCACCCCGCCAGTGCTGCCGTTGCCGCCGCCGAGCACCAGGGCGAGCAGCGGGACGGCGGTGTTCCCGGCCGAGTTGGCGTGCCGCACCTCCGCCGAGCCGACCAGCGCGGTCGCGCCCAGGCCGAGCGCGATGGCCATCAGGTAGAAGCCGCCGACCAGGCCGATCGCCCACATCGTGGAGCGGCGGGCGGCCCTCGCGGTGGGCACGGTGTAGAAGCGGGACAGGATGTGCGGCAGTCCGGCGGTGCCGAGCACCAGGGCGAGGCCCAGGCTGAAGAAGTCGAGCCGGCTGGTGAAGGTGGCGCCGTACTTGAGGCCGGGTTCGAGGTAGCGCCGCCCGGCGCCGCTGTGCTGGGCGGCCTGGCGCATCAGCTCGCCGACGTCGCCGTGGAAGCGGACCATCAGCAGCACGGTGAGCAGCACCGAGCCGGCGATCAGCAGGAAGGCCTTGACGATCTGGATCCAGGTGGTGGCCCGCATCCCGCCGATCGTGACGTAGACGATCATCAGTCCGCCGACGGCGACGATGGTCCAGGTCCGGGCCTGGGCGCTGTTGGTGCCGAGCAGCAGGGCGACCAGCGAGCCCGCGCCGACCATCTGGGCGACCAGGTAGAGCAGGGTGACGACGACGCTGGCGCCCCCGGCCGCGGCCCGGACCTTGCGGCGGCGCAGCCGCAGGGCGAGCACGTCGGCGAGGGTGTACCGGCCGGCGTTGCGGACCAGTTCGGCGACCAGCATCAGCACCACCAGCCAGGCGACCAGGAAGCCGATGCTGTAGAGCACGCCGTCGTAGCCGTACAGCGCGATCAGTCCGGCGACGCCGAGGAAGGAGGCGGCGGAGAGGTAGTCACCGGAGAGCGCGAAGCCGTTCTGGAGCGGGGTGAAGTCCCGGCCGCCGGCGTAGAAGTCCTCGGTGGCGCTGCCCCGGCGGCCGACCCAGAGGGTGATCGCCAGGGTGACCAGGACGACGACGGCGAACAGCGCGATCGCGAGGTCGTGGTGGTCGCCGGTGGGGGCGACGGGGGGCGGGGTGGCGGTCGTCATCGCGGTCGTCACCGCGGTCGTGATCGTGGTCGTCATCGCAGCTGGTCCTGGGTGTCCCAGCGCAGGCCCAGGGCGGCGCGGTCGCGCTTGGTCCGGGCGTTGCGGGCGTAGAGCCAGGTGAGCAGGAAGGTGGAGGCGAACTGCAGCAGGCCGAGCAGCCAGGCCACGTTGAGCGGGCCGGCCACCTGGCTGCGCATCAGGCCCGGGGCGGCGGCCTGCGCGGCGACGTACATCAGGAACCAGCCGAGGAAGGCGCCGCTGACCGGGAAGACGAACGACCGGTAGCTGCGGCGGATGTCCTGGAAGGCGTCGCTGCGCTGGACGGCCCGGTACACCTCGGTGCTGTCGGTGGCGGGCGCCAGGGCCCGGGGGGCGGCCGCCGGTTCGGCGGCGGGTCGGGCGGCGGGGGCGGCGACCGGGGCGGGCGCCCGCTCGGCCGGTACCGGCTGGACCGCGCGGGTGGGGGCCGACTGGGCCGGCACCGCCGGTTGGCCGGGCACGGCCGACCGGTCGGAGGCGGTGGCGGCGGCCGGAGCGGCCCACCAGTCAAATCGCTGCCCCTGTCCGGGACTGCTCGTCTGCTGCTGTGGCACAACTGCTCCTGGACCGGCGGGCACTCTGACCCCAACCATGATGGCGGCCGCCGGACAGCCCCTCTGACCATTGCCGATACCTTCACTCGATGAGGTGATCGATCATCCGACAGACACTCATCCGACTACTGCTGCGTACCGGTGATCCCGTGTCGAAAGGCGTACGAGACCGCCTGCGCCCGGTCCCTTACCGCGGTCTTGGCGAACAGGTTGTTGATGTGCGTCTTCACGGTGGCCTGGCTGACGAACAGCCGCTGGGCGATCTCGGCGTTGGAGAGCCCCTCGGCGATCAGCGCCAGCACCTCCGCCTCCCGGGCGGTCAGCCCGTCCGGGAGCTCCCCCGGCCGCCCGACCGGCTTCCCGGCCCCCGGCACGGATCCGGCCGGAGGCCCTGAAAGCCTTTCCAGCAAACGGAGTTGGATCTGCGGCGAGAGCCCGGCCGCCCCCGCGCGGACGTCCGCGATCGCCCGGGCGATCTCCTCACCGCCGGCGTCCTTGGTGAGGTATCCGCGCGCCCCGGCCTGCAGAGCGGGGAACAGCGAGTCGTCGTCGGCGTAGGTGGTGAGCACCACGACCTCGGTCTGCGGGTGCGCGGCCCGGATCCGCCGGGTCGCCTCGACGCCGTCGACGCGCGGCATCCGCAGATCCATCAGCACCACGTCCGGGTGACACCGCTCCACCAGGGCGACGGCCTCCTCCCCGTCCGCCGCCGCGCCGACCACCTCGATGCCGGGCAGCAGCCCCAGCAGCATCACGATGCCCTCGCGCACCACCGTCTGGTCGTCCACCACCAGCACCCTGGTGACCTCTGCCTCGCTCATGCGCCCGCCCCGCTTCGCTCGGCAGTCGCTTCGCGAAATCCGCACCTGCTGATGATGAGCTCGCCGCGCTCGCTCATGCCGGCACCTGCAGCAGCACGCGCCACCCTCCGTCCTCGGGGCCCGCCAGCAGGGTGCCGCCGAGCAGTTCCGCGCGTTCGCGCATCCCCAGCAGACCGTACCCGCTGCCGCTGGCCGACAGCTCCCCGGACGGTTCGCCGCGCGGAGGGCGGGAGTTGCGCACCTCCAGCTCCACCGCCTCCGCCAGGTAGCGCAGTTCGACGGTGCACCGGGCGCCGGGCGCGTGCTTGCGGACGTTGGTCACCGCCTCCTGCGCGGTGCGCCGCACCGCGAGGGCGGCCTCGGCGGCGAGCGGCCGGGGCGTGCCGGTGACGGTGAGCGTGGCCCGCTCCCGCCCGGTCAGCTCCACCAGGAACTCGCCGACCGGGGTGAGTTCGCCGCGCAGCGCGGACAGCGCCTGCCGGGTCTCGACCAGCCCGTCCTGAGCCATCCGCCGGGCCGCGACGACCCGTTCGCGGATCTGCTCGCGGTCGGTGCCGGCGTCCAGCATCAACCGGGCCGCCTCCAGGTGGACGAGCTGCGCGGAAAGGCTGTGCGCGAGCACGTCGTGGATCTCCCGGGCGATCCTGGCCCGTTCGGCGAGCGCCGCGCTCTCCGCCTCGGCGGCCCGGGCGGCGCGCTCCTGGGTGAGCAGTTGGCGGGCGGTGCCACGGGCCTCGACGTCCAGCCGCAGCAGGTAGCCGAGCAGGCCGAGCCCGCCGATGGTGGCGAAGATGCTCACCCAACTCGCCCAGCTGGCGGCGGTGTACGAGCCCAGCGCGGCCGCCGCGGTGAGCAGGCCGGGCGCGGCCGGCAGCCGGACCACCCCGATCACGGCCAGCCCGCACCAGACGAAGTCGGCCAGCAGGTAGGCCTGCCCCCAGTTGGCCAGCCAGGCGCTGCCGAGCAGGGCGGCGGCCAGGCCGAGCGAGAGCGCCAGGCGCTGCTCCCGGGTGGCGTAGAGGTAGCCGGCGGCCAGGGCGGCGACCCCGAACAGTCCGGCCGCCGCGACGGCCACCGCCCAGCCCGTGTACTTGCCGCCGGAGAACGTCCCCCAGCAGACGACGACCAGCAGGACGGTGCGGCCGAGCAGGGCGAGGACCCGCCGCGGCCATCTCCCGGCCTCGCGCTCCAGCCCCTCGCGGGACGGCCAGCGGGTCCAGTACCACTCGGCCACGGGTGCCTCCTCGACGTTCTCGGACAGCGGGCCCGGCAGGCCCCGGGCAAGGCGGTCAGCGCGGTCAGCGCGGTACGGCGGCCTGTTGCGGCAGGTCCAGGGCCCGTGCCCGCCAGTTCACCACGAACGAGCGGGTCAGCAGCAGGACCGCCAGTCCCAGCAGCAGCGCGCTGCCCGCCTGGTGGACGTGCAGTGCCGCGCCGACGCCGTACAGGGCGAGCCGGATGGCGAGCATGCCGACCCAGGCGGCCACCGTGGCCTTGGTGCCCTTGGCCCAGACCGAACCGTCCCCGGCCCGCCACAGCCGCACGGTCCAGCCCCAGACGGAGCCCATCGCGACCACCGCCGCCAGGCCGCACCCGACCAGGGTGGCGGACAGCGCGGTGTGCTGGTGGTCGATGAGCTGCGGGTCGCGCAGCGCGAGCGCCCCGAGGATCAGCGGCAGCAGCCAGAAGCGGCGCTCGGTGTCCAGGCGCTGGGCGCGCATCTGGCGCTGGACCACGAGGACCATCACCGCGATGATCACGACGATGTTGACGAGGGCGGTCATCGGACTTCTCCGTCCCGACAGGAGGCTTGTACTGACCTCTCCGACGTTACGGATCCGGCGCCCCCGGTTGATCGGCGCCGGGGTGGACCACAGGTGGAACCCGCAGCACGAGGGCCCTCCACCCACGGGTGGAGGGCCCTCGTGCCGGAGGGATCCGAAGGCCTCAGGCGTCGATGCGGGAGCGGTCCAGGGTGGCCGCCGAGTCCACGATGAACTCCTTGCGCGGGGCGACGTCGTTGCCCATCAGCAGGTCGAAGATCCGCTCGGCCTGCTCCAGGTCGCCCAGGTTGATCCGGCGCAGCGTGCGGTGGCGCGGGTCCATGGTGGTCTCGGCCAGCTGGTCGGCGTCCATCTCGCCCAGGCCCTTGTACCGCTGCACCGGCTCCTTCCAGCGCTGCCCCTTGCGCTGGAACTCCAGCAGGGTGGAGCGCAGTTCGGCGTCGGAGTAGGTGTAGTGGTACTTCTCCTGGCCGCGCTTGGGGCTGGTGAGCTCGATCCGGTGCAACGGCGGCACGGCGGCGAAGACCCGGCCCTGCTCGACCATCGGCCGCATGTAGCGGTGGAACAGCGTCAGCAGCAGGGTGCGGATGTGCGAGCCGTCGACGTCGGCGTCGGCCATGAAGATGACCCGGCCGTAGCGGGCCTGGTCGATGTCGAAGGTGCGGCCCGAACCGGCCCCTATCACCTGGATGATCGCGGCGCACTCGGTGTTCTTGAGCATGTCGCTCACCGAGGCCTTCTGCACGTTGAGGATCTTGCCGCGGATCGGCAGCAGCGCCTGGAACTCGGAGTTGCGGGCGAGCTTGGCGGTGCCGAGCGCGGAGTCGCCCTCGACGATGAACAGTTCGCTGCGGTCGACGTCGTCGCTGCGGCAGTCGGCCAGCTTGGCCGGCAGCGAACTGGTCTCCAGCGCGGTCTTGCGGCGCTGGGCCTCCTTGTGCTGGCGGGCCGCGACCCGGGTGCGGGCGGCCGCGACGACCTTGTCCAGCACGGCCCGGGCCTGGAGCTTCTGGTCCTTCTTGGCCGAGGTGAGGAAGGCCTTGAGCTCCTTGGCGACGACGGCGGCGACGATCCGGTTGGCCGCCGAGGTGCCGAGCACCTCCTTGGTCTGGCCCTCGAACTGCGGCTCGGCGAGCCGGACGGTGACCACCGCGGTGAGGCCCTCGGTGGCGTCGTCCTTGGTGATGTCGTCCTCGGCGACGCGCAGCAGCTTGGCCGCGCGCAGCGCCTCGTTGACGGTCTTGGCCAGCGAGCGCTCGAAGCCGGTCATGTGGGTGCCGCCCTTGGGGGTGGCGATGATGTTGACGAAGGAGCGCAGGGTGGTGTCGTAACCGGCGCCCCAGCGCAGCGCGATGTCCACGCCGAGTTGCCGGGTGACCTCGGTGGGGGTCATGTGGCCGAGCTCGTCCAGGACGGGCACCGTCTCCTTGAAGGTGCCCTCGCCGTGCAGTCGCAGCACGTCGCAGACCGGCTTGTCGGGCGCCAGGAACTCGCAGAACTCGGCGATGCCGCCGTCGAAGCGGAAGACCGACTCCTCGACCTGCTCGCTCTCGGTGAGCCGCTCGTCACGCACGACGATGGTCAGGCCGGGGACGAGGAACGCGGTCTGCCGGGCGCGGCTGTACAGGTGCTCCAGGGAGAGCCGGGCGTCCTTGAGGAAGATCTGCCGGTCGGCCCAGTAGCGGATCCTGGTGCCGGTGCGGGCCTTGGGCACCTTGCGGGCCCTGGTCAGGCCGTTGGCGGGCTCGAAGGGCGCGTCCGGGCTGGCCTCGGTGAAGATGCCGGGGGTGCCGCGGCGGAAGCTGATCGCGTGGGTGTGTCCGCTGCGGTCGACCTCGACGTCCAGCCGGGCGGAGAGCGCGTTGACCACCGAGGCGCCGACGCCGTGCAGGCCGCCGGAGGCCGCGTAGGAGCCGCCGCCGAACTTGCCGCCGGCGTGCAGCTTGGTCATCACGACCTCGACGCCGGACAGCCCGGTCTTGGGCTCGACGTCGACCGGGATGCCGCGCCCGTTGTCGCGGACCTCGACCGAGGAGTCCGGGTGCAGCAGGACCTCGATGCGGTCGCAGTGACCGCCCAGCGCCTCGTCGACGGAGTTGTCGATGATCTCCCAGAGGCAGTGCATCAGGCCGCGACTGTCCGTCGAGCCGATGTACATGCCGGGGCGCTTGCGGACCGCCTCCAGGCCCTCCAGGACGAGCAGGTGCCGAGCGGTGTAGTTGGAACCGTCGTCGCCGGCCAGCAGTGCGGACGGCACGGTCGTTTCGGCACTCACGCGGCACTCTCCTCGGTGAAGTTCTGTCTTATCGGTCACATCCGGACGCATCCGGACCATCCGCCAGTGCAGCACGCCGCACCGACAGCCGTCGCCCGGTGTGCTCGCACCCCTCCGCTGGGTGCACAGCACGGCGGGCCGCTCCCGCGCAGCTTGTACGCGCTGCGCGAACAAGGACCGCTCCGGTATCCGGACCCCGGGGCGCCATCTCCTCCCGGTACCACCGGTCCTGGCGGATCGTGGGGCCTGGCACAGGCTCCGGAACTGCCGTTATGCAGGCTACCGGGGCCCGGGGCGGGGCTTATGCTCCAACCCGGCAGAGGATTATGCTACGCGGACCTCGCACCCGGTCCCGATCGGGCGTTCGAGGGACGGGCGGATCCTGGGATTCGGTACGCATGAACCACCGGCCCCCGGGGCACGTCCTCATCAACACAGCAGAATCCTCAGAGAAGAAAAGCCACGAGCGGGAACGTTTTCGGCCTGGTTGGATGTTGACCCTGGTACGACAGCTCGTCGAGCTAGAGAAGAGGCGACGTGACTACTGTTCTGACACCTGCGAGCCCGCTCACCGCGGCTGACCGCTGCGACCGCTGCGGCGCCCAGGCCTACCTGCGCGTCGTACTCGCCAGCGGCGGAGAGCTGCTCTTCTGCGCCCACCACGGCCGGAAGTTCGAGCCCGAGCTCAAGAAGATCGCCGTGGAGATACAGGACGAGAGCGGCCGTCTCAGCGGCACCACCAACGCCACGGCCGCCGAAGAAGAGCGCTGATCCAAGGCGCCACACCAGCAGTCGGCGTCGAGCTGTGTGTCCGGTCGCGCACCACGCGCGACCGGTGAGCCGGGCGACAGATCCCCTCGGGGTCAGTCGCCCGGCTCTGCTGTTCCCGGAGAGCCGCACGCTCCGCAGCGATGTGGCTTCAGAACGTGACCAGTTGGCCACCGGCAACGGTCCGGGCGGCCCTCACAGCACCGAGCGCACCGCGTCCGCGACGGACGCCACCCTGGTGTAGACGCCCGGGTGGGCCGCCTCGGCGCAACCCGTCCCCCAGGAGACCAGGCCGACCAGTCGGCCGCCGACGACCAGCGGGCCGCCGCTGTCGCCCTGGCAGGCGTCCTTGCCGCCCTTCTCCTCGCCCGCGCACACCATGCCCCGGGCGTCGAACTTGCCGTCCTGCCCGCCCGGGTAGGCCTGCGCACAGGTCTGGTCCGCGATGACCGGCACCTCCACCCCGCGCAGCGTGGGCGAGTAGTCGCCGTGCCCGGTGGTGTCGCCCCAGCCGAAGACCCGCGCGGCGGTCCCGGCCGCGTACGGCTCGGTCTCGCCCTGGCCGACCAGGTCGATCACCGGCCGGGAGTCCTGGGGGTCGGCGAGGGTGAGCACGGCGACGTCGTTCAGGTTCGCGGTGAAGGAGTAGTCGGGGTGGATCCAGACCGACCGCACGGGCACCTCGCGGCCGGCCGAGCTGCGCATGTCGTCCCGGCCGATGACGGCCTTGAGCCCCGGCCGGTCCACCTTGGCGCCCCGGGACTCGTCGTAGAAGCAGTGCGCGGCCGTCACCACCTTGGTCGGCGTGACCAGCGCTCCCCCGCAGAACTGGCCGGAGCGGCCGCTGCCGAACTGCTGGCGGCTGGACAGCGCCACCACCCACGGGTGGTCGGCGGTGGTCTCGGCGGTGCCGCCGACCACCCGGCGCTGCGCCCCGGCCGGACCGGCCGCACCGAGCGCGACCAGCGGGACGGGGACGGCGGCCAGCAGCGCCAGCACGGCGGCCCGTCGGCGGCGGCCCGCACGGGCGGCCGCCGGGCTCGCCGGGGGCGGGGCGGGGGTCGGCAGGGCAGCGCGGTCCGGGTTGGGCAGCACCGTGACTCCAGTCGGCTCGGCAGCAGGCAACCGCCACAGCGTAGGTGATCGACTACGCGGTGCGACCGCTTCCCGCCACACCGCCACCCGGACGAGGGACAACGGCCACCCGGACGCTGACCCGCCCGGGCCCGGACAGCGGCGAAGGCCCGGAGCCGTGGGGCTCCGGGCCTTCGCCACACGCTTGCGACCGTACCGGCCGGATCAGTCCAGGTAGTCGCGCAGCACCTGGGAACGCGACGGGTGGCGCAGCTTCGACATGGTCTTCGACTCGATCTGGCGGATGCGCTCACGGGTGACCCCGTACACCTTGCCGATCTCGTCGAGCGTCTTCGGCTGACCGTCCGTCAGGCCGAAGCGCATCGAGACCACGCCGGCCTCGCGCTCGGAGAGGGTGTCCAGCACCGAGTGCAGCTGCTCCTGGAGCAGGGTGAAGGAGACCGCGTCGGCCGGGACGACCGCCTCGGAGTCCTCGATCAGGTCACCGAACTCGCTGTCGCCGTCCTCGCCGAGCGGGGTGTGCAGCGAGATCGGCTCACGGCCGTACTTCTGGACCTCGATGACCTTCTCGGGGGTCATGTCGAGTTCCTTGGCCAGCTCCTCCGGGGTGGGCTCGCGGCCCAGGTCCTGGAGCATCTGGCGCTGGACGCGGGCCAGCTTGTTGATGACCTCGACCATGTGCACCGGGATGCGGATGGTGCGGGCCTGGTCGGCCATGGCGCGGGTGATCGCCTGGCGGATCCACCAGGTGGCGTAGGTGGAGAACTTGTAGCCCTTGGTGTAGTCGAACTTCTCGACCGCACGGATCAGACCGAGGTTGCCCTCCTGGATCAGGTCCAGGAAGAGCATGCCGCGGCCGGTGTAGCGCTTGGCCAGCGAGACCACCAGGCGGAGGTTGGCCTCCAGCAGGTGGTTCTTGGCGCGGCGGCCGTCCTCGGCGATGATCTCCAGCTCGCGCTTGAGCTTGGGGGCGAGCTTGTCGGCGGCCGAGAGCTTGTCCTCGGCGAACAGGCCGGCCTCGATGCGCTTGGCGAGCTCGACCTCCTGCTCGGCGTTGAGCAGCGGGACCTTGCCGATCTGCTTCAGGTAGTCCTTGACCGGGTCGGCGGTGGCACCGGCGACGGCGACCTGCTGGGCCGGCGCGTCGTCCTCGTCGTCGTCGGAGAGCACGAAGCCCTGCGACTCCTCCTCGGGCTCCGCCTCCTCGCCGGCCTTGTCGCCGGGCAGCGCGACGTCCTCGAGCAGCTCCTCCTCGCCACCGAGCTCCTCGTCGCCCTTGCCCGCCTTGGCGGCGGTCTTCTTGGCGGCGGTCTTCTTGGCCGGCGCGGCGGCCTTCTTGGCGGCGGCCTTCTTGGCCGGGGCCGCCTTCTTCGCCGCGACCGTCTTCAGCTCGGAGGCGACACCGGTCGTCTCCGAGGTGATCCCGGCGGACACCGTGGGGGCGGACGCCGTGGCGGCCGCCACGGCCGGGGCCGCGACGGGCGCACCGGGCGCGATCCGTACGGGCGGCTTGGTCGGGGCCGTGGAGGCGGACGGGCTCCGGGTGGTGACAGCCTTGGTGGCGGTGCGCTTGGTGGGGCTCTTGGCAGCAACGCTCTTGCGCTTGGCGCCGGCCGGTTCGGCCGCGCTGACCATGAGATCCACCCCCTCCTCAATCAGCACCTGGTTGAGGCTGCGCATGACGTTCTTCCACTTGGTGACCGGGATCTGGTCCGCCTCGAACGCCTGGCGCACGTCGTCACCGGCGATCTGCCCCTGGGCCTTGCCCCGCTCGATGAGCGCCAGCAGAGCTGCGGACTCGGCGATCTCGGGGGGAAGTGAACGGGATGTGCTGGCCGACACGAACAACCTCTCGGACGATGAGTGGACTCGAACCCGTACCGGCCGCCCGAGCGGGCGGGGAAGGAAATCGCGCGTCGGACGCGCGGTGTCGATTCCGACCGACTCGGGCTTGAGGACTGGGTTTGCAGGACGGCAGCAGCGCCGCGGACCAACACAGCATTGTGACATGTTGAAGTATTCCGGAGCTGCCCCCGCTCAGGAGACATCGCTGCTACTCGTCAAGTGTTACGCATGGCCTTCGTGTCGCGGGTCACACCACTCGGCGCCCACGGCCACGGGGCCGGAATCCATCATCGCTCACCCGCGCCGAAACCTATTGTCATGGACGGGGCATCACACGTCCGGGTCGGACCGCCGGCGTGCAGAAGCCCTCCGGCTGCGCCGCGCGGGTGCGGCCGGAGGGCCCTGGAGGAACGGAGGACGGACGGGGCGCCCGCTCACCGGAACAGCCCGCTCAGTGCTCCCGAGGGGCGGGGACGGACGGCTCGATCTCGGGGTGGACGGTGAGCAGCGCCCGCATCGCGGCCTCCCCCGCGGTGCCGTCGCCGGTGCCCAGCGCGTCCACCAGCCGGGCGTGCAGGCTGACCGAGGACTCGGAGGCGCGCTCGCAGGAGATGGCCGGGCCGCCCGACACCTGCAGCGCGCCGGCGACGATCCCGGACAGGTGCTCCAGCATCCGGTTGCCGGCCATCTGGAGGATCAGGCCGTGCAGCTCGGCGTCGGCCCGGGCGTAGGTGGAGAGGTCGGCCTGGGCGGCGGCGTGGCCCATGATCTCGACCAGCTCGACCAGCCGCTGCTGGACGTCCTCCCGGCCGTGGCCGGCGGCGAGCCGGGCGGCCAGCGGCTCGATCGCCCAGCGGAGCTCGAACAGCTCCCGGCGCTGCTCGTCCCGCTGCGGGCCGAAGGCGCGCCACTCGATGATGTCCGGGTCCAGCAGGTTCCAGTCGGCGACCGGGCGGACCCGGGTGCCGACGTTCGGCCGGGCACTGACCAGGCCCTTGGCCTCCAGGACGCGCAGCGACTCGCGGACGACCGTGCGGGACACCTCGAACCGCTGGCCGATCTCCTCGGGCACGAGCGGACGGTCGGCACCGAGGTCGCCGGAGACGATCATCTGGCCGAGCTGCTGGACCAGCTGGCCGTGCAGACCGCGACCGCGGCTGCTGGTGGTCTTGCGGCCGACCCGGGCGAGATCGGACTCGGCGCCCTCCCAGCGGGGCGCCGGCGGAGTCGGCCGGTCGGCGTACGAGAAGCGGTCCAGATCGCCGGGGCCGTGGATGGGTCCGTCAGCGGAACGGGCGGGGGTCATGGTGGGGTGCGCAAGGGTACTCACAGCTCCTTTGTCGGCGATCGGCAGGCGCAGCTTGAGAATTCTCGTGAAAAGCACACGAAAGGGTGATCGACCGCGACTGGATAATTGACTTCTTATCAGGAAGAACCGCGCATTACGGTCACTGCTGGTCGATCTTGATTCTTCGGCGCGACCACCCCCTCGACGCCCGGCGTCAGAGCGCGCGCCGCCGGACCTGCACCAGGAGCGCCGCGAGCAGCAGGACGGCCGCGGGCGCCGCCACCGCCACGAGCAGGGCCGGATCCGTCAGCGCCGCACTCCCGGCCGCCGCCTCGTGCCCCCCGCGGTAAACCCAGCCGTAGGCCCATTCGACGCCGGACTGGAACGGCAGCAGTTCGGCCGCACGGGTCGGCCACGGCCTGCCGGTCTCCCGCAGCAGCAGCGCCACACCGGACTCCAGCAGCGGCGGCAGCGCGCACAACAGCAGCACCCCGACCGAGGCGCTGCGGGTCAGCGACGCCGCCAGCACCCCGGTCCAGCCCGCCACGACGGTCAGCAGGACGAAGGCCAGCAGAGCCGCCGGCACCCCGTGGCCGGCCGCCAGCCCCACCGGGGCGAACACGCCCGGCAGGTCGGCCAGGCCCGGCAGGTCGGCCAGGCCGGACAGCCCGGTGGCGGCCAGCGCCTGCGACACCTGGTCCGACAAGGCCGAGGGCTCCGCCCAGGCGGCCACCGTCACCCCGCCCGGCAGCGCCAGCTGCACCACCACCGCGTCGAGCAGCAGGGTCGCCAGCGCCAACAGCCCCGCGACGGGACCGACCACCAGCAGCTTGGCCAGCAGCAGCCGCACCCGCCGCGGGTACGACACCCGGGAGGCCGGCAGCCCCGGGTGTCGCACCTCGTGCCCGTACGAGAGCGCGCCCAGCACGCCGGCCCCGAACGCGGCGAACGGCAGCGGGATCAGCGGCACGGCGGCGGTCAGCAGCCGCACCCCGGCCGGGGCGGCCAGCGGGCCGGCCGGGGCCTGGCTCGCCAGGACGGCGGCCGTGACGGCGTCGCACAGCAGCACGGCGGTGAGCAACAGCCAGGTGGAACGCAGGCCGCGCAGGCGGCGCAGCTCGTAGGCCAGGACACGCACGGTTCACTCGCTCCGGTGGTCGTCGGGGGTGGCGGGGCTGACGGGACCGCCGGGGACCGGGGGCGCGGCCTGGGCCTGGGCCGGGCGGCCGAGCCGGACGGTGTCGTCGGTCAGCAGGTCGGCGGCGCTCTCGCGGCGGCCCCTGGCCGGGTCGGGCCCGGGCTCCCCTGCACCGGCAGCGGGGGCGGGGACGGGGACGGGGGTCGGGGCGAGGGCCGACGCGGATCTGGCCAGGGCGCCGGGGCCGCCACGGAACAGCCGCTCCACGGCGACGGTCGGAGTGGGCTCGGCGGGCTCGGCCTGGTGGGGGGTGGTACCGAGGGTGGAGAGGGCGGTCGCGGACAGGGCGGTCGCGGCCGAGGCGGCCGGCAGGGCGCGGGTGGGCAGCGCCGCCTCGTCCCGGTGGTGGGCGGCCGCCGGCCGGGCCTCCAGGCGACGGGCGCCCCGGTGGCGCGGGACGGTGACGGCCGGGGCGTCGGAGGCCGGTTCCTGAGCGGGCTCGGGGCCGGACTCGGGGCCCGGCTCGGCAACGGTGGGGCCGGACTGGACACGGAGGTGGCCGGAGCGGCCCGACGCGACCGGCAGGGCGGCCCGGGGCGCCGGCTGCTCGACCACCCGGTCGGCCAGCTCGTGCAGCAGGATGCCGTGACGATAGGCGAGTTCACCGATCTCGGTACGGCCGATGCCCGCCACCGCGAGGCCCGCGCCGCCGTCCCGCCGCACCTCGGCGCCCTGACTGACCAGCAGGTCGGCCAGCCGCGCCATCTGCGGCCCGCGGACGGCCACTTCGGGGCTGAGCCTGGTCCGGCGGAACTCCGCCACCGGCTGGTCTGCCACCAGCCGACCGCGGTCCAGCGTGATGACCCGGTCGGCGAGCTGCGCGGCCTCCTGCGGGGTGCGGGTGGTCACCAGGACCGTCCCGCCGGCGACGCCGAACGAGCGCAGGAAGGAGTGGAACCACTCGACGTTGCGCGGGGACAGGCCCTCGGTCGGCGCGTCCAGCAGCAGCGCGCCGGGGTCGCCGAGCAAGGCCGCGGCCAGGGCCAGCCGGCGGTGCATGCCGGGCGAGAAGCTGCGCAGCCGCTGCCCCGCGACGGCGGCCAGCCGGGTCTGCTCCAGCAGTTCGTCGGCCCGCCGTGCGGGGGCGCCGACCGCCGCGGCCAGCATCCGCAGGTGGCCGTGCGCCTTGCGGCCCGGGTGGCCCGCCACGGCGGCCGCGCCCGGCCCGGGGCCGGGCAGCAGCACGCCGACCTCCCGCTCGGGGCGGCGCAGCCGACGGTAGGTGCGGCCGTCGAAGAGCGTGACGCCCTGGCCGCGTTCGAGTTCGAGCATCAGCCGCAGCGCGGTGGACTTGCCCGCGCCCTCGGCGCCGAGCAACACGGTCACCATGCCGGGCCGGGCGTCGAAGGTCAGATCGAGCACCGCGGGCGGCGCGCCCTTGCGGTAGACCTTGGTCAGTCCGGTGATCTGGATCATCGCTGCCTGCTCCCATGCCCTCGGCCGACCTGCCCGACGCGGGGCGCCCCCTGGTGTGTTGGCGCGTGCCGGCACGGCCCCGCGCCAGCACATTAGGGGCCGGTGGCGGAGATTCCGGGCATTACGGGAGCGGCGCGGGCCCGTCGGCCACCCACCTCACCCGATCAGGGGACAATCCGATCCTGCGATTCCCGGGCCAGGGGGAGTCGGCGGCGGGCCGGGGGCGGCGGGCCGGGGCCGGGTCAGGACTCCGGGCGCAGCATGGGCGGGTTGAGGACGGTCGCGCCGCCCGCGGTGAACAGCTGGGCAGGACGGCCCCCCTGACGGGTCGTCGTGCCGCCGGAGGGCAGCAGGAAGCCGGGGGTGCCGGTGACCTTGCGGTGGAAGTTCCGCGGGTCCAGGACCACGCCCCAGACCGCCTCGTAGACCCGGCGCAACTCGCCGACGGTGAACTCGGTGGGGCAGAAGGCGGTGGCGAGGGAGGAGTACTCGATCTTGGAGCGGGCGCGTTCCACGCCGTCGGCGAGGATCAGCCCGTGGTCGAAGGCGAGCGGGACTCCGTCGACCGGGCTCTGGCCGAGCAGTTCGCCGACCGGGGCCCAGCGGGCGCTGCTGGCGTCGCCGCCGGCCCGGGGGGTCGGCAGGTCGGGGGCGAGGACCAGGTAGGCGACGCTGACCACCCGCATCCGGGGATCGCGCTGCGGGTGGCCGTAGGTGGCGAGCTGCTCCAAGTGGGCACCGGCCGCGCCGGGGCCGACCGCCTCGTGGCCGGGGGCTGAGTGCGCGCGCAGGCCGGTCTCCTCGGCCAGCTCCCGGGAGGCGGCCTCGGCCAGGCCCTCGTCCGGGCGGACGAAGCCGCCGGGCAGTGCCCAGTACCCCTGGAACGGCGGCTCGCCGCGTCTGACCAGCAGGGCGCAGAGCGCGTGGTCGCGCACCGTCAGCACCACCAGGTCAACCGTGACAGCGAACGGGGGGAAGGCCGACGGATCGTAGCGCGACATGGCGACGATCATAGTCGTCTCTCTGACGATAAGCACAGGCCCGTACACGGACCGCGCCCGGCCCGCCTGAGGTGTCGCCGGAGCCGGGCGGGCCCGGGCAGGGGTGTCAGCGGGCGACCAGTTGCAGCTCCGCGGAGGCCTCCTCGACCATCGCCACGCCGATCCGGCTCACCCGGACCGAGAAGGGCTCGCCGGCGACCCGCAGGCCGGTCAGCTCCAGCTCGCCGAGCGGAGCGGTGCTGGCCGGGCGGACCAGCACCCGGCCGCCCGGCACGTCGGGTCGGACCCCGGCGAGCGCGAACACCGCGTGCGCGGCGCCGGCCGCCGAGACCGCCGCCGGGCGGCAGGCGGCCGGGTGCGGCACCGGCGGGCAGCCGGGGATGCGCTGCTCCCCCGCGTACATCTCGGGCAGCCGCCCCTCGTAGTGAGCAGCCGCGGCGAGCAGGCCCTCCAGCAGGGCGCCGGCCTCGTTCTCGTGGCCGGCTTCGGCCAGCCCGGCGATCGCCAACGCGGTCTCGTGGACCCGCACCGCGCCGCCGCGGTGGCCCAGCGGGTTGAAGCGGGGGGACTTGGCGCTGAGCGTGCGCAGGCCCCAGCCGCTGTCCAGCTCCGGCGCGGCCAGGCGCTGGGCCAGCAGCCGGGTCTGTTCCCGGTCCAGCAGGCTCTCGTGCCGGCCGCCGTCGGCGGCGAGCCCGGTGTCCAGCAGGTGCACCAGGCAGGAGGCGACGGCCGGCAGTGGCTGGCCGCCCGGGGCCAGCGCGGCGGCGGGGCGGCCGCCGGAGAGGTCGTCGATCCAGAACCGCTCGCGAAAGCGCCCGCGCAGTTCGGCGGCCCAGCCGCGCCACTCCTCGGCGCCGGGGCGGCCGAAGGCCTCCAGCAGTTCGGCGCCGTGCAGGGCGGCGCGGTGGGCCTGCGCCTGGACCTCGGCCCGGGCGGCCACCGGGTGGGCGGTGCGGTCCTCCGCCGGACGGCTGAGGTCGGTGACGAAGCCGTCGACCAGGCCCTCGCGAAGGGCGGCCAGGGCCCGCTCGGCGGCCGGGAGCAGGTCGGCGGTCTCCGCGCGGGGCAGGCCCCAGCGCCAGGCCTCGGCCAGCACGGTGACGAACAGCAGGGTGGCCTCGGTGGCGGTGCAGGTGGGCGGCAGCTCGGGGCCGCCGTGCCGGAGGGCGCCGGGCAGCAGGCCTTCGGTGCGGCCCGGGGCGGCGGCGGGCTGCTGACGGCGGGCCAGCGCCCGGAGGGTGCCGACGGCGAGCCGGGTGCCGAGCGGCAGGGTGAGCCGGGCGGCCCAGAGCGCGTCGGCCGGGGCGAGGCCGAAGCGCCAGGGCGCTCCGGAGGCCGGGTAGAGGTCGGTCGGGCGGTCCGGGTCGGCGAACAGCAGCCCGCCGAGGGCGTCCAGGGAGCGGGTGACCAGCAGGGCGGCCCGGGCGTCGTCGCTGCGGACCTCCGGTTCGGCCCAGGGCAGCGGCACGCCCGTGCCCCGCCCGCCGGGCGGCCGCGGGCCGGGGGCGGTGCTCTCCAGTTCGGCGCGCAGCTCGACCGACCAGCGGGCGCCGGGTTGCACCTCCAAGTCCCACCGGAGCACCCCGGCCCCGGCCAGCACCGCGTGCGGGGAGGGCTTGGCGCTGACCACCGCGCTGTGCGCCGGGCCGGCCCAGCGCAGCCCGGCGGACTGCACCTGGCCCGGCAGGTCGGCCGGGCGGTGCCCCGCGGCGATCTCGGCGACCGGGCCGAGGTCGGTGCCGAGGGCGATCTCCATCGGCAGCCGGGCGGGCCGGCCACCGGTGTTGCGCACGATGACGGTCTCCACTCCGTCCGCGTGACGCAGCCGCTCGACGGTGAGCGCCGGGTCCGGGTCGAGGTCGCCGGGGAGCCGGACGGCGCCGAGGAAGCGGGCCTGCGCGGTGCTGGTCAGGGCGCCCTGGAGCGGCAGCGGCTCCATGCCGCCCAGACGCAGTTCCATCCGGGCGAGCACCCGGACGCCGTTGCGGTAGAAGCCGTGCAGGCCGTGGCCGCGCAGCTGACCGTCCGGTCCGGAGGCGGCCATCGCGGGGGCGTTGACGCAGAGCACCGCGTGGTGGACGGCGGGAGGCTGCGGCCTTGGCGGGGCCGCGAGCCGACTCGGGCCGACGGACGCCCCCGCCGGTCCGGCCGTCTGGACCTGGTCGGGGCGGCCGACCGGTCTCGGCGCGCCGACCACGCTCTCGGCCGGCATGGCCTGTGGTGGCCTCATGGCGGTCACCGGACTCTCCTCCCCTCGGCGGTCCGGTGGCCTGGTCAGGCCGGTGGGCCGCGAGCACGCTCGATCGCGTGCTGATGGTGCCGGGCCGGCGGGGTGCCCCGTCGGCGGGTGTGCCGTGTCTGGCCGTACCCGGTGCCGGGCCGTGCCATGCGGTGCGCGGTACCAGGCCGGTACCGGCGCGCCGCGCCTTCGCGTCGGGCCCGACGCGGCGCCCGGCGCGTCGTCAGGTCCGGTGGCCCGGCCTGCCGGTGGCGCCCGGCCCGTGGGCCGCAGCAACGGCCGGGCCAGGTGACCCGAGCGGGCCCCGCACGCTCCGGTGCCCCGGCGCCGTGGCCACCCCGCTCGGCGGGCGGTCCGCCCGGAACCTGCCGCCGGACGAGCGTCGGCCGGTCGCCGGCCCCCCGGGGTGAACGCCGCGCACCGCCTCCAGGTCACGCCCGGCGACGGGTGCGGCCCGTCGAGCCCGGCCCGCCGGGCGGTCGTGCCGCAGCCGTCGAGCCGTCACGGTCGGGCCGTCACCGGGCTGCCACCAGGGCGGCGCGGTCTCGCCGCCGGGTGGCGGCGGCTGCGTCCCGGCCCGCGGCCTGCCGTGCAACCCGCCCCGGCCCGGCATCGTATGCCTGGCCGAGTGGGCGGTGGCCGTCGAACCGGTGCCCGACCGCGGTCAGGATACGGTGCGGGGGTCGCGGCGCCCGCACCCGGTGACCCCGTGAGCCGCGACCTGACCGCTGTGACCAGCAGAGACCGAGGAGTTGCATGTCCACCGTCAGCCGGCTGCCCGGGATTGTTACGACCGACCACGTCTTCCAGGCCCCCCTCGACCACGCCGACCCGCAGGGCGAGCAGATCGAGGTGTACGCCCGCGAGGTGGTGGCCACCGGCCGCGAGCAGGCCGACCTGCCCTGGCTGGTCTTCCTCCAGGGCGGCCCAGGCGGCAAGGCCGCCCGCCCGCTCGGCCGCGACGCCTGGCTGGAGCGCGCCCTCGACGACTACCGGGTGCTCCTGCTCGACCAGCGCGGCACCGGTCGCTCCACGCCCGCGACCCGGCAGACCCTCGCCCGGCGCGGCGGCGCCCAGGAGCAGGCGGACTACCTGGCGCACTTCCGCGCGGACTCGATCGTGCGGGACGCCGAACTGATCCGCCACCAGCTGCTCGGCGCAGACCGGCGCTGGAGCGTGCTCGGCCAGAGCTTCGGCGGCTTCTGCACCCTCACCTACCTCTCCTTCGCCCCCGAGGGCCTGGCCGAGGCCTTCATCACCGGCGGCCTGTCCGGCCTCGGCAGTTCGGCGGACGACGTCTACCGCGCCGCCTACCCGCGGGTGGTCCACAAGAACGAGGACCACTACGCCAGGTTCCCGCAGAACGTCGAGGCGGTACGGCGGATCGCCGCGCACCTCGCCGCCGCCCCCGCGACGCTGCCCGACGGCGGACTGCTCACCGTCGAGGCGTTCCAGGCCCTCGGTCTGATGCTCGGCGGCGGCAGCGGCTCCGGCACCCTGCACTACCTGCTGGAGGAGGCCTGGGTGGACGGCGCGGCCGGCCCCGAGCTGTCCGACACCTTCCTGGCCGGTGCCCAGGCCAAGCTCTCCTTCGCGGAGGGCCCGCTGTACGCCGTGCTGCACGAGTCGATCTACGGCCAGCGCTCGGTGGACCAGGGCGGCACCGCCTGGTCGGCCGAGCGGGTCCGCAAGGAGTTCCCGCAGTTCGACGCCCGGGCCTCGCTGGACTCCGGCGCACCGGTGCTGTTCACCGGGGAGATGATCTACCCCTGGATGTTCGACACCGACCCGGCGCTGCGCCCGCTGAAGGAGACCGCGGACCTGCTGGCCGCCCGCACCGACTGGCCCGACCTGTACGACCCGGCGCAGCTGGCCGCCAACACCGTCCCCGTCGTGGCGGCGGTCTACCACGACGACATGTACGTGAACACCGCCGACTCGCTGGCGACCGCCCGCGCGGTGCGCGGTCTGCGGACCTGGATCACCAACGAGTGGGAGCACGACGGCCTTCGGGCGAGCGGCGGCAAAGTGCTCGACCGCCTGATCAAGCTGGCGCACGGCGAGGCCTAGCGAAGCCCGCCCGGGCCGGGCGGCGAGGCTCCGGGCGGCCCCTGGCGGACGCCCGGCGAGGTCAGCGCGCATGGTGGGCTCCCCTCGCCGCCCGACGGACGCCCCGGCACCGGTGGCGCCCGGCGGCCGACGGTGCGGCGGCGGCCCGGGACACCGCTGCCCGACCGAGCCGCAGACCCCGGGCGGACCGCTGCCGGGGCACCGGAGCGCACCCGGGCGCCGGCAGCAGGGCGAGCGGGCCCGGACCGTCCGGGCGCGGCGTCGGCTCAGCGGGGCCGACCGGGCCGACCGGGCCCCGCTCGGCCGCCGCCGTTGTGGCCTGAGCCGCCTTCGCGGCCTTCCGGCGGGCCGTCCGGCGGCGGCGTGAGGCCCCCGCCGGCCCGGGCAGCCCCGACGGCCCACCGCGGCCCGCCTGGTCACCACCCGGGCCCTCGGTGGGCGCCGGCCCCGGTTCGCCGGCGGGCGCTGGCACAGGCCCACCCGCCTCGCGCCGCCGACGCTGCGCCTCGACTGCCGCGAGCAGCGCGTCGGGCGTCATACCGTCGTTCAACGACTCGTACAGCAGCTCGGCCAGCAGGTAGGACGGGTCGAGCCGGAGGACGTGGCCCAGCACGACGCGGGCCGTCGCGGTGTCCCCCGCCACCCAGGAGGCCCAGGCCAGCAGGGTGAGAGGGGCCACCGCGCAGCCCTCGTAGGGCGGCACGGCGCGCCGGGCGAGGAAGCGCCAGAGCCGCTCGGCGGGCGCGAGCTCGGCGGGCCGGGTGTACTCGACGCCGCGATCCCGGGTGAGGCGGTCCCGCAGGGCGACCAGCAGCCGGGCCGCCCGATCCTCGTCGAGCTCCCGGGCCCCGGCCGCGAACTCGGCGAAGGCCTGGTCGAGCAGGCCGGCGCCCTGCTCCTGGACGGCCGCGCCACCGGAGCCCCCAGCGCCGTCAGCACCGTTGGCCTCGGCCGCCTCGACCCGCGCGAGCGCCGCACGCTGGGCGTCCGCCCCCGGCGAGCCGATCGGGGCCAGCCCGCCGATGATCGCCTTCCGGCTGCCGCGCGGCGCGAGGCCAGCGAAGGCCGCAGCGGCGGCCGCCGGGCCCGGGCCGGGGGCACGGCGGATCGGGTTGCCCGCCGGGTCGCAGCACCCGGCGCGGCGGCAGAGGAAGGACCACCAGCGGCCGTCCGAGACGCAGAGCGACTCCTTGACGGCCACCCCCCTGCGCCCGAGGGCCGCGCGGAGGTCGTCCGCCAGCGGCCGCAGGCCGTCCACCGCCGGAGGGGCGTGCGCCGTGGTCGGATCCTGGCAGAGGTAGAGGAGCACTTGGACGGGCCGCTCGCCGTGCCGCTCGGAGAGGGCGACCAGCAGGGCGGCCGTCTCCTCCGCCGCGGCCGGCCACTGCTCGGGCGACTCCGGGATGTCCGCCCGGATCACTCCGCCCTGGTGCAGGTCGGGCCCCTGGAGGCCGACCGCGACGATGCTGTCGTCGGGGTAGAACCCCAGGAGGTAGGGCAGCAGCTCGGCCATATCGGCCGGACCGCGCATGGTGACCGGCCGGTGGCCGGAGGACGGGCCGAGGGACAGGGTGACGCGCTCGTTGTTCATGACGCTCCCGTTGTTCATGACGCTCCGGTTGTCCGCGGCGTTCATGACCGGAAGCGTGACGCAATCCGAGAGACGCACCGGATTTTTCTCTTTTCCTGTGGATAACTCCGCCCTCGTTTTCCGCTTCCCTCATTCGGAGCACACCGCGCCCACTCCCCCGGGTGATTAGTCGGCGGCCGTTCAGCTGAGGAGCTGATGAAATACATCCGGCCTCCACCTCTCCGCAGCCACGGCATTCGCCTCATGTCAGCGGCTCGGGGTTACATGGACGCCATGCAGCAGCCCGAGAACCACACCACCGCCACCGCCGACCGCGCCGAGGTCCGGGCGCGGGCCGAGGCCGTCCTGCGCGAGCTCGCCGGGCCCGGCGCCGTCCTGCGCGAGGACCAGTGGACGGCCATCGAGGCCCTCGTGGTCGACCACCGCCGCGCCCTGGTCGTGCAGCGCACCGGCTGGGGGAAGTCCGCGGTCTACTTCATCTCCACCGCCCTGCTCCGGGCCCGGGGCGCAGGGCCGACGGTGATCGTCTCCCCGCTGCTCGCCCTGATGCGCAACCAGGTCGAGTCGGCGGCCCGGGCCGGCATCCACGCCCGGACCATCAACTCGGCCAACACCGACGAGTGGGACGAGATCCAGGCCGAGGTCTCCGCCGGGAAGGTCGACGTCCTGCTGGTCAGCCCCGAGCGGCTGAACAACCCCGACTTCCGCGACCAGGTGCTGCCCAAGCTCGCCGCCTCCACCGGCCTGCTCGTGGTCGACGAGGCCCACTGCATCTCGGACTGGGGCCACGACTTCCGCCCCGACTACCGCCGGCTGCGCACGATGCTCGCCGAGCTCCCGCCCGGCGTCCCGGTGCTGGCCACCACCGCCACCGCCAACGCCCGGGTCACCGCGGACGTCGCCGAACAGCTCGGCACCGGCAGCACCGACGAGCACGCCCTGGTGCTGCGCGGGCCGCTCGACCGGGAGAGCCTCACCCTGGGCGTGCTGGCCCTGCCCGACCCGGCGCACCGGCTGGCCTGGCTCGCCGACCACCTCGACCGGCTGCCGGGCTCGGGCATCGTCTACACCCTGACGGTGGCCGCCACCGAAGAGGTGACGGCCTTCCTGCGCGAGCGGGGCTTCCCAGTGGCCTCCTACTCCGGCCGCACCGAGGACGCCGAGCGCCGCACCGCCGAGGCCGACCTGCTGGCCAACCGGGTCAAGGCGCTGGTCGCCACCTCCGCACTGGGCATGGGCTTCGACAAGCCCGACCTGGGCTTCGTGGTGCACCTCGGCTCGCCCAGCTCGCCGATCGCCTACTACCAGCAGGTCGGCCGGGCCGGGCGCGGCGTCGACCGGGCCGAGGTGCTGCTGCTGCCCGGGCGCGAGGACGAGGCGATCTGGCGCTACTTCGCCTCACTGGCCTTCCCGCCGGAGGAGCAGGTGCGCCGCACCATCGACGCGCTGGCCGAGGCCGGCCGCCCGCTGTCCACCGCCGCGCTGGAGCCCCGGGTGGACCTGCGCCGCACCCGGCTGGAGACCATGCTCAAGGTGCTCGACGTGGACGGCGCCGTCCGCCGGGTCAAGGGCGGCTGGACGGCCACCGGGCAGAGCTGGGCGTACGACACCGCCCGGTACGCCAAGGTCGCGGCCTCCCGCGAGGCCGAACAGCGGGCGATGCGCGAGTACGCGGCGACCACCGGCTGCCGGATGGAGTTCCTGCGGCGCCAGCTGGACGACGAGCAGGCCCGTCCGTGCGGCCGGTGCGACAACTGCGCGGGGCCGCTGCACACCGCCGAGGTCTCCGCCGAGGCGCTGGACGCGGCCCGGGCCGCCCTCGGCCGCCCAGGCATCAGCTTCGAGCCGCGCCGGCTCTGGCCCACCGGGATGGACTCCCTCGGCGTGCCCCTCAAGGGCCGGATCCCGGCGGGCGAGCAGGCCGAGAACGGGCGGGCGCTCGGCCGGCTGTCCGACATCGGCTGGGGCAACCGGCTGCGCGCCCTGCTGGCCGACCAGGCCCCGGACGTACCGGTCCCCGGCGAGGCCGTGGACGCCCTGGTCGCGGTGCTCGCCGACTGGGCCCGCGGCCCCGGCGGCTGGGCCGGGCCCGCGACGGCGGACGGCACCCGGCTGGAGCGGCCGGTCGGCGTGGTGGCCATGGCCTCCTCGACCCGCCCCCAGCTGGTGGGCAGCCTCGGTGCGCGGATCGCCGAGATCGGCCGGCTGCCGCTGCTCGGCCGGATCGAGTACGTCGACGGCCGGCCCCCACACGGCGCGCGCAGCAACAGCGCCCAGCGACTGCACTCGCTGGCCGGCGCGCTGACGCTGCCGCCGGAGGTGGCGCAGGCGGTGGCCGAGGCCGGCGGGCCGGTGCTGCTGGTGGACGACCTCGTCGACTCGGGCTGGACGGTCACCGTGGCCGCCAGGCTGCTGCGCCGTGCCGGGGCGAGCGCGGTGTTGCCCCTGGTGCTGGCCGTGCAGGGGTGACCGGGCGGCAGTGGGCCGCCATTCCACCCATCACTCGAATGGCCTAACGAAGGGAGAAAGCAGCCCCCTCGCGAACACGCGGGACGCCGGAGCGGGGAAAGGAGTGGTCACCGTGCCGATGGCGGTTCACCGGACCCCGCACACGGTCTGGATCAAGGTCCAACGCCGCCCGAACGACGCTCGGAGCGCGGTGGAACATATCCGGCGGAACGTGGGCTTTCGGGTGGCGTTCATCGTTTCATCGTTGCCGCTCCACCCCGGATACCGCGAGAATTGGCGCGTACCCGAAACCCTGTCCGCTGGACCCGGCCTTCGGCGTACCCACGTACCCGCGTGCCAGTGGGTCAGGAAGGAGGATCGTGATCAACGGTATCGGCCGAGGTCAGCATCCCCTCGCCCGGAGTTCGGCGCCCAGACGGCTGCTGGACCTGGAGACCTGGACCGCCTCGGGGATCCCGTTGCTGCGCGACCCGCGCGAGTTCGTCGTGGAGTTGCATCAGCGCCACCTGCCCCAGCCGGGCACGGTCGTGATCGCCGTCCTCAACGCGCTGCACCACGTGTCCGCCTCGGCCTCGTTCACGCCCTGGCCACACGACACCGACGGTTGGCAGCACCGCAACGCCCTGCTCACGCACCTGCGCCAGGTCACCCCGCACGACCTGCGGCTGGCCGAACCGACCCGCACGGCCGTGCTGTTGCGCTGCCGCGAGGGCGCGCCCGGCTGGACCGAGCAGGACGGCGCCTGGATGTGGGCGCTGCGGGACGCGGCCGTCCTGCACGGGCTGCGCTGCGGCTCGTACATCGGGCTCACCCCGGCGGGCTGGCACGTCCTCGGGGACGGCCGGAGCGGACGCGATCCGCACGCGGGCTCGTGGGCGGACGGGGTGGTGCACACCGTCACGGAACTGCCGCCGCGCTCGGCGCTGGATGCCCCGCGCGGCCAGCGCGCCCGGCACCAGGCGGCCGAACGGGCCCAGCACGCCCGGCAGTCCGAGCACCCGTGGCCCCCGGCGCGGGTCGCCGCCGTCCAGCCCGCGCGGCGCACCGGCACCCGCTGACCCCGCCGACACCGACGGGTCGCGACCACAGACGACGTCACGGTCGCGGACGACGCCGCAGCCGGGGCCGACCCGAAGGCCCGACAGCCGGCACCAAGACCAGGCACGGGCGGGCCCGGGCCCGGCCACGGGTCGGCCGCGCCCCGGACCGTACGCCCTCGCCGCACCGGGGTACGACGGACCCCGGGCCCGGCACCGTGCGGCGCCGGGCCCGGGGTGGCTCGGTCGTGGTCAGGCGCTGATCGAACGGCCGGGCGCGGTTCCGGCCGCCCCGGTGGCGACCGGGCCGGCGTCACCGCAGACCACGAGCAGCGCGGTCGTGTGGCCGAGCGCCTTGGCGTGGGCCTCGGCGGCCCGGGCGGCCGTCCCGCCGTTGACCACCAGGACGACCACCTCCCGGCGCACCGGGCGGGTCAGCGCGACGTCCGCGTAGAACACGTCCCCGCCCTCGGCGAGCTGCGCCCAGTAGCGCTCCTCGCCGAAGGAGAGTTCGTGCTGCTGCCAGGGGTGCGCCTCGCCGACCGTCAGCACCAGGATGTCGCCCGGGTTGCGGCCGGCGTCCAGCAGTCGGTCGACCGCGTCGTCCGCGTGTTCCAGCGCCTGCGCCGGGGTGGCGGCGACGCGCTGGATCTCGACCTGCGGTTCGGCGACGCCCGAACGGCGCTGCGCCGGCGAGGGCTTGGGGATCAGTCGCGGCGGACCGGAGCGGTCGGCGCGCGGGGGTGTCGGGCGCGGCGGTGCCGGACGGGGGCCGGGCACCGGAACGGCGGCGACGGTGGTGGGTGCGGTGGAAGAAGCGCCGCCGTTGGCAGGCGCGCGGAGGGCTTGTGCGTCCGACTCGCGGGGGAAGGGAACGCCGGGGCCCGGGAGGCTCTCGTGAATCTCCGACTCCTCGGGGAAGACAGGCATACCCGGATATCTATCAAATGCCGCTCGAACACGCACGCGCACCCCACCCATTGGGCACCGCACACCCACCGCCCCACCCAGGCAATTCCAGACGGACCGTCAGAAACCGAGCGTCAACTGTTCGTCGGCGGAGCCTTCGGCCGCACCCGCGACGTCACGGACGCGCTTCAGGTGCCGCCACTTCGGCAGCGCGTCCAGGTATGCCCAGGAGAGCCGGTGATGCCCAGTGGGGCCGAACTCCTCCAGCGCGGCACGGTGCACCGGGGACGGGTAGCCGGCGTTGTCCGCGAAGCCGTATTCCGGGCATTCCTCGCCGAGTTCGGCCATCAGCCCGTCGCGGTGGACCTTGGCGAGCACCGAGGCGGCGGAGACGCAGATACAGGACTGGTCGCCCTTGATCACCGTACGCACCTGCCAAGGGCCGCCCAGGTAGTCGTGCTTGCCGTCCAGGATCACCGCGTCGGGCTCGACCGGCAGCGCCTCCAGCGCGCGGACGGCGGCCAGCCGCAGCGCCGCCGTCATGCCGAGTTCGTCGCACTCCTGCGGCGAGGCATGGCCGAGCGCGTAGGCGGTGACCCAGTCGGCGAGGACCGGGGCGAGCGCGCGGCGGCGCAGTTCGGTGAGCAGCTTGGAGTCGGTCAGCCCCTCCGGGGCCTTGCGCAGGCCGGTGACGGCCGCGCCCACGGTGACCGGGCCGGCCCAGGCGCCGCGCCCGACCTCGTCCAGGCCGACGACGATCTTGGCGCCGGCGCGGCGGAGCGAGCGCTCGACGGAGTGCGTCGGCGGGACGATGGGCATCGCGAGTTCCGTTCGGCGGAGGGGCAGCCCGTTCAGCTGGGCAGCATCCAGCCTAAGCCCCTCCGCTCAGCCGCCCGGGCCGACCGCCGGCGGCCCGCCCACCGGCCCGCCCACCAGGCCGCCCGCCCGAACCGCTCACCCCGGCCGCCCGCCCGAACCGCTCGGCGCCAACCGTCGGCGCCAACCGGCCGGCAGCCCCGCCCGCGGAGCCGCGGCCGCAGCCGTCCTCAGGCGCGGATCAGCGGGTACAGCACCTCGTCCATCAGCCGGGCCCCGAAGCCCGGCCCCATGTTCTCCCGGCCGCAGATCTTCACCTGGTAGAGCAGCATCGCCGGGACGACGTCCGCGACCAGCGCGGTGGCCGCGCCGGGCCGGACGTCGCCGCGGTCGGCGCCGCGGCGCAGGATCGCCAGGATGGTCTCCTTGGTCGGCTCGATCACCCGCTGGCCGATGAAGTCCTTGAACGCCTCGGCCCGTTCATGGTCGATCTCGCCCATCAGCGTCTGGATCGCGGCGCCCGTCGGGGAGTTCATCGCGCCCATGAACACCTCGATGAGCTGCCGCAATTCGAGATCGGCGGACCCGAGGTCGGGGGTGTCGTAGGGGCGTGGGAGAGTGGCGTCCAGGGCGTCGATGACCAGTTCGTCCTTGGACGCCCAGCGCCGGTAGAGCGCGGCCTTCCCGGTCCGCGCCGCGCCGGCGACGCCTTCCATCGTCAGCCGCGCGTATCCGCCGGAGGTGAGCTGGTCGATCGTGGCCTCGAAGATCGCGTTCTCCAACTCCTTCCCCCGGCGCCGCACCGGCCGTGTGAGGGCCTCGCGGGCGATCCGCATCGGGCAGTGAGCCGCCGGTTCGGGCGCCGCTCCCGGTGGCGCCGCGGGTGACGGGGGCGCGTCCGCCGCCTCAAGCGGTCGGGCGCCCGCCCGACCGGTCGCCCGGTCCGCCGTCAGACGCCGCACCAACCGATCCATCGCCACCATCCTTAGGGAACGCTTGCGTTCACAATCAGGCCCAGGATATCGTCCACATTAGTGAACGATCCCGTTCCTTCCTAGCCCGCGCCAGACCGTGGGCTCACGCCGGACCAGTCGGTCCGCAGCATACGAAGCACGCAGCCAGGCACATAGCCAGCAGGGGGCACAATCGTGGCTATCTCCGACACGATCAGCAAGAACTCACCACCACAGAGCAGCCAGGGCCGGGGCAAGGGCATCACCCTGACCGTCATCGCGGCCACGCAGTTGATGGTGGTGCTCGACGCCACCATCGTGAACATCGCGTTGCCGCAGATCAGGGACGCGCTGAACTTCTCGACCACCAACCTGTCGTGGGTCATCAACGCCTACACGCTGACCTTCGGCGGGCTGCTGCTGCTCGGCGGGCGCGCGGGCGACATCCTCGGCCGCCGCCGGGTGTTCATCTTCGGGACCTTGCTGTTCGGCTTCGCCTCCCTGCTGGGCGGCTTCGCCCAGGACGGCGGGATGCTACTGGCCGCCCGCGCGCTCCAGGGCATCGGCGGCGCGATCTGCTCACCGACGGCATTCGCCCTGATCGCCACCAACTTCGAGGAAGGGCCGGCACGCAACAAGGCGTTCGGCGTCTTCTCGGCGGTGGCCGGGTCCGGTGCCGCGATCGGCCTGCTGGCCGGCGGTCTGCTCACCGAGTACCTGGACTGGCGCTGGGTCTTCTTCGTCAACGTGCCGATCGCGGCGCTGATCGCGCTCGCCGCACCGCGCTACATCGCCGAGTCCGAGCGCCACGCGGGCCGCTTCGACCTGCCGGGCGCACTCACCTCGACACTCGGCCTGGTCGGCCTGGTCTACGGGTTCATCCGCGCCGCCTCGGACGGCTGGTCGGACAGCATCACGCTCGGCTCCTTCGCGGGCGGTGTGCTGCTGCTCGCCGCGTTCGTCGTGATCGAGAACCGCACCGACCAGCCGATCACCCCGCTGCACCTGCTCGCCAACCGCAACCGCACCGGCGGCCTGGTGATGATGCTCTGCCTGGCGGCGGCCATGTTCGGCATCTTCTTCTACATCACGCTCTTCGTGCAGGGCCCGCTCGGCTACAGCCCGCTGAAGGCCGGCGTGTCCTTCCTGCCGATCAGCGTGTCGATCATCATCGCCGCGCAGCTCGCCTCCAGCCTCCAGGCCAAGTACGGCCCGAAGCCGTTCATGGCGGGCGGCGCCCTGCTGGTCACCGTCGGCCTCACCTGGCTGACCCAGATGAGCAAGGACAGCGGCTACCTGGACGGGGTGCTCGGCCCCACGGTCATCTTCGGCTTCGGCATGGGCCTGATCTTCGTCCCGGTGATGCTGCTCGCGGTCGCGGGCGTCCCCGGTCAGGAGACCGGCGCCGCATCCGGCCTGCTGAACTCCATGCAGCAGATCGGCGGTTCGCTCGGCCTCTCGATCCTGACCACGGTCTTCGCGCACTACGCCACCGCCGAGGGCAAGCTCCAGCAGCCGAAGTTCCTCCAGTCGGCCACTCCGGACCAGCTGGCCTACCTCCAGCAGCACCACGAGTTCCCGAAGGGCACCGACGCCGCCAACTCGGTCCTCACCCAGGGGATTTCGCACGGCTTCATCGTGGGTGCCGTGCTCGCCGGGCTGGCGCTGGTGGTCTCGGTCTTCGTGATCAAGGCCAAGGCCAGCGACCTGCCGAGCGGGGCCTCCGGCGTCGCGATGCACTGAGCCCGACCAGGGCACACCGCACCACAGCGCACCACACCGGGCCGGCCGGGAGCAGCACGCTCCCGGCCGGCCCGGCCGCGTTTCCCGGCCCAGACTACCGCCCCTACTCCGCCCCCGACGCAGCCGCAGGCGTCAGGCACCGGCGTCAGGGCCGGGCGTCAGGGCCAGAGGTCCTGGTACCTCATCCCGGCCCGCTCGCAGGGGGTGCGCCCCTCCTCCAACTGGTCCACCAGCGGCCGTTGCGCCAGGATCTCCCGGGCCCGGGCGGCGGAGGCGCTGGTGGCGTACCAGGCCGGCCCGGGGTGGTTCTCCAGCCCGGCGCGGATCAGCTGCAGCGCGCAGGCCCGCTGGACGGCGGGGAGCCGGTCCAGGGCGGGGGCGGCGTCCGGCGAGAGGTCGCGGACGTTGCGCAGGTCGATCCGGGAGGTCCGCTCGAAGCGGGCGACGTTCTGCTCGGCGATGATCGCGTCCGGGCCCATCAGCCCGTACACCGCCGCCGTGAGCATGCCGCTGAGGACGACGACGCGGGGCAGCCAGCCCGCCGAGCGGGTCAGCCCGGCGGTGATCAGCAGCAGCAGGACGACGCCGAGCCAGCCCTCGACCACCAGCACCCAGAGCCGCAGCCTGGTCAGGCCGGAGGCGTCGACGTAGAACCACATCCGGCCGAGCGCCGAGGCGACCACGACCAGGGCGAGCACGCAGAGCGCCCCGAGCAGGATCCGCGCCACCCGGCGGTCGGCGGGCGTGCTACGCGGGGCCCAGCGCTTGGCGACCGCCACCACGACCAGGGTGAGCGCGGTGATCACGCTCAGCTGCCAGAAACCCTGCCGGGCGTACTCGGAGCGGCTCATCCCGGTGTTGCGCAGGACGGCGTCGGCGCCGCCGAGTACCACCAGGGCCTGGATCACCGCGAAGGCGCCGAACATCAGGTTGAGCGCGACCAGCGGCAGCGCCCACTCCAGCCGGCGGCGGGCCCGGCCCGGCCGGACGACCGTACGGTCCCAGCGGCGGGGCCCGGCCGCGATGTGGGCGAAGCCCAGGGCGGTGAACGCCCCCAGTGCGAACAGCACCGCGCGCAGCGGGAGCCCGCGGAGGTCGAGGCTGGGGCTGAGGCTGCCCAGCAGGTCCGCCATGGCGGCGTCCGCACCGGCGAACAGCAGACCGAAGACGGTCAGCAGGACGGCGGCGACCGCGAGTGCCTTGAGCACCGGGACGATGCGGCCCCGGTAGGGCAGGCTCCGGCCACGCAACCCGTCCCTCAGCCAGAGCACGCCGGGCGGCAGCTGCCAGAGGACGGCGGGCAGGGGGAGCAGGACGCCCGCCCAGCGGCGGCCGCCGTGCAGCGCGAGCGAGGCCAGGCCGAGCGCGCACCCGATGGACAGCGACACCGGCCAGCCCGCCTCCCAGAGCGCCGGGACGGCGAGCAGGGCGACGGCGAGCAGGCTCCACACCACCGTCCAGGGCCGGATCCGGCGGCCCGCCGACCGGGCGGCGAGACCGGCCGCGGCAGCGGTGGCGCCGGCGCAGATCAGCAGGTTGACGCCCACGCCGTCGAACAGCAGCCAGGCTGTCAGCAGGCCGGTGAGCAGTGCCAGGAGGAGGACCCGGGGCGTGGCGGCCGCCCTGCGCTCGGGGTCGCTCGGGCGCAGCCACCCGTGGTGCGGCGGCGCGGGCATGCCGGATCCCCAATGAGGGCCGGGTCCGGGTCCGGGCGTCGCAGGTCCATGTGTCGCGGGTCCATGTGCCGCGGCTCCATGTGTCGCGGGCCCGGGCTCGGGTGGCAGGTCGGCCAGGGCAGGTGTGGACGGACCGGACATGAGTCCCCCTCGGTGGTCGGCGGGCATGCGGAAGCCGCCCTTGGGGCAGTCCGCCGTCGGGCGCGCTCGGCGCCGCGGCTGCAGCCGACTGTAGACCATTCTGAACAGGTTCAAAACTCAGTTCTGAACAAGTTCAGAAACCTCGGCCCGCCTTCCCGCCACCGCTCCCGGAGCCCTCCCGCACCGCTCCCGCGGCCCTCCCGCACCCCTCCCGGGGCCCCTCCCCCACCCCTCCGCTACCCCTTCACCGACCCGGCCAGCAGGCCCCGGACGAAGTACCGCTGCAAGCTGAAGAAGACGATCAACGGGACGACGATCGACAGGAACGCCCCGGCCGTCAGCAGCTCCCACCGCCCGCCGAAGGACCCAGACAGCTGCGCCAGCCGGACCGTCATCGGCGCCACCTCCGGCGTGCCGCCCGCGAAGGTCAACGCGACCAGCAGGTCGTTCCAGACCCACAGGAACTGGAAGATCGCGAACGAGGCCAGCGCCGGGGTGCACAGCGGCAGCACGATCGAACGGAAGATCTTGAAGTGCGAGGCCCCGTCCACCACCGCCGCCTCCATCAGGTCCCGCGGCAGCTGGGCGATGAAGTTGTGCAGCAGGAACACCGCCAGCGGCAGCGCGAACATGGTGTGCGCCAACCACACCGGTGCGTAGCTGCCCTTCAGGTCCACCGCCGGGATCAGCGTCAGCGAGCCCAGGTGCGCGCCGCCGGAGAAGAGGCGCAGCAGCGGGATCAGCGCCATCTGGATCGGCACCACCTGGAGCGCGAACACCGCGAAGAACACCGTGTCGCTCCCCCGGAACCGCACCCAGGCCAGCCCGTACGCCGCCATCGCCGCCAGCACCAGCGGGAACAGGGTGGCCGGGACGCTGATCGCCAGCGAGTTCACCAGGAACGGCATCAGCCCGGTGGAGACGCCGGAGCCGCCCTCGAACAGCACCGTGTGGTAGTTGCCCAGGCCCAGGTCCGGGTGGAGGAAGGCGTTCCACCAGCCGTTCGCCGTCACGTCCTGCTTGGGGCGCAGCGAGGTCACCAGCAGGCCCACCGTCGGGATCGTCCACAGGACGGTCACCGCGATCACGAAGACCGAGGCCAGCGGGCTGCTGAAGGCCTTCCGGACCGGGCTGCCGTGCGGCGCGCTCATCGCGCGGGCCGGCCTGTCGTGCGGTGCGCTCATCGGACCGCACGCTCCTTCCGCAGCTGGACGATGTTGTAGGCCACCAACGGCAGCACCGCGAGGAAGAGGATCACCGCGAGGGCGCTGCCCCGCCCGGTGTTGAACTGCACGAAGGACTGCGAGTACATCTCGTTGGCCAGCACCTGGGTGCCGAAGTTGCCGCCGGTCATGGTGCGGACGATGTCGAAGGCCTTCAGCGTGATGATCATGATGGTGGTCAGCACCACCACCACCGTGGTGCGGATCATCGGCACCGTGACGTACCAGAACAGCCGCACCCCCTGCGCACCGTCCAGCCGGGCCGCCTCGGTGACCTCGTCGGGGATCGCCTTGATCGCCGCCGACAGCACCACCAGCGCGAAGCCCGTCTGCACCCAGACCATCACCGCCATCAGCAGGAAGGTGTTCAACGGCTGCGAGAGCATCCAGTTCGGCGGATCGTCCCAGCCCACCGCGATGGCGAGTTGGCTCAGCAGGCCGATCTGCGACTGGCCCGGTCCACGCGACTCGTAGACGAACTTGAAGATGATCGAGGCGCCGACCAGCGAGATCGCCATCGGCATGAAGATCAGCGACTTGTACACCGCCTGGCCGCGCATCCGGTCCACCAGCAGCGCCAGCACCAGGCCCAGGCCGGTCGCCGCCAACGGCGCGACCACCAGCCAGAGCAGCGTGTTGACCAGCACCTTCTGCACCGAGTCGGTGGTGAACGCCCAGCCGAAGTTCTCGCCGCCGACGAAGCCGCTGCCGTCGGCGTTCTGCAGGCTCAGATAGACCGTGCGGATCAGCGGCACGACCAGGCCCACCAGCAGCAGCACCGCGGCCGGGCCGAGGAACACCACCACCGACAGCGGGCGGGAGAGCCGACCCCGGGCCCGGCCCGCGGCGAAGAAGACCAGCAGCAGGATGCCGAGGAAGCCCGCGACGGCGCCGAGGCTGTTGCCGAACTTGACCGCCGCGTCGCCCCAGGAGCCGGTGGCGAGCGCGGTGACCGGTGAAGGGGTTCCGGGTACGGACATGACGGTGCGTCCCTCCTGTTCTGGTGGGAAGGGGCGGGCGGTGCGGGTGGGTGGCCCCGCACCGCCCTCGACAGGTGGTCCTGAACGGCGCCCGGCCGGGCCCGGCACGAGTCCGGCCCGGCGCCCACTACGGCCAGGCGCCTACTACGGGCGTCTGCCCACTGCGGCCAAGCGCCCACTACAGCCAGGCGCCCACTACGGCCGTACGGCTACTGCGGCCAGGCGGCGTCGATGTCGGCGGCGGTCTTCTGGATCGACTGCCCCTCGGCGAACCAGGCGGTCAGCGACTTCCACTCCTGCCCGGCACCGATGGCGGCCGGCATCAGGTCGGAGCCGTCGAAGCGGAAGGTCGCCGCCGGGTCGGTCAGCGCGTCCGCCGACAGCCGGTCGATCGGGTCGGTGTACAGGCTCTTGTCCACGCCCTGGTTGGCCGAGACCCAGCCCGTCGCGGTCTTCACCCGGCTGCTCGCCCAGTCCGAGCTGGACAGGTAGTTCTGCACCGCCTGCACCTCGGGCCGGCCGGAGAAGGCGGCCAGGAACTCGCCGCCGCCCTCGACCGGGTTGGGGATCGCCGGGTTCACCGCGGGCAGGTGGAAGGCGAACACGTCGCCGTCCGGGCCGACCTTGGTGTCCTTGGGCCACTGCGCCTCGTAGAACGACGCCTGCTGGAGCATGGCGCACTTGCCGGTGAGGACCGGCGCGCCCGCGTCCTGGAAGGTGGTGGTGGCGATCGACTTGACGTCGCCGTAACCGCCGTTGACCCAGGCCGGGTTCTGCATCCAGCCGGCGACGGTCTTCATCGCGGTGGTGACCTTCTCGTCGGAGAACTTCACCTGGTGGCCGACCCACTGGTCGTACACGTCACCGCCGTACGTGCCGAGCACCACCTCCTCCAGCCAGTCGGTGGCCGGCCAGCCGGTGGCCGTGCCCGAGGCGATGCCGCCGCACCAGGGTTTGGCACCACCGGACTTGGCGATCCGGTCGCTGAGCGCCATCAGGTCCGCCCAGGTCTTCGGCACCTCGTAGCCGCCCGCCTTGAAGGCCTTCGGCGAGTACCAGACCAGCGACTTCATGTTGGCGCTCATCGGCGCCGCGTAGAAGGTGCCGTTGACCGAGCCGTAGGTCTTCCAGATCGGACTCCACCGGTCCTCGTTGGTGACCGTCTGGGCGGGCGGCTTGACCACCTTGCCGCTCTTCACCATCTGCGCCAGCAGGCCCGGCTGCGGGATGATCGCGAAGTCCGGGGCGTTGCCGCCGGCCACCCGGACCGGCAGCTGGGACTCGAAGTCGTTCGAGCCCTCGTAACTGATCTTGATGCCGGTGCACTTGGCGAACTCGGCCCAGGACTTCTCCAGATTGTCCGACTCCGGGCTGAGGATCGAGGCGAACATCGTCACCGTGGTGCCCGAATGCCCGGCGTACGGCTGGTACTTGGCGCAGTCACCGGACAGCGACGGGGCCGCCGCGTCACCACCGCCACCCGAACCGCCGGAGCTGTTGGAACAGGCCGCGGTCAGGGCCAGCGCCGCGAGCAGGGCGGGTACGGCGGCCAAGCGACGGCCGGAACCGCGATAGCCGGAACTCTCGGACGGCGCGGTCGGGTTGAGGGTCAATGCGGTCCTCCTCGCCAGGGCATGCTGCCGACGGTGGGCTGAACGACATCGCGCTGTACCGGAGACGGGCGTGCAGAGATCGCGAAGGGCGACGGACGAACCGATCCGATGACGTTAACGCAGCCGCCAGCCGCCGCCAAGGTCCGCGTCGACCTTCATCCGCCGACACCCCGACCGCGGCCCCCGCCTTCGCCTCCGCGCGACAGATACGACGGCCCCGCCCGGAAACCCGGACGGGGCCACGCCTCTTGACCGACCGTCAGTACGCCCGGTGCAACCCTGGTTGACATCAGCGGTCGCCGAACCGCTCCGCCAACACCTCCTCGAAGGTCCCTCGGCCCACCACCCGCTCCGGCGCGAGGTTCCCGCCCGCCCGCAGCGCCCGCCCCGAGGCCCCCGGCACCCGCACCGGCAGCAGCACCCGCCGCCGACCCGACGCCCGCAGGTACGCCTCGGCCAGCTCCCGGTACGGCCGCACCCGCGGCCCGCCCACCTCCGGCGCGTACCCGGCCGGCCCCTCCCCCACCAGCTCCGCGACCCGCGCGGCCACCTCCCGCACGTCCACCGGCTGGACGCTCGCCCCGCCAAGCACCGGGAACACCGGCAACCGCGCCGACACGTCGAAGATCCTCAGCAACAGGTCGTGGAACTGCGTCGCCCGCAGCACCGTCCACCCCAGCCCCGACTCCCGCACCACCCGCTCACAGGCGAGCTTCGCCCGGTAGTACGGGATCGGCACCCGGTCGACCCCGACGATCGACACGTACAGCAGGTGCCGCACCTCCGCCCTCCCGGCCTCCGCCACCAGCGTCCGGACCGCGGCCACGTCCTTGCGCCCCACCGTGGTCGCGCAGTCCACCACCACCTCGGCCCCCGCCACCGCCCCGGCGATCCCCTCCCCGGTCACGAGGTCCCCGACCACCCACTCGACCCCCGCGCCCCCGCTCCGCACCCGCCGGCTCAGCCCCCGCACCGCCACCCCGCGCGCGACCAGCAGCCGCACCACCTCCCGCCCCAGAACCCCCGTCGCCCCGGTCACCAGCACCGTCCCCATCACCACACCACTCCTCCCGCCGAACACCGTCACCCCTACCGACCGCCCACCGCCCCCATCCGTGACATCGGCGTCCGCGAAGGTGCCCGGACAACGAGAAGAGGCGGGGCGAGGACGTGAAGTCCTCGCCCCGCCTCAGCGGTGGCTCACCCGCGCGGGGTCAGTACCGGCGGTCAGCTGCAGCCGCTGGTGGAGCCGCAGCCCTCGCAGAGGTAGCAGCTGCCGGCGCGGCGCATCTTGGTGCCGCAGGAGAAGCAGAGCGGGGCGTCGGCGTTGAGGCCGAGCTGGATCTCCATCAGCTCCGTGGAGTTGTGAGCCTGCGCCGGGGAGGCCTTGGGGGCCTTGGGCGCCTCGACGGCGGGGGCCGGGGTGGCGACCACCGGGGCCGACTGGGCGAGCGACTCGGTGTCGAGCTCCTCGGACTCCAGCGGCTCGTAGGAGCCCGTGTCCAGGTGGCGCTGGCGCTCCTCGACGGAGTGGATGCCGAGCGCCGAGCGGGTCTCGAACGGCAGGAAGTCGAGCGCCAGGCGGCGGAAGATGTAGTCGACGATCGACTGTGCCATCCGCACGTCCGGGTCGTCGGTCAGGCCGGCCGGCTCGAAGCGCATGTTGGTGAACTTCGAGACGTAGGTCTCCAGCGGCACGCCGTACTGCAGGCCGACCGAGACGGCGATGGAGAAGGCGTCCATCATGCCCGCGAGGGTCGAACCCTGCTTGGACATCTTGAGGAAGACCTCGCCGAGGCCGTCGTCCGGGTAGGAGTTGGCGGTCATGTAGCCCTCGGCGCCACCGACCGTGAAGGAGGTGGTGATGCCCGGGCGGCCCTTGGGCAGGCGCTTGCGGACCGGGCGGTACTCGACGACCTTCTGGACCGCGGCGGCCGGAGCCTCCTCGGCCTTGGCCTCGGAGTCCTTCTTCTTCGCCGAGAGCGGCTGGCCGACCTTCGAGTTTTCGCGGTAGATGGCGAGCGCCTTGACGCCCATCTTCCACGCCTCGAAGTAGATCTCCTCGATGTCCTCGATGGTCGCGGAGGCCGGCATGTTCACGGTCTTGGAGATCGCGCCGGAGATCCAGGGCTGGATCGCGGCCATCATCCGGACGTGGCCCATGGCCGAGATGACCCGCTCGCCCATCGCGCAGTCGAAGACCTCGTAGTGCTCGGCCTTGAGGCCCGGGGCGTCCACCACGTTGCCGTGCTCGGCGATGTGGGCGACGACCGCCTCGATCTGCTCGTCCTGGTAGCCGAGGCGCTTGAGGGCGCGCGGGACGGTGCCGTTGACGATCTGCATCGAGCCGCCGCCGACGAGCTTCTTGAACTTGACGAGCGCCAGGTCCGGCTCGACGCCAGTGGTGTCGCAGTCCATCATCAGGCCGATGGTGCCGGTGGGGGCGAGCACCGAGGCCTGGGCGTTGCGGAAACCGTTCTGCGCGCCGATCCGCAGGACGTCCTGCCAGGTGTCGTTGGCCACGGCCCAGACCGGGACATCCAACTCGTCGAGCGAGACGGCGGCGAGCGAGGCGTCCGCGTGCTGCTGCATGACCAGCTGGTGCGGGGCGGCGTTGCGGGCGTAGCCGTCGTACGGGCCGACGACGCCGGCGAGTTCGGCGCCGCGGCGGTAGGCGGTGCCGGTCATCAGCGAGGTGATGGCGCCGGCCAGGGCGCGGCCGCCCTCGCTGTCGTAGGCGTGGCCGGTGGCCATCAGCAGGGCGCCGAGGTTGGCGTAGCCGATGCCGAGCTGGCGGTAGGCGCGGGTGGTCTCGCCGATCTTCTCGGTGGGGAAGTCGGCGAAGCAGATGGAGATGTCCATCGCGGTGATGACCAGCTCGACGACCTTGGCGAAGGTGTCCGCGTCGAAGGAGTCGTCGTCGCGCAGGAACTTCATCAGGTTCAGCGAGGCGAGGTTGCAGCTGGAGTTGTCCAGGTGCATGTACTCGGAGCAGGGGTTGGACGCGTTGATGCGGCCGGACTCCGGGCAGGTGTGCCAGTGGTTGATGGTGGAGTCGTACTGGATTCCGGGGTCGGCGCAGGCCCAGGCGGCCTCGGCCATCTTGCGGAACAGCTTCTTGGCGTCGACGGTCTCGATGACCTCGCCGGTCATCCGGGCGCGCAGGCCGAATTCGGTGCCGTTCTCGACGGCGGTCATGAATTCGTCGGAGACGCGGACGGAGTTGTTGGCGTTCTGGTACTGGACGGAGGTGATGTCGTCGCCGCCGAGGTCCATGTCGAAGCCGGCGTCGCGCAGGGCGCGGATCTTCTCCTCCTCCTTCACCTTGGTCTCGATGAAGGCCTCGACGTCGGGGTGGTCGACGTCGAGCACGACCATCTTGGCCGCGCGGCGGGTGGCGCCACCGGACTTGATGGTGCCGGCGGAGGCGTCGGCGCCGCGCATGAAGGAGACCGGGCCGGAGGCGTTGCCGCCGGAGGACAGCAGTTCCTTCGAGGAGCGGATGCGGGAGAGGTTGAGGCCGGCGCCGGAGCCGCCCTTGAAGATCATGCCCTCTTCCTTGTACCAGTCGAGGATCGACTCCATGGAGTCGTCGACGGACAGGATGAAGCAGGCGCTGACCTGCTGGGGCTGCTTGGTGCCGACGTTGAACCAGACCGGCGAGTTGAAGCTGAACACCTGGTGGAGGAGGGCGTGCGTCAGCTCGTGCTCGAAGATCTCGGCGTCGTCCTTGGTGGCGAAGTAGCCGTGCTTCTCGCCGGCGGCGCGGTAGGTGAGCACCACGCGGTCGATGATCTGCTTGAGGCTCCACTCGCGCTGGGGGGTGCCGACGGCGCCGCGGAAGTACTTGGACGTGACGATGTTGACGGCGTTGACCGACCAGAAGTCGGGGAACTCGACGCCGCGCTGCTCGAAGTTGATGGACCCGTCGCGCCAGTTGGTCATGACGACGTCGCGGCGCTCCCAGCGGACCTCGTCGTACGGGTGCACGCCAGGAGTGGTGTAGATGCGCCCGATCGGCAGACCGCCCTTGGGGGCCTTGCCGCCGCCCTTGGCCGTGGTCTTGTCGGACTTCGACCCGCGTGCGGAACCGCTCGTGGTGTCTGTCACTTCTTCCTCCTCCTGGGCAAACGCCCGAAGTGCCCTGAAAAGTCCGGGCACCGCTGGTTCGTTCTTCCGGTGTGCGGGCAGGCGGAGACCTCGCCTGCTTGCGCACGGTTTGTTGTGTTCTGTGCCCTTTTTTCGGGCATGCGTGGGCCCCGTGGGACCCGTTGGTGCAGCAAGGCCCGCCAGGGGGCCGGGTGCCGGCGCCTCCTAGGGCGCGGCGGCGGCGACGGGCACGCAGGTGCCGTCCGCCTCGGGGACGGGCCGTTCGGCGCGGAGTTCCGCGATGGCGGCCTCGAAGTCTTCCAGTCCGTCGTACGCCTGGTACACGCTGGCGAAGCGCAGGAAGGCGACCACGTCGAGTTCCTTGAGCGGGCCGAGTATGGCCAGCCCGACGTCGTGGGTGGTCAGCTCGGCGTTGCCGGTGGCACGCACGCACTCCTCGACCCGCTGGCCGAGCTGGGCGAGGGCGTCCTCGGTGACCGGGCGGCCCTGACAGGCCTTGCGGACGCCGGTGATGACCTTCTCCCGGGAGAAGGGCTCGGTGACCCCGCTGCGCTTGATGACCATCAGTGCGGCCGTCTCCACGGTGGTGAAGCGGCGGCCGCAGTCCGGGCACTGCCGACGACGGCGGATCGAGCTGCCGTCCTCATTGGTCCGGCTGTCGACAACACGGCTGTCGGAATGCCGGCAGAAGGGGCAGTGCACCTGAGGATCCCTCCCTGGCAGGACGTGCGGACCTGTTGAGTCTATGCGATGCGACCCCGGCCTCGGCAAGCTGATCATGCGCCGTAACCACTAGTACTGGGCACGGAGAGGACTGTAACCACTAGATGTAGGTCTCCGGGGGAAGCGACACCCCTGGCGTGTCGGCACCGATTAGACTGCCGAAGTCGAGATCCGATCGAACATTTACTCGATGCACAGTCTCGATGTACAGCAAAGCCTTGATCGAGTCAGCCAACTCTCGAATAATTCACTCGAACGTGTGTTTGGCGCAACCTTTCGATAGGAGGGGCGTTGGGCTGGAAAAGGGGAGAGGACAGCCGTCGAGAGGGGCCGCCGTGAACACCATCGAAAGCAACACCATCCCGGTGCAGGAACACTCCCAGTTCAAGGTGGGGCAGCGCACCACGAATCAGCAGAGCGTGGACATCAGCATGGACCGTAGCGAAGACCAGCGCCTCTCCGGCCCGGCCCTTTCCAGCACGGGCCGCGTTCCCGACCAGCCGATCGAACACTCCCCAGCGATCGACGACGCCCACCAGGCGCCCACCCGCGCGCTGCCCGGCCGCCCCCCCGGCATCCGCACCGACGAGGCCGGTCTCACCGAACGCCAGCGCCGCGTGATCGAGGTCATCCGGGACTCCGTCCAGCGCCGCGGCTACCCGCCGTCCATGCGCGAGATCGGCCAGGCCGTCGGCCTGTCCAGCACCTCCTCGGTCGCCCACCAGCTGATGGCCCTGGAACGCAAGGGCTTCCTGCGCCGCGACCCGCACCGCCCGCGCGCCTACGAGGTCCGCGGCGTCGAGGTGGCCCGCCCGAACACCGCCGAGACGGCCGGCCGTCCGTCCACCTCGTACGTGCCGCTGGTCGGCCGGATCGCCGCCGGCGGCCCGATCCTGGCCGAGCAGACGGTCGAGGACGTCTTCCCGCTGCCCCGCCAGCTGGTCGGCGAGGGCGAGCTATTCGCGCTCACCGTGCGCGGCGACTCGATGATCGAGGCGGCCATCTGCGACGGCGACTGGGTCACCGTGCGCCGCCAGCCGGTCGCCGAGAACGGCGACATCGTGGCCGCGATGATCGACGGCGAGGCCACGGTCAAGCGGCTCAAGCGCGAGGACGGCCGGATCTGGCTGATGCCGCACAACCCTGCGTACGAGCCGATCAACGGCGACAACGCGACCATCCTGGGCAAGGTCGTCGCGGTCCTGCGCCGCCTCTGACGCCTCGCGCGCACCCAGCGGGAAGGGGCTCCACCGCGTGGTCGCGGGGAGCCCCTCCGGCGTCTCCGGGGGCGTCCGGACCCCGCCTCGGCCCCCAGGGGGGCTGGACGGAGCCCCGGATCACCGCACCGCTCAGCCCCGCTTCACCACCGGCTTGACCGGCGGCGCCGAGGCGTCGATCGCCGCCAGCGAGCGGCGCACCTGGTTGCGGTCCGTGGTGTACCAGAACTCCGGCATCGAGGAGCGGAAGAAGCTCCCGTACCGCTTGGTCTCCACCCGCGGGTCGAGCACCGCGACCACGCCCCGGTCCTCGGCCGCGCGCACCAGCCGGCCGGCGCCCTGCGCCATCAGCAGCGCCGCGTGCGTCGCCGCGACGGCCATGAAGCCGTTCCCGCCGCGCTGTTCGACGTCCTTCTGGCGGGCGCTCATCAGCGGGTCGTCCGGCCGGGGGAACGGGATGCGGTCCATCACGACCAGCTGGCAGGCCGAGCCGGGCACGTCCACGCCCTGCCAGAGCGAGAGCGTGCCGAACAGGCAGGTGGACGCGTCCGAGGCGAACTCCCGGATCAACTCGCCCAGGGTGTCCTCCCCCTGGAGCAGGATCCGGTTGTCCAGCCGCTCCCGCAGCGCCTCGGCGGCCGTCTGGGCGCCGCGCATCGAGGAGAACAGGCCCAGCGTGCGCCCGCCGGCCGCGCCGATCAGCTCCGCCAACTCGTCCAGCATGTCGGGCCGTTCGGGATCTCGGCCGGGATCGGCGAGGTGCCGGGCGACGTACAGGATGCCCTGCTTGGGGTACTTGAACGGCGAGCCGACGTCGATGCCGCGCCAGTGCGGCACCGCGTCCTCGCCGAAGCCAGAACCGGACCCGGACCCGGACCCGGACGAAGGATTGTCCCCGGGGGTGCGCTGGTCCGGCAGCCGGGAGTCCGAGGGCAGGCCGACGGAGGCGGCGACGCCGTTGAAGTCCCCGCCGAGCTTGAGGGTGGCCGAGGTGAGCACCACCGAGCGCTCCTTGTAGAGGCCCTCGCGCAGCAGCCCGGAGACGCTGAGCGGCGCGACCCGCAGCGAGCCCGTGCCCATGCCGAAGCGGTCGCTGCGCTCGATCCAGACCACGTCGTACTCGGAGTCCTCCAGCAGCCGCTCGGCGGTCTCGTGCAGCGACTCGGCGGAGGCCATCGCCTGCTTGCGGACGGCGTCCTCGTCGCTGAGCCCCTTGTCGCGGGTCTCACCGAGCGAGCTGATCACCTGGCGGGCGGCGTCCCGGATCGAGGTGACCGCGTACGCCAGGTACTCGGGCAGTTCCTCGACCCGGCCGGGCTGGGCGGTCTCCATCAGGCCGTGGTAGTTCTCGGCGGCGGCCTGCAAGGCGTCCACGGCCTTCTCGTTGGCGAGCCGGGCGGCGCGCTTGACCGCCCGGTTGACCGCGCCGACGGTCAGCTCGGCGGTGGCCGCGCCGGTGACCCGGTTGACCAGTTCGTGCGCCTCGTCGACGATCAGCAGCCCGTGCTCGGGCAGCACCGGCGCGCCCTCGATCGCGTCGATCGCGAGCATCGCGTGGTTGGTGACCACGACGTCTGCCAGTTTGGCCCGCTCCCGGGCCTTCTCGGCGAAGCACTCCTGCCCGTACGCGCAGCGGGTGGCGCCCAGGCACTCCTTGGAGGTGACCGCCAGCTGGGCCCAGGCCTTGTCGGAGACGCCGGGGCTGAGGTCGTCCCGGTCCCCGGTGTCGCTCTCGTCGGCCCACTCGCGCAGCCGCAGCACGTCCTGCCCGAGCTTGCTGGCGGGCCCGCCGAGCGCCTCGGCCGCGTCGAACAGGCCCTCGCCCTCGTCGCTCGGGGTGCCCTCGTTGGCCCGGTGCAGGCACAGGTAGTTGGAGCGGCCCTTGAGCATCGCGAACAGCGGGCGGCGGCGCAGCACCGGGTGCAGCGCCTCGACCGTGCGCGGCAAGTCCCGTTCGACGAGCTGGCGTTGCAGCGCCAGGGTGGCGGTGGCGACCACCACGCGGTCCCCGTGGGCGAGCGCGGGCACCAGGTAGGCGAGGGACTTCCCGGTGCCGGTGCCGGCCTGGACGAGCAGGTGCTCGGCGTTGTCGACGGCGTCGGCGACGGCCTCGGCCATCCGGAGCTGACCGGGGCGCTCGACGCCGCCGACGGCCGCCACCGCGGCGTGCAGCAGGTCGGGGATGCGGGAGCGCGGAACGGCGACGGCTTCCTCGACGTCGGCGGCGGCGCCGCCGTCCTCGCCAGGGAGCTCGGTCTCGCCGGGGAGCTGGGTTTCGGAGTCGTTCGTCATGACCCTCCCAGCCTACGGGGCTGGGGTGACAATCCGGCTCCGTCGCCCGGGAAGATCCGCCTCCAGGGTCACCAGGGCGTTGGGGACGGTCCCGTACCGGGCGGCGTGCGGGCGGTGCGGGCGGTCCTGGTAGCCGTCGAGCAGCAGCCGGTTGCGGTTGAGGCAGAGCCGGTCGATCCGCGGCCGGAACAGGTCGAACAGCTCGAAGCGCTCGCCCAGGCCGGGGAAACGGTCCTGGTAGCGGCGGATCTCGGCCCGCAGCAGGGCCCAGAACTCGGCCTCGGGCAGCCCGGTCTGCGCCTCCAGCAGCGGGGCGAGGTAGCGCAGGACGCCGATGAACAGCCCGGAGTGGAGGAACTGGCAGAGCCCCTGCGGGCCGTCCCGCAGCAGGACGTCGTCGACCTCGGCGGGCAGGTCGCGCAGTTCGGGCAGGTCCTGGTCGCTGAGGTTGACGTCGTCGACGAAGTCCTTGACCGCGAGCCGGGTCGGCGCGTCGTGCTCGTCGAAGACGACGATGGCGTTCTCGCCGTGCGGGGAGAAGACCAGCCCGTACCGGTAGAGGAAGTGCAGCAGCGGCGGCAGCACCGCGCTGAACAGCCGGCCGGTCCAGGCGGCGGGGGTGAGCCCGGAGCGGGCGATCAGTTCGGCGGCGAGCGCCCGGCCGTCGGAGCCGGTCTGCAGCAGGGCGGCCAGGGTGCGGGCGCGTTCGCCGCCGGCCAGGAAGGGGCCGAGCGGTTCGCGCCAGATCGCGCCGAGGAGTTCCTTGTACTGGTAGGGCGCCTCGGGCAGCTCGCGGTAGAGCGGGTGGTCGACGGTGACGGAGGCGATCTCGCCGAGCAGGATCACCTGGCACTCGTCGCGCAGGTAGGGGTCGGCGTCGCGCAGGCCGTGGATCCAGGCGGTGACGGCGGGCGCGGCGAGGGTGCGTTCGGTGGGCAGGCCGCGCCAGACCAGGGTGTTGAGGACGGACAGCGGCAGTTTGACGGTGCAGCGCTCGGGGTGGGCGGTGTTGAAGAAGGAGCGGATGGACTGCTGGGGCAGCCGTGGGTCGCCGTCGGAGGGCAGCGGGACGATCTCGCCGGAGGCGATCCAGGGCGCGAACAGCGGGACGATCGTCTCGTCCCACTGCCAGGGGTGGACGGGCAGCAGCAGGTAGTCGGCGGCGGCCGGGCCGAGGGCGGCGCGCAGCGCGTCCGGGTCGTCGAGTTCGCGGGCGTACAGCTGCTCGGGCCGCTCCAGGCCGGGCACGCCGCGGTACTCGGCGAGCCGGCGGTGGACGGCGATCCAGGGCAGCGGGCGCGGGGTGCGGGCCTCCGGGGCCCAGCGGGCGGCGTCGGTGGCGGAGAAGCCGATCCGGCCCTTGTTGGGGACGATCCAGGGGTGGCCGTCCTGGCGGCCCTCCAGGGCGGGGTGGTCGAGGTCGGCGAGTTCGGCGGCGGTGAGCGCGGTGGCGAGCTGGTGCGCGTCGGCGGTCAGGGTGGCGGTGAGTTCGCGGATCAGGTGGCCGGTGGTCTCGCCGCGCAGGCCGAGGGCGTGCCGGGCGTGCGGGAGGAAGCGCAGCGGGTCGAGGCCGTCGGGGTCGGAGCAGCGGACCGACTCCGGGTCGACCCGCCAGCTTCCGTACGCGCCGCGGCGGGCGGTGAAGCGGTACTCGGCCTCGGGCAGCCAGAGCAGGTACTCGCCGTCGGAGGCGGCGCGGACGGGGGTGAGCAGTTCCTCGTAGGCGAACTCGCCGAGCATCTTGGCCAGCAGGGCGCGCCCGGCCCGCCGCCAGTGCCCGGCGGTCAGGTGCGGGGGCAGGTACAACGGCGGTTCAGCGGCCGACGGTTGCGGCACGGGTCAGCTCCTGGGGACGGGGGATGGCGGGGGTGCTCTCGGTGGGGGCGCCCTCGGCGGCGGGGGTGCCCTCGGCAACAGCCGCGGCGGCGCCCGCGGCAGCGCCCGCAGCGGCGGGGGCGGTCCGGGGCGGCGCGAAGCCGGTCCAGGCGGTGCGGGCGGGCAGCCGGTGGACGGTCCGGCCGGTGACGGCGTTGAGGATGACGGCGGCCCGGTGGGCGCCGAGCCCCAGGTCGGGGGCGCCGACGCCGTGGGTGTGCAGTTCGGCGTTCTGGACGTAGAGGCCGCCGGTGAGTTCGGGCCGGGTGGCGACCCGGTGGTCGAGGTCGACCCGGTAGCGCCCGTCCCCGTCCCAGTCGATCAGCCGGGCGAGCGGTTCGAGCGCGGCCGGGCGGGCGGCCCGGTAGCCGGTGGCGAGCACCACGGCGTCGGTGCGCAGGACGTGTTCGACGCCGGAGTCGCCGTGCCGGCAGTGCAGTTCGAGGCCGCCGCAGGGGCCGGGGCGGGCTTCGGTGACGGCGGTGCCGGGGGTGATGTCGACCGGGGCGGTGTCGATCGGGCGGCCGATGGTGCGTTCGTAGAGGTGGTCGTGGATCTCGGCGAGGGTTTCGGCGCTGGCGGCCTTGTGCAGTTGCCACTGGGCGGCGACCAGCGCGTCCCGGACGGGTTCGGGCAGGCTGTGGAAGTAGCGGGTGTAGTCGGGGGTGAAGTGCTCCAGGCCGAGCTTGGAGTACTCCATCGGCGCGAGCGCCCTGGTCCGGGTGAGCCAGCGCAGCCGGACGCCGTCGCCGTCGTGGCGCCGGAGCAGGTCGAGGAAGACCTCGGCGCCGGACTGCCCGCTGCCGACCACGGTGATGTCCCGGGCGCCGGCGAGGTCGCCGCGGCGGTCCAGGTAGTCGGCGGAGTGGAAGGCGCGCGGGTGGCCGTCGAGGGCGGTGAAGGCCTCGGGCAGGACGGGCCGGGTGCCGACGCCGAGGGCGAGGTTGCGGGCGTGCACCTCGGTCCGCCGCCCGGTCGCGGTGTCGGTCAGCTCGGCCCGGAAGTGCGGGGCTTCCCAGTGCAGGGCGGTGACCTCGGTGCCGAAGCGGCAGTTGGCGAGCCGTTCGGCGGCCCACCGGCAGTAGTGGTCGTACTCGCGGCGGGGCAGTTGGAAGCGCTCGGCGAAGTAGAACGGGAAGAGCCGGTCCTGGTCGCGCAGGTAGTTGAGGAAGGACCAGGGGTTGGTCGGGTCGACGAGGGAGACCAGGTCGGCGAGGAACGGCACCTGCATCCGGGCCCCGTCCACCAGCATGCCGGGGTGCCAGCGGAACTCCGGGCGCTGGTCGCAGAAGAGCGTGCGCAGGCCGGGGACGGGCGCGGCGAGCGCGGCGAGCGAGAGGTTGAAGGGGCCGATGCCGACGCCGAGCAGGTCGTACGGCGGCTGGGGTGCTGGGGTGTCCACGGGGGTGTCCTAGGCGACGAAGGGGACGCGGGCACGGACCATCAGGGCGGCGCGCTTGTCGGGCAGGTCGAGTTCGGTGTCCAGCCGGAATCCGGCCCGTTCGAAGGCCCGGACGGAGCGCCGGTTGCGGACGTCCGGCTCGGCGACGACCCGTTCGCAGCGGGGCCGTCGCCGCAGGATCCGCTCGGCGAGGGCGGCCAGCAGGACGGCGCCGAGGCCCCGGCCGCGGCTCTCGGCGGGGCCGATCAGGAGGTGGACGCCGGTGTCGTGCGGCCGGGCCGGGTAGTGCCGGGCGAGCGGGTCGAGGTCGGCGCGGTAGACCTCCCAGTAGCTCGTCGGGGCGCCGTCGAGCAGGCCGAGGCAGGGCACGCTGCGGCCGTCGCCGTCGAGTTGGGCCCGGAGGTGCCGTTCGGTGGCGTCGGGCGGCCCGGCGAGCTGCCAGAACGCGGCGATCTCGGGGTCGTTCATCCACCCGGCGAGCAGGTCCAGGTCGGTGGGCAGTCGGACCGGGCTGAGCTGGAACTCGCCGGCCGGGGTGGGGATCGCGCCCCATCCCGGCGGGTCGTCGAGCAGGCTCATGCGCCCGCCAGCGGGTTGGGGATGTCCACGTAGACGGACTGGGTGGCGACCGGGCCGACCAGTTCGTCCAGACCGTTGATCCGGGTGAGCAGGTTGGCCTTGCAGGGCAGGGTGGGCGCGTCGAGCAGCAGCCCGGGCAGCGCCGAGCCGGTGGCGGCGGCCCGCGGGCCGGCCAGGAAGCGGCGCAGCCCGGCCAGCAGCACGGTCTCGTCGGCGAGCCCCTGGCTGCCGAAGGCGCCGACCAGGCCGAGGACGTGGTTGATGCCGAGGTAGTAGGCGAAGTGGTGGTCGATCACCTCGTCGGGCAGGAAGGTGTCGCTGTGCTCGCCGAGCCCGGGCAGCCGCGCGGTGAGCCGGTCGGCGGCGCTCTCCCGGTAGTAGTAGCCCTGGTTGTCGCGGTAGCGGCCGCCGCTGGGCCAGCCGTCGGCGTCGAGCAGGACGAGGCTGTTCTGCTGGTGCGCCTCCAGGGCGATGCCGGCCGTGCCGTCCAGCCAGAGGACGGGCAGTACGACGGCGTCCAGGTAGCGCAGGAACCATTCGGCGGCGACGGTCCGCAGCGGGCGGCCGCAGCGGACGGCGAGCGCCCGCAGGGTGTCGCCGAGCCGGGACGGCACGGTGTCGCCGGTGCCGAGCGGCTGTTCGGCGACCAGCCCGGCGACGCACAGCGCGCGGTCGGCGGGGGCGAAGGGCTGGGCGCGCAGCACGGTGTCCAGGCCGCCCGGGTCGCCGAGGGCGGGGTGGTCGACGCCGATCCAGGCCGGGTCGCGGACGATGTCGAAGCCGGGGTGGGCGCGGTGCCATTCGGCGGCCAGGCCGCTCTCCAGCAGCCGGTGCACCTCCAGGCCGCGGTGGAGTTCCTTGCGCAGGTTCTCCCGGCGGGAGTTGGTGATCCGCAGGCCGAGCGAGAGCTTGAGCATCCAGGGGGTGCCGGGGCGGTAGACGGTGCGCACCGAGGAGGTGGGGTACCAGGGTTCGCCGGCCGGGCCGAGGTCGTGCAGCAGCCCGTCGGCGAGCAGGGCGGCGACGGCCGGGCGGTGGGCGAGTTCGCGGGCCTGCCAGGGGTGCAGCGGCAGGGCGGCGGTGCCGGGCGGCAGGGCGGCGTGGTCGCCGAGCAGGTCCGCGGTGATCCGGTCGGCGCTGTCGGTGAGGGCGGAGCCGGCGGCGAGCAGGTCGCGGTGGACCGCGTACCAGTGGAGTTGGAAGGAGCCGTGCAGTTCGGGCGAGTAGGCGGCGCTCTGGGCCGGGCCGAGGCCGTCGCGGCTCTTCGGGGTGGGGTGCAGCGGGTGGCCGAGCAGCAGGGACTGTTCGGCGGCGAGGAAGTGCGAGCGTTCGGGGCCGCCGGCGGGGGCGGTGGTGCGGCGGTGGGCGAGGATGTCGGCGGTGCGGACGACCGAGTCGGCGACCCGGGCGGCGAGGTCGGCGACCTGCCCGGGGTCGGGGCGGTCGGCGGCCGCGGCGGCGAGCAGCGCGGCGGTGGTGACGGCGTCCACGGGGGCGTCGGCGGTGCCCTCCCCGGCGGAGAGGACGGCGGGGCCGAACCGGTGCCAGCCGCCGGGCGACCAGTAGCGGACGGGGGCGGAGAGCCGGGCGGCGCCGCCGAGGACGGCGATCCGCAGCCGGCCGTCGGGGCCGGGGCGGGCGCCGGTCTCGCGCGTCCAGCAGCGCAGCAGGGCTTCCAGGGCGGCCTGTTCGGCGGCGACGGCGGGGTCCGGGTGCAGCAGCGGATCGGGCTCGGCCGGCCGGTCCGCGTGCAGCAGCGGGGCGGGCGGGGCTCCGGTGAGGGCGGTGCTCAAGGCTGCTCCTTGGGGCGCGTGGGGGTGCGGACGCGCGCGGGTGGTGGAGAGGATCGGCGGGCGCTCGCACCGTCGCGTCAGGTAAGGGTTACCTATCCCTGACGGGTGATCACAAGGTCGGCTCACTCGTCCGGGTGAAGATCGGGGATTGTCCGCGTCCGGCGCGCGGGGCCCTGCTGGGTCGCCGGGCCGATCGTGGCCACGTCACGGATCGGTGACCTCCGGTCAGGGCCGCAACCCGGGGGGCGGCCGCCGCCGTCCTGGTGACCGGTGGAAGACTCCACAGCGGCGAGTCGCCGCACGACAGCCCGATCGAGCACAGGGGGAAGCGCACACATGCCATCGATCCACCGGTCAGCCATGGCCGTCGCCCTCGTCACGGGGACGCTGCTCGCGGCGAGCGCCTGCGGGCCGGACGGTCCGGCGGGCGACGGGGGCGGCAGCGCCGCGCCGCCGCCCGCGTCCAGCACCGCCGCCCCGGGGGGCGGCGTGATCGGCGGGATCACCCTCCCGTCGGGCATCCCGACCAGCCTGCTGGAGGGCCTGCCGAAGTCCTGGGACGACCTGAAGAAGTGGAAGTTCGAGGACTGGGACTCGTGGGCGTCCAAGCACGTCTTCAACAACCCGGTGGTGAAGGACTTCTGGAACCCGGACAAGATGGGCGACTCCAAGCCCGCCGATCCGGCCCCGCCCACCGCCAAGCCGGCCGCCGACAACGGCGTGACGGACCCGGACCCGCCGGTGGTCAAGGCCGTGCCGGTGCCCCGCCCGTACACCAAGCAGCCGTCCGGGAAGGTGTTCTTCAGCGCCCAGGGCGGCCGGGGCAACTGCTCGGCGACGGTGATCACCGACCCGCAGCACCCGGGCAAGAGCAATCTGGTCTGGACGGCCGGCCACTGCGTGCACGCGGGCAAGGGCGGCGACTTCTTCAAGGACCTGGTCTTCGTGCCCGCCTACAACAACTCGGGCGCCTCCAGCGGCGGCAAGAAGGCCCCGCTGTCCGAACTGGCCCCGCTGGGCACCTGGTGGGCCGACCTGGTCACCACCTCGCCGCAGTGGATGGTCGAGGGCGGCGGCACCGGTGACGCCGCGAACCAGTACGACTTCGCCGTCATGCGGGTGCACAACCAGAACGACTCCGGCAAGTCGCTGGAGGAGACGGTCGGTTCGGCCGTCCCGGTCTGGTTCGACGCCCCGCGCGACAAGATGTCCGTCGCGGCGGTCGGCTACCCGCTCTACAAGCCGTTCGACGGCCAGGAGCTGTACAAGTGCGACGGCGGCAAGCCGACCCGGCTGTCGTTCGACGCCAAGCGCCCGTCGATGCTCACCATCGGCTGCAACATGACCCAGGGCTCCAGCGGCGGCGGCTGGTTCGCCACCATGCCGGACGGGAAGACCGCCCTGGTCAGCAACACGTCCATCGGCACCGAGGACCACACCTCGCTGAGCGGCCCGTACCTGGAGACGGTCGCCAAGCAGGCGCTGGACTGGATCTCCAAGAAGCCGTAGGCCCTTTCCGGTCGGACCGGACCAAGCCGTACGGGCGGCGGAGGCCGCCCCCGGGGGACGATGCAGCATGCCGAAGCACACCGGCCGCGGACCGCGGCGCCGATCCGGACCGACCGGCGCCGCGGTGCTCGCCGTGCTCGCGCTCGCCGCGACCGCCTGCGGGCCGGACGACTCCGGCGCCACGGCGGCCGCACCGCCGCCCGCCCTCCCCACATCGGCCCCCACCAGCCTGGGCGACCTGACGGGCTGGAAGGTGGAGGACTGGGCCCGGTTCGTCTCCGGCAGCGGCTTCGCCAACGAGGTGGCCCCGGGCTTCTGGTCGACCACCCGGATGGCCGCCGCCAAGGGGCGGGCCACCCCGGAGTACCCGCTCACCGCCGCACCGGACGACGGCCGGCCGGACGCCCCGCCCGCAGCCGTCGCGGCCACGCCGCAGCCGCACCCGTACGGCCCGGCCACCGCCGTGGTCGGACGGCTCTTCGTCACCACGCCCCAGGGCGACGCGGCCTGCTCCGCGACGGTGGTCTCCGACCCGGCCAACCCGGGCCGCAGCAACCTCGTCTACACCGCCGCGCACTGCCTGCACGACGGCAAGGGCGGCGGCTGGCTGCGGAACATCACCTTCGTGCCCGGTTTCAACCGGGACGGCCAGGCGGCCCGCGGCAAACCGCTCACCGAGCAGCAGGCCGCCCCGTACGGCCGGTGGGCGGCGGTGCGCGCACTGGTGTCGCCGACCTGGCTCGGGGAGGGCGGCGTCGGCGCCCACCACCAGTACGACTACGGGATCATCCGGGTGCGCGGCGAGGGCGGCTCCGGCGCGTCGCTGGAGGAGGCGGTCGGCGGCTCGGTCCCGGTCTGGTTCAACGCCCCGCGCGAGCAGATCGGCTCGGCGGCCGCCTACGGCTACCCGACCGATCGGCCGTTCGACGGCCTGGAGCTCTCCCGCTGCGAGCCCCCGGTCCCGCCGGCCAGGCTCTCCCCCGACCGGAGCCGCCCGCCGATGTACGTCACCGGCTGCACCGTGACCGGCGGCTCCAGCGGCGGCGGCTGGTTCATCACCAAGGACGGCAAGCCCAACCTGATCAGCGTCACCGCGATCGGCAGCCGCAACCCGCCCGGGTACCTGGCCGGCCCCTCGCTGCAGGACCAGGCGAAGCAGGCCTTCGACTACTTCGCCAAGAACGTGAAGTAGCCCGCACGCCCACACGGCCGCACGCCCGGACGAGCCCCCGGGCGGACCCCGGAACGGACGCCCCGGTACCCCGGACGGGCACGCGAAGGGCCCCCGGACGCTCGCGCGATGCCCAGCGGCATCACGGTCACGTCCGGGGGCCCTTCGTCGGCCCGACGCCTCAGACCTGCAGCGCCACCGCGTAGCACTCCAGCTCGGCGGCCAGCTCGGCCGGCACCTTGGCGTGCAGCAGCGTGCCCTCGCCGGTGTGCTCGGTGCCGAGCAGCTCGCCCTCGGCGTGCACCCGGGAGACCAGCCCGCCCTGGGTGTAGGGCACCAGGGCCCGCACCTCGATCGCCGGGCGCGGCAGCTCGTCGTCGATGAGCTTCAGCAGCTCCTCGATGCCCTCGCCGCTGCGGGCCGACACCACGATGGCGTGCGGCTCGCGGCGCAGCAGTCGCTGCAGCACGTGCGGGTCGGCGGCGTCCGCCTTGTTGATCACCACGATCTCCGGCACGTTCTGCGCGTCGACCGAGACGATGACCTCGCGGACGGCGGCCAGCTGCGTCTCCGGCTCGGGGTGCGAGCCGTCGACCACGTGCAGGATGAGGTCCGCGTCGGCGACCTCCTCCATGGTCGAGCGGAAGGCCTCGACCAGGTGGTGCGGCAGGTGCCGGACGAAGCCGACGGTGTCGGCCAGGGTGTAGAGCCGCCCGCTCGGGGTCTGGGCCCGGCGCACGGTCGGGTCCAGGGTGGCGAACAGGGAGTTCTCCACCAGGACGCCCGCCCCGGTGAGCCGGTTGAGCAGGGACGACTTGCCGGCGTTGGTGTACCCGGCGATGGCCACCGACGGCACCTGGTGGCGCTTGCGCTCCTGGCGCTTGGTGTCGCGGCCCTTCTTCATCTCGGCGATCTCGCGGCGCAGCTTCGCCATCTTCTCGCGGATCCGGCGCCGGTCGGTCTCGATCTTGGTCTCACCGGGACCACGGGTGGCCATGCCGCCGCCGGACGAGCCGGCGCCGCCACCACCCATCTGCCGGGACAGCGACTGACCCCAGCCGCGCAGGCGCGGCAGCATGTACTGCATCTGCGCGAGCGAGACCTGCGCCTTGCCCTCCCGGGACTTGGCGTGCTGGGCGAAGATGTCCAGGATCAGGGCCGTCCGGTCGACGACCTTGACCTTGACCACGTCCTCCAGGTGGATCAGCTGGCCGGGGGTGAGCTCACCGTCGCAGACCACGGTGTCGGCGCCGGTGGCCGCGACGATGTCGCGCAGTTCCTTCGCCTTGCCGGAGCCGATGTAAGTGGCCGCGTCGGGCTTGTCGCGGCGCTGGATGACGCCGTCCAGCACCTGGGAGCCGGCCGTCTCGGCGAGGGCGGCGAGCTCGGCCATCGAGTTCTCCGCCTCCTCCAGGGTGCCGTCCGTCCAGACGCCGACGAGCACCACGCGCTCCAGGCGGAGCTGGCGGTACTCGACCTCGGTGACGTCTTCGAGTTCGGTGGAGAGGCCGGCGACGCGGCGCAGGGCGGCACGCTCGCTGCGGTCGTACTGGTCGCCGTCGTAGTGGTGGTGGCCGTGGCCGCGGTCCTCGTCGATGGCCGCGAGGTCCTCGTCCATGAGGGCTTCCGCCCGCAGACCGTTCAGGCGGCGCGGGGCGTCGGCGTGGTCGCGGGTGTCGGACGTGGAGGTCATTCTGTCCTTTGGTCGCTGGTGCGGATGGCCTGTGGGGACCGCCGTGTGCGGTCCCACCCGGAGTCTGCCCAGCTGCCGCCCCGGTTACCGCCGGGCGAGGTGAGCTACCCCTCAGGTCCTCGGGTGCCGTCGGGGCTCCTGTGCCCTGAGAACGCCGTGGACCGGCCGTGAATTCCCCATGATGGTCCCACGCCCGGCGCGGACCGGTCATCCCCATTTTCCCCGGGGTGGCGGGCCCCGCCGGTGTCCGGGGCCTGCGGCCGGCTGACGTCGTACACCCCGGAGACCTTGAGCATGGCCCGCATCAGCGCGGGCAGCGCGGCCGGCTCGGGCAGTTCGACGGTGTAGGTGTGCCGGACCCGCAGCTCCTGCGGCGGTTCGACCTCGGCCGAGACGATGCCGACGTCCTCGGCGGAGATGGCCGCCGTGAGGTCGGCGAGCAGCCGGGGCCGGTTGAGCGCCTCGGCCCGCAGGGTGGCCCGGTGGCCGGCCGCCGGGGTGCCCTCCGGCCGCCAGCGGACCTCCAGCTCGGCGCGCCCGGCCGCGCGCATCCGCTCCCCGGCCGGGCAGCCGGTGCGGTGCACGGCGACGGCTCCGCCGCGGATCGGGTAGCCGGTCACCTCGTCCGGCGGCACGGGCGTGCAGCAGCGGGCCAGCCGGACGGGCGCCCCGGGCCGGCCGGCCACCGCGACCGGGGTCGGCCGGCGCTCGGTGGTGCGGTGCGCGGGCGGGGCGGGCTGGCCGCTGGAGGGGCCGGTGCGCACCGGCGGGAGCCGGGCCGGGTGGTCGGCGAGCCAGCGTTCGATGGCCAGCCGGGCGGCCGGCGTCCGGGCGTGCGCGAGCCACTCGGGCGCGGGCCCGGAGGGTTCGGCGGGGCGCGGCCCGTCCTCGGTGAGCACGGTCCCGGTGGGCACGGCCTCGGTGAGCACGGCGAGCAGGTCGCCGTCCTGCAGGACGGTGGAGAGCGCGGTGAGCCGGCCGTTGACCCGGGCCCCGATGCACCGGTGGCCGGTCTCCTCGCCGAGCAGGTAGGCGGCGTCCACGCAGGTGGCGCCGGCCCTCAGCTGAAGCGTTTCGCCGCTCTCCGTCACGACGGTGATCTCGCGGTCGCCGGCCAGGTCGGCGGTGAGCGCGGACCAGAAGGCGTCCGGGTCGGGCGTCTCCTGCTGCCACTCCAGCAGCCGGCTGAGCCAGCCGGGCCGGGCCGGGTCGGTGCGATCGAGTTCGTCGGCGTCCTGGACGGCGCCGGCCGGCTCCGGGTCGCCGAGCGCGACCACCCCGGTCTCGGCGACCTCGTGCATCCGCCGGGTGCGCACCAGCACCTCGACGACCGTGCCGCCGCTGAGCGCCACCGCGGTGTGCAGCGACTGGTAGAGGTTGAACTTGGGGGCGGCGACGAAGTCCTTGAACTCGCCGGGCAGCGGCGTCCAGCAGGTGTGCAGCTCGCCGAGCACGGCGTAGCAGTCGGCGTTCTCCTCGACCACCACCAGCAGCCGCCCGAAGTCGGCGGGCTGCGGCCGCTGCGGCCGCCCGTCCGGGCCGGGCGCGGCGGCCCGCTTGAGCAGCACCCGGTGCAGCGACACGCAGTGCCGGGGCCGGACGGTGACCTCGGCAACCACCCCGGTCTCGGACAGCTGGCGGGCCAGCAGCCGGGCGAAGGGGGCCAGCTGGGTGTCCGGCTCGCCCTCGTGACCGGCCATCAGGGCCCGGGTACGGGCGTGCTCCTCGGGGTGCAGGGTGGCGAAGACGATGTCCTCCAGCTCCGCCTTGAGCACCTGGATGCCGAGCCGTTCGGCCAGCGGGATCAGCACGTCCCGGGTGACCTTGGCGATCCGCACCTGGCTGGCCGGCTTCATGTGCCGGATGGTGCGCATGTTGTGCAGCCGGTCGGCGAGCTTGATCACCATCACCCGGACGTCGTCGCCGGTGGCGACCAGCATCTTGCGGAAGGTCTCGGCCTCGGCGGCGGCGCCGAAGTCGACCTTCTCCAGTTTCGTCACCCCGTCGACCAGGTAGGCGACTTCGGGCCCGAAGCCGGCGCTCACCTGATCGAGCGTCAATTCGGTGTCCTCGACGGTGTCGTGGAGCAGCGAGGCGACCAAGGTGGTTGTCCCGGCGCCGAGTTGGGCCAGGATCATGGTGACGGCGAGCGGGTGGGTGATGTACGGCCCGCCGCTCTTGCGCTTCTGGCCCCGGTGGCTGGCCTCGGCGAGCCGGTAGGCCCGGGCGAGCAGGCCGAGGTCGGCCTGCGGATGGTGTTCGCGGTGGACTCGGACGAGCGGTTCGAGGGCGTCCGGGACGGGCGGCCGGCCGGTGGCCAGCAGGGCGGCCCGCCCGGCCCGGCCGAGCGCGGCCCGGCCGAGCTCCCCCAGGGGCCGCCTGGCCCCGGCTTGCCGTGCGGACGTCGGCTGCCCCGTCAGGGACTGCCCGGCTTCGATGGTCATCGGCGCACCTCCGGCAGCGATCACCGGCCGCCACCCCGCCGAGGGGCGCCTTCCCGGTGGTCCATGCTACCGAGCAGAGCACGTTCCGCGATGCCTTGCTTCCCGTCCGCGACACGCGTCACTCGAACGGGCGGATTCACCGGCGCGCGAAATGGGCAAACCGGGCCGTCAGCTGCCCGAGCCGCGCCCCAGACGTGTCAGACACGCCCCAGTTCGGCCCACCAGCGGGCGTCGATCTCACCGGCGGCCACGATGACCGCCGGGCCGGTCTTCTCGATCCGGCCGTCCGGGTGCTCGGTGATGACCAGTCGGCCGCCCGGCACGTCCACGGTGTAGGTGGCCGGCTCGCCGGTGACCGCCGGGTCGACGCCGTCCCGGCGGATGGCGGCCACCGCGACGGCGCAGGTGCCGGTCCCGCAGGAACGGGTCTCGCCGGAGCCGCGCTCGTACACCCGCATGGCGACGTGCCGCGGCCCGCGGTCCACCACGAACTCGACGTTCACGCCCTCCGGGTAGGCCCCTTCGGGGCTGGTCAGCGGCGCGGACAGCAGGTCCCCGGCATGGTCGAGGCTGTCCACGAAGGCCACCGCGTGCGGGTTGCCCATGTTGACGTTCAGCGCGGGCCAGCGCCGCGCGCCGACCGTGACCTCGACGCCGTCCGGCCCGGGCAGCCGGGCCCGGCCCATGTCGACGGTGACCTCGCCGGGCGTCCCGTCCCCGGCGTCCTCGGCGACCCGCACCGTCCGCACCCCGGCGCGGGTGGCGACCGCGAACTCGCCGGGCTCGGCCAGGCCGGCCTCGACCAGGTACCGGGCGAAGACCCGCACGCCGTTGCCGCACATCTCGGCGATGCTGCCGTCGGAGTTGCGGTAGTCCATGAACCACTCGGCCCGGTCGGCCTGGTCCGCGGCGGCCGGCTCGGCGGCGGAGCGCACCACGCGCAGCAGCCCGTCCCCGCCGATACCGGCCCGCCGGTCGCACAGCGCGGCGACGGCCGCGGGGCCGATCTCCAGCGCGCCGTCCGGGTCCGGGACGATGACGAAGTCGTTCTGGGTGCCGTGCCCCTTGAAGAAGGGGACGCCGACCGGCTGCGGGAAGGATGCGCTCACCCTCCCGATGGTACTGAACGGGCGCACCGGCCACCCGGGCGGTCCGACCGGTGGATCGGCGCGGGCAGCCGAGGGGCCGGCAGGGGCGGCCGGCGGATCAGCGCAGGTAGGCGACCCGCCAGACGGCCAGCGCACAGGCCACCAGCGCGATCAGGGTGTACAGCGCGATCGCCTTCCAGCCGGCCCGCTGCCCGGAGCCGCGGCGCGGCAGGCCCGGCCACTTGTACCCGGCGTGCCGGGCGGCCATCGCGCCCCAGCCGACCGAGGCGGCGGTGAGCAGCAGCCCGAGCATGCCGACCATGGTGGCGCGCGCCCCGGCCGAGCCGAAGGCGAGCGGGAAGGCGAACATCAGCGAGCCGAGGATGCCCAGCAGGGCGATCGGCAGGGTCTGCCACCAGCGGAGCCGGCGCAGCGGTCGGATCTCCCGCTCGTGCACCGCGCCCGCCGGGGTGCGGTTGTCCAGGGCCGGCAGTGCGACCGCGTAGGAGGTGGGTGCCTCCAGGCCGGTCAGCACGGGGAGGTCACCCCTCGTCGACTCGTCGGCCGGTGCGGTGACACTCCCGCTCTGGCCGGGTTCGGGGCCGGTACCCGTCGACACGCGGCCTCCCCTGACAGTTCGACACGAGCGGACTCGCGGTCGGGCACGGTCGGCCCGCGCGGCCGACCCCTACGCCTTCGATGATGGCATGTCCAGACGGGCGTTCCGGGCCTGACCGGCGTCGACGGGTGATCCGTGGCCATCACGTGATCGGGCCGTGACCGCCGGTTCGTCCTGCACGGCCACCTGCGCGCGCAGGTGCACCGCCGGATTGGCCGGAACCCGCCTACCCGGCCGGACGCTCCTGACGGTCGATCAGCTCCAGGGAGCGTTCCAGCAGCTCGACGGGGTCGGTGCCGGCCGGCCGGGACAGCCAGTGGATCCGGCCGTCGCGGCGGAACCAGGACTCCTGACGGCGGGCGAAGCGCTTGGTGGCCCGGACGGTCTCGGCCCGCGCCTCGTCCTCGGTGCACTCGCCGGCGAAGTGGTCCAGCACCTGCTGGTAGCCGAGCGCCCGGGAGGCCGTCCGCCCCTCCCGCAACCCGAGCCGCTCCAGCGCGCGCACCTCGTCCAGCAGTCCGGCCCGCCACATCAGGTCGACCCGCAGCGTGATCCGCTCGTCCAGTTCGGGGCGCGGCAGCGCGACCCCGATCTGCACCGCGTCGTAGACGGCGGTGTTGCCGGGCAGGTTCGCGGTGAACGGCTGCCCGGTGATCTCGATGACCTCCAGCGCGCGGACGATCCGCCGCCCGTTGCCGATCAGGATCGCCTCCGCGGCCGCCGGGTCCAGCTCGGCCAGCCGCCGGTGCAGCGCGTGCGGGCCGGCCTCCTCCAGCTCGGCCTCCAGCCGGGCCCGGACCGCCGGGTCGGTGCCGGGGAACTCCATCTCGTCGATCGCCGCCCGGACGTACAGCCCGGAGCCGCCGACCAGGACGGGCGTGCGCCCGACCGCGAGCAGCCGGTCGATCTCGGCCCGGGCCAGCCGCTGGTACTCGGCGACGCTGGCGGCCTCGGTGACGTCCCAGACGTCCAGCAGGTGGTGCGGCACTCCGCCGCGCTCGGCGGGGGTGAGCTTGGCGGTGCCGATGTCCATGCCCCGGTACAGCTGCATCGAGTCGGTGTTGATCACCTCGCCGCCGAGGCTGCGGGCGATGGCGACGGCCAGGTCGGACTTGCCGGCGGCGGTCGCGCCGACGATGCAGACCACTCGGGGCTGGGCGACGCGGGACTGGTCGGTACGGGAGCTGCTCACCGCTCCAGTCTCGCAAAACCGCCGCCGCACCGGTGACCGGGCTGCCCGTCGGCCCCGACTGCGCGACGATGTGACTGTGTCCGGCCATCTCCAGCCGTTTCCGCAGTTGAGCCGGTTTGCGAACGGTTCGGCGGTGACGGACGTTGGGCAGGAGACAGGGACGAAAGGGTGAGATCGCCATGGGTCTGATGGACAACCTCAAGGGCAAGGCCGAGGAGCTCAAGGGCAAGGCCAGTGAGCTCGCCGGCAAGCACAGCGAGCAGATCGAGCACGCGGTGGACAAGGCCGGCGGCGCGATCGACAAGGCGACCAAGGGCAAGTACAGCGAGAAGATCGAGCACGGCGCCAGCAAGGCCAAGGGCGCGGTGGGCGACTTCGCCCACAAGCCGAAGCCGGGCGAGGAGGGGCCGGCCGGCGGCAACGGCCAGGCGCCGCAGGCCTGACGCCCCGCGCTTCGATCAGCTCCAGGACGCCACGACGTAGCCGACCCCGTACGGGGCGTCCTGGTAGCCGAGCCGCGCGGTGAGGCCGGCGCCCTCCGCGGCGCCGGCCAGCACCTGCCAGGGCGCCCGGCCCTCGGCCTTGAGCTCGGCGGCCAGCCCGGCGTCCAGGGCGGCGAGCGCGGGCAGGTCGGCGGAGCCCAGGGCGGCGGCCAGGGCGGCGTCGAAGCCCTCGGCACGCTCGTCCAGGTAACCGGGGGCCTTCACCGAACGACAGGCGCTGCCGTCGCCCACCACCAACAGGCCGACCCGGTCGGCCAGCTGGGCCAAGCCCTGGCCGAGCCCGAGCATCCGGTCGGCGGGCGCGTCGGCGGGCACCGCGCAGGCGTGCGTCGGCAGCGTCACCCCGGCGCGCTCCAGCAGCCAGGCGCCGACCGTCAGAGACGGTGCCAGCTCCGGCCCCTCGACCCGGCCGCCGGGCAGCTTGGCGACCAGCGGCACCCCGTAGCGGTGGAAGGAGCCGGCCCCGCCCTCGGTCCACACCTCGGCCTCCGGCCCGGCGCCGACCACCACGACCAGCTGCGGCCCGGCCGCGACCAGTGCCGCCAGGGCCTCGTCGCAGGCGGCCCGCAGCGGGTCCAACTCGGCGGCCGCCCCGGCGGCGACCTCCGGGACGAGCAGCGGCGGACAGGGGCACACGGCGGCGGCTACCAGCATGCGGATCACTCTAGCCAAACGGCGACGGCGGCCCGGCCGGACTCGAAGTCCCGCCGGGCCGCCGTTCGAGGAGCGGGCCCCGTTCGAGGAGCGGGCCCCGTTCGAGAAGCAGGCCCCGTTCGAGCAGTGGGCCGTCAGTCGCCGCAGCAGGCCCCGCCCGCCGGAGCGGCCAGGGGCAGCGCGGCCGGGGCACCGATGCCCGGCAGGCCGAGCATCACCCCGGCCGGCTTGGCCGCGGGCTTGGCCTGGCGCTTCTCCCAGGCGTCGCCGGCCCGGGTGCGGCGCACCGCGAGCGACGGGCCCTCGGCGAGCAGGTGGTGCGGGGCCGCGTAGGTGATCTCGACGGTCACCACGTCGCCCGGACGCACCGGCTCCGTCGGCCTGCTGAAGTGCACCAGCCGGTTGTCGGGGGCGCGGCCGGAGAGCCGGTCGGTCTTGTCGTCCTTCTTGCCCTCGCCCTCGGCGACCAGGATCTCCAGGACGCGGCCGACCTGCTTCTTGTTCTCCTCCCAGGAGATCTCCTCCTGGAGGGCGATCAGTCGGTCGTAGCGGGCCTGCACGACGGCCTTCGGCACCTGGTCCGCCATCTCGGCGGCCGGGGTGCCGGGGCGCTTGGAGTACTGGAAGGTGAAGGCGTTGGTGAAGCGGGCCTCGCGGACGGCGTGCATCGTCTGCTCGAAGTCCTCCTCGGTCTCGCCGGGGAAGCCCACGATGATGTCGGTGGAGATCGCCGCGTCCGGCATGGCCTCGCGGACCTTCCGGATGATCCCGAGGAAGCGCTCCTGGCGGTAGGAGCGGCGCATCGCCTTGAGGACGGTGTCGGAGCCGGACTGCAGCGGCATGTGCAGCTGGTGCATCACGTTCGGCGTCTCGGCCATCGCGGCGATCACGTCGTCGGTGAAGTCGCGCGGGTGCGGCGAGGTGAAGCGGATCCGCTCCAGGCCCTCGATCTGGCCGGCGGCGCGCAGCAGCTTGGAGAAGGCCTCGCGGTCGCCCAGGTCGGAGCCGTAGGCGTTGACGTTCTGGCCGAGCAGGGTCACCTCGATGACGCCCTCGTCCACCAGCGCCTCGATCTCGGCGAGGACGTCGCCGGGGCGGCGGTCCTCCTCCTTGCCGCGCAGCGCGGGGACGATGCAGAAGGTGCAGGTGTTGTTGCAGCCGACGGAGATGGCGACCCACGCGGCGTACGCGGACTCGCGGCGGGTCGGCAGGGTGGAGGGGAAGGTCTCCAGCGACTCCAGGATCTCGACCTGGGCCTTGCGCTCGACCGCGGCCCGCTCCAGCAGCGCCGGCAGGTGGCCGATGTTGTGGGTGCCGAACACCACGTCGACCCAGGGGGCCTTGCGGACGATGGTGTCGCGGTCCTTCTGGGCGAGGCAGCCGCCGACGGCGATCTGCATGCCCTTGTGGCGGGTCTTGACCGGCGCCAGCTGCCCGAGGTTGCCGTACAGCTTGTTGTCGGCGTTCTCCCGCACCGCGCAGGTGTTGAACACGACCAGGTCCGGGTCGCCCTCCTGCCCGGCCTTGACGTAACCCGCGTCCTCCAGCAGGCCGGACAGCCGCTCGGAGTCGTGGACGTTCATCTGGCAGCCGTACGTGACGACCTTGTAGCTCTTCAATCCGCTCTCACCGCTCACCAGACCAGGGTACGGGCAGCCGCGAAGCGCTTTTCCCCCACCGTTTCCCCTCCCGTTCCGGCGGAGCGCCTGGCAGTATCCCTGCATGACCCCCACCACCCCGTCCCGTCTCGGCGCCGCCGTCCGCACCGCGGCCCGCAGCCCGCTGTGGCGGACGGTGCTGGTGCTGGTGCTGCTGGTCGCGGGGCTGGGCGGCTGGTGGCTGTCGGCGGGCCGCTCGCCCGGCTACCCGCGCGGCGAGACGCGTTTCGCGACCGGCGTGCAACGCGGCGTCTACGACCGGTACGGGCAGTTGCTGGAGGCCCACGTCGCCAAGGCCATGCCGGGGGTGCGGCTGGCCCTGGACAACACCGAGGGCTCGATCGACAACCTGGCCCGGGTGACCAGCGGCCAGGACGACTTCGCGATCGCCACCGCCGACGCCGTCGCCGACTACCAGGGCCCGGGCAAGGACCGGCTGCGGGCGATCGCACGGCTGTACGACGACTACCTCCAGCTGATCGTCCCGTCCTCCTCGACGGTGCACCGCACGGCCGACCTCAAGGGGCTGCGGGTCGGCGTGGGCCTGCCGCAGTCCGGGGTGAACCTGGTGACCAGGCGGCTGCTGGCCGCGGCCGGCCTGGACCCGGACCACGACATCGTCCCGGTGTCGGCGGGCGTCGGCGACGCCGCCGACCAGCTGCGCGAGAACAAGCTCGACGCCTTCTTCTGGTCCGGCGGCCTGCCGACCAGCGCCCTCACCGACCTGTCCGACCACATGCGGATGCGGGTCGTGCCGCTGGGGGACCTCGCCGGGGCCATCCACAAGATGGAGGGCGGCGGCACCGACGCCTACCGGGCAGCCACCATGCCCAAGGGCACCTACCCGAACGCCGACCCCAAGGACGCCGTCGCCACCGTGGCCGTGCCCAACCTGCTGATCACCCGGGACGACGTGGACCCGGGCCTGGTCGAGGGCATGACCCGGGCGGTGATCGACAGCCGCGACCAGATCGGCTCCCAGGTGCACGCCGCCCAGCTGGTCGACCTGCGCACCGCCGTCTACACCGACCCGCTCCCGCTGCACGAGGGCGCGGCCCGCTACTACCGCTCGGTGAAGCCCTGAAGGCGGAGCCCTGAGATCCACCGCTCGGTGAAGCCCGGAAGCCCGGAAACCGTACGGGCGCTGCGGGCCCGTACGGGCTACCGCTTCTCCGGCCGCGGCACCGTCAGCGTCACCGCGAGCCCGGTCGGCTCGACCGGGGCGAAGGCGAGCGAACCGCCGCCCGCCGCCAGCAGGGTGCGGGCGATCGACAGGCCGAGCCCGGAGCCGTCCACGTTCTGGTGCCGCGGGCTGCGCCAGAAGCGGTCCCCGGCGCGGGGCAGCTCGTCCTCGGCGAGGCCGGGCCCGGCGTCCGTGACGGTCACCGCGACCTCGTCCCGGCGCACCGAGACCTTCAGCCGCACCCCGCTGCCGGCCGGGCCGAACTTGAGCGCGTTGTCCAGCACGGCGTCCAGGGCGGAGCCGAAGCCGATCGGGTCCGCCATGCCGACGGCGAGCGCCGGGCCCTCCCAGCTCAGCTCGATCCCGCGCTGCTCGGCGACCGGCCGCCAGGCGTCGACCCGGGCCAGGGTGAGCGCGGCGAGGTCGGTCTGCTCGGGTTCGGGGCGGGCGTGCTCGGCGGTGGCCAGGCCGAGCAGGTCGTCCAGCACCCGGGCCAGCCGGACGCCCTCCTCCCGGACGCCGCCGAGCTCCTCCTCGTGCCCCTCGGGCAGTTCCAGCCCGAGCACCTCGACCCGCAACAGCAGGGCCGCCAGCGGGTTGCGCAGCTGGTGCGAGGCGTCCGCGACGAAGGCCTTCTGCTGGTCCATGGCGAGCACCACGTGGTCGGCCATCTCGTTGAACGAGCGGGCCAGCCGCTGCAGCTCGGGCGGGCCGCCGCCGGGCGCGACCCGGGCGGCCATCCGGCCGGTGGCGATGTCGTGGGTGGCCCGGTCGAGGGTGCGGACCGGGCGCAGCACCCACTCGGTGAGCCGGCCGGCCAGCAGCACCGCGACGATCATCGCGGCGGCCTCGCCGGCGCCGATCACCAGCCAGCTGTGCAGGATCCGGGTGCGCAGCGCCCCGGTGGGGGACTCGCTGAGCACCACCGCGACCACGTCGCCGTCGCGCACCACCGGGGTGGCGACGGTCAGGGTGCGGTCGTCGGTCCACGGCCAGACCTGGGGCGGGTTGTGGCTGCGCCGCCCGTCCAGCGCCTCCTGAAAGGCCTGCGCGCCCCAGCCGCGGGGCACCCGCCAGTCGGCGGGGGCGGCGGCGATCGGCACGCCGTCGCGCTGGAAGATGCCCAGCCGCACGCCGTACAGGTCGTGGTAGCGGCGGACCTCGGCGTCGATCGCGCGCCGGCGGCTGACGTCGCCGGGGGCGGGCTCCGGGTCGCCCTTGAGCGCGGACTCCACCGCCGAGGGGCCGGAGGTCGGCAGGTCCTGGGCGAAGCGGGCGGCGTCGTCGAGCCGGTCGACGACCACCCTGCTCTGCTCGGCCGCCGCGACCGCCGCCGCGAGCGGCAGCCCCAGGGCGGCCAGGACGCAGAGCATGAGGGCGATCAGGATGCCGAGCAGGCGGGTGCGCACGTGCGGTCAGCGCTCCGCGGGGGCGGGCGGGGCCGGGTCCGCGGCGGGCGCCGGGGACTCCGGGATCAGGCGGTAGCCGACGCCGCGGACGGCCTCGACCAGGCCGGGCAGCGCGAGCTTGTTGCGCAGCGAGCCGATGTGCACCTCCAGGGTGCGCCCGTTGCCCTCCCAGCCGCTGCGCCAGACCTCGCTGAAGATCTGCTCGCGCCGGTAGACCACGCCGGGGCTCTGGGCGAGCAGGGCGAGCAGGTCGAACTCCTTGCGGGTGAGCGGCACGTCCCGGCCGTCCACGCTGACCCGGCGGCGCTCCCGGTCGATCCGGATGCCGCGGGACTCCAGCGGGCCGCGCTGCTGCGGGACGGCGTCGGGCGCGGGCGCCGCCACCGAGGCGGGGGCGGCGCCGCGGCGGGCCACCGCGTGGATGCGGGCGAGCAGCTCGCCCATGTCGTAGGGCTTGGTGACGTAGTCGTCGGCGCCCAGGTTGAGGCCGTGGATCCGGGAGCGGATGTCGGCGCGGGCGGTGACCATGATCACCGGGACGCCGCTGCCGGCCCTGATCCGGCTGCACACCTCGAAGCCGTCGCGGTCGGGCAGCCCGAGGTCGAGCAGCACCACCCGGTACGGGTCGTTTCCGTCCGGCACCAGGGCGTCCAGCGCCTCGTGCCCGCTGCGGGCGTGCCGGACCTGGAAGCCGTGCCGGCCCAGTACCGCGACCAGCGCGGCGGCCACGCGTTCGTCGTCCTCGACGAGCAGCAATCGCATCCTGTTCTCCTCCTTCCCCCACCTGATCGCCGGGACCGCCTGGTCGGGCCCCGGTCCTGCGCAGTATGAGCCAGTGGGCGGCCCGGCGCCAGGCTCGGTCGCCCGACGGCTGCCACGGGGCGGGGCGCGCCGGCGCGGACGCCGGCTGTCACATGCCCCGTTGGCGCCCCGGCGAACAGCCCGCGAGCAGCGTGTGGCCGTTTCGTGATCCTCAAGTTCCGCTCAGATCGGCTGACGGCACGTCGTCATCACTCCTATGGTCGGCCCACCGGGGGCTGCGGCTCCGCCGGTCGCGGCTCCCGGATTTCGTACCACCATTGCCGCCCAAGGGAGTTCAGACTTTCACGGGCCGACACGAGGGAGCAGGCGCGATGGCCGAGAATCCGGTCGAGGACTCCACCCCTGCAGCCGCCCCCCTGGTCGTGCTGAGCAGCGTGAACAAGCACTACGGCGCGCTGCACGTCCTCCAGGACATCGACCTGAAGATCGTCCAGGGCGAGGTCGTGGTCCTGATCGGGCCGTCCGGCTCCGGCAAGTCGACGCTCTGCCGAACGATCAACCGGCTGGAGACCATCGACTCCGGCACGATCACCATCGACGGCCGCCCGCTGCCCGACGAGGGCAAGGAGCTGGCCCGGCTGCGCGCCGAGGTCGGCATGGTGTTCCAGAGCTTCAACCTGTTCGCGCACAAGACGGTGCTGGAGAACGTCGTCATCGGCCAGGTCAAGGTGCGCGGGATCGCCCGGGCGCAGGCCGAGAAGACCGCCCGCGGGCTGCTGGAGCGGGTCGGCGTCGGCGCGCAGGCGGACAAGTTCCCCGCCCAGCTCTCCGGCGGCCAGCAGCAGCGCGTGGCGATCGCCCGGGCGCTGGCGATGAAGCCCAAGGTGATGCTCTTCGACGAGCCCACCTCGGCCCTCGACCCGGAGATGGTCAACGAGGTGCTGGAGGTCATGCGCCAGCTGGCCGCCGACGGCATGACGATGGTCGTGGTCACCCACGAGATGGGTTTCGCCCGCTCCGCCGCCAACCGCGTGCTGTTCATGGCCGACGGCCGGATCGTCGAGCAGAACACCCCGGACGCCTTCTTCACCGCGCCGCGTTCCGACCGTGCCAAGGACTTCCTCTCGAAGATCCTCCACCACTGACGCTTCGAGACCACGCGGGGCCGCCGCCGGCAAGGACGCCGGGCGGCCCTGCCCGTGCACGCACCTTCCAGACGCCAGAGCCCGGTTAGCCGTGGCCCAGCTCCCAGGAGAACAACCCTCATGAGGACTCGTCGCACCCTCGCCGTCGCGCTCTGTGCCGTCGTGCTCACCGCCACCGCCGCCTGCGGCAAGGACGGCTCCCCCGGCGCCACCGCCGCGAGCAGCGGCAACGCCCCGGCGCTGCCCACCTACACGGTCAAGACCGACGTCAAGATCGACTCGGCGATCCTCGCCGAGGCGAAGAAGCGCGGCCAGCTGATCATCGGCGCCAAGGCCGACCAGCCGGGACTGGGCTTCGAGGACGTCGCCAGCGGCGACCGCAGCGGCTTCGACATCGAGATCGCCAAGATGGTCGCCGCCGACCTCGGCTTCAGCCCGCAGCAGATCAAGTGGCAGACGCTGGTCTCCTCGCAGCGCGAGCCGGCCATCGCCAAGGGCCAGATCGACTTCTACGTCGGCACCTACAGCATCAACGACGAGCGCAAGAAGACGGTCTCCTTCGCCGGCCCGTACTACATCGCCGGTCAGGACTTCCTGGTGAAGGCCGACAACACCTCGATCACCGGCCCGGAGAGCGTCGGCGGCAAGAACGTCTGCACCGCCACCGGCTCCACCTCGATCAAGAACATCCAGCAGTACAACCCGAAGATCACGCAGTTCGACACCTACTCGGCCTGCGTCGAGAAGCTGCTGTCCGGCGAGGTCGACGCGGTCACCACCGACGACGCGATCCTCAAGGGCTACGCCTCCAAGTACGCCCCCAAGCTCAAGGTGGTCGGCAAGCCGTTCACCAAGGAGAACTACGGCGTCGGTCTCAACAAGGACGACGCGGTCCTGCGCAACGCCATCAGCGACGCGCTCAAGGCCCACGAGGACAACGGCGACTGGAAGAAGGCCTACGACGCGACCCTGGGCGCGTCCGGCTCCGCCGCGCCGGCCGTGCCGGCCCTCGAACGCTACTGATCCGGTCCACGCCCGACCATCCGTCCTGACCATCTGATGAGAGGAGGGCCGCCGGATGGGGTTCCTGTTCGAGCAGGACAACTTCGCGTTGTTCCGCGACGGCTTCCTGCAGACGATCGAGCTGAGCGCGCTCAGCGCCCTGCTCGCCCTGCTGCTGGGCACCCTGCTGGCGGCCTTCCGGGTCTCCCCGGTGCCGGTCCTGCGTGCCTTCGGCACCACCTGGGTCACGCTGTTCCGCAACACGCCGCTGACCCTGCTGTTCTTCGCCGTCACCTTCGGCCTGCCGCCGCTCGGGGTGCACTTCAGCCACCTCACCTTCGCGGTGCTGGCGCTCGGCGGCTACACCGCCTCGTTCGTCTGCGAGGTGATCCGCTCGGGCATCAACACCGTGCCGCTCGGCCAGGCCGAGGCGGCCCGCAGCCTCGGCATGAGCTTCGGCCAGACCCTCACCCTGATCATCCTGCCGCAGGCCACCCGGACCGTCCTGGCCCCGCTGAGCAGTGTGTTCATCGCGCTGCCGAGGAACTCGGCGATCGCCGGCGCCTTCAGCGTCAGCGAGCTGTACAGCGTGCAGCAGACCCTCTCCGAGCGCGGCTACGCGATCTTCGGGATCTTCTTCTGGGTGGCCTGCGCCTACCTGGTGATCAGTGCCACGGTCGCCACGCTGTTCCGCGTCCTGGAATCCCGACTGGCGGTGGCCCGATGAGCAACCTCTTCACCCGCACCCCCACGGCCAACGTCCTCTACGACGCCCCCGGCCCGCGGGCCCGCACCCGGTACCAGCTGTTCGGGGTGCTGGCGCTGATCGGCGTCGCCGCCCTGCTCCAGTACGTCTTCACCGCGCTCTCCGACAACGGCCAGTTCGACCCTCATCTGTGGGACGCGTTCCAGTACAACACCGTCCAGCAACGCATCGTGGACGGCCTGGTCTCCACCCTGGAGGCCTTCGGCCTGGCCGCACTGTTCTCGCTCACCCTGGGCGGCCTGCTCGCCGCCGGACAGCTCTCCGACCACAAGCCGGTCCGCTGGGCGGCCGTCGGCTTCGTCCAGTTCTTCCGGGCGATGCCGCTGCTGATCCTGATCGTCGCGCTCTACTACGCGTTCTTCGCGAAGGAGCCGATGTGGGCGCTTGTCATCGGCCTCACCCTCTACAACGGCTCGGTGCAGGCCGAGATCATCCGCAGCGGCGTCAACGCCGTCCCGCGCGGCCAGGCCGAGGCGGCCTACGCGCTCGGCATGCGCAAGACCCAGGTGATGGCCGGCATCCTGGTGCCGCAGGCGATCCGCTCGATGCTGCCCTCGATGATCGGCCAGCTGGTCGTCACCCTGAAGGACACCTCGCTCGGCTTCGTCATCACCTTCAACGAGCTGCTGTTCGTCGGCAAGGCGATCGCCAGCCAGCCGATCAACGCCGCGGGCTTCCCGTACATCCCCGTGGTACTGGTGATCGGTCCGATCTACATCGCCATGTGCCTGCTGCTGACCGCCCTCGCCCGGTGGATCGAAGCGCGCGGCCGTCGCGGCGCGAACCGGCGCACTTCAGCTGCTGCTTGACGCACACGCAGGTGAACTGTTGCATTGCTCTTCGTGACACCTCCCGGGAGCATCCACGCGGCATATGCGGCAGCGGTAACTGACGCCGGCCCATCGGCCGGTTCGTGCCCGGAGGTCACCGCATGGACCCGGTGATCGTGGTCGGGGCCGGACCGGTCGGTCTGGCCCTGGCCCTCGCCCTCGCCCGGCACGAAGTGCCGACCATCGTCCTGGACGAGGGCTCCGGGCTCTGCCCCGAGGGCCCGCGCAGCGTCGTCCTCGGGGCCGACACCGCCGCCTTCCTCACCCGGATCGGCTACCCGCGGGCCGTCTCCGACTCCGCCCTCTGGGACTCCTTCACCGTCTGGCGCCGCCGCCAGGAGGTCCTGCGGATCGACCTCACCGACTCCCCCGCGTTCCACCTGCCCCAGCACCGCCTCCAGCGCGGCCTGCGCGACGCCCTCACCGGCACCCCGCTGGTCCGGCTGGTCCCGCTGAGCCGGGTCGTCGAACTCGAACAGGACCGCGACGGCGTCAGCGTCCGCACCCACGGCACCCAGGACGGCTCCAGCACCTGGTGGCGCGGCAGCCACCTGGTCGGCTGCGACGGCGCCAGATCCGCCGTCCGCAAGCTCCTGAAGATCCGCTTCCCCGGCCGCCCCGCCGTCGACCGCAACGCCATCGCCACCGTCCGGGTCGACCTGCCCTTCCACGAGGCCCGGCTGCACCGCGAGCCCCCGTGGCGCGGCGACCGCGAGGCCTCCGCCCGCCCGCTGCCGGACGGCGTCTGGCGGCTCGACTGGCGGCTGCCCCCCGGGCGGCCCGCCCCCACCGAAACCGTCGACCCGCACGCCACCTGGCCCGGCGTCGTCACCGGCGACACCCTGCTCACCCGGGTCACCGCCACCCTCACCGGCTGGTGCGGCGAACTCCCCCGCTTCGACCTGCTCGCCGCCGCCGACCACACCGCCCAGCAGCGCCTCGCCGCCCGGTTCCGCAGCGGCCGCTGCTTCCTCGCCGGCGACGCCGCCCACCTGCACGGCGCGCTCGGCATGCAGAACCTGGCCGACGGGCTGCGCGACGCCGACAACCTCGCCTGGCGGCTCTCCCTCGCCTGGCACCTCCACTCCGGCGGCCCGCAACCCGGCGGCTCCCTGCTGGACGGCTACGAGGCCGAACGGCGCGGCGCGGTCGGCGCCCGGCTGCGCGCCGTCGACCAGTCCATGCCGCTGCTGCGCCCGCTGCGCGGCTGGCAGCAGACCCGGCGCTCGCTGCTGGTCGGCGGCTTCCGCAAGCACGCACCGCTGCTCGCCGACGGACAGCTCGGCACCGGCCGCTTCGGCGGCGCGCCCGCCTACCCGGCCGCGCCCTCGGGCGTCCCCGGCCGGGTGCCGGTCCAGCGCGGCGCCCGCGGCACCACCTCGCTCAGCGAACTGCTGCCGGCCACCGCCCCCGGCGTGCTCGTCCCGGACCTGCCGGTGCTCGCCGCCGACGGCACCCCGGACCACCTGCACGCCCGGCTCGGCGTCACCTTCCTGCTGCTGCTGGTCGCCCCCGGCACCGCCGTCTGGTCCGCCGAGCACTGGCTGGGCGCCGGCCTGATGCCCCGGCTCGCCGAGGTCGCCGCCGCGCTGCCGGTGCCCGCCGAAGTGCTGGTCACCGAGGAGTACCCGGAGGCCGGGCCGCACACCGTGCTGCTGATCCGGCCGGACGGGCACCTGGTCGGCGCCACCCAGGGCGCCGCCGCCGAGGACCTGCTGGCGCTCGCCGACCGCGCCCGGGGCGGGCCGGCCCCGCTCGCCGGCGCACCCGAACCCGAGCCCGACCAGAGCCCAGCGCCGGAGCCCGCCGCCCGCCAGGCGCCCCAGCAGGTGGACTCCCCCAGCGCGTAGGGCCCTGGCGCGAGCCCCGGGCGTGCACCCCTGCGCGCGCCCCGGACGTGCGCCGGACAGGGCCTAACTCTTGGCCTAACTCGCCACCGCGATGGCCCGACTCTCCCGGACCACCGTCACCCGGATCTGACCCGGATAGGTCAGCTCCTCGGAGACCTGCCGGGCGACCTCCCGGGCGATCAGCTGCGCCCCGAGGTCGTCCACCTCCTCCGGCCGCACCATCACCCGCACCTCGCGCCCCGCCTGCATCGCGTACACCTCGGCCACGCCCTCGTGCGCGCGGGCGATCTCCTCCAGCCGCGCCAGCCGCCGCACGTACACCTCCAGCGACTCCTTGCGCGCCCCGGGCCGCCCGCCCGAACAGGCGTCCGCGGCCTGCGTGAGCACGGCCTCCACGGTGCGCGGCTCCACCTCGCCGTGGTGCGCGGCGATCGCGTGCACCACCTCCGGGGACTCCCCGTGCCGGCGGGCGAAGTCCGCGCCGACCGCCGCGTGGCTGCCCTCGACCTCGTGGGTGAGCGCCTTGCCGATGTCGTGCAGCAGCGCCGACCGCCGCACCGGCTCCGGGGCCACCCCGAGCTCGGCGGCCATCATCCCGGCCAGGTGCGCGGACTCCAGCAGGTGCCCGAGCACGTTCTGCCCGTACGAGACCCGGTAGCGCAGACTGCCCAGGGTGCGGACGAGCTCGGGGTGCATCCCGCCGACCCGGGCGTCCAGCAGGGCGTCCTCACCGGCCCGGACGCAGCACTGCTCGACCTCCTCGCGGCTGCGCTCGTGGACGTGTTCGATCCGGGTCGGGTGGATCCGGCCGTCCTCGACCAGTTGTTCCAGGGTGAGCCGGGCGGTCTCCCGGCGGACCGGGTCGAAGCAGGAGAGCTGCACCGTCGCGGGGGTGTCGTCGATGATCAGGTTGACGCCGGTGACCGCCTCGAAGGCACGAATGTTGCGGCCTTCGCGGCCGATGATCCGGCCCTTCATGTCTTCGCTCGGCAGCCGGAAGACGGTGACCGCCGTCTCGGCGGTCTGCACCGACGCCAGCCGCTGGATCACCCCGGCGAGGATGCCCCGGGCCCGGCGCTCGCCCTCCTCCCTGGCCTCGCGCTCGATCTCCCGGACCGTGACCGCGGCCTCCCGCCGGGCCGTGGTCGCGGCCTCGCGCAGGAGTTCGGCGCGGGCCTGCTCGGCGGAGAGTCCGCCGGCCCGCTCCAGCACCGCAACCCGGCGGGTCACCAGCGCCTCGGCCTCGCCCCGGGTGCGCTCCAGTTCGGCGGAGCGCGCGGCGAGTTCGTCCTCCCTGGTCCGGACCCGGCGCAGCTCCTCGGCCAACTGCTCCTCGCGCCGGGCGAGTTCGGCCCGCTGCCGGGAGGTCTGCTGCTCGGCCCAGCCGCGGACGCGCTCGGCCTCGACGCCGGCGCGCCGCTGGGCGGCCCGGAGCCGCTTGGCCAGCAGCCCGACCAGGACGGCGAGGAGCAGCAGGACGGCGCCGGCCGACCCGGCGAGTGGCAGCAGGGAGGTGTCCGGTCCGGTGCCCGCAGAGATCCTCATGCCGCCCACTCCCCGTCACCGCTGTCCGCCGCCCGGCGTGGACCGCCGTCCGGAAGCGCCCCCGCACTGAGTGCGAGGCTAGGTGCGGGTCACGAAACGGTCAAGACTCGACCTGGACTGGACCAAGAAGCGTACGCAATGGCTACCGGACGGCCACTAGTCCCTCCCGGTTCCTGACGGTTCGCCCGGCTCCTCCTCGTCCAGCGCGCTCCGCACCACCCGGAACGCCAGCCCCTCGGAGTAGCCGCGCCGGGCCAGCACGCCGACCAGCCGCCGCATCCGGACCTGCGGGTCCAGCCCTCGGGTGGACCGCAGCTTGCGGTCGACCAGCGCCCGGGCGGCCTCGGTCTCGTCGTCGTGGTCGAGCTGGGCGACGGCCTGTTCGACCAGGTCCGCGGCCACGCCCTTGGTGCGCAGTTCCTGGGCCAGCGCCCGCCGGGACAGGCCCCGGACGGCGTGCCGGGACTCCACCCAGGCCGCGGCGAAGGCCGCGTCGTCGATCAGCCCGACCTCTTCGAGCCGGGTGAGCACCTCGTCGGCGACGTCGTCCGGGATCTCCCGCTTGCGCAGGGCGTCGGCGAGCTGTTTGCGGCTCTTGGCGGCGCCGGTGAGCAGCCGCAGGCAGATGTCGCGGGCGCGGGTCTCGGGATCGGCCGTCTCCTCGGCCCCGGCCCGCTTCCGCCCGGTTCGGCCGGTACGGGCGGAGGGGTCGTGCGCGTCGCCCGGAGCGCCTGTCTCGTCCGAGGCGTGCCCGGCGGAGCGCCCGGCCGCAGCGCGCCGCCCACGACGCGCGCCGAGACCGGTGTGCGGGGCCGGGGCGGTCACACCCCCGTGACCGACCGCCCCGGCCTCGCTCCGGCCCTCGCCCGCCGCCGGGGAGCCGGCCTCGTCGAACTCCTCGGCCGCCAGTGCCGAGCGCCGCCTGCGGCGGCCGGTGGGCAGTTCTGAGGCGGAGACCAGCCCGAGCTCGCCGACCGACGGCTCCGCCGGTGCCGGCCCGGGCGCCGCGCCGCGCACCGCCCGGGCCGGCTCCCGGTCGAACTCCGGCTCCGAACCGGATGCCCACTGTGCGGCAGAGGACCGCTCCCGCCGCCGCCCCTTCCGGGACTGCGACCGCGCCCGGGGCGTCGCCTCGAACGGCGGCTCCGGCTCCCCCTCCACGGCGGCGAACCAGTCCGGCGGCCCGTAGTCGTCGCCGTCCGGACCCGCCGGGCCGCCCTCACCCACTGCGTCGTGCTGCGTCAACGGTTCAGGCCTTGGCGGCCGCCGCCGTCTTCTTCGCCGCGGCCGTCTTGGCGGCGGTCGCGGTGATCGGCTTCGCGGCGCCGTCGGCGGCAGCAGCCGCCGCCTCGCCCTCGGCCGGCTCCTCGGTCTTCGGGCCGATGCCGAGCTTGCCCTTGATCTTCCGCTCGATCTCGTCGGCGAGCTGCGGGTTGTCCCGCAGGAAGTTGCGGGCGTTCTCCTTGCCCTGGCCGAGCTGGTCGCCCTCGTAGGTGTACCAGGCACCGGACTTGCGGATGAAGCCGTGCTCGACGCCCATGTCGATCAGGCCGCCCTCGCGGCTGATGCCGATGCCGTAGAGGATGTCGAACTCGGCCTGCTTGAACGGCGCGGCGACCTTGTTCTTGACCACCTTGACGCGGGTGCGGTTGCCGACCGCCTCGGTGCCGTCCTTCAGGGTCTCGATCCGGCGGATGTCCAGCCGGACCGAGGCGTAGAACTTCAGCGCCCGGCCACCGGTCGTGGTCTCCGGCGAGCCGAACATGACGCCGATCTTCTCGCGCAGCTGGTTGATGAACACCGCCGTGGTGCCCGACTGGTTCAGCGCACCGGCGATCTTGCGCAGCGCCTGGCTCATCAGCCGGGCCTGCAGACCGACGTGCGAGTCACCCATCTCGCCCTCGATCTCCGCACGCGGGACGAGCGCCGCGACCGAGTCGATGATGATCAGGTCGACAGCGCCGGAGCGGATCAGCATGTCCGTGATCTCCAGCGCCTGCTCACCGGTGTCCGGCTGGCTGACCAGCAGGGCGTCGGTGTCCACGCCGAGCTTCTTGGCGTACTCGGGATCGAGCGCGTGCTCCGCGTCGACGAAGGCGACCGTGCCGCCGGCCCGCTGGGCGTTGGCCGCCAGGTGCAGGGTCAGGGTGGTCTTGCCGGAGGACTCGGGGCCGTAGATCTCGACCACCCGGCCGCGCGGGATACCGCCGACACCGAGGGCGACGTCCAGGGCGGTGGACCCGGTGGGGATCACGTCGATCGGCTCGTTGGCCTTCTCGCCCAGGCGCATCACCGAGCCCTTGCCGAACTGCCGCTCGATCTGAGCGAGTGCGTTCTCAAGGGCCTTCTCGCGGTCCGTACCTGCCATGGCTTCCACCCTCGGGTTCTGTGCTGTGCGCTTCATCGTCCTCGACGCTAGCGCGTCCCACTGACAAACGAGCCCGACCCGGCTCCGCCTGTGGAAAACTCCTCGCCGGAGAGTACAGAGAACAAATGTTCGATTCAAGCTTCGCACGTCCGAACGGTGCCACCACCACCGGCCGGGTCACCTCCCGTCGCCGCCGACCATCCGCCGCAGCCGCCGCGCCGCCTCCCGGCGCAGCTCCCGCCGGGCCCGCCGCTGCTCGCCCCGGTCGATCCGCGGGTCGGTGGCCACCTCGTACCGCCGCACGTACGTCCCGACGAAGCCCTGCAAGGTGGCCGCCGCCGGGATGGCGATCAGCGCGCCCACCGCGCCGAGCAGCGCCGCGCCCGCGATCACCGCGCCGAACGCGACCGCCGGGTGCACGTCCACCGTCCGCGCGGTGATCCTCGGGTGCAGCAGGTAGTTCTCGACCTGCTGGTAGACCACCACGAAGATCAGCACCCAGAGCGCGTCCACCGGCTGCACGGTGAGCGCCACCAGCACCGGCAGCGCGCCGGCCAGGTACGTCCCGATGGTCGGCACGAACTGCGACATGACGCCGACCCAGACCGCCAGCGCGGCCGCGTACGGCAGGTCGAGCAGCGCGAACATCACCCAGTGCCCGGCCGCGGAGACCACCGCGAGCAGCGCCCGGGAGTACAGGTAGCCGCCGGTCTTGGCGAGGGCGATCTCCCAGGCCCGCAGCACCTCGCCCTGCTTGGCGGGCGGCAGCATCGAGCAGACCGTCCGGCGGACCCGCGGGCCCTCGGCGGTGAAGTAGAAGGTGAACAGCCCGACCGTGAAGGCCTGGAAGAGCCCGCCGATCACGGTGGAGGAGAGGCCCCAGACGTTGTCGGCGGCCTGCTGGGCGTAGCTCTCGATCGCGCCGGAGTCCTTGAGCAGCTTCTTCTGCAGCTCGCCCAGCGACAGGTCCTGATGGAACGTCCGGTTCACCCAGTTGATCAGGTTGTCGACCAGGTGCGGCAGGTCCCCGGCGATCTTCGCGACCTGATCGACCAACAGCGTGCCGAGCGCCGCGAGGAACCCGATCACCGCGATCCCCACCGCGACGAACACCAGGAAGGTGCCGATCCCGCGACGCACCCCGCGCGCCGCCATCCGGTCGACGGCCGGCTCCAGCGCCAACGAGAGGAAGAAGGCCACCAGCAGCATCACGAAGAGGTCGATCAGCTGGTGGAAGGCCCAGTCGGCGAGCTGGAACAGCCCGACCAGCACCAGGGCCAGCACCATCGCCCGGGGCAGCCAGCGCGGCATCCCGCCACCCCAGAGGCCGCCGGCCTCGCCCTCCGGCAGCCGCGGTTCGGGCGGCGGGCCCGGAGCCTCGTCGGCGACCCGCGCCGTCCTGTCCGAATTCTGTGCTTCTGCGCTGCTTGTCACTCCGACAGTCTCACCCATCCCCCGGAGCCGCCCGAGCACCGGGCACCCCGCCGGGGCGGGGTCGGTCCCGCGGGCGGGCGGTGGTCAACGCAGCACGCCGGAGACGCCCTGGGTCTCGCAGACCACCCGCCAGACGTCCTTGGCCTCCCAGCCCGACTCCAGTGCCTGCCGCACCGTCCGCCCGCCGAGTTCGCTCATCACATGGTCGGAGGCGAAGGACTCCGCGTACGTCTCCCCGAAGTGCGCGTGCATCCGTCGCCAGAACTCCGTCAGCCTCATGGCTCCAGTATCCCGGACCGCGCGGCGCCGTCCGGGGCCCGCCACTGCCCGGCCGTCAGCGCGTACTCGACCTCGCCGTGCTCGCTGCCGGGGATCGCCTCCGGGTAGTCCTCGTGGAAGGTGCGGACGAACGACAGCCCGGTCTTCTCCATGACCCGCCGCGAGCCCGCGTTGACCGTCATCGTGTACGCCACCACCCGCCGCACGCCCAGTTCGGTGAAGCCGCGGCGGACCAGCGCCCGCGCCCCCTCCGTCGCGTACCCGAGCCCCCAGGCGGCCCGGCGCAGCCGGTACCCCAGCTCGACCTCGGAGCGGTCGCCCTCCCGCGTCGGCCGGAACTCGAACCAGCCCAGGAAGGCCCCGCCGGCCCGCTCCTCGGCCGCCCACCAGCCGAGGTCGCCGTACCGCCGGTAGTGCGCGAGATACAGCGGCAGCAGTTCGCCCTCGACCCGCTCCCGCGCGGTCGGCCGCCCGCCGGTGAGGTGGCGCATCACCTCCGGGTCGCCGTCCAGTTCGACCAGGTGGTCGACGTCCGCTGCGGTGAAGCGGCGCAGCACCAGCCGCTCGGCGGTGAGGAAGACGGTCACGCCCCGATCCTCACCGACCCGCCCGGACGGCGCCACCCGGTTTTCCGCCCGCCTCAGCGCGGCAGCGCGAGCAGCCCGGCACCGAAGTACTGCCGGGCCCCGCAGGCGTACGGCCCGGGCGGGCAGGCGGCCGCCGCGGTGCCGGCGAGCAGGGCGGCGAGCGGGCCGGAGCCGTAGTCCGGGTGCAGGGCGGCGGCCACCGCGACCGCGCCGGTGACGTGCGCCGCCGCCATCGAGGTGCCGGCCAGTGCCGCGTACTGCCCGCCCGGCCAGTCGGAGACGATCGCGCCCTGCGGCCCGCTGTCCGGGTCGCCGCCGGGGGCGGCCAGCGAGACCCGGCCGCGGCCGTAGTTCGAATAGCCGGACGGGCGGCCGTCCCGGTTGACGGCGGTGACGGTGACGACGCCGGGCAGTTCGCCGGGCAGCCGGATGCACTCGGTGCCCAGGTAGCGGGAGCGGGCCGGGCCGGAGACCCGGTCGTTGGGGCTGCGCTCGTCCGTCCGGGCGGCGCCGAGGTCCTGCCCGTCGTTGCCCGCCGAGGCGACCACGACGGCACCCTTGCGCTGGGCGTAGCCGGAGGCCCGGCCGACGGCGGCGATCAGCGCGGCCTGGTCCTGGTCCTCCGGGCAGTTGTACTTCCACGGGTCGGCGAAGTAGCTGTTGTTGATCGCCTTGGCGCCGTGGTCGGCGGCCCAGAGCATGCCGCAGACGATGTTCTCGGCGTAGTACTGGCCGAGCGGTCCGAGCAGCCGGACGGCGGCGATCCGCACGCCCGGCGCGACCCCGGTGATGCCGTGGCCGTCCCGGGTTGCGCCGACGATCCCGGCGACGTGGGTGCCGTGGCCACTCTCGCTGACCCCGGGGTCGGGCCGCCAGGAGCCGGAGCGGGCGTCGGGCCGGCCGTCGGCGCAGGAGACGGAGGCCTTCGGGTCGACGGCGGCGCGCAGGTCGGGGTGGGTGTCGTCGACGCCGGAGTCGAGCACCGCGACCAGCACCTTGTGCAGTGCGTCGGCGGTCGGCGCGCCGGCGGGACCGCGGATCCCGGTGGAGGTGTCGCCGGCCCGGGAGCCGGCGCCGCCGAGCATGGCGAGGTTCCACGGGTCGCCCTCGCTCGGGTCGGGCACCGTGACGGTGCCGCCGTCCTGCCGGTCGGTGCTGTCGCGCCGGGCGCTGTCGGTGCTGCTGCGCCGGGCGTGATCGCTGTCGCGACGGGCGTGATCGGTGCTGCTGCGGCCGGCGCGGTCGGCGCGGTCGGTACCGGCGGCGAAGTCCCCGGCGCCGTCCAGCAGGCGGGGCGGGGCGACCACCGGTTCGGTCCGGGTGGTGCCGACGGCGGCGATCCCGGGCCGGGCCCGCAGCGTGCCCGCGAAGCCGCCGGTGGCGTACGCCAGGACGGCCCCGATCTGCGGGTACTCCTGGACCACCTGCCCGCCCGCCGCCCGGCTCTCGGCCCCGGCCAGGGCGGCCCCGGCGGCGTCCTCCTGCTCGGCGAGCACCAGGTAGCTGAGGTAGGGCCGGCCGGATCCGGAGACGTACGGGACGGCGCCGCCGACCACGAGTGCGGTGAGCAGCATCGCGAGCAGCGCCCGGGCGGGCCCGCGGACGCGGCGGCGGGCGGCACGGGCGGGACCGCCGGACGGGTTCACCTGCGCCATCGCACGGTCTCCGCTCGTCGGTCCGGTGGGTCGGGGGTGGGTCACTGGCCTGATTCATCACCATATGAGCGGATTTGCCTTTTTGCTCCTTTAACTACACCCATGCTCACCACACCCGTGCGACCTCCGCTCCCCCACCCCGGTTGTCGGTGCCACCCGGCACCATGGGGGCATGGCGCCCCCGCACCCGACCCCGCCGAACGACGACCCCCTGGCCGGATTCGCCCCGACCACCCGGGCCTGGTTCACCGGCGCCTTCTCCGCCCCCACCACCGCCCAGGCCGAGGCCTGGCGCGCCATCCGGCAGGACACCGACGTCCTGGTGGTCGCCCCCACCGGCTCCGGCAAGACGCTCGCCGCCTTCCTCTCCGCCCTGGACCGGCTGAGCAGCACCCCGCCCCCGGCGGACCCCAAGCGCCGCTGCCGGGTCCTGTACGTGTCACCGCTCAAGGCCCTCGCGGTGGACGTCGAGCGCAACCTGCGCGCCCCGCTGACCGGCCTGCGCCAGGCCGCCGTCCGGCTCGGCCTGCCCGAGCCCGAGGTCCAGGTCGCCACCCGCTCCGGCGACACCCCCGCCGCCGACCGCCGCCGCTTCGCCACCCATCCGCCGGACATCCTGATCACCACCCCCGAGTCGCTGTTCCTGCTGCTCACCTCCGCCTCCCGGGAGGCGCTGCGCGGCGTCGACACGGTGATCCTCGACGAGGTGCACGCCGTCGCCGGCACCAAGCGCGGCGCCCACCTCGCGCTCAGCCTGGAGCGGCTGGACGAACTGCTGGAGCGCCCGGCCCGCCGGATCGGCCTATCCGCGACCGTCCGCCCGGTCGAGGAGGTGGCCCGCTACCTCAGCCCGCAGCGCGGCGCCGTCGTCGTCCAGCCCGCCGCCGCCAAGGAGTTCGACCTGTCGGTGGTCGTCCCCGTCCCCGACCTGGACGACCTGCCCGCGGCCCCGGCCACCGGCGCCTCCTCCGACGCCGACCCGCAGCGGCAGGCGTCGATCTGGCCGCACGTCGAGGAGCGGATCGTCGACCTGGTGCAGGCGCACCGCTCGACCATCGTCTTCGCCAACTCCCGCCGCCTCGCCGAGCGCCTGTGCAACCGGCTGAACGAGATCGCCCTCGAACGGGCCACCGGTGAGCCGCTGCCCGAGGCGCACTCCCCCGCCCAGCTGATGGCCGAGTCCGGCGTCGCCAAGGGCGCCCCGCCGGTCATCGCGCGCGCCCACCACGGCTCGGTCTCCAAGGAGCAGCGGGCGCTGGTCGAGGAGGAGTTGAAGGCCGGCCGGCTGCCCGCCGTGGTCGCCACCTCCAGCCTGGAACTGGGCATCGACATGGGCGCCGTCGAGCTGGTCGTCCAGGTCGAGTCCCCGCCCTCGGTCGCCTCCGGCCTGCAACGGGTCGGCCGGGCCGGCCACCAGGTCGGCGCCGTCTCCACCGGCGTCTTCTTCCCCAAGTACCGCGGGGACCTGGTGCAGTCCGCCGTGGTCACCGAGCGGATGCGGGCCGGCCGGATCGAAGCGCTGCGCGTCCCGCGCAACCCGCTGGACGTGCTCGCCCAGCAACTGGTCGCGATGACGGCGCTGGACGCCTGGCCGGTGGACGACCTGCTCACCGTGGTCCGCCGCGCCGCGCCCTTCGCCACCCTCCCGCAGTCCGCCTTCGAGGCCGTGCTCGACATGCTGGCCGGCCGCTACCCCTCCGACGCCTTCGCCGAGTTGCGCCCCCGGGTGGTCTGGGACCGGGTGGCCGGCACCGTGACCGGCCGCCCCGGCGCCCAGCGGCTCGCCGTCACCTCCGGCGGCACCATCCCCGACCGCGGCCTGTTCGGCGTCTTCATCGCCGGCGCCGACCCTAAAAAAGGCGGCGGCCGGGTCGGAGAGCTCGACGAGGAGATGGTCTACGAGTCCCGCGTCGGCGACGTGTTCACCCTCGGCACCACCTCCTGGCGGATCCAGGAGATCACCCACGACAAGGTGCTGGTCACCCCCGCCCCCGGCGTGCCCGGCCGGCTCCCGTTCTGGAAGGGCGACACCCTCGGCCGCCCGCTCGAACTCGGCCGCGCCCTCGGCGCGTTCACCCGCGAGCTGAGCGCCCTGCAGCCCGCGGCCGCCACCGCCCGGCTGCACCGGGCCGGCCTGGACGACTGGGCCGCCGCCAACCTGCTCGACTACCTCGCCCAACAGCGCGCCGCCACCGGCCACCTCCCGGACGACCGCACCATCGTCGTCGAGCGCTTCCGGGACGAGCTCGGCGACTGGCGGATCGTCATCCACTCCCCCTTCGGCGCCCAGGTGCACGCCCCCTGGGCGCTCGCGCTCGGCGCCCGGCTGCGCGAGAAGCACGGCCTCGACCCCCAGGTCATGCACGCCGACGACGGCATCGTGCTGCGCCTGCCGGACGCCGACCTCCTCGCCACCGACTTCGACTTCACCAGCCCCCCGGAGCGGTCCGGTTCGGACGAGGCCCCGGTCGGCGCCGACGCCGCCCTGTTCGACGCCGCCGAGATCGAGCAGCTGGTCACCGACCAGGTCGGCGGCTCCGCCCTGTTCGCCTCCCGCTTCCGCGAGTGCGCCGGCCGTGCCCTGCTGCTCCCGCGCCGCAGCCCCGGCCGCCGCACCCCGCTCTGGCAGCAGCGCCAACGCGCCGCCCAACTGCTCGAAGTCGCCTCCGAGTACGGCTCGTTCCCGATCGTCCTGGAGGCCGTCCGCGAGTGCCTCCAGGACGTCTTCGACGTGCCGGGCCTGGTCGAGCTGATGGGCGACCTCGAATCCCGCGCCGTCCGCCTGGTCGAGGTCACCACCCCCGAGCCCTCGCCCTTCGCCCGCTCCCTCCTGTTCGGCTACGTCGCCCAGTTCCTCTACGAGGGGGACTCCCCGCTCGCCGAGCGCCGCGCCGCCGCCCTCTCGCTCGACTCCCGGCTGCTGTCCGAACTCCTCGGCCAGGCCGAGCTGAGCGAACTGCTCGACCCGCAGGTGCTCGCCGAATTGGAGGCCGAGCTCCAGCGCCTCACCCCCGAGCGCCGGATCAAGGACGCCGAGGGCGTCGCCGACGCGCTGCGCCTGCTCGGCCCGCTCACCGAGGCCGAGCTGGCGGCCCGCGGCGCCGAGCCGCTCTGGGCCCTGGAGTTGGAGGCCGCCCGCCGGGTGATCCAGGTCCGGATCGCCGGCGAGCGGCGCTGGTCCGCCGTCGAGGACGCCGGGCGGCTGCGCGACGCGCTCGGCACCCCGCTGCCGGTCGGCGTCCCGGAGGCCTTCACCGAGCCGGTCAAGGATCCGCTGGGCGACCTGCTCGCCCGCTACGCCCGCACCCACGGCCCGTTCGCCGCCGCCGAGGCGGCCGCCCGCTTCGGCCTCGGCACTGCCGTCGTCACCGGCACCCTGCACCGGCTCACCGCCGCCGGCCGCCTGGTCCAGGGCCAGTTCCGCCCACCCGTCGCCCGCCGGCCCCCTTCGCCGGAGGCGCTAGGCGCCACCCCTCCCGACCACACCACCACCGAGTGGTGCGACGCCGAGGTCCTGCGCCGACTGCGCCGCCGCTCGCTGGCCGCCCTGCGCCAGGAGGTCGAACCCGTCCCGCCGCGCGCCCTGGCCGCGTTCCTCCCGCAGTGGCAGCACCTGGCCGGCCACCGACTGAGCGGCCCGGACGGCCTGCTCCGGGTGGTCGAACAGCTCCAGGGCACCGCCCTGCCCGCCTCCGCCCTGGAGAAGCTGATCCTCCCGGCCCGGCTCACCGGCTACTCCCCCGGCCTGCTGGACGAGTTGACGGCGGCCGGCGAGATCGGCTGGTGCGGGGCCGGCGCGCTGCCCGGCAAGGACGGCTGGCTCAGCCTGCACCTGGCCGAGCACGCCCACCTGCTGCGCCCCGAGCCCGTCCCGCCCGCGCTCACCCCCGTGCACAGCGCGCTGATGGCGGCGCTGGCCGGCGGCTACGGCCTGTTCTTCCGCCAGTTGGTCCAGCAGTTGCCGGAGGAGACCCCGGAGCCGGAGATCGTCGAGGCACTCTGGGACCTCGTCTGGGCCGGGTACGTCACCAACGACACCCTCGCCCCGCTGCGCGCCCTGCTCGGCTCCGGCCGGACGGCCGGTGCCACCGCCCACCGCGCGCCCCGGGCGACCCCGCGCGGCCGCTACGGCGGCGCCGGCCGCGCCTTCGGCCGGGTCGGCGGCGCGCTGCGCGGCGGCCCGCCGACGGTGGCCGGGCGCTGGTCGCTGCTGCCCGCCTTCACCACCGACCCGACGGTCCGGGCCACCACCCAGGCACAGAGCCTGCTGGACCGGCACGGCCTGGTCACCCGGGGCGCGGTGGCGGCCGAGCGGGTGCCGGGCGGCTTCGCCGGGGTGTACCGGGTGCTCGCCGCGATGGAGGAGCGCGGCCGGGCCCGCCGGGGCTACTTCGTCGAGGGGCTGGGCGGCGCCCAGTTCGCCATGGAGGGCGCGGCCGACCGGCTGCGCTCGGTCAACGGCCGGCTGGAGCGGGCCCGGGCCGCCGAGTGGCCGGCCGCCCCGGCCACCGAGCCGCCGCAGGTGCTGGTGCTGGCCGCCGCCGATCCGGCGAATGCCTACGGCTCCGCACTGCCTTGGCCGGAGCCGCCGACGGCCCCCGGAGCCAAGGAGGCCCGGGCGCACCGCCCGGGCCGCAAGGCGGGCGCCCTGGTGGTGCTGGTGGACGGCGAGTTGGCGCTGTACGTCGAACGGGGCGGCAAGTCGCTGCTGGCCTGGCCGGAGGACGGCGCCATCCGGGCGCTGGCGGTGGGCGCGCTGGCGGCCGCGGTCCGCGAGGGTGCACTCGGCAGCGTCACGGTCGAGCGGGCGAACGGCGAGCCGGCCCTCGGCTCGGCGCTGGGCGCCGCGTTGGAGGAGGCCGGCTTCCACGCCACCCCGCGCGGCCTGCGCCTGCGGTCCTCCTGAGGTCCGCCGACGCCGAAGGCCGCGGGGCATCCGGTGCCCCGCGGCCTTCGTTCGCTCGTATCACCCGTTCGAGTGGCTCAGCCGACTGTCGGCGGTTGCGCCGCCACCCGGGCCACGGCCTCCTTTGACGGGCGCCGCTGCGGCCCGGTCGCGTTCCGGTCGGCGTGGACCGGGATCAGGCCGAGTCCCCAGCCGCCGGCCGCGAGCAGTCCCAGCACGGCGCCGTCGGCCAACTGTCCCCGGACCGCCGGCAGCCACCAGACCAGCCCTGCCGTCAGGATCACCAGGACCCGGCGGGCCGGCCACGGTATCAGTCGCCGCAGCCGTATTCGAGCCTCCGTGCACGCCGTCGCGGATCTCCGCACGACCGCCCTCCTTCGCTCGCCCCGGGCACCAGGAGCCCGGGAGTCGAGGCCGGGTTCAGGCGGCGACCACGTCCATCGCGGCGGCCTTGGGCGACATGTTCGCCCGGTCGGTGCCGGGGGCGGGCAGCGGAACCGGTTCGAGTACCGGCCTCAGCAGATCACCTTCGGAGAGGGTGGCCATCGCCGCAAGTTCAGCGAGCGACAGTTCGTCGCTGACCTCGCGCATGACCTCGGACATCCGGACGTCGAGCGCGTCGCAGATGGCGGAGAGCAGCTCCGAGGAGGCCTCCTTCTGTCCCCGCTCGACCTCGGAGAGGTAACCGAGCGAAACCCTGGCTGCCGCCGACACCTCGCGGAGTGTGCGGCCCTGGCGCTGGCGCTGCCGACGCAGTACATCGCCCAGTAGGCGACGAAGCAGGATCATCGGTGCCTCCCTCCTCGGACTGCGGATCGAGATGTCACGACCCCACCGTACCGCCTTGCCCGCTTCGCGTGCGGGGACCCTGGTCGTGTTCACTCTGGGCTGCAAGGCTGTCCCCCTCCTCGTTCCGGTGTCGTTTCCGGGTCCGCGGGCCCCTCGTGGTACCCCTCGCGGACCGCCCGGCCACCGTCACGCAACTCGTTCGCCACCTGGTTTCTGCCCAACCAGGCCCTTGGATGTAACACGATCCTCCAGCTGTGCCATGCCCGCGGACCGGATCGGCGGATCTCGGTTCGGTGGAGATCACCGCGATCGGGGCTCCACCACGCCTCCGCGGCGCCTCCAACGGGCTGCGGGACGCCCGGGTGCGGGCCCCGCGGGGTTCAGGTCGTGGGCGTACCGGCCCGGAGCCGCCCGACGAACAGCTCCAGAGCGGCGGTCACCGCCCCGTGACGGATTCTGGCACGCCCGCCCGACAGCCGGGGCGAACTGACCAGAGTTCCCTCCGGACCGGCGACCGCCAGGTGTACGGTGCCCACCGACTGCCCGTCCTGCGGGTCCGGCCCGGCCACCCCGGTCGTCGCGATCCCGTACGTGGCCCCCAGCAGCCGGCGCACGCCCTCGGCCATCTGCCCCGCCACCACCGGGTGGACCGGCCCGTACACCGCCAGGAGCCCCTCGTCCACGCCGAGCACCGAGGCCTTCAGCTCGGTGGCGTACGCGGTGACCGAGCCCCGGAAGGTCGCGGACGCCCCGGGGACGTCGACCAGGGCGGCCGCGAGCAGCCCTCCGGTCAGCGACTCGGCGACGGCCAGCGTGCCGCCCCTGGCGCGCAGCGCCTCGTGCGCCCGTACCGCCAGCTCGTGCTCCGTCACCCGGTCTCCCCCGTCGCTCACCGGCCCGCGCGCTCCGCGGCCAGTCCCTCGCGGCGCATGCGCAGCGCCTGTCCGACGTAGTCCAGCGCGGTGCCGATGGTCAGCAGTACCGCCAGGGCCATCAGCACGGCCCGGGCGGTGGCCAGCCAGCCGGTCAGCTCCAGGACGTACATGCCGACCGCGATGCCCTGGGTCAGCGTCTTGATCTTGCCGCCGCGGCTGGCCGGGATGACGCCGTAGCGGATCACCCAGAAGCGCATCAGGGTGATGCCGAGTTCGCGGGCCAGGATCACCGCGGTGACCCACCAGGGCAGGTCTCCGAGCAGCGAGAGGCCGATCAGCGCCGAGCCCATGATCGCCTTGTCGGCGATCGGGTCGGCGATCTTCCCGAAGTCGGTGACCAGGCCCTTGCGCCGGGCCAGCTCGCCGTCGAACAGGTCGGTGATCATCGCGATGGCGAACGACGCCCAGGCGACCGAGCGCCACTTGGGGTCGTGCCCGCCGTCGGCGAACAGCAGCGACACGAAGACCGGCACCAGCAGCAGCCGGAGCATCGTGAGCATGTTGGCGATGTTCCAGACAGCCGGCACCGGCGGCACCGCGGCCGGCGGTCTGCCCGGATGGGCCGCGGCCGGGGCGCCGGGCCCCTTGGTCATTCCCCGGCTCCCGGGGCCTGACGGACCCGGACCGGCTCCAGCGCCTCGGCGATCAGGTCGACGCCTTCGCTGGCGACCACCTTGGCCCGGTGGAACTGGCCGATCTGCGGGTCCTCGACGCCGGTGAGGGTGGTCAGGCCGTCGGTCTCGGGGGCCTGGTGGGCGGCCCGGCCCTCGACCACGCCGTCCTCGATGGACTCGATCAGGACCTCGACCTCGGTGCCGACGCGCTGCTCGGCCCGCTGGGCGGTCATCTCCTCGGCCAGCCGGCTGAGCCGGTTCAGGCGGTCGGCGATCACGTCCTCGGACAGCTTGCCGTCGTAGGTCGCGGCCTCGGTGCCGTCCTCGTCGGAGTAGCCGAAGACGCCGATCGCGTCCAGCCCGGCGTGCGTGACGAAGCGCTCCAGCTCGGCGAAGTCCGCCTCGGTCTCGCCGGGGAAGCCGACGATGAAGTTGGACCGGGCGCCGGCCTGCGGGGCCCGGTCGCGGATGGTCTTCAGCAGGTCCAGGAACTGGTCGGTGGAGCCGAAGCGGCGCATCCGGCGCAGCACGGCGGGCGCCGAGTGCTGGAAGGACAGGTCGAAGTAGGGCACCACGTCCGTGGTCCCGGTCATCGCGTCGATCAGGCCGGGGCGCATCTCGGCGGGCTGCAGGTAGGAGACCCGGACCCGCTCGACGCCCTCGATCGCGGAGATCTCGCCGAGCAGCGTCTCCAGCAGCCGGATGTCGCCGAGGTCCTTGCCGTACGAGGTGTTGTTCTCGCTCACCAGGACGACCTCGCGCACGCCCTGCTCGGCCAGCCACTGGGCCTCGTGCAGCACGTCGGAGGGGCGGCGGGAGATGAAGGAGCCGCGGAACGCCGGGATGGCGCAGAAGGAGCACCGCCGGTCGCAGCCGGAGGCGAGCTTGACCGAGGCGACCGGGTTGTCGTCGAGCCGCTTGCGCAGGGTGCGCGGGCCGGAGGCCGGGGCGAGGCCCTCGGGCAGGTCGGTGATCGGCTCGGCCGGGGTCTCGGCGGCGCCGTGGCCGGGCAGCGCGACGGCCTCGGCGGCGGACTGCCGCTCGGCCGGGCTGATCGGCAGCAGCTTGCGGCGGTCGCGCGGGAGGTGCGGGGCGTGGTGGCCGCCGGAGAGGATGGTCTGGAGGCGGTCGGAGATGTCGGAGTAGTCGTCGAAGCCGAGCACGCCGTCGGCCTCGGGCAGGGCGTCGGCGAGCTCCTTGCCGTAGCGCTCGGCCATGCAGCCGACGGCGACGACGGCCTGGGTGCGGCCGTGCCCCTTGAGGTCGTTGGCCTCCAGCAGGGCGTCCACGGAGTCCTTCTTGGCGGCCTCGACGAAGCCGCAGGTGTTGACGACGGCGACGTCCGCTTCGGCGGCGTCGTCGACGAGCAACCAGCCGTCGGCTTCCAGTCGCCCGGCGAGTTCCTCGGAGTCCACCTCGTTGCGGGCGCATCCGAGCGTGACAAGGGCGACAGTACGGCGTTCAGGCATAGGGCCAAGATTAACGCGCGGCCTCCGGTGCCGTTCGCCCCGGAGGCCGCGCGCCTCGGATTACCAGATCTTCGCCAGGCCGCAGGGCCGCTCTCCAGGGCCTCCGCAGGCCTGTGGTCAGCCCGCCTGCGGATCGCCGGGGGTGTACGTGACGTGCACCACCTGGCCGTCCTTGCCGAGGAGGCCGAGATCCTTGCCGTTGACGTACGCGTGCACGGCCCCGCCGTTTCCGAGCACCAGCTTGATCTGCTTGGGGTCGGTGAAGGTCTGGTCCTGGCCGTCGCTGATGTTGTTCTGGAACAGCGACTTCCCGCTGCCGTCCACCGCGGACACCCAGCTGGTGCTGCCCTCGGCGACCAGTTTCACGGTGACCTTGTCGGCCGGGACGGCGGCGATCGCGGCCGCACTCGGCACGGGCGCCGGCGGCTGCACGGTGGGCGAGGGCACGGAGGCGACCGAGCCGGTGCCGGAGCCGCTGGGCAGCGGCGCGCTGGCGGAGCCGGTGCCGATGTGGCCGTCCTTGCCACTGACCAGGTTGAAGCCGATCAGGACGACCACCACGACGATCGCGGAGACCATGGCCGCCGCCCAGTTCGGCCGGCTGCGGCCGGGCACCTTGATCGGGCCGCTGTCGATCAGCTGGGTCGGCCGCTTGGAGGCGGGCGAGCCGCCGTGCGCGGCGTCGTACCGGGCGATCAGGGCCTCGCCGTCGACGCCGACCTCGCGGGCGATCGCGCGGATGTGCCCGCGGGCGTAGAAGTCGCCGCCGCAGCGGCCGAAGTCGTCCTCCTCGATGGCGTGGACGATCGGCACCCGGACCCGGGTCGCCGTACTCACCTGGTCCACCGTGAGCCCGGCCTCGATCCGGGCGGTGGACAGCACCCGGCCGATGCTCGGGGCATCGGCCGCCTGCACCGCGTCGTCGGTCGGCTCGACGGACGACGGGGCGTTCTCGCGGTCGGGGGACTTGCCGATGGTCACGGGGCACGCCTTTCGAGCGGATGGCCACCTGCTGGGGAACAGTCTAGGGGCGCGGGCGGATCGTTTCTCAAGCGGAACAGGCCCGAATGCGCGCGCCCGCCCCGACGGGTGCCCGGCACCCCGCTGAACGGCCGTCAGCGGGCCCGCGCGGGGAACCCGGGGGGTTCGCTTTCCGGCCTGTGACGCGGCGTACGGGCGTTCGGTTCCCCTTCACGCGCCTACCCTCCTCCGAACGGGTGAACACTCGTCGCAGGCGCGGGTCGTCAGCCGCGCAGGGCGACCAGCACCCCGTCCAGCTCGTCCGGCTTCACCAGGACGTCGCGGGCCTTGGAGCCCTCGCTCGGCCCGACGATCCCGCGCGACTCCATCAGGTCCATCAGCCGCCCCGCCTTGGCGAAGCCGACCCGGAGCTTGCGCTGGAGCATCGAGGTCGAGCCGAACTGGGTGGAGACCACCAGCTCGGCCGCCTGGATCAGCAGGTCCAGGTCGTCGCCGATCTCCTCGTCGATCTCCTTCTTGGCCCCGCCGCCGACCGTCACGTCGTCCCGGTAGACGGCGGTCAGCTGGTCCTTGCAGTGCTGCACCACCGCGGCGATCTCCGCCTCGGTGACGAACGCGCCCTGGAGGCGGATCGGCTTGCCGGCGCCCATCGGCAGGAACAGCGCGTCGCCCTTGCCGATCAGCTTCTCCGCGCCGGGCTGGTCCAGGATGACCCGGGAGTCGGCCATCGCGGAGGTCGCGAAGGCCAGCCGGGACGGCACGTTGGCCTTGATCAGGCCGGTGACCACGTCCACCGAGGGCCGCTGGGTGGCCAGCACCAGGTGGATGCCGGCCGCGCGGGCCAGCTGGGTGATCCGGACCACCGAGTCCTCGACGTCGCGCGGCGCCACCATCATCAGGTCGGCCAGCTCGTCGACGATCACCAGCAGGTACGGGTACGGGGTCAGCTCGCGCTCGCTGCCGAGCGGCGGGGTGACCGTGCCGGCCTTCACCGCCGCGTTGAAGTCGTCCACGTGCCGGAAGCCGAACGCCGCGAGGTCGTCGTAGCGCAGGTCCATCTCGCGGACCACCCACTGGAGGGCCTCGGCGGCCTTCTTCGGGTTGGTGATGATCGGCGTGATCAGGTGCGGGATGCCCTCGTACGCGGTCAGTTCGACCCGCTTGGGGTCGACCAGCACCATCCGGACCTCGTCCGGGGTGGCCCGGGCCAGGATCGAGGTGATCAGGCAGTTGATGCAGGACGACTTGCCCGCGCCGGTCGCGCCGGCCACCAGGATGTGCGGCATCTTGGCGAGGTTGGCCATCACGGTCTGGCCCTCGACGTCCTTGCCCATGCCGACGACCATCGGGTGGGTGTCCTCGGCGGCCGTGCGCGAGCGCAGCAGGTCGCCGAGGTTGACCATCTCGCGGTCCCGGTTGGGGATCTCGATGCCGACCGCGGACTTGCCCGGGATCGGGCTGATGATCCGCACGTCGGCGCTGGCCACCGCGTACGCGATGTTCTTGGCGAGCGCGGTGATCCGCTCCACCTTGACGGCCGGGCCGAGCTCGACCTCGTAGCGGGTCACCGTCGGGCCCCGGGTGAAGCCGGTGACCCTGGCGTCCACCTTGAACTCGGCGAAGGTACTGCTGAGCTGGGCCACCACCTCGTCGTTGAGGGCGCTGCGGGCCTTGGCCGGGCCGCCGCGCTCCAGCAGGTCGAGCGGGGGCAGCGCGTAGGTGACGTCGCCGGCCAGCTGGAGCTGCTCCATCCGCACCGGGGCCGGGCCGTGCTCCTCGGGCGCGCCCGGGCCCGCGCTGCGGGCAGCCGGGACGGCGGCCTCCTCCGGCGGGGCGGTGCGGTCCTGCACCTGGTGCATCATGTTCGCCACCGCCGAGGAGGCGGGCACGCCGTAGACCAGTGCCCCGTCCAGGTCGGCGGCGGCGCCGGCGGCGAGGTCGCGGGTGGCGTACGGGTCCAGCGGCTCCTTGTCCAGGGACACCCGGACGGCGTCGGGCTGGTCCTCGTCGTCCGCCGGCTTGCGGCGGCGGCGCCGACGGCGAGCGGCCACCTCGTCGCCCGGGTCCTCGCTGCCCACGGTGAACGGCAGCGCGGCGGGGTCCGCGTCCTCGGGCGGCTCGGTGGACAGGTCGCGCTCCGGCGTACGCCCCTCGCGCAGCTCGTCCTCCGGCCCGGGCTCCACCACGCCGAGCCGCACGCCGGCCGACCGCAGCCGCTCGGGAATGCGGTTGACCGGGGTGGCGGTGACCACCAGCAGGCCGAAGAAGGACAGCAGCAGGAGCAGCGGCACGGCCAGCGCCGGCCCGGCGGCGGCCATCATCGGGGTGGACACGGCCCAGCCGATGATCCCGCCGGCCGCCCTTATCCGCGAGGCGCCGCTGCCCATCATGGGCGCGCCACAGCCGATGTGCACCAGGCCGAGGACGCCGACCAGCAGCGCGCTCAGGCCGATCATGATCCGGCCGTTGGCCTCCGGCAGCTCCGGGTGGCGCCAGAGCCGGACCGCGATCCCGGCCAGCAGGAACGGCACCAGCACGTCGAGCCGCCCGAACAGCCCGGACACCACGGCGGTGGCCGCCTCGCCCAGCCAGCCCTGCGGGCTGAACCAGGTGCCGGCGGCGGTCACCAGCGCGAGTGCGAACAGCAGCAGGCCCAGCCCGTCCTTGCGGTGGGCCGGGTGGAGGTTCTTGGCCCCGTCGCCGAAGCCCCGGAAGATCGCGGCGATGCTGTTCGCCACGCCGAGCCAGACGGCCCGGACGGCCCGGAAGAGTATCGGCTTGGGCGGCGGCGGGGACGGCGGGGCCGGTTTGGCCGCCGCCTTCTTCGCCGGGGCCGCCTTCTTGGCCGCCGCCTTCTTCGCGGGCGGCTTGCCCGGGGCCTTCGCCGCGGCCTTCTTGGACGGTCCCGGACTCGGGTTGCGTGCCGCGCTTCCGGGCGTACGAGTGGCCATGGGTCAGCAGCCTACCGGGGTGGGCCACCAGTGCACATGTGCCCGAGCCGGGGCTCAGGGACGTGTCGCAGACACACCGTCACGCTGACCCGGTTTCACCCGGCCGCGCCAGAAATTCACCCGCAGGAGTGAACCCCGCCGACCGGTTACGCGGTTCCCGGCCGGAGCGCGTCCAGGGCCCGGCGCAGCCCTGCCAGCTTGCGCTCCAGGTGCGCCGCGGTGGCCGCCACCCCGGCGTCCTCGACGCCGTCCAGCTGCTTGCCCAGCGCCTCCGCCTGCTCCTCGACCGCCGCCAGCCGCGCGGACAGCTCGCCCAGCAGCGCCCCGCCCAGGGGCGGCTCGCCGCCGCCCGCCTCCAGTTGCAGCCGCAGCAGCGCGGCCTGCTCCTTCAGCTGGCAGTTCTTCACGTACAGGTCGACGAAGACCGAGACCTTGGCGCGCAGCACCCACGGGTCGAAGGGCTTGGAGATGTAGTCCACGGCCCCGGCCGCGTAGCCGCGGAAGGTGTGGTGCGGGCCGTGGTTGATCGCGGTCAGGAAGATGATCGGGATGTCCCGGGTGCGCTCGCGGCGCTTGATGTGGGCGGCCGTCTCGAAGCCGTCCATCCCGGGCATCTGGACGTCCAGCAGGATCACCGCGAAGTCGTCGGTGAGCAGCGCCTTGAGCGCCTCCTCGCCGGAGACGGCGCGCACCAGCGTCTGGTCCAGCGCGGAGAGGATCGCCTCCAGCGCCAGCAGGTTCTCCGGTCGGTCGTCGACCAGGAGGATCTTCGCCTTCTGCATCAGGGCTCGCCCTCCTGTCGCCTGCCTGCCGCCCGGTGATGGCACTCGCGTCCTGCCCACCGCTACCCCGGTCATGCTAGCCGCACCCCCTCGCCCGGCACATCGCTCCGTCGTGACCCGATCCGGAGCGGCGCGCGGCCAGTGCTCCGGCGCACGCTCAGCAGCGTGTCGCCGTCCGGTCACTGTTCGCAACGATCGGTGACCCTACCGGGTTCCCGGGCCCGACCGCCAGCAAACCGGCCCACCGGACGGCGCGAACCCCGGAGCCCGCCCCGGAGTTCGCGCCCTCCCCCGGCGCTACGCGCGGTCCGCCCGCAGCCACTCGCGCATCACCGCCAGCAGGTGGTCGGTCTCCACCGGCTTGGTGATGTGGTCGGTGGCGCCCGCCTCCAGCGACTTCTCCCGGTCGCCCTTCATCGCCTTCGCGGTCAGCGCGATGATCGGCAGGCCCGCGAACTGGGGCATCCGGCGGATCGCCTCGGTGGTCGCGTAGCCGTCCATCTCCGGCATCATGATGTCCATCAGGACCAGCGCCACGTTCTCGTGCTGCTCCAGCATCTCGATGCCCTCGCGCCCGTTCTCGGCGTACAGGACGGTCAGGCCGTGCTGCTCCAGCACGCTGGTGAGGGCGAACACGTTGCGGACGTCGTCGTCCACGATCAGCACCTGCTGGCCGTCGAAGCGCACGTCGCTGCGGCTGGGGCGGGGCGGGGCGGGCTCCACCGGGCGGGCCCCGGCGGCGGCGTCCAGGGCGGCGCTGCGCCGTCGCTCCACCGCTCCGCGGCGGCGCTCCTCGGCCAGCTCGCGGACCTCCTGGGCCCAGTGGTCGGCCGGGTTCTCACCGACCGGCACGGGCACCCCGATCGGGGTCACGCCGACGGAGGCGCGCAGCGTCGGGACGCTCGACACGACCGGGCGCTCGACCTGGGTCGCGCCCGGGGCCTCGGTGCGCAGCGGCAGGTAGAGCGTGAACGTGGAGCCCTTGCCCAGCTCGCTCTCGGCGTGGATCTCGCCGCCCAGCAGCCGCGCGATCTCGCGGCTGATCGACAGGCCGAGCCCGGTGCCGCCGTACTTGCGGCTGGTGGTGCCGTCGGCCTGCTTGAACGCCTCGAAGATCTCCCGCAGCTTGTTGCCGGGGATGCCGATGCCGGTGTCGGAGACCGCGAAGGCGATCAGCTCGTCGTCCGGGTCCTTGATCGAGCCGGACTCCAGCAGCCGCTCGCGCACGTGCTGCGGGACCTCCGCGCCGGCCGGGGAGATCGAGAAGTCGACCGCGCCGGCGTCGGTGAACTTGACGGCGTTGGAGATCAGGTTGCGCAGCACCTGCTGGAGCCGCTGCTCGTCGGTGTGCAGGGTGACCGGCAGGGCGGGCGAGACCCGGACGGCGAAGTCCAGGTTCTTGTCCAGCGCGACCGGCTGGAAGGTGGCCTCGACGTAGTCGACCAGCTGGACCAGGGCGATCCGGGCCGGGCGGACGTCCATCTTGCCGGCCTCGACCTTGGAGAGGTCGAGGATGTCGTTGATCAGCTGGAGCAGGTCGGAGCCGGCGCCGTGGATGGTGTCGGCGAACTCGACCTGCTTGGGCGAGAGGTTGCCCTCGTTGTTGTCGGAGAGCAGCTTGGCCAGGATCAGCAGCGAGTTGAGCGGGGTGCGCAGCTCGTGCGACATGTTGGCGAGGAATTCGCTCTTGTACCGGGAGGCCAGGGCGAGCTGCTCGGCGCGCTCCTCCAGGACCTGCCGGGCCTCCTCGATCTCGCTGTTCTTGATCTCGATGTCGCGGTTCTGCTGGGCGAGTTGCTCGGCCTTCTCCTGCAACTCCTCGTTGGTGCGCTCCAGTTCCTCCTGGCGCGCCTCCAACTCGGCGGATCGCATCGAGAGTTCGGCGGTGAGCCGCTGGGACTCCAGCAGCAGGCCCTCGGTCTTGGTGTTGACGCTGATGGTGTTGACGGTGACGCCGATCAGGTCGGCGATCTGGTTGAGGAAGTCCAGCGCGACGGTGGTGAAGGAGCTGAAGGTGGCCAGCTCGATCACGCCCAGCAGCCGGCCCTCGAACAGCACCGGCAGCACCACGATGTGGGCCGGCGAGGCCTCGCCGAGGCCGGAGGCGATCTTGAGGTATCCGGGCGGCGCCTCCTTGAGGATGATCGCCCGCTTCTCCACCGCGGCCTGCCCGATCAGCGACTCGCCGGGCCGGAAGGTGGTCGGCATCGCGCGCCGCTGGTAGCCGTAACTACCGATCAGCCGCAGGACGGTGTCGTTCTCGTCGTCGTCCTCGGTGATCAGCTCGGCGGTGCGGCCGGCCGGCTGGGCGAGGAAGAAGGCGCCGTGCTGGGCGGAGACCACCGGGGTCAGCTCGGTCATGATCAGCGAGGCGACGGCCTCCAGGTCCCGGCGGCCCTGGAGCAGGCCGGAGATCCGGGCCAGGTTGGTCTTGAGCCAGTCCTGCTCCTGGTTGGTGCGGGTGGTCTCGCGCAGGTTGGCGATCATCTGGTTGATGTTGTCCTTGAGCTCGTCGAGCTCCCCCGCGGCGTCCACGTCGATCCGCAGGCTCAGGTCACCCCTGGTCACGGCGGTGGCGACCTGGGCGATCGCGCGCACCTGCCGGGTCAGGTTGTTGGCCAGTTCGTTCACCGATTCGGTGAGGTCCTGCCAGGTGCCGTCCACGCCGGGCACCCGGGCCTGGCCGCCGAGCCGCCCGTCGGTGCCCACCTCGCGGGCGACCCGGGTGACCTCGTCGGCGAACGCCGACAGCTGGTCGACCATGGTGTTGATGCTGGTCTTGAGCTGGAGGATCTCGCCGCGCGCGTCGACGTCGATCTTCTGCGAGAGGTCGCCGCGGGCCACCGCCGTGATCACCAGCGCGATGTTGCGGACCTGGCCGGTGAGGTTGTTGGCCATCAGGTTGACGTTGTCGGTCAGGTCCTTCCAGATGCCGGCCACGCCCGGCACGCTCGCCTGACCGCCCAGGGTGCCGTCGGTGCCGACCTCGCGGGCCACCCTGGTCACCTCCACCGCGAAGGAGGAGAGCTGGTCGACCATGGTGTTCAAGGTCCCGGCGAGGGCGGCGACCTCGCCCTGCGCCTCGATGGTGATCTTCTTGGACAGGTCGCCGCGGGCCACCGCGGTGGCGACCTCGGCGATGTTGCGGACCTGCCCGGTCAGGTTGGACGCCATGAAGTTGACGTTGTCGGTCAGGTCCTTCCAGATCCCCGACACCCCGCGCACCCGCGCCTGGCCGCCCAGGATCCCCTCGGTGCCCACCTCGCGGGCGACCCGGGTCACCTCGTCGGCGAACGCCGACAGCTGGTCGACCATGGTGTTGACGGTCGTCACCAGCTCCAGGATCTCGCCCCGGGCGTCGACGGTGATCTTCTTCGACACGTCGCCGCGCGCCACCGCCGTGGTCACCTCGGCGATGTTGCGGACCTGGCTGGTCAGGTTGTTGGCCATCAGGTTGACGCTGTTGGTCAGGTCCTTCCACGTCCCGGACACCCCGGGCACGCTCGCCTGACCGCCGAGGATGCCCTCGGTGCCGACGTCCCGGGCCACCCTGGTGACCTCGTCGGCGAAGGCGCCCAGCTGGTCCACCATCGTGTTGATGGTGTTCTTCAGCTCCAGGATCTCCCCGCGCGCGTCCACCTGGATCTTCTGCGACAGGTCGCCCTTGGCGACCGCGGTCGTCACCTGCGCGATATTGCGCACCTGATCGGTGAGGTTGTTCGCCATGAAGTTGACGTTGTCGGTCAGGTCGCGCCACACCCCGGCCGCCCCGGGCACCTGCGCCTGACCGCCGAGCCGCCCCTCGGTGCCCACCTGGCGGGCCACCCTGGTCACCTGTTCGGCGAAGCCGGAGAGCTGGTCGACCATCGTGTTGATGGTGTTCTTCAGCTCCAGCATCTCGCCGCGCGCGTCCACCTCGATCTTCTGCGAGAGGTCCCCGCGCGCCACCGCCGTGGTCACCTGGGCGATGTTGCGCACCTGGCCGGTCAGGTTGTCGGCCATGAAGTTCACCGAGTCCGTCAGGTCCCGCCAGACCCCGGCCACGCCCGGCACCTGCGCCTGACCGCCGAGCCGGCCCTCGGTGCCCACGTCCCTGGCCACCCCGGTGACCTGGGCGGCGAACCCGTTCAGCTGGTCCACCATCGTGTTGACGGTGTTCTTCAGCTCCAGCATCTCGCCGGCCACCTCGACGGTGACCTTGCGGGACAGGTCGCCCTTGGCCACCGCGGTGGTCACCTGGGCGATGTTGCGCACCTGCGCGGTCAGCCGGCCGGCCATGGTGTTGACCGAATCCGCCAGGTCCTTCCAACTGCCGGACACACTGCGGACCTTGGCCTGGCCGCCCAGCTTGCCCTCGGTGCCCACCTCGCGGGCCACCCGGGTCACCTCGTCGGTGAACTCCGAGAGCTGGTCCACCAGCCCGTTGACGGTCCGGCCGATCTTCAGGTACTCGCCGCGCAGCGGGTGGCTCACCCCGTTGCTGTGCAGCGAGCGCAGCTCCATCTTCTGGTCCAGGTCGCCCTCGGCGATCGAGGAGAGCACCCGGCCCACCTCGGCCATCGGACGGGCCAGATCGTCGATCAGCGCGTTGCAGTTGTCGACGGCCGCCATCCAGGCGCCCTCGCCCGCGCCGGTCTCCAGCCGCTCGTTCAGCCGGCCCTCGCGGCCCACCGCCCGCCGCACCCGGGCCAGTTCGCCGGTCAGGTGCTGATTGCGCTCGGCGACCTCGTTGAACACCGCGGCGATCTCCGCCAGCGGACCGTCCCCCGGAACCGTCAGCCGGCGGCGGAAGTTGCCGTCCCGCATCGCGGTCAGCGCGGCCAACAGCTTCCGCAGTTCGGCCGGCTCCGCCCCCCGGTTGTGGCTCACTCGCCGGCCGGCCGCGTTCCGCGGCGCGGTCCCGGACCGCCCACCGCGCGGAACGGGCGGCGTCGTACCGGTTGCGTCCTTGGTGGCCGAACTCAACGGGCCCCTCCCACATCGTGAACTTTCCCGGTGACCGTCCGTGCCGGTACGGCACGCACCGGGGCACCGGCCCGGTCGGGCTGCGTACCGGCGCCCCACACGGCACACCGGCACCCGCATCGACCGTACTGCTCCGACCGGCCGTCGCGGACCCCCCAGTCTGGCAGCACCGGCGCCGGGTATACGGCCGGTTGCGCCCGGTTGGTAGCCGACCGTCCGAAACAGGTGGGCAGAATCACTCTCAGGTGCCTGTTTCAACGCCCCGTCCCCACGGGGAACCAAGCGGAAAGTAGGGTGGAGCGCTGCACCGGGCCATGACCCGACCCAGCGCCGCCACCCCGGCGGCACGCACCGGGAGTCGGCGCCACGCCCCGGACAGTCAAGGCCAGAGCAGCAGAGGAGAAGTGGCAACGTGGTCACCGCGCGCGCAGCCGCCACCTTCGACCCCGACGGCCGGTCCGCAGCCGCCGCCCGGGGCTTCGTACGGGACGCGCTGCTCGGCTGGGGTCTGCCCGAGGTCGTCGACGACGCCGTCGTCCTGGTCAGCGAACTGGTCACCAACGCCGTCGTCCACGCCGGCACCGCCGCCGAGGTGTGCTGCCTGCGGGAGGAGGGCACCGTCCGGATCGAAGTCACCGACCACCACCCCGAACGCGGCCTGCCCTCCCTCGGCGACGGCCCCGTCACCGCCTCCGACCGCTACGCCGACCCCGACGGCGAGGGCGGCCGCGGCCTGCTGATGTGCTCCGCCCTCGCCGAACGCTGGGGCGTCGAGTACGCGGCCGGGCGCAAGACCGTCTGGTTCCGGCTCGCCCTGCCCGCCCCCGTGGCCGGCACCCGCTACGCCGTCCCCGCGACCCCCGGCAGCGACCTGCCCAGCGGCCCCGGCCCGGTGCACGTCGCCGTCGTCCAGCTCGACGAGGACGGCCGCGTCCTCGCCTGGAACCCGGACGCCGAGGCGCTCTTCCAGTACCCCGCCACGACCGTCCTCGGCCGCCCCTGGGCCGACCTCGCCGTCTGGCCGCAGTCCGCCGGCCGCGGCCTCGGCCTCGCCGACACCCTGCGGCTGGCCCGCTGGGAGGGCGGCTACGGCGTCCGCCGCGCGGACGGCCACGAGGTCGAGGTGTACGGCGTCCAGGTCCGCGTACGCGACACCGAGGGCGTCCCCTCCACCCTCTGCCTGCTCGTCCTCGAACCCGACCGCGCGGTGCTCCGCTCCCCCGCCCGCGCCCTGCCCGGCGAGCGTTCCGACCCGACCGGCCCCCGGCTCGACCTGCTGGCCGGCCCGGTCGCCACCGACGACCTCGACACCCTGCTCCAGCGCACCGTCGAACGCGCCCGCGACCTGCTCGACGCCGACGCCGCGTACCTGCTGCTGACCACCGACGACGAGACCGAGTTCGAGGTCCGCGCCGCCACCGGCTTCACCTCCGGGCACCGCCGGCACACCCGCTTCCCGGTCGACACCGGCAGCCGCTACGACTCCGCCCGGCTGCCCTCCGTCCACGAGGACCTCACCTCCCGCCCGACCGGCCTGCCCCTGCTCACCGGCAGCGGCATGCGCTCCCTGGTCACCGTCCCGCTCAAGGTCGAGGGCCGGCTGATCGGCTCGCTCGGCATCGCCACCGCCGCGCCCGGCCGCTACGACAACGAGGACGCCCTGCGGCTGCAGTTCGCCGCCGACCGGGTCGCCCTCGCCGTCGAGAGCACCCGGCTGACCGAGCTCGAACGACTCCGCCGGGGCTCGCTGTCCTTCCTCGTCGAGGCCTCCGACCTGCTCGCCGGCACCCTCGAACACGAGCAGACCCTCGCCCTGATGGCCCAGATGGCCGTCCCCACCCTCGCCTCCTGGTGCGCCGTCTACACCAAGGGCGACCACGGCGCCGCGGCCGGCCTCGCCTTCGTCCTGCACGAGGACGAGGACCGGATCGACCCGCTGCGCGACCTGCTCGACAAGACCCCGGCCCCCGACGCCGGCCCGACCCACGGCGTCCGCTTCTGGTCGGCGCCCGCCGAGACCGCCGCCGCCGGCGGCCTCACCGACAGCCCCGAACTCGCCGGACTGCTCGGCGAGACCGTCGTCCTGCCGCTGACCGCCCGCAACCGGGTCATCGGCCTGCTCGCGCTCGGCGTCCCGGCCGGCGTCCGGTTCCGCCAGGAGATCCTCGAACTCGCCGAGGACCTCTCCCGCCGGGCCGCCCTCGCGCTCGACAACTCCCGCCTCTACTCCGAGCGCACCGCCACCAGCCAGGCCCTGCAACGCAGCCTGCTGCCGCCGGACCTGCCCGAGATCCCGGGCGTCGAGGTCGACGTCTACTACCAGGCCGCCGGCGAGGGCAACGAGGTCGGCGGCGACTTCTACGACCTGTTCACCATCCGCGAGGGCACCTACGGCTTCGCCATCGGCGACGTCTGCGGCACCGGCCCCGAGGCCGCCTCGGTCACCGGCCTCGCCCGGCACTCGCTGCGCCTGCTCGCCCGCGAGGGCCTGGACGCACCGCAGGTGCTCCGCCGCCTCAACGCGGCCATCCTGGACGAGGGTTCGCGCAGCCGCTTCCTCACCCTGCTCTACGGCGAACTGACGCCCCGCCCGGACGGCAGCATCGAACTGTCCCTGGTCTGCGCCGGCCACCCGCTGCCGCTCCGGCTGAGCACCGACGGCCAGGTCGACCGGGCCGCCACCCCGCAGCCGCTGCTCGGCGTCATGGAGGACCTCGACCTCACCGCCGAGCGCCTGGTGCTCTCCCCCGGCGAGGTCCTGCTGTGCGTCACCGACGGCGTCACCGAACGCCGCGAGGGCAGCCGGATGCTGGGCGACGACGGCCTCGCCGAGGTGCTCACGGGCTGTACCGGCCTGACCGCCGGGGCGGTCGCGATGCGGGTGCAGCGCGCCGTCGAGCGCTTCGCCCCGGAACCGCCGTCCGACGACATGGCCATCCTGACCCTGCGGGTGCCGACCCAGCGCGCCTCGTGAGCCGACACCGCCTCTCGGTCAGCCCCTGGCTCCCCGGTCGGCCCTGAGCGTTCCACAGCTGACATCGTCACAAATTGTTATATTCACAAGGGTACAAGCGAGTACGTCCGGGTACACCGATCTCACCGGGGAATCCCCCGGCGGGGACAGGACCGGCGGCTCTCCCGCCGACCCATCACTTCTGACCGCAGCCCGCGCACGCTCCAGCCGTGCGCCCTCGGCGCGGTCGCGCGCATCCACCTCATCGGACCACACCACTGCGTTGACTGCGCCCTGCGCGCGCCCAAAGTGAAAGGAGCCTCCGGTGAGCAACGAAGCTACCGGGGCAACGAACGCCCGCTCCACCGGAGCCGACGCGGGTAACCTCGGCTACCTCGCACTCGGCCTCACACTGCTCGCCTACGGCCTGCTCTCCACCGGCGTCTTCAGCGGCACCGGGGTCGGGGACGCGGCACACCTCGCCCATCTGGTCGGCGGAGTCACCCTCTTCATCGCGGGCCTGTGGCAGCTCCGCGGCGGCGAGGGCTTCACCGGAACGGCCTTCACCAGCCTCGGCGCCTTCTGGGCGACCTGGTCGACGGCCGGCGGGGCGGGCAAGAACGCCGCCGGCCTGTTCCTCCTGCTCTGGGCCCTGCTCGCCCTCACCCTGACCGCCGCCAGCTGGGGCGCGGGCCTGTTCAGCCGCGCCGTCTACGGCCTGCTCACGCTGTCCCTGCTGCTGAACGCCATCGCCGTCTTCGGCGGCTACAGCGGCCTCGCCAAGTTCGCCGGCTGGGTCGCGGCCGTCTCCGGGCTCACCGCCTGGTACTGGGCCACCTCCGCGCTCAGCAACGGCTCCTGGGGCAGGATCGCCCTGCCGGTCAAATGACCCGCTGCGGCTGATCCGCCGCGGCGTACCGGGGTCGGACCTCCGTGTCGACAGAGGCCCGACCCCGGCGACGTGCCACCAGGGCCTGGGCGGCGTACGCGAGCAGCAGGATCACGACGGCGACGATGCCGTCCGCCCAGAAGTGGTTCGCGGTCACCACGACCACCGCGACGGTCAGCACCGGGTGCAGCACCATCACCCACCGCAGCGGACTCCGCGAGACCCGCACCACCGCGACCGCCGCCAGCACGCACCACGCGACGTGCACCGACGGCATCGCCGACAGCTGGTCGGCCACCACCACACCGCCCATCGCGCCCCCGTACACCGACTGCCCGTACTCGGCGGCCACGTCGACGAACCCGTGCTGCGGCAGCATCCGGGGCGGCGCCACCGGGATGAACTGCACCAGCAGACAGACCGCCGTGGTGATCACCACCGTGTTCCGCACCCACGCGTACCGCTCCCGGTGCCGCACGAACACCCAGAGCAGCACCGCCAGCATCACCGCGAAGTGCATCGCCGCGTAGTAGTAGTTCGCGAGCCTCACCAGCACCGGGTACGGCGTGACGGCCGCCTGCCAGGACGCCTCGTCCGGTAGACCGATCGCCGACTCGGTGCGGTGGATCCAATCCGCCCGGTCCAGCGCGTGGTCTCCGCTCATCACCGAGAGGTGGCCCACCAGCTGCCAGAGCGCGAACAGCGCCAGCAGCGTGCCAGCCTCCCGCAGCAGCGCCGACAAGGACGGCTTCCGGACCCTGGCGGCGGCGTACGCCCCGCCGTAGAGAGCGACCGCGGCGCCCCCGGCGGACTGCCAGGTAAGGGTCAGGTTCTGCAACGGATCGCGCCTCTCCGACAAACTCTGGTTCGTGTGTCGGCAGAGGTTAACGCAAAAAGACCCCCTCCCGGACGGGAGGGGGTCTTTTTGGAATGATTGTTCGGCGGCGTCCTACTCTCCCACAGGGTCCCCCCTGCAGTACCATCGGCGCTGTAAGGCTTAGCTTCCGGGTTCGGAATGTAACCGGGCGTTTCCCTCACGCTATGACCACCGAAACACTATGAAACTGTCAACCGCACCAACCCCGTAGCCAAACGGGTTGGGGTCGTTGTTTCAGAACAACACAGTGGACGCGAGCAACTGAGGACAAGCCCTCGGCCTATTAGTACCGGTCAACTCCACCCCTCACAGGGCTTCCATATCCGGCCTATCAACCCAGTCGTCTACTGGGAGCCTTACCCTCTCAAGGAGGTGGGAGTGCTCATCTCGAAGCAGGCTTCCCGCTTAGATGCTTTCAGCGGTTATCCCTCCCGAACGTAGCCAACCAGCCATGCCCTTGGCAGGACAACTGGCACACCAGAGGTTCGTCCGTCCCGGTCCTCTCGTACTAGGGACAGCCCTTCTCAACACTCCTACGCGCACAGCGGATAGGGACCGAACTGTCTCACGACGTTCTAAACCCAGCTCGCGTACCGCTTTAATGGGCGAACAGCCCAACCCTTGGGACCTACTCCAGCCCCAGGATGCGACGAGCCGACATCGAGGTGCCAAACCATCCCGTCGATATGGACTCTTGGGGAAGATCAGCCTGTTATCCCCGGGGTACCTTTTATCCGTTGAGCGACGGCGCTTCCACAAGCCACCGCCGGATCACTAGTCCCTACTTTCGTACCTGCTCGACCCGTCAGTCTCACAGTCAAGCTCCCTTGTGCACTTACACTCAACACCTGATTGCCAACCAGGCTGAGGGAACCTTTGGGCGCCTCCGTTACTCTTTAGGAGGCAACCGCCCCAGTTAAACTACCCACCAGACACTGTCCCTGATCCGGATCACGGACCCAGGTTAGACATCCAGCACGACCAGAGTGGTATTTCAACGACGACTCCACAACAACTGGCGTTGCTGCTTCAAAGTCTCCCACCTATCCTACACAAGCCGAACCGAACACCAATATCAAGCTATAGTAAAGGTCCCGGGGTCTTTCCGTCCTGCTGCGCGAAACGAGCATCTTTACTCGTAATGCAATTTCACCGGGCCTATGGTTGAGACAGTCGAGAAGTCGTTACGCCATTCGTGCAGGTCGGAACTTACCCGACAAGGAATTTCGCTACCTTAGGATGGTTATAGTTACCACCGCCGTTTACTGGCGCTTAAGTTCTCAGCTTCGCCTGGACGAATCCAAGCTAACCGGTCCCCTTAACGTTCCAGCACCGGGCAGGCGTCAGTCCGTATACATCGCCTTACGGCTTCGCACGGACCTGTGTTTTTAGTAAACAGTCGCTTCTCGCTGGTCTCTGCGGCCACCCCCAGCTCTGACAGCAAGTGCCGTCACCAGGAATGGCCCCCCTTCTCCCGAAGTTACGGGGGCATTTTGCCGAGTTCCTTAACCATAGTTCACCCGAACGCCTCGGTATTCTCTACCTGACCACCTGAGTCGGTTTGGGGTACGGGCCGCCATGAAACTCGCTAGAGGCTTTTCTCGACAGCATAGGATCATCCACTTCACCACAATCGGCTCGGCATCAGGTCTCAGCCTTAATGAGTGACGGATTTGCCTATCACTCGGCCTACACCCTTACCCCGGGACAACCACCGCCCGGGCTGGACTACCTTCCTGCGTCACCCCATCGCTCACCTACTACAGACTTGGTTCAGCGGCTCCACCACGTCCCTTTGTCCGAAGACTCCGGGCCGGCTTCACGGCCTTAGCATCACCTGGTTCAGCGTTGGCGCTTCAAAGCGGGTACGGGAATATCAACCCGTTGTCCATCGACTACGCCTGTCGGCCTCGCCTTAGGTCCCGACTTACCCTGGGCAGATCAGCTTGACCCAGGAACCCTTGGTCAATCGGCGCAAGAGTTTCCCACTCTTGTATCGCTACTCATGCCTGCATTCTCACTCGTATACCGTCCACGACTGGTTTCCACCGCCGCTTCACCCGGCACACGACGCTCCCCTACCCATCACAGCAGGCGTTGGCCCTATATGCTGCAATGACACGACTTCGGTGATGTGCTTGAGCCCCGCTACATTGTCGGCGCGGAATCACTTGACCAGTGAGCTATTACGCACTC
>NZ_LJJF01000001.1:4747500-5005000 GCF_001625365.1 Streptomyces sp. MJM8645 | reverse complement strand
CGAGGACGTGCGGGGCGACGGTGACCCGCAGGCCCCAGGAGCGGAGGATCGCGCAGCCGTCGGTGAGTCGCTGGGAGTCGATCGGGCCGCTGGGGGCGACGACGGCGATGTGGTCGCCGGGGCGCAGGTGCGGCGGGCGGGTCAGACCCTGGCCGGGCGTGGTCGGGTGCTGGTCCATGGGCCGGGACGCCTTTCGGGGGAGGCCGGGTACGGGCGGCCTCGGTGTGGTCGAGGCCGCCCGGTGACGATATGCCCCCGTTTCGACGGGCCGATGTCCGCGAGCCGACGTCTTCGGGCCGAAGGTGCGCCGGAGGTACGCCGGAGGTGCCCCGACGGTGCGGGGCGGTTCTTCAGATCGCCCCCATCACCTTCCTGACCTCGTCGAGGGTGGCGTCGGCGACGGCGTTGGCGCGTTCGGCCCCGCCGCGCAGGACCTGGCGCAGGTGGCCTCGGTCGGCGGCGAGTTCGGCACGGCGGGCGCGCAGGGGGCGGAGGTACTCGTTGACGGAGTCGGTGACGGTGCGCTTGAGCGCGGCGGCCCCGCCGTCGCCGAGTTCCTCGGCGATCTCCTCGGGTGCGCGGTCCTGACAGAGCGCGGCGAGCAGGATGAGGCTGGAGACCTCGGGCCGGTTGGCCGGGTCATAGTCGATCCGGCGGTCGGCATCGGTCCTGGCACCGCGGATGATCCGGGCGGTCTCGTCCTCGGTGGCGCCGAGGGGGACGGAGTTGCCCCGGCTCTTGCTCATCTTGCCGCCGTCGGTGCCGAGCAGCAGCGGGGCGTCGGAGAGCAGTGCGCGGGGGGTGGGGAAGACGGCGCCGCCGTCGGCGTGCGGGTAGCGCTCGTTGAAGCGGCGGGCGATGGTGCGGGCGACTTCGAGGTGGGGCAGCTGGTCCTGGCCGACCGGGACGAGGTTCGCCTTGCAGAAGAGGATGTCGGCGGCCTGGTGGGCGGGGTAGGTGAACATCAGCCCGTTGACGGCGGACTGGCGGGAGTGCGCGATCTCGTCCTTGACGGTGGGGTTGCGGTTCAGTTCGGCGACGCTGACCAGGCTGAGGAAGGGCAGCAGCAGCTGGTTGAGGGCGGGGACGGCGCTGTGCGCGAAGATCGTGGCGCGGTCGGGGTCGAGACCGACCGCGAGGTAATCGAGGACGAGGTTCTCGGTGTGCTCGGCGAGCCGGTCGGCGATGTCCCGGTCGGTGATGACCTGGTAGTCGGCGATCACGACGAACATCTCGACGCCCTGGTTCTGGAGCTGGACGCGGTTGTGCAGGGTGCCGAAGTAGTGGCCGAGGTGCAGCGGTCCGGTGGGGCGGTCCCCGGTGAGGACGCGGTGGCCGGCCGGGTCGGCGGTGAAGGTGGCGGTGGTGGCCACGGACGGGGTCGTCGGGGTCGTCGCGTTGGTCGCGGTCGTCGCGGTGGTCATCGGGTTTCTCCTCGGTACGGCGGTGGTGGCGGCCGTCCGGGGCGGGGGCCCGTTCCGTGGGAAACGCGAAAGGGCCGTCCATTCCGGACGGCCCTGGTCGAGCGGGTGGGGTGGCCGTCCCTCAGGACGGCCACCAGCACTGGCCCGCGTAAAGCTTCATGCGGTCGAGGATAGCGTCGATGCCCGGCGGCGTGGTCGGTTTTCGGCGCTCCCGGTCCTCCCGGTCCTCTCAGTCCTCCCGGCCCTCTCGGTCCTCTCAGTCCTCGACGACCAGCGCGGGGGTGTCCTTGCGCAGCGTCTCGCCACGGAAGAACTCCGGCCGGGCCAGCCCGTAGCAGGTCATCAGGACGGCGCCGAGCAGCAGGATGCCGACGCCGATGACGAACACCGAGCCGATGCCGAAGACGGCGCCGCTGCCGTAGTCCGGGCTCCAGGCGTCGGTGAGGGTCTGCAGGAAGACCCCGCTCAGCAGCACGCCGCCGAGCAGCGGGGCGATGCCCTTGAGGAACAGGTCGCGGGGGCCGGTGCGCAGCGAGCGGCGGAAGTACCAGACGCAGGCGAACGCGGTCAGCGCGTAGTAGAAGCAGATCATCAGGCCGAGCGCCAGGATGGTGTCCTGGACGACGTTCTCGCTGATCAGGCTCATGCCGACGTAGAAGACGGCGGTGGCGATGCCGGCCGCGACGGTGGCGTACCCGGGGGTGCGGAAGCGCGGGTGGACGGCGCCGAAGCGCGGTGGCACGGCACGGTAGGCGCTCATCGCGAGCAGGGTGCGGGCCACCGGGATGAAGGTGGTCTGGAGGCTGGCGGCGGCGCTGGCGACGACGGCCAGGAAGAGCAGGACGCTCCACGGCGAGCCGAGGACCGGGCGGGCGAGCGCGGCGAAGACGTTGTCGGAGGTCTCCGGGTTGCTGAGGCCGGAGCCGGTGGAGCCGACGCCCGCGAACATCTGGGCGGAGATCGCGACCAGCAGGTACGAGCCGACCAGGGTGACCATGGAGACCATCGCGGCGCGGCCGGGGGTCTTGGTGCTGCCGAGGGTCTCCTCGTTCATGGTGAGGCAGGTGTCCCAGCCCCAGTACATGAAGATCGACAGCGACAGGCCGGCGGTGAAGGCGCTGAAGGAGCTGACCTGGAGCGGGTTGAGCCAGGAGAACGAGAAGCCGATCGAGTCGGGCAGGTCGCCGGCGGCGGCCTTGCCGATGGCGATGGCCGAGAAGAGCACCAGCACGGCGAGTTGGAGGCCGACCAGGCTGTACTGGAACCACTTGGTGGCGGTCATCCCCCGGTAGCTCATCGCGGTGGCGCCGGCGATCAGCAGGACGACGGTGAGCAGGTGGACGGCCTGGTTCTGGTCGAGTTCGGCGACCCAGCTCCTGCCGGTCATCTCGCCGAGCATCAGGTAGAGGAAGTCGGTCGCGACCCCGGCCAGGTTGGACAGCACGATGATGGTCGCGACGGTCAGGCCCCAGCCGGCCATCCAGCCGACCCGGGGGCCGAAGGCCTTGACCGTCCAGGTGAAGGACGTGCCGCAGTCCGGGAAGTCCTTGTTCAGCTCCTTGTAGGCGAACGCGACGAGCAGCATCGGCAGGAAGCCGGCCAGGAACACGGCGGGCATCTGGACGCCGACCGCGGTGACGGTCGGCCCGAGTGTCGCGGTCAGGCAGTAGACCGGGGCGACCGTGGAGACGCCCAGGACCACACTGCCCAGCAGGCCCACCGAGTTGCCCCGTAGACCCTTGTCCCCCGCTCCCCCAGCTGTCCCCTGGTCGGGGACTCCACCACTGATGCCACTGACCGGGGCACCCTGCGGAGCGTCGGGCGCCATTGCCCGGCCGCTGCTTCCGTGCTCTGAGAGCTGCTGATCAAACACCAGCGCACCCTAGGCGCGAGCATGGAAGGTTGAGTAGACCAACCCTTGGTGATCTAAACCACTTGCTTCGATTCGTTCTCGACAAAGGCCGTCAAGGTGCAGCATTAACGGCGCGTTAAGCGGTGTACCTTGGTTTCAAAGGATCAGGGTCAAGAGAATTTCTCCCTTATGTCAAGGTTTGAGATGGTTCGCCCTCGGCCCGGACGGGCCACTACGCCCCCCCTCGGGTGCTTCGGATAGGTTTGCCTCACCTAACCTCGATTCGAAGGAGCGTCGCGTGGCCCCCCACCCCGACGACCTGGTCCTCGTCCCCCGCACCCCCTCCCGCCGCAGGTTCCTCTCCGCCGGGATCGCCGGTGGGGCGGTCCTCGGCCTCGGCGGACTGCTCACCGCCTGCGGCAGCTCCGGCGGCTCGGGCGGCAACGGCGGCTCCGGCGGCGCGACCCCCAACGCCGGCGGCGCATCGCCCGACCAGAAGTCGGTCAAGCAGGGCGGCGACGACTACGCCACCGTGATCGAGAAGATGAAGGGCTTCGGCACCGACGCCGCCCCCGGCGTCTACCCGCGCACCGTCAAGCACGCCATGGGCGAGACCGTCATCCCCGCCAAGCCCACCCGGGTCGTGGTGCTGGACACCGGCGAACTCGACAACGTCGTCGCACTCGGCATCCAGCCGGTCGGCATCGTCTACACCGACGGCTCCAAGTCCCTGCCGTCCTACCTCAAGGACAAGGCCGGCAACCCGGCCAACGTCGGCACCATCAACAGCCTCAACCTGGAGGCCATCGCCGCGCTCAAGCCCGACCTGATCCTCGGCAGCCAGCTGCGCGCCCAGGACCAGTACGCGCAGCTGTCCAAGATCGCGCCGACCGTCTTCTCGCTGCGCCCCGGCTACCCCTGGAAGCAGAACTTCCAGCTCAACGCCAGCCCGTTCGGCCTGGAGGCCGAGGCCAAGACCCAGCTCGACGCGTACCAGGCGGCCGCCACCGCGATCGGCGCCAAGCTCGGCGACAAGCGGCCCACCATCACGCCGCTGCGCTTCATGCCCGGCCGGACCCGGCTGTACGCCGAGCTGTCCTTCATCGGCACCATCCTCACCGACATCCCGCTGCCGCAGCCCAAGATCGAACAGGTCAAGGAACTCGCGGTGGAGGTCAGCCCGGAACAGATCGACAAGGCCGACGCCGACTGGATCTTCTACGGCGTGTACGGCAGCCCCAGCTCCACCAACCAGGACGCGGTGCTCGGCGGCGCGCTCTGGAAGACCCTCGGCGCGGTCAAGTCCGGTCAGGCCCGGCCGGTTTCGGACGAGACCTGGTTCCTCGGGCTCGGTGTCATGGCGGCCAACGCGGTGCTCGCCGACCTCAAGGGCTTCGTCGCGCCCGGCACTTGAGCCGACACGGGGTGTAGGGGCGGGCAGTGGTCTCGCGCACACCCCCGGAATTGATGCTTGGAGCTGGTCGCGCGGTGCGGGAGGATCATCCGGACCGTCCGCCGAAGGGCCCGTGCCGATGACCTCGCTCCACCCCGCCGCAACCGACCCGTCCCTGCCCGGCCCGCCCGGGGACAGCGCCGGATCCGCGCCCCCGCACGCCGCACGCTGCTCCATCGCGACGGCCGCCGAGACCGGCCCGGCCGGCACTCCGGGCGCCGCCCCGTCCGGCACGGCCGGCGGGCCGCGCCAGGCCGGCGGCTCACGCCACGACTCGGTGCCGCAGCCGCGCGGACGGGAGGACGGCGGGGCAGACGGCGGACTCGCGGCGGCGGGGGGCAAGGCGGCTGCGGACGATCCGACCACCTCGCGGCTGCGGGCGGCGCTCGCCGACCGGCTGCGGGCCGCCCGCGCCCAAGGCCGCTCGGTCGCCGACCTGGCGGCCGCGTGCCGGCGACCTGCTACGGAAGTCCGGGCGCTGCTGGGCGAGAGCGCCGAGGACGGGGACGGCGAGGACGGCGAGGTCCGTGAAGGCGGCGCGGGCGGCGCGGGTGTTGAGCACCGTGGAGACGTTCCGGGTGGCGGGGCCGAGGCCGTGGGCGGGCGGACCGGGGCCGGGGCCGGCAGGTTCGGCCGGCCGGCCGTCGCGCCCGAGGGCGACCGGGCCGTGCCCGTGCTGCGCGCGGCGCGCGAGGAACTCCGGGCCGCCGGCTCCCGGCGCCCCGCGCCCTCGCGCCGGCTGCGCCGGATGCACCCGCAGGCCGACGCGACCGGGCAGGGGGCGGCCGCACGGGAGACGGCCGCGACCGAACCGATCGGGACAGCACCTACGACACCCGTGACCTCCGCCGCTCTCCCGGCCGAGGTCTGGGCGGCAGCCGCACCCGGTTCAGGTGAACTCACCGGAGGCACCGGGGCGGTGACGGCTCCGTCGGCCGCCGCCCCCGAGGCGGCGCGGGCCGAAACACCACTCGGCATCCTGATCGGCGGCAGCCCGAACCAGCCCGAGGCCGTCGGCCGCCCGGAGGAGCGGGCGCCGGTCCGGGTGACGGCGGAACCGGTCCGGATCGGCCGCGGCACCAGCCTGATCGTGCTGCCCTCCTGGCGCGCCGCCATCGCCGTCTCGGTGCCGACCGAGCAGCTGCTGTCCGCCACCGGGCTCGCCTTCGAGCAGTTGGCCGACGCACAACTGACCGTGCTGATGAACCCCTGCGCGCTGCACGACCGGGAGCTGGACCTGCACGGTTGGGAATCCGGCCCGGGCGGGCGGGCGCGACGCGGCGGGCGCCCGTAGGGGCGTGCGTTCGTAGCAGCGTGTGGCCGTAGCAGCGCGCTCTTGGGGCCCGCCGGTGACGGTCAGGAGACGGCGGTCAGGAGATCGCGGTCGGCCGTGCGTCGGGGAGCGGTCAGCGGGTGGCCGTCAGCGGGTGGCCGGGGCGTTCGGGATGAAGCCGAGGTCGACGGGTACCGGGGGGCGCCCATCGACGGCCCAGCCCTCGCGGACGGCGGCCAGCAGCTCCGGCAGCCGGGGCGGCCAGAGCGCGTCGGCGTGCTCGTCCGCCAGGTCGGCCGGGGTCCACCAGCGCCAGTCGAGGATCCGGTCCTCGGCGTGCACCGCGCTGACGTCACCGACCGGGCCGCGGTGCGGTCCGCCCGTGAGGTAGATGTGCTCGTGCTGACGGACCGGGGTGCCGTGCCAGGTGAAGTCGTGTTCCCAGGTGCAGAGCAGCGGGCCCGGTTCGAGGTCGCTCCAGCCCGTCTCCTCCCAGAGTTCGCGCCGGGCGCCGGTCCACGGGGTCTCGCCGGGCTCCAGCCCGCCGCCCGGCATGGTCCAGTGGACGCCGACCTCGTCGTTGTCCGAACGGAGCAGGAAGACCGAGCCGTCCTCGTCCAGGACCACCGTGCGAGCCGCCTGCCGGGGGACACGTGTACGGAGTCTCAGCAGATTTCGCATCGGATCACTCTCCCAGCACCCGGCCGGGCCGTCGAGCGGGTTTGACGCGCCGAAAGCCGCCGACGCCGCCCCGCCCGGGCCTTACCCTGACGGCCATGCCCGTACCCGCGATCCTCTTCCCCGCCGACCCGCTCAACCCGCGCCGGCCCGACCCGCACTTCGCCTGGGAGGCCAGGCTGCTGCGGGAGTTGGGCGGCGAGCACCACCTGGTCGACCACGACGCGCTGCTCGCCGGGCACGCCGAGCAGGCGGTCCGGCGGGTGCCGCAGGACCGGGGTCCGCTCTGGTACCGGGGCTGGATGCTTCCGTCCGCCCGCTACGCCGGTTTCGCCACCGCGCTCGCCGCGCGCGGCTGCGCCCTGCTGACCAGCCCCGCCGGCTATGCGACGGCACACGAACTGCCGGGCTGGTACGACGTGTTCGAGGGGGCGACTCCGCCCAGTACGTGGATCCCCACCGCCGCTTCCGCGGTGCCCGGGCCGGAAGAGCTGGCGGCCGCCGCGGCCCGGCTCGGCGGGAGCGGGCCGGCGATCGTCAAGGACTACGTGAAGTCGCGCAAGCACGAGTGGCACGAGGCCTGCTACATCCCCGAGTTGGCCGATCTGGCGAGCGTCGGGCGGGTGGTGGCGCGGTTCGTCGAGCTCCAGGGCGAGTTCCTGACCGGCGGGGTGGTGCTGCGGCGGTACGAGGAGTTCGAGCGGCCGGCCGACGGGCCGGGCGGCAGCTCGGGCGACGACTCGGGCGGAGGGTCGGATGACCGTTCGGGCCGTGGGAGCCGGCGGGCCGTGGAGGCGCGAGTGTGGTGGCTGGACGGCGAACCCATCCTGGTCGGGCCGCACCCCGACGCACCCCACCACGATGTCGAACCCGACCTCACCGGCGTCCGCCCCCTGGTCCGGATGCTCGGCTGCCGCTTCGTCACCACCGACCTCGCCAGCCGGGCCGACGGCTCCGGCTGGCGCGTGGTCGAGGTCGGGGACGGACAGGTCAGCGACCTGCCGCACGGGATCGACGCCACCGGCCTGCTGGCCTCGCTGATCGCCGCCTGACGATCAGCCTGGCGGGCAGTCGGCTACCCCGCGGCGACGGCCTCGACCGCCGGGTGGCCGTCCGCGATGAACGCCTGCCAGAGCCGGGCGTACGTGCCGCCCCGGGCGAGCAGTTCGGTGTGCGTGCCGTCCTCGACCACCCGGCCGTGGTCCAGCACGACGACCCGGTCGGCGCGCTCGGCGGTGGTCAGCCGGTGGGCGATGACCAGCGTGGTGCGGCCGCCACTGAGCCGGTCCGCGGCCTGGTTGACCACCGCCTCGGTGGCCAGGTCGAGCGCCGCGGTCGCCTCGTCGAGCAGCAGGACATCCGGATCGACCAGTTCGGCCCGGGCCAGCGCGATCAACTGCCGCTGGCCGGCCGAGAGGTTGCGGCCGCGACCCGCGACCTCGTGGTCGTAGCCGCCGGACAACCGGACGATCATGTCGTGCGCGCCGACCGCCCGGGCCGCCGCCTCCACCTCCGCCGGCGAGGCGTCGGGCCGGCCGTACGCGATCGCCTCGCGCACCGTGCCCGCGAACAGGTACGCCTCCTGCGGCACCACGCCCAGCCGGTGGCGGTACTGCGCCAGGTCGAAGCGGGTGAGGTCGACCCCGTCCACCCGCACGGTGCCCTCCGTCGCGTCGTAGAACCGAGCGACCAGCTTCACCAGCGTCGACTTGCCGGCGCCGGTCTCGCCCACCAGCGCCACCGTCTGCCCGGCCGGAATGTACAGGTCCACACCGGTCAGCACGTTCGGGGCGCCGTCCGCACCGCCGTTGTAGGCGAAACCGACACCCTCGAAGGAGATCTCGCCGCGCAGCCCCTCGGGCACCGGCACGGGGTCGGCCGCCTCGGCCGTGGCGGTCGGGGTGCGCAGCAGCTCCCGGATCCGGCCGAGGCCCACCGAAGCCTGCTGGTAGCCGTCGAACACCTGGGACAGCTGGTTGACCGGCGCGAAGAACAGATCGATGTACAGCAGGTACGCGACCAGCGCGCCGACCGTCAGCGTCCCGGCGTCGACCCGGGCCGCGCCCACGATCAGCACCAGCGCGGCGGCCACGCTGGAGAGGAACTGGACGAACGGGAAGTACAGCGAGATGTACAGCTGCGCGCGCACCCGGGCCTCGCGGTAGGCGACGCCCCGGGCGACGAAGCGGTCCGTGTTGGTGTCCAGGCGGCGGAAGGCCTGGACGATCCGCATGCCCGCCACGTTCTCCTGGAGGTCGGCGTTGACGGTGCTGATGAGGTCCCGGGACAGCTCGTACTGGTCCCTGGACTTCCGTCGGAACACCAGCGTCGCGATCACCAGCAGGGGCAGCACCGCGAAGACCACCAGGGCCAGGCCGGCGTCGATGATCAGCAGCGCGGCGAAGATCCCGCCGAAGGTCAGCAGGCTGACCACGGCGGTGACCACGCCGGTCTGCAGGAAGGACGTCAACGAGTCCAGGTCGGTGGTCATCCGGGTCATGATCCGGCCGGACAGCTCGCGCTCGTAGTAGTCCAGGCCGAGCCGGTTGAGGTGGGCGAAGATCTTGAGGCGGAGCATGTAGAGCACCCGCTCACCGGTACGGCCGCTGACCCGGTTCTCGGCGCTCTGCACCAACCAGTCCAGCAGCACCACCACCAGCGCGGCGAGCGCGGCCACGGCGACCCCCGACATCAGGGCCTTGCTGACGCCCTGGTCGATGCCGTGCCGGATCAGCACCGGCAGCACCAGGCCGGAAGCCGCGTCGAGCGCGACGAGCAGCAGGGCCAGGGCGAGCGGGACGCGGAAGGGGCGCAGCAGGCGGCGGAGGGTGAAGTCCGGGTCACCGGCCTCGGCCTCGGCGCGCGGGACCGCCGGGGAGTCGGCGGCCGGCGGGAGGGCCGCGACCCTGGCCAGCAGGTCGGGGTCGGCGGTGCGGGCCGCCTTGACCAGGGCGGGGGTGGGGAGGTCGGGGGTGGCAGGGGCGGCGGGTTGCGAGGCGACGGGTTCCGGGGCAACGGGTTCCGGGGCCGGGGCCTGCGTGGGGGTCGGTTCGTCGACCTGCTCGGAGGTGGACCGCGCCTCGGTCTGCTCGGCGGTCTGCTCGGCGGCCTGCTCAGCGGTCTGCTGCTCGGGGGTCTGCTGCCCGGCGGGCTGCTCGAGGGTCTGCGGAGAGGTCTGCTCGACGGTCTGCGGGGCCTCGGACGACCGGGGTGTGCGGCCGGCCTCGGGGTCGGTGATCAGAGCCCGGTACTGGGGACATCGGGCGTCGAGTTCCTCGTGCGTGCCGATGTCCAGCAGCCGGCCGTGATCCAGGACGGCTATCCGGTCGGCGAGCTGCAGGGTCGAGCGGCGGTGGGCGATCAGCAGCGTGGTGCGGCCGGTCATCACCGAACGCAGCGCGTCGTGGATCTCCGCCTCGACCTGCGGGTCCACCGCCGAGGTGGCATCGTCCAGCAGCAGGATCCGGGGGTCGGTGAGGATCGCCCGGGCCAGCGCGATCCGCTGGCGCTGGCCTCCGGAGAGGGTCAGGCCCTGCTCGCCGACCTTGGTCTCGTAGCCGTCCGGCAGCGCGCGGACGAACTCGTCGGCCTGGGCGGCCCGCGCGGCCGCCACGACCTGCTCGTCCGTGGCGTCCGGACGGCCGTAGGCGATGTTGGTGCGGACCGACTCGGAGAACAGGAAGCTCTCCTCGGGGACGATGCCGACCGCCGACCGGACCGAGTCCAGGGTGAGGTCGCGCAGGTCGTGGCCGTAGAGGCGGACGGCGCCGGCCGCCGGGTCGTAGAAGCGCGGCACCAGCTGCGCCACCGTCGACTTGCCGGAGCCGGAAGCCCCGACCAGGGCGAGGGTCTCGCCGGGGGCCAGCTTCAGGCTGAGGCCGTGCAGGACGGGGGCGGGGTGCTCGGGGTCGTAGCGGAACTCGACCTGGTCGAACTCCAGGGCGACGTCGGAGGTTCGGGGGCCTGCGGTGGCGCGGGTGTCTGCGGTGGCGCGGGGGCCTGCGGTGCTGCCTTCACGGACGCCGGTGGCGGCGCCTTCACGGGTGCCGTCCCCGGTGAGGTCCAGGGTGAGCGCGTCCGGGCGCTCCTGGACCAGCGGGCGCTCGTCGATCAGCTGGAGGACGCGCTCCACGCCGGCCCGGGCCTGCTGGCCGACCGTGATGACCATGGTGAGCATCCGCACCGGTCCGGTCATCTGCGCGACGTAGGTGGAGAAGGCCACGAAGGTCCCGAGCGACACCTGGCCGTCGACGGCCAGCCAGCCGCCGAAGGCCAGCACCGCGACCTGCGCGAGCGCCGGGACGGCCTGCATCGCCGGGTTGTAGCGGGCGTTGAGCCGGATCGACCGGAGCCGGGCCGCGAACAGGTTGCGGGAGGCCCGCTCCAGCTTGTCCAGCTCCTGCGCCTCCTGACCGAAGCCCTTGACCACCCGGACACCGCCGATCGCGCCGTCCACCACACCCGCGACGGCGGCCGCCTCCTGCTGGGCGGCCCAGGTGGCGGGGAAGAGTCGCTTCCGGCTGAGGACGGTGATCCACCACAGCGCGGGGGCCATCACCAGGGCTATCAGGGTGAGCGGCGGGGAGAGCCAGACCATCACGGCCAGCGACATGACGAACATCAGCAGGTAGCCGGTCATCATCGGCAGCATCGAGAGCAGGCCGTTGATCAGCTGGAGGTCGGAGGTCGCGCGCCCGACCACCTGGCCGGTGTCCAGCCGGTCCTGGCGGTGGCCGTCGAGCCGGCCGAGCGAGCGGAACAGGTCGCTGCGCATGTCGTGCTGGACGTCCAGGGCGAGCTGGCCGCCGTAGTAGCGGCGGACCTGGGTGCAACCGAAGACGACGACGGCGGCGAGCAGCAGCACCACCGCCCAGGGGACCAGCGAACGGGTGTGCGCGGTGATGACGTCGTCGATGATCAGCTTGGTGACCAGCGGCACCAGCGAGGTGACGGCCATGCCGACGAGCGAGGCGCCGAAGGCGAGCAGCACGCTGCGGCGGGAGCGCCAGCAGTAGCCGACCAGGCGGCGCAGCCAGCCGACGGCCTGCGGGTCGTTGCCGTCCGGCTGCGGGTGGGCGCCGTCCGGCTGCGGGCTCGCGCCGGGGGCCGGTGAGCCGCTCGGGGATTGCTCCACCGTGGATCCGTGAGTCTCAGGCATATTTAGGGATGCTAACCATTTCATCGGGTGGCCGCCATGGCGTTTCCGGCCCGGATGGGGCCGGAGCGGGCCGGGGCGGCCCGGATCGTCCGGTCCGGCGGACTGGCCAACAGCCTGCGGCCTGCGGTGATTCCCGGCCGAACGAACGCACGGCCCGCCGACCCGCCCGTCTCCAGGGTCGCCCGCCTCCGGGGTCGCCTGCCTCCAGGGTCGCGGACGGGCCGCCGAAGGCCCAGCGGCCCGGGGCGGGCGGGCGCCGTCCTTTGGTCCTAGACCTCCGGCCTCGGAGCCGGAGCGCCAACCTTGGGCCTGGACTGCCGAGCGGGCCGTCCGGGCGCGCAGGACTCAGGCCTGCGCGGACACCGACTCGGCCGCCGCCGCGAAGGCGCCGTGGGCGAGGGCGTGCAGCAGGACGGCCATGCCGTCGCGCTGGAGGCCGGAGCGCTCGTCCTGGGCGGGGCCCGGGCCGAGGCTGTGCGGGGTCGAGTTGATCAGGCCGAAGACCGCGTGGACGGCGGCCCTGGCCACCGGTTCGGCGGCGGGGCCCGTCAGCTGCGGATAGACCTGCCGGACCACGTCCACCCAGAGCTCGACGTAGCCGCGCTGGAGCCTGCGGACGGTGCGGCGGTCCTCCTCCTTGAGGTTCAGCAGCTCACGGTCGTGGAGGGTGATCAGGTCGCGGTCGTCGAGGGCGAAGTCGACGTGGCCGCCGATCAGCGCGTCCAGCGCGGCGGCCGGACCGTCGCCGCCCCCCGCCCGGCGCCGCCCCTCCTCCAGCAGGCGCTCACTGATGCCGATCAGCAGATCGGCGAGCATCGCGTCCTTTCCGGCGAAGTGGCGGTAGAGCCCGGGGCCGCTGATGCCGACGGCCTTGCCGATCTCGTCCACACCCACCCCGAGGAAACCCCGGGCCGCGAAGAGTCGCGCGGCCTCCCGACGGATCTGGTCGCGGCGTGGGAGCGCGGAGGCTGCGGGGACGTTCGGCATGCTGCCCATCGTAGACAGTGGGGTTATCGGCCGTTAACCTGGGCGCGTAAGTTAACGTTAATTAACGTGGGGTCCATGGGCGCACCGCATCCGGCCGCCCGCCTGGTGCCGAGGGCAAGGGAGCTCTTGGGAATGGTCATCTCAACCGCCGGTGTACCCACCGGCGTCCATGGCAGCACAGCGGCCGGCACCACGGCGGCGCCAGGTGCCGTACCGCCGGGAGCCGCTGCTCCCGCGCCCCGGCTCGGCACCGCGGTCGACCCGGGCTCCACCGCCTACCGCGCCAACACCGAGGCACACCGGGCCCTGGTCGCCGAGCTGCGCGAGAAGCTCGACGCGGCGGCCCTCGGCGGCGGCGCCAGGGCCCGCGCCCGGCACACGGCGCGCGGCAAGCTGCTCCCCCGCGACCGGGTGGACGCCCTGCTCGACCCGGCCTCGCCCTTCCTGGAACTGGCCCCGCTGGCCGCCGACGGGATGTACGACGGGGCGGCGCCCGCGGCCGGGGTGATCGCGGGCATCGGCCGGGTCGCCGGGCGCGAGGTGGTGGTGGTCGCCAACGACGCCACCGTCAAGGGCGGCACCTACTACCCGATGACCGTGAAGAAGCACCTGCGCGCCCAGGAGGTCGCGCTGGAGAACCGGCTGCCCTGCGTCTACCTGGTGGACTCCGGCGGCGCCTTCCTCCCCATGCAGGACGAGGTCTTCCCGGACCGCGACCACTTCGGCCGGATCTTCTACAACCAGGCCAGGCTCTCCGCCGCGGGCATCCCGCAGATCGCCGCCGTGCTCGGCTCCTGCACGGCCGGCGGGGCGTACGTCCCGGCGATGAGCGACCAGGCCGTGATCGTCCGCAACCAGGGCACGATCTTCCTGGGCGGGCCACCGCTGGTGAAGGCCGCCACCGGAGAGGTGGTCACCGCCGAGGAACTGGGCGGCGGTGACCTGCACTCCCGCACCTCGGGGGTGACGGACCACCTGGCCGAGGACGACGCCCACGCCCTCTCCATCGTCCGCACGATCGTGGCCGGGCTCGGCCCGCGCTCGGCCAGGCCGTGGCCGCTCACCCCGGTCGAGCCGCCAGCCGTGGACCCGGCCGGCCTGTACGGGGCCGTCCCGGTCGACCCGCGCACGCCCTACGACGTGCGCGAGGTGATCGCCCGGCTGGTCGACGGCAGCCGGTTCGCCGAGTTCAAGGCCGAGTACGGCGCGACCCTGGTCACCGGCTTCGCCCGGATCCACGGCCACCCCGTCGGCATCGTCGCCAACAACGGCGTGCTGTTCTCCGAGTCGGCCCTCAAGGGCGCCCACTTCATCGAGTTGTGCGACCAGCGCGGCATCCCCCTCCTCTTCCTGCAGAACATCACCGGCTTCATGGTCGGCCGGCAGTACGAGGCCGGCGGCATCGCCAAGCACGGCGCCAAGATGGTCAACGCCGTCGCCAGCACCCGCGTCCCGAAGCTGACCGTGGTGATCGGCGGCTCGTACGGAGCCGGCAACTACTCGATGTGCGGCCGGGCTTACTCACCTCGCTTCCTGTGGATGTGGCCGGGCTCGAAGATCTCCGTGATGGGCGGCGAGCAGGCGGCGTCCGTCCTCGCCACCGTCCGCCGCGACCAGTTGGAGGCCCACGGCGAGCAGTGGCCGGCCGAGGCGGAGGAGGAGTTCAAGCGCCCCGTCCGCGAGCAGTACGAGCGCCAGGGCAACGCCTACTACGCCACCGCCCGACTCTGGGATGACGGCGTGATCGACCCGATGGACACCCGCACCGTCGTCGGCCTCGCCCTCACCGCCTGCGCCAACGCCCCGCTCCCGCCGCCCGGCCCGTACGGGGTCTTCCGGATGTGACCCCGCCCCGGCGGGTGTGACCCGCCCCCTCCCACGCGACCTCTCCTCTCCTGTCGGTGTGACCCCGCTCCTGCGGGCGTGACTCCCGCGGCGCCGGCGCACCCGGGCCGGCGCCCTCCTCTCCACCGCCGCCACCCCGCCGCCACCTCCTTCGTACGGCTCCCCTCGACCCGGAGGAACGCCTCCCATGTTCGACACAGTTCTGGTCGCCAACCGCGGCGAGATCGCCCTCCGGGTGATCCGCACCCTGCGGCGGCTCGGCGTGCGCTCGGTCGCCGTGTTCAGCGACGCCGACGCCGACGCGCCGCACGTCCGCGAGGCCGACGTCGCCGTCCGGCTCGGCCCGGCCGACCGCAGCGACAGCTCGGCGGCCGAGACCTACCTGCGCACCGACCAGATCCTCGCCGCCGCCCGCCGCACCGGGGCCCAGGCCGTCCACCCCGGTTACGGCTTCCTCGCCGAGAACGCCGGCTTCGCCCGCGCCTGCGCCGACGCCGGCCTCGTCTTCATCGGGCCTCCTCCCGGTGCGGTCGAGCTGATGGGTGACAAGATCAACGCCAAGGAAGCCGTCCGAACCGCCGGCGTTCCGGTGGTCCCCGGCAGCCAGGCCACCGCGCCCACCGACGGGGATCTCCTCGCCGCCGCCGACGAGATCGGCTACCCCGTCCTGCTCAAGCCGTCCGCCGGAGGCGGTGGCAAGGGCATGCGCCTCGTGCGGGACCGCACCGACCTGCCCACCGAGATCGCCGCCGCCCGCCGCGTCGCCCGGACCGCCTTCGGCGACGACACCCTGCTGCTGGAACGCTGGGTCGACCGGCCGCGCCACATCGAGGTGCAGGTGCTCGCCGACGCCCACGGCACCACCGTCCACCTCGGCGAGCGCGAATGCAGCCTCCAGCGCCGCCATCAGAAACTGATCGAAGAGGCTCCCTCCGTTCTGCTCAATGCCGAGACCCGCGCCGCGATGGGCGCCGCGGCCGTCCGCGCCGCGGAGTCCTGCGGCTACACCGGGGCCGGCACCGTGGAATTCATCGTTCCCGGCATCGACCCGGACTCCCCCGCCACCGCCTCCACCGAGGGAGTGCGGGACTTCTTCTTCATGGAGATGAACACCCGCCTCCAGGTCGAACACCCCGTCACCGAACTCGCCGTCGCCGTCGGCGACGATTCAGCCCGACTCGACCTGGTCGAGTGGCAGCTGCGGATCGCCTCGGGCGAACGGCTCTCCTTCGATCAGTCCGACATCTCCTTCCTGGGCCACGCCATCGAGGCCCGGATCTGCGCCGAGGACCCGGAACGGGACTTCCTGCCCACCGGCGGCCGCATCCTCGTCCTGGAGGAGCCCCAGGGCGAGGGCGTGCGCGTCGACTCCGGAGTCGCCCCCGGATCCGTCGTCACCAGTGCCTACGACCCGATGCTCGCCAAGGTCATCGCGTACGGGCCCGACCGCCCGACCGCGCTGCGCCGGCTCCGCGCCGCGCTGGCCGACACCCGCATCCTGGGCGTCACCACCAACACCGGCTTCCTGCGACGGCTGCTCGCACACCCCGAGGTCGTCGCCGGCCGGCTGGACACCGGCCTGGTGGAACAGACGGCCCAACAGCAGCCCACCCTGCTCGCCTCGCCGTACTCCCCGGCGAACGCGCCGAACGGCGCGAACGAGACCGGCGAGGCCGACAAGGCCAACGAGGCCGATGACGCGCACGAGGCCGACGCCACAACTGCCGACCCGCTGACGGCCGAGACGCCACCACCTGCCCACCTCCTCTACTACGCGGCCGCGCTGGCGCGGCACCTGGACCTCACCCCGGCCGCCGACCCCGGCGGCTGGACCGACCCCTTCTCCCTTCCCTCCGGCTGGCGCCTGAGCGGCACCCCCGCCTGGACCACCCACCGACTCCGTACCCCCGGCCAGGATCCGGTCTCGGTGCGCATCCGTTCGATCACTGCGGGCAACGTAGCCGATGCCACTGACAATCCCGCCGAGCTCACCCGCGAGGTCGAGCTCCGGCTCGGCGCCGGGCCCGTCCACCGCGCCCGCGCAACCCGGACCGCCGACCGGCTGCACCTGACCGTCGACGGCCTGCAGACCACGTTCGCGCTGGCCACCGACGCCGCTCCCGGCCTCGCCGCCGGCCCGGTGACCTGGCTCGGCATCGAGGGCGACGCCTGGTCGCTGCACGCCCACGATCCGGTGGGCGAGCGCGCCGCCGGAACCGCCGCCCACCACGGCGCCCTGACCGCCCCGATGCCCGGAACCGTCACCGTCGTCAAGACCACGACGGGCGAGACGGTCCGCAAGGGCCAGCCCCTGCTCGTGCTGGAGGCCATGAAGATGGAACACGTGATCGCCGCCCCGCACGACGGCGTGGTGGCCGAGCTGCGGGCCACCGCGGGCGCCACCGTCGCGATGGAGGAACTGCTGGTCGTGGTCGCCCCGGCCGGGGACGGCGCCGACGAGCAGGCCGCCCCCGCGCCCGCCGGGGTGCGGTCATGACCGCACCCGCCCGCGAGCCCGACGCGCTGGACCTGGGCCTGCCCGACCCCGTCCGCACCCCCGGCCTGCCCGAGGAGGTCCGGATCCACGAGGTCGGACCGCGCGACGGGCTGCAGAACGAGGGCTCCCTGGTGCCCGTGGAGGTCAAGGCGGAGTTCATCGCCCGGCTCGCGGCCGCCGGGCTGCGCACCGTCGAGGCGACCAGCTTCGTCCACCCGAAATGGGTCCCGCAGCTGGCCGACGCCGAGGAACTGATGCCCCGGCTCGCCGGCCTGCCGGAGCGCCACCCCGGCCTGCGACTGCCGGTGCTGGTGCCCAACGAACGCGGCCTCGACCGGGCGCTCGCCCACCACGCCACCGACGTCGCGGTGTTCGCCAGCGCCACCGAGACCTTCGCCCGCCGCAACCTCAACCGCTCGGCGGACGAGGCGATGGCGATGTTCCGCCCGGTCGTGACGCGGGCGACCGAGGCCGGGCTGGCGGTCCGCGGCTACCTCTCGATGTGCTTCGGAGACCCCTGGGAAGGTCCGGTCCCGGTCTCCCAGGTGGTCGGGTACGGCGTGCGGCTGCTGGAGATGGGCTGCGCGGAGCTGAGCCTCGGCGACACCATCGGCGTGGCCACCCCCGGGCAGGTCGGCGCCCTGCTGGCCGGCTTCGCGCGGGCCGGGGTGCCGGCCGACCGGCTCGCCGTGCACTTCCACGACACCTACGGCCAGGCACTCAGCAACACCCTGGCGGCCCTGCGCGAGGGGGTCACCACGGTGGACGCGTCGGCGGGCGGCCTCGGCGGCTGCCCGTACGCGAAGAGCGCCACCGGCAACCTGGCCACCGAGGACCTGATGTGGATGCTGCACGGGCTCGGCATCCGGACCGGGGTCGACCTGCGCGCGCTGGTCGCCACCAGCGGGTGGATGGCCGAGCGGCTGGGCCGTCCGAGCCCGTCCCGCACCGTCCAGGCGCTGCTCGGCGCCGCCCGGGGCTGACCCCGCCCCACCACCGCTCCCCGGTGCCGGCCGCGCGGAATCCCGGCCGCGGCCGGCACCGGGCACCACGTTCATCGTCCAACCACACCGTGCGACCGTCACACCGTCAGACGGACGCCGGTCGTCCCGCTCACGCCCGCGGCCACCCCGGCCGGGCTCCAGGAGGATCACCGTGTTCGACCACCGGCTCAGCAGCGAGTACGAGGAACTGCGGCGCACCGTCGCCGAGTTCGCCCAGGACGTGGTGGCGCCGAAGATCGGCGGGTTCTACGAGCGGGAGGAGTTCCCGTACGAGATCGTCCGCGAGATGGGGCGCATGGGCCTGTTCGGCCTGCCCTTCCCGGAGGAGTACGGCGGCATGGGCGGCGACTACTTCGCGCTGGGCATCGCCCTGGAGGAACTCGCCCGGGTCGACTCCTCGGTGGCGATCACCCTGGAGGCGGCCGTCTCGCTCGGCGCGATGCCGATCCACCGGTTCGGGACGGAGGAGCAGAAGCGCGAGTGGCTGCCCCGGCTGACCTCCGGCGAACTCCTCGGCGCCTTCGGCCTGACCGAGCCCGAGGGCGGCTCGGACGCCGGCGCGACCCGCACGACCGCGCGGTACGACGAGACCACGGACGAGTGGGTCATCAACGGCACCAAGTGCTTCATCACCAACTCCGGCACGGACATCACCGGTCTGGTCACCGTCACCGCACTCACGGAACCGATCGCTCGTTCGAGTGAAGAAGGCGAATTCCGCTCGCCAACGCGCGAAATCTCTTCCATCATCGTGCCCACCGGGACCCCGGGGTTCCAGGTATCGAAGAAGTACTCGAAGGTCGGGTGGAACGCATCCGACACCCGCGAACTGTCCTTTACCGACTGCCGCGTCCCCGCGGCCAACCTGCTGGGCGAGCGTGGCCGAGGCTACGCCCAGTTCCTGCGGATCCTCGACGAGGGCCGCATCGCGATCGCGGCCCTGGCCACCGGCCTGGCCCAGGGATGCGTCGACGAGTCCGTCAAGTACGCCGGCACGCGCCGGGCCTTCGGCCGGCCGATCGGTGCCAACCAGGCCATCCAGTTCAAGCTCGCCGACATGGAGCTGCGCGCCCACACCTCCCGCCTGGCCTGGCGGGACGCCGCCTCCCGGCTGCTGCACGGCGAACCGTTCAAGAAGGAGGCCGCGATCGCGAAGCTGTACTCGTCCGAGGCCGCCGTCGACAACGCCCGCGAGGCGACCCAGATCCACGGCGGGTACGGCTTCATGAACGAGTTCCCGGTCGCCCGTTTCTGGCGCGACTGCAAGATCCTGGAAATCGGGGAGGGCACATCGGAGGTTCAGCGCATGCTCATCGCCCGGGAGATCGGCGCCGGGTTCTGATCCGGCCCCACCGGAGCAACGCCCCGCTCCTCAGGCGGCGTTGAGGAGCGCCCGACGCAGAGGAGCGGGCCGACGCCGGCGGGGCGGTCGACACCGTCGGCGGCCGACACCAGCGGCCGACAACGGGGAGACGCCTCCGGGGGCGCGGAAACGCGGCGCCCGACGGAGCGTCAGGGAATCACGATCACCGGGCGGTTGGCCCGCCGCGCCAGCCGTCCGGAGACCGAGCCGAAGATCTTGCCGAGCAGGCCGTGCGTCGTGCCGACGACGATCGCGTCGGCGGCGTACTCGCGGCCGACCTCCTCGATCTCGTGGCAGATGTCGCCGCCCCGCTCGATCAGGATCCACGGCACCCCGGTGAGGAAGTCCGCGCAGGCGAGCTCCAGGCCCAGGACCTCGGTCCGGTGGTCGGGGAGGTCGACGAAGACGGGAGGTTCACAGCCCGCCCAGACAGTGGCGGGCAGGCGATTGGCGACGTGCACGATCACCAGGCCGCACTGCGAACGGCGCGCCATGCCCACCGCATACGCGAGGGCGCGTTCGCTCGACAGGGAGCCGTCGAAGCCGACGACCACGCCGTGCTGGAAGACCGGGTCGAGGGAGCGCGCGGACGCGTCCCGGGCAGTCGACTCGGTGTGCGCGCCGGGCAGGCCGGACGCCTCCGGGCGCTCGGCGCCCGGGCCCAGGCGGCCCGTCACCGGAGGCCCTGCAGGGTCGGCCGGGTGCCCGCCACGCCGCTGGCGAGGCCCTGGACGGTCGTGCCGGGCGAGGCCGCCCCGTCGGACCAGGCCGCACAGAGCGCGCACGAGGCCCCGGGGAGCACCCGGCTCCGGGCCGGCTTCCTCAGCGCCCGGGGTGTGATCGGCGGTACCAGCGACGCCCGAGGCACCAGCCGGCGCGTCGGCTCGCTGGGCAGCGGCGTCGCCAACCCGCTCGCCGGCATGCTCGCCGACACGGTCATCAGCCCGCTCGCCCCCACGCTCGCCCCTGCGCTCGTCGGCCGGTGCGCAGCCGGGCTCGTCGGCTTGGGCGTCGACCTGGTCGTCGGCTCGGTCATCGGCCTGCCTACTGGCGGGCAGGCGACCCGATACATCGGCGTGCCCGTCGGCTGGAGCGAGGTCCGCGCGGCCGTCGTCGTCCCCGGCGCCTGCGCCCACGCTGCGGGGCGCGTCCGGCTCCACCGGTCGGAAGGACTCAAAACCAGCCATGGCTCACGGCTCTTCAGGGGAGAGGGGCCGACAGGAGAGGACAACGCCGCCCGGGCAGCAGGCCCGCCCACGGGATGACGTTGGTCTGCGCCGCGCAGCACCGTATGTGACCTGTTCCTTTCAGAGTACGACGGGTGTGAGGCCCAGCCCAGCGGTGAGGCCTCGGAGCGGCATTGTTCCCGCGAAAGGAGGATGCGCCCGCCGTCGGCAGTGCGCCCCGCCCGCAGGCCACGCGCCCCCTCCAGAAAGGAGGTTCCCTGGAGCTTGACTGAGCGGACCGGGCGACGCAACAGGCCTGCCGGACACCGTGACCGGACTGTCATGGATCGGCGACGATCCGTTGCGACACGTCGCGAACCGTCACGCCCCGCCAGCCTCAGCCGGCCCGCCCGGACCCACCCGTACGCCAGGTCCTGGAACCCGTTTCAGCCACTACGTACGGCTTCGCGACGTGGTCTGGCATTTGCCAGGTGCATAGGCGCGGCCGCTGGCACCATGCTTGGCATGCCCCTGCTCCTGTTCGACCTCGACAACACGCTGCTCCCCAGGGACGCCGCTTTCCGGGCCTGGGCTCAGGATTTTCTGTCCGAGCGCGACCTGCCGCCCGGAGACCTCGAATGGTTCGTCACTCTCGACGGCGGCGGCTACGTGCCGCGCAGCACCGTACTGTCCGCCGTCCGGCGTCGCTACGGGTTGGACGTCTCCACCGAGTTCCTGCTCGCCCACTACCGACACGGCATCAACTCCCACATCCACTGCCCGCCCGGACACGTCGACGCGCTGCAGGCGGCACGGGCGGCCGGGTGGACGCTCGGCATCGTCAGCAACGGCGGCACCCGGCCGCAGTTGGAGAAGATCCGGCGGACCGGGCTGGGGCCGCTGGTCGACGGCTGGGTCATCTCCGAGGAGGCCGACTGCGTCAAACCGGATCCGCTGATCTTCGAGATAGCCGCCCAGCGGTGCGGCGTCGTGCCCACCGGGACGTGGGCCGCGCGCACCTGGATGGTCGGGGACCACGCGCCCGCGGACATCGCCGGCGCCGAACTGGCCGGCCTGCGCAGCGTCTGGCTGCACCACGGCCGGCCCTGGGCCGAGAGCGGCTACCGGCCGACGCTGAAGGCGGCCGGCCTGCCGGAGGCCGTCGGTCAGGTGCTCGCCGCACGCGGCGCGCCGTCGGCCCGGCCGGGTCTGCGCGCGGGCGGGCCGGTCCAGCGGCGGTCCACCGGGGTGCCGGTGCGCGCGGGGGCGCTCCTCGGCGCGCGGACCGGCGCACGGCCGACGGAATCCGCCCCTGACGGCCCGTTCGCGCCTGCTGCCGTGAACGCCGGAACGGCCAGTGCCCCCGGTGGTTCGATGGCGGGGGCGGATGTCCGAAACCGCACCGGCGAGTTTGCCGTGGTCGCCGACAGCCGTCCTGGCCTGGTCCCGGGCGCGGGCCCGGCGACGGACCCGGGGGCGAGCGTGCTGCGCCCCGTCGCGGTGGCGCACCCAACGGCCGTCCGTACGGCGGCGGATGGGGCGGGGCCCGCGCGGACCACGTTCGCCGTGGCGCCGGCGGCGGCCGCCCCGTAGCACCCCGCTTGAACGTGCCACCTCGCACACCCCGCCCCACACACGCACCGCACGCCCTTCACGCACCCCGCCGCACCGCGCCCCACCGCAACTGGTGCACCGCACCGCAACCAGCGACGACCCCGCCGCGGGGCGGCCCGGCCGTCAGCCGTGCGCGGAGGTCCGGGTCCACCAGCAGGTGCGGGCCTGCGCGGTGAACCCGAGCTTGCGGTAGAGCGGTTCGCCGAGCGAGGTGGCGACCAGAGTGGCCGGGCGGCCGGGGTGCGCGTGGGCCAGGGCGGTCTGGAGTACGGCGCGGGCCACGCCCTGGCCGCGCCGGTCGGGCAGGGTGGCGACCCAGTACACCCCGGTGGCCTGGCCGTCGTCGTAGGTGAGGCAGGTGCCGGCGGTGGCGCCGTCGACGCGGCCCAGCCAGGCCCGGAGCCCGGGTTCGCGCAGGAGCTGTTCCGGGAGCGCTTCGCCACGGGTCCAGGGCTGCCGGGCGGGCAGCGGGAAGCCGTCCACGATCGCACGCTCGACCTGCGCGAAAGCATCGCCGTCCAGCGCCTCATCGACCGTCAGGGAGCCGCCGCCGTGCGCCTCCGAGAGCGAGGGGAGGACGGCCGGGACGCCGTCGACCGGGCCGGGTTCACGGGTCATCACCGGCATGACCGGCATCCGGATGGCGCCGAACCGGGTCAGGTCGAGTGCGCCGTACGGGTCCTCCAGGGTGAAGCAGATGGTCTCCCACTCCTTCAGGAGGTCATCCAACTCCCCTTCCACCAGCGCTGGTTCGACGTACGGACTGGTGACCACGAAGCGGTGCGAGTCTTCCGGGGTGCGGGCGCAGCGGACCGCCGTCAGGCCCGGGCGGGTGCGGAACCGCCAGCCGTGCACGCGGGCTTGGGCGAGCCAGAAGGCGGCGGCGTTGTCGTTGGCCTGTTCGAGCCGGCTGTTGGTGTTCACGGCAGGACGGTAACCCGGAGGTCGCGCCCCGGTTCCGCCGCCCCGGCCCTGGCCGGATGAAGCCTGGGAGGCGCACGAGCTCATTTCGTGCGCCCTCTCGTGCACCGCCGATTTTCGGTCAATTTCGCGCCGATCCCTCCCGCTTGGGCAAATCCGCAGCCCAGACCCGCCGACCGGGCGCGCGCGGGCCGGACGCCCCAGGACCGGCCCCGCGACAACCAGCCACCGTTGCACCGGCCCTCTTCCCAGAAGGGTCGACGGGTGCCACGCTTCGTGATCGAATGCATCACGCCAAATTGCCATGTCGACATAGCGTCGGATGGTGAACTTGTCACAACGGCAATGGTCCACCCGATAGATTTCGATCTTGGCGAGCAGCAGTGCCGCACCACCCACACCACACCACCGAGGGGGCTTGAGCGCCTTGAGCAGGGTGAGCAGGAGCGACGCGGGTCCTGACAGCGGCCAGGCGGCGGCCGGTATCGCGGCTCGGTCCGCGAGAAGCACCGGCACCTCCGCGACCGCCGCCACCACCCGCAACTCCGGCACCCCGGGCGCCGTCTCGCACTCCTCGTACCCCACAGTGCCTTCCCCCGGCACCGCCGCCACGGGCACCTCGGCGGCGGCCGCAGAGCACGGCGGAGCGGCACACGGCGGGCAGGCGTACGGCGGTCCCGCATACGGCGGGTCGGCACACGTCGGAGCGGCACACGTCGGAGCAGTGCACGGCGGGTCGGCACACGGCGGCCAGCAGGCGCACTCCGGACAGGTCGTCAGCCGAGGCACCGTCAGCCCGGCGCAGGCCTACGGCGCCGACTTCCCGGCCTATCCCGGCTACCCGGGGGCGGGCGGAACGATCGCCGCGAATGGCGCGATCGGCGCGAACGGCGCCCCTGGCCTGAACGGCGCCCCCACCGGCTCCCTGGGCGGCCCCCTCGCCGGCCTCCCCCTGGGCTCCCCCGGCCACGGCCCGCTGGGCCACGGCGGGCCGGGCGCGAACGGCTCGTCGACCCCGATGACGGTCTCCGCCCCGCGCAAGCTCTCCGGCCGCCGACGCCGGGAGACCGTCGCGGTGCTGATCTTCGGCGGCGCCCCGATCTTCGAGAGCTCGATCCCGCTGTCCGTCTTCGGCGTCGACCGCCAGGACGCCGGGGTACCGCGCTACCGGCTGCTGGTCTGCGCCGGCGAGGACGGCCCGCTCGCCACCACCGGCGGCCTCACCCTCTCCGCTCCGTACGGCCTGGAGGCCCTCGCCCGGGCCGGCACGATCGTCGTACCGGCCTGGCGCTCGATCTCGCAGCCCCCGCCGGTCGAGGCGATCACCGCCCTGCGCAAGGCCCACCACGAGGGCGCGCGGATCATCGGGCTCTGCACCGGCGCCTTCGTCCTGGCCGCCGCCGGCCTGCTCGACGGCCGCCCGGCGACCACCCACTGGATGTACGCGCCGACGCTGGCCAAGCGCTACCCCCGGGTGCACGTGGACCCGCGCGAGCTCTTCGTCGACGACGGCGACGTGCTCACCTCGGCCGGCACCGCCGCCGGCATCGACCTGTGCCTGCACGTGGTGCGCAGCGACCACGGCGCCGAGGCGGCCAACGCGCTGGCCCGTCGCCTGGTGGTCCCGAGCCGTCGCAGCGGCGGCGGACAGGCCCAGTACATCGACCAGTCTTTACCTGAGGAGATCGGCAACGACCCGCTGGCCGAGGTGGTCACCTGGGCGCTGGAGAACCTCAACCAGCAGTTCGACGTCGAGGTGCTGGCGGCACGCGCGTACATGAGCCGACGCACCTTCGACCGGCGGTTCCGCACGCTCACCGGCAGCGCGCCGCTGCAGTGGCTGATCACCCAGCGGGTGCTCCAGGCGCAGCGGCTGCTGGAGACCTCGGAGCTGTCGGTGGACGACGTCGCCCGCCGGTGCGGGTTCCGTTCGCCGGTGGCGCTGCGCGGGCACTTCCGCCGCCAGCTCGGGGTCTCGCCCGCCGCGTACCGGACCAGCTACCGGGCGCGCCGGCCCGGGCCGCAGTCGGCGGTGCCGACCGGTCCGCACGGCGGCGACCTGCGGCTGCCCGGCGCCCTGCCGCACGCGGCGGCCACGGCCGGGTCGGCAGCGGGCGCGGCGCTGTTCGGCGGGGCACACGGCAGCCAGCACGGCGCACAGCACGGCGCGCAGCCCGCGTACCCGTTCCCGGCCGGGAACGGCGCACCGGCGCAGGTCGGCCCGCACGGCCAGCCGCTGCCGCACGGCGCGTCGCCGGCCGCGGCGGGGCAGCCGGGCCCGCACGGCCAGCCCGGCCCGTTCGGTCCGGGGCAGGCCGGGACGCCGGCCGACCGGGCCTTCCACGCCCGGGCCGGGCAGCCGTACCCGCACCAGCAGGCCGCGCAGCAGCCGCACCCCGGGCAGCAGGGTGCGGGGCGCGGTCCGGTGCGGTCGCCGCTGGTGCCGCCGCAGGCCGGGTCGGGGGCGGGGCGTCCGCCGCGCACCGCGGAGCACGCGGCGGCGGAGGACGGCCACCCCCAGCCGGGGGCGCGCGGCCAGGGGCAGGGGCACCGCAGTGCGGTCGAACGGCCCGCGGACGAGCCGGGTGCCGCGGCGGGCTCCGCCCGCGGTCACGGCTCGGCGACCGGCCGGGTGCCGGCCCCCGCCCCCGCCGGGCAGCCGGCGACCGGGGCGGGCGAGCTCCGGGGCCGGCAGGCGCGGGTGCCGCAGGCCCGTCCGCAGGGCGGCCGGGCGGCGGCGGCCGACGGTGCCCGGGCGGCGCGCGAGGCCCGTCCGACTCGGGACGGCCACGCGGTCCGGACCGGGCGGGAGGGCGAGCGGCCGGACGGCCACGGCCCGCACGGCGGCGCGGAGGAGCACCAGGCCGAGGGCTGTGCCCCGGAGCCCCGCTCGGCTCCGCCGGTCCCCGCGGCGCGTGATCGCGCCGTAGGGTGAGTTGTGTGAATGACCGTTTGGTATGGATCGACTGTGAAATGACCGGCCTCGACCTCGACCAGGACGCCCTGGTCGAGGTCGCGGCACTGGTGACGGACTCCGAGCTCAACATCCTCGGCGAGGGTGTGGACGTCATCATCCGCCCGCCGGCGGAGGCGCTGGCGGGCATGCCCGAGGTGGTGCGCGCGATGCACACCTCCTCCGGCCTGCTGGAGGAGCTGGAGCAGGGTGTGACGCTGGCCGAGGCGGAGGCGCGGGTGCTCGCGTACATCCGCGAGCACGTGCCGGAGGCCGGCCGGACGCCGCTGTGCGGGAACTCGGTGGCCACCGACCGCGGCTTCCTCGCCCGGGACATGCCGGCCCTGGAGAAGCACCTGCACTACCGGATCGTGGACGTCTCCTCGATCAAGGAGCTGGCCCGCCGCTGGTACCCGAAGGCGTACTACAACAGCCCGCAGAAGGGCGGCAACCACCGGGCGCTGGCCGACATCCGCGAGAGCATCGACGAACTGCGGTACTACCGCGAGGCGGTGTTCGTCCCGCAGCCCGGACCGGACACCGACACCGCGCGCGCCATCGCCGAGAAGTACCAGGCCCCGGAGGGCTGACCCGAGGAGCCCGGGGGAGGTGCCCGCGTTCGCCCGGACGAAAGCCTGGCGCGAGCACCCTCTCGGATCCTGTAGAGTTCTTCCTGTCGGAACGGGAACGCGGAAGCGGGAACGGACCGGACAGATGGTGGGTGTAGCTCAGTTGGTAGAGCACCTGGTTGTGGTCCAGGTGGCCGCGGGTTCAAGTCCCGTCACTCACCCCAGAGCCTGAGGGGCCGATCTCTTCGAGAGATCGGCCCCTCAGGCGTTTTCGCGTTCCCTCAACTCTCCACCGCGGTTCGGGTTTTCCCGGCGCAGGCCTGCCGCCAGAAGCTACCGGCTAGTAACATTCCTGCCATGACCACACCTTCGATCGGCCAGCTGCTCGACTCCACCGTGCCGATGGCGCACACCCTCAAGCTGGAGTACCTGGAGACCACCCCGGACCGCGCCGTGCTGCGGCTGCCCGACCAGCCCGCGTACCACAACCACGTCGGCGGACCGCACGCCGGCGCGATGTTCACCCTCGCCGAGTCCGCCAGCGGCTGCATCGTGCTCGCCGCCTTCGGCGACCAGCTCTCCCGGGCCGTGCCGCTCGCGGTGAACGCCGAGATCGCCTACAAGAAGCTCGCCATGGGCGAGGTCACCGCCACCGCCGTCCTCGGCCGCCCCGCCGCCGAGGTCGTCGCCGAGCTGGACGCCGGCGGCCGCCCGGAGTTCCCGGTCACCGTCGAGATCACCCGCGCCGACGGCGCCGTCACCGGCGTGATGACCGTCACCTGGACCCTGCGCCCCAACTCCTGACCGCGCCACGGCCGGTGGCCCCGGGCAACCCGGCCCGGGGCCACCCGTGCGATGACTGTCCGTGACGGCGGGCGTGACCTCACGACCCGTCCGCTCGTTCTCAACTCACATGCGAGCCAATCACGCGACCAAGCCCCAGGAACCCGCCCCCCGCGGCGTCGGCGTACGGCGCGCGATCGGCCGGTGGCTGCCCCGCGTCCTCGCCGCCGGTGGCGCCCTCCTCGCCCAACTCGGGGGCTTCGGCGCGCAGGCCGCCTGCGCCGACCCGCTGCCGGACCAGACCCGGCCCGCCGTCCGCCGCACCCTGGCCGGCGGGCCCGCGCCCGGCCGGCTCGCCCAGGCCGGGCGGCCCGCGTACGACGGTCCGTCGGCCGAGCGGTCCGACGACCCCGGGCGCCCGGCGGCCGAGGAGGCCGAGCGCCCCTCCCCCGGGCTCGTCGGGGAACTGACCGGCACCGTCCCCGACGCCGGGATCGACGGCGCCACCGGCACGGTCGGCAGCGTCTTCCAGGACCGGATCCGAGCCGGCGGACTCCCCCTGCCCGGGCAACGGGCCGCCGTCCCCGACGCCTTCGCGATCGCCTCCGGCCTGCCCGACACCGTCCCCGCCCAAGGCCGCCCCGCCGAGACCCGCGCCTCCCGGGAGGGCGGGCCCGCCGAACTGCCCGCCACCGCACGGCCCGGCGCCACCGGAGTCCGCTCCGCCGCACCGGCCGCCACCGCCCGCCCGCCCGGGGCGGCCGGTGCGCCCCCGGTCCAGGAGGCCACCGCCCCGGACGGGCGGAGCGCGGCCGGACCCGCCACGAGCCGTGACCGGACGGGCGCCACCACCGCCCTGCCGGTCGGGCCCGGCGCACCCGCCCAACCGTCCGAAACCCTCGCGCTCGCCGACACCGCCACGGTGACGGCCGTGGGCGACGGTTCCGCCACCGCGACCGCCGTCCTCGCGCCGATCGCCGCCGGGCTGCTGCTGACCGGCGCGGCCATGTGCAAGCACCGCGGCCTGCCGCGCGGGCACTGACCGGACTCACGCTCCTGGCGACGGTTCCAGCGCCGGCCGCGGACGTTCACGCCCGGGGGCAACCCCTCGGGGTGGTCAGCGGAAGACGCCCGGGGGCGGGGCCGGGGAGGGGGCGGCGGTGGCGTCCGTGGCGGGGACGGCCCCGGCGGCGAACGCGGTGAGGGCGGAGCCGTGTTCGACCCGGCCGAGGGCGGCGTCGGAGGCGACGCGGCGGGTGAGGTCGGCGATCGGGAGGGGTGCGTGGGCGCCGGCGAGGACGAGGTTGCCGAAGCGCTTGCCGCGCAGGACGGCGGGGTCGGCGACCAGGCACAGTTCGGGGAAGACCGCGCCGAGGGTGGCGATCTGGGAGCGGGCGAAGGGCAGCGCCGAGCCGTCGGCGATGTTGGCCGCGTACCAGCCGCCGGGGGCGAGGGCGCGGGCGGCGAGGGCGGTGAACTCGACGGTGGTGCAGTGGGCCGGGGTGCGGGCGCCGGAGAAGACGTCGGTGATGACCAGGTCGACGCTGCCCTCGGGGGTGCGTTCGAGCACGCTGCGGGCGTCGGCACCGCGCACCTTGATCTGCCAGCCGCGCTCCAACGGCAGCTCGGTGCGGACGAGTTCGGTGAGCGCGGTGTCGATCTCGGCGACCTGCTGGCGGGAGCGGGGCCGGGTGGCCGCGACGTAACGGGCCAGGGTGAGGGCGCCGCCGCCGAGGTGCAGCACGGTGAGCGGGCGGCCGGACGGGGCGACCAGGTCGATCAGGTGGCCGAGCCGGCGCTGGTACTCGAAACCGAGGTGGGTGGGGTCGGCGAGGTCGACCATGGACTGCGGGGCGCCGTCGATCAGCAGCGACCAGGCCGCGGGGCGGTCCCGGTCGGGCCGCAGTTCGGCGAGGCCGGAGCCGACCGGACGGGTGAGCGGGCCCTGGGCGTGGGTGCGGCCGCCGGGGCCGGTGACGTCCGGCCCGGTGTCGCGCTCGGTGCCGCGGCCCGCGCCCCGGGCTGCTCTGCTGCTTCGTCCCATGACCGCCATTATCGCCGCCGGGCGGGGCGGCCTCGCTGGTCAGGGAGGTCAGGGAGATCCGGGAGGTCAGGGAGATCAGGGGGCGTGCCAGGTGGATCCGGCCGGAGGGGCGGGCCAGGCTCGCGGGCCCGGCGGGATCCGCACGGCACGCCCGCTAGAACGGGCCGAGGCCGCCTGCGGTGAGCGTGCAGGCGGCCTCGCAGAGGGCGGAGCGGAGCACCCAGGCGTCGGTGGGGCGGGCGGCGCAGGCGGCGCCGGAGGGGGGCATCACCCACCGCGGGTCGGTGGCGGTCGGCAGCAGGGCGCCGGCGGTACAGGAGCTGCCTGGCAGGTGCCAGGTCTCGCTGGTGCCGACGGGGACGAGGAAGGTGACGGTGCTGCCGTTGCGGCTCTGCAGGACGGCCCCGCAGGCCCTGCGCAGCCGCAGGATGTCCACCGCCTCCAAGCCGTGCCGCAGGGCGACCGTCACGGTGTCGCAGCTGGTGACGAGGGTGTCCTGGTCCGGTCCGGGGCCGAGGCGGTGGCCGGGGTGCCGGCCGCCGCGGGGGGCGCGTCCGCCTTCGACCGGGCCCCGGCCGGGGATCCGGTCGTCGGCCGGGTCGGGGAGCAGGGCGGGGGCGGCGCCGGCGAGCACGCCGCCGGCGGCCGGTCGGTACTGCGACAGTCCGGTGGCCATCATGGGCCCTCCTGTACCTCGTCGGGTCAAAAGCGCCGCCGCCCGGAAGGTGGGGGCCGCGGGGACGGACGGCAGGCCGGGGCGACGGCCTGGGCTTCCACGTATCAGGACAACGCGGCGGACACCTCACAGGCCACGGGGCGCCTTACAGCAAGGCATGGCATTTCATGGCGGATAACCCGCAACCACGCCCGCTTTATACCGAATTGGGGGCACATCTCCCATAAACCGGCTGTGGTCGACCGGTCACGCCCGGTACTGTCGGTGGCGGGTCACGACGACCCCACCGGCCACACCGGGCCGTTCCCGCACCGTCGCGCACCACCGTGCCGACACCCGGACCGTACCCGCACTTCGCCCCCGCACCCGACACCCGCGCACCTCCGGCGCCGCCGGCCGCGCACCCGCACCACCACCCTCCGCACGACCACGGAGCGCACCATGGCAGCCACCCCACCGGCCGAGCCGAACCGCCCGTCACCCAACGCCGTGATGCGCGCACTGCGCGGCAACCGCTCACCCGGCGAGTTCGCCATGGCCGTGCGCCGGGCGGCCCGGGAGATCGGGGAGCACGTGTCCTGCGACGCCCGCTACGTCGGGCGGGTCGAATCCGGCGAGATCCGCTGCCCCAACTACGCGTACGAGCGGGTCTTCCGACACATGTGGCCGGACCGCGCGCTCACCGAACTCGGCTTCTCCCCCCGGACCGCCGTCCGCCGCCGCCCGGCGGACGGCGCCGGCGGGAGGGCCCAAGCCCCCCCGCTCCACCCACCGTTCCCGCCCCCGCCCGCCCCGCGCTCACCACTCTCCACTCAACTCCCGTACGCTGCCTCGCCGTACGCGGATCCAGCCGCTCCGAACAGGCCCCCGTGGCCGAGGGCCGTCGCGGCGCCCCGGGGGCCTGATGGATCGCCCTATCTCGACGAGGAGAACGACGACGTGCGTCGCCGTACGTTCCTGGCCGGCGGCCCGACCGCGCTGGCCACCGTGATCGGCATCGACCGGCCGACCGTGGCCGCCGCCGCGGCCACCGGCGGTGCCGCCGCCGACCCCGCCGCGCCGGTGCTGTTCGAGCCCGGCCCCGGCGCCTTCGTGCCCGGCCGCCCCGGGCCGGTACCGCCACCCCGCAGGGTCGGCGCCGCCGAGGTGCTCGGCGTCGAGCAGGCCGTCCGGGAGATCCGGCTGGCCGACGACGCGCACGGCGGCGACACCCTGTTCGAACGCGCCGGGCAGTCGCTGCGCACCGCCTACCTGCTGCTCAACGAGGGCGAGTACAGCGCGGAGACCGAACGCCGGCTCCAGGCCGGGGCCGGCGAACTCGCCATCTCGGTGGGCTGGTTGGCGCACGATTCGAACCGGCTGGCGGACGCCCGCTCGCTCTACGCCGAGGCGCTCGCCACCGCCCGCATGGCCGGCGACGCCGCACTGGAGGCGCACGTGTTCTGCAACAGCGCCTTCCTCGCCCGGGACGCCGGCCGCCCCCGCGAGGCGCTGCGCGCCGCCCAGGCCGGGCAGGTCGCCGCCCGCCAGCTGGACTCCGCCCGGCTGCTCGCGCTGCTGGCCATGCGGGAGGCCGGCGGCTGGGCGCTGCTGCAGGACCGCGCCGCCTGCGAACGCGCGCTCGCCCGGGCGTACACGCTGTTCGACCGCGGCCGCGCCGAGGGGGATCCGGAGTGGATGTCCTTCTTCGGCGAGGCGGAGATCGCCGGCCTGCAGTCGCAGTGCTGGTCCGCACTCGGCGACTGGGACCGCGCCAGCGAGCAGGCCGGACTGGCCATAGCGCTGCAGAAACCGCACTTCGTCCGCAACCGGGTGCTGTACACCGCCGAGCTGGCCCACGACCGGCTCGGCCGGGGCGACTTGGCGGGTGCGGCGCACCACGGTTCGGCCGCCGTGGCGCTGTTCGGCGAGGTCCGCTCGGCCCGGATCCGGAGCATGCTGGCGGACACCGCCGAACGGTTGCGCCCGCACGCCGCCGTGACCGAGGTCCGCCACTTCCTGACCGGGTACGACCAGGCGGCGGCCGCCTGAGGCGCGGCTCCTGACCGTCCGTCAGTGACCGGCGGCCAGGCCCTCCAGGTGGGAGAGGTCGTTCCAGACCTCCACGGCCGGCGCGCCGTACTCCCAGGAGAGCACGCAGAGCGCGGCGGTGCCGAGCTTGAAGCGCTGGGCGAACTCGGGCGGCAGGCCCAGCCAGCGCGCGGTCAGGATGCGCAGCAGGTGGCCGTGCGCGAACAGGACGACGTCCCGGTCCGCGCAGTGCATGACGGTGGTGTCCGGCTCGGGGACGCCGTGCTCCTCGTTGAGGCCGGCGAGGAAGGCGTCCACCCGGGCGGCCACCTCGGAGAGCTTCTCGCCACCGGGCACGCCGTCGCGCCAGATCAGCCAGCCGGGGTGGTCGGTGGCACGGATGTCCGCGCCGGTGCGGCCCTCGTACTGGCCGTAGTCCCACTCCAGGAGCTCCGGGCGCTCCACCGCCCGGTCGCCGAAGCCGGCCAGGGCGCAGGTCTCCTTGGCGCGGCCGAGCGGGCTGGTGTAGACGAGCGCGTCCGGCATCCCGTTCCAGGGGGCCTTGGCGAGGCGGGCGCCGAGCGCCCGGGCCATCGCCCGGCCCTCCTCGGTCAGCGGGATGTCGGTGCGGCCGGTGTGGCGGCCGGTGGCCGACCATTCGGTCTCGCCGTGGCGGACCAGCACGATTCGGGCGGGCATGGCAGGCTCCTCGCAGCGGGGTGGTGGCAACGGTCGGTCTCACCCTTGAGCACCGGGTTCCATGATCCCTCACCCGGACGGCGGGCACGATCGCGGGCCGGTCCGAAACGGTCCGAAGGCGGCTCCGGATCGAAACGGTCCGGAGGCGGCGCCGGTCCGGAACGGTCTCGGCACCCGGGCCGACCGGGGCGCGAGGTGTCCCCCATCCGGCACGCACGCGCGGTTCAGGCCGGAACAGGCCGGTCCGCACCGCATTGTCGGACCCGGGTGCGACACTGGGCCGCACCATGAACGTCTCGACGAACGTCCCGTCCACCGGGCACGCTGAGCCGCTCGCCCAGCGGCTCGCCGAACTGCGCGGTCCCGCGCCGCAGCGCAGCCTGAACGCCCGTTCCCTCGCCGCGCTCGCCGCCAATCCGGGCTGCCACCGCCGCGCCGTGCTCGACGCTGCGGGGGTGGACAAGTCGACGCTGGCCGCCCGGCTCGGCCGCCCCGCGCCCTTCGGGCAGTCCCCGTTCGCGATCGCCCGCGGCGTGATCTTCGAGTCCCGGCTGAAGGCGGACGACTACGCCGCGCTGCTGGAGCCGCTGCGCGGCCACCTCGGCGTCCCGGCGGACGGCGGCACCCCCTTGCAGGTGCCGGATCTGCTGCACCGCTCCGGGCCCGCCGTCCGGGCCGACCGGACGGTCGAGGCGCTGGCCCGGGCCGCCGCCGACCCGGACGCCTGGACGCTGCTGGACCACCCGATGCTGCGCCTGGACGTGGCCGGCGGCACCGCCTACCTGGAGCCGGACGCGGTCGTGGTGCACGGCGGCCGGTGCACGGTGGTCGAGATCAAGTCCTTCCCGGTGCTGGACGGCGGCGCGGACCCGGCCAAGGTCGGCGCCGCCGCCCGCCAGGCCGCCGTGTACGTGCTGGCGCTCCAGCGGACCGCCGCCGCGCTGGCCGGCCACCCGCTCGCCGACGACCCGTACACCGAGCAGCGGCTGCCCGGCAGCCCCCGGTCGAGCGTGCTGCTGGTCTGCCCGAAGGACTTCGGCAACCGGCCGACGGCCGTCGCCGTCGACGTCCGGCGCGAGCTCGCCACCACCCGCCGCCAGCTGAGCCGGATGACCGGCATCGACCGGCTGCTGGCGGAGCTGCCGGCGGGCGCCGACTTCGACCTGGCGGCCGACGAGGAGGGCGTGCCGGCCCGCTCCGCCGAGGAGCTGACCGCCTCGGTCGAGGCGGTGCCCGCCGCGTACGGCCCGGACTGCCTCTCCACCTGCGAGCTCGGCTTCCACTGCCGCGCCCAGGCCCGCTGCGGCGACCGGGTCGAGCAGCTCGGCCGGGGCGTGCGCGGCGAACTGGGCAGCATCCGGACGGTGACGCGGGCCCTGGCCGCCGCCGAAGCCGGCATCAGCCTGGACACTGACACCGCCGACGTGGACAAGGACGCGGACGTGGACGAGGCCGCCGAACGGCTGGCCTACGCGGCCGCGCTGCGCGCCGAGGCGCTGGGCAAGGCCCCGACGGCGGGTCACGCGTGAGCGGGCGCAGCACGGCCGTGCGCGAACGCGGCGGGCCCGAAGCGGGGGCGCGCGCATGAGCCTGCTGACCACCCTCGCCCGGCTGGAGGCCGTCCGCAGCGGGCGGGCCGAGCCGCTGGCCACCGTCCGGCACCGGCACCTGTCCGACCGCCCGATGGTGGTCGTGCCGCTGACGGCCGCCGGCGAGGCCGGCGCGCCGCTGGCGGTGCTGCTGGGCACCGACCGGGACGCGCCCCGGCTGCACCTGGTGCCGCAGCCGCTCAACCGCACCCTGCGGTTCGACTTCCTGGCCGAGCTGGCCGCCGACCTGCTGCCGTACCTGGAGTCCTTCGCCGAGGACGTGGAGCAGATCGAGGGCTCCGAGAAGGACCCGGAGACCGGCGAGAAGACCCAGGTGTTCCGCGAGCTGTGCGCCGACGCGCCGCAGCTGATCGTGCCGAACGGCGCGGGCGTGCGGCACCTGGCCCTGCTCGGCCGCTCCACCCGGTTCCGCCGGACGGTCGAGGACGACGAGCCGGGGCCGTACCCCGCGCCGGTGCGGGTGCCGCTGCTCGGCCGCTGGCTGACCCACCTCACCGACCGCGCCCAGGTGCCCGGCACCAGCCTGCTGCTGCCGATGACCGGTTTGCTGGCCCGGCACTGGGCCACCGGCCAGAGCCACCTGGAGGACCAGCACCTGGCCGCCCACCTGGCCTGGCACGCCCCGCCGGGCGGCCTGACCGGTGCCGAGGCGGCCGAGCGCGCCGAGTCCGCCCGGGACGACCGGGGGCAGTTGCTGCACCCGCCGGCCGGCCCGGCCACCGATCCGCGCTTCGACGAGTTCGTGCTCGCCCCGGCGATCGCCCGCTACGACACCGCCACGGCCGCCCTTCAGCACAGCGCCGAGCAGCGCGACGAGGCCGCCGCCGAGCGCGCCCGGGCGGCCGTCCGGGCGGCGGTCGAGCAGTTGCGCGAGGTGCTGGCGGCCGTGCTGCTGCCCACCTGGCGGGACGTCTGGCGCGGTCTGGACCTGTTGCGCGGGCTGCCGCCCGCCGGGCACCTGGCGGAGCGCTGGACCGGCGACCGCTGGTCCTACACCGGCCACCGGGACCGGCTGGCGGCCGGCGAGCCGCCGCAGCCGCGGCAGGACGACGCCGTCACGGCCGCCCGCAAGCTCGCCCAGCGCGAGCGCGAGCAGACCCGGCTGGACGTCCAGGAGGCACTGGACGATCCGCTGGCGATGGCCGAACACCGGCTGTCCGGCGAGGCGTTCAGCGGCGTGGTGACCGAGGTGGTGCCGGACTACGACACCACCGGCCGCTCCCCCAAGCCGCGCCCGCTGATCACCCTGCGCACCGCCGACCGCCCGCACGCGGATCTCGGGCGGGAGGCGCACCGGGTGTGGGGGTCCCCCCAGCCGGAGGCCGGCGGCGGCCGGTCCCCGCAGAAGGCGGAGATCGCGGCGGTCGACCCGGCCGGGGGCACCATCACCCTGCGCCTGCTGTCCGGCATGGGGCGCAGGAAGGAGCCCGAGCCGGGCAGTCTGCCCGAGCCCGGCGATCCGGTCACCTTCACCCTGTTCGAGCTGACGGTCCGCCAGTCCGCGCCGCTGCCCGAGCCGGACGACACCCCGTGGACGCACGGCGGCCCGCCCGGCGCCGCCCCCGTACCCGCCCCGTCCGTCTCCGAGGAGTGGGAATGATGGCCGAGTTGAGCGCCGAGCAGGCACCGGGCGCGGCCGCCGACGCCGCCGTGGCCCGGATCCTGGCCGCGACCGTCCACCCGGCGGCCGGCGCCCCGCGCGGCGTGGTGGTCGATTCCCCGCCCGGCGCCGGGAAGTCGACGCTGGTGGTGCGGGCGGCCCGGGAGCTGGTCGAGGCCGGCGAGCGGCTGATGATCGTCGCCCAGACCAACGGCCAGGTGGACGACCTGGTCGGCCGACTCGCCGAGAAGGCGCCGGACCTGACGATCGGCCGGCTGCACGCCGCCGACGCCCGGCCCGGCCCGGAGGTGCTGAAGCACGCCAACGTCACGCCCTCCGACAAGGTCGCCGAGCTGGTCGAGCACGACGTGGTGGTCTCCACCTCGGCGAAGTGGCAGTGGGTGCGGGCCGAGGCGCCGTGGCGGCACGCGATCGTCGACGAGGCGTACCAGATGCGTTCGGACGCCCTGCTCGCGGTGGCCCGGCTGTTCGAGCGGGCGCTGTTCGTCGGCGATCCGGGCCAGCTGGACCCGTTCACCGTGGTCGGCACCGAGCAGTGGGCGGGCCTGTCGTACGACCCGTCGAGCAGCGCCGTGGTCACCATGCTGGCGCACAACCCGCAGATCGAGCCGCACCGGCTGCCGGTCTCCTGGCGGTTGCCGGCCAGCGCGGCGCCGCTGATCTCGCGGGCGTTCTACCCGTACACGCCGTTCCGCTCCGGCACCGGCCCGGACGACCGCCGGCTGACCGCCGCCGTCCGGCCGGACGGCGGCGCGCTGGACGCCGCGATCGACCGGGCCGCCGAGCACGGCTGGGCGCTGCTGGAGCTGCCCGCCCGGCACACCGTGCGGACCGATCCGCAGGCGGTGGCGGCCGTCGCGGCCACCGTCCGGCGGTTGCTGGAGCGCGGGCTGACCGCCCGCTCCGAACAGGGCGAGGCCTCCCTCACCGCGGATCGGATCGCGGTCGGCACCGCCCACCGGGACCAGGCCGCGGCCGTCCGCGCGGCCCTGCTCAAGGTCGGCGTCCCGGTGGACCAGGCGGCCGGCCCGGCCGTCACGGTGGACACCGCCAACCGGCTGCAGGGCCGCGAGTACGACGTCACGGTGGTGCTGCACCCGCTCTCCGGACGGCCCGACGCGACGGCCTTCCACCTGGAGACCGGCCGGCTGTGCGTGCTCGCCTCCCGGCACCGGCACGCCTGCATCGTGGTGGCCCGGGCCGGGATCGGCGAGCTGCTGGACGAGCACCCGTCCACCGAGCCGGTCCAGCTGGGCGTCCCGGTCGCCTTTCCGGACGGCTGGGAGGCCAACCATCAGGTGCTGCACCACCTGAGCGGCCACCGGGTGCGGCTGGGCTGAGCGGCTGGGCTGAGCGACCGGGCGGGCGGATCAGGCCTTGGTCTCGGTCTCGGTCTCGGTCTCGCAGGCGGCGTAGGCCTGGACGGTCCCGTGCCCGGCCCGCACCGCCCAGGTGCTCGGGTCGTCGGGGTTCGGCGCGTTGACCAGGACGGCGTCGCCGGAGCCGGCGGGCCGGAAGGCGTAGCCGCCCCCGGTGAGGTGGGAGCCTTCGGGGCAGGTCGCCGTCGACCAGCCGCCCGGGCCGCTCCACGGCCCGGTCACCACGGTGGTCGTCTCGGCGGCCCCGGCCGCAGGTGCCGCGGCCAGTCCGAGGGCCGGGGTGATCAGCAGGAGTCCGGCCGCGAGGCCCTTGTGTACGGGCATGGGTTCTCCCTGGGGTGGCGGATCGCTGGGACACCCGGGACAACGACGGCCCCGACGCCCCGACGTCGCCGCACGCGCCCGACCACCCGAAGGAGTAGCGCGACCCCGGCGCGTACGGGGGAATAGCGCCCGCACGCGCACCGTTCCGTTACCGGCCGCCGCCGCGCGACAATGGACGGCGGCCACGGCCGTGCGGCGCGGCCCGGAGCAGCCGCCGCCCACCCCCACCGAGACCCGGAGGTGTCCGTCCATGCCCGACTCCCACACGAAGGCGTCCGACCACGGCGGTCAGGCCGACCCCGCGCGGCGTCTGCGTCCGGTGCAGCTGCTGTTCGAGCCGCAGTCCGCCGAGCCGGAGCCGGAACGATTCTTCGATCTGGAGTCGATCGACGACCCCACGGAGCTGCTGCGCCGCTCCACCGAGCTGGCCCTGGCCTTCCGGACGGCCGCCGAGCGGGCCACCGACTTCCAGGCGGTCGCCGCCGCGCAGCTGGCGGACCCGCGCCGCTTCGACGCGCTGTCCGACGCCGAGATCGCGCAGCGGGCGGACTGGACCCCCGACTACGCGGCCAAGATGATCGAGTACGGCCGCGGGCTGCTCCAGCCCCGCCGCCACGAGGACTGAGCGCCGCCGGGCACAAGGCGCCGGAGCGCCAGGCACCCGGCGCTCCGGTGCCCCGGCATCGGCCGCTGGCATATGCGCGAGCGGGGAAGGGTACGCCGTTCCCCGTCGTCCTGTCCGGCAAACCGTGCTTTCCCTCCCGTCCGGCCCCCGGACGGCACAGGCTGCTGTCCGTGGACATCTGGACGTATCAGTCGGTGGAGTACGTCACCGTGGCCGGCGAGGCCTGGCTCGCCTCCGCCAGCGAGTACCCGCGCAGCATGCGCGCCCTCTGGGAGGCCCGGCCGTGGGCGCCCTCGGTGCTGCCCTGCGGGCGCGCCTTCGACGTGATCAGCATGCCGTCGCTGTTCGGCCGCCGGGTGCTGGACGAGCTGTGGGCCTCCGGGCCCGGCTGCGGGCCGGTCGCCTCCTACCGGGGGCGGACGCTGCTGTTCGTCCAGCCCGGTGCGGGGCCCCGGCTGCGCCGGCTGCTGGCCTGGGAGGAGTGGGCCCGGGACGTGCCGCCCCTGCTGTGCCACGGCAAGGGCGACGCGGTGACCGTGCCACCGGTGCAGCGGATGGTGAACGGCCCGGACTCCCCCGGGCTGGGCTCCGGCCGGTGGATCGTCGCCCCGGAGGACCGGGAGCCGTGGCTGCCGGGCGCCTCGGTGGTGCTGTGGGCGTGCGTGCGGGCGGCCCGGGAGCCAGCCGCGGCCGTGCCGGCCGGCGCGGCGGCCGTGACCGGGGGGTGAACGGCGGACGGCCGGTATTCGATTTTGGCGCGGACCCCGGGCGCTGCTAAAGTCTTCTCTGTCAGCAGGCGCCGCTAGCTCAGTTGGTTAGAGCAGCTGACTCTTAATCAGCGGGTCCGGGGTTCGAGTCCCTGGCGGCGCACAGACAGCCGAGAGGCCCCTTGCGAAAGCGAGGGGCCTCTCGGCGTTTCCCGCGCGAACCGCGAACCGCGAACCGCGAACCGCGAGCCGGCGGACAAGGAAGCAGGACCGGGCCGCCCGCCGGAGCGGACGGCCCGACCGGGGCTCAGCGGCCGCGCAGCGCGCGGTAGCGGGCGACCAGCTCGGCGGTGGAGCTGTCCAGCTGTTCCGCGCCCTCGCCGGTCAGCAGCACCGGCTCGATCCGCTTGGCAAGCACCTTGCCCAGCTCGACGCCCCACTGGTCGAAGGAGTCGATGTTCCAGATCGCGCCCTGGACGAAGACCTTGTGCTCGTAGAGCGCGACCAGCTGGCCGAGCACCGAGGGGGTCAGCTCGGCGGCCAAGATGGTGCTGGTCGGGTGGTTGCCCTGGAAGGTCTTGTGCGGGACGAGTTCGGCGGGGACGCCCTCGGCCGCCACCTCCTCCGGGGTCTTGCCGAAGGCCAGCGCCTGGGTCTGGGCGAAGAAGTTGGCCAGCAGCAGGTCGTGCTGGGCGACCAGGCCCGGGAGCAGGTCGGCGACCGGCTTGGCGAAGCCGATGAAGTCGGCCGGGATCAGCTTGGTGCCCTGGTGCAGCAGCTGGTAGTAGGCGTGCTGGCCGTTGGTGCCGGGGGTGCCCCAGACCACCGGGCCGGTCTGCCAGGTCACCGGCGAGCCGTCGCGGGTCACCGACTTGCCGTTGGACTCCATGTCCAGCTGCTGGAGGTAGGCGGTGAACTTCGACAGGTAATGCGAGTAGGGCAGCACGGCGTGCGCCTGGGCGTCGAAGAACGCGCCGTACCAGACGCCGAGCAGGCCGAGCAGCAACGGGACGTTCTGCTCCGGCGGCGCGGTGCGGAAGTGCTCGTCGACCAGGTGGAAGCCGTCCAGCATCTCGCGGAAGGCGTCCGGGCCGATGGCGATCATCAGCGAGAGGCCGATCGCCGAGTCGAAGGAGTAGCGGCCACCGACCCAGTCCCAGAACTCGAACATGTTGTCGGTGTCGATGCCGAAGTCCCGCACGCCCTCGGCGTTGGTGGACAGCGCGACGAAGTGCTTGGCCACCGCCTCGGTGCCGGCGCCCAGACCGGTGAGCAGCCAGTCGCGGGCCGAGACCGCGTTGGTGATGGTCTCGATGGTGGTGAAGGTCTTCGAGGCGACGATGAACAGCGTCTCGGCCGGGTCGAGGTCGCGGACCGCCTCGTGCAGGTCGGCGCCGTCCACGTTGGAGACGAAGCGGACGTCGAGGTCGCGCTTGGCGAACGAGCGGAGCACCTCGTAGGCCATCGCGGGGCCGAGGTCGGAGCCGCCGATGCCGATGTTGACGACGGTGCGGATCGGCTTGCCGGTGTGGCCGCGCCACTCGCCGCCGCGGACCCGCTCGGCGAAGCCGGCCATCTTGTCGAGGACGGCGTGCACGGCGGGCACCACGTTCTCGCCGTCGACCTCGATCACGGCACCGCACGGGGCGCGCAGCGCGGTGTGCAGGACGGCGCGGTGCTCGGTGTTGTTGATCTTCTCGCCGCGGAACATCGCGTCCCGCAGCTCGGCGACGCCGGTGGCCGCGGCGAGTTCGCGCAGCAGCTCCAGCGTCTCGTCGGTGACCAGGTGCTTGGCGTAGTCCACGTGCAGGTCGCCGACCTGGAGGGTGTAGCGGCGGCCGCGCTCCGGGTCGGCGGCGAACAGCTCGCGCAGGTGCGTCTCGCCCAGCGCGGCCCGGTGCTTGCCGAGGGCGGCCCACTGCGGGGTGCGGTCGAGCGGGGTGCGGGCGTCGGCACGGGTCTCCGACATCGGTGGTTCCTCGATTCATCTGGGTGCAGAAACCGGCAGGGCCAGGCGGTGAGGGTCTCGCGAGGTCGTGCGGGTACTGGTGGTACGCCGACTCCGTTGACGGCCTGCCCGGGCTCAGCCTATGCAACCGCGGAGCCGGTCGCGCACATTCCGCCCGGCGGGGCCGGACAGGCCGTCACTTGCGTTCCGAGCGCAGGTCCAGCCCCCGCAGCACCTGGTCGACCAGCTCCGGGTCGGCGCCGAGTTCGCTGCGGGCGGCGAGCATCTCGCGCCGGGAGGCGGCGATCATCTCCTGTTCGACCTCCCGGGCGGCCCGCCACTGGCTGAGCCGCAGCTTGGCCTCGGCGGCCTCCTCCTCGGCGTAGTTCTCCGGGCAGAGCCGGGCCAGCCGGTCGTGCTGACGGTCCCGCAGGCGGTCGGCGACCTCGGCGGGCAGCCGGTCCTGCTCCTCCAGTTCGCCCAGCCGCCTGAGCCCCGCCTTGGCGGCCCGCCACCAGAGCTGGCGCACGGCCTGCTCGTGCTTGTCCTGGTCGATGTCCAGTTCGAACCGCTTGGCCAGCCAGGGCAGGGTGAGGCCCTGCACCAGCAGGGTGAACAGCACCACGCTGAAGGCGATGAAGACCAGGCGGCCACGCTCGGGGAACTCCTCGCCGGAGTGCAGGGTGAGCGGGATGGCGAGGGCCAGGGCGACGGTGGCCACGCCGCGCATGCCGGACCACCAGAGGATCACGCTCTCCTTCCAGCTGAACGGGGTGTCCTCGTCGTCGCCGCTGCGCAGCTTCTTCGACAGCCAGCCGGCCGGCAGCAGCCAGAGCAGCCGGACCACCACGACCACGCCGATGACCACGGCGGCGTCGCCGATGAAACCGGTCCAGCCGCGGCCGGCCTCCTTGAGCACGGTGGCCAGCTCCAGGCCGATCAGGCCGAAGGCGACGCCGGTGATCAGGATCTCGACGACCTCCCAGAAGGCGTTGCCGACCAGCCGGAAGGAGACGGCGTCGGCGTCGGAGGCCCGCTCCGCGAGGTAGAGCGCGCAGACCACGACGGCGAGCACGCCGGAGCCGTGGATCTCCTCGGCGATGGCGTAGGCGGCGAAGGGCACCAGCAGGTTGAGCGCGACCTGCTGGGTCGGGTCGTCCAGGCGCTCGGCGAGTTTGGTGTTGACCCAGCCGAGGGCGATGCCGACGACCACGGCGAGCACCGCGGACAGGATGAAGCGCAGCACCGCGTGGCCGACCGAGAAATCACCGCTGACCACGGCCTCGATGGCCAGCGAGTAGACGACGATCGCGGTGACGTCGTTGAACAGGCCCTCGCTCTCCAGGATCGACACCAGGCGCCGGGGCAGGCCGACGCTGCCGGCCACCGCGACGGCGGCCACCGGGTCGGGCGGGGAGACCAGCGCGCCGACCGCGATCGCGGCGGCGACCGGCAGGGCGGGCAGCAGCCAGTGCACCGCCCCGGCCACCGCGGCCGTGGTGACCACCACCAGGGCGACGGCCAGCAGCAGGATCGAGCGGACGTTGGCCTTGAAGTAGCGCACCGAGGAGCGCCGGGCGACCGCGAAGATCAGCGGCGGCAGGACCAGCGGGAGGATCAGCTCGGGTTCGATGGTGACGTCCGGGATCTGCGGGACGAGCGCCATGACGATGCCGAGCAGGGTCATCAGGACCGGTTGCGGGACTCCGGTCTTGCGTGCGAGCGGCATGGTCACCACGGAGGCGAGCAGCACCAGGAAGAACAGGGGCAGCTGGCCCACGGAAACGTTCCTCTCGACAACGGACGGCTGAGCGCCGCCCAGGATAAATCTGACAATGCGCCCATCGGCGAAGACGCGCCGAACAGCGGGCCGAACAGTGGCTTGACCTCAAGCGGACTTTAGGTCTGAGGATCGGGGGCGGTCGAACAGTCAAGCAGTCGAATGTCGAACATTCGAGAGGGCGGGAGCAGACATGAAGGCGGTCACCGTGACGCGGTCCGGCGGTCCGGAGGTCCTGCGGGTCACCGAGGTGCCCGACCCGGAACCCGGGCCGGGCGAGGTGCGGGTGCGGGTCTTCGCCGCCGGGGTGCAGCCGGTCGACCTCGCGATCCGGGAGGGCTTCCGCCCGCCGGGGGCCGTCGTCGAGCCGCCGTTCGTCCTCGGCAACGAGTTCGCCGGAGTGGTGGACCGGCTCGGACCGGACGGCTCCGGCTGGCAGGTCGGCGACGAGGTGCTGGGCTTCCGCTTCCTGGACAGCCAGGCCGAGCTCGTCACGGTGGACGCCGCCCAGCTGGTGGCCAAGCCCGCCGGCATGCCCTGGGAGCAGGCCGGCTCGCTCTCCGCCTCCGGCCAGACCGCGCACCTGGCGCTCACCCTGCTCGCGGTCGGCCCCGGCGACACCGTGCTGGTGCACGGTGCCTCCGGCGGGGTCGGCACCGTCGCCGTCCAGCTCGCCCGGGCCTGGGGCGCCACCGTGATCGGCACCGCGAGCGAGCGCAACCACGACTACCTGCGCGACCTGGGCGCGATCCCGGTCGCGTACGGCGAGGGGCTGGTCGAGCGGGTCCGGGCGGTGGCGCCGCAGGGCGTGGACGCCGCCTTCGACGCCGCCGGGCGGGGCACGCTGGCGGCCTCCGTCGAGCTGGTCTCCGACCGGAGCCGGATCGGCACCGTGGTCGACTACCCGGAGGCCGAGCGGCTGGGCGTCCGGGGGCTGCGGGGGCCGCGCACGGCCGCGCGGCTGACCGAGCTGGTGCGGCTGCGGGAGGCGGGCGGGCTGCGGCTGGAGGTCGCCGAGGCGTTGCCGCTGGAGCGGGCCGCCGAGGCCCACCGGCTGGTCGGCGCGGGGCACGTCCGGGGCAAGGTGGTCCTGGTGCCGTGACGCTGCGCACCCAGCCGCCCGGGCCGATTGTGTGTTTCGGCTGCTGACCAGGTAATGTTCTCCGCGTCAGCAGGCGCCGCTAGCTCAGTTGGTTAGAGCAGCTGACTCTTAATCAGCGGGTCCGGGGTTCGAGTCCCTGGCGGCGCACAGACAGCCGGAAGGCCCTTCGCGAGAGCGAGGGGCCTTCCGGCGTTTCCACGTTCCCCACCGGCACCCCCACCGGCATCCCCACCGACGGTGGCAGGAAAGGTGGGAAACGGGTCATTGCTGCCACTGCGACCCGGTGACAGGCTGGTCGCATGAGAGCGCGCAGCGTGGTCGTCGTCCTCTACGAGGGCGTGCAGAGCCTCGACGTGACCGGTCCCGTGGAGGTCTTCACGGGGGCGGGCGCGGCCGCCGGGCAGCCGGGGGCGTACCGGGTGACCACCGCCTCCCCGGGCGGCGGGCCGGTGCGCAGCCACAGCGGACTGCGGCTGCTGCCGGACGCGGACCTGGCCGAGGTCGGGCCGGTGCACACCCTGCTGGTCCCCGGCGGGCTGGGCAGCGCCCTCCCGGACGGTGCGCTGGTGGCACGGATCCGGGAGCTGGCCGGCCGGGCCGAGCGGGTGGTGTCGGTGTGCACCGGGGCCTTCCTGCTCGCCGAGGCCGGGCTGCTGGCCGGGCGCCGGGCGACCACGCACTGGGCGTACTGCGAGGCGCTGGCCCGGCGGTTCCCGGACGTCGAGGTGGACCCGGACCCGATCCACGTCCGGGACGGGAACGTCGCCACCTCGGCCGGGGTCACCGCCGGGATCGACCTGGCGCTGGCCCTGGTCGAGGAGGACCTGGGACGCGACGCCGCCCTGCTGATCGCCCGCCACCTGGTGGTCTTCCTGCGCCGGCCGGGCAACCAGGCCCAGTTCAGCACCCAGCTGGCCGCCCAGGTGGCAGCCCGGCAGCCGCTGCGCGAGGTGCAGCGGTGGATCGCCGAGCACCCGGAGGCCGACCTGTCCGTCGAGGCGCTGGCCCGCCGGTCGGCGCTGTCACCACGGCACTTCGCCCGGGCCTTCGCCACCGAGGTGGGGGTGACCCCGGGCCGGTACGTGGACGGGGTCCGGCTGGAGGCCGCCCGGCGGCTGCTGGAGGACACCGCCGACGGCATCGAGGAGATCGCGCGCTCCTGCGGCTACGGCACCCCGGAGGCGATGCGGCGCGCCTTCGTCCGGTCCCTGGCCGCCCCGCCCGCCGAGTACCGACGCCGCTTCCGACCCGATCCTGTTGGAGGACACTGATGCTCATCGCCGTTCTGCTCTACGACGAGTTCACCGCCCTGGACGCCGTCGGCCCCTGCGAGGTGCTGTCCCGCATCCCCGGCGCCGAGGTGGTGTTCACCGCCGCGAAGCACGGCCCGGTCCGCACCGACATGAAGACCCTGTCGCTGACCGCGGAGGCCTCCCTGGACGAGGTGGACGCGGCCGACGTGCTGCTCGTCCCGGGCGGGCCCGGGACGGAGGCCCGGCTGACCGACCAGGCCGTGCTGGAGTGGGTGCGCGCGGTGGACGCCACCACCACCTGGACCACCTCGGTCTGCTCGGGCTCCCTGCTGCTGGGCGCTGCCGGACTGCTGGCGGGGCGCCGGGCCACCTCGCACTGGTGCTGCCTCGACGCGCTGAAGACATTCGGGGCGGAGCCGACCGGGACGGAGCGGGTCGTGGTCGACGGCAAGTACGCGACCGCGGCCGGGGTCTCGGCCGGGATCGACCTCGCGCTGACGCTGACCGGACTGATGGCCGGGGACGCGACCGCGGAGGCGATCCAGCTGGTCATCGAGTACGACCCGCAGCCGCCGTACTCGGCGGGATCGGTCGCGACGGCCCGGCCCGAGCTGGTCGCCGAACTGCTGACCAACGGGCTGCAGCTGCGCTAGGTCCTGTCCGGTCGATCTTGGCGGATCAGCCCGCGGCGTTGGGCGCCCGGCTGGGCGTGCGCCCGGATCGTCCTCGTACTGGGCGTACTTGGGCGATTCGGGCGTGCGTCCAAGCGGGATGCGTAATGGGGGTACCTCCCGGCCGAAGGCTGGGGGAGTCGCGGGCCCGGCAAGATCGGCCGGACAGGGCCTAACGGCGCTCGGCCGGGAAGCCGTGGCGGCGGGCGGCGGTGGCCACCGCCAGGACGGGCAGCATCAGGGCGAGCACCGTCCAGGGCAGGGCGCCGGTGCCCAGGCGGCCCAGCACCAGGCCGCCGACCACGCCGCCGCCCGCCATCGCGGCGTTCCACAGGGTGACCAGCACCGCCTGGGCGGCGTCCGCCCGCTCGCCGCCCGCGTCGCCGACGGCGGTCTGCAGCAGGGTCGGGGCGCCGCCCCAGCCCAGGCCCCAGAGCGCGGCGGCGGCGTACACCAGCGGTGTGCTGTGCGACCAGAGGCCGAGCAGGCCCGCGGTCAGGGCGACCAGCAGCGCGCCGCCGATCGTCAACTGCCTTAGCCGGCGGTGGATGTGGGCGCCGGTGAACCAGATGCTCGCCAGCGAGGCCAGGCCGAAGACCAGCAGCACGGTGTCGGTCGCGTCGCCGAGGCCGGTCCGGTCGAGGAAGGGCGCGATGTAGGTGAACAGGATGGTGTGGGCGAGCACGAAGAGCACCGTCACGGTGAGCACCGGCGCCACCCCGGGCACGGTGAGCGCGCTCCGCACCGGGGCGCGCTCACCGGCGGGTTGTCCGGGCTGGTCCGGCAGCAGGGCCGCGATCCAGCCGATCACGCCGAGCGCCAGTGCCGTCATGGCCAGGAAGGGCACCCACCAGGCGAGCGCCTGGCCGAGGAAGGTGCCGACCGGCACTCCCAGCGACAACGCCACCGGTACGCCCGCCATCGCCACGGCCATGGCCCGGCCCTGCTGCTCGACCGGCACCAGCCGGCGCGCGTACCCGGCCAGCAGCGCCCAGGCGAGGCCGGCCGCGACGCCCGCGAGGAAGCGGGCGGCCAGGGTGAGCGGGTAGTTCGTGGAGGCCGCGGTGACGGTGTTGGCGGCGGCGAAGCCGGCCATCGCGGTGAGCAGCAGCCGCTTGCGGCCCCAGCCGGCGGTGGCCGCGGTGAGCGGGATCGCGGTGGCGGCGGTCCCGAGCGCGTAGACGGTGACGGCCTGCCCGGCGGCCGACTCGCCGACGCCGAGGGCCCCGCTCATCCCGGGCAGCACGCCGGCGGGCAGGGTCTCGGTGAGCGCGGTGACGAAGACGGCGGTGGCCAGGGCGAGCAGGGCGGGCAGCGGGAAACCGTTGCGGATTGCGGGAGTCGGGAGCTGTGTGGTCGCCATGGGAACCATGCTCGATCCTCACACTGATGTCAGGTTCAAGCACGGTTCCCACCGGCGTCACCTCAGCGGCGGAAGTAGCCGTCGAAGTTCTTGGAGAACTCCCGGCCGCCGAACTGGTCCCAGTTGACGGACCAGGTCATCAGCCCGCGCAGGTTCGGCTGGGCGCCCGAACGCGGCACGTACGAACCGCAGTTGGCCAGCTTGGTGAGGCAGTCCAGGGCCTTGTTCACCTCGGCCGGGGCGACGTAGCCGTTGCCGGCGTTGGTGGTGGCCGGCATGCCGATGGCCACCTTGGGGGCGGGCAGCGGCGGGAACACGTTGTTCGTGTTGCCCGCCACCGGGAAGCCGTTGAGCAGCAGGTCGGTCATCGCGACGTGGAAGTCGGCGCCGCCCATCGAGTGGTACTGGTTGTCCAGACCCATGATGGAGCCGGAGTTGTAGTCCTGGACGTGCAGCAGGGTGAGGTCGTCGCGCAGCGCGTAGATGACCGGCAGGTACGCCCCGGCGCGCGGGTCCTGGCCGCCCCAGGGGCCGGAACCGTAGTACTGGTAGCCGAGTTGGACGAAGAAGGTCTCCGGCGCCATGGTCAGCACGAAGCCCGGACCGTACGTGGCCTTGAGGGTCTTCAGCGCGGAGATCAGGTTGACGATCACCGGGCTGGTCGGGTTCTTGAAGTCGGTGTCACCGGTGTTGAGGGAGAGCGAGTGCCCCTCGAAGTCAATGTCCAGGCCGTCCAGGCCCCACTTGTCGATGATCGCCGAGACCGAGCTGACGAAGGTGTCGCGGGCGGCGGTGGTGGTCAGCTGGACCTGGCCGTTCTGGCCGCCGATCGAGATCAGCACCTTCTTGCCCTGGGCCCGCTTGGCGGCGATGGCGGCCTTGAAGTCGGCGTCGGACTCCACCGTCGGGCAGTCGGTGACGGAGCAGCGGTTGAACCGGATGTCGCCGGAGGTGACGGAGGTGGGCTCGCCGAAGGAGAGGTCGATGAAGTCCCAGGAGTTCGGGACGTCGGCCATCCGGGTGTAGCCGGCGCCGTTGGCGAAGCTGGCGTGCAGGTAGCCGACCAGGGCGTGGCTGCCGGGCGGCGGCGGGGTGGTCGGGGTGCCGGTCGGGGTGCCGGTGGGCGTGCCCGTCGGCGTCCCGGTCGGGGTCCCGGTGGGCGTTCCCGTCGGGGTCCCGGTCGGCGTTCCCGTCGGGGTGCCGGTGGGCGTCGGCGTCGGGCTGGGGGCGCCCGGCCCGTCCAGCGAGACGTCGTCCGCGTAGTAGGTGCCCTGGCCGTACCAGCCGTGGGTGTAGACGGTGGCGCTGGTCTGGGTGGCGCCGGTGGTGAAGCTGACGCTGAGCTTCTGGTAGCCGCCGCCGGTGCCGGGGGTCCAGGTGCTGGGGCCGCCGCCGTCGACGCCCAGGTAGACGTACGAGCCGTTGACGTACGCGCTGAGCGTGTAGGTGGTGCTGGGGGCGACGGTGACGGTCTGGCCGCACTGGGCGGTGTCGCCCGCGGTGGCCGCGGCGGCGAGGGCGTAGCCGCCGCCGTGCACCGGGCTGGTGACGACGCTGCCGGAGTTGCCGGTGCAGCTCCAGGGGCCGAGCGAGCCGGATTCGAAGCCGCCGTTGACCAGGAACTCGCCGGCCGAGGCGGCGGGCGCCAGGCCCAGGGTGACGCCGACCAGGGTGGCCGCGGCGACGGCGGAGGCGGTGCCGGCGGCGAGCAGGGTGCGGGACTGCTTCCGGCGGGCGGGGGCGGGTGCGGGTGTGGTTCTGCGCATGCGGGGGCTCCTGCGATGGCGCGGTCGTGGGGGACGTCCGAGGGCACGCCGGAGCACGCGCCAGTGGGGGGGAACGGCCCGGCCTGGCACCCAAGTTGGACTAGACCACTGAAGTGGATTCGGCACTGCGGTGTCAATGGTCCAGACCGGTCCGCGACCTACGCGCCAGCCGCCCGGCAGCCCCGACGGGCCGCCCCGGTTGCCGGGGGTGACACCCCGTCGAAGGATGGAGGGGTGACCCCGCCCGGCTACCTCCGCTACCCCCACCTGCACGGCGGGCTGCTCGCCTTCACCGCCGAGGACGACGTCTGGATCGCCCCGCTGGACGCCGACGGCGCCACCGGCCGGGCCTGGCGGGTCAGCTGCGACCGCACCCGGGTCAGCCACCCCCGCTTCTCCCCCGACGGCCGCACCCTCGCCTGGACCAGCTGGCTGAACCTGACCCCCGAGGTGTGGACCGCCCCCGTCGAGGGCGGCGAGGCCGAACGGCTCAGCCACTGGGGCAGCCAGGACACCCGGGTGCGCGGCTGGCTGCCGGACGGCGAAGTACTCGCCGTCACCTCCTACCACGAGCCGTTCGGCCACTACACCTGGGCGCACGCCCTGCCGCCCGACGGCTCCCCCGGCCACCGGATGCCCTGGGGCCCCGTCGGCGACGCCCAGATGAGCCGCGAACGCACCGTGCTGCTCACCGGCGCCGCCCCGCACGAACCCGCCGCCTGGAAGCGCTACCGGGGCGGCGCCACCGGCCGGCTCTGGGCGGACGGCGAACAGATCCTCGCCGACCACCCCGGCCACCTCGCCTCACCCATGCCCGTCGCCGGGCGGATCGCCTTCCTCTCCGACCACGAGGGCATCGGCAACGTCTACTCCTGCCGCCCCGACGGCACCGACCTGCGCCGGCACACCGACCACGCCTCCTACTACGCCCGCGAGGCCGCCACCGACGGCACCCGGATCGTCTACCAGCACGCCGGCGACCTCTGGCTGCTGGACAGCCTGGACGCCCCCGCCCCCCGCCGGCTCGCCGTCCCGCTCGGCGGCGCCCGGGCCGGCCGCCGCCCGTACCAGGTCGGCGCCGCCGCCCAGGTCAAGGACCTGGCCTGCGACCAGAGCGGCCGGGCCGGGGTGATCACCGTGCGCGGCAGCCAGTACTGGCTCACCCACAAGGACGGCCCGGCCCGCGCGCTCGCCGACACCCCCGGGGTGCGGACCCGGCTGCCGGTGATCCTCGGACACACCGGCGAGGCCGCCTGGATCACCGACGCCGAGGGCGCCGACGCGATCGAGGTGATGCCGCTGCCGGGGCACGAGGAGACCGAGAAGCACCGCCACCGGGTGCTCGCCGCCGACCGGATCGGCCGCGTCCTGGAACTCACCGCCTCCCCCGACGGCGCCCACCTCGCCGTCGCCGCCTCCGACGGGCGGCTGCTGCTGGTCGCCGCCGACGACGGCGCCGTCCGCGAACTCGCCGCCTCCGGCTACGGGCCGGTCTCCAGCGCCCGCTTCTCCCCCGACTCGCACTGGATCGCCTGGTCCCAGCCGGTGGCCGGGCGCTCGCTGCGCCGGATCCGGCTCACCCGCACCGAAGCACCCGGGCCGGTCACCGAAGTCACCGACGGCCGCTTCGAGGACGAGCAGCCGGTGTTCACCCGGGACGGCCGCTACCTGGCCTTCCTGTCCTGGCGCGGCTTCGACCCCGTCCACGACGTGCACACCGGCGACCTCTCCTTCCCGCTCGGCTGCCGCCCCTACCTCGTCCCGCTCACCGCCGACACGCCGTCCCCGTTCGCCGCGCCCGCCGAGGACGGCGCCCCGCGCGGCAACGGCGGCGGCGACGGCACCGTCCTCGTCGACCCGCAGGGCATCGGCGAGCGGCTGCTCCAGTTCCCGGTGATCGCCTCCAAGTACTCGGCCACCGACGCGGTGCGCGGCGGCCTGATCTGGCTGCGCTGGCCGATCTCCGGCACCCTCGGACAGACCTTCGCCAGCCCCGACGACACCTCCGGCCGCCCCTCGCTGGAGTACTTCGACCTCGCCCGGGGCACCCGCACCACCCTGGTCGACAAGCTGGACGGCTACGCCGTCTCCGGGGACGGCGGCTCCATCGCGGTCTACTCGGCCGGGACCCTGCGGATCGTCCCGGTCACCGGCGGCGCCGGCAGCACCGTCGACCTGCGACGGATCACCCACACCGTGCACCCCGCCGCCGAATGGCGCCAGGCCTACCACGAGGCCTCCCGGATCGTCCGGGACCAGTTCTGGGACGAGCGGATGTCCGGCCTGGACTGGCCCGCCCTGACCGCCCAGTACGAGCCGCTGCTGGAGCGGGTCTGCTCACCCGACGACTTCGCCGACCTGCTGCGCGAACTCCTCGGCGAACTCGGCACCTCGCACGCCTACGTCACCCCGTCCCGGCGCGCCGAAGGGCCCTCACTCGGCCAGCAGCCGCTCGGCCTGCTCGGCGCCAACGCACACCGCTCCCCCGACGGGCGCTGGCTGGTCGAACGGGTGCTGCCCGGCGAGACCTCCGACCCCCGCGCCCGCGCCCCGCTCGCCGCCCAGGGCGTCCGGGACGGCGACGAACTGCTCGCCGTCGGCGGCCGCCCGGTGGACCCGGTGCGCGGCCCGCTGCCACTGCTGGCCGGCACCGGCGGCACCACCGTCGAACTGGCCCTGCGCGGCAGCCCGGACGGCCCGGTACGGCGGATCACCGTCACCCCGCTGACCGACGAACGGGCCGTCCGCTACCAGGACTGGGTGACCAAACGCCGCCTCCTGGTACGGGAGTTCAGCGACGGCCGGTGCGGCTACCTGCACATCCCGGACCTCGGCGGCTCCGGCTGGGCGCAGTTCAACCGCGACCTGCGGCGCGAACTGGACAAGCCCGCACTCGTCCTGGACGTGCGCGGCAACGCCGGCGGCAACGTCTCCGAACTCGTCCTGGAGAAACTCACCCGGCACGTCCTCGCCTGGGACTTCGGCCGGGACCGCCAGCCGGTCCGCTGGCCCCGGCACGCACTGCGCGGCCCGCTCGTGGCGCTCGCCGACGAGGCGACCAGCTCTGACGGCGACGTGGTCATCGCGGCGATCAAACTGCTCGGCCTCGGCCCCGTCGTCGGCAACCGGACCTGGGGCGGGGTCGTCGGGATGACCGGGCGGCACACCCTCGGCGACGGCACCCGGATCTCGGTGCCCAAGAACGCCTCCTGGTTCGAAGGCGGACTCGGCTGGTCGGTGGAGAACCGCGGCGTCGAACCGGACGTGCACGTGCTGCGCACCCCGCGCGACTGGGCCCGCGGGCGCCACCCCGAGCTGGTCGCCGCCGTCCAGCTCGCGCTGGACCTGCTGGAGGACGCGCCCGCCGCGGCGCCCCCGCCGGAGGACACCCCCAGGCCGGACCTGCGGCGCCCGCCGCTGCCGCCGCGGGCGCGGTGACGGGGGCTGGAGGTTTTAGGGCGCTGAGACTCCTGGGGTTTCAGCCCCAGGGGTCGCCCTCGGCCGTCATGTTCTCGGCCGCGCGCCGGTCGGCCTCCTCCTGGACAGCACGGGCACGCCGCTCCGACTCGCGGGCCTCCTGGGTCTCGCGGGCCCGCTCGATCTCCGGGCTGTACGCGTCCGCGGCCTCGTCGTGGGCGATGGCGGCACGCTCGGCGGCGTCCTGCCCGGTCGCCTCGTGCGCCTTGTGGCGGAACCTGTCGAAGATGCCCATGACTCCTCCTCCGAACGGATACCGGGCTTCCCCCACTCTCACACCGGGCACCCGGAGCCGCACGTTGAGCCTTTGGTCCCTGGTGAACGCGCCCAACGGCCGTGGCGCGGAGGCGGCCGCCCGGCGCAGATTGGAGCCGTCGGCCGAACTGACGCCACCGTCTGGAGCCCACCGTGACCGTCGTACCTTCCGCCCGCCAAGCCCGGCGCACCACCGAGGACCCCCACGACGGGCCACGCCGGCGGGTCGGGCCGCTGGCCGCGCTGGACGGGCGACTGCCCGGCGCCCACGACCTGCTGCTGATGCAGTGCCCCAGTTCGCTGCACCCGCTGGCGGGCGGCGAGCTGCCGGACTGGGCGCGGGCCGTGCTGCGCGTGCACCCGTGGGTGACGGTCGGCCGGGCCCCCTCCCTGGTCGGCACCCCGGCGGACGTCCCGCACCCGCAACGCTGCACCCGGGACCCGGAGGCCGCGCCCGAACAGTGGATCCCGGTGATCGTGCGCGGCCCCCGCCCCGGGCAGCGGCTGGACGCCCTGGCGCCCTGGGCCGCAGTCGCCCGGACACTGCGCCCCGAGCAGCTGGCCGGGCGGTGCGGGCGGCTGGACCCCGAACGGGTCGCCGGAATCCCGGCGCTGGCCCTGCTGCCGGCGGTCGGCCGGATCGTCGCGGACCACCGGCTGTCCTGGGGCCCGATCGGCGCGGTCGGCTACGAACTGGGCACCGGCGTACCGGTCGCCGGGCCGCTCAGCCCGCTGCGACTGGTCCTGCGCACCCCGCACCCGATCAGCCGCCGGGACGCGCTGCAACTGCGGCGGGCGCTCAGTAGGCTGCCGGTCCCGGTCCAGGCCGAACTGGAGACCCGCTACGGCTCGGTCCAGCTCGCCGAGTACGCGGCCTCGCCGTACACCCTCACCCTGCTGACGCCGGACGGGCCCCGGGAGGTCCGCGACCCGTGGTTCCCACGCGGCCCGTTCGTCTGAGCTGTCCGCCACATCAGTTGGGCCGGTTGGGCGGCCGCGACGCCGCCGGGATGCGGAGTCCGGCCATCGCCCCGAACGGCTGGTTCGCCCGGTAGCCCGCCGACCAGGCGACGCCCCACCGGGCGCAGTTCGGGCAGTTCCACGTCCGTCCGGCCGCGTTGGCGTCGTTGAGCAGATCGACCGGGGCCGCAGCAGTCCGGTGCGTTCCTCCGCAGCTCACGAGAGGAACGGGGGTGGCGGCAGGAGGATTTGGCGAGCGCCAACGGCTATTCACCCACGCACGGCCGAGGCGGCAAGACACACCGCGAGGGTGACCGTCGGCTGCCGACGCCGGGCGCGTCCGGCTCCTCGATCTGCTTGGGGCTGTGGCGAGTTGTCCGGTCGGGGGGTAGGCTCCGGCAGCACTTGGTAGGTGGGTGAACGGCCAAGAGCGGAGGCGGGTTTGACGTCCTTCGGGCGCACGTTGCGGCTGCTGCGCCGGCGGGCGGGTATGTCCCAGCCGAGGCTGGCGGCGACGGTGTTCGTGTCCCAGTCGACCATCAGTCGTTTCGAGTCGGGCGACCGGATGCCGGATCCGGCGCTGGCCCGGTTGATCGATGGGGCGCTGGGGGCGGGAGGCGCGCTGTCCGGCCTGATTCCGGCCGATCCTGATCGGGCCGACTTCCAGGCCCGCAGGCCGGGTCTGGTGGACCGGGCGATGATCGTCGAGGCGGAGTCAGGGCTGGTCCAGTTGCGGAAGCTGGAGGACATCTCCTCCTCCGCGGATGTGACTCCGATGGTGGCGGCGCGGGCCGAGTTGGCCGTCCAGGCGGCCAAGGACGCGCCGTACGCCCTGCGGGCCCCGGCGATCGGTGCGGCCGCCATGGGGACCGCGTACCTCGGCTGGTGCCACTTCGTGGCCGGGCGGTATGCGGTGGCGGAGCAGGCGCTGGACCGCGCGGCGGCGCAGCAGAAGGCGGACAGTACCGAGATCGACGTCCTCCGTGCGGCCCGCAGCCCGGGCGCGCGACCGGCGCCGTGCTGTTCACGTGTTCCCATGGCCGTTTCCCCGATCCTCCCCGCGCGGCCCTGACGCTTGAGCGGGGAATAGTCCGGAACTTCAGGCGCGATACCTTCTGCGCCTTGGGCTCACGGTAGGCAGGATCCCGGACGGCCATAAGGTCGGCAGGCGGATCGGAATACTATTCCGCGCCGATTCCGCGCCGAGTTGACGACCAATCAGATGCGGGTGGAGGCCCCGCCACCCGAGGGAGCGGGCAGCGGGGCCTGGGGCGTCAGCCGGTGATGCTGGGGGTGCCCGTTTCCAGGTGGCCGGTGAAGCGCTGGGACCAGGTGCTGTCGGCGTCGACCGTCACCGTGAAGTCGTACCAGCCGTTGTTGTAGGCCGCGGCGTTGAAGAAATCGGTGACGTTGCCGCCGGCGGGGACCTGGTACGTCCAGGGGCCGTCCGTGCGGTAGTTGTTCGACGCGATCGTGAAGGTCATGGGCGTCGCACCGGAGTTGGCGAGCTTGAAGTAGACGGCGAGCTTGCCGGTGCCCGGCTCGACCGCGTACGACGCCGTGACGGCCGCGTTCTTGCCGGCCTTGGTGGCGTCGCCCTTGAAGCGGCGCAGGAAGCGGTTGGGGCCGACGACCGTCAGGTCGTAGGGGCCGCCGCCGAAGTTGGTGCCGCAGTTGAAGAAGTCGCTGGTGGTGCCGCCCGGGTCGACGGTGTACTGCCAGGGGCCGCCGCTGCGGTAGGCGTTGGCGTAGGCGGCGAAGTGGGCGGACTTCGCCGCTGCCGTGCCCCCGTTGTCCATCGCGATCCAGACCTTCATGACCCCGCCGGAGCCGAACTCCAGGTGGTCCAGGTTGGCGTTCGGCTGGTACGGCAGGGCGCGGGCCGGCCGGGTGCCGGTCTCCTGGATCGGGAGCTGGTTGTTGACCGGGGCCGGGTTGGGCAGCGGGCCGCACGCCGACAGGCCGATGGTCTGCGAGGTGTCGGGCAGCCCGGGCAGGCCGTAGACCGGGTTGGCGAAGTCGAACGCGCTGGTCAGGTCGCCGCAGACGCGTCGGCGCCAGTCGCTGATGTTCCGGCATTGCGCGGGCGTGCCGAGGGCGGCGGTCCAGGTCTCCAGGAAGCGCAGCACGGAGGTGTGGTCGAAGGTCTCGGAGTTGACCCAGCCGCCGCGGGTCCAGGGCGAGACGGCGATCATCGGGACGCGGAAGCCGAGGCCGATGTTGGTGCCGTTGTAGAACTCGCCCGGGGTGCCGGCCGGGGCGGCCGGCGGCGGGACGTGGTCGAAGAAGCCGTCGTTCTCGTCGTAGTTGATGAACAGGACGGACGAGTTGAAGACGTTCGGGTCGGCGTTCAGCGCGTCGATCACCAGGTGGACGAAGTGCGCGCCGTCGGCGGGGGTGGCGTACGGGTGTTCGGAGGAGGCCTGGTCGGGGACGATCCAGGAGACCTGCGGGAGGGTGCCGTTCAGCACGTCGGCCTTGATCGCGGCGGCGATGTCGTCCGGGGTCCTGCCGGTGGCCTTGGGCACCGAGCCCATGCCCTTGACGGCCAGCGGGCTGCCGGCCGGGGCGCCGGAGAACTGGGTGAAGTACGCGAGGGCGTTGTCGCCGTAGTTGTCGGCGGCGTTCTGGTAGACCTTCCAGCTGACGCCGGCGCTCTCCAGTGCCTCCGCGTAGGTCTGCCAGCGCAGGCCCTTCTCGTCGCCGCCGTCGTACGCGGGGCCGCCGGCGCTGCCGGCCGGGTCGATCTGGCCGGACCAGTGGTAGGTGCGGTTGGGGCCGGTCGCGCTGAGCACGGAGCAGTGGTAGGCGTCGCAGATGGTCCAGTTCTCGGCCAGCGCGTAGTGGAACGGGATGTCCTGGCGGGTGAGGAAGCCGAGGGTGCGGACGTTGCCCTTGGCGGCGACCCAGGAGTCCATCTTGCCGCTGTTCCAGGCCTTGTGCTGATCGCTCCAGCCGTGGCTGAGGTCCCCATTGCATTGGGCGAGGCGCTCGGGGTCGGCGCCGCCGGCCGGTTTGGTCTGGCTGAACTGCCACGGGTACTGGCGGCCGAGCAGGCCGTTGGGCTGGTTGAAGACGCTGTAGCCGCCGGCTATCTGGATGGCGCTGCGGTCGGCGAAGCCGCGCACCCCGCGCAGGGTGCCGAAGTAGTGGTCGAAGCTGCGATTCTCCTGCATCAGGATCACCACGTGCTGCACGTCGTTGATGGTGCCGGTCTGCTGGAGCGTGGCGGTGGAGGCCACCGCGGGTGCGCCGGGGGCGGCCCCTGCGGCGCTGGTGCCGGCCACGGCGAGTCCCGCCGCGGCGGCACCGGACAGCGTGACGAACTTCCTACGACTCAGCTCGGCCATCAGCCCGGCCCGTCCCTTCATTGGCGATCTGGCGATGTTGTGTACACAAGTCGGGGCTCATCGATCGCGCAGCATCTTCCACCCCGGCCGGAGGCGCCCACCAGATGCGCGCGGCAGGGTTGGCGGACTGTTCGTCCGGGTGTCACCGAGCGACGCCGGGCTGAACGGGCGGCGGAAACGGCGGGGAGGGACGGAGCGGGCGGCTGGTCAGCGGTCCTTGACCTCGATTCCCAGCGCCTGGGCGAACTGCGGTGCCAGCTCCAGCAGTTGGGTGGAGCTGATGACCGCGCCGCGCAGCCCCTGGTGGCCGTCCGCGAGGCCCAGCCGGGCGGCCCCGCGCAGGTCGGTCTTCTTCAGGGTGGCGCCGCGCAGCCGGACCTCCTCCAGCGTGGAGCCGGGGAAGGACACCTCGGTCAGCTTAGCCTCGCCGAAGTCCACGTCGCGCAGCAGGCAGTCCTCGAACACGACGTCCCGCAGCACGGCCGCCCGCAGGTTGACCGCCTCCAGCTTGCAGCCGCGGAACACCACCCGGCGCAGCGCCGAGCCGTATCCGGCGACCCCGGCCAGCACGCCGCCGACGAAGGCGCTGTCCTGCCACTCGGTGTCGCTCAGGTCGCAGGCCACCCAGCGGCCGGCCTGCACCCAGACCTCGTTGAACCGGGCCTGGCGCAGCTTGACCCCGCTGAGCGCGACCCCGGTGAAGGCGCATTCCAGGAACGCCGCCCCGGCCGCCGACTCGTCGGTGTGCTCGCCGCCGTCGAAGTGCGTGGTGTCGTACCGCTCGTCGCTGCGCAGCCGCCCGGTGTGGGGGCGGAGTAGGTCCGCGTACGGCAGGTCGGTGAGCTGGTCGGGGGCGGAACGCGGCATGGCGGTGGCACCTCACGGTCGGGGGCGAACGGGTCTCGCCCGCATGCTCGCACGCGGCACCGACAACGGTCGGGACGACGACCCGCCGGACGACCACCCGCCGAAGGGCGACGGCCTCCGGACGACGGCGCCCCGGCCCGGCCGCTGCGGGCTGCGGCCGGGCCGGGGCGCCTGGCGGACGATCAGCCGCGCGCCCAGAGGGAGTTGACGCGGCTGCGCTCGGTGCCGTTCGGGTACGGGTTGGTGCAGGAGGTGCCGGGGCCGCCGCCGGACATCAGCTCGCTGCACGGGCCGGAGTAGTGGTCCGGCAGGCCGAGCACGTGCCCGGTCTCGTGCGCGGTCACCCGGACCGAGTTGTACTGCCGGTTCTGCTGGTAGTCGAGGAAGACGTAGCCGCGCCCGTGGCCGTCGGTGCTGGCGTAGGAGCCGCGGCTGTCGTTGCCCTCGTAGTAGGCGAAGTCGCCGCCCGAGCCGGACCGCAGCTGGACGTTGCTGACCGAGCTGTTCCAGATCTGCGCGGCGTTGGCGATCTGGGTGCGGAAGCTCGGTGCCGAACTGGCGTCGTAGGTGACGACGACGGTCGCCAGGTTCGGGCTGGCGGCCTGCTTGGCCTTGGCGGAGGCCATCACGGCCTGGAAGAACGCCTGGTTGTTCGCGGCCTCGGCGGCCGAACCGGCGTACGTGGAGGCGGTGTAGCCCTGGACGGCCGGGCCGGGGGTGGCGGCGGACGCGGCGGTGGTGGGCAGCACGGCGAGACCGGCCGCGAGGGCCAGGCCGAGCGCGGCGGACAGCACGGATCGCTTCATGTGGGGGCTCCGATTCCGGTGGTGCCGTGGCCGGTTGGGGGCCGGCCCTGGGGGACACCTGGTCAGCGGGTGATGTCCCCAGAGCTTCGGGCAGCCCGGCGGGCGGGCGGATGATGTCAACCCGCGATAGCTTCGATCAATACCCCTTGCGGTAAAGCGATTTGAGATGTCTTTAACCGACCTTGACTCGCGCGTGCCCCTGGCATTCCGCTCCACCGGCGGTTAGGCTCCCGATCGGGGAAGCAACCGAGCGGCGGGCCACCCGATTCCGGCCGGGCGGCCCGCCGCACCCGAAGGGCGTCGGCAACTTCCCTGTTTCAGCGGCGAGTTCGCGACTCCCCTAGTTCACGGAATCGACGCCGTTCGACCAGAGGCTGTCGACCTGGCCGCGCTCGTTGCTGTCGGGGTAGGGGTTGGTGCAGGACGGGCCGGGGCCGCCGCCGGACATCAGCTCGCTGCACGGGCCGGAGTAATTGTCGGGCAGGCCGAGCACGTGCCCGGTCTCGTGCGCGGTGACGCGCAGCGAGCTGTACTGCTGGTTCTGCTGGTAGTCGAGGAAGACGTAGCCGTGGCCGTGGCCGTCGGTGCTGGCGTAGGAGCCGCGGCTGTCGTTGCCCTCGTAGTACGAGAAGTCGCCGGTGCCGCTGCTCGCCTGGAGCTGGACGTTGCTGACCGAGCTGTTCCAGATCTGCGCGGCCTGGGATATCTGGCTGGTGAAGGAGGGCGCGCTGGCGGTGTCGTAGGTGACGGTGACGGTCTGCAGCCACGGGTTGGCGGCCTGCTTGGCCTTGGCGGAGGCCATCACGGCGTGGAAGAACGCCTGGTTGTTCGCGGCCTCGGCGGCCGAACCGGCGTACGTGGAGGCGGTGTAGCCCTGGACGGCCGGGCCGGGGGTGGCGGCGGACGCGGCAGTGGTGGGCAGCACGGCGAGACCGGCCGCGAGGGCCAGGCCGAGCGCGGCGGACAGCACGGATCGCTTCATGTGGGGGCTCCGGATTCGCGGTACGCCGAACCGCCGGGGCCGGTGGGGGCCGGACACGGCTGCGGCGACGGTGGGGGCGCCCCGGTGGGGCCGGGGCGGTTTCGCTGCCCCTGAGCTTCGACCCGCCCGGGCCCGCGGCGGATGATGTCAACCGGCGATAGCACGGCCGCATACCGGCGGGGCCCGCCACGTGCCCTCCTGCCGCGCTTTGTTCTGTCATGTCCTTGGCGATGTGGCCGGGTGGCGTCTATGCTCCGGGCGTGGAGCTCGACGTGAGACACCTCCGGGTGGTGTGCGCGATCGCCGACACCGGCAGCCTCCGCAAGGCCGCGCTCCAGCTCGGCATGACCCAGCCCTCCCTCACCACCCAGCTGCACCGCATCGAACGGGCCATCGGCGGCACCCTGTTCACCCGCGAGCAGACCGGCAGCCGGCCCACCGCGCTCGGCCACTCGGTGCTGTCCCGGGCCCGGCCGGTGATCACCGAGATGGCCGCGCTGGTGGCCGCCGCCCGCCAGGAGGCCCGCGACGCGGCCGGCCCCGGGCGGCAGCGCCGGCTGCGGATCGGCAGCGTCGGCAGCCGGGCGGTCGCGGCCTGGCTGCGCCGGGTGCACGAACGGCTGCCGGACACCGACACCACCATCCACGTCGACGTCTCGGCCAGCGCCCTGCTGCGGATGGTCGCCGCCGACCAGCTGGACGTGGCCTTCGTCTACGAGAGCGAGGGCTTCCCGCTACGGGTGCCGCCGGACGCCGAGCACCGGGTGCTGATGGCCCGTGAGCCGCAGTTCGTCGCGCTCGCCGCCGGACACCCGGCCGCCGCCCGCCCGGTCGTCCACCTGACCGACCTCGCCGAGGACACCTGGATGGTCGACCCGACCGCCGACCACGAGTACGCGGCGATGCGCCGGGTGTTCAGCGAGGCCGGGCTCAACCCCCGGGTGGTCCAGGTGCGGGACAACGCCACCGCCGCCGAACTGGTCGCCTCCGGCGAGGCCGTCCGCCCCTGCCAGCCGACCTCCGCCCCCGGGCCCGGCACGGTGGTGCGCCCCGTGCACGGGGACCCGCTGGCCGTCCGGCTGCTGCTCACCTGGCGCCCGCGCGCGCTCAGCCAGCCCGCGCTGGACGCGCTGTACGGCGAACTGCGCGCCGCCTACCTGGACCTGGCCAAGGTCAACCCGGCCTACCTGGCCTGGCTGGCCCGGCACGAGCCGATCCTGCTGGACTGCGCCTGAGCATCACCTGGCCGCCCGGCCGGCGGACGACGGCCGGGCCCAACGACGGCCGGGCTCCCCAGAACCACCGGGCACCCCAGACCCGCCCAGCGCCCCCGTCAGCCCTCCCGGCTGTGCAGCAGCACGCCCACCGCCACGGTCAGCGCGCAGACCAGGCCCGCCGCCAGCACGCCGGAACCGCCGAGCGCGGTGCAGGCCAGCACCAGCACCGCCCCGGTCGGGGCCAGCGCCTGCGCCGCGCCGGTCTTGGTGTGCCGGGAGTGCAGCAGCCAGACCGTGAGCAGGTAGAGCGCGGTGGGCACGGTGACCGTCGCGGTGGCGGCCGTCGCGGAGATCTCCGCCTGGTGCACGGCCGACTCCACGGCCACCTCCAGCCCGGTGCCGATCGCGGCGGCCGCGCCGAACACCAGGTAGTGGCCGTACCCCCAGGCGAAGGCCTGCCGGTTGGAGCGCAGGTGCTCGTGGACCGGCCGGACGAAGTAGATCCACCAGGCCGCGAAGCAGATCAGCAGGCCGCCGATCGCCACCGGGAGCAGCCGGCCCAGCTCCTCGTGCTCGTCCACCGCCGACTGCACCGCGACCGTCGCGGCCGCCACCGTCTCGCCGAGCACGATCAGGGTGAACAGCCCGTACCGCTCGGCGATGTGGTGCGGGTGCCAGGAGGTCTGCATCCGCAGTTCGGCGACCACCGGCACGGCCAGCTCGCACAGCACCCCGAGCGGGATGACCACCGGCCGGACGGCGTCCGGCAGCAGCACCACCACCACCCAGCCCACCTGGCAGAGCGCGATCCCGACCGCGTACCGCACGGCGACCAGGCGCGCCTCGCCCTGCTCGGCGGCCGCCGCGCGCAGCCACTGGGTGACCATCGCCAGGCGCATCACCACGTACCCGGCGATCGCCAGCGTCAGGTCCTGGGTGGCGAACAGCCGTGGCACCCCGGCCGCGAGGACCAGCACCCCGGCGATCTGCACCAGCGTGGTGACCCGGTACGGCACGTCGTCGCAGTCGTACGCGGAGGCGAACCAGGTGAAGTTCATCCAGGCCCACCAGATCGCAAAAAAAGCGATCGCGTAGCCGCGCAGGCCGTCGCCGTAGTGGCCGGCCGCCAGGGAGTGGGCGAGTTCGCGCCCGGCCTGGCCGACGGCGACCACGAAGCAGAGGTCGAAGAAGAGTTCCAGCGGGGTGGCGACCCGGTGCGGCTCGTCCCGGGCGCGCGGGACCATCCGGCGCACCGGGGGCGGGTCGACGGGGCGCGGGTGGGGGGCGGCGGCGGATTCGCTGGCCATCGGTGCTGCTCCGGGTTCGGGAGGGGCTGGCTGTCCCGCGCATCCTGGCAGCGGCCCGGGCCCCGCGCACGCACCGGCGCGACGGGCGCAGCGGTTCGCGATCCCGGGGTCGATTGCGCCGTTCGTCCCCTTTTTTCCTTGCCGTCAGCCGTAGTTGACGCCCCGGTGCGCGAACCGGGTGACAGCGCGGCGGGTTTCCGGGCGCGCCCCGCGCGCTGCGCCGCGGCCGGCCGGACGGCCCCGCTAGATTCGTCCCCGGTTGGAAGCGAGCGCGGGCCTTGCGGGGCCCCACGACACGGGCGGCCTGCGGGCAACGCGGAAGGTCAAGGCCGGTGGCAGGAGAACGGGGGCGGCAGAGCCGACCTTCCCGTGTCCGTACCACCGGCCTCGTGATCACCGCGCTGCTCGCCAGCGCCTGCCGCCCGTTCGCTCTCGCCGCGTCCGCGGCGGGGACTACTTCTCCCAGCCGACCTTGGCGTAGTCCTCCCCGGCCAGGCCGAAGGCACCGTAATTGGCGAGGCCCTTGCGCGTCGCCACCACGGTCGGCCGCTGGTAGAGCTCGACGGTGTGGCCGAGCTCCCAGATCTTCGCGTCGGCCTGGTTGTAGAGCTTCGCGGCCTCCACCGGGTCGACCGTCCCGGCCGCCTTCTTGAGCAGGTCGTCGACCTCCTGGCTGCCGATCCGCGAGGGGTTGTTGAAGGTGTTGTCCCCCACCGGCAGACGGAAGTTGCCCAGGCTCTTGGAGAGCGGGAACGAGTCGGTGTTGCGCCAGCTCGCGATCTCGAACTTGCCCGGGTTCACGTACTTGGTGAAGAAGTCGTTGGCGGGCACCTTGTCCAGGCTCACCTTGACCCCGGCCTGCAGCCACATCGCGGCGGCGGCGGTGGCCAGGTCGATCTGGGCCTGCGGGGTGGACTCGTTGACCGTCCAGTGCAGTTGCAGTGACTGGCCGTCCTTGGTGCGCGGCTGGCCGGCGCCCGCCTCCTTCCAACCGGCGTCGTCCAGCAGCTTCTTGGCGGCGGGGACGTCGAACTTCGCCCACTCGCCCGAGTTGTCCTGGTAGCCGGTCTGGTTGGGCATGAAGATGTGGTTGCCGAGCGGCTTGAACTCCACCGGCACGCCATTGTTGGCGATCTTGATCAGCGCGGACCGGTCGAGCGCCTTGCCGAGCGCCTGGCGGACCTTCTGGTCCGCCAGCGCGCCGCCGGAGCCGAAGGAGATGTGCACCTCGTCCCACGGGCTGGCGGCCCGGATCGCGGTGTCCTTGGCGTCCTTGAGCTGCCCGTACGCGGCGGCGGTGCCGGCCGTGGCGAGGTCGATCTCGTTGTTGAGGTACGACTGGGTGGTCGCGGACTGGGTCATCACCCGGAAGGTGATCTTGTCCGCCTTGGCCTTGGTGCCCCACCAGGCCGGGTCCGGGACGAGGGTGAGGGTCTGCGCGGTCTTGTCCGCCACACCGATCTTCAGCGCGCCCGCGGTGATCGGGATCTTCTCCACCCAGCCCTTGTTGAAGTCGTCCGGGGTGGCGATGCCGGCCGCCGGGATCAGCGGGCGGAACAGGTTCTGCCAGTCCGCGTACGGCTCGGAGAAGGTCACCTTCACCTCGCTCGGGTCGGCCCCCTGCTCGACGGCGGAGATCTGCTCGTAGCCGGACGGGTCGGCGATGTTGTACGCCGGGTCCTTGCCGTTGCTGGCCTGCCAGTCGGCCTTGAAGTCCAGGTAGCTGAGCGGCTTGCCGTCCGACCACTTGGCCTTGGGGTTGAGCTTGTAGGTGATCACCTCGGGCGAGGTCGAGGTGACCTTGGCGTCCAGCAGGTAGTCGGTGTCGGGCTGGAAGGTGCCGGAGGCGTCCGTGTTGAAGAGCGACGGCTCCAGGGCGCGCATGATCGAGACCGCGTCGCCGTAGGTGCCGTCCACCTGGAACGGGTTCCACTGGGTGATCCACTGGTACAGCGGGAACCGCACCTCGCCGCCGTCCTTGACCTGGTCCAGCGGCTTGGCGTTGATGTCCTGGGAGTCCTGCCGGGGCGGCTCGCTCTTCGCCACCTTGTCGGCCGAGCCGCCCCCGCCCGAGGTGCACGCGGTGACCGCCAGCGCGACGGCGACGGCGAGGGCCGTCGCCCGGCCGAGGCGGCGGGCCGTGGTGGAAGCGTCCATGGAGTCCCCCTGGTGAGGTCTTCGAAACGGGCGGTAACGGGCAGTTGTGCCGCGCGAGGTGTGGCGGGGCTTGAGCGTGGGCAGCCAAGTCGGCACCGGGCCAGCAGAACGTAACAGCCGATCAGTTCCGTCACCAGGGGGAGGACCGCACACCTGATCCAGAAGTCATCCGCGGCAATACCGCCGCAACACCCCGGCCTCGCACCGGTGCCAGACTCTGACCTGCGCTTTCCCCGTACCGCCCCGTCCCCCTGCCGTCCGAAGGCCTGAACGGGCCCCGACCGAAGGCCAACCACCCGATGCCCACCAGACGCGTCGGCCCCTCCCCCACCCCGGGCGGCCGTTGATGTTCCGTTACCTGGCGAAGCGCCTGAGCTACTACGCGGTGCTGCTGATCGCCGCCGTCTTCCTGGCGTACGCGATCTCCGCGACCGCCCTCCAGCCGCGCACCTACTTCGACGCCAAGGTCCCCCGCCCGGCCGCCGAGTCGGTCGAGCGCCAGCTCACCGCGCTCAACCTGAACGACCGCACCCCGGTCGTCGAACGCTTCGGCCACTGGGCCGACGGGCTGCTCCACGGCGACCTCGGCCGGACCATCCACGACACCCCGGTCACCGACGACTTCGGCCGCCGGGTCTGGGTCTCGCTGCGGCTGCTGCTGCTCGGCAGCCTGCTCGGCATCGTCCTCGGCATCGCCGCCGGGGCCTGGAGCGCCGTCCGCCAGTACCGGATCTCCGACCGGCTGCTCACCGTGCTCTCCTTCGTCCTGCTCTCCACCCCGGTCTTCCTGGTCGCGCTGTTCCTCAAGAACGGCGCCATCGCCGCCAAGGACGCGGCCGGCCACGACGTCATCCCGTTCACCGGCTACGAGACCCCCGGACTGACCGGCGGCCTCGGCGCCCACCTCGCCGACTGGGCGCTGCACCTGCTGCTGCCCACCATCTCGCTCGCACTCGGCGGCCTCGCCACCTACAGCCGCTACCAGCGCGGCACCATGCTCGACGTGCTCGGCTCCGACTACCTGCGCACCGCCGAGGCCAAGGGGCTCACCCGCCGCCGGGCGCTGGTCAAACACGGGCTGCGGACCGCGGTGATCCCGATGTCGACCATGTTCGCCTACAGCTTCCTGGGCATCTTCACCGGCGCGATCTTCACCGAGACGATCTTCGGCTGGCACGGCATGGGCGAGTGGCTGATCCAGTCGATCAACGAACAGGACGTCAACTCGGTCGTCGCCGTCAACCTGTTCACCGCCGTCGTCGTCCTCGCCTCCGGCTTCCTCGCCGACACCCTGCACGCCGCCCTCGACCCGCGCGTGCGGTCCTGACCGGAGGTGAACTGACGTGACCACCGTCGCCGTGGACCCGGCCGCCCCGGCCGCCGCCCCCCGCACCACCGGCCGGGCCCGGCTCGTCCTCGCCCGGCTGCTCGCCGCCCGCGGGGCCGTCGCCGGAGCCGTGATCGTCCTGCTGCTGTTCGCACTCGCCTTCGGCGGGCCGTACCTGACGCCCTGGGACTACGCCGCCCCCGACTTCGGCGCGCTGCACCAACCGCCGACCGCCGAGCACTGGTTCGGCACCAACGGGATCGGCCAGGACGTCTTCGCGCAGACCGTCCGCGGCCTGCAGAAGTCGCTGGTCATCGGCCTGCTGGTGGCGCTGTTCTCCACCGTGCTGGCCTCCCTGGTCGGCGCCTGCGCCGGCTACTTCGGCGGCTGGGCCGACCGCGCGCTGATGTTCGCGGTGGACCTGCTGCTGGTCTTCCCCAGCTTCCTGATCATCACCATCGTCTCGCCCCGGCTGAAGAGCGCCGGCTGGATCGCCTTCGTGCTGCTGCTCGCCCTGTTCAACTGGATGATCACCGCCCGGGTGGTCCGCTCAATGACCATCTCGCTGCGCGAGCGCGAATTCGTCCGCGCCGCACGGTTCATGGGGGTGCGGCCGCTGCGGATCATCACCCGCCACATCCTGCCGAACGTCGCCTCCTTCCTCATCATCGACGCCACCATCGCGGTCGGCGGCGCCGTGATGAGCGAGACCGCGCTCTCCTACTTCGGCTTCGGCGTCAAACCGCCGGACGTCTCGCTCGGCACCCTGCTCGCCGCCGGGACCAGCGAAGCCCCGGTGTTCCCCTGGCTGTTCTACTTCGCCGCCGGGCTGCTGGTGCTGTTCGTCCTCGCCGTCAACCTGATCGGCGACGGGCTGCGCGACGCCCTCGACCCCACCGCCGGGGGCGCGCCCCGCCGCCGCTCCGCCCGGAGGAAGAAGCCGTGACCACCACCGTCGACACCCCCCTGCTCGCCGTCAGCGACCTGCGGGTGGACTTCGCCGGGCCGCACGGCCCCGTCCCCGCCGTCCGTGGGGTGGACCTCACCCTGCGGCGCGGCGAGACCCTCGGCATCGTCGGCGAGTCCGGCTCCGGCAAGTCCGTCACCGCGCTGTCCGTGCTCGGACTGCTGCCCAAGACGGCCGGCGTCCAGGGCTCGGTGCGACTGGACGGGCGGGAACTGGTCGGGCTGCCCGGCAAGGAGCTCGCCGCGATCCGCGGCCGCCGGATCGCCATGGTCTTCCAGGACCCGCTGTCCGCCTTCACCCCGGTCTACCGGATCGGCGACCAGATCGCCGAGGCCGTCCGCATCCACCAGCGGGTCGACCGGGCCGCCGCCCGCCGCCGGGCCGCCGAACTCCTCGACCTGGTGGGCATCCCGGCCCCCGAACGGGCCCTGGACAGCTTCCCGCACGAGTTCTCCGGCGGCATGCGCCAGCGCGCGATGATCGCCATGGCGATCGCCAACGACCCCGACATCCTGCTCGCCGACGAGCCGACCACCGCGCTGGACGTCACCATCCAGGCCCAGGTGCTGGACGTGCTGCGCACCGCACAGCGGGAGACCGGCGCGGCCCTCGTCCTGGTCAGCCACGACCTCGGGGTGATCGCCGGGATGGCCGACCGGGTCGCGGTGATGTACGCGGGGAGGGTGGTCGAGACCGCCGGGGTGGACGAGCTGTTCGCGGCCCCGCGCCACCCGTACACACTCGGCCTGATCGGCGCGGTGCCCCGGCTGGACGGGCTCGGCGGCCCGCTCGTCCCGATCCCCGGCGCACCCGCCCCGATGGCCGACCTGCCGCCGGGCTGCCCGTTCGCCGCCCGCTGCCCGCTCGCGGAGGAGCGCTGCTCGGCGGCGGAGCCGGAACTGGCCGGGGGCGACGGGCACCTGGCGGCGTGCGTCCGGTCGGCGGAGCTGGCCGAGCGGCGGCCCGCGCCGGCCGACGTCTACCCGGTGCCGGCGCTTCCGGCCCCGTCGGCCGCTCCGGAGGGCCGGGGGGACCGGGGGGACCGGGGGGACCGGGGCTCGCGGACGCCGGTGCTGGCGGTGAGCGGCCTTGGCAAAACGTTTCCGCTTCTCAAGGGCACGGTGTTCAAGCGCCGGGTCGGCGAGGTCTACGCGGTGGACGGCGTCGACCTGGACCTCCGGGAGGGCGAAACCCTCGGCCTGGTCGGGGAGTCCGGCTCCGGCAAGTCCACCACGCTGTTCGAACTGCTGAACCTCACCGCCCCCGAGACCGGCCGGATCGAACTGCTCGGCCACGACACCGCCAAGCTCTCCCGCGCCGAGGCCCACCGGCTGCGCGCCCGACTGCAGATCGTCTTCCAGGACCCGATGGCCAGCCTCGACCCGCGGATGCCGATCGGCGACATCATCGCCGAACCGCTGCGCGCCCAGCACGCCGCCCGCGAGGAGATCGCCCGCCGGGTGCCCGAACTGCTGCACCAGGTCGGCCTCGACCCGGACCACGCCGCCCGCTACCCGCACCAGTTCTCCGGCGGGCAGCGCCAGCGCGTCTCCATCGCCCGGGCCCTGGCCGTCCGGCCGAAACTGCTGGTCCTGGACGAACCGGTCTCCGCCCTGGACGTCTCCATCCAGGCCGGGGTGCTCAACCTGCTGCAAGCGCTCAAGGCCGAACTCGGCCTCTCCTACCTGTTCGTCTCGCACGACCTCTCGGTGATCCGGCACCTCGCCGACCGGGTCAGCGTCATGTACCTCGGGCGGACGGTCGAACAGGGCGAGGTCTCCGCCGTCTTCGACCGCCCCCGGCACCCCTACACCCGCGCCCTGCTCTCCGCCGTCCCGCTGCCCGACCCCGCCGCCGAGCGCGCCCGCGACCGCATCCTGCTCGCCGGCGACCCGCCCTCCCCCACCGAGCGCCGCACCGGCTGCCCCTTCCGCACCCGCTGCCCGGTGTACGCCCGCCTCACCGACCCGGCCGCCCGCACGCGGTGCGAACAGGAACGGCCGGCGCTTCTCGGCGACACCCCGGCACAGGACCACCAGGCGGCCTGCCACTACCCGGAGTCGTAGCCGGCCGCCCGCGATCGCTGGGGGTGATCACTACGGGCGGTCACCATGGGCGATCACTACGGGTGACCACTCGAAAGCGATTCGGCGGATCGACCGGGCGCCGTGTAAAGTTCTCCGAGTCAGCAGGCGCCGCTAGCTCAGTTGGTTAGAGCAGCTGACTCTTAATCAGCGGGTCCGGGGTTCGAGTCCCTGGCGGCGCACATGGCAAGGTCTCAGGCCGCTCACTTCGGTGGGCGGCCTGAGGCGTTTCAGTGGGCCTTTCAGTAGGCGCCGCAGTAGGCGCCGCAGTAGGCGCCGCAGTAGGCGCCGCAGTAGGCGCCGCAGCGGGTGCCCGGCCTCAGCCGGTGTCCAGGACGGCGGAGGCCACCGCGTCCGGGCGGTCGAACATCACCAGGTGCCCGGCCGGGGCGGTGGTGCGGTAGTCGGCCCCGAGCAGCGCCGCGAGCTCCCGCTGGCCGGCCAGCCACTCCTCGGTACGGCGGCTGCGGCAGCCGTCGTCGGCGGCGAGCACGGTGACCGGCAGGCCCTCCGGCAGCGGCCGGGTGCGCCGCAGCCCGTCCACCTCGGCGGCCAGGTCGAGGTAGCGCGCGTTCTCCCGCAGCAGGGCGCGCAGGGCCCGGCCGGTGCGGTAGCAGTGCCGCACCAGCGGCGCCGGGGCGAGGTCCTCGCGGCAGACCGTGGACAGCCGGGCCGTCAGCCGGCGGGCGGCCGGGCCGAGCAGGTACGGCACGGCGACGGCGGTGGCGGCGCCCGCGAGCGCCCGGGCCGCCAGGTCGCGCGCTCCGGGGGCCGGGTACGGCCGGGCCGCCGGTTCGACGCTGCTGTCCACCAGGACCAGCCCGGCGGCCCGGTCGGGATGCAGCCGGGCGAAGGCCTCGACGTGGAAGCCGGCCAGCGAGTGGCCGACGACGATGCAGGGCCCGCGCAGCCCGAGGCCGTCCAGCACCGCGCGGATCCGCTCGGCCTCGCCGGCGGCCGTCGGGGCGGGCCGCCCGGTGGCGGGCTCGGGGGCGCTCAGCCCGTAGCCGGGCCGGTCGAAGCGGACCACGGTGCGGTAGGGCGTGAGGAAGGGGACGACCAGGTCCCAGTCGAACCAACTGCTGCCGAGGCCCCCGGTGAGCAGGCAGACCGGGCCGCTGCCCTCGGTGCGGACGTGCAGCGGGACGCCGTCGACGCGCAGAAAGCGCGCCCGGGTGCGGGGGTCGTCGGGTGCGGTCATGCCGGCTCCCGGCCCGGGGGCCGTTCGGCCGACCGGGGCCCCCGGTGCGCCGGCGGAGAAGCGTCGGACCAGGTGGATTCGTCGCCCGGCGCCCCCGCGGGGAGGGCCAGGCTCACTGCCAGGACGGCCAGCCAGAGCGCCACCAGCAGCACCTGGAGCCGCTGGCCGGCCCCGAGCGCCCAGGTGCCGCGCCCGGCCTCGAAGGCGGCGATCGCGGCCAGGCTCCAGCCGGTGGCCAGCAGTTCGGCGCCGAGCAGCCAGGGCCCGATCCGGCGCACCGGCGGCCACCAGCCGTAGCGGCGGGCGGCGACGGTGAGTGCGGCCAGCCCGGTGAGTGCACCGAGCATGGCGAGGCTGCTGGTGACGGCGTGCGCGGTGTGGGTCGCGGGGACGAGCCCGGCGGTCTCGCGGGCGGCGCACATCTCGTCGCTGGTGGGGGCGCAGCTGAGCGGCAGCCGGGAGTCGGCGGCGGTCGCCGCGCCGAACAGGGCGAGGGCGGACCAGCCGACCACCGCCCACCCGCGCCGGGCACCGCGCGGCCCGGCCTGCCCGCCGGCGAGGGCGGTGACGGCAGCGGCGAGCACACAGAGCCCGGCGACCAGGTCGGTGGCCCGGAACAGGCCGCCCAGCGGCTGGTCCTCGGCCGCGAGTTCGCTGATGTACGCCTGCACCGGGTCGAGTCCGGTGCTCAGCACGACCTCCAGCACCCACGCGGTGTACGCCGTGGCGCTGAGCATCAGCAGCGCGGCGACCGCCTTCCGCGCGTTCGGGTGTCCGGGCTTGGGGCTGGGCACCGTTCCACCCTAACCGGCGGCGAACTGCACCCCAACCGGGCGGAAACGGACAGCTCGGCGGCGGGCCGGCTCCCGCGCGGATGCGGGCGGTTCCGGGCGGTTCGAGGCACCCACCGGGACCGTGTATTGTTTTCCAGGTCAGCAGGCGCCGCTAGCTCAGTTGGTTAGAGCAGCTGACTCTTAATCAGCGGGTCCGGGGTTCGAGTCCCTGGCGGCGCACAGACATTTGGGGAGCCTCTCGCAGCAGCGAGGGGCTCCTCAATTTTTTGGCCTTCGACGTCCGTTTTGCGTGTGATGTCGGTCTCGATTGCCGTTCCGGTGGAGCCAATCGGCCCGCCCGGCTCGTCCAGGGCAGTAAACCGGAATCGGGACAAAGGTCCCTAACCACCGATGTCCCCGTCCGTGCAGGCTGACCCGGTCCGCCCGCAGGAAAGGCCGCGCCTTGTCCGAGAACGCCCAGAGCGGCCGTCGCACGCCGTCGACAGGCCTCCGACCGGTCAAACGCTTCCAACGCACCGCCCCCGCGACCGGCGGCAGGAAGCCCCGCCGTCCGAAGCGCACCGGCTGGCGCCGGCTGATCCCCACCTGGCGGATGAGCCTGCTCGGCCTCGCCGTGGCCCTGCTGCTCGGCGTCGGCCTGTTCGCGCTCGGGGTCACGCTGGTGAAGGTCCCCGACGCGCACGCCGCCGCGACCGCGCAGAGCAACACCTGGCTCTACGCCGACGGCTCCGTGATCACCCGCACCGGCCAGACCAACCGGCAGAACGTCAGCCTGGACAAGGTCTCCCCCGCCGCCCAGCACGCCGCACTGGCCGCCGAGGACCGCAACTTCTACCACGAGGGCGCCGTCAACGTGCAGGGCCTGCTCCGGGCCGCGGTCAACACCGCCAAGGGCGCGGGCACCCAGGGCGGCTCCACGATCACCCAGCAGTACGTGAAGAACACGTACCTGAACCAGAAGCAGTCGGTCACCCGCAAGGTGAAGGAACTGTTCATAGCCATCAAGGTGGACGCCACCGAGAGCAAGGACGACGTCCTCTCCGGCTACCTGAACACCTCCTACTACGGCCGCGGCGCCTACGGCATCCAGGCCGCCGCCCACGCGTACTTCGGCGTCGACGCCTCCACACTCGACCCCGCCCAGGGCGCCTACCTGGCCACCCTGCTGAACGCCCCGAGCGCCTACGACGTGGCCACCGCGACCCCGGCCGGCAAGCAGAACGCCGTCAACCGCTGGAACTACGTGCTGGACGGCATGGTCAAGGAGGGCTGGCTCTCCGCCGAGGAGCGGTCCGCCATCACGTTCCCGGACGTCAAGGACCCGCAGCCCAACCCGGGCCTGTCCGGCCAGACCGGCTACCTGGTGAACGAGGCCACCCAGTACCTCACCTCGAACCAGGTCATCAGCGAGACCGAGCTGGCCAAGGGCGGCTACACGATCAAGCTGAGCATCGACCCGGCCCGCCAGCAGGCCCTCCAGGACTCCGTCCAGGCGCAGCTGCGCGACACCCTGAACCCGGACAAGCGGAAGAAGGACGCGGCCGCCCAGGCCGGCGCCGTCTCCGTGGACCCGAAGACCGGCGCGGTCGTCGCCCTCTACGGCGGCGTCGACTACGTCAAGCACTACGTCGACAACGCGACCCGGCGGGACTACCAGGCCGGCTCGACCTTCAAGGCGATCGCCCTGGCGGCCGCGTTCGAGAACAACGCCAAGACCCAGGACGGCCGGACCGTCACCCCGCGCACCGTCTACGACGGCACCAGCGGCCGCAAGGTCCGCGGCGGCAAGGGCACCCCGTACGCGCCGCCGAACGAGGGCGACAGGAGCTACGGCCAGATCTCCCTCCAGCAGGCCACCGACTGGTCGGTCAACTCGGCGTTCGCCCAGCTGGCCCAGGACACCGGGCTCCAGAAGGTCAAGGACACCGGCATCGCGCTGGGCCTGCCCGGCAGCACCCCGGGCCTCGACCCGGTGCCGTCCATCCCGCTCGGCGCGGCCACCCCGAGCGTGCTCGACATGGCCGGCGTGTACGCGGCGCTGGACAACGGCGGCAAGCAGATCACCCCGTGGCTGGTGCAGTCCGTGGACCGCGAGGGCGAGGCCCTCCCGCTGCCCGCGCACAAGACCACCCAGGCGATCAGCACGGACACCGCGAACCAGGTCACCTCGATGCTCCAGGGCGTGGTGAGCGACCCGGGCGGCACCGGCTGGCGAGCGAAGGCACTGGGCCGCCCGGTGGCAGGCAAGACCGGCACCACCGACGACCAGAAGTCGGTCTGGTTCGTCGGCTACACCCCCGAGCTGGTCACCTCGGTGGCCCTGTTCGGCCAGGACCCGGGCAACGGGGCCCAGGTCAGTCTGAGCGGCGTCGGCGGGATCGACGGCGCGGCGGGCGGCCAGTTCCCGGCGCAGATCTGGACCAGCTACATGAAGGCGGCGCTCAAGGGCGTGCCGGTCAGCGACTTCCAGACCCCGGCCGACGGCGGCGACTCCTCCGGCGCCACCGATCTGCCGACGGCCCCGTCCTCGCCGAGCGCCACCCCGTCGACCGGGGCCGGCTCGAACGGCGGCTCGACCGCCCCCGCGGCGCCGACCACCCCGCCGAGCGACGGCGCTGGGGCCGGCTCGGGCTCGGGCTCGGGCTCGGGTCCGACCACGCCGGCCGGCGGCTCGAACTCCGGCGGCGGCGGCGTGACCAGCCCGCCGACCGCGCCCCCGGCCACCCAGCAGCCGACCGCCCCGCCGACGACGCGGCCCACCGGGCGGCCCACCGGCCGGCCGACACCCTCCACCGGCCCGACCACGGCGCCGACCACGCAGCCGACCACCCAGCCCACGGGCGGGCCGGACACGCTCACCGGGGCGGGGGCGAACGCCGGGTAGCGGCGACGGGGGGGCTTGGGCGGCAGGGGGCCCGGACGGCGAGGGGGCGCGGACGGCGCAGGGTCGTGCGCAGGCTGGGTGAGTGCGCCGCTGCGCACAGTTCCGTGCAGGACCAAATGACGGAATGGCACCTTACTGAACGCCCGGTATGACTGTCACAATGCGTCGGTGCACAGATCAACGGCCTCGCCCACCCTCCCCACGGGCAGAACCCTCGGCCTCAGCCTCGCGCTGGTCTCCGCGTTCGCCTTCGGCGGCTCCGGCACCGCCGCGAAACCGCTGATCGAGGCCGGCCTCTCACCGCTGCACGTGGTGTGGCTCCGAGTCACCGGCGCCGCCGTGGCCCTGCTCCCCATCGCCTACCGCCACCGTGACGCCGTCCTGCGCCGCCCCGGCCTGCTGATCGGGTTCGGCCTGCTCGCCGTGGCCGGCGTCCAGGCCTGCTACTTCGCGGCGATCTCCCGCATCCCGGTCGGCGTCGCCCTGCTCATCGAGTACCTCGGACCGCCGCTGCTCATCGGCTACGTCAAGTTCGTCCAGCGCAAGCCGATCAGCCGGGGCGCCGCGATCGGCGCCGGCGTAGCGGTCGCCGGGCTGGCCTGCGTGGTGGAGGTCTGGAACGGCCTGAGCTTCGACGCGCTGGGCGTGCTCTTCGCCCTCGGCGCGGCCTGCTGCCAGGTCGGCTACTTCGTGCTCGCCGACGCCGGCCGCCGGGGCGAGCGCCCGGTCGACCCGCTGGCGGTCAGCGCGTTCGGGCTGCTGATCGGCGCCGTCCTGCTCACCGTCTTCACTCGGCCCTGGCAGGCCGACTGGAGCACGCTCGGCGGGTCCGTGGTGATGAACGGGCACACCCTGCCCGCGCTGCTCCCGGCCGCCTGGATGATCCTCATCGCGACCGTGCTCGCCTACCTGACCGGCGTGATCGCCGTCGGGCACCTCTCGCCCCCGGTCGCCGGGGTGGTGGCCAACCTTGAGGCGGTCGTCGCCACCGTGCTGGCCTGGGTCCTGCTCGGCGAGCACCTCGGTCTGCCGCAGATCGCGGGCGGCCTGCTCGTGCTGACCGGCGCCTTCGCGGCGCAGACCGGCAAGCCGGCGGCCGTGGAGGCCGCGGACGCCAAGGGTGCTCGGGATTCCCGGGATTCCCGGGACGCTCGGGACTCCCGGGATGCTCCGGACTCTTCGGAGCGGGTCGCCGCCGAGCGGCAGGTCAGCGGCCGACCCAGCCGAACCAGTCGAGGTGATTGAGCGGCCACACCACGGCCGACACCGGCCCGACCACGTTGTCCACCGGCACTGCCCCGCCCCCCGGACCACGCTGGTGGTAGCGGGAGTCCGCCGAGTCGCTGCGGTGGTCGCCCTCGACCCAGACGTGGCCCGAGGGCACCGTCACCGGCCCGAAGTCCAGGCCCGCGCAGGAGTCGTCGCCGGGGTGCAGGTACGGCTCGTCGACCTTCTTCCCGTCGACGGTCAGCGTGGTGCCTGTGCACTGCACGGTCTGGCCGCCGGTCGCGATGACCCGCTTGACCAGGTAGTTGTCGTCCTTCGGCGGCACCAGGCCGACGAAGCTCAGCACCGAGCCGGCCGCGTTGGTGAACGGGTTCGAGTCGACGGGCTGCGGCGGGAGCCAACCACCCGGATCCTTGAACACCACCGGCTGCCCGGGCTCCGGCTTCCAACCGGTCAGCGGCGCCAGCTTGTTCACGCCCACCCGGTCGCCGATCCGCAGCGTGTTCTCCATCGAGCCGGACGGGATGGTGAACACCTGGAACAGGCAGGTCTTGATCAGCAGCGCGACCACCAGGCCCACCGCCGCCATCGCCGGGATCTCGATCCACCAGGGCCGGGGCCGACGCCCGGTCCGCCGGGCCTTGCGGCCACGCGAACCGTGCGCACGGCGGCGGGCCTCGGCACGGCCTCCGGGCGCGTCAGGGGCCTCGGAAGCACCGGGGCCGCGTCCGGCGGCGGGGGCCGGACCGGACCCGGCATCGCTCGGCGTTTCGGGCAGGTTCACCGCCATCGTCGCTGCTCCACCTCTCCGGCTGGGGGAACCTGCACGCTACGCCAACCCCGGAGCCTCACGAAATCCGGCGTTTAGCCGCCCCCGACATGTCCGGGCCGGGCAGCTCCGGGGCCGTCCTCGACGGCTCACCACCGACCCCCTCGGGGGTGCGCTCTCAAGCGCGGGCGATGGCCTCGTGGTGCCGGATGACCTCGGCGATGATGAAAGTCAGGAACTTCTCGGCGAAGACCGGGTCCAGCTTGGCCCCGGCGGCCAGCTCCCGCAGCCGCTTGATCTGGTCGCGCTCACGCGCCGGATCGGCCGGCGGCAGCTTGTGCTCGGCCTTGAGCCGGCCGACCCGCTGGGTCGCCTTGAAGCGCTCGGCCAGCATGTGGACCACCGCGGCATCGATGTTGTCGATGCTCTCGCGCAGGCTGGTCAGCTCCGCCCGCACGGCGGCGTCGACCCCGTCGGTCAGGCCTGCGTCGGGGGTCGTGGGGTGGTCCGTCATCGGGGCGGCTCCCGGTGTCTGAAGTGGGCACCCGGCCGTACGGCGGCCGGGCTCGGGCCCGGGCAAATCTAACAGGGCCCCCGTGGTGGAGCCGCACCTTTTGGCGGATCCGTCCACAATCCGGACATTGCCCGCACCGCCCGGCACCCGGCGCCGATCCGGGCCCGCGCCGCCCCGGACCCGCGCCGCCCCGGGCCGAACGGGGGCCGCCCCGTAGGCTGGTGCGCGTATGACCGGAAGTGACGACTCAGCAGTCCCTCAGTAATGGAGGTACCGATCGTGGCAACCACCCGCACCGCCCGCACCGCTTGGGAAGGCAACCTGCTCGACGGCAAGGGGCAGGTGACCTTCGCCTCGTCCGGGATCGGCGAGTACCCCGTCTCCTGGCCGGCCCGGGCCGAACAGCCCAACGGCAAGACCAGTCCGGAGGAACTGATCGCCGCCGCTCACTCCGCGTGCTTCTCGATGGCCCTCTCGCACGGCCTGACCGGCGCCGGCACCCCGCCCGTCAAGCTGGACACCCAGGCCGATGTCACCTTCCAGCCCGGCACCGGCATCACCGGCATCCACCTGACCGTCACCGGCGAGGTGCCCGGACTGGACGAGGCCGACTTCACCAAGGCCGCCGAGGACGCCAAGGCCAACTGCCCGGTCAGCAAGGCGCTCACCGGCACCACCATCACCCTCACCGCCAAGCTGGCCTGACGCCCCGACGGATCCCGTCGGACCCCGGCGGATCCCGGCGCGCTCCGGCCGCTCCGGGCGCGCGGTCGGCGCCCGGGGGCGCGATCTCGGCGCACGCGCCCCTGGCGCACATCATGTGATGTGCACCGGGGGCGTCTGCGCGTACCGCCGCACATGATCACAAAGCGGGCGAATCACCCTGGCGGCGGTCACCGCCCGTTGCCGCCGCGGCCTATGATCGGCCGCAGCGCCCTGTTCTTCACGCGGGTCTCCGCGCGACAGCGCCCCACGGCGGGCGCCCCGCACCGGACCGACTCCGAGGACCGCGACAGAGTGCGGAGCCGGCCGCCGGAGTCCCGATCGGCCGGCCGGACCAGCATCCAACGTCAGCAGCGGACGGGAGCATGCCGTGCCGGGCCAGAACGAGGGGGCCGACGCACACCACCCGGGCGTGCGGCACGAGGAAACACCGCACCACCGTCACCTCACAACACCCCTCCTGGGCCCGGACGTCAGCACCGTCGGTCCGGCCAGTCCGGTCGGTTCGGTCGGTTCGATCAGTCCAGTCGGTCCGGTCGGCGTCGTCGGTTCCGTCACGGCCGTCGGTGCTGTCGCGACCGGCGGCCGGGCCGTCGGCACGGCGAGTGCGGCGAGTGCGGCGAGTGCGGCAGGAACCGTGCTGGACGACCCCGGGATGCTGCTCTGCCCCACCTGCTCGGCGCCGCTGACCGACGGTACCCACCGGAGCGCCGTCGACGGCCCCGGCCAGGAGAACGGCGGGAGCGACCGGCTGCTGGCCGCGCTGCGGGCCAGCGAATCCCGATTCCGGGCCGCCTTCTGCGACGCGGTCATCGGGATGGCCCTGATCGACCCCGAAGACCGGATCATCGAGGTCAATCCCGCCTTCGCCGCCCTGATCGGACGCAGCGTCGGCGAACTGGTCCGCACCCACCTGCACGAGATCATCGATCCGGAGGGCATGCCGCACCGGCTCTTCCCCGAACTCGTCCACGGCGGGCGGGAGCGGTTCCGCGTGGAGAAGCAGCTCAAGCACCGCGAGGGCCGCACCGTCTGGAGCAAGGTCACCGTCTCGCTGATCCGGGACGGCGCCGGCCAGCCGCTCTACACCCTCGCACTGGTGGAGGACATCACCGAGCAGCGCCGGCTCGGTGACCGTCTGGAGTACCAGGCCCTGCACGACCCGCTGACCCGACTGCCCAACCGGACGTCCTTCTTCGAGCGGCTCGACGCCGCCTGCGCCACGGCCACCGGGGCCACCGGGACTGCTGAGCCCGCCGAGGCTCCCGACACCGCCGACACCAGCGACACCGTCCTCGCGCCGGCGGACGGGCGCCGGGTCGGCGTCTGCTACCTGGACCTCGACGGTTTCGCGGCGATCAACGAGACGCTCGGGCACCACATCGGCGACCAGTTGCTGATCGCCGTCGCCGCCCGGCTGCGCGGCGGGTTCTCCGGGCACGACGCCCACCTGGTGGCCCGGATGGGCGGCGACGAGTTCGCCGTCCTGGTCACCGACAGCCGGGGCAGCGACCAACTGACCGACCTGGCCGCCCGGATCCTCCAGGAACTGGAACACCCCTTCGACGTCGCCGGACACCGGCTGGTCATCACGGCCAGCGTCGGCGTCGTCGAACGGTCCGTGCACGAGACCACCCCGACCGACCTGGTCAAGGACGCCGACGCCACGCTCTACTGGTCCAAGGCCGACGGCCGCGCCCGTTGGACCCTCTACGACCCGGACCGCGGCGCCCACCAGCTGACCCGCCAGCTCCTCGCCACCGCACTGCGGCCCGCCCTGGAGCGCGGCGAGTTCACCATCGAGTACCAGCCGCTGGTCGGCCTGGCCGACGGAGCCGTCCACGGCGCGGAGGCCCTCGTCCGCTGGCGCCACCCCCGCTACGGGACGCTCTCTCCGGACCGCTTCATCCCGCTCGCCGAGGAGACCGGCGCGATCGTGCCCCTCGGCACCTGGGTACTGGAGGAGTCCTGCCGCCAGGCCCGGCAGTGGCTCACCGAGTTCCCCGAGACCGAGACCTTCGTGAGCGTCAATCTGGCCGCCCGCCAGATCTGGGACTCCGACGTGGTCGCCGACGTCGCCCGCGCCCTCGAACGCACCGGGCTGCCGGCCCGGCTGCTCCAGCTGGAGATCACCGAGAGCGCCCTGCTCGGCCCCGGCGGGCGGCCGTTGCAGGCGCTCCAGGCGCTCGCGGACATGGGCGTGCGGATCGCGATCGACGACTTCGGCACCGGCTACTCCAACCTGGCCTACCTCTCCCGGCTGCCGGTGCACGTCCTGAAGCTCGACGGCACCTTCATCGAGGGGTTCCGCGACCCGGCCCCGGCGACGAACCCTTCGGAACTCCCCGAGCTCGGCTCCCGCCGCAGCGACGCCGACGAGCAGATCGTGGGCGCGATGGTGCAGCTGGCCCACACCCTCGGCCTGACCGTCACTGCCGAGGGCATCGAGAGCGCCGCGCAGGCCGAACGGCTGCGGCTGACCGGCTGCGACACCGCCCAGGGCTGGTACTTCGCCCGGCCGGGCGAGGCCGAGCTCGTCGCCGCCATACTCCGCAAGGACCGCCCCGGCCCGGACACCAGCCGGTAACCGGGGCCGGCCCCGCTGCGGACCCGGCGGCCGGGCCTCTCCGCCCAGGCCTTCCGTACTCAGGCCTTCCGTGCTCAGGCCTCGACCGTCAGGCTTCCGCCGTCAGGCCGTACGCCTCGGCGATCAGGCCGTAGGAGCGGAGCCGGGCCTCGTGGCCGTGGATGTGCGAAGTGACCATCAGCTCGTCCACGCCCGTCCGCTTGCGCAGGGCCTCCAGCCCGTCCGCGACCTCGCCCGGGGCGCCGAGCACCACGTTGTCGAGCCAGCTGTCGATGAACTCCGCCTCGGCCGGGCTGTACGGGTAGGCCTCGGCCTCCTCCGGGGTGGGGATCGGGCCGGGGTTGCCGCGCCGCAGCCGGAGCATGCCGAGGGCCGCGGAGCGGGCGAGGCGACGGGCCGCACCCTCGTCCTCGGCGGCGACCGCGCTCACACCGATCAGCGCGTACGGCTCGGCGAGCACCGCGGAGGGCCGGAAGGACTCCCGGTAGAGGTCGAGCGCCGGGACGGTGTTGACGCTGCTGAAGTGGTGGGCGAAGGCGAACGGCAGACCGAGGCGGCCGGCCAGCTGGGCGCTGAAACCGGAGGACCCGAGCAGCCAGACCGGCGGGCGCCCGTCACCCTGGGGGACGGCGGTCAGCTGGGCGTAGGGGTGGCCGGAGGGGAAGTCGCCGTCGAGGAAGTGGGTCAGCTCGGCGAGTTGCTGCGGGAAGTCGTCGGCGCCCTCGGCGCGGCCGCGGCGCAGCGCCCGGGCGGTGGCCGGGTCGGTGCCGGGGGCGCGACCGAGCCCCAGGTCGATCCGGCCCGGGTGCAGGGCCTCCAGCAGGCCGAACTGCTCGGCGATGGCCAGCGGGGCGTGGTTGGGGAGCATCACCCCGCCCGAGCCCAGCCGCAGGGTCGTGGTGTTGGCGCCGAGGTGGGCGAGCAGGACGGCCGGGGTGGAGCTGGCCACTCCCGGCATGCCGTGGTGCTCGGCCACCCAGAAGCGGTGGTAGCCCCACTGCTCGGCGTTGCGGGCCAGCGCGGTGGTCGCGGCCAGGGCCTCGGCGGGCGTGTAGCCGACGCCCACGGTGGCCAGGTCGAGGATGGAGAGCGGGGCGGGCGCCGTGCCGCGGGCGGTGCCCCGGATCGCCGCGCCGGTCCGCGGTTCGGTCGGGTGCTCCTGCTGGTCCTCGGTGGTCATGCCGTCCGCCCTTCTGGCTTTCTTGAGCCGGCCCTGGTGGGCGACCGCGGGTCTCGGGTGGCCCGGCGGTCGCTGCTGCCGACCGGGGTCAACCACCGCGCCGGGCCGACTGTTCCCGCATCCGGCACGTTCCGACCTGCACACCGACCACCACGCCGACCTCACGCCCGCTCCACCGCGGCCCGTGCAGCGGCCCCGCTCCGGCCCGTACGCCGGCCCCGTTCCGGCCCCGCTTCGATCCCGCCCGGCGCCGGCGGGCACGGCCCGGTACGGTGCCGCCGACCGACCATTCGGATGACGGAGAGCCAGCGGTCGGACACTCCTGGCGACTTCATGCCGGCGCCGGAAGTCACCGGGTGGAGGGCTCGCGCCTTTGCGCAGGTCGGGGCCGGGGTCTGTGACCCGCGGCATACCGGGGTGCTTCATGGCATGAAAAGTCGAGGCGCTAGCGTTGACCTCAGCGGCCACCTGCTCCCCCGGGCGGCGTGGAGGGAGTACAGGCCTTGAACTTCGTGGCGGCGATCGGATCCTCGTGGATCTGCGCCCTGGCGCTCTTCGCCGTGCTCGGAGACGCCCTCCTGCCCTTCATCCCCAGCGGGACACTGGTCATCCTGGCGGTGCTCAAGACGGCGCGGATCGACGGCGCCCCGGTGCTGCTCGGCCTGGGCGTGGCAGTGGCCTCCTTCCTCGGCGACCTCCTCCTCCTGCACCTCGCCCGGCGCGGCGCCCCGCTGCTCCAGCGCCGGCTCGCCCGGCGCCCGGAACTGGCGGCCAGCGTGACCAGGGTCCAACAGGCCCTGGTCGAACGCCCTCACGGGGCGGCCGCGGCCATGGTGGTGGTCGCCCGGTTCGTCCCGGCCGGGCGGACCGTCCTGGACGTGGCCATCGGCCACTCCCCCGCCCACCCGCACCGCTTCCTGCACTGGTCGGCACTGGCGGCGCTGGTCTGGGCCGCCTACATCGTGACGCTGGGCTGGCTGAACAGCCACTGGTTCGACACCGCCTGGTTGAGCCTCGCGGTGTCCTGCACCGCTGCCACCATCGTCAGCACCGCGATCGCGCGAATAGTGCGCCGCAACCGACGACGGCTCGCCGCGCTCTGACTGCTGCGCCTCGGCCTGCGCCCCCGGCCCCGGACGTCCCGGTCGCCCCTCGCCTCGCCCCTCGCCGCGCCCCCGCCATGGGCGAGATCTGCCCGGACGGGCGACGAGCCGTACCGAGCGCTGACGAACTCTGACCCGCCCCGCCGGACCGGCGGTACCGTACTCCCCTGGCGGCGCGAGGAGCGAAGCGTCACAGGACGGCAACAGACGACGAATCCTTGCAGCCCAGCCCGGCCCTGCTGACGTGTTGACTCTCGTAGAGGGTCGACGGCCTTGGTGGCCGCTGCGGCCACATGGCATGCTAACGGCGGAAAATTCATCAATTGCCCGATTTGACCGGTGCGGCCCCGGGCCGCCCTCACCACCGGCATCGGCACCCAGGGGAGACCATGACCAGCATCTCGCGCAGGACGGTGCTCAGTGCGACCGCTGCGACCGCGGCCCTCGGCGCGGTCGCGGCCTGTTCCAGCAGCGGATCCGGTTCGAGCCAGAACTCCTCCTCCCCCACGACCGGCGGCAGCCCCGGCACCACCCCGGCGGGCACGACCGACCCGACCAAGACGGGGGTGCCCAAGGGCACTCCGATCGGCGACGGTTCCAACGCCGACACCGGCCCGCAGCCGAACCAGCCGAAGCCCGAGAAGCTCAAGCCCGGTGAGCGGCCGCCGCAGTTCGTGGTGTTCTCCTGGGACGGCGCGGGTGGCACCGACGACGGCCAGTTCCCCCGCTTCCTCAAGCTGGCGGAGCAGTACAAGGCCACGATGACCTTCTTCCTCTCCGGTATATACGCCCTGCCCAAGGGCAAGGCCGACCTGTACCACCCGCCGAAGCACTCGGTCGGCGCCTCCGACATCCCGTACCTGTCGGACGGTGCGGTCAAGAGCACGCTCAAGCTCGTCAGCCAGGCATGGCTGGCCGGGCACGAGATCGGCACCCACTTCAACGGGCACTTCTGCTCCAGCCGCCCGGACAAGAACGGGGTCAACATGTGGACCCCGGAGGACTGGCAGAGCGAGATCGACCAGGCGATCGGCTTCGTGACCCAGTGGCGGACCAACACCGGCTTCACCGACGTCGACCCGCTCCCCTTCGATTACAAGAAGGAGCTCATCGGCGGCCGCACCCCCTGTCTGGAGGGTCAGAAGGCGCTCCTGCCGACGGCCGCGAAGCTGGGCTGGAAGTACGACGCCAGCTCCTCCGGCGGCCTGCAGATATGGCCGCAGAAGGTGCAGGACGGCAAGGTCTGGGACTTCCCGCTGCAGTCCATCCCGTTCCCCGGGCACACCTTCCAGGTGCTGTCGATGGACTACAACATCCTGGCCAACCAGTCCGCAGGCAGCACCAAGGGCGACCCGTCCAAGTACAACGACTGGCGCACCCAGGCCAAGGACTCCTACCTGGCCGGCTTCGACCGCGCCTACAACAGCAACCGTGCGCCGTTCTTCATCGGCAACCACTTCGAGCAGTGGAACGGCGGCATCTACATGGACGCCGTCGAGGAGACCCTCAAGACCATCGCGGGCAAGCCGGACGTCCGACTGGTCTCCTTCCGGCAGCTGGTCGAGTGGCTGGAGGTGCAGGACCAGTCCACCCTGCGCAAGCTGCGCACGCTCAACGTCGGCCAGGCGCCGAGCGGCGGCTGGGAGACCTTCCTCGGCGCCGCGGGCTGAGACAGGGCAGACCGAGACAGGGCGGGCCGGGACGGGGCAGACCGGGACAGGCGCGGCCGGCGGGGTGGACGGACCCTGCCGGCCGCCGTCGTCGGGGCCGGGCCCGCTACCCCGCGGCGGTGACGTCCGCGAGCAGGCCGCGGACGATGCGCTCGGCCCCCGGCTCTCCCCAGAGGATCGAGTAGTGGTTGGTGTCCGGCACCAGCGAGGCCGGCACCCGGGCCTGGTCCAGCCCGGCCAGCCCGATCCGCTGGTGGTCGTAGAGGCCCTGGGGCTCGTCGAGCAGGCCGCGCTCGGCCCAGAGCAGTTCGGCCGGGCAGGGCAGCCGGTGCACTGCGGTGGCCGCGTCCCGGTCCAGCAGGACCTGGGCGCCGTCGGTCTGTACGGCCTCCAGCACGCAGGAGGAGCGCAGTTCGGGCTCGACACCGACCAGGTCGCGCTGGGTGTAGGCGTCGATCTCCGCCGACCAGGCCGTCCCGAAGGCCGGGTGCCGCTGCCAGAACTCCCGGTAGGCGTCCCGGTCCGGGAAGGTCATCGACAGCCGGGCCAGCGCGGGGCCGAGCACCGCGGCCAGCGCGCCCTCCTCACGGATGCCCTCCGGCAGCGGGAAGGTCAGCGCGCCGTCCACCAGCAGCACCCGGCGGACGAGTTCCGGGTGCCGGACGGCGGCCAGGGCGGTGACCCAGGCGCCCATCGAGTGGCCGACCACGGTGGTCGGGCCCGTGCCGAGGGCCGTGATCAGTGCGGCCACGTCGTCGGCGTGCCGGGCCAGCCCGTACGGCCCGGCGACCGCGCGGCTCCCGCCGCGCCCCCGCAGGTCGGGCGCGAGCAGGGTGACCCGCCCGGCGAGTTGACGGGCGACCTCGTACCAGGCGAGGCCGTTGGCGGTGATGCCGTGCACCGCCACGATCGTCGGGGCGTCCGGCTCGGCGGCGGGCCAGCGCAGGACCGCCAGCTCCCCTCCGGGCACGGCGACGGTCAACTCCTCGGGCTTCAGGGGCGACTGGCTCACGCGGGGGTACCTCCGGTGGGACGGGCGGTCCGGGCAGCGGCCGGAGTGCGGACCGCACGGGCGGATCGGGCGGCGCGAATGCGGGCAGGCAGTCTAGCCAGGCCGCCGGGCAGCAGGTAGACCACCGCGACGAACAGGGTGCCCAGCAGGAACAGGGGTTGGGAGAGCGGCACCCGCAGGACCGCGGGCAGGTCCGCGATCGTCGTCGAGTTGGCGAGGTCGCCGAGCCGGTGGCTGGCCCAGGTGTAGAGGACACCGCCGAGCAGCGGACCCCAGCGGGTCCCCGAGCCGCCGAGCACCACCATCACCAGCAGGGCGAGCGTGGCGTCGGAGCCGGCGGCCTGCGGGGTGGCGCCGCCGGTCAGCAGCAGGTAGACCACCCCGCCCAGCCCGGCGAGGCCGCCGGCGAGCACGAAGGCGACCAACTTGTAGCCGTAGGGACGCAGTCCGAGCACCTCCACCCGGCGCTCGTTCTCCTTGATCCCCTCCCAGACCCGACCGGCCGGCGAGTTGACGGCCCAGTGGACCACGGCGACCGTCAGCACCAGGTAGCCGACGGCGATCCAGTAGAGGTTGGCGGTGTTCTCGATCCCGAGCAGGCCGGAGGGCAGCAGGTCGGCCGGGGCGGAGCGGCCTTCCTCACCGCCGGTGACGCCACCGGGGTTGCGCTGGACGAGGATCGAGCCGGCCTGGGCGAAGGCGAGGGTGACCATGGAGAAGCCGATGCCGGTGACGCGGAGGCTGACCGAGCCGAGCAGCAGGGCCAGCGCGACGGTGCAGGCGACGCCGAAGACCGCCGCGGCGGCGAACGGCAGTCGCAGTTCCAGCATGCCGAGGTCGGTGGCGTAGAGGCCGGTCGCGAAGTAGAGCGCGTGGCCGAAGGAGAGCAGTCCGGTACGGCCGAGCAGGAGGTCGTAGCCGGAGGCGAGGGCCCCGTAGAGCAGGCACAGGGCGAGCAGTTGCAGGCTGCCGGGGCTGCCGAGCGGGCCGTCGAGCAGTCCCGGGACGGGAAGCGCGCTATATGGGGCGACAAGGAGCGTGATCAGCAGGGCGATCGGCCACCAGCGTAGCGCTCTGTGCACCGGTGTCCAGCGATTAGTGACTGAATCACCTGTTCGAGGGATGGCGCCGAGGTCGGTCGTGTGTTCACAATGGGTCTCGGCAAGGCTGGTGTCAGTCCCCCTTGCCACAGTGACGGTGTTGGCGGAGCTGGTGTCAGTCCCCTCTGCCAGCATGGCAGTCATGGCAGGGCTGGTGTCAGTCCCCCCTGCCATGGTGGCGGCGCTGCGGTCGGCCGCGGGGCCACCGGTGCTCGTGATCGGAGTTTCGGCGCTCACGCGAGCCTCCCGGTGAGTCCACGGGGTCGGACGAGAAGGAGCACGGCGAGCAGGACGACGACCGAGAGGTCGCCGAGCCCGGCGCCGGTGTAGTAGTTGGCGAACTGCTGGACGAGACCAACGCCCACGGAGGCGACGGCGGCCCCGGTGACGGAGCCCATGCCGCCCATCACCACGACGACGAAGGCGAAGATGAGCAGCCCGGTCCCCTGGCCGGGATTGACCGAACCGAAGTAGAGGCCACCGAGGGCACCGCCGAGCGCGGCGGCCGCCCCGCCGATGGCGAAGACGAGGGTGAACGCCTTCCGGACGTCGATGCCGAGCGCCGTGACCATGGCCCGGTCCTCGACGCCGGCCCGGACGATCAGCCCGTAGCGGGTACGGGCGAGGAACAACCGAAGAGCGAGCAGCAGCAGCGCGGCCGCGGCCACGAGCACGAAGCGGTTGACCGGGACGGTCGCACCGAGCACGTGCCAGGTGCCGGAGAGCACGGCCGGCTGGGGGAAGGGGCGGGCGTCCGCGCCCCAGACCCCCATCAGGAGGGCGGGCACGGCGAGCCCGACCCCGACGGTGGCGAGGATCTGATCGCGCGGCCGGCTGTAGAGCGGGCGGATCAGGAAGAGCTCCAGCAGGACGGCGGCGGCCGTTCCGACCAGGGTGCCGAACGGCACCGCGAGCCAGAAGGAGAGGCCGGCCTCGGTGCCGGCCCACCAGGTGGCGTAGGCGCCGATGGAGAGCAGGGCGCCGTGCGCGAAGTTGAGCACGTCCATCAGACCGAAGATCAACGACAGACCGGAGGCGACCAGGAAGTACAGCGCACCAAGACCTAGTCCGGTACAGGAGAGGAGGACGACGGTGTCCATCAGGGCTTCACCTCCGCGGTGACGACAGGGGTGGCCGGAGAAGCGGCGGGCCGGGGTCCGCCGGCGAGCGGGTGACGGGAGCCGACGCCGAGCAGGCGGCGGGCGGCCTCCTCGTCGGCCAACAGCTCGGCGGTGTCGCCCCGGTGGGCGGTACGGCCGTCGGCCAGGACGGCGCAGGTGCCGGCCAGCCGTCGGACGAGGGCGAGGTTCTGCTCGACCAGGAGAACGGGCACGGCCTCGGCCGCTCGCGCCAGCACCTCGGCCACCTCGGCGACGATCTTCGGCGCCAGACCCTTGGTGGGCTCGTCGGCGATGATCAACCGGTTGCGGTTGAGCAGCGTCCGGCCTATCGCCACCATCTGCTGCTGGCCGCCGGAGAGCGTCCCGGCCAACTGGCCGGCCCGCTGCTTGAGTTCGGGGAAGAGCTCGTGGACGAGCGGATAGTTCGGCTCGCCCGCCTCGCCCCCGCCCCGGACGGCGCGCTCGGCGAGGCGGAGGTTCTCGGCGACCGTCAGGCCGGCGAAGATCCCCCGGTCCTCGGGGGCGTAGCCGATGCCATGACGGACCACCAGATGTGTCGGAAGGGAGGCGAGTTCGACACCGGAGAAGCGGACACTTCCGGTGCGCGGCACCAGGCCCATCACGGCCTTGACGGTGGTGGTCTTGCCGGCGCCGTTGCGGCCGAGGAGCGCGGTGACCCCGACGGGGGCCACGTCGAGGTCGACACCGTGCAGGATGTGCAGCCCGCCGATGACCACCCGCAGATCGCGAACGGAGAGGAGAGGGGCGGCAGGAGACGTAGGCACGGCCGCGGAGACAGCGGCAGCGGTGGAGGTGGAGGTGGAGGTGGAGGTGGAAACGGGCGAGGGGAGCGGAGAGGAGGTCACAGCGCCTCGCCCAGGTAGGCCTGTTGCACGGTCGGGTCGGCCATCACGGCCTCGGGGGTGTCCAGCGCGAGCAGCGTGCCGTGGTGCATCACCGCGAGGCGGTCGGCCAGCCCGAGCAGGACGTCCATGTGGTGCTCGACCATCAGGACGGTCCGGCCCAGGTCGCGGTGCACGGACCGGATCAGCTCGGTGAGGGCCGGCACCTCCTCGGCGCTGACCCCCGCCATCGGCTCGTCCAGCAGGATCAGCCGCGGATCGGAGACGAGGAGGACGGCCAGTTCCAGTTTGCGCTTCTCGCCGTGCGAGAGCGCGCCCGCCAAGGTGTCCGCACGGTGGGTGAGTTCGGTGCGGTGGAGGGTCTCGGCCAGCTGCTCCTGGTACCGGTCGGCACGGCGCCAGAGCCGGTACGAGGCGCGCGGTCCGGCCGCCGCCTGGGCGGCCAGTCGGACGTGGTCGGCGACGGTCATCCCCGGCCAGAGGGAGGAGGTCTGGAAGGTGCGGCCGAGGCTGCGGCGCGCCCGGGCGTGCACGGCCTCGGCGGTGACGTCCACGCCGTCGAGGTGGAGGCTGCCGTGGGTCGCCGGATAGATGCCGGAGATCAGGTTGAAGAGGGAGGTCTTGCCGGCGCCGTTGGGGCCGATGAAGGCGATGAACTCGCCTTCGCCGACCGAAAAGGAGACGTCCTCGACGATCGGCACCCCGCGGACGGACCAACCGAGTCCGTCCAGCCGAAGCACCGGGGCGGGCGAGGCCGTGGCCGTGGCCCGGGAAGGAGTGGGGGCGGTGGGAGCGGGCATCGGGATCAGCCCGCCATCGGGGTGACCGGGGGCGCCACCTCGTCCGCGGTCAGGGCCTTCTCCACCGAGGGCTTGGCGGCGGCCCCGGTGCCGGTCAGCCGGGCCTGGAACATCGGCTGGAGGAGGGCGTGGTCCTCGGCGCGCACCGTGGTGCGCCCCTTCACCCCGTCGAAGCTCCAGCCCTCCAGCGCCTTGACCAGGGCCGAGGTGTCGTCGGTGGAGCCGTGGTTGGCCTCGACGGCGTGCACGATCAGCTGGGCGGCGGTGAAGCCGTCGGGCGTGAAGATGTCGGTCTTCCCGCCGGCGGCGGTGACGGCCTCGTCCATGGCCTTCTCCACCGGGGTGCCGGCGGCGCCGCTGAAGTAGTGGTTCAGAAAGGAGATCTTCTCGGCCGCCGGGCCGAACAGCGGGTAGGAGGCGGCCAGATCCAGGCCGGTGACGACCTTGGTGTCGGCGAACACGTCCTGCTGGTTGAGCGCCGTCCACAGGGCCGAGGAGCTGTCGCCGGCCCAGGCGACGAACAGCAGGTCGGGCTTGGCGGTCTTGGCCTGGGTGGCGAACGGGGTGAGGTCGGTGGCGCTCGGCGGGGCGAGCACCTGGTCGACCGTCGCGCCCTGGGCGCCGAGCACGGCCTTGACGGCAGCCACGTTGGCCTGTCCGAAGGCGTTGTCCTGAGCGAGCACGGTGACCTTCTTGCCCTTGGCGTCACCGATGAACGAGGCCGCGGTGCGGATGTCCTGGAAGGACTGGCGGCCGGAACGGAAGGTGTACTTGTTCAAGCCGGTGACCTTGTCGGCGGCGGCCGGGCCGCTGACGAAGAGCACCTTGTTCTGGGCGGCGATCGGGCCCACCTGGAGGGCGACGCCCGAGGCGGTGGAGCCGGCCAGGACCTTGTAGCCCTTGCCGATCAGGTCCTTGGCGGCGGACACCGCCTTGGCCGGGTCGCCCGCGTCGTCCTGCTCCTCGAATTCGACCTTGTGCCCGTCGACCGCGCCGGTGCCCTTGGTCGCGTAGCTCAGCCCCGCCTTGAAGCCCTCCAGGTACTGCTTGCCGTAGGCGGCCAGCGGTCCGGTCTTGGAGTACACCAGGCCGACCTTGACCGGGCTCTTCGCACCACCACCGTCCGCCGAGGCCGTCCCGGCGGTGCCGGCCTTGGCGCAGCCCGCGGCGAGCAGGACGCACGCCGCGACGGCGGCGAGCTTCCGGGCCGGGCCGCCGGTCAGGGTCTCGCCCGGGCGGGCGCCGGAGGCGGGCCGAGTGGGGGCTGTCGAGCTGCGCATGATGACCGACTCCTGAGGGTGCGGCGGGGTGGATGCCGGAACCGTAGGTGTGCGGTGGGACTGGCGACATGTGCCCGGGCGACGCATCGGCCCACCGTGATGTGGCTCCAGCCGACATACCACCCGGGCGGCGCCGCTCCCCGGACGTCCGGGTGTGGGCGGCCGACACGGGCTGGTACCCGCCCATGGCGGGAGTCGCCATGGCTGCGGCGGCCCGCGTCCGGTGACGGTGGAGGGGCTCGGCAGCCGTCCGGCGGCGGCCGCCGAGCCATCCCGCCGGGTCTTCCCGTCGGCCCCCCACCGGGCCCGACCCGAGCGCGCCCTCTCCCGTATCCCACTCCTCACGAGGTGATCCCTTGGACAAGGTCCTGGACTCCCCCGCCGACGCGGTCGGGGACATCCCCGACGGCGCGGTGCTGGCCGTCGGCGGCTTCGGCCTCTGCGGCATCCCGAGCACCCTGATCAGTGCCCTGGCGGACACCGGCACCACCGGCCTCCAGGTGGTCTCGAACAACTGCGGGGTGGACGACTGGGGGCTCGGCCTGCTGCTGCGGGCGGGCCGGATCGCCCGGATGACGTCCTCGTACGTCGGCGAGAACAAGGAGTTCGCCCGGCAGTACCTCTCCGGCGAGTTGGAGGTGGAGCTCACCCCGCAGGGCACGCTGGCCGAGCGGCTGCGCGCCGGAGGCGCCGGCGTCCCCGCGTTCTACACCCCGGCCGGGGTCGGCACCCAGGTCGAGGAGGGCGGGCTGCCCTGGCGCTACGCGGCGGACGGCTCGGTGGCACTGGCCTCACCGGCGAAGGAGGTCCGGGAGTTCGGCGGCCGCCGGTACCTGCTGGAGGAGGCCATCACGGCGGACTTCGCGCTGGTCCGGGCCGAGGTGGCGGACCGGCACGGGAACTGCGTGTTCCACGCCGCCGCCCGCAACTTCAACCCGCTCTGCGCGACCGCGGGCCGGATCACCCTGGTCGAGGCGGACCGGATCGTCGAGCCGGGCGAGCTCGCCCCGGACGCCGTGCACCTGCCCGGCGTGTACGTGGACCGGGTGGTGGCCGCCGATCCCGCGGACCGCCGCATCGAGCGCCGGACCGTCCGCCCCACACTCCAGGAGGCCTGAACCGATGTCCACCCCGACCAGCACCCGGTCCCCCGCGCCCACCCCGCAGACCGCCCACCGACCGCAGGCCGTCCGCCACCCGCAACCCGGCCTCGACCCGCGCAACGCCCTGGCCGCCCGAGCCGCCCGCGAACTGCGCGACGGCCAGTACGTGAACCTGGGCATCGGCCTGCCCACCCTGATCCCAAGTCACCTCCCGCCGGGCGTCGAGGTGGTGCTGCACTCGGAGAACGGCATCCTGGGCGTGGGCCCGTACCCGGTCGAGGGCACGGAGCACGCCGATCTGATCAACGCCGGGAAGGAAACGGTGACGGTCGCCCCCGGCGCCTCGTACTTCGACTCCGCTTTCTCCTTCGGCATGATCCGGGCCGGCCGGATCGACGTCTCGGTGCTCGGCGCCATGCAGGTCTCGGCTGCCGGCGACCTCGCCAACTGGATGATCCCCGGCAAGATGGTCAAGGGCATGGGCGGCGCGATGGACCTCGTGCACGGGGCCCGTCGACTGATCGTGGTCATGGAGCACACCGCCCGGGACGGCTCCCCGAAGATCGTCGAGGAGCTCTCACTTCCCGCCACCGGCCGAGGAGTTGTCAACCGGATCGTGACCGATCTGGCCGTGATCGACGTGACGCCGGACGGGCTGCGGGTGGTGGAGACGGCCCCGGGCACGGGGTTCGCGGACGTCCAGGCCGCGACGGGCGCCGCCCTCCTTCCACCGCTCTGACCGGGCCGGGTCGACCGGACCGGCCAGCACCAACCGGACCGGACACACCGACCCCGCCCCGCAGCAGCGGCCGGGCCTCCCGTCGGGGAGGTCCGGCCGTTCGCTTTGCCTCCGTGCCGCCGCTGCCGTCGCCCCGTCCGCCGAATTCGCTGCATTAGCACCACTGCGGTGCGGATTGGCCGGGAACCGTAGGATCTTCATGCTTGCGCGGTGATCATTTCCCAGACCGGTTGCGATCACGGTTGCCCTCCGGGAGAGTTGGGGGCGCCGTGGATCCCGCGTGCCCGGAGGGGAAGCCGGGAGCGCGCCGGGATCCGCATTCGAAGTCCCCGCAGGCGCGCAATGAATTCCGCTCGCAAACGCCCACCGGCGCAAGCAGAAGCATGACGCGAATGACGGCCCGAAAACCGCTTGGAAACAACGGCGGTCCACCGGGCGGTGTTTCACGGGGACGGCTTTCGAGGCAAGAGGCAAGGCGAAGCAAAGCTCCGGGGGGAGCGGACCAGCCCCGCCGAACGCGGCCGGCCAGGCGCGCCACGGGACGGCGGATCGCATACCCCCGGTCTGAACACGCACCAACGGGCCCGCCGCCACGGCCGGGCCCCGGCCGGGGGGAGCAGACGATGACCACGCCGTTCGCGCGACAGAAGGACGCCGGGACGGCCCGCGGGCGAGGCGCCGGGCGGCGGCTCGACGACGACCTGGCCGCCGTTCCCGTACCCGAAGCCCCGTATGACTACGGTCACTTCAGCCGGCTGGCCGGCCCGGCGCACGACCCGGACGAGGAGGACGACCTCGGTGGCGGCGTCTACCAGCCCGAGCCCGCCCACCACGGAGCCCCGCCGTCACCCTGGCACGCGCACCAGGCCGCACAAGAGACTGTGCACGAGGCCGCGCAAGAGCCCGCCCCCGCCCCCACCGCCCCCTACCGCGTCCAGTACCGCAGCCTGCTGCGCCGCGAGCCGCACCGGATCCGCGCCGCCCTGCTGATGGTGGCGGCCCCGCTGGTGGAGGTGGTGCTGCTGGTGTGGCTGCTGCTGCCGGAGCACTGGCCGGAGCGCCCCGGCGAGACGCACACCCTGGTGCTGCTGGGCGACAAGGTGATGATCGGGATCATCGCCGTGGTCGAGGTGTTCCGGCTGGTCAACGTCGTGTCCAACACCCACGCCACGCTCGTCGCCCGCGATCCGATACCGGTGACGCCGGAGTCCGGCACCCGGGTCGCGTTCGTCACCGCCTGCGTGCCGGGCAAGGAGCCGGCGGAGATGGTGCGGGCCACGCTGGTCGCGGCACGCACCGTCCGGCACGACGGCCCGTACGACGTCTGGCTGTTGGACGAGGGAAACGATCCTGCGATGCAGGCGCTCTGCACCGAGCTGGGCGTCCGCCACTTCAGCCGCTTCGGCCGCCCGTACTGGAACCAGCCCAAGGGCCGGTTCCGCACCGGCACCAAGCACGGCAACTACAACGCCTGGTTGCAGGCGCACGGCGACGACTACGACTTCTGGGTCTCGGTGGACACCGACCACGTCCCGCTGCCGGACTTCTGCGAGCGGATGCTCGGCTACTTCCGCGACCCCGACGTGGCATTCGTGGTCGGACCCCAGGTGTACGGGAACTACCGCAGCTCGGGATCGGCCGTCACCAAATTCTCCGAGAGCCAGCAGTACCTCTTCCACGCACTCATCCAGCGCGCCGGAAACCGTTACGGCGCGCCCATGTTCGTCGGCACCAACAACGCCGTCAGAATCCGTGCGCTCCAGTCGATCGGCGGGTTGTACGACTCCATCACGGAGGATATGGCGACCGGCCTGGAGTTCCACCGGAGCCGGAACGCCGAGACCGGTGAACGCTGGAAATCCGTGTACACCCCGGACGTGCTCGCGGTCGGCGAGGGCCCGTCCTCCTGGACCGACTTCTTCTCCCAGCAGCTGCGCTGGAGCCGCGGCACCTACGAGACCCTGCTCACCCAGTACTGGCGGGTGCTCTGGCGGCTGTCGCCCGGGCGGCTGCTCAACTACTCGCTGATGGTGGGCTTCTACCCGATGGCGGCGCTCACCTGGCTGCTCGGCGGTCTGTCCAGCGTGCTCTACCTGGTGTTCGGCGCCTCGGGGGTCCACGTGTCCTCCGAGATCTGGATGATGCTGTACAGCGACGCCGCCGCACTCCAACTGCTGCTCTACACCTGGAACCGCAAGCACAACGTGAGCCCGCACGAGCCGGCCGGCTCCTCCGGGGTCGCGGGCATGCTGATGTCCGCGCTCTGCGGCCCGGTCTACGCGGCCTCGCTGGTGCAGGCGCTGCTGCGGCGGCGCAGCCGCTTCGTGGTGACGCCGAAGGGCCGTTCGGCCAGCGCGGACCGGGTGAGCACCTTCCGCTTCCACCTGTTCTGGACGCTGGTGTTCGGCGGCGCGATAGCGGCCTCCTTCTTCACCGGCTACGACCACGTCGCGATGCGCACCTGGGCCTGGATCGCCCTGGTCCTGACCGTGCTGCCGATCCTGGTGCTGGCCGGCGACGCCGTCCGCCGCCGGCGCACCCGGCCCACGGCCACGCTCACCGTCACCGGCGGTCCGGCGGCGACCCCGAGGGTCGTCCTGGAGAAGCGCCGCCCCCGGCACGCCCGCGATCCCCGGCACGGGCGGGCCGCACCGGTCGCCCCGGCCGCGCCGGCCGCGCCGCCGGGCGTCCCCGCGGCACCCGACCGGGCGGAGCACACCACCACCACCCGCTGAAGCCGCCCGACCCGCCAGCACACCCGAACCGCCAGCCACCCCGAACCTCACGAGCTCCCGAACCTCACGAGGGGACCAACCACCGTGAAGATCCACAAGACCGGCCGGACCAAGCGCTTCGCCCTCGGCAGCACCGTCGCGCTGACCGTCGCCGGGATGAACGCGCCCGCCGTCCTCGGCTTCGCCAGCCAGCAGTACCACCAGTACGTGATCAACCGCCCCGACTACAAGGCGGAGTACGGCCACTGGCAGACCCTCACGCTCCCCGCCGAGTTCCGGGTCAACGCCGTCCACGCCACGCTGCTGCGCACCGGCAAGGTCCTCATCGTGGCCGGCTCCGGCAACGACGAGAAGCGCTTCGACGCGGGCAGCTTCCGCAGCCTGCTCTGGGACCCGGCCGCGAGCACCTACAAGCTGATACCCACCCCGGCCGACATGTTCTGCGGCGGCCACGCCTCGCTGCCGGACGGCCGCGTCCTGGTGGCCGGCGGCACCCAGCGGTACGAGAAGCTGGCGGGCGTGGTGAAGAGGGCGGCCGGCGTCATGCGGGTGCGCAACGAAAGCCCCGAGCGCGCCAGGACGTTGCCCAAGGGCACCGTCTTCGTCGGCCCGAACGGACGCGAGTACGCCTCCACCGTGCCGGTGACCGTCCCGGCCGCGGCGAAGACAGGCACCGGCAAGCAGACCGTCGTCACCGCCGGCGAGCAGCACGTGTTCGTCGAGGCGGTCGGCGAGGGCGCCGACTACGTCACCGACTCCCCCGCCCAGTACCGGATCAAGGGCCTGGCCGGGGTCGACGCCCACAACCTGTACGGGCAGAGCACCAAGCTGACCCTGGACAAGCAGGAGTACCAGGGCATCCGCTCCGCGTTCGAGTTCAACCCGGACACCGAGCTGTACGAGCAGGTCACCGACATGGCGTACGCCCGCTGGTACCCGACGCTCACCGGACTGGGGGACGGACGGGTGGTCACCGTCTCGGGCCTGGACGACACCGGGGAGATCCTCAACGGCAACGACAACGAGATCTACGACCCGAAGAACAAGACCTGGTCCAAGGGCCCGGACCGCTACTTCCCGACCTACCCGTCGATCTTCCTGACCGCCTCCGGCAAGCTCTTCTACTCGGGCTCCAACGGCGGCTACGGCCCGGCCGACAAAGGCCGCGACCCCGGGGTGTGGGACCTGTCGAACAACGGCTTCCAGCCCGTCCCCGGCCTGCGCGACCCCGCCCTCACCGAGACCTCGTCCTCGGTGCTGCTGCCGCCCGCGCAGGCCCAGAAGGTGATGGTGCTCGGCGGCGGGGGCGTCGGCGAGTCGCCGCTGTCCACCGCCCGCACCGACATCGTCGACCTCTCCGCCGCCAAGCCCGCCTTCACCCCGGGCCCGGACCTGCCGGCCGGCGGCACCCGCTACCTGAACAGCGTGATCCTCCCGGACGACACCGTGTTCACCACCGGCGGCTCCAGCGGCTACCGGGGCCGGGGTGCCAGCGACCTGCTCAAAGCGCAGGTGTACCACCCGGACACCAACAGCTTCAGCACCGCCGCCGAGCCCGCCGTCGGCCGCAACTACCACTCCGAGGCGCTGCTGCTGCCGGACGGCCGGGTGGCCGTGCTCGGTTCCAACCCGCTGTTCGCGGACAAGGCCGAGACCACGCCGGGCGGCTTCGAGCAGCGCATCGAGATCTACACCCCGCCGTACCTGTTCCACGGCGACCGCCCACAGGTGGCCGCCGCGCCGGAGGCCGCGAAGCTCGGCACCACCGTGCGGATCGGCACCGCCCGGCCGGACGCGGTCGCCACCGCCAAGCTGATCCGGCCGAGTTCGGTCACCCACGTGACCGACGTCGAACAGCGGTCGGTGGCCTTGGACATCAGCGGTCGCACGGCCGACGGGGTCTCGCTCACGCTCCCCGCCAACCCCAACCTGCTGCCGCCCGGCTGGTACATGCTGTTCCTGACCGACGCCGCCGGCACTCCGTCGGTCGCGCGCTGGATCCAGGTGACCGGCTGAGCGACACCGGGTGCGTCACGGCCTGGTACGGACCCGGACTGGTGCAGACCGGCACTGGCGCGGACCCGCACTGGTGCAGACCGACACTGGTGCGGATCAGCCCCCTCAGCGGGCGGCCTGCGCCAGGCCGAGCGCGTACGGCAGCCAGAACTCGCCCGCCCGGGGCTCGCCGCGCCCGCACTCGCCGTCCGACTCCCCCGGATTCTTGATCCACAGGTAGGCGTCGACCCCGGCCCGGCCGGTGTCGGCGGTCGGCCGCTCACCGAGCGCGCGGCCGGGCGGGTTGCACCAGGCGTCGCCGCCCAGCGGGCCGTTGCCGTTGCGGCTGGTGTCGATGACGAAGTGCTTCCCGCCCAGGGCGGCGGAGAGCTGGCCGCCATAGGCCGTGTTGCGGCCGGTGTCGTAGAAGTTGGCGACGTTCACCGCGAAGCCGTCCGCCGCCGCGATCCCCGACTTGCGCAGCGCGGTGGACAGTTCGGCCGGGTCCTGCGACCAGCCGGGGTTGCCCGCGTCCAGGTAGACCCGCACCTGCGGACGCTTCTTCAGCTCCTGCACGGCGAAGGCCAGCAGGCCGTACCGCTCGGCGGCCAGGTCGCCCTTGATCCCGCAGCTGTCCAGGGTGTGCGCGACGGCGTCCGGCTCCAGCACCACCCAGGCCTTGCGGTCGCCGAGGGCCTCCGCGACACCGCTGATCCAGGCCCGGTAGGAGGCGGCGTCGGCGGCGCCGCCGGCCGAGTACAGGCCGCAGTCGCGGTGCGGGATGTTGTAGGCGACGAAGACCGCCGTCCGGTCCGCCTCGGCGGCCCGGCGGCTGACCTGTTCGGCGATCTCCTTGGCGCCCTGCTCGCCGAGCCACTGCGAGGAGGGCTGGGCGGCGATCCGCAGCATCGTGTCGGCCTCCGCCGGCCGGCCCTGGCCGCGCAGGGCGGTCACCTGCCGGGCGGCGTTGGTCTGGTCGGAGACGTAGAAGGCCTGGCCGGGGAGCTGGGCGAGGCTCGCGGGGCCGGTGCCCGGGTTCGCGGCGGAGGCGGTGGGCGCGGCTGTGGGTACGGCGGCGGTCCCGCCGGCCGCGGCACCGGCCGATGCGCCGCCGCCCGGGCCGCCGGGTGATCCCTTGGCCGATCCGGCGGTCGAACCGCTACAGCCCGCGGCCCCCGCCAACAGCACGACCAGGGCCGCCCCCAGGGCCCGTCGGATTGCCACTACCCGTCCCACCCGGCGCACGTACCGCCCCTCCCCCCAGAGCCGGTCCGGCGACCGGTCGGCACCAGCTAAGCACACCGGCCACCGCCCGCCCGCGACGGGCGGTGAACGCCGGGTGGCCGTGAGCGGGCGGACGGGCGACCCCGCCCGCCCGGACCGCCCCTCACCCAACTCCCGGGCGCTCAGCCCCAGGTGCTCAGCCCTGCTTCAGGTTGGGCACCTGCCAGTCGATCGGCTCGCCGCCGAAGCCGTCCAGCGCCGTGTCGATCTGCGAGAACGGGCGGCTGCCGAAGAACAGCTTGGCCGACAGCGGCGACGGGTGCGCCCCCTGCACGACCACGTGCTTGGACGTGTCGATCAGCGGCAGCTTCTTCTTCGCGTAGTTGCCCCACAGCACGAAGACCACCGGCTCCTCGCGCTCGCTCACCGCCTTGATCACGGCGTCGGTGAACTTCTCCCAGCCCTTCGCCTTGTGCGAGTTGGCCTCGTGCGCGCGCACCGTGAGCACCGCGTTGAGCAGCAGGACGCCCTGTTCGGCCCAGTGCATCAGGTAGCCGTTGTCCGGGGCGGGGATGCCGAGGTCGGCGTCCAGCTCCTTGAAGATGTTGCGCAGCGAGGGCGGCGTCCTGGTGCCGGGCAGCACCGAGAAGCTCATGCCGTGGGCCTGGCCGTCGTCGTGGTACGGGTCCTGCCCGAGGACCAGCACCCGGACCTTCTCGTACGGCGTGGCCTCCAGCGCGGCGAACTCCTGGCCGCTCGGCGGGAACACCTGGTGCTGCGCGCGCTCGGCCGCCACGAAGGCCGCCAGCTCGGCGAAGTACGGCTTCTCCGTCTCGGCGCCCAGCACCGGGCGCCAGGACTCGGGCAGCTCCAGCCCGCCGCCCTCGCCGGCCTCCACCACGCCCGCCTCGACCGTGTCCGTCACGACATCTACCTCCCACACCGCGGCTGTTGTGCCGCACGCCCTCTTTCACCCCGAACGCTACACAGCCCCACCGACAACTCACTCCGCCGAAGCCGCAGAAGCCGCCGAAGCCGCAGAAGGCAGCGCGGACCCACCAGGCAGCGGGGCCCCAGCGGGAACTACAGGCAGCGCCGACCCCGAGGGAGCCACCGGCGCGGGGTCCGAACCGGCCGCCCGCACCACCCGGACGTGCTCCACCACGTTGAGCGCCACCAGCAGCACCGCCAGTGCCACCAGCACCGCCAGCGCCGGCAGCCGCACCACCGCCGGCGCCAGCCCCAGCACCACCGCCGCCGCACCGAGCCGGGTCGTCGCCACCTTGCGGAACATCATCCAGCGGGTGTATCCGAAGGTCAGCAGGTACAGCCCGCACCCGCCGTACAGCAGCGCCACCGACCCCGGGCCGAGCGCCTGCCACGGGTCCGCGACGGTCTCCCCGAAGCCGACCGCCACCCCGATCACCCCGGCGGCCAGCGCCAGGTGCCCGTATTGGAAGATCCGCCGGACGACGTCCCGCCGGGAGTCGGCGACCTCGACGGCGTACCGCATGGCGTCCGCCGCGTACACGAAGTATTGCCACCACAGCCCCGCCGAGATGGTGAACGCGGCGGCCACGGCGGCGAGTTCGGCCACGTCCAGCCGGGCGCCGGCCGCCGTCCCGCCGATGCCGACGATCGACTCGCCGAGTGCCACCAGCAGGAACAGCGCGAACCGCTCCGGCATGTGCGAGGGGTGGTACGCCACCGCCGCCAGCCGCCGCCGGAACACCAGCGGCGCGGCCAGGTCGCAGAGCGCTGCCGCCGCCCACAGGGCCAGCCGCGGCCCGTCCGGCATCAGCCCGCCCACGACCAGCAGCGGCCCGCTGACCAGCACGCCGGCGCCGTACGGGCCGCGCCAGACGCCCGGCAGGCGGATCAGCAGGAGCAGCAGCACCAGCCGGGCCAGCCAGTACGCGGCGCCGAGCAGCACGCCCCGCCCGCCGTACGCGCCCGGGACGGCGAGCGCCATGAACAGGCCGGCCAGCCCGACCGCCAGGATGCCGAGGCGGTCCCGCAGGTTGTCCACGTCCCGGATGTTGGCCTGCACGGTGGTGCCCACCCAGCACCAGTACACCGGCACGAACACCACCAGCGCCCGGACCAGCCCGGTGGCGTCGTGGTGGTGGTGCAGCAGCCCGGAGACCTGGGTGATCGCGAAGACGAAGACCAGGTCGAAGTAGAGCTCGGCCCAGGTGACCCGCTTCTCGTCGGCCTCCCCGCCGACGCCCCCGGCGTCCCGCCGCGCCTCCGGCGGCCCCGCATCCCCCGTCGCACTCATTGCGCCGTTGCCTCCCCACAGGTACGAAACGGGCCCCGGCCCGGCGACCGGCCGGGACGGGGCCCATGACAGCACCGCAGAGGCTAGACCAGCTCGACCAGGTCCGCGATCGACTTGACCACCCGGGTCGGCCGGTACGGGAAGCGCTCGACGTCGGCGGCGGCGGTCAGGCCGGTGAGCACCAGGATGGTCTCCATGCCGGCTTCCATGCCCGCGACGATGTCGGTGTCCATCCGGTCGCCGATCATGACGGCGGTCTCGGAGTGGGCCCCGGCGGTGTTCAGCGCCTCGCGCATCATCAGCGGGTTGGGCTTGCCGACGAAGTACGGCTCGACGCCGGTCGCCTTGGTGATCAGGGCCGCGACCGAGCCGGTGGCCGGCAGCACGCCCTCGGGGGACGGGCCGGTCTCGTCGGGGTTGGTGCAGATGAACCGGGCGCCCTGGTTGATCAGGCGGATCGCCTTGGTGAGCGCCTCGAAGCTGTAGGTGCGGGTCTCGCCGAGGACGACGTAGTCCGGGTTGTTGTCGGTCAGCACGTAACCGGCCTGGTACAGCGCGGTGGTGAGCCCCGCCTCGCCGATCACGTAGGCGGTGCCGCCCGGGCGCTGGCCCTTGAGGAACTTGGCGGTGGCCAGGGCGGAGGTCCAGATGCACTCCTCCGGCACCTCCAGGCCCATCCCGGCCAGGCGGGCGCTGAGGTCGCGCGGGGTGTAGATGGAGTTGTTGGTGAGGACCAGGAACGGCTTGCCGGACTCCCGCAGCCTGCGCAGGAACTCCTTCGCGCCGGGGATGGGCGTGCCCTCGTGGATGAGGACGCCGTCCATGTCGGTCAGCCAGGACTCGATGGGCTTGCGGTCTGCCACGTGCGTGTCTCCCGAAGTGTTGCAACGTCTGTCGAAGGCCCTGACGCGGCACAGCCTAATCCGCACGCCTGCTCGACGACAGCGCGTTCCGTCCCACGGGACCGGCACCGCCGCCCCGCCCCGCCTCCTGGCCCGGCCCCCTGCGAAACCGGGAGCAACCGGGCGCCTCGTGATTGAGTGGGCGCATGAGCGCCTCGACCCCCTCGTCCTCCCCGGACCGCCCGGACCGCCCGTTCCGCGTCGGCCTGATCGGCTACGGCCTGGCCGGCTCCGCCTTCCACGCCCCGCTCATCGCCACCACGCCGGGGCTGCGGTTGGACGCCGTGGTCACCGCCAGCCCCGAGCGCCGCGAGCAGCTGCGCCGCGAGCACCCCGGCGCCCGCGCCGTCGACACCCCCGAGCAGCTGCTCGCCGACCCGGACGCGCTCGACCTCGTCGTCGTCGCCTCGCCCAACCGCACCCACGCTCCGCTCGCCCGCGCCGCCCTGCGCGCCGGGCTGGCCACCGTCGTCGACAAGCCGCTGGCCGGCACCGCCGCCGAGGCGCTGGAGCTGTGCCAGCTCGCCGAGGCCCGGGGCACCCTGCTCTCCGTGTTCCAGAACCGGCGCTGGGACGGCGACTTCCTGACCGCCGCCCGGCTGGTCCGGGGCGGCGCGCTCGGCCGGGTGCACCGCTTCGAGTCCCGTTTCGAGCGGTTCCGCCCGAAGCCCAAGCCCGGCTGGCGCGAGCTCGCCGACCCGGCGGAGGTCGGCGGCACGCTGTACGACCTGGGCAGCCACCTGGTGGACCAGGCGCTGACGCTGTTCGGCCCGGTGGAGACGGTGTACGCGGAGGTCGACGTGCGCCGGGACGGCGCGGTCGTCGACGACGACGCCTTCCTCGCCCTCACGCACGCCTCCGGCACCCGCTCGCACCTGTGGACCAGCGCCATCACCCCGCTGATCGGCCCCCGGCTGCGGGTGCTCGGCGACGCCGCCGGGTACGTCAAGCCCGGCATGGACCCGCAGGAGGCGGAGCTGCGGGCCGGGCACCGACCGGACGGCGCCCGCCCGTGGGGTGCCGACCAGCCCTCGCAGTACGGCACCCTCGGCACCGACGAGTCCTCGATCGCGCTGCCCACCGAACCGGGCGACTACCCCGCCTTCTACGCGGGCATCGCCGCCGCCCTGGCCTCCCCGGGCACCCCGCCCCCGGTCGACCCGCGCGACGCGGTGGCCACCCTGGCCGTCCTGGAGGCCGCCCGGGCCTCCGCCGCCACGGGCACCACGGTCCGCCTGGGCTGAGCGGCTGCCGGGCCTGCCGCCCCCTCAATTCCACTTCTAAGCCGCTTAGATGATCGGCCGAAGGGGCGGCAGACCACCAGCGCGAAGAGCGGCCGTCACACCCCGATGACCTCCACCGCCGAGCCCAGGCCCCGGAAGTCCGCGACGTTGCGCGTGTACAGCGGCAGGCCGTGGGCCGAGGCCACGGCCGCGATCATCAGGTCGATCCGACGCGGACGCGGCTGCCGGCCGGCCGCGATGGTGAGGGTCACCAGCGTGCCGTAGCGGGAGGCCGCCGCCGCGTCGAAGGGCAGCGGGTCGAAGTCGGCCATCGCCGCGCCCAGCACCTCCAGCCGGGCCGCCCGGCTGACCGCGTCGCGGGCCATCGACACACCCTGTTGCAGCTCCGCGAAGGTGATCGCGGTCAGCTCCGGCACAGCCGGCAGGTTCGCCGGGGAGAGCAGGGCCAGATCGATGTAGACACAGGTGTCGAGCACCCCGGCCAGCCGCCGCCGGGCTGCCCGCCTGCGCTCAGCCACGCCGCCGCTCGAACGGGTCGTCGCCCTCGTCGCCCACCAGTTCCTCCGGCCCGAAGTACTCCTCGGCCTCCTTGCGCATCTGCTGGTAGTCCACCCGCGGCAGCTTCACGTGCCGCGCCACCAGCTCCTCCGCCGTGAGCCGCCGCCGCCCGGACACCGGTCGCAGCTCCGCGACCTCGACCCCGTTCCTGGTGATGTGGAAGGTCTCCCCGGCCTCCACCGCATCCATCACCGCGGCGGAGTTGTTCCGGAACTCCCGCTGGGTAATCGTCTTCATCCCTCCACGGTAGCCCCGCGTAGCACCCTCGGCTACGCCCCTGCACCGCTCCGCGAAAGCACCTCGGCGCGACGGGTGCGCCACGGGTGCGCCACGGGAATTCCGCGCCGGGCGGGAACTCGGCGGGCTCGGCGATCGTCCTGAACGTCTGAAGTCCGGCCCCGAGTCCGTGGGGCCCGAAGCCCGTCACGCCGAAGGAGGAGCAGCGCATGACCGTCGTCGCGATGCTCCTCGGGCTGCTCCGGGTGCTGACCGGGGAGCTGGTGACCGAGGGCGGGACGGTCGCGTCGGTGGCGGCGGTCGCCGCCGTGGCGCTGCTGGCCGGTGCGGTCGCGGGCACGCTGGCGGGGGCGCGGCTGCTGGGCGCGCGGGCGCCCACGGCGGTGCGCAGCGGGGTGCTGCGGCGGCGCGCGTTCCGTACGGCCTTCCTCCCGCAGCGCGATCCCGATGCCCGGGGCAGGCGACGCCCGAGGGCGCCGGGTGCGGCCCCGGCGGCCGCGTAGCTTCGTCGTCTTCCGCCGTTCCACGCGGCCGTCCTCCGTCGACCACTCGTTTTCCGAGACCCCCGGAGGGCTCGCTCCACCATGTCCGTTCTCGCTGTTCTCGACCCGGCCGTCGCCGTCGCCCATGCCGCCGTCGCCGCGCTGGCCCAGGTACTGCCGACCGCGCTGGCGATCGTCCTGTTCACCGTCGCCGTCCGGCTGGCGTTGCATCCCTTCGCGCGCGCGGCGGCGCGGGGGGAGAAGTCCCGGGCGCGGCTGGCGCCGAAGGTCGCCGAGGTGAACCGGAGGTTCAAGGACCGCCCGGAGAAGCTGCGGGAGGCGCTCGCCGAGTTGTACCGGGAGGAGCGGGCTTCGCCGTTCGCGGGGTGCCTGCCGATGCTGGTGCAGGTTCCGTTCTTCTCGGTGATGTACCGCCTGTTCACCACCCCGAACGGCCTGCTGGACCACACCCTGTTCGGCGTGCCGCTCGGCCTGCACGTCGGGGGCGCGCACGGCGCCGGGCAGTTGGCGGTGTTCGGCCTGCTGTACGCCGGGCTGGCGGCGGTCGGGTACGTCAACTTCCGCCGGGCCAGGCGGGCGGCGGCCGCGCAGCCGACCCCTCAGCCGGGGGCGGGGCTGCTGCCTTACCTGTCCTTCGGGTCGGTGCTGTTCGCGATGCTGGTGCCGGTGGCCGCGGCGCTCCACCTGGTGACGACGAGCACGTGGACGGCCGCGGAGCGGGCCTGGCTGCACCGGGGTGGCGCACCGGCGCCGACGGCGGCGGCGCTCGCGCTGTGAGCCTCGCGCTGTGAACACCGCCGCCGAACCCGCCGATCTCGCCGAGGCAGCCGACCCCGCCGGCCTGCGTCAGAAGTGCCGCAGCAGTTCGGGGAAGGCCGCCAGTTGCAGGGTCGCCTCGTCGGGGCCGAGGTCCTGGTGTTCCAGGACCCAGGTGTGCTGGTGCGGGATGAAGACCGTGCGCAGGCCGGCCCGGCGGGCCGGGGCGATGTCGGACTTGGGCGAGTTGCCGATCATCCAGGTCCGGTCGGGGTCGAGGCCGAGCTCGGCGCCGAGCCGCCGGTAGGTGTCCGCCGACTTCTCGGCCACGATGTGGACGCCGCGGAAGTGGTGGTCGATCGTGGAGGCCGTCACCTTGCGCTGCTGCTCGTCGAGGTCGCCCTTGGTGAGCAGCAGCAGGTGGTGGCGTCCGGCGAGGTCGGCGAGGGTGTCGGCGACGCCGGGGATCAGCTCGATCTCGCGGCTGCTGAGCGGAGCGAGGAGGCCGTCGATCCGGGCTTCTTCGGCCGGGGTGGGGGTGCGGTCGCCGTTCAGCCGCCGCAGGCAGTCGGCGAGGCTCTGCCGGAACACGGCGGCGCCGTAGCCGAGGGCGGCGGAGTTGGCGGCTTCGATCTCGTCGAGGACGGCCCTGGCGCGGTCGCGGTCGGCCGGGGTGGCGACCCAGTCCAGGAAGCCGTCGATGACGCGCTCGAAGAGGACGTTGTTCTCCCAGAGCGTGTCGTCGGCGTCGAAGATGAGGGTCTGGTCGGTGTGCATCCGGGTGTGCTCCAGCGGGGTTCGGAAGGTCAGGCGGGGGCGTCGAGCAGGCGGCCGGCCCGGTCGAGCGTCTCGCGGAGGTTCTCCTCGGTGGTCCGCTGCCGGGCCTCGGCGATGGTCAGCCACTCCAGCGGGGCGGCGGGGTTCTCCGGCCGTGCCCGCTCCGGGGTGCCGGTGGCCAGCAGGAAGCGCAGGTCGGCGTGTTCGTGGGCCGGTTCGGCGGGCGAGGCCGGGACGGGCACGACGGCGAGGTGGACGAGGGCGAGGTGGACGAGGGCGGCGTCGGGCCACGGGGTGAGGTCGGTGAGCCCGGTCTCCTCCAGGCCTTCGCGCAGCGCGATGTCCAGCGGCCGGGTCTCCCCCGGGTCGCCGTGGCCGCCGACCTGGAGCCAGGCCTGCTGGCGGACGTGCCAGCGCAGGAGGACGCGCCGGGTCGGCGGGTGGACGATCAGCGCGGAGGCGGTGAAGTGCAGCGGCGTCCCGCGGTCCCAGGCGTCGGCGGCCCCGGTGAGGTGGCGGACGCGCTCGTGGTCGGCGGTCTCCGTCGGGCCCTGCGGCCGGTGGCCGGCCAGCAGTTCGGTCAGGCCCGGGCTGTGCGCCGCGCCGCCTGTGGTCACCATGATCAGCACTCCTCGTTGCGCTCCGGACCACGTCAACGTCAACCGGCTTGCGGGGGCGGGTGATCGGGGCCGGGGCTTCCGGTTCCGGCGAACCCGCGAAGCCTAGCCCCGGGGCCCTCCGGCGGCCCACCGGTTTTCCTCCCGGGGCCGCCCGGCAGCCGGCTCCCCCCTCTCCGGACGGCCACGAAGGGCCGGTCGGGGCAGCGCCCGGGAGGCCGTAGCCTGTGGTGATCGTTTCGGGACAGGTGGAGGGATGTCGTCATGGTGGCTGCTCCGGCGCTCGCGGACTTGCGCGAGGTGTGCCAGCCGCAGGCCAAGCTGCAGAGCCGCAACGGTGAGCACTGGGCGGGACGGCTGTACATGCGCCGCATCTCGCTGCGCACGACCCGGCAGTTGGTGCGCACCTCGGTGTCGCCGAACACCCTCACCTGGGTGATGGTGGTCTGCGGGGTCGGCGGCGGGGCGGCCCTGCTGATCCCCGGTCTGACCGGCGCCGTGCTGGCGGCGGTGCTGTTCCAGCTGTTCCTGCTCTTCGACTGCGTCGACGGCGAAGTGGCGCGCTGGAAGCGCCAGTTCAGCATGGCCGGGGTCTACGTGGACCGGCTCGGCGCCTATCTGGCGGACGCGGCGCTGATGATCGGCGCGGGCGTGCGGGCGGCCCGGGGCGGGTCGGAGCTGTGGGTGTCGGTGGGCCTGGCGGCCGCGCTGGGCGTGGTGCTGCTCAAGGCCTCGACGGACCTGGTGGACGTGGCCCGGGCCCGCAGCGGGCAGGCCCCGGCGGACGAGGAGTCCACCCAGCCGCGCTCGCAGGGCATCGCGACCGCGCGCCGGCTCGCCTCGGTGTTCAAGATCCACCGGGTGACGAACGGCATCGAGGCCTCCCTGGTGCTGCTCGCGGCGGCCGTGGTGGACGCGGCGCTCGGCAACCTGGACGCGACGCGGGCGGCGGTCGCGGGGATCGCGGTGATCACCTGGGGCATGGTGGTGGCGCACCTGGCGTCGATCCTGTCCTCCTCGCGCCTGCGCTGAGCGGGCCGCGCCGCTGCGCGCGGGCGGCTGCCTACGCGCGGGTTTCGGCCCGCGCGTAGGTCTCGGCCTGCGTGTGGGGCTCGGCCTGTACGTCGGCTTCGGCCCGCGCGTGGGCGGCGAGGATGGTGTCGAGGAGGCCGGGGAAGCGCTGTTCCAGGTCGACGGCGCGCAGGGCGGAGAACTTGCGGTTGGCCTCCTCGCGCTGGTGGATCAGGCCGGACTCGCGCAGCACCTTGAAGTGGTGGCTGAGGGTGGAGGGGGCGACGTCCACCGGGAAGGTGCCGCAGGCCCGCTCGGGTTCGGCGCGCAGGATGCGCACGATGGTCATCCGGGTGGGGTCGGAGAGCGCGTGCAGGACGTCGAGCAGGTCGATCTCCCCGGTCGCGGGGTGGGTGAGCGCCGGCCGGCGCCGGGTGCTGCGGGGCATGATCCGACCTCTCTGATCTGCGTTTGACCTGCGCCCGATCCGCGTCTGATCCACTTCTGATCAACATCTGATCTGCGCCTGATCTGCGATGTTCGACAATCATCGAAACTGCGTGGTACCACTGCCCCACGTCAATTTCGCCGTTCGTCGAACATCGTAGTCGAGGGGGACCGACATGCGCGCACTGGTGATGACCGCACCCGGTGGGGCCGAGCACACGGAGATCCGGGAGGTCGAGGCCCCGAGCCCCGGCCCCGGCCAGGTGGCGGTCGACGTCGCCTACGCCGGGCTGAACTTCGTCGACGTGATGGGCCGCCGGGGCGACGCCGGCTACGTCACCGCCTGGCCGTACCGGCCGGGCAAGGAGGTGGCCGGCACCGTCCGGGCGGTCGGCGAGGGCGTCACCGGACTGGCGGTGGGCGACCGGGTGGCGGCCGCGCCCGTCGGCGGCGGCCTGGCCGAGGTGGTGCTCGCCGAGGCCGCGCTCACCGTGCCCGTCCCGGACGGGCTGGCGCTGCGCGAGGCCGCCGCCGCCCCGATGGGCCTGGCCACCGCCGTGCTGCTGCTCACCGACGCCGGCCGGCTCACCGCCGGGGACACCGTCCTGGTGCACTCGGCCGGCGGCGGGATCGGCCACGCCGTCGCCCAACTGGTCCCGCTGATCGGGGGTGGCGGTCGACTGATCGGCACGGTGGGCCGACCGGAGAAGGCGGCGGCCGCCGTCGCCTCCGGCTACGACCACGCCTTCGCCCGCGACGAGGCGCTGCCGGAGGCCGTCCGGGCCGCGACCGGCGGCCGGGGCGTCGACCTCGTGCTGGACCCGCTGGGCACCGAGGCCCTGGAGCTCGACCTCGAACTCACCGCGCCCAACGGCCGGATCGTCCTCTTCGGCAACGCGGGCGGCGGCGCCGTCGCCGACCTCCCGCCGCTCGGCCGCCTGATGGCCGGGAACCTCACCGTCACCGGCTTCAGCCACCGCGCCCTGGCCGCCACCGCCCCCGAGCGGCTGGCCCGAGCCATCCGCACGGTCCTCGACCTGCTCGCCGCCGGTGACCTCACGCTGCCGGTCACCGAAGTCCCCGGCCTGACCGCCGTCCCCGCCGCGCACGATGCCATGGCGGAGGGTCGGGCCACCGGCAAGTACGTGGTGCGCGTGGCCGGTTGAGCCCTGCCCCGGGCGGCGCCCCTTGCGCAGGAAGTCGGGTGGGCCGACTTCCTGCGCAGAGCGCGGAGCGCAGAGCCTGGAGCGCGGAGCCCGGAGCGTTGGAGGCCGGGCGGGTCAGGGGTTGTAGAGGCCGCCGGCCTCGCCGGGGTCGCCGGGGCCGTTGTAGCCCTGAGGACGGCCCTGGTTGCGCGTCCCGGGCCTGTTGGTCTCGACGAAGCGGCAGGCCGCGAAGTGCACGTCCCCCATGCCGGGCCGCAGGATGTCGCTCAGCAGCACGTCGCCGTCGAAAACGATCGAGCGGCCCGCGAGTTGGGGGTCGGTCAGCGTGGCGACGTTGATGACGGCGGCAGCCGGCGTCCCCGGGTCGAGTTCGACGTCGTACCCGCCGCCCACCGGGGTGGCGATCGCCGGGTTCCCCCGGATGGTGAGGCCGCTGGGGTAGGAGATGGTGTAGTTCTGCAGGCTCCGCCCGCCCACCACGGTGCGCGTGGCGCCGCGGTCCTGCCCCTGTTCCACGCTGCCGCCCCGGTTGGCGCCGTTCTCCACCTGCCCGCCCAGGTCGTCGGGGAGGACCATCCCGTGCTGCGTGTAGAAGTGCACCCTCGTCCCCGCGGGCACCCGGAAGGTGCCGTTCGCGGCCTCCCAGGCGCCGTGACCGCTGAGCACGAGACCGTCCGTACGCGCGGGCGCGGTGTTGTCGGCCTCCCAGTCGTCGTCAGGGTTCTGGTGATTGATCATGGGCCGGTTCTGGTCGGCCGCGCGCTGGATCTTGGTCGCGCGGAGCATCTGCACGACGGCCGCGTTGCCGTGGGTGCTCTGGAGGGCGAGCAGCGACTGGGCGGCGGCCTGCGCCCGGTTCGGGTTCCTGGTCGCCGACTCCGAAGTGCGGGCCGGCGTGCGGGCCTTGCCGGCGGCACCCTTGGTCCTGTCGTGGGCGTGCATCGTCCCCCTCTCGACTCGAAAGCTCACTCTCCTGGATATCGGTGGCGTCGGCCCGGGCGCCAGGTCCGTACGGGCAGTGCCCGCTGCCTGAAGGCGCACCGCGCGGTGCCCTGCCGCGCCGAGACCTCGCGCGGTGGTCAGGCCGCGGGTATGCCCGCCGCGTAGAGGCCTGCCCGGCTGCCGCGGTAGGCGACGCCGCCGAAGGCCGTCAGCGAAAGCCCGGTGTACTCGGTGCCGAACTTGGCCGGATCGTCCTGCCATTGAAGCCGGCCGGTGGCGAGGTCGAGGGTGTGCATCCGACCGTCGTTCAGCGCCACGTAGACCCGGCCGTCGGCGACGGCCATGGTGCTCATGCCCCGGCCCAGGCCGTCCGGCACCGAGGAGGTCCACCGGCTGCGGCCCGTACTCGCCTCCACGGCGACGACCCGGTCGTTGTCGAGGAGGCAGAGCGTCCCGTCGGCGACCGGGGCGGGCCGGACACCGGGGTGGCCGAGATCGTCACGCTGCCAGAGCACCCGGCCGGTCGCCGCGTCCAGGGCGGAGACGGTCGAGGCGGCGCCGGTCGAGGCAGAGGCGGTCGAAGTGGCGCCGGTCGAGGCAGAGGCGGTCGAGGCGGTCGAAGTGGCGCCGGTCGGGGCGGAGGCGGCGGAAGTGGACAGGTAGAGGACGCCCTCGTGGACCACGGGCCGGTCGACGAGCTTGCCGACGGCGGGCTGCTCCCAGCGCCGCTCACAGGTCTTCGCGTCGAAGGCGGAGATCCCGCCTGCGGGGGCGGCGAGGTACACGGTGCCGCCCGCGACCGCCGGCCCGCAGGCGGCCTCCAGCGGGCCGGCCCACCGGGCCTCGCCGGTCGCCGCGTCGTAGGAGTGGACGCGGCCGTCGCAGGTCACGAACACGTCCCCGCTGACGGTGGGGCCGTCCGTCCATCCGGACAGGTAGCCCCCCGGCGCGGGCACGGCCCATCGGACGGCTCCGGACGCGGCGTCCAGGGCGTGGACGTGGGAGTCGGTGGTCACGCAGACCAGTCCGTCACCTGCGGCGATCGGCCAGCCGAAGTTGCTGTCGGCGGGATTGTGCGAGGTGACCTTGGCGCTCCAGCGCGGGGTGCCGGTCCGCAGGTCGAGGGCGCTGACCGTGCCGTCGAAGTCCGCGACGTAGAGGTCGGGCTGCGGGGTGGCCGACAGGGCGACCCGGCTGCCGGTACCGGTCCGGCTCCAGACGCGGTGGCCGGTGTCGGCGTCCCGCCGCGCCCACCAGCCGATGCCCCCGACGGTGACGGCGGCCCCCGCCACACCGGCGACGCCCAGCAGCATGCGCCTGCGGCTGACGTGGGGGCGGACGGGATCGGTCTGCGATTCGTTCGAGGTCACACCGAAGGTGACCGTCTGCGCCCGCCGCCGGTTCCACCGCGCGGGCGAGCTTCACAAAAGGCGCCGAGAAGGGCGGCCAGGATGCGGCCGGGATTCTGAAGGCTGTGCGCAGGAAGTCGGACCGGCCGACTTCCTACGCGGGGACTCAGGTCAGTCGCTTGAAGCTTCGCGGCCGGGTCATCCGATCAGCTTGCCGGGCTCGTCGAGCCACACGTGCTGTTCACCGGTCGGCGTCATCGTCACGCCGAAGCGGGTGAGGTCCGATTCGCCGTCGGCCAGCCATCCCCGGCGGGCGCGGACGATCTCGTCCCACAGGCGGCGGGGCCCGGCCTGCTGGACGGCATCGGCGGCGCCCCAGTCGTGGTGGCGGACGGACGCCCAGGAGCCGACGCCGTCGGAGAGCTGCATGCGGTAGGTGCCGCCGGAGTCCGTGTCGTCCCAGGTGTGGTGATACCGAACGCCGGGCACCCGGAGGCCGATGGCGAACGCCACGTCCACGTTCTCCAGCGCCAGCTCCGGGTCGATCGGCGACGAGCCCCGGTGGATCGGCCGGTCGGTCGGTTCGGTCACCGGGTGGGGACGCTGGCTGCGGACCCACATGAAGCTGACGTTGTCCACGAACCTGCCGTGGGAGGGCTCCCCCGGACCGCCGACCACCAGGCGCAGGAGTCCGGCGTTGGCGTAGGGCGTGCCCCAGGGGGTGACGATCACGCCGCCGGGGCGGGTCTGTTCGAGCCAGGCGCGCGGCAGTCGGCGAACCGCCGCCGTGGAATGGACGCGATCGTAAGGCGCCCGGAGGGGCTGGCCTTCGAGGCCGTCGCCGGTCGAGCAACTGGGGTGGAAGCCTGCTGCGGTGAGTCGTCGGACCGCTGCGGCGGCGACCGCTCGATCGACCTCGACAGTGGTCACGTGGGCGTCGCCGAGCCTGGCGGAGAGGAGCGCGCTCGTCCATCCGGTGCCGGTGCCGATGTCGAGCACGGTGTTCCCGTCGACCACGTCCAGGTGCCGGAGCATTCTCGCGACGAGGGACGGCATGGAGGCCGAGGAGGTGGCGATGCCCGGCCCGGTATCGAGGCCGTCATCGATCTGGGTGACCACCACCTCGTCGGCGTTCACCAGGGCCCACCAGGCGTCCGGATGGTCGGCCCGGGTGATCAGGCCGTAGCCGGTCGGGCTGTCGCCGTCCGGGGCCCAGACGGAGTCCGGGACGAAGGAAGAGCGCGGGGCACGCTCGAACGCGCCCCGCCACCCCTCGCCCAGCGCCCCCGCCGATTCCATTCGGGTCAGCAACTGTGCGTATTCATCCATCAGTTGGCGCTCACTTCTTCGGCGGCTTCACGGGCTTGGTCCACTGGCCGTCGGACTCCTTCGGGGACTGCTTCTTGTCCCCGTCCTCGCCACCCTTGCCGTCTCCGTGCTCGCCCATTCCGGCTCCTCTCGATCGGTGCCGGTCATTCGGGTGCCGGCAAGGTCCTGTCCAGCACGGTAGAGGCCCAACCTTGCTGGCGTGAGCGGCATTTCTCCGCATTTCTCCTGTGCGCGACGAGGCTTCCGCAGGTTTCTCAGGTGGCTGCCAGTGCCAGCGTCGAGCGCGCACGGGCGATCAGCCGGTGTGCCGCGGGGCCGCACACCGCAGCATCGTGCAGCTTTCCCCAGACCTTCCGGTACAGCGCGATGTCGGCGGGTTCATCGAGCCACAGCTCAGCGTTCCACGTCTCGACGATCGCGAGCCTGTCGTCGTAGATCCAGAAACCGTGCTTGGGAATGACTGTCACCGGAGCCCCCAACGGAACGATCCCCACCTCAACCGTGTCGAGCCCCAGCAGGCCACCCAGCCGGTCGAGTTGAGCAGCCAGGATGTCGGGCGGACAGATCTGCACGTACAGTGCGGCCTCGGACATGATGAAGCGGAAGCGCTTCCCTCGCTGGTAGAGGGACTCCTGGCGCTTCAGCCGGGCACATACTCCTTCCTCGATGTCACGTGGCCCGTCGTCCAGATCGGTTGCGTGAGTCAGGACGTGGCGGGCGTATTCCGCGATCTGGAAAATGCCCGGGATGATGGCAGGTTCGTAGCCGGTGGTCACCGCCGCCTCCCGGCCGTGCCTGACTCCGGCTTCCTCGCGCACCCGGTGCCCGCCGGCCAGCACCCGCTTCCATCCCCGATAGCGGGACTCCAGGCCTTGCAGCCTGCCTTTCAACTCGGCAGCGACCTCCGGACGCCCCAACGCTTCGGCCCACGCCTGGAGATCTGCGGGAGTGGCCGTCTGCTTGCCGTTCTCCAGCTTCGAAATCTTCGACGCCGGCCAGCCCAGTCGTCCGGCGAGGTCGCGGCCGTTCACGCCCGCCTCGGTGCGCAACTCCCGTAGCCGCACACCGAGGGACAGCCGGGCCTGCTGAAAATCGGTGCTCACCACCCGGAGGCTACCTGCCGACTGAACTCGCACGTCGGAACCGCGAAGTGCCATGCGGCATCGCAGGCTTGGCATGCGGCAAGCACTGCGCGGGTGTCCTCGCGGACCTGGAGGTGACGAGCGCGGGTTTCGCAGAGGGCGCCGAGGAGGGCGGCCAGGAGGTTGAAGGTCAGGAGACCTAGCATCGGCGGCGGTCCCGCTCGCGCTTGTACTCGCGGAGGAGGGCGAGGAGGTTGATGAGGGTGCTCGCCGGGATGTTGCCGAGGGAGACGAGGGCGCGGCCGTTGAGGTTGGTCTCGCCGGGCTGGGCGGAGGGCCACAGGAGCCCGAACTCACGACCCTCGGTCCGGAGTTCGACGATCAGTCCGGTGATCTGGCGGGCCGTGAGGTGGTGCAGCGCCGGATCGGCCGGGTGGATGGGGTGGTGGGCGATCACGCGACACCGTCCAGCTCGAACCAAACGATTTTGCCCAGCTTCAGGGGGTCGACGCCCCAGCGGTGGGTGAGGCCGGCGACCAATTGGAGGCCCCGGCCGGACTCGGCGAGCGGGCAGGGCGTTCGCTGCTCGGGGAGGGTGGAGGAGCGGTCCGCGACGGTGACGCGGAGAGTATTCGAGAGGAAGTGGATGAGGACGACGGGGGAGGTCGTCTCACCGTGACGCCAGGCGTTGACGATCAGTTCGACGAGGGCGAGCTCGGCGTCCACGATGGAGGAGGGCGACCAGCCGACGCGGGTCATGCCGTCGCGGAGGGTGTCGCGAGCGAGGGTGAGGGAGGGGGAGTTGAGGTTACGCACGATGTCTCCCAGTGACGGAGATGGGTGCTCTTCAGTGCCCGAGCGGCGCTACTGACGATCCGTTCGGTGAGCGGTGCATCACAGACTGTAGGGCACGCGACGGTACATGTGCGACCACTTCTCACACATGTACCCACAGATGCGGCTGGACTCGATATGGCGCCCCGGTAGATGCTTGAGCACATGCCATCTACCCCAAGTGCACGCAGGCAGCGGGTTGGCATCGAGCTGAGGAAGATGCGCGATGCCGCCGGTACGAAGACAACTGAGGCGGCCGCTGTCCTCGGCGTGGACCGCACGAAGATCACGCTCATCGAGCAAGGGATCTACTCGGTGACTCCCGAGCGCGTGGTCGCCCTCGCTCACAAGTACGGAGAGACCGACCCCGAGTACGTTGCGGCACTTGCAGCGATGGCGGGCAACAAGGGCAAGGGGTGGTGGGAGGAGTACCGCGGATTCGTTCCGGTCGGGTTCCTCGACATCTGCGAGTTCGAGTACCACGCCAGGGGCTTGCACTCTTACCAGATCGCCCATCCCCCGGGGCCCATGCAGTCAGAGCGATTCTGCCGGGCGATCTTCCAGGATGCTCAGGTACCACTGACTCCTCGCGTCGTGGAGACTCGTGTTGAGAACCGCATGCGTCGATCCGAGACACTGATGGCAGAAGGCGCCCATCCATACGACGCAATCGTCCACGAGGCCGCTCTGCACATGCAGTTCGGAGGACGTGATACGGCTCGGGAACAACTGGGTTGGATGCTGGAGTTGTCCGAACTGCCACACGTCACGCTTCGAGTGGTCAGTTTCGCATCCAGAGGCTTCAAAGGATCTGGTCAAGGCATCTACTACTCTCATGGCCAGGTGTCCCGTCTTGACGCCGTCATGTACGACTCGGTCGATGGGCCAATCTTCCTCGACTCAACAGAACACCTGGAGAAGTACCACTCAATCATCGAGCAGATGACTGACAGATCTCTCTCGGTTGAAGACTCCCGCGATCTGATCGCGAAGATCAAGAAGGAGATATAAGACCGATGGAGAACCTTTCCTGGGCGAGGCCCGCTGCATGCTCCAATTCCGGCAACTGCCCGGAGGTGGCCGTCACCTCCGAAGCCGTCTACATCCGCAGCAGCCTGCTCCCCGACGCCATCGCCCAACTCACCCCCACCGAGTGGCGCGAGCTTCTCTCCGCCATCCGCGCCGGCGAGTTCGACGTCTGATCCACCACACAGGGCGGGCCGTTCGTCGAACGGCCCGCCCTGGCCGTCTCCCTTGAGACCCTTCCGCCCCCGCCGACCCTGCAGTCCGATAACCCCATCTTCACAAGACGGCCTGATCCCACCGCTCCCCAACCACTCCCGTACGACCATCGGTTTGCCGCCGAGGAGGGCCAGGGTAGTGCCGAGGAGTTCGCACTCCCACGGACTCCAAGTCCGGTGCGGGCACTGATGTTTAGACATTGCGAAGGGATCGATATCCATGAACAGGACCCTCCGGAACGCCCTCGTGGCAGTCGCCGCCGCCGGCGCCCTCGGCGCCGCCGCTGCCGCTCCCGCCATGGCCGCAGGCACCACGCCGGCCCAGCCGACGGCCCGGGTGCAGGCACAGCTCAGCAACCCGAAGACGGTCAAGGCCGACGACTTCAACAAGGCCCGCGACATCCTGATCAAGGCGGGCAGCAAGACGGCCGAGAAGACCCACCCGTCCCACGGCGTCAAGGACGTCCCCGTCTCCTACGGCACGAGCCTGCTCGCCGAGGCCCGCGACGAGTTCCGCGCGGCGGACAAGAACCTGCCCGAGAAGGACAAGCAGTCCGGCATGTCGCACGCCCACTACAAGGCCGTCCACGACGCGGCCAAGAAGATGGGCATCGACACCTGGTAACCCCGCCCGGGCCCTCGCGCGGCCTCCCCGCCGCGCGAGGGCCTACCGCCTCCCCCCAGCTCTACCGGGGCGTCGGGCCCTGCCGGCTCGGCCGGCCGTCCGGGTCGAGGGTGAACACCACGGTCTCGGTCCCCTTCACCCCGGTCACCGCGATCCGGTCCGGCCCGGACCAGTCGACCCTGCCGAACTCGCCGCCACGGATGTCCCATTCGCCCAGTTCCCAGTGCCGGGCGGACCAGCCGCTGCCGGTCAACAGCTCGACCCGGTAGATCGGGTCGATCGAGAAGGCGACGTCGGTCACGGTCAGCACGCGGTCCGGGCGCTCCGGGTGGCTCTTCCGGCTGACGGGCTGCCCGTCGCGGTCGAGCAGCAGCGACAGGAGCACGGCCAACCCCCCGAGGAAGACGAGCGACACCAGGGCGGCCGCGCAGCCGACCTGCGACCACCAGGTGCGGAACTCGAACTGGATCACCAGCGAGACCACGGCCAGCACGACGGTGGCTCCGAGCAGCGGCAGCGGGTGGTTGAGCCAGCGCTCGACCTCCACCAGCCCACCTGAGAACGAGGCCTGATAGCCCGGCAGATAAACCAGGAGCGCCGCCAGCGCCACACCTCTGAGCCACCACACGATCCGCTTGCGACGTGCCGCCGTCATGCGCCCCTCCCCAGGGTGAGCCTTTGCCCGGACTTTACTACCGGATGTCCGGCGGTTGAGGCTCCGGTCGGCTCCGGCCCAGGCCCGGGGCGTCCACCACTACCGGCCACGACTCAGGACCGGCCACGACGCGGTACCGGCCACGACGCCGAGAGGCCCGGGCGGACATCGCTGTCCTCCCGGGCCTCCCGCTACCGGCCGTACCCCCGTCACCGCCGGTAGAAGACGCTCCTCGACCAGAAGTAGCCGATCAGCGTCAGCCCGGTGCACCACGCCAGCGCGCTCCAGGCGCTGTTGCCGATCGGGGTGCCCATCAGCAGCCCCCGCAGGGTCTCGATGATCGGCGTGAACGGCTGGTACTCGGCGAACCACCGCAGGGCGGTCGGCATCGAGTCGGGTGGGACGATCGCGCTCCCGATGAAGGGCAGGAACTGTATCGGCATCGGCAGGTTGCTGGCGCTCTCCACCGTCTTGGCAACCAGCCCGATGCCCGCCGATATCCAGGTCAGCGCGACAGTGACGAACAGCAGCAGCCCGACGGCCGCCAGCCATTCCACCAGCCCGGCGTTGGGCCGGAAGCCCATCGCGAGGGCCGCGCCGACCACCAGGACCAGGCCGAGCATGGTCTGTATCACGCTGCCGACCACGTGCCCGGCCAGGAAGGCCGAGCGCGAGATCGCCATCGTGCGGAAGCGGTTGACGATGCCTTCCGTCATGTCGACGCAGACCCCGATCGCCGTGACCAGCGACCCCGAGGCCGCCGCCATCAGCAGGATGCCGGGCGTCACGTAGTCGATGTAGCTGCCGCCGCCGATGCCCGCGCCGAGCGCGCCGCCATAGGCGTAGTTGAACAGCAGCAGCATCATCACCGGCATGATCACGACTGCGAAGGTCAGGGACGGGTACCGCAGCGCGTGCTTGAGGTTGCGCCGCAGCATGGTCAGCGAGTCACTGACCGCGTAGCTCACCGAAGCGCTCATCGGACGCCCTCTCCCGTCAGCGTGAGGAACACGTCGTCCAGATCGGCCGTCTCCACGACCAGCGACTCGGCCCGGACCGAGGCGTTGTCGAGCGCGTCCAGCACCGCCTTCACGGTGACCACGGAGTTGTCCCCCGGGATGTCCAGCCGCAGCGCCTCGGTGTCGACCACCGCGTAGTCGAACAGTCCGGCGGCAGCCCCCAGTTGGGCCGCGTCCGCGAACTGGAGCCGGATCCGCCCGCCGGGGACGATCCGCTTCAGCTCGTCCGCCGTGCCCTCGGCGACGATCCGCCCGCCGTCCAGGACGGCGATCCGGTCGGCGAGTTCGTCGGCCTCCTCCAGGTACTGGGTGGTGAGGAAGATCGTCACCCCATGGTCGGCGACCAGCCCCCGGATGATCTCCCACATCGTCCGCCGACTGCGCGGGTCCAGCCCGGTGGTCGGCTCGTCGAGGAAGATCACCCGCGGATCGCCGACCAGCGTCATCGCCAGGTCGAGCTTGCGCCGCATGCCGCCGGAGAAGGTGACGACCGGCTTGCGCGCCGCCTCCGTGAGGTCGAACCGCCGCAGCAGATCCTCGGCCCGCCTCCGCCCCTCCCGACGGGGGAGGTGGTTGAGGTCCGCCATCAGCAGCAGGTTCTCCTCGGCGGTGAGCAGGTTGTCCACCGCCGAGAACTGGCCGGTGACACCGATCGCCGCCCGCACCCCGGAGGCCTGCTCGACCACGTCGTGCCCGGCCACCCGGGCCACCCCGCCGTCGGCCGGGATCAGGGTGGAGAGGATCTGCACGGTGGTGGTCTTGCCGGCGCCGTTCGGCCCGAGCAGGGCGAACACGCTGCCCGCCGGAATCTCCAGGTCGATGCCGTTCAGCACGGCCTTGTCGCCGTAGGACTTGGTCAGTCCGACTGCCGAGATCGCCGCCATCACGCCCTCCGGATCACGACGTCGCCGAGCTGGGTGCGGCCGCGGACCTCAACGGTCTCCCGAGCGTCGCCCGGACCCTGCGTCGCACCGAGGGCGTTGCGCACGGTGCCGACCTTGCTGTGCACGTCGAGCCAGGCGGCCGTACCCTCCGCGATGCCGACCTCCAAGTCCCCCAGGGAGGTCTGCATGGTGATCTGGCCGCGCACCACCCGGCCGATCCGGATCGGGCCGTGCGCCGTCTTGGCGTCCACCCCCGCGTGGGCGGTGCCGACCTCGATCCGGCCGAAGGAGGAGCTGGCCTTGAGCGCCCCGTGGACCTCGCGGACCTCCGTGTCGCCGTTGCTGTTCTTGACCGTCAGCGCGCCCCCGACCGTGCCGACCGCGACCCGGCCGAGCCCGGAGACCTCCGCGTCCCCGTCGACCGAGTCCACCCGGACCTCCCCGTGGTCGGTCTTGAGCCGCGCGCTCGCGGCCTGCTCGACCTGGATCCGGCCGAGCGAGGTCTTCAGCCGGCAGTCGCCGAGCGGGCCCTCGGCGACGAAGGTGGCCATCGGGGCGTCGGCGTTGACCTCGGAGCCCGCCGGCAGCTCGATCAGGATGTCGATCGAGCCGATCCGGCCGAACGGCGAGCGCTTCTTCGGGCCCTTGAGGGTGAACCGGCCGCCGGCGTAGTCGACCTGGGTCTGCTGGGCGGCCTTGACGTCCGCCTCCTCGGCGGGGTTGGCGGGCTTGACCTCGACCACGGTGTCGGTGCGCTTGCTCGCGCTGATCCGCACCGAGCCGATCTCGAATTCGAGGGTGGCGGAGATCGGTCCGTCGGTCTCGTACGTAGGCATGGCTGTCCCGTCCTCTTGACTCTGATGGGTGTTCCCGCTGGTCGGAGCGGGGGTGACGTCGTTGCGGATGGAGCGCGGATGGAGCGGATGGAGCGGGTCTGGCAGGCGGAGCGGATGGAGCGGGCGGAAGCGTTAGTGGACCCAGCCGGTGAAGCCCTGGCCGCCGCGGCGCGGGCGGACCGTCGGCTGGGGGGCCGGTGTGGCGGCCGGGCGGGCGGCCGGCTCGCCGGCCTCCAGCGCGCCGGCGACGGCCCGGACCAGCCAGGCGTTGAGGGAGAGGCCCTCCTGCCCGGCGGCCTCCTCCGCCCGGGCCTTGAGGTGGGCGGGCAGGCGCAGGTTGATCCGGGCGGTGCCCGTCTCGTCCGACTCCGGCACCACTGGCGGCGCCACTGGCACCACCGATGCCACCATCGGCGCCATCGGTGGCACCACGGGCGACACATCACCGTGGAAGGCGTCGGTGCCGGGCGGTACGGTGACCACGAACTCGGGATCGAGCCCGCGCAGCCGCACGTCCACCGAGCCGGGGGCGAGCTCGCGGGTCACTTCGCCCATCGCGGCCGAGAGCGCGTTGAGCAGGGTGAGCCGCACGGCCGAATCCAGCGGCAGCGTCAGCCGCTCGGCCAGCGCGCGGGCTTCGTCCCCGCCCGTGCCCGCGGCCACCGCGAGCTCGTTCCGAAGGTTTTCGACGTACGGCGTGAGGTCCATGGCTTCAGCATGGCACAGCAGTGGTGCCATGTCGAGCCATTAATGGCGCCACTTTGGCACCATGTCCGAATGGCGACAGAAAACCGCCCCGCCGGCAGCTGCCGGCGGGGCGGTTCACGGGGCACTTCACAGGGCGTCCACCAGGGCGGACGCCGGGAATCAGGCCTTCCAGCCCGCCAGGTACGCGTCGATCTCGCCGGCCAGCCGCGCCTTGCCCGCCACGTCCAGGAAGGACGCCTCGACCGCGTTGCGCGCCAGCGCCGCCACCCCGGACTCGTCCAGGCCCAGCAGCCGCGCCGCGACGGCGTACTCGGTGTTGAGGTCGGTGCCGAACATCGGCGGGTCGTCGCTGTTGACGGTGACCAGCAGCCCGGCGTCCACCATCCGCTTGATCGGGTGCTCCTCGATCCGCTCCACCGCCCGGGTGGCGATGTTGGAGGTCGGGCAGACCTCCAGCGGGATCCGGTGCTCGCCCAGGTGGTCCAGCAGCGCCGGGTCCTTCACCGACTGCGTGCCGTGCCCGATGCGCTCGGCGCCGAGCACCCGGATCGCGTCCCAGACCGTCTCCGGCCCGGTGGTCTCGCCCGCGTGCGGGACGCTGCGCAGGCCGGCCGCCCGCGCCCGGTCGAAGTAGGGCTTGAACTGCGGGCGCGGCACGCCGATCTCCGGGCCGCCGAGGCCGAAGCTGACCAGGCCCTCGGGGGCCAGGTCGACGGCGAGCCGGGCGGTCTCCTCGGCGGCCTCCAGGCCGGCCTCGCCGGGGATGTCGAAGCACCAGCGCAGCACGACCCCGAGCTCCTTCTCGGCGCGCAGCCGGGCGTCCTCGATCGCCTCCATGAAGGCGACGTCCGGGATGCCCCGCTTGACCGAGGAGTACGGGGTGATGGTCAGTTCGGCGTACCGGATGTTCTGGCGCGCCATGTCCTCGGCCACGCCGTAGGTGAGCGCGCGGACGTCCTCGGCGTCGCGGATCAGGTCCACGACGCTCAGGTAGACGTCGATGAAGTGCGCGAAGTCGGTGAAGGTGAAGTACTCGGCGAGCGCCGCCGGGTCGACCGGCACCTTCGAGCGGCCGCGGTGGCGGGCCGCCAGCTCGGCGACGACGCGCGGCGAGGCCGAGCCCACGTGGTGGACGTGCAGCTCCGCCTTGGGCATCCCGGCGATGAACGCCTCGATGCCCCCCTGGCCACTGGGGTTTCCGATCCGACTTCCGTCCGGCTGGACCACGGTGGTTCCCTACTTCCTCTACGCGCGTACCGACAGGTGCTGGCAAGGATAGGCCGCCCCGGGGTCAGCCTCCGAGGGCGGTCGCGACGGTGTGGATGAGCAGCCCGGCCATGGCGCCGACCACGGTGCCGTTGATCCGGATGAACTGCAGGTCGCGGCCCACGTTGGCCTCGATCTTGCGGGAGGCGTCGTCGGCGTCCCAGCCCGCCACCGTCTCGGAGATCAGCGAGGTGATCTCGGCGCGGTAGGTGTCGACCAGGTACTGGGCGGCGTCCTGCAGCCAGCCGTCCACCTTGGCCTGGAGCTTGGCGTCGGTGGCCAGGCGCGCGCCGAAGCTGCTCACGCCCTCGCGGATGCGCCGGCGCAGTTCGCTGTCCTCGTCCTCGGCCGCGTTCACCACCAGGGTGCGGACGGCCGCCCAGGTGGAGGCGATCAGGTCCTGCACCTCGGGCCGGGCCAGCAGTTCCACCTTGGCCCGCTCCACCCGGGCGATGGTCTCCGGGTCGGTCTGCAGCTCGGTCGCGAAGTCGGCGAGGAAGTTGTCGATGGCGCCGCGGGCCGGGTGGTCCGGGTCGTCCCGGATGTCGGTGACGAACCGCATCAGCTCCTTGTAGACCCGCTCGCCGACCTGGTTGTCGAGGAACTTGGGCGTCCAGCCCGGGGTCTTCTGGGTGACCCGCTGGACCACCTCCTCGTGGTTGGCCGTCAGCCAGCCGTGCGCCCGGACGGCCACCAGGTCGACCACGCCGTGGTGCCCGCCGTCCGCGACCACCTTGCCCAGCATCCGGCCCATCGGCTCGGCCACCGAGGTGGCCGCCGCCCGCCTGGTCACCGCCTCGGCGACGACCGCCTGCACGTCGTCGTCCCGGAGCACCGCGAGCACCCCGCGCAGCGCCGCCGAGGCCTCCTTGGTGACCCGCTCGGCGCTGCCCGGCGCGGCCAGCCACTCCCCCAGCCGCCGGGCGATGCCCAGCGACGCGAGGCGGCCGCGCACCACGTGACCGGAGAGGAAGTTGTCGCCGACGAAGTCGCCGAGCGAGCGCCCGAAGGCGTCCTTCTTGGTCGGGATGATCGCGGTGTGCGGGATCGGCAGGCCCAACGGGCGGCGGAACAGCGCCGTCACGGCGAACCAGTCGGCCAGCGCGCCGACCATGCCCGCCTCGGCGGCCGCCGCCACGTACCCGGCCCAGGAGCCGGCGCCGGCCGCCTTGGCCCAGGTGGCGAGGGCGAAGACCAGGCTCGCGAAGGCCAGCAGGCCGGTCGCGATGGTCTTCATCCGGCGGACGCCATGTCTCTTCTGCTCGTCGGCGGCGGTGAACCGGACCCCGGGGCCCGTACCGCTGAAGGCTTCGTCACTCACCCCGCCAGTCTGCCCGCTGCCCGGCGCGGGTGAGAGCGCGCCCCGCGATCACGCGCCTGGTTGCGCGCCCGGGCACGCCTCGCGCACAGCCAGGCGCACGCCCTGTACCCGCCCACTCACGCCGCGTGCGGTACGCCGTGCCTGCCGACGCGGCGAGCCGCACGCCCGCCAGAGCCTGAACCCTCACCCCTCAGGCCCCGCCCAACATGGTCACGCCCCGCCCAGCACGATCCGCCGCACCCCCTCGACCGCCCACACCGCCGGATCCGTGCACCGCCGCCCGTCCAGCAGCACCCGCACCCCCGGCAGGTCCTCCGGCGCCAGCCCCCGGTACTCCGGGTGGTCCGCCTGGAGCACCGCCGCCACCACCGGCTCCCCCTCGTACGGGGGCAGCCCGAGCGCCGCCAGTTCCCCGCCCCCGTACAGCGGATCGCTGACGTACGGCCGCGCCCCCGCCGCCCGCACCGCCTCGACCAGCGGGAACACCCCCGAGTACGCCGTCTCCTTGACCCCGCCCCGGTACGCCGCCCCGAGCACCAGCACGCCCTGCCCGGCGATCCCGCCCGCCAGCGCGCCGTCCAGCACCCCGACCGCGTACCCGGGCATCTCCAGGTTGGCCTCCCGGGCGGCCCGCACGACCGTCGCACCCGGGTCGTTCCACAGGTACAGCCGCGGGTACACCGGGATGCAGTGCCCGCCGACCGCGATGCCGGGCCGGTGCAGGTGGCTGTACGGCTGCGAGTTGCACGCGTCGGCGATCTCCGCGAAGTCCACCCCGACCCGGTCGGCGTACCGGGCGAACTGGTTGGCGAGCGCGATGTTGACGTCCCGGTAGGTGGTCTCGGCGAGCTTGGCGAACTCCGCCGCCTCCACCGAGGCCAGCTCCCAGACGCCGTTGGGCCGGGGCAGGTCGGGGCGCGGGTCGAAGTCCAGCGCGGCCCGGTAGAACTCGGCGCCGCGCCGGGTCGAGGCGGCGTCCATGCCGCCGACCAGCTTGGGGTAGCGCCGCAGGTCGGCGAAGACCCGCCCGGTGCGGACCCGCTCCGGGCTGAACACCAGCGCGAAGTCCGCCCCGGCGGCCAGCCCGGAGCCGGCCGCCAGCCGGGGCGCCCAGCGGCCCCGGGTGACGCCGACCGGCAGGGTGGTCTCGTAGCTGACCAGGGTGCCCCGGCGCAGCCCGGCGGCGACGGCGTCGGTGGCCGCGTCGAGCAGGCCGAAGTCCGGGGTGCCGTCGGCGGCGGTGACCAGCGGGACGACCAGCACCACGGCCTCGGCGGCGGCGACGGCGGCCGTGGTGTCGGTGGTGGCCCGCAGCCGCCCTTCGACGACCACCCGCTTCAGCGCCTCGTCCAAACCCGCCTCCCGGGGGAACGGCGGCACGCCCTGGTTGACGCTGCGGACGACCCCGGGGGCGATGTCCGCCCCCGTCACCCGGTGCCCCTTCAACGCGAACTGCACGGCCAGCGGCAGGCCCAGCTTGCCCAGCCCGACCACGCAGACGTCCATCGCCCGACTCATCCCCGCACCCCGTTCATCCTCGCGTCCCGTTCATCCCCGCACCCTGCTCATCCCCGCGTCCCCTCTCCTCCGGGGCGCCCGGCCTCCGGGGTCCCCGGCCTCCGGGCCCCCCGCTCACCCCCGGCCCCCGTTCACCGTGTTGGCGAGCCGGCGCCACACCGGGTAGCGCCGCAGCCCGCGCCGCAGCTGGGCCGGCACGGCGCCGCGCCACACCTGCTGGGCCAGGTTGAGCGGCGGAACCTCCACCGGCAGCCGCACCGGCTCCTCGCCCAGCAGGAACAGCTCGTCCGGCAGGCCCAGCCGGGAGTCCCGGAACGCCGGGTAGCCCGCGTAGTGCCGCCGCCCGTCGACGACCACCGGCGGGTCGCCGTGCGCGGCCTCGTACCGGATCAGGTCCCGCAGCGCCTCCGGCCGGACGGCGGCGGCGAGTTCGAGCCGCAGCCGCTCGGCGACGGGCAGCCGCGGGTAGACCGCGCGGGCGTCGAAGCGCTCGATCAGCCGGCCGACCTCGGCGCAGACCTGCTCCTGGACGGCGCCGTCGAGCAGCAGGAAGTCGTCCTGGAGCAGCCGCGGCACGTCCCAGGCGAAACTGCGGGCCCGGATCGCGTCCAACTCCCCGCCGGGCTCGGCCAGATCGGCGGCGACCTGCTGCAACGCCGCGATCCCGCGCAACCGGTCCAGCACCCCGGCCCGCTGGGTGACGTTGCCCAAGTCCTCACGCAGCACCAGGAAGTAGCAGTCGTAGTCGGCGAGGACGGACACCCGGCCCGCCCGCAGGCAGGCCTCCAGAGTGAACGGCTGGTCCGAGAAGACCTTCAACTCCTCGTCGCGGCGCAGCCCGTGGCGCCGGACGAGGTCCATCCGGAACAGCTTGGTGTCGGACAGCGCCCAGGCCAGCGCCGAGTCGGTGAAGCCGACGGACTCGGCGTTGGCGTGGAAGATCCCCTGCGGCACCAGCCGCCCGTTCACCCCGACCTGCTTGGGCACCAGCACGTCCGAACCCCAGGCGTCGGCCGCCGTGACCAGCCGCTCCAGCGCCTCGGCGCCGAGCCAGTCGTCCGCGCCGAGGAACAGCACGTAGCGGCCGCGGGCCAGCGCCAGGCCCCGGTTGGTGGGGGCCGCCGGGCCGCCCGAGTTGGGCTGGTGCACCACCCGGAACAGCCCTGGGTGGCGGGCGGCGTAGTCGTCCAGGACGGCCTCGCCGCCGTCCGTGGAGCCGTCGTCGACGACCACCACCTCCAGCCGCCCGGGCGCCAGGGTCTGCCCGACCAGCGAGTCCAGGCAGGCGGTGAGGTAGGGCATGGTGTTGTAGACCGCGACCACCACGGTCACATCGGGTCCGGTCATCGAGAAGCGCTGCCCTCCGGTGTGCTGTTCGCTGAGCGATGCAACGTCAACTCGGCTGCCCGCCGGGGAGTCACGTGCCCTCCCCGGACGGGTGACAGCGACCGGACACACGTTCAGCGTTCGGGAGGGTCAGCCGATCGCCACCTCCGTGTACATCCGCGCGATCACGTCCTCGATCGCCGGCTCGCGCACCGACAGGTCCACCAGCGGATAGCGCGCGGCCACCGCCGCCACGATCGGCGCGGCGCTCTGCTGCGCCGGGAAGGCCAGCCACTGCCGGGGCCCCTCGACCTTCACCACCCGGGCGCCGGCCACCTCGATCGCGGGCCGGGCCTCGGCCAGGTCGACCACCAGGGTGCGCTCGCTGCGCCCGGTGGCGTGCAGGCCGTCCAGCCCGCCGTCGTAGACGACCCGGCCGTGGTCGATCACCATCACCCGGCCGCAGAGCTGCTCGATGTCGGTCAGGTCATGCGTGGTGAGCAGCACGGTGGTGCCCCGGTCCCGGTTCACCTCGCGCAGGAACTCGCGCACCTTCCCCTTGCTGACCACGTCCAGGCCGATGGTCGGCTCGTCCAGGTAGAGCACCTGCGGGTCGTGCAGCAGCGCCGCCGCGAGGTCGCCGCGCATCCGCTGGCCGAGCGAGAGCTGGCGGACGGGGGTGTCCAGCAGCCCTTCCAGGTCGAGCAGTTCGACGCAGCGGGCGAGGTTCTCGCGATATCGGCGGTCGGGGATGCGGTAGATCCGGCGGGCGAGTTCGAAGGAGTCGCACAGCGGGAGGTCCCACCAGAGCGTGGTGCGCTGGCCGAAGACGACGCCGATCCGGCGGGCCAGCGCGACGCGTTCGCGGGCCGGGTCCACTCCGGCGACGCGCAGCCGCCCGCCGCTGGGCACGAGGATGCCGGTGAGCATCTTGATGGTGGTGGACTTGCCGGCGCCGTTGGGGCCGATGTAGCCGACGCACTCGCCGGCCTCGACGGTGAAGCTCAGCCCGTCCACCGCGCGCACCTCGCGCTTGACCCGGCTGAAGCGGCCGGTGCGGGCCCGCACGGTGAAGGTGCGGCGGACGTCCTCGAGTTCGATCAGTGCCATGGGGGTTCCTTGCGTAGGAGGGGGTTCAGCTACCGGTGCCCCGGTAGGTTCAGCTGCCGGTGCCGCGGTAGGCGCGCAGCCCGGCCCGCCAGGCGAGCCCGGCGGCGGCGACGCAGAGCGCGGCGGCGAGCGGGGAGGCGTACTGGAAGGCGGTGGGCAGGCCGAGCGGGTCGGGCCGGCCGAGGATGTGCAGGGCGGGCAGCCAGTTGACGAAGGCCAGCGGGACGCCGAAGACCACGCCGGCCACCAGTTCCTTGGCGAAGATGGTCGGCGGGTAGTGCAGCAGGGTCGCGCCGCCGTAGGTGAAGGAGTTCTGGATCTCCTTGGACTCGCCCCACCAGAACTGCACGGTCGCGCCGCCGACGTAGATCGCGCCGAAGATGACGCTGCCGCAGACCAGCAGGGCGGGCACCAGCAGCACGCGGTCCCAGGTCCAGTGCACGTCCAGGGTGGCCAGTGACCAGGCGAGCACGGCCAGGGCCTGGATCGGGCGGCCGAGCCGGCGCAGCGAGAAGCGTTCGGCGCACAGTTGGGCGAGCGCGGGCGCCGGCCGGATCAGCATGGTGTCCAGCGATCCGTTGACAATCCGCACGCCGAGGCCCTCGACCGAGCCGACCAGCAGGTTGGCCACGCCGAGGGCGAAGGTCGCGGTGCCGTAGAGGAACGCGATCTCCGGCAGGCGCCAGCCGCCCAGCTGGTCGGTGTGCTGGAACATCAGCACCAGGACGACGAAGTCCAGCGAGTGCGTGGCCAGGCTGGCCACCAGGTTCAGGGCGAAGGAGGCCCGGTAGGCCATCATCGAGCGCATCCACATCCGGGCGCACAGCCACCAGGAGCGGACCGCCCACGCGGTGCGGGGCACGATCGGCTCAGCCACCCTGCACCACCACCTTGCGGGTCGCCAGCCACTGGGCGCCCCGGCCCGCGGCGAGCAGGGCGACGGCCCAGGCGAGCTGGAAGCCGAGCGCGCCGAGCAGGCCGGCGCCGGTCGAGCGCTCCAGGAAGACATCGGTCGGCACCTTCACCAGCGCCGCCCAGGGCAGCACCGCGGCGAGGTCGCCGAGCAGGCCGGGGAAGAGCACGATCGGCAGCAGCATCCCGGAGAAGAACATCGAGACCACCAGCATCACCGAGCGCACCCCGTCCGAGTCGTGCAGCCAGAAGCCGGTGATCGAGGCCAGGAAGCGCAGCCCGAAGCTGACCACCAGCGCGAGCAGCACCGAGAGCAGGAAGACCGCCCAGGTCAGCGGCTGCTCGGGCATCCGGGTGCGGAACACCAGGGCGCCGACGAGCAGCGGCACGGTGCCGCGGACCAGCAGTTGGAAGGCGGCCCGGCCGAGGTCGGTGGCCAGCCACCAGCCCTGGAAGTCGACCGGGCGGTAGAGGTCGACGGCGATGTCCCCGCTGCGGAAGCGGTCCTGGAGGTCGTCCTGGAAGCCGCCGCCCCACACCGCGACGGTGACCAGCAGGGCCTGGCTGACCCAGATGTAGGTGACGGCCTGGCTCTGGTCGTAGCCGCCGAGGCTGGGGCGGGCCTGCCAGAGGGCGAGGAAGGAGGAGGCCAGGATGATGCCGAAGACGGTGTTGGTGAAGGTGCCGGCCAGGGTGGCGGCCCGGTAGGTGGAGTAGCGGCGGAAGGCGCCGCGGGCGACGGCCGCGTAGAGCCCGAGGACGGGCAGGGGTCCGGTGGGATCAGGAGGGCGTGCGGTCCGCGTCTCCGCGGGTGCGAGATTCAGCATATTGTCTCCTTGTCGACAAATACGGGCAGACGGATGCCCGCCGACGTCCGCGCACACCCCAGCGGCTCCGACCGGCCGAACCCGGGGGTACCGGGCCGAACGCGCGGAGCTGACGGAACTGGGTGCGCTGTGCGGGTGCGCTATGCGAGTGCGCCATGCGAGGCGCTACCTGGTTTGCACCTTTCACCGTAGCGCCGAGGACCAGCCGCCGCACCCGATTTCCCCGAGCACGCCAACCCCCCGACCACCCCCTGATCGGCCATCAAATAGCACATAATCGCGGCATGACCTTGAGCACCCGACGCCAGGCCAAACGAGCCGCCCGCCGCGCGGCCCGCCGAGCCCTCCCCCGCTGGCGCCGGCTCCTGCCCACCTGGCGCATCACGCTCGGCGCCCTCACCGCCGCGCTCCTGCTCACCGCCGGCGCCTTCGCCGTGCTCTACGTCATCGTCCCGGTGCCCGACCCCAACGCCCACGCCGTCGCCCAGAACAACATCTACCTCTACGCCGACGACACCACCGAGATCGCCCGCACCGGCGCCGTCAACCGCACCGACGTCACCATCGACCAGATCCCCCCGCAAACCCAGCACGCCGTCGTCTCCGCCGAGGACCGCACCTTCTACCGCAACCGCGGCATCGACCTCAAAGGCATGCTCCGGGCCGGCTGGAACACCCTCACCGGCAAGGGCACCCAAGGCGGCTCCACCATCACCCAGCAGTACGTCAAGAACTACTACCTGACGCAGGACAAGACCATCGAACGCAAGGGCCGCGAACTCTTCATCGCCCTCAAGGTCGACCAGCAACGCGACAAGCCCGAGATCCTCGCCGGCTACCTCAACAGCAGCTACTTCGGCCGCGGCGCCTACGGCATCCAGAGCGCCGCCCACGCCTACTACGGCGTCGACGTCTCCGCACTCACCCTCGCCCAGGGCGCCTACCTCGCCTCCCTCCTCCAGGCCCCCAGCAGCTACGACGTCAAGACCGCCACCCCCGCCAACCGCGAGAAGGCCATCGCCCGCTGGCACTACACCCTCGACGGCATGGTCCAACTCGGCTTCCTCACCGACGCCGAACGCACCGCCACCACCTTCCCCGAACCGATCGACCCCCAGCCCGCCACCGGCCTCTCCGGCCAGGCCGGCTACCTCGTCGGCGTCGCCGACGACTACCTCGTCTCCGCCGGCATCATCGACACCGCCACCCTCAAGGCCGGCGGCTGGCGCATCACCACCACCTTCGACAAGCCCAAGCAGGACGCCTTCCACAAGGCCGTCCAGGACGAACTCACCGACGAACTCGACCCCCAGCGCCGCCCCGCCACCGACACCGACGTCCGGGTCGCCGGTGCCTCCGTCGAAGCCGCCACCGGCCGCGTCGTCGCCGTCTACGGCGGCCCCGACTACGCCAAACAGCCCTACAACGACGCCCTGCGCCAGGACAACCAGATCGGCTCCACCTTCAAACCCGTCGACCTCGCCGCCGGCCTCATCGCCCAACACACCCTCGACGGCCGGCCGATCACCCCCGACACCCGCTACGACGGCACCAGCGAACGCCCCGTCACCGGCGGCCCCACCCCCTACGCGCCGCCCAACGAGGACGACGTCGACTACGGCAACATCACCCTGCGCTACGCCATGGTGAAGTCCGTCAACTCCGTGTACGCGCAGGAGGGCGTCGACGCCGGCCTCGCCCGCGTCCGCGACACCGCCGTCAAACTCGGCATCCCCGACAGCGTCCGCGGCATGGACCCGGCCAACACCTCGATGACCCTCGGCACCGCCACCCCCAGCGCCCTCGACCTGGCCGGTGCCTACGCCACCCTCGCCAACCACGGCCAGGCGAACGCCCCCTGGTCCGTCCTCAAACTCGCACGCGTCCACACCGGCGGCGCCGTCGACGCCCCCAAGATGCCCGACCACACCCCCGTCGACGCCATCGACCGACCCTACGCCGACACCGTCACCGACGTCCTGCGCGACGTCATCGGCCCCCGCGGCACCGGCGCCGCCGCCCTCGACCTCGGCCGCCCCGCCGCCGGCAAGACCGGCACCACCGACTCCAACCTCTCCGCCTGGTTCGCCGGCTACACCCCCGAACTCGCCACCACCGTCGGCCTGTTCCGCGAGAACCCGAAGACCCACGCCAAGGAACCACTGGCCGGCACCGCCGGACTCGCCCGGATCAACGGCGGCACCTTCCCCACCCGGATCTGGACCGCCTACATGAGCGCCGCCCTCGACGGCACCACCACCCAGCAGTTCGACCTCCAGACCGGCCGCGACACCCCCGCCCCCGACTTCAGCCCCAGCAGCAACGCCACCACCACCCCCAGCCCCACCGCCACCACCCCCACCACCGGCGGCGGCAGCAGCGAGGAACCCCCCAGCAGCACCCCCGTGCCCGACACCCCCACCCACGCCCCCACCCACGCCCCCAGCGCGCCCGCCCCGCAGCCCACCACCACCCAGGAACAGCCCAGCCCGCAGGCACCCCAGCCCACCACCACCCAGGAGCAGTCCAGCCCCACCCCCCGACCCACCCAGACCCGGCCCACCCACCCGACCACGCCACCCAGCACCACCGGCGCCACCACCAACCCGGCGACGAGCGCGACACCACCGGCCCAGCGCGCCACCCCGCCGACCCAGTGAGCCGCTTCACCGGCCGCTGAACCACGCCATCGGCCGGTGAACCGCCCGCCGATCGGTGAACCACCCCGCCGGCCGGTGACCTACCCCGCCGCCAACTCCCGCTCCAACGGCGACCGGAACCGCGGCGTCACCCGCACCTCCCCCAGCCAGCCCGCCAGACGCGCCGCCTCCGCCGCGATCGCCGCCCCGGCCTCCGCCCCCACATCACCGAACAGCCGCCACACCACCTCGCCGTCCGGCCGCTGCGCCCAGCCGCCCACCACCCGGCCGCACCACCACACCGTCGGCCCGGCGTTGCCCGCCCGGTCGAACAGCGCCGACACGTCCTCCGGCCGCAGGTACCAGTCCCGCCCCCGCCAGCCCATCACCGTCGGATCCAGCGCCGGCAGCAGCGCCGCCCACGGCTCCGGCTCCGCCACCGGCCCGGCATCCCCCGGCAGCACCAGCGCCGCCGCCCCGCCCGCCAGCTCCACGTCCTCGGCGCCCACGTCCGCCAGCGCCCGGCGGGTGTCCCCCAGCGTCCAGCCCGTCCACCACTTCACGTCCTCGACGGTCGCCGGGCCGTACCCGGCCAGCCAGCGCCGCACCACCTCCGCCTTCGCCTCCCGCACCGGCGCCTCCGGCCACTGCGGCACCGGCGCCCACGGATAGACGTTGCTCAGCCACGACCCGCGCGGACGGCCCCGCCGCACGTGCCCGTCCGCGGCCAGCACCCGCAGCAGCCGACTGCCCACGCTCTGCCGGCTCTCGTACGGCTTGCCCGCCGACATCAGCATCGTCTCGCGCAACTCCGGTACGTCGTCACCGAGTTCCTTCGTCGTCGCCTCGCCGCGCCGAGCCACGGCGGCCAGCACCGCGCGCTCCGCCCCGGCCAGCCGCGCCTCGTCCCAGCCGTCCGCGTGGTCCCGCAGGTGCTTGAGCAGCGTCGCCCGCTCCCTCGCCGCGATCGCCCGCGCCGTCGACGAACTCACGTGCGGCGCGAAGCCCTCCGTCACCGCGAACAGCGTCCGCCGCATCGACAGCAGCTTCACCAGCGTGACGTCCTCGTACAGCGCCCGGTCCACCTCCGCCGCCGACGGCTCGGCCAGCCGCGCGCACGCCGACAGGTACACCGTCGCCGGGTCCGACGCGTGCAGCCCCACCAGCGCGTCCGCCACCTGCTCCACCCGCGCCACCCGCACCGACGGCGCCAGCAACTGCCGCCGCCCCACCCGGGCCCGCCGCTCACCCTCGCCGATCACCGGCACACGCCTCGTCATGCCGGGACCCTAGCGCCCACCACCGACAGGCCCGGCCCCTAGCGCGCCCACCACCGACAGGGCCGGACGACGCAAGGAGCCGGCCGGGGCACCGCCCCGACCGGCTCACGCCACGCCCGTGCTCAGAGGTTCAGAGGTAGAGCCCGGTCGAGCCCTCCGTGTCGCCGAAGCGGGTCGCCGCCACCGCGTGCAGGTCACGCTCGCGCAGCAGCACGTAGGTGGCGCCGCGGACCTCGACCTCCAGCTTGTCCTCCGGGTCGTACAGGACGCGGTCGCCCGGCTCCACCGAGCGGACGCTCTGGCCCACCGCGACGGCCTCCGCCCAGGTGCAGCGCTTGGACAGCTCCGCGGTCGCGGGGATCAGGATGCCGCCGGTCGAGCGGCGCTCACCCTCACTGCCCTCGATCCGCACCAGCACGCGGTCGTGCAGCATCCGGATCGGCAGCTTCTCGCCCAACCGGTCGTGCCGCGCCGCCTCGTACTCGGGTGCGGCGGAGGGGGCCTGCGGGGTCGGTTCGTCGTTCGTACTCACGATCCCGAAGGTACCGCCCCCGGGCACGCGGCGTGACGCTGGCCCGGCATGCGGGAAGCCGCGGCACCCGCGGGGCCGGGCACACCCCCAGGTCAGGGCACACCCTGGGCCCGGACACACCTCCCAGGCCCGGGCACACCTTCCGGCCCGGGCACGCCGAAGGCCGGACGCCTCCCGCGCCCGGCCCTCACCCCGCGCCCGTTCAGCCCTTGCGACGCTTCCGGGCGGAAGCCACCAGCAGCAGCACGCCCACGCCGACCAGCGCGGCCGGGACGATCCGCTCCGTGCGCGGCTGCCCCTTCTCGTCCACGAACTGCGCCCGCACCTTCTCCACCACGCCGTTGGCGGCCACGTACGCCCGGCCGGCCTTCTCCTCGACGGCGGCCACGGCCTTCGCCTTCACCTGGGCGCTGATCGTGCTCGGGTGGACGCGCACGGCCAGCTCGTCCAGGGTGGCCGCCAGCTGGGTGCGGGTCCGGGAGATGTCCGCCTCGATCTGGGCGGTCGTCCGCGCCGACTTGTCCTTCGTGCTCGCCTCGCCCACTCGGGCCACCCCATTCACTTGCTGATGTTGTCCTGTGCGACTGACCCAGTCTGTCAGTTGCCGAGCACGGCCGCGCGACCCCACCCACCATCGGAGGTAAGTTTGCCGTGCTATGACCGCCCGCCCCAGCAACAGGAGATTTACCCGTGAGTGAGCGTCTCCAGCCCGGCGACACCGCGCCCGCCTTCAGCCTGTCCGACGCCGACGGCAACCAGGTGTCCCTCGCCGACCACCTGGGTCGCAAGGTCATCGTCTACTTCTACCCGGCCGCGCTCACCCCCGGCTGCACCAAGCAGGCCTGCGACTTCACCGACAACCTGGAGGTCCTCGCCGGCGCCGGCTACGACGTCATCGGCGTCTCCCCGGACAAGCCGGAGAAGCTCGGCAAGTTCCGCGAGGCCGAGAACCTCAAGGTCACCCTGGTGTCCGACCCGGACCACCAGGTGCTGGAGGCCTACGGCGCCTACGGCGAGAAGCAGAACTACGGCCGCACCTACGTCGGCGTGATCCGCTCCACCGTGATCGTGGACGAGCAGGGCAAGGTCGAGCGCGCGCTGTACAACGTGAAGGCCACCGGGCACGTCGCCAAGCTGCTGCGCGACCTCAAGGTCGAGACGGCCTGACGCTCGACGGCCTGACGCCCCGGCGCCCGGCACCCCGCTCGCCTGGCACCTCGCTGAACGAAGCGGTGGCGGCACACCCCCCGACCGGGTGCACCGCCACCGCCGTCTCTCACCTCAGGGCGCCGTCAGCAGGCCCCGAGGTCGCTCCAGACGCCCCACGAGCCGCTGGCCGCGGGGTCGTCGCCCTTGGTCCACCACTTGTTCTGGTAGTAGTGGCCCTTCCACGACACCTTGGTGGTGGCCGCGTAGGTGGTGCCCGCGTCCCAGCTCGGGGCGGCCGTGCAGGCCCCCGTCGTCGGGGTGGCGGTCGCGGTGGCCGTCGCGGTCGGCGAGGCCGTCGCCGTCGGGGAGGCGGTCGCCGTCGGCGAAGCAGTAGCGGTCGTGGTCGCGGTGGGCGTCGGGGTCGGGGTCGGGGTCGGGGTCGGGGTCGGCGTGCCACCGTCCACCGTGCCCCGGGTCAGGTCGCCCTTGAGCCCGTACAGCGTGCCGTTCACGTTGACCGTCCAGTTCGACGGGGTCGAGACCGGCAGGTAGTAGACGAAGTCCAGGTCCACCGAGGCTCCCGGCGCCAGCGACTGCCAGCCCGGCAGCTTGACCGACACCCGGTTGTAGGTGCCCTTCAGGCCGCCCACGTTGCCCGGACCGGGGTTGTCCTGCCGGATGACCTGGAGGCCGAAGCCGGACTGGTCCTTGGCGTTGCCCGGAGCCGAGTTGCTGTAGTCGAACTGGAACTCGGTGCCGCCCGGCAGGGTCGTCGTCGAGTTGTTGACGATGTGGATCTTCGGGTTGATCGGGTAGTTCGAGTCACCCAGCGCGAAGTTGGTGAACGACACGTCGATCGGCAGGGTCTGCTGCGGCAGCGGGACCGTCGAACGGGTCGCGCCGTACGGCGTGGCCGCCTTGAACTTGTCGTACATCAGCGAGGTCAGCGTCGAACCCGGCACGTACTCGCCCTTGCCGCCGTTGGCGCCCGCGTCCCACTTGTAGTCGCCCGCGAGCTCCCAGATCATCGCGCCGCCGGCGCCCTGGTTGACGATGTAGTCCGCCTTGGCACCCACCGACTGCTCGTCCTCGGTGGAGAGGAACACCTTCTTGGCGTCGTTCCACAGCCACGGCGCCACCAGGCTGCTGCTGTAGTTGCGGGCGTAGGTGCCCTGCAGCGCGGTGTCCTTCACGCCGTACTTGGCCAGGTAGTCGGGCAGGATGCCCTTCTCCAGGTTCTTCGCGTGCCACATCGGGTTCGACCCGGCCGGGGACTCCTTGCCCGCGTCGTCCTTGTCGTTCCAGATGTTGTCGATGCCGACCGCGCCGTCACCGCAGGAGGTCAGGCCGGAGCCGACCGGGCAGGTCGTCGCCGCCGCGGTGCCCCACAGGCCGTTGGTGCCGCCCGTGACGTTCTTGAAACCCCGGGTGTAGTACGGCAGGCCGACGTTGATCCGGCCGCCCGGCATCGCACCGCGGAAGTAGTGGTACGACCAGTCGGCGTTCAGGTAGCCGATGCCGCCGTACTGGCCGGTGCCGTACACGTTGGCCGCCGCCAGCTCGCCGTCCTTGCCGTCGTCGAACAGCGAGGCGTTCGGGCCGACGTACTTGTTCCAGGCGCCGTGCAGGTCGTACGACATGATGTTGACGTAGTCCAGGTACTGCGCCACCTGGAAGGTCTCCATGCCACGCAGCAGGTAGCCGGACGACGGGGCCGCGACCGACAGCAGGTAGTGCCTGCCGTCGGCGGCGCCGGCCCGGTCCAGGTTCTCGCGCAGCGTCTTCATCAGCGCCGCGTAACCCTTCGCCAGCGAGCCGCGCTTGGAGTTGGCGAGCTGCCAGTCCAGCGGGTTGCCGGCGTCCTTCATCGAGGTCGGGTACTCGTAGTCGACGTCGACGCCGTTGAAACCGTACTTGCGGATGAAGTCGACGGACGAGGCGGCGAAGGTGTCGATGCCGGCCTGGTTGACGCTGCCGTCCGGGTTGACGGTCATCGAGTAGAAGCCGCCGGAGTTGACGCGCTTGCCGTCGTCCCCGAAGTAGCCGCCGGTCTCGGTCCAACCGCCCACCGAGATCAGGGTCTTGACGTTCGGGTACTGCTTCTTGAACTTCGTCAGCAGATTGAAGTGGCCCTTGTAGGGCAGCGTCGGGTCCAACTCGGCGCCGGGCACGCCCGGGAAGGAGATCCCGGTGGCCTCGTTGGTCGGGCCGTCGGTGCCGACGGAGAGCTTGTTGTCACCGCCGACGTGGCCGAACGCGTAGTTGAGGTGGGTGACCTTGTCCCAGGGGATGTCGTTCACCAGGTAGGGCTGGTCGCCGTTCTTGCCGGTGCGCCAGCCGGTGAAGTAGCCGATGATGCGGCGCTGGTGGTCCGCGCCCATCTTCTCGCGGCCGCCGGTGTCGTAGACCGAGCAGTACGGGACGTCCACGCCGGGCGTCTGGTACAGGCCGTCGGGGCGACAGGCCCCGTTGTCGACGGTCGCGGACGCCTGCGAGGGCACCGCGCCCAGCGTCGACAGCAGCAGACCGGCCAGACCGGCCGCCGCCAGCGAGATCGCGCCCGCCCGGGCAGCCGGGCTCTTGCGGCGGAGTGCGGCGGTGGGACGCCGCTCCGCCGTGTTTCGGATCAACACTCGGTCCTCCGGGAGAGAGTGTCGGCGCGTGCCTGTGGGGGAGCACGCACGTGGGGGATTGCAATTGGCGCCGAAGCTATGTGGTCTGAACCACATAGGTCAATAGGTCTGTACCAATTGGTAATCAAACCCCCAACCCCGCCGGTCACCCCACCGACGACAACAAGTCACCCCCTGGCCGAAACCCCGTCACCCGTAACCAAATCCCCCACCGATCGTTCGCACACCGGGGGACGGGCGAACCACTGCCCGAAGGGGAACAACCATGCCGGTCAAGTACACCCGCGAACTGCTCGCGTCGCTCGCGGCCGAGTCCAGCAACGTCAACGACATGATGCGAAAGCTCGGCGTGCCGATGGCGGGCGGCACGCACAGCTACCTGAGCCGGCGACTCCGGCACTACGGCATCGACACCTCGCACTTCGCCCAGGAGGGATGCCGCGCCTACAGGCAGCGCCAGTACTCGAAGGAGGTGCTGGCCGAGGTCGCTGCTGCCGCAACCACGCTCGACGAGATGCTGATCGCACTCGACCGCGAACCCAACCAGTACAACCGCTCCTACCTGCGGCGGAAGGCCAAGGCATACGGCATCGACACGTCCCACTTCCCGTCGCCCGGAACCGTCTACACCCGGGAACTCCTCCAGGAGGCCGTCGTGGCCTCGCACAGCGTGGCCGGAGTCGTGCGCTACCTCGACCAGCGTCAGGCCGGTGGCACCCAGGCCCACATCGGGCGCCGCATCAAGGCACTCGGCATCGACACCTCACACTTCACCGGGCAGGCCCACGGCCGCGGCAAGCATGCCCCCACCAGAATCCCCGCCGAACAACTCCTCGCTCAGCGCCCCTGGGGGGCCAAGCGGCTCCCCGGCTCGCGAATCCGTAGCGCGCTGAACGAACTCGGCAGGCCGCAAGAGTGCGAGGGCTGCAGCACCGGCCCCGAGTGGCGCGGGCACCCGATGACGCTGGAGGTGGACCACATCAATGGGGACTGGTCGGACAACCGGCCGGACAACCTGCGGCTGCTCTGCCCGAACTGCCACGCCATCACTCCGACCTACTGCAAACAGAAGTCGAGGAAGCACGCTGCCTAGCGGCTTGGTCGAAGGAAGGTGTCGGCCAATTCGCGGGCCCAGTAACATGATGGTCAGCAGGACAGGCGGCCGTGGCGCAGAGGCGACGCAGACGGTTTAGGTCCGTTGGCCCGTGAGGGCTTGAGGGTTCGAATCCCTTCGGCCGCACCAGGATGACCTTCAAATCGAAGGGCCCGATCGGAATGATTCCGGTCGGGCCCTTCGATTTTCTCAGCCCAGGAGGTCCTTGACGACCGGGGCGAGGCCGCGGAAGGCCTGGCCGCGGTGGCTGATGGCGTTCTTCTCGGCGGGGGTGAGTTCGGCGCAGGTGCGGGTCTCGCCGAGGGGCTGGAGGATCGGGTCGTAGCCGAAGCCGCCGTCGCCGGAGGGGGCGGTGCGCAGGGTGCCGAGGAGGCGGCCCTCGACGACGCGCTCGGTGCCGTCGGGGAGGGCGAGGGCGGCGGCGCAGAAGAAGTGGGCGCCGCGGTGCGGGTCGGAGATGTCGGAGAGCTGGGCGAGCAGCAGGTCGAGGTTGGCGCGGTCGTCGCCGTGCTTGCCGGCCCAGCGGGCGGAGAAGATGCCGGGGGCGCCGTTCAGGACGTCGACGCAGAGGCCGGAGTCGTCGGCGACGGCGGGCAGGCCGGTGGCGCGGGCGAGGGCGTGGGCCTTGAGGAGCGCGTTCTCGGCGAAGGTGACGCCGGTCTCCGGGACGTCCGGGATCTCGGGGTAGGCGTCGGCGCCGACGAGTTCGACGTCCAGGCCGGCCTCGCCGAGGATGGCGCGGAGTTCGGCGACCTTGTGCTGGTTACGGGTGGCGAGGATCAATCGGGTGGACATATCGCCCACCCTATCGGCAGCCGTTCCGGCGTCAGCCGGTGCAGACCGAGGTGAGGTTGCCGGCCGCGTCGCCGAGCGGCTTGAGGTCGGGGACCTCCTTCTTGTCGACGGCCTGCTGGACCTTGTCGGCCTGCTTCTGCAGGTCGGCGACGGCCTTGGCGACGTCGGTGTTCTTGGAGTTCCTGCCGACCTGGTTGAGGTCGGTCCTGAGCTTCTCCAGCGCCTTCGCGGCGGCCGCCGAGTCGTTGCTCGCGTTGCCGTAGGCGCTGGTGACGTCGGCGAGGTCGCCGGTGATCCTGACCGCCGTGTTGCCGCAGTCGATCGCCTTCTGGGCTGCGGAGCAACTGACCATGCTGAGCGGGAGGATGGCGATCAGGCCGGCCACGGCGAGGGCGGCGGGGCGGGCGATGCTGGACGGCATCCGGTCCTCCTGTGGGGCGCGCGGGTTCCGTGGGACGGGACGCGCGCCGGGGGGTGCGCGGTTCCCGCAGCAGGGGTGCTGCGGGAACCGTACGGGCTTCGGGCCCGGCGTGTACAGCGGCCCGTACGGCGGCGGGTACATCCGGGTCCACGGCGCCGTGGGCCGAACCGGTTCAGGCCTCCAGGGCCTTGCGCTGGATCTCGTCGAGCTCGGCGCAGCCCAGGGTGCCGAGGTCGAGCAGGCGGTCGAGCAGGGCGCGGTCGAAGGGGGCACCCTCGGCGGTGCCCTGGACCTCGACGAAGCGGCCGTCGGCGGTGCAGACGATGTTCATGTCGGTCTCGGCGCGGACGTCCTCCTCGTACTGGAGGTCGAGCATCGGGACGCCGTCGATGATGCCGACGCTGACGGCGCTGACGCCGCCGGTGATGGGCTGGCCCTTGGCGCGCAGGAGCTTGCGGTCGCGGGCCCAGGCGACGGCGTCGGCGAGGGCGACGTAGGCGCCGGTGATGGCGGCGGTGCGGGTACCGCCGTCGGCCTGGAGGACGTCGCAGTCGAGGACGATGGTGTTCTCGGCGAGGGCGCGGTGGTCGACGACGGCGCGCAGCGAGCGGCCGATGAGCCGGCTGATCTCGTGGGTGCGGCCGCCGATGCGGCCCTTGACGGCCTCGCGGTCGCCGCGGGTGTTGGTGGCGCGCGGGAGCATGGAGTACTCGGCGGTGACCCAGCCTTCGCCGCTGCCCTTGCGCCAGCGGGGGACGCCCTCGGTGACGCTGGCGGTGCACAGCACCTTGGTGTCGCCGTAGGAGATGAGGACGGATCCTTCGGCGTGCTTGCTCCAGCCCCGTTCGATGGTGATGGGGCGGAGCTGGTCGGGGGTGCGGCCGTCGATGCGTGACATAGGCACTGAGCGTAGTCGCTCGGAGCGGGTGTTCCGGGTGCGCCTCGGCCCGCCGGGCTGCGGCTCGGCGCCGTCCCCGGGCGCTGCTCGGCGCCGTTCCCGGCTGTGGCTCGGTGCCGGCCCCGGGTGCGCCTCGGCCCGCCGTTCCCGGGTGGGGCGGCGGGCCGGGGGTGGGGTGAGCCCGGTGGCTCAGCTCACATCATGTCCTCGATGTCAGCGGCGATCGGGTCGGCGTCGGTGCCGATGACGACCTGGATGGCGGTGCCCATCTTGACGACGCCGTGGGCGCCGGCGGCCTTGAGGGCGGCCTCGTTGACCAGGGAGGCGTCCTTGACCTCGGTGCGAAGGCGGGTGATGCAGCCCTCGACCTCTTCGATGTTGTCGATGCCGCCCAGACCGGCGACGATCTTCTCAGCCTTGCTGGCCATCTGATTTCTCCCTCTGTCTCGGCCCGCCGGCCGCTCTGCCGGGTGCCGTCCTGCGCTGTGCTGGGGTGTCCGCCGACCGGTGGCCGGCGTGGTCGGTACCGGTGCTGACGCGGGTTCAGCCGCGGTCGCGCCGCCGGGCAGCGCGACCAGCATCACCTGCTCCGGTCCGATCTGCCACGTTAGTCCACTTTTGGCCCATTCCGGCGCGCATGGTCCCGGCCGCCACCAGAGGATGACGAGCAGCGGGCTCGCGCCCGGCGTGCGGCCTGCGTCCCAAAGTGGTCTACACCAATATATGTGTACTCCGATGAACGCAGAAAGGACCCCGGGTGTTCCGGATCCCCGCCCGGGGGTCCCGCCGGGGGCCACCGGCCGGCAACTGCTCCCGGAGGGCGAAGGATGAGTTCGGCAGGCGCCACGGCCCCGCAGCGCGTGTGGTGGCACACCTTCTACGGCGGCCTCCAGAAGATGGGCCGCTCCCTGCAGCTCCCGGTGGCAGTGCTCCCCGCGGCCGGCATCCTCAACCGGCTCGGCCAGCCCGACGTCTTCGGCCAGGACGGCCTCGGCTGGACCGACGTCGCCAAGGTCTTCGCCGCGGCCGGCGGCGCCCTGCTGGACTCCTCGTTCGGCCTGCCGATGCTGTTCTGCGTCGGTGTGGCGATCGGCATGGCGAAGAAGGCGGACGGTTCGACCGCGCTGGCCGCCGTGGTGGGCTTCCTCGTCTACTACAAGGTCCTGCACGCGTTCCCGGAGAGCTGCAAGAGCGGGACGGTCCTGGTCACCGACTCCTGGACCGGCCAGTGCGTGGACTACAGCTCGGCCAAGGCGGCGGCCGCGACGTACCAGAACCCGGGCGTCCTGGGCGGCATCCTGATCGGCCTGATGTCGGCCTGGCTCTGGGTCCGCTTCCACCGCACCAGGCTGGTCGACTGGCTGGGCTTCTTCAACGGCCGCCGCCTGGTGCCGATGATCACCGCGGTGGTGGGCCTGGCCACCGCCTGCGTGGCGCTCTGGGTCTGGCCGCCGATCGGCCGCGGGCTCAACGACTTCAGCCAGACCCTGGCCGACCTGGGCGCGGGCGGCGCCGGCATCTTCGGCCTGTTCAACCGCGCGCTGCTGCTGATCGGCATGCACCAGTTGCTGAACACATTCGTCTGGTTCCAGTTCGGCGAGTTCATCAAGCCGGACGGCACCATCGCGCACGGCGACATCCCGCGCTTCCTGGCGGGCGACCCGACGGCCGGCCAGTTCCAGTCCGGATTCTTCCCGATCATGATGTTCGCGCTGCCCGCCGCCGCACTGGCGATCGCGCACTCGGCGAAACCGCACCGCCGCAAGGAGATCTACGGCCTGATGCTCTCGGTCGGCCTGACCTCCTTCGTGACGGGCGTCACCGAACCGCTCGAGTACTCCTTCGCCTACGTCGCCCCGGCCCTGTACGGCGTGCACGCGCTGCTGACCGGCGCCTCGATGGCCGTCACCTGGGGGCTCGGGGTGCACGACGGCTTCAGCTTCTCGGCCGGCCTGATCGACTACGTCATCAACTGGGGGCTGGCCACCAAGCCGTGGCTGATCATCCCGATCGGGCTCTGCTTCGCCGCCGTGTACTACGCGCTCTTCCGGTTCATCATCGTCAAATTCAATCTGAAAACACCCGGGCGGGAGGACGAGAGCGAGGTCGAGGACGTCACCAAGCTCTGAAACCGAGCGTCACCGGGCAGCACCCGCAATGGCCTCCGGACCCGACGGCCCGGAGGCCTTCGGCATTTCCGGAAAGGACCAAATGCCCGGGCGGTAAAACAATTCCGATATGCGCCCCGGGGATTCCCCGGCGGGCCGTCGGCCGTGCCAGGCGGGGCCGGGGCGGCCCGCACCGCCCGGCCGCCGGGCCGCCGGACGGGGGCGCGCCGGGGGTGGGGAAAGGCCGCCGCCGCCCGGCGCGGGCGGTGGCCGGCAATCGGCCGCCGCCGTTTCCGCGCCGGCCCCGACCATGCGCCGCGGGGGGTCGGAAAGCCGCGGATTGGCCGAAGCCGGACGGGGTGGGGCCCGGACTCCTCCCGACCGACGGCCGTTCGTGATGTCCGACACCCCGGCGAGCCCCTTCCCCGCCGCCCGCCGCGCCCGGCCCGGACCCCGGCGGGCGGGCACCCGAGCTCCGGGGGCCGCCTCCTCCCGGGCCTCGCCGCGTCCGCCCCTGAACCCCGCCGACCCGGCCCCCGTTCGCGCACCGCCGGGCCCGCGACGGACCCCTGACGAGGCCTCGACGGGGCCGTCGGGCGGGGCCGGGCCTTTTTGTTGCGCAAATAGCCAAAATCCCAATCACGGCGGGTAATCATGATCGTCGTTCCGCAACTAGGTTTCGATTTCATAGCGCTTCCCGGCAGGGGCGCTTTCCGGGGTTCCCCCCCTTCTCCACCCGTGCTACAAAACTGGTCTACACCACACGTGGTGTAGACCAGTTCGCGGTTCGGCCCCCTGTGCCCCTCCCCCGACCGCCATGCCGTTAGGAACCCACCCCAATGAGTCAGTCAGCGCAGGCACCGACGCCCGCCACGGCTCCGGCCACGCCAAGCCCCGCCAAGAAATTCGGCCAGAACCTGCTCCAGGGCCTGCAGAAGATCGGCCGCAGCCTCCAGCTGCCCATCGCCGTGCTCCCCGCCGCCGGTCTGCTGATGCGCCTCGGCCAGGACGACGTGTTCGGCAAGGACGGCCTCGGCTGGGACAAGGTCGCCGCGGTGTTCAACACCGCCGGTAGCGGGGTCTTCGACAACCTGCCACTGCTGTTCGCGGTGGGTATCGCGATCGGCTTCGCCAAGAAGGCGGACGGCTCCACCGCCCTCGCCGCCCTGGTCGGCTTCCTGGTCTACAAGAACGTGCTGACCGCGTTCCCGATCGCCGAAGGCCACATCGCCGACGGCAAGTGGGTCGCCCCGACCTACCAGAACCCGGGTGTCCTCGGCGGCATCGTGATCGGCCTACTGGCCGCCATCCTGTGGCAGAAGTACCACCGCACCAAGCTGGTCGACTGGCTCGGCTTCTTCAACGGCCGCCGCCTGGTGCCGATCATGATGGCCTTTGTCGGCACCGGCATCGGTGTCCTGTTCGCCCTGACCTGGGGCCCGGTCGGCGACGCCATCAAGAGCCTGAACGACTCCCTGATCGGTGCCGGCGCGCTCGGCGCGGGCGCCTTCGGCCTGGTCAACCGCGGTCTGCTGCCGGTCGGCATGCACCAGTTCGTGAACTCCTACGCCTGGTTCCAGACCGGTGACTTCGCCAAGGCCGACGGCACCATCGTGCACGGCGACATCCCGCGCTTCTTCGCCGGTGACCCGACCGCCGGCCAGTTCATGTCCGGCTTCTTCCCGATCATGATGTTCGCGCTGCCCGCCGCCGCCCTGGCCATCGCCCACGCCGCCAAGCCCCACCGCCGCAAGGCCATCACCGGCATGATGGTCTCGCTGGCCCTGACCTCCTTCGTCACCGGTGTCACCGAGCCGATCGAGTTCGCCTTCGTCTTCATCGCCCCGGCCCTGTACGTCATCCACGCGGTGCTCACCGCCGTCTCGATGACCGTCACCTGGGCGCTCGGCGTGCACGACGGCTTCACCTTCTCCGGCGGCCTGATCGACTACGCGCTGGCCTGGAGCAAGGCCACCGACCCGTGGCTGATCATCCCGATCGGCCTGGTCTTCGCCGCGCTGTACTACTTCCTCTTCCGCTTCGCGATCACCAAGTTCGACCTCAAGACCCCTGGTCGCGAGGACGACGACGAGATCGAGGACGTGACCAAGGCCTGAGGCCCCGTCCGTCCGCACTCCACGACCCCGCCCTGCCGCTGCTCCCCCAGTGGCGGGGCGGGGTCGTCGTGCATCCCGGTCCGTGCCCGTCGCGCATCCCGGTCCGGGCCCGTCGTGCATCCCGGCGGGGCCCGTCGTGCGTCCCAGCCCGGGTCGGCGGGAACGGCGGTTGACGAACCGGCGGAGGCACTGGTCAACTGAAGCCGTGAACGCGTCCTGCCCGCTGGTGACCCGCAGCCACATCGACTTCGGTCGCGTGTGGTCCGCGGCGTGTCGCGGCTGAGCCGACCGTTCCCCCCGCCGCCCGGCTGACCTCCCGCCCGGCGCCGTTCCTCCCCTCCCGCCCGCACGGGCCCCGCCCGCCTCCGGGCCGTCACCGCGCACCCGCGCGCGGCCGTACGCACCCGCACACACCCTGTGCGCGTTCGCCGGCGTCGCCCGCACGCGTCCGCACGAGGAAAGTCAGGCCTCAGCATGCCCCGCCAACTGCACCTCTCCGCCGCCCTGGACAGCCCCGGCCACGTCGACGCCGGGCACTACGCCGCCCTCGCCCGCCTCGCCGAGCGGGCCACCCTCGACTTCGTCACCCTCGACGACTCCTTCACCCCCGAACCGCGCCGCCCCGACGCCCTCGCCACCCTCGCCCGGATCGCCCCGCTGACCGAACGGGTCGGGCTGGTGCCCACCGTCACCACCACCCACACCGAGCCGTTCCACACCTCGATCGCGGTCAACACCCTGGACTGGGTGAGCCGGGGCCGGGCCGGCTGGCTGGTCGGCGTCTCCGCCACCGAGGCCGAGGCCAAGGCCTTCGGCCGCCGCCCGACCGCCCCCGCGGACGCGCTCTGGGCCGAGGCCGCCGACGCCGTCGAGGTCGCCGCCCGGCTCTGGGACAGCTGGGAGGACGACGCGGAGATCCGCGACACCGCCACCGGGCGGTTCGTCGACCGCGACAAGCTGCACTACGTCGACTTCGAGGGTCCGCACTTCTCCGTCCGCGGACCGTCGATCACCCCGCGCCCACCGCAGGGCCGCCCGGTCGTCGCCGTCCCGGTGGCCGCCGTCGACCTCGCCCCGTACGCCTCCCCCGGCGGGCGCGCCCGGGTCGCGACGGCGATCCGCTACGCCGACGTCGTGCTGCTGGACGCCCCCGACCACGCCGCCCGGCTGGCGGCCGCCACCGAACTGCGGCTGCGCGCCGGCGAGCACCTGCGCATCCTCGCCCGGACCGACGCCGCCCTGCCCGACGACGCCGCGGCCGACCGCCTGCTCGCCGACCTCGCCGCGATCGGCACCGGCGTCGACGGCTTCCACCTCGTCCCCGCCGAGCCCGAACGGGACCTGGCCGCCCTCGCCGAACGGGTCGTCCCGGTGCTGCGCGCCCAGGGGCTGTTCCGCGCCGGGTACGCGGCCGGCCGCACCCTGCGCGACCACCTCGGCCTGGCCCGCCCGGCCAGCCGCTACGCCACCGCCGCCGCCACCAACACCCCGTCCACCATCCCGTCCGCTGCCGCTCTCGCCGAGGTGACCCGATGACGGACCGCCCGCTCAAGCAGATCCACCTCGCCGCGCACTTCCCCGGCGTCAACAACACCACGGTGTGGAGCGACCCGGACTCCGGCAGCCACATCGAGTTCGACTCCTTCCGCCACCTCGCCGAGACCGCCGAGCGCGGGAAGTTCGACTTCTTCTTCCTCGCCGAGGGCCTGCGGCTGCGCGAGAACAAGGGCCGCATCCACGACCTGGACGTGGTCGGCCGCCCCGAGTCGATCACCGTGCTGAACGCGCTGGCCGCCGTCACCACCCGCCTCGGGCTGGCCGGCACCGTCAACGCCACCTTCAACGAACCGTACGAACTGGCCCGCCGCTTCGCCTCGTTGGACCACCTCTCCGGCGGGCGCGCGGCCTGGAACGTGGTCACCTCCTCGGACGCCTTCACCGGGGAGAACTTCCGCCGCGGCGGCTACCTCGACCGCGCCGACCGCTACACCCGGGCCGCCGAATTCGTGCAGCTCGCCCGGGAGTTCTGGGACGGCGGAGCGGAGACCGTCCGGCACCGCGGCCCGCAGTTCGAGGTCGAGGGCCGGCTCTCGCTGCCCCGCCCGCCGCAGGGCCACCCGGTGGTCATCCAGGCCGGGGACTCCGACGAGGGCCGGGAGTTCGCCGCCGCGACCGCCGACGTCGTCTTCAGCCGACACTCCACCCTCGCCGACGGCCAGGCCTTCCACGCGGACGTCAAGCGCCGGCTCGCCGCGTACGGCCGCAAGCCGGACGAGCTGAAGATCATGCCCGGCGTCACCTTCGCCCTCGGCGACACCGACGCCGAGGCCGCCGAACTCGCCGCCGAGGTCCGCCGGGCCCAGGTCGGGCCGCAGACCACGATCGCCTTCCTGGAACAGGTCTGGGGCATCGACCTGTCCGACCACGACCCGGACGGTCCGCTGCCCGCCGTCGACCCCGACCCGGACAGCGCCCTGGCCCAGGGCCGGGTCCGGATCGGCGACCCACTGGCCGTCGCCGCCCGCTGGCGGGCCCTGGCCGCCGAGAAGAAGCTCACCAGCCGCGAGCTGGTGATCGAGGTGACGGGCCGGCAGTCCTTCATCGGCTCCCCCGCGACGGTCGCCGAGCGGATCGACTTCTTCGTGCAGAACGACGCGGCCGACGGCTTCATCCTCGTCCCCCACCTGACCCCGGGCGGCCTGGACGCGTTCGTCGACCGCGTGGTGCCGCTGCTCCAGGAACGCGGGGTGTTCCGCACCGACTACAGCGGGACGACCCTGCGCGACCACCTCGGCCTGCCGCTCCCCGGCCGACCCTGAGACGGCCGACGCCGAGACGACCGGGCCGGTCAGCGCCCGCTCAGATCCGGTACACCGCGCCGGCCCGGGCGACCTCGACGGGGCCCGGGTACGCGGCGGCGGCGTCGCGGCGGTTGTGCTCGGCGTCGGTCCACGGGGGGATGTGGGTCAGGACGAGCCGGCGGACGTGGGCGGCGGCGGCGTGCTCGCCGGCTTCCCGGCCGTTGAGGTGGACGGCCTGGTAGGTGTCCCGGCCGTCGATGTAGGCGGCCTCGCAGAGGAAGAGGTCGGCGTCGCGGGCGAGTTCGACGAGTTCGGCGCTCTCGCCGGTGTCGCCGGAGTAGACGAGCGCGCGGCCGTCGTGTTCGAGGCGGAAGGCGAAGGCGTCGACGGGGTGGTTGACCTGGGCGACCTCGATCCGGAACGGGCCGAGGTCGAAGGCCCCGGGGGTGAGGGTGTGGAAGTCGAAGACCTCCTTCATCCCCGGGTTCTCCGGCATGTCGTAGGCGCGGGCGAGCCGTTCGGCGGTGCCGGCCGGGCCGTAGACGGGCATCGGGTCGGGGCAGCCCTCGGCGCGGTAGTTGCGGGCGACCCAGTAGGCGCACAGGTCGACGCAGTGGTCGGCGTGCAGGTGGCTGAGCAGGACGGCGTCGACCTCGTAGAGGTCGACGTACTTCTGCAGGGCGCCGAGGGCGCCGTTGCCGAGGTCGAGCACGACGCGGTAGCCGTCGGCCTCGACGAGGTAACTGGAGCAGGGCGATTCGGCGGACGGGAAGCTCCCCGAGCACCCCACCACGGTCAGTTTCATCCGAGCCCCTCCGCCCCGACACGTCCTGGCTGCTGCTGGAAAACGGCAGGCCGGGCCGGTGAAACCGGCCGGTAGCACTGCTTCGCGTGTCGAGAGTAAGGGCGGAGCGGCACTTTGCCCCCGTCCCCGTGCCGGGCTGTGGCTGGAATCACCAGAACGCCGGGGCGGAGGCGGTGCCGTCCGTTCGGGTGCCGTCGGGTCAGCGGTGGCGGGGGCGGTTGCGGGCCCAGGCCTTGATCGTGTCGGGGTACCAGCGGGGGTGGCCGCTGCCGTCGAGGACGTCCGGGGCGGGCAGCAGACCGTGCCGCCGGTAGTTGCGGACGGTCTCGGCCTGCACGTTGATGTGGCGGGCGATCTCGGCGTAGGACCACAGCTCGGAGCTTCTCCCCACGAGGCACCTCCGGAGGGGCGGGGCGGGCGTACGTGAGGCAGCCTGTCCGGGCGTTGGCGACTCTTCTCCACAGAACGGGCACCGTGGTCATTCCGTGACGAACCGGGAGCACGCTGCGGACAAATGCCCGGCCGTCCCGGCACTCACGGTGGTGGGGGCCGCCATGGGCCCGGTACGGTTCGCGCCATGAACAGTTCGACCGGGGTCTGGGTGGTCCTGGCGGTGGCGGGCGTCGCGCTGCTGGCCGCCGTCGTGCGGGCGCTGGTCCGGCGCACCCGCCCGGCGCCGCGACCGGCCGGGCCGACGGCTCCGCGCCCGCGCCCGGCGGCCAAGGGCCGCCCGGGGCCGCAGCCGCAGGAGATCTGGTGGGCGGAGGTCCCGTTCGAGGACGGCCCGGGGTCGAAGGACCGCCCGTGCCTGGTGCTGCGCGTGCACGGCCGCACCGCCACCGTCGCGAAGATCACCAGCAAGCACCACGGCGAACGCCCGGGCGTGCTGCCGCTGCCGCCCGCTTCGGTGGGCGACCGGCAGGGCCGCACCAGCTGGCTGGAGACCGACGAGCTGCGCGAGGTGCCGCTGTCGGCCTTCCGCCGCCGGGCCGGCACGGTGGACCGGCAGGTCTGGTCCCGCGCGCAGCAGGCCCTGCAACGCGGCTAGGGCCTCAGGTCTGAAGCCGGCCGTCCGGCACCGCTAGGGCTTTTTCTCAGGCCCAGAGCTGCCCCTGCAGCGCCTCGACGGCCGCCTCGGTGGTCTCCGCGGTGTAGATGCCGGTGGACAGGTACTTCCAGCCACCATCGGCGACCACGAACACGATGTCGGCGCGCTCCCCGGCCGCCGCGGCCTTGCGGCCGACGCCGAGCGCGGCGTGCAGGATCGCGCCGGTCGAGACGCCCGCGAAGATGCCCTCCTGCTGGAGGAGTTCGCGGGTGCGGCGGACGGCGTCCGCGGAGCCGACCGAGAAGCGGGTGGTGAGCACCGCGGCGTCGTACAGCTCGGGGACGAAGCCCTCGTCGAGGTTGCGCAGCCCGTACACGAGGTCGTCGTAGCGGGGTTCGGCGGCGACGATCCGCACGCCGGGGACCTTCTCGCGCAGGTAGCGGCCGACGCCCATCAGGGTGCCGGTGGTGCCGAGGCCGGCCACGAAGTGGGTGACGGTCGGCAGGTCGGCGAGGATCTCGGGGCCGGTGGTGGCGTAGTGGGCGCCCGCGTTGTCGGGGTTGCCGTACTGGTAGAGCATGACCCAGTCCGGGTGCTCGGCGGCGATCTCCTTGGCGATCCGGACGGCGGTGTTGGAGCCGCCGGCGGCCGGCGAGGGGATGATCTCGGCGCCCCACATGCGGAGCAGTTCGCGCCGTTCCTCGCTGGTGTTCTCGGGCATCACGCAGACCATCCGGTAGCCCTTGAGCTTGGCGGCCATGGCGAGCGAGATGCCGGTGTTGCCGCTGGTGGGTTCCAGGATGGTGCAGCCGGGGGTGAGCCGGCCGTCGGCCTCGGCGCGCTCGATCATGTGCAGCGCCGGACGGTCCTTGATCGAGCCGGTGGGGTTGCGGTCCTCCAGCTTGGCCCAGAGCGTCACCTGTCCGTCGGTGTTGCCGGGGACGGCCGCGGACAGCCGCGGCAGGCGGACCAGCGGGGTGTTGCCGACGGCTTCGAGCGGGCTGTCGTAACGCAAGGGAGGCCTCCGGCCACGGCGGTGAGGGTGCGGAAGGGCGCCCTCCCGCCCGCCGCGGGGCGGGCGGGAGGGCGGGAGGTCAGCGGGCTCCGCCGGCCACGGCGGGCAGGATGGTGACGCTGTCGCCGTCGGCGAGGGTGGTGGAGATGCCCTCCAGGAAGCGGACGTCCTCGTCGTTCAGGTAGACGTTGACGAAGCGGCGCAGCTCGCCGCCCTCGACCAGGCGGGCGGCGATGCCCGGGTGGCGGGCGTCGAGGTCGGCGAAGAGTTCCCCGAGGTTGCTGCCGGTGCCCTCGACGGCCTTGGCGCCGTCGGTGTAGGTGCGGAGGATGGTCGGGATGCGGACCTCGATGGCCATGGGTGCGCTCCTGTGCGAGTCGTGAGGTGGGCCGCGGCGGGCGCGGCGGGGAGGGTGGTCCCGGGGCTCGGCGTCGCCGGCAGGCGGTGGGCCCGGGTGGGGCGGGGCGGCTCAGCGCGAACGCGCGGGCGTGCCGGGACAGATCGCACTGGCGAGCCGGCACAGGTCGACGTGCAGGCGCGCCACGAGGCGGGTGCCCGGGGCCTGGTTGCTCACATCGACGGAACGCATGGGCTCATCGTATAGATTCCCGGGCCCGCTCCTCCATGCCCGTCTCGGGATCCGGATGTTCCCGTTTCTCGGGCTGAGACGACACGGGCCCGCCGACCGCTCGCGGGCGGTCGGCGGGCCGCGCCCAGGTGGGTGCTGGTCAGGCCGGGTGGGCCTCGACGACCTGGACGTCTTCCTCTGTGATCTCGCCGTCCACGATGCGGAACGAGCGGAACTGGAACGGGTCGTCCTCGCCGTTGCCGTCGGCGGTGGAGACCAGGACGTAGTGGGCGAACGGCTCGGAGGCGTAGCTCACGTCGGTGCGCGAGGGGTAGGCCTCGGTGGCGGTGTGCGAGTGGTAGACGATCACCGGCTCCTCGTCGCGGTCGTCCATCTCGCGGTAGAGCTTGAGCAGGTCGCCCGAGTCGAACTCGTAGAAGGTGGGCGAGCGGGCCGCGTTGAGCATCGGGATGAACCGTTCGGGCCGTCCGCTGCCGGCCGGTCCGGCGACCACGCCGCAGGCCTCGTCCGGGTGGTCGGCGCGGGCGTGGGCCACGATCCGGTCGCGGAGTTCTCGGGTGATGGTCAGCATGCGGTCAGGATAGCCACGCCCCGGCGGGTGTCCGCCGGGGCGTCCGGAGCGCGGTCACCGGGTGTCCGCCACCTGGGCGTGGCGGCCCGGCGTCGGCGGTTCAGCCACCGTTGCGCACGTGCAGGTGGTCGTGGGCGACGCCGTGGGCGGCCCTCGGGTTGCGGCGCTTGAGCACCTGGTAGCCGATCACCAGCAGGACGGCCCAGCCCGGGAAGACGTACAGCGAGATCCGGTTGACCGAGTCGAACGCGATCAGCACCACGACCAGGGCGAGGAAGGCGAGCGCGGTCCAGCTGGTCCAGACGCCGCCGGGCGCCTTGAAGGTGGGCGGCGGCAGGTGGCCGGCCCGCCAGGCCTTGCGGTAGCGGATCTGGCAGATCAGGATCATCGCCCAGGTCCACAGGCCGCAGACGGTCGCGACGGAGGTGATGTACTCGAACGCCTTGGCCGGGACGAGGTAGTTGAGCACCACGCCGACGCCCATCAGCAGGCAGGAGAGGGTGATCGCGAAGGCCGGGGTGCGGTGGGAGTTGAGCTTGGTGAGCTGCCCCGGGGCCTGGCCGCGCAGGGCGAGGTCGCGCAGCATGCGGCCGGTGGAGTACATGCCGGAGTTGCAGGAGGAGAGCGCGGCGGTGAGCACCACGAAGTTGATGATCCCGGCCGCGGCCGGGATGCCGATCTTGCCGAAGGCGGCCACGAACGGGCTGACGCCGGGCTGGAACTCGGTCCACGGCACGAGCGAGAGGATGATCACCAGCGCGCCGATGTAGAACAGCATGATGCGCCAGGGCAGGGTGTTGATGGCGCGCGGCAGGGTCTTCTCGGGGTTCTCGCTCTCCCCGGCGGTGACGCCGACGAGTTCGACGCCCAGGTAGGCGAACATGACGATCTGCAGCGTCATCACGGTGGCGCCGATGCCCTTGGGGAAGAAGCCGCCGTCCTGCCACAGGTGGGTGATCGACGCGGTGTCACCGGCCTTGCTGAAGCCGAGGGTGAGCACCCCGATGCCGATCAGGATCATGCCGATGATGGCGGTGACCTTGACCATCGAGAACCAGAACTCGATCTCGCCGAACAGCTTCACCGAGATCAGGTTGGCCGCGTAGAGGATCACCAGGAAGGTCAGCGCACTGGCCCACTGCGGGATGTCGGGCGCCCAGAACCTCACGTACACGGCGGCGGCGGTGGTCTCCGCCATGCCGGTGACCACCCAGAACAGCCAGTACGTCCAGCCGGTCACGTAGCCGGCGAAGGGGCCGAGGAACTCGCGTGCGTACTCGGCGAAGCTGCCGGAGACCGGGCGGTAGGTGAGGAGTTCGCCGAGGGCGCGCATGATCACGAAGATCGCCACGCCGGCGACGGCGTAGGAGAGGATCAGGCTCGGGCCGGACCGGGAGATCGCGGTTCCCGCGCCGAGGAAGAGGCCGGTGCCGATGGCACCGCCGATCGCGATCATCTGGATCTGGCGGCTTCCCAGCCCCCGGTGATAGCCCTCCTCGTCCGGTTTCGCGTCGACCACGTCGTCGTACAGCTGCTCGGCCATGGTGCACCGTCCTGGGTGGGTCTCGTGGGGTGGAGAAGTCGTACCACGCAGGGTTCGGATAGCGGTGTTCATCTGAGCGTTATTTGAGCATGACCTGCTAGGGTTTGCCCGATTTAAAGAGAAATGCCCCGGCCATCCGTCCACATATTGGACGAATCGACCGGGGCCTGCCCGGAAGCGGGCAGGATCAGTCCGCGATCGCCTCCAGGAGCGTCTCCTGGAGCGCCCCCAGCCAGACGTACGCCATCACCAGCGGCTTGCGGTCGTCCTCGTCCGGCAGCTCGTAGAGCTCCTCGTCGTCCTCGCTGACCTCCAGCTGGACGCCCAGGGTCAGCCGCAGGTCGTTGAGCGCGCCCAGCCAGCGCAGGCCGTCGGCGGGTTCCAGCTTGAGCACCCCGCCCTCGCCGCCGAGCCGGTCGAGCATCCGGACGACGTGCAGGGCGTCCTCGCGCTTGCGGGTCCGCAGATCCACCTCGGTGTAGCGGCGGAACTCGCCCGAGGCGGCCCGGCTCTCCTGGTCCTCCGGCCCGGCCGGGTCGCCGTAGGCGTCCGGGAAGAGCCGGGCGAGCATCGGGTTGGCCGGCGCCTCGGTCGGGCCCTCGGCGAACAGCGCGGCCAGCGGATCGCCGCCATCCCCGCCCGGGCCGGGCCCGATCAACTGCAGGATCCCCACCTCCAGGGAGCGCAGGATGGAGGCCTCCAGCTCGTCCAGCGCGATCGTCGCGCTCCCGCCGCCGGCACTCTCGAACAACCCAGCCATGTCTATCGGTCAGCCCGTCTTCGTCGTCTCGGGTGGGGTACCGGCTCCGCGGCCGCGGCAACTCGCGCCGCGGCCGCCGCGCTGCGGTCGGTCGTGCTGCGGTCAGTCGTGCTGCAGCGTCGCCCAGAGGCCGTAGCCGTGCATCGCCTGGACGTCGCGTTCCATCTCCTCGCGGGAGCCGCTGGAGACCACCGTCCGGCCCTTGGTGTGCACCTCCATCATCAGCTTCCTGGCCTTGTCCTTCGGGTAGCCGAAGTAGGCCTGGAAGACGTACTGGACGTAGCTCATCAGGTTCACCGGGTCGTTGTGCACGATGGTCACCCAGGGCGTGTCCGGCTCCACCACCGGTAGCCCTTCGACCTCCGGGCGCTCGATCTCCACGGGCGCGACACTCACCGCCGGGTCCTCCTCGCTGCGCAGTCCGTCCACGCCTCTTCAGCCCCATGCTGCCATCCGGGGGACCCCCGGGCGATTCCGGACCGGCTCGCAGCACGAGAAATCGTCACTCTGACGCTAAGTGGTAGTAGCATCATCCGCATGGACGCCACTTCAGTGCGCGCGGCCGGTTCGACCGCGCTCCTCACCGACCGCTACGAGCTCACCATGCTGCAGGCCGCCCTGCGCAGCGGGGCCGCGCACCGCCGCTCCGTGTTCGAGGTGTTCACCCGCCGCCTGCCCAGCGGCCGCCGCTACGGCGTCATGGCCGGCACCGGCCGGGTGCTCGACGCCATCGAGGACTTCCGCTTCACCACCCCGCAGCTCGACTGGCTGGCCGGCCAGGGCGTGGTCGACGACGACACCCTGCGCTACCTCGCCGACTACCGCTTCGCCGGCGACATCCACGGCTACCCCGAGGGCGAGGTCTACTTCCCCGGCTCGCCGCTGCTCACCGTCGAGGGCAGCTTCGCCGAGGCGGTGATCCTGGAGACGGTGATCCTCTCGATCCTCAACCACGACTCCGCGATCGCGGCCGCCGCCTCCCGGATGACCGCCTCCGCCGGCGGCCGCCCGGTGATCGAGATGGGCGCCCGGCGCGCCCACGAGCAGGCCGCCGTCGCCGCCGCCCGGGCCGCGTACGTGGCCGGCTTCGCCGCCACCTCCGACCTGGAGGCCGGCTTCACCCACGGCATCCCGACCACAGGCACCGCCGCCCACGCCTTCACCCTCGTCCACGACAGCGAGCGGGACGCCTTCCGCGCGCAGATCGCCTCCATGGGCAAGGGCACCACGCTGCTGGTCGACACCTTCGACCTGCGCGAGGCCGTCCGCACCGCCGTCGAGGTGGCCGGCCCCGAACTGGGCGCCGTCCGGATCGACTCCGGCGACCTCACCCTGCTGGCCCACCGGGTCCGCCGCCAGCTGGACGACCTCGGCGCCACGAAGACCCGGATCATCGTCACCTCCGACCTCGACGAGTACGCCATCGCCGCACTCGCCGCCGCCCCGGTGGACGGCTACGGCGTCGGCACCAGCCTGGTCACCGGCAGCGGCCACCCGACCTGCGCGATGGTCTACAAGCTGGTCGCCCGCGCCGAGAGCGCGGACGGACCGCTGGTGCCGGTGGCCAAGCGCGCGGCCGGCGGCAAGACCAGCATCGGCGGCCGCAAGTGGGCCGCCCGCCGGCCCGACGCCGACGGCGTCGCCGAGGCCGAGGTGGTCGGCACCGGAGCGGTCCCCGCCGACCTTGAGCCGCACCTGATGCAGGTGCCGCTGGTGCGGGCCGGCCAGGCCGTCGGCCGCGAACCGCTCACCGCCGCGCGCGAACGGCACATCCGGGCCCGGGCCGCACTGCCGCTGTCGGCCACCCAGCTCTCCAAGGGCGACCCGGTCCTGCCGACCGAACTCGTGCTCTGACCCCGCCCCGGCCGACCGGCGCGGACCGAGCGCCGGCCCGGGGCCGTCCGCCGGGTTCGCCGGTCCGGCGGTTCAGCGGTCCGGCGGTTCGGCGGTTCGCGCCGGGCGCCGGCCCGGGGTCCGCCCCAGGCCTTCCGCCCCCGCACGCCACTCCCTAGAGTCAACCGTAGAGTTCCCCCGGAGCTCCCCGAGAACCCCCGAGCCCCGCCGCGGGCCGAGTACTCCCGAGGGCTCCCCCCACCGGCGCGCCACCACGGCCGCCCCCCACATCCGAGGATGCGAGCCATGCACCGGGCACTGATCGTCGTCGACGTGCAGAACGACTTCTGCGAGGGCGGCAGCCTGGCCGTCGCCGGCGGCGCCGAGGTGGCCGCCGCCATCACCGACCTGATCGTCGAGTCCTCCCCCGGCTACCAGCACATCCTCGCCACCCGCGACCACCACATCGACCCGGGCGACCACTTCTCCACCGAGCCCGACTACGTCACCAGCTGGCCGGTGCACTGCGTGGCCGGCACCGAAGGCGTGGGCTTCCACCCCAACTTCGCCCCCTCCGTCATCTCCGGCGCGGTCGAGGCGGTCTTCGACAAGGGCGCCTACTCGGCGGCGTACAGCGGTTTCGAGGGGCTGGACGAGAACAACCGCGGCCTGGTGGAGTGGCTGCTCGAACGGCAGGTCGACGAGATCGACGTGGTCGGCATCGCCACCGACCACTGCGTCCGGGCCACCGCCCTGGACGCCGCCCGGGCCGGCTTCACCACCCGCGTCCTGCTCGACCTCACCGCCGGGGTCGCGCCGGCGACCACCACCGCCGCGCTCGCCGAACTGCGGGCCGCCGGGGTCGAGTTGGTCGGCGCCCCGGTGGTTCGGGGGTAGCTCCGACTCCGGTTCGGGGGTAGCCACGGCTCCGGGTGCGGACGGATCCGATCCGGAGCTAACCGACCATCAACTCCACCACGTCCGAACCGCCCACCCGGTGGGCCTCGCACAGTTCGGCGCCGACCGCGTCCCGGTCGGCCGCGAGCCGGGCGCCGGAGACGTACACCACCCGGATCCCCAGGTACTCCATCCGGTGCTGGCCGCCGCGCACCCAGGCGGCCTCGCCCTCGCTGACGCAGCGCAGGTCCGAGTCCACCTCCACGGCAACGCCCTGCTCCGGCCAGTAGAGGTCCGGGACGGCGATGTACGTGCCGCCGCGCATCCGCAGCTCGGGGCCGACCAGCGGGACGGGCAGCAGGCACTCGTCCACCAGTTCGCCGACCCGGTCCAGGACGAAGTCCCGTTCACCGGCGAGCAGTTCGTCCAGCGCGGCGCGCACCCGGGGCTCGCCGGTCAGCCCGGACTCGGTCAGCTCGGACGCCAACTCCCGTACGGTGCACGGGCCGTCTGGCCGAGAGACGGCTTCGCGCAGCACCTCCCGCACCGGCATCGGGGCGCCACCCTCCTCCACGGTCCACTCGCACAGCGCGTCCGCGACCGCCCGGGCGACCGGTGCGCAGGCCAGGCCGTGCACCGAGCGGGCCACCAACTCCCGTTCGGTACGCAGGATCCGCACCTCCCCGGCGTCCTTCAGCCGGCGCTGGCGGGGCACCAGGACGTCCACCCCGATCACCGCCGGCAGCCGGGGCACCGCGGCGAAGCCGTACAGCGCGAGCGCGGCCGCACCGGTGATCACCGCGCCCTCGCGGCGACCCTCCTCGCGACCGTTCTGCGCCGCGTACAGCAGGGCGGCCCACATCCGCTGCTCCGGGGTCGGCCCGTCGGACTGCAGCAGGTACACCCGGGGCAGCAGCCGCCGCCAGGGCCCGCCGCTACGGCAGTGCTCGGTGATGACCCGGGCCGGCACGCCCCGGGCGCGCAACTGGCTCGCGGTGACGACGTTCTGTTGACGCTTCGCCAGCTCCTCCAGGGACGGCGGCGGCGTGGGAATCCGGTAGCTCATGCGGACACCATCCCCAACCGCTCCGACCCGCCACCGGCCACCTGACGCACTGTTACCCAACCGTCGCGAAACCGGGATCAGCTCGCACTAAAGTCCCCATACCCTCACTCAATCGGAGTAATTGACGGTCGTCAGGTTGTCATATCTGATCGAAAACGATCGCCCACCAGGCCGCCTGACCCAGAGTGACCAAAGGCATACGCCGGGAGACCCTCCAGGCGTCAAACCCGCCCCGGGAATTGCCTAGGCTTGCGTCATGTCACGTGACGAGACCGCCGGCCTCCGCGCGGCCCAGCTCCGCCTTGGCCGTCTGCCCGGATACGTCCGCCGCCCGGACCCGGCCCGCCGCAGCGGCGAACAGGGCCATACGTACAAGAAGGGCTGGGAGGTCCGCTTCACCGCCCGCAGCGAGGCCGAGATAGCCGAGATCCGCGACCTCGTGGTCGCCGCCGGGTTCGCCCCGGCCAGACCCTTCTTCAAAGGCCACCAGCTCATCCAACCGGTCTACGGCATGGCCGCCGTCCAGGCCTACCTGGCCGCGAGACAGGCGGCCGAGGAACACGCCGCCCGCACCGCACTCGGCCGCCGCCGACGAACCGCCGGCGGACACCCCGCCACCACCGGGCACTCCACCGGGCACCCCGCCGGCGCCGCACACCGGTGCGAACGCGAGGAAGCCGCCGCCGGAGCCGCTGCGGCGGCTGCGGCCGCAGCCGCCGCAGCCGCCCAACTCGCCCGGCGGCGGGCCATCGAATCCTTCCCCGCCCAGGTCGAACGGAGCAGCGCCGTCGACGACCGCCTCTCCCCGACGGAGGCCCGACCGCAGCCCTGACGGCAGACCACCCCGCCCGCGCCTCGGCCCCCAGGCCGCCGAGGCGTGGCCGACGTGCACGGTGGCGGCCAGCAGGCGCGGGACCACCCGGATCAACGCCTGCTCCGCCCCCTCGGCCACCCGGTGCGCCGCCGCCACGGCGAGCGCACCGTCCACCCACCACCCCTGCCGCCACGCCCCGCCACACCCGCCTCGGCGCGCAGCGCGCCCACCTCGCACCCACCGCCCGCATCCACCGCCCGCACCCGGGCTGCGCGCCCCCGGCGGAGGCATGCACGGCGGCGCTCATCCGGCCCGTCGCGCCACGCCGGTACGGGCGCGACCGAAGGTGTGGTTGCGCGGATGGTTGTGCGGCCGCAGCTTCGCGCCGTGGGCGTGGACGCCAGCCTCCATAAGCCCTACGGTGGCACATCAACCGTGTTGCAACCACGGCCCTTCTGCACCCCCTGACCAGCCGCGACGCGCTCGCAACTACACCCCCCGCACCACTGCGCCACCCTCCCCCACCGATCCTCCGCCCGGCCGCCCCCACCACCGCTGCACCACCGCGCCCCACCGGTCGGCACCGGAACCGGCCGAGCGGCGGCGGGTTCCGGGCATTCAATCCGATTGGTAACCCAGCGCACCGAGGGCATATCGTAGAGTGAGCGCAGATGATCGACCGTCAGCCACCCATCTCCCTTTCCGAGAAGCCGAGATGACCAACCGTCACGCGAGTTCCGCCGAGCCGCCCCCGAGGCCCGGTGAACCGGAGGACGTACCACTGGAGTTCGCCGCCTTCTGCGAACTCCACCGCCCCCGGTACCTCAGCTACGCCCGGGTGTGGCTGACCGAGCACAGCAGCGCGGCCACCGCCGTCCAACAGGCATTCGCCGAAATCGCCGTCCAATGGCGCGAGTTGCTGGGCAGCTCCAACCCCACCGCGAACGCCTGGCAGATCCTGCGCAGCACCGTCGCCGACCACACCCGGCACGTGCCCGCCGCACCGGACCGCCACCCCGCCGACGACGACCTGGCGATCCTGCACTACGTCGTCGGCCTCGCCGCCCCCGAGATCGCCGACGTCATCGGCACCGACACCGCCAGCGTCGCCGGCCGACTCCGGCGCACCATGCTGTGGGAGGCCTCCGGCTGGTGAGCCCCCTCAGACCCGCTCGCCCGTCACGTCGAACAAGTGATGCACCGGGTCGTGGATCAGATAACGGGCAAACGACTCCACCGTGAACCGCGCCCCGTCACTACGGCCCCCGGTCCGCCCCCACTGCTCGCCCGCCACCCGCCCGAACGCCGCCGCCAGCACCTCCGCGGCCGCCGCCAACTCCCCGGCCACCACCGCCGGCACCTGCTCCCCGTACCGCTCGGCGACCGCCGTCTCATCCTGATCCCAGTTCGGGAACAGCGGGGCTTCCTCGGCCAGCATCAGGTCCAACCGGACCCGGAACAGCCGGAACACGTCCCGGACATGGCACGCGTACTCCAGCCCCGACCACACCCCCGGCCGCGGCCGCCGACGCAAACCCTCCTCGGCCCCGGCCAACAGCGCCACCCAGGCCTCCGCGTTGGCCCGAACCATCCCCGCGACGTCCTCCCGCACCACCGCCGCAACATCCAGCCCACAATCCGGACACGGGCGTTCCAACACCCACGTCCAGTCCTTGCCGTCCGGAACGACCACACCCACCGGATCCACGCCACGCTCAGAAGCACTCATGGCCCCAGCATGGCCACCCCACCACTCACCCCACCAGCGGCAAGGACGCCAACCGCCACCAAAATGCTGCCACCCCGCCCGCCGCCCTCAGCCGACCGCACCCCTGCGCCGCCGCACCCGCACCACCCACACCACGACCGCCACCACCCCGCCGACCAGCACCCCCCACAACGCCACCCCCACCGCAACCCCGACCCCGAACCAGCCGCCCCCGCCGGCCCCACCGGCCCCCGCCGCAGGCACCACGGCCTCGCCACCCGGCTCCTCCGTCACCCCGCCCCCCGCAGCCCCCTGCGACTCCCCCCGCCCCACCAACGGATTCACCCGAGACCCGCCGTCCACCACCGGATCAGCCTCCAACGCCTTCGCCGGCGCCAGCACCCCGAAGCCGTACCTGCTCCCCGGCACCGCCGACCCGTCCCGCGGCGGCGTGGCAGTCCTGATCATCCGATTGATCACCTGCCCCGCCGAAAGCTCCGGATACCTCGCCCGGATCAACGCGGCGGTGGCGGAGACGTAGGCAGTGGCATCGGAGGTGCCGTTGCCCACGCCGTAGCCGGCAGAGGTCTTCGCACTGGCCCGGTAGATCTCCGCCCCGGGGGCGACCAGTGTGGTCTCCGGTCCGTAGCTCGACTTCTCCCACAGTCGCCCCTGCCGGTCCACCGCGCCGACCGCCACCACTCCGGGGAAGGCCGCCGGGTACTGGACACCGCTCAGGCTGTCGCCGTTGTTCCCGGTGGCGGCAACCAGCACGACGTCCTTGGAGACCGCGTAGTTGACGGCTTCACGTGCCGGAGAGTCGAACCTCGACGTCCCCCCTACCGACATGTTGACGACCTTCGCACCGTGATCCACAGCAAAGCGGATCGCCTCGGCGAGGCCGTTCTGCTGGAGATCCCGATTCTCGCCGTCGGTCCGTACCTTCACCGGCAGGATCTTCGCCTTCGGCGCCAAGCCCATGATCCCCGCCTGCGCACCGTGCCCGTGCCCTGCGATCAGGCTCGCCATCCCGGTGCCATGGCCGTCGCCGTCGGTACGGCCGTCCGTGTTCGTACCGGAGAAGTCACCCCCCGCAAGCACCTGTCCGGTGAGGTCCTGATGGTCCTGGTTGACCCCACTGTCGACCACACCGACGATCACCCCCTCGCCCTGGTTGACAGTCCAGACTTTCGTCTCGGCCTCGAAGGTCTTCAGAGCCCACTGCTCGTCTCTGATCTGATCCGCCGATGCCGTTGGTGCCGCGACACTCCAGATCAATGCCCCGGCGGCAAGGGCCGCTGTACCACGCGCCAACCGGCGGCTCGTCAAGCCTGGTCACCCCACTCAGCGAGGCGTCCCGCAGATCACCGATCTGCGGGACGCGATCAGATCACCCATCCGTTTCAGGACCGGGCTCATTCCACCACGTTCGGATTGGCCGGCTTGTCCGCCGCCCAGGTCTCCTCGTCCTCGACGAGGTAGTCGGGCCGCCGCCCCTTCTCCCGGTCCTCCTTGTGCCGTTGCGCGCCGGTGAGCGGCAGGCCAGGGGCCATGCCGCCTGGGCCGCCAGCACCGGGTTCGCCCCTGAGCCGGTTCCGGACTCCCAGGCCGGAACCGCCTTCCGTGAACGCCTGTTTGCCGCGCATTCCCTCGACCGGTCCTACCGTCCCGCCGACGATCCCACCAGATCGGCCTGCAGACCCACCCACCGGCCGGGCACCGGAGCCACCGCGGCCCCCGGCGCCCCCGCCCGGTCCGGGGCCGCCCATCGGATACGCGCCGTCCGGGAGTCCCCGACCGCCGAATCCGACCCCGGCCTCGCCGATGCCGGAACCGACAGGTAGACCAGCCGCCGGGCCTGCGGGATTGGAGATCCCCTGCCCGCCGTTGCTTCCCGGGAGGCTGCCCGCAGCGCCACCAGGCGGCACAACACCAGCCCCGGACACCTCAGTTCCCGGGGCGACGGTGGTGACCACGGTCCTGTTGGGGACGCCCGCCGGCGTGCCCGCGATGCCCGTGCCCAGGCCGTAGTTCACCGAGCCCAGAGGCTTCAGCGGAGTCTGCGCCGTGCCACCCCTGATCCCCGAATCGGTCGGAACAGACGCACTCCTCGACGTGGAGCGGGCTGGCATCGTCGGTCCGGAGGACTTCGGGCTCCGCGGTGGTGGGCTGGTCGTCACCCGCCCTGATGTTCCCGCGACGCCGATCGAGGTTCCCGACATCATCGCGCCCGCCACCGCCGCCGCCCCGACCGGATCGTCCTGTGGTGTCACATCGCGTGTCTCATCCGACTTCTGCAGCGCCGGCAGGTTCGGCGGCGGCTTCAGGGTGGGGGTGGCGATGCGGTAGTGCATGGCGAGGGTTTGCATGACGGTGGCGGCTTCGGCTTTTCGGCGGTCGGCGACGGGGATGTGTTCGTCGTCGCCGCCGAAGACGGAGGAGACGCCGTCGCCGACGGTGTCCTTGACCTTTTCCCAGGTGCTGGGTTCCTCGGGCATGTCGCGTTTGGCCTTGGCGATGGCCTCGGACATGTTGTGGAGGGTGTTGGCCGCGTCGTTGGCGTAGGAGGCGGCGTTGTTGATGCTGTCAGCGAGGTGGAGCATGCGGGTGTGGAAGGCGTCGCTGGTGGCGCCTTCCCAGGTGACGGCGGCTTCGGTGCTGGCGCGGGTGAGGGTGGTGCGGATGGCCTTGAGGGTGTCGGCGGCGTGGCGCCAGGGGTCGCCGGCGGCCATGACTTCGCCGGGGTTGAGGGCCTGGGCCATGGTGCGGAGTTGGGCGTGGCTGTAGGTGGTGAAGTCGGTGTAGGCCATGGGGGGTTCGCCTCCGTTCGGGCTCGGCCGGGGGTCAGGGGGCGGGTGGGGCGACGGTGTGCTCGTAGGCGGCCTTGCTGCTGGCGGAGGGGTTGGCGACGGACCAGCCGTCGTCGCCGAGTTTGAGTTTCTTCGCGGTGTGCTGGTCGTGTTCTTCGTAGGTGGTGGCGGTGAGTTCGGCGTTCTTCTGGGCTTCGTCGACGGCTTGTTGGAGTTGGTTGAGGACGTCGCGCAGGCCGTCGCGCATGGTGTTGTAGCGGTTGTGGATCTCGGTGGCTTCGGCGAAGGTGCCGAAGGCGGTTCTGCCGATGCCGCTGCGCCCGTGGGTGCCGGTGCCGTCGGCGTGGTGCTGGAATTCGGCGAGGAGGAGCCGGACTTGGGCGGCGAAGGAGCGGAGTTGTTCGACCTCGACGCGGTAGCCCTGGCCGGCGCCTCCGGTCGTGCCGGTTCCTGTTGCCACTTCGGCGCCTCCCCCGTGCGTCCGTGGGTCGCTGCCGGGGTTGGGCCCCGGTGTCTCATGTCTAACACACGGGGCCCGAATTCCGCCTGGTACCTGGTCAGTTCGCAGGCGTCCTCGTGTGGAGGGCGTCGGCGAGGGCGCGGCGGCAGAGGGAGTCGGCGTGCCGGGTGGTTTCGGGGAGCCGGTAGTGGGGGGCGAGTTGGAGGGTGGTGCGGACGGCGGTGTCGAGGCTGATGCGGTGGCCGATGGAGACGTAGACGGGTTTGACGCCGGGCCGGGTGCGGAGGGCGCGGCCGACTTCTTCGCCGGTGGCGGGGTCGGTGAGCGGGGTGGTGGAGCCGCGGGGGGTGTCGGGGTCGTGGTGGTGGAAGGTGAAGGGGGTTTTGGCGACGCCGAGGGTGCGCAGGCCGGTGAGGACGCCGAGGTGGCTGGCGAGGCCGAGGCGGCGGGGGTGGGCGAGGCCGTAGCCGTCGCAGACGACGGTGTCGGGGGTGTGGGTGAGGGCGGCGAGGGCGTCGAGGACGGCGGGGAGTTCGCGGAAGGCGAGCAGTCCGGGGGTGTAGGGGAAGGGGATGCGGCCGACGGCGGTGGACTGTTCGACGACGGCGAGGGTGTCGTGGTCGAGGAGGACGGCTGCGGCGGCGACGAGGTCGTATTCGTCGTCGTAGGCGACGTCGACGCCGGCGATGAGCCGCCCGACCCCGCTGCTGGAGCCGGAACCGTCGGAGCCCCCGGAACCGTAGGCGTCGTCGGGGTCGTGGGTCTGGACGAGGGGGCGCAGGCGTTCCTGTTCGGCGAGTGCCTGAGCTTCGGTGGTGGGCCAGTCGGCGGGGATGGGCACGGGTGTTCCCCCGGGTGGGTGGGGCGGGCGCGGTCGGGTTCACCGTACCGAGGGGCGGACGACCCCGGGGTGAGCCTGTGCGCCCCCCGTGCTCCCGGTCCGGCGGGTTAGCCTGGACTTACCGAACTCCCTTGCCGGGCAGCACTTCTGGGACCGGCACGATTCCCGCTCGTTCCCCCCGACGCGCGAAGGACCCCCCGCCATGCCTCGTCCGTCCGCTGCCCAGTACTGCCTCGGTTCGTTCACCGTCGTCGCCGCCACGGTGGCACTGCTGGCCGTTTCGGACGCCTCGGGCGTCCTGGAGGTCGTGGTGCTGGAGGGGTTCGCGCTGGCGCTCGGCACCGTGGTGACGGTGTTGTCGCTCGCCGTGTCCGGCCGGTCGGCGGCGAGGGCGGGAGCGACCTCCCCGGCCACGGCCGGACACGAGTACGCCCGGCAACGCTAGGTCCTGTCCGCCGCCGGGCGTCGCGGCCCCGCTCGGCCGGTCAGTCGGTGGTGACCACCACGGTCTTCGCGGCCTTGTCGTGGATGCACTGCCGGTAGGGCTTGTCGAAGACGCCGAACATCCCGTCGATGATCCACCAGAAGGCGGCGCAGCAGATCACGGCGGGGAGGATGTAGACGGCCGCGCGGGTCCAGGCGGCGCTCTGGGTGGGCTTGTTGCCGTCGATCAGCATGGCGACACGGACGTGCATCGCCTTCTTGCCGAGGGTCTGGCCGTCCCGGCCGAGCATCAGGCCTTCGTAGAGGAGGTAGATGCCGCAGCCGAGCCAGAATGCGCCGACCTCGCCGGAGCGGTTGCCGAAGTCGGCGAAGGGGGCCACCACGATCACGGCGACGGCCTGGACGAGCAGGTAGTCGATCAGGCGGGCGAGGATGCGCCTGGGCCAGCTGCCGATCGGCGGCATGCCGGGGACGGGCCCGGCGCCGGGGGTTCCGTAGCCGGTGGGGCCGTAGCCGGGCGGGGGCTGGTCGTAGGGCTTCTGGCCGTAGGGGTTCTCGCCGGGCGGGCTCTGGCCGCCGGTCGGGCCGCCGTAGGTGCCGCCGTACGCGCCGGGGCCTTCGGGCGGGGTACTGGGGGTGCCGTCGGACGGGCCGCCGGTGGGCGGCGGGGCGGGCGACGGGTTCGGGTCCGACGGCCGGTCTTCCGGCGTGCCGCCGCCCGGCTGCGGGGACTGCTTGTCGAAGGAGGGCTGGCCGCCCCCCTCCGGCTGGGAGCCTGAGGGGTCGTGAGTGCTCATCCGTCGAGTAGAACATCACACATTCTCGCGGTTTGGGACATTCTGTCCGTTTTGCCGCCAGGGCCGGATGGTGCCTCCGCGTCGGATGGTGCCTCCGCGCCCGGAGCCGGCCGCCACGCCGGGAGGCCTCAGTCGCGGACCACCCGGGTACGGGCGGCCCGGTCCTGCCAGCCACGCCGGGCCGGGCGGTCGAACAGGGGCCAGACCAGGCCGAGGAGCAGCAGCAGGCCGAGCTGCCTCACGGCCCATCGGAGCAGCGAGCGGCCGAGGCTCAGCCTGGTCCGGGCGCCGGGGGCGGCGGCGTCCGCCACCCGGATCCGGGCCAGTCGCTTGCCGAAGGTCTGGCCGGTGCGGGCGGTCGGCAGCACCTCGTAGAGCAGGCTGACGAAGAGCAGGATGCCGAGCAGGACCGCGACCTTGCCCAGCACCACGTCGTCCACCAGCCAGACCTGGACCTGGCGCCGGGTGAGGGAACTGGCCATCCGGGCCTGGTCGAGCTTCTGCTGGAGGTGCTCGGACGCCGAGCGGCCGAGCGGGATTCCGGCGGCGACGGCGACCACGAGGAGTACGACGGTGTCCACGGCGCGCGCGGCCAGCCGACGCCCGAGTCCGGCGGGCGTCGCGGAGGCGGGCACGGTGGGGGCGGGCGCCGTCGGGGCGGGTCGGCGCCGTGCGACGGCCTCCCGGGCCGGGCGCGCGACCGGCAGCGACGCGGCGGGCGTGGCGGGCGCGGCGGGCGCGGCGGGCGCGGCGGACGCGGGGTTCCGGCCCTGGGCCCGGGCCGGAACCGCTCCGGCGGCGACCGGCGCGGCCGGGGCCGGCACGGCGGGCTCGGGCTCGGACGCGGGCTCGACGGCACGCCCGGCCCCGCGCACAGCCGCCGGAACGGACGCCGCGACGGGCGACGCAACTGGCGACGGCGCCTCCCGCACGGCCACCGCCGCCGGGACGGTCGCGGGCGCTCCGGAGACGGCGGCCGCTTCCACCCCGACCGAAGCGGCGGCCGGCATGCCGGCCGAAGCCCGGACCGGAACAGCAACCGAAGCGCGGACCTCCCTCGCGCGCCCCTCCTCCCCGTCGGGCGCCCCCGAAAGCACCCCCCAGGAGACCCGGTGCGGCTCGCCATCCGCCTCCATCAGCCCCCGCTGCGCCTGCGGAACGACCTGCCGGCCGGGCTCCTCCACCTCACCCTGGCCTGCCGCACCCCCCACCGCCGAAACCTCGACCACCGGCTCGCCCAGGACCGCTTCGTCGAGGACCGCTTCGTCGAAGACCGGCACCTCGACCGCTGCCATCTCCAGTCCAGACACCTCAGGGCTCTCGGACGCCCCCGGCTCCCCGACCATCCGGAACACCGGCCCGCCGATCACCTCCGCCGCCCGCGACCCGAGGACGAACTTCGCCCCGCCCGTGGTCTGGTCGAGGTACACCGGCCCGGTGTCCCCGCCCCTGCCCCCACCGTGCGCGGCCCCACCCCAGGACGGCTCCGGGGCCGCCTCCGGAACGGCCGGCTCCGGCAGCACCGGTGGCGGCACCACCCGCGCCGTCCCGGCCGCGCCGGCGGCGGGCCGCCGGGACGCGAACCGGGGCGGCTCCATCACCTCGCCCTCGGCGGGTGCGAGCCTGCTGGTGCCCGGCACCCAGGCCGAGCCGCCCCAGTACCGGACGAAGCCGGGGATGGAGGGGTCGGGGTAGTAGCCCGGCTCGGGTCCGACGGCCGGGTCGCCGGCGCCGGCGAAGGGGCGGTCCGTCATGGGGGTCTTCTCTCCTGGCGGGTCCTGGCGGGGCCGACACGGCACGCCCGCCCGGCGCACCCGCGAGCCGCCCGGCGCGCGTGGGTGGGGGCACCGCTGGTAGGCGGACAGTCGCCGGGTAGTCACAAAGGGTAGTGCCTCGTCGTGGCGCCGACGGAAAGTTGGTCAATCACCTGACAGCGGCGGGCCCTCCGGGGTAGAAGCGGCCGAACCGTCCCGGCGTGCGCCGGGTGTCCGCGCGCCGCGGTCCCCACCGGTCACCACCCCTCGCCTCACCCCCCTCGTCGAACTTCCCGAAGAAATCCCGGAAACGTGTGTAAGAGCCGGCGTGGACCGCCCTCTCAAAGGTCACCGGGCCCGGAACCGGGCAGGAATCGAAGGCAGAGAGGAAGACGATCATGGAGCGCCCCACCAGCGTGGTCGAGCACGAACTGGAGCTGAACCTGGTGCTCTCCCCCGAGCACAGCGTCCCCGTCCCGGCCCGGCTGTCCTACGGCAGCCACGACCCGTACGCGGTGCACATCACCTTCCACCTGGACACCGGCTCCCCGGTGACCTGGGTGTTCGCCCGCGAGCTGCTGGTCGAAGGCACCTTCCGGCCGTGCGGCCAGGGCGACGTGCGGATCTGGCCGACCCGCTCGGGCCGGCGCAGCGTGCTCTGCCTGGCCCTGAGCTCCCCGGCCGGGGACGCGCTGCTGGAGGCGCCGCTGCCGGTCGTCGCGGCCTGGCTGGAGCGGGCCCACCGGCTGGTCCCGCCGGGCAGCGAGATGGCCGCGCTGGACATGGACGGATCGCTCGCGGACCTGCTTGCGTGAGCACGCGCACGCCCGCGAACGGGCACAAAGCCTCGGCCGCGCACCCGGCCGGGACCGCGCGACGCGACGGGAGCCGCGCCCCCGCCGGCTCAGCGGGCCGCGGGGGCCTGCTGACGGCCGCGGGTGGCGTCCGGGCCACCGCCGTCGCGCTGTCCGGGCAGCCGGACCAGCGGTGCCCCGGCGGAGCGTCGCCGGGCCCTTATCCGGATGGCGGCGGCGAGCAGGAAGCAGAGCCCGACCCACGGGTAGACCGAGGTCGGCAGCTGGCGCAGCGGCGCCATGTGGAGGACGGCCGGCCCGAGCGGCTTGGCGGCCCACATCGCGAAGGAGAGGAACGCGAGCAGCGTCGCCCAGAAGGCGGCCCGCCAGCGCAGTCGGCGGACGCCGACCGGGCGGGCGTGCTCGACGGAGGCCTCGGTGGCGAGCAGGACGAGCAACGGCACGCACCAGACCCAGTGGTGGGTCCAGCTGATCGGTGAGATCAGCACGGCGGTGACGGCGGCGCAGCAGACGCCCCAAGCCTCGGCCCGGGGCAGCCAGCGGGCGCTGCGGTGGGCCCAGGCGGCGACGGCGAGGCCGGCCACCGCGACGAGGCCGGCCGCGAGGGTGGCGAGGGTGCCGGGGTCGGCGGTGTGCAGCAGCCGGGCGAGGGCGCCGCGCAGCGACTGGTTGTCGACGATCTCGGTCTTGCCGACCCGGGAGGAGTCGTAGAGGTACTTGGTCCAGAAGCCCCAGGTGGCGTCGGGCAGGACGAGGGCGCCGATCAGGAAGGTGCCGAGGAAGGTGAGGCCGGCCACGAAGGCGGCCCGGACCCGGCCGGTGATCAGCAGGTAGACGGCGAAGAGGCCGGGGGTGAGCTTGAGGCCGGCGGCGATGCCGATCGCCATGCCCTTGCTGCGGCGGGCGTCCGAACGGGTGAGGTCCCAGAGGATCAGGCAGGCGAGCGCGAGGTTGATCTGGCCGTACCGGAGCGTGGTGAAGACGGGTTCGAGCCAGACGCCGAGGCCGGTCACCAGGATGACGCCGATCGGCCGCAGTTCGCGGCGCGGCCAGCCGACCAGCTTGAAGGACAGGTGGGTCAGCAGGGCGAGCAGCCCGAGGTTGCCGAGAGTGATCGCCACCCGGAGGAACGGGACCGGGAACCAGGTGGTGGGCACGAACAGCATGGCCGCGAACGGGGGGTAGGTCGCGGGCAGGTTCCACTCGGTGACGCGCAGTGCGTACAGGTCGGTGCCGTTGGCCACGGCGGCGCCCTCGGCCCGGTAGACGATCATGTCGACCATCGAGGTGTTGACGAAGTGGCGGACCACCGCGTACACGACCAGGGACAGGAGCGCCAGGGCCGAGGCGGCCAGCAGCGGTCGGCGGGGGGCCTCGCGCAGCGCGCGGACGGGGGCGCCGAGCGCGGTCCGCAGCCGGTCCGACAGGGGGGCGGGCGCGGGGTCGGGTGCGGTCCGCACCGGGCTGCGCTCGTCTTGCACCGCTGTCACCAGTCCACTCCGTCCACCACTCGACCAATCGCCGACGATACCGGATGCGGGCCAGCCGGGCCTGGGCACGGATGATCACGCAGGGTGACGAATGGGCCCCGACCGGCCGTACTCCGTTGCGGGCGGAGCACGGACGGCCGGGGCCACCGGGGGGAAGGCTCAGAGCCTCAGCGGTCCCGCAGCTCAGCCGGTGTAGGCGCCGAGGGCCCGGGTGAAGTCCAGCGGCTGCTGGACGATGCTGCTGCAGCTGGCATCGGCGTAGGCCTTGGCCCCGCCGTCGCAGGCCTTGTCGCGGGTGCCGGACCACATCGCCAGCCAGGCGAGGTGCCTGGACGCCGCGAAGTCGGCGAGCTGCTTGGCGTCGGCGACGGTGAAGACCTCGCTGGCGACGTCGTTGACGCCGATCATCGGGGTGACGGCGACCTTGCGCCAGGCGGCCGCGTCGTCCAGTCCGAGCACGCTCTTGACCTGGGCCTGGGTGGCGGTGGCCGCGGCGATCGCGTACTTGCCCATCTGGCCCTGCGGGTTCGGGGCGACGCCGTCGCCGAAGTCCATGGCCATGATGTTGACCGCGCCGATCGCGACGCCGTTGTTCTTGGCGTCGGCGACCAGGTTGACGCCCTCCTGGGTCAGGCCGGAGGGCAGCGCGGGCAGCGTGAAGGAGACGTCGAGCGCCTTGCCCTGGGCGGCGGCGTTCTTCTGCAGCTGGGCGATGGCCTGGGCGCGGCGGGTGTTGGCGGCGGTGTTGGCGATCGCGCCGCCCTCGACGTCGAAGTCGAGCCTGGTCAGACCGTAGGCGTCGACGGTCTTCTGGTAGGCGGCGGCCAGGTCGGCGGTGGAGCCGCAGGCGAGGGCCAGCTCGCTGCCGTTGGCGCCGCCGAAGGAGACCCGGACGTCGCCGCCGATCGCCCGCAGGGCGCCGATCTGGGCGGCCACCGCGTCGGCGGACAGATCGCTGACGCCGCCCCACTTGGGCTGGCAGCCGCCGCCGGACACCACGAAGGCGAGGGTGTAGTTCTTGACCCCGGTGGCCTTGGCGGTGGCGACCAGGTCGTACGGCGGGTAGAGCGAGGTGTCGACGTACGGGGCGAAGCCGGCCCCGGCACCGGCCGGGGGTGCGGGCACACCGGTCGCCGTGGGGGTGGCGGTCGGGGTGCGGGTCGGCGTCGGGGTGGTCGGCTTCGCGGTGGCCGTCGCCGTGGGGGCCGGGGTGCCGGTCCCGGTCCGGGTCGGCACGGGAGTGGTCGGCACGGGGCCGGTCGACACCGGACTGGTCGGCGCGGTGGTGGGCGTCGCCGTCGCGGTCGGGCGGCCCGAGGGGGTGGGCACGGTGCCGTCGCCGGCCTTGCAGGAGGTGTTGTTGACCAGGCAGTTGCCGGGCTCGGCCTGCGCGGCGCCGGCGCCCTGGGCGACGAAGCCGACCACCACGCTCTTGCCGGGCTCCAGCCGCTTGCTCCACGCCTCCGGCTTGACGGTGACGTGCTGGCCGGCGGCGGTGAAGGTGGCGTTCCAGAGCGAGTCGATCTTCGCCCCGGCCGGGAGGTCGAAGCTGAGCGTCCAGTCCTCGATCGGGCCGCTGTCCGGGTTGGTGACCAGGTACTGGCCGGTGTAGCCGGAGTCCCAGCTGCTGGTCCGGCTGTAGACGGCGCCGAGCGAGGCGGCGCTGGCCGAGGAGGCGAGGACGACGACACCGCCCGCGACCAGGGCGGCGGCGACCGCCGAGGCCCCGACGATCGCGCCCTTGCGGCTGCGCCTGCGGCGGCCTGGGCGGCGGTTGGGCTGGGTGGTCATGGCGCGTTACCTCCGGGGTGCCGTCGGTCGGCCGCGGTCCGGGCGCGGGTGCGTGCGGACGTCCGGGCGGCCGGCCCGGCTCGGTCGGGTGACCGGCGCGACCGACGCTAGCGGCGGCCGGGGGGCCGAACCGGCGGGCTGAGCGAGGGGAAGAACTCCCTTAGGACGCGCTTAAGGAAGATCCCGAAGCTGGCGGGGAGTCAGGCGCGCACGAAGACCGGCCACCACGGTTCCCCCGGGCGCCGAGGAAGAGACCGAGGAAGCGGTCACTTCTGGAACAGCGCGCCCCGGCTGCGCCGCCGCCCCGCCCGCGCGGGGGTGCCGTCCGGGCGGGTCCGCAGCCGCAGCCGGATCTCGGCGCCGCCGAGCACGGCGGAGCGGCCGAGCGCCAGGTCGCCGCCGGTGGACTCGGCGAGTTTGCGGACGATGTCGAGGCCTAGCCCGGTGGAGCCCTCGCCGCCGTGGCCCTCGCCGCGCTTGAGGGCGGCGGCCGGGTCGCTGAAGCCGGGGCCGGCATCGCCGACCAGGACGATCACCGAGGTCTCGGTGGCGAGCACGTCCACCGAGAAGGCGGTGCCGACGGCGGTGTGCCGGAAGACGTTGCCGAGCAGCGCGTCGACGGTGGCGGCCAGGTCGGCGCGCTGGACCGGGACGGGCGTCGCCCGGTCGGCGCCGGCCAGTTGCCAGCGGCGCCCCTCGTCCTCGGCCAGCGCGGACCAGAAGCCGACCCGTTCGCGGACCACCTCGGCGACGTCGCAGCCGACCGCGACGGCGGGCACGTCCTCGGGGTCGCGGCGGGCCGAGCGGATGATCTGGTCGACCTCGCGCTCCAGTTGGGAGACCGCGTGCCGGGTGGCGTCGGCGGCGTCGCCCTCGCCGAGCGAGGCGGCGTTGAGCCGCAGCACGGTCAGCGGGGTGCGCAGCCGGTGGGACAGGTCGGCGGCCAGTTCCCGTTCGGCGGCGAGGAGTTGGACCACCCGGTCGGCCATGGTGTTGAACGCGTGGGCGGCTTCGCGCAGTTCCTCGGGGCTGCCGGCGGCCTGCTTGCCGTCCACGGGGACCCGTACGGCGAGGTTGCCGGCGCCGAGCGAGCGGGCGGCGCCGGCGAGCCGCCGGGCGGAGGCCACGATCCGGCCGCCCATCCGGTCGGCGACCAGGACCGAGATGGCGACCAGGCCGAGCGCGACGCCCGAGAGCACCAGCCAGGCGGTGGAGACGCCCCGGGTGAGGTCGCCGTCGGCGACGAACACCTCGACCACGGCGGTGCGCCCGGTGTCCACCGCGACCGGCTGGAGCAGCGCGTAGCCGCCGGGCACCTCGACGGTGAAGGAGCGGCCCTGGCCGCCGGCGGTGGACACGTCGCCGGCGGCGGCCCGGGCCTCGCCGATGGTGGGCCCGCCGGGGCCGCCCGCGCCGGGGAGTGCGTCCGGGGCGGCCGGGGCGGGCAGGTGGACCGCCATCCGGCCCAGCCCGCCGGCGTCGGTGCTGGCCAGGGCGCGGTCGATGGCGATCTGGTCGGTGGTGATGGCGAGGGCCGGGCCGAGCGCGGCGGCCTGCCGCTCGGCGGCGGTGAAGGCGTGGTCCCGGGCGGTCTGCTGGACCATCAGGCCGAGCGGGATGAGGAAGGCCAGCGCGACCATGGTGGTCCCGGCGACGGCGGCCTTGATCAGGGCCCAGCGCAGCGAGCGCCCGAACCTCCTCATGTCTGGTGCTCCGCCAGTCCCCCGGCGGCCTCCAGCCGGACCCCGACTCCGCGGACGGTGTGCAGGTAGCGGGGGCTGGAGGCGGTCTCGCCGAGCTTGCGGCGCAGCCAGGACAGGTGGACGTCGATGGTCTGGTCGCCGCCGTAGGTCTGCTGCCAGACCTCGGCCAGGATCTCCTTGCGCGGCACCACCACGCCGGGGCGCCCGGCCAGGAAGGCCAGCAGGTCGAACTCACGGCGGGTCAGGTCGAGCAGCCGCCCGTCCAGCGAGGCCTCGCGGCGCTGGAGGTCGATGGCGAGGCCGCCGACCCGCAGGACCTGGGCGACGGGGGCGGCGCCGCCGCCGAGCCGGCGCAGCACGGCGGCCATCCGGGCGCTGAGGTGTTCCCCGGAGAAAGGTTTCACCAGATAGTCGTCGGCGCCGTCGTTGAGCAGCCGGACGATCTCGGCCTCGTCGTCACGGGCGGTCGAGATGATCACCGGCACATTGGTCAGGCCCCGGATCATCTTGAGCGCCTCGCTGCCGTCCAGGTCCGGCAGGCCCAGGTCGAGGATCACCAGGTCACAGCCGACCTGGGCGACCTCCCGCAGCGCCTCAAGTGCCGTGCCCACGCTGCGGACCGCATGACCGGTGTCGGTCAGGTGCCGGATGAGGGCGGATCGTACGAAGGGGTCGTCCTCGACCACGAGCACTGTTGCCATGGCCCTGCACGGTACGCCATCGACGGGCAGTGGTCTGTACCTCGGGGTGGCCTCCGGACATTGTGCAACTCCCCTGACTAATAACGGGGCTGCCCGGCTGCACAGGCCCGGAATACGGCAGGATGAGCGGACGATGCGGAACGGACTGGTACAGCTCGGCGCCTGGGCGGCGGCCACCGGGGCGGCGGTGGCGCTGTCCTGGCTCGGCGTGCACGCGGTGCTGACCGGCGCCGCGTTCGAGCAGCCCACGGCCCTGCCGCTGCCCTCGCCGAGGGCCGACGGCACGCCGCACACCGCGACCGTCACCCCCGAGCAGCCGCGGTCGGCCACCCAGACCGGGGCCCCGGCACCACCACCGGCCTCCCCGACGGCCGCCACGACGACGACGCGCGGGCCGGCCCCCGCCACCACCCTCTCCGCCGCCTCCCCGCCGGCCACCCGCCGCCCCACCCCCGCCACCACCACGGCGACGTCCTCCGTGACGTCCTCCGTGAAGAGCTACCCGGTGCCGGGCGGCAAGGTCGCCCTGGACATCCGACCCGACAAGGCCTCGCTGGTCTCCGCCACCCCCGACCCGGGCTGGCAGATGCAGGTGTGGAACGGCGACCAGTGGATGCGGGTGGACTTCACCAAGGGCGAGCAGGCCAACTCGGTCTTCGTCTACTGGAACGGCCACCCGCCGGTGGTCGAGACGGCCATCCGCTGAGCCCCCCTCACCAGGTCTCGAACGGCAGGTACCCCGGCAGGTACGGCCCGGCGTAGCCGGACCGGTCGACCAGGGTGTGCCTGGTCCCGCCCGGCACCCCGATCGTCGCGAGCACCACCGTGCCGAAGCGGTCCCGCGCCTCGTACGGCTCGGCCAGCGACAGGGCGCCCCGGTCCACCGCGTAGTCGTACGCGTAGAAGACGTCCGGCACGCTCACCGCGAGGTCCAGCACCCCGTCCCCGTGCCGGGCGAGGTGCGCGGCCAGCTCCCGGCCGCGCGGGCCGATCACCTGGACCAGCGAGGTGAGCACGATCCTGGTCCCGGGCGCGTCCAGCACGTACGAGACCGTCTCCGGCTCCCCGGTCTCCGGCCCGGCGTACGCGGTACAGCGCAGCCCGAGCGCGGCGGTGTAGCGGCGGGCGGCCCGCTCGGCGTCGCCGACCGCGAAGACCACCGCGTCGGCGCGGCCCATCGGGAGGGGGGCGGACTCTCCAAGCCCTGCGGCGAGCAGGACGGGTTCGGCGGCGGTGTCGGTCATGACGGCCCTCCCGGTAGGCGTGCGGACCACGGCGGGTGCGACCGTGCGCCGGTGTGGGGCCCGGCGCACGGCGTTGTGGCTGGAGGGTGGCGCCGAGCCGACCGGCGCGCAACTGTTCCGTTTCCTCCTGGTCAAGCTGTGCGCCGGGGCGGGAGAATCGGCGGCGCCGCTGTACACACTGCCCACCGGAGGACGGAGCCGCGATGCCCCACGCCCAGTCCCCGAGCTCCCCCGGCTCGCCCAACTCCCCCGCTCCGCCGGGCGCTTCGGCCGCCCCCGGGACAGGCGGCGGGAACGACTCGATCGACACACTGGACGGCCGGCTGATCCGGCTGCTCGCCGAGGAGCCCCGGATCGGGGTGCTGGAGTGCTCGCGCCGGCTCCAGGTCGCCCGGGGCACCGTGCAGGCCCGGCTGGACCGGTTGCAGGCCAAGGGGGTGATCGGCGGCTTCGGCCCGGAGGTCGACCCGGCGGCGCTCGGCTACCCGGTGACGGCCTTCGCCACCCTGGAGATCTCCCAGGGCCAGGGCGCCGACGTCCGGGCGCACCTGGCGAGCGTGCCGGAGGTGCTGGAACTGCACACCATCACCGGGGCCGGGGACATGATGGTGCGGATCGTGGCCCGCTCCAACGCCGATCTGCAACGGGTGATCGACCGGGTGGTGGGCTTCGACGGGATCGTCCGGTCGGCCACCGCGATCGCGCTGGAGAACCCGGTGCCGTACCGCATCCTGCCGCTGGTGGACCAGGCCGCCGCCGAGTAGGGCCCGCGCCCGGCGGCAGCGGCCTGCGCCCCGGTCAGCAACTGGGGACGCTGCCGCCGCTCTTCAGCGCCTCCAGTGCCGAGACCGCCTCGCCGAGCGTGCCGACCGGCACCAGGCGCAGCGCCTTGGGCGTGTTGACCTTGGCGTCCGTGCACTCGTCCTTGGGCAGCAGGAACACCGTCGCGCCGTCCCGGGCGGCCGCCTGGGTCTTGAGCGGGACGCCGCCGACCGCGCCGACGACGCCCTGGTCGTCGATGGTGCCGGTGCCCGCGATCGTGAGCCCGCCGGTGAGGTCGCCGCCCTTGCCGTCGCCGGCGAGCTTGTCGATGATGCCCAGCGCCAGCATCTGCCCGGCGCTCGGGCCGCCGACGTCACCCAGGTCGACCTTCACCTTGACCTGGTCCGGCGAGAGGTGGAGGTAGCCGAGCGCGGCGGCGGTGGCACTGTTCTGCGACTCGGCCATCTGCTGGGCGGTCTGCTCCTCGGCCTTGGCCGGGTTGCCCGGCTGGTAGACCGTGTCGGTCGGGCGCACCGCCTCGTCCTGGTCGAACCAGGCCTGGAGCGCGCGCCAGAAGGTGGTCTTCTCGCCCGGGTTGGTGGCCGAGATGGTGACCATCCGCAGCTCGCCCTCGGTGGTGCGCAGCGGCGCCCCGGTCACGGTGAGGACCGGCTTGTCCTTGTACGTGCCGAGGGTGTCTGCGGTCAGGCCCGGCCAGGTCAGCGTGTACGGCAGCGGGACGAAGGCGGCCACGCCGAACAGCGCGGCGACCAGCACCCCGCAGAGCGTGAGCGCGCGGGTCCGCGGGGAGGTGAGGGCCTTGGGCAGCTTGGTGTCGGACACAAGGGGAATCCAAACACACCGGGGCCCGTGCCGGCCTACCGCAGCGCGTCGGCCACCTCGGTCGCCGCCTCCACCACCCGGGGGCCGACCCGCTCGGGGACCATCCCGTTCAGCATCACCACGCCGACGCTGCCCTCGATGCCGCTCAGTCCGATCAGCGCGGCGGCCGCGCCGCAGGCCCCGGACTGCTCCTCCGCACGGGTGATGACGAAGCCCTGCTCCGGCCGGCGCTGGCTGGGGAAGGTGCGCGCCTCCAGGATGGCCCGGCCGGCGGCGCTCTCGCCGAGCGGGTGGCGCAGCCCGGTGCGGTAGGCGACGTGGAAGTCGGTCCAGCTCGGCTCGACCACGGCGACGGCCAGCGCCTCGTTGCCGTCCACCAGGGTGAGGTGGGCGGTGGCGCCGAGGTCCTCGGCCAGGCTGCGCAGGGCCGGCAGCGCGGCCTCGCGCAGCAGCGGGTGCACCCGGTGGGCCAGGCGCAGGACGCCCAGGCCGACCCGGGCGCGGCCGCCGATGTCCCGGCGGACCAGGCCGTGCTGTTCCAGGGTGGCCAGCAGCCGGTAGACGACGGTGCGGTTGACGGCCAGTCGGGCGGCCAGCTCGGTGACGGTGAGCCCGCGCTCGGAGTCGGCGAGGAGTTTGAGGACCCGGACGCCACGGTCCAGGGTCTGGGAGGTCTCGGCAGTCACGACGGGCATCCTTTCCGCGGCGCTCGCGGGGGCAGGCGGCGCCGGACCGGGTTCGGTGTCGCGCGCAGGTGGGGTGGCCGCGCTCGGACCGCTCGCGGTGTCGTCCTTGACGTGCGTGCGGTCCTGCGGCGCCCGTCCTGTGGGGGTTGCCCGGTGGAAGAGCGTGGGGGAAAGGTAGTGAAGGAAATGTCGTGACGGAAGTGGTTGTCCAAAATTCGGGCGTGATCGTTCTCAACAGCGCGACGGAACCGGGACAAATGCCCGCATTTCTCCGGGCCCGTCAGCGCGCGGGTCCGGCCGCGCTCCGGAGTCCGGACACACGGGAGCGGGGCGGCCGGCCCGCGGCCGCGCGCCGTGCCGTTCCCGCGACCGATTCCGCGACCGATTCCGCGGCTACTTCGCCCACTCGCGGATCTTGGCGATCCGCGCCTTCAGCTGGTTGGCGGTGGCCTGCGCGGTCAGCGGGCCGCCGCACTGGCGGCGCAGCTCGTTGTGGACGGTGCCGTGCGGCTGGTCGGTGCGGTGGTGCCAGGCCGCCACCAGCGCGTTCAGCTCCTTGCGCAGCTCCCGGAGTTCCTGGTGGGTGACGACCGGCCGCTGTTCGGCCGGCAGCTCCAGCAGGTCGGCCTCCTCGGCGGGCTTGCCCTTGCTGCGCTGGATCTGCCGGTGCTGGCGCTTCTGCAGCAGCATCTGCACCTGGTCCGGCTCCAGCAGGCCCGGGATGCCGAGGTAGTCGTCCTCCTCCTCGCTCCCCGGGTGGGCCTGCATGCCGAACTCCATGGAGTTGTACAGCACCCGGTCGAAGACCGCGTCGGAGCCGATCGCCTCGTAGGAGAACTCGTCGCCGCCCGCGCCGTCCGGCCCGTCGTTGGCCCGCTCGGCCTCGGCGAGCAGCCGGTCCTCCTCGTCGAAGAGGCCCTCGCCCTCCTTCTTCGGCCGGTCCAGCACGTGGTCGCGCTGGACCTCCATCTCGTTGGCGAAGCCGAGCAGCGTCGGGATGGTCGGCAGGAACACCGAGGCGGTCTCGCCGCGCTTGCGGGCTCGTACGAAGCGGCCGACGGCCTGGGCGAAGAACAGCGGGGTGGAGATCGAGGTGGCGTACACCCCGACGCACAGCCGGGGCACGTCGACGCCTTCGGACACCATCCGGACCGCGACCATCCAGCGCGAGTCCCCGGCCGCGTAGTCGGAGATCCGCTGGGAGGCCTCGGTCTCGTCGGAGAGCACGACGGTGGCCTTCTCGCCGGAGATCTCGCGCAGGATCTTGGCGTAGGCGCGCGCGGTGTTCTGGTCGGTGGCGATGACCAGCCCGCCGGCGTCCGGGATCGCCTTGCGGACCTCGGACAGCCGCCGGTCGGCGGCCTGCAGCACGGACGGGATCCACTCGCCCTGCGGGGCCAGCGCGGTGCGCCAGGCCTGGGCGATCAGGTCCTTGGTCATCGGCTCGCCGAGCCGGGCCTCCAGCTCGTCACCGGACTTGGTGCGCCAGCGCATGTTGCCGCTGTAGCTGAGGAAGATCACCGGGCGGACGACGTGGTCGGCGAGCGCGTGCCCGTAGCCGTAGGTGTAGTCGGCGACGGACTTGCGGATGCCGTCGCCGCCGGCCTCGTACTGGACGAAGGGGATCGGGTTGGTGTCGGAGCGGAACGGCGTCCCGGTCAGCGCCAGGCGGCGGGTGGCCGGCTCGAAGGCCTCGAAGCAGGCCTCGCCCCAGGACTTGGAGTCGCCGGCGTGGTGGATCTCGTCCATGATCACGAGAGTCTTGCGCGCCTCGGTCCGGTTGCGGTGCAGCATCGGGTTGACCCCGACGCCCGCGTAGGTGACCACGATGCCGTGGTAGTCCCGGGAGAGCGGGCCGGAGGAGTAGGCCGGGTCGAGCCGGATGCCTATCCGTGCGGCGGCCTCGGCCCACTGCTTCTTCAGGTGCTCGGTCGGCGCGACGACGGTCACCTGCTGCACCAGGTGGTTGTGCAGCAGGTACGAGGCCAGGGTGAGCGCGAAGGTGGTCTTACCGGCGCCCGGGGTGGCGACCGCGAGGAAGTCGCGCGGCTGCGTCTCGATGTACCTGTCCAGCGCGCCCTGCTGCCAGGCCCGCAGCTTGCCCGCGGTGCCCCAGGGGGCGCGGCCGGGGAAGGCCGGCGAGAGGTGGTGCGAGGCGGCGGACGCGGCGGGTCCGGCACCCCGGGCGGGCGCCTGCGGCTCCGACACGTCGGAGAACAGCGGCATCGAGGAGGCGGCGGCAGTACTCACGGTCTCCGAGGGGGGATCATCGCAGGTCAGGGGCGGTTTCTCAGCCCCGCCCCGCGGAAGGGCGGCGATCGGACAACCCGCCCAGCGTACCGGCCCGGCGCCGTCGGGGCGGCCAGGCGAGGCTCCGCGCCGGGCCCGGGCGGCCGGAAATCGACGTGACCCGGATCACATCCGATCGGTTCCGAAACCGAGTAATCACGGCCGGTCCCGGGACTCTCACCAGGGTGAGGCCGCCCCAACCCTCCCCCTTGTCGACCGGCCTCACACCGACCCGAAGGGACTCGCCGTGCACACCGCCGCCGAAGAGACCGTCCAGGCCCGTCTGATCCTCTCGCTCCACCGCTCCGTCCGGCTGCGGGTGGTCCTGAGCTACCTGCCGGAGGACCCGCTCGCCGTCCGGATGGCCTTCCCCGCCGAGTTCTCGCTGGACGAACCGGCGGACGGCGGCGCGGGCCCGGGCGCGGACGGCGCCGACGACATCGTCTGGGTCTTCGCCCGCCAGCTGCTCTCGGCCGGCCTGGAGCTGCCGGCCGGCGTCGGCGACGTCCACGTCCGGCCCGCGGTCGGCCGGCGCACCATGGTCGAACTGCGGGCGCCGGAGGGCACCGCGCTGCTCCAGTTCGACACCACCGACCTGCGCCGCTTCCTGTGGCGCAGCCGGCTGCTCGTCCCCGAGGGCGAGGAGCACCTGCACCTGGACGCCGACCGCGCGCTCGCCGAACTGCTCGGCTGAGCGGCGCGCGGGGCCGGCGTCCGGGGGCGCCACCGCGCTTCCGGCCGTCACCCGGGTCCGGGGCCCGGGGCGCCTCAGCCCGACAGCCTGCGCATCAGCCGGACGCCCTGCGCCGGCGTCAGGTGCGGCAGGTAGGCCTTGCCGATCGCCCGGGTGATGCTCGGCAGCGCGGCGGGGTCGGGGTAGGCCATGTACATCGGCCGGTACTCCGGCTGGAACTTCGACTTGAACGCGAGCAGCGAGCGGAAGCCGTACACCGGCTCCAGCACCCGTCCCATCCAGTCCAGCATCCGCTGCAGGCCGGAGGGCTCCTCGTCCTGCCCGGAGCGGGCCAGCGGCGCGCCGGACAGCGACAGGAAGCGCGCGCCCTCCTCCTTGAAGCCCAGCGCGGCCGAGGCGATCAGGAACTCGTTGACGCCGCGGAAGCCGTCCGAGCGCCGGCGCATGAAGTCCAGCGTCCAGCCGACCGGCACGCCGTTCTCGTACACCGGCATCCAGCTGGTCAGCCCGTGCACGACGCGCTGCTCGTCCACCGCGATCAGCACCCGTACGTCCGGGTCGTCCAGCTCCTCCAGTCCGCCGAGCGTGAAGCCCATCTCGGGCAGGCCCTTCTCGGAGACCCACTCCTCGGAGATCGCCCGGATCTGGTCCCGCAGCGCGCGCGGCGCCTCGTGGTGGGACCACCACTCGGCGGTGATGCCCTGCTTGCCGGCCTTGTTCAGCGCGGTCCGGATGTCCTGCCACTTGCGGCCGGTGAAGGCCAGCTCGGGCAGCGCCACCACGGTGTCCTCGGCGACCTGCACCGAGCGCCAGCCGAGCTGCGCGGTGGCCTCCCGGGTCTGCGGGGAGACGCTGTAGAAGCACGGGGTCCAGCCGCGCTGGTCGCAGAACCGGGCGAACCCGGCCACCGCCCGGGCCCGGGCCTCCGGCGCGCCGAACGGGTCGCCGGTGGTCAGCGCCACCGTGTTGTGCACCCGGTAGGCGACGGCCGCCCGGCCCTCCTCGTCGAACCAGTAGTGGTTGCCGTCCCAGGTGGTGATGAAGGACAGCGTCCCGCCGCCGTACGCGGTGAGCAGCGCCCTGGCCCGGGCGGCCGCCTCCGCGTCGGTGTGCAGCACCGGCCGGCGGAAGGCCAGCAGCAGCGCGGTCAGCGCGACCACCCAGAAGGCCAGCCCGCAGTACGTCTCCAGGAACAGCGCCACCGGGCCGACCGCGATCGGGTAGTCCGGCAGCAGGTCGTTGTAGGCGGGCGGCAGGAACTGCGCGGGCAGCCCGTGCAGCAGCCGGCGGATGTTCGCCCCCGGCTCGAACTGGTCGGCCGCGAGGCGCCCGAGCCCCACGTACGCGGCCGAGGCCGCCAGGGCGGCGCCGCCGAGCAGCGCGCCCAGCCGCAGCACCGCCCGGCCGGCCAGCCGCAGCCGGAAGCGCTGCCGGGTGGCCAGCAGCAGGCCGAGGGTGAGCAGCGGCAGCAGCAGCGCCTCGACGAAGTACTGGACCACGTCGCCGCTGACCGGGCCGGAGTCGAGGTACAGCCAGCCCAGCAGCGCCGCCCAGAGCAGCTCGGTGGCGACGGTGATCCGCCAGGCGAGCCGCAGCCCCCGGCGCAGCCCCTCGGCCAGGACCAGCAGCAGCGCCGGGAACAGCGCGGCCATCAGCCGGCCCGGGGTGTCGAAGATCCGCTCGACGGCGTGCGCGCGGGCGCAGTCGTGCGCCGACAGCGCGCAGAAGTCGGCCACCTCCTCCGGGCTGAGCCGGTGCGAGAAGTACAGCTCGGAGAAGGTGTTGAACGGCCCGCTGGCGTTGTCGTACAGCGAGGCGATCAGCGGCCCGAGGGCGGCGGCGACCAGGCAGAGCGCCACCAGCACCCGGGTCTCGGAGTGCGAGGAGCGGTGGGTGCGCAGGTGCAGCCCGCCCCGGGCGAGCAGCGCGCCGGCGCCCAGCCCGACGAACGCGGCGGCGCACCGCTGGACGCTCTGCAGGTGGCCCACGTAGAGCGTCATGACCAGCGGGGCGAGCAGCACCAGCAGGTGCAGCCGGCGGCGCCAGAGCACGGTGAGCCGGTAGCCGAGCACCCCGGCCAGCGCGAACAGGCCGACGCCGGGGCCGACCGAGGTCTGGTCGGCCACCGAGACGGTCCACTGCTCGCCGACCCGGGAGCCGACCGCGATCAGCCCGGTGCCGAGCAGGGTGCCCGCCAGCTGCCCGCCGACCAGTACCGCGAGCGTGCGCAGCCACCCGAGCCGGTGCTCGGCGGCCGGGCCGACCAGGACCAGCAGCAGGCTGGTGAAGACGTACGAGCCCAGGCCGGAGCACCAGAACAGCGAGGTGAACGGCGTCCACCAGTGGCCCTCGGCGAGCGTGGGCACGCCGACGCCGACCCGGTCGAGCAGCCGCTCGGACGGCCCGTGGGCCAGGCTGCCGGTGGCCGCGCCGAGCGCCCAGAGCCCGGCCAGCAGCACCAGGGTGAGCGGCGCCGAGCGCAGCCACACGCCGAACGTCCGGGTGGCCCGCCAGGCCCGCTGCGGGCGCGGCTCCGGCGTTCCGGCGACCGGCGCGCGGTCCGACGGCCACTCCTGTTCCTTGGCCGGCGCGGGGGCCGCGGGGAGCCGGATCACCGGATCAGTCCGGTCTGCTGGGAGAGCCAGGTCAGATTCTGTTCGAAGGCCTGGCGGAACACGACCCAGCTGTGCCAGCCGGGGATGGTCTGGTAGCCGACCTTCATTCCGGCCGCCTGTGCCGCCGCATAGGCCTTCTCCTGCATGGGTCGGAAGTCCGGGTCGTTGGCGCCGACCACGAACATGCCTGCGGTGTCGGGGAACTTCTGCCGGGCCATGACGTGCACCGGGTCGACGGCGTCGAACGCGGCCTCGTCACCGCCGAAGGCCTTGTCGACGGTCTCGCCGCGGTCGCCCAGGGTCGGCTCGTCCTGGCCGGAGATGTCCAGGAAGGTGCCGTAGACCCCGGGTGCGTTGACGGCCAGCTGGAGCGAGCAGGTGCCGCCGAGCGAGAGCCCGCCGATGGCGAAGGCGCCCCGGCCGGTGGCGGTCTGCAGGTTGTGGTGGATCCAGTCCGGGACGTCGGTGGCCAGGTAGGTGTGCGCCTTGGCGATCCGGGAGTCCATGCAGAGCGTGTTGGTGAACGGGCTGCCGGTGGGGTCGGCGACCACCACGATCGGGGCCAGGCCCTGGTGGTCGGCGGCGAAGGCGTCCAGGGTCTCCTGGATGGCCCCGGAGGTGATCCAGTCCACCGGGGCGCCGGGCTGGCCGGGCAGCAGCACCACGACGGGCAGCAGCGGCCGGGGATTGGCCTGGTAGGCGGGCGGCAGGTAGACGTACCCGTCGCGGGCCGTGAAGCCGGACTTGGCGCCGGGGATGGTCACGGTGGAGAGGGTGCCCTTCGCGGGCAGGCCGGGCGGCGCGTGCCAGAGCTCCTCGACGGGCTTGCCGGGCGAGGCGGCGACGGTGCTGGCCACCTTGCCCGTGGTCAGCGCCTGGATCTCGGGCACCAGCATGGCCCGGGCGGTCGGGTACTGGTCGAAGCCCCGGTTGACCTGCGAGGCGGCCATCAGCAGCACCAGGACGGCGGCTCCGGTCGCCAGCAGCCGCCGGCGGACGGCGAGCAGCGGCGCGCGGAAGCAGACCAGGGATATCGCGAACAGCGCGACGGCTATCCAGCGCAGGACGAAGTCCGGTGTGCCCTCCGGGAAGGGGTGCCACCAGCCGTCGACGCCGAGCTTCACCAGGGCGGTGAGCGTTCCGGCCAGCATCAGGGCGCCGAAGAGGCGCGGGGCCCGCCAGCGTTCGTGGCGGGAGAACGCGAGCAGGACCAGCGACCCCCAGCCCGCGGCGAGCACGGCGTACGGGATCGGGCCGTGGGTGAGCGGCCAGTCGATCGGGTTCCAGCGGGTGGCGAGGGTCAGCGTGGTCATGCGGCTTTGCCCGGCCGGGTGGTGTCGGCCAGGAAGCCGTAGGCGACGACGTTGCCCTCGTAGCCGTGCTCGGCGCTGTACGCGCCGCCGCAGGTGATGACCCGCAGCTGAGCGTCGGCGGCCTGGCGGTAGACCCGGTCGTCCGGGAAGTCCTTTCGGTCGTGCACTTCGATGGCGTACAGCTGGTAGACGGCGACGGCGCCGTCCGCGCGGGCGATCTCGATCCGGTCTCCGCGCCGGAGCGCCCCCAGGTTGTAGAAGACGGCCGGGCCGGCCTTGTTGTCGACGTGCCCGGCCAGGATGGCGGTGCCGCGCTGCCCGGGGCTGGCCCCGCCGCGGTACCAGCCCGCCAGGTTGCGGTCCGCCTCGGGCGGGGCCTGGAGGTGGCCGTCGGGGTCGAGGCCGAGCGCGGTGACCGGGGCGTCCAGCCGGACGGCCGGGATGCGGATGCGGGTGGGGTCGGACGGGCCCAGTGGCGGGGCGACGGAGACCGGGGCGAAGCCGGACAGCGTCTGCGTGCTGCCGGGGGCGGGCGGCAGCGCGCCCTGCCCCCCGTCGTGCAGCAGCCAGGCGCCGAGTACCAGCGCGGCACCGGCCGCCAGGGTGCCCGGCCACGGGCTCCTGCTCTGCTGGACGCCCACGGGCGCTCCCCTCTACCGACGGATTCCCGATCCTGGGAGTTTCCTGGGAAACAATTCAATCGGATCGGACCTTAAAGCACGTCCACACGATGGGCGTAATGACACCCCCCGTTCGGCAGGGCAATCGCCCGAATCCGTGCGCCCAGTGGGCACCCGGTGACGGAACGCGACGGCCGTTTCCCAGGTGACGGCGCCACCGGAACGCCTCGGTACGAGCTTCGACGGCGCGGGGGGCCTGTCCGGTTGCGTCAATCGGGCGATCGATGACGACCTCGGGTGGCGCCTCGTCGACCGATCGGGCCCAGCTGGCATGCTGACCCGGTCACGGGTTCTATCACCCCACTTGTCCGACCGGATTTCCGCACGCCTGTACGCCTGCCGAACGCCTCATGAACGGAGTGACCATGGCCGCTCTCTCCCGCCGCACCCTGCTGGCCGCCGGTGCGGCCTCCGCCGCCACCCTGGCGACCGGCTGTGGAAACAACAGCGCCGACAAGCCGATGATCGGCTCGGCCGTCCCCCCCACCGGCGCGGCCGTCGACGAGAGTGCCGGCCCCACGGACACCGCCGAGCCGCAGGCCGTCCTGATCGGCGACGGCTCCACCTCCGACACCGGGGCCCAGCCCCACCAGCCCACCCCCGAGCGGCTCAAGGCCGGCGAGAGGCCGCCGCAGTTCGTGGTCTTCTCCTGGGACGGCGCCGGCGAACTCGACAACGGCCTGTTCGCCCGCTTCCGCCGGCTGGCGCAGGAGCACAACGCCTCGATGACCTTCTTCCTCAGCGGCCTCTACCTGCTGCCCGAGTCCAAGAAGGACCTCTACCGCCCCCCGCAACACAAGGTCGGCGCCTCCGAGATCGGCTACCTCACCGACCAGCACATCCACGACACCCTGGAGAACGTGCACGCGGCCTGGCTGGAGGGCCACGAGATCGGCACCCACTTCAACGGCCACTTCTGCGGCTCCACCGGCGTCGGCAAGTGGTCCCCGGAGGAGTGGGACAGCGAGATCCAGCAGGCCATGGACTTCGTGACGAACTGGCGCACCAACACCGGCTTCACCGACCTGCCGGCGCTGCCCTTCGACTACCACAGGGAGCTGATCGGCAGCCGCACCCCCTGCCTGGAGGGCCAGCGCAACCTGCTGCCCACCGCGGTCAAGCGCGGCTGGCGCTACGACAGCAGCGGCAACGGCACCCAGGTGTGGCCGCAGAAGATCCAGGGCGGCGCGCTCTGGGACCTCCCGCTGCAGTCCATCCCCTTCCCCGGGCACACCTTCCAGGTGCTGTCGATGGACTACAACATCATGTACAACCAGTGCGGCCCCAACACCAAGGCCGACCCGGCGCTCTACCCGGGCTTCCAGGCCCAGGCCCGCGACTCCTACCTGCTGGGCTTCGACCGCACCTACAACGGCAACCGGGCGCCCTACGTCATCGGCAACCACTTCGAGGAGTGGAACGGCGGCATCTACATGAACGCCGTCGAGGACGTGCTCCGGACCATCGCGGACAAGCCGGAGGTCCGGCTGGTCTCGTTCCGCCAACTGGTGGACTGGCTGGACGCCCAGGACCCGGCGGTGCTGCGCAAGCTCCAGGGCCTCGCCCCGGGCCAGGCGCCGACCGGCGGCTGGGAGGCCTTCCTCGGCACCCCCGGGGCACCGCCGGTGCCCGCCGCCGCCGGCTGACCCTCAGGACCTGGTCCGGACCCGGCCGGAGAGCAGCGCCCCCAGCAGCGCCACGCCGGCCATGGCCAGCAGGATCACCGCGAACGCCACGGGCGACCCGGCGGCACCGGACGAGCCGGCGGCCCCGGCACCCTCGTGGGCGGCGGCGAGCGAGCCGCCGCCCAGCACCGCGAACATCACCCCCGCCAGGCCCGTCAGCAGGACGTTGCCCAGCGCGTCGCTCATCTGCAGGGCCGCCGAGTTCACCCCGGCGTCCTCCGGCGCGGAGAGCTTCATCATCAGCACGCTGACGCTCGCGACCGTCAGTCCCATCCCGATGCCGCCGATACCCCAGGCCACCGCCGCCACCCAGGCCGGCACCGCCGGGACCAGCACCAGCGCGGCGCCCGCGATCGCCACCGCGGTCAGTACGAACCCGCCCCGGATCATCGCCTCGCGGTAGCGCTCCGCCCCCGGCCGCCCCTGCAGCCAGGAGCCCAGCGCCCAGGTGAGCCCGCCGCTGGTCAGGGTGAGCCCCGACATCGTCGGCGAGAGGCCGCGCTCGGTGGTCATCATCAGCGGGACGAAGGCCTCGGCCCCGAGGAACGCCCCGGCCGCCAGTCCGCGCAGCAGGATCACCGCCGGCAGCCCCCGACCGGCCCGCAGGGTCCGCTCGGGCAACAGCCCCAGGACGGCCGGCACCAGCAGCGCCGCCCCGACGGTCCCGGGGAGCAGCCCGATCAGGTCGTGCCGCCCGCCCGCGTACTGCAGCAGGCCGGCACCGAGCGCCGCCATCGCGGCCAGCAGGGTGCGCCGGCGGTCGAACTCCGCGCCCCTGGCCACCGGGTGCTCCCGCTCGGAGCGGGTCAGCGCGGGGCCCATCACGGCCAGCGGCAGCAGGATCAGCACCGGCACGGCCAGGAACACCCAGCGCCAGCCGAGGTGCTGGGTGATCGCGCCGGAGACCAGCGGCCCGATGATCGAGGGCAGCACCCAGGCCGAGGAGAAGGCCGCGAACACCGCCGGCCGCAGCCGCTCCGGGTAGGCCCGGCCGACCACCACGTACAGCGCGACGATCACCAGCCCGCCGCCCAGGCCCTGGACCGCCCGCCCGGCCACGAACACCCACATGCCCGGCGCCGTCCCGGCCACCACCAGGCCCACGCCGAACACCGCGATGCCGGTGAACAGCGGCTGCAACGGCCCGCGCCGGTCGCACCACTGCCCGGAGACGACCAGCGCGAACAGCGTGGTGGTGAAGTAGCCGGAGAAGGCGAAGGCGTACAGCCCGATGCCGTTCAGCTGGCGGGCCGCGGTCGGCATCGCGGTGTTGACGGCGGTCGCCTCGAAGGCGATCACCAGGACCACCGACACGATCCCCAGCGTCAGAGCGCGGTAGCGGCCACTGAGGACCCCGCCACCGGGGTCGGGTTCGGAGGGTATCGAGGCGGAGTCGACCGAGGTGGGGGAGGCAGTGGTCATACGTAACATCGTAAGGGCCGTCTGGCTTCATGACCCCTGACCCGAGTCGGTGATCAGCTAGTCCGCAGGGCTTAGGACCAGGGTCAGGGGGAAGCTCAGGCGGCGGTCAGTGGAGCACCTTCAGGCCGACCACGCCGGAGACGATGAGCAGCAGGCAACCGATCCGGGCCGCCGTCACCGCGTCCCCCAGGACGGCCATGCCGTAGAGCGCGGTGCCGACCGCGCCGATGCCGACCCAGACCGCGTAGCCGGTGCCGATCGGAATGGTGCGCATCGCGTACGCCAGCCCGCCCATGCTCAGCAGCAGGGTCACACCGAAGACGAGGCTGGGGGTGAGCCGGGAAAAGCCCTTGGACGACTCCAGGGCCACCGCCCACACGGTCTCCAGGACACCCGAGATGATCAGAACGAGCCATGCCATGACGGCCTACCTCCGCAGTCCACAGCGGCCGGATTGCCGCTGAACTGCGCCGTCTTGTCGTCACCGGGTACGACGCGCTCGTCCGGGGCGGCCGGGCAACCGACCACCTGGTTCCGACCGTAGCACAAGCCGCCATACAGAATTTACATTCCACCGTTGACGGCCCCCCGCGCATTCCGCCACTATGAATTCACTGGCCGTGTGCCCGAGTGGCTTAGGGAACCGTCTGCAAAGCGGTGTACACGGGTTCGATTCCCGTCATGGCCTCGCCGGAAATGGAATTGCCGGTCGACATTCCGTCGACCGGCAATTCCTGTTTCCGCCATTTCCGGGGCGGTCGGCCGACACCGCCGCCCCCGCCCGTCAGACCGCGACCGCGTCCTCCGGCCGGATCGGCAGCCGGCCGACCGGCAGACCGGTGGCCGCCCGGACGGCGGCGGCCACGGCCGCCGGGGCGACCACCGCGGGGGCGGCGCTGACCGCCTTGGCCCCGAAGGTGGCGACCACGTCCCGCTCCTCCAGCAGGGCGGCGATCCGCACCTGCGGGGTGTCCAGCGCGGTGGGCAGCCGGTAGCCGGTGAGCGAGGGGTTCAGCAGCACGCCGCCCTCGGTGCGCAGGTCCTCCAGCAGCGCCAGGCCGACGCCCTGGGCCACGCCCGCCTCGATCCGGTCCTCGATCTGCCGCGGGTTCAGCGCCCGGCCGACGTCCTGGGCGACCGTCATCTCGACCACCCGGACGGCGCCCAGCTCGATGTCCACGTCCACCACCGCGCGCATCGCGCAGAACGCGATCGACACGAAGGCGTCGCCCTGCCCGGACTCGTCCAGCGGCTCGGTGGGGTGCGGGCGGCACTGGGCCGTCGCCCAGAGCTCCTTGCCCTCCAGCGCCTCGGCGACCGGCATGCCGAGCACCCCGTCGTACGAGGTGATCTTGCCGTCGGCGATCTGCAGCAGTTCCACCGACATCCCGAAGTTGGCGGCGATCGGCTGCAGCAGCTGGTGGCGGACCATCAGCGCGGCGCGCTCGACGGCGCCGCCGGAGACCCAGGTGTGCCGGCCGCGGGCGGAGGGACCGGCGATGGACTGGTCGCTGTCGGCCGGCGCGATGTACACCTCGCTGACGCCCAGCACGGTCTGCACGATCTGCCGGGCCAGCGTGGCGAAGCCCTGTCCGGAGTCGACGGCCGCGCAGATCACCGTGGCGTGGTCGCCGCTGACCCGCACGGTGGCGGTGGAGACCTCGTCCTCGCCCTCGGCGCCGAGCATGTGCACCATGCCGACGGCGTAGCCGATCCCGCGCCGCACCGCCGCCGGGTCGCCGGCGCCACCGGGCCCGCCCGGCAGCAGCCACTCGGCGTCCGGGTCGTCCACCGGCAGGGCCGGCAGCGGCTCGGCCGCGACGGCCTCCAGCAGCGCGCCGACCGGCGCCGGGCAGGTGACTGCCTGTCCGGTGGGCATCGGGTCGCCGGTGGCCATCGCGTTGCGGCGGCGGATCTCCACCGGGTCCACGCCGATCCGGGCGGCCAGCTGGTCCAGCTGCGACTCGTAGGCGAAGCAGGCCTGCAACGCGCCCTCGCCGCGCATCCGCCCGGCCGGCGGGTTGTTGGTGCGCACCGCCCAGGCGTCCACGAAGACGTTCGGGCAGACGTACGGGCCGACCGAGAACGCGGTGGCGGCGGCCAGCGCCTCGGCGGAGACGTCCGCGTACGCGCCGCCGTCCAGCAGGATCTGCGCCTCGACCTTCACCAGGGTGCCCTCGGCGTCGGCGTGGTGGCGGTAGCGCAGCAGCGCGGGGTGGCGCGAGGGGTGGGTGTGGAAGGACTCCTCGCGGGTGAGGGTCATCTTCACCGGGCGGCCGGTGCGCAGCGCCAGCAGCGCCAGGGTGACCTGGAAGGAGAGGTCCTCGCGGTCGGTGGTGGCCCCGGGCACGCCGGTGACCACCAGCCGGACCCGGTCGGGCTCCAGACCGAGGCAGGCGGCGGTGCGGTCGCGGTCGCCGTGCGGGTCGGTGGAGGACAGGTGCAGTTCGACGCCGCCGTCCGGACGCGGCACGGCCAGCCCGGCCTCGGCGCCGAGCGGGGCCGGGTCCTGACGGCCGACCTGGTAGAGGCCCTCGATGATGATCTCGCCGGCCGCGTCCGGATCCCCGGTGCGCAGCGGCAGGTGGCGGAACAGGTTGCCGTCCGGGTGCAGCGACGGGGCGGTGAAGGCCTGCTCGGGGTCGGTGACGGCCTCCAGCGGCTCGTAGTCGACCGCGATCAGACCGACCGCCAGCCGGGCGGTGTCCGGGTGGTCGGCGGCCACCGCGGCGATCGGCTCGCCGTGGTGGCGCACCACGCCCGCGGCCAGCACCGGCCGGTCGGCGACGATCGGCCCGGCCGGGGCGCCGTCCGGGGTGCCGTCCGGACCGGGCGGCAGGTCGGCGGCGGTGACCACGGCGTGCACGCCGGGCAGCGCCAGCGCGGCCGCGGTGTCGATGCCCCTGATCCGGGCGTGCGGGTGCGGCGAGCGCAGTACCGCGCCCCAGAGCAGCCCCTCGGCCCACAGGTCGGCCGCGTACGGGTAGATGCCGAGCGCCTTGGGCAGCGCGTCGCTGCGCAGCGGTGAGCTGCCCAGGCCGAACGGCTCCGGTGCGCCGCCCTCGCCGCCGTCCTGCTGGAGTGCTGCGCCGATGTCGGTAGGCGACGTCATGATGCGTGGTCGTCCTCGGGGAGCCGGATGCCGTGGGCGGGGGTGGCGCCGTACGGGACGCCGGCCGGGGCGGTGCCACCGGCCGGAGCGCCGTGCGGGGGCGTGGCGACGTAGGGCGTGCCGTGCGGGGGCGTGCCGTCGAAGGCGGCCCCGGGCAGCGGCGTGCCGTGCGCGGGGGTGGGTTCGTAGACCGGGGCGTCGTACCCGGCGTCGTAGCCGTTCTGCTGCGGGTAGCCGCCGGGCACGTAGGTGCCGTGGGCGGGGGTGCCCTGGTACGGCTGCTCGGGGTAGCCCTGCGGCGGGTAGTACACCTGGTCGTCGGCGGTCTGGGCGGGGATGCCCTGGACCGGCGTCAGGACGGCGGTGTCGTACACGCCGGTGTCGTAGCCGCCCTGGCCGTCGCCGTACGGCTGGTCGGCGCCGGCCGGGGGCTGCTCGGCAGGCGGCTGCGGGACGTGCTCGATCCAGGCGTCGGCGTCGGCGTAGACCGGCGGTTCGGCGGCCTGCTGCGGTCCGGCGGCCGCTTCCCCGGCGGGCTGGTCGGCGGGCTGGTCGGTGGCCGGTGAGGCTGCCTGGGCGGCGGTCGCGGCGGCCGTCTCCTCCGCCTCCTCGACGTCCTCGGCGCGCGCGTCGGCGATGCTCTGGACGGCGGCCAGCACGCCGCGGTAGCCGGTGCAGCGGCAGAGGTTGCCGCAGAGCGCCTGGCGGGCCTCGACCTCGGTCGGGCGGTGGTTGCGCTGGAGCAGGTCGTGCACCGCCATCGCCATGCCGGGGGTGCAGTAGCCGCACTGCACCGCGCCGGACTCGGCCAGCGCCTGCTGGACGTCGCTCGCGCCGCCGGCGGCCGACAGGCCCTCGACGGTGTTGATCTCGCTGTCGGCGGCCAGCGCGGCGGGCACCAGGCAGCCGGCCACCAGCTGGCCGTCCACCTGCACCGAGCAGGCCCCGCACTCGCCCTGCTCGCAGCCGTCCTTGGCGCCGGCCAGGCCGAGCCGCTCGCGCAGCACGTAGAGCAGGCTCTCGCCGATCCAGGCGTCGGTGACGGGCCGTTCGAAACCGTTGACCCGCAAGGTGTACGAGGCGCACGGGCGCAGCTCGCGGCTGACCTGCGGGGTGAGGCCGAGCGGGTCGGCGTCGAGGGTCTCGATGGGGTCTGTGGTCACTTCAGCGCCCTTCCCAGTGCCCGTCGGGCCAGCACCGATACGGTACGCCGCAGCCGAACGGCGGCCGCGCTCGGCCCCTCGGTCGCGGCCTCCCAGGCGCCTTCGGCGCCGTAGCTGTCGGGGACGCAGGCGGCGGCCACGTACTCGCCGAAGGCGGCGGTCGCGGCCGGGTCGATCTCCCGGCTGCCGTCCCAGTCGATGCAGCCGGCGACCCAGACCTCGGCCTCCAGCGGGCGCAGCGGCACGGGCGCGACGGCGCCGACCGCGCAGCGCACGGCGCGCCGGGCGGGGTCGAGGACCAGCGCGACGGAGGCGGTGGCGCGGGCCGGGCCGCTGCGGCCGGTGGCCTTGAGGAAGACCTGCGGGGCGTGCAGCAGCGGGACGCGCACCCAGGTGAGGAGTTCGCCGGGGCGCACCGGGTCGAGGCCGGTGAGCAGGTGACTGACCGGCACCTCGCGGCTGGCGCCGGCCCGGGCGAGGGTGACGCTGGCCTCCAGGGCGGTGAGCACCGGGAGGGTGTCGCCGGCCGGGGCGGCGGTGACGATGTTGCCGCCGAGGGTCCCGACGTTGCGGACCTGCGGCGGGCCGGCGGTGCGGGCGGCGTCCGCGAGCGCGGGGATGAGCGCGGCGAAGTCGGGACGGTCCATCCGGGCGTGGGTGAGTCCGGCGCCGAGGACGGCGGTGCCGCCGTCCTCGTAGCGCCAGCCGCGCAGTTCGGTGATCCGGCCGAGGCCGACCAGGGCGGCGGGGCGTAGCCGTCCGGCGTTGACGGCTTCCATCAGGTCGGTGGCGCCGGCCACCGGTACCGCGGCCGGGGTGGCGGCCAGCGCGTCGACGGCCTCGTCGAGGGAGGCCGGCAGCATGATCGTCCGGTTCACCTGGGTCCCACCGTGCTCCACTTGCTCATCGATCGGCTGCCGCCCGCGGCCTTCGGCCGTGGTGTCCGCGTCAGCAGCCCGGCCTGGCCCGTAGGGTACGGGCGATCGGGCCGGGTTGGGCAACTCTGGCACACAATGCTCGATGATCATTTCGGGGCAGGTGAACGGGACTGCCCGATTGGGACGGATACCGGGCGGTATCTGCCCAGGCCCGAACCGGACCTGGGCAGATGTTCATCTGTTCTTGACGTCAGATGACCACTCAGAAGTTCCCGCAAGGGCGAGTCCGTCGCGCTCAGCGCACCGGCGGCGGGCCCTCGATCGGCCGGCCGGCCACCCCGGGCCAGCGCTGCCAGGGGTGCGGGCCGTCCGCCGGGCGGTACTCCACGCCGAGCGCGTCCAGCACCTTCAGGTGCGCCTCCAGCCGGTGCTCGAAGCCGGCGTAGTCGCGCTCGGCCGGATCGGTGGGCAGGTCGGACCAGGCGACCTCGGCGAAGGCCACCAGCCGGGGGAAGGCCCGGTAGTCGATGTCCCGGGCGCTGTCCATGAACTCGCTCCACAGGTTGGCCTGGGTGCCGATCACGTGCCGGGCGGCCGTCTCGTCCAGTTGCCCGGGCACCGGCTCGAAGCGGTACACGTCCTCCAGCGTGCGCACGAAGCCGACCGGGATCGGCTCGTCCGGGCCGTCGGCCTGCCGGTGGTCGAAGTAGACGTGCTGCTCGGGGCACATCACCACGTCGTGCCCGGCCTTGGCCGCGGCGATCCCGCCGCCGAACCCGCGCCAGGAGGAGACGGCGGCGCCCGGGGCGAGCCCGCCCTCCAGGATCTCGTCCCAGCCGATCAGCCGGCGGCCGCGCTCGGCCAGCCAGCGGTCGAAGTGCCGGATCACGAAGCTCTGCAGCTCGTCCTCGTTGGCCAGGCCGAGCTCGCGGATCCGCGCCTGGGCGGCCGCGCTGTCCTTCCACTGCTCCTTGGGGCACTCGTCGCCGCCGAGGTGGATGAACTCGGACGGGAAGAGCTCCAGGACCTCCTCCAGCACGCCCTCGAAGAAGCGCAGGGTGTCCTCGGAGGCGTTGAGCACGTTGTGGCTGACGCCCCAGTCCGTCCAGACGCCGAGCGCCGCGGTGTCCACCACGTCGGTGTTCCCCAGCTCGGGGTAGGCCGCGACGGCGGCCTGGGTGTGCCCGGGCAGGTCGACCTCCGGGACGACGGTGACCCCGCGCGCGGCCGCGTAGGCGACGATCTCGCGCAGGTCGTCCTGGGTGTAGTAGCCGCCGTGCGGGCGGTCGTCACGGCGCTGGCCGGCCCGGTAGCCGACCATCGAGCGGTCCCGCCAGGCGCCGCGCTCGGTCAGGCCGGGGTAGCGCTTGATCTCCACCCGCCAGCCCTGGTCGTCGGTCAGGTGCAGGTGCAGCACGTTGAGCTTGTGCGCGGCCAGCAGGTCGACGAAGCGCAGCACGTCCGACTTGGGCAGGAAGTGCCGGGCGACGTCGAGCAGCGCGCCGCGCCAGCCGAACCGGGGGGCGTCCTCGATGTCCGCGCCGGGCAGCACCCAGCCGGTGCCGCGCAGCGGGGACCGGCGGAAGGCGTCCGGGCCGAGCAGCTGCCGCAGGGTCTGCGCGCCCCACAGCGCACCGGCCGGCCCGCCCGCGGCCATCAGGACGTGGCCGGGGCGCACCGTGATCCGGTACGCCTCGGCGGCCAGCGCGTCGTCCTGGACCAGTTCGATGCCCGTGCCCGGCCGGCCCGGGCCGAGCGGCAGCCCGGTGGCCGCGGTCAGCGTGGTTCGCAGCCACCGCTCGGCGTCGGCCAGCCCGGGCGGCGCGGTCAGCGTGGTGGCGTCGTCGAGGGGGAAGTCCTCGTCCGGGCGGCGGACGGCACTCGAAGGCACGGGAATGAGGTCCATTCCGACATCCTGCCCCCGCCCCGGACGACTGGCATAGACCACTTCGGAAACTCGGCACTATGCAAAACGGCACTGTGCACAACCACACCGTGCACAACGGCGCCGGGCACCGGCCCGCGGCGGCCGGTGCTACTTGCCGCCGTTGTTGTCGTCGCCGCCCTGCGGCTTGCCGATGCCGTCGTAGATCTCCTTGCACATCGGGCAGACCGGGTACTTCTTCGGGTCGCGCCCGGGCACCCAGACCTTGCCGCAGAGCGCCACCACGGGCGAGCCGGAGAGCGCGCTCTCCATGATCTTGTCCTTCTGGACGTAGTGCGCGAAGCGCTCGTGGTCGCCGTCCCCGTGGGACACCTGGGGGACTGGCTCGACCAGGGTGCCGGTGCCGAGGCCGCGCTCGGGCTCAAGAGTGCTCATAGGTGCCAAGTCTATGGGCGCCCCGCGAAACCCGGCCAGTATCGCGACGGCGGCCCGTACGTCAGTTCAGCGTCGGGTCGTCCGGATAGGTCGCGAGCAGCGCCAGCGGGCCGCGCTGGCGGCGCAGCACCGAGCGCCACAGCCGCTCCGGTTCCGGGCTGGAGATGTCCCCCGGCTCGCAGTCCACCAGGTACCAGGCGCCGCTCCCCAGCTCCGTCTCCAGCTGGCCCGGCGACCAGCCGGCGTACCCGGCGAAGATCCGCAGCGCGCCCAGCTCGCCGGCCAGCACCTCGGGCGGCGCCTCCAGGTCCACCAGGCCGATCGCGCCGTGCACCCGCCGCCAGCCGAGCGGCTCGCCGGTGCCCGGCTCCCCCGGCGCCACGGCGAGGCCGAGCGCCGAGTCCAGCGCCACCGGTCCGCCCTGGAACACCACGGCGGGCTGCCCGACCAGCCGCCCCCAGCCGTCCAGGACGCTGCCCACCTCGACCGGCGTCGGCCGGTTGAGGACCACGCCGAGCGCCCCCTCGACGTCGTGGTCGAGGAGCAGCACCACCGCCCGGGCGAAGTTCGGGTCGGTGAGCAGGGGCGTCGCGACGAGCAGACGGCCGGTGTGGGACCGTCCTGCGTGCGAGTGGGCCGCCGTCATGCCCACATGATCCCGCAGAACGGCCGGGGTCGGACACCTCAACGATCGAAACCCCGCCACGCCGGACAAACACCCGAACGGCCCCTCCGGCGGGCGGGAGCGAGCCCGGAGAGAGGACCATCACGGGAGAGGCTCACGGGAACCATCGGCACGCCCACTACCATCTACGGATGGTGGACGCCCTTCTACGGTGCCGACTCGGTTTTGCCGGGGGCCCGAGCGCGCCCGTACCAACCGGTCCACCACCGGCTCTCTACCGGAGCCTTCCCACCCCTCTGGCACCCCGGATTGCGAGAACGATGACCGACGACGTCCTGCTGGTCCACGGCGGAAACCCGCTCGAAGGCGAGATCCGCGTCCGCGGTGCGAAGAACCTGGTGCCCAAGGCCATGGTCGCCGCCCTCCTCGGCCAGGGCCCCAGCAGACTGCGCAACGTCCCGGACATCCGCGACGTCAAGGTGGTCCGCGGCCTGCTCCAGCTGCACGGGGTCACCGTGCGGACCGGCGACGAGGACGGCGAGCTGATCCTCGACCCGTCGCACGTGGAGAGTGCGAACGTCGCCGACATCGACGCGCACGCGGGCTCCTCGCGGATCCCGATCCTGTTCTGCGGCCCGCTGCTGCACCGCCTCGGCCACGCCTTCATCCCGGGCCTGGGCGGCTGCGACATCGGCGGCCGCCCGGTCGACTTCCACTTCGAGGTGCTGCGCCAGTTCGGCGCCACCATCGAGAAGCACCCGCAGGGCACCTACCTGGTCGCCCAGCAGCGCCTGCGCGGCACCAAGATCGAGCTGCCCTACCCCTCGGTCGGCGCGACCGAGCAGGTGCTGCTCACCGCCGTCCTCGCCGAGGGCGTCACCGAGCTGCGCAACGCGGCCATCGAGCCGGAGATCGTCGACCTGATCTGCGTGCTGCAGAAGATGGGCGCGATCATCACCCTGGGCACCGACCGGACCATCCTGATCACCGGCGTCGACGAGCTGGGCGGCTACACCCACCGCGCGCTGCCGGACCGCCTGGAGGCCGCTTCCTGGGCCTGCGCGGCGCTGGCCACCAGGGGCGACATCTACGTCCGCGGCGCCCGCCAGCTGGAGATGATGACCTTCCTGAACACCTTCCGGAAGGTCGGCGGCGCCTTCGAGGTGGAGGACGAGGGCATCCGCTTCTGGCACCCGGGCGGCGAGCTCAAGGCGATCGCCCTGGAGACCGACGTGCACCCGGGCTTCCAGACCGACTGGCAGCAACCGCTGGTCGTCGCCCTGACCCAGGCCACCGGCCTGTCCATCGTCCACGAGACGGTGTACGAGTCGCGGCTCGGCTTCACCGGCGCGCTCAACCAGATGGGTGCGCACATCCAGCTGTACCGCGAGTGCCTGGGCGCCACCCCGTGCCGCTTCGGCGCGCGCAACTTCCTGCACTCGGCGGTCGTCTCCGGCCCGTCCAAGCTGATGGGCGCCGAGCTGGTCATCCCCGACCTGCGCGGCGGCTTCTCGTACCTGATCGCGGCGCTGGCGGCCGAGGGCACCTCGACCGTGCACGGCATCGACCTGATCAACCGCGGCTACGAGAACTTCATGGACAAGCTGCGCGACCTGGGCGCCCACGTCGAGCTGCCGTCCGAGCAGCTGGTCGACGCCTGACCCGCAGGGCCCGTAGGCCTACGGGCCTACGGGCCCGTGGCCCCACGACGAGAGGCCGGGCTCCCCAGACGGGGAGCCCGGCCTCTCGGGCGTTCAAGGGGTGGTTCAGGCGCCCTTGGCGGCTTCCTTCAGCTTGGAGCCCGCGCTCACCTTGGCGCTGTAGCCGGCCGCGATCTGGATCGGCTCACCGGTCTGCGGGTTGCGGGCGGTGCGGGCGGCGCGGTGGGTGCGCTCGAAGGTCAGGAAACCGGGGATGGTGACCTTCTCGTCGCCCTTGGCGACGACCTCGCCGACGATCTCGGCGAAGGCGGCCAGAACGGCGTCGGCGTCCTTGCGGGTCACCTCGGCGCGCTCGGACAGCGCGGCCACCAGCTCACTGCGGTTCATGTGTACTCCTGTGGTCTGTTCGCTTGCGGTGTGCGGGGGCCCATCGGTACTCCCACCGGGGGGCACCCGGATAGGCCGCAGGTCCGCACACTGTGCTCATGCAGGCAATGCGTGGTCGCAGGCCGGGTCCGTACCCGATGCCGCGCGCCGGTGCCGTCGAAGGCCCGTCCGCCTGCCTGGATACGAATCCTGCCCCGACCGGCCCCGAGAAAGCCAATCGGGCCCCGGCCACGACACCCGAACGAACCCCGCCCGTTGGAGGTGTGACGCTCCGTCGGCTCCGGCGGACCGGGCCCGGGCGGCGGTCGGGACGACGCGCCGGAAGACCAGGGGGACGTTCCGTACTTGTCGGACACGCCTGCCCCGTGCAGGGCTACCGTACGCCCTAGGCACGACAAGCCCAAACACGCCCCTCGCCCTTGTGTCGCAAGGGTTCGGGGCGGACTCGGACGGGTAAGGCCGCTATTCGGACATTTGACCGATCAGCGACACGTCGGCCGCCTCGCCGGTCAGAGCTTGACGGTGGGGAAGGAGGAGGCGTCGAGCGTGCCGACGATGCCCGGGGTCGGACGGGCCGGCTCCGTGCTCTCCTGGACGCCCGCCAGCGCCGCCTCGCGCACCGCCGAGGCGACCGTCTTGGCGACGTCCTTGTGGAAGACGCTCGGGATGATGTAGTTGGCGTTCAGCTCGTCGTCGGCGACGGTGGTGGCCAGCGCCCGGGCGGCGGCGATCATCATCTCGGTGTTGACGGTGCGGCTCTGGGCGTCCAGGAGGCCGCGGAAGACACCCGGGAAGACCAGCACGTTGTTGATCTGGTTGGGAAAGTCGCTGCGGCCGGTGGCGACCACGGCGGCGGTCTGCCGGGCGATGGCCGGGTCGACCTCCGGGTCCGGGTTGGCCAGCGCGAAGACGATCGAGTCCTCGGCCATGGTGGCCAGGTCGTCGCCGTCCAGGACGTTCGGGGCCGAGACGCCGATGAAGACGTCGGCGTCCGCCACGGCCTCCTTGAGGCTGCCGGTGCGGCCCGAGCGGTTGGTGTGCTCGGCGATCCAGCGCAGGCTGTCGTTGAGGTCCTCCCGGCCCTGGTGGACCACACCGCGCACGTCCGCCACGGTGGCGTGCTCGACACCGGCCGCCAGCAGCAGCTTGAGGATCGCGGTGCCGGCGGCGCCGGCGCCCGACATCACCACCCGGATGTCGCTGATCTCCTTGCCGACCACCTTCAGCGCGTTGGTGAGGGCGGCCAGCACCACGATCGCGGTGCCGTGCTGGTCGTCGTGGAAGACCGGGATGTCCAGGGCCTCGCGCAGCCGGGCCTCGATCTCGAAGCAGCGCGGCGCGGAGATGTCCTCCAGGTTGATGCCCGCGAAGCCGGGGGCGATCGCCTTGACGATGGCCACGATCTCGTCGGTGTCCTGGGTGTCCAGGCAGATCGGCCAGGCGTCGATCCCGGCGAAGCGCTTGAACAGGGCCGCCTTGCCCTCCATGACCGGCAGCGCGGCGGCCGGGCCGATGTTGCCCAGGCCCAGCACCGCCGAGCCGTCGGTGACCACGGCGACGCTGTTGCGCTTGATGGTGAGGCGGCGGGCGTCCTCGGGGTTCTCGGCGATCGCCATGCAGACCCGGGCGACGCCCGGGGTGTAGATCATGCTGAGGTCGTCACGGTTGCGGATCGGGAGCTTGGACGACATCTCGATCTTGCCGCCGAGGTGCATCAGGAAGGTGCGGTCCGAGACCTTGCCGATCGACACGCCGTCGATCGCCCGCAGCTTCTCGACGATCTCCTCGCCGTGCGCGACCGAGGAGGCCGCCACCGTGACGTCGATCCGCAGCGCCTCCAGGCCGGAGGCGGTGACGTCGAGACCGGTCACCGAACCGCCGGAGGACTCCACGGCCGTGGTGATCGCACTGACGGCGTTGCCCCGGGCCGGGACCTCCAGCCGCACCGTGATCGAGTTGGAGACACTGGGCACCGTCGCCATCGACGCTTCCTTCTTCCGTCCGTGCGGCAGGTTCAACATTTTGTTGAAGGCATCGCCTGCGCATGCTAGACCTCGATCGTCGCACCTTCCAAGGGGTAGCCAGAAATAACGTTCATTGAGTGTGTGGACCCGACAACTTCTTGCCTCTCCGGGCCGATGCGTTACATTGGACGGGACACCGGCTCGATCCAAGCCCCCGGGCCCAACCTTCGTCCCTTCGAGGGACCACTTGCCGCGAGGCGAGCATGGCGGGTCGGTGTCACTAACGTCTGAAGGCCCCTCACCATCCGGTGAGGGGCCTTCTTCGTCCGGCGGACCGGCCGTCAGCCGTGCAGCAGCGCGGGCACGCCGGCCGCGTCCGGCAGGTCGTCCGGACCGGACAGCACGGTCAGCCGCTGGGTCGCCCGGGTGAGCGCCACGTACAGCACCCGCAGGCCGGCCTCCGACTCGCCGGCGATGCCGGTCGGGTCGGCCACCACGGTCGCGTCGTACTCCAGGCCCTTCGCCTCCAGGCTGCCCAGCACCACCGCCCGCTCGCCCAGGCCCTCGGCCCAGCCCGCCGCCTCGGCCCGGCGGTCCATCGGCACCACGATCGCCACGGTGCCGTCCACCTCGCCCAGCAGCCGCTCCAGCTCCGCCCGGGCCGCCGCACCGAAGGCCTCCGGGGCGGGATCCACGACGGCCGCGAAGCGCGGCTCGACGCCGACCCGGCGCACCGCGGTCGGCGACGGGGTGCCCGGCGCGGCCAGCGCCAGCACCTTGGCCGCGACCTCGGCGATCTCGGCCGGGTTGCGGTAGTTGACGGTCAACGTGAAGCGGCGGCGCGGCTTGCCGGACAGCACCTCGTCCAGTGCGGCCTGCGCCTCCTGCGGGAACGGCCAGGAGGACTGCGCCGGGTCGCCGACGATCGTCCAGGTCGCCATCCGGGCCCGGCGGCCGATCATGCGCCACTGCATCGGGGTGAGGTCCTGCGCCTCGTCCACGATCACGTGCGCGTACTCGGTGCGCTCGACGGGGACGCGCTCGCGCTGACGGGAGCTGCGGTCGGCGAAGGTGGTGACCTCCTCCAGCCCGCTCAGCAGGTCCACCGCGTTCACCTCGCGCACCTTCGGCCGGGCCGCCTCGCCGAGCAGCACCTGGAGCTCGTCCACCAGCGCGACGTCGTGCGCGGACAGCGCGCCCTCGCCGTTCGGGGACAGCTGGCGCCAGGACGCCGCCAGCAGCCTCGCCTCGTCCGGGGAGACGGCGCGGCGGGCGATCCGGTTGATGTGCCGGTGCTGCTTGAGCGTGCCGAGCACCCGGCGCGGGGTCACGGCGGGCCACCAGGCGTCCAGGAAGTCCAGGAACGGCGCCTCGTCCGAGACGTACTCGTCGAAGGACTCCTTCTCCTCCTGGCGCTGCTCGCGGGCGTAGTGGTCGGTCGGCTTCGGCAGGTGCCGGGTGAGCTCCTGCCACAGGGCGTCCAGCAGCATCCGGCGGGCGCGCGGGCGCAGCAGGTTCAGCGGGGTGCCGCCGGCGCCGATCACGTTGCCGCGCACGGCCTTGAGCCGGCCCGCGTCCAGCTTGAGCACCTCGCCGCGGGCGACCACCTTCAGCTCCTGCGGCGCGCCCAGCTCCAGCGCGGCCCGAGCCGCCCGGCGCAGCAGCTGCACCATCCGGCCCGAGCCCTTGACCCGGGCCGCCTCCGGACTGTCGTAGGTGCCCGCCTCGATGCCGTCCACCAGCGAGCCGACCGCGCGGATGGCGACCTGCCCCTCCTCACCGAGCGAGGGCAGCACGCCCTCGGTGTAGGAGACCAGCAACGGGGTCGGCGAGACCACCAGGATGCCCCCGGCGTAGCGGCGGCGGTCCTGGTACAGCAGGTACGCGGCGCGGTGCAGGGCGACGGCGGTCTTGCCGGTGCCCGGGCCGCCGGTGACGAGCGTGGCGCCGGCGGCGGCCGCCCGGATCACCTCGTCCTGCTCCTTCTGGATGGAGGAGACGATGTCGCGCATCGAGTGGCTGCGGGCGCGGCCGAGCGAGGCCATCAGTGCGCCGTCGCCGACCACCGCCAGCTCCCGGCCGTTCAGGGTCGGGGTGAGGTCGGGACGCAGCAGGTCGTCCTCGACGCCGATCACCTTGCGCCCCTTGGAGCGGATCACCCGGCGGCGGACCACCCGGCCCGGCTCGACCGGGGTGGCGCGGTAGAACGGCGCGGCGGCGGGCGCCCGCCAGTCGATCACCAGCGGCCCGTACTCGGCGTCCAGCACACCGAGACGGCCGATGTGCAGGGTCTCGGCGACGGCCGGGTCGGCCGGGTCGAGCGGCGTGTCGGAGGGGATGCCGTGTTCCTCCGGGGCGTCCGCCCGCTGGAGGTCGATCCGGCCGAACAGGAAGTCCTCGAACTCGTTGTTCAGGCGCTGGAGGTGGGCGCCGGCCCGGTAGACCTGGGCGTCGCGCTCGGCGAGCGCGCCGGGGGTGCCGACGTGGACCCGCTTGGCGGCGTCCTCCAGGATGTACTCGGCCTCGGCAAGCTTCTCCTCCAGCCGGTGGTAGACGGTGTCGAGGTGCTGCTGCTCACCGGCGATCTCGCGCTCGCGTACGGTCTCGCGGTCGGTGGCGGCGGTGGTGTCCGTGTTGCTCTGCATGGCCTCGGTGGTAGCGGCGGAATCCGGCTCCGGAAAACGAGCGGACGGATGATCCTACGCCCCAACCGGGGTAAACGTGAAGGCCGCCCACCGCAAAGCGGTGGACGGCCTTCACTGTCAACATGGGGTGGTGGAGATGCCGGGAATCGAACCCGGGTCCAGTGGAGTTAATTCAGGGCTTCTCCGAGCGCAGTCCGCTGTGATTTTCTCGGCCCTGGCAGTCACACGGACAAGCCGCCAACAGGCCCAGCTGCTGTTTGATTTCCCATCCACCCTCGCAGCCCGGGCGGACGGTTGAGTTCCCTAGATTATGCCAGGGTCCGGGTCGGGAACTCCCCGGTCTGACACCCAAGCGCTATCGGTGCTTATTAGGCAGCGAGAGCGAACTGCTGGGAATCGCGCTTAGAGTTGGCGATTATTTTTTTGCGACACGTGGTTAACGAGATCATTGCCGCGTTCCTCGGCTCGCTTCCCCTGTTTCAACATCCCCTGTCGAAACCGATCATCCCCATGTTTTGTTGAGAAACAGCCGGACGGTGACCGTCCGTGTTGCTGACGCCATAGTACGCGAGGCGGCGGGTGAGGGTCCAGCGGATTAACCCTGGCGCCGCCGGGCGGCCGCCACCGCGCGGGCCGTCTCGCGGGTGTCCTGCTTCTCGCGCAGCGTCTGCCGCTTGTCGTAGAGCTTCTTGCCGACCGCGAGCGCGAGTTCGAGCTTCACCCGGCCGTCCTTGAAGTACAGCGAGAGCGGGACGAGCGTGTGGCCCGCGTCGCGGACCGTGCTCTCGATCTTGCGGATCTCCAGCCGGTGCAGCAGCAGCTTGCGCTTGCGCCGGGCCGCGTGGTTGGTCCACGTCCCCTGGGTGTACTCGGGGATGAACACGTTGTCGATCCAGGCCTCGTGGTTCTGGATGTAGGCGTAGCCGTCGACCAGGTTGGCCCGCCCCTCGCGCAGTGACTTCACCTCCGTGCCGGTGAGCACGAGGCCGCACTCATAGGTGTCGAGGATCGTGTACTCGTGTCGCGCCTTCTTGTTCTGCGCGATCAGCTTCTGTCCGGTTTCCTTTGCCATAGCGCGGCCATTCTCGCACTTCGGCCGGTTCGGGGCAGCCCCTTTAGGCGCGGGTGCCGAGCCCGGCCAGCACCCGCAGGGCGAGCGCGTCGGCGTCCTCGCCGGCCGCCGCCGGGACGTCCGGGGTCAGGCCGGAGCCCTCCGGGGAGCGGCCGGCCGGGGTGTAGTAGCGGCCGACGGTCAGCTCCAGCACGGCGCCGTCGGCGAGCCGGCTGGGCTGCTGGACGGTGCCCTTGCCGAAGGTCCGGGAGCCCACCACCACGGCGCGGCTGCGGTCCTGGAGCGCGCCGGTGAGCAATTCGGCGGCGCTCATCGTGCCGCCGTCGACCAGCACCACCAGCGGGGTGCGCTGGTCGCCCCCGGGCGGGGCGGTCAACTCCCTGGTCTCGCCGCGCTCCTGGTACGAGCCGACCGGGCCGCCGTCCAGGAAGATCCCGGCGGTGCCGGCGGCCTCCTCGACCAACCCGCCCGAGTTGCCGCGCAGATCGAGCACCACACCGGCGTGCGGGGCGCGCAGAGCGGCGCGCACCTGATCGGTCACGCCGCTGGTGAAGGCCCGCACGGCGATCCGCAGCACGCCCTTCTCCAGCTGCTCGGCGGTGACCTGCCGGCTGTCCAACAGGGCGCGCCGCAGCCGCAGTTCGCGGACCTCGCCGGCACCGCGCCGCACGGCGAGGGTGACCTCGGAGCCCACCCCACGCTCGCCGTCGCGCCCGCGCAGCCGGGCCACCACCTCGGTGACCGGCAGGTGGTCGGCCTGGTCCTGGTCGATCCGCAGCAGCCGGTCGCCGGCCTCGATCCCGGCCGTGGCGGCGGGCCCTGCGGGCGCGACCTGGGAGACCGCGGTGGCGCCGTCCTCGCCGCGGCCGACCGAGAGCCCGACGCCCAGGTAGCGGCCGTCCAGTCCCTGGCTGAACGCGGCGTACTCCTGGGCGCTGTAGTAGGCGCCCCAGCGGTCGCCGTTGGCCCCGAGCAGGTGCTCGGCCTGCTGCTCGGACAGCGCGGTGCCGGCCGGGTCCGCCGGGAGGCCCGGGGCCGCGCCCGCGACCGGGGCGGCGCCGGCGGCCGGGTGCCGTGGCGGGTCGCCCCAGGCGCCGGTGGCGGCCCCGGCGATCAGCACGACACCGAACACCAGGCTGAGGGTGGCCACCTGACGTGCCCTGCGCGGAGTTTCCAGCATGGCACCGGAGTGTAGACACCGTGTCGGGCGCGACGGGCCACAACGGCGGGCGAAACGACGGCGGCCCCGGACGGCGCAGTGCCGTCCGGGGCCGCCGGGGCCGGAGGTGGTCAGACCTTGAGGTACTTGCGCAGGGTGAAGAACGCCGCCACGCCGGCCATGCCCATACCGACCACGATCAGCAGCGGTATCACCGCGAGCACCGAGCCGAGGCCGATGAAGTGGATGAACTGCACCCGGTCGGCCAGCCAGTTCTGGACGAAGAAGTGCCCGCCGACCAGCAGCCCGGAGGCCATGGCCGCGCCGAGCAGCGCGGAGAACGCGGCCTCGGCGATGAACGGCATCTGGACGTAGAAGTTCGAGGCGCCGACCAGGCGCATGATGCCGGTTTCGCGCCGCCTGCTGTACGCCGACACCCGGACGGTGTTGACGATCAGCAGCAGGGCGACGAACAGCATCAGCACCATGATCACGAAGGCCGCCGTCTGGAGGCCGTTGAGCAGGCCGAACAGGTTCTCCAGGATCTTCCGCTGGTCCTCCACCGACTTGACGCCGGGTTTGCCGGCGAAGGCGCTCTGGATGACGTCGTACTTGGTCGGGTCGTTCAGCTTGACCCGCCAGGACTGCGGCATCGCGTCCGGGCCCAGGACGGAGATGAGCGGGTTGTCCGGGTTCATCTCCTTCCAGTGCTTGTACGCCTCGGCGGAGCTCTCGAAGGCCGACGACTGGACCACCGAGTCCATCTTGTCCAACTGGGCCTTGATGTCCTGCACCTGCTGGTCGGTGGCCGCACCCTTGTCGCACTGCGGCGAGTTGCGCGCGTCCGACTTGGTGCAGAAGTAGATGCTCACCTCGACCTTGTCGTACCAGTACCCCTTCATGGAGTTCACCTGGTCGCGGACCAGGAGCGAGGAACCGGCCAGGGCGAGGGAGAGCGCGACACTGACCACGACCGCGATGGTCATCGTCAGGTTGCGGCGGAGACCCACACCGATCTCCGACAGGACGAACTGGGCACGCATGCGGGTAACAACTCCAGGGTCGGTACTGCTGGTCTGGCGACGCGGGCGGACGGCCCTACGGGTTCAGCGCCGGCTGCGCCGGTCGGTCAGTGCTGGTATCCGTAGACGCCGCGGGCCTGGTCGCGGACGAGCAGCCCCTTGTCGAGCTCGATGACGCGCTTGCGCATCTGGTCGACGATGGCCTGGTCGTGGGTGGCCATCAGCACCGTGGTGCCGGTGCGGTTGATGCGGTCGAGCAGCTTCATGATGCCGACCGAGTTCTGCGGGTCGAGGTTGCCGGTGGGCTCGTCCGCGATCAGCAGCATCGGACGGTTCACGAACGCGCGGGCGATCGCCACGCGCTGCTGCTCACCACCGGACAGCTCGCCCGGCATGCGGTCCTCCTTGCCGCCGAGGCCGACCAGCTCCAGCACCTCGGGCACCACCTTGTTGATGGCGCTCTTGGGCTTGCCGATCACTTCGAGGGCGAAGGCGACGTTCTGCGCGACCGTCTTGTTGGGCAGCAGGCGGAAGTCCTGGAAGACGGTGCCCAGCTGGCGGCGCATGTGCGGCACCTTCCAGTTGGACAGCTTGCCGAGGTCCTTGCCCAGCACGTGCACCTCGCCCGTGGAGGGGCGCTCCTCGCGCAGGCACAGGCGCAGGAAGGTGGACTTGCCCGAGCCGGACGAGCCGACCAGGAAGACGAACTCACCCTTCTCGATCTCCAGCGAGACGTTGTCCAGGGCGGGACGGTTCTGCTTGGGATAGGTCTTGGAGACGTTGTCGAATCTGATCACGGCTGCATCACGGAGGCCATCCTAGGCGGCGCCAGTCCTCGGTCGGTCCACCCCGGGCTCCCGGCCCTGGGGCGGGTGGCGGGAGCGGAAAGGGCCGCTCCCGGTCTGGGACCATACGCGAATCGTCGGTCGGCGTGCAGGGCTCGCCCAGGACAGCCGTCGAAATCTGGGGGAGAATGTCTGGTTATGCCCCGAAAATTGGGAGGCATCTCACAGCCCGGGAGCCGGAACGGTCAGAACCTGGCAGAGTGGAGGTGGCGTCCGTGTTCGGGCGCTCCCCCGCACAGGGCAAGAAGAGGAACCAAAGCCCCGTCCGGTGCGTTGGCTGTAGCAGCGAGGAGGAGATCGCATGACCTGCGACCATCTGGTGTGCGCCAACTGCAACGGCCGCGTGAGTGACGGGCGCTGCGCGGTCTGCCGCGCCAACCGGGCCCGGCTGCAGGAGCAGCAGGGTCCGTTCGCGGCGTTCTCCCCCGCGATGCTGCTGGCCCTGCTGGCCGGTCTGCTCGCGGTGGCGCTGATCGCCCGGCAGGCACTGGCCTGAACCCACCGAGGCATACGAAAGGGCCCCCGACCACTGCGGTCGGGGGCCCTTTCGTATGCCTGCGCCTACTGCGCGGCGGTCTCGCGCTGCTTGCGCCAGCGGATGCCGGCCTCGATGAAGCCGTCGATATCGCCGTCCAGCACGCCCTGCGGGTTGCCGACCTCGTACTCCGTCCGGACGTCCTTGACCATCTGGTACGGGTGCAGCACGTAGGAGCGCATCTGGTTGCCCCAGGAGCTGCCGCTGTCCTTGAGCGCGTCCATCGCCGCCCGCTCCTCCTGGCGGCGCCGCTCCAGCAGCTTCGCCTGGAGGACGTTCATCGCGGACGCCTTGTTCTGGATCTGCGAGCGCTCGTTCTGGCAGGAGACCACGACACCGGTCGGGAGGTGCGTGATGCGCACCGCCGAGTCGGTGGTGTTGACGCCCTGGCCGCCGGGGCCGGAGGCGCGGTAGACGTCGATCCGCAGGTCGCCCTCGTCGATGTCGACGTGGTCGGACTGCTCGACGACCGGGAGCACCTCGACACCGGCGAAGGAGGTCTGCCGGCGGCCCTGGTTGTCGAAGGGCGAGATGCGGACCAGGCGGTGGGTGCCCTGCTCGACCGACAGGGTGCCGTAGGCGTACGGCGCCTTGACCGTGAAGGTCGCGGACTTGATGCCGGCCTCTTCGGCGTACGAGGTGTCGTACACCTCGGTGGGGTACCCGTGCCGCTCGGCCCAGCGCAGGTACATGCGCATCAGCTGCTCGGCGAAGTCGGCGGCGTCGACGCCACCGGCCTCGGCGCGGATGTTGATCAGCGCCTCGCGGGCGTCGTACTCGCCGGACAGGAGGGTGCGGACCTCCAGCTCCTCGACCGCCTTCTGGAGGGAGACGAGTTCGGACTCGGCCTCGACCCGGGTGTCCGCGTCGTCCTCGGCCTCGGCCAGCTCGAACAGCACGCCCAGGTCGTCGATGCGGCTGCGCAGGCCCTCGACCTTGCGCAGTTCGCCTTGGAGGAAGGAGAGCCGGCTGGTCACCTTCTGCGCGTTCGCGATGTCGTCCCACAGGTTGGGGGCGCCTGCCGCCTCCTCCAGGACAGCGATGTCGGCCCGGATCTTGTCCAGGTCGAGGACGGCCTCGATCGACCCCATGGTCGTTTCGAGGTTCTTGAGCTCTTCGGAAGGATCGACGGCTGCCACGCCCCCAGGGTAATGGTTCCGGGGGTGGTCATGACGACACCGGGGTCCTCCGGCTCTCGCGGTACCCGCCCGACGGCCCGCTACGGCGCCCGCGGGGCCGTGCCGGACACCGTCGGACGGGCCGGGTGACCGGCGTCCGGGGCGGTGGCCGCGAAGGCCGTCCAGGCCGCGGCGGCGCCCGCCAGCAGCAGGACGGTGGCCAGCAGGACGGCCAGCACCCGGCGGCGGCGCAGCAGCGCCTGCCGGTCCCGGCGGTGCCCGGTGCCCGGGGCGGTGCGCTGGGCACGGGACTCCGCGGCGTACGCGGCCAGCTCGTCCGCGGAGGGGCGGCGCAGGCTGGTGTGGGTGTCCCGGGTGGAGTCGGGGGCGACGCCGGGCACCAACGGGACGGCCGGGCCCCGGCGGCGCTTGTGGATTCCCGGGCCTGCGTCCACCTCGGCGTACACGGCCTCACCGGGGGTCAGTGCCTCCTCCGCCGGGGCGCGGCCCTGGGAGGGGACGGCCAGCACCGGCAGGCCGGCCAGCGAGGGCAGCTGCTCGCGCAGCCGGGCCGCCAGTTCGGCGGCCCGCAGCCGGGAGGCCGGGGCCTTGGCCAGGCACTCGGAGATGATCCGCCACAGCCCGTCCGGCAGGCCGGGGATCGGCGGCACCTGCTCGGTGACGTGCCGGCGCAGCACCGCGCCGGTGTGGCCGCCGCCGAACGGGGTGAACCCGGCCAGCAGCTCGTACAGCACGGTGGCGAGGGCGTAGATGTCGACGGCGGCGCGCGGCTCCAGGCCCTCGATGATCTCCGGGGCGAGGTAGTCGGGGGTGCCGATGATCCGGGTGGCCCGGGTGCGGCGCGGGGCGTCGACCAGGCGGGCCACGCCGAAGTCGGTGAGCTTGGCGCGCGGGGCGCCGCCGGGGCCGGGGGCGGCGGCGAGGTCGAGCAGGACGTTCTCCGGCTTGACGTCGCGGTGGACGATGCCGGCGGCGTGCGCGGCGGCCAGGCCGTCGGCGACGTCCGCGATGACCGAGGCGGCGGTCTGCGGCGGGAGCGCGCCGTCACGCTCCAGCCGGGAGCGCAGGTCGGTGCCCTGGACCAGCTCCATCACCAGGGCGAGGTCGCTGCCGTCCACGACCATGTCACGCACGCCGACCACCCGGGGGTGGTCGAGGCTGGTCAGCGCGGCGCGCTCCTGGACGAAGCGGCCGACCAGCACCTGGTCGGCGGCCAGGTCCTCGCGCAGCAGCTTGACCGCCACCGGGCCGTCGGGCCCCTCACCGAGCCAGACCGTCCCGGCCGAACCCCGGCCGATCACCTGGTGAACGGTGTACCGGCTGCCGATCTTGCGTGCCAATGCTGCTCCGTGGGCGGCGCGGGAGCGCGCCCGGGGGTCCGGTGCGCTCGATGGGGCGGGACAACAGCGACCAACCTACGCGCCCCGGCGCCCCGCGCGGGCCGCCCGAGGGCCCTGGGCGGGCAGTCGCGGGCGAGAAATCTTGCGAATTGTCGACAAAGCGTCAATCCCGCCGCGCGGGCCCGGCCCTGGACCGGGCGGGCCCGCACGGCAGGGCCTGGCCCGGCGTCAGTTCTTCGAGCTGCCGAACAAGGCGTCCGCCCAGTCGCGCACGGTGTTGAACCAGCCCTGGATGTTGTCCCAGTAGTGCGGCAGCGGCGTGAAGTTCCACAGCGCCACCCCGGCCACCACCAGCACCAGCAGCACCACCAGACACCCCTTGAGGCAGCCGAGCCCGGGAATGTACATCCGGTTGCGGCTGCGCGGGCGCCGCTCGCGCGGCGGGGCGGGCTCGCGGCGGTCCTGCTCGCGCGGCTCGTCCCGACGCGGCTCGTCCCGGCGCTGCGGGGGCTCGCGGTGCTGCGGGGGCTCGCGGTGCTGCGGCGATTCGCGGTGCTGCGGCGCCGGCGGCTCGGCCCGGCGCGGGACCGGGGCGGGCGGGGGCGGGTAGCCGCCCTGCGACTGCCCGTACGCGGCCGGGGCCGGCCGGTAGCCGCCGGGCGGCTGCGGGCGTCCACCGGGCCCGGGCTGCGGCGGGCCGCCGTGACCGGACTGCCCGGCCTGGTAGCCCTGACCGCCCTGGTAGGGCGGCGGGGCCACCGGCGGCCGCTGGGCGTACCCGGGCGGCGGCGGGCCCTGGCGCCGCTGGTCCGGGTGGTAGCCGGCCGGCGGCTGCGGCTGGTAGCCGGGGGGGCCGGCCTGGAAGGGCCTCGGGGCGACCTGCGGGTCCTCGAAGTCCTCCGGGCCGAAGTAGCCGACCTGGGTCTGCTGGTTGCGGTCCCGGGCCGCCCGCAGCTGCGTCTGCCACGGGTGCGGCGTCTCCTCCCCCGGAGACCCCGGAACACCCGGAGCGCCCGGCGGGGGCGGGGGCACGACGGTGGGCGGCATCACCTGGGTGCGGTCCGGGGCCCCGAACGGCGGGGCGGGCGGCGGCTGGGTGCCCATCACCTGGGTCGCCCCGGCCGGGTCGTACTGCGGGGCCGCGGGGGCGGCCGGGGCGGCCGGCGACAGGCCGGGGACGCCCGCACCGGCGCTCGGGACGGAGGTCGGGCGCGGGTCCGGCAGCAGCAGCGAGCCGACCGCGAGCGCCTCGTCCACCGCCGACGGGGAGGCGTGCACCCCGACGCCGGCCGCCACCACCCGCAGCGCGCGGGCCAGCGAGGTCGCGGACGGCCGCTGCGCCGGGTCCTTGCGCAGGCAGCGCTCGATCACCGTCCACAGCGGCTCGGGCATGGTGCTGGGCCGCTGCGGCTCCTGCGCCAGGTGGGCGTGGAGGAGCGCGATCGCGCTGTCGCCCTGGAACGGCTGGCGGCCGGTGACCAGCTCGTACAGCATGATCCCGGCGCCGTAGACGTCCACCGCGGAGGTCTGCGGGCGGCCCTCGGCGGACTCCGGCGCGATGTAGGCGGGGGTGCCGACGAACTCGTGGGTGCGGGTGATGCCCGGGGAGTCGGCGAGGCGGGCGATGCCGAAGTCGGTCAGCATCGGGTGCATCTGCTCGGTGCCGTCCAGCACCGTGGAGGCGAGCAGCACGTTGGCCGGCTTGAGGTCGCGGTGGACGATCCCGTCCTCGTGGCTGGCCGCCAGCGCGTCCGCGACCTGGGCCATCAGCAGGGCGCCGGCGATCGGGCTGAACGGGCCGTTGGAGCGCAGGTAGCGGGCCAGGTCGGGGCCGTCGATCAGGTCCATCACCAGGGCCAGCAGCTCGCCCTCGACCACCAGGTCGCGGACCCGGACGATGTTCGGGTGGGTCAGCCGCAGCAGCAGCGAGCGCTCGCGCAGGAAGCGCATCACGACGTCCGGGTCGGACGCCAGTTCCTCGCGCAGCACCTTGATCGCCACCAGCTGCCCGGGCTCGCTGCCGGGCACCTGGACGTCGGGGCGCACCCGGCCGCGCCAGACCGTCCCGGTGGCACCCCGTCCGAGGGTCTCCTCAAGCAGATACTTGCTGCCGACTGGCCGCACCTGTCGCACTCCTCGTCGTGCCGCCCGCGCGGGGCGCTCCTCCGCCGGTGCGGTGAGCCTGCCGGGCCCGTGTCTGCGGCCACTCTAACGGTGTCCGTTCAGGTTTTTGGGGCGACCGGCAGGCCATCCCGGAGGGGTTGGGGGACATCCCCTAGGGGAGTTCCCGGACCGGTTCGGCGGGCCTGCCGACGGGGCCCTCGCCGCACCGGTTGACCTGACCCTCCGTCGCCTCCACCATGGCGATGATCGCAAGATCGTCAAATCCGGTACGGTGCGCGGACTGTCCGTGACGGATGGCAGGATGGACACTCGCCACTCGTGTGGCCCAAAGGGTCGCCGCGGCCGCCCCGCGCGCCCGCGACGACACCGGGCAGCGGTACCAGGCTCCACACCAGCAGAAGGGACCCGCGGGCGAGATGCAGATCCGGCTGACCGTCCTCCGACCGCGCAGCGGCCCGGCCGCCGCCGGCTCCGCCATCCCCTACGTGGACGTGCTGGTCACCGCCCCCGTCGGCACCGCGCTCGGCTCCCTCGCGGGCGCCCTCGCCGGCGCCGTCGGCGTGCGCGGGCCCCGGGCCGCCACCCACGTGCACCTGTACGCCGGGGCGCACCGGGTCGACGAGCACACGCTGCTCGGCCACCCCCCGCTCCTCGACGGGGCCGTCCTCAGCCTCAACGAGCCCGACCCGACCGCCGACGACCCCGACGACACCCCCGCCGCCGCCGAACTTCGCGTGGTCGGCGGCCCGGACGCCGGCGGAGTGCACCGGCTGCACGGCCGGGAGATCCGGATCGGCCGCTCCGGCGAAGCCGACGTCCCGCTCGACGACCCCGACGTCTCCCGGCTGCACCTGGCCCTGCACCTCGCCGACGACGGCAGGATCACCGTCCGCGACCTCGGCTCCACCAACGGCACCACCCTGGACGGTCGGCTCGTCCCGCCCGGAGCCCCCGAGGAAGCCGTCCCGCTGGAAGCCGGCGCCCTGCTGCGCATCGGCGAATCCACCCTGCACGTGGCCACCCCCGACCCGGCCGACGGCACCGGCCGCGCCGCCCTGCCCGACGGCCACGGCCACCTCCAGCTCGCCGCCCCAGGCCCGGTCCGCCCCACCCCGCCGGTGGCCGAACCCCCCGCCGCCCCCGAACCGGCCCCCGGCCGCGGCCGCGGCCTGCTCTCGCTGCGACTCGGCCGCACCGCCGAACCGCCCGGCCAGGAGAGCGCCGAACGCCACCACACCGCCGTACGACTGCGCCAGGCCGCCGCCCAGCGCGAACGGTGGCCGGATCTCGCCACCCTGCTGCTCAACGCCGTCGGCCCCGGCCCCCGGCTCTGGGAGCGCGGCCCCGGCCACCCCGACGCGCTCACCCTGCGCCTGGGCACCGCCGACCGCCCCGGCGGCCCCGGCACCGCACCCGGCACCATGCTGCCCGCCGTCCCCGTCACCCTCGACCTGCAGACCGCCGGCAGCCTCGGCCTCAGCGGCCCGCGCGAACGCCTGGACGCACTCACCCGGGCCGTCGTCGCCCAGCTCGCCGCCCTGCACCCGCCGACCGGCCTGAGCCTGGTCGTCGTCGACGCCGACCAGGCCCGCACCCCCGAAGAACGCGCCGACACCTGGGCCTGGGCCCTCTGGCTGCCCCACCTGCGCCCCGCCGACGGCCAGGACTGCCGGCTGCTGCTCGGCCTCGACGACGAACAGGCCACCGCCCGGCTGACCGAACTCACCGCCCGGCTCAGCGGCCCGGCCGGCCTCGGCGGCCACCCCGCCACCGTCGTCGTGGTGGACGGCCGCCCGACCACCGAGACCGCCCGGCAGGCCGTCGACCTGCTGCTGCGCCAGGGACCGGCCGTCGGCATCTTCCCGGTCTGCCTCGCCGAGCAGCCCGAACTGCTCCCCCGAGGCCTCGGCGCCACCGCCCTGATCACCGGCGAGGTCGGCACCCAGCTCTCCCTCGACCGCCCCGTCGCCCGCGGCCGGGAGACCTTGCACGAGGTCTCCCTGGACGCCGTCTCCGACGCCTGGGCCGAACGGCTCGCCCGCGTGCTCGCCCCGCTGCGCGAGGCTGCCCCGGCCGCCCGCGGCCCGCTGCCCGACGCACTGCGGCTGCTCGACCTGCTCCAGCTCGACACCGTCACCCCGGCCAAGCTGTCCGCCCGCTGGGCGGCGCACGCCGGCGGCATCGGCGCCGCCACCGCGCTGCTCGGCACCACCCGGGACGAGCTCTGCACGCTCGACCTGGCCGACCCCGAACTCGCCCTCCCCTCCCCCGACCCGGGCGGCCCGCACCTGCTCATCGGCGGCGCCCGCGGCTCCGGCAAGACCGAGCTGCTGCGCACCCTGGTCGCCTCGCTCGCCGTCTCGGAACGCCCCGAGCGCCTCACCGTCACCCTCATCGAGGGCCGGTCCACCGAGGACGGCCTGGACGGCTGCACCGAACTGCCGCACGTCACCGGCCTGGTGAACGCCGCCGACGACCCGCGGGCCGCGCTGCTCGCCGCAGAGGCCCTGGAGGACGAACTCGCCCTGCGCGAGCGGCTGTTCGACGGACTGGACTTCGCCTCCTGGCACGCCGCCCGCATCTTGGACGGGCAGAGCCTGGACGCGCAGGGCCTGGCCGGGCAGGGCCTGGCCGGACAGAGCCTCGCCGGACACCCGGCCGTCCCGGTGCCCGCCGTCGTCGGCGCGGCCTCCGCCGCCACCCCGAAGATCATCCACCCGCGCAGCGGTGGCGACGGCCCCCGGCCGGTCACCTCCCCCGCCGCCGCCCCCTGCCCCGCCCGCCTGGTCGTCGTCGTGGACGACTACGACGCCCTCCTCTCCCCCACCTCCCCGGCCGGCCGCCCGCTCGCCCGCGCCCTCGCCGCCGTCGCCCGCCACGGCGGCCCGCTCGGCGTCCACCTCGCGGTCACCACCGGCCACCCGGAGGAGAGCGCCGGCACCGAGGTCGACGAGGCCGCCCTGCTCCGCATCGCGCTGCGCACCGAGGACCCGGCCGACTCCGACCTGCTGATCCACCTCGGCGACGCGGCCGCCCTGCCCGAGGACACCCCCGGCCGCGGCTACCTGCGCCTGCCGGACGGCGGCGTCACCGCCTTCCAGACCGCCCGGATCAGCGGCCGCATCCCGCGCACCGCCACCCTGCGCCCCACCGTCGTCGCGATCGACCCGCTCCAACTCGGCGCCCCACCCGCCCGCCGCCCGGTCCGCGAACTCGGCAACGGCCCCACCGACCTCGCCCTCCTCGCCAGCGCCCTCCAACGCGCGGCCGCCCACTGACCGGCTCGCACCAGCGCGCCGCCCACTTCCCAGGAACCGCGAACACGCCGGCGGCCCCGGCCGGGGGGCGGTTTCTAGGGATCGTCGCAACACGTGGTTGGTTTGATCAGGCCGCGAGTAGTTTATGCAGGCGCTCGGCTGGGGTTTCCCAGCCGAGCGTTTTGCGTGGGCGGCCGTTGAGTTCGGCGGCGACCTCTGCGAGGTGTTGCGGGCCGTGGGTGGTCAGGTCGGTGCCCTTGGGGAAGTACTGCCGCAGGAGCCCGTTGGTGTTCTCGTTGGAGCCGCGCTGCCAGGGGCTGGCGGGGTCGCAGAAGTAGACCGGGACGCCGGTGGCGACGGTGAACGAGCCGTGGGAGGCCATCTCCGCGCCCTGGTCCCAGGTCAGCGACCGGACCAGGTGGCCGGGCAGGGACTGCACGGTGTCCACCAGGGCGTCGCGAACGTGCTCGGCGGCGCGGCCGTGGGGCAGGTGCAGGAGCATCACGTAGCGAGTGGCGCGCTCGACCAGGGTCCCGATGGCGGAGGCGCCGTCCTTTCCGATGATCAGGTCGCCCTCCCAGTGGCCGGGCACTGCCCGGTCTTCGGCCTCGGCCGGGCGTTCGCTGATCATGACCATCGGGGTGGCGAACCTGGGCCTGCGTGCGGCGGCCTGGCGGTGGGGGACGCGGCGCGCGTGGCCGGTGCGCAGGGCGCCGGCCAGCTCGCGGCGGAGCTCCCCGCGGCCTTGGACGTAGAGGGCCTGGTAGACAGTCTCGTGGACCACGTGCATCTCCGGCCGCTCGGGAAAGGTGTCCCGCAGAGCCTGGCAGATCTGCTCCGGACTCCACTTCCTGTCCAGACGGTCCTGGATGAAGTCCCGCAGCTCGGGGTTGCGGCCGATCCTGCCAGGCTTGGGACGGGGCTTTCGGGCATCGGCGCGGGCCTGTGCGGCGTGCGGGCTATAGGCCCCGCTGTCCGGGTGCCGGTTGCGGCGGATCTCCCGGCTGACCGTGGACGGGCTGCGGCCCAGCTCGGCGGCGATCGCGCGGACGGTGGCCTTCTCCCGCAGCCGGTCGGCGATGTGGAGCCGGTCGGCCTCGCTCAGGTAGCGGGACGGAGCGGAAGGCGGCACCACCGCGTTGGCCGGTGGTGCCGCCTTGTTCCTGCCCGACGGGTTGCGGCCGTTGCGCCACCGCTTGCCCGTCCGGTGGTTGATCCCCACACGCCGACACGCTTCGGCGCTACTCAGGCCCTGGTCCATGAGCCGGAAGTATTCCTCCCGCTCACGGACCAGAGGCCTCGTGGTGTGGTTCGCCCGGACCCTGCGGATCTCGAAGTCCATCGCACCCCTTGAACTGGGGTGTTGCAACGACTCCTAGAACCCAAGGGGTCGGCCGGGGCCGCCGAGAGCGGAGCCACGTACGCGCCGCCTCGACCGGACGGAGGTCCTGGCGCCGTGCGCCTTTCCTCGGCCGAGGCGTCGCCGTCGATTCTCAGGAGCAGTACGTCAGGAGCAGTACGTGTTGTGCTTGACCAGGGCGAGGCCTGCGACCTTGCCTTCGGCCATGGTGAACTCGTAGAACCAGTCCGGGCCGCCGTTGCCGCCCTCGGCCGGGAGTTCGTACGTGCCGTCCTTGGTCGGCTTGAGGTCTTTGCCCTCGTAGGCCCGCTTGAGCTCCTCCTCCGCCGAGCCGGCGCCGACTCCCTCGGCGGTGCGGGCGTCCGCCGGGGCGACCAGCTGGCGCAGGCCCTCGGTACCGAAGTTGACCCGGCCGGTGGCCAGGAAGGCCTGGTCCCGGTTCTTGCGGGCCGGGCCGATGAGGTCCAGGTCCTTGTAGAGCACGGCCATCTCCTGCCGCCCCGCCTCGGTCTGATCGAGCTGCTCCCGAAGGCCCGCGAGGTACTCCTGCCGCTCCTTCGAGGAGGCCCCGGGGGCCAGGGGCGCGACCGGCTTCCTGGTCGCCTTGATCTCGTCGATCCTGGCCCGAGCCTTGTCGACCTTCGTACGGACCTCCGCCTCGGCCGCCATCCGGACCGGGTCCGGCGCCGGGCCGCCCTTGTACGCGTAGTCGGTGCAGCCGTTGAGCAGCGAGACCGGCGACGGCTCCAGGGCCCCGGAGGTGAGCGCCTCCTCCTTGGTCATCGAGAGCTGGAGCCCGCGGTAGCCTGCGGCACCGAACGGCTGCGGCGGTGTACTGGCCGCCGCGGCGGCTCCGCCCTCGTCCCCCGCGCAGGCCGCTGCTCCGGCCACGACCAGGGCCGTCGTCAGCACGGCCCCCGCTACGCGCACGCCGCGCGTCATCCCCGCCATGATCATCTCCGCTTCGTCGACCGCACACGGTAGCGGACGTTCGGACACGATCCACCACCGGTCCCCACACACGCGGAAGGGGCCCGCATCCTCCTTGGGTTCTAGCGGGCCCCTTCGCACGCACCGGTCAGGAGGCCGGCCCCCGGCCGGCGGCGGTGTGGGTGTAGTGGGCGGCGGCCAGGACCGAGGCCATCAGCTCGGCGTCGAGCATGGAGGCGTCGGCCATCCGGGTCGCCGACGCGTGGGAGGCGAGCAGCGTCTTGGTGACCCGCAGGGCGGCCTCGGGGCGGCGCGTGATGGGCCGGGCCCACTCGGCCACCGCCTCGTCCAGCTCCTGCTCGGGGACGACGCGCTGCAGGATGGCGAGCTCCCGCGCCTCCGCCGCGCCGACCGGGCGGCCGGTGAGGATGATCTCGCGGACCCGGGCCGCGCCGACCTCGTGCAGCAGCCGGGGCAGCAGGCCGCCCCAGGCGACGGGCAGGCCGAGGGCCAGCTCGGGCAGCCGGAAGACGGCGTTGTCGGCGCCGGCCCGCAGGTCGCAGGCGAGCGCCAGGGCGAAGCCGGCGCCGGTCGCCCGGCCCTGGACCCGGGCGACGGTGACGGCGGGGCTGTTGACGAGGGCGTCGCAGACCCGGCGGGCCTTGTCCCCGTAGGCCCGTATGCGGCCGCCGGTCGGGTCCTCGTCCAGGCCCGCGAGGAGTTCGTCGCGGTCGCCGCCGAGGCAGAAGTCCCGGCCGGCCGCGGACAGCACGATCACCCGCACGGCCGGGTCGGGGACGGCGAGGACGGCGAGGAGTTCGTCCAGCATCGCCATGGTGACGGCGTTCCCGGTCTCCGGGCTGTCCAGCTCGACGTGGAGCACCGCGCCCCGGAGCTCGGAACGGACCGTACGGGCGGGCGCAGGGGCCGGCACGGGCTCGGGGGCCGACGAGGACTGAGGGACCGGCGGGTACCAGCCGGCCGACGCCGAGGGGTACGGGACGTACGGCGGCGGCTGCATCGCGTACGGGGGGTACTGGGGAGCCTGCGGAGGAACATTCATGCGGCCACTCTCAGGGACGTCACCCGGTGGAAGACCATCCGGGGTGCGTACTCGGGCGGGCTCGCCACCCGCAGGGTCGGGAAGCGCCGCAGCAGCTGGCCGAGCAGGGCGCGTGCCTCCAGCCGGGCCAGGCCCGCGCCGAGGCAGTAGTGGGCGCCGCCGCCGAAGGTGAGGTGGGTGCCCCGGCGGAGCACGTCGAAGGTGTGCGGGTCCGGGTTGCGGCGCGGATCGCGGTTGGCCGCGCCGTACATCACGTGGACCATGGTGTCCTTGGGCAGGAACACCCCGGCCAGCTCGGTGTCCTCGCCCGCGACGCGGCTGTTGACGCGGACCGGCGGGTCGTAGCGCAGCGCCTCGTCGATCGCGTCGTCGATGTGCTCCGGCCGCTCCCGCAGCCACTCCCACCGGCCGGGCGACCGCAGCAGCGACCACACCAGCGAGGAGAGCAGCGTCGCCGTGGTCTCCAGCGAGGCGATGGTGACGAACATGGTGAGCTGGTAGACCATCCGGTCGGTGGCCTCGCGGTCGGACTCCAGCGCGTCCCAGGTGCGGATCCAGCCGGCGATCACGTCGTCGCCGTCGTTGTCGCGACGCTCCCGGACGAGGCGGGTGAAGTACTCGCGCAGGTCCATGGTGGCCTGCTCGGAGACCGCCAGCTGGCTCTTGGTGGGCAGCAGCTCCTGGGCGTGCACCTGGTTGTGGGTCATCGTCAGGATGTGCGGGTAGTCCTCGGGCGCGATGTCCAGCCAGCGCCCGACGGTGCCGATCGGCAGCTGCTCACTGACCAGGGCGGAGAGGTCCGCCTCGCCGTCCGTCCGTATTCGCTCGGCCAGGCGGTCGAGCAGTTCGGCGACGTCGGCCTCGATCTGCGGCTCCATGTCCCGCAGGGTGTTCCGGTCGAAGAGGTTCCCGAGGCTGCGCCGCTGCCGGGTGTGGTCGGGGGCGTTGAGCCGGGAGAGGGTCCGGCTCATCTCCTGGGTGGCGACGGCGTCCCAGCGCCCCGTCTCGGTCTGCCGTTCCTGCCAGGCGAAGTCGGGGACGAGCCAGGTCCTGCCGCGCAGGACCTGGTCGCACGCGTCGTACCCGGTGACCAGGTAGCCGCCCCAGGGCGCCGGAACGAGGTCTCCCAGCGCCCGCAGCCCGTCGTAGACCGGGCTCGGGTCGGCGAGTCCCTCGGCCGACCGCAGCCTGCGCAGGAGCGGCACGGCGGCACGGCGGTCGACCACCCTTCCGTCCGGGCGCTCCGGGTCTGCGGGGCGGGCTTCCAACGTGGCGGTCACACGGGGCTCCTTACGCGCGGGCGGGCAGTACGGCGGCGATCTACCCAGCAACAGCGCGCTCAAGCGTCGATCCGTGTTGCCCGCGTCACGTACCCGCACCGCCGTCGGACTCCGTTCACGCCGCGGTGGCGGAACGGCTTCCGACGGCGCGTCGGATCGGAGCCCGGGGCGTGTCAGACCCGGAAGACGTCCAGGAAGGAGCTCCACCACCCCTTCTTCTGCCCGGCCCGGCCCGGCGCGGGGGCGGTGGCCTGCGGGTACGCCTGCGTCGCCTCGGCGCCGACCGGCGATCCGCCCGGCGCGGTGTCCGCGCCCGCGGCCGGCCTCGCGGTCCGGGCGGGCGCCGGGCTGAACCGGACCGGCAGCGAGACCAGGCCGCGCTGGAACGGGCCCGGCCGCCATTCCACGCTCTCCGCGGGCACCGCGAGCGTGACGTCCGGGAGGGCGTTGAGCAGGCACTCGATCGCGCTCAGGGCGATCAGCTGGGCCGGGGACTTGGCCGGGCACGCGTGCGGGCCGGCGCCCCAGGCCAGGTGGGCCCCCTTGCTGAGGGTCAGCCGGGCGTCCGTCAGCGCGGGGTCGCTGTTGGCGGCGGCGAAGCTGATCACCACCGGGCTGCCCGCGTCCATCGGGACCCCGCCCACGTCGAGGTCCTGCATCGGGTAGTGCGTGGCGTAGTTGGCGATCGGCGGGTTGTTCCACAGCACGTCGTCGAGGGCGTCCTCGATGCGCAGTCCGGAGCGGCCCTCGCCGGACAGCAGCAGGAGCAGCGCGTTGCCGATCAGGTTGCGCTCGGGCTCGACGCCGGCGCCCATCAGCATGACCAGCTGGTCCTTGAGCTCCTCGTCCCGCAGGCCGGCCGGGTGCTGGATGAGCCACGAGGTGATGTCGTCGCCGGGCTGGCGGCGCTTCAGCGCGACCAGGTCCATCAGGCAGGCGGTCAGCTCCTCGTTGGCCTGGATCACGTCGAGGCCGTCGAAGAGCGCGGACATGCTGCGGGTCAGCCGGTCGCCGATGTCGGCCGGGCAGCCGAACAGCTGGTTGAACAGCAGCAGCGGCAGCAGCTTGGCGTAGTCGTTGAGCAGGTCGGCCCGGCCCAGCGGACTGAACTGGTCGATCAGGTAGCCGGCGATCCGCTCGACGTGCCGGTTGAGCCGGTTGTCGTTGAGCCGGCCCAGGCTCTCGGTGACGGCCTTGCGCAGCCGCAGGTGCTCGGCGCCGTCCGTGAAGAGGCAGTTGGGCCGGTAGAACATCATCGGCAGGACGGGGCTGTCCATCGGCACCCGTCCTTCGTTGAGCGCCGCCCAGCGCCGCGAGTCCCGGGCGAACATCCCCGGGTTCTGCAGCACCCGCAGGGCGGCCTCGTGCGAGGTGACCAGGGTGGCCTCCACCCCAGGGGCCAACTCCACCGGCGCGGCGGGGCCGTTGGCGCGCAGCTTGTCGTAGACCGCGCCGGGGTCGGACGAGAACATCTCCCCGTAGAGCGGTGTGCTCACGCCGACGTGCATCGGGCAGCCCTGCGGAGGCGACTGCGGGGCGGGTCGCTGCGGAGAATCCATGGGTCGTTCCTTGGAGGTGGCCCCGGGCGGGTGCGGACCCGGGAGGCGTGCGGGGAGGGAGGCGCGGGGGAGGTCAGGAGGCGCGGGCGAGCAGGTGCCGGACGAGCGTCAGCAGGGCGTCGGCCGAGGAGCGCTGGTCCCGCGCGTCGCAGAACACCACCGGGGTGTGCGGCAGCAGGTCGAGTGCCTCGCGCAGCTGGTCCTCGGTGTACTCGTCCTGCCGGTCGAAGCTGTTGACCGCCACGGCGTACTCCAGGCCGTACTGCTCGATCAGGTCGATGACGGGGAAGGTGTCCGCGAGGCGGGTCGGGTCGGCCAGCAGCAGCGCTCCCAGCGCGCCCCGCGCCATGTCCTCCCAGAGCTGCATGAACCGTTGCTGCCCCGGAGTGCCGAACAGGTACAGCACCAGGTCGTCGCCGAGTGTCAGCCGGCCGAAGTCCAGGGCGACGGTCGTGGTCTTCTTGTCCGGTACGCCGCGGAGGTCGTCGACGCGGATGGACGCCTGCGTCATGCTCTCCTCGGTGCTCAGCGGGGCGATCTCCGACAAGGCCCCGATGAGCGTGGTCTTGCCGACCGCGAAGTGCCCCACGACCAGGATCTTGACCGCGGTCGTCACCGCGCCCGGGACGTAGATGTCCTCAGGCGAACCGGCGTTGAAGTCCATGCAGTACCTTCTCTAGAAGTCTCGGATCCGGGGCCTGGGCCGGGGGCGGGGCCGACCGGCACAGCAACCGTCCCTCATGGATCAGGTCCGTCAGCAGCAGCCTCACGACCCCCACCGGCAGCTCCAGCCGGGCCGCGACCTCGGCCACCGAGAGGTAGCCGCCGGAGCACAGCTCCCAGATCGCCCGGGTCTCCGGGCTCGGCAGGGTCGGGAGGTCCTGCTCGGGCGCGACGGTGACCAGGGTGATCAGAGACAGGGCCTCCGCACTCGGTAACTCGCGCCCACCGGTGATCACGTAGGAGCGGATGAAGCCGCCGGTGACCCGCTGTTCCTCGCCGCCGGCCGTCATGAGCCGCTGAGCGTGCTCTGGCGCGGCGCCGCCGACATCGCCCGTCCGAGCGCGCCGACCTGCTGCTGCATCCGGAAGGACATCGCCTCCATGTCGACGTCGGGGGCGGTGGAGGCGGCCAGGTACGCGCCGCTGCCGGCCGCGATCAGGAAGATCCAGCCGTGGTCGTACTCCAGCAGGGTCTGGCGCCAGACCCCGGCGCCTGCGCCGTCTGCGCCGACGAACGGGGCGACCGCGCGGCTCAGCGACTGCATCGAGCTCATCGCGGCGGCGTTGGTCTCCGCCTCGTCACGGCCTATCTCGCTGGACCGTTCGAGCAGGAGGCCGTCGGCGGAGACGAGGATGGCGTGCCGGGCGCCGGGTACCTGGAGTACGTCGTTGAGCACCCAGGAAAGATCGCGGCTCACTGGATCTCGGTTCCTTCCGTGTTCGTGGTGTTGCGCCCGGACAGCGTGCCGCGCTGGAACGCGCCGAGGCGGGACGGCGTGTTCTGGACGGGGCTCCGCACCGGTGCCTCGGCCCGGCCGGGGTCCTGCGGGGAGGGGAGGACGGACACCGGGCGGTTGCGGCGGCGGCGGGGCAGCTGTCCGTCCGCGGTCATCTCCGGTTCCGTCACCGCCGCCGCCGGCACCGGGGCCAGCGGCGCCGCCGGTTCGGGCAGCGACACGAGCCGCTGACCGGGGGCCTGCGCCCAGGCCTGCGCGGGCTGCTCCGCCGGCGGGGCCTGGTAGTCGCCGCGCGCGCCCTGGTGGTCACCGTGCGCGGCCTGGTGCTCGCCGTGCACGGCGGCGGCCGGGGCCGGGGCCGGGGCCGCGACCTCGCTGCTGAGCAGCTCGGCCGGCAGCAGCACCACGGCCCGCACGCCCCCGTACGGGGAGACCGAGTCGACGGAGACCCGGAAGCCGTAGCGGGCGGCCAGCATGCCGGAGACGGCGAAGCCGAACTTCGGGGGGTTGCCCAGGCTGGTGAGGCCGATCGGCGCGCCCGGGTTCAGGAGCACCGCCGCGCGGTCCTTCTCCTCCTGGCCCATGCCGAGGCCGGCGTCGTCGACGATCAGGCAGACGCCGGTGGGGACGGCCTGGACGCTGACCTCCACCGGGGTGTCCGGGGCGGAGTAGTTGGTCGCGTTGGCGAGCAGCTCGGACAGCACGACGGCGACGGGCTCGACGACCTTGCTGACGAGCGCGACGCTGACCTGGGAGTGGATCCGCACCCGGTCGAAGTGCCGGATCCGGCCCTGGGCGCTGCGGACCACGTCGTAGACCGAGGCGACGCTCTCACGGCGGCCCAGCCAGCCGCCGCAGAGCACCGCGATGCCCTGGGCGCGTCGGCCGAACTGGCTGTTCGTGTGGTCGATCGTCATCAGGTCGGCCAGGATCTGCGGGCTGTCGCCGTACTTCCGCTGCACCTTGTCGATGACGACCTGCTGCTCGTCGGCCAAGCCCTGCAGCGTCCGCATCGCCGCCTTGAGGACGGCCTTGGTGTCCTCCTCGGCGTCGCGGCGGACGTCCGTCAGCTCGGATGCGTGCTGGTTCCGCAGCTGGTCGTGCAGCACGGCGAACTCGTCGCGCTGCCGCTGTGCCAGGGCGCTGGCCTCCTCCAGGGAAACGTTTCGCCTCCGCAGGGCGAGGTTCGTCCTGCGGGCCTGGAGGGCCGCTCCGACGGCTGCGAGCATCACCACGATGAAGACCCAGAAAAAGGGTTCCTGCACAAATGACGTCATGAAACTCTCTTCAGGTGGCACCGTGTGGAGCCGGTCCGGGCCCCAAGGCGCGAATGGGACTGGCGGCCTGAACCCCCTCCGAAAGACACCTGATGTCACATCACATCGCGGTGCTTTCCGGCACGGGACCTGCGGCGACGCCTATCGCGGGGTCAGCCTACTGCAACTCCTGGTAGGTCAGAACAGCTGCCAAAAAGGGCAGTTGGGGCGAAATTTCGCGACCGGACGGGAACTCCGGTGGGAATGGGCGGAGTTCGTAGCGCGACGTTAATCGCGGGGACACTTCCCGGCCGCACCCCGGCTCGCGCGCAGCGTGATGGCTCCGTCACCGTCCGGAATCCACCGGCCGCCACCCGCCGCTCGCCGCCCGCCGGCGGCAACGAAAAGCGGCGGGCCCGCGTCCGTGGACGCGGGCCCGCCGCTTAGGTCCTGTCCGGTCGATCTTGGCGGATCAGCCCGCGGCGTTGGGCGCCCGGCTGGGCGTGCGCCCGAATCATCCTCGTACTGGACGTACTTGGGCGATTCGGGCGTGCGTCCAGGCGGGATGCCCGGCGTCGCGGGCCCGGCAAGATCGGCCGGACAGGGCCTTGCTGTGCAGCCGGCCGTCAGCGCATGGAGCCCGTGCGCAGGAGGGTGCGGATGACGCGCATCGCGACCGAGAGGCTGGACAGCTCGTAGTTGTCCGAACCCCTTATGTCGTCGAGGGTGCTCTTGGCGCGGTTCAGCAGGGTGGCGTTGAGGTCTGCCCAGGCCGTGTAGCGCTCCTCCGGGGTGGCGCCCTCGGGGCCGCAGGCGAGGATGTCGGCGGTCAGCGCCGCGTGCGCCGCGAAGAGGTCCTCGCGGATCGCGGCCCGGGCCATCGACGACCAGCGGTCGGTGCGGGGCAGCTCGATGATGCGGTCGAGCAGGTGGGTGATCTGGAGGCGGTCGGCGAGGTCGTAGTAGAGCTCGGCGACCTCGGCGACGTCCTTGTCGGAGCGGTCCGCGACCTCGCTGATGTCCAGCGTCGGGAAGGTCGAGGAGAGGCCGGCGATCCGGGTGGCCAGTTCCTCCGGCACCCCGGCCGAGGCGAGCTCGTTGTAGACGGCCTCGAACCAGACCAGGTCGTCGCCGCGCAGCGGCTTGGGCAGCGAGCCCCAGACCTGGTCGACCCGGTCGTGGAAGAACTCGATGGTGCCGGCGATGTCGAGCGGCTGGCGGCGGTTGTTGAGCATCCACCGGGTGGCGCGCTCGACCAGGCGCCGCGAGTGCAGCCGCATCTTGGTCTGGACCCGGGCCGTGACCTCGTTGTCCAGGCCCTCGATCTCGGCCCAGATGTCCTCCAGGCCGAACACGGCCCGGGCGGCGGTGTGGGTCCGGGCGATCTCCTCGTAGGTCGCGCCGGTCTCCTCCTTCAGCCGGAAGGCGAAGGTGCAGCCGCCGCGGTTGATCGTGTCGTTGACGATCAGGGTGGTGATGATCTCGCGGCGCAGCGCGTGGCTGTCGATCGCGTCGGCGAACCGGGCCCGCAGCGCGCTCGGGAAGTAGTCGTGCAGCGCGGCGTGGAAGTACGGGTCGTCGGGCAGCGCGGTGGCGAGCAGCTCGTCGGCCAGCGTGATCTTGGTGTACGCGAGCAGGACGGACATCTCGGGCTGCGAGAGGCCGCGGCCGTTCTGCTGGCGCTCGCGGATCTGGCGCTCGGTGGGCAGGAACTCCAGGCCCCGGTCGAGCTGGCCGGCCGACTCCAGCCGGTTGATCATCCGGGAGTGGACGTTGACCATGCTGTGCGCCTGGGCGACGGCGTTGGCCAGCACCACGTTCTGCGCGTAGTTGTTGCGCAGCACCAGGTGGCCGACCTCGTCGGTCATCTCGGCGAGCAGGACGTTGCGCTGCTTGACCGTCATGTCGCCGTCGGTGACGACCTGGTTGAGCAGGATCTTGATGTTGACCTCGTGGTCCGAGGTGTCCACGCCGGCCGAGTTGTCGATGGCGTCGGTGTTGATCCAGCCGCCGGTGCTCTCGGGGCCGCCGACCGCGGCGTACTCGATGCGGCCGAGCTGGGTGCAGCCGAGGTTGCCGCCCTCGCCGATGACGCGGGCCCGGACCTGGTCGCCGTTGACGCGGATGGCGTCGTTGGCCTTGTCGCCGACCTCGGCGTTGGTCTCGGTGGAGGCCTTGATGTAGGTGCCGATGCCGCCGTTCCAGAACAGGTCGACCGGTGCCTGGAGGATCGCCTTCATCAGCTCGGCCGGGGTGAGCCGGGTCTCCTGGACGCCGAGGGCGGCCCGGACCTGCGTGCTGAGCTGGATCGACTTGGCGGTGCGCGGGAAGACGCCGCCGCCGGACGAGATCAGCGACTTGTCGTAGTCGTCCCAGGAGCTGCGGGGCAGTTCGAAGAGCCGGCGCCGCTCGGCGTAGGAGGCGGCGGCGTCCGGGTTCGGGTCGAGGAAGATGTGGCGGTGGTCGAAGGCGGCGACCAGGCGGATGTGCTCGCTGAGCAGCATGCCGTTGCCGAAGACGTCGCCGGACATGTCGCCGATGCCGATGACCTTGAAGTCCTCGGTCTGGGTGTCGACGCCGAGTTCGCGGAAGTTGCGCTTGACCGACTCCCAGGCGCCGCGGGCCGTGATGCCCATGCCCTTGTGGTCGTAGCCGGCCGAGCCGCCGGAGGCGAACGCGTCGCCCAGCCAGAAGCCGTAGGACTCGGCGACGCCGTTGGCGATGTCGGAGAAGGTCGCGGTGCCCTTGTCGGCGGCGACGACGAGGTAGGTGTCGTCCTCGTCGTGGCGGACGACGTCGGCCGGGTGGACGACCTCGCCGGCGACCAGGTTGTCGGTGATGTCGAGCAGCGCGGAGATGAACGTCTTGTACGAGGAGATGCCCTCGGCCAGCCAGGCGTCCCGGTCGACCGACGGGTCCGGCAGCTGCTTGGCGACGAAGCCGCCCTTGGCGCCGACCGGCACGATGACGGTGTTCTTGACCATCTGCGCCTTGACCAGGCCGAGGATCTCGGTGCGGAAGTCCTCGCGCCGGTCGGACCAGCGCAGACCGCCGCGGGCGACCTTGCCGAAGCGCAGGTGCACGCCCTCGACCTGCGGCGAGTACACCCAGATCTCGAACGCGGGGCGCGGGGCCGGCAGGTCCGGGATGGCCTTCGGGTCGAACTTCATCGACACGTAGGAGTGCCAGTCACCGGAGCCGTCGTGCTGGAAGAAGTTGGTCCGCAGGGTGGCCGTGATGAGGTGCAGGAAGGAGCGCAGGATGCGGTCCTCGTCCAGCGAGACGACCTCGTCGAGCGCGCCGGACAGCTCCTCCAGGATGCCCTCGGTCAGCTCGGCGGCGCCCTGCTGGTGGCTGGGGCTCAGCCGGGCCTCGAACAGGTTGACCAGCAGCCGGGTGGTGTGGGTGTTGTTGCGGAGCGCGTCCTCCATGTAGTCCTGGGAGAACGTGGAGCCCGCCTGGCGCAGGTACTTGGCGTACGCGCGCAGCACCGTCGCCTGGCGCCAGGTCAGCCCGGCGGTGAGGACCAGCTCGTTGAAGCCGTCGTTCTCGGCCTTGCCGGTCCAGGTGGCGGCGAAGGTCTCCTGGAAGCGCTCGCGGGCCTCGTCGGTGAGCTCGGTGGCCTCGCGCAGCTTCAGGCCGAAGTCGTACACCCACGCGGTGGTGTCGTCGGAGCGGCGCAGCGCGTACGGGTGCTCGTCCAGCACCTCGACGCCCAGGCGCTGGAGCACCGGCAGGACCTCGGTCAGCGAGATCGGGCCGCCGACCCGGTAGACCTTGAAGCGGCGCTCGTCGGCGCCGGCGCCGACCGGCTGGTACAGGTTGAGGCGGAAGTCGCCCTCGCCGTGCAGCGACTCGATCTGCTTGATGTCGGCGACGGCGGTGCGCGGCGGGAAGTCGGCACGGTAGCCGTCGGGGAAGGCGTTGGCGTACTTGTGGCCGAGCTCGGCGGCCTTCTCCTCGCCCAGTTCGGTGTGCAGCTGGTCGTGGAAGCCGTCCATCCAGAACCGGGCGGCCTCGGCGAGGCGGTTCTCGATCCGCTCGATGTCGGAGTCGGTGAGCTGCGGCAGTTCGGTGCCGGGGGCGACGCGGACCACGAAGTGCAGACGGGTCAGCACCGACTCGGTGGCGTACACCGTGTAGTCGATGGTGGCGCCGTTCAGCTCTTCCTTGAGGATGTCGGTGAGCAGCAGCCGGATCCGGGTGGTGTAGCGGTCGCGCGGCAGGTAGATGAACGCGGAGAAGTAGCGCCCGTACTCGTCCTGGCGCAGGAAGAGCCGCAGCTTACGGCGCTCCTGGAGGTACAGCACGCTGGTGGCGATGGAGATCAGCTCGGAGGCCGCGGTCTGGAACATCTCGTCCCGCGGGAAGGTCTCCATGATCTGCAGCAGGTCGCGGCCGTCGTGGCTCTCGCTGGAGAAGCCGGAGCCTTCGAGCACCTCCTGCACCTTGCGGCGCACGACCGGGATGCGGGTGACCGACTCGGTGTAGGCGGCGGAGGAGAACAGGCCGAGGAAGCGGCGCTCGCCGATCGGCTCGCCGGCGGCGTTGAACTTCTTCACGCCGACGTAGTCCAGGTAGGACGGGCGGTGCACGGTGGAGCGGCTGTTGGCCTTGGTGAGGACGAGCAGCTTCTTCTCGTGCGCCTTGGCGCGGACCGGCGCGGAGAGGCGGCCGAAGGCCTCGCTGGCCGGGTGGTGGTGGTCGTCGTGGCCGCGCGGGTCGGAGCGCAGGATGCCGAGGCCGGTCCCGGCGACGGCCTTCAGGACCTCCTCGCCCTCGTGCCCGACCAGGTCGTACTCGCGGTAGCCGAGGAAGGTGAAGTGGTCGTCGGCGAGCCAGCGCATCAGCTCCCAGGCCTCGCCGACCTCCTGCTCGGGCAGGCCGGTCGGGGGCTCCTCGGCGAGCTCGTCGGCCAGGCGCAGCGCGCTCTCGCGCATCTTGCTCCAGTCCTCGACGACCTCGCGGACGTCGCCGAGCACCCGGCGCAGGTCGGCCTCGATCGCGCGCAGGTCGTCGCGGTCGGTCTCGCGGTCGATCTCGATGTGCATCCACGACTCGACGCTCGCGTCGGCGGGCCACTCGGCGCCGGCGGCCTGGCTGCGGGAGCAGGCGTCGACGTCCAGGATCTCCAGCAGCTTGCCGGTGATGTCACGGCGGACGACCAGCTGGGGGTGGATCACGACGTGGATGGCGCGGTCCTGGCGGGACAGCTCGTTGGTGACGGAGTCGACCAGGAAGGGCATGTCGTCGGTGACGACCTCGACCACGGTGTGGCCGCAGGACCAGGCGTTCTCCTCGACCGAGGGGGTGTGCACCCGCACCTCGGCGGTGCCCTGCGGGCGCTTGAGGCCCAGCCGGTAGTGGGAGGCCGCCGCGCCGTAGACGTCGACCGGGTCGCGGTCGACCAGGTCCTCGGGCGCGGTGTGGAGGTAGTAGTGGTGCAGGTACGCGGTCAGAGCGCCGTTGCTCAGACCTTCCCCCGGCGCCGCTCCCCCCACCTGGCTGTTCTCAGCGGCTGCGGCTGCTTTCTTGAGCAGGTCGGCCTTGGCTGCGTCCAGCTTGGTCTGCATGACTTCTTGGCTCCTGTCGCGCGCCGTTGCGTGACTCGGTGGTGTGTGGGTGTACACCGACGGGTCACTCGCAATCCTGCCGCACCTTCCGACTGAAAAGGCTTCATGGCGCGCATGAAATTCCTTCGCAATGGGTAGGACGATTCGTCCTGCGGAGCCACCCGACGACGCCAGCCAGCCTAACCGGATCAATCGAAGGTGGACAGGGACAGGGAGGCGCAAACTCGCAGGATGATCGGTCCGTCCTGGACACCATGTCCAAACCGGAGCTTCCCGTTCACTCTCAGCCCATGTGCGGGTACCGCAGGTCCGTGGGGGGAACGAAGGTCTCCTTGATCGCGCGGGCCGAGGTCCAGCGCAGGAGGTTCTGGGCGGCGCCCGCCTTGTCGTTGGTCCCGGAGGCCCGGCCGCCGCCGAAGGGCTGCTGGCCGACGACCGCGCCGGTCGGCTTGTCGTTGATGTAGAAGTTCCCGGCGGTGAACCGCAGCGCCTCCACCGCCTGGGCGATGGCGTAACGATCCTGCGCGATCACCGAGCCGGTCAGGCCGTACGGGGCGCCGGAGTCGACCCGGCGCAGCACGTCCTCCCAGCGGGCGTCCTCGTAGACGTGGACGGCCAGGATCGGGCCGAAGTACTCCGTCCGGAAGATCTCGTTGCGGTAGTCGGAGGAGACCAGCACGGTCGGCCGGACGAACCAGCCGATCGCGTCGTCGTACTGGCCGCCCGCCGCCAGCTCGATCGTCGAATCGGCCTTGGCCCGCTCGATGGCGTCCCGGTTCTTCTCGAAGGCGCGCCGGTCGATGAGGGCGCCCATGAAGTTGGAGAGGTCGGTGACGTCGCCCACCGTGAGCGCGTCCACCTCGGCCAGCAGCTCGTCCTTGATCTTCTGCCAGAGGCTGCGCGGCAGGTAGGCCCGGGAGAGCGCCGAGCACTTCTGGCCCTGGTACTCGAACGCGCCGCGGACCAGCGCCGCCTTCAGGATCGCCGGGTCGGCCGAGCGGTGGGCCAGCAGGAAATCCTTGCCGCCGGTCTCACCGACGATCCGCGGGTACGCCCGGTAGCCGCCGATGTTGGCGCCGATGGTCTGCCAGAGCGACTGGAAGGTGGCGGTGGAGCCGGTGAAGTGCAGCCCGGCGAGCGCCGGATCGGCGAGGGCCACCGCGGACAGCTGGACGCCGTCGCCGGTGACCAGGTTGATCACCCCGGGCGGCAGACCGGCCGCCTCCAGCAGCCGCATCAGGTAGTACGCGGCCAGGGTCTGGGTCGGCGCGGGCTTCCAGACCACGGTGTTGCCCATCAGCGCGGGCGCGGTCGGCAGGTTGCCGGCGATCGCGGTGAAGTTGAACGGGGTGATCGCGTAGACGAAACCCTCCAGCGGGCGGTGGTCCACCCGGTTCCAGACGCCCGGCGCGGAGATCGGCTGCTCGGCCAGGATCCGCCGGGCGAACTGGACGTTGAACCGCCAGAAGTCGATCAGCTCGCAGGCGGAGTCGATCTCGGCCTGCTGCGCGGTCTTGGACTGGCCGAGCATGGTGGCCGCGTTGAGGGTCTCCCGCCAGGGCCCGGCCAGCAGGTCGGCGGCCCGCAGGAAGACCGCCGCCCGGTCGTCGAAGGACAGCGACCGCCACTGCCGGCCCGCCGCGAGCGCCGAGTCCACCGCCGCGCGGGCGTCCTCCCGGGTGGCGTTGCCGAGCACCCCCAGCTTGGCGGCGTGGTGGTGCGGCTGGACCACGTCGATCCGCTCACCACCGCCGAACCGCTGCTCGCCGCCGATGGTCATCGGCAACGGGATCTGCTCGGCCGCCAGCTCGTCCAGCCGCCGGACCAGCCGGCCCCGCTCCGGGCTGCCGGGCGCGTACCCCAGCACCGGCTCGTTGACCGGGAGGGGCACCTCGGTGACTGCGTCGATCGGCATGGCGGCTCCGTCCTGCTGACTGCTCCGGTGGGAGGGCCCGATCCCACCGGACAGGCCCTGGTCCAGCCTGACCAGCGGCCACGCGATCCGCCCGCTCAGACACGCGGACGGCGGACGTGGCGCCCGCCACGCCCGCCCCGGCCGGTCAGCCCCGCCCCAGCCGCCCGGCCAGCTCGACCGCCTCCGCCAGGCTGTCCACCACCGGCACCCCGAGCGGCTCCAGCTTCTCCCGGGTGTGCGAGCCGCCGGTGTAGAGCACCGCGCGCGCACCCGCGCCCAGGGCCGCCCGGGCGTCGTCCGCCGCGTCGCCGATCAGCACCGTACGGGCCGGATCCACCCGCTCGCCGAGCGCGGCCAGGTGCCGGGCCAACTGCTCCGCCTTCTGGCCGCCGGACGGGCCGCTGCGGCCGTCCACCCGCAGGAACCGGCCGGTCAGGCCGAAGGCGTCGACCAGCGGCAGCAGCTTCTCGTGCTCGTACATCGACAGCAGCGACTGGCTGTGCCCGGCCTCCCGCCAGCCGTCCATCAGCTCGTGCACGCCGTCCGTCAGCCCGCAGGCCGGGCTCAGCTCCCGGTAGCGGTCGTGGAAGGCCTCGTCCAGCCGGAGCCACTCCTCCTGGGACGGCATCCGGCCGAGCAGCCGCTCGTAGAACCGGGGGATCGGGATCTCGTACTGCTCGCGGTACTCCCGCATGGTCATCGGCCCGACGCCGATGGTCGCGAACGCGGCGTTGCTCGCGCCGAGCACCGCCTCCATGTCGTGGAAGAGCGTGCCGTTCCAGTCCCAAACGATGTGTGTAGCCACGCGCGAAACGGTAGCCCCGACCACCGACACGCCGGTAGGACGGGGCTCACGCACCCCTCTGCTCCGCTCGGGTGCACCCGGCCGTTCAGGCCAGCAGCGCGGAGATCTCCTGGGTGGCGAACCAGAGCAGGTCGTGGTCCTCGGCCCCGTCCACGGTGAACTGGGCGTCCTGGTCGCCCGCGTCGGCCGCGGCCACCGCCGCCACCGCCGCCGCGACGTCCTCGACCACCTCGCCGTCGGCGACGTCCGCGTGCACCGCCGCCGCCTTCGCCAGCGGCAACGGGCCGGCCAGCACCACCCGGCCGAGCGAGGCCTGGTCCTGGTACTCGTCGCCGGGGAACGGCCGGATGGCCGAGTCGGCCACGTCCAGGGCCACCACGACCCGGCGGCGCGGGGCGTCCGGGTCGGCGGCCAGCAGCCGCAGGGAGGACTGCGCGGCCCGGTTCAGCGCCGCGTACTCCAGCTCCTCCAGGTCGTCACTGACGTACCACTCGCGCAGCGCGGGCGTCACGGCGTAGGCCGCGGACTGGTCCAGGGCACCACCCGGGTGCGCCGCCGCCAGGCCGTTCAGGGTGGTGGGCACGTACACGCGCATCGGTGGCACTCTCCGGTTCGTCCAGCGGCACAGCTTCCAGCGCCCCAAGAATAAGCGCCGCCGGGCCGGGCGTGATCACCTCGGCCCGACTCAGCAGGCGGCCCGCAGGGCCTCGCCGCACGTGTGCAGGGCGCTCTCCAGCACCGCGTCGCGGCGGGCCGGGTCCATCATGTTCGGGCCCATCACGGCCAGGTCGGCCGGGGTCGGCGCGAGCAGCCGCACCCGTACGCCCTCGGCCCGCAGCAGCACGGTCTCGCGCAGCAGCTGCCGGGTGACGGCGCGGCGGTAGCGGCTGACCAGCTGGGCCAGCACGCCGCGCGGGCGGTCCCGGGCGCGCCACTCGCGCAGCGCGGCGAGGGAGCCCGCGAGCCCGCTGGTGCCGGCGACCCCGCCGGCGTCGGCGCGGTCGGCGCGGTCGGCGCGGTCGGCACTGTCGGCGCGGTCGGCGCGGGGGCGCAGCCGCAGGGCCATCGGGGCGAGCACGTACACCTCGTCCAGGCCGCGGCCGAGCAGCAGGTCGGCGTTGGTGGCGGACCAGCAGCCGCCGTCCACGTACGCCGAGCCGTTCAGCCGCACCGGCGCGAACCAGCCGGGGATCGAGCAGGAGGCCATCACCGCGTCGGCGACCGCGACCGCCGGGGCGTCCGGGTCCCCGAAGACCACCCGGCGGCCGCTGCGGTAGTCCACGGCCGCCACCCGCAGCGCCGCCGCTCCGGCCCCGGCGTCGGCCTCGCCGTCGGCGCCCGGCGGCGGCCAGCCGCCCGGGCCGAGCAGGCCGCGCACCAGCTCGCCGACCGGGGCCAGCGAACCGCGGCCGGGCGGCGCCATCGCCGACACCATGGTCAGCAGCGGGTACTCGCGCGGGTGCCGGACGGCGTCCCGCAGCAGGCCGGGCGAGCCGATGCCGGCCCCGGGGCGGGGCGGCAGCGCGCCACCGGCGGCCGTGTCGTAGTCGAAGTCCACCCCGGCCAGTGGGCCGTCGGTGATCGGCAGGCCGCGCTGGTGGTCGCGCAGTTGCTCGGTGCGGACCCCGCCGGCCAGCATCGCGCCGAGGATCGAGCCCGCCGAGGTGCCGAGCAGCACGTCCGCGCGGCCCGGCCGCCAGCCGGTGGCCTCCTCGACGGCGCAGAGCGCGCCGACCGTCCAGGCCGCGCCGAGCATCCCGCCGCCGCCCAGCACCAGGCCGCGCCGGGGTGCGTCCCCGGTCGGCGGGGCGGTGCCCGCGGCTGCCGGAGCCGGAACCGCCGCTACCCGTGTCGTCATCGCGACCGCCCGTCGTCGTGGGTGCGGTCGTGGCCGCCCGGCCCCGTCCCGCTCCGCGCGGTTCCCGATCAGGCTCCGATGGTGCGCGCCGACGGCCGGGCACCGCAACGGGGGCGGCGATTCGGGCCACCCGGTCCGGCGCATCGAACCGTCCTCTTTCGGACCGTACGGCCCGGCCACGCACGTCAATCGGGCACCGCACGACCGCGCGCCGGGCCCGGCACCGCACTGATCGATTCACTCGGATAGGTGAACTTGTCGGTCACTCCTGGAGCAGCGGCAAAAGCCCTTGCCGCCCGACGCGGCGCACCGCTAGCAAGGACCCGTCCGCACCCGTACCACCTTGCCCAGGAGCCCGCCGTGACCGCACCGCTCACCGCCCGCCCGCACCGCCGGCCGCGCACGACCGCCGCCCACGACCCGGCCGGGCGCCGCCCGCGCCACCCCCGCGCCGCCTGCACCGGCCCGGGCGGCCACGACCCCCGGGCGCTGGCCTCCCGCTTCGCCCACCAGCTGGTCGAGGTGCTCACCGGCGCCCGGCCCTCCGGCCAGCTGATGCGGCACACCAGCCTGGACGGCTACGGGCAGCTCGCCTCCCTGGTCCGGGCCGGCGCGCTGCGCCGCGGCGGCGCCGCCGACCGGCCCCGGCTGGGCCCGGTGCACGACCGCTCGCCCTCGCCCGACGCGGTCGAGGCCTGCGTCCGGGTCGACCTCGGCCGGCGGCACCACATGGTGGCCTTCCGGCTGGAGCAACGCGGCCAGGCCGGGCAGTGGCAGTGCACCGCCGTGGAGGCCCGATGACCACGGCAGTCGCAGCGACCACGGCAGTCTCAGCGGCCAGGGCGGCCACAGCAGCCCCCACGACCGCGCGGCGGCCCGGGACGGCACAGGGCGCCGCCCCCGTCCGGGAGCGGCGCCCTGCGCGGCGTCCTGCGGCCTGCTCAGCCCTTGCGGCGGCGGCCCTTGGCCGACTTCGCGGCCTTGCGGCGCTCGGCGCGGGTCAGCCCGTCGCCCTCGTCCTCCGGCCCGAGGTCCTCGAAGTCGCCCTCGATGACACCGCCGCCGACCTCGTCCGAGGGGGCCGTGTAGTGCAGCCGCTGCGGCTTCGGGGCCTCCAGGCCCTTGGCCTTGATCTCCGGGCGGGCGGCGTCCTTCTCCAGCTTGTCGAGCAGCACCTCGGCGTCCGCGATCGGGACCTCCTCGACCTGCTGCTCGACCTGGACCTCCAGGTTGAACAGGTAGCCGACGGACTCCTCCTTGATGCCCTCCATCATCGCGGTGAACATGTCGAAGCCCTCGCGCTGGTACTCGATCAGCGGGTCGCGCTGCGCCATGGCCCGCAGGCCGATGCCCTCCTGGAGGTAGTCCATCTCGTAGAGGTGCTCGCGCCAGCGGCGGTCCAGCACCGACAGCACGACCCGGCGCTCCAGCTCACGCATGATCTCGGCGCCGAGCTGGTCCTCGCGGGCGCCGTACTGCGCCTGGATGTCCTCCTGGACGACCTTGACCAGGAACTCGGAGGTCATCGCGGCGGGGCCGCCGGCCTCCTCCTCCAGCTCCTCCAGGTCCAGGGTGACCGGGTAGAGCTGCTTGAGCGCGGTCCAGAGCTTCTCCAGGTCCCAGTCGTCCTCGAAGCCCTCGCCGGTGGCCGCCTTGACGTAGGCCTCGACGGTGTCGTCCATGAAGTGGCCGACCTGCTCCTGCAGGTCCTCGCCCTCCAGCACGCGGCGGCGCTCGCCGTAGATGACCTCGCGCTGGCGGTTCAGCACCTCGTCGTACTTGAGGACGTTCTTGCGGATCTCGAAGTTCTGCTGCTCGACCTGGGTCTGCGCGGAGGCGATCGCCCGGGTGACCATCTTGGACTCGATCGGCACGTCCTCGGGCACGTTGGCCATCGACAGCACGCGCTCGACCATGCCGGCCTTGAACAGGCGCATCAGGTCGTCGCCCAGCGACAGGTAGAAACGGGACTCGCCCGGGTCGCCCTGACGGCCGGAGCGGCCGCGCAGCTGGTTGTCGATCCGGCGGGACTCGTGCCGCTCGGTGCCCAGCACGTAGAGGCCGCCGGCCTCCTTGACCTCGTCCTGCTCCGCCTTGACCGAGGCCTTGGCCTTCTCCAGGGCGGCGGGGAACGCGGCCTCGTACTCCTCCGGGGTCTCGGTCGGAGTGAGCCCGCGCTGCGCCAGCTCGGCCGCCGCGAGGTGGTCGGAGTTGCCGCCGAGCATGATGTCGGTACCGCGGCCGGCCATGTTGGTGGCGACGGTCACGGCGCCCTTGCGGCCCGCCTGCGCGACGATCTGCGCCTCGCGCTCGTGGTGCTTGGCGTTCAGCACCTCGTGCGGGATGCCGCGCTTGCGCAGCTCCTGCGACAGGTACTCGGACTTCTCCACCGACACGGTGCCGACCAGCACCGGCTGGCCCTTCTCGTGCTTCTCGGCGATGTCCTCGACCACGGCGGCGAACTTGGCCGGCTCCGACTTGTAGATCAGGTCGGGCTGGTCGATGCGCAGCGGGTTCTTGTTCGTCGGGATCGGCACCACGCCGAGCTTGTAGATCTGGTGGAACTCGGCGGCCTCGGTGGTGCCGGTACCGGTCATGCCGGCGAGCTTGTCGTACAGGCGGAAGAAGTTCTGCAGGGTGATGGTGGCCAGCGTCTGGTTCTCGTTCTGGACCTCCACCCCCTCCTTCGCCTCGATCGCCTGGTGCATGCCCTCGTTGTAGCGGCGGCCGGCCAGGATGCGGCCGGTGTGCTCGTCGACGATCATGACCTCGCCGTTCATGACGACGTAGTCCTTGTCCGCCCGGTACAGCTCCTTCGCCTTGATGGCGTTGTTCAGGAAGCCGACCAGCGGGGTGTTCACCGACTCGTAGAGGTTGTCGATGCCGAGGTAGTCCTCGACCCGGGTGACGCCCTCCTCCAGGATGCCGACGGTGCGCTTCTTCTCGTCGACCTCGTAGTCGCGGTCGATCTTCAGGCGCAGCACCAGCTTGGCGAAGTCGGCGTACCACTTGGTCGCCTGGTCGGCCGGGCCGGAGATGATCAGCGGGGTGCGGGCCTCGTCGATGAGGATCGAGTCGACCTCGTCGACGACCGCGAAGTTGTGGCCGCGCTGGACGAGTTCGTCCTTCGACCAGGCCATGTTGTCGCGCAGGTAGTCGAAGCCGAACTCGTTGTTCGTGCCGTACGTGATGTCCATCGAGTACTGGTGCTTGCGCTCGGCGGGCGTCATGTTGCCGAGGATCACACCGACTTCGAGGCCGAGGAAGCGGTGCACCCGGCCCATCCACTCCGAGTCGCGCTCGGCGAGGTAGTCGTTGACGGTGATCAGGTGGACGCCCTTGCCGGTGAGCGCGTTCAGGTACGCGGGCAGGGTGCCGACGAGGGTCTTGCCCTCACCGGTGCGCATCTCGGCCACGTACCCGTGGTGCAGGGCCGCACCACCCATGAGCTGAACGTCGTAGTGCCGCTGACCGAGCACCCGCTTGGCGGCCTCGCGCACCGTGGCGAACGCCTCGGGGAGGATGTCGTCCAGGGTCTCGCCGTCCGCGAGCCGCTGCTTGTACTCGTCGGTCAGCGCGCGCAGCTCGGCGTCGGTGAGGTTGACGAAGTCCTCTTCGATGGAGTTGACCTGGGCAGCAATCCGCTGCAGCTTGCGAAGGATCTTGCCTTCGCCGGCGCGCAGGATCTTGTCGAAGACGGACACTTGGGCGGGCTCCTTGCCTGTATTGGCACTGGACGACTGCACGGCGGGTTCACCCCACCGCACGGGCCATCGTATGCGAGGAGTCCAATGCCCCGGGAGGTGCGTCAGCACGGTATTCCCGTGTCACCCGCGCGAGCACTTGATCCGATAGCACCGTCCACCAGGACAAACCGGTCAGCGGATCGAGGGGTTGGCTCGATATTCGGATGCCCGAATTCCTCTTTCCACGGAATAATCCGCCCATGGAAGAGCCCCGCACCGTCACCCTCACCACCGACCGCCTCGTCCTGCGGGCCCCGCAGGAGTCGGACATCGACGCCGTCTTCGCCGCCTGCCAGGACGCCGAGATCCAGCGCTGGACGGTCGTCCCGAGCCCGTACCGGCGCGAGGACGCCGAGTACTTCGTCCGCGACCTCGCCGCGCACGGCTGGCGCACCGGCGAGAACCGGATCTGGTGCGTGTTCGAGCGCGGCTCCGACGTCCTGGTCGGCACCCAGGGCCTCGTGCTGCGCCACGGCGACCCGGGCTCCGCCGAGGTCGGCTGGTGGGCGACGAAGGAGTTCCGCGGCCGCGGCTACACGGTCGAGGCCGCCCGCGCGGTCGCCCGCCACGGCCTGGTCGAGCTCGGCCTGCGCCGCCTGGAGTGGCAGGCCTATGTGGGCAACGAGGGCTCCCGCGCGGTGGCCGAGAAGGTCGGCTACCGCTTCGAGGGCACCCTGCGCTCGTACGCCGAGCAGCGCGGCGCCTTCCACGACGCCTGGGTCGCCTCACTGCTCGCCTCGGACCTCCCGGACCTCCCGGACCTCCGTCCCTGACGTCCGCGCCGACGCACCCCGACCGGCTGTCGGTGCCCCGGACTACCCTCGCCGACATGACCGCCCTGCCTGCCGCCGGCTCCCCCGCCGGCCCGCCGCCCGTCACCGTCCTGAGCGCCGACGAAGCCCGCCGGATCGCCCTTCGCGCCCAGGGCCTGCTCGGCGCGCCGGACCGCCGGGCCGGGGTGCGCGGGGTGCTGCGACACCTGGGCGCCGTCCAGCTGGACACCATCTCGGTGCTGGCCCGCTCGCACGAACTGGTGCCGTACGCCCGGCTCGGCGCGGTCGGCCGCCCGGCCGTCGAGGCGGCGTACTGGGGCTCGGGCACGAGCTTCGAGTACTGGTCGCACGCGGCCTGCATCCTGCCGGTCGAGGAGTGGCCGCTGTTCGCGTTCCGGCGCCGCCGCTACCGCGAGCGCGGCCACCTCTGGGGCCACCAGGTGACGCCCGAGACGTACCGGCACGTGCTCGACAAGCTGCGCGCCGAGGGCCCGTTGACCTCCACGGAGCTGGGCGGCGCCAAGAAGACCGCCGAGTGGTGGGACTGGTCGGACACCAAGATCGCGGTGGAACGGGCGCTGGCCTTCGGCGACGTGGTCTGCACCGAGCGCCGGAGCTGGAAGCGCGTCTACGCGCTGGCCGAACAGGCCATCCCCGAGGCCCTGTTCGGGCAGGACCGCACCGACCGGGAGTGCGTGCGCACCCTGGTCGCCCAGGCTGGGGCCGCGCTCGGCGTGGCCACCCGGGCCGACCTGCTGGACTACCACCGGCTGCGCGCCGAGGAGCTGGACCCGGTCCTCGCGGACTGCGGGCTCGTCCCGGTCGAGGTGGCCGGCTGGGGCCCGGACGGCGCCGCGGCGGCGGCCTGGGCCGATCCGGCCGCACTGGCCACCGCCCCGCGCGGGCGCCACCGCACCACGCTGCTCTCGCCGTTCGACTCGCTGATCTGGGACCGCGCACGCACCGAGCGGATCTTCGGCATGACGCACCGGCTGGAGGCCTACACGCCCAAGCACAAGCGGGTGCACGGTTACTTCGCGATGCCGCTGCTGGCCGGCGGCCGGCTGGTGGGCCGGGTCGACCCGGCCCGGGAGGGGCGCACCCTGGTGGCCCGTCAGGTCTCACTGGCCGGCGACCGGGGGCACGGCGCCCGGCACGTCGAGGCGCTGGCGGCGGCCCTGCGCGAGGCGGCCTCCTGGGTGGGCTGCGACGACGTCCGGGTCGAGACCCTGCCGGACGAGCAGCTGCGCCCGGCCCTCGAGAAGCTCCTCGCGAGCTAGGGCTTGGGGCGCAGCCACGGTCACCCTATTTCGAGGATCTTCTCGCGCATCGCGTACACCACGGCCTCCATCCTGGAGTGCAGTTGGAGCTTCTCCAGGATGTTGCGCACGTGGTTCTTCACGGTGTTCTCGCTGATGAACAGCTCCTTGGCGATCTCCCGGTTGTTCATCCCGGTCGCCACCAGCTTGAGCACCTCCAACTCCCGGTCGGTGAGCCGGGGTGCGGGCACCAGGTCCCGGTCGTCGGAGCGGCGCTGGATCATCGACTTGAACTCGGTGAGCAGCTTGGACGCCATCGACGGGCTGATCTGGGACTGCCCGTCGGCGACCGCGCGGATCGCGGTGGCGACCTCGTCGGTGGAGATCTCCTTCAGCAGGTAGCCGGTGGCGCCTGCCTTGATCGCCTCGTAGAGGTCGGCCTCCTCGTCGCTTATCGTCAACATGATGATCTTGGTGCTGGGTGCCACGTCCTTGATCGCGGTGCAGGCCTCGATCCCGCTGCGGCGCGGCATCCGGACGTCCATCAGGATGATGTCCGGCAGCAGGTCGGCAGCCTTCAGCACGGCCTCGGCGCCGTCGCCGGCCTCGCCGACGACCTTGATGTCCGGCTCCTCCGCGAGCACGATCTCCAGCCCCCTGCGGAACAACGCGTGGTCGTCCACCACCAGCACGCGGATCGGCTCACCCCGGTGCGGCGCGTACGCGGGTTCCTCCTCCGGTCCCGGTGACAGTCCGGTGACCGGCCCCGTAGCGGGCCCCAGCCCGAAGTGATCCCCCATCCGCTCCTCCCCCTTCGCGGGTCGTCGTGCGCCAATCATTCCACGCCGCGCGGCCGTTGCGGTCACCCTCCGACGCCGCCGTTCCGCATCGGGTGACCTCCCGGGCCGGCCCTCGACTCCCGCTCCAGCCGCCCTGCCCCGAAACGCCGGTGACCCCGGCGGACTCGGCCGCCGGGGTCACCCCTCCAGGATTGTCTTCGGACGGTCAGTCCTCGTCGTCGCTTTCGCCGATCGCCCCGCCCGCGCCACTACCCGCGCCGGCCGACCCGTCGGTCTGCAGGTGGATGACGCCGTAGTGGTAGCCGTGACGGCGGTAGACGACGCTCGGCAGGCCGCTGTCCTTCTCCACGAAGAGGTAGAAGTCGTGGCCGACCAGTTCCATCTCGTACAGCGCCTGGTCCAGCGCCATGGGGGCGGCCGGGTGGGTCTTCTCCCGGACCACCAGCGGGCCTTCGCCCTCCACTTCCAGGGATCCCATCATGGTCTTGCGGACGGCCCCGTTGGTCTCGCCCTCCGGCGCCGCCGTGTCCGGCAGCGCGGCCAGCGCCGCGGTCGCCTCGGCGACGCTGATGGGGGTGCGGCCGTTGCCGCCCTTGTGCACTCGGCGCCGGTCCGCGGACTTGCGCAGCTGGGCGTCGAGCTTCGCCGAGGCCAGGTCGAGCGCCGCGTACGGGTCGGCGGCGGCGGCTTCGGCCCGGATCACCGGCCCACGGGTACGGAGAGTGATCTCCACCCGCTCGGACCGGTCGGCCTGCCGCGGGTTGTGCTCCTTGGACACCTCGACGTCGAGGCTGATCACCTTGCCGTCGAACTTCTGGACCTTCTCCAGCTTCTCGGCCACGTGCTCGCGGAACCTCTTGGGCACCTCGGTCTTGCGGCCCTTGACGACGATGTCCACGCAGAACTCCGATCCCTCGTGCTGACGCCGATCCGGGTGCTACCGGACCGGACTGAGACCCAGCTGGACCAGCCCATCCACTGCCGGCCCCCCGCCCCCGCCGCCAGCGGCGGGAAACGACTGGCCCTCACCTCACTTCCTCCCCACCAGGGACGGTTGAAACCCCTTGGAGCTTTATCGAACACCTCACACGGGGTTTTCGCCTCCCCAGGCGCGGAGTCGGGTATGACCCGATACTGCGGGCGGGCGGTCAAGCTGTTGGACCCTGTCTACCCTCCTGCGAGTGAAGCACGGGTAAATACCTGGACAACACCCCCCGTACGGCGCATCCTTTGCTCACTCTCCGTGCCTGCCGTCGCCAGGAGCAGCCATGCCACCACCCTCCGCCCCCACCCGTCCGCCGTCCGCCCAAGGGCCGTTCGGCCACGCACTGGCCGGACTGCTGGACGTCCTGGTCCCGGCCCGCTGCGCCGGCTGCGGCACCGAGCGCACCCAGCTCTGCCCGGCCTGCCGGCACGCGCTGGCCGCCACCCGGCCCGGCCCCACGCTGCTGCCCTGGGCGCACGCCGCCGCCCCGTACGCCGACCCCGTCCGGCAGTTGCTGCTCGCCCACAAGGAGCGCGGCGCGCTGCGGTTGGCGGGCCCGCTCGGCGAGGCGCTCGGCCGGGCCGTCCGCTCCGCCCTGGGGCCGCGTGCCGGGGCCGCGCCGCTGCTGCTGGTCCCGATGCCCTCGGCCCGTTCCGCCGTCCGCGCCCGCGGCCACGACCCGACGCTGCGGCTGGCCGGGGCCGCCGCCCGCTCACTGCGCCGGTCCGGCCTGGACGCCCGGGCCGAGCCGCTGCTGCGGCACGCCCGCCCGGTCGCCGACCAGGCCGGGCTGAGCGCGGCCGAGCGCCACCGCAACCTGCACGGCGCGCTCACCGTGCTGCCGCGTGCCCGGCGCGCCCTGCTGGGCTGTCAGCCGGTCCTGGTGGACGACCTGGTGACCACCGGTGCCAGCCTCGCCGAGGCGGCCCGGGCACTGGCGGACGCCGGACTGCCCGCCCGGGCGGGCGCCGCGGTCGCCGCCACCGCGCACCGGCCCGGCTGAGGCACCGATCGGCCCGACGGGGCACCAGGGGGTCGGGGCCTCAGGAAACTGCGCGTCAGGGCCTGGCTGGCGGGTTCCTAGCCCGCGTAGAAGAAGGACCCGGCCTTGTCGGCCAACTGGACCTCGCGCCACTGACTGCCGATCAGGCGGTAGATCGCGCCTCCGGCCGCCGCGAGCACCGCCGGCGCCTGGGCCAGGACGTTGCCCCGGGACTCGGAGGCCGAGACGGTGAGCATGTTCTCGGCCTGCAGCGTGGTGTCGGCGCTCTGTGTGCCGTCGGTGCCGATGTAGTACAGCTGCTTGATCCGGTCGGCCTCCTTGCCGAGCACCAGCAGCTGGTCGGCCTCCGCCCAGGAGACCGAGGCGACATCGGTGAGCGAGGGGGCCGCCCGGCGCAGGCCGGTGATCCGCGCGGTCGGCGCCTCCGGGGTGCCGCCGTGCACCACCAGGCCGAAGTACAGCGAGCGGCTGGGCACGCCCGCGGTCTTGACCACCAGGGCGGCCCGGGCGCCGTCCGAGGAGATCTTCAGGGCCTGTACGGTCTGCCCGTCCAGCCCCTCGACCGCGACGGGGTACGTCCGGTTGCCGCGGACCATCACCACCCGCGGGCCCTGCGGGTTGCGGTCCACCACCCAGAGGTCGCCGCGGCCGTCCCAGCTGGGCGAGGCGAGGCCGTCCTCCTTGTCGGCGGTCTTCACCGGCGAGGTGAGCACCGGGTCGGGCAGCGCCACCGCGCTGTCCGCCAGCGGCACCGAGTAGAGCTGGTGGCCGTCCCCGCTGATGGCGGCGGCCCGGGAGCCGTCCCGGCTGACGGCCGTGGTGCCGAGCGGCGCCTTGCCGGCGGGCTGCGGCTTGCCGAGGACGCCGCGCACCGGCTCGCCGTTGCGCTGCTCGTCGGTGACCATCAGCAGGCCGTTGTCGGCGCGCTGGTAGTACTGCTGCGCGGGCAGCGGCCCGGCCAGGGCGCCGGGGCCGGTGGCCGGCAGGTCGTTGCGGCTGGCGAAGCAGTTGCCCCGCTGGCCCTTCAGCTCAAGCCGTTCGACCTGTCCCTTGCCCTGGTCGGCGAGGGTGTAGAAGAGCTGGGTCGCCATCCGCCGGCAGGACACCGGTTCGCTGACGTCCGCCCCGCCGAGCTGCACGTGGGCGATCCGGCCGTCGTCGACGCTCACCCGGTCGACGCTGACGCCGCTCGGGAAGGACGTCCGGGCGACCGGCGCGAGCCAGGTCGAGGGCCCGGCGACCAGGGCCTTGGCGGCGGCGGTCAGCGGGTCTATCCGGCGCCGCAGGTAGATCGGGTCGGGGATCAGGACCTGCTGGCCGGCACTTCCGGTGACGGTCGAGGACGGGTCCGGCGTGGTGTAGAAGTACCGGTCGACCTGGCGGTAGCTGTTGTTGAAGTTGGTCTCGTTCATGATCACGCCGGCCGGCAGCTTGTCGATCCGCCACTCGCCGTCCTTCTCCCGGACGAGGGTGAAGTCGGCCGAGACGTCCCGCTGCCCCTCGGCCAGGTACGAGTGCTTCTCGTCGATCCTGGCGATCAGCGAGCCGGTCACCGTCGCGGAGACGCTGGTGTCGGTGTCGGCGATCTCCTGGCCGGCCGGGAGGTTCGGGGTGGCGGCGGAGAGCACCTGGATGCCGGCGTCCGGGTTCCAGTGTGCGGAGGCGTTCTCGGTGAGGTACTGGCGCGCGGTCTCGTACCCCTCGTCGGCGGTCACCGCGTCCAGGAACCCGGTCAGCAGGGCGCGCGGCTTGGCGCCCTTGGCCGGCGCCACCGGGTAGACCTTGGCCTGCAGGTTCTTGTCGGCCGCCCCCTGCGACAGCTCCACCCTGGAGATGCCGCCGGAGTCCGGCATGGCCGCGCAGCCGCTCGCCACCAGGGCGCCGAGCACCACGCCGGCCACCGCCGTGAACCGCGGCTCAGTCCTGCTGCTCGTCCTTCGCACGCTGCGACCCCTCCAGGTCCGTCCCGCCCATCCCACCCGTCACGTCCGGCTCCGCCGTCCGCTGTGCCACCGACGGCCGTCCGGGCGTCGGGTCCACCATCACCTGGGCGCCGGTGGCACCGTACCCGGTCCCCGCCGTCCGGACGTCCGAGGGGTCCGCGCGCGGCCCTTCGGGCAACCGGCGCTTGCCCAGGTCGGGGCCGATGTTCAGCACCCCGCCGAGCCCGCTGCCGAAGCCGTTGACGGGCCCTTCCGGCGTCTCCGCCTGCTCCTCGGCCGCGGTCATCGCGGTCGCGCCGGCCGGGCTGATCGCCCGCCGGTACGGCGCGCCGTAGGTGCCCAGGCCCCGGTTGTTGCGGGAGTCCTCCGGCTCCAGCCGGAACGGTGCCCGGCTGATCTCGCCGCCCCGGGTGCGCGGCAGGGTGAGCCGGAAGTGCGAGCCGCCGCCGGGCTCGCCCCAGGCCTGCAGCCAGCCGCCGTGCAGGTGCGCGTCCTCGACCGCGATGGACAGGCCGAGGCCGGTGCCGCCGGTGGTCCGCACCCGGGACGGGTCGGCCCGCCAGAAGCGGTGGAACACCCGGGACGCCTCGCCCGGCTTGAGGCCGATGCCGTAGTCGCGCACGCCGACCGCGACCGCGCCGTCGGCCGAGCCCAGCCGGACCACCACGTCGCGGCCCTCGCCGTGCTCCAGGGCGTTGACCACCAGGTTGCGCAGGATGCGCTCGATCCGGCGGGAGTCCACCTCGGCGACGACCGGCTCGCCGTCGCCGCGGATCACCACCGCACTGCCCTTGGCCTGGGCCAGCGGGTCGGCGGCCTCCACCACCCGGGCGACGATGTCGCGCAGGTCGACCGGCTCGCCGTCCAGGATCGCGGCGCCGGCGTCGAAGCGGCTGATCTCCAGCAGGTCGGCGAGCAACGACTCGAAGCGGTCCAGCTGGCCCTGCAGCAGCTCCGCCGAGCGGGCCGCCATCGGGTCCAGGTCCTCGCGGCTGTCGTAGATGAGGTCCGCGGCCATCCGGACCGTGGTCAGCGGGGTGCGCAGCTCGTGCGAGACGTCCGAGACGAAGCGCCGCTGCACCCGGGACAGCTCCTCCAGCTGGCGGATCTGCGCCTGGAGGGCATTGGCCATCCGGTTGAACGACTCGCCGAGGCGGGCGATGTCGTCCGTGCCGGTGACCTTCATCCGTTCTTCCAGGTGCCCGTCGGCGAGCCGCTCGGAGATGCCGGCGGCCATCCGGACCGGGGTGACCACCTGGCGCACCACGACCCAGGCGATGCCGCCCATCAGGATCACCACGAACACGCCGGCGGTCGCCAGGGTGCCGGTGATCAGGTCGAGGGTGTCGGTCTCCTGGCCGAAGGAGAACACGTAGAACATCTGGTAGCTGTTGCCGGCCGGGCCGGTGAACTGCATGCCGAGGGCCAGCCCGGGCTCGGTCCGCTCGTCGGCCCGGTGGATCCGGGCCGGCTGGTCGAACATCTGGCCGGGCTCGGAGTGGACCCTGTCCCGCAGGGTGTCGGGGACGCTGCTGGGCAGGATGTCGCCCGAGAAGCGCGGCGCGAAGCCGTTCTCCGGGACGATGGCGTCGGTGCCGGCGGCCATCGCGATCACCGAGTAGACGGTCTGCCCGCTCGCGGCCAGGTCGTTGACCTGGCGCAGCAGCCAGGTGCCGGTCTCCTCGATGGTGGGGTCGGGCGTGGCGCCGACCCGCAGCCGCTGGTCCTTCGCCTCGTCGATCTTCTTCAGTTCCGCCTGGAACCCGATCCTGGCCTGCTCGCGGGCGGCCGCCATCTTGGTGCCGAGCAGGCCGGTGCGCACCTGCGCCATCACGACCACGCCGAGCACCAGGACGACCGCGATGGACGCGAGCAGCGAGACCGCCACCACGCGCAGCTGGATCGACCGGCGGTACAGCGCCGTCACCCGGCGCGCGGGCCGACGCAGCTGACGGGTCAGCAGCGCGAACGCGGCCGCCCGGCGCCGGCGGCGGGTGGTCGAACTCAGCACGGACCCGCGAACCGCGTCGGCCCCGTCGGTCGCGGAACCCGACGGGGCTTCGTCAGCCAGGTGCGTCACGTCAGCTGGGTCCGGCCTTGTAGCCGACGCCACGGACGGTCACCACGATCTCGGGGCGCTCCGGGTCCTTCTCGATCTTGGACCGCAGGCGCTGCACGTGGACGTTGACCAGGCGGGTGTCCGCCGCGTGCCGGTAGCCCCAGACCTGCTCCAGCAGCACCTCGCGGGTGAACACCTGCCAGGGCTTGCGGGCCAGCGCGACCAGCAGGTCGAACTCCAGCGGGGTCAGCGGGATGCCCCGGCCGTCCCGCTTCACCGAGTGGCCGGCCACGTCGATCACCAGGTCGCCGATGGTCAGCTGCTCGGGCGTCGGCTCCTCGGCACGGCGCAGCCGGGCACGCACCCGGGCCACCAGCTCCTTGGGCTTGAACGGCTTGGTGACGTAGTCGTCGGCACCCGACTCCAGGCCCACCACGACGTCGACCGTGTCGGTCTTCGCGGTCAGCATGACGATCGGAATACCGGACTCCGCCCGGATCTGCCGGCAGACGTCGATACCGTCCCGACCGGGCAGCATCAGGTCGAGCAGGACCAGGTCCGGCTTGGTCTCCCGGAACGCGGCTAGCGCCCTGTCTCCATCCGCGACGAAAAACGGCTCAAAACCCTCACCACGCAGCACGATACCGAGCATCTCGGCCAGTGCGGAGTCGTCATCAACGACGAGGACGCGTCCCTTCATGCGTCCATCCTCTCATTACCGCATTGTGACCTGCCGCACAGCAGTGCCAATGCTCCACAACGGCCAACTCCCCTCACCGGTTAATTCCGGCCATACCGGGCGAATGTGCCCGGTCGGAACGCCTTCGAACGGTCCGCGGCCCACCGCCCGACCACCGGAAGGCCCCCGTTTCCGATCAGCGGCCGGATACCCATGGGGCCTCCCCAGGCCCCATGGCACGATGGGCGCTGCGCGCGGGCGAAAGATCCGCCCGGAACCGCGCCCGTGACGCCCCTCCGAGGAGCAGTGATGACCGACACTCCGGGCTGGGCCTCGCCCGGCTCGCCCGAGCCGCCCCGCGACGACGCCCGGCCCCCGGCCGACGCGCCCGCCGCCGTGCCCGGGCCGTCGGCACCACCGCAGGGCGCCCCGGCCCCCGGCTGGAACGGCCAGCAGGCCCGGCCCGACTGGAGCCGGCCCGCACCGGGCGGCCACCACCCCTACGGCTGGGGCGCTCCGCAGAGCCCCAAGCCCGGCGTCATCCCGCTGCGCCCGCTCGGACTCGGCGAACTCCTCGACGGCTCCGTCGCCACCATCCGCAAGCACTGGCGGACGACCCTCGCCCTCTCCCTCGGCATCGCCATCGTCGAGCAGGCCGGAAACGTCGCCGCCCAGCTGCTGGTCAAGGGCAAGACCGGCCCCGCCACCCAGGTGACGACCATGCTCGCCTCGATGCCGCTGACGGTGCTGCTCGGCGTGGTCGCCACCGCGCTGCTCACCATGGTCGTCAGCCGCGCCGTCCTCGGGCAGTCCGCGACCGCCGGGGACGCCTGGCGCGACGCCCGCCGCCGGCTGCCCCAGCTGCTCGGGCTGACCCTGCTCACCGGCCTGATGTCCGGCGGCGTGGTGCTGCTCGGCTTCAGCCCCTGGTACTTCTACGCCACCGGCTCGGCGGGCGACCCCGGGACGGAGGCCCTCCTCTTCCTCGTCGGCATCCTGACCATCCCGGTCGGGTTCTGGCTGTGGATCCGGTTCAGCCTGGCCGCCCCCGCCCTGATGCTGGAGAAGCAGGGCGTGCGGACCGCACTGTCCCGCTCCCGGCGCCTGACCCTCGGCTCCTGGTGGCGCATCTTCGGCATCTCGCTGCTCGGCGAGGTGCTGACCTTCATCGTCGCCATGGTCATCGCGATCCCGTTCCGCTTCGCCGGACTCGTCCTCGGCTTCAGCGACTTCGACCGCCAGGTCGACCTCACCGCGGCCCACGAGCCCACCGCGATGCTGATCACCACCGCGATCGCCGGCATCATCGCCGCGACCCTCACCATCCCCTTCCGGGCCGCCCTCGGCGTCCTCATCTACATCGACCAGCGGATCCGCCGCGAGGCCCTGGACATCGAACTCGCCCGCGCCGCCGGCCTCGCCGAGCCCGGCGCCACCGGCTGGGGCGACCAGGCCGGCCGACCCCCCGCGAGGCGCTGACCCGGATGCCTACCTGGGGGGACAGGCTCCTCGTCGCGGACGGCGCCCCGGTCACCGTCCCGCGTGACCCGGCCCGCGACGCCGCCCGCGACGAGCTGCTCAACGCCGAGTACCACAAGCACGACCCGAGCGTCCTGGAACGGGTCATGACCTGGCTCAACGACCACATCACCGACGCGCTCGACAGCATCTCCGGCAACGGCACCAGCGGCACCACCGGCCTGGTGCTCTTCCTGATCGTCGCCCTGCTGATCGGCGCCGCCCTCTGGTGGCGCCTCGGCGCTCCACGGCGCGCGGCCCGCACCGTCCTCGACGTCTACGGCGTCGAAGGACCGCGCGGCGCCGGCCAGTACCGGGCCGACGCCGAACGGCACGCCGCCGCCGGGCACTGGAACGAGGCCGTCCGCGCGCAGATGCGAGCCCTGGTCCGGGCCCTGGAGGAACGCACCCTGCTCGACGTCCGCCCCGGCCGCACCGCCGACGAGGCCGCCACCGAGGCCGGCCGGGCCCTGCCCGACCACGCCGCCGCCCTGGCCGCCGCCGCCCGCACCTTCGACGACATCGCCTACGGCGAGCGCACCGCAGACCAGGCCGCGTACCAGCTGCTGCGCGAGCTCGACCGGACCCTGGAACGCGCCCGCCCGGCCCTGGGAGGAGCGGCATGACCAGCACCACCCCCGCGCCGCCCGCGCCGCAGCCGCCCGCCGTCCCTGCCCCCGACGGGACGGCCACGACCAGCCTCGCCCTCACCGGCCGCGGCCTCTGGCGCCGGGCCCGCTGGTACCTGCTCGTCCTCGCCATCCTGCTGATCGGCGCCACCGCCGTGGCCGCCCTCGGCCAGGACCGCCGCTACCCGCCGCTCGACCCGCGCTCCTACGACCAGGACGGCACCCACGCCGTCCTCGCGCTGCTCGAACACCAGGGCCTCAAGGCCGACCTCACCACCGACCTCATCAGCCACCCGGGCGGCGCCGACACCCTCGTCCTGCCCGAACCCGACCTGCTCGGCCCCGCCGAACTGCGCGCCGTCGCCGCAGCCCGGCACAGCCGGCTCGTCCTCATCGCCCCCGGTCCGGCCGCACTCAGCGCCCTGGCCCCCGGCATCCGCCCCTCCGACGAGGACGGCGGGCCCTCCTACGCCTCCGTCCGCAGCACCGCCGCACAGTGCCCGCTCACCGAGGCCGTGCGGGCCGGCAGCGCCGAGATCGGCGGGATGCTCTACACCAGCGGCAGCCGCGGCGCCGGCTGCTACCCGCGCGGCCACGGCTACCCGCTGGTCAGCGCCCCGACCGCCGGCGGCGACGTCATCGTGCTCGGCACCGGCGCCTTCCTGCACAACGAGCAGCTCGCCAAGGACGGCAACGCCGCCCTCGCCCTCGGCCTGCTCGGCTCCCAGCCCCGCCTCACCTGGCACCTGCCCGACTACAGCGTCCCGCCCGCCCAGGGCACCCGGGACAAGACCTTCGGCGACTACATCCCGGACGGCTGGCGCTGGGCCGGCTACCAGCTCGCCGCCGCGGCCGTCCTGACCGCCCTGTGGCGCGGCCGCCGACTCGGCCCGGTGATCAGCGAGAACCTGCCCGTGGTGGTCCGCGCCGCCGAGACCACCGAGGGCCGCGCCCGGCTCTACCGCCGCGCCAAGGCCCGCGGCCGCGCCGCCGAGGCCCTGCGCCGGGCCGCCGCGCACCGCCTCGCCCCCGCCCTGGGCGTCCCGCTCCACGCCGGCGCGCCCGACCCCGACACCCTGTGCGCGGCCGTGGCCGACCGCCTCCCCGAGCAGCCCGCCGGCGACGTCCGGGCCCTCCTCTTCGGCCCGCCCCCGACCGACGACGCCGCACTGCTGCGGCTCGCCGACGACCTCGACGCCCTCGAAAGGCAGGTACGGAACCCGTGACCGAACAGGCCACCGCCACCCCGTCCAGCACCCCCGGCGCGGCGGCTGCCACCCCGGGCACCCCCGACACCGCCGTCGACCCGCGCGCCGCACTCACCGCCCTGCGCGCCGAGATCGGCAAGGCCGTGGTCGGCCAGGACGCCGCCGTCACCGGCCTCGTCGTCGCCCTGCTCTGCGGCGGCCACGTCCTGCTGGAGGGCGTCCCCGGCGTCGCCAAGACCCTGCTGGTCCGCACCCTGTCCACCGCGCTCAACCTGGACACCAAGCGCATCCAGTTCACCCCCGACCTGATGCCCGGTGACGTCACCGGCTCCCTCGTCTACGACGCCCGGACCGCCGAGTTCTCCTTCCAGCCCGGCCCGGTCTTCACCAACCTGCTGCTCGCCGACGAGATCAACCGCACCCCGCCGAAGACCCAGGCCGCCCTGCTGGAGGCCATGGAGGAGCACCAGGTCACCGTCGACGGCGTGCCGCGCCCGCTGCCCGTCCCGTTCCTGGTCGCCGCGACCCAGAACCCGGTCGAGTACGAGGGCACCTACCCGCTGCCCGAGGCCCAGCTGGACCGCTTCCTGCTCAAGCTGGTCCTGCCGCTGCCCGACCGGGACCAGGAGTTCCAGGTCCTGTCCCGGCACGCCGCCGGCTTCGACCCCCGCAACCTCGCCGCCGCCGGCGTCCGCCCGGTCGCCGGGCCCGCGCACCTCGCCGCCGCCCGCGAGCAGATCGCCAAGCTGACCGTCTCCCCCGAGATCCTCGCGTACATCGTCGACCTCTGCCGGGCCACCCGGCAGTCCCCGTCGCTGTCCATCGGCGTCTCGCCGCGCGGTGCCACCGCCCTGCTGGCCGCCTCCCGCGCCTGGGCCTGGCTCGCCGGCCGCGACTACGTCACCCCCGACGACGTCAAGGCCCTGGCCCTGCCCACCCTGCGGCACCGCGTCGCGCTGCGCGCCGAGGCCGAGATGGAGGGCGTCACCGCCGACTCCGTCATCCAGGCCGTCCTCACCCAGACGCCCGCCCCCCGCTGAACCACCCGTTCCCGAAGGAGCGCACCGCATGGCCCTCACCGGGCGAACCGCCCTGCTCGCCGCGCTCGGCACGCTCGTCGTGGGCCTGTTGCTGCCGTCCTGGGCCGGGATCGGCCTCGTCACCGGCACCGTGCTGCTCGCCGCCGTGATCGACCTGGTGCTCGCCGCCCCCGTCCGCAGCCTGGAACTCGGCCGGGGCGGCGACACCACCGTCCGGCTCGGCGAACCCGCCTCCGTCGAACTGACCGTCACCAACCCCTCCGGGCGGCCCCTCCGAGCCCGGATCCGCGACGCCTGGGCCCCGTCCGCCTGGCGGCCGGGCACCGCCGAGGCCGCCTCCCGGCACACCCTGCACGTCCCCGCCGGCGAGCGGCGCCGGGCCGTCACCGTACTCACCCCGACCCGCCGCGGCGACCACCACGCCCGGCGGGTGACGGTCCGTTCGCTCGGGCCGCTCGGCCTGGCCGGCCGCCAGGGCTCGCACCACCTGCCCTGGACGGTCCGCGCCCTGCCCCCGTTCAACAGCCGCAAGCACCTGCCCTCCCGGCTCGCGCGGCTGCGCGAACTCGACGGCCGCACCTCCGTCCTGACCCGCGGCCAGGGCACCGAGTTCGACTCCCTGCGCGAGTACCTGCCCGGCGACGACGTCCGCTCCATCGACTGGCGGGCCAGCGCCCGCCGCAACACCGTCGCCGTCCGCACCTGGCGCCCCGAACGCGACCGGCACATCCTCGTCGTCCTCGACACCGGCCGCACCTCCGCCGGCCGGGTCGGCGACGCACCCCGCCTCGACGCCGCCCTCGACGCCGCCCTGCTGCTCACCGCCCTCGCCACCCGCGCCGGCGACCGCGTCGACCTGCTCGCCCACGACGCCCGCAAGCGCGCCGCGGTCGCCGGCAGCTCGCCCAGCGAGATCCTGCCGGCCTTCACCCACGCGATGGCCTCCCTCCAACCCGCCCTGCACGAGACCGACATGCGCTCACTGGTCTCCACCGCCCTCAAGATGGCACCGCACCGCTCGCTGATCGTCCTGCTCACCGGCCTCGACACGGCCCCGGTCGAAGACGGCCTGCGCCCGCTGCTGCCGCTCCTCACCAAGCGCCACGAGGTGGTCCTGGCCTCCGTCGCCGACCCCCACCTGGACGCCCTCGCCGCCGGGCGCGGCACCCTGGAGGCCGTCTACGGCGCCGCCGCCGCCGAACAGACCCGCGCCGACCGCCGTGCCACCGCCGACCTCCTCAGCCGCCACGGCGTCACCGTCCTCGACGCCTCCCCCGCCCAACTCGCCCCCGCCCTCGCGGACACCTACCTCGCCCTCAAGGCCGCCGGCCGCCTCTGAGCCATCGCCGTACGGACGGCCCCGTCGGGTGGTCCCGTTCCTTCAACGGGCAGGCCGTGGTGACGCGGCGTCACCCACCTGGTCCGTCAGCGACGCCGACGGGCGTTGAGCCGGGCGGCCTGGCGCGTCAGGTGGTCGCGCTCGGCGAGGTTGGGGGCCCGGTGGGCCGCCTCGGCGTACAGCCGGGCCGCCGTCTCCAGGTCGCCGTCGCGCTCGTGGAGGTACGCCGCCACCGCCGTGTGGCGGGGCAGCGAGCCGTCCAGCTCCCCGAGTGCCGCCAGCCCGGCGCGCGGTCCGTCGGCCTCACCGACGGCCACCGCGCGGTTGAGCCGGACGACCGGGCTCTCGGTCAGGCGGGCGAGCTCGTCGTACCACTCGACGATCTGCACCCAGTCGGTCTCCTCGGCGGTGGGCGCGTCGGCGTGGAGCGCCGCGATGGCGGCCTGGGCCTGGAACTCGCCCAACCGGTCGCGGCCGAGGGCCGCTTGCAGGATCCCGACGCCCTCGGCGATCAACCCGGTGTCCCACCGGCCACGGTCCTGCTCGGCGAGCGGCACCAGGCTCCCGTCAGACGCGGTCCGGGTCCCGCGCCGGGCATGGTGGAGCAGCATCAGGGCGAGCAGCCCCGCCACCTCGGGGTGGTCGATCGCCTCCGCGAGCTGCCGGGTCAGCCGGATGGCCTCGGCGGCGAGGTCGACGTCCCCGGAGTAGCCCTCGTTGAAGACCAGGTAGAGCACGCGCAGCACGGTGGCGACGTCGCCGGGCCGGTCGAACCGCACCCCCGAGACGGTCCGCTTGGCCCGGCTGATCCGCTGCGCCATGGTCGCCTCGGGCACCAGGTAGGCCTGGGCGATCTGGCGGGTGGTCAACCCACCCACGGCCCGCAACGTGAGCGCGACCGCCGACGACGGCGTCAACGACGGGTGCGCGCACAGGAAGTAGAGCTGGAGCGTGTCGTCCACCGCGGACGCGGGCCCCGGCTCCGGTTCCTCCTCGACCCGGTCCTCGCGTCGGCGGCGGGCCGCGTCCGCCCGGGCCCCGTCGAGGAACCGGCGCCAGGCCACGGTGACCAGCCAGCCCTTGGGGTCCCGCGGCGGGTCGGCCGGCCAGACGCGGACCGCCTCGACCAGCGCGTCCTGCACGGCGTCCTCGGCCGCCGCGAAGTCGGCTCCGCGGCGGACGAGGATACCGAGCACGCTCGGCGCGAGGCTCCGGAGCAGGACTTCGTCCACCGGGGAGGTCACTCGGTGACGGTGGGCGGCGCGGCCAGGAACGGACGCAGCTCCAGCCACTCGTGGATCGGCCGCCCGCCCGCCCCGGGAGCGGCCGACAGTTCCCCGGCCAGCTCGACGGCGCGCTCGTAGCTGTCGACGTCGATCACCATCCAGCCGGCGATCAGGTCCTTGGTCTCGGCGAACGGGCCGTCGGTCACCGGCGGGCGCCCCTCGCCGTCGTACCGGACGAACGTCCCCTCGGGAGCGAGTGCCTGGCCGTCGACGAACTCGCCGGTCTTCTCCAGCCGGTCCGCGAAGTCCTGCATGTACCGCACGTGCGCCGAGATCTCCTCGGGCGTCCATCGGTCCATGGGCACGTTGTTGACCGGAGCCGGGGCGCCTCGGTAGTGCTTGAGCAGCAGGTACTTGGCCATGATGTTCTCCTCGGTGCTGGTGCGACCCATTGTGGCCGCGTCCACCCCGGGGACGGAGCCAGCCACGGGTTCTCGACATGGCCGGCCGAACTTTTTTGAACTTTCGTGGGGACTTTCGTGGGGCCCTGGTGAGGTGCTCCCGTGGGCCGGAAACGCAAAGAACCCCCATCCGGTTTCCCGGATGGGGGTTCTCTGTGAATGATTGTTCGGCGGCGTCCTACTCTCCCACAGGGTCCCCCCTGCAGTACCATCGGCGCTGTAAGGCTTAGCTTCCGGGTTCGGAATGTAACCGGGCGTTTCCCTCACGCTATGACCACCGAAACACTATGAAACTGTCAACCGCACCAACCCCGTAGCCAAACGGGTTGGGGTCGTTGTTTCAGAACAACACAGTGGACGCGAGCAACTGAGGACAAGCCCTCGGCCTATTAGTACCGGTCAACTCCACCCCTCACAGGGCTTCCATATCCGGCCTATCAACCCAGTCGTCTACTGGGAGCCTTACCCTCTCAAGGAGGTGGGAGTGCTCATCTCGAAGCAGGCTTCCCGCTTAGATGCTTTCAGCGGTTATCCCTCCCGAACGTAGCCAACCAGCCATGCCCTTGGCAGGACAACTGGCACACCAGAGGTTCGTCCGTCCCGGTCCTCTCGTACTAGGGACAGCCCTTCTCAACACTCCTACGCGCACAGCGGATAGGGACCGAACTGTCTCACGACGTTCTAAACCCAGCTCGCGTACCGCTTTAATGGGCGAACAGCCCAACCCTTGGGACCTACTCCAGCCCCAGGATGCGACGAGCCGACATCGAGGTGCCAAACCATCCCGTCGATATGGACTCTTGGGGAAGATCAGCCTGTTATCCCCGGGGTACCTTTTATCCGTTGAGCGACGGCGCTTCCACAAGCCACCGCCGGATCACTAGTCCCTACTTTCGTACCTGCTCGACCCGTCAGTCTCACAGTCAAGCTCCCTTGTGCACTTACACTCAACACCTGATTGCCAACCAGGCTGAGGGAACCTTTGGGCGCCTCCGTTACTCTTTAGGAGGCAACCGCCCCAGTTAAACTACCCACCAGACACTGTCCCTGATCCGGATCACGGACCCAGGTTAGACATCCAGCACGACCAGAGTGGTATTTCAACGACGACTCCACAACAACTGGCGTTGCTGCTTCAAAGTCTCCCACCTATCCTACACAAGCCGAACCGAACACCAATATCAAGCTATAGTAAAGGTCCCGGGGTCTTTCCGTCCTGCTGCGCGAAACGAGCATCTTTACTCGTAATGCAATTTCACCGGGCCTATGGTTGAGACAGTCGAGAAGTCGTTACGCCATTCGTGCAGGTCGGAACTTACCCGACAAGGAATTTCGCTACCTTAGGATGGTTATAGTTACCACCGCCGTTTACTGGCGCTTAAGTTCTCAGCTTCGCCTGGACGAATCCAAGCTAACCGGTCCCCTTAACGTTCCAGCACCGGGCAGGCGTCAGTCCGTATACATCGCCTTACGGCTTCGCACGGACCTGTGTTTTTAGTAAACAGTCGCTTCTCGCTGGTCTCTGCGGCCACCCCCAGCTCTGACAGCAAGTGCCGTCACCAGGAATGGCCCCCCTTCTCCCGAAGTTACGGGGGCATTTTGCCGAGTTCCTTAACCATAGTTCACCCGAACGCCTCGGTATTCTCTACCTGACCACCTGAGTCGGTTTGGGGTACGGGCCGCCATGAAACTCGCTAGAGGCTTTTCTCGACAGCATAGGATCATCCACTTCACCACAATCGGCTCGGCATCAGGTCTCAGACTATGTGAACGGCGGATTTGCCTACCGTTCGTCCTACACCCTTACCCCGGGACAACCACCGCCCGGGCTGGACTACCTTCCTGCGTCACCCCATCGCTCACCTACTACAGACTTGGTTCAGCGGCTCCACCACGTCCCTTTGTCCGAAGACTCCGGGCCGGCTTCACGGCCTTAGCATCACCTGGTTCAGCGTTGGCGCTTCAAAGCGGGTACGGGAATATCAACCCGTTGTCCATCGACTACGCCTGTCGGCCTCGCCTTAGGTCCCGACTTACCCTGGGCAGATCAGCTTGACCCAGGAACCCTTGGTCAATCGGCGCAAGAGTTTCCCACTCTTGTATCGCTACTCATGCCTGCATTCTCACTCGTATACCGTCCACGACTGGTTTCCACCGCCGCTTCACCCGGCACACGACGCTCCCCTACCCATCACAGCAGGCGTTGGCCCTATATGCTGCAATGACACGACTTCGGTGATGTGCTTGAGCCCCGCTACATTGTCGGCGCGGAATCACTTGACCAGTGAGCTATTACGCACTCTTTCAAGGGTGGCTGCTTCTAAGCCAACCTCCTGGTTGTCTCTGCGACTCCACATCCTTTCCCACTTAGCACACGCTTAGGGACCTTAGTCGGTGTTCTGGGCTGTTTCCCTCTCGACCATGGAGCTTATCCCCCACAGTCTCACTGCCACGCTCTCACTTACCGGCATTCGGAGTTTGGCTAAGGTCAGTAACCCGGTAAGGCCCATCGCCTATCCAGTGCTCTACCTCCGGCAAGAAACACGTGACGCTGCACCTAAATGCATTTCGGGGAGAACCAGCTATCACGGAGTTTGATTGGCCTTTCACCCCTAACCACAGGTCATCCCCCAGGTTTTCAACCCTGGTGGGTTCGGTCCTCCACACGGTCTTACCCGCGCTTCAACCTGCCCATGGCTAGATCACTCCGCTTCGGGTCTTGGGCATGCAACTCAGACGCCCTATTCGGACTCGCTTTCGCTACGGCTACCCCACACGGGTTAACCTCGCTACACACCGCAAACTCGCAGGCTCATTCTTCAAAAGGCACGCAGTCACGGCCGTGATCCGAAGACCACGACGACGCTCCCACGGCTTGTAGGCACACGGTTTCAGGTACTATTTCACTCCGCTCCCGCGGTACTTTTCACCATTCCCTCACGGTACTATCCGCTATCGGTCACCAGGGAATATTTAGGCTTAGCGGGTGGTCCCGCCAGATTCACACGGGATTTCTCGGGCCCCGTGCTACTTGGGAGTTTCTCAAACGAGCCGTACAGATTTCGTCTACGGGGGTCTTACCCTCTACGCCGGACCTTTCGCATGTCCTTCGACTACCCATACGGTTTCTGACTCGCCGACCGGCCGGCAGACCGGTCAAGAAAAATCCCACGACCCCGCGATGGCAACCCCTGCCGGGTCTCACACCATCGCGGTTTAGCCTCATCCGGTTTCGCTCGCCACTACTCCCGGAATCACGGTTGTTTTCTCTTCCTGCGGGTACTGAGATGTTTCACTTCCCCGCGTTCCCTCCACACTGCCTATGTGTTCAGCAGCGGGTGACAGCCCATGACGACTGCCGGGTTTCCCCATTCGGAAACCCCCGGATCAAAGCCTGGTTGACGGCTCCCCGGGGACTATCGTGGCCTCCCACGTCCTTCATCGGTTCCTGGTGCCAAGGCATCCACCGTGCGCCCTTAAAAACTTGGCCACAGATGCTCGCGTCCACTGTGCAGTTCTCAAACAACGACCAGTCACACACCCTCAACACCCCGAAGAGCGCATCAGATGAGGCCGGCTTCCATGAGGCAACTTCCGTTCCCTCAGGACCCAACAACGTGCCCGACACAGTCAATCCCAGAAGCGTTCCACGCCGAAGCAGTACTAACCTCTGATCTCTTCCTGTGCCGAATAGTCAACGTTCCACCCATGAGCAACCGTGCAGGACATTCGCCTGCAAGCGGCCATGTGCTCCTTAGAAAGGAGGTGAT